>CAXXGC010000001.1:0-665040 GCA_963667875.2 Melioribacteraceae bacterium
ACCCTCACAAAAATTGTATAATAGTATAAATTTAGTGTCCCAATTCTGCAAAAATAATAAAATAAATTATTATTAATCAAACATATTTTTTGCATTTGTTAAGATTTTTAATAAGGTATTTGGCAACGGTAATTTTTATTGAAGTTAATTTATTCTTGTATATTTAGTTACACTAATTACATAAACATCCAACTAAGGCAATTTATCATAACAATCAATACTAAACGATATAACACCTATTTGTTATGTTTTAATATTATATAGATAGTTTATTAACAATACAATAAACAATTGTTAATTGATGATTAAAAATTATTAAAGATTATTTAAGGTGAACCCTATAAATTGTTATTATATAACATATTATAATTTTGTTAAAACTTAACAATTATTAATATTCAAAAATAGAAAATGTGGATAAAATTTAACTAACCGGTATATGTACACACAGGCAAATTTGAATGTGCAAAATGTTTATTTACCAATTACTAAGAACACAATTATTTATTACTTAAATCAGTTTTAAAGTGTTATTAAATATAATTTTATTAAGTTATCCACTTATCCACACTATATAATAATAAATAGTTTTTATTTAAATAAATAAGAAAGAATAATAATATATAGTATGTGTGTAAATCAAAAATCTGTTAACTAACAATTGGCTCATTAAAGATAAATATCGTTTTATTAAAAATAATCATTAAAGTAAATAAATTATTTATTATTTCATAAACTAATATTATTTAAGATGTGGTCTATAATATAAGTTAGAATAGGAGACCCATACACAGGCTATATAAAGTTATATTACCTAAAGGCATATATAATAACACTATTATTTTTAGACCTCTGAGAAACCGTTTTATCTATTTTAATTCTTCAGCTTTTTTATTCAAGTCATTTATTTCGTGCGTACTTGTAGGATGTCCTAAACTATTTATTGATTTATAATATTTTTTATAGTTTTCCAATGAAATTTTGTTATTCCAATGATCGGTAAAAATTCCGGTACCAATAATAAAAAAATATATAATCAAAATACCTATTAGAACATAAACTTTATTAATTGGCTTTTTTGAAAATCTATCTTCTACAGTTAAAGTATTTTTAACGGGACACGAGTCAACACAACTTAAACACATTGTGCATTCATCAGAATATATGGTTTTAACTTTATCTACTTTGATACGGCTTGAACAGGCTTTGGAACACAAACCACAATCAATACAAGAATTAGTGTTACGTCTTATGCGTGTTGGACTTAAGAATGATATTAAACCTAATAAAGCACCATACGGACATAAATAACGACACCAAAAGCCTTTTATAAATATTGAGATTACAAACAAAATAATGATTACATAAAACGTAAATAATGTAATGTTTGCAAAAAACACATACATCTTAATATCGGCAACTAAATTGTAAGGACTATCTAAAAACATTCTTAAGGATAATACTGTCATACTGAAGAATATGGCGTAAATAAAAAAAGCTAAAAGTAGATATTTTATTGCCCTTAAAGGATAATCTAAAAATTTGGGTACAAGTAATTTACGTTTGAATATTTTTTGAGTGACTTTTTCTCCAAAATCACCAACCAATTCCGAAATAAACCCTATGGGACAAATCCAACTGCAAAATGATTTGCCAAATATAAATGAAACCACTATTACTGCCAGCAAAATAAAAAAACCCGCGGGATGAGCCGAATGTATTGTTCCGGTTAAAATAAAATAATATAAACTCATTAACGCACTTATTGGTAAAAAACCCTCCACACCGGCAGGACGGTAAAAATTTGTTGATGTAGGATTACCTTGTAAAAACTGAACAAATATATAAAACTCAAAGCCTATCCAAATACAAATTAATAAAAAAAGAAGCTGAGAATAAAATCTATATTTTTGAATCGGTTTTTCGTTATTTTTATCAAATTTCATAATAATCTTCCTTAATAATCGGAATTTAAATTCTGATTAAATATATTATTAAAATACAATATAATCAAGCGAAAAAAATGCAAAAAATTATACCGTTAAAATAATTTTATAAATATTAAAAATAGTTGTTGCATTGAGTAAAAAAAATTATTACCTTTACAATCTCAATTTGCTGGTGTAGCTCAGCTGGTAGAGCAGCTGATTTGTAATCAGCCGGTCGGCGGTTCGAATCCGTTCACCAGCTCCAAAAAAAGCCGAAACTTATGTTTCGGCTTTTTGCATTTTAAAAGCTTAAAAAACAAATTGTCCTTCAAAATATCTCTTTATAATCATTATTTTGTTTATACAAATGTTTATATTTATAAAAAAATAAATATAAATTTAACAAATAAAAAATTATTTAAAAGTTAAACCCTTACATTATAATAAATTAAAATAATTAGTTTAAAATATATAAATAATAATAATTACGTAAACATATAGGAAAAGTTAATTACATAGCATTTTCTATAAACAAAAGCAAATATATTGTTGCAAAAACCAACAAAATTAGTTACATTTATTATTATTATTCTTAACCTAACTTGACATATACATTTTTAGGATTAGAAAAAGTAATAAGTCAGTTTATTTTGAACGTTCCAACTCAAAGTATTCTGTACAATAATTAAATTAACAAATTAAAAGGAAGAACAGTATGAATATTTTTGTTGGAAATTTAGCAAAAGAAGTTAGCGAAGAAGATTTACAAAACTTGTTTGCAGAACACGGAACTGTAAAAAGTGCAAAAGTTATAAAAGATATGTTTACCGGCGAATCAAAAGGTTTTGGATTTGTAGAAATGAATGATACAGCCGAAGCTCAAAAAGCAATGGAAGCATTAAACACTCAAGATGTAAAAGGAAAAAAAATAACAGTTAACGAAGCTCGTCCAAAAACCAACGATAGACGTGGTGGCAGCGGCGGCGGCGGAAACCGTGGCGGTGGAAACCGTGGTGGTTTTGGCGGCGGAAGCAGTCGTAGCGGTGGTGGAAATCGTGGCGGCGGAAGCAGCAGCGGTGGCGGAAAAAGATGGTAATCTTTTTATAAATGCAAAAAGCCTTTCTATTGAAAGGCTTTTTGTTTTATATAAATACTAATTTCGCGTTTAAAGATTTTTTAATTCAACAATAAAAGTACTTCCTTTTCCAACTGAACTGATCACATTTAAAGTTCCGTTATTTTTTTCAACTAACTCTTTACATAATATTAAACCCAAACCGGTACCTTCTTCTTTTTCTGTTCCTGGAGTTGAAAAACTGTTTTCTATATTAAAAACATTTTTAATTTGTTCAGGGCTCATTCCAACTCCTGTATCAAAAACAGAAATTAAAATAGAATGGTTATTTTTTACAGCCTCAATATTAATTGAACCGTTACGTTTAGTAAATTTAATAGCATTTGAAATTAAATTACGCAAAACAGTATGAATCATATTTTCATCAGCAAATAATCTTAACTTTTCAGTAATAGAAAAAGTTAAATTAATATTTTTATTAATAGCAGAAACTTCAAAAAGTTGTTTTAAATTAGAAAACATCACATTTATATTGAACAACTCCGGTTCATATTCCATACGTCCGGTTTTTAAGCGTGACCAGTTTAATAGATTTTCTAAAAGTACATATAAATTATGCGAAGAGCTTTTAATTGAATTGATTGATTCAAGAATTTCATCTTTTGGCATATTTTCATATTCATCAACAAGCCATTCGCTGTAGGCCATAATTGCGCTTAAAGGATTTTTAAGGTCATGAGCAATAATGGAAAAAAATTTATCCTTGCTGGCATTTAAATTTATAAGTTTTTCGTTTGCATCTTTTAATTTAACCGCATTTTCCTCCAGTTCAAAAACAGTATGGGTTAATTTTGTTTCTATTTTTTTTCTTTCCTCTATCTCAAAAAGAGCTTGGTCTTTCATTAATTTATAATTATCGATCTGCTTTTTTTCTTCGGTAATATCAATAATTGAAAATATAGCATAAATTTTCATACTTTCCGGAATTTTAACACCCATAACTGTAGCATGTTGTGTGCGATAACTATTATTAGGCAATAAAATTGGTATAATGTACTTATTAAGCTGAGAGGAAAAAAATTCCGGCGGGCCCCCTTCAAAAACATTTTTCATTCGTATTTTAAAAATTTTATTGTCAAGATGAGCGAAATTTTCAAATAAATTTTTCCCTACAATTGTTTCTTTTTTTATTGAAGACTGTTCTTGAAGAGATTTATTCCAAAAGACAATATTATAATCGGAATCTATAACAAAAACTCCTATTTTAACATAATCATAAGATGAAAAAAAACAATTTACATCCATTTTATTTACTCATCTAAAAGTTTGTTTAATTCAGCTTTCAAACTAACAAAGGAAGGAAGTTCCAATAATATAATAATATCACCTTCAATAGAAAGATTTTCAACCTCAAAATGAGTTTCCCCAAACAAAACAACGCTTTTTTCAGTTGAGTGATCCATAAGCAGATTATTAAAAACATCCTCAAAATAAATGGGAATAGAATACTCAAAACAATCTTTAAGCAAATTTGAAATAGATCCCATAACACCATTTAACAGCATATTAGCAACCTCGTTGAGGGTTCCGGCTCTAACATTGTCAAGTTCGTTGGAATATTTTTCTTCACCTGTAAGTATTGAAACCAGATTGTTACCGCTTTCATAAGGAAATACAATTTCTGCAATTCCTGAAAATTTTCCCTCAAAATTTAACTTAACAGCATAATACGTACCTAAACCTGACGAAGATAGTTTCTCTTTCAACTCGTCAACGGTTGATACCCAAATATCAGGGACATTTAATTTAATTGGTGATTGAACTAACTCATTTAATAATCCGGCAGCTTTACCAACTCCGATATTTATTAATTCTTTAAGAACATCCAATTCTCTATCATTTAATAACACTATTTCCCCCCTTTTTTTACATTTTAAGAATTGATTTTACACATTCAATTAATTCTTCATTTTTAGGAGGTTTATTTAAAAAAGCGGAGGCTCCTTTTTCCATACAAAATTTAGCAGTTGCTTCTTGTATGTCGGCTGATAAAACAATAACGGGAATGTTAATGTTTTTCTCAAACATTTTTGCTAAAACTTCTTTGCCCGTAACTTTTGGCATCAGCATGTCTAAAATAATCAAGTCAATTTGTTCATTATTAACTATATTTAAAGCCTCATCACCATCGCCGGCTTCGGCAAAATCAAAACCTAAACCTGAAAGTATTGCCTTCACTCTTTTTCGAATAAATTGAGAATCATCGCATAACAAAATTCTTTTCATTTTTAATCCTTGTTGCTACTTATTTATTAAACGGAACTTTAAATACAATTTTTTTTACAAAATTTACAACATTGTTAACGCTTAATTGAGGTGTGTGCCCTTCATAAGGGAAAAAAACAGCAAAATTGTTTGGATTTAGATCTAAATATATAGATTCGCTATTTAATTTTCCAAAATCTTTATCTTCATCAAACATTAAATTTTTATTTTCTTCAAAAAAACAAAAACCAATATTCTCGTTTCCACTTATAACAATTTGAATATCAATATATTTTTTGTGGTATTCAATAAAAGTGTCTTCTATTTTTTTAGTGTAATATTCACTGATAATAGCAAAAGTACCACTTTTATTAATATCAATTTTACCTAAAGGTTTATCTTCCAAATTTGTTCCTTGTAAAAAATTGAGAACATCGGCAAAAGCTGGATAACCACCGGCGTATTTATAAAAATTATCAATCTTATCGTATATCATAAAGTACCTGTAATTTAAAAATGAAATTAATTAAAAAATAACAATTTTCAAAATAATTTCACTTTAGACTATTTAAAATAAAAAACCGCTCTTTGGGGGAGCGGTTTAAGTTTCTGTAGATTTAGAAAACTATTTAATCTCAAATTGGCTATCGGGTACATTTTTGTTAATCTCTATACTTGAAGCATTAAGTTCAAATGTTTGTCCGGCCATACTTTGAGTATATTTATGAGCAAATTTAATACCGCTAACTTCTTTATAATCATCATAAATAGTTGTTTGTGTAAAATTTCCTTGTGGTGATTCTAAAACATTTACATCACGATTTTTTAATCCGGTAACCGAATCAAAATAATTAGTGGATTTTTTGCCTGACTGGTAAGTTAATGTAACTTTATACAAATCTTTTCCGTCAATAGTCTCCATACCCGATAATTCAGCTTTAACTCCATAAGCTGCTAAATTTAAATAAGGCTCAATAGCTCCTTCAAATTTTAAAGACTCCAAATCACTTCCTTCAATGTCTTTTGATTGACCCATTGCAGATTGTTTTCCTTTAACACCGTCAAAAATTGTTTCCTGAACAAACATACCGGCGTCAATTTTTTGGTACAATTTGTTAGGTGCTTTTTTAATAATGTTAACAGTAAATTCACCCATTGGGGTTTTCCCGCTCATTACAACAGAACCGGTTGTTATTTTTTCTAAATTTTCTTTACCACCAATAGCAGTAATATAATTGGCAATTACTTTTTCAACAGTTAGTCCTTCGGGTAATTTTTTAGTGTTTGGATCGTATTTGTTACCATCAATATCAACATAATCTATTTTGCCGGTTTGACTGAATTTCTTTAATCCTTCTTCAATTTCTGCGGAATTACCAACAACAATTATATGAGCGTTGTTTGGTTTAATCATCTGATTAGCTGCATTATAAATATCATCAATAGTTAATGAATTCAAAACTGTTAAATAATTTTTATAAAAATCTTTTGGAAGGTTGTATCTTTCAATGTTTAATGCAAAGTTAGCAATTGTTTGAGCATCTTCTAAACTACGGGCAAAACTACCGGTTAAATAGTTTTTTACTGCTTGCAATTCAGTATCAGTAATTTTTTCAACTCTAATTCTATTCATTTCTGCAATTATTTCGGCAACGGCACTATCTGTTACAGAAGAACGTACTTCGCAAGAAGCTTTAAAATTACCAATTAATTGATCGGGGCCAATTGTTGAATATGCACCATAAGTATATGCATGTTTTTCGCGTAAATTCATAAATAAACGAGCAGTAGCAGAGCCACCCAAAATTGCATTAACAACCTGAGCTTTAATTTGGTCAACTGTTCCAATCTTAAGATCCAATGGATAAGATACGGTAACTACAGATTGAACAGAATTGCTTCGATTGGAAATGGTTACTTTACGGACTAAAGGAGCTTTAGGAGTTTTATATTCCAATTTAGCTACTTCTTTCTTTTCCCAAGTACCTAAATATTTTGTTACCATTTCTTTGGCTTCACTTAAAGTAATATCGCCAACTATTGCCAAATAGGCAATATTAGGAACAAAATATGATTTATAATAATTATTGCAAACGTCTAAGCTTATATTATCAACTGTTGTTTCAGTTACAAGTTCGCCATAAGGATGATCATTGCCATAAAGCACGGAACTACGTACACGTGCTGCAATTTCATTTGGATCATCTTTTTGAGAAGCTAAACCCGATTTTGTTTGAACTTTAATTTTATCTAACTCTTCTTGTTTAAATTGACTGTTTAATACAACATCGGATAATATTTCGAATAATTGACCGGAATATTTACTTAAGCAGGATGCAGTAATTGAGGATGAGGAAGTATTTAAAGATGCACCCATGAAGTCAATCTGCTCGTCAAGTTGTACTTTTGTACGGTTTTTTGTTCCGGTTCTTAATAATTCGCCCGTAGTTTCAACATAACCGGCAAATTCTTTTTCAAGAATCGGTTCTCTGTTAATTATTAACTTGTAATTAACTTTTGGAAATTTATGATTTTCAACTACAATCACTTTTAAGCCGTTAGGCAGTTCAAATGTTTCATAATCGCCTATTTGAATATTTGGGGCCTGTCCGGGTAAAGGTTTTTTACTCCTATCTAACTGTCCAAACATTGAAACCGACATAATTAAATAAAATACTATAAATAAACTTGCTTTATTTTTCATCTTAAATTTTCTCCAAAATCACATTAAGAATTTCAATTTATTTTTTTAAACTTTTTGGTAAATAATGTAAAACAACGCGGTTTGTGTTTTTTAAATATTGTTTTGCAACACGCTGAATGTCTTCGCGGGTAACTTTCATAAATCTATCTATTTCGGTATTAATTAAATTGGCGTCACCAAAGTATATAGAATAATTTGCTAAGTTCTCGGCAATTCCGGCAACACGTGAATTTTCGGCAACAAAATCGTTTTCCATTTTATTTTGTAATTTTTGAAATTCTTTTTCGTCTATTAACTGATTTTGAACTTTTTCAATTTCTTTTTGCATCGCATCTTCAACACTTGTAATTTCAACACCCTGATTACAAACTGCAAAAGCCAAAAACAAACCACTATCCTCTAACGAAAACGGGAAAGCCATTGCTGTAACAGCTTTTTGCTGCTCGTCAACTATAGCTTTATAAAATCTTGAACTTTGACCCGAAGAAAGTAATGTTGTAAGCATATTTAATGCATAATAATCTTCAGTACCTTGTGCCGGAATTCTGTAAGCTTCAATAACTGCGGGTAACTGAATATTATCGTAAATAGTATCTCTTACTTCGGCGGTCATAGGCGGTTCAATAACGGTTGGTCTTTTAATTTCTTTAGTGCCTTTTGGAATTTCACTAAAGTATTTATCAACCAATGCTTTTGTCTGTTCTTTAGTTATATCGCCTGCTATAGACAAAGTTGCGTTATTTGGTACATAATATGTATTATGAAAATCAATAAATTCTTCCAGTTTTGCATTATCAATGTATTGAGCTGAACCTATTGGTGTCCATTGGTAAGGGTGTACTTTATAAGCCCTTTTAAATGTTTCTTCCATTATGCTGCCGTAAGGTTTATTATCAATACCTTGTTTTCTTTCCTCTTTAACAACTTTACGTTGTGTTTCAACACCAATACTGTCAATTTTTAATTGCAATAATCTTTCCGATTCCATATACAAACCAAGTTCTAATTGATTTGATGGTAAAATTTCATAATAAAAAGTTCTATCAAACGAGGTGTTTGCGTTTAATGTACCGCCGGCACTTTCAATTGTCTTAAAATATTCACCGCGTCCAATATTTGGTGAACCTTCAAACATTAAATGTTCAAAAAAATGAGCAAATCCGGTCCTTGCCGCATCTTCGTTTTTTGAACCTACATGATACATAATTGAGACAGCTACTATAGGAGTAGTATGATCTTCGTGTAAAATAACGTGCATGCCGTTATCTAAATTGTACTCTTCAAATTGAATTTTACGTGAACTCGAGCACCCAATAAAAAATATTAACAAGGGTAATATTATTAGGATTTTGTTTTTCATTACTATATCCTTTTTTTAGTTATGTGTTTAATTTTTAGGTTTTAAAGTTAAAGATATATATTAATTAATACAATTCTTATTTTATTTATTTAATATTATTAACAGTTTAAATATTTTTAAACGCTTAAATAAAAAATATGCGTAAATTTAAATATAAATTTTATCTTATTTATGGGGTATTGAATACATGAAAAAATTGATTACTATTATTATTTTATTTTCTTCGATTTGTTTTGCACAGAATATTACTTGGTCGGATGTAACGGCCTTTTACAATCTGCCGGATGGTGTTAAACTTTTTACAGGAGAAAGGACATCTCCAATATTAAAAGCCTATTATTTTGATGTTGACTTAAATAATCCAAAGCTTGCCATTCGTCCTTATATTTCTACATCGCCATCTACTGTAAATGTATTAAATTCGCGTTTTGGTGCTTATGCTTCTGTAAACGGCGGTTTTTTTGGCGGTACTACTTCTTATTCTGCAGTTATTTACCCAAACGAAGTTAAAGCCCAAAATATTGCTTCGGTTACACGAAACAGCAAAACATATCCTGTTATGCGCAGTTTTTTTGGAATGAAAAATAATAGAGAACTTTCAGTTGATTGGATTTATCATTTTAACAATACATTGGCCGGTATTTATACGTATTCCGCACCATTAAATTATGCATATAACGATCCTACTCCGCTTGCTGCTCCTCTTCAGTCAAATGGAACAGAATATCAAAATTTGCTGGTTGGTATTGGCGGGGGACCTGCATTGGTTAAAAACGGACAAGTTAATATTACATATAATCAAGAAGTTATGTGGGGAAGCGGTGTTGGTTTGGATAATAGAGATCCACGTACTGCCGTTGGTTATACAAGCAATAAACATGTAATTATTTTAGTTGCAGATGGAAGACAAACTATTTCCGAAGGTTTAAGTTTACCCGAATTAGCTCAGGTTTTTGTTAATTTGGGATGTGTTGAAGCAATGAATCTTGACGGCGGCGGCTCCACACAAATGGCTTTGGGAAATCAGTTTGTTAATTCTCCTTCCGAACAACGTTCGGTTCCAGTAATTTTATCAATTACACATGTTGATTCACTTCATTTGCCAAAAGAACCAACCTTTGAAAAAATTATTGATACCGGAGATCCCGAAGCATCTTTAAACGGACCCGATTGGTTTCCGACCGCCAATACAGGTTTTTGGGGAACAACATCCGCACAACTTAATGCAGTTGGTATAGGATTAAGTTATGCCCAGTTTAATTTGAATTTAACTAAAGAAGCTTCATACGAAGTTTATGGATGGTGGGTTTCTTCTGCAAATAGATGTAAAACAACGCCATTTATTATTAAACACAAAGGAATTACAGATACAGTAAAAGTTGATCAAACATTAAACGGATCTTCGTGGAAAAAAATTGGAACTTATACTTTTGACGGTTCTGCTGATGAAACCGTTAAAATTTCCGATGCCGGAACCGGATCTGCTGTTTATGTAGTTGCAGATGCAATCAGACTTGTTTCGTATGATTCGATTTTTGTAGTTTCGGTTGATGATAAAGATATTAAACCCTTATCTTTTAATTTGGAACAAAATTATCCAAACCCGTTTAATCCAACTACTATAATTAATTATTCTATTGTTGAAAACGGACCGGTAAATATTAGCGTTTATAATGTACTTGGTCAAAAAGTAAACGAAATAATTAACAAAACACAAAATGCGGGAGAATATTCAGTTAGTTTTGATGCTCAAAATTTATGTTCGGGTATTTATTTTTATACCTTAAAAACAAATAACTTTACCCAAACAAAAAAAATGATGCTGGTTAGATAAAAACAATTATAAATTGTGAATGATAAAAAACCCGCTGAAGACTAATTTGGCGGGTTTTTTGTTTTGCTACAATAATTTCATCCCTTCAGGATTATCCCATAAAAAATCCAATAAAATTTATTAGTATAATAAAACAAGTTTGACTTCAAATCATTTTTATTCATATATTTCAAATTATTTAATTTTTATTTTAAGCGAGTAAAATTAAGGGAAAATATATGCCAAACGAAATTGTTGTTAAAATGAAAGTAAACAGTAATACTCAGCATATTCAAGAGCCGCCGGTAAAACCAAATAGGGTATTAAAAGCCGTGTTTCCCGGAAAATATATTCAAGGGGAAGGATTAATTGATGAACTGCCTCAAATGATTAAATCGTTTGGAAATAAAGGGTTAATTTTATCATCAAAAACCGTAAAAAATACTATATTAAATAATAATAAACATATAAACGAGGATATTATTGCAGAAATTTTTGGTGGTGAATGCTGCCAAAAAGAAATAAACCGTTTGTCAGAAATTATTGATAAAAATAAAATAGATGTTGTTGTAGGAATGGGAGGCGGTAAAGTTATTGATACGGCAAAAATTATTGCCGACAAAGTTTCTATTCCTGTAATTATTGTTCCAACAATTGCCTCAACAGACGCGCCATGCAGCGGAGTTGCTGTTATTTATACGGAAAACGGGGTTTTTGAATCGGTATATTACTTAAAAATGAATCCGCAAATTGTGCTTGTTGATATGAATGTAATTGCAAATGCCCCAACTCGTTTTCTTGTTGCCGGAATTGGTGATGCGTTGGCAACATGGTTTGAAGCTGAATCGTGCCATCGTGCTCAATCGATGAATGAATGCGGCGGATACGGCACTTTAACTTCGTTAAGTTTGGCTAAATTATGTTACAATACTATTTTGCAATATGGAATGGCAGCCAAAATTGCAAACGAAAATAAAATCATAACCGAAGCATTAAATCATGTTGTTGAAGCAAATATTTTATTAAGCGGAATAGGCTTTGAAAGCGCAGGTCTTGCCGCGGCACATTCCATTCATAACGGTCTTTCGGCAATTGAAGGAACTCATAAATTTTATCATGGCGAAAAAGTAGCATTTGGTGTTTTAGCGGGACTTCACCTTACAGACGCTTCACCGGCTGAAATAGATAAAGTATATTCGTTTTGCGAAAACATTGGACTTCCTACAACATTAGCCGAAATTGGTGTTATTAATGCAGATAAAAACGACCTGATGAAAGTGGCCGTTAAATCATGTGCCCCATTGGAAAGTATTCATCACGAAGCCGGAAATATTACTCCATCACGTGTACTTAATGCCATAATTGCAGCCGATGCTATGGGAAAAATGAGGAAAACCAAGTAATATACTTCCCCCCTTTTTTATTTTAAATTGATATATTTATTCCTTGCGTGGGAATAAACTTTATTTTATTTTTAAACCATTAAAAAATCACCTATACAGAAGGGGGACATTTTGAAATTTGAAAGGCCCTTCTTCTAATTTAAGTATAAATTTTTTTTGTCTTTATTTTAATCATACCATTTTTTTGTATATCTGAAATTTGGATATTATTAAAATAAATGTGTTTTTTATTATAAAGGTAATCCTTTATGGGTGAAAGAATATTATCAATTATTAAAAATTTTGTAAAATTAATAAATATAGTAATAAAAAAAGTTTATCTAATTCAGGATGCTGCTTCTTTTTTGGGAGATCCATAAAAAATTCATGTAATTTAATAAATTTTATAATATTACCAACTTTGGGAAAATAAAATAATTTTGCTCATAAAAGTTACATGTTTTTCAGAGAATTATTTTTCTGTTTTTATTCAACATTTTATTAAACACGCAAAACGAAAACATTAGTAATATAAACCACTATAAAACTTTAAAACCTATTAAGTGGTTTGTTGCACTAAAATAGATTTCACAAAATGATAATAATTGAGGAGATATTTATGACAAAGCTTTATTATATTTTATTTGTTAGTTTGGTATTAACAGTACAAATATGTGCAACTGATTATATGGTTAGCGGAGCCGGAACCGCCGCTGCGAATGGAATTTACGTGGAATTTGGTACAAATGGAGAAAAACCGGCATACCGTATGGATATAGGGAGTGGAAGCTATTACTATTTATTTTATAACGTTGATTGGGCTTCGTGGATGATTAGCACCAGTATTCCGGTAAGCGATTATCCGGATTATTATAGTTCGGCCTCTACAGATCTTCCACCCTCGACGGACTGGTTTGAGTATGAGGGATATTCCCCGGTACCCACGGTAGAGATTGCCGGACCTAAGATTTCATATAGTGCAAGCACTTTTACCGAATCCACGGCAAACGACGGCAGCATTGATAACAGCACCCCCATTATTATAACTCATAATAATTTTGAAGGAGCAACTTTTACCGGCACAAATGGCAATAATTTTGTAACAGAAGGTAAAGTAATAGTTTCAAACCTCCCCGCCGGGCTTACAGCTGTTATAACGCGTACCGGTGCCACTACACTAAGTGCTACAATTACGGGAATGGCAAATTCCCATAATAACGTAAACGATATTTCAAATTTAACTTTTACATTTCAAAATAGTGCTTTTAGTGGCGGCAATGCGTCAGCTGTTGGCAACGCAACAAAAAGTGACTTAGCAATAAATTTTATTCAGACATATCTGGTTGCTTCAAGCGGAGGGGATTATACAACTATTGCCGCAGCCATAACTAATTGCACTAATGGTGATATTATAAATCTTGCTCCGGAAACTTTTACCGAAGCCGGACTAAACATAAACACAAATATTACAATAAAGGGGCTGGGTGCCGGTATAAGTATAGTGCAGGCCGCAGTATCTCAAGGGACGGCTTCAAATAGCGTTTTTATCCTTAATAATTCGATTATAACCATTGACGGTGTGACTATTCGATATGGAAAAGCAGAGTATGGGGCAGCTATTATTGGCGGGTATTTAACACTTAAAAATTCCGAGGTCTGTTATAACGATGCTAATTTTGCGGCGATTCGTCCACAAAAAATAATCATAATAAATTCAACAATTCACCATAACAATGCACCGTCAGCGTCAGAGTGCTCGGGGATTGCTTTTAACACAGCCAATAATAGTATTACCAACACCACAATAAGTAATAATTCCGGCGGATATTGCATGATCTTTGGCGGCGGAACATTAAATATTATGAATTCAACAATCTGCAATAACACATCCGGACTAAGAATAAACTATGGAAATTTTATAGTCGGCAATACTATTTTTGCAAACAATGGTACTTCAGATTTTCATGTTGTGTACGGTATAGATAGTTTTACCGATAACGGTTATAATGTTGTTAAATATCAACAGGTAACAGGAACTCCAACAAACTGGCAATTTAATAATGTAAATAATATTTTGTATAACTATAAAGCTGATGGTTCTGCAAGCAATGAATGGACAAGAAACAACCTTTTGATGGCTAATCAGAACCTTAATATTTCAGGTACTCTGGCCTCCAATAACTCAACAATTGGCACTCAAACACTTGCATTGGCAAACGGCAGTTTTGCAATAGACGCAGGCACAAATTCAGGGGCTCCAACAACAGATCAACGTGGAGCCGGCAGAAACGGAACAACCGATATTGGTGCTTACGAATGGTGGAATGATGAAGGTGCCCTGCCGGTTGAGCTTTCTTCTTTTACAGCGGTTTTTAACAAAAACAAAGTTGTTTTAGCATGGGAAACTGCAACAGAAATTAGCAACTATAGATTTGAAATAGAAAAATCACTTGACAGTAAAAAACTTACAGATATAAATTTTAGTAAAATCGGTTTTGTTGAAGGACAAGGTAATTCAAACTCGCCAAAACAATATTCGTTTATTGACGAAAATCCCGTAAACGGTAATTATTTATACCGACTAAAGCAAATTGATAATAACGGTGATTTTACTTATTCCGAGAATATAGCAGTTACAATAAATGTTTTACCAATAGAATACAGCCTTTCACAAAACTATCCTAATCCGTTTAACCCAACAACTAATATTAAGTTCGGGCTGCCAAATGCGGAAAATGTAAAAATAATAATTTATAATATGTTAGGTCAGGAAATTAAAACTTTAATAAACCAAACATTAAACGCCGGAACATATACTTTAATTTGGAATGGCGAAAATGATTTTGGTGTTATGGTTACAAGCGGTACTTATTTGTACCGGATTATAACTGATAATTATACGGAAACAAAAAAATTGATGTTGATAAAATAATTTTATAATACCCGTTTATCTATATTAAAAAGAGGGATATCAGCACTTTGGAATATCCTTCTTTTTCTTTTAAAGAGAAATTTTTATACCTTGCTTAGGAATAACAATTCTTTTATTTTTACACTATTGTTATGATATTCACCTATACAGAAGGGGGACATTTTGCAAGTTAAAATGTCCCTCTTGTGTTTTTAAAGCTTCCGAGTACCTAAAATCCAAATAATTGAATATTTGCCAACTATATAGGTTTCGGGAAAGTTTATTTTAAGAATAGAACAAAATTATGCAAATAATAACAATAAATACACCCCAACCGCAAAATAAAAAGCTATATAGAACAAAGTTAGTATTTGAAGCATAATAAATTTAATTGTTGACAATAAAAAAATACTTTAATAAATTTGAAACAATTATTTATTTGTTGTCCAATATTTGAACAAATATTATGGTTTTTATAAGGATGGGTTTAATTCTTTTCTAATAGCCAATAATATAAAAATTTTTCGATTTTTAAAAACACATTTATGGGGTTGAAATATGAAAGTATTTAAGGTTTTATTAATGATTTATATTTTGTTAAATGTTAAAATGTATGCGCAAGAAACTGAATGTAAACAAACAAACCAAAAGAACACAAAATTCAAATTTTATTTTTTAAATGGGTATGGCGCAATATATCAATCCAATCTATCTGAAAATACTTTTTTTAGACTGCATGTAGATATTAACGCTGATATTTCGGAAAACAGTACAAATAATAAAGAAAAATATTTATCATACTACGCAATTTGTTTAGGCACTGAAATGATAAAAACTAAACAATTTTCAATAAAACTTGCACCTGAGTTCGGAATAAATATTATTAATAAAAAATATGCCGCTTTATACGCCGGCGCAGGACCATATTTAATGTATGGATATTCAAATAATTATAATGATTACTCGGGGAAGGATGTTAGTTATTTCGGCTCAAGTTCATATTTTAATTCATATGAAACTATTAAACATACTTATTCAGCAGGAATAATATTATTTACCGGTATGGAAAGTAAAATAACCGATAATTTTTTGGTTTTTGCCGAAATTTCGATAAGCGGATTTAGAACGTGGGAAGATACTGAAACAAAATCTTCAGAAGTAGGGCCTAACGGACCAGTGAAAGAATCCATCAAAAACAACATAAAACATTGGGATTACGAGTTTTCTAAAGTAAAATTAGGTGTTTCCATTATTTTTTAACTAAAACTGATAACAGTACCCATGTTAAATTAAAAGAGCAAAAAATGAATAAAATAAAAATTTTAAGTTTGTTGGTTTTTATATTTAGTGTTAAACTGTTTTCTCAAACCGGTGGAAACATTAATAATAACGAGATAAATAAAATAAGTGTCTATTTTGTAAACGGCTATGGGGCAATTTATCAAATAAACACCTCGCCTAATACATTTTATAGATTACATGTTGATATTGAGGCCGATATTGTTGATAGTAGTTTTAGTAGAACAAATTATATTGGTTCAAGTCGCAATAAAGATATTACAGTTATGTTGGCACCTGAAATAGGCTGTTATTTAATTAATAAAGAATACGCTAAGTTATATATTGGCGGCGGCCCATTGTTTTCGTATGGTTACAAATATATATTTAATGAATTTTCGGCTGCAGGTGTATTTGTAGATAATCATTTTTTTAGAATGGTGTATCAAAGCACTAAAAAAACAAATAACAGCTATTCAGTCGGAATTATTGGTTTTTTAGGAATTGAAAGCCGTGTTTTTGATAATTTTTCGGTGTTTGCTGAAATAGACGCAAAAATTTTAAAAACTTGGACTGACGGTGAAACAACAACACGATTTGGCAGCAGAAGCTATTCAGATAATTTATCAACACTTTCTGATGGAAATGAGTGGGCAATTGGTCTTTCAACCGTACGGCTTGGTTTTTCGTTTATGTTTTAATTATAAAAACCAAGTGCCATTAGGAATTATATTGGTTGCTAAATGGGTATTGACAATTCTAAAAAATTATTTAAATTTCAACAATAAAAATATTCGGTTAGTTTAAAGTAAGGTTTTTTATTTTATAAAAGGAGATAAGATGAAATATTTGGTGTTGTTTTTTGTTGTTAACCTCAGTTGTTTTGGATTTATTAATAATTTACATGCCGAGTGGGAAAAATATCGCCCTTCTTATGGCCAAAACCTTTTATGTTCGGCAAGTGTTGATACAATAATTTATGCCGCAACGGAATATCCGTTTTTATACAGCAGTAATAGAGGGGAAAGTTGGAATTATCGTTATATAGGTTCCACAAATGCTCCTTACGCCGTTAACGTTATCACAAATAATTCCACAACTGTTTTTACATTTACAATTAAAGAGGTTAATAGCTTTGTTAGATATTGTTCAGACGGAGGTGTAACCTGGTTCGACTTAAATACGGGCTTAAATGATTATCAAATTACGTCTCTTGCTGCAACCGATTCGTTTTTATATGGCGGTACATTTGGACAAGGTTTAATTTATTGCAGCCTTGCTGAAAAAATATGGCAACAGACATCGTTAAAAAACTGTACGGTTAACAAAGTTGAATGTGTTGGTGATAATGTGTTTGCCGCTACCAACAAAGGTGTTTTTTTATCAGCTGATAACGGGAAAAAATGGCAATTAATAAATGAAGGTTTACCAATAAAGGGAATAAATGATTTTGCGTTTAACAGCAGCGATGTTTTTGCCGCAGGAAAAGGCGGAGTATATAAATATGATAATAAAGTGTCCGTTTGGGTAAATATAAGCAGCGGTTTGCCTTATGATGACGTAAACCAGATTTTTATAAAAGATAGTATGCTTATTGTTGGTACTAATGAAAGCGGACTTTATAGAAGTTATAACTATGGCTCAACATGGTCTTCCATATTTCCAAAATTATATCAAACAAAAATTTTAACTCTTTTATCGCTTAATAATGAACTTTATGCCGGAACCTATTTAATGGGAGTTTTTAAAAGTAGTAATTGGGGCGATGATTGGGTAGATATTTCAACAGGATTTAAAGAAGATGGTATTTTATTTTTGGAATCGATTGATTCCACACTTATTGAAATGACGGAACATGGTCATATGTGGAGAACTTCTTACAGAGAAAATGATTGGGAATTAATTAAATCATTTCCACGCAACGGTTGTGAAGGATTAGTGCGGTTAAACGGAAAATTTTTTGCCTCTGCATATAATAGGGGAATATATTTTTCGGAGGGAGACGGAAAATACTGGTCGCCTTGCAGCAATGCAGGTTTAGGATTATTATGGAATCATTGTTTGGCTTCCAATGGAAATTATCTTTATACAGGAGAAGATTTAGGGATATTTAAATCAAGTGATTATGGAAATAATTGGGTAAACATAAGTGGTAGTGCTTTTAATAATGTTATGATGATAACTGCTTACTTAAAAGATATATATATTAAAAATAGTTTAGCTTTATACAAATCTTCCAATTACGGGGCAAGTTGGACAGTTGCAGGCAATCCAAACTCGCTTAATGCTGCCAAACTTTTAGCTTCAAACTGTTATTCGGCATTTTATGGTGCCGAAGATGGATTGTGGGAAACAGATTTGGGGAGTGAATTTTGGAAACTTGTAAAACCCGGCCAAATAACTGCATTAAAGTGTGAAAATAATAGCGTTTATTTTGCCATAGGAAAAGATATTTATATTTCAACCAATTATGGGTGGAATTGGAAGCAGATAACTTCAATTCCTTTGGATGAAGATGTTAGAGCATTTTCGGTTTGTAAAGGATATTTGTATGCCGGAACTTCTAAATCTGTTTGGAAAATTTCAATGCTTGAAGCTTTAACGGGGGTAAATGATGTTTCCGATAATTTGAATTTTGACTATGAATTAAATCAAAATTATCCAAACCCGTTTAATCCATCTACTTCTATTACGTTTAGTTTGCCAAAAAATTTACAAGTAAAACTTAAAATTTATAATTTGTTAGGGCAGGAAATTGAAACATTAATTGATGCTGAATTAAATGCCGGCAGCCATTCAATAGTATGGACACCTGATAAAACAGGCAAAAATATGGCCAGTGGAATTTATTTGTGCAGAATTGAAGCCGGTAATGAAGCTAAAGTAATTAAAATGATGTTTTTGAAATAAACATTAATCAAAACTGTGTTTTTAAAAGGCCGGTATAATTGCCGGCTTTTTTATTTTAACCCGAATTTTGCAATAAATATTATTGTATTCTGTAATCTCTTTATTAATATAGGGTTATGGAAAATTTAATTGAATTAATTATATACTTGTATATAAAATTATTTTGGGTAATATAGTTTAATAATAATATTTTCAAAATCAGGCCTAAAGGCCATACTGAGCGGTTATAAGTCCCCACGCCCTAAAGGACGTGGTTATTTAAATTCCTAATAACTTATTATAAGTAAATCTATTATGTTATTATATATCCCCGTTTAAATAACCCCAGCATTTATGCTGGGGGCTAACGAAACAAATATTTCGGGCTTCAGCCCTGATTCATTTCCTCACTTATTGGCTTTGGTGATTAATAATATCAATTCTATTACTTTCTATTGCAAAATTCAGGTTTAACAATTGTTAAAAAACAAACACTTTCCTCAATAATAAGGTCATAAATTTTACCATTTCAAAAATTTAACCAATCCTCTATTTTGCCAATGTTGAAAACAAAAAAAATTCAACAAAGCAAAGGTAAATTCAAAAAAAATTATACAAATTTTGCAAATCTAATATTATACGGGGTTTAATATGAAACCGGCAACAATAATTATCTTTTTATTAAGTATTAATATTTATGCACAGCAAACGGAAAGTGAAAATGCCGCGGAACTGAACAGCAGATTAAAATTTTATTTTACAAACGGATATGGGGCAATTTATCAATCAGCTATTTCTGATAATACTTTTTATAGAATTCATACTGATATAGGAATAAATATTTCGGAAAACAGTACGGATTACTTTGCAACAGCTGAATATGCAGTTGGGGATTATACAAAAAGTAAAGAGACACAAAAAGATAAAGCATTTTCCATTATGCTGGCTCCAGAATACGGAATTAATTTAATAAATAAAAAGTATGCAGCCTTATACCTTGGCGGTGGACCTTATTTTTATTATGAATATCAATTCCAGCTTAGTGAAAGATCGTATGAAAGAACTACCGGTGTAATTTCAACACCATATTCACAAACAAAAACGTATAATAATACGTATTCGGCTGGATTAATTATATTTGCAGGAATTGAAAGTAAAATAAACGAGAATTTTTCAATATTTGCAGAATTTAATATAACCGGAGGCCGAACATGGAAAGACGATAAATCAGATAACTTACAAAACAACTTAGGTAACACACACGTAAGCACAAATAAAAATACTATTAATAAATGGGATTATGAATTTTCAAAAGTAAAATTAGGTGTATCAATTTTATTTTAGAAAAACATGATTGGATATAAACCATTTTATTAATAATTAGAGTATAACATGAAAATACAAAAATATATATTATTGTTTGTTTTCGCATTAAGTGTTCAAATATTGCCCCGGCAAACCGATACCGGTAATACAAACGAACAAAATAATAAAATAAAAGTCTATTTTATAAACGGATATGGGGCTATTTATCAACTAAATAATTCACATAATACATTTTATAGAATACATGTTGACATACAAGCTGATATTAATGACAGCAATATTAGCAAAATAAATTACGCACGTGCCCGTCGAGATAAAAACATTTCTGTAATGTTAGCACCTGAATTTGGGTGTTATTTAATTAACAAAGAATATTTTAAATTTTATATTGGCGGCGGACCAATGTTTTCGTATGGTTATCAGTATTTGAACAATGAATTTTCAGATAGCTGGCAGGTAGAAACTTCGGGTTCTTATTATTACATGCATAAAACTACAAAAAACAGTTATTCGGTGGGTATAATTGGTTTTATCGGAATTGAAAGTCGTATATATGATAATTTTTCGATATTCGCGGAAATAGACACCAGAGCTGTTAGAACTTGGAGTAAAGGGCAAATATCCAATATTGAGAGTTTCCGATCAGCATTATTCGGATCAGCATTATATAATTCCTCTGGGGATATAGATGGAAAGGAGTGGAATTTTAACCTTTCAACGGTGCGGCTTGGTTTTTCGTTTTTGTTATAAGAATAAACAAATTTGATAATAGCCGGTATAATTGCCGGCTTTTTAATTTTAAAGATATATTAAAAAAACAACTTTCCCGCTAAACAAAGGTCAAAATTTTTACCATTTCTAAAATATAATTAATCCCATATTTTGATGTGTTAATTTGGGAAAAGTGTTTGGATGTTTAATTTTTTTTATTAATCAAGTTTTTATATCATTGTGTTGAAATCAAAAGCTAAAAGGAGTGTATTGTGAAACAATTAAATTTATATTTTGTAATTTTATTATTAATAAGCATTAATAACTACGCACAAGAAACCGAAAAAGAAAAAACAATTGAATTAAATAGCAGATTAAAATTTTATTTTACAAACGGGTATGGGGCAATCTATCAAGCTCCTTTATCGGAAAATACCTTTTACAGAATTCATGCGGATGTAAATATTGATATTAACGATGGCGAGTATGATATTGATGAAAAATATGTTAATAATAATGAAATTAAATATATTACAGACGGAACCGAAAGAGGAAAGTCTATTTCAGTAATGATATCACCGGAATATGGTTTTAATTTGATTAATAAAAGTTATGTTACGGTTTATTTTGGTGCGGGGCCATTTTTTTCGTATAGTTATGATTATAAACATAATGATTATTCCGAAGATTATATAAATTCTTCCAACCCTTCGTATAGTTCATCTTATCCGTATTTTTATGAAAAAAAACAAACCACTAATAGTTATTCAGCAGGTATAATTTGTTTTGCCGGTATTGAAAGTGAAATTAATAGTAATTTTTCTATTTTTGCCGAATTTGACTTACGTGCTGATAGAACTTGGCAATACTTGAAATACGAATACATAAATACAAATGATTATCGTAATGAAAATGAATCAAAAAATGATACGGAAAAAGTATGGAATTATGCCTTTTCTCGTGTAAAACTTGGCGTTTCTATTTTGCTTTAAAGGTTATGCTTACAAACAGTAAATTTATTAACAAAAAGAAGAGCAAAAATGAAAATCAATAATATATTTTTAGCTATTATTCTTATAACTACACTTACAGTTTCTGCAAAAAAAGTGGATTCGAAAGACGGCGAAATTAAAGAATCAGATTTGAAATTCTATTTTATAAATGGTTATGGAGTCATTTACCAAAAAGAGATATCAAATAATTTGTTTTACAGATTGCATACAGAGTTTGATTTAAAAATAACTAATGGTGATAATGATATAACCAACAACAATACTATGCGTTATGAAATTTTTGATAATTATATTCAATATTATTTTTATACTAAAGAGTTAAAAAATAAAAATTTTACAGTTTCCTTTGCGCCTGAATTGGGATATAATTTAATAAACAAAAATTATGTTTCATTATTTGTTGGGGGTGGACCATTTTTTAAATATACTTATAATTTTTCCGATACTTATGTAAATTATTATAAGGATTATTATTATGATTACGACTATTCCGTAACTGAACAAACCACAAATGCTTATTCGTTGGGGTTAATCGGTTTTGCTGGAGTTGAAAGTCGGATAAATAAAAACTTTAAAGTTTTTGCGGAAGTTGAATTAAAAGCTTACGGAACATGGAAGGATATTTCAATTGATAAACATTCCAAGGGTACTGAAAATCAATTATTTAATTATAAAACAGATAAAACCAAAAAAGAATGGCATTACGAATTTTCAAGAATAAAATTAGGAATATCAATACTATTATGATTTGATAATATCATAAAATAAAGACAATGAAGTCCTGAAAAACGAGCCTTTTTTTTACAAAAAAAAGGCTTTTTTTGTTTAAAATTAATTAGGAAAATCAAATTTTAAATAATATATTTAACGACCATTACTATATATAGATATTATATATATAGCAAATAATGTCCATTATTGTTTTTTGAAAAAAATTAGTTAATGTTTTTGGTTTAATTTAATATAGGTAGTAAACAAAAATGAAAAATCTTTACAAAACATTCTTTATTTTGGTTTTATTTACAGTTGGTTTGTCAGCACAGCCTGTTTTACAAACTCCGGCCTCATTTACAACTGTAAATACGCTTACTCCTACTTTTACGTGGGATGTTTTAGCGGGCGCAACTGCTTACAGGATCCAAATTTCAGAAGATAACACCTTTGCCACAACTGTTGTTAATGTTAACACGGGCAATTTAACAAGTTATACAGTAACTGTACCATTAGGTGCAGGTAAAACTTATTATTGGCATGTTAAGTCAAATTTAAGTGTTAATTATTCGGCATCATATACATTTTATACACAACCGGTTACACCAAGTTTAACTACTATGGGTGATGCCGTCTTTGGTGATTTTTTTGCTGATGGTACAACAGTTTCGGCAAAAACAATCGGATTTGTTAATAACACACTTTCGGATATTGTTGTAACCCCCACAAAAACAAACCTTGTTGGAGTTGATAATTTTTCAGTACCTGGCGGCGATTTTGTTGTGCCTGCTTCGGGAAGTTATAATTATTCAATACAGTTATCACAACTTACTGCGGGAACAACCTCGGTTGATTATGTATTTACATACGCCGGTCCGGGAACTCCAATAACAATTTCAGCTTCAGCTTTTGGGATTACACCCCCTACATTCACATCAAATATAATTAATTATGGAGATGTTACTGTTAATACAGAAGTTTCATCTGTTTTTACTGTTACAAATCCTTCTGCTGTAGACCTAAATTTTGCATGGGCTAGTGTAACAGCACCTTTTAGTAATACTGCTCCTGTTGCCGATCCGGCTAATTATACTATTTTGGCAGGTCAAAGTTTAAATCACACGTTTAAATTTAATCCTACTGCAATTGGTTCAAGTATGCAAAATGTAATTATTACCTACTCTACTGCCGGCGGCGCATTTGGATTTGCACCATTATTTTTAACAGGAAATTCGGTGTTTGAAGTACCAACCCTAACTTCACCTGCTGATGGTTCGTATGGTGTTAATATTTGCCCAACATTTATTTGGAATCCGGTATCATTTGCTACAACATATTATGTTTTGCTTAGTACAGATCCGGATTTTACAACTTATATCCCAATATCTTCAACTGTTAATGCAGTCACTTTAACTGTTCCGTTAGCATATTGCCATAAATTTTATTGGAAAGTATATGCAACAGATGGAGTTAGCCAGTCTGCATTTTCAAATACTTTTTCATTTACAACAGTATTAGGAGCACCATATTTAGTTTCTCCTACGGATAATGCTTTCAATCAGCCAACGGCATTAACCTTTATTTGGAATGCTGTTCCGGGTGCTGATACATATACTTTTGAATTAGCAGATGACGCAGGATTTGCTAATATTATTTCAACACAACCCGGTTTAACTGATGTTACAGCTTCTGTTTCCGGTCTAACAAGCTATACACAATATTATTGGCGGGTTAAAGCAGTAAATGCACATGACCAAAGCGAATATACCACTTATACATTTAGAACAAAATTAGCATCTCCGGTTTTAGTTTTTCCGGCTAATAACTCAACCAACCAAAGTATTGTTCCATTATTTGACTGGAATAGTGTAGTTGGTGGAAGTCCTATAACTTATACTTTACAGGTTGCAGAAAACGCAGGATTTACTGTTGGTGTTGTAACAATTCCAAGTCTTGCTGTTACGGAATTTCAATATTATCCGCCTGTAAATGTTTTACAAAACGACAAAGATTATTATTATAGAGTATCAGCTACCGATATATACGGAACAAGTGATTATTCGACAGTATTTAAATTTAGAACAGTTCGTGAAATTAATCCTGTTTTAGGATGGCCTATCGGCGGATCAGGGGCTTTTACAAATCCGCAATTATTCTCGTGGTATTTAAATGAATATGCTCCGGGTACAATTTACGATTTCGAATTATCCTTAAACGCAAACTTAACAAGCCCTGTTATTAAAGTTCAAAACATTGACGCAACAACACTTAGTCAAACATTAAGCGGCTTGCCGGGCAACGTTCCACTTTATTGGAGAATTGCTTCTAAAGTATCACCTACGATTGTCTCTCATTTTTCAGCTATCGATAGCTTTACTATTCAAACCCCCGGTTTTGTAGCGTTATTACCATATCCGTCACATCCTGTTGGCGGTTTAACTTTATATAACACAGAAGCAACATTATATTGGTATTTAATTGCCGCAGGAACAGGTTTAACTTATCAAGTTGAAATTAATACAAATAATACATTTACAGGAACGCCGACAGTAACCGGTTTAACAAATATGTATTATTCTATTACCGGTTTAACACCGGGTGCAACATATTATTGGAAAGTTCGTTCATTTAATGGACTTCAATATTCGGCTTGGTCGGATGCCGGTGTATTTGTAATTAATGGCGGCGGAACTCCTGCACTTCCTGCAGCTTCGTGGCCAACCGGAAATAATACGGTTTATACAACAAGCCCTACATTATATTGGTATTTAAACGAATATGCACAAGGTTTAACTTATCAATTGGAAATTAACTCGACCGGAACTTTTACAGGAACACCTACTGTTACCGGATTAACAAATTTATATTACGATTTAAGCGGTTTAACACCGGGAAATACATATTATTGGAAGGTAAGATCATTTAACGGGTCAACATATTCTGCATGGACCACAATGGAATCGTTTGTTGTTTACAACAGCATAACTTCAGCAAATCCGGTTCCGTCAAATCCAATAAGCGGAACAACAGTTTATACAACCGCACCAACCTTAAGCTGGTCGTTAGATGGCCCGGGTGATGGTTTAGTATTTTTTGTTCAATTATCTACCGATAGCCTTTTTGCTACTTTTACTGCTTTTAACAGTATTGCAGGAAATAGCGTAGATGTAACCGGATTAACACCGGGCGCAACATATTATTGGAGGGTTAGATCGTATAACGGTTCAACTTATTCCAACTGGTCAACAAGAGAATATTTTGTAATTGTTGATACTGATGGTTCACCTGTTCCTGTTCTTTCGTGGCCAATTGGCGGAGCTACAGTTTATTCAACAACGCAAAATTTATTCTGGTACTTAAATGGTTCCGGTGTCGGTTTAACTTATCAAGTTGAATTAAGTGCAACAAGCACATTTATCGGTACACCTACATTTACAGGCCTGACAAACGCATCATTCGAACTTTCGGGTTTAACCGAAGGCCAGACAGTATATTGGAGAGTCCGTACCTTTGATGGTGTTACACCTTCAGCTTGGTCATCTTATGAATACTTTATAGTATATACATCTTCAGCTGCATTAATGCCATTATCGGGCAGTCCTTCAAGCGGTGTTGTAATAAATACAAATTCACCAACAATATCATGGGCTTTGCCTGCACCAAACAGTGGATTGACATACGAACTTGAAATTTCTTCGGATGCTAATATGAGTAATAGTGTACGTGTTAATGATTTAACAAGTGCATATACCAATATTAACGATCTTGAAAACAACAGTACTTACTATTGGAGAGTTAGATCTAAAACATCAAATGGTATTTATTCAAATTACTCAAGCGTGGCTAATTTTAATACAGGTGATGATATTACCGGTGTAGAAGATGTAAATATTGTTCCGGCAAATTATTATATGGCTCAAAATTATCCTAATCCATTTAATCCTACAACAAATATTAAATTTGGTCTTCCAAATTCAGGTAATATCAAATTGGTTATTTATAATGTTTTAGGACAAGAAATTAAAACATTAATTAATCAAAATCTAAATGCCGGAACATATAATATATTATGGAACGGACAAAACGAAGCCGGTATTAATGTACCAAGCGGTGTTTATTTGTATAGAATAACATCCGGTAACTTTATTGATACTAAAAAGATGGTACTTATTAAATAATTATGAATTATTAATTATAAATTATGAATTAAACCCGCGGTTAAGTAATTGGCCGCGGGTTTTTTTTGTTAAAGAAAAGTTTACGGCATATATAAACCACTTAAATAATTTTGAATTCTTAATTTTTAATTTTTAATTCTCAATTAAAAAGACTATAGTGTATTTAAGCTGTGGTTTATTTTTGCGTTTTTGAAATAACTTATTACGGCATATATAAACCGCCGGTTTGTTCAAGCCAATCGGCAATTTTTTCGACCGCATTTTCAACGCTGTTGTCCGATACATCAAGATGATAAACAGGCAGAAGTGAATTATTAACTATTTCTCTTAATTTGTTTTGCTCTTCGATAAACAAATTTAAATTATTGTATTGTGAGGGATTACCCGATACTTTTAACCTCTCAATTTTGGCTGATTCAAACGAATTGGGAGTTCGGCTGCAAAAAACAACTCTAAAACCAATATTTAATAATCTTTCTTCCAGCCATTTAAAATCATATTCTCTAAAATTTGCCATTTTTTGATACATTTGGGTGGATATATGAAATCTATCAACAATCCATGAATAATATTTTAATAATTCAAATAATTTAACCCAAGTATCGTAAGTTACCATAGCTTTTTGTTCTTCTTCCTTATTAAAATTAATTAAACCGCGTCCCCAAGGATAATTAGTAAACGCACACCATTCGCCGGAAACAAGCGGGGAGTGATAACGATATTTTCGTGGTCCAACAACGCGTGGATGTTCATTTAAAGCAAAAGCAATTTCCGTTTTCATTGTTAAACGGGTTCCTTCCAAAATAATTTTTGGACATAACTTTTTTCCCATTACCCAATCCGTAAATTTGTTTGAAATAATTATTATTTATGGTAAATTACAATAAAAAATATAAAAATATGAAAAAAATAATAATTGTTTTTCCACTCGTTTTGATTATAATAAGTTTATTAATCAGCTGTTCGGGTAATTTAGTGAACAAAAACAATACTATAGACTATTATGAATTTAATAAATTAATTAATCCTTTGAAACCGAACACACAAGATTTGTTGAAATACAACAGTAAAACACCTGGTGATTTTATTACCACAACTAAAGGTGAAACAAAAATTGAGGGTTATGTAACGGGAAACAAAACATTTTACAATAATATTATTAAACCGGAGCTGTTGAAATATTTAGACACATTAAAAAAAATGCCGCAAGCAAACAGTATTAACCAAATAGCGTTGTTTGTCCATCAAACTTATGGAATATATTTTGGTAAAGATTTTTATAGATGGGGAGGTGACATTAACGATTTAGATGATCCTCAAGGGAAAAAATTTAGAGGAGAGTTTAAATATGGTTTAGATTGTTCCGGATTTACAACTTCGGCATATGAAATTGCTGTTGATTTAGGAATAATAAACGACCAAGACAGTGCCGCACAATTTTCATCAAAAGGATTTAAGCATTATTGCGAAAAATACGGATTTTTGGATAGCGGTGGAATTGACAATACCAGTAATAATTTTAGAGTAGATACAAAAGAACTGGCAATTTTGGGAAGTCTGGTTTTTACAGTTCCCGCAGGTGGAGAACCTACTGAGGCAGAAGTACAACTATTACAGCCGGGAGATATTGTCGGCAGATCGGGACATTTTGGAATTATAGTTTTTATCAATAATAAACCATATTATTTAGAATCGGGCGGCTGGGTAGTACCCCAAAATGGTGGTCTTCCATATAGTGCTAAAGAAGCATTAAAAATATTTGCACAAAACGGAATATTATTTGTTAGGAGAGTTTTGCCTAAAATAAATAATTGATAAAAATAATTGTATGAAACGATAAAATGAAACAGGGAGGTTTTTAAATTAAAAAAGTAAAAGTAGATTAGCTTTTTAATTATCAGTAATGGGTAAATTTATTATAAATGAAGTTCCTTTTCCAACTTCACTTATTATGTCAATAGAACCATGATGTTTACTCACAAATTCCGAAGCAAGCAATAATCCAATGCCGGTACCTTTTTCCCCTTGTGTTCCCTTTCGCGATTTTGTATGTTCGACTTTAAATAGATTTGATATAGTCTCCTTATCCATTCCAATTCCTGTATCGGTTATAGATACTGTAATATTTGAATCGATTTTTGATAGCACTAAAGTTATTTTTCCGTTTACAGGAGTAAATTTAATACTATTTGAGAGAATATTTCTAAAAACAGAATTTAACATTTCTTCATCACCAACAAATTCTGTTTTTTGCGAATTAGAGAATATAAGATCAATATTTTTTAAATTACTGGTATGACGCAACGATTCAATAGATTCCGATAATAATTCGCTTAAATCTAATTTTCGGGGATAAAATTTAATCCCATCGGTCTGAAGTCTGCTCCATTGAAGTAAATTTTCCAAAAGTTTATATGTGTTTAATGCTAACGATGTTGTATTGGTAAGCATCTGTTTTTTATCATCATCGTCATATTCATTATAGCTGTTAGTAAGTAAATCTAAAAATCCCAAAATACTCATAAAAGGATTTCTTAAATCGTGTGCAATAATAGAGAAAAATTTATCCTTAGTGCTGTTAAGTTCTTTAAGATTGTTTTCCGAATTGATTAGCTGTTTGTTTGTTGCGTTTAATTCATGGTTAAGTAAATCAACTTCTCTTTTATTTTGTAAAATTTGTCTGTTTGTTCGTTTTTTTAATCTATTGGAATAAAACAGAAAAGCAGTTAAAGAAGCAAAAATAAGCAAAGCAAATACAGCCATATTTTTAACATAGTTTTGCTGCTTTATTTCAAATTCTTGTCTAATTGTTCGTGAGCGTAATAATTCATTTTCTTTTTCACGTTTATCAGTTTCATATTTTTCTTTGTAGTCGTTAATCATCCTTATATTTTCGGCACTATATAAACTATCGCTATAAACCCTATAAAGTTTTAAATAATAAAGAGATTTATTAACATCATTTTTCTTTTCGTAAATATCTGCTAAATAACCATAAGCTTCTTTACTAAAATCAGGCATTTTCTCTTTGTTTAGAAAATCCAAAGATTTATAAAGATACGTTTCTGCCAATTCAAAATTACCAAGTTTGGCAAATATTCTTCCCAGGTTATTTAAACTGCCAACAATTGCTTTTCTGTCACTTGCTTCAACGGCTATCTTGTAGGCTTTTAAATGAAACTCTTTTGCATCTTGATATTTGCCCAACTGAAAATACAATTTCCCAAGATCGTTATAAACGTTTGATTGACCGTTTTTATGTTTTATTTTAATATAAAGTTCAAGTGCTTTCTGGTAGTAGTTATCTGCTTCATTATAAATTTTTTGTTCAAAACAATAATTCCCAATATTTTCGTTGCTATAAGCTTTGCCAAATGTGTAATTAATTTTGTTTGAAATGTCCAGAGATTTATAATAATAAGATCTCGTTTTTTCCAAATCACCAAATTTTTGATAAAGCATTCCCATATTATTTGTACATAAGGTTAGTCCGGCGCTATCTTTTGCTTCTTCCTTTAGTTTTATAGCTTGCTGATAATATTTAAGTGCCTTAAAATAATTTCCCCAATTCCAATGTAAAACACCTATATTATTATAAGAGCCTGCAATAGCTTTTTTATCTTGTATTGCTTTTCGTAATGCTAAGGCTTCTAAAAAATATTTTTCCGCGTCAACAAGTTTTCCGGTCTTCCAGCAATTAAACCCAATACAAGTTAAAGCAAATGAAATTTGAACTGTGTCTTTTATTTCTCGATTTAATTTTAAGGCTTTAAAATGATATTCTGTGGATTTTGGAAAAATATATAGTTTTTCATAACCTAAACCAAGTCGTGAGTAAATATTGGCTATTATTTTTTTATTGCTGTATTTGTTATAAAACTTTAATGCATTTTTACAAACAATAATAGTGGAATCATAATCCTGCCGTTCATAATAGCCATTACTAAGATTTAATAATGCCTCGGTGGCACTATTGTAGTCTTCGTTGAAAATGGCAAGAGTATAAGCAGTTTTTGCTGTTTTTATAGCTTTTATTGGATCTGATTTAGTATAGATAGCAGATAGTTTAATTGAGCATATTATTTTATCGTTTACCGTTCCTTCCTTTATTATAGCCTCTAAACTATCAATTGATTTTTGGCTGGATTGGGGATATATTAATGAAGTTAAAAGTAATATAAATAGGATTGTTTTGCCGAGTTTATCCATTATTTAGCATATTTTATATATATTTGATATTATATCTTAAACAGTATACAGAAATTACCATTTTTTTATAAGTTAAACAAGAAAAATAAAATCGGATTAAAAAATCCATTAAGTGACTTTAGTAGAAAAAGGTTTTGATTGATTTTGTATGTTTTGTCGTATGAGGTCAAGATTAATAAGTTATAATTAACAATATTTAGATATAATTGTTTAATTAATCGTTTGTTGTAGGTAAATTGATAATAAACGATGTTCCCTTTCCAACTTCACTCTTAATATCAATAGAACCATGATGTTTGTTAATAAATTCATAAGCTAACAGAAGTCCAATTCCGGTTCCTTTTTCACCTTGTGTACCTTTACGTGATTTTGTTTGACCTACTTTAAATAGATTAGATATTGTATCCTTATCCATTCCAATTCCTGTATCTGTTATTGAAACAGCAATATTTAAATCGTTTTTTAACAAATCCAGTGTTATTTTTCCGTTTTCCGGTGTGAATTTAATGCTGTTTGACAAAATATTTCTAAAAACAGAATTAAGCATCTCTTCATCACCAACAAATTCTACTATCTGCGAATTTGAGAAAATTAGCTCAATATTTTTTAGGTTGCTAGTATGACGTATAGTTTCTACAGATTCTTTAATTAGCTCATTTAAATTCAGTTTCCTGGGATAAAACTTAATTCCGTCAGTCTGAAGCCTGCTCCATTGAAGTAGATTTTCTAAAAGTTTATATGTGTTTAGTGCCAATGATGTAGTATTTGAAAGCATTTGTTTTTTATCATCATCATCATACTCGTTATAACTGTTTGTAAGTAAATCCAAAAATCCTAAAATACTCATAAAGGGATTTCTTAAATCATGGGCAATAATAGAGAAAAATTTATCTTTAGTACTGTTTAGTTCTTTAAGATTGTCTTCCGAATCAATTAATTGTTTATTCGTTTCATTTAATTCTCTGTTAAGTAAATCAACTTCTTTTTTGTTTTGTAAAATTTGTTTATTTGTCCGTTTTTTTAATCTGTTTGAATAAAACAGGAATGCGGTTAATGATACAAAAACCAGTAATGCAAACAAAGCCATATTATTTGTATAGTTTTGTTGTTTAATTTCATATTCTTGTCTGGCAGTTCTTGAGCGCAATAATTCGTTTTCCTTTTCTCGTTTATCGCTTTCATATTTTTCTTTATAGTCAATAATCATTCTAAAATTTTCGGCACTATATAAACTATCGCTATACGCTTTGTAAAGTTTTAAATAATAAAACGCTTTGTAGATATTATTTTTTTTCTCGTTTATTTCTGCTAATAGACTATAAGTATCTTTAATAAAATCCGGCATTTTTTCCTTTTTTAAAAGCTCTAACGATTTGTTAAGATACGATTCGGAAATATCCAAATTGTTAGTTCTCATACAAATTCGGCCTAAATTGATTAAACTGCCAACTAATGCTTTTCTGTCCGAAGCTTCAACAGCTAAGGCGTAAGCTTTTAAATGAAAGCTTTTTGCTTCTTTATATTTGCCTAATTTATAATATAATTTGCCTAGATCATTATAAACGTTAGATTGACCATTTTTGTGTTTGATGCTAATATAAAGTTCAAGTGCTTTTTGGTAATAATTATCTGCTTCATTATATATTTTTTTCTCAAAACAATAATTTCCAATGTTTTCGTTGCTGTAAGCTTTGCCAAATGCGTAATTAATTTTATTAGAAATTGCCAGCGATTTGTAATAATAATTGCTTGTGTTTTCAAAATCGCCAAATTTTTGATAAAGTATGCCTATATTGTTTGAACAGAATACTAAACCAACACTATCTTTTATCTCTTCTTTAATTTTTATGGCTTCAAGATAATATTTGAGTGCTTTAAAGTAATTACCCCAATTCCAATGCAAAATACCAATATTGGTTAGTGAAACAGAGATAGCTTTTTTTTCATTTATTTTTTTTCGTAAATCAAGAGCTTCTAAATTATATTTCTCCGATTCGGTAAAATTTCCAATTCGCCAATAATTTAATCCTATACATGAAAGAGCGTAGGAAATTTGGATAGTATCTTTTATTTCGCGATTAATTTTTAAAGCATCAAAATAATATTCGTTTGCCTGTGGAAAAATATAAAGCCGTTCGTAACTTAAACCTAAATTAATATACAATTTGGAAATGATTTTTTTATTGCTATACTTATTGTAAAAATTTAATGCCTTGTTAAAATAAACTATAGCCGAATCAAAATTTTGTTGAGTATTAAAACCAATGCCTATATTTAATAAGGATTCTGTTGCACCGTTGTTGTCTTTATTTTTTAATGCAATAAAGTATGCGGTTTTTGCAATTAATATACTTTTAACCGGATTGTTTGTTGAATATATTGCAGATAGTTGATTGTACCCGGAAATAATATCTTTAACAGATCCTGTTTTTGTAATTATCTCCAGGCTGTCAATTGTCTTTTGACTGAATTGAGGATATATTATTGAAGAAACAAATAATAATAATATTATTCTTTTTGCTAAACCCATCATATTAAGAAAAATATAGAAATTATAATATTAAAAGTCAAAATAGTTGACAAAAATTACTATTTATTTAATTAGAAAAACAGAGAAAAATAACAATAAAAAATTTATTAGTATTTGTGCATTAGTATAATGAAAATTAATAATACTTCAAATATAAAAGATAAAGTTTAAATAAAATGTTTAAAAATTAAATTAAAATCTGCGGGAAATGGATAATCCCAAATTTTGCAATAGAGAAAAAAGAAATGGCATAAAAGCAATAAAAACAGTAATTTAGGGCAAAAAATAACCGGAAGGAAAAAATGCTGCCAAACGGGGAAAAATCATACATAAAATACGAGTATACCGACAAGAATATATCCTCATGGGGCGGAATGAGGATATTAAAAATATTAATGGATGAAACAGGTATAAAGGAAAAGCTAAAGAGCTTAAATTTACCAATATCAGGAAGTAATTGTGGATACAACGCCATTGATATAATAGAAAGCTTTATGGTATGTGTTTGGTTGGGAGGAGTAAGATTTAGTCATACAGCATTAGTTCGATTTGATGAAGTATTAAAAAAGATATTTGGATGGAAACGAGTAGCCAGTATCAGTACATATACAAGGTTTTTTAGAAAGTTTAGTAATAAAAGGAACAACGAAATATTTCCTGAATTGAATCAATGGTTTTTTGAACAAATACCAATAAAAAAGTATACACTCGATGTGGATTCAACAATATTAACGCGATATGGAGAACAGGAAGGAGCGAAGGTTGGATATAATCCAAAGAAACCGGGTCGAAATGCACATCATCCATTATTAGCTTTTATGTCAGAATTACGAATGGTAGTCAATGCATGGTTAAGACCAGGCAATGTAGCATCAAACAGTAATATATATAAATTCTTAAAAGAAACAATTGCTATATTGAAAGATAAGCAGATAGGATTATTAAGGGCAGATAGCGGATTTTATGGACACAAATTCTTTGAATATTTAGAAGAAAAAGCAATAAACTATATAATAGCATGTAAAATGTATCCAACGCTAAAAAGACAGATAAAAGACTTAAAAAAATGGATAATAGTAGATAAAGGGATACAAATAACAGAATTTGATTTCAAAGGAAATAATTGGTTAGGCAAAAACCGACGGATGGTAGTAATAAGGCAATCAGAAAGGTTAAAACCAAAAGCAATGGGAAAAATGTTATTTCCTGAGCTTGAAGGACTAAAAGAATATCGATATCAATGTTATGTTACTAATCTAGATTTGCCGGTAAAAGCAATCTGGGATTTATACAGAGGAAGAGCAGATGCCGAAAATAGAATAAAAGAATTAAAATATGATTTTGGAATAAATAGCTTTTGTATGGATGAATTTTGGGCAACAGAAGCCGCATTTAGAATGATTTGTGTCTCGTATAATATTATGAGTTTATTTAGGCAAGTAGCCCTAAAAGGGAATGTATTTCCAACATTATCGACCATAAGGTTCCAATGCTTTGCAATAGGAAGCTATATAAAGAAGGACGGTAGAGATGAGGTATTAATGCTCTCGGTTAAACAGAAAAAACGGGGTTGGATTGATGGGTTATTCTCAAAAGTCATTGATCTAGGACCACCTTTCCCCATACATTTTTAATATTTGCTAAATTTTTAGGGGATTCTTTTTAAAAAATCTGATTTTGTTTGATTTTCTATTGCAAAATCTGGGATAATAATAAATTAAAAACTGGTTGTGTGCGGAATAATTTAAGGCTAAAAAATATTTAATGAAATTATTAATCAGTAATAAACCAAACGGCTTATTACTGATTAAACAGAATTATAATTTTATTTATAGATTTTACAGTTAAAGATTAAGCAAAAAATATTTATTCTACAGGATCAACAAAGTTTAATTTTGCTTCTAATTTATTTAATAAAACAGCTTCCAGTTTGTTGTTTAACTCAACACCTTGTAATGTAGCAGCATTAAAATTAACTTGATTAAACAACACTTTGTTTGCAACTGTTGACATATTATTAAATACAGTAGCGCCAAAAGTTTCAAAACTCATGTAGTTCCCACCTCCACCAAGTTGTTCGGCTTTCCCTAAATCGGATTTCCCCGTATAAGGAATTCCACTACCGTAAATGGTTCCTAAATTTTTACTATTTATAGCATCCACACCTTTATTGCCAAATATTATAACACCCAAAGATTTATTGACGGTGTTTGAAAGATCGGCTTTGCTGCAATAGATGATTCCCAAATTATCTTTGTTTAAAATAGCTGTGTTTGATACCGCCACCAGTAAAGATTTATTTCCTACAAAACAAGATAATACAAAACAATTAATGGCAAATTTTTCTTTAACATCTATAATGGTTTTTACTGCTTCTTTTCTATCAGGAACATTAGTGTAAGTTTTTATTACCTTATCAAAAGCAGGGAAAACGGAAACTAACATTGAATCTTTTTTTGTTAATGTTACTACAAAATTTTCAAATTCTTTTATGTTTTTTTCCATATTAACACTTGCTTCGGTTGTATCGCCATTATAAACATCAAGTATTAATGATAATGTGTTTTCTAAAGTTTTAAGATTCTTGTCCAAAAATTGGCTGTAATCGGTTAAAATATTAACCTCTTTATCTAAAGCATTAATTTTAGTGTTTTTTATGCTCTCAGTCCATTTAGGCAATTCGCTTGCCATGGTTTTAGAGAAATCATAAAAGAATAAAATACCTTTAATAGATTTTGAAAGTGCGGAGGTGTCTGTTAATAAATCGTTTCTTAATTTAACATCGTTTTCAGTCATTTGTACTTTTCGGTATTTTTCAACTTTTCCAATAGTTCCCGTTAAATTTTCTTTTTTGCCGTCAAACTTGTTGATAATAAAAAAAAGAATTACAATTATTAAGGCAAAAAAAATAGTTGCATATAAATATTTTTTGTTCATAATAAAACCTCAACGAAATTTTATAAATTAATTGTAATTGTCTGTTATAATAAGAAAAAATAGCAAGACTTCAAATATAAAAGTTGAACTTAATTTAAATTTATTCTATTATAATATTGTGATTATATAAAGGAGAAGATATGAATAAAAATTTAGCTTCAAAGTTTTTGATACCTGCTACAATTTTAATTTTTGCGGCAATATTAGTGTCTTTAATGCTTCTTTCAAACTATGTGGAAAAGTCGATAAGAGACAGATCTGAGGAACAAATTAAATTAACCACAAATAAAATATACGATGATTTAGATTTATCGAATAAACTTGTATTAGATCAGGTTAAAACCGCAATGAGTGTTTTAAAAGATATAAGCAAAAGCCAAGGTGAGGCAAATATTGGTGGATATACTTCAGTTAACGGAGTTGAAGTACCGGACTTAAAGTTGGGTGGCACATCAATAAGCGGGAATTATTCAATAGTTGACAAAGTAAAACGTTTAGCCGGCGGAACTGCTACTTTTTTTGTAAAGAAAGGGAATGATTTTATTAGAGTTAGCACTAATGTAATAAAAGATGATGGCAGCAGAGCGGTTGGAACAGCGTTGGATCCGGCAGGTAAAGCTTATAGTGCTGTTAACTTGGGAAATGAGTTTTATGGTTTGGTTAATATTTTAAATAAACCTTATTTAACCGGATATACACCAATTAAAGCTAATAACGGCGAAACTATAGGAATTTTATATACCGGTTATCAACTTGCTTCACTTGAAGAAATAGGAAATAAAATTTTAGATGCAAAAATTTTAAAGAATGGATTTATAGCTCTTTTGAATGCAAAAGGAGAGATTGTCTATAATTCGAAAAATATTAATAAAGAAGACTGCGCAAAAGTAATTACCGACAAACAATCTGCAAATTTTGGAGAATGGGAAGTCCAATCAAACGATTTTCCGCAATGGAATTATAAAATAATTGCAGCTTTTCCGGTTTCGGATATTTTTGATGAAGTATCAACAGCACGTTGGAGTGTTATTTATTTTGGAATAGCTTTGGCGTTATTTTTAATTGGCGCAATATTTTATCTGGTAAATACAATAATATTAAAACCTGTTAAGATATTAAACAGCGCTGCCGAAAGTGTTGCTTCGGGAAACATAGATGTTAAAGTGAATATCAATAATAATGACGAACTTGGAAATCTTGCCTCTTCATTTAATATTATGGTTAATAATATTCGAAATTCAATAGTTGAAATTAGATCAAAAGAAGAGTATGCAAACGAAGCGGCCAATAATGCAAAAATAGCAGAAAAAAATGCAAACGACCAAAAACAGTATTTGGCTGAAAAAGCATCTGTTTTATTAAACGCTATGACCAATTTTGCCGAAGGTGATTTGACGGTAAAAGTGGTGGTCGAAAAAATGGATGATATGGGAAAGTTATTCGACGGTTTTAATCGTTCGGTTAACAATATTAAAGAAATGATTTTGCAAGTTACAAAAGCTGTTGAATTAACAAAAAAATCGAGCCAAGAGATAACAGATAATGCTGAAGGAATTTCAACAGGTACACATGAACAAAGTGCACAGACTAATGAAGTTGCTGCTGCAGTTGAAGAAATGAGCCGTACAATTTATGAAACAAGCCAAAGCGCACACTTAGCCTCGCAATATTCAAAACAAGCCGCAGATAATGCTGTTGCAGGCGGTAAAGTTGTAAATGAAACCGTAGACGGGATGTATAAAATTTCCGAAGCCGTTGGACAGGTTGCCGAAACAGTTAAACATCTGGGTAAAAACAGTCAAATGATTGGCGAAATTGTGCAAGTTATTAATGAAATTGCCGATCAAACAAACTTGCTGGCGTTAAACGCTGCTATTGAAGCCGCCCGCGCCGGTGAACAGGGAAGGGGTTTTGCCGTTGTTGCTGATGAAGTTAAAAAATTAGCCGAACGGACATCAAAAGCCACAAAAGAGATTGCGGGAATGATTAAACAAATTCAGCGTGATACAAATGAAGCTGTTGGTTCGATGAGTTTAAGTACGGAAAGAGTTAATTTAGGCAAAGAATTAGCAGCCAAAGCAGGAGTATCTCTTAAAGATATTATTGAAAACACAACAAAAGTTTCGTCTGAAATTATGCTGGTTGCTTCTGCCAGCGAAGAACAATCTTCAGCAGCTGAAGAAATAAGCAAAAATGTCGAATCAATAAACAGTGTTGCTGCTCAAACCGCACAGGAAGTTTCCAAAATAGCTTCTGCAGCCGAAGATCTAAATAATTTAACGGAAAACTTGACCGACCTTGTTAATAGATTTAATATTGGAAATGATAAAGCAATTATAAAAAGATATTAACTTGTTTTGTAAAATTAATAAACAAATAATAATTTCCCCTTTTGAATAAAAATAGAGGGGAAATTATATTGTAATTTGTTTTAATATTTTACAAAAATGTAGTTTTGTCAATATAAATTTTACTACAGTCTAAATTACCTCTTTTGTTCAGTCTAAAACTCATTTGAATTGTTTTTATTACAACTCAGACAAAAAAGTTTTATTTATATGAGTTTATAAACTTTTGTAAATATTTTACGATAATAATAAATAGAAATATTTGCATAAGTTAATATTATAAAATAACTTAAATTAAAACTTGTTGAATGAAATAATATGAAAAACGAACCAAGCCTAATAAAAAAAACAATTTCGATTCTTTCCTTGCCAAAGTTTAACGATGATGAACAAAATAGAATAGCAAAAATTGTTTATATCTTATCAATTTCAATTTCTATTGGCTTTATGTTTCTTGTTTTTCAAAGAACATCAATGGATGAAATTAAAATTGTTGGCGATCTTTATGTTATTACAACCCTTCTAATTTGCTCTTATACTCTTTTAATATTACATAAACTTAAAGCAGCAAGTTATTGTCTTCTTTTTTCGTTATTTGGTTTTGTTTTTTATATGTCATTTAATTATGGTGGAATTAATGACACTACTATTTTGGTTTTGCCCGGCATACTGGTTATAGCCGGACTAATCCTAAATAAAAAAGAGTTTTATTTTACTACAATATCTGCAATTATTGCTTTAGTAATACTTGGGTATCTTGAGATAAACAACTTAATAGTTGTTGAAAAAGTACTTGCTACAACATTTTCCGATGTCTTTGATAGAATAATTACTATTGCACTAACTTCAATTTGTATCCGAATTTTTTCGGAAGATTTATTAAAGAATCTTAAAAAAGTAAAAATTAAAGAAAAAGAAATTAAAAAAAGAGCCGAAGAAGTGGCCGCCTCGGAGGAGCGTTTTAGAGGTTTATTTGAAAGTTCGTTTGATCCAACTTTATTGATGGATGGAAGTAAAGTTTTTATCGATTGCAATCAGGCAGCCTTAAATATTTTAAAATTTGATAATAAAAACAGCATTATTGGTAAAAACGTTTTATCAATTTCGCCAGAATTTCAGCAGGATGGAAAATCTTCAGTCAAAAAATCCGAAATAATGTTATCCGACACTAATGATTTTGGAAATAATCTTTTTGAATGGGTACATGTAAATTCTAAAGGTGGTGAATTTATTGTTGAAGTTTCAATGTCTAGATTAAATATTAACAACCAAAATTTGTTTTTAATTCATTGGCGCGATATTACCGAAAGAAAAAAATTTGAAGCTGAGATAAGAGAAAAACAGCTGTTTATAGAAAGAATAACAGAACAATCGCCGGATATAATATATATATATGACGTTGAGATAAAACAAAATATTTATACTAATAAAGATATTATAAAATATTTGGGTTATGATAATTCAAATATAGGTACTTTTAATACAAAATATTTGGAACAACTGATTCACCCCGAAGACCTTAAACAGTTTGAAAACTATCACGAAAAAGTATTAAACTGGTCAAGTGAATATGTTTTTGAATTTGAATACAGAATGAAGGCTAGAAATGGGGAATGGCGATGGTTTGTAGGAAAAGAAAAAGAATTTCAAAAAGAAAACGGTAAAATAATAACTATTATTGGTACTATACGAGAAATTACTGAAAATAAAAAAACTGAAAAAGAATTACTTAAAGAAAAAATATTTAATGAAAGTGTGTTAGATAGTGTTCCGGGTATCTTTTATATATATGATGATAACGGAAATTTATTAAGATGGAATAAAAACCACGAAATACTTACCGGATATAGCGCTCAGGAGTTATATAATAAAAATATTGTGGACTGGTTTGATGAAATGGAAAAAGGAAAAGTATTAAATGAAATACAAAAAGCATTCACTTCAACTAAGGCTGATGTTCAAGCAAGTTTAATTACTAAAAATAATGAAAAACTTCCATATTACTTTACCGGCGTAAGAATGAAAATAGATGATAAATTTTATTTGGTTGGATATGGAATTGATATTAGTGAAAGATTGGAATCGGAAAAAGCAATTAAATTTTCGGAAGAAAAATTTTCAAAAGCATTTCAGGCAAGCCCTGTTTCAATGAATATTACGCGGTTAAGAGATGGTATGGTGCTTGATGTTAATAAAACATTTGAAAATATGACGGGTTATACAAGAGACGAAATAATAAATAAAAAAGCCGCCGATTTAGGAATTTGGGTTGATAATATTAATAAAACTGTAATGGCTAATCTTTTATTGGAAAATAAAAAAATTGAAGGCAAGACTTTTCAGTTCAAGGATAAAAATAATAAAATTCATATTTCAAAATACTCCGCCGATATTATTGAGCTTGACGGTGAACTGTGCGCTTTAGCTTTAGTTGTGGATATAACAGAACAATTTAATGCAGAAGTTGCCCTAAAAGAAAGCGAAAGTAAGTTTTTAACAATATTTCAAACTAATCCCAACATATTAATAGTATCTTCACTTGAGGATAACACAATTGTAGAAATAAATAATACCGCATTAAAAGTTTTAAATTTAGGTAAAAACGAAATTATTGGTAAAACATATAATGAATTAAACTTGCTTGAAAAAGAAAAAAGAGAGTATTTATTAAGTTTATTAAAGATGCATGGTTATTTTGCCGGAATAGAATTAAGGATTAAACTTACCAATGATTTACAACTTTCCGGTTTGTTTTATGGCCAACAGATTGAAATAAATAACAGCAAATTTTTGTTTTTAACCATTGTTGATATTACAGAACTTAAAAAAGTTGGTTCAGCTTTGAAAAAAAGCGAAGAGATGTATCGTACTCTTATGGAAAACATGAATGAAGCTGTAATTCAGGTTGATAATGACGATAAGATTTTATATGTAAATAAGAATTTCGAAAAGGTTTTAGGTTATTCATCCGAAGAAATAGTTGGCAAAATAGGGTATGAAGTTTTTCTTGATTCTGAAGAACAGTACGTAATAAAAGAAAATAATATAAATAGACAAAAAAATTTGTACGAACAGTACGAAATCAGATTTAAACACAAGAATGGTACAAAATTAGACTTTTTAGTAAGTGCATCTCCAATTTGTGAAGTTAATGATGTTGTTGTTGGATCTATTGGGGTTATGACAGATATAACAGAAAGAAAAAAAGCAGAAATGCTTTTAAAATCCAGCGAAGAAAAATTTCGCCTTCTTGCCGAAAATTCAACAGATCTTATCAGTGTTCAATCAATGGATGGTAAATTTAAATATTTATCTCCCTCATGTTTCCCTACTTTAGGTTATACAGCCGAAGAACTGATAGGAAAAACTCCATCAGTTTTATTGAGTGAAGCCGACACAAAAGTTTTAGACACTACTTACAAAAGTCAACAATTTTATAAAAACAGTTATACTTTAATTTATCAAATTAAAAGAAAGGATGGAAAATATATTTGGCTTGAATCAACCAGTACTATTATTAGAGATATTTACGATATTCCCAAAGAGATACAAACTTTATCGCGCGATATTACCAAAAGAAAACAAATTGAACAGGAACTTGAGGATGCAATAAAATTTATTAAATATGTAATTAACTCACTGCCGATTGCGTTAATATCTACGGATAGTTTTTTTGATGTTACACTTAGTAATAATACTGCTAATAAATATTTAAATAGTGACTCCAAACACACAAATAATTTGTACTTATTATATCCAATTCTTTTACCGTTGATGGAAACTATTACCAGAGCAATAAATAATCGTGAAATTGTTGAAGAAATTATATCAAATGCGGACGAAAATGGAGAAATGAAACATGTTAAATTTGTTATTTCACCAATTGATAGATTAAATCAACCCGGATGTGTTATATTAATTGACGATGTAACAAATACCCGAAATATGGAACAATTGATGATTCAAAGCGAAAAAATGTTAAGTGTTGCCGGTTTGGCTGCTGGAATGGCTCACGAAATAAATAATCCTTTGGGTACAATAGTGCAGGGATGTCAAAATATTTTGCGAAGAGTATCCGATCAATTGCCAAAAAATATTGAAATTGCAGAGCAAGTTGGAATAGATATTTCGAAATTAGAGCAGTATTTTCAAAACAGACAAATTTTTGAAATAATAGATTCTATGCGATCAGCTTCGTCAAAAGCTGCCGATATTATTAAAAACATGCTTCAGTTCAGCAGAAGAAGTGAATCGAAACGAGTAATGTATAATATTGAAAAATTGCTCGATCAAACAAATGAACTTGCTAATAATGATTACGATTTTAAAAAGAAATACGATTTCAAAAATATTAATATTATTAAACAGTACGAACAAAATTTGCCAGAAATAAAAATTACTGTTACCGAAATGGAACAGGTGGTTTTTAATTTAATACGCAATGCGGTACAAGCGTTAAGAGATGAAAATAATTCCCACAAAACACCTACAATTACATTGCGTACGTCAAAAGATGATAAATTTGTTAAAATTGAAATAGAAGACAACGGTCCGGGAATATCGGATAAAGTGAAAAAAAGAATATTTGAACCATTTTTTACAACCAAAGAAGTTGGAGAAGGAACAGGACTTGGTTTGTCTGTTTCGTATATGATTGTTACAACAAATCATAATGGTTTAATTGAGGTGGATTCCAAATTGGGTGTTGGAACAAAATTTACTATTAAATTACCAATTTAAACTTATATGAAAAACAGCAAATTATTAATAATTGATGATGACGATAAACTGAGGTTTAACCTTTCGTTGTTTTTTGATGATGAAGGTTTTGATTGTACGGCAGTTGATTCCGCTGAAAAAGCACTTAATCTTATTGAAAAGTGCAAGTTTGGTGTAGCCATTGTTGATTTACGACTGCCCGGTATGAATGGTGAAGAATTTGTTATTAGGGCTTCAAAAATTGCCCCGGAAATGAGTTGCCTGTTTTATACCGGTTCAAACGAATACGTGCTTACCGAAGAACTAAGAAAAGTGGGATTAACTAATGGAGATATCTTTTTAAAACCTATTGGAGATATGAATATTATATTAAAACGGATAAAGGAGAAATTGGAATTATAAAATATTTTATGTTGTTAAATATAAAAATAGTAAATGTAATAATTTTTATATATTTTATTTTTAGATACTAAATAAGTTTTTTGCGTTAATTAACGTAATAGGTGAAACTTGGTAAATCAATTTTCTAATAGTAAATATTATAGTCTGCAAAATATTAAAATGCTGATAATTGATGATGATGAAGGGCTTTGCAAAAGTTTAAAGTTCTTTTTTGAAGACCTTGATTGTATTGTTTCTACAGCAAATAATGGAGAAGACGGGCTTGAGTTGTTTGAAAACAATAAATTTGATATAATATTGGTTGATTTACACATGCCGGGTTTAGGAGGGCATAATGTAATTACTAAAATTGCCCGCAACTATCCCAACATGCCAATAATTGTTGTTTCCGGCACAGGAGTGATAAAAGACGCAGTTAGAGCAATGAATTTAGGTGCTTGGGAGTTTGTACAAAAACCTATTTTACAGTTTGAAGAATTAGAGTTATGCGTGCTGAAAGCTTTGGAGAGGGTATATCTAATAAATGAAAATAATAATTATAAAGCCAATTTAGAAAAACTTGTTGTTGAACGAACCGCGCAGTTGAATCATACAATTGAAGAGTTAAATATTGCTAAGGAAAAAGCGGAAAATTCCGATAAACTTAAAACACAATTTTTATCTCAAATTTCGCACGAAATCAGAACTCCCTTAAATGGAATAATTACTTCACTTGCCTGTTTGGAGATGGAACTGGAAGACCAGGGTATTACTGATTTAATGACTGATTTTAATAAAATAAATGTGTCAAGTGAAAGAATTATTAGAACAGTTGAATTAATATTAAACATGTCGGATGTTCAAACAGGTTCTTATACTTATCAAAAACAAAAAATTAATATAATAGAATTACTTAATGCTGCTTTGGATGGTTATAAAAGGAAAATTGTTAAAAAAGGCCTTGAACTGATTTTGAATTTTGATAACAAACAATTGTTTGTTGAAATTGATAAATATTCGGTTGAACAAATAATTGTTAATTTAATTGATAACTCATGTAAATTTACCGAAAAAGGGAAAATAGAAATTAAAATATTTGCTGAAGAAAATTCGATTATTATTATTATTATGGATACCGGCATTGGAATGGAGGAAGAATACATGAAAGAATTATTCCAGCCGTTTAATCAGGAAGATAAAGGTTATACCCGCTTGTATGACGGTAACGGACTTGGTTTGGCGCTGACTAAAAAGTATTGTGAGCTAAATAATATTGATATTAATTTTACAAGCAAAAAAAATAGCGGTACAACTGTAATATTATCAATTCCGGCAAACAATAGTTAATCCCGGGGTGCAAGTGTGGTGCCTGCCTCCAGTAGGTAAATATGTCAACTTAAGGATTATCTATTCTTCATTCATACAATGCAACCCACTTACGGGGTTGTGGTTCTTTTTTTAGCGTTCAGGCTACTGATATGAAACCCTATTCGGGTTTTTTTAATATAATCCTTTAATCCAAATAGAAATTTAAATTCTGAAAATCAATTTATTGCGTAATAGAGGTTGTCTCAAAAGTCATAATATTGCACATTGGAACTCACCCCTCGACTCAGCAAACCCCGCCGAGTACACCGCCCTCTCTTAAAAATAGAGGGGGAATATATATCTGTAACGATATACTAGGTATTCGCTTAGTTTATAACCCCAGCTTTTAAGCTGGGGATTATAAAACAAGAGAATTCGGGCTTTAGCCCAAGTTTATTACTTTTGATACAGCCTCTACATACCATTAGACTTTCGCACCATTAATACCGGTTTCAACTCCCGAAAGTGGGGTTGCATAACATAAATTAATTTGCTTAAGTTGACATGATTACCTGCTACCGGCAGGCATTGCTTTTTAACAGAGAGTCTGTCCCTCTTTTTTTGCGGAAGGTTAGGGGTGAGTTCTCTTTTTGTACTTATGTTACATCCACCAGCGGGGTTCCACCTTTGAACCTATTATTCCCCCAATTTTTACCCAGTCTCTAAAATTTTGGAATTATGTTAAATCTTCCAAATTAACAACCTCGTGTTGTGAACTTAAAAATAACGGCAATAAAAAGGCAATTATAAAACATCCTATTGAGGCACAATAAAAAAAATAACCAACAGCAATATCATATTGGATAATACCTATTGTGTTAAGAAGATAAGTCCAATCGTGGTAAACATTTTTTCCGCCAATAAGGTGTAATTTGTGTGCCCGTGCATCGGCGGCATAAACGCTTATGTTTATCAAGTTTTCACCAAGCCAAATAATTGCAAGCTGCGCACTGAATCTTTTTCGATATTTAACAGAATATATAATAAACAACGAGGGAAGAATTATCTGCATTAAAGTTCCCCCCATAGTGTAAATATATCTTCCAAAAAACATAAATACACCATGTCCGCCTTCATGTATTAAAAGGTTAAACCAGTCAATAAAAAAATATTTACCCCGGTTTAAGACAAAATAAAGCATTAAGGGAGTTAAAATAAATGAACCATAAAATGGTTTTAATCTTTTATAAAACGGCTCTGTGTTATAAAGCTGCATTTTTATTCTTCAAATATTTTTCGTAATTCGTTTTTATCGGTTGTTTTTCCTAACGCAAGCATAAGTTTAATACGTGCTTTTTGACCGTTTAGATAATCGGAAAAAATTACACCGGCTTTATGAAGCCATTTACCTGCACCCGGATATCCATAAATGTCAAGCGTTTCACCGGCCGGACAGCGTGATACCAAAACAACAGGAATTCCTTTGTCTAAAACGTATTGTATGCCGTTAAATGCAGCCGGAGGTACGTTTCCAACACCCATCGCTTCAACAACCAAACCTGCCACATCGCTATCGGCCGAAAACTTAAAAAACTTTTCGTTTATTCCTGAATAAGCTTTAATTAAATCGACATTGCTGTTAATTTTATTAGTTTCAATATGTGTTAATTTTTTTGGCATTCGGTTAAAAAATACTCTTCCTCTGTCAACAAAACCAAGTGCGCCAAAATCTAAACTGTGAAATGTTTCAACATCTTCTGAATGTGTTTTGGTTACTTCGCTTGCTGCATTAATTTCGCCGTTAAGGCACACCAGAACCCCTAAGCCTTTGCTGTTATTATTATTTATAATATGTATGGCGTCTAAAAGATTGCGTGTACCGTCCCAATTAGGCTCCGTACTGGTTCGCATTGCGCCAATAACAACAATAGGTTTTTCGGTTTTTATTGTTAAATCCAGCAAATAAGCTGTTTCTTCTAAAGTATCGGTTCCGTGTGTAACAATTATACCGTCAATAGTATCTTTATTAATATAGTCTTGCACTTTTTCCGATAGATCAAGCATAATTTCGGGGGTCATGTGCGGACCGGGGAAATTGCCATATTCAAATATTTGTATGTTTGCCAAAGTATCGGCTTCGGGTACTTTGCCAATAAGTTCATCGCCATGAAAAAAAGGAACCGCACCGCCTGAAACCTCATCAATTTTCATTGAAAATGTGCCGCCTGTAAATATCACCAAAATATTCTTCATAAAATGTCCCTTAACTATTTAAAATAACTAATGGCTGCTTCCAATCCTTTTATTAAGTCCCAATTAGGGTTAAATTTTAATAAATCAAATGTTTCCTGAACATAAGCGTAACTGTGTTTAATATCTCCCGCGCGTTCTGGAGCAAAATTAATTTTACTTTGCGATCCGGTAAGTTTAATAATAAGTTCGGCAATTTCTAAAATTGTTATGGTTTTTCCGTAAGCCACGTTAAATAATCCGGTTTGCATGGGCGATTCGGCTGCTAAAACACAAGCTTGAACAATATCTTTTACATATATAAAATCGCGTGTCTGTAATCCGTCACCATAAATTGTAATATCTTCGTTTTTTAGTGCTTTTTCGATAAAAATTGGAACAGCTGCCGCATATTGGCTTTTGGGATCTTGTCTTTCGCCAAAAACATTAAAAAAACGTAACGTTGTTGTTTTAAGTCCAAATTGTTCGCTATACATATTACAGTAATATTCGCCGTCTAATTTTGTAATGGAATACGGAGTTTTTGGCGCGGGTTTCATTGTAACACGTTTTGGCAATTCGGGATCGTCGCCATAAACCGCGGCCGATGAAATATGTATAACTTTTTTTATTTTATATTTTTTGGCGGCTTCAAGTAAATTTAAAATACCGTTTACATTAATATTAACACATTCGTATGGCTTTTCAATCGATTCAGGTACTGAAACGAGTGCCGCAAAGTTAAATATATAATCGGCTCCTTCAACTGCTCTAAAAACCTCTTCTATTTCTGTAACGCTTTTGTTAATAAACTGTAAATTGTTAATAACTTCCAAATTGCGGATTTTTCCGCTTCTTAAATTATCAATTACTACTACCTTATAACCTTTATCACTATAATGCTGCGCAACATGACTTCCTATAAATCCTGCACCGCCGGCTACAACAACTTTTGGCATTAATTGCTCCTAATTATTTCTTTTAATATATGTAATATGCGGTTTTTTTATAAAATAAAAAACAGAGAAATTATAAAGAAAATTATGAATTATAAATTGTGAATGATGAATTAAAAGATTGCCGTAACCATGATTTCTGTAATTTTGATGATTATTATAATTTTTAGATATTATGCAACACCATTTCATGGGTTGATGGCTTTTTTTAGATTTTAATTCTAATGATATGAAATCCAGATAATATAAAACCATTAGTATGGTTTTGAAATAACCCAATATTAATCTTCTATTTTATATTCAATAATCTCTTTGTTTAAAACAACCGCCAAATATTTAACGGGTTTGTCTTTTAGCAAATATGGAGCAAAATATTCTTTTGTTTTAATTTGGGTTAATGCTTTGTTTAATAATTCATCGGCTTTTTGATTTTCGGCTAAATACTTAAACTCAATTATATAAATATTATTTTCAAATTCAATTACTCCGTCAATTCGGCCGGTGGAAATATTACGTTCAATTTCCATATTAACACCCATTAATTCCATTATTAAATAAAATAACGAATGATAATAGGCTTCTTTAGGTATATGCAGCTGATAAGGAATGCTTGAAAATAAACTTTTAAGTATATCAAAAAAATCTTTAAGATTATTATTTTGCAAAGCCAAACGCAGCTTGTTGTTAAGATAGTTAATATCGTTTGGTTCTTTTTTTATATAAGCCGAAACTATATGAGCTAAAAACGAATCTTTTACCTCTTTGTTGGGATAATCTATTGTGTATTCCATTTCATCAATGGAAATTTTAAGTTTAGTTATAGTTAAATAACCGGTTTGAAATAAAAGCGAACGATAATCAAATTTTTCAATATCAAACGAGTTAAAAAAAACATCAGTTGCAATAAAATTGTTAAGCTCCTCAATTCTAAAATTTCCTTCTTTAAACTTATCAATTAAAAAAGTTGGTGTGCCCGTGCTAAACCAAAAATTCCTAAAAACAAGTTCATTAAAAAAACTTAAAATAGAAAAAGGATTATAAACTGTATTTATTCCGTCCCAGCTGTAACCGTTATACCATTCTTTAATTTTATGCTTAAGTGTTTTTTTGTCGGTATTAAATTTTTCAGTCAAAAGAATTAATCTATCATCAAAATAAGCTTCAAGTTCGTTTTGGGTAATCCCGCAAAGAGTTGAGTAATTTTCGTTTAATGTAATATCCTGAAGATTATTTAAGCCGCTAAAAACAGATACTTTGCTAAATTTGGATACTCCGGTTAACAAGCAAAACTTTATATATTGGTCATTATCTTTTATTGAACTATAAAATTCGCGTAAAACATCTCTATTTTCATTTGCTCTATCTAAATTTGTAATATAATCAATAATAGGTTTATCATATTCATCAATTAAAATGACAGCTTGGTTTTTAGTGTTGAGTTTTTTTAATAATTCGGAAAAAGTTTCGCTTATTGTATTTTTAGTTAATAGGATGTTGTACGAATTTGCAATTGAATATAAAAATTCAACAATTTTTGTTTTAAATTCAGCCGCTGTTCCCGAATAAGTAATTGAAGAAAAACTTATATGAATAACCGGAAAAACTTCCCAATCAATTTTATCATAAATGTATAAATTTTTAAATAGATTTTTATTGCCGCTAAATATTTCTTTTAAAGTAGAGATTAATAACGATTTGCCAAACCGGCGAGGACGGGAAAGGAAATAATATTTGCCGCTTTTTATCAGTTTTTCTAATATTTTTGTTTTATCAACATATAAGTAGTTATTGTTAATAATTTCGCTAAAAGCCTGTATTCCAACCGGTAAATTTTGCATAGTACTTCCGTTAAATAACAAGACTAAATATAATAAAATAATTATGAATTGTGAATTGTAAATTAAAAGATTGCCGGAACTGTGATTTACGTAATTTTGAGAATTACCATTGTTTTGAATATTTTAAAGAAATGAATCCCGGTTTTTGGGTTTTTAGAACAACCCAAAATTAATCTTCTATTTTGTATTCAATAATCTCTTTGTTTAAAACAACCGCTAAATATTTAACGGGTTTGTCTTTTAGCAAATATGGAGCAAAATATTCTTTTGTTTTAATTTGGTTTAATGCTTTGTTTAATAATTCATCGGCTTTTTGATTTTCGGCTAAATACTTAAACTCAATTATATAAATATTATTTTCAAATTCAATTACTCCGTCAATTCGGCCGGTGGAAATATTACGTTCAATTTCCATATTAACACCCATTAATTCCATTATTAAATAAAATAACGAATGATAATAGGCTTCTTTAGGTATATGCAGCTGATAGGGGATACTTGAGAATAAACTTTTAAGTATATCAAAAAAATCTTTAAGATTATTATTTTGCAAAGCCAAACGCAGCTTGTTGTTAAGATAGTTAATATCGTTTGGTTCTTTTTTTATATAAGCCGAAACTATATGAGCTAAAAACGAATCTTTTACTTCTTTGTTGGGATAGTCAATGGTGTATTCCATTTCATCAATGGAAATTTTAAGTTTAGTTATAGTTAAATAACCGGTTTGAAATAAAAGCGAACGATAATCAAATTTTTCAATATCAAACGAGTTAAAAAAAACATCAGTTGCAATAAAATTGTTAAGTTCCTCAATTTTTAAATTACCTTCTTTAAACTTATCAATAAGAAAAGTTGGTGTGCCGGTGCTAAACCAAAAATTCCTAAAAACAAGTTCATTAAAAAAACTTAAAATAGAAAAAGGATTATAAACAGTATTTACTCCGTCCCAGCTGTAACCGTTATACCATTCTTTAACTTTACGCTTAAGAGTTTCTTTATCGGTATTAAATTTTTCAGTCAAAAGAATTAATCTATCATCAAAATAAGCTTCAAGTTCGTTTTGGGTAATCCCGCAAAGAGTTGAGTAATTTTCGTTTAATGTAATATCTTGAAGATTATTTAAGCCACTAAAAACAGATACTTTGCTAAATTTGGATACTCCGGTTAACAAGCAAAACTTAATATGCTGGTCATAAGCTTTTAATACACTATATAAATCGCGTAATAAATTCCTGTTTTGCAAAGAAAGTTCTTTATTTGTAATGTGGTCAATAATTGGTTTATCATATTCGTCAATTAAAATAACAACTTTATTTATTTTGCCAAGTTCAAATATTAATTTTCTAAAAGCATCGGTATAATCAATGGGGTTGTCAATTATAACTTTATATTCGTCGGCTGTTAAGTTAAGCATGTTAATAATGCTTTTTCCAAATATTTCCTTATCACCGGAAGATATGGCATTTGACATGTCTAACCTGATAATCGGAAACACTTCCCAATCAATTTTATCATAAATGTATAAATTTTTAAATAGATTCTTGTTGCCGCTAAATATTTCTTCTAAAGTAGATATTAATAACGATTTGCCAAACCGGCGAGGACGAGAAAGGAAATAATATTTACCGCTTTTTATCAGTTTTTCTAATATCTCCGTTTTATCAACATATAAGTAGTTATTGTTAATAATTTCGCTAAAAGTCTGTATTCCAATTGGTAAATTTTGCATATTACTTCCGTTAAATAACAAGACTAAATATAATAAAATAATTATGAATTGTGAATTGCAAATTATGAATTAAAAAAGCGAGTTTTATACTGCCAAATAGTTAAACAAGGAAAATGAATATATTTGATTTGTTGTTAGTGGGGCGTAATAACGGATAAATGCAAGATGTTATTGTGTTATGCAACCACATTTCATGGGTTTTCCAAAAATTGGGTGATAATGTTTATAATGTTGCAAAATTGGTTAAACAGGCCGTAACAACACTGGAAGACTTGCATATCGTTTGCCGAATATAAAAACAACTCCCCAAACAAAGATAAAACGCAAAATATTAATCTAAAATTATTATTTCCTTAAAATGTTGTAAACGATTACATTTAAATATTTCACAAAATAATTTACCAGGGTAAACCGAAAAACAAGTCCGATTATTTGTCCAGAATTAATATTTTGTGTCAAATGGGGATAATAATGCAATTTTGTTATTAAGACATAAAAACCTATTAAAGTTTATCTTTTTTGATTATAATAACTTACAGAAAAATGACAAAAATAATTTGCAAGCAAGCAAAAATAATTCTATTTTCACATTAAGATAGACTGTAAAAATTGTGTTAATAAAATGTGGATAACTTCTCTTTGTGAAACGTTTCACGGTCTAAAAAATGATTGAAATGATGAATGTTGATACGTTGCTTTGTTAACTTTGTTTGATAAACTGGTTTAACTCCATATAAAACAACAATTTAAGTCAACTTTTTTAATGTTAATAAAATGTTAACAATAACAAATTTTAAAAAGCAAATTAATTTTTTTGATTATTTAAAAAAAATTAATTAAACAAATAATGTGGATAACTATAAAAAATGAGTAGTCGAGTAATAAGTTTAGACCTAAATAGCGATCCTAAAACGATTTGGAGAAATTGCTTAAATATTATTAAAGATAATGTTCCGGCAATTACATACAACACTTGGTTTTTACCAATTAAGCCTATCGAACTAACCAACAAAACATTAAAAATCCAAGTACCCAATAATTTTTTTATTGAGTGGATTGAGGAACATTACAACGCTGTTATTAACAAGGCGGTAAAGTCAATTTTGGGTGAAAACGGAAATTTGATTTATATCATTTTGGAATCACACGAAGACGACGGTGAAGACGCCGGATTAACAAAAAACGGCCAGCCGGTAGTTTTACAGGAACCCAAAGCTCCAAAAATTGAAGAAACCCCTGTTCATAATGTAAGTTCGTTTATGCAGAATAATGTAGAAGAAGAAGAACTTATTTTTAACAGCAATTTAAAGCCAAAATATCAGTTCGAAAATTATATTAAAGGTGAAAGCAATCAACTTGCGCGTGCTGCGGCTTTTGCGGTAAGTGAAAACCCAGGCGAAACTTCCTTTAACCCGTTATTTATTTATGGCGGAGTAGGTTTAGGCAAAACTCACCTTATTCAGGCAATTGGAAACAGAATTATTACCAAATATCCCGATAAAAACGTATTATATATTCCTTCAAGCGATTTCGCATCAAAATTTGTTGATGCAATTCAGTTAAATAAAGGAAATGAGTTTTCTAACTTTTATAAAAGGATGGATGTATTAATAATAGATGATATACAATTTTTAGTAAACCGCGAAAAAACACAAGATTTGTTTTTTCATATTTTTAATACATTACATCAACTTGGTAAACAAATTATTCTTTCCAGCGATAAACCGCCAAAAGATTTAAAAGGTTTAAATGAACGTTTAATTTCCAGATTTCAGTGGGGTTTATCGGCAGATATTCAACCGCCGGATTTTGAAACACGAATGGCTATATTAAAAAATAAAGCCGAAAAATTTGGTATTCAGCTTCAGCACGGACATATTGAATATATTGCCTATAATGTAACGTCAAATATCCGCGAACTTGAAGGCTGTTTAATTAAAGTTTTGGCAATTGCTTCTCTTGGTTCAAAAGAACTTGATATGAATTCAATAAAAAAAATTGTTAAGGAGATTTCCACAACCCGTCAGGTTAACGTTTCTATCGATCAAATAACAAAAGCTGTTTGTGATTATTTAAAAGTTGATGAAAATAAGGTTCGCGAAAAAAACAGAAGAAAAGAAGTTGTTCAAGCTCGTCAAATAGCAATGTATTTATCCAAAATAATTACCAAATCATCTTTAAAAACTATTGGTTTGCATTTTGGCGGAAGAGATCATTCAACAGTAATTCATTCATTCGATTGTGTCACTCAGCTTCTTCAAGAAGATGCAAATATTAAAGAAGTTGTTGAAAGCATAAAAAATAAAATAGAAATCAGTTCAACTTAATAGTATATGAAAAAAATATTTTTGTTGTTGGTATTTATTGCAAATTGTTCCTACACTCAACAAGATACTCCGGTTGATCAATTCAATTGGACAAAGATAGGAAACGGTGTAAACTATACCGAAACCAATAATTCGGGCACGGCGGTTTTTATTGGTTTTGGAGGCTGGTCTGTTAAGCAAGAGTGGGCAAATAATTGGTGTAAAAATTTATATTTGGCTAAATTAAACTCTTTAGGAGTTAAATATGTCTATTCGGTAAAAGGGCCGGATAGCCCATGTTACAACGAAAAAGAAGTTGATAACTTAAAACTTGCCGAAAGTTTAATTTCCCTTCTAAAAAACCAGCTTTTGCATAAAACAACTAAAATAATTGTAGCCGCTCATTCAAGCGGGGCATTTGTTGCGCATCAGCTTTTTCAAATTTTATATGGCAGCCAAAATTTAGACTCCTTAAATATCACTTCTAATAAAATTATATATTTTAATTTGGATGGCGGAATTGGTGGTGGTGACTGTGGTTTTGAAATAAATCAAGTTACGGCAAACAAACTTGCAAAAATTTACGGTGTTTATGCTTATGACGACAGTATAAAAGTTTATTCGCCAAATTATACCGATATGATTGAACTGGGAAAAATGTTTGGCTCAAAATCGGAATCTGTAAAAATTGATGTGTCCGGTTGCGGCTGTTCTGCCAAGTGGTGTGTACACGATGCTTTAATAATTAGGGCTCCTTATAAACCGACTTCTTTTGACTTGATGAATGATTATAATAACATAAATCAAACCCGTCCGGTACAAACCGACTATTTGGATTTGTTAAAATAATAACTTAACAATCTGATAAGCAAACATTAAAATCATCTTTATCCGCCAATCAAATATTATTTGTGATTAACTAATTATAATAATATTATTTTTATTATGTATATTCAAATTCAAAAAAAACAATCTACGGAAATGCCATGAAAAAAAACTCCGCGCTGTTTATCTATATTTTTGCTTGTATTTTGTTGTATTCAGTTGTTACAAATGCACAAAACAAACCGAAAATTGGATTAGTACTTTCCGGCGGAGGTGCAAAAGGGTTTGCCCATATAGGAGTATTAAAAGTATTGGAAAGTCAGGGCATAAAACCGGACTATATTGTTGGTACCAGTATTGGAAGTTTGGTAGGTGGATTATATTCCATTGGTTACACTCCTGCACAGCTTGAAGATTTAGTGTTAAACTTAAATTGGGCGGAATTATTATCCGATTATTTTCCTCGTGAATATACTTATATGTTTGAAAAAGAAGAGCAGGATAGATATCTTCTTTCGTTTTTAGTTGAAAAAGGAAAAGGTGTTAAATTGCCTGAGGGATTTATTCAGGGGCAAAACATAATGAATTTATTATGCAGGTTAACAGCAAAATATCATTCGGTTGATGATTTTAGCAAACTGCCAATTCCGTTTATGTGTGTTTCAAGCAACATTGCAAATGGTGAAGAGGTTGTAATTACAGGCGGATTTTTACCTGAAGCTTTATTTTCAAGTATGGCAATGCCAACGGTTTTTGCACCTATCAAATTAGACGACAAACTTTTGGTTGACGGAGGGATTGTTAATAATTTTCCTGTTGATGTAATAAAAAAATTGGGAGTGGATGTTATAATTGGGGTTGACATTCAAACTAAACTTCTTGATAAAAAACAAATTAAAGATGTTACCGATGTAGCCGGACAGCTTACAACTTTATTAGGTAATGAAAAATATTTAATTAACAAAAAAGGATGTGATATTATTATTGAGCCCGATATTACCGGTTTTAGCACTGCTAGTTTTAATAAAGAAGCTGCAAGAGAGTTAATTGCAAAAGGAGAAGTTGCAGCTTTACTTCAAATTGATTCAATAAAAAGCAAACTTACCGGTTATACTTTTAATGATTCACTTATTAATAAAGGATATGTTTTTAATGATACTTTGGCAATTAATAATATAGCGGTGAGCGGAATAAAAGAGACTAGTTTTGAATATATAATGGATAAAACAAACTTCAAATTTCCCGATGTTTACACTTTTGATAAAATTAACGAAGGTATAAAAAATTTGTACGGCACAAATACTTATAAAAAAATATATTATAAGTTTACCGGTGATGATAATAATGTATTGCAGCTATATTTGGAGGAAAAACCTACGGATTATATAAATGCCGGATTTAACTATAATACAATTGATAAATCTTCAATTTTATTAAATTTAACATTACGTAATCAAATGTTTGGCGGTGCCAGGTTATCGGTTGATGTTATATTTTCCAAAAATACTACTATTAAATCATCGTTTCAGTTTATACAGGCAAATATGCCGGAAATTAGTGTCGAAGCCGAATATAAACAGCTCGATTTTGAAGTTTACGAAAAAAATAATAAAGTTGGTAATATAGATATTAATTATTATCGCGGCGATTTATCGATGATGGGAGTTACCGGAAATAATTATTTAATGGGTGCCGGCGGCAGAATTGAATATTATAATTTTACTCCATTTTTGGCAACGGATTATTATAATACCGACATAACAAATGTGCATAAAAACTTTTTTAGTGTTTATGCAAAAATAAAATTTGATAATATGGATAATAAATATCTTCCTAAAAAGGGGAGCAATATATCGATGGAGTTTGACTATTTTGCTAATAAGTTTAGCAATCTATTTAACAGTACCAAAACAGCTGTTTTTGCTTATTCAATGCAGTCAGTAATCAGGTTGGGGAGTGATGTTCATTTAATGCCGGCTTTTTACGGCCGCTTAATTTTGGACGAAAATCAGGAACCGTTAAAAAGTAATTATTTGGGGGGGACAAAAGCCGTTCAGTATTTTGATTATAATTTGCCTTTTATAGGGATTAACAGAGGTACAATAGTTAAAGATAAAGTGATATTGGGTGATATAAAATTACGACTGCGGATTAATGACGAGCAATATATAAGCGGAATTTTTAGTGCGGGTACAGATTTTACATATTTTAGAGATTGGCAGACAAAAGAGTTGTTTTACGGCTGGGGACTTAAATATTCGTATTATAGTATTATAGGTCCAATGGAAGTTAGTATCTCAAGTTCGGACTATACAAAAAAAGTTGATTATTTTATTAGTATTGGCAAGTGGTTTAATAGTTTGTAGTTTTGAACAAACTATTATTTTTATATTGTTGATTAAATAAAGGCTGTCGCAAAATTAATAAATTAGTGCTAAAACCCAAAATGTTCTAATTTATAACCGTAACTCCGCTTTATTTAGGCACAATATATTACCAAAGGAAAATATTTAATCTATAAATGTACCGCTAATTTTGAAGCAGAGATTATTATTTTCCGAATTCCTTTGTTAATATTTTGCATTAGTAAATTTAATTGTATTTATTAAATTCTATTAATAATATTACTTTAAAATCAGGCCTAAAGGCCGAGTTGAGCAGTTGTTATCCCCACGCCCTAAAGGACGTGGTTATTCAAAATCCTTATAACTTATTATAAATAATGCGATAATGTTATTATATCTCCCCGTTTAAATAACCCTAACCTAAAGTTTAGTAAACCAGCATTCATGCTGGGGGCTGGCGGAATAGATATAACGGGCTTTAGCCCTGATTCTTTTCCTCACTTTTTGGCTTAGGTGATTAACAATATCAAACTATTATTTTTTTAGCAAAATCTTTGGTTATCAAATATTTTGTGTGTTTTTATTATATATCAACAATAATGTGGTATTTCTTGATTATGACAAAGGGTATTAATTTTACTAACATCTATTTGGTATGGAGAAAAATCCCGTGCCTATATATGCACATAATTTAATATTACAATTGACTTGTAAACCGTTACATCATAATCTATTAAAAGTATTTGTTGTGCCTAATTATTGGAAGTTACGGTTATAATGCATGTCTTCAAAGACTGTGTAATTATAGGTTCAAATGTGGCACGGCTCTGCCGTTCTGGTAGTTTGTAGTGTTGCCGCGTTATTACAAATGTGGCACTTCTCTGAAGTGCTTACAAGGGAATAATAATACGATTACACACAATATTATAATAAGTTGCAAGCATTTAAATAACACCAACCAAAAGGTTGGTAAACCGAATTTATGCCGGTGTTTTAACTAAGCCAAAATTGGGTTTTAACCCAAGAAAAATAAATTGGATGAAAACGAAGAAAATGAATATCAAACACATCATTCACAATTTATAATTGTTTTTATAACGGAAATTCAAACAATATAAAATGGGAATTTTCAACAGCTGAAATATCTAAATTTTTCTCGTTTATTATTTCAAGCGAATCACCTTTAGTAATTAGATTATTGTTTATGGATAACACGCCATCAATACAAAATATATAAATTCCGGATTTCTCTTTATCGGTTACATTAATTGTTTTTGCGGCATAAAGTTTTGATAAATAAACTTCTATGTTTTGACTTACAAAAATAAGATCATCTGATTTTTGTTTAGCGGCAACTTTTACAAGTACGTTGTCTAAATTTTTATCTGCAATATTTAATTTTTGATAAGAAGGTGTAAGTCCTTTTGTATCAGGTAAAATCCAAATTTGTAACAAGTGAACGGCTTCATTATCGGAAGGATTAAATTCCGAATGGTAAACACCGGTACCTGCTGTCATTTTTTGTAACTCATTTGAATTAATTATTTCACTCGTTCCGGTACTGTCGGCATGTTCAAGTTGACCTGAAATTATATAAGTTATAATTTCCATATTTGCATGTGGATGAGTGGGAAATCCGCCATTTGCTGCAATGTAATCGTCATTAAAAACTCTAATAGGCCCGAATGCCATTTTTGACCGATCATAATAGTTCCCAAATGAGAATCCGTGATAACTTTTAAGCCAATCAATTTCAGTTTTTCCTCTTTCTTCGCTTTTGTTGACCGTCAGCATTTTATTTATCCTCTTTTTTAGATTTTTCTAATTGATCTAAAATTAGTTTATCAACGCTTAAACAACCCGGGCCGCTTAAAAATATAACAACAGATATAAATAATAATGTTAAAACATATTCAAACCCGTTAGGTAATAAAAATCCTGCCGGAAAATGTACACTCATTGCAACCAGCATTGTAATAGTAATACCAAGTGCTGCCGGACGTGTTAATAATCCAAAAATTAAAGCAATACCGCCTAAAAATTCGGTAAAAGCAGCAACATATCCCCAAAATGTCGGGATCCCCAAATTTTGTTGTAAATATGCAACCGTATTTTCCAAGCCGTAACCACCAAACCAACCCATTACTTTTTGCGAGCCATGTACAAAAAATACTACACCCAATATTACCCGAAGTAATAATATTAAAACAGAACTGTTTACAAAGTTTTTATATAATAATTTCATTGTTTTACCTCTTTTGTGTTTATTGTGTTTAATCCTAGTTTTTTAAGCAATACGCCAAGTAATTCTTGTTCGCTGCTTGATAATACATTCATTTTTTCGGTAATAAATTGCTCGTGTTTAGGAAAAACCGACTCAATTAATTGTTTACCTTTTTCGCTCAATTCAATACTTAAAGCACGTCTATCGGTTTTAATTTTTACGCGGTTAATTAATTCCTGTTTTTCAAGGTTATCAAGAACCACAGTCATATTACCACCGGTAATTAAAATTTTATCGCATATTTTCCCAATTGTCATAGGGCCTAAATGAAATAAGGCTTCTAAAACACCAAATTGGGATGGAGTTAATCCATAACTGCTTATCTCTTCGTTTGCACTCTTATTAAATGTATTAAAAGCGCGCGCTAATTTAATCCATGTTTTAAGTGCAAGTTGTGTTTTTTCGTTTTTTATATAGCTGTTCATAATATTTTGATATAGTATAATAATAATTAATAATATTTAAGTTTAAAATAATATAAATAAGACATAATGTCAAGTTTAATTTTATATTTTTTTATTGTTTTGTTCAACAATTGGCCTTAAATTTATAAATTAAAAATATAGAGTATAAAATGAGTATACTTGAAAAGCTGTCGGCGTTAAATGATAAAAACAATAATTTTTTGGAAAAAGAATTGGCGGCCGAGTTGTTCAAAACTAAAAACGCAGCAGATATACAAGAACTTGTAATTAATTTGGATAACAAAAACAAAAAAATACAAAGCAATTGTATAAAAACATTATACGAAATTGGCGAGATGGGCGGTGGAAGTTTAATTGCGGAATATTGTGAAAACTTTGGGGGATTGCTGATAAATAAAAATAACCGATTGGTGTGGGGTGCTGTTACTGCTTTAAATACAATTGTTAAATTTAATCCTGATGGAGTATATAATTTATTAGATATAATTGTTAAAGCGGTTAATCAGGGTTCTGTAATAACAATTGATAACGGAGTTGGAATATTTTCGCAATTAGCAGTTTACTCAAAATGTGAAAAAGAAAGTTTAGTTCATCTATTTAATATATTAAATACCTGTCCAATTAAACAATTTCCTATGTATATTGAAAAATCCGAAAAATGTATAAATAAAAACAATGTTAATCGGTTTATTAATATTATTGATCAAAAATATGAATTATTGGAAAAAGATACCCAGAAAAAAAGAGTATCCAAAGTGTTAAAAAAAATACAAAAATTACTATAGGTAAATTATGCCGGAGCCATTAAAAAATTTAATTAATGATGAGTTTTTTAGTTATTTAAATAATGTTTTAGTAACAACTGTTAAAAACTTTGATGAAAAACAATTTATGAATGTTGTTTACGATGAAAATTGGAAAAACAGAGAATTAAAAGATCGTACTAAACATATTGCATTTGCGTTAAAAACAGTATTAAATGATACTTATGAAAATAATGTAAAAAATTTGTTAAATGTGTTAAATGTTGTAAAAAAGCAAAAACTAACCGTAAGCGGAATAGGTCTTTTATTTTTCCCCGAATTTATTGAACTATTTGGTTTGGAAAACTACGACTTATCAGTAAAAGCAATGGAAGAAATAACACAACTTATGAGTTGTGAATTTGCAGTAAGGCAGTTTATTATTAAATATCCCGATAAAATGATGAAACAGATGCTTGAGTGGTCAAAACATAAAAACTTCCACGTTAGAAGATTATCAAGCGAAGGTTGCAGACCACGGTTGCCATGGGCAGTTGCTTTGCCCGAATTTAAAAAAGATCCGGGTTTAATTGTACCGATTTTGGAAAATTTAAAAAATGATGATTTTGAATTTGTACGAAAAAGTGTAGCGAATAATTTAAATGATATTTCTAAGGATAATCCAAAAGTTGTATTGGAAATAATTAAAAGATGGAAAGGGACAAGTGCTAATACCGATTGGATAATAAAACATGGATGCCGTACTTTATTAAAAAACGCTAACGAACAAACTTACGAGTTTTTTGGTATTTCCGATAAAACAAATTGTATTGTTAAAGATTTTGCAATTGGAAAAGATAATATTAGTATTGGAGATAAATTATCATTTAGTTTTAAAGTGTTAAATAGCGGAAAAGAATCGGAAAAATTAAGACTGGAATATGCTGTTTATTATATGAAATCGAATGGAAAACAAAACAGAAAGCTATTTAAAATTGCCGAAAATATTATCAAACCTTTGGAAAGTTTGAATTACAAAAAAGAACAATCATTTAAAGATTTTACAACACGTAAACATTATTTAGGCGAACATAAAATAAGTATTGTTGCTAACGGAAAAGAAACTGAAGGAATAAAATTTAATTTAATACAGACAAAATAACTATTCAGCATTTTTTAAAGTAAAATAAAAAGTGGTACCAACACCAACTTTGCTTTTTACCCAAATTTGTCCACCATTTTTAATTACATGTTCTTTGCATAAAATTAAACCAAGACCACTCCCGGCTTCTTCATTAGTGCCAAGGGTTGTAAATTGTTCATCAATTTTAAACAATCTTATAATTTCATCGTCCGAAAGACCTACACCGGAATCGGAAATTTCAATTTGTATCATGTTTTCGATCTGAACAGCTTTAATTTCAATTTTTCCTGCGGGATAAGTGAATTTTACAGCATTTGAAATTAAATTTTGCAAAATAGATTGAAGAGAGTTAATATCGGCAAACACATAAATGTTATCATCAACGTCAATAGTTAGTGAAATAGTTTTTTGATATATATTAGCTTCAAAAAGTTCAGTGGTTTTTTTAATTAACTCCTTAAGATAAATTCTTTCAGGTGAATATTGTATACTGCCGGTTTGAATTTTTGACCATTGCAGTAAATTATCAAGAAGATCGAATATTTTTTTAATTGACCGATTAATACTATCAACAATAAAAACTCTTTCAGAATCTACCAGATTATTATAATCATCCTTTAGTAAACTACTTAATCCCAGCAATCCCATAAAAGGACTTCGTAAGTCATGGGAAATAATCGAGAAAAATTTATCTTTGCTTATGTTTAATTCCTTTAGTTGAACTTCAGAGCTGCTTAATTTATTATTTAAACTAAGCAGTTCGGAATTAATATTACTTAATTTTTTTTCAGCTTCAATTCTATCGGTCACATCGCGTGCAACAGCAATACTAATTGGTTGTGAATTAATAGTAGCAAGGGTGCTAATAACCTCACCAATTCGAATAGAGCCGTCCCGGGCAATAAATTCAAGAGTTATACTCGGTAAAATTTCACGATTAAATATACGCCTCGAATAATTTATGGCTTTTTGAAGAGAATCGGGCGTTAACACACCTAACTCATCAATTTTTTTACCTATAACTTCCGATTCCTTGTAGCCAAGTATTCTTTCTATGGAAGAGTTAATGGAAATGATTGTGAAATCCTGAGCCAAAGAATAAATAACATCGCTAATAGAATTAAAAATAATTTTAAGTTTTTCTTCGCTTTCGCGTAATGCAGCTTCCGTTTTTTTAAGATTAGTGATATCTGTAAAACTTTCAATAAGAATTGTATTGTTATTCCTTTTTGCAGAAACAACACTTTTGAGTATAGGAATTCTATTGCCAAAATAATCTGTCATTACTTTTTCGGATAAATCAACCGATTGGCACAAATCGGTAATAGGGCAGGCACCTATTTGAGCCGGACAGATATATTGATGACATAATCGTCCAATCATATTATCTTTTGAAACACCAAACATTTTAGTGGAATATTCATTAACATCCAAAATAGTGTGTGTCTCGGCGTCTATTATAGCAATACCCGTATGTACGGAATCAAACAGGAACTTTAAATAATTTTCATTATCAAGCAGTTTTTCTTCAATTTTATTTTTTTGTATAGCAACACTTAAAAGTTCTGATATTGTGGTTAATAACTTCAATTCATCATCATTGTAAAATGAATAATCTTTTCTATAATCAAGTCCAATAAAACCATCCAAAATGCCGTTATAATAAAAAGGTACTGCAATAAATGACTTAATTGAATAATTATTAAAAAGTTCTTTTTCGTTGATTGCTTCTTCCGGCAAATCATTTACATCTTTAATAAAAATATTTTCGGAATAAAATAGTATATCCTTTAACCATGGCAAGTTATCAATAAAAATATTTTGCCCTTTTTTGCTAATTGGAAATGTAGTATTGTTAGACCATATATGAGTGTTAATTAATAATTGTTTATTTTCATTAAATCGATACAGATAACAATTGTCACTTGCGGTGTTTATACCAATTTGGGTTAAAATAAAATTAATATCATCATCTAAATTGTTATTAAAATAAAAAACATGTTTGGAAATAGAAGAAATTAACTTTTCGAAATTAATATGATTTTCTAATTTATCCTGAATAAATTTTCTTTTATTAATTTCGTTAATAAGGTTTTGGTTTGATTTTTTTAATTCTTCTGTACGTTTATCAACAATAGATTCCAGATTATTAGATAATTTAAGTAACTTTTCTTCAGCAGAAATGCGGTTTTCCACTTCTTTTTTTAATAAAAGTCCTTCGTTTTCCAATAACACTTTTTGAGTTTTAATTTTGAGTATTAAAGAACGCAGAGCACCGGAAAAATACCCTATTGCAAAAGAAATACTTTGTGTAAATAAAGGGGCTAATGGAGAAGAACTGATAGTGCTGTTAGTTTTGGTATATAAAAAATAATTTAAAGGGAAAAATAAAATGGCTGAACCGAGACCAAAAGGAATACCATAAAAAAAACCAAAACAACCAATAATAACCGCAGTAACCAAACCTGTTGGTTCTCCAACTCTTTCATATATAAGAGGGAAAAAAAACCAATAAGAAAAATAAATAGCAAAAAAAAGTGCCAACCCAAATTTCTTTTTACCAAAAGTTTCTTTAATTAAGGTTCTCATCTAAAACAACAAATAAAATTTATAAGTAACAATTATTAGTAGAGCAAAGAAAATTTAAGGTCTAAAATCAAATAAAAGACATTACGTCAATTTAAGATATTTTATTGATAATTGAAACAAATAAATATTTGATTAAAATTAATTTTCTATTAATGGAAACGATAAACAAACAGTAGTTTCCTTATTAATAATACTGTCAATTGTAAAATCATATTTATAAATAGAAAAGATTTTCTTTATAATGGCTAAACCAAGTCCATTACCAAGCTGTTGATATTTTTGTTTATCAAATTGAATACAGGGGCCTAAACAATTAATTTGGTCTTTAGATAAACCGCGTCCATAATTTTTAATTGTTAAATAACAAAACTTTTCATCAGTGGTCGATGTGATTTTGATATCAGAGTTTGGCTCAGAAAATTTAACTGCATTTTCTACTAATTCTTCAATAATAAAACAGAATAAATCTGGTTTAATAATAATTATTGCCGGTTTAATATCCAAAACAAGTTCATTGGATAATTCCATACTTTGAAAATGTGTATTAATGATACCGCGAATTTTACTTTCGTCTAATTCAAAAAATTCATTATTTGTATGGTTTTCCTCATTAAATTCATTCTCCAGAGTAGTTAAATATGAAAATAATAGAAATTTTTCCATTGTTTTGTGAAGACGCTTGCCGGAATAATGAATGTTTTTTATAATTTCAATTAATTCATCTTTTGTAAAGTCAACCGAACCCTCAAGGACTAAACTTGTGTAACCTAAAATAGAAACAAATGGGGTTCGTACTTCGTGAGGTAGATAAAGGGACAAATGATTAATAACACTATCAATTTTATTTAAAAAGATCTTTTGTTTATTCAATCTAGTACGTACAGCATGTAATAATTCTTTTGCTCTATACGGTTTTGTAATATAATCATCAGCTCCGTCAATCATTCCTTTCCTAATTTCAGATGAATCCGTTTTTGCAGTCAGAAAAATAAAAGGAATTAATGCAGTATCAGGATTAGATTGAATTTCTTTTAATACCCCATGACCATCCAAATGAGGCATCATAATATCGGATATTATCAAATCAGGATGTTTGGATTTAGCTTCAACCAGACCGGATAAACCATTGGCGGCACTAATTACATTATAACCGGCGGTCTCTAAAAGTTCGCATAATCCGGGTCTTACATCTTCTTCATCTTCAATTATTAATATTTTTTCCATGGGGTCCTTAAATTAAAAACTATTTGTTAGTTAAATTTTCTTCTGTGGCAAAACAACGCTAAATTTACTTCCATTTCCCGGCAAGCTTTCCACAGAAATTTTACCGCCATGTATTTCCGTTGAATATTTTACAATTGATAAACCCAATCCTGTTCCGGGAATATGCAGCGTTTTATCACTTCTAAAAAAGGGGATAAATATTTTATCAATTTCCTTTTTATTAATCCCATAGCCATTATCCTTAATATTAAAATTGATGGCGGAATCTGAAACATGTACATCAATATCTATTTTACTGTCAGGAGGTGAATATTTTACAGCATTTGTTAATAAATTTTGAACAATATTTTTTATTAGTTTATTATCGGCAAATACATTTTCCGTAATCCCTGAAAATTTATACTGAATAATATTATTAGATGTATTTATCGATTTAATATTTTCAACAATATCACCGCAATAAGTGTTTAAGTTGAATGAAACAGGTTTATACGATAAATTGCCCGATTCCGCTTTGTTTAGCGTCAAAACATCGTTGAGCATTTCATTAAGATAAGCAACTTGTTTTTGAATTTTTAATATATGGCTAGAGAATTTTTCCTGCGACATTGTATTGCCGTACATGTCAATTAAATCAGCAGATGACAATATTGTAGTTAATGGAGTCTTAAATTCATGCGAAACCAATGAAAGGAAACTGGTTTTAAGTTCATTTAATTCTTTTTGTTTATCCAGTGCTTTTTTAAGTTCTATTTCAACTTTTTTCCTTTGTTGGATATCATAAGCGGAAACTAAAACAAATTTTTCAAAACCTAAAAGCACACTATAAAAACTCATTTCTACAATTAATTCTTTTTTTGTTTTAGTTCTTATTAGCAATTCTACACGTTCCATGGCGGTATCTTTTGATGCTTCCAATAAAACCGAATGAAATCCATCAACGCTTTCAAACTTAATTATGCCTTCTTCAAATAAGTTTTTATTCAAAAGTTCCTGTTTGGAATAACCACACATTCTTTCAAATTCTTTATTTGTATTTATTACCAAACCATTAAAATTAGTAATAAAGTAAGAACCAGGGGCCGATTCAAATAAAAATTTCCACCACTGCTCCGATTGTTTTAAACTGTCTTCAAAGCTAATTCTTGTAAAAACCCCGCCAATTGATTCGGCAAGTATTTTAATAATCGATATTTCGGGTTTTGTCCACTCGCGCTCATAGTGATCCTCCCTAAAACCTACAAATCCCCAAAATTGATTATTAACAAAAATTGGAGCAATAATAAAAGAATTTATTCCGGTTTGTCTGATAATTTCTTTTTCACAATCGGGAAGATTATTTGTAAAGTCACATAAAATTTCTTTATTATGTAATAAATCAAACCATCTGTTAAAATTTGGTTTGTACTTGTAGGCTATAATTGGTTGGGAAGGCACACCATAATAATTATTTTTAGTCCATTTAAATTTTTGTTTAAAATAAAGTTCCGAGTCTTTAATGTCTGAAAAATTTTCAAAAATGTAAATACTTGATACATTTATAGCTCCCGCAATTAATTCAAGAGCCGATTCCAATGAAGAATAAATATCTTTTGATTGAAGAATTTTTTGTATTGCCTCGGAAATTTTAGATAAAGCTCTATCTTTTAATAGAAGCTCTTCCTCTTTTTGTTTTCGTTCGGTAATATCACGTCCCGAGCTGATAACACTTATCACTTTTCCAGTTGAATCAAATTCAGGGAAAAGCATCCAGTCAATCCATAACCCATTAGGAAGATATAATTCGATTTGTTGTTTTTGTTTTTCGTTAAAGGTTTTTTGAATAATTTGCTCACAAATGAGGCATAATTCGTCTGGAAACCCAATTTGCTGATGAGTTTTTCCAATAAAAGATTCAGGTTTTAAGCCTGTAGTAAGCTCAACAACTTTATTTACATAAAGGTGTTCGCCTTTTTCATTAAAACGCATAATTGTATCATACGAGTTTTCGGCTAAAGCACGGAACTTTTCTTCGGAATTTTGTAATTCTTTTGTTCTGGTATTTATTAAGCTTTCAAGATTATTATAATACTTTTGAAGTTTTTCTTCTGCTAATTTGTTTTGAGTTATGTTTTTTGCAGCGCCAACTATTTCAATTGGTTTACCGTCTTTTTGATGTATCCTGCTGTTAATTTCTAACCAAATTGGTGTATGCTGTTTTGTATAGGCTAATACTTCAATTGATTGATTATGTACAATTCCGGATAGTTTTTCTTTTAATCTGTTTTTGGTCAAATTTACATATTTTTCATCTAAAATATCAAATATATTAAAACTAACATTTTCATTTAGATCATAGCCAAAATATCTATAAGCTGTACTATTGGCGGAAATAAAATTCCCATTTATATCTAAAGTGAAAATTAAATCAAATGCACTTTCCAGCAATTCGCGATATTTATTTTCACTTTCAATTAGTTTAGCTTCGGTTAATTTTCGTTCCGTTATGTCGCGAGCCATAACATAAATACAAACAGCTATTGAACGTTCATATCTATTACTTACGTTAATTTCAAGCCACAGAGGACTTTTGTCCTTTTTCAAAACCAAAATCTCAAATGGGAGAATTTTATTACTTCCATCTTTTAGTAACTTTAAGTATTGATTTACTAAATCACGGTAACTCTTTTCCACAAATGAATTAAACGAAAACCCAATAATTTCGTTTTCATCAAAACCGCTTAAGCGTATTCCAACTTCATTTATTGATAAAAAATTGCCTTCAAAATCAACGGTTAAAACAATTTCGTATGAATTTTCAACAAAAGTTTTATATTCTTCACGGCTTCTTATCAATTGTTCTTCGTTTCTAATTCTGTAAATTGCAAAAGCTATTTGATTAGTGAAAGTAATAATTAATGCAATCTGCTCTTTTGAAAGAGTAATAGGATTGCTAAAATATATTGCTAATTCCCCCCACAATTTGTTTTTATATAAAATAGGAAAAATTCCAAAAGCTTTTATTCCTTCCTTAAGGAGCTCCTTTTTAGTTTTATCGGGTAAAATAGATACTTCTACATCCGCAATAATAACCGGATTAAAAGTTTGTGTTTCCGAATTACGTGTTAAATTTGGTTCAAAGGTTTTTCTATATTTTTCGGAAAGATTTGTCCAATAAACAAAGCGCATACATTCATTCTTATCTACTAACAAAACAGCAAATTTATCAAGCGGAATTAAAGATTTTAATCCACAAAAGGCCTCACTATAAATCTCGTTAATATCATTAGTTTGACTAATTTTTAATGATAGATTATGTATTATTTGTAATTCGTTATATTGTGTCAGCCGTAGATTTTCAGTTTCTTTTTTTTCGGTTATATCAATTAAAGTTGCTAAAAATAACGGCTGTTTATCAAATTCCAAAATTTTAATTGAAAATTCAACCCAAATACAGCTTTTATCTTTTTTAATAAAGACAAATTCTATTGATTTGCATTTACAGGTACCCTGAATTTTTTCTTTAATTTTATTATACAAAAAAGAATGGAAATCGGGATGAACAAATGATGAAATATTTTTCGGATCAAAAGAAAAAAGTTCTTTTGGCAAATAACCGGTTAGTTGTGATAAAGCACTATTAAAATAAACGACTTTATTATTAAAATATATACACTTCCCTTCACACGAATCGTCATAAAGCTCTTTTAACAAAAAGCATTTTTCAGAGCTTAAAAACCTATTCAGCTTATCGTCCCCTGTCTTTTGCATAAATTGCCAGAATTCAAATTAAACAATTTCAATATAGTAATAATATACAAAAATAATTTTTGTAAGTATAATTAAAATTTAATTTAGCAAAAAAATATTTAATTATTAAGAACGGAATCAGAGTATTACGATCTTTTTAATTTTGCTGTCGTTAAAGAAATTTTACCATCAGTTAATTCAATTGTTCTATCGCTTGCAGTAGCAAAATCAAGGTCATGTGTGACTGCAATAATTGTCTGTTTGCAACTAATAGTTAGTTCTTTAAAAATATCAAAAACTATTTGAGCGTTTTTACTGTCTAAATTACCCGTAGGTTCATCACACATTATAATCTTAGGATCGTTAATAAGGGCGCGAGCTATTGACACCCTTTGTTGTTGTCCTCCGCTTAATTTTGAGGCTGGTTTAAGAGCTTGATCCTTTAAGCCTAACAGCTCTAGTTTTTGATATGCTTTATTCTCTATTTCGTCCCTGGTCAATTCCCCGACTTTTAGTGCGGGAATCATTACATTCTTCAAACAGGAAAATTCTTGTAACAAATAGTGAAATTGAAAAACGAAGCCAATAGTTTTTCTGCGAATTTCAGCTAATTCATCAATCATTTTTCCGGTAATTTTTTGCTGTTGAATAAAAATTTCCCCCTCATAATTTGTATCCATTGTGCTTAAACAATATAATAAAGTAGACTTACCGGAACCGCTTTTACCAACAAGAGTTAAAAATTCTCCCTCGTATACATTAAAACTAACATTATTTAGTGCCTGAAATATGACGGGTTCCAAAAAATATTTATTAAGATTGTGTGCTGAAAGAATGACATTGCCTGACATAATTAAATTCCTATAAACTTCTAAAAATAGATACCGGATCAACTTTTGCCGCTTTTCTTGCTGGTAAATATCCGGCCCCAATAGTTACCAGCATACTTGCTAAAGAACTTGTAATAAAAACAGAAGGTTCGTAAAATATTGGGAAATAACCAATCGGTTCACCCAGGTACACATTTTGTAAAACTTTAATTAAGATTGCCCCAACACCTAAACCCATTAAAATTCCAACCATTCCCATAGCTATTGCTTCAATACCAAATATTTTAATAACGTCCTTTCCGGAAAATCCGGTTGCTTTTAATATTGCAATATCATTAAGTTTTTGCGTTATTGTCATATTAAGAATATTGTATATTCCAAAAGCAGCAACTAATAGAATTGTAAAAGGAACTACAATTGTCATAATGTCTCTCATTTTATCACCGGCCAACTGGTCTGCATTTGCGGTTTTCCAGTCTTCTACTTTATAATTTGTAAGTTTTGCTAATTTTTGGACATATACTGAAGACTCATCCGGATTTTTAATGTTTAATAATATTTCCGTAATGTATGTGGAATTTTGTTTAACCAATTGTTGAGCCGAATTAATATGCATATAACATCTAGATTCGTCGATTGATCTGTTCCCCGTACTAAAAATTCCCGCCACTCGCATAATCTTTAAGATACCGTATGATGAGGAAATAGTAAGATTGTCACCAAGACCAACATTCATTTTTTTTGCAACAATTTTTCCGATAATAATAGCATTTAAGTCATAAGAAATTTGTTCTAAATTTCCTGCAATCATAGTGCTTTTAATGTTAAACATTTTATCGGCTTCCTTAACGGAAATACCATTTCCAATTCCTTTTAACTGAGATCTCCCATTGTTATAAAACAAATCTACATTTACCCGAGGAGCAATGTAAGTCACATAGGATTGTGCTCTTAGGTTATTTATTTGGTCGTATGGATTAACAATGCTTTTTGATTGAGTAATAATTTTGGGGTTAGTTATTAAAACCAATTGATCCTTTTTGCATTTTAATAAAGGGGAACTTATTTCATCCTCCTTATAAATTCTTATGTGTGAAATGACTTTAAACATTTCTTTTTTCGAATACTTATTAAATCCTTTCATAAGTGAATTGGAAAAAATAAACATAGACATTCCCATAGTAACACCTAATGCCGCAATTAATGTCTGTTTTTTTCTGCTTAAAATATGTGTTAACGCAATTTCAAAATTTACTTTTAGTTTCATGGCTAATTAATATTATCAGTTTCTAAAATTGTGGTCTCGTCAATTCCCGTTAATATTTGAACCCAGTTATTACTTCTGCATCCCGTAATAACCTTTTGCGGTTGTTCTTTACCTTTAATTTTAACAGTGTTGTCAAAACTAATAAATTCCGCTGGTATTACTAAAGCATTATTCGTTTTATTTACAATTATATTTGCTTGTAATTGAGTATCTATTATTCTGAAGTTCAGGGAATCTTTGAAAAATATTTTACAGCTAAAGGATTGTTCCTCCTCATTAAATGTAGGGGAAATATCAGCTATATATCCTTTTAATGCTTTATCTTTTTCAGTATTTAAGCTTATTACAACATCTTGCCCCAATTTTATTTTACTAATATTGGATTCGTCAATATTTACTTTGGCATACAGAAATTGAGAATTTCCTATCATTGCAATAACTTCTCCTTTCCTAATATAATCACCGATTTGTTTAAGTTTTTTATAAACTTTGCCACCAACAATAATTTTAATTAAATTGTTGGATAAAGAGCTTTCGTTTACCAAATTTTGAGTTTCATTTATAATTAAATTTTGATCGGCTTGTTGTTTTAAGTTATTATAATTTTCAGCAGAAATTCGAAAATTCTCGTTTGAATTATTATAGGTTAATAAACTGTTTTCATATTCAATTTGTGCTACACAATTTAAGTCAAAAAGTTTTTTATATCTTACAAAATTAAGCGAATCCTGTAGAAGCTTTTGACGGGCAATTTTTATAGAATTTTTGGCCTGAGATAATAATGGTGACATGGAGGTAGTGTTTTTTTGAGCTATCAAATACAACTTTTTAGAACTCTGTTGATTGAAATAATTTTCTTTGTTATCAATTTGTGCTACTATTTGTCCTAATGAAACAATATCTCCTTCCTCTATTTCCAAATCAACTAAATAACCTTCTGCCTTTGCAGTTAAATTATAGGTTCCCTTAGCCTCTAGTATTCCGGATGCAAAAACAGCTTCAATAAGATCTTTTTTTATTGGTTTAGTTTCTTTTATTTCTTTTGTACAAGAAATAAATATTGCTAATGTTATTATAATAAATAACGAAATTTTAATATTTGTCATAATTATTTTATAAGATTATTAATGGATATTTTTGTTCTATTTAATTGTATTGCAATAAGACTAGTAATAAAGTTATTATTAGCGTTTTCCATTGCAGTAAAACTGTTAAGAAGAATCTCCATACTAATCAATCCTTCTTTGTATAATTCAAGGTTTCGTTCATAACTATCTTTATGCAATAAATATATTCTTTTATTTGCCTTGTAATCTGCAAGAGAGTTATCATACTCAATATCCAATTGTTTAAATTTATTTTCGGTTTCCACTGCAGCATGTTTTAAATCTAATTCGGCCAATGAATAATTGTACTTTGAATTTAACGTATGCGATAAAGTACTGGCACTAGGAATTGCAAGACTTAGTTTGAGCCCTATTTGATTACTTGAGTACCACTTATTGTTTCTGTCATAAATTTTAGCAGCATCATTATTTTGTTGCAGTGTATAAGAATTAAATATAGAAAGTGTTGGAATTTGTGAATATAGATTTTTTAAATAATATGAATTTGCCAAGGCAAGTTTATTTTCACTATCTAATATTAATAACGAATTGAATTCAATTATTGGTTTTATCGTGGTTTCTTCAAAATCAATTTTTTGCATAACTAAAATTGAATCTTTAATGGAAATATCGCAAAGAATTTTTAAAGCCAAATATTGCTGCTTTAACAAATATTCGTTTTTTTTAATCGTGTTTTCTGTAATTATATAATTACTTTCAGAATTATTAACGTCCTGCTGTTTAATTAGTCCTTGTTTAAATTTGTTTTTAGCAATATTAAATAAAGTATCGGCAGATACTAAATCGTTTTGGTTAGCTTTAAGTTGTTCATTTAGATTTAGAATGTTATAATAAACTGAAGCAATGTTTTCAAACAAATTTTTTGTATTTACTTTGTTTTCAATATTAACCGCCTGTTGATTCAAGTTGGCTATTTTTAGATCAGCATATCCCTCCATATTAAAAAGTTTTACTTCAATATATTTAGTCAAACTTGTATTGTATTTAGAACCCGTTTTTATTTCTTTATAAGTGCCGGCTTCTCCACCAAAAATTTCGGATGGAAATAAACTAACTGGAAGTTGAGTATTATTTACAACTGTAATTTTGCTGGATTGAGAAATATCTAAAATGCCTAAAATTGCAGCATATTTTGCCCATTTTGCCTGCTCACTTTTTAGATCTCCTTTTTGAATTGTTGAATTATTAGATTGTACAAAAGTAATTAGTGAAACAAAATTATCGAAGATTTTTTGAGCAATAACATTTTGCACAAATAATACGAGAAATATTAAAATTAAAATTTTTGCCATATTATTTTATTAACCTTTGAAAATATAATGTTTTGGAAAAAATGAACTTTTTTGCTACAACCTTTAATATGTTGTTGGATGTTGAATATATCTTAACTGAAAGCTCAATATCTTTTTCGGGTGGTGTCATAGTTCCAACATAACACTCATCATTATTGGAGTAGATTAATTTGTGAAATACAATTTGGTTGTTGTTTGAAATGTTTTCCGGATCTTCGATTACTTTGCCATAAAAACAATTGTCAGTATCCAAATAAAAAGTTACTTTAATATTAGTCTCTTTCTCTAACCAAGTCCCAATTATTACTTCGTTTTTTGATTGGGGAAATGATCTTGAAATAATAAGAAATAATATTATTAGACTTATTTTAAATGATGAAATCATAAAACCTCTATTTTTAATTTTAAAATTAGGGGATTACAATTTCTTTTTGAATTAGCTTTTACCCGAAATGGACAAAATTAGAAGTGAAATGGACAAATAATTAGTACTTTGCTAGCCAACGGAGAAAATCCGAAGTGCGAAGTTTGCTGATTATTATTTGTTTTTTGAATGCAAAGGTTAAGTTAATCAACAGTTTACGATTAAAATAATTAGAAACATCTTTAATGGCTTTTCTATTAATTAATATTTGGCGGTTTGCTCTAAAATACTCATAAATATTTGATTTTTCCAAATCGTCCAATTTATCATATATAATGTATTGTTTGGATTCAAAAGTATGAGCATAAGTAATTTCATTTTCAATATAAAAAACAGCAATATTAGAAATTTGGATGGGAATTATTTTGTCGGCTATGTAAACCAAAATAGCCTTATTTTTTTTAGTAATATTGTCTTCAAAGTTTTGTAAAATTGAAGATATTTCATCTTTTGTTTTTCCAAATTTTTCTTTTAATGATTGAAATTTTTCAAGGGCTGATGAAATAGTATCGGTAGTAAACGGTTTTAATATATAATCAATACCGTTGGCTTTAAAGGCTTCTATGGCGTATTTATTATAAGCAGTAAAAAAAATAACAGGCACATTTGTTTTTAATTTTTTAAAAATATCAAAGCTTAGTTGATTACCTAACTGAATATCTGAAAAAATTAAATCAGGTTCGGGATTATTCCTTAAATAATTAATTGTATCTTCAACTGTTTGGATAGTATCCATTATTTCAATATCAGGATCTATAATGAGTATTGTTCGTGCTAAATCTTTGGCAGTTAATATTTCATCTTCAATAATTAAAACTTTCATGGTTTTATTAAATCCAAATAAACTTTAAATTCGTTTTCAAAATTAATCACTTCAATGTCTTTTCCTGTTATCAATCGATAACGTTCATTTAGATTGCTTAAACCAATACCTTCGCCACTAGTGATACTTGCTTGTTGTTTGTTGTTTGAAACTACAATAACATTATTTGAATTGCATATTAGGATATTTAATGGATTGTGCACACTAAACAGATTGTGCTTAATAGCATTTTCAACTAATAATTGCAAACCATATACCGGCAAATAATAAGAATACAAATTTTTATCTAAATTTACATTAAATGAAATGGCTTCACCAAATCTCACCTTTTGCAATTTAATATAATTAAGTGTAAAACTTAATTCTTGCTCAAGTGTAACTATAGTATTAGTATGTGAATCAATTGAATATCTCAGAAACTCCGACATCTGAACAATATATTTTTCTGCTTCTGCGGTATTCAAATTAACTAAGGATTTTAATGTGCTTAGTGCGTTAAACAAAAAATGAGGCTGGAACTGCTGCATTAAAAGTAATAATTTTGCCTCAACGTTTTTTAACTGCAATTGTTGAATTTTGTTTTCCGCTTCTCGTTTTTTTTGTCCAATAGAAACCGAATTTGCCAATATGATAATTATTGTATTTATTGCAAACACGGTTAAAAAGATATACAATAAGTTATTAGTTGGAAATTGTTCAAAATGGGAAATTGTAAAAATTACTATGGAGTGGAAAATAAAAGCAAAAATATATGAAATAATAAACTGTATTGCTGGTTGAAGATTATTAAAATAATGTTGTATTAAAAGAATAATTGACCAAGAAACCAGCACAAGAAAAAATAAAAATAAATATCCGCCCCAAAAACCTTCATTTGCGCTAATGTTTAATAAATAAATAGGGGCAAAACCATAAAGTGCAATAAAAATTGAGGATATTAATATAGTTCTTAAGAGTTTGGTGTTGCTTATAAACAATTGATAAATTTTTAGCATATGCAACTTTTAGATTTATTTTAATTATAAATTAATAATATTAGTGTTCTAAAATTTTTGGTATTTATCAATTCCTGCGGATTCAAAGCACGCAACTAAAGCAATAATATTTTAAATATTACAATATGTGTTTTATTATAATTAATTTCAATTGAATTATTAATGTTAAATGTGTCTAAAACCGTCAAAAAGTATTTTTACGGCGCAATAAAAAAAAAGGCATTAAGGGGTTTCCTTAATGCCTTGTAAACTAAAATATCAATTGATATTATCTGTAAAATTTATATCTATTATCTACAATATCAGCTTCTTTTTTAATTTTTTGCAGCCATTCTGAAATCAAACGGGCTTTTTTGAATTGCAATAAATTATCGCGAATACTGTTTCTTTGAACCGAATATGCTGTTTTATCAAATTCCGTACGATCGGTAACTTTAATAAGAAAAGCTCCGCGTGTGCCTTTAATTGGTTCGGAAATTTGATTAATTTTTCCTTCAACCGCATAATTGATATAGGCATATTCTCTGCCAAGTAAAGGAATAGATCCACCCGGAGTGAAACTTACGGTATCTTTTACAGTAACTTGTGGATAGAATTGAACAGCAGAATTAATATCACCTGTTCCGCCAATTTTATTTTTAATATCAGCAGCAATTTTCATTGCTTTTTCAATTTTCATTTCGCGTAAAACCTGGAATTTCAAATTAGCTTTTAATTCCTCTAATGGACGGAACCCTGCTTTTTCAGCATTTGAAATCATACAAACTATATGACCTGAAGGTACTCTGAATACTTCGCTAATATCGCCAACACTGCCGTCAAATACAAATTTAACTAATCCTTTGTTAACACCAACACCAGGAATAGCACCGGCTTCTTCAGTAAAAGTACCGCTTTCAATAACCTGGTAACCTAATTTTTTTGCTTCAACTTCAAAACCATTTTCGTTAGCAATGTAAGCAAAGTCAGTAGCGTTATTATAAAGATTATCTGTTGTTGTAGCAGAAACTTCAATTTTATTTACTAATTTTTCTACAATATAACTATCATTTGTAGCATCAGTAACTTTAATAATATGATAACCATAAGAAGTTTTAACAGGTTTTTGAACTTGATTTAATGGTCCTTTAAAACAAGCATCTTCAAATTCTTTAACCATTCTTTGTTTTCCAAACCAGCCAATATCGCCGCCTTTTCCTGCACTTCCCGGATCTTTAGAATATTCTTTTGCAAGTTTTCCAAAATCTTCGCCTTTCATAAGCCTATCATAAATTTCTGTAGATAGTTTAAGAGCTATCTCTTCGCCGCCTTGTGACGGATCGTTAGGAATTAATATATGAGAAGCTTTAACAGCTAATCTTTCAGCAGATTTAACTTTGTTTACAATGTTATATAAAACATAACCTTCGTAAGTAGCAATTGGACCTACAATTTCACCAATATTTGCTTTTGCAAATAAACCGATTTTATCGAGCGGAAGCATCGAAGCGTTGGTTGTATCAAGCTTGTAAGGGCTCATTGAATAATCTTGAACCAATTGCTTAAATGAAGTTGAATCCTTTTTTGCTTTGTTTAAAATTGCCTGTAAATTTTTTACAATGTTAAGTGTATCGCCTTGAGAAGGTACGTTTCTAAAAAGTACATATTTTACTTTTCTCTGCGCATCAACTTTATATTCGTTTAAATGTTTTTCGTAGTATGCTTTGATATCATCATCGGATACTTTGAATTCACTATCTTGAAAATTAGCAATATCAACAAAAGCATAATCGGAAGTTATTTTTGTATTCTGATCCATGAATTTACGTTGAATTTCATCTTCACTAATAGTAATGCTGCCAAGAACATAATTTTGCAGTTTTTCTTGAATTAACTGCTGGCGTACTGCATCCTCAGCTTGAACCATAGATTGACTGTTTCTGCGGTCTCTAATTGCGCCGTCATAAGCCTGGCGATTAAAATTACCTAAAGAATCAGTAAAATATTGAGTTAAAAACTGTGGTGGATTGGGTCCGGTAATAACTGCGGCAACCTCTTCATCAGTAACTTTTATTCCAAACTCTTCAATTTTTTGCTCTAAAAGAATTTGTGTTACCAAAGCATCCCATGTTTGATCTCTTATAGCTTCCATATGTTCATCATCAACTTGAACGCCTTGACGTTGTTGATTTTCACGATATTTTTCAACCGCAGCTGCATACTCTTGATATGTAATATCACGTCCGTTTACAGTACCTACGTTGTTTGACCGGGCACCAAAAATTTCCATAACTTTTGTGTCCATCAAAGCCATGTACAATACAAAAATACCTCCTACCGATATAATAAACCAGGGAGCCAGATTACGCATACGAGACATCATACCCATAAGCTATTTTTCCTCCATCTTTCCTTATTTCAATTTGTTGATAAAAGTTTCAAACTTTAAATTTACTGAACTATATGTTCAAAAGCAATTAATTTGTTTAAAACTTTGTGTTTAATAATGTTTGTAACTGCATATATTCTATAAACTTAATAAAACCGACACGATATGGCTGTTAAAACCATTAATTGACGTTTGTTTTTAACTAATTTACTGCGGTTTTGTTTCAATAAAAACCGCCTAAACTATGATTATATGAATGTCTGAACCGGGATTAACTTGATTTTAAGAATGTCTGAACTATGATTTATGTGATTTGTATGATTGTTATGATTTTAAGAAAACCAAATCAGCGGTTATCAGCTAAATCCGTGTCATCAGCGTTCAAAATCAAAACCCTTGAACACAGATTATCACAGATTGGGCGGATTTACACAGATTAAGATTGTCTGAACCATTATTAAAGAATGTCTGAACCGGGATTTGTATGATTTTTGTGATTGCCATGATTTTAAGAAAAACTGTTAAACTAAGTTTCAAGTCGTACAAAACTTTAAAAGTCATCATGTTAATCAAACTAATCATACGAATCATAGTTTTGACAATTTAAGAATGTCTGAACGTGGGTTGTCTGATTAATGTGATTTTTAACAGGGCTATTAAAAGACAATTAAAATTATTACAAGCACATGGGTCTGGAAAAGCAATAAAACTAAAAGTCATCATATTAATCGTAATAATCATATGAATCATAGTTCTGACAATTTAAGAATGTCTGAACGTGGGTTGTCTGATTAATGTGATTTTTAACAGGGCTATTAAAAGACAATTAAAATTATTACAAGCACATGAGTCTGGAAAAGCAATAAAAATAAAGTCATCATGTTAATCATACTAATCATACTAATCATAGTTCTGACAATTTAGAGTAACCATTTACAAAATATTAAGTCTAAACTATAAAACTAACCAAAGGGGATTTTTTATGAGATTACTGAATACATTTTTTGTAATAGTGTTTATTGCCTTAAACGTTTTTATATCAAATAGCGTTTTTGGTCAGGAAAATGAGTGGGAAACGATTAGTTTATCAAAAACGCCCAATATCCTTGAACCAGAAATTACATTTCTTGAAAAAACACCAACAATTGATGGAATACTGGATAATGACTTGGATAAACTACCAACAAGACTTTTTGAAACAATATGGAAAATAAAAAAAGATTCGATTGTTACCGTTAGATATAAAATGGGTTACGGAACCGGTTTTTTATATATTTACATAGAAGCGGATGCAGATAGCCTGATATTTAGGGATCGGGCATATCAAAACGGAGATGGATTTATTTTACTTATAGCTAAACCACAACCAAACAATGAACCAACAGATGAATTTTATGAACTTGCATGTTCGGCAGTAAATAGACCTTCACAAGAAGTGTTCAGACATATCTTTTGGAATTACAACGTAAATCAATTATTTGTTTTAACAAGCGACCAAACAAAATTAGAATTTAATGAAGGAAAGGGTAAAATTAGTTTTGAACTGTTATTGCCTTGGGATGACGTTCGTCCTTATCATCCTTGGTTGTGTGAAGGAATTGGATTTAATTTAACTTTTTGCAAAGCAGTTGAACCGGATAGAGAAATGTGGTGTACTGTGGTAGCAGAGGATAATATTGGCAGAGAATTTCGTAACCGTAAATATACAGCTCTACAATTTCAAAAACCTGTGATTAAAGAAAATCCGCAAACATTTGTATCCTTTTCTAAAGGGCACATAACGGTAGGAGATTCTTTAGTTGCTGATGTAATTACTGTATCTGAAAAACAAAAAACCGAAACTGTTTTGATAAGTATTAAAAGCGAAAGCGGGGATAGTTTGCTGTTAAATGAAATAAAATATAATGTTAATACCGGCACAACTAAAAAAGAAATTCATTTGGCAACTTCAAACAAACCGGCAGGAAATTATAAATTATTTTATAATACCGAAAATAATAATTTTAAGGGAGGTGCTAATTTATCCATTTTCCAAAAATTTAACAAACAGGAATTAACAACAAAATTAGAAAAATTAAAAAACAATTTATCAAAAGGCTCTTATCATTCAATTAAATATTTATTACAAGATACACAAATAAGATTGGATGAATTAAAGCCTTACGAAACAAGCGGAAGAATAGGGTTTATTTTAAATGAAATAACAAATATATTTGATGCTGCTGAAAAAGGAATTGATTTAATTGCTGCCAAAGAAGGATTTTCGCTAAAAGCGTATCTCTCTAAAATAGACACAACATTACAACCATATACTGTTTATCTTCCCAAAGATTTTGATAAAAATAAAAAATATCCCCTTTTTGTATTTTTGCACGGCAGCGCAAGTGACGAAGGAAATATCCGTGGTTTTGAATTAATAATTCCTGAAGGTTTTATAGCCGTTGGGCCTCTTGGGCGGGGTAAATCAAATGGATACTCAAGAGATAATGCACAAGATGATATTGCAGAAGTAATTGCAGCTGTTGAAGAGGATTACAATATAGATTCATCAAAAATCCTTCTTGCGGGTTTTTCGATGGGGGGATATGGAGTTTATAGAACTTTTTACGAAACTCCGGCTAAATATAAGGCATTAGCCGTTTTTAGCGGAGGCCCGGATATGGGTACAAAATATGCACCTAAAGAAATATCACCCAATTTTAGAGAAGAAAAAAATCTTGTTTCATTTAAAAATATTCCGGTATTTATTTATCATGGACAAATAGATTTAAACGTTTCGTTACCTTTAACTAAAGAGCTTGCAGAAAATTTAACAAAAGCCGGCGCAAAAGTAAATTTGCAAATTGAACCGGGGAAAGGACATGAACAACCCGGAAAAGATATGGTTGATAAATATAAAAAATGGGTAAAAGAAGTTATGAAATAAAAATCAAATAATATTTTATCAATATTTTTAGTATTATTGACATAATAATTATCTAATAAAAAATATTAATAAAAAGCAGGAATTGAATTATGAAAAAATTATTTATACTTATCTGTTTTATTGTTTTATCAATTCCTGGTTTTGCACAAGATTCCGAATATTTACTTCAAAAAGACATCCCGTATTATTCGGAATCTGTCATTCAAACCGATGAATATATAAAGGAACGCTGCAAACTGGATATTTATTATCCTGCAAAAATAAAAAAATTTGCAACAGTAATCTGGTTCCATGGCGGGGGATTAACAGGCGGTAATAAAGAAATTCCCGAAAGATTAAAAGGAAATGGGTTTTGTATTATTGGCGTTAATTATAGACTAAATCCTAAAGTTAACGCACCCAAATATATTGAAGATGCAGCGGCTGCCGTTGCTTGGGTATTTAAAAATATTCAAAAATACGGAGGTGATACATCTTCAATTTTTGTTTCGGGTTATTCTGCCGGCGGTTATCTTACCCTAATGATTGGTTTGGATAAAAATTGGTTAAAACCATACAATATTGATGCAAACAAAATAGCGGGGTTAATTCCTTTTAGCGGACAAACTATTACGCATTTTACTATAAGAAAAGAAAGAGGAATACCGGAAACAACTCCAATTATTGATGAACTTGCTCCGCTTTATTATGTCCGTGCCGATGCACCTCCTTTGTTGCTGATTACAGGAGATAGAGAAATGGAATTATTAGGACGTTATGAGGAAAATGCGTACTTGTATAGGATGATGAAATTGGTTGGACACAAAGAAACCAGACATTTTGAATTAGACGGATATAGCCATAATATGACTGAGCCTGCGTTTCCTTTATTAATTAATGAAATAAAAAGGATAAGCGAAAAAGAATAACTAAATAGAAAATAAGGCAATTTATCAAGAAAAGAAAATCTTGTATTGTTTAATCTTTTATACCTAACCGCAAAAGCAATGCCCGAAGTTTTATCAATTGGGCCTACTCCAAAATTAACTTGAGATGAGGAATTATATAATCGGATATAAAAACAACTTAATTTCCATCTTCCCCAAAAAAGGGCTTGTGTCGGCGTATGGTGTTGGGTTTGATAATGGAGAAGAAACCGGAGTTATCCAAATTCCGTTAACTAATTTCATGTTGCGGAATCTTATACCACCTTCAGCGGGGGCAATATATGTACAAAAACATTTCCAGACTGTTTGATAAAAAATCCAACCCACCATGCCACCACCAATTTGTGTTTGAAATTAATTTGTGGGAACAAAAAGTTTTGGGTTAAGTCCGGAAGGTTTGTTCTAAATATGAACCGGTTTGAGCTGAGACTATTTTAAATAAATTTTAAAAAACAAAAAATATAATGCAAATGATTAACCTTTCAAAATTCCCTCTTGTTTGTATTAATACGTAGAAATGGTTAACAAAATCTGTTTTAATACGATAGTGTTTAATTAGTTCTATTAAAAAAATTAACAATATAAATCTTAAAAGAGAAATAGTACATGTTTTTATGCTGAATGGTTATTTTTATTCGTGAATGTAAAATATATTTTATTTTTTTATGCTATAATGCAATATAATTGTTTTGTTATTTACCTCTTAATTTTTGGAAATTAAAATGAAAAAACTACTATTAGCTTTTGCCTTAATTTTTATTTTACCAAATCATAATAATTGCCAGCCGATTTCCGTTGATGCTGATGATATTACATTTACCATTTTATATGACGAAATACCCTTAAACGATTCGTTCATTGGGGATCAGGGTTTTTCGTGTCTAATAGAAATAAACGGGAAATCGTATTTGTTTGATGCCGGAAATGTAGAAAGTGTTCTTAAAAAGAACACGGAAAAACTAAATATTGACTGTTCAAAAATTGAATCAATTTTTATATCTCATCTGCATACCGATCATATATGCGGGTTGGGTGGAATAATTGACAAATGTAATAAACCATTACTTTTTCTGCCTGCCGAGTTCCCCAAAACACAAACCCCAAAAGCTAAAGGATACGTTGAGGAAACACTAAAAAAAGCAGACGGGATTGGATCTAATGTTATTAAGATTATGGGTCCTACAAAAATTGGGGATTATTTTTATTCTACAGGTTATTTTGAAGAAAAAACTTATGAACAATCGTTAATTATCAACACGTCAAAAGGTCTAATAATTTTAGTTGGTTGCTCACATCCCGGAATTGTAGAAATTGTAAAACAAGCTAAAAAGCAGCTCAATAAGGATGTATATTTTGTAATGGGAGGTTTTCATCTTGAAGGTGAAAAATATCCGGAGAAAATAAAAGATATTGCAGATGAATTAAAAGGTTTAACAAAATATATTGCGGCCGGTCATTGTAATGATGAAAAAGCTCAAGAGATATTTAAAGGTACCTTTGGTAAAAATTTTATTAATATAAAAGCGGGTCTTACATTCAAAATTTCAGACTTCGAAAGTAATTAAAAGACATAATTATTAAAATCTTTTATAGGGCTTAAAATGAAAAAAATATTAGTTTTTATTATTTTATTTAGTGTTCAATTTTCAATTTCTTTTTGTCAAACAACTGCAAATAAATTTTCAAATCTTAAGGGTGATTATTTTGGCCAAAAAGCACCCGGTTTAACTCCTGAGATATTTTTACCGGAAGTTTTTAATACGTATAAATATATACATGGCCGGTTGGTTTTTTCTCCTGACGGAAAAGAAGTATTTTGGGTGGTTACAACAAGTTCGGATGACGGTAAACCATTTAATATAAGAGCGTTTATTAAACAAAACAATGACGGCACATGGGAAAACCCTGTTGAATCATTTTTTTCCGTTGAACAAAAAGAAAATGGTCCCTCTTATTCTTTGGACGGGAAAAGATTATATTATCAGTCGAGAGCCTCTTTAACCAATAACGGAACAAGCAAAGATATTGATGTTTGGTATAGAGAAAGAGAAGGAACCTTTTGGGGACCGGCACAAAATGTAGGATCTCCGGTTAATTCAAATGAAGATGAATCGCAGCCATGGATAGCCGTGGACGGATCGTTATATTTTTGCCGCGACAATAAAAATGTTGTAAAAGAAAAATCGGGGGATTCGGATTTATATTATTCAAAATTTTCAAATGGAAAATACTTGGAGCCTGTTTTATTAGGGTCGGAAATTAATTCAGAGTTTGGGGATACGGAACCAACTTTGGCACCGGACAACAGTTATATTGTTTTTATGTCAAATAGGCCGGGAGGATTTTCCAGAATGATGAACTTATACGTTAGTTACAGAACCCCAAACGGAAGCTGGACAAAAGCAATATGTATTAGTCATGTATTAAAGATCGAAAATATTTGGTTCCCGACATTAAGTTATGATGGCAAGTATCTTTTTTTCTGTGGCGGATATCCAACACCAAATAAAGGGTATTCAAGTAGCAGTTATTATTGGGTTTCAACCGATCTGATTCAAAATCTTAATCCATTAAATAAACAGAGATAAAAATGAAAGGAAAGTTTACATTTATATTAACGCTTATTGTTGTATTGTTATCTTTAAACAGTACTAATGCCCAAAGTATTTTTGAAGAGATTAAAACAGGTAATTTAAAACAAATTACTACATTGTTGCAAAATGATTCCAAATTGTTGGAATTAAAAGATGAGGCCGGAAACACACCCCTCCATATTGCAATTGAAAACAACAAAAACGATATTGTTTTGTATTTAATTAAAAGCGGCAGCGATGTAAACTCAAAATCAAATAAAGGCGAAACGCCAATTCATGTAGCAGCACGAGTGGGGAATACCGAAATAATAACAATTCTTGTTTCTAACGGAGCCTTAATTAATGTGGTTGACGCATCAAATTATACTCCTCTTACTAATGCAGTTAGATTTAAATATTTTGAAACGGTTAAAATATTGGTTGAAAACGGGGCAAATATTAATCAAAAAGGAATGTGGAATTGGCTGCCTATTCAATTAGCTGCGGAATTTGATCAAAAAGAAATTGTAAATTATTTAATCGAAAAAGGATCCGAAATACCGGTTGAACCGGGATATGATTCGTATCAAATATTAAATGCGTCATGTTCAAAAGGTTTAACTAAACTATTTGATAATCTTCTTGAAAAAGGTTTTAATTTACAATCAAATAAATATACCCATAATTTACTTCATTTAGCAGCAGCGGGCGGTTCCGAAAAAATAGTTAATGTTTTATTGTCAAAAGGTTTTAAAGTAATGATCGGCGATGGATATGGGTGGTCGCCACTTCATAGTGCGGCAGAAAAAGGAAATCTTGACGTTGTGAAATGCCTGATAAAACAAGGTGCCGACATAAATGATAGAAGTGTATCCGGTACAACCCCTTATAATCTTGCGGAATATTTTGGAAACAAAGAAGTATGTAACTATTTAATCTCGATTGGAGCAGATACCTCGGAACAACAGTTTCCAACACTAACAGGATTGTATTATGGGCAAAAAGAACCGGAATTAACAGCCAAAGTATTTGCGCCTGATATTGTAACTACAAAATATGCAATTCATGGAAATATTGTTTTTTCGCCAAAAGGGGATGAGGCTTTTTGGTCAGGGTGGTATCCATCAAAAAATTCAACTGAGGAAAAACAACAGATATTAACATCAAAAATAATAAACGGAAAATGGAGCAAACCCGAACGTGCTTCTTTTTCGCAAATTGGTTTTGATGATGATTGTCCTTTTATTTCACCTGATGGCAGCAAGCTGTTTTTTGTATCCAAAAGACCAATAAAACCAAATGAGGAAAATTCGGTTAAAGAAAATATTTGGTACCTTATTAAAGATGGAGATAATTGGGTTAATCCAAAACCGGTTGATATAGTTAATTCTTTAACTTTACATTGGCAGGTTTCCGTAGATAAAGCCGGTAATTTATATTTTGAAGCACGAGATCCGGAAGGTAAAAATTTTGGGGAAATATTTTGTTCAAAATATGAAAATGGAGAGTATCTTAGGCCTGAAAAAGTAAGCGAAAAAATTAATTCTGCAAATTACGAGGGGAGTCCATATATTTCGCCTGATGGAGATTACATATTGTTTGACAGAGGATCCCAACAAGGAATGCAAATAGGATTATATATAAGTTTTCTTAAAAAAGATGGGGCGTGGACAGAAGCAAAATCAATAACGGAAGCCGCAAAAATAGATCCCGGTGCACAGTGTTGTTATGTATCGCAAGATGGGAAGTATCTCTTTTATATTGGTGGTTATACTAACGAATTTGGTGTATATTGGGTAAAAACGGATTTTATTAATGAAATGAAACAAAACGAACAATTATAATTTACAAGAAATATTAACTAACTTTTTAAATCAATTCTTTATAAGGAATTAAAATGAACAGAATATTACTCGTCTTATTGATTTTTATAGCTCAAATATCAGCAGTACTTTGTCAATCAAATCAAAAAAACACAATAAACAATAACACAAGTATTACGCTTGTAAATAATATTAATTATGTTGATACAACATTTACGGATTTGCCGGGTAATGGATTTATAATTGATATTGGTGATGAAATATTAGCAGTAACATGTAAACATGTGTTTTGGGAAAACAGGCCGGGAAATATGAATTCAATCAGCCTAAAAGGAATACTTAAAGAATGGAAAATGTATGTAAAAGATGATCCTTCGCAGTATATTATACTTGGGGAATTAATAAACACAGACGAAAACGAATTGATTGGCGAGCGAAACACAGATAAAGATTATTTGGTTTTTAAAATAAAAGAAAATCATTCAAAAATTACACCGCTAAAAATCAGTTCCACAATGGTACAACCCGGTGATACAATAAATAAAACAGGGTGGACATTTAAAAATAAAAATGAAGCTGTTAAGGTCTATAAAGCTTCTGCCATTAATTATTCGGGTTCAAGTTTACTTCTGCAAAGTTTAGTTCCTCAAAACGAAGCAGGTTTAAGCGGTTCGCCCGTAACAAATAAAAACAACGAATTAGTTGGGATTGTTTCATCTTGGAAATTTGATATAAAAAAACAAAATTGGTTTGAAGCGGTTTGTTCAATAAATTATTTGCAGCAGGTTTTATATACATATTGGTTAGAAAAAAACAATAAAACCAAAAGTATTGCAACATTTCAAGAATATTTAAAATATTACAAAAACTTAAATGGAAACAGCCCGGATATATCTTCGTATTTATACACGGAACTGTTTTTTAACGATTGGCTTATTTCAAAAGATATTCAATACGGGTCAATATCTAATTATGCTTTATGGTCATCGGAGATATTAAAGAATTATGGAATTAATATTGTTTTGGATGATTACCGAAAAAGTCTTTTAATATTTGATAGTTGGAAGGGAAATTATATAACCGGAAAAATGAAGTTTAGCGACTTAGAACAGCAATTAAAAGCAGAAAATACGGTTTTACCTAATTTTATAGATTTTTGCGAATTTGCGTTGGATTTAACCACTTTGGATAAACATCAAAAAGCAATAGATTTACTTATATATACAAATGAAAAAATACAAAATATGGGACAGGTTTATGCCTTTTTAGGAGATGTTCATTTTGCAAGAGGAGACAAAAATTCGGCAAAAGAGTGTTATTTAAAATGCCTGCAAACATATCCAGGTTATCCCATGGCTGTTAAAGGATTAACTAAAATTAAATAATGGAATAAAAGAAGATTTTTAGTAAAAACAGGGGTGGGTAAAAATACCCCTGTTTGAGAAAAGCACAAGGTAATTATTAATCTTTTATATACCTAACCGCAAAAGCAATGCCCGATGTTTTATCAATTGGACTAACTTCGAAATTTACTTGTGAGTTGGAATTATATAAATAATATTTAATTAAAAACTTTGTTAATGTTAACTAATTTAAAACAATAACGTAATAAAAAGATTACAGATTATTTATTAAGTTCTGTAACCTTTTAAGCTCTAACGGTGCAAGAAATTTTTTATTATTTTCCAAATATGTATTAAAATAGGCCAAATATTTAATTTATTTAAAACCTTGAAAGACCATTTTTGTTTTGTTAATCCCTCAACCAAAATTATTGCATCTTGAATTGAAATGTTTTCGGATTTGTTTTGGTAATATTGTTTTGTAAGATCTTCAATAAAGTAATTTATGGAAGTTATTTGTGGATTTGTGTTTTTATTTCTTTTTATAATCTTATTTAGCTTGGTAACAACTTCTTCCAAATTGTTGTTTTTTATTATTATTGTTTTTAAACTGTCTAATATTCTGTTTTTAACAGAAAAATAATCATCCTCAATAAAACTCTTATTAAAGCTAATTTCTAAAAGCTTACATAAAGAAGGCAATGCTCCTTTATGAGAAATGATTCTTAGAGACTCATCGCTATAATCATGACTAGGAGCTTTTTTGTTTTTTATTATATTATTAATGTAATAATTAATACCATTTAATTGGTTTAATTTTATGAGTAATTTTGCCGCTTTTAATTTTTCCTGTTCGGGTTCATTGTTTAAGATATTAGTAAGTGCTTTTATCAATAAGTTTGGGTACTGATTTAGTCTATCAAATAATATCCATCTGAATTTTTGAGCAATTTCCTCAATTAGTTTTGAAGCTGTATCCCGGTTATCAGAAAAAGTCAAAATACAATCCAATGCCTTGTTTATAAGTGAGGATGTCCAATTGGTATTTTTAAGTATCTCAAAAGCATACATGGCGGCTTGATGGATTTTATTCCTTACACAAAAATCTAAGTGGTTTTCCCAAACAATTCCGACACTAATGCCATTAGCCATGTTTATCAAAATCCTTTCTTTTATTTTTTCTTTAGATACTTTTTCTTCTATATATTTGATTCCTCCGTTATTGTTACCGTCAACCCAATCAAAAGAAAGCAGGTCTAACAATACATCTTCACTACAACAATAGTAGTTGTATCTAATGAAATACCACAGCATGTCTGCATACAGTTTTGTGGATAATCCGCCATCATTATAAGCCGATAATGCGGTTCTAAAATCAATTAATACAACTTTTTCGTTACACCATTTAACAATTAAATTACTAATTGTGATATTGTTTGATAAATCCTTTTTATTTTTAATCAATTTGAAAAATTCAATAATCTGAAAGTCTAACCATAAATAGTTATTTAGGGTATTAGTAATTTCTTCTTTTTGCCTTGGTTGTTCCTTTAATAATTGTATTAGGTTAAAAGGAACTAAATCCGAGAAACCTATGGAATTTTTAAAATTATTGTGGCGATAATTATGAATATCCTCTTTTGAAATTAGTGCATTACCACTATAATTAAGCACTTCAGTAACTTTATCCAAGTATTTATTCCTATCTAATAACAATTCAATATCATTTTCAAGTACTTCTTTCCTATGTGCCTCAAAATCAAATTGATAAGGTTTTTCGATTTTACTTATTACAAGATTGTTAATTTCTTTTAGAAATGAATCATTTTTAAGTGAGGAAGCATTTAAGAAATTATTTAGTATAAGAATATTCTCTGTTGTTAAATTTCCAATGTTATACTCTTCTGCAAAAAACGCTACATCGGAGAGAATAACTAATTTGTCAAGGTATCTATACCAAGTATCAAGCGTCATTCTTTCAGTATAAATATAGTTTATAAAATTATTTCTCGTGTTTGTATCAATAAAAAATCTTTTTAGTTTGTTTACTGCGCTATCAAGGTAACTTTCTACGAATTTGATATATAAAAATTTTAATTTGTCGTAAATAATTGGATTTGATATATATATATTGCTTGAACTTGAAATAATATTATCTAATGTATCTAAGGTGTCAAACTCAGTAATTGATTCTGGATGTAAAATAAAATAATCAATTATTGCAGCCAAAGTGTAATATTCAGTGCATTTACCAAGGCATTTGCCCAAAAAATAAGTTTCGTCAACAAGTCTAGATTCTTCATCACTATCAAATGTGTTTAAAGTAGTTTGTCCTAAAAAGCTAATTCCAGTCAATATATAATTAATATGAAAATCAACTGTATTTGACTGAATAAGGTAATAATAAATAGCTGAACGAATGCTGGAATCATCCGGGAATGTGATTTTTGAAAAAATCGCATCATTAAACTCATCATTGGTTAAATCAAATGTACAAGCCGCATAAATTAATGACGTACAAATGTTTTTATCTTCATAGAATCGGTCAAATATTTTAAGGAATTTTTGTTTAAAAACGCTTTTATAGGGCAAGGGAATTGTTAAGTTTTGACAGATTTCACAGAAATTTATTACGTTAAGTGCATTGGATGAATTGAATGTTAAATCAAATAGTTCTGCAATTATGGTGTGTTGGTTACCAAAAACAGCTAAATTACGTACAATGTTAATATCAATTCTCATTTCCTTATCGCAATAATAATTATAAACAGAAAAAAAGATTTTACTGCGTAATTCATCAGAGATAGAATTAGTTTCAATTGTTAGAACAGCACTTTCGGATATTTGAAAAATCTCTTTAATAAGCGTATCATGAACAAAATTTTTAGTTCCCCAGATATCTAAAAGAAAACTTAAAGTGTTTAACCATGTGGGTTTTAATTTATTATAATCTGGAGGAAAGCAAATTATCTTTTTTATTTCAAAAAAATTATATTTGGAAAGAAAAAACGCCGCACAATACTCTTGAAATAAATTATGAGTAAATCTCCATATCGGAGGATCCTCTTTTGTTACTTCAAATATCCCACAATGCTTTGAGATTTCCTTTTCTTCCCGGTTAATTATATTAATTAAATCATTTTCTTTAATAAATCGTTTTCCGGAAGTTTCAATAATTATAGCAATTTTTTGTAATAATTCAATCAATTGATAATTTTCGTATTTTTTAAAATTATCATTTTTATTATTTCGTGTCTGATCAGTATTTAAATGAATAGTTATAAGTTCATCAAATAATTGTGTTTTTGATTTTGGAAGGGATTTACTTTGATTGTATAGTTTAACTAAATTAACCAAATAAAAAGGATTTCTTAACAACTCATATAATTCGCTTTTAGTAAAGTAATCCAAAAAATTATCACCAATTGTTTTTTTGTTACAATAATTTTTAATCTGAATATCCGATAATTCTTTAATATGGAAATATTCAAAGTTTTTTATGTCAGGTTTTAGGTTCCCGCGTGATGATATTATTATGCTTACAAGGGGAAAATCATCTATGAACCTTTCGAGTTTACGTAAAAATTGTTTTTTGAATGAATTATCAATTTCATCATATCCGTCCAGTATTAAAACAGCATAACCACTTAAAGTGGTTTTTAACTTTGGAATGTAGCTAATAATATCTTCACCACTATATTTGTTTAATTCATAATAGAAAGGTTGATAAGGCATCTCGTTATTAGAAAGAACGAAAGCTAAATTGCATAATTCGGTACTTTTTCCTACCCCGGCATCGCTTAATACACAAATATAACAATGCTTTTGAACCAACATTAACAACGTTTCCAATGAAAGGTTCTGGTTATCAAAGTAGTAATTATAATTTTTCTGTCCGTCTTTTGATAAGCCGCGTTCAATATAGTCTTTTGGCGCACTCAATAAATTAATATGTTCTTTAATAGGAGGTCTAAATTCGTTTTGCCGGGAGAATAGATCATTGCTTTTTGGTTTTTTTAATGTATCAATTAAACTTGGAAATTCCCATGTTGTAATAAAATTAAGATAATGAAGTGGTAAAATTTCTGACCAAATATCGCAAGCTGTTAACAGTATGGGAATAATATATGCTCGTTCCAATTTAATTTTTTGTACGTAATAATATAGCACGTGGCCAAGTTCAAATCTTACCCAAGGTGATTTCATTGCCTGTGGTGAAAGAATAATACAGAAAAAATCGCACTCGGAGATTTTAGAGATAATCTCAATTGGAAAAGAAGTACCACCAATTAAATCATATTTATCAAACCACGTTTCAAATCCATTATCTTCTAGCTGTTTCTTAAGTTCATTTGCAAACAAATTATCTTTAGAAGAATGACTAATAAATATTTTTTGTGTTTTTTCCATTAATGCCGCAATCAAATTTACAGAGTATGTTTAATATAAAAAATAATTGGTAAATAAATTAAATTTTTTTGAAGTGTAGTTTAAATTATTATTATTGGTTCAGGGAAATAACTTTATATTAGAAGGCATACATATAATGTAAGGTTTTCAAATCAAATATTGTATGTGGGATATAATAATATGGAGTCATTTAGATAAGTAAATTAGAAAATAATTTTGCTAAAAAATAAGTACGTTTTATTTTTTTATCTTACATATCCAAAGATATTATCAACCTTAGTGATGAAAAACGATTTTTCAAAAATTTTATTATTAATCCTTAATGTAGCGCACGGCAAAAGCAATGCCCGATGTTTTGTCAATCGGACTAACTTCGTAATTAACTTGTGAGTTGGAGTTATATAAATAAACACAATATGGATCGGAAGCGTTATTTGCTGAACCCCAATAAGAACCGTGAATTTTTAAGTCATAATAAATACCGTCACCACCACGGAAACCACTTCCTACTGCGGTAAATCCGGAAGAATTATTTGATCCTGAATTAGGACTATTCCAATGAGCAAAACCACTTTCTTTTAATTTTACTCCGGCATTACCTGCTCCGCCAAGTGAGGTAAATAAATCTTCCCATTCTGTTTGTGTTGGCAAATGCCAGCCTGTCGGAGTGGCATCAACTGCGGCCTGCCATGTATATAATCTTCCATAATCAGTAACATTGTTAATATTGTCATCGTATACATAAACACCTTGTAAACTTTGACCATTTGCTTTTTTTGTTGCTTTAAAATTTTGTGTTAACCAATATTTATTATTTATTTTTTTTACTTTATATATATTTCCGTCAACATCAGTTAATGAACTTAAACTTTTTAAGTTTAGAATTACATCAGTACTTACCCAATATAAATCACCGTTAAAATGATAAAATAAATATTTCCCGTCAGGAGTAATATATGCCGCACCTACTGCAACATCAAAACCGTGATCTGTTAAATCAATTCCTTCGCCCCAAGTTCCATCCGGATTTTTGAAACTTACAAACATGTGACTTCCGCCCCCAACATCAAAAAGGAGATAACTTCCATCGGGTGAAATACATGGATGCGCTTGTTTACCGTATTCCGGCTGTATGTTTAATTTTTCATATCCTGTAAACAGATCATTAGTCCTTTGTACTTTTACTAAATACGTTTTTCCATTTACAAACACAGTTGACATATCGGTAGTATATAGTTGACCATCCAAACTTGAAGTTTGATACATACCTTGACCTGCTAATTGAGGTGTTGACCATCCGGTATTAGTTCTTTTAACAAAATAGATTCCCGGATCTTTACCCGGTAAATTACCGGCGTTGCCAACATTCCACGAAAAATACATTGTGGTGTTATCAAGTGTAACATGGGGTTGAGCCGCTGAAAATCCTGTTGTAAACGATAATTCCTCAGGTGTTGTCCAAACTCCGTTTATTTGTTTGCTGCAATAAATTTTGCAGTACCAGTTTTCATGTATTCTGTAAAAATATATTTCGTTGCCATCGGGTGAAAACGAACATGTAAATTCTGCTATATTTGGCTGAGAAATAAAATTAGGAGCGAAAATTTTTGCCGTTAAACCGGGAGGTGTTTGACCTACATAAGGTCCTTTTAAACTTGTATCAACCGGTTCGGTTGTGGATACTTCTTTACATGAGGTTTGAATTAAAACCAACAATAGCAAAATTATTATTGTAAAAGTTTTTTTAAACATATTTATACCTGATAATTAATTATAAAATTTTTATTTCAACAAAACAACTTTTTGTGTTTTTTTCAAATTTCCGTATTGCAATTGAACTAAATATACTGCGGAGGTGATATCTTTTGCTTCCCAAATAATTTTATGTTCACCTGAACTTTGATATAAATCCAACAAAGTTGTTATCTCTTGTCCCAGTAAATCAAAAATTTTTAATTCAACATGGCCTTCCTTTTTAAGAGTATATTCAATAGTAGTTGCCGGGTTAAAAGGGTTAGGATAGATTGATTTGATATCAAAATCGTCAGGCATTACATTAGTAATTTGGTCATCAGTACCGGAAATATTATTTATAATTGCAGTCCACAAACTAATTTGTCCGTTATCGGCTCTTGTCCAAACCGGACGTACAATATTATTGTGTGCAGTTATTCCAATGTAATCGCCAATAAAATCTGCTTGTGCAGGAGTGAATGGAGTTTCACTAATTTTTGTATTTGTAAACGTAAGGCCGCCATCTTTTGAAACCGCCATATAAACATCTGTCCGGGCATCGTTATAATTTCTTCTATCATAAAAAACAAAATATAAATAACCGGTGGTTTGGTCAATTGTCATTGCAGGAAAAAATTGATGTTTTGCGGATTGATCGTCATTTACTTTTTTTCTCGAACTCCAAGTATATCCGCCATCTGTTGATTTTGCCATCCAAATTTCGGTGTCATACGATGCGTTACGCTGATCTGCCCAGCTAATGTAAATGTTCCCGCGATTTGGACCTTGGCTTAAGTCGCATGCAATGAAGGGGAATCCTGGTGAGCGCTGAACGCCGGGTATATTAAAAACTAACCAGTTTACTCGAGTTGGGGTAACATTTATGTCATTGTTAAGCCATGTTACACCATTATCATGTGAGATATCAATCATTAATCCATTCTGGCTCATCCATGTAACATAAACATCGTTATTAGGGCCAACTGCCGGCATAGGACAATGACAGCTTGTATTGCCAGCTTGAGCAGTTCCTTTTTTATTGCTGATATTAATTGGAGTTGACCAAGTTAGTCCCTCATCTGTTGACCTTGATAACTGTATAACAGAACTATCTAAAGGATTTAGACTGCCATGCTCATCAAATTGCGCCCATACCGTATAAATATAGTTGTTTTTTCTATCAAGAACAGCCCAATCCTTATCATCGTCTTTGTTTCCGTTTACTCCGGTATAAGATCCGTTAGACCAGTTGCCGCCTAATGAGTTTGTTTTTTGACAAACCACTTTGGATAAATCGGGGACTAAATGTACATAATAATAATGTCCAAGAGTGTCTACAAGTACTATTGGGTCGCCAATAACTCCCAACGATGAACTAATAGTTCCTTGATTCCAATTATAACCGCCGTTAGACGAATAATAATAATGATTAACGTTTGAACCAACAAGAATATTGTTAGGATTTTTAGGATCCATTATAATGGATGGTTCTTCGGGTGGATTCATGCTTGAACCACCAACTTTAATATTTTGATATTGAGCTGAACTTATTGAAAAGCCGCCTATCAAGATAATTAAGATTAAAAACTTTTTATTTAAGAAAAAATTTAACAGATTATTTAATTCTTTATTATAAAAAAATCCAACTTCTGGTTTCACAAACATCCTCATTTTTTTATTTGAAATATAAAATAATTTTTATCCCTATTACAATCAGACTGTGTGAAAAGTAGAAAACGAACTCACTCGTCTAAAAAGCAGCCGGGCACGGCCTCTTAATCTTCCCGCCTTGCGGGATAAACTCTACTCTTAAAAAAGAGGAGACACAAATCCTTACAACTCATTGTCCTATATGTTTTTACAGTCACACCCCTTCTTTTTTTAAGAGAAGGCGGTGTACTCAGCTGGGTTTTCTGAGTCGAAGGATGAGTTCCTGTTTTTTGCTATAAATCTCCAGTTTTAACACAGCCTCACAATATAGAGGATATATAATACAGGGAAATTATTGTATAAGAATCATTTTTTTTGTTTCACAGTGTTTTCCTGAAATTAATTGATAAAAATAAATTCCGCTTGTTAAAGTGGAAGCATTAAAATTAATTGTATGTGTTCCGGCTTCTTTTTCTTCATTTAAAAGAGTTTTAACTTCTTTACCTAAAATATCGTAAATTTTTAACAAAACGTTATTACGTTCCGGCAAATTATAACTAATTAAAGTTGAAGGATTAAAAGGATTTGGATAATTTTGATTAAGTTGAAAATCCAAAGATAAAAAATGTTTATCGTTAATGCCGGTAAGTAAATTATAAATTATCTGTGCGTCTACCCAATAAGGAGAATAACCATTATCGCCCGTTTTTTCAGTGGTAAAAAAGAAATATTTTCCATCCGGTGTAAACATTGGTGTATCATCTTCAAAACTGCCGTTTATTGTTGAGCCTAAATTGATAGGGTTGCTCCATGTACCGGTTTGAGTCTGCTCACTTATATACATATCGTGCCATCCAAAACCACCGGCTTTTTTTGAAGAAAAAATCATAAAGCGTTCATTAGGGTCTACATATCCAACAACCTCACCAATATTTGTGTTTATTGGGGTACCAAGATTTTTAGGAAAAGTATATTGTCCGTTAAGTAACGTAGAACAATAAATATCAGCACTTGCATAGTCGTTATTTTCCATAATGGCTAAATAAACATTTTTATTTTTAGTAATAAAAAACGTAGTTACTACTGACGAACTTGTAGGAAGTGGAATATTTAATGCCACAGGTTCAGACCATCCGGTTTGCGTGCGTGTGGTTTGAAAAATGAATCCACCCGATCTTCGGGAATAAAAATACAAAGTATCGTTGCTTGTAGTAAATAAAGGATCTCCATCGTATGTGCTTGTGGAAAAAGAAGCTTTTTTGGGCAAAGACCATTGTCCGTTTATACATTTGGTAAACCATATTTGATGAAGATCGGTGCCATGGAAATATTTAGTAAAATACATTTCGGTTTCGTCGGGTGAAAATAATGGAGAACTCCTCCACCACCAGCTGCCATTTGCTAAATATGCATTAGTAGGCGCAAACTTAACAACTTGCATGGCAGGTGGGGTTTGACCAACATAAGGTGTACATTGTGCAAAATTGGTAGAAAAGCAAAATAAAATTAGTGTTAAAATACTGAATAGTATATGTTTGGTCATAATAAAAATACCTTTTGTTTATTATTATTTAGAAAATGCTCGTAACATTTTTTATTAGTTTTAAATTTAATCCATATAAAATTGTTTAATAATTACTATTTATTGCCGGCAAATATTATTGCATGAGAATCATTTTTACTAAAGCTGTTAATCATAAGCAATTGAAAATTATATTAATCAGTTTAACCATTTATTCTTCGTTAAAATATATTGCGGGAATTTTATCAAACACTTCGTTTACTTTAAAGTTTTCAATGTTTGCTAATATAATAATTACCACATCGTCATTTATAAATCTATGAATAATGGAGGAAAATCCATTAATTATACCATTATGGCCAATTGAAATTCTTCCGCCTTTTCTTATTTCTTTTCCCCAGCCGTATCCATAATCTGCAATATAAAATGTAAACATTTTTTCTTTGCTTTGCAGTGTTAATATATTATTAACGTAAAAACTTCTATCCCATTTATATAAATCTAAAACAGTAGAATATAAACCTCCGGCACCTTGAGGAATTGACATGTCTATATAATTGGAGTTGGTGATTTCTTTTGTTTTTGTATCAAACACATAACCCGCTGCACGATTATTAATAATTTTGTTGAAATTATCATAACCGCTGTTAGTCATTCCCAATGGTTTGAAGATATTATTTTCAAGATATTGATCATAAGTTTTCCCCGAAACTTTTTCAATAATATATGTTAACAACAAATATCCTGAATCGTTGTATTTAAATTTACTTCCGGGTTCAAATTCGGCAGGAAGATATTTAATATTGTTTATTATTTGTAACAATGTAAAAGGCAGTGAAATGGTTTTATTATAATCCGGAAGTTTAGTGTAGTTAGGAATTCCACTTGTATGTGTTAAAAGTTGATGTATTGTAATCTTGTCGCCGTTTGTAAAATCGGATATAAAATTGGATAATTTTTTTTCAATTGTTAATTTATTCTGTTCAATCAACTGCATAATTGCAGTTGCGGTAAATTGTTTTGTCATGGACCCAATTCTATAAACAGTTGACGGGGTATTTATTATTCCATGTTCTCTGTTTGCAAATCCATAACCCCTGCAAAACAATATTGAATCATTTTTTGCAATTAAAATAGTGCCGCTAAATTCGTTTGCAGCAACTAATGGATTAATGTAAGAATCTATTTTTGTTGAAAGCTCGGGTTGTTCATAAGTTTGAGCATTAATATAATTTGCAAGAAAAAAAACCATAACATAAGAAAACAATATGGTAAATAATGATAATTTCTTATTCATCCTTAATCCATTAAGCTTTTTTAATAAAAATTTAACTAACATCTATTATTTTAATAATACAACCTTTTGAGTTTTAGATATATTATCTAATTGTAATTGAATTATATAATTGCCACTCGAAACATGCTCTGCATTCCAAATAATTTGATGCTCGCCCGAATTTTGATAATTGTTTATTAACTGGCAGACTTCCTTACCGGATATATCAAATATTTTTAAAATAATATTGCCACTTTTATTTAGTGTATAATTTATTGTGGTGGCGGGATTAAATGGATTGGGATAATTTTGATTAAGATTAAAATCAAATGATTGTGAAGGTGTATCTTTTATATCCGTTAATAAATCGTATATAAATTGAGCACTTACCCAATAAGGATTAGTACCTAAATCGTCGGGTTTGTACGATAGGAAAAAGAAATACAATCCATCGCGTGTAATAATAGGAGCAAATGCGGTATTAGCATTAATGTTTTGCCCCAAATTTATTGGATCTGACCAAGTATTATCCGGTTTTTTTATGCTTAGATACAAGTCCATGTCGCTACAACCACCCGGACGTCTTGAACTAAAAATAATAAATCTTTCTTGGGGATCAATATATGGAGTAAAATCCAGTTCGGGACTACAGATTGAAGATAAAACTTCAGGAGCAGAATAATGACCATTAGTAAAACGCCAAACATAAAGATTATCGTCCCCTGTTTGTGCGTTTTGTAGTTCCGAATAAATGTTTCCGTTATTAGCAATTGAAAACTGAAGACCATAACCATATCCGGCCGGAATAGGTAAATTAATTGCAATTGGAGAAGACCATACACCATTTGTTCTTACAACTTTAAAAATAAATGAACCCGCTCTTTGTGATACAAAATATAAGGTATCTTTACTTCGCGAAAATTGAGGATTGTTATTGGTATAACTGCTATTTGAAAAAGGAGCCTTTTTTGCAGTAGTCCAATTACCGTTTTTACATTCTGTAAACCAGATTTCTATTTTGTTTGTGGTTGTCTGATATTTGGTAAAATACATTTCGGTTCCATCAGGAGAAAATGCCGGTGTGCTATGATAAAACCAAACAGCGTTTCCAAGTAAACTATCCGGCGGGAATCTTTTTGCAAAATTTTCGGGTGGTGTTTGCCCAATATAAGGCGTACATTGTGCTAAATTGTTAGAAAAGCCAATAAGCGTAATTGAGACGAGAATAAAAAAGATTCTAAAAAATATATGCTTTGACATAAATTGAATTCCTTTGAGTATTATTAATTAATAATATAACACAATACATTAGTTGTATTTAAATTTTCGAAATATTTTATTGAACGAGAATCATTTTTTTTGTTTCAATTAATGTTCCTGAAATTAATTGATAAAAATAAACTCCGCTTGTTAAACCGGCTGCGTTAAAATTGATTTCGTGTCTTCCGGCATTTTGTTCTTCATTAATTAACGTGGTTATTTCTTTACCTAATATGTCAAAAATTTTAAGTGAAACTGAACCTCTTTCCGGCAATTGGTAACTAATTACTGTGTTTGGGTTAAAAGGATTTGGATAGTTTTGATTTAATACAAAATTATCTAATGGAGAAGTAACATTTTCCACATCTGTTATTAAATCGTAAACATATTGTGCCGGTATCCAATAAGGATTATATCCTGTACCACCGGATCTTGTAAAAAACAAATATAAACCATCAGGTGTAATGTTTGGAAAGGATTCGAAATTGGAGGAGTTTATTCGCGCGCCAAGATTAATAGGGGTGCTCCATGAATTGTTTGAATTACGTTTACTGATGTACAAGTCAACCATTCCATATCCGGTAGATTTAAAAGATAAATAAATCATAAATCGTTCGTCCGGATCAACATATCCCACAAATTCGTCGCTTGCGCTATTTATAGGGAATCCAAGATTTTCAGCAATTTGGTACTGCCCATTTATAAATTGTGACCTAAAAATATTGATATTATTACCGGAAACAGTATCAATAACTTCAAAATAAACAGTTTTATCTTTTATAATAGAAAATTGCAGCCCAACATGACAGTTGTTTGGTATTGGGATACTTAAGGGTACGGGATCTGTCCAACCGGTAGCTGTTCTCACAACTCTATGAATAAACCCGCCGGTTCTTTTTATAGATAAAAAGTATAAAGTATCGTTGCCCGAATAAACCGGATTTGTATCGCTATAAATAGCATTGGAAAATGGTGCTTTTTTAGCTGTTGTCCAAACACCATTTTCGCATTTTGCAAACCAAAGTTCAATACCGCCAACTCCACTAAATATTTTGGCAAAAACCATTTCATCACCCGAAGGCGAAAAAATTGCTGTGCTGTGCCAATCCCAACTGGAGTTGGCAAGTAAATAACTTGGAGGAAATTTTTTTGCAACTGTTGTTGGAGGTATTTGACCAAGATAAGGTGAGCATTGGGCTAATGATTCATTAAATGGAATAATATTTAACACAAATATTATAATTATTATATTAATTTTTTTAATAGTATTCATATCTAGCTATCCTTATTTCTTAGTTAAATTTTATAATCAATAAAGTTTATTTGTAAGTTCTTTAGTAATTTATAAGCCGACTTTTTTTATTGAGAAATTATTGTGCTAAAATCATTTTTTTTGTTTCCTTATGTTTCCCTGATATTATTTGATAAAAATAAACTCCGCTTGTTAATGTGGCAGCATTAAAATTGATTGTATAATTTCCGGCTTCTTGTTCTTCGTTTAAAAGAGTTTTAATTTCTTTACCTAATAAATCATAAATTTTTAAAATAACGTTATTTCGCTCCGGTATACTATAACTAATAACTGTTGTTGGATTAAAAGGATTTGGATAATTTTGATAAAGAGAAAAATCTTTTACAAAAGAAGTGTTTTCTTTTATTTCAGTGTTTAGACTATTAATTATATCGGTACTTACCCAATAAGGGTTTCTGCCTCCGTTGCGGGTTGTTAAAAAGAATAAATACTTTTTGTCAGCCGATACATAAGGCGAGCCTTCTTCAAAGGAGGTGTTAATTGTATTACCCATGTTTTGAGCTGTTGTCCATGTGCCATCATAATTTTTAAAGCTGATATATAAATCCGTTTCACCATAACCTGTTGGTCTTATTGACTCGAAAATAATATATTTTTCATCGGGATCAATAAATGTGCCTAAATCCATATACTGAGAATTAATATTATTGTCTAATTTTTCAGGTGCTATATACGATCCGTTAATTTTTTTTATTTTGTAAATATCAAAATCGGTATTATTATTATTATCAATTATTTGCGTATATATGGTTCCGTTATTTGCAATTGACATTCCCCATCCGGAACTATACGATGTTTTCCATGGCACATATATGGATGTAGGATTTGACCAAGTATCACCTGTTCTATTTGAAGTCCAAAACCCGCCATAATAACCACCGGGACGATCGGAAATAAAAACTACCTTATTTCCGTTATCGTAAAAAGAAGGACTTGCGTCTACATTTGGAGAAGGACTTGAAATGGGAGAGGAAACAGGTGTAGTCCACACACCGTTAACCAATTTCATATAACGAAGTCTAATACCACCTTCAGCAGGGCAATATATGTCTAAAAACATTTCTTGTCCATCCGATAAAAAATCCAATCCGCCATGCCACCACCAATTGGCATTTGATGATAAATTAGTCGGTACAAAAAGTTTAGGTGTAAGCCCGGGAGGTGTTTGACCTAAGTAAGCACCGGTTTGAGCAGCAATAAAACTTGGCAAAATAAATAAATTGAAAAAAATATAAAAAACAGAACAATAGATTAATCTTTTCATAATTTACACTCATTAGTAAATAAATAATATTAACTCAAAAAAAAAAGTAATTTAAATACACAATATCTAATTAGTTCTATTAAGCACATTTACAATATAAATTTGAAAAGATAAAGAGTACATGTTTTTATGCTGAACGGTCATTTTTGTTCGTGAGTGAAAAATATTTTTTATTTTATTATGAATTAATGCGATATATTAGCAATTAAAAATCAAATATTAAGTTTGTCGGATTAAATGAGCACGGATATAATATTAAATCCAAACAATGTTTTAAGTGGCAAAAAAAGAGAGATCCTTTTTTTACTGTTTAATTTTTTATTTTGGTTTTTGCACTGTTCTTTTTTTGTATTTTTGTTTCCTGCCGAAAAGTTAAAAAATTTTGTTACTATTACTGTTCATATCCTCCAGTATCTAACCCCGTTTTTATGTACTCTTTTATTAAGGGATTTGTATAAAAGATATAAAGTTTATCAAATGTCGTTTTGGTGGATTTTACCAATTGTGATATTAACATCAATATTGTGTGGTTTGTTATATTATGCGGCTAGAGAGCTGCTGAACTATTATTTCCTTAATGTTTTGTGGTATAATTTTAAATCCTTTAGTTTAATGGAGATGATGTGGAGCAGTAGTTATATGTTTCTTACCTGGAGTGTAATGTATTTAGGATTTAAAGCTTATAATGAATGGATGAAACAAAAAAAGTTTACAGAAAACGCTTTGCTGCTTGCAAAAACAGCCCAGCTTGAGATGTTGAAACACCAGCTTAATCCCCATTTTTTATTTAATTCGCTTAGTGCACTTAGGGGAATGATAATTCCGGAACCTGTAAAAGCAAAAGAAATGGTAACTCAAATATCTGAAATATTAAGGTACTCATTAATTGAAGGTAAAAATGATATGGTCCCTTTGATAAGGGAAATTGAAATTGTTAAACTATATCTTAGCATAGAAAAAAAACGTTTTGAAGAAGATTTGATTGTGGATTTTGATATTTTGCCGGAAGCAAAAGATTTTATGATACCTATTTTTTTAATTCATCCATTGGTAGAAAACGCAGTTAAACACGGCATGCAGTCGGGCGTTTTACCATTAAATATTGCAATTAAAATAAACTCCTCCCAAAATACATTATTTATTGAAGTTAAAAACAGAGGAAAATGGATTGAAAATAATGTAAAATCCGGTTCATCAAATACCGGAACAGGTTTGGATAATATTAATAAAAGGTTGTCACTTTATTATCCGGGTAATTATACTTTTGTAATAATTAAAGACCCAGAATATGTTTCTGTTAAAATTAAAATAAACTATTAATTATGTGTGAAATTAAAAAATATAAAACACTTATTGTTGATGATGAAAAGTATGCGCGAAATGACTTAAAAGAGTTGCTCGAAGTATATCCATTTATTGATATTGTGGGCGAGGCTAAAAATATTAATTCTGCAATTGAAATGATAGAACAATTAAATCCTGATTTAATATTTCTCGATATTCAATTTCCCGGGGAATCGGGTTTTGATTTGTTTGATAAAATTAATATCAGTGCAAAAGTTGTTTTTGTTACTGCTTTTAACGAATACGCTATTAGGGCTTTTGAAGTAAATGCTTGCGATTATCTGCTTAAACCTGTTAATCCTGATAGACTTGATCTAACAATTAAAAGATTAAAGGAAAGCGGAAATATAGAAAATGTTAATGTTGTAACTTTTAACAATGAAGATAGAATTTATATTCAAATAAATTACAGATATTATTTTGTACATATTCAATCGATAATCAAAATACAAGCAAGTGATCATTTTACCGAAATTATTACAAATAATGGATTAAAGGGATTGACAAATAAAAGTTTAATTGAATGGGAGGAGTGCTTGCCAAAATACTCGTTTGTTAAAGTACACCGATCGACAATTATTAATAATAATTATGTTGAAAAAATAGAGAGGGGAAATAATTATTCTTTTCAGGTAATTATGAAAAATATTGACGAACCAATTCCAATTAGCAGAAGATATGCAAGACAAATTAAAAACGATTTAGCTTTATAAATATTTTTAATAAGCAAATGATTTAGGACATAATATCAGGATAGAGGGAATATTTAGAATTAGAACAAGATATAACAAATTGAAATTGTGATTTACAAGGAGTTATAAAGTAATCAATAATATGTTGAACTCCTCTGGAGTTCGGGGGGTTTTGTTTTGTTTTTGGTTACAAACATTGCACTTCTCTGAAGTGCTCTTGTGGGAATAATAACTAAGTGATAGATGTTATTACAACAAGTAGTATGATTTTAAATAACCTCTGCATTTACAGCCTGTGTGAAAATTGGGGAATGGCACGTTTTCTGTTAATTTTCATTATCATCCACTATTATTATGCTTGGGTTAAAACCCAATATTTTCTTTTTCCAGATCCCCAGCTTAAAAGCTGGGGTTATTTAAAAACCTTCTAACTTATTGTAACAACTTTAGTTATAGCTTTATTATTCCCACACAAGCACTTCGGAGAAGTGCCATGTTTGTAATAACGCGCACCCCCACCAACCACCAGCACGGCAGAGCCGTGCCACCATTGGATATATTATCCCCAATTTTCACACAACTTGTTTATGCTGGAGGAGGTAAACTAAACAAAATCTTGGGTTTTAACCCTGATTGTCCTTAACATTTATTTGCAGCTTATAATAGAGTATCTACGATTTTTGTTCTTAATGTAAAGTTTGGGTTCATTAAATAAAGTTTTAATATTTCTAAATAATTGTTTATAACTATCTTGTTGTCAGTTTGGTATAAATGAATATATAAAACTAAAAGCTTAAATAAATGAAACGAAATTACAAACAGGTAAATTTTTATCCCTATAACTATTTTACCTGTTTTACGTCTAATTAAAAGCCTAAATTATTAAATAAATTAGTGTATAAAATTTATATCTTTTTAGTTGTTGCAAAAAATAAATCAAATTATAAAGTGAAAATAATTTATAAAAACAATTTTATTTAGAAATATAAAGAAATGATATTAGATATTTAAATTGCTAATAAAAGGAAAATTATATATAAATAAAATAATAGTAATTGAAATAAACTAATTTGTGTAAATAGGAGATTTATTTATGATTATTAGAAAAATACTATTTTTATTTGCATTTATTATATTATTAAATTGTAGTTATACATTAGCTCAAACGGTAAGTACATATCTAACCGGTTCAGGATTAAACGGGCCTGATGGTTTTGCGTTAGATAAAACGGGGACTCTTTATGTTGCAAATTGGGGTGGAGGAACCGGAAAAACCGTTCTAAAAATAACAGACAGCACTTCGGTTTTAGTTTTTGATTCTACCTCAAATGCCCCGGATGGATTAGTTTTTGATAAAGCCAACAATCTTTATATTTCAAATTATGCGACCGGGATAATTAACAAAATTACTCCTGCGGGGGAAAAAACAGTTTTTGCCTCCGGATTGGTAAATCCAAGCTCGCTTGTTTTTGATACATTAGGAAATCTTTATGTTTCAAATTTTGGAGCGCAGACAGTAAGTAAAATATTGCCCAATGGTACTGTAAGTACATTTGCGTCAGGTTTTAATGCACCGTTAGGTTTGGTTTTTGATTTAGAGGGTAATCTTTATATATCAAATTATAATTCGGGAAAAATAAACAAAGTTACTCCGGCCGGAGTTGTTTCGGTATTCGCAACAGTTCCAAATCCAACAAATTCAAAAATACAGTATATGGCAATGGGTACTTCCGGTAACATCTATTTGCCAAGTTATGGACATAATAAAATATATAAAATATCACCTTCTGGTGCGGTTTCCGTATTTGCGGGAACAGGTACGGCAGGTGGAAACAACGGAGCTGTAACTTCGGCACAATTTAATGGTCCAAACAGTATTGTTATTAATAATAATGGCGATTTGTTTATCTCTGAATATAATGCAAATAGAATTAGGAAAATTTCCGGAGTTGAGCCGGTTGTGTCAATTAAGGAAAGTTCAATTAAACAGAATCGTTCATTTTTATTATATCAAAATTATCCCAACCCCTTTAATCCTGTTACTTGTATTAATTTTAATTTACCTAAATCAGGTTTTGCGAGATTAAAAATTTATGATGTTTTGGGCAATGAAGTAACCACGGTAATAAATGAATATAAAAATGCAGGTTCTTATTCAATAAGTTTTGACGCTTCATCAATTAAAAACGGATTATCAAGCGGAGTATATATATACGAATTAAAAGCCGCCGATTATTCAAAACAAATGAAAATGATGTACATAAAATAATAAAAGTATAAGTGTAATAATATTATTAAAGTGGTTTGAAAAAGGCTAATTAATAAAATTAAACAATTTTAACGAGTGGAAAATGAAAAAAATATTTTACTTAATTTCGTCTTTAATAATCTTAACGTTTGTTTTTAATGCAAAAATGATTGCACAAACCAATGCAGTTAACCAAAACGAAAGCAGCGAAATTGAAAAAACAGCCCTTAATTATATTGAAGGATTTTATTCGGGGGATGTTACCAGAATGGAAAGTGCAATACACCCTGATATTAACAAAGCAACTCCGCGTGATTTGCCGCAAACGGGCAGAACAATTTTAACTTATTCAACTTATTCAAGTTTAATTGAATTTACTCGTGCAAAATTAGGTGTTGTGGATGATACTGCAAGACATATTAAAATTGATATTTTAAGTGCTGATGATAATGTAGCAAATGTAAAAATATCCTCGGCTAATTTTATTGATGAGGCCCAACTTATTAAAATTGACGGCCAATGGAAAATAATAAATGTTATTTATACTTCAGGTACAAGCGTGCCGCCGCGACTTAAAAATTTTAATGTTAAAGATGAAAAAGCGGCAATTGAGCAGGCGGCCCTTGATTATTTAGCAGGAATCAGTGGCTCCGATGCAAAATGTTTGGAAATGACAATTGATCCGGAATTTAGCAAAATTTTACTTAATCCAATTGCTGCTACAAATAAAACAAGTCTTAGAAGACAAAGATTTGATTCGATGATTGAAAATGCATTTGCAAAAGTTGGAAAACAGGACGAAATTTATCGAAATAATAGTATTTCCGTTTTAGATATTACTGATGGAGTTGCAGTTGTAAGATGCGATATGGCAACCGTATATGAATATATACAGATGTATAAAGGAAGCGGTGAATGGAAAATATTAAATAGTATTGCAAAACAAAACAACAATTTAACTTTAGCTCAAGTAATGACAGTAACTATAGGGAACCCAATGCCCGATTTTACTTTGCCGGTTTATGGTGGGGGAGATTTTTCATTATCAAAATTTCGCGGTCAAAATGTTTTGTTAATGTTCCCGCGTGGTAAAGCCGGAAACACATGGTGTTCTTATTGTCCGTATCAATACCTTGAACTGGAACAATTGGAAAAAACCGAAAAAATTCAAAAGAAAAATGATTTAAAAATAGCATTTGTTTTACCATACGGAAGTGATGATATAAAAGATTGGATGGAAAAATTCCCCGATGCTCTTCAAAATGTTGAAGCAATTAAAAATCAACAACCTGCTCCGGCACTTGGTTCAGTTCAATCCGATTATATGATGTGGGCAAGAAATCATTTCCCAATTAAATTTGATTCAAAAAAAGATGATCAGCATACAACAATTCCTGTTTTGTTTGATGAGAAAAGAACACTTTCAAGACAGTTGAAAATATTCACAAATTTTTGGGATGGCGTTACTTCCGAACAAAACATGGCTACAGTTTTGATAATTGACAAAAAAGGAATCTTGCGATTTAAATATATAAGCCAGATGACGGAAGATAGACCAACCGTAGAATTTTTATTGAATTTTATTAAAGAAATGGATTAAAACGAGTTGTTTAATCATCATCAGCATTAAAAGCTGATGATGATTAATCGGCAGAAATAATTAAACTATTATTCAACGTATTGGACTCAATTAATGAAAAAATATCTACAAAAAATTAAATCGATTAACTTTTGGAAAATACTAGTTAGTATTTTATTTGTGCCCATTTTTTGTAATGCTCAATTACTTAATGGTCCACAAAAAATTGTAAAAGATAAAATCCATAATAGGCTTTTAGTTTCAAACGGTAATAACAGCAGGCTTGTTGTAATTGACAGCACAGGCCATCAGGATTATTTTTTGCCAACAATAGAATATTTTGAGGACGGGATAGAAGTTGTTGGGGATACGGTTTACGGTGTTGGAGGTAATAGAATGATTAGGGGTTATAATTTGACTACTAAAGCAAAAGTTGTTGAATTTAGAATTCCGGGTGATGGAAATGACCATTTATCAAGTATAACTTCCGATTCCGCCGGACATCTTTTCATTTCCAGTCCGCCGCTTCATATAATTTATAAATATCGTATTAGTGACGGAGCCTATTGGGTGTTTATAAATGATACCACATTAATACAGCCTAACGGGATTTTATTGGAAAGAGAAAAAAACAGAATAGTAATTATTGGTGACGCTCCCGTTCCGAAAGCAAAAATTTATGCTGTAAGTTTAATTGATTCGACAGTATCTATATTAGCCACAACCAATTTTAAAAAACCTGACGGAATTATACGAGACGGAAATGGAAACCACTATGTTGGCGGGTATTACCTTACATCAGTTTTTAAATATGATGCGGATTTTAGCCAGGCTCCGGTAATTTTTCGTAGCGCAAACAGCATTGTATATCCCACTTATGATGAAGTGGATAATTCGTTATTGGTTGCATCGTATAATTTAAACACATGGGAAAGAATTCCTATTTTTACCGATGTAAACGAATCAAAAGAAAACTTATCAAGATATTCATTGTGCCAAAACTATCCTAATCCGTTTAACTCAACCACCACCATTAAGTATCAGCTTGCAGCTCAATCCGATGTGAAAATAATTATCGTTAATGCTTTAGGACAAACGGTAGCTGTTATTGATGAAGGAATTAAAAATCTAGGAGTGCATGAGTGTAGATTTAATGCCGATAATCTTTCAAGTGGTGTCTATTACGGACGAATTGTTGCAGGCAGCTATAGTGAAACGAAAAAAATGGTTCTTTTAAAATAATTATTAATTATTAATTATTAATTATTAATTATGAATGATGAATTAAAAGATTGACAAAACTGTGATTTACAAGAGTTATGTGATTACCATTGTTAAAGATTGTCTGAACTATGATTCGTATGATTAAAATGATTTTGAGGAAGGTAATATTAAATTTGTAGCATTCAAAAATAAAACATAGAACACAGATTTACACAGATTAGGCAGATTTACACGGTTTAACCATTGTCTGAACTATGATTCATATGATTTTTAGTAAAAGCTGTTAAACAAATACGTGTGTCTTACAAAAGTATAAAGCAATCTTTTAAAGTCATCATATTAATCAAAATAATCACACGAATCATAGTTCCAACAATTAAAACTGTCTGAACCGGGATTTATGTGATTTGTTTGATTATTATGATTTTAAGAAAACCAAAGATTTGAGAGTTTTTTTATAAGTCGAATATTTTGTAAATCTATTGAAAATAATAAAAAAAATTAATATTATTATTAGTACTAAATTCTGGGGAAATAATTAAACTAAACTTAATCATATTAATTAAAACAAAAAATCAGGGTTTTGATGATGGTAAACGAACAATACAAATATTCAGAACTAACCTCTAAAATAATCGGCTGTGCTATTAATGTTCATAAAGCTTTGGGAAGTGGCTTTCAGGAGGTGATTTATCAAAGGGCTTTGGAAATAGAAATGCAGGTCGCCGGATTAGAATTTGGGCGAGAATATGAGATGCCCATATTTTATAGAGAAGTACAGATCGGAACAAGAAGAGTTGATTTTTTAGTTGAAGAGAAAGTAAGTGTTGAATTAAAAGCTGTTGTTAAATTAGAAGACATTCATCTTGCTCAGGCCATTAACTATTTAGAATCTTATAATCTTGAAGTTGGGTTATTAATAAATTTTGGTGAAAGAAGTTTAACTTTTAAGCGAATTGCAAACAAAAAATATAAGTCAACTGTCTGAACCGAGATTTATGTGATTAATATTATCGTTGTGATTTTAGAAAAACATTTAAACAAATACGTATATCTTACAAAAGTTTAGAACAATCCTATAAAGTCATCATGTTAATCAAAATAATCAAACGAATCATAGTTCCAACAATTAAAACTGTCTGAACCAGGATTTATGTGATTTATATGATTATTGTGATTTTAAGAAAAACAGTTAAACAAATACATGAGTCTTACAAAAGTTTAGAACAATCCTATAAAGTCATCATGTTAATCAAAATAATCAAACGAATCATAGTTCCAACAATTAAAACTGTCTGAACCGGGATTTGTATGATTAATGTGATTACTATGATCTTAAGAAAAAGCTGTTAAACAATTATTAATGCTTACAAAAGTTTAATGCAATCCTTTAAAGTCATCATGTTAATCAAAATAATCACACGAATCATAGTTCCGACAATTAAAAAAATAACAGTTCAAAAAATTAACTATTGCTTTTTACAAATTATATTAATAACTTAATACAAAGGTTATAACCTAATAAATATTTTATTAAAATAAGGCTATATCCTTATTAATATATTGTTAAAATTAGGTTATACCCAATGATTGATTTGAATAAAAGATTAATAATAGAGCAGTTAGATAGAAAACTAAAAAAAATTGCAATATTAAAAGATCTTGAAATCCCCTCAGGCGGTTGGATAAACGCATTTAGAACCGGATTAAACATGTCCTTGGTGCAACTGGCAAAGCGATTAAAAAAAACTCCCGTTACGGTAAGGGAAATCGAACAGCGTGAAGTAGATAAGGGTATAACCATTAAAAAGTTAATGGAAGTAGCCGAAGCTCTTGATTGCCGGTTTGTATACGGTTTTATACCAAACGAAGGAACACTTGAAAAAATAATTGAAAAACGGGCTTTTGAAGTTGCCAAAGATATTGTTTTAAGGACCGCCCACACAATGAACCTTGAAGGTCAAGGTACAAGCGAAGAAAGAATTAAAAAAGCTATTAAAGATCGTACAGAAAAAATTAAAAACGAAGTACCGAAATTTTTATGGGATTAGATTTAGATTACAAAGACGGTCAGACACCCCTTGATGAAGAAGAAAAAGAGGGGCTTTTAATTAAAACCATTACTACCCGAGTTGAACTTGATGAATTTGAGCAGCTTGGGGTTGAAAAAGCTAACGAATGGCTTTTAGGCAGAAATCTTGATATTAATAAAATCATTACGGAAGATTTTATTAAGGAATTGCATAAAAAAATGTTTGGCGACATTTGGGAGTGGGCCGGCGAATTTAGAAAAAGCAACAAAAACATTGGTGTTGATAAATTTACAATTGGAATTGAGTTAAAAAAGCTTTTGGAAGATTGTGAATTTTGGATAAATAACCGAATTTTTGACGAAGATGAAATAGCAATACGCCTTAGTCATAGAATGGTATTAATTCATCCTTTTGCAAACGGAAACGGAAGGCACTCGCGTTTAATTGCCGATGTTTTAATTAACAAAGGTTTTGGTAAACCATATTTTACATGGGGCAGCCGCAATTTGGTTAAACAAAGCCATTACCGTTCAAAATATTTAAAAGTGCTCCGTAAAGCCGATAAACTTAATTATTTCCCCTTAATTGAGTTTGCAAGATCGTAATAAATTATTCACAAAAAAAACAGATTAACACAGATTAAACTTAAAGAAGATATACCATTAACATAGCAATTATATTAATTTGTAGAGCGAGATTCATCTCACGGGTTTTTATGTTTTTTGATAATCATAATCGGGCATTTATAATAATTAAACCCATTAAGCGAAATGAATTTCGCTCAACAATTAAAAGTACAGCAAAATAAAGAGTATATCTCCTAGGTCTTACAATAAAAAATAATGCTTACCTTAAAGAAGTTATACACGTTAACATTGCAATTACATTAATTTGTAGAGCGAGATTCATCTCGTGGGATTTTATGTTTTTCGGTAATCATAATCGGTCATTTATAATAATTAAACCCATTAAGCGAAATGAATTTCGCTCAACAATTAAAAGTACAGCAAAATAAAGAGTATATCTCCTAGGTCTTACAATAAAAAATAATGCTTACCTTAAAGAAGTTATACACGTTAACATTGCAATTGTATTAAATTATAGAGCAAGATTCATCTCGCGGGTTTTTATGTTTTTCGGTAATCATAATCGGTCATTTACAATAATTAAACCCATTAAGCGAAATGAATTTCGCTCAACAATTAAAAGTACAGCAAAATAAAGAGTATATCTCCTAGGTCTTACAATAAAAAATAATGCTTACCTTAAAGAAGTTATACACGTTAACATTGCAATTACATTAATTTGTAGAGCGAGATTCATCTCGCGGGTTTTTATGTTTTTCGGTAATCATAATCGGTCATTTATAATAATTAAATCCATTAAGCGAAATGAATTTCGCTCAACAATTAAAAGTACAGCAAAATAAAGAGTATATCTCCTAGGTCTTACAATAAAAAATAATGCTTACCTTAAAGAAGTTATACACGTTAACATTAAAATTGTATTAAATTGCAGCGCGAGATTCATCTCGCTTTTTAATCCAAAATTTTATTTTATGTGATACAAATCAATACCCAATGTGATACAGCGCAAAGGGTGTTTGTTTTAGGATAATTATTACATATATTTGAAACGGGTAAAAGAGGTGATGAGGAACATTTGTTGTAATAAAAAAGGAGCGGAGTATGAAAAAAATATTTATTATCTTTATTCTTCTATGTTTATTTGCCAGTTCAAATTCAATATATTCGCAATGGGAACAAATATATGGGTTTGATGGAAATTATATAAACAATATATCAATTAATAATACGGAAATTTTTGTTGGTACTTATTTTGGCGGAATTTTCAGATCAACAGATAATGGAGAAAAATGGACAGCTGTAAATAATGGTATTCCGGATCCTACAATATATGTTAGTGCAATTTTAAACAAAGATAATTTCGTTTTTGTAAGCGCGGGTAGGGAACTCTATCGCTCATCAAATAAAGGATATACGTGGACTCATTTAACCGATGGAATAGAAACCAAAGACATAACTTCATTGGCTTTTTTTGATAATATAATTTTTGCCGGGTCCCGTTTTTCCGGACTATATCTTTCTACAAACAACGGTGAAAGTTGGGCCCTATCAAATAGTAGCCTTGATACTGTATCTATAGAAACAATAGCTGTTGTTGGCAATAATATTTACGCCGGAAGTACTGAATTAGGAGTATTTCGCTCAACAAATGCAGGTTCAAGTTGGACGCAGGAAAATGAAGGATTAACGAATTATAATATAATTTCTTTTACTGCCGATGACAGCAATCTTTTTGTTGATACTTATGGCGGAGTATTTAGGTCAACAAATTTGGGAGATAGCTGGACTTTAATATTTTCAACGGTGTCATCAAGTTACCCTTCTTCAATAGCGTTGATTGGTGATAAGCTTTTTGTTTCAACTAATTATGGGACTGTATTTCTTTTAACTGAATATGGTAACAATTGGGTTGAAATAAATTCTAATTTAAATATTAATTGTATGAAAGTATCTGGAACTACGTTATATGCCGGAACAACCAACAGCGGAATGCTTATCACAACAGACTTAGGTATAACTTGGAATACAATAAATGAAGGGTTGGTGGGTAAAGTGGTTAATACTCTTGCAGTTGTAGATTCAAATATAATTGCCGGAACAGAAAAAGGAGCAATATTTACTTCCGATAGCGGAATTAGCTGGATGGATATCAATGCCGGATTACCTGATACATCAATCAATGCCTTTTTAAGAAACGATTCATGTTTTTATGCCGGTACAAACCAAGGGATTTTTCTTTCAACTAATAATGGAATATCCTGGACAAGCTTAAACAATGAACTAACCAATAATAAAGTTAATTGTTTAATGTCAATTAATAGTTACATGTATGCAGGAACCCAGAATGGGGTGTATTTATCTGCTGATGGTGGACAAAACTGGAATTCAGCAAGTAATGGGTTGGCAAATACTGATATTAGAGCACTAACTAATGACGGGAATAATATATATGTTGGCACTCACGGTGCCGGGATATATCGCTCTTCAGATAACGGAACAACTTGGACTGAAGTAAATATAGGTATAGGAAATAAAGAAATACGTTCATTATTTTATTATAAGGGAAGTCTTTTTGCGGGATCAGAAGGGATATATCGTTCTACAAACTCCGGATATAATTGGGAGCGTGTTGGGCCTGCGGGAAATTGGATTCTACCGTTTACATTTGCTGAATGGAATTCAATTTTATTTGTTGGCAGTTATGAGGGTGTTTTATGCACCGTGAATGGAACAGGCTGGCATAATATTTATCCAAGTCGTTATATGACTGCTAATGCTCTTGCTTTTTCTGAAGAGTTTCTTTTTGTCGGTGCAGAGTCGGAGATATTTAAAATGCCGCTTGAGGAAATTATTGTTGAGGTGGAAGAAAATACAATTCAACAGCCAATTGCCTTTAAACTTAACCAAAACTACCCAAATCCGTTTAATCCAAGTACAACAATATCGTTTAGTATTCCGTCAAAAGAATTTGTAACACTAAAAATATATGATGTTTTGGGAAAAGAAGTAACAACATTGGTTAATGAGGAAATACAGCCCGGAACGTACCAAAAAGAATGGTCGGCAGGAAATCTTTCGAGCGGCGTTTATTTTTACCGTTTGCAGGCAGGTAAGTTTAGCCAAACGCGCAAACTGATGCTGGTAAAATAATTGTGAATTATGAATTATTCAGTTAGCAATTAAGTTGAACGCAAAATGGTCACAATATTAAAAAAAAGGGTAATGATTAAACAGCTAAAGCTGGAATAATTAAAAGTTCTTTGACAATATGAGCACCAGCCAGTACTTGTTTACCAAATTTTGTCAGATAATATTTGTAAGTATTTTTAACCTTTTTAATAATCTTGTGAAGTAAAAGCCGCTTAATGATCTGTGAAGTTTGATGTGGTGAAAATGTATTATTGAGTTTATTTCTAATATCTTTATTCCTAAACCCATTAATATTAAATTCGCCTGCATCAGTAGCCAATAATATTTGTGCTTCAGTAGGATCAAAAAGGTTAAATCCTCTTGAAGAACGACCATTATCGTTAACTTTTTGGGACAGTTTATCAATGTTCTTTTTCCCTTCCGAATAATCATCAAAAGTGGCTATGTAATCTAAATAGCGAAAATTAGCAGCTTGACAACACTTGCAGAGATCAAAAAGACTATAAATTGATTTCTTCATATCAGCTAATTTCCTGACTTGTTTACCATCTCTTTGCGATACCATACGGTAGATTTTAAATTCAGTAATTTTGTTAATTGTGGTTTCAATACGCAAAATATTTTTACCTTTGTTATACATCTTTATACTATTTACACCCATGTGGTGTTTAATCCGAGTTCCTTGGATTTGTAGATTAAAATTACCTCCAACATCTTGTTTGTACTTTGGAGCTAATTTCCTTGAAAAGAAAGTAGCTACATTGCCAGGTTTCACAGCGTGAATGCAATTAATTACTAATTGGTCGTAAAGTAGTTGTAATTCGTTATCATTGTTAAAAATAATATCTGTTGAATATTCGGCTTGAGAAATAGTCCAACGATAGACCTGTTTAGTTTCTTCTAAAAAGGGAATATATCTTTTTATTATTGCATCAAGAGAAGCGTGAATATCTTCTGCACGAATACCATTGCTTAATATATTTGCAAGTTCATAATCACTAATAAAAGAGAATGCATTATCTTCCATCTTAAAACTAATATTATTTGCTTCTAATTTGTTGGCAAGATAATTATGTCCATTCATATAGAATTGAATACGAAAAGGAATGTATGTTGGGATTCTAATAAAGCAAAGTCCAAATTGGCGGTCGATAAAGTATATGTAATAATGCAGACATTTACTTGTAACATAAACAAGGGAACATTTATTATTCGCTTTATCATAATTTTCTTTATAACAATCGCAAATTTCCATTGAAGAATAGATTTGAACTATTCCTTCTTTATTTCCGCGTTTCAGTAAAATTTGTTGGATATGATATTCTTTATCAAATCGTTTCGGGCTGTTAATATGTACGATATGGCAATTGTTTTCTAAGGCAACTTTTTCAATACGGGCACGCACTGCATTATTTTTGCCAAATGCATATGCCCTATATTCTGTTATCTTAATACCCTGGGTTATTAGGAATGAATTTATACTGTAAGGGCAGCCCCATGCGCTTAAGGAACCTTGAATAATAACCCTGTCCAAACAATTGACCGTGCCGGCAATTTTGCTTTGGTTATTCAAATGGAAATCCGAGCTTGTCTCTGCCATTGTTCTGCTCACATTTGTTTGTTAATTTGAATTTACAAATATATGCTTTTTTTTTGGTTCCGGCTTGTCCGGCTTATGAATTATGAATGATTGATAAAACCGCCGGTAAAAACAAAAATCCGGCGGTTTTGTTTATTTTAATAGAGGAACATAAGTTTTAATTCAAGCTTCAGCTTGCGGGGTTTTATGTTTGGGGTAATCTACTAATAACACCATTAAGCGAAATGAACAGGTTGTGTGAAAATCGGGGATAATATATCCAAAGGTGGCACGGCTCTGCCGTGCTGGTGGTTGGTGGGGTGCGCGTTATTACAAACATGGCACTTCTCCGAAGTGCTTGTGTGGGAATAGTAAAGCTATAACTAAAGTTGTTACAATAAGTTAGAAGGTTTTTAAATAACCCCAGCTTTTAAGCTGGGGATCTGGAAAAAGAAAATATTGGGTTTTAACCCAAGCATAATAATAGTGAACGATAATGAAAATTAACAGAAAACGTGCCATTCCCCACTTTTCACACAGTCTCTGAATTTCGCTCTACAATTAAAGGTACAGGAAAATAAAAGTGCATATCATCTTAGTCGTACATAAAAAAACTGATATTCGCTTGAAGGAGATATACAAAAAACACTTCAATTACATTTGTTTGTAGAGCGAGATTCATCTCGCGGGGTTTTTATGTTTTGTCGTAATTTTTATTCTGATAACACCAATTAAGCGAAATAAATTTCGCTCTACAATTAAAAGTACAGCAAATAAAAGTGCATATCATCTTAGTCGCACATAAAAAAACTGATATTCGCTTAAAGGAGATATGTACAATAACACTTCAATTACATTTGTTTGTAGAGCGAGATTCATCTCGCGGGGTTTTTATGTTTTGTCGTAATTTTTATTCTGATAACACCAATTAAGCGAAATAAATTTCGCTCTACAATTAAAAGTACAGCAAAATGAAAGATTATTCGTTTCTCCCAAATAATGTTATTATCTAAAAGAAGATAAATGCATAAACATTGCAATAAATTGTGCGGGCAATGTTATAAACTTATATCTGTAAATCCGTATCTTTTCCGTTGCGGTGTCTAATTGATTCGGCTTTAACAATAAAATAAACTTCCTCGCCAATATTGGTAGTGTGGTCGCCAATTCTTTCCAGCTCTTGCAGAAGTGAAAAAGTAAACAATCCCGCTTCAACATTTAAAGGGGATTCTTTCATAATTTCTACTAACCGTTTGGAATCCAAATTTACCAGTTCATCTAATTTATCATCAATACCAATTATTCGTTTTGCGTTTTCCGCATCGGAATAAATATACGAATCAATTGCGTACTTAAGCATTTGTTTAGTAAGTTTACAAATTTCGGTAAAATGCAATTTATCAAAAAAAACCGGTTTATTACCCATATTGGTATAAATACGTGCAATATTAACCGATAAGTCGCTTATTCGTTCCAAATTAGCATTTATTTTTAAGGCACTCATAATTAAGCGTAAATCCATTGCAACCGGATGATTTAAGGCAAATATTTTTTGACATGTCTTTTCAATTTTGTTATCAAATTTGTCTACATTAAGTTCGCGCTCAATAACAGAAACAGCTAGTTCTTGTTTGTTTTCGTCAATAGAGCGTATGGCAAAATCAACCTGCTCATCTACAAGGCTGCACATTTTTATTAATTTGCTGCGTAATTTTTCCAGTTGTATATCTATCGGTCTTTCCATTATTCCCCTGTAATGTTATCCAAAACGTCCTGTAATATAATCTTCGGTTTGTTTATTGGCAGGATTTGTAAAAATTTTGGATGATTTGTCGTATTCAATTAACTGTCCCATATACAAAAAGGCAATATAATCGCTTAAACGTGCCGCCTGCTGCATGTTATGGGTTACAACTATAATTGTATATTTTTCTTTCAACTCGTAAATAAGTTCTTCTATTTTATTTGTACTTATCGGGTCAAGTGCGCTTGCCGGTTCATCCATAAGTAAAATATCAGGATTGGCAGTTAGCACGCGTGCAATGCATAAACGCTGCTGCTGCCCGGCAGAAAGATTATATGCGTTTTCGTTTAACCTGTCTTTAATTTCTTTCCAAATTGCAGCTTGTGTACAAACTTGTTCAATTATCTCATCAAGCTGCTTTTTATCTTTAACACCATTTATGGAAGGAGCAAAAATTAGGTTTTCGTAAATTGATTTAGGAAATAGATTAGATTTCTGAAAAACCATTCCTACTAATTTTCGCAAATTAACTACATCTATGTTTTTATCGTAAATATCGGTATTATCAATAAACACATGTCCATTTATTTTAAAACCGTTTATCAATTCATTCATCCGGTTTAATGTACGCAATAAACTTGTTTTACCGCAGCCCGAAGGGCCTATAATTGTGGTTATTCTGTTACTGTATAAATCGAGCGTTACATTATTTAAAGCCTGAATGTAATTAAAAAAGACCGATAAATTTTTAATTTTAATTTTTGTTTCTTTCATATTATTGGTTTGTTACTTCATCTAATATTTTTCTAAAACGATATCTAAAAATAACAGCTGTTATATTAAAAATTAATACCATTGTAATTAACACTAAAACGGTTCCGTATTGATAAGGGTTTGATAAATTTGAAATTGGAGATTGAGTTGATGATACAAATATATTATAAGCTAAAAACATAAATTGTTCGGCAGGATTAATTAACGGAACGGAGAACAATCCTAAATTTAAATATGTCAAAGGTAAATCGGGTAAAAAGAAAGCGCAGCCCAAAAATAATACAGGCGCAACTTCTCCCGCCCCGCGGCTGACCGCCAAAATTATTCCGGTTAAAATACCCGGACGTGCTTGCGGTAAAATAATTTTTTGTATTACCTGCCATTTTGTTGCACCCAGGCCAAATGCGGAATCTCTTTGTTCTTTGGGTACACGTTCTAAAGATTCTAAAGTTGAGACAATAATAGTTGGTAAAACAAGAATTGCTAATGTAGCTGCCGCCCACAATAACGAAGGTTTGCCAAATAATAACCCGGTTGATAAAACCTTATCTAAATTTTTACCAATTATTAATACAAAAAAACCTAATCCAAATAAACCAAAAACAATTGAGGGAACACCTGCCAAATTGTTAATAGAAATGCGGATAACTTTTTTAAGCAAATTGTTTTGTGCATATTCGCTTATATATATTGCCGAAAGCACTCCAATAGGAACGGATAAAATAATCATAAATAAACATAAAGCAAAAGTACCAAAAACTGCAAAACCAATTCCTCCTTTTGCCGAATTGCCGGATGGAGAGTTTAATAAAAACCTCCAGCTTATAACATCTGCGCCGTTTACAAAAATAATCCCCAATATTAATAAAAATATTAAAATAACAAACCAGGTTAATCCGCGTAATATATAAAGACCCAATAAACTCTGCCAGTTATTAGCCGATTTATTGGTAATAGATCTAAATATTTCGGGATGTTTATTTTCCATATTTCGAAAATCTTAATTTCATTCGGTTAATAATTAATTCGGCAATTAAATTAAGTATAAATGTAATTACAAAAAGACTGAATCCAATAAAAAACAATGCGTAATAATGGGTTGAATATTGCGATACTTCTCCTGTTTCGGCCGCCATTGTTGCGGTCATGGTTCGAACACTGCGGAAAATATTAAATGTTATTTCTCCGGCATTTCCAGTAGTCATAAGTACAATCATGGTTTCCCCAATGGCGCGCCCAAAACCTAAAATTATACTTGCGGAGGCACCGTTAACAGCAGCGGGCAAAATTATTTTTGTTATTGTCTGCCATTTTGTAGCACCAAGCGAATATGATGCTAATCTGATTTCGTTTGGAATAGATCGTAATGCGTCTTCGGTTAAAGTGGCTATAATAGGAATTACAATAAGTGATAACCCAATTGAGGCTAAAAAAGCATTTAATCTATTTGCGGGATGAAAAAGGTCTCCAAAAAATGAAGCACCTATTGCTAGTAAAACAAATCCCAAAACAACAGTTGGAATACTTGAAAACAATTCAATAAATGGTTTTAATATTTCTCGTAATTTAACATTTGCAATTTCCGACAGATAAACACCTATTGAAATTCCTATAATAGCCGAAATAATAGTAGCCGGAATTGCTGTTAATAAGGTGCCAACAATAAGCGGAATTAAGGAATATCTTGGTTCCTGACTTGTGGGGTACCATTGATAAACTATTTGATGATTGTCCGAATGCTGCTTGTGAAATAAAAATTCGCTTAGTGGTATTGTGTTTAATCCCCGGAGTGCTTCATTTAACAAAAAGAAAAAGATTAATAAAATTAAAAAAAGCGTAACAAAACCGTTTAGCATAAAAAAGTATTTTATTGTTTTTTCAAAAACAATTGATTTAAGAGACACTTTTTTATTATATAATGATTTATTAACTGTATTCATTTTATTAATTTATTGTCGGAAGAGGAATATATTCCATTTGTTTAACTAATTTTTGACCTTTGGGGGATATAATAAATCGAAGATATTCGTCTACTTCAGATTTTGATTTTCCGTTAACATAACAATATAAATATCTTGAAAGCGGATATAAACCACTCCAAATAGCATTATAATTTATTCCATCGGAATTATCTGATTTTGCGTTAGTTGAAGTGTTGTTATTTGATATTGAAATAATTTTAATATCATCTCTTTTTACAAAATGGCCAATACTGCCATACCCAATGCTGTATTTTTCTTTTGCAATAGAAGCGGCTAATTCGGAAGTTCCTTGTAAAACTTGTGTTGAAGGTGAAAAATCGTAATATTTATTATTTGCTTTATCGTTAAGAATAACTTCTTTAACAAATTCATAAGTCCCGCTGCTGTTTTCGCGTCCAAATAAAACTATTTCGGCATCGGGACCGCCAAGCTCTTTCCAGTTTTTAACAGAACCGGAAAAAATATTTCTTAGTTGTTTAATACTCAAGCTGTTAATTTTGTTGGAAGGATTAACAATAATAGCAATAGCATCCAAAGCAACAATATGTTTAACGGGATTTATTTTTAATCTTTGGGCATTAACAATTTCGCTGTTTTTTAACTCCCTGCTTATATTAGCAATATCACCGGTACCATTTAGTAATGAAGCTATTCCTGTGCCGCTGCCGCCACCGGTTACCTGAATTGAAACTTTATGATTAATTTTCATATATTCTTCAGCCCAAAGCCGAGTTAAATTAATCATTGTATCACTTCCCCTTATAATAATAATTTCTTTTTTTTGCCGGTTTGTGCTGCAGCCAACAATTAAAAGTAAAAAGAGAAATAATAGTTTTATACGCATTTTTAATAGTGTCTAATTAGTCAAACTACAAAATTACAAATAATTGGAATATTTTGGATGCGTGAGTAATATTATTAAATTGTTAATTGTTTAATAAGGAAAACAAAATTTGAGGGGAGTATAAAATTTATTTGGTGTCTTTGTGCCTTTGCGGCATATAAGTTTTACCACAAAAACACTAAAGGCACTAAATAAAAAGCTTAAACAAACAGTAATATGTTAAACTGTTTTCTTTTCAACTGCTTCGGCAATTTCAGCAGAAATAATAATTCTACCGCAAGCTTCACAAGTATAAAATCGTTTATTGCTTTTAATTTCCAATTGACGCTGAGGCGGAATAACGTTATGACAACCTGAACAAGCAGATCTAACGATAGAAGAAATAGCTCTGCCGCCGCGTGCTTTACGGATACGTGTATAAGTATTATAATCCGGTTTTTTTACTTGTTCGGCAATTTTATCGCGTTTTTCGCGCAATTTTGATTCTTCACGTTCATTTGCTTTAATAATATGTTTTAAGTCGGCTTCTTTTACTTTTAAATCTTCTTTTAGTGCATTTAACTGAGGTTGTACGCTGTCAATTTCGATGCTTAATTTTTTAATCAATTCTTCCAATTGAGCGTTTTCAATAACCAGTTTTTTAACCTGATCTTCAGTGCTGTCAATTTCTTTAGTTAAAGCATCATATTCTTTATTGTTACGTACTTGATATAATTGAGCCTTGTACTTTTTTAAGTTTTCAGTTAATCTTTCTATTTCTTCTTCATTAACATTTACTCGTTCGGTTGAAGCTAATTTTTCGTTTTCTTTAGTTTCCACCATAATTTTAATACTGCTAATTGTACCATTTAACTCATTAACCGCGGTTGGAAGATCGCCCCGTAATTCTTCCAATTCGTCTAATTGCTCATCAATTAGTTGTAACTCGTACATGGTTGAAAGTCTGTTAATCATTTATTTATCTCCTGTTTTATTATAAAACTTGGCAGGGTTTGTTGAATCTTCATAAAAATGAATTTCAACATTTCCATTCTTAATATTTATATACTCTTCTAATTTTCTTTTAATTGCTCTTAATCCAAATATTTCAGTTTCGTAATGTCCCGCATCAACCAATAATATATTATCAACCGCATCATGAAACGCGTGATATTTAATATCGGCGGTAATAAACGAATCCGCACCGGCTTTAATGGCAGTACTAATCAAATCGGCACCACTACCGCCGCAAACCGCAACGGTTTTAATAGCTTTTGATTTGCCTTGGCAATATTTTATTGTTTTTATATCTAAAGAATCGGTAACATGATACAAAAATTCATCAACAGTCATTTCGTTCTGCAAGGAACCAATTACTCCGGCACCAAAATTTACATTTTTATTATGCAGCGGATATACATCGTAAGCGGGTTCTTCATAAGGATGAACTTTAAGCATAGCCGATAAAACAGCGTTTAATTTCCACTGATCAACTATCGCTTCTAATTTAATTTCATTTACAGTTTGGAATTTTTCTTTTGTGCCTATGGTGGGATTTGAATCTGAACTACCTTGGAAAGTACCTTCTCCTTTAGATCTAAAACTACAACTTTTGTACTCTCCTATTATCCCGCCCCCCGCAGTAAAAATTGCCTCCGCAACCATTTCAACATTGTCGGATGGAATAAACACCGCCAATTTATATTGATTTTTTTCAAAATTTGACAGAAACTTTAATTTATCTAATTTTAGTTGTTTGGCAAGTTCAAAACTTACGCCTCCTTTAACAAAATCCAAATTTGTATGTGAAGAATATACTGTAATATTGTTTTTTATTAATAAGGAAACTATTTCACCTAAACCTGATGTAGTGTCTAACTTTTTTAGAGGGCTAAAAATTAACGGGTGATGTGTTATTATAAGATTGCAGTTTTTATTTATTGCGGCTTCTAAAGAGCTTTTAGTAACTTCTAAACACAAAAAAATGTTTTTTAAGCAGTCGTTCAAGTTACCAACCTGAAGACCGACATTGTCTTTTTCCCAAGCAGCTCCCGGAGGAGACCAGCTTTCGTAATATTTAGTAAGATCGTTTATTATCATATCAAAAAAAAATGCACCCTTTTGGAAAAGATGCATTTAATTTATTTAGTCGCCACACTTAGTGGTAAAAAAATCAATTTTCTATGTAAGATTATAGTTTTCATATTTGTTGATACAAAAGTAAAACAATTTTTGGAAATTCTCAACTATATTTATAAAATTAATTGGATTTTTCTATCCATAAATCATCTTCTTTTATTAAATCTATCAAAGTATCAACCGCTTTTTCCGAATTGATGCTTTTTTTTACAACTTCTTTGCCTCTGTAAAGTGTAATTTTGCCTATTCCGCTGCCAACATATCCGTAATCGGCATCCGCCATCTCGCCCGGACCGTTTACAATACACCCCATAATGGCAATTTTTACGCCTTTTAAATGACCTGTTCTTTCGCGTATGGCATTTGTAACTTCTACTAAATCGAATAATGTTCGTCCGCATGAAGGACAGGCAATATATTCCGTTTTGGAAATTCTAACTCGTGCAGCCTGTAAAATGCCGAATAAAATTTTATTTACCGACTTTAATGAAACAGTTACATTATTATCTTCTGCTGTAATCCAAACACCATCGCCAAATCCGTCAATTAATAATCCGCCCAAATCGGTTGCGGGATATAACATTAATTCCTGTAACGAAATATTTTCGTAATTCCTTTTTATTATAACCGGATTTTTTGTCTTTTTTTCAAGCAGTTCAAAAAATATTCTTCTTTGTTCGGCATATCCATGTAAATTATTTGTTTTTATAATTAACACAACCGAATCGTCTATCAGGTTGTTAAATCCGTTATTAACAACATCGGTTATATCCGCTTCAACAAAATTTACAACAAGCGACTTTTCGGTAGAATTTATATATTGATTAAAAGTAAAATAAGGGAAACCTTTTGTTTTATCTTCTAATTTTACCCATTTGTTATAATTATAAATAACTTTTAACGGATTTGGGGTTTGAAATACTAAATCTTTTTCGCCCAAATATATAAAATCGGCAGCTTGGTCGCCAACATTCCATTTGTCGGTATCTTTGTTGTAAGTGTAATCAATATCCTGTAAACTTTGTTCTGTTATTAAATTAAAAGAAGAAAAATTGGCAATTACTTTAGGCACATTTAAACCACCAAACGATAAAACATCAAATGTTTCGCGTTTTTTGTATTCAAAAGGATTAATTGGACAAGAGACAATTTCAGGAATATTATTGTGGTTCTTTCTGTTTATATATCTATTGGCAAGTTTTATTGCAACGGGTGATTCGTTTTCCGGGGGTTCGGTTAAAGAAACCCGTATTGTATCACCAATTCCGTCTTCTAGTAAAACGCCTATTCCTAAGGCCGATTTTATCCGTCCATCTTCTCCGTCTCCGGCTTCGGTAACTCCAAGATGTAACGGATAATTCATCCCTTCTTTTTCCATCCGGTTAATTAACAAACGGTAGGCTTGCACCATTACCTGCGGATTGCTCGATTTCATAGAAAGAACAATATTATAAAAATTTTGATCTTCACAAATACGCACAAATTCTAATGCCGATTCTACCATTCCGTAAGGAGTGTCGCCGTAACGGCTCATAATTCTATCGGAAAGGGAACCATGATTTGTTCCAATACGTATTGCCGTGCCGTATTCCTTACAAATTTTTAATAATGGGTTTAATCTTTCTCTAATTCTATCTATTTCGGCGGCATATTCAAGGTCGGTATATTCAAGCTGTAAAAATTTCTTTTTATCAGTATAATTGCCGGGATTAATCCTTACTTTTTCTACTATACGTGCTGCTGCTTCAGCGGCGTTTGGAGTAAAATGAATATCAGCAATTAACGGTGTTTTATAACCGCGTTTTAATAATTCGTTTTTTATGTTTAATAAATTATTAGCTTCGTTAATGCTTGGTGCTGTAATGCGTACATATTCACACCCGGCGTTTACCATCCGTATTGTTTGTTCTACGGTTCCAATAGTATCCATTGTATCTGTGGTTGTCATGGATTGTATACGAATAGGGTTATTTCCGCCAAGCGGAATATCACCTATATTTATTTCTTTGGTTTTGTATCGGCTGAATTTGGTGAGCGAGTTGTTGTATTTGTTTATATCTAAATCCATAAGGTTTCCTTAATAATTTAAAACATACCTAAATAACAATATTAAACAGATTTATTTAAAGTATTTATTATATTATTTATAAACTCTTGGCTGTTAATAACCTGCTGTGCGGTAATAATGTTTTTATCCTGAAAAACCGGAATGTTATTATAAATAACCCCTTCTTTTTCAAGTTCTTTTTTTTGATTTATATTACAAGTAGCGGTTCTATTGGTTAAAATACCGGATTTGGCAAGTATAACAGGAGCGGCGCAAAGTGCCGCAATAACTTTCTTTTTTGCGTTAAATTTTTGAATATTTTTGTGCAAAATTAAATTATTATAATAAAGCTGAATTCCGTCACCGCCAATTATTATTAAAGCGGCAAAATTAGCTTCGTTTAGATTGGAAAGTAAAATGTCGTTTTTAACTTTAATTCCGTTTCCGCCCCTGCATAATCCGGTTGAATCGGAACATACAAAAATATTATACAAGTTTTTGCTTAATGTGTTTTTTATTACAAGGTAAGCTTGTTCGTTAAAATCTTTTTCGGCTAAAAATAAAACAACACTTTTCTTTTGCAATCGGTTTTCCGTAAATAAATAATCTTAAATATAGCAAATTTATTTGCCAAATTAAAGAATACATTTATTTATTGTAATTTTTGTGTAAATATGAAAATTAGTAATAGATAAGGAAAACAATTTTTATATTTATTAAAACGCTATTTTTATGAATTTTTATTAAAAAGGGAGTTTATTTCCCATTTGCTTTTAAATAATTATTCCTTATTTTAAATTGAAAATTTATTTATTTGGGGAAATAATTAAATAAGTTTTGCAAGGAGGTTTCATCAATGAAAAAAAATCCAATAATTCTTTTGCTCATTTGGCTATTTTCGATGCCAATATTTGGGCAGGTTGAAGATTATTTCCCATTACATTTAGGGGATTATTGGGAATATTTGTATTGGGAATATTCAGGCAGTACGGTTTGGAAATATAAGATTGTAGCTGTAGATTCCTTAAAAGATAGTTCGGTGGTATATACATATAGTATGTTAGTAAATAAAATTATTCATGGGTATTACAAAATTTTTGATAACGATAAGTCAACCGTTTATTGGAATATTAATGGAATAAATGAAGAATATTATCCGTTTCTGAAATTTAATCCAAAAGAAGGCGAAACATGGTGCTGGGGTCAAGCACATTGGACCTGTCTAAATTCAAAATTTGTTGGTGAAATTTGGCCTTATAATACGTATGCATATATTGACTCTGTTAATGAATTTTATACCGCCGGTGATTCAGTAATGAGTTTTGTGTTTAACGTAACCCATTATATGAAAGGTCTTGGTTTAATTTATGAGTATCAGGAAGGGGGAAACAGATTATATTTGAGGGGTTGCATAATTAATGGTGTTGCGTATGGCAACATGACAGATGTAGAAGACGAAATAACCCCAATTGATTATAAAGTAACCATTAAAAACTACCCAAACCCGTTTAATAACCAAACAATAATAAAATATACAATACCGGAATCGGAATTTGTAAACATAACAATGTACGATATGCTTGGCCGTGAAATAGAGGTATTAAAAAACGAGTACCAAAATGCGGGTGCCTTTTCAATACCGTGGACGGCTAAAGGGTTAAGTTCAGGCGTTTATTTTGCGGTAATAAGATATAAAAACCAAATGTTAACACAAAAAGTTATATACCAGAAATAAAAACAATTATTAATTATGAATGATGAATTATTAATTTAAAACATAAAACCGCAGATAAATAAAATTGTTTGCGGTTTTATTGTGTAAAAATAACATTGTGCTTTGCTGAAGCATAGGTTTGTGTGTTTTGGGTTGGTTACAGACCAGGAATTTCTCCCTAATTCTTATATAGGGTAAAGATGTTTCAGCCCGGAACGAGTGAAAGGATTGTAGGTTTAAATGTTTAAATTAAAAGAATAGGCAACTCCGCCGGAGTTGAAGAAGTCTTTGGAGGTTCGTTGGGTTACAAATAGGCCTCTTTTCCAAAGAGGGTACGATACAAGGGAATTATTAGATAATTGAGTAAATGTCAAAATACTTTTTATCAAAATCATGGTAATCATTCAAATCACAAAAATCATAGTTCAGACAATTTAATAACGTCCCGTCGGGACTAAAACAAAAGGAATTATTATCTAAATAATAAATGTTTCAGCCCTGAAAGGGTGTTACGATTGTAGAGAAATTAAAGGAGCGGGGATATGATAATTAATTGTTATGTACAAACCACAACTCCAGAGTGGATTGTATGTTATTTTTACATAATCATAGAACATAGATTATTAATTATTCCCAGCTGCTTCATTAGTCTTTAAATGTTTATAATTTATAATTCACCATTCATAATTATTTTTATAAAACCTTCTACAGAGTAAAAGCATGTTTGTAATCACGTAACACCCCCGCTCAAAAACCGCCTACAGCGTAGGCGCACATTCTACTAACATGAAATCTCTAACGAGGTATTAGAAGATGTTTATACCAAATCATAATAATCATAAAAATCAAACAAATCATAGTTCAGACAAGTTTTTTTTATTTATGCAAAAATTTTGCATAATATTCCAGTTTTTCACTACAAATTTCCATTTAATATTGCTTTATTTATTTGTACATTTAAAGTTACATTTTATAATATTTAAGAATAATAGAGCTATGAAAGAATTACGCGAACAAATAAACAGTTTAGATGATAAATTGCTTCAATTACTTGCCGAAAGACGCAAGTTAAGTGTTGAGGTAATTAAATATAAGGAACAAACAGATTCTCCTATAAGAGATAAAGAAAGGGAAGAAGAAATATTAAGCAACTTAATTAAACATGGAAAAAAATCCGGATTAGATGCCAATTATGTTACAAAAATATTTTACGAAATAATTGATGATTCGGTACGATTACAAAACAATTACCTTGTAAAATTAAATGTTCCGGAAAAAGACGGCAAAAGAATAATTAAAACCGCTATTCAGGGAATTGAAGGATCGTATAGTTCGCTTGCGGCAGAAAAGTTTTTTGCCCGTGAAGAAGTGGAAATTGAATTTATTAGTAAACTGACTTTTGAAGAAGTTGTGCGTGCAGTTGAAACAGGTGAAGCCGATTACGCAATGCTTCCGGTTGAAAATACAACAAGCGGCGGCATTAATGAGGTTTACGACGCATTATTACACACAACTTTGTATATAATAGGCGAAGAAAAATTTCATGTAAAACATTGTTTAGTTTCAACTGAAGAAACTCCAATAAATAGAATTAAAAAGATTTATGCCCATGTTCAGGCGGTAGCTCAATGCAGTAAGTTTTTAGCTACACTTCCATATACAAAAATAGATTATTACCCCGATACTGCAATGTCAGTTCAAAAAGTAAAAGAAGAAAACAATCCCGAAAACGCGGCAATAGCAAGTGAAGAAGCCGCAAAGATTTTTGGACTGCCTATAATTCGTACGAATATTGCAAACCAATCGGAAAATTATACCCGTTTTTTAATTGCCGCACGCAAACCTATAGAAGTTGATTTACGTATTCCTTGTAAAACTTCACTTGTTATGGCAACCGATCAAAAACCGGGTGCTTTGGTTGACGCTTTAATGGTGTTCAGAAAGTTTAATGTTAATTTAACCAAATTGGAATCGCGTCCTATTTTGGGTAATCCTTGGGAAGAAATGTTTTATTTGGATTTTGCCGGAAATATTAAAGATCCTATTATTCAAGAAATGATTGACGGTCTTTCAGTTCATACCCGGTTGTTTAAAGTTTTAGGTTCGTATGTTTCGCCCGATTTGGATAGAACAAAAATGGATTTGGGTAAATTTTTAGTTGATGATACTGAAGAAGGTGTTGATAAAACAAACGAACAGGAAGACACAACAGTAACGGAAGAAGTTAAAACACCAAAGAAAAAATCTTCAAAAAGTTATAAAGTTGCAAGTCGTGAATATAAAAGCGAAGATACAATTATTAAAGTAAAAGGACTGGAAATTGGCGGTGACAATTTTGTGGTTATTGCCGGGCCATGTTCGGTTGAATCGCATCAACAGGTTTTAGATTGTGCATCGGTATTAAAAGAAACAGGCGGACATATTTTACGCGGCGGCTGTTTTAAACCCCGTACTTCTCCTTATAGTTTTCAGGGTATGGGTTTTGAAGGTCTAAGTTATTTGGCCGATGCCGGTAAAATTTATGATATGCCAATTATCACCGAAGTACTTTCACCAGAACAAGTTACAGAAGTTGCAAAATATTCCGATATTTTACAGGTCGGCGCACGCAACATGCAAAATTTTTCGTTGTTAAAAGAAGTTGGAAGAACTTACAGACCGGTATTATTAAAACGCGGACTAATGTCTTCCATTGATGAGTTGTTAAACGCTGCTGAATATATTTTAAGTCAAGGCAACAGACAGGTTATTCTTTGCGAAAGAGGTATTCGTACATTTGAAACCGCAACACGTAATACGCTTGATTTAAGTGCAGTTCCGGTATTAAAGGAATTAACCCATCTGCCTATTATTGTTGATCCATCGCATGCACTTGGAAGACGTAATTTAATAATTCCTTTGGCAAAAGCAGCAAAAGTTGTTGGTGCCCATGGTATTATGATTGAATTTCATCCCGATCCTGATAATGCAAAAAGTGACGGTGAACAATCGTTGACTTTTGACCAGTTTGGACAAATGATGAAAGAACTACAAAAGTTACAATAGCTTAATAAAATTGGCAGACCGCTACAATAGGCGATCTGCCAATAAATTCGCTTATGCAAAATAATCAATCCTAATTTAACCACATACACAACCGGATGTTTTAAGCTTTTTATTGTTTTGTGCTTAATATTTAAAAATAAACCAGTGCTATTTATAATTATTGCATAAATTTCTTGTAAAAAATAAATTTATTGTATCGGATTTATATTATTTTTGCTATTTTATTAAACAAATTTGGTTGAAAATATGGTTTGTGTTAAAATAAATAATGATATCTCGGAACTGACAAAAATTGCCTCTTTTATAGAAGGTTTTGGTGAAAATAATGATCTTCCCATGCCGGTTATTTTTGATATTAATTTATCTGTTGATGAACTTGTCACAAATATTATTTCATACGGTTATATAAGTAAAGAACCCCGATTTATTGACATTTTTATGGATTTAGTCGATAATTCTATTATTATTAAAATTGTGGATGATGGGTTAGAGTTTGACCCGACAAAAAAAGAAGATCCTAATATTGATACTCCTGTTGAAGGGAAAAAAATAGGCGGTTTGGGTATTTATTTTGTACGAAAAAAAATGGACAACATGTTTTATAAAAGAGAAAACAATCAAAATATACTTACATTAGAAAAGAAAATAAATAAATAAATTAAAATTACGGTGGAAAAATGGAAATTAAAGAAGAAAAAAATGCCAAATATTATATCCTTGGTATTACAGGAAGATTAGATGCAAGTACCTCAAGTGTTTTTGAAGAAAAATTAGTATCCTTATTAGATAGCGGTGAAACAAATATATTAATTAATTTTAGTGAACTAGAATATATTTCCAGCTCGGGATTACGAGTACTATTAGTTGGTGCAAAAAAACTTAAAGCTTCAAACGGGAAAATAAGTTTATGCAATTTAAAAAATCATATTTATGAAGTATTTGAAATTGCAGGATTTACACCAATATTTAATATTTATAAAACATTAGAAGAAGCATTAAATTAACATAAAATGAAAGAAAAATTAAAATCCGAATTTGAAATAACAGGGCATATAGCAAAGCTGAATGTAGCTGCTAATAAAAATTATATACCGGCAATAACGGGATTTATAAAAAACATTGCCGAAAAATATAATATCAGCAAAGAAGAGGGGCTAAAGCTTGAACTTGTAATAGAAGAGGCCGTTTTAAGTATAATTGAACACTCTTTTGATGCGGAAAAAGCAGAATATTTGGATATAGAAGTACAAAAATTACCCGGAAAATTAAAAATTTCGCTTTTTGATAAAGGTATGCCGTACGATTTTATGAGCGGCATTAATGATATTAATAATATTGGCGGACTTTTGATAAAAGCGTTTGCTGATGAAATACGGTTTAATAATTTAGGCAGGCAGGGAAAAGAAATAATAATAATCAAAAATCTGCCAGGCAGGGAACTTGATAAAAATGTTTTTGATGAAGGAGAATTAACTAAAAAAAATCCGTTAGTTGAAAACGAAAAACTCACATTCCAATTAATGAATCCGGATCAAGCATTGGAACTTACAAAATGTGTTTACCGGATTTATGGTTATGATTATCCTTCCGAAGGTATTTATTTTCCCGAAGACAGAATGGACCTGCTTCAAAACGGGTTGATAGAAGCTTGTGTTGTGGAAAATTCTAAAAATGAAATAGTTGGACATGTATCGTTAAAATTAAATACACCCGATGCAATGATTGCGGAAATAAGTGAAGTGATAATTGACGACAGATACGAGGCCAGAGATCTTTTTGTCCAGATGAAATCGTATTTGCTTGAATATGCAAAAACTTTGGGATTATATGGTTTTGTTTCAAGGGTTGGTTTTGCGGACAAAACGTTACAGGAAGGAAATACTTTCTTGGATTCGGTAGAAACCGGTTTTTTGCTTGGCAGTAATAACGAAAATTTAAACGGAACTATTTTATATTACAAAAAAATAAACGAAAGCCCCGATTTAAGTATATATCCCCCGCTTCATCATCAGTCAACAATTGTTAGAATATACCGAAGGTTAGATATAAACAGAATAGTTGTTATTGCTGACCTAAAATCAATATTATTAAAGCTTCCTCAATATACAAATTTATCTGTAAAAATTAAGCCCGAAATTAAAGCAGGTATTGTTAGTATTATTGACTACGGGAATGACTTTATAGTTAAAATAAGGAATTTAATTGATAGTTTAATTACAAACGGTGTGGAATTTATTACAATTGACCTGCCGTTAAATAATCCTGTTACTCAAGTAAATTGTGCAATTTTAGAAGCAGAAGGCTTTTTCTTTGCGGGAATAATCCCCGAATTTCAATCCGAAGGGGATATTTTACGCATGCAATATTAAAGAATGAAAATATTGTAAAAACTGTTATTCCCGACATATCAGACTTTGGGAAAGAGATACTTGATTATGTGTATTGTTCCTGTTTAGGCGGAAGGAACTGATTAAAAAGCCTCGCCAATTCCTAAGTGTAAAGTAAATGCCTGCGACATAATACTTTTTGAAAAAAAACTTCTCCTGTTTGAAGGATCGTAAAACTTAAAACCAAAATCAACTCTAATTGGGGCAAAATCGGAAAAATATCTCAAACCAAAACCAATTGCAATAGCAGCTTGATCATATTGGAATTCTGATAAATCATTCCATGTATTTCCAAAATCAACAAATACTGCGGAACCAATTTTTGGCACTAATCTTAAGCGGGCTTCAATTGAACCTTCTAATTGAAAAAATCCGCCCGGAGTAACACCGCGTAATAAATAAGCTTCTAAATCTTCACTATTAGTTTTGTTTATATCAAACGGAGGTTCAGGTGGAACTAATTCGCGAGCCTGCCAGCCGCGTAACGAATTGCTGCCGCCGGAATAAAACCGTTGATTTAAGGGTATTAACGAAATATCTCCCCTGTGGGCAAAAATATAACCGGATTTTAATTTTACGGCAATAACATTAACTTTTGAGCTGAATAAGGCAAAATAAGCCGAGGATGTAAATACTGTTTTTAAATATCCTGTAGCAGAATAACTGTAATTAAATAATTTACTAATTAAAAAAGGAATCGAATTGCCGTCTTCAACCAGTATAGAAAGATTATATCCCTCGGTAGGGAAAAAGAAATCGTTAGTGCTATTAACTCCCAAATCAAAACCTAACAAAGCATTAGTCGATTTAATGCTTTTATCGTCTTGTTCGCCTACCAGCTTGGCTGCTTCAACTTGCGCGGAATCTTCTAAAAATCCTTTGCGTATAAGTAATGTTTTATAGGCGTCAACTAAATATTTATTTCTGTAAACGTAGCGCGAAAATTCCCAGTTAAAATATGTAATAAAGGATGTAAAAAAAACATTTCGGGGTAATTCAAAGTTTAAGCTCAGTTTAGTACCGTAAAGTGAAGCGTTGTATTCGGCCTTCCTTTTTTGTACGGTAATGTATGTTTCCAGTTTTGTGTTAATTGGTTTTCCAAATACAAACGGTTGTTCTAAAATTGCGCGTAAATCGCCATAACCGTAAATTGTTGTGTCGTTCAATGAAGGATGCGACAAAAAATCGGTAATGCTTTGCGCTGCGGTTGAAGCCCCTAAAGTTAATTTACGTGCATTACCTAAAAAATTCTTTTTTATGTAGCCCACGCCAAAACCAAGGTTTAAAGCATTGTCTTCGTTGTTTATAATAATTTCAGGCGAAAGTTCGTGCAATAGACCAATATCGGTAAAAACATTAATAGGAACATAATTACCTGCCGTATCCGCACTAACTCCTGTAATTAAAGCCGAGCTGAATAAATTTGTACGATATAACCTAACCTGTCCTTTTTGTAACTCGTAAAAACTATAATATGAGTTGTCTTTAATACCCGCAACTTCCTTTACTAATTCGTCATCTACTAAATCTTTGCCCTCTCCTGTTTTTTCTACTCTTACTTCTTTAACTCTATATCTGGAGCCAAGCGTAAAATCAATATTTACATCCACTTTGTTTTTCATAGTATCAATAGTTACCGAAGGTGCGCCATTAGCTGAACAAAGCATATAACCATTATCACGGCAGTAAGTTAATATTTTAATTTGTCGGTCATCAATAATTTTTCCGGAAAAACGTGTGGTTGTATCAATGGAAATAATATCATTTATTTTTTCTAAAAAATCTGATGGTAAACCTTCCAATCCGGTAACAGTTAAAGAATTAAAATATGCCGGAGTTCCTTCTGTTATATGATATGAAATAACCGCGGTTTGATTTGATGAGTCAATTACATATCTTGAATAAATTTTAGCCTTAAAAAATCCGTTAGCAAAATAAAAGTTTTTTAATGCCGCCGCATCCGATGGAATAATCAATGAATCGAAATAAACAGGATTTTCACCAAAGGATGTGAATTTTTTTAATATTTTGCTAAACCAACCGGGAGATTCTTTTGCTCCAACAACAGTTTGAAGTACCGCCGTAGGCATTTCGCGATTGCCTAAAAAATGGACGCTCTTCAGCTCATGTTTTAATGAATCTTCATTTTGAGCCAAATAACTGCCGTTAAATAAAAAAACGAACAGTATTGTTAATAAAGTAAAAATAATAACGCTAATTTTGCTGCATTTAGTAAACAATAGAAACCTTTGTTCCGATTTTAATGATAGGGTAAAGTTCGTCAATACTTTCGTCGCTGATTGACACCGACCCATTTGTCCAGTTGAATGAAAATGGAAGATTTTTAAATATAAAATTAAATCTTCCCATGCCGTGTATTCCTATTACTGCATTAATAGGAGTATCTTCTGTTGGACAATCGTTATTTGACCAAAACTTTTGCAATGTTAAAAAATCCTTTTTAGAAATAAAATTATTACGATATGCTTCCGTGGCATCTTTTTCGTTAGGATAATTTATTTGAAAAAACTTATTAAATTTTGACATAGTATCGATTGAACAAATTTTATACTCACCAATAGGAGTAATATAATCATCTTTGGAGCGTTTTTCGGTTCCAAAGTTTTTTCCAAATACTGCTTTATAACTTTTTACTAAAATTGAATCCGAATAAAGCTCTAACCTGTATTTTTTTCTGTTAACAACCAAATAAACATTATTTAATTTAGTTAATTGTTTTTCGGTCATAGCTTCTTTTAACGTGACCTCACGGATATTTAAAATTATACCATAGGTTATCATACCGGCAAAAAAAACCAGCATACCTGCAATTATATAAATTACGTTTCGTATCAATTTTTTAAATAAAATTAAATTATAGTATTAATATATTAAAAGAATTCATTTTAATAAACAGTTTTATTAAAATGAATTAAAATTGTTATATGAGACGTTTTAAAAAGAGTATATGTTGCGGAAATTCACCAAAAATATTAAATAAATTTTACCCACAATTAAAAATAGTTATCTTTCAGATAAAAACAGTCGGTTTTATTAAACCCAATATTAAATTATTATTTGTTTAATGATTTTTGATAACTTTTCCAGCCGGGGCACCATTTTGTATGCCATCGCCAAAGTTTAGCCCAAAATGTTAAAGGGTTCTCTTCGGCATATTTTCTTATTTTACAATTTTCACAATTGTGTTCCATTTATTCTCTCTTGTATAAAAAATAAACATAACCCGAAAATAAAACAGCGGCGGCAAGTTGAATTAAAACAGGAGTAGAAAACAACTCGCCTTGTAAAACCGAATTTTGAATTAAAAAATATTTTAATAAATAATAAACAATTTTACTGGCAATTATACTTAAAAAAACAGGAAACAAAACATTGTTAAATTTTTTAGTTAAATAATAAAAAATCACCAAATTTAGTGACAATTCCATCATTATTAAACCTGCTTTTGCAAAAACAGGATGACTTGATACAAAAAAAGAAAATAACGGAAGAGTAAAAGCAATAATAAAAGCATTTTCTTTTTTAGTGTGAACCATGGCAAGAATTAATACAAACCGCATTGGATCGACATAATATAACGGGAAATTTGCAAAATGGGATAATGCCGGAGCAAAATAGATAAATAAAACCGCAAAAAAATCGAATAATGCGCTTTTTAACAAACTTTTGTTTTCAATTACACTTAATATATTTTCCATGATTTCTATTTGTTATTGTTAAACTTAATGAAGTATTAAAATAAGATTATTAATTAAATTTTGCAAATGTTATTTGTTCACTGCTTCTAATTAAAATAAATAAATAATAACAGATAATTATAAAAAAATATACCACCTTAAATTAATTTTTATTATTTTAAAGCTAATAGAACAAAATAAATCAGGTTTGTTATGAAAAGACGAGATTTTTTAAAAACCGGACTTGCAGCCGGGTTTGGTGCTGCAGTACTTGGAAATGTACCGGATCTTTTAGCCAAAACAGGAAAGTATTTTCCAGCTAATTACGACTTGGTTGCAGTTAAAGGCGGTATGCCGGATAAAATGTTTGATAAAGGTATTGAAGCTTTTGGAGGAATGAGTAAATTTGTTAAAAAAGGCCAGCGTGTTGTAGTTAAACCAAACATTGGCTGGGATGTTGTCCCGGAATTGGCTGCAAATACAAATCCTCTGTTAATAAAAAGAATTATTGAACATTGTATAGAAGCAGGTGCTAAAGAAGTTTTAGTTTTTGATAATACCTGTGATGATTGGGATAGATGTTATTCAAACAGCGGTATTGAAAGAGTAGTTAAAAGTGCCGGAGGTAAAATAGTACCCGGACATAAAGAAAGTTATTATCAAAAAGTTAGTGTGCCAAAAGGTAAACGACTAAAAGATGCAAAAGTACACGAATTAATACTTGAAGCAGATGTGTTTATTAATGTTCCGGTTCTCAAAAATCATAGTTCCGCAAAAATAACAATGGCAATGAAAAACCACATGGGTATTGTTTGGGATAGAGGTTTTTGGCACAGAAATGATTTACACCAATGTATTGCGGATTTTGCGTCGTACCGTAAACCCGATCTTAATATTTTAGATGCATACAATGTAATGATGACAAATGGTCCGCGTGGTGTTAATGCAGGTGATATTTCTAAAATGGAATCGCTTATAATTTCAAAAGATATTGTAGCTATTGACGCTGCCGGAGCAAAATTGTTCGGCATGGATCCCGCTCAGGTTGATTATATAAAAATTGCCAGCTCGATGGGATTAGGCCGGATGGATTTGGATAAATTAAATATTGACAGAATAAAAATATAATATGTTTCTTTCTTACTTTAAAAAATTAAGAGTTATTATTTCTCTTTTCTTCCTGATAATAACTCTTTTGTTATTTATAAACTTAACACATTCAATAGTATCTTATTTAGCAGAACCTGTTTTGTTTTTACAATTTATTCCTTCGTTGTTTAAGATATTTACTTCTATTGGTTTATATTCATTTGGATTTTTAATTATTTTAATAACCACACTGCTTTTTGGAAGGGTTTATTGTTCCACTATTTGTCCTTTTGGAACTCTGCAGGATATCATTTCGTGGGTTTCAAAAAAAATAAATAAAAAAAAGCGATATAAATACTCAAAACAATACAACTATTTAAGATATAACTTTTTACGTATAAGTGTTTTGTCTTTATTTTTCAGTACAATGTTTGTTGTTAACTTGTTAGACCCTTATAGTAATTTTGGCAGAATCTCCGCTTTAATAGTTAGACCCGCTTATATTTTCTTAAATAATATCACGTCTTCAGTATTTGAAATGTTTGGTTCGTATGCGGTTTCACCCATAGATTACAAAGCAGTAAAACTTGAATTGTTAATATTTCCCGTTTTTATGCTTGTATTTGTTGGTTACATGGCTTTTAAAAAAGGAAGATTGTATTGCAATACAATTTGTCCGGTTGGCGCTTTATTAGGGGTGATTTCTAAATTTTCTCTTTACAAAATAAAAATTGATTTAGGCAACTGTAAAGGGTGTGGTGCTTGCGAACGAGTGTGTAAAGCTGAATGTATTAACAGTAAAGAAAAAAGTGTTGATGAAACAAGATGTGTAGATTGTTATAATTGTTTTACAGTATGTCCGACCGGCGGAATAAAATATCAGTTATCGGTTAATAACAAAAAAGAAATACAAAAAACGGAAATATTGGAAAGCAAACGCAAATTTATTAAGGATGTTGGTCTGTTTATATTGGGTACTACTATTATTGCCAAAGCTCAGGATAAAATAAAAGTTTACAAAGAAAACAAAACTCCAACAAACAAAAAAAATAGTGTTTCGCCTCCCGGTTCCAAAGGTATTGAACATTTTACGGATTTTTGTACGGCTTGTAATTTATGCGTAAGTGTTTGTCCCACCCATGTTTTGCAGCCGTCTTTTTTAGAATATGGATTACTTGGAATATTACAGCCCCATTTAGACAATACTAAGGGCTTTTGCAATTTTGAATGTAATATATGCAGCACGGTATGCCCCAGCGGTGCAATATTGCCAATAAAATTAGAGCAAAAAAAAGTTACTCAACTTGGAATAGCACATTTTATTGAGGATAACTGCATTGTTTTTACCGAAAAAACCGATTGCGGTGCTTGCAGCGAACATTGTCCAACCAAAGCAGTAAAAATGGAACCTCACGATAAACTTGGTAAACTTGTAGCCCCAAAAGTATATAAAGATTTTTGCATTGGCTGCGGTGCATGTGAACATGCATGCCCAACCAAACCGTATAAAGCTATTTTTGTTGAAGGAAACTACACACATAAAACAGCTAAAAAACCGGTTGTAGAAAAACAAAAAGCCCCTGTAAACACGGAAGATTTCCCGTTTTAATTGTATCCACACCAATCCTTAAAAATAAATACGTCAAAACAAGCAGGTTTTTATCTTAATCTTTGGTTAATTTACTTCTAATTGTAAACGTTTTTAAAATGTAATATTTTTGATAAAATGAAAATTCTAAAATACAGGCTTCGGAATGGATGATTATTTTTGTACACTTGTTTCTTTCCCAAGGCAAATATAGAAAATATGCCTTGAAATAGAAACAATTATTTATATCAAAAATAAAAAATTATTACATATTTATAACTATCATGTGTCCAAATCCCCCACAGAATTTTATATAAATGAATTTGTTCAATAAAAAATGTAAAAAAATCACAGGTCATAAATTTTTCCAAAATTTCTTTTTTATTCATAAATAACTAATTATAACGGCAAAAACGTCAAAAAACCGCATATTTATGTGATTTTCTTTTAATAAACCATGGCTGCTATAAAATATTATTCTCAAAATGCAAGTCAATATTAAGTTTGTGTTAACTATATCACAAAATTGCTTTTGTTTAAAAATTAGTTGTAACTTTTTTATTATCTTTGCGTCCTAATTTACGTAACTTGAACAAAAAAAAGAATAATTCATTATTAGGGAAATCTATGAATACGAAACAAATTAGGGGTTTATTTATTTTATTGTTATTTAGTGCTTTATTTACAAATGTATTGCCAAAAACAAATGCCGCCGGATCAATAAGCGGATTTGTTTATGACGCCGCCAATGGGGAAGCTTTGATTGGTGCCAGTGTGTATATTAAGTCATTGGTTCTTGGCGGTGTAACAAACAACAGCGGATATTTTGTTATACCGGGTGTGCCGGATGGGGAATACAAACTTTCCGTAAGTTATATTGGATACAAAACAGTAGAAAAACAATTTGCTGTTCAAAAAGGAGTTAAAAATAATGTACGTATTGAACTTGAGCCGGAAGCATACAATACCGGGGAGATAGTTGTGTCCGGCGATTCGATACGCACAATTGAAAAGTTATTTATTAAGCCGGTTTCAAAAATGGAATTTACCGCAAAACAGATTAACCAAATTCCAAAAATGGTAGAAGCCGATTTGCTACGCGCTTTACAAACAGTACCGGGTATTACCGCAATATCCGATTTTTCATCCGCTTTATATGTACGAGGTGGTACGCCGGACCAAAATTTATATATGATTGACGGTGCCGATGTTTATAATCCTGAACACGCATTTGGAATATTTTCGACATTTAACACTAACGCTATTAAAAAAGTTGATTTATCAAAAGGTGGTTTTGGTGCTGAATATGGCGGAAGATTATCATCTGTTATGGATGTAACAAATCTTGACGGAAACAGAAACCAATTTCAGGGAATAGCAAACATAAGTCTTCTTTCAGCATCAACCACTCTGCAGGTTCCGGTGGGAAGTATCGGTTCGCTTTCAGGTAGTTTTAGAAGAACATATATCGATCAAACTTACGCTAAATGGGTGGATGAAATTCCTTCGTATTATTTTTATGACGGAAATTTAAAAGGATTTTTTGACTTGTCGGAAAATGATAAATTATCCATTAGTTATTTTACAAGTAAAGATGCTTTGGATTATCAATATGATAAAGAAGCTCAAGAGTCTATTGGGTTTTTATACGACTGGGGTAATACAACAGGAAGTATAAATTGGAAACATATATTTAATCCTCAATTTTTTGCAAGTTTTTGGGTAACAGCCTCAAGATTTGAATCTAATTTTACATTTGAAGATATTATGGACATGAAAGAAAGGAATTTACTTTCGGATTACGCTGTTAAAGGAGCATTGGAATATTATTTTTCAAACCAATTTATTTTGAAGTTTGGTGTAGAACAAAAATTATTACACGGTTTATACAAAATGGATTGGGAAAGCGGAAAAGTTGATATTAACAGAAACAGACAATTTACTACTTCGTATATTAGTGCGGACTGGAGACCAACAAAAGATTTGGATATTGAGATTGGTTTAAGACACAACTATTTTAACGCTGATGTTGATTATAGTAACTTTGACCCACGTTTTTCAGCTAAATACAGACTAACGGATAAAAGTAATATTAAATTTGCAGCAGGTGTTTATCACCAATATTTAAATCGTATTCCGCGTTTATTTTTTGCAAGCATTTGGACTACGGCTGATCAATTTACAAAAGAATCGAGCGCAAAACATTTAATATTAAGTTATCAACGCGAAATTGGCGATTTTGTTGAATTTGAAACAGAAATATATTATAAAGATTATAAAAACATATATACTTATAATACAACTTTTGAAGCGGAAGTTGCTCCAAACGCCTTTGATGAAAGAGGAAATCCAATATATAATTCGACAAGTAATTTATTTAACAGGGGTGATGGCAAATCGTATGGATTTGAATTGATGTTACGAAAAGATGTTGGTGCAATTACCGGCTGGATATCTTATTCGTTATCAAAAACAGAATACAATTTTGATAATATCAATCAGGGAAATGATTTTGTTCCCCGTCATGATAGAACATCGGTTGTAAATGTTGTATTAAACAGTGACATAAACAGTATATTTGCGGGTAAATGGAACGAAGAACCGAATAATTCGGATTCAAAATGGCTGGTGGGTATTAATTTTATTTATACCACCGGACAGCCATTAACAACTCCCGGAAGTGCTTATTATGCAAACACTTTGCCAAACTGGAATATGCTTATACCGGGTAATGATAATATGCAGGGATATAATTTGTATCCGGCTGATATTAATTCGTTTAGATTGCCGCCATATATTAGAATGGATTTGAGTATTACTTACGAAAAAAATTACGGTAGCTGGAGTTTAGCCCCGTATTTGCAGATTATTAATATTGGCAACCGAAAAAACACATGGTTTGTAACTTACGACCAAAAGTTTGAAAATGGTGTACTTACTCAAGAAATTAATAAAGTAAATATGCTGCCAATGCTGCCAAGTATTGGTGTTACAATTAAATTTTAAGAATGAGGAAAAATATGTCTAAATTAAAAAATATAAAAAACTTTATAGTAACAAAATTTGAATTCCCTATTATAGTAGTTTTAGCATTTATATTAAACGCCTGCGGAGATCCTGTTGTAGAAATAGATAGTTCGCAATATGAACCAAAAATTTCGGTTGAGGCTTTTATTTATGCAGGCGAAACTGTTAACGATATAAAATTATCACGTAATTTTAGAATTGGTGAAAAAGTAGTTTTGGACGACTTAAAATTATCACCTTCGGCAAATTCGGTTGTGGTATCTATAAATGATATTCCTTTGGAATATGATGCAGTAAAAAAAGTATATTTTAATAATCAGATGTTAATTGATTATGATAAGGATTATACGCTAAAGGTAACCGCAGTTGTTGAAGGAAAATCAATATCTGCAACGTCAACAACTCATACACCGGCCAAAGGATTTGCTTTGGTTGGGAATGATTTGGGTACATATAAATACCGTCAATCGGATGTGCATATATTATACATGCCCTCGCCGGGAACTGACTTTTACGCTTTTTCCTTTTTGGCAGATACTGCTTCAACCGAAAATTTTATATACAACAATCCTTTACAACCAAACATGAGTCCGAAGGATGTTGAGGATAATTTTAACTCTTATTATTTTCAGGCAAAATACGAAACAAATATGAATTCGTATTTGCCCGGTCCGTTTGATTATCAGGTTAAATATTACGATGCATGGTTTTACAGTACATATACAACCGTTGTTTACGCCGGTGATGATAATTTTAGATATTATATTTTTACCGCAAAAAATGTACAAGAGTTTGACGGAAATTTCCACGAACCTAAGGTGATTTTTACAGGTGATGCTATGGGAGTTTTTGCATCTGCTATACGCGATACGGTTACATTTAGAATAATTCCATAAAAACAAATATTTTAAAGTGGGGATAGTTATAAATAAATATTTATCCCCACACTGATCTTTTCCAAAACTTAATGATTTGTACGCAAGCTAAATATTACCCCCCCAAAAAAAGGAAAGCCTAATTGTAGCGCGAGATTTATCTAGCAAGCTTTTATTTAACTATCAGCCTGCTTGAACTATTGCATTTATAGATACCGCTTTCGAGCTGAAGCTCGAGCTACAGTAATACATTCTATTGCTGTAGTGATTAATTGTAGTGCGAGATTTATCTCGCAAGCTTTTATATAATTGTTAGCCTGCTTGAACAATTGCATTTATAAATATCGCTAACGAGCTGAAGCTCGAGCTACAACTAAACATTCCATTGCTGCGGTGATTAATTGTAGCGCGAGATTTATCTCGCAAGCTTTTATTTAACTATTATCCCTTTTTAGTTTATTACATTTATAGATATCACTAACGAGCTGAAGCTCGAGCTACAACTAAAGATTCCTTTGCTGTGGTGATTAACTGTAGCGCGAGATTTATCTTGCAGGCTTTTATTTAACTATTTGCCTATGTAGTTTATTGCTTTTATAGATACCGCTAACGAGCTGAAGCTCGAGCTACAACTAAACATTGCTTTGCTGTGGTGATTAATTGTAGCGCGAGATTTATCTCGCAAGCTTTTATTTAACTATTATCCCTTTTTAGTTTATTACATTTATAGATATCGCTTTCGAGCTGAAGCACGAGCTACAATTATACATTCAATTGCTGTGGTGATTCATTGTAGCGCGAGATTTATCTCGCGAGCTTTTATATAATTGTTAGCCTGCTTGAACTATTGCATTTATAGATACCGCTTTCGAGCTGAAGCATGAGCTACAATTTTACATTCCATTGCTGTGGTGATTAATTGTAGCGCGAGATTTATCTCGCAAGATTTTATATAATTGTTAGCCCGCTTGAACTATTGCATTTATAAATACCGCTTTCGAGCTGAAGCATGAGCTACAGTAATACATTCCATTGCTGTGGTGATTTATTGTAACGCGAGATTTATCTCGCAGGCTAATTATTCTATGGCTCCTATTGCTGAGGAAAGAGAGAACTAAAGTTAGCACAACAAAAAATGTCTTGTTGTGCAGCGTTATTTGACAGCAAAAATCTTATTAATATTTATAAAACATTCCCGTTTATTTTACAGCACAAACGTCTGTCCAATATTATCTAAACCGATTTTAATATTGTAATCTTTTGCCGCATTATTCATCCGTTCAATCGGTTCCATAAACGGCTCGCGGCCCTGTGCAAAGGTTTTTGTGTGGATGGGGATAAAATGCTTGGCTTTCATGTTGGCGGCCATCTGTAACGCCTCTTCGGGGTTGCAGTGATTAAATTTCCATGGGTTATATGCACCAATTGGCATTATTGCAATATCGGGTTCTTTTTGGCTTAATATGTCTAATTTGTTAGTAAACGTCATATCCCCGCCGAATAACACTTTTTTATCTTTGTATTCAATTAGATATGCATTAAAACTTCTGCCGTCTTTAATAAATCCCCGTGACCTGTCTTTTTCCCATGGGTAACGCCAGCCGAAATGTTTTACTTCGTAAGCGGTAATTATAATATCATTTATTTCTGTAAAATCTTTCCAGTCCAAAACGGTTAACTTTTTCCATGGTAAGTCTTCAATAACATCTTTTGTTAAATGAGCAGTAACAACATCAATTTGATTTGGAAACCGTGAGGTTATTTCATCAAGTGTGGGATAATCCATGTGATCCATGTGCGCATGGCTTAACAATATTATATCCGGTTTGGGTATTTCGTCAATTGTTAAAGCAGGGGGAGTTAAACGTGCCGGCCCAATACTTGAACCAAAAAAGTATACGCCAATACGGTCAAATAAAACCGGGTCGGTTAAAATTATTTTACCGTAAAAATTAATTAATACCGTAGATTGTCCAATCCATGCAAGGGATATTTTTTTGTTATCCCATGTTGCCGGATCCGGTTTGTATTTAAGTTTATAACTTGGTTCGGCATTAACATCTAGAAATCCAAATGTTGGCAGTATTGTTAATCCGGCTAACCCAACCAAACTTTGTTTTATAAAGGTTCTTCGTGTTGATTTCATCTATAATTGAGAAAATTAAAATAAGTGTATTCTAAATTTAATGAATATGCATAAATAAAACATATTGTATAAGTTTATTATTCTGATTTAACAATTGAAAAATTTAAAAGTTCTTAATAAAATAAATTAGTCTTTTAAAAATATTTGGTAATATTAAATTTTTAATTCTGGGAATTAACTATTTACATTTTTTAACATGTATATTATATTGGTTAAGAAATTAATAATGATAAGCAAAAATTATTTTTATGATCATGGAAAGTTTTATTATTAAATTTAAGCACTTTTGTTTAGAAATTGAGAAAATTATCAATCTAGAAATAGTAATAATAAGCTTTACATAATAAAAATCTTTGGTAACTATAAACACGACAAATAAAATAAGTTTTTGTTCGGTAGTCTAAATGATAAGTGCATAATTAAATTATTTTTTGGTTGAGAATATGAATTATAAAAAATTTGATAGCTTGGTAATAGAAAAACTACAATCCTATGTTTATTTTTTGCGAGATCCTCGAAGCAAAAAAGTTTTTTATATTGGGAAAGGGACAGGGAATAGAATTTTTGATCATCTAAATCGAGCCATTGAGAGACCCGAAGAAAACGACAAATTAGAAATAATTAAACAAATAATTTCTGAAGGAAAAGAAGTTGAACATTATATTCTTCGACATGGATTAGATGAAAATACTGCCTGTTTTATTGAATCAGTATTGATTGACTTTATCGGGCTTGAAAACGTTACAAATAAAGTAAATGGGTATAAGTCCGGTATTACAACAACTGATGAAATTATTATTATGTATAAAGCAGTAGAAATAGAAATTTCAGTTCCTGCAATGATTATAATTGTAAACAAGTACTTTAATATAAATATGTCAAAAGAAGAAATTTACGAAGTAACACGACAAGCCTGGGTGGTTGGGAAGAGAAGAGAAAAAGCCAAGTTTGCCTTTTGTGTTTATAAAGGTATAATTAGAGAAGTTTATCATATTAATGATTGGTGTAATGTAGAAGGGCGGCGATGGGCTTTTCTAGGAGATAAAGCCGAGGATAGTATACGTCAATTATATATCCATAAAAAAATTCAAGAACAATTCTTGAAAAAGGGAGCCTCTAATCCGATTAAATATGTAAATTGTTAGAAAAAAATTCAAGATATTATTTCATTATTCAATTACTCATGCAGCTTTGTAGTTAAATAATTAACTAAATGGAGCTAAAATTTTGTTAAACGAATATGCTAATTTAGCAGTAAAGGTACTTGGTGAAAACACCCCGTACTATAAAAATAAAAATATAATTAAAGAAATATTTGCTAAAACGATTGAATCCGAAGAGAAGGCAATCACACGTTTAGTAGTAATTAACAGTTTTTACTCAACAAATATGAGTAAAAGAAGTTTTGGTATTGAAGAAGTTGCCAAAGCTATTAATGATTTTTCGAAAAACGATAACGAACTTTCGCAAATGGCCCTAGATTTTATTAAAGACCCAAAAGAAGAATCCAAAATATTTAAAATACTAGATAATAGATATGGTTACAGAAAAGATGGGGAACGGTTTGGAAAGGCAAGTTCGTTAATAAGCAAATACTTTTATTTTTTAACAGACTTTCAATTTCCGATTTATGACAGGCTCGTAAAAATTTCATATGGAAAATTTCAGAACCGTTGCCCTGAATATAATTTGGTGGATTTAGATAAACAATGTAATATACAATTCTTTAATTCAATCAAAAATCTGAATTATTTATCCTCAATAAATGATTATAATAAATTAGACAATCTTTTATGGTTATATGGTAAAGTTACTACTGGTAACTTTTCATTAATATTTCCAAGAGAGATTTATTTGGAACTTATAAAATTTATTATAAATAATGATTCAAATAAAAATTTTACAGACGATGACGGAAGTCTATTACCGTCAATATATAATAGTGCTGAAATGACCAAACTTTTGGGTGTGGATTTTATGAATTTTTGTAAGTTTTGTTTTACGTAAGATTGTTTTAATTTTACTTTTTGTAATTATTATTATTTACGATATTAAAATTGAGTAAAAATTTTAATAAGGGTATATATAAAGATGAAACATAAAAAGATCCAAAAAGAAAAGTTACTTGAAAAAGCAACCTCAAAGATCTTATTAATTGCACTTTCGGGTAAAGCTGAAAAAATGGCGGATTCAATAAAAAATGATCCACAACTACAAAAATTACAGAGCCAATTAGATACGGATATAAAAAAATACAAAGAACATTTAAATAATGTTGTAATTGATGATGATGAGTATATAAAAACTTTTTTTAATTATTAATATGTAATATTAATGAGCAGTCGAATTATTTTTAATTTGGTAGTTTCAACTTGCTTAACAAATGGTCTTTTCAACGATGTAAAAAATCTTTAATTATATAAAAATTATCCGAGTAATCAAAAGAATTAAATTATAGCGTTATAGGAGATGTATGGCAAAAGTATTTGTTGTAGATAATGAAAGCAGAGCGGATTTGAAAGTATTTACAGTTAATAGTGAAAGCAGAGCAGATCTATTGTATTGTGAAACTAAATCAGAATCTTCAGCAAAGGGCGATGCAATTTGGTGTTTTGTGAATTCGGCCAGCCGTTCAACGCTCAAAATATATTGGGTTACTAATGAATCAAGAGCTGATTTAAAAGTATATAAAGTTTCTTCTACATCTTCAGCAAAGTGGAAGAAAAGTCATAAATTTGTTAACAGGCTTGGATAAATATTTTAGTTAACTGTATAAAACATTAAAAGCAAGGTGATGTAGGGTCACTTCCTAAAACTCAACTTTATCGGTAAGTTCGTTGGTATCGTCACTTTTACGGGGGAAATGTTTGCTAAGTACTTTGCCAACCGAATCAAGTCCGGTTAATAATCCCTCTAAAAACATACCTTCTTTAAAATTGTTTTGTATTGCATCGCGTATATTATCCCAAGTGGATTGTTCCACAAGTGAATTTATACCGGAATCGGCACAAATATAAAAAGCGCGGTCTTTAAGTAAAAAAAACAGTAATATGCCGGTTTTATCGCGGGTATTATCCATTTTTAAGCGGTAAAATTCGTCTTTGGCAATTTGAGCAATACTTTTATTTTTTGCAAACAAAGATTTTTTTTCGCGGAATAAAACCCGTATTTCACCTGATGTTGTTAATTCAACTTCTTTGATTTTGCCGGAAATTCGTAAAAAATCATCATCGGAAAAATATTTATAAACTAAATCGGTATGTTCCAAATTTTCCTCGTTAAAAAATAATAGTAAATATAACATATTTTAAATGTAACAACAATTTATTAATTTATCAAAAATTGCATGGAAAAATAATACTAAGTATATTTAGTATTACAATTTTTTAAACTGTTATAGATATAGAGGACAAAATGGAATTGAAATTAAAAAAATCAGATAAATTTGTTGGAAGAAAAGGCCCGGTTTTATTTATTATAATGGATGGTGTTGGAATAGGCAAACAAGATGACAGCAACGCTGTTTATTTGGCTAAAACACCTGTTTTAGATAAATTAAACGATACCGCAATAAAAACTCAATTAAAAGCCCATGGCCCGGCTGTTGGACTTCCTTCTGAAGATGATATGGGAAACAGCGAAGTTGGCCACAATGCAATGGGTGCCGGCAGAATTTTTGCGCAGGGAGCAAAATTAGTAAACAAATCACTTGAAACCGGTAAAATATTTGAATCGGAAAGCTGGCACAGTGTAATTGAAAAAGGATTAACTGGCGGAACGGTTCACTTTATGGGTTTACTTTCCGATGGAAACGTACATTCGCACATTAAACAATTATTCCAATTAATTAACAGATGTGCTGAAGAAAAAGTACAAAAAGTTCGTCTTCATGTTTTATTGGACGGACGAGATGTAGGTGAAAAATCGGCATTGGAATATGTTAAACCAACAGAAGAATTATTAGCCCAAATTAATACAAAATATGGTTTCGATTATAAAATTGCTTCCGGCGGCGGCAGAATGATAACCACTATGGATAGATATAATGCCGATTGGAGTGTTGTTGAAAGAGGCTGGAATGCTCACGTGCTTGGTGATGCCCGTAAATTTAAATCAGCATCCGAAGCAATACAAACTTATTACGATGAAGATCCAAAAATGACAGATCAATACATGGGTTCGTTTGTTGTAGCCGATGAAAATAATAATCCGGTTGGAACTATTGTAGATGGTGACAGCGTGGTCTTTTTTAATTTCCGCGGCGATAGAGCAATTGAAATAAGCAGAGCATTTAACGAAAAAGAATTTACCGAATTTGACAGAAAACGTTTTCCAATGGTATTTTATGCAGGTATGATGGAATATGACGGCGATTTGCACATCCCATCGCATTATTTGGTAGAACCTCCTTTAATTGAAAGAACAATGAGTGAATATTTATGTGCCGAAGGTGTTAAATCGTTTGCAGTTTCGGAAACACAAAAATTTGGACATGTTACATATTTTTGGAACGGAAACCGTTCCGGTTATATTAACGCCGATTTAGAACAATATTACGAAGTGCCATCCGATAAAATAGCATTTGATAAAGCTCCAAAAATGAAAGCTTACGAAATTACCGAAAAAGTAATTGAATATTTAAAATCAGGTAAATATCAGTTTGGCCGGTTAAATTTTGCTAATGGCGATATGGTTGGACATACCGGAATTGTTGAAGCCGCAGTTACAGCTGTTGAAACAGTTGACGAATGTGTTGGTAAATTATTAAAAGTTGTTGAAGAGATGGGCGGCATTGCTGTTGTAACTGCCGACCATGGAAATGCAGACGAAATGTTTACAGTTAGTAAAGGCAAAAAAGCTGTTAAAACAGCTCACACATTAAATCCGGTTCCTTTTTATATTTACGATCCGAATTTTAATGGGGAATATGAATTAGCAGATGTTCCAAATGCAGGACTTACAAATATAGCCGGTACATTATTTAACCTGCTTGGATATGAGAATGTGGAAGATTATGATGTATCGTTAATTAAATACATGTAAAAATTTATATCTTTAAATAAAATATGGCTTTTTAACTTGATTTTTACAGTTAAAATAACAATTTTATAACACAAAATTTTGGGGAAAAGCAGTTTATGAATAAAAAATTAATATTAGTGCTTTTAGTTCTTTCTATTAGTCAAATTATTAATGCTCAAACCGTAATTGGCAAATATGCCGGTGAATTTTTGGCTCTGGGTGTAGGCGGCCGTGCCCTGGGAATGGGTGGTTCGCAAATAGCAATTGTAAATGATGTTACTGCCGGTTATTGGAATCCCGCAGGATTGGCAAAATTAGATTATCCGCAAATTGCATTAATGCATGAAGAACATTTTGGAAATCTTGTTAATTATAATTATGCTGCTGTTGCAATCCCTTACGGTAAAGATATGAGTTTTGGTATTAGTGCCATACGTTTAGGAATTGATGGAATTCCTGATACACGTGACGCATTAATTAACCGTGTTACCGGTGAAGTTATTTATGATATTACCAATCCTTACGCACGAATAGATTATTCGAAAATTAAAGAATTTAATAATACCGATTATGCATTTTATTTAACTTTTGCAAAAAGATACTCCGATGATTTTTATTGGGGAGCAAACGTAAAAATAATTTCAAGAAGTATTGCCGAATACAGTGCAATGGGTATTGGTTTTGATATTGGCGCTTATTATACACCAATTGAAAAATTATACCTTGGTGCAAATATTCAGGATGTTACAACAACACTTGTTGCATGGTCAACCGGAACAAACGAATTAATTACTCCTACCGTTAAACTTGGTGCTGCTTATGGTATTGACTTTTTAGGCGGTACATTTTTACCTTCAATTGATTTTGATGTAAGATTTGAAAATAGAAGATATGCTTCAAATTTCCATGTGGGTGCTGTAAGTTTTGACGTACATAGCGGAATTGAGTATAATTTTAGAGGTTTATTTGCAATACGTGCCGGGTATACCGATGTTCAGCAGTTTACTATTGGTGCCGGCGTAAAATTACCAAAACTTAATATTGATTATTCTTTTGCAAGATTTAATCAATCGGAAGTAAACAGATTAAACGACTCACATCGTATATCCTTAATGCTTACATTGGAAGAACCAAAATTCTTGAGAAGTTCAAATTAATGAACTTTTTTGCTGATGAAAAAATATAAGAAATTAATATTATTATTGTTTTTAGGTATAATTAGCTGCTCCAAAACGGAGCAGTTATTATATGATACCTCATACCAGCTTACAAACGAATCCGCTTATTCACGTTCAACACAATTATCGGTTAAAATTCCCCAAGGATGGTTTACTGCTGAAGATAATGATACAAATTTAATAGATTTGTGGCTTGTTGGCGATAATTTTTCATCCCAAATAGCTTTTAAAATTATTTCCATACATAACTTTGAAGATAGCCCTGATTTAAGTTCGATATTAAAATTTAGTAAAAAATTAAAAATGGTTGAACTTGGCAATCATTATAAAGAAGTAATACCAGACGAAACTTTTTTTATTAATGCAATTGAGTTTAAAAGTTATCAGTATTACGAAACCAATGAACTTCCGGCAAGAGTAGTTGTTTTTAAATTTAACAACAAATATTACGAATGCACCGCGTCATTTGCCCGTCGTGCGGTAAAAGAAAAAGCATCACCAACCGTATTGTTCAAAATTCAAAACAGTGTATTAAAAAGCCTTTCTATAAAATAAAAAAGAGAAACTCCGCATAACAGAATTTCTCTCTATCTAAATGGTATTATATTCTAAAATTATGGTAATAAAACTGCAGCAGCAATTACAGTTGTCCACATACCGGATTTTTCACCAGTAGCGGTTTGAGTAATGTTCAAAGTTTTTACAATTTTATTAGACATTTTGAATACTTGTTCTCTTTCGTTCCAATCGGCATCACTGTCAAATTCAACACCAAGTGTAGTAGCCAACATCTGAGCAGCAAGATCTTCTGCATAATCGCCGGCAATTTTTTCTTTAACGCCAAAAGGATGATATTCTGACAAATAACCATATTGTTCAGTATCGGCAGGTATAGCTACGCCAACAGAAGAAGCTATTAATCTGTTTGGTTCGTTTGTAGAATTTCTTGCCATAACAACAAAAGTAATTTGACCAGCTTTAATTTCCTTTAAGCCGTCGGCTTTAGATATCCTTTTACAACCCGGAGGTAAAATACTGCTAACTGTTACTATGTTAGATTTTTCAATTCCGGCATTACGTAAAGCGGCTTCAAACGAACTGAGATAGTCTTTGTGAATTCCTACCCCTTTGGTAAAAAATATTTTTGATGGTACGTACAATTTTTACTCCTGATTATATATTAATTTAAAACTATTGCGTGATTAATAAATTAAGAAAACAAAAAATTATTAAAGATAAACAACCCTTAAAAATCATAAAGGTCATTTTAAAAAATGGTTTGCGTCAAATAAATTATTTTTAACAAGTAAACATAAAATATTATTTATTTTTTTCCAAATTATTTATTTTTCCACATATAACATTATTTGCCTTTATATATTCGCAAAATTGATATTAAAAAAATGAATAACCAAATTGAAAACAATTATTGTTTGGCCTATGGGGAGTTTATGCTATTTAAAGATATGTTTAACAACAAGTTAATAATAATTAAAAGCCCTTTTAATAAAGGGCCTTTGTTAATAATAATATATATTGAAATAAAAAATATGTTTAAATTAATTTATAAAATATTTAAAAATTCATTAAATAAAAGAGGTTTTTTATTTGTTGCTTTTTCAAACTCATTTGTAACAAATTCCATATAACCGGCACGAACCACACTATATAAAAATAGTGTCATTTCCAAACTGGGCTCCGGCATTCCTGCTTTTTTCCCTCCGGCTCTAAATTCTTCTTCACTTAGTGGTACATAGGTAATTGTTTTGCCTAATACCTTGGTTAATGATTCGGCAATTTGATAATGATTTAAAGCCTCCCGACCGGTTAAATTAAAAATTTTCGTATTATATTCCAAAGGATTTTCAAATGCATTAACGGCCACTGAAGCAATGTCGTGTGCTGAAATAAAACTGGTTTTTGCATCAGATGCCGGTAAATATATAGCATTTTGCGTATTAATTGAATGAGCAACAAATCCGGTTGTAAAGTTATCCATAAAAAAATTGGGTCGTAATATAGTGAAATTTAGTCCCGAATTTTCCAAATATTTTTCTATTTTAAATAAACCTGCTTCGGGACTTTTATCAATTCCCAGAGAGCTTGCTAAAACAATCTGTTTTACCCCTTGTTTTTTTGCAGAATCGATAAATGGAATCAGTTTTTTATCCGACAAAGGATCCATCGGTGCAGCCATTAAAAACACTCCGTCCATATTTTTAAGGGTTTTATTATACGTTTCTAGATTATCCAAATCTAGATGAAAAGGGGTAATATTTCCTGTCTGATTAATTTTAGATAAATTGCGAGTGCCTGCCATAACGGCAAAATCTTTTTGAGAAAGTTGTTTAACTACCTGACTTCCTAAACTGCCGGAAGCACCGACTACTAATATCTTTTTCATTGTATTTCCTAATTGATTGTTATTTTTAATTTTTACATAACAAATGTATAAAATTAGTGTTTGGTGCTAAAGGTAATAACGGGCGGTTTGATGGTAGTTTTGGGAATGTGATTGATTAAATTAAATTTTTTGCAATTCTCTAAAATTTTGAGGAGTTAATTTTGTGAACCGTTTAAAAAATTTAACAAAATTTGTAGGTTCTTCAAATCCAAGCTGATAAGCAGTTTCTTTAATACTAATGGATGTATGAACTAACAATCTTTTTGATTCCAATATTAATTGTTCGGCAATAAATAACTTGGCTGATTTGGCCAAATATTTTTGAGTTAAATAATTTAACTTTTTATTGGAGATAAATAACATTTCGGCATAATTTTGAACTGTGGTTTTATGTGAGATATTATTTTCAACCAGACTTCTAAATTTATTAAATAATAAAACATCCTTATCTAAATAAACATTGTTAGTTTTATCTCTTTTAAATCGTTCACAGGTATATAAAAATACTTTAAAAATAGATCGCAGCATTTCATCTTTGGCAAAATCATTAACCCCATCAAAAATCCGGCATAAATGAGATGTTATTTTTTCCAATTCGGAAAGTGTAATATTATCGGGTTGCAGCAATGGAGAATTCAAAAAATTGTTGAAAATATGAAAATTTGATAATAATTCTTTGTCTGATTCGTTTTTATAAAGAAAGGATGTTGTAAATAAAAACATATATCCTTTCATTTTTTCGTTTAATTCAAATTTTTGAACTTGTCTTTGACGAATAAACAAAAATGAACCGGCACTCAGATGATATTTTTCAAAATCAAGCCAATGATCACACTCGCCATCAGTTATTATAATGATTGCCCAAAAATCAATTCTTTCGGAGGTCGTAATATATGTTTTGTACTTTTTATAAAAAACATCGAGCGGAATGATTTCAAACTCAATGTTTTTTTCAAAAGATTTTACAAAATGTACCTCTTTAATTTTTTCCATTTTTAACAAATAAATTTATTTTTCAAATCCGCTAAACGAAGGCATATATATTGGGTTAAAACCGGCAACAGCCTTTTTTACTTTTTCATTTGGGTGGCCATAAACCACAAATCGGGTTAATTCAAAATATGAATCAAACCGATCATTAAAATTTTCTGCAAAAATAGCCAGATGACTTAAAACCGCTTCCGAATCAGTGTACCGATCAATCATATGACATGTTTTCCGGTCTTCGCTGATAAACCATTCGTTGCTTAATGTGTTTGGTTCATCATTTATTGCGGCAGTAAAAACATCATCCATAAACTCTTTAATTTTATCAAAGTCCTGCTCAACTATTTTTAATTCAACAATCCAAAAAACTTTACTTTTCATAAATCACTTCAATTATTTTTATAAATATATTTAACTATTGTAATACTTAAAATTACAAAAAAATAAAACAAATAGGAATTGATGTTCTGATATTGACTTTATTTAATATTTGCATTATTATGTAATTGCGTCAAATAATATTTTAATATTGAATTTTTTAACCTGAGAAAGATGTTTTAAATTAATTCGATATCAAATCGAATTAATACCAATCAAAAAATTATTTTAATATCACTATTGTTTTGGAGGCAAAATGTTATCTTGGATGAGTAATCAACCTATTGGAAAAAAATTCTTTTATACATTTTTTTTGTTAATTGTTTTATTGGTAATAATTGGAATAACTGCATATAAGGGACTAACAACATTAAACGATAATTTGGACCAATCCGCAAATATACGGCTCCATTCGTACGAGTTGTTATTACAAATTGACAGGGATTTACAACAAACATTAGTGGCAGAAAGAACATTAATTTTTACACAACCGAATACCGAAAGATTTACAAAATTATTAAATGATCATAAAGAAAATTTACAACAATCGGCTGACCGCTGGGTAAAATATCAAAGCGTTGTTCAAACAGATAAAGAAAGAGCACTTGTAAGTGAATATAATAGCTTAAGAAGCAAATGGGAATCTGTAACAAATCAAATTGTTGAAAAAATTCAAACAGGCAGCGAAGAATCCAAACTAGCCGCTATTGAACAATCGTTTAATGAAGGATTTACCGCATTTGAAAATTGTCGGGACATAATTGATAAACTTACACAAGTGAACGATGAATATTCCGCTCAGGAATCACTGGATAATGACGCAACTTACAGCAGTTCAAAAACAGTATTAACCGTTACCCTAATCATCTCGATATTATTATCCATGTATATGGGAATGTTTTTAACAAAAATAATTAAAACTCCGTTGTTAAAAGCAAAAGAAATGATGATTAATCTTTCGCATGGTAATTTGCGGACAAGACTGCGTTTGGATGTTAAAGATGAAATTGGCGAAATGGCTGCGGCAATGGATCAAATGGCAGATAATTTGTCAAATAAAATTAATCAAATGCATAAAATTTCAGATGGTAATTTAGATGTTAATTTTGGTAATTATAGTGTTGAAGATGAAATAACTCCGGGTTTTGAGAAAATAGTTGAAACAGTAAATAAATTAAAAGATGAGATTGGTAAATTAAATGAAGAAGCCAAAAAAGGGAATTTAACATTCAGAGGCGATAGTGGTAAGTTTTCAGGTGTTTATGCAAATTTAGTAAAGGGTATCAACGAAACAATAGATTCATTAATATCACCTATTCGAGAAGGTTCGGAAGTGTTAAAAGTGTTGGCAACAGGCGATTTAACTTCACGAATGTTTGGCGACTATCACGGTGATCATCAGCTTATTAAAAATAGTATAAATTCGGTTGCGGAATCTTTAAATTCCGCTTTGGTTGAGGTTAACCGGGCTTCTTTGGCTGCCGCTAGTTCATCCAATCAAATATCCTCCAGTACAGAAGAAATGGCCTCCGGTGCCCAGCAACAAGCAGCACAGGTTAGTGAAATTGCAAGTGCTGTAGAAGAAATGACCAGAACAATAATGGAAAGTACAAAAAATACCAGTATGGTTGCCGAAAAATCTAAAATAGCGGCTGAAAAAGTAAAATATGGTGTAAATAAAGTTAAAGAAACAAAATCGGGTATGCAGTTAATTGTTAATTCGACAGCTAAAACCGGTAATATTATTTCAAATCTTGCAAAACAAACCGACCAAATTGGGGAAATTGCTCAAGTAATTAATGATATTGCCGACCAGACAAACTTACTTGCATTAAATGCCGCTATTGAAGCAGCGCGTGCTGGTGAACAAGGGCGTGGTTTTGCAGTTGTAGCTGATGAAGTAAGAAAATTAGCTGAAAGAACCGCTAAAGCGACAAAAGAAATTGCTGATACAATTAAAACAATTCAAATTGGGGTTGTTGATGCCAACAATTCAATGGTTGAAGCACAAAGCTCTGTTTCAGGGGGAATGAAACTTACCGATGAAGTTTCTGTTTCTTTAAGTGAAATTATGGAAAATACTGTTGATGTTACAGATTTGGCATCACAAGTATCGGCTTCAAGTGAAGAACTTTCGGCAACTTCGGAAGAAATTAGTAAAAGTATTGATAATATCAGTACCGTCAGCAGTGAAAGTGCATCGGGTGTTCAACAAGTTGCTCAAGCTGCCGAAGATTTAAGCAGATTAACTGAAAATTTGCAAAACTTAGTGCTTAAATTTAAAATTGAAGAAAAAGGTATACAAAAATTTAAAAGGTAATAATAGAAGATATAGGATATATTTAAGGCTGCTCATAATCGGGCAGCCTTTTGAATTTTATCTTAACAATGTCATTTTATTGGTTTTAGTAAAATCACCCGATTGCAAAGTGTAAAAATATACACCGCTGGAAATATTGTTTGATTCGAAATTTACCGAATATAATCCTGGTGCTTTTTCTTCATTAACCAATTCGGTTATTACTTTTCCAAGCATATCATACACAATTAACGAAACTTTACTTTTTTGCGGAACATAATAACTTATTAAAGTAGAAGGGTTAAATGGATTTGGATAATTTTGGTATAAAATAAAATTATCGGGGGTTATTCCGCTTGCCACTTTAATTGTTTCGCTATATTTATAAGCACCATCGTTATCAATTTGTTTTAAACGGTAATAACAGTCAGTTGGCAATATTTGTTTATCCGTAAAAGAATAATAATTTGTGACATTTGAATTTCCATTACCATTTACAAATCCAATGGTTTCCCAATTAGTGTATTCCGATCTTTTTTCTATTTCAAAACCATAATTGTTTGTTTCAGTAGCTGTCTGCCAGCTTAATTGAATTTTGTCATTTAAAAAGATGCCGCCAAAAGAATTTAATTCAACGGGTAGCGCAGAAGTATGAGACCCGAGACCTGAAACATCGTCTTTATTATACAAATCCCATTCAGTTCCTAAAGTTGGAAAACCTGAAGGCGGATTTGTTGTAACACCATGCGTAACAGAATATTTTCTTCTTAAAGTTTTATCAACTGTTGTATAACCACCTGTAGCAGTCCATGCAGTGCCAGGATCAACCCCAATCTGTCCAAAAATGTCAATAAAACCAGCTGTTGATATTTTATATAAAGCAACGGCGTCATTCCCGTTAAAATTAATTACTGAACTTGCTGTTATTGCTTCACCGCCATATATTGTTGATTGTGAGTTTTTGTAAACCATAGTTGAATTATTTTGTAGATTTCCAGTGAGAGTAATTTCTGCCGATGGTGAAGCGGCACCATTTGAGTAGAGTTGCAATTTATAATCCGATAAATCAATTGTAACACCGGTGCCATTAAAAACCTCAATATATTTATTAGTTGCACTACCTTCTACATATTCCGAAATGAATAAATCTCCAATAGCGGCCGATAAAGTTGTATCGTTAATGGTAGGAATCACCCCATCAGTTTTATAGTTGCGTAATGAACCATCACCGTTATACGAAAATAATTTTATAAAGTATGTTGTTTCAGGCGATAAATTTGTAAAACTATAATAATTAACATCGCTATAATTTATGTTTACCACTCCTTCATTATTCGAAAGATCCATATCGTTAGGATAAACTGTTCCATCAGTTGGTAAAGTAAATGAATTAGTTGTATTTATTTGTATCAAATATCCTGTCGGTGATATTGCTCCCACGGCATCGGACCAATTTACTTTAAAAGAGCTAGCAGTTATATCACTTATGCTTAAATTTGTTACATGATTTGTTGGTTCTTGAGATGAAGAACTAACGGTAGAAGCCGAAGTATTTGGAATAGTCCCATCAATTTTATAATTTCTAGTAAGACCAGTTCCAGCGTAACTATATATTTGGAAATAATATGTTGTGCCGGGACTTAAGTTAGCAAAAGAATAATAATTGTTGCCGGCAAAAGTGATATTTATAACACCGGTTTCATCCGAAAAATCTATATCATCATTATAAACTATACCGTCGCTAGGATTAGTAAATACATTTGTAGTATTAACTTTAATTAAATAACCCGTAGGAGCTGGAGTACCAATTGCATCAACCCAGTTTAACTGAATGGTGTAAGACGAGATGTTGCTGGTTGATAATCCTGTTGGATGATTTAACGGTTCATCTGTCATTCCTGTTAAAATAGTTGCTGTTGCAGTAGGGGCGGTGCTTATTATTTTATAATTTATAGAATTACCGGAACCATAATAGGTATAAACTTTGAAAAAATAGGATGTACCATTAACAAGATTATTAAAAGTGTAAGAATCAGGGGCGGAATAATCAACGTAAACTAAAGCTCTACCATCTGAAAGATCTGTATCAACAGTGTATGTTGAACCGTCTATGGGAATAAAATAAGCGTTTTTAGCATAAGCTTCAATAAAATAACCTTGCGGTACTTGAGTGCCGGCTATAGCATCTGTCCACGTTAGTGTTATGGAATTGCTTGAAGAATTTGCTGTAAAGCCGGTAGGGAAATTTGTAGGTTCTGCTGCGTAAGTTGGAGAAAGTTTACTTACATCATCAAAGTTTATATAATTAACATATTCGGGATGGTCAACAAATGGATTCCGATTACCTTGAATCGATTCAATATAGTCATTTCTCTCCACTTCCCATTGATCTGGTGGATCTGCCTTGTGCCATTGTATTAACGTTGCCAAATCTTCAGGAGCTTCGTTTAAAGCAGGTAATGTAACCGTATTTAAGTGATTAAATGTCCAATCTAGCCCATTTACACCATTATATCTTATGCACATGTATAATAATGCCCGGGCAGCGTCTCCTTTATGGGAATCTCTAGGTTCGTATACGTTTTGATTACTTGCATTCTTACCATATTTTGCTAATAAAAATGTGCTGGTTACAGTCGATACTACTCCGAGCGGATGATTGCTTCTAACACCATTGGCACTATTTTGATTTGTTGGAAACAAGTGGTGCTGATCTGAATATTCATTGCCGGTTTTTGAGCTATATGAAGGCATCCAGCTGTGACACCAAGTATGTTCACGGCTATAAGTGCCCCATGCGAATGGAGGTGTGTATTTATAGTTTTCGCCCGAATAAACGCAGGTAACAACCCTTTGCCCGCCGGTTGTATCGCGTGAAGCAAAATTTGCAATGTTTGTTTCGTCAAACTGGTCATACGTAATTCTTGTGTAATTTGAACGAATAATTGATTGTAACTCTGAAATAAAAGTCGGATTATTCGGATTCATCGTGCTATAATAAGCATCATTTTGAGCTTGCAACGATATTAACAGAGAAAAAAATAAACAGATATATAAGTATATTTTTTGCATTAAAAATTCCAAAGTATTATTAAAAAAAATAAATTAAATATTTCAGCAATTAAATAGTTATTTAACACAAAAGAGGTTGTATAATTTTAAATTTTATAAAATGAGGCAAAAAAAGGAGTAAAGTATATTAAAATTAGCAAACCAATTAAATAAATCATTTTTAATTTTTGGCTTAATAATATAGTACATTATATTATTTTTTTCAAATATAAAAGTAGTCCATTAATAGATAAGAATAAAAATTATTTCGACAAACGCAAAAACAGATTGACAAATGAATTTAAATTTGTTATTTTTGTTTCGATAAATACAAAAACAAATGTGAAATATTATGGATATTACAACCAGTATAGAAATTATGAAATCCCTTGCAGATGCATCACGCCTAAGGGTGTTAAATATTTTGTTAGAAAAACCTCAATATGTTGAGGAGTTGGCAAATAAACTCAATTTGGCGGTTTCAACCGTATCGTTCCACTTAAAAAAATTGGAACAAGCTGGTTTGGTATTTAAAAAGAAAGAACAATATTACGTTGTATATCACATAGTTGATGAAATTTTTAATTTAACTTTGCGCGAGTTAACAAGTTTTGAAAATTTAGATGAGTATATACAGGATGAACGTGTAAAAAATTTCAAAGAAAAAGTGATAAAAACTTTTTTTGTTAATAATAAGCTGATAAAATTACCGGTTCAACACAAAAAAAGAATGATAGTTTTACACGAGCTGCTAAAGCTCTTTAAAATCGAACAAAAATATTCGGAAGAAGAAGTTAATGATATTATTAAAAAATATAATGATGATTATTGTACTATTAGACGGCTGCTAATAGAAGAGAAACTTATGTTTAGGGATCATCAGGTATATTGGCGCAATAATAATATTAATTTGGAGATAAAATGATAGATAAAAATGAATTAAAGAAAAAATATAAAGAAACAACAACGCCAATGGGCGTATATAAAATTGAAAATAAAATAAATAAAAAAATATTTATTGGAAGCAGTTTAAATATTACAGCCCGATTTAACAGACACAAAATGGGTCTAAAATTTGGGAGTGAAGAAATAAAAGAATTGTTGGATGATTATATTAAATACGGACCGGATTGTTTTGAATTTAGTGTAGTTGATTACCTTAAACCTAAAGATGATCCGACTTACAATTATAGAAAAGATTTAGCCGAACTTGAAAATATGTGGGTTGAAGAATTGCAGCCTTTTGGCGAAAAGGGATATAACATAAAAAAATAGTTCGTTTTATAATAATTTAAACTTAAAAACCGGTTAAAATACAAAAATATTGTAGGGTGACCGGTTTTTATTTTATGGTAATACACCGATTTAAACCATTCAAAGGCAAATAAATTCTTTTGGCTTTAACCTGTCAACTAAATTCCTTAAATTAACACACCAAAATTCTTAAACTTGTGTTACAATCAAACAAATCCGGGGATAGATGAAAGATAGTACCGAACAGGTAATTCTTACAGCAATGGAGCTGGAAGTTCATTATGGTGAACAAATAATTTTAGATAAAGCCTCTTTAAGTGTGCATGAAGGGGATAGAATAGGGCTTGTAGGCAGAAACGGAGCAGGAAAATCAACTTTTTTAAAAGTAATTTCCGGTCTTTTAATGCCCGATAGCGGTGATGTTGCAAAAAAGAAAGATTTAGTTGTTGGTTTCCTATCGCAAGAGTTTACCTTAGATGAAAACAAAAATGTTCACCAAAATATATTGGACGGGGCAAAACGTGTTGCCGATCTTTTAGAAGAATATGAAAAACTTGATACACATGCAAAAAATAGACATTTTTTAGAAGAAAAAATTCAATTGCTTGACGGATGGAATATAGAAAGAAATATCGATTTATTAATTAAATCACTGCATGCGCCTGAACCAACAAAAGATGTAAAATTTTTATCGGGTGGTGAAAAACGCCGGGTTGCTTTATGCAGAGCATTAATTTCCAGACCGGATTTGTTAATATTGGATGAACCAACCAACCATTTGGATACTGATTCAATAGAATGGATAGAAAAATTCCTGGCCGATTATAATGGCACTTGTATTTTTGTTACCCATGATAGATACTTTTTGGATAGAATTGCAAACAGAATAGTTGAGCTGGCAAATGGAGTGTTTTTTTCGCATCAAGGTAATTATACCGATTATTTAATTAATAAATCGGAACGACATGCTTTAGCCGAAGTTGAAGAACAAAAACGACAAAGTTTTTTACGGCGCGAATTACAATGGGTAGTTAGAGGGCCAAAAGCCAGACGTACAAAATCGAAAAGCAGGTTAGATAAATATTACGAAATACTTGAACAGCAAAAGTTTGAAAATGAAGTAGATGTGGATATGGTAATTCCTCCTGCGGAAAAACTTGGCAATAAGGTATTAAAAATTATTGATCTGGAAATGAAACTTGGTGACAAACTTTTATATAAAGATTTTAATTATATTTTTGAGCCCGGAAGAAAACTTGGTATTGTAGGCAAAAATGGTGTTGGCAAAACCACATTATTAAAAAACATTATGGGTTTGTTAAAACCAACTAAAGGAATTGTTGAAGTTGGCGAAAAAACAGAGTTTAATTATATTGATCAGGAAAGACTGCTGTTAAATGACGAAGATACTGTAATAAACGCAATAAGCGACGGAAACGAATTTGTTATGTTTGGCAAACAGCAAATGAAAGTATGGACTTATTTAAGACGTTTTTTATTTACTGATGATACTATTAACACAAAAGTCGGCAGACTTTCCGGTGGGGAAAGAAGCAGACTTACGCTGGCCAAAATAATTAAAAACGGCGGAAATTTCCTTTTGCTTGATGAACCTACAAACGACCTTGATTTACCAACATTACGAATTCTTGAAGAAGCCCTTATGGCTTTTACCGGATGTTTAGTTGTTGTAAGCCACGATAGATTTTTCCTTAACAGAGTTTGTACAGGGATACTTTCGTTTGAAGATAATGGTTCTCTATATTTTAGTGAGGGGAATTATGATTATTATATTGAAAAAAGAAATGCCCGGTTAAAACAGCCCGATGAACAAACTAAACAGGCAGCAAAAGAAGATATTAAAGTTAAACCCAAAGCTAAAAAACTTACCTGGGCAGAAACAAAAGAATTTGAAACCATTGAAGAAAAAATAATGGATTCCGAAGCTGAAGTAGAAAGAATTGAAGCTATATTTTCCTCTTCCGATTTTTACGAAAAATATGCCGCACAAATTACCGATTTAACCAAACAATTAGATGCCGCAAAAGAAACAGTTAAAAGCTTGTATGAAAGATGGGAAGAACTGGAAAATAAAAAAAATAGTACAACTTGATATAATTATTTTATTTAATTAATTTATAAATATGATGATATATTTAATAGGTTTAAAATGATTAACACCCTTGAAATAAAAAACTACCGAAATATTAAAGAGTTAAAACTTAATGCCCTTGGTAATGTAAATTTAATTACCGGTAAAAATAATACCGGAAAATCAAGCCTTTTGGAAGCGATTGTACTATTTGCTAAAAATGCAGAGATAGAGAGCTTAAAGGATATTTTGGTACAAAGGGGTGAGGATATTAAAGAATTAGAAAACAAAAATACGGAATTAAAAAAATATATAACTGTTATATCATCTTTATTTTTTAATCGGGATACAAAAGTTAATAGTGGAAATATTATTGAAATTGAAGAAAATTATAACAATAAGCAAAATAATAAAAAAGTAAGTATTCAATTTGTATACGTTGGAATTGATAAAAACGCTAATTTGGGATTGAACAAAAATATTGAATTAAGAGTTGATGAAGTTGATAATTATACTTTAACAAATGGTATCAAAATAAATAATAAAGTACTATGGATCAAAGATGTTTTTGCAGAAGATTATAATGTTGTAGAAAATACTTTTGATAACATAAATTTTGTAAATGCTCAAAATTACAATATTAAAAATAATAGCATTCTATGGGAGAACATATTATTATCGGATAAAGTAAAATATGTACCCGAGACATTAAAAATAATTGAGCCAAAATTAGAAAATATTGCCTTTAAGGGGAACGCAGCAGGAAAAAGGACAGCTTTTATCCGCCTTGCAAACAGTAAAGAAGTATTGCCAATAGAAAGTATGGGAGATGGAATAAATAGAATTCTTTCAATAATTTTAGCAATGGTTAACTCGGCAGATGGTGTGTTATTAATTGATGAATTTGAAAACGGTTTACATTATACGGTTCAAGAGCAGTTGTGGAAAGTTATTTTTGACCTGTCCAAAAAATTAAACATACAAGTTTTTGCAACAACACATAGCCAAGATTGTATTCATTCATTTGCAAAAGTATTAGCTAACGAGGAAGATAAAACCATTGGACAATTGTTCCGCCTTGATAACCTTGAAGGAAATATCAGAGCCGTTGAATTTGATGCAGAAGATTTAAGTGTAATTGTGGAACAAGATATTGAAATAAGGTAAAAGAGGAAAAAAATCAAAATGGGCGAATTAGATAAAAACTCTCCAAAACAGCTTTTAGTAGAAGGAATTGACGATCAATCAATAGTTAAAGTTTTATGTGAAAAGCATAAGGGTTTGGATAATTTTTATATTATGAATTGTGAGGGGCTTGATAATTTATTAAAAAAAATTTCAAGGTATCCTAAATCATCAATAATTGAAACATTAGGAGTAATAATTGATGCTGACGAGGATATAAATATTCGTTGGCGGGCAATCAGAAATAAAATGATTCCGAGCGGATATGTTATGCCGGAAACTATTCCTTCAAACGGCCTGATTTTGCAAAATAGCGGCCAATATAAAATGAAGTTTGGCCTATGGATTATGCCAAATAATTTAATTAATGGAAGGATTGAAGATTTTATAAAGTTTTTAATTCCTGATAATGATTTATTGCAGCCAAAAGCCGAAAAAATAATAACCGAATTAGAAACAGAAAAATTAAATTTATACAATATTAACCACCATTCCAAAGCTTTTATTCATACATGGCTTGCATGGCAAAAAGAGCCCGGTAAAAAAATGGGAACGGCAATAACAGCCAAATATTTAAATACAGAAGAGCAAAACTGCCAATTATTTATTGATTGGTTAAAAAAACTTTATGCTTAAATTCAAAAAAATGTATAAGTAATGATCTGTAACAAAAAATATGTATAAACATACACTAAGCGTACTACTTATCGGTTGCTAAAACAGCTATAAAATATTATGTAGCAATAAGATACAGAATTTAGTAAGTTTGCGCACTCACTAAATTCGAGAAAACGGGGAATGCAACCAGAAAAAAGGCGAAAAATGCGTTGTATTTATTGTAATAGTTTGAGTACAAAAAAGAACGGTCATAGGGAAATTGTACCAATAAACTTCCATAGAAAAACGGTACGCAAGGTAAAACGGTACAAGTGCAATGAATGTGGGAAAACATTCAGCAAAAGAGATGAAAAAAAACAAAGATATAGTTTTCAGGTAAAAATCGAAATAGCCCGAATGCATTTTGAAGAACGAATGAGTTGTCGAGTGATTTCAAAACGGATCAGAGAAAAATTCTCTATAAATACTACTCCAAGTAAAGTATGTGAAATTGTAAATGAAATAGCCGAACAGGCGAAATCAAGTTTGGGAATAAAATCAGATTTTTCACCAAGTTGGGAAGGAAACTTAACGATAGATGATAAATATATAAGCATACATGGTAAGAAATGTTTAACTTTAGTAGCCATTGATAGCAGTGGAGATGTTGTCCATTACGAATTAATTTGGGGAGAAGCCGGACAAAACAAATATGATGACTTTTTCTTATTTATAAAAGAAGTTCTAAAGTATCCGGCAAAATCAATAACCACTGATCTTGATATAATGCTTATAAAATCAGTAGCAAAAGTATATGGTGAAAAAGTATTGTACCAAAAATGTATTAAACATGCATTAGCTGCTGTGGAAGTAATAATAGAATATAGGCCTGTAATTAGGGAATATTTTAAGCAAAAAAAAGCATTAGGTGATTTAGTTCAGCAGAATAAAGAATTAATAGAATCATACACGGAGAAAAAAAAGACCCGTGATATAGTTAAAAGCTTGTTTTATTCTACAAATTCAAAGGACAGCGAATTAATTATGTTAAATATAAAGGAGGGGTATGGGCAAAAGTATCCTAAGTTAATAGAATTTATTGACAGGCATATTAAAAACTTATTAACTCATCAAAAAGATAGCACGATACAAAAAACAAATAATAGAGCTGAAAATCTAAACAAACAGATTGAAAGAAGATTAAAAACCATTGAAGGCTTCCAGACAGCCAACACAGCTTTTAATTATTTAATTTTGTATATTAATTATATAAGATTTAGAGCATATACTGATTGTAGAGGTAATAGAAGGAAGTGCAATGGATTATCTCCTTTAGAACTTTGTTCGGTAAAATTGAAATCCAATGATTGGTTAAAAAATTCTTTAATTTTACCCAAAAAAGCAACCGATAACTAGTACGCTACCAACATACACCTATTGTTTTTTGTTTAAATTAGTTTTACCTTTGTTTTTTTAATAAACTAAAATATACTTCTATTGAGTAATCAAAATTCATTTTTAACTTACATACGCAAATTTAATACTCTTTCGTTAAGGTATTATTTTGAAAAGCTAATTCACTTAAAACATTCTCCCTCAAAAATAGCTTTAAGTATTGCCATAGGTATATTTTTTGGATTGGTTCTTCCAATGGGGCTTCAAACATTTGTTGCCGTACCAATTGCATTAATGCTGGGCTGCAACATGCTGCTTACAATTACTGCAACATTAATATCAAATCCGGTTACCATTTTGCCAATTTATTATGTGGCAATAAAAATAGGAAAATATATTACCAATATTAATTTATCGTGGGAAACAGTATCAAAAACGGTTTCGCACCCTTCGTTTGAAAATTTATTATTGTTAAGTAAAGACGGATTATTAGTATTGTTTACCGGTACATTTGTATTAGCAACAGTAATTTCATCCATTGTATATTTTATTACATTAAAAGTTATTGTAATACTCCGTAAACGCCGGAATATTCCAGTTTAATTAAACAATGCTCAGCATTCGTTCAATTGGCAATCTTGCTTTATCGGCTAATTGTTTGTTTACCCGCACTTCATATACTTCATTTGTTAAAGCATAATGTAATTTTTCCAAAGTAATTAATTTCATATATTCGCATACCGATTTTTCACTTGCAGGAAAAAATTTACGTTCAGGGTAAAATTTGTTAAGCCTGTGTAATATTCCTACTTCGGTAGCAACAACAAATTCATTAGCGTTGGATGTTTTAATATAATTTACCATTCCTTCGGTAGATAAAATTTTAATATTAGATTCTGTAGGTTGATTAAAAGCCTTAAGCATACATGATGTGGAACAACCACATTCGGGATGTACTAAAAATTCCGCATTAGGAAAAAATTCCTTGGCTTTATTAAATTCCAAATCACCAATTTTTTCGTGCACATGACATCCTCCTTGCCATATCTCCATATTTCTGCCTGTTACACTTTTAACATAACCGCCTAAAAATCTATCCGGCAAAAATAATATTTCCTTTTCTTTGGGAATAGAGTTTACAACTTTTACAGCGTTTGATGATGTAACACAATAATCACTTAAAGCTTTAATATCGGCAGTAGAATTTATATACGAAACCACAACAGCATCCGGGAAAGATTCTTTCCATTTAATTAAATCTTCCTTTGTAATGCTTGCGGCAAGCGAGCATCCTGCTTCCAAATCGGGAATTATAACCTTTTTATTTGGAGCGATGATAGAAGCAGTTTCAGCCATAAAATGTACACCGCAAAAAACTATTAAATCCGCATCGGTTTTTGCGGCCTGCTGGCTTAAACCAAGCGAATCGCCTACAAAATCAGCAACGTCCTGAATTTCGGGGAGTTCGTAATTATGAGCTAAAATAACAGCATTTTTTTGTTTTTTTAATTTTAATATTTCATTTATAAGTTGGTTAGACATAAAAAATCCTTTTGTTAAATAATGTTTGCAGAAATATCCAAAGCATTTACTGAATGAGTTAAAGCTCCTGATGAAATATAATTAACACCAATTTTACCAATATTATTAAGTCGTTCAATTGTAATGGAACCGCTTGCTTCGGTGAGTGCCTTGCCGTTAATAAGCAGAACAGCCTCTTGCATTAAATGGTCATTCATATTATCAAGCATAATTATATCGGCATAAACATTTAATGCTTCTTTTACTTCAAGTAAAGTTGTTGTTTCTACTTCAATCTTATATTTATTGCCATGTATGTTTTGAACCCTTTTAACAGCTTCGGTAATACTTCCTGCCGCTTTAATATGATTATCCTTAATCATAATCATATCATACAATCCAAAACGGTGATTGCAGCCGCCGCCGACACGAACTGAATATTTATCCAGAAGTCTGAATCCCGGTAAAGTTTTTCGTGTATCAAGTATTTTTGTTTTGTAAGGTTTTAAGACTTTTACAAATTCATTTGTTTTAGTTGCAATACCGCTCATTCGTTGTAAAAAATTTAATGCGGTTCGTTCTGCTTTTAATAAAGTGCTAAGCGGTGCGTTAATTTCTATTATTTTTTGACCGACAGAAACAGAATCTCCCTCATTCAAAAAATACTTAAAATCATTGTTGCCGCCAAATTGTTCAAAAACCATTTTTAGAATTGGCAGTCCAGCAATAATACCGTTTTGTTTTGAATGTAATAAAAAAGAAGCCGTCCGGTCTTCTGTAATTATGGAATCGGTGGTTATATCGCCTGAACCCAAATCCTCAAGCAGCGATAATTTAATTAAATCAATCGCTTTTGTTAAATCGATACTAATATGATTATACATGGTATATAAATTTAGTTATAAATATTGGCTTTAAAAATTCCGTTATCCTTCTGTTGAAGAAAGTGAATAATATATAAATCGTTTTCTTTTGGGAAATCAATTCGGATGTGTCCGCCTCTGCTTTCTTTCCGTTCATTTGCGGCGGTTATTATTAAATCGGCCACAGAAAAAAGCATATTGATTTGGATACTGTTAAATTCGTTTGGATTAAATAAAAAATCCTGTTTGAGTTTATTTATTTCGTTTTTTGCAAATACTAATTCTTTTTCAGTTCTAATTATTCCACAGCAGTCAGTTAATAAAACAGCAATTTCGTTTTTATACTTCTCTAAAATCTTTACCATTGAATTATCAAAAACAATTTCTTTTAAGTTTACCGGAAAATGATGATCATCGTTACAATTATTAATTGAATCAATTGCTCTTTTACCAAAAACCATACATTCAAGAAGTGAATTGCTTGCTAATCTATTAGCACCATGTACACCTGTTGATGCGGATTCCCCACAAGCATATAATCTGTTAACGGAAGTCTTGGCATCCAAATCCGTCTGAATTCCTCCAACAAAATAATGTGCGGCTGGAGCCACGGGAATTAAATCTTTGGTTAAATCTAAATTATGCTTTTTTAATTCCTCATAAATTGTGGAAAATCTCTTTTTGATTTTTTCGGAATTTAAATGCGCTAAACTTAAAAAAACATTTTGATTATTTTTTAGCTGATAAAATATCGATTTGGCAACCACATCACGAGGGGCCAGTTCCGCAAGAGGATCAATATCAATCATAAATCTTTTGCCATCGGAATTAACCAGATAAGCACCTTCACCCCGGACAGCCTCCGAAATGAGAAAAGATTGTTTTAAAGGAGAATGATAAACAGTAGGGTGAAATTGAATAAATTCAACATCACAAATATTTGCTCCGGCATAATAGGCCAAACTAATTCCGTCACCCGAAGAAGTTCTGGGATTAGTACTCCTTTGATAAATTCCAGATGCTCCGCCGGTTGCAACTAAAGTACCTTTTGCACGAAACAGATAATTTAAATTGTCTGACGTATTAAAAGCCTTTGCACCATAACAAACATTTTTATCTACAATTAAATCGTAAATAAAAGTGTTTTCGTAAACGTCAATGTTTTTATTGTCTTTAATAGCAAATTTAAGGAATTCTACAATTTTTTTTCCGGTAGCATCACCTCCGGCATGTAAAATCCTTCTTTTACTATGACCGCCTTCCAATCCTAAAGCAAGTTTCCCGTTTTCTGTGTCAAACTTCATTCCCATCGAAATCAAATCGTAAATTCTATCTTTTCCGTCTTCAACCAAAACTTCAACAGAATCCTTATTGCATAAACCGCGCCCGGCTTCAATTGTATCAGCAATGTGAAATCGAATATCATCTTCTTCGTTAATAACTGCAGCAACGCCGCCTTGTGCCCAATAACTATTACTAATTTCAATTGTGGATTTTGTTAATAGTGCTACTTTTCCAAATTTTGAGGCATAAGCAGCAGAATATAAACCTGCAAGACCGCTTCCTATTATTAAATAATCATAGTCGTAAATATTCATCAATAAACATCAAAAATTATAAAACATAAATATAAACATACTTATAATATCTTTTAAGTTCAATGTTAAAAAGAATACGCGTGTGTATAATTGAATGTAATGTACAATAATAATTGAATGTAATGTACAATATGAGGGTATATGGACTAATTGGTTAAAAAATGGAAATAAAAAAAGATTAAAGGTTAAGTACATTAATACTTAACCTTTAACAATAATACTTAGGTACCTGCACTATAATCTGTTAAATATTTTTCTTGCTCTTTTGTTAATTTATCAATTTTATAGTTCATTGTGTCTAATTTGTATCTTGCAATTTCCTGATCCTGTGATTCGGGAATATCGATTACTTCTGCGTTTAATTTAATATTCTTTTTATGAGCATTAACTAAACGTAATTGTGACATAAATTGATTTGCAAAAGACATATCCATTACTTCCGACGGGTGTCCTTCAGCAGCAGCAAGGTTTACCAATCTGCCTTGAGCTAATAAATAAATTCTTCTTCCGTCTTGCATAACAAATTCTTCGTTATTTGGACGAACAGTACGTTTTGATTTCTTTAATGATTCTAAATCTGGAATGTTGATTTCGCAATCGTAATGGCCTGTATTACAAACAATAGCACCATCTTTCATTTTAGCAAAATGTTTTTTAATAATAACATCTTTAACGCCGGTTGCGGTAATAAAGATATCACCAATTTTAGCAGCTTCATCCATTGTCATAACTGTATGGCCTTCCAAAGTAGCTTTTAATGCAGCAGTAGCTTTAACTTCGGTAACAATAACATTTGCACCCATACCGGCAGCACGCATAGCACATCCTTTACCGCAATGTCCGTAACCTGCAACAACAAAGTTTTTACCGGCTAATAAAACCGAAGTAGCGCGTAAAATACCATCAAGTGAAGATTGACCTGTTCCGTAAACGTTATCAAAATCCCATTTTGTTTCAGCGTCATTAACAGCAATAACAGGATATAATAATTTACCATCAGCACCCATAGCGCGTAATCTGTGAACACCGGTTGTAGTTTCTTCTGTTCCGCCAATAATATTAGCAGCTAATTTAGGAAATTTATTGTGAATTGTAAAAATTAAATCTGCACCGTCATCTAAAGTTAAATTAGGTTTCATATCTAAAGTTCTTTCAATTGACCAATAGAAATCTTTAGTATCCTGGCCATGCCAAGCGTAAATTTCAATACCATTTTTAGCTAATGCTGCGGCAATATCATCCTGAGTAGAAAGAGGGTTGCATCCGCTCCAGCTAACTTTTGCGCCTGCGGCTTGTAATGTTTCAATTAAAACAGCGGTTTCTTTAGTAACGTGCAAACAACCTGCAATTTTATAACCTTTTAAAGGTTGAGTTTTTTTGTACATTTCGCGAAGTTTCATCATAACGGGCATACGTGATTCGGCCCATTCGATTTTTAATCTACCTTGATCGGCGAGTTTTATATCTTTTACTTTATAAGCGCCTTTTTTGTAATTCATTTAACTGCTCCTGATGTTTTTTTAGGTAAATATTTAGAAAAAACGGGTATTAAATCAGTTTTTTCCCATGTAAAATCTTTGTCATTTCTTCCAAAGTGTCCCATAGATGCGGTTTTTCTATAAATTGGTCTGCGTAATTTAAGTCTGTCAATAATTCCTTTAGGGGTTAAATCAACTTCTTTAAGAATCATAGCAGATATCTCTTTATCAGCAATAACGCCGGTATTTTTTGTATCCACAAAAACCGAAACAGGTTGTGCAACACCAATAGCGTAAGCAAGTTGTACTAAACATTCTTTTGCAAGTTTAGCCGCAACAACGTTTTTAGCAATGTGACGAGCTGCATAAGCAGCACTTCTATCAACTTTTGAAGGATCTTTACCGGAAAAAGCTCCACCGCCATGTGGTGCCCATCCGCCGTATGTATCAACTATTATTTTTCTTCCGGTTAAACCGCTGTCACCATGAGGTCCGCCAACTTCAAATCGGCCGGTAGGGTTTACATGATATTTAGTGTTTTTATCCAATAATTTAGCGGGAATAACTTTTTTAATAACTTTATTAATAACATCGGCTTTAATTTTTGACTGTGAAACTTTTGCATCGTGTTGTGTAGAAATTACTACAGTATCAACACGTAATGGTTTATGATCATCATCATATTCAATTGTAACTTGTGATTTTGCATCAGGACGCAAATAAGGCATTTGCTTTGGAGTTTTTTTTCTGATATCGGTAAGTTTTTGAATTAGTTTATGAGCAAAAACTATTGGCATTGGCATAAGCTCGGGAGTTTGATTACAAGCATAACCAAACATTAAACCTTGATCACCTGCACCACCACGATCAACACCCATTGCAATATCGGGCGACTGAGAATGGATGGCATTTAGAATACCGCATGATTCAGCATCAAATTTATATTCTGCTTTAGTATATCCAATTTCTTTAATTACATTACGTACAACTTCAGGAACATCAACATATGCAGTAGTAGTTATTTCACCGCCAACAACCACTAATCCGGTTGTAACAAAAGTTTCACACGCTACTCGTGCATTTGAATCTTGAGTAAATATTGCGTCCAAAATACCATCAGATATTTGGTCCGCAACTTTATCCGGATGTCCTTCCGAAACAGATTCGGATGTGAATAAATAAGACATATTACCTCGATTAAGTTAATTTGTTTAATAAAACTCTATTTCCGATGAATCACCGGTATTTAATTTCCTATAATTTCCTTTTACAATGGCATTATTGCCAATTATTGAGTTTTCAAGCATTGATCTTTGAACAACTGATCCATTGCTGATAATTGAATTTTTAATAATTGATTCCGAAATCTCACAATTATCGGCAATAGTAGTATATGGGCCTATAATTGAGTTAACTATTTTAGTGTTTTCACCAATAAAAACAGGATCTATAATAAAAACATTATCTAATCGTTTGTTTGTTCCGTATTTTTCTAACAAAAACTGATTTGTGCTTAACAAAGTTTCAGGTTTTCCACAATCATACCATCCGTCAACAGGAAAAGTTATAATTTTTTCGCCTTTTTCAATCATAAGCTGCAAAGCATCTGTAAGCTGCAATTCGTTGTTTGTACGAATATCTTTATCAATAATTTCTTTAAGACACTCAATAAGCAAAGCCGAATTTGCAATATAATATAATCCAACCAAAGCAAGTTTTGAAATTGGAATTTTTGGTTTTTCGATAAGTTTTTTTATCTCGCCGTTTTCCATTAAGGCAACTCCAAATCTGCTTGGGTCAAGAACTTCTTTAACACCAAGAGAAGTTGTTTTACTTTTAAAAACGTTTTCCAAATTCACATCAAATACAGTATCACCTAAAATAATAAATATCTCTTCTTCATCAAAAGTAGGAACAGCAGTATAAATTGCATGACCAAGTCCTAACATTTCGTGTTGTTCAACATAATCTGCCTGAATTTCTTTGTATTCTGTTTCAACATATTCCTTTATTTTATCGCCTAAATAACCCACAACAAATGTGGCTTTGGTGATATTACACGCCAACAGTTGGTCAAGAATATGGCCTAAGATTGGTCGTCCTCCAACATTTAACAATACTTTTGGTAGTGAAAACGTATGGGGCTTTAATCTTTTTCCAAATCCCGCAACAGGAATAATTGCTCTCATATATAATATCCCGAAAATTAATAAACAACAAATTTAATTAATTAATTAGCGTTAATCAACTTATTATATGCAAATTACAAAACAAATAATTATTTTTGTGATTTAGAATAAGTGGGGAATTATATAAAATGGAATTAAAAGCAGAGTTAAATACAAAAATAACAAAACTGTTCAATATTGAATTGCCAATTATTCAAGGGGGAATGGTTTGGGTATCCGGCTGGAAACTTGTCTCGGCCGTTTCAAATTGCGGCGGACTTGGATTAATTGGTGCAGGATCGATGAAACCGGAATTGCTTGAAGAACATTTAATTAAATGCAGTAAAAATACCGGAAAACCTTTTGGTGTTAATATTCCGTTGCTGCGTGCCGATGCTGGTGAATTAATTGATGCGGCAATTAAACAAAACGTTAAAATATTTTTTACTTCCGCGGGGCATCCGGGAAAATATATTGAGCAGTTAAAAAAAGAAAACGCCATAGTTGTACATGTCGTTTCAAATTTAAAACAAGCATTAAAAGCGGAAAGTGTAGGCTGCGATGCTGTGGTTTGCGAGGGCGTAGAAGCGGGCGGGCATAATGGATCCGATGAATTAACAAGCTTTTGTTTGATACCGCTATTGAGGAATAATATCAAGATTCCAATTATTGCAGCAGGAGGTATTACGGATGGACAAGGTGCTTTTGCGGCACTTGCTTTAGGGGCAGACGGAGTTCAAATAGGCACCCGTTTTGCAGTGACTGAAGAATCGTCCGCTAGTGAGGAATATAAAAAAAGAATTATTGAAGCAGCAAGTATTGATACTGCCCTAATTTTTAGAAAAATAGGCTTAATCCGAACATTAAAAAATAATTTTACGACTAAAGTAATGGAAGCCGAAAACCGCGGAGCAAATAACGAAGAATTAAAAACTTTGCTTGCATCTAAAAGAGAATATGCCGGAATTTTTGAAGGAGATTATGAAAATGGATTAATGGAAACAGGGCAGGGGGTAGGAAATATTAACGAATTATTATCGGTAAAGGAATTGTTTGATAAACTTATAATTGAGTATTATGAAACAAAAAAAAGAATTATAAATTTTTAGTGTAAAAATAAATAATTGGTAAAAAAGTATTTTGAAAAAAGAATTTTTTACTGTATTTTAATAAGTTTGTGATTAACTGAAATGGAGTAAAATAAATGGAAAAAGACCTAAGCCCAAAAAAGGCTTATAATAACCTGGAATTTATGAATTCACCGGAAGCACGTACACTTAGACTTCTTTCGGAATTTATTGAACCTAAAGCCAGATTTGAAAAAGAAAACATACAAGACACAATAGTTTTTTTTGGATCCGCCCGGTTATTATCCGGTAAAGACGCTATAGAAAATTTAAATAAGGTGAAAGAAAATCCGGATAAAGAATCATCGGAATATGCTGCCAGCTTAAAAAAAGCTGAAAAATTAGTTGAAATGTCACATTATTACGATGAGGCTGAAGAGTTAGCCGAAAGATTGACCAAGTGGTCTTTAAATTTGCCGGGTAATGGCAATAGATTAACTATTTGCAGTGGCGGCGGCCCCGGTATTATGGAAGCAGCTAATAAAGGTGCTTTTCAAAGCGGCGGCAAATCAATCGGTTTAAATATCAGTATCCCTTTTGAACAATTTGTTAATACTTACGTTCCCGGGGAATTGGCATTTGAATTTCATTACTTTTTTATGCGTAAATTTTGGTTTGTTTATTTAGCTAAAGCTTTAATTGTTTTTCCCGGTGGTTTTGGAACATTGGATGAAATGATGGAAGTTTTAACATTAATTCAAACTAAAAAAGTTACCAAACATATTAAAATTATTGTTTATGATTCGAACTATTGGAAAAAAGTAATTAATTTTGATGCTTTGGCAGAATCAGGAATGATTAGTCCTGAAGATATGAATATTTTAGATTTTTGCGATAACATTGACGAAGTTTACGAAAAAATAACAAAAAGTTTTGAAAATAACTTTTTACGCGACTAAATATTGATCCCGAATTTTGCAGTTGATATTATTATCTTCTGTAATCTTTTTATTAATATTAAGCTATAGAAAATTTAATTACATTTATTATATACAAGTAAATTAAATTATTTTGGTCTATATAATTTAATAGTAATTTTATTTAAATCAGGCCTAAAGGCCATATTGAGCGGTTATTAGTCCCAACGTCCTAAAGGACGTGGTTATTTAAATACCTCATAAGTTATTATATCTAAACTGATTATGTTATTAATTGTTCCAGTTTAAATAACCCCAGCATTTATGCTGGGGACTGATGGAACAAATATAACGGGCTTCAGCCCTGATTCTCTTCCTCACTTGTTGGTTTTATCATTAAAAATATCTATTCTATTACTTTCTATTGCAAAATACGGGTTGATACTAAGAAAACCCGCACTTTTAGCAGATAGTGTTAAAACGGGGAATAATGGGTTCAAAGGTGGAACCCCGCTGGGGTTCTGGAAGTTGGTGGTGCTGCGCGTGATTACAAACATTGCACTTCTCTGAAGTGCTTTTGTAGGAATAAAAATACGATAATATAAATTGTTACAATAAGTTATCAGCTTTTATATAACACCGGCATTTATGCCGGTGATGAGCGCAGGCTAAAATTGGGTTTTAACCCTGATTGTTTATAACTATCTTGTTATCTGTTTGGTATTAATAACTGTATTTAACTTTATATTTTAACACTGTTTCGGAATCGGCTTTAACAGGAACATTAAAATTAACTGTAGAAGCGTTCTTTTTTGTAAAATCCAAACTGTTATATGTAACTTCCCAATAATTACCTAAATATTTCTCAACGTCAACATTAATATCATCTTTTTTGCGGTTTTTAATTTTTACTTCCCAAGTTTGTTCGTAAACCTTATCGGTAATTTTTTTATTGTCTGTTTGAGTTTCTTCCACTACTATATCAAAAGCTTCACCAATTTTAAGTTTAACATTTTCTTTTTTAGCGGTATGGTCAATCATATCCTCGCCAATAAATTCAACCGATTCGCCATCACTTTTGTAAACTCTAAATTTGCCTTTTGGCATCGGTTTGCCAAGATTGTTATTTTCACTATTTTCAAATTCAACAATCACTTGTACTTTGTTTCCACCACCATAACCGCCGCTTTTAAATAAAAATTTCTTTTTTACCGAAACATCTTTTGCTTCAAATAACGAAATTTGTTTGGTTTCGTTATTTGCAATGGTTGAAGGTCTGTCTAATTTATAAATATGGTATTCAAAAAATTCCTTTTCCTGAAATTGATCCTTTTGGACCATTGTATATGCCTCTTCTTTATACATAGGCTGATTATATCTGCCGCCGGCTTGATTTGTTACTAAATTTACATCACCGGCAACTAATTTTAAATTGGCGTTTTGGTAAGTAGCTCCGGAATTGTTTTCAATACTTACCCACGAGTTTAAATCTAATTTTGTGTCATTTTCGTTTAATACCGCAACATATTCGGTACTCCAGTTCATTCCGGCAGTTTGATACGAAATATCAACATTTTGTTTTCCGACACTTTTGGAATCAACCATCCAAACTAAAGTTGGTTTTGTAATTAATCCTTCAGGCAGGCTTTCAACCGCAAAGCGGTAGTTGTTTACATTTGGCAGCATAATTAAACCGGATGTTTTATTGGCAAGTACAATTTGACTCCCGGCGGCCGAAAGTAAAGTGCCTTCAATTAAATTCCCTTTTTCGTCAATAAGTTTAATTTCTTTATCAATGTATTTTGTTAATATTTTATCTAGGCTTACCAAATCGTATTGGTAATTTTGTTCTAATACAAATCCGTTAAAATTAAAATGCACACTTGTAGGGTCAATAAGTGAAGCGACGTCATCAATTTTTATCTGCGATGTACCTTTGGAAATATTCATTTCGCGGGTTTCTTTTATAACTCCTAAATTGGAATTATAAACCGTAACCGATACATTTTTTTTAGTATTTTCCTGCGCTGTAAGCGCAACCATACTTAATAAAAATATTCCTATTATGTTAATTATTTTCATAATTATTCCTTTAATAATTGTTGTTTTTTATCTTACAATATAAAATTAATTTTGTTCTATTTGTTTAATAAATATAAATTTTTATTTTCAAAAAACATAGTCCCAAAATTTATTAACTAAAATTGTTATAATGGTAAATAAAGACTTGTCAAATTTAAAACTTTGCCTTAAATAATTTACCTGCACAAACCTTAATCTTAAAAATTTTGTTAAAAAAACATCATCAATTTATCTGTTTGCTTTTTAATAATTATTCCTTATTTTAAACCAGATATTATTTAATTGAGGAAATAATTAAATATATTTTGCAAGGAGGTCATATCAATGAGAAAAAAAATCATAATCCTTTTATTCTTTTTGCTATCTGCAATTCCTGTTTTGGGGCAGGTTGAAGATTATTTTCCATTACATTTAGGAGATTATTGGGAATATTTATACCAGGAATATTCAGGCAGTACGGTTTGGAAATATAAGGTTGTAGCTGTGGATTCCTTAAAAGATAGTTCAGTCGTATATTCTTATGGCATGGTAACAGAAAAATCAATTCATTACAGGTATTTTAAAGTATATAATTACGAAAAATCAACAGTTTATGAGGTTTTTGATGATATTAACGGCACATTCAGGCCATGTTTAAAATTTAATCCAAAAGAAGGAGAAACATGGATGAGGAGGGAGGCTTGGTGGACAGGTCTAAACTCTAAATTTGTTGGTGAAATTTGGCCTTATAATACGTATGCATATATTGACTCTGTCTATGAGTTTTATACAGCCGGTGATTCAGTAATGAGTTTTGTGTTTAACGAAACCCATTATATGAAAGGGCTTGGTTTAATTTATGAGTATCAGGAAGGAGGAAATAGATTATATTTGAAGGGCTGCATTATTAATGGTGTTGCTTATGGCAGCTTGACCGGAGTAGAAGAAGAACTAACCCCAATTGATTATAAGGTAACCATAAAAAACTACCCAAATCCGTTTAATAACCAAACAATAATAAAATATACAACACCGGAAGCGGAGTTTGTAAATATTACAATGTACGATATGCTGGGCCGTGAAATTGAGGTGTTAAAAACGAATACCAAAACTCCGGAGCTTATTCAATTCCATGGACGGCTAAAGGGTTATCTTCAGGTGTTTATTTTGCAGTAATAAAATATAAAAACCAAATATTAACACAAAAAGTTATATACCAGAAATAGTTTTAAGTGTTAAAGTTTAAGTGAAAGAATTTAATTTTGAATATTGAATTAAAAGACATTAAAAGCCACAGATAAATAAACTTGTTTGCGGTTTTTTTTATTAAATTGACATTGTGCTTCTTTGAAGCACGGGGTTTTGATGTGGTGCGATATTACCGATATGGAATTTCTCCGAGATTCTTTTTTTGATGGAATATTGTTCGAACAACATAATAAATTATAATGTCGCCACATTCAGGGCTTTTGTACGACTTGGTATTTCGCTGCTACAATCGTTACGTCCCGTCGGGACTAAAACAAAAAAGCCAATTAAAAATTATTACCAATTCTCATACCCTCTGCAGCGCAGAGGTATAATTATAACCAAAAACATCCCACCACAAATAACGCCTACAGAGTAGGCGCATGTGCTTTGTATGTATATTGGGCTGTTTCCCCAAATAGCCGACAAAAACATAAATAAATTATATTAATCACTTCAATCTCGGTTCGGAAAATGTATTATGCAACCCCACTTTCGGGGGTTGAAACCGGTCTAATGGTTGCAAAGTCTAATGATATGTAACGCTTTTTAAGCGTTATTACGCCTAACCAGGAAATTTGTTAATTTATCAGTGTTTGAATTTAGACTTAACCGTGTAAATCTGTGTTCAATGATTAATTATTTAATGCTGTCAAATTAGATATTCCCTTCCTCAAAATCATTTTAATCATACAAATCACAGTTCAATACAATTATAAAATTTCTTTTGTTGTTTTGCAATTTCAAAAATTATTCTTAACTTCAAAATTAAACTAAAATATTTATTCAGTACTGTTTGAATTTAAGTAAAATATGAAAAGCAGTTTAACCAACAGAGCCTTGGGGCTTGACGCATTGCGCGGATTTGCAATATTAATGATGTTCCTTTCGGGATTAGTGCCGTTTTATACTAATACGCTGCCCAATTGGATGTATCACGGTCAAATTCCGCCTCCTTTGCACCAATTTAATCCTAATTTACCCGGTATAACTTGGGTTGATTTGGTTTTTCCGTTTTTTATTTTTTCGATGGGTGCCGCAATTCCATTGGCGTTAAACGGCAGATTGGAAAAAGGAACAAAATTACGAACAATTATTTGGCAAATATTTGAACGGGGATTTTTACTTGCCGGATTTGCAATATATATACAACATGTAAAACCGTATGCTTTAAATCCAAATCCCGATATATTTACCTGGTTAATTTCTTTATTTGGATTTGTTTTATTATTTCCTGTGTTATATAAGTTTCCCGTATCATTTAACAAAAAACTTAAAACAACCATTAAATTAAGCGGATTATTAACAATAATTGTCTTTTTATGTTCTGTTAAATATCCAAACGGAAGCGGATTTTTACTAACACGCAGCGATATTATTATTCTTGTGCTTGCTAATGTTTCCTTATTTGGTTCATTAATTTGGCTGTTTACACAAAAAAATATTTTAATTAGGTTAAGTATATTATTGTTTTTGCTGGCTTTCAGGCTCGGTCATACCGAAACTGGCTGGATTAAAACAGTTTGGGATTATTCTCCTTTCCCCTGGTTATATACTTTTTATTACCTGCAATATTTGTTTGTGCTTATACCTGGTACAATTATAGGTGATATGTTGTACACGTATATGAAAGAACCATCAAAGACGTTAAAAATTAAAACAAACAGCTTAAAATTAATTAGTGGTTTAATGTTATTTATTAATGTTGTTGTATTAATTGGATTAAAATTACGTTATATAGAATATACCCTTTTTGCGGTTTTAATATTTGGAATAATAAATTATTTTCTATTAAACAAAGCAGAAAACATTTACGAAAAATTATTTCAAAAAATGTTTTATTTTGGAATGTATTTAATTTTGCTTGGTTTGGCTTTTGAACCTTTTGAAGGCGGAATAAAAAAAGATCATCCCACATTAAGTTATTATTTTGTTACAACAGGCCTTGCAATATTTACGTTAATTGGCTTAATGATTATTATTGATATATTAAAAAAACAAAAGTACTTTAGTATTATAATAGCAAACGGACAAAATCCCTTAACAGCTTATACGGGCATCACAAATCTGATTCCTCCAATATTGGCTTTAACTGGATTGGGAAGCCTTTTAACATTAATGGTCATAAATCCTTGGATGGGATTATTGAAGGCACTATTTATTACATTTTTACTTGGTTTTATTGTTTCGTTATTTACAAAATTTAAAATATATTTACGTACATAATAAAAATTAAATAAAAGAGAGAATACAGGAGAAAATATGGCGATTATTAGACCATTTAGAGCAATTAGACCCGTTAAAGAAGTTGCGCATTTAGTTGCAAGTGTTCCTTACGATGTTGTGAACAAAGAAGAATCGGCCGAACTTGCAAAAGGAAATCCGATAAGTTTTTTACGTGTTACACGTTCGGAAATAGAAATAGACGCAAAAATTAACGCCTATTCAAGCGAAGTATATCAAAAAGCAAAAGAAAATTATATACGATTAAAAGCCGAAGCCCCATTATTGCAGGAAGATAAACCGTGTTTATATATATACAAACTTATAATGGGCGAGCAGCAGCAAGTAGGAATTGCGGCAACTTTTTCGGTTGAAGATTATAATAACGATATTATAAAAAAACACGAAAGAACCCGTAAAGAAAAAGAAGACGACAGAACCAATCATATAATTACAACCGAAGCACAAACCGGTGCTGTTTTTTTAACATATAAAGATGTTGACAAGGTTAATAATCTGGTTGCTAAAGTAATGTTGGAAAATGAACCGGTATATAATTTCCAATCGAGTGATGGAATAAAACATATTGTTTGGATTGTACCAAATAAACATAACGATACAATAATTAAAGAGATTGGAAAAGTTAACTGTCTTTATATTGCCGACGGCCATCATAGGGCTGCAAGCGCATCACGAGCCCAAAAAGTTAAACAGGAAAATAATCCGCACCATACCGGTTCGGAAGAGTATAATTTTTTCCTTGCCGTATTATTTCCGGCTAAACAATTAAAAATTTTACCTTATAATCGGGTTGTGCACGATCTTAAACAGGAACCGGAAATTTTTATAGAAAATGTAAAAAAGAATTTTTCAATTGAAAAAACAGACAGCCCTAATCCGCCTTGTAAACGTACAGTTGCAATGTACTTTAAAAAAGAATGGTATTTATTAACACCTAATAAAAATGTTAAAGACGGAAAAAGTATTGGTGATAATTTGGATGTTAGTATAGTTCAAAATTATTTATTGGAACCGGTTTTTGGCATTACAGATCCGCGTACGGATCATAACGTGGATTTTGTTGGCGGAATACGCGGAACAGCTGAACTGGAAAGACTAGTTAACAACGCTAAAGCCGAAGTTGCGTTTTCATTATTCCCGCTTGATGTACAAGATTTAATTAATATATCCGATGCGGGAGAAATTATGCCTCCTAAATCAACTTGGTTTGAACCAAAATTGCGCGATGGATTAGTGGTTCACGAAATATAAAATTTAAATATCTTATTGTAAGATAAGGGGAAAATGCTTTGATAGAACTCCGCTCCCTGTTTTACCAGCTAACTGGCAAAATTTGGGGCTGGGTTCGCTTAGCAGATAATAATAACAAAACAATAAAAAAGTTTACAAGCGTTTCACTTTGTGGAAGGCACTACCATTTGTCAGACTTTTATTATAATATAAAAGAGGAAAAAATGAAAAAAATATTTTTTACTTTGGCCATTTTATTGATATTTGGTAAAAACATATATTCACAAATTAATGTTGGTGACGTTAAAAAATTTTGGTCGGTAACGTATATCGACTGGGATTACAACGATACTCAAGTAGAAATTACGGCCACTTGTAAAGCAGTTTCGGAACATTGTTATTTGTTTGTGGATAATACCGCATCTCAACCAAGTCAATCACAAATAGATGCAATTGTAAATAAGTTTGAAACAGCTTTTGTGCCAATACAAACCGCTATGTATGGCAACATTCCCGATGCTTTAGATAACGATCCGCGTATTTATATGTTAGCAATTGGCAATGCTTGGTGGGCCGGATATTTTGATCCCGGGCAGCAGATGTCCGATTCAATTGTTTATAGCCGGTGGGGAAAACATAGTTCGGAAAAAGAGATTTTTTATTTTTCATCATCATATTTTGGAAATGAATACCTTAATGAAGTAGTTTCACACGAGTTTGGACACATGCTTCATTGGCTTCAGGATCATTCGCCGGAGCCGCCGGAAAACCCTACTTATTTTTGGGAAGACGCCTGGATAGATGAACAGTTTTCAACATTTTCACCGGTTATGACTTTAGAAGGATTAAATAATAATGATATTATGGATAATGAGGCGTTTTTTACAAGTTCACCAAATACGTCATTAATTCATTTTACTTCGTATAATGCGGGAAAATTATTTATTACTTTTATGTACGAACATTACGGTGATACAGCATATATAAAAACTTTAATAAAGGAACAGGCAAACGGAATATTAGGTGTAAATAAAACTCTTCAAACGTTGGGTTATCAAGAAACATTTGATGATGTTTTTAACCAGTGGGTGATAGCAAATTATTTGGATAATAATGAATTTCAAAATGGTAAATACGGATATTTACATTACAATTTTCCAAGTACCAGAGTAGAAACCAATATTTCAACATATCCTTTAAGTTCAAGGAGCAGCACCATCCTTTCATACGCAAGTAAAAATGTTAAATTTAACACTTCGGAGGCAAAACCGATTAGGATTCGTGTTGATGGAAATAATAATTCTAAATTTAGAGTTTCATTTATTTTATTTAATAATAATACAAGCCAGCTTGTGGATGTGGTTAATGTTCCGCTTGATTCATTAAATAACGGATACTTTGATGCCGATAAATTTGGTATTGATTATAATAAAATTGTAATGATTGTAATGAATACAGACGAATTATTGGGTGACGCACAATCTGCTTCATTTACTTATAATGCCGATTTATTGACAGGTGACATAAATGATATAACCAACACCGGTCCAACCGATTTTAATTTAAGCGCAAATTATCCTAATCCGTTTAACCCCTCTACGCAAATAGATTATTCTTTATCAACTGATTGTAATGTTAAAATTGAAGTATTTAATACCATTGGACAATCGATAAAAGTATTATTTAATAGTGCGCAAAAAAAAGGTGTTTATAATATCAATTGGGATGCAAATAATTTAAGCGGTGGAATTTATTATATCAAATTAAGCGTACAGAACGATAATGGAAATATAATATTTTCTAAAACTCAAAAGGCTGTTTTGCTTAAATAAATTATTAACTAATTAAAGTTGAATAATGGAATTTAGAACTGAAATAAAATTGGATAATTCCCCGTTTCAAATAAATCATCAAGATAATATTATATCTATTGGTTCGTGTTTTGCGGATAATATTGGGTATTATTTTGAAAAATACCGATTTAATGTAATTAAAAATCCGTTTGGAGTTTTATATAATCCGGCTTCAATTTATAATTCGCTAAATTTGATTTACGAGAATAAAATATTTACAGAACATGATTTGATTTTCGATCAGGAAGAGTGGCATAGTTTTTATTATCACAGCAGTTTTTCATCGCACAATTCAAAGCAGGTATTAGATAATATTAATTATAATCAATTGCAATTAAAATCCTTTTTGCCCAAAACAGATATAGCAATAATTACATTTGGTACATCAATTGTTTATGAATATAAAGAAACAAAAAATATTGTGTCCAACTGCCATAAAATACCGGCCGGTAATTTTAATAAAATTAAGCTTACTTTGGATGAAGTGGCAGCTTATATAAAAAAAATTATATATTTGTTAAAAACATTTAATAATAATATTAAAATAATATTTACGGTTAGCCCTGTCAGGCATTGGAAAGACGGGGCTGTTGATAATCATATAAGCAAATCTATACTTCTTCTTGCAATTACAAGTTTATTGGATGATAACATAATGTATTTCCCCTCGTACGAAATTATGATGGACGACTTGCGCGATTACCGCTTTTATAAACAAGATATGATTCACCCAAATGAAACAGCAGTGGAATATATTTGGGAAAAATTCAGCAGTATAATGTTTAATAAAAACTGCATTGATTTGATATATAAGGTTGAGCAATTAAATAACGCAAAAAATCATAGACCGAGAAACTGTAAATTGGAAAAACACCAATTGTTTTTACAACAGCAATTAAAGAATATTGACGAATTAATAAAAAAATATCCCCACCTAAAATTGGATGAGGATATAAAATATTTTGAAAGTCAATTAGTAAATCAATAAATGATGGCTGTTTTATTCAACCAATAATTTTTCAATATATGTTTTATAAAAAGAATTTGGCATTTGTTTTAATAAATCCTTTAATTGTTCTTTGTTGATAAAATTTTTAAGATATGCAATTTCTTCCAGGCAGGCAACTTTTAAACCTTGTCTGTCTTCAATTACACCAAAAAAATTAGCCGCCTGCAGCAACGCTTCAGGTGTGCCGGTATCCAGCCATGCAACTCCGCGTCCAATTTTTTCAACCATCAACAAATTATTTTCAAGATATTTTTTATTAACATCTGTAATTTCAAGTTCGCCGCGGGCGGAAGGTTTTAGGTTTTTTGAAATTTCCACGACCTGATTATCATAAACATACAATCCGGGGACAGCATAATTGGATTTAGGGTTTTGCGGTTTTTCCTCAATGGAAATTGCTTTCCCGTCATTGCCAAATTCAACAATACCATATCTTTCAGGATCGGTTACTTGATAAGCAAATATTGTAGCTCCTACGGTTGTGTTATTTAATGCTTTATAAAGAAAATCTAATTTACCGTAAAAAATATTATCGCCTAATATTAAAGTAACGTTATCGGTGCCAATAAATTCCTCGCCCAATATAAACGATTCCGCAATACCGTTGGGTGCCGATTGAATTTTGTATTCAATTTTAAGTCCTAAATGTGATCCGTCACCAAAAAGCTTTTGATAAAGCGGAATAGTTTCATCATTCGAAATAATAAGTATTTCCCTTATTCCGCCAAGCATAAGTATTGATATTGGGTAATAAATTAATGGTTTATCATAAATAGCGGTTAATTGTTTGCTGTAAATTTTTGTTATAGGATATAAACGAGTTCCTGCTCCTCCTGCTAATACAATTCCTTTCATATAGTTCCTCTATTATTTACCAATTGTAATAATTGTCAATTATTTTAATAATATACTGGCTTAATTTAATAATTATTTATATAAAAAAATAAATTTCATTAAATAAATTTATTGTTATTAAATTGGGGAAATAAGTAAAAAACAAATATTGGTTTGTAAAAACAATTAAATTGCTGATAATTCAAATGATATTTAAAAGTCCACAATTAAATTAAAAGAACGTTGTTTTGGCATATAAATAAAGGAAATTATTAAAAATAATTTAAAAAATATAAAAAAATAACAATAATTATTTGTAAAGTTATTATTAATTTATATATTAGTACTCACAATTGAATATACCTAATTAACAAATATAAAAGGGAAGCTATGGCAAAAAAAGCAGAAAAACCAGTTGCAAAAACTGCCGCAAAACCTGTTGCAAAACCGGCAGAAAAACCTACCGCAAAACCAGTAGATAAACCTGCAAAAAAAACAGCAGAAAAACCAGCAGCTAAAGCTGCAACAAAACCTGTAGCAAAAGTTGTTGAAAAACCGGCAGCAAAAGCTAAAGCAAAATCAATGACCAAAGCACAGATTATTACTTACATGTCTGAAAAATTATCACTTACAAAAAAACAGACAGGTGATTTTTTAAATGAATTCGCTGAACTTGCTTATAAAGAAGCAAAAAAAGATTTTATTATTCCTGGCTTGGGTAAATTATCACTTGCTCAAAGGAAAAAAAGAACAGCACGTAATCCTAAAACCGGTGAAACAATTATGGTTCCGGCTAAAAAAGTTGTAAAATTCCGTGTTGCAAAAGCTTGCAAAGACGCAGTTTTAACAGCAAAAAAATAGATTATTATACAGAACGGAAATTATTCAATTTCCGTTCTGTTTGGTTATTCCTGCCCCTAAAAGCTTAATCTATAGCTTGCAAATTATAATTGAATCAATTATTTATTGTAATAATATAATATTTTATATTTGTAAACAACAAATTTAACTGGCAGTTAGTTTAATGAATAAAATAGAACTTATTAAAAGGTTACAGGATATTGAATGGGAAGACTTTGAAGTAAAAGAGGCTTTTACAGCATTGCCAAAAAATATTTGGGAAACTGTTAGTGCTTTTTCAAACACCGCCGGGGGATGGATTGTTTTTGGTGTTAAACAAACAGGTAAACGATTTGAAATTAACGGTGTTAATAATCCCGAAAAAATAGAGCAGGATTTTACTACTGTTTTGCGCGGAGAAAAATTTAATGTTAAACTTGCCGTTACAGCTAAAAAATATTCATTTGACAAGAAACCGGTGTTATTGTTTTATATCCCGCTTTCCGATAAAAAACCGGTATATTTTAATTCTCCGGTTAATACATTTATACGTACTGCAAGCGGTGACCAGCGCGCCACAAAAGAAGAAATTGACGCTATGTACCGCGACCAGGCTTTTGGTACTAAAACAGACAAAACTATCTCGGGTTCGGATATTACCTGGCTTGATGATAAATCGGTAAATGAATACCGCCAATATATTAAACGTAATAATTCGGCGCATCCGTATAATAAGTTTTCCGATGCCGATTTTCTTAAAAAAGTACGGGTTATTGTTGAAAACAAAATAACATACAGCGGACTTTTATTTTTAGGAATAAACGATAAAATACAAGAGGTTATAACCGATTTTAGAATAGATTATTTTGAAATTCCCGGAACCAGTTATTCTAATGCAATAACTCGTTATACGTTTCGTTTAGGTGAACAGGAAAATTTATGGCAATATTATTTTGCTATATTTAACAAACTTTCGCAGCAAATAGATTTGCCGTTTCAATTGCAGGCCGACGGAACTTCAACAACAAGTTATCCTTATTTGGAGGCTTTGCGCGAAGCTTTGGTTAATATTTTACAGCATACCGAATATTTTAGCAATATGAAACCACGTATTCGCTGCTTTTATGATAGAATAGAGTTTTATAATCCGGGAGGCCTACCCAAACCGTTAGAAAAAATTATTCAAGAAGATATTTCGCTGCCTCGTAACGGCATTATTGCTAAACTTTTTCGTGTTGCTAATCTTGCCGAAAATGGCGGTTACGGTTTCGATAAAATGCAAAAAGGGTGGATAGTTTATAACAATACTAAACCAATTTACTACTGCGATATCGATTCTTTTAAGGTTGTTTTTAATGCTGTAAAACAAGATAATAATATACTTGAACCGGAAACAGACAGGGGACAGACAATTATAAATTTGAGAACAGAGACAGGGGACAGACAGGAACAAGACAATTTAGAAAGGCGGACAGAAAAATTTGGGACAGGGACCAAAGAGCCTAAAACAGGGACCAGAGCCACATTGGACAGGGACCAGACAAGCCCAAAACAGGGACCAGACAAACCCAAAACAGAGACCAGAGCCACATTGGACAGGGACCAGACAAGCCCAAAACAGGGGCCAGAGCCTAAAAACACAGCAAAAGTAAACCGTAAAATAAAATTAACCGAATGGCAGAAAAAGGTACTTTTGCTTATAAGTAAGAACCCTGAAATAAGTAGAAAAGAAGTTTGTGCAATTTTGGACTTGAACGATTCAATTGCAAAAAAACATTTTGATGTTCTAAAAAAGAAAGGCATTATTGAACGTATTGGTGCAGATTTTGGCGGTTACTGGAAAATATTAATTAATACAACAGAACTAATCAGTGAAAAGTAAAAAAGCTAAAAGTATCAACCTGACAAATCCATTGGTAAATTAAACAATTTAATATAAGGCAAAGTATCAATTAGTATTACTGTTATTAATAAATATTTGATATATAATTGATAACAAAAATATTTCTAACTTTTATTAACAAAATACGTCTAAATGGATAAGTTACAAATATTGGTGATAATAATGGTTAATAAATATAAAAACTGTTGTGTTGTATTTTTTGCGCTTACATTAATTACAATTGGCTGTAAAACCAATTATAATAAAGTTGAAATTATTAAAGCCGAAAAGTTTTTCCGGAATGCCGAAAAGACTTTTTTCCAAATTTCCCCCGATGGCAATAACATTTCTTTTCTAAAACCGGTAAATGATAAATTAAATTTGTTTATTATTAAAAATGGCCAAAAAGAAGAAATTCAATTAACGAATTTAACCGACCACAATATTTATAATTATTTTTGGGGTAATGACAATAAAATTGTTTATGCTTATGATAATAATGGTGATGAAAAATATCAAATTTATTCAGTTGATATAAATACAAAACAAATAACTACACTTGTAAAGGAAAAGGAAAGCAGGGTTTCAATTATTGATTTAATGCCGGATATAAAAGATGAAATTTTAATTGCTATTAGTAATCCTACAAATAATATGTTTGATGCATATAAATTAAACATTGAAACGGGAAATCTAACTCTTGCACTTAAAAATCCGGGTAATATTACCGGATGGCATACTGATCATAACGGCGTAATACGTATAATTACAACTACCGATGGTGTAAATACTGGAATATTATACCGTAATAACCAAAATGAATCTTTTAAATTATCAACATATTCCGATTTTAGAGATGAATTTGTTCCTTTAAATTTTACGGCGGATAATAAATATGTGTATGCTTTATCTAATCATAATCGCGATAAAATTGCATTGGTTAAATACGATTTTAAGACTAATAAAGAAATTGACGTAATATACCAAAATTCAACCGTTGATGTAAAAGACGCTGTTTATTCAACCTCAAAGAAAAAGATTATATATGTAAATTATGTTACATATAAACGTCAAAATTATTTTACAGACAATGATTATTTAAAAATTGATAAAAATTTACGCAACCAACTGCCCGGTAAAGAGATTGAAATAATAAATACTTCATTAAATGAAGATAACCTTATTATACGGAGTTATTCCGATAAATCGTTGGGTGCTTATTATTTATATACCGTTGCCCAAAATAAGTTATTAAAATTGGCCGATTTAAGTCCATGGATTGATGAAAACCAAATGGCGGAAATGAAACCGATTAGTTACAAATCGCGTGATAATAAAACGATATTCGGTTATTTATCGGTACCGGTTGGTGTTGAACCTAAAAATTTACCAACAGTAATACTTCCGCATGGCGGGCCATGGCTGCGAGATGTTTGGGGCTTTAACAAAGATGTACAATTTTTAACTAACAGAGGTTATGCTGTTTTGCAGATGAATTATCGGGGCAGCAAAGGTTACGGCAAACAATTTTACGAAGCCGGCTTTAAGGAGTGGGGTGCTAAAATGCAGGATGATATAACCGATGGTACCGAATGGTTGATAAGACAAGGTATTGCGGATTCCAATAGAATAGCAATTTATGGTTATTCGTATGGCGGTTATGCATCCTTAATGGGAATTGTAAATAATCCTAAGTTATATAAATGTGGTGTAAGTTATTGCGGAGTTATAAATCTGGTATCGTTTCTTAAATCAGTTCCACCTGCATGGGCTCCATTTAAGGAAATGCTGCACGAAATAATTGGCAATCCCGAAACAGATTCGCTTAAACTTGTTAATACTTCGCCTTTTTACAATATCCAAAAAATTAAAGTGCCATTATTAATTGCACAGGGTGCAAATGATCCTAAGGTTAATATTACGGAAATAAATTTATATGTAAACAAAATGAAAAGTTCGGGAATAGATGTTCAATACATTGTTAAAAATGATGAAGGGCATGGATTTGAAAATGAAAATAACCGTTTGGATTTTTACAGGGAATTGGAAAAGTTTTTAGCCAAAAATATTAACGGAAGAACCGAATAATTTATTATTAAAAAAACCGAATTAATTAAAATAAAATCCTAAAAAAGAACATCCTCACACAATTATTTGTTTAATAATAAAATAAATAACAAATAATGGTATTTCAAATAATTTAAAATTGTTATAATTTAAAGTATATTTAAACTTAAGTTCAAATAAAATAATTACGGGGTAACAAATGTTATTTTTATTAGCTTTAATAGCTGCAATAGTTTCATTTACCTTTTATGTAGGAGCCAAAAAAAGAGGGAAAACGCAGGAATCAAGTTTTGCCATTGCCGGAACTATAATTGCATTAATATTAACTTTTATACAAATATTTACGGTTATACCCGCCGGTTCTGTTGGCGTTGTAGATTTTTTAGGGAATGTAAGCTCGAATACATTAAAATCGGGTGTTAATATAGTTAATCCATTGGCAGATGTTGTAAAGTTTAATGTTAAAACGCAAGAATTAAAAGAAATGATGAACGTGCCATCACAGGAAGGATTAAGTGTTCAATTGGAAATTAGTTTGTTGTTTAGTTTAGATCCCGATAATGCATCTAAAATATATAAAACAGTTGGGCCTAATTATGCCGATATTATTTTAATTCCGCAATTTAGATCCGTAGTGCGTGGTGTTACTGCTAAATACGATGCCAAAGCATTATATACAGCTTCGCGCGAAAAATTATCCAAACAAATTAGAGATGAACTTTCAACATTGGTAGGTCCGCGTGGTATTTTAATTGAAACTGTTCCTTTCCGTCAGATAATTTTACCGGCAGGTTTAACAGCTTCTATTGAAGAAAAATTAAAAGCCGAACAGGAAAGTCAAAGAATGGCGTTTGTTCTAAAAAAAGAAGAGCAGGAAGCTGATAGAAAACGTATTGAAGCAAAAGGAATTGCTGATTTTCAGGATATAGTTGCTAAAGGAATTAGTGAAAATTTGTTAAAATGGAAAGGAATTGAAGCAACCGAAAAACTGGCAAATTCGCCAAACGCTAAAGTAATTGTTATTGGTTCCGGAAAAGAAGGTTTGCCTATAATTTTAGGAAATAATTAAAAAATATGCCAATACCAAAAAAAATAAAGCTAAACAAACAGGAATCAATTACTATTGAATGGGATAACGGAAATATTTCGGAGCTGCCATTAAAGTTTTTGCGCGATGAAACTCCCGATGCGCAAAATAAGGGTGAAACAATTTTGTGGCGCCATTATGCGCCTCCTCCTCCGGGACCTGATAAACCGGGCAAATATGAAGTTGAAAAAATTGAAATTGTAGGTAAATACGCTTTAAATATAAAATGGAAAGACGGATATGATTACGGTATTTATCCATGGGATTTATTAATTCGACTTGCTGACTATATTGAAGTTAAAAATTCACTACATCAAGATTTTGAACATGACCATAATCATAACCACAAGATTAATTAACATCTTTAAATAATATTAAAGGGTTTTATGAAAAGAGTGTTTAGTGTTTTAAGTTTATTGCTGTTTTTTATATCAATAAAAGCACAGGTTAATATAAATCCCCAAATTACCTCGGCTGAATTAAAAGAACATATTGAAGTTTTGGCAAGTGATAGTTTGCTTGGCCGGAAACCCGGTTTTGGCGGTGATATAAAAGCCGCAATGTATATTAAAAAACAACTTGATGCTTTACATATTGAACCTCTTTTTGAGAACGGACTACAGAATTTTGAGCTGGTAACTTCTTTAAGTCCGGGAGTTAACGAATTTTCGTTTTTAAGTTATAAGGCTGAATTAAATAAAGATTTTGTGCCTGTTTCTTTTAGCGGCAATGGAAGTGTAACAAGTGAAGTAGTTTTTGCCGGATATGGATTTAACATTAACGAAGATTCGTTAAAGTGGGATGATTATAAAGGAATTGAAGTAAAAGGAAAAATTGTACTGATTTTTAGAGGAACCCCTTCCTTTGATTCAACCAATAAATTAGGAAATTATTCATCATTAATAAAAAAAGCTTATTTAGCCAAAGATAAAGGTGCCGCCGCCGTTATTTTTGTTACCGGCCAACAATTTGATAAAGATGATGTCCTTTTACCTCTTGGATACGAACAAGGACAAAACTCAATTGGTATTCCGGTAATTAATATTTCCCGAAAAGCAGCCGATGAATTATTACGACTAATGGAAGTTACAATTAATGTGCTTGAACAAAATATTAATGTTTCAAAAAGCCCAAACAGTTTTGAAATTAATACCAAAGTATTAGTTAAAACCGAAATTGTAAAAAATAAAACAAAAACCCAAAATGTTGTTTATTTAATAAAAGGCAACGACCCTGTTTTAAGTGATGAATATATTGTATTGGGAGCTCATTACGATCATCTTGGAATGGGAGGAAAAGGCTCCGGTTCAAGAGTGCCCGACACATCTGCAATTCATTATGGTGCTGATGACAATGCATCGGGAACAGCCGCAATAATTGAGATTATTGAAAATCTTGCAGCACAAAAGGATAAACTAAAAAGAAGTGTTATTTTTGCCGCCTTTACCGGCGAAGAGATGGGGTTGTTAGGTTCAAAATATTTTGTTAATAATCCGCCTGTAGATATTAAAAAGATTAAATTTATGCTTAATCTTGATATGGTTGGCAGATTAAACGAACAGACAAAAGGAATTTCGTTGGGTGGTGCCGGTACAGCTGTTGGATTAACGGAATTATTGACGGAATTAACAAAAGATAGCAATTTAAGTGTTAAACTTTCGCCCGAAGGATACGGGCCTAGTGACCATGCGTCTTTTTATTCAAAAGATATTCCGGTACTTTTCTTTTTTACCGGTATCCACGATGATTATCATACTCCTCGTGACATACCCGCAAAAATTAATTTTGATGGTGAAAAATATGTTTGTGATTTGGCTTGTAATATCTTATTAAATATCGATCAAAAACAGGAAAGTATGACCTTTAAGGAATCGGGTCCAAAAGAACAACCCGAAACGAGAAGAAATTTTAAAGTAACTTTAGGTATAATGCCCGATGTTTCTTCCAGTGATGTAAAAGGTTTGCGTGCCGATGCGGTAATTGAAGGTCGCCCGGCTTTTAAAGCAGGAATGAAAAAGGGAGATATTATAATTGCCATGGACGGAAAACCTGTTAATGATATTTACGAATATATGAGCAGACTTCAGGAATTTAAAGTTGGACAACGAATAACGGTTGAAGTTTTGCGCGGAACCGAAAAAGTATTGCTGATTGTGGAATTGTAACCGGATATTTAAAATAGAAGACGCTTCAAATAAATTATACAAACATGTGGATTTTAGTGAATAAATGTTAAGTAAATAATTGCATTTGTTTGTGAAAAACCTCATTTACTAGAAACACAATTTAAATATCCATAAATTGTTATAAATATATGGATTAAAACCCCACAAAATACTATTAATTTGTGGAATTCATAAAAGGATCTGGCCGGAAATTCTGATTTAGCATAAATGCCAATACGTATAAAGCGTTTATCATGTCACCGCCTTCAGGGCTTTAATTTCCCTCTCCCCCGTTTTGCTACAATCATATCGTCCCTTCAGGACTAAAACATAAATAATCTTTATAAAATGCCTAAAATGTTTTAGCCCCAACAGGGCGTTAGGATTGTAGGATAAAAAAGAGAAAAAATATAGAGCCCGGAACGGGTGAAATGATAATCCGATTAAGTAATAATTACCCAAATTGTGAAGTTAAAAACATTTTGAACGCTGATAACACGGATTTAGCTGATTACCGCTGACTAAACCATTTTAAAATCTGTGTAAATCTGCTTAATCTGTGTTATCAGGTTATATTTTCCAAAAATCATAATAATCATTCCAATCATATAAATCATAGTTTAGACAATCATTAAATTCATCATTCATCATTCACAATTCGTAATTATTTTTATCAAACCTTCTACAGAGTAGAAGCATGTTTGTAACCACATCACACACCACACAAAACCCGCCTACAGAGTAGGCGCACATTCTTTTGGGCAAAAAACATGGTAATCATTTCACCCGCATTGCGGATTAGACAATCAATAGAACGCTGATAACACGGATTAGGCTGATTACCGCTGACTAAACCATTTTAAAATCTGTGTAAATCTGCTTAATCTGTGTTATCAGGTTATATTTTCCAAAAATCATAATAATCATTCCAATCACACAAATCATAGTTTAGACAATCATTAAATTCATCATTCATCATTCACAATTCGTAATTATTTTTATCAAACCTTCTACAGAGTAGAAGCATGTTTGTAACCACGTAACTCCCTCCACACAAATAACGCCTGCAGCGCAGGCGCATGTGCTTTTATGTATAAAAATTAAGGAAATCACAAAAATCACGGTTTAGCCAATTTGAAAATCATGGTCATCCTTTAATCAAGATAATCATGATTCAAACAGTTGGGACATTGTGCTTCTCCGAAGCACGGTGTTATTCGTTTTTGTGTGGTTACAGACATGGAATTCCTCCGGAATTCAAACACCAATCTGACATAAATCGTTTATAATGTCGCCGCTTTCAGGGCTCGGATGGTTGTTTTTTATGTTTGCCTACAATCATCACGTCCCTTCAGGACTAAAACACAAAGAATTATTTTAATGCCTAAAATGTTTCAGCCCTGAAAGGGTGTAAGGATTGTAGGATAATTAAAAAACGAAAAATAGAGCCCGGAACGGGTGAAATGATAATCCGATTAAGTAATAATTACCCAAATTGTGAAGTTAAAAACATTTTGAACGCTGATAACACGGATTAGGCTGATTACCGCTGATTAAACCATTTTAAAATCTGTGTAAATCTGCTTAATCTGTGTTAAGTTTTTCAAAAATCAAGGTAATCATCCAAATCACACAAATCATAGTTCAGACAATCTTTAAATTCATCATTCACAATTCGTAATTATTTTTATCAAACCTTCTGCAGAGCAGAAGTTTGTCTGTAACAGCCGTAATCTCCACACACAAATAACGCCTACAGCGCAGGCGAATATTATATATATATCTTGGCATTTTATTCTATCAATAAAATATTAATAATATATCCCTTAATTTTGTTTTAATTACTCATTTGCCTTGATTATTTTTGACCATTTATTTAATTTGCCTTATAAGCAGAAAAAAGGATGGTTAAGCACCGCTTAAAAATAATATAAGTTAAAAAGGAAGATTAGATGAAAATAAAACTAATAGTTTTAGGTTTATTTATTGTATTATTAACAATTTCGTGTGGTGTTAATGATTGGGAAACTGTTATTAAACCCATAGAACCGGGAAGGAGAGATTATGTTTGGGAAGTGGATACATCAAATACACCTGGGGGTATGATTAATTGTATTTGGGGAAGTTCACCTACAGATGTTTGGGCTGTAGGTAATAGTCCCTATGTTTCTCATTCCGAGATTTGGCATTATGGTGGAATAAGTTGGGAAATGTTCACCGATATTTCATATTATTGGAATCCATCCAGCATGTTTGGATTTTCGGAAAATGATATCTGGATTGGTGGCGGCGGTGGTGATTTTTATAATTATGATGGAAATAGTTGGGAGAAAATATACGACTATGAAAATAATACGCTTGAATGTATGACGATAAATGCAATATGGGGTGAAAATCCAAGTAATATTTACGCTATAGCTCTTGCTTTAAAACCAGGTAATAATATTGATGTTTACAGTTTAATATTACATTATGATGGAAATGTATGGAAAGAAGTATTCAGAAATGACAAAACTATACAATATTATGCAATGCGGGGATATAAAAACGACCTTTACATTGTGGGGCAAACTGATTGGTCAACAAGTAAAGTGTTTACTAAAATATATAAATATTCAAATAACTCATTAAAAGAAATATACAGCATAAGAAGTAATCAAATAATTGGCTGTGATCTTGAAATCATTGGTAAAGAGCTATATTTTATGATTGGGAAAAGCCTGATGAAATATAACGATACTACATTTACTGAAATATTAAAATTTGATTATGAAAATTATGCAAGTTATGTGTGCGGTAGAAATGAAAAGGATATGTTTTTCTTTATGCATGATGGAATAATACATTATAATGGGATTGATTATCAATATATTTACGAATTTCCGCTTAATGAAATTATGTTATTTTCTCCTCCAACTATCTTTGAAAATGATATATTTATTACTGCAATGGAGATTAATGGTAATAAAAATAGAATAATACATGGGCATTTACAAAATTAATAAATTATTAATTTGAACAAATATATAAAACAAAATAGGAGTAGGTATGAAAAAAGAGGAATAAAAGTACATTGTTATTTGCCAAAGCACGGATTTTGTATGTTGATGTTGGTTACAGATATGGAATCTCCCCGAAATTCTAATTTTACATAAATACCAGTCCATCTGAATCAGTTATCATGTCACCTCTTCGAGGCTTTTATATTATCTTGTATTCCGTTTCTACAATCCTCACGTCCCTTCAGGACTAAAACACAAAGAATTATTTTAATGCCTAAAATGTTTCATCCCTGAAAGGGTGTAAGGATTGTAGGATAATTAAAAAACGAAAAAATAGAGCCCGGAAGGGGTGAAATGATAATTCGGTTAGGTAATAATTGTCCAAATTGTGAGATGAAAACATTTTGAACGCTGATAACACGGATTAGGCTGATTACCGCTGACTAAACCATTTTAAAATCTGTGTAAATCTGCAAAATCTGTGTTAAGTTTTTCAAAAATCAAGATAATCATTCAGATCACACAAATCATAGTTCAGACAATTTCATCACGTCCCTACAGGACTAAAACACAAAGAATTATTTTAATGCCTAAAATGTTTCAGCCCTGAAAGGGTGTAAGGATTGTAGGATAAAAAAGAGAAAAAATAGAGCCCGGAACGGGTGAAATGATAATTCGGTTAGGTAATAATTGTCCAAATTGTGAGATGAAAACATTTTGAACGCTGATAACACGGATTAGGCTGATTACCGCTGACTAAACCATTTTAAAATCTGTGTAAATCTGCCCAATCTGTGATAATCTGTGTTCAAAGGTTTTAATTTTGAATACTGATGACACTGATTAAACAGATAACTGCGGATTCTAAGGAATTGAAATCTGTTTGGGTTGTATTCAGCCATAAGTTATTGAATGTATTAAATTAAAAGAATAGGCAACTATTCCATAGTTGTTGGCGTGTGTTGAGGTGTGGCGGTTACAAATAGTCCACTCTTCCAGAGTGGGTATGATAAGAGGAAAATATTAGATAATTTGGTAATAGTTAAAATACCTTTTCAAAAAATCATAATAATCATTCCAATCATATAAATCATAGTTCAAACAATGTTTTAATTCACAATTATCTTTTAATCATGGCAATCAACCAAATCAAATAAATTACTGTTTATATAATTTTATTAATAAATGATATTATTCACCTATTTGATAAAACCCATAGCTTATTACCCCATAGCACCAAAAATGAATCATAAGTCATTAAATGGGGGTGTTAAATCCTTAACGGAACAAGTCATCCGATTTGACCGCTTTTAAGCACTTGCCGCTCAAAACTACGTCTAAGTAATGCAAAAACAAAAATATTTGTTAAAAAAATAATTTTTAACTTGACAATTAATTTAAAAAGTGGGATTTTACTATTAATGTAAACGTTTACATTACTGATTTTGTAAAATTGACATTATTATAACAAAATATAAGTGGAGGAAAACATGACAGTGAGAAAAACACAATTTATAAGTACGATGTTTCTGTTTTTGCTTATTGCAAGTACAGCATTCGGACAATATCCAAAAAGGCAGGACGCAATTTGGGCGCGTACCACAGATGGCGCAGCAATTACATTAGATGGTATAATGAACGAGGCTGTTTGGGCTAAGGCAGAATCTCTTGTAGTTCGTTACGGAGTAGATACGGGATTACCTACAAGCGGCTGGCGTGCAGAATTTCAACCTGATGCAATTACTGATCCAACAAACGCGGTAGTAAAATTTTTAGTTATTGGCAATAAATTGTATTTAGGATTTAATATTCCCGATTCATCCATTGGCGGAACAAAAGATTGGGCCCGCTGGGATGCAATTTTAATGTCAATAAAGGATATCGGAAGCAATTCAAGACCTGCACCGGCAAATGAATTCTTTTATACATATTGGTTAAACGGTTATATACCCGATACAGCAACCGCTTATGCAGGAAGACCACCAAGATTCCTTGGAACATTTGGCGATTATACAGGTATTGGAAGAACTCCGGAACAAATAGCTACTTGGAATGCCGCAACTGTTGTTGATGGTATTGCAAATGACGGTTTAAGAGATAAAGGCTGGGTTACAGAAATGGTTATTGACTTATCTGTTTTAGGTTATGATGTTACAAAACCTGCCGGCGATATAGTTGAGTTGTGTTTTAGTATTTGGGATTGTGATTATTTATTTGAAGGAAACTCATCTAAAATCAGCACAACAAGAACCCACTGGCAGAGTCCTTGGGGAAATGCAAACGCAAATAACGTAGGCAGAATATTCAGCAGACCTGATGTTACAGTAAATTCGGGTGCTATACCGGAAATTATGCCTGAGGTTATTGTTCCTAATGGTGTTAATTATACTGCTCCCGTAATTGACGGAACACTTGACGAAGCAGTTTGGAAAGGCGCGTACAAATTTGATATGGCTTGGAATAATTCTGATGTAAGAAATACATATCCGGGAGTTGGTCCATATATGAGCGGTCAATATCAGCCTCAATTAAATGGAAATCCGCTTGCACCAATATTGGATTCATCTTATGCAACAGTTTCAATGTTCTTTAAAGATCATTATTTATATTTAGCTGCCAATATCAGCGATCAAATAGTTCAGGGCACTGAAGTATTTGATAAAGTTGATGGTATTGGTGTTATTTTGGGTGACAGAGCAGTTAAAAACGTTGAAGAAGTTATGGAATTTAGAATATTACGTACAAATTTTGCAATGGACGGAACATATTCGGCTTATGATTATTTACCGATAATGGTTGATTCATCGGATACAAAATTTGCTTTTGCTTTAAAAGGAGCTACAACGGTTAATGTTAACAGTGATGTTGACGAAGGTTACAATGTTGAAATGCAGATTGATTTAACAAAATTGGGTTATCCGGCAGATTTAGGTGACCATCTATTATTTATGGGTGTTGATTTATATGACGGTGATTCGTTTGATGATCAGTTAAATAATTATGGTACCCGTGTATGGTATTTTAGAGAACATTCCGGCGGTCCTGCAGCAGCTTGGATGGTTATGGATCCTAACACTTTGGTTGGTGTAGAAAACGAAACACAAAATGTTATTAATCCAACTTCAATTGAATTAAACGGCAACTATCCAAATCCGTTTAACCCATCTACAAAAATCAACTTCAGTATACCTGAAACAGGAAATGCAAGCATTACATTCTTTAATGCATTAGGACAGGTAATTAAAGCAGTAGAATTATCAAATCTTTCAGCAGGAAGAAATGAATACAGCTTTAATGCATCAAATATTGCCAGCGGTGTATACTTCTATCAAATTAAAGTAAATGGAAACAGCAGTAAAAATTACACAAGCAGCATTGGAAAAATGTTGTTGTTAAAGTAAAAAAAATAAATCATTGGTTACAGGCGGATAAATTATCCGCCTGTTTTTTATTATGAAATAAACCTTGAGGTAGATGTGCCTGCAGTTATACAATTTAAGTGTAAAAGCAAAATATTATTAATACTATTATTGGGTTTAATCTATTTTTTACCCATTAGTTCATTTGGGCAAACATCCGGTAAGATTTCAGGAAAAGTATTAGATGTAGACGGAAGCCCTTTAATTGGGGCAAATATCATTGTGGAGGGGACTTCGCTTGGAGCCGCTTCCGATTACGATGGATATTATTCTATATTAAATGTAAGAGCCGGAACTTATACAATTAAAGCGCAATATATTGGTTATCAAACCAAAATAATACAAAAAGTAAAAGTAAATGCCGATCAAACCACAAAGCTGGATGTTGAACTTTCAACAGCAGTATTGTTGGGTGATGAAGTTACTATTATAGCTAAAAAACCTATTGTGGAATTCAGCCAAACAAGTTCGGTTTCCTCGGTGGGGAAAGAAGAAATTGATAATTTACCCGTGCAGGGATTAAATGAAATCGTTAATCTTCAAGCAGGTGTAGTTGACGGCCATTTTCGCGGAGGCAGAATTGGTGAAGTTCAATTTCAGGTTGACGGTGTGACCGTAAACAATCCTTATAATAATTCCTCATCATTAGAACTTGATAGATCGGTGTTGCAGGAAGTGCAGGTTATAAGCGGTACCTTTGACGCAAAATATGGACAGGCAATGTCGGGCGTAGTTAATGCTATATTAAAAGCCGGTTCAGATAAATTTGAATTTTCAGCAGAAGTTTTTGGCGGTGATTATTATACTACCGAAACGGAACATTATCCCAATAATAACGATTTTAATCCTCTGGGTATTCAAAATTATCAACTTACTATAAGCGGCCCTACTTATCTTCCGCAAACAACATTTTTTATAAGCGGCAGAAGATATGTAAACGAAGGATGGTTATTTGGACACAGGAGATTTAAAACAACGGACAGAAGCAATTTTGAAACACGACAATTTAATCCTACCGGAGATAATGAAAAAGTTTCAATGTCAAATTCAAGCGAATGGTCGGGCCAATTTAAAATTACCAACCAGTCAATAGAAGGTTTACAGTTTAGTTATCAGGCCACGTTAGGCGAAAATATAAGAAAAAATTACGATCATGGTTACAGATTTAATCCTGACGGATTAAAAGAAAATAAAACTGTTTCTTTAACACATGGGTTTGGTTTTACACATACATTAAGCGAAAAAATGTTTTATAAATTAAACGTCCGTCAAAACTACTTTGATTATAAAGATTATAAATATGAAAGTGTATACGACCAAAGATATTATGACGCCGGAACTCCGCAGGGTGATGATAATTATGAAAACGGAGCAGTTGTACAAGGTGTTGATTTAGGACGATGGGTGCAAAAAACAAACTCTTTGGTATTTAAAGGGGATTATAATTGGCAGTTTACCCGAAATGATTTGATTGAAATAGGCTTTGAAGGACAAGCATCGGAAATGACATTCGGTTCACCGGGTACTTTAACTCAAACAACAATTAATGGTGTTCAAACTTTACAGCCGCGATTCGATTATACACCGGTTGAAAGATATAATCCATTCCAATTTTCCACATATATTCAAGATAGAGTTGAATGGGGAGATTTTGTGATTCGTGCCGGTGTGCGTTTAGAGTATTTTGACGCTCAAGCATTAGTACCGTCAGATTTACAAAATCCGGCAAATGCAATTTCAGGGGCTCCATTATCGCACGATCAGGAAACAAGTGTTAAAACCGCAGTAGCTCCTCGTTTGGGATTTAGTTTTCCTTTAACCGAAACATCTTCAATTTATTTTTCGTACGGACATTTTTATCAGATACCGGGTTTAGGTCTATTATACAGCAATGCCGATTATTCGGTTTTATCAAACTTGCAGGAAGGCGGAATCAGTTATGGTATTATGGGTAATCCGGATTTAAAACCCGAATTAACAGTTCAATACGAATTTGGTTATAAACAAGCAATATCAACTTATTTTGGAGCAGAAGTATCTTTCTTTTATAAAGATATACGCGATTTGCTTGGTGTAGAATTTGTAAGTACTTATGCTGCTGCCGATTATGCAAGATATACTAATATAGATTTTGGAAGTGTTTCCGGTTTTACCGTTTCATTAACACATCGCGATTTATCACCTTTAAGTGTTACGTTGGATTATACAATGCAATTTGCACAAGGTAATTCAAGTGATCCTCAGGAGACCGCAAACAGAGCTTCTTCGGGTAAAGATTCAAGACCTCGTGATATTCCATTTGGATGGGACCAAAGACATACTTTAAATTTAACTGCAATTTGGTATGAAAATAAAGATTATTCACTTGGTGCAATTGTTAGATTTGGAAGTGGACAGCCTTACACACCTGAAATAGGAACAACAGCTTTTGGCGCCGATTTAGAAACAAACTCCGGCAACAAAGACAGTTATGTTTTGGTTGATTTAAGAGCCGAAAAGTATTTTGAAATTGCAGGCTTAAATTTAAGTGTGTTTGCAAGAGTATTTAACTTGCTTAATACAAGATATGCAAACGGTTTTGTGTTTACATCTACAGGCAGTCCGGATTATTCATTAACTCCGGCAGCAAACAGAGTACAGCTTACAAATCCTTCACGTTATTATGAACCACGCAGAATAGAACTTGGTATTTCTATTAGGAGTAATTAATTATGCTTAAACTTTTGATAAATAAAAATATTTTAATTGTCGTATCTATATTGTTGTTTATAAGTTTCAGCCCATCTTTTGCGCAGCCATACTTAAAACTTGTTCCGCCGGAACAAAGAGGACGGCTTGATGCAGAAAGGGAAGGAACACATGATGCAAACAGAATTAGAACAATGTTTTATAATTTTGGTATGGTTGGCGATTATCCGCCGGATCCTCTTCGTGTGGATTTGAGTGTTTTTCACTCTGTTGAAGTACCAAAAGGAAGCGGTGAAAATTATAGCGATGGAACTACTCCGTTTGTGCTTGCTAAAGTAACAAATAATGGAAACCCTGCTTATATTATGGAAACAGGGTTCCGTGAAAGACAGGGAACTTCGCCTAATTATAACAGAGTAATGCGTTTTGAACCTCGTCCGGGTTATTTTCAAGCCGATCCGTTAATCAATCAGGCCCGTTCGGTTGCTATGAGTAATGATCCTCGTACATGGCCGGATCAATGGATTGATAAAATGGATGATATGGACGATCCGGGCTGGAGTGGTTACTGGAACGGTTATTTTGGTAAACACGCCGGTGCCGACCAGGAAAGTTATGTTGTTTACGATGATGACTTTTATGATGCATGGAATAATTATTTTCCTGATGCACGCGACCATACAAGACGTGGCCTTGGTTTAAAAATAGAACAGCGTGGTTTTCAATGGTCTAATCCTCAGGCAAGTAATGTGATATTTTTCCATTACGATATTGCCAATGAAGGAACAGTAGATTATGAAGATAACATATTGTTCGGTTTATACATGGATTCCGGTGTAGGCGGTTCAGGAATTGGTATTGACGGTGTTGCTGAATCGGACGACGATAATGCTTTTTTTGATAAAGCAGCCGGCTTAAATTTAGTTTACACCTGGGATAAAAACAATAATGGTGTTCAGGGAAAAACCGGTTATTTGGGTTATTCGTATATGGAAACACCGGGAAATTCATCTAATATAAAAGATGATGATGAAGATGGTATAACCGATGAACAAAGAGACGGCGGTGAAGGCGAATTAGTAGTTGGCCAGGAAGCCATTATGAATTATGTTAATGCTCGTTATGATGTAACTAAATTTGAAACTTTTTATAATAAAATAGTTAATATGCCTGCTTATAAAGTTGGTGTATGGTATACCGGTGACGAAGATATGGACTGGTTGGCAGAATTCCATGATACGGGTGCTGATGGTATATTTGGAACTAACGATACGGGCGAAAAAGATGGTAAACCTACTTATGGCGAACCCAATTTTGATAAAACAGATATTGATGAATCCGATCAAATTGGATTAACCGGTTTTAAAATGAATAGAATTAAAGCAGGTGCAGGTGCTCCTACTACCCAAGTTGATAATATTGTGTTTTTTGATGACGGCAAAGAATGGCCAAAAAGATTATATAACAAATTCGCAAATCCTGACAGCTCATTTGATCAGCCGTTGGTTATGAATTACAATATTGGCTTTTTGTTTGCTTCCGGCCCATTTAAATTAAAAGCAGGCAAAATTGAAAGATTTAGTCTTGCACTTGGATTTGGTCAAGATTTACGCGAATTAAGAACAACCACAAAAGTTGTGCAGCAAATTTATAAAGCAAATTACCAGTTTGCGGTACCGCCTCCAACTCCAACGTTAACAGCTTTTGCAGGAGACGGATATGTGTCGTTAACTTGGGATGATGCTGCCGAAAGTGCTTATGACCCGATTACAAATAATAATGATTTTGAAGGTTATAGAATATACCGCAGTACAGATCCTACTTTTTTGGATCCGCAAGTTATTTGGACTGCTACCGGAACAGGTCCTATTGGAAATGGAAAACCGTTAGTTCAATACGATTTAATTAATGGACTTGAAGGTTTTTCGGCAACAACGGTTGAAGGAGTTGCATATTTTTTAGGAAGTGAAACCGGATTAACACATAGCTTTAAAGATACAACTGTTACTAACGGACAGAGATATTTTTATGCTGTTACATCTTATGATAGAGGTGTAGATTCTATTGAAATTTATCCTTCCGAAAGTGCAATTACCGTAAGCCAAACATTGCGCGGCGGAATTGTTATGCCTAAAAACGTTAAGGGAGTTTACCCAAATGCCCCGGTGCTTGGTTTTACTGCCGCTACTACTACTGGTATGGAACATACTGTAGGAACGGGTTCAGGCAATATAAAAATAGAAGTTAAAAATTCGGAATTAGTTCCCGAAAATCACTTGTTTGAAATTAACTTTGCAAATCCCAAAGACAGTGTACGCGCTCAAAGTTATTCTTTAATTGATAAAACTGATAATGATACTTTGTACAAAACAGGTTCGGATTTAGATGGACTTGGTACAGGTCAAGTTGGAAGCGGACTTTTGCCTGTCATTAATACTCCTTCACAAGTATCTTTGGATTCCGCCAATACAGGATTTACTTTAGAAAGTACAACTAACGGACGTTTTAAAGTAAGATATTCCGAAGCATTTCCAATAACATTACGAAGAGAAGGTTTCCCTGAAAATTTAGAAATAGTTTTTTCGGATGTTACAGTTGATACTTCTGTTGCTGCTGTTGGTGTTCCGGCTAAACAGGCAAAATTTAAAATATTTGCCAAAACGGTAAACGGTGATAAAAAACTTAAGTTCAGATTCCGCGATATGGATAATTCGGGTACATTAAATGCTGTTAACGAGTATATTGAAATATTAACATATACTTCCGCACAGCCAAATGTATTAAAAGCAACATGGAAAATTGAACTTGACACAACCGGATGGGGCAGTAGTTTTATATTAAAACCAACCACAGTTGGTGATATATATAAATTAAAATTAATTGTGCCTTATTCATCTAGTGATGTTTATCAATTTACTACTACTGCACAATATATTAATAAAAATAATGCAAAATCGGAATTTGAAAACAAACCTTATGTTGTTCCAAATCCTTATGTTGGAGCCGCAAGTTTTGAACCGCAGAGATTTGCAGTATCGGGACGCGGAGAAAGAAAAATTGAATTTAGGGGTCTTCCCGCTTCTTGTACTGTAAGGATTTATACGGTTGCCGGAGAATTGGTTAATACCTTAGTTCATGACGGAGTAATGACAGATGGAACCATAAGCTGGGATTTAAGAACACATGATAATCTTGAAGTTGCCCCCGGTTTATATCTGTTCCATGTGGATTCTCCCGAAATTGGTGAATATATTGGCAAATTTGCTATAATCAAATAATGCGGTGAAAATATGAAAATTAGAAAATATATAAAATTATTTAGCATTTTAATTCTTGTGGTGCAGTTTGTTTTTATAAATCAAATTGCGGCACAAAGTAAAACCGGAACAACAATTGGACAATTTCTTAAAATTGAGCCAAGCTCCAGAATTACGGGTATGGGTAATGCGGGAACATCTCTTTCGGGAGAAGCATCGTCATCATACTTTAATCCCGCTAGTTTGGGTCGTTTACAGCGTTCGGATGTTCAGTTTACAAATAACCAATGGCTGGCAGATATTTCGTACAATTATGCTATTGTAGCGTTAAAAATTCAATCAATAGGTACATTTTCTTTGCAGGCAACTGCCCTTAATTCCGGTGAAATTGATGTAAGAACAGTTGAATTTGAAAAGGGAACAGGCGAAAAATATACTGTAACTAATTTTTCTTTAGGTATTGGTTATGGATTAATGCTTACCGATAGAGTTTCGGTAGGTATGCAGATTAATTATATAAATGAATCCATTTGGCATTCTTCTTTAACAACGTTTGGACTTAATTTTGGTGTCCAATATGAAGTTCAGGAAGGAGGTTTAACTCTTGGTGCAAGTGTTTCCAACTTTGGGCCACGTGCAGGATATAACGGAAGAGATTTATATATTGATTATGATAATAACACCGATATTAATGGCGATAATGATAAATTACCAGCCGAATTAAGAACAGATAAATATTCGCTTCCAACTGTATTTAGGGTTGGTGTTTCATATCCGTTTTTATTTGGCAAATCGCATAAAGTTACTATTGCCGCCGACGCAGTTCACCCTAATGACAACTACGAAAAAGTTAATGTGGGAGCCGAATGGGAAATGTTTGGTGCTTTATCGTTACGCGCCGGTTACCGCGATTTATTTTTAACTAATTCGGAAGGCGGGTTGGTGTTTGGCGCAGGTGCTATTTACGAATTTATGCCGGGTTACAATGTGCATTTCGATTACGCTTACGCCGATTATGGCAGATTGGAACAAGCACATAGATTTACTATCGGAATACAGTTTTAAGTTACTCCTAAAAAAATCTTTAGCCGGTTTTTAATCGACCGGCCAAAGATTTTTTGTTTTATATCTAGGTAATTGTATTAATAGTTAAATTGAATGTAATGGCTGCAAGGTTGTTCTAAAAGATAAAATATTGCATTTGGGAAACTAATTCAGCTGCTATATCAATTTCTGCTGTTAGCAGGTAAACATATCAACTTAAGCAAATTAATTAATGTTATGCAACCCCGCTTTCGGGGGTTGAAACCGATTAGAATAGTGTCAAAGGCTAATGATATGTAACGCTTTCAGCGTTATTACGGAATAAATTGATTTTTATTACATAAATTTAGATATATATAAATGAATTGTATAAAAAACCCCCGAATGGGGTTTCATATCAGTAGCCTTTGTCACAAATTAATACCACAACCCCGTAAGTGGGTTGCATTGTAGCAAGAAAACAATTGACAATTCTTAAGTTGACATATTTACATGCAAAAGGCAGGCATTGCTACCATGTAGATAGTTGAGCTTGTTTTTAATTTTAACATAATCTGTTTATAGATCATGTAAAAATTGGAGAAATAATAGGTCCAAATGTGGAACCCCGCTGGGGTTCTGGTAGTTTGTGGTGTTGTACGTTATTACAAACATGGCACTTCTCTGAAGTGCTTACATCGGAATAATAATACAATATTATAACAAGTTACAAGCCTTTAAATAACTCCGGCATTTATGCCGGTGATTTAACTAAACCAAATATTGGGTTTTAACCCAAGCATAATAATGCTGGATGATAAAGAAGGAAAAGGAACTGAAGACATAGAATATGGGGTTTAACCCCACATGTAATAAAATTTAATTTAATTTATTAAGAACAAGTTAATTTTGGAATAAACATGAAAAATATAATCTTATCAATTATTTTTTTATTTATATTTAGTGCGGGTTGTAGTTTTGCACAGATTTATAAACTTACAGAAAAAGAAAACAAATTTTTAGACACACTTCAATACAAAACATTTTTATATTTTGTAAATGAAGTAAATTTTGATAATGGTTTAGTTAAGGACAGGTCAACAAAAGAATCCCCTGCAAGTATGGCAGCAACGGGATTTGCTATTCCTATTTGGGCTGTTGGTGTAAGTCACGGCTGGATAAGCTTGGAACATGCCCGTAATTTAACTTTAAATTTATTTAAGTTTTTAATGAACAGCGAACAAAGCGAAAATGCTGATGCAACAGGTTATAAAGGGCTTTATTATCATTTTGTGGATATTAATACCGGAAAACGTATGTGGAATTGCGAACTATCAACAATTGATACGGGATTATTGATTGCGGGTATTAGATTTGCAGTTCAATATTTTTCATCAGATGATCCAAGGGACGTTGAAATACGAAAACTTGGAGATGAAATTACAAAAAGAGTCGATTGGAATTTTACATGTATAAATGAAGAAGGCAAATTTAAAAGTACAATTTCTATGAGCTGGGATCCAAAAGATAAATTGAGTAAAGACGGCTGGCACGGTTATAACGAAGCTTTAATTATGTATATATTAGCGGCCGGAAGTAATTATACCAATATTGATGAAGCATATAAAAACTGGTTAAAACCATATATATATCAGGAACCTTATCCCGGATTAAAACATATTTTGTTCCCTCCTTTGTTTGGTCATCAATTTTCACACATGTTTGTTGATTTTAGAAATATTTATGATGATTACACAAATAAAATTAATATGGACTATTTTGAAAACTCACGGCGGGCTACTTATTGCCAGCAAAAATATTCAATAGAAAACCATTATAATTTTGTCGGGTATGATTCATTAACATGGGGTATATCTGCCTGTGACGGCCCGGGTGAGACTTATAATACTTCTGAACATAAGTTTGAGTATTATTCGGGAAGAGGGGCCTCAGGGTCTAATTTTAATTATTTTGATGATGGTACAATTGCCGGTACAGCTGCTGCTTCATCAATTGTTTTTGCTCCCGAAATAGTTATGCCTACAATAATTAACATGTACCAAAAATACGGCAATAAAGGTTTATGGGGAAAATACGGTTTTGTAGATGCTTTTAACCTTACAGCGGGCTGGTATGGTAAAGATTATGTGGGTATTGAAGAAGCTCCTGTTGTTTTAATGATTGAAAACTTTAGAAATGGTTTTGTATGGAATTATTGCATGAAAGATCCTGTAATTAAAAAGGGATTGGAAGTATTAAACTTTAGAAAAAAATAATTGTTTTATTATTTGCTCAATTGAAAAGATTGGGCTGATAACTGCAAATCTTCAGTTAACTGATTATGTATTTAACCGAACAAGCCGCGATATTTTTAAATAATGTTTTTTATCCTAATTATATTATAATTATGTTTGTTAAATATTTAATTTCAATTATCTTAATTAAAAACAAAAGGCGGTTATGGTAAAGACAAAGGTAAAGACCAATGTAAAGGCTGTAGACAAAACTATAGATACGACTAAAAATACAGAAGAAAAAAGATACGCGTATGTATTGGGCTTTATATTTTTTATGGTGTTTTTAGGGCATCTTGTTCCTTTAACATATAAAGTTATGCTGTCTGCCACACCTTATTTGTTTATGGTTGCTATGGGTGTTGTTTATATTAATTTTGAATCGAAGCAAAAAGAAATACTTACTATGTGGGTATTGGGACTTTTTATTTTTATATTTATTGCGGAATTAATAGGAACAAAAACAGGACTAATATTCGGCCGTCATAGTTATACCGATATTTTGGGATTTAGACTAATTGGTGTATCGTTATTGTTTATGCTTAATTGGGCTTTTGTTATTTGGGGTTCTGTATTATTGGCAAATATATTTATTAAAAATAAATATTTAGCGGCAGTAACAGCAGGGTTAATTACCGTAGTTTATGCCTTGTTTTTAGAACCCGCAGCAACAAAATTATTTTATTGGAGCTGGATTAACAATGTAATACCAATTAAAAATTATATTACTTGGTTTTTTATATCCGCCATTGCAAGTTATATATATATTAAGTTAGAGATAAAAACAAAAGCAAAACTACCGGTTTATTATTTGGCTATTCAAACATTGTTTTTCCTTTTGTTGATAATATTTTTTAGATAATTATTTATTAAATAATGTAAAAATAATATACATATTGTATAATTAGCTGTGTTATTTATTATATAATTACCAAACAGTAATTCATTGGAGGTTAAAACATGAAAAAGGCAATAATTTTTTGTTTTATGTTTTGGGCAGCCCCAATATGGTGTCAAAATGTAAAAATTTTTGACAAAAACAACTCCTCGCTTTCATCCAACAAAATTATTTCGGTAGCGCAAGATAATAATAATACTTATTGGATTGTTACCTGTGCAGAATTTGTTAACGGCGTAAAAATTTCAGACGGATATTTGCAAAAGTTTTGTTCGGGCAACTGGAGTATATTTGATAGCAGCAATTCGCCGCTTACAAAAAACATTGTTCAAGATGTTGCAATTAGCAATAATAATAATGTAGTTGTTGCTACAACAACTGGAGTATATATTTTTGACCACAATAATTGGCTGCATTTTAACAAAGATAACTCACCTTTGCCCGACAACTTTATATATACTGTAACTATAGATAAATTAAATAGATATTGGTTCGGAATACCCAACATTGGAATATGTTTGTATGATAATGGAAATTGGACTTGTTTTAACTATCAAAATTCATTTAATGGTATTGAAGATTTTAATTTTATTAAAGCCGACAATTTAAATAATATATGGGTTGGTACAGATTATTACGGCCTTTACGTTTATAACGGCATTAATTGGCAAAAAAAAATAGATAATAAATTAAATGATAAGCCTTGTTATATATTTGGGTTAACAACCGATTCATTAAATAATAAGTGGATTACTATTCAAACAAACGAGAATAAACATTATATTGCTTCAGGCGAAGATACTCCGTTTACATTTGTTGAATTGTCTAATGATAATTATCCCTTTACTTTTTTTTCGTACAAATCTGCTATATTTGATAAAAATAATAATCTGTTTGTTGGAACAACTGACGGAATACTAAAATATGATGGAAATAATTGGGTAATAATTGACTCGGTTAGTTTATCTTTGCCCGAAAATTATTTTGATGGCGGTTTTGTAGATAATAACAATAATAAAATATTTGGTTTATCGGTTTTTAATTCAAATAGCTATAAAGGATTACTTTTTTATAACCAAACCGGTGTTATCCTTTCATCTAGAGAGGAAGAGAATAATACTGTTGTTGGTTTATATAAGTTAAATCAAAATTATCCCAATCCGTTTAATCCTTCAACTACTATCAAATATTCTATTCCCTCTGCAAGTTATGTTTTATTAAAAGTATACAATATTTTAGGAAAAGAAGTGACAACTTTAACAAATGAAATGAAAAATGCAGGTACTTATGAAGTAAATTTTAATGCTTCTAATTTATCGTCAGGAACCTATTTCTACAGAATTCAATCAGGGACATATAGTGAAACAAAAAAAATATTACTGTTAAAATAGAATTAATATAAATTTAACATAATTTTTTAGCTAATAAATTTGTATTTTTAAACAGCGTTATTTCTGTAATTTCCAAAACTCAATTCTTAAATTTTATTATTTCTGAATTCAAAAAACCGTGATAAATAATTTGATTTGATACTATAATTATACTGTTGGAGGTTTATTTTGATGAATATTTTTAACTTACGAATACCAGATAGAAAAATCAAAATTGCCGACGTAATTATTTTAGTCTCAATAATTGTTATCCTTTATTTTGGAATTAAACTTGCGGTATACTCGCCGCATACGTTTAGCGGCCCTCGTATTAAACTAGATTCTTCAGAACTGCCCACATACGCTTTTTTTTCGGTTTTACGAATGCTTGCAGCCTATATTTTATCGGTAATTTTTTCGTTAACTTATGGTAAATACGCGGCAAAAAATAAAAAAGCAGAAAAAATTATGCTGCCGTTGTTGGATATTTTACAAAGCGTTCCCATATTATCCTTTTTGCCGGTTGTAGTATTAAGCCTGCGGGTAATATTTCCGCAGGGAATTGCAGCCGAAATAGGCGCGGTTGTGCTTATATTTACAAGTCAGGCCTGGAATATGACGTTTTCGTGGTATCAGTCGCTTACAACTATTCCAAAAGACTTAAAAGAGGCAAGCCAAATATTCAGCTTAAATGGCTGGATGCGCTTTAAAATATTAGAATTCCCGTTTGGTGTAATTAGTTTTATATGGAATAGTATAATGAGTTGGGCGGGCGGCTGGTTTTTTTTAATGGCTTCCGAAATATTTACAGTAGGTGATAAAGATTTTAGACTGCCCGGACTTGGTTCGTATCTGCAGGAAGCAGCAAACCAAAATGATTTTAAAGCAATTGCACTTGGACTTGGGGCGTTAATATTTATTATTATTGTTTTAGATCAGTTAGTTTGGAGACCGCTTTTAGCGTGGTCCGATAAATTTAAATTGGAATTAACTGAAAGTGATGATCCGCCTAAATCGTGGTTTTATGATGCTTTACAAGAAGCTAAACTTACTTCTTTTTTTACAAATAAAATTATTGGGCCGGTTTGGAATATTATTGATTCATTTTTTGAAAAAACCAATAAACCAATAAAACCAAAATATATTGAAAAAACAGGTTCAAAAATTACTTCGGCAATTTTAAAATTTATTTTTTATGCTTTTTTGGCTTTTGGATTGTATAAAGCAATAACAATGTTAACCCAGTTAAATTTAGATGAGTGTTATAAAATAGGAACCGGGGTTTTTGCAACTTTGGTACGGGTAACAGTAGCATTAATTATTGCTTTAAGCTGGACTTTAATTGTAGGAGTAACAATTGCTACCAACCGGAAATTTGCATTGTTTATGCAGCCCATTGTTCAAATTATGGCATCAATTCCGGCTACGGCCTTATTTCCGGTAATTTTATTATTTATAATTAAACTCCCTTATGGATTAAATATTGCGGCAATTTTATTAATGTTGCTTGGTACACAATGGTATTTGCTTTTTAATATTATTGCAGGTGCAAGTTCAATTCCGCAAGAGTTAAAATATACAAGTAAGCTGCTGCAATTTAATACTTGGCAGAGATGGAAAGTATTAATACTTCCGGCTATTTTTCCTTACATTATTACTGGTGCAATTGCCGCAAGCGGCGGTGCCTGGAACGCAAGCATAGTTTCGGAATATGTTAAGTTTGGCGGCAAAACATTACAAACCACAGGTATAGGTTCTTTAATTGCGGATTCTACGGCAAAAGGAAATTACCCGCTTCTGCTTGCTTCAACGCTTGCAATGGTTATTACGGTAGTTTTAATTAACAGACTTGTTTGGCGGAAACTTTATGCCGTTGCCGAAGAAAAATATAAAATGGATTAATTGAGGTTAATATGGATGAAACAAAATTAGTTAGTATTCAATCAATCACACAATCGTATGGCAAAGAAGATAATAAGTTTTACGCAATAGAAAATATTAATTTGGAAATATTTACGGGTGAATATGTGGCTTTGTTGGGGCCCTCGGGCTGCGGTAAAAGCACATTGTTACGCATAATTACCGGATTGCAAAATCCAAGCAGAGGAACTGTTTTATACAAAAATAAACGGCTTAACGGAGTAAATCCAAATTCAACTATTGTTTTTCAAACTTTTGCTTTGTTTCCATGGTTAACCGTTTTACAAAATGTGGAGTTAGCCTTAAAATCAAAAGGTGTTCCTTCGTCTATTAGAATAAGCAGAGCAATTGACGCTATTGACAGAGTTGGTTTGGATGGTTTTGAAACCGCTTATCCGCGTGAGTTATCAGGGGGAATGAGGCAAAAAGTAGGATTTGCCCGCGCAATTGTAAATGAACCGGAATTATTATGTTTGGATGAACCTTTTTCAGCTTTGGATGTATTAAGTGCGGAATCGTTACGCGGTGAATTGCTTGAATTGTGGTCGGAAGGGAAAATTCCTACTAAAGCAATACTTATGGTTACACATAATATTGAAGAAGCTATATTTATGGCAAGCCGTGTTGTTGTAATGGAAAAAAATCCGGGACGTATTATTGCCGATTTGCCAATTTCACTTGCTTATCCACGCGATAGAAAATCGGCAGAGTTTCAGGCAATTGTTGATAAAGTTTATTCGTTATTGGCAGGGCAAACATTACCTGAACATTTGGAACTTGGTACAGCACCGGGTGAACCGGGTTATACCCGCCGACTGCCGAAGGCCGCAATTGCTAATTTAAATGGTTTGCTGGAATTTATTTACGAATCGGACAAAGAAAGTTTTGATATTTATATGCTTGCAGACGAATTGGGAATTGATTCCGATCAGCTGCTGCATATTACAGAATTTGCGGAATTGTTGGGATTTGCTAAAATTGAAAGCGGGGATCTTTTGTTAACACCTTTGGGCGAAACATTTACCGAAGCAAGTATTACGGCCCGTAAAGAAATATTCGGCTCACGCGTAAAAAGAGTGCCTTTAATAAAATGGCTTATTAATTTGTTAAACTCGTCAACAAATAAACAATTGGATAGAAGTGTTGTAAGTACTGCTTTGGAGCTTGAGTTCCCTGCCGAAGTGGCCGAAGAACAGATTGATATTATTATGACCTGGGGACGTTATGCCGAACTTATTGTTTATGATGATAACGAGGAATTAATATACCTTGAACCGGGAATTGGAGGGAATTAATAAATTTGGTTGGTTGTAATGTGCAGCTGCAATCATATCATCTTATTGGGATTAAAATCATTATCAAACAACTTTTTATTTACAAATGGAATTAATGCCGTAATAAGTCCCGATGTGTATAATTCCGTTCTGTTCATAATGCCGTTTGTTAAATAACCAATTGCGCCTAAATTTTGTTTGGTGTTTGTTTCATCAAACAAACTATCAATAACATTACCTAATTCTTCACCGCTTAACAATCTTTTAATTACAAAATCGGGCAGTTGAAACAAAGGGGAAGTTCCAAATCCAGTATTTTGGTTAATATCCATAATACACATACAGCCAAATGAAAACCAGATATCATATAATTCCATTATTCCGCCTTCAATCCCAACAAAATAATCGGCCTGCAAATTATTTGCTTTATTATATTTTATAAGCTCTAAAGAACGGTTTTTTGCTCCGTCAAAAGTATCCTTATTTATCGGTTGATCGGGCACATTTGAACTTACATTTATACCTGTAACTTCACATTCACCAAAAAATTTTTCAAAAGTTAATCTTGTTGATTCTATTTTTATGGGGTTTTTTGATCCAACTAAAATTTTTATCATATTATTTGCCAAACATTAATAAAAAATACTCGGGTATATGTTTTGCCCAGGCTGTTTCGTTATGGTCATCATCCATAAACCTGTTAAACCAAAAATCTTTATTTACTTGATAACCTTTTTTTATTAATAGACCAATCATGTCAACAATACCGGGTTGCAGCCTGTTTTCTAAATTTTTCCCGCCGTTTGCCATATACACTTTAATATCTTTTTTCTCTTGCGTGTTTTGAACGGTTGATACATAATCAAGTTCATCAATTTTAAAAGCCGGGGAAAAACAAAGAGCCTTTGAAAATATGTTATTGTATTCCCATATTAACATAAACGAAATTAATCCGCCTGCCGAAGAACCTCCCGTGTAACAATTGTTCCTGTCTTTTAATGTACGGTAAGTAGTGTCAATAAAAGGTTTTAATTTGTTAACCACAAATTTCATATAATCGTATCCCAATTCGGAATTGGTATATTCCAGCATTCTGTTTGGCGTACAATAAATACCCACAATAATAAAAGGAGGAATTTTGCCTTGATTCATTAAACTGTCAGCGGCTTCGTCAATCTGCCAGTCAACACCAAAAGAGGACGTGGCGGGATCAAATATGTTTTGTCCGTCGTGCATATATAAAACGGGGTAACGTTTATCTTTGTTTGTTTCGTAATCTTTTGGAAGCCAAACAACAACATCTCGGGGCAGCAGTCCGTCACTTGACATTTGAGTGTGATATTTTACGGTTCCGGTAATTTGACCCGTAAAGGACCGCTGGGGAGTACCATTTGCCCAGTTATTTATATTGTGAATGACAGTTGTATCATTTTTTACTATTAAACTGCAATTATCGGGAATAGTGCCGTCGTTATTTAAAGCTTCCTGCGGCCAGCTTCCTTTAGTAAATTTATATTCAATCTCCGCATTTTGATTAAATGATAAATTTATAAAAAATTTATTTTTGTCTACTCTGCTTAATTTAACATTGGCCGGATTCCAATTACCCAATACAGAATTGTTTCCTACAATATAAATATCTGAAGAATCGGGGAAATTAGAACAAATTACCTCAAAACGGACATTAATTGTTTTGTTTTGTGCAAATGAAAGAGAATAAATTAATATAAATAAAAATAAAACATTCAAGTTTTTCATACAATTCCTTATATTTAACAGTATCTAAAATAATTATTTTAATTTTTAAAACAAAACAGTATGAAAGTAGTATTAGTAATACCGCCTTTTACACAAATAAACACAACTTATCCTTCCGTTACACAATTATCCGGTTATTTATTGTCAAGAGGTTACGATGTTAAATCGGTTGATTTATCGTTAAATGTATTTTTGAAAATATTCAGTTCGGAAGGGCTTTTATTAATACAAAAACATCTTGTAAATATGAATACAAAAGATGAGTATATTAATAGAAGTATAAGTTTATTTGACAGGTATATTGAAATAATTGACCCGGTAATAAGGTTTTTGCAGGGACATAATCCTTCATTTGCAAATATTATTGTTAAAGACGGATATATTCCGCAGGGAAAAGTATTTCCTAATGAAGAAATAGATGCCCGTTGTTTTGGCGAATTGGGAATATATGACCGGGCAAAACACTATTGCGCTTTAATGCTTGGGGATATAAACAATGTTATCAATTCGGCAATTACACCGTATTTTAATTTAAGCCGTTATGCGGAATCATTATCGCAAAGTCCTCCTGTGTTTGATGAAATTTTACACCAGCTTGGAAGAGATAAAAATATTGTTGAGGAAATAATTATAAGTGAAACCGAAAAATTTATTAAAAAACACAAACCCGATGTAATAGGTTTTACAATTCCATTTCCGGGGAATTTATTTTCGGCGTTATTATCCTCACAATACATTAAACAAAAATATCCTCTTATAAAAATTATTATCGGCGGGGGATATGTTAATACTGAATTGCGCAAGTTAAGCGATATTAGAATATTTAATTATGTGGACTATATTACTTTTGATGACGGTGAACTTCCCATTCAAAATATTTTAAATAACATAATACTTAACTTCCAAAACAACGAATGGGTTAGAACATTAACAGTTGAAGATAATACTCTTGTTTATTATAATAACGCAGACGAAAAAAATATTCCTTATAAAGAATTAGCTGCACCAAGTTATAAAGGGATTGAAATAAACAAATATGTATCAATGCTTGAAATGTTAAATCCAATGTTTAGATTATGGAGCGACGGTTTTTGGAATAAACTTGCAATTGCCCATGGTTGTTATTGGCAGAGGTGTACTTTTTGTGATACTACCTTGGATTATATTAAAAATTACGCTCCGGCAGAAACTCAAAAATTAGTTAAAATAATAAATACTATAAAAACCGAAACGGGAAAAAACACATTTCATTTTACCGATGAAGCTGCTCCCCCATCAAAACTTAGAGATTTGGCAATTGAACTTATAAAAAACAAAACCAATATCTGCTGGTGGGGAAATATACGATTTGATAAAGCATTTACAAATGATTTGTGCAGATTGTTATCGTATGCCGGCTGTATTGCGGTTAGCGGCGGAATAGAGATAGCGGATGAAAGATTATTAAATTTGATACAAAAAGGTGTTACTGTTGAGCAGGCGGCAATAGTTACAAACAATTTTAGAAACGCAAATATTTTAGTTCATTCGTATTTAATGTATGGTTATCCAACTCAAACTGAACTTGAAACAATTAACAGTTTGGATATGGTACGCCAGTTTATTAAACACGGATTAATTCAATCCGCTTTTTGGCATCGGTTTGCGTTAACAATACACAGCCCTATTGCCAAAAATCCGGGTAAATATGGCATTAAAATTATTTCTTCTCAAAACAATCCTTTTGCAAATAATGATTTGTTATTTTCGGATAACACTCAAATTAATCACGATAAGTATAGCGAAGGGTTAAAATACGCATTATATAATTATATGCATGGAATTGGGCTGGAATGGAATTTAAATAAATGGTTTAGTTTCCCAATTCCAAAACCAACAATTGATAAAAATTATGTTTCTAATATAATAAAATCGAATACTATAAGTTTACGGCCCGATCAAAGAAAAACGACTATTTGGGAAGGGAGTATTCCGGAAATTATTAAACAAGATAAAAACAAAAAAGTAATAAAAGCAATTAAAGGAAATATTGAAGGACTTTGGGAAATTGATGCAAAAATTGCCAATTGGATTAAAAACATGGCAATTGCTACAATTGAAGGAATGAAAAAAAACAATATTACTTTTCAGGCTTGGGAAGAAAGTTTTCCGTATGATGAAGAAAGAAAAGTTAAATTTTTTAACAGTAAATGCTGGAACGATATAAGACAGTATTTTTTAATTATTGTATAAAAATTTAATAACTCCCCATCATGCGGTGGGGAGCTATTAAATGGTAGTCGCTATATTAATCTTCGTCTTTATCTGTTTTAATAATTATTTTTTTCATGGTTTTACAGCCATTTTCTTTTTCAATTGATTTCAAAAATTCATCTGCTTCTTTACCTTTGTATGTTTTAACTTCATCTTTTCCATCTTTGGTAGTGGTTTCGGTAATTATTTTTTCATCACCATCCATTTTAATTTCAACTCTTTTTTGAATACAGGTTCCCGGATCACAATCTGCATCAAAGTTAAATTTGAAGGATAAGGAATCACCGTTTAATTTATGGCTTGAGCAATCCATATCACTTAAATCAATAAATTCGGTATCACACGATTCATCATCTGTCATATAAACTTTAATCTTTTTTTCTTTATTGGTCTCTTTTATTTTTTTTAATAAATATTCGGCATCTTTACCTTCAAAAGTAACATCTTTGCCGTCCATTTTGATTACTATTTCTTTAACATCCCCTTTAAGTTCTTTAAGTTTTTTGTTGATCTCTTTTTTATCAACTTTTTGGGCTGTAATTGATATACAAAACGCCGCCATTAAAATAACACTAAGTAATGCTTTCATTTTTATCTCCTTAAATGATTAATAAAATAACTAACCAAACTTACCCAAATAATTAAAACCAAAATGTTAATAAATAGTTAATGTATGTTAATAAATGTTAAAAAATGGTTTTATTAAAAATATTCATTTAAATTTGCAGTATGAAAGGAAAAAAACTAAGACTTTATATATATGCTATTGCAATAGCTTCGATAGGTTTATTGTTAATTCAAATTTATTGGATTAATAATGTTATTGTATTGGAAAACGAAAGATTTTACAAAAACGCTAAAGAATCTATAAATAAAACAAAAAATGATCTTGAAAGATTAGAGGCATCAAAACATGTAGTTGATGTTATTGGAAAAACCTGCTCGCCAAGTATAATAATTGTAAAGGGTGATTCATTACAAAAGTCATTTGAAAAACACCAAATTTTACAAAAGAAAATTTTTACAGGAAAAGGGAAAAAGAAATCAGGTCAATCAGGTTTTAAGTTTGAGTTTAAAACAAGTGCTCAAAATGATTCAATGTTCACAAATATTGAGATCAGTAATAATTCGTGTGTAACTGCAAAAACAAACATAATAATGCGCCTCGATTCCCTGCGACAAAATAAAAGCAAACTTATTGATGAAGTATTTGAAAATATGATTTATATAAGTTTAGCCGATAAATTTGAAGAAAGAGTCCCGTATGAAATAATGGATTCGTTATTAACGGTTAATTTTACTAACAACGGAATAAACGAAAAATTCAATTTTGCGGTTATTGAAAATTCAAAGGATAGTGTAATATATGGAAAAATGTATTACAACAAATCATATATTAAAGATACAAAATACAAGCAGGAGATTTTGTCAAATCAATTACTTCAGGAAAAATATATTTTATACGTAAAATTTGAAAACTTCTGGTTTTCCTTTATAAAAAAAATAACTGCTTTATTATTGATTTCGGTTTTGCTGATAGGTGTAATTATATATGTTTTTTATAAAACACTTAATTCGTATTTAACTCAAAAACGTGTAAATGAAATAAAAACGGATTTAATAAATAATGTTACGCATGAATTTAAAACGCCAATTTCTTCCATTACTTTAGCGTGTGAAGCATTGCAGACAAATGTTATAACTGAAGAAGATAATATTAAACATCATAAATATGTTAATATTATTGGTGAAGAAAACAAACGCCTTAAATTGATGGTGGATAATTTGTTAACTACCGCCAAACTTGAAAATGGAGACATTAATATTTCAATAAGCAACGTTGATTTAGTGGCCCTAATTAATGATGTTGTAGAAAAATACAAAATGACGATTGAAAAAACCGATTGTGAAATAAAAGTAACGTGTAAAACTGATAAATTATATTACGATACCGATGTTTATCATCTAAATTGTATAATTAGCAATTTAATTGATAACGCACTTAAATATAATGAAAAGAAACCCGAAATTAATATTACAATTATTGACAGTGAACCCGGCATAAATATTTCAATTGAAGATAATGGTATTGGTATAGATAAAAAATATTTTGATAAAATATTTGATACTTTTTTCCGTGTTCCTACCGGCAATATTTATAAAGGAAAAGGTTACGGAATTGGATTAAGTTATGTTAAAAAAGCTGTTCAATCACTTGGCGGTTATGTAATAGTTTCAAGTACTGTAAATGTCGGTTCAAAATTCACAATATTTTTGCCTAAATAATATGAAAACAAAAATTTTACTTGCCGAAGACGATTTAAACCTTGGAATTCTTGTTAAAGAACAACTGGAAGCAAACGGTTATGAAGTTGACCTGCAAAAAAACGGTGCTTTGGGTTGGACACGATTTTTAAATGAAAAATACAATTTGTGTATTTTGGATATTATGATGCCCGTTGAGGACGGTTTTACATTGGCCGAAAAAATACGAAAAATTGATGAACAGATTCCAATAATATTTTTAACCGCTAAATCACTAAAGGAAGATAAAATACACGCTTTTAAAATTGGAGCGGATGACTATATAACAAAACCGTTTAGTACCGAAGAATTGCTGCTGCGTATAAACGCAATTATGAAAAGAATTAATGGTACGGTTAAAACCGGAATAGTTAACGAATATAAAATTGGAAAATATAATTTTGAGTATAAAAAAAGGGCATTAATAATAAACGATATTACCAAACGTTTAACAAGCAAAGAAGCCGAACTTTTACGAATGTTGTGTATATATAAAAACAATTTGCTTGAACGTAATTTAGCTTTACAAATTATTTGGAATGATGAAAGTTATTTTGCCGCCCGCAGTATGGATGTTTATATTACAAAGCTGCGCAATTTGTTAAAAGAAGATCCCACTGTAGAAATTATTACCGTACATGGATATGGATATAAACTGGTGGTGGGGGAATAATAACAAAAAGAGCAGTGATAAATAAAATCAATTATAATATTTGCTGTTACCTTTGGAAAATATAGCTAACAACTCCGGTTTTGTTTATTTTATTTTACACTCAACATATAACATTGGAACTGTAAGTTTTAATTCCCCTTTATTTTTGGCCGACACATTAAGATTATTTTCAAATGTTTCAAAAAAAACATTTTTATCATTTTCTTCAAACATATCTATCCATGAACTAATGAAACCAAGAATAATAAATGAATGATTTAAAAAGGTTGTGCCATTTAAAAATCGCATGTAATAATTTGTTCTGATTATATTTTTAATTTCAAAACCATTTTTATCAATAAGTTCTCTAACAGATTCTTCCGTTCCGCGGTGATTTACATGTTTACCAAATTTTGCCAAGTATTTATCATAACCCAGTTCATCTAATGTTTTATAATATATTTCATAAAATTCCGAAAAAGTACCGGTTAAGTTTGTTGTTATACATAACGAACCATCGGTTTTTAATACTCTGTAACATTCAGCTAATACTTTATCCGGATTCTCAAAATTATTAATGCCCAAATTGGAAGTTATTAAATCAAAATGCTTATTGGAGAACGGAATATTTGAAGCATCACCTTCAATAACGGAAATGTTTTCCAGTTTAAAAGTATCAATCTTTGTTTGGGCTCTTTTAACAGCTTCAGCCCAGGGATCAATCCCTACGGAATTACATTTATTACCAAGTTTTTGAGCAATGTCTAGCAATGGAAATCCGGTAGCACAACCAATATCAAGATAATTAGTATACTCTCCAATAGGAAAATTATCAAGCAGTAATAACCCGAATGGTGATGACCATAAAGGTAAATCTTCATAAGCGTTTGTTATGTTCGGTTTTAAATAATCATATTTTTTTGATAAGTATTTTTTCATAAAATTAAGTTTTGTTTTAAATATCTCAATATTTTACGTTTTAGCGTATTAGTAAATTGCAGCAATACAGCTGATATAAAAGATTATCGTTCAAAATTAGTAATTATTATTACGAAAATCAACCTTGTAAATCAGGTAGCGTACTAGTTATCGGTTGCTTTTTTGGGTAAAATTAAAGAATTTTTTAACCAATCATTGGATTTCAATTTTACCGAACAAAGTTCTAAAGGAGATAATCCATTGCACTTCCTTCTATTACCTCTACAATCAGTATATGCTCTAAATCTTATATAATTAATATACAAAATTAAATAATTAAAAGCTGTGTTGGCTGTCTGGAAGCCTTCAATGGTTTTTAATCTTCTTTCAATCTGTTTGTTTAGATTTTCAGCTCTATTATTTGTTTTTTGTATCGTGCTATCTTTTTGATGAGTTAATAAGTTTTTAATATGCCTGTCAATAAATTCTATTAACTTAGGATACTTTTGCCCATACCCCTCCTTTATATTTAACATAATTAATTCGCTGTCCTTTGAATTTGTAGAATAAAACAAGCTTTTAACTATATCACGGGTCTTTTTTTTCTCCGTGTATGATTCTATTAATTCTTTATTCTGCTGAACTAAATCACCTAATGCTTTTTTTTGCTTGAAATATTCCCTAATTACAGGCCTATATTCTATTATTACTTCCACAGCAGCTAATGCATGTTTAATACATTTTTGGTACAATACTTTTTCACCATATACTTTTGCTACTGATTTTATAAGCATTATATCAAGATCAGTGGTTATTGATTTTGCCGGATACTTTAGAACTTCTTTTATAAATAAGAAAAAGTCATCATATTTGTTTTGTCCGGCTTCTCCCCAAATTAATTCGTAATGGACAACATCTCCACTGCTATCAATGGCTACTAAAGTTAAACATTTCTTACCATGTATGCTTATATATTTATCATCTATCGTTAAGTTTCCTTCCCAACTTGGTGAAAAATCTGATTTTATTCCCAAACTTGATTTCGCCTGTTCGGCTATTTCATTTACAATTTCACATACTTTACTTGGAGTAGTATTTATAGAGAATTTTTCTCTGATCCGTTTTGAAATCACTCGACAACTCATTCGTTCTTCAAAATGCATTCGGGCTATTTCGATTTTTACCTGAAAACTATATCTTTGTTTTTTTTCATCTCTTTTGCTGAATGTTTTCCCACATTCATTGCACTTGTACCGTTTTACCTTGCGTACCGTTTTTCTATGGAAGTTTATTGGTACAATTTCCCTATGACCGTTCTTTTTTGTACTCAAACTATTACAATAAATACAACGCATTTTTCGCCTTTTTTCTGGTTGCATTCCCCGTTTTCTCGAATTTAGTGAGTGCGCAAACTTACTAAATTCTGTATCTTATTGCTACATAATATTTTATAGCTGTTTTAGCAACCGATAAGTAGTACGCTTAGGTAAATCACATAAACCAATGTTACGGCAAGTTGATTAAAAGAACATGGTGCTTCGCCGAAGCACAAGGTTGTTGGTGGTTTTGTATGGTTACAGACATGGAATTTCTCCGAAATTCATGTTTGACGAAGATGTTTTAACCCAGAACGGGTGAAACAATTGTTGCAAAAATAATGGAATGTAATCATAACCCGGAACGGGTGTCATGATAATCAAATATTTCAAACAAATGCAAAATTGGATGCGGGGAATCATATCGCCGCCTTCAGGGCTTTATTGTTTATCGTTTATTTTTCGCTACAATCCTCACGTCCTGTCAGGACTAAAAACAAGATTTGTTATAATGTTTCAGCCCAGAATGGGTGAAAGGATTGTAGGGAAATTAAAGATGTGGAATTATAGCCCGGAACGGGTGACATGATAATCAAATATTTCAAACAAATGCAAAATTGGATGCGGGGAATCATATCGCCGCTTTCAGGGTTTTATTGTTTGCTGTATTTCTTTTGCTACAATCCTCACTTCACTTCAGGACTAAAATACAAAGAATTATTTTTACGCCTAAAATGTTTCAGCCATAAAAGGGTGTAAGGATTGTAGGATAATAAAAAAAACGAAAAAAAAGAGCCCGGAACAAGTGAAAGGATTATTAATTATTCCCGGCAGCTTCATCTGTCTTCAAATGTTTATAATTCAATAATTTATAATTCACCATTCATAATTATATTTATAAAACCTTCTGCAGAGCAGAAGCATGTTTGTAACCATACACGTCCCCTACACAAAAAACGCCTACAGCGTAGGCGCATGTTCTTTTTAGTATGGTAATCGTTTCACTCGCATTACGGATTAGACAATCTTTTGAACGCTGATAACACGGATTAGGCTGATGACCACAGATTGGACCATATAAATATCTTTGTAAATGTGTTGTATAATAAGTAAAGAAGACGTGAGATTCTAAAAGAACATGCAACCCACTCTGGGGTTGTGTGGAGTTTTGGGTTTTGCCGGGTTACAAACATTCCTCTTCTCTGAAGAGGGTTTGATACGAGGAAATTTTAGATATTTGGGCTACAATATAAATATCTTCCGATAAAATTATGGTAATCATCCAAATCATAAAAATCACAGTTCAGACAATCTTTAAATACATCATTCATAATTTATAATTCACAATTATCTTTTAATCATGGTTCAGACAACTTGCCAAATAAAATTACTCAATTCCGTACGATTGTAATTTTCTGTATAATGTTGTTAAACCAATGCCTAAAAGTTCAGCGGCTTTAGTTTTATTTTGTTCTGTTAATTGCAGCACTTTAATTATATGTTCTTTTTCCAAATCATCAATTAAGTATGATGTTGAAGTATAATTGGCGGATGGTAGATATATTTCTTTAGGAAGAGAATATTTTTCAATTTTTCCATTATCATTTAACAATATTACTCTTTCAATAATATTTTTTAACTCTCTAACATTACCGGGGAAAGAATAATTTTTAAGTGTTTCAAAAAAGTCATCACTTATATAATTAATATTCCTTTTTAATCTTTCTTTATAAATATTAATAAAATATTCTGCTAATTCTTTTATATCTTCTTTTCTAATTCTAAGAGGTGGTAACTCTATGTTCATTACGCCAATTCTATAATAAAGGTCGCTGCGGAATTTGCCATCGTTAATTACTTTGTTTATATCGGCGTTGGTAGCGGCAATTATTCTAACATCAACGGTTGTTTCTTTTGTATCACCTGCTTTAATAAATGTATTCGTTTCAATAACACGTAATAATTTTGACTGCAAAAGAACATCCATTTCGGCAATCTCATCCAAAAAAATTGTTCCGCCGCTTGCTTCTTCAAACAATCCTTTTTTGTTTTTTATTGCCCCGGTAAAAGCACCTGCCTTATAACCAAACATTTCCGATTCCAAAAGGTCTTTTGCTATTGCGCTGCAATTAACTGCAACAAACGATTTGTTTTTCCTTGAACTATTATAATGAATTGCCTGCGCAAATATATCTTTCCCTGTACCTGTTTCACCTAATAATAAAACATTTGTATCGGTGGTAGAAACACGTTTAGCTAATTCAATAGCCGATTTTAATTGAGTGGAAGAACCGATAATATTATTAAAATTAAATTTTGCCATTGCCTTTTCTTCAAAGTTTTGCAGTCGTTTGGCAATTCGGTTTTTCTCAACAGCTCTTATTACCAGAGGAACAATTTTATTATCCTCGTCACCTTTTGTTATATAATCAAATGCTCCCGATTTTATTGCCTTAACTCCGTCTTCAATTGTACCGTAGGCGGTTAAAACAATAATTTCGCATAAAGGATTATAGGCCAAGATTTGACTTATTAAATCCAACCCGTTAACATCAGGTAATCTTACATCTGATATTACAACTTCAATATCTTCTTCATGTACAAATAAATCCATTGCCTCTTTTCCGTCTTTTGCGGTAATAACATTAAACCCTTCCAGTTCAATTAATTCTGAAAGTAATTTACGAATTGGCTGTTCATCATCAATTATTAATATTTTCATAAAATTTACTTTAATAATTATATTAAAATATTTAAGCTAAATCTAATCAAAATTATATCAAATAAATTTAACTAAAAATTTTTGTCTTTTTTTAAAATAGATTGAACAATATTAATGCCATAAATAAAAAAACAAGCAATTTGTTGTAATCCATTATTATAAAACAATTACGAATGGCTATGATGGGGAATGTGTTAAAGGCTAACCATTCCATTTTGAAAAAAGCATTTCAAAATGGAAAGCTTTTTTGTTTTGCATTGTTTTTGAAAGAGACCGACAATAAACGTATAACTTGTTTTATAATAAAAACTTAACGGTAACAAAAGACCATCTAAAATATTTGGCATGTAAATGGAGTATTAAAGAACAAACAAACAGGAAAACAAAATGGAAATTTTAATGATAGTGTTAGGTTTGTTAATCTTTTTTATACTGTACAAATCAATAATGTTTTTTGAAAAAATTTAGGAGTTTCAAATAAAATGATTCTTTTATTATTAATAAGTGTAATTGTTTTCGGTTACCTTTTATATGTTTTAATTAAACCGGAAAAGTTTTAGGAGTTATTATGAATACGGAAAATTATGGAGCAGCTGCAATAATTATTTTAACATTTATTATTGCTTACCCGCTTGGAAAATATATGAGCAAGGTGTTTAAGGGTGAAAAAGTGTGGAGTGATTTTATGACTCCATTAGAAAATATTATTTTTAAGTTGACCTCAATCAATCCAAACGAACCTATGGATTGGAAAGAAAACATGAAGACTTTGCTAAGAATAAATATTATATTTTTTATATGGGCAATGGTTATTTTAATGATTCAGGGAATAATTCCTTTTTTAAATCCTTCGGGTATTCCATCAATGGAACCTACACTTGCCTTTAATACTGCGGTAAGTTTTGTTACAAATACAAATTTACAGCATTACGCCGGTGAAACTGGTTTATCCTATTTTTCACAATTATTTGTAATTACATTTTTGCAATTTGTAACGGCAGCAACGGGTATTGCGGCTTTAGCTTTGTTATTTAAAGGCCTTACGCTAAAAAGATCAACTGATTTAGGCAATTTTTATAATCTATTTGTAAAAAGTAATACAAGGATTTTATTACCGCTTTCTTTATTAGTGGCAATAATATTATTATTCAGCGGTACACCCGATACACTACAGGGAACCAGACAAATAATAACCTTGGAAGGTGATACAAGTTTTGTAGCTACGGGTCCTGCGGCTTCGTTGGTTTCTATAAAACAACTTGGCACAAACGGAGGTGGTTATTTTGGACCAAATTCAGCTCATCCGTTTGAAAATCCAAATTATTTTACTAATGCGGTAGAAAATTTTTCAATTTTAATTATACCGGTTGCCCTCATCTTTGCCTTTGGCTTTTATATTAACAATAAAAAACTTGCATGGATATTTTTTGGAGTGATGACAATAGTATTTATTACATTTATAATTACAACCATAAATTTGGAATCTTCGGGAAATGCTGAAATAACAAAACTTGGAATAACCCAGCCGATGGGAAGTATGGAAGGAAAAGAAGTTAGGATTGGTTCCACGGCTTCGGCACTTTGGGGAATATCCACAACCTCAACATCAAATGGTTCGGTTAACGCCATGCACGACAGCAGTACTCCGCTTACAGGTGGTCTATTTATACTTGATATGATGATTAACGCCATTTACGGCGGCGTTGGTGTGGGGTTTATTAACTTTTTTATGTTTGTAATTATAGCCGTATTTATAGGCGGTTTAATGGTAGGTAGAACACCGGAGTTTTTAGGTAAAAAAATAGAAACCCGTGAAGTAAAAATAGCCTCATTAATAATTTTATTACATCCGTTTTTAATTTTGGTTGGCACTGCTGTTTCGTCTTTTGCTGCAACAAACAATCCCGCTTTGGGCTGGCTTAATAATCCGTCATATCACGGATTTTCGGAAATGTTATACGAATTTACATCGTCAGCAGCAAATAACGGCTCCGGCTTTGAAGGACTTATAGATAATACACCTTTTTGGAATATAACCACCGGAATAATAATGCTGTTGGGAAGGTATATTCCTATTATTGGCCCCATTGCAATTATCGGCTCGCTTGCTGCAAAAAAAACAATTCCTTTTTCGGAGGGGACTTTAAAAGCCGAAAGTATTGCATTTGGAGTGGTTTTATTAGGTGTAATAATTGTGGTTGCGGCATTATCATTTTTCCCTGCATTGTCGTTGGGACCAATTGCCGAATATTTTTCTTTATAATGAATGAAACTTGAGTGTAAATATGAAACGTCAAAAAAATATAAAATTGTTTGGATCGGAAATAATAAAGGACGCAATAAAAGAATCTTTTATTAAGTTAAATCCCCTGGTAATGATGAAAAATCCTGTAATGTTTACAGTTGAAATTGGAACGGTTATTATGATGGCGGTTACAATTTTGTCGGTTATATCATTAACCAGCGGACAAGGAAATTTTGGTTATAACCTTATAATAACACTGCTACTTCTTTTAACTGTATTGTTTGGAAATTTTGCCGAAGCAATTGCCGAAGCAAGAGGAAAAGCACAAGCCTCAACTTTGCGCAAAACCAGAGAAGAAACACAGGCCAAATTGGCAACAGGAAAAACGGGAATTACTTTAGTTTCGTCATCACTGTTAAAAAAAGGGGACATTTTTATATGCGAACCTGGAGATACAATTCCTATTGACGGTGAAATAATTGAAGGAATTGCGTCCATTGACGAATCGGCAATTACGGGAGAATCCGCACCGGTAATAAGAGAAGCAGGAACCGACCATTCGGGAGTAATTGGCGGTACAAAAGTTTTGTCGGATAAAATTAAAGTTCAAGTAACAACTCAGCCCGGCGAAACATTTTTAGATAAAATGATTGAATTGGTTGAAGGAGCAAAAAGACAAAAAACTCCAAATGAAATTGCTTTAACCATTTTATTAGCCGGATTTACTTTAATATTTCTTTTAGTTACAATAACATTAAAACCATTTGCCAATTTTGCAAATACGTCAGTAACAATTACTGCATTAATTTCCCTTTTTGTTTGTTTAATTCCAACAACAATCGGTGGTTTGCTTTCAGCAATAGGTATTGCAGGAATGGACAGAGCATTACGGGCAAATGTAATTGCCAAATCGGGTAAAGCAGTTGAAAATGCCGGGGATATTGATGTGGTTTTGCTTGATAAAACCGGAACAATTACAATTGGAAACCGTAAAGCTACAAATTTGTTTTCGGTAAATGGTTACGATAAAAAGAAGTTTGTTGAATTTTGTTATTTAAGTTCTTTGGCCGATCCCACTCCTGAAGGAAAATCGATTATTGAATTATCGCATAAACTTGAACCTAATTTGGCAACAAATAATTTAACAAACGGAAAATTTATTGAATTTACTGCCGAATCAAAAATGAGCGGTATTGATTTAACGGATGGTACAATTGTAAGAAAAGGCGCGTGGATTGCTATAAAAAAATGGTCTCAAAACGAAAACGAAAAAACAGTTGAAATTGAAAAAGTAGTGGATAAAATTGCTTCAAACGGAGGAACTCCGCTTGTTGTTGCAGTAAATAAATCCGCAATTGGGGTTATACAGCTTGAAGATATAATCAAACCGGGAATTCAGGAAAGATTTGCACGGCTGCGTAAAATGGGTGTTAAAACCGTTATGGTTACAGGAGATAATCCTTTAACAGCAAAATTTATTGCAAGTCAGGCAGGTGTAGACGATTTTATTGCCGAAGCAAAACCGGAAGATAAAATGAATTATATTTTACACGAACAGCAGGAAGGCAAACTTGTTGCGATGATGGGAGATGGTACTAACGACGCTCCGGCCTTAGCCCAGGCAGATGTTGGGGTTGCAATGAATTCAGGCACTCAAGCCGCCAAAGAAGCCGCCAATATGGTCGATTTGGATAGTGATCCTACTAAATTACTTGAGGTAATTGAAATAGGGAAACAACTTTTAATAACACGCGGAAATGTTACAACATTTTCAATTATTAACGATGTAGCAAAATATTTTGCAATTGTTCCGGCTTTATTTGCCGCCTCAATACCCGGGTTAAACGCTTTAAATATAATGCATTTAAATAGCGCGGACTCTGCAATTATGTCAGCAGTAATTTTTAACGCGTTTATTATTCCGGCTTTAATTCCACTTGCCTTAAAAGGCGCAAAATACAAACCTATTGGGGCCACCGCCTTGTTAACGCGCAACTTATTAATTTATGGTTTGGGTGGTTTAATTGTACCGTTTATAGGAATAAAACTAATTGATATTATAGTATCGTTATTTATATAATAAAATAATATAAAGATTTTTTTAGGAACATTAAAAATGAAAAAGTTTATTAAAGATATAAAACTACATTTTGTAACCGTAGTAATATTTGGTCTGTTGTTCCCGTTATGTATATTGGGAATAGGTCTTCTTTTTCCTAATCAGGCAGCTGGACTTCCAATAGTCAAAAGCGGTAAAGTTGTTGGCTTTGAAAATATAGGGCAAAAATTCTATTCGGATAAATATTTTTGGGGCCGTCCCTCTGCCGTTGATTACGATGCTTCTTCAACAGGAGGATCGAATAAAGGGCCTACAAATCCCGAATATTTACAGGTGGTAAATAACCGTATAAATCACTTTTTGCAAAAAAATCCGGGTGTAAAAAGAAACGAAATTCCATCGGATTTGGTAACGGCATCGGGAAGCGGAATTGATCCGCATATTTCTCCGCAGTCCGCATATATTCAAATTATGCGTATAGCAAAAGCACGAAATTTAGATAAAAATTTGTTAACGGCACTTGTTAAAAATAATATAGAAAAACCGTTATTAAATTTATTTGGCACGGAACGAATTAATGTGTTAAAGTTAAATATGGAATTGGATAAATTAAAATAATATTATAATTTACATTAATAAAACAAAGACAATAATGGAACCTCAAATATCAATATCGGCCGAAAGATTTTTAAATCTTATACGTTCTTCCAAACAGGGAAAGTTAAAAATATATATTGGTATGGCAGCCGGTGTTGGCAAAACTTACAGGATGCTGCTTGAAGCGCATGAACTGTTAAAAAACAATGTAAATGTTGTAATTGGTTACATTGAAACCCATGGCAGGAAAGAAACAGAAAAACTAATTGAAGGATTGCCTGCTATGAATAGGAAAAAGATTTTTTATAAAGGCAAAATGCTTGAAGAAATGGATGTCGATTCAATTATACTTCAAAAACCCGAAGTTGTTTTAGTGGATGAACTTGCGCATACAAATGTTCCCGGTTCAAATAATCAAAAAAGGTGGCAGGATGTTAAAGATTTGCTTGCCGCCGATATTAATGTAATTACCACAGTAAACATTCAACATATTGAAAGTATTAATGAGCAGGTTGAAAGTATAACCGGAGTTAAAATTACCGAAAGGATTCCCGATAGCATTATTCATTTTGCCGATGAAGTTGTAAACATCGATTTAACAATTGAAGAATTAATTGACAGGCTTGAGGCGGGGAAAATATATGATAAACAAAAAGTCCCAATTGCCCTTCAAAATTTTTTCCGTAAAGATAAATTGTTGCAGCTGCGCGATCTTACTTTAAAGGAAGTATCCCGTCAAGTTGAAAGAAAAATTCAAAAAGAAATTTCACTGCCCAACAGAGAAAAAGTAAATGCCATTGTTACAGCATTAAGTACAAATTACGAATCGGGGAAAAGGTTAATTAGAAAATCATCCCGCCTGTCTTCATTATATAACTCAAAATGGTATGTGCTTTATGTTCAAACCGATAAAGAACAACTTGATAAAATAGATCCTGCTTTGCAAAGGCACCTGTTAAATAATTTTAATTTGGCAACGGAATTAGGTGCCGAAGTGGTTGAAATAACAAACAATGAGGTTGCAAAATCAATTGTAAAATTTGCAAAAGAAAAAGAAGCGGCTTTAATAATAATAGGCAAACCGGTTTTTTCAATTATGTACCGATTAAAACCTAAAAATTTTTTCCGTGAATTATCTTCATTAACTTCAAAAGAAAACATTGATATTCTATTGGTATCGTCAAATGAAAACAATAAAAACTAAAATATTATTCGGGGTGTTTTTCCTTTTTTCCGTAATACTTTTATTAAGTATACTGGGCATATTTTTTATTAACCAGCTTACATTAAAAACAAAAGGAACTATTGTTGATAATTATTCCTCCGTGGACTATATGAAGTATATGTTTATTTCGCTTGACGAAATGAACTCCTTCCAAAAAGAGGATATATTAAACAACGGCACGGTTGATTCCAATGATTATCAAAATTATCTAAACTCAAAAGCAAAATTTGAAAAATATCTTAAACTTGAAACAAATACAATTACTGAAGTCGGGGAAGGGGAAATTGTAAATTCGCTGCACTCAAATTACAGGGAATATCTAAATTTATATAAAGATCTAAAATATAATAATTCCGTAAATGTAAAAGAATTTTCGGAGTTTGATAAATATTATTATGAAGTTAGATTGCGGATTGAGGATATATTTAATATTAATATGAGTGCTATCATTAAAAAAAATGAGGGGATGCAAAGTACGGCAAACGATGTTACTCTTTATATGGTTATTGTAGCATTATTAAGTATAATCGCGTCATCAATATTTATATCTTCTTTTCCGTCAAAAATTGTAAAACCAATTAAGGATTTAACAAAAAGTATAAAATATATAAGCGAAAAAAACTATGATCAAAAATTGGAAATATTAACAAATGATGAACTTGGTGAATTGGCTTTTGCATTTAACTTGATGGTTGAAAAATTAAAATTGTACGATGCAAAACATATTGATACGTTATTGTTTGAACAAAAAAGAATGGAGGCTGTTGTACAAAGTTTTGAAGATGGTTTGTTATTTATTGACGAAGATAGGAAAATAGTATTTGTAAATAATACAACTTTGCAAATTACCGGTTTAAAGGAAGAACAATTAGTAGCAAAGTATATATATGATATTATTTCGCAAAACGATTTAATTAATGAAATTTATAAAACAGTATTAAATCATCAGCAAAATTTAGAAACAAATATTAAACCATTACGAGTTATCCAAAACAATAAAGAATATTTCTTTAATATAGAATCCGAAGAAATTGTAACTTATTCCGAACTTGCAAAAAAAGAGATATTTATTGGCAGTCTTGTAATATTAAAAAACATTACAAAATTTCAGGAAAGAGATTTAGCAAAAACAAATTTGCTTGCAACGGTATCACACGAACTTAAAACGCCCCTTTCTTCAATTAATTTGAGTATTAAACTTCTGGAAGATAAAAGAGTAGGTGGTTTAAACGAAAAACAAAACGAATTGCTTGGTACACTTAAACAGCAAAGTTTAAGGTTATCGCGTGTAATTAACGAAATATTAGAATTTTCGCAATTGGATACCGGAAATATTAAATTAAAATTTGCATTTGCAAAACCGGATCTAATTATTGATATAGCGGTAACAGCGTTATCGATGCAGTTATCCGAAAAAAATATCGATTTGGAGATGGAAATAGAAGAACAACTGCCGGAAATTTATGTCGATTTGGAAAAACTGGTTTTTGTATTAATTAATATTCTAAATAACGCTATCCGGTTTTCAAAAGCTGATGATAAAATAATTGTTAGACTTCAAAAAATTATTAATGAAACAAATGAAACTTCGGTTGAATTTTCGGTAATAGATAACGGGCCCGGAATACCAATAGAAAACCAGTCGAAACTATTTCAAAAATTTTCGCAGGTTGGTAATAAAACTAAACACGGCTGGGGTTTGGGTTTGGCTATTTCCAAAGAATTTGTTCAAGCCCAAAACGGTAAAATTTGGGTTAATAGCGAAGTTGGTAAAGGAAGCACTTTTTCGTTTTCTATTCCGGTTAGTAAAACGTAAAACAAATATTTCAAACAAATGCAAAATTGGATGAGGGGAATCATGTCGCCGCCTTCAGGGCTTTTATTATTTCTTTTATGCCGTTGCTACAATCCTCACGTCCCGTCGGGACTAAAACACAAAGAGTTATATTATTGCCAAAATGTTTCAGCCGTAAAAGGGGGTAAGGGTTGTAGGATAAAAACATTTTGAACGCTGACGACACGGATTAGGCTGATTACCACAAATTAAACCACTTAAATATCTGTGTAAATGTGTTGTTTAATAAGTAAAAAATGTTGAGATCTAAAAGAATATGCAACCCACGCTGGGGTTGTGGTTGTTTTGGGGTTTGCCGGGTTACAAACATTCCTCTTCTCCGAAGAGGGTATGATACGAGGAAATTTTAGGATAATAAGGCTGTAGTATAAATGCCCACCACACAAATCACAGTTCAAAACAATGGTTAATCTGTGTAAATCTGCCCCATCTGTGCAAATCTGTGTTCTATGATTTATTTATGAACGCTGATGACACGGATTAGGCTGATTACCACAAGTTAAACCACTTAAATATCTGTGTAAATGTATTGTATAATAAGTAAAAAAATGTTGAGATCTAAAAGAACATGCAACCCACTCTGGGGTTGTGGTTGTTTTGTGTTTTGGCGGGTTACAAACATTCCTCTTCTCCGAAGAGGGTATAATACGAGGAAATTTTAGGATAATAAGGCTGTAGTATAAATGCCCACCACACAAATCACAGTTCAAGACAAAGATTAATCTGTGTAAATCTGCCCCATCTGTGCAAATCTGTGTTCTATGATTTAGGGTTTGCCGGGTTACAAACATTCCTCTTCTCCGATGAGGGTTTGATACGAGGAAAATATAAAATAATTAGGCCGTAACAAAAACACCTTTTATCAAAATCATGGTAATCCTTTGATCAAGAAAATCATGGTTCAGACAATTAATACATTATACTTTGCCGAAGCACGGGGATTATTTGTTGGTGTTGGTTGCAGATATGAAATTATTCTGAAATTCTTTGATAAGAATATTCGATGGTTTCAAAAATCGGCCGCACAATTTAATTATTTAATCATACGGCCAATTATTTATTCGGGGGTAATATTTATATGGTTGGGGGGATTAATTTATAAACAACCGGAGTAACAATACGCGATAATAATGTAGAACTTATTAACCCGCCTATTAACACAATAGCAAGTGGGGAAATCATTGGATTGGATGATAATGCTATTGGTGTTAAACCGCCAATTGCGGTAAGCGATGTTAATATAATAGGTAAAAACCTTATTTCACCGGCTTCACGAATTGCTTCTTCAACGGATTTGCCTTGTTCGCGTAATTGGTTTGTAAAATCAACAAGTAAAATTGTGTTTTTTACCTCAATACCTGCTAAAGCAATTAAACCTATTACCGCCACAAACGAAAGTGAATTACCTGTAATTAATAATGCTATAACCGCGCCGACAATTCCCAACGGAATTACTGATAACACAATTAAAGTACTTTTAAATGTTTTAAATTCTAAAATTAACACAGCAACAAAAAGGAATAATGTAACAACAATTACCGATGCAAATCCGCCAAACGATTCCTTGCGCTGTTCAATTTCACCTCCCATTTCGTAACGGTATCCGGCAGGCAATTTAATATTTTCCATTTTATCAATTACATCGTTAATAACGTTATCGTTTAAATATCCTTTTTTTACAAACGCACTAATGGATACTGTCCTAATTTTGTTGTTATGGTTTATTGTTAAAGGTGAAGATTCCAATTGCAGGGTTGCTACCTGTGTTAAAGGAATAGCTTTCCCCTGTAAATTATTTACGTAAAGATTATCAAAACCATCAAGGGAATTAATGTTTTGTTTTTCTTTGGTAAGTAAAATTTTATAATTGTCCCCGTCTCCGTCAGTCATTTTGCCAACTTCAAAACCGGCAACAGCCAAACGGATTGTTTTATCAATATTTATTACAGGTATTCCTAACATAGCGGCTTTTTCTTTGTTAATCAAAACGCGTATATCGGATTTGAGATTAGCAACCGGATTGTTGGAATATAGTGTGCCTTCCGTATTTTTTAACATTGTTTCAATATTTGCGGCTAAAGTTCGTAAAGTGTCTAAATTATCACCAAATAATCTTACTTCAACCGGAGCAACAACAGGCGGCCCTTGTTCAAAATCTTTAACTTCAACTTTTGCGCCTTCGTAAGGTGTCCATTTTGCGCGGAGTTCTTCAATTAGTTTTAACTTAGTTTTTGCGTTTATTTTTTCCTCAAGCTGCACAAATATTTGCGCGTAATCAACTCTTTCGTTTTCGGGCAAAACGTTATAATAAACCTGCGGATTACCTTTACCTACGTTAGAAGCAAAATATTTTATTTCAGGATATTTTTTTAATTCTTTTTCAATTCTTTTTGTTATTTCGTTTGTATAGTCAAAATTAGATTGAAGGGGGGTTGTAATTTCAATTAAAAATTGAGGTTTTTCTGATGACGGAAATAAACTAAATCCAATAACCGGTATTAAAGTCAAAGAGACACCAAAAATTAATACCGCAATAATTGTTGTAATAACAGGTCTGTTTAATGCTTTATCAAGTAATTTGCCATAACTTTTACTTATAAGTTTTTTTAATCCTCGTAATAAAAAATTTCCTTCGGAATTGCCTGTATGATCTTTTAATATTTTGCTGGCTAAAAATGGTACTATTGTTAAAGATACTGCCATTGATGCTAACACGCTGGTAATTACACCCATAGGCAAACTGCGTATAAAATCGCCCGAAGAACCGGGTAAAAACACAAGTGGTAAAAACGCAATAATTAATGTTGCCGTACAGCCAATAACCGCAAGTGTAATTTGATGAGTAGCTTTTATTGTTGCTTCAAAACGTGAATGTCCTTCGCGCATCCAGCGTTCAATATTTTCTACAACTACAATGCTGTCATCAACAAGCAGTCCAAGTGCAACAACAAATCCTACTATACTTAATTGGTTAAGGGTAAAACCCAGCATGTCCATTAATACAATCCCTATTGATAACGAAAGAGGAATTGAAATCATAACTATTATAGAAGCTCTGCTGCCAAGAGGGAGGAGAGTAAAAGCAACAATTATTATTGCTATTAAAAAATCCATTCCTAAACCGCCCAAACGTTTGTTTACATTATCCGCTTGGTCAAAGTTTTGTATAAAATCGATATTTGCCGGAAGCGAGGATTTAAATTTATCTATTACCTGCAAATAATCTTTTTGAGTTTCGGAAATATTCTCGCCCGGCTTTTGAGCGGCAACAACAAACAATGCCCTGTGTCCGTTCATACGGGTTAAATATTTGTCTTTTTCATAATCAAGATATACATTAGCAATATCTTTTAAGTATATGTTGCGTCCGTTATACGAATAAACAATTGTGTTTTTAATTTCATCAACACTTTTATAATTACCGCTTGTTTGTATGTTAAATGTTTTATTTCCCGCGTCAACACTTCCGCCCGGAATATTTACAGCTTCGCTTTGGACTGTGCCCATAACAGCATCAAGGGGAACAAACATTTGTGCCATTTTATCCAATTTTAATTCAATACGTACGTTTTTATCGGGCAGGCCGTGTACCTCAACATTTTTTAATTGGGGTAGCTGCTCTAAATAGTCCTTAAAATAATCGCTATATTCTTTTAACTTTTCGTACGATGCGTTTTCCGAAACAAGCGCGGTTTGAATTACATTAACATTGGAAGGGAGCCACTTTTGAATTTCTATACTATAAATATCCGACGGAAGCTCGTTGCGGGTATTATTTACTTCCCTTACTACTTCCTGATATTTTGTATCTACATCGTAACCGTGTTTGTAGATAACCCAAATAATAGCTAAACCGTCGCTAATATTGCTTGTAACTTTTTTTATTCCTTCAAGTGCCGTTAATTTCGATTCCAAAGGATCAATAACTAAATCTTCCATATCTTTTGGACTGGTGCCGGGATAAACTACAATTACCGGAAACTCCGGCGAACTTAGTTCGGGATCTTCGGCACGGGGCATATTTAATATTGTTGTTATTCCAAGCGCAATTATCATTATAAAAATAATAAGTGTGAATTGATAATTTTTTACTGCATATTCTGATATTTTCATAACACGGCCTATTTTACAATTTTTATTTTGGAATTATCGTTTAGATATGCACTTCCCGATACAATTAAATATTTAGCGTTTTCTAATCCCGCACTTATTAAAATGTTGTCCTTATCAATTTCGGCTATTGTTACTTTTACTTTTTTAGCGGTAGTATTATCGTTAGTAATAAATAAATATCCCGTGTTGCCGTCCCCGTCAAGCAAAGCATCATACGGAACCAGCCACGAACTTAAAACTTGTGTGGGTATTATCTTGGCCTTTCCAAATAAACCGCTTGCAATTTTGGGTAATGATTTTGTTTCTAATTTTAAATCGGCCGAAAATGTTCCGGTAAAAGGATCAATTCCTTCCGATTTACGCAAAACAAATGCGGATAGTTTTTGTTGCGGATAAGCATCTAATTCTACTTCGGCTCTGTCGTTTAATTTAATAACAGCCCATTCGGCATCACTTATTGTTACTTTAAGAAACCAGTTATTATTATTGGCTCCGTTGGTTTGAAGTACCGGCATTCCCGAACCGATCATCTGCCCTTCGTTGGCAAACTTTTTTAATACATATCCGTTTTCAAGTGCCCTTATTTCGGAATAATCTTTGTTAAATTCCGCAATGTTTAATTGTTTTGTTGCAATATCCAAACCCGATTTTGCGTTTTGGAATTGTTCTAATGTTGCAACGCTGTCTTTATGCAAGTTGGAAACACGGTTATAATCGCGCAAAGCTTTTTCGTAACCAATTTTTGCCTGCTGTACCATAGCTTCAATTTCGCCAAGATTAAGTGTTGCCAAAAGCTGGCCTTTTTTTATTGCGTCTCCTTCTTTAACATAAATTTTATTAATTACTCCGCCTGTTTTAAATGAAAGATATGTTTCATCATCGGTGGTAAATTGGCCCGAAGTAATTATAGCACGTTTAACATCTTCTTTTGCAAGGGATATTACTTTTACCGGAATAATATCTTTATCCGTTTTTGAAGCATCTTCGTTTTCGTTTTTACATCCGGTTAATATTAATGAAAATAATAAGGCGGATAATACATATAATTTTTTCATAATTACCTTTTAATAATTAATTTTGGTTGTGGCTGATTCTCTTTCGTAGTTGGCTAAAGCAATTAAAACTTTGTGTTTGTTAATATTTACCAGCATTTTTGCGGCTGTTAGCTGATTTCTTGCATCTAATGTTTCAATAAACGAGTTTACACCTTGTTGATAACCCTTTACAATTAAACCATTATAACTTAATGCTGCCTCTAACTGTTTTTTTGAGGAAAAATAATTTTTTTTGGCGGCAAATAATTCGTTTTTTGCAATTGAAATTGATAGAGTAATTGCCTTTTCGTTTTTTTGCAGTTCAAGTTCAGCGTTTTGTAAATCAAGAGATGCGGATTCTATTTTATTAAGATTACGGAAACCTTCAAAAAGGGGTACTTCCAACTGCAATCCAAATAAATAATACCGCGAGTTTTTATTATATTTCCAATTGCTGTCCTGTGCGCCCAGATCCACAAATCCGCTTATTTTAGGAATCCAAAAATATTTATTCATGTCCAATAAGGATTTGTTAATCTCAATGCCTTGATTCATCATTTTAATTTCTTCGCGTAATCCTAAAATATCGTTTTCGGGAACAATCAGCTCTTCCGGTTCTACAGGTGAAAACGTGTTAACCTGAGCATTTAACTGCTTGTTTAACAAAAAATTAAAATATTTTTTAGCGTTTTCCGAATTTGTTTCCGCTTCAACAAGCTGCGATTTTAAGTTTTCAATTTCACTTTCCGAGCGCAATAAATAAACCGGCAGTCCCGCACCGTTTTTTAATAACGATTCATTTACCCGTTTCCCTTCGTTTGCCAGTTCAATTGCCGAATTATAAATATTTATTGCTTCAATTGAACTTAGGTAATTGTAATAAGCGGTTTTAATTTCTTTTATTAATTCTTTTTTGTACAAATCCACTTCATATTCTTTTATTTGGAGCTGGCCGTTTTGAATCTGTCTGTTAAAAATTATATCTGTATTTAATATCGGCATTGATGTTCTTACTTTTGCATCATAAAATTTGTAAGGTAAAAAGTCTTCGCTAACATTTGATATTTGAGGGAAACTGTTTGAGCCTGTTAACTGGTTTAATGTTTGATAAACGGGATTTAACATATCACCAACAGGAATAGAAATACTTCTTCCCCCTTTGCCGCTTTGATATCCGGCTTGAAGCGAAACAGAAGGGAAAAACAAACTGGTTGCGTTTTTAAGATCATATACGGCTTTATCGTATCCAATCTTTTTTTGCTGAAGCACAATATTGTTTTTTAGTCCTTCTTGTATGTATTCATCCAGCGGGTTAGCAGCCTGACCAAAAGTCACCAGCGGAATAATACACAATAATGTAAAAAATATTTTTATTTTATTACTCATTACAGCTCCAATATTATTAACAATAGTAAATATATGAACGGTGTTCAGGATCGTTTAAAATTTTTTTTATACAATAAATGAATGTAAAACTTGTAAAGCTTGTTCAAAAAGTATTTTGGTATCAAACTCCTGCCCGGAAACATCATAAAGGAGCAATCTGTCGCGTATGTATAAAGAGACCATACCATGAACCATTGACCACAACGTAAACGAAACGGCATCAACATCTTTCCCTTTGAAATAACCAGCTTCAATACAATCGGCAACATTTTGGCGTAACAAATCGTATGATCTATCACCGCATATCCATCTATTACAGGTAGAAATTTTTGCAACCGGACTAAGCACAATAAACATTAAATCATAATATTGGGAATGTTCCATGCCAAAGCCTAAATATGCTCGCCCATGGGCTATTAAACGTTCTCTGGGATCGGTAATGTTTTGTACTTCCATTTGGTGTTTGTAAAGCTCTGTAAATCCTAAAACGTGAAGTTCATAAAAGATAGCATCTTTATCTTCAAAATAGAGGTAAATGGTTGAAGGGCTGTATTCTATTTTTTCGGCAATTCGGCGTATTGAAACGGATTCGTAACCTTCTTCTATAAATAACTGCATTGCAGCATCAAGAATTGATTGCCTCATCTCAAGTTTTTCTTTATTGCGTCTTTCCGAAATTCCCACGTACAGCCTTAATTTTGTGAACACTGTTTATTAACTGAACGAAACTTAGCAAATATTTAATATTTTGTCAAGTGGGGGCAAAAAAATAATTTTAAAATGTGAGATAAAACAAACAGAATAATTGGAAAAATTGCAAAAATCATGGACCAAACAATTAGCACTTTGTTTTGCCAAAGCACAGGGTTGTTTGTTTTTGTGATGTTCTAGGCATGGAATTTCTCCGGAATTCTGATTTAACATAAATGCCAACTCATTTGAATCAGTTATCATGTCACCTCTTCGAGGCTTATATCATCTTGTATTCCGTTTCTACAATCCTCACGTCCCTTCAGGACTAAAACAAAAAACATATAATAAAAAATGTTTCAGCCATAAAAGGGTGTAAGGATTGTAGGATAATTAAAAAACGAAAAAAAAGAGCCCGGAACAGGTGAAAGGATAATCCGGTTAAGTAATAATTACCCAAATTATATAGCTAAAAACATTTTGAACGCTGAAAACACGGATTAGGCTGATTACCACAGATTAAACCATTTTAAAATCTGTGTAAAACTGCTGTATAATAAGTAAAAAAAAGATGTGAGAATCTAAAAGAATAGGCAACTATTCCATAGTTGTTGGCGTGTGTTGAGGTGTGGCGGTTACAAATAGTCCACTCTTCCAGAGTGGATATGATACGAGAAAATATTAAAAAACGAGTTGCAGACAAAATAAAATAAAACTAAAATCATGGTAATCATCTAAATCACACAAATCATAGTTCAGACAGTTTCAAATCGTCCCTTCAGGACTAAAACAAAAAATATATAATAAAAAATGTTTCAGCCATAAAAGGGGGTAAGGATTGTAGGATAATTAAAAAACGAAAAAAAAGAGCCCGGAACGGGTGAAATGATAATCCGGTTAAGTAATTGTAAAACCAAAAACATTTTGAACGCTGATAACACAGATTAGGCTGATTACCACAGATTAAACCATTTTAAAATCTGTGTAAAACTGCTGTATAATAAGTAAAAAAAAGATGTGAGAATCTAAAAGAATAGGCAACTATTCCATAGTTGTTGGCGTGTGTTGATGTGTGCTGGTTACAGATAGTCCACTCTTACAGAGTGGGTGTGATACGAGGAAAATTTAAAAAACGAGTTGCTGACAAAATGAAATAAAACTAAAATCATGGTAATCATCTAAATCACACAAATCACAGTTCAAACTATTTCAAATCGTCCCTTCAGGACTAAAACAAAAAAACATATAATAAAAAATGTTTCAGCCCTGAAAGAGTGATAGGATTGTAGGATAATTAAAAAACGAAAAAAAGAGCCCGAAACGGGTGAAATGATAATCCGGTTAAGTAATTGTAAAACTAAAAACATTTTGAACGCTGAAAACACAGATTGGGCTGATTACCACAGATTAAACCATTTTAAAATCAGCGTAAAACTGCTGTATAATAAGTAAAATAGATGTGAGAATCTAAAAGAATAGGCAACTATTCCATAGTTGTTGGTGTGGGTTGATGTGTGCTGGTTACAAATAATCCACTCTTCCAGAGTGGGTATTATACGAGAAAATTTTAGAAAACGAGTTGCAGACAAAATAAAATAAAACTAAAATCATGGTAATCATCTAAATCACACAAATCATAGTTCAGACAATTCGTAATTAACAATTCATAATTCATAATTCATAATTCATACACCGGACAAGCCGGAACCAAAAAAAAAGCATATATTTGGAAATTCAAATTAACAAACAAATGTGAGCAAAACAATGGCAGAGATAAGCTCGGATTTTCATTTGAATCACCAAAACAAAATTGCCGGTACTATCAATTGTTTAGACAGAGTAATTATTCAAGGCACCTTAAGCGAGTGGGGCTGCGCTTTCAGAATGGATTCGTTCCTCATACACCAAGGCATTAAAATAACAGAATTTAGAGCCTATGCACTTGTTCAAAATAATAAAGTACGCGACCGTATTGAAAAAGTTGCCGCAGAAAACAATTGCCATATCGAACACATTAAAAGCCCGCAACGATTTGATAAAGAATTTCATATCCAACAAATTTTACTAAAACGCGGAAATGATGAAGGAATAATTCAAATCTATTCTGCAATGGAAATTTGCGATTGTTATAAAGAAACTTATGATAAAGCTAATAATAAATGTTTCCTTCGATTTATTACAAGTAAATGTCTGCATTATTACATATACTTCATCGATCGCCAATTTGGTCTTTGCTTCCTTAGAATACCAACATACATTCCTTTTCGCATTCAATTCTATATGAATGGACATAATTTCCTTGCCAACAAACTAAAAGCAAATAATATTAGTTTTGAGATGGAAGATAATGCGTTTTCCTTTATTAGTAATTATGACCTTGCAAATAAATTAAGCAATGATATTCGTGCAGAAGATATTCACGCTTCACTTGATGCAATCATAAAAAGATATATTCCCTTTCTAGAAGAAACAAAACAGTTTTATCGTTGGACTATTGATCAATCCGAATATTCAACAGATATTATTTTTAAGAATAACAGAGAATTACAACCTATTTATGACCAGTTAGTAATTAAATGTATTCACGCTGTGAAACCTGACGATGTAGCTACTTTCTTTTCAAGAAAATTATCTGCAAGTTACCAACAAGATGTTGGAGGTAAATATAATCGACAAATCCAAGGCACTCGGATTAAACACCATATGGGTGTAAATAGTATAAAGATGTATAACAAAGGTAAAAATATTTTACGTATTGAAACAACTGTTAACAAAATTACTGAATTCAAAATTCACCGTATAGTATTGCAAAGAGATGGTAACCAAGTCAGGAAATTGGCTGCCATGAAGAAATCAATTTATAGTTTTTTTGATCTTTGCAACTGTTGTAAAGCTGCTAATTTCCGCTATTTAGATTACATAGCCTCTTTTGACGATTATTCGGAAGGGAAAAAGAACATTGATAAACTATCCCAAAAAGTTAATGATAATGGTCGTTCTTCAAGAGGGTTTAACCTTTATGATCAAGCTGATGCACAAATTTTATTGGCTATGGATTCAGGCGAATTTAATATTAATGGTTTGAGAAATAAAAATCTCAGAAAGAAACTCAACAATACGCTTTCCCCACATCAAACTTCACGAATCATTAAGCGGCTTTTACTTCACAAAATTATTAAAAGGGTTAAGAATACTTACAAGTATTATCTAACGAAATTTGGTAAACGGGTACTGGCAGGTGCTCTCATTGTCAAAGAACTTTTAATTATTCCTGCTTTGGCTTTTTAATCTTTACCTTTTTCCTTAATATTGTGACTATTTTGCGTTCAATTTAAAAGCTAATTGAATAATTCATAATTCATAATTAACAATCTCTTTTAGTTAATTTTTAGAAATTTTATTATATTTAAAGCTTATATAAATTTTAAAAGAGTTAAAAAGATGCATATTACAAGAGAAATACCTAAGGCGTACGTTCCGGGTGAAGTTGAGACAAAATGGTATAAGTATTGGGAAGATAACAAATATTTCCATTCCGAAGTAGATAAAACTAAAAAAGCATATACTATAGTCATACCACCGCCAAACATAACAGGTATTTTACATCTTGGTCATATATTAAATAACTCAATACAGGATGTTTACATTCGTTACAAACGTATGATGGGTTTTAACGCATGCTGGGTTCCGGGTACGGATCATGCGTCCATTGCAACCGAAGCAAAAGTAACCCAATTTTTAAAACAACAGGGAATTGAAAAAAGCGAAATAAGCCGCGAAGAATTTTTGAATCATTGCAGAGACTGGCAAAAAAAATACGGCGGTATTATTATTGAACAGCTTAGAAAACTTGGTGTAAGCTGCGATTGGGAACGTGAACGTTTTACAATGGATGAACACTATTACGGTAAAGTAATTGAAGCGTTTGTTGATTTATATAAAAAAGGTTATATATTTAAAGGACACAGAATGGTTAACTGGTGTCCGGCAACACAATCCGCAATTTCCGATGAAGAAGTTATATTCCAAAATGTAAACGGTAAGTTGTGGTACTTTAAATATCCTGTTAAAGACAGTCAGGAATTTTTAGTTGTAGCTACTACCAGACCTGAAACAATGCTTGGTGATACCGGTATTGCTGTTAACCCCGAAGATGAAAGATATGCGCATTTAATTGGTAAAAAAGTTATTCTTCCAATAGTAGGTCGTGAAATTCCTATTTTTGCCGATGAATACGTTGATAAAACATTTGGTACCGGTGTTGTAAAAGTTACTCCCGCCCATGATGTTAACGATTATGAAATGGGAATTAGGAACAATCTTGAAACGGTTAATATTTTTACACCCGAAGCAAAAACTAATGAAAACGTGCCCGAAGAGTTCCAAAATTTAGATAGATATGACGCACGTAAAAAAGTAGTTGATAAATTAGAAGAACTTGGATTTTTAGTAAAAATAGAAGATTATTCCAATAAAGTTGGTTATTCGCAGCGGGGAAATGTGCCTATTGAACCATATTTAAGCGAACAATGGTTTATGAAAATGGACGAATTGGCAAAACCGGCTTTAGAAGTTGTTCAGCAGGGAAAAGTTAAATTACATCCCGATCATTGGATTAAAACTTACGAACATTGGATGACCGGAATTAAAGACTGGTGTATTTCGCGCCAATTATTGTGGGGACATAGAATACCTGTATGGTATCATAAAGAAACCGGTGCAATTTATTGCGAAACTACTCCGCCCGCAGATGCTGAAAATTACACGCAGGAAAAGGATGTTCTTGATACTTGGGCCTCAAGCTGGTTATGGGCACAAGATGTGTTTACAACAAAAGAAGAACAGGCTTATTATTATCCTACCGATTTATTAGTAACAGGCCCCGATATTATTTTCTTTTGGGTTGCCCGTATGATAATTGCCGGAATGGAATTTATGGGTGATGTTCCTTTTAAAGATGTTTATTTTACAAGCATTATTAGAGATGAGAAGGGACGAAAAATGAGCAAATCGCTCGGCAACTCACCCGATCCTATTGATGTAATGAACGAATACGGCACGGATGCTGTACGTTTTACAATAAATTATATTGCTCCGTTGGGACAAGATGTTTTGTTCAGCGTTGACAAATGTGATATTGGTAGAAATTTTGCCAATAAAATTTGGAACGCAGGCAGATATTTATTGATGAACGCTCAAAATACCGAAATAGATGAAACTTTAAAAGATAAACATGTGGATTTTACTGATAAATGGATTTTATCAAAACTACAAAGAACAATTAAGGAAATTAACACGGCTTTTGATAAATTTGAAATTAATAACGTTTCCAAACTTATTTATTCGTTTATTTGGAATGATTTTTGCGATTGGTACATAGAACTTTCCAAACCGCGTTTATATTCTAAAGACAAAGAAGTAGCTTCGGCAGTTTTAACACGTGCATTTTGGATTTATGAAGAAATGTTAAAACTTGTTCATCCTTTTATGCCGTTTATCTCCGAAGAACTTTGGCAGTCTATAACCGAACGGAAAGAAGGACAAAGTATTTGTATTGAAAATTATCCCGCTTATAACGAAAGTTCGGTAAACGAACAAGCCGAAGCCGATATTGAATTAGTTCAAAACATTGTTACGGCATTACGTAATATACGCGGCGAAATGGGAGTTCCTATTACAAAACCTATTTCGGTTATATTAAAAATCGATTCGCTTTCCGATGATCAGATAAACGCAATAAAATCTATTGCAAAAGTTACCGAATTAAGTGCCGGAAAAGATATTGAAAAACCAAAAGCCGCTGCAAGTGCGGTTGTAAAAGGATGTGACATATTTGTACCCCTTGAAGGTATGATTGATCCTGAAGTTGAAAAAATAAGAATTGAAAAAGAAATAACGCGTATAAAAGGATTGCTTGAAGGAGTTAACAGAAAACTTAGTAATGAAAGTTTTGTTGGTAAAGCTCCGGTGGAAGTTGTTCAAAACGAAAAAAACAAAAAAGAAGACTGGGAAAAATCGTTAGAAAAGTTAAATTCTATACTAAAAGACTTAAATTAAGTGATGTAGATCACAATTCTAAAAATTTTTCTGTTTTTTTATAAATAATTTGTGATATTTAAATTCCAAACATTTTGCAAGGTTTTAAATGTCCTTTTTAGGTATATTTTGGAATAATCAAGAAATAAGGATGCGGGGACTGATTAGACTAATATTAGTTAGTGCGTTAGTTTTCTGCTCTTATTGGCTTGCTTCCGAAATTTGTCTTTCAATTCCAAATGATTATGTTTATTATTTAAGTGAAGAGTTAATAACTTTTGTGCTTACAATAATTCTTTTTGTATTTGCGTTTAAATTTGTTGATAAACGTAATTTATATAATATTGGTCTATTATTAAATAAGCAATGGTTTATTTCGTTTATTCACGGTTCAATTATCGGTTTTGTGGTTATTGCCGCTAATTTTATTATTTTGCTTGGCAGTGGATTAATTAGACTTGAATATGCTTTTGCCAGTGATAACTCGTATAATTTTTTATTGGAATTTTTTGGCCGCGGGATTGGCTTTTTTGCTGTTGCGGTTTCGGAAGAGTTGTTTGTACGCGGTTATTTATTAATTAACATTGCTGAAGGACTAACTTCAAAAATGTTTTCGCAAAAAAACAGCATTATTGCAGCGTTATTTATTACGTCAATTATTTTTGGAATTCTTCACTATTTTAACCTTAATGCAACTGTAGTCAGTTCGGTTAATTTAATTTTTATTGGGTTGTTTTTTGGTTATGCTTATGTTAAAACCGGATCTTTAGCTTTACCGGTTGGAATACATTTTGCGTGGAATTTTACTCAAGCCCAAATATTTGGACTTAATGTAAGCGGTTTTACCCCGCTTGTTTCAATAATGAAGGTAAAAGTAAACGATAATAGTCTTTTAACAGGAGGATCTTTTGGACCTGAAGGCGGATTATTTATTTTAGTTTCGGTTGTTTTAGGGTTATTTCTTGTTAATTTGATAACTAAAGAAAAAAATGTAAAACAGCCTAAAAGTTATTTTAATATAAAAACTTCAATTACAAAATATCCACAAACTATATAAATTTCTAAACAATTTAGTAATAAACTATGAAACATGGCGAACGGAAAAAGCAGATATTGCTTATTTCATTGGAATTATTTGCAAAGAACGGTTATGCTGAAACATCAATACGTGAAATTGCCAAACGTGCCGATATACGTGAAAGCGCAATTTATAATCATTTTGAATCGAAAAGTTCAATTATCCGCGAATTGATAAGCACTTATAAAACAAGTTCAATTGGCTTAAATATATTTACTGATGAACTTTTGGATGAAGTGGCAAACCCATATAAGTTTATTAAAAGTTTTACATTTAAACTGTTAAATATTTGGAAAAATAAAGAAGAATGTGAATTTTTTAAGATTATTGTAACCGAACAGGCAAAAAGTGCGGGTGAAATTCCTATTACATTACATCATTTTTTAGATGAATCGAAAAGAATTTGGATGTTTATTTTTAATGAAATGTTAAATAACGATTTAATAAAAGATATTAGTCCGCTTATTTTATCGGAAACATTTATATCATATATATATATGGTTAGAGTTGAATATTTATTAGATCCTGATCCAAAAAATGTTTTAATTGCAGTTTCAAAAATTAACGATTTTTTGGACTTCTTTTGGTCTATAATTAAAAAAGACAATTAATAAGATGATTAATGAATTAAAAAACCCTCCCGAATTATTAGATATTATCAAAACACATCAGTCAATTAAAGAATTTATCCACAAAACCCCTGTTTTAAGTTCAAACTCAATAAATGAATTGTTGGGGTGTAATATATTCTTTAAATGCGAAAATATGCAAAAAATAGGTGCTTTTAAGTACAGGGGTGCTACTAACGCATTATTAAATTTAACTGAAGAAGAAAAATTGCAGGGAGTTGCAACTCATTCGTCCGGCAATCACGCTGCGGCTTTATCGTTAGCAGCAAAAATACGTGGTGTTAAGGCTTATATTGTAATGCCGTTTACCGCACCGGAAATTAAAAAAAGAGCCGTAGAAAATTATGGCGGTAAAATTATTTTTTGCGAACCGAATCTTCAATCGCGCGAACAAACATTAAAATCGGTAATTGAAGAAACCGGAGCCGTGGAAGTCCATCCTTACAACAATTATACAGTAATTGCAGGTCAAAGCACCGCGGCAAAAGAACTTATTGAAGAAGTTGGTGCTTTGGATTATGTTATTAGTCCGGTTGGCGGCGGAGGTTTATTAAGCGGAACCTCTTTATCGGCAAAATATTTTGGAAACGGTACCAAAACTATAGGAGCCGAACCAAAAGGAGCAGACGATGCGTTTCGTTCTTTTAGAGACGGATTTATACATCCATCGATAAATCCCAAAACAATTGCCGACGGTTTATTAACTTCTTTGGGGGTAAAATCGTTTGATATTATTAAAAATAATGTAGAAGAAATATTAACTGCCGAAGAAAATACTATTATTAGGGCTATGTCATTAATTTATGAAAGGTTAAAAATAGTAATTGAACCATCAAGTGCTTTACCTTTGGCGGTAATAATGGAAAATAAAGAAAAATTTAAAAACAGATCTGCCGGTCTTATTCTTTCGGGCGGAAATGTTGACTTGGAAAAGCTTCCATTTTAATAATTTTATTGGTACATAAGGGCATTTCGTTTATGGTATAAAAAATTACATAAAAAAAATAAAAAAATATTTTGACAAATCAGAAAAAAATGTTATTTTTGAAGTGCCCTCAAACCCTCCTTTGCCCATGCGCCTCTAAGGCGCAAAACCAGAGCGAGCCCGATCTAACAAGGTCGGGCTTGTATTTTTTTAAAGCCTAACCTATAATTTTAGTGATGTATACAAACAGCGTTTACATCTGTTTTTAATTCACCTTTTGCATATAATAAAGCTGCTTCCTGAGGATCGGTAAGTGAAGTCAAAACAACATCAATTCCGTTGTTCATTAACTCCATAACCAAAGGGCGTCCGGCACCTGCAGCAATTAAACAAACGCAGTCTTTTAAACCTTCAACTAATCCAATATGACTGTGACCATGGTGTTCGGAATGAGAATGGTTTTCCTGAACTTCCTGAAGTTTGTGGTGTGTAAATTTGTTTTCGCGCTGGGCTGTTCCGGTAACTTCGTTATTTATAACTTCCAAAACCAAAAATCCGTTACATCTTCCAACATGTCCTGTAACCGACATATAATCATCTGTTGCAACTGCTACTAACATAAAACCTCCGTTAAATATTTATTTTTAAAGCATATCCGTTAATAATGGATGATGCTATTTTTTGATGAGCCGATTGTAATATACGACCGTAAGTCTGCCTTGATATTTGCATTAAAGCCGCTGCTTCCTCTTGCGGTAATTTGTCCAAATCGGAGTGTTTAATTGCCTGGAATTCATCTCCTTCAAGAATCACTTCGGTTAATTCTGTCATTGGAATACCGCGCGGTTTAAAGTAATAAGCATTTGGCTGGCAGCAAAGTTTTCGGCATTTTTTTGGTCTTGTCATATTATAATCTCCATAATGAGCGTATGCTCATAATAAAAATAAGCAAAATTAAAGATAATTGCAACTATTGCCCGTATTATTTATAATTATTTGCTCTTCGGTAAAATTAGTGGAAAAGCGAAAAAACTCATATATTGAGGAACATAATGGATAAATTTGAATTACAATCTCAATTAAATTCTTGGGTATTAAGAATTTGGTATATTAAGGTATATGTTTAGTGTATGTATAAACAGAATATCATAAATTTACAGATATCAGCCCACTTGTTGGGCGAAATGTTTATAGTTATTCATTTGGGATATTAATTCCTTTTGTTATTTAAATATTTGTAATTATTTTAAAATGTGGTCAATTAAATAATTAAAAAAGAATATTTAATAAGTAAAGGAGAGAGACAAATGAAAAGTGTAAGATTATTGTTTATTACCTCTCATTAAACAAAAATGTCATGTTAAAAAAAGTAAAAGAAACATTGGTATTTGTTATGCTTCTGCTTTCAACAATAAATCTGTTTGGTGAAATAAGATACGTAAGCAAAACGGGGGGCAATCCAGCCCCGCCTTATACCACATGGGCAACAGCCAGCGACAGCCTGCAAAAATGTTTTGATTATTGCCAAAGCGGCGATACTGTTTACGTTGATAGAGGGATATATAGAGAAACTATATATATCAAAAACAAAAAATTAACTATTATTGGTATAGATACAGATGAATGTATGATTGACGGTACAGGCATAAATGGCAGGAAGAACAAATTTGTTTTATGTCATTTCGAAAATTCCGAGATCTCAATGATCAATATCACTTTTTTAAAAAAAACATTTGAAGAATCAGTTCACTATAATGCTCTTTATTTCCAACATAGTTATTGCGTGGTAAATAATTGTATTATTGATTCAACCTATACAGGTCTCGTCTTGGAAAATGGAGGAATTATAAACAATACTATTATAAAAAGAGGGATTAAAGGTGTTGTCGCAGGAATTTATGATAATTATTATTACGAAATAAAAAATTGCGTCATTAATATTTTAAATACGGGTGATTATCCAAAAGGAATATTTAATTTGGATAATAACTGCCAATATACAATAACAGATAATATATTAATAACGGAACCATCTCCTAATGGTTATTACGCAATGGAACTTTCCACAAACAAAAAAATAATAATACGCAATAATTTAATATATGGTTTTAAATACGGTATGGGGTTGTTTTCCCTGCCCGGAACAGAACTTGATACCACGTTTGTAGTAAACAACACAATATTAAAAAGCGCGTATTACGGTATAGAGATTGGGAATTTGCCTAAACCGTTTGTAATAAAAAATAATATATTTGCTCATAATTACAAAGGAGTGTGGTCGTATGGCGAACAAGGGGATGTAGATTATAATTTGTTTTACGACAACACATATTTACACTACCAAAATTTGCCTTTAGGTCCAAACGATATAACAGCCGACCCAATGTTTTATAACGATACGGCGGCTTTATTAGGCGGTACTTACGATTACCGGCTGCAAAAATATTCACCAGCTATTGATAGAGGCGACCCTGCGCTTATTGATGTTGACGGCACCAGAAGTGATATTGGAATGTATGGCGGGACTTTTGGTACAGCTTATAATTATCTGGATTTAGCACCAAAACAGGTTAAAAATTTAAGAGCTGTTTACCAGCAGGATACCAACCGTGTAAAATTAACATGGAATAAAAACACGGAAGCTGATTTTAAGCAATATAATATATACAAAGATATAAAGGCTAATTTTACAATAGACAGTACAAAAAGAATAGCGGTAACCACACAACCAATATTTTATGATACATTAAACAAAGGAACACAAAAGGTTTATTATAAAATAACGGCAATTGACAGCACAGGTAACCAAGGCGTAAACTCCACGGAAGTAATTGTAACCATTACTGAAAATGAAGAAGTAACCATAACCGAAAATATGGATTACGCTTTGTACCAAAATTACCCTAATCCTTTTAACCCAAGTACTACAATAAGTTATAGTTTAAAAGAACCGGGAGAAGTTAGAATAAAACTTTACACTGTAACTGGTGAATTAATAAAAACTGTTGTTGAAGGTACCAAAAACAAAGGATATAACGAAACAAAAATAGATATGAGCAGTTATACAAGCGGCATATATTTATACAGGTTGGAAGTAACCGGCGCGGGGAAAATACCGGTTTTCAATGATTTGAAGAAAATGGTGTTTTTAAAATAATTATGAATGATGAATTATTAATTATGAATTAAAACAGACGGAATAACCACTGTTTAGTGTGATATTAACCTAACATTATAATTGCTTTTAATTGTAGCGCGAGTTTCAACTCGCAAGCTTATAAAACATTAATTAATCTAAAGCAGAATAAATATCACCCTGCAATTAAAAGTATTCAGATGAATTGGGTAAAAGTATTTTGTTAAATTTAAATATAAAATCTGTGCAAATCAGCGTAATCTGCGTTCTATAATTTCCGTTTTAAACATGCAGGTGAAATATATTTATATGGGTTGAAAGCATCTCGTGCGGGTAATAATTTTTAATTCTCAATTTTAATTAATACATTTGAATAAAAAACGACAATACAAATTTTATTATATTATTTAACATTAAAAATTGATAAATTTATAATTGGATATTTTGTATATGAGATATGATTATGATTGAAATAAAAAATGTGAAAAAAAGTTTTGGCCCCAAACCTGTTTTGACGGGAATTAATTTAACCATCAACGATGGTGAAACACATGCAATTATAGGACGAAGCGGCTGCGGTAAAAGTGTTTTGCTTAAGCACATTGTAGGATTGTTAATGCCCGATGAAGGTGAAATAGTTATTGAAGGGGAATCGATAACAAGTTGCAGCACCCGCCGTTTATACGAAATTAGGCGCAAATTTGGTTTTTTATTTCAAGGAGCCGCATTATTCGATTCGTTAACAGTAGAAGGAAACGTAGGTTTACCGTTAGTTGAAAATAATACTAATTTTACACCTGATGAAATTCAGCAAAAAGTAAAAGAACAGCTTGAACTTGTGGGCTTGCCCGGAACAGAAAAATTAAAACCGGCAGAACTTTCCGGCGGTATGAAAAAAAGAATCAGTTTGGCAAGGTCATTAATTACTAATCCTAAATATATTTTATACGATGAACCAACAACCGGACTTGACCCCATAATGAGCGATTCGATTGACGATTTAATTTTTAATTTAAGTAAAAAACTTAATGTAACGTCTATTGTAGTAACGCATGATATGTTTAGCGTGCAAAATGTAGCCGATAAAATATCAATGGTTCATGACGGAAAAATTTATTTTACAGGCACGCCATCGGATTTGATGAACAGCGAAGATTTAATAATTTCTAATTTTATTAAAAGAACAGGTTTTACCGTTGAAACTAAAAAGTAAATTTGTTTGTACCGAATGCGGTTACGAATCGTTAAAATGGATTGGCAGATGTCCTTCGTGTGATGCCTGGAATACTTTTTCGGAAGAAGTGGTTGACCAGCATAAAAAAAAGATGGATAAATTGTCGGATAACATTAATCTATATAAATTAGATAATGATAATATTTATGAAGAAAAACGATTTGTTACAAATATAGAAGAGTTTGACAGGGTTTTAGGCGGGGGATTAATACCGGGTGCAGTTGTATTAATTGGCGGTGATCCGGGAATAGGTAAATCAACTTTAGTATTGCAGGCCGCAAACGGACTTGATTGTAAAGTTTTGTATGTTACAGGTGAAGAATCGATTAACCAGATAAACTTACGGGCAAAAAGATTAAATATAGCAAGTCAAAATATAAGTTTATTAGCCGAAACCAATGTGGATATTATTTTATCCGCAATTAATAAAGGCAATTTTAACGTAATAATTATAGATTCAATCCAAACATCTTTTATTGCGGAATTGGATAATGCCCCCGGTACTGTTACACAAATTCGCGAATCGGCAATGAAATTAATGGAGATTGCTAAAAAACAGTTGTGTTCCATTATTTTAATTGGTCATATAACCAAAGAAGGATATATAGCCGGGCCAAAAATACTTGAACACATGGTTGACGCGGTAATACAGTTTGAGGGTGAAAAAAATCATAATTACAGAGTATTACGGGCATATAAAAACAGATATGGCAGCACAAACGAAATTGGTTTGTTTGAAATGCACGAAATTGGATTAAGGCAGGTAACAAATCCAAGCGAGATATTTTTAGGCGAAAGAAATAAAAATATTTCCGGTTCCGTAATAACTTGCAGTGTGGAAGGAACAAGACCCGTTTTGCTTGAAGTGCAGGCATTGTTAACACCATCACCGTATGGTAATCCGCAAAAAGTAGCAACGGGATTTGATTACAGAAGATTATCGATATTATTGGCAGTGTTGGAAAAACGTGCGGGATTAAGAGTATCGGCCATGAATATATTTTTAAATATTGCTGGCGGTTTAAGAATTGATGAACCGGCTATTGATATTGCGGTATGCTGCTCGATAGCGTCATCTTTGCTTGATATGCCTGTATTTACTGATATGGCTGTTATAGGTGAAGTTGGCTTGGGTGGGGAATTAAGAATTATCAGCAGTGTAGAAAAAAGAATCCAGGAAGCGCAAAAATTAGGATTTACCAAAATAATTATACCCAAGGGAAACGCTAAATCGGTTACTTCAAAGTTTGATATTGAAATTATACCTGTTAGTACTGTGGGTGAAGCAATTAGATTAGCATTAAATAATTGATATGCAGGCAAATATCAAAATCACGGTTCAGACAGTTTAATAATTTTTTATTATATTTTGCATTTGCGGACTTAGTTGTTTTACAAGTTCGGCATTGTAAGCTCCGGTTGGAACGTAACTGGGCTGTACATAAATACGTGTAAATAATTGCATTGAGGCTATAGCATACGAACGTGATTTAGCTGCAAGAGAACCTGTGGGGGCGTAGGGATTAACATTTGTGGTAAAAATTGAAATAGTATTATCACTATTACGAACAATATCAAAAAGACGGAACATTTGAGGGAAATACAGCAAAGATGCAGTTTCTACTTCCCAAAATCCTAATTCTGGTTGAGTTGGATCTGGTGAAAGCAGCGGTGTAATCATATTACGGTGAACATGTCCCGATAACCATAATATTAAATTGGAATATGTGTGAAGTTTTGCAATTAAATCAGTTTGTGATGGAGTTGAAGCGTTGTCAAACAAAGAGGCTGCAATTCCAATAGGAACATGTGCTGCAATAATCATTAGTTTGTTTTCACTCTGACCATTTTCTAATTCGTTTACAAGCCAAGTATAACGTTCGGTATTAAGCGATCCTATCGATCCTTCGCCGGTTGCACAATTTTCTTCCTGAGTAATATCCAAAACGATAATTTTTACGGGAAGACCTGTTTTAGGTTCAAAAGTATAACAGCCGGGAATTGTGTTGTTTGCAAATCCATGTCCTACAGGATTTGAAGATGTATTAAAAAATTCATTAATAAACCCGGTTTTGTTAATATAACGTCTTTCCGGATTGGCATTAACTAAAGGCGGTTCAGAAAATTCTTCAGTAAGTCCAGCGTATTTTACAATTCCATATTCGGTTGAACCATCAATAACACCCATATATCTGCCTCGGCTGTTTAGGTCGGCACCCTTTAATATCTCGCCAATATTTAAAACAGTTCGTCCGGTTAAACAATTATTTAAATAATCGTTTGGAACAAAAGAACCTTGCCAAAAGTGGTCATGATTGCCAATTGTTTGATACCAAGGAATTGATTTATTAAGTCCGGCTGCTTGAAATGGAACCATATAATCGGTAGAAGCGGTTAATAAAGGATCGGAATTGGGATTAACAGTTTTGCCGTCCAAAACATCCATATACATTCTTAATTCGTTATATTGCGAGTTATTAATTGCGTCACCTAAAAAAAGACCAAAATTGAAACTCTTCTTTTCGTTTAACGAATTAACAGTCCTAATTGCGGCATCAAAAACTTGAGCGGAGTAGAGCATTGTTGCAGAATAACTAAATATTGCCCCGTCGTTTTTTAAGCCGTCATAAAGCACTTGAGCCGGGCTTTGAACATCAACAAGATGAATATCGGACATAGTGAAAAAGTGCAAAAGATATGACGAATTTGTTACACCAATATTTGAGTAAGTTGAAGGCATTAAATCCAATCTTTTTTGAAACGGAATACCAGGTCCGTAATACCAATTGCCATATCCCCATGCGGAATATTTGTTTACTTCGTTTGGCAAAATTACCGGTGGATAATATGATGCCGCAACCGGAATAACGGTGCTTTCAAGTGTTGTTGGTACTGATGTGGAAACAGGAGAATTATTCGAAACTCCGTTGTTTTCACATCCGGTTAAATATATAAACATAAAAATTGCGAAAACTATTGGGCCGAGATTTTTTTTCATAGTGTATTATCTAAATTATTAAAATAAGTACATTAATTACAATACACTATTATCGATTATTTACAATAAATGTTAATAGCATAATGAGAAATTCAAATAGTAGATAATAAAAAATCCCGACATCGTATTTCTGTCGGGATTATGAATTAAATATTATTTTATAAAACTCTTTTCCTAAATTTAATCAATTAATAATTTTTAATCTTTTCCTGCATTTCAGGGCTTAATAATTTAATAAGTTCGGCATTATATGCGCCGGTTGGAGCGTAAACGAGCGGAACTCGATTGTCGTTAAGGACATCCATGGCCGCAATGCTATATGAACGTGATTTTGCCGCAGGTGAACCTGACGTTACTTCGGGATTTACATCTGTTGTAAAAATAGAAATAGTATTATCACTATTACGTGTTATATCAAACAGACGAAACATTTGCGGAAAATCGCGTAATGAAGCAGTTTCAACTTCCCAAAATCCAAGTTCCGGATGAGTTGGATCGGGTGAGTGAAGCGGAGTAACCTGATTACGATGAACGTGACCGGATAACCATAATATTAAATTTGAATATGTGTGAAGTTTTGCAATTAAATCTGTTTGTGAAGGAGTGGAAGCGTTATCAAATAAAGATGAAGCAATGGCAATTGGAATATGTGCTGCAATAATCATTAACTTCCCTTCAGATTGGCCTTTATCAAGTTCGGTTACCAGCCAATTATAACGTATTGTAGTAAGTCTGGCAACTGCACCTTGACCAAAAGCACCGTCTTCTTCTTGCGTATCGTCAAAAACAATAACTTTTATTGGAAGATTTGAAACTGGTTCAAAAGTATAACAACCGGGAACCGTAGCGCCGGCAAATCCATGTCCTACCGGATTTGAGCTTGTATTTGAAAATTCTGCTATCCATTGATTTTTGTTAACATGATGTCTATTCGGGTTAGCATTAATTTGTGGCGGAGTGGAAAAATTTGCAACAGGGCCGGCCTTAATAACTATGCCAAACTCTGTATAACCATCTATAACGCCCATATATCTTCCGCGGCTATCAAGATCCGCACCTTTTGTTAATTCCCCAATGTTCAGTACGTTTGTGCTGATAAAATTTTGAAGTACATAATCGTTTGGGGTAAAAACACCTGTCCAAAAATGATCATGATTTCCTAATACTTGATACCATGGAATGGACTTGTTTATTCCTGCTGCTTGAAATGGCTTCATGTAATCGGTGGCGGCTGTTGACAAAGGATCGGAATTTGGATTAACCATTTTGCCGTCAAGAACATCTATGTACATCCTAAGTTCGTTGTATTGCGAATTATTGCTGGCATCACCTAAAAAAAGACCAAAATTAAATTTCTGCTTTTCGTTAAGTGAATTTACAGTACGAACCGCAGCATCTAAAACTTGAGTAGTATACATAACAGTAGGTGAATAGGCGGATGAGTTGCCGGCAGATTGTAATCCGTCATATAATACTTGATTTGGTGACTGAACATCCGTTATGTGAATGTCGGTCATTGTAAAAAAGCGCAAAAGATTTGAAACTTTTGTAACCGATTCGCCTGTATATGAAAATGGCATTAAATCTAATCTTTTTTGATAAGGAATCCCGGGGCCTGTATACCAAGTGCCATACCCATATAATGAATATTTGGCAACTTCGTTAGGTAAAATACGAGGTGGATATGAAGATATAAAAACCGGTACCACAGTACTTTCAAGTGTGGTTGGAGCCGTTGATGAAATAGGTGTATTATCCGAAACACCGTTATTATCACATCCTGAAAATGTGAAATACATTAAAAACGAAATAACTAATAAAATAATGTTCTTTTTCATTGTTTAATCTTTAATTAATTATTAAATAAGTACCAGTTAAACCATAATATTTTTTTTCTATAATATTATCGAATACTGACAGGAAATGTTAAGTAAAAAACAACATTTTAAGATAAAATTTAAAAATTACTTGACAAGGCTTTTGTTAAATCGTATATTTACGATATACAATTTAAGGAATATGATATGGCCGTATCAAAAAAGGAAGCATTTACACAAGAAGAAATTTGGCTGGCAGATATTGCCAAAGCTCTTTCACATCCGGCAAGGATAAAGATATTAAAAATACTTACCCAAATGAATACATGTGTTGCCGGATGTATTGTTGAGCAAATGCCGCTGGCGCAGGCGACAGTTTCACAACACCTAAAGGAGCTTAAAAGAGTTGAACTTATTGACGGCGAAATTGACGGACCAAAAGTATGTTATTGTGTAAATAAAAAATCACTATCAAAAGCTAAAGAAGCCTTGGATAAATTATTTACAAAAATTGGCTGCTGCTAAACAGCCGGGAGTATAAAAAATGATTTCGAATGATGAAATAAAAAAAAGTGTAAAAGAAAAATATGCCGAAATAGCTAAACAACCCACTTATTCAACATGCTGCGGAACCACAAGCAGCTGCTGTACACCAAAAGATACAACATATACAGTATTTCAGGAAAATTATACTAAATTAAAAGGTTATGTTGCCGATGCCGATTTAGGTTTAGGCTGCGGATTACCGACTGAGTTTGCTGGAATAAACGAGGGGGATACAGTTGTTGACCTTGGCAGCGGTGCAGGTAACGATGTGTTTATTGCCCGTCAGTTAGCCGGCGAAACCGGTAAGGTTGTAGGTTTGGACATGACTGAAGAAATGATAGATGCCGCAAATAAAAACAACAATAAATTAGGATATAAAAACGTAAGTTTTGTGCTGGGTGATATTGAAAAAATGCCTATTGAAGACAATTTTGCCGACGTTGTTGTAAGTAACTGTGTGTTAAATTTGGTGCCCGATAAACAAAAGGCATTTAGAGAGATGTACAGAATATTAAAAAAAGGTGCTCATTTTTGCGTTTCGGATATAGTAATATTAGGTGAATTACCCGAAGAATTAAAAAAATCGGCAGTTATGTATGCGGGTTGTGTTTCCGGTGCTTTGCAGCATGACGAATATTTAAACGTAATAAAAGAAAACGGTTTTACGGATATTGAAATTAAAAAAACAAAACGCATAAATTTGCCTGATGAATTATTATCTAAATATCTTACTTCGGAAGGTATGTTGGAATATAAAAATAATTTTCAGGGATTATTTAGTATAACAGTTGTTGGATATAAGAAATAAATTAAAATTCCCCGGTTAAAATTATTTGGGAAGATTGTTTAAAAATTAAAAACAGAACTTTTTTACGGGTGTCCCGCTAAAGAGCGGGACAGGCCCTTCTATTAAAAAGAAATGCCAGCCTTTGGCAGGTAAACATGTCCACTTCCGCAAATTAATTTCTGTTATGCAACCCCACTTTCGGGGGTTGAAACCGGTTCGAATGGTGGTTTAGGCTAATGATATGTAACGCTTTTTAAGCGTTATTACGACTCGCAAAAAAAATCCAATGAATAAAAGAAGTTAAAAATGAATTTCGTTTTTCAAAGAAATCAAAACCCATAAAATGGGTTTCAGCTCATTAGCAATCAACAATCCAGATAACCCACAACCCCTGAAATGGGGTTGCATAAGTCAACCTATACCAGGACTATACAATACTAATATCCTTCTTAACATCTTTAACAACTTTATTTAGATAGATTTTTCTTTTGTTATCCGATACAAAAGGTACAGACCAGAATTGTCTCGTTTTTGTTTTGAACCAGCCAAACACAAAGGAATAAACCCCCATTACAAGTCTTAGTTTTACAGAATTTAAATATAATGTAAGAACAGGCAAAGCAGGGGCACCATGTGTTAAGTAAGTTCTTACTTTTTTGTCTTTTAAAAATGGTTTAGGGATGCCCAACGACTTTGTAACCGGAATAAGCTTATAAGCAAATCCCGGGCTTAATACTTGATCAAAGAATGATTCCAGTAAAGGCGTGCACCTAAACCACCAAACAGGCGAGATTATATAAATACGATTTGATTTTGTAATTAAATCTTTGTATAAATTAGTTTTATGTTCATCGCCGAACACATTATATTTATCTTCGTACAAGTCTATTACATCAACATTTTCTTTATTATTAATCAGAGTATTGTAAATAGTTTTGAAAATACCATTGTAACAAAAACTTTGTTTATCCGGATGTGCTATAATTATTAGATTATTCATTTAGCTCTCTTAAAGTTAATAATATTCTCCGCCATTCCATTAAACACAAAATGGTGCAAAGGCAAAACTGAATACCAGTATAGTCTTCCAAGCAATCCTTTGGGGCGGAAAGTTGCAGTTTGATGCAGGGCATATTTCCCGTTATTGTTAACAATCTTAAACTCCAGCCAAGCTTCGCCCGGCAATTTCATTTCGGCATAAAGCAGTAATCTTTTGTTTGGTTTATCAGCAATTAAAACTCGCCAGAAATCTAAAGTGTCTCCGTAATTTATTGATTTTGAGTTTGTTCTGCCTCGCCATAATCCAACACCACCAAATATTTTATCCAAAAATCCGCGTAAACTCCATAACCAATTTGCATAATACCAACCGCGTTTTCCGCCAATTGACCAAATATTATCTAAAATTAAACCAATTTTATTTTCGCTAATATCTTTAATTCGCCTATCCAAATAGCACCCGTTTTGTGGAATACAAATATGTGCGCTTAAAGAGTTTTCTGCCGAACTTGAAATAAGTGAATCTTTCCAGCTGGACGGAACTAAATTCTCCTCAATGTTTTGAAAAGCTAAAGCTACCGCTTGTTTATATGAAATTAATTTTATGCCAAGCATTTTAATAAGATTATCATCTTTTGCAATAATTTCAATCTTCATACTGTTTACAAGATTAACAGCTAGTTGATAAGAAATAGCAGTAACAAAATAAAGCCAATAGGAAGAAAGACGGGGAGTCATCACCGGGACTGTAATAATAAATCTTTTCAATCCCCTTACACTTGCAAATTGTAAAAGCATTTGCCGGTAAGAAATTATATCAGGTCCACCAATATCGAATGAGGAACCAAAAGTTTTTTCATTTAAAAGTACCCCGGTTAAACATTCAACAACATTTCGTATTGCAATTGGCTGATGTTTTGTGTTAAGCCATTTAGGTGTAATCATAACAGGCAGCTTCTCAACTATGTCTCTAATTATCTCAAACGATGCACTTCCGCTTCCAACAATAATTCCAGCCTTAAGAACTGTTAAAGGCACATTGCTTTGCTTTAGTATTTTTTCAACATTTTTTCTTGATTCGAGATGTCTGGAAAGTTTATGCTCGTTAGTAATTCCGCTTAAATAAATTATCTGTTTTGCTGAGGTTTGATTAATTAACTGAACAAAGTTATGAGCAGAATCTGATTCCGGTTTTTCAAAATCTCTTATACCGGAACTCATAGAGTGAATTAAATAGTAGGCACTATCAATATCTTTTATAATATCAGGAAGAGAATTATTCTTTAGAAAATCGATTTCTAAAAGAGAGATATTTTCATTGGAATAAAAACCATCTTTTGGAAAACGATTTTTATCTCTAACACAGCATACAATCCTATGACCTTCATGAAGAAGTACGGGAATAAGCCGCTTACCAATATATCCGTTTGCGCCTGTTAACAGAATTTTCATAATTATTTAAACAGCAATTGTAAAAAAATAATTCCATATGGAAGAAAGTCCTTGATTTGATAATATAAAATTATTTACAGCAGAGGAATTAAAATAATTAAATAAATGTTTGCAAAACTTCCTAAAGTGACACCAAAGAGACTTTTAAAATACAAATAAGCATTAACCCAAATAAGTCATTTAGAATTAAAAAGTGGGAATAATAATGTATATGTTTTGTATATGTACAAACAAAATATTACATATTTACAGGTATCAGCTCGCTTGTTGGGCGAAAGATGTATAGGGGAATTATTAAAACAATAGGGTGTTTGGTTTATAATTACCTAAATAATTAGTACATTAACAATATTAAATTTAATTTTTGCAACATTAATAAATGTTTTTATGGTTAATGAAATAATTGAAGCGCAGGAAAGGTATAATAGATTATTAAAATATCTGACCGATTATATTTACACTGTTAAAATTTATGATTACGAAAGGACCGAAACATTTCATGGTCCCGGCTGTTTATCGGTAACCGGATATTCTTCGGAAGATTTTACTGCGGATCCCGAATTGTGGTTTTCAATGGTTCATGAAGAAGATAAAGAAAAGGTGTTAAATCAAGCAAAAAATGCTCGCGCGGGTAATAACGTGCTGCCGCTTGAACATAGAATATATCACAGAGACGGTTCGGTTAAATGGGTTAAAAACAGTATTGTTTTATCCAAAAACGAATATGGTTATGTTATGTATTACGATGGATTAATTAATGATATAACCGAACGCAAGCTGGCCGAAGAACTTGCTGAAATTAAACAACAGCAGCTTATTGAAGCTGATAAAATGGTATCACTTGGTACATTAACCTCGGGGGTGGCGCATGAAATAAATAACCCTAATAATTTTATTTTATTAAATATTTCGGTTTTAAGAAGGGTTTGGGATGACATTCAGCCGATTTTACAGGAATATTATAAGGCTAACGGCGATTTTTTGTTAGGCGGTTTGTCATACAGCATTTCGGCGGATAAAATAAAAAAATCTCTTGAAGGGATAAATCAAGGCGCGCAAAGAATTCAAAAAATCACCCAAAATTTAACAAATTTTGCCAGGCGCGATGTTGAAAACAATAATTACGAAAAATTAATTGATATAAACGAGGTAATTGAAACTTCCGTTATGATCTCCGGGAATTTAATTAAAAACTCAACTCATAATTTTATAGTTAATTATAATCCCGCAATACCTAAAATACACGGCAGTGCTCAGCAGTTGGAACAGGTTATTATTAATCTGATAAATAATGCCTGCCACGCATTAACGGTTAATTTTCAAAAAATTGAAATATCGGTAGCGTATAATCAGGAAAAAAACAATATACGAGTTGTAATTGCAGACGAAGGAACAGGAATTCCGCCGGAAAAAATTAAACATATTTTTGATCCGTTTTTTACAACTAAACGTGATGCAGGTGGAACCGGACTTGGTTTATATATTTCGTATAACATAATAAAAAGACATGGCGGCGATTTGAGAGTTGAAAGTGTTGCCGGAAAAGGAACAACTTTTAAAATAATTCTTCCATGTGCAGTTTTGGTTTAATAAATGTCAGGTGTATAAATGGTAAATATATTGCGTCCCAGGTTGCCTATATTAATAGTAGACGATGAAGAAAACTTTCTTTTAAGTGTTGAACTAACGTTAAATGCTAACGGAATCACAAATCTGGTTACGGAAAGTGACAGCAGAAAAGTAATGGAAATATTGCAACAACGGGAATTTTCGTTGGTTGTTCTTGATATAAACATGCCGCATATAAGAGGTACTGAACTTTTACCCTTAATTGTTGAAAAATATCCGGATATTCCGGTAATTATGTTAACTGCCATTAACGATGTTGATAATGCGGTTAGTTGTATTAAAGCTGGAGCGTTTAATTACATATTAAAACCTGTAGATTCCACCAGACTGGTTACAACAATAAAAGGCGGTTTAAATTTACGTGATGTTAAAAATGAAAATAAAATATTAAAAAGATACCTGTTAAAAGATGAACTTGAACATCCCGAAGTTTTTAAGGATATTGTAACAAAATCGGCATCTTTGCGGGCAATATTTAAATATATTGAAGCAATTGCGGTAACTCCTCTGCCTGTATTAATAACAGGTGAAACCGGAGTAGGAAAAGAACTTGTTGCGCGCGCTATACATTCTTTAAGCGGAAGAACAGGCGAACTTGTTAGTATAAATGTTGCAGGACTTGACGATAATTTATTTTCCGATACATTATTCGGTCATAAAAAAGGAGCTTTTACCAGCGGTGAAATTGAACGAAAAGGTTTAATTGAAAAAGCCGAAGGAGGAACTTTATTTTTAGATGAGATTGGCGACATGAGTATGGAATCGCAGGTTAAATTATTACGTCTTTTACAGGAAGGAAGTTATTATCCTCTTGGCTCGGATGTAGCAAAACAAAGTGATGCCCGTGTAATTTGCGCTACTCTGCAAAATATTGATAATTTGCTGATAAATAATAAATTCCGAAAAGACTTATATTACAGACTATATACTCACCAAATTCAAATCCCTCCGCTAAGGGAAAGACCTGAAGATTTACCATATTTAATAAATCATTTTGTGGAAACAGCTGCAGCCAGTCTATCGAAACAAAAACCAACCTTACCGCGCGAAATTTACACGCTGCTTGCTAATTACAACTTCCCGGGAAATATTCGCGAACTTGAAGGAATAATTTTTGACACTGTCAGCACTCATAAATCGGGTATATTATCTTTAGAACCAATAAAAGAAAAAATATTTAAACATACGCAGGCAACGTCTGAAAGCGCAGAACAAAATTTACAAATAAAGGCTCAGTCACTTGTAGCTTTTTCGCAATACAATTTACCGACTCTTGATGAAGTTGAAAACTTGTTAATTGAAGAAGCTCTAAAACGGGCAAACGGAAATCAAACAATAGCTTCCGAACTTATTGGTATTTCCAGACGTGCGTTAAACAATAGATTACAGCGTAAAAAATAGGGGTGCCACATTTGGGTAAGGCTCCACATTTAGGTAATATATTAATAACTCCTTTCAAAACAATACTTTACACACCTTTTAAAAATATAACAGGAAGTTTTGTGGCATTAATGTAAACGTTTACATTTTTAGCTAATCCCAGGTTAACATATTATATAACAACAAGTTACGTGTGGTTATAAGAAGTTGGCACAACCTTTGTAAGTTATAAGGCAAATACCTATTACATAAGGAGTAATAAAATGAAAAAAGTACTATTAATTGTGTTTTTATTAGTTTCAACCGGATTAGCAAGTGCAAAATCCAGCGACTACTTTGTTGAAAAAGGTATACCAAATATTGTAAAAGGAATGGAATCCGATATTAACGGATTAGTAGAATCATGTATATATCAATCCATACTTTTAAAAAATAAGTATCCCGAATTAAACTATAACAAAGTTGTAACAACATTAAAAGATTTATCTATTAATGGTTCAACAGTTAAAATTCGTTACCAAGCACATTTAGCCTTTTTATATATAAAGAATGCAGATTTGTTTAACGACTTAAACTTTTACTTGGATCAGAATCCTGAAGATAATTATAAAAGTATCTCGGGAACAATAGAAAGGTTAGCTTCTAACTAAAAAAATTATTTTGTCGTGGTAACCTCCCCTCACCGACATTTCCTTCCCCCACTGGAAATGTCGGTTTTTTATTTTAAATAAGTTATTATATTATAATACTCTAATAAAAATCTTTTATGATAAATCTAAACAAATATTTAAGCAATAACTCGCATATTTATGTCTGTCAGGCTAAACTATCGGATTATAATGTATTATATGATTTGAAAGTAGCTTCGATGAAAAATTACATAAAACAAGTATATGGTTGGGATGAATTATTTCAGAAATGTTTTTTCAAAAACAACTTTTATATTGAAAATGTTTTTAAGATTTTTTTTAATAATTGTTTTGCCGGGGCGGTTGAGATAACAAAAGAAACTGATTTCTTTTTCTTAAATCGAATAGAAATTTTTCCGGATTATCAAAACTTGGGCATTGGGACAGAAATTATTAAAAGTATAATTGCAGCTGCCGAAGAAAATTTTTTAAGTGTAAAGCTAATGGTTTTTAAAATTAATCCGGCTAAACACTTATATTCTAAGCTGGGGTTTAAAGTTGTATCGGAAAACGATTCGCATTTTACAATGGTTTTTAAAAGTAACAATTAAATTTTAGATTTATTTTGTATATCTATACACTCTAAAATTTTTATTTTAGGTTTATATAATGTAACATTAATCATTGCTTTTCCAACTTCTTCCAAAGTACAAACATATTTATTAAATAGTAGCTTGAATACCGGATAAAATGGAACAAGAATTTTATATACTTTGTATGTATGCGTTAATCCTTTGGTGGGTTGAATATAACCCGGACGGAACATGTAGGCGGCTTTAAAAGGAAGTTTTAACAAGTCGTTTTCGGTTTTCCCTTTTATACGCGCCCATTTAATTTTACCGTTTTCGGTAGTATCGGTTCCGGTTCCACTCACATAACAAAACGTCATGTCGTTATTTGTTTTTACAAGCAGTTTGGCAATATTTAATGTTAAATCGTAGGAGATTGATTTATATTTATCCATTGGCATTCCGACTGAAGAAACACCCATACAAAAATAACAGGCATTATATCCTTGCAAACTTTCATTAATGGATTCAATATTACCAAAATCACTCAAAATAATTTCTTTTAATTTGGGATTTGTAACGTTGCAGGGTTTACGGTTAACAACTAAAACCGATTCAATATCTTTATGCTTTAAGCACTCGTGCAAAACACCTTCGCCAACCATTCCGGTTGAACCAAATACAATTGCTTTAATCTTCATTATTTCTCCCGGTTAACGTAATAAACTTAACATTACTTTATCAAATAATCTATCGGAAAGGATTTTTCTTAAAAAAAGAATTATTCCGGCCCCGCGACCGGCCGCATAACGTGTTTTTGGTTTAGATGCTAACACAGCTTTTAAAATGACTTTAGCAATAACAATAGGTTTTGACGCGGTTTTGTCGACCATTTCAAACATTTTTATATGCTTTTCCACCAAATTTTTATACACTGTATTGCCTGAAACTTTTCGCAGATTGTCTCTTGCAGTTGTGTTCCATTCGGTATATATTGCGCCGGGCTCAATTACTATTACATCAATTCCAAACTGTTTTAATTCAAGTCTTAAACAATCGCTAAAACCTTCAACTGCAAATTTGGTTGAGTGATACCAGGCCCCATGAGGTTCGGCTATTTTGCCGCCAATTGAAGAAATGTTTATTATTTTGCCGTTTTTTATTTTCCGCATGTGGGGAATAACAAGCTGGTTTAATCTTGCTAAACCAAAAACATTTACTTCAAATTGATATTTGGCTTCGCTAATTGGAACATCCTCAACAGCACCATAAGAACCGTAACCTGCATTATTAACCAAAACATCTATCCGTCCCTCGTTAGTAATAATTTCTTGTATGCCGGTAACCATAGATGTATCATCGGTAACATCCATTTTTAATATTTTAATCCCCAGCTTTTTGAGATCTTCCATTTTGTCGGTTCTGCGTGCCGCCCCATATACAGTATATCCGTTTTGTTTAAGAATGATTGCGGTATCTTTACCAATTCCGGATGAGGCTCCGGTAACCAAAGCAACTTTATTCATATATACTCCTAATTGATATTAACTAACTTCATATCACTTTTTTCATAAATATAATCTTCATAATCTTCCCACCATTTTTCGGAAGGTATATAAACTCCATATTCGGTTGTTTGACCTACGATGGGAAGGGCAACCGTAACTCCTTCTATCTCGGCTTCTTTTGTTATCCTAACCATTGGATCATACCATGCATGTAAAGCAAGATTAAAAGTCCCCCAATGAATAGGCTGCAGTACTTTACCACGCAGGTCGATATGGGCCTGAACTGTTTCTTCGGGATACATGTGTATATGATGCCAAGCTTCATTATAAGCCCCGCATTCCATCAAAGTAATATCAAAAGGTCCGTATTTATTGCCAATTTCCTTAAAAGATTTGGAATAACCGCCGTCACCGCTAAAAAATAAATTGTGATTTTTTGCTTGTATTACAAATGAAGCCCACAAGGTTTCATCTCTGTCAAACAATCCGCGTCCGGAAAAATGCTGGCCCGGTGTGGCGGTAATTTTTAAGCTGTCGTTAACAGAATATTCATCCCACCAGTCAAGTTCCACAATTTTATCTTTATCAACTCCCCATTCGTATAATAACTTCCCAACCTTTAACGGAACTATAAATAACTTTACATTATCTTTTATTAATTTAATAGAGTATTTATTTAAATGGTCATAATGATTATGAGAGATTATTACAATATCAATTTCCGGCAGTAATTTAAAATCAAACGGTACATCACAATTGTAACGGGTTGGGCCTAATAGGGAAACACGTCTTTGGTATACGGGGTCGGTTAAAATTTTATATCCGTCAATATTAATCATTGTTGAAGAATGTCCAAGCCATGTAACATTCAGCTGATTATTAGCGGTTGAATTAAATTTGTTGATATCCACTTTTTGAACCGGTAATAATTCGTTTGGAGTTCTGTTTCCGCCTTCAAAAATAAATTTCCAAATAGTGCTTATATTTTTTAATAATTCCGGCTGTTTCCAAGCCTCATAATTTCTAAATTTACCAGCCTTATAATTTAAAAAGTAACTGCTGTCAGTCATATCATAGTCCTTTTTTGGTTCTATAAAATTTTTACATGCGGCAAAGAAAATAAAGAGTATTACAATAAAACTTTTTAAGTTATTTCTTTTTTTCTTTGTTTGCATAAATGAATATTCGTTTATTAAAAATTTAAAATTTTTTATAACTTAACGGCGTCCCAAGCTAAAGAAAATGCTGTTTCAATATTAGCCGGGGTTAACTCAAAACATTTGCAATGTTTGGAGTTTGCTAAAATCATCATCGGGTAAAAAATAAAAACCGAAATTATTTCAAAAGAAACATTTTTTATTACTTTTTGCTCAATGCCTTTACTTATTACAGACGCAAACGGTTCAAAATGTTTTTCAAGTTCTTTGTGGTCTACCAACTCTGTATAAGGAGTATTGGAAAATTGTTCCATATACTGATATAAATCGTGATGTTTGGATGAAAACTCAAATCCGTTTATCCAAAAAGTTTGGAAAATATCTCTAAAAGGTTTGCTGCTGTCAAAATCTTTTAATAATACCTTACTCATGTTCTTTTTAATTTCAACATAAGTGGAAACAAGCAAGTCTTCTTTGTTTTGGTAATAAATATATATTGTAGCAGGAGAAACATTTGCTTCTTTTGCTATTTTTGCCACCGAACTAGCCGAAAATCCAATTTCGTTTACAAGTTTAACGGTTGCTTTTATTATTGCTTCTTGTTTGTTTTCATCTTTAAATCGCATGGTTCTAAAATAAACGATTATTCATTTATAGTCAAGTTGTTTTTTGTAAAATTGTATAAATAATAGAGTGGCTATTTTCGTTTTTGGCAAATTTTGGGAATAAGATGTGCTCTTATTTTCGTTTTTAATGATTTTTGAAAATAAGGAGTGTCGTTATTTTCATTTTTAACCGTTTTTGAAAATAAGGAGATTGTTAATTTCAATTTTAACGAATTTTGAAAATAGAACTTGTATTATTTTATTCTTGACTTTTGCAATGGGACTTAATAATTTGTTTTTATAATTATGCGGTTTTGGTGAGGCATTTTATTACCAATCTTAAAAATTCTGTTACAAACTTATATAAATTGTAAACTTATATTATTTTTATTCGATTCAATTAAATTAGGAATTAAAATGAAATTAAGATTCCGGTTTGTTTTAATATTATTTTTATTTAATACCGTTTTATTTGCGCAATTTGAGGGATACACTCCTGATCTTGATATTCAAAAAACGGACAAATATCTAAATGCCAATATCTACCAGCAGGATTTTTTATATTTATGCGAAGGTTTGGTAAATTTTCACGCTAATGTTTATCTTAATTTTGCTAAAGAAGAATTTGACAATGAAAAAAACCGAATATTTGAGGACCTAAAAAATTGCAAAGAAAAAAAAGAATTTGCTGATTTAGCAAAATGGTTTGTAAATAAATTAAAAGACGGACATGCCGGTCTGCAAGGGGAAAGCCAAACGGGAAATGTTTATTTTTATCCATTTAAAACAAAATATCTTATCGATTCGCTTTATATTACAAGCGTTACAGATCAGCTTCCAACAGAATTTAACGGTACGGTTATTAAAAGTATTAATGATATAAGTTTGCAAGAAATTGAAAATAGAACTACAGAAAAAATAACATTTGAAAATTATGTGGCCCGCCAAAAATATATTATGCTGCAAATAAATAATACTTGGTTTTTAAAACTGGTGGATATAATTAAAACCGATAGTGATAAAGTAGTGATAGAAACAACAAACGGCAGACAATTTACAACAAAACCCAACAGCAACAATAATTACACGGCAAAATTTCCCCCGCATATTGTAACCGAAAAAAATAACGAACCGTTTAGTTATAAAATAATAAAAGATAAAAATTTGTGTTACATACAGTTTAACAAATTTGTGGATAAACGCATAGGGGAAATGTATATAAATATGCTTCCTTGGTTTAAAAGATGGGTAACAAAAACTATTAGATTTTTTGGCGGAAGTGCAGGTGTGCCCGATGAATATTTTGAGGATTTTGTAAACCGTTGTGTGGTCGATATGAAATCTAATAATATTACAAAAGTATTAATTGATTTGCGTAACAATACCGGAGGTAGTTCGTACTTAGGTGATCTTTTGTTTTACGCTTTTGGAGTAGACAACTATAAAAGTTTTAGTGCGGAAATAAAATATTCGGAATTGCTAAAATTACAGACAGAAGCTGCCGGAATGGAATATAAACCAAATTTTAACAACGATACTATTACTGACAATTTTGCATATACTAAAAATGCAGAAGGGGTAGAAAAAATAACTGACCGTATTAATGCCGATGTTTATGTGGCAATTGGAGAATGGACTTTTAGCAGCGCGGTTATGTTTGCAACAACAGCGGCTGATAATAAAATATTTAAAGTAATTGGTGAACCTATAAGCGAAAAACCTTCGCACTTTGGGGAAGTATTATTTATGAAATTACCAAACACACAACTCCTTTGCTCTTTAAGCTGCAAGCAATTCCACAGACCGGATATATCAAAAGACAATGAGGATACATTAATTCCCGATGTTAAAATTTATAAAACGTATAAATCCATTACAACAGGAGTTGATCCGGTTTATGATTATGTGGTGGGAGAGTAAGAAAAATAATAATTAATGTAAAATATTTACAAAATATACAATAGAATTGTCGATTGAGATCTGTAATCAGAATTAAATATTATGGTGAACTATGAAAGATTCGAAAATTCAGCTTTCTCGTATTCAAAAACGGCGAATTGCAAAAGGAAAAATAAAGGAAATTATTAATAACTTAAATAATCTTTTGGTTATACATTATTCATGTGAAAGTTTTAATAATAGACCTGAAGGTAAATCACCAAGAATTACTTCTATTGCAGTAAAGGATATGCATACCTTACAAACAAAATCTTTTTCAATACATTTATTGGCGGAAATAGGCAGAAAATCATTATCGGAAATTGAAAATGATTGTGATCAGCTAGAATTAGAAATGCTTAATACATTTTATTATTTTGTTGAACATCATCAACAGTCTAAATGGTTACATTGGAATATGCGCGATCAGAATTACGGTTTTGAAGCTTTAGCACACCGATTAAGAGTACTTGGTGGAGAGCCTTGCGCGATAGCACCTATTGATTTATTTGATTTAGCAAGAATATTGGTTGATTGGTATGGAGCAAATTATATTGAAAATTCGAGATTAGAAAAATTAATTGATTTGAATGAAATAACAAAAACTAATTTTTTAAAAGGAGAAGAAGAAGCAACTGCTTTCAAAAATAAAGATTACTATAAGTTGCATTTATCCACCTTACGAAAAGTCGAATCAATTTCAAAAATATTTGATAAAATTACAGATGGAACTTTAAAAACCAAGGCAACATTTAAAGGGAAATATGGGAACTGGTTACAATATTTAATTGAAAAAATTACTGACAATTGGATATCATCTCTCTTGGGTCTAATAATTATGGTTGTAACGATAATCTTGTGGGTATTAAATGTATTGAGTTGAGTAAAACAACTAAATATTGATGTCGCATTGATATTAAAAAACGCAAACAATTAATAGATAAATACCAAGCGTAACAAATAGAATTGTGTCAAATATAAATTTCTAAAAATAGATAGGGTTGAAGCCAAACAATAAAGTAATATATTCGGCATTTGGAAAAATCAGTTGAACAATTTTTCACTTCTCCATAATTTTGTAAAACCCATCGGAGCTAGATCTACCATTGGATATTTATTTAAGAGTGCGTTAAGCTTATTCAGAAAATCTTTATTGCTATTAATTTCGTTAAGGAAAAATGAAATTATTGCAAAAATAAAGTAAATACGTTTTTGATTAGCGGGGTATGCTAACCATCCGTTTATTTTTTGAGGAATCACTGGAGGAACTCTAATTTCTCGATTCCAAAGACGTGAATGATGAGCACAAATATTTCTTATGTAGACCAAAGTATGAATCCATGAGGTAAAGACAGGTGATTGCAAATGATATACGCTAGAAATAATTTTTTTGTCCTCCGGGAATAAATTTTTATAGATTATTGATAAGAGGCCAAAAGAAGTCGTTTCAAGTGTAATCCACGAAGGTGGGATACTTTCTGCATACTTGGAAAAATAATGCGTTAAAAATTCCTCACTGGATCTATTTAATTCTTCTTTAAGCTTAATAACATGGGTTGTATGTTTTTGGGGGTTCACAAATAAATTATGGTCTTCTATCCAAAAAGGATTATATTTGTGAGATAATGAGTAAATGATTTTTGTGCGAACTGAAATTTCGATTTTTTCTATTGTATCAAAAACTAAAACACGCAATTCATGGTCAAAATAATAAAGGTCCAGAATCAAATTGAAGTCAATATTACTTTTAAAAATATGAAGCGGTTTATTCGAAAGCAAAGGATACATGTAAGCAGATAAACGATAATAATTAACATGAGAAAGAAAGTTAATTGCCTCATGATCATTATTAATAATTAAACCACGTTGTTTAAGCTGCTCTACTTGTTCAGTAGATGTTAACGCTTTTTTTGTATATGTAATTGCCATAATTTTAAAAACTAAAAAGCCCGCCAATTTGGGCATTGTTAAGAGGCCTGGCAGGCATGTTACTACAAAATTAACACGAAAAAAGAGAAAATGCAATATAAAAATTAATAAAAATTAATAAAAATTAATAAAAATTAATAAAAATTAATAAAAATTAATAAAAATTAATAAAAATTAATAAAAATTAATAAAAATTAATAAAAATTAATAAAAATTAATAAAAATTAATAAAAATTAATAAAAATTAATAAAAATTAATAAAAATTAATAAAAATTAATAAAAATTAATAAAAATTAATAAAAATTAATAAAAATTAATAAAAATTAATAAAAATTAATAGATTTAATACTATTTGGAACAAAACTCCTTCCATTTTCCGTTATTAGTATAAAGATAAAGGAAATTATGAAAACAAGTATCTTAACAATTGCTGTATTTATGTTAACTATGGGAAATATAAAAGCACAGGAAAATTTACCGCAGACAGTAAAATCTTTAGATATAAATAAATACGTTGGTTTGTGGTACGAAGTTGCAAAAATTCCTAATTGGTTTCAAAAACAGTGTGTAAAAGGAACAACCGCCCAATATAATATTAATGAATACGGTGAAATTGATGTAATAAACAGCTGTATTACTGAAGAAGGTGAAAGAGATATTGCAAACGGTTTGGCACGTATTGTAGATAAAAAAACAAATTCCAAATTGGAAGTGAGTTTTGTAAGTATATTTGGCTGGCATTTGTTTTGGGGTGATTATTGGGTGCTGGGACTTGGTGATAATTACGAATATGCTGTTATTGGTACTCCAAGCCGTAAATACGGATGGATATTAAGCCGTATGCCTGTTTTGGAAAAAGAAAAATTAGATAAGGCATTTGAAATATTTAAAAACGCAGGATACGATATAAATAAATTTGAAATGTCAAAACAATAAGGGCAATTTTTAATTCTCAATTTTTAATTTTTAATTAAAAACAAAAAACAACATTTAATAAATAACCAATAATAATTTGAATACAGATGACACAGATAGGGTTTGATACGATGAAATTTTAGAATAAGCGGGTTCTAGGCAAAATACCATACGTTAAAATTATGGAAATCATAAAAATCACAGTACTTGCAATCTTTTAATTCATCATTCATAATTTATAATTCACAATTCTCTTTTAATCATGGTTCAAACAATGTTTTTATCTGCTAATTCTTTCCAATCGTTCTTTCACAAAAGTCATATAAAGAATTTTAATATCTTCACTCAAAAACGAACGGTTTACCAAACTTTCAATATTGTCAGTTTTTAATAGAATAGCACTAATTATTAACCTAATTCGTTTTTCGCTGATCCCTATTCTTTTTCCAAACTCAATAAAATCGGGTTGTGTATATTTGCTGCCAAATCTAAAATTCTCGCTTTCGCAATTATCTGCAAATAATTCCAAAGCTAAATCCGATTCATTTGGTGTATGGATTCTTGTGCATAACAGATCATAAGCGGGAGTTAATAAATAATCGCCAAACTTAGTATTGCGATATATTGAAAAGTTTTTTATATGTGCGTCACCATTACTGACAATATAATTAAATAAAATTAATCTAAAATACTTTTCCATTTCGATAGGATAAGCAGGAACATGCTTTTTAATTAATTCGGCAATACCTTCATAACTGAAATTATATTTATAGTTGTTTCCTTCGGTTTCGGAAGTTTTACCGGCAATTTGGGCAAAATCTTCTAAAAGATATTTATTTTCATCATCAATTATATCAAATCGTTTTGTAATATAGGCTGGTTCTCCGTCCCTAAACTTAACAAGTCCGTTATAAGCAGTGTTAATATTAAAAACTTGTTTAGCAATCTGCATGGTTAAATGTTCGTTAGCAGGAACCGAATCAAGATATTTATAAGCACCATACGGAATCGGTTTTAATATATATTGGCCATCACTTTCGGTCAAAGTTAATTGATTGGTAATAAGTTTAAGAGAATGTTTAATCTGAATACCGGAAATGGAAAGTTTATCGCTAAGTTTTATTTTTTGTTCGTTAAATTCAGGGCGGGTAAAATTTAAAACATGACTGACTTTTTTGCCGTTAAAAAGGATTTTTAAACACTTAGGACAAAACGACTCAAACCCGGGCTTTAAACAACCAAAACAATAATTGTTATTCATGTTCCACCTCAACAGTAATTGCTCCAATTGTATTTTGGCCGGCGGTTTTTAATAACAACGTAAAATAGTCGTTTTCATCAATTTTATGGTTTTTACATATTATTTTTTTGTTTTCTCCTTCCGAAAGCATACCGAAGAAAAACGGGAAAAGGATTTTTGAATGAAATATTTGCTCTTGTTTTGGAAGTGTGATGCTAATTGCCGGGAAATCACTTCTTAGGTAATCGGAATTGTAAATAAATTGATATTCTAACACGTCCTTTGTTAAATATCCGGCTAATATTTTATTATAATAAACTTTTGCTTTGGCTGCCATAATTATTTAACCGTAATCTTTATAGTTAAGCCCAGAGTGTCTAATATTTTTTTTAATATACTTAAAGTAGGGTTTCCGTTCCCAAGCTCAATTGACTTTAAACTGCGTACAGATATACCGGCAATATCGGCCAATTCATCTTGTGTGATATTTAAAAATTGGCGGCGTTCTTTGATTGTTAGTGATATTTCTTTCATAATTCATTCCTGAATAGTGCATTGTTTTACACTTCATTTGCAATATAATATACTTTATGATCAAAATCAAGCAAAAGTGCAGTATAATACACTTTGTTAATTTTTAATTCTCAATTTTTAATTTTTAATTAAAAACATAAAACAACATCAATAAATGACCAATAATAATTTGAACGATGATGGCGCGGATTGGGTTTGAGAAGAGGAAACTTTGAAATAAGCGGGTTGTAGACAAAATACCCAACGATTAAAATCATGCTAATCATAAAAATCACAGTACTTGCAATCTTTTAATTCATCATTCATAATTTATAATTCACAATTCACAATTTACTTTTAATCATGGCAATCCTTTAATCAAGTTAATCATGGTTCAGACAATCTTTATCTGTGTAAATCCGTCCGATCTGTGTAAATCTGCGTTCTATGATTTAATTTTGAACGCTGATGACGCTGATTTAACAGATAACCGCTGATTTTAAAAAATGGAATCTGTTTGGGTAACATTCAGCCATAAGTCCTTAAATGTTATAAATCAAAAGAATAGGCAACTATTCCATAGTTGTTTACGTGGGGTGGTTGTTGGTTGGGTTACAAATAGTCCTCTTTTCCAAAGAGGGTTTGATACGATGAAATTTTAGAATAAGCGGGTTGTAGACAAAATACCATACGTTAAAATCATGGTAATCATAAAAATCACAGTACTTGCAATCTTTTAATTCATCATTCATAATTTATAATTCACAATTCTCTTTTAATCATGGTTCAGACAATCTTTTAATTCATCATTCATAATTTATAATTCACAATTCTCTTTTAATCATGGTTCAGACAACATAAAATTAATACCTTACGTTAATAAACAAATAAAACTTTCCGCTTAATTTGTTTTTCCCTATTTTTGTAAATGTTAATAATTTAAAAGTGTTAAAATGATTAGAGAGTTTATTAAAAAAGTTCCGCCATTGTTTGCGGTATTTTCCAAAATTTACCGTGCAAATATTGCTTTTGCATACTACAAAAAACCGTTAAAAAATATTTTCAAATGGTTGTTTACATCTAAAGAGACTACAAATTTTACGTTTCCTATTTCGGAAATGAATAAACAATATTTAGCTTCTTTAATTTCGGCAATTACTAAAACAAATTACAATACTGTAATTGGATATTTTAAAGAAATTGACGAAGACCAAAAATTACGCAATCATTTAGCGGAAGCTATAAAAAAGAGTGACCGCAGTTTTGTTACAGATCCCGAGCCGTTGTACGGCAGACGGATTGGGTGGTATGCTTTTGTTAGAATTTTAAAACCTAAAATTGTTATTGAAACCGGAGTTGAAAAAGGGCTGGGAAGTTGTGTTTTAACAAGTGCCTTAAAAAGAAATGCAGAAGAAGGGTTTAAGGGGTATTATTATGGCACCGATATTAATCCTGCCGCAGGATTTTTATTTGGCGGCGAATATAAAAAATATGGTGAAATTTTATATGGTGATTCCATTACTTCACTAAAAAAATTAGAATGTAATATTGACTTGTTTATAAATGACAGCGATCATAGTGCCGAATATGAATATGATGAATATATGACAATTTTTAAGCATTTATCGGAAAATGCAGTTATTTTGGGCGATAATTCTCATTGCACTACAAAACTTTTGGATTTTTCAAGATTGATGAAACGGCAATTTATCTTTTTTAAAGAAGAACCCGAAAATCATTGGTATCCCGGTGCAGGAATTGGAATAAGTTTTAAAAGTGAATTAAACCAATAAACTAACCACTTATATAATTAAAAATTAATTTATCGGTGGTTTGTTTATAATAAAAAATGTTTGTATTATAAAACAACTAAATTGAAGTATTATGAAATTGTTAATATTATTATTTGTTTATAATACGGTTTTTTCATTTGCTCAAATAGACTCACTAATACACTTATCGAAAGGTTTAAAAGGAGAACAACAAATTGAAGCTTACTGTAATGTTGTTAAATTGCTTGATAAACAACAGGACTCTTCCAACGTAATTTTATGGTCTACAAAACTTAGTTTATTAATTAATACAAAAACAAACAAAACCATAAAAAATAACACATCTAAATTATTATCCGAAATTTACATAAAATATCATAATCCCGAAAAAGCAATTCCGCTGTTAATTTATTATTTGCAAAATAGAGACAATTTTAATGATAAGGATTATAAAAAATATTATAACTTATTAACCGACTATTGGTTCTATTCAAACAAATTTGAAAAAAATACTGAATTTTTAAGTTCAATTTATAACAAATACAAAAACAGTTTAACTGAAAAACAGCAGGCCATTTTTATAAAATCAATTGGTTTTAATTATCTTCAATTGGGCGAATTGGATTCTGCGGTAAAATATTCAAGGCAAAATGCTGAAATACGAGAAAGAATAAAGGATACTTCTTCTTTAGCTTCTGCTTATAACACATTGGGAGTAATTTATTGGAAACAGGGTATAATAGACAAGGCCTATGATAACTATATAATAGCTTTGAAGTATTGCGAATTAAAAAAAGATACATCAACCACAATATTAGTTATTAATAATTTAGGATTAGTTTTCCAAAGATTAAAGTACTACGACTATGCAAAAAAATTCATTGAGGATGCGCTAAGTTTAGCCTATAAAAAAAATAATTTATTTGGAATAGGTTATTCGTATAAACGGATGGCGGATTTAATGATGGAATCAAATAATCTATCCAAGGCAGAAGAATGTATACTGCAAGCTGATTTCTTTTTAGGAAAAACAAAAAAGCTAAAAGATCTGATGGATATTTATTATATGTATGGCAAATTAAACCAAATAAATAATAAATTTAAAATTGCAAGTATGTATTTTAATAAAGCGCTCAACAACTCGTATCAAACGCATGATAAATTTGTTGAAGCTTTAGCAAAAACAAAAATCGGCGAAATTTATTTTTTTACTGGCGAGTACGACAATGCAATCTCTACAGCAACTGAAGCCTTGAAAATAGCAGAAAAAAACAAATACAATGTAATTATAAAAGATAATTACGAAAACTTATATAAAACTTATAAAAAATTAAATAATACTGCATTAACACTTAACTATTTGGAAAAATATCTTGAAGCAAAAGAAAAAGTATTAAACGAAGAAATTATCAGCAGTATTAATGAAAATAATATACGGCAAACGGTTAATAAATCGGAAGAAATACGATTGAGGCTTAAGCGCGAAAATAGTTTACAAAAAACAATTATTGAAAATAAAAAAATATTGGAAATAATTTATATAGTTCTGTTTTTGCTTGGGTTAGTTGGTGCCGGAACAATTGCTAATCAATATACCAAACTAAAAAAATTGCATAAAACCATTCAATTAAATAATAATGAACTTGTACAACTTAATAACGCATTAAATACAAAAAACGAAGAGCTGACATCCGTAAATGAAACAAAAAATAAATTATTTTCAATAATTGCACACGATCTTAAAAATCCGTTTGTCAGTATTTATGGGTTTGCTTCAATTATTAATGATTATGCTCTTGGAAAAAACGATCCGGAGCTGGAATCACTTGCCAATACAATGCTCTATTCTTCAATCAAATTAGTAGAATTAATTGACAATCTGGCTAAATGGTCACGACTTCAGCAGCATCGAATTGAACCAGTTTTTACAAATTTTGATATAATAACCGAAATAAACAATGTTGTTAAACAAACTATGGTGCATTCACAATTAAAAGTAATTAATCTTACAACAGATATGGATATTCAAGCATTTGTTTTTGGTGATAAAGAGATGATAGCTACAATTATCCGTAATATTTTGTCGAATGCAATAAAATTTACACCGGAAAATGGAATAATTGAAATTAAATGTAAAACGGATCAAAATTTTGTGGAATTTGCAGTAAAAGATTCCGGAATCGGAATTTCTGAGGAAAGAGCTGAGATGATTTTGACAGGCAAAAAAATAACTTCAATGGATGGGACATCAAAAGAAAAAGGAACCGGTTTAGGATTAACAATTTGCAGGGAATTTATCCAAAAAAACAACGGAAAATTCAAAATAAAGAGTAGTTTGAATTCAGGAGCTGAATTTATTGTGCAATTTCCTGCCGCAAATATCGCCCAAAATTAATAAATAATAATTATTTTAAATATTTTTTGCTCCCCACTTGACAAATTTAACGTATTTCTTTAAGTTTAATAGTGAAATATTTCTCGATATGTTTATATCAGTAAAAATATACTGATAGGAGTAAAAATGATAGAAATAAAAACAAAACCAACCCCCGAGCCGACTTTACGCAGGCTGCCAAAATATTATAATCTTTTAACGGCGTTAAAAGAACAAAACGTAGATGAAGTATCCAGTACGCTAATAGCAAATGAATTAGGTTTAGATGCTACACAAGTACGCAAGGACATACAATATACAGGAATAGAAGGAAAACCAAAAACAGGATTTAACACAACTGAATTAATTAGCTCGATACGAGTTTTTTTGAATTGGGATAATGTTAGTGATGCTTTTTTAGTAGGTGCGGGAAGTTTAGGAACCGCAATGCTTGGTTACAAAAGATTTAAACAATACGGTGTTAATTTTGTAGCGGCATTTGATAACAATCCAGATAAAATAGGTCAATATATCCATGGTGTTCCGGTATTATCCATAGATAAACTTACGAATTTAACTTCAAGAATGAAAGTACATATAGGCGTTTTAACTGTTCCCGCTTTTGCTGCACAAGCATTAGCTAATATGATGATTGAGGGTGGAATTCAAGCAATTTGGAATTTCGCCCCAACTCATATTAAAGTTCCCGATAATGTAATAATAGAGAATGCACAGTTAAGCCACAGTTTAGCAATAATAACAAGAAAATTGACGGAATATAATTTTAATTTAGGAGATAATTCATATGACTATACAATCTGATGCGTCATATTCATTTAGAAAATTTGAGAAAGTGTGCGAAATATTAAAAAAGCACGATAACAATCCAAACAAATTGATTCCTATTTTACAGGAAGTACAAGAAGAATACAGATATTTACCGGAAGAGTTATTAACATTTGTTGCAACATCTTTAGATTTACCGCCGGCACGAGTATATGGTGTAGCTACATTTTATGCACATTTTGCCTTAGAACCAAAGGGTAAATATGTAATTAAAGTATGCGACGGAACTGCCTGCCATGTTAAAGATTCAATTCCGATTGTTGAAGAAATAATGAAAAAACTTAGTTTGGATTATAAAGTTCGTACAACACCTGATATGTTGTTTACATTAGAAACAGTATCATGTCTAGGGGCATGCGGTTTAGCTCCTGTAGTAGTAATAAATGAAGAAGTATACCCCACGATGTCACCAGTAAAAATTTCAGAAGTACTTGATACAATAATTGAAAAGGAGAAAAAGCATGAAGACGTTGCTTGCTGATTTAGATTTAATTAAACAAGATTATTTAGAAAAGTCAAAAATTATTAAAAGAAGAATAATAGTTTGCGCAGGCACAGGTTGTATTGCTAACGGTTCTTCCAAAGTATTTAATAAATTTCAAGCCACAATAAAAGAAACAGGTTTAGATTTAATATTAGATTTAAGCTTTGAAAAACATTCAAATGATGTTGTTCATTTAACTGAAAGCGGATGCCAGGGATTTTGCCAGATGGGCCCATTGGTTGATATAGAACCGGATGGAATTTTATATGTAGGCGTTAAAGAAAATGATGTTGAAGAAATAGTAAATGAAACGTTATTAAATAATAAATTAGTAGATAGATTATTATATAAAGATCCAAAATCGCACGAACACTGCAAAGGCCACAAAGAAATTAATTTTTATGCAAAACAACATCGTTTTGTATTAAAACAATGCGGTATGGTTGATCCTAACGACATAAATGAATACATTGCTTTAGATGGTTACGGTGCAGCTAAAAAAGCAATACTTGAAATGACAGACAAAGAAGTTTGCGATGAATTGATTGCATCGGGATTACGCGGCAGAGGCGGCGGTGGATTTCCGACCGGAAGAAAATGGGATTTAACACGTGTTCAAAAATCAGAAGATAAATATGTTATTTGTAACGGTGATGAAGGAGATCCGGGTGCTTTTATGGATAGAAGCGTTATGGAAGGAAATCCACATAGCGTTTTAGAAGGTATGATGATAGCAGCTAGAGCAGTTGGTGCAAATAAAGGGTATGTTTATGTTCGTTTGGAATACCCTTTAGCAGTAAGAAGAATTAAAAAAGCTGCCGAAGACGCACGCAGATTAGGTTTGTTAGGCAACAATATTTTTGGTTCTTATTTTAGCTTTGATGTTGAAGTAATGGAAGGAGCCGGAGCTTTTGTTTGCGGTGAAGAAACTGCATTAATGAGTTCCATTGAAGGTAAACGCGGTATGCCAAACCCAAAACCACCATTTCCTGCACAAAAAGGATTATGGGGAAAACCAACTGTAATTAACAACGTTGAAACCCTTGCGTCTGTTCCATTAGTAGTTAAAGATGGTGCCCGTAAATTTAGAGAACTTGGAAGTACTACATCACCGGGAACTAAAACATTTGCTTTAACCGGACATGTATCAAATACCGGTTTAATAGAAGTTCCTTTTGGTACAACATTACGTACAATTATCTTTGATATTGGCGGCGGTGTTACAACTAAAGCCGGTAAAATAGATAATGAAGCTTTTAAAGCTGTTCAAATTGGCGGTCCTTCGGGCGGTTGTTTAACCAAAGAACATTTGGACTTGCCATTAGATTTTGATTCATTAGGAAAAATTGGTGCAATGATTGGATCAGGTGGTTTGGTTGTTATGAATAATCAAACATGTATGGTTCAAATGGCTAAATTTTTTATGACTTTTACTCAAAATGAATCGTGCGGTAAATGTGTATTATGCCGCGAAGGAACAAAACAAATGCTCGCTTTATTAGAAGATATTACCGAAGGCAGAGCAACAATTGCTACAATAGATTTATTACAACAGCTAGCATCGGCAGTTAAAAAAGGCTCGTTGTGCGGTTTAGGTAAAACAGCACCAAATCCGGTACTTGCAATGATTAAACAATTCAGAGAAGAATTTGATGCACATGTAATTTCTAAAAGATGCCCAACAGGCCAATGTAAAAGCTTAAGCACACCACACATTATTGAAGAAAAATGTAAAGGATGCGGAATGTGTATTAAAGTTTGTCCGGTTGGAGCTATTACCGGTGAAAAGAAACAAGCACATGTAATAAATGAAGAACTTTGTATTAAATGCGGTGCTTGTTTTCAATCGTGCAGATTAAAAGCAATTGAAAATTAATTTTAAGTTGGAGATAAGATGTATAATAATAATAAAATAGAAATAGATGGAAGAGAAGTTTTATTAGAAGGCGAAAAAAATATTCTCGAAGTAATTAGAAAAGCAAAAATAGATTTACCTACATTCTGTTATCACTCGGAACTTAGCGTATTTGGTGCATGCAGATTATGTTTAGTTGATGTTGAAGGAAAAGGAATTGTATCTTCATGTTCAATTCCTCCTGAACCAAACATGAAATTAAAAACCAACACTGCTGAATTACGTGATATTAGAAAAATATCAATAGAATTATTATTGGCAAACCATGATCAAAATTGTCAAATTTGCCCTAAAAACACAACTTGTAAATTGCAGGAAATTGCTTTTAGATTAGGTGTAAATGAAGTAAGATTCAAAAAAACAGATCAGAGACAAGAGATAGATTTTAGTTCATGCGCATTAGTCCGCGATGCAAACAAATGTATTTTATGCGGTGACTGCGTAAGAGCATGTACAGAATTACAGGGAATTGGAGCAATTGATTTTGCATTCCGTGGTTCAGGTTCAAAAGTAGTACCTGCGTTTGGTAAAAATTTAGCTGAAGTTGAATGTGTTGATTGCGGTCAATGTGCAAGAGTATGCCCGACCGGTGCCTTAACACCTAAAAATGATACAGCAAAAGTATGGAAAGCTTTAGATAATCCTAAAAAAGTTGTTATTGCACAAGTAGCTCCGGCTGTTCGTGTTGCAATTGGCGAATTGTTTGGCTTAAAACCGGGCGAATTGTTAACCGGTCAAGTGGTTTCCGCATTAAAACGTATGGGATTTGACAGAGTTTTTGATACAGCTTTTGCAGCAGATTTAACAGTAATTGAAGAAGCAAATGAATTTATAGCTCGCAAAACAAAAGGCGAAAATCTTCCATTGTTTACTTCATGCTGCCCGGGTTGGGTTAAATACGCTGAACAATATTTCCCTGATATGCTTCAAAATTTATCATCATGTAAATCTCCTCAGCAAATGTTTGGTTCGGTAGCAAAAGAAGTTTTATCGAAACAAATGAACGTAGATCCAAAAGATATAGTTATTGTTTCAATTATGCCATGTACAGCTAAAAAATTTGAAGCTAATAGAGAAGAATTTAGTCATGATGGCGTAAAAGAAGTTGATATTGTTATTACTACCCAAGAATTAGGCGGAATGATTAAACAAGCTGGTTTGAAATTTACAGAATTAGAACCTGAATCATTAGATCTTCCATTAGGATTTAAAACCGGAGCCGGAATTATTTTTGGAAACAGCGGTGGTGTTACCGAAGCAGTATTAAGATATGCTGTAGAAAAGGTAAACAATGTTCGTTTAACTAATGCTGATTTCTTAGAAGTGAGAGGAACTTCCGGTTTAAGAGAATATTCAGTGCAGTTAGGCGGCGAAACAGTTAACGTAGCAATTGTATTTGGATTAAAAAATGCAAAAAAAGTATTAACCGCAATTAAAAACGGTACTGCAAAATACGATTTGGTTGAAGTAATGTCATGTCCTAACGGTTGTATAGGCGGTGCAGGTCAACCGGTATATTATGATGAAAACGTAAACAAAGCACGTACAAAAGGCTTATATGATTGTGATAAAATGCTCCAATTGCATAAAGCTCAAGAAAATCCATACGTTACGGAATTATATAACTCAACTCTTGGCGAACCTAACAGCCATAAGGCACACGAATTATTACATACTGAGTTTAGAAATAGAAAACGTATATCTGATGAAAAAATAAGATTGATTTCCGGTAAAAGCGAAGAAAAATTAAGTGTAAACTTTTGTGTAGGCACAAGCTGCTACTTAAAAGGGGCACAAAATTTGTTACATAGAGTAATTGACCATGTTGAAAAAACTGATTTGAAAGAAGTTATACAAATAAATGCAACTTTCTGTATGGAAAATTGTGATGAAGGACCAAGTGTAACAATAGGCGATACAGTTATTAAACATGCAAATTTCAAAACTGTTTGTGACAGCATAGAAAACGAATTAAAAGAAATTAGATCGTAAAAATAAATGCCTGATCAAGTTAAAAAACATATAATATTTACCAACAAGGCACGTTGCCGCGATTGTTACCGATGTGTGCGTGCCTGTACGGTTAAAGCCATAAAAATGTTTGAAGCACAAGCATCTATTGATACTGATAGATGCATTTTGTGCGGAACATGTATTAAAGAATGTCCGCAGCAAGCAAAACAATATCGAAAAGATGTTGAAATTGTTAAAGACTTCCTTAAAAACGGTGAAACGGTATTATTAAGTTTAGCTCCTTCATTTCCTGCTTTTTTTGAGGAAAGTACAGTTAATAGAGTACCTTCCGCATTACGAAGTATTGGTTTTTCGTTTATATCGGAAACCGCTATTGGCGCATATTTAGTAAGTAAAGAAGCACAAAAATTTGTAGAAAAATACAAAAACAGGCCGCATATAGTTTCATTTTGTCCGGTTGTTGTAAATTTAGTAGAAAAATATTACCCAAATTTAAGCAACTTTTTATTGCCTGTTACATCTCCAATGATTGCACATGCCAAATATTTGAAAGAAGCACATGGATATGATAAAAAAGTTGTATTTATTGGTCCTTGTATTGCTAAAAAAGATGAAAGCGAAAAAGATATTTATTCAGGTTATGTGGATGCGGTTTTAACTTTTGATGAATTAAAAGAATGGTTTGAAGAAGAAGGAATTGATCTTAAAAAATTTGAAGAAAGCTGGTTTGATGAACCTTGCGACAGCAACGCAAAATTGTTTGCATTATCGGGAGGTTTTAGTAAAACGGCTGATTTGGATGTTGACTTATTGTCCACAAATTCAATTACTGTTACCGGATTTGAAGGGGTAAAAGAGGCATTAAATTTTATTACTCCGGGTAAAAGTATTTTAATAGATCCTTTGTTTTGTTCGATGGGATGCATAAATGGTGCGGGAATAAAAAATGACTCTAATCATTTTGAACGTAAAGATCGGGTTATGCAATACGTTGAAAAATCCAGCATAAACAGTAAAGAGATTGAAGAAACTAAAATAGATTTATCGTCAAAGTTTGAAAAATATCATTTGCAAAAAAATTCGGATTTTTCGGAAGAACAAATAAAAGAAATATTAGAAAAAACCGGTAAACTTGATGATAACGATCAATTAAACTGCGGTGCCTGTGGGTATAATACTTGCCGTGAAAAAGCTGTTGCTGTATTAGAAGGTATTGCGGAAATTGAAATGTGTATGCCGTATATGCGCCGAATTGCTGAACAAAGATCGGACAAAATAATTGAATCCAGTCCAAATGGAATTGTTATTTTGGATAGAGAAATGAACATCCTAAATATGAATCCTGCATTTAAGAAATTCTTTTATTGTAATAATTCTGTTTACGGTAAAAAAATATCGATATTAATGGACCCGGCACATTTTGAAGATTTAATATCGGGTGATGAAGATATTATTGAAAGAACTGTTAATCATGAAAAATATAATCTTATATGCCATGAAAAATTATATAAGTTAAAAAATGAAAAACAGTATGTTGGAATATTTGTTGATATTACAAGAAATTTAGCAGATAAAGAACAATTAAGTTCGTTACGTAATGAAACAGTTGCGCAAGCTCAAGAGTTATTAACACATCAAATAGAAATGGCCCAAAAACTTGCTAAAATTTTGGGTGAAAATACAGCCAAAGGCGAATTGCTTGTTGAAAATTTACTCCGATTGGCAAAAGATGAACAATCCAAAAACAAAAAAGACAATAACTGGTTATGGGATATCTACACGTCGAAGTAAAAGCATATCAAGCCTCAAAACGGAAAAATCTTGTATGCGGCGATGTTTATGTAGAAGACAGGAATGAACATTCCACCACAATTATTTTATGTGACGGATTGGGAAGCGGAATAAAAGCAAATTTAGCCGCTACAATGTGTGCAACAAGGTTATTGGAATTAATACGCAGTGATTTTTCTATCCGTAACGCTTTTGCATCCCTTGTAAAAACCATGGAAGAAGCCAGGCTCAAGGATTTTCCATATTCGGTTTTTTCGGTTGTTAGAATATTAAATGATGGTGTTACAAGTATTTTGTCGTACGAAATGCCTCCGCCGATTTTTATTTCCGGCAGATTTGCAACTGTTTTACCACAACGAATTTTTACAGTTGATAACTCAATTATTGGTGAATCGAACTGTTTTTTGAAAGCAAAAGAATCAATTTTATTAGTTACCGACGGTATTACCCAAGCCGGACTTGGTAAGGGCATGCATAAAGGATGGGGGAGTGATAATCTTAATAAATATGTTAATTCGTTATTAACTTTAGGTTACAATTATGACGAACTACCTGAAAAAATAGAACAAAAAGCCGAAGAAATTTGGAAGTTCAGGCTTGAAGACGATTGTACGGCAATAATAGCAAAAGGACGTAAAGGTAAAATAATTAATTTATTTACCGGTCCGCCAAAAGATAAAGCATTAGATAAAGATTTAGTAGAAAAGTTTTTAAATTTAGACGGTTTAAAAATAGTCTGTGGTGCCACAACAGGAAAAATTGTTTCCCGAATTACCGGCAAACCATTTAAAATGGAAGAAAATTTTACAAGTAATTTAGCTCCGTTAAGTTATTCTATTGAAGGAATAGACTTAGTTACTGAAGGTGCAGTTACTTTAAATCAAGTTTATAATATTTGGGATGCCGATCCCGCAACAATGGAAAAAGATAGTCCGGTTACGGATTTGTTTTCATTATTAAGCGTCGCTGATAAAGTTCATATGATGCTTGGCCAGACAGAAAACCCGGCCAATGATGATATTAGCTTCATGCAGCACGGCATCCTTAAACGTAACAAGATCATCCCCCTATTAATTAATAAATTAAAGGAAGATGGTAAATTGGTTACTACAGAATATTTCTAATGTTCTGCTTAGTAATACTCCTGCTTAGTTAGAAGTGCGGAGGCGCCAACTCCGCACTTTTTATACAAGTTTTTACCAGCTTCAAAATAAGAAATTATTTTTGAATATAACAGAAAAATCTTCATTATAAGGGTGCAAAAAGAGGGAAAATTATTGCAAATAATATAATCGAATTTGCGTAAAGTTAAGCACATCAATTTTTTGATGTTTTAAAATCCTGTCAGTCTAAAATCTTCAGTTAAAACAAGATATGAATCTTTTGCTAAATTGTTAATTGATCCCAACCAAGTCGTCAGAAATGAAATTCTAAAAACTTACATTTGGAATAGATTAGCTAAATCATAATAATGTAATAAGTTTCTCCTTCCATAAAATGTAATTTTTTATATCAAATAATAGTTTTTAAATATTTTAATTTATCTTTTAGTATATTATAAATTTCACAAAGATTCATAAAGTTGCGGTATATGCAAATCAAGATATATCAGCCACAGCGTGGCGAAAAATTTATAGCGAAATCAAACCAACACACAAATGAAGCCCCATAGGGGCGATACCTAAATAATTGTAAAACAACATGTTATAGGTAAATAATGTCGCTCCTCTGGAGCTAAAACCAATATGGGGGGGATTTGTTTTTCTATATACATTTCGCCCATCAAGTGGGCTGATACCTGTAAATATATAATATTCTGATTATACATCTCCCAAACTTATACCTTATTATTCCCAATTCTTATTTTTAATGACTAATTTGGGATTATGACAAAAGAAAAAAAGCTAAAATTAACGTTTTAGGAACGGAAAATACAATTTTTTAACAAGGTAATGATGATTATATATCATTAACCGATATGGTTAAAAATTTTGAAGGCGGAAATGCGTTAATAGAACAATGGCTAAGAAACAAAGATACTATAGAGTTTTTGGCTATTTGGGAAAAAATTTATAATCCATGATTTAATTCCCTCGAATTCGAGGGAATTAAAAAAGAAGCCGGTACAAATAGATTTTATCTTTCCGCTAAAAGATGGATTGAGCTAACTAATGCGAATGGTTTAATTGCTAATGCAGGCAGATACGGAGGTACTTATGCAGATAAAGATATTGCTTTTGAGTTTTGGCAGCTGGTTAAGTCCCAAATTTATATTATAGAAGACAGTCTAAAAACATTAAAATTATAAATATTTTAATATTAGGGTATTTTATTCTAATAATAATTTATTTATTAAAATAATAATAAAGTCGGCCTAAAAACATTGATTTTGTATTAAAAAACCACATTTCTTCCGCTTTTTGAAGGGCATAATAATTGCTATTTTATAATTTACTTTAAATTTAGCCGGAATTATTATGCGCAAATTTTACATATTATTTTTGTTTTTATATTCTCTCACAAATGCCCAATCCAATTTAATAATTAACAATCAGGAATACTTTGAAACCAAAGGTTTAAACGTAATGGTGTTCCATGACTATTACCCCGACGGTCATCAAACCGGGGTTACAATTATTCAAAACGGAAACAGAATTGCTGCAAATGGTGATTTACGGTTGGAACCTGCACCGGGACAATGGTCACCTGTTCCGGTTGTGGGCAAACGCAAAGTTAATATAGCGGAAAATGAAATATCGGTTTCTTTAAGTTATCCCGATTCTTCAAAAGACAGAAAAGGTTTTAATCCAATTGTTTACCCCAATTTGAACTTAAAATATAATGTTCGTGTAAAAAGTATAAATAATACAATCAAAATATATGTCGATTTAGAAAAACCTCTTCCCGAAGAATGGGTTGGAAAAGTTGGCTTTAATATAGAACTTTTTCCGGGTGAATATTTTGGCAAATCATATATGATGGATAATAATTACGGAATTTTTACCCAACAAGTAAATGGGCCGAGTTATTATGACAAAAACAATAAGTTACAAATTACTCCTTTAGCTGAAGGAAATAATTTAGTAGTTTCGCCCGAAAACGAAAACAGCAAACTTACATTTCAATCGCCAAACAAGTTAACTTTGCTGGATGGACGAGGAGAATATAACAACGGCTGGTTTATTGTGCGATCTTTAGTGATTGCGGGTAAAACAAAAAATGCGGTTGAGTTGACAATAATTCCAAATGTAAAACCAAATTGGATTTATGAACCGGTTGTTCAAATTTCACAAGTTGGGTATCATCCAAATCAAAATAAAATTGCCGTAATTGAACTTGATAAAAATGATCCAACCGTACAAAAAACAGAACTATATAAATTTTCACTTTCAGGACAAAAGGAATTGGTATTATCGAATGTTCCTAAAGTTTGGGGTGAATTTATTAGATATAAATATTTACAGTTCGATTTTACTAAAATAACTGAGGAAGGAGTTTATTTAATCCAATACGGTAATTTCATTACATCCCCATTTCAGATTTCAAAAGAAGTATATAACCGCCATGTTTGGCAGCCTACTTTAGAGTATTTTTTACCGGTTCAAATGTGCCACATGCGTGTTAACGATAGATACAAAGTATGGCATGGGTTGTGTCACCAAGATGACGCGTTAATGGCACCAACGGACTCCAATCACTTTGACGGATATGTGCAGGGTAAAGAGACCTTAACAAATTATAAACCCGGTGAACATGTTCCTAATCTAAATGTGGGAGGCTGGCATGATGCAGGCGATTATGATTTACGGGTTGAATCGCAGGCCGCAACCGTATATTCGTTAGCTTTGGCTTATGAGGAATTTAAAGTAAATTATGACGAAACTACTATTAATCAAACTGAAAAACTTGTCGAAATACATCAACCGGACGGAAAACCTGATATATTACAGCAAATTGAACATGGTTTAATAAGTATTGTAAACGGTTATAACAGCTTAGGCAGATTATATAGGGGAATAATTTGTCCCACACTAAGACAATATACATTGCTTGGCGATGGTGTAAATATGACTGACGGGAAAATATATAATAATGCAAATGGTGAAATAAAAGATGACCGGTTGGTATTTACCGAAGAAAATCCCTGGCGCGAGTTATACACAGCGGGAACACTTGTGGCAGCAAGCCGGGTTATAAAAAAATACAACCCTGAACTTTCCAATGAATGCTTAAAAATAGCGGAAGCGATTTGGGGCAATTATAGAAGCACAAATTGGGATAGAAGTTTTGCCGCAATTGAACTGTTTTTGACAACCGGTAATGAGGAATATAAAAATTATATAATAAATAATGTTAATACGGAAAAACAAATAATAAATAATGCATGGATTTTAGGAAGAACCTTACCTTTAATAAATGATAAAAATTACGAATTATTAGTAAATTCGGCAGTTCAAAAATTAAAAACAGGTTTAGACGAAGAACAAAAAGAAAATCCGTACGGAGTTCCATACAAACCCGATATTTGGGGAGCGGGGTGGAATATTCAGGAATTTGGAGTAAAACAATATTTCTTAAATAAATCATTTCCAAAGCTGTTCCCCAAAGAGAATATGTTAAAAGCATTAAATTTTGTATTAGGTACTCATCCGGGAAATAATACTTCTTCGTTTGCTTCGGGAGTTGGGGTTAATTCATTAACTGTAGCATACGGAGTAAACCGAGACGAATGGTCATATATTCCGGGTGGAGTAGGATCGGGAACAGCACTAATACGTCCGGATTTCCCTGAATTAAAAGTATGGCCCTATTTTTGGCAGCAAACGGAATATGTAATGGGCGGCGGCGCCTGCGATTTTATGTTTTTAGTTTTAGCCGCAAATATTATATTAAACAATTAAATTTTAAGGATTATAAAATGAAATTAAAACTATTATTAATTACTGCTTTTAGCTTTTTTAGCATAACAAGTTTTTTAATTGCACAAAATAATAATTCGGTACATACAAACGATACGCTTATTATTAGCAATGCAATCGAAGTTCCGGTTATTGATGGATTTCCTAATGATGAATGTTGGCAAAATGTAAAATGGGAGCCAATTGATCAAGTATGGATGAACTACGGTGATACTTTAAGCAGCCAAGACTTTACCGGAACTTATAAAATTGTATGGTCAAAAGAAACAAATTTATTGTACTTTTTAGCCAAAACAACAGATGATGTTTTTGTTGATGGTTATGTGTACAATGAGGATCCGGCAATAGCAAAAAATTATCCCGATTTTGATATTTTAGAAGTGTTTATTGATGAGGATTTATCCGGTGGTTTACATGTTTTTAACGGTGAAGGTGAATCAGGGAAAGAGTGGGGAACAAACAGCTCTAATGCGTTTTCATATCATATTGTTATTAAAGCACCAAAAGACGGAGAAACAACAAAAGATGTAGTTGTATGTGATATTACAGGTAAAGATTGGACAAATTACATTACAATAAATTACGCAAACCATTTTAAAAGTTTTACAGCAAGAAAAAACGGTACGGAAACAATTTGGGAATTTGCCATTGCCGTATATAGTGATAAATATGATCATCAAAACGCTGAAAACTCAAGAGTTGTATTATCACCAAATAAAAAAATGGGAATATCATTAGCTTATTGCGATAATGACGGCTTGGATGAGAAACCAAAAACACGCGATAATTTTTTTGGTTCCGTATATGTTGAACCCGCGGCGTTTAACGATCATTGGAAAAATGCTGATGGTTACAGACGGGTTATTTTAGAAAAATAATTCTAAAAATCATTAAAATTTAATTTAAGACTGCCAATAATCCATCTGCCCGGCATAGGAAGATTTGTAAAATCGGTATATGCTCTATCAAATAAATTGTTAATTATAAGTGAAAGTTCTACAAATTTTATTTGTCGGGATATTTTGGTGTCACAAATAAAATAATCTGAAGAATTATATCTTAATTCGTATTTAAAATCCCAGCTTTGCTGAATATCAAACAAAAGGTTGTGATTGATTGAAGCAATTACTTGATGTTTTAAATGATCTAACACATAACGCGAAATATAATTAATTTTACTATTATCAGTTTCAATGTAAGTATAACCCAACAAAATTTTTGTAACGGGACTAAACGAATATAAGGTTTGCGGTAATAACGAAAAATTAACTTCAATTCCTTTTGTGTTAAGATTTGCAATATTATTTGCGGTCCACTTGTCTAGCGGATTTTGTTTTGACCAATCTATTAAATTTTTTCCGTCGCGTGCAAAAAAAGCAATACTTGAATTAATATTTTCGGTAATGTATTTTATTCCTGCCTCATACGATAAAGCTTCTTCCGGTTTTAAGCTGCTGTTGCCAACTTGAGCGGGGCTTAAATAATATAATTCGGTAAAAGTAGGAATTCTAAAGGAATTACCGATACTGGCATATAATCTAAAGTCTTGGTTAATCTGTAATCCCATATCGGCATTTGGACATAACTTCCAACCCCATGTATCGTATTTATAAAAATATCCGCCAACGGATACATCAAGCAGCGAAAACAAATTTGTTTTATGCTCAAGTGAAATTCCGGTTTTATTCCTTTCATGATTACCCAAATTTGAGCTTTCTATTTTATCTATACCAAATTCAAAACTCAAAGAAGTAAAACCATAAGCTGAATGATAAATTGTTTCAATTTCGGCATTATATGAATTGTTTTTATGAGTGTTTTTGTAAAAAGAGGGCCTATCATGATCTAATAAATACATGTCGTCATGTTTGCGCCACGAAAATTTTGGAGATAAAAATAAATTATTAAAAACAAAATCACCCTTTACAGTAGATAACAAAGTTTTTGTTTCTTCCCATTGATTTGGGTATTTATCGGAATAAAATCCGTTTGCGCCAAACTCCTTTTTTTGGTAACCCGTAAAAAGATTAATACTGTTTTTACCAAACACTAACCTTGGAGTATAAGAAAAAGTTAAATTATTAAATCTTGTGTTATATCGGTAACCGTTTGAATGACTTTTTGAAACAGACAAATTATTTTGCAACAAACCAATTGGCTGCGAAAACCCTAAATAAGTATCATAATATCCATACGAACCGGCCGATGAATTAAAAGTCAAAGAACGTTCGGCATTACTTTTTGTAATTATATTTATAACACCGGCAAGAGCGTTTGCGCCATGAATAGATGAACCTTGTCCTTTTAGAATTTCAATTTTTTCAATATCATATAAAGAGACAGGTAAATTCATATTGTGATGTCCTGTTTGGGAATCACTTATTTTAATTCCGTTAATTAAAACCAAGGTCTGCTCAAAAGAACTACCCCTGATACTTAAATCGGACTGTACATTTTGAGGACCCCGTTGTTTAATATCAACTCCAACCGTAAACTCTAATAACTCCGATAAGGAAGAAACGGGTTGATTTTTAATTTCATTACTGTTAATAATAGATACACTACGTGTTTTTTCTAAAAAGGGATTTGATGTTTTATTGCTGGTAATAATTATTTCTTCGGTTTTATATGTTGGTTCGTTTTGTGCTGATATAATGTTTGATAACAATAGAGCGGTAATGATAATATATAATTTATCCATATTTTTTTTCTTTCATTGTTTTTAAAATAGTGATTGCTTTGATAATTAGGTTGTTACGTGTTTCAATTTTTTTTGCGCTGGTAATCCATTCAACAACTTCTTTTCGGTGGGTGTAACACATTTGGGTATAAAATTCGAATAAACCTTCTTCGGTCAAAAACGCTTCTTTTATATCCGCCGGAATTATAACAATGCGTTTTTCGGTATCTATTTCCAAAGTAACAAAAACAAAATCGCCAACATCTTTTTTTATGGCGGTTCTAATTTCTTTTTTAACTCCAATCACATGTTGGTTGTCACCCATTGGAACAAGTGAACTCCGGTACAGATAACCGTCAAATGTGACTTTTACTTTAACTTGGCCTTTATTGCCAAATACTTTTTCAACATCAAAAGGAATTTTAATATATACACCAATTCTGCCTCCTTTTAGCAGCTCGGCTTCAAACTTTTTCATATTAAAATACAAAAGTAATTTTATTTCCAAATATACAGAAAGATAAAATAAAAAGTAATAGTTAAGGAATTTATTAAAAAATTAAAATAAATTATTTATTCATCCATTCTTTAAAAGCTGTAGCCTTTAATCTGCTTATAATAATTTCATTATCATATTTGGGTACAACGTTTACCTTTAATTTACCGCTGAAAAAGGAACGTACCTGTTGGATTGAATCGGCATTAAGAATAAATTGTCTGTTTGCTCTATAAAAACGCAAAGGATCAAGTTCCTTTTCCAAGTCATCAAGTGTGTAATCTAAAAGATATTTTTTGCCGGTTTTTTGTACAAGAAAAGTAAGTTTGTTTTCCAAATAAAAATAAGCAATTTCATCAGTAGTAATTTTTAAAAAAGTTTGTTTCGATTTTACGAGGAATCTCGATTTGTACACTTGTTCGTTTTTATTAATATTATTAAGTATCGATTTAACTTCATTACTCCTTAAACTTAAAATTTCCAAGTCGTGAAGTTTTTTAAATTTTATTATACTATTTGTTAACTCTGTTTTGTCAATTGGTTTTAGTAAATAATCAATGCTGTTAACTTTAAAAGCTTTAATTGCGTATTCATCAAATGCTGTAGTAAAAATAACCGGACAGTCAATATCAACCTGCTTAAATATTTCAAAGCTTAATCCATCTGAAAGCTGAACATCTAAAAAAATCAAATCCGGAGCTTTATTTGCTTTTAGCCATTTAACAGAAGATTCAATACTTTCAAAAACTCCCAAAATATCAAAATCGGTTTGTACTTCGGAAATTAGATTTTGCAGTCTGCGGGCGGCTAATTCTTCATCTTCAATTATTATTACTTTCAAAACTGCTCCGATTTTTAAGAAGTGGAATTATAACACGGAAAATGCCATTTTGGTTAATTATTTGAATATTTTTATCCGAAAGAATTTTATAACGGTTTTTAATATTTTTTAATCCTAAACCAGTTGTGGGCACCAATGATATTTTGGGCTGGATATTATTTTCAACAATTAGATTGTTTTGATCCACAGATAAAAGTACCGATAACGGTTTTTCGGTTGACACAATGTTATGTTTAATTGCGTTTTCAAATAAAATTTGCAAAGTATAAGGAGCAATATAATAATCCAATGACAATGGCGGGATATCTATTTTTGTTATCAGATTATTTCCAAATCTTTGCTGCTGCAAATACAGATATGAATTGATAAAATTTATTTCGTCACGTAATTCCACAAGGTGCTGTTCGGTTTTTTGAAGTACGTATCTATATACTTCAGATAGCCGTTTTACAAACACAACAGCTGTTGTTGGGTTTTCTTCAATTAATGAGGTTAATACATTTAAGCTGTTAAATAGGAAATGGGGACTAGTTTGATTTTGTAAAGCATGAAGTTGTGAATGAAGGTTTTCCTGTTTAAGTTTTTCGGATTCACGTACGGATTTTTCCCATTGATGAAAAAAATATAAACCTATATAAACCGCCTGATAAAATACAAAAATGATAATTAGAATTATTAATGCATCTTTAACCACAGGTATAAACACACCCAAATTTAATCCCCAGACTAATCTTAGATAAAAAAAGGAATAAATTTCGAAAATAATGAGTACGGTTCCAAAAGTAAAAAAAATATTACCGGTTATCTGAAGGACGAATCTTTTAATAGGATTAACTTCCCATTTGTAATAATTACTCAAATGCTGATTTATTTTAGTATTGCCTTTAATAATTAGTGCTGCAACAATTGAAAAAAACATTAAATCGGTAATAATATGAATTGGGTTTGAATGTCCGATGACCTTTTGCATAGAAATTAAAATATACAAAAGTCCGTAAATTCCGGCACCAACCAAAATAGAAGATAATATTTTTAGAAATTTTTCCGAATGTTTTTTCATTCCGAAACCCTTAATTATTGCAGCTAAAGTAATGATTTAGATTAATTGCAAAAGTATTAAAACTTTTATAATTATAAACAATATAACAAATATTATTTATAAATCGTTTGCCAACCAATAAGGGAATGTTAAACGAAAGTAAATAGTTAAATTACAAAGCCTTGTGATTTAATCTTTTGTAAATCTCAAACCAAAAAATGCTTAACATAGCTGTGGCAAAACATAACAATAAATCGTTGAAGTGTAAATAACTGAATTTAAATAGATCACGAAAAGCAGGCAAATATAAAGCAAGACCAAGAAAAATAACAGCCCCGGCAAATACTCCAACAAAAGCAGTATTTTTTTCTTTGAATGACTTAATAAAGTTATCACTCCAGGAACGGTTTGTTATTATTAAACCAATGTTGGCAATTATTAAAGTGGTGAAAGCCAAAGTTCTGGCTTCAAATTGATTTTTGCCATAACTTAATCCCACAAAATATATTATTGCACAACCAATCAACACACCAAATCCTTGAAGCAGACTGATTATAACATTTCTTTTACCAAAAAGAGGTTCTTTTACATTTCGCGGTGGTCTATTAAGAAGATTTGATTCTTCCTTTTGCGCTTCAAAAACAACAGAACAAGCCGGATCAATTATTAACTCAAGAAAAACAATATGAATAGGGAAAAGAATTAGTTCTTTGTTAAATAATAAAGGCAATAAAGATAATCCCGCAATTGGAACATGAATTGCAAAAATATAAGACATGGCTTTTTTGAGATTATCAAATATTCTTCTACCCATTTTTACGGAACCTACAATTGACGAAAAATCATCATCAAGCAATACAAGTGATGCAGCTTCGCGGGCAACATCAGTGCCTCGACCACCCATTGCAATTCCAATGTTTGCGGATTTTAAAGCCGGGGCGTCATTTACTCCATCGCCTGTCATTGCAACAATTTGGCCATTGGCTTTTAATGCATTAACAATTTTTAATTTTTGTTCGGGTACCACACGGCAAAAGATATTTATCTCTTTGATTTTTGAAGTTAATTCACTATCCGACAAAGCAGTTAATTCCGGGCCGGTAATAAACTTATCAAAATTTTTCAACCCAATCTGTTTGCCAATATTTTGAGCTGTTCCGGGGTGGTCGCCAGTAATCATTATTACTCTTATTCCGGCTGTATAACATTCTTTTATTGCTTGGGCAACAGTAGGACGAACCGGATCGGCAAATCCTATCAAGCCAATAAAACGAAAAGCAAAATCGTGCTGATTTTCCGGCAAAGTGTCCGAATCGAATTGAGAGTCGGCAACACCTAAAACACGGAGTCCGTTACAACTCATTTCGTCAACGGCAATATTTATTTCTTTTATTTTCTCGGCAGGAAGATGACAAAGGTCAAAAATGGCCTCGGGTGCACCTTTTGCGGCAACAGTTAATTGGTGTTTATTTTTTGATTTCCAAACATTAGACATTGCCAAAATTTCTTTTGAAAGCGAATATTCTTCAACTAATTCCCAATCATTATGAAGATGTTCAGTGTTGTTAAGTTTTAAAGTGCCAAGTTTTTTTAAGGCTTTTTCCATCGGATCAAACGGTTCTTTCCGGCTTGCAAGAATTCCATATTCAATTAATTCGTGAAAATTTTCGGCTATAACCTCCGAGTTTTCGCCGTTCACGGTTAAATATTCGCCATTTGCAAAAATTTGCGAGATTCCCATTTGATTTAATGTAAGTGTTCCGGTTTTATCTACGCATAATACAGTAGCCGCACCAAGTGTTTCCACAACAGGGATTCGACGAGCAAGAACATTTTTTTTACTTATTCGCCAAGCACCTAAGGCAAGAAAAATAGTTAAAACAACCGGAAATTCTTCCGGCAGCATAGCCATTGCAAGGGTTAACCCCGCAAGAAGTCCTTGTGTCCAATCATTACGGACAAAACCAAAAATCAATAAAACAATTAAACATAAAATAGTGCCTATAATGGCAATGTTTTTTACTAACCGGCCGGTTTCCTTTTTTAATAATGTATCTTCTATTTCTACGGATTTTAACGCAACTCCTATTTTGCCAATTTCGGTTTTTTGACCTGTAGCAATTACTTTTGCTATTCCTTGTCCTTGTACAATCATTGACCCGGAATATACAAATGGAAGGTCATCTCCTCCGGGAACACCCATTTCGGTTGCCTCCGACTCGGATTTGTCCCAATAAGATTTTCTAACAGGAACTGATTCACCGGTAAGTAGTGATTCGTCAGCACTTAAATTTATTGACTGGAGTACAATTGCATCTGCCGGAACTCTATCTCCTTCGGATAATATCATTATATCATCACTTACAACTTCACGACCGGGAATTCGTATTGCGTTTCCGTTCCGAATAACAAAAGCACGCGGACTTGATAAATCGCGCAAGGCTTCCAAAGCGTTTTCGGTTTTTCTTTCCTGAAAAAAAGTAATGCCCATAATTACAAAAACAAACCCAAGTAAAAGTAAAGCTTCTTTAATATCACCAAGTAATAAATACAATAAACCGCAAGCAACCAGAAGTAAAAACATAGGCTCCTTAACTACTTCTATAGCAATAACAAATAAACCGCGCTTTTTTGACGAGGGAAGTTCGTTATAACCTTCGTTTTTTAATTTTTCATTTACTTCGGATTCGGTTAACCCGACAAAACTGCTGATATCAATATTTTTCATTTTTATTTTCTTTAATAATTAATCAAAAAGTCCACCAAAAAGATCACGCATACCACCTTTCCGATGCATTGGTCTGCCGTATTTATCATATTGTTTTCTTCTATGTTCGTCATCATCGTAATCATCGTCATAATGATGATCAACATGGTGTTTATCATAACCGATATTTTTACCGGAAAAATTGTCGGGATATGTTTGATTATCGATTCTATTAGACAGCTCAATTATTTTATCAAGTTCGCCTCTATCAAGCCAAATCCCCCTGCATTGAGGGCAGTAATCAATTTCTACACCTTGACGTTCGGTCATTAAAAGATCTACTGAGATACAAATTGGACATTTCATGGTATTTAACCCTTTATTATTAATTGAATTATTTTATATTGGAAAGGAAACATAATAATCTATTATGTAAAAAAGTGATAAATTGGACTGAAATGATTAAATAGTTGTCTGAAATGCCAACGGCAAGAATTCTATCTCTTTTTTTAGTTCAATTTATAATTAAAGTAAATTTGAACCGCTTAAACGATAAATAGTTTTAAAATGTTCAAACATTATTGTAATTTTGTACTTTACCGTAAAAACTTCAGGTGACAAATGAAAAAGCTATTAATAATTATTACAATTTTATTTGGTCTGCAAATAAATGCGCAAACAATATTTTCCCCGCATAACAATTTAACTCTTAAGTTTGAGTTAAACAGTATTGGTGAACCGATTTATTCCTTATCATTAGGAAATAATGAAGTAATTAAAACCAGTAAACTGGGGATTGAATTAAAAAATCAAGAATCCTTTTTAGACGGTTTTGTAATAGGAAAAACAGATACAACAACAACCAACGAAATTTGGGAACCTGTTTGGGGTGAACAAAAAAATATTAAAAACAATTATAAAGAATTAGTTGTTACATTAATTCAGCCAAAATTAAACAATAGAACATTAATAATAAAGTTTAGATTATATGATGAAGGTGTTGGTTTTAGATATGAATTTCCCGAACAGCAAAACTTTAAAAATTTTATTGTAAAAAGCGAAAGATCGGAATTTGCTTTAACAGGAAATCATAAAACTTTCTGGATTCCCGGCGATTATGATACTAACGAATATAGTTATACAACTTCAAAACTAAGTGAAGTTGACGCAACATGGGGCGGTACATTTAACGAAATTGGATCGAAGACTATCATTGGTAAAAACTATGTACAATCGCCTTTGATGATGAAAACAGACGATAATTTATATATAAATATTTTTGAAGCAGCTTTGGTAAATTATCCCGCTATGCAGTTAAAAATTAATCAGGAAACCTTTTTATTAACATCCGAATTAGTTCCTGACGCAACAGGGAATATGGCCTATTTGCAAACCCCGTGTAAAACCCCTTGGCGTACAATAATAGTAAGCAAAAAAGCCGAAGATGTTTTAGCTTCAAAATTAATTTTAAACTTAAATGAACCATCCAAAATAAAAGATCCAAGTTTTATCAAACCGATGAAATTTGTTGGTATTTGGTGGGAAATGCATATTGGTACCGGATCGTGGAATTATGCCGATATGAGTTATGTGGATATTAACAATACCGATTATTCAAAAGTTAAACCAAACGGCAGACATAGCGCAACAACCGAAAACACAAAACGTTATATCGATTTTGCCGCAAAACACAACATCCAGGGTGTGTTGGTTGAAGGCTGGAATATCGGCTGGGAAGATTGGGGTGGTTTGTTTAAAGAAAACGTTTTTGATTTTGTAACCCCTTACCCCGATTTTAATGTTGATGAAGTGGAAAATTACGCAAAAAGTAAAGGCGTTAAAATGATAATGCATCATGAAACTTCCGCTTCTGTTTCCAATTACGAAAGAAGAATGGATGAGGCTTATAGCTTTATGAAAAAACATGGTTATGACGCAGTTAAAACCGGATATGTAGGATATATTATTCCAAGGGGTGAACATCACGATAGTCAGTTTATGGTAAATCATTATTTGTGGGTGGCTGAAAGAACCGCTGAAAACAGAATTATGCTTGATGCACACGAACCAGTACGCCCAACAGGGCTACACAGAACATATCCAAACTGGATGGCAAACGAAGCTGCACGCGGTAATGAATTTAACGCATGGAGTAAAGGAAATAAACCCGAACACGAAACAATTTTACCATTTACCCGTTTAATGGGCGGGCCAATGGATTATACACCGGGTATCTTCCAAATTAAACTTGATAAATATGGTAAAAAAGAACAAGTTCATACTACTTTAACTAAACAATTGGCTTTGTATCTTACAATGTACAGCCCATTACAAATGGCTGCCGATTTACCGGAAAATTACGAACAACATTTAGACGCATTTAAGTTTATTGAAGACGTTCCGGTTGATTGGGATGACAGTAAAATAATAAATGCCGAACCGGGTGATTATATTACAATTGCACGTAAAGGTAAAAATTCATCGAACTGGTTTATTGGCGCAATTACAGATGAAAACGCAAGAAGTTTTGAGTTAAATTTTGACTTTTTGGATAAAGGAAAAACCTACATTGCTACAGTATATGAAGATGCTAAAGATGCAAATTGGGAAACCAATCCAATGGCATATAATATTTATACAAAAGAAATTAAATTAGGCGATAAAATTAATTTAAATTTAGTACCCGGCGGCGGTACAGCAATTTCGGTTATTGTGAAATAATTTATTAATAATTAGGTTAAATAGAAAACGAGGGGTTAATCGCCCCTCTTAAAATATATTTTTGTGTTAAAATGCTTTAAATTTTTATAGATACAAAGGTTGATATTTATCTAAAATACTTTGTCTCATTTCTGAATCTTTTCATTATAAATCACCTTTTTTAAATATTACTTTAACTTTTTTTTTATAAAATCTTGCTAACATTGTTCCATTGGTTGACATAGTGTTACCAAGTAAAAATCCAAACGGCTTTAAAGGTTCAATTCGATCAAATATTACTTTAAGTATTGCTATTAGTGGTAAAGAAAGAAACATTCCCGATATTCCCCATAATGCACTACCGACTAACACTGCAATAATTGAAATCAATTCGTTAATTTTTATTCGTGATGCGACAATTTTGGGAACAATTATATTGTTATCTATAAACTGAACAATACTAAAAAATACAAGTACCCAAAGAGCATATATTGGCGATTTGGTTGCCAGAACTATTATAATAGTTAAAGCCATTGCAACAACACCTCCAATATAAGGAATAATATTAAGTAAAGCACCTATTACTCCAAGTAATACAGCGTAATCAATTCCTAAAAGGAATAACCCTATAGTATTCAAAACAGCAACTATACCGGTCTCTGTAAGCAATCCTATTAAATAGTTCTGAATAAGTAATTTTGATTCTTCAAGTATTTCAGCTGCGGTATTATGTTTTTCAGCAGGAAAAAGCTTGCTAATAAATTCAAGAAATAACCGTTTATACCATAAGATTAGAAAAACATAAAACGGTAATAAAAAGAATACTGCGATAAACCCACCCACAGAAAATATAGCGGGGCCAATTAATGATTTGCCGGCAGTAAATGCTTCCTTCAGCATTTGAGCGAGCCATACTTTAATGTTTTTTGTGCTTACATTAAAAACTTGTGAGGCCCACTGGATACTCTGGTTAATAAGAATATTTATTTTATCTTCAAGCTGTGGCAGCATCTCGCTAAACATACTTAACTGGGAAGAAACAAAATATAGCAGTGCGGCAAAACAAAAAATTACCAATAGAATTGAAATGAGAATGGCAACAAAACGATTAACTTTGTATTTGCATAAAAAATTAACTATTGGATTTAGTAAGATAGCTATGATAAAAGAAAATATTATGGGTGTAATTATTGACTGACCTATATAAAGAATATAAACCAGAATAAATATTGCTAAAAGGATTTGGGAAACTTTAGCATAAAAAGGTAATTTTATAGTAGTGTTCATATTTTCTATTACTAATATTTTTATAATTCCAAATTTAACAAAGCCTCTTAAGCAGGCACTTTGCCGAGTTTTTCGCGTTCCCAATAACGATGTTGAACAATTGCTTTGATAAAAGGCAGCTCAAAATATCACTACTTTGTGCCTAAACATTACATTAAGGAATTCTTTCGTGATCAAAATGCGTATTTTTTTTTGCGAAGGTAAAAAACCTCCAACAACGTTGCACCACGTTCACCCGCCTTAAGAGAGTTCTGATCATCATTAATCTAAGAATTGGTAATTTTTTTTTGTTTGGTGTTCTCGTTTTGGTTAAGCTCAATTAACAATTAATAAAATTAATATTAGTTTAATATTAGTTTAATATTAGTTTAATATTAGTTTAATATTAGTTTAATATCAATTTACTTACTTTTCTTCAATTAATCAATGGAGCAAAAGGATGAAAAAGGAACTACATTTTTAAGCTATCTAATGGAAGGAATCTACGGCCGATTTGATGAATAAGGCTCTCGAACTATTAACCTAAATAAGTCTTTAGGAATTAAAAATTGGGAACAATAAGATATATGTTTGGTGCATGTATAAACAGAATATTTTATATTTACATATATCAGTCCCGCAAGGCGGGAGCGAAAGATGTATAGAAAAACAAGATCCCCAACATCTATTTTAGCTACAGCGGTGGATGTTGAATAAGTACAAAAATGGAACTCACCCGTCTCAAAATCAGCCGGGCGTGGCCCCTAACCTCGCGCTTAAAAAGAGAGGGGAATATTATGCGATCTGTTCGGCCTCGGGAAATATTATCTTGTCACCCAAATAAATTTCATTAATTTTAACTTTTTTGCGAACGGAATTTGTTAAATATATTTCGTCAGCCGATTTTATTTGTTCAACGGATAAAAACTTTTCAATAATATTTTTTTCGGTTTTTAAAAGGTAGTTCCTATACACACCGTTTAACAAACCTGCTGAAACTGGAGGAGTAAAATAATTATCCCCCTTTTTTATCAATATATTATTAAAAGAACCTTCGGCTAATTCATTCCTTTCATTAAAAAATACAACATCATAAAATCCTTTTCCCCGATACTGCTTAAATAATCGGTCGTAAATTATCCTGTTTGTTGTTTTAAAATATTGAAATTTATTTGTTGATGAAATCTTCTTGTCAGCAATAACTATTTTTACTGTTCCATTAAAATCAGCTAATGGTTCAATTATTATGTTTATCTTGCCCCATTTGTTTAGCATTATTTTTAATTTATAACTATTCTCATCTAAATTAGCTAATTCTTTATTAATGCTTTTATGAATCTCTTTTTTGTTAAAATAAAAAAGAAAATAGTCGGCGGCATTTTCCAAACGTAATAAATGTTCTTCTAATAAAAAGGGGATTTTATTTTCTATTAAAATTGATTCAAATAACTCAAAATATTTTTGAGGATTGGTTAAATAATTCCCCTTTAATTTAACTTCTTTATATTCCTCCTCGGGTTTGCTGTCCCAAACAATTCCGCTTCCCAAACCAATTTCCCCGGTATTTGTTTTTTTATCAATAATCAAAGTGCGTATTGCCACATTAAAAATAATTGAATTTTTCTTAATAATTCCAATGCCGCCTGTATAAACACCCCGCGGTTCTTTTTCCAAAGATTCAATTATCTGCATTGTTTTAATTTTAGGTGCGCCTGTTATTGATCCGCATGGAAAAATATTAGTTATTATTTTTGTTAAATCGGGTTTAATAAGCTGCGATTTAATAGTAGATACCATTTGAAAAAGGGATTCGTATTTTTCAATTTTAAACATTTTTTTTACCTGAACGGAACCGAATTTACTTATACGTCCAATATCATTCCGCATTAAATCAACAATCATTAAATTTTCGGCGTTTTCCTTTTTGCTTTCAAGCAGTTGTTGTTTATTTAATTTATCTGTTTCCCTGTTATATCCTCTTTTTATTGTACCTTTCATTGGGGTAACAATTATATCGTTGTCTTTAAACTTAAAAAATAATTCAGGAGATATGGAAATGATAATTTTATCGCCTCTGTTAATTATTGCGGTATATTTTGCCGATTGGTTAAATATTAAAGTGCCAAACAAATCCACAAGATTTTTATTTACTGCAAAATTTCCTTTTACTGTATAATTAACTTGATAAGTATACCCTTGACTAATATAGTCTTTTATGATTTTTACATTATTTATATAATCAATTTTGTTAGTATTAAGCTTAAAATTAATAATTGGCTTAATATCAATTGACTTGCTGTTAAAATCGTACTCAATTTTATTAGAATCGAATTTTATCATCCCTTTTTTGTTAAAAAAAACAAATTTACCAAGCGGTTCCTCTTTTTTAATTTTTTCAAGCAGAGGTTCAACTTTTGCTTCAAACTTATACCCAAGTTCATAATTTAATATGGCGTAACCAATATATTTGTTTTTGTAAAAATTTTCAATTTGCTGGAATTTTTCTGAAATAGAGTCGCTTTTATAAATAATTTTATGCTTTAAGGGAGTGGTAAATAAAATTGATTCGGAATTTTTATAAATTGGAGGAGTGTAAAAAAAAGCACTTCCAAAGTTGTTTATTACAAAATTTATTATTTCAGAGATTTTGTGAAGATTCATTATATAACCAAAGTTGCTTTTTAATTAAATAATTGATTTTAATATAATAAAAAATAGCCACAGACAAAATTAATTATCTGTGGCCAATGGATAATATTTGTTTCTCTATTTTATTAAAATCATTTTTCTTACGTTTTTATAATTATGATTTCCATCTAAAGATTTAACTACCAATGTATAAAAATATACGCCACTTGCCAAATCATTTCCCTTAAAATTAATTTCATGATAACCGGATTCCATTTCGGTGTTTAATAGTTCCTTAACAGTTTCACCAAGAATATTATATATAGTTATATTCACCTGGCTATTAAAAGGCAATGCATACTTAATAATAGTGGTTGGATTAAAAGGATTTGGATAATTTTGATAAAGATCAAATTCAAGAGGTTGCATTATTGTTGCCGCTGTTTCACTTGAATAATTTATTTGTCCATCAAAATCAACTTGTTTTAATCTGTATAAGTATTTACCCGAACTTAAATTTTTATCGGTAAATGAATAGTTGTTTACTGTTGTACTGCTTCCTTCACCGTTAACAAAACCAATTTCCTGCCAACCAATATAATCAAAGCCATTGTTTGCCAAATAATTCCGTTCAATGTAAAAGCCTTGGTTATTAGTTTCGGTTGCGGTTTCCCAGTTTAGAATTACCGAATTTTCTTTTATAGTGGAATTAAAAGAAGTTAATTCAACCGGTATTGCTCCCGGCAAGTCATTTCTGAATATTTGAAGTCCTGCATCATAATCAGCTGTATAAACAATGTTAGAAACTACAAAAACATCACTTGAAGAACCCTGTGTATTATAATATGCGTCTTCACTTAATGAGAGTGGATTAGATATGTTAATAATTCGCACACCATAATCTGTTGAAGTCAAATAAGCATACGGTAATTTAATATCAACACCTAATCCGTCCGAAGGCAGCTTAAATTTATTAACTTTAAACGGAGCTTCGGGTACGCTTATATTTACAATAACCAGACCGGAATCTTGTGAAGCAATATAGGCTAAATTGTTTAATACTTCAATATCCCTTGTTTGACCAACCGTTGTTAACTCGGCAATTTCGGTTGTGTTTGCGGGATTATTAATATTTACGATTTTTAAACCACCGGAATAATTAGCCAAATACGCAAAATTATCCGCTATACTTAAACTAATTACCCAATTTGCGGGCACATAAGATGAAACTTCAAAAGGAGATGCCGGATTTGCAATATTAATAACTCTAAGACCTTTTGTTAAATCTGCAACGTAAGCATAAATTCCTTTTAACTCAACTTTCATTGCATAACCCGGAGTGTTAAAAAAACCAACTTCCACGGGGTTAGTCGGATTACTTATATCAATAATTCTTAATCCTGCATCATATGCAGCTACATAGGCATAATTACCGTCAACAATTATTCCCCTGCCTTGTCCCGGTAATTGCAGCATTCCAACCTGTAGGGGATTTAAGTTGTTGCTGATATCAATTATTCTTAATTTGTCATATGCATCGGCAACATAAGCATAATTACCTTTCACAAAAACATCAAAATAAGCTCCCTGTGTAAAATAACTTCCAAGGAAAGTTGTGTTAAAGCTTATTACACCACTAATTACAAAAGATGTATAAGCGACATCGCCGGGATTAAGAACATCTGAAATTTTTAATTTACAATTTGGCGATGGTGTAATAGGGACAGACCAATAATACAAACCGTTTGTTGTTGGAGCAGAATTGGTTATGAGAATCCAATCGGTGCCGTTATTTGTTGAATATTCTATTTTTACATTTTGAATACTTGGAATATTTGTCCATTTAATTATTCTTGATGTACTTACAACCCAATTAGCGCCGGCGGTAGGGTTTGTAATAACTATAGAATGCTGGAAAATAAAAAATGTGTTTTGGGAAACGGCACTTGGATTCCCATCAACTGCATCACTAACACGAACCTTACAGTTAATGGAGTAGGTGTGCGGCACAACCCATGTGAAAGAAGAGGAATTGCCAGGAATGTTTTCGGCAATAGTTATCCAGTTTGTTCCGTTATCGATGGAATACTCAATATCAACGTATCGTAAATTTGTAAACCATTGAATTTGTGTGGTATCACCACCAAATAACCAATTTCCGCCATTAGGTTGTACTAAAACCAAGGTTGATTGTGAAATTGTAAAAACATTATTGCTTATATCTTCTAGAGCAGGAGTATGATTAATTTCTGTCACTTTTACTTTACAATTTATAGAAGGTGTGTTTGGAACAGACCAAGGGTAAGTGCCGCTGTTAGCGTTTAGTTGATCAACAACATTAACCCAATTTGTACCGTTATTTGTTGTATAATCTATTTTAATTGTCTGAATGGAATTACTACTCCATGTTATGTTAACTGTATCTTGCGGATTCCAATTTTCGCCGCCGTTTGGAGAAGTAACTGTAAGACCTGCGTTAAAAATTGTAAATACATTTTCACTTACATCATTTACATTGTTATTAATTACATTGCTTACTTTAACTTTACAGAAAGCTGATGGTGTGTTTGGAATTGTCCATTGATAATTTGTATTTGCTGTTGCTTCGGTTATTAAAATCCAGGTGCTTCCGTTATCAGTACTATACTCAAGTTTGGTTTTGTCAACCATAGTTGATTTTGTAAAAGTAATATTTTTAGTATCACCCACTCTTAAATTTTCATTACCATTTGGAGAAGTTAAATTTACGTCATCATCAATATATATGTCGTTTTTAACTACAACTAAACCGTTATTTCCATCGGCTAAGTATATATAATTATTTTTTACAAAAAGTCCTTTTGTTTCTCCTTGAGTATCAAAATGTCCCGTTTCGGAAAAAGAATTGACATTATATGTTGAAACTATCCTTAATCCGGCGGTTCCGTCCGCAACGTATGCATATAAGTTATCGCAAACAACTCCATAAGCCGGTTGGGAAAGGAAAAAACTAGTCTGCCAAGCAGGGAATGACGCATTCCATTTTACAGAATATAAATTTCCGCTTATTGCGTGATTACCAAATAATACATAGGTGTCTAAACCTTGCGTATAATAATCAACTCCGTAAGGGGTTAAGTTTGTTGTCCACGATCCGGTTTCATTTGGGCTGGCAGGATTGGATACATTAATATTTCTAAATCCGCCTTGGGCATCTGCCACTAAAATATATGTACTTAAACTTTTTACTGCATAAGCTTTTCCGGGGGTATCTAAAAATCCAATTGAAACCGGATTTGCGGGATTTTTTACATTTAATATTCTTAATCCTTGACTGCCGTCAGCCACATATAAAATGGAATCATTATTTGTTCTAAATGTTAATCCTAAAGCTTCACCGGGAGTATTATAAGTGCCTACATTAATTATTTGCGATGGATTAGTGACATCAAATATCAATACACCGGAAAGACTATCGGCAACGTAAGCATAATGACCATTTACAATTACGGAATAAGCCGAACCGGGAGTATTGTAATTTGAAGCAACAATCATATTGTCTGGATTGCTGATATCAATTATTGATAAACCGTTTTGCATATCGGCAACATACGCGTATTTACCATCCAGATATACATTGCGCGCATAACCCGGTGTATTAAATGATCCAATTAAAGTTGTTCGTCTCGAATCGGAATAAATTGAAAATATTTGGCTTAAACCTTGTATAGAAAAATTATCAACATCGGATAGACGGATTTTGCAATTAGCAGACTGCGTATTGGGAATTGTCCATTGATACGAACCCGCTGCGGCGTTTTGAATTCCGGCAATATTTATCCAACTTGAACCGCCGTTTGTTGAATAATCGATATTAACAAAACTTACATTTTGACTTGTCCATGTGATATTATTTATTGTGCCAACTTCCCACGTATCTCCGCCATCCGGAGCGGTAAGAGTAATGGTTTTATTTGAAGCAGGAATTGCAAAAACAGCATTACTTTGATCCACAGGGGTTCCGTCCGAAGCATCTTGAATCTTAACCAAACAATTATTTGACGGAGTGTTTGGAACCGTCCAAGCAAATAAACCGGTACTACCTGCTGTGCTGTTTGTTATAACATACCATGTTGTACCGCTGTTTGTAGAGTATTCAATTTTAATAACCGAAATATTTGTGTTTTGCCAAGTAATATTGTGGTTGCTGCCAATTGCCCACGATTCACCACCGTTGGGGGATGTTAAAGTTAAAGTTTGACTTGCTTGACCAATTGTAAAATCCACATCACTAATATCAAATACCGCAAAATCACTAACGTCCGATAATTTTATTTTACATGAAGTAGAAGGGGTATTTGGAACAGTCCACGTATAACTGCCTAAACCCGCATTAATATTGTTTACGGCAGATACCCATGTGTTGCCGCCGTTTGTCGAATATTCAATTTTTATGTTAGATACTCCGGTACTACTCCATTTGATTTGCTGCTGAGTTCCAATTATCCAATTTTCACCACCATTTGGAGTTGTAACAGTAACAGATTTTTGAACCTGCGAAAGAATATTAAAAATAGCGTTGCTTTCGTCAAATGGAATGCCGTCTGAAGCATCACTTATTTTAATTTTACATTGTGATGAAGGAGTGTTTGGAACAGTCCAGCCATAAGAAGTGGAAGATGCAGGTGTACTTGCAATAATAGTAATCCAAGCAGTACCTCCATTAGTTGAATACTCGATTTTAACATTAGTTATGTTTTGGCTTGTCCATTTAATGTTTTGTAATGAACCAATTTGCCATAATTCCCCGCCGTTGGGAGTAGATAATTCTATTGTTTGAGGAGCGGTTGCAATTGCAAAAACAGCATCACTCTCATCTTTTAATAAAGTATTTCCAACCTCACTGATTTTTACTTTGCATTGTGTTGATATTGTGTTTGGAATTGTCCAGGTATATGAATTTTGTGATGATGCAACAGAAGCAATAATTTGGTTCCACGAGCTGCCGTTATTGATGGAATATTCGATCTTGATATTTATATTGAGACTAATATTCCATGTGATGTTTTGATTTGAACCAACAGCCCAAATTTCACCGCCGTTTGGTGAAGTTAAGTTAAAATTAATAATAGAAAAAGGTGCTGCCGATAAAGTATTTGCATCGGAATTATTAACATCACTTAATTTTATAAAACATTGATTTGAAACAACATTTGGAACAGTCCAAAGGAAATTGCCTGTACCGGCAGGAATATTGGCCGTAACATTATTCCATGTTGTTCCGTCCGAAGACCAATCTATTTTTATATTACTTAACCCGCCGCTTGTCCATGTAATATTATGTTGTGATCCGGCAATTAATTTTTCACCGCCATTTGGAGATGTTAAAGCCAAGCTATATATTTTAAAAATTCCATCACTCACATCATTAATTAATGCATTAACCGTACTCTTAATTCTAATTTTGCACAAAGCTGACGGTGTATTGGGAATTGTCCAATTATAACTTCCTAAACTACCCGATACACTATTAACAACAGTGTTCCAAATGTTTCCGCTATTGGTTGAGTATTCAATTTTTACATTTGTAACTCCCGTGCTTGACCAAGTAATAGCATAAGTTGAACCTGCTTTCCAATATGTTCCGACTGTTGGGTTTAATACAGTAATATTGCCTGAACTGGCAAGATCGTTATTAATTATCTGCAAACCAAAATCATAATCTGCAACAAATACTTTTGTATCAGCGGCTGCTATTCCATACGAAAGGCCATTTGTATTGTAATTTCCAACTTCGTCAGGATGTAACGGATCTGCTACATCGATAATGCTTAAACCAAAATCATAATCGGCAATGTATGCAAAATTGTCATATATCGAAACATCATAAGCCAAACCATAGGTGTTGTATGTGCTTATTAATTGGGGATTGGCAGGATTGCTTATATCAATAATTTGCAGCCCTTGGTCGTAATTTGCAATGTAAACATAATTCCCTTTTATTGTAATACCGTAAGAATGGCCGGGTAAAGGATAATTGCCGACTATTGTGGCATTTAACGGATTGCTTATATCAACAACTTTTAATCCTTGATCATCGGTTGTTACATAAGCATAGGTGCCGCTTACTACTACGCTGTTAGTATTAAAACCAATAGGAACGGTTTTTATTAATGTTGGATTTGCAGGATTATCTATATTAATTATTTTTAATCCATTAATATTATTAGTTACATAAGCGTATGACCCCGAAACAGCAACTCCGTTTGAATTGCCAGTTAAATTTAATCCGCCTGTTTCAGCCATATAAGCCGCAGGATTTGAAATATTTACAATTCTTAAGCCGGCATTGTCGGTTACAACAAAGGCATAATTGTTTTGAATTGCAACACTAAGAGCTAATGATTGAAGGGGAGGCAAATAATTCCCGAGTTCTTGCGGATTTGAAGGTGTTGTTATGTCTATGATTTTAAGGCCGCGATCATTATCGGCAACATAGGCTCTATTATTATTGATTACTACATCCAGCGCAAGTCCATCTGTGTTATAATTGCCAAGAAATGTTGTGTTTGGAATTTGAGCCGTTGCAGTTGAATATAATAATGCTAAAATTACAATAATTATTAATGTAAAAAGTCTTTTCATGTGTGCGACTCGCAAATTGTTAAAAGATGATAAATTTAAGTTGTATTTTATTTATTATTTATTAAAACTTAATGACCTAAAAACTTTAACTGACAACATTGGTTAACATATCAACTTTTTAATCAATCATATATTACATTACATTACATAAACTAAACTATCGTATCATGGTTTACCAAACAAACAAATTGAATTTAATAATGAAGCGGGAAATGAATATATTGTATAAAATTTATTATTTGATGAACGCAATAGTATAATAATATTTAGAGAAAATCCTTCCATTTTATTATCGTTTTATAAAATTTATGAAAAACAATTATTAAATATGTGAATAAGATATTACTCTTGCTTAAAATAAACTTAATACAAGTTATTTGAAGATACTAAAATAAAATTGGTTTAACAAAAAATTTATCACTCTAATAGGATAACTTATACAAAAATATGCATTATTAATGAAAATATTAAATAATAATTCAAAAATAAGCCATTAGAAGTGTTTCAATTATAAAGTGAATTTTACAAGAAATCGTTTCGAAATTGAAGATCTCAGAAAACTAAAACGAAAGATATTAAAAAATGTAGTAACATTTGTTAATGGCGGTTTTTATTTGAAATAAAGAATTCAAAATTATTTAATCTTTTAACTTAAACTTTAACCTTCAACACTTAACCCTATTTTGTCAGTACCATTTTTTTAGTTATTGTTTGTTTTCCTTCAGCTTTTAATGTGTAAAAATATATTCCGCTGCTTAAACCGGTTCCATCAAAATTAACGGAATAATTACCGGCGTTAAGATTTTTATTAATTAAAGTATTAATCTCTTTTCCCAATATATCGTAAACTGTCAGCTTAACATCACCCTGTTGGGGTATATTAAATTCTATTGATGTGCTGGGGTTAAAAGGATTTGGATAGTTTTGTTTTAATAAATATACGGAAGGACTGCCGGTAATTTCGTTATTATCTACTCCTACAGGTGTAAATTTATTGTAACCATTAACCGGGTACGAAACAGTATGGGGAATAACAGCTTTATCGGTTGCGATAATTTTATAATAAAGAGAGTAACCTTGTGATAATAAATTGTTGTTTATTTGAGTAATTAACTGATACTTAATTTCGGTGACGCTATCCATTTCAATTTTTGCACCCGGTATTGTGTCAATTCCGTTATAATAGAAATAATCAAAAAAGACACTACTAATAAAACTACATCCAAAAGAAGTGTAAGGTGTAGCTCCCACCCTATGTGTTTCGTACGAATACTTGTGTTTAATGTTTGCTTTAACCAATAGATTATTACTTAAAGTTACTTCGGTTAATTCAATAGCCGGCCGGGCGGATTCATAAATAGTATTTCCCATACTTGTGTCGGCACAAAAGAACCCAATAATTTTATTATTGTGTCCGTATCCCGAAGCCGCCGGACCGCCGGCAGAAGATGTTTGCTGCACCATACCAAAGTTGTTTTTAAAATAATATTGGTATGAAGTACCTGAATACTGATTTGAATATGAAAAACCTAAACAAAAATCATTAACACCAAATACATTTAAGGTTTTTCCAACTACGGATACTGTGCCAAAATAACTTTGATATTGTATGTTGTCCGGGTCAAAATCCGCATAAACCGATTCAACACCATTAACTAAAATGTATGCTTTTAATTCTTCTTTATCATATCTGACCCATTTATTATCGTACTTATAGTAAGTTAAATTATTAAATTGCTGCTCTTCCGTAACTTCAATTTGTTTAAGATAATAGCAGTTATAATAAACTCCGCCTTCCGCAATTTCAACTTCATCAAAATATTGCCATTTGTTTCCAACCGCAAGAGGTAAATAACATGTATCGGAAAGGGGGTTTTTTAAAACCTGCCCAAATGAAAAACAACTTGAAATTAAAGTAAAAAACAAACTAAAAAACAACAGCCTTTTCATTCCACACCTTTTATAAAGTTTTGTAAAAAATAGTCAATAATTAAAAAAGAATCAATAAAAATTTTTCAAGAAGAAATATATTTCCCCTGTAGTGTTAGGAATTTACTAAAATGGCAAAAAAATAGCAGCCAATTTTATTAACTGCTATCTTTTAATTAAAAATTGAGAATTCAAAATTAAAAATTTCCCTGCTCTTTTCATTTAACCTATAAACATTTCTCCCGCTATGCGGGATGATATATCTTACTCAGCATATATCCAAAATTAGTAAGACTAAAAAACGAATAGTTGATTTTGTTATATTTTTAATTAAAAATTGAGAATTCAAAATTCAAAATTATTTAGTCAATACCATTTTTTTTGTAATTGTTTGGGTACCATTATAATTTAACGTATAAAAATATATACCGCTGCTTAATCCGGTTCCGTCAAAATTAACCGAATAATTACCCGCATTTAAATTTTTGTTAATTAAGGTGTTAATCTCTTTCCCTAATATATCATAAACTGTCAGTTTAACATCACCAATTTGGGGTATGTTAAATTCAATTGTTGTGCTGGGATTAAACGGATTAGGGTAGTTTTGAGCTAAAGTAAAATTATCGGGATTGATTGCTGTTTCGGTTTTTTCGATACCCACAAATAATGTTGAATCGCCATAATTAACGCCATCAATATTAGCTGCAACCAAATTGGCTTTGTAATATTTTTTTTCACCATTTTCGTATTCATAATAATACTTGTAAATCATTCCCAAATTATTGCTTAAGCTGTATTCAACTCTATAATCGGAAGTATTAACCATCCTTTTTGTCATAACATTTTGAACCCCGAGTACAACTTTTGGCGTAACCGAAGTACATTTAAAAGTATCCGGCTCTCCAAATCTTGAAATAATGTAAGTTTTATTTAATTGCGCACCTAACACATCTAAAGTGTTATATTGACCTGTATTGGTGTATTGTATTATGTTTCCCAATACGGGACTAAATCGTTCGTATTGAATTGTATTATTATAGGCAATTTTACAATATAAGTTGTTATCAATCAATAAAGTATCTTTTAACTTATTAACATATAGGCGTTTTACAAATTGATGACTGCCTGTTAATAAATTATATTCTTCAATATTGTATACCCATTTATTAGTTGAAATTAATGGATAATAATTTGAAACATTGTTGGATGTGATTTGTAATTTTTTATAACCATTAATTGGATATATACTTGAGTTTGGAATAATAGCTTTATCGGAGGAAGTGATTTTGTAATATATTTCATAACCTTGCCAGATTAATTCAAAATTATAATCAAAAGTGGCTTTAAAAGTTGTTTCGGTTTGCTGTAACATGGAAACTCTGTTTGCCCAAACAGTATCTGTGCCATTATAGTAAAAATAATCTAAATAGGTGGTGCCAATATAACATAATCCGCCCTGATAATAATAAAAATTGGGGGAATAAGGCTCCTTGGAATATTTATGGTTTATTTTGGCGACCAAATTTACACGGTTACTAACATCAATTTCAACAGATTGAAAACTTATTTGAGGTTTAGATGTGTCAACAAAAGAAACACCTTGAGTAGAGTCTGATAAATATATGCTAATTAAGGCATAATCTTTTGTTGTGTACGACCAGCTTCCGCCTGCGCTGTATCCATAAGATACCATTCCAATATTATTCATAAAATAAGTTGATTCGGAACCATTTGAAGGGCCGGAGACGGGAACAGAAAAACCTTTGCAGATACTTGTTGAGCCAAAGGCAGATAACTGACGTTGAACTACAGTATTTCCGTTTATTATAGAACCAGCGGGAAGATTAAAATCGAAATAAACTTGTTGAGAACTGCCATAACTGTAAATAACTTTATTAACTTTATCATAACGCATCCAAGTACCATTCATTTTAAAATACTCTTCCCCGTTTATTATTTTTTTTTCTGTAACCGAATAATCAACCAATGAATACGAAATTGAACTTGAAGTAGTTGGAGTATACCAGCTGTCAACAGCTTGAACTTGTATATATTGCCATTTGTTGCCAACGGCAAGCGGGTAAAAACATGTGTCAAGTGTGGTATTATTTAAGGGCTGACCAACAGTTTTTATATTAGAAAATATACTTGCAAATAATATAAACAGTAAAAATAGGTTTTTCATTTTTCCCCCTTAGCTAAATTAATCTATTAATGTTTATTTTGTTAATGCCATTTTTTTAGTTATAGTTTGTTTGCCATTATACTTTAATGTGTAAAAATATATTCCGCTGCTTAATCCGGTCCCGGCAAAATTAACTGAATAATTACCCGCATCTAAATTTTTGTTGATTAAGGTGTTAATCTCTTTTCCTAATATATCATAAACTATCAGTTTAACATCACCCTGCCGAGGTATATTAAACTCAATTGTTGTATTTGGATTAAAAGGGTTTGGATAGTTTTGAGATAATGCAAAATTATCGGGATTGATTGCTGTTTCGGTTTTCTCAATACCTACAAATAATGTTGAATCGCCATAATTAACATTATCAATTTTTGCGGCAGTCAGCAGTGCTTTGTAATATCTTTTAATTCCATTTTCATAATCATAATAATTCTTAGCAACTATTCCAAAATTATTACTTATACTATATTCAATTCTATAATCGGCTAAGTTTACCATTCTTTTTGTTGTTACATTTGGCACATGAAGCACTGTTTTAGGCGAAATAGCAGTACACCTAAATGTATCGGGGATCCCAAATCTTCCAATAAAATATTTTTTATTATATTGTGCACCTAATACATCTAATATTTTTTGTTGCGCTGCACCTAATGAATCAATAAAATATTGAATTGTTATTCCTGTAGCCGGATCAATCCTTTCATATTGAATATTATTATCATAAGCCATTTTACTGTATAAATTGTTATCTGCTAATAAAGTATCTTTTAATTTATAAACGTATTGTCGTTTTACAAACTGATGACTTCCTGTAGTTAAATTATATTCTTCAATATCGTATACCCATTTGTTAGCAGATTTGAGGGGATAATAATTTGCAATTTGATTGGAAGCGATTTCTATTTTTTTAAATCCATATACCGGATAAAAGCTTGTATTTGGAATAATTGCTTTGTCAGCAGCTGTTATTCGAAAATATAAATTATAACCTTGCATAATTAGTTCCGTCTTATAATCCACAAGGCTATTATAAGTAGTTCCATTTTGTGTTGACATTGGTCTTCTGCTTTCCCAAACAGTATCTACTCCGTTAAAATAAAAATAATCTATAAAGGCCGAACTTATATAATTATCGGGAGAATATACGGTTGGAGAAAATGAATATTTATGTAATATTTCCACACTTAAACTAACACGATTATCCAGATTAATTTCAGCCGATGTAAAACTAATTCGAGGACCCGAAGTATCAGTATATGCTATTGTTTGTGTTGAATCCGAAATGCAGATGCCTATTAATTCCAAACTTTTTGTTGTAGATGTATAAGAGCTGCCAGCAGTATATTCGTAATAAACCATTCCAAAGTTATTCATAAAATATCGCGATTCATCCCCAAATTCGGATCCGCTGACTGAATTTGAAATACCTTTACAATAATCTGTATTTCCAAACGTGGTTATTTCTTTACCTACTACAGTATTCCCTTCAATTATAGACCCGACTGGCAATTTAAAATCGAGATAAACTTTTGGAGAATTAACGTACAAGTAAATAATCTTTTTGGCTTTATCATACCGCATCCATTTCCCGTTTATCTTAAAATATTCTTCATTGTTAATTATAGTTTTTTCTGTAACAGAATAGTCTACAACGGCGTAATTTTTAGAACTGGAAGGCGGGTAAGAAGACCAATTAAAAGTAGAGTCAATTTGAACAAATTGCCACCTGTTGCCAACGGCAAGCGGATAATAATTGGTATCTAATGGTGTTGGATTCGTTTCTTGAGCTGATAAAAATAATGTAAAACCCATTAAAAAAAATGCAAACAAACCAGACAAATATCGGTTCATATTTCCCCTAGACAGATTTTTATTAATTAAATAAATAATACTTAAATTACTATAGAAAAATTATTTAGTCAATACCATTTTTTTTGTAATTGTTTGTTTCCCTTCAAATTTTAATGTGTAAAAATAAATACCGCTGCTTAATCCGGTTCCGTCAAAATTAACCGAATAATTACCCGCATTTAAATTTTTGTTAATTAAGGTGTTAATCTCTTTCCCTAATATATCATAAACTGTCAGTTTAACATCACCAATTTGGGGTACATTAAATTCAATTGTTGTGCTGGGATTAAACGGATTAGGGTAGTTTTGTTTTAGCGAAAATTCTGTTGGAACTGTTTCACTATTGTTTTCGTTAACATCAACTAATAATGCCGGATCACCATAATAAATACCATTAACATAAGCCGCCACTAAATGAGAGCTAAACAAGTTAATTCCTTCGGAATAATTATCATAAACCATTCCAATATTATAGGCTAATGTATAATCACCCATGTAATCATAAATTACTTTAAACCGTTTTGTTTGAACGTTTTGGATATTAAATAAAGAATATTGAGAAATATCGATGCACTTAAAAGTATCGGTTTCGCAATGCCTTCTGCCGTTAAAAATCTGATCTTTTTGTGCGGAAAGAACATCCATTAATTCATCCGTTACCGAATTGTTGTCGTCAATAATGGCCCTATATGTAAAGCCTTTAGATGAATCCACACGTTCATATTTAATGTTGTTATTATAAGCTATTTTGAAGTATTTTAATCCATTAGAAAGGATAGTGTCTTTTTGTACATAAACATATAAATAAAAAGATGATAGTTTTGTATTATTTTTAGTAATAATTCCATCAACTTCATATACCCATTTATTGCCTGTATTTAACGGATAATAATTAATATTGGGGTTTAAGGCAAATTCAACTTTCAGATAGCTGTTTTCGGGGTACGAAACCGTATGGGGAATATAAGCTTTGTCGCAAGCTACAACCTTATAAAACAAATTATAACCTTGCACTAAAAGATCAAAGTTTAATAAAAAATAACCGCCAAAATTAATTTCGGTTCGGGCAGTCAAGTTAACTTTGTCGCCTCTTATGGTGTCGGTACCGTTTGTATAAAAATAATCAACGTAGGCAGAATCCGTATAATTTGATGTTCTGTAAAAACTTGATGGATAATTTGGAATATTAGGTTTTATGGAGGAGTATTTATGCTTTATTTGAGCAAAAACAGCTAAATATTTTGATTGTAGTACAGTTGTGTAGACGGAATCAAAACTCGGCTTGGCGATATCGGATATTGTAGTATCGTTAGAGTGGAATCCTATCAAAGTATTTTCCGAAGAAAAATCTAAATCCATTGGGCCATTTGAAAAATTTTCAAAATAAACTTTGCCAATATTATTCATAAAATAATGATTCGAGCTATATGTATTTGTCATATCCGTTTTAGAATAACCTTTGCAATATTCAGTATGCCCCAAAATTGTAAGTATTTTTCCAATAGTGCTCATATAGCTTGAGTATACACCTAATGGTGCCCGAAAATCAAAAAGCAGGTCTTCACCCCCGTTTGAATTGGGTATATAAATTGATTGAGTTACATTATCGTAACGGAGCCAGTTTTTATCGAAATAAAAATATTGTATATTGTTAATTAAAGTGTCTTTTGTTATTTTCAACTCCGTCAATCCGTGAGAAACCACGCTGGAAAAAGTGCTAAAATGAGTATATTTTTCATAATATTGCCACTTGTTTCCAACCGCAAGAGGTAAATAACATGTATCGGAAAGGGGATTTTTTAAAACCTGCCCAAAGGAAAAACAACTTAAAATTAAAGTTAAAACCAAACTAAAAAATAACAGCCTTTTCATTCCACACCTTTTATAAAGTTTTGTAAAAAATAGTCAATAAATAAAAAAGAATCAATAAAAATATTTTCAAAAAGAAATATATTTCCCCTATAGTATTAAGAATTTACTAAAATGGCAAAAAAACAGCAGCCAATTTTATTAACTGCTATCTTTTAATTAAAAATCGAGAATTAAAAATTCAAAATTTCCCTGCTCTTTTCATTTAACCTATAAACATTTCTCCCGCCATGCGGGATGTTATATCTTACTCAGCATATATCCAAAATTAGTAAGACTAAAAAATGAATAGTTGATTTTGTTATTTTTTTAATTAAAAATTGAGAATTCAAAATTAAAAATTATTTTGTCAGTACCATTTTTTTTGTAATTGTTTGTTTTCCTTCAACTTTTAATGTGTAAAAATAAATACCACTGCTTAATCCGGTACCATCAAAATTAACCGAATAATTGCCGGCATTAAGATTTTTATTAATTAAAGTATTAATCTCTTTTCCTAATATATCGTAAACTGTCAGCTTAACATCACCTTGTTGAGGAATATTAAACTCTATTGTTGTGCTTGGATTAAAAGGATTTGGATAGTTTTGCGATAGAATGTAGTCGTTTGGTTTAACATCAGAAATGTTTTCATTTATTCCAACAAATAAAGCCGAATCACCAAATGCAGTTCCGTTTATATAAGCGGCTTTTAATTTAGCTTTAAAATATTTTTTTTCGCCATTAATATATTCATAGTAATTCGAGGAAATAATTCCAAATGTAAAAGCTGTTGTATATTCCATATTAGGATCATTAATGTTCACAATTCTTTTTATAAATATTTGTGCGGTATCAAATAAAACTTTATTATTTATTGCAATACATTTAAAAGAATCAGCTTCACTAAACCTGCTTGATTTATAGCGGCCATTTAGTTTTACATCCAAAACATCTAATACTTTTTCACTAAAAAGTCCAATGGAATCGGCAACTAATTTGTAGCTGACTGCTTTTGGAAGGTCAACTCTTTCCAAACAAATATCATTATTATACGCTACTTTATAATATTTTTTCCCGTTAGATAGGGTTGTATCGTTTAATACATAAACATACATTCTGTTAACCGGATGATGACTGCCGGTTAATAAATTATATTCTTCAACGTCATAAACCCATTTGTTACCGGTTCGCAGGGGATAAAAATCAGAATAGAAATTATTACTAATTTCAAGTTTTTTATAACCTGTTTGAGGGAAATAGCTGGTATGCGGATTAATTGCCATATCGGTGGCGCTAACTTTATAAAACATGTTATATCCTTGCAAAATTAAATCAGCATTATAATTCAAAGAACATTGAAATTGAGTTTCAGTTAGCTGCCATAAATAAGTATTCCCGCCCGCAATACTATCTATTCCATTTGAGTAATAATATTGTATATTTGCATCGTTAATATAACTAACTCCATAAATGTATTTATCATTATAAGATGATTCAACCGAGTATTTATGATTTATTTTTACAGTTACATCAACCATGTTGCCATAGTTGATTTTGGCATCAAGAAAACTTATTTCCGGAGCAGCACTATCAATAAACGAATTACCTTGAGAGGAATTTGAAAAATATGCTCCAATCAATTTATAATCTGTTTTTTTATATGAGGAACTGTTAAAATTTTCACGGTGATAAGCAACTAGACCTATATTATTCATATAATAATATGCTTCGGATTCAAAGTCGGAAGTGCTGTTGATCCGATAAAAACCTTTACAGAGTGACGTATTTCCCCATAGTGAGATTAATGAGTCAACTACAGTATAATTGATATTTTCTCGTAAAAAAGTTGACCCGACTGTTAAATTCGTGTTAAAAAAGATGTCATTGGTTAATTGATAATAAATAATTTTATTCCCTGTGTCATAACGCATCCAATCATAACGCATCCTGTCGTAAGGCGTCCAATCATAATTATATTTATAAAAGTTAAATGCACCGGATACACATTCTTCTGTTACAGAATAGTTTACTACCTCATATCTTGTGTAAAATGGCAGGGCTAAATTATCACCCTGTGTGATTTTTATAAATTGCCATTTATTACCATTGGCCAATGGAAAATAATTAGTATCTAATTCGGTTTTACTGTTTTTTTGGGCTATTGAAAACGAGTTTAATAATAAGAAAAAAAATATAATTAATGAGCGAAATTTAAGTTGCATAAAACCTCCCTTTAAATATTAACAAAAATATTAGGTAAAATAATATACTAATTCTGTTTGATATTATTATAATACTCCCTGAGTGAAAAATAAGAATATACATAAATATAATTACACAATAAAATAAGTACAAATAAAAAATAATTAATTACCCCCAATAAAACAAGGCATAATTTGAGTATTAATATAAAAAACAATGCCCAAACAAATAAAAATATAGGGTAATATATTACAATAAACAGATAAAAATTTTTGGCAATATTTCAACTTTATTTAATAAAACAAATAATTATTAACCTTGCTATACAAAAAATTTGGATAAATATTAAAGACTGGTAATTTCTAAATAATAAATAATGTCGAGGCTGTATCAAAAGTCATAATATTGCACATCGGAACTCACCCATCGACCAGCGGAGCGGCATTTATATACCTACAACATGCTGTATTACCAGTATTTAGGTGTCGAGGGTGTATCAAAAGTAATAAACTTGGACTTTAGCCCTGATTCTTACGATGTTTAATTTTATTTCGATTTCATCTATGGTTATACTGCTAAATTAATCCCAATTGACTTGTGTGACATTCACCGCTGGAGCTAAAACCGATGTTGGAGATGCCCATTTTTCTATATACATTTCGCGTTCCCGCTTTGCGGGACTGATACCTGCAAATATATGATATTCTGTTTATACATCTCCCAAAATTGTATTTTATTATCCGTAACTCCGCTTTATTTAGGCACAATATATTACCAAAGAAAAATATTTAATCTATAAATGTACCGCTGATTTTGAAGCAGAGATTATTATTTTCCGAATTCCTTTGTTAATATTTTGCATTAGTAAATTTAATTGTATTTATTAAATTCTATTAATAATATTATTTTAAAATCAGGCCTAAAGGCCGAGTTGAGCAGTTGTTATCCCCACGCCCTAAAGGACGTGGTTATTTAAAATCCTTATAACTTATTATAAATAATGCGATAATGTTATTATATCTCCCCGTTTAAATAACCCTAACCTAAAGTTTAGTAAACCAGCATTCATGCTGGGGGCTGGCGGAATAGATATAACGGGCTTTAGCCCTGATTCTTTTCCTCACTTTTTGGCTTAGGTGATTAACAATATCAAACTATTATTTTTTTAGCAAAATCTTTGGTTATCAAATATTTTGTGTGTTTTTATTATATATCAACAATAATGTGGTATTTCTTGATTATGACAAAGGGTATTAATTTTACTAACATCTATTTGGTATGGAGAAAAATCCCGTGCCTATATATGCACATAATTTAATATTACAATTGACTTGTAAACCGTTACATCATAATATATTAAAAGTATTTGTTGTGCCTAATTATCGGAAGTTACGGTTATTATTCCCAATTCTTATTTTTTAATGACTAATTTGGGATTAATACACAAAAAAATAGCAGCCAATTTAATTAACTGCTATCTTTTCATTAAAAATTGAGAATTCAAAATTAAAAATTATTTTGTCAGTACCATCTTTTTGGTAATAGTTTGTTTATTGTTATATTTTAATGTGTAAAAATAAATTCCGCTGCTTAATCCATTGGCCGAAAAATCGACTTTATGAGTTCCTGAATTTAAAGTTTTATTGATTAATGTACTTATTTCTTTGCCCAGCATATCGTAAACGGTTATTTTAACCTCGCCCTGTTGAGGCACAAAAAACTCAATTGTTGTACTTGGGTTAAATGGATTAGGATAGTTTTGGCTTAGTTTAAATGTTTCGGGACGCAACGAATAACTGTCATCCACGGAACTGTAAACATCATTTAAATTAATTTTGTACATTGATCTTCCATGTGTGCCAATTATAAGAGTATTGGTTTCTTCCTGAATTTTCATATCATTAACAGGCACAACAGGTAATCCGTTTCCAAGAACTTCCCAAGTTGTTCCGCCGTTAAAACTTACAAAAGCTCCTATATCATTCCCTAAATATAAAATATTCGGATCGTTATTATCAACTGCAAAGGCATCACATGGGGCATCCGGCAAATTACCGTTAATATCCTGCCAAGTAGTGCCCGCATCGGTACTTTTGAATACATGTGACTCGGGATCTTTCCACCTTAAGCCCGAAAATGTTGCATAAACAATATTTTCATTTGCCGGGTCAACAATTAATCTGGTTACCCATCTAACAGGAAGTCCTTCGGAAACTTCTGTCCACGTAACACCATTATTTTTGCTTACCCAAATTTGACTGTCATCAGTTCCGGCATAAATATAATTGGAGTTGTGTTTGGCAACCGCAATAGTGGTAACGGTGCCTAATCGGGGACTATATAATCCGCTGGTTAAATCACTGCTAATGGCTGTCCAGTTATTAGCTCCGTCTGTAGTTCTATATAGTTTGTTTGTTCCATAGTACAAAACATTATGGTTGTTAGGATCCATAATAACCGGTGTAGACCAGTTTGTAGGCTCATCGGAATTTATTCCGTTAAGGGCGTAATCAAAATAACTGCCGCCGTTTGTGGATTTGCCTAAATTGCCAAATTGCGATTCAGCATAAATAATATTTGAGTTTGTATAATCAACCGTAACATACATTCCGTCGCCGCCATAAATTGATTCCCAATCGTTAACAGCTCCGGTCATTGTGCGGATAGTATTATTATCTTGTGTGCCGCCATACAACCTTTGAGGATTATTTTTGTCAAGCCCAATTTCATAAAACTGTGTTATCGGAAGGATTGCTCTTTGACTCCATGTAACTCCGGCATCGGTTGAAATATTTATACCGCCGTCATTTCCTTCAAGTATATAATTTGGGTTTTCGGGATTAAAAGCAAGTGCGTGATGATCAACATGTAGTTGATCGGGTCCGCCATATCCATAAATAATCGGCCAAGTTTGACCTCCGTTTGTAGAACGCATAAATGAAACATCCAAAGCATAAACAATTTGCGGATTAGTAGGATGTACACGTACTTGTCCAAAGTACCAGCTAAAATTGTTTACGCCTGCACTAATTTCATTATCAGTATCAACTTCTGTCCAGCTGGTTCCAAAATTTGTTGATTTATAAAAACCGGTATAATTATATCCATCGTTAAACATTGAATAAACCAAATTGGGACTGGATTTACTAACATCAAAACCAATTCTTCCCACATTTGTAGTGTTGGAATTAGGAATTCCGGTTGTTATTTTAACCCAATTAACTCCGCCGTCGGTAGATTTATAAATTCCGCTTGTCGGGCCATATAAATGAGCGTATCCGGGCTGGCGCACTCTTTCCCACATCGAAGCCAATAAAATTGAATTATCAGTTGGGTGCATTACCACATCAATACAGCCGGTTGAATCGGAAATAGAGAGTGATTTATTCCATGTTAATCCCGCATCATTGGAAACATATAATCCTCTTTCGCTGTTAGGAACAAAATACGAACCTACAGCAGCAACAAAAATTTTATTCCTGTTTTGCGGATCAATTATAATTCGTCCTATTGAACATGTGTTTTCGAGACCAATATTTGCCCATGTTAAACCGGCATCGGTGGATTTATAAATGCCTGCACCCGGAAAATTGTTATGTCCGCCGTTAGCTTCGCCTGTACCAACGTAAATTATATTAGGGTCGGTTTTATCAATACATATATCTCCAATTGATAAAGTTGCGGCGGCATCAAAAATAGGGAACCAAGTAGTGCCCATATCGGTCGACTTAAATACACCTCCGGTTGCAGCACCTGCATAAACTATATTAGGATTAAGATAAGTAAATTCAATGTCAACTATTCGGCCGCCAATATTTGTGGGGCCTGCAAATTCCCATTGTGCAATTTGAACTTTTTTATTTGTATAATAATTATCTCTTTCAGCTTTCATTTTGTTTACTTGTTCAATGGCCTTAGCGTAAATGCTTTCATCTGCTTTAAAATAAGGGAAAGTTCTTTGCAGCCATGCCCACTCGTTAGGCCGCATATCTGGCCCTTTTTCTTTTTTTAATTTATTTGGGTTCTCAACCGGATTATGAAAGATAAAAAATAGAGAAGCAGTAATAATTAATGAAAAAAAAGAAATAAAAAAAATATTTTTTTTATTTTTTGAAAACATAATGTTCCCTTTGCTTTATTTTGGTAATTTAATTTATGGAAAAATTAGAAACTTCTTTTTGTAAAATTTTAACGGATTCATTTAATCCGGTGGTGATGCTGTTAAACTGAATTAAGGCGTTTTTAATTGCCAAAGCTGTAGAATTTAATTGTATCATTGCATCGCTTATTGAGCCGGCACTAACGGATTGTTGAATCATTCCATCGTTAACAATAGTAAAATTTGGTTCAATTTCATTTATTTTAGTAAAAACCTTTGCAAAGCTATCGCTTAACTCCGAAATTTTAATTGTATTTTCATTTATGTGTAATGAATAATTTTCAATTGCAATTACACCGGCTTTAACCGCATTTTGCATTTCCAAAATAATTTCTTCAATATTAAGTGCGCCTACCGCAGTTTGGTTGGCAAGACGTTTCATTTCACTTGCAACAATAGAAAATCCGGAGCCGTAATTTCCTGCTTTTTCGGCTTCCAATGCAGCATTTAAACTTAACAGGTTAATTTTATCGGCAACCTTAGTTATAGTAACTATTATTTCACTTACTTTAGCAGATTTTTCATTTAATAAAGAAAGTTTTTCGGAAATATTGGAAGAGGATGATAATAATAAATTTGAAACGTGTTTAATTTCCTGTAGGTTTTTTAATCCTAAATCTGTTAAATCGGTTGAATCCTTAACCATTTGAACTACGTTATTCATTATCTGGGTTAGTTCTATTGAAGAACCGGAAATCTGCTTGCTGGTAGCGCTAACCTGGGTTGTAGATGCGGCCTGCTCAACAGCTGCCGATTCGAGCTGATGAACTGATGTTATTATTTTTTCGGCGGATTGTGATACTAAATTTTCCGATTTTTGAACTTGCGTTAAAACAGAATCTAAATATTTTGTCATTGAAGAAATTGTACTGAATAACAGCAATATTTCATCTTTATTATTCTCCTGAATATTAAAATTACTGCGATTTATATCATTTAAAGCATCGTAAATTTTTCCGTCTTTAATTTTTGCTGCAATTTGGGTAACCTTTGATAAAGGTTGGGTGATGTTTTTTATTAAATAAATAACCAGACCCAAAGAAAAACAGAGTGCTGCTAAAATTGAAATAATTGCTGCAAAGCGGCGTTGTTTTTGATAATTTTCACGTTCAATTAATAAATTATTTAATTCCGTATTAACTTTTTGCCATAATACAACTGTTTTATTTAATGCGTCACTTCCTTTTAATGAATAAAGTTCAGTATCAAAAGGTTCTTTCCCTTGTATTATCAAATTTATTAAATCGTTAAAATTGTTAATCGCCAGTTCAAACTCGGGTAAAATTTTACTTAAATTTACTTGTAAAGTTGAACTTTTACCGTAAAAGTTTTCGTCTTCACTTAATGACTTATTAATATTAGTAAAAGCATAAGTAAATGCTTTTTCGGAAATTAAAGATTGAAAAATTTTTAATCGTTCAATTTTGGTAAAGCTGTTAATCTGTGGATTAATCATATCCTCGTTGTACAAAACGGCAGTGTTTAAATTTGTTACTAAACTTGGAAAGATATTAACAGAGGTTATCATTAAATAGTAAGAATCAAGATCCGGATCTAAAATTAGTTTGGATTTATCTCCGGTTATTCCTAAATATTCAATTAATAAATTATATAAAATTAAATGCTCTTTTGAGTTTGTTTTATTGGAATAATTTACCCAGTTCTTTTTTATGTTCTGCCAGCGGTTTAATAATCCCGAACAATCAAATTTTTGATTATTTTCATTATTTAATGTTTCGTTATCCAGACCAACACTTTGGCCCAATAATTTTATATCTGCGGCTAATTTGTCAAACGAGACATCAATTTCCCGGTCAATAATTTTTGTGCTGGATATATCCTTATTATCGCTCCATATTAAATCGTTTGTTATTTTCCCGTGTTCGGAAACTAATGGAATTAGCTTAACAATTGAAGTAATAATAACATTGCCGGATATTTCATTTTCAGCAAGTTCAATGCTTTTATTATAACCGGAAATCATTAAATATAATAACAATGTAATGGGTAAAGAAAAAGAAACACCCATTATAATTAGCTTATAAGAAATTTTAAACCGATTAAAAAATTTATCCATAAAACATAATATTAGTTATAAAAAATATAATATCCCCAAGGTTTAAGCTTTAATACGCTTGAATTTGTAAATACTTGTTCTTTACCGGTAACAAAATTGGTAAAAGTGCCGTCAAGTAAATCGCTTTCAATATTTGCAGTGGTCTGTTTATTACTTAAATTAAACACACAAAAAACTTTGTTTTTGTCTTTCATCCTTACAAATGTAAAAATATTTTTTGAATTGTTTACAGGTAAAACAATCATTTCGCCGCCAAAACTTCCATTCCACAATGCTTGGTTATTCAGTTTAAGCGTACAGAGTTTTTTATGTAATTCGGCCAATTTTGAGGTTTTCCACAAAATTGTATCTTTATCAAAAAATCTTAATCTTTTAGTGTTTTCAGCTTCCTGGCCGGAATAAATTAACGGCATTCCTCTATACACATAATTTAATGCGGTAAATGTTTCAACTGTTTTGCCAAGACGCTCAAATTCGGTTCCGTTCCATGTGTTTTCATCATGGTTGGAAATAAAAGTCATCCTGTATTCGTCATTTTTAAAGGTGGTTTGTTCTTTATCTGTATATGCAACTAAATCGGCAGCTGTTTTTTTACCTTGGGCAATAGCATTAAATAAACGATGTAAATCCCATGCGTAAGTCATATCAAAGGCTTTTTGGTGCAAATCCAATTGTTCGGCTTCGGCAAGCATAAATACCGGTTTGATTTTGTCTAATTGAGGTCTGGCTTCGTTCCAAAAATCGGTTGGTACCATTCCGGCAACATCACATCTGTATCCGTCAATATTGTATCTTTGAATCCAGAATTTTAAGGCGGATACCATTTTATTTCTTAAATCTTTGTTGTTGTAGTTAAGGTCAATTACATCATGCCAATCGGCAACCGGTGGAATAAAATTACCGGCACTATCCTTTGAATAAAAATTAGGATTTGAAGCAGCCCAGGGATTATCCCAAGAAGTATGGTTTGCAACCCAATCGAGAATAACGTACATGCCTAATTCGTGAATTTTTGTTACCAAATGTTTAAAATCTTCTGGGGTTCCAAATTCCGGGTTAACTGCTAAATAATCTTTTACGGAATAATAACTTCCCAAACTTCCTTTTCTGTTTACTTCACCAATTGGCTGAATGGGCATAAGCCATAAAATTTTTATACCTAATTTTTTTAAGCGGGGTAAATGTTGTTCAAATGCTTTAAATGTGCCTTCCGGCGTATATTGTCGTATGTTTACTTCGTAGATTACCGCGTTATTACTCCATTCAACATGCTTAAACCCGCCAGTCTCTTTAGAGTTTACAGCACTTTTATTATAATTATTAAAAATGAAAAAAGAAACTATACAAATAATTAACAATATTATGTTTCGTATAATTGATGTTTTACTCGAACTAAACATAAAACTCCTTATTTTTAAAGATTATATTATTTAAGTATATAAATTTAATTAATATTTTAATAGTTTACAGTATAAATTTTATTTTTTTTGAATAGTATTTGTGGTTTTATATGAAAAAAGTTTTGGGTGATTCGGTTATTAAACTTTTTATAAGCATAATTGGAATTGTATTTGTTTTTGCTGTTTTAAAAGAGTTGCAGCATATTTTTATACCAATGGTAATTGCATACTTCCTGTTTTTTTGTTTTTCGCCGCTAAACAACTTTTTAACGCGCAAAAAATTTCCCCTGTGGAGTAATGTAATTATTAATATCTTTTTGTTGGCTGGGGGAATAACTTTAGTTGGGCAGTTTATAGTTTCTTCATTCAGCAGATTTGGTGAAGAATTACCAATATATCTTAATAAATTAAATATTACTATTATTAACTTTGCAACCGGATTAGGTGTTTCACATACTAAAATAGAATCTTTTAATCTTAATAGTTATTTGGCGGCGTTGGATTTTAGCGGATTGGCAAGCGGTGTTTTTACGTCTACCATTGATATTTTTTCAGCCGTTTTTTTGATTTTATTCTTTTTTATATTCATTAACAGCGGGCATGATAGAGCTTTTAGCGTAATAAAAAAACGATTTGTTGAAAAAAATGTCGCACGGGAATTAAAAAAAATTACCAGACAACATAAAATTGAAGGCCGGCAAGGAGAAGATACGGCAGAAAAACTTAATGAGTTACGCAAAGAGAAGGAAAGTTTGTTGGAAAGTACTTTCAAAAATATTACCGAACAGGTACAAAAGTATATTGTTACAAAAGCAACAATAAATTTATCTATGGCTGGTATTGTAAGTATTGTTTTGGCATTGTTTGGAGTTGATTTTATTTTTGTTTGGGCTGTCTTAACATTTTTGTTTAACTTTATTCCTAATATTGGTTCTATTATTGGGGTATTTCTTCCTGCGGTTATGTGTCTTTTGCAATTTGGATCAGTTGGGTATGCAGCGTTTTTAGCTGTTTTGTTAATTGTTTTTCAAAATCTTATTGGCAATATTGTTGAACCTAAAATATTTGGGCATCGACTTGGAATTAATCCATTAGTTATATTGTTTTCTTTGTTTTTATGGGGTTATATTTGGGGAATAGCAGGTATGTTTTTATCGGTGCCGATTACAGCTATTCTTAAAATTGTTTTTGATAGTTCCGAAAGCGACAACTTAAGGTTTTTTGGCGAATTGATGGGAAACTAAAGGACAATTATTAATTATTAATTATTAATTGTGAATTAAAAGATTGTCAACCCTGATTTGCATGATTTATAAAAACCAAATCGGCGGTTATCGGTATAATCCGCGTCATCAGCGTTCAAAAGAAAAACAATAGAACACTGATACCGCAGATTGGGCGGATTTGCACAGATTAAAGATTGTCTGAACTGTGATTTACATAATTTTAGATGAATTGGATTATGTAAGAATTACTACTTATCAAACCCTCCTCGTAGAGGAGGCCCGTTAATAGCCTTCAAAAATAAATATAAAATCAAATTTATTTGATAAAAATCATTTTTTTAACGTCAACAAAGTTTTTGGTTTTGATGCGGTAAAAATATGTTCCAGAAGATAAATCACCGGCGTTAAATTCGTAGGAGTATTTGCCGGCACGCAATTCTTTATTTACTAATGTGGCAACTTCACGGCCTAAAATATCATAAACACGCAATTGAACTAATCCGCTTGTAGGAATTTCGAAACTAATTGAAGTTACGGGATTAAACGGATTTGGATAATTTTGCATTAATTTATAGTTTTCTGTGTTTTCATCTTTGTTAAATAATTGGCTGCTGTTAATAACTAATGTAGGATCAGGGATTCCATCGCCATTTAAATCGGGAGTTATAGTAGATAAAATTATTAAACTATCTGTTTCGGCCGCCTGTTCGTTATTCGGTGCAATATCAATAGCACCCATGTTTTCTTCTCCCGCAATAACCGAAACAATTTTTAATTCTGCGTTTTGCGGAATAATTCCGGCACCGAAACCGTAAATATCGTCCCATGATACGGCAAGTTCCATACTTTGACGTTGTTTATTAATTATACAATTAACTTTGTTTTTTAAGCTTGTGGTTCTTTGGTTATAACATTCAAAAAAATTATACGGTTCGGCTTCATTTTGAATGAAAAAATAATCCATTGAACTTTGAGCTTCAAACCGGAAATTAAACGGATAATCGCCTAAATAATCGTTTTTAGAGTTAAAATTAGTAACTCCTCCATCTAAACCGGCATCCATATATATTAAAAACGAATGGTTTTCATCATTGGTATATTCTGCTCCAATGTATAACGAATCCGAATCCCAGGTGGCAAAGATATTATAAATATCATTTTCAGGCGAATTTGTGTAATTGTCCGTTCCGTCTTCTTCATCATCGTTAATAATTAACCAATCATCCCGCCAGTCGGCATCGCGTTGTTCAATAATTCCGTCAATTTGCGGTTTTGCATAAGTGTTAATTGAAGATCCCGCATTAAACTTAACCAAAATTTCAAAAGCCAGTGTATCAAGACCACCTTTACCATCGGCAACTTTAACCGATATTTTATATAATCCCGTATCCTGAATTGAAGGAGTACCGCTTATAACACCTGAAGTTTCACCAAGCTTTAACCATGTGGGCGAAATAATAAAACTATATGATAACGAATCGTCGTCATAATCGGAAGCAAACAAAGTGGTTTCAAACCTTTTTGCTACTGATGCTGTTTTATTTGTGATTCCGCTAAATACGGGTGCACTGTTTCGTACAACAAAAATTGTAAAAGTATCAATAGCGGCTTCATCATATATATCGGAAACTTTAATTATTACTTCATGTTCGCCCATATCTCTAATACTTGGAGTTCCAAATAAGAGGCCTGATTGTTTTATTCCAAGCCATTTTGGACCTTCAACAATTTCAAATTTTAATTTGTCGTTATTTGCATCGTTAAATAATAATTTATAAGATAACTTAGTATCTGTGAAAGCTTGCAACGATTCTATTCTTTCAAGTACGGGAGGATTATTAAGAAACAAATCAGTGTCGGTTAAAAACAACGAGCAGCTGCGCGGCGGAACAGTAAATTTAATTCGATGCTGAATACTATTAATAGTTGGTTTAATAACCGATGCTGATGCCGAATGATTAATAACTTCAGTAAGTTCCGTTCCAAGTTTTAAGTCCGTATCAACAAAAATATCAAAACTATGGTCGGGATTGTCGTTAATAATTAAATAAGCTCCACTCCCATCGGTTTTTTCGGATCTATGAGAAATAAAAATATCTTTGGAAAGTAATGTTTGATTTTGTTTTTTATCGTCTCGAATAAAAAAAGCATTAATATCAAACTTATTATAAGTTTTACCGCTAATATATTTTTTTCTTGTAGTTATTAAAGTATCAATAAGACCTTTATAACCGTTTATATAATAATCTCTAAAAAATATTGAAGGTTTTCCTTCTGAAAATAATATATAAGCGTAAGCAAAATTTTTATTGCCTTTTATTCCCGAGTGCCCTAAATCGATGTTATTTTCCCAATCGGTTTTATCAAATTCGGTGGTTTCAACAAAATGTATAACATTTTCAGGATTTAATCCTTTTTTTATTAAGCCTGAATCTTCTAATAATTCTAAATTAAAATTACCTGTTTTATCGTTACATAAATTGGCTAAAACTTCCCTTATCTCATAGTCAGGGATTAATAAATTAGAGTTGTTTATTAATCTGCTGTTTTTTAGCCACGAGTTAATAACAGCTTTATCTCCGGTATAATCTAATATGGAAGGAATACCATCTTTGGAAAATGTTTTTGTCCAGTCTTCAATAAATTTAAAATCTAAAAAATTTCCTTCAAAAATTCTAAAACCATCTAAATGTAACGAATCCTGGTAAAATTTTCCATACGATATTAAACTATCGCGAACAAATATTCTGTTATAGGCAAACCATTCCATTTTTTGGTTTTGAATTTTTTGGATTCTTCTTTTATAAAAAACATCTGTACAAGCACCGGCATTAGGGTAAAAAAATGAAGCGTCTTTTTTAAATCTGTTTGAACCATTAGAATAATTAAAAACCAAATACGATGAATCTGGAACTCCGGGAGGCGCGCATTCGTATTTTTGCACTGCTTCGCCGCCTGTTACATATCCCAATACAATATCGGCATATACTTTCAAATTCAACGAATGATAACGATTTATCATTTTGGTTAGTTCATTTAAACTACCAAAACGAGTTTCTTGTGTACCGCATTGAAAGTAGTCGCCAAAATCGTAATGATCGTAAATGTCATAACCCATTGAAAACTTACCGGAACTTCCTTTTGAGGGTGATGGTATCCAAATGGATTCAAATAAGGACGAAGATAGTCCAGCCGATAAAGTAGAAAGCGAATCCCACCAGATGCCTCCGGGGGTCAAATTCCAATAATAACCTTGCAATATTACATCCGATTGTGTGCCATTTTGCTCAGTTGTAATATTATTGCCACTTGAACACAAACCCCTGCTGCCAAATAGTAATAGTATTATAACAAAGTAAATTTTTTTCATTTTTAGGATATTAACTCCTTTTTAACACGTTTTTATCCATTTTACATTTTAAAGTAATAAAGTATTATGATTTATGCAACATTTTGCCTAAAAAACTACGGTTTGATTCATAATTATGATAATTATTCAGTGCAAAACGACCCAATTTTACCTTATTTTTTAATTATTTTTAAAATTATTTTTTGGGCAAAAAGTAACCGAAATAATTTATTTTGGTTTAAACGTTAAATAACAAGATTTTTTTTACTGCTGCAAAAAAGCATTTATACTAAATTAAACAATTTTGGAAGGAAAAAGTTTCGGGGAAATTTTTTACTGTGCAATACTGACATAAATAATATAAACAATAAAATCCAACATTTGATTATTAACCCAAATTACATATTTTGCATGTTATATTTATTAGTTGTAGAATCCCAATTATTTAGATGGTTTTTTTATGAAAATAATTATTTTCTTGTTTGTGGGTCTTTTTTTATGCAACAATTCTTTTGCGCAGTTAAAACTGCCTGCCATTTTTGGTGATAATATGGTTTTACAAAGGAACACACTAATTAAAATATGGGGAAATGCAGTTCCCGGAGATACTGTGTTTGTGATTCCCGAATGGGGTAATATGGTTCAAGTAACTGTTGATACAAACGGTAAATGGATTTGTGAAATACCAACTGTTGATAAAGGAAAAACATATAAACTTACTATTAAAACAGAAAAAGAAACAATTAAATATAAAAATATTTTAATGGGTGAAGTATGGATATGTTCGGGACAGTCGAACATGGAAATGCCTCTTTCTGGCTGGCTGCCAAATAGTCCGGTGTTAAATTCAGAAAATGAAATAAAAAATTCGGATTATCCCGATATTAGAATGTTTACGGTAAACCGTTATCTTTCGGTAATACCGCAAGAAAATTGCAAGGGAGAGTGGGTGGTTTGTAATCCTGCAATTTCGGGATCTTTTAGTGCTACAGCATATTTTTTTGGAAAAGAATTATACAAAAACTTAGATGTTCCTATTGGGCTAATACATACAAGCTGGGGAGGAACCCCGGTTGAAGCGTGGATAAATAAACCAAGTCTTTCCACTATTGAAAGCTTAAAAAAAGCACTTGATAATTTGGAAACAAGCGAAGAAAAAGCAATTATAAGAGATAACTGGTTAAATTCAAAACCCATTGTAACCTTGGATAATATAGGGGCAAAAGATTTTTGGGAAAGATTGGATTTTAACGATAAAGACTGTCCCGAGGTTTTGTACAATGATTCGATTTGGCCCGAAATGAATCTGCCGATTGGATGGGAAAGTACATCGTTAGGTCAATTTGACGGAGTGGTTTGGTTTAGAAAAACAATTGAAATACCGAAGAAGTGGTTAAACAAAAATCTAACCTTAGAGTTAGGGCCTATTGACGATATGGATGCTGCTTTTTTTAACGGTCAAAAAATTGGCGGTTATGAAAGAGATGGCTTTTGGCGCGAAAAAAGAAAATATCATATTCCTGCCGCCTTAATAAATAAGGGTAAAAATGTTATAGCTGTGCGTGTAATTGATAATGGCGGCGGCGGAGGTCTTTATGGGAAACCGGAAGACTTAAAAATATATGCTGATGAAAAAAAGCCTGTTATGTTGGAAGGGAAATGGAAATATATGCCCGCGGCCGAATATAAAAACAGTGCTTTTTATGTGATGGATATAAATAAATGTGATTTTTTAAACAGGCCGTTTGTTCCAATTGAAATAAGCTCGCATACACCATCTTTATTATTTAACGCTATGATTAATCCGCTTGTGCCTTACCGTATTAAAGGGGCTATATGGTATCAAGGGGAGTCTAATACGGAAAATCCCGAACCGTATAAAACTTTATTTCCAATGTTAATAAATAATTGGCGGCAAATATGGGGGCAAGGTGAATTCCCGTTTTATTACGCGCAGATAGCCCCATATAATTACGGAATTATTCAATCTCAAAAAATAAGAGATATTCAATTACAATCGTTAAAAGTAAATAATACAGGTATGGCTGTAACCCTTGATATAGGGAATAATGAGGATATCCACCCGGCTAATAAAGGGGATGTTGGTAAAAGATTGGCCTTGTGGGCATTAGCTAAAACTTATGGACAAAATGTTTGTTTTTCCGGCCCGGTTTATAACTCGATGAAAATTGAAAGCGATAAAATTATTGTTAACTTTTTATATGCGGAAAACGGACTGGTTGTGAAGGATAATTTTAGCGGGGAATTTTTAATAGCGGGGCCTGATAAAATATTTTGCAGGGCCCTTGTTTCGGTAAACGGTAATCAATTGATTTTATGGAATCCTAAACTTAAAAATCCTGTTGCTGTTAGATACGCATGGAGTAATACGCCAAAAACTGTATTGTTTAATAAAGAAGGTTTTCCCGCATCTTCGTTTAGAACGGATGATTGGGAATAAATAAACCGGTAAGGAATTATATCCCCAATTGCGTGTGGGGATTATTGAATAATATTTTATATTTTTAATCAGATCTATAATTTAATAAATTCAACTCTTCTGTTATTTGCTTTTCCTTCGGAAGTAGTATTTGGAGAAACAGGTTTTGTTTCGCCAAGTCCTTTATAGTCTAATCTGTTTTGTTCAATACCTAATTCAACTAATTTATCCATTATAGCTTTTGCTCGTGCTTCGGAAAGTGTTAAATTATCTGCATCATCACCATCACTATCGGTATGTCCTTCAATACGGAATTTTAGAGCAGGGGAATCCTGTAATATTTTAAGGATACTGTTAATTGTACCATACGATTCAGCTTTGATTGTTGCTTTGTTAATATCAAATTTAATTCCTGTTGTAACAATTTTGCCGTCAGTTGTTACTTTGTCGTATAAAGGAACAGCCCCTTGTGCAATACGAATGTTTTTAATGTAACCTTTAGTTTTTCCGCTTGGATTATGAAAACCTAAGGTAATTCCGGTTGGGTTATATTCCATGTTTGGAATATTAATAATACGCGAATCATCCAAATAAGCTTTTAATGCTCTTTTGTTAAAGGAAACAGCAATGTGCCTCCAGCCCGGAGCTGATTTGGTTGAACCGGTTGTTCCGGGGTACCAATTAGTTGAAATTCCTTCTCCACCAATGCTGTTTTGCGAAAAACGTATCCACTTACGACTTTCCTGTACTTCTTTATCAAAATTTTGCTGATTTTTATAATCTAAAAAATAGAGTTTATAATCTAGTCCGGGTTTTTCAAAATAAGCGTCAAATTCTATTGTAAATTCTTCGGGTAAATAATCCTCTTTGCAATTTTTCATCAAAGGTACAATTCCACCACCGCTATTAGTATTACAATTAATAAAATATATAACGTTTTCGCCATCCATTGAGGCGTTTTCAATTGTGCCTTTTGTTAAATCCCATTGTGAAGGGAACTCGCCGTTTTTTTCGCCAATCAAATTATCCTCAAAAATAATAATATCACCGGATATAAAATCGTATTTATTCCAATCAACATTCCCGGTAACACCGTCAATTTTATCTACAGTATTAATTTCTTTTTTCTCTTTTGTTTCAGTTATCTCCTTTACTAAATTCACTCCTTTTTTTAGATTAAGTTTTATTTGCCCCTGTATTGAGATAAAAGTAAAAATAATAAATAATAGTGTTAAGTTTTTCATTCTTTCCCCGTAATTTATAATCATGTAAATTCTAAAATTTAAAGATAAGCTAAAAAATATTTTTTGGATAATTAATTAATTATTAAGTGCAGTATTATTAAAAATTGTGATTTAAATCACACAAAGATGAACACTTAATTGGTTTGTATTTAGTAATTATATTGACTAACTTGATTGCCAAAATAATAAATTAGATGGCCTATATTAAATGTAAATTAAATAGTGGAGTTATTGCTTATGAGTAAAGTAAATAATTTTATGGTTGTTTTTATAATTCTTTTATTGTTGGGTATTACTGATTATAATTATGGACAAAACGATTCCATTTATGTAAATGGAAAAAAAGTTGAAATATTAATATTAGGATTGGAAAACAATCAAGCGGGTAAACCTGTTATAGTTTTTGAAAATGGAATGGCAAGTTCTTTTGACAGTTGGGAAACGGTAAGAAATGAAGTTTCAAAAACGTCAACGGTTTTTTGTTATAACCGACCAAGAATAAGGGGATCCGAAAATGACAGCCTTCCCCCAACCACGGAACATATTATAGCTAATTTAAGAACAATGCTTTTGCAAAAAGGGCTTAATCCCCCTTATTTGTTAGTTTCTCATTCTTTTGGCGGGGCATATATACGAACTTTTGCTTCAAATTACCCGGAAGAAATTGCAGGACTTGTTTTTGTTGACCCCGTCGACTTTACTAAAAAGAAAGGATTTGATAAACTGCCATATCTGGAAATAGGATTAACGGAAGCGCAATTTGATTCGTTATTTGATAAACCTTATAAAAAATTTAAAGAAAAACTATATGAGGAAATGCCAAATTTTTATGTAGAGGAAGTAAAAATTTTAGGGCAATTATCCAAAACCTGTTTTGATGAATGTGACCGTAATCCGCTTCCTGATGTTCCTGTCCATTTTATTCAGGCCGGCGGTTACCCAACAAACGTGCAGGAACCACCAACAATTTATGACAGAGTAAAAATGTTTAGAATTGACAACAATCTGAAAAGGAAAAGATGGATTGCTCTATTAGACCCATTAAAGTATGGAAAATTCTTTTATTGCTCAATGTCCGGGCATTCTATTCAGATTGACGACCCTGATGTGGTAATTACCAGTATAAAAATGGCTTTGAGTGACTATCAAAAAATTCAAAACGAAAAGAATAAACAAGTGGAAAAATTGGATTAGAATATTGAAATAAAGCTATTAGAGTTACAATATTAACTGTTTAAAAATAAAAGAGCCGGAGAATATATCTCCGGCCATAATTAAATTATAGTTTTTTCATAAATACTGTACAAATCATCAGGCATTGGAGCGGGACGTTTAGTTTCCAGATTTACAAAATAACCGGTTTGTTTGCCAATACAATTTGTTTTGGAATCGGTTTTTATAATAAATTCCATCTGCCATTTCGATTTTTTCATATCACACAACCAAATTTCGCCAACGGGTTTATCATAAATTGTTAAAGGATATTTATATTCTATTTCCGTTTTGGCCAAAATTGGAGAAATATTTTGTTTAAGCAGTTTTTCCAATGGATAATAATCATCTAACATTTTTGTGCGCAAGTTTTCAACCCAGCGGACATATACAATATTACTTACAATGCCCATTAAGTCGATATCGTAAGCATAAATTTTAATGTCCAATTTTGTAAGTAGTGGCTTTTTATTATTTATTTCTTCCATATAAAATACTAATTCCAAATTATTTATTAAAAATAAAATCAAGAAAGTTTCATCATAACGTGTTAAGAATGAATAAAAACATTCAGGGCTAAAGCCCGTTTTTTCGCTTTGTATGATCCCCAGCTTAAAAGCCGGGGTTATTTAAAAACCTTCTAACTTATTGTAACAACTTTAGTTATAGCCTTACTATTCCCATACAAGTACTTCGGAGAAGTGCCATGTTTGTAATAACGCGCACCCCACCAACCACCAGCACGGCAGAGCCGTGCCACCTTTGGATATATTATCCCCAATTTTCACACAACCTGTTTAGGGCGTGGGTAAAGATAAACCCACAATATGGCTTTAGGCCTGACTAAATATTCTTTAATTCAATTATTATACGTTAGATAATTGTTTTAATCTGTATTTCTAAAATACTTCACAATTTTCATAAGCTGTAATTTATAAAGAAATTAAAGATTATTATAATTTCTATTACAAAATTCGGGTTATTTTATTAAAAATTGGTTATTGCTTTTATCAATGTCGGGGATGTTTTTGTTCCCTAGTGTTACACTATTAATCGGCTGTTTTACATCTACAGTTATTTCATAATCCGTTAAATTATCTTTCCACACTTTAGCGGATTTGTAAACACTCATTTCGTAACCTGCGGCCGATTTAAGCGTTAACATAATGGGAACTGGCATAATACCCACTTTTTTTATTTTAATAACAACTTGATTTCCATTTATCAGTACATTATCTATTTTTAAATCAGGAGATCCTTGTTCAAAAAACCAAGGTTTCCAAAACCAGCTTAAATCCTCATTTAAAACATCTTCAAAAGTGTTAAAAAAATCATAAGGAATGGGGTGTTTTCCGTTCCATCTATTTATATACTCAACTATACATTTATTAAAATTATCCTCGCCAGTAATATCTTTTAATACAGAATATGCCGCAGCCGAACGAATGTAGGCCTGCATTCTGTAAGGTTTAGATTTTAAATTGGTTGTTAAAATCATTAACGGAACTTCAAACTCAAGTCCCGAACTATTTTCAAAATTCACAATATTTTTTGCTTCAGGTTCATATCCGGCGGCAAGTTCTTTTTGAATTTGAAAAGGCAACATAACCGCCATTCCTTCGTCCATCCATGCGTATTTACGTTCATTTATTCCCATATAAAACGGAAAATAAGTGTGTAATATTTCATGTGATGTTACGTGTACTGTCCCATTCCAATTGTCTTTATCAACGGATTCATTTACCATCATTGGGTATTCCATACCTCCTCCGCCGTTAAAAACTGTTAAGGTAGGATAAGGAAATGGTACACCGGGAGTTGTTGTTGAAAAAAACTGTATGGATTTACGGCTGATTTCAGCTACCTTATAAAAATCGACACTCTCTTTTTTATAGGCTGCCGAAACAAATGTTTTTTTATTGTTTTTAGAATCTGTAACCAAAGTAGTTCCATCCCACAAAAAATGGTCGCTTAAACCAAAAGCAAAATCGGGAACATTATCAGCTTTAAACTCCCATGTTAAAAGTTCTTTATCTTTTGTGAAATTTTTTAATTCCAAATCTTCCGGTTTAATAATTTTAATAATTTGTGAACTTTCGTGAGCTATTTTTAATCTTTCCAAATAAGGATTGTTTAATAAATCGCCGGCATTTTGTAGCTCACCGGTAGCCCAAATAATAAAATTTTTAGGTACAGTAATTTTTACTTCAAAATTACAAATATCATTGTAATATTCTTGAACTCCGCCATAATCAAAAGTATCCCACCCGTCAATATCATCATAAACTGCAATCTGGGGATAAAAATAAGCAATAAAAAAAGAAGTTGAATCGTATAAACCCATTCTAATTGGGGATACTTTGGGAATAACAAAACTCCATTCAAATTCCAAATTTATGGAAGACTTTGGGGGTAGATTGTTTTTAAGCTGAATAAATAGGTTTGTTGCCGACCTAAAAATGGTTGAAGAATTAAGTTCGTTTGTTCTATCAACTCCATTTACAATTATTTTATTTAATTTAGTTCCGTCCGATAAAGCATCCGGACTGATAGGCCAATCCCTGCTGTTTCCTTTTTTGTATATATCCTGATATAAACGCAAAACAATTTGTGTTAATGAATCGGAACTGTTATTAAAATAAGTAATTTGTTCGGTACCTTCAACTAAACGCAGCTGAGGGTTAAAGTTGATTTGCATTTTGTAATTAGCGGAGTTTACCCAATAGTTTTTACCGGGATTTCCGTCATAACTTCTAAAACCTTTTGTAAATGAACTTTTAACATTACGCGGCATATATAACTTTTCGGTTTGAGAAAAATTATTACAAACAAAAACAAACAAAAACAATAAAATCAGCTTTTTCATCGTTACCTCTTTAAATAACACATATTTAATAATAGTAATACAATAATCTTTAATTTCTTAATAATAACAGCTTATGAAAAATTGTTATGTATTTTAAAATGAAAATTAAAACAATTATCCACCGCAAAATAATTGAATATCTAAAATTTAGTCAGGCCTAAAGGCCATATTGGGTGTTTATCTTTGCCCACGCCCTAAAGGACGTGGTTATTTAAAATCAAATCTTACTCATAGATATCCAACCATTTACATAACTAAAATCTTTTGTTTAAATAACCCCAGCTTAAGTTTAGAAAACCCGGGAGTGATATAAACAAAAAAACTAGCTTCAGCCCTGATTGTTTTTACTAATTCTTAGCACATTATTACGTAAGAACATTTCGCTTTATTTCTAATGCAAAATTAGGGTTTAACATAATTACTTAAAAAAGAAAAACCGCTGAACAAATGTCAGCGGTTTTTATTAATAATCTAATAATTATTTTTACAAAACAACATATAAATAACAATTATTTAATTTTAGCAAGTGCTTGTTCCAAATCAGCAATAATATCATCAACATTTTCAATACCAACGGATAAGCGTACCAATCCTTCGGTAATACCTGCTTCGGCACGGGCTTTTGCACCCATCGAAAGATGAGTCATACTTGCAGGGTGTTGTATTAAAGTTTCAACTCCGCCCAAACTTACAGCTAACTGACTAAGTTTAACAGAATCCATAACAACTTTTCCGGCTTCAAAACCGCCTTTTAATTCAAAAGCAATCATTCCGCCCGGTCCTGAGTGTTGTTTTAGGCCGATTTCGTATTGCGGATGGCTTTTTAAGCCGGGGAAAAATACTGTTTCAACTTTTTCATGAGCTTCTAAATACTCAGCTATTTTTTGTGCGTTAAAGCAATGTCTTTCCATACGGATAGATAAAGTTTTAATACCGCGATGAACTAAAAATGAGTTAAACGGATCAATAACGCCGCCCATTTGATTTAAACATTTTCTTAAGCTGTTGTATAACTCGGCATTTTTAGCAACAATAATACCGGCAACAACATCGGCATGACCGTTTAAAAATTTTGTCATACTGTGCAATACTATATCGGCACCTAATAAAAGAGGCTGCTGTAATACCGGACTCATAAAAGTGTTGTCAACTACAAGCAAAGCACCTGCTTGGTGCGCAATATCAGCGCATGCTGCAATATCAGTAATTGCTAATGTTGGGTTTCCGGGTGTTTCAACATAAATTACTTTAGTATTTGGTTTAACTGCTTTTTGTACTTCTTCAATAATGTTGGAATCAACAAAAGTTACTTCTACTTTAAATTTGGAAAAAATAGTAGCTAATAAAGTTGTTGTTGGTCCGTACAATGCCTTAGAACATACAACATGATCGCCGGCACTTAATAAAGTAGTAAAAACTGTACTGATTGCTGCCATACCGCTTCCGCAGCCTAATGCTTTATAACCGCTTTCCAAATCGGCAACCGCATTTTCCATTGCTTCAACGGTTGGATTTTTCATCCTTGTGTAAATGTATCCTTCTTCTTCTCCTTTAAATATTGCAGCACCCTGATCGGCACTATCAAATTTAAATGTAGATGTTTGATAAATTGGAGGAACTACCGGTCTAAATTCGTATTCTCCAATTCCTGCGTGAACACATTTTGTGTCAAAATTGCTATTGTTTGTTTTCATTTAATTTCCAAAATTTAATTTTTATTTTATTCCTCGTCCGATCCGTTGGTCTCAACTCCACCGGCATCATCGTCAGGAATTATTTTAGCTATATCGGCAATAGAATCATTTTCGTTTAAGCGAATAACTCTAACACCAAGTGTATTACGACCCATTACACGCATCTCACTAACACCTTGACGTATTACCATGCCTTGAACAGTCATAATAACAAATTCATCATTTTCGTTAACTTCTTTCATTGCAATTAGATTCCCGGTTTTATCTCCGGTTTTAATTGTAATAACACCTTTTCCGCCTCTATGAGTAATTCTATAGTCGCTCAATTCGCTCCGTTTTCCAAAACCTTTATCGGTTACTACCAATAAAGTGGATTCGCGTTTTACAACAATAGAGCCTATAACTTTATCACCTTTTCCAAGTGTAATACCTTTAACACCTGTAGCGGTTCTACCCATATCGCGTACATCTTTTTCGTTAAAACGTATTGCCATACCGTCGCTGGTTCCAATAACAATATCGTTATTTCCTTCGGAAAGTCCAACTTCAATAAGTCTGTCGCCTTCAACAATATTTATAGCAATTATACCCATTTTGCGGATATTTGAATAAGCTGAAAGAACAGTCTTTTTAATGGTTCCTTGTTCGGTTACCATTATTGTATACTTGTCGTTAGCAAATTCTTTAATTGATAAAAATGCTGTAATTTTTTCATCTTTATCTTTTTCAAGAAGGTTTTGAATTGCTCTTCCTCTTGTTGCGCGTCCGCTATCCGGAACTTCGTGAACTTTTAATGAATATACTTTTCCTCTATCGGTAAAGAATAAAATATAATGATGAGTTGAAGCAATAAACATATGTTCAATAAAATCTTCATCTTTTGTTCCGGCTCCGGTAACACCTTTACCACCTCTGTTTTGTCGTCTGTAACCGCTTACAGGGAATCTTTTAATAAATCCCTTGTGCGAAATAGTTACAACTACATCTTCATTAGCAATAATATCTTCAAGTGAAAATTCTTTAAAATCAAAAATTATTTCAGTACGTCTTTTATCGCCGTATCGATCCCGTATAGCAACTAATTCTTCTTTAATAAGAAGGTTTCTTTTAGCTTCACTTTCCAATAAACCACGCAATTTTTCAATTAATTGAATAACTTCTCTATATTCATCTTCAATTTTCTGTCTTTCTAGTCCTGTTAAACGCTGCAAGCGCATATCAAGAATTGCTTTAGATTGAATTTCGGAAAGTTTAAATTTGCGCATTAAATTGGTTTTGGCGGTTTCAACATCTTTAGACTTTTTGATTGTAGCAATAACTTCATCAATGTTATCCAAAGCAATAATGTAACCTTCCAAAATATGAGCGCGTCTTTCGGCAGCATCCAATTCGTATTTGGTTCTTCTTATTAACACGTCCATACGGTGTAATAAAAAATAATGCATCATTTCTTTAAGAGTTAATACTTTTGGCTGTCCGTTTACTAACGCCAAATTGTTAACACCAAAAGTAACCTGCATTTGAGTATGTTTAAATAGCTGGTTTAATATTACTTCCGGTTGTGCATCTCTTTTGGTTTCAATTACAATACGCATACCGTCACGGTCGGATTCATCACGGATATTGGAAATATCCGTTACTTTTCCTTCGTGGACCAAATCGGCTATTTTTTCAATTAAATTAGATTTATTAACCTGATAGGGGAGTTCGGTAACAATAATATTTTCCCTGTCATTTTTTAATGTTTCAACATTAGCCCTTGCACGAACAATAATTTTACCTCTTCCGGTTGTGTAAGCATCCTTAACACCTTCATAACCAAAAATAATACCGGCTGTAGGAAAATCGGGGGCTTTAACATATTTCATCAATCCTTCGGAAGTAATATCGGGTTCGTCAATAAGCGCAACCAATCCGTTTATTATCTCTGTTATATTGTGCGGTGGAATGTTTGTAGCCATACCAACAGCAATACCGCTTGAACCATTTATAAGCAGGTTTGGCAAGTATGAAGGTAAAACGCTTGGTTCCTGTAAACTGTTATCAAAGTTAGGTACAAAATCAACTGTGTTTTTTTCAAGGTCGCGCAGCATTTCTTCCGAAATTCTTGCAAGTCTGGCTTCTGTATAACGCATTGCCGCAGCACCGTCACCGTCAACCGAACCAAAGTTTCCTTGTCCGTCTATTAAAGGGTAACGGAGCGAAAAGTCTTGTTCCATACGCACCATAGAATCGTATACAGCAGTATCACCATGCGGATGGTATTTACCAAGTACTTCACCCACAATACGGGCGGATTTTTTATATGGTTTGTTATGTGCCATTCCCAAATCGTTCATTCCAAAAAGAATTCTTCTATGAACAGGTTTTAATCCATCACGTACATCGGGTAAAGCACGGGCAACAATAACGCTCATCGCATAATCGATATACGATGATTTCATCTCATCTTCTATTGATACAGGGACGATTTTTTCAAAAAGTGTGGACATATAAAATTAACTCGTTTATATTTTAAAATTAGACATCTAAATTTGCATATTTTGCATGTTTTTCAATAAATTCTCTTCTGGGCTCAACTGCATCTCCCATCAAAGTCTCAAAAATTTTATCTGCACGTGCAGCACTTTCCAAATTAACCTGCAGTATTGTCCTTGTTTCAGGATTCATGGTTGTTTCCCATAATTGCTCGGGGTTCATTTCGCCCAAACCTTTATATCTTGATATAGTAACACCTTTTGGGGTTCCGGTTTCATCAAGTTCGGTTGCGTCATCTCCCGGACCTTTAAATCTTTTTAGTACTTTATTCCGTTCGTCTTCATCGTAAGCGTAAAATTCTTCTTTTCCTTTTTTAATTTTGTATAAAGGAGGTTGAGCAATATAAACTCTTCCCGTTGTAATCAGATCGTTCATATATCTGTAAAAAAAGGTTAAAAGCAAAGTACAAATATGGCTGCCGTCAACATCGGCATCGGTCATAATAATAACTTTACCATATCTGGTTTTTTCCGCGTTAAACTCAACACCAATTCCGGCACCAAGAGCGGCAATCATCGATTTAATTTCGTTATTTTCTAAAATTTTATTCAATTTAGATTTTTCAACGTTTAATATTTTACCGCGTAAAGGTAAAATTGCCTGGAATCTTCTATCACGTCCCATTTTTGCACTACCACCAGCGGAATTACCTTCCACTATGTACATTTCGCAGTGTTCGGGATCGTTAATTGAACAATCGGCCAATTTACCCGGTAAACGCATGGTATCTAAAGCGTTTTTTCTTCTAACAAATTCGCGCGCTTTTTTAGCAGCTTCGCGTGCTTCGGCAGATTTTAAGCATTTTTCAATTATTTTTTTGCCAATAGCGGGATTTTCTTCCAAAAATTCGGCTAATTTTTCGCCAACCAAAGTTTCAACTATCGATTTAACTTCGCTGTTGCCAAGTTTTGTTTTAGTTTGTCCTTCAAATTGAGGTTCGGCCACTTTAACTGAAATTACTGCTGTTAAACCCTCTCTAAAATCATCACCGGTTAAAGAAATTTTAGCGTTTTCCTTAACAAGATTGTTTTTAGAGGCGTAAGTATTTAAAGTACGGGTAAGAGCAGTTTTAAATCCTACTAAGTGGGTACCGCCTTCGTGTGTGTTAATATTGTTAACATAACTGAAAATATTTTCGGAATATTCGGAATTGTATTCAAAGGCAATTTCTACCGGAGTATTATCTTTTTCCCCTTCAATATATACGGGTTTGTGAAGTGGTTCTCTGTTTTCATCTAAATATTTAACAAATTCAACCAATCCGCCTTTATAATGATAAGTGGCTTCTTCATTTTCGTTTTCGTCTCGTATTGTAATTGAAATTGCTTTATTTAAATAAGCAAGTTCCATCATTCTTTCGGCAAGAGTTTCGAATTTAAACTTAACAACTTTAAAAATCTCATGATCAGGTAAAAAAGTTACTTTTGTACCTGTTTCATTTGCTTTGCATTTACCTATTTCTCTAACGGCATATTTAGGAGCACCTCTTTCGTATTCCTGTTCGTAAATTTTCCCGTCTCGTCTAACTTCAACGTGCAGCCATTCCGAAAGAGCATTTACAACAGAAACACCAACACCATGCAAACCGCCTGATACTTTATAACTATCTTTATCAAACTTGCCGCCTGCATGTAATACTGTCATTACAACTTCTAATGCCGAACGTTTCTCTTCCGGATGCATATCCACCGGAATTCCTCTTCCTCTATCTATTACCGTAACACTGTTATCTTTATTGATCTGAACAAAGATATAATCGTTATAACCGCCTAAACATTCATCTATACTGTTGTCTACTACTTCATTAACAAGGTGATGTAAACCTCTTGAACTCACATCCCCAATATACATAGCTGGCCTCATTCTAACAGCTTCAAGCCCCTTCAATACGTTAATATTTTTTGCGGTATAGTTATTGGAACTATTGGCAACCACCTTATTTCTCCTATTTATTACTGAACAAATTTTATTGTACTTACTAATTCTTTGTTATAATGTTTGTTTATTTTTTCTTTTAAAGCATCCTGCCTTAAATTTAATTCGCTTCGCATTACCGAGTTTTCCACACGTAAACTTAAAATTTTTCTGTTAAGTTTTACCGGTTCAACAAAATCCTTAAATTCGGGAAATAACTCTAAAAACTCTTCAACAACTTTATATTTAAGAGATATTTCTCTTATTTTTTCAAAACCTTCGCCATTTAAAATAATGTCGGCCATACTTTTAATGCTGTTAGATCGCAATTACTTTTCCGCTTTTAATGTTAATCATTTTAGCAGTACTTTCAATATTAAGTTTTTCAATATTTGAAAGGTCTGTTAAAGTAATAAATGCCTGTCCTATATTTTTTAAATATTTGCTTATTTTAAATGCTCTAAAAGTGTCTAATTCTCCAAAAATGTCATCCATCAAAAAAACCGGAGATGTGTTTTGTTTGTCTTTAATGTAAAAAAACTGTCCAAATTTTAGCGCAATTTGAAAAGTTTTGTGCTGGCCTTGCGACCCGAATTTTTTTAACTCTAAATTGTTAATTGAAAACAAAAAATCATCTCTATGTGGTCCAACCAAATTAGTGCAGCGTCTTAATTCATCGTTGCGCCTTTTATTAAGTAATTGGCTGAACTCTTCTTTAATTTTATTTATATCAAAACTGCCGTACGAAAGATATTTTATTTCGGGATTTTCGTTTCCTTCAAGCAAGTTATTATAAGCTTCCGAAATGTAATCCTTAAACTTTTGGATAAATAAAAACCGGTGTTTAATAATTTCGGAACCATATAAAACTAAATTTTCGCTCCATACATCCAGTTGATTTATTAATTCTTTATCTTGTCTTTCACTAATCTGCTGCAGCAAAGAAGAACGCTGCCGTAAAGTTTTGTTGTAGTCCAGTAAAATATTTAAGTACGTTTCGCTGGTTTGAGAAATAACGGAATCAACAAATTTTCTCCTGTCCGAAGGGGCTCCCTGTGTAATTAAATGATCCGATGGTGTTATTGTAACTAAAGGAAATTTGCCTATTACAGAAGCAGATTTACTGATTTGTTTTCCGTCAAGGAAGTAGTTTTTTTTATTTGTTTGCAAATCGTAATATGAAACAGCATTATTATTAATAAAACTATTAATATTACCGGAAACCTTAAAAAAACCTTCTCCAAAACTTACAACTTCGCTATCTAAAGATTGTAACAAGTTTTTTGTAGTTCCAAGATAATAAACAGCTTCCAAAATGGAAGTTTTACCTTGTCCATTACCTCCAACAATAAAATTCAAATTTTCAGAAAAACTTAAACAAGTACTTTTATGCAGCCTAAAATTGGTTAACTCAATATCAATAATTGTCATTTTTCTTATTCAAACGCATAGGCATAATAAGCACTAACAAATCTTCATTTGGTTTGTTTTCGCTTAAGCTAACTAAAATTGGTTTTGTGGCTTCTTTAATTTTAAATATAAGTTCTTCATCACTGCTAATATGAGTTAACATATCATTTAAGTGAACGCAATTAAAACCAATTTCTAAACTCAGACCGTTATATTTGCAGGGGATATTCTCTTTAGCCGAAAAGCTGTTGTTTACATCAACTGCACTTACTTCTACATTATCAATATCAAAAGTAAATAATACTTTTTTGTTATCGGAATAGTTTGCAAAAATAAGCATCCTTTTTACCGCGTCGTGAAGCAGTGTTTTGCTTATTTTCATCTTTAATTCGTTATCAACAGGTAATACGGAATCGTAATTAGGGAATTTGTCGGAAATTAACCGCGAATAAAGTGTAAACTGACCTGCATTAAAAGTAATATATGTTTTATCAATAACTATATCAAAGTCTTTGTCTTCTAAAATTTTTGTAGCAATTAAAATACTTTTTTTAGGAACAACACAACACATTGGATTATCAAGCTTTAAGTCGGTTAATGTATGTTTTACCAATCTGTAACCGTCGGTAGAAACAATACGTAATCCGTCATCCTTAAAATCAATAGCCAAACCCATCATGGATTGTTTTGTGCTTTCGCCAATAACATATAAACTGTTGTCAAATATTTCTTTAATTCTTTTGCCGTTCATTGTAACTTTAATATCTGTTTCGGCTGTGTTTGGAATATTTAAAGGATAGTTGTCTCTATCTAAAATATTTAGGTTGTAAGTTCCGCTAGGTGTTGTAAGAGTGGCTTTTTTCCCTTCGGTAATATTAAATGTAATTTGAGTGTCTTTTAAGCTTCTAACTATATCGTAAAACAAGTTAGCACTAATTAAAAAACTTGCACTAGTATCTTCGGTGTTAATAATTTCAAATTTTGCACATAAAACCATCTCTACATCGGAAGCGTAAATAGTCATTGTTCCATTGGCAATTTCAACTAAAAAGTTTAAATATAACTCAACAGGTGTTTTTGTGTTTATTACAGAATATAACTTTGATAATACTTTATTCAGCTCGGTGCTGTTAACTTTAAATTCCATTTTATACTCCAAATTAAATAGCTAATATACCAAAAATTTACATCATTTTCAATTTATTAAATCGTCCCAAAGGCTTTATTTTTAGTAAAAAATCACACAAAAAAAATAAATGTTATACCAAAATACAAATAAAAAAGTTATTGTGTAAATTATAGCGTATTAATAACTTAATTAAATATTTATTGTTTTATTTTTTGTTTAAAAACAGAGGATATAAGCTAAAAAAATACCGTTTTTTTGAAAACAAATAGAATTGTTAAAAGTCTTTTTTTTAAGTCTTTTTTTGCTATATAATTCTCCCGGAACTTGACAATACATCAGGATTTAATTAATTTATTTTCTTGAATTGGTTCTTAATTTTAGAATGTTAATATCCAAACAAATGAGGGTAATATGAAACGATTTACGGTTATTTTTATATGTTTAATGTCTTTGTCGGTAATTGTAAGTGGGCAGACTGATACTAAAAACGAGTTTGGAATAAAAGCCCATCGTTCCGGCTCATTAAAAAACAATTCAAAATCAGTCACATTTTATAAACCCACTTATATAAAAATAAACAATAATACACGGCATTATATAAACTCGTACGATTCACATGGAAATTTAATTACATCGTTATACGAAAATTTTGAAGATTCGTCTTCAATACAAAGCAGCCGCTGGAGCTATAATTACAATGATAATGATAGCTTAACAAAAATAACTGCCGAGATACTTAAAAAGGGGGAATGGTTTTTTGATTATAGGCGGAATTACTCATACAATACAGCTAACAAGTTGAGCCAAATGTTGGAAGAGAGATTTGTTGATAGTGTTTGGTATCCGGTAGCAACGTATATTTATACTTATGATACTTATGGACGATTACAGACTTTAGTGATGGCTTACGGTGAATTTGGTGATAGTTATACTTATGAATATGACAGCCTAAACAGAGTAACTAAACTAATAACAAAAGGATGTCTTTACGGTACATGGTCGAACAATTTTGAATGTTTTTATGTATATGATACTCAAAGCAATTTAATTGAAAAATTTGAGATGTTATGGAATATGGGTATGTGGAACAAAAATTCCAAAACCATATATACTTATAATTTGCAAAATGAAATGATAACTAATACGGAGTTAAGGGGGGAAGATACAAATTGGGTTAATCAAACAACAAAAGAATATGCTTATAATTCAAATGGCGGTTTAATACAGGAAATTTATAAAATATGGAACGATACCAATTGGGTAAATAAAACTATTACAACATATACGCTTAATTCCATAGATAATATTTTAGAAAAATTAATTCAAAAATATTCAAATGGGAATATAATTAATTCAACTTTGGTATTAAATGATTATGATTTAAATGAAAATTGCATTTTATCAAGAGGTTTTAAATGGGTAAATCAAACATGGACTCCTTCATCAAACAATCTAACTGTTACATACAATAATAATACCGAGGGTGAAACTTATTGGGCACAGATTGTTGAGATGCAATATATTACTATTACGGGTGTTGATGATAAAACAAATACGCCAAATTCGTTTACTCTTTACCAAAATTATCCCAATCCGTTTAATCCCGCTACAACAATAAAATATTCTATTCCAAACTCAAATATGGTTTCCATAAAGGTATTTGATATTTTAGGAAAAGAAGTAACAACTTTGGTTAATGAACAGCAAAACAGCGGAATTCACGAAGTTACATTTAATGCGGAAAATTTATCGTCAGGTACATATTTTTACCAATTAAAATGCGGCGAATTTACGGAAACAAAAAAGTTTTTATTAATTAAATAAATTTATGCAAAAGTGCTGAAATGAATTTTTCGCTTGTTGCTAAGATTTTTAAGCTTATTTATTAATCGGTTTTATCAATTCAAATACCTGAAATTTTGTGTTGTGTTTCACAGACACGTAACAAACGTGTCCAAGATCACAAATTAAGTCTAAAATATTTTTTATATTGACCACTAATATTGGTTTCAATAGTTAGCTATTTGGTACACCAACAATATAGTTATTTATAAAATTGTTTGATTTGTTTAGGAGAAGTAAATTTTGAAAAAGATATTTTTTGTTTATATGTTAGCTGTAAGTATTGTTTATGGACAGGGCATAAAGAGCAATAACCGCACCACCCCCAAAACAACATTTTCTAATAATAGCAAAATTTTTAATGATGCATTTATTAAATCAGTATCTCCAATAGTACAACACTTTGAAAAAATTAAGAAACAAAATATTGTGAATGGGAAAAAACTAAATATTTTTAGACCGTCATTCATATTTGCAGAGAACTACAACTGGAAATATAGTTATTCGTATAATGAAGCGGGGAATAAAACGTTTGAATTGTGGGAAGATTTTACTGTACCCGATCCTCAGCAACTAAATCATATCAATTGTAAAAGCCGAGCTTATTTTTCGTATGACCCTACAGATCGATTAATATCTCAACTGAATGAGTACTATGAAGACAGTTTATGGACTACTAAATCCCGCATTTCGTTTTGTTATGATTCGTATGGAAATTTAACTAATGAAACACATGATGCCTTAGTTGCTGGAGATTGGATTACTGACTACCATAGACTATTTACATATGATTTAAGAAATAATCTATTAAATGAGTCTCTAGAATATTATCGGAATTCTGTTTGGAACTTGTCAAGTAGTAAAACATTTACTTATGATTCCGCAGGAAACATGTTAAGTTATTTTTTGGAAACTGACGAGACCGGCAGCATGGCTCCGGAGCATCGCGAGGACTATAGCTATAATGCTGCTAATAATCAAGTAATAGCATCTGTTTATGAATGGTCGTTCGGAAACTGGAATTTTGAGTTTCGTAAAACATATACATATAATACACAATCCGATTTGGTTATGACATTGCAAGAGTATTCTTATTTGGGCAATTGGGTTTCTGATTGTCGTGAAACTTACACCTATAGTCTCTCTGGTTACAGACTTGGATATTTATATGAAGTTCTCTTCGGCGATGTATGGGAAGGCCAATGGCGCATAACTTATAATAATGATGAATTTGGGAATTGTAATTTTGCTGAAGCTGAATCTAATTTGGGCGCTTGGGTTGTTGATGTGTTTCCAATAGATGTTTACTATAATAACAAAAGTGATCATTTTAACCTAGATGTTCGTAATTTATCTGTTGAATATATAAATATAACTGACGTAAGTGACGGATTGAACACCCCAAATTCGTTTACTCTTTACCAAAATTATCCAAATCCGTTTAATCCCGCTACAACAATAAAATATTCTATTCCAAACTCAAATATGGTTTCCATAAAAGTATTTGACATTTTAGGAAAAGAAGTAACAACTTTGGTTAATGAACAGCAAAATAGCGGACTACATGAAGTAACATTTAATGCCGAAAAATTATCGTCCGGAACCTATTTTTACCAATTAAAATGCGGTGAGTTTACCGAAACCAAAAAACTTTTACTGTTGAAATAGTTATCTGTTCAAATAGGCAAGTTATTTTCAGTGTAAAAATATTATTATTATTTTTAAAAATAATTTCGTGTTATCCGTCAGTTTTGCTATTACACCGTCTATTTTGCACGTATTATTTGACTTGACAATAATAATGGATTTTGCTAATTTATTCCTCGATTAAGTGTAAATGTTGACTGTGATAATAAAATATATGAGGGTGTTAATGAATAAAATTATAATTGTTTTTTTGTGCTTTGGGATATTTATCTGTTTTATTAATGCAAAAGTGTTTGCCCAAAGTGAAGAGAATAATAAAAAACCAAATATAATTTTTAACGAAAAATCGATTTTGTTAGGACAATATGACTCAATTAAATCCTCTATGATTCCCGGATATCCGAAAAATTTACTAAAAAAAACTTCTAATTGTAAAACAACTTTTAAGCCTGATACCGTAATGTTTGGTTATCTTGACACACCACAACAACATTGTTATACTTATAATTCGGTTGGGAATTTATTGAGTGAATTATTTGAGTATCGGGTAGATAACCAATGGCGAAATAATATAAGATATAATTATACTTGTGATTCCAGTGGAAATATGTTGGTAAAATTAATGGAAATAGTTGCAGAAGGGAATTGGTTAAATAATAATCGTTTGGTTTATACGTTTGATGAAAAAGGAAATATGCTTGCCAAATCTAGTGAGTGTTGGTTAAATAATAATTGGGAAAAATCAAAATTTCTCAAATATACTTATAATTTATCCGGCGATTTTCTATCCTGTATCTCGGAAAATTGGGAAAACGGAGCTATTAAAAATTACGAATCGTTAGTTTACACATATGATTTTATCGGAAATATTGTTACTGAACACACCGAATCTTATTCCGGTGGAATATTACAAGGATATTTACACGTTTCTTATACTTACGATCAAAATAACAGAATATTGACAAAATCATATCAAACTTTACAAAATGGTGTTTGGGAAAGTAATAGTCGTGTTACATACTCATATAATTCGATGGGGAGTATTTTGAATGAGCTAAGCGCGGATTGGTATGATAATAAGTGGAATGATAAGTATAGACTAAGTTATTTATATGACGATAAAAATAATAAATTGATTGAGTTAGGCGAAAGCAAATCGAATGAGTGGAATCCAATATATCGTTATTCATATACGTATAATAACGATAAAAATTTATTGCTTGGATTACTTGAGGAGAATAATCTGGATGAAAGAATCTTACAAAAGAAATTTTTTACTACTTACGCATATGATCAGTATGGTAATTTAACATCAACTTATTCTTCTATTTGGAAGGATGAGACTAGTGGTAGTGGATATTGGAAATATCGCAGCAATGCGACATATAATTATGATAATTATGGAAACTGCATAAAAGCAAATAATTACGAATGGAATGATGATGCGTGGGTTCCTTCAGGAAGGTTCATGACCTTATTTTATAACAATTTCAAAGATAGTCTAACAACATACGGGGAAAATATTACAATTAAATATAAGCCATTTAATGACTCGACAAATAGTATAGTTATCCCAAAATACTACATGTTGTTTCAAAATTATCCAAATCCGTTTAATCCCGCTACAACAATAAAATATTCTATTCCAAACTCAAATATGGTTTCCATAAAAGTATTTGACATTTTAGGAAAAGAAGTAACAACTTTGGTTAAAGAACAGCAAAATAGCGGACAACATGAAGTAACATTTAATGCCGAAAAATTATCGTCCGGAACCTATTTTTACCAATTAAAATGCGGTGAGTTTACCGAAACCAAAAAACTTTTACTGTTGAAATAAGGACAAATAATTTATATGTTTTACAAAATTAAAAACATTTGCATTTTAGGTTTTAGTTTGTTAAAAGAAGAATAATAAAGGTGAAAAAGTTTTTTATGTATTCAATTTATACTGGTGTATTAATTTTTGAAATAATATTGTTTATATTAAAATTTAAATTTGATGAATAAATTATATTAATGTAAAATGAATTTTTATTAAATAATAAAGTGCTAAACATTTTAGTGACAAAAGTAATGGGAAAAATAGTTTTTATTTTTTTATTTATGATATGTATATATGGCTCCGGTAAAGCTCAAAATATTACACCAAATTATGTAAAAAAATCCGATTTGGCAGCAATTAAAAACAACAAATCTTATGAAGGATTTCCTGATTTGTCTGCTCCTAATGATAAAAGCCATTTAATACACAGCAAAGGTTTTTTCCCTAATCAGGAGAAAAGAAATAATTCATCATTATTCCAGCCAAAAAGTGTTGTAATAAAAGGTCTAACATATAAGTATGATGAACAATATACTTACACTTACAATTCCAACGGGGTTATATTAACAATTTTAAGAGAGGGATGGAAAAACGATAATTGGGAAAATATTTCCCGTTATTCTTATTCGTATGATACTAATGAAAACTTGTTGGTTTATTTGGAAGAGAGATGGGAAAAAGGGGCTTGGTTGAACCATTCCCGCAATACTAACGCGTATGATAACAATAAAATGATAAGCCAAATAAAAGAGTTTTGGAAAAACGGTGTTTGGTTAATTTCCAGCCGTTCAACATACTTGAATGATATTAACGGCAACGTATTAACACATTTAAATGAAAAGTTTGAAAATAACATTTTGACCGATAAATATAATATTACTTATACTTATGATAATAAAGGTAATGTATTAAGTGAATTGAATGAAAATTGGGTAAACGGAGTTTGGTCAAATAACAAGCGTAAAACTTGTACATATAATACTAAAGGGCAATTGTTAACCGAAGAGCGCGAAAATTGGGGAGATGGTGTTTGGATAAATGATGCCCGGTTTACATGCAAATATAACTTGCAAGGCAATATGTTGATAAACCTGCTTGAGTGGTGGCGAAATGGTGTATGGATGAATATCCAAAGCAGGACTTATACATACGACACTCAGGGAATTATCTCTGCTTTCCTGGGTGAAAGCTGGAGAGATGGTATTTTAAGTGATGGTCTCAGTACCAAATATGTTTGTGATACTCAAGGGAATATTTTAGTTTCGTTATCGCAGAAATTAGCAAAAGGCGTTTCAATAAATTATTTACGGTACACTTATAGTTACGATAAACAAGGGAATTTGTTAAATTATTTAGCGGAAAAATGGTCGGGTTCTGATTGGGTGAATTCGCATAGAAGATTTTTTTTGTACGATACTGAAGGAAATATTTTAACAAATCTTAACGAGTTTTGGCAGAACAATAGTTGGGTAAATGCTGTACAAAGTGATTTTGCGTATGATAAGTTTGGTAATTGTATTTTGGCTAACTCCAATAAGTATACAGACAACATGTGGATAACTACATCAGCAAACGTTACATTACCTTATAACAATTATGAAAATTCATTAGGTTTTTATGCAGCAAAGGTTACTGTTGAGTATTGTTACTTTGCCGATGTTAATAAAAATTAAAATTTACCGCACAATTTTACTCTTTATTAGACTATCTTAATTCGATAAACTCCATATTTTCCTTAAGTCCTTGCTTCTAAAATTTAATTTTGTTACTTATTAAAATTAAATTATTAAACATTAGTGCAAAATGACAAATTTTTTAGAGCAGTTAACCAAATATTTTGGTCATAAATCGTTTACGGGGTACCAGGAAACAATTATTAATCGATTAGTTAATGACAATAAACATTGTTTGGTTATAATGCCTACGGGCGGGGGAAAATCGATTTGTTACCAACTGCCCGCTTTAATATTTGACGGAGGTACAATTGTAATTAGTCCTTTAATTGCATTAATGCAGGATCAGGTTGACGCATTAAAGAAAAAAGGAATTGCGGCGGAATTTATAAACTCTACTGTAACTCCGGTACAAAGAAATGAAAGATTAAATAAGTTTGTAACCGGAAAAACGAAGTTGTTGTATGTAACACCCGAAAGATTTAGAAAACCTGAATTTGTTGAAGCAATTAAAAAAGTTAAAATATCACTTCTTGCTGTTGACGAAGCACACTGTATAAGCGAATGGGGGCACGATTTCAGGCCCGATTATTCGCGTATTGCCGAGTTTAGAGAATATTTAGGAAATCCATTAACAATTGCGCTTACCGCAACCGCCACTAAAGATGTGCAGACCGATATAATTAAACGGCTTGGACTAAAAAAAGACGAAATAAAAGTATTTCACAGCGGAATTAACAGACCAAATTTGCGTTTGGAAACAACAGATGTTTATGATGAAAAAGAAACATTAAAAGCTATTTATAACGTGCTTGATAATTACAAAGGGGCGGGAATAATATATTTTTCACTTATTAAAAAATTGGAATATTATTCCCAAATAATAGGCGATAAAGGTTATAAACATAAAGTATATCACGGCAAGTTGGATCCTAGGGAACGTAAACGTACACAACGTGATTTTTTAGCAGGTAATAACGATTTAATTTTAGCAACAAATGCGTTCGGCATGGGGATAGATAAGCCCGATATCAGATTTGTAATTCATGCGGAAGTGCCTTCATCTATAGAATCGTATTATCAGGAAATTGGCAGAGCGGGAAGAGACGGAGAAAACTCACTTTGTATGTTGTTATATAATCAGCAGGATTTATACACCCAAATGGAATTTATAAAATGGGCAAATCCCAATGCCGACTATTATTCGCGCATTTACGATATATTAAAGAATGATATCGAATCGGTAAATGCTATGGGTGTTGATTACTTGCGCGAGCAGATGAGCTTTAAAGACAGAAATGATTTTAGAGTTGAAACCGTATTATCCATGCTTGACAGGTATAGTATTACAGAAGGGGAAATAGAAAATAAAAATTTAAAATTGGTTGAGGAATTACCGCACGAATTAAATGATGAAAAATATTTAAAAGATAAACTTCTTTCCGATAATAAAAAATTACTTTCGGTAGTTAATTATTTTAAAACAGATGAATGCAGGCGGGTATTTATTAATGAATATTTCGGCTTTAATGATGAACCAGTTTGCGGTAATTGCGATAATGATTAGATTACTTAATCCCAGAATTAAATTGAATTAACTTTGTCCAATTAATATTTCCCTTATCACAAAACAAATTATTAAACTCAACAGTAAAAAGAGTGATAATTGCTTCATAAGATTTGCAAAAATCTTCTTCGCGTTCCTTTGCTTTGAATCCGAGCGGTTCAATAATATCAATATACAAATTGTCTTGTCCTGCAATAAATTTCCAAAAAGCCTGACCGCAAAATTTGTAATAATTATCTGTTTTGTAAGGAGAAGAATCTTTTCCATAACAACAACCATTAACGGCTATAACTTCAATTTTGGAATCACTTGTTTTGATTGTCCTGCGTGCTTTATCAAAGTCAGTAATCATCTTTTTTATCTGGCTGCTGTTACCCCAATTAGGCCCTGATTTTATAGTAACGATATATCTTTTATTGTCATCATTAAATTCTAAATCGATTCCGGTAATGCCCGATTTCCAGCCGCCGTAAACTTTATTATTAATAAATATAGCCAATCCCTCCAGCCAATTACCAAAAATAGTTTCTTCTTGGGATGATAAATGGGCATCTAATAAAACCTTGACCAAATCATGTGCGGATAAAATGTTTTTTGCTCGAAATAAATAAGGATTTTTTCTTTGTAATATTTTTTTGAGTGTTAAATTTTGTAAACTTAATAATCTGCTTTCGTGAAATACTTTGATATTTTCTTCAACATAACCAACAACATCATCCAACTTTAAGACTGTCATATAAATTCCCGTTTGTAAACAAAAATTGTGGACTTTCTTTAAATTCTTCGACTTGTTTAGAAACACTTTCATAATATTCAGGCAATAAGTCAATACCAAATGCATTCCTCTGCATTTTTGCGGCTACCATTATTGTTGTACCGCTGCCCATAAATGGATCCAAAACTAAATCGTTTTCTTTTGTAAATAATTTAATAAACCATTCCGGTAATGCCTCCGGGAAAGCAGCACTATGATTTTTGTTTCCGCATTCGGTTGGTAAATATAAAACGTTGTTAGGGTACACTAATCCGCGATTTATCCAATTGGAAATATTTTTTCCAAAACCGCTTCCGCTTTTGGAATTGTCGCGTGTTTTATCAGTTTTACTTAAATTTTTAAGACGATCTTTAGCCCAGTCGCCAACCGGTACCATAACTGATTCCTGATACATGTTAAATTGTTTTGATTTATTAAACTGCAATAGACGTTCCCAAGAGTCTCTAAATCTATTGGGCCATTTACCGGGATAACTGTTTTTTTTATGCCAAATAAATTCTTCTGTCCAAAACCACCCTTGTTTTCTTAAAGCCAAAATCAATTCAATAACATAAGTGTGTCTTTCACCATTTTCGGCTTTTTCTTTAATATTAAGTATAAATGTCCCGGTAGGTTTTAAAACTCTTAACAATTGTTCGCTTATTGGCAAAAACCATTCAACATATTTATCCGGCGAAACACCACCGTAGGTGTTTTTCCTTCTATCTGCATACGGCGGTGAAGTAACAATAAGGTCAACAAAATTATCGGGATATTTTTTTAAAACATCCTTTGAGTCGCCTAATTCCAAAATTATTTTATCATTTATCATTTATTAACCAATAACATCAATTTTATTTAATATTAAATATATCTATTTTTTAAGTAAAAATCTATTTGAGCCATTAATTTTATATTAAACGAATGGTTACAAACAGCTAATTTCTCCGAAGTTCGTTTAACTCACAAATAATTCCCAAATGATCGTAAAATAAAACTAATCTCTTTAATTAAGAATTCAAAAAAAAGCTTTTATCTTTTCACTTAAACTTTAACCTTTAACACTAAAACTTATTTTAACAGCACCATTTTGTTTGATAACAGCTTTTTTGTGCCGTTATAATTTTGGGTATTAAGTGTATAAAAATAAATACCGCTTGCTAAATTTGAAGCGTTAAAGTTAACCGTATAATATCCTTCTTTTTGATTATTGTTAACCAGTTCAGTTACTTTTTGACCTAACAAATTATAAACAGTTAACGTTACATAACTGTCATTAGGAATTGCATACTCAATTGTAGTAGCAGGATTAAATGGATTAGGATAGTTTTGCTTTAACGACAATTGTACAGGAATAATACTTTCTTCTTCCGCACCGCTTAAACCCATAAATTTGCGCATAAGTATCGACATCTTTTCAACAGTAACTACTTCCACTTTGCTGCCAATTACGGGATCTGCTTTTATTTTGTTAACAACCTGCAATAAACGAGGAATTGAAATATCGGAATCACTTGGATCGGTTCTGTTGGCAAAATCATCCTGCCTTAGTCTTTGATAACCGGCAAGTAAAAATCCGGGATTTGGCAATGTTTTAATGCTAGTAATAATTCTATTTGCCATATTATCCAAATTGCTTGCGTCACCGTAAAAACTACCATCGTTAGTATGGTTAAACATTAAAGCGTTATAACGGATTACGGGACGCTGCGAAATAAGCTGAGGATCAAACAACATAGTTAATCGTGCGTTTATATTGTTTTGGAAGTTTGCCAAGTTTTGAAAATTAAAACTATTATTTATTGTTTTGCCTCTATAAACCATTGTGCCCGCTCCTGCGTAATGTTTATAAGCATAAATTTCGTTTATGTTAAATTTATCCATTAACCTTCGGGTTTCACTTATGGCATCGGGCAAAACGGCCGAACCCCATAAATCGGGGAAAGCATAACCCAATGGTGATGTTACACTTATAAATCCATCATTTTTTGTGGCTGTATTGTAATAATAAGAGGCTATAAAAGGACATAATTCCAACAAATGCAAATTCCAACCCCAGTTTACAGGCACACTTCCGCGGGATTGTGATAACCACGCACCGGACTGTAATCCAATTACCCAATTTGAAGCATCTCCTTCGGTTCCCACAAATGTAATATAATATTTGCTTTCTAAATTAATTGTATCCGGATCAACCATTGCCGGGGGAAGATAAACCCTATCGGCAACCGGAAAAGACGTATGCCACGACATATTTCCGAGTAATGTTTCGTGAAACGAAGTTCCAAAAAACGCAAACCATTGTGTCATTGGTTCGGGGTGAATCCAACCGTATATATGAAATATCTTGCCATTATTTTTTTGCTGCAAATAAGTTAATACCAATTCTATAACATCGGCCCTTGGAGTGGGCATTGAAGTTAAATCCAAAGAATTTGTACCGGCCAAATTAACTTGAAACATTTTATATTTAATGGTAAAATCGGTTAATTCGCGGATATAAAACTTTTGTGGATTACATCTGGGAAGAAGATTTAACACCCCCCAATTTAAAATGTTTAAATATTTATTTTCTTCCGAAAGAGCAGCATTATTCCACGGATGCGATGATAAATCCAATTTACCCGGAACCTTAATAGGTAAGTCGTTATCAAAATCATCTGTAACAACAACCGAATCTTCAACTGTAAGGTTATAAGCCGCAGCCTGTGATGTTGTTACAGGTAATCTGTCTGTAAGTCCGCCTATAAGAGCCGCATATTCCCCCTGCCACATAAACGATTGTCCGCTAAAGTTGCTGAATATCCTGTTTGGAGCATAAGTAATACCGCCTTTTATAAAAGGTCTAAATTTATTTATTAATGCCGATAAAGACGTAATTGTATCAAATTGTACACTACCGTTTTGTTTGTAAATTTGCGACCATTTTTCATCGGTCTGAGTATAACTCCATGTTTCGTACAAATTATATAAAAATACTTGTGCACTATCTCTGTTTACAATGCCCGCTAAACACATAGCTGTTAATTTTTCTTGAGAAGATAAGTTTGAACCCACAAATAATACCGCTTTATAATTTGAGGCTGAAATACAGTTAATAACAAATAAACAAAAAATCAGTAAATATTTTTTCATAAATCTCCAATTGTTAAACAAATTAATCAAAAATGGTAATTCAAATTTAAGGAAAAATTGGTAAAAAGGTGAGTTAAAGATTTTAGTGCTATCTTTAAAATAAAAAAACCGCAACAAAAATTGCTGCGGTTTTAATTCATAATCTACAAATTACAATTCATAATTCATAATTCATAATTCATAATTCATAATTCATAATTCATAATTCATAATTATTTTATTAACATCATCTTTTTAACTGATTGATATTTGCTGCCATCAATACCATTAGCGTTAATAGTATAAATGTAAGTACCCGAAGCTAAATCAGAAGCGTTAAATTCTAAATTATATCTTCCGGCTGCATAATCCTGATTTGTTAATGTTAAAACTTCGCGGCCTAAAATATCAAATATTTTAACCATAACTTTTGATGCAGTAGGAACTGAGAAGTTAATAACTGTAGATGGGTTAAATGGATTAGGATAGTTTTGTGACAAATTAAATACAACAGGCATAGTTAAATCAACTGCAATTGTATTTGAATAATTGTATGAACCATCAAAATCAACTTGTTTTAATCTGTAATAAGCTTTTCCGTTAACAATTGAGTTGTCAACAAAAGAATAATTATGTTGTTCGGCTGTTGTACCATTACCGTCTACAAACGTAAGAGATTCAAAAGTAGTATTGTCTGAACTTCTTTGAATTTCAAAACCTTTATTATTGGTTTCGGTAGCGGTTGACCAATTTAATCTAACACCTTCAGTAGTTGAAACAGCAGCAAATGAAGTTAATTCAACAGGAATAACAACTGAACCTTCATCGGCACCCATATATACTCTGCTGTTTACGCGTGCTTCACCATCTATATCGGTAGTAATCCAGCCTATTGGAAGAGCTGCTAAATCTAAATCACCATTAGAAGCACCGGTTAAGTGTAAATCGGTACTTGAAACAAAAGTTACGGCATTGTTAACCGAACTTGAATCTAAAGTAGTTGCGGCAACCCAATTTGGTAAATGTCTGTAATTAGTTGCTGTATATCTTCCAACATAACCAAGTGTATCAACCATATAAATGTCGTTATAGTCTGATTTTAGAATACTTGTGCCTGATGGTGTATTTGACCAATAAATACCATAAGAAACAGCTGAACTTTGTTTATTTGAGAAAATATTATTGTAAATATTAAAAGTAGCTGATGAAGTTGTTGGAGTACCAATTATTGCATGGCGACCTGTTGATAAGGTAGGTGCAATTTCAATTGAGTTATGATAAATATTAATTTTACCAATCCAAGTTGCTGAGTTAAAAGCAATACCATAAACTGCAAAAGTAGCAGAAGGAACTGCGTTTTCGTTAACAGTGTTCGGTGTAATAAAGTTGTTATAAGCGTTAATAACACCTTCGTTACCATAAACCGCAATACCTGTTGCAAAAGTTGTGGTCGAACCTGTTACGTTAACATTAACTTTTAATATTTTATTGTTTGTAATAACTGTTGTATCGTTTAATGCACTACCGGTAATATAAATACCGCTATAAAAAGCCTGAGCTAAACGTGCACCAACAATAGAAATATTGTTATTAGTATATTTATTGTTTTTTATAAAGTATGTTGTAATGCCGCGGCGTGAAGCATAAATATTACAATTTTGTACTGTACCTTCACATGGCATAGTTGCTGCATTACCCCACAAAGCAACACCATTCTGAGTGGTTTTTGTTGCGCTGCCGATATTACAATTATCAACTAATAATTTGTTAGGTGCTAAATCAACTCCGCCAACTGTATAACCATCGCAACCAAGGATTGTACCTGAAGCAGCAAGGTTGTTAAATGTTAAATTTGCATTTTTAATAGTGCAATAATCGGAATTTTCAATAACACCAACAACATAACTACCTGTTAATTGATCACCAATAATAGTTAAATCTTGTGTTGTTCCGCCATCAGTATTGGAACCATCAATAGTCATATAAGAAGCACTTTGGAAAGTGAGACCTTGATTTTTTGCATTTCCGGTTGTAGGGAAATTAGTAATTGTAATAGTAGGTGTTTTTGTTGGAGCAGGTTTAATTGTAACACCTGTAGTATCAGTTAAATCTTTACGAGTAACAACAATACCGTTTTCATTTAAGTTGTCGTTAATTAAAAATCTAACTGGGGCGGTTGTTCCATAAGTATTTAATGCAGTAACAGCATCACCCAAAGTTGTAAATCCGTGAGTTAATGCGGGGTTGGGGATTAAATAATCACCGGCTAAAGCAATTTTAACTTTGTATGCGCCGAGTCCATTATTAGTACTTAAAACAAAAATTGTATAACTACCGTCAGTATTTTTCTTTACAGAAACGTCACCGGCACCATTAATGTTGCTGTTGGTACCAAGTGTAGGAGTAATCCCATAAGTATGAGCTGAATCAGCAATTGCGTAATTAACTTTAACTATTCTTGCGTTTTCGTTATTAGCACCATAAGCAAAAGTAACAAAATAGTCGTCACCGGCAAAAGAAGTAATATGTCTAATTGCATTACTTCCGGTTGAAACAACTGTTCCCGGAACTGTACCAATTGTAGCACCATTAAGGTCTAATTTTGTAGCATATTTACCGTTTGCGTTGTAATAAAAACCGCCGGCAAAAGGACTAATAGAAGCAGCACCGCCAAATGTTCCAGCGGTTGTTGCCATAATACTTGTAGTAAATGTTGCGCCATTATCGGCAGTTGTAAATTTAACAACTTCTGCAGTTGAAGTAGATGCTGCCCAAACAGTAAGAGTGTTATCCGAAGCTTTTCCGGTAACAGTAATTTTATCACCTAATCTTTGAGTAGTTGATTGAAATGTACCCAAAACAACAGCTGTATCAGTTAACGAAGCAAATTTATATACTTTGAATAATCCACCAGCTAAAGCAAGGTTACAAACAATAATTGATCCTTCTTCAGTAACAGAAACGTCACTAACAACGTAAGTTCCACCAACAAGTGCAGCTCCATTGGTTAATTTACCAAGCGAATCACCGGTAGCAGGGTCTAAAACATAAATAAAACTTCCGCCATTACGGCTTACAACAAATAATCTTTCTTGACCGCCAACTACGCCATAATCTAAACCACGGGTAAAATGACCTGCTGCATCAAACCAAGCCGGTTTTGTGCCTTGTGCAACACTTTTTTCCCATACACGCGTAACAACTTGCGCATAAGTAGAAGCGACCATCACAAAAAAGATAACTAAGAGTAATGCTTTTTTCATTCTAACTAACCTCCAAATAATTAATCGAAATTTATTTATATTATCTATTAATATTAATATAAAAATAATAATTTAAAAAACCTTGATAAAAAATAGGCAAAATTTATTTTTGAGTAATTTGTTGGTCATTTTTAATTTAATTAATTAATATTTAGGATGTTTTTGTCCAAATTATTATATGGCAATTTTTTGTCTGCTTTGGAAAATAAGATGTAAAAAATGAAAAAAAAATGAATAATAATAATTAAATTTCAAAAATATATTTGACAAGAAATAGATTTTTTGTATATTTCGAGTGCCCTCAAACCCTCCTTTGCCCATGCGCCTCTAAGGCGCAAAACCAGAGCGAGCCCGATCTAACAAGGTCGGGCTTGTATTTTTTTAAACCGTTTTTTGCAATTAATTAGCTAAAATCTTTTATTTTTGAAAGATGATTTTGAAAATAGGGGTATGTTTGGTTGTAATTAACAAACACCTATGATAAAATCATAATCACAAAAATCATAGTTCATACAACTGTCAGAATCATGTTAATCCTTTAATCATGTAAATCATGGTTCAGACAATGTTTTGAACGCTGATGACGCTGATTTGACTGATAATCGCTGATTTTAAAGAATGGAAATCTGATTTGGGTTGTATTCAGTCATAAGTGCTTAAATGTTATAAATTAAAAGAATAGGCAACTATTCCATAGTTGTAGGGGTTGGTTGGTGTGTTGCAGGTTACAAATAGGCCTCTTTTCCAAAGAGGGTTTGATAAAAGGAAATATTTTGATAAAGTGGCTGTAGCCAACAGGTACTTAAGTTAAAATCATGATAATCTTAATAATCACACAAATCGTAGTTCAGGGCAATATTTAATCTGTGCAAATCTGCCTAATCTGTGCAAATCAGTGTTCTATGATTTATTTTTGAACGCTATCAGATTTAATATTCTCTTCCTCACAATCATTTTAATCATACAAATTCCGGTTCAGATAATATTTTGAACGCTGATGACGCTGATTTGGCTGATAACCGCTGATTTTAAAGAATGGAAATCTGATTTGGGTTGTGTTCAGTCGTAAGTGCTTAAATGTTATAAATTAAAAGAATAGGCAACTATTCCATAGTTGTTGGCGTAGGTTGGTGTGTTGCAGGTTACAAATAGGCCTCTTTTCCAAAGAGGGTTTGATACGATGAATTTTGTAGATAATCGGGTTGCAGTTAAAATACAATTGCGCTAACATCAAAATAATCATTCAAATCACATAAATCATAGTCCAGACAATAGTTTAATCAGTGTAAATCTGCCTAATCTGTGCAAATCAGTGTTCTATGATTTATTTTTGAACTCTATCAAATTTAATATTCTCTTCCTCACAATCATTTTAATCACACAAATCACGGTTCAGACAATTATTAAAATCATGATAATCCTTTAATCAAGTTAATCATGGTTCAAACAATGTTTTAATTCATCATTCATCATTTATAATTTGTTTTCCCAATGCCAGTGCCAAGGTTCGTAAGCTACTCCAAGATTGTTATCTTTAGGATAGGATAAATAAAAATTAAATTTCCCTGCATTTTGAGTAAGCCATTTATATACTTCCGTAACCTCAAAATCTTCTCCTTTTTGGTTTTCGCTAAATCCGTTTATACCGTCTTCGGTAACAATATCAATCGCATTATTAACAGGTGAACCGTGTTCGCTATAACCCGGTAAAGCTATCCACTTGGCATTTTCGGTTAAACAATAATTGACGTCTTTTACGAGATAATAAATAAATAAATAAGCCTGCCGGCCTGATGAACGGTAACCTGAATCGACATAAATGTTTTTTCCGATCTCTGTTTTTATAGCTTTTGCCATAGCGCAAAAATCTTTGTACGAGTGTTCGGGGCAATATTGTACTCCTGTTTCCCGTCCGGTTCCTTTTCCTATGAACTGAAAAGAATCAATTTTGACAAGATTATTTGCTTTTTCTAGCGAATAAAAAGGACCGTTAAATCCAATAGCTTTGGGGTGAATTTGCAAAATTAATTTAATTACATGTTTTTCAAAAAAACTGAGCATGTTTAATAAAATATCATAATCTAAAATTGCATATTCAATTTTTGGAAGTTTACTGATATATGTTTCCCATTTTTTTAATGCTGAATTAACAAAAAAACGTTGTAAAATATTTAATCGTGTAAAGGAAACCTGAGTCATACTAAAATAAATAATAATAAAACCAATAATTGCGTAAATCAAATAATTCATAATCAATCCATAAAAATAATGCACAAAATTAATAAACATTCTAATTTAGTACAAAATAATAAATAAATACAGACTTTAGTTTATTAATTTGCCAAAAAGCCTTACTTTAAATTATTAAAAAAAAAGTTTATAGGAGCAGTATAATGAAATTAAAGGGTGATAACTTTATAATACGCAATTTTGTATTAGAAGATATACAATCTTTAACAGAAAATGCAAACAACAGCAAAATATGGATCAATCTCCGCGATGGATTTCCGCATCCATATACAATTGAAGATGCGGAGAAATTTATAAATGTGGTAAACCTTGTTGACCCGGTTACTAATTTTGCAATCGAAGAAAATAAACTTTGCATTGGTGCAATTGGATTTGAATTTGGGAAAAATGTATATAGTAAAACTGCAGAAGTAGGCTATTGGCTAGGAGAAAGCTATTGGGGAAAAGGAATTATGACAAAAGCTGTAAGTCTATTTACGCAATTTATGTTTGAAAATTTTGATATTGAACGCATACAGGCAAGTGTATTCGATTGGAATCACGCTTCATCCAAGGTTTTGGAAAAAGCAGGTTTTACATTTGAAGCGAGATTAAAAAAACATGTAGTAAAAAATGGTATGTTTGGCGATGAGTTAATTTATGCAAAATTTAGAGAATAATTAATTTAGGTTGTTCGGTATTATTTGTGGAAAAACTAAAAACAGATATATAAAGAAGCACAAAAAATGAACAAAAATGAAATATAGTAATATAGATTCAAAGGTGGACAGGCTGTAATAAAAGTCAAAAGATTGCACGTGGGAACTCACCCCCCTTAAAAATAGAGGGGGAATATATAACTGTAACGATATACTATGTGCTCGCTTAGTTTATAACTCCGGCATTTATGCCGGAGATAGAACTATACTAAAATTGGGTTTTTACCCAAGCATAATAATATTGGATGATAGCAAAGATATAATAAAAAATAATTGTGAATTGCCTCAGGTTATTATATGATCCGCATTTTTATTGTTTTAATTTACAATTCACCACCCATAATTTATAATTTGTTTTTGCTTTTTGTTTCCATTAAAAATACTAAAAAACTTAATTTAAGAATAAATGCGAGATGTTATGTTTTTACGAAAAATTTTATTAATTTTTGTTCTATTTGTTGCTTTTGTTAATATTAATGGACAATCGGAACAAAAATATGCAAATTTAGGCAATTTTAAGCTTGAAAACGGTGATACAATATTTGATTGTAAAGTTGGATATCGTACTTACGGAAAACTAAATGAAGAGAAATCAAATATCGTTTTGTTTCCAACTTATTTTAACGGAACAAGTGAAGCAAATGCGCGCAACTTAGGAACAGGAAAATTAATAGATACATCAAAATATTATGTTATTTCAATTGACGCAATTGGCAACGGAATATCTACTTCCCCCAACAATAGTGTACAACAACCAAATAATCAATTTCCTTATTTTACAATTTCTGATATTGTAAAAAGTCAATATGAAGCATTAACAAAACAATTAGGTATAAATCATTTATTCTGTATTATTGGCGGGTCAATGGCCAGTATGCAGACATACGAATGGCTTGTTTCATATCCGGATTTTATGGATAAAGCAATTCCTTATGTCCCAACGCCATATTTAACAGCGCATGATAAGTTTTTATGGAATATTTCTCTTGAAATAATTAAAATTGGCGAAGAATATAATGTGCCTGATAAAAATATTTCTAAAATACTTAATATGCTGATCAGTTTTTCAGCGCGTACTTCGGGTAATTTTAATAAAAATGTACAAGTTGATAAATTTGATGAATATCTAACAAGGTTTACTGGCGAAGCATCAAAAATTTTTCCTCCCATTAACTGGAAATATCAACTTTTAAGTATGATTAATCATAATATTACAAAAAGATTTAACTTTTCCAAAGAAGAAACAGCCAAAGTTATTAAAGCAAAAGTCTTATCAATTATAGGTCTAACTGACGATATTCTAAATCCGTCTTCGGCAATCGAGTTTTCGAAAATTGGCGGTTTTGAAACTCTTTTATTGGATAACGATTGCGGTCATGGAGCAGTAGGCTGTGAAATGGAAAAAGTTAGTAATGCGATCACAAAATTTTTAGAAGAGAAATAAAAGCGAAATAAAATTATAAAACGTGGTCATAAAGATGTTTTAATATGACCACGTTACTAAACTGCAGATTCTATAAAGAATCTTCCATGTAGGCGTTTTCGCCTAATAACGATTGGTCTAATCCTTTATGCTCGTCAGCTTCCTGAACGCGAACTACGGTAATTTTATTAATTAACCATAACATACCATAAGTGAAACTAAAGGCCCAAATAGAAGAGACCAGTACAGCAACTAATTGTTTTACAAAAAATGAAACATTACCGGCTAATAATCCGTCAACACCTGCCGGATTAAATTCAACCGAGGCAAATACACCAAGCAAAATAATTCCAATTAAACCGCCAACACCATGAACACCCCACACATCTAAAGCATCGTCCAGTTTTAATTTATTTTTTAATGCAACCGCAAAGAAACATACAACTCCGGCAATAATACCAATAATTACAGCGGTAACCGGAGAAACATATCCCGCAGCCGGCGTAATTGTAGCAAGTCCCGCAACCGCACCGGTTAAAAGACCCAAAAATTTTGGTTTTTTAGAATACATCCAATCAACAATTAACCATGTTACTGCCGCAAAAGAAGCTGCAATATCGGTATTTAAGAATGCAATTGCAGTAACTGAATCAACTCTAAATTCGCTTCCGGCATTAAAACCATACCAGCCGAACCATAACAAACCTGTACCAAGGGCAACTAATGGGATACTATGCGGACCGCTGTCAACAGCTTTCCTTTTACCAACAAAAATTACAGATGCAAGAGCTGCCATACCTGCAATATTATGTACAACAATACCGCCTGCAAAATCTAAAACGCCCCATTGTTGTAGTATTCCGCCGCCCCAAATCATATGAACGAACGGGAAATATACTAATAACAGCCAAAAAGTTAAAAACCACATGTAAGCTTTAAATGAAACACGATTTGTGAAAGCACCGCTAATTAATGCAGGAGTAATAATTGCAAACATCATTTGATAAGCAACAAAAACAATTAATGGAATAGTACTGTTTGTTGGAGAAGGTGTAGTTAAATTAACACCTCGTAAAAAAGCCATATCCAAATTCCCTATTATTCCACCTACATCTCCGCTAAAGCATAACGAATAACCACATATAAACCAAATTACAGTTGTCCAACCCATCGAAACAAAACTTTGAATCATGATAGTTAATACATTTTTTCTTCCAACCAAACCGCCATAAAAAAACGCAAGTCCGGGGGTCATTAACATAACAAGACTGCAACATAACAACATAAAGCCGGTATTTCCGGTATCAATCACCATATTTTCTCCAAATCATAAAATAATTAAAGTTAATTGTGTAATTAATTTATATTATATGCGGTTGATTTGAAATAAGAAAAAGGATGATATTTTTGTAGGGAATAACCTACAAGATTTTATTTATTCAAATGTGATGGATATATAAAACAACTCGAAATAATAGATAATATAAAAATATTAATATTGAGGGGATGATTTGGAATTGTCATGGGGTTTTTCACTTTTGAAGCCTTTTTGATCGGAAACATCTAATAAGTTGTTGCAGCTGGGGCATATATATACATACGAATTTAACTTTATGCTGTGCATTGTGCAAAGCCAAACAAAGTCAATAGGTGTAAAGCACTGAGGACAAACCGTTTTATCAATCAGTTCTTTTTCAATTTCTTTTTGAGAATATTTACTTTCCAATTTATGTATATATAGTTAAAGAATAATCAAACACATACCAAAAACAATAACAAAAATATTTTATTAACATTTTTATTATATCAATAATTTTAAATATTGTTTCAACAGAATAAAAAATAAAATAAAAAATAAATATTTATTAATTTATTCACTTAAGCAATATAAATATTTATGCACAATTAATAAACTGAACATTTCTAAATTAACAAATTTTAACAACCATAGCAAAAACGCTAAAATATTAACTTAAAAATACTTATCTTATAAGTTAATTTAAAAATTAATTATTTAATGATAATGCAAAAAGTCCTATTAATTGTACTAAGTTTTCTGCTTTGTTTTGGCAAAACAAAAGCCGAACTAAATAATAATACATTTAATTGTAATAGCTTAACAATAACAGATACACTTTCAAAGATAAATCAAGATACGTCAAAAACAAAAATTGTTTTAGATACTTTACGTCCTTTAAATTATGTTCCATTTACTACAAGCTTAGAACATTCCATATCTGTTAATAACAAATCTTTCGAATTGTACGATTACAGGTATACGGGTGATATATTCAGTTATCTTCCGTTTGGTTACCTGCAAGATCTTGGGTTTTTAGGCCAGCCTAATGAAGCTACAATATACGGATCCGGATTTGGAAATATATCATATTTACGAGATGGAGTACCTGTAAATAACAGAATGCAAAACTCTTTAGATTTATATAATATTCAGCTTGAATCGGTTGATTCCCTGGAAGTATTACCGTTGCCGAGAGGTTTTTTAGGAGGTTCGTTTTTTAATTCCGTTTCGGTAAATTTTATTACCCGCAACACTTTTTATGCAAAACCTTATACAAAAATCCGGTTTTACCAAGGAGATACCGATGAAGGAGTAGTTGATTTTTTATTCCATACTTACGTTACTAAAAAACTTGGTGTAAAATTTAATATTTCAAATTATTCAATTGGAACAAGATACGAAAATACCGAATACGGTAATTGGCAGGCATCAATTTCGGCAAAATATAATTTTACCAACTATATTAATTTTATTTTATCTTATCACTATTCAAAAGAGGAAACAAAATTAAATGGAGGTGTTGATTTAGATTATATTAAATCAGATCTTACTAATAGACCAATTGATGCTTATGTTTTTGATCAATATTTGGCAACAGTTAAGTACACAGACAGATATCAAAAATCAAGGTATCATAGTATTAATTTTACAATACTTGCCGAAATAATTAAAGCTTTACCCGCCAGCGTAAATTTTTATGTTCAAAGCAACCTAAATGAATTTAGGCAAAACGAATTTGCGAAACTATCGGATGAGGATACCTTAATTCATAATAATAAATATAATTTAGCCGGATTAAATTTTAGTCAAAAAATATTAATTCCTTATTTTAATTCTACATTTTCTCTTAATCTGGAAAGAGTTTCGTATTATACTGATATTTTAACGTCTAATTCAAAAATCAATTCAATTTCTTTTTCGGGTGTTAATAAATTAACAATTTTGAATAATATAGTACCGTCTGTATTTTATAAGTTTTCCAACTATAATAATATAACGTTATTTGGATTAGGAGGCGATGTTAACATTAATATTATGGGATGTAATATTTATGCCGGTCTTTCAACATTCAAAAAGCCGTTTAGTCCGGTTGAAGATGAATTTCTTGGAAATATTGCCGATTATCAAACCATAAATAATTATGAAGCAGGAATTAGTTATAAAACTCCTGATTTTAATATCTCGGCAAGATATTTTTTATCGTATAACAACAAAACGCCGTTTGCCATTATTAATAAGTTAATTGATACTGTAAAAACCGATTATGTTACTAATTATTTTATACAAGAAACCAAAACACATGGTGCAAACTTAAATTTTAGCAAAAAAATTTGGAAAATACTAATTACTAACAACGCATCGTTATTTTTTACTAAAGCTGACCAAAAAAACGAACTTCTGCCAAAATATTCAGTTAATGCCGGCATATATTATATAGACACTTTATTTAACAGCAATCTTAAATTAAAAGCCGGATTAAATTTCAAAATGTCGGGCAAACAGGATGGCAGAATTTATGACTTTGAAAGAAGTGTTGCTGCATATTATATTAATACAGCAAATTTGGGATTACAGCAAATAGATAACGAATTTTCAAAGTCTTCATTTCAAATGGATTTTTTTATGGCTGCAAAAATTCAAGACGCGGCAATTATATATTTTGTATTCCAAAATTTGCTTAATGAAGAAAATTTTTATGTATCTATTTATCCAAAACAAGGCAGAGGAATTAGATTAGGATTTAACTGGGAGTTGTTTAATTAAGTATTTGTTCTGTTAAGTAAATTCTTTATATTCTTAATTGCAAAAAAATAAATATAAAATTTGCAAAGGTTGTAAAAGTAATACTAAATAAAATTCCCAATTTTGGACTTTTACAATATATTTTATTGAGTTATATTTTAATATAAATATATCCACAAGGTTTTTAAAACCGTTTTTAAATGCGGTGTTATACATATAATTTTGAAATTTAAATAATAGAGGACAAAATGAAGTTAAAAGCATTAATATTTTTTATCCTTTTGGCAGCAACTGTAAAAGCGCAAGTTGTTGTGTGGGATCCACCATTTCCGGCAGATACTGATTCGCTTGTTGTAATATTTGATGCAACACAAGGTAATGGTGCCTTGGCTGCGGCAGGACCACCAATTTATGCACATACAGGGGTTATCACTAATCTTAGCACTTCACCATCAGACTGGAAATATGTTAAAGCAAACTGGAATCAGAATATTCCCGCTTGTCAAATGACATTTTTGGGAAATGCAAAGTGGAAAATAAGTTTTAGAATTCGCCAATTTTATAACGTTCCGGCTACCGAACAAATATTAAAAGTTGCATTTGTTTTTAGAAATTCCGGTGGTACTTTAACAGGTAAAAATGCTGATGGAAGTGATATTTTTATTCCTGTTTATCAACCGGGTTTAAATGTAAGAATTGTAAAACCTTTCAACTTCCCTATATTGGTAAATTTAAATACTCAAATACCGGTTTTAGCTGTCAGTAAAGATGCGGCAAGTATGAAATTGTATATTGATAACACTTTAAAGACTGAAACTACAAACGATACACTTAATTATTCTATTACGGTAAACGAATATGGAACAAAATTATGTAAAGTAGTTGCTGGTGACAATTCGGGAAATACAAAAGTTGACTCGTTTTATTATACCGCTAAACAGCCTGTTGTTGTTGAACCTTTGCCCGCAGGAGTAAAACCGGGTATTAATTATATTGATGAACATACTGTAACCTTGGCCTTGTTTGCTCCGGCAAAAGAATTTGTTTATGTTATTGGTGATTTTAATGATTGGCAGATTAATGCCGATTATCACATGAAACGTACTCCTGATGATTCAACTTATTGGCTTACAATTACCAATTTAACAGCAGGCCAGGAATATGGTTACCAATATTTAGTAAATGGTACATTACGAATTGCCGATCCTTACACAGGAAAAGTTCTTGATCCTTGGAATGACCAGTATATTGATGCTGCAACATACCCCAATTTAAAACCTTATCCGACTGGAAAAACAAGTGAAATTGTTTCTGTTTTACAGCCTGGGAAATCGGCATTTAATTGGACAGCTGTAAATTATGTTAAACCGGCAAAATCAACTTTGGTTATTTATGAAATGTTACTTAGAGATTTTTTAAATACACATAATTACACAACTTTGGTTGATACGCTTGATTACTTAAAAAATTTGGGAATAACCGCAATTGAGTTAATGCCGTTTAACGAATTTGAGGGCAATAACAGCTGGGGATATAATCCTTCGTTTTATTTTGCTCCTGACAAATATTACGGAACAGAAGACGGATTAAAACTATTTATTGACGAATGCCACAAACGCAATATTGCTGTTATAATGGATATGGTTTTGAATCATTCGTTTGGCCAGTCGCCTTTTGTAAGATTATATGCATCCGACAATTACGGACCGCCGACAGCACAAAATTTATGGTATAATATTACCGCAACTCATCCATATAGCGTTGGATATGACTTTAATCATCAAAGTGTATATACAAAACAACTTGTTGATAGAGTGCTTAAGTATTGGGTTGACGAATATAAAATTGACGGCTACAGATTTGATCTTTCAAAAGGTTTTACACAAAAAAATTCGGGATCAAATGTTGGCCTGTGGGGAAATTATGACCAGACCAGAATAGACCTTTGGAAACGTATAGGTAATAAAGTATGGAGTTATGCTCCTACTACATATATGATTTTGGAACATTTTGCCGATAACAGCGAAGAAACAGTATTGGCAAATTACGGCTTTATGTTGTGGGGCAATATGAATAATGCCTATAACGAAGCCACAATGGGATATTCAGGCGATTTGGGTTGGGTTTCGTATAAAAACCGCGGATGGAATAATCCGGGTCTTGTTGGATATATGGAAAGTCATGACGAAGAAAGACTTATGTATAAAAATTTAACTTACGGCAACTCATCTGGTAATTATAATGTAAAAACATTATCAACCGCATTAAGCAGAATGCAGACAGCAAACGCTTTATTTATAACTGTTCCTGGTCCAAAAATGATTTGGCAGTTTGGTGAGTTAGGTTATGATGTTTCTATTACATATCCATGTATGACAAGTAATTGCCGTTTAGATCCAAAACCGATTTTATGGGGATATACTACTGTATTAAACCGTGTAAAACTTTTCAAAGAAGTCAGTTCGTTAAACAAATTAAAAACAACTTATGATGTTTTTAATACAACCGATTTTATTTTTGACGCGGCAAACAAAACAAAACGTCTCAATTTAAATCATTCATCAATGTACGTAACTGTTGTTGGTAACTTTGATGTAGTTGCAGCTGATGTTAACCCATCTTTCCAATCAACCGGTAAATGGTACGATTATTTTTCCGGTGACAGCATTACAGTTTCAAACACTACTCAAGCCATAAATTTACTTCCGGGTGAATTTCATGTTTACAGTACTGTACGAATGGGTTATCCCGGTGACGATGTTTTGGTAAATGTTGAAGAAAATTATAACAACGATTGCACGGTTATTGATTTTTCGTTAGAGCAAAATTATCCTAATCCGTTTAATCCGGAAACACAAATAAAATATACTATGCCTGCAAATGATTTTATTTCACTTAAAATATACGATATTTTGGGAAATGAAATTAAAACTTTGGTTGATGGTTATCAATATGCCGGTTCGTATACTTTAACTTGGGCTGGTGATAATAATAGCGGTACTAAAGTATCAAGCGGTGTTTATTTTTATAGTTTGCAGACAAACAATAAAAACATTACCCGCAAGATGATGCTGGTAAAATAATTATGAATTGTGAATTATCAATTATGAATTAAAAAGATAAAGATTTTAAAAACCGTATGTGTAAAAACATGCGGTTTTTTTTTGCTCTTTAACAGTAAATGCACAATGATTATAGTAAATATCAAACAAATAATTTTGAATTGATAATTGTTAATAAATATGGTATTATTAATAAATGTATAAAAATATTATTATTTAGCAAATTAGTTTTTGGAGTGTAATATGAGTAAAGACTTAATAATTGAAAAACAAAAACAAGCCGTTAAAATATTAAACGAAATGAATATAGACATGTGGCTTACTTTTGTAAGAGAAACAGGAAATATTAAAGATCCCATGATGGATATGATAGTTGGAACCGGTGCTACATGGCATAGTGCTTTTATTATTACAAAAAACGGCGATACTGTTGCAGTAATAGGTTCGTTGGAAGAACCTAATATGCGTTCGGTTGGTACATTTAAAGAAATTAAAAGTTATGTACAATCGGTAAAAAAAGATTTTTTGGATGTTATTACCAAATACGATCCTAAAACCATAGCAATTAATTACTCGCGCAATTCCGCATTGGCGGATGGATTGACGTACGGAGTTTATCTTGAGTTGGTTGAGTTGTTAAAAGATACTCCATATTTGGATAGATTGGTTTCTTCGGAAAATATTATTGCCGCATTAAGGGGAAGAAAATCGGATGTGGAAATTAATTTAATGCAAAAGGCAATTAAAGAAACCATTAAAATATTTGATGAAGTTACCGGGTTTATTAAACCGGGGAAAACCGAAAAAGATGTTGCTGCTTTTATTCATTCCAAAGTTGAGGAGAGAGGTTTTGGTTTATCGTGGGATGCTGAACATTGTCCCGCTGTTTTTACCGGACCCGATTCCGCAGGCGCACATTCGGGACCAACCGACAGAGTTATTGAAAGAGGACATATATTAAATATTGATTTCGGCATTAACTTAAATGGGTATTGTTCCGATTTGCAGCGCACTTGGTATATAATGCGTGAAAACGAAACCACTCCGCCTGCTGAAGTATTACACGGGTTTAATACTATATTGGATTCTGTTACACTTTCGGCAGAAGCAATAAAACCGGGCAAACAAGGCTGCCAAATTGATGATGTTGCAAGAAATTATATTCTTAAACAGGGTTATGGGGAATATCCTCATGCATTGGGACATCAAATTGGAAAAGCCGCTCACGACGGCGGAGGATTGTTATCTCCTCGCTGGGAACGTTACGGCAATTTGCCATTTATTAACATTGAAGAATCGCAAGTCTTTACAATTGAACCGAGATTAACTGTTCCCGGATATGGTGTTGCCACCGTTGAGGAAGAAGTTTTAGTTACAAAAACAGGATGTGAATTTATTTCCGAAAGACAAAAAGAAATTTATTTGGTAAGATAGAAGTGTAGCAAAAAAATAAAAACGGCTGCATAGAATTAATTTCTATCAGCCGTTTTTTTTATTCCAAAATTTTATGTATTAATTTTACTTTAGGCGGTTTTGTTTGGCTTAATGTTATTGCGTTAATAAGTTTGTCCTTATCGGCTTGGGTAATTTTACGGTTGGAGTGAAGTTCGGCAACAACATCACCTTCTTTTAAATTATCGCCAATTTGGGGATAAAATATAATACCTGCCAAAGGATCAATAATATCTTCTTTTTTTAATCTGCCTGCTCCTAATAATAATGAAGCCATGCCAACTTCGTAAGTATCAATTGCTTTTATGTATCCGGCGGATTTAATTTTAACTTTTTCAACAAATTTGCATTTCGGGTATTTGTCAGGATCAAGAATAAATGAAATATCTCCACCCTGCAATTTTACAACTTCCACAAATTTTTCAAAAGCTTTTCCGTTATTTATTAATTCCTGAGCAAGAGCAATTCCGCTTTTAATTGAATCGGCTTTACCGCCCAAATAAATCATTGTACCGGCTAAATTTAAACATAACTCTGTTAATCCGGGAACCACTTCACCCTTTAAAATATTTATGCTTTCTAAAACTTCAAACCAGTTGCCAATATATTTGCCTAAAGGCTGATTCATATCGGTAATAAAAGCTACAACTTTTTTATCAAATGCTTTTGCAGTATCAATTAACGATTTTGCCAAATTTTCGGAATCTTTTAACGTTTTCATAAAAGCACCGGAACCGGTTTTAACATCCAAAACCAAAGCATCAATACCTTCGGCAAGTTTTTTACTCATAATGCTGCCGGTAATTAATGGTATCGATTCAACAGTAGCGGTAACATCACGCAGCGAATAAATTAATTTATCGGCGGGAGCAATTTCTTTTGTTTGGCCAATTAAAACCATTTTGGATTTTTTAAGAACATCTTTATAATTTTTTAAATCAAGGTTGACATTAAATCCCGGAATTGCTTCAAGTTTATCTAAAGTACCTCCGGTATGTCCCAATCCTCTTCCTGAAATCATGGGCACATAAACACCGGCTGCTGCTGCAATTGGCGCAATAATTAAAGAAGTTTTATCACCCACACCGCCTGTTGAATGTTTATCAACTTTAGCACCTTTTATACTGCTTAAGTTAACAATATCGCCGGAGTGAAGCATTGCTTTGGTTAATGCCGAAGTTTCATCTTTAGATAGTCCATTTATGTATGCAGCCATTAAAAATGCAGAAAATTGGTAATCGGGAATATTCCCTTTTGAGTAATTATCAACTAAATAAATAATTTCTTCATTGGTTAATGAAGTTTTTTCTCTTTTTTTACGTATTAACTCTACAGTATTAAATTTTGTTGGTTTCATATTTGTGATATCCGCAATGCTTTTTTATTATAATAATTATTTTTGTTTGTCTGTTAAAGATATAATTTTTAGTCCAAATTTACTAAAAATATATAGTATGTTTATGGCTATTTTTTTATATTCCTGTTTATTTTAATAGAAAAAGATTATAAATCCACTCGATTAAAATTTATTGTTAAAAAATTTACGGATTTAATATATGAAAATTTTGGAAACAAATATTCCTTTTGAAAAAAAATTAATTAATATTTCACTTTTGTTTTCTAAAGAGCTTGAAAGTAATAATTTAATTCCAAATTTTATTATTAAATCATATTCCGATTTATTGACCGATCTGTTTTGGATATCCGATGTAACAGGGAAATATATTTTTGCAAACGAAAAAACATGTAAAGTATTATTTAATACAATAAATTATATCGAAATTGCCGGTAAGGATGATATTCTGTTTTCAAAAGGAGAGTTTAATGACGATAATAATATCAAAAAAACCGATGAAATAAATGAAAAACCTATATTAATATATAAATATGAAAAAGTAATTACTATTGTTAGTAATAAAATATCATTCCAAATTTTTTACGTTCCAATAAAAAACAACCAACATAAAACTATTGCTTATGTTGGTTACGCCGAGTACAATAGTAAAAAATGTTGTGAAAAGCCATTAAAGCAATTTGCAACAGTATGGGAAGAATCATTTGACAGTATGCGCTTATTAAATGAAGACGGAACATTTCTTGCGGTAAACAAGGCGTTTTGCAAACTTATTGAAATGAGTGAAATTGAGTTGATTGGAAAACCGTATAATTATATTTATTCCGAAGCAGAGTACAATCCGAAAGAAATGTTTAACATGAAAAATGTTAGGCCGTTTTTTGAGCGGGAAGTAATATTGTGGAATAATAAACATGTGTGGTTTGAAATTACAAGTTCGGTCATAAATTATGAGGATGGGACAAAATCCGTATTATCAATATTTAAAGATATTACCGATACTAAAAAGACCACAAAAAAACTTGAAGAAGTTGAACAAAGGTATAAGGATACCGCCGACCTTTTACCTCAATCTATTTGTGAGGTTAATATTGAGGGAAAAATTACATATTGTAATAAACAAGCGTATAAATCATTTAAGTTTTCGGAAGAAGATATTCAAAATGGATGTATTATTTTTGATTATATAGCAGAAGTAGATAGGGATAGAATTTGGAAAAATTTTAATAACAGGCTAAACGGTATTGAATTCCCCAATGTTGAATATTTGGCTTTGGCAAAAGACGGAACAAAATTTCCGATTTTAATTTTTTCTACCGTAATAATAAAAGAAAAAAGAGCAGTTGGGCTGCGCAGTGTAATTATTGACATTAGTGATAGGAAAAAAAGTGAACTTGACTTAAAGGAAAGTGAAGCTAAGTTTAGAATGATTGCCGAAAACACATCCGATGTTATTTGGATAATGGACAGTGATTTTAAATATACTTATATCAGCCCCTCAATAAAAAAGCAAAGGGGTTACACACCGGAAGAATTTTTACAACTTCCAATAACCGAAGTGTATGATACGGAATCGTACGAAAAAATGCACATGGCGTTTAATAATTTTAAAGAAAAATCTAAAACACAAAAACCCGATGCAAATTTGACAATAACGTATGAAGTAAAACATAAATGCAAAAACCAAACATATATTTGGGGAGAAGTAATAATCAATCCCGTACTTAATTCGGATGGTGCCTTAAAAAGTTTGCACGGGGTTACACGTAATATAAACGAAAGGAAAAAAATAGAAGAATCGTTACGTAAGAGTGAAAGTTTGTATAAAAACATAGTTAATACTTCGCCTGATGGAATTTTACTTGTAGATTTGGATGTGAATATCATTTATGCTAATGATAGAACAGCTCAATTATTTGGTTTTAATACCGGTTTTGAAATGTTGGGAATTAATGGATTTTCGTTTATTTCATCTGAATCTACATCTCTGGTAAACGAAAAGTATTTCTTGTTAATTAAACACGGAAATATTGAACCCCTGGAAGTAAAATTTAACAAAAAAAATAATACTTCATTTTGGGGTGAGTTTAGGACAAAATTAATTACGGATAATAACGGAAATCCGTTTAATATTATGGTTATTATTACGGATATTACGTTAAAAAAAGAAGCCGAAGAAGAGAAAAAACTTAGCGAGTTACGAATGGAAACTTTGCTAAGTATTACTGAGATGGAAAATTCCCCGATTGGTGATATTTCCAATTATGTTCTTCAGGAAGCGGTAAAACAAACAAAAAGTGAAGGCGGGTTTATTGCATTTTTAAATGAAAACGAACAGATAATAAGTGTAAAATCTTTAACTAATAATCAAATTGTAGAAAAATTTTATAACCAAATAAATTACAGTAATTCAATTTCATCTTTGTTGTGGACAAAACCCTTATTAATACGTTCCCCGTTTTTTCAAAATGATTATACTTCGGCATATTTGTTAAATGAAAAATTACCCGGAAGCACAACTTTTATAAAAAGGTATTTGGGAATACCCATATTTTCCGGTAATAAAATGATTGCTCTTGCCGGCATAATAAATAAAAAATCGGATTATACGGAATTTGATGTAAAACAGCTTACGTTGTTAGTTAATGGACTATTTATTACTCTTGAACACAGAAAAAATGAAGAACAAATAAAAACACTTTCCCGCGCAATTGAACAAAATCCATCAATTATCATTATTACAAATCCTGATGGAATAATTCAATATACAAATCCAAAATTTACGGAAATTACAGGTTATTCGGCAGCAGAAGTAAAAGGGTTAAACCCAAGAATATTAAAAAGTGGTCAAACAACCAAAGAAACTTACGAACAATTATGGAATACAATAACTAAAGGTTACGAGTGGGATGGTGAACTTTTAAACAGAAGAAAAAACGGAAATTTTTATTGGGAACATGTATTAATTTCTCCAATTAAAAGTGATAGCGGCGAGATAACTAATTATGTGGCTATTAAACAGGATGTGAGCGAGAAAAAAATTACGGAAAAACAATTAATAGAAGCAAAAGAACAAGCCGAAAAATCAGATAAAATTAAATCCGAGTTTCTTGCTCAAATGTCGCATGAAATAAGAACCCCGATTAATGCAATTTTAAGTTTTTCCAGTTTGCTGCGTGATGAGCTTGAAAATATTTTGGATGATGATTTACGAAGCAGTTTTTCTATTATGGCCCGTGCCGGGGAAAGAATTATCCGAACAATTGATTTAATACTAAATATGAGTGAATTACAAACCGGCACTTATGATTTTCATATTAAAGAAATAGATTTAAAAGAAGATATTTTACATTCCTTAATGCTTGAACATACAATGCTGGCAAGAGATAAAGGCTTAATGTTAAGTTTGAATAGTAATACAGATAATACATATATTTTTGCTGATGAATATTCTGTATCGCAAATTTTTGCCAACTTAATAAATAATGCAATAAAATTTACCGAAAGCGGTGTTGTTGAAATTGAAATTTCCAATGGTGAAAAAGGTAGTATTGTAGTTGATATTATTGATACAGGAATAGGCATTTCGGAAGATTATGTGCCGTTTTTATTTAGTCCATTTACTCAAGAAGAACAAGGTTATACACGCCGTTTTGAGGGGAACGGACTGGGATTAGCACTTGTTAAAAAATATTGTGATTTAAATAAAGCACAAATTACTGTTGACAGTCTTAAAGGAAAGGGATCGAAATTTAGTGTTACTTTTTATAGTGATGACTGCATTATTTAATGGTTTTAAGGGTAATAAATTAAACAATTAGGATATATTAAAGGATTACTTTTTATGAAAACACGTCTTTTGTTTTTATTTTTATTTTTTTCTATTATTTACGTAAACGCGCAAAGTCTTAATTCTTCATTTTACAGCCGTACAGGTTTTTCGTTAACAACAGCCGGGGCTTCCCGATTTGGACTGTATGGTTATGATAATCCGGCCTTGTTGAACATGGCGGAGAGTCCTGAAATATATGTTGGCTGGACAGATAATAAAAATATTTCCGATTATACCAAATGGGGAGTATTTACAGCCGTAAAACACATGGGATTTTCGTATGTTGAAGAAAAGGTTGGTAATTTAAAAGTTAAAGATTATTCTTTTGGTTTAAGTGCGGGGGATAAATCGCTTTCATTTGGTGTTGGTTTTGGCTGGTCAACCGGCAATACGGATGAATTTTATCATTCAAATTTTACTTCGTTTGGAATAATATCCAGACCAAACCAATATGTTTCGTTGGGGGTTTCTGCCTTTATTAATCAAAAATTAACCGATGAATACATAGTGCAGTCGGCAGTAAGACCTTTTGGAAACGAAATATTTTCAGTTTTTGGTGATTATTTATATAAAAAAGATTATTATGATTTTGAGAACAGATGGAGTGCGGGTGTAATTGTTGAACCGGTAAGCGGATTTAAAATATCCTACAGATATTTTGAGAACAAGACTTTTACACTAGGAACAAGTATTGGACTTGGTAATATTGGCGCATCTGTACAGACAAGTTTTGATAAAAACGATAATCATTCCGGTACAATATACGGGGTAAGGTTAGGCGGCAATGATAGAAATTTTCTTAACAATTTACTTAATAAAAAGGGATATATATCCACTACTCTAACAGGTAATGTTAAATATCAAAAGTATAAATGGTTTGACAATTCGAACACTTTATTAAATTTATTGCAAAACATTAAAAAATCTAAAGAAGATAAAAACGTAGAAGGTATTGTAATAAATACATCGGGTATGAATGCTAACAGAGAGATGTTGTGGGAACTTAGAAATGAGTTGAGCGAATTTAAAAAATCAGGAAAAAAAGTAATAATATATTTAGATAGAGCCGGAATTGATTTATATCAGTTTGCTTCCGTAGCCGATAAGATATATATGGACCCGCTGGGAATGATTACTTTGGAAGGATTTATGGCCGGAAAAAGTTATTTTAAAGGAACTTTGGAAAAACTTGGTGTTGGTTTTAGCGAATGGAGATTTTTTAAGTATAAATCCGCAAATGAACCTTTTGCGCGTTCCGAAATGTCTGAAGGAGACAGGGAACAACTACAAAAAATTGTAAATAATAATTATGCGCTCGCAAAAAATTTAATAACTGAAGGCAGAAAAATATCGGAACAGAATTTTGATGATTTGGTTAATTATAATCCCATTTTAAGCGCGGATTCGGCTTTAAGTTATCATCTTGTTGACGGAATAACCAGATTTGATAAAATAAGCGAAATTTTTGAAAAAGAAGAAAATAAAAAATTAAACCTTATGGGTTTTAATGGTGTTAGCGGAAACGGAATGCCAACAGATACTTATTGGGGAGAAAAACCTAAAATTGCAATAATTTATGTTTTAGGTGCCTGCGCAATGGATTATGGAATAAATGCACGAAAATTAATTTTCGATCTGCAAAACGCTAAAAGCAGAAATGATATAAAAGCGATTGTCTTGCGGATCGATTCGCCCGGTGGCGATGCGTTAGCCAGTGATATTATTGCGGAAGAAATGAAAGCTTGTAAAAAAATAAAACCGGTTATTGTTTCACAAGGTTATGTGGCCGGTTCAGGTGGCTATTGGCTTTCAATGTATGCCGATACAATTGTTGCCGCGCCTAATACAATAACCGGTTCAATAGGAGTAATTGGAGGCTGGTATTATAATATTTCATTAAAACAGTCCTTGGGTATTTCCACCGATTTGGTTAAAGCCGGCAATCATGCGGATTTGGGTTTTGGAATGAAACTGCCGTTAATTGGTATAGGATTACCGGATAGAAATTTAACGGACGATGAATGGAATATTATGGAGCGTGAAATTAAAAACAATTATAAAATGTTTGTAAGCAAAGTAGCTGAAGGAAGGGGATTAAGCATTGAAAAAGTTGATTCGATTGGACAAGGAAGAGTATGGTCGGGAAGTGACGGGAAAAAACTAGGACTTGTTGATGAATTAGGAGGATTAACTACCGCCATTAATATTGCCAAAGTAAAAGCCGGAATAATTGATGAGAACTGGGAGTTGGTTGAATATCCGGAACCGGGATTATTTGATTTTAATATTTTTATGCCAAAAATATTTGGAATTGATGTATCCACAGAAGACAGTATGATTCAGGATATTAAATTTAGAATGAATTTTAACGGCAAGCCATTAATGATGATTCCTGCCGAATATGAAATGCCGTAAACAATAAAATAGATCTTTTAAGTGGGTGTTTTGAATACAAAAAAAACCGCATGCTTTTACACATGCGGTTTTTTAAATCTTTATATTGTTAATTAAAAATTCAAAAATGTTTTACCTATACACCTTTCACCACTCTATGGCTGATATATCTTGCTTACACATATCTTTGCAACTTATATTCCTCTATCTAAAATAAACAAAACCGCCTAGTTTTTATTTTTATCGGCGGTTTTATCAATCATTCATAATTTATAATTCACAATTTATAATTATTTAAGCAGCATCAATTTTTTTACTGAAGTAAAATTGCCTGCATTAATTGAGTAAAAATAAGTACCGCTTGCCAAGTTTGGATAATTTGCTGTATTAAACTCAACATTATAACTGCCGGTTTCTTTTATTTCGTTTACTAAAACAGCTATTTCATTTCCTAATATGTCAAATATTTTAATCTGTACATTTCCTCTTTCGGCAATTTGATATTTAATAACCGTGGAAGGATTAAACGGATTTGGATAATTTTGTTCTAATAAATACGAATTAACAGTAATAAAATCAACTTCAATTGGAGAACTTAAATTCTCCTGAGTTTGACACATGGGAGCTGTAAGTTATTGTAAAATAAGAATAATTATAAAAATAGTTGCGGAAATTGCCACTACAATTTTGATTTGTGCAAATGAAGAGGACTATATTTATAAATAGAATTTATAGCTTCATATAGTCTATTATCTGTTCCTCGTTGAGTAAATTGCCGGGTTGTTTTATCCTTAATAAATCCATAATTTTCGATGCAAGACTTTGACATTTTGATTTCATATAAAATGTTCGTCCTTCTATTTCTATTTTGCTAAACTCTAAACTATTCAAAGCTTCTTTTATTTTTTCTGCTGAATAATCTATTTCTAAACGTCTTAATCTTAATTCTAATTCTCTTTCAAGCAAGAATGCTAAAAAACATACAACAAAATGTCCTTCAATATGTTCGTTATTTCTAAGAAATATTGGTCTCGTTTCCATTGTGGTTTTTAATATCCTAAATGATTCCTCGATTTTATATAAATCATGGTATTTATTTATGACTTCCAATGGGGACATATCTAATTTGCTATATTGTATTGCGTAATACCCGTCAAATCTTTCTTCGTTTTTTATTTTTTCTATATCAAGACTTAATACCTTTTTTTTCTCTTCTTTAACTTCTTCGTGTATATATCTCTGGAACCCCTTCTTTTTATTCAAGGACGATGTGTCTTGCCGATCAATTATTTTTTGTGCTTTTTCAATTCCTCTTAATCTGTCACTTTCATCTTTACGTGCCCGTCTTGTTGAAAATGTGCAAACTAATTTTTCTGTTAAACTTATTTTCTCTCTTTTTGTAACTTTATCATTATTATCTTTTTCTTCATATATAAAATTATATTTGTGATCCATTACCTTGTATTTATATGATTCGTCTTTCTTTTCGGTTGGTATTTCTTCATAGTTCTCTTGAGATAATATTTCAGTTTGCACTTTTCCGGTCATGTTTCTTATTCTTGCACTTACTACATAATCAAACCCCGCTTCTTTTATGTCCTTAAGATTGATTTTTGAATTTAATCCCTTATCTGCAACTATTATTACTTGGTTAAGTTCAAACTTCTCTTTTAACTTTTGTAATATCTTAATCATTGTTTTTCCATCAAAGGTATTACCCGGAAATAATTCATAACCTATTGGCCGTCCCTCATTATCTACCAATAACCCCATTACCACTTGTACTTCGTTTATTTTGTGTGCTTTACTAAATCCATAGTTCCTTAGTTCATCAACTTTTTGGCTCTCATAATGGAACGTTGTAACATCATATAATACAATATCAACTTTCATATTAAACAAGTTTCTGTTCTTCTCAAATATATCTCTTTGTATTTCCTCTTTATTATCCGATAACACTTTTAAGCTACGATATATATCATGTAATTCAGATTCGTTGTCGGTAGCCAAGTAATGTTCTCTATGGTTGTAATGATATAACTTTGATGACGGCTGCATTAATCTGTTTATTACTAATGAAAAGATTATATCGACATATTCATACTTTATTTTTTTACTGATGTTTAAGCTTTTTAGTAATTCGGTTATTGAAAACTTATCCCAAAGTTTTTTATAGGCAATGTATCCGTAATTTACTCTTTCTTTTTCTTCTAATGTGGTTATATCGAGTTTGTTTGGTGCTCCTTCATCCGGCAGGTATTTGTGTAGTGATTTAACAATATTTCCCAATCCGTTGGCTAATAGAAAATCTAGTCTTCCTAAATTGGCAAAAACTTTATGTTTAATGTCATCACCTTCTCTATAGCTTTGAACTATTTGTAAGTAGGTATTTCCTTTTGATATGGTAGATTTAAGAAACATATAAGCCTCGAAAATATTTAAGGCAATATAATGATTATACTACTTTCTGTCAATAGTTAACTTATTCTAATACAATACTATTGTGTGATTATTAATTATTCCCCACATAAAAGTTTATACTACATTTTTTTCGCAAAATCAAAAAAATCGCTGTAAGTTGTTGTTTTATATAGCGCCATCTTCATTTTTTGCTCTACATGTGTCAAACTCAGGAAAAAAAACCGCATGCTTTTACACATGCGGTTTTTTAAATCTTTATATTGTTAATTAAAAATTCAAAAATGTTTTACCTATACACCTTTCACCACTCTATGGCTGATATATCTTGCTTACACATATCTTTGCAACTTATATTCCTCTATCTAAAATAAACAAAACCGCCTAGTTTTTATTTTTATCGGCGGTTTTATCAATCATTCATAATTTATAATTCACAATTTATAATTATTTAAGCAGCATCAATTTTTTTACTGAAGTAAAATTGCCTGCATTAATTGAGTAAAAATAAGTACCGCTTGCCAAGTTTGGATAATTTGCTGTATTAAACTCAACATTATAACTGCCGGTTTCTTTTATTTCGTTTACTAAAACAGCTATTTCATTTCCTAATATGTCAAATATTTTAATCTGTACATTTCCTCTTTCGGCAATTTGATATTTAATAACCGTGGAAGGATTAAACGGATTTGGATAATTTTGTTCTAATAAATACGAATTAACAGTAATAAAATCAACTTCAATTGGAGAACTTAAATTCTTACTACCGTCAAAATCGACTTGAACTAATCTGTAATAATTAGAACCATAAATGGGACTATTATCGCTAAAATTATAAATGTGTTTTTCGGATGATGAACCTGCACCTTTAACAAATGCAACCGTTTCCCATTTGTGTAGATTAGTGGATTTTTGAATTTCAAATCCGTCATTGTTTAGTTCTGTTGCTGTTGACCAATTTAACGAAATAGAATTTTGAAGAGCAGCACCATTAAATGAAACTAATTCAACCGGAACAATAGCATAATTAAAGATACCGATATCATCCAAATACCAGCCATCCTTATTTATCGTGCCATCCGATTTAAGTTCGAAACGTAATTTGGCTTGTGCAGAAACATAAGGACTTAAATCGATAGTTTCTTTCACCCAATTTTGTTTAAGTGAATGATAAATTGGTGCGCCTAAAGGAAGTTGAGTTCCTTTTCCGCTTGCCGGTACTGTATATTGTCCTGTTAAGTTAATCCATGTTGTACCGTTATTTGTAGATAATTGAACTCTCCCGCAATCCCAGTCTTCTTCAATTTCGTATTTTGTCCAAAAAGTAAGAACCGGAGAATTTAACGATGAAAGATTAATTGAATCTTTTGTTGTCATTGTTACTGTAGCATTGCTTGAATAACTACCGGACTTACTATCGGTAAAACAACTTGGAGTGCTGTAAAAAGCTGATGTTGTAGCCTCCCATTTAGGAGTAACAGGACTTGCAGTAATATTCCATAAAACAGAAGGATCGTTGTTATTATCAATAAAAGCATAAACCGGAGTACCAATAACAATAGTTAAGGTGTCGGAGGTCATTTGCGTGTTATTTGTAAAAGATTTAACAACAAATTTAACCTGTGTACCGGCAGTTAAATTATAACCGATATTAAATTTGAATGGAACCGGAGATGTAATTTCGGTTCTTGCCGGTATAGAATTTAAATTAACTGAAGATACGGTAACATTTATTTCGGGATTTAACGAAACAAGTTCGGCAGTTACATTGGCAGCTTCGGAAAGCCCCTTATTTTTAAATATTATATTAACTTCAGTATTCTGATCGCCGGGGTTAAAATACTGAGTACTGTAAGTAGCACCTTTAATACTAACATATTCTCCGGCTACCCATGTCATATATAAATTGGGTTTTAAATTTTCTTGAGCAAGAGGATAAATTCGGCTTTGTTCAGGCCAAAATCCATCACCGTCGTTACCAATTTCGGGGGTAAATGAAATAACTTTTGGTCTTGCAGTTATATCACCATACATCCAGTCGTCAGTACAACCATTTACTTGGTATAACAATTCAGGCGGTTGACCATATTCATAACCATTATAAGCTGTGATATCCATTGCATATTCTTTAAATAAACTTGAATCGGGAGTGGGGACTAAAGCATAACTCCACGAGTATAACAAATAATTACTGTAAGTATGATAATTAAGACAGGTTTTAAAAAGTCTTGAATTTGTAAATTGTCTAAAACTTTCTGTTTCCGGTTCGGAAAAAGCAGATGGACCACGGTAGGTTTCATCAGTAGGATCGTTCGATGAGCCGGTATTGTCGTATCCCCATTTGTATCCAAAATTTCTATTTAAATCCACACCATAAACACCGTTATAATTTTTTCTGTTTTTGCGCCACATACCGCCGCCGTTTGGATCGGTGGAGCGGTTGTATTCGTATCCGTCAACATTAATAACTGGAACAAAATAAATTTCTCTATTATTTACCAAATAGGTTACTTCGGGATTAGTTCCGTAATTTTCCAACAGATAATACATGTAATACATAACTGCCATCATTGCGGCGGGTTCGCGGCAATGAATTAATGAATTAAAAAATACTTCAGGTTCGTTTTCGTCAGCATCGGGATTGTCGGAAATTTTGACAGCATAAATTGGTCTGTTTTCAACAGTGTAACCTATTATTGCTTTAGTGGAAATCAAATTGGGATATAACAAGTGCATGCTGTCTAATTTAGCAATAACTTCGGCATTTGTATAATATCCGCCCATTGAACCCAACCCAAAACCTTCAACACCGTAATTTTCTTTGCTTGAACGTTTTAGCTGTTCTTTTTGATTGTTTGATAAAACAGGAAGACTTTTGTAATATTTATTCCAGTCGTCAATTAAAACGGAATATTTTAAGCCCGAATTTGTTAACTTGATAAATTCGGTATCACTTATGTAAATATTTACACTATTATCCTTATCAAAGTAGGCGTCACTTAAATCAATACCAATATTACTTATAGCTTCATAAGTTTTTGGGTTTTCAATAAACACTTTTACTTTTTTATAATTCTCGGCATTAATAATAAAAGATACAAAAACTAAAAAAATTAATAACCATTTTTTCATACTGTCCTCTTAATCTAAAAAAAAATTCTATAAAGCAAAATAATTTTATTTCAGCTAAAAAAAAAATCAATTATACCGATAATAGATTTATTGGTATAATTATTTTGGGAAATTACGTTAAATATTAAAAATATTAACAATATTTTGGCTTTTACTGATTGAGCATCTTTTTCATTTGCTTGCATTTTAATATTTCTGTATCTTAATATTTAATATTTTTTTACCGATTAATAATATTAAATAATAATATTAAATACTTCAAAACATATTGGTTATTTAAATTAAAATAGTTTCGATAATATTTTCAGATGGGTATATGAAAAAAGATTATACATATAAGATACTATTTGTTGAAGATGTAAAAACCGATGTACAACTGGCGGAGAGATATTTAAAATCGGAGGGGTTGATTTTTATTTCTCAAACCGTAGAAACCGAAAAAAATTATATTTTTGCGTTACAAGAATTTAAACCTGATATTATAATTTCCGATTATTCACTCCCTACTTTTAATGGTATGGAAGCAATAAAACTTGGGTTATTACATTCCCCGCAAATACCAATAATAATTTTTACGGGATCAATTGATGAAGAAACGGCTGTAAGTTGTATGAAGGCCGGGGCTTCGGATTATGTATTAAAAGAAAAATTATTAAAATTACCTTTTGCTGTTAAAGAAGCACTTTTACTAAAGGAAGAGATAGCCGAAAAAAAACAAGCGGTTAAAGCCTTAAATGAAAGCGAAGAAAAATTTAAATATTTAATTGATTCATCACCAAACGCAATTTTTGTTTTACAAGAAAACAGATATGTGTTTTCTAATCCTGCCGGTTTAACTGTTTTGGGATATAATAACTTAGAAGAACTTTATGGTGTTTATTTACATGAAACCATAGATGAAAACAGTATTGAATTAGTTAAAAGCAGGGTTCAGAATGTAAAAAATAATATTCCCAATAAAATAGTTGAATTAAAAGTTAAACAAAAGAATAATGAAATAAAATGGGTTGAATCGATTTCTATTCCAATTGTATATGAAGGGAAAAAGTCCGAATTGGTAATGTGTGTAGATATTAATGAAAGAATTTTGGCTCAAGAAAAACTTGCCGAATCGGAGCGGGAATTAGAACTTCAGAATGAGATTAACCGAATATTTTTATCCTATTCGGATTCAAAGATGTATAGCCGGATACTTGATGTTATATTACGGGAGTTTGATAGTGAATTTGGATTGTTTGGTTATTTGAATGGAAATGATGAATTAGTGTTAGCTTCAATGACAAGTGAAATATGGACAATGTGTGCCATTCCCCGCAAATCGTATATCTTTCCAAGAGATAAATGGAATGGTTTATGGGGAAAATGTTTAATTGAACGAAAATCTTTTTTCTCAAACGAAAATCTCATTACACCCGAAGGACACATTCCTTTAAAAAACGCATTATGTGTTCCAATTATTTATAAAAATGATTTAGTGGGCATTTTTACAATTGCTAATAAAATCAGCCCAATCACATATTTGGATCAAAAAAGACTTGAACTGATTGCAGCAAATATATCTCCTATTTTATCCGCACGCTTAGAACGTGACTTTAATGAAGAAAAACGAAAATTAACACAGGAAGTATTATATTATACCGAAGAAAGATTGCGGCTGGCACTTCAAGCTACAAGTGATGGATTATGGGACTGGGATTGTATTACAGACAGTATATACTGGTCGCCGCGTGCATATACCATGCTGGATTATGAACCGGATGAATTTAATATTACAATTAAAAAATATTTAGAATTAATACACCCTTGTGAAAGAGATATTATTTGGGGTTCAATTACACAACAAATAAACAGTTCGGATAAAAACTTTAGTGTTGAATTTCGAATTGCAAAAAAAAGTGGGGAATATCTTTGGGTGCTTTCAAGAGGCAAAGTAGTTGAAGTTGACAAAGATAAAAAAATCAAAAGGGTAATTGGTACTCATGTTGATTTAACAAAAATAAAAAAGAATGAAACCGAATTAAAATTTCAATCGGATATTTTAGACCAAATTAAAGATTTAGTTGTTGCCACTGATTTAAACGGTAACATTGTTTATGTTAATCAGGCCGAAATTGAAACATTCGGTTTAACTCAGGAAGAACTATTAAATTCCAACATTAAGGTTTTTGGCGAAGATCCTCAAAATGGAATAACACAAAACGAGATATTAAATAAAACACAAGAAAATGGATATTGGAACGGCGAAGTTATAAATTTTGATAAAAACGGGAATAAAATTGTTTTACACTGCCGTACCTGGTTGATAAACAATGAAGATAAAATTCCTTATGCGTTGGTAGGAATTTCCACAGATGTGACTAAACAAAAAGAAGCCACTGATTTATTAAAGTTAAGTGAGGAGAATTACAGGCTTTTAACTGAAACGGCCACGGATATAATTTTTATGCATGATCTTGAGGGACAAATTACTTACGTTAATAAAGCCGGAAAAAATTTAGCCAGCATGGATGACGAGGATAATTATAGTAAAAATTTAATGGATTATATACCCGAAGAGTACAGGCCCATTATTTTGCAAAATAAAACCGAAAGAGATCAAGGTAATACAACTACAAGAATTTATCAAATTGAAATATTTGATAAATATAAAAATTTAATACCCGTTGAGGTCAGCAGCTGTCCGATTTTTATTGATAATCAGCTAAAGGGTGTTTTAGTAATTGCCCGCGACATTACCGAAAGGATTAAAAACGCTCAAAAAATTAAAGAAAGCGAAGAAAAATTTTATAAAGCTTTTCATACAAATGCTGTTTGTATGGCAATAACCTCAGTTACGGGTAAATTTTTGGAAATAAATGATTCGTTTGCTGAATTGACCGGCTTGGATAAATCGGAAATTATTGGAAAAACCGAATCGGAAATAAGAATTTTTATCAATCAAAACGTATTTAAATATATCTCAAGCACGGAAAACTCTTCCGCAAAAATAAGAGATATGGAAATAATTATAAAAACAAAAAGCGGAATTCTAAAACAAACACTTTTATCAGCCGATAATTTTATTCTTTCTAATCAGATGTGTTATTTAATTGTGATACGCGATATTACAAAACGTAAAGAGACAGAACTTGCACTTGTAAAATCCGAAAATTTATTTAGGTCTATTTGGGAAAATTCAAAAGACGGGATGCGTCTTACGGATGAACATGGCGTAATTATTAAAGTTAATAACGCATTTTGTGTTTTAATGGGTAAATCGCGAAGTGAGCTTGAAGGAGAGTTAATCTCATCGTTATATTCTAATATCGATTCGGAAAGAGTACTAAAATCATATTCTAATAATTTTTCATCGCGAAAATTAAACCCATATTTTGAAAATAAATATACGTTGTGGAATGGAAAAATTGTTTGGCTGGCAGTTTCAAGTTCATTAATTACAATTGAATCGCATAACCCCTTAGTGCTTTGTATATTTAGAGATATTACGGACAGAAAAAATAACGAAGGGGAATTGTTAAAGGCAAAAATTGATGCTGAAAGATCAAATAACTTAAAAGACGCTTTTATTGCAAATATTTCGCACGAAATTAGAACACCGTTAAATGGTATTATTGGTATGTCTAGTCTGCTTAAAGATACGTTGAATAACGATATTACAGAAGAACAAGATGATTATTTAGGTTCCATTAACAGGTCCAGCAATAGAATTATTAGGACTATGGAAATGATTGTCAATTATTCGCGGTTGCAGGTGGGTGAATTTCCGGTTTCGCCCAAACCGGTAAATTTATGCTGCATTATTAAACAGCTTATTTTAGAATACAAACATATTGTTGAAAACAAAGGACTTAATTTTGTTTATGATTGTACTATTCCTGATGGTTATATTAATGCAGATGAATACAGTATTACTAATGCAATTTCTTATTTGTTGGATAATGCTGTTAAGTTTACCAATCAGGGAGAAATAAAAATTAGATTATTTGAAGAAAATGAAACTGTAGTTGTTTGTATTGAAGATACAGGAATTGGAATTTCGGAGGAATATTCAAGACATTTATTCGAGCCATATTCGCAAGAAGAAACGGGTTACAGTCGATCGCATGAAGGGGTAGGTTTAGGATTATCTTTAGTTAAAAAATTTTTAGCCTTAAACAATGCTGCTATTTCGGTAAAATCGGAAAAAGGTGTTGGAACAGCTTTTAAAATTGCATTTAAAAAATAGGATTAATTCTTTTAATCAATTATGGCCGCATTGAATAATATTACTGTAAAATTCAATAAAACGCGTAAATAAATCTGCAATTCGATTGGAATAATAGAAAATAAGATTATATAAATACGTATTAGACGTCACTAAATCAATTTTGTGTAAAAAAAATCCTCTATTTGTTACATTTCTATAAAAACCGCATAAACATGTAGTTGTATGTCTTTTTTGTAATAAGTATATATATGTTAGATTTTTAACATTTATAACTTGGAGGATGATATGAACACGACATTTGATAATGATGAAATCCGTCAAAATCCTCTATCAGATTTAATTCCTGACGAGGTATATTCTTTATTAATAAATAAAGGACTAATAAATGAAAATTCCGTAAGGAATTATTTGATTAAAAAAAGATTTCATGAATTACGGTCAAATAAGATAAGTACCGGTGATGCAATTGAACATATTCGCAGAGAGTACCCTTATTTGCAGCACGATACAATACGAAAACTAGTATATCAGCAAGAAAGATAAATTTCCCCTTATACCGGGAGCTGTTATTAACTTTTGTGATATGGTAGTCGCTAAAGTATAGTGTAACAGAACTCTTTTATAGCAGCTTCCGGCATTTTAATGATTCCCCAATAATTAAAATGTTATTGTAACACAATCTGCTGCTAATAAGCGGCGTGTATGTTTGCATTTTTAATACAAAAAGAAAACACTTCTCATTTCAGCCTATTTGTATTCCCTGCCGCCTAATTCGGTAAGAATTGATTTTGCCAGAGGAGTATCATTTTCGGCCGGTGCTTTATATTCAAACTTTGTGGTTTCTTGTTTAATATTTACAACAGGTGTTTCGTGGATAACCGGAATAGTTGGTGTTGCGGGTGCCGGTTTGTATTCAAAACGCGTTTCGCTTGCAACATTAATATTTCCAATACCTTTTTCGTTAATAACATTTATAAGGTCGGAAATAGATGATGCTTTTTCAAGTCCTATTAATTGGAAAAGAGCTATCTCTAATTTTAATTTTTGATTGTTTGTGTTTTTTATTTCGTATTGAATTTTATTGATAAAAGTTACAATACGTAATAAATCCACTTCTGTAAATTTGTTAACATACAACGCGTATTTGTCTTTAATTATTTCGGCACTTTCAATCAAGTCTGTTTTTTTTGTAATTTGCAGAGTCATAAAATTTCTAAAATGTTCCAATAAACCATTTAAGAAATCTGTTAAATTCCATCCGTTTGTGTAAATTTTTTCGGTAACTGCCAACGCCTTGGAAAAATCACGATTTAATATTGCATCCGAAATATCAAAATACAAATCGTCATCAATTAAATTTAACATTAATGTAATTTGGTCCTTTTGAACATCAGTACCGCAAAAAGAAACCACTTGATCAAATAAACTTTGGGCATCGCGTAATGCACCGTCTGCTTTTTTTGCAATTAAAGTTAACGATTGGTCATCAATTGAAATGCCTTCGGCTTTTGCAATTTTGGCTAATAACCCTTTTGTTTCGCGCAGGTCAACACGTCTAAAATCAAAACGCTGGCACCGCGAAATAATAGTTAATGGTACTTTATGAATATCGGTAGTAGCAAAAATAAAAACAACATGTTCCGGAGGTTCTTCCAATGTTTTTAATAACGCATTAAAAGACTCGGTTGTTAACATGTGAACTTCATCTATAATGTAAATTTTATATTTACCTTTTGTAGGGGTATATTTTACAGCTTCGCGTATTGTTCGTATTTCTTCTATTCTTCTGTTTGATGCGCCATCTATTTCAAAAACATCCAAAGCGGAGGAATTATAAAAATCTTTGCATAATTCACATTCGTTGCAAGGTTCGCCATTAACAGGGGCTAAACAATTCAGGGTTTTTGCCAATATTCGTGCGGTAGTGGTTTTACCAATTCCTCTGGGACCGGCAAACATATAAGCATGAGCAATACGCCCGCTTGAAAGAGCATTTTTAAGAGTTTGGGTAATGTGAGATTGTCCTACAACTTCAGCAAAAGTTCTTGGTCTCCATTTACGAGCAGTAACAACAAACGCCATATATTTTTCCTGTTAACTTAAAATAAATAAACTTAAGTCTATTTTCAATTTTATTAATTCAATTAATTTTTCCAAATACATTTTATCGGTTTCGGTAAACGCATTGTAAAAACTGCTGTCTAAATCCAAAACAGCAAAAAGAGAGTTGTTTACAATAATGGGAATAACAATTTCGGAGCATGATTGACTATCACAGGCAATATGACCGGGGAATTTATGCACATCGGGAACAATAATTGTTTCTCTTTTTGTAGCGCAAGCTCCGCAAACTCCTTTTGTTAAAGAGATTTGGTTGCAGGCGGTTTTGCCTTGAAAAGTGCCTAAATATAAAGCGTTATCGCTAAAAAAATAAAATCCAACCCAGCTTATTTTATTGAATGTTTGTTTTAAAAGCGCGCAAACATTAGCCAGTGATGTAATTTTTGGTTCATCAGCGTTAATTAACGCGTCGGCATAATAAAGCACTTGTTTATACTTCTCTTCGTCGCTTAAATCCGGCGATATTATAAACTCGTCTGACATTTATTTCCCCTTTTTGGCTGCAGCCGTTTTTTTTACGTTTTTAGTGCCGGACTTTGAAAATTTGTCAAAAAGTACCGGAAAAGCTTCAAAAGCACTTTTTATTGGTATAATAGTTAAACCGTCTTTAATTTCCGGTTTAATTTCCGTCAAATCAATTTCATTTTCCTGTGGAATTAAGATAGTAAAAATTCCATTTCTGCGGGCTGCTAAAAGCTTTTCATTTAATCCGCCAATAGCTAAAATGTCGCCTCTTAAGGTAATTTCGCCGGTCATTGCAACATTGTTATGAGCAGGATAACCGGATACTGCCGAATAAATTGCCATTGCTAAAGTTACTCCGGCAGATGGACCATCCTTAGGTATAGCTCCTTCGGGAAGATGTATATGGATCTCTTTTCCTTTAAAGAAATTATCGGGCAGACCAAGTTTTTTGCTGTTTGAGCGGATAAAACTTAATGCTGCCTGTGCACTTTCTTTCATAACATCACCAAGATGTCCGGTAAGAATAAGTTTTTCGGCTCCGGCCATAATGGTTGCATCAACGTGTAAAATTTCGCCGCCGGTGCTTGTCCAAGCCAATCCTATTACACTGCCTGTTTTGTCGGTTGTGCTGGCTTTTTGTCTTCTGTATTTAGGTGTTCCTAAATATTTTTCCAGTAATGATATATCTATTTTAAATTCACCTTTTGATGATTTTTTTGTCGGGTTGTTTTTGCTGTTTTGAACAATATCGCGGGCTGCTTTTCTAAAAACAGAAGCAATTTCACGCTCCAAATTACGTACACCTGCTTCTCGTGTATATTCGGTAATAAGTTTTAATAAAGCTTCGTCAGTTATAGTTACTTTTTTATCCGTTAAACCATGTTGGTCAAGCTGCCTTGGAATAATATGACGAGTGGCTATCATCTTTTTTTCAAAATCCAAATATCCACTTAATTCAATAATTTCCATTCTGTCCTGCAACGGCAAAGGAATATTGTATCTAACGTTTGCGGTTGTAATAAACATTACATGCGATAAATCGTAATCAACATCCAAATAATGATCGTTAAATGTATGGTTCTGTTCGGGATCCAAAACCTCCAGCATTGCGCTAGAAGGATCGCCTCTGAAGTCCATGCTCATTTTGTCAATTTCGTCAAGCAAAATAACGGGATTTGTTGTTTTTGCCCGTTTCATCGATTGAATTATTTTCCCCGGCATAGAACCAATATAGGTACGTCTGTGACCACGAATTTCTGCTTCATCGCGTACGCCGCCAAGACTAATACGAACAAAACTTCTTCCAATTGCCCGGGCAATTGACTTGCCGAGTGAAGTTTTACCAACTCCCGGAGGTCCTACAAAACATAAAATTTGTCCTTTCATTTGTTTAACTAAATTTAGGACAGCTATATGTTCTAAAATTCTATCTTTTGGTTTTTCCAAACCGTAATGGTCTTCATCCAAAATTGTTTTTACATTATCTATATCTAAATTATCTTTGCTTTTTTGTGTCCAAGGTACGTCAACAATCCAATCAAGATAATTACGTATTACAGTTGATTCCGGTGAACTTGAAGGAGTTTTACGCAATTTGTTATATTCTTCAATTGCTTTATCTTTTACAAGTTTAGGGAGTTTTAGTTTATCAATTTTTTCTTTTAATTTAATTAAATCGGGTGCTGATTCTTCTTCATCGCCCAGTTCATCCTGCAAAATGCGTATTTGTTCCTGAATAATAAACTTGCGCTGTGTTTTTGCAATATTTTCCTGAACCTTTCCTTCAATTTCTTTTTCTACTTTTAAGATATCAATTTCGGAACTTAAAATTTTAATAATTTCGTATAGTTGTTCAGTTAAAGTAAATTTTTGTAAAATTGATTGTTTAATTTCCAATGACTGATTTATATTTGCAGCAGCATAAAATAATTTTCTGTCCGGTTCTTCAAAATTTTCGTACGCGCTGATAGCTTCCTGCGGAATGCTGCGGTTAATTTTTACATATTCTTTAAAAAGAGTTGTTGTTTGCCGTATTAAAGCGTTTAATTCCTTAGGATCTTCGTGAGTAGGCATTATTACTTCAATTTTGGCTTCAAAAAAGTTTTTATTGTTTGTAAATTTAACAATCCGGCCTTGAATTATTCCGTCAACTAAAATTTTTAACAATCCGTTAGGTAATTTTAATATTTGAATAATTTTAGCAATAGTACCTTCGGTAAAAATTTCTTCTTTTGTGGGTTCTTCAACGGATGCTTTTTTTTGTGCCGCCAAAAATATATATTTAGAATTTTCCAATGAATAATTTGCTGCTTTAATTGAAGTTTCTCTTCCAACCAAAACAGGAAAAATCATATAAGGATAAATTACATTATCGCGTAAAGGTAAAACCGGTAAAATATCGGGAATATCTTCAATACCAACACTTTCGGGTTTTTTAGTAATTTCTTTTTTTGCCATAAATGGCGTTACTCCATATTAACTTTAATTTAACCTATAAATATACTAAATATAAGTTTGGCTTTCAAGGAAGGTTTTAAGGTAGCGTACTAGTTATCGGTTGCTTTTTTGGGTAAAATTAAAGAATTTTTTAACCAATCATTGGATTTCAATTTTACCGAACAAAGTTCTAAAGGAGATAATCCATTGCACTTCCTTCTATTACCTCTACAATCAGTATATGCTCTAAATCTTATATAATTAATATACAAAATTAAATAATTAAAAGCTGTGTTGGCTGTCTGGAAGCCTTCAATGGTTTTTAATCTTCTTTCAATCTGTTTGTTTAGATTTTCAGCTCTATTATTTGTTTTTTGTATCGTGCTATCTTTTTGATGAGTTAATAAGTTTTTAATATGCCTGTCAATAAATTCTATTAACTTAGGATACTTTTGCCCATACCCCTCCTTTATATTTAACATAATTAATTCGCTGTCCTTTGAATTTGTAGAATAAAATAAGCTTTTAACTATATCACGGGTCTTTTTTTTCTCCGTGTATGATTCTATTAATTCTTTATTCTGCTGAACTAAATCACCTAATGCTTTTTTTTGCTTAAAATATTCCCTAATTACAGGCCTATATTCTATTATTACTTCCACAGCAGCTAATGCATGTTTAATACATTTTTGGTACAATACTTTTTCACCATATACTTTTGCTACTGATTTTATAAGCATTATATCAAGATCAGTGGTTATTGATTTTGCCGGATACTTTAGAACTTCTTTTATAAATAAGAAAAAGTCATCATATTTGTTTTGTCCGGCTTCTCCCCAAATTAATTCGTAATGGACAACATCTCCACTGCTATCAATGGCTACTAAAGTTAAACATTTCTTACCATGTATGCTTATATATTTATCATCTATCGTTAAGTTTCCTTCCCAACTTGGTGAAAAATCTGATTTTATTCCCAAACTTGATTTCGCCTGTTCGGCTATTTCATTTACAATTTCACATACTTTACTTGGAGTAGTATTTATAGAGAATTTTTCTCTGATCCGTTTTGAAATCACTCGACAACTCATTCGTTCTTCAAAATGCATTCGGGCTATTTCGATTTTTACCTGAAAACTATATCTTTGTTTTTTTTCATCTCTTTTGCTGAATGTTTTCCCACATTCATTGCACTTGTACCGTTTTACCTTGCGTACCGTTTTTCTATGGAAGTTTATTGGTACAATTTCCCTATGACCGTTCTTTTTTGTACTCAAACTATTACAATAAATACAACGCATTTTTCGCCTTTTTTCTGGTTGCATTCCCCGTTTTCTCGAATTTAGTGAGTGCGCAAACTTACTAAATTCTGTATCTTATTGCTACATAATATTTTATAGCTGTTTTAGCAACCGATAAGTAGTACGCTTAGGGTTTTAAAAGACAATTATGAATTATGAATGGTAGTGCGCCAAGCAAAGCTTGGTAAATCTTGTTGGTGCAAGTCCAACACAAGTAAAGGTTAGCAGCCAGCTTGTCACCAAATCTTGCATAATGTGAGGTAACAAACATTATGAAGCCAAGAGGCGGGAGTTATCAGACCGCAACGCAAGTGAAGGTATTGAGCCCCGAAATATAATTTGTTATAGAGGTCGACCTTTTTACCATAAGGGAAGACAACATTTTCATAACCGAAAAGCGAGGGGATGAAAACTCTATCGGGGTCTGAGTCCGCAGTATGATAATAAACGGAGTTATCAGGAACTTGGGAGAGCCTGTTCATTCGGTTTAATTTAAAAAAAAACCAAGCGAAACTCAATGCCGAAAAGGAGAAGAGATAGCCAATGAATAAACAGGCAGTCGGATTAGCTCATAGTAAAGAAAAGGATTGGGAAACCCAATCTCAGTAATGCCAAAAGGCATGAGCTTGAAGGAGCTAACAATCATATGGAAATAAGTAAGGACACGTATATGACACATCGAGGTCAAGAGATTACGGAAACAAAATTACTTAAAATATCAAGAGTAGCCACAAGAAGCACGACATATAGATTTACCTCATTGGCAAGTCTAATAAATGAAGAGTTTCTTGAAAGGAATTACTATGAGTTGCACAAGCGTAGAGCGGTGGGAGTAGACGGAACAAGTCTTGAGGAATATGGTGTAAGGTTAAAGGAAAACATCCACAATCTTTATGAAAAACTAAGGACATTTAGATATCGACCACAGCCTGTAAGAAGAGTATGTATCCCAAAAGACAATGGGAAAACAAGAAAACTTGGAATACCGACGGTTGAAGATAAGATAGTACAACGAGCCATAGCTCAAATACTCGAAGCGATATATGAACCGGCGTTTCTCGATATGTCCTATGGATTCCGCAACAAGAGAAGCTGTCACGATGCACTTGACAAACTTGATAAAGTCATAGCTACCAGACCAACAAGATATATAATTGACGCAGATATCAAAGGATTCTTTGATAACGTAAAGCATGAATGGATTATAAAATTCTTGGAACATCGAATAGCAGACAAAAACTTAATAAGGCTTGTAGTGAGATTTCTCAAATCAGGAATAATGGAAGAAGGAAAATACTATGTAACGGAAGAAGGTACACCACAAGGTGGTATTATTAGTCCAATACTTAGTAATATATATCTGCATTATGTACTTGATTTATGGATAGAGAAAGTAATCGGGAAAAAGAACAGCGGACATGTTGAAGGAATCAGATATGCAGATGACTTTGTAATTTGTGTCCAATATAAAGAGGAAGCAGAAAACACAGTTAAAATGCTAAGTGAAAGACTGAATAAATTTGGATTGGAACTATCAGAAGAGAAGACAAGGTTAATTGAATTTGGCAGATATGCGAAAGAACCCAAACTGGAAACCTTTGATTTTCTTGGAATAACCCATTACAATGATATAGGAAGAAATGGGAAGTACAAAGTTGGTAGACAAACAAGTAAAAAGAAATTCAGGATAAAGATAAAGGAAACAAACCTATGGCTAAAGAAAGAGAGAAACCATCTGCCAATTGCAGAAATCTGGAATACACTTAAACAAAAGCTAAGAGGCCATTATAGATATTATGGTATTAGTGGAAACTCACGGATGATCGGTGAATTTTATTACCAAGTCATAAGAGCAGTATTTAAGTGGCTGAACAGAAGAAGCCAAAGAGAGAGTTTTACTTGGCAGACATTTTCAAAATATCAATCAAAATATCCTTTGCCATTGCCCAGAATATACCACTCCTATGCAAAAATAAACTCCTTGTGAATATGATTGAAGAGCCGTGTGAGGGAAATCTTCATGCACGGTTCTGTGAGGGGAAGCGAACAAGTAAATGAATAAGAAGGATTGGAGAGGCGGAACTTGAAGATGAATTACTCGTTTATTTGTTCAGCTTTCTACTCGACAATGATTAATTAAAAGATTGTCTTGAACATTGATTTGCCTGATTTAGGGATTGCCATGATTGTGATAATTGTCTTGAACTGTGATTTATATGATTAAAATGATTTTGAGGAAAGGAATATCAAATTTGATGGTTCTTAAAAATAAACCATAGAACACTGATTTGCACAGATTGTGCGGATTTACACAGATTGGATTTTATAAATATGTTATTATTCCAGGAATTAGCAGCATCTGTGTTGTTTTGTTTTAATCCTGAAGGGATGGCATTATTGTAGGAAAACCAATACCCATGCAATCCAAAACCCTGAAGGTGGTGACATTGTTATTAAAAAGCAATTGTGAATTGTGAATGATGCCCGTCTATCACCGGGTAGCCGTTGGCTAAATTAAAAGATTGTCTTGAACCTTGATTTGCTTGATTTAGGGATTGCCATGATTGTGATAATTGTCTTGAACTGTGATTTATATGATTATAATGATTTTGAGGAAAGGAATATCGTATTTGATAGCGTTCTAAAATAAACCATAGAACACAGATTTGCACTGATTAGGCGGATTTACACAGATTGGATTTTATAAATATGTTATTATTTCCCGAAGTAGCAGCATCTGTGTATTTTGTTTTAATCCTGAAGGGATGGCATTATTGTAGGAAAACCAATACCCATGCAACCCAAAACCCTGAAGGTGGTGACATTGTTATTGTCTGAACCCTGATTTGCCTAATTTAGGGACTGCCATGATTGTGATAATTGTCTTGAACTATGATTTATGTGATCTTAATGATTAGGAGGAAGGGAATATCAAATTTGATGGTTCTTAAAAATAAACCATAGAACACTGATTTGCACAGATTGGGCGGATTTGCGCAGATTGGATTTTATAAATAAGTTATTATTCCACGAATTAGCTGCATTTGTATTTTTGGTTTAAATCCTGAAGGGATGGCATTATTGTAGGAAAACCAATACCCATACAACCCAAAACCCTGAAGGTGGTGACATTGTTATTGTCTGAACCATGATTTACATGATTTAGGGATTTTAATAATTGCCCTGAACTATGATTTATGTGATTTGAATGATTATTATTTTAACGCAATTGAATTTTAACTGCAACCCGATTATCTACAAAATTCATCGTATCAAACCCATTCCAGAAGAGTACAATGTAAAACGCTGTTATAACATGGAGCTTCTCCGAAGCTCTGGGGTGTGTCGTTTTTGTGTGGTTACAGACATGGAATTCCTCTGGAATTCTTAATTTAAAGCATTGTCTTGAACTATGATTTGTGTGATTTTAATGATTACCATGATTTTAACGTAATTGTATTTTAACTGCAACCCGATTATCTGAAAATTCATCGTATCAAACCCTCTTTGGAAAAGAGGCCTGTTTGTAATCCAACAAACCCCCGAACATTCCTCAACTCCGGCGGAGTTGCCAATTCTTTTTAGACACTAATATTTTGCAACCCGTTATAGCAACCAGCCAAACAGATTTCCGCTCTTTAAAATCAGCGGTTATAAGTAAAATCAGTGTCATCAGCGTTCAAAAATAAACCATAGAACACAGATTTACACGGATTAGGCGGATTTACACAGATTAAATATTGTCTTGAACTGTGATTTATATGATTTTGATGATTTTGAGGAGGGGAATATCAAATTTGATAGTTCTTAAAAATAAATCATAGAACACAGATTTTCGCAGATTGGGCGGATTAGCACAGATTAAAAGATTATCTGAACTATGATTCGTTTGATTTGAATGATTACTATGATTTTGAAAAACCAAATCAGCGGTCATCAGCTAAATCAGCGTCATCTGTGTTCAAACGAAAAATCATAGAACACAGATTTACACGGATTAGGCGGATTTACACAGATTAAAAGATTGTCTGAACCATGATTTTAATAAAAAATCTTTTTTTATTTGTAATGGTTTTACAATTCATAATTCACATTTATAATTATTTAAATTGTAAAAATGAGCAAAGTTTAGTATTTTAACATCAATTAAAAGTTTTGGTTTAAAAATAGGGTGTAATTATTAAATATATGGAAGAAACGAAAAAAACAAATCAAGAAGATTTTGAAAGGACTCTTTTTAAGCTTGCCGATAAATTACGTAAAAACATGGATGCCGCCGAATACAAACATATTGTACTTGGTTTAATATTTTTAAAATATATTTCCGATACATTTGAAGAGCTTTATAATAAGTTAAAAAAAGGAACCGGTGAATACGAAGGAGCCGACCCTGAAGAGGTTGATGAATACAGAGCAGAAAATGTTTTTTTTGTACCCCAAATTGCCCGGTGGAATTATTTGCTTACACGGGCTAAACTACCGTTAATAGGTAAAGATGTTGATGACGCTATGGAGGCTATTGAAAAAATAAATCCAACTTTAAAAGGAATTCTTCCAAAAGTGTTTTCACGACCAAATTTGGATAAAACCGCGCTTGGCGGATTAATTGATCTTGTTGGAAATATAGCCCTTGGTGATGCGGTTTCTAAAAGTAAAGATTTACTTGGCCGGGTTTATGAATATTTCCTTGGTGAGTTTGCAAATGCCGAAGGAAAAAAAGGAGGACAATTTTATACACCAAAATCTATAGTTAAAGTTATGGTGGAAATGATTGAACCTTACAAAGGGCGTGTGTACGATCCGTGCTGCGGATCCGGCGGTATGTTTATTATGAGTGAAAAATTTATTGAAAGCCATCAGGGAAAAGTTGATGATATATCCATTTATGGTCAGGAAAGCAACCAAACAACGTACAGATTATGCCGTATGAATTTAGCAATACGCGGTATTGACAGCTCACAGGTTAAATGGAATACTGAAGGTTCGTTTTTGTTTGACGCTCATCAGGATTTAAAAGCCGATTTTATTTTGGCTAATCCGCCTTTTAACGATAGCGACTGGGCCGGTGAATCGTTAAAAGAAGACCCGCGTTGGATTTACGGTACACCACCTGCCGGAAACGCTAATTTTGCATGGCTGCAGCACATGATTTATCATCTTTCGCCGCGTGGAATTATGGCGTGTGTTTTAGCTAACGGTTCGTTGTCATCACAAACAAGCAACGAAGGCGAAATAAGAAAACAACTTGTTGAAAATGACCTTGTGGATTGTATTATTGCTTTGCCTAAACAGTTGTTTTATAATACCGGAATACCTGCCTGCATTTGGTTTATTTCGCGCAAACGTTTAGGAAACGGCGACCGTAAACGAACCGATGAAGTGTTATTTATTGACGCTTCCGAAAAAGGTTACCTTATTGATAGAACGCATAAAGAATTTACCGATGATGATATTAGCCAAATTACGCAAACTTACCACAACTGGCGAAAAAAAGAGGGTAAATATAAAGATGTAAAAGGATTTTGCAAATCGGCGGGTATTGAAGAAATTAAAAAACATAATTTTGTGTTAACACCCGGCCGTTATATTGGATTAAAAGATGAAATAAACGACGGTATTCCTTTTGACCAAAAAATTAAAGAATTAACCGATAAATTAAATGAACAACTTAACAAAGAAGAAAAATTGAACAAACAAATAAAAGAACAGCTTGGTAAAATAGGATTCTTTTTATGATGGAACAAAAAGATATTCGCTGGAAACAAAGATTTCAAAATTTTGAAAAAGCATATAATACTTTTGACAGAATTTTAAAAATACCCGCCCCTAATGAAGCTGAAAAAATGGGACTGATACAGGCTTTTGAAATAGTTTTTGAATTGGCTTGGAAAACAATTAAGGACTATTTAATGGAATTAGGGTTCGATGAAAAATCGCCCCGTGACGCTTTAAAACAGGCCTTCCAAAGCGGAATTATAACCGACGGCCATACATGGATGGAAGCTTTGGGTAATAGAAATGAAACGGTTCATACTTATGATGAAAAATTGGCCGAGGAAATGGATAACAAAATACGATATAAATTTGCGCCCGTTATTACCGAACTTTATTTTTACCTAAAAAAGGAATGTAAAAGTGAATAACGGTTTAACGGATAATGATATTAAAATAATCAGTTCGGTTTTAGAAAAATTTGTAGAAGTGGAAACGGCTGTTATATATGGCTCGCGCGCGTTGGGAAATTTTAAAAAAGGTTCGGATGTTGATATATCCTTAAAAGGCGAAAATTTATCTAATGAAATATGCTCTAAAATTCATTTTATGCTTGAAGAGGAAACTCTTTTGCCTTATTTTTTTGATATTACTAATTTTAACACCATATCTAATATTAATTTAATTGATCATATTAACAGGGTGGGGGAAATATTTTATAAAAGAGGGTGGTTTGAAACGACTTTGGGTGAAATTGTTACTTTGCAAAGGGGACATGATTTGCCGCTAAATTCACTTGTTGAAGGTGATTATATTGTCATGGGTTCAAATGGTATAATAGGAAAACATGATACATTCACCACTAAAGGACCCGGTATAACTATTGGACGTAGCGGTAATATTGGAAATGTATTTTTTATAAAGGAAGATTTCTGGGCACATAATACAACACTTTATTCAAAAGAATTTCATGATTCAGACCCCAAATATGTTTTTTATTTGCTTAAAAATCTTAAATTTGAAAGATTTAACACAGGTAGTGCCGTCCCGAGCTTAAATAGGAATTTAATTCATCTGATTGAGCTAAGTTGTCCACGCTTTAATGAGCAAAAAGCTATTGCTGTAGTTCTTTCTTCTTTAGATGACAAAATAGAGTTGTTGCGGGAAGAAAATAAAACACTTGAGGAATTAGCGCAAACAATATTTAAGGAGTGGTTTGTAAATTTTAACTACCCCGATAAAAACGGTAAACCTTATAAAAGTAACGGCGGCAAAATGGTGCAGTCGGAATTAGGCGAAATACCGGAAAGGTGGAGTGTGGGGAAATATAATGCTGTAGCGGAGGTTATAACTGGTAAAGGAATTAGGGCTGAAAGATTAAAAGAAGATGGGGCTTATGATGTTTATGGTGCTAATGGTATAATTGGGAAAACAGATGAATATTTGTTCGAAGAACCCTTAATAATAACAGGAAGAGTTGGAACATTGGGCAAAATATTTTTACTCGATACTAAGGTTTGGATATCTGATAATGTTTTAATTTCTAAACCATTAAAGAAGGAGTATTATTATTATGATTATTTTTTACTTAAAAGCATAAATTTCCTTAGCTTAAATGTTGGTAGTACACAACCACTCGTAACACAAACGGATTTAAGAAATGTTGCTTTAGTTCTACCGCCAATTAAAATATTGCTAATGTGGGATGTTAGTATTGCATTGAACTTTTCAAAAATTTCAAATAATAATAAACAAATACAAACACTAACACAATTAAGAGATAGTTTAATACCAAAATTAATAAGCGGTGAGGTGAGGGTTAAATAATTATGGAGGAATTAAAAAGTTTTTGTAGTCAATATAATAAATGGTCGCAGTTATTGGAAAATATAAGCGCAATTGAACGCTATATGGCTAAAGAACCATTAATTGTTGTAGATTATTGTAAATCAATTATTGAAACTATTTGCAAAACAATTTTAGACGAAATAAATATTTCCTACGGTAATAAATGTACGACAAACGAATTGGTAAAAAAAACTTGTAGCGCATTAAAAGTTTTAGAAAATTCAAAAACATTGGCAAGTAGTTTTGCCAATGTTTCGCAAAATTTGGGGCAGTTCCGTAATGATTTTTCTATTATCGCTCATGGGGCATCACTTGCTGAAATTGAAAAGCGTAAAATAATGATTGGTTCAGCAACAATAAAATTTATGGTTAGTACATTTGAACAATTGGCAATATTCTTAATTACAATTTACCAAGATGAATATCCGCTTATGATAGGCACTAAACCTAAATACGAAGATAATAAAGGATTTAATGATTTCTTTGATAGTGAAAAGGAAGATATTTTGATTGGTGGGTATGGGCCATATAGCGCAAGCGAGGTTTTATTTAATGTAGAAATAGCAGCTTATAACACAGAACTCCAAAATTACAAAATGAATAACCATGAAAACAATATTTGAATCGGATGTAGAACAATTAGTGGTAGAGCTGTTTGAACAGCAGGGATATTTTTATCTTACTCCTGAAGAGCAGGAAAACGAACGTGGTGATTTAAGCGAGGTGATATTAAAAACCCGGTTAAAAGATAATTTAGAAAGGTTAAATCCTTATATACCACACCAAACAATAGATTATGTATGCAAACAGATAATAAATATACCATCTTTTAACTTGCAGACCGATAACGAAACCTTTCATAATATACTTACCGAAGGCGTGCCTGTTGAATATATGTATGATGGGGAAACAGTTTATAACACCGTAAAAATAATAGATTTTGAAAACATACACGATAATGAATTTGTAGTGTGCAATCAGTTTACGGTAACGGAAAATAATTACACAAAACGTCCCGATATAATATTGTTTATAAATGGTATTCCGGTTGTAGTAATTGAATTAAAAAATCCCGCCGATGAAAACGCAAAAATAGATAAAGCATTTACACAGTTACAAAACTATAAAAACAGTGTTACAAGTTTATTTTGTTATAACTGCATAATGGTTATATCCGATGGGTTAGATGCCAAAGCTGGCATAATATCCTCGGAATATTCGAGATTTATAACATGGAAAACAAGCGACGGAACAAAAGAGGATAAATTAACAATTCCCCAAATAATTACACTTATACGGGGTATGTTAAATAAAACCACGCTGTTGGATTTAATTAACAGGTTTATAGTATTTGAAACAACAAAAATAGTTAATCCGCAAACGGAATTAATTACAATAACCACAATAAAAAAAATAGCTTCATATCATCAATATTATGCGGTAAACCGTGCGGTTGAATCAACCATACGGGCAGCGTATCTTTCAAATACTACAAAATATCTTGCAAATGAAGCCCCCGAAATATATGGTGCGCCGTCTGTATTAACACAAATTAAAGGTGATAAAAAAGCGGGTGTTGTTTGGCATACACAAGGGAGCGGAAAATCGCTTACAATGGTTTTTTATACGGGTAAAATAGTACTTGCTTTGGATAATCCAACAATTGTAGTATTAACCGATAGAAACGACCTTGACGGCCAATTATTTGATACTTTTACAAACTGCAAACAATTATTGCGGAATGTTCCGGTGCAGGCAGAAAACAGGAATCATTTAAAACAGTTGTTAAAAGTTGCCGCCGGGGGTATAGTATTTACAACAATACAAAAGTTTTTTCCCGCTGACGGAAGCGGTGAATATGATTTACTTTCCGATAGAAAAAATATAGTAGTAATTGCCGATGAAGCACACCGCAGTCAATATGGTTTTGCGGCAAAAACAAATTATAATAAAGCCGGTGTTTCAACAACTTATGGTTATGCCAAATATTTACGCGATGCACTGCCTAATGCGTCTTTTATTGGTTTTACAGGCACGCCAATTGAAAGTGCCGATATTTCAACTCCGGCTGTTTTTGGCAACTATATTGATATTTATGATATAGAAAAATCGGTTTCGGACGGCGCGACAGTAAGGATTTATTACGAATCAAGACTTGCTAAAATACATTTAAAGGAAGAAGAAAAGGACAAAATTGATGATGAAGTTGATGCCATTACGGAAGATGAAGAAAATACAACTTTGGAAGACGCAAAATCGAAATGGGCACAATTAGAGGCTGTAGTTGGGCATAAAGAAAGGATAAAAGAAGTAGCTGCCGATATTGTAAGCCATTTTGAAAAGAGGCAGGAAACATTTGAAGGAAAAGGGATGATAGTTTGTATGAGTCGTAGAATTGCAGTTGAACTTTATGACGAAATTATAAAAATACATCCCAATTGGCACAATAAAGATAAAAACAAAGGACTTATTAAAGTAATAATGACAACTTCATCATCCGATCCGCAAAGTTGGCAGCCGCATCAAACCACAAAACAAGATCGCAGGGAATTAGGTGCACGGTTTAAAGATAATAATGACCCGTTAAAACTTGTTATTGTGCGCGATATGTGGTTAACGGGATTTGATGTGCCATGTTTACATACAATGTATGTAGATAAACCGATGCGCGGGCATAGTTTAATGCAGGCAATAGCCCGTGTAAACAGAGTTTATAAAGATAAACCGGGCGGGTTAATTGTTGATTATATAGGGATTGCTTCGGACTTAAAAAAAGCACTTGTTACTTATACCGAAAGCGGCGGGCAGGGACATCCTGTTGTGGATCAGATGCAGGCTGTTAAAGTTATGCTTGAAAAATACGAAATAATAACACAAATGTTTGGGGAATTTGATTTTAAGGAATTTTTGACCGCAGATACAAGGCGTAAACTTGAAATTATATTGGAAGCTCAAGAATATATATTAGGGGTTAAAGAAAGGAAAGAACGTTTTATTAAACAAGTGGTTTTGTTAAGTAAAGCGTTTGCGCTTTCGGTACCTAACCAAAAAGCTATGAAAATTAAAGAAGAAGTGGGATTTTTTCAGGCTGTTAAGGCACGTCTTGTAAAATATGATCCAAACGAAAAAGGAAAATCAAATATTGAAATTGAAACCGCAATACGTCAAATAGTTGATAAAGCTATAGCAGGTGACGGAATTATTGATGTGTTTGACGCGGCAGGAATTAAAAAACCGGATATTTCGATACTTTCCGATGAGTTTTTACAGGAAGTTAAAAACATGCAGCGTAAAAACCTTGCGTTGGAACTTCTAAAAAAAATATTAAATGATGAAATCAAAATACGTTCTAAAAAGAATTTAATTCAGAGCAGGAAATTTTCCGAAATGCTGGAAAACTCAATAAGGAAATATCAAAATAATCTTTTAACCGCTGTTCAAATTATTGATGAATTAATAAATTTAGCTAAAAACATAAAAGAAGAAGAAAATAAATATAAAAAATACAACTTATCGGAAGAAGAGTTTGCGTTTTATGGTGCATTGGCCGAAAACCAAAGCGCAAAAGAAGTACTTGGAGACGAACAACTAAGGGTTATTACAGTTGAAGTTTATAAAAGCGTAAAAGGTAACGCTACTATTGATTGGAAATTAAAAGAAAGTGTACGAGCCCGTTTAAGAAGAGATGTAAAACGTGTTCTTAAAAAATATGGTTATCCGCCCGATATGCAATTAGCCGCTACTGAAAATATTTTAAAACAGGCCGAACAACTTGCCGATATTTGGGCCGGGGAAGACTATTATTAATTATGAATGGTGAATTATTAATTATGAATTAAAAGATTGTCGGAACAATGATTTGCCTGATTTTAGGATTGCCATGATTGTGATAATTGTCTTGAACTGTGATTTATATGATTAAAATGATTTTGAGGAGGGGAATATCAAATTTGATGGTTCTTAAAAATAAATCATAGAACACTGATTTGCACAGATTGGGCGGATTTACACAGATTATAATTAATAAAAATTTTATACAGCTGCAAACCAATATTATGCCCACTTGGGAAAATGGAAAAAACGTCTTGAAAAATTTATGGCGTAAATTACATTAATTTGTTTGTTGTTGATTTGACTTAGACTAAAATTAACACTAAATTTAGGTCTAAATATAGGAGAATTTATGAAATATAGCGAAACAATAAAACCGATAAGTTACTTAAAAGCACACGCAAGCGAAATAATTAAAGATATATCCGAAAATCAAAAAACCATGATCATAACACATAATGGTGAGGCAAAAGCCGTTGTTCAAGATATTCAAAGTTATGAAAAAATGCAAGATAGTCTTGCGATGTTAAAATTAGCTGCCTTAAGCAACGCAGAATTAAAACGGGGAGAATATCAAACCGCTAAAGAGACCTTTAATGAACTTGATAAAGAAATAGAAGAGTATAAAAAAAATGCCTTCTAAATTAATTATTGTAAAGTCGGCTAAAATTGATTTAATGGAAATTTACAAATATATTGCAAAAAATGATTCCATTGAAAGAGCTGATGATATTTATAATAATATCAAATCGAAATGTTTAAGTTTATTGGAAACGCCTGAAAAAGGACATATACCTGCCGAATTTTTGTTTGTGGGAGTAAGAGAATATTTGGAAGTCCATTACAAGAAAATTAGAATAATTTATCAAGTTAATAAAAATACCGTTATTGTGCACTGCATCCTTGACGGGAGACGAAATATCCGGAGTATTCTAAATGATAGGTTGTTACGATTATAATAATTCGCACCGGTCAAAAAAAAGTAAAGGATTTGTTAAATAATTGTTATTACCAACACGCATTAATAAAATATCAGGAATAACTAAATAATTGTATAAATGATTTTGCCAAATATAATATCAATCAGGCTTCGCTTCAAATAAGGAAAATGAAAAAACGAATTGCAGCTAAAAAGCGGGTTGGGGTGTCTGATTTTTATAATTGCCGGTCAAGCAATGAAAACGATTATTGGCAAATATACATATAGCACTATTTGGCTATTAATAAATCTCAATCACCAAATTCCTTCGACTATTTGGGGTGTGTTACTATCAAATAATAATGTAAATTTAACTTATAAATATTATATTAAGATATTAAAATATTTTTAGAAGTTGTGATATGAAAAAAGAATTTAATATAACCGGAACTTGTATTAAAGAAGAACATTATATGGTAAATATTAGTGGAAAAATTAAACCGATAATGGAGTTGATTGAAAAAGGAAAATATTTTATAATAAATAAACCAAGGCAATATGGTAAAACAACTACATTTCACGAAATATGGAAATGTTTAGAAAAAGCCAATGATTATCTTCCTATTAAACTTAGTTTTGAAGGAATAGGTGATGAAATATTTGAGGATCCCAAAATATTTTGCCCAAAGTTTATGGGGTTTTTGGCAGAAAGTATAACTGTTAAAAAAAGGGGTTTGTCCGGAATCTTTACTAAATATTTAAATGAAATAAACAGTTTCGATTCGTTAGGTAAAGCAATTACAAATGCTTTAAAAGAGATAAATAAAAAAGTGGTTTTATTAATTGATGAGGTAGATAAAAGCAGTAATAATCAGTTGTTTTTAAGTTTTTTGGGTATGCTTAGGGATAAGTACTTAAAGCAAAAAGAAGGTGCCGATATAAGTTTTTATAGTGTAGTACTTGCCGGAGTGTATGATGTAAAAACATTAAAACTAAAATTGAGTACTGAAGAAGAAGCCAAATATAATAGTCCTTGGAATATTGCCGCTGAATTTAAAATTGATATGACATTTAATCCCGATGAAATTGAAACAATGTTACAGGATTATATTAATTGTACAAGTGCAAAACTTGATAAAAAAATAATTTCAGAAAGGATATATTTTTATACAAGCGGGTATCCATTTTTAGTTAGCAAATTATGCAAAGTTATTGAAGAGGACTTGGGCAAAAGAGACTGGCTGGTAAATGATGTGGATGAAGCCGTTAAACGTTTATTAAAAGAAAGTAATACTAATTTTGACAGCATAATCCAAAATATTGAAAAATACAACGATTTATATAAATTGGTGGAAAAAGTAATATTGGGTAACGAACTTATACCTTTTACTATTTCCAGACCAATGATAAATTTGGGTGTAGTTTTGGGAATATTTAACCAAAAAAACGGCTTTGTAACAATACATAATAAAATATATGAGGAATATTTAACCCAGCATATTGTTGTTGGATTGCAGGAAAGAGGTTTTGATAATGGAATATCAAGGAATATAATAAGTACAAGTTATATAAAACCAAACGGAAAACTGGATTTAGAAAAAGCATTACTTAAATTTCAGGAAGTTATAAAAGAGAAATATAATAAAACCGATTTATTAAAAAGTGATGAGTTTTTGGAAAATGATTTAAGGCTTTTATTTTTTGTATTTATTAAACCTATAATTAATGGGATTGGGTTCAGCTTTAAGGAAGTGCAGACAAGTGAAGAAAAACGTATGGATGTTGTTATAATATTCCGTGACGAAAAATTTGTAGTAGAATTAAAAATATGGCGGGGCCAAGAATATCACAAACAGGGAATTGGCCAGCTTAAAGAATATATGCAAAAAGAGGGTGTAAAAAAAGGTTATATGATTATTATGGATAAAAACAAAAATAAGCAGTTTACATTTGGAGAGGAAAATGGAATTTTTATGGTTTATTTGTAATTCCGGTTTTGATAGACAAAAAAAATTATTGCATATAAACGGAACAACACCCTTCAATAATATAATAAACCAAACCCCTATAATATAATCAAAACAACAAATTATAGTATTTAATAAAAAAATTTCCTAATTTTATACTTGTTTTATTTTAAAAATAGCAAGATTAGGAGCTAAAAATGAATAATGAGATTTCCAATGGAGAGTTGGAAAAGGAATTACACCTTAAAAATGACTTCACACCACCAACTTACGATCAGTGGAAACAGGTTGTAATAAACGACCTAAAAGGTGCTGATTTTGATAAAAAATTAATCACTAAAACTTACGAAAATATTAATCTTAACCCTATTTATACTAAATCCGACTTAGAAAATTTAACTTTTACCGATAATTTACCCGGTTTTGAAAATTATGTGCGCGGATTAAAATCATCCGGTTATTTAAAAGACGGCTGGCAATTGGCACAGCAGTTTAATACTCCCGATGCGGAAGTTTTTAACACTACTATTAAACTTGAACTTGAAAAAGGATTAAATTCGGTTTCGTTTGCAATAGATTTGGCTTCGCAAAAAGGATTAGATGCCGATTATGCAAAAGCTGAAGAAGTTGGAAAAAACGGTTTGTCAATATCGGGATTAAACAGTTTAACACGCGCTTTAAATGGTATAGATATTACAAAATACCCGGTTAACGTTTTTACCGGATTTTCATCACTTCCGTTTTTAATGTTATTTGCCGCGTATTGCAAAAATGAAAATATTGACCCGGCAAAAGTAACCGGTTGTATTTACGCAAATCCAATTGGATTTATGTTATTGAACGGTAAAATGCCAATAACAGTTGAAAAAGCTTTAGACGAACTTAAATTAAGTCTTGAATTTGCAAAAAAACAATTCCCAAATATTAAAGTTATTAACTCGTGCGGGTTTAGCTTAAATAGCGCGGGTGCAAGTGCCGTACAGGAATTAGCTTTTGTTTTTGCCGGTGTTGTTGAATATGTTAACGCTATGGTTTTAAGAGGAATGGTAGCTGAAGATGTTTTTAATCAAATACGTGTTACTTTTGGAATTTCTTCATTTTATTTTATGGAAGTTGCAAAATTACGTGCCGCAAAATTATTATGGTCAAATTTAGTTAGAGCTTTTGAATTGGATCCTGAAAAATATAAAATGTTTGTTCATGCCCGTACTTCAACGTACAATCAAACAAAATACGATCCTTATGTGAACATGCTGCGTACAACAACCGAAGCTTTTTCGGCAATAGTTGGCGGAATTGATAGTTTACATACAAACGCATTTGACGAGGAATTTAATATCCCCGATGAGTTTTCGCGCCGCATTGCACGTAACACACAAATTATATTAAAAGAAGAATCACAATTGGCAAAATTAGTAGATCCTGCCGGCGGTTCGTATTACGTTGAAAAACTTACAGATGAAATTGCAAACTCAAGTTGGAAATTATTACAGGAAGTTGAAAAACAAGGCGGTATGTTTGCAGCAATTCAAAACAATTTTGTACAAAATGAAATTAAAAAAACAAGCGATTTAAGAATAGCCGATTTAGCTAAACGTAAATCTATTCTTGTTGGCACAAATATGTATGCCAATATGAAAGAAACTTTACCGGAACAAAAAACATTCGATAAAGCTGCTTTTGTTAAAAAACGTGCCGAATATTTACAAAAATTCCGTGTTTGCGGCACAAACAAAAAAAATGCCGCCATAATAGAAAAATTAAATAAATTAGTTAATTCCCAATCGGCCGAACTTTTTGAAACGGGTGTATCGGCGTTTGTTGAAGGAGCTACACTTGGTGAAGTGGTTAATACATTACACGCAGGAATTGAAGAGTCGGTAACTATTTATCCTCTACATCTTTATAAATTAGCGGGAATATTTGAAGAATTACGTGATATTGCGGAAAATTATAAAACCAAAAACGGTTTTGCTCCAAAACTATTCCTTGCAACAATGGGTCCGGTAAAACAACATAAAGGAAGAGCGGATTTTTCGCGCGGATTTTTTGAAGTTGCGGGATTTGATGTTATTTATCCAAATAGTTTAAATACATCGGAAGAAGCAATTGAAGCTTTGTTAAAATCGGAAGCAAAAGCGGTTGTTATTTGTTCAACCGATGATACTTATCCCGAAATTGTACCTGCTTTTATGCAGGAATTAAAAAGTAAAAACAGTGAAATTTTAGTTGTTTTGGCAGGTTATCCAAAAGAACAGATTGAAGCACATAAAGAAGCCGGAGTAAATGAATTTATTTATTTAGGCTGCGACGCTTGTTCGTTATTAAAACGTGTTTTAAATAAAACAATTGAACTTTCAACAAAATAATTTTGAATATTAACGGTAAATACCGCTATATAAATTTAGAGGAATTTAAAAATGAAAAAACCAGATTTTACTCAGATAAACTTAAATTTAGGGATACCTAAAGTTTCTCGAGAGGAATGGCAGGCTAAACTTGAAAAAGAAACAGGCAAAACATTAGAGGAATTGATTTGGCATACAATGGAAAAAATTGATGTTAAACCTTTATATACTGCCGATGATATAAAAAACTGTGAACATATAGATTATATGTCGGGTATTGCTCCGTTTTTGCGCGGGCCTTACAGCACAATGTACGTACAACGTCCTTGGACAGTACGGCAATACGCCGGATTTTCAACAGCTGAAGAAAGCAACGCTTTTTACAGAAGAAATTTGGCCGCCGGTCAAATGGGACTTTCGGTTGCATTCGATTTAGCAACTCACCGCGGTTACGATAGCGATCATGCCCGTGTGGTTGGTGATGTTGGTAAAGCAGGTGTTGCAATTGACAGCATTGAAGATATGAAAATTTTATTTGATAAAATACCATTGGATAAAATGTCGGTTTCAATGACAATGAACGGTGCCGTATTACCTATTTTAGCTTTTTATATTGTTGCTGCCGAAGAACAAGGTGTTGCTCATTCGTTATTAACAGGAACAATACAAAACGATATATTAAAAGAATATATGGTTCGTAATACATATATTTATCCCCCAGCTACATCAATGCAGATTATTGCCGATATTTTTAAATTTACAAGCGAAAATATGCCTAAATTTAACAGTATCTCAATTTCAGGTTATCACATGCAGGAAGCAGGTGCTACTGCCGATTTGGAAATGGCTTATACACTTGCAGACGGTTTGGAATATATTAAAACCGGTATTAAAGCAGGAATGGATATAGATACTTTTGCCCCCCGTTTATCTTTCTTTTGGGCACAAGGAATGAATTATTTTATGGAAGTTGCAAAAATGCGCGCCGCCCGTTTAATTTGGTCAAAACTTATTAAACAGTTTAATCCTAAAAATCCAAAATCAATGTCGCTGCGTACTCACTCGCAAACATCGGGTTGGAGTTTAACGGAACAGGATCCTTTTAATAATGTTGTTCGTACATGCATGGAAGGAATGGCTGCAGCTTTAGGACATACACAATCGCTGCATACAAATTCGTTAGATGAAGCAATTGCATTGCCAACCGATTTTTCGGCACGTATTGCACGTAACACACAATTGTATTTGCAGGATGAAACCAATATAACCAAAGTTATCGATCCATGGGGTGGTTCCTATTTTGTTGAAGCTTTAACCGAAAAATTACTTAAAAAAGGATGGGATCATATTACCGAAGTTGAATCGTACGGCGGTATGACAAAAGCTATTGAAGCCGGAATTCCAAAAATGCGTATTGAAGAAGCTTCGGCACGCCGTCAGGCACGAATTGACAGCGGAAACGAAACAATAGTTGGTGTAAATAAATACAGATTAGATAAAGAAGCTCCTATTGAAATTTTGGAAGTTGATAACTCGGCTGTTCGTTTAAGTCAAATTAAACGTTTAAAAGAAGTACGGGCAAACCGTAATAATGCCGAAGTAGAACAATGTTTGGCCCAAATTACACGCTGTACCGAAACAGGCGATGGAAATTTATTGGACTTGGCTGTAAAAGCTGCCCGCGCCCGCGCAACATTGGGTGAAATTTCGGATGCTGTTGAAAAAGTTTGCGGTCGCTTCCAAGCCGTTACCAGAACAATTTCAGGTGTTTACAATTCCGAATATATGGAAGATGGTGAAAATATGGTTAATAAGGTTCGCGAAATGACAGATGCTTTTGCCGAAAAAGAAGGCAGAAGACCAAGAATAATGATTGCTAAAATGGGACAGGACGGCCACGACCGAGGAGCAAAAGTTGTTGCTACTGCTTATGCCGATATGGGTTTTGATGTTGATATGGGCCCGTTATTCCAAACTCCCGAAGAAACAGCACGTCAGGCAGTTGAAAATGACGTTCATTGTGTTGGAATGAGTTCACTTGCAGCAGGTCATAAAACCTTATTGCCACAGCTTGTTGACGAATTAAAAAAACTTGGACGTGAAGACATTATTATTATTGTAGGCGGTGTTATTCCTGCTCAAGATTACGAATTTTTATACCAGCATGGTGCTTCCGCAATATTTGGCCCGGGAACTAAAATTCCTTTTGCCGGGAAAAAAATTATGGAAGAAATTAATAAAAGATTTGTAGCTTAATATTGTGGATAATAAAGAAAATAATAATTCGTACTTGCCGGATTGGGTACCTGAAAACGCAGGGAGCGAATTTGCTATAAAAATAGTTAAAGGTGTTGAAGGGGGTTCTAACGAACCCTCCTCGGCTTATCACAAAAATGTTGTACATTCACATGGGCATAAGTCAAAACAACCTACTGTTGATGAACTGGTTAATGGGGTATTAAAAGGAGACAGAACTTTACTTGCCCGAACAATTACTTTAATTGAAAGCAACTCTATTCATCACACTTTAAAAGCTCAGGAAGTGTTACGAAAAGTTTTACCGTATTCCGGTAAATCGTTGCGTATTGGTATTACAGGTGTGCCCGGTGCAGGCAAAAGCACGCTAATAGAAGCCTTGGGAGTATATTTAATTAACCAAGGGTATAAAGTTGCGGTTTTAGCCGTTGACCCCAGCAGCACCGTTACAAAGGGGAGTATATTGGGTGATAAAACCCGTATGGAAAAACTTTCGCGTCAGGATAACTGTTTTATACGTCCTTCTCCTTCAAGCGGAACTTTAGGCGGAGTAACACGAAAAAGCCGCGAAACAATTTTAGTTTGCGAAGCTGCGGGGTATAATGCCATTTTAATTGAAACAGTAGGAGTTGGCCAAAGTGAAGTTACCGTTCGTTCGATGGTGGATTTTTTTCTGCTTGTTTTAATAGCCGGCGCGGGTGATGAGTTGCAGGGAATTAAAAAAGGTGTTATTGAACTTGCCGATGCTTTGTTAATTAATAAGGCCGATGGCGATAACGAAACTAAAGCAAATATAGCAAGTGCCGAATATAAAAATGCCTTACATTATTTACAACACGCAACAAAAGGATGGAAAACGGATTCATTTACATCTTCGGCTGTTACAGGAAAAGGTATTCCCGAAATATGGAAAGTGATTAAAAAATTTGAAGAAATTACACTTAAATCGGGTGTGTTTGAAGAAAGACGTAAAAACCAATTACTGGAATGGACTTTTAACATGATTGAGGAAAGTTTAAAAGAAAAATTCTATAATGAACAAAACATTAAAAATATATTGCCCGCAATAAAATTAGATATTTTAAGCGGTGTAAAATTACCCACTGCCGCCGCTGAAGAATTATTGGATTTGTTTTTTGAAAACGAGAAATAGTTACCTGCCGGATGATTACAAGAGGATGAATACTGTTTCTAAACAAGTAGTAAACTTTAAAGAACCCGAATTTTGTCTTTATGATGGATTTAAAGTGATTTTATGGCGGCCGGTTATTAATATCCAAGAACCCCCCAAGTACCCCTCAAGTACCCTACAAGTACCCTACAAGTATGCAATCATCATATGAATATACTAAAATAGATAAGCAAGTAAAAAAACTATTAATTGTGTTAAATGATGAAATGAAGGGTTCGGAAATACAAAATGCGTTAGGATTAATTGATAGAGTTAATTTTAGGAACAACTATTTAATTCCGGCTCTTGAAAGTGGACTTGTGGAAATGACAGAAATGGGAAAACCAAATAACCCAAAACAAAAATATAGACTTACTGAAAAAGGTCTGTCCTTGAAGGAGAGCTTAAACTCAGATGAAGAAATGGGGCAATAATTATTATAAATTTCGCGTATATTCTACTTCTTTTTTGAAAGCTAATAAGTAAAAATTTTTCGAATTAAACATTTTCTTTTGTAAAAAACAATCTTTCCTATATATTAGACATATACTAAAACTTAATGTGATATTTATGAAATCAAAATTAATAATGTTTGTTATTTTAATTCAAAGTTTGTTATTTGCCCAAAATGTTAAAGTTACCGATTATCAGGTACCTGTAAGTTCAGCTCGTATTTTACGTTTTAACGGTGGTTTTAACTGGGCACAAACAAATAAAAATGGTGATGTATATACACGTAACTCGAACGCAAATGGTAATTTTACGTTTAATTATTTTTATTCATCGCTGCCTTTTGCCTGGTTTTTGGATGTTAATGCCGCAGCCGAAATGAATGATTCGAAATTTACGCATGATATAAGTATTAGTCCAAGTGTAAGGAAATATATTTGGCAGGATAGAGACTGGTTCGGTTATATGTCGATGAATTTGCAGCATCAAAATACTTTTGACCAGATTTATTCGGATGTTTCCGCCGGTTATGGATATGGCAGACACATTGACGCTACTGCACTTGCAAAAGCCGTTAGAATTGAAGAGCACTTAATAAAAGAAAATGTAATTGCAGGCAATTTGCCAAAAGAAGTAATGATTAAAATTGCTAATATTATTGAACGCGAGCAGGAGTATATTGGTATTTACGGTGCGACATACGAAACCAAGTGGTATGAAGATATTGAGGAAGCTATTAAATCCTCGTATTTATTAATAAGCGATCATGTTGGCGCAATTGGAATTTTGCGTATTCAGCAGGTATTAAAAGGGATAAATGAACGGGTAAATAACCGATCGTATGGCTGGGATTTGACCTTGGGAATTAATTATGTTGTCAGCACAGCCGATAAATATTCCAAAAGGCCTGCCCCCGCATTAATTATAGGAGGTAGATATTCATATCCCATAACTTGGCGAAATCAAATAAATGCAAAAATAGATATATATACTCCCGTTGATTCTTCGTTTTTTAAGACATTTACTATAAGGGGAAACGCGGAGTATATTTACGAATTTAGTAATAAAATAAATTTTGTTACAACTTATTCGCTTGAATATTCCAGACCGGAAAATGGACCAACTTTAGTATTACATTCAATTAGACCGGGGTTTTTATTTTATTTGGAGAACCAAATATATTTAACTGTTAATGCTGTTTGGGATAAAAGCAGTATTAATAAAACTACTTTAATGCGAACAAGTGTTTCGCTTCAATATAATTTCTTTTAATTTTTCATAATAAAAAAGGCTGTCTTGGGTGACAGCCTTTTTCTTGATAAAAGTATTAATCTTTGGATTTTTTCCTTTTTTTTACCGCTTCACGCAAAACATATTCAATCTGTCCGTTTACGCTGCGTAATTCGTTTTTTGCCCATTCATTAAGGTCGTTCCATAATTTAGGGTCAATGCGCAATATGATTGATTTTTTGTTTTCCATGATAATTATATTTTAATAAATTGATCCTGCATTTACAACAGGTTGTGTTGCTTTATCGGAACATAAAACAACCAATAAGTTGCTTACCATTGTAGCTTTTTTCTCTTCGTCAAGATCAACTATATTATGTTCTTTTAATTTATCTAAAGCCATTTCAACCATACTTACAGCTCCTTCAACAATTTTAGTTCTGGCTGCAATAATAGCTTCTGCCTGCTGACGCTGTAACATTGCATGTGCAATTTCGGGTGCATAAGATAAATGATTAATACGCGCTTCATCAATTACCACTCCGGCTAAAGCAACCCGTTCTTGTATTTCTTTTTTTAAAGCTTCCGAAACTTCATCCTGGGATGCGCGCAAAGTGATTTCTTCACCCTCGGTTCCGTCATAAGCAAAACTTGTGGCCAAATGGCGTAAAGCGGATTCCGCCTGAATTTGAACATATTCAACATAATTATCAACATCAAAAAATGCCTGTGCTGTATTTCGTACACGCCACACAACAACTGCAGAAATTTCAATTGGATTTCCTTTTTTATCGTTTACTTTTAATTTTTGTCCGTCAAAATTACGGGCTCGTAAAGATAGTTTCTTTTTAGTATAAAATGGATTACACCATTTAAAACCGCTGGTTTTTTCGGTACCAATGTATCTTCCGAATAATAATAATACCATCGAAACGTTTGGTTCAACAGTAAAAAATCCATTGTAAATAATAATATTAAGAATAAAAAGAATTATTGCCGGAACAATAAGAATAGGTGCATCAATAATTGCCGCAAAAACTATTAAGCCTATAATGGCTAATGTAAAAATCAAATTAAAAGCTAAAGTTGCAGATCCGCTTTTTTGTGGTTTTAAGATCTCGGAAACCATTTTAATCTCCATTGTTTTTATTATTGTTGATATTATTATGATATCATATTTATATCCTAGCGATATATACAATATTATTTATTGATTGTCAATATGGGGAGTTTAAAATGTGTTTGTTAGCTGTTAAAATGAATCAAAAATTAATTAAAAAGCAAAGAAGATGATGCGGTAGCGTACTAGTTATCGGTTGCTTTTTTGGGTAAAATTAAAGAATTTTTTAACCAATCATTGGATTTCAATTTTACCGAACAAAGTTCTAAAGGAGATAATCCATTGCACTTCCTTCTATTACCTCTACAATCAGTATATGCTCTAAATCTTATATAATTAATATACAAAATTAAATAATTAAAAGCTGTGTTGGCTGTCTGGAAGCCTTCAATGGTTTTTAATCTTCTTTCAATCTGTTTGTTTAGATTTTCAGCTCTATTATTTGTTTTTTGTATCGTGCTATCTTTTTGATGAGTTAATAAGTTTTTAATATGCCTGTCAATAAATTCTATTAACTTAGGATACTTTTGCCCATACCCCTCCTTTATATTTAACATAATTAATTCGCTGTCCTTTGAATTTGTAGAATAAAACAAGCTTTTAACTATATCACGGGTCTTTTTTTTCTCCGTGTATGATTCTATTAATTCTTTATTCTGCTGAACTAAATCACCTAATGCTTTTTTTTGCTTAAAATATTCCCTAATTACAGGCCTATATTCTATTATTACTTCCACAGCAGCTAATGCATGTTTAATACATTTTTGGTACAATACTTTTTCACCATATACTTTTGCTACTGATTTTATAAGCATTATATCAAGATCAGTGGTTATTGATTTTGCCGGATACTTTAGAACTTCTTTTATAAATAAGAAAAAGTCATCATATTTGTTTTGTCCGGCTTCTCCCCAAATTAATTCGTAATGGACAACATCTCCACTGCTATCAATGGCTACTAAAGTTAAACATTTCTTACCATGTATGCTTATATATTTATCATCTATCGTTAAGTTTCCTTCCCAACTTGGTGAAAAATCTGATTTTATTCCCAAACTTGATTTCGCCTGTTCGGCTATTTCATTTACAATTTCACATACTTTACTTGGAGTAGTATTTATAGAGAATTTTTCTCTGATCCGTTTTGAAATCACTCGACAACTCATTCGTTCTTCAAAATGCATTCGGGCTATTTCGATTTTTACCTGAAAACTATATCTTTGTTTTTTTTCATCTCTTTTGCTGAATGTTTTCCCACATTCATTGCACTTGTACCGTTTTACCTTGCGTACCGTTTTTCTATGGAAGTTTATTGGTACAATTTCCCTATGACCGTTCTTTTTTGTACTCAAACTATTACAATAAATACAACGCATTTTTCGCCTTTTTTCTGGTTGCATTCCCCGTTTTCTCGAATTTAGTGAGTGCGCAAACTTACTAAATTCTGTATCTTATTGCTACATAATATTTTATAGCTGTTTTAGCAACCGATAAGTAGTACGCTTAGGATGATGCTCGAAAGTAATACATTGCGGTTCAGACATGGAAATTTGCAGAAATTAATAAAATATAAAAAAATGGAAAATAGAGAATCGGCAGATAGATTAGTAAATATTATGCAGCAATTACTATAATAGAAGAAGTATTTTACAAATTATTTAATAAAGTTTTATAAACGTTTATATATTGTTTTGCTACAATTTTATTGGTAAAAGAAGATACAACTTTTTTGCGGGCATTTTTGCTTAATTCTAATAAACGTTCTTTATCATTTAAAAGCCAAAGTATTCCGTCAGTCAAATCATCAATAGATTCGGGGATTGCCAAATATCCGTTTATTTTGTCCTCAATCATATCACTCATTCCGCCAATATTAAAGGCCGCAACAGGTGTTCCGCACGAAAGGGATTCCATTACGGTATTCGGAAGGTTATCCTCCAATGAAGGGGCAATAAAAATATCCGCGGCACTATAAACTTTTGCCAAATAATTTGTATCGCTTATTCTGCCAAGTGAAGTGGTCTTAAATGGAATATCAACAAATTCGGTATTATTAGATGAGCCAAAAACTAAAATTTCGATGTTGTCCTTTTGGTTTGCTAAAAAATTACCAAGCTTTTTTAAACTGCGTATTAAGTATAACAAACCTTTTCGTTTATCGGAAAGAGTCATTGTTCCAAAAAGAATGTATTTTTTGTCGGGATTAAGATTTAAAAATCTTCTTGATTCAATTTTATCAAATGAGTTAAAAATATTAATATCTATTGGATTAGGAATTGCGCTAACTGTTTTATCTTTTAATAAAACACTTCTTTTGGTTTCGTTCGCCAGCCAATTGCTGCATGTTACAATACGCAAATTAAAATCTTTATATAATTCTTTCTTTAAATTAAATATTTTGGTTGAATGATCGCATATTCCGTTTTTTTTAAGCGCGGGACAATTTCTACATTCGGTAAGGAAATTTGAGCAGGCTCCGGTATAATGACAACCTCCGGTAAAACCCCACATATCATGAAAGGTCCAAACAATGGGTTTTTTTAATTCTTTTAATTTTTGCAAGGTCTTAATTGAAAAATAACCGCCATTAATCCAATGAAAATGTAAAATATCAGCAGCAACAACTTTTGGATGACCGGAAATATCCACACCGAAATACGGGAAAGAAAATCTGCCCATATCCGGATTAGTACAAAATTTTATTGCGGCCATATCGCAGCCCATACGTGCCAATCGGGTTGTCCTTTTAATTATACTATCGGAAAATTCGTGAACAAATTCCGAGCCGCCTAATTTGGTTTGCACTAATAATTCGGAGTTTAAGCCTTCATTTCGGATTGCGGAACTAATTGCCATACATGCTTTGGAAGCCCCGCCGAGTGTATCGTAATTATTTATGTGTAATATATTCATATTGTTTTAAGGAAAATATAAAAGTAAAAATTGTAATTAATTAATTTTTGAATTACAAAGTATTATAACGTTAAATTGTTTCTATTATGTGTAACAAAATTAAATGCTTTAATATAACCGGTTAATACGGTTGTAATATTAACCTCATTTTTAATTATACTTAAAGAATTTTGTCCCATTTTAATTATATTTTCGTATGACACAAGTAAGGAGTCTATACTCTTAACTAGATCATCAAGATTATCATTTTCAAAAAATCTACCATTATAATTATTACGAACTAATTTTTTTTCGGTACCATCACATATTGAACAAATAATCGGTTTCTCAAAAGCCATTGCTTCATTTATGGATAAACCACCCATTCCTGCAATAACATAAATAGTTGAATCTAATAAATATCTGCCAAGTATTACAGGATCATATATTGGCCCAATAAATTTAATACAATCGGTAACTTTTAATTGTTCGGCTAAACATTTTAAATTTTCCTCTTCGGGACCTGTTCCAATAACGATAAGTTCAATTTGAGCGTATTTTGATTTTAATTTTGAAATTGCATTAATCAATAAATCGACTTTTTTCCATTTTACAAGTCTTCCAACATGAATAAGTCGATATTTGGAAAAGGGAAGTAAAGGGTCTAATAACCCGGCTTTCCTTTTTGATTCGAATAAAACATCTGTATCCGGGGAATTATATGTTATAAATATATTGTCTTTATTAACTCCATAAGTAGGTAAAATATCAAAAGCGTCTTCAACATAATTTACATGAGCATCAAAAAATTTGTAATAAATCCGACGCATAACTGTAAATCCCATAAAATAAATTCTTTTAGAAAATGTAAGTTCAAATTTCTTTAAGTCTTCATCCAAGAGAGTAAAATTTTTACAAGTTAACCCATCACTAAATTTTGGAAGTAAAAATGGAATATCCTTATAAATAATTTTAATACCGTTAGATTTCAAATAAACAGTTATCCAAGGGAAAAACAATAGTGCTAAGTTGTAAGGCCAAACAAAAACAATAATATCAGGTTTAAAGGATTTAATAAAAGTGATAAAATTTTTATAAAAAAACTTACCATAAAAAGTTTTATATTCGGGCAATCTAAAAACCGAAAAGTTAATTCCTTCTTCGGATTGATAAACACCTTTGCCTATAGTATTAACACCAGATTCGGGGATTACAACACCAATATCCAAACCCTTTATGTTATTTAATCTGCTTAAAACTAAATTCGAATAATGAGGTAATCCGTTAAAAGTAAATAGAACTTTCATCAAATCCCCAAACAATTCTTGGTTTTATAAAAAATAATTGTGCAGGTTGCATGTGCAGTAACCGGAGAAATACCCCAAAAATCAAGACTTTTAAATCCATGATCGATTAAATATTTAACACCTTCACTATAATTTGGCAGATCGGCATTATCAAAAAAAATAACACCATCATCCGTCAAAAAATCAACAGCTAATTTTGCGCAATAATTTCTATCCCTTCCATCAATAATAATTATATTAAATTTTTGATTATGTTGCGAAATTTCTTTGGCATAATTCCCGCCGTATTCAAGATCTCTGTAAATGATTTTTGAGTTTGACGGCAGTTTCATTTTTACTAATTCATACCAGCCTTTATCATTTTCGACCGAAATTATACTTTTAATACGCGAAGCAAACCATAAGGTCGAATTACCACTCCCATACTCAAATACGGATAATGATTTATTCAAACGACTTTGAATAAATTTTATAAACGGATAAGAACACCATGGAATTGGATTGCCATTAAAATCTATTGCTTTTTTTGTTTTATAACTTTTAAACCAGCCATCTTCTTTTAAAGCACTATTAACATATAGTTGAACAATACCACCAAGATTTAATAAATTTAAACTCTTCCAAATATAATTTTTTATTATTTTAATCATTACGGTCCTTAAGGTTTAATAAATTTAGATAAAATTTCGCTTGCTTTTTCTTTTGATTCAGAAAAATTGGTTATTAATTTAACAATAATTTTTATGTTTTTTAATTCTGCAACTTCATAAAATTTAAATAAATACAATAAAAACGGAAAAAGTAAAGATAGGATTAACTTAATTAGTACATTTATAATAATCCCATATTTTTCAAAAGGGATGCTTATTACAAAAAGTAGACAACCTAAAAATAACATGAGACCCAATTTTTTAATTTCGAAAGCTATTTTATAATAGCTGTTAGAAAAATAATATGAAAATACTAATAAAAACATAAAAGCTACTAAAGTATTAATTGCAGCACCCATCATACCCATTTTAGGAATAAGCCAAAAATTTAATCCGATATTTAATCCGGCTCCAATCAAATTAATTACGGCTATCATGTTAGTTTTGCCGGTTAAATACATTCCAAGAGCAGTGACCATACTCATTCCAAACAATACATACGACAAAGTAATTAAAGGAACAACCGTATAAGCTGGATAATAATTGGGATTAGAAGAAAACATTTTAATAATCTCTTTCCCAAACAACGAAAGTGCAAGTCCGCTCCAAACCAAAATAAAAGTAACATAGGTCATTATCTTTGAATAAAATCTTTTATCTCCTTCTTTTTGGTAAACATTATAGGCCATAGGCAATAATGTTAAACTAATAGGCATTAAAACAAACATATTCAATACTCCGGCAACTTTATAACCAAGTTCGTATAAACCAAGCTGGCTTGCACCGGATAAATATTTTAACACATATCTATCACTTCCATTTAATAAATTCATAGCCAAAGCACCAAAGATTAAAGGAATTCCAAATTTTAACGACTCGGGAATAATGGCTTTATTAAATTTAAAATCCATTTTTCTTACCATCATTGGTAAAATAAAAATAAAATTAATAACTTCTCCAGCCAATTGGCCGTACAAAACAGCTTCAATACCTTGTTTTGCATAGATAATTAAATAAATGGTTAATAATAAAGTCATAAGAAGTTTTGCAATACCTATCAAAGTAAAAGCAATTGATCGTTCATCGGCACGTAATTGATTTAAAAACAATATGTTAATTATGGTGAACGAAATAATGTAAATTGATATTCGTATTAATACATAATATTCATCTGGTTTAGAAAACATTTTAGAAATATGCGGCAAAAACAGTTCACTTATAACGGAAAAAGTTAAAACAATCACAAAAAGCATTACAGTTAGCGTAAAAAATATGGATCGTTTTTCATTCTTAAATTCAGGCGCGTTATTAAATCTAATAACTGCTTGCCCTTGCCCGGCAACTAAAACTTGAGAAACAATTATTATAGTAACTAACAACAACCCCAAATTACCATATTGCTCAAGCGTAAAATAATCAGTATAAATTGGTAAAAGAATTATACCAATTGCTTTTGTAGCTACATTACTTAAACTATATACAATTGAGTGCTTAATTGCATGGCGCAGTTTTTTTATCATAATTTCTTAGTTCGCTTCTCTTTGAATATCCCAATAAATAGACCAATGAAAGTTAAAGAGCTAAAAATAAGAGCCAAATATTTAGATATATAAAAAGAATCAGGAGCATAATAAATTTGCACCGAATGATTTCCTTTGGGAACTATTATTCCGGAAAAACCGTAATTGGCTTTGTATATTTTAGTATCTTTCCCGTCAACCGAAGCTTTCCAGCCCGTGGGTAAATAAGTGTTGCCGATGAATAAAAAGTTGTTGCCATTTGTGGTGGTGTTTAAAATAATTTTTTCATCGGTATATTTTGTTACTTTAACATTTGTTAACGAGTCAATGGCGTCAGTTTTAACAGGTTCTTCCACAAAAGCTGTTTCTTTTGGATCGAATTCGTTATTTTTAATTTTATTAAGAATGTTAATACCCTTTTCTTGAACAACGGAGTTTACAAAATAAAATCGTGGAAGAGCCCTAGTATTTAAGAAAACAAAATCTTTATCCTGTGATGCGGCTAACTGCAAACCAGGGAATGTTACCGGTTGATCAATAATAATGTATTTAACATTTAACATACGCCATAATGTTTCGTTTACAGTACCAACAACATCAATAATATCCTGGTATGTGCGAGGTTTAATGGAGGAATATCCTGCAAAATCTTCCTGAAGAAAATATGCATTAAAATTAGCGTTTTGCTGTAATGAACCAATTGAATTATCCCGTTTTAAATTTAACAAACGATATGGATCTTTATCTTTGAAGTTTTTAATTGCAGTAATATAATAAGGTTCACGGAATATTTGGTCAATATCTGCCGCCGGTGAATATTTAGCTCCTCTGTTTCCTATTCTTGCCAAATCAAAAAAACTAAACACAATTAATAAAATAATTAAAATCTCCGAGCCAATTTTTGATTTTAGATATGCATAGGTAATGGAAAATGCAAGAGCGCATAAAGAAAGACCAATCATTAAATCGTTTGTAAACATTTGTGCCATATAATCTTTTAAGGCATTAAACATTTGTGCTTTTTGCTGATTAGTTGCTTGAATAGTAGCTGTAAAACTTACAACGCGATTAACAAACCATTCGTTAATAACCGAACTTAGCAAAACGCTTGCAACTAATGCGCCAATAAAAAATATTGAAATTACTTTAATGGCCGTAATAATTTGCAAATCATTTTGTTTTTTTAGTTCAATAATTTTATTAACTCCTAATACAGCCAGTAAGGGGAAACTTAATTGGACTAATAGCAAAATCATTGAAGGAACCCGGAACTTATCAAAAAACGGGAAATGATAGAACATTAAATTATATAAAACAGGAAATGTTCTGCCAAAAGATATTAACAGAGATACAAAAATTAAAACAGCCAAAAATTGAACAAAACTATTTTTTCGGTTCAAATACAAAGACAATAGACCGAAAAAGAAAATTACAATGCCCATATACATAGGAACATCAACCGACATCATTTGGCCAAAATAAGTGTTTACTTCCACTTCCTGATTTTGTGTTAATGGGCCATTGTATTTTGAAGTTCCAAAACCATAAAATGATGGAACTATAAAAGTAGATATTTCTTCAGGTGAAAACGACCAATTAGTTGCATATTGATAAAAATCGGATGTTGATGATTTAGGTACACCTCCTTGTGACATGTCGCTAATACCTTCCGAACCGCGGGTTGAATAAGGATTATATTCGTAAATTTGGGTCAAACTATCCGATTGAATTATTAAAGCAACAATTAATGCGGCCGCAAAAACCAATCCCGATCTAAAATACTTTTTAACTTCCACCAAATCTTTTTTTATTAAATTTTTTATTAAAAAGAATAAAAAGTAAATACCAATTGAAAATAAAGTATAAAAAATAATCTGGACATGCCAACCCTGAACAGCTAATTGTAAAGCAATAACTAATAAAGCAAAATCACGTAATTTTATACCCTCATGAAATTTTAAAATCATTAAAAATATTAGGGGATAAAAACATAAAGTGGTAAGTTTGGTTACATGCCCAATAAATAAACATAAAATAATGCCTGTACTAAACGAAGTTGCCAAGGCACCCCACAAACTTAAAAAAGCATTTTTAGTAAGATGTTTAATAAAAAAGAAAGATGTAAATGCCAAAACAATTAAATAAAAACTCCACATTGTGTATTCGGATGCAAACGGAGCGCTAAAAGCTGTGCGAACAGCATGAATTGCAACATACATTAAGTTAAACCATCTATAATCACAAGCCAAAGCATACGAAGGCATTCCGCAGAAAACATAAGGTACCCATAAAGTATATCCATCTCTTTCTTGATTAACATAAGTTTTTAGACTATGACTAGTAACAATATCACCCGATTGAAACGTCATTCCGCCAAAATACATTGGCGAGTAATAAATTAAAAATATCAAAACTATTACTGCAAAAGCCATAATTGTTTGATATTTTAATGGAATATAATTACTAAATTCAAAATTCGATGTGCTCGATTCTTTTGTTTTTAAGTTACTTCTTTTTGCAATCTTAGACATGCCGTCCTCTTTAAAGAGTGATTTTATTAATCTATTTAAATAATTCAATTTTAAAAATAATAAAATTCATACTTATTTACTATTAGTAAAATATTAACAAATATATTAGGGGTGGTTTTTTAAATCAAGGATTTGGATTTTTAGTTAATCTCTCTATTTGAAAATATAGATTATATGGTTTGAAGGGTGGGAATATCAAAATTAATGGAATAAAGGTTTTCATGTCCAGATAATAATTTCTTGGATATTTATCTTTTTTTGAGTATTATTAATGCAATAAAATGGTTGTTTTTTTTTTTGAAGATAAAAAGAAAAGCCATAAATTTGTTATAGCTTAGTTTTTGTAAAAATTAATCCTAAAAGGTTAAGCAATATGGATTTATATTTGTCTGGCGAAAGACTTTATGGCGATGATTTTACTCTTGATCAAATTAAACAATGGTATAAAGAGGAATCTGAAGGTTATGCGGATTTAGGTAATAAAGAAAGGGTAAAGTATGTATATAGTTATCACGAATTGAACAAAACTCATGCATATAATAAAATGAAAGATAAATTATTCGAAAACGCCTTAGGCTTTGGATCAGCATGGGGTGATGAATTTGAACCTATATTGGATAAAATTACCAATTTAACGATTATTGAGCCTTCAGAGAACTTAAGAAACAACAAAATTGGGAATTTAACGCCAAGTTATATTAAACCAGAGATAGATGGGGTTTTGAAATTTAGAAACTGTAAATTCGATTTAATTACTTGTTTTGGTACTTTACACCATATTCCAAACGTTTCTTTTGTCCTTAAAGAGTTAATTCGGGTCTTAAAACCCGGGGGTTATTTATTAGTAAGGGAACCAATAATTTCGATGGGGGACTGGCGAAATTATAGAGTTGGTTTAACAAGAAATGAACGTGGAATTCCGGTTTCATTTTTTGAAAGTGTCTTTGCAAATGAACCGGTAAAGATTGTTTCTAGAACTTATTGTTTTACAATGACTTCGTTTTTGCAAAGGAAATTAGGTAAATTTTTTAAAAAATCAATATTTTCTTACAAAATTTATATTAAGTTTGACAAATTTATTTCGCAATTGTTAAAATTTAATGTTCATTACAATGCCGAAAAAAAAATTCATATAATTTCACCGCAAAATGTATTTTATGTAATTAAAAAAGTTTAGGCTGATAATTTTATAAAGTACTAGTTGAGGTTTATAAATGCTTTTTTGTTTATTATTGCTTTGGGTATCTTATTTTTTAAAAATAAAATATTTTAGTAAAAAGTTGTTGTTAAAACCCATTTATTATTCCCATTATTTAAATAATGTGAGTGATGTAGGTCACTAACTATTGCTTTTTTTTCTAAAATGTTGTAGATTAAAATATTGGTTTATGTGGAATAAATTAAATTCAATAAAAATAATTGTAAAGGAGCTGAGTATGAAACTGAAATTTATGCATTTCTTTTATTTAGTAATTTTATTGTGCTATTACAACATTACAGCACAATGGATTCAACCATTTACCTCTAATAATTCTACATGTTTTTCAATTACTGCTGCGGGACCTTATTTGTTTGTGAGTAGCGGTGAAGGATTGTTAAGGTCAAATAACGAGACTGTCTTATGGGGGAGGATTAATTATAATTCTACCGGTTATTTCTATAAAACCATTGGAATTGGCAATAGTCTTTTTTCAATATCCTCTAATGGATTAGAAGAATCTAACGATTATGGATTAACTTGGAAAATAATATGTTATACTAATTTGGCTATTCAAGATTTTGTTGTTAAGGACTCAACAATTGTAGTGCTTCTAGGGAATAATCAATTGATTAGGACATTAGACTTTGGGAATAATTGGACTTATATTAACAATGGTCTTCCATTTAGTACTATCACTGGAATAGCTTTACTTGGGAATGATTTGTATGTTGGATATTCCAGTAACTTTTCATTAGGTGTTTATTCATCAACAAATTTTGGAGATAGTTGGAGTTCCGTTACAACCGGATTAAATTCCATCGTTAGTGCAGCTCGTAGCGGATCAAACTATGCAGTAATAGGAGTTAATTCCCTTTATTATTCTTTGAATTCCGGAACAAGTTGGGTTTCTATCCCTATTCCGTATACCAATGGTAACTCAATTAGTGACTTTATTGTTAACGGAAATGAAATGTTTATAAGTGTATTCGGAGACGGGGTTTATTATTCACAAAATTACGGTGCGAGCTGGGAACAAATAAATGCCGGACTGCCAAGTACTTCAATCGTGAATCTTTTAATTAATAATGGCACTCTATATGCCTGTACAAATAACCGCGGTGTTTATATATTGAACACAACTAGAAATAGCTGGTTTAGTGGAAATAACGGTCTTTATCTGAATCAGTATCTTACTTCCATAATATTTGTTGGGAATAATATATATGCTGCTTCAATTGGAGATGGTATATATAAAACTACTGACTTAGGAAATTCATGGTCGAATAAAAGTGTTGGGATGACTAATTCAATAGTTAGAGCATTAATAAATGTACAAGGAGAATTACTGTTTGCCGGAACCTGGGGTGGTGTTTTTTGCTCATCTGATTTAGGTGAAAGTTGGGAATTTAGGAGTACCGGAATAACTGATTTGCATATAATGACTTTGACTTCGATAGGCTCAACTATTTTTGCCGGTACAAGTGTGAATGGGATTTTCAAGTCAACTGATAACGGTGTTAACTGGACACCAATAAATAGTGGACTAACAAATCTTTGTATTCCCGTATTAGATAAAAGTGGAGAAACACTTTTTGCAGGAACATATGGTGCGGGAATGTATAGATCCTCTAATAATGGTGATGTTTGGGAACAAATTAATTTGGGAATGGCAAATAATGCAGTTGTTAGATCTTTAGTTACTGAAAATAATGAAATCTATGCCGGCACAACTGTTGGAATTTTTAGGTCAACTAATAAGGGCTCAAATTGGATACAGGTTAATTATGGTTTGCCAAATACAATTATTTGGGGTCTTGCAAAACATAATGATCTTATACTAGCCGGAACAGATTATATGGGAGTATATGTCTCATCTGATAATGGGTCCTTTTGGTGTGAGGCTAATGAAGGTTTAGGCGGTGCACATGTTAAATCTTTCTTATTTAAAGATGATATGGTTTATATGAGTACTTATGGAGCCGGTTTCTTTAAACGTACATTATCAAGTTTATATAATCTTCCTGTTCCTGTTGAATTAACGAACTTCTCGCTAAGTATAGTTTCAAATGGAATAAAATTAAACTGGAGTACAGCAACCGAAACTAATAATTCGGGTTTTGCAATTGAACGAAGCGTTGATAATCAAAGTTTTACGGAAATTGGATTTATTAATGGCAATGGTACAACAACTGAGAAAAAAGAATATACATTTACTGATTACGAAATTACACACGGGAATTATTTTTATAGATTAAAAATGGTTGATCTTGATGGTTCATCTGTTTATTCAAATGTAGTTTCAGTTAATGTCGAACTTCCAACTGAATTTAATTTATCACAAAATTACCCAAATCCATTTAATCCATCAACAACAATTTCTTTTAGTATACCTACAAAAGAGTTTGTAACGCTAAAAATTTATGATGCATTGGGTAAAGAAATTGTAAATATACTTGAAGAAGAATTACAGGCCGGAACTTATGAAAAACAGTGGAATGCTGCCGGTTTATCAAGCGGAATTTACTTTTATACCTTAAAAGCGGGTAATTTTATTGAAACAAAAAAACTTATGCTGTTAAAATAAGTTAAATAATTTTAAGTTTTACATTGCTAATTATTTTTAAAACAAAAAAAGCCGCAGTTGATTAACTGCGGCTTTAAGAAATTTATACTTATTTAAACAAATTTTCAGCGGCGTTTTTAACTTCCTTTTTTACATCATTTTTAATTTCTTTTTTTACATCTTTTTTAAGATCTTTTTTTATGTCTTTACCTTTTTGCTCGGTATCAAGCTTAATTTGATCTTTTACGTTTGTTTTATTATTGGATGTTTCGCCAACTTCGTCGTATGAATTGTTGCCTCTTTCACTATATTCTTTGTTTTGTTTTTTAACTTCTTTTTTTTCAACATCCTTTTTTACTTCTTTTTTAACTTCTACTTTTTTAACATCATTTTTAACTTCTTTTTTGACGTCAACTTTTTTAACATCTTTCTTTAAATCTTTAACAACATCATTTTTTACTTCTTTAACCTTTTGTTTTGTGTCTTTTACATCATTTTTAACTTCTTTTTTTACTTGTTTAACAGAATTTGTTACTTGTGCTGAAACAGTGCTGACTGTAAGTGCGAAAATAGAAATTACAAAAAACGAAAAGATTTGTTTTAATGACATGACTAACTCCTTAAATTATTTAAAATATAATATGTGTTAATATAACAAAATTGATTTATTGTTAGTTAAATATAAAATAACTTTTTGAAAATTTTATGGTTAATCTTTAGTGCGGGAAAAGATAAGAAAAGTAGTCTAAATATTCCGAGGCGGTTGTTAAAAAATAAACTGAATTATTATTAGCTTTCATTTTACTCACTTCTTAAAACTGTTATTATTCTAACATTGCCCTAAATAAAAATGTTCCATATTATTTTAAACAAAAAAAAAGGCATAAAAAAGAATAATCTTAATTTATGCCTTTTAATATTTTAACAATCAAAATCTATTTTTTACCAACAAAAGTTTTTCCGTCGGAACTTAAATTTTTGGAATATTTTGATGGATCTTTTTTAAATGTCTCTTCACAACCTTTACAGCAAAAACCATAAACTTTACCATTATATGTATATGTAGGTGCTTTTGGATTTACTTTATCGCCTTTTATAGGGCAAACAGTATTCCAAATTTCAACTTGTTTAGTGTTTTCTTTTGTAGGCTGAACTTCACTACCACCACAAGATTTTGAACATCCTGTTTCGCCGGAGCCGCAACTTTTTTTCTCTTCAGTAGAACATCCTGTTTTGGTTTTTCCGTCTTGAGCTTGGTTGGCAGTAAAAGCTGTTAAAAATAATGCCAAAAATAAAAATAATGCTACATTTTTAAGGGTCATACAACCTCCGTTATTAGTTAATTAATTAGTTTTACAATTTAATATCATATTTATATATAAAATACATCCGGTTGAACAAAAAGTTCCAATAATTAAAAAAATAAGACACAAGGTGTTATTTTTTTGTATTTTAATAAAAATAACACTAAATTATTTCAATAACAAAATAAGGGTTTTTTATATGAAAAAATATCTATTTTTTATTTTAAGTATAAGTTTATCTCTTAATATGTTTGCGCAGGAAAATGAAACACAAATGAGTGCGGAACAAAAAGCGTGGATTGAATATATGACTCCGGGCGAAACACATCAACGCATGGCCGCTTTATGCGGAGAATGGAAAAGTGATATAAAAATGTGGATGGCTCCGGGAACGGAACCTGTGGTTTCCCAAGGAAAAGTTTTTATTGAAATGATTCTTGGGGGCAGGTATATGCAGTCTATACATTCAGGTATTGCCTTGGATATACCAATGGAAGGAATAAGCATTGAAGGATTTGATAATGCAACAAAGGAATATAAATTTGTTTGGATTGATAATATGGGTACCGGTATTATGACCGGTTCGGGGAAATATAACGAAACAGACAAAACTTTATTTTATACGGGAACAATGGTTGATCCTGTTTCGGGCAAAGAGGTAAAATTTCGTGAAACTATAAAAGATATTGATAAAGATACACAATTATTTGAATTGTTTGTTGATTTGCAGGGAAAAGAATTCCAATCGATGGAAATAAAATTAACCAGAATAAAATAGTATTGTACTTTATTGGCAAAGGAAGGGTATAGTTAAACCAACAAATAATTCCGGCATCTAGTTTATTAATATCGGTTTAAATTGTCTTTGATAAAATTGCTGTTTATTGATCCTTTTTTAATACATGTTTTGCCGTTTGGGTAAATTAATATGTTTGTAGGGAATCCTTTTACAAGAAACATTCTTTCAATTTGGGAAGTGAGTTCAATTTGTTTCCACTGAATATTATATTTTGTAATTAATTTTTGGGCCAGTTTTTTATTGTAAGTTTTTAAGAAACTTACAAAAACTACGGAGTCTTTTAACTGATTGTAACATTCAATCAATTCGGGAATTTCGGCAATACAACCACTGCACCACTCGCCCCAAAAATTCAACAAAATTGGTTTCCCTTTATAATCGGCAAAATTAAATTTTGAATCATCCAAACATTTAAATCGGCTGGTCCATAATAACGAATCTATTTCTAATTTCTGAAAATTATTATTCTCTTCGGATTTTTGTTTTTGTAAAAAACGAAAAGTCGGTTCTTCGGAAGTTTGTTTAATTATTAAACTTTGGCCATATTTGTCAATGTAAGAGATTTTATAATTTTTATTCGAAATAGAGAACACATCATTCAAGTCAAAAACTTCAAGTCCGCCAAAATATTCAAGTATTCCGTTTTTATTCAGGTCAATTATTAATACGTCATCCGGATCAGTAAAACAACCATTATTTGAATAATCAAATAAACCTATTTTAATAACATTGTCGCCTAAATCCAAACTGCCGGAACATAATGTGTTTCGATAATCAAAATAAAAATCTCTGTTGCTAAAAATTTCACTAATTCCTTTTTGCTCAGAATAAAATTTAGCAAATTTAGCAGTTAAATTTCCTGTTGAATCAACATAAAACGAAAGCAATGAATCGGGAATATCCGGTTTTCGTGATAAAACGAGCTGCAATTTTTGATTTTCATCGGGTTCACAAGAAATAACTATTGAAATCGATTTTTGCGAAACCGGAAAAATAAGCGGAGACTGATCGTTGGTTAAATCCTTATCGTTATTCGCATCAATATAAAGAAAATCGGAACAGGGGGATTGTACATCAATTATAGATATTTCTTTATCCATTTTTGTATCGTAACTATAAAACAAGGTGAAGTATTTTGTTATATGTGTCGAATCATAATTTGATAGATTAGGCAATATAATATTTTGAGGAATATTTTTTGTTAAAACCTCCACATGTACAAAATCTTCATATAGATGACTAATTGTATCCAATTTAATTCCATAATTTTGTGGAAAGACAACAGAAGAAATAAACACAAACAAAAATAAAAGATATTTCATGTGATAGCCCAAGATAAAAAACCAATTAAAAATAGTCAAAATATTATTTTAATAAATTAAAATATCAAAAAATAAAAAAACAAAAAAGGGAAAAATTTAGACCACCATTAAACAGCAACAAAGAGGATGTAATATCTTAATAAAATGCAAAAAAATAAATTTTTCGAAAAAGGATAAAAATATTAAGTTTGTACAATGTAACAAGTTATAAAATGAATAAAACGGATGAAAATTCAAAAACATGCATAAAATACTTTGCATTTATAAAAAAAAATGTTTACAATAAAAAACAAATTTAGTGATTTTATTTAAACCTAAAACAAAGAGATAGTTATGGACTATGCTGTTCAATGTGAAAATTTAACACATTATTATGGTAAAAAACTTATATACGAAAATATGAGCTTTAACATTAAAAACGGAAGTATTTTAGGATTGTTAGGTAAAAACGGGACAGGAAAAACAACGACCATAAATATTCTTAACGGATATTTAGAACCATATTCTGGCAAATGTTATATTTTTGGAGAAGATTCGCATAATTTATCTCCGGCAACAAAAGCCCGTGTTGGTTTTTTGATGGAAGGACATATCCAATATTCTTTTATGAATATTTATCAAATCGAAAAATATTATTCTGCATTTTATCCAAAATGGAAAAAAGAACCCTATTTTGAATTAATGAGTAAATTACAAATTACACCTAATCAAAAACTTTCAAAAATGTCGTGTGGTCAAAGATCACAGGTAGCGCTAGGTTTAATTTTAGCACAAGATCCCGATTTAATGATTTTGGACGACTATTCTATGGGATTGGATCCGGGTTACAGAAGATTATTTATTGATTATCTGCAAGAATACGCAAAAGCTGAAAATAAAACTATTTTTGTAACATCGCATATTATTCAGGATATGGAACATTTAATTGATGATTGTTTGATACTTGGTTATAACAGTGTTTTGTTATCTATGCCTGTAAAAGAATTTATGGATACATTTAGACAGTTTAAGTTTAAATTATCCGACACTCATGATGTTAAATTTGTTAAAGATGAAGTGATTAATAGTTTTGAATTAGTAAAAAATAATGCAACTATTTACAGTTTCAAAAATCAGGAAAATGTTGAATTGTATTTAAGAAATTTAGGTATAACTTACGAAAATTTTAAAGATGTTCCCATGACACTTGAGGACGCTTTTATTGGAATAACAGGGAAATATTAGGAGTTGCTATGATAAAATCTGTACTTTTTAAAGAGTGGTTAAAAACAAAATGGACATTTTTAGGCTTGCTTGCTTTGTGGTTGATGGTAGTAGTATATGTTTATATAGATATTGCTCACCAGCTAAAGTTTTATGAAGCCAGCGTTATATGGTATAACATCGTTTTTTTGGGTTTAAGTTATTATTCGGTTATTTTTTATATTCCATTATTAAGTGGATTATTGCTTGGTTTAACACAATTTGTTCCGGAAATAACCGATAAAAGATTAAAACTAACATTGCATCTTCCGGTAAAAGAAAATAAAATGCTTTTTACTATGATTGGTGCGGGTGGTATTTTATTATTTACGTTATATGCCTTTTCGCTAATTGGTTTAATAATAGTCAGCTCAATTTATTTCCCCTCAAATATTACATATAGTATGCTGTTTACAATAGCTCCGTGGTATTTTGCAGGTATTGTTGTATATTTTTCTTCGGCAATGATTATTTTAGAGCCAATTTGGGTTAGACGGATTTTGTATATTCCGGTAGTAGCCGGGTTTATAGATTTATTATTGCAAGGAGGCTGGTATTGTTTATACACTGGGTCATTACTTGTTTTTTTGATCTTGTCTTTATTTTTTGTATTATCGGTTATAATTACAGGTTATAGATTTAAAAGAGGAGTAATGAAATGATAGTTAAAATAACCCGTTATTTAATGATTTTGATTACAGTTCTTGTTGCTTCAATTTATATTCCTCAAATTTACTGGAAAATTTTTGATGTTAATATCCGTATACCAATGGTGCTTTATAGTCCGGTGATAAACAGATTTTTAATACTTAAGCCAATGGAATCATCAAAATATACTGATCAATTAGGAACAAAATATACTCGTGATAAATTTGAAAAATTAGAACCTATCTTTTATTATAGGCAACTAGTGGCGACCGATAAAATGCCTGATTCGTTGCGTGGAATTAAAATGGACCTAAATTTAATACGAATTAATAATTTTAGGATAAAAATAAGTCCTCAAGGTCTTACTTTGCCACAAATTGCATTATACCCAATGCTTGAATCTAAATCTGGTCGGGTTAGTTTAGAAATGCCTGAAGATGTATTTAGAATTACTAATAAAAGAATGGAGTTTATTGATTGTTATTCAAATAGTATTGATGAAGAAAAAAGCGAATTGTTTACGGCCGCTTTGATTAAAGAAGAATTTAGTTTCCCGGCAAAATTTATTTATGGAAATCCAACTACACGGAAAGCTTTTGATGAAGGTTATTTTGTGGTCGATAAGAACGATCAAATATTTCATGTTAAAATGGTTAAAGGAAAACCGTTTTGCAAAAATATACGAATAAGTGAAAGTATTAAAGTAAAATCAATGAGCATTTCGGAAAGTCCGTTAAAAGAGTTTTACGGAGTTATTATAACCGAAAACAGCGATATATATATGATTACTTATAATAATTACAAATTAAAAAAATTACCCATAATCGGTTATGATTGTACAAACACAACACTTGTATTCCGCGGCGATATATTTTTTAGAATGGTAACATTAACAAATGATGATTCGTTAAAAGTAATTATGCTGGATAAAAATTACAAAGTTTTTGATAATTATATGGAACCTATAGAAAACGTACAAAAAATGAGTGTTAGTACTATTGAGAAATATTTATTCCCGTTTACGGTTGTTTTGGCCGACGACAATACTTATATGATTAGTTTAGATTTTTCGTTTGGCGGATTTGTTTTTATAATATTAAATATTTTGCTTTCAATTTTAAGTATAATATTATATAACAGACGTGGAATTAATTTTAAAAAAGGAATAATTGACTACATAATTGTTCTTGTAACTGGTATTTATGGATTTATAGCTATAAATATCTTTATTCCGTTTGATAAAACAAAATAAATTTGTCAAACAAATTGACGAGATGAAATATGAAAAACAAATACATAATTATAATTGTCTTATTTTTGGTTCTGTCAATTAAACAAGATATATACGGACAAAATAGTTCACCAAGCGGACTTTCTGATTACTCAAATTATGAAAATAATATTGCGGATAAAGGAGGTATAATTGGCAAGGTTAAAGATGAAAAGGGAGATGCTTTAACCGGAACAAATATTTTGATTTTGGAAAATAAATATGGCGCAGCGGCCAGACTTGACGGCAGTTACGAAATAAGTAATTTAATTCCGGGTTCATATTCAGTAAAATTTTCGTTTGTTGGTTATAAAACACTTATTCAAAAAGTAACTGTTGTTGAAGGTAAAAAAACAGAATTGAATGTGGTCCTTGAATCGGAATCGTTTGAAATTGGCGGTATAAAAGTAGTGGGTACCTCCGAATTAATGCCTACCGAAATAAATACCCGAACAACAATCACAAGCTCCGAAATTGAACATTTTCAGGCAACAAATTTAAAAGATGTTTTAAATTTGGTTCCGGGCATTCAAAAAAGTGATAACCAGGGATTAAATAAAACAAGTCAAGTTACAATTCGTGGTGATGAAAGTGATGCACTTTCGGCATTTGGAACTCTTATTTTAGTTGATGGTGCAAGAGAATCTAATAATTCTAATATGCAGTTTGAAGGTTTAGCCGGTGCAAAATTTGGCGGCGGAACAAACGGACGGGGGGTCGATTTACGTCAAATACCTGCCGATAATATTGAATCTATAGAAATAATAAGTGGTTTGCCTTCTGTTAAATATGGCGATTTTACTTCCGGAATTATTGATATAAAAACAAAAATTGGAGCGGCACCGCATAGGTTTAAATTTAAAAATAATCCAACAACAAATGAAGGAAATATTGGCGGCGGGTTTAAGTTAAGTACAACAGACGCCTTAAGTTATAATGTTAATATTGCCCGAAGCGAACGTGATGTTAGATTAGACGGAGATGAATATACAAGATATTCGGGACAGTTGGTTTATTCAAATAAATCGCTTGAGGGAAAATTAATGTCAAATTATAAGTTTTCAACTCAAGTGATACATGATGAAGAAGAACCAAAAGATGATCTTGCAAAAACAAAAAATTACAACAGGGGATTTTCGTTGGGTTTTAATACATGGGGTACTTATAAATCGGAAGATAATATTTCTTCTTTAGAGTATTCCGCTTATGTAAAGATGAACAAAATTGACTTAAAAAAATCGAAATTAGTACAATCGGATTTGCGTGTGTTGCCTAATGGCGATACGGTTTCGATATATACAGGTGTACTTAAAAATTTAGGTCAGGAATGGAATGCGGGAGGCAGGCTTGAATATTCGGATCTGTTTTTTACCGGTAATTATATAAACAAATATATGTTTGGTGCCGAGGTGCAGTACGATGCAAACACAGGGGAAGGTATATTAATTGACACTTTATTTAATTATTACGGGCCGGATTCACCCAAAAGACCACGCACTTTTGACGAAATGCCCGGACAAACATTATTAAGTTTATATGCTGAAAATAAAATAACAGGAAAACTGTTTTTTGATTTTTCGTTAATGTTTGGTTTTAGGTACGAAATGTATAGACCTTTTGATTTAAATCTTAAAGGATTATGGGGAAATGGTGATCTAATTAATTCGCATCAAGGGTCATATTTTAATCCGCGACTTAATCTGATGGTTTATTTAAGTCAAGACAGACAAATACGAATTAGTGCGGGCAGAACATCTAAATCGCCTCCAATGAGCAGCATATATCCTCAAGACGATATATTACAATGGCGCGATCCTGTTTCAAACAAAGTAAATTATTTTATATTTAATTTAACTGTTCCCGAACTAAAAGGTTATAAAGAAACTCAATACGAAGTTTCGTATGACGAAAAACTTTTTAATAAATTAGGTTTTACGGTTTCGGCTTATTATAAAGAAAGAACCGGGCAACCAACCGGTGTTATTAGTCCGTTTTTTTATGTCGACAATTCCTTGCCTAATATGAAAATATACTATCTTGATGTAGTAACAAAATCGCAAAATATAGGTAAATATTACAGCAAGGGAATGGAAGCAACATTAAAAACTTCAAAAATTGATGCTTTAAATATGACATTTAAAATTACCGCAAGTTATAATTATACTAAAAATCCGGGAGGAAATAAGGTATATGATCAATATCCTGATGCTTCGTTAGGACAGTATGCAAATTATAAAGTGCCCGGCCTTACTTTGGATACATTAATTGGGTGGACATATAATGGCTCGGGAAGCTGGCGGGATGAAATTGTATTAAATTATTTTATTAAATATACACACCCAACTTTAGGTTTATGGGTAACGTTACGTGCCGAACAATTGTTAAACGAAAGACGGCAAAATTTTAATTTACAGCCTGTTGATTATTCTATATTAACCCCAACAAAATTAATATCACGGATGTTTGATGAATCGATTAAAACAAAACCCAGTAAGTGGCTGTTTACTTTTAATGTAAGCAAGTCGTTATTTAAAGGGGGAGAAATTTCTTTTTATGTTAATAACTTTTTGGATGATCCGGCAATAAACAGTTATTATTCAAGTCCAACTACTATTATAGAAGAAAAAAGAAATCCGGAATTGTTTTATGGTTTAGAGTTTAGCATGATTATAGATAACTTTTTTAAATAGAGGGATCCAATAATGAAAATAATTAAAATTATGGCAGTTTTAGTTTTGGCTGGTTTAACAGCCTGCAAAGAGGAAATGCCAATTACGGTTGACGGAAATGCTGAAATCAACCTTGTGGCTTTATGGGATACTTCCACTGTTGACGGCATTATTAAATATAGAGCACTTGCAGGGGCAAAAGTTATTTTAAATTCCGAATATGGTGCTTTTGTTAAATATATGGATTCTGAAGGAAAAATTTCAATTAATAATTTACCCTCGGCAACTTACGATATATCAATTCGTATGACACATCCTGAAGATCCAAATATTATTGTTGTCGGCAATGTTAAAGGTATTGAAGTTAACCCGGGAGATGTTGCGGTTGATACAGTATTTGCAAAAGCAATTTCAAGCAGCGGGATTTCTATTAATGAAGTATATTCGTGCGGGCCGGTAAATAATATATTTTTCTTTTATGACCAGTATGTTGAGTTGTATAACAGCGGCGATAGTGTTAAATATTTGGATGGTATGATTATAATGCGTGTTTCCGGCAATAATGAAGAAGGCCAGTTAGGTGCCGGAGCTGATGAAGGCGGTGATGGTGACATTGATGGAGTAACATATATTTTTAAATTTCCGGGTACTCCGGGCCAAAAAAATTATCCTTTTTATCCTAAAACATTTAAAGTATTAGCCGTTGATGGTGTAAACCATAAAAACAGCATGCCAAATGCTGTTAATTTAAGCAATGCGGACTGGGAGTTTTACAATCAATTTTCCGCAAATGATATTGATAATCCTGCTGTTCCTAACTTATTAAATATTAGAAGTGATAAAACCACAGATTTTTTAATTAGTTTAACTAATGATGTTGTTGTTGTTGCTACCGGAGTTGATACTGTATGGAGTGATGGAATTGATATAAATACGATTATTGACGGGGTTGAATATCAAACATCTTCAACTATGAGAAAAACTTTAGATAACAGAATAGATAGAGGCTGGGTTCAAAGTCCTTCAACATATAGCGGAAGATCTATGAGAAGAAGAGAACCGGGAGTTGATACAAATGATGGCACTCTTGATTTTGAAATTAGTCCAACACCAACTCCGGGTTATCATTAATTTTGGCTTGAACGAGGATAATATGTTAAATAAAATAAAAATATTATTATTGATTTTTATAATTTGTGCTTCAGTTTATGGACAACAATCCAGAACCTCGGCTATGGGTGGTCTATCTTATTCAATTTATGATAAAGATGTAACATTTGATTTATATGATTTTGGTAAAAATCCGGCTTGGTTAATTGAAAGTGAAAAAGAAATGTGGCTTGATATTGATCCGTCAATAAGTAACAGTTGGGGTAATTATAGAAGGAAATTTTCATCTGAAGGTGTTTATGATTTGAAGACCGGTGTTACCGGAGTAAAACCTCTTTCCACAAGCGGTACCTTTAAGGCAGCGGCTTATTATAGTTATCAACTAAGAAGAAATAATTTTAGGACACTAAAAAAAGATACATATGCGGGAGAAGCATTTTTTTATACCGATACTACTTCGGGTAATTTTAGATATAACGGGCCTACTTTTTTGTTTTCGCATAGTTTGCAGCTATTTGATAAATTTTATATAGGTGCAGAAGTAAATTATAGGATTTTATCGGGGTTAAAGCAAAAATATTCGTATGCCGAAACAACCTATAGAGATGTTTCTGCAGCATTAGGGGTTGCATATAAAATATCCGATGATTTTGTTTTAGGATTAAAGTATTCGGTACAAGACGAACAGGAATCTATTAGAGCCGAAGATGTGAATCTTTTTTCTATTGAATCGTATCAATACAGAGGAGAAACTTACGCTATTTTGTATAGATCTTCGGTAGTATACCATAAAGTAAGAAAAATAAAAAATGAATATTCGGTACAAGCATTTTTTAAACCAATCGAAAATTTAACTTTAGGGGTTACCGGAGAATACTCCGATTATTATACTAAGATATTAGTTCCAAGAAGCAATATAATAGATGGTCCGGAGGGTTATTCTTCTTTTGGAGAGTATAATCTAAATATGGAAGCTCAATATGCCGTAAATAATAATTTATTGGTGGGTATTAAAACCAGATATAATAAAATTGATAACTGGTCAAAAAATTCGTCAAGAGACCTTTTATTATGGGAATGGAATACAGAAACTTTAGAGTTGGGTTTGGGAGGTTCATACAAATTTGATTTGCTGCATACTGTTGTTGGGGTGGAATATTCATTTATTAAAAACGATGCCGATTCGTTAAAATATATTGACGATAGATTTAATAAATTGACATCTAATGATAATTTATTAAAAATTGGATTTGAAACCGAACCTTCTGCTAATATTAAAGTCAGAGGAGGTGTCAACTTTTGCAGCATGGAACACGATTTGATTTTTGGCGGAAATAATGTAAGTTATATTGCATATACTTTTGGAATTAGTTATGTTTATTTTGATTTGGCAGTTGTTGATATTTCAGCCGGATATTTAAATTACAATTTGAAAGACAACGATTTACTTAAACAAAACAATTGGAATACAAAAATTACGTTAAGACTATTTACTTTTTAGGATATATTAAAGAGGATGGATATGAAAAAACTTGTTCTTATAATTATTGGTTTAGTTTTTTTAGCTAATGTTATTCAAGCCGATGGCTGGCGAAAAGCTCATAAATATACAAATGAGACCATTACGGACATATTTATGTTAAATGACCTATTGGGCTGGTCGGTTGGAAGCAGTGGTCTTATTCTTAAAACTACCGATGGAGGTAATAATTGGGAAAAATTTTCATCTCCTGTTATTGCATCATTATACGGTGTATGTTTTGTGGATGAAATGCATGGATTTATTGGCACTACCACACAAAGATTATTAATTACAGCCGATGGAGGAGTCACTTGGAATGTATCCGAAATAGGCGTTGCTAATGGTACAATTAAAGGAATTTATTTCCCTGATATAAATAATGGTTATTTGATGATATCGAACACGGCCGGTGGTCAAGTTGTTAAAACTACCGATGGAGGGACTACCTGGACAGTTAGTTTACAGGCAGCTAAAGATCTTTTAGCAATGAGTTTTTCGTCTCCCACAAAAGGTATTGTAACCGGCAAAGATGTTGCCACATTGTATTACACAACTGATGGTTCAACTTGGACAAATTCACCAACACCTGCTTTAGGGGGTTTTAATTATTCCCGTTCGGATATTTGGGGTGTTTATATGGTTAATGATAATGTTGCATACGCCTCGGGATGGGGATCGCGTGCGGCAGGATTGCAGCCTACTATTCACCTGAAAACCACTAATGGCGGTGCAACATGGGAATACCAAACATTACCAGAAAATCAACGCACTTATGTAAATATGCAGGATTTATATTTTAAGGACGAATTAAATGGTTTTTGTGTAGGCGGAAGTGGTTCATATGAAGGGAGTGTAATTGTAAAAACAACTGACGGTGGAAACAATTGGGAATATTTATCATTACCGTTCGGATTTTCAATAGTTTCAATTAAAGCCCGCGGTGACCGGTTATGGGTTGTTGGAGATGCGGGATGTGTTGGATATTCTTCAGATTTCGGATCAACTTGGGTGCAATTAACAAAAGTTCCTTCTGCATATTTATATTCAATTAAATTCCCAAGCGAAAAAAATATATTTGCGGCCGGTTTTGGTGGTGTTTACGCTAAATCCGCTGATGGTGGTTATAGCTGGAATGGCGGATATGTTGTTGTAAATAATAAAACTCCAAAAATCAGCAATATTTGTTTTGTTAATGATAAAGTAGGTTATTTATCACGTTCATATAATCAGGTTTGTAAAACAACAGATGGTGGAAATACTTGGTTTGCAGTTATTAAAGACAGTTCAAGTGTTAGTTTGGCATTTAATGGTCTCCATTTTGTTGATGAAAACATTGGATATGTGGTTGGAAAGACTGAAAACAGTATGGTAAAAACAACCGACGGAGGAAATACATGGTCATCCGTTGTAACGGGTGCCGGTGTTGATTTATACGATGTTTATTTTACAGATGCAAATAACGGAGTTATTATAGGTAAAAACGGGACTGTAAAATATACAACGGATGGTGGTGCAACATGGAATAATTCCACATTAAACGGTGTCCCATCTGGAGCATTAACGGGTGCCAGCTTTAATGATATTGAATTTTATGGCACAAATATTGGCTATATTGTTGGGGTTGTTAATCTAAAAACAATTGACGGTGGTTTAACTTGGAATTATTTTGAATTGCCTGACCCGACAAAACAGATGTATAAAATAGCTGCTTTTAGTGCCGACAAATGGCTGACTGCGGGACAATTGGCAGCATTTGAAACAACAGATGGGGGAACTAGCTGGGTATCTATTTGTGATACAAATGTTATTGATGTAACAGGTTTGTATGGCGTTGCATACGATAAGCAAGGTTATTGCTGGGTTACAAGTAATTATTCTTCAGTTTTTACTACCGCTCCTTTTGTTGGTGTGGATGATGAATTTACAAATGTAAGTTCGTTTAATTTAAATCAAAATTATCCTAACCCGTTTAATCCTTCTACAGTAATTAATTATTCAATCAATGAACCCGGATTAGTAAATTTAAGCGTATTTAATTTGTTGGGCCAAAAAATATCAACATTAGTTAATAAACAACAAAATACAGGTTCGTATTCAGTTAATTACGATGCTAAAAATTTAAGCAGCGGTGTATATTTTTATTCGTTAAAAGTTAATAACAATAGTGTTACAAAAAAGATGATGTTAATAAGATAAACAATTTAAAAGAATATTAATAACGCTATTTATTTAATAAATAGCGTTATTATAAATAAATTTAGCAAAAATTATTTTAGAATAACATTTATTTTTTTAATATAAAACGGAGAAGCAGAATGAAAAAAAACGGACTATTTTTAGCTATATTTTTTGTTCTTTTGCTGTTATCTAATGCACAAGCGCAAGTGCCTACTTATGCATGGCTTACGCAAGCATCGGGACCGCAAGAAGAAATTCCTTACGGAATCACTTCCGATCAATATGGCAATAATATATATGTAACAGGTAAGTTTCAAAGCAAACCATTAAACATGGGTAATGGTATTACAATAACACATACCGGAACAAAAGATTATTTTGTAGCAAAATATAATCATGAAGGATTATGTGTGTGGGCACATGAAGGTGGTAATCAAGTTACAACAGAAGGCAGAGATGTTGTTATTGATGCAAATGGTGATGTAATTGTTACCGGCGGTTTATACGGAAATAGCGTTTTTGGCGGTATAACACTTGTTGGTTCAGGTAACTGGGATGTTGTTGTTGTAAAATATAATGCTGCCGGTGATGTGCTTTGGGCAAAAAAAGGATCATCATCAAAGCAAGATAGAGGAAACAGTATAACAGTTGATGCGGCCGGAAATTATTTAGTAGCCGGTTATTTTGGTGGTGCTGCAACCGATACAGTAAACTTTAACGGGTACAAATTAACCGGTTATGGCGATAGAGATATTTTTGTGGCCAAATATACTCCTGCCGGTAATTTGCTTTGGGTAAAAGCTGCCGGAAGCAGTAATTCCGGTGAAGAAGGCTGGGGAGTTGTTACCGATGCCCAAAATAATGTGTATGTTTGCGGGCAATATGCAGGTACTTCAAATTTTGGTACCAATCAGGTTACAAGCGTTGGCGGTAAAGATGTATTTTTAACTAAACTAACACCTGACGGAAACTTTGAATGGGTTAAAACATTTGGCGGTCCAAAGGATGATATTGTTAATGATATTGATATATTGAGTAATGGTACAGATTTAGTTTTAGGGGGATATTTTACAGATACAGTTATAGTGGCCGGAAATATGATTTTAAGTAATGGCGGAGATGATGGTTTTATTGCAATGTACACTACATCAGGTGATCTAAAAAGCTTTAAACATCCGGGAAATGGAGTTTTAGCAGATAGAATCTCAGCAGTATCGGCCGGCAAGGATAATAAATATTTTATTGGAGGTGTTTTTTATGGTACTGTGATATACAATTTGACTCCTTATACAAGTCTTGGTGGAAGAGATCTTTTTGTGGCTCAATGTACCGGTGCCGATACGGTTTTATGGTTTAAATCCGCTGGTGGAACTGATGAAGATTATTGTAATGATATTGCCGGTGATAAAATTGGCAATTTGTTTTTGACAGGTAACTTTAATTTAACAGCAACTTTTGATCAAAGTTCGTTAACCAGTGCCGGTGATGACGAAATTTATGTTGCCCGATTAGGCAATTTTGAAGTACCTGTTGAATTAGTATCATTTGACGCTAAGTTGATAAACGGAGCTGTAAATTTAAGTTGGATTACGGCCACAGAAACCAATAACAGCGGATTTGAAATTCAACGCAGCTTGGATAATAGTTCATTTTCTAAAATAGCTTTTATTGCCGGAAATGGTTCCACAACTGAAATCAGTAAATATTCGTATGTGGATAATTATTCGGCCGATAATAAAGTGTATTATAGATTAAAACAAATAGATAATGATGGTTCATATACTTATTCGGATGTTGTTGAAGTAAATCTTTCGATGCCTAAAGAATTTGTTTTGTCGCAAAATTATCCTAATCCGTTTAATCCTTCTACTTCAATTAAATATCAGTTGGCAAGTGATGGTTATGTAACATTAAAAGTATATGACTTGCTTGGAAGAGAAATAGAAACTTTGGTTAATCAGTTAGAAACCGCAGGAACTCATCAAATTAATTTTACACCTAAAAATTATTTTAATAGTGGTGTGTATTTTTATACTTTGAAAGTTTCAGATAAATTGACAAACAATATTATTTATTCTCAAAATAAAAAAATGATGTTTATTAAATAATAATTACTTTAACTGTCCTCTTATAGCTTAAAAGAGGACAGTTCTGTTTTACATTTCAATGCTTGTTTGATTTTATAATAATAAAATTTTGAATTTAATTAAGCTGTTTATTTATAAGATAATTTAATCTTTTTGTACTAAATAGGAGTAAACTGTAACGATGAAAAATAAAATACGTATGATTATGCAATTTATTTTTTTAGGACTTGTTGTATATGTTGGAGTTCGACCATTTTTTGATTCTGCGTATGCTCAAGATTTTGAAGCATATTGTCCTTTTGGTGGCATTTCTTCATTTTTTAGCAAACTGGAACTTGGAACAATGTCGTGCCAAATGAGTACGGTACAAGTAGCTTTAGGTTTTGGGCTGATAATTGGAGTGCTGCTTTTAGGTAAATTGTTTTGCAGTTATGTATGTCCGCTGGGAACAATTATGGAGTGGATTGGAAGGCTTGGAGAAAAATTAAAATTAAGATTTGATATACCAAAAGTTATTGACAGACCTTTACGAATATTAAAATATGCTTTATTGTTTATAACAATATATTTTACAATGACAATGAGCGAACTGTTTTGTAAACAATACGACCCATATTTTGCAATAGTTAATTTATTCAAAAATCCTGATATTACATTGGTTTATGCAATTATTGCTGTTGCTATAATAATATTTGGATCATTCTTTTTTAGGATGTTCTGGTGCAAATATTTATGTCCGCTTGGTGCAATAAGTAACATCTTTTTAAATGTATACTGTTCACTTGGTATTATTGTTATTTTTGTAGCATTAAAGCTTTTTGGTGTTAATCTAAGTTATGTCTATTTACTTGGAGGTCTGGTTTTTATAGGTTTATTAAGAGAAGTTATATTAAATAAAATAAACGGTTTACCATTTTTAAAAATCCGAAGAAACAATGATACATGTACTAAATGCGGAATTTGTGAAGCTAATTGTCCACAGGGCATTGATTTAACAAAATTTGACGTTATTAATGATGTTGATTGTAACTTATGTTCAGACTGTGTTCACTCGTGTAAAACAAAAAATTCGCTTACTATTGGTAAAACAAAAGTTACTAAATATTTGGCTCCAATTGCTACTGTTGTTTTAATTGGTTTAAGTTTGTGGTATGCTTCCACTTTTGAATTTACAACAATTTCGGAAAGATGGGGCGGTTTTGATAAGGTTAAAAATGTTCAAATATTTAGAATGGAAAATCTAAAAACAGTAAAGTGTTTTGGAAGTTCTATGGCTTTAAAAGCTCAGTTGGATAATGTACCCGGTATTGTTGGTTTGGATACTTACGCTTCATCGCATACTGTGGAAATATATTATAATCCTGCAGTAATTAGTGCCGAAAAGGTTAAGGAGGCTATATTTACTCCTGCTAAACAAGAAGTTAATAAAATCAAAAAAGACATGACGGACAGTATTTCGGTATGTGAAGTGGGCGTTAACGGATTGTTTGATAATTTGGATTATATTAATCTTTCGTGGGCATTAAAAAAAGATGCCGGAATTTATGGATATGAAACTCATTTTGGAGAACCGGTTAAAGCTGTTATTTATTTTAATGATAAAATAAGTTCATTATATCAAATAGAAAAACTTATAAAGGCAAAAACCATTAAAGTAAAAACAATAAAAGGAATAGAAATTAGGGAAATTGAATTTGAAGTAATGAATTCAACAATGTTACCGGGAAAAATTGATGTTGCCGAATATAACAAAAGAATGTTCAAAAGTTATGATAAGGCATTTAACAAATATAAAACTTATAAACCTGAAGATCTTAGTGTGTTTATATTCCCAATGCCCGAAGCTGCATCACCAATGGCTAAACGCCAGCTCAGTTTTTTAATGAGCCATTTGTCAAACGATAATGGAATTGTACGTTTTGCAACAAATTACACAACTGAAATTTTTGCTTATGTATTCTTTAATCCTAAATTAACTACTATTGAAAAAGTTAAAGAAGAAATTAAAAGTCCTAAAATTACAATTACTTTTACAAGCGGTAAAAAGGAGATTGTTGATAATCCTTTTGAATTAGATCCGGTTGGAGAAGTAAAACCTGCATCTGAAGTTAGTTTGCCGGATGATGTGAAATAACAATACTTTTAGAATAATTATTAAAAGCCCTTTAAACTTTGAAGGGCTTTTTTTGTGTCCAATATAAAAGAAAAGTAACAATTAAAAATTATAATTTTGTACTTTAATAATAACTTTGTTAAATTAATAATATATTTAAAACTGTAATACTAATTTAATAGAACTTAAAAGGATAAATGACTAAATATATTTTTTGTTTTCTTTTATTTACGGTAGGTTTTGTTTTTAGTCAAAATCTTTCTTATCACAGATGGAGTGATGAACAGGGTTTAGCAAGCAATTTAACAAAAAAAATAATTCAAGATAATAAGGGCTTTATCTGGATTGCCACAGATGCTGGTTTGGCGCGATTTGATGGGAAAAATTTTATTAACATTTCCAAAGGTTTCCCTTCTTTATATGTAAAAGATGTTTTGCAAACAACAGACGGGAAAATTATTATTGCTACCGATATGGGTTTGGGTTACCTGCTGGGTGAAGGAAAAAATTATACGTATAAATCAATAATAAAAGGGAGTACATCCCCCGCAGATAGTACTTTGTTATATCCAAAAGATTTATTTTTGGATAAAAGCAATGTTTTATGGATTGGTGATAATAACGGCATTTGCAAGTTAGAAAACGGTAAATTTAAAAAGTATGTTTTCCCCGTTAAATACAGTACTGATAACTATTTGCATTCGTTTTTAATTGTTGAGGATGGTTTAGGTAACATATTTGCTACTTCATGGCAGGGTTATTTATTTAGGTTTGATAAAAAAAAGGATCAGTTTGTTGAAATTCCAATAGGGATTAATTTACCGCGTTTTTATATCAACCAGTTAAAAATATTAAAAGATAATTCCATTTTTGCGGCAACAAGTTATGGTTTGTTAAAAGTTGTTTTGGATAACAATTTTAATGTAATAAACTCGGCAATTGTTTTGCCATTAAATAATTGTATGACTTTTTATTTTGATGAAAATAACTGCTGTTATATTGGAACCGGAAATACAGGAATATATAAATGGGAAGAGGGAACACAACATGCAACACCAATGCCGGGTTATAATTTAAGAACTATTGTAAATTATATTACCGGGGATAAAGATAAAAATTTATGGGTATGCTCGGATGAGGGAGTTGGTTTAATTAGAAAAACCTTTTTTTCGGAGTTTGTTTTTAGCAATATACAGCTAAATGGCGGGTCAGCTTATGTTAGAACAATTTTGACCGATGAAAAAGGAGTGGTGTATTTTTCAGATCAAGAAAATGTTTACAAGATTGTAAACCAAAATGGCGGGTATAATTTATTGCCGGTATATAACAGTAATAAAAAACGTGTTTATACTTTTACTATAACCGATGATAAACTTTGGGTGTCAAACAGATCAGGCGAACTGGTTTATAAAAAGGGAAATCACACAAAAATCTTTAACGAAAAAGAACTTGGGGGCAGATTAGCAGTATTGGATTTGGACAAGTTGGGTAATTTGTGGGGATATGCCGAGTTAAGCAGAAAAATAGTTAAAATAGATAATAATTTTAATATCGAAAAATATGATATTTCCAAATTTACAAGTATTGAACCAATACTTAAGGTTATTAATAATGAAATTTACTTTTTAAGTAATGTTAATAATTTTACTATTCTAAAATTAAATCAAACAAAAAATATTTTTGAAGAAATTACTGTTAAAAATAAATTAAAAATTAATACCGGTTTGGTATTTAATGATGTGTTTCTTTTAAGTGATAAAACTTTTTTAATTGCTTCAAATATTGGTCTGCTAAAATTTAAGGATGGGGTTATTTCCATTGAAAGCGGAACTAAGGACGGCGAAATACTAAATTCGAAAGCTTTGTTTAAGGATAAAACAGATAGGATTTGGGTTGGTACAGAACATGGACTTTTATTAAGTGTTGGTAAAGAATTTACTACATTTTCCAAAAATGACGGACTTCCCAATACAGTTGTATCTCCAAGAGGTATCGTATTAGATAATAGCGGCAAAATTTGGGTGGCTACAAGCAGCGGATTAGCCTTTTGGCAATTAGAAGACGTTAATATTAATGAAACACCTGCTCCTGTAATTTTTTCCATGTGGGGGAATAACAGGGAAAATATAGTAAAAAAGGATGTATTAAATTTTGAAGGAAAAACAAATATAAAATTTGAATATGCTTCGTTAATTTATCCAAATGATGTACATTATAAATACAAACTTACGGGTTTGATGGATAACTGGTCGGATTTAACTAATCTTGAAGTACAGTCATTTATCAATCTTCCTGCCGGAGAATATACTTTTTCGGTCATTGGACAGCAGCCCGGTTATTTGTGGAGTGATACAACCAAAATCAGTTTTGTTGTTTATCCGCCTTGGTATAAATCGGATTATATGATAATTGTTTACATATTTTTAGGGATTGTTTTTATTATTTTGGCTACGGCAATTTATCAAAAAAGAAAATATGACAGACTTGATAAACAAAATAAAGAATTAGAAAAAATTATTGATGAAAAAATTGCTGATTTAAAAGAAGAAAAAGAAATAACAGAAAAATTATTGCTTAAAACCGAACAGGCTAATGAAGAGCTTGAAAGAGTTAATAAAGAATTAATTAAGGCTAATGAATTTAAAAGTGATATTTTAAGTATTGCGGCCCACGATTTAAAAAATCCGCTTGGAACCATTATCAGTTTGCTTCAACTAATAAAAGAAGACAATGTGGTTGATAGTGAAACAGCCACAATGATTGATATTATTCATACATCATCAAACAGGATGTTATCACTAATAACTGAGCTTTTGGAATCAATAATTGTAGAAAATACAAAATTTAAATTGCAGATTAAAAGATTTTCGATTACCGATTTAATACAGCGTATTGTTTTGGAAAATCAAATTAGAGCTACAAAGAAAAAACAAATAATAAAAATTATAGAAATTGACAATATCGATATTTACGCCGATGAAAAATGGATTTATGAAATTATAGATAATATTGTAAGCAACGCGGTAAAATATTCGCCTATAGGAAAAGAAATTAAAGTAACTTTAACCGATTTAGGTGAAATTGTTCAAATTAAAATTGCTGATGAAGGTCCGGGTTTTACACCGGAAGATAAAGAACTACTTTTTGTTAAATTTCAAAAACTTTCTGCCAGACCAACCGGAGATGAAAGTTCAACAGGTTTGGGATTGGCAATTGTAAAAGAATTGGTTGATTTGCACAGCGGTAATATTACCGTTGAAAGTGAACAAGGCAAAGGTGCCTGCTTTATTGTGGAATTATATAAAAATTTAAAAAATATTTAATTTTTAAAAAATATTTCTTGCATTTAAATTGTTTTGTATGTATAATTACAGTCTATTTTTGAGAATGTTCTTAAATATACGGGGCTGTAGTTCAGTTGGTTAGAACGCCTGCCTGTCACGCAGGAGGCCGCGAGTTCGAGTCTCGTCGGCCCCGCAAAAAAGCCTGAATTTATTCAGGCTTTTTGCATTTTAAAGAGTAGTTCAGTTGGTTGGAACGTCCCGATGTATCGGGAAGGCCGCGGGAGTTATTGATCCGTATGGTGTCGCTAAAGCCCTGAGAAAACTTCGGGCTTTTTGCTTTTTAAACTGTAACTCCGCAAAAAACACGTAATATAATTTGATAAAATGAATAAATAACTTGACTTAGAGGGATTTATGTATTATATTTGTATTACGTAGATACGGAGGCTTTTATGATACCTGAATGGGTTAAAAAATATCAACCACCCAAAACAGAAGTCCGAGACTTCAACGGGAAATATTATGTTTATGCTATCTCAAGCAAAAGGGATAAGATAAAAGGCAGATCCAAAAAAATTACAGGAAAAATTCTTGGTAAAATTACAGAAGCTGGATTTATTGAATCTGCTAAACGTAAACTTGAGAAGCAAATTCTTGCTGAACCTTGTGTAAGCAAAGTAAGCGTAAAAGAGTATGGCAGTTATTTTGCGACTAAACAATTATTAAAAAAAGAAATTGATGTATTAAAAGAAATATTCCCTGAACAATATCAAGAAATACTTCTACTTTCTTACCTTCGATTTTTCCATAATACAACAATAAAAAACACACCATATTATTTTGAGCAATCCTTTGCAAGCGAAGAAATGAAAGCAAAACTAACTGAGAAGAAAACATCTGCATTATTTGAGGACTTGGGTAAGAACAGAGAAAAAATAGTGAGGTTTAAGCAGGCTTTTAATCAGGGGGAAAATTTTCTAGCTATAGATATGACAAATATTTTATCGGAATCAAAACATTTAGGCAGTAATTATATCGGTTATAACAGTAAACGAGAATATAAACCACAAGTAAATTTATTATGCATATTCTCAAATACACGAAATGAGCCTATATATTATCGCCTAACGGACGGAAATATAAGAGAAGTGAAAATATTCAAATTAAGCTTAATTGAAAGCGGAATTACAGATGCCGTAATCATCACGGATAAGGGCTTCTATTCAAACAACAATATAACAATGATGAATAATGAAGGTCTTAATTATATTGTTCCTTTAAGACGAAATAATACATTAATAAGTGATGAATTATTAGAACAAAAAACAAAAGACGTATTTAAAAATTATTTTATGTACCATGATAAAGCCATATGGTATTGTCAGTATAAAAAAGATGGAAAAGATATAGTATTATTCTCAGATAACACACTAAAAGTTGAAGAAGAAAACGATTATCTCAGGAGGATCCAAAGCCATCCTGAAGATTATAGCATTGAAGGTTATAGAGAAAAAGAAAACAAGTTTGGAATAATAGGATTTGTACACAATTTAACAAATACAAAACCGGAAGATATATATTTGCATTATAAAACGAGGGGTAATGTTGAGTTATTTTTTGATAGTTTTAAGAACGTAATTGAAGCCGATAGAACATATATGCAAAACAAAGATACATTAGAAGGATGGATGTTTGTTAATTTCCTCGCAATGAAATTATATTACAAAATATTGAACTTGCTGAAAGATAAAAATTTATTATCCAAGTATTCACCGCCTGATATTGCCATCAGATTGAGTAAAATAATGCAAGTTAGAATGAATGGTAATTGGTATTTAGCAGAAATAAATACCAAGGTTACTACCTTGCTAAATTCTATTGATATTCGTATTACGTAATTTCGGCGGAGTTACGGTTTAAACATTGTCTGAACCATGATTTACTTGATTAAAGGATTGCCATGATTCAGCCGAAAATACTGTAATTTTAGATTTGGGGAATTTAAGTGGGTTCAGTTGGTTCGAACGTCCCTATGTACCCACCTAAAGTTGGGTAAATCGGGAAGGCCGCGAGAGTTACGGATACAGATTAACGCTTGAATTTTGTCTTTTCTGCGGTCAAACTGTTCATATCGCATTACTGCAAAATCTGCCTGTATGCCTAAAACCGGACCCATGTCATGGACTTTTCTCCAATCGAGAGTTAAAGTTTATTTGGAGGGTTGTTTGGGTGTTGTTGAATGTTTTTAGCGGGTGAAAAGAAAGTTTACTTTCCCTTAAATATTATTATACCAAAATTTTGGAAGAAAAGGTATTTGTTGGTTTTATAGTGGGTATTTGCGGTTATAGAACAAAAAAAAGGATGAAAAAAAGTTTGTTTGTTAAGTTAAATGCGTGATTGGTATTTTATCTTTTCGTAAATTTAAGTATAATTTTATTTCATGTATATACACTCTTTACTAAGGGACATTTATGCAATTGATAAATGATATAAAACAAATATTAAATTCCGCCAAGCAAAACACATATCGATCCATAAATAGAACGATGGTTCATGCATATTGGTTGATCGGTAAAAGAATAGTTGAAGAAGAACAGCAGGGTGAAAGTAGGGCGACTTATGGAAAGGCAATAATTAAAAACCTTTCCGAGCAACTTCAAAATGATTTTGGCAGGGGGTTTTCAATTGACAACTTGGAAAATATGAGACGTTTTTATTTGACCTATCCAATTTCCGAGACACCGTCACGGAATTCTTCACAAGACAGTTTTGCTTTAAGCTGGTCGCATTATCAGTTTTTAATAAGAATTGAGAATAATGAAGAACGTAATTTTTACGAAATTGAAGCGGAAGTAAATAATTGGAGCTTAAGAGAGCTTAAAAGACAATTTGATAGTGCTTTGTATTTAAGATTATCATTAAGTAAAGATAAAGAAGGAATTAAAGAATTAGCAATTAAGGGGCAAACAATTGAATCTCCTGAGGATGCGGTAAAAGACCCATATATTTTGGAATTCTTAAATCTGAAAGAGCATTACAGATATTCTGAAACCGATTTGGAAAATGAACTGATAGATAAACTGGAAACATTTTTATTAGAGCTTGGGAAAGGATTTACTTTTGTAGGAAGGCAAAAACGTATTACTTTTGATGAGAAACATTTTTATGTTGATTTAGTATTCTACAATCGTTTATTGCGTTGTTTTGTTGTCATTGATCTTAAAATAGGGGAATTACAACATCAGGATATTGGGCAAATGCAAATGTATGTAAATTATTACGATAGATTTGTAAAGGTTGAAGATGAGAACAAAACTATAGGAATTATTCTGTGTCGTGACAAAAGCGATTTATTAGTGGAAATTACTTTACCGGAGGATAACAAGCAAATATTTGCTAGCAGATACCTTACTATATTGCCCAGTAAAGAAGAGTTGAAAAATTTATTGGCTCAAAAAAACGAGAGTTCCTGATTTACTGAAAGCATAAAAGTGATAAAATGTTGTGGGTATAAGAATATTAGAAAACTATGGAATACAATCGCTTAATTGAAATTGCAAATACATTAAAAGATCTACTTGAAAATTCGGGGGTTCCTGTTGAAAATTTAGCTATCTTTGGCTCTGTGATGAAAGGTTCGGATAATTCAGAAAGCGATTTAGATATGATAGCAATCTCAAACGCATTTGAAAATAAAAGCATTTTTCAAAGAGCGGATATGTTATATAAACCCGAAACTGAATTAATAAAAAAAATTAAAATGCCTGTAGATATTCTTTCATATACAAAAGCGGAATATTTAGAATCTATAATAACAAAAAGATTAGAAAGTAGAATTTTGATTTAATTAAGTTTATATAATTCCCCAAATAACACTTGTAAACCACATAATATAATTCTCATTGATTGTTGTTAGTTATTATCAAGGTGCTTATACCGAAAAAGAGAAGGGGATAAGACAAAAGCTCCTTATATAGACCATTGTGAATATAAGTTTATTTATACTGTTTTGTCTTTGTACAATAACAAGTTTTTTTGTTGGAATTTTCATGGTAGCGTTAAGGAAAGTGCAAGGGAAGTTCCGCTAATAAGGTTGAGTAAGTAAAAATAATTATGACCGGAATTTATATTATGGTTTTTTATTTAGTGGCGCAACAAAAACCTACTTACTCTGTATAAAGTTTAATAAAAATATTTATAGGGGATATATGCATCGTAAAACAAAAAGCCGCCATTTACAGACGGCTGTAAAAATCGATCCCCGCTTTAGGTGGGGGAAATATCAAATAAACTAATTTTTTAAGCACCTAACACTAAAACCACTTTCCTTAGGGCTATCGTATAAGTCGATATTACCACCAATATTGTTCAGGTGTAGGATGTATGCGAATGAGGCATCGTACTCCGCGGAACTCCAAAAGAAAGCGTTAGAACCTAAATAGTTGAAGTTACCATTGTGATTGTGATAGCCGGCAAGCAAGGCAGAAAAACCGCTTGTGTTAGTCCCTGCACCATCTCCGGTTCCTTGACTAACTGCTTTTAATGTATTACTGTTGCTGTTTACTGTTGACGATGCTTTTAATGTCTCAAACTCCGCTTTTGTAGGTATATGCCAACCGGTTGGGCAAATACCTTGTACATTTTCGTTAAAAATAGGAGATGGTGATGTGCTATTTGTCGCTCCGTTTTTGTATTGTACAGCTTCAGCCCATTGGTATAACCCGCCGTAAGTAGTACAATTTGCTTCGACATCATCATAACAATATTTATCAATTGTGCTATTATTTGCTTGTTCTGCACTGCCATCTATTCTTGTTCCTACATTAAGGTTTTCTTTTAGCCAACATTGTCCGCCAATTTGTACCGTGTTGTAAGTTTTACCATCACGTGAATCTGTTATAGTGGGAATACCGGGGCATGGTGTGCCTGTAGCACTAGTAGCAATCATAACAATGTTTTGTGTATATGTTTGTCCTTGTGCAATATTTATAGACATGGAATAATTATTATAACCTGTCTTTTCGGCATATACCGTATATGTTCCGGCAGCTACACTCGTAATCGAGTAGTTTCCTGAAGCATCAGAATAAACCGTAGTTGTAGCAGGTGATGTATAAATTTTAGCATTTGATATTGGATTCCCCTGCATTGTACTAATGGTTACTTTCCCACTTATAGAGGCTGTAACGGAACTTGCTATTGTTGTAAATTTATAAACAGTTGAATAACTAGATGTGCCATAACTGTTTGTCGCATTTACCCGCCAGTAATATAATGTATTGTTGCTTAAACCTGTTATTTGCTGACTTGTATTTGTTATTCCGCTTTTTTCATATGTATAACTTGAAAAATTGCTAAATGTAGATACTTGCAATGTATACGTAGCTCCGATGCTTGCACTCCATGAAAGTGTTGGTGAGACAGATACATTGGGTTCATTATTTTCAGGCGAGGATAGTGTTGGAGCAGAAGGAGCTGTTCCGCCAGCAGCAGTCGTAAAATTCCAAACAGGACTTGCAGTAGATAAACTCTGGTCTTTTGCTAAAACTTTCCAATAATATTTTTTGTTTGCAGTAAGTCCACTTCTACTAATACTTGTTGAAATTTGATCTGTTTCAATAGTAGTGGTAGGATTACTGCTTGTGCCAAAATATACATCGTATTTTAAGTTATCTCCATCTGGATCACTACAAGACCAACTTAAAGTTAGTGACGTTGGTTGATCTGGGGCATTATTTGATGGAGATGGAATTGATGGTGCTGACGGGGGATTGTTGGTAGTTGTGCTGGTTTGTAAATAAGATATTATTTTATCGTAAACTGTTCCACTTTCAGTTAATAGAGTATGAGTTAAACCAAGAAGAATCGAATAATTCAATTCAATTGAGGCAATACCGGCAGCACCTGATACTCCTAATGCGCTTACTTCGGTTACTACACCATCATCAGCACCAGGTAATATTGAATTATTATTATATTGAGAAACTCCGGCAATAAGATAATAAGGTAGAGAAGGTGAAGTTAATGAACTTAAACTTTGAATTAACGTCGAGGTAGGTGCTAAATCATTAAAACCTTGAGTAAAGTAATTATACATTGAAAAATACTCTGGATTATTCATGTTAACAAGGCTACCCAACCATCCTCTTAATGCAGCTAATGGCGACCCATGATGCGGTGTACCAAGTGTGATTAATTTATTGATATATTGTGCACCATTGTATTTTTCTATCATGCTTCTGGCTACTAAACCACCCATACTGTGAGCTATAATATCAATTTTTATTCCATTGGAATAAGATGATAATGCTTGTGAAAGCAAATTCGCGTTTGATTCAACGCTAAAAGAAGAATTATACCCAAATGTCAAAATATCTGCATATTTTGGATTAATTTGAGATTGTAACCTTGTTATCATAGTTTTCCATACTTTTGGTCTACTTGTCCACCCATGAATCAACAGTACTATTTTTGAAGACTGACTAACAGTAGGCTCTAAATAACTTATTTCCCCGTTAACAATTGATACTTCCTTTATTCCCAGTTCTTCTGTCGGTGGAGTTTGTTTTTGAATTAACACTAATATTATTAATTGAGTAATTATTTCTGGTTGTTTAACTTTATTTAATTTGTTCAAATCATTATTCCTACCCCAATTTATATTATCAATGGTTACATTTATTTTCCCATTTTGAATACTGCTTTGAATAGGATAATAAGAATCCCCGTCATACATGAATGTACAAATATCTTCATTTGTTATTGACCCGGCAGGTTTAGGAAAAGATAATTGAAGTGGTTCCTTAATGGAATCGACTGGTAATTTAACCGTAATCGGTGTCCCTAGTATTTTATAATCATTATTTGTTACATTTGTCGGTTCATTCCCTGTTCTTCCCAAAAAAACATTTCCACTATTTGGTAATGAAGAGGCGGGAATATTTAATACAATTGAATCTCCTAATGATACAACCCCTCCTTGTGAAGAATTAATTTCTTTTTCAATATTATAGGTTTTAGGCGGTATTGTTACAGGATTGCTGTCTTCTTTCTTACAACTAGTACTGAATAAGACAATAATGAACAAAACAAATAGTAAAGCATTTTTCATAAACGTACTCCTTTATAATAATTAACTGACCTATCTCAATTATTTTGGAGCACTTCCCAACAGACAATAAATAACCAGAATACATATTTGTATGATTTATATAAAAAAACGATGTTACAAGATTTTCAACTCCTTTGAAACCATACTAAATACGAGCACTCCTTTTACCTTTCTTATTCTTTTGTATTTGTTTAATTTAATGAAATTATTTTTTTAAGCAAACTAAAATAAATATTTTTTATTAAGAAAAGTTGTCAAGTTTTACAACGTTATTAAAAATAACTTTCTTTCATTATTTTAATATTAATGTTTTTATTTTTAATGTGCCATGGATTTAGATTAAATAATTTGGTTCAAAGCAATAAATAATAAAGGTTATTATACGAATAAAATAAAAACACCAAAGATTTTAATATTCAAGTGTTAAAACTATAAATTTTTGTTTTTTTCCATTTGTAAATATTTTAGTTTAGAAATGCTGAATATGGCGGTTATAGGGAGTGTTTTTTTTGCCCACCAACGTTCATATTATTTTATAGAAGTATTATTGATTTATAGGAAATTTAATGACCCAAAAACAATTAGAAGATTACCTGTGGGGCGCGGCAAACATTTTACGTGGTATGATAGACGCTGCCGAGATAGGAAAGGTTTATTATAAAATTAATGACTGGGCAATGGAAATTTTTGAAAGCGGTAAATCGGAGGTGAGATTTGTTGGGTTAGAACGTCCCGAAGTCTCGGGAAGGCCGCGAGAGTTTTTGTTTCGTTTGGTCGCGTAAAGGCACTATAAAACTTCGAGCTTATTTCATCTAAACATTGTCTGAACTGTGATTTTTGTGATTTGAATGATTGCCATGATTTTGCTTAAAATACTGTTTGTTAGGAAGTGGGAAAATTACAGTGGTTCAGTTGGTTAGAACGTCCCGACTTGTTTTGATGTTTTTCTGGTTCCAAAAGAAAGTCAATAGAAGAAATTTTAAAGAAAAAACGAAAACATATAGTGAAATAAATTACTTGCAATTGATGGTTCTAAAATGGAATTGCCTCATGGTGAAAAAATCACAAAAGAATTTGGCGGTCAACATTGCTCACGAGATGTAAACTATTATTCAACATTTACACAAAATTATTTACACTACCTAAAAAAGCCATCTAAGGTTTTACTAGTGAAGAACTTTAATTTTAAAGCTGATTGATATATCACCACAATCCCCAAAACTGCTTTTATAGTTGAGTATTCGAAAACGTTGTTTGGTCAGTGATTCTTTTCAGATCCATGATCTTTTAAATGACTTAAATAAATAGCACCGCTAATTACCAAGATACCTATTCCCAAATATAAAAGGCTTAAGCTGTCCGTGTAAGTAATTTCAACGGCGTGTTGAAAAAAGTTTACAACAAGGATGAGCAATACAACATTACCCAATCTGGTTTTTAGGTTATCAAAACTTTTTATTAACAGAACACTTTTGCTATTTTCACTTGTCAGTGCACTGTCAATTTTACTAATAAACAATTCATATAAGCCATACGAAAATATCAGCATAAAAATGCCAAGCAGATAAACATCAATTACTTTGATAATTCCAACAATAACATTAGTTTTTATTGCTTTTTTAGCCGCAAGGTCGGTTACCTGATCCATTCCCGCAAAATAAGAATATATAATATTGAAGACCTCGGCCGTGGCAAAATAGAAAGTAAACAAAGCAAGCACAAGGCTGCTTACAACGGCAATAATAACAACAAACCTAGATGACCAGAGAAATCTTTCAAATATCCGCTCTATCAATTTCATATATCTCCATTTTTTACATTAACAATAGTGTAAGTGCTAAAGTTCCGCCACTGTTCTGCCTCGTGTTTGTGTGGGTGGTTCGACTGGTGGTCTTAATGTATCTGTTTCTAAAACATATGCCATTTAATATGGGTGTTGTTTTTGTTATGATAAAGCACCTGCATACTATGCCGACACATCTTCACAAGATATTGCAACACTACACAAAGATGCCAGTATTAATAAATAACTTAATATAATAATCAAAAAAACCGGATGTAAAAGCAAAAAAGGAATTGGGGTTTTAAATTATAAATTAGGGTGTATTTATCACTGTGTAATGGGGAAAATAAAGGGCCGGTCAAGCTGGGGAATAATAAGAATTGTTAAGTTATAAATAAATATAAAAAATTGCTTTTTGATATTTTACTATTTAATATTGGAATCTAAAAATCTTAAATGGATGGATAAAAATGAGAATACTTATATTATTATTATATATAATAATGCAATTGTTTTGTGGTGATAATTTTGCACAAATTGATGATAACGAAAAACAATCTTTGGTTTTGGATTTGAGTGATTTTGATAATAGTGCACGACATTGGTATTTTATAAAAGATAAAGACAAAATAATTGAACCGCTGTCCGATCAGCAAAAATATTTGCCGGAGGATTATGTGGCAATTGCCAATAACATTTTGTTGTTTCAAAAAGAAAATGGGGGCTGGCCAAAAAATTATGATATGCAAGCCGTTTTAACAGAAGAACAAAAAATTTCTGTCCTAAAAGATAAAAACCGATTAAACACAACCTTTGATAATAGTACTACTTGGGGACAGCTAAATTATCTTGCAAAAGTTTACGCTCTTACTGGTAACAAAAAATATAAACAAAGTTATGTTAATGGAATCAGTTATATATTATCAGCTCAATATAAAAACGGGGGCTGGCCGCAATTTTTCCCTGATACTGCAGGTTATAGCAAACATATAACTTTTAATGACGGGGCTATGATTGGCATATTGAAATTATTAAAACAAATTGTGGAAAAAGATAGCGTATTTAATATAATAAGTGCCGAGCAATACGATTCCGTTTTTAAAGCATATAATAAAGGAATTGAATGTATTCTTAATTGTCAAATAAAATTTGACAATACATTGCTTGTTTGGTGCCAGCAGCACAATAATATTACATTATTGCCGGCTAACGCACGTACATACGAATTGGCATCATTATGTAATGGCGAAAGTGCCGGAATTACCGAGTTTTTAATGTCAATACCAAATCCTAATGAAAAAATAATTAATTCAGTTAATAGTGCCGTATCTTGGTTTAAAAAATCAGGTATAAACGGTATAAAAATTCAAAATGTGGAAGCACCTCTTATTGAGTATGAATATTCAACAAGTACAAAAGATAGGATAATAGTTAAGGATTCAACCGCTCCCACTATTTGGGCTAGATATTATTCGTTAACTACATTAAGGCCTATTTTTTGCAACAGAGATGGTAATGTTGTTGATACTTTTGAGCAAGTTGACAGAGAAAGACGAGCTGGTTACGGTTGGTATGTTTACGATCCCCAAGAGATTTTGGATAGTTATAACAGCTGGTTAAAAAAAGTCAAAATGTCTAATTAAAATGAAAAATAATTTCAAAAGTTGCAAAAAAATATAAACCAACCCTGTAAATGCTGTAAATATAAAGAGATACAGATGTAGTGATGTCCTAATTAAAAAAATAAAAACCTTAAAATTTTGATAGATCTTTTATCCAACGAGGAATATTAGATTAAAACAAAAAACTATACTCGTTGTACAAATATATATTAATCCCCGCATAAAAAAGCCGTAACCTATTGTTAATTAACCAATTATAGAATTATTAACCGCAAATATTAAAATTAAGACAAAATGTCTTAAAATAATTATTTTTTTAGCTCCATTTTATTTCCTGATGGGTAAAATGAAATAAATAAAATAATTTGCCAATTTTTGTTAAAAAAATGAAAAAAAAACATAAAAAACACAAACTTATAGCTCTTTACGCAAAAAATAACTTGACTTTTAATCTAAAAATCTCAAACTTATTGCAGCTTATACGTTTACTTTATCGTTTAAGTAAAAATTCTATGTGACTTACATGGCGGAGCTATATCCAGCAAGATGGGATAGTTTTTTGAATAAATACCGCAAAAAGAGAATGTTTTTAGTATCTTTACAGTACAAATTAAACTCAAAGAAAAATCTGTTTTTGTTTTAGAATCAGCCATTATAATAATTTGTTTAAGTTTAAAGGAGCAGCGCATGAAGTTATTATCTACAACAAGAATTACTGCACTAATTGTATTTTTATTTAGCATTAATATGTTTGCACAAAGCAGTTTGCGGGGATTGGTAACAGACTCGTTAACAGGTGATAAGCTGGTAGGCGCAAATGTATTTTTAGTCGGCACATCTCTTGGGGCTGCGTCAAATATTGAAGGCGAGTTCATTGTACGATCTATACCTGAAGGCAAATATACAGTTAGAATATCATACCTTGGTTACAAAACTAAGGATATGGTTATTGAAATTACAAAAAGTAAAACGGAAAAATTAAATGTTTCATTATTCCCCGATGTGGTTGTTGGAGAAGAAGTATTAATTACCGGTCAACAAAAAGGACAGGTTTCCGCAATAAATCAACAGATTACATCTAATACGATTGTAAATGTTGTATCTGAAGAGAAAATTCAGGAACTGCCAGACGCAAACGCCGCTGAAGTAATTGGTCGTATGCCGGGAGTTTCAATCAGCCGTTCCGGTGGTGAAGCGGATAAAATTACCTTAAGAGGTTTAAGTGACAAATTTGGAACAGTAACCGTAGATGGGATGCGTCTAGCGCCTACCGATGCAGATTCAAGAGGTATTGATTTAAGTACTATATCTCAAGGTTCGCTTTCGGGGATTGAGCTTTTTAAAGCAATTACACCCGATAAAGACGGTGACGCTATTGCCGGAAGTGTAAATTTAGTTACAAGAGTGGCCCCCTCGGAAAGACTCCTCCGTGTTGACGCAAAAGGTTCGTACGGCAACATGAATACTACATATAATCAGTATGATTTTTCGTTAAGATATGGAGAAAGATTTTTTAATGATTTATTAGGTGTTCAAGTATTAGGAAATTTGGAACAAAAAGATAGAAGTAATGAAGAAATAAACATTGATTACGGTGACGCCGCAAATAACGTTAACGACTATGAAATTAGCGACTTTACGTTAGAATATACTAAAGAAATACGTAAAAGAGGAGGAGCTAGTTTATTATTTGACTTAAATACACCTGATAATGGTATTATTAGATTTAATTCAATATTTAACTCAACATCGCGCGATTATGTCACCTCAACAAGAAATTATCCAACGGGTAATACCGATTTACTTTATTCGGCACGTGATAGAAAGCAGGATGTAGAAACCTTTAATAGTTCTTTACGTGGAGAAAACCATTTGTTTGGATTTGATTTTATCTGGGGTGCTTCTTACGCTCAATCAAATTCGGAAACTCCATACGATTATTATATCGATTTTGTAGAACCATCCAGTACAGACGCGTTTGGAAATCCTATTTCTAAAATGAAAGTAATTCCGGATGAAATTAAAAAAAGTTCACCTGAAGCGATAATTCCTTACGCTTTAAATAATTATCAAAAAGCTTTTATGAATTGGGCATATTACAGACATCAAAAAAATGTTGATAAAGAAAAAACAGGATTTTTTGATATAATAAGAAATATACCATTGGATAATGTAATAAGCTGGGAAATTAAAGCAGGCGCAAAGTATAGAGCAAAAACACGATTTAAAGAAAGCAGCGAATTAGCGGCAGCATATTATTTGTACGGTTATCATCCTTACACAGTTTTAGCAGACGGTTCGGTAATAAACAAAAATTTTGCCGGAACAAGATTTGAAAATTTAATTGTTCAAAACAACGCTATAATTTCAACCAATTTTTTAAATTCTAATCCTGATAATAGACATACATTTGATGATTTGTATTTCTTAAATCCAATTTTAAACAGAGGCGCGTTAAGAGATTGGTACACGTTAAATAAAAACGGCGCGGCTAATTCCAATGGTTCCAGCAAAGAATATTCGGAAAACGCAGAAGTAAAAGCTGATTATTATGATATTGAAGAAAATGTATTTTCATCGTATATAATGAATACATTTAATATTGGAAAAACTATTACTTTTATTGCAGGTGTACGTGTTGAGCACGAAAGCAATGAATACCGCTCAAAATACACACCGGGTAAATTAACCGGATTTCCAACACCAAGTGGTACAATAAAAGACACATCATCAACATATCAAGAAACAGTAGTATTACCAAACTTTCATCTAACATATAGACCATTAGATTTTATTAATATAAGACTTGCGATGTATAAAGCATTAGCCAGACCGGATTTTAATCATAGACTTCAATATTATGTTGCGCGTGATGGCGGTGGATATACAACTTTAACATTGGGTAATCCCGACTTAAAGACAGCCAAAGCGTGGAACTATGAAATTAACACCTCATTTTTTAACAACACAATCGGTTTAATAGCTGTTTCAGCTTTTTATAAAGAAATAAAAGATATGTACCACGTATTAAACGATTTAAGGATTGATAATGCCGATATTCTTACGGAATTAGGAGTTAAATGGAAAAGTCCTTTTGCAACATCACAAAATTACGATCTAACATATCCGTACAATTCAAAAAAACCAACAAAAGTATGGGGATTTGAAATTGAACAACAAACCAATTTACACTTTTTGCCGGGATATTTACAGTATATAGTAGTTGGATATAACTTTTCGTGGGTACGTTCGGAAACATATACAATATCTTCACGTACAGTTACCTGGAAAGACTCAATTGAATTATTCCCTGGTTATTGGGTAGTTCAGGATAAATCGAAAATTGAGTTAAAAGAAAGCAAAAACAAACTTGAAGGTCAACCAGAGTTTTTTGGCAACCTTTCTGTTGGGTACGATTACAGCGGATTTTCAGGAAGAATATCAGTTTTTTATCAAGGTCGATATAATAAAAGTTTCTCCGGTGATGGTGAGTCGGATGCAATTACCGGAAGTTTCACAAGATGGGATTTGGCTCTAAAATATAAGTTTAACGATAATTTATCAGTCTTTTTTAACCTAAATAATTTTACCGATGTTGAAGAGTGTACATATACGGCAAATAGAAAACTGGGTTGGGAACTGGTTAACACTAAAGAAAAATATGATTTTACCGCTGACTTAGGATTAAGAGTTACATTATAACATCATCTCGAATTCATATCAAAAAAAAATAAATCAACTAAACTAATTTCTTAACGGAGAGCACCATGAAAAAACAACAAACAATAGCTTTTTTCCTTATTCTCATTTTATTCCTCCCGGCATTTGCATTTGGCCAAGCCGGTGAGTTAGTAGTTCCCCCTTGGAACGGCAGCAATTATTTAAATGATGTTATTGCCGGCGATACAACAGCGGCAGGTGTAAGAAATGATTTAAACAGAGTTTATGTTTTACAGCGTAATGGCGTTTATTTTGTAAATACGCAAATTCGTAATTCAGGTTGGCCATTAAGACTAAAAGCAGGCGATGGCGCAGGCAGAAGACCGGTAATTTATTTGGTTAAAAATACTTCAACAAATAATAACCCCGCAGCTTTTGTACGTATTGCAGAAGATTTTACAATGAAAAGTATAGTACTTACAGGTATTTTGGAACCGGATACATCCGCATACGCATTAATGCAAGGACAGTTAATTGGAACAAATCAACCCGGATTTGACGTAAATATTGATGACTGTATTTTAAGTAATTGTAATGGAAATCATATTAGAACAGACCAAGCCCAAAGATTTATTAAAGTTACTAATACAATTTTTGCAAATATGGGATATTTGGGAACATCAAATTTAGGTGCTGGTAAAGCTATTGATTTAAGAGCCGGCTCAATTGATACTTTAATTTTTGTTAACAATACATTTGTTAATGCTCAGGATAGAATAATAAGACATTTTAACAGTACCGCGGCCATAAATTATATGAATTTTGACCATAATACAATTGTTAACAGTATGTCATATCATGGTACATTAGTACTTGGATTGGTTGGAAGCAAAATTAATATCACAAACAACTTATTTATAGATCCATTTTCATTAGGTAATGATACCGATTATGTTAGACAAGCAGAATTTAATGAAAGCGGCGAAACAGATTTCTTAGGAAAAAGAAGAATGTCTTGGATTTTTTCTGTAAATAATCAAACAACAGCATGGGATATTTCAAACAACTTTTATTCAATTTCGGATGCGGGACAAGCGTTTTATACTAATGCAGGTTTGTCAGGTGAAGGAAATCCATTATCATGGCATTTAAACAGCAGATTAGGACCCGATTCAGTTACCGCGTTTACAAAACAAGCAATATTATTGAATAATATACCTCAACTTATGACAAAAATGATGGAGTGGTATAGAAGACCTGTTAGTGAAGGTGGTGCCGGTAAAACAAAAGCAACAACTAACTTTAACAGAAAATTACACGATTATGATAGAAGAAGTTGGGTATATTATAGTGATACTTTAAATTGCGCATACCCAACAACAGTTGGCGCATATACCGGTTCGGACGGTGGGTTCCCGGCTGGAGATTTAAATTGGTTCCCAAGTAAAAAAGCTGAATGGGAAATATGGTTAACAGATGTAGAAGTAGTTTCAAACGAAATTCCGGAATCTTTCTCGTTACAGCAAAATTATCCAAATCCATTTAACCCTTCAACTAAAATCACTTTCGATTTAAAAGAAGCTGGATTAACAACATTAGCAATTTATAATGTTATTGGTCAAAAAGTAGCAACATTAGTAAATAAAGAATTAAAATCAGGAAAATATGAATTTAATTTTGACGCTTCAAGTTTATCATCAGGTGTTTATTTCTATAAATTAGAATGCGGCAACAATGTTTCAACTAAAAAAATGATGTTGTTAAAGTAAAATAGATAACTAAATTGAGGGGCCGATTTTAATTGGCCTCTCATTTAGTAAATAATATGAAAATAGAAAAAATTATAATAATACTCTTCGTTTTTGCTTCATTGCTTCAAGCGCAAATATTTGTTGATCCAAACGGAAACGATTTAAATTCCGGGACAATTAATAATCCGCTGAAAACAATAACAAAAGCAATGCAGCTTGCAGAGCCGGATACAATAATATATCTGCGCGGCGGAGTGTATAATTATTCCACTACCATCAAAACATCAAAAAGCGGAACATCAAGTAAACCAATCAAATTATGGGCTTATCAAAACGAGATACCAATATTGGATTTTATTACTCAACCTGTCTCTACTTCTTCCAGAGGGTTATATCTTTCTAAAGATTATTGGTATGTTAAAGGAATTGAAATACGAAGCTCAAAAGATAACGGTATTTATATTACCGGTAGTAATAATATTGTTGAAAATAGTATAATCCATGATTGCTGCGATACCGGATTGCAGATAAGCGGCGGTGGAAGTAATAATTTTATTATTAATTGTGATTCGTACAAAAACTATGATTCCTTAACGTTTGGAGAAAACGCTGATGGATTTGCTCCTAAACTGGATATTGGCCCTGGAAATACTTTTATTGGTTGCAGAGCATGGGCTAATTCGGATGATGGCTGGGATATGTATGAAGCTGACGATACGGTTTTTATTAAAAATTGTTACGCTTTTAGAAACGGATATAACACGTGGGGAATATCAAATTTCCAAGGGGATGGAAACGGATTTAAATTAGGCGGAAATTATATAGCCGGAGCGCATGTAATAACCAATTGTATTGCTTTTGATAACAAAGCCAAAGGTTTTGATCAGAATAATAATACAGCCGGTATTACAGTTTATAACAATACGGCTTTTAGAAACGAAACAAAAAACTATTCATTTCCTTACATGCCCGTTTCGGGTAAACATGCTATAATTAATAATATATCTTATCTTGGTGAAAACACGATTATTGATTCTTCTTTAACTATGGCTAACAGCTGGATTGGATTTACCATAAGTGCCGCCGATTTTTTAAGTTTAGATACACTGGGTTTAACCTCTGTACGAGAAATTAATGGTGATTTAAAAATATCCAATTTTTTAAGGTTATCCCCAACAAGCGGTTTAATTGACGCGGGTGTGGATGTAGGACTTCCATATAATAATAATGCCCCGGATTTGGGTGCGTTTGAAACAAATGGCACTTCAAATGTTGGCGATGAAAAAAATCAAATAAATTCTTTTAAGTTGAATCAAAACTATCCTAATCCATTTAACCCGGCAACTAAAATAAGTTTTGATTTAGCGGAAAACGGAAAAGTTGAGCTAAGCATATATGATATTTTAGGTAAAAAAATTACCGAACTTACCCGAAATTATTACTCAAAAGGGAATTATGAGATAAATTGGCTTGCTAAAGATAAAGCGGGTAATTATCTTTCAAGCGGCATTTATTTTGCGCGATTGGATTATAATAATAAGTTTCAAACAATTAAACTAATATTGCAAAAGTAACTAATGAAAACAACGTCACATTCATTTACTAAATATTTGTTATTTATAACTTTTGCTTTTTTAAGCTTCAGCGGTAAAAACGAATTGCCTTGTTGCGGCTGGGAACAAGTTGATGTAATATTAAAAAATATTAAAGCTCCGGTATTTGCAGACAAAGTTTACGATATTATTTCCTTTGGCGCGGTAGGTGACGGTTTAACCGATTGCAGCTTGGCTTTTGAAAAAGCAATAAACGAATGTTCCACAAATGGCGGCGGCAAAGTATTGGTTCCTGCCGGTACTTTTTTAACAGGCCCTATTTATTTAAAAAGCAATGTTAATTTAGTTGTTTCCGCAAAGGCTATAATTAAATTTTCAGATGATAAAAGCAAATATCTTCCTTCGGTTTTCAGCAGATGGGAAGGTGTGGAATGTATGAACTATTCATCATTAATTTACGCTTATGGCGAAACTAATATTGCAATTACCGGCACGGGTTTATTGGACGGACAGGGTGCTGATAATAATTGGTGGAATTGGAAAGGTAACAAAGAAGATGGCTGGCTTGAAGGAACACCACACCAAAAAAGCGGACGGGACTTGTTATTTAAAATGGCTGAAGATAATGTTCCTGTTGAAAAAAGAATAATGGGCCAAGGTTATTATTTACGTCCAAATTTTATACAATTTTACAAATCAACTAATATTTTAATTGAAGGAGTAAAATTAATAAACTCGCCAATGTGGTTTATTAATCCTGTTTTATGCTCAAATGTTTCTGTTATTGGAGTTAAGATTGAAGGGTTAGGCCCAAATAATGACGGCTGTAATCCTGAAAGTTGTAAGGATGTTTTAATTAAAGATTGTTATTTCAAAACCGGAGATGATTGTATAGCTATTAAATCGGGCAGAAATAATGACGGCAGAAGAATAAATGTTCCTTGCGAAAATGTAATAATTCAAAATTGTATAATGGAAGACGGACACGGCGGAGTTGTTATGGGGAGTGAAATATCGGGCGGTGTTAAAAATGTTTTTGCCGAAAATTGTACAATGAGCAGTCCAAATTTAGATAGAGCGATAAGAATAAAAACAAATTCCGTTAGAGGCGGAATTATTGAAAATATTTTTGTAAGAAATTTAACTATTGGTGAAGTAAAAGAAGCTGTATTAAAAATTGATTGTTTTTATGAGGAAGGTGACGCGGGTAAATTTACTCCTGTTATTAAAAACATTGTTTTTGATAATGTAACATCATCAAACAGCGCGTACGCATTTTGGATAAAAGGCTATGACAGATCTAAAATAACAGGATTGGTTGTTAAAAATTCAAAATTTAATTCCGTAAAAAACGAAAGCTTATTGGAGAATGTAAGTTTGCCGATTTTTGAAAATACATTTATAAATGGAATATTAATAAAATAAAAATTAAACAAAATGACAAAAACCAGACTAAATAAATACTTAATACTGATTATAATTCCGTTTATCGGTTTGTTTACCTCTTGTTCTTCAAGTCAATCCACAATACAAAACACAAATTTTTCAAGTGAAAAATACGTTGATAATTTTATAGGCTTATATCCTGATACGGCCGCGTATAAAAACGAATTAAAAAGTTACAAATGGAATTATGAACAAGGATTAGTTTTTGAAGCTATTTATCAAGTTTGGAAACAAACAAATAATAATAAATATATTGAGTATGTTAAAAAAAATATTGATTATTATGTAATGGAAGATGGTTCAATAAAAACTTATGTTCTTGATAATTATAATATAGATAATGTAGCACCGGGAAGAGTGCTTTTGCATTTGTACGAAATTACAAAATTAGAAAAATATAAAAAAGCAGCCGATACATTATTAAAACAGTTAAAAACTCATCCAAGAACATCCGAAGGTGGTTTTTGGCATAAAAAGATTTATCCAAATCAAATGTGGCTGGATGGTTTATATATGGCTGAGCCTTTTTATACCGAATATTCCAAAACATTTGGTATAAGTGAAAATTATAACGATATAGCAAAACAATATTTATTAATTCATAAAAATTTGTATGATTCAAAAACAGGTTTGTATTATCATGGCTGGGATGAAAGTAAAAAACAAAAGTGGGCGGACTCAGTTAAAGGAACCTCGCCAAATTTTTGGGGTCGTTCGTTAGGCTGGTTTATAATGTCACTTGCCGATGTGCTTGATACATTTCCCAAAGACCATGCTGATAGAATTAAATTAGAAAACATCTTTAAAAATTTAGCAGCTGCGGTTCTAAAATATCAAGACAAAGATTCCAAATTATGGTTTCAAATAGTTGATAAGGGAGAGAAAAAAGGGAATTATATTGAAACATCATCATCCCTAATGTTTATTTATTCTTTTGCAAAAGGTTTTAATACAGGTCTATTGGATAAAATTTATTTTGATGCCGCAAAAGAAGCATTTAACAAACTTGAACAAAACAAAATTAGAATATCTTATAATAAAATGTATTTAACAAATGTTTGCTCAGTTGGCGGTTTAGGCGGCAACCCTTATAGGGATGGCAGTTTTGAATATTACATAAGTGAACCCCAACGGGAAAATGATTTTAAGGGATACGGAGTACTTATATTAGCTGCAAATGAACTAAATAAAAGAAATTAATAATATTTTTTTGTATAATTACGGTAGTTAATAAAATACATCATTAGGAAGTTGAATGACAGAAAAAAGAATAAAGCCAACGAAATTAGAAGACTTGGCTAAAATACTTGGAGTATCAAAGGTTACAATATCAAAAGCGTTAAGAGATCATTCCGATATTTCGGATGAAATGAAACTTAAAGTAAAAAAACTTGCTGAAAAATTGGGTTATAGACCTAATATGATGGCAAGGAATTTATCTTCAAGAAGATCTAATATACTTGGTTTGGTTGTCCCTAAAATAGCTCATTTCTTTTTTAGTTCAATTATTGAAGCAATTTACGATACGGCAATAGAAAAAAATTACGAAAGTGTAATAATGGTTTCTCAAGAATCCGCCGAAAGAGAAAAACAACATATTGAATCTCTTATTTCTATGCGGGTTGATGGTTTAATTATTTCTATTACAGAAAAAACACAAGACTTATCTGCTTTTGAACGTGTAATTAAAATGAATATTCCAATAGTATTTATTGACCGTGTTCCTAATATTCCCAACGTTGCAAGTGTAACTGTAGATGATAGAGGCGGTGCATTTTCGGCAGTTGAACATTTTATCCAAAAAGGGTTTAGAAAAATTGGTCTGCTGGGAGGTTACGATTACATTAATATTGGGAAAGCCAGAACAGAAGGTTTTTATGATGCAATGAATAAATATAATGTCCCTATAAATGAAAAATGGATAATTAAAGGTGGTTTTGGCGAAACGGATGGTTATAGAGGATTCAAAAAAATGTTAGAAAGCGGCCAAATGCCTGAAGCAATACTTGCAGCAACATATCCTGTTGCCCTTGGTATGTATGAAGCGGCTTCGGAAATTGGGATTAAAATTCCCGCCGATGTTAATGTGATATGTTTTGGTAATAATATTTATAAATATATGGCTCCATCAGTATTCGATTTTGTTAGTCAGCCATCAGAAGAATTGGGCAGGGAAGCAGTTAATTTATTATTTAAAATAATGAATGAACCTGAAGAATTGATTGAAAAAAATATAGAACTAAAAACAAAACTTTTATTAAACGGTAGAAAACTGGTTAGTTCCAGCCTTATTGCATAAAATAAATTATGAAATCTAAATAACCCCAGTCTCAGACTGGGGAATGTACATCTCTCTTAATGGGATTAAGCCCATATTTCAAATTCCACAGAATTAGTCTATTAAAATAATTAATATTTTTGTCTGTTGTACAAGCATTGTTAAAACATTTTTAACATAAGTGCACATAAAAACATTATTTATCATTATTGTGTTATAAAAAATGAAAACTCAATTAATCAAAACAATATTATTATTATTTATATCTTTTACTTTTGTAAATGCTGCTAATTATATAATTGTGTCAAAAGATAATACCGGCAATTATTCCTCAATACAGGATGCATTAAATTCAATTCTCGAAAATAATACGGAATTATTTTATATCTATATTAAAGATGGACTTTACAACGAAAAGCTTTACATCGAAAAAAGTAATTTGGTTTTGGTAGGTCAAAGTAGAGAAAAAACAATAATTCAATTTGCCGAATTAAGAAGAAATTGGAAAGCTGAGCACAATGATGATGATTATGGTTCTTCAGTAATAAATATAAAAGCTAATTGTGTTAATATTGCGTTTATATCGTTAACAGCACATAATAACTATGGTAACTTATTTAACGACCATGACCATGCGTTCACAATCCGTTCATTTGAAGGTACAACTAAAATAATAATAGACGACTGTGCGATTATTTCAGATGGAGGAGATGCACTTTCGTTGTGGAATAACGATGATGGAATGTATTATCATAACAATTGTTATTTTGAAGGCTGGGTTGATTATGTTTGTCCCAGAGGATTTTGTTTTATTGAAAACAGTACATTCTTTGGACATAACTTTACAGCTTCAATATGGCATGATGGTAATAAAAGTGAAGAACACAAATTTGTAATTAAAAATAGCAGCTTCGATGGTATAGTAGATTTTCCACTGGGTAGATTTCATTGGGATGCACAGTTTTATTTAATTGATTGCAAATTTTCTGAAAGGATGAAAGATAAAAAAATATTTTTTGCCCCATCAAAACCTCCTAGAACATTAAAATGGGGTGAAGATAGAGTATATTTTTTTAATTGCAAAAAGGAAGGGAGCCAATATTTGTGGTATCAAAATAATCTAAAGGATATTAATCCTGAAAAAATTACTCTAATATGGACATTCAAAAAGATGTGGGATCCGCAAAAAGATTTGAGCGAAATTAATAAATACATTAAACAAAATATAAAATAAGTTAATAATATTTTTGCATACTCACCGTTTAATATTTAATTAAACACAAACTATAAGTAAATATTCATATAAACCATTATCATTAAATAAAAATTATAAGTTATGAAAAATTATATTTTATTAATAATTGTTATGTTGTTAGCAACAATAACAATAAAAGCACAAGACACAAAATCATTTAATATCCAATTAAATAATCCAACAAGTTTGACCATTACTGATTATTGCGTGGAAATATGTTTTAATTCCTTAAAAAAAATATATCCCGATCTAACAGAAACCAACTTCGAAATTGTATTTAACAATGAAATAATTCCGTTTCAAATAATAAAAACTGATGATGAGTATTCTCTTTGTTTTGCAGTAAGTTTTACACCACAAGAAGAAAAAAAAATCATAGTAAACTATGGACAAGGGATCAAAGAAAGAGTGTTTAAACAAAGAACTTATGCCGGACTATCTATGAAACAGGGTGATATATATTATGATAAAAAATTTAGAGGAAGTGAATTTAAGGAAGTAACAAATATTAAAGTGCCGTCAATACATACCGACCATGATGCTTTATTTAAATGTGAAGGTCCTGTTTGGGAGTCGGAAAAAGTGGGATACAGATTTTATCTGGATTGGAGAAATACATCGGATATATTTGGTAAAGTAATTGATGAATTAGTACTTGAAAATGTTGGTATACATGATACAGTTGCAAAAGATGATTCATATCATAATATGCAGCCATGGGGAATGGATATATTTAAGGTCGGCAATACGTTTGGAATTGGATCCTTTGGAATGTGGGATAATGAAAAAATAAACATGGTTTCTAAAACAGACAGCGTATATTGTTCAATACCTTATACTGGTCCCATTAAAGCAGAAATAAAAACAAATTATTTGGGCTGGAATGTAAACGGCAAAAAATATGATTTAATGTCAAAGATATCAATTACTGCCGGCAGCAGGTTAACAAAAGTGAACGTTACCATAAACAATAACGTAGATAATATAATTACTGGTTTAGTAAAACATAATAATACAGAGCTATTTAAGAGCAAAACAGATGGAAATTGGAAATATTTAGCATTATATGGCAAACAAACACTTGTAAATGAAAATGATAAACTTGGGATTGCAGTAATATATAATTCAAAAGAATATGTAGAAGAAATAAAAGACTCTTTAAGTTGTGTTATTAAACTTAAGCCGCAATCAGAAAAGGTTACCTATTATTTTTGTGCAGCATGGGAGCAGGAAAAAGACGGAATAAAAACAAAAGAAGAATTTATAAATTATTTAAATGAAACAATTATGTGGTTGGAAAACCCAATTATTATAAAATTTAATTAGCGGATATTTTATGGAAAAGTATAATTTAAATGAAAATAGGTTCTTTAGTCCTAATAGTACTATAAGGAACTTTGCCCTGGAAATATATAATACGGTAAAGGATATGCCTATTGTTAGTCCGCACGGACATGTTGATATAAGTATGTTTGTAGATAACAAACCATTCCCCAATCCGGCAAAATTATTTTTAACTCCGGATCATTACGTGTATAGGATGTTGTATTCTCAAGGTATTTTAATGGAATCGTTGGGAATACCAACGTTAGACGGAGCCGAAGTAGAAACCGATACACGTAAAATATGGCAGATATTTGCCGATAATTATTATTTGTTCTGTGGTACCCCGTCAGGTGTGTGGTTATCGTACGAATTTAATAAAATATTTGGAATAACGGAAAAATTAAACAGTGCAAACGCTCAAAAAATATATGATGAATTGCAGGAAAAAATAAATCAAAAAGAATTTTTACCAAGAAGCTTATTCGAGAAATTTAATATTGAAGTTTTAACCAGTACGGATTCAGCAAGTGATTCATTGGAGAATCATAAGGCAATAATGGATTCGGGATGGGGTAAAAAAATTGTACCATGTTTTAGACCGGACGCAGTCACTGACTTATCTAATAAAAAATGGAAAGAAAATCTAATAGCTTTGGAGCAGTCAGTTGGGTATGAAATAAATAATTATTTAACATTTATTCAAGCTTTAGAAGAAAGAAGAAATTATTTTAAGAAAATGGGTGCAACATCAACCGATCATGGAATTTTGCTACCTTATGCTCATGAATTATTATTATATGAAGTACAAGCAATATTTGAACGTGCAATAAAGGGGCAGGCTGATGAAAAAGATGCAAAAAATTTTACTGCCCACATGCTTATGGAAATGGCAAGAATGAGCAGCGAAGACAATTTAACCATGCAAATTCACGCAGGTGCTTATAGAAACCATAATGAAACAATATTTAACAGATTTGGCCCCGACACAGGTTGTGATATACCGTACCAAAGTGAATACACTGTTAATTTAAAAGAGCTGTTAAATAAATATGGCAACGTTAGAGACCTTACAATAATTTTATTTACTCTTGATGAAACAACATATTCAAGAGAACTGGCTCCATTGGCAGGTCATTATCCTGCAATAAAATTAGGCCCGCCATGGTGGTTTCATGACAGTATTGAAGGAATGACCCGTTATAGAAAAATGGTGACTGAAACAGCCGGATTTTACAATACAGTGGGCTTTAACGATGATACACGAGCCTTTGTATCGATACCCGCTCGTCATGATTTAGCCAGAAGAATGGACTCGAATTATTTGGGTGAATTAGTAGCAAAACACATCATTAGCTTAGACGAAGCATTAAAAATAGCCAAAGATTTAACGTATAATCTTGTTAAAAAAGCATATAAATTATAACAATATAGAATATTATGAAAACTACAAAAATTACAGAATGGATTTTATCCTTAAATAAAGAAAATAACAACCTTGTAAATACATCCTTGTTTAATAATTATGGGATTAGTTTATACCCAAAATCGATTAAACAAATTGACGGTGTAATATTTTTTATAGGTGTTGAAAATAAAAACAAATCTCTTTATTTATATTATCAAACGGAAGATAATAAAACAACGGAAAAATTTGAAGGCGAAATATTTACATTAAATACTGATGAAACAGAATTATTAAAAAAATGCGCAATAAGTAATTATAATAGAAAAGAACTACAAAAAATATTTCCATTTACAAATGCCGTAACAATTGGCTTAAAAAACTCGTTTGGTTTTGGAGATAGATTAGGACTTGCTAATCCTGCTCATATAAGAGCGGTAATACAAACCGATTTTGTTCCAATATTATCGCAGCAGTCAATACGCGAGTTAACAAGAACAAATCGTACTCCGGCGGAAGTTATGGATGCGTCTGTTTGGGCAGTTTTTCAGGAAGGATTGGAAAGCGGATTTGGATCGGATGCGGATCATTTAAAAACCACACAAGATATTGACCTTATGGTAGAAAACGGATTTAGAATGTTTACGTTTGATCCAAGCGAATTTGTTTATAATGAAGCTGATACAATTAACGAAACTGAATTGGATAAACAAATAGATAAAATTAATTGGAAAGGATTGCAATCTGATTTTTCGATTTTAGCAAATGAGTACTGTGGCAAAACCTTTAATTTGCCATTAAATTTGGATATAGCAGTAAGCGAAATTAATTTAAAAAGAGCCGTTGTAAAATATGGCAATTCAATTGCGCATATTAAAAAATTGTATAATCATTTGGTAAATAATTATCCTGGATATGATTTTGAGGTTGAAGTATCGGTTGATGAAACAGAATCGGTAACAACACCATTTGAGCATTTCTTTTTTGCGAAAGAACTGAATAGGTTGGGGGTTAAATATATAGGACTTGCCCCAAGATTTATTGGTGATTTTGAAAAAGGGATTGATTATAAGGGTGATTTAGAAATATTTAAAACCGAATATATTAAACATATTGCAATTACCAAATATTTTGGTGATTATAAAATAAGTCTTCATTCGGGAAGTGATAAATTTAGCGTTTACAAAGTTATTGGTGAATTAAAGGACGGATATACACACATTAAAACTGCCGGTACAAGTTATTTGGAAGCTTTAAAAGTAATTGCTATTGTTAATCCGGTATTATTTAGAGAGATATTGTTTTACTGCACAAAGTTATACGAAAATGAAAAAAAGACATATCATGTTTCAGCGGATCTTAAAAAGATTAAATCGGTATATGAATATACCGATAAAGAATTAGTGGAATTATTTAATGATGATAATGTTAGACAAGTATTACATGTAACTTTTGGACGTGTATTAACCGATAAGGATAACAATGGAGAATATATATTCAAAAACAAATTATTGCAGCATTTAAAAAATAATGAAGAACTTCATTACAAAATAATTGAAAAACACTTTTTAAAACATATGGATCCATTTAATTGATATGAATAAAGAAACGATATTAAATGAAATTATTAATAGAAAAGCAGTTGCTGTTTTACGAGTAAAAGAAACAGAAAAACTAAAAAAAGTTATTGAATCAATATATGCAGGTGGAATATCGGTAATTGAAATTACTATGTCGGTACCTAACGCATGTATGCTAATTGAAAAAATGAACAACGAGTTGGGTGATAAAGTAATAATAGGGGTCGGTTCGGTATTAAATAAAGGAACAGCTGAAGATGCTATAAAAGCAGGCGCAAAATATGTGGTAAGTCCAATATTAAAAAAAGAAATTATTGAAACCGCGCAAAAATACAATTTACCTGTAATGCCGGGATGTTTTACTCCTACCGAAATACAAAATGCTTACGAAATGGGAGCGGATATTGTAAAAGTATTTCCCGCAGATGTTGTTGGAATGGCCTTTTTTAAGGCTATTTTAGCTCCAATGCCGCATTTGCGTTTAATGCCAACAGGAGGAGTATCTTTAACAAACGCGGGCGAGTGGATTAAAGCCGGCGCATGCGCTGTTGGAATTGGTTCAGCTTTGCTTGATAATAAAGCAATTAAAGAAGAAAATTATAATATACTTACTGAAAATGCTCTTTTAATGATGAAGAGTATTAATGAAGCGAATAAAAAATAGAGGATAATATGGACTTAAATATTCCCGGAATTAAAGATAAAGTTTGTGTAATTACCGGCGGCGGTGGAATTATAGGAACCGCTCTTGGATTAGGTTTAGCCGAAGCCGGAGCAAAAGTTGCAATTGTTGATTTTAATATAAAAAAAGCTAATGAAGTTGTTGCATTAATAAACGAAAAAACAAATGCCGGAGTGATAAGTGTTTTTGCAAACGTACTTGAAAAGGACACTTTAATTAAAAGTAAAAAAGAAATTAATGAGCAATTGGGTAAAATAGATGTGCTGATTAATGGTGCAGGAGGGAATTCCCCTTTAGCTACAACAAAAGATGAGTTTATTACTAACGACAATGCGGGTGATTTATCAAAAACTTTTTTAGGATTGGATATAGAAGGATTTAAAAGAGTATTCGATTTAAACTTAATTGGTACAGTACTGCCAACAATGGTTTATTCGGAAGATTTGATTGAAGGCGGCGGAAGTATTATTAATATTGCTTCGATGAACGGATTTAGACCCTTAACAAAAATTCCGGCTTATTCCGCAGCAAAAGCAGGAATAAATAATTTAACTGAGTGGCTTGCGGTGCATTATTCTAAAGTAAATGTACGGGTAAACGCAATTGCACCGGGATTCTTTTTAACAGACCAAAACAGATTTTTATTAATTGATGAAACCACGGGCAAATTAACCCCGCGCGGCGAAAAAATATTGGCAAATACTCCTGCAGGCAGATTTGGTACACCTGATGAATTAGTTGGAACATTATTATATTTAGTTTCGGATTTATCTAAATTTGTATCGGGTGTAATTATTCCTGTTGACGGCGGATTTAACGCTTACAGCGGTGTATAAGAATAAATAAAAATTATTAAGGATTTAAGAATGGCAAAAAATGTTATAGTAGCGCAATCGGGCGGGCCTTCGGCGGTTATAAATAATTCTTTACGTGGAATAATTGAAACGTGTAAGATGTTCCCTGATAAATTTGGTAAAATATACGCAGGCTGGCATGGAATAGAAGGAGTACTTAAAGAAGAATTGCTTGATTTAACAGCTCAGACGGAAGAGGAAATAGCTTTATTACGCACTACTCCGGCAGCAGGAAGTATTGGAACATGCAGATACAAATTAAAGGAAAAACAAACAAAAGATTTTAAGCGTGTAATGGATATTGTAAAAGCGCATGATATAGGATATTTTTTTTATATAGGCGGAAATGACTCGCAGCATACAGCATTTAAGGTTAGTGAAACCGCAAAAAATAATGGAATTGAATTAATAGCAACCGGAGTTCCGAAAACAATAGATAATGATATTGGAGATAATGAATTTACATTAATAGATCATACTCCGGGTTATGGAAGTGTAGCGAGATATTGGTCGCATATAGTACAAAACGCAAATGAAGAGAATATGGGTTCATCTCCGGCCGATCCTGTTCTTGTGTTACAGGCGATGGGTAGAAAAATAGGATACATTCCGGCAGCCGCCCGTTTGGCTGATCCTAAAAGAGAAATGCCGCTTCAAATATATTTGGCCGAATCGAAAATAACAATGGAAAATTTAACCGATAATATAAATGACCAGTTAAAAAAAGACGGCCGTTGTATTGTTGTTGTAAGCGAAGGTTTTGATGTTGGTGATATTGGCGAAGTAAAAGATGCGTTTGGACACACTTCATTTGGTTCAAGCAAAGTTTCCGTTTATCAAAATATGGTAAATTATTTAAACGAAAAAGGTATAAAAGCAAAAGGAAGCGCCCGCGGACAAGTTATGGGTACTGACCAGAGAAACGCTATAATTTACGCTTCTACTATTGATTTGGATGAGGCGTATAAGGTTGGTCAAAAAGCTGTGGAAATAGCATTAAATGAAGGTAATGGCTGGATGGCGACAATTTTACGCCAACCCGGATTTATATATAATGTAAGATATGATAAAACTCCTTTGGAAAAAGTGGCTTTAAGTGAAAGGACTTTTCCGGAAAAGTGGATTACGGAAAATAAATACGATGTTTCGGATGAGTTTATAAAATATGTACGTCCTTTAATTGGGGAAGATTGGGTTTCGGTTCCGCTGATAAACGGAATACAAAGATTTGCTAAATTTAAACCAATATTTGCCGATAAAAAATTGGACGAATATATTCCTGAAGCGTATTTATAAAAGAGAAATTAAATAAATTTTTTAGATTTAACAGGAACAATATGAGCGATAGTTTGCAGCAACAACTTATAAATTTAATGTCTGAAAAAGAATTTTTTATTGGAATTGATTCAGACGGCTGTGTATTTGATACAATGGAAATAAAACAAAAAGAAGCGTTTTGTCCAATGTTTATAAAACATTTTGGAATGCAGCGAATATCCAAATACGCGCGTGAAACTTGGGAATTTGTTAATTTGTATTCCAAAACACGTGGAGTAAACAGATTTAAAGCTTTATTAAAAGCATTTGAATTATTAGAAAAACGTCCGGAAGTAAAAGCGCGTGATATGCATTTTGTAAATATGGAATCGGTTGCGCAGTGGGTAAAAATTGAAACAAAATTAGGAAACCCGGCTTTAGAAAAATACGCTTCTGAAACAAATGATGAAATAATAAATTTAACATTAAAATGGTCAAAAGAAGTAAACAAACTTATTTCCGAAATAGTATATGATATTCCCCCATTCCCATTTGTAAAACAATCGCTGGAAAAAATGAAAACAAAAGCGGATATGATTGTTGTTTCGCAAACGCCCGGTGAAGCTTTAATAAGGGAATGGGAAGAACATAACATAGATAATTTTGTAAGAGTAATTGCCGGACAAGAATACGGTACAAAAGCCGAACATATAAAATTTGCTGCAAAAGGGAAATATGATATTAATAAAATTCTTATGATAGGTGATGCCCCGGGAGATCAATCAGCAGCAAAATCAAACGGGGTTTTATTTTATCCAATTAATCCGGGCCATGAAGAACAAAGCTGGAAAAGGTTTTATGAAGAAGCTTTAGATAGATTTTTTGATGGGACGTACGCCGGAGAATATGAAGAAGGACTGATTAAAGAGTTTGAAATGTATTTACCCGAATATCCAAGCTGGAAATATTAATTATGTTATATTATGCACGAGGTTCGGAAACAGAAGTTATAACTATTCCTCTTCTAAAAGAAGGGATTTTGACTGCTGTTGAAAAACTGCAAGATAAAGAAAATATTTTAATTATACCGCCGGATTTTACAAGGTACCACTCGCAGGCGGGATTAATTACACAAATGCTTTACGAAATTTATAAGAAAAAAATTAAAGATATATTACCGGCGGTAGGAACACATTACGCGGTAAATGAAACCGAACGTAAAATTATGTTTGGAGATATTCCTGAAAACTTATTCCGTGTTCATAACTGGAAAGAAGATTTAGCTTCATTAGGTGAAGTACCCAAAGAATATATAAATGAATTAACGGAAGGGAAATTAAATTTTTCGTGGGCGGCGCAGGTTAATAAACTATTAGCGTTTGGTAATCATGATTTGGTTTTTTCAGTTGGGCAGGTTGTACCGCACGAAGTGATAGGTATGGCTAATTATAATAAAAATATATTTGTTGGTGTCGGCGGTAAAGACGGTATTCATAAAAGTCATTATCTTGGTGCTGTTTATGGAATGGAAAAAATTATGGGACGCGCTGATACTCCTGTTAGAAAAGTGTTAAATTACGCTTCGGATAATTTTACTAAACATCTGCCTATTATATATATTTTAACCGTGATAGGGAAAGATGAAAATAATCATCTTGTAATTAGAGGATTATTTATAGGAGACGACCAGGAATGTTTTAATTTAGCGGCTGAGCTATCGTTAAAAGTAAATTTTATTATGCTTGATAAGCCGTTAAAAAAAGTTGTGGTTTATTTAGATCCATCGGAGTTTAAGAGTACATGGTTGGGGAATAAAAGTATATACCGCACTCGAATGGCAATAGAAGATGCCGGCGAGTTGATAGTACTTGCGCCGGGGTTAAGCGTGTTTGGTGAAGATAAAGAAATAGATTTATTGATTAGAAAATATGGTTATAAAACAACACCGGAAATACTTAAATTTGTTGAAGAAAACGATGATCTAAAAAATAATTTAGCCGCCGCGGCGCATTTAATTCACGGCTCGTCTGAGGATAGATTTAGGATTACTTATTGTCCGGGTAATTTGACCGAAGCGGAAATTAAAAATGTAAACTTTAATTACGCTAAATTGGAAGATATGTTAAAAATTTATGACCCCGAAAAATTAAAGGACGGCTTTAATACTGTAAATGGAGAGGAAATATTTTATATATCAAATCCGGCGTTAGGTTTGTGGGCGTCAAAAAACAGATTTAATTGTTAATAATAACGGAGAAAAAATTGAAACTTAAAGATATAGCAGTAGTTGGGATTGGAGTAATGGGGGGTAATTTAGCCTTAAATATTGAAAGCAAAAATTATTCGGTTGTGGTATTTGACAAAAATAACACCGCGGTGGATACATATATACAAACAAAAGCGATTGATAAAAATATTGTTCCCGCTGTTTCATTGGAAGACTTAACCGCTAAATTAAAAAAACCGCGTAAAATATTTTTTATGGTTCCCGCCGGTAAAATTGTGGATGAGTTGATTGAAGAATTAATTCCACATTTGGAGAAAGGTGATATATTGATTGACGGCGGAAATTCACATTTTCCGGATACAAACAGAAGAACCAAATATTTAGAAGAAAAAGGTATATTATACATTGGTACCGGCGTTTCGGGCGGTGAAGAAGGAGCTTTAAAAGGACCATCTATTATGCCGGGGGGCAACATTAAAGCGTGGGAATATGTTAAACCGATATTGCAGGACATTTCTGCAAAAATAGGAGATGGAACTCCTTGCTGCGAATGGGTAGGTGAAGACGGAGCGGGGCATTTTGTTAAAATGGTGCATAATGGTATTGAATATGGTGATATGCAGTTGATTTGCGAATCGTACCAAATAATGAAAGATTTATTGGGTTTATCGTATGACGAAATGTTTCAAATATTCAGCGAATGGAACGAAGGGGAATTAAAAAGCTACCTGATTGAAATAACACGCGATATATTAAATTACAAAGAGAACGGAAATCCGATTGTAGAGAATATTTTGGATACAGCGGGACAAAAAGGCACAGGAAAATGGACGGTGTTGTCATCGTTGGATTTAGGCGCGCCATTAACTTTAATTAGTGAATCAGTTTTTGCGCGTGCACTATCATATCAAAAAGATGAAAGAGTAAAAGCCTCCGAAATATTACATGGCCCCAAGCCAAAATTTGAAGGTGATAAAAAACAATTTGTTGAAGACCTTGGTAAAGCATTATACGCCGCCAAAATTGTATCGTATGCGCAAGGATTTGTATTAATGAAATCGGCGGCTAAAGAATACTCGTGGAATTTAAATTATGGCGGTATTGCTTTAATGTGGCGTGGCGGTTGTATAATCCGTTCTGTATTTTTAGAAAAAATTAAAGACGCATACGATAAAGATATTAACTTAACAAACCTTTTATTAGAGCCGTTTTTTAAGGAAAAAATAGAAGCCTCGCAGGAAGCGTGGAGACGTGTAGTAACAACCGCAATTAACAACGGAATATGGATTCCGGCTTTATCAACCGCGTTAACATATTTTGACGGGTATAGAAACCCAAGACTTCCGGCGAATTTACTACAGGCGCAGCGCGATTATTTTGGAGCGCACACTTATGAAAGAGTAGATAAACCACGTGGTCAATTTTTCCATACTAACTGGCAGCAATAAATATAAAATTTTATGATGAAAATATTTAGAGGTATAAATGGATGTTCGTAATTCGACAAATCAAATGGGTTTTAATAAATTAAACACCAATGAATTAAGAGAAAGTTATTTAATAGAAAATCTTTTTGGAAAAAATGAGATTCCTATGATCTATTCTGATATTGACCGATCTATTACGGGTTCGGCAGTACCGGCCGGGAAAATACTAAAATTAACAGCCTCAAAAAAAGAGATGGCAGCGGATTTTTTTACCGAAAGAAGAGAAATAGGAATTATTAATATTGGTGCAAGCGGCTCCGTAATTGTTGATGACAAAATCTACAATATGGAAAATAAGGACGGCTTATACATTGGCAAGGGTAATAAGAAAATTGAGTTCAAAAGCAAAACAGCAAAAAATCCGGCTTTGTTTTATTTTGTAAGTTATCCGGCACATAAGGAATATCCCGATAAACAAATTACTTATTCCGAAGCCATTAAAAGATCTTTAGGAACTGTAATAGACGCTAACAAAAGGACACTAAATCAATATATACATCCCGATTTAATGCCAACTTGCCAGCTCGTAATGGGTTTAACCGAATTAGCGGAAGGATCTGTTTGGAATACAATGCCCGCACATACTCATCAAAGACGATCGGAAGTATATATGTATTTTGATATAAATCCCGATTCTTTTGTTGTTCATTTAATTGGCGAAGCAAAAAATACCAGACATATTATTGTTCGTAATAAACAAGCTGTATTGTCACCAAGCTGGTCGTTACATAGTGGAGCCGGAACCCGGAACTATTCTTTTATTTGGGCAATGGGCGGCGAAAATCAAGTTTTTGATGATATGGATTGGATACCAATGGAAGAACTTAAATAACAATAGATAAATTATTAATATTCCAAGCAAATATTTAAACGAGGTTTTTAAATGAGTGTTAAAAAAGAAGTTGTAAATGAGGTTCAAAAAAAAGGATATTACAGGTGGACGATTGTAGCGTTGTTGTTTTTTGCTACTACTATTAATTATATTGATAGACAAGTGCTTGGGATACTTGCCCCCGTTTTGGAAAAAGAGATTGGCTGGAGTGAACTTGATTACGGATATATAGTTACAGCGTTTTCCGCAGCTTATGCAATAGGACTTCTGTTTATGGGCGGAATTATTGATAAAATAGGGACTAAAATAGGATACGCAATTGCAATATTCGGTTGGAGTATTGCGGCTATGTTTCATGCTGCCGCAAGTAGTGTGATAGGATTTGCAACTGCACGTTTTGGATTAGGATTAAGTGAAGCGGGCAACTTTCCTGCCGCTATAAAAACAGTCGCTGAATGGTTCCCCAAAAAAGAAAGAGCATTTGCTACGGGTATTTTTAATTCAGGATCCAACATTGGTGCTATTGTAGCTCCGTTGGTTGTTCCATGGTTAACAATAACTTACGGCTGGCAGGAAGCGTTTATTGTTACAGGCGCACTTGGATTTTTCTGGATAATTTTATGGTGGCTTTTTTATGCAAAACCGGAAGCGCATAAAAAAATATCAAAAGGTGAATTAGCTTATATTCAATCGGATCCTGCTGATACAGCCGAAAAAATTCCTTGGATAAAATTACTTAAATATAAACAAACATGGGCATTTACAATAGCAAAGTTTTTAACAGACCCTATCTGGTGGTTTTATTTATATTGGGTTCCAAAATTTTTAAATAAAGAACACGGAATTACACTTGATAAAATTGGTATTCCTTTAATTATAATCTATTTGATGGCCGATTTTGGAAGTATTGGCGGCGGTTGGTTATCCTCATTTTTTATAAAACGCGGCTGGAGTGTTAACAAAGGAAGAAAAATAACCATGTTAATTATGGCCGTATGTGTTGTTCCTATTATATTTATTTCGATAGCAAGTGAGATGTGGATGGTTGTATTATTGTTGAGTCTTGCCACGGCGGCTCATCAGGGTTGGTCGGCAAATTTATTTACAACAGTATCAGATCTGTTCCCACGCAAGGCAGTTGCTTCTGTTGTAGGCATAGGAGGGATGGGTGGTGCAATAGGCGGAATGTTAATTGCAACAATAGCCGGATTAATTTTGCAGTTTACCGGTAGTTATGTTATTTTATTTATTATCTGCGGTTCAGTTTATTTAATTGCTTTGGCAATTATTCAACTGCTTGTTAAAAATCTTGAACCAATTGATTTTAATATTAATTAAAATGTTTTATTTTGAGGAAAAAATATGATACTTGATAAATTTAAACTTGACGGAAAAATAGCTATTGTTACCGGCTCCAATCAAGGTATAGGACAGGCATACGCAAAAGCTCTTGCCGAAGCAGGAGCCGATATTATTTCCGTATCGTATCAAGATGATTTTGAGGAAACAAAAGAACTTATTGAAAAAACAGGCAGAAAATTTTATTCTTATGTGAGTGATTTTTCCGATAGGGAATCGTTATATAAATTTATTACCGCCGTAAAAAATGATTTCCCGGTAATTGATATTTTGGTTAATAACGCAGGTACAATTTTACGCAAACCGATATCGGAACACCCTGATGAATATTGGGATAAAGTAATTGAGGTTAATTTAACAGCCCAGTTTATTTTAACCCGCGAAATTGGCAAAAGAATGGCCGAAAGAGGAAAAGGTAAAGTTGTATTTATAGCAAGTTTATTATCTTTTCAAGGTGGTATTTGGGTGCCCGGTTACGCCGCTTCTAAAGGCGGAGTAAAACAATTGGCAATGTCGTTTGCAAACGAATGGGCCGGTAAAGGGGTTACAATTAATGCAATTGCGCCAGGTTATATTGCTACGGCCAATACAAAACCGCTGATGGAAGATGCGATAAGAAATAAAGCGATATTAGATAGAATCCCTGCCGGAAGATGGGGAATACCAGAAGATTTAGCCGGTACTATTGTGTATTTATGTTCCGAAGCATCGGATTATTTAAATGGTACAGTAGTTACTGTTGACGGCGGATGGATGGGTAGGTAGGTAGGTGATGTAATACATATGTGATGGTAATTGGGCCCGGCAGCTTTTATTGCCGGGTTTTTTAATTTTAAACCGAATTTTTACTATACCCGTTTATAATCCATAACCACGGTATGTTAATGTTAGTCCTTTAAGATTTGTTTCCATAGGTGAATCATAAAAGGTATAAGCATCGTAATACTCAAGAACAAAATGTTTTGTAATATAATTAATAGTGCTGTTTTCTATTGTAGCGTTTAATAATTTAAATAATCCCTCAGATGAAAATCCTATCCCGTCAGCTTTTTTATTATCATTGTAACCTCTGCCATAAAAACGACCGGATGTAATTATTAAAGTTTCAAATATGTTAAATATATGCCCTTTATGTATAATAACATTATTATCTCCTTTTAATTGAATTAAATTTTTACCGATTTTAATATCACCAAAAATATTTTGATACTCATATCCATTCTCATCACTACTAATAAGCATATCTTCCGCTTCTGCGGTAAACGAATAACTAAAAGCATTAATAATAATTAATTTGGTGTTTAATTCAAGACCAAAATTAAACGAATAACCTAAACGACCAGTGCGTGAAATAGGATCGGACTGTGACGGATCAATATAACTAACTTCATTACCAATATTTAATAATGCGTATCCAAGCGTAAAACTTGAAAGTGGTTTTATAAACGAGTTTTCACTTAAGTTTAATTTTACACCCGGGAGAATTAGTTTAGTTAAAGGAGCTGTAACCATTAAACCAAAGTCGTATGCCATACCATTTAATTCAACAGTTTTTCTCATCTCACCAACGTTATTCATAACATCTTTGTAAGATTTTATGGAAATTCCAAAGTTAAAAATTAAAAAACTTTCGTAACTTGCACCAAGGCTAAAACAATCAAATGAAGTATAGCCGCCATTATAAAATGATTTTCCATAATCAAGTTTGTTATGAATATAACCCACACCAACTGAAAGGGGGATATTGGCCTTTGAATTAGCGAAATTATAACCTGCGGTTATTCCAAAGGAAGAATATGTCATCTCATCATAATACCAAGCAGGAATCCATTTTGTCTTTTCCGGCATAATAAATAAAGAAAGATTATTTTTAGACGCGAAATTACCCAATTGAGCCGGATTTAAATAAAAACCACTTGCATCGTATTGAGGAATGGCAGTACCTATACTTCCTGCGCCAAATAAAAGAGGAGATTGCTGTAATGTTAATGATGAAACAGCACCGCTTTGAGCAAAAGCCGATTGAATTAAAATGAAGGAAAATACTACTGCTAAAAGTTTTTTTGACATAACAAACCCAATATTTATGAATGAAATAATAATTGCCAACTTATGTAAAACAAAAAAAAATCGCAAGGGGGAAAATAAATACACTTCCAAATGCTTAAAGATTAATCAGTTACAATAGTATCGTCTTCCCATGGGGCGGTAATTAAAATATACATAACATCGGTTAAAATTACCGCAAAAAAATATAATCATAATGGTGCTGATTAAACTTTGTTTATTTACATCTAAATAAAGTATACTATCACTATTTACAGCAATCAAAACGCTGTTCGTAGAAATCATTTGATTAATGAAATAAAATACTTTCACCTTAATGGCAGCAATATAAAGCATTGTCTGAACCTTGATTTACATGATTAAAGGATTGCCATGATTTTGATATTGTCTGAACTATGATTTATGTGATTTGGATGATTGTGAGGAAGGGAATATCAAATTCTAAAGTAATCAAAAATAGATGACTGAACTCAGATTTATGCAGATCAAAATCAGCGGTTATCAGTTAAATCAGCGTCATCAGTGTTCAAAATCTTGTATTTATTTGATTAAAGGATTACCATGATTTTAATATTGTCTGAACTATGATTTGTGTGATATGAATGATTATGAGGAATAAAATATCAACTACTATAGTAATCAAAAATAATTGATTGAACACAGATTCGCGCAGATCAAATCAGTGGTTATCAGTTAAATCAGCGTCATAAGTGTTCAAAAAAACATTATAGAACGCAGATTTTCACAGATTAGGCGGATTAACGCAGATTTAGCCATTGTCTGAACCATGATTTACTTGATTAAAGGATTACCATGATTTTAATATTGTCGGAACTATGATTTTTGTGATTTGAATGATTATGAGGAAAGAAATATCAAAATTAATTGTTATCTAAAATAGATGATTGAACGCAGATTCACATATATCAAAATCAGCGGTTATCAGTTAAATCAGCGTCATCAGTGTTCAAAATCTTGTATTTATTTGATTAAAGGATTACCATGATTTTAATATTGTCGGGACTATGATTTCTGTGATTTGAATGATTGTGAGGAATAAAATATCAAATACTATAGTAATCAAAAATAACTGATTGAACACAGATTCGCGCAGATCAAATCAGCGGTTTTCAGTTAAATCAGCGTCATCAGTGTTCAAAATATTGTATTAACATGATTTAAGGATTACCATGATTTTAATATTGTCTGAACTATGATTTGTGTGATATGAATGATTGTGAGGAATAAAATATCAAATACTATAGTAATCAAAAATAAATTATAAACACAGATTACATAGAAAAATATTATTTGCACCCGAAAATTATGAAAATAGGAAATTGAGATTAACCCGCGTACGGTACTCTTTAATCGGTTGTTAACTTTCCAATTATTAGATTTAATTTAAATCTGTTTAGAATTCAAAATTATAAAAAAAAATTTAATGATTAAAAAATACTTTGAAAACATCTAAAATTGTTGTAAATTATTACGCAATGTAAAATTGAATCTATTTCCCTTTTTGAATAAGTTATTTTATTATTAACAAAATTCTGTATTAAGGAGGAAGTATGAAAAAATTTATAACATTACTCACTTTACTGATTGTCAATTCCTTATCTGCACAAACCGCTACTGCACCTTCAGGTGATGGTACAGAATTATCCCCATATATAATCACTTCGTTAGATAACTTATATTGGATTTCTGATCAGGTTAACAATCATGCCGTAACATTTACGGGCGTATATTTTAAACAATCACAAGATATTGATGCCACAAATACTTCAACTTGGTTTTCCGGAGAAGGCTGGATGCCGATAGGTTACTCTACAAACAATGGCTTTTCAACGTATACCACATTTTTTGGCAACTATAATGGACAGAATCATGTTGTCTCAAATCTTTATATAAATCGTACCGGCAAAACTTGTGTGGGATTATTTGGTATGATTCAGGATGCGACTATTAAAAATTTGGGTGTAACCAATATTAATTTTTCTGCCGGAAGCGGTGATTTTTATGTTGGCGGGTTAATTGGTTATGCAGCGTCTAACTCTACAATTCAAAACTGTTATGCAACCGGGACTTTATCCGGCGGCTGGTCTGTTGGCGGACTAATTGGAGATAGCGGAGTTGATGAAGCTTCAAATAATATTTTTACCGATTGTTATGCAAATTGTACTGTTACAGCTTTATCCAATAATGCTGCCGGTTTTGTTGCCGAATCCTATGGAGGGTCATATACCCGATGTTATTCATTGGGTGATGCAACAACAACAGGAAATTACTGCGCCGGATTTTGTACAAATAGCACTTCTGAGATTACACTATGTTATTCGAAATGTAACGTAAATGCGACTAATAATGAAATTTTTGCGGGATTTGTTGGATATAACTACGGTGAATTAACAAATTGTTACTCTACAGGGAATGTCATAACATCGGGCAAAAATGTCGGCGGTTTTATTGGTTACTATAGCGATTATCTGGGCAAGCTGGTAACAAACTGCTATTCAACGGGTAAAGTTGTTGGAAGTTCTAATGTTGGTGGTTTTATTGCGACAAATTCGGTTGTTGCAGCCACAAATGTTGTTGACTGTTTTTGGGATATGCAAACTTCTGAAATAGCCGCAAGTCCGGGCGGAGGTACAGGAAAAACCACGCTGCAAATGAAAACGCAAGCTACTTTTACTAATTGGGATTATACCAATGTTTGGGAAATTATAGGAGGAGACGGTGCTAATTATCCTCGTTTAAAAGCTCTGCCTGATGTAGCCCTTCCTGTTGAACTTATTTCTTTTTCGACTTTGGTTAGCAGCAATAAAGTAATTTTAACCTGGGAAACTGCCACCGAAATTAACAATTACGGTTTTGAAATTCAAAAATCGGTAAAAACAAATAATCCGTTCACAAATTTTACTACTATTGGTTTTGTTAAGGGATTTGGGAACAGTAATTCAATAAATAAGTACCAATTTGAAGATATCAATATTTCAAATGGTAATTATATTTATCGTTTAAAACAGATAGATAACAATGGTAATTATTCTTATTCTCAAACTTCCGAAGTTGATGTGAATAATACACCACAAGAATATTGTCTTACTCAAAATTATCCAAATCCATTTAACCCAAAGACAATAATTTCGTTTAACATTCCTCAAAAGGAAAAAGTGACATTAAAAATATATGACGTATTGGGTGCTGAAATAACAACATTGATAAACGAGGAGCTTATTCCGGGTAATTATTCAAAAATATGGAATGCTGAAGGAGTATGCAGCGGGGTTTATTTTTATAAACTAACAACAGGAAATTTCGCCCAAACCAAAAAGATGATTTTAACCAAATAATGATGTAAAATTGCCAATACCGCCAATAAACATATAATCCTAAAAGTTTAACGGACGAGGACTATTTTTTTTGATTAAGGAAAATTAGTTTTCAAAATATAAAAATATTGGCGGTATTTCTTATAAATTACAAACGTCTTCAATAGCTGTAAAATTTAAATTCTACATTTTATATTTAATACCATTTAAAGATAAACCTGCTTATATAATCTAAAAATAATGTGTCTAAATTTAAATTGGTGTAAGCCCCAAAGAATATCGTAAACAATTATTAAATTAAGTTAATAATTACTCTAACAAAAAACCTTAATTACCCGAATAGGGATTTCTGTTAGATAATTTTCATAAGTATTAAAAATTATCCTCTAGAAAAAAATCACACCATTTAAAAATTCAACAAATAACATAACCGGTTGGAAAATTACGGTTTGTCCATTAAAAACTATTTTATGCTTAAAAACCTAAAGTTACATTGGTCTCTCTTTTAAGTCATTTAAAAATCCAGCGGCTGTAAGTGGGCTTTTAATTTGCATAAACAAGTTTTCTTAATGGGAATTATTTAGTATTTTAAAACTACAACTATTTTATTTATATATGGTTTTATATTCAATTTTTTTCTGTCCAATTGCAAATTGTGAAAGGTGGTTTATGGAGTTAAAATTATGAAAAAAATATGTGTGTATTGCGGTTCAAATTTTGGAAATAAAAAGATTTACGAAGAATACGCTGTTTTACTTGGAAAAGAGATTGCCCAAAACGGCATCGGTTTAGTTTACGGAGGCAGCAATGTAGGTTTAATGGGCGTTATTGCCGATACGGTTTTGAAAAATAATCAAGAAGTAACTGGTGTTATAACTGAAAACTTGGCTAACTTGGAAATTTCTCATCATGGTTTATCAAAACTGCATGTTGTAAAAACTATGCACCAAAGAAAAACATTAATGGCGGAATTATCGGATTATTTTATTGCCATGCCCGGAGGTTTTGGAACATTTGAAGAAATTTTTGAAGTAGTAACATGGTCGCAATTGGGAATTCATAACAAACCCTGCGGTTTATTAAACGTGGATGGCTTTTATGATAATTTTTTAAAATTCCTTGATAAATCGGTAAATGAAGGTTTTATTCGTACAGAACATCGTTCACTATTGATAAGTGATATAAATCCAAAAGATCTAATAAAAAAACTATTAACTGCAAAAATTGAATATATTCCTAAGCTGGTTGGAAAAGAAAATAAATAAACGATGTTTATAAAAGTATTATTCCTTGTTTTATAATAAGCTAAACTAATTAAAGCAAATGACGTTTGTTTAATTCATTTGAAAGTATTCTTCATTGAGTTATCTTTTAATTATTATCATAACCGATATTTTGTGATTGGAATAATTTTAATGATTTGTTCAAACATAAAACTGATTTCTAATTTTACTAAATATCATTTTGCCATTATCACGTAAAAGCGGTATTTTGCATTTGAAAAGTCTTGGTTTTAATTGTTAAACTATATCTATTAAATTAAATATTATAAAACTTCTAATTAAATTGACCTTATATGAAAAAATCATGTTTTTTAGTTTTTATTCACCTGATACTGTTATCTACATTAATTTATTCCCAGACAACAAAGGAAGAGTTTTTTAGTGATGTTAAATATGCAAGCGGCGTTTATCAGCCGTATATTTATGTAAAAACTCCGGTTACACCTGCGCCTGAAGGATATAAGCCTTTTTATCTAAGTCATTATGGGCGGCATGGTTCCAGATGGCTGGATTCTCCCGATAGTTATATCCACCCTAAAAATGTTCTTAGTGATGCCTTAAAAGCAAATAAATTGATGGAATTTGGAAAAAGTTTGTGCGAACGAGTTAATTTAATTGCTTTAGATGCTGAAGAACGATATGGTGATCTTACTCCGCTTGGTGTATTGGAACATAGAGGAATAGCTGAACGTATGTTTTATTCTTTCCCTGAAATATTTGCACCAAACAATGGGAATAAATGTTTTATATACAGCCGGTCAACCGTGGTTCCCCGCTGTTTTATGAGTATGGCTGCCAATAATGAAAGGCTGAAGGAATTAAATCCCGAAATTATTATTGAAAGGAACGCAACTAAAAAAGATTTATATCTAAATAACGGTTATAAACACCCCAAACGGGATTCGGTAAATGCAGTCAGTAAAAATTTTATAGCACAGCATTTTAATGTAAAACGTTTTATGGCCTCTGTTTTTACCGATACGGTTTATACAAATGAATTTATTAAAGATCCTGTAGCTTTTGTATCAGAGATTTATTATTTAGTGGCAGATATTCAAGATGTACCTCACCTAAAAATTTCAATGTCCGATGTTTTTTCGCCGGATGATCTTTTTATTCTTTGGCAATCGTCTAATATTAAATTGTATAATGTGTTTACAAATAAAACAGCAACCGATAGTTCAAAAAAATTGTTAAAAAATATTTTGGATTGTGCAGATAAGACCATAAAAAACGGCAATGTATCGGCCGATTTACGTTTTGGCCACGATTCGTATATAGCACCCTTATTAACTTTAATGGATATTAAAGGAATGAGTACTTTGGAATCCGACCCCGAAAAAGTTTATATGGTTTGGAGCGATTTTAAGGTTACTCCTATGGCTGTGAATTTGCAATTAATCTTTTACAGAAATGAAAAAACAGATGATGTAATTGTTAAATTACTTCATTGTGAAAAAGAGGTGGAAGTTCCTATTAATTCCGATATAGCTCCGTATTATCATTGGAAAGATTTTAAAAATTATTACGAAAAGAAATTAGCGGAATGATTTTGTAATTAAAGGAATTCAGAATATCTACAATATAAAGGATGATTGATTTTAATTATAATGGATCTAAATTATAGGTGTTTTTAAGTTATCTTGAGTAAAAAGGATTTTGATATTATAATTGTTGAATTCACCTTGCTTTATGATTGCGTTAAAATTGGAGATAAATATAAGAATTTCTGTTTTGATTCTACAAACAATGTCACCCCTTCAGGGTTCTTTTGTTGTTTTTCTGCTTTTGCTACAATAATTTCATCCCTTCGGGATTACTTAATACCATACAACTGAATATATTATCCCCCAATTTTCATAACTTTCCAAATTTTCACGCGGTCTGTTTAATTAAACATTAAAAATGATATTTTTCTTTTACTACCGGCAAATACGTTCTGCTTATTTCCAAAGGTGTTTTTTTTATATCGTTCATTACAGCGGAATATTTACCTGTAAATGATTTTTTAATTTTATTCATATGTTCAACCGATATGATAAAACTTTTATGAATTCTTAAAAATTTATTCGGATCTAAAACTTCCTCGAGTTTTTTTAATGTATAATCGAGGAAGTATTCGTGATCATAGGTTTGTAAAAAAACGTATTTATCAGACGAGTAGAACCAATAAACTGAATCAGTCGGAATAAATAAAATTTCTTCTTTGAATTTAACAGAAAAACGGTCAGGATATTTTTCTCTTTCGATCATATTTTTTAAGATTGTCAGAATCTGAGGTTCAAGTTTATCATTTGTTAAATTTAATTTATTGATAGCTTTTTTAATCCTCTCTTCAGAAGTAGGTTTAAGAAGATAATCTACTGCATTTTCTTCAAAAGCTTTTATGGCATAAGTATCGTGGGCAGTAACAAAAATAATCTTTGGATTATGAGTAATTCTCTCAAGAACTTGAAAACCGGATAATTCCGGCAAACAAATATCAAGAAATACAAGATCAGGTTTAAGATTGGAAATTAATTTGACGGCAGTAAGGCCATCTTCTGCCTGGCCCACAATTTCTATTTCGGAAAATTTTGAAAGAAGATCTTTCATCCGCTGCATTGACGGATATTCATCTTCAACAATTAATGTTCTAAATTTCATAAGGCAATTTTATTGTTACTATTGTTCCGACGGGTTCATTCGGCAAAATTTCAAACACCGCTTGGCCTGAATAAACCAATTTTAATCTTTGCTCAATACTATATAACCCAAAACCCGAACCTCTGTAATTTTGTTTAATTCCTGTTCCATCGTCTTTGACTTCAATATTAACGAAATGATCAACAGATCTAATTGTTATATTAATTTCTCCGCCGTCTTTTTTTGGTGATATTCCGTGTATTATTGCGTTTTCTACGAGGATTTGTAAAATTAAAGGAGGGATTTGGATGTTATTGAGGTGCTTATCGATAATGATTTTGTAATTAAGTCTATCGCCCATCCTGGTTTTTTCTATTTCAAGATATTCACTTATTAATTGTAATTCTTCTTCAAGTTTTATCAATGTATTATCCGGCAGGGATAAAACTTTACGGTAAATATCCGACAAATTTAAAATAATTTTCTCTACTTTTTCCGGCTGATTCCGTACCATTCCCATCATCGTATTTAGCGTGTTAAACAAGAAGTGTGGATTAACTTTTGATTGAAGGATAGAAAGTTTTGATTCGATTTGCAATCTTTTAAGTTGTTCATTCTCTTTTACTTTTGTTTCAAGATTAGAAGATAACTTTAAATGTATGAAATACAATATACAGATAATTGAAATCGAGGTAATAAATATTATGTTTATTGTTATGATTAAAAGATGCCACAGATGAACTTCATAATTGTCCAGTCCGCAAAAATATGAACCGCAGAAAACGGAAAGTTTTAGAGAAATAGCAATGATTGCCGTAACGCTGATTATCACAATAGGAATTATCACATACGTGCTTGTGTTTTTCCCCATTATAAATTTCCGGTATATAAAAAGAAGAAAAGCGCAAAAAAGTGCAGCACTATTTGTAAATATTAAACAAATATAAATCTGATCAAAAATTTGATGGAAAGATGGTTCCGGAATTGATAATATAAGAGCAACAACTACACCTGCAATCTCCCACCCAAGTAATATTATCAGTAATTTCTTTTTATCCGATATTAGGTTCATCATTACGGTATTGCCTGCAAATTAATTATTCCAAAATATTTGTTTTTTAAAATGTACAATTGTTATTCAATAATCAAGAAATATCTTTTAAACTGCAAAAAGTGATCAGTTTCCAAGTGTCATTATTTGTCCTTTTGGAATCCCCGGCAAAAACATTAAAAAATCAAATGCAGTTACGGAAATTTTCATATCCAACTACCGTGGGAGGATCTTTCATTTCATCCTAAGTATTTTGCGGTTTACATTGTAATAATAACCATTGGTCGGATATTTTATTGTTTTTAATAAAAGAAATACTATCTTTATTATAGAATGATGAATTATAGAATAATTATAATTAAAAAATTATATGTCGTATAATGATAGAGTTCATACAGTAAAACAAAATGTCCAATAAGTTTTCTATTCAATTAACAGATTAATGTTTTATAATAGAGGAAATGATAAATGAATATTTTATACGTGCTATCTCTAAGGATATTTTCTTTTGTGAAACTATGTGTCAGTTTATTTGTATTTAGTTTTTTAGCTTTTCAAACAAACATTTATAGCCAATTGACAGATATCAAGTTAAATGGAGATAGTGTTTCTGAAACTGTTACAGATTTTGACGGTAATATCTACAACGTTGTGCAAATTGGAAATCAAAAATGGATGAAAGAAAGTCTCAAATCTTTACATTATGCAGATAGTACAGATATTGTAGGCGCAATGGCTTACAATAATAACCAGACTATAGTGCAAACGTATGGACGTTTATACACATGGTATGCCGTAATGAAAAATGTAACTACCGCGGGAACTCAGGGGATTTGCCCAAATGGCTGGCACGTGCCTACAGATGGAGAGTGGACTGAATTAGTGAATTATTCGGGTGGGGAAAATGTTGCCGGCGGGCATCTTAAAGAAGCCGGTACATCGCATTGGCGGTCTCCCAATACAGGGGCTGATAACAGCAGTGGTTTTACTGCTCTACCAAGCGGAATGTATTTTGATGGTGCTTTTCATTACTTGAGATATAATGTTGAGTTTTGGAGCAGCTCCGATTCGCATGACCTGTTCGCATGGTATAGAATATTATATTTCGATCAAAACTATATTGTGCGAACCGATTATTTTGATAAGAATTCTTTACGCTCAGTCCGATGTTTAAGCAACGAAACAACCGGGATAATAGAAGAAGGAAATAATAATAAACCGGAAAACTTTTATCTTGAACAAAACTATCCAAATCCATTTAATCCGGAAACATGTATTAATTTCAATTTACAAACCCCCGGGTTTACGAAACTAAAAATTTATGATATTTTGGGTAATGAGTTAATTACTTTAATTGACGAATACAAAAATGCAGGTGCATACTCTATCAATTTTAATACCGCATCAGTTAGTAAGGGATTATCCAGTGGTGTTTATATATACCAATTGTGTGTTGCCAATTTTACAAAACAAATGAAAATGATATTAATCAAATAGTGTCATATGACCAGAGGAACAGTTAAGTTATTAAAATATAAAGAATTAATAAAGAACAGAGTAAAAAAGATAAATTAAGTAAAAACAATAAGAACAAAAATAATAAAAAAAATCAATTAAGAATCGTTCTTTGACAAGCTGTTTTTAAATTTAGCAGGCAAAAGATCAATATATTGCAAAACAACTCTTTTAGAAAGTCTAGAAAGTTCAGCAATTTTATCAAGATCGGTAATATTGTGCTGCCAGAGCAATTCAACTCTGTGATAATCTTTGATATACCGATCAACAGCTTCTTTGGAGTGATTAGTTTTCAAAGCAATTTCAGGAGTAAGGTAACCTTGCAAATAAAGGGTGATAATTTCTCGCTTATGAGTAATGGCACCAGAAAGGTCATGAATATTGCCCCGAGTAGGAAGCAGATGTCCATCTGCTTGGATTTCCTGAACATAAGTACTTACAACAGCATCACAGACACCAAGCAAAGCAGCAAGATCAAGCTGAGTAAGTAATGCTCCTTGGTCGAAAGCTTCCTCAGTCCAGCGTTTAAGTCTGTTTTTGCGAAGAGTCTTGGAATCAAAACCATGAGCGATATGAGCAATATCATGATCGGTAAGAAAAGAAAGGACAACAGGTTTAAGCCTGGTATTTGCAATGGATTTAGAACGTTGAGGAAATTCATCAACAGGGACAGCCATCCAAACAAGTTGCCCATAGTTGACATGATGAAGATCATTATCGATAGAAGAGACAAGGAAAAAATCATCAATAATGGTAAGTATATCTTGAATAATAGCGGTAGCAGTAATTTGACCTCTATCGTAACCATATTGATTAAGAAAACGATAAAGGAGAATTTGTTCAAGAGATTTATCCTTAAGACGTCTAAACTTTTTAAGTTGAGTTTGTTCTTTTGTTAAAGGTTTACTCATCAGTTTTACCTCCTCTGCCAGCATGAGGTGATGATTTTTTTTTAGCATTGGGATCGGCAGGTTGAGGAGAAATGATATCCATTAAACGTTGAGTATTGAGATTATAATAAGTATCATAAATTTGGCAGTACTCTCTAACAAGACGTTCAGATTTTTGAGAAATCCGTCTAATTTGTTGCAGAGAGAATTTTTGGTTGTAGAGAATTGCAACTTGAACAAAATCAGCGAGATATCTTTTAACAGATGTTTCAGAATGATTAGTTTTAAGTTCAATATCAGTAAATGTGTAACCCTTGAAATAGAGTTCAAGAATAATGGTTTTATGAGAAAGTCCAGGACCCATATCAAGCTTAGCACCCCGAGTCATAATAAATTTACCTTGATTTCGGAGACATAGAATATCTCTTTTAACAGTAGCAGGAGAAGTAGTAAGGACAATAGCTAAATCTTCGTAAGAAAGTAAAGCATTTTGATCATAGGCTTGTCTGGTGAGACGTTCAATTCGATGTTGTCTAAGTCCAGCTAGGCCATAATTGGCAAGAACATCAAAATCAGAATTAATATCAATAAGTCTAAGCTTAATAGTAACTTTACATGTCAATCTGATATGTTTGCCGGCTGGTTCAGCAGCAGAAACAGCTTCATAAGAAACTTCACCGCTTGAAAGAGTTATGTTTGAATGTTCTTGGAAATAAAAAGAAACTTGTTTATAAAAAGCTTCAGCAATAATAGGAGTAAGATTAAAATCTTGAGAGATTTTTTGGACAATTGCATTTTTAGCATTCTTAGATTCAAGGCGTTTTATGCCATAAGAATCCGGATCGTTAATTTTTTCCATAGGAGTACCTCTTTTTTTAGTTTCAAATATAATCTCCTATGGTCATTTGACCTAAACTTTAAATAATAAAACTAACAACAGAATTTAAGTTGTCATTAATTATAAATTAAAATTTATCTTAAAAAATAGTGAGTCAAAAGATGAAAAATATGTTTTCAGTTGTTTCGTTATTAATATTAATAACAATGTCTTTAATTTCTAATTCTAATGCTCAAATTAACACAGAAAATCAAAAAGATTCAATTGATATTAAACAAACGGCATTGGATTATATTGAGGGTTTTTATTCGGGTGATGTAACAAGAATGGAAAAGGCTATTCACCCCGATATTAACAAAGCAATTCCCCGAGATCTTCCCCAAACCGGCAGAACAATTTTAACCTATTCAACTTATTCGGGGTTAATTGAATTTACACGTGCAAAAATTGGTGCCCTCGATGATTCTTTACGTAATATCAAAATTGACATTCTGAATATTGATAATGATGTAGCAAATGTAAAAATATCTTCGGCCAACTTTATTGATTTTACTCAGATGGTAAAACTTGATGGGATGTGGAAAATTGTTAATGTGCTTTATACCACCGGCACCAGTGTAGCACCAAGACTTAAGGATTTTAATTTAAAAGATGAAAAAGCTGCTATCGAACAAATTGCTCTAGACTATCTTGCCGGAATGAGTGGATCGGATGCTAAATGTTTGGAAATGGCAATTGATCCCGAATTCAGTAAAATAACTCTTAATCCAATTCCGGGTACCGGTAAAGTTAGTTTTAGAAGACAAAGATATGTATCAATGATTGAAAATGCTTTAGCCAGAGTAGGCAAACAGGATGAAATATATCGCAATAATAGTGTAACGGTTCTTGATATTACCGACGGAATAGCAGTTGTAAAATGCGAAATGGTGACAACCTATGAATATGTACAAATGTTTAAAAGCAGTGGCGAATGGAAAATATTAAACAGTATTTTTAAACAAAATAATTCATTAACTTTAGCTCAAGTAATGGCAATAACCGTTGGAAACCCAATGCCGGACTTTAATTTATCAATATTTGGAGGGGGAGAATTTTCATTATCTAAATACAGCGGTAAAAATGTATTACTGATGTTCCCTCGAGGCTGGATCGGAAACACTTGGTGTCCATATTGTCCGTATCAGTATCTTGAACTTGAACAACTTGAAAAAACTGATAAAATAGAAAAGAAAAACAATTTAAAAATTGCTTTTGTGCTGCCTTATAGCAGCGATAAAATTAAAGATTGGATTGAAAAATTTCCCGAAGCTCTTCAAACCGTTGAAGCAATTAAAAACCAAGAACCGGCTCCGGTACTTGGTTCCGTTCAATCCGATTATATGATGTGGGCAAGAAACCATTTTCCAATTAAGTTTGATGTAAAAAAAGATGACCAACATACAACTATTCCCGTTTTGGTTGATGAAAACAGAACACTTTCAAGACAACTTAAAATATTTACGGGTTTTTGGGATGGTATTACTTCTGAACAAAATATGGCCACAGTTTTAATAATTGACAAAAAAGGAATCTTACGATTTAAATATATAAGTCAGATGACAGAAGATAGACCAACAGTAGAATTTTTATTGAATTTTATTAAAGAAATGGATTAACAAGTTGTCACCTCATCATCAGTGTTAAAGCTGATGATGAGTGTTAACCGGAAAACAAATTACTAAACTATTAATTAATACTATTGGACAAATATGATGAAAAAATATATACAAAAAATTAAATCGAATAGCTTTTACAAAATACTATTTATTATGTTATTTGTGCCTTTTTTTTGTAATGCTCAATTGCTTAATGGTCCGCAAAAAATTGTAAAAGATAAAATTCATAATAGGCTTTTAGTTTCAAACGGCAATGATAGCAGGCTTGTTGTAATTGATAGTACCGGACATCAGGATTATTTTTTGCCAACTATTGAATATTTTGAGGACGGGATAGAAGTTGTTGGAGATACGGTTTACGGTGTTGGAGGTAATAGAATGATTAGGGGTTATAATTTGACTACTAAGGCAAAAGTTGTTGAATTTAGAATTCCGGGTGATGGAAATGACCATTTATCAAGTATAACTTCCGATTCCGCCGGACATCTTTTCATTTCCAGTCCACCGCTGCACTTAATTTATAAATATCGTATAAGTGACGGAACTTATTGGGTATTTGCCAATGATACCACATTAATACAGCCTAACGGGATTTTATTGGAAAGAGAAAAAAACAGAATAGTAATTATTGGTGACGCTCCCGTTCCTAAAGCAAAAATTTATGCTGTAAGTTTAATTGATTCGACAGTGTCAATATTAGCCACAACCAATTTTAAAAAACCTGACGGAATTATACGAGACGGAAATGGAAACCACTATGTTGGCGGGTATTACCTTACATCAGTTTTTAAATATGACGCTGATTTCAGTCAAGCTCCGGTAATTTTTCATAGTGCAAACAGTATTGTATATCCCACTTATGATGAAGTGGATAATTCGTTATTGGTTGCGTCATATAATTTAAACACATGGGAAAGAATTCCTATTTTTACAGATGTGGACGAATCAAAAGAAAATCTAAAAAGTTATTTAATGTTCCAAAACTATCCAAATCCATTTAACTCAACAACTACCATTAAGTATGAATTGGCTGCTCAGTCGGATGTGAAAATAATTATAAGTAACGTTTTAGGGCAAACAGTTGCAATATTAGATGAAGGTTTAAAAAATGCCGGAACGTATGAATATAAATTTAATGCCAATAATCTATCAAGTGGTATTTACTTAAACAAAATAATTGCAGGGAATTACAGCGAAACGAAAAAAATGATTTTATTAAAATAGTATCATATGGCCATAGGAGCCGTTAAGTTATAATAATACAAACTATTAACAAACCCACAATTTCCCGGTTTTACCTTATAACTTATAATCGTTTTGGTTTTTCCCAAATATGTTACCTGCCAAAATTACCATAGATTATAATTTGAACCTTTTTTTGTTTCAATGTATCTTATCTATAAAACAAATTAATAACTTTGTTGAATAAATAGGAGTATATGATGAAAAAAAATATGGGTTCGGTTGATAAAGCAATAAGAACTTTAATAGCTTTAACTGTTTTAGCACTTTATCTTACCGGTGTAATTACGGGAACTGCTGCAGTAGTTTTTGGTATTATTGCAATTGTATTTGTAGTAACAAGTTTTATAGGTTTTTGTCCGCTTTATACTTTATGCCAATTAGATACATGTAAAATACCAAAAAAGTAAAAAATAAAGTATTAAGCAGCATAAATTATTTGCCGTGCTTTGATATTAAACCATAAGTATTAAGATGCTGATGGGGTATAGCTTCTGTTCTTAGAGCCAGTTATGCTTGGGGGAGGAATGAGCGTTATAATAAAATTGATATGAATCTAATCTTTTCTGTATTAGAGATTTATGTTAAGCCAAAACAAATCAAAAAACTCGGTTGGTTTGGCTTATAATATTATTTGATACTATTTCATCAATACAAGTTTTTTTGTATTTGTAAAATTGCCAGCATTCATTTGGTAAATATACATTCCGCTTGCTAATTTACTGCCATCAAATGTTACAGAATATTTGCCCGCAGTTTTATACCCATCAACTAAAGTTGTTATTTCTTTACCTAAAACATCATATATCTTTAATGTAACCATACAATTGTTTGGTATTTGATATGATATTGTTGTATTTGGATTAAATGGATTTGGGTAGTTTTGGTTGAGTTCAAATTTGTCGGGAGTAACATTTTCGTCTTTTACGTCGTCAATAAAAATTGTAGCAATTACAATACACGAATTTACAGGTGTAAAATTTGTGTTATAATCGTTTGAGGTTGTACCGCCCGAAACTAAAAGCCAATTTTCATTCCAAGTGTAAAATAATGGGTCTAATGAAGCACCGGTTAAAAAATAGGAGTTTTCCATTGGGTAAAAATCAGGTGGATTATAAACTTGAACCCATGGATGTGAAAGGTAAGGATAAATATGGAATAATTGGGCACCACAGGAATTGCCTTCGTATTTAGCCGCAAGCAAATAGATTTTTGTTCTGCTTAAGTTTAATGTCCAATCAATATAAGTACGTTCATTGGTTGTAAAAGTATAATCTAAATTTAATTTTTCAAACACTTTTGAAATTGGGTCAAATGTAAAGAAAAAGCTCTCGGATGTAGAATTATCTGTAGCAAAATAAATATACTTTCCGTTACAAAATATATTACTTCCGGCCTCTTTGTTATTATGCATAATAGTTAAGTTTGGTTTATCCGGAAACAATGTTTCAGACACTACTGTAAATGCGTTAGTTTCAGGGTCAAATTCTTCAACTTTTTGATAGTTTATTGTTCCGTAAATATCGGTACCGCCAAAAACTGTAACCTTCCCATCAGTTGTGGGTACCAAAATAGGTGAAGAACGAGGAGTATTTAAAGCCTGGGTAGTGGTGAAAATATTGTTTCTTGGATTAAAAACTTCGCCATAAGTTGCACTGTTTTGGTCATACCAGCCGCCAACTATTAAAATTGAGCCGTTATCCATTAAAGTACCATTATGAAACATCCTGCCATATTGCATGGTTGCATTAATAGGTTTAAAAGTATAATCGGAAGGATCGAAATATTCAACCGTGTTATATCCGGGAGCCACACCTAAATTTGCGGCACCTCCAAAAATATAATAATAACCATTATTTGCTCTTACCAATGCAGCACCATCGTGAGGAAAATTCATGTTTAGAAGTGTACTTTCATTAGTAAGACAATCAATAACTTCGGCATTGGCTAATGATACAAAACCTGTACCATGTCCACCAATTAATAAAACATTGCTGTCGGGAAGAACGGTATGTATGTGTGACATTCTATTAACTTGCATCGGAATCCCTTCAACAAAAACACCACCATAATCACTCATTGCTTGAGCATAAATTACAAACGGGAATAAAATTAATAATAATAGTTTTTTCATCTTTTTGCCTCCTTATAGTGTTGAACATTTGCACAAATTAATTTAATAAATTAAATAATATATGTCAAAATAAAAAGAAATGAATAATTGTTTTTACATTAAAAATTGTATTTATGGTATAAATGATTGGCCGTAATGAGTAAAGAAAGAACTAAGTGAAAATTCGTAATTTTAGATATTATCAGTCTTGTAATTTTTGTGATTAATTTGACTTTAAGCAATCGAAAACAAACAAAACAATTTTAAATTGGTCAAATTAACGTTTTCAGAGTTCAAAATATTGTCTGAACTATGAATTATGTGATTATTATGATTGCCATGATTTTAACATTGTTTGAACTATGACTTGAGTGATTGTAGTGATCTTAAAAAATAGAACACAGATATACACAGATTGAGCAGATTAACACAGATTAACCATTGTCTGAACTATGATTTATGTGATTATTATGATTGCCATGATTTTAACATTGGTGCTTGTTGACAACAACCTAATTATCCAAAAGTTTCCTTTTATCAAACCCACTCTGGAAGAGTAGTATGTCTGTAACTCGACAAACCCCAAACACTCCACAACTCCGGCGGAGTTGTATGTTCTTAAATATTTTAACGACTTTTTATTTATAATAGAACCAGGTTTTACAAAGATTGGACGGATTTGCATTTAGTTATTATTTTGTTAATCTCTGGTTTTTGTCCGAACACTGATTATAATTGCTATTGGATTATTTAAAATGTTTCGAGAGGTCAATTTGTAAATTTTACAAAATAAGTTTACATTTGTTTTATAATCTTTAGGAGGAAAACCATTGAGTGATAAAAATTATCAAGCGGAAAAAATATCTAAAACAGCATCAATAATTATTAATGGCAGCATAACAAGTGTTTTCCCACTATTTGGAGCTTTTGAGGAAAGAAAATGGGCGGAGGGATGGAACCCTGTTTTGATTTACCCGGAACAAGAAATTATTGAAGAGGGGACTACTTTTAAAACAGCGGGGAATGAAGAGGAACCTGAATATCTATGGAGAGTTTCAAAATTTTATCCTGAAAAATACTTAATCCAATATTTGGTTAGTACGGCAAACAGATATTGGACAATTACGGTAAAATGTAGTTCAATAGAAGAAAACAAAACTATGGCCCAAATTACTTATACATTTATTGGATTAAATGAGTTGGGGAATGGGATTAATAAAGAAGCTCTTGAAAGAATGTTTCTAAACAATCTGAAGGATTGGGAAGAAGAAATTAATGGTTATTTAGAAAAAAATAATCTTGTGACATTCAATTATTCTAAATAACAATCTGTTTGTCTACTTTACTTCCGGGGATTTGTTTATACGTTTGGCCCAAACCAAATAAAATAATTTAATGATGTTATTAATATCCCCTGCTTTTATAAAAATAGATTTTTGACTTGATTTAAATTAGTGGGATAGTTATTTTAAATAATAAAAATTGTGTTCGTTAAAGTGAAAACGAATAGATATTGTTTGGAAAGTAATGGGCATTAATCTGTTTTATTGTTTTTATTGAATATAATTTAGGGTTTTATTAATAACAATTGTGGGGAGTGTGAAATGAAAATTAACAGTATTGCTATTTTAACTTATTATCTTTTAACTTGTTTAATTTATGGGCAACAAACAGAAAGAAGAAATACTATTTTACAAAATAAACTTCACGAGGGGAAATATTTAACATCTCTTGATTCAAAACAAAGATTCCGTGACAAAACCAATGAGTATATTTTACAGAAAAAATTAAATAAAAATGAATCCCAAACTACAAGTGCTGTTTTTAAACCATCTGTTGTTACATTACACGATAGTCCAATGCGAGAAGTATATAGTTATAATGAGCAGGGGAAATTAACTACAATGCATTATGAACTAATGAACAATGGTAACTGGGAGATTGTTACCCGAAGAACCTACACATACAATTCTAACGGTGATATTTTGCTGGAATATAGCGAGAAACTAAGTAGCGGCTCCTGGGTTCGAAACTTCCAAAATGTTTACACGTATGATGAAGATGGGGATTTGGTAACTAAATTATATGAATTATGGTATCAATCATATTTGGCTATTGGCGAACGTACTACTTATACCTATGACGTGCAAGGGAATTTGGCAACTCTTCTTTTTGAAAAACTAAATAACAATAATGTATGGGAAAATAAATATTATGATTGTTATGCATATAATGAACAAGGAGTTATGATAGCTAAGACTAGAGAGAATTGGAATGAAGGAGTAAAAAGCACACGTGAAACCCATACCTTTGATACAGACGGCAATACTACTAATTTGATAATCGAAATAATGAACAATGGTACTTGGGACTATTCTTCTAAAAGAACTTATGAATATGATTCGTTGGGGAAAATACAATTAGAGCTTGAATTTTATTGGTTAGGTGATAGATGGGGAGATTATTATCGCACAACATATAATTATAATGTTGATGGCAATCTTTTAACGGAATTGTTTGAAAGTTATAACGGAATTGATAGCTGGGTTGGTGCTTATCGTAATACTTATACTTATGATTCGTTGGGAAATAGAGAGACAATTCTTGATGAGATTTTTAACTCGAATGTATGGGAAAATTATTATAATGTCGCATATACTTATGATATCCAGGGAAATATATTAACAGATGTTGAACAAGAATATAAAAACGGTGCTTGGAGAAACTCTTATCGTGTTGATTACGAATACGATGCTAATAATAATACAACCAGTTGCGAAAGTTTTGGTTGGTTAAATGGCGTTTGGTATACTTCCGCCAGCAAAATTACTTTATATTATAATAATAAAGCCGATTTTTTAAGTTATTATGTTGGCAAGTGTAATGTAGAATATATAACGATTACAAATGTAGTTGAAAATAATAATAACTCATTGTCGTACAATTTATCGCAAAACTATCCAAATCCTTTTAATCCAAGCACAAGCATTAAATTTTCTTTGCAAAACAACGAATTTGTTACAATAAAGATTTATGATGTGTTAGGAAAAGAAATTTATACATTAGTAAATGAAGAATTAAAAGCCGGTAGTTACACAAAAACTTGGAATGCTGAAGGAATAAGCAGCGGAGTTTATTTTTATAAACTGCAAACCGGAAAATTAAGCGAAACTAAAAAAATGATTTTGTTGAGATAATATTATAATAAATTATTAGTTGGATAAAAGGGGTACTTACAAAAGGTGCCCTTTTTTGTTACATTAGAAAGTGATATTTAAGTATTGATGAACATTTTACCGGCTGTTTTCTGTGAGGCAATATTTAGTAAAGCTGAACAATTAATTTTAATGGTTATTATATTTCCTAATTAATCTTTAATTGCCTTTCAAATTCAGTTTTAGATACATTTAATATATTACATTGCCGTTCAATGGTAGAGCTTATTTGATTTGGCGGGAAGGGGAGTTTTGTTTGTGAAATTACAACTTCGGCCATAAATACTTTTTGTACCCATTTAGTATTGGGATCCAAATAAATATCACCAAAATAGTGAGAGCGGCCAACTGTTTTTATAATCATATTGGGCATTGGTTCAATAATCATATTAAAGGAACTTTCACCTGAATCGTAATGGACAATAACAGCGGTTTTTCCGTTTGTTTTGCTTAATCCCATCAACTCCAAAGTTATTTCCCCATTTTCAAAATAGGATCCTTCTTTAACATTATTTCCCAAATTTACCGGTGGTTTTGTATTTGATGCGTAATGGATTATTTTATCTCCAATTTTGTGCAAGTTCTGAATTCCTGTTAATCCGGGTGTTTCTGCCGCAAAAACATCACAAAACGAATGAAAATCGATAAACGTATTATAGATTAAATATGAGTATTCGGGAGCAAAAGGCATATTGCTGTTATCAATTAAATTATCAAATATTTTGTGGTCAATTCCGAACACATAATTGTTTTCATCCACTTCGCCCAAATGGGGTGTATATGTCCATCCGGCAAGCGATGGAACTGTTTTAATTATTGTATCATTAGTTAATACTAAAAACCTTGAACATTCGTAATACGGCTTATTTGTTTTACCGTCCGTAATATATTTTAGGAATAAAATGTATTTATCTTTGGCAGCTAAAACCCCATCGGGATTAAAAGTTTTTACTTCCGTTTGGCATATAAAAAACTGATTGCTGCCGCTTTTTACCCCTCCTAATTGGAATGTGCTGTTTAATATATCAAAATTATCCGTTTCGGTTTGAGCGGTAATAAAACTGCCGCACATCAACAGGAATAAATATAATATTCGATTAAGTTTCATGGTTTCCTCTAAAAAAAAATATTTATTGACGTTTTTGTTTAGCAAATTGTTCAACCATATCAAGATATGCTTGAAAGGCATCCAAACCTTGTTTTGTAACTTTACAGGCTGTTAACGGTTTATTGTTTACAAACCGTTTTTCAATAATTATGTAATCGGCCTCCTCCAGTTTTTTTAGATGCGAGCTTAAATTACCATTGGTTGTGTTTACCTCTTTACAAAGAGTGGTAAAATCCATCTCATCAACCGTAGAAAGTATAGCCAGTATTGCAAGCCGCAAACGCGAGTGCAGAATAATATCTATATTGTTATGGTCAAATTGAGTGCTCATTGTAAGCCTTTTTCCATTTTTTATAAATAATTACAGCAGGAATAAATTGTAATATTAAAACCATTGCCGAAAAAAAGAGGGGCATATAATTAACTTTTGCAAATAAACTCCATGAGCCTGTTATAATAGCAGTTATCCACCATAATACTGCAAGCACCTTCATAAACTTAAGGTCGTTAATTACACCTGTTAAAAAATAACCTATGGCCAAAATACCCGCGCAGCCTGTAATAAAAGCAGACATAGTAACTACTGAAGAAAACATTGCTAATACAAATAGGATAATAATAGATATTCCACAGGCAAACCACAGTGAGTTAAAAACATCGGAACCGAATGTTTTAACTGTTCGTCCTTTTTGCACTTTTTTGGAAATTATTATATTAAGCGTAATCATTACGGCAACTAAAACTAACCATACGTAAGGAATGTATGTTTCCATTCCAGTGTATCCCATCGTTACAGTTACCGGTATACCAATTGTCAATACAGCCCCGTTTATTATGTAACTTAGTCCGTTATCTACCAATTTACGGCGGTTATCTTCAATAATTTTTCTTATAAAAAGAATATCTTCCTGAACTTTTTCTTCTTCCATTATTTTCTCCATTTTAAGTTTGCATTATAAACTGCTTTGCAATTTAAACAAGTTTGCAACAATTGTCAAGAAGTTTTTTTAAAATTGTAAAAGAGAAAATTAAGATTGCCAATGTTCAATTATTTTATGTCGGAGAAAATGTCGGAGAAAATGTCGGAGAAAATGTCGGAGAAAAAGAATAAATTTATACAATATGTTAATATTTGAAAAAATATAAACCCGGATTTTGCAATAGAATGTAGATGGATTCATATTTTAAATTGCCGAAGCCGATAAGTGAGGAAAAGAATCAGGGCTGAAGCCCGAATCCCTTCGTTTTATAGTCCCCGGCTTAAAAGCCGGGGTTACTTAAACGGGGACAATTAATAATATAATTGGATTATATATAATAAGTTATATGGATTTTAAATAACCACGTCCTTTAGGGCGTGGGGACAAATAACCGCTCCATATGGCCTTTAGGCCTGATTAAAAAATATCATTATTAAATTATATTAACCAAAATAATTCATTTACAAATATATTATCAACGCAATTCAATATTCATAACCTTATATTAATAAAGAGATTAAAAAGTATAATAATATCTATTGTAATATTCGGGATTAAGTATAATGGTGAACTGAATAGATGGCATAAAGAAATATTTACTTTTTAATTGTTGCATTACTCTAAAAGTAAAATATAAAGAAAAGACCCCTGTTTATGGAGTCTTTTCCTTAAGAATAAATTAATTTATTTGGTATCGCCGTTCCAGGCTTTAAGGTAAAGTACCTGTATTTCGGAAATAAGAGGGAATCTTGGATTTCCGCCTGTACACTGATCGTCAAAAGCTAATTCGGAAAGTTCGGGTATTTTTGCCAAAAACTCAGCTTCATTAACTCCGGCATCTTTTATCGAAAGAGGTATATCCAGAACTTTTTTCAATTCTTCAATTTTAGCAATTAAAGCATCAATTTTTTCTTCCGGTGTTTCGCCTTTTAATCCTAAATAATCGGCAATTTTGCCAAAACGTTCAACGATAGAAGGATATTTGTATTGAGCAAAAGCTGCCTGTTTTGGCGGAACGTCAGTTGCGTTATATCTAACCACCTGGCTTATTAATAATGCGTTTGACAATCCATGAGGAATATGAAATGCCGCGCCAAGTTTATGAGCCATTGAGTGGCAGACACCTAAAAACGCATTAGCAAAAGCCATTCCTGCCAATGTTGCGGCATAATGTACTTTTTCTTTGGCTTTTAAATCGTTTGCGCCTTTTTTATAGGAATCGGGTAAATATTTAAAGAGCAATCTAATTGCTTCAAGTGCCTGGCCATTGGTATATTCATTAGCAAAAACCGAAACGTAAGCTTCAATTGCATGCACAACGGCGTCAATTCCTGAATAAGCGGTTAAACTTTTAGGCATACTTAAAGCCAATTCTGGATCAACTATTGCCATATCGGGAGTTAATTCGTAATCGGTAACGGGATATTTAATTCCTGTTGCGTCATCAGTAACAACCGCAAACGGAGTAACTTCACTTCCTGTTCCGCTGGTGGTAGGAATAGCAATCATCATTGATTTTTTATTCTTCTCAGGTACATTATATATACGTTTGCGTATATCCATAAAACGCTGTGATAGTCCATCAAAAGTTATTTCGGGGTTTTCGTACATAGCCCACATTATTTTTGTGGCGTCAATAGGTGAACCGCCGCCCATTGCTATTAATACATCAGGACGGAAATTTCTAATTCTTTCAAGTCCTTTTGTTACTGTGCTTAAAGTTGGGTCAGGGGCAACTTCCGAAAATACTTCACATTCAATTTTTAATTCTTCCAAAACTCTTGTTATTCTATCGGAATATCCAAGGTCAAATAAGGATTTATCTGTAACAATAAATGCTCTTTTTTTACCGGATAATTCCTGAAGTGCTATAGGAAGACAACCGTATTTAAAATAAATTTTAGGCGGAACTCGGAACCACAACATGTTTTCACGACGTTCGGCAATAGTTTTTATATTTATAAGATGTTTAATACCAACATTTTCACTCACGGAATTACCTCCCCATGAACCGCAGCCGAGTGTTAAACTGGGCTCGAGTTTAAAATTATATATATCACCAATAGCACCGTGTGATGCTGGTGTATTTATTAATACACGTCCTGTTTTCAAACGTGTTCCAACATAATCAATTCTGTCTTTGTTTCTTGCATCAGTATATAACACAGATGTATGGCCTAATCCGCCAAACCGTACAAGTTTATCGGCAATATTTACGGCATCTTTAAAATCTTTTGCGCGGTAAAGAGCTAAAGTAGGGGAAAGTTTTTCAAACGAAAACGGTTCTTCTTTTCCAACAACTTTACATTCCGCAATAAGAGCTTTAGTATTGTGTGGAACCTTAACAGAGGCCATCTCGGCAATTGCTTCGGCACTTTGACCAACTATATCGGCATTTAATTTTCCGTCCTTAATAATAGTTTTGCCTACTTTTTCTTTCTCTTTTTCATTTAATATATAAGCACCACGTTTAATAAATTCATCATATACGGTTTGATATACCGAATCGACAACAATAACCGATTGTTCACTTGCGCATATAACACCGTTATCAAATGTTTTTGAAATAAGAATACTGGAGACAGCCATTTTAAAATGTGCAGTTTCATCAATAATGGCAGGTGTATTACCGGCACCTACACCCAAAGCAGGTTTACCGCTGGAATAAGCAGCTTTTACCATTCCGGGTCCGCCCGTAGCTAAAATAAGACTAATTTTAGGGTGTTTCATTAAACGGTTGCTTAAGTCAATTGTGGGTTCATCAATCCAGCCAATAATATCTTCCGGGGCTCCGGCTTCAACAGCTGCTTTTAATACAATTTCGGCAGCAAGTATTGTGCAGTTTTTTGCTCGCGGGTGGGGTGAAAATATTATTGCGTTTCTTGTTTTAAGCGCAAGTAATGCTTTAAAAATAGCGGTGGAAGTAGGATTTGTAGTTGGAATGATACCGGCAATTATTCCAATTGGTTCTGCTATTTTTTTAACTCCGTATGTTACATCGGTTTCTATAACACCGCATGTTTTTTCATCTTTGTATCTGTTATATATGTATTCCGAAGCAAAATGATTTTTAATTACCTTGTCTTCAACAATACCCATTCCTGTTTCTTGGCGCGCCGCTTTAGCCAATTGAATACGCATTGCACTTGCGGCAAGCGCAGCTTTTCTAAAGATGCTGTCAACAGCCGCCTGCGAAAATGTTGAATATTGTTCCTGTGCTTTTGCAACTCGTTCTATTAAACGTTCAAGTTCTTCAGGGCTTTTTACTGTGTTATTCTCGTTCATAACTATTTCCTTCTAGGCTTTATAATGCCATTTATTTATTTTATGAAAATTATTTTTATTTTTTTCAATCTTATTAAGATTCACTTAAAATATTATTTAATATTGACTCTGCTTTATTTGCAAAATTTTCAACATTACGTTTTGCTATATTTGGTTTTGCAATTGTACCGGGGCCGGCAACACAACCTCCTTCGCAAGTCATTACTTCAATAAAATTTCCAGGGTTTTGATTTAATAACCGGCCCGGAAGTTGTTTTAATTCCCGTTTAGTATAACCATTTATTAAGCATGGGGAAAACCCCTTATCCGAACTTATACAATGTCCTACCGCTCCGGCTACCCCGCCTGAAAAAGCAAATAAACGGGCTTCTTTTGCCGCGTGTTCAGGCCAATCAACAGGCAAACATTCGGCAATTTCAATATTTTTTGCAATAAATAAAGATCCCAATTCTTCAAATGTTAAAGTATAATCAATACAACCCGAGTTAAATGCTTCTTTCCGTTTTGCTAAACATGGGCCAATAAATACAGTTTTGGTATTAGGATTATTGGCTTTTGCAATATTACCCGCAAATATCATTGGTGACGGAGTTTTAGAAACATACGGCTGTAATTTTGTAATATGTTTTTTTACTGCATATACATAAGCAGGGCAGCACGAACTTGTTATAAATTGTTCCCCAGCCTCCATTCTTTTGGCAAATTCATTTGTTTCTTCTTTTGCGGTTTGTTCGGCTCCTAAAGCCACTTCTAAAACAGAATCAAATCCCAGTTTTAACAATGCACTATGCAACTGCTCCATTGATCCGGGAAACTGGCCGACAATTGAAGGAGCAATAAGAGCGGTAACAGATTTTTCTGTTGATAGAGCTTGTAAAACTTTTATTATTTGCGAACGTTCGGCAACTGCTCCAAACGGACAGGCTTGTAAACATTTTCCGCATAAAATACAATTTTCTTCATCAATTGTTTCTTTGCCAAATTCGTTTTTACTAATTGCTCCCGTAGGACAGACATCTTCGCATGGAATTGGTACACGAAGAATAGACTGATATGGGCATACGGTCATACATTTGCCGCAGCCAACACACAATTTGTCATCAATTATTGCTTTACCATCAACAATAGTTATTGCTCCCTTATTACAGGTTGTTGTGCAGGGGCGTGCTACACATCCGCGGCAAACATCGGTTACATAATAATGCGCTTTTACACAGGCGCTGCATAAATCCGTCAGTATTGTTAAATGAGAGTCCTTTAAATGATTAGTTAAAGCTAATGCGGCGTAATCGGAAAGAGGAGTTAATTCGTCAATTTCATCTTCAACTGCCAAACCAAAGGCAGCCATTATTCGGTATTTAATCATTACTCTGTCTTTGTAAATACAGCATCTTGATAACTCTTTCCCGTTTTTTGGACGCATCTCAAGGGGGATTCTATCTATTTTTTGGTTAAGGTTGTTTTCAAAAAATGCTTTTGCAATCCTAACATAAATTTCTCTGCGGATTTTTACTAGATTACTTTCCATGGTCAATTACCACCGAAAAATTTTCTTTTACCGCTTCTTCAATTCTGTAAAGCAATTCATTTTTATTAACATTTTCTATTAATTTACCATCAATAGTTGCACAGGGAATACGGTGAAATTTGGCATCTTTACAAACTCCCAAACAAGAAGATCCCATAATTTCAATATAAGGTAATAGGTTAGTATTTATTTCCTGTTCAATTTCCTGCAATTCGGAATTACACATAATAAAACATGTTGTTCCCATACAAATTTTTATTTTTATCTTTTCCATATCTTTTATCACAAATTCTTAAATATAATTTAGATGAATTTCTTTCAAATATTTTTCTTCCAACACACGTACAATTTTTTTTACAATGTTTCTTCTTATTTCCAGTTCACGGGGAAGAGTCGGATCTTGATGTGCTTCATTTATTCTTGTTCCAACATAAAAATCAATTATGTCACTTTCTCTAAGTAACTCGGCTAATGCTGAAGCTGCCGAGGGATCGTGAACAAAATCATGGTCCTTCAGCAGCTGGTATGTTTTACTTAAAGTTAATATTCCTTCCGTTACAAGGTCAATACCATCCATTGTAGATGAGGGAGGTAAATCGCTGTATCTTTTTAAAGATGTTTGTATTTCCCTTCTTAACTCCCTTGAAATAATATTTGCAGTTGTTCCGCCGCAAATTACTTTTTTGCCGGGGAAAGCTTCCAATTGTTTGGCATAATTACGGTCTTGTTCCGGATGAAAAGGGGGTCCCGATATTACCATTGTTCTACGGGGCGAACGGAAATACATTACGGCACATGTCATATCATCATGCGGAACTAAATCTTCTTCATGAACCAAAGCTTCGTTAATAATATTAGAAGCTAATTTACGGGCAGAAATATTACGCGCTTTTTCAATTAATGAAGATGCATAATCAAGGCAGCCGTTAAATCGCCACCCAAGATGGAATTTTTTACTTCCAAGGCCTGCTTGAGTTATCCCGTCTGAAAAAATAATAATTCGGTCTTCGGGTTCTACGGTTGTTGTGGATACTCTAATTATTCTATTTTTCCAGCCCGGAGCAGTAAATTCCTTACATTCGTCATCTGTTACCAGTTTGCTTCCTCTTAAATGAATGTGAGGAGGATTATCCATCTCAATTATTCTTGTTTTTCCTGAAATAAGTGTATCAATAACAGTTAAAGTTGAATAACTGATTTTTCTAACTTCGCATACAGGTAAAACATCCATAATTACTTTTACGGATTCAATCAAATCCATATCACTGGCAATAAAACGTACTGCCATTTCTGCTGTCATACACGAAAGTATATTTGCTTTAATTCCGCTGCCAAGTCCGTCTGAAAGTACAACTATTCGTCTTCCTTCTTCAGGTATCTGCTTTACCGCAAACGAATCGCCGCAAATTTCTTCACCAAACTTTTTTTCCTGTGCGTAATCTACTTCAACAAATAATTGATTTTCGTTCATTTTAATTATCCTTCTTTACCTTCACTATCTGAGTATTATTTTCGGGAGTGGAAAACCCTTTTGCAATTGATCTTAAAAGAATTTCAGTATCGGCCATATGTTCGCCAAGCAGTTTTGCAACACCTTGAACCGTATTTAGGTTTTTACGCAGGATATCGTTAGCTTTTTTAGCAATTTCTTCTCGTTTCATTTCAATTTCGGTTGCATCTTGAATAATTCCGCCAATTACTTGTTTAGATTCTATTGTAAAAAGTGTTAGATGAAGTAATTTATCGCCGGCTCGTAAATTTTCGCGGAACAGATCTTCACCGGTTCTCATAGCAATTCTGAATAAGTTCTCAAACGGGATAATTCTATCAATGTAAGCTCCCTTAAGAGAAGGTAAAACTTCATACAAAGCAAGTGTTTCTTCGCCGAACATCTCCGCAAAACGTTTGTTGCATTCAATTATTTGCATTGAAGAATCAACAATAACAACAGCAGCAGGTATACATCTTAACATTGCGTTAGCTTTGTTAAGTGCTTTTTTACGCATTAATGAAACACACATTGCAGTTTCAGCTTTCCCGCTTAATAATGCTTCGGCAAATGAACGGCATGTATCATATCCGCATCCTCCGCAATTCAGTTCATCAACTAAATTAAATTTGCCTAATTTGGATAAAGCTTTTTTAATTTTATCTTCAGGATGAATTACATAATTTTTTGTTTTTGGAACCGGCATTTTGTCTTTTACCTGGACAGTTGTATGTCGCGGTATTAAAATTTGGTTTTTATATGTATCTTTTATTTTAAATCTGTCATTTAATCCACTTGCTTTAGTAAAACGGCATGGGCCGTTAATACAACCGCCTTCGCAGGCAAGAGCTTCAATAAATATTATTCTGTCAATCTGATTTCTGTCAAATCCTTCCAGATAATATTTTAGGTGAGCCAAGCCGCTCATTGAAAGAGTTTCGATGTTTGTCGAGGCTTCATCAATCCCCATAGTTTGTATCATTCCGCCTACAATTGGATAAAGACTTCCTTCTTCCGCATTGTTTGGTACAAAAGAAGAGTGCAAATCAGTTATGGCGGCGGGATTTATGTTCCTTTTATCAAATAGTGTTTTTAGATCTTGAAATGTAAGAGCAAGATTCAATTTTTCCGAATTTCTGTCCGATTCGAGCTTTTTTGCTATACAAGGACCAAAAAAAACAACATTAACATCTTTGCCGTAATGTTTGCCAAGCAACAAAGTATGCGCCATTAAAGGAGAAAGAAGAGAAATAATGTTTCCTTTAAATTCCGATGCATGTTTTGAAATAAATTCCACTACAGCCGGACATGCCGAAGATATATAAATTCCGGGAACGGAATTGTTAAACAACTCCATTAATCCTGCAGTTACTTCCTGTGCGCCAAGAGCAGTTTCGCTTACATCTGTAAATCCCAATTGTTTAATGGCATTTATCATTTGCGATTTTTTTACTCCCGGAAAATCGGTAATCCAGGAAGGAGCTAATGAAGCATATATTTTTTTGTTTTGTTTAAGAAGCAGTTCGGCGCGCGCAACATCATCGCGAACTTTTTTAGCTTTAACTGGACATACAACAACACAATGTCCGCAGGCTGTACACAACTCGGGAATGATACTTGCGTGTCCGTCGTTTACTTTTATTGCTTTTACAGGGCACTCGCGTAAACATTTATAACAATCCTGACATTCTACTAGTGCCGTATATATTGGATAACTTTGGTCCATCTTAAATCTCGTTATTATATTCATTTATAATCTTTAATTCTCCCGGAACTAAAACGCTGTTCAACAGGTCAATTAAACTTCCGGTATCAATACCGTTATACATCTTTCCGTTTATTTCAATATTAGGGCCGCAGCTGCATTTGTTTTCACATCGGCTTCCGGTTAGTTCAATTTCCCAATCAAATTCGTGCTGCAAAATCAATGATTCCAGTACTTTAAGATTGTTTTGATTGCCTCTGGCAAAACAAGAACTTCCCATACATATTTTTAACCGGTGTTTTACCGCGGTTTTTTCGCTTTTCATTATTATTTCCTTATTACTTTTTATTCGAATTTCTTTTCATGTTTACTGAAAGCATAACAAGACTTGATGCAAGATCTTCATGTAAAACCGAAACATAATCGGGTACTTTTAACTCGGCATATGTAAAATTCCAAATAGCCCTTATTCCTGCATTAACAAGCATTGTTGCCATTTGCTGGGCAACATTTTCGGGAACGCATAAAACACCAATGTCGTTGTTATATATTTTTGTTAATTCGGTTAGTTGATTAATATCAAATACCGGCTTGTTATGAATTGTGGTGCCTATTTTATCCGGATCGGAATCAAATGCCGCTAAAACATTAAAGCCGTGTTTTTCAAATCCGCTGTATCCTAATAATGCCGAACCTAAACTGCCCGCACCAATAATAATTACATTAGTTTGGTCGTTTGGTTTTATTAAACGTTCAATACCTTTAATTAATAACGGAATTGAATAACCGATTTTGGGTTTGCCTATAATTCCGGTAAAAGAAAGATCTTTGCGCACCTTAATAGGATCAATGTTTAATTTTTCGGCAATTTTTTCGGAAGAGACAACATCGCGTCCTAATGAAGTTAATTCCCATAAAACCCGCAAATATTTAGGAAATCTTCGGATTGTTGGAAGTCTTAAACCTTTTAATTGATCATCAAATGAATTCTTTTCGTTTTCCAATGTTCCTTCGTCAGTGTAATTTGTTTCCATTTCTAATCCTCTACAAAACAAAATTTTAATAATTTTAATCCGATAAATTTATATCGATAACTATTTATCGATAAATGTTTATCGAAATATAAAGGGTGAAAACCAAAAAAGCAAATATTTTTTACTTTTTTTTGATTTTTACCCAAAACTTTGTCTGAACCAGGATTTACTTGATTAAAGGATTGCCATGATTTTGATAATTGTCTTGAACTGTGATTCGTATGATTAAAATGATTTTGAGGAAGGTAATATCAAATTTGGTAGTGTCTAAAAATAAAGAATAGAACACAGATTTGCGCAGATTGGGCGGATTAACACAGATTAAACACTGTCTGAACCATGATTTACTTGATTAAATGATTACCATGATTTTTATAATTGTCTTGAACTGTGATTCGTATGATTAAAATGATTTTGAGGAAGGTAATATCAAATTTGGTAGTGTCTAAAAATAAAGAATAGAACACAGATTTGCGCAGATTGGGCGGATTAACACAGATTAAACTTTGTCTGAACCATGATTTACCTGATTAAAGGATTACCATGATTTTGATAATTGTCTTGAACTGTGATTCGTATGATTAAAATGATTTTGAGGAAGGTAATATCAAATTTGGTAGTGTCTAAAAATAAAGAATAGAACACAGATTTGCGCAGATTGGGCGGATTAACACAGATTAAACTTTGTCTGAACCATGATTTTTATAATTGTCTTGAATTATGATTTTAGTGATTGTTGTGATTTGAAAAACAAATCAGAGAAGCAGAATTAGAAAAATCAAAATCAGCGGTTATCTGCTATATCAGCGTCATCAGTGTTCAAAAGGAAAAATTAAAGAACACAGATTAACCCATTGTCTGAACCAGGATCTACCTGATTAAAGGATTACCATGATTTTAATACCTGTGCTTTTTTACCGCAACCTGATTATCTAAAACTGTCCGGTATCAAACCCGCTCTGGAAGAGTGGTATGTCTGTAACCTGTTTGTGTACAAAAAATAAAAAAGCCCGACAAGAAAAAACTTGTCGGGCTTAAAAATTAGTTAATATCAATTGATACTATTTTATTAACATTAATTTTTTAGCGTTAGTATAATTACCGGATTTTAATTGGTATATATACATTCCGCTTGCAAGATTTTTTGCATTAAATTGAATATTATATTTACCCTTTGTTTTATATTCGTTTAACAAAGTTGTTATTTCTCTTCCAAGTATGTCGTATATCTTTAGTGTTACAATTCCGTCAGTAGGAATTTGATACGAAATTGTAGTGCTTGGATTAAACGGATTTGGATAATTTTGTTGTAAATCATAATTATAAACAATGGCTTCAGATTCAACACTTGTAAAAGGTACGTCTGTATAATAAATTGTACCGTTTGCCGAAGCAGCATAAATTCTGCTTTCTATTCCTTTTGTAGATGTGCTGTTGGAATAAACCAAGTTAATGCCAAGTCCTTCCAAACCGCCTGAAATCCAGCTTTGGCCATTATCAGTAGAAGCAAATACACCTGCAGACCAGCCGCTTGCGTAAACTATACCATCATCTCCAACGTGAATGTGATAGATATAACGTGAGTTTAAGCCATCGTAAGAAGCTTCCCATGTATTTCCATAATCTGTGCTTCTAAACATCCCTGCACCGTATGTACCGGCTATTAAAGTATTGTTTGAAGATACGGCTAAAGTCCAAATGTAATCGTAACCAACAATTTTATGCTGCCATGTTGATGAGGTGGGGAGCAAACTATAAACACCACTTCCAAAAGTACCGCAATAAATAGTATCGGCAATAACAGCAAGAGCGTGAATTGCAGTTGAAAATAGGCCGTCATTAATAGTTGTCCATGATGAACCGTTGTTTGATGAGCATAAAATACCTGCATCCCAAGTACCGGCGTAAATTTTACCGTTTGATGTTATAACAACGTCACGAGTATCGTGGCCTGTTAATCCGGTAACCGACCATTCGGTACCTTGGTTGGTTGATACAAACAAACCTTGTTCGGTAGCAGCGTAAAGTTTATTGTCATTTCCAACAGCTAAATTCCAAATATAAGATACTTGTAAATTTGATTGAACCTTTACCCAGCTTGCACCGGAATCGGTTGATTTTAATAACGAACCGCCCTGCTGAGCAATGTACATTGTATTATTTAAATCAGTTACAAAATCTGTCATCATAACCGAAGAACTTGCACCCGGCAGAACTGTCCATTCAACATTACTGCCCGAACCTGAAGAATTAGAAACATCAAACGATACTTTAAAACCTACGGTTGAACTGTTATTTGAAGCAGTCGGATCAAGAGGTGAAGAGGAAATAACAACAGCTGTGTTTACAAGATTCGAATCAACAGGAATGTTTCCTAAAAACGGACAATAATTAAACTGGCCGCTTCCGGTCATACTTTTACAAATAAACTGGCCGTTAACAACGCCTGATGGGAATGTAACATCAGCAAGCGGAGCTAATACGGCAGCTGTTATATCAATATTATGGATATTTAATTTTTTAGCGTTTTCAAAAGTAAATAAAACGTTTGTTCGTGGTGTACCGAATATTTTAAATCCGCCCTGCCACTCCAAACTGTCACCGGATACTGAAACCAAAGCAACAGCACCATTAGGAACAGTTATTTGTATATCGTTAGCTGTGGTAAGTTTTGAACCGTCAACATGGAAAACGTTTGCTGCCGGATTTGTACCACTCATAAAAATACCACCGTATTCGTAAGTAATGGTTCCGTTTTCAGGCATTTGGGCTAATTGATGTGAAAGAGTCTGCAAATAAGCTGATGTACTTTCAAAATTAATTACCGAATCCTGAATTAGTGAGCCGCCTACAATTGAAACCTGATTAACAGGTAAATTGGTAGAGCCATTATAAACAATATTTCCGTTATATACTGAACCTGACAAGAAAGTTAAATTACCGCCGACAACAAGAACATCACTTGTTCCAAAATTATCAACAGGTAAATTATATCCAACACTATAATTACTCATAAAAGCGTTTTTGCCAACAGCCATTCTGCCTTCAACATCCGAACTTGGCGCGCTGAAATTATCGAAAACAAAAAGATTATATGCCGAAGCGTCACCTAAACTTAATGAACCGTTTTGTGAAGCTGTAATTGCTGTGTTTACAGTAATATTAAGGGTTGCTGAAGCACCGTTTGCTAAAGCCGGAATAACCCATACACCGGTTGCAGGTGTAAATGTACCGGTTGATGTTGAATGACTGCTATATGTTAATCCTGCTGCCAATTGGTCAAGGATGGAAATATTAGTAGCGGCTTTTGGGCCAAGATTAGTTGCTGTAATTGTAAATGTTAATTGACTGCCGTTTTGAACATTATTGTTTGAAACGGTTTTAATTACTTTAATATCAGCCTCCTGTGGAGCGGGAGGAGGACATACTGTACTTCTCCAAATATAATTTTTTACAACGTCATTTCCAATTTTTTCCATATCACAATTAAATAAACGCATACCAACACGAAGATGAACAAGTGTATCGGTTGCTAAAACTCCTGGCCAATTTCCGGAAACAACAACAGAAGTATCGGAATAAATCCATTTGTTTATATATGTTGTGCTTGTATCCTGATGTGACGGGGCAATTACTTTCCAATATAATTGTAAATAAGCGGGAGCATTTGTCGGTTGTTTAGTTATTGTGCCAACGGCTTTAAAAGTTTTAGCGTCAAATTCGCATACACTTGAATCGGCTCCTAAACTGCCGGACCAAGACTGTGTACATGTTGGAGGAACAACAGGAACAGGAGCTTCGCCATTCCATCCGGTAAAATGAATTTCACTTGTAATAGCTAAATTTTTGCAAAAAACAGGACCGTCAAAATTTGAATTTCCTGTAACAGTAGCACCGGGAGCTATTAATGCACCTTTCATATTGGGCATACAATTTACCGAACCTAACTGACCATTATTTGCGGTTGTGTAAATATTCCAAATAATTCTGCTGCGCCAGTAGATATTATCAAAATTACCAACCATGTTGCCATAGTTCCAATTTACCGTTCCATCAACCGAAGCGATATTAATTATAATTGTTTTTGTTGCAGAAGTTGGAGTAACTTCAATTTGTTGAACTTTTGAATTTTCCAAACTTTGAACGTCTGAGATTGTGAATACAGCAGTCTCTTGATTAGCGGGACAAATAAACTTTAACGGTGCAGGTTGTGAACCGGGAGTTTGTATTGTTCCGTTTGGGGTTAAAGTTTTCCAGTAATTGGAAGCATCGGTTAAAACTTGAACAGGTGAATTTAAGGCCGGCCATGTACTGTTCATTTGTAAGGTTCCGCCATTCATCATCTGGAACCAATTTGTCTGAGCAACGGTACCTGCAATAGCAGCACTTCCGTAAAATACTTTAATATTAGCCTGTCCGTTTGTAGTAACAGCTCCGCCGACGGCAAAAACTATATCCGAAACAGGATTAGATGTAAGTTTAAATCCAAATTGATGTGAATTTGAAATGTTATAGTTGTGTCCAATAAATAATCTGCCTTCAATTTCTCCTATGTTTGTTATGTCGTTAGATACAACTCCATTCCATTTGTTTAATAAAGTATTAGGATTTTGAGCAGAGACCTGATTTGCATAAAGCAAAAGAAATATAATAGAAATTAAGTGTTTAAAGTAATTCAACATATCCTCTATCTGTGTTTGTTTTATAGTTAACGGTTAAGTGTAGAAATAATTGTGCCAAAAAATAGATTATAATTACTCACAAAAATAATGCAAAATTATCAAAAAATCTTATAAATAATACCTGATCATCTTAATTTTTTATTCAATATGTGTTGTTTAAATTAATAACAAGCTGTTTCATTTAAATACAGTGTATTAATTTGGGACATTTTTATGTTAGCAAAATAAGGAATCAATAATCTTAAATAAAAAAATATTGAACCCAAATAAATCTTTTGTAATTAAAAACTGGGATAATAAGATATATGTTTGGTGCATGTATAAACAGAATATTTTAAATTTACATATATCAGTCCCGTTAGGCGGAAGCGAAAGATGTATAGAATTTTTTTAACCAATTTTTGTATAATATATTATGGGGGTTTTAACAACTATAAGTAATACGTTAAGATTAAGCTTGACCGAAATTATTGGAATAATTTAAGACAAATATAACAAAAACGAAAAATACAAAATAAGAGGTTTTCAAATGCCTTCATTATTGTTATTCCCTTGCTTAAAACATTGGTCCGGATGAAAGGTGAAGACCACCGCCAATTAAGAGTGCTGCCCAAATAATTAATATGGAAACCACTAAAACTCCACCAATAGCCATCAAATCATTACCCGCAGCATTATAAATATCAAATTTAGAAACATTTAACGATTGAACATTAGCGGGATCAACCGAAACAAAAGTGCTGTCTAATAAAAGTCCGGTAATTTTAGATTTTTCGGATGGATATTGGCCGCCGTCTTTATTAAATTTTACAACACTTGAATCTAAGAGTACCAGACTTTCAATGTTATCATAACCATATGAAAATTCTTGGGGAGAAATTTTTACCATTCTAATTTCAGAACAGCCAATTATAAAATTAAAAAAAACAACAATTAATACACTGATAAAAACTTGTTTTTTCATCTTATGCCCTTTAATTAATATAATTGAAAATTAGGGATTGAATTTTTTTTAATAATTCTAAAAATCCTAAAATTACTATTGTCATTAAACCCCGCCTTACAAATTTATAATTATAATTCGTAATAAACTTCAACAATTAAACTATATTCTCCGGTTCTCTTAAATTAGGAGAAAATTATTCACAACAATAAAGGATAAATTCACACAATAGTCAAGTGTAATCAGTTTGACCACAATAATAGAAATACATTATAAAAAATGTTGATGAACAGGAATAGTTTGTTTAAAATAATTGTCAGGATTGAGTTCAATCTTTTTTATTAATTGGCAGGATTTAATATAATCTATTTTTATTCATTTTTTATGCAGCGTATCGAGTAGCCATAATTTTTAGAAACCCCAAAATCAAAAACAAGAAAGTCCTGTCTGTCATTAACAAGACGGGTTCCTGTTGCTTTTTCTGCATTAAATTCATCCACAGCCCAAAATGAAGCGTGCCAATAAGGATCGTTAGATTCATAACCGTCATAATTTCGGTATCCAACCGGATAAGCTGAAAAACCGCTTGAATTTGTAGCTCCGGTATTTGGTGAACCCCAAAAATTAGTTCCAGTTACTTTCATTTTTCCGCCGGCAACAGCTTCTCCTCCTAAATAAGCTTGAAGTGTTTTCCATTCGGCAGCAGTTGGAATATGCCATCCTTCGGGGGCAAGTTTATTAGTGTTAACGGCATACCAATTGTACCATATACCAAAAAGATTTCTATGGGCAGTATTAAAATTTCCCCAACAATAAGCAGGAGTTTTAATAGTACCCCAAGAACTGCCGCTAATTACATTTGGTATCGGTTGACCATCGTTGTATTTGGTTGTTCTAAGATTTTCAGCCATCCATACTTGAGTGCCTATAATTATTGTTTTGTAAACATTACCATCAATGTCAGTAACCGTATTTTCTAAAGAGGCAATTGTTAAAAATGAAACCGAGCTCCCATATCCGGTACCCGCACTATTGGTGGCATAAGCACGCACATAATATGTTGTGGCTGCCGTAAGACCTGTTAAGGTGCTTGTAAAACTTCCTGTACCTAATCCATTAGTTGTTTTATTATCCATAATAGTGGGATTTGTATTCATACTCCAACATATTCCTTTATCAATTATTTCAGCCCCTCCATCGGATGTAACATTCCCTCCTGAAGCGGCGGTTGTTTGGGTTATAGAAGATACGGCAATAGTTGTCACAATTGGAATTGTTGGTGTTGGTTTTGTTACTTCGTCTTCTTTACAGGAAATAGACACAACAATTCCTAAAAGTATAACGGTTATATTTTTTATAAAATTCATCGTTACTCCCTTAAAACATGATTCTGAAAGTTATTGTACTGCATCTAAAATATAATCGTATAAAAATCTTTGTGGATTTTGAAAATTTTCATCTGTTGTTGCACCTGATGTAACTGCAACAACCATATTATATTCCGGAATCACAAATATATATTGCCCTAAAGCACCCATTGCACCATAAACATACTGGTTGGTTTTACTTTTTCCACCCGATTTAAAAATCCACCAATTGTATCCATAACCCCTAATATACGGGTGTCCGCCATAATTATGATCGGCAGTAAGATCAACATGTTTTTCAAAGGATTTGTTAATCCAGGTTTCAGGAATTATACGTGTTCCTTTCCAAACACCTTTATTCAAATATAATTGACCTAATTTAATCATATCAATAGGTCTTAATGATAACCCGCCGCCGGTGTGTGGATGACCCTCGGCATTTTTAAACCAAACAATATTTGTAATGCCCAATTGAGGGAATAAATATTGATTGGCAAAAATATCAGCATGACTTCCAAAAGTACTTTTTAGAATTGAGGAAAGTAATATTATTCCTCCGCTGTCGTAGTTAAATATTGTTCCCGGTACTGCCATCATTGGACGATTTAAATAAAAAATATCCCATCCGGTTGATAGCGCATTAAGTTGATCATGAGGAGAATTAGTATAACCTTCACTGTAATCCGTGCCGCTGCGCATAGTAAGCAAATCTTTTATCTTAATAGCTCTTTTCCTGTCATCCATATTTTGAATATTTGTATATTGCGGGAAAAAGTCTAAAATCTTTTTGTCAACACTTGTAATAAATCCTTTTTCTATTGCAATGCCTACCATTGCGGAAGTAAAACTTTTTGTTACTGACTGAAGAGTGTGAATTCTATTTCGGCTGTATCCGTTAAAATATTTTTCAACTATTAAGCTGTCATTTTTTATTATTAACAGACTATGAATTTGTGGAAAATTGTTATTTTCAATGAGATGAATCAGCGTAAAAATTTTAGATGAATCCAATCCAAAAAACGTATGGGTATTCTCCAAAGTTTTAAAGGTTACGGCAGTTCCATAACCTGTACCAATACTATTTGTGGCATAGGCGCGAACATAATATATTGTATTGTAATTAAGTCCGGTAATATTTGCAGTAAAACTACCAAGACTGCCGGAATTGGTTATTTTATTATCATTAATTGTTGGGTTTGTATTAGTGCTCCAGCAAATACCTCTTTCAATAACTGAATATCCGCCATCGTTAGTTATATTTCCGCCGGCGGTTGCTGTTGTTTCGGTAATGTTGATTGTTTGCAAAGTAGTAACACCGGGAACAGTATTCGTTTGTATTGGTTCGGTAGTCGATTCTTTTTTGCATGAGATTAACAATGTAAAAACCATTAGTATAAAAAAAGAATAGAATGCTTTGGATTTCATAACTATTTCCTTAATATTTAAATAAAACAATTTAATATTAATTAAAGGAAAACAAAAAAATGTTTGCTGAGTGGACGAAATAAATCGTAAACGGAAAAAAATAAAAAATTAAAATGGGATGACATTAAAAGGTTGTTAATAAGTTACTTATAACAACTAAAAATTGCAGCTAAAAGAGAGTTGGTTTTGATAGTTTATTTAAGATAAAATATTTTTTACCCGACCTACAATTCCTGAATCCAGCATTACTTTAATGCCATGAGGGTGATTTGGTGAATTTGTGAGAATTTTTTTAACCACTCCTTCTGTTAATTCGCCGCTTCGCTGGTCATTTTTTTGAACAACCTCTACGGTTTGTCCAATTAATATGTTTTTTCTGTTCCGGCAGTCTAAATTTGTTAAAGTCATCTATTTTTCACTTCGTATTGTTAAAATGATAATATTATATCAAACAAATTTAATCTATTTTGTATAACTATCAAGAACAATAATTAAAAAAATTAACATTAAATAACTAAATGACGGATGTGAGCTACCATTTATTAAAATGTATTTTTTCTTTTAAATTAATACTTTTCTGTGAAATTATTTTTGATTCTTTAACTTTATGTCCAAACGGAATTAATGCCGCAATTTCCAAATACTCGGGAATTCCTAAAACTTGTTTTACAGCATCAACTTTTTGCGGTATATAGGTAACACCGTATAAATCTTCGGCAGCAAGGGCTAATAATATATTTTCAATACAGCACCAAACAGAGGATAAACAATTTAAATCGTAAACCGAACTGCTGTCCTTAACTTTGGTTTTTGGCTTAAAAACAACAACTAATAATTCAGGAGCTTTGATAAGCATACTTTTTTGTTTTGGAATTGCATCCAAATACATTTCTTTGGCAATGTTATCCAAATCCAAAAAACCATTTTCAATACTTGAAATGTTTATTTTATCCGGAATTCCCTCTGCTTTTACAATATTTAATCTAACCGCGGAATCTTTTACTAAAATAAAATCCCATTCGCGTAAATGATTATAGGTTGGAGCTTTAATTCCTGCTTCTAATACTTTAACAATTGTTTCTTCCGGTACTTTTTCATCCGAAAAACTGCGTATTGTTCTTCTTGTATGTATCACTTCATAAAAATCCATAAGTTACCTAGAATTGATTTATATAATAAAAATTAGAGCATAAAAATACTAATAAATAGGCACATCAGTTATAAAAAAAATAACATTGTGCCTTTATAAAATAATTACAATTTTAATAAAGTAAAATTATTTCCATGTAACAATATATGTACATGAATCTGCACCTTTATTTCTACACGGAACAGAATCATCATGTTTAATATCAACAATTGTAGAACTAGTTGGTTTAAATTTTTCGGCCATTTCTTTGATAATTCCTAAATCAAATTGACACGGATATGGATTGTTGCAAACCATCTTAATTTTTTTATCTTCCATTTTCTGCATAGTATAATGTCCTATTCCCTCGGACATCCTTCCTGAAGCTGGGTCAAATAAAACTTTATTATTTACGCGATGATTCATGTGATAGGCAACATCAATGGCGGATAATGCTTTTTCAATATTATTAATTTGCGGAGGGAATTTGGCATTTCTTGGAATAGCGGTACCGATTGCAATAAGGGTTCGCTGCCCAACTTTTTCCGAAATTGCTTTAAAAGCATTAAGCCAACTTTGTTGAGGATACCAGGATCCTGAAGAACAATTAACAATTCCATTTTCAGCTAAAATTTTTACTGCCATCTGTTTAAAAGTACCCATACCATCAATAATCGAATTAACTGTTTCACCATTGACTTCTGTTTTACTGTCGAACGCCTTAAACTGTGCCATAATAAGTCCTAGTTTATTATAATGTAATTTATTAAAAGGTTAAATCAATAGACTATATCCCAAACTAAAAAAATCATAATATATTTAATATCAAAAAAATCACATTGTTAATCAATTTTTAATAACAAATAGTTCGTCAACTGTTAAATAAAAATGTTTTTATTCCGCGTTAAATGTTAATATATTATTTTTCTATATCAAGTTCAATAATAATTGTTTCTAAATTGCATGTTAATTTTAAAATTAGTGTAGCCTTATGCAAAATCAATATTACCCGCAAGATAAACACATTTATTTGATTACATGATGTAAATAATAAATATAAATTAAAAGTTATTATATTAAATATCATAAATTTATTATATTCCACATTAAATTATCAATTAATTATAAAGTATATATGAAAAAAATATTTACCTGCTTTTTAGTATTATTCGGTTTAAATTATATCATTTCGGCTCAGCCAAATAAAAGTATTAATCCCGAATATAATAATTACAATATTCAAAATCTTAATGAAAACTATACTTTTCCTTATAAGGATAATAATCTAACAATTGACTATAAGAAATTAGATTATATTCCATTTGGAGTTAATCTTTTTGAAAGGAAAGTATTATTTGAAGAATCAACCAATACCGGATGCGGCCCGTGTGCAACATATAATCCGTCATTAACAAGTTATCTGAATACAATGGGTGATAAAATTATTGCCGTAAAATTTCATTCATGGTGGCCAAGTTCGTCAGACCCGATGTACAAGATTAATATTACACAAAATAAATATTTTATCAATTATATGGGTGTAACCGCCGTACCCACATTGGATGTTGACGGAATTTTGCATGATGTTTGGCCTTTTAGCTCTTCAAACCTCAATAGTGTTTATAACAGCCGAATTGCAGTAACACCACCGGTATCTGTTTCAGTCAGCGATGAACGAATTGCCGGAGATAGTGTAAAATCGACTATAACACTTGTTGTTACTAAAGATATGCCGGTAGTAAACACGAGACTGCGTGTTATGTCGGTAGAAGGTAAAATTGTTTATAGTTCGGCACCGGGTTCTAATGGTGAAAAAGTGTTTGAATATGTTTTCCGCAGGGCATATCCTGAATCCAATGGTATTGAATTTAATTATGCAGCAGGTACTTACCAATTTATTTATACCTATAAAATTGAAGAGGCCTGGAAGGATACAATGATTTATACTGTTGCCTGGGTGCAGGACGATAATACAAAAGAAATATTAAATTGCGCAAAAGGAAAATATATTCCGGCAGTATTGGCTGTGCCCCAGTTGGCACTTCCCGAAAATAATTCGTCAAGTATTCCTTTAAACACTGAACTGGTTTGGAGAAAAATAGATAATGCCGATTGTTATTTATTGCAAATAGCGGAAGATTCAAATTTCGGTGTTAATTTATTTCAAAAGGATAGTATAATTAGTGAAAATTATAAACTTAACAGATTAAAAGAAAGCACCAAATATTTTTGGAGAGTAAAAGCATACAATTCTTCCTTAACATCCAATTTTTCGGAAACACGAAATTTTATTACTCAATTAAAAACTCCTACCAATTTAATGGCCGGTTCGTTTGACGGCAGCATTGGTTTAACATGGAAAGACAATTCGAATTATGAAATCCAATATGTTATTGAAAGAGCAGTTGGAACGGACACAAATTCGTTAAGTTTTGAAATTGTAGCTGCTGTAAATGATACAGCATACTTTGATAGCGATGTTTTAGTTAATACAATTTATGCTTATAGGGTTATTGCAAAAAATGACAGCACAAGTTCATTATATAGCGAAGTAGTTTATGCTGAAACAATTGTAGGTGTGGAAGGAGAAAATAATAAACCGCTAAATTTTAGTTTGTCACAAAACTATCCTAATCCGTTTAACCCAACAACAACCATAAAATTTAGTTTAGCTAAAAAAGTATATGTTACCTTAAAAATATATGACGAACTTGGCAAAGAAGTAGCTGTATTGTTAAGCGGAGAATTAAATAGCGGTGAATATCAAAAACAATGGGATGCTTCAAATTTAACAAGCGGTGTTTATTTTTATAAATTACAAGCTGGCGGTTTTGTTGAAACAAAAAAACTTTTGCTGCTGAAATAAAAAAATAATAATGAGAAATTATAAGCCTGGCAGTTGTTGAAGTGTCAGGCTTGAACATTATTAAAATGCTAATTTAAGTTATAAAAAAATGTGTTTTGGTGCCGCTACGCTGTAGCTTTGGAGTTGTTATGGATTCATTGTTCTATACGTCTTCCACCCGCAAGCGGGTTTGATAAATGGTATTTAATGATTGTTGAATTTATTGCATTACATTTTACCAATCAAAAAAATATTCGTCAACGGAGAATTATTAATTTGGCGGATAAATTCAATTCAATATTAAAATCGCCGAACCGGTTATAACAATATGTATTATCGTGCGGTTAATATAAAATTTACTTAATTAGTTGTTATTTATTTGTAATTCTCCCTTAATTTGTGTTAACCTAAAAACGTTTTGTTAATTAATCTATCAGTTTTCCTTTAAAACATTCAAATTCTCTTTTGAAATCCCAAATATTTTTTGTAAAATATACACGGTTCTTTACTTATAATTAATAAATAATTAATTAAGTAAAGATTTATTAAAAGAGGTGTTAAATGGTAATTACATGCTGGGGATCCAGAGGTTCTATAGCAGTAAGCGGGGCGGAATACTTAAAATACGGGGGTGATACTACCTGTATAGAAATACGCAGCAAAAACAATGATTTAATTATTGTTGACGCGGGAACCGGGATACGGAAACTAGGCATTAAATTATTAAAGGCAAAAGAGAAAAATATAAATTTAATTTTTACCCATGCTCACTGGGATCATCTTTTCGGTTTCCCGTTTTTTAAACCTATTTATTTTAGTGGCGTAAAAATTAATTTATACGGCTGTCCCTTTGCACAAAATTCCATAAAAGAAATGATTTCCAAGTCAATGTCGGCTCCAAATTTTCCGGTTAATTTGAACGATTTAAAAGCGGAAATTGAATATTTTGGAGCATGTACAGGGCCATTTGAAATTGGGCCGATACAGGTTATTCCAATATTATTAAGCCACCCCAATATGGGGATTGGTTATAAATTTATTGAAGATGATAAAACTTTTGTTTTTTTAACCGATAACGAATTAACATATCCTCATCCGGGCGGATTGGAATATAATGATTATTTGGAAGTAACAAAAAATGCCGATCTGCTTATACACGATGCCGAATACACACAAAACGAATATAAAATTACAAAAGGATGGGGACATACGGTGTATAATGACGCATTAAATTTTGCTTTGGAAGCAAATGTTAAACGGTTTGGTTTATTCCACCATAACCAGGAAAGAACCGATGAAGCTTTGGATAAAATTGTTGAAGATTGTGAAAATATAATAAAAAGTAAAAATTCAAATTTAAAATGTTTTGCTGTTGCTGCGGGAATGAATATTGATTTGTGATATAAATTTGCAAGGAGCAATAAAATGAGAACTAAAAATTTATTTTTATTAACAATTTTGTTTATGTTTTTTGGATTAAATATTTTTGGGCAATATGTTACCGATACATTAACAACCAGCAAAGGTAATTTAAAGATAACATTTCATGGCTGGAGTTCGCTTTTAATTGAATTTGACAACAAAGTAATTTATGTTGATCCAGCTTGTGTACAAACAGATTATTTGAGCTGTCCCAAAGCCGATTTTATATTTATTACCCATTCGCATTTTGACCACATGAATTTAGGAATACTTAGAAAAATATGCCAAAAGGGAACTAATTTAATTGTAAACAAAGAATGTGCGTCAGTATTAGGTAGTAGTATAGAGGACGTAAAAATTACGACAGTTGTAAATGACAAACATTATTCCATAAAGGGAATAAGTTTTAATACAGTTCCCGCATATAATATGGCCGGTGAAAAAATGTACCATAAAAAGGGAGATAATAACGGGTTTATTTTCGAATTCGGAAATTTGCATGTTTATATTGCCGGAGATACGGAAAATATTCCCGAGATTAAACTGTTAAAAAATATTGATGTTGCGTTTTTGCCGTTAAATCGTCCTTATACTATGGATGCTGATATGTTTATGGATCTTGTTAAATCCTTTAAGCCAAAAATAGTTTATCCCTATCATATTGATAAAAAAGAATTGGATAAACTGCCTAAACTATTTGAAGGATTAACAGATACGGAATTAAGAATTAGGAAAATGATGTAAATGAATTAATCATTTTCTTAATACAGGGAACAGGTTTAGTATTTCGTTTTCGGTTGGTTTACGGCTGTATGGGGCTAATTCAAATTCTTCCGCATAATTAAATTTAGAAGCGATTTCGCCGCCAAACCAATTGATAAGCCAAGTGCGCATTTCACTGCTTATTATACTGAATTCATCCCAATATTTATGAAGGAATACTTTTTTATCCTCCCAACTTTTTGGAACCTCATTTAGGATCCCTCTTTGGTACGGTGCGAACTCGTAAAATTGAGAAGCATGTGCATCAAACAGATATAACTTGATATTAATAACCGAATCAATTGGAATTACATAATCGGGGGTATGCGGAAAACTTTTACTGTAATAATCGCGCATGTGTAAAAACAGAGGTCGTTTTTTTAAGAAAGGAACTTCAGGCATAAATAAAGGGGCGGAAGATAATCCGGCTCCTTGTTGAACGGCAATAGCCGAGGCCATATTATCGGGATGACCACCTCCGAACATCGGTTTAAAACTGATTACAACATCCGCATTCCACTCCCTAATTGCTTTAACAACTTGTTTGCGCAGTTCAACATTGTTTTCTAATTCACCGTCATGATAAGGTAATATTTGGTAAGTAACCCCAATCCGTTTTTCAACTTCTTTTGCTTCGTTTAATCTACGGAGCGCGATCTGTTCTTTTGTCATATTCCAATGACCAACATCCCCATTGGTTAATGATAAAAATTTAACATGATGACCTGCTCGTATTAATAATGCAGCCGTTCCTCCGGCATATTCTTCTGCTTCATCGGGATGAGCTTTTATTATTATTACATTTAAGGTGTCGGCATAAATACCTGTTTTGGCTAAGCAAATAATAGATAGTATTATTAAAAGTAAATTAAGATTATATCTTTTCATTTTATTTCCCCTGATTATAAACAGATATTTGTTAAAATGAAAATAATAATAATTAAGCCGCTTATCAATAATAAAACAACAAATCAAATAATAAGTTTACTAAAATGCTTAATAATTGACTTAATAAGTCTGTTTAAATATAATGCTGATTTTATTGCATGTTTTATTAAATTAAAATATTATATTATGCAATATTAAGAACAGAATGGTGTTTTATGGTAAACAAGATTCGAAATTTACGATTTTCGATATTTATAATAATTACTTTATTTATGTTTTCATGTTCCGAAGAAAACTCTTCGTCCTCCGAAATTAAAGTTAATTACGATAAACTAAACCAAGCTTTTGCAAGTGCTACTCAGTTTGGAAACTTAAAAAGTCTTGTTGTTTCGTATAACGGGAATATAATAAAACAGGTTTATTACAATGACGGAGGAGCAGACCAGCCGCATGATGTAAGGTCGGTTACTAAAAGTGTGATTGGATTATTAACCGGAATTGCAATTGAAAAAGGATTAATTCAATCGGTTGAACAGCCTGTTGGGGGTTATTTGTCCCCGTTGGTAACTAACATATTAGATGAAAAAGCAAATATCAAAATTAAACATTTGTTAACCATGAGCAGCGGTTTTGAATGGGAAGAGCTGATATCGGTTTCGGGTTACAATAATTGGATTAATTCCGCAAATCAAGTTCAGTATGTTTTAGATAAACCGTTAATTGCCGAACCGGGGCAGGTGTTTACTTATAATTCGGGGGCAATACATCTGTTATCGGTAATTATATGCCGCTCTTCAAATTTAAGTACAAGTATTTTTGCAAAACAGAATTTGTTTGACCCTATGGAGATAGGAAACAGAAATTGGCTTGTTGATAAACAAGGATATAATAATGGTGCAGCGGGTTTGCAGATTACTCCGCTTGATATGATAAAAATAGGCGAAATTGTATTAAACAGGGGTAAATATAAAGAAAAGCAAATAATTCCCGCCGAGTGGATAGATCAAATTAAAACATCAAAAATTTCAACAGGTGATATTATGGATTTTGCCGCCGGGTATAGTAATGGATGGTGGACGGGGCAAAATTCTAAAGGGAATTTTATTTTTGCAAACGGCTGGGGAGGACAGTTTATAGTTGTTGTACCAAACTTAAAACTTGTAGTTGCGGCCACAAATAAATGGAGCGGAATCAGTTCGTCTACTGCTAAGGCTCAATGGTATCAAACAATGAATTTAATTACAACAGATATATTTGGGGCGTTTAATTAATACTTATATTCGATTTTATACTTTATATTGAAATATTTTAAAGGTAAAAAGTTTCGTCGCAATTAATTTCTTCAATAAAATCTTTGTCGTGCGAAACAACAATAAAAGCACCTGTAAAATTATTAAGCATAAGTGTTAATTGTTTTATACTTGTAAGGTCAAGATTGTTTGTGGGTTCGTCAAGCAATATCAAATCGGGAGAATTGTTTGCGGCAAATAGGCACGCCATTCCGGCTCTCATTCTTTCCCCGCCACTTAACACTCCGGCTTTTTTGTAAACATCCTCGTTAAAAAACAACAGCCGGGCAAGCCTTATTCGTAATTCATGTTCGGGTAATTTTGCGTCTGAGTAATAAAGCATATTTTCTAAAATACTCAATTGGTTGTTAAGCATCGAAACTTCCTGATCTAAAACCCCAATTGAAGAAACACCAACTTTTATAAACCCGACAGACGGGGAAAGAGAACCAAGAATAAGTTTAAGAAATGTAGATTTACCGGACCCGTTTTTACCGACCAGATGAACTCGTTCGTTGCCTCGCAGCACAAAGTTTAAATTATTTTGCCACAATAACGGATTTCCGGAAAAAGAAAAATTAACCTCATTGCATATTATAACATATTTTTCGCTTGGGAGTGAAGAATTTGAAAAATCAATTTTTATTTTGCGCTCTATTGGAAGATTCAATTTAGCCTTATCAAGTTCGTTTTTGCTTTCAGATACCCTTTTGGAATGTACTTCTTTAAGTTTTGAAAAAGTATGTTCGCTTTTCCCGATAAGTTTATGAAGAAAAATTTTTGGAATACCCAGTCTTTCGGATTTGTTTGCGGCTGCTTTTGTTCTGCTGGTTTGCTTTATTAACGACTCATCCTTTTCTTTTGTTCGTTTATCTAATAAAATTTCAGCAGCTTGTACATTATGTTCAAGTGCTTGTATTTCGATTTCACGCTGGCTTATATACGAATCGTAATTACCACCGTAAATTTTAACTTGGGTTGCAGTAAGTTCAATAATTCTGTCCATCAAACGCAAAAGTTGTCTATCGTGACTGATTATTAACATTCCTCCTTTGAAATCCGTAACAAAATGATAAATAAACTCCCGCATTTCTAAATCAAGATGATTTGTAGGCTCATCAAAAATTATAAAATCCGGATTACTTAAGAGTAATTTACTTAATACACATCGTACTTTTTCGCCTCCGCTCAAAGAAGCAAAAATTCGCTCAAGGTTTAAATATTCTATCCCCGTTTGTTGCATCGATGCATTTATTCTGTTTTCTAAATCCCAATCATCATCAAGCAAGTTAAAAAGCTCAGGTGTGCCAAATCCGGCAAGTATTTTTTGCAACGCTAAATATTTTTCGGCAATGTTAAAAACTTCTATAATGGACATGTGATTGTATATTGAAAGGTCTTGCGGAAAATATTGAAGTGAACCTTCAATATATACATTACCTGTAGATGGAACTATGGATTTGCTTATTATTTTGGTAAGTATAGTTTTACCGATTCCATTGTTGCCGGTAAGACCTGATTTTTCGTTATTACAAGAAAAGGTAATGTTTTTAAAGAGATTTGAACCATCTGGAAAATTCCAGGATATATTATTAATTACAATGTTACTCATATAAACTCCGTTTTGAGAATAATAAAAATGAACTGCACACTTGCGCTTATTATTTAAAAAGAGTTTATAATTTCATCGGATCACCATATAATATTTATTATGTATAAAGGAAATATAATAAAAAAGTATAAAACGACAAAATGAAGAGAAAACAAATTCATATCTCACCAACAACATTATTATCCCCATTGAAAATTAATTAAATATATTTTGGACAAATTATTAAAGTCTATTAAAGTAAATAATTGCTGCATGATAAAAAATACTCTAAGGTTGAAATATCTACTTTTCGGAAAATGAAAAAAATACAATATAAATGAGAAGTTGTTTATGAATTATATCCGTTCACTCACGTAATAGCCCGCTTGCAAATTTATATTTGACAAAACATATTAAATTAAGTAAATTATAAAAGAATAATTATTACTATTATAATTATATAATATTTACAATTAATTTGATGTAATTGACGGCATGTTTGATGAATAGTTAAACAAAGGAGGAATTGATGAAAAAAAATATACTACTTCTATTTTTAGCTTATATACAGTTTATATTCCCAAATCTAACCAAAGCCCAATGGAAACATATAGATATTCCAGTCGGACAATTTGCCCATTATGAAAATATAGAGCAGATTGCTTTCTCCGGTAAAAATATTTTTGCGGGCACCATTTCAACAGGTATGTATATATCTAATAACTGCGGAAATAATTGGGAGCGAATTGAATCGATATTTAAATATGATAGAACAAGAGTAATTGAATCGTTTGGCAATAAAGTTTATGTGGCGGCTTTTAACGGGGAAATTTATCGTTCTACAGATAACGGTGATACCTGGAACTTTTTTTATCATCAAAAATTTGTTAATTTAATCTATTGCAGTAATAATATCATTTTTGTCGGTACAATTAACAATGGAGTTTATCGGTCAACGGATGATGGAAATAAATGGACCAAAATTGAGGGATCCTTAAGGAATAAACAGGTTAATGGTATAATAGGATTAGAAAATAAATATTATGCCTGCACCAACGAGGGTGTTTTTGTTTCAGAAAATAACGGAGAAAGCTGGGTTAATTTTAACAATAGCTTGGGAAATAAGGATGTAAAAGCAATTGCCGCATTAGGACCTGATTTATTTGTTTCGTGCGGGGGAACCGATGTTTTTATTTCAACAAATGAAGGATTAAATTGGGAACTTATTAATGAGGGTTTAACTTGCAGGGATGCTGAGGCTTTTGCAATTTCGGATATGGATGTTTACCTTTATACTAAAAACGAAGGAATATTTAAGCTTTCAAACACAAAAAAAAGCTGGATAAAAGTTAATAGCCCTGAACAAATATTAACATTAAACTTTGCGGATGGAAGACTTTTTGCCGGCACTAAAAACGGAATATATATATCGGAAAACAGCGGATTGAACTGGACTCAGAAAAGTTTTGGATTAGACCGATTATGTGTTTCTTCGTTTGCACAATTTGGTTCCGATTTGTATTTATGTTCCGGCAATGGTGTATATCATTCAACGGATATAGGTGAAAGCTGGAGGGAAATAAATAACGGTCTTACTGCTGATCAAATAAATTCGATTGTGAAGTTAGGTGAAAACCTTTTTGCAGGTACTGAAATGGGAGTATTTCGGTTAAATAATTATAGTACATCGTGGGAAGCTTTAACAAATGGACTGCCTAAAATAAATGTATCGGCTTTGGCAACTACAGATAATAAACTAATGGCCGGGACATGGGGAATGGGAATCTATATATCATCGGATAACGGTGAAACTTGGGATAGTACATCAAATGAGGGCTTAGATGTATTAAATATCTATTCATTAACATGTACGGATTCAATAATATATGCCGGCACTTATGGATATAATAATTTTTTTGGAGGATTATTCCGCTCAAATAATTACGGAAAAAGCTGGGAGAAAATAAATACAGGATATTTTAATCCGCGTGCAGTTCGATCTGTAGAGGTTTCAGGATCAAACTTATTTGCCGGTTCTTGTTTTACCGGAGGAATATATTTTTCAACTGATAACGGTGCCAGCTGGGTGAGTAAAGATTTATCAAATGCCGGAATTATGGATATTGCAATATCCGGTTCAAATGTTTTTGCCGGAACATTAAAACAAAAACTTTATATTTCAACCGATTACGGCAACACTTGGATTAATGATGATGAATTGCCAAATACTGAAATTATGTCCGTTGTAGTTATGGATGGTTACATTTTAGCAGGTACCTGGGGTGAGGGTGTATGGAAAAGGCAGCTTACGGAATTAATAACTAATAAAGATAATGAATTGGTTAAAGCACCCATAAATTATGAATTAAGTCAAAATTACCCAAATCCGTTTAATCCAACTACAACTATATCTTTTGCGTTACCCGAAAAATCGTTTGTATCAATTAAAATATTTGATGTGTTGGGAAAAGAAGTTAAAAATTTAGTTGAGGGTGAATTTCAAGCAGGGAGTTATCAAAAGGAATGGACTGCATTAGGATATTCAAGCGGTGTATATTTATATCGAATGAAGGCCGGTCAATTTTGTGAAACTAGAAAGCTTTTATTGTTAAAATAAATTTCATCTATATGTATCTCTTAAACCCGGTAAAATAAACAACGCCGGGTTTTATTTTATCAAATATAAATTATACTAATAATAATTATTGGCGCAATCTGCCGCAAAAAAAACAATTTTTTCGGTGGACACATATAATATTTCCGCAATCCGGGCATTTCCATTTTGCATCTTCCGATTTGACAAATTCTTCTATTCCGTTTGATTTTATGAAATTTAAATTTTCAATCATACTCATTCCGTATTTGGTTCTATAGCGTTTGTCTATATGTTTAACTCTAGCACAAGGAAATTTTGGACAGTCAAAACAAAATATCGAATCACTTGTTGCATGATTTTCGCAATTTTTCATGGCGCATTTTATACAGGATTTCGGTTTATTCAAATCAATTGAATTGCAGCCCGAACAATGGTTTTTAGTGCGCTGATAAGCTAAACACAAACCGCAATTCATTCCGCATGGAGCAATTAAAGACGAATTTAATTTAATATTTGTAATCATAAAAAGTTATTTATTTGTTGATATAAATTTAATGAATTAAAAGAAAAAGCAGAAGCAAAATAATAATATTTTAAATCGAATTAAAAATTAATACCTAATCCAAAACTAAAATTTCCTAAATCTCTTTAATTATATCCAAAAGCAGGAATAGCAGGCAATTTGAGAAGGCAACAAAAGCAATTCTAAATTTTAAGTTCTAAATTCTAAATGAAAAACAAAAACAAACTAAAATCAAAAGTAAAAAATCTTAAATGATTTTAATTCATCATTCATAATTTAAATTCCGCTTGCGGCAAATCCTTGTTATGTTGGATTGGGTATAAAAACAATTATAAATTATTGAATTATAAATTATAAATGAAAAGCAAAAACAAAAACAAAGAAAATCAAAGGTAAAAAATCTAAAATGGTTTTAATTCATCATTCATCATTCATAATTTATAATTCCGCTTGCGGCAAATCCTTGTTATGTTGGATTGGGTATAAGAACAATTATAAATTATTGAATTATAAATTATAAATGAAAAGCAAAAACAAAAACAAAGAAAATCAAAGGTAAAAAATCTTAAATGTTTTTAATTCATAATTCACCATTCATAATTTATAATTCCGCTTGCGGCAAATCCTTGTTTTATTGGATTGGGTATAAAAACAATTATAAATTATTGAATTATAAATTATAAATGAAAAGCAAAAACAAAAACAAAGAAAATCAAAGGTAAAAAATCTTAAATGTTTTTAATTCATCATTCACCATTCATAATTTATAATTCCGCTTGCGGCAAATCCTTGTTTTATTGGATTGGGTATAAGAACTTGAATAAAATATATAGAAATAATGGAAATAAATAGTTTCAATCCTTGTTATGTTGGATTGGGTATAAGAACGAAGAAAAACAAAAAGCTAAAACAAACCAAAGGCTGAGTTTCAATCCTTGTTTTGTTGGATTGGGCGAAAAAAGCAATTCTAAATTTTTAATTCTAAATTCTAAATGAAAAGCAAAAAAATAAATTCAAAGGAGAAAAATTATAAATGGTTTTAATTCATCATTCATAATTCATAATTTATAATTCCGCTTGCGGCAAATCCTTGTTTTATTGGATTGGGTATAAGAACAATTATAAATTATTGAATTCTAAATTATAAATGAAAAGCAAAAACAAAAACAAAGAAAATCAAAGGTAAAAAATCTTAAATGTTTTTAATTCATCATTCACCATTCATAATTTATAATTCCGCTTGCGGCAAATCCTTGTTATGTTGGATTGGGTATAAGAACAGTCTACCGTCTTCGGCTCTGTAATTTTCCATATCACGTTTCAATCCTTGTTATGTTGGATTGGGTATAAGAACTCAGTCGAATCGTCGGGAGTACTACCGGAAGTGCCAAGTTTCAATCCTTGTTATGTTGGATTGGGTATAAGAACGGAGTTTACTCCCCACTAAATATTAATTTATTTAATGTTTCAATCCTTGTTATGTTGGATTGGGTATAAGAACGGATCTAATTATAGCAGCTGCACAAGCTAATGACGTGTTTCAATCCTTGTTATGTTGGATTGGGTATAAGAACAGCGTTGTAAAATCAATGGAGATTCTTTCGTTTGTGAGTTTCAATCCTTGTTATGTTGGATTGGGTATAAGAACTCATTTGCAGTGGCTTTAGATATGGTACCACAGACATGTTTCAATCCTTGTTATGTTGGATTGGGTATAAGAACAGTTCTTGAAATTCAGCCATAATATTTTTTATACTCCGTTTCAATCCTTGTTATGTTGGATTGGGTATAAGAACCCCATAATCGGAATATAACAATTTCACTTTTTTATGGTTTCAATCCTTGTTATGTTGGATTGGGTATAAGAACATTCTCAGATGTTCCGTTGGCGGCCAATATTGTAGTGAGTTTCAATCCTTGTTATGTTGGATTGGGTATAAGAACTTTTAAAGCTAGTTACTGGTTACAATTTGACCCTGAACGTTTCAATCCTTGTTATGTTGGATTGGGTATAAGAACTATTGACGAAGTTTCCGTTTGGGGTAGTGCTCAAGTAAGTTTCAATCCTTGTTATGTTGGATTGGGTATAAGAACAAGGAGTTACCTATCCTTGGCGATTGAAACGAGTTTCTGTTTCAATCCTTGTTATGTTGGATTGGGTATAAGAACTATTGACGGTTCAGTTAAGCAAATAGCGGTTACTGGGTTTCAATCCTTGTTATGTTGGATTGGGTATAAGAACAGAGAAACGCATAGAATTAGCTGAATACAAAGATATGTTTCAATCCTTGTTATGTTGGATTGGGTATAAGAACACCGTACCCAAGTATCTTTGTGCTTACTCCTATTCTGTTTCAATCCTTGTTATGTTGGATTGGGTATAAGAACCGGTTCTAATACATATATTTTTGAAACAAGCCTTGTATGTTTCAATCCTTGTTATGTTGGATTGGGTATAAGAACCGTTTGGTGATTTTATTTGGGGTTCTATTCTATTAAAGTTTCAATCCTTGTTATGTTGGATTGGGTATAAGAACTAATTAATGATTGTTCAGCATCAAAATTGCCAGTTGTGTTTCAATCCTTCTTATGTTGGATTGGGTATAAGAACGGCTGCAATTGCATATTTAGCAAGTTTAATTTTTTAGGGTTTCAATCCTTGTTATGTTGGATTGGGTATAAGAACTGTAAGCCTCGCAATAAGTCCCCTGTTAGCGTCATATCGAGTTTCAATCCTTGTTATGTTGGATTGGGTATAAGAACAATATGTTGCAATAGTATGATAATTGTCTTCATTATAAGTTTCAATCCTTGTTATGTTGGATTGGGTATAAGAACTTAATTTAACAGGGTTTTTATTAACCCCAGTTTTCTGTTTCAATCCTTGTTATGTTGGATTGGGTATAAGAACTAAAATTAAATTTAAAGCTAAAAGTTCTAATATTACTGGGTTTCAATCCTTGTTATGTTGGATTGGGTATAAGAACACTTATTTTACTTTCATATTTGTGTATTTCTGAATTAGTTTCAATCCTTGTTATGTTGGATTGGGTATAAGAACTCAAGCATTTGTTTTGTCATATAATTTTGCATTTCCAGTTTCAATCCTTGTTATGTTGGATTGGGTATAAGAACCTTCCGGCAATTGAAACGCCAGTTGTAATTGCTTTGTGTTTCAATCCTTGTTATGTTGGATTGGGTATAAGAACGATTGAAAAAAATAGCGAAGTTTTTACCGAACTTTAGTTTCAATCCTTGTTATGTTGGATTGGGTATAAGAACTAAGATTGAGGATTTGGGAACTATTATTTTACCATTATGTTTCAATCCTTGTTATGTTGGATTGGGTATAAGAACAGCGGGATATGTTGTTATATGCACTTCCGAAGTGCTGTTTCAATCCTTGTTATGTTGGATTGGGTATAAGAACAAAATAAGCAGCCCACTTGCTTGTTATAATATACCGAGGTTTCAATCCTTGTTATGTTGGATTGGGTATAAGAACTTAATATGGATGAAAAACAGCTTGGGCTTTATGTTAGTTTCAATCCTTGTTATGTTGGATTGGGTATAAGAACATTGTAAGTCAAATACCTATTGACACATTTCTTGTAACGTTTCAATCCTTGTTATGTTGGATTGGGTATAAGAACAAAGAAGAAGCCTAAGCTTCTTCTGATACAAACTTACCGTTTCAATCCTTGTTATGTTGGATTGGGTATAAGAACTTTGGATTAAGAACAGGTTCATAAGTTAATCCTGTCTTCATGTTTCAATCCTTGTTATGTTGGATTGGGTATAAGAACTGATATACCAAATACATTTAAGATTGACTTAAACACTAGTTTCAATCCTTGTTATGTTGGATTGGGTATAAGAACTGTCATCATCACTTGTAACATCACCAAAGTACATATTGTTTCAATCCTTGTTATGTTGGATTGGGTATAAGAACTTAATCCATAAGCAATATATAGAATAATACTAAGTCCGTTTCAATCCTTGTTATGTTGGATTGGGTATAAGAACCTAATATTTTAGTTCTTGAATCAGTTGAACCTGCAATATGTTTCAATCCTTGTTATGTTGGATTGGGTATAAGAACGTTTTTAGACGATAAAGACAGGCATGTATTTGATATAAGTTTCAATCCTTGTTATGTTGGATTGGGTATAAGAACAAATTAACGAAGAACCGATTGAAAGTTTGGGACTTATGTTTCAATCCTTGTTATGTTGGATTGGGTATAAGAACAATGATAACCACATTAGCAGAAGTTAAAAAGTTATTGGTTTCAATCCTTGTTATGTTGGATTGGGTATAAGAACAGAACCATCCTTATGTTGATAATGTAGAAGAGGAATGTTTCAATCCTTGTTATGTTGGATTGGGTATAAGAACTTTGTATTTGTTAATATTTTTTTATAATTGTTTGTAAGTTTCAATCCTTGTTATGTTGGATTGGGTATAAGAACACAATAAAAGCCTTTGGAATGAATGCAGAGACTACATGTTTCAATCCTTGTTATGTTGGATTGGGTATAAGAACTTTTTATAAACGGCCCTTTAACGTATTGATCACCGGGGTTTCAATCCTTGTTATGTTGGATTGGGTATAAGAACTGGTTTAACATAGCACATAAATATCAAGCATTTAATAAGTTTCAATCCTTGTTATGTTGGATTGGGTATAAAAACAATTATAAATTATTGAATTATAAATTATAAATGAAAAGCAAAAACAAAAACAAAGAAAATCAAAGGTAAAAAATCTAAAATGGTTTTAATTCATCATTCATCATTCATAATTTATAATTCCGCTTGCGGCAAATCCTTGTTATGTTGGATTGGGTATAAGAACCAAAAAGAGATAGAACAGGCAAGCCAGCAGGAAATATGTTTCAATCCTTGTTATGTTGGATTGGGTATAAGAACGTGGTCGCAAGCCCTTTGTTTATATAAGGAGGGCTTGTTTCAATCCTTGTTATGTTGGATTGGGTATAAGAACGGAGAAATTTGGCGAGAAAAAAGCCCAGTTATTGGCGTTTCAATCCTTGTTATGTTGGATTGGGTATAAGAACAATTATACCCTACTTTTTCAATTTCTTCATTATAGCTGTTTCAATCCTTGTTATGTTGGATTGGGTATAAGAACTTAAAATTACTCCTTAAGGATATTGAAGCAATCACAATGTTTCAATCCTTGTTATGTTGGATTGGGTATAAGAACAATTAAAACTACATTGATAACTAATTCGCCTGTAATTAGTTTCAATCCTTGTTATGTTGGATTGGGTATAAGAACGAGTACTGGCTGCAGGTCGCCGCTTATTCAAGTATGATGTTTCAATCCTTGTTATGTTGGATTGGGTATAAGAACTTTTTGTATTTCATTAACCTCATTATATAATTCGACGTTTCAATCCTTGTTATGTTGGATTGGGTATAAGAACGTAAGTATTACGATTACGCGGTATGTGAAGCAATTGGTTTCAATCCTTGTTATGTTGGATTGGGTATAAGAACTTGCCGCCTTCGTAATTGTTTTCGGCTCCGTCTTCATGTTTCAATCCTTGTTATGTTGGATTGGGTATAAGAACGATCAAAGTCTTTGCTTTCGTAACCATCGGGATTTAGTTTCAATCCTTGTTATGTTGGATTGGGTATAAGAACTGGACATAATACAAAGTAATAACGTTTGTCTGTATCCTGTTTCAATCCTTGTTATGTTGGATTGGGTATAAGAACTATTTCATCTTTGCCGCTTCCGGCAAACTATTCACATGTTTCAATCCTTGTTATGTTGGATTGGGTATAAGAACAATATTATTAGGCTGGTTAGGGTCGTATATTTCCGGCAGGTTTCAATCCTTGTTATGTTGGATTGGGTATAAGAACTTAAATTTCAAATAATGATATTAATAAAAATATATAGTTTCAATCCTTGTTATGTTGGATTGGGTATAAGAACAATATATAAGCGAGTGAAGTTACAGAACCGATACCCATAGTTTCAATCCTTGTTATGTTGGATTGGGTATAAGAACGTAACCGTGTTTTAATTATTCAACATGGACACGTACCGTTTCAATCCTTGTTATGTTGGATTGGGTATAAGAACTTTGATTGACTACTCGGATATAATGCCGGCAGCGTGTTTCAATCCTTGTTATGTTGGATTGGGTATAAGAACAGGTACGGTGATTAGCAGAGAAGAAAGCGAAGCACTTAGTTTCAATCCTTGTTATGTTGGATTGGGTATAAGAACAGATTAAACGGTTTGGAATATTTTAGCAAAGAGTTATAGTTTCAATCCTTGTTATGTTGGATTGGGTATAAGAACGCTGGTTTTAGACGGTCATACTTTTAATTTCCAGATAAGTTTCAATCCTTGTTATGTTGGATTGGGTATAAGAACCCCTCAAAACAGGACAGCATAATGTATCATTTGCGAGGTTTCAATCCTTGTTATGTTGGATTGGGTATAAGAACTTCTCAAAATCGGTTACAAGGATTTTATCCGGTCTGCGTTTCAATCCTTGTTATGTTGGATTGGGTATAAGAACTTAAGTCTGCATTTTGGTATGGCATTATAAACCTCTTGTTTCAATCCTTGTTATGTTGGATTGGGTATAAGAACTTAAAAGCTTCTTTGGCCTCATCAAATGGTTCGGAAGTTTCAATCCTTGTTATGTTGGATTGGGTATAAGAACAACATTATAATGCAAATAAGACTTGTATAGCAGAATAGTTTCAATCCTTGTTATGTTGGATTGGGTATAAGAACGCTTGCGCGTGGTGTTACTAAGTCTTATAGAATGATGTTTCAATCCTTGTTATGTTGGATTGGGTATAAGAACTTTGAAAAAGAACTATAATGAAATTAAAAATCAAATTGGTTTCAATCCTTGTTATGTTGGATTGGGTATAAGAACCCTCAGGATTTTAGAATGCAAGATTTTATCGATGTGTGTTTCAATCCTTGTTATGTTGGATTGGGTATAAGAACTATTGAGCCGGCTACTATTGGTTATTTAGGACGTGGTGTTTCAATCCTTGTTATGTTGGATTGGGTATAAGAACTATTTGAAATTGGTTGCTGTAACTACTTTTTTAGTACCGTTTCAATCCTTGTTATGTTGGATTGGGTATAAGAACACATAAGTTTATTATTATTGTATTAGGTAATCACCGGTTTCAATCCTTGTTATGTTGGATTGGGTATAAGAACTTTATTTATTAATTATAAAAATCTTGTTATGTGTACAAGTTTCAATCCTTGTTATGTTGGATTGGGTATAAGAACTTATAATACTAACCTCATCAATAGCCGCGTTTTGTGCTTGTTTCAATCCTTGTTATGTTGGATTGGGTATAAGAACTGAATGGAACTTGCAATCTGTGGTTTAACAATTTCGTGTTTCAATCCTTGTTATGTTGGATTGGGTATAAGAACGCCGATATTTTGCAACCTATTATAGCTTACAATCTTAGCAAATTCTGATACTAACAAAATAACAATATTTTTAATTAAAAATCAATAAATTATGCTGAATTAATATAAATATCCGTAAAAAATATGGCTGTAACTTATTGTAACATAAAAATTTAACAAAACTATGCCCAAATTTACAAATAAATTAGAGTGCGGAAGTCTATTTTGAACAAATATTGCGGAATATACAACCGGAACATTTGTGAGGTGAGGCTTTTACCTTTGGGTAAACATTATTTTCAATAATATTTACAATTTCGGCGGTATTTTTAACAATTTCATCTTTTGCATAATCCGGTATTTCAACGGTTAAAAGTTTATTATTGCTTCGTGTGTATACAATAAATCCCTTGTTAACTTTTATATTAAAGTTATCTTCAATTAATACTGCATAACAATATAATTGGGTTTTATAGGTATTAAAAATATGTTCTTTGTATTCGGCAAATTTGTAATCCAAAGGTGCCAAGGTACCGTCATTAAGTTCAATTACTTCATCCATACGGCCGCGTAAATAGTTGTTTGTTAAATAAACATCTAAATATTTTTCTTTGGCATTTATTTTTTTACGCAGATATTTTTTATTGACATTTAGTTTTTCGGTATGCAGGTTGCGCCCAAGCATTACTTTAAAATTGTTTTCTTCAAATTGCGGAATATCTAAAACATACATAAAGTATATATATCTTGGGCAAAACAAAAATTCAATAATTTGTGATGGAGTAATTGAAATTGAATCCGTTTCGTTCATATAAATAATGCCTTTACTTCATTTGTAATCATTCTTTTATCAAATGCCTGTCCTAATAAAACTGTATCTTTTAATTCGTCCTTACTCATTGGAAAAATATAAATCGAATCGGTTTCGGAATTAAACAACTGACGGCATTGAAGAGTTAAAGTATCTTTTTGATTTGGCTCCATTTTGCCAAGAAAGACCGAAAATTGAACACGATTAAGTCCCGCCTGAACACAATATTTTGAAATTTTAGACCGGATTTTATCGTTTTTTATATCATACATCACCCAGCAAATCATATTTTTCTATAACCTCAAAGTTTTGTTTACGGTTAATTAAATGGCCGGCAAAATCAAAAGCATTTTGTTGTATTACATTTTGACGGGTAAAATTTTTAGATTTGTATTTTATTGTTTCCTCATCTAAAAAAGGAAGAAGTTTTTCGATAAGAAGAGCTTTCCCTTCGTGGTTAAGAGAAAAACCCTTGTTCAATTTATCTGTATGGGTATTGTTTACTTTTTTGCCGGAAAATAACTTAAAAACCACTTCATCGGCATAAATACGATAAGGCTCTATAAAATCGAACACCATACTTTTTTGGTTATAATCGTCACGGTGTAAAAATCCTAAATATGGATCAATGCCCGCAATTAACAAACCCTTCTCAACACGCGAGTATAATATTCCATAAGCATAATTTAAAAATGCGTTAAAGGGATCTAATGCCGGTCGTTTACTTCTTCCGTTAAATTTATATTCCTTGCTTAAAACATAGTTTAAGGTTTCAAAATAAATTCTTCCGGCTATCCCTTCGTTTCCTCTTATTAAATCGGCCGCATCCTGAATGGTTTTATGTTTTGATTCCTCAATATTTTTTATAGAATTATTAATTGATTCAATTTGTAAATTTAAATAATCGGCACATTCACTACGATGTTTTTTAAGAGTAATAATAAATTCCTTTTGATTTGTTAACTTTTGAATAATCCAGCTTTTAACATAATTAATGCCGCTTTCGTTTAAGCTTGCAATTAATTGATGTTTACGGATTTTTGTTGTGCTGCCAAGTTTACTGTGCCAAACCCGCCCAATAGGCATGCCGTCAAATTCAAGAAAAATAATATCAATGTTATTAGTTAATGCAAGTTTTACTGATTCCGAACTTAAACTTGTTCCTTCCGAAAGTAAAATATTAGTAACTTTAGAAGGTGGAATAATTGTCTTTTTTTTCTCGCCTTCAATTGTAAAAACGACTTCAAACATATCGTCTTTAACATGTAAAAAAGCACCGAATCTATCAATAAACAGCTGCATAATTATATCCTTATTATTGTTCCAAAACCGCGCGAAACCGATTTGCCAATGCCGACATAATTTGGTAGTATAGCGTTGGTCAAAAAACTTACTTTTAAGCCTAACATATTATGACTTTTATATTTAATATCTTTTTCTTCAAAAATTAATTTTACAAGTATTTTTTGCTGAACATAATAATTAAACGTTTTATAAAAACTTAACAGATTACCAATTAAAATGTTTTCAAGCATTTTTTCCTTTTCAAGTAAAGTAATACAACTTATATATTCTCTAAAATTTTTTTGATTTAACGCCATCCATAAAGTAACAAAATTATAAAAAATTTGTCCGTTATGTACATTAATTTCTTCAATACTTGTGGTTATATTTTTAGCGTTTACAGGGTAAATAATTCCATCAATGTTAATTTGATCCATTTTTAAAAACAGACCATTCAATAATTCCGCCCCTTCTTCCAAACCAATTAAATACGGCACCTTTTTAATTACTTTATATTGAACAAGGGGATATTTATAACGAAATGTACCGTCGCTATAGTGGTTATGTAATAAAGTTGATTCATCCTTAAAAAAATTACCGAAAAAACCACGTAATTTATGGGCATCGCGTGTTAACAACTCCAATTCGGGAAATTTTATAATTGTCTGCTGTATAGTCATTAAATAAAAAACTCCTTATCTTTGCGTATAAAACCGGTATTTGGGTCGTAATAAAATTGTTTTATGTCTTTATTAATATAATATAAATTTTGAACTTTTCCTTTTAACTCTTTATTCATTAATGTTTTGGGAACTTCCAAAATTCTTTTGTTAAAATCTTGTTTGTATTTTGCAAACTCTTCATTGGAAATTTTTTTATCAATAAAATCGCAAAATTTATTGTATACAAGTTCGGCGGTTTCATCAACTTCAATAAAAACCGAAGCGGAAAAAGCTCTATCATCAATAACCTTAAAATTGGCTATTGAACTATTATCATCAGGTGCATAATAGTTTAAATTTTTTATTGAGTTAAATATATTTTCCGATTCATCGTAATTACTTTTGTTGGAAAGGACTTTAAAATAATTATTAATTAAAGTTAAATAATCTATCTCTTCAAAATTATCTCCGGTTTTTAATAATAATTTAACCGCATTATACACAATTGAACCGTATATTTTTTGGCAATTGCCTAAATCGACAATATAAAAAGGAGACGGAGTGTTTCTTTTACAGTTGCGATTTATTCTTCCTGCTGCCTGTATAATGCTGTCAAGCGGGCCAATATCCCTAAACCCCATGTCAAAATCCAAATCAACTCCGGCTTCAATTACCTGTGTGGAAACTAATACTGGTTTTTTATTGTCTTTCAATTCCAGCTTAATTTCAGTTAATATTCTATTTCTGTCAACAGGCAGCAAATTAGTTGATAGATAATATACCTTGTTGTTATTACTTTTAACAAACTCTTTAATTTTATCGTAAATATCTAAAGAAGTAATAATTTTATTGCATACAATTAAACATGAACAATTGGGGTTATAAATACTTTTAAAAAGTTCATAAAATTGATCAATATCCAAAACATCATCCAATAATGGAATTAATTCCGTGCGGTTAAATTGTTTAAAATAAAAATCGTGATTAGGTAATAACTCAAAAGGTTTAGCTTCGGCATTTTCATGGCAAAGTATATATTTGTTGGCCAATTCGAATATTATTGGTTTTGTAGCAGTCATTAATAACACTCTGCTATTTAAATATTCAGCTAAAAAATAAATTACCGCTCCAATTAGAGGCAGGTGTTCGGCATTTAAAGCTTGTACTTCGTCAAGGATAATTATTGAATCAGCCAAATGATGAAATTTTTTAAGGAATTTATTTTTGTTGCCAATTAATGTTTGTAATAATTGAACAAATGAAGTGATAATTATATCAGCCTGCCAAGTTTCCAAAAGTTGTATTTGTTTATTGTAATCGCTACCGTTTTCACCAATTGTTTCGGAATCGAAAACAGATGAATATTGATAATGCGCCAATGATTTTAAGTTATCCTTAAATACATTGTTTATTACCGTTTCGGTTTGTTGTATTATATTTATAAAAGGAAGCGAATAAATTATTTGTACTTCTTTGTTTTCTTTTTGCCTTATTAAGTTACGTAAGTTAATTGCAAATTCCAACGAAAGCAAAGTTTTGCCGCTGCCGGTTGGGGATGTTAGTGTAAATATTTTATGTTGTAACAGCTGGTCATTAATTTGTTCTTTTATTACTTCTCTTATTTCGGTGCGTATTGTATTAATATTACTGATATTTGCAGGAAATGAAGTAATATGTTTTGATACACTTCCCTTATCAATTGTAACTTTTTTATATTGCTTGGTGTTAGAGGCATCCAGCTTGTCGGCTTCAATTAGTAACGAAAATAAATAATTTACTAAAAAATAGTTTTCAACATTGGGCTTTCGTTTTATTTCCTTAAATAATAAACGATAGGGGTTTTCAGGAAAAACAAGATATTCTTTGATGTTTTGTAAATTTAACTCATTTTCAATTTGAGTAATTGTATTGGATAGATCTGTTAATTGCTGTTTAAATAAACTTTCCAAAACTATTGTTTCGGAATCCTTAAAAATAGAATCATCAACAATAGAACTTAAATTTTTATGATGATTTTTAGTAATAAAATAAGCTAAAACAGCAATTTTAGGATTAATACTTTTGTAAAAATTAAATAAAGTATACGCGCCAATATGAGCATGAAAACGTAAGTTGTCTTCAACCTTAACATTAAATAAATATTGCTGAAAAAATGTTGTGTATTTGCCCAAATCATGTAAAACACATATTTTATCAATTAAGTTTAATATATCATCATTGCTTATTGAAAAATTGATATTAGATGAAAAATTATTTTTGGCAATAAAAGCAGCATTTTGTAAATGCTGCCATAAATATTTTTTTTCTAAAACATCATTATTCTCATTCAGTTTGCAATGCGAAAAAAAATCCATATTACCTCCTTTACAAAAACTGAATATTTAAAACCGCTCCGTTTTTTATCAACTTAAAATAAATACCCGTAAAATAAACTTTTAAGGGAAAATAATTTGTAGTGTATAAAACTCGTTTTAATTCCTTTAATTCCCTGTTGTAATTACACATAAAATCCATAGGAATTAAATCTTCCTCAATATAATTGTATTTCCAATTTTCAGCAATATCAAACTTTATTTTATTTACCGAAGAACTTAAAACCGCCGAGTCAAATTCGATTAAAAGATTTTTGATATTCTGTTCTTCAATTTCCATATCTTCATAAATATTAATATTTTGTATACTTGCCGAAAACTGAGCAACACCAAAAGAAATATTATAGACTGCCGTTTTGTTTAATAACTGCGTAAGTAATTTTTCCCTAAAATCAATATCTTCCGGTAAAATAAAAATACGGTATATTAAATTATTGTTTTGTAAATCTTCAGGCGTTATTATTTCAATTGGAGTTTGTGTATGTAATTTATGCCCCATAAAATCGTCAAAATTACGTGATTTTATCATAAGATTATTAACCCTATGAATTGTTTTTTTTAGAGGGCTTATTACAGCAATTGCCATTTGCAGGTTTTTTTTAGAAAAACACTCATAATAAGTATCTTTTTGATAACCCATAACGGCCGCTAATATACCAATAATAGTTGTGCGGGGAGGTATAGTATAACTTAAAGCCGTTGAGTTAGAAAAATATTTTCTAAAATGAGCAAATTTCCCAATAATATCAAATGCTATAATTTTCATGATAATTACAAATTAATATTAATATCTGGAGAATTTTTTACAATTACATTTTTGATGATTTTATCCGATCCATAGTTGTTATTTTTAAGTTCAATTAATTTGCTGTAATCAAATTCCAAATCGGTAAATTTACGAACGCTTTCAAAATCTAATCCGCTTTGTGGTTTAACGGAAATATAATTACGTAAATCGCCAAATTGACCGTTTCCATACTCCTCATTATATACAAATTCAACATATAGTTTGGAATATTGATTTATTTTACTGCGAGTAGGACTTGCCGAAATGGAATTCCATATTGCATTACGGAATAACTCCCTATCTGCTTCGCTTAATCCTGTGCCTTTTGCAGCGTTTTTATTTATTGTTCCGTGGAAAGCTATTAAGCTGTAATAAATCCGGTAATCTTTACCAAAAGTTGAACTATCATCATTCATTATTGTTACAATAGATGCGGTTTCCATTAATTTGGTTTTGTTAAGTGAATAACCCCATGTTAATTGAATTGGACCGGTAAAAGCTTTTGTAAATTCCTTAATGGCAAAAGCACTTCCAAACATTCGTACATCAGGGAACTCTTTTTTTACTAATTGCGATAATAGCAGGTAATTTAAGTCTTTGTCTTTATTATTTTGCAGTGCAGTAACAAGGGATTTGTTTTTAGGGTCATTTAATATTTTAAGTAATTTATCTTCGTCAATGGGGAACTCGTTTAATAATTTTTTTATTTCTTCTTCATTTAGCCGGTTAATTACATTGGTTAATTTTGTTTCCGGGCTTACCTTCGATTCTCCTTCTAAGTCAACAAATATTTGCTGCCCGGTTGATTTTAAATAATCGCGTATATACCTTTTAACTCGTACATCAGTAACTAAATTTGTATTAGTGTCATTATCCATTCTTGGTTTATTTTCCTGATCGGGATCACCATTTGGATTACACTGAATTGCTTCATAAATAAATAAAAAGTCACTGTTGGTGTTAATAATTGAATTAGCCATTTTGCTCCTCCGTTGATTCGTTTTTAATTGTAACTTCTTTTGAATTAATAAAATACGAATAACCATTTAATAAAAAGAATAAAGCTTCGTTTGGCGGTAATTTCCAGCTGTTATAATCAAACAAAGCAGAAAATCTACCATCTAAAAAAGTTATTAAGTCGGTTTTGTTATATTGTCTTGCCTTTTCAAATAATTCGTTGCGCAATTTAGCAATATCGCGCAAAGCCATACCATTAAAATTAATTTTTTGCAAAATCGGTTTTTGCTCATGTCCTTTTTCGTATTGCGCATAACCAATGCTGTTTACCATCCGCCCCAAATAAAACATGGCTTTCTGGGAATCGGAATAGTTAAGTGAATTAAAAAGTTCGTATTCTTTCAGTTGGTTATTGCTATTGTTTGTGTTTTTTTCTTCCATCATTCCCTCGTTAAAATTATGGTTTTTAAGTTGTTGTAGTTTTAATAAAGACTTAAATAAAATTAAATAATTGGTCACACTTGTTTTTACGGCAAAATCAAATTTCTCTTTACTGTACTTTGGATATACATTTTTATATTGTCCGGTAATTTTGCTTCTTTCCAAAAAATAATAAATAATTAATTCCTTAAAACAATCAAACAAAATTTGTATATCTATTTCCCTTCTTTCCAATATTGAAGAGATTAAACTTAATGCTGCATTTTTTTTAGTCTCCGGATTACGAATAGGTACTATTGAATATAACCTGTGTAGATTAAAAACGAAACTATTATTTTTATCAATTTGAATTCCGGTTTCGGCAAAAGTATTAACAACATTATCAAAATGAATATTGTTAACGTCTTTAATCCTATTTATAATTTTAAAAAATTTACCATCAGTTTCGTAACCAATATAATTTACCCAATAAATATTATCTTTTTCAATTTCGTTTTCTTCTTTAAAATCTTTTAAAAATATATTGTATTCGTTATTATTAAAAACCAAATCATTATTGTGTTTAAGATGTTCTAAAAATTGGTTAGTGTTTAAGTTTGGATTATGCGGCAATTCGGGTATAATTAAGTGCGGTATCCCGGCTATGTGGATATTTAGATTATCCATAGCAAATTTAGAGGCTAATTCGATCTTGTTTTTTGCCTCCATACTAATTTTGTAATTCTTATAGTAAAACTTGGAATCAAAATTTGTAGCATAATTTATAGTAGTTTTAACAAATATTTTATTTAAGCTTTTTGCAAAAATAAATTCAGCTTCCGAAATATTCTTTTCGTTTTTGCCGGTTACATAACATAACGACTCCTTTGAGGTGGCTTTAGGTAAAAGAAGTTCTTTCACAAAATCCACATAACCACCTAATTCTGCCATAGGCGTAAATTCAGTAATGTTAAAAGCGGTAGATTTTATATTTAGATAATAAATATATATTTCTTCATTGCCGGCAAGCCCCAAAGTTTTGGAGATGCCTGAAAAAAAAGTTTGTAAATTATATGTTTCCCCCTCTTGCAGGTTAATACCGCGTAATTTGTTAAATACTTCAAAATTGTTTCTTAGTTCATATATCTTGCTAAGAATTAAATATATTTCGGTATCCACATATTTGTTCCCAAAACTATCAAACTTGCTTAATAAATCACCCTTGGAATCTGTAGCATAATTATAAATTGTATCTATCATTTTGGAAAACTGCTTTGACTCAACGCTAAGATACATCTTTCGGGCATTCCCTGAAATTACACCAAAGCATTTGTATTTTTTAATAGAATGTTTGGCACTATACTGCTCTAAATATTGCGAATCGATTAAAATTTTACAGTTGTCTAAATCTAATGATATACCAAAGACAAGATATTTTTTTTTAGGGTCAAGATTGGTTGGTTTTAATAATAGGCGGTCTAATTCGTCTCCTTCCTCAAGTTGGAGGCCGAGTTTGTACAAAGAATTAAGCATATTTTACCCTCGCTTTATTTTGTTATTCCAAATTACAAAATATTTTTATAAAGCAAAAGAAAAAAAATAAAATAATTATTTGGTAGTGGGATGTGTTTTATTAGCGTAATCATTTATGGCCGGGTTAAAATTAAGAATGATGAATTATTATTTAAATGCTGTTCGGATCTAAAACAATTACATGCGTTATTGTTCTTATAAAACACGTGCACAATTTATGTGAATTATTAATTATGTGTGATTAGCCCAGCCATTTATGACTGGGACAAAAATTGGGCAATTAATGATACGCGGGGAAAATGATGTACGGGTGGAACTCCGCCGGAGTTCAGGGTTTATGTGGTGTTTATGAAGTTACAAACATGGCACGGCTATGCCGTGCTTAATAAATAAAACGAATGAAAAAATAAAATTATTGAATGAATTAAATTCATAATTAATAATTCACAATTTATAATTAATAATTGATATCCATTTATGACTGGGGCATAAATTGGGCAATTAATGATACGCGGGGGGAATGATGTGTGGGTGGAACTCCGTCGGAGTTCAGGGTTTTGTGATGTTTACGTGGTTACAAACATGGCACGGCTATGCCGTGCTTAAAAAATAAAACGAATGAAAAAATAAAATTATTGAATGATTTAAATTCATAATTAATAATTCACAATTCATAATTGATAATTGATATCCATTTATGACTGGGGCAAAAATTGGGAATTAATGATATGCGGGGGGAATGATGTACGGGTGGAACTCCGCCGGAGTTCAGGGTTTATGTGGTGTTTATGTAGTTACAAACATGGCACGGCTATGCCGTGTTTAAAAAATAAAACGAATGAAAAAATAAAATTATTGAATGATTTAGATTCATAATTGATAATTCACAATTCATAATTAATAATTGATATCCATTTATGACTGGGGCAAAAATTGGGAATTAAATATATGCGGGGGGAATGATGTACGGGTGGAACTCCGCCGGAGTTCAGGGTTTTGTGGTGTTTATGTAGTTACAAACATGGCACGGCTATGCCGTGCTTAAACCATAAAATATAATAGCCAAAACAATAAATAATATAGCTGTCAAGTTGTTTGTGATTATAAAAAGAGAATAATGATATTAAAAACAAAAAGCTGCAATTAGGCGTATGTTCTTATAAAATCTTTATCAAAATATATTGCGGTAAATATTATATCAGCCCGGTCATTATTGGATGGGGCTTAAGTATACAAAACCACTATACTATTAAAACACTTAAGCATCTACTTTCATTAAAATGTTGTTTTACAATAAAAAAAACTCACAGATCAATAAAAATTATAAAATATTATTTTATCTAATCTTTAGAAATCTTATATTAAATAATTAAAAAATGTTAAACCTTTTATGGACCTGCAAGATAGAATTATAGAATAAATACCACCAAATATAATAAAAGGAGTAAACCAGATGTATCGAAAGCTGCTATTCAAATTTATTGCGCTTATTTCGCTTATGATTAATTTTAGTATAACTTTTGCTCAAAGCGGCAATGCCCTAAGTTTTGTTCATGGTGGAAATAATTATATTACAATACCGGATCAGGATCAAATTAATTTTAATGGTTCAACAAGTTTTACAATTGAAGCGTGGATACAAACTAGCGGCGTTAGTGATTGGACCGGAATAGTGGCAAAGGGAAGTGGTAACCCGTGGATAGGTTATCAACTTAACATAGTTGAGAATAAAATATCCGCGGAAGTCAGTCGAGAATTGGAAATGGTGGGACTGGGTTATGGACTACAGGGAACTACTTCCCTGGCTGATGGTAATTGGCACCATGTTGCCCTGGTTGTTGATCGTTCAACAACAAACGCTAAATTATATGTTGATGGAAATGAAGAAGCAGATGTAACAAATTCTTGGTTAGATAGAGATATAACAAATGTTGGAACAATGTATATTGGTGCGGAGCGCGGAGGAAATGTTACTATAAATGGACTTATTGATGAAGTTAGAATTTGGAATGTTGCGCGAACACAAACTCAACTTCAAAACTTTAAAGGAACGGTAATAAATCATACAACAACGGGATTAGTAGCTTATTATCGTTTTGACCAGGGAACCGCAGGAGGAAATAATACCGGAATTACCACTTTGCTGGATTTAACTACATACCACAATAATGGAACACTACATAATTTTACTTTAAACGGCACTACATCAAACTGGGTTGACGGAAACGTGCCTTTACCGGTTGAATTAACCTCCTTTACCGCGGATTATCTTGAGGGGAAAGTTTTATTGAAATGGCAAACAGCAACTGAACTGAATAATTACGGGTTTGAAGTTGAGAGAAACATATATAAAGGAGAGAATGGTGAAGCAGGAAGAGGTTGGGAAAAAATTGGTTTTGTTGCCGGTAACGGAAACAGCAATTCCACAAAACAATATTCTTTTAAAGATGAAAACATTTCTGAAGGTACCATTCAATACAGATTAAAGCAAATAGACAACAACGGTAATTTTAAGTACTCTAATGTTATTGAAGTAGAGGGAAAACAGATACCGAACGAGTTTGCGCTTTACCAAAACTACCCCAATCCGTTTAATCCATCTACGGTTATAAAATATGCACTCCCTTTTGAAAGTAAAGTTAAAATAACAATTTATTCTATCACGGGTGAATTAGTTGATGAACTTGTAAACAAAGTTCAATCAGCCGGAGTTTATAATGTGCAGTTTAATGCCGGCAGACATGCTTCGGGTCTTTATACTTATTCAATTGAAACACAATCATTAGACGGATCTAAAATGTTCAATGATGTAAAAAAGATGATATTAATTAAATAATTATGAATTAAACAAAACATTTGGTGTATGTTTTTGATTAGCCCAGCCTTAATTAGAATGTGGAAAATAATAGGTGGAACTCCGCCTGAGTTCGGGGTTTTGTGGTGTATATATTGTTACAAACAAGGTACGGCAATAAAACAAAAAAATAATTGTGATAATAAAAATAGCAATTATGAAGATAAAAAAAGCCGCTATTAAACGTATGTTCTTATAAAATCTTTTATCAAATAACTTAAATTGTGTGACATCGTGTATCAGCCCGGTCATTTATGACCGGGAACAAATAAAAAACAAATGAAAAAATAAAATTGTTGAATGGTTTTAATTCATAATTTATAATTCATAATTCATAATTATTAATCATGTTCATAATGGCCTGTAATATATATTGCTCGAGTGGGGCATATATAACTGCATAAAGTACAGCCGTAACATTTATCGGTATCAATAGCAATAATATTACCCATGGCGTAAATTGCGTCACCTGCGGATTCGCGGCAGATTGTAATACAATTTTTACAGCTTTTACATTTTGAATAATCGATACGTGCCGAAGTTTTGTATTTTCTGCTTAATTGGTTATGTACGGTTAATTTGGGCAAAGCGGCTCCGCAAATATCGCTTAGGGCATTAATTTTTTTACGTTTCATATATGCGGCAAGTCCGCTTTTTAGCTTGCCAATTATAGATACACCCTTAAGCATAACTTCTGTACAAATTTGTACAACATTTGCTCCAACAGCAATATATTCAATAGTATCTTTCCATGTGGATACACCGCCCACCGCATGAATTGAAATCTCATGTCCATTATTTGGCAATGTTTTTATGGTTCTTGCTATATCGGCCACACATCTTAATCCAATAGGTTTAACACAGGCACCGGATAATCCGCCATAAGTTGAATAACCACCAACATCAGGCAGGGGGTTTAATGTTTCAATGTCAATACCAATTAATCCTAAAACTGTATTAATAGCACAAATACTATCCGCACCGCCGTCAATTGCTGCTTTGGCCGCAAGGGAAATATTTGTAACATTAGGAGTAAGTTTTACAATAACTGGAATCTTTACAACTTCTTTAACACCTTTTGTAATTGCTTTTATTATTTCATTATCCTGCCCAATAGCAAGACCAAGTCCTTGTGCGGTAACACCGTTGGGACACGAAAAATTCAGCTCCACCGCGTCAGCGCCGGCTTCGGTCACTTTGGATGAAATGCTCTGCCACGATTCAATACCCGCAGCACCCATTACGCTTGCAATTAATATTTTTTCGGGAAATTCCTGTTTAATATCCTTTATTTCTTTTAACCAATAATCTATCGGCTTTTCGGAAACCATCTCGATATTTTCAAACCCGATAACCGAATTACCACTCCACATTACACTAAACCGCGGAGTAACATTGGAATTAATAACGCCTTCATCTTTTATTGTTTTAGTAACAGCTCCGGCCCATCCGGCTTCAAAAGCATTACGAATTAAATCGCCCGTAGCGGTTGGAGGTGCTGATGCCAATATAAAAGGGTTTTCAAAACGTAACCCATTAGCAAAAACTTCTAAATTTTCACCTGTTTTAATAATGGCCATAGTTTAATTATCCTCGTTTAATAAACCAAATTTTCCAAGTATATAAAATATAGTTGATAATATAATACCTGTAATTGCGGCAAATGCCATTCCTTTAAATTGAACTGATCCAAGAGTAACATTTGCTCCGCTTATACCTACAATTAAAGTAACAGCGCCAAGAACCATATTTCTGTTTTTACTAAAATCAACTTTTTGATCGACAAAAATTCTAAAACCCTGTACTGCAATTACACCATATAATAACATTGTAATTCCGCCCATTACTGCTGTTGGAATTGAAGAAATTGCTGCTGAAATCTTTCCAATGGAAGAAAACAAAATAGCAAGTACGGCAGCAATACGAATAACCCAAACCGAATAAACTTTTGTTATTGCCATAACCCCAATGTTTTCGCCGTAAGTAGTATTTGGTGTTGATCCGGTAAATCCCGAAATAACATTACTTATTCCATCTCCAAGTAATGAACGGTGAAGCCCGGGATCTTTCATTAAATCCGTTTCGGTAATTTTACTTGTAACAATTAAATGACTTATATGTTCGGCAAGTACAACCAGACAAGCCGGAGCAATAATTAAAATAGCACTTACATTAAAAACGGGTGCATAAAATTTTGGAATTGCAAACCAAGGGGCATTAGCAATTATTGAAGTATCTACCAATCCCATAAATAAAGCTAATATGTATCCTGATACAACTGCAGCCAATATGGGAATAATTTGAAGAAAACCTCTAAATAATATCGAACCGAATATTCCTATTAATAAAGTAAATAAAGAAACTGTAATAGTAGTTGGATCAATTTGAAAAGCGGGGACAATTGTTCCGGCTGAAGTAGGCCAAGGAGCAAAACCGGCCTGCTGAGCTGCAATAGGTGCAAGTTCTAATCCAATAATAGCTACAACACTACCCATAACGGCGGGAGGCATTACAATCTCTATCCACCTGATACCATATTTTTTTACAATAAACGACATTAAAACAAAAAATAAACCAAAAAAGATAAACCCCGATTGAGCATGATGAAAACTGCCATAAGCGGATATAATAAGTAAAGTGGGGGCAATAAAAGCAAAACTTGAGCCCAGATATGCAGGAATTCCGCCTTTTGTAAAATATGAATAAATTAACGTTCCAATTCCGTTCATCAACAAAGCAATAGCAGGATCAATACCTAAAAGAATGGGAACTAAAATAGTAGCACCAAACATGGCGGTCAAATGTTGAAAACTTAATGGAAGTGTTTCAAGAATTGGGAGTTTTTCTTTAATACCTATAATTCGTCTTTTCATTACAAAACCCTATATATCTTAATAAATTTAAATGGCGGTACAATATAAAAATTATGTTAACAATATTAAAAAAACGAAAGAAAAAAGATTAGATTTTATGCTAATAAAGTGTTTTTTTATACTGCTGTTTATTACAAACATACAATATAAAAATTTAAAAAGAAAGAATTAAAAATCCAATTTGTACGAAACAAATAAAGATTTATTGTGTGTGGAAAGGTTTATATTACGCAAAGCGGGGTAATTTTGATTAAAATGTTTGTATACACAATACGAGATAATTGTACCAACAGCGGCACCTGTAACAACATCACTTAAATAATGTTTTTTATCATTAATTCGGCTATAACCAACATAACCGGCCCAGCCGTATAAAACACTAAATGAAACGGCTTTAAATGTATTACGCAAAGCCCTGTCCGATCTGGTTACTTCCCAGGTATCGTAAAAATCGTCAAGTTCGCAATACAAAAAAGTTGAGGTTGCAAACGCGGTTGCGGTATGTCCGCTAAAAAAACTTCTTGAATCGCTGTTATCGGGCCGATAACGTGTAACACTATTTTTAACAATTTCGGTTATTGTATATGTGTATAATAACGATTTTTTAAATAAAAATATTTGTCTAAAACTTTTTGAGGATATATCAGCATCGGTAAAAACATCAACCGCGGCAGTTAAAGCCAAACGCGAATAAAAAATATAATTTGGAAGTAAATCTTTATCAATACTGCCAAGTGAATGGTTGTTCTCATTTCCAAAACCTTCGGCTATGTCTTTATCAAGACGCGAGGGCCCAATATTTATTGTATTGCGCAGGGGGGAGTTATAAACAGCGGTACGGCCTATATATGCCGCTAAAACAGGTAAATCATACCATTCAAGTGATTCGGTTAAACCCGAATAAATTTTATTTAAGGTATTATTATTATTGTTTTTGTATTCGCGGTTAAACCCCTGTCCAAACATGGGAATTGTTATAACAAACAAAAATACAAAAACAAATGACTGTAAAAACATATTTAATTACCTGCTGCTATTTTATTTAATAAATTTTGCCTTCTATTTATAATATAATTTTTAAGATTATTTATTTCCGACTCAAAATTATATCTGCTGTTTCCTAAAAACGGATCTTGGTTATAAGCCGTTTTAATAACGGCTGCAAGTGAATCAATAAAATTGAACAATTCGGTTTCGGCAAATACATTATTAAGCTGATATGTTATTTCATTTAAATACATTTGTTTTGTTGATTCGGTTCCAATTAGTTTTGCAATTATTTCGTTTTGACCATATAATCCGACATCTCCGTTAAATGCTTTATCAAAATCCCATGGAATTACAGTAAATGGTGAAGCGGGAGTTTTTTTAAGTAAAAAAAAGTTGTTTGTAAAAGCATCCTGATTATTTAAAATAGTTGTAAGTGCATGATATTTGATATAATTGTTAATATCAAGATACTTATTCAGCCCTGCGGTTGTTACACTTAAATTACAGGTATCAAGTGCATTTATTAATAAATTTAAACTGTTAAAATTATTATCATCGGGAATTTTCTTTTCAATATTATATTCCGGTATATACACGTTGGTAAAAGTAAATTTTGTTTCAAATCCAAGTTTAAATAATTCATTAACCGGAATAAGTCGGCTGCTAAAAAAAGGTTCTTCCACTCTTTCAATAAGCGGATATAGTCCTTTATCCAAACCGTTAATTTTTACAAAAACATAAGTTAATTTATGAACCGGGAATCCTGCTTTTTGGTAATATTTTAGCGCAATAGCCGTATTTAATGCGGTTTTATCATAAATTTGCGAGCTTAAATTAAATTTAGATAACCCCTCAATAAAATTATCCGGTTCCAATACAACTTTGTAACCCCATTTATCATGATATCGCGAACCCGCACCTGCAGCACCAATTGAACCTTTGTATAAATTCCCTTTATAAAAAATATTACACGGAATTTCAAAATCCGTTGTTTTGTTTAACAAAAGATTTGAATAATCTTCCGGCGTTGTTTCTATTTGCATAACTGGAACTGAACCTATTGTATTTGGTTCTTCTTCGCTTTCAAATGAATTGCAGCCCCAAAGCGTTACTAATAAAATTAAGATATATAAATAAAACTTCATTTTAAAAACTCATTTGAAATTCAAAAATAGCTCTTGATTCCTTAGTACTATAATCGGAATTAAACTGGTTTTTCTTTAGCCTTAAATCGGCATTTATACGCAATTTTACCATTTTGTGGAAGTAAAAATTTGCCCCCACCAAAGCTTGAATAACATGATTATCGCTTATTTCTTTATCGGGCACAAAATAACTTGTCAAAAATAGCGGTTCAATTTTTTTAATTACCTCTCCGTCTATATCAAATTGGTATGCTGTTAAAAATTGTGCACCCAAAGAATAAACTTTTTCGTCTTCATTACGCAATTTCCGTAAAATCCCTTCGTTTGGATCTTGCACATAAAACAATTCGAATACGGATGTTAAATTGTCTTTATTATATTCAAAATCAAGTCCGGCACCATGTGCTGAAATGGGAAAATCACCCCCTTTATGTTCCATTAAGTAGTTGGCCGAATATGTCATATTTCCGGCGTGATACTCAAATCTTCCAACAAATCCGTTATAAAGCGAGTTGGTGTGAAAAACTGAAACATAATACGAATAAGGTACTTCTTCGCGTTTTTTTGAATATTTATAATAAGCCATTAAACTTACGCTTCTGCCGCCGTATCCCATATCGGTAATATTTTGATGTACATTATTTCGTTCAATTGTAAAAAGTTCTTCCTCGTTGTAAAGTTGTTCGTTGCCAAATGGTTTTTTAATGTTTCCGACTTTAAATTTCATATAATCCATATAATCAAACTTAACAGTAACTTCGCGTAATTTAAAACTGTTGTCGGTTGAGTTTCCGCGCAAATCTATTTGACCCTCAATATGTTTGCTGTAATTAACATCCGCTTGAATTTTACCCTCATAATAACTTTCCTGATTATAGCCGTTTAATATATTTCTGTTAAAAAATCGATAACCTACCGATCCGTAACCTGAAAATTTAATTTCTTGAGCAAAAAATATATTTACAAACCCTAATACAATAAAAAAGGTTATTAAATTTCTGCAAATTTGTGTAAATTTCATTCTTAAAACTCCATTAAGCAGTTTGATAGTTATATTATAAATATAGAACCTTTAATATAAACTTTTTTCATCAATCTGTAAATGTAAATTTTTAGCGGGAAAATATTGAGACAAATTTTATTGATAATAGCGTTAGTATATATTTTAGCAGGGAATATAAATGCGCAAGCAAATACTGCTTCAATAGGCGACCCCAAAATAGTTTTACTTAAACAATTAGAAAATAATAAACCAAGTTTAATAGTTTTTGGTAAAAACTGGGATTATTTATGGGAAAGAATTAATAAGCTGGAGGTTGTTGATTATGATAATTTTGTATTTGTTAAAAAAAATATAGGTTCCAACAACATAAGTTTAATTTTTAGTAATAAATTAAAAACCCAATTTTACAAATTTATACCAATTACAAATTCTATAATTAACAGTACTCCAAAATTAATTTATAATACTGTATCTGAAAATACAAAACAGGATATGTTGTTTAGTTTAAACCCATACGCTCCTTTAATTGCAGAAAATATTTTATCAAAATTTTATAATATTAAAACAAATACAAGTTTAATTACCTTAAAAAATAATGGTTATCTTTCCGATTCGGTTGGCAGTATAACCGGTTATTGGTTTGAAACAGATATACCTGATATTAATATTGATGTTAAAAACATCGAAGACGTAATAAAATATTGCGATATTAATACTAATGAACAAATAAACAGCACCGAACTGTTAAAATATAGATTACTTGATATATTTATGGGTAATAATAATAACTCTTCAAATAGTATCGATTTTTATAAGGATAAAAATTATTGGAAACCGGTCTGTGATTTTAAAAATAACAGCTTTCCTAAGTTCGGGGGGTTGTTAAATTTTGTGGGTAAGCTTCTGGTACCAAGTTTTATATCGTTTTCGGCAGATTATAAGTCACCCGAAGATATGACATGGAAAAACAGGTATCTTGATAAAAGAGTATTAACACAGCTATCAAAAGAAAAGTGGGATTCTACAGCAAGTTATGTATATAATAATTTAAGCGACTCGTTGATTATTAATTCCGTAAATAATTTACCGACTGATGTAAAAATTTATTTGAATCAAAATCTAATTCCTGATTTATTAAATAGGAAAAAAGAGCTTAAACAATTTTCCGATAAATATTATCATCAGATAAATAAATATATTGAATTTAACGGATCGGTTTTAAACGACTCTGTAGTTATTAACAGGGTTAATGATGAAAAAACAGAAATGGAGATCTGGTATAATAAAGATAATCCGGCAAACAGGCGGATGATAAAAAAAGAATTAGACCATGAAATTACAAAAGAAATACGTGTTTATTTGGGCAAGGGTAATGATTATTGCAAAATTTTAGGTAAGGTTAATAGTTCGCCGGTAATTAAAATAATAGGTAATGAAGGCAAAGATGTGTTAATTGATTCTTCGGTTGTTAAAGGATATTTTTTGTATGGTACTCCTTTCAGTAATGATGAAAATGTAACATATTTTTTTGACAGCGACAGCAATACAAAATTTAGCGAAGCAAACGGTACGGTTGTAAACCCACGTGCGTTAAACGAATATATTACAGTTGATGAAAAATATGATACTGAACTAAAAGATGTAGGTCATGATTGGACATTTTATCCCATATTTGAAATAAATACCGAAGAAGGATTAGTGGTTGGCGGCGGACCAATATTACGCAGGTATAATTACGGTCTTTTACCTTACGATTATTGGGTTCGTTTAACCGGAGTTTATGCTACACAACCAAAAAGTTATAAAGTGCATTTTGAAGGAATTTATAATAATATTGTTCCCGGCAGCTCAGTAATGCTTGAGTTTATGCAATCTGAACTTTCGTTTGATAAATATTTTGGCTATGGGAACGAGACGGAGTATAATTATCATTTTGAAAAAATGGGTTATTATAAATCAATTTATGAACTATTAATGATTTCCATAGGTATAAAGACGGAGATTGTTAAAAATTTTTCAATTAATACCGGCCTTATATACGAATATTCGGACATAAGTTTAAATAACAATAAACTTTTAGATAATTACAAATACGGCAATTACGGTATAGGCGAGTTTAAAATATTTGGCGTTTCCGGCGGATTTACTTATGATTCCAGAGATAATATCGAAAATCCACATAAAGGTTTTTATTTTAATATTAACGGTACATTGTATCCCAAACTATATCGATTGGAATTTCCGTTTGCAAAAACTGTTTTTGATATGCGCGGATATAAAAGAAGTGAATTTTTATTACCTACTGTGTTTGCGCTGCGTGTAACCGGCGGGGGAATGTTTGGTAAGTATCCTTTTTTGAAGGGTGTGTTTATTGGTGGGAAGGAAAATTTTAGAGGTTACAGCCGTAACCGTTTTGCGGGCGATTTTGGAGTATTAAGTCAAATGGAAATTCGCACACAAATTAGTCAGGCCGATTTAATTGTAAAAAGTAAAATAGGGATACATTTCTTTTACGATATTGGACGTGTGTATATAGATGGACAAAGAAGCAACAAATGGCATACAGCGTATGGAACCGGTTTGTGGGTAGACTTTTTTGACAGACTTTTTACAACGGTTGTAACATTTGCATTTTCGGCCGAAAAGCCGGAAATTATTTTTGGAACTAATTTTGGTTTTTAATAATGAGAAATAAGATTTTACTAATAATTAGTTTTATATTTTTAATGGATATAAATGCTTATGCTCAACCAGCCGATAATGTAAAAAAATATATTACAGTTGTACCTGCCCAAGAATATGAAGCGGGTTGGTTATTTAAATTATTTTTTGGCGAACATTGGCGTAAATTATGGACAGTGCCAATTGAAGTTGAAGTTATTGATTTAAAAACATTTGCGGGTGGACTAACCCCCATTGAAAAAGGAGGCGGCTTTCAGACCAAATCGTTAAAATTTAAAGGGGCAGACGGCAATATTTGGAAATTTAGAAGTGTTAGAAAAGATCCTTCAAAAGTGCTGCCCGAAGAATTACAGGAAACTGTTGCCGCCGATGTTATGTTTGATCAAATCAGTTCTTCAAATCCCTTTGGGGCATTAGCCGTTGTGCCAATATTAAATAAACTTGGTATACTTCAAGCAACACCCAAAATAGTGTGGCTGGGGGATGACGAAAATCTCGGTCAATTTAAAAGCGAATTTGCTAACATGCTTGGGTTAATTGAAATACATCCCAACGAAAACGATTTGGACACAACCTTGTTTTCAGGGGCTGATAAAATAGCAGGTACTTATGTTTTGTTAAATCGGTTGGAAGAAAAACGAAACGAAAAAGTAGATTCAAAAGTATACTTAACTGCACGTTTACTTGATGCATTTTTTGGTGATTGGGACAGGCATACTGATCAATGGCGATGGGCTAGGGTTAATGACAGCTTTGGAAATGATAAATGGCTTCCAATACCACGCGACAGGGATCAGGTGTTTTCGTTATTTGATGGTTTGCTGCCTAATATTGCCGCTTTATATGTAAGGCAGTTAAATAGCTTTGGGGATAGTTATCCATCCGCCGAATATCTTTCGTGGAGCGGACGTGTGCTTGATAACAGGTTTTTACCTGAACTTAATAAAACCGAATGGGAAAGTGTTACAAACAATGTTGTAAAACAACTTACCGATTCGTTAATTGAATTTTCGGTTAAACAATTACCTGCTGAACATTATAATATTGCAGGTGCAAAGATAATTAACAAATTAAAAAGCAGACGGGATTTGTTAAGCCAATATTCGGATGCATATTTTAAGTGGATTCATAAAGTTATTGAAATATATGCAACAGTAAAAGATGATAACTTGCTTGTAAACAGATTAAATGATTCGTTAACTCAAGTGATTATTTCAAAAAAAGAAAAGGACAATAAAATAAATAAACCTTTTTATAATATTACTTTTGAAAATAAATATTGCGAAGAATTCAGAATATTTATGCTTGAAGGTGATGACGAAGTTAAAATAAAGGGAATTGTTAATACCGGTACTTTGGTTCGTGTAATTGGCGGAGAAGGTAAAGATGAGTTTGTTGATTCTTCCGAAATAAAAGGATATTTTTTAAGTGTTTTACCAATAAGTGATGCTGAAAATAAAGTAATATTATATGACGGTAACGAAAAAACAAAAATTGTTTCCGGTTGTGGAACTGAATTTGACAATTCAAAAACGGCAATTCCAAAAACCGATGAGGAAAGATTTGAGCCGTCTTATATACAGCGTGGTTACGATTTATTTTATAAACCAAATGTTGAATATAATAGAAATAACGGCTTGATATTAGGTATTGGTCCTGAGTACTCAAGTTATAATTTCCGTATGGATCCATACGAATATCAATTGTCTTTATCCGGTTCGTATGCAACTATACCAAAAGTATACCATTTTGTTTTTAACGGAAAGTTTAATAACATCATAAAAAATGTACAAATATCGTTTGATATATTTAGAACAAAATTACTCCTTACTAATTATTATGGATATGGAAATAATACATCATATAATCATAAATACGATGAACAGGATTATTACAAAACAAATCAGGAAGTTAATAAATTTGATATTGGATTAAACTTCAAAATTAATCAATTTATTAGCGCAAAATTTACTGTTGGTTATCAAAATCTTGAAACATACATATACAATACCGAAATTACTAAATTAATACCCAATAACATGTACGGACTTGGCAATTTTAGAACAATAAATACTTCGTTTAATTTTAATTATGATTCCAGAAATAATATAAGTAATCCTGAAAGCGGATTATTTGCAAATATATCAGGATCTTATTTCCCTAAAGTTTACGAAAATAAAGAGGGTTTTACAAAAGGTGATTTTGATATACGAGCTTACCAAAAACTAACTATATTTAATAACTCAATTATAGCTTTGCGGGCGGGCGGAGCAAAAATATGGGGTAAATATCCTTTTTACGAATCGTGTTTTGTGGGCGGAAAGGATAATTTACGATCTTATGTTTTGGAAAGATTTTCAGGTGACGCAAGTTTATATTTCCAATCGGAATTAAGAATTCCAATTAGTAAAGTTAAAATAATTGTTAAAGGAAATTTAGGTTTGGTAACATTTTTAGAAACAGGACGTGTTTTTGAAAATGGAAAATCTTCAGATATTTGGCATCCATCCTATGGTACGGGTGTTTGGTTATCATTTTTTAACAGCCAGTTAAATTTTGTTTACAATATTGGCTATTCAAAAGAAATAATTGCCCATTATGTACAAACAAAATTTGGGTTTTAATAAATATTTTTCATCCTACAATCATGTCATCCTTACAATCATCTCATCCCTGTTATGTTAAAAGTCAATAGTCCATAATAATATTTTTATTCTTTTCGCAAAAAAGTTAAATTTGTAATAGTATTTCCCACTCTTTTTTTTATTAAAATACGATATTTTATTCTTTGTTTGCATAGCTTATGGATTAAGGAGGGTGAGGGTAAATTTATATTTCTCCTTATAGGTAATTATCCAAAGGTTATGTAAGATACTAGTGAATACCATTGTATAACAAAAAGAGTTTTTTCATTTGCTTTTATAGTTGCATAATTATCTCACAATTATTTCGAGAATAATAATTTAATTTCTTTATAATAAATCAACCTGTTATAAACAGTCATCCTTAATTATTATTTCTAAAAGGAGCTGCAAGATATATAATTAAATCAAAAATGTATCGCCGCAATCTTCGGGCAACAAAACTGAGTTTTGCAAGGGATGAACAACGGTCAATACTAACAATTATTTAATAAAGAAAATATATTATTCCTCGATTAATTATAAATTCGTTTTTTTATTCTTTTTACTACATTATTCAACAACTGATAACGAGTATGGTATTTCATTTTTCCAAACAGTCATTATTCTATTAAGAAGCTTCTTTGCTATTTTTATTATTGCAGCTTGTGATTTCATGCGAACTTTGAGTTGTGCAAATCTTAAAGCTAATGCAGGATCCATTCTCGATGCTATCCAAGATGCTTCTATTAAAAGATTTCTTAAATATCCATTCTGTCTATTTGTTATCCCGCATACAACTTCCTTTGCCCCTGAAGAACGAGTCGATGGTACCAATCCTACAAAAGAACAAAATTCATCCAGTTTCTTAAAGCGGTTGATATCCATTATTTCGGTATAAAAAGATATAGCCGTTATAAATCCAATCCCGGGTATTGTCATCAATAATGGTACTATTTTTTGTGCTTTTTTATCTTCTTCCGTGTATTTCGCTAATTCTTCCACCACCTTAGCTATTTGTTCTTCTAAGTATACTAAATTATCAATGAGCATATTCAAGGTTATTTGTGTCTCAGGATAATTGAATTTAATAGTTCTTAAATAATCAATAAATTTTTTACTCCAGTATTTCCCTTTAATATCCTCAGGGAATATTATCCCGTTATAATTTAAGAGTGATTTAATTTGATTCTTCTTTCTTGTTCGATCAGCAATTAGTTGATCTCTTAATCGGCGTAACGACCTTAACGATTCTTCTGCTTCTGTTGGTATTCTGATTCCGGTTAAACTTTTATTAGCAAGTTCTCTTGCTAATTTCTTTGAATCTCTGCGATCATTTTTTTGATCTTTTTCCTTATGGGTAGTTGGAATATCGGCAGCATTAACAACAATGTTTTTAATACCTCCGTTTATTAGATCTCTATGTATCCAAAAGCCACTATAGCTTGCCTCATAGGCAGAATAGTAGTTTCCATTTGGATAATTCTTTTTTAAGTGTGTTACAAGTTGTTGAGGTTTTGGCTCCATGCAATAAGTTGTCAGCCACCTATCCTCAAGATTTATTGTAACTTTCCAAGTCGCTTTGTGTGTATCTAACCCCACATAAATATTTTGATTTGTATAATCCACTTTTTTTTCGTTATTTTGTGTTTGCATTTGAGTATCCTTTACTGTTGTTATTATTTGTTTAAAAGTAATTAACTAATTAGATATTATTATAAATAAATTAAAACTAATTTGCAGAAAGGATACTCTTTCTTTTTCTGCTTTTAAACATAATATCTTCGGGATTATTAAATGCAAAAAACAACTGAATTACTTTTAAACTTGCATTTTAATCCGGTTTTGTTTATTATTGTTTAGTAACTAAACTAAAAATACGCAAATGAATACAGAAATAAAAGAAATATTAAACCTTTCGGAAAAAGTTATTTTTGAAGTTATTGCCCGTGAAAAACGGCCAATTGAATTGCCAGGCGGTGAAAAAATATTCCGATTTGAAATTCATATTATTGATTTAATTGGTAAAAATGAAGGAGTAACTGTAAACGAATTAGCAAAGTTGCTTAATGTAACAAAAGGGGCCGTTTCGCAAGTTATTACAAAATTAGATAAACGCAACATAGTAAAAAAAATAAAAACGTTAAACAACCGTAAAAATGTTAACCTGTATTTAACAGAAAAAGGGAATACCATTTTTGAAGGACATAAACGTTTTCATGAGAACATAGATAATAAAATAGCAAAAAGTTTTGAAAAATATTCCAAAAGTGAAATTGAATTGATTAAAAGAATACTTATTAACTTACGTACAACAATGCTGGAAATGTAAATATATTTTTTATACAATGGTTTAGCAGCTAAACAATAATATAAAGGTAAATATGAAACAAATGAACAAATTAAACCAAAATTTTACAATTGATATTCTATTAGCAGTAACCGGATTTTTATTGTCCTTAAGCGGTATTCTTCTTCAGGTTAAATATCATGCTGGCAGGCTGCCAAAAAATGTTGAGGCCTTGTTTTTTGACTATTATTCGTGGTCGTTATTTCATAAGGTGTTTTCGGTAATATTTTTTATGCTGGTAAGCTGCCACATATATTTGCACAAAGAATGGTATTTGCGCCATTTTATTACTAAGACGGCCAAACAAAGGAAATCACCTATACCGACTATATTGTTTTTTATTACAGCCTTAACCGGATTTATTCCATGGCTGTTGGGCTATTTTAACACCTCCCCAAATGGTTATGGATTATGGCGTGGTTTAATTGAAATTCATGATAAATTAGGTATAGTTTTAATTATTTTGATGTTAATACATCTAAAAAGCAAATTCAACTGGATTAAAGCTATGGTAATAAAAGTGTTGGGACTTAAAAAAGTAAACAGCCAAATTGTTGAAGAAAAATAATACATTTCTTAGACCAAATTAAACATCAATAATCATGTTTTTATGTTTTAATAAAATTTAGTACCCTGTAAACAAGATATTTTTGTTTTGCATTTGCTTTTAATAAATAATTACTTATTTTAAATTGAAACATTTATTTATTTGGGGAAATAATAAACTATTAGGCAATGAGGTAAAAGTGAAAAATCCACATTTTGTAACCAGCCTGGTTCCAAGCATGATTTTTTTGTTATATGTCATAAATCTTTGGATATTTATGTACATTCGGAAATTTATTATTGTAAAATTTACTTTGTTAGCACACTTAATTCAGTTTAAGCGTTTTTTGTAAGAGATTAGAGAATTAAAGAGAAATTTTAACAAGCATCTTAGATTAATGGTTAAAGTGATTTAATAAAAATGTGATTGCGATTATATAATAATGTCTACTTTGGTTATAAATTAACTTAAATGGTTGTTAATTATTAAATATTTAATAAAAGAGCGGTAAACACAATGCTAAGGTTATTATTTGTTTATTTATTTATTTACATAAATCTATTTGCCCAAATAGATACCTCGGATTATTATCCGCTGCATGTTGGTGATAAGTGGCAATATTTTGAATATTTTACTCATTCATGTTATACAGTAGAGGTGACTGGTGATACAATTATGCCAAATGGGCAAAAGTATTATATTCTGCCATATTTTGATGTGAAGAAATATCAGCGTGTAGTAGAAAATAGATACGTTAGATTTTATACAGCATTACTTCCTGAAAAAGAGTTAATAATGTATGATCTTTATTCACCAAAAGGAACATTATTTTGGGCACCATTAAATCCTTTTCCAAATGGTTATAGTGCTATTGGTATTTTTGATGTTGGGGATGATTCGTACAATTTATTAGGCGAAAATTTAGAGTGGAGAGACATTAGGCAAGCCACTATTTATACAAATGTAACTCCTCCAGATACTATATGGGATCACACAGTAGATGCTTATTGGCCAAGAATAACACAAGGAATAGGTGTTACAGCATTTTCTTATGGGATGGAAGAATTAATTGGTGCAGTTATAAATAAAGTTGGTTATGGTACTTTATCAGGGGTTAAAGAATCGACAAAAGACATTCCAAAAGATTTTGAATTATACCAAAATTATCCCAATCCGTTTAACCCATCAACATTTATAAGATATAGTCTTAAAGATGCTGATGATATAAAAATTAATATATATAATGTACTTGGCAAAGAAATTAAAACCCTTTACAAAGGATTTCAAACAGCAGGCGAACATACCATAACATTTATTGAGAATGATTTACCCTGTGGTATATATTTTGTAAATTTGGTGGTTGGGGAGAACAAAAAAACTATTAAAGCACTTTTACTAAAATAACAAATCAAGAAGAGGTAAAAATGCGGTATAAATAAATCATGCGCTAAATAATAAGAAAATGATTAACTGTAAACTTTAATTAAATTATCTATTTTTTAATGGTAAAGGTAAATATGAAAAAATTGCTAATATTTATTTTTGTTCTTTCACTTAATTCTTTATATGCCCAAGTCGAAATTGATTTAGGGACTGATGTAACAGTAAATAGTGTTGGTACAATTAACGAATTAATGAGGGGTGTGAATGGAATAATACAAGGAGGCAAAGATATAACAGCAAGTGGAATATTAAGAATTCCTATAGTGTTTGTAAGATTCGCAGATGATAATGAAGTAACTAATTATTGGCCAATAGCGAATGAATTACCAGATTGGGCTGAGACATTTGTGGATTTTCAAATCCCTTCAAATGGCATTTATGCAAATCTAAATCTTTCAAAATATTTTGATTTATCGTCAGGTGGGGATGGAAATGGAACACTAGGGCAGTTTAAGGTTATTGGTGATGTTTACTTTGTCGTTTTGCCTTATACTCGGCAATATTATTCAATTACTACGGCTCATTATGGAGATGCTTGGGTTTCACTTGATGCAATTGATATATTAGATACTCAGTTCGGTGTAGATTTTAGAATATATGACAATTGGGCTTTTAAGGTGGGAGGTGATTTTTATCATCACGTTTATGATCCGTATTCCCCTGGTCGAAATCAGGCTGCTGACGGAATTCTCGATTTTATGGTTATTTGTTGGAGGACGAGCAGTATCGGTTCAGGTCCAAAAACAGGCGGAATCGCATCTTTAGGTTTTGATGACCCAATTATTAAGGATGGAATAACTATAGATGGTGTAAACGGTATTAGGGGTTTTAATGCAAAAGATTATGGTAGAGAAAAAACTACTTGGGTTGTTGCTCATGAATTCGGACATCATCTTTTTGGATGTCCATCTTCTGGAATGTTGCATTTTAACGGCGGGAATAATCGATATGGAAATATCCATCGCTTTGCGTTAATGACCACGGGAGAAGGTCACCAATTTAGTGCTTATGAAAGGTATAGACTTGGGTGGTTAAATCCGATTACTATAACAAGCAATTCAAATAGTGTTGTAATCAATGAAACACATAAAAGTTCTGCAAATAATGCTGTAATTATTCCCTTAACATATAATACAAATGGATACATGTCTGAATATTTTCTTTTGGAAAATTATCACTCTATCAGTGCCTATCCTAATGCGAATCCTTTTTTAACTTATAGTTTATTCAATCATATCATTTCAAAAGGACTAATTGTTTATCATGTTTGTGATGAAGATTTCGACTGGCCAACTAACACTAAAATTGACATTGAATCAGCTGAAGGTTTATATAAATGGAATGTTGTTGAAGGAGCCGCTACTCTAAACTATAGATATGATGATTTAATAGCCCCGGGGGATCCTGATCCGTTAAATGGATATGATGATAGGGAAAGTATTACTGCAAAAGCTGGCAGTACGAATATCAGTAACTATTTGGCTTTAACTCCAGGTTCAACTACCGATTATTATGAACAACAATTCCGTCGTTATTCCTCCGATGATAAGTTGGGAGATCAAGAAGATTTATTTTCTCCGGAATATAATAAGGTTTTCACTATATGGAGTAATCCCAGCAGTATAAAAAATAATGGTAGTTCCGTATACAAAGGGTTTGAAATAACATCTTATAATTCAACTACACATCAATATACTATAAATGTTGGCGTGGATTATAGTGGTGTTATTGGTTTGTCTCCATCAAAACCTCAGAAAGTACAAGTTGTTCAAAGTGGATATAGTGCCTATATTACTTGGAATCTTAATAGTGAGCCAGATATGATGAACTCGGGTGGCAAAGGGACTCCAAGTAAATATAAAATATATAGAGCGACAACGACAGGCGGCGAACCAACAACATGGACAAATATTGCAACGGTTAATTATCCAACATCGAGCTGGACAGACGTGAATATGTATATTACCGGAAGTGGTGATAGAAAAGTTTTTTATAGTGTTACCGCAGTCGACAATACAAATAAGGAATCTGTAAAATCCGACTATGATTGGCTTCCTTACGATAACGAATTACAAAAAAGACAATATAATAATGAAAGTATAAAGGAATATAAGTTATACAACAATTATCCTAACCCATTTAATCCAACTACAAATATAAGCTTCCAATTACCTAAAGGTGATTTTGTATCTTTAAAAATATATAACCTATTAGGTGAAACTGTAGCAGAGATTGTAAACCAATACATGGAAGCAGGTCTGCATACTATCCCGTTTAATGCGGAAAATCTACCAAGCGGATTATATATTTACAAAATGGAATGCAGCGAATATATGGAAGTGAAAAAAATGATGCTTATGAAATAGTTTTAAGTGTTAAAGGTTAAAGTTTTAGTTAAAGAAATGATTTAATTTTTAGTTTTTAATTTTGAATTCTCGATTTTTAATTAAAAGACATTAGAAACCGCAGATAAGTAAAGTTGTTTGCGGTTTTTTTTGTTAAAATTACATGTCGGGGAATCATGTCGCCGCTTTCAGGGCTTTTTAATTGTTTTTTTGTTTCGTTGCTACAATCGTTACGTCCCGTCGGGACTAAAACCATAAGCCAATGTACAAAATTATTCAGGTTCTCAGAACTTCAACAGAGTAGAAGAATGTTTATAACCACAAAACACTCTCACACAAAACCCGCCTACAGAGTAGGCGAATATTCTTTTGGTAAAATAAAAGATAAGGTAATCCTATCACCCGGTTTACGGATTAGACAAACTTTTGAACGCTGATGATACTGATTTGGCAGATAACCGCTGATTAAAAGAATTGAAATTGGCTTGGGTTGTATCCGGCCATAAGTCCTTAAATATTATTAATTAAAAGAATAGGTTACTATTCCATAGTTGTTAGCGCGTGTTGGTGTGTTGCAGGTTACAAATAGGCCTCTTTTCCAAAGTGGGTTAGATAAGATGATATTTTTAGATAATTGGGTTGCACAATGCCTTCCAATCATATCATGCTAATCATAAAAATCACAAAAATAATAGTTCACACGATTATCAAAATCATGTTATTCATCATGGTTCAGACAATCTTTTAATTCATCATTAACTATTCATAATTCACAATTGCTTTTTAATCATGGTTCAAGACAATTGTTAATCTGTGTAAATCTGCCTGATCTGCGGTAATCAGTGTTCTATGATTTATTTTTAATGTTATCAAATTTAATATTCCCTTCCTCATAATCATTTTAATCATAAAAATCATAGTTCAGACGATTTAATTTTTAATTAAAACACAAAACCGAAGATAAATAAAATTTTTCTTGCTTTTTAATATACCGGTCGGTATATTCGTGTTATAAAAATTACAAGAATATGCAGAACAACAAAAAAAATATAATGGATGTTGCTTTAAATTTATTTTCACTTCAGGGATATGAATCCGTTGGAGTGCAAAAAATTGTAGATGAAGCAAAAGTAACCAAACCAACATTATATTATTATTTTGGCAATAAAAAAGGATTATTGGAAGCAATTTTGCTGGAAAATTTTACCAAATTAATTGATCAGCTAAAAAGCAGTATTAATACGCAAAACAAACTTAAAGAAAATTTGCATTTGCTTACCTCTAATTATTTTGAGTTTGCAAAACAAAACAGTGTATTTTACCGTTTGCAATTAACTTTGTTTTTTTCGCCTCCCGAAAGCGAAACACACGCGGCAGTATTAAAACATAATAATGCTGTATTCGAATTAGTTGTGAATATTTTTAATTTGCATGATGATAATAAAAGTGAAAAGAAAAACAACCGTTTTGCGTTTACGTTTTTAGGAATGATTAATAATTACATTTCGTTGTATCTGGGTAATTTATTAAAACTGGAAGCTGATTCCGCCGATAAGTTAGTTAATCAATTTTTGTATGGAATAAAAGGAAATAAAAAGTAATATATTTTTTTGTGTTAATTGTATACCTAACGGTATGTATAGGAGAATTCAAATGAAACATTGGTGTAACAATTCAATATTTTATCATATCTATCCATTAGGATATTGCGGGAGCTTATTTAAAAACAATTTTTGTAACCAACCGGAAAATCGGCTGCAGTTAATTAGAAATGAAATAAACCACTTAAAAGAAATAAATATTAACGCTGTTTATCTTGGTCCTGTTTTTGAATCAACTTTTCATGGATACGATACAGTTGATTATTATAATGTAGATAGAAGACTTGGCAATAATGACGATTTAAAATATCTTGTTGAAGATTTACATAAAAATGACATTAAGGTGATATTCGATTGTGTATTTAATCATGTTGGCAGAGACTTTTGGGCATTTAAAGATGTTTTACATAACAGAGAAAACTCGCCTTATTGCAGCTGGTTTTCCGGTTTGAATTTTTATTCAAATAATGGATACAATGATAATTTAAGTTATGACGGATGGCACAATTATTACGATCTGGTAAAATTAAACTTAAATAATTATTACGTTAAAGAACATTTGTTTAATGCGGTTAAAATGTGGATTGAAAAATTTAACATAGACGGTTTACGGATTGACGCTGCTGATTGTATGGATTTGAATTTTTTAAGTGATTTATCCAAGATGACAAAAGAAATTAAAAACGATTTTTGGATTGTTGGTGAGGTAGTACACGGTGATTACAGAAAATATGTTTTTGACGGCGGATTGGATTCCGTTACAAATTACGAAGGTTATAAAGGGTTGTTTTCATCACATAACGATAACAACTTTTTTGAGATTGCATATTCATTAAACAGGCAATTTGCATGGAACGGTATTTATACAAACATTCCACTTTACAATTTTGCCGACAACCATGATGTAAACAGAATAAAAAGTACAGCAGTTAGAGAAGAGTATTTGTATACTATTTATGGACTATTATTCACAATGCCCGGCGTGCCGTCATTATATTACGGAAGTGAATGGGGAATTGAAGGAAAAAAAGAAAATGGGAGCGATAACAATTTACGTCCAAGTTACAATCATATTAAAAACAACTATAAAATAAACATATCCGTTTATGAGGCCATTAAAAAGTTAAGTGCCATAAGGTTAAACAGTAAAGCATTAAAATACGGAAAATACGAACAGGTTTATTTAAGTCATAATCAATTAGCTTTTATACGCCAACAGGAAGACGAATTAATGCTGGTAATAGTAAACTCGGAATTTACACCGGTTAAACTAAATATAAATTACGATTTCGGTAAATCACTAAAATTTGTTGATATACTTAATAACAATGAAGAAATTTATACATCAGGTAAAGGAATTATTGTGGATAATGTGTATCCAAATTGGCTAAGAATATTAAAAGCAGAAAAATAATTGCATAATTATGCACAAAAATTAGATATGACTAAAATATATATTGACAATATGCCTTAGGAATTGTATTTTGCACCCATGAAAAAAATCACTTACACATATTACCCAACAAAAAACAACCAAAATATTTGGTGGTGGTTTATTAATTGTAGTATGACTCAGTGATTTTGAGATAATATTTTTATATTAAAAAGCCTTTCTCAGTTTACTGGGAAAGGCTTTTTTAGTTTTAAAACGAAAAATTAGGATTTTTTATGACATTAGAAGAATTTACAAAATTAGCAGAGCAGTATAATTTAATTCCGGTTTACAAAATTATAACCGCCGATATGCTTACTCCGGTGTTAGCTTATTTAAAATTGCGTGATAAAACCACATCAAGTTTTTTGCTTGAATCGGTGGAAGGTTCCGTAAATATGGCAAGATTTTCTTTTATCGCAAAAAATCCTGAATTACTTGTGATGAATAAAAAGGAAGAATTAACAATATTTAAGAAAAATAAAAAAGTAATAACAAATAAAAGCATTTTTCAGTTTATCAGAGAAGAACTGATAAAATATAAACAGCCGAATTTACCCGATTTACCTGATTTTGCGGGTGGAATGGCCGGGTTTATTGGATATGAAAACATTGCTTTAATAGAAAAAACATTAAATATGACTTCAAAGGGAATTGGAAACTACGATTCAATTTTGGGGTTATTTAAAACGATTTTAGCTTTTGACCATTACAAACATCAGGTTATTGTAATTTCAAACGTGTTTACAGAAAACTGTGCAAATTTACAGGACGCATATCATACCGCAATAAACAACATAAACCAAATAATAACCGACTTAAACAAAAATATTACATACACATCGGATTTTAAAATTATTGACCAGATAGAATCATCAAATACCGATAAAGAGTTTTATCAATATGTTGAAAGAAGTAAAATACATATTACAGAAGGGGATATTTTTCAAATAGTACTTTCAAAAAGATTTTCGGCAAAATATAAAGGCGATACATACAATGTTTACAGAGCATTACGAACAATTAATCCTTCCCCGTATATGTATTATTTTGAATTTGAAAATGATTTTTCAATTATGGGTACATCGCCGGAAAATTTAATTAAAATAAAAAATAGACGTGCCCAATTATTACCAATTGCGGGTACAAGAGGCCGGGGCAAAACAAAAGAAGAAGATTTGGCTCTTGAGGATAATTTATTGCAGGATACAAAAGAATTAGCCGAACATACAATGCTGGTCGACTTAGGCCGCAATGATTTGGGAAGAGTATGCAAATATGGAACTGTTGAAGTTATTGAACACATGAAAGTACAAAGATATTCGCATGTAATGCATATAGTATCTAAAGTTGAAGGCAACTTAATGGACGATAAAGACGTAATTGACGCTCTTGAGGCTTGTTTTCCTGCAGGAACAGTAACAGGCGCACCAAAAATTAAAGCAATGCAGCTAATTGAAGAATTTGAAAAATTAGAACGTAATTTATATGCCGGAGCAGTAGGTTATTTCGATTTTTCCGGCAATATGGATATGTGTATTGCAATACGCACATTATTTGCAAAAGGGGATAAAATATACTGGCAGGCCGGAGCCGGAATTGTAGCGGACAGCAAACCGGAACTTGAAGCAAAAGAAATTAGAAATAAAGCAGCCGTAATGGAAAAATCGTTAAAATTTGCAGAGGTGATTGATGAAAATTTTAGTAATTGATAACTATGATTCGTTTACATTTAATTTAGTACAACTGGTTGGTTTATTTACAAAAGATATTATTGTAAAACGTAATGACGAAATTACAATTGAAGAAATAATTAAACTAAACCCGGATAAAATATTAATATCACCCGGTCCGGGAAAACCGGAAGATTCTAATATATCGCTGGAAGTAATAAAACAGTTGGGAGGCAGATACCCCATATTAGGAGTATGTTTGGGCCATCAGGCAATTGGAGTTTGTTATGGCGGAAAAGTAATTAAAGCAGATAATTTAATGCATGGTAAAACATCGTTAATAATACATGACGGCAAAAATATTTTTAAGGGATTAGAACAAAAATTTATTGCAACCCGTTATCACTCGTTAATAATTGAAAGAGAATCAATACCCACAGAACTGGAAATTACCGCCGAAACCGAAGACGGAGTAATAATGGGCGTAAGACACATTAAATATAATGTTGAAGGAATTCAGTTTCATCCTGAATCAATACTAACTAAATGCGGAAAAGAAATAATAAAAAACTGGATAGAACAATGAACAGAGAATTATTAGAAAAAGTAATTGCAAAAGAAGATTTATCCATTTACGAATCGTATAACGCGATGAGCAGTATTATGAATGGGGAAGTAAATCAATCACAATTGGCAGGATTTTTAACCGCGCTAAAATCCAAAGGTGAAACGGCACAAGAAATTGCCGGATTTACAAACGCGATGCGCGAAAAAAGCATTAAAATTAATATTGATAAAGAAAACACAATAGATGTATGCGGAACAGGCGGCGACAACTCTTCCACCTTTAATATTTCAACGGCAGCAGCTTTTGTGGTAGCCGGAGCCGGTGTAAAAGTAGCTAAACATGGAAACAGATCCGTTTCAAGTTTATGCGGCAGTGCTGACGTTTTACAGGAATTAGGGATTGATATAAATTTAACTGTAGAAGAAACGGAAAAAGCACTAAATGAAATTGGCATTGCTTTTATGTTTGCACCAAATTACCATCCCGCTATGAAATATGCCGCACAGGTACGAAAGGATTTAGGCATACGTACAGTATTTAATATATTAGGCCCGTTAACAAATCCGGCCGGAGTAAAAAATCAGTTAGTGGGTACATTTAGTAATGTAATATCGCAAAAAATGGCACAAGCCAGCGAATTTTTAGATTACAACAGAGTATGTTTTGTAACATCGGATAATAAAGTTGATGAAGTATCTTTAAGCGGAAATACATTAGTATATGAATACGGAAAAGCGGACGGCATAAAAAAATATTCGTTAACTAAAGAAACTTTTGGTTATCCGGAAATAAACATTAAAGATATAAAGGGGACTTCGGCAAAAGTAAATGCTCAAATAATGATGGATGTTTTGGAAAATAAAACCAATAATGGTGCTTATCATGTTGTTGCAGCAAACGCCGCAATGGGATTATATTCCGCAGGGTACTCCGCAAATATACTTGAATGTACTAACGCTGCTGAAGAATCCATTAAAAGTGGGAATGCATTACAAAAATTAAAACAATTAAGGAATATTAAATAATATTATGAGTATTCTAAAAACTATTGTTGAACAAAAACAGATTGAAGTTAAGTTATTAAAACAAAAAAACTCAATTAATAATTTTAAAGATATGCCGTTTTATAAGGCGGAACAACTTTCATTTTATAATGCCTTAAATCAAAAAACTAAAATATCATTAATTGCTGAAATTAAAAAAGCATCTCCGTCCAAAGGGATTATTAAACAAAACTTTAACCTTTTGGAAATTGCAGAAATTTATATGCAAAATAAAGTTAACGCCATATCGGTATTAACGGACGAATTGTTTTTTATGGGTAATATATCATATCTTAATGATATTGCGGCTGTAAAAACTGTTCCATTATTGAGGAAAGATTTTATAATTGATGAAATTCAAATACATCAAGCAAAAGCAAACGGAGCAGACGCGGTTTTATTAATAACAGAGATATTATATAAAAATCAAATTGTTGAATATACCGAGCTTGCAAAAGAATTAAAAATGGATGTGCTTTTGGAATTACATTCGGAAAAACAGCTTGATAAAATTGATTTTGATATTAATAAAATTATTGGTGTTAACAATAGAAATTTAGAAACCTTTGTGGTTGATATAAACACAACCGTAAAAATTGCCAAATATCTGCCAAAAGAAACTATTATAGTTTCCGAAAGTGGAATCAAAACAAAACAGGATTTGGATTATTTAAAACAAAGCGGAATTAATGCGATATTGGTTGGCGAACAAATAATGAGTTCAAATAATATTCAAAAAGCAATAAAAGATTTACAAAAAGGCTGCTCGTATGAAAGTTAAAATTTGCGGAATCACCAATTTAGAAGATGCTTTATATTGTCAAAAAGCAGGTGCCGATGCACTTGGTTTTGTGTTTTATGAAAAAAGCAAAAGATATATTAGTCCTTGTGAAGCAAAAAAAATTAATGACAAATTAAATCCGTTTATTGTAAAAGTTGGAGTGTTTGTAAATAATACAGCAGAAGAAATAAATAACATTAGTAAAATAAGCGGAATTAATTTAGTTCAGTTACATGGTGATGAATTACCCGATATTGTAAAAAAAATTAATCTGCCGGTAATAAAAGCTATACGCATAAAAGGAAAAGTGAATATGACAGAAATAGAAAAATGGAATAATGTGAAATTATTATTTGATACGTATACCGAGGAAAATTTTGGAGGAACAGGTAAAAGATTTAATACAAATTTCTTACCGGAAAATATTTACGTTAATTCAATAATTGCCGGCGGTATTAATTGTGACAATATAAATGAAATATTAAATAATAATATTTTACCTGCGGGAGTTGATTTATCTTCATCGGTGGAAGTAACTCCGGGTAAAAAAGACCGTAAAAAAATAGATGAATTTTTTAGAATAATTAAAAGTAAGAGTAGATGATATGTTAATATTAATGCCTTTAAATGCACCCAAAGCAGATATTGAAAAAGTAAAAAATAAATTAATTTCATTAGGCTGTAAACCTCATTTAATTCCGGGAGCTTCAAAACTTGGAATTGGTGTTACAGGCCCAAGTAATAAATTATTACCTGAAGATTTTAGAATAATGGATAGTGTTGATGAGGTTGTACGAGTTTCCAAACCTTATAAATTAGTAAGCAGGGAAATGAAACCGGAAAACACAAACATAAATATTAAAGGAAATATTATAGGCGGTAAAGAACTGACAGTAATTGCGGGGCCTTGTTCGGTTGAAAGCAGACAGCAGATTTTTGATATTGCCGGAGAATTAAAAGATCAGGGAATTAAATTTTTACGCGGCGGAGCTTTTAAGCCCCGTTCAAGTCCTTATGCTTTTCAAGGATTAAAAGAACTTGGTTTACAATATTTGGCCGAAGTTAAAAAAGAACTTGGATTATTAATTGTAACAGAAGCAAAAGATACCGATACGTTAGATCAGATAGCTGAAGTTTCGGATATAATACAAATAGGTGCCCGTAATATGCAAAACTTTTCATTACTTGAAAAAGTGGGAAAGTTAAAAAATCCGGTGTTGTTAAAACGCGGACTTGCAGCAACAATTGAAGATTTATTAATGAGTGCGGAATACATTGTTTCACAAGGGAATTATACTGTAATTTTATGTGAAAGAGGAATTAGGACATTTGAAACATATACACGAAACACTTTGGATTTAAATGCGGTTCCGGTTATTAAACAACTTTCACACCTTCCCATATTTGTTGATCCATCACATGGAATAGGAATAGCCGATAAAGTGTCACCAATGGCTATGGCGGGCATTGCATGCGGTGCTGATGGTTTAATTATAGAAGTACACAACAGACCGGAAAAAGCGTTGTCGGACGGGTTACAATCGTTAACCCCAAAACAATTTAACGAATTAATGACTAAACTAAAACAAATGGCTCCAATAGTTGGGAGAGTATTATAATATGAAAAATGATTTGATTTATGAAAATCCGGATAAAAGAGGACATTTTGGAAAATATGGCGGAAAGTTTGTTCCCGAAACATTAATAACTCCTCTTGCCGAACTTGAAGCGATGTACAATTTTTGTATGCAGGATAAACGATTTAATGATGAATTAAATGAGTTAAATAAAAACTATACAGGACGGGCTACACCTTTAACTTACGCAAACCGGCTTACGGAATATTACGGAAAAGGGAAAATATATTTAAAAAGAGAAGATTTATGTCATACCGGAGCGCATAAAATTAATAATGCGTTAGGTCAAATTTTATTGGCTAAACGGCTTGGCAAAAAACGAATTATTGCCGAAACCGGTGCGGGACAACATGGAGTTGCCGTTGCAACCGTATGCGCAAAATTCGGTTTGGAATGTATGGTTTATATGGGTGAAGTTGATATAAAAAGACAAGCTTTAAACGTATATAGAATGAAAATGCTTGGCGCAACTGTTACTCCGGTAAGTTCGGGAAGTAAAACCTTAAAAGACGCTACAAACGAAGCTATTCGCGATTGGGTAACGAATGTAAATGATACCCATTATATTATCGGTTCGGTAGTGGGACCTCATCCTTATCCAATGATAGTAAGAAATTTTCAATCGGTAATTGGAAACGAAACACGCAAACAAATTTTTGAATATGAACAAAAATTGCCAAATTATATTGTTGCTTGTGTTGGCGGCGGCAGTAACGCAATGGGAATGTTTTATCCGTTTGTAAACGATAAGGAAGTAAATTTAATAGGTGTTGAAGCAGCGGGTCTTGGAATAGACACCGATAAACATTGCGCTACTTTAACATTGGGCACCGATGGTGTATTCCAAGGGATGCGTACGTATTTATTGCAAAACGAAGACGGACAGGTTACTGAAGTTTATTCAATATCAGCGGGATTAGATTATCCCGGAGTTGGACCTGAACATAGTTTGTTAAAAGATTTGGAACGTGTTAAATATTATTCCGTAACTGATGATGAAGCATTAAGGGCATTAAAATTATTAACATTACAGGAAGGTATTTTACCTGCACTTGAATCGGCACATGCTTGTGCTTACCTTGAATATTTAATGCCTAACACAACCAAAGATGATATTATTGTAGTAAATGTAAGCGGCCGCGGAGATAAAGACTTAAATACAATAATTGAAAACGATACTAATTTTTAAGGGGTTAATTGTGAAAATTTCAAATTTTATAGATTCGATAAATAAAAATAACGAAAAGGTGCTTTCCGTTTTTTTAACGGCGGGATATCCGAATAAAAAAAACTTTGCAGAAATGGCAGTTAATGTATTAAACGCGGGAGCCGATATGCTTGAAATTGGGATCCCTTTTTCCGATCCGCTTGCCGATGGTCCCGTTATTCAAAATTCGTCAAATATTGCTTTACAAAACGGAACAACTATTAAAGACTGTATCTTTTTTGCAAAACAAATAAGCGCAAAAGTAAATAAACCTTTAATATTTATGAGTTATATCAATCCTATATTAAATTATGGTATTGAAAAATTTATTACTGATTCGGAAGCAGCCGGAGTTAAAGGATTAATTATTCCCGATTTGGTAATTGAGGAATATAATGAGATTTTAGGCGGAATAAAAACGAATATGGAAATTATATTATTGTGTACTCCAACAACTCCTGATGAAAGAATTAAAAAGATAGATACAGCAAGCAGTGGTTTTGTTTATTGTGTTAGTTTAAATGGTACAACGGGAGTGCGTAATGAATTTGATCACTCCATTCTTAAACCGATTAAAAACGCGTATAATTTAATTACAAAAAACAAAATGCTTGTAGGTTTTGGAATATCTAAAGAGGAAGATGTAAAATATTTTTCTCCCTGCTGCGATGGTGTTATAGTAGGCAGTGCTGTGGTTAAATTATTAGATGACGAAAAAGAAGGGGAACTAAAAGCTGTTGAATTGGTGAAGAAATTAAAAGAGGCGTGCAGGGGGTAAGTTGCAATTAGGGATTGTTTATTGGAGTGTTTTAATAACCAAGCTGATTGAGGTTTATGTTTTATATGGCCAATAATATTGTTTAGAGAATTACAACTCAAACGTTTTGCTTATTAAAAAAGTTACAGCAAAATCTTCGCTATGTTCAAAAATGGGGGCGTAATCTTTATTGCTGCCGAAAATTCTAAAATTAAAAGCAATTATTGGCGAAAGATTAAACACATCAAATTCAGCACCTATTTTTAGCTGAGTTTTTTGAAATATATATTTGTTGCCATATGTACCGTAAATTTCGGTAAATACGGTAAAATCTTTACTGGGGTAAATAATATTAAGTCCGTAAGTATACAAGTCGTATTGATAGGCTAAATAATTAGGATCCCCATTAATAAAAGCTCCCGCGTTAACGAAAAAAACAAAATTGTTTACAGTTTTTGAAAACAATAAAGCCAGTTCAAAATCGGTTTCGTTACTCCCAATTTTTGAAGGTTCATAAGTTGCGTTTGGCAGTTTTATAGCGGATAATAATCCAAAAGAGGGGAAAATATCAGATTCGTTAAAAAAAGAAAATTTGGTTTTTATACGTAAATCACCCCAATCGTAATGAGTGCCGTTATTTATTAATTTGGTGCCCATTAATCCCCGCCATGTTAATATAAAATCAACATTATCGGATATGCCGTATCTAAAATCCGTAATTAAATAACGGGTTTGTTCATTTGCCAATATGGTTTCATTTATTTCGTTTTTATGTAAATATTTAACACCGGAACTAAATTGGATTTTGTTTTTGCCAATGGTTGTGCTTTTTTCAGTAAAAGAAACTTGAGCATAAATATTCAAGCTTATTAAACCAAAAAATAACAGCAGTAATTTATTCACTAAATCTCCAATATGTATTGGTATAAAATAATAAATTTAATGATAATTTGTTAGCGCAAAAAAGCGGACTTAGTTTGTTTTATTACGGTTAATGATGGTTGGCTAATGACATAATTAATGCGATGAATATCCCTCAGCCGACAATTAAGGATTGGCAGGGAAGTATCCCGTTTACGGGAGGAAGGTTTATAGCACCGGAGACCCCCACAAAAACAAGAGCCGCGTAGCCGCGAAATAGGGTTCCCTAAAATTATTGTGTTTTATGTCGCAGCTACGCAGCTTTGGTTTTTTGTGGTTTGTTGCTGTTATACATCTTTCACCCGCAGGCGGGTTTGATAAATTGTGGTTAATGATGGTTGGAAATCGCGGCATACGTTTTATAAGTCAGTTAAATTTAGATAAGCTGATTAAAAAAATTAACAGGTTAAAAAGTGATATAGAAAATGTAACCGTGAGATCGTTCTTCTTTTGGTAAATGCTGTTCTTATAAATCGTGTTATTAAAATAGCAAACAAATCAATTGTTTTTTATTAGCCCAGTCATTTATGGCTGGGAATAAATCGCGAAATAGGGTTCCCTAAAATTATTGTGTTTTATGCCGCAGCTACGCAGCTTTGGTTTCTTTTTTTACTGCTATCTATACATCTTTCACCCGCAGGCGGGTTTGATTTATTGCGGTTAATGATGGTTGGAAATTGCGGCAACCGTTTTATTAAATCGGTTAAATTTAGATAAGCCGACAATTAAGGATTGGCGGGGAAATATCCCGTTTACGGGAGGAAGGTTTATAGCACGGGAAACTCCCACAAAACAAGAGCCGCGTAGCCGCGAAATAGGGTTCCCTAAAATTGTTGTGTTTTATGCCGCAGCTACGCAGCTTTGGTTTCTTTTTTTACTGATATCTATACATCTTTCACCCGCAGGCGGGTTTGATTTATTGCGGTTAATGATGGTTGGAAATTGCGGCAACCGTTTTATTAAATCGGTTAAATTTAGATAAGCCGACAATTAAGGATTGGCGGGGAAATATCCCGTTTACGGGAGGAAGGTTTATAGCACGGGAAACTCCCACAAAACAAGAGCCGCGTAGCCGCGAAATAGGGTTCCCTAAAATTGTTGTGTTTTATGCCGCAGCTACGCAGCTTTGGTTTCTTTTTTTTCTGCTATCTATACATCTTTCACCCGCAGGCGGGTTTGATAAACTGTGGTTAATGATGGTTGGAATTTACGGCATACGTTTTATGAGTCAGTTAAATTTAGATAAGCTGATTAAAAAAATTAACAGGGTAAAAAATGATATAGAAAATGTAACCGTGAGATAATTTCTTTTTTTCTCTGCTATCTATACATCTTTCACCCGCAGACGGGTTCGATAAATTGCGGTTAATGATGGTTGGAAATTGCGGCAACCGTTTTATTAAATCGGTTAAATTTAGATAATCCGACAATTATTAATTGGCAGGGTAAAATCCCGTTTACGGGAGGAAGGTTTATAGCACCGGAGACCCCCACAAAAACAAGAGCCGCGTAGCCGCGAAATAGGGTTCCCTAAAATTATTGTTTTTTATGTCGCAGCTACGTAGCTTTGGTTTCTTTTTTTTCTGCTATCTATACATCTTTCACCCGCAGGCGGGTTTGATAAACTGTGGTTAATGATGGTTGGCTATTAGCATAATTAATTTAATGAATGTCCAACAGCCGACAATTCATAGTTTGCATAGTAAAATCCCGTTTACGGGAGGAAGATTAATAGCCGCGTAGCCGCGAAATATTTACGCTAAATTTCGGCAATAATTTAATTCAATTGTTGTATGTTAATATGATTTTATAAACAATCAATTATATTCTTATTTCTTGAAACTATTTAGTAATTTTGATGGTTGGAAAAATAAAAATTGGATTAAATATGCAAAAGATAATACTTGTTACAGGCAGCACGGATGGAATTGGAAAAACCACTGCAAAAATATTGGCTCAAAAGGGACATAAAATAATTGTTCATGGAAGAAGTGAGGAAAGATGTATAAATAGTGTAAATGAAATTATTAAGGCAACCGGAAATGAGAATGTGGAATATATTGTTGGCAATTTTGCTTCTTTAAAATCTGTACGTGTAATGGCTGATAATATATTAAATAAATATCCGTACATAAATGTTTTAATTAATAATGCCGGAATTTGTAAAAAAGAAAGAATATTAACTGAAGACGGTTTTGAAGCCCACTTTGGAATTAACCATTTAGCTCCGTTTTTGTTAACAGGATTAATATTGCCATTGTTAAAAAAAGGGACTCCCGCCCGGATAATAAATGTAAGTTCCACTGCGCACAAAAGGGCAAAATTGGATTTTGACGATCTTAATATGGCAAAAGATTTTTACCACTATACCGCTTATGCTAATTCAAAATTGGCTAATGTATTGTTTAGCAATTATTTAGCGGAAAAGTTGATTAAAGAAAATATTACGGTTAATAGTTTGCACCCCGGTGTAATTTCAACAAAACTATTAAAAGAGGGTTTTGGAATGAAAGGGGCAAGTTTGGAAGAAGGTGCGGCTACATCGGTATTGTTGGCCGAAAGTTTGGAATTAGAGGAGGTAACAGGAAAATATTTTAGTGAAAAAGTTGAAACTCCGGCTGTAAATACAGCATACAAAAAAAATATACAGGAAAAGATGTGGGCAATAAGCGAGGAATATACAGGAATAAAATATTAAATATTATTCGTCTTTTGCTGTTTTTGTTGGTATTCCCAGTTCTTCCATTTTGCGGTATAAGGATGATAGTCCAATAGCCAAAGCTTTTGCGGCTTCATCTTTATTATAGTCAAAATTTTTAATTATTCTAATAATATGGTCTTTTTCAAATTTTTTCATTGCTTCTTTTAACGAATCGGGGAAACCCAATAAAGTAGGATTACCTTTAATTTGATCGGACATTTCATTAATAGATATATAATCGCCTTTGGTAAAAATAATTGCGCGTTCAATAACGTTTTCAAGTTCGCGCACACCGCCGCGCCAATTGTGGTTAATTAACAAACGCAAAGTTTCGTTATCAACACCAAGTATTTTTTTACCCATTTCGGCGGAGTATTTTTCAATAAAATGATTTATTAATAGTGGTATATCATCTTTTCTTTCGTTTAATACAGGCAGTTTAATTTCAACTACATTTAGTCTGTAATATAAATCTTCTCTAAATTCGCCGGATTTCGATTTTTCAAATAAATTTTGATTGGTTGCTGCAATAATTCTAACATTTGTGGAAATAGGTTTAATTGCACCTACAGGGAAAAATTCGCGGTCTTCAATAGCCCTAAGTAATTTAACCTGTAAATTTAAAGGGAGTTCACCAATTTCATCAAGGAATAATGTTCCGCCGTCAGCGGCTTTAAATAATCCCATTTTGTCTTCGGTTGCTCCTGTAAAAGCTCCTTTTTTATGTCCAAACAATTCGCTTTCAATCAAATTTTCGGAAATTGCGCCGCAGTTGATTGGCAAAAATATATGGTCTTTGCGCTGGCTTTTTTTATGAATTGCTTTTGCAACAAGTTCTTTACCTGTTCCGCTTTTTCCAAAAATTAAAATATTACTGTTAGTAGGCGCAACTTGTTCAATAATATCAAATACTTTTAATATCGGTTCGCTTTTTCCTATTATATTAATGTATCCGGTATCAGCCGAAATCTTTTTCCTAAGAACAATGTTTTCGGAAACTAATTTTTTAAAATCCAACAACCGTTTTAGACGAATTAATAAATCATCAAATTCAACAGGTTTAATAAGATAATCGTAAGCTCCGGTTCGTAATGCTTGAATAGCGGTAGAAATACTTGCGTAAGCTGTCATAATTATAAAAAAAGTATTTGGGGCAATTTTAGCACTTTTTTCAAGTAATTCCATGCCGTCAATTTTTGGCATTTTTATATCGCTTATAACAACATCATAATTGCCGTCCGTAATTTTATTTAAAGCTTCTTCACCGTCACTGGCGGTATAGGTTTCGTATCCCTCGTCATCAAGGATCATTTTAATAGAATCGCGTATAGCTTTTTCATCATCAACAATAAGAATTCTCTGGCTCATAAATTTATATACCTAAATATTTAAATCAATTGGTAATTTAACTGTAAAACAACTTCCTTTGTTCGGCTGGCTGTTTACTAAAATTTCGCCGCCAAATCTTTTAATAATTCCGTAACTTATTGAAAGTCCAAGTCCGGTTCCTTTTCCTACTTCTTTAGTTGTAAAAAACGGTTCAAAAATTTTACTTATAACTTCTTCACTTATTCCAATTCCGTTATCGCAAATTTTTACATACACAAATTTTTCATCTGAATAACTTTTTATACTTACTTCCCCGGTTCCGCTAACAGCATCTAAAGCATTAATTAATATATTAACAAACACCTGTAATAGCTGGTCGGGAATAATATGAACAAACGGAAGTTCGGGACTAAGTGAAACCTGGAAATCAACTTTTTTAACTCGTTTATCGTATTTAACAATTCCTATTGATGTTTTAATAACATCCGTAATTTGAGTAGGGGCATAAGTATCGCTTGGGGGACGGGAAAAATCGACTAATTCACGAACAATTTTGGATATTCTATCAATATTTTCTTTAACCGTAGCTAATTGTTCTTTATAAAATGGTTCGGTACTTTTACGTTGTAAAATTTGCACAATAGCGGATATAGAAGCAAGTGGATTCCCAATTTCGTGGGCTACTCCGGCTGCAAGCTGCCCAATAACCGCAAGTTTTTCAGATTGGTCAACCTGTTCCTGCAATTTTTTAACTTCAGTAAAATCCTTAATAATTACAGTTCTGCCGCCATAATTTCCATCGGGAGCCGGCATTCTGTTAACATTTAACTGAACGGTAATTATTGTGCCGTTTTTTGTCATTCTATGAGTTTCGGATATTTTACAGTGTCCATTTTCAATAATTTCTTTTTTTACATTATTAAGCTCTGTAAAATATTTTTCGTTAGGAGGCAATAAAAACGAAGATGGTTTTCCAATAACTTCCGATTCTTCATAACCAAAAATCTTTTCAGCTCCTTTATTCCATGCAATTACTCTTTCGGCATTATCAACAGCAATAATAGCCGCATCGGTGGAATGAAGTATATTAAGAAGATAATGCTGATTCGATTCAAGTTTGGCCGCAAGTCTGTCTCTATCGCTTGCAAGTTCCTTCATTGAGGCTTCCTGATGAAGCATACAATATCTGGCAAAAATTTGCTCCATTATTTCGTCAAGGAAACCTAAAATAACAAGCGAATCGAATTTATGCGAGTTATCTTTTTCAAGGTAAGTTAAAATTGCGTATCTGCCTTGCGTAAAAAACTGGCTTATCTCCAAAAGATTAAGTTTAGCTTTTGAAAAAGTTGTATAAGCTTCAATAAGATATTGATCAATATCGGAGTATAATGAAGTCTCTATAACTTTAATAATTCCATTAAGACTATTTTTTGCATACTCAACAAGTTCTTCTTCGCTAAATTTTGAGGAAAAATTCTTTTTTAGTGTTTCAACCCAATACTCAATAATTAGAGTAAAATACTTGTTAAGTAATTTGATTATTATATTTTTCATTTTATAATAAAAACTTTTGCTATATCAATTAATAACGATGGATTATTAAATAAAGCGGTTTTAAATAAACTGCCTAAAGTACGATCCTTTAAAGGTACCTTATTAAACGAATGAGCGATACTGTTAAATTTTTTATCGTCAAAGTTGTAAATACCGTCTTTAATTTTATCAAATATAACGTGTCTTTTCCCAAGTCTGTCATTCCAAGCTTTGTCGTAGGTTAATATTAAGTCCAAATTATTATTAAAAATTGCATCGGCAGCAATAGTACCGGCAATTTTACCGCCAATCATTCCGCTTGCAATTCCACCGCCCGAAAGGGGATTAACCTGATGAGCAGCATCACCCACAAGCATTAAACCGGGTGCGCTTATTTGTTTATAAGTTACTGCGCATGGTACACCGCCGGCAATTTTAGTTAAAATAGAAGCATTTGGATAATAATTCTGCAAAAATTCATTTAAATATACTGATGCTGATTTCTTTTTGCCAATAAGTCCGCTAACACCTAAACCAATATTTGCGCTTTTTTCTCCCTTTGGGAAAACCCACAAATAACCGTTTGGGGCATATTCACTGCCCAAATAAAAATATAACGTGTTCGGATCAATATCAACATTAGCTACGGTAACTTGCGCACACGATTCCATGTCTCTAAAATCGGTAAATGTATTTAATCCGCCCCACCTGCCAACGCGGGATTCAACTCCGTCTGCACCTATAACAATTTTAGCCTTTACTTCGTAATTGACTGCATTATATTGAAATTTTATTCCGCTTACAATATTGTTTTCTTTTATCAAATCGTAAACATAAGCGCGAGTTATTATTTTAACACCAAGGTTTGCCGCCAAACGTGCCAACTCATAATCAAATACACGTCTTTCAAGAACAAAACCTTCTTCTTCCAAAGGTAAAATAACTTCGGTTTTATCGGGCGAATTTAATGAAAATTTATTAATATGAGCCGCAATAAATTTTTCGTTGGGTTCAATAAATTCTTTCATCCCACCCAAACTTACAGCTTCACCGCATCGAACCGGATAACCAACATCTCTATCTTTTTCTAAAATTAATACAGAAGCACCTTTTGAAGCTGCAAAACGGGCAGCGGTTGTACCTGCGGGACCTGCGCCAACAATAACAACGTCATATTCGCTATTCCACATCGGCGCTCCGTTTATCTTTATTAAACTTTAATACTTCAATTGGGCACGACCAAACACATTTTGAGCAATTAGTACATAAAGATTCTATAATTTTTATTTCGGCCTCTTTTAATTCTATTGCATCTTCAGGGCAAACACCAACACAACAGCCGCAAAAATCGCATTTATCGGGTATAATTTCTATTAACAGCATTATTTCCTTTCGCAAACTATAATATAAAATATAAAACAACAATTAAAAATAATCAAAATAAACCTTAAAATCAGACTTTAATCCTAAATTTTACGTTAGAAAATATTGTATGGTTTTAAATTAGCTTCTGTAAGTAATATTTAACAACAAAGGCAATGGTTTATTAGTTTATATAATTATACTACTTGATCATTTTTATGTACACAAATGTTTTGTTGTTGGGCAAAAACATGTTTAAAATGCAGCAAGTTTAATAAATAGTATCAAAAAAAGAGAATTGGATATGTTTATTATGTTGGTACATTATTTGTTAAATTGGTTCATTATTTGAAATATGTGCAGGTAATTTTGAACAGCTTTAAAAACAAATAATTCATTTATATTAATTAACAAAATTTGGGAAAATTAAATAATATGAAAACCAGTCTAATTTTTATGATCTTGGTATTTGTAATAACTTTAACAATTTCAATATCCGGTCAACCTGACAGCTCAAAATTTACCATAATTCCTTTTGGGGAAAACTACTGCTGGATATTTAAAAATTGTAAACCAACATCTTTAACTACTGGAGATCTGTCAAATATTGAAAACCTATTAACTAAATGTTTAAATGATTTTAACGCAACTTTACCAAAGATAAATAATAAAAATATTAATAAGGACGAAACAGATATAATAAAACTTGAAAACTATAAAAGACAATATATGCCTGTTCTTAATGAAACCGGAGAAAAGGAAGTTTGGATTAATTGTTTTTGCAGTTCGGAGCATAAAAATTGGGAAAAGGAAGTGGTTTTTGCTAAAGATGGCGGAAATTGTTATTTTAATCTAAAAATAAACCTAACAAAATTAAAATATTTTGTTTTGCAAATAAATGGCAAAGGATAAGTAATAATTATGATTCCTTTTAGGATAAAATAAATATGAAGAGAAAAACAGTCAGTATTATGTTTTGGTGTATGATATTTTTTATGTCTCAAACAATTCAAGCTCAAAACACAAGACAAGATACTTCCAAATGTGTTATTATTGTTGGAACTTTTACCGGTATTAAAATAACAGCCGGTAATTTTTATAGTCAAGAAGTTTATAAAATTAACGAATATTATATTTTACCGGAAAGTTTGACGGAAAAACAGATTGATTCGTTAAAAGGGAAAAAAGTAAGAGTGACTGGTAAATTAAAAATTGTTGAAGGGGAAATTTTCCCTGCAAAAACAAGTAATACCGGCAGGATCTATGAACCTTATAAAGAACCCGAAAAAAAAATCATTATTAATCCCACATTTACAGTTATCTCCAATAATCCGTGACCAATATCAAAAAACGGATTTATTCTGAGTCAAAAATAGCTTATAATCGCTAAGGTTTGTCAATAATTATAATTATTTGAAAAAGTTGAATACTTAATAGAGTTATTTTTTTTTTTTTTTGAGTTAAAAATACGACCATTTAAATATATCAAGTTAAAATAATAACAAAAGATAACAGATAACATTTGTATAATTTACGAAAAAATATTATGTTGGTTTATAATGATTATTTAATTATGATATTCAATAAAGAAAAAACATAAAATGAGACACTTATATATATACGCACTTCTGATTTTTGTAATGTTAAGTTGTACACAAGACGATGAAGTTTTTGTAAAAAAACCATTTTTGATGGGGACAACCTTCGAATTCAGGGTAGCGGGAGTTCCTAAAGAAGTTGCTGAAAAAGCCATTAATAAAGCAATCAGCGAAATTGAAAAATTAAATACTTTATATTCAACATTTAATGAAAACAACTATATATGGGATCTAAACAATTCGGAATATGATACAATAAAAGTATTTCCTGAAACATATGAATTCTTACAATATTGTGATACGGCGTACAAATTAACAGATGGCAATTTTGATGCGGGAATTGGTAATTTTATTGAATTATTGGGCTTTGAAAAAGGGAAACTTGGTAATCCGTCTGAAGAGACTATTAAAAATACATTAAAAAAAGTTGGTTGGAAACATATAAAATTATTGTCGGATAATACTTTGTATAAACCAAAAAATATTAAATTAAGTTTTAACGCATTTTTACCCGGTTATGCTGCCGATTTAGCCGGAAATGTTTTGGAAAGTTACGGAATAAAAGAATATTATGTAGATGCCGGCGGTGAATTATTTGCTGCCGGAAGGGATTGGAAGGTGGAAATACCAAATCCCCGCAAAAAGAATAAATTAATTGGTTCCATTATTTTGAATAAACACGGAATGGCAACTAGCGGTGATTATGAAAAATTTTTTAAGAAAGATAAAAAAAGAAATTCATTTGTAATTAATCCAATTACCGGGCATATTGCAGGGGGATGTGAAGCTGTTACAATTATTGCCGGAACTGGTGTTATGGCTGATTATTTATCCACGGGAGTTTATGCTGCCGGGCCTGAAAAAGGAATGGAGATTATTGAAAAATTACCTAATGTTGAAGGAATAATAGTTGATACTTTGGGTATTGTTCATGAATCATCAGGCTTGAAAAAATTTATTAAGAAATAGTCCTTCACCCAATACTAAATTTTTATATAGTCATCTAAATGACTTTAATAAATAAAAATACTCTGATTTAAAAATTAATTGTTATGGTTACAATTGAAGCTTAACCATATTCCGGTTAAATTAAATACTAACTATTATTTAATCTGCTGTTTTAGCCTAAAATCCTCCAACGTTAGACTATAAATCAATATGCGTTTTTCCAATCGCAACATAAAATTTTGTTTAAGAAGAAATAAAATATAAACAGTTATTCTGTAATTTGCAAATAAACCATTATATGGTAAAAACAAGTAATTATTTTGTTATTATTTAACCAAAATTTGTTTAATTTACTAAAAAAGATTAATTTAAATAATATTGATTAATTACATCAAAAAGATTAATAATATTGTTTTTATAAAATTAATATTTTGAAGTATACATTTTTTTAGATTAGTATTTTTTTTAATTGTACATTGATATCTTTTTAAAAACCATAACCGAACTACTGTATTTGCTGAATTAAATAGCTTATAACATAGAATAAATGGCCGACAATAAAAATCACTCGCCAGTCGGGGTAATCTTTAAATCAATTCGAAGATAAAATTCATTTTAGGAATTTCAAAAAAGAGTGCAACAATTGTAAATTGGTAAAATTATATGTTATAACTAAATAAGATGTAATGAATATTGAATAAATAAAGAAATTAAAAATAAAATGAAGAAACAGTATGGAAATATTTTCTAAAGCAAAATCATTTAAAGGTGGAATTCACCCCGGTGAAAGCAAGTACCTTACCGAAAATTCAAAATTTGAGGTGATGCCCAATCCAAAACAGGTGATCATTCCTTTAAACCAACATTTGGGCAAACCAGCTAAACCTTTAGTAAAAAAAGGCGATATTGTTAAAGAAGGTTCAATAATTGCGGAAGCAGATGGGTACATCTCCGCGGTTATTCATAGTCCGGTTTCCGGTAAAGTAATAAAGATAACAATGGGGGCAACAGTTACGGGTATTCCTAAAGATTCAATTATTATTGAAACAGTTGAATCAACCGAATACGAAAAAATGCCTGTACTTGACCCCAATACTATTTCAGGCGAAGAAATAAGAGAAAGAGTAAAAATGGCGGGAATAGTTGGACAGGGGGGCGCTTCATTTCCTACATTTGTAAAGTTATCACCTCCTGCTAATAAAAAAATTGAAATTGTTATTCTCAACGGTTGCGAATGCGAGCCGTATTTAACGCGCGATTATAGACTTATGATTGAAAATCCAGAGAAAGTGTTAACAGGGTTATCATTAATAATGAAAGCTTTAAATGTAAATAAAGGTGCGGTAGGAATTGAAGATAACAAACCCGAAGCTATAGCAATAATGCAAGAAACAGCAAAAAAATTCAATAATATTTCAATTGAAGTTGTAAAGACTAAATATCCGCAAGGTGCTGAAAAAATGCTTATTAAAGCGGTAGTAAAAAAGGAAGTGCAGCCCGGTAAATTACCAATGGATGTTGGTGTGGTTATCCAAAATATTGGAACAGCCGTTGCTATAAATGATGCTGTAGCAAAAGGCGAACCAATGATTACAGCACCATTAACAGTTTCCGGAATGGGAATTAACCAGCCTAAAAATTTAATTGTAAAGGTAGGTACACAATTAAAAGATATTTTAGAGTATTGCGGTGGTGTAAAAGACAATGCGGTAAAAATAGTAGTTGGCGGGCCAATGATGGGCGTTGCTCAATATGATTTTGCTGCACCTGTAATGAAAGCTACCTCGGGTATATTAGTACTAACCGAAAAAGAAATTAATGAACATGAAGAAACTAATTGTTTACGCTGTGGAATGTGTATTGGTGTTTGTCCTTTAGGTTTGGAACCGACCCGTTTATCAAGACTTTCGCAGATTGACAATCTGGAAGAAGCGGAAAAATTAGGGATAACAGTCTGTATGGAATGCGGAACTTGCACGTATACATGTCCGGCAAATATACCTCTTGTTCAATGGATTAGACTTGGGAAACAAAGAGTTTTAAAGATTCAAAGAGACAGGAAAACTGCCTAATATTATATATTTAATTAAGAGAATATTGTTAAAAAAACAGAGTGGATATGTCAAAAAATTTAGAAGCAGATTCGGAAAATCCAACTTACAAATTAGATTTAACAAGCTCACCGCATGTTCATAGCCGATGGTCAACAAAGCAGGCTATGTGGCTTGTGGTAATTGCATTAATTCCTTCGTTAATATCGGGACTTGTATTTTTTGGATTATATCAGTTGCTGATTGTTGCAGTAAGTATTGCAGCTGCAGCAGGTACTGAGTACGTGATAAAAAAAATTAGAAAAAGAAAAGTGAATTTATTAGATGGAAGTGCACTAATAACAGGTTTGATGCTTGGATTAATCATTCCGCCAAATTTTTCGTTATCGTCTACTGCATTGGGTGCTATATTTGCCATTGCAATTGGAAAGGAAATATTTGGAGGTCTTGGTTATAATATTTTTAATCCTGCTTTAGCCGGACGCGCATTTTTACAGGCGGCATTTCCTGTTCAGATGACCACATGGACAAAAACAAATTTTGCTGTTGATACGGTAACATCTGCTACTCCATTAGCCGTTTTTAAGTTTGATAATCACAAAACTACTGATTTGCTTAATATGTTTTTAGGCAATGTCGGCGGATCAATAGGTGAAACTTCTGCAATAGCAATACTTGCCGGCGGTTTGTTTTTAATTGCTGTTGGAGTTGTGAATTATCGGGTACCATTAGCAATGCTAATAGGAATGTTTTTGTTTGGCGGTGCATTGAATTTTTTCAATCCGGTAATATATCCAACACCATTGTTTCATATTTTGGCAGGTGGATTTTTATTTGGTACATTTTTTATGGCCACGGATTGGGTTACTTCACCGCTTACGGGAAAAGGGATGTGGATTTACGGATTGGGAATATCGCTTGTATTAATTGTAATCCGTTTGTTTGGCGGTTTGCCGGAAGGGGTAATGTATGCAATATTATTTATGAATGGGTTTGTTCCGTTAATTAACCGCAGCACCCGTCCACGAATATTTGGGGAGGTAAAATGAAAACTGCTATTCACATGATAGCTACTTTAACTATACTTGGAGCATTATCCGGCGGCTTACTTTCGTACGTTGCCAATTGGGCGGCACCCAAAATAGCTCAGCATAGGCAGGAAGATACTGAAAATGCTATTTATTTAGTTCAAACCGAAGGAAAAAAATTTGAAAAAATAAAAACAGTAGATTATGATCTATATATAGTATTTAATTCTTCCGGTGATACACTTGGTTATGCAATGCCAATAGAAGGCAATGGTTTTCAGGGAAAAATACGCATGATGATTGGAATTAAACCCGATTTAAAAGAAATTACCGGTTTAGAAGTATTAGAGCAAGCTGAAACACCCGGTTTAGGAGATAGAATACGAGAAGATGAATTTAGAAAACAATTCGCTAATCTTGTCACAAATCCATTGGTTGAATGGATTAAAGGTTCTAAACCTGAAAAAGCGAACCAAATTCAGACCATAACCGGTGCAACAATTTCTTCAAAATCTGTTGTAGCTATTATTAATGATAATTTAGTAAAATTACGCGATAGTATTAAGTCCGGAGGAAATAAATGAAAAATGTAAGTTATACGCATGAATTTGTTAAAGGATTGTGGGAAGAAAATCCGACTTTTAAACAAATATTAGGTACATGTCCAACTTTGGCTGTTACTGTTTCTGCAATGAACGGAGTAGCCATGGCACTTGCAACTACATTTGTATTGGTTTTTTCCAGTATGATTATTTCTATGGTTAGAAAACTGATTCCTGATCAGGTGCGCATTGCTGCTTATATTGTTATTGTTGCCGCGTTTGTAACAATTGTGGATTTAGTTATGAAAGCTCAATTTCCTGGAATGAGTAAAAGTTTAGGCCCATACATTCCTTTAATAGTTGTAAACTGTATAATTTTGGGCCGCGCGGAAGCATTTGCTTCTAAAAATGGTGTATTCCGTTCAATTTTGGACGCATTTGGAAATGGCGCAGGATTTTTATTATCGCTTACCGTAATTGGAAGTATAAGAGAAATACTTGGTTCAAGAACTGTATTTGGATTACAGGTATTACCCGATTTTTACACACCATGGTTAATAATGATTTTACCGGCCGGTGCGTTTGTTACTTTTGGATTGCTTATGGGTTTTTCTAATGCTTATATTGCAAAAAAGAAAAAGAATGAAAGAGAAGCTATCTATGATAAATATGTCGCTTCAAAACAGTCTGTTACATTAAATGAAAAGGAGGCATAATAGATGGCACTTCAACTTTTATTATTATTTGTCTCTTCTGCATTGATAAACAATTTTGTTTTAGCTTATTTTTTGGGTATTTGCCCATTTATTGGGGTTTCAAACAAAATTTCTTCGGCAGTATCAATGGGTATAGCTACTACTTTTGTAATGGTTTTAACAGCTATTTCATCGTGGTTAATTTATAATTTAATTTTATTGCCAAATGGATTGGATTATTTGCAATATGTTGCATTTATTCTTGTAATTGCCGCTTTGGTTCAATTTGTTGAAATGGTAATTAAAAAAGTAAGTCAACCTTTATATCGTGCTCTTGGTATATTTTTGCCACTGATAACTACTAACTGCGCAATACTTGGTTTAGCTTTATTTATTGTATTAAAAGAATACGACTTTTATCAAAGTATTGTATATGGATTTGGTGTTGGTGCCGGCTTTACTTTAGCATTGGTAATAATGGCCGGAATTAGAGAAGAACTTGATTTAGCGGATGTTCCAAAACCATTTAGAGGAGCACCCATTACTTTGATTGTTGCCGGATTATTAGCTTTAGCTTTTATGGGTTTTGCCGGTTTAATAAATATATAATACAAAAAGAATTAATTTTATTATATGAAAGAATATTCAAAATTAACTGTTTGCTTTTTATTTTTTGTTTTGCTTAGCTGCACAAACAATAAAGATGTAATTGTAAGAAAAACTTTTAAAATGGGAACTATTTTTGAGATACAAGTATCCGGTGTTTCCAAAGAAAAAGCAAATAAAGCAATTAATAAAGCAATTAGTGAAATTGAAAGACTGAATACATTATATTCCACATATTCCAACAATAATTATATATGGAATTTGAATCATTCCGATTTTGATACAATAAAAGTTTTTCCTGAAACTTATAAATTGTTAGAATATTGTGATACTGCATATAAATTAACAGATGGAAATTTTGACGCGGCAATAGGTAATTTTATTGAACTGCTTGGATTTGAAAAAGACAAACCAAATCTTCCAACTGAAGATGCTGTTAAAAACACATTACAAAAAGTTGGTTGGAAATATATAAAATTATTACCCGAAAATAATCTTTATAAACCAAAAGATATAAAACTTAGTTTTAATGCTTTATTGCCGGGATATGCAGCAGATCTTGTAGGAAGCATATTAGAAAGTTATGGAATAAAAGAATATTTGATTAATGCCGGCGGCGAAATTTACGGAATAGGACGTGATTGGACTGTAGGAATTCAGCATCCACGCAAAAAAAATACTCTCATGGGAGCCATTATATTAAACGGGAAAGGAATATCTACCAGCGGCGATTACGAAAGATATTTTAAAAAAGGAAAAAAAAGATATTCGCATATGATAAATCCGCTTACAGGTTATCCGGCCCAAGAGTGTGAAGCTGTAACAATTATAGCCGGTGATGCAGTTACAGCCGATTATTTGTCAACCGGTGTGTTTGTAGCGGGACCGAAAAAAGGAATGGAAATAATTGAAAAATTGCCGGATGTTGAAGGAATAATAGTTGATACTTTAGGTATTGTTCATGAATCATCAGGGTTTAAGAAATATTTTAGGAGATAATTTAAATGGATATGACTTTAATAATTGCGGTAGCATTCTTGGGTGGTCTTGGTTTGTTTTTAGCAGGTGCCCTTGCAATAGCTGATAGAAAATTACGAGTAGAAGATAATCCTTTAATTGGTAAAGTTGTTGAAGTTTTACCCGGTGCAAACTGTGGCGGATGTGGCAGAGCTGGTTGTTATGACTTTGCAACAAACGTTATTGAGGGCAAAGCACCTGTAAATGGATGTCCTGTAGGTGGATCGGATACTGCACAATTAATAGCCGGAATAATGGGCGTTGAAGCAAATTCTTCGGTAAAATTAATACCGCGTATATTGTGTAACGGAGGCAATCACGAAGCAGTAAAAAAGATGACCACGTATTTGGGACCATTAAGCTGTTCATCTATGGATTTAGTATCGGGTGGTGACAAATTATGTTTTTACGGCTGCTTGGGCGGTGGTGATTGTGTTGAGGCATGTCCTTTTGACGCAATTATTATGGGGGAAAATGATCTTCCCGTTGTTATTGAAGAATTATGTACATCCTGCGGAATGTGCGTAAAAGCCTGTCCCCGTAATATAATTGAAATGCACCCTATTGATAGAACTGTATTTGTTTATTGTAAAAACCATGATGATCCTAAAACTTCAAAAGACGTTTGTTCGGTTTCGTGTTTGGGTTGCGGGATATGTGCCAAAAACTCGCAAGGGGGAGTTAATATGGAAAATAATTTGGGTGTGATAGATTATTCAAAATTGGATCCTTCATTAATTCCTTTTGATAAATGCCGAACAGGCGCAATTAAAAATATAAAATAATAATTATGAATTATGAATAGTTAATTATTAATTGCCTCCGGGTATTATATGACTAACTATTTTATTTTATTGTTTTATATAATTCATCATTAATAAATGGTGGACGTGTTAAACGTAATTCCTAACATTGCACTTATTAGAATTGCTTTTGCTAGAATAATAATGCGATAATATATAATGTACTAAGTTATAAAATTTTATATAATATTGTAATTAATTATGAATGATGAATTGGCTTTGGGTATTATATGACCCATTATTTTTAATTCTTTTAATTCATAATTCACCATTCATAATTTATGATTATTTTTTTAGTGAGGTGCTTTTGTTGAAAATTAATAATAATTGGACTTTTTATGCAATATGAAGAACTTATTGAAGAAGGTATAGTAATTAGTATATCACATGGTGTTGCTGAAATTGCAATTGTTGAAAATGATAAATGCGGGGAGTGCAGTGCAAAAGTTTATTGTAATCCTTCAGCTGAAAATAAAAAGATTCTAAAAGTTAAAGATCCTTTTGGCGTAAAGCCGGGAGATTTAGTTCGTGTATCACTAAAAGGGTCTAAATTGTTTCAAGCTACACTAATTTTATATGGGGTTCCTTTAATATTAATCATGGCCGGTATTTTATTTGGATCGGTAATATTTAAAGGAATAACATATAATGAGGTTTATTCTTTTTTTATTGGAGTTGTTTTAATGGGGTTGTATTATTTGGGTGTTTATTTAATTACTAATAAAGGTTCAAAAAAATAGAGCTGCCGACAATAATTTCTGTAAGCAGCCCCAAGTAATTATTTTTTAGTTTCATTCTCTTCGGTTTCGCCAATTGAATCTTTGAATTTTTCTAAAGAAGGTATGTTAAACTTTTTACCTAAATGGCCAAGTGCTTTTAAGTCGATATTGCCTACAATATTAACAAAAGTAGCTTCTGAATTTTTACGTTTTGCTAAAATTACAAGACCATCAATTAAACCTTGTTTTTCACTTTTTATAAAAACGCTTAATCCTGTTTTTTTATCACGGGTAGAAACAATTCTTTGCCAATTTTTTCCCAATAATTCAGAAGAAATTAATTTCATTTTTTCATCAATGTTTTTTGTGTTTTTTTCTGTAATTCCAAACGAATTAACATGAATAAACTTTAATTGGCCAAGTAGTTTGTATACTTCCGGATCTTTTTCTTCAGACATATCTGCAATTGATTTAATTAGCGATTCTTCCAAAAGAATCTCGGAAGCTTTTTCTCCCGATTCCAAATACGATAAATCACCAAATTCAAAATATCCGGGTTGTTTTAATTCCAATTCTTTTTGGGCAAACAGCATAGTGGTACTAAAAACTATTAATGTGAATACTGCAAATTTTATAAGTTTCATTTTAATTCTCCTTAGTTTATTAAACTATTAATAAGTGTCATTCCTTCATTAATTGGTTTAGCTACTTCATTAATAAAAATATCTTTGGTAACTGTATTATTTGTTTCCGATAAAACATTGCCTACAATTGCCAATGCATATTGTGCTTTTTTTTCTGCTATAGCCAATTCTTGTTTAGAATATGTTGGTTTATTTATATTGTGGTGCACCGGTGTACTAAAAAATAAGGACCAAATAACCACGCTTGTTACAATTAACATTGCAGCTGCAGGTACAAGTGGTTTAGTAATAAATAATATATATATATCATTTAAAAATGATTTGTCATTTTGTTGATCAAAATTAAGTTTGTTATTTACTTTATCAATAATAGATTCGGATAAATCAAAATTTCCGTTTTTATGAACTAATTTTTTTGTTTCCCTATATTCAAAAAAAGTTTTTCGTATTTGGTTATTAATAATAATTTTATAATATATTTCTAATTTGGTAAATATATTTCCGTCTCCATAAGCTACGGTAATTATTTTATTATCAGTTTTTTCGTCTATATTATGCATAACTTTTTAATTCCTCTTGTAACCGTTTTCTTGCTCGTAATAAATAAACCTTAACCGAATTTAAAGGTAATCCCAGCATGTCGGCTATTTCTTTGTATTTTAAACCGTTTATTTCGTAAAGAACAAAAATACGTCTTAAGTTTTCAGGTAAATTTTGTATAGCTTCTTTTATTTTACCGGATAAAGCATTTAACTCCAGTTTGTATTCCGGATTGTTTGCCGGATTTATATCTTTATAGTCTTCTTCAAATTGTTCATCAATTTCTACCTGGCTGTTCACCAGTACTTTCCGTTTTCTTATTAAATCAATACATAAGTTATGAGTTGTTTTTATTATCCAAACCTTAGCCGAAGTAAATTTAAAATTATCTATATTTTGCCAAACGCGTATCATAACTTCCTGTGTAATATCCTCGGCATCCATTTTATTCCTTACCATGTAATAAGAAAAATTATAGATGTCTTTTTTATAGTTTTTGATTAAATAATTAAATTTTATACTTTTCATAAATTATCGTTTAGTAAAAAGACGCTGGCAATATGCAAAATGTTACAAAAAAAATAAGAAATATTTTTTGAATGTGATTTAAAATACATCGGTGTATAGTAAACTTGATATAGTGTAGAATAAAATGTACAATTAAATTATTAATTCTAAAACAAATGTGGATAAAAGTAAATGTTTTACCCTATAAAAAATTGGAATAATATTTGAAATAAATAAACAAATTATAAAAATGGAGAAAAAATGAAAAAATTATTATTGCTGTTTTTGTTGTTATCCGGTGGTGTTATAAATGCTCAATTTAATTCAGCCGCTATAAAACTGGGCTATTTTTCGCCAAGCGTTTCGGACGGCGGATTTATTATTGGTTATGAAGGCGGAAAATATATTGATGAAAATTTCCGTATTGGCTGGAGTGTTGACTGGTTCCATAAAAATTATATTGATAAATCTTTAGTCGGCGAATTTAACGCAATTCCGGGTTCGCTGGATTATACGGTAAATGAATTACGCGCTGAAACAAATTTACATCAGATTCCTTTAATGTTTACTATGACTGGTGCTTTTCCTGTTGCTCCGCGCTGGAAAGCTTTTGCAACTGCTTCATTAGGATTTGATATGCTAATAATTGTATATAAAAGTTATCAAAATCCAAGCGAGGATGATATTCACGCTGCTTTTGATTTTTCGTGGCGTCTTGGCGGCGGTATGGTTTATCAGCTTGGCAGCAGATCGGAATTGTTTGGCGAAATTGTTTATCATAATTCAAAACCAAGCTGGACTTATGAAGTTACCGACCAAAATACCAACAGAAAACATACTTTTGAAAGAGAATTTGATATGAGCGGATTTTTAACAAGAGTTGGTGTCAGATTCTATTATTAATATCTGTAATAACGTGTTATGTGCAAAGCCGCTTATTTTTTGGCGGCTTTTTTTATTTTATCTAATCAAGGCTGTAACTTTACTCTTCTATCATTGGATCTTCTTTAACAACAGCTGTTTTTAATTCCATAGATTTTTCCAACGAAATAAGCTGTGTTATTTTAGATGAATATTCTTCTTTTTTGAGCTCAAATTCCAATGTTTTGTTTTTTAGCTCAGTAAGTTTTGCGGTTTCAATTTCAATATTACCGGTTATTTCTTTTAACTTTTCTTCGTTTTCTTTAAGCTCGCTGATAACATTAGATTTCCTCTCTTCAAGAGAATCGTAATGTTTAAATTGCATTTCCAAAAGCTGGTTTATATTTAATTCAATTTCGGCTTTTTTATTTTCGGTAGTAGTTAACTGATTGATAGTTTCATTTAAATAAGTTTTTTGATTAAACTCTTTTTCTTTTAATTTTTCTATCTGCTTTTCAAAATCATTTTTATTGTTTATAAGATTATTTACCTTTCCTTCAATAGATTCTTTTTCTTTAAGAAGAATAGTAATTGTCCCTTCAATTTCGGATATTTGAATTCGTTTTTCGTTTAAAAGTTTTTCTTTTGAGCTTATTTCAATTTCTTTTTCCAACAAAAGCTGTTTTAACTGATTCAATTTAACTTTAGCGTTTGTAATTTCTTCGTTAAATAATGTTAAAGTTTCAGATAACTTTGATTCCAGGTTTAAATAATTTTGTTCTATATCAAATTTAAATTTTTCGGTTTCGTTAATTTTAGATTTTAACTCGGTCAATTTATTAATTGAAAATTCCTCATCCTGTCTTTTTTGCAAAATGCTTTGTTCAATACTTTGATTAATTTTTTCGCGGTTTTCAATTTCGGTATTTATTTTAGCCGATAAATCCTGCAAATTTAAATATTCTTTTTCAAGTTGTTCAAAATTGCCGTTTTTTTGATTTATTAAAACTTCAATATTTGCAAGCTCTTTTCTTTTTTCAATAATATGTGATGCTATTTCATCTTTTTTTGAACTGTATTCATCAAATAATGAATCTTTTTCGGCAAGTTGTTTAATTAAACCGGATAAACTTTCTTCAATATTTTGCTTAATTTCTTCATTTAACAAAATTCTTTGGTCAAGTTCTTTAACCAAAGCGGATTTTTCTTTTTCTTCTTTTTTTAATGTTTCTAATTTTTTTTCAAGTTTATTTTCAGTATCACGTTTTTGAACAATTGTTAATTCTACTTCTCTAAGTTCGTTTGTATAAGCGGTAAGCTGTGTTTTTAATTCGGTTACGTTTTCGGTTAAGTTTTTATAATCAACTTTAATATCGCCATAATTGTCGTCTATTTCTTTGTTTTCTTCCCTTAAACTTAATACTTTTTCCTGAAGTGAAATAATTTCGGTAATTAAAAATTCTTTATCATTTTTTGAATTTTGCAGAGATTCATTTAATTCATTAAGTTCAGCCTGCTTTTGTTCTATATCCAAAATTATTTCATTGTCTTTATTACCAATTTCTTCAAACATTTTTAATTTGTTATTATATGTTTGTTCGGCGTCATCTTTTTCTTGTAATAATTTTTTAATGTTTTCATTAAGTGTAAGTTCGTTATCTTCAAGAAATTTTACTTTTGTGCCTAAATCGGTAAGTTGAAGTTTCTTTTTGTTAATATCATTTTCTAAATCGCGTAGTTTATTGGCCGATTCAAATTCCTGCTGGTTTAATTCCGCAATTTCCTTACGGGCATTTATAACTTTATATTCAAGATCTTCAAAACTGTTAACCATTTCCAATGACTTATTTAACCTGCTTTTTAACTCTTCGTTTTCTTGAATTAGAGCTTCAAAGTCCTTTTTAGATTTTGATAATAACCCCATTAAACTGCTTCCTGATTAATTGTTAGTTAAATATTATATATTAGTATTAATATACTTAGATTTTATAAAATAATAAATTATTTTTACTAATTAGATTAATAATTATAAGTATAAGTTTGCAAAACATAAAACAAAATTTAAAAGAGACAATAAAACTTGCAATTCCTTTATCGCTGGGGCAGTTTGGTCATATATTAATGGGAATTGTTGATACAATTATGGTTGGCGGATTGGGAGCTGCATCTTTGGCCGCCGCTGCTTTGGTTAATGGTATTTTTGCAATATTAATGGTTTTTGGTATAGGATTGAGTATTGCCATTACTCCGTTAGCGGCTGTTGAAAAAGGCGCAAAAAGAACAACCGAGTTTGGCGGATTATTAAGTAATTCGCTATTAATTAATGTAACTGCCGCAATGATTCTTGCCGCTATACTTTTTTTTGGAGCAGGAATATTGGGTTATCTTAATCAACCTGTAGAAGTTGTAAAAGCCGGAATACCATATTTAAAAATTATTGGAATATCTATAATTCCAATAATGTTCTTTCAAACATACAGACAGTTTTTAGAAGGAATTAGCGATGCTAAACCTCCTATGTATATTAATTTACTTGCCAACTTAGCAAACGCTTTTTTAAACTGGGTATTAATTTATGGTAAATTCGGTTTTCCTGAACTTGGGTTAAACGGTGCCGGATTAGCAACTTTGTGTACACGTGGTTTAATGGCTTTATCTTTGTATTTATATGTGCGCCGTTCCAAAAAATATATTGGTGTTGTTTCTAAAACTTCGTTTTCCTCGTTTGATATAACAAAAATTAAAAAGCTTTTATCAATTGGATTGCCCAGCGGATTGCAGTTAATTACCGAAGTAGCTGCTTTTTCGTTTATTGGAATTATGATTGGCTGGATTGGTACAGTTGAACTTGCCGCTCATCAGGTTGCGCTTAATTTAGCTTCGGCCACATTTATGGTTATGCTTGGTATTTCGGCAGCAGGTACAATTAGAGTTGGCAACGCGGTTGGCGAAAAAAATAACCAAAAAATTAGAAGCGCGGGTTTTTCTTCAATTATTTTGTGTATAAGTATAATGTTTGTATTTGCCATATTACTTATAATATTTAAGGATTTGCTCCCTTATGCATATATTAGCGATTATAAAGTTGTTAAAGTTGTAAGTAAACTAATTATTATTGCCGCAATATTTCAAATATTTGACGGTCTTCAAGCTTCTTCGGCGGGAGTGTTACGTGGATTAACTGATGTTAAATTTCCAATGTTTGTAATATTTGCCGCATATTGGATTATTGGTATTCCCTTTGGGGCTTATTTATGCTTTTATGCCAATTTTGGTTTGTACGGTATTTGGATTGGAATTGTTGCCGCATTAATTTTTGTGGGTTCGGTTTTGTTTTTCCGGTTTAATAAACTTAGTAAAGATTTTGTTGAGGAATAAAAAAACAATTATAAATAATATATCATTTTATGCCCCAGTCATAAATGACTGGGCTAAACAAAAGGAAATGATCAAATGGGATTAATAGAAAAAAGATTTTATAAGAATATTAGATGAATAAAAGCATGATTATAAATGCGATATTGTGATTATAAGGAATTATTTTGTTATCTGTTGTTGTTCTTATAAAACGCATTATCTAGATAGCAGATGAAACAATATTTTTATATTAGCCCAGCCATTTATGACTGGGAATAAAAACAATGTAGTATATTGTTGGGCATTTGTTGGTGTTACAAATAGGGTACGGTTTTACCGTGCTAAAACCATAATAAAAATACAAAAAACGTAACTATATGATATACTTGCGGAGTACTTTTTTACGTAAAAGCAAAACCCGCATTGCTGCGGGTTTGTTGTAAAAATGTGTAACTATTATAAATTAATAAAATTACTTGAGTAACATCATTTTTTTAGTGGATACAAAGTCGTTAACTTCTATTCTATAAAAATAAACGCCGCTTGCGTATTTTGAGGCGTTAAAACTAACGGAATATTTACCCATTTCTCTGTAATCGTTTATTAATACCGCAACTTCTCTGCCTAAAATATCATATACCTTTAAACTAACTCTTCCGTTTTGGGGAATCTGGAATTTAATCTCTGTCTCAGGATTAAACGGATTTGGATAATTTTGAGATAAGTCGTAATCAAATGATAATTCAGCATCATTAGCTTTAGATAAATAGCCGACATAATTATTATGCGCCAGCCAAGAATTTGGAATTAAAATGGCATTATCAATTTGTGAGGATGTCAATGTCCTTGTTACTTTGCTGCAGGTTCTATTTGAAGAAGCTGGATGAGAATAAAAAGATGACGAAACAACATAATCAGCATCAACTGTTTTAAAATATATAACTCTATCTTCTGGCATAGAATTATTTTTAAACATATAAATATAATCTCTAGTTAAATTTAAATATAAATTGCCCCAACCATTAGTACCGACTGTATTTTCAATTGCAGATTCTTCCACATAGGCATTCCAACTGTAAATAATAACTTTTTGTGGCATAACAGTTAATACGTCACACCATGATTTTTTATAGTAAGATCCTTGTTTCATAAATGATGAATTATTTCCTCGAAATGATTCAAGAAGATCTGGATCTTTATTATAGTATTTTATACCCGGAGTAATTGACATTAATTCTTTACTTGGAGGAACTAATGAATCGATAGATAAAAAATCTGTCGGCAAGCTAACTGTCTCAGAAGTCCATAATGGCCCTGAACCCCAACCCCACATTCCTTGTTCTTTCATTCCTTTTAATGTTCTTCGTGGAAAATCGGGATCGCCATCAATGCCCCAATCTTTTGTATATGAAAAAGATGGAGATTTTAAATAACGTAATGTTACTGAATCTGTGAAGCTTGATTTTGGGAGATATTCTTCCGGATTCACACTAAATAAATTTGTTGTACTCATTGGGTAACAATAATCATCACCAATAAATGCTTCTAAAAGAGGTTTACCGAGGTGTCTATAGTATAAAGTATTACTAAATTTGGTTTTTAGCGAATTAACTGCCCTTTGTTGACGTGTTTTTTGGTCATTCCAATTTGTAAATGTCCAAGAATAACAACCAAATATCCCTTTACCCCAAAATTCTAAACCAAGCATCACACCTATTTTTAGTTGTGAGGTGGCAGGTCTTCCTTGCATAGTCGTAAAAATTGTATCAACGTTATTCGTCTGCAAACCATCCCAAGGCACAGTTGATCCAGAATAAGAAATATTTGGATTGGGATTAGTCGTCGTGAAGCCATTTGTGGCATCAATCATTATAAAATCAAATCCACACCAATTCATGTCATCAACTTGTTTGTTGAATATAGCTGGTGTTAATTCAAAATAATACATTGTCTGTGGACTTGATGTAGTCGAACCAATATAAGGATACTTTAAACGGTCCCTTGTTAAAGTACTACTGTTCCAACAACCATTGGCTAAAAAAGTAACCCCAACTTCTCTGGTATTATTATTTTGAGTTGTTGCTAACCACCACCCCTTCCAAGAATCACTGTTAGAAATGACATAACTAATTTTATCACAGATGCCATCGCCGTCAAAATCTCCCGCATAGACACCATTATTTGTACCTTGGCCCCATGCCCAGGTTGAACTTCCGACAAATCCGGATGCAGTCTCATTTGCTGTCATTACTCTCCATTCGTGAATATTACCAGTCCTAATGTAATGTATAGCAACATCATCTCGACTATCACCATTAAAGTCACCAATTATTACATAGTCGCCAATTGATTCGCTGCTCCAATTAGTAGTTCCTTCTGGGGATAAGCATGTTGCTGTAGCGAGTGCAACTTTCCATTGACCTTGGTTGTTATATCTTAATTTGTCAGTTAATCCGTCACCATTAAAATCACCAGCCCAGATGTTTAGTGCAGTACCGTTTCCATCTGCCCAATCAGTTTGTTGAGAAAAACTATTCTGGCTGTTTCTTTTAAGGAGAGTCCAATTATCATCAACGCTTATATAATATAGTATTTCTTCAATTCCATCCCCGTTAAAATCACCGACTAAATATTTTGAAGTATTTATTGTCCCAATAAATCTAGTCCAGTTTGTAAACGTCCTAAAAGAAAAAGTTCCGTTGGTATTTAGGCCTATCAAAGAAATGTAAAAATCGCCCCCATAATATGTTGCTAAATCATCATAACCATCACCATTAAAATCACCGGCAAATAAGTTTGAAGCCACTATTGTTGTCCCGGATAATGGAAATGACTGATCGGTAAACACATTATTATAAGAAGAAAATTTAATAGTTAGTGATCCGGTAGAGTTAATATAGGCAATATCACTAATTCTGTCGCCGTTAAAATCACCAACAATATTATAATTCTGTGTACATGTGCCCAAATAATGTACTTCATTAGAAAATGGGCCAATAGTAGCAAAAACATTGATAGAATATAAAAATAAAAACACCCAAAATAACTTAAAATATTTCATACGCGCCTCTAAATATAAATTAATAAATTATTTTACTATACTCGTGTTTTAAGCATAGTATTCACCACTCATTGATTTATTGAAAAATCAATGCCGGAATATACCAAAATTTTGTAATGTTATGCAAGCAAATTGCCAATAATATGGGAATGTTAGATGGACATCACAAAAAAAGTAGTAAGTTATGTTTTGTGATAATAATTAATTGACATCAGCATAAATATCATTATATTCAAACATAATGCCCGGTAGTGAAATGAATATGTTGATGGGTATTGTAACCAATACGCAATTTAATATAAGGGAAACAAAAAAAGTGTACAAAGTTTTATGTGTAAGTGCATAAATATTATTAAATATTGGGTACCCCCTGGGGTTTTGTTTATTTTTCAAATTACGGCTCTAAAATGTTTTATTTTGTTAAAAGAATAGGCCACATCTCCTATGTAGTGTATTATTGGGCGTTTGTTGGCGTTACAAATAGGACACGGTTTTACCGTGCGAAAGTCATAATATAAATACAAAAACGTAACTATATGATATATTTGTGGAGTACTTTTTTACGTAAAAACAAAACCCGCATTGCTGCGGGTTTGTTGTAAAAATGTGTAACTATTATAAATTAATAAAATTACTTAAAGTTTAGGTCAAATGACCATAGGAGATTATATTTGAAACTAAAAAAAGAGGTACTCCTATGGAAAAAATTAACGATCCGGATTCTTATGGCATAAAACGCCTTGAATCTAAGAATGCTAAAAATGCTATTGTCCAAAAAATCTCTCAAGATTTTAATCTTACTCCTATTATTGCTGAAGCTTTTTACAAACAAGTTTCTTTTTATTTCCAAGAACATTCCAACATAACTCTTTCAAGCGGTGAAGTTTCTTATGAAGCTGTTTCTGCTGCTGAACCGGCAGGCAAACATATCAGATTGACATGTAAAGTTACTATTAAGCTTAGACTTATTGATATTAATTCTGATTTTGATGTTCTTGCCAATTATGGTCTGGCCGGACTTAGACAACATCGAATTGAACGTCTCACCAGACAAGCCTATGATCAAAATGCTTTACTTTCTTACGAAGATTTAGCTATTGTTCTTACTACTTCTCCTGCTACTGTTAAAAGAGATATTCTTTGTCTCCGAAATCAAGGTAAATTTATTATGACTCGGGGTGCTAAACTTGATATGGGGCCAGGACTTTCTCATAAAACCATTATTCTTGAACTCTATTTCAAGGGTTACACATTTACTGAGATTGAACTTAAAACTAATCATTCTGAAACATCTGTTAAAAGATACCTCGCTGATTTTGTTCAAGTTGCTATTCTCTATAACCAAAAATTCTCTACACAACAAATTAGACGAATTTCTCAAAAATCCGAACGTCTCGTTAGAGAGTATTGCCAGATTTATGATACTTATTATAATCTCAATACTCAACGTTTAATGGATATCATTTCTCCTCAACCTGCCGATTCCAATGCTAAAAAAAAATCATCACCTCATGCTGGCAGAGGAGGTAAAACTGATGAGTAAACCTTTAACAAAAGAACAAACTCAACTTAAAAAGTTTAGACGTCTTAAGGATAAATCTCTTGAACAAATTCTCCTTTATCGTTTTCTTAATCAATATGGTTACGATAGAGGTCAAATTACTGCTACCGCTATTATTCAAGATATACTTACCATTATTGATGATTTTTTCCTTGTCTCTTCTATCGATAATGATCTTCATCATGTCAACTATGGGCAACTTGTTTGGATGGCTGTCCCTGTTGATGAATTTCCTCAACGTTCTAAATCCATTGCAAATACCAGGCTTAAACCTGTTGTCCTTTCTTTTCTTACCGATCATGATATTGCTCATATCGCTCATGGTTTTGATTCCAAGACTCTTCGCAAAAACAGACTTAAACGCTGGACTGAGGAAGCTTTCGACCAAGGAGCATTACTTACTCAGCTTGATCTTGCTGCTTTGCTTGGAGTCTGTGATGCTGTTGTAAGTACTTATGTTCAGGAAATCCAAGCAGATGGACATCTGCTTCCTACTCGGGGCAATATTCATGACCTTTCTGGTGCCATTACTCATAAGCGAGAAATTATCACCCTTTATTTGCAAGGTTACCTTACTCCTGAAATTGCTTTGAAAACTAATCACTCCAAAGAAGCTGTTGATCGGTATATCAAAGATTATCACAGAATTGAATTGCTCTGGCAGCACAATATTACCGACCTTGATAAAATTGCTGAACTTTCTAGACTTTCTAAAAGAGTTGTTATGCAATATATTGATCTTTTGCCTGCTAAATTTAAAAACAGCTTGTCAAAGAACGATTCTTAATTGCTTTTTTTTATTATTTTTGTACTTGTTGTTTTTATTTAATTTATCTTTTTTACTCTGTTCTTTATTAATTCTTTATATTTTAATAACTTAACTGTTCCTCTGGTCATATGACACTATTTGAGTAACATCATTTTTTTAGTGGATACAAAGTCGTTAACTTCTAATCTATAAAAATAAACGCCGCTTGCGTATTTTGAAGCATTAAAATTAACAGAATATTTGCCCATTTCTCTGTAATCGTTTATTAATACAGCAACTTCTCTACCCAAAATGTCATATACCTTTAAACTAACTTTTCCGTTTTCGGGAATCTGAAATTTAATCTCAGTTTCCGGATTAAACGGATTTGGATAATTTTGAGATAAATCGTAATTGAAAGAGATTAGAGATTCTTTGTTAAGTCTTGAACCTTGATTGTATGAATTTGCTGTTAACCATGTGCGTGGTATCAATAAAACCGAATCTTTTTTTACCTTGGAAACATTAACCATGTGATAGATTTTGCCTTCGTTTTTTATGTGACAATAGAAAGAATCGGAAATTGTTGAAGCAGATTCGCGAATTTTAAAATAAATTGTTGAGTCCGGAAAGAATACGTTATGCTTAAACATGTGTGTGTAATATTTAGTTAGTTTTAAATACAAATCACCCCAGCCTGGTACGATTGAAATCGGTATGATGCTGTTGTCATACGTGGCTTCAATCGCCGATTCTTCACAATACGCATTCCAGCTGGTAATTGTAACTTTTTGCGGCATCACTGTTAATACATCGCACCAAGATTTTTTATAATAAGCACCTCTTCCTAATTGAGGAGAATTGGTTAAATCTTCTCTTTTAATTACTAATTTATCAGTTGCGGTTGGATGCCAGTAGTAAATTCCAGGCATAACAGTCATCATTTCCTTGCTTGGTGGTAGTAGGGTACTTAAAGGAAGATCCTGACCAACTCTCCAATCTGGGCCGGCACCCAAACCCCATAACCCCTGCTCTGCCATTCCAGGTACTAAATCGCGGAACCCTGCAGCAAAAAAAGAATATGAATATTCGTTATTTGTAATGTAACGTGCAGTAATGTTTGGCTTGTAAAATTTAGGTAAATATGTATAAGGGTCTGTGCTAAAATAAGCATCTGGATTACTAGTCATTGGATAAAATTTCCCATTTCCATAATAAAATTCGAAAAGAGGTTTGCCTAAATGGTTATAATAAATCGGTCTATATGCGGAGTTAGTTAAATAAGCAGAATCTATTCCAACAAAAGCATTATTCTGTCTTTGTTTTTGAATACCCCAAAAAGTTGTACCATCTGCAGCAATATTATAAGCCCCAAATTGACCAATATCCCAAAATTCAAGGCCAAGCATAATTCCAATTTTTAATATACCGGATTCACCTAAACTATCCTTTCTTTGCTTCATATACTCAAATGCTTTGCACAAACTATTATTCCCGGAAGTGTCAGTGACTAAACCCCCATTCTTATAAGCCGGTGGATAAACATCACTATATCCATTAGTTACATTCATAATCATAAAGTCTAATCCACACCATTTCATATCATGAACTTGTCCTTCAAAAACAGGTTTAGCAATAGAATAGCTGTTCATAATTATTGGAGAGGAGGACTTCATCCCAGCTACAGGTGATTTTTGGGGATCCTTCCATGGCCAATAATTAGTTGCTTCGTAAATAACACCAACCTCTCTTGGATTCTGGTTAATGCTAGTTTGCACCCACCACCCCTGCCATTGACTAAGCGAAGAACTAATATAAGTCACTTTATCGCACAATCCATCACCATCGAAATCACCTGCGTAAACTCCAGCGTTAACTCCAGCATAAGAAGACCATGGCCACTCCCAATTAAATCCATTTGAACCTACAGGATTAGAAGTCATTACATTCCAGATATTATTTGTCGGTATATGGTAACAAATATCATCTTTGCTGTCACCGTTAAAATCACCAATTAAAACAGTAGAAGTTTTTGTTACATTATGACCTGCAAGCCAATTGCTTTCCGATCCTAATCCACTTCCAGTTGAAAGGGCAACATACCAGGCACCTGCATTATATCGTAATTTATCAGCTTGACCATCACCATTAAAATCACCTACAAATTGATCCGTAATAGTGTTTATAGCTGAGTTATACCAATTTGTAATTTTTGAAAAAGAAAGGTAATCTTGACTCGTTTTGTATAATAAATCCCATTGATAAGCATTAGTTTTATTATGACATAATACTTCATCCAAACCATCTCCGTTAAAATCAGCAATTAAAAGCTTGTCAGTATCCATGCTTATCCAAAAATTGTACCCCCTAAAAGTGAATGAGCCATCTAATTGAATTCCGGTTAGTGAAATATATAAATCTGTTCCACTATATATAAGAATATCATCATAACCATCACCATTAAAATCACCAGCATAAAGATTTGAAGATGTTAAAAGTGATGCTGCACCGTTTCCTCTTTTAATTGTTAATGATTGTGTGGGAAGAAAACCATCGTAGGTTGAATAAATAATATTAATATGTGTGGCATCTTTGTAATAAGCTATATCGCTTATTCTATCACCATTAAAGTCTCCAACAATATTTTTTACTAAACTGCCACCTTCGATTGATTTTCTAAATTCAGATGTGAAAGCCCCCGGAATTGCAAAAACATTAATCGAATAAAAGAATATAAACACCCAAAACAACTTAAAATATTTCATACGTGCCTCTAAATATAAATTAATAAATTATTTTATTATACCCTATTGGTCTATAATATCAAACATGTCCTGATTCTTCGAAAAATCTATGAGGAAATATACAATTATCATATCTTGTTTTGCAAGTCAATTAAGTGCACTATGGCAATGTTATGATCTACATCACAAAAAATGCAAATGGTTGTGTTAATAAAAATAAATGATTAATATTTGCGGGCATATTATTATAGTTAAATATAATGGACTTCTGTTAAATGAATATGTTGATGGGTATAGTAACAATTGTGGCATTTACAAATGGAAAACAAAAGTAGTTACAATTTTTTGAATGAATAAAAATTATTAAATATTGGGTACCCCCTTGGGGTTTTGTTTGTTTTTCAAATTACGGCTCTAAAATGTTTTATTTTGTTAAAAGAATAGGCCACATCTCCTATGTAGTCTATTATTGGGTGTTTGTATGTGTTATAAACAGGGCACTGTTCTGCGGTGCGAAAACCATAATATAAATACAAAAACTTATTATTGCAATAAAACCAATTTTTTTGAATCCTTAAATGTTTTAGAAGATAGTTCGTAAATATAAACTCCGCCGGCAAGTCCGGCTGCATTAAAATTATAGCTGTATTCGCCCGGATTTTGATATTCGTTTACTAATGTTTTTACTTCTCTTCCTAAAATATCGTAAATTGTAAGTTTAATTGGGCCGGCAATACCAATTTGGTAAGTAATCTTTGTTTCCGGATTAAACGGATTAGGATAGTTTTGATATAATTTATAATCGTAAAGATTAATCGATTCGTCATCGGTATCGGTAGTAATATTGCCCATATCCTTCAAAATCCAGTTGTCAGGGTCAAATACAAAAAATGATGGCTTACCGTTTAATACAAAATAAAATTCCTGTACCTGTTGGTCGTTAAAAACAGTTAATAAAGTATCGCCGGAAGGCGTTTTAAACTTTAATTCAATTGGCATTGTAAAAAATGAAGGGTTGCTGTTAGTAGTTTGCGAAATTTTTACGCGTACATTATATAAATTGCCGTTTTGGCTATAACCCCAATCAATAGAATATTTTGGGTGTTTTTCGCCATAAATCCATTGACTGAAAAAATAGTCCAAATCTTTGCCGCTAACCGTTTCGGCAACTCGTTGAAAATCTTCGGTAACAGCCACTCCGTATTTTAACTGCGGATCATTTGCAAAATTGTACATCGTTTTGAAGAAAAGAGAGTCGCCTAATGTCCATCTTAACATGTGTAAAACAACCGAACCTTTGAAGTAACTACGGCCCTGGTCAAAAATATTGTTTACACTTGAAATGTCTTGGCAGTATACCGAACCGATAGCACCTTTTGCTGAACTTATATCGTTTGCAATATTATTTTTATATGCAATAAAACCATTTTTTTTCTCAATATATAAAGCTTCAAGGTAAGTTGCAAAACCTTCATTTAACCATATATTATGCCAGTCCTTACATGTAATCATATCGCCAAACCATTGGTGCCCAAGTTCATGACTAACTAAATCTCTATAAAAATAAAAAATTGAAGTAATTGTTTGATGTTCCATTGCACCGCTCCAATGAAATTCAGCGTGTCCATATTTTTCCCTAAGGAATGGATATTCACCAAACATTAAGGCAAATTCGTGTATCATATCGGGTGTAAGATCGAGCTGAGTTTTTACTGAGCTGCTCCATGTTTCGGGATATACAAAATGATTTAACGTCATATTACTGCCGTCAAGTGCAGTATAATTATTGTCGTACTGATAATAGTTGGTCATTGCAACGGAAATTAAATATTGTGCAATTGGATAAGAAACTTTCCACTTATAAGTTTTGGTATTGTTCCCGTTATCCACAATATCCATTAATTTACCGTTTGATACACTTTTAAAAAACGAATTGGCTGTAACCCAAATATCCGCGCTGTCCGGTTTATCGGCGGGAGTATCTTTACATGGCCACCATTCGCTGCTGCCATAAGGTTGGCTTAATGACCAGAGAATGGGGCTGCTGTTATGACTTTCAAACCTAAAACTTCTCAAACCAGATAATCCGGGAACACCTTTGTAATAAATAGTCAAATCAAATGGTTCATCTTTTTGTAAAGCAGCAGGAAAAGTAATGTTTATAATATTTTGTGAATGATTGTATACAATTGTTCCAAGTGTCGATTTTATTGAATCAACAGAAAGCTGATCAACTAAATCGATATAACAGGATGTTAAATTTGCTACAGTACTTTTTGCTTTCATTTGTACAGAGCCGGAAATATGATTTGAGGTAAAAAAAACATGCTCAATATTCAAATCAAGTTTGTAATAAGTAACATCGTATTTTTCATCGCTTGGATATTTTGTATCAAAAGTTTTATTAAATGTATTATTAAGCAATTTGTTTGGTCGATCAACCTTTTTTGCCGTGTTTTGCGCATAAAGATTTATTGCAAATATAAAAAACAATAAAGTAAAAAAGTTTTTCATAATACCTCTAAAAAAAATATATAAATTTATTTAAATAATTAATAATAGTAAATTAACAATTGTTTGTTTAGTAAAAAGGCAAAAAAAGAGTGTCTAAAAAAAGGAAATTACTGTGCGGGATAAAAAGAATGGGGATTAAAAAATCCCCATTTCTGCAAGTAGTTTGGTTTATAAACTATTATTTGTTTTAAAATACAATAATAAAATAATTATTTTTTAATAAAAGTAAAATGGAAAAATAATTATTATTGTAATAAAATTAATTTTTTTGAATCCTTAAATGTTTTGGAAGAAAGTTCGTAAATGTAAACTCCGCCGGCAAGTCCGGTTGCATTAAAATTATAGCTGTATTCACCCGGATTTTGATATTCGTTTACTAATGTTTTTACTTCTCTACCTAAAATATCAAAAATAGTAAGTTTAATTGGGCCGGCAGTTCCAATTTGGTAAGTGATTTTTGTTTCAGGATTAAATGGATTAGGGTAATTTTGATTTAATTTATAATCAAAAAGATTTATCGATTCATCATCGGTATCGGTAGTTATATTGCCCATATCCTTTAAAATCCAGTTATTAGGATCTAATACAAAAAATGATGGTTTACCATTTAATACAAAATTAAACTCTTGTACTTGTTGATCGTTAAAAACGGTTAATAAAGTATCTCCCGATGGTGTTTTAAACTTTAACTGAATTGGCATAATAAAAAATGTAGGGTTGCTGTTTGTTGCCTGTGAAATTTTTACACGTACATTATATAAATTGCCGTTTTGGTTGTAACCCCAATTAACGGAATATTTAGGATGTTTTTCGCCATAAATCCATTGATTGAAAAAATAGTCCAAATCCTTGCCGCTAACCGTTTCGGCAACACGCTGGAAATCTTCGGTAACAGCCACACCGTATTTTACCTGTGGGTCGTTAGCAAAATTGTACATTGTTTTGAAGAAAAGTGAGTCGCCAAGTGTCCATCTTAACATATGTAAAACAACACTGCCTTTTGAGTAACTGCGGCGGCTGTCAAAAATATTATCAACATTTGAAATATCTTGACAATAAACAGAACCGATAGCCCCTTTTGCTGAACTTATATCGTTGTTAATGTAATTTTTATATGCAATAAAATCACCTTTCTTTTCAACATATAAAGCTTCACAGTAAGTTGCAAAACCTTCATTAATCCATATATTATGCCAGTCTTTGCATGTAATCATATCACCAAACCATTGGTGGGCAAGTTCATGACTAACTAAATCTCTATAAAAGTCAACAATTGAAGTAATTGTTTGATGTTCCATTCCGCCGCCCCAATTAAATTCCGCATGTCCGTATTTTTCTCTTAGGAATGGATATTCACCAAATATTAAAGCAAATTCGTGGATCATATCGGGTGTGGCATCAAGCTGAGTCTTAACTGTATTGTCCCATGTTTCGGGATATACAAAGTGATTTAACGTCATATTACTGCCGTCAAGTGCGGTATAATTGTTATCATACTGGTAATAATCGGTCATTGCAACGGAAATTAAATATTGTGCTATAGGATAAGAAACTTTCCATTTGTAAGTTTTGGTATTGTTTCCGTTATCAACAATATCCATTAATTTACCGTTTGAAACTGAAGTAAAAAACGAATTGGCGGTAATCCAAATGTCAGCGCTATCAGCTTTATCGGCGGGAGTATCTTTACATGGCCACCAGTTGCTGCTTCCGTAAGGTTCGCTAAAAGTTGCAATAATGGGATTATTATTATGCGAATAATAATTTACACTGCTAAAACCATAAGGATTAGGCACGCTTTTGTAATACACCGTAATATCAAATGATTGATCAATTTGCAAAGCCATAGGAAATGTGATATTAATTTTATCCTGTGTATGATTATAAACAATATTGCCCATGGATGATTTTACAGAATCAACTTGAAGTACATCTGATAAATCAATATAACAACTTGTTAAATTTTTGGCTTTGCTTTTTGCTTTAATTAGTACCGAACCTGATATAGAATTTGAAGTGTAAAAGGCATGATCGATATACAAATTGAGTTTATAATAAGTAACATCGTAATTGTCATCAACCGGATACTTATTATTTAAGGGCTTATTAAAATTACCAATAAATGTTTTTTCACGGTTGTTAAACGAATCCTGTGGGGTTTGAGAAAAAAGATTTGCTGCAATAATTAAAATACAAAGTGTATAAAAGTATTTCATAAAACCTCAAAACTTATTTTAATAAATTCAGTCAGTAAATTAGTACTTATTTGTTCAGTAAAAAGGCAAAAAAAGAGTGTCTAAAAAAAAGGAAATTACTTTGCGGGATAAAAAGAATGGGGATTAAAAAATCCCCATTTCTGCAAGTAGTTTGGTTTATAAACTATTATTTGTTTTAAAATACTATAATAAAATAATTATTATTGCAATAAAACCAATTTTTTTGAATCCTTAAATGTTTTAGAAGATAGTTCGTAAATATAAACTCCGCCGGCAAGTCCGGCTGCATTAAAATTATAGCTGTATTCACCCGGATTTTGATATTCGTTTACTAATGTTTTTACTTCTCTTCCTAAAATATCAAAAATTGTAAGTTTAATTGGGCCGGCAGTTCCAATTTGGTAAGTAATCTTTGTTTCCGGATTAAACGGATTAGGATAGTTTTGATATAATTTATAATCGTAAAGATTAATCGATTCATCTCCGGTATCGGTAGTAATATTGCCCATATCCTTCAAAATCCAGTTGTCAGGGTCAAATACAAAAAATGATGGCTTACCGTTTAATACAAAATAAAATTCCTGTACCTGTTGGTCGTTAAAAACAGTTAATAAAGTATCGCCGGAAGGCGTTTTAAACTTTAATTCAATTGGCATTGTAAAAAATGAAGGGTTGCTGTTAGTAGTTTGCGAAATTTTTACGCGTACATTATATAAATTGCCGTTTTGGCTATAACCCCAATCAATAGAATATTTTGGGTGTTTTTCGCCATAAATCCATTGACTGAAAAAATAGTCCAAATCTTTGCCGCTAACCGTTTCGGCAACGCGTTGAAAATCTTCGGTAACAGCCACTCCGTATTTTAACTGCGGATCATTTGCAAAATTGTACATCGTTTTGAAGAAAAGAGAGTCGCCTAATGTCCATCTTAACATGTGTAAAACAACCGAACCTTTGAAGTAACTACGGCCTTGGTCAAAAATATTGTTTACACTTGAAATGTCTTGGCAGTATACCGAACCGATAGCACCTTTTGCTGAACTTATATCGTTTGCAATATTATTTTTATATGCAATAAAACCATTTTTTTTCTCAATATATAAAGCTTCAAGGTAAGTTGCAAAACCTTCATTTAACCATATATTATGCCAGTCCTTACATGTAATCATATCGCCAAACCATTGGTGCCCAAGTTCATGACTAACTAAATCTCTATAAAAATAAAAAATTGAAGTAATTGTTTGATGTTCCATTGCACCGCTCCAATGAAATTCAGCGTGTCCATATTTTTCCCTAAGGAATGGATATTCACCAAACATTAAGGCAAATTCGTGTATCATATCGGGTGTAAGATCGAGCTGAGTTTTTACTGAGCTGCTCCATGTTTCGGGATATACAAAATGATTTAACGTCATATTACTGCCGTCAAGTGCAGTATAATTATTGTCGTACTGATAATAGTTGGTCATTGCAACGGAAATTAAATATTGTGCAATTGGATAAGAAACTTTCCACTTATAAGTTTTGGTATTGTTCCCGTTATCAACAATATCCATTAATTTACCGTTTGATACACTTTTAAAAAACGAATTGGCTGTAACCCAAATATCCGCGCTGTCCGGTTTATCGGCGGGAGTATCTTTACATGGCCACCATTCGCTGCTGCCATAAGGTTGGCTTAATGACCAGAGAATGGGGCTGCTGTTATGACTTTCAAACCTAAAACTTCTCAAACCAGATAATCCGGGAACACCTTTGTAATAAATAGTCAAATCAAATGGTTCATCTTTTTGTAAAGCAGCAGGAAAAGTAATGTTTATAATATTTTGTGAATGATTGTATACAATTGTTCCAAGTGTCGATTTTATTGAATCAACAGAAAGCTGATCAACTAAATCGATATAACAGGATGTTAAATTTGCTACAGTACTTTTTGCTTTCATTTGTACAGAGCCGGAAATATGATTTGAGGTAAAAAAAACATGCTCAATATTCAAATCAAGTTTGTAATAAGTAACATCGTATTTTTCATCGCTTGGATATTTTGTATCAAAAGTTTTATTAAATGTATTATTAAGCAATTTGTTTGGTCGATCAACCTTTTTTGCCGTGTTTTGCGCATAAAGATTTATTGCAAATATAAAAAACAATAAAGTAAAAAAGTTTTTCATAATACCTCTAAAAAAAATATATAAATTTATTTAAATAATTAATAATAGTAAATTAACAATTGTTTGTTTAGTAAAAAGGCAAAAAAAGAGTGTCTAAAAAAAGGAAATTACTGTGCGGGATAAAAAGAATGGGGATTAAAAAATCCCCATTTCTGCAAGTAGTTTGGTTTATAAACTATTATTTGTTTTAAAATACAATAATAAAATAATTATTTTTTAATAAAAGTAAAATGGAAAAATAATTATTATTGTAATAAAATTAATTTTTTTGAATCCTTAAATGTTTTGGAAGAAAGTTCGTAAATGTAAACTCCGCCGGCAAGTCCGGTTGCATTAAAATTATAGCTGTATTCACCCGGATTTTGATATTCGTTTACTAATGTTTTTACTTCTCTACCTAAAATATCAAAAATAGTAAGTTTAATTGGGCCGGCAGTCCCAATTTGGTAAGTGATTTTTGTTTCAGGATTAAATGGATTAGGGTAATTTTGATTTAATTTATAATCGAATAAATTAATCGATTCATCTTCTGTATCGGTCGTTATGTTTCCCATATCCTTTAAAATCCAGTTGTTAGGGTCAAACACAAAAAATGACGGCTTGCCATTTAAAACAAAATAAAATTCCTGTACCTGCTGGTCGTTAAAAACAGTCAATAAAGTATCGCCCGATGGTGTTTTAAACTTTAACTGAATTGGCATAATAAAAAATGTAGGGTTGCTGTTTGTTGCCTGTGAAATTTTTACACGTACATTATATAAATTGCCGTTTTGGTTGTAACCCCAATTAACGGAATATTTAGGATGTTTTTCGCCATAAATCCATTGATTGAAAAAATAGTCCAAATCCTTGCCGCTGACCGTTTCTGCTACTTGCTGAAAATCTTCGGTAACCGCCACACCGTATTTTACTTGTGGGTCGTTAGCAAAATTGTACATTGTTTTGAAGAAAAGGGAGTCGCCAAGTGTCCATCTTAACATGTGTAAAACAACAGCACCTTTTGAGTAACTGCGGCGGCTGTCAAAAATATTATCAACATTTGAAATATCTTGACAATAAACAGAACCGATAGCCCCTTTTGCTGAACTTATATCGTTGTTAATGTAATTTTTATATGCAATAAAATCACCTTTCTTTTCAACATATAAAGCTTCACAGTAAGTTGCAAAACCTTCATTAATCCATATATTATGCCAGTCCTTGCATGTAATCATATCACCAAACCATTGGTGGGCAAGTTCATGACTAACCAAATCTCTATAAAAGTCAACAATTGAAGTAACCGTTTGGTGTTCCATACCACCGCCCCAGTTAAATTCGGCATGTCCGTATTTTTCTCTTAGGAATGGATATTCGCCAAACATTAATGCGAACTCATGGATCATATCGGGTGTGGCATCAAGCTGAGTTTTAACTGTATTGTCCCATGTTTCGGGATATACAAAGTGATTTAACGTCATATTACTGCCGTCAAGTGCGGTATAATTGTTATCATACTGGTAATAATCGGTCATTGCAACGGAAATTAAATATTGTGCTATAGGATAAGAAACTTTCCATTTGTAAGTTTTGGTATTGTTTCCGTTATCAACAATATCCATTAATTTACCGTTTGATACGCTTTTAAAAAACGAATTTGCTGTTACCCAAATATCAACGCTGTCCGGTTTATCGGCAGGAGTATCTTTACATGGCCACCATTCGCTGCTTCCGTAAGGTTCGCTTAACGACCAAAGTATAGGGCTGCTATTATGACTTTCAAACATAAAACTTCCCCAGCCGGATGATCCGGGAACCCCTTTGTAATAAATTGTTAAATCAAATGGTTCGTCTTTTTGTAAAGCGGCGGGAAAAGTAATATTTATAATATTTTGCGAATGATTATAAATAATTGTTCCAAGTGTGGATTTTATTGAATCAATATAAAGCTGATCAACTAAATCGACATAACAGGATGTTAAATTTGCCACCGTACTTTTGGCTTTCATTTGTACGGAGCCGGAAATATGGTTTGAAGTAAAAAAAATATGTTCAATATTCAAATCCAGTTTATAATAAGTAACATCGTATTTATCATCACTTGGATATTTTGTATCAAAAGTTTTATTAAATCTGCTATTAAGCGATTTGTTTGGTCTATCTGCCTGTTTTGCAGGGTTTTGCGCATAAAGATTTATTGCAAATATTAATAGCAATAATGTAAAAAAGTATTTCATAATACCTCAAAAAAAAGAAAAATTAATAATATAATTAGTATAGGTAAATTAATAAATATTTATTTAGTAAAAAGGCAAAAAATATGGGAAAATATATCGGTGCAGACTCAAATCAGTGTAAATCAGTTAAATCAGTGCCATCTGTGTTCTAAGGTTTTACAATTGGAACACTGATAACGCAGATTAAGCAGATAACCGCAGATTAAAAATAGGAAAAATCAGTGTAAATCAGTTAAATCATTGTCATCTGTGTTCTATGGTTTTACAATTCGAACACTGATAACGCAGATTAAGCAGATAACCGCAGATAAATATAGGTGAAAATCAGTGTAAATCAGTTAAATCAGTGTCATCTGTGTTATGATTTTATAAATGGAACACTGATAACGCAGATTAAGCAGATAACCACAGATAAATATAGGTGAAAATCAGTGTAAATCAGTTAAATCAGTGTCATCTGTGTTCTAAGGTTTTACAATTGGAACACTGATAACGCAGATTAGACAGATAACCACAGATTAAAAATAGGAAAAATCAGTGTAAATCAGTTAAATCAGTGTCATCTGTGTTCTAAGGTTTTAAACTGGAACACTGATAACGCAGGTTAAACAGATAACCGCAGATAAATAATAGGGAAAAATCAGTGCAAATCTGTTAAATCAGTGTCATCTGTGTTATGATTTTATAATTGGAACACTGATAACGCAGATTAGACAGATAACCACAGATTAAAAATAGGAAAAATCAGTGTAAATCAGTTAAATCAGTGTCATCTGTGTTCTAAGGTTTTAAACTGGAACACTGATAACGCAGGTTAAACAGATAACCGCAGATAAATAATAGGGAAAAATCAGTGTAAATCAGTTATATAGGTCTTCTTTGTGTTCAAAATAATGAACTAATAATTGCTGCGTTTTTATGTATACATTAATTATTGAATCATTAGTCATTTTATGGTTAATTTTAACTTAAATTAATATAAGGCATTGGTTTTAGCTGAAAAATTTACAATTAAATGTTATATTATAAGTTTAAATTACGAACAATTGAGCCGGAAGAATGGAAGAGATAAAAGTTACCCCAGAAGTAGTAAAAAACCATGGATTGACCGAAGAAGAATATGAAAAAGTATTAAAGATTTTAGGAAGAGAACCTAATTTTACCGAACTCGGAATTATTAGTGTTATGTGGAGTGAACATTGCAGTTACAAAAATTCAATTGCTCAATTAAAAACACTTCCCCGATCAGGCGGTAAATTACTGGTTGGCGCGGGTGAAGAAAACGCCGGATTGGTTGATATTGGCGGCGGACAGGCAATTTGTTTTAAAATAGAAAGCCATAATCATCCATCAGCTGTTGAACCGTATCAAGGTGCCGCAACTGGTGTTGGAGGTATATTAAGAGATATTTTTACAATGGGTGCAAGACCTATTGCGTCTCTTAATTCGTTACGTTTTGGTTCAATAGAAGATAAAAGAACCCGATTTTTGTTTGAAGGTGTTGTAAAAGGAATTGGCGATTACGGTAATTGTTTTGGAGTTCCTACCGTAGCGGGCGAAGTTTATTTTGATGAATGTTATAAAGGCAATCCGCTTGTAAACGCAATGGCAATTGGAATTGTAAATACCGATAGGACCGCTTCGGCAACCGCAAAAGGTGTGGGCAACAAAGTGATGATAGTAGGTTCTTCAACCGGAAGAGACGGAATACACGGTGCAACGTTTGCAAGTGAAGAAATTTCGGAAAAATCGGAAGCTAAAAGACCATCCGTACAAGCCGGCGACCCGTTTACAGAAAAACTTTTATTGGAAGCCTCGCTTGAAATTATAAGAAATGATTATATTATCGGTATTCAGGATATGGGTGCTGCGGGAATTTCGTGTTCCACCTCGGAAATGAGTGCCAAAGGTGAAAGCGGTATGCGCATTGATTTAAGCAAAGTTCCTTTAAGAGAAAAAGGGATGATAGCTTACGAAATTATGCTTTCCGAAAGTCAGGAACGTATGCTTGTTGTTGTAAAACCCGGATTTGAAGATAAAGTAAAAGCAATTTTTAATAAATGGGATTTGAATTGCGAAATAATTGGTGAAGTAACCGATACAGGTTTATTGGAAATTTATTACGAGGGTGAATTAAAAGCAAAATTACCTGCTTACGATTTGGTGTTGGGAGGCGGAGCTCCGGTTTATATACGCGAGCAAAAAAAACCTGCTTATATAGACGAATTAGAAAAATTTGATTTTAATACATTACCTGTTCCTGAAGATATTGGAAAAGTTTTTGAAAAAATATTATCATCGCCAAATATAGCGTCAAAACGCTGGGTTTATGAACAATACGATTCAATGGTTAGAACAAATACAATTGTAGGTCCCGGCTGCGATAGCGCGGTTATCTATATTAAAGGAACTAACAAAGCTATAGCAACAAAAACGGATTGTAATGGAAGATATGTTTATTTAAATCCTCGGGAAGGAACAAAAATAGCAGTTGCCGAATCGGCACGCAACGTGGTTTGTTCGGGTGGTGTGCCTTTGGCAATAACTAACTGCTTAAATTTTGGAAATCCTTATAAACCGGAAGTATATTGGCTTTTTGCTGAAGCTATTGCGGGAATGGGAGATGCGTGTAAAAAATTTGATACTCCGGTTACAGGCGGCAATGTTAGTTTTTACAACGAAAGTCCCGAAACTGCTGTTTACCCAACTCCGGTAATTGGAATGGTTGGTGTAATTGAAGATGTAAAAAATGTTACAACCTCGTACTTTAAAAAAGCAAACGATTTAATATATGTATTAGGTGAAGATTTTGAAGAAATTGGCGGAAGTGAATATTTGTCTGTTGAATACAAAACCGTTGCCGGTAAAATTCCTTCATTAAATATCGATACGGAATTAAATCTTCAAAAAACTTTAATTCAATTAATAGAAGCTCAAATTATTAATTCGGCTCATGATATTTCGGAAGGCGGTATTATTACGGCTGCTGCGGAATGCTGCATAATTGACCGTGAAAATCCAATTGGTGCCGAAATTACTGTCCCGGTAAAAACAAGAGAAGATTTTAGTTTGTTTTCGGAATCACAATCGCGAATTATTGTATCGGTTAGTGAAAGTGACAAAATTGAATTCGAAAAAATTTGCAAAACCAACAATCAACATTTTGACTTAATAGGAACAACTAAACCGGCAGAGTATATTATAAACAACTACAGGTTTAATTTAGAAAATTTAATTAATTTATATTATTACTCTATTTCAAAGTGGATGAATGAGCAAGTTTAAACTATTAAGATTTATCAGCCATCATATATCTCTAATCAGCTTTAAAAAAATATTAGCGTTTTTTAAGCATTATTTAGGTGGATTATATTATCGTACAGATGAACATCATATTTTTTTATCGGGCGGCGGTTTAGCATTTTCAATTTTTTTATGTATAATCCCTTTCATTTTTATTATCTTCTCAATATTGGGTAATATTTTAGATACAATTGCTATCAAAGGGCAGGTGAATCAATTAGTGGATACTGTTATTCCATATCCCGAATATGCAAAATACGCCAAAGATATTATACTTAGCCGAATATCGGAAGTAGTTGAATACAAAACAATTGCGGCCTATATTGGCGGTATTGGTTTGTTTATTACGGCAAGCGGATTATTTAGCGGTATGCGCACAGTTTTAAATAAGATATTTGGATTTAAAAAAGATAAAAGTGTTTTAATTGCAAAATTGCGCGATTTAGGTATGGTATTATTATTAATTGTTTTTATATTTTTATTAACTTTTGTTTTGCCAATAGTTAGATTTGTAATAGATATGGCTGATAAAATACCATATTTATCAAACCTCAAAATAGGTGCTTTACTTGATACGGTATTTTCTATTACTTCTTTAATTTTGATTTTTGCTTTATTTTACATATTTTATTTTGCAATACCATATACAAGAGTTGGAAAAATGGTCTCGGCGGTTTCGGCTTTTTGGGCAACATTATTATGGGATTTGGCCCGAAGATTATTTGGTTATTATCTATATCATGTTGCCGATTATGGTAAAATATATGGAACATATACATTAATTATTGTTGTTGCATTTTGGGTATATTATTCCTCTATTCTGTTTATAATTGGAGCGGAAATAGGACAGCTTTATAGAGAAAGAGTGGAAATTAAAAAAAAACTAAAAAATAATTGTGTACAAAAATGAGAGCTGAGAATATGGTAAATAAGTTGTTGTGTGCGGTTTTATTAACTGTGTTAATGGTATCAAATATTTATTCGCAGGTTCATGAAGCGGGTAAAATTAATATAACACAAATTAGTGTAAATAATTATAATGTAGATCCGGAAGGACTAAGCAAGTTAGATATTAAACCAAATGATAGAATTATTATACAATTTGATTCCGAACTTCAGGAAGTTTCTTTTACTCCTGTAGTGTATAAAGTGCTGTTAAATGGTGTTTTGTTAAATTATGACCAAAAAAATAAACTGGTTGACATGACTAATTTGCCGGGTGGTAAATATATTCTAAAAATACAAGGCTCCATTTCAAATGGTAAAGAACTTTCACCAACAATTCTGGAATTTAATGTTAATCAAAACACTGTAGTTGCTGAAACAGAAAAAAAAGAAACCGAAGCAGGATCGTTTAATTATATGTACATTTTTTATGGCATAATTGGATTACAATTTATAGTTATCATATTTTTATTTACACGAAAAAAAAGCAGCAGTCCTTCAACAAATTATCAAGTAAGTTCGGAAGATAAAAAAGTTCCGGCAGTTGTAAACGGTGAATTTAAGTATGCCTATGAGCATTTGAAAAAAGAATTCAAAATTTTACAGGATGAAAATGGTTTTCAACGTTCGCAAATAAGGGAATTAAAAGAAAAAATTACTGACCTAGAACAGGCAAATGTAAAATTAATTGAAAAGAAAGATAAATTGGTTGAAAGTAAACGCCAATTGGAAGAAATTCAAAATCAAAAAGAAGAGTTGTTTGCTATTGCAATACATGATATTAAAAATCCGGCTTCGGCAATAAAAAATTATATCGAATTGATTCAGTCATACGATTTTAACGCCACTGAACAAAGCGAAATTATGGAATCGATGATTAGGTCGTCTGAACAGATTGTGGAACTTGCACACGAAATGACTACGGTTATGGCCCAAACACAACCCGAACCTATGTTATCATTAGAGCAGGGATCATTAAAAAAAATTATTGATGCGGTTTGTACCCAAAACAAACCTTATGCAGCAAAAAAAGAAGTTAATTTAATTAATAAATCCTCATTTGATATGCCGAGTACAAAACTTGATCCTGCAAAAATGGAAGAAGTGTTGGATAACTTAATTAATAATGCTATAAAATATGCTCCTAAAAATTCGGTTGTAAATGTAAGTACATTTTTTACCGATGCTAAAATAACTGTCGAAGTTGTTGATAACGGTGTTGGACTATCCGAAGATGATATAAGACGTGCATTCCAAAAAGGGGGCAAATTAAGTTCTAAACCAACCGCGGGAGAAAAAAGCAGCGGTCTAGGTTTATGGATTGTTAAAAAAATTATTGAAGAACATAACGGAAGAGTTTGGGTAAAAAGTAAACTAGGCAGCGGATCAACTTTTGGGTTTGAAATTCCTGTAATTAAGGATAAGTAATATTTTATTTACATAAAAAAATTGTTATATTCATTTATTATCTAAAATTAATTTTTAAGAGGTAAATATGGGAAATACAGTTTATACTTATGCCGGATTTTGGAAACGATTTTTAGCATATATCATTGATTCAATAATAATGAATATTGCAATTTCAATTATATTTATCCCAATTATTATATTCGCGGGTTTATCAATAATCCCATGGAATGCAGTTGAAAATAATGATTTCTCAAGTGTATCTTATGTTCAAAATCAAGACATCGATCACGTTGCACTTATTTCCTCAATAATAATAGTAATTCTTATTTTAATTTTAATATCAATTGTTCTTACCTGGCTTTATTCGGCTTTAATGGAATCCTCTTCAAAAAAAGCCACACTTGGAAAGATGGCCTTAGGATTAATTGTTACGGATTCGCAGGGGAACAAAATTACGTTTGCAAGAGCAAGCGGAAGATTTTTTGCTAAAATTCTTTCCGGATTAATTTTAAATATTGGTTTTATTATGGCAGCATTTACTCAAAAAAAACAAGCACTTCATGATATTATTGCCGATACATTAGTACTTGAAGTAAAAAGAAAAGACTACACGTCTGAAAATTAATAAATATGCGTAACTTAGTTAACTGTTTTATTATAATATCATTACTTAGTTCTGTTTGTGTTGCAAAAGAATTAAAAAAAGTAAGATTTACAACTCATTGGATTCCCCAGGCTCAGTTTGCAGGGTATTATTATGCCAAAGAAAAAGGTATTTATAAAAAATATGGTCTTGATGTTGAAATAAAATCTTCCGGTATAATAGAAAATTCGCAGGAAATTTTAGCAAAAAACGAAACCGATTTTGCCTTAATGTTTTTTTCATCTGCTTTAACCGAAAGATCAAAAAACAGAGACATTGTAAACGTAGCTCAACTTTCTCAAAAATCGGCATTAATTTATTTAACAAAAAAAAGCAGTGGAATACGAATACCTGAAGATTTTGAAGGTAAAAAGGTTGGTATTTGGCGAACGGGTTTTGAGGAAATTCCTTATGCGTTTTTCAAAAAATACAATGTGTCCGTAACAATAGTACCTTTGGCGTTTTCGGTAAATTTATTCATTTTGGGTGGTATTGATGTTATGACGGTTATGTGGTATAACGAATATCATACTATAATAAGTTCGGGAATAAATGAAAACGAATTAGTCCCATTTTTCTTTAGTAAATATGGACTGGATGTACCTGAAGACGGTATTTATTGTAATAGAAATTATTATTTGAATAATACTGAAACATGCAAAAATTTTGTTAAAGCAACACTTGAAGGATGGAAAGAAGCATTTAAAAATCCCGACCAGGCTTTGGATATTGTAATTAAGTACATGAATAGAGATAAAATTGCTGCAAACATAGCTCATCAAAAATGGATGTTGGCAAGAATGAAAGACGTTTTTATGCCTAAAGATAAAAGTTATCAGTTTGGAGTTTTTCCGGAAGTGGATTTTTATAAAACCATAAGCATATTAAGTAATTCAAATAATACAATAAATTATCCATCTTATAACAATTTTGTAATGCAGCCGTAAAATGTTTAAAAATAAAAGTTTAGCGTTTAAATTAAGCACTTATATTTTAATAGTAATATTTATTATTGCTGCTGTGGTTTTTGTTACTTATTATTTTGTTTCAAAGGATATTATTTTACGTAATGTTGGAGAAAACGCTAAAAATTTAACATTTAACAATGTTAATAAAATAGAACGGATATTAAAATCGATTGAAAAAGTAACCGAAAGTGTAGCAACGGTATTAGAAAAAACAACAATAACCGAAACCGAACTGGATAGTTTAATTAAATCGATTGTAGAAAAAAATGATGAAATATTTGGCTGTTCTGTTGCCTTTGAACCTTATGCGTATATGCCTAATATTGCAAAACACGCCCCATACTATTTTAAAGCTCAAAATAATGTCCGCAAAATTGATTTGGGAAATGAATCGTTTGATTATTTTTATTACGATTGGTATCAAATTCCAAAAGTACTACAAAAATCAGTGTGGAACGAACCTTATTTTGACGAAAACGGGACAGGTATTCTAAAATCGACTTATTCGGTGCCGTTTTATAAAACATTAAACGGACGGAGAAGTTTAACCGGAATAATTACGGTAAACATTTCATTGGAATGGCTTCAGGAAATTGTATCAAAAGTTAAAATATATAAAACGGGATATGCTTTTTTAATAAGCAACCGGGGAACTTTTATTACATCTCCCGATAAAAATAAAATATTAAATGAAAGCATTTTTAGTGTTGCCGAAGAAATGAACCAGCCGTTATTACGTGTTATTGGCCGGGCAATGTTAAAAGGAGAACGTGGTTTTAGTTTTAATGAACAAATTATTGACAAAGAGAAATGCTGGATTTATTATGCTCCTTTGCGCACAAGCCGGTGGTCAATGGCAGTATTAATTCCTCAGGAAGAACTTTACGCCGATTTAAATTTTCTAAATAAAATTATTATTATTATCGGTATTGTGGGATTTGTAATTCTTTTTACTACAATTACTGCAATATCACGTTCAATGACGTTACCATTACGAAAAGTTACGGAAATTGCGAGCGAGATATCTACGGGTAAAATATCTTTGGCGGTTACAAAAATAAAAGAGTATCAGTTAAAAACCAACATTTTTAATCAATTAAACAGCGGCGGCCAAAAATCGGAAAATGAAATTTCCACATTGTTTAATGCTGTTAAAAAAATGACTTTCGATTTAAATTTGTTGTTAACCAGGGTAGCAGAAGCTTCGGATAATGTAATTGGACTTAAAAATAAAATAACAACATCAATTCGCCAGCTTGAAGCAACCGTAACCGAACAAGCCGCTTCCACCAACGAAGTAAATGTTACAACAAATCAGATATCTTCTACAGTCCGCGATTTGGCAAATACAATAAATGGTGTTACAAAAGTTTCTATGGAAGCTGCTGATTCTTCAAATGAAGGATTAAAAAACTTAAATGAAATAAAAACCACAATGAGTAATCTATCGGAATCAGTGAATACTATATCGGAAAAGCTTGATAATATAAATTCAAAAACAACAAACATTTTCCAAATTATTACTACTATTACAAAAATTGCCGATAAGACCAATCTTTTGTCGTTAAATACTGCAATTGAATCGGAAAAAGCAGGAAATTATGGTGCCGGTTTTTCAGTTATTGCTCAGGAAATACGCCGATTAGCCGACCAAACAGCAATTTCTACTTTGGATATTGAAAATATTATTTACGAAATGCAAAGTTCTGTTAAAGAAGGAGTGGATACTGTTAAATTACACACCGAACAAACATTCAACAGTACAAACAAAATAAATAGTTTAAGTGTAAACCTGTCAAAAGTTTTAGAACAATCGCAAAAGTTATCTCCTCAATATGCAATTGTTAATCAGGGTATGCAGCAACAGTCGCAGGGAGCTGAACAAATAAGTGAAGCAATGGGACAATTGAACACTGTAGCCAAACAAACAAAAAAATCGTTAGTTGAATTAAATGATATTACGGTAGAGCTAAATAAAGCCATTACAGCAATGCAGGATGAAGTTAATAAGTTTAGTTTATAGAATTGTTTTATATTAAATTGCAGTTTGTAAACCTCAGTCGGGTAAAAAACTATACTTGTGTTACCCTACAATAAAAAATGTTCCGGCAATCATAATTGCGGCAGCAATTGCTTTTTGTAAAAGTTTTGATTCGTTAAATAATTTGCCTCCAATTAATGCAGCAAAAAATACGGAAATCCGTTTAACCGCAAGAACTAAAGCAACAGCCGGTGCTAATTTGATAGCTTCAATTTGAGTATATCTATATGCAACTGTTAATAACGCAATAATAATTATCCATTTCCACCAGTCGTTTTCGGTTTTTTTGAAAAGTCCTATTGGCCCTTTTTTAACAAAAAACGAAGCAAATAAAAATACAATTGCTGTTAAAAGCTGCTGGAGAAATAAAAATGTTTTTGGTGGAATTTTAAGATCTTTTACAATATATTTATCTAATAACGATGTTGCTGTAAATAATAATAAAGCTGTAAAAATGTATCTGTAATTCTTTGATCGGAAAAATACTAAAAAAGGTTCTAAAAACTCATTTTTAGATTGCATTTCAAGTATATAGGTGCCAGCCAACAATAAACTTATTCCAAGCAGTTGATTAATATTTAACGCTTCTCCAAAAAAAATAAAAGCAAAAAACGCAACAAATCCCGGTGTTAATACCAACAACGGCAACGCCTTGCTGAGTTCTAAATTTTTCATTGATAACATTACATAATAAAACGCAAGGGCATTTAATATTGTTTTAATAGATAAAATTATCCATCCCTTTTGAGTTATTGTTGCGGTATTAACAAAATAAGCAAATGGCAATGTTAATATTAAAACAAAAACAGAGTTCAAGAATGCAAAATGAAAAGCATTCATCTTAAATAATATCTTTTTTTCCGAAATTGTTGATGCGGTTGAAAAAAGAGCAGAAGAAAAAGCAATTAAAAACCATTCCATAAAAATTCCATGTAAAAACAGATTAATAGAGCACAAGAGAAAATAATATCGTTTATTATAACGCCTTCAGTTGTTTGCAAATTATCCCTTATTGTTTTTTTTGAAACCGCTTTTAGGGGTTGTGGTAATCTTGGGTCTTTCCATGCTGCTGATACGAAACCCAATTCCGAGTTTAACACTTCTTACGAATCCACTTATAGGATAATTATTTGTAAATAATTATATATCTAATAGATGCTGTCTCAAAAGCTATAAACTTGGGCTAAAGCCCAAATTCTTCCGTTTTATAATCCCCAGCTTAAAAGCTGGGGATTATAAACTAACCAAATATTTTGTATATCGTTACAGACATGTATTCCTCCTCTATTTTTAAGAGAGGGCGGTGTACTCAGCGGGTTTGCTGAGTCGGTGGCTGAGTTTCAACACGCAATATTTTAACTTTTGATACAACCTTGCAATATTTATAAAAATTTACTTACCAATTTAAACTAATTTTTGCAAAATAGTTTCTTCCCGGTTCAAGTTTTATTAAACCTCTGTTTGTAGAAAGACTATTTCTGTATGCTTTGTCGGTAATGTTCTCAATTCCTGCTGAAACTTGTAAATTAGCAAGATATAAACTTATTGGCATAGAACTTAAATATAAATCGTATGTTACATATCCGGCAGTATGAATATTCCATTTTAATGGATCGGAATTAACTTTGCCGTTTTGTTGTGAATCGAATATATTAGCAACAAAATCGGCTGAAACATATTTTAAGCTGTTTGTTCTAAAACCAAGTTTACCGTTTAATGGTGGTACATCCGGTAAATCCAAATTTAATTTTGTGTCTTCGCCGCGGCTAAATGAAGCAGTGCCATAAAATACAAATGCTTTTGTAAATTCATATTCCCAGCTTAAATCAAATCCATAAATGCGTGCTTTACTTACATTGTTTTTTACATAAAGACTGTCATTAACAACTTCTTCATCCATTATATAATTGTTAATGTAGTTTACAAATAGATTAGCTTTTAATGTAAATTTATCGGTCCAAAATCGGGCACCCAAATCAATCAAATAACCGTCTTCGGGTTCTAAGTCGGGATTGCCAAGGTAAATGATTCCGCCTAAATCGATGTATTGGAATCTTTCTTCAAGAGCAGGGGCACGGAATGAACGGCCCAGGTTTAATGTTAAATCAAACGATTGTTCAACATTATAAATAGAGCTAAAATTTGCACTCCATGAAATATCGGATTTGTCGTTTTCAACAAACGAAGCACCGGGTGTTTTAGGCGGATTATTATTAATTACACCATTGGTAACAATATATAATGGATTACTAACAGGATCATTTTTTACATTAATTTGATCAATCCTACCGCCAAGTGTTAAATGCAGCTTATTGTCTAATAATTTAAACTCGTCCTGGGCAAATAATCCTATGCTGCGATATTTTGAATTTGGTATAGGTTTATCTACAATAGTTTTTTTAGCTGTTAAATTTATTCTTTCTCTGGTTCCTTCATATTGACGCTGCCAAGCATCTATTCCAACTATTAAATTGTTGTTGGTTCCAAATACCCAGCTGGTTTGCAATTGTGCCCCGTTGGTATTATGTTCGGCCGAAGGATGATTAATTGTTGTAGCATTTGGTTTAACTTCAACATTTCTGTTAATTAATTGATGAAATACTTTAAAATTAATGACAGACAAGTTTTCAAATAAATTATATGTTTTATATTCCAAACTGTACATTTCTCTTTTTTCATCAGGATAACGAGCTGTAGATGTTGATGTAAACGCTGAACCTCCCGGAATGCCAACATCTTTAGCGTTAAATAATTGATAACTGGCAATAATTTCGTTGTCTTCAAACGGCCTATAACCAACAGTTGCAAATATTGAATTATCTTTATATCTGCTGTCTTTTAATATTCCGTTTGGAGTTTCGGTATCTTTTGCGTTACGTAAAGTACCTGAAAGTTTTGCAAACCAATTGGAAGCTCCTGCTTTTAATATCAAACTGTTGGAAATTCCTTTGTTTACCGAATTGTAGCCGCTGGAATATGTTCCGCCATAATAATAATTTCCGCTGAATAAATTTTGATTGGTAATGATATTTACAACCCCGCCTATTGCTCCGGTGCCGTATAAGGATGAAGATGAGCCTTTTATAACTTCAATTCTTTCAATAGCCGAAGGATCGATAAGTGAAAATGCTGCTGCCACATTGTTAGCGGTTTCAATTCTATTTCCGTCAATTAATGTAACTACCGCTTCTTTACTAAAACCTCTAATATTAATTCTTGTTCCCCAAATTCCGTCTCGGCCTAAACTAATACCAGCTTCTGATTTTAATAAATCAACAACAGTAACGTTGGTTTTTAATTTAAATTCGTCATTAGTAACAGCAACCATTGGAATTGATACTTCACGCAATTGTTTATCAAATTTAGTGCTTGTTACAGTAACTTCGCCTAAATTTATTGAAGCCGGTGTAAGTTTTATTTCGCCGGCATCAAAACTGTCGGTTGTAATATTTAATTCAGTATTGTAGGTTTTATATCCTACGCATGAAATGCTGATTTTATAAGTGCCTAAATGAATATCGTTGATTTTAAATTCGCCGTTATTATCAGTACTTGTGTTATATTTGTTAACAGATACAATTACATTAGCATTTGTTACCGGATCTAAAGTTTCGTTATTAACTACTTTTCCTTTTATTATAGCATGCTGCCCAAATATGGAAATTGAACTGATTAGCAGTATTAATAATAATGTACATGTCTTTTTCATATATTCCTCGTTTATTATATATTTAATGTTGTCGCTTTTACTTTAACGGATGATATTTGTCCTATTTTGCCGCTTAATGCACCTAATTCATCATTGGTCATTACTAATATTATGAATATTATTGCAGCATTTTTATCTGGTATAGGGTAACCTGTGCGTAATACTATTTTATCCGCAAAGTTGTGTAATAATTCGCTAACTGATTTGTAAGATGTGTCTCTGTCGTAAATAGAAATTGTTAGGGTGTGATACTTCGTTTCCATAAAAAAAATCTCCGTCTTTAAATAACAAAGGACGGAGATTTCCCAATATCTATAACTCCATCCCTTGATGTTAGATTATTCCTCTATCACAGGATTTAGTAATTAAACTTTATGTAATTAATTTCCTTACTGTTACAAACTTGCTTCAGCTAGGAATAGTTTCAAATTTATATAAGAAAATTAACTTTTTTAAATAATACAGTCAAGTATTATTTAATAGGATAGGATGTCCTTTGAAATAAATGGAAAATGGGACGGTTTTGAAGTTGCAAACCGTAATATAATACGTATAAAAAAGCTGTGCTAGATGAATCTCGCGCTGCAATTAAATGCTCCGCAATAAATATAAATTGTATATAATGATTTTAATAAAACGAGGAAGAACGATTTATCAAAACAAAGTGAATATATTAAATTGTAGCGCGAACTTTAGTTCGCAAGCTTGTATTAAGCAATACAAAAAACAGCCGGGTGAGATGAATCTCGCGCTACAATTAAATGCCCCGCAATAAATATATTAATTGTATATAATGATTTTTATAAAACGAGGAAGAACGATTTATCAAAACAAAGTGAATATATTAAATTGTAGTGCGAACTTTAGTTCGCAAGCTTGTATGATATAAAACGATAAAACAGCGGGCGAGATGAATCTCGCGCTGCAATTAAATGTCCTGCAATAAATATATTAATCGTATTTAATGATTGTAATAAAATGATGAAGGACGATTTATTAAAACAAAATGAAAAGATTAAAATTGTAGCGCGAACTTTAGTTCGCAAGCTTGTATGATATAAAACGATAAAACAGCCGGGCGAGATGAATCTCACGCTACAATTAAATGCCCGGCAATAAATATATTAATTGTATATAATGATTTTTATAAAACGAGGAAGAACGATTTATCAAAACAAAGTGAATATATTAAATTGTAGTGCGAACTTTAGTTCGCAAGCTTGTATGATACAATACAAAAAACAATTATGAATTATCAATTGTGAATTATGAATGATTGATAAAACCGCCGGTAAAAACAAAAACCCGGCGGTTTTGCATTTTTAAACAAAAGACTCCAAATTGAAATGTTAGCTTTAACCTGCAAACTAAATAACACAAAACAAAAAAAGCTAGTCGAGATAACAGGTTGTGTGAAAATTGGGGATAATATATCTAAAAGTGGCACGGCTCTGCCGTGCAGGTGTTTGGTGGGGGTGAGCGGTATTACAAACATGGCACTTCTCCGAAGTGCGTTTGTAGGAATAATATTTCTTTAACTTAAATATTTATAATAAGTTATAGGGTTTTTAAATAACTCCAGCTTTTAAGCTGGGGGTCTGGAAAAAGAAAATGTTGGGTTTTAACCCAAGCATAATAATAGTGGACGATAATGAAAATTAACAGAAAACGTGCCATTCCCTTTAAATCTCACGCTACAATTAAATTCTCGGCTTAAAAAGGGCAATTCATATTTAATGATTTGTAAAAAAAATGAAGTGGGATGTTTTTTACTGCAAAATCATTTAAAAATTAGTAGCTAAGTTATTTAAAAGTATGTTAAATTTTTGCATAAAGCCAACTTTTTTGTTTTTTTTCTTGCATATAAAAACAAAAAGAAATATCTTTACATGTATAATGTATACATAATACAGTATTAAGATGGTAAAAAATGGTAACTGATATTTTACAAATTGAAGTCGAAGAAGTTAAGCTGTTACGTGATAGGATAGCCGGAAAGATTAGGGATGCTATTGTGCTTGGGAAAATTAAACCCGGCGAAAGATTAATGGAACCTGAAGTTGCTAAAATGTTGGGAGTAAGCCGAACACCATTAAGGGAAGCGTTTTTGCAGCTTGAATCGGAAGGTTTTATGGTTGTTACTCCTCGAAAAGGAGCTGTTGTTAGTGAACTTTCCGCCAAAGATGCCGAAGATACATACATTATTAAAAGCTCGCTTGAAGCCTTAGCCGCAAAAATAACCGTTAATAACGCTGATAAAAAATTAATAGATGAACTTACAGCTATTAATATAAAGATGGAAAATATTACAAAATCTAAAAAACATGACTATAAAATGTTTTTAGAACTTAATTCCAAATTCCATAACATATTGTGCGAATCCTCAAATAACGAAAAATTAATTAAATATATAAGTTTATTACGTAAGCAAACTTTACGCTATAACTTTATTTATCTTTCTTTATTATCACATTTTGAACAATCAGTTGAAGAACATAAAGCAATAATTGAAGCAATTCAATACAAAGATGTAATAGCTGTTGAAATGCTTGTTCAAAACCATAGTAATGCTGCAAAAGAAGCAATTTGCGCCTTTATGAGACAAACCTTGGTAAATTAATTATTTAAATGAAATTGGAAAAGAATATGGAAAAGATTAAAGTAGCAATAGTAGGTTTAGGAAATGTTGGATTTTGTGTATTGGATTCTGTATTGTTAGAACCCGATATGGAATTGGTTGGTGTTGTAGATTTAATGTCAAAAGAACAAATAAAAACAAATTCTTCTGCAATGCGTTGTTCAATACTTAACAATATTAATTTTGTAAACGATATCTCGGAACTTGAAAAAGTTGATGTAGCTATTGTTAGCTGTCCATCGCGTATGGTAAAAGATACAGTATCAAAATTATTAAAACTCGGAATTAATACAGTAGATAGTTTTGATATTCATACTGAAATAGTTGAAACTAGAAGAGCAATTGATGCTGTAGCAAAAGAAAATAATGCGGTTTCAATTATATCTGCGGGCTGGGATCCTGGAGTTGATTCAGTAGTTAGAGCTTGGTTTATGGCAATGGCTCCACGCGGTTTAACACAAACAAATTTTGGACCCGGAATGTCAATGGGTCATAGTGTAGCAGCAAAATCAAAAGCAGGCGTAAAAAATGCTTTATCAATAACAGTTCCTGTTGGAATGGGTGTTCATAGAAGAATGGTTTACGTTGAATTATTACCGGATGCAAATTTTGAAGAAGTTCAAACAGCTATCAGAACTGATCCTTATTTTTCACACGATGAAACTTATGTGTTTAAAGTAGATTGTGTAGCCGATTTGATTGATATGGGACATGGTGTGTCGATGGAACGTAAAGGTGTTTCGGGAACAACACAAAATCAATTAATGAAATTTGAATTGAGAGTAAATAACCCTGCTTTAACAGCTCAAACTATGGTTAGCAGCGCACGCGCAACATTAAAACAAAAACCGGGTTGTTATACATTAATTGAAATACCCGCAATAGATTTATTAAGCGGTAATTTAGAAGATTTTGTAAGTAAATTAGTTTAGGTAAAATAATGGCTGATCCATACTCAAGAAATTTAATAAAAACCGATTTTTATTACAGCAAAGTTGAACTGAAAGGGAAGTTTGTTGTTGTACTTGACGGTAAATTAGAAAATCGCGGATTAAGTTTAATTAAGCCGATTTCAAGAGTATTTACACAAGGCACTATAATAGAATTGATTGGAACTGATGATGAAAATGCAGGTCCGGGTCAAAATGTAGATAACATCGCTTATATTGGGTTTTTAGAATTACAGAACGGCGGTGTTGTAATTGAAGGTGACGAATTGGTATGGAACGGCAGCGTAATAGGAACTATTGCCGGTTTTGATGATACACACATGCCAAATCATCAGAATACAATTGTAAAAGTAAAAAATAGGATTCCGGGTAAAGACCTTGGAATAAAAATAAATGATGAGTTAATCATCAAAGGATTTACTAAAAAATAAAATTATTAACTGATTTATGGAGTGATAAATGGCTGCGCCAAAATTTAAGTTTCAGATGTACAAAAAATTATATGCAGAAACTGCACAAATATATGCAGAAGTAAGAAAAGCTGGGGAATCTTTAAATATCCCGGCAGAATTAAAAGGTGCTTTTGGTTTAACCGGAGCAATTTCAGGATGTCCAGCACCTTTAAGACATGACATTGAAGAAGCAATGCAAAAAGAATCGAAAAAAGTAGTTGGATTAGGTTATTATGTTGAACAAATCCGCGAAGTTATAAAAGACGTATACGGTGACGAATATGATGCATGTCCGGTAAATACCTGCGAAGCAGGATTATGGGCAAGTTATCAAAGTTTAGTAACTCCTCCTGCACAAGGCGAAGGTGATAATTACAGAGTTAGATATATAGCTCCATGGGAAAGACACATTCATCATCATGGCGGTTACGGTCGTCCATTCCCACCAAAATACAAAGATATTATTGCAGATAGAGGAAGTACGTCTGGCGAATTAGGATTCCACGGTAAACGCCAAAACAATTTAGATTTAGTTGTAGTACCTTTAGTTGGTGCTGATTATTCAGTTCATGGTTTAAAATACCATTCGGTTCCATTATTACAAAATACAAAAGCCGAAGAATCAGTTGCCGCAATAGCAGAAGTAGCTAAAAGACATGAAACAATGTTAGGTGCTTTTTCATCTTTAGCTTATGATACTCCAGGTTACGGTTATGGCGAAAAAGATGCTGACGGAACTCCATTATTATCAAAAGGTATTGCTGCTTTAGCTAAAAAATATAACGTTCCTTATATCATGGACAATGCATGGGGTATCCCATTTATTGGAACAGATATTAGAAAAGTTGGTGCCGATATAATGATTTATTCTATGGATAAAGCTACCGGTTCAGCAACCAGCGGTTTGGTTATTGGTAAAGAAGATGTGATGGTAAATGTTAGACGTGCTCTTGGTATGCACGGACAAAGATATGGTGCAACAAACTCTTATGGTAAAGCTGCATTAGTAACATTTGATCCAGGTAAAGAAGGTTTAACCGGTCAATTAGCTGCATTAAAAGTATTACGCGATAATCCAACTGTACTTACAAAACCAATAGATGCTTTATATAAAGTTGTTGTTGAAGAATTTGCTAATTTAGATCCAAAAATTAAAGACGGTTTTAAATTTGCAAAAAGTTATAATTCAGGCGCAGTTGAAATTAACTACGAAGATACATGGAAAGATGGTAAAATGGGTGTTCCTATTTTCTCTATCGAAGATATGTATGCCGGATCTAACTTATTCCAAGACGGCATGAGCCAAATGGGAATTATTCCTACTATAGCTTATGACGCAAATATCTTTATTTCTCCAGGTCTTGGTACATCAGACGAAAACGGTCAGTTGATTGAAGAAAGAGCAAGAATAGCTGTTAAAGGCTTAGTAATATTGATTAATATTGTTTGTAAACATGCTGGAATTTTAGACTAATAAAGTGTTATAAAATTGTTCTTAAAAATTGTGAATTAACTATATTATAAATATAGCGAACTCATCCCCTGCCTCCTCTCTTCAAAAGAGAGGGGAAAGATAACGTGTTAGATCCTAAGATATATATATGATTGTGAAAGTACAACTGAGTAAGCTCCCCCCTTCTCTTGTTAAAGAGAAGGGGATGGGGGATGAGTTCCTTTTTTTTACAAATAAAATTTAAGAAGTTTTTTTTGAAGTGGATGGCTTAATGAGTAAAGCGTTAGATAAAATAATGGATGCTCTTGATATAGAAACTTATCTTGTGTGCAGCAGTGCACAAGAAGGGAAAAAACTAGTTCAGCAGCTAGGTGAAGAACTAAATTTAGGCGATTTAGACATTATGTTTGAAGAATATGATGGATATGGAATACGGGTTAGGTTACGTAAATATGTTTATAAGCCCGGTAACAAATATTGTTGGCTTGGAAAGAGTGAATAGAATATGAGTGGAGTTACAATGACAAAAAAGATTCTCTGTGTTCCATTAGATCCTGTACATGATGTAGGAATAAAGTTAATTCGTAATGCCTTAGATAAAAATGGTTATATAACAACATTGCTTGCCCCCGATCTTACAATGGAAGCTATTGTTAAGTTTGCAGTAAATGATACGTATGATTATATATTAGTTAGTAGAACGTTAGGTTATGGTGTTGCCGAATTACTTTCACGATTTAATGATTTGTTAGATGCCGCAGGTGTGAGAGAAAAGTCTAAAATAGTAATTGGTGGTAAACCGATTACGCCTGAATTAGCTGCTGAACTTGGTTTTGACAAAGGTTTTGGTGCTCAGTCCACTATTGAAGAAGTAGTTGCATATATTGAAGGAAAAGAAATTAATCTTACCGCAAAAACGTTACAAAGAACAAAAAAGAATATTGCTGAAGGCTACACTTATAATTTTGTAAATAAGGAGATAGGTGATTTATTAAGCAGTATTGCCGACAAATTGATAAAATATGCCGATACAAGAACAACCGATGCTATAGAACGTGCTAAGATAAAAGAAGAAATAATTGTAACGCGTGATGCAAAAAAGAGAAATGAACTTTCGTTAAAATATGCCGCTCTTTGCGATAGAGTAATAGTTGATGCTAACGAAAAAAAATTATACCCTAAAGGTGTAAGAAATTTAGAAGAGAACGAATTAATAGATTTGAAAAGATTTTTGAATGATAACCAGCCGGTAATGCCGGTAAAAATCCAGCATAACGATTCCCAGCCCCTGGTGTTTAAGTTTTTAGGTAGCGGCTGCCCGACAATGGATATTGTGCATGCAAAAGTTTGTGAAAGATGGGGAATTAATGGATTTTTGATTATAAATCCTTCGTGGGAAGCAAGATATGAAGGACTTATAAACGGTTATTTGACACACGAAAACGATGGAACTATTACTTCATTTGAAAATATTAAACTGATGCGTGAATCGTTACATCCATCCACTTTATTAACCGTACGTGCACACAGGGGATTAAATACTCCCGAAACAATACTTTTAGCCGGAATGGCCGGTGCGGATTTGGCAAAAATAAACCTTGTATATGGTTCTCTTGGTGCCGGAACTGATCCTTCGCGTTTAGCGGTTGATGGTGTTGAAGCAATAAAACTTGCTGCACGTTTTAACATGCCTTTTGATATACCGGGTAATGATGAATTAAGCGGTGTGCCGGCATGGAAATCTTTAGCAGGACAATTAATAAACGTAATGGTTGGAATTAAATTAGGTGCAAAACCTATATTAAAACCGCTGTTCTGTTTAGGGCCGCATATTGTTATTAACGGCCAGATGAATCAAAATTATGT
>CAXXGC010000002.1:0-741316 GCA_963667875.2 Melioribacteraceae bacterium
ACCGCACTTGAGACCGCAATGAAAGCCGATTACTGAACTTGATATTCGTCTTACTTATATGGACAATACCACAGAAATTATTGCAGTTGGCGCAAACATTACCGTATCAAAAACAATCAAATCCAAAGTTGGAGAACTTAACGGATTTGAATTGGCTTACAAAACATTTTCAGTTTAATATGGGTGGGCTTGCCCACTCTAAATTTGCGAGGTTAAAATGAACGTTGGTGGAATTAGAAAAATTGCTGTTTATGATCCTGTTTTAGGCACAACCGTACAGCTGAATAACATAGGAGTTGAAGGAGATTTTAAGTCTGAACCTATGAGTGTTGAAACGGCAAAAGGTACAAAAAGTTATGCCGGTGATAACTTTTCGTATAATTTTGTTTCTTATGATGAATCCGGATATGACCAGTTAAAATCGTGGATGGATAACCAGACACCTGTTAATTGTGTTGCTTTGGGTATTGATACTCATTTGTTATGGGCTGAAGACACCCTGATAACAGTTGACATGGATTATAAATTTAAGGTTGGCGAGCTTAACGGCTTTAGTGTAAAACTGGAGAAAAAAGGCGGGGAACTGAATATCTTTTCCGGTGTGAATATTCTTAAAGCCCGATATGGTTTTAAGGATTCAAATGCCGACGGTATTGCTGACGGATATTCAATAGATGCACAAGATGCCATAAAATCATTTTGGGGTAATTTACAGGTAATTGAAGGTGTAGAAACTCTTACTGTTGAAGTTTATACATCTGTTATATTTCCTATCGCGGGGGCAAAATTACGGTTGCATGTTCCTTCCGGAGCTTCGCTTTTATCGTGGCCTACAAAGATTATTGCAAAACTTTTGCCGGAACCGTACTCCTTAGCGTGCAAGTTGATGTTAATGAAAATGCGGATATTACAACTCCGACAGGTACATATCGTATTGTTACAGAAATAGTATCAAATACTGAAATTGGGCACACGGGGGGATTTAATTGATTTTACACAGCCATATCTCGGCATTCAAGAATATACAGGAGCTTAATTATGCCATTAGTTGATTATCATGCTTTAGGGAGTAATTCCCTTGAAAACGAAACGTTCCACCTTAAAGAAACAATGCTCGGAACGTATAAGGAAATTAAAATGCTTGCACTTAAAAGCAGTTCAACTCCAACAGAACAAAAACTCCGGATAATTCAGGAATTCAAACTTTCGGAAGAGGATATTTCCGAAGAGTTGGGTGTTGAAGAATATTACAAAGAATTGTTTTTAGCATTGTTTTTGGAAGCGGGCAAGTTTAGAAGCGTATCACCTGATTACCTTAACATAGGGGTGATTAATAAGGCTTTGCAGGATTTTTTTACAAGGCTGAAAGGCAATTAGATTATGTCTTTCAGCGACTTGAGTATTTAGATTCTTTACCCCGTCCGCCCGAACCCAAACAAGACTCCGAGTTTGCCCAGTATGAACGGGCACTCGGAGACTTTAAAAAACGCTGCTACAATACACTTTACATAATGGATTATTATCTTTTGCGGGCTTCCAAAACAGCTGAAGAATATTATTTTTTAAGTAATAATGTTAAAATTAAGGATCTCGCAAAATTCATTCTAAAATCTTATACAATGGAATAAACAAATGAGAAGCGGAATTAAATATGTAATTATTGATGTTGAAAACCAATCACGCTGGGTGCTTAGGCATATATCACAAGAAAGTACTTGGAAAGGTGACCCGCTTATATATGACGAGGCTAACAGCAATAATATAAAATATGGCGATTCGAGTAACTTAAAAATTGTGAGTTTTGACATGCCTTATTTTTGATGAGCTTCAAAAATTTATGAGGGTTGGACTTAAGGCAAAAGTGACTGTTGTGGGATTCAAAAAATCCCTTATTTGGAGTGATTATATGAAATATATAATCGCTAAAAAAATCAAAAATAAAACCGGTACAAGAAATACAATGACCCTTAACTTTCCAAATGAAAGAAGGCACCCATAATATTACAATTGGAAACACGGAAATATTACTCCCTAACATTGACCAAGAGGTTGGATATGCAGGAAATTGAAATTCTCTTAAAGCTAAACGATCAACAATTTAGAGCAGGCTTAAAAGTAGACGATAAAGACCTCGTTGAAATAATGGCAAACGCTAAAAATATCAAATTGGGATATGATAACAGCCTTGCCAAAATGAAGCTTTCCGAAGTCAGAGCGGAACAGGCACGCCTAAAGGCTGAATTACAAGAAAAAATTAAAATGGATGTGAACCTTGAATCCATTAATGAAACAAAAAATAAACTTTTAGCTATTGAAGATTCGCTTGATGGTGTTGTTAAAAAAGAAAGAGAAGCAGGTTCCGCATCCGGTTCTTGGGGGCTTTCAATTACCGGCATTAATCAGGGTTTGGAGCTCGCAAGAAAAGCTTGGGAAATGTTAAGCGTGCCCATTCAAAAAGCTGGGCAGTTCGAACAATACGAAGTCTCAATGAAAGTAATGTTGGGAAGCACGGAAGCCGCACAAAAAAGGCTTGCCGAGCTTGTGGATTTTGCAAAAAATACTCCTTTTGAATTACCGCAAGTAGTGGAAGCAGCTAATCAATTACAAGCAATTGGAAAGTACAGCGAAGAGACTTTAACCGATTTAGGCGACCTTGCAAGTGCTTCCGGTAAACCGATGGAACAGGCACTTTCAGCCTTTGCCAAAATGGCAACTGGACAGAAGGGTGTTGCTGTTGATATGTTCAGAGATTTATTAATTTCAGTTGACGACTGGACGGAAGCAACCGGAAAAGGAGTTAAGGCAACCGGCGAATTAGAAGCCTCAGCACAGGAAATGTTGGAAGCTCTTCCCAAGATTATTAAGGAAAAGAATTTTGCCGGAATGATGGAAGAGCAATCCAAGACGTTTAACGGTGCTGTTAGTAATATGTCGGACGGATTTGGGCAATTATTAACGGTTGTCGGCGACAAAATGTTGCCATTTGCAAAGAGTGTTGCAGGCGCAATGAATGAAATTGTATCAGCAGTTATGCCGGTTGAATCAAGTTTTGATAAAGCCTCAATTACAGGAGACAAACTTCTATCAAGATTTGAAGAGTTAAGCTTTACCGTTAAAAGATTAGGGAGTATGACTCAAATATCAGCTGACCAACAATCGATTTATAATGAAGCAATTAATGACCTTGAAAAAGAATATCCGAAGTATTTAGAAAAGATGGATTTGCATAAAATGAAGCAGAGTGAAATTAATGTGGCTCTTGACAATGCAAAAATCGCCTTAGATAAATATATCGAAAATTTAATTACCGCTGCACTAATTGAAGATAATGAAGCGATTGTAAAAGATTTAGGAAGGAAAAAGAGAAAAGCCGAAAAATTAAAAACGCAAACAGAATTTCAATATAATCAAAGTAATGAGGCTGGTACATTAGAGCGTGAAGCAAAAAACGAAAAACAAACTGTCGTGCTGAGTGGCAATAGATTACCGACCTCAACCGAACACGAAATTTTGAGCAGTCAAAGAATATCCGCTGATAAACAACTTAGCGAATTAAATACTCAAATTAAAGAAGCTGAAAAAGAAATAGCTGATTTGCGTTCTCAGTTGGTAAATACTACTGCTCCACAAAATACCACAAAAAATGATGATGGGAAAGGCGGTAAAAATGGTTCAGGTGGCTCCGGTGGCACCGGTAATGGCTCCAAAAAAGATTACTTAAAAGAAACTCAAAAAGATATTGAAGAAGCCAGCCGGCAGGAAATTTTAACTGAACAGGCGAAAAACCAAACAATATACGATTTAAGTTTGCAACAACAAGAAAAACAAAAGGCTTTGTTGCAGGCTGCAATGAACCTGAATAAGGATTCAAGTAGTGAAAAACTGATAAATGAACGTGATACAGCCCAGCAGGAATATGATATAACAACAAAACTGTTGGAAGCTAAAATACAAGAGCATGAAAAATTCCTTGAAAGGAAAGCCGGTATTACAGCCCGCCTTCAGGAAGATAATGACCGTGAAAGTTTTCAAATTCAGTTAAAGAACCAAACAATTGAACAACTTGACAGCGATTTATTAAAGGCAAAAATTGATAAAACTGTAATTGAAGAGGGGCTAAAAAACGCAAGTGATGCAGCCGAATTAGATTCGCTCGAAAAACAGCGAGCTAATACAGCCGAGAAAATTGCTTTAATTCAAAGCGAACTTGACAAAAAAAGAGAATCGGCTTTAGAGATTGATACTTTGGTTGCTCAACACGTGGAAATGCAACTGCAACAGTCTTCAGATAATCAATTATTTTCAACTTCTTATAATGAGCTTACCGATTCAATGTTGGCTAAAAACAAGGAGTTTTACGCAACAGTTGACTTATACCGGAAAACGGAATCTAAAGAAGAAAAATCTAAATTACTTGACCAAGCTAAAAATACTGAAGGCGAAATTAAAGCTCTTAATGCGGAGAAAAGTGCACGACATGCAGTTACAGTTTCAACAATTGATAATTATGCAAAACAATTTGATGCAAGCCGGTCTTTTGCTGACCAAGCAAAACAGGCTGTGCGAGAAAACATTAAAGCAGAAATTTCAAAAGCAATAGCTAATCAAATTGCTTGGGTAATTGATGTAATTCCCTTCCCATTAAATATTATAGCTGCACCGTTAGCAGGGCTTGCAATTGGGCAAATGATGGAAGTAATGATTCCAAAATTTGAATCCGGCGGTTATCCAACAGGGCAAAATTCACTTGTACAAGTCAATGAAAGCGGGCAAGAGTTTATTCTAAATGCAACCGCTACAAAAAAGTATTCCGGTATAATTGAAGATATGAATGCCGGCACTTATGAACCCAATTATATAACTCGTTCTGGCGGTTCAGAAAGAACCGTTTATGTTGGCAATAACAGTAATTTAGGCTTTGAATTACTTGCTGAGAAGATAATGGATCAAACAGACCGGTTGGAAAAAGTGGAGCGGTATGTAAGAGTTTCAGATGTTAGCGAGCAGTTAAATAATTATAAATTCCAACAATCAAAAGCGGGGTTTTAATGTCTTATAGATTAATTGCAGAATCAAAAATCTATTCAAATCTTCAGGATAATTATCAGGTTAAAATATATGAAGATTTACAAATTCTTGATGACCCTATGTCTTTCCGGATTATTGGAGATATTAAATTAAGGAGGGGTAATTCATCACCAAAAAATGAAGTTGAATATTTTGCACCTACGCAAGTTGAGTTCTCAATATTGGACGAGGGTTTATGGTTAACTAACAAAATGCAAGGCAAACCGGAGCGTAATTTTCAGGCTGTTTTGTTAAAAAATTCTTCAGTATTTTTTAAGGGGAATTTACTCAATTTGTACAATAAACGTATCTTTACAAGTGAAGACGGCAAAGTAAATTTGAAGATTTATGACGGTGTTACACGGCTTAAAGACTATTCAGATATTTCATTACTTCCTGATGGTATTACAAATATTGGGAACATTATTAAAAGTATATTGAACCAGTTAGAACTCGGACTTAATATTAAAATGTATATGAATATGTGCCCTACACCGCATACTTCAGGAGTAGCTCCGGCAGCTGCAATAGGGGCAAAAATAACTGATTTTGTGAATCAGGACAGCAATATTAATTATTATACTTTGCTTGAAAAAATACTAAAACAATTCAGTCTCACCTTATTTCAGGAGGGTGGTTTATGGATTTGCCGGCAAGATATTTCTCTTAATAGTACAGGTACAATTGTAAGCAGTATTAATAGTTCTTCCGGCGCAATAACTGAAACAACTGAAACGGCTTTGCAAACATTTTCTGTTGATAATTTACAATTCGCACCTCAAGCTTTCACACTTGATTCTGTTTCTAAAATAATATTAAAAGTTGAATCAAGAAGTCCGAAGACTGACACAGGCGATATTGGTTGGAAAAACGACCACTTTAGAGAAGGTTCAAGAGGTTGGACGGTGGAACCTAACACAACCGTTCAATTCAATAATGAATCTCTCCGGATATTTAACAGCCTTACTTCAGGAAGAGTTTATCAAACCACCACATATCAATTCTCGCCGGCAGAAATACCGGTAATAAAGTTCTTATGTCTAAGTTGTAGATATATGCAAAACATTCAGGACGAGGGTTCATATCCGTTTGTTTCCGTAAGATTCGTTAATGATGACACTTCAGAGTTTTGGCTTAATCCGGACGGAAGTTGGACGGAAACAATTAATCCGATTTACTTTGTTGCTATTCAAGAACGAAACTTCATAAAAAAGGTAAATACAAATGAGTATATCAATGGCTACGCAAATGTTATTTTAGAGCAGGAAATAGAAGCTCCTGTTACGCTTGCAATGGGTTATGGATATATAACTGTGTTCCTTCATGGAGGCGGTATACCGGTCTATAATCACCCCTACGAGCTTACAGCCCAGCATAATTTATGCTCGGTCAGGTTAAAAAGTTCAGATGACGATATAACAAAAACATCAGATAGTCTTGATGTTACGTCTTCAATTTCTGATGCCAATGAACTAATTGTTACAATCCCAATGCACGACGAAGACCCATTTATCACTCCTTCTTTGTACAATTTATATGATTCTAAAAAGACACGATATTGGAGTCCGGATAATACTTCATTGCTTGAGTATTTATCAGCCGAGTTGTTACGGTACAAATCACACAATATAGAAGCTCTTGATATAAAGCTCTTGCCTTCAGTATCATTTAACTTCTTAAGTCTTAAACAAGGCAATTTAACCGGTTCAGAAATGAGTTATGTGCCTGTTTACGAGGAGAGCAACTTAATTGCGGATAATAGAAGATTTGTGTTAGTTGAGATGACAAAAAAGGCATTGACAATCAAGACGACAAAAGAGTATATTGTAAGCTAAAAATCGGCAAAAAAAGCGGTAACCTTTCCCCTTTGGAAAAACGGCAGTTGTCGCAATTCCAAGCCTTAGTTTACGCACGCCGGTTGTATTAAAACAAATATTATGCCGTAAAATATATACTCTTAAATACTTATATTTGGGATCTTTTGATATTAAAAACAGTAAATTATGACGGTTTATCGTCAAAGTGACGATTTTTAGTCGTCATTTTATTGAAAAGATAGAAAAAGGATTTAATTTTATTGAGGAAAGTACTTAAAAAAAATCAATTATTTATTCAATTTTGTACTCCAAAACATTATCATTTACCGCCAATGCAATAAACATAATTTCTTTCCCTTTTGCCAAATAAGGTGCAAAATATTCTTTTTCTTTTATTTGTGCTAAAGCGGTATTTAATAAATTTTTAATATTACTTTTTTCTTTAATATGTTTTATTTCAATTATGTAAATTATATCTTTATTTTCAACAACACCATCAATTCTTCCCTTTGATGTTAGTTTTTCAATATCAATTTTTGCGCCCATTAACAACATTATAATATAAAAAACAGAATGGTAATACGCTTCGTCCTCTCTCTTTATTGTATAAGGAATACTTGAGATTATACTTTTTAGCGAATTAAAAAACATTTCATAATCTTTTCTTTTAAGATAACCGTTAACTTTACTTATTAACACATCCATGTTGTTAATATCTTTTTCAAGATATACAGTTGATAAATATAATAATAACGAATCGCGCACCTCTTTATTGGGGAAATCCAAATTATACAAATTAAATTCTTTATCATATTCCTTTACTGTTAAATATCCGGTTTGAAAAAGCAGAAGTCTATAATCTAACGAATCAACATCAAACTTTTCAAAAAAATGTTCTCCAAAACTTTCGGCAGTTAAATCAGTTACTGTAATTTTATCAGCTATAAATTTTTCAACCAAAAATGTTGGTGTTCCGGTAGTAAACCAATAATTTCCAAACTTCTTATCCTGAAAGAAGTTTAGTATTGAATATGGATTATAAACTTTGTTAATTCCATCCCAGCTATACCCGTTATACCACAACTTAACTTCAGCTTTTAATTGTTCTATTGAATATCCAAGTATTTTTGCAGTTTCTTCAAACCGATCAGCAAAATAATATTCAAACTCTTCCTGTGTATATCCGCAAATTGTGGAAAATTCACTATTCATTGTAATATCTTTTAGGTTATTTAAGCCCGAAAATAACGATACTTTGGAAAACTTAGATACCCCTGTTAAAAAAGCGAATTTTACATATTGGTCGTTAGCTTTTATTACAGAATAAAAATCGCGTAATAAGTTTCTATTTATTGTTGCTTTTTCTTTATTAGTTATAAAGTCCACAATTGGTTTATCATATTCATCAATTAATATTACAACTTTGTTTTGTTCTGACAATTTTTTTATCAGCTCTTCAAAACAACTTTTAACAGATTTTGTATAAGATAATTTATGGTTATATAATTGTGCGGTTCTATTTAGTTTTTCTATAATCGAGTCATTAAATATTTCTAATGTATCGTTGTATTGAAAAGATGTTACATCCAAATGAATTACCGGATATATTTCCCATTTTATTTTATCATAAATAAACAATCCTTTAAATAGTTCTTTATTACCTGAAAACACTTCCTTCAAAGTACTTAACAATAACGATTTACCAAACCTGCGGGGACGTGATAAGAAAAAATATTTACCACTATTAATTAGTTTTTCAATCTGTTTTGTTTTATCAATGTACAAATAATTATTATTAATTATTTCTTCAAAAGTCTGTATTCCTATTGGTAAATTTTTCATCTTATTCTCGTATTAGCGTTGTAAATAAACATGAACCATTTTATCATTAAAAACTTAATAGATTTTATAATTTTAATCAGCAAATTTTATATTCCAAATTATTATCATTTACTGCCAATGCAATAAACTTAATTTCTTTCCCTTTTGCCAAATAGGGTGCAAAATATTCTTTTTCTTTTATTTGTGTTAAAGCGGTATTTAATAAATTATTAATATTACTTTTTTCTTTAATATGTTTTATTTCAATTATGTAAATTATATCTTCATATTCTATTACACCGTCAATTCTTCCCTTTGATGTTAGTTTTTCAATATCAATTTTTGCGCCCATTAACAACATTATAATATAAAAAACAGAATGGTAATACGCTTCGTCCTCTCTCTTTATTGTATAAGGAATACTTGAGATTATACTTTTTAGCGAACCAAAAAAATCTTCATATTGTTTATTTTCCAAATAATAATTTATTTCACTAATATATACTTTTAACTGGTCTGCTTCTTTAGGTAAATATATTGAGGCTAAATACACCAAATAAGAATTTTTTACCTCATTATTAGGATAATCAAGTATGTAAATATCTCTATAATTTTCTTTTATAGTTAAGTAACCAGTTTGAAACAATAATAATTTATAATCAATATTATCGACATCAAATTTTTCAAAAAAGAAATCGCTAACTTTAGAATTAGAAACATCAGTTACTGTAATTTTATTAGCTATAAATTTTTCAACCAAAAATGTTGGTGTTCCGGTAGTAAACCAATAATTTCCAAACTTCTTATCCTGAAAGAAGTTTAGTATTGAATATGGATTATATACTTTGTTAATTCCATCCCAGCTATACCCATTATACCACAACTTAACTTCAGCTTTTAATTGTTCTATTGAATATCCAAGTATTTTTGCGGTTTCTTCAAACCGATCAGCAAAATAATATTCAAACTCTTCCTGTGTATATCCGCAAATTGTGGAAAATTCACTATTCATTGTAATATCTTTTAGGTTATTTAAGCCCGAAAATAACGATACTTTGGAAAACTTAGATACCCCTGTTAAAAAAGCAAATTTTACATATTGGTCGTTAGCTTTTATTACAGAATAAAAATCGCGTAATAAGTTTCTATTTATTGTTGCTTTTTCTTTATTAGTTATAAAGTCCACAATTGGTTTATCATATTCATCAATTAATATTACAACTTTGTTTTGTTCTGACAATTTTTTTATCAGCTCTTCAAAACAACTTTTAACAGATTTTGTATAAGATAATTTATGGTTATATAATTGTGCGGTTCTATTTAGTTTTTCTATAATCGAGTCATTAAATATTTCTAATGTATCGTTGTATTGAAAAGATGTTACATCCAAATGAATTACCGGATATATTTCCCATTTTATTTTATCATAAATAAACAATCCTTTAAATAGTTCTTTATTACCTGAAAACACTTCCTTCAAAGTACTTAACAATAACGATTTACCAAACCTGCGGGGACGTGATAAGAAAAAATATTTACCACTATTAATTAGTTTTTCAATCTGTTTTGTTTTATCAATGTACAAATAATTATTATTAATTATTTCTTCAAAAGTCTGTATTCCTATTGGTAAATTTTTCATCTTATTCTCGTATTAGCTTTGTAAATAAACATAAACCATTTTATCATTAAAAACTTAATAGATTTTATAATTTTAATCAGCAAATTTTATATTCCAAATTATTATCATTTACTGCCAATGCAATAAACTTAATTTCTTTCCCTTTTGCCAAATAGGGTGCAAAATATTCTTTTTCTTTTATTTGTGTTAAAGCGGTATCTAATAAATTTTTAATATTACTTATTTCTTTAATATGTTTTATTTCAATTATGTAAATTATATCCTCATATTCAATAACACCATCAATTCTTCCTTTTGATGTTAGCTTTTCAACATCAATTTTTGCACCCATTAATAACATAATTATATAAAAAACAGAATGGTAATATGCCTCATCTTCCCTTTTTAGTGTATATGGAATACTTGATATAATACTTTTTAGCGAATTAAAAAACATTTCATAATCTTTTCTTTTAAGATAACCGTTAACTTTACTTATTAACACATCCATGTTGTTAATATCTTTTTCAATATATACAGTTGATAAATATAATAATAACGAATCGCGCACCTCTTTATTGGGAAAATCCAAATTATACAAATTAAATTCTTTATCATATTCCTTTACTGTTAAATATCCGGTTTGAAAAAGCAGAAGTCTATAATCTAAAGAATCAACATCAAACTTTTCAAAAAAATGTTCTCCAAAACTTTCGGCAGTTAAATCAGTTATTGCAATTTTATCAGCAATAAATTTTTCAACCAAAAATGTTGGTGTTCCGGTAGTAAACCAATAATTTCCAAACTTCTTATCCTGAAAGAAATTTAGTATTGAATATGGATTATATACTTTATTAATTCCATCCCAGCTATACCCGTTATACCACAACTTAACTTCAGCTTTTAATTGTTCTATTGAATATCCAAGTATTTTTGCAGTTTCTTCAAATCGGTCAGCAAAATAATATTCAAACTCTTCCTGAGTATATCCGCAAATTGTGGAAAATTCACTATTCATTGTAATATCTTTTAGGTTATTTAAGCCCGAAAATAACGATACTTTGGAAAACTTAGATACTCCGGTTAAAAAGACAAATTTTACATATTGGTCGTTAGCTTTTATTACTGAATAAAAATCGCGTAATAAGTTTCTATTTATTGTTGCTTTTTCTTTATTAGTTATAAAGTCTACAATTGGTTTATCATATTCATCAATTAATATTACAACTTTGTTTTGTACAGAAAGTTCTTTTATTAATTCATTAAAAGCATACGAATGATTTATTGGATTATTAATTTTAACATCATACTGTTTTGCAATATAATTTAATTCAGCAATAACACTTTGTTCAAATTTTTCAACAGTATCGTTATAAACAACATTTGACAGGTCTATATGAATTACCGGATATTTTTCCCATTCTATTTTATCATAAATAAACAATCCATTAAATAATTTTTTGTTACCTAAAAACACTTCCTTTAAAGTGCTTAATAATAACGATTTACCAAACCTGCGGGGACGAGATAAAAAATAATAACTATTTTGAGTAATTAATTTAAATATTATTTCTGTTTTATCAACATACAATAAATCATTATTAATTAACGTTTCAAATGTTTGAATACCAATTGGCAATTTTTTCATATTTTCCTCGTATCAGACTTGTGAATATACAAAAAATAGGTTTAACAATAAAGTTACTAGTGTAATGGTTAAAAATTATTAAAACACGTTATTTTATTTTTTTATTGACTAATAATAGTAAATTTTACTATATTACGCTTCTGATTTTGAATGTTTAGCCATACCACACGGAGAGGTGGGTGAGTGGCTGAAACCAACGGTTTGCTAAACCGTCGTAGGGGTTAAACTCTACCGCGGGTTCGAATCCCGCCCTCTCCGCTCTTAAAGCTCCTTTACAGGAGCTTTTTTTGTTTCCATTTCAATATTACCCCTAATTATTAAATTTTATCAGATAAAATAATATAACGCAAAGTACACTGAAACAACAAATTTACAAAAATTTGATAAGGTGTTGTCAGTTTTTGCTTTATTTTGTAGCTCAAACTTCAGCTTGAGAAAATAGATTAAATAAAAACGTGTTTTAGCTCACAGTATTTCCTTGTCTATTATTTCTTTCTTGACATATTCGCAATTAATGCATAATTTATCTATTGTTCAAGGTAAAACATTGGCACCATAATATGGGGATATTTGTTTGTTATGGTTGAAAAGGTTAAATTATTTAACATATAAGTAAAATGTTATTTTTATATTGGGTTTAATAATAATATGAGGACATCAAAATGAAACTAATATTACTATCATTACTTATTTTTACCTCAGTTTTTCTATCAGCTCAAACATTAGATCAAGTCGAAATTACAAATCTAATGGCTTTGAATCACCTGATAATAAAACCCATCTTATTTATGGTACAGCCGGAGGTTATTTATTTACCACCCATAATACTAATAACTGACAATTCAAAAACTATTAATACCAATAATTTATTAATACCCTATAAAATTAGATATTATTCCAACACTTGAAGTTATTATTTTGATTTTACAATTATTAATATAAAATAAGATTTTTTTTACGAGAGATTATTATGAAATTTAAATTGTACACTTTTTTAGTTCTTTTTACTTCTGCTTTAATTGTTTCAACTTATGCTCAAAGTGGAATAAAAATATTAAAACAATATAATAAAGCTGATTCGATTAATGTCAACCCATATTCTTTTTTGCCAATGCAAATTGGTAATTTTTGGCAATATACGTATAATAATATAATTTATGATGGCGAAACAGTCGTTAAAGACTCCACCATAGAAAATGGTTCTAAGTTAATTTGGATTGACAACTATCCGAGATATTTAATAGATACCAACTATACAGTTTTTACCCATGGTTATGATGGTCAACTAAAATACGTAGCTTATAAACTTGATGCTGAATTAGACGATGAATGGATTGCATGGCAATCTTCTGCTGATTCAACCCAAGCCATAGTTAGAAAAGTAGAAGCTGTTTTTTTGGGCGACTATTTAGGAGTAGAAACTATTTTTAAAAGAATTGCTGAATATGATAGAAATAGTGATGGTGATTTCATCCGGTTTAGATATGTACTTGGTGCTGGTCTTGGATTAATTGAGCAAGAATTCGAAAGTATTATGGAACCTTCGATATATCTAATTTCAGCAATAATTAATGGAGATACTTTAGGTACTATAGTTGGAGTTAAGGAACTTTCTGATAATTTGGACCCAAAATCCATAGAGCTATCCCAAAACTACCCTAACCCGTTTAACCCAAGCACAAACATTAGTTTTAGTATTCCAAAACAGGAATTTGTTACGTTAAAAATTTATGATGTATTGGGTAAAGAAATTGTTACATTAGTAAATGAGGAATTAGCTGCCGGCAATCATGTAAATACTTGGAATGCTCCAAATGTTAGCAGCGGAGTATATTTTTACAAACTTCAAGCCGGTAAGTTTAGCGAAACAAAAAAAATGATTTTAATAAAATAGTATCAAATAACCCATAAAGATAATCTATTAAAAGATATTGAACTTAAAATTCTGTTTTATAAAGTGAGGTTTTTAATGAAACAAATAATATGCTTTTTAGTTTTTACATTTTTAACAATTTCAGTTACTAATGCTCAAAAACATACAACAAGTTCTAATTTAATAATTCCTAATTCGATAAAAAATGATAATGGCAACTTAAAATCTATAATTCAAAATACCTTTGATGAATTAGATTTGCTTGATAAATTGATTAACCAAACAAATATTCCAGGTGCAAATAAATTATCAAATCAAGTTATGTTTAGACCAACAATAATTTGTTTAAATGATAACACAACTCGAATTACATATTCTTATAACCAACAAGGGAAAATGCTGACTTACTGTTATGAAATCACCCAAAATAATACTTTTGTTAATGATTTTAGATATACTTTTACATACGATTTGAATGGCGCATTATTGACAAATACTCGCGAAGGATGGGAAAATAATGATTGGGTAAACGAAACACGTTATACGCATACAAATGATGAACACGGGAAAAAGTTATGCAGTATTGGTGAAAAATGGGAAAATAACGGATGGGTAAATTGGCAACAATTTAATTATACGTACGACTCGCAAGGAAATATGCTTACCAAATCATTAGCTCTGTGGACAAATTCCGAATGGTTAAATTCATACCGTTTTTCGTATTCCTATGACACAAACGGTAATATTTTGACCTACATTGAAGAAGATTGGGAAAATGGTGTTTGGAACTATTATTGGAAATATTCCTACACCTATAACGAACTGAATAATAATCTAACAGGATTATATCAAGTATGGACAAATGATGTTTGGTGGGATTATTGGTGTTATGTAAATACTTTTAATAACCAAGGCAAAAAATTAACTCATTCTCATGCTATATCTTTAGGTGGTTGGGTGTTGGATAGTACTTGTACTTACGAATATGATACTAATGGTAATAATATATCGGAAACTTGGCAGGTATATGGTGATAATAAATTTCTTAAAATAAATGAATACGATAAAAAAGGAAAGTTAACATCAAGCAGCAATAATTATTGGGTTAATAGCCAATGGACAATTACAAGCTGTAATTATTATACGTACGACACACAGGCAAATTTGATTAACTATTTAATTGTTTTGCCTCAAAATGATTCATTAATAAACAATTATAAATACGAATATGCTTACGACATGAACGGAAATGCGATATCCGGAAATTCATTTTATTGGGTAAATAACAGATGGGATCCATTTGATGGAGTGTTAGAATTGTTTTATAATTACAAAGAAAAAAGTTTAACCTATTATGCAAAAAATGCTGTTGTTCAATATATAACAATAACCGATATCAACGAAAACAATAAACCATTGTACAATTTTTATTTAAACCAAAACTACCCTAACCCGTTTAACCCAAGCACAACCATTAATTTTAGTATTCCAAAACAGGAATTTGTGACATTAATAATTTATGATGTATTGGGTAAAGAGATAGCTACATTGGTCAATGAGGAATTAGCTGCAGGCAATCATGTAAATACTTGGAATGCTCCAAATGTTAGCAGCGGAGTATATTTTTACAAACTTCAAGCCGGTAAGTTTAGTGAAACAAAAAAGATGATTTTAATAAGATAAAATTTTACGAACAAAAAATTTGAGAACAATTGTATGAAAAATCTATTTGTTACATTATTTGTTTTGATTACTGCTTGTTTAATGAAAGGACAAAATTATTACCAAACTAACAGGTTTGAAAACTTCAACACAACAAAATTGATAAGCAGAGATTCAATTTTAGAACAACGCTTACAGAATATAAAAATCAAAGAATACAACTTAGGAAATAATCAAAAATTAAATAAAAATGCTGATGATTTTTATAAACCCGCATTTATTTATCGTGATGACAGCACAAAACGTACCACCTATACATATGATGTGTTTGGAAACATATTGATAGAATTAAATGAAAACTATACAAATGGATGTTTGATTAATGATAGTCGAATAATATTTACATACGACTTGCAGGGAAACAGGTTGACGGTACAAACTGAAATTTGGAGCAATGACATGTGGATAAACGAATACTTGTGCCTATACACTTATGATACTCAAGGAAACGTTTTAACAGAACTGGTTCAAAATTGGAATAACGGCATGTGGATTAATAATAACCTTATTACCAATACTTACGATGACCGGAAAAATAAGCTTACAGAGTTAAACGAAAGATGGGATAATGGTGCATGGACAAAAGATGATATAAGCAATTTTACTTACGACATTAATTGTAACCTACTGAACCGTAAAATTGAACATTGGGAAAACGGAACAATAACATTCACATCCTATTATATCTATACTTACGATGAAACGGGTAATATATTGACCGAGATATATACTTTGGAAGAAGGCATAGGAGTAAATAGTAATCGAAACACCTATACATATGATATAAATGGGAATATATTAACTAAATTATCTGAATATACTGACTATTTTTCATGGGTTAATTATAGTCTTTACACATATACCTATAATTCACAAGGAAACTTGTTGACTGAATTATATGAGAAGTGGGAAAACAGTGCGTGGACGAATAAAACATTTATAACCTACGAATATGATACAGAATATAGAATGTTGTCAATAATCACTAAAATTTGGGGAAATAATATGTGGCATAATTTTTCGCGTTATATGTGTAATAATGATGTACGCGGAAATATGCTGACACTGCTTGGCGAAATATGGGAAAACAATAATTGGCAAAATGGCAGTCTTTGTACCTACACATATGATAACAACAACAATACAACCAGCGGGAAATACGAAATATTTCAAAACAATATTTGGGTTGCAGCTAAAGGATTGTTAAATATAGGTTACAATAATAAAAAGATAGTGTATGATATTTACGTAAAGGATTTTAAAATTAGTTACATTCTTTTTACAGAGATTGCAGAACAGTTTACCAACCAAATAAATTTTAAATTAACTCAAAACTACCCTAACCCGTTTAACCCAAGCACAACCATTAATTTTAGTATTCCTAAACAAGAATTTGTTACTTTAAAAATTTACGATGTTTTGGGTAAAGAAATTGCCACTTTGGTTAACGAGGAATTAGCTGCCAATAATTACGCAAAAACATTTAACGCTTCAGGTTTAAGCAGCGGAATATATTTTTACAGTTTAAAAGCTGGCAGCTTTAATGAAACACGCAAAATGATTTTGGCAAAATAATTAAAAATCAATAAATATTTTTTTAGTTATAGCTATAATAATAAAAGGCTTAAACCTTTATTTTGACAACTTGGATACACTTTTAATACCCTAAATACTCCCATAACACTTGGGAAGTATTTGGAGACTTAAGGAAGTATTTTTAATTTAATTCTATTTTAATTGTTATATATTTATATTTATTTATTGCGCATAATTTGCAATTTTTGTAATTTTAAATAAGCACAAAGTGAGGATTTCATGAAGAGTTCAAGGATCTATTTTCCTTTTTTTTTATTAGTTTTATCAAGTTTTAATTTATTTGCCCAACTTCAAGACACATGTTATTTACCATTGGCACTTGGTAATAAATGGCTATATTTAGATTGTACTACATCTGGTCTATACACAGCAAATGCCACAAAAACATATGAACTGTACACAATTGAGATCAATGATGATTCGTTATTTGCTAACAAGCATTATTTTAATTGGGATAATTATTGGTTGTTTTATAATGATTCAACACAAATACTTCACGCCTCATTCCCTGATCAAGCTTATCAAATGATCTTTTGTAATTTCAGCTTGAATATAGGTCAAAGTTTTGTAGGACACTATGATAACAACTATGTTGTTTTTTCCGAACAGGTTTCCATTTTCGATACCATTTATTCAACAAAGGGTTTTTATTTTCATACATATCCCATAGGACCTTTCACTTGGTACGATAGTTATAGTTATATTAATAAAATTGGTTTAGCACATAGGGTATATTATGATAGATCAAGCATTATTGCTGCTACCCAAAAAAAAGAACGTACTTTAATTGGCTTTTATCTTGCAGATACTTCCTTAGCTAATTCGATCCAAGATAACAGCCACCCAATAATTCAAGAACCTGAAATTTTTTATACCAGTTCTGATAATAAAATAAACTTTAATACAGTTGTAAACCATAAGTTTTCATTTATTGGTGTACCTTCTACAACAGATTTTTCGTTTATTGAGTCTGTAAATTTGAGTTATTTTTACACTAATGGAGTTGACACAGTTCGCGACGAAAACAGTACTTTTTTGATTTCTTCACCATTAAATTTATATCGTAATTCAATTACTAAAAATGCTGATTTACTTCAAAATGGATATAATTTGTATTATAGAATAACAGCTACTGATAAAGCGTTAAAACCTCATACTTCATTTTATCCTGAAAATGGATACATTAAAGTTACTGATATTGTTAATGTTAAAAATGAAGAAAATTTACCTATTCAATATTCTCTTTGTCAAAACTACCCTAACCCGTTTAACCCAAGCACAACCATTAATTTTAGTATTCCTAAACAAGAATTTGTTACTTTAAAAATTTACGATATTTTGGGTAAAGAAGTAGCTACATTGGTAAACGAGGAATTATCGCCCAACAATTACATTAAAACATTTAATGCCTCCGGTTTAAGCAGTGGAATTTATTTTTACAGCTTAAAAGCCGGTAACTTTAATGAAACACGCAAAATGATTTTGGCAAAATAATTAAAAATCAATAAATATTTTTTTAGTTATAGCTATAATAATAAAAGGCTTAAACCTTTATTTTGACAACTTGGATACACTTTTAATACCCTAAATACTCCCATAACACTTGGGAAGTATTTGGAGACTTAAGGAAGTATTTTTAATTTAATTCTATTTTAATTGTTATATATTTATATTTATTTATTGCGCATAATTTGCAATTTTTGTAATTTTAAATAAGCACAAAGTGAGGATTTTATGAAGAGTTCAAGGATCTATTTTCCTATTTTTTTATTAGTTTTATCAAGTTTTAATTTATTTGCCCAACTGCAAGACACATGTTATTTACCATTGGCACTTGGTAATAAATGGCTATATTTAGATTGTACTACATCTGGTCTATACACAGCAAATGCCACAAAAACATATGAACTGTACACAATTGAGATCAATGATGATTCGTTATTTGCTAACAAGCATTATTTTAATTGGGATAATTATTGGTTGTTTTATAATGATTCAACACAAATACTTCACGCCTCATTCCCTGATCAAGCTTATCAAATGATCTTTTGTAATTTCAGCTTGAATATAGGTCAAAGTTTTGTAGGACACTACGATAACAACTATGTTGTTTTTTCCGAACAGGTTTCCATTTTCGATACCATTTATTCAACAAAGGGTTTTTATTTTCATACATATCCCATTGGACCTTTCACTTGGTACGATAGTTATAGTTATATTAATAAAATTGGTTTAGCACATAGGGTATATTATGATAGATCAAGCATTATTGCTGCTACCCAAAAAAAAGAACGTACTTTAATTGGCTTTTATCTTGCAGATACTTCCTTAGCTAATTCAATCCAAGATAACAGCCACCCAATAATTCAAGAACCTGAAATTTTTTATACCAGTTCTGATAATAAAATAAACTTTAATACAGTTGTAAACCATAAGTTTTCATTTATTGGCGTTCCTTCTACAACCGATTTTTCCTTTATTAATTCTGTAAACTTAAGTTATTTTTACTGTAATGGAATTGATACAGTTTTTGGTGAAAACAATACTTTTACAGTTAACACGCCATTAAACTTATTTAATACATCTTTTACTAAAAATACCGATTTACTTCAAAACGGATATAATTTGTATTATAGAATAACAGCTACTGATAAAGCGTTAAAACCTCACACTTCATTTTATCCCGAAAACGGATACATTAAAGTATCTGATATTGTTAATGTTAAAAATGAAGAAAATTTACCTATTCAATATTCTCTTTGTCAAAGCTACCCTAACCCGTTTAACCCAAGCACAACCATTAATTTTAGTATTCCTAAACAGGAATTTGTTACATTAAAAATTTACGATATTTTGGGTAAAGAAGTAGCTACATTGGTAAACGAGGAATTATCGCCCAACAATTACATTAAAACATTTAATGCCTCCGGTTTAAGCAGTGGAATTTATTTTTACAGCTTAAAAGCCGGTAACTTTAATGAAACACGCAAAATGATTTTGGCAAAATAATTAAAAATCAATAAATATTTTTTTAGTTATAGCTATAATAATAAAAGGCTTAAACCTTTATTTTGACAATTTGGATACACTTTTAATACCCTAAATACTCCCATTATACTTGGGAAGTATTTGGAGACTTAAGGAACTTATTTTTAATTTAATTCTATTTTAATTGTTATATATTTATATTTATTTATTGCGCATAATTTGTAATTTTTGTAATTTTAAATAACCACAAAGTGAGGATTTTATGAAGAGTTCGAGGATCATTTTTCCTATTTTTTTATTAGTTATTTCAAGTTTTAATTTATTTGCCCAACTGCAAGACACATGTTACTTACCATTGGCACTTGGTAATAAATGGTTATATTTAGAGAGTACTACATCTAATATAAACACAGCTAATCCCACAAAAAAATATGAGCTGTACACAGTAGAGGTTAAGCACGATTCATTATTTAATAGTAAGCATTATTTTAATTGGGGAGATACTTGGTTATTACAGAATGATACTTCAAAAATAATTTACCAAGCTTACCCGGGTAATTCTTATGTGGTAACCTTTTGTGATTTCACTTTAAATCCCGGTCAAAGTTTTGCAGGGTTTTGGAACACATGTTATATTTTTTCCGAGCAAGTTTCAGTTTTCGATTCCCTTTATTCAACAAAAGGTTTTCATTATTCAACATTTGGCATTATTGGAGCACAACATTGGCGTGAAAGATCTAGTTTTATTAATAAAATAGGTATGGCAAAAAATGTAGATACAAGTGAATATCATAAAATTGAAAAGACATTAATTGGTTTTTATTCAGCAGATACTACATTAGCCGCATCAATTCAAGATGAAAGCTCCCCGATTATTCAAGAACCGGATATTTTTTATACCAGTTCCGATAATAAAATAAATTTTAACGCCTTAGTCAATCATAAATTTTCATTTATTGGAATACCTTCTACAACAGATTTTTCATTTATTGAGTCTGTAAATTTGAGTTATTTTTACACTAATGGTGTTGATACAGTTTTTGGCGAAAACAATACTTTTTCAGTTTCGACACCATTAAACTTATTTAATACATCTTTTACTAAAAATACCAATTTACTCCAAAACGGATATTACCTTTATTATAGAATATCTGCTACAGATAAAGCGTTAAAACCTCATACTTCTTATTATCCTGAAAATGGATTCATTAAGGTTACTGATATTGTTAATGTTAAAAATGAAGAAAATTTACCTATTCAATATTCTCTTTGTCAAAACTACCCTAACCCGTTTAACCCTTCAACTACTATTAGTTTTAGTATTCCGAAACAGGAATTTGTTACCCTAAAAGTTTATGATGTTTTGGGTAAAGAAATTGCCACTTTGGTTAACCAGGAATTAGCTGCCGATAATTACACTAAAACATTTAATGCCTCCGGTTTAAGCAGCGGAATTTATTTTTATAGTTTAAAAGCCGGGAGTTTTGTTGAAACGCGTAAGATGATTTTGGTAAAATAGTTTCAAATAACAAGGCCGTTTTTAATAGACGGCTTTTTTATTTATAACATATTTTTAATAAAATTTGAGTAATTTTTATTAATTTTGTTTTGTAAAGTATAATTTTATATCTACTATGCAAAGTTCATAACCTCATATATATTACAGACTGTGTTGAAATTGGGGAATAATAGGTTCAAAGACAGCACGGCTCTGTCGTGCTGGTAGTTGGTAGTGTTGCATGTTCTTACAAACATTGCACTTCGATAAAGTGCTTCCGAGTGTGCACATACGCTGTAACTAATTTTATTATAATATGTTGTATAGCTTTAAATAATCCCTAGGGGATGATATGATTGTAGGGAAAACATGATTGTAGCAAAAGCAGAAAAATAGCAGTAGAACCCTGAATGGGTGATATTATTTGTTGCATAAGAACAGTAGTTTTTATTTATTTCTCCTCAGTTTTAACACAGTTTTATATTAATTTGCGGTAAATAACGTTTATTTATTAATTTATTTTTGGCAATACAAAACAATTTAGAACAAACGAATAATTTTATGAAATACAGCAATAATATATTTTTCTATTTTTTGCAAAAGTTTTATTGGAATTTACATAGCCGAACATGGGATAATTACCTTGTTACAACCAACTATGCAAAAGAAATTGAAAATATTGTAAATTTTATCAGTTCTAAAAATCTAACAACATCTCCAAAATTATTAGATATTGGCTGCGCAACAGGCAACTACTCTATTTCGTTTGCAAATAAAAATTTTGATATTACCGGAATTGATTATTCCCCATCCATGATAAACAAAGCTAAAAAAAAAGCTGCAAAATTGGGGTTTAATAATATTCAATTTTTAGTTGCAAATCTCAATTATCCCCTTCCGTTTTCTAATAATAAATTTAACATTGTTATAGCAGCCCATATATTACACGGAGTGCCTAACCTTTCATTTTGTATTGGTGAAATTAAAAGAGTGCTTAATAATGACGGCTTTTTATGTCTAATAATTAAAAACAAACAAAATAAAAATAAAGTTATATCAAATAATTCTAAATCATTAATTGATAATATTTTAAAATTTATTAAACCTTTTGTATTTAATAATTATAATCATTGGAATATTAATTCGCTAAATTTGCTTGAGCTTGTTAAACAAAACCATTTTATTATATATGGCGAGACAGAAACAGAAAACAATAAGGTAATTATTTTTACAAAAGATATAAGATCTTAAAATAATCTGCTTAAAAAAGGAGACTAATTAACCCCAAATACGATATTGGGAAATAAGAATTGGAATAATTTGTAACTTATTGGTATAAGATTAGGCCATATATAAACAGAAAATTATATTGTATCGTCCTGAAAAAGGTTGACTCGAAAATAATTTTATAATTTTATTATTAATTTGTAACAAAATACATATTTTAAAAATCAAAATGATTTGTTTGCATAGACACCCATTTGTGCGCTAAATCAAATAACAAAATTTCACTTTGTTTAACGACAATTATATCTCTATATTTGCAAACAACAAAAAACCAGGGTATTATGAAAAAACTTCTTCTATTTTTTATTTTAGGTTTAACGACCGCATTTTACGGACAGACAAATATTAACGGGGGTAAAGTTTCCGGCTTATGGACTTTACAAGGCTCGCCTTATATTATTAAGGGGGATATTCGTATCGATACTGTTGCTCAACTTAGAATTGAACCCGGTGTTACTGTATTGTTCCAAGGGAATTATAAACTTTCCGTACATGGTAGATTATTGGCAGAAGGAACTGCTACGGATTCCATAAATTTTACAGCTGCCGACACTAATTTAGGATGGCGTGGAATAAGGTTTTTGAATATAAATGATAATTTTTTAGATTCTTCAAAAATTAGTTATGCAAAATTTTCTTATGGCAAAAATAATACGGGCACCGATGAGGAAAAATCGGGAGGAGCAATTTTTATTCTAAATTCCAACAAATTGGATATTAACAACTCCGTTTTCTACAAAAATTATTCGTATGCAAACCTTCCTTACGGTGGCGGTGCAATTTATATTGAAAATTCGTACTTACATATTAAGGAGTGCTCTTTTACAGAAAATTATGCTATTGAAGGAAACGGCGGGGCTATGTTTGTTCTCAATTCGGGAATTAATTTGAGGAATTCCGATTTTACAAATAATTTTGCCGATAATATGGGAGGTGGGTTATACTTTAAAGGAAACAATGGTAACTTACTCCGATATTTGGAGATAAAGGGAAATAAAGCAGATGCCGGAGCTGGTTTAGGGTTGGATCGTTCTCTTCTGGCTAGCGAAATTATTGATATTTCACTTGTTAACATAACAGAAAATAGTGCCGGATTTTCAGGTGGCGGTATTTTTTGCGATATTAATATCAATCCCGATTTGCCATTAAGAAACATTACCATTTCAAAAAACATGTCAAATTTTCATGGAAGTGCTTTTAAAAGTTATAAAAATATTTATTTTGAGAATTGTATTATCGATCATAATGATAAAGGAAGTTCAGGGGATTTCGTCTTCCCTATTTTTATGGAAGCTGATAAACGATTAAACTTTGTAAATTGTGTTATAGCTGATAACAAGGGAGAAAGATTAATTTCTGTTCAAGGCGAATCCGGAGATTTTATTAAGTTAAATATTATAAACAGTTTAATTTGGCATAACGAAGGCGGAATATATATACCGGATGATTTTAACGCCGCTTTTGCCGCATATTCTACCATTCAATATCCATGGGATAATTTCAACTTTGGAAGCGGTGTTAATCACAATGCACCTGATTTTAGAAGTCATACAAACAGTGATTATCATCTTACAGGTCAATCTCCTTCTATAGATAAAGGAAGTCCCGAATCAATCTTTGATGATTATGCACGCGGATATTTTGCAGGTCTGGGAACTAAAAGAAACGATATGGGGGCTTATGGCGGTCAGCTTAATTCTTGGCGCGATACACCAATAGCAAATTTTAAAGCAGATGTTGTTCATGGTCAAGCTCCTTTAACTGTAACCTTTCAAGATTTATCATTAAACGATCCATTAGAATTTGAATGGGATTTTACCAATGACGGCATTTATGATTCTTACGAAAGAAACCCAACATTTGTTTATACTGTTCCAGGACTTAAATCGGTAAAACTTGTTGTTAAAAGTTTTCAGTTTTCTGATACTCTTATCATAGAAAATATGATTACAGTACGTGAAAACGGTTTAAGCGGTGCCGTTTCCGGAGTTTGGGATTTGGATACCATAAATATTTTAGGGAATATTTACGTACCACAAGATTCCACTTTGCAAATTATGCCGGGAACCCATGTATATTTTAACGGAAAACATAAGTTTGAAGTTTTTGGAACACTATTAGCCGAAGGTCTTGAAGAAGACAAAATTTATTTCTTTTCGGATTCTTTGGGTTACTCAAGTAATTACCCTTTTTACGAAGGTTATTGGAGTGGAATTAGTTTCTTAAACACAAACACCAACAATCAAGCTCCTTCGATATTAAAACACTGCAATTTAAAATATGGCTTTGAGACTTGGATAGATGAGTTAGCCGGTTTACTTGGAGGAGGTATTCTTGCATACAAATCCAATATTACAATAAATAATGTTGTAGTTGACAGCTGCAAGGGAGCTGGAATTTATATTGACCAATCGAATATTAAGATAAACGGTTCTTTGTTTTCCAATATAGTTGGCAATGGTGTAACAGTTAAAAACAGTCAATTGGAAATAAAAGGTTCTCGCTTTTCAAAAAGCAACGCCGGTATCTCTGTTGAAAATTCAACTCTATACATGAATACATCCAAAGTCGATAGCAATGCTTTAGGTCTTAGTTCAAACGCTACATCCGTATTTATTAAGGAAAGTGAATTCTCGTATAATTATAACACCAATACATCCGGAGGCGGATTAAGAATTGTCTCGGCTCCCGAAGCCATACTTGAAAAAGTTAAGATATTTCACAACTATACAACAAGTGCCGGAGGAGGCATTGACTTTAAAGGCACCAACCCGGTTTTAAAAAATGTTGAGATTGCATACAACAGTTCCGATTTTACCGGTGGAGGAATAAACTTTGAAAGTTTGGGAACCGGACAAATTCACAATTACGGTACTTTTGAAAATTGTTTATTTTACAAAAACGAAACCAGAAATACTTATGGAACAGGAGCCGGCTTAACATTGGGAATGAATTGTCATGCCGACATAACCAACTCCACATTTACAAATAACACATCCAAAGATTTTGCCGCAATTGCAAATGCTTGGGGAACAGGTATTGCAAACGTAATGAACACCATAATCTACAACAACGGTCAAAACTATGACGTGCAAGTACAAGGTGATAATTCCATTTATAAATACTCTTTAATTCAAGGATTTTATTCCGGAATTGATACTTCAACAACAAACTTAAATAATTATGACCCTGTTTTTATCAACAGCGTAACGGATAATTATCATTTGCAAAATATTGCTTGCGGTGGTTTTGTTAACTCCCCTGCTATTGATACAGGTAATCCTTTAATTAGCGACCTTGTTTTGGATTGTGAAGCAGGATTGGGTGCGGCAAGAAGCGATATGGGTGCTTACGCTGGTGCAGGTAATAGATGGAATAATAATATTATGCCTGCTTGTTATTACGTTGGCGAAGTTAAAGGAACATGGGATTGTGGCCAAATTACAATTGAGGGAGATATTTTTATTCCTCAAGGAGATACTCTTACAATATTACCCGGAACCAAAGTTTATTTCTCTAACAACTATAAATTTGAAGTATTTGGTGTATTAAATGCAGTTGGTACACAAACCGACACAATTACTTTTACATCAGATGAATGGCTTGGTTGGGGCGGTATAAAATTTGTGAATTTGGATTCAACTAACGTTACCGAATCAGTATTTAATTATTGTAAATTCGAATTTGGAAATGTTATAAATAGTGCTAACGGGCTTAACAAAGGGGGTGCAATATCCATTGTTGCCTCTTCCAACATTACTATTGAAGAATGTCTGTTCAGTCGTTGTAGTGCTTACCTTGGCGGAGCAATTTACGTTAGTAAATCATCACCAAAAATAAAATACAATCGTTTTGAATCCAACATAGCTACCGGTGCCGGTGGAGCAATGTATTTAGTTAGTTTTAATGAAACATTGCATAGACTTGAATTTTATGATAACTTTGCCAACAATGGCGGTGCTATGTTCTTGTCATATTCATCACCACAAATAACCAATGTTTTAGCTTACGAAAATAAATCGTTACATTCGGCAGCTTTTGCTTTTTTGTATAATTCTTCCCCGTATATTCATAATCTTACATCTTATAATAATATTAGCAGCGATAATAGCGGTGCTACTTTCAGTTTGATGTATAATTCAAATCCAAGACTGATAAACAGTATTCTTTATCATAATTCTCCGGTTGATATTTATATTAATGACGGGCTAATGACAGCTACTTACTCCATTTTGAACGGAGGCAGCTTAGAGCCATATTTTGGTGAAGGATGTATGGATTTCAACCCCGAATTTAAAAGTTTGGAGAATAATGATTTTCACTTAAAACATGTTACTTGCGGTAGCCCTCTTAATTCGATTGCCGTTGATGCTGGATATCCAAGTCCTTTCTTTTTTGACACGCACTTGGATTGTACTTCCGGACTTGGAACAACAAGAATAGATATGGGTTATTATGGCGGAAAATATTATAAAGAGACAGTTGAAGTAACACCGGAAGAAGATAAAACTTTACCAAAAAATTATTCTTTGGAACAAAATTATCCAAATCCATTTAATCCGTCAACAACCATTTCTTTTAGTGTCCCTTTTAACTCGTTGGTTAGTTTAACAATTTACGATATCTTGGGTAGAAGTGTTGAAACAATTGTAAATCAAGAAATGACTGCCGGTAAATATTCAAAAATATGGAAAGCAAATAAATTTGCAAGCGGAATCTATTTTTACAGATTAAATGCCGGTAAATTTACTGAAACAAAAAAAATGATTTTAGTAAAATAATAATTTGAATTTTAAGGCTAAAACTACAATAAAAAGTAGTTTTAGCCTTTTTTTTTCCAAAAATCACACCCTCAAAACCATATATGTAAACATAAAATAATTTGCACCTTGTTCAATTTCCATTATTTTAGTGTTATTGATAATTAAATAACAATAGGCTTACATGAAAAAAATACTTTTATTAATGGTTTTATTAACCTTATCATCCATCTCTGCCCAAAATAAATATGTAACTATTACAATGGATGACTTCCCTTTTAACGCATTTAATTCGAACACAACAAATATAGATAGTTTGGAAAAATTTAATAATCAGCTGATGGCTTCAATAAATTATAATAAAATTCCTGTTACAATATTTGTAAACGAAAACAGTATTATTTATAAAAATGAAACCGATAGAAGATTAAATATTTATAATAGCTGGATAATTAATCCGCTTATAACAATAGGCAATCATACCTATAACCATTTAAATTTTGCGGAAGTTAAACAAAATGAATTTGAAAATTCAATTATAAAGAACGAAGTAATAACTAAAAAACTTATGGAGGGTACAAATAAAGAGTTAAAATATTTCCGGTTCCCCTATAATTGTACCTGTAAGGATAGTATCTCGAAAACACTAATTGATTCATTTCTTACAAAAAACAACTACATTTCCACTCCGTTTACAATTGAAAGTTCGGATTATCTATTTAACGCATTATACACTTTTTATCTAAATAATAATGAAACAAATAAAGCAAAATTAATTGCACAGGAATACATTTCATTTACAAATAATTTATTTAATTATTTCGAATCTTTTTCGCAAAAAGAATATGGGAGAAATATAAATCAAATATTTTTATGCCATGGTAATAAATTACACGCCGATTATTTTGGCGTATTAATAAATATGTTAAAAAGTAAAGGTTATTCGTTTATAAGTCTTGATGAAACGTTAAAAGATGAAGTTTATAAACAAAAAGATTATTATTATTATAAATGGGGTGTTTCGTGGTATTACCGCTGGATTAAAGATAATACAACACGAAAATCTTTGATGAAAATTGAACCGGAAGTTAATCCAGAAATTTATAAACTTTATACGGAGTTAAATAAATAATCAACCTTCGGCAATAAACCAAAACATTCCATAAAAATAGTTTAATTCGTTTATAAAGCAATTTTTAGATTTGATTAAAATTTCTAAAGAATTATATTACCGACTCAAATTTAATTCAATTTCCTTTCTACTTAAACCAGGAGCCTAATGTTCTGGATTAGTAAAACCTTGCACTATTTAAGTAGATTCCGCAGAAGGACTCTATTATTGTTAGCGGTTCTTGGTCCCGGAATAATTACCATGGTTGCCGATAACGACGCCGGTGGTATTTCAACATATTCCGTAACCGGATCCCAATATGGTTTTAATTTTTTATGGATTTTCTTTATTCTAATCCCAATGGCGTATTATGTTCAAGAGATGACTGTAAGGTTAGGTGCAGTTACAAAACGAGGACATGCCGAGGCAATTTTTGACGGATTCGGCAAATTTTGGGGTTGGTTTTCTATTTTTGATTTAGCGGTTGTAAACTGGCTTACGCTTGTTACGGAATATATAGGCATGGTGGAAGCCATGTCCATTTTTGGTATTCCCCGTATTATTACCTTTATTGGCGTAACCATGATTTTAATGGCTGTTGTTATGACGGGCAAATATTGGACATTTGAAAAAATAACACTTCTATTTTGCGCTTTTAATCTTGTTTATATTCCGGCTGCATTATGGGCAATGGATATGCCAACATCACCGGGATGGGGTGAAGTTTTTAAAGGATTTGTTTCTCCCCACTTTGAAGGAGGCATAACAGCGCAGCTATTATTTTTAATAATGGCTAATATAGGAACTACAATAACCCCTTGGCAGATATTTTTCCAACAAAGTGCCGTTGTTGATAAAGGTATGGATATCCGTGATATTAAATACGGAAAACTGGATACCTTTATTGGAAGCACAATGACGGGAGTAATTGCAATATTTATTATTATTGCTACGGCTGCCGCATTTTATTACCATAATCCCCCAATTACAGTAGAAGATGCAAAACAAACAGCACAGGCATTTGCTCCAATATTACCTGCCGGAGAAGGACAATGGGCAAGCAGATTATTTGCAATAGGTTTATTTGACGCCGGTTTTTTAGGAGCCCTTTGCATTTCGCTTTCAACATCGTGGGCTGTAGGTGAAGTATTTGGCTGGGCTCACTCGTTAAACAAAAGTGTAAAAGATTCGCCATGGTTTTATGTGGTTTATCTTGCAATATTAACTACTGCCGGTTCTGTAGTATTAATACCAAAAGCCCCTTTAATTGAAATAACAATGTTTGTTCAGGTAGTTGCTGTTACTTTACTTCCTGCCGCGTTGATGTTTTTAATACTGCTGTTAAATGATGAAAATCTAATGGGCGAGCATAAAAACACAAGGCACCAAAACATAATTAACTGGTCAATAACTATTTTTGTTGTAATAATGTCGTTTGCTTATGCTTTAACATTATTATTCCCTAATATATTTGTATAGTATAGGAGTGCATGAAATGGCTGAATTAAATAATAATACTATTAAATTACTCGATCTGCCTTCAGGTACAAAAGAATTTCGTTTTTTGTATTTTACTCAAATTTTAAAATTACCGGTTTGTGCCGGAAAAATAAGAAATAAAATTGGCAAGGTTACCGATTTGGTGTTTTCGTTAAACGAAACATTTCCTGAAGCGGTAGGTATATTTGTAGGACCAAGATGGGGAAATCCAAACCAATTTATTCCATGGGATAAAGTTCTTAAAATTGAAGAAGACGCTGTATTTGTAGCTCCGCGTGAAAATAACACGCTGTATCCAACATTTGTCGATCAAAAAGGATGGATTTTAATAAATGAACATCTGATGGGAAGAACAGTACTTGATATTGATGGAAGAAGAATAGAACTTGTTAACGATGTGCATTTATTGGAAACTAAAGATAAATTATTAATTGTTCACGTTGATATTTCCTTTAACGGTTTTTTGCGTAAATTAGGCTTAAAAAACATCAAATGGGTTAAAGATCAGTTTATTACATGGAAATATGTGCAGCCTTTATCGTTAGAAGATACAGGAAGCAAAGATATGGTTACATTATCGGTCACAAAGGCTCAAATGACTGACCTGCCAAGCGAGGATTTAGCAGATGTATTAGAAGAGCTTTCAGGTGCCGAACAACAGGCTGTATTTCAGGAATTGGATTCCGAAAAAGCCGCCGAAACCCTTATGGAAGCCGAACCCAGAGCTCAAAGACAGCTTATAACTAATTTAAGAAAAGAACGTGCTCAAAAAATTATGAACGAAATGTCGGTTCCTCAATTAACAAATTTATTTGCTGTATTACCAAATAGTGATGTAATTGATTTAATGAAATTACTTCCTAAAGATACAGCCGAAAAAATCAAACAAATTCTTTCCGAAAGTGAAGAAACCGCACGTGCTTTAATGACCACACAATTTATCTCATTCAAAAAGGATCAAACCGTCGGCGAGGTATTAAAAAAATTAAAAGGTACGGATTATGATAAAACTGCCCTTTCTTATTTTTATACAACCGAAGAAGGTGAAAATACTTTAGTTGGAGTTGTTGATGTTAGAGAATTGGTAATAACCAACGATGAGGTAAAACTTGAAGAAATTATGATTTCACCTGTTGTAAGTGTTGAAGAAGAAGAGCTTAAGGAAGAACTGGAGGATATGTTTGAAAAATACGATTACAAAATGCTTCCTGTTGTAGATTTTAAGAACAGATTAATTGGCGTAGTCGATCAAAATGATGTAATGACTGAGTAGGTGAAATTATGGCAAAAGTTAAAATGACAAAAATGGTAAAATTTGCACTTTATTTTTTACGTATCTATCTAATTGCTATGTTGATATTAATATTACTTAAATTTTTTAAAGGGATATAATACCAAAAATTAAGTTATTTAAATATTTTAGTTTTTTACACTTATTCTATAAGTTAACCTGCTTATTAATACTTTTTTTGTGTTTTTTTTTGATTTTGGGCGTGCAACAGAATAATTTTATTGTTTTTCCGATGGGAATTATTTATTTTATGCACAATTAGATAATTGAGATTATATTTTAACCATTATAAAAGAATTTTTTTAATGGTATTATTTTAAATATTATTTATATACAATGGAGGAGTTATGAAAAGAGCATTTTTATTATTTTCAATTATGTTTTACTGCCAATTATTAGCCGGTATTGGGGTTGGATATTCACCGGCAGGATCACTTCCTGTAGAACTCACTTCTTTTTCGGCTTTCGTTACAAACAATTCGGTTATGTTAAGTTGGACTACTGCAACCGAAATTAATAACAGCGGTTTTGAAATTGAAAAAGCAATTTATACTCAAGATTATTCAACTGCAAGCTGGATTAAAATTGGTTTTACAAAGGGTGAAGGAACAAGTACAACAATTAAAAATTACACTTTTAACGATACAAAACCATTTAATCAAAAATCCCTTTACAGATTAAAACAAATAGACTTTAACGGAACCTTTAAATATTCCAATATTATTGAAGTTGAATCTGTATGTTTGGACAAATATTATTTACATCAAAATTACCCTAATCCTTTTAATCCCTCAACTACAATATCATATTCAATTCCAAATCCTTCTAAAGTAACGGTAACTGTTTATGATGTATTAGGGAAATTAGTCACCACGTTAGTTAATCAAAACCAAGAGGCAGGTAATTACAGTATAAACTTTTCTGCCGATAATTTAAGCAATGGAATTTATTTTTACAAAATTGAAGCCGGCAGTTTTAGCGATACAAAAAAAATGATGCTTTTAAAATAGGGTGAGAGACTTATGAAACGCTTATTAAATATATTACTTTTATTTACTTTTGTACAATTAAGTGCCCAAAATACAAATCCGGTTGTTTCTAATGTTAGATTTAATGAGATAAATTCAGATGGAACAGTTGACATTTTTTACGATGTTTATGATGCCGAACAAAATTCCGTTAGTATAACTATGTACGCATCGCGTGACAGTGGTCAAACCTACACCTGGTTGTATTTTTATCCTGAAGCATGTTTAAAAGTATCAGGCGATATTGGTGATAATGTTTCTATTGGTTCAAACAAACATATTATCTGGAATTTTGTATCCGAACACCCGAATACATATTTTAGCAATTTTACATTAAAATTAAAGATTATTGCCGATGATAAAAACGTTGGAGGCAGTCCGTGTCCAGGTATTGATTCTATAGAATATGGCGGGAAAACTTACCATACTGTATTAATAGATGAACGATGTTGGTTAAAAGAGAATATAAACTTAGGAACAATGATTAACGGAACAAATGAACAACAAAATAACGGTGTTGTTGAAAAATATTGTTACGATAATAATGAAGCCAACTGCACAAAATACGGTGGATTATATGAATGGGCTGAAGCTGTTCAATATAAAAACGGAGCAACAAATAATACATCCCCAAACCCAATGTTTAATGAACCCGTTCAGGGAATTTGTCCCACAGGCTGGCATATTCCTTCCAAAGAAGAATTTCTCGCATTGACTTTATTGCCCATATCCTTAGTACAAGCGTTTGACACTACACAAATTCCCGGAGCTACTAATTCCAGTGGATTTTCAGGTAAAACTTCAGGTATACGACATTCAACAAAAGTATTTTTACATAAAGGTGTTGCTGGTTATATTTGGAGTTCAACCCCTTATGCGGATGGTGTTGAAATTTACGCAAATATGCTTGTTTTATATGTAGCGCCGTATGCATTAAGACCCACGTTAGGTGTTAGCACCGATTTTAGAATTGATGGCATTAACGTAAGGTGTTTGATGGATTAATAATCATTTTTTAACTCCCATAACTTTCTACATAAAATGGAACATTTATTTATTGCAATTCAATTTCCCCTCTTTTTCCCCTTTTATTTTTTATTAAAAATTATTAATTTTAATAAAAAATTTTGTAACTTGCATAAATAAATAAATTTAAGGAAAAAATATATGAGCAAATTTAGTTCTGTAATAAAAAGGAGCGGTGCAATAGTACCATTTAACCCCGAAAGAATAACAAATGTTATTTATAGAGCAGCAGTTTCGGTAGGCGGACGCGATAAAGAAAAAGCCGAAGAACTTGGCAAAAAAGTTATCGCAATGCTTGAAGAACAATACGAAGCTGATTATAAACTTTCTATAGAGGAAATACAGGACGTAATTGAAAAAGTATTAATTGAAAACGGCCATGCAAAAGTAGCCAAAGAATTCATTATATATAGAGACGAAGCAAATAAAAAAAGAAGAAACGATTCATTGCATTTTGCAAAACCGTTGGAAAATATCCCATGGCCAAAAGTATGGCGTTCACTTGATTGGGCTGTTTCACATAATCTTCACACCGTTGAATCAATAAACGAAAGAATTAAAAAAGGTGATTTCCCACAAATAGTTCACGAAGCAGAATCGTTTTACGAAAACCAGCTTGATACAGCCGCCGAAATGATTAAAGCACGAAGTAATGAACTTAAAATGGTTATGGTAAGCGGCCCATCTTCATCGGGAAAAACCACAACCACATATAAACTTGAACAAAGATTAAAAAAAATGGGAATGCGTTTTGTTCCTTTAATTGTTGATCATTATTTTTTCGATTTGGAAATGCACCCTGTTGATGAATTTGGCGATCACGATTTTGAAACACCGCAAGCCCTTGACCTTGAACTTATAAATGACCATTTAAAACGTTTATCGGCCGGTGAGGAAGTAAAAATTCCTTATTACGATTTTAAAATAGGCAAACGTTATTTGGATAGAACTCCAATTCAAATACACGATAATGAGGTTTTATTAATTGATAGTTTACATGGTTTGTACCCTGCTTTCAGTAAAGAAATTCCTTCTGCACAAAAATTTAAACTATTCTTAGAACCATTGTTACAAATGAAAAACAACGATGGCGGTTATTTACGCTGGACTGATTTACGATTAATACGCCGTATGTTGCGCGATTCCGTACATCGTGCTTATAATCCTGAACAAACATTATTACATTGGCATTATGTCCGTTCATCGGAAAAAAGAAATATATTACCTTATGCAACTTCTGCCGATTATATAATTAATACTTCAATGTCGTACGAAGTTCCATTATATAGTGCTTTAATGTTAAGTCATTTTGAAGAATGGGAAAAGAAATATGAAAACGACCCATTACGTGAAGATGCTTATGTACGAGCAAAACGAGTTAGAAAAATGCTTCAGGAAATTGTTCCGGTTGCTGATAACTCCCCTGTTCCGGGTGATTCGGTATTACGCGAATTTATTGGCGGAAGTACTTTAAATTACGACTAATTGTAATTTTATATAAAAGCTGTTTATGAGATTTATTTATAAATTTTTATAAACAGCTTTTTATTTTTAAAAATCATTTTGTGGGATCATTAAATAATAAAATATACTATCTTTAATTAATCGGTATAATTATGATCAAGTCAATTTTATTTACTAATTTTAAGGGATTCAAAAAACATTTCATTGAATTTAAGGACTTAAATATTATTGTTGGAATTAATAATGCTGGGAAATCAACAGTAGTTGAAGCTTTACGAATAATTTCGTTAGTGACAAACAAATATAAAAATTTGAATTATAGAAAAACACCTGAAGATTTAATAATTGCTGATTCAGAATACGGAGTAAAACCTGCTTTTAAAAATGTTGATATAAATTTTGATACTATTAATTATCTTAATGACTCTGATAGTCCGGCCATTATTGAGGCGAATTTTGATAACGATTTAAGAATTATAATATATCTCAATAATACTGGGAACATTCATGCTGTCATTAAAAGCAATAATAAAATTATTTCATCAAAAAGAGAAGCTGCATTAATTCATTTACCACAAATTAATATTCTCCCACAAATTGGACCATTAATTAAAGAAGAGTATATCTTAGAACAAGATTATGTAAAAGCAACAATTGGTTCAACTTTATCTTCTTATCATTTTAGAAATCATATTTATCTTAATAACGATTTAATGTCCAAATTTCAAGAAATAGTTACATCTACTTGGCCTAAAGTAAAGATTAACGATTTGGAAAAAATAGAATCCGAAAATAATAAAAAACTACTATTTTTAGAAATAAGAAATGATAATTTTGCTGCTGAAGTCTCCTCGATGGGCCATGGATTACAAATGTGGTTGCAAATAATTTGGTTCATCACTATGATAAAGGACGCTCAAATTGTGATAATGGATGAGCCTGATATTTATATGCACGCTGATTTACAAAAAAAATTAATCAGACTAATTAAAAACAAATACCCTCAGGTAATCCTAACAACCCATTCGATAGAAATTATGTCTGAAGTTGACGCAAAAAATATTTTAATTGTTGACAAAGGACAAAATCAATCTCATTTCGCTACTGATATTCCGGCAATACAAAGAATATTAAATAGTTTTGGTAGTTTTCATAACATTAGCATGACTAGATTATGGAGAAGTAAAAAATTTCTTATGGTTGAAGGAAAAGACTTAAAGTACCTAAAAATTATTCAGGATAAATTATTCCCAAATTCTACATTCCCATTTGATTCAATTCCAAATATTTCAATTGGTGGTTGGGGTGGATGGAATAATGTGGTTGGGACCTCAATGATCTTGGTTAATTCGTTTAATGAAAAAATTAATATATTTTGTATTCTTGATTCTGATTATCATCAAAAAAAGGAAATTGAAAAAAGGATGACAGAAGCAAAGAAAAATGATATCAGACTTCATATCTGGCAAAAGAAAGAGATTGAAAATTTTTTTATTATCCCATCATTAATATTAAGAGTGATAAAAAAAAATACTAAAATTACAAAAACCCCTACAATCGCAGATATCGAAAAAGAAATAAAGAAAATATGCAACAAACTTAAAGTAAATGCCATTGATCTTATAGCAACAGAACTGCAAAGAAATAACAAAGGACTAGTTGTAAAAACCGCAAACGAAGAAGCAAGGGAAATAATCGATAAAACAAAAAAAGATGAGGGAAATATTTTATCATTATTGTCCGGCAAGGAGGTCATCTCACAATTATCAGAATGGTCACAAAAAAATTTTAACACATCAATAAGTTATAATTCTTTATGTTATGAAATAAACAAAGATGAAATCGATAAAGAATTATTGGAAATAATTTTAAGTATTGAAAATAATAAAGATTTTAACATCTAGATGAAAACAACAAGTTAACTAATTTCATATTCTATGGAGAAACTTTGAAAATAAAACTTTATGAAATAATTCTATTTAAGAAAAATATAGCTATATTATTATTTAGCTTATTATCTTTTAACTGTTCGGGCACAAACAATTTACTTAAGCCAACAGTTGAAAATGGATTTACTAATCCAAAACTGGTTGAAGCAGAATTTATTATTGAAATTGAAAACATTAAACCATTTAATACGGATTCTTTAAAAAAATGGAATAGCTTAAATGGGATTCCCGAAAATCAATCACCACAGTTTTTAATATGGTGTGCTGATATTATTGATAGAGACAACCAGAGAATTATTAATAACAAAATAAGCGGTACTTTACCCACCGAAACATTTATCGAATTTGAAAACAATAATCAAATATGTTTTTGGGATCTATCTAACAGATTAAATGATACAACAAAAATAACTATTAAAAGACATTTCAGTTATTATACTTACGATTATATACCCAAATTTGATACTACATTAACCTTTAACGATTATTCATCAGTGCCGCAGGAATTGTTTTATTTTTATACAAAATCCGAACCGTCGTTGGAGCAGACACCAAAAATAATAAAAATGGCAAACACAATTACAGGACAATGTGATTGTATTATTCATAATGTTAAGAAGATCTTTTATTGGGTAAAAAATAACATGAAATATGTTTATCCGCCGGAAAACCGCGGAGTTTTAGAAGCCTTTGATAAACTTGAAGGAGACTGTGGTCAATATTCTGCATTATTTGTCACTTTGTGCCGTTCAATAGGAGTACCTGCCCGCCAGCAATCAGGTCTGGTAATTCAAAAAGATAATACATTTGGTTATCATGTATGGAGTGAAATATATTTGCCTAAATACGGCTGGATTCCAATGGATGCAACCGATTCAAATGGATTTGGACATTTTACCAACAATAGAATTTATTCCTCTGTTGGAATGAATATTCCGCTTAAATATGTTCCAACATGGGCATCATATTTAAATCAAGACGCTCAAGGCCAAAGAACCGATTTTATGCAGTTTGCTACAATGGTAAAAAACGGTTTTGACGCAAAGATAACTACAACACGAAAAGTAATAAGTTTTAAAGATGTTGAATAATATATAAATAATAAAATTTCTTAATTTAATATTCAATTTATTATGACAATTAACCATATTTTATTAAGTGTAAATTCAATAACCAAACAGTTTGCAAATATTTCAGCTGTAAATAATTTGTCATTTTCAATTGGCAGAGGTGAAATATTTGCATTGTTAGGTCCAAACGGAGCAGGAAAAACAACTACAGTTAGAATGTTGATGGATATTATTAAACCGGATACAGGAAGTATAGAATATTTTTTTCCTAATAATGATATTTGTAAATCATCCCGACTTGGTTATCTGCCCGAAGAACGAGGATTATATCAGGATATACCACTAATTAAATCGTTAATTTATCTTGGTGTTATCCGGGGTATGCACAAATCCACCGCAAAAGAAAGTGCTGAAAATTGGTTAAAAAAATTGGATTTGTTTGATAGAAGAAATGATAAATTAAGTGCTTTGTCAAAAGGTAATCAGCAAAAAATTCAGTTTATCTCATCAATATTACATAATCCCTCATTTGCAATTTTAGACGAACCATTTTCGGGATTTGACCCTATTAATCAGGAAATATTCATTTCTATTATTAAAGAAATGGCCCAAAATGGAACAACAATTTTATTAAGCGCACATCAAATGCATTTAGTTGAAAAAATTGCTGATAATGTGCTTTTATTAAACAACGGCAAAACTATAACATATGGAACTGTGGAGAGTATAAAAAAAGATTTTTCGGCCGAAGAAATAATTTTTATTAAAACAACTGTTAAACCTGAGATAGACTTTTTATTAAATAATAACTCTGTTAAATCTATAGAGCTGATTAATAATAATGAAATAAAAATAATAATAAAAAAACAATCCTCGCTGTCCGGTTTACTTTCAAAACTATCTTCAAATTTCGAAATTACATCTATCAAATCCGAAAATATTTCGCTGCACGATATATTTATTGAACTTGTAAAAAAAGCCCAAGAGGAATAAATGTTTAATAAAGAACATACTAAATTAGTTTTTGAAGTAACAAAATGGGAATTTTTACGCTGGTTCAAAATAAAAGAACACTTAATAACAATATTGGTATCTGCTGTTTTAAGTTTGGTGTTTTTTGGCGGAAAAACTTTAGTAAACAAATTTACCGATTCCAAAATAAACATTGTTTATTATAATAATTCAAATATTGATTTTAGATTTAATAAAAATGAAAATTTAAAAATAAAAAAAGTAAAAACTCCAATTGAAGTTGAAAAGAAATTACTTAAACAGAAAAAATTAGACGGAATTTTGGTAATCAATTCAATTGATAGCTGCCAACTTTTTGTAAATAAAAAATCTGTTTGGATTAATGAATTGGAAAGCTTAATTTCCAAAACCCGTACACAATTAAAAATTAAAGAAGCAAATATTCCCCCCGAAAAAATTAATGATATTTTTAAGCTGCCAATAATATCTTATATTTATACTGATATTACCAAAACATCAAGTTCTGCCGGTGACAAGATAATGGCCGGTATTTTTATCGGGTTAATGCTGGTTGGAATCTTTTTAGGTCTTGCGTATCAATTTGTAGCAATTACAGGTGAAAAGCAGCTGCGAATAACTGAAGTAATTGTTTCCGCAATTTCGCCGCAAACTTGGATAGATGGTAAAATTATCGGAATATCTTTATTATCAATAACCTTAATGGCAACATACGCATTAAGCTCAATTGTTTTTGTATCAATTTCCTTGTTTTTTGGCAGCGGTTGGAGTTTTCCATTATCAATAACTAATCCGGTTTTAATTGTAACATTATTTACGGTTTCAATGCTGGGATTTTTATTTTGGAATACTTTTTTTTCAGCTATTGCCGCCACAATAAACGATCCTAATACTTCTGCACGCGGTTCGCTTATTATGGTACCCCTTATTCCTATTGTAATAGCGTTTATGGCTTTTAAGAATCCCGATTCTTTTATAATGACATTATTATCAATATTCCCGTTAACTTCTCCGCCAATTTTAGCAGTTCGTTTAGTACTATCGGATGTACCGGTTTACCAAACAATACTTGCTATAGTTTTATTATTGTTATCAATTTATTATTTACGAAAAGCAGCCGGAAAGATATTTGAAGTTTCAATACTTATGTACGGTAAAGAATTATCGTGGAAAGAAATTTCGCGATGGATTAAAAATTAAAATTTTTACACTACACGCACAAATAATTCATCATAAAATGCGAAAAACATCCGCCTAAAATAAATACATGAAATATTTCGTGAAAACCTAATATACCCGGAATTGGATCCGGTTTTTTAAGCGCGTAAATAATTGCACCAACCGTATAAAATACTCCGCCAATACAAAACCAAATAATCCCCTGTATACTTATTGCTTGGAAAATTGGATAAATTGCTATCATAACAACCCACCCCATTAATAAATAAATTGCCGTGTATAATTTTCTGGGTGCATTCAACCAAAATAATTTCATAAAAAAACCGGCCAAAGTTGTTAACCATACAACAGCAATAACAGAATAACCAAGAGTACCCTTTAATATTATTGAACAAATTGGCGTATACGATGCCGCTATAAATACAAATATCATAATGTGGTCTATTTTTCTTATTACCTCAAGCTTTTTTCCTTCTAAAGGCAGCCAATGATATAAAGTACTGAACAAAAACAAAAAAAACATTGAAACACCGTAAATTGTAAATGTTATTTTGTGTGTTTCTGTTAATGGCATTCCCTGACGTGTAAGCAAAAGATTTAATGCGGTTATTGCAAATAAAACGCCTATAAAGTGTGTAAACCCATTCATAGGTTCACGTAATTTTGAAAACATTATTTAATACTCACTAATTATTGTATTACAAAGATAAGGACAATGTTTTACAATTGCCAGAATCAAAAATTCAAAACAATATATTTATTGTCCCTATTTATAAAAATAAGTTGATTTAGATAGTGATTAAGTATACTTTGATGATTGATAAATAAAATTTAATTATTCTATTTTAAGGAATATTTTGGAAAACATTTCGATTTTTGTGGATGTGCAAAACATATATTATACTTGCAAGGAAAAGTATAATGCTACTTTTAATTATAAAACATTTATGCAAAAAGTTTTGCAAAACAATAATTTAGTTAAAGCAATAGCTTACGCAATTGATAAGGGTGATGTAAAACAAAAACAATTTCAAAAAACTTTGGAAAGTTTTGGCTTTGAGGTTAAACTAAAACCTTATATACAAAGGGGTGACGGCTCCACAAAAGGAGATTGGGATGTTGGTATTACTATTGACATACTTGAATATGCAAAAGGATGTGATAAAATATTTTTACTTTCTGGGGATGGTGATTTTGAATTACTGGTAAAAAAAATAATAACCGATTATGATGTCAAAGTTGAATCGTATGGAGTACCCGGATTAACAGCTGATAATTTAATTAAATCCGTTACCAATTTTACACCAATAACAAAAGATATGTTATTGTTTTAATTATTCCTAAAACATTTAACCTGTTGTACAAAATTTTATTGAATATTCGCCTTTCGTTTATTGAAGCTGAAAATTAATATTTGCAGATATTAGAAGGTTATCTCAATTTAAACATATCTGTTATATGCCCTAAATTTTAATTTAATAATAAGCAAAATTTTCTATCCAAATTGGAAATTTTGTGATTTAAATCACAAGTCAATTATTCTCACCCTCACTTATTCATTTTAAATGTATTATACCAAATAATTTGATTTAAATCACATAACATTTAATAATGAATATTTATATTTGTAGATTCATAATATTTAAATCCAAATTTTGATTAATATTTTTTTAACGAGAACAGTATGAAAAAAGCAGTAATTTTAGCAATTTTACTTATTTTCCAAACTATTTTGTTTTGTCAAACAACAACTCCTGCCGATTCTCTTCCTTCTGATTTCCCGGAAATTCATATTAAAGTAAACAATAATCCAACTCCCGGTACATTTTATTTTAGTAATTTCCCTTTATCTACTGGTACTGAAAATGTTCCTTATTTAATTAAAATGGGAAATGATGGCACTATTAAAGGTTATAAAAAACTTAATGCCCCTATAAATACAGATTTTAAACTTAATGAAAACGGATTATTAACCTATTACGATGTTGGGAAAGCAGCTTTTTACGCAATGGATAAAAATTTTGCCATAGTAGATAGTTTTAGGGCTATCAGCGGATGGTTAACGGACGAACACGAATTACGGTTTTTACCTAACGGTGGTTACATGTTATTTGGAACGCAGGCTAAAGTGATTGATATGAGCCAGATGATAGCAGGCGGAAAACGAAATGCTGTTGTTACTTTTTGTTCAATTCAGGAATTTGACGCAAACAAAAACTTAGTTTTTATTTGGAAAACTGAAGATCATTTTGACATTACTCACTCGGTTGGAATTGATTTGACAATGCCTTACATCGATTATGCACATTGCAATGCAATAGAAATTGATACCGATGGAAATATATTATTATCAACACGTCATTTTGATGAAATAACAAAAATTAATAGAACTACCGGCAATATTATTTGGAGAATGGGCGGAAAAGAATGTGTTAATAATCAGTTCACATTTGAAAACGATACTTATCTGGGTTTTTTTGGCTTTTCACATCAGCATGCGTTAAGGAAACTTGCTAATGGTAATATTACCTTATATGATAACGGTAACATGAAAAATCCACAATATTCAAGAGCAGTTGAATACAGTATAAATGAACAAACTTTTATTGTAAAAAAAGTATGGGAGTATAGAAATAATCCCGATTATTTTGGTTCTGCCATGGGATATGTTCAACGTCTTCCTAACAATAATACTGTAATTTGCTGGGGAGCGTGTGACTCGGCAATAATAACAGAAGTCACTTACGATAAACAAAAAGTTTTTGAAATGAAAATGGGAGAAGGTATTTTAAGCTACAGAGCTTATAAATTTGATGATTCATTATCAAGCGTAAATTCTGAGATTACTAATAATTGTAATTTTGAACTATCACAAAATTATCCCAATCCTTTTAATCCGATAACAACAATTAATTATAATATCAATAAAGCCGGAAATGTATCCATTATTGTTTATAATATGTTAGGCCAAACTGTTGGTACATTGGTAAATGGTTATAAAAATGAAGGTAGTTATCAAGTCCAGTTCAATTCGGAAAACATCAGTGGCGGATTACCAAGCGGAGTATATCTGTACAGAATGACTGCAAATAATAATTCCCAAGTAAAAAAACTTATTCTGTTAAAATAGATTTTAGAAAAGCTCTAACCTACAATAACATTGCAATAATAATTAATTGTAAAAAAATATTTATTCTCCTCAAATTAATTTAATTTATTTACTTATTCCCCCTATTTATACAAATATTATTAAATAATCTATTAAATGGATTATTTTAATCTTGATATTTGCTTGAGGAATTATTTATTTTAATAGAGTCGAATTAGTTAAATTTCATTATTCAGAAATGAGTTTTGCAAAATTTGTGTTAAATAGTGAAAAACTTTTATGATGTTTATTCTTTGCTTAAATAATAAGCATATTTATAAATTTATTTAGAAGATCAACCAAAATGAAAAACTTTAGGATTTTAACTATTGCAATACTACTGACAATTATGTTTCAGCGAATAACTTTATGCCAAGAATTTGAATGGGCAAATGTAATAACAGGATCTGTAGGTGGAAATTCAATTGTAACAGATAATAACGGAAATAGTTATATTACCGGATATTTCTATTCACAAGCTAATTTTGGAAATACAATAATTCACGGATATGGATCAAATGATATTTTTATTGCCAAATACGATGTATCCGGAAATTTTTTATGGGCTAAAAATGCCGGGAGTTCATCATTTAATGGTGATGTAGGAGTGGATATTTGTTTTGATTCGGAAGGAAATATTTTATTAACCGGTTTCTTTTCAGGTATTGCCACCTTCGATGCCATTACAATAACCGGTACAGGATCAACAAATGCGTTTGTTGCAAAGTATGACATTTCGGGCAATTGCTTATGGGCAAAAGCGGCTTCAACCCCCGATGGAGGCGGCAGTAGAGGCATTTCAGCTGATTCAAACGGAAACAGTTACATAATTGGTGATTTTTGGGGAACCATTGATTTTGGTTCAATATCGCTGACAAGTATTGGGATATTGGATGTTTTTATTGCAAAATATGACAATAACGGAAATCTAGTATGGGCTAAACAAGTGGGAGGTGTTAAATCGGAATACGGTTTTGGGATTTCAGTAAACAATAGCGGAGAATTTTTTATAACAGGTACTTTTGAAAATTCGGTTACTTTTGGTTCAATAACCATTACTAATGATAATAATTTATATACATTTATAGCTAAATATGATAATTCCGGAAATTGTATTTGGGCTAAAGCTGTGGGGGGTTCTCCATCCGATGTAGCTGCTGATTTAAATGGCAACAGTTATTTGACCGGAAATTTTTATAGCTCCGCCACTTTTGATAATATTGTGTTAACAAGTTCAGGGAACTGTGATTCATTTGTAGCGAAATTTGATAATAACGGGAATTGTATTTGGGCTAAAAATGCCGGAGGTACAAATAGTACTAACGATGCAGTTTATAACGGAGAAATTACTATTGATAATGAGGGAAACAGTTATACAGTCGGTTATTATTCGGGGACAATAAAATTCGCTCCTTATTCCATTACTGCGCGTGGAATTACTGATATATTTGTTGTTAAATATAATAATGCCGGTGACTGTTTGTGGGTTAATTCCGCCGGCGGGAGATATATTGATAGTGGAAATGGTATTTTTGTAACACAAAACGGTTATCTAACTGCAACCGGCCAGTATGGAGAACATCCTTATTTTGGAGCCATATTTTTTGATAGCTGGGGTGCTTTTATTACTAAAATATCTACTGCTTCAGGAGTTGAAGAAACATCACTACAACCTGAAAACAATATGTTATATCAAAACTACCCCAATCCATTTAACCCTTCAACAACAATTAATTATAATATTAATAAAGCAGGAAATGTATCCATTATTGTTTATAATATGTTAGGTGAAGCTATTGGTACTTTAGTAAATGAATATAAAAATGCAGGCAGTTATCAGATACAATTTAATTCGGAACATGTTAACGGCGGGTTGCCAAGCGGAGTATATTTATATCGAATGCAACTAGATAATTATTCTGAAGTGAAAAAATTTACATTATTAAAATAAACACTTTGGGTAAGAACTAAAAAGGCGTTAAGAAACTTATATTTCATAACGCCTTTATTTTTATATGCAAAATAAATTATAATTTTACAAAATTAGCAGCAGGATTATTGCAAATTGGACATTTTCCCGTTGGTTCGCCAAATTCAATAAATCCGCATATTGGACATAAATAGATATCACTTACATCTAAATCTTTTCCTTCTTTAACAGCAGCAAGTGCTCTTGCATATAATTCGGCATGAACTGCTTCTGCTTCAACAGCAAATTTAAACATTCTTTTAGCTTTATGGTCTTCTTTAACTGCTTGTTCCAACATTGGAGGATACATTTGTTCAAATTCGTATGTTTCTCCCGAAATTGCAGCTTCTAAATTTTCGGCTGTACTTCCAACACCATCAAGTGCTTTAAAATGTCCTTCAGCATGTATTCTTTCAGCTTCGGCTGTTGTGTTAAATAATTTCGCAATATTTACAAATCCTTCTTGTTCAGCTTTTTTTGCAAATGCACGATATTTTTGATTTGCTTGACTTTCGCCGGCAAAAGCTGTTTTTAAATTATCTTGGGTTGTAGGCATAATTTTCTCCGTTCTGTTACATAATAATAATACATTTGTCTCTTAATATTGCAAAAAAGTGTATAAAAGTCAAGATAAAGCAGTCGGTAGCGTACTAGTTATCGGTTGCTTTTTTGGGTAAAATTAAAGAATTTTTTAACCAATCATTGGATTTCAATTTTACCGAACAAAGTTCTAAAGGAGATAATCCATTGCACTTCCTTCTATTACCTCTACAATCAGTATATGCTCTAAATCTTATATAATTAATATACAAAATTAAATAATTAAAAGCTGTGTTGGCTGTCTGGAAGCCTTCAATGGTTTTTAATCTTCTTTCAATCTGTTTGTTTAGATTTTCAGCTCGATTATTTGTTTTTTGTATCGTGCTATCTTTTTGATGAGTTAATAAGTTTTTAATATGCCTGTCAATAAATTCTATTAACTTAGGATACTTTTGCCCATACCCCTCCTTTATATTTAACATAATTAATTCGCTGTCCTTTGAATTTGTAGAATAAAACAAGCTTTTAACTATATCACGGGTCTTTTTTTTCTCCGTGTATGATTCTATTAATTCTTTATTCTGCTGAACTAAATCACCTAATGCTTTTTTTTGCTTGAAATATTCCCTAATTACAGGCCTATATTCTATTATTACTTCCACAGCAGCTAATGCATGTTTAATACATTTTTGGTACAATACTTTTTCACCATATACTTTTGCTACTGATTTTATAAGCATTATATCAAGATCAGTGGTTATTGATTTTGCCGGATACTTTAGAACTTCTTTTATAAATAAGAAAAAGTCATCATATTTGTTTTGTCCGGCTTCTCCCCAAATTAATTCGTAATGGACAACATCTCCACTGCTATCAATGGCTACTAAAGTTAAACATTTCTTACCATGTATGCTTATATATTTATCATCTATCGTTAAGTTTCCTTCCCAACTTGGTGAAAAATCTGATTTTATTCCCAAACTTGATTTCGCCTGTTCGGCTATTTCATTTACAATTTCACATACTTTACTTGGAGTAGTATTTATAGAGAATTTTTCTCTGATCCGTTTTGAAATCACTCGACAACTCATTCGTTCTTCAAAATGCATTCGGGCTATTTCGATTTTTACCTGAAAACTATATCTTTGTTTTTTTTCATCTCTTTTGCTGAATGTTTTCCCACATTCATTGCACTTGTACCGTTTTACCTTGCGTACCGTTTTTCTATGGAAGTTTATTGGTACAATTTCCCTATGACCGTTCTTTTTTGTACTCAAACTATTACAATAAATACAACGCATTTTTCGCCTTTTTTCTGGTTGCATTCCCCGTTTTCTCGAATTTAGTGAGTGCGCAAACTTACTAAATTCTGTATCTTATTGCTACATAATATTTTATAGCTGTTTTAGCAACCGATAAGTAGTACGCTTAGAAGCAGTCTAAAATTCAGTTCTATACCCTCATCAAAATCAATAAAACAAATATTTCTATTACAAGTAAAAAAGAATTATTATCTTTATTTTACAATTTTTTAAATTTTAACCATAAACTACCATATTATGTTCAATTATCAAAAGAATAACAGATATTTTGCTTCAGTTGCCGATGATATTAAAGATATTGCGGAAACAGAATTAATAAATCTTGGTGCTCAAGCAATTACACCGGGTTATAAAGGTGTATATTTTACTGCTTCAAAAGAAAGTTTATATACAATAAATTTGTATGCTCGCTTAATTAATAGGGTTATTGCCCCTTTAGTTACGTTTAGCGCCATGTCGGAAGACGAGTTGTATAAATCCGCTTACAACATTGAATGGGAAAAATTATTTACTAATAAAGAGACATTTGCAATTTTTGCTTCTGTTTCCAAAAGTAATATTACCCATTCAAAATACGCATCGTTAAAACTAAAAGATGCCGTTGTTGACAGATTCAGAAACTTAACCGGAATTCGCCCTAACGTTGATCCAAAAGATCCTGATATTTGGTTTAATTTGCATATAGAAGAAAACTCTGCTGTAATTAGTGTTGATACTTCAGGTGGTTCGTTACATCGTCGCGGTTACAGAAAAGACGCCGTTGAAGCACCAATGGTAGAAACACTTGCAGCTTCAATTATTAAATTAGCCGAATGGGACTGTAACACTCCTATTTACGACCCTATGTGCGGTTCCGGAACATTATTATGCGAAGCCTATTTAATGGCTACAAATACCCCATCAGCATTTAACAGAACTAAGTTCGGATTTGAAAGACTTCCCGATTTTGATAAGGAACTTTGGAAAAGTATTAAAGAAAAATCCAGACAAAACATAAAACCCTTAAAAGATGGCTTAATTGCCGGCAGCGATGTAAGCCGTGAGGCGGTAAGAGCTACGTTAAAGAATTTGGATTCTATTAATCCAAATCATAATATACAAATTAGACAAGTAAATATGTTTGATATAAAAGAATTATCAAACACAACAATAGTATGTAATCCTCCGTATGGAATTAGATTAAAATCGAATGTTGATTTATCTGATTTTTATAAAAGTGTAGGCGATTTTCTTAAGCAAAAATGTAAAGGTTCAAACGCTTACATTTATTTTGGTGACAGGGAATATTTAAAGAAAATATATCTTAAAGCTAAATGGAAAAAACCTTTACAAAATGGCGGGCTTGACGGCCGTTTGGCAAAATTTGAGATGTTTTAATATGATTGCGGGAGAGACATTCCCCAACTCTTATCTCATAGGATTACTATCTTCCTATTTCAACAATCTTTTATTGCAGCTCGAGCTTCAGCTCGAATAGCTTTTTTAAAATTCTCAATTAATTTTTGTTCCATTCCGCGAGAAGAATCTCGCTCTACAACTTAAATACTTACTTCTCTTTTATTTCCGCGTGCATTATCAAAAAGGACTACTATCATTTATTTGAAACTACTTTTAAACCGTAACTCCGCCGAAATTACGTAATACGAATATCAATAGAATTTAGCAAGGTAGTAACCTTGGTATTTATTTCTGCTAAATACCAATTACCATTCATTCTAACTTGCATTATTTTACTCAATCTGATGGCAATATCAGGCGGTGAATACTTGGATAATAAATTTTTATCTTTCAGCAAGTTCAATATTTTGTAATATAATTTCATTGCGAGGAAATTAACAAACATCCATCCTTCTAATGTATCTTTGTTTTGCATATATGTTCTATCGGCTTCAATTACGTTCTTAAAACTATCAAAAAATAACTCAACATTACCCCTCGTTTTATAATGCAAATATATATCTTCCGGTTTTGTATTTGTTAAATTGTGTACAAATCCTATTATTCCAAACTTGTTTTCTTTTTCTCTATAACCTTCAATGCTATAATCTTCAGGATGGCTTTGGATCCTCCTGAGATAATCGTTTTCTTCTTCAACTTTTAGTGTGTTATCTGAGAATAATACTATATCTTTTCCATCTTTTTTATACTGACAATACCATATGGCTTTATCATGGTACATAAAATAATTTTTAAATACGTCTTTTGTTTTTTGTTCTAATAATTCATCACTTATTAATGTATTATTTCGTCTTAAAGGAACAATATAATTAAGACCTTCATTATTCATCATTGTTATATTGTTGTTTGAATAGAAGCCCTTATCCGTGATGATTACGGCATCTGTAATTCCGCTTTCAATTAAGCTTAATTTGAATATTTTCACTTCTCTTATATTTCCGTCCGTTAGGCGATAATATATAGGCTCATTTCGTGTATTTGAGAATATGCATAATAAATTTACTTGTGGTTTATATTCTCGTTTACTGTTATAACCGATATAATTACTGCCTAAATGTTTTGATTCCGATAAAATATTTGTCATATCTATAGCTAGAAAATTTTCCCCCTGATTAAAAGCCTGCTTAAACCTCACTATTTTTTCTCTGTTCTTACCCAAGTCCTCAAATAATGCAGATGTTTTCTTCTCAGTTAGTTTTGCTTTCATTTCTTCGCTTGCAAAGGATTGCTCAAAATAATATGGTGTGTTTTTTATTGTTGTATTATGGAAAAATCGAAGGTAAGAAAGTAGAAGTATTTCTTGATATTGTTCAGGGAATATTTCTTTTAATACATCAATTTCTTTTTTTAATAATTGTTTAGTCGCAAAATAACTGCCATACTCTTTTACGCTTACTTTGCTTACACAAGGTTCAGCAAGAATTTGCTTCTCAAGTTTACGTTTAGCAGATTCAATAAATCCAGCTTCTGTAATTTTACCAAGAATTTTTCCTGTAATTTTTTTGGATCTGCCTTTTATCTTATCCCTTTTGCTTGAGATAGCATAAACATAATATTTCCCGTTGAAGTCTCGGACTTCTGTTTTGGGTGGTTGATATTTTTTAACCCATTCAGGTATCATAAAAGCCTCCGTATCTACGTAATACAATTATAATACATAAATCCCTCTAAGTCAAGTTATTTATTCATTTTATCAAATTATATTACGTGTTTTTTGCGGAGTTACAGTTTAATTGTAGCTCGAGCTTCAGCTCGAATAGCTTTTTTTAAATTTCCCAATTAATTTTTGTTTCATTCCGCGAGATGAATCTCGCTCTACAACTTAAATACTTACTTCTCTTTTATTTACACGTACCTTATCAATAATAACTACTATCATTTAATTGCAACTGATTTATTTGTAGCTCGAGCTTCAGCTCGAATAGCTTCCTTTAAATTCCCCAATTGATTTTTATTTCATTCCGATAGATGATGAGATTGTGTGAAAATTGGGAAATGACACGTTTTCTATTAATTTTTAATTGTCATCCACAATTTTATGCTTGGGTTAAAACCCAATATTTTCTTTTTCCAAACCCCAGCTTAAAAGCTGGGGTTATTTAAATACATTCTAACTTGTTGTAATAATGCAAGTTAAAGTATTATTATTCCCATAAAAGCACTTCAGGGAAGTGCAACGTTTGTAATCACACGTAACACCACCAACGACCAGCACGGCAGAGCCGTGCCACCTTTGACCTATTATTACCCAATTTTCAGACAGTCTGTGAATCTCGCTCTACAACTTAAATACTTACTTCTCTTTTATTTACACGTACCTTATCAATAATAACTACTATCATTTAATTGCAACTGCTTTTATTTGTAGCTCGAGCTTCAGCTCGAATAGCTTCCTTTAAATTCCCCAATTATTTTTTGTTCCATTCCGCGAGATGAATCTCGCTCTACAACTTAAATACTTACTTCTCTTTTATTTACACGTACCTTATCAATAATAACTACTATCATTTAATTGCAACTGATTTATTTGTAGCTCGAGCTTCAGCTCGAATAGCTTTTTTAAAATTCTCAATTAATTTTTGTTCCATTCCGCGAGATGAATCTCGCTCTACAACTTAAATACTTACTTCTCTTTTATTTCCGCGTGCATTATCAAAAAGGACTACTATCATTTATTTGCAACTGCTTTTATTTGCAGCTCGAATAGCTTCCTTTAAATTCCCCAATTATTTTTTGTTTCATTCCGCGAGATGAACAGGCTTTGTTAATATTGGGGATAAATATATAAGGACTGCTATTTTGATACAACAAATAATGTCACCCTTTCAGGGTTTTATAATTATTTTTCTGCTTTTAAACATAATATCTTCGGGATTATTTAATACCATATAACATGTTACTATACAATGAGTTACCGCATATTTACTTACTCCGGTGCACGGCAGAGCTGTGCCATGTTTGTAACAATGCGCAACACTACACAAATTCTGCACGGCAGAGCCGTGCCACCTTTGAGCCAATTATCTAACATGCTCTCAAACTCCCCTTCCAGTTTAAAATAAAAAAACCGCAGCAAAAATAGCTGCGGTTTGAATTCATAATTTATAATTCACAATTCATAATTATTTATAGTTAGTCTCATTTGATACCAAAGGAAAAGTTAATTAAATTACAAATAAAATTCCGAGGTACTAATGGACTCAAATTTTCAAGAACGGATGGAAAGCAAAAGCATACGTGCATCCATCATTAACAGTATTTCAAAAGATTTTAACTTAACCCCAATACTTGCAGAGGCTTATTTTACTCAAATCAAGGAGTATTTTCAAGAACATTCCGATATTCAACTAACTTCCGGTCAAGTACATTATCTTGCAATAGATGACAGAGAACCTGCCGGTAAACCTGTTTCAAGTTGCAGAAAAGTATCTGTTCTTTTAACTCTGCACAATCCAAGTGCAGATCTATCTACTTATAAAAACAAAGGATTATCCGGTCTTAGACAAGCTAGGCTGCTTCGTATTACAAAAGAGGCTATTGAACAAGGGGCTCTCCTTTCTTATGAAGATATTGCCTTCTTACTAACAACATCAGTAATTACTGTTAAACGTGATGTCGCTGATATTAGACGAAATGGCCTTGTTATTCCTACTCGCGGCTGGATTCATGACATGGGTAGAGGAACTACTCATAAAACTGAAATTCTTTCTCTTTATTTGAGAGGTTACCAATTCTCCGAGATTGAAGCAAGAACTCATCATTCCGAAAAAGCTGTTCAACGATATATTCAAGATTTTGCAAGAATTATTATTCTAAACCAAAAAGAAATGAATATTGACCAAATTAGAATTGCCACCGGCTTTTCAAATCGGCTTATTCAAGAATATATTGACCTGTTCCACAAGTACAAAGATCTGCAAAATCCACAACTTACAGCCATTTTTGAGGCTATTAAAAAAAAATATGGCGGGGATCAAAATGAATATTAATCATAGCTTAAAATTTACCCCTAGAGATACCCGTGATCATTCAAATAAGGCTATTTCAGTAAGAAGATCCAATAGGTTAAAAGGTAAAACTCTTAAACATATTCTTATTGATCGCTTTCTTAATTTGTATGGTTTTGAAAAAGGCGAAATTGTTGCAACCGCTATTATTTCTGATATTCTTAATATCATTGAACGATTTTATCTTTTCCATGACCATTCTTTCCTAAAGGAAGGTCAATTTGTTTGGCTGGCTCCCCCAATTGATGAATTTCCGCAAAAGGCTAAAACTATGGCTCAAACTAAGCTTATTCCTATTATTCTCGATTTTATTACTACTTCTGATCTTGAAGATATGAAAATACCTCTTCATCATAGAGAAGTTAGAATTAAAAAATGCGAAAGATGGACTAATCAAGCCTTTGACCAAGGTGCTTTACTTTCAAATCTTGATTTGGCTACTCTTTTACATGTAAATGAAAACTCTGCTGCGGAATATGTTAGAGAATATTATAGTCTTTATGGTATACACTTACCCACAAGAGGTAATGTTCAACTTATTGGTGGTGGACAAACTCATAAACAAATTATTATTGCTGATTATTTGAATGGTTATACTACGCCTAAAATTTGTCTAAGAACTAATCATTCTAAAGAAGCAGTTGAACGCTATATTAGAGATTTTCTCGCTGTCCAACTGCTTCATAGTAAATTTGATAGTATTGAAACTATTTCTTTGGTTACTAGACTCTCAAAAAGAGTCGTTCAACAATATATTGATTTGATACCTATTGATTCTTTTTGATCTTTATATTATTTTATTTCCTCTTTTCGGTATCTTTTGATACCTTACTTCGGTATCATTTGAAACTATTTTATAAGCATCATTTTTTTTGTTGAAGTAAAGTTACCTGCTTCTAATTTAAAGAAATACATACCTGACGGTTGATTTGATGCATTCCAATTAACACTATGGTTGCCTGCTTCCATTGATCCATTAATTAGAGTTGTTACTTCTTTACCAATTGTATTGTAAATTGTTAATTTTACATTTGAATTAGTAGGAAGAGCAAATTTAATTGTTGTACTTGGGTTAAATGGGTTTGGATAGTTTTGTGATAAAACAAATGCTGTTGGCATCGAATTGATTTCAACTTCCGAACTAGCAACTAATGATCTTGTTCCATCATAATCAATTTGGAATAATTGATAATTGTATTTACCTGATAATAAATTTTCATCAGAATAAGAATAAGATTTTCTTTCAGTTGTTGTTCCGTTACCTGCAATAAAAGTTACTTTTTGATTATTTCTGTATAATTCAAAGCCGTAGTTATTTGTTTCGGTTGCTGTTGCCCAATTTACATTAACATCATTACCATTACTAATAGCGTTAAATGAAGTTAATTCTACAGGTACTATATCACTCCAACCGGTTGTAACACGAATTCCATCGACTTTAACAGAATAAGCTTGAGTATTTTGTGCTAGACCAACAGTACCAATTTGCGCTAAGTCTGCACTAATTGTTGATAACACATAAGAAATATCGGCTTGCGGAGGAGTATTTCCAGCCAATGATGGGTTAATATATAATTTAACTGTATCATCATTAGCTGCAGTTGGAACAAACTTATATTCCATAACTAGTAAGTAGGTAGTATTATAAGCATAAGTGTTGGTTGTATAAATTGGATTACTTGAAGATTGAGCTAATCCAAAAACTAAATTTCCGGTACCATCATCTTTTACAAATACTCTTCCGCGAAATGAGGTAGCAATTGGATTTGGACCAACATAAAAGAAAACGCCGCCTGAAGTTGCTGCAGCAGTAACATTTACTAAAAATGAATTGAATACAGAACCACTTGTTTGTGAAGTATAACCTAAATTAACATCTTCTCGTGATCCTGATCCACCTGTAACCACAGCCATATTGCCAATGCCACTTAAAGGATATCCGGGATATGTTAAACTTCCCTCAGCCGTTAAAATGGAATTTAGTCCTGCTGCGCTATGTGCTAACCAACCATGATCTGTTAAAGTATCACCAACTGGAAAATCGAAATTCTCTTCCAATAATATTTGTCCGTTTATTACTACCGCAAATATTAAAAGTGTGAATAATGTAAGTATTTTTTTCATTTTATCTCCGTTTTTAAATAAATATTCATTTTCAAGTAAATTTATACATTTACAAAAATACACATTATTAAACAAAACAAAACATTTTCTTTAAAAAGTCATAATTGTATAAAAATAGTATCTTATTTTAAATTAATTTTGATTTATTATTTCATTTTGAATAATGAAACTCCCATACATCATCGATATTAATTTTACTTAATTTATAATTTTTTGGAACTATTATCAAATCACTTCAGATATTTTAATTATTGCTCAAGTTTCAGCTCGAATAGATTATTTTTAATATTTCCCAATCGGTTTTTTGCCCATTTAGCGAGATGAACAGGTTGTGTTAAAATTGGGGATAATATATCCAAAAGTGGCACGGCTCTGCCGTGCTGGTGGTTGGTGGGGTGCGCGTTATTACAAACATGGCACTTCTCTGAAGTGCTTGTATGGGAATAGTAAAGCTATAACTAAAGTTTTTACAATAAGTTAGAAGGTTTTTAAATAACCCCAGCTTTTAAGCTGGGGATCTGGAAAAAGAAAATATTGGGTTTTAACCCAAGCATAATAATAGTGAACGATAATGAAAATTAACAAAAAACGTGCCATTCCCCAATTTTAACACAGTCTCTGAATCTCGCTCTACAACTTAAATACTTATTTCTCTTTTATTTACACGTATATAATCAATAAGGACTACTATCAAATTATTGCAGATACTTTTATTTGTAGCTCGAGCTTCAGCTCGAATAGCTTTTTATAAATTTCCCAATTAATTTGTGGCCCATTCCGCGAGATGAATCTCGCTCTACAACTTAAATACTTATTTCTCTTTTATTTACACGTATATAATCAATAAGGACTACTATCACTCAATTGCAGGTACTTTTATTTGTAGCTCGAGCTTCAGCTCGAATAGCTTTTTATAAATTTCCCAATTAATTTGTGGCTCATTTAGCGAGATGAATCTCGCTCTAAAACTTAAATACTTATTTCTCTTTTATTTACACGTATATAATCAATAAGGACTACTATCAAATTATTGCAGATACTTTTATTTGTAGCTCGAGCTTCAGCTCGAATAGCTTTTTATAAATTTCCCAATTAATTTGTGGCTCATTTAGCGAGATGAATCTCGCTCTACAACTTAAATACTTACTTCTCTTTTATTTACACGTATATAATCAATAAGGACTACTATTATTTAATTGCAGATGCTTTTAATGTGTAGCTTGAGCTTCAGCTTGAAAGCTTTTTATAAATTTCCCAATTAATTTGTGGCTCATTCCACGAGATGAATCTCGCTCTACAACTTAAATACTTATTTCTCTTTTATTTACACGTATATAATCAATAAGGACTACTATCAAATTATTGCAGATGCTTTTATTTGTAGCTCGAGCTTCAACTTGAAAGCTTTTTATAAATTTCCCAATTAATTTGTGGCTCATTTAGCGAGATGAATCTCGCTCTACAACTTAAATACTTATTTCTCTTTTATTTACACGTATATAATCAATAAGGACTACTATCAAATTATTGCAGATACTTTTATTTGTAGCTCGAGCTTCAGCTCGAATAGCTTTTTATAAATTTCCCAATTAATTTGTGGCCCATTCCGCGAGATGAATCTCGCTCTACAACTTAAATACTTATTTCTCTTTTATTTACACGTATATAATCAATAAGGACTACTATTATTTATTTGCGACTGCATTTATTTGCAGTTTTATCTCTACCATTTAAAATAAAAAAACCGCAGTAAAAATCACCGCGGTTTTTAATTCATAATTCATAATTAATAATTCATAATTATTTTATAAGCATCATTTTTTTTGTTGAAGTGAAATTACCTGCTTCTAATTTGAAGAAATACATACCTGACGGCTGATTTGAAGCATTCCAATTAACACTGTGGTTTCCTGCTTCCATTGTTCCATTAACTAAAGTTGTTACTTCTTTACCAATTGTATTGTAAATTGTTAATTTTACATTTGAATTAGTAGGAAGAGCAAATTTAATTGTTGTGCTTGGGTTAAATGGGTTTGGATAGTTTTGCGATAAAACAAATGCTGTTGGCATTGAATTGATTTCAACTTCCGAACTAGCAACTAATGATCTTGTTCCATCATAATCAATTTGGAATAATTGATAATTGTATTTACCTGATAATAAATTTTCATCAGAATAATAATAAGATTTTCTTTCAGTTGTTGTTCCGTTACCGGCAACAAAAGTTACTTTTTGATTATTTCTGTATAATTCAAATCCGTAATTATTTGTTTCGGTTGCTGTTGCCCAATTTAAGTTAACATCATTACCATTACTAATAGCGTTAAATGAAGTTAATTCAACTGGAACTACATCAAGCCATTGTGTTGTAACTCTAATTCCATCAACTAGCACAGAATAAAGTTGTGTACTTTGACGTAATGCGATCGATCCAACATTAATATCGGTTGTAGCATCACCGGAAACAATATTAGCAACAGGTTTTGCAACAGATAAATCAGGATCAACATATAATTTAACAGAATCATCAGTAGTTGTTCCACTAACAATTTTATATTCCAATACTAACAAATGAGTAGTATTGTAAGCATACGAACCAGTTGTTGTTAATGTGGAAGCAGAATAATTTGATCCTTTAGATAAACCGAATTTGTAACTTCCACTACCATTATCTACAACAAATAATTTACCTCTAAAGTTTGTTCCAATAGTATTAGCACCAAAATGCATAAAATAATCACCGGTTGCAGCTGCTGCTGTTACATTAACCATAACAAAAGCATAAACCGAACCGCTTGTTTGTTCTGTAAATGATTTATTTACATCTTGTCTTGATCCTGTTGTACCTGATATAGTAACATAGTTACCAATATCACTTAAAGGATAATTTGGATACGATAAATTACCCGACTGAACCAAAATAGTTGATGTTGAAGCAGTACCACTATGAGCTACCCAGCCATGACCTGTTAAACTGTCACCAACTGCATATTCAAAGTTTTCATCCAATAATATTTGTGCATTTAGAGCTGCAGCAAATAAAAATAGGACGCATAATGTAAGTAGTTTTTTCATTTTTACTCCGTTTTATATTTATTTATTTAATTAATTTTCAAATTAAGACAATTATGTAAAATACTATATTAATATGTAAAATAAAAATAGTAAATATTAAATAATTGTTTATTTTATAAAAAAAAGCAGGTAAAAATAAATCCTACCTGCTTTTTAAATTATCTTGTTAAATGTCTGTATTTAATTCTTTGAGGAATATCGGCAGCGGCACCAAGGCGGGCACGTTTATTAATTTCGTATTCTGTAAAGTTGCCATCAAACCATACAACATTACTGTCTCCTTCAAAAGCTAAAATATGAGTTGCAATTCTATCCAAAAACCACCTATCATGGCTTATTATTAAAACACAACCAGCAAAATTTTCCAAAGCTTCTTCAAGAGCACGCATTGTGTTAACATCCAAATCATTGGTAGGTTCATCAAGCATTAACACGTTGGCCCCTTCTTTTAACATCATTGCCAAATGTACTCTGTTTCTTTCACCGCCTGAAAGTGTTCCTAAATATTTTTGCTGTTCGCTGCCGGCAAAGTTAAATTTTGATACATAAGCCCGTGAGTTTACCTGTTTGTTACCAAAATAAATAAAATCATCGCCACCGGAAATCATCTCCCAAATTGTTTTATTCGGATCTAATATCTGTCTTGATTGATCAACATAGGCTAATTTAACTGTTTCACCAATTGAAATTTTTCCGCTTGTAGGAGTTTCTTTTCCCGAAATCATATTAAACATAGTTGTTTTACCGGCACCATTTGCACCAATAATACCAACAATACTTCCTGGAGGTATTGCGAAATTTACATTTTCAAAAAGTATTAAATCATCGTACGATTTTGCAACAGATTCGAACTCAATTACATTATTACCCAATCGAGGTCCGGCCGGGATGTAAATTTCAAGTTCTTTTTCTTGTTTTTCAAATTCATTTTTTAACAAACTTTCGTAAGATGTAATACGAGCTTTAGATTTTGCATGTCTACCTTTTGGCGACATACTAATCCATTCAAGTTCGCGTTCCAACGTTTTTTGACGTGTAGTTTCATGTTTTTCTTCCACCATCAAACGAGCTTTTTTCTGCTCCAACCATGACGAATAATTCCCTTTGTAAGGAATTCCTAAACCTCTATCCAATTCTAATATCCAGCCGGCTACGTTATCCAAAAAGTACCTATCATGCGTAACAGCAATTACTGTTCCGGCATAGGTTTTTAAATGGTGTTCAAGCCAGGCAACCGTTTCAGCGTCAAGATGGTTAGTAGGTTCATCAAGTAATAAAATATCAGGCTTAATTAACAATAAACGGCATAATGCAACTCTTCTGCGTTCACCGCCGGAAAGCACTTTTACCGATGTTTCACCAGAAGGACAACGTAAAGCATTCATAGCCATTTCCAATCTTGAATCCAGTTCCCATGCGTTTGCGTGGTCTAATTTTTCTTGAACTTCACCCTGCCTATCTAACAAAGCAGTCATTTCATCATCATCCATCGGATTTCCGAAAGAAGCATTAATATCATCATATTCTTTCAGCAAATCAACAATATCCTGTACTGCTTCTTCAACTACTTGTTTTACAGTTTTGGTATCGTCAAGTTTTGGTTCCTGCTCTAAGTATCCAATGGTAAAACCGGGAGCTATTACAGTTTCACCGTTAAAATCCTTATCAACACCGGCTAAAATTTTTAATAAAGTACTTTTTCCGGAACCGTTTAACCCAAGTACACCAATTTTTGCACCGTAAAAATATGATAAATAAATATCTTTAATAATAGGTTTTTTGTCGTAATACTTACTTACACCTATCATTGAATAGATGATTTTATTTGGTTCAACTGCCATTATTTACTCCTAACTATTAGTTTTTAATTTTAATCTAACAAAAACAAATCAGTCAACTGATCTGCATATTTCATCATTTCAGGTTCTCTTCTGTTTACAAGAACCACAACTGCAAAATTCTTTTCGGGATATCTTTGAAATACCGTTCTAAATCCGCAAGTATCTCCTGTATGATAAACACGGTTAAGTCCTCTATAAGTGCCAATATACCATCCATAACCATATCCGGAATTTTTACCATTTGGCAAAATGTTTGGGGTATAAGCTTCCATTAAAGTTTCTTTTTTTACTAATTTTTCCGTATATAAAGCTTGATCCCATTTAAATATATCAAGAGTAGAGGAATATAAACCTCCGTCTCCCCAAACCGCACTTGTGGTGCTTTGATCGGAAAAAACAAAAGTATTATCTTTTTGTGCATAACCATATGCCCTGTTAGGTACTTCACTTTCCCCTTTACGGAAAGCAACGCTGTTATCCATTCCTAACGGTGATAATATTTTTTCTTTTAAAAATTGACTAAACTTTTGCCCTGAAACTTTTTCAACAATCATAGCAAGCAAAGCATAAGCAGTATTGCTGTATCTAAATTCGGTACCGGTTTCAAAATAAGTTGAATCAACTCCTTTCATAATTTTTAATACATCGCTGTCAAGTACCTGATAAACCGTATCGGTTAACAGATCCTCGTAATCCAATAATCCCGAGGTATGATTAAAAAGATTTTTTACGGTAATTTTTTTACCATATTCAGGGAAATCAGGAAAAAAATTGCATAAGTTATCAGTAAACTTTAGTTTTCCTTCTTCTTTTAAAATTAAAACACACATTGCTGTAAACTGCTTTGAAAATGAAGCTAATCTAAAATTTGTTTCGGGTTTAATTAATGTACCCTTTTCCAAATCCGCTAAACCGGAAACATAAGTAAAAACAATTTTGCCATTGTGGAAAACAGCAGCTGAAACACCCGGTTTGTTTCCGCTAAATTCAGCAAATATTTTTTTTACCATTTTTTCTTTTTCTTGTCCAAACATTGTAACACTCATCATAATTAACAAAACAGTAATAAAACAAACCAATTTAATATACATCGTTTTCATAACATATCTCATCTATTGATAATTGAATTAAATACTTAATAACTCATCAACCGAAATTTCACTTAAATCTTTAACAACTTTTTCTGCTTTAGTTAACCTTTCGGCAGTGCCAATTCCAAGAGCGGACATTCCTGCAGCATGAGCAGCTTCAATTCCGGCAACCGCGTCTTCAACAACAACACATTCAGTATTTTTTAGACCAAGACGTTCAGCAGTTAATAAAAACACTTCCGGATCAGGTTTTGAATTTTTAATGTCAAATCCGTCAGTTACCACATCAAATAAATCCTGCATGTTTAATTTATTTATTATTGGTTTTGCATTCCTTGAATTTGAGCCGACACCTATTTTAATTCCTCTGTTCCTAAGTTCCAACAATATTTTAAGTGTTCCAGGCATTATAACAGAAGCTTCCAAATTGTTTAATGATTCGGCAAAATAATTATTTTTACGTATTGCAATATTATTTTTTTCTTCCGGCGTATACTTTTTGCTCGATTTTGAAACTAAGATATCAACACATTCCATTCTTCCAACACCACGGAAATTATTATTCATTTCCCAAGTAAAATATATTCCTTCTTCTGCAGATATTTTTTGCCATGACCTAAAATGATACTCATCAGTAGTAACTAAAACGCCATCCAAATCAAAAATAACACCTTTTATCATTTTTTCTCCATAATTATCGTTAATTTAAACCATAAATATAAATATTTTTAATGGAATTTTTTGCAGGAAATTTAGGTTATATTAATAAAATAATAAAGGTTAAAGATTATGTTTGAAATGATTAAGAATAGAATTGAAAAAAACGGATTAACTTATAACGAGTTTTTACAAAAAACCGAACAAAAAATAAACGCAACTGATGTTAATAATTTAAATGATGAAGAAAAACATTTGTTTGAATATACCAAACTTAACTATCAAAGAATGACACGTATTAATAAAACATACAAAACAAGTGAAAATTTGTGTACTCTGTTGGCTAATATTAATATTCCGCAATTATGGATGGTGCTTACAGAAGGCTGGTGCGGTGACTCCGCTCAAAATCTTCCTTATATTTATAAATTTTCGGAGTGTAATCCATTAATAACTTTTAGAATATTAGAAAGAGATAACAATTTAGACATTATGGATATGTTTTTAATTAACAATACAAGAAGTATTCCCAAACTTGTTGTTTTTGACACATATAATAAAATTGTATTTGAATGGGGTGCAAGACCCAAAGAAGCACAGGATTTAGTTATTAACTGGAAAAATGAAGGTTTGCAAAAAGACGAGTTTTTAGAAAAACTTCATCTTTGGTATGGCAGAAACAGAGGCAAAGCAATTGAACAGGAATTTATTGAGTTATTGAACGGTTAATTTAATCTTCTTTTACCCTTATTGGCACCGTAATTTTCAAATCACATCTAACGTTTTGTTTATTTACGGTACCCGGAATAAAATGTGTATCTAATAGGGCTACTTCTACGGCTTCATCGGCACCATGACCAAGTTTTGTTAAAACCTTTGTATCCCTTACATTACCATATTCATCAATTGTTGCAAGTACTACAACATCACCCGAAAGTTTTAATCTTAATATTGTCTGTGGTATTTTAAAATTTTTAAGAAATTGCTTTAATCCGCCAACGGGCATTGGACAAGTTTGTGCATTACACTCCAACTTTTTTTGCATATATAAAACTAAAGTGTCAGTTTCAGTTACTTGATTATTTGTTCCGCCGGATGTTATTTGGGATGTTTGACCGTTTTTTTTCTCTTCGGGAAGAATGTAAGTTACTTTAGTTTCTGCATTTTTATTTTCGTTATCATCATTTTTTGACAATGTTAATATCGATTTATCACTTAATTTAAATTCAACCTTAAGTGATACATTTGTTTCAACTATTTCTCCTTTATCTTGACCTGGAATAAACCTTGTGTTTTTTACGGCATTTATTGCAGATTCATCACAACCAAGTCCAATACCTTTAACAACTCCGCATTCGGTAACAAAACCTTCTTTGTTAATTGACGCAATAACAACAACAATTCCTTCAAGTCCATACATTTTTGCATGTTCAGGGTAAACAACTTTTTGTTGAATAGCAGCCATTCCTCCTATAGGCATTGGACAAATCTCTGCTTCGCACAAAAATAATTCTTCCTGTAATTCATTGTCTATCTGCCTGTTCCCCATTTTATAAGCTTCAATTGGAGCCTGGTAGTTTTCATCGTAACCAATTTGAATGGAACGGAGTAATCTGCCGTTTTCAAAATTTTTAACTTCCTTAAGACCACCATTTTCGTAATAATATTTGGTTAAACCATCCCTGTAACCATCTTTAACATACATTTCTTCTTTTAACAAACCGGTTTCGTAATACTTTTTGCACCAGCCGCTTAATTTTCCCTGATCGTATCTTTTTTCTTCCGATAAATTACCGTTTTCATAATACCAGTAACAAGTACCCTCTAAAACATCATTAACATACGAAAGCTGCGATTTTAAATTATTATTTGGATAATAGCTTTTTACAATACCATTTTGGGCATAAATTGAAAACCCTAACAAAAAGAAAAGTGCTAATAATTTATACATATTTTTAAATAACTTATTTGTTTTAATACAGAAATATTTTTAATTATTGAACTGCAAAGTTAAAAAATATTATTCAATTATTAAGGATAAATTTTAGTGCATTAATAAATTATAACAAAAAATTTGCTTTATTGTATTAATATTCAATATATTTGTATAAAATGTAAAATATATCCAAATATTAAACAAATTTTTATTTTATCTTAAAAGTAAAATGAATATATTGGTTTTTTATATAATTTTTAATATATTAACAAGTTATTTTTTAATTAAAATTGGGTTTACAAATGACCAAAGCTGATATTGTTGATAAAGTTGCCGAAGGTATTGGACTAACAAAACTTGAAACTGAAGCAGTAATTGAAGGTTTTTTAGATACCGTAATACAGTCTTTACGTGAAGGAAAAGGAATTGAAATTAGAGGATTTGGCAGCTATAAAGTGAAATTAAAAAACGGAAGAACTGCCCGTAATCCTAGAACCGGTGAAACTGTACAAGTTGAAGAACATTATGTACCGGTATTTAAATTTTCTAAGGATTTTAAAGGTACTGTTGATAAAGGTATGCGGGAATTAAAAAAGAGTTAATCTTATTTAGGAGCTTATGAGTAGCAAACAAAATAAAGAGAAACCTAATAAAAGTAATAAAACTGCATTAAATTTAAGCAAAACAGAAAAATCCTTTAGTAATGTTAAGTTAATTTATTTGTTAGTTTTTTTAATTGTGGCAGGATTTGTTTTGCTTTTGGCCAGCGGAACTTTTACAACACCAAAAGTGGTAGTTACTAATACACAACAAAGTAATGTTCAAAATAATCCACACAGTAGTGCTGATATGAACAGCCTTCAGCAGATTAAAGACCTTGAAGAACACCTGGTTAATAATCCGTCTGATTCAAAATCGTTATTATCTTTAGGACATTTATTAAACGATAACGGTTTTTATGATAAAGCAATAGAGAAATATAAGTTATATTTAAATACTTTCCCCCAAGAAGCCGATGTTTGGGTTGATATGGGAGTTTGTTATTTTGAGCTAAAAGATTATGATAAAGCAATTGTAAACATGGAAAAAGCTGTATCTATAAATCCTAAACATCAAATAGCGCATTTAAATTTAGGTATTGTTAATTTAAGCGCAAACAACATTCAAAAAGCAAAACAGTGGTGGGAAAAAGCAATCAGCATAGATCCTAATACAGATGCTGCAAAAAAAGCAAAAGATTTACTAAATTCTAATTAATAGGAGACTACATATGCCTTGTGGTAGAAAAAGAAAAAGACATAAAATGTCCACACATAAGAGAAAAAAAAGACTAAGAAAGAACAGACACAAAAAGAAATTGAGATAACTTCTTTTTTAGCATTTTCTTAAGGCCATCTTAGCTTAGTTGGTAGAGCAGCTCATTCGTAATGAGCAGGTCGCCGGTTCGATTCCGGCAGATGGCTCCAAAGAAAAACAATTTTTAATTCAAATTTTTAATCCCCTATCCTATCAGCCCTTTTTATATTTTTTTTGACATTCCGTGGTTTATAATTACAATACTAACATATTTTATGCACATTAACATTAGTTATGTTATTATGCAGTTGTTATGTTATTGTTAAACCGTAGTAGGTAATTTAAAAAACTAAGTTGAAATAACAAATAACATATTGTTTTGCAATTATTTATGTGTCGCCCCCGATGGTGAATGTCGCATAAGTACAAAACAGAAATCACCCCTCGCCTCTCTCTTAATAATAGAGGGGGAATATATATCCGTAACGATATACTAAATATTCGTTTAGCATATAACCCCAGCTTTTAAACTGGGAATTATAAAACAAAAGAATTCGGGCTTCAGCCCAAGTTTATTACTTTTGATACAACCTCAGGTTTAATACGATGAAAATTTTAGATAATCAGCTTGTAGTTAAATTGCAAGTGTATTAAAATCATATTAATCACAAAAATCAAATAAATCATACAGTTCAGACAATTATTAATCAGCGTAAATCGTTAAATTTGTGGTATCAGCGTTCTGTAATTATTGTTTAGGTGGAATAAATTAAAATCATGATTCAGACAATGGTTTAATTTGTAATTTGATCTTTTTAAGTTGCAATTAAAAGGAATAGGCAACTCCGCCGGAGTTGTAAGGTTTTTGGGGGTTTTACGGGTTACAGACAGACCACTCTTCCAGAGTGGGTTTAATACGATGAAATATTTAGATAATCAGATTGCGGTTAAATTGCAAGTGTATTAAAATCATAGTAATCATTAAAATCAAATAAATCACACAGTTCAGACAATTATTAATCAGCGTAAATCAGCCAAATCCGTGATATCAGCGTTCTATTATTTATAGAATCCCCGCAATTCAATCTTTAATCTAACCCGGTTTTAGACGGGCATAATTCATAATTTACAATTCATAATTATAATGTCACCACTTTCAGGGTTCTATATCATTGGTTTTTTGTATATTCTACAATAATTTCATCCCATCGGGATTAAAACATAAAACACTGATTAAGCTGATTAGGCAGATAACCACAGATAGGAATAATTAAAGATCAGCGTAAATCCGTTAAATCTGCGTTATCAGCGTTCCATTATTTATTAATCAAAGTCAAAACAATTAAACACAGATAACACAGATTATGCAGATAACCACAGATAGGAATAATTAAAAATCAGCGTTAATCAGTTAAATCTGCGTTATCAGCGTTCGGTTATTTGAAAATCGTTTTTTTTACAATCTTTTAATTTAGCCCGGCAATTGATGTGCATAATTTATCATTCATAATTCATAATTGATAATTCATAACTCATAATTATCCTTAAACATCGGCATCGAAAATTTAAAACTGCTTCCTTCCCCTTTTATGCTTTCCACCCAAATATTCCCTTTGTGTATTTCCACAAAACTTTTACATAATAACAAACCAAGTCCGGTTCCCTGCTCGTTTGCGGTTCCCTGGGTTGAATGAAATTCGGCAAGATTAAATAATTTTTTTATCTCCTCTTGTTCAATACCAATACCATTATCGGCAACAATTACAGTAACAATGTTATTATTTATTTCTGCGTTTATGTGTATTTTCCCCTCATTTTTTGTAAACTTAATAGCGTTTGAAATTAGATTTCGTAAAATAGTTTGCAGCATGTTTTTATCGGCATATAAATAAATATTATTGCTAGCTAAACATTGAATATTTATATTTTTAACATTTGCTAAAAATTGAATTTGTTCAACCACATCACAACAAATACAATTAAGATCAATTTTTTGCGGTTTAAAAGGTATTTTTTGTCGTTGTAATTTTGCCCACATTAATAAATCATCTAATAAATTATACATTTTTTTAGAAGCATCAAAAATTGTATTCACCTGTGATTCAATTTCTTCAATATTTAGCGTTCTAACTTCACTTAAAAGCATTTCCGAAAATCCGAGCAAAGTATTAAACGGATTCTTTAAATCGTGAGCTAGGATTGAAATAAATTTATCTTTGCTAGCATTTAATTCATTTAATTGAGTATTTAATATTTCTATTTGTTTTGCTTTATATTTGGTTTTTAAATATGTAAGTGTTAAAGCAAACAATAAACCGCTAATAAGTATTCCACTGAGAATTACAAGTATAAGCCTTCTATAGAAATAAGTAATATCACCATATTCTTGTGTAAAAAATAAAGTCCAGTGTTTACCGTTAAATTCAATTGGTATTTTTGATTCAAAAACATTATTCAGGACTTTTAATTTAGAAGTTTGAATATCAAACATAAGGGCATCTAATTGAATACTTTCATTATCATAAATTTGCAAACGTAATTTTTTTAAATTAAAAAAATCATGCTTATTTATAATACTGTTCATAAAGTCATCAATTCTAAACGATCCAAAAACCCATCCCGTTATAGCTTTTTTTCTTTCATCCAAGTTTGTAATAGGCAGATCTTTATTATAAACAGGAACAAACATAACAGTACCTGAAAGTTTTTTTGCCCCAACATCCTGTTTAAGAATAATTTTATTTGTAAGTATAGCTAAATTGGAATCTCTAGCGGTTTCCATTGCTTTGCGCCTAATAGGTTCCTGAAAAGCATCATAACCTAAAACTTTAATGTTTTTTTCACTAAGCGGCTCTAAATAGACTACCGCACTATAAATCTTTTGTTTGGAATTCAGTTCTAAGTTGTATCTCTGTATATTCAGCGGGTTAATAACCATTGAAAGACCAACAGCCTGAATTCCCGGTAGGTTTTTATTTAACTTTTCAAGTTCATAAAATTCTTTCCACTCCTTACTTGTAATAGTTTCATTAAGCGTCACAAAAGCCGAAGTACTACGCAAAACTAAAGCAATTGAATGTAAACGTGAGGATATTTTTGTTTTAACATCACTGCATATAAAATTAAATTCTTGTTGAGCTTTAAGATCAACTTCGTGTTTAACGTTTAATGATGTTAATGCAGTAAGCAAAAGACTAATTAATAAGACTATAATGGATAACCAAAAATTTTTCTTCATAATTAAGTAGTAATAATTTAATTGTTAAACATTATATATTTTCAATTAATTAAAATGCTAATTTAGTATTCTATTAGCAGTTAATTAATATATAAATAATTTATGAAAAGAAAAACTATTGGAATGATTTTAATAAACAATTTTTATTCTATTTTGCAGATTTATTTATGTTGCATAGTTGGGCTGTGCAATTAATTTAGCTGATTATTAGATCTTGCTGCAATAATTCAAACTTAAATTATTAGAATACTGAATACGCAGATTTGACGGATCTGCACAAATTTCAAATAGATTTATCTCCTTAATCTGCGTTATCAGCATTCACTTTTAATTGAAACTATTTTAGAAGATTCATTTTGCGTGTTTCGGTATATTTACCTGCTTGCAAGCGGTAAAAATAAACTCCGCTACTAAAATTTTTGGCATTAAATAGTTTTTGGTAACTTCCTGCGTTTAATTCTTCGTTAACCAAGGTTGTTACTTCTTTTCCTAATACATCATAAATTTTAAGAGAAACAAAACCCTGTTTTGCAATAGTAAACAAAATGGTTGTAGTTGGATTAAATGGATTTGGGTAATTTTGTTTTAACATAAAATGATTAGGCATTTCTGCTATATTATCTTCTTTAATGTTTACAATTCCACCTTCATTATATATCATCAATCCATTTCCGGTGCCAATCCACTTATTGCCCAAATTATCAACTGTAATACTACTTATTCTATTATCCGACAAACATGAATTGACGGTGGTAAAGACTTCCCAAGTAGAGCCGTTTAATTTTGCCATACCAGAAGCAGTTCCAATCCACTTATTTCCCAAACTATCAAAGTTTACACATCTCACTTCATCATTTGGCAATTCCGAATTACTTTTATTATAAATCATCCAATCTATATCATTAAAAGTAGCAACACCCTTGTATTTTGTTCCAATCCATTTATTATTCAAATCGTCTATAACAATTGTATTAATATTATTATGCGGCAGGTTTGAATTGATGGAATTATAAATTGTCCATTCTTTTCCATCATATTTTATTACTCCTTTTGCCATCGTTCCAATCCAAATATTTCCGACTTTATCTATGTATAAAGATTTAACGAAGTTATCAGGTAACCCTGAATTGGTAGAATTATAAACAACCCAATTTAATCCATCATATTTAGCTATACCACCGTTTGTGCCAATCCATTTATTTCCGGATTCATCAATTACTATTTTTGAAATTGAATTATTAGGTAATCCCGAGTTGGCAGTAGTAATTAATTCCCAATTTAAACCATCATACTTTAAAATTCCATAGTTAGTACCAATCCACTTATCCCCTAACTTATCAATTGCAATGTGAGAAATTTGATAATTATAAACACCTGAATAACTGGTATTAAATAGTTCCCAATTTGAACCGTCATATTTTAATAAGCCATCCATTGTACCAATCCATTTAGTTCCATCCAAATCAATTGCAACAGAAGTAATTTCTGTATTTATCATTGGTGAATTGCCCGTTTTATATCCGGTCCAATTTGTTCCATCAAACCTCACTAATCCACCGGCAGTTCCAATCCACTTATATCCATCACTATCAATGTTTAGTGACATGACCCAAATATATGGCATACCTGAATTACCGGGAGTATAGGTTGTCCAATTAGTGCTGTCAAACTTAGCAAGTCCTGCTTCAGTACCAATCCACAACTCGCCATCATTCGTAACAATGCTATTTACAGCATTATGAGGCAAACCGGAATTACTTTTATTAAAAACTGTCCATTTTTTCCCTTTAAACTTAGCTAATCCATTATCAGTTCCAAACCATTTGCTGCCATTAATATCTGCAGCAATTGTTTTTACACACTCAGACGGTAAACCGGAATTCCTTGTGTTATAAAACGTCCAAGTAGTATCATTGAACATTGCCACTCCGCCGTAATTGATAACAATCCATTTGTTATTATTTGAATCAATTGTAACAGAAAGAACAGCATCATTAGGAAAACCTGAATTACTTGTATTATAAACTGTCCAATTTGTATCATCAAATTTGAACAATCCACCATAGAGAGTTCCTATCCATTTATTGCCTAAATTATCTATTGCTATTGATGTAATCTGGTTTTGAGTAAGACCGGAGTTATTTGCGTTATAAACTGTCCATTTGCCATCAAATTTAGTAATTCCGCCACCGTCGGTCCCAATCCATTTGTTTCCCGCATTATCTATGGCTACCGCTTTTACGTTATTATTAGGCAATCCGCTGTTAGCAGTATTAAAAAATGTAACTTCGGAAGAACTTTTATTAATCTTCACCAAACCGCCCATAGTACCAATCCATTCATAATTTCCTTCACTCGCAACCGTTTGTATATATTCTCCATTATTAAACAATGCCCATTTTGAATTTTGGGCAAATATGATGCTTGATAATAACATTAAAACACTAATAAACAATTTTTTCATTTTAACCTCAACCTTAATTAACTAAACTCGTTTTATATCTTCAAACCGCCTCATTATTTTCCTTCACTTATTAACTCTATTACCTGTGCTAATCATATAGGCAATAATCATTCTAAATCATCCACAATAATTATAAATAAATTTAAAAAGTTACCTATTCAATTATATTTATTATAACTGAGTTATTAATTTAATTCCTTTTAAGTTGTAATCAACCCCCATAAATTATTCAATTAATTGGGCACATAATACCAACCTATGAGTATTGATTAAAATACATAATTTATTTAATAAATCAAGGGCAAAATGAATAGTGCAAATATTTATTCCCCCCAAATAACGATGTGAATAAATATAATAAAAATGAGATAAAAAATGTTCAAAAAAAGGAAAAGATTTAAAACAAACTTTCGTCCATGTTAAAATCTTTAAAAGCAACTTGATGTGTACGCAGCGAGCGCGGGAATTGGCTTTTTAAGCCCTCTGGCAGGGCTAATGCAGTGCCTATTATATAATCTTCGTATTTAATAACCATGTGCCCGTACGGCTTAAAATTCTTTTTAATTGTACCGCCGCTAAAATATGTATTAAGGTCTTCTTTATTATCCAAAACAATAATATTTTCGGTAATATGTTCATCAAGTATTCTAGCCGATATACTGTGCAGATGCCCTTTGTTTCTTTTATCAATACTGCCCAATTTTAATCCTATCCTTTCAAATAACGATAAATCGTCAGCTTCCCATAAGGAATCAATTATAAAAATATCCATTCCCTTTAATATAAAATTATAATTTTCAAACACTTCAGGCTGAACTCCATAATGTTTGGCAATATCACCCAAATAATGTTTTATTAATTTATTATCATACGAAATAATTTCATATTTCGATTTACCGCCCATAGCAGGAATTGCAGGTTCAGCTTCGTCAATTTTGCGTAATTTTGCAACAAAAAACCCTTCGGATGTAATATCCCATGGAATTATTCGATGTGCTTTTTCCAAACTTGGGTGCATTTTTTCATTCAAAAAGCTTGTAAATCCGGGCATCGATTTAACGGGTAATTCAATATCAACAAGTTCAACGGGATATTTATTTAATATTTTATTTAATACAACTTCATTTTCTTCTAAAGTTAATGTACATGTTGAATAAAATATTTCACCGCCCACTTTAGCCATTTTAATTGCTGAAACAAGTAATTTAAATTGAATTTCAGCAATTCGTTCAGCTTCCGTTAAACTCCATCTAACACCAACTTCTCCCCTTTTTTGAACAATTCCCAAAGCACTGCATGGAGCGTCAACTAATATTTTATCAAACTTATTTTCAAAAAATTTGCTTAAAACCTGCCCTTTTTGCATTATTACACCAAGATTGCTAAGGCCCATTCTATCCAAATTATGCACTAAACTTTTTGTACGTTCCAAATTCGGTTCATTAGCATAAAACGTTCCTCTATATCCCATATAATCGGCAATTTGACTTGTTTTAGATCCCGGCGAAGCACATAAATCCAGCACAACATCATCCTGTGTAGGTTTCATAATTAAAGGGGGAATCATTGATGATAAACTTTGAATATAATATTTACCCACTGTATATTCCAAAGTTTTGCCAATATTTTGAACACCATCCGTAACTAAAAAAGCACCATCTACTGTTTTTACAGGTTCCAATTGTATATGATATTTTCTTAATTTATCATCAATATTTAAATGTTTATAACGTAAAGGAATTCTAATATACGGCTTATAATCAATTTGTATATATTCTTTAAATTTATTTAAATATTCTTCGCCAAAATGCAAATTTATATAATCAATTATTCTTGGATTTAATTCAGACAATGTTTTTCCTTTTTAAAATCTAATTAAATTAAGTGCTTTAAAAATCTGCTGCACTATTTCATCATTATTAACTTTTACTTGAAGCTGATTTAATTCCTTTTTTATTTGCGAAATTATTTCATCCAAATATTTTTCGTAATTTTTTACAGCGTTTGTTATATCTTCCTGCTTAACCGGAATACTTATTTTTAACGGTTTATTTTTATTTGAATAAATAATATATTTTACCTTATATATATCTTCTTCTTGAAAATAAACATCACCCGAAATATCACAGATTTGGAATAATCCAAAAAACGGGTCGCCAAATATTAAATTTTTCCCCGGCATATCAATTTCTTCAATTTGTTCTTCCGTAATAAAATCTTTTGGAAATTCTTTTTGAAGTATCTTTGTATTTTTAGTTATCCAATTTTTTACAAATTCTTTTTCCATAACATAACTAATTATTGTTGAAGTACAAAAATAATATAAAAATATTAGTTTTCTATTAATTTTTTATTCGGTCGGCTTTATTAGGAAGGTATTGTAAGTTAAATATAAAATAAAATGCCGATAATACAAATTTTAATACATATCAAATAATATTATCAGCATTTTTTATAAAAATATCAGCTAAAAATCATCCATTTCGTTCATGTTTTCTTTTTCACGTTCCTTAACTTTACCCATATTTAAGCGGTACGAAACACCCAAATATAAACTTCTGCTATCCATAGATCTAGCGCTTGTTGTAATAAAATTTGTACCGGTAATAGTTGAATTAAAATTACGTGTATTAAAAATATCCGATATTCTAAACAAAACCGAAAGATTGCCATTCAAAAAGTCTTTTTTTAATGCTAAATCGGCAAAATAAATAGCATCCATTTTTGATTGTGAGCTGACGGATCCGCCTCCCCATCCTGAACGAACTGAAACCGAAGGCGAGGAATAATTTATAATAAACTGTAACTGAACATCCCACCACATTGTTACATTGTTGTTTAACTTGGCTGTCCAGCTATAATTATTGTAAGTGGAAATGTCCGAACCTTTATTTTCAAATTTATATTTGTAAACAGAAAGGTTTGCATTCATTCTCCACCAGCTGCTAAGCGGCTGCATTAAAATAAATTCCATACCATACGATAAACTTTTTGCAATATTTTCGTAGGTTGTACGTGTAACACCATCGCTGCCCAAAATGCTTACGGAACTGATAACGTCATCAGTCTGTTTGCCAAAAACACTTGCAGTCATAGATGATTTTCCTATATATAATCCGTAACTTAATTCCACCGAGTTAATATACTGAGGTTTTAAGTAGGGATTACCGTAAGAAATATTTAACGAATCGGTATAATCCACATATGGATTTAATGTTCTGTGTGAAGGTCTGTCTACTCTTCTGCTGTAACTAAATTGTAATTCCTGCTCTTTATTTAGTTCATACGATAAGTGCAGCGAAGGATACAAACTGAAATAATCATTTTTGTAACTTACCCCGGTAATTTCACTTTTGGAATCCGTAAAAGCTCTTTCGGCACGTAATCCTAATTGGAAACTTAAATCATATATTTTATTAATATAAGTTGCATAAACTGCGTGTGTTTGTAATTTATAATCAAAATAATTTTTTTTAGCTAAATCCTCTATCCAAATATTATCCGAGGGATTGTTGAAATAATCAAAATGCATTATAGGATTTTCAAGCTGACTTTCAAACCCGGCTTCAAATTTCGAATCCTGATTAATTGGATGAACATAATTTCCGGCTATCTCCCATTCCTTGTTTTCATTATTTGAAATGGTTTTATTTATTTTATTTAAATACCCACCCCAAACTGATGAACTTTGATTAAACAAAGATGTATTATCCATTTTATCATCCGAATAAGAAATATCCAAAGTTAATTCTCTGTATTTTTCATCAAATGTTTTTTTATACCCTAAATTATATCCCGAAGATCTCATCTCACGTGTTGATATTGCATTACGAATTGAATTTGAATATGAGAATAAATTATCATCATATTGGTTGCTAAATAAGTTGCCGGAAGAATTACCGCCATGACTACGATACTGATAAGATAATGTAATAGTATTAAAATTATTAAGAAATATATCAACTCCGGTATTTAAACTGCTACCCTGACGTAAACTTGAATTATATTGATTTTGATCAAGGTAATTAATAGAATTATCAATATTACTTATTCGATGTGAAGAATTAACATCCGTATTCCAACCCGAGCGGCCGTCAAAAGTACCAAAAAAATTAAATCCATTAACTTTATAATTTAAGTTTAATGAACCGTTATATTTGTCTCTTGTTCCGGCATTTAACGAAATCATGCCATTAAAACCGGTTTCAGCATTTTTTTTAAGAATAATGTTAATTATACCACCGGTACCTTCCGGATCATATCTTGCTGATGGGTTTGTAACCAATTCAATGCTTTCAATGGAACTTGCCGGTAATTGTGCAAGTGCATCCTCAGGACTTAAAGCGGCCATACCATTTGGTTTTCCATCAATCAAAATTGTTAAATTTGTGTTTCCTCGTAAACTGACGGTTCCATCGGCATCCACATTTACCGAAGGTATGTTTTGTAATACATCCAAAGCTGATCCGCCTACAGATGTAAGCATTTTATCAACGTTTATAACTTTTTTTTCAATATTATAGCTGTACATCTCTTTTTCAGCTTTAACTTCAACCTCTTTTAGGTTAATTGATTTGGTTTTTAGACTTATTTTACCTAGATCAACATCAATTGACTTAGGAGTAACCATAATATCCTTAATTGAATATGTTTCATACCCCATAAATGAAGCTTTGCAAAAATATTTGCCAGGTTTAATATTATCGATTTCAAAATAACCTGTTTTGTTGCTTATTCCACCTGTTATTAAACTTGAATCAATCAATGAAAATACTGCAACATTACCATACTCAATTGGATTTTGAGATTGTTCATCAAATAAAAAACCGGTAATTTTGCCTGAAAGACTATTATAATTATTTTTGTTCCCTTGCGCATACATAATTGCCGAAGAAAATAATAAAATCAGAAGATAAACCAAAAACATTTTTTTCATTAAAAATCCTTTTTAAAATTAGACATCGTTTACATGCAACAAATAATGTGCCGTTTACTCAGTTCAACAATTAATTAATCACTAATGTTGCAATAAAAGAAAAAAAGTAATTATTAACCGTAACCTCCGTCAGTTAGGCACAACAAATAATTGTAATATATTATGATATAATGGTTTACAAGTCAATTGTATTATTAAGTCATATTTTTAAATGGACACATAATTTTTTTCCCATACCAAATATAGGTTAGCAGAATTAATACCCTTTATCATAGTCAAAAGACATAACATTATTGTTGATAAAGAATAAAAACACATTAAATATTTAATAACCAAGGATTTTGCTATAAAAAATAATAGATTAATATTGTTAATCACCTAAACCAATAAGTGAGGAAAAGAATCAGGGCTAAAGCTCGAATTTTTTGTTCTAAAATCCCCAGCTTAAACAGGGTGTGCAAAAATTGGGGAATAATAGGTTCAAAGGTGGCACGGCTGTCTCAAAAGTCAAAATATTGCACAGGGGAACTCACCCATCGACTCAGCAAACCCCGCTGAGTACACCGCCCTCTCTTAAAAATAGAGGGGGAATATATATCTGTAACGATATACAAAATATTTGGTTAGTTTATAACCCCAGCTTTTAAGCTGGGGATTATAAAACGGAAGAATTCGGGCTTTAGCCCAAGTTTATAACTTTTGAAACAGCCTCGCTGGTAGTTGGCGGGGGTGCGCGCAATTACAGACATTGCACTTCTCCGAAGTGCTTTTGTGGTAATAATAATGCCATAACATATTTTGTTATAACAAGTTGGAAGGTGTTTAAATAACCCCAGCTTTTAAAGCTGGGGGTTTGGAAAAAGAAAGTATTGGGTTTTAACCCAAGCATAATAATAGTGGACTATAATGAATAATTAACAGAAAACGTGTCATTCGCCAATTTTAACACAGTCTCTGAATATTGGGGTTATTTAAAAGGGGAGATTTAATAACGTTATAGCCTTATTTATAATAAGTTATAAGGTATTTAAATAACCACGTCCTTTAGGTTATGGGGAATAACAACCGCTCAACTAGGCCTTTAGGCCTTATTTTAAATAATATTATTAACATGAATATAATAAATGCAATTAAATTTATTATTGAAAAATATTAACAAAAAAAATTCAGAGTATAAAAATATCTACTGAAAAATTAGAGGTATCTTTATAGGTTAAATATTTTTCTTTTGTAATATATTGTGCCTAAATAAATCGGAATTACGGTTATTAATCTAAAGTGTTATTGAATAATACGAATTGGGAATAATTTGATATATTATGGATTGACTTTATCCACCATCCCTCGGCAGATTTTCGCGTTGTATAATGCACTATCCTTGATTTTACGAAATTTCAGGTGTTTAATAAGATAATATTCGACCGAAATGTCGGAGGCATTAAACAAATATGTCGAATAAGATTTACTTAAGTGAAAATAATTCTAAATATAGTTCCAACTCCTTTTTCGCTTTCAACCTCAATATCAGCGTTGTTGAGTTCACAATATTTTTTAACAAGAGCCAAACCTAGTCCGTTTCCTTCAAATTTACGGGTATACCCTTGTTCTTCTTGCGAAAAAGCTTGAAATAATGAAGGGATATAATCAGCTGACATTCCTATGCCGGTATCCTGAACTTCAATAACTAAGCGATTATTTTCATTCCTAAAAATATTTACATCAATTTTGCCTTCAGGGGTATATTTTATGGAATTATCAACTAAATTATTAACAATTTGACCAAGAGTATATTCATCAGCCCAAATGTATAATTCATCTGTTAATATATTAACACTAAGGGAAAGTCCTTTTTCCGCAGCAGCAAAAACATATTCATTCCTAACAGGATCTAATAATTCCGCTGAAACATCAATATATTTAGAAACATAATCGTAAACTCCGGTTTGAACTTCAGACATATTTAGAATTAAATCGATAGTTCTAATTATTCGCCGTCCCGCGTTTGCCATGGAAACAAAACTAGATTTTAAGTCATCTTCAACTTTGTCTTCCAGTTCTTCACGCAATAGTGAAGAGAAGCTTAAAATAGTATTAATAGGGGTTCTTATTTCATGCGACATTTGAGCAAGGAACTCCGATTTAAGTCTATCCGACTTTTCCGCCTGCTCTTTGGCAAGAATCAACCGTTCTTCGTCATTTTTCCGCTGAGTAACATCCTGAATAAATCCCTCAAGCAAAAGACTGCCATCCTCACCAATAATGTTTAACGAAGAACCATGTTCTTCAAGCCAAATATAATCCCCGTCTTGATTCTTAAATCTAAAAATTAAATGATACGGCCTTTTTTCTATAATAGAAGCATCTACTTCATTATAAATATAATTTAAATCGTCTGGATGATATAATTCAACAAAACTTAATTTTTCAGTTAAAAACAACGCTTTTGAATAACCTGTTATTTTTTTAATCTGATCATTTAAATATACCATAGTATAATTTTTATCATTTTTGCATAAATATATAATACCAGGTACGTTATCGGCAAGCATTCTAAACCGTTGTTCACTTTCAAAAATTATAGCTTGTGCCTTTTTTCTTTCAATTGCCATTGCAATTTGGGCAGATACAAAAGCAAGAAGTTCTTTATCTTTTTCTTCGTATTTTAATTCTTCGTTGTAATTTTGAACTACTAAAGCACCAATGATATTTTCATTTTCGGCAATTAAGGGAACACCAAGCCATTCAGATGGAACTGTGCCAATAATACTCACTTTTCCATCAGCATATAATTTTTCAATGCTTGATTTGTTAACTAATACAGATTCCCCTCTTGAAATGAGATATTCAGTTAATCCGTTTCTAAATTCGCGCGGTGCAAATTCCTTAAATTCCGAATTTGTATCTTTTTCATCAACAAAATATGGAAAACGAATTGTCTGCTTTTCATCATCATAAATTGCAATATAAAAGTTTTTTGCGGGAATTAATTCCGATATTGTTAAATGAACAAGCTTATAAAATTCTCTTATATCGCTGGACGCATTTACAGCTTCACTTATTTTATATAATGTTTCAATTCGTCTGTTTCTTTCAACTAAAGCACGATTTGTTTTTAAACCATATCTATATCGTTGGTAAACAATTATTGCAGCCAGGAAAATAATAAAACTCCCCAAATACAAAATGTTTCTAAACGACTTTTGTTGTTCAAGTTCTAATATTTTAATTTTACTAAATTGTTTTTCATTTTCATATCTTGTTTGTATCTCAATTAAATGCTTATTCTGTTCGGCGTTATACATTTTTCCATGAGTTTGCGAAAACAACAATTGATAATGAAGTGCATTTTGATAATCTTTTTGTAATGCATAAATTTTTGCAAGCAATTCATACGAAATACTTAACTGAGGTTTAGCGTCCAGTTTAGAGGCAGTTTCAATACTTCTTTGAGCAGCATTAATTGAACTTTTATAGTCACCAATATTAAAATATTCGGTTGCCAGCGAATTGAGCAAATTGGAAGCTCCCTGTATATTCCCCATATCGGATAACAATTTAAACGAGGAGTTAAAATATTCAATAGCAAGGGCATGATTTCCGAGATCGGAATAAACAAAACCCATGCCCTGATACGTTAAAGAGAGAACCACGGGATCATTTAATTGTTTAACCATCAAAAAAGCTTTTTCATGAAACTCTAAAGCCTTATTAAAATTTTTGTTTAATCTAAAAATACTGCCAATATTATTTAAAGTCAGTGCAACGGCTATATCGTTTTTCAGCTCAGTTTTAATATTTAACGACTTATAAAAATACTCCAAAGCTTTATCATAATTTTTTGCATCCTGATATACGAGTGCAATATTATTATAAGAAGCAGCAATGGATTTTTTATCGTTTATTTTTTCCCTAATTTTTAAAGATTTAAAATGATAGGATAAAGCTACATCATAATTGCCAACAATTGTATTTACCACACCAAGGATATTATAAACAGTGCCAAGTTGTTTATTATTAGGATATTTATCCAACAAATCAAGAGCTTGAGTCGAATAATCTATACTCTTTAATGGATCAATATTTCGATATTCCCAAATGAGCTCAATAAGATAGGCGGTTTTTGTTTCACCTGAACTGTTTTTTACACATTTCGACAAACTATCAATATTACTCAGTATTTTATTTTGTGAGTATAAAGAAGTGAAGCAAAAAAGAATAATAAGCAAATAATAACGTTTCTTCATTCAGCAATAATATTAAGAAGTTTCAGTAATTAGTTATAATGCAAGTTGATAAAATTTAAATTAAAAAGAAATAAAAATATTTTGCTTTTAATAAAATAATACACAAAGTTATTACTATTTAATAAAATTACAGAAAAAGATACAAAATTTTGAAGTGTTAGCGTGTAGCAAAAAATACAATAATTGAAGAAACAACAACTACAAGTGCAACAATTTTAAAAACATTATTAATTAATTTTTGTTTATTTTTATATTTATTATAACTAGAATCTATTTCGGGTTTGTAATCACCCGAGTTTATATCCCATTTGTAATATTTTTCGTTCAACTTAAATTTGTCCAATCTTAAAAATCCCTTGACTTAATGCAAAATAACAATAAAAAAAATAAAAAGTGTTGATTTAAATCACAACCACCTAAAATTTAAATTCATTTATAATTTTATTTACATCTTTTTCTGAAATTCCACTGCCAAAAACAACTTTGTTTTCAACATTAGTCTTAGTAGTTCCATCTTGTTTATTGTATGCAGGATTGCCGGCACGGGCAAGAAGCCTGTCTTCAATTTGCTGCATAAAACTTGAATTTGCACCTGATATAAATCCGGTTTTTGTATTTTCTAAACTTGAAACACTTTTTCCTTGATTAACTGTATTAATCTCAAAAGCCAAAGTTTTAACATTCATAAGATGTTGGGCCGAAACATTTTCGGAAATTATTGACCCGCCCCACGTTCCACATCCTAATGTTAACGATGGCATCAACCCGGTAGTAAAACCAACAGCACCAAGCGAACTTGGAGTATTTACCAAAATTCGGAACGCAGGTTTTTCAAGAGCAAATTTCATTATTATATCATTATCACTTGAGTGAATAGCCATTGTATGGCCAACACCGCCAAAATTTAACAATTCAATACATTTATGACAACCATCCAACCAACCGTCAACGGTATAAAACGCTAAAATAGGTGAAAGTTTTTCAGCTGAAAGTAATTCTTCCGTTCCAACTTTATTACACTCGGCAACAAGTATTTTAGTGCTTTCGGGAACTTTGAATCCTGAAAAATTAGCAATCCAAGCAGCAGATTTACCAACTATTTCAGCATTTAATTTTCCGCCTTTCATTACAAATTGTTCTAATTTTTTCTTTTCTTCAACATTAACAAAATAACAGCCATGTTTTTTTGCTTCTTCAACTATTTTATCTCTAATAGGTCTATCAGCAATAATTGCCTGTTCAGAAGAACATAAAGTACCATTATCAAAAGTTTTACCCGAAACTATATCCGCTACAGCTTTTTGAACATTAGCGGTTCTTTCAACAAATGCGGGAACATTGCCTGCACCAACACCATAAGCCGGTTTGCCGGAACTATATGCTGCACGTACCATAACATTACTGCCTGTTGCAAGAATAATTGCAATGTTAGGATCTTTCATTAAAGCATCGGTACCCTCTATTGTTGGAATACTCATACATTGAATCAAACCCGCCGGAGCCCCTGCTTTTACAGCTGCATCCCTCATTACTTTTACTGCTTCCATTGTACAATTTACTGCTTTTGGATGCGGACTTATAACAATACCATTTCTACTTTTAAGTGAAATTATAGTTTTGAACATTGCAGTTGAGGTCGGATTTGTTGAAGGAACCAATGCGGCTACAACACCCATAGGTTCGGCAATTTTAACAATTTTGCCATTTTTTTGAGTATCAATTATTCCAACCGTTTTAAGATTTTTAATTGATTCCCAAACTTCTTTTGTGGCAAATCTATTTTTAGAAATTTTATCTTCAACTTTGCCAAAACCTGTCTCTTCAACAGCCATTTTAGCAAGTCTTTCCGATTCGTTATACCCTGCATCAACCATAGCCTTAACTATTGTGTCAATCTGTGTTTGATTAAAATATTTAAATTCAAGTTGTGCTTCTTTTGCTTTTTGGCTTATAACACGAACTTCTTGGGTAGATAACAAATCTTTGTCAATATTCATTTTTTTCTCTATAATTTAACAGCAAAATATAATTAAGTTAGCCGTAAAGGTCAACTTCAAGAATAAATTAATTTATAAAAATAAAACACTAGATAAGCATAATTATAATAAAATTAAAGCCAAATCGTCAAATAAGTTTTTATTCAACTCATTGGATATGTTTTCATAAGCTTTGCTGAGATTGGAAAGAATCCTTAAAATAATCATTTTAGTAGTAGTTTTTTCATTAATTATTGCCATAAAAGGTTCATACGAATCTACCGCAATGTATCTAAGTTCTTTATCAAATATCAATCGCCCTCTATTAAAACAATCAACCAGAATAAATCTTTCGTTAATAAATGCTTTTGCTAAAAAATGCCCGGGAAATCTGCATCCTTCAACTCTAAAATCCAATTTTTTACCAACTAAAATATATAGAACGGTTAAAGTTATTGGAAGACCTCTTTTATTTTCTAATGTATAACACAGGTTGCTATTTAACGGATTATAATAATCGTCTTTGGCTCCTCTAAAATCCTTTTCAACAAATAAAAAATTTGCCAGTTCAAGAACCGAACCAAATGGATAAGCAGAGTTAAATTCATCACGCAATAAACATAATTTTTTGTCTAAATCGAATTCAAACGTTAAACCATATTGAAATTTTACAAGTAAATCAATTGCCCTTTCAAGCTGCAAAAATTCATCATTAAAGTTTACTAAATTTATCCATTGTTTCTTTAACCATTCTCTCCTGTTTTCCAATAGAATTGGTCTAATAATTTCCGATTTTACATTATCAAGCACTAGAGAAACACTTAATAAGTCTATTTCTAAATTTAGACCATAAACTTTTAATGCATTTATTACTTCAGATCTTACTTCTGCAGTCTCATCATCCATTAAATCAATAATATAAGGGAGTTGAGTTTTGTCTAAAGGGCACATTTAATCCTCAAAATAAAACCTGCCGAAATTAATCGGCAGGTAATATAATTTATTTATTAGAACCTACAATATTTACAGCAATTTCAATTTCATCGGCAACTTTAACACCAATAGCCTGACTGTTAATTCCAAAATCGGTAAGTTTAATATTAAATTTTCCTCTTACACCAAGTAAATCGCCGGCAGCGCGTAATTTTGTTTTATCACTTTCGTCTAAATAAGTTAAAGTAAAATCGGCTGAAACAGCTTTTGTAACTCCCTTTAATAAAAAATTACCGCTTACATTTAATGTCAAACTATTTCCATCTTCTTTAACAACTTTATTAACTTTGGTTATATCAAACGAAATTTCCGGAAATTGTTTTGCATTTAACCAGCCTTCACCTTGCAGATGTTCGTCACGTAATGATATTCCGGTTTTAATACTTGTTGAAGGTATTAAAACTTTGCCTTTTAGAGTTTTTGATACTTTGGCAACATCAAAACTTACGGTTCCTTTTATATCATTGGATATTCCTGTAATATCCTCAAGCAAAGTATTGCTGAAAAATGATGCCTGATTCCTTCCGCCTTTATCTTCAAAAGAAAAAGTCTGCTCGCCTTTAGCTTTTACTTTTAATTCCTGTGCATTAATAAAACCGGCAATTAATAATAATACAACTGCAAAAACCAATCTATTCATTTTGTTACTCCGTTTTTTGTTATTTAATCATAATTCAAGTTTTTTTGGCTTCTCTCTAAAAACATAAAATAAAATTCCCCCAACAAGTAAACTTAAGCCTGTTATCAATAAAGTTAAATCAAGCCCCCACACAAATTTATCTTCAAAAGTTTTAAAAGAAGTGTTAAAAAGCTCATCACGTTTTTCAACAATAACTTTAGTTTGTGTTAAAACATGAAAACCAAAATAAATCCAGGCTATTATTGATGCAATTACCACACTAACACTTATTTGTACGGATGTTTTTTGTTTTAAGTTCATTTTTCCTCTATAAAATTAACTTTAGTAATATAACAATAAAATCATATTATATGTTCATTTCATAAAATCAAAAATTGATTATTTAAGTTAAAAGACTTAACTTAAGTTACTATTTTTGAACAAATAATTGAGATTAGGAGTTTATTATGAAATTAGTTCCATTTAAAAATGATCCAATTACGGACTTTTCTAAACCAGCAAATTACGACAAACAAATTAAGGCAATTCAAAAAGTTGAAAAGGAATTTGGTAAAAATTACACTTTAATGGTTGGCGGTAAAGCAATAAAAACAGAAGCACAAATTAAAAGCATAAACCCTTCACAAAAAGATCAAGTTATTGGTTATTTTTCCAAAGCCACTAAGGAAATTGCTGAAAAAGCAGTTGTTGAAGCAGCCAAAAAATTTGAAACTTGGAAATATACACCCGCTGAAGAAAGAGCTAAAATTTTGTTAAAAGCATCGGAAATAATTAAGAAAAAAAGATTTGAAATAAACGCATGGATGATTTCCGAAGCAGGTAAAAACTTTACCGAAGCTGACGCTGATACAGCAGAAGCAATTGACTTTTTAGAGTTTTACGCCCGCGAAATTTTACGTTACAGCGCAAAACAACCAATTACTAAAGTAGCCGGCGAAGAAAACGAATTAACATACATTCCTTTAGGTGTTTATGCTGTTATCCCTCCTTGGAACTTCCCTTTTGCTATTTTAGTTGGAATGACATCCGCAGCATTAGTATGCGGTAATACAGTTGTATTAAAACCTTCAAGCGATACCCCAATGATGGGTTGGTTATTTTATAAAATTTTAGAAGAAGCAGGATTGCCAAAAGGCGTTTTAAATTTTGTTCCGGGCAGTGGTGCTGAAGTTGGTGATTTAATTGTTGGTCATAAACTTACACGCGGTATTGCTTTTACCGGTTCGGTTTCGGTTGGCTGCCACATTAACGAATTGGCCGCAAAAGTTCAACCGGGTCAAATATGGTTAAAACGTGTTATTGCCGAAATGGGCGGTAAAGATTCAATTATTGTTGATAGTGAAGCTGATGTTGATGACGCTGTAAATGGTGTTATTGCCTCCGCATTTGGATTCCAGGGACAAAAATGTTCAGCTTGTTCACGCGCTATTGTTGACCAAAAAGTTTATAAAGAATTTGTAGAAAAATTAAAAGCCGGCGTAGAAAAATTACAAGTTGGACCTGCAAAAGATAATGTTAAAATGGGTCCGGTAATTGGTGAAGCTGCCGAAAGATCAATTTTAGCTTACATTGAACAAGGGAAAAAAGATAGCAAATTATTAAACGGCGGCAAAAAAGCTGAAGGAAATGGTTTTTATATTGAACCAACAGTATTTGTAGATGTAAAACCAGATGCTGTAATTTCACTGGAAGAAATATTCGGCCCTGTTTTGGCAGTAATTAAATCCAAAAATTTTGACGATTCATTAAAGATAGCTAATAATACTATTTATGGATTAACCGGTGCTATTTATGCAAAAAATGAAGAAAAACTTGAAAGAGCACGCAAAGAATTTTTTGTTGGAAATTTATATCTAAACCGTAAATGTACAGGCGCTTTAGTAGGCGGTCATCCATTTGGAGGATTTAATATGTCCGGTACTGATAGTAAGGCTGGCGGAAGAGATTATTTATTATTATTTTTACAAGCTAAATTAGTAAGTAAAAAGATTTTTAAGAAAAAATAAAAGGTTAAAATGAAAATTCACGAATATCAGGCAAAAGAGATATTAAAAAAATATAATGTTTCTGTGCCGGTTGGTAAAGTAGCTTTTACTGCCGAAGAAGCCGTACGTGTTGCCGAAGATGTTGTTGGCGGTAATATATGGGTTGTAAAAGCTCAAATACATGCAGGCGGACGAGGAAAAGGCGGTGGTGTTAAAATTGCAAAATCTTTAGAAGAAGTACGCCAGCTATCTGAAAATATACTTGGGATGAAATTGGTAACACACCAAACCGGTCCTGAAGGTAAAATTGTTAAACGTTTATTAATTGAGCAAGGCGTTAATATTGATAAAGAATTATATATTGGTATTACTTTAGACCGCGCTCAGGCAAAAAATGTTATTATGGCTTCTACCGAAGGCGGTATGGAAATTGAAAAAGTTGCTGCCGAACATCCGGAATTAATATTAAAGGTTACTGTTGAACCTTCAATAGGTTTGCAGGCATATCAAGCTCGTGAAATTGCTTTTGGTTTAGGACTTACGGGTGTACAATTTAAAAATGCGGTTTCATTTTTGTTAAAATTATATAATGCATACATAGCAAGTGACGCTTCTATTGCCGAAATTAATCCATTGGTAGTAACAAAAGAAGGAAGTGTTATTGCGCTTGATGCTAAAATGAATTTTGACGATAACGCATTATTTAAACACCCCGATATTTTAGCTTTGCGCGATTTAGATGAAGAAGATCCGTTGGAAATTGAAGCAAGCAAGTTTAATTTAAACTATATTAAACTTGACGGTAACGTTGGCTGTATGGTTAACGGTGCCGGATTGGCTATGGCTACAATGGACATTATTAAATTAGCCGGAGGCGAACCTGCTAACTTTTTAGATGTTGGCGGCGGTGCAAATAAAGAAACTGTTGCAAACGGATTTAAAATTATACTTAAAGACCCTAATGTAAAAGCTATTTTAATTAATATCTTTGGCGGAATTGTCCGCTGCGATAGAGTTGCACAAGGTGTAATTGACGCTGTTAAAGAAATTAATGTTGAAGTTCCTGTTGTTGTCCGTTTGGAAGGTACAAACGCAATTGAAGCAGGAGTTTTACTTGCAAATAGCGGAATGAACTTTGAAGTTGCTAAATCATTGCAGGATGCGGCTACTAAAGTTACTGCTGTTTTAAGAAAATAATTATATTTATATATTATCTAAAAAAAAACCGGGGTAATAACTCCGGTTTTTTTATATACTCAAATAAACTATTAATAGAACATTTATAACAATTCCAAATTTGCTTTCAGGAACCCCAAGAATACTCATAATTAAGGATAATACAGACGCACTTATTAAGATATTTTTGTAGATTGGGCCGTTAAACAATATAAGAATAACACAAATTATATAAAATACGGCTAACAAAAGCCATATAAGGCCATATATCTTTATACCTGTTTCGCCTAATTCAATTTTTTTGCTAAATATTTTAGTCGAAAATGGCATTTCTTTTAGATCTGCCAGTTTCCACGAAACCACAAACCCAACTAAATGGGCAACACCATGTATAAATAATAACGCGGCAAGAATATAATTTAACATCTTAATACCTCTTGTTTTGTAATTATCAATCTAATAAAATTTAATTATATAATTTAACAAATTTATGTAAAACCGATAAATATTTTATATTAAAAATAACAAGGCATTTAATTATTAACACAATATCCAATCCTGCCGATTAATTTATATCAACAATATCACCCGTGCTCCGCATATTCCTATTTATAATTTATTTAATTCGGAGCAGACTTGATAATTTTAAGCAAACAATACTTCCAATTAAAATATATAAATAAATACGGAGCACGAGTATTATTGTAACGTCAATCGCTTATGTTATATTTAATTGCTTTATAATTTTTATCCAAGATTGTAGCCTTGGGTTTTGAATCATGTTTACTTTTTATTAACCAAACTTGATTTACAATTATCTAATAAATGCATGTCGCCAAACATTATTTTAACGTTTTAGGCTTTAATTAAAGACGATAACATATTTATTTATAATATGTTAGTGCTTGTCATTTTACAAACATTTAAATATATATTGTAATTATTAAAAGTACTTAAATTTTAGGAGCACGAACCGGAACCTGGGTGTAACAAGCGAAAAATTGCATCAATAGCAACAATGGTAATTGTGTGCTCCGCCGGAATTTATGTTTTGTCATTATTTTTACATACCTTTTGTTTTAATAAAATCACACAATGATTCATAAAGTTGCGATATATGCAAAGCAAGATATAACAGTGGTTGTCTTAAAAGTCAAAATATTGTACTTTGGAACTCACCCATCGACTCAGCAAACCCCGCTGAGTACACTGCCCTTTCTTAAAAATAGAGGGGGAATATATAGCTATAACGATATACTATATATTCGCTTAGTTTATAACCCCAGCTTTTAAGCTGGGGATTATAGAACAAAAGAATTCGGGCTTTAGCCCAAGTTTATAACTTTTGATACAGCCTCGAAATGTTTATAGTATAAAAAAACTCCGCAGAATTGAAACCCCATCGGGGCGACACACAATGCATTGCAGATCAATACGTTACGGGTATATTAATGCCGCTCCGATGGTGGATGTCGCATAAGTAAGATATGAATAATTGATGAGAATAATTATCTTATTCAATGACTAAATCGTCTAATTGAAAAGTATAAAATAATATATTTTCGAATCATGGCTAAAGCCCTAATTATTCGCTTTTTGCCTCACCACGCCATTAACGGACTGCGCGAATGGCACGTTTTCTGGTAATTATTCATTATCGTCCACTATTATTATGCTTGGGTTAAAACCCAATATTTTCTTTTTCCAAACCCCCAGCTTAAAAGCTGTGGTTATTTAAAAACCTTCTAACTTATTGTATAAACTTTAGTTATAGCTTTACTATTCCCACAAAAGCACTTCGGAGAAGTGCCATGTTTGTAATAACGCGCGCCCCCACCAACTACCAGCACGGTAGAGCCGTGCCACCATTGGATATATTATCCCCAATTTTCACACAACCTGTTTAAGTCGGGGGTAGAGGATAAACAAAATACGGGCCCTATTTGCTTATTCGACATCCACCGGTTTAGCTACATTTATGTGTAAATAATATATTATAATGGGTTAGCTCGTATTATTCAATCTGCAAGTCATAAAATAATGCGTCAATAATGTAAATGTTTAAAGCAGTATTATAAAAGATTTTTCATCGTCCGGGAGCACAGGTGGTATTTCAGAAAAATTATTAAGTGATTATTTTGTTCCAATAAAAAAAATGAGAAAATATTTAAGATATTTAATATAATTTCCATATTTTAACAAAGTATATTTTAATTAGAGGTAATTATGAAAAGATTATTTTATAGTTTAATTGTATTGTTGTTATTTATAAATGTTAATGCACAGGAAATGGTTTTTGAAGATGTAAACTTTACAAAAGTAGCATCGGGTTTAAGTTTTCCCGAAGGTCCGGCTTATAACTATACAGACGGAGTTTATTTTAGCAATTGTTACAGCAATTGGATGGGATATATTAAAGATACTAAATGCGATACATTTGTTACTGCTCCCACTTCTCCTTATAATTTTGTTAAAACAAACGGATTGGTTGTTTATAAGGACGGTGCTATTTTAGCCTGTGAATATGGTAAAGGTGCTATTTTACGTTTTACACAAGATGGCAAATGTGATTCATTGGTTACAGGTTACAATAATGTAAAATTTAACAGACCAAATGATATAGCGTTAACTCCCGAAGGCAATATTTATTTTACAGATCCTAAATCGTATGATGTTAATATTTTAGACGGAGTAGTTTATTACGTTGATTACAAAACAAAAGAGATAATACCTGCTTTTATCGGTTTGGGTTTTCCTAATGGTGTTGCAGTTGGTCCTTGTAAAAAGTACTTATACGTTTGCGAATCCGCAAAACAACGTGTATTACGCTTTAAAATTAATGAAGACCATACTTTAAGTGACAGTACTGTTGTTGTTAATTTACCCGGCGGCGACCCTGATGGTATTGCGTTTGACAGCATGGGAAATTTATATATAGCCCATTTTGGCGGCGGTAAAATTGTTGTTGTATCTCCGGAAAATAAAATTATCCGAATGATTAAAGCACCGGGTAAAAAACCCAGTAACGTTGAATTTGCCGGAAAGGACTTAAAAACAATATATATTACCGAAGATGAAACAAATTGTGTTTACACAATGGAAAATAATATCAGCGGATTTAAGTTGTTTTATTCACCGGAAAAATAATAAAGAGAGAATCTACTATCAATTTATTGCAACTACACAGACTGTTTGAAAATTGGGGAATAATGGGTTCAAAGGTGGCACAGCTCTGCCGAGCTGGTAGTTGGTGAGGTTGCGCATTATTACAGACATGGCACTTCTCTGAAGTGCTTGTATTGGAATAGTAAAGCTATAACTAAAGTTGTTACAATAAGTTAGAAGGTTTTTAAATAACCCCAGCTTTTAAGCTGGGGTTCTGAAAAAAGAAAATATTGGGTTTTAACCCAAGCATAATAATAGTGAACGATAATGAAAATTAACAGAAAACGTGCCATTCCCCAATTTTCTCATAATCTGTAAATCTCGCTCTATAAATTAAATACGTGCTCCGCATGTATACACTTGTATATTATCAATTAGCACTACTATCAATTTATTGCAGCTTATTTTAATTGTAGCTCGAGCTTCAGCTCGAAAGCTATAGTTTTTACCATATATTTCCCAATCATGTATTGTTCCATCCCGCGAGATAAATCTAGCTCTACAAATTAAATACATGCTCCGCATGTATACGCTTGTATATTGTCTATTAGTACGATTATCAATTTATTGCAGCTTATTTTAATTGTAGCTCGAGCTTCAGCTCGAAAGCTATAGTTTTTACCCAAAATTTCCCAATCATGTATTGTTCCATCCCGCGAGATAAATCTCGCTCTACAAATTAAATACGTGCTCCGCATATACACGATTGTATATTGTCTATTAGCACGATTATCAATTTATTACAGCTTATTTTAATTGTAGCTCGAGCTTAAGCTCGAAAGCTATAGTTTTTACCATATATTTCCCAATTATGTATTGTTCCATCCCGCGAGATAAATCTCGCTCTACAAATTAAATACGTGCTCCGAATGTATACGCTTGTATATTGTCTATTAGTACGATTATCAATTTATTGCAGCTTATTTTAATTGTAGCTCGAGCTTCAGCTCGAAAGCTATAGTTTTACCCAAAATTTCCCGATTATGTATTGTTCCATCCCGCGAGATAAATCTCGCTCTACAAATTAAATACGTGCTCCGCATGTATACGCTTGTATATTGTCTATTAGTACGATTATCAATTTATTGCAGCTTATTTTAATTGTAGCTCGAGCTTCAGCTCGAAAGCTATAGTTTTACCCAAAATTTCCCGATTATGTATTGTTCCATCCCGCGAGATAAATCTCGCTCTACAAATTAAATACGTGCTCCGCATGTATACGCCTGTATATTATCAATTAGCACGATTATCAATTTATTGCAGCTTATTTTAATTGTAGCTCGAGCTTCAGCTCGAAAGATATAGTTTTTACCCAAAATTTCCCGATTATGTATTGTTCCATCCCGCGAGATTAATCTCGCTCTACAAATTAAATACGTGCTCCGCATGTATACACTTGTATATTATCAATTAGCACGATTATCAATTTATTGCAGCTTATTTTAATTGTAGCTCGAGCTTCAGCTCGAAAGCTATAGTTTTTACCCAAAATTTCCCGATTATGTATTGTTCCATCCCGCGAGATAAATCTCACTCTACAAATTAAATACGTGCTCCGGTCAATAAAAATCACAATTCATCTTTTAAACACCGTACACTAAAACCATTATTTTTCCCAAAATTTTGAAAATATATCCCGTTATCACCAAAACCCAATCCCAAATATTTAGCATCTAAAGAATTAGTCTCAGTAGAACTCCAATAGTGGGCCAAGGAACCAAGACCGTAAAATAAAACATCATAACTGCGGTAACCTGCTAACAAGGCTGAAAAACCGCTTGAATCTGTTCCAGCGCCGGTTCCATAACCTTGTCCGTTTGCTTTTAATGAATTACCAAAATTAACACTTTCTTTTAATGTTGTAAATTCCGTCAAAGTGGGTATATGCCAGCCGCTTGGACAAATTCCCTGCACATTATTTCCGCTTGATTCATAATTAACCGCTTCATTCCACTGATATAAACCGCCATAAGTTATACAATTTTCTTTATCATCATTATAACAATATTTCTCAATTAAATTATTATTAGTTTGGTTTGAACTGCCGCTAATCATTGTTCCAGCATCCAGATTTTCCTTAAACCAACATTGATTTCCTATTTGAACAGTATTATATGTTTTACCCATATATGAAATCGGTTCGGAACATTTAGTATTAATTGTTTTAATTGACTGGTTATTTTGCATAGATTGATTGTTTTCATTCAAATCCAGTGCTAACCTGAAACCAATATATCTATTATAATATTCGGGATTCTCACTTTTTCTATATGAACAGCGCACTTTTATATCAGTTAATATAACATATCCGCCGCGCATTACCTTATCGGATCCCTTATCGGGCCCCTTTGGGTTGATGGTCGGGCTATTTTTATAATATTCTTCATCATACCAATCGCTGCACCATTCAAAAACATTTCCGCTCATGTCATATATTCCAATTTCATTCGGCATTTTTGTCCCAATCTGATGAGCCGATTCAAAAGGACTACCAATGCTTTTGCTGCTCCATGCCACATCGGCACTATTGTTACTACCGCTGAATATGTAACCTTTACTTTTATTACCCCCTTTTGCTGCGTATTCCCATTCGGCTTCTGTTGGCAGTCTATAATTTTTCCCGGTTTTTTGGTTTAACTTTTTTAAGTATTCCTGCACATCATTCCAACTTACTTTTTCAACCGGAAATTTATCACCAACATTATTACTTGGGTTATTACCCATTATTTCTGTCCACTCTTTTTGTGTAACTTCATATTTGCCTATATAAAAACCGTCTAATGTTACACTATGTACCGGTTTTTCGTCATCATATCCTTCCGTACTTCCCATATTAAAAGTACCCCCTTCAACATAAATCATATTTTCAGGAACACTAATGTTTTGCTTTTGTACTAAATTTTCAACAACACTTCCTTTTCCTTCAAATAAAGTTATATCCTCAATGGTAGTGTTATTTTCTTCAATTTTAATCTTTTTTGTAATTGTTTTGTATCCGCTTCTTTTTACAATTAATTCATAGTCCCCTGTTTGAAGATCCTTTAACATCTCCACACCCTGCCAGGTTTTTATTGTTTTTCCGCTGCGGTTTAATGTTACTTCAGCATCAACCGGCGTAACTTCAAACTGTAGTTTTCCAACTTTTGGCTGTAAAGTAAAATCTTTGGAAATAGTTTTTCCAAGTTCAATTTCAATTGTTTCACTCAATTCAAAATAGCCGTCCTTAATAACCTCAATTTTATATTTACCCGGACTTAATTCAATTTGTTTATTTACACCATATTTTTCTTTATTTATAAAAAGTTCAGCATCAGCAGGAATAACATTTACAACCAACATACCTGCATTTTTAATTAAATTATACATAAACTTATTTTCTTTTCCATCAGTTACATCTATTTTTTCCTCTATATCCATATATCCCAATTTTAGTAGTTTTAAAGTGTAATTTCCCGGATACATAAATAACCCTTTATTTGTTACTCCTTTTTCTACATTGTTTATGTATATTCTTGCCTCTGCCGGTATCGAGTTAATTTGGACTTTAATTAAATCAACTTCCTGTAAGGTATAATTAAATAAAATATTTGAATCAGAAACCTTAATTTTTTCATCAATTGTTTTATAACCTTCTTTTTCTATCCTTAAACTATGTTCGCCCGGAGACAATTTTTGAGATGAAGAATTACCCTTAGGTTTGTCATCAATAAAAATACTTGCATTGTTTGGTTTAATTACAATACTTATAGGAATTAAATCATTAATTTTATCCCCCGTAATTTTTAATTTCCAAACCTCCCCGCTTTTTAATTTAACATTAAAATCGCTCAATATTATTTTTAACGACGCATAACCCGTTTTATAAATAGTCACAACTCTTTCATCAGGTGAAAGGAAAAGTAGATCTTCCCCCGGTCTTCTGTTTATTTGAACTACTCCGTTATACGAATCGTAAGTAAACCCATCAAGGTCGGTACTAATCATTAATCCCGCACAAACTTCCCCGTTTGCATCACGTATGGTTTTGTCAATTAATTCCGAAGGTTGTATTTCACCTTTTCCAACAACCCTCATTTCATTTTGTGCATAGATAATATTAAATAAAAAAATTATCACTAGAACAAGTAAATATTTTTTCATACCCGCCTAAAATTTTTGTTTTATTCTTTTATCAAAAATAATGTTTTTTGGTTTTAATCCCAATTTAAATGCTTTATTGTAACAAAATTAATAATATACCAAAAATAATTACCAAGTATATCCATTTTTTGCAAGCCATTGTTGAGCATCTTTATTACCATATTTAGCAGCATTTTTTAATGCACTTACTTTCATTTCCTCATCTCCTTTTTCCCCGTAGGCATAACTCAAATTGTAATAAGCATCTGAATATTCGGGATTTAATTCGATTGCTTTTTTCCATACTTCAATAGCGTTATCAATTTTTCCCTTACGGAAATAAGCATTCCCTAAAGTGAAATAGGCTGCCGGATTTTTTAATTTTAGTTCAATTGCTTTTTCAAACGAAAAAATTGCTTTATCCATATTTTTGTTTTTAAAATAAGCGTTACCCATATTGTAATAAACAATGGGATTATTGGGGTTAGATTCAATTGCCTTTTCAAATAACAAAATCGCTTTATCCAACTCTCCTTTATCGGAATAAATATTACCCAAATTACCATAAGCGTTTGAAGTTTTGGGATTTAGTTCAATAGCTTTTTGGTAAAATACAATTGCTGAATCCAAATTACCTTTTCGAATATAGGCCGTACCTAAATTATTATAAATTTCCGGATCGCGGGCATTTATTCCCATTGCCCTTTTGTACAAGCTAATTGCTTTATCTATATTCCCTTTATCGTAATAAATCACTCCTAAATTATCATAAGCTGTTGCATGTTTAGGATTTAGTTCAACAGCTTTTTCGTAAAAAATAATCGCTTTATTTATATTTCCTTTTTCGTAATAAACAACACCCAAGTTACTGTAAGCATCCGAATTTTTAGGATTCAGCTCAATAGCCTTTTCATAAAAAGAATTAGCTTTTTCTATATTTCCGTTATCCTTATAAATAACTCCCAAATTATTGTAAGCATTTGAATATTGCGGATTTAATTCGATTGCTTTTTGATAATACAATATTGCATTATCCTTATCTTTTTGTTCGTATGCGTTATATCCTTTTTGAAACCAATCCGTAGAAGAAAGCGTATTTGAAGCAGTTAAATATTCTTTTTGTTTTTCTAATTGTTCATTAGATGTTTTTGCCAATTGAAGTTCCTTTCTCAAGCTGTCAATTTCAGCTAAAGCATTATCAGCTTTTTGTTTAAGGTCAACAAGTTCCTGTAGTTTGTTTTTATCACTGCCAATACGTTCAATATTGTTATGTATTTCATCAGGATCAACCGTTATTGAAACTTTGATATAATATTTTATTCCGTCCCATTTTTCTTCAATAATTTTTGTCTCTGTAATTCCGGCTGTTATACTTTGTATTTCCTGTTTTGTATATTCGGTATATATTTCGTTTTTTTCTTCTTTTGATGTAGTCATTTCACTTTGCAGATAAACACCAATTTCTTCAAGTAAAAGTCTTTTCACTTGTTCTAATGCAATAGTTCGTGATGATATTTTGCTGTCTGCATCACCAGCGTTGTAAACATATTCACGTATAAATGTCTTTGGTTCCGCCATCAACATACTACAACAAATAAATAAAATTGCATAAACCGTTTTTTTCATAATCTGTGCTCTTTTTAATAATATTATCAAAATCTTTAACATATATTCAGCTATAATGTAAAATTAATAAAATATATTGTTTTATTATAATAATTATAAATTATTTACCCATTTCTTATTAAAAGATATTCAAACCTCCTATGTCGGTCAAAAAAATCGGGTAAATTAAATGTAATTTAATATATACTTATAATTATAGGCATTATATTTACAGCTTTACAATCAAATCTATCTGCTGCTTAATATTCCAATTCATTTTAGTTTGGGAAATTATTCAATGAAACCGCATACTTATAGTGTTGAACTGTGCAGGAATGCATAAATATTCATTTTAGATAATTATTCCTTTATTCCAAAGGGGAATATTACATAAATATTTCGCGTTATTATTCCTCGTTTGAATTAATTTTCACTAAATATATATAGCAATTAATTACTTTTTTGTTAAAAATTATCCAACAAAATTAAATAAAATAATATACTATTTTATTTTTTTTACTTATATTAATAAAAGAGTATAAAAACGGGTTTTAAACTAAAATTTATCCCTATTTTTATACCCACTGAAAATTTAATTGCTTTAACTAATTATAACTAAATTATTTACAAACGTAGGTTTTTTTATGAGTATTAGTTTAATTGCACGATCAATCAAACCTTCCCCTACCTTGGCACTGAATGAAAAAGCTGCTATCTTAAGAGAAAAAGGAGATCCGGTAATTCATCTTGGCGGTGGAGAACCAAAATCAAAAGCACCTTTAGATGCAATAATGGCAGCTGTGGCAAATCTTAATTCCGGTGAAGTAAGATATGCTCCTGCTGATGGTATTCCTGATTTAAAAAAAGCGATAATACGTTATACTGAAGAAAATTATGGACGAAAAGTCACTCCTCAAAATGTAATTGCCTCAAGCGGCGCAAAACAAGCCCTTATGGTAGCCTTACAAACAATTCTTAATCCTCAGGAAGAAGTAATATTTCCGGCACCTTATTGGGTAAGTTACCCCGATATGATAAGGTTATGCGGAGCTATTCCGGTTCCAGTATTGCCCGAAGACGGAACTTTTTATCCAACATTAAAAGATATTGAAGACAGAGTTGGTACTTACACAAAAGCGATAATTATCAATAGTCCAAATAACCCAACCGGAGCTATGTATGGCGAAGAATTTATAAGCCAGATAGTTGAATTTTGTGAAAGAAAAGGATTATATTTAATAATGGATGATATATATCATAAATTGATATTTGACGGTAAAAAATGGGTTAATCCTTGTAAATACGCTAAAGATCTTTCCGAAAATTCAAAACTTATTATTATTAACGGTGTTTCCAAATTATACGCAATGACAGGATTTAGAATTGGATGGGCAGTTGCTAATAAAAAACTAATTGAAGCAATGACCAATATTCAAGGTCATCAAACTTCCGGACCATCGGTAGTTTTACAAAAAGCTGCTGTGGGCGCATTAAACGGAATTCAATCGAGCATTGAAAATTTGCGCATAACTTTGCAAAACAACCGTAATGTACTTATCGATCAGCTCCGTTCGTTTAACGATGTAAAAGTATATGTACCCGATGGTACTTTTTATACTTTTGCCGATTTTAGCGCATACGAAAAAAGTTCAAACAAACTATCAAGCTTTTTAATTGATAAAGTACAGGTATTAACTGTACCGGGCGCAGAATTTGGACTTGACGGATTTTTGCGTATAAGTTACTGCGGCGGAATAAAAGATATTACCGAAGGAATTGAAAGAATTAAATGGGCTTTAGACCCGAATTCCCCAAGTGAACTTTATATTGGCGACCGTAAATTAGTGAGGGATTGGGCATGAGTAAATATTTAGAATTTAATACACCTGCTACTAAAGAAGCCATGGAACTGGCTTCCGATTTCAGATTAAAAAATCAGGGTTTAACTTATTTAGACCGTGTATTTTGGAATCTGGCTGATGAACCTTTATATGAAGAAATAATTTTCCGTAACGAAGGGAAACTTTCCAAACACGGAGCCTTAGTTGTAAATACAGGAAAACATACCGCACGGGCCGCGGCCGATAAATTTATTGTACGCGAAGCCAGTACGGAAGATAAAATATGGTGGGGTGTTTACAACAGACCATTATCGTTGGAAAAATTTAATTCAATGTTTTCACGTTTGCAGGCATGGGCACAAGGTGAAGAACTATTTGTACAGGATTGTTATGCCGGAGCTGATCCGGAATACAGAATGCCAATACGTGTTATTACCGAAAAAGCATGGCATAGTTTATTTGCCCGTAATATGTTTATAACAACCAACGACAAAGATACACTTAAAAAGTTTATGCCCGATTTTACAATTATAGCTGTTCCGGGTTTTAAAGTGGATCCTATTGTTGACGGTACCAGAAGCGAAACAGCAATTGTTTTAAATTTTTCGCAGCGTACGGCAATTATAGCAAATTCGTTGTATGGCGGAGAAATAAAAAAATCGGTATTTACAGTATTAAACTTTTTGCTTACTTTCCAGGATGTATTACCAATGCATTGTTCTGCAAATCTTGGTAAAAAAGGAGATGTTGCTTTATTTTTTGGATTAAGCGGCACCGGTAAAACAACCTTATCAGCCGACCCAAACCGCCAATTAATAGGTGATGACGAACATGGCTGGAGCAGAGAAGGTGTGTTTAATTTTGAAGGCGGATGTTATGCAAAAGTAATAAGGTTATCGGCAGAACATGAACCTGAAATTTATGAAACAACAAAAAAATTCGGCACCATTTTAGAAAATGTTGTTTTTGATCCCGTATCGCGCAATATTGATTTGGATGACGATATTATTACCGAAAATACACGAGCTTCGTACCCTCTTGAATTTATTCCTAATATTGTAGAAAGCGGTTATGCAAAACATCATCCTAAAAATGTAATATTTTTAACTTGTGATGCTTCAGGTGTAATGCCTCCAATTGCAAAATTAAATCCTGAACAGGCACAATATCATTTTATCAGCGGATATACATCCAAAATTGCCGGAACAGAAATAGGTTTGGGTATTGAACCGCAGATTACTTTTAGCGCATGTTTTGGAGCTCCTTTTATGGTTCGTCATCCTTACGAATATGCCCAAATGTTAAAAGAAAGAATGTTAAAACATAACGTTAATGTATGGCTGGTTAATACCGGCTGGGTTGGCGGCCGATTTGGTGTAGGCAAACGAATAAGCATTCGTCATACACGTAATTTATTAAACGCCGCATTAGATGGACAATTGGATAATGTTGAATATCGTAAAGATAAATTATTCGGATTTGAAGTTCCTTTGACTTGTCCCCAAGTACCCGAAGATGTACTTGAACCGTCAAACTCGTGGGGCGACAAAAACGAATATTGGAAAAAATACGATGCTTTAGCTTCCCGATTTGTTGAAAACTTTAAACTGTTTGAATCAGGCGTTAAACAGGAAGTAATTGACGCCGGGCCAAAAAGATTATCAAATATTTAAGTTTCTCTCTCTCAAATAATAAGCCTTGTTAAGGCTTAAATTATCAAACAAGGCGGAATACAATGTATTCTGCCTTGTTTGCTTTAAATTATATTACTATAATATTAAGATGAATAACAGAAAAGGATTTTTATGTGTATTATTAATATTGATAAAAACAACATCGAAAAGGAACATATTTGTTGCGCTATTGGAAATGATAAGTCAAATCTGACCAAAGCCAAAACAAAAAAGAAGTGGTTAAACGAAAGATTTAATGATGGGTTGATTTTTAAGCGATTAGACGATAGAGGCAAAGTATTTATTGAATATATGCCAATTGAAAAAGTTTGGAAGCCAATTATTGGTACCAATTATATGGTAATAAATTGTTTATGGGTTTCAGGCAAATTTAAAGGACACGGATATTCAACAAAATTATTAAATGAATGTATTACAGATGCAAAAAGCAAAAACATGGACGGAATTGCAGTTGTTACAAGTGCAAAAGTAAAACCATTTTTAACAGATAAACAATTTTATCAAAAACATGGATTTATTACAGTAGATTATGCTTACCCATATTTTGAGTTAATGACATTAAAATTTAATGATACCGCCAAAGAGCCTCAATTTACCGAACATTCAAAAACGGGCGATTGTGAGTATAAAGATGGATTTACTTTTATATTTTCCAATCAATGCCCTTTTATGGAAGACTATGTAACTCTGCTTTCTAACATTGTGGTTAATAAAAACATTCCTTGCAAAATTATAAAAATACCCAATTATCAAACAGCTCAAAAAATCGGCTCGCCTTTTGGTACACTTGGTATTTATTATAATGGCAAATTTATGCTTCACGAATTAATGACTGAATTAAAATTTGAGAAGTTTGTGGAAGATAATTTATAATTTGTGTTAATTATGATTACAACATGGCACTTTACTGAAGTGATACGAGTAATAATTAGTCGCTAATTCATTGAATTTTAATATTTTATCTATTATTAAATAATCCTGAATGGATGAAATTATTATAGCAAATAAAAAAACAACAGCCATAAAAACCCGACGGGGTAACATTTATTGTTAAATCCGTAACTCCGCTGTATTTAGGCACAATATATTACCAAAGAAAAATATTTAATCTATAAATGTACCGCTAATTTTGCAGCAGATATTATTATTTTCTGAATTCCTTTATTCATATTTTGTATTAGTAAATTTAATTGTATTTATTAAATTCTTTTAAATAATGTTATTTTTAAATCAGTCCTAAAGGCCGAGTTGAGCATTTGTTATCCCCATGCCCTAAAGGACGTGGTTATTTAAAATCCTTATAACTTATTATAAATAATGCGATAATGTTATTATATCTCCCCGTTTAAATAACCCTAACCTAAAGTTTAGTAAACCAGCATTCATGCTGGGGGCTGGCGGAATAGATATAACGGGCTTTAGCCCTGATTCTTTTCCTCACTTTTTGGCTTAGGTGATTAACAATATCAAACTATTATTTTTTATAGCAAAATCTTTAGTTATCAAATATTTTGTGTGTTTTTATTATATATCAACAATAATGTGGCATTTCTTGATTATGACAAAGGGTATTAATTTTACTAACATCTATTTGGTATGGAGAAAAATCCCGTACCTATATATGCACATAATTTAATAATACAATTGACTTGTAAACCGTTATATCATAATATATTAAAAGTATTTATTGTGCCTAATTATCGGAAGTTACGGCTAAATAAAAATCACCATCTGTATCGTCATCGAAAAGTAAATCCGATATTATCCTGATGAATTTAATAAAAAAGTAGTACAAAAGGTACTTGATGGAAAATTCACAAAAGCAGAAGCTCAAAAATATTTGGACTTTGTGGTAAAAATACTATATTAGCATGGATTAGAAAATTTAACTTGGTTCCAAATTATAGTTAGCCAAATAATAACAACATAACCGAGAGTTTAATGCCGACAAAAGAGGAAATATTATTAAATCAAAGAACTATAGCATTAGAAAAAGAATTAGAAAGGGTAAAAAATAAAACAGCGTTGTTTGAAAAAATAATAGACATAGCTGAAGAGAAATATGGATTAGAAATAAGAAATAATCCGGAAGCCAAAAAATACCTCAGCTTAATTGAGGAATTGGAAAAGAAACAAAAATTATAGTTGACTTTTTTGCCATTTGTACAAAAATATTGACAGTCTCTCTCAGCCTAATCGCTAATAGATATTTATTTTGTTATCGGTTTGATATCAGTTTACCATTTCCAAACTAATATCTTAATTTCCGGTATTATTTACATCACCTAAATTAGTTGGTGGATATTTACCCGCTCCTGTTTGGTTGTTTGCTGTTTTTTCGTTATTTATTGCCTGCTGATTGCGGAATAAATAACTGCCCTGGCTTAAGCCCATTAAAATTACCAACTCTTCGGGAACAGACCAAATAATTCCTTCAATAAGACTTTTATATACAAATAATGTCATAGTGGCAAGAGTCCAAAATAAAAATTGCGCTTTGGCTATTGACGGATATTCTTTTCCATCAACTTCAACAGATATTAATGATTTAAGACATCCCACAAAACTTGATTTTGCAACAGTTAGTTCGGTATTGGCCGCCGGATTTGCTTTTTTATTGTCTGTTAAGATATCCGATTGAACATGCCCCATAGCACTTGTAACTATTGATAATCCCATCAGCCATATAAGTGAATCGGGTATATCCGGTAAATCGACTTGGGTTAATCCATACGTTAACACTATTATTCCAACCGCAACCGTCCATAAAGCCATTTGAGTAAGCGGAAGTGAAGTCTTACATCCAAACGTAGAAACTAAATCAATAAATGACCTGCCGCTTATTTTAATTATAAAATATATTATAAAAATAATTATGGAGCAAATGAATAAAGATAATAGCAATGCACCTTTTTGATTTGCCACATAAATAATATTTTTGCCAATAATGAACCTTGCTTTATCTCCCAAAATTTGAGCTGTATCAACTGAGCTGTAATATTTAATTACAGGCAAATATCTTTTGCCTGATTTATAAAATTGAACCGGAAGATCACGCATATTAAAAACCAATAACGTTCCGATGTAAGTTTTTGGGATTCCATTTTCAGTTATCACTTTTGTTTGATTATCAGCGGCAATATACGGCTTAACGAGCCTGCCTTGCATTTGGGTAAAACTTACATCCTTAAACAGTTCGGCTGAACATAATTTAAGTTGTATTGAAGTAATATTTTTCAAATTAAAATCAGGTAAAAATACAGTAACCGGATTGGTCATTAACTGGCCATCTTCAAATATCATTTTAATATTAGCGGTTTGAACAGTTTGGGGAGAAATGATTGTATTAATAAAAACAAACAGAATCAAAAATAAAAACCTCAACATATAGCGCCTCCAATTTTTAACTTAACTAACTAAAAATAGTTTTTCAGGTATACCCGAATAATTGTTTAAATTTATGAGAAAATAACTATTAAAACAAGTGGTCAAAATTATTTATAATTGTTTTTTTTGTTTGCTGAATTCTGCGTTTATTGTGGTTTTTTACTTCCCTTTTCGGGGTTTTAACAATTATTAATTTAATAATCAAATTTCATTCGGGGTATATTTTATTCCATCTTCAATAATTTCCCCAAACTTATTTTCGTTTTATTTATATTTAGCTGTTAAATATTATTTTTTAAGAGGTTTACTTGATTGCAAAAAGAATAGAAGCAATTGCCGAATCACCAACAATTAAATTAACTGCAATTGTTAAAAAGTTAAAAGCCGAAGGACATGAAATAATTGAATTAAATATTGGCGAACCCGATTTACCAACTCCCCTTTTAATTAAAGAATCAGGGATAAACGCAATCAGTAATAATAATACCAAATATACTATTAACGCCGGCACTGTTGAATTACGACAGGAAATTTGCAATAAACTTAAAACTGAAAACGGTCTGGATTATAATATAGATGAAGTTATTGTTTCCAACGGTGCAAAACAAGCAATATTTAATGCTGTAATGTGTTTAATAAATCCGGGTGATGAAGTAATTATACCTGCTCCTTATTATGTTTCGTACCCGGAAATTGTTAATATAACCGGCGGAACACCTATTATAGTAAACGGGGATCCTAATAATCAGTTAAAACCTAAAAGCTGCGACATTCAAAAAGCAATTACACCAAAAACGAAAATGTTAATTTTGTGTAATCCTAATAATCCAACCGGTGCTGTTTTTACACTTACCGAATTGGAAGAGATTGCGGAAATTGTGTTAAAAAATAATATTTATGTTTTAATTGATGAAATTTATGAAAAACTGGTATATGGTAACAAACAGTTTATAAGTTTCCCTACGGTTAACAAAAAATTAAAGGAATATACGGTACTTATTAATGGGGCATCTAAATCTTTTGCAATGACTGGTTGGCGTATTGGTTTTGCAGCGGGGCCAAAAGAAATTATAAGTGCTATGAATAAACTTCAAAGCCAAACTACATCAAACGCTTCAACTATATCGCAATTTGCTGTTTTTAACGCTTATAAATACCAATCCGACCAAATGGCATATATGGTAAACGAATTTGAGCAAAGAAGGAATTTATTTTATAATGAATTAAAGAAAAATGAAAAACTGGATATTTCACTTTCGGATGGTGCTTTTTATCTTTTCCCAAATGTAAGCAAATATTTTGGCACATCTTATAAGAATTATAAAATAAACAACTCTGCCGATTTATGCCAATATATTTTAGAAACTGTAAAAGTTGCAATGGTTCCGGGATCTGCTTTTGGAACCGAAGGTTATATTCGTATTGCATACACTATTGACCGGGAAAAAATAAAAAAAGCCGCTGAATTAATTCAAACGGCTTTGTCAAAACTTATTTAGTATTTATTAATTTTCAAGGTATGATTTTAATGCCTGATAAACTTTATCTTTAGGCATTTGCTGATTAGTCCAAAGTTCGTACGATTTTGCACCTTGTTCAACAAACATTTTTAATCCGGTAATTGTTTTTGCTCCCTGACTTTCGGCTATTTTAAGCAATTTTGTTTTTATCGGATTATAAACAATATCAAACACAATTTGATCTTTATGGAAAGATTCTTTAATTGTTGTAGGTGAATCATCTACTTCGGGAAACATTCCAATTGAAGTTGTATTAATAATCAGTTTGGAATCCTGTAAAATTGGAACTAAATCAGGTGGAAAAAGTTCGTATGCTTTAATTGAATTATACATCATTTTAGCTGTAAAATATTCTTTCATCGATTCAGCAATTTGTTCTGTTCTATTTACAATGTTAATTTGTTCGCATTTAAAATGGCGTATAAGTGTATAAATTACGCTGCGTGCTGCACCGCCGGCACCAATAACAGTAACTTTTCCGTTTGCAAATTCATCTTTAACGGGAAGTAACGATTCAACTATACCGTTAACATCTGTATTATAACCGTGTAATTTTCCGTTTTCATTAACAATGGTATTAACTGCGCCAATAATACTTGCCTCTTCCGAAATTTCACTTAAATAAATAGTGATTCTTTCTTTATGAGGTAAAGTAACATTAAAACCTCTAATGCCAAGAGCAACAAGTCCTTTTATTGCATCTTTTAAACTTTCGGACGGAACATCAAAAGGAAGGTACACATAATCCAAATCAGCCAGGTCAAAAGCCATATTATGCATAAAAGGAGAATACGAGTGTTTTATAGGGTGACCAATAATACCAATAATTTTGGTATTATGTGTAAACTTATTCATTAAATTCATAAACTAATAACTACTTTTTATCAAATAATTGCTTATATAAATCCAGGGATTTTATCCCTTTAAAATCTCTTTCAATATTATTACGAAACTCCGGTGATTGTTTAATAGCAATTCGTAAATTTTCAATCACTTCATCCGATTTACTCATTGAAAATAATGCTTTTGCTTTTTCGTAATAAGCATAAGCAAAGTCCGGGTTGCGTTGAATAGTTTCGTCAAAAAAGTTAATTGCTCGAACTGTTTCGCCGGCAGATGAATGTATAACACCAAGTTTAAACCAAGTTTCATACGAAGTATCACCATGCTGTATTGCAGTACCGTAACTAATTGCAGAATCTTTAAATCTGCCTAAATTAAATTCGGCATCCCCTTTTTCAACATAAGCATCAACAATTTCATCATCATAATTAATAGCTTTTTTTAATTCTATTAAAGCTTTATAATTATTGCCTTGTTCTAAATAAATATGACCTCTGTTATAATATGCGTCAGCAAAAGTTTCATCAATTTCCAATGCTTTTTCATAATATATCATAGCTTCATGTTGTTTGCCCATATCTTCCAAACTTTGGGCTAAACTAAAATATCCCATTTCATCGTATGGGTCAATTTTTACAACTTCTCTAAAAGCTTTTTCGGCTTCTTGAAAATTATTTAATTTGGCATATGATACACCCAAATTAAACCAGGCGTTCCCAAATTCATTAAAAATAGAAATTGCTGATTTAAAACATTCAATTGCTTTATCAAATTCTTCCAAACGAATATATAAAATACCTTTATTGTAATATGTATTCGAATTTTGACTTTCCAAAGCAATCAATCTGTCATACATTTGAATAGCTTCTTCAAATCGTTCCAAATTTTCATAACAAAAAGCTATTTCAAATAACGATTCAGTATATTCTTCATCGTAATAAAAAGCCTGCTGAAAATTTTCAATAGCAGCTTCGTAATTTTCCAATTTAGAATAAACAGTGCCTAAATTATAATAAATTTCTTCATTATAAGGCTCAACAGCAAGTGCACGTTTAAGTGTAACAATTGCGTCGTTCGACATATCTAAATTTTCTTCTGTAATTGCTTTATTAAGCAATGTTTCAATATCATTAGGGTTTAATGAAATAGCTTTATTAAAACATTCGTAAGCTTTTTCAAAACGGAAAAGATTATTACAAAAAACACCTCTAAACTGCCAAAATTCCGCATTATAAGGTAAAATTTTTAATACTGCTTCAGTCAAATATATTCCATCTTCATTATATCCATGGTCTATACAAAGCAGTACGGCTTCTTCAATTGCATCTATATAAGAATATGTCATATCTTCATTAACATATTCTTTGCACAATTTTACCTTAGAAATTACCTCTTCCTCTTCACTAAATTCATCTTCGGAATCAAAAAGATAATCGCCATAAGGTTGCATTAATACTCCAAAATTTTTTAGGTTAAAAACTATAATTATACGTTACCAAAATCAAGCCGATTTTGATTAAATATTTATTATTATTTATGAGAACCCAACCGATCTATTTTTATATACAAATCAATCTTCTTTAAGTAAATTTTAAAATTCACAATGTATATTATACATATTTTTTTAATCAAAAGAAAACTATTTTGTAATCTCTTATTATCTTTTATTTTTACATAATTGATTTTTGAATAAAGGAAATAAAATGGAAAACACAGAAAAATTAAAATATGATGCTGCAATAGAAGCAGTTAAATTTATCAAATCCGATATGATAATTGGACTTGGAACCGGCTCGACAGCCAATTATGCAATAAAAATTATTGCCGAAAAAATAAAAGATGGAAGCTTAACAAACATTAAAGGTATTCCAAGTTCAAAAGGTTCGGAACAGCTTGCTAAGGAACTGAATATACCTTTAACAACTATTGACGAAAACCCGATAATAGATGTTACACTTGACGGTGCAGACGAAGTTGACCAAAATTTGAATATTATTAAGGGGGGCGGCGGTGCTTTATTGCGCGAAAAAATACTTGCTCAAGCCAGCAAAAAAGAAATAATAATGATTGATGTTGAAAAACTTTCCGATCATTTAGGTCAAAAATGGGTTCTGCCCGTTGAAGTTATTCCTTTTGCTTTAGGAAGCGAAAAACTATTTATTGAAAGTTTGGGTGCATCAGTAACATTACGAGTAAAAAACGAAAAACCTTTTATTACAGATGAAGGAAATAACATATTAGACTGCAATTTTGGAGTTATTAAAAAACCCAAAGATTTAGCAGCAAAACTTAATAACAGAGCCGGCATTGTGGAACATGGTTTGTTTATTAATTTGTGCCATACCCTTGTTGTAGGAACCGAATTGGAGATTATGATAATAGAAAGGGAATAATGAATGGAACAATTAAAAATTGCAATTAGTATAACCTTTGAATTTTTTATTAATTATTTGTAGATGATATGAGTATAATTGTAAATAATATTACAAAAAAGTATGGTCCCCAAAATGCGGTTGATAACATCTCGTTTGAAGTAAAACAAGGTGAAATATTGGGATTTTTGGGGCCCAACGGAGCCGGAAAAACAACAACAATGAAAATGATTACTTGTTTTTTAGCTCCAACCAGCGGCGATATTACTATTGGTGATTTATCCGTATTAAAAGATCACCTAAAAATTAAACAAAAACTTGGTTATCTTCCGGAAAATAATCCTTTATATCCCGATATGCCCGTTTTGGAATATTTGCAATATGTAGCCGAACTGCAAGAAGTGCCAAAAGACAAAATTCAAGAAAGAATTGCTAAAATGGTTCATGTTTGCGGGCTAAACTCCGAAAAACATAAAAAAATTGGTGAACTTTCAAAAGGATTCAGGCAGCGTGTAGGTTTAGCGCAGGCTATGATTCACGATCCCGAAATATTAATTTTAGATGAACCCACAACAGGATTGGATCCTAACCAAATTGTTGAAATTCGTAAGTTGATTAGAGATTTAGGAAAAGAAAAAACCGTAATTTTAAGCACTCATATTTTGCCTGAAGTTGAAGCAACCTGCGATAGAATTTTGATTATTAATAATGGCAAAATTGTTGCGGACGGAACTCCCGAATCGTTGAGGAAAAAATCGCAGGGGCTGGAAGTTGTAAAAATACAAATTAAAGAAGCCGATAACATTGATGATGTTATTACTTCATTGCAAAAAATAGAGTCCGTTGCTATTGTTGATCCTGTTACTATGGAAAATTTTGTTTTTATGATAACTTCAAAAGAAGGTCAAAGTTCGTGTAAAGATATTTTTACTTTATGCGTTCAAAAAAATTGGTATTTAACTCAGTTAACACCAATGGAAACATCATTAGAAGATATTTTTAGAAATTTAACTATAAATTGATTATGAAAAAAATTTGGATTATTGCTAAAAGAGAGCTTAACAGCTTTTTTGATTCGCTTATTGCTTATATTTTAATTATTGTTTTTTTGGGTTTAAGCGGATTTTTTACCTGGCTTTACGGCTCGGATATTTTTTTAATAGGACAAGCCACAATGCAGCCGTTTTTTTCGGTTGCATATTGGACTTTGTTTTTCTTTATTCCTGCTTTAACAATGCGTATGGTGGCAGAAGAAAAAAAGAGCGGTACAATTGAAATGCTGCTTACAAAAGCAGTTACGGATAGACAAGTAATTTTTGGCAAGTTTTTAGCCGGCTTAGTTTTAATTGCAATTGCTTTGGTGTTAACTTTACCTTATTATTTTACAATAATGTTTATAGGTTCAATTGATAATGGAGCGGTTTGGACAGGTTATTTGGGCACTTTATTAATGAGTATGACTTATTTAAGTATAGGTATTTTTGCCAGCAGCATTACTAATAACCAAATTGTAGCATTTTTAACTTCTTTATTTATTGGTGTGTTTTTTCTGGTAATTTTTGAGGTTTTAGCCGGTAGTTTTACAGGCACAATTGGAAATATTTTTAATTATTTAAATTTGTCAACACATTACGAATCTATTTCCAGAGGTGTAATTGATTTAAAAGATATTATATATTTTGTTTCAATTTCATTTTTTGCTCTGCTGCTTGCCGAATTTTCATTATCAAAAAGAAATTTTGCGGATTAAGATATTATGTTAAATAAAAGAAAAATTCAAATTTCGTTATTAATAGTATTTGGTATTATTGTTTTGCTTAATATTTTGGTAAATTATTTTTCATTCCGGTTAGATTTTACCGAAGACCAAAGATACAGTTTAAGTAATGCCACAAAAAATATATTAAAAAATCTAAAAGAGCCTGTTACCATAACAGCTTATTTTTCCGAAAATTTACCGCCTAACATTGAACAAGTACGTAATGATTTTAAAGATTTATTAATTGAATATTCGGAAATTTCCAAAGGAAATGTTGTTTACGAATTTGTAAATCCTAACGTAAATGAACAATCGGAAACAACCGCCCAACAAAACGGGATCTCCCCTGTTATGATTAATGTGCGCGAGCGTGATCAAATGAAACAACAGCGTGCTTATTTGGGTGCAGTTATTCAATGCGGAAGCAGCAAAGATGTTATTCCTGTTATACAACCCGGTACATCCATGGAATATGCTTTATCAACAAGCATAAAAAAAACAACCGTTAACGATAAACCGTTAATTGCATTTTTACAAGGAAACGGTGAACAGGCACTTTCCGCTATGCCCGAAGTTTATCAAACATTAGCTATTACATACGGAATTACAAACGTTACAATCGATTCGGCAAATGGTATTCCTGATGAATATAAAACTGTTGTTGTAGTTGCACCTTCCGATACTGTTAAACCTTATGTTTTTAATTATTTAGACGTTTTTTTGGCACGCGGCGGAAGACTTTTATTGGCAATTAATGCTGTAAACGGAAACTTAAACGGCGGGAATGGAATTGCAGTAAATACAGGTTTTTCCGAGTGGTTAAAATTAAAAGGTGTTGAAATTTTACCCGAATTTGTAATAGATATTAGCTGCGGAAATATTCTTATGCAGCAACAGCAGGGAATGTTTACAATGCGTACACCCGTAAAATTTCCATATTTGCCTGTAATTGGTAAATTTGCCGATCATCCTATTGTTAAAGGTTTGGAAGCAGTATTATTACCGTTTGCAAGTCCGCTTAAAATTAATACTAATCAATCGAATATAAAAATTACTCCAATTGCTTTTACATCGGAAAAATCGGGTGTACAAAAACCTCCTGTAGCTTATGATGTAAATAAGGAATGGACTACTGATGATTTTACTAGCGGTAATTTACCGGTTGCAGCAGTTTTAGAAGGAAAATTATCAGGAAATAATAATTCAAAGATAGTTGTTTTTGGCGATGGCGATTTTGCCGTAAATGGTGAAGGTGAACAAGCACAGCAAATTCAGCCCGACAACCTTAATTTGTTTGTAAATGCAATCGATTGGTTAAGTGACGATACTGGTTTAATTGAATTACGCACAAAAGGTGTTACTGCAAGACCTATTGATCAAACTCTTGAAGATTCAACAAAAACTTTATTAAAATATTTTAATTTTATTTTCCCAATTGCGGTTATTATTATTTATGGTTTTGTACGTTTCCAAAGTAAACGAAAAATAAGAAACAACTTAATGAATTATGAATTGTAAATTATGAATGGTGAATTAAAAGATTGGGAAAAACAATTATGAATTATGAATTATGAATGATGAATGATGAATTAAAAGATTTGTAATACCCTGATTTGTGTGATTTATGGGATTGCCGGGATTTTGTAATTGTCGGAACTATGATTTGTTATTAGGTCTTTTGTGTTTTTAGTCCCAATCGGACATAACGATTGTAGGAAATTGGAAATAAAAGATATTAAAGCCCTGACAGGGCGACATGATTAAAAGAATATTATGACTGAACTCACCCCGTCTAATGCCGGGCGTGGCCCTTTAATCCCCTCTCTTAAAAGAGAGGGGAAAGATAGAAAAACAAAAAGTGGTTTTGTATACTTTATCCTGAATTTTGCATCAGAAATAAAACGAAGTGTTTTTTCGTCATGATGTGCCAAGTAAGAGCAAAAACAATCAGGGCTGAAGCCCGATTTTTGTGTTTGTACCACCCCCAGCATAAATGCTGGGGTTATTTAAACAAAAGATTTTAATTATGTAAATGCTTATATATCAATAAATTAGAATTAATTTTAAATAACCACGCCCTTTAGGACGTGGACAAAGATAAACCCGAAATATGGCCTTTAGGCCTGAATAAATATTTTTATTTTCAATTATTTTACATTTGATAATTACTTAATTTGCATTTTTAAAATACATAACAGTTTTTCATAAACTGTTATTAATAAAGAAATTTAAGATGTAAAACAATCAATTGAAGAGTACTTGTAAAATTCTAAAACTTAAAATTAATAATACTTATCAAAGTTGTCACCTCTTCTATTTTAAGAGAAGAGCCTGTCCCGCTCTTTTTGCGGGAGGCCGGAGGACAACGTCCGGCTGATTTTGAGACGGATGAGTTCTCTTTATAATAATTAATTAACTTTTATACCATAATATTATGCTAACCAACATATCTACAAAAACATTATTATCAATTTTCGGGATTTTATTATTAGCAGTTGTTTTATTAATTGCCATCCCCCGTAATGAAAGAACTTTTAAAAAAGACATTGTTGATATTGATACAACAGATGTTACAAAGGTTCTTATTTATCCTCATTCAAAAGGACATAAGGAAATTTACCTTTATAAAACCGGAAACATTTGGAAAGTCAAATTACACAATAATACATCCGAAATTGTACCGGCAGATAAAATAACTAATATGTTTAATCAACTCCTTTCTATTAAAACACTTAAATTAGCAACAAGAGATGTTACAAAATATAAATCATTACAAGTTGATACTTCCGGTACAAAAGTAAAAGTATTTGAAGGAAACAATTTGGCACTTGATTTAATTATAGGAAGATTTGCTTTTAAACAGCCAAGTACCATTTTTACTTATGTACGATTAAATGATGAAAAAGAAGTTTATGTAACGGAAGGATTTTTAGAAACCACATTTGGCAATGTTGAAGTTAATAATTTTAGAAATACCACATTAATTAAAACCGATTTTTCATTATTTAATAAACTAACTTTTACTTATCCCGCCGATTCATCTTTCCAAGCCGTTAAAGTTAATAATGAATGGAAAATTAATAAAACCACTATTAATTCGAATGATATGGATAGTTACATTGCTCAAATATCAAATTTAAGCGGTATTGATATTGTTGATAAAAACCAAATTAATTTTAATAATTTAACAAAACTAACATTAACAATTGAAACCGAAAAAAATAAAACATATACTTTATTTGGATTTGTAAATAAGGATAAACAAATTATTAATTCGTCGCTAAATCCTAATTTGTATTTTAATGCACAAGATTTAATTAAACGTGTTTTTGTAGGAAAGACGTATTTTATAAATAAATAATTATATAAACTTACATATCAAATAATTTTATTAATATTGGATTAAAATAAAATATCAAATAGTATTTGGATATGATCTACATCATATCTATTTTTTTAAAATAGTTTTATATTTGTTTAATTAATATTTTTCATTAATTATTGATAACAATATGAAATATTTAAAATTATTATTTGTCACGGGTTTAATCTATACTATTACCGGCTGCACAACAACCAAAACTTCACTACAAAATATTGAAGTAGACGGATCAATGGTAAATTTACCAATAAGAATTACGGAAAACAAATCTGCCGGTTCATTGGAATTTCATTTCAATTATCTTAAAAATAACACTAAAACCCTTACTACCAACGTTGAAGGTCATTCTTTTGTAAATTCACACGGTGTATTTGAAGTTGAGCCTGTACCAAACGAGAATTATTACATAGAAAGAACCGGAGTAAATAATTATCTGTATACAGGTGATAATTTGAGATGGAATACACCCGAATATTCTGTTTCCGGCGACATGGATATAGCAATTTCAAATAGTTTTGTTTTGACAGGCGGTTTTAATTATAACAGAATTAACAAAAAAGATTATTGGGGACAAAACATTGCCATTGGTTTATATAAAGAAAGGGAAACTTGGGCTATGCGGTTCGATTTTGGTTTAACTTTTCAGGAGGTTTATTATCAAGCTAATTATGTAGAAGTTGAGGATATTGATTTAAGCAGCCATCAAACGCGCAAAGTATTTTTTTATAGTCAGGATAAAAAAGATAGTTATACCACTCCATTTATTAGTTTTACATTAAACTCGAGACGTGCCGATTGGCCAATTAACTGCTTTTTTAATTATACTATAGGCTGGCAGACAATTTTTAATTTTGAACCTGAATACCATTCATTCAGTGATATTGGTAATTTTCAGTTAGACGCAACCGCTCATTCATTTTCAGTTGGGTTACATAAATCGTTTGATGATTTTGGACGATTGGTTGGTGGTGTACGATACATTAAATATACTGAAGATAACGGCAATTTAAATTTTGTTAACGTTTTTGCCCAGTTCGATTTTTTACTTTCCGGCTTTTTAAATAATTTATGAATAATGAATTGTGAATTAAAAAGATTATTAAAAACCTGACTTTTACAAAAAATTGAACACAGATGACACAGATTTAACGGATTTACACAGATTTTTAATTGTTGTTATAAATTTTTTGATAATCCCGTAGGGATGAAATTATTGTATGATTTTAATATAAGACCATTTTAACCAATCTTAGTTTTACAATTCATAATTCATAATTCACAATTCATAATTATTTTATTAATCCCTATTTATTCAAAACACCATAAATTTCGTGTACAATTTTATCTGTAGCACCAATATTACTTGTTACATATTCACCCGCTATTTTACCCAAACTTTCGCAATAAGCGGAATCGGTTAACAATTTTCGCAAAGCTTTATAAGCTTCGGATTTATCGTGCACTAAAATTCCCGCACCCTTTTTAACCAATAACTGTGCTTCCTGACTTGTTTGAATTTTAGGACCAAACATAACCGGAATTCCATATACCGCTGGTTCCAAAACATTATGTATTCCCTGTTTAAAACTTCCACCCACATAAGCTATATGGGCATAATAATATAATGTTAACAATATACCTATCGAATCGATAATAATTATCTGCTCATCGGTATAATTGTTAAGATAAGAAAAACGAATATGTTTAACTTGAGTACCTAATACACTTTCAGTTCTTTCAAGATGTTCAATTGTTGGTTCGTGAGGAACAACAATTAAAACAACATCTTTATCGTATTTGCATAGTTTTAAAAATGCTGGTAATATTACATCCTCATCAGCTTCCCATGAACTGCCAAGCACAACAACTTTTTTATCAGCTAAAAAACCATCCCTAAACAATTTTTTATCTTTTGCCTGTAAACTTTTTTGATATACTCTATCAAAACGGGTATCACCAACAGCGGTTATTTTTTCGCTGCTTATTTCAAAATCTTCAAAGTTTTTTTTATCTGTTTCCGATACAGTTAATATTCGTGTAATAGCCGAATATAAATCGACATGAAAACCTTTTGCAAATAACCACTTACGTTTGGAATCGGAACGCATAGTAGCATCAACAATAAAAGAAGGGATTTTATTTTTCTTTAATTCCCAAATAGTATTTGGCCAAATATCGTAACGCATAAATACCGCTAAATCGGGTTTTAACATTTCAATAAATCTTTTCATGTTCCAAACAGTATCAAAAGGGATGTATGATATAGCATCGGCAAAGGAATATTTTTGCGAATTGTTATAACCCGAAGGTGAAAAAAAAGTAACAAAAATACTTATTTTATCGTTTTGTTTTAATTTTTCAATAATTGGTTTGGCTTGTTCAAATTCGCCCATTGATGACGAATGAAACCAAATTATTTTATTCCCTCTTTTTAAGTTGTTTAACTTTTCCGGTAAGGTCAAAAATAGTTGTTTCCTATCTTCAATAGCCGATTTTACTTTTTTGTTAAACAATTTAAATACCTGAAAAAATAAAAACAGTAAAGGCAACACAATGTAATTATAAAATAAATAATTTAATATTTTCATAGTTCATCAATAAATTTTTGTAATTTGTTAAATACTAATAACGGAGTAATAGTTTTACTGCAATTAAAGTGTCCTTTAGGGCAAACCGCTTTACCAATATGGCTGCATGGACGGCATTTTATCAATTCATTTTCAATAACCAAACTTTTTGTTTTATATGGTGCAAAACCAAACTCCTTAACTGTAGATGTAAATATAACAATTGAAGGTACATTAACAGCGCTTGCAGCATGCATAAGTCCGCTGTCATTACCAACAATCAGTTTACATCTAAGCATATTTTTGCCCATTCCAATAAGATCATTATCGGAACTTAAATTTTCCACATTATTATTATTTTCGGAAAGTGTTTTACACATTTCCATATCGTAAGTACCGCCAAACAATAATACCTTATAACCGGATTTTGTTAAAAGATTAATCAACTCTTTGTAACTGTTATATTCCCACCTTTTAGTATAATGTTTAGCACCGGGACATATTCCAATTGTTTTTTCTTCAATACAGGATTTGTTCTCCCCTTTATTCAAAAACAACTCAAGACCTAAATTATCAAGTTTAAATTCCGGTATTGCAGCCGCATACATTTCAACAATCGATTTGTTTTGTTTGAGCAGATTAATTTTAAGTTTAACTAATAAAAGCTTTTTAAAACTTGGTTTTTTAATTCTAAAAACTTTTAATCCTTTAGTTAAATATAAACTTCGCAAATTATCGTGCAAATCGATGATATAATCATAATTTTCAGCTTTAATTTTATCCCGTAACTCGGAAAGGATATTTTCTTTTTTGAATAAAATTAATTTATCAATATGGGGATTAAATAATAAAGTTTCTTTAACTTCTGCTTTTACCAAATAATGAATTGTAACGCCGGGGAATTTGTTCTTTAAAACACGTAATATTGGTGTTGTTAATAAAACATCACCAAGTGAACTAAAACGAATAATTAATACTTTTTTATTGTTAAAATCTATCAATTATTAAATTTCCCAACATTAATAAAATGCGAACTTTAAATATAACATTTTTTATATAAACGTGCTAAAGAGTGAATTATGAATTTGATTTATATGATTTAATGATTATTATGATTTTACCAAAACCTGTAGCGTCCTGATATAGGTTTACGCGTAAAGGATAAAAAAGTCAACCAAAACAAGGACATAAAATGGAAGAAATAAGAAACACTGCCTTGGTAGTGTCACAAACGTCTATATATACCTTGTTGCACATCGCTGATGTGCTTAGGACGTTGGGTTATCTCCGGATTACAAATGTTCGACTTCCATGAAGTCGATTTGATAATATGCATGTTTTTATCCTTCCAATTAGTATTAATTATTAAATATCTTGATTTATTTTTGGAAAACATCAATATTCACAAATGTATAATTGTATTTGATTTTAAAGAACTTCGTTAGAAGTTCCACGTTTGTAAGAAACTAAACGACTACATAATCCCCACTACAGAGTAGTGGCACAAGTGTTGTCTCTTTGGATTGTCCGGTCTTTATTTGTACTATGCAACCCATTAACAGGGTTGTGGTATTTTTAGGGGAACTCAGGCTACTCACATGAAACCCCGATGGGGTTTTTGCACAATTAATTTAGTTGAAATGAAATTATATGTTGAAAAATTAAATTATTGCGTAATAACACTGAAAACGTTACATATCATTAGAAAAAACGCAAAAAAAAACAAATTTATTCCCATAACGCGTTGCATAATATAGTTAATAATTATAGTTGATACTCTTACCTGCCCATATAACACATTGCCGATTAACACTACTAAAATTCTACATTTTACTCACATAATTTTTTATAAAATTCATCTAAAAAATAATACCCTCGTTAACCTTTAATACAGTTATGTGCTTTATAATATATTATTATCAGATCAGCAATTATTAAACCATAATAAAATTCCATTTTGATTTTTAAGTGGATTTATTTATTTTAAATTATGAAGAATAATTATCAATTGATGGGTATAAATGAAATGAAAACAAAAATTATTATTTCGTTATTATGTGTATTCTTGGTATCTGCCAACCTTATTATTACTGCTCAAAATTTAAACGAAACGAACTTAATATTACATTACAGCTTTGATGGAAATGTTAAAGACTTATCAAGTAAAAACAATGATTTAAATATCGAATCCAAAATAAAAAATAATATGTACATGTGGGTAAAAGGAAAAGGCGGGACACCTAATACGGCTTTGGAATTTACACCCAATTCGGAACCTCTTATTCCCCGCATTAATATTTCCCCGTCCAAATTGCCCGAGTTTACCTTTACAGCCTGGGTTTACGGACAACCAAAAGGATTTTTATTAGGAACTATTAAACCTGCCGGCGGTGACAAAAATTTAACACCAAGATATTTACTTTTTGTAAACGGATGTGTTCAAACAGGTTATATGGCGCATGTTGATGTTGCCGAAATAGATCTTGGACGCAGAATAAAAAGTTTGGAATTACCGGATAACCAATGGAATTTTATTGCCATAACTTCAAGCGCAAAAGATTCAACGTTAAAATTATATGTAAATGATGAATATTATGAGCCGGATGAAATCAAAAAACCCGCAAAGGTATTCCATTCAAATAAAGGTGGCTCACTTTTAATTGGTGGGGCAAAAAACATTTTTAATGATGCAAAATTTGTTGGCATTGTTGATGAAATACGAATTTATAACAAAGCACTTACGGATAACGAAATAAGTGCCATAAGCGGTTTGCAGGTGAAAGACGCCGCAGACAGCATTACAATAGCCAAATATAAACAAATGTCTTTAATAATAGGTATCTTGGTCTTTTTTGCCATATCAATAGTATTGATGATTTATATATTATTTAAGGAGAAAAAATATAAACTATTAACCGATACGGATTTTAATACTTTTGTAAATAACTCAAAAAAATTAAGCGACAGCGATAAAGATAATAATAATACACAAGCCTCAAAAATTATTGAAGATGCTTTTTCGGAATGGCCTTTAGCATATAATGACGGCAAAGATGACTATTTTATGCCTAAAAAACGAAGACATATTAAACATACTTATGAAGCCCTTGAAAAAGCAAAAAAAATGGAACCGACCGAAAAACATATTATTGACAGAATGAATGAGCTTGGAAATATTTGCAACGACTTAAATAAAAGAAAATTTTACGGTAACAAGGTTTTAATTGGAGCCGCACTTATTACTCCAATATTGTATGCCATAATTCAAAGTAAAGAGTTAACTCAAACAGATATAAATTTGATTATTGCTTTATTACTTCCAACAATAGCTTATATTCTTTCTAATTTTGCTCCAACTTATTTAGTTGCCGGAAGAAACGGTAAATTAAACAGAATGTTTGGTGGTATTTTTGCAGCTTTAATGGGTGCAGGATCCACAGTTGCTGCCACCCAATATTACAATAAAATTACTTGGAGTAACGGCTCAAAAACAGTTGAATACGATACTTCTTCAAATTTGATTTCGTTAATATTTGGTATTTTAATTATAATTGCTGCAATACTTCTTTCAATTGTGCTGGTTGGTATTTCGGCTTTTATTTCTTTTTTACGGAATTATGTGTTGTATGTGTAATTTAAAATAAAGTAGAAGATTAAATATTGAAACCAAAGCCTAAAAACCAATAAGGGTATAAACCAAATTCTTTCTAAAAAAGGGTTAACTATTTAATTTATTTTGGGAATCTAATAGAAATTTGTTAACTTAAACAAGTAAATTTAAAAGCATGATACTGTAAATTTTGGTGAGATAGTAAATTGCTTTGTTAAAAGCTGGAGTGGTTTGTTTTAATTTGGAACCCCATTTATTATTCAAATCAATTAAAACTTTAGATTCTATTTCTGATATGAACACATTTAATATGCTTGTAAAAAAAATAAAATTTAATAGCAATATCAATCAATGTCTTAATATTAAAATTATTTTTGATTGTTTAGATACATAATAAAAATTTAAATTTATTTGGATAAAGTAATGATTTCAAAAATCTTAATTAAAAATAAAGCACCATATACGGAATTAACTGAATTTGAACCAACGGAAGTGAATTATATTTTTGGAGCAAATGGTGCAGGGAAAACAATTTTATCAAAAATAATTACAGATCCTACTGAATTTACAGATTGTGAACTTTTTTGGAATAGCTCTCAATTAGAAATTTTAACATATAACAAGGAATTTGTTAAACGTAATTTTGCTCAGAGCAAAGATATTAAAGGCATTTTTTCATTAGGGATGAATTCCATTGAGATTTCTACTAAAATAAACAAACTCAAATCTGATGCAGATAATATTAATTTTTTAATTACTAATCATAAAAATATCCTTGAAAAATTGACCCAAGATATAGTACAGCTCAAAGAAGAAACATCATTAAAAGTCTGGAATAATATTAAAAAAAAATATGAGGAGTCTTTTAAGCCAGCTTATACTGGCTTTATGGGTAGTCAATTATCTTTTTTCGAAAAATGTTTAAACGAAAAAAACAACACTTCAAATTTATTATCTTTTGAAAAATTGCAAGATAAATGTACAAAGATTTTTGCAAAATCAATTAAGAAGTATGATTTATTTCCCCATGTGGATTTTTTTGATGTTATAGATAATGAAGTTTCAACAATCCTTGAAACAATTATTGTTGGGAAAAAAGATATTAAATTTGGTGAATTAATTGAAAAACTAAAAAATAGTGATTGGGTCAAAGAAGGTCATGAATTATTAAAAATATCAAGTTCTGTTTGTCCTTTTTGCCAACAATCAATTAATGCAAACCTTGCATCTGAAATTGAAAGTTTTTTTGACGAAACCTACGAACTGCAAAAACAAGAGCTTAACACCTTTCATCTCAACTATAAAGATTACTTCCTTAAAAAAAACAGTGAATTAGAAAATCTTTATTTATTATATGAAAAATATGAAGGTTTAATTGACTTTAATATTTTTAATGAGTTAATAAAAAAATTCACTAAAAGAATATCAGAAAATTTATTTTTAATAGAAACAAAAATTAAAGCACCTAGCAAAAAAATTAAATTAAAATCAATATCAGAAATAGTTAATCAAATCGAGATAGTTATTAAAAATTTTAATACTGACATAACTAAAAATAATACATTAGTTGATAATATAAAAAGAGAAAAAGAGATTTTAATAAATGAAATTTGGCGTTTTGTTGTTAATGAAATAAGAGTAGATATTGATTTATATTTAAGAAAAACTAACGGCCTTTCTAAAGGAATTGTAAACCTACAAGAAAAACTAAGTAAAAAAAATTTAGACCTCAAATTATGTTTCGAAGAGATTTATGATCTTGAGACAAAAATCTCAACAGTATCTACATCCGTAAAGGAAATAAATAGAATATTAACGGGGTTTGGTTTTAATAATTTCCAACTTGCGGAATCAACTATGGGATATTATCGAGTTCTTCGTGAAGACGGAAGTGAGGCTAAAGAAACATTAAGTGAAGGTGAATATAATTTTATTACATTTTTATATTTTTACTATTTAATACGTGGAAGTTTTGAAAATAATGGTATAATAAAGGATAAAGTTATTGTAATTGATGACCCAATTTCAAGTTTAGATAGCAACGTTTTATTTATTGTCAGCAATCTTGTAAAAATCATTAGACAGAATTGTCTAGAAAATGTAAATGGGATAAAACAATTGTTTGTATTGACTCATAATGTATATTTTCACAAAGAAGTAACATTTTTAGGCTCCCGCGAAAAAACTTCAAATAAAGAAACATTCTGGGTTATTAAAAAATTGTATAAGAAATCAGAAATTATTAAAATGAGTGAAAACCCAATTAAAACAACTTATGAGTTATTATGGAGAGAGATACAAGATAATGAAAAAACAAATCCTGCAACAATTCATAATACATTACGCCGAATACTTGAGTATTATTTTAATATAATTGGTGGATTAAAATATGAAGATTGCATTAATAAATTCGAAGATGAAGGGAAAATAATCTGCAAATCATTAGTTTCTTGGATTAATGATGGATCTCACTTTATTAATGATGATTTATTTATTTTTGATGATAATGGTGGAATTGAAAAATATATTGTTGTGTTTGAGGAAATTTTTAAAAAAATGGGCCATCATGAACATTATAAAATGATGATGAAGGGAAAAAGCTAAATGTATGACCAAAGAAAAGAAATCCAAATCAAAATATATTTAATTAATATGATTTTTTAATTGAATGACTTATGCAATTAATTATTAAAATTATCCAGAACAACCCTGAATTTATTTCATTTTTATTTATAATAATAAATGCATTATGGTTTATCTTTGTTTACTTTAATAAAAAGAAGCATGAAAGGAATTTAGAAATATTAAAAAATAATTTAAGCCTGGAAAAAGAAAAGGAAAAAATAATTTTTGAAAAAAGAATTGAAATGTATTATCATTATTATACATTATTTGAAAATTTTAGTAAAAAAAATGTTTTTGATCAAACGAATAATTTTCTACCTATTCAGGATAAATTTATTAAAAATATATCGCAAGCACAGTTGAATAATAGTACTGGAGAAATATTAGAATTGGTAAAAAATTTCTTTGGGGAAATTTCAAATTTGATGAGCAATATTAAGGACGATTACAATCGATTAAATTCGGAGACTAATAAGCTTAGATTAATTAGTAGCGATAGAATCATTGAATTGTTGAATAATCTCGAAATAACCCACATCAAATTATTTGAATTATCAAATAAAATAATAAGTATATATCCTGAACTTTTTTTCAGGGAGGATAACCAAAGTTTTACTGAATTAAAAAATCAAATGAAAGATTTATCAATCGAGGTTAATAATGATGCTAAGAAATTACTATCTAAGATGCGGGCTGAGTTATTGGAGTTATCTCAATAGTTATTGGACAAATTATAATTTTGTAATATAACTTTTGAGTTAGTGGGATAATAATTTGAGGTATTAAAAAAACTTTTTCGCAATTAAATTAATTTTAATATTTAAATAGGTGATTCATGGCAAGTCTAATTAAAAATAGCAAGTATTTTTGTGAAGTAAAAGTTATTCAGTATATCAACGGCAAACAACAAATAATAGAAATACCTTCATTAGGTGGATCAATAGAACGTGTTAAAGGGCACAAAGATCCCGATCAAGTAATTTTTAGACCTTCTTTATCTCCCGATAACGATGGCAAATACACATTAAAATTTGATAATGACGTTGAAAAATCCATCAATATTTATGATGTTAACTTTTCGAATAGTATTTTCATTGTTAAAGCTTATATCTCTTAACATGATAAAAATATCTTATGATAATTTGTTTATTTTAAAGTTCATATCATATTAAGAGGAAAATGTTTATTATTCTGTATTGAGTATTGCAAATTGTTTTTTGTGTATTCTTAAGAATTTAACTAAAGAGCTTAACCGGCTGGGTTAAATTCAATTATTTGCTTAATTTTATAAATATCGTCTTTGGTTAAAGCCGAACGTGATGGGATGTCTTAAAAGATGTGATTATTTAAAGTATTGATATATAATATGTTACGCGTATTATTTTTGAATACATCAATCCACTTCTATATTTAAGATGGTAATATAGGCTTTTTCCAATTTCCATATAGTTTGTAAAGGTATATTTATAATAAAGCATAGCTATATTGTTTGAGATAACACAGCAGAGCGATTTTGTTTTAATTATAAATTGGCTGTTATTTATTACTATAGATTTAATATACAAGAACCATACAAACTGAATCTCGTTCTACAATTAAAATTAATTAAAAATAAAGGAGAATATCTTCTTATTGCAAAACCGAGAGATATTAATTGGAGCAAAAACTTGTTTACTGTTATCTGCGTAAATCAGCAAAATCAGTGTTATCTGTGTTCTATTGTTTTATTATTAACAATAAAAACATTATGCATGTAAAAGGAAATTATGAATTTAATTAAGAATTCAAAATTAAAAATTTCTTTTACATTTTTTCCGGGGCGGAAACTGATAAAATATTTAAACCGTTTTTAATTGCTTGTTGAACAGCAACAATTAAAGCAATACGCGCTTCGGCCAAGTTTTTTTCGGAACCGATAATTCTATGAGCGGCATAAAATCTATGGAATAAAGCAGCTAATTCTTCCAAATAATTAGAAATTTTATTTGGTTCAAAATTAAGGGCGGCAAATTCAACTTCATCGGCAAAATGAAACATCTTTTTTAATATATCCTGTTCTTCAACTTCTTTTAATAAATCAAGATTTTCAAACGAAGCTTTTAATTCTTTTTCGGTTGTCATTCGTAAAATAGAGCATATTCGGGCGTAAGCATATTGCAAATAAAAAACGGGATTTTCATCTGTTTGTTTTTTTGCAAGTTCAATATCAAAATTTAAGTGTGTTTTTAAATCGCGCATTACAAAAAAGTATCTAACGGCATCACGTCCGGCTTCATCAATAAGTTCATCCAAAGTAATAAAATTAGCTTTACGAGTGCTCATTTTAACAATCTGTCCGTTAGCAACAACAGTTACAAACTGATGAATCATAACTTTTATTTTTTCAATATCATAACCAAGTGCTTTAAGAGCTGCCAACACATCGGGATAAGTAGCGTTATGGTCGCTGCCAAACAAATCAACAATCAAATCATACCCGCGTTCATATTTGGTAATATGGTATGCTATATCGGGCAAACGGTAAGTTGGTTCGCCTGTTGATTTAATTATAACTTTGTCCTGTTCATTTCCCATTTTTGAAAGTTTAAGCCATGTAGCTCCTTCACTTTGGTATGAAAGATCTTTTGCCTTAAATTCTTCTAAAACTTTATCAATTCTTTTTTCGGTATAGAGGTCATTTTCATTAAAAAACGACTTCATTTCTATTCCAATATTTCCTAACGTTTTTTTGATATCGTCAAAAATAATTCTTTCGGCATAATCTTTAAATATTCCTTCGGGAGATTCTTCAACTAATTTATCTCCATGATCATTTAATACCTGCTGCGCTATATCTTTAATATATTCGCCCTGATAATGATCTTCGGGAAATTCAATTGTTTGACCTAATAATTCAAGATAACGAAATTTTACCGAGTTGCCAAGCACACGCATCTGACGGCCGGCATTATTAAAATAATACTCGCGCGTAACATCATAACCAATTGCTTCAAGCATATTAGCAAAAGTATCGCCAACAACAGCGTTTCTTCCATGTCCAATTGTTAATGGCCCGGTCGGATTTGCGGAAACAAATTCAACCATAGCTTTTTTACCGTTATATTTGTTGCTTCTGCCAAAGTTATTGCCGTTATCAGCAACCTTTTGAACAACACCGGCAATAAAACCGGGTGCAAAAAAGAAATTAATAAATCCGGGGCCTTCAATTTTTACTTCGGCAATAATGCTTTTATCCGCCAATTCCAATAAATTACTGCTAATTTCGGCAGCAATTTGACGAGGATTTGTTTTAAGTTTTTTACTTAAACGCATAGCAATATTGGTGGAATAATCACCTTGAAGACGATTATTTGGAACGTTTAGAATTAAAACTTCATCATTAATATATTCTAATCTTTTGGAAAGTTGTTTAAACAAATTTTCAAGATAATTTTTCAATTTATCACCCAAGTAAAAAAGATAGGATTAAACTTAACTATTATTAGTCCTCAATAACTCTAACCGGAGCGTCGCCCCAAAGTTTTTCTAAATTATAAAAACCGCGCGATTCTTTTAAAAAGATATGAACAACTACATCAATATAATCTAACAAAACCCAATTTAACCCTGTAAAACCTTCTTTGTGAAGGCATTTAATGCCGTCATCTGTTAAAACATCCTCAATTCCGTCAGCAATAGCTTTAACATGTGTGTCGGAATCTGCCGAGGCAATTATAAAATAATCGGTAAATGAAGTAACTTTTTGCAAATCAAGAACTTTAACATCGTATCCTTTTTTTGCTAAAATTAATTCGCCAATTCTATTAACTAAAATTTCTGAATCCAATTTTATTCCTATTTTAGTGGACTTAAAACATTACAATCTTTCCCTATAACCACAGTAACATCAACAAAATAATCTGTGTTAATTTGCTGAATAACATGCTCCTTTGTTACCCCAAGCAATTTAGCCGTTTTTTCGGCATTTGCTCGATTCCCAATTCTATCAATAACAATTGTGTTATTCATGTCAAACGAATTATAGTTGCTAACATTAACAACATCACAATTATTATTACGTAAAAAATCTGTAAATCTATCAGCTACACCCGCAAGCCCGCAGCCATTAAGTACCTCGACTTGAATAATTTCGGAAGGGACTAAATTTTCGGATTTATTTACCGGTTCATTACCGCTGATTTTTATAAAAATAGAATACATGAGATAAATAATTACCGCAGCTAAAAAGAAAATAATTACATTAAGCGTAATATTAACCGTACTGGCTTTAAGGCTAATGTTACCGCTGTTATCTTGGTTTGTATTTGAACCCTTTACCAAATCTATTCTATATTAAATTATTAAATTATCTATTGAAAAAATAATCTTCGTCGTCATAAAACGAAGAAAATCTATTAAAACCATAAGGATTATAACTATTATACGGAGATTGAGAAAATTTAACCATAAATCTTACATCTTCCGAAGGTTGATAATTAATTTGAGCACGGGTTAAATAAATACCGTTAATCTGTTTTGAAAACTCCGTTCCAAAAGTACTGTAAGGTGAGTTAACTAAACTTGCATCAACCTGAATATTAAGCTTATCACTAAATTTGAACATCATACTGTTGGTATAAACACCCATACTTACAGCATTATTACCAAAAGTGGCATAACTTAAACCGATAGAGTGTTTCATTGAAAAATTATTGGGATTTATAAACCCTAAAAAACTTGATGATGGGTTATTATTAATAATACTGCTTCTAATATCTATTTTATTATTCTGGTCACGAAACTGAGCATAACTTGAAATAGATATAAGCACAAAAACTATTATAAATAAATTTTTCATAAATTACCTTTAGGCTTATTGTTTATTTTATACAAAAGCTAAAATAAATATGTTTCCTTTTTCAATCAAACACTCTAACTTAATTACTTTAATTTAACTATCATTTCAATTTCACAAGGTGCATTTAATGGTAACACATTAACACCAACAGCACTGCGTGCATGTTTGCCTGCTTCACCAAAAATTTTACCAAGTAAATCGGAAGCACCGTTAGCAACTTTAGGTTGATCGGTAAAATCAGCCGGGCAGTTAACAAATGCAGTTAATTTAACTATTTCTTCAATTGCATCAATTGATCCAACTGCAGCAGTAATTGCACCCAAGCAATTAATTGCAGAAGTTTCAGCAGCTTTTTGAGCATCTTCTAATGATACTTCAACTCCAACTTTACCTGTAAATTGTAATTTACCAGCTATAAATGGAAGCTGTCCCGATGTGAATACATACTTGTCTGATACTTTTGCCGGAATATACGATGCTAATGGTTTAGCAGGTTCCGGAATAATAATACCTAATTCTTCAGCTTTCTTAACAAAACTCATATAATCTCCATATATAAATATTTTATTTTGACATTACAAATATAAGGCATTTTACATTAATAATAAATTTATATTTAATTTTAATAAACATTCTGCTATTTTTACAGATTAATTTATTTGGAATATATAATATGACCGGTGACAAATTTAAGAACTTAGTTGATATAATGCGTAAATTGCGCCAAGAGTGCCCTTGGGATAAAGACCAAACTAACGATTCTATAAAAGCAGCTACATTGGAAGAAGCTTACGAAGCTGTTGAAGCAATTGATAAAAAAAATTATAACGAATTAAAATCCGAACTTGGCGATTTATTATTGCATATAGTGTTTCATTCGGCAATTGCAGAAGATAATAACCATTTTAATATAAATGATGTTATCGATTCAATTTCGCAAAAACTAATTCGCCGTCATCCGCATGTTTTTTCGGATACGGTTGTTAATAACAACGAAGATATTATGCGAAATTGGGAGTTTATAAAACTTAAAGAAGGACGCAATTCAGTATTGGAAGGTGTGCCAAAAGCTCTTTCTTCGTTATACCGCGCTTATAGAATACAAGAAAAAGTTGCTAAAGTTGGTTTTGACTGGAGCAACAAAGATGATGTTTGGGCAAAAGTAAAAGAAGAATTAGGCGAACTGCGCGAAGCTGAAGCCAGCGGTGATGAAAACAAAATTGAAGAAGAAATGGGTGATTTATTTTTTGCTTTAACCAACTATTCACGTTTTATAAAGGTTAATCCCGAAAATGCATTACGCCGGACAAACGAAAAATTTATTAAACGTTTTCAATATGTTGAAAAAAGAATAAAAGAAACCGGCCGAGAAATAAGCGATTCAAATCTTGAAGAGATGGATAAATACTGGGAAGAAGCTAAACAATTTGATTAGCCGTTCCCATTTTTAAAATTATCGTATGCCTCTATAATGTCTTTAACAAGCTTGTGGCGCACTACGTCATTTTTGTTAAAATATATAAACCCAACACCGTCAACATCACCTAACACGCTCTGTATTTGTACTAAGCCGCTTGTAACGTTATCCGGCAGATCTATTTGTGTTATATCACCGGTTATTATAGATTTTGAGTTTGGACCAAGGCGGGTTAAAAACATTTTCATCTGCATACTGGTTGCGTTTTGCGCTTCATCCAAAATAACATAAGCATTATTTAATGTTCTTCCGCGCATAAATGCTAACGGTACAATTTCCAATACACCTTTATCAAGATAATTGCCAAGCTGTTCAGGCGGAAGCATATCTTGCAAAGCATCGTATAAAGGACGCAGGTACGGGTCAATTTTTTCTCTATAATCCCCCGGTAAATAACCAAGACTTTCACCTGCTTCAACGGCGGGACGAGCTAAAACTATTCGTTTAACAATTCCTTTTTTTAATGCAGCAACCGCAAAAGCAACTGCTAAAAAAGTTTTACCTGTTCCGGCAGGACCAATTGCAAAACAAATATCATTTTCCATAACCATTTTATAATACTCAATCTGGTTAGGAGTTTTTGTACGAATTACATCTTTTTTGGTATATAATACTATATTATCGTAATCCTTAACAACAGGAGCTTTCCCGTCCTCTGCTAAATCAATCATCATTTCAACATCGGCAACACGTAATTTACCGGTAGTGTTTAACACATAAATCATTTCCTTTAAAATACGCTCAACCGAATTAACCTCTTCAGTTGTACCCTTTATATATACATTATCACCTCTAAAAGTTAAAGATGTGCTAAACCTGCTTTCAATAGGTTTAATATTACCATCATTCATACCTAAAAAAGTAAGCATGTCTATATTTTCAAGCTTTAATATTTTTTCTACTTGCAAGTTACCTCTTATAAAATTAAAAAAGCCCTATTTAATAAATTAAAGAGGGCTTAAAATCTAAAAAACATTTAAACAAATATTAGTTAGCAGTTGTCTGTTTAGGAGGAGCTGGTTTGTAATTTTGTTTAATTTTGTCGTATTTAGCTTTTTCTTCTTCAGTTAAATTAGGAATTTTGAAGATTTGTTTAGGATAAATCAAATTAGGATTTTTAATTTGATCTTTGTTTGCCTGATAAATTTTTGGCCATGCAAAAGCATTAGCATAATGTTCAGGTTTTTTAGCAATGTTCCATAAACAATCGCCTTTTACAACTGTATAATTTTTTTCTGTTGGTGCTTCAACCCAAGCTTCTAATTTTCTTGGTAATTCAACTTGAACTTTATTGTAAAATTCAGGAAGTGCACTAATTTTGCTTAATTTAAGTTCGTTTAATTCAGCAACTCTATCATTTTTAGGACCTTCTTGTCTTTCAATTTTAGAATTTAAAGTGTTAACTTTAGTTCTATAATTATCAATATCAGTTTTTGTAGCGCCAATAATTGTATAAAGTTCATCCATACAATTTTCGTAAGTTTGTAAAGCTAAATTTTTAGCTTTTAAATCTTTAATTTCATTTTGTAAAGTTGTGGCATCAGTTGTTAAAGCTGTTTTCTTTTGTGTAAGAGTATTAACTTCATTCTGCCATTCTTCTTCTGTCATTTCGCGAGTTTGAGCAACTAAATTAACAGAGAAGAATAAAATAACCAACAATAAACTTTTTAGTATTTTCATGTTATTCTCCTGTTAATTTCCAATTTTCTGCAAATTAGCTTTTGTTTCAGCTTTCTCTTTCTCGCATTGATCTAACTTTGAATTCTTTTCAGCAATTTCTCTTTCAAGTTTTGTTTTTTCGCTTTTCAAAGAGTTGTTAGATTTTTCCGTTTCTTTTACTTCTGCTCTCAGTTCATCAAGTTGGGCATATTGTTCTTCAGTTACACCACCGCATGCAACTAATCCAGAAAGGAATAAGAAGATCATCCCTAATTGGACGTATTTTCTTATTTTAGTCATTCAGACCTCCGTTATTTATGAATAATTATAAATTATAATATAATAAAATTTTTAATAAATATGTACAATTTAATACAAATTAGTAATTAAAACACTTTTTTTTCTTTAAAACTTACAAAATTATTACCGGCAACAACAATATGGTCAACAATTGAAATTCCTATTAATGTTCCTGCCGCTTTAAGATTGTTTGTTAACGATATATCCTGCGGACTGATTGAAATACTTCCGCTTGGGTGATTGTGAAGCAAAATAACACTTGCGGCATTATTTATAATTGCAGGTTTAAATACCTCACGAGGATGTACAATAACTTCATTTAGTATTCCTGTGCTAATCTTTTCGTATTTAATAATTTTATTGCCTGCATTTAAACAAATAACCCAAAAGGTTTCTTTAAGTTCGTCTTTCATAATAGGAATGAAATAATCGGCAATAATTTTAGAGTCAGTAACAATAGTATTTAATAACACATTTGTTTTGCTTAACGACCTTCTCCCAATTTCAAAAGCTGCCAAAACAGTTGCTGCTTTGTCGTTTCCTATTCCACTACATTTTGTCAAAGAATCGATATTTTGTAATGCTAAATTACTAATCCCGCCAAATTGGTTAAGCAGATTATGAGAAAGTTCTAATACATTCTGTCCTTTTAACCCGGTTCGTAATATTATTGCAATTAATTCGGAATCACTTAAACTTGTCACCCCTTTTGCAATTAATTTTTCCCGCGGTCTATCATCATTTGGCAGTTCTTTTACTTTTAAAATAACTTCCTCATTGTTGATTAAACAAAAAACAAATTTCTCAGTTCCCTACTTTTAACTTGTTTTCAATTTTTTCTTTATTTTGCAGGGCTATCTGATTTGCAGGATCAATACTCAAGCAAACTTCAAAATAATGTAAAGCTTCATCAACTTTGTTTAATTTAATATTAACCAAACCAAGATATGCGGAAATTTCAGAATCCGTAGAGTTAGTATTAACCAATTGCTGTAATATTTTTTCCGCTTCCTTATATTCACTCATTTGGTAATTAATTTTTGCAGCCCATAATAATAATTTGCTGTCGTTATTTTTTAATTTTAATGCTTTTTTAATGGAATCATTAGCATGGAAAAACATTTCTTTATAATAATAAATTCTAGCGGCAGTAAACCAAACATCATAATTATCCTGGCCAAGTTCTTTTGCTTTTTCAATATATTGAATAGCTTCATTTAACTGATTTTGATTTAATGAAATATTAGCTAAATATGAATAAGCTTCAATTGTATATTCCGAAGTTTCATTTAATCTAATAAATTCGCTAAAATTTATTTTGGCAATCCCAAAATCGTTTAATCCATAATTGGCAATACCCAATAAAAAATGCAGTTCAGGTCTAACTTCGCCGGTAAGCTGCGAAATATTTTGAATAGCCTGGCTGTACATACCAATTTTAATCATTAATTCACTGTTAAGCAGTCTAATTTCATCATCGTTGCTGTTAACTTCTTCTAAATATTTTTCAAGAGCTGAAATTGCCGAATTTGTTTTTTCCATCTTATCGTAAACTGTTGCCAGTCTAATTACTGCAAGTTTTCCAAATTCATTATCTTCTAAAAGATTTTGATATATTTGAACACTGTGCAGATATTTTCCTTCTTTTTCAAATTCGTAAGCATTACTAAACATGTATTCTTTTTGATTCATACTATTCCCACTCTATAGTTGAAGGAGGTTTTGAACTGATATCGTAAACAACTCTGTTAACCCCTTTTACACCACGAATAATTTTGTTAGAAATATTATCTAAAATATCATAATCAAACTTGTACCAATCGGCTGTCATTCCGTCTGTTGATGTAACTGCACGCAAAGCAATCACATTTTCGTACGTTCTATTATCCCCCATAACACCAACTGACTGAATTGGAAGATAAACAGCAAATGCCTGCCATATTTCGTTATATATTCCGGCGGCTTTTAATTCATTTATATAAACTTCATCTGCATCACGCAGCATTTCTAATTTTTCAAAAGTAATATCGCCAATAATTCGTACTGCTAAACCGGGACCGGGAAAAGGATGCTTAAAAATAAATTCATCCCCAATATGTAATTGCAGACCAATGCGGCGCACTTCATCCTTAAACAATTCCCTGAATGGTTCAATAAGCTGCAAATTCATCTTTTCCGGCAATCCGCCTACATTATGATGGGTTTTAATAGTTACAGAAGAACCTTTAACCGGAACAGATTCAATAACATCGGGATATAAAGTCCCCTGTACAAGAAATTCCACATTCCCTATTTTTTTTGCTTCTCGTTCAAAAATTTCAATAAATGTATTGCCAATTATTTTACGTTTTTTTTCAGGTTCGGTTACACCGGCAAGTTTGGTAATAAATTCCTGTGACGCATCAATAGAAATTAAATTTAAGTTGTGATTGCTTCTAAATTCCTTAACAAAAATTTCACTTTCATTTTTCCGCATCAATCCGGTATCCACATGGATACAAGTTAAATTTTCGCCTACTGCTTTATTTACTAAAATTGCAGCAACTGTTGAATCAACTCCGCCGCTTAAAGCACAAATTACTTTTTTATTGCCGACTTTTTGTTTAATATTATTAATGCTGTCGTTTATAAAATTTTCAGCATTCCAAATACCATTACAATTACAAATATCCAATACAAAATTTTTAATAATTTGGGTACCTTGTTCAGTATGAGCAACTTCAGGATGAAATTGCACGCCATAAATAGGTTTATCTTTAACTTTTATTGCGGCAATTGGAGAATCTGTTGTTGAACCAATCACTTCAATATTGGAGGGAACAGATGTAATAATATCACCATGGCTCATCCAAACAAGACTGGAAGCAGAGATATTAAAAAAAAGCTCGTTTGGTTCAATCACGTTAAAATAAGTTTTACCATATTCTCTTTGTAATGCAGGTTCTACCGTACCGCCAAACAGATTTGTTATTAGTTGAATACCATAACAAACACCTAAAACCGGTACCCCAAGTTCAAAAATCGCTTTATTAATAGTTAAGGAATCATCCTCATACACACTCATAGGCCCGCCGGAAAGGATAATTCCAACAGGATTAAATTCTTTTATCTTTTCAATTGGGAAATTATTGGGGTGAATTTCGGAATAGACATTAATTTCCCTAATTCTTCGGGCAATAAGCTGAGTATATTGCGATCCAAAATCTAAAATTAAAATAGATTCGTTATGAAGCATTTTAATATTTTAACCTAATAACGATTTATAGTCATCTGCACTTAAAAGTTCATCCAAATCAGCAGGATTAGTAATTTCAATTTTAACTATCCAACCTTCACCATAAGGATCGGTATTTACTAACTGAGGATCATTTTCTAAAGCAGGATTAATTTCAATAAGTTTGCCGTCACAAGGAGCAAACATATCACTAACGGTTTTAACAGCTTCAATTGTACCAAAGGTATTACCTTTTACAATTTCAGTAACATCCGATTCGATACTGATAAAAACTATGTCGCCTAATTCGCCTTGAGCGTAGTCTGTAACGCCAATATAACCAATATTGCCTTCAATTTTTAACCACTCGTGGTCTTTTGTGTACTTTAAATTATCTAAAACGTTCATTTTTTCCTCACTTATTTCTTTAATAATTTATCTATAAAAGAAGTATCATAATCTGAATTAATAAAACTTTCATTTTGCAGCACCATTTGATGAAAAGGAATAGTAGTATGTATTCCTTCAATCTTAAATTCGTCAAAAGCACGGCGTGCACGTCTAATTGCATGCGGCCTATCTGTTCCCCATACAATTATTTTAGCTATTAATGAATCATAATATGGTGGTATAATATAATCATCATAAATGTGTGAATCAACTCTAACACCAAAACCACCGGGGAAATGTAAATATTCTATTTTGCCCGGAGATGGTTTAAAACCATTATCGGGATCTTCGGCATTAATTCTGAATTCAAAACTGTGCCCAATTGGATCTTTTGGTATAATACTAACGCTTTCACCGGCAGCAACTAAAATTTGCTGTTTAATTAAATCTATATTATTAACCATTTCGGTAACAGGGTGTTCAACCTGAATTCGGGTATTCATTTCAATAAAATAGAAATTTTTGTTTTTATCAACCAAAAACTCAACAGTTCCGGCCCCTTCATATTTTACCGATTTTGCACCTAATATAGCGGCATCGCTCATTTTTTTTCTCAAAACCGAATCAACTACAGGTGATGGCGATTCTTCTATTAATTTTTGATGCCGTCTTTGAATTGAACAATCTCTTTCGCCATAAGAATACACATTTCCGGCTTGATCACCTACTATTTGTATCTCAACATGGCGTGGATTTTCAATAAATTTCTCAATATATAATTCGGGATTACCAAAACAAGCATCAGCTTCGGCACTTGCAGTGTTAAAAGCATTTTCAAAATCTTTTTCCTCATTAACTATCCGCATACCTTTGCCGCCGCCACCTGCAGAAGCCTTTACCATAACCGGATAACCAATTTCATTGGCAATTTTTTTTGCTTCTTTTATATCAGCAACTGCACCATCGGAACCGGGAACAACAGGAACCCCGCAATTTTTCATGGTTCGTTTAGCTAAAGCTTTATCACCCATATTGGTAATCATCTGCGGAGACGGGCCAATAAATTTGATGTTTGAATTTTGGCATATTTCCGAAAAATCCGCATTTTCGGATAAAAAACCATATCCAGGATGTATTGCTTCGGCACCGGTAATAATAGCTGCGGATATAATATTGGGTATTTTTAAATAACTGTTTTTACTTTGGGGAGGGCCTATACAAACTGCTTCATCTGCAAAAACAGTATGCAAAGAATCTTTATCCGCTTCTGAATATACAGCAACGGTTTTTATACCAAGCTCTTTGCATGTGCGAATAATTCTTAATGCTATTTCGCCTCTGTTTGCAATTAGTATTTTTTTAAACATATTTATTTTCCCGGTCAGTCTAATTGAATCAAAAATAAGGGTTGATTATATTCAACCGGTGATCCATTTTCAATTAAAACTTTAACAACGGTACCATCAACATCCGATTCAATTTCATTCATTAATTTCATTGCTTCAATAATGCATAAAACCGTACCTTTAGTAATCCTATCCCCTACTTTTACAAATTCGGATTTGTCGGGTGAGGGTGACCGATAAAAAGATCCTACTATTGGGGATTTAATAGAATGATAATCCTCGTTAGTATTAACTTTATTTGTATCTGCCAAATTTTGCTGATCATTAATTGATGCAGCGTTAGTTGAACTGTTTGGTGCAGTATAATTAGCAAACGGAATTTGCTGCGTAAGAATATTTGATTCTTTATTTTTGGAGATTTTAATTTTTAGATCTCCTTCTTGCACAGAAAATTCCGTAATGTTACTATCTTCAACTAACTTTATTAGTTTTCGGATTGTATTTATGTCCATATATTATTCTTAGTTTTTAACTCGTTCAACATATCCGTTAATACGAGTATCAACTTTTAACATGTCTCCTTCATTAACAAATAAAGGAACATTAATAATTGCTCCCGTTTCAAGTTTAGCCGGTTTTAATACGTTTGTTGCTGTATCACCACGGAATCCGGGTTCGGTTTCAATTACAGCTAAGTTAACAAAAATAGGAATATCGCCGGAAATAATACCATCATTATCATCAAGAAGCAATTCAACTTCAAAACCTTCTTTAAGGTATTTTGCACCATCACCAAAAACAGATTCTTCAACTGTTAATTGGTCATAAGTTTCATTATCCATTATTACTAAACCTGTACCTTCGCGATATAAGAATTGATATTTTCTTCTTTCAACTCTTACTATTTCTATTGTTTCACCGGAACGAAAAGTATTATCTAATACTTTGCCTGTACGTAAATTTTTTAACATTGTTCGTACAAACGCACCGCCTTTTCCGGGTTTTACGTGTTGAAATTCAACTACTGTATAAAGGTCTCCTTTAAACTTCATAATAAGACCATTTCTTAATTCTGCTGTATCCGCCATTTACTGCTTTTCCATTTGTTGTTTGTTATTTATTACTTTGTTTCTTTTGAAAATACTGTTATTCTTTAACTAAAACAGCATATCTTTCTATCTCACGCATAACATCAGAAGTTTTATATTCTTCTTTAATTGTTTCTATTAATTCTTTAGCTTCTGCTTTTTTATTTACTTTCAAATAATTAATTGAAGCTTCTAATAAATACTGAGGGTTTGATGGATTTTCTTTAGAAATGAAAGCTGCATCTTTATAATTTTCTGCTGCTTTTTCATATTCTTTTTTGAATTCATAATAACCTGCAATTCCTGCTTTAGCAGCGCCTTTGTACAAAACATCACTGCCGGAATAATCATTATAAAATTCGTATGCTTGTTCAATTTTGCCTAAATAAAAATATGAATTTGCCAAATATACTTTTGCAATTTCACCGTATTCAGTACTGCCGTAAGAATCAACTATTTGTTTAAACCCAACAATACTTGTTCCTTTTTTACCGTCAATTGCTTCCTGATAAGCACCGGTTTCATATAACGAAACAACACGTGCCAATTCAATTGATGCTTTATTGTTATCGCTACTTGTTTTAACCATATACAAATAAACCAATATTGCTAACACAGCTACTGAACCGGCAACAATTAAAATTGGTTTCATATTGTCATCAAAATATTTTACAGCTTTATAATAAAAGGTTACTAAGGTATCTTCTTTTAGCTGTTTTTTGGTAATTTTTTTCTTCTTTGCTAACAAGCTTACTCCGCTAATTATTTATAAACATTACTTCAAAAAATTATAAATTTTAATTTAATAAATTTTATTTTTCTATCCTAATATGATTTGAAAATATCCATGCTTTATTTTCTCTAAATACTTCAATTCTATACACTCCCGGCTCATAAACAACAAACTCGGCATCAATATTTTCAACTTCACCAATTTTGATTCCGTTATAAATTAGTTTTATTAAACAACTGTCGTTTGGCAGCAAAACCCGGAATTTTACTTTTTCGTCTAATAAAACCGTGTCACCCATTTGATAAGTCCTTTTGTTGTCTTCAGCAAAAAACCTAAAACCTTTTGCATCACCATAATAATAATTTGAAACAAAACACCGTCCCGAAGCCAAGGAACCATAAAGATTCTGTTTTGCGGAGTCTACTAATTCGGGTTCAGTAGGAATTTTTGTTTCAGTAATTATATGCGTACGGATCGATTTAAACAAAACTTTATAAGGAAAAACTTCAACTTCAAAAAAACCAAGTAAGTTCAATTTGTGTGCATGAGCATCAACACCGCCAATACCAACAACTTTTCGCAGCAGGCTAAGTTCATCCCATTTAGCAAGAGTTTCCTCTGTTGGGCCAACTATGGAACGGAGCGGGTGAATAAAATAATTATACTTGTTTTCTTCAGTAAGTCCTTCCATCCATTCCGACATATGGTTCCAAATTTCAATTCCTGTAAAATTGTCAATCTGCCATTCTGTCCAAGGATATGGTGGATGCTCTTCCATAGAAGAGCGTTTTTCAAAAGGATGAGCTAAAAATCCCACACCACCGGCTTCAGCCACTTTTTTAACGTATTCTTTAGCCGGCATTCGTGTCGAAAAAACTTCTTGTATACCAAATGCTAAATAATGATTTTTATTTTCTTTATCATTTATTTCGGTTCCTACCAGCAGTAAGGTATTGTTATACCAACCTTCATACCCCTCTTTTAGTGCCCGCAAAGTATTATGGTCTGTTAATAATATATAATCAAGACCTACCTCACAAGCAGCATCCGCAATATCTTTAACTTCTCCGGAACCATCAGAAAAGATTGAGTGAATATGAATTGAACCAACATATTCGAACATCAAATTATACTTCTTTGCAGATTAAAAGCGTATTAAACTTCATAAAGAGTAGAATACTCTGTAGTTTGTTCTTTAATTATATCGCTTAATTTTGTCATAAGTATTTCAACACGTTCATTTTGAACGTCATCAAAACTTTCATAAGCTTCATAATTATCAAAGTAATATACTTCTTCAAATTTGTTTTTTTTGTTTTTGTGCTCAAAAACACGATATTCCGAAAGACTTTCGGCTTTAATAAGATTTTTTAATTCTCTTATCACGTCAAGATATTCTTCTCTTCTTTCCGGCAAAATATCATATTTAATTGAAAAAATTACTTTTCCCATTCTTTCCTCTTATTTATAAATGAATATAACCGGTAAAAACTTCTTTTGCCGGTCCGATTAATGCAACATTAGTAAACTTGTTTTCTTTATATTCAAATTCAACCGTTAAAGTTTCACCGCTTAAGGTAATTAATTTTACGGGTGATTTGAAGTTATATAACAAAGATGAAATTAACGCAGCAGCCGTAGAACCTGTTCCGCAGGCAAAAGTTTCATCTTCAACACCTCTTTCAAAAGTTCTAATGTAAATAACATCATTCTTTAATTGAATAAAATTTACATTTATTCCTTTTTCATATATTTTTAACCATCTTATTTCTTTCCCTAATGTATGTACCGGTACTTCATTTATATCAGTATAGAATGAATTTTTATCATTAGGATCAGCTAAAACTTCCTCAATTTTAATTACAGCATGTAATGAACCGGTATCAACCGAAGAAATTTTTATAACCTGATTATTTGCGTTAATATCATAATTAAGTTTTATCTGTTCCGGTGGTGCTAAATAAAATTTCACATTCCCGTCTTCAAAAACCTCACCTTTATATGCAACTCCACGACATATAAAGTCTGTTTTATTACCTTTACATTTTTTTGCACTATATGCGTATTTTATGGAACATCTTGATCCATTACCGCATAAAGTACCCAAAGAACCATCAGAGTTGTAATACTCTAATTCGTAATCATAATTATCGGAATTTTTAATATATAAAATTCCATCGCCGCCTATTCCGTTTCTTCTATCACATAATTTCTGAATAATAACAGGATCCAAAATTAGATTGGGATTAATTTCGGAATCTATTAACACAAAATCGTTGCCGGCTCCGCTGTACTTTGAAAATTGAATTTTTATCATATTTAGTAAGTTATTATAATCTAAGAACTTTATTATAAAAAAAAAATTTGTTAATAAAAACTATTATTTAAAGAAATATTTATTAAAGGAACAAAAATATCTTAAAAATTAAATAATATTACCTAAAATAAAGATATAAATTTAATATTCCTTGTTAAAAAAAATTAAATCGATTTTAAAATTTAAAATGTTTCTGCTAATAATCATCATCGTCATCAAAAAACACTTCATCATCGTCATCAAAACTAAAATCATCTTTTAGTGTCGCTGTATCCGGTTCGCCTTCAAAATCATCGCTAAAACCTTCTTCTTTTTCTTCAGTTGCAAAATATGAATTATTACTGTAATCTTTGTAATAATCCCCTTCTACACCACCCATTTTATCCATTACTCTGTCTAAAATTTCATTTGTTAAATCAACTTTCATTTCTTTATCGGAAATTTTATCTGCTAACTTAAACTTTTCTATCCCCGTTGCCGAATCTTCCCATAAACTTTTTAATGATTCGCTGTCTAATTTATTTAATCTTGATTCAATTTTGTTTTCAATAATAGCTAACTGTTCTTTTTCCCACGCGCCTGCATCACTAAGCTGATCGACAAAATTATCCCATACGCTTTTCGATCCGTCTTTTAATTTTTCTTTTTGTAAATCACTTACAACATTTGATACTATCTTTTTGATTGTTAAATCCACTACTACACCTTACTTCAATTTAATGATTTTAAAAATTTACAATTCAAATATTTGTTTTTTTTCTTTTTTATCAAAAGCATTTTTTATAATAATCAATAATTTAAAACTTGCTTTTTTAGTTTTGTTTTTTAATACAATTTATTAATAATTATTGCATGATAAATATTTTTTTAAATCATTTAAATTATTTTTACAAAAATCGGTTTTTATTGTTTCAATTTTAAAATTTAACAAATTCAATATCTTTAACTCTACTTTCTAAAGGCAATAAAACCGATTTAATTTTCCCTTCATTATCTAAAACAAAACTTATTTTCATATAACCGAACATATATTCATTATCAATTTTAAATGTATCGTAAACATGATGAATAAGATTAGCAGATACGGAATTGTAAGTTAAGTTCAAGATGCCGTTAATTTCTTCTATTTTAACATCGCCATAAGGCATGTTTGTGTATGTGCCGGTATAGTCGGCCAGTTTATGTGTTGGCGAGGTTCCTTTTACTAAATTTTTTAATTCCTCTTCTTCCGTTTCTTTTGCTTTTTTGTCATCGTCATCTTTTTCTTTCAAATATCTTTCATTCCAATTAACCGGTTCCATATTATTAAGTTTGTCGTAAAGATAAAGGGTTGCAGCCATTGTAAAAGAACTTGCATAATCCATATTGGCAATAACAATAACACCATATCCCTTTTGAGGCATAAAAGTAGTTAATGTAGATACACCGTCAAGGGCTCCGGCATGCCGCAGCATCATATTTCCTCTATAAGCAGTAACATACCAGCCTAACGCATAACTTGAATAAAATAATTCGTCATATTTTATTGGTGTATGAACAGTTGTTGCCGGTTTTTGAATAAAAGCCAAAGTATTGTCATTAATTATTTTTTTACCCTTAAATTGACCTTTATTTAGATGCATTACCAACCAATTAGCCATTTCGTTTACGCTGGAATTTATTGCTCCGGCACCGCCGAGGTTATCGGCATTATAATGGTCTATTTTTAATAACTTCCCCTTTTCTATCCTATATGCGCTTGCAACATCTTCATATTTATCCAAATCCTTTACGGAAAAATTGGAGTTTTTCATTTCAAGCGGAGTAAAAATACTTTCTTTTACAAATTCCTCCCAGGTTTTACCCGATATTTTTTCCACTAATTCGCCCGCGGCCATATACATTAAATTATTGTATTGAAAATATGAGCGGAATGACTTGCTGTAATCCAAATATCTCATTCGTTTTATAAGTTCTTTTCTGTTATAACTTGAGCTATACCATAAAAAATCATGACTTGGATAACCGGATCTATGTGTTACTAAATCAACCGCATTAATATTTGCGGTTATGTAAGGATCATTTAATATAAATTCAGGCATATAATAATTTACCGGTTTATTCCAATCCAGCTTTTGCTGATCGACTAAAATTCCAAGGGCGCAAGTAGTAAAAGCCTTTGAACAAGAAGCAATTCCATAAATTGTATTTGCTGTAGCTGGTTTTTTTAACTCCAAATCTGCAAAACCATATCCTTTTGAAAATACAAGATTTGAATCTTTAACAATGGCAATGGAAGTACCGGGAATATTCCAATCTTTCATTAATTTTAGAATATATTCATCAACTTCCTTAGTATTTAAATCTTGAGCTGATAATATTTGTGAAAACAAAAAGAAAAATAAAATTTTAACACTAAAAATTCTAAACATTTTCATAACTACACCTATATACATCCGTCAGTTTATTATATTTTGTTTTATCAATATTAAAATAAATAATTTTATAAATATAATTAATATAAATTATTAGTTTTTAATTATTTTTATATACAAATTATTTAACATTATACACTATTTTTTAACTTTAAGGATAAAGTGACGATGAATGAACTATTCGAAAAATTGGCTGTTTGTATTGAACGGGGAAAAATTGATATTAATTCTGTTTATCCTAAAGATTTAAATGGACAGATTGGTGCAGTTGAATATACAAAACAATGTATAAAACAAGGAATAAATGTTAATGATATTCTGCAAAAAGGTTTAGTAATAGGAATGCAGAGAATTGGCGAAAGATTTAGTTTGGGAAAAGCTTATATTCCCGATCTTATGATTGCTTCAAAAGCTATGAATGCTGCAAGTAAAGAGTTGCAGCCATTTTTTGATTCGGGTGAAGCACAAATTAAAGGAAAATTTATTATTGGCACAGTACAGGGAGATCATCACGACATCGGAAAAAACATAATTCGAATGGCTTTAGAAGGGCACGGTTATAAAGTTATTGATTTAGGTACTAATGTTACGACTGAAAAATTTATTACCGCTTGCGAAGAAAATCCCAATACACCCGTAGGCATGAGTGCTTTACTTACCACAACGATGCAAAATATGGAAAAATCGGTTAAAATTTTAAAAGAGAAATATTCAAATATTAAAATTTTTATTGGCGGTGCTCCGGTAACAATGGAATTTAGCAATAAAATTGGTGCCGATGGTTATTACCCTACCCCTTTTGAGTTAATTAAAGCATTGGAAGCCTGATAAATTAATATGGATATTTTGCCAAACATACCAATAAAGTTCGATCTTAATTATGATGATATTCCACTGGAATGGAATTTAATATCTTTATCCATGGGTTATCCAATAGATAAAACACCTGAATTTATAATTGACTTAATTAATGCAGAACTTAATAAAATTAAAAATAGCTGTAAAATTGAGGCCTGTATTAATGTTTTTGCAAAAGATTTATTTTTATGGAATAAAGATAAAGTATACATAAACTGTATTGAATTTAATACAGGCAGTATAATTGCTTCACAATTAAAAAAGAGTGAGGGAATTATTGTTTTTACCGCTACGATTGGTGCATATTTTGAAACCGAATCAAAAAAATATTTCGATTCCGGAGATTCGGTTTCCGGATTTATTGTTGATACAATTGGCAGTGAGTTAGTTGAAAAAGCTGGTGATTGGATTGAAATAAAATTATTAGATTATTTTTTACCAAGCGGAATAAAAATAACACATCGGTACAGCCCCGGATATTGTAATTGGAATGTAGAGGAACAATTTAAATTATTTTCCTTGCTGCCAAAGGATTTTACAGCAATCAGTTTAACCGAATCCGCACTGATGAGACCAATTAAATCAATTAGCGGTGTAATTGGATATGGGAATAATATTGCCAATTCCAATTATCCGTGTAATATTTGCGGAATGAGTTATTGTTATAAAAGAAAGTAATAATTTATTAATTAATTGTAATTATTGCATTAATTATTTGCGGTTTTATTATATAAAATTTATTATATTACTTCAGCAGATATTTTTCCGGGGAAATATTCCCATAATTTAGATTTTTTTAATCATCTGATTAAAAAAAAATATGAAGTTTTTGATACTCATTCATTGGTACAAAAATTGATTATTAACTTATTAAAGAAATAAAGGATAAAAGTTTGCAGTTGTAATTTTATTTATATTTTCATAAATTAAAAATAAAAAAAAGTAAATAACATGATAAAAAAATTAATAATATTGTTTTTCTTTGTTATACAATTTCAAGTAGCCGCGCAAGAACTTGATTGTACTGTATTAGTTAATTGCGAACAATTGGATAACGCTTCCAAAGATAGGGTTGCTGAATTTGGCCGGATTGTTCAAAATTATATGAATACTAATAAGTTTACCGGTTCCGAATGGACCTGGGATAAAATAAAGTGTTCGCTAAATATATTTTTTACAGGCTCATCAGAAGAATTAAATTATGCTGCCCAAGTTGTTATTTCAAGTCAGCGAAAAATTGAAGGTACAGATAAGAATACCTTAATGATGACCATTATGGATAATATGTGGAAATTTACGTACGAAAAAAACCAAGCTTTATATTTTAATTACTCCAATTTTGATCCCCTTACTTCGTTTTTAGATTTTTACGCATATATAATTTTGGGATTTGACGCAGACAGTTATGAAATTTTAGGCGGTTCGGATTTCTTTCAAAAAGCTTATGATATAAGCGTACTTGGCGGAAGCACAAAATATTCCGAAGGTTATCAATCCGCAAGTACTTCTTACAACAAAAGAGGACTTGTAGAAAATTTATGTAATGCAAGATTCCAGATGTTCCGTCAAGATTATTACAGTTATCATTATAACGGATTGGATTTATATGCAAAGGATCCAAAAAATTCTTTAACCCCAATGGCACTTTTAATTAAAAATTTATACGATATTAGAGATAAAATTGATAGAAGAAGCCCTATTCTTAAGGTATTTTTTGATGCTAAATACAACGAAATTATTGAATACATGAAAAAATATCCCGATAAAAATGTATTTGAGCAACTAAAATCAATTGATCCTGCACATATATCAAAATATCTGGAAGCCGCGGACGGCAAATAAATTTGATTTTAATATATTTGGCCCCAGCCATAAATGGCTGGGATTACATAACAATTGGAAGAATTCAATATCTACAACCCACATAAAGACCTTCAAACCTGTGCTTCTTAAATACCCGATATCTTTTTGATTAAATTGTCAAAACTTTGACTTATATGATTTTTATGATTACTTTGATTTTTGAAAATAAAACACAGATTTGCCCAGATATTTAAATGGTTTAATCTGTGCTAATCAGCCTAATCCGTGTCATCAGTGTTCAAAATGTTTTTAGTTCCATAATTGGGGGAATTATTACTTAACCGGATTATCCTATCACCCTTTAGGGGCTGAAACATATTATGACGCATGATTTTATTGTCTTAATCCAAACGGGACGATATCAAATTGCATGAACGGTGATTTTTGTGGTTGGGATGATTATTATGATTTTTTCAATCGATTGTCCTTTTTTACAGACTTTATATTTTATATCACCCAATAAATGATTGGGCTTATTTATAAAAAAAGCTGCCCTTTTAAGACAGCCTTTCCATTAAAACTAATATATTAAATCTATTAAATATCTAATTCAAAAATTCTATATTTTTTATATAAATTACCCCGCATGGTAACTGCGCCTTTATTCATCATTTCATTATCTTCTAAAATCCAACTTGCTTCTCCATGATACCATCCATGTTCTGCGGCTTTATTCATAATATAATAATAAAAAACTGCGTCTAACCCTTTTTTCTGAAATTCGGGAACAAGACCAAGGATAATAATACGCACCCATTTTATTGCTTTTTTACCAAACAATAAATGAAAAATTCCGGTTGGGAATAATCTGCCGTTCATCTTCTTAAAAACAAAATTATAATCGGGCATTACTAAAGCAAATCCAACAACCTTATTATCAATTTCACCAAAAATAACCAAATCCGGTTGTACTAATGGTTTTAGGTCATCAGCCAAAGCATCCATTTCAGCATCAGTTAATGGAACAAAACCCCAATTTGGTTCCCATGCCTTATTATATACATATTTAACTTTATCTATTTCAGCCTTAAAATTTTTCATATCTAAACTTCTAAGAGTCATACCGCTTCTTTGCATAGCAATATCAGCAACACGTTTTATTTTTTTCATTTTTTAACATTTCATCACGAAAAATATCGTATGCGTATAAATCTTTAATTTTTGCAAAGCCGTAATTTTCAATCAAAGTTTTATAATATTCGGGATTATATGTCATCAATATACGCGGAGGATCGTCAAAACCTTCAATTAATAATCCGTTTTCATCATTAACCGAAGGATTATAAGGACCTCTTAACTTATCAAATCCTTTACTTTTAATCCAGGCTTTTGCAGCATCAAATAATTTATTGGCAGCTTCTTGGTCATTTAAACATTCAAAAAATCCCCAAAAACCAACTTTATCTTTATGAATTGAATTATGCAAATCATTTTTAATAGCCGCAATTCGGCCAACAATTTCTTTACCTCTATAAGCTAAAAACAACTGTATTTCGCCATGCTGGAAAAACGGATTTTTTTCTTTGTTAAGAATTTTATACCTATCCATCAATAAAGGCGGCACCCAATATTTATTACCCTCGTAAACTTTCCACTGAAATTTTACAAATTTTTTTATATCAGATTTGTTTTCTATCGGAATAACATTAAGTTCTGTCATCTCTACTCCCCTACAAAACAAGGAACAAATTTTTTCAAAATAAACAAAGCGGTAAAAATACCGCTTTGTTAAACCATTTATTAAAAAGATCTAAATAAGACCTATTTCTTTACCAATTTTTATAAACTTTTCGATAATAAAATCTAAATGTTCATCTTCATGTGATGACATATATGAAGTTCTCATCATCTGACGGCCTTCAGGAACACCCGGTGAAATAAATACATTTACAAATACACCTTCGTCAAACAATCTTCTCCACATTGCAAAAGCAAGCGGATCGTTGCCTACAATAACAGGAACAATAGCTGTTCTTCCCATAATTACATTAAAACCGGCAGCACTTAACTCATTTCTAACTTTATCTGCATTACGGATAAGTTTTGTAACTCTTTCCGGTTCAGATTCTAAAATATCTAAAGCAGCAAGAGCAGCAGCAACAGAAGCAGGGGTTGGTGAAGCGGCAAATATTAAAGCAGCAGAATGATGTTTTAAATAATCAATTACTTTTGCTTTACCGGTTACAAATCCGCCAAGTGAAGCAAATGTTTTACTGAACGTACCCATTGTCATATCAACTTGGTCAATCATATCAAATTCACTAGCTGTACCACGCCCGCCTTTTCCAATAACACCAACAGCATGAGCATCATCAATTAAAGTACGTGCATTATATTCTTTAGCCAGTTCAACTAGTTTTGGCAATTCAACAATTTCACCGCCGGTGCTAAAAACACCATCACTTATAATAAGTTTTCCGGCTTCTTTTGGTGCTTTTTGCAAAACTCTTTCCAAATCGGCCATATCGTTATGTTTATAACGTAATAATTCGGCAGTTGCGCCGCGTGCCATTAAATTACCGGCAACTATACAGGCATGATTATCTTTATCAGAGATTACATATTCACCTCTGTTAACAAGTGTGGGGATAATTCCTTGAGCGGTTACATAACCCGTACTAAACAATAAAACAGATTCAACACCAAAAAACTTTGCTAATCTTTCTTCAAGTTCAATGTGCAAATCTAATGTGCCTGTTAAATAACGCGAACCGGAACAACCTGTTCCGTATTTTTGTATTGCTTTTATTGCGGCTTCTTTAACTTTTGGATGAGCAGTAAGTCCTAAGTAATTATTAGAACCAGCCATCACTTTCTTTTTTCCTTCAATAGTTACAACGGGACCTTCATTTTCTTCAATAGCACGGAAATATGGGTAATATCCCGTGGCCTTAATTTCATCGGCTCTCGTAAATTCGAAACATTTAGTGAATAAATCCAAATTATTCCTCCAATATCTATTATTATTTTTTTATTTCTTTTCTAGATGTTATATATTAGTTATTTTTAAACATTAAAAAATAGAGTTTAATCTTTTTAAAATCAAATATTTAGACAATAAATAATATGAATAATCAAATAATATCAGTAGTTACCGGCGGTTCAGGCTTTGTAGGCAGTCATTTGGTCGATTTATTATTATCAAAAGGACACAAAGTTAAATGTATTATCCGTAATACAAGTAATACACGCTGGCTGAAAGATAAAAATGTAGAGTTAATAAATTCAGGTTTATACGATAAAGAAAAATTAAAAGAGATACTTAAGGATGCCGATTATCTCTTTCATATTGCAGGTATTGTTAAAGCCAAAAACTGGGAAGATTATTATAAGGGAAATGTTGAAACAACAAAAAACCTCCTTGAGGCAATTGAAGAATCGAACACTACAATTAAAAGAATACTCATTACAAGCAGCTTAACGGCCACAGGTCCATCAAAAATAGGCAAACCGAATACCGAAACCACTATACCAAATCCAATTACCCGATATGGTAAAAGTAAATTAGAAGAGGAAAAACTTGTAGCAACATTTACTTCAAAACTACCTATTACTATTGTACGCCCTCCGGCTGTTTATGGGCAGCGTGATACGGAAATATTTTTAATATTTAAAACTTACAAAGGCGGTTTATTACCATTAATTGGCTTTAATAAAAAAGAAGTAAGTATTGTTAATGTTAAAGATTTAGTACGAGGAATGTATTTAGCCGCCACAAGTCCAAAAGCAGTTGGCCAAACATATTTTATAGGTTCAACCGAATATTACAATTGGGAACAAATGGGTGATTGTATTGCAAAAGGGATGAACCGCAAAGCCTTAACATTGCGTATTCCTCATTTTTTGGTTTATACAGTTGGTGCTGTTGCCGAGTTTTTTTCGTGGTTTAGCAGTAAAGCCGCAACATTTAATTTTGAAAAAGCACGCGATTTTGTTCAAGAAGCACAAACTTGCGATTGTTCAAAGGCTAAAAACGATTTTGGTTATGTATCCGAAATTCCGCTTGATAAAGGGATGAAAGAGACCATTGAGTGGTATAAATCGGAAAAATGGCTGTAATCTATAGATACCGGAGAATACAATAAATGCGAAACACATTTTGTACAATCCGAATTTCCAAAAGATTTTATTGGATGAAGAAGGTTAAAACCTTCTTCAATTTTTGAACTCAACTCACATTCAAAATTTTTATCTTTATTTTCAAATATACCAATTGACTTAATAAAAGAGTATTTACTGCATGTTATTTGGTCGATATGCCAATGTATAATTTTTTCTTTTTTAATATGTCTGTTTATACGGTGTATTAAGTTTTTTTGGGCACTGCCTATATAATAATAATACCCTCTGGTTAGTTCTTTATCTCCGCTTTTAGGAATTTTAACAAAAATGTTTTTTTGTACGTAAATTTCTAAAATATAAATACCTTTATCAGTTATTTTGAGCTCCTTCTTTTATCCAGGTTTTAATTCCCCTCTCTTGTGTGGATGTAATAGCGGTTGTATACGAACCGAGCGGAGGCATAATAGGCGGTACTTTTCCTGTAATTCGTAACATAATTATGCTATTATCAGCGTCGCCGGGGATAACATTAGGATATGCACGAACACCCGACCAGCTTGTTAAAATATAACTTGTATTAACACCATCGGCATGACAGCCGGTAAAATTACATTTGTATTCAAATATCGGCTGAATATCTTTTGCAAAACTAACATTTTTTTCAGGTATTGTTCTGTCATCAATATCGGTGTTGTTTAATTCATCTTTGCAAAACATCAATAAAAAAGGCAATACAAATAAAATTAAATAAAATTTATTAATTTTTGTACTAATCATTATTTTCTCCTGTCATATACCGTAAAATAGTTTCCTGATCGGCTTCATTACGTAAAACTTCTTTTACTATTTTACCACTGTTCATTACTAAAATCCGTGTTGAAAGATTAATTACTTCAAGCAGTTCCGAAGAAATTAAAATTATTCCAATTCCTTTTTGAGCAAGTTCATCTATTAAATTATGAATAGCGGTTTTAGACCCTACATCAATTCCACGTGTAGGTTCATCTACAATTAATATTTTGGAATTTCGGACAAGCCATTTAGCAAGCACAATTTTTTGCTGGTTGCCGCCGCTTAAATTTTCAACATTTTCATTAAAAGAACTTGTTTTAACATTTAACATCTTAAAATAACGTTCTGTTTCAATATCTTCAATACCTTTATTCAGTACTCCAAAGTGGCTAAAACTTTGCAAGTTAGGCATTGAAAAATTTTCTTTACAACTTAAACCTAAAGCCAAACCCTGTATTTTTCTGTCTTCGGGCACCAGCCCTATTCCGGCAGCTAACGATTCCTTTACGCTCCCGGGTTTTAATTCCTTGCCGTTTACCAATATGCTGCCGGTAATATTGTTATTCAAACCAAACAATGATAACGCTATTTCGCTTCTACCGGATCCAACTAATCCGGCAAAACCAAGTATTTCCCCTGCACGCAATTCAAAAGAAATATTATTAAACTGATTTGGTGATGACAAATTTTTTATTTCAAGTAATATTTCACCTTTTTTATTATTAACACACTGCGGAAAATATTCGTCCATTTTCCGCCCAATCATCATCTCAATTAAATCTTCCTTTGTAACATCAGCTGTATTAACAGTATTAATATACTCACCATCGCGCAAAACTGTAATTTTGTTACAAATTTCGAATATTTCATTCATCCTGTGCGAAACGTATACTATAGTAATATTCTTTTCTTTTAACTTATTTATCAGCTTAAATAAACTTATTACTTCATTTTCGGAAAGTGAACTTGTAGGTTCGTCAAAAATAATAATTTCCGATCCGGTAGAAACAGCATTTGCAATCTGCACCATTTGATTTTGAGCAGTTGATAAATTTCGCATTAATTCGGAGGGATCAATATTTGCATTTATTTCATTTAACATGTTTTGGGCATCGGAAAACATTTTTTGCTTATCTATTTTTATTCCCCATTTTTCGGGATATTTACCCATCATCAAATTTTCGGCCACACTTAAATCGGGACAAAACGCAAGTTCCTGATGAACCATACTGATACCGTGTTTGTATGCATCACGCGGCGAATTAAAATGAACAGGATTATTATTTAATAAAACAGAACCGCTGTCAGGTTTATGGATGCCTGCAATAATTTTACCAAGGGTGGATTTGCCTGCTCCGTTTTCACCCATTAAAGCATGGCATTCACCTTTGTTAATTCCAAACGAAACATTTTTTAAGGCGGTTACACCGCCAAATGTTTTTGTTATATTTTTTACTTCAATTAATTTATTAATCATTAAACTAATTTGTACCTATCCATTTTTTCCAGTTATTTCTATAATCGGCACAATTACTTTTATCCACAACCGTCAACTGATCAATAATTATTGGATTTTCGATTTTTGTTTTATTAATAATTTTATCCAAAAGAATTTCAACCGATTTATATCCCCAGCTGTAACAATTTTGTGCCAACAATACCTGCACATGACCGCTTTCCAAATAATCCAATTCCGGTGGTAAAGCATCAACAGCAACAACTTTAATTTTACCCGGTTCCCATTTTAATGCGTTTTTAGTAAACAAATGCCAGCCGCCTACACAAGCCCAGCCTTCAATTTGCGGATTGGTGGTTTGTGCTCTGTTAACAGCTTCAGCTGATTGTTCCGGTGTTTCGGGATGATAAAATATTCCGTTGTTAATTAATTTAATTTCAGGATAATTTTTTAACTCTTCAAGCACACCTTTTACTCTGTTCTGTAAATTAGGAGCACTTTGATTTCCTGCTAATATTGCGATGTTTCCTTTTTTATTCATCTTTTCGGCAAGATTTTTCATTACAAGTCGGCCGCATTCAAAATCATCGGTTCCATAATAAGCAAATCTTTTACTTTTTGGAGCGTCACTATCAAAACACATTACATTGGCACCCAAATTAATTGCTTTATCAATTGTAGAAGTCAAAATATTAGCATCACTGCATGATACGGCAATACCGGCCGCTCCGCTGCGGGCCAATTGTTCAATAGCTTCGGCTTGTTTTTGAGGATTTTCATCGGTTGGAGTCTGCCAATCAATAATAACTTCAACACCATATTTTTTACCAAGTTCAACCGCTGCGTCTTTTGCTCCGGTGTATGTTGCCTGAAAAACAGGATTGGTCTGATTTTTTGCTATCAGTCCAATTACAATTTTCTTTTTGCCGTTATCTTTTTTACTACAACCCGTAAAAACCGATAAAGAACTTATAGTTAGTGTTAAAACCAAACCAATAAGTAATGTTTTGCTATAATATTTCATAAAAACCCCTAAGTAATTTTTAATTTTGAATTCTAAATTCTTAATTAAAAGTTAAGATATTGAATTAATTATTTTTTAATTTTTTATGTTTTTTAAATGATGAACTAAATCTATCAATTGCTACGGCGGCAATAATTGCCAATCCTATTATAATTTTGCTATATTCTTTTGATATATGAATTGAAAATAAACCGAAATTTATTTCTTTTAAGATATCAATTCCATTTTCAATAAGTTTAATAATCAATGCGCCAAGAACTGCTCCAAATGCGGTACCACGCCCGCCAAGTAAACTTGCACCGCCAACAACAGCAGCGGCAATTACTGTAAGCTCGTAACCTTCACCTGTGGCTGTATTAGCACTTCCGTAATATCCCGCGGAGATCATTCCGGCCAATCCCGCAGCTAATCCGCTTAATACAAATACTCGTATTTTTATCCAATTTACATTTAGTCCGCTGAATTTTGCGGCTTCTTCATTTCCGCCGACAGCATATATTTCCCTGCCCCATTTTGTATTTGTTAAATAAAATGCTGCCAATATTACAAAAACAATCATAATTATCATTGGCACAGGTTGTAATTTTGCCCAAGCCAAAGGACCATAATTCATTTCATGCGAAATAAAATTTTTTGTAAATGCGGATGGAAGTGTTTTTCCAAAAGCAGGAAGCGATTTTTCGGTAACTGTTACAAGAGCAATTCCGCGTAATATACTCATTGAACCCAATGTAACAATAAAAGGATGCATTTTTAATCCTACAACAAGAGCCCCGTTAATAAAGCCAAAAAACATTCCAATTGTTATGGGCACAATAAAAGCTAAAGGAAGTACAGTCCACGCACTGCAATTTTCGGGTAAATTTTGCAAAACCGCAACTGTACCAAGCGCGGAAATTCCAAAAATCGAACCGATTGAAATATCAATACCGCCTGATATAATAACAAACGTAGCTCCAATTGCCATAATTGCCATCCACGACATGGGAGTAGCAACATTTGGTATAATGTTATCAATTCTAAAAAAATTATTTACATATTCACCGGAAACAAAAATTGTATCACTGGCAAAAGTTAAAAAAACCATAAGCAATAAAACAACTACAAATAAACCTGTTTCCTGTTTTCCGCCTTTGTAAAATCCAAGTAATTTTTTAATCTTATTAATTTCAAACATATTTATAAACTCTTTACAATTTGTGCAATTACTGAAATATGCTCAGGAGTTGTACCGCAGCACCCTCCAATAATATTTGCACCTGCTTTTATTAAGTCAGGAATAATTTCTTTTATTTTTTCAGGAGTTTCGGGATAAACTAAATTACTATCAACAATTGTTGGTAATCCCGCATTAGCATGTACAAGAATTGGAATATTGGTGTTTATTTTTCTGAACTCCTTAACAATATTTACCATATCTATAAAACCATTTCCGCAATTAGTGCCAATAATGTTTACTCCAAGCGGAACAATAGTATTTATCATTTCTTCTGGAGTAGTACCCATCATGGTTCTAAATTCACCATCAGCTTTTACTTCAAAAGTAAATGTGCATATTATTTCCAAATCGGTATTTTCTTTAACCGCTTTAATTGCACAGGCCGCTTCATCAAGGGCATAAAATGTTTCAATACAAACAGCATCAGCTCCGCCTTCCTTAAATGCCAAAGCCTGCTCTTTAAAAGTATTGTATAATTCTTCTTCCGTCACTTCGCCGGTAAAAATAAACTTACCCGAAGGACCTAATGATGCAATAACATATTTATTTGGGCCGGCAGCTTTTCTGCTTATTTCAACCGCTTTTTTATTAATTGCAAATACTTTATCCTGCAAATCGTAATCGGCTAATTTAATACTGCTGCCGCCAAAACTGTTGGTTTCAATAATATCAGCACCTGCAACAATGTAACTTTTGGCAACGTCATAAACGTCATCGGGACGTGTCAAATTCCACAATTCGGGACAACCGCCAATTTCCAGTCCTTTTAATTGAAGCATTGTTCCCCAGGCACCGTCTGAAACTAATATTTTTCCGGATTTTACTAATTCACTAATTTTTGGTTTCATATATCTACCGGTAATTTTTTAATTAATTATTACTCTTGAATGTATTCAATATTTGTTTTATTTACCGCAATTGCTAAATATTTGGCCATTTTGTTTTTATTTAAAAATGATTCAAAATATTTTTTACTTTTAATCTGATTAATTTCGTTTTTTAAAATATTTTTACTTCCTTTTGATTCGGGTAAATATTTTAATTCAATTATGTAAATTAATTCTTTATATTCTATAACACCACAGATAATATTATTAGCCGCTGATTTTTCCACTTTAATTGCAAATCCCATTAAATCTAAAATAATCAAAAACATAATTTGGTAATATTCTTCTTTTTCGATATGAAGGGCGTGCGGAAGTTTTGTGAAAATGTTTTGAAGCGTTTCAATAAAGTTATTAATATCTCTGTTTGTTAAATAATTTTTTAATTGTGCATCAATCGGTCTGGTTTTTGGTAATGGGATATGACTAAAACTTGATAATAAATAAATTAATAATGATTCCTTTACTTCTCTATTTGGATAACTAAATGCACAGATATTATTTTCAAAATCGCAATCTGTTATAGTTATATAACCTGTTTGATATAATAATGAATAAATATTAAATGTTTCAGGTTCAAAACATTCAAAATTTTCAAACTCCAGCATCAAATTATTTATTTCCGAAATTTGCAATTTTTCGGTTTTAATTTTTTCGGCTAAAAAAGTTGGTGTGTTTAAGGAAAACCAATAATTGTTATATATTCCGTCATCAAATAAATTAAAAACGGAATAAGGATTATAAACCGTAGTAATTCCATCCCAGCTGAATCCATTATACCAGCTTTTAATTTCAGCCTTAGTATTTTCAACAGTATCGTGAAATTTTTCGGCTAATTTTAAAATTCTATCCTTACAATAAAATTCCAATTCCTTTTGTGTGCATCCGCATAATGTTGCGTAACGGGTATCAATTGTAATATCCTTAAGATTTTTCCATTCCGTAAAAAATGAATCTTTATTAAATTTTAAAATGCCTGTAATAAAACAGAATTTTATATATTTTTCATTCTCTTTAATTGCATTGTAAAACTCACGTAAAACTTCTCTAAGCTCGCCGGCTTTTTTTATATTAGTAATACAATCAGCAATAGGCTTGTCATATTCGTCTATTAATAAAACAACATTGTTAATTTTTTGCAGTTCTAAAAATAATTCCGCAACTATTTCTAAAATGTTTGTTTTTGTTGTGGTAATATTAAATTTTAAGGCAATTGTTTGAATATATTTTACAATATTTAATCTAAATTCTTCGGCGGTACCCAAACTCATTATTGAAGAAAATTTAATATATATTACGGGATAATTTATCCATTCAATTTTATCGTAAATATATAAAGTTTTGAATAATTCTTTGTTACCCTTAAAAATTTCTTTTAATGTTGATAATAATAACGATTTTCCAAATCGGCGGGGCCTTGTGAAGAGATAATATTTACCGCTTGAAATAAGATTTTCAATCTCTTTTGTTTTATCGATATATAAGTAATTATTAGCAATTAATTCGCTAAATGTCTGAATTCCTAGAGGTAATTTTCGCATTGCAATTCCTTAATATATACACATAAATATAATAAATTTTGTGGTCATTAAAAAGAAGTGCCGGTTTTCAATTTAATAAAACAAAATGAAAACCTAACAAAAGGAGGGAATAAATTTATATTAACACAACAATCGGAATATAGGTCAATCAAAACGATAAATAAAACATCAGTAATATATTAAACAACAATAACTTTTATTTTCCTCTAATTTCTTCCACTTTTTTCTTATCGTTGCGTGCGCCTACATAATCACCTATTTGGTCGCGGCAATAAGCACGGTTTAGATAAGCACTAATATCTTTAGGGTTAAGCTCAATAGCTTTATCAAAATCAATTATTGCATCCTTAAATTCGCCCATTATTTTAAGTTCTAACGCTCTGTTATAATAAGCGGGTGCAAAGTTGTTATCAAGTTCAATGGCTTTATTAAAATCTTCAATTTCGCCTATAATATCATTTATATTTTTTTTGGCTAATCCGCGGTTAAAATATGCTACGGTATAATTTGGATCCAGCTCTATTGCTTTAGTAAAGTCATTAATTGCGCTTTCAAAATCTTCAACTTTCTTTTTAGCAACTCCTCTATTATTATATGCGGGAGCATAATTTGGTTTTAATTCAATAACTCTTGCAAAATCCTGAATTGCTCCGGCATGGTTGCCTAAGTTTTGACGCGAAATACCCCTGTTATAATAAGCGGATACATTGTTAACATCAATTTCAATTACTTTGGTGTAATCTGCAATAGCTCCTTTAAAATCACCTAAATCATATTTTTTAAATGCGCTGTCAAAATAATCGTCTTTATTAAAAGTTGGTTTTTCGTATATTTTTAATTCCAACGATTTATAAACAATGTCAACAGCTGATTCAAGCATCTGACTATTTGTATTTGCAGGATCAGTTAACGGAGTAATTAATGTTAAAAATGAACGATATTTTTGCGAAGGAGTTTCTTCGTTTGTTTCAATGGCTTTTAATTTTTTTATAAATAATTTTTCGGGATCATCGGTTTTTAAAAAACCGCGCGCTCTTCCGCTTAATACAAATTTTAATCCGTCAACCGGAAATTTTACAAATTCCTCAAATATCTGATTTGGGAAACTTATATCTATTTTGCCGTATTTTATGGGTTTTTCAAGTTTTATTTCGAAATTTTTTTCGGTATTTATAGTACTTTCCATTAACAACTCGTTTCTAAGATGAAAAAATGTAGATTTTTCAATAAAATTAAGGATTGAATGTAATAAATCTAAGGTATTTAAATTTAATAAATTTCTAATCAATAATACAATAAAAATCGACATTCACTCTTAAATTTGTATTTATTATAGAAGAAAGTTTAAAATATGGTTTTATTAAGAATTGTCTGAACTATGATTTGTGTGATTTTAGTGATTATTATGATTTTGTAATTGTCTGAACCAAAATTAACCTGATTAAAGGATTAACATGATTTTGATAATTGCCAGAATTATGATTTGTATGATTTTACAGAACCGGTTTGGCAATGAATTCTGTTTTGTTTTTAACCCGGAACGGGGGAAATTATTATAGATAATGTTGAAAAAGATGTATTAAAACCCAGAATGGGTGACATTATTTTACCTATAGATGACCCAATCGACAAAAATAATAGAACGCAGATTACACAGATTTAACAGATTAGCGCAGATTTTTATATTTAGATTTGACAAAGTACAAATTCCTTATTCATCCGAATACATTTAATTGTAGCGTGAGATTTATCTCGCTTAATTATCTTTTTATTATTTTTTATAAGCTTGCGAGTTGAAACTCGCGCGCTACAATTAAAATAATTACAATGTAAAAAGAATCCGTCTTTCATCCATCCTTGAAATTAAAAATTGAGAATTGAGAATTGAGAATTCAAAATTATTTTTTCCGTGTTCATCAGCTCAATCAGCGTCATCTGTGTTCAAATGTTTTTAACGCACAGATTTTATATTAAGATTTGACAAAGTACAAATTCCCTATTCATCCGAATACTTTTAATTGTAGGGCGAGATTTATCTCGCTTATATTCTCCCCTGCAATTTCAACAATCCGCAAGCTGAAGCTTGCTCTACAACTAAGTGTCAATGCAATTATGGGATACATATACTTAATCATTTTTTCTAAACTGTTATATTTATGTTTTGAATGATTATTATAATTTTGGTCGTTGTAAAAACCATATTATTTAACATTTTTATCTCATCAAACCTTCTTCGTAGAAGAAGAATGTTTGTAACCTAACGAAACCCCACCAACTACCAGCACGGCAGAGCCGTGCCACCTTTGCATCTATTATTCCCCTATTTTCACAAAGACTGTTTATCTTGCTATAAATTAATAAAATTTATAAGCTTGCGAGTTGAAACTCGCGCGCTACAATTAAAATAATTACAATGTTAAAAGAATACGTTCTTCATCCATCCTTGAAATTAAAAATTGAGAATTGAGAATTCAAAATTATTTTTTCCGTATTTATCTGCTCAATCAGCGTCATCTGTGTTCAAATGTTTTTAACGCACAGATTTTATATTTAGATTTGACAAAGTACAAATTCCCCATTCATCCGAATACTTTTAATTGTAGGGCGAGATTTATCTCGCTTAATTATCTTTTTATTATTTTTTATAAGCTTGCGAGTTGAAACTCGCGCGCTACAATTAAAATAATTACAATGTTAAAAGAATACGTCCTTCATCCATCCTTTTAATTAAAAATTGAGAATTCAAAATTATTTTTTCCGTGTTTATCTGCCTAATCAGCGTCATCTGTGTTTAAAGGTTTTTAATTCATAATTCATCATTCATAATTCACAATTCTATTAAACCTTTCAATTAAGTTAGAATTTTTTTATATTTATTTAAGAAATATTGTTATTTGTTAAAATGGAACGAAAAAATGTCAGTTTTAAGACCAAAATTATTTGATACGTTAAAAAATTATAATAAAAAACAGTTTATTGCCGATGCAACAGCGGGTGTAATTGTGGGTATTGTTGCACTTCCTTTGGCAATTGCATTTGGTATTGCAAGCGGTGTAACACCCGAAAAAGGAATAATTACAGCAATTATTGCAGGTTTTATGATTTCCGCTTTTGGAGGAAGCCGTGTACAGATTGGCGGTCCAACAGGCGCATTTATAATAATTGTTTACGGAATTGTTCAAACTTACGGAACTACCGGACTTGCAATTGCCACTATTATGGCGGGCATAATGTTAGTAATTATGGGATTTGCTAAATTCGGTTCGTTAATTAAGTTTATTCCCTATCCTGTTGTTGTGGGTTTTACAAGCGGTATTGCGCTTTTAATTTTTTCAACTCAAGTAAAAGATTTTTTTGGTTTACAAATAGAAAAAGTACCGGCCGAATTTCACCAAAAATGGATGGCCTATGTAAGCGCATCTTCAACTATTAATTATTATGTATTCGGAATTGCACTATTAGCCTTATTAATAATGATTTTTTGGCCTAAAATTACTCATCGTGTGCCGGGGTCATTAATTGCTATTATTGTAACTACTGTTTTAGTGCTTGTTTTTAATTTGCCGGTTGATACTATTGGAAGCCGTTTTGGCGAAATTTCATCAAATATTCCGGGGCCAAGTTCATTTGAAATTAATTTAGGTGTAATTAAAAATTTAATTGGTCCGGCCAGCGTAATTGCAATATTAGCCGCAATAGAATCTTTGCTTTCCGCGGTTGTAGCCGATGGTATGATTGGCGGTAAACATAGAAGTAATATGGAATTAATAGCTCAAGGGTTAGCCAATATTGTTACTCCAATTTTTGGCGGAATTCCAGCTACAGGAGCTATTGCAAGAACAGCCACTAATATTAAAAACGGCGGCAGAACTCCGGTAGCTGGAATAATTCACGCTATTACCCTTTTATTAATTATGTTATTTTTTGGCAGTTACGCAAAATTAATTCCTATGGCTACTTTAGCATCTGTACTTATTATTGTTGCTTACAACATGAGTGAATGGCGTACATTTAAGTCGTTATTAAAAAGTCCAAGAAGTGATGTTGCGGTATTATTAACAACTTTCTTTTTAACTGTGGTATTCGATTTGACCGTTGCAATTGAAATCGGGATGGTTTTAGCTGTATTGTTATTTATGAAACGTATGTCGGAAGTTACCAATGTTAGTGTAATAACAAGGGAAATTGAAGATGAAGAAGACAAACCCGATTCAAACTCAATAGATAAAAAGCAGATACCTGAAGGGGTTGAAGTATTTGAAATTAACGGTCCGTTTTTCTTTGGTGCCGCTAAAAAGTTTAAAGATCAGATGTTAAAGGTTGAAGAATCACCTAAAGTACGAATTATTCGTATGCGTAATGTTCCTGCAATTGACGCAACCGGATTACAGACCTTAAAAGAATTTTATAAGGACGCAAAAAAACAAAAAACACACATGATTCTTTCCGGGGTTCATGCTCAACCTTTATTTGCTATGACACAAGCAGGCATTTTGGATTTGTACGGTGAAGATAATATATTTGGAAATATTGATGACTCACTTGACCGGGCAAGAGAAGTGATGGGACTGCCAAAAATTGGAAGACCGGAAGATTTTATTCCGACAGTAAAAAGAGATTTAGAAAAAAAATAAATTTATAAAAACAATATCTAGAGAAAAGTAGTGGAACTAATAATAAAGGATATCTCCCATTTATTAATAATGACTGAAAAAGAGATTCAGCAGTTAATAAAAAAGAAAGAGATCCCCTTCCAGCTTATTCAAGATAAAATAGTTTTTAACAAACAACAAATTATTGAATGGGCTTTGGGGCGAAATCTACCTATAAACGTATCCGGACATAAAAAACTAAGCGAATACCTCATTGAAACAGTCAGCACTTTGCTTGATAAAGATTCATTTCATTACAAAAGCCAATTGGACGAATCTTCATACATCAAACAAATGGTTGAACAAATTAATTTTGAAAAAGGTGTAGATAAAGAAATTATTGTTCAGCTTTTAAAAAGCCGGGAAGCAATGATGAGCACTGCAATTGGAAACGGAATTAGTTTACCACATCCCCGAGTTCCTTTAATGGTAGGCAAAAACAAACCGCTTATAAATTTCTTTTTTGCCGATAAACCACTTAATTTAAACTCTATTGACGGAAAACCTGTTCACACAATTATTCTGTTAATTTCGCAGACCATTAAACAGCATTTAAGTTTAATTGCGCATTTAAGTTTTTTGCTTTCAAATCCTACTTTCCGTTTTGCGTTGGAAAACCGTCTTGAACGTAAAGAGATTATTGAAATTATAAAAAAAATTGAAGAAGGCAGAAGTAAAATTAATGACTGATTTTTTACAATCTAATAATATATTGTTAATAGCAGCTTTTATTGTTCAATTATTTTCTATCGCTTTTACTTTAATAAAAGATGAACGTAAATCAATTTTTGCAATTAACATTTTTCTTATTTTAGGATTATGTTTAGGGTTAACATCTACTTTATCATCAGCACTGTTTTCTTCAGGAATAATATCCTCAACTCCTATTTTTGATAACTGGCTGCGCTTGGACGGATTAAGTTATTATTTTTTATTTATTGTCCAGCTTGTGGCAATACCAACAACAATTTACAATTTTTCGTATTTAGATCATTATGTTGGACAAAAACGGTCGCTAAAAAGTTTTATGGCTTTTTATGTATTATTGTTAATCTCAACACAATTTATTGTAATTTCTAACCATGCTGTTTTATTTTTAGTAAGCTGGGAAATAATGAGTATTACGGCTTACCTTGCAATGATTCTTGAAAAGGAAAAAGAAGAAGTTCAAAAAGGGAGTTTTTATTATTTTGCAGCATCACATGTTATGATTTTTGTTCTATATTTTGTATTCTTTTTACTTCATCATCAAACCGGAAGCTGGTTGTTTAGCGATTATCATTTATCATTTTCGGATGGTCCGGTTGTTTCTTTAATTTTTGTATTATCTTTAATTGGTTTTGGAATAAAAGCCGGATTTATGCCTTTACATTTTTGGCTGCCGCAAGCTCATCCTATTGCTCCAACTGTTTTAAGTTCTTTTTTGTCAGGTGTTTTGCTAAAAACCGGAATTTATGGAATATTTAGAGTATTTTTATTTATAAAACCGGTTCCCGAATGGTGCGGCTGGTTAGTTTTGATAGTAAGTATAATAAGCGCAATTTTTGGAGTTTGGTATGCTCTTGCCCAACATGATATAAAACGTCTGCTTGCTTATCACTCGGTAGAAAATATTGGAATAATTGGTATAGGTATTGGAATTGGATTTATAGGGTCGGCCAATAATTTAACAACTGTTGAAGTACTTGGATTTGGCGGAGCTTTATTGCATACTTTAAATCACGCGATATTTAAAAGTCTTTTATTTATAGGCAGTGGAGTTGTTTATCAAAATCTTGGCACAAGAAATATAGAATTGATGGGTGGAATAGTTCACCGGGCAAAATATATTTCTATATTATTTTTAATCGGTTCGGTGGCAATTTGTGGTCTTCCTCCCTTTAACGGTTTTATTTCCGAATTTATAATTTATATGGGGTTTTTCAAAACCGCAAACGAACTAACCAATTATTATCCAATTATTATGTTGATGTTTGTTGTAGCGTTAGCGTTTGTTGGAGGTTTAGCCGTAGCTTGTTTTACAAAAGTTAATTCCATAATGTTTTTAGGAAGTGAACGAAAAGAAATTAAACATTTCCACACTAATGTTTATGATTACATTTCCCTTGGAATTTTATCGTTTTTATGTGTTTTAATAGGCTTTTTTCCACAGCCCTTTGTTGGAATTGTTAATAAAGTAATAAACACCGATTTTATTATCGGTAATCCTTCCAATGTTTTAATTAATATTAATTGGCTTTATTTCACTTCTATTTTTATCTCAATACTTATTAGTGTTATTGTTTTGTATTGGATTAAATTAAAAATTGAAAAGAAATACGGTAGAAGGAAATCGGATGCTTGGGGCTGCGGTTACGAAAATCTTACTCCAAGAATGCAATATACCGCTTCTTCATTTGCGGATGAATTAAATACTATTCCGCAAGGAATTTTAGTTTATCACAAAAAAGTTGAGGTTTCCGAAACAGCTTATCCGGTTCCATCCAAGTTTGAAAGCCATTCAAGTGATTTTATTGACAGCAAAATTATAATAAACTTATTCAAATTAATTAAATATATTGCGTCAAAATTGGAATTTTTCAGTCAAACTGATATACGTTATTACATAGCGTTTATTTTAATAAGTATAATATTTTATAGTATAATAGCGTTTTTATGGGTATAGATATTTTACAAGGATTAATATCGGTAATTATTATTTTATGTGTTGCCCCTTTATTTGCCGGAATGGTAAATAAACAAAAAGCAATTTTAACAGGACGAGTTGGTGCCCCTGTATGGCAATTGTATTACGATTTACGGAAACTTTGGAAAAAAGAAACAATTAACGCTTCAGGATCTTCATTTGTAAGCCGCATTTCCCCTTTGTTAAATCTTATAACAATGATAATAGCAGCCGCTATGCTGCCGGTAGGTTTTTGGAAACCATTAATAAGTTTTGACGGAGATATAATTTTATTTGCTTACATTTTAGGATTGGGCCGATTTTTTCAAATTTTAGCGGCAATGGATATCGGCAGTTCTTTTGAAGGAATGGGTGCTTCGCGCGAAGCAACATTTGCATTATTTGCCGAACCGATTTTCTTTTTTACAATAGGCTCCATTTCTTTTATAAGCGGATTTACTTCCCTTTACGATATTTATAATTCAATTCAGCTTACCAATATTTCGTACGAAGTATTTATAATAATTTGTTCAATGTCCGTTTTTTTATTAGCTGTAACCGAATGTTCCAGAATGCCTGTGGATGACCCTAATACTCATCTTGAACTTACAATGATTCACGAAGTAATGATACTTGATAATTCGGGAATAGATTTATTTATATACCAGTATTCAAGTTACATTAAATTGTTTATATACGCTGTTTTGGAAATTTCGTTTTTTTATCCGCTAAACAATCATAGCTATTTGTTGGGTATAATAATTTTTATAATCGGAGGTTTAGCTTTAACCTTTACTCTTGGTGTTGTGGAAACAATAACATCAAGATATAAGATGAAAAATATTCCCCAATATTTATTATTTGCCACCGCTATTGGAATATTAAATTTGTTAATTTATACGTTTACAAAATGAGTATAATATGGAAAATGTTTTAAGTATTCTATTTTGTCTATCGTTATTTTATGTTTCTATTACTTCCCGTGTAAAAGCTTATGTTAATGTTTTAAGGGTACAGGGATTAATATTGGCAGTATTAATGATTATCCCTTTTATTTATAATTTTTCGATATACGGAATAATATTACCTGTAACTATTTTGCTTATTAAAGTTTATATCATTCCACGTTATATAAATAAAATTATTGTTAACCTGGATATCAAAAGACGTATAGAACCTTCTATTCAGCCGATGGTTTTTTTCCCGCTGGTTATTGCAACAATGATAATAATATTTATTGCCTCCAATGTTTTATCTAAAAGTACTGCATTGGATGTTATTCCTTTTGCTTCCGGTTTTTCGGCAATTGTTGTAGGAATATATATTATTATGTTTAGAAAAAAACTTATTGTACATGTATGCGGATTTTTAATTTTAGAAAACGGAATATTTTTATTCAGCTCGGCAGCCGCATCCGAAATGCCGATGATGCTTGAACTTGGTACTTTGCTTGATATATTTGTAGTAGTTTTTTTAATGGGAATAGCATTAAATGGAATAAGCAGTACATTTGAGGGTTTTGAAGTAAAGCACCTTGGGAGGTTAAAAGACTAATGTTTGAATTTACAATTTTAATATTACTCCCTTTGTTAACTTCTTTATTTTGTTATTTAGTTAAAGATTTGCGGATTCAGTATTCTGTTTCGTTATTTGTTGCTCTGTCACATTTAACATTATCATTATTAATATTTCTTGGATTATATTATCCGCATCTGCCTACTTTTTTTGATGTTGATTCGTTAAGCAAATTTTTTATGTTAATACTTTCCAACGTTTATTTTTGGGTAGTTTTAGTTTCTTACTCTTACTTAAAAAGACCTGTATCACCAAAAACGGAAGAGGGAAAAAAATATTATTTTTTATTATTAAATTTTTATTTGACCGCCAACTCAGCAGCAATGTTAAGCAATCATTTTGGAATGTATTGGGTTGCTTCGGAAGCAACAACTTTAAGTGTGGCACCGTTAATTTATTATTACCGCAACGGAAAATCGCTTGAAGCAATGTGGAAATATATGTTTTTAGTTTCTATTGGAATTGCTTTTGCATTTATAGGAATATTAATGCTGTCACTTTCGGCTCAAGGAACTTCCTTGGAAGGGAAACAATTATTCTTTTGGGAGTTTATTCGTAACGCTCCGCAGTTAAATGTTATTTGGTTAAAAGCGAGTTTTATATTTATCTTTGTCGGATTTAGCACAAAAATTGGAATTGCACCAATGCACTCGGGAGATGTTGACGCTACAAGTAATGCTCCAAGCCCAATTGCAGCGTTAATGTCCGGTTCTCTTAGGTTAACCGCATTATTAGGAGTAATGAGGATATTACAAATTGTCCGTCAAACTTCAATCTACGAATTTGCAAAAATCCTGCTTATTATTGGTGCGCTGCTATCTATATTTGTAGCTTTTGTTTATATGTTTAGAGGAAATAATTATAAACGGATGCTGGCATATTCCAGTGTTGAACATTTGGGACTTATAACTTTAGGTTTGGCGGTTGGCGGTTTAGCATTTGTTGGTGCTTTGTATCATGCTTTTTATAACTCACTTACCAAGGTTGTTTTATTCCTTATGGCAGGAAATATTAATAACAGATATAAATCAACCGGGGTGGATAAAGTAAAAAACGTATTAAATTTTATGCCTAAAACCGGATGGTTATTTTTAATTGCATTTTTTGCAATTTCAGGAATTCCCCCATTTGGAATATTTTTTAGTGAAATTAAAATTTTTGAAGGAATCCTTTTTTCCGATAAACCATATTTGCTTGTGGTTGTAATGTTTTTTATGCTGTTTATTTTTATTAATATGGGCCGAATAATATTTTCTATGTTATATAAAAAAGAAGATTTGGAAAAACAGCAAATTAAAACAGAAAAATTTGAATTAAACCATTTTATTGCAATTGTTTTATTAATAATACTTACAATTATTGCAATTGTTTCACCTGATATTTTATACCGGAATATATTAAACATTTCCAAAGATTTTGGTATTACTTTATGAAAACACTTGAAGTTCAAAATAATCAACTGTTTGATATAAACGGGATTGAATTTTTAGATAAAGACAATTTTTTTAATTCGGTTATGGAATTACTGCAAATAGGGTGCAGAATGATTGCCCTTACTCCTATAGATAAAAATAATCCGCAAAAAGTTATCGCTGTCCTTGCCGATTCAAATACAGCAAAGATTTTAATTTGCGGATGTTTATTTAATGAAGAAAAACCAAAATTTTTAAGCTGGGCAAATGAATTTCCGCAAACCAATTATTATGAATGTGAACTAGCCGAAAATTATGGTTTTGAACCTGTTAACCATCCATGGATACGACCTGTTAGAAAACAAAATGCGATATTGGGTAACAAACCCTATCAATTTTTCAGATTAGAAGGTGAAGAAGTTCACGAAGTTGCGGTTGGACCAATTCATGCCGGAGTAATTGAACCGGGGCATTTTAGATTTCAATGTCATGGTGAACTTGTTTATAACCTTGAAATTAATTTGGGATATCAACATAGAGGGATTGAAGAATTAATATTAAAATCGAATCCAAATCAAAGGATAATTCTTTCCGAATCGATAACCGGTGATACAACAATTGGACATACTTTTGCTTTTTGTAATGCCGTTGAAAGTTTATCTAAAACACATTTAAGCTTAAGTGCCGAGTTTATTAGAACAATTGCGGCCGAAATTGAACGTGTTGCCATGCATTTGGCCGGACTTGGCGGTATTGCTAATGATGTTGGTTTTGCTTTGCCTTCATCATCCTACGGTAGGTTACGCACGCTTGCAATTAATAGTCTTGCATTATTATGCGGCTCCAGATTTGGACGCGGTTTATTTGTATATGGCGGTGTTCGTTTTAATCTAACCAATGAAATTATTGAAGGTATTACTTCAAATTTAAAAATTATTCAAAATGATGTCCAAAAAATTAATGAATATTTTTTCTCCTCTGTGGGCGCATTATCACGTCTGGAAGAAACTGGTTTTGTTTCACAGGAACTGGCAAAAAGCGTTGGACTAATTGGCCAAGCCGGGCGTTCATCGGGACTTGAAGAGGATGTCCGAATTCATTTTCCATATAGTGCGTATAAATATAATCCAATTTCAATGATTACCCTGACAACCGGGGATGTTTATGCGCGTGCCCGTATCCGTTCCTTGGAAATTGATGAATCATTACGTTTTGTTTTTGATTTATTGGAAAACTTTCCCAAAGGGGAAATAAAATCTGAAGCTAATAATATGTCTGCAAATTCAGGTGTTGTATCAATTGTTGAGGGCTGGCGAGGTGAAATTGTTCACGTTGCAATTACCAATAACTACTGTAATTTGGTAAATTATAAAATTAAAGATCCTTCGTTTAATAACTGGTATGGTTTAACATTGGCATTACGGAAAACAGCTATTTCCGATTTTCCGCTTTGTAATAAAAGTTTCGATTTATCTTATTCCGGACATGACTTATGAAAAAGATTTTAGGATTTTATAATAATTTGATATACCTATTTTATATAACTGAAATAATTTAACTGCTAATTATGATAAATGATACAATAAAAATAAGAATTCTTCAAGGTGATCCGATAATTCATGACGTGCGGAATGTTAAATTCCCGTCAAGATACAGAGGTTTACCTGCCATTGCAGACAAAAAATGTGTAAATGGCTGTAAACAATGTGAAGATATATGTCCAACAAATGCAATTAAAACAAATCCTGTAAGTATAGATTTGGGTTTATGTGTGTTTTGCCCATTATGCCACGAAGTTTGTCCCGAAAAAATAATTAAGTTTACAGATGATTATCATACCGCGGTAAACAGCAGAGAAAAATTAAATGTAACTCAAAACACAACGTCAATAAAACCCGAAAAAGCAGCAAAAGAAATTATAAAATATTTTGGCAAATCATTAAAATTACGTCAGGTTTCGGCCGGCGGCTGCAACGGCTGCGAACTGGAATTAAACGCTTTAAGTAATGTTAATTTTGATATGGGCAGGTATGGAATTGATTTTGTTGCATCACCCCGTCATGCGGATGGAATTGTTATAACCGGGCCAATAACAAAAAACATGTCCAATGCTTTGGAAATTGCTTATCAGGCTGTTCCTAATCCAAAAATTGTTATATTATTTGGTACATGTTCTATTTCGGGCGGTATTTTCCAAAACTCAACCGAATTGGACAGAAAGTTTTTAGAAGAACATAAAATAGACCTTTTTATTCCCGGCTGTCCTCCCCACCCCCTCACCTTTATTAACGGTCTGTTGGATTGGTTGAAGTAGTTTGACATGTTGTTGTCTGAACTTAGGTTAGTATGATTGTGTCGCTACTCTGTATCTTAAAAGCGGTTTTTGGGGGTTCACTTTTTTTACAAATATTCCTCTATTCCATAGAGGGTTCGATACGATGAATTTTAATCCGCTTTGTTTATTTTCCAAAACATTGTCTGAACTATGATTTATGTGATTATGAAATTTATTTACATATTTTATTGATAACACGCTTTGTTTAAAATCGGGAAAATATTATTCAACCAGCCTCGTTTATATCTTTTCACCTGCGGAGCAGGTGCCTATTTGTAACACATAATACCACCACAATAACCCAGATGCATCGTAGCGGCATATCTTTTTTGTGTATTTGTGTCGCTACTCTGTAGCTTAAAAGCGGTTTTTGGGGTTCACTTTTTTTACAAATATTCCTCTATTCCATAGAGGGTTTGATAAGATGAAAATTAATCAACATTGTTTAATTTCGTCTGAACAATGATCGATATAATTTAGATGATTGATATGGTTTAATAAAAAGAATTTTTTTATAATTCACAATTCATAATTCACAATTCATAATTCACAATTCATAATTCACAATTCATAATTCACAATTCATAATTCACAATTCATAATTCACAATTCATAATTCACAATTCATAATTCACAATTCATAATTCACAATTCATAATTCACAATTCATAATTCACAATTCATAATTCACAATTCATAATTCACAATTCATAATTCACAATTCATAATTCACAATTCATAATTCACAATTCATAATTATTTTATAGCTGTTTTATACATTTTTATCTATTTTATAACTAATAATTAATAAGCTTTGGTAATAACAATATAAGAAGTGAAATATGATTAAAGCATTTGTAAACGGTAAAATTTATACATCCGATGAAAATAATTTATGGGTTGAAGCATTAATAGTTAAAGACAATAAAATAACTTTTACAGGTACCACTGCACAGGTATTAAACAAAACGACTGAGGAACATGAAATAATCGATTTAAAGGGGAAACTTGTAGTTCCCGGATTTATTGATTGTCATGCTCATATTATAATGGGAGGATTTTATTTATTAAGTGTAGATTTGGCAGAAGTAAAATCAGTAAAAGAATTTTCGTTAACAATTAAAGAATACTCCGAAAAGAATCCGGGAAAACCTATTTTAGGCGGAAATTGGAATCAGCAAAATTGGGACATAAAAGAGATGCCCAACAAAGATATGGTAGATGAATATACTCCGAATACTCCTTTATTTGTTCATCGTATGGATTATCATTCAGCCCTTGCAAATTCATACGCATTAAAATTAGCAGGAATTACTAAAGATACTCCCGATCCAGACGGCGGTACAATTGTAAAAGACCCTATAACAGGTGAACCGACCGGTCTGCTAAAAGATAAAGCGATGGATATTGTTCAAAACAAATTGCCTAATCATACTCAGCACGAATTTGAACAAGCCTGTTTAACCGCATTGGAAGAAGCCAAACGTTTTGGTGTTACTTCTATTCATGATGTAGCATATACAAATGATTTTAGAACATTTCAAAGATTATTTAAAGAAAACAAACTTACAACACGTATATATACCCGATTGCCGATTGAAAAATGCCAAAATTTAATTGATGCCGAATTTGAAAATCCATTTGGAAATGATTTATTAAAAATAGGTTCTTTAAAAGCATTTGCCGATGGTTCACTTGGATCTTATACCGCTTTGTTTTTTGAGCCATATTCAGACGATCCAAATTCGTACGGTTTGGCAATGGATGTTTTATCGGACGGCAGTATACGCAAATGGTCAATTGAATCGGATAAGGCTAATTTGCAGTTAAGTATACATGCTATTGGTGATAAGGCCAACTCGATGATACTTGATATTGCCGAAGAATTAGAAAATTTACATGGTAAAAAGGACAGAAGATTTAGAATTGAACACGCACAACATGTAAGACGCGAGGATATTAAAAGATTTAAAAAATTAAATGTAATTGCTTCAATGCAGCCTTATCATATGTATGATGATGGTTGTTGGGCAGAAAGTAAAATAGGTAAAGAAAGATTAAAAACATCTTTTGCGTTAAAATCTTTTATTGATGAAGGAGTAAAAGTATGTTTTGGCAGTGATTGGCCGGTTGCTACTTTAGATCCTGTTCAGGGTATTTACACAGCAGTTACAAGACATACTTTAGACGGTAAAAATCCAAACGGTTTTATTCCCGAAGAAAAACTAACGGTTAAACAAGCCGTTGACGGATACACCATTCATGCAGCGTACGCATCGTATGAGGAAAATATTAAAGGAAGTATTACACCGGGTAAATTTGCCGATTTTGTAGTATTAAGTGAAAATATATTTACTATTCCACCCGAACAAATTAAAAATGTTAAGGTAATAAAAACAATCTTTGACGGTAAAGTTATTTATTCAGTTTAATTTCCATTTTTTACGGAAATATAAATAAATTGGCAATCCGGAAATAATTAAACCCAAACAAGCATAAACGCCATATATTGGATACGCTAAAAAAGTGCCATATATTAAATATAGCTGAATTAATAAAGACAAGGTTGCCATAACTTTCCAAGCCGGAGCGTGATATGTTGGTTTATAATCTTCGCGTTTTCGCAAAAAGAATATAGACCCGTAAACAAGAGTATTTTGCATTACATAAGATAATGTAAAGTATCCAAGCATGTTGTTAATATCACCAAGTAAAAACAAAACAACGGCAAATATTGCTTCAAACATTATTGAATAATGTGGAGTTAAATGTTTGGGATGTAATTTACCAAAAGAAGCAAAAAACATTTTATCTTTTGCCATTGCATATTCTAAACGGGGCTGGACCATTATACTTGCATTTAACACCCCAATCATTGAAACAAACGCAACAATTGCAAACAATCCGGCAGCAAAATTTTTGGAATATGATAAAAACGCAAAAGGATTAACAAAATCCCCTTCTGCTCCAATTAAGTCTTTATATGGTACAATCATACTTGTACCAATGGATATTAAGGTATATGCCACAATTACAAATATTACCGAACCTATTAATGCTAGAGGAAGATTGCGCTGGGGATTTTTAACCTCACCGGCCATGTATAAAATGTTGCCAAAACCCGCATACGACCACGATGTTGCGGAAGTACCCGCAGCAATTATTAAAAATAAACTGGTTGTTTTGTTTTTTAACAATTCGTTTGTAATAAATAATTTATCGTTGTTAAACATAAAAAAGCCAATTAATACCACTGCTAACAACGGCAGCAATTTTGCCAGTGTTAAAAATATTTGAAAATTACCACCCGATTTTACACTACGGCAATTAATATATGCTAATCCTAAGATTAAAGCCGAAGCCAATAAACGGGCCACAAACATGTTTTCCAAAATTGGAGCAAATATTGTTAATACTGACGCTGCACTTAAAGCCACAATAGTAAGTGTAGGTGTATCACTTGTTAAAAAAGCTGTCCATGTATAAACAAACGCTAAAAAGGGTGAACCTGCTTTTTGCAGATAAAAATACCCAAATCCCTGATCAGGATAAGCCGAACCCATCTCAGCCAATAATAAAATAGGGGGAATCCACATCAATCCCCCAAGCAGCCAAATTAGAGCACTTAAAAACGGATCACCTGCTATTTTTGAAATAATAGGTAAACTAATAAACACACCTGAACCTATTACAGTACCAATAATTATTGCAACGGTCTGCATTAAGTTCAGCTCTCTTTTGGGTTTTAATTCCGCTACCGGTTCATCGTTCATAATTTTATATTTTTGTATTTGTTCTTATTCCCGCAAAATTATTAAAGCAGCTTGGGTTAAAACCCAATTAAAGTTTAGTCCAGCCCCCAGCTTAAAAGCTGGGGTTATTTAAAATCACTTAACTTATTGTAATAATGTATATTATAGCATTATTATTCCCCCAAAAGCACATCAAAGCCGTACCATGTTTGTAATCACGCTTTTTAAAGCCTGGGGTTTAAAAATAAACCAATCATGTTTTAGCCAAAATATATTAAAAAAACCGCACTTATATGTCAAATCAATTTATTCATGTCCATTATATTCGTGTACCATTTTTAATAACGTCAAATAATTTTCTACTGTTACATAATCGGGTATAGAATTGGAAGAACCTGCCGACCATGAACAAGTACCCGGTATAGTGTCTAAATATTTTTTAATTAAAGTCTGTAATTCATCTTTAGTTCCGCGTGCTAAAGTATCAACTTCAATACCGCCGCAAAACGAAAGTTTATCGGAATATTTATCTCTTATTTCCCAAAAGTCCATCGATTTTGGTTCAATAGGATGTAATGCGGTAACACCGCTGTTTATTATATCATCCATAACATCCCATAATTTACCATCGGTATGATAAATTAAAGGAATATTTTTTTGTTTGGCAAAAGAACCAATTTTATTTAAACAGGGGAAAAAATATTTTCGTAAAAAATCCGGATCAATCATTAATCCTGCTGCAAATGCAATATCATCACTATACCATAAAGCACCCACGGAATCGAATTGAACCATGTTTTCAAACATACTTATTACTAATGTACTTACTTTATCAAATATTGCTTCAACCAAATCGGGCTGTTCAAATGTAGCATAAGCAAAAGTTTCAAAGCCCATTAATTCCCAAACAAGCGTAAATATATCGCCATATTGCCCTATTACTCCCATACTGTCAGGTAAAAATTGTTTAACTTGATCGTACCTTGAGTAATCAATATCTTCAATTTTTGGCCATTGATATTTTTCAAAATCCGCCCACGATGTAATTACCCCTGTATCTTCGGTTGCCCAGGCTCTATCAGGAGCGTTTTTATATTCGTCATCGGCATTACGATCTACTTTTTGTTTTTCGGGAAATTTAATAACAGGTTGAATTTTTACAAAATCATAACCCATGTTATACATAAATTCAATATCATCTTTTAATGTTAATATCGGTCTTCCCAAAATTTCTTTTTTAATTATCGGATGAACACCAAGTTCAATTAAAGGAATATTATTTCTTTTTTTGTTAAACAAAGTAGCTTGTAAATTTTCAAAATCGTGTTTGTGCTTAAATTGTATCATATCGTTTGTATTGTTTTGGTTTATTTTATTTTCCGCCTAATCTTGCAAGTGTTACCATTAAATTTACGTGAATTTTATCAATTGCCGAACTTGAACCGGTATAATTATTTACAATAAATGAAAATATTATTGTTCTGCCGGATAAATCTTTTATATAACCCGAATGTGACCTTACACGATTTATAAGACCCGATTTAATATGTCCGTTAAAAGCAAGTTCGGTACCAATACCGTATTTTGAGTAATAACTTATATCATTTGGATCGCCTGTTATTCCTAATGAATAATAAAAGGAATTAAACGACTTTTTTGTATATTCCAAACCTAATACATCAACCATCAATTTTGTTGTTATGGTATTACTTCGCGCTAATCCGCAGCCGTCCATCAAATGAAGTCCTTCAATATTAACATTATTTGAAGTCAAATAATCTTCAATTGCTTCAATACCTTTATCAATACTTCCTTCCCCTTTTTTATTAAGTCCTATTGCTCGTAAAAGCATTTCCGTATATAAGTTATTGCTTCTTTTGTTAACAATATATACAATATCTTTTACCGGAGGGGAAAAAGTTGTAGTAATTAAATTTTTCGAATCATACTTAACTGGTTTTTCCACTTTACCGGCTGTTTTTGAAATTTTTATACCGGCTTCTGTTAATGCTTTAGTAAAAGCTTGTGCCACAAACAAAGTAGGATCAGGGATTGAACCTTTTATAAAAAATTCCTCAACTCCGGCCGGAATTGTTCCGCGTAATGTTGCATTGTACTGGTAAGGGCCACTGTAAACATTACCGTTATCGCCCGAACCTTCTTTACCTGTTTTCATATAATTAACAAAAGTAAGTCCGTCAATTACCGGTTCGGTGCGCAAAACAGCCGCATCATCACCAACATTTTTACCCGGTTTAAAATAAACCTGATATAAATTATCATTTATGGTCAAAGCATTTGCGCCCGCCCCATAATAATTACCCATATCTCCATAAACCCAGCCATCCGAAATGGGATTTCCTTCAAATAACAAATCATCGGCTATTACAGAACCTTCAATTCTGCGAATTCCTTTTTCTTTAATTACATTTACCCAGCTTTTTAAAAGTGTATCTAAATTTTTACTTCCTTTTACTAAATTTGAACCAAGAGTTGGGTCGCCGCCGCCGACAATATAAATATTCCCCTTTAGAATACTTCCCTTAATAATTACACCGTCATAATATAATTTGGTTTGAAATCTATAATCTTCACCTAATACTTCTAATGCGGTGGAAGATGTGAATACTTTTAAACCCGAGGCGGGAGCCAAACTAAAGTTTTCGTCTTTTGCATAAATTACTTTATTATTATCCGCATATTTGGCATAAACAGACCATTGAGCATTTTTTAATTCCGTTCCACTTAGTGCGTTTTTTACAATTTCATCAAAAGTTTGGCTGTATATATTACTTAACATACAAAATATAACAGCAGCATAAATCATAAATTTGTTTTTCATCTTTTACTCCGTTACTTCTGAATTTTCAAATAATTCAATACACTTAACATAAACTCATTTCTGTCCAATTCATTTACAATTGTTTCAAACGGGAAACCCATTGCTATTATTCCATATTCTTTTTTATAACCAATTCCTGCTGAAAACTGATTATCATAATACCTAAATAAAGTTTGGCTGTCTTTTACAGGATTAATTGCATCCGGCGATTCAACAGCATAAATTTTATCATTTAATTCCGTATTAAATTTAATTTGTGTTAATTTACTTCCAAAAAGTTTGTTTATTTCAACGTTACCCGTTTTTGAGGCATAACCTGTGGCAATATTATATTTTAATACACCGCCGGCAAATTTCATATCTAAACTGTCACAGGTTTTTACTCTAAACATATCGGTAGCAATATAAGCACCCGATACAAACATATTTCCGCCGCTTGTTAAATATTCATTAATTTTTACTTGAAGCGGTTTGGTAAATGTACGGTATAAAACTCCTTTTGTTTTATTTTCGTATTCCTTAGGATATTCGGTTTCTTTTTCCTCGCCAAAAATAAAATCAACAAAACTGTAATTTTTTAAATTAACTTCGCCATTTTCAATTGTTTCATCACTGCACGATACAAAAGAATAACCATTGTTTTTTAATGCATTTCCATGAGTATAAACAAAATCAAAAGTATTACCCGCAATTACTTTGGTTTCGTCATCGGCACCACTTGCACCATGTCCCGGTTCATCATTTGTAAGCCATAACGAACTTGGATTAAAATCGTATTGATAACCTGTAAAACCTAAATCAACTTTATCGGGAACTCCGGCATCCAAATTACTTAAAAATCCGCTGAATTTTTGGCCGTTTACCCAAGTTGCAGAACAAATTCTATCAAATCCGTTTATTACCAAAACAGGTTGTTTTGATTCCGATTTACAAACCGATAAAATTTCAGAAGGGAAACTTTCTCCCCCGTCATTTATTGCTGATATTTTAAAACTGTAAATTTTATTTTTTTCTAAATTTTTAACAATAAAGTTTGGTTCTTTTGTGTATACACCGTTATCAAAACCGCCGTCATCTAAACGTGTATAAACAACATAACCTGTTGGAACGGCTGTTTTTTCCGCTTTATCAATGGTTTCTTTCCAGGTAAGTTTTGCGTCCATATTTTCATCAAACTGAGCTGCAAAATTTTGCACCGGCAGCGGCTGCACAATATATTCCAAATTATTTTGAACCGATAAAAACTTTAACATCCCCTTATAAATTGCACGGCTTACAGTAAATCTAAATTTTGGATCAAGCATAAATTTCATATCCAAAAAGTTTTGATGTGACAACAATTCCAATAACAATGCCGGAACATTTGGTCTTTGAGCTTCGGTATATTGAGCTTCCATAAGTTGCCTTCTGCTCCAGGCCATGTCAAAATTGTTTCTTATATCGGTTACTATTTCAGTTTGAATAATATCCGATAAATCGCGGCAAGCCAAACGTGATTTTCCGTTTGGGAAAGTAACTGATGATTCACCATCTATTAAGCTATATATAGCTAACGATCCAACCGTAGTATCGTTATTTGTTATTCCTGCATCAGTATGGAATGCCATTGATAAATCGATAGGGATTGATAAACCTTTTACGTTTTTATCTTTATGAGGTCCAAATGGGGCACCAATCAAATAATTTGTATATTCGGTACGGCTTTTGTAATCATCGTTATAATCGTTTTTGTTTTTATTTAAGTTATAAATTAATGTATCGGGCATACCTGCATATTGCAAATAATATTTTGCTCCCTCAACAAATTTTGGTCTTCCGCTAGTTTGTCCTTCCCTTAAAACAACTCCCATACCTCCGCCAAAACGTACCGCATCAGCCGAAACAATTAAACCGTTTTCTTTTGATTTATTTACCAATTCAACATAATTGTTTTCGCCTTTTTTAAATTTAAATTTACCGGCAAATAACCATGTAGTACCGCCAATTTTTTGATTAACAATAAAATCGGTTATACCGCCTGCGTGTTTAATTTTATATAAAGCATCACTAACATTATTTTCCGAAGCAGCGTAAGAGATATAAACGGCATATTCTCCGGTTTCTTTAATATCAGGAATCCATTTTACACCGGCATTACCTTTTATATCCGATAAAATATATCTGGTTGTACCATGTTCAAAAGGATTAAAATTAACCTCGTAAGGAGGGTTGCCTACTGCAAATCCGGCTGTTTTTGATACTTGCCATTTATTTTTTTTATCTTTTGCTGTTTCAACATAAAACTTGTTTTTTATATCTGCTTTTGTGTCATTATCAACTACCACTTCATTTGTCTGCCAGTCGCGTTCACGAGGAATAAATACTGTAGCACCGGCATTTTCCAGCATTGGTGCTATATAGGGTAAAACAAATGATAACGGTATCAAATCTTCAACTGTTTGAAATAATCTTGGTCTCTGCCATTCCCATCTTCCGGCATCGGTTGAATAATACCAGCCGTGACTTTGCCACAAACTTATATTCCTGTTATATAAACCTTTTGTAATTTTAAAGGGTTTATCTATATTTTCAATAATAGGAGTTGTTCTTTTAAAACTGTAATCCATAATTCTGTTTTTATCAAATGTATCTACATTTCTATAAAAATTGGGTACTAAATCTTCAATTTTAATTCCCATTGTTTTAATAAAAATAGTATAATCTTTATATTCATCACCAAAATAATTTTTAACAAAATCGTAATAGTTTTTTACATTTTCATTACGCAACGGGATACAGGAAAAATCATCGCTGAATTCTATTTCCATTGTTTTATTTTGTTTATCTGTTATTATGGTATCAATGCGTGTATGCGGAGGGATAACCATGTTTAATTTACGCTGTTTAAACATTGTTTTAAATTCAGCAATTTTATCAACCTGTATAACCGAATCCTTTTTTACTGCCGGTATTTCTTCTTTTTCAACAATTTCAATATTTACAAACCTGCCGCATGCCCCAGCCAAAAACAATAATACAACAACAAATAAAACCTTGTAAAATCCAGTCATCTTCCACCTGCATATTTGCTAAAAAATAATAATAATTAACAAAATAATATAAATAAAAAAAGGGAAATTAAGAGGTGAAATTATTCATTTTTAAATAGAACGTTAATGATTGTTATTAGTATAGAATTATGCAGCTTTTTATCTGCGCAAATCTGTATTCTTTGGGTTCTTTAATTTTTTAATTATTTTTGCTAAAATTATTAAAAACCATTTAGGGGAGTTTGTTTGGTGAATTTTCTCTTTTAAAAATTATAATTTAATCCAATTTTAAAATTTGGCAAAACATGTATTTCCCTATCCAATATTTTAGAAACCGAGATACCAATTTCATATTGAAATACTATACCTGAATCAAAATCTTTTTTTCTACTGGTTGCTATTTCAATTGCACCTCCTTTTACAAATCTATCCCTGTTATATGTGGTTTTATCTAACGAAAGCTCATTTATTAGTGAAGCCGTTATTGAAATATTTTTAATAAATATTTTTGATTGAAACGAGTATGTATACTTAAGTCCCCAGGCACCACCCATTGCTACATCCCCAAGCACCATCCCATGCCTTTTTATTAACAGCGCATTATTTTTATTAAAATTATAGCCAATACCATACGAAAGATATTCACATAAACCAATAGTCGCTTGAAAATGAATTCTGCTGATTGATTCTGAAGTATCAACGCCAGGAGGATTATTTATTTTCTGATTGGTATTAACTGTATCTGCATAAGAGAAATTGACATTATTTGCCATTTTATTACCAGTACTAATTTGGCCTTTTTGCGGGTATATAATACTTAAAGATAACAGATAAATAAAAAATATTAAAATTTTATTTTGCACAACAACCTCTCAGTTTGTATGAATAATCCTTTTATTATTTTAGCTTTCCGTGTATGATCAGATTTAATGATTTATTTAAATTATCTGCCATGATATACTATTCCTTTCTCTGTGTCACAAATAAATATTTCTTTACCGTCACCCCAAATACCTTCAAGACCACTACTCTGCCCAGTCCTATTATTATCTATTGTAATTGGTTGCCAATCCGTACCGTTAAAATGAAATGCATTAGGATTCCACCCTACAACCCAAACGTCCTTAGAACTTATCACATATGAGCTATAAAGTCCACCATTATTAACGCTTATCACTTGTCCCCATTCAGCTTTATTTATTGTATTATTTGTGATCGTTGTACTAAATATTCCATGAAGACCATACGAATACAATTTATTATCAATTTGATCCAACCCTCTGGTTCCAAATTTGCCATCGAATAAACTTGTACTGTCAATAGCAATAAACTTATCATTAATTTTTTTCATCATATATAATGTATTACTGCCTCCTTCATAAGCTGCAATATATACATTATCACCAATCACTGTAATTGCCTGTGCTCCAAGGTTACCAATAGAATATCTTTTCCATATCCCATTATTGTAATGATAAATATTATAGTAAGCCGAAATCCAAAAATTATTTTCATTCACCGCACATATATCGTAAAAGCCCACCGGCATATTATCTTTATCCCCTGTTACTTCAGTCCAAGTAGATCCGTCATATTTCATTACAAAAGCCTCGTATCTATCAGGATTGCTGTATTGCCTCATTCCAAATCCCCAAACATTATTTTTTGATGTTCCCCAAACGCCGCCGATGATAATTGAACCATTGCCCGGAATGGATATTGGTGTATCCCATATTGCTCTGCTCCATTTTACACCATCATAATGCCAAAAACTATTCCTCAAATCAGGCGCCGAAAAACTTGCTCCCCACACATCAGTAGGTGAACTACCCCACATTGAATACATTTCGATTCTACCCGGTAAATTTCCGTAATCAATACTGTCTTTGGTCCAAACATAATCTCTTTTGCCGGGTTCAATATTAATAATTTTTTCATTATCCGTTACCCCGCAGGAAATATATATAATAACAATAAAAAGGGTAACTAAATAATATTTTACCTTCATATAACAATCCGTTTAATATATTGGCAATTGTGCAGTATTTAACCATCCTTTTTTATGCATATGGGGCAAATTAAATAAAATAAAGAAGGAAAATCAAGGCAAAAAAAAGATAATTATGAATTGTGAATTATTAATGGTGAATTAAAAGATTGTCTGAACTGTGATTTGTGTGATTTTTACGATTCGTATGATTTATATATATAAAAGAATATTCGCCTACTCTGTAGGCGGTTGTTGTGTGGGGGTGTTATGTGGTTACAAGCAGACTTCTACTCTGCAGAAGGTTTGATAAACATAATTTTGAATTATGAATTATAAACATTTGAAGACAGATGAAGCAACCATTGCATGGTTACGTACAGGCTTTTAGTCCTGAAGGGACGTGAGGATTGTAGCGATGGCGGCGACATGATTCCCCGGCATATGATTTTTAATTTTAATGAAATATTTAATGATCATTTCGCCCATTCTGGGTGCCAATCTTATCCCGTTAATTTTCCAACAATCATATCACCCGTTCCGGGCTGAAACATTTTCGTAAAATATGAATTTCGGAGAAATTCCATGTCTGTAACCTCGCACTAACAAACAAACCCCGTGCTTCGGAGAAGCACCATGTCCTAATTGTAGTGTCCTAAAAAAGGTTGATGCGAAAACAATAAAAAAGTCAATCTATTTCAGGACTCTGCAATTCAAAACGATAGTACATTCTATTTCAAAACAATCATTTTTTTAACGGACTTAAATATTTGTCCGTTGCCGGTTTCTGAAATTAACGAATAAAAATAAACCCCGCTTGAAAGGTTATTTGCGTTAAAATTAATTTGGTATATACCTTCTTTTTGCGGTTCATTAACCAACACACTAATTTCTTCACCTAACATATTATTAACAACCAATTTTACATTACCCGCATTGGGTAAATAATATTTTATTTTAGTAGAAGGGTTAAAAGGATTTGGGTAATTATTATATAACACAAAAGAAGTTGGTTTTAATGTTTCTTTTATATCATTTACACCGGTTATTAATGTAGTATCAACATTAATTAAATAAGCACCAATATTCGGTTCAAATCCTGCGCTTAACGGAAAATTAGAACTATCAGCAACACGGATAAAATAATAACCCGAATCCAATGTAACAAATGAAACAAAAGACTGGTTATTTACAAACGAATCGGGACTTGCTGCGTACGTTTTTAAGTTAACATCCGAACCGTCTTCTTTATTTGGGCCGTATAACCATACATAAGGTTTTAAACCTAAAGCACCGTATTCTTTTACCTTAATATTTATTAAAGTTCCTCTTTCTAGATAAATTTTAAACCAGTCAATATCCCCTTTGGGATTAATTTGATTGTATCTATTTTCAAACGGAAGTTCAATTTTTTCGGCATTAACAGGAGTATTATTATTATCAACAATATTTGGTTTGTTCGAAATATCAACTACTACACCTTCCAATACAGTTAGTCCATAAGGAATTTCATCCGGCAATAAATACCAGCCGTTATACATTCCACCCCAGCCAAAATTTAAATGGAAATAATTATCGGTATTGTAGCCGTCAATTACAACATTATGCCCGCTGTTATTATCGGGTGTAACAATTGCCAAATGACAAGTTAATGAATCCATAATATTTAACGCAACTTGTTCATAAATATTATCATCACCGGGCATTAATAAACGGCTGTTAGTAAAATTAAACTTTTTGTAAGCATCATAAGCCTGGTTAACACCAAAGGTACCACTGCCCGAAGAAGTAAATACTTGTGTTGCGGCAACCGCGCAACCAAAAACCAAAGCGGCTTTATCATCGTTTGTTAAAGTAACATTATTAATATAATGGCTATTTAATGTATCTAAAAGTATATTAAGTTCAGGGAATGACGGAAATTGTAATGTTTTTGAATCATCATCAATTTTATAATTCCGTCCGGCATAATTATGATAATAATCATCATTATCCGTAAACATTACTCCGTTAACAGTTTTAAGATAATTTAATACCTGCCCCATTGCAATTGCGGGACATCCGGCAATACTTCTGCTTCCTGTTAGCAAGTCAAGCGGGCAAAATTTATTGTAAGGCGAGTTTTGTGTCCAATTGGAATTTAACCATCCCCCCAAAGCTGTTGTACCGGCAGCCGGCCATTGCATAAATTCCGTTTTAGTTAAATTAACATTTTCCGTTAAATAATTTAACCACTCTTTATTTCTTTTTTCAACTAAAATTTTTGGCAGCAAAGGAATATTGTTTGTTCTTAGGGTTAAATCGTATTTAACTAAATCTAAAATAGGATTATTATTTTCCTGTACATTAAAACAATCCGTAAAAGAATAAGTAATAATTGCCGGCAGGTTAATATTATTGGATATAATCATATACCCGCTAGGATGTAGATTAACAATATAAAAATCTACCAAACCGGAGTTTGTATTAATTTTATTAATGCTGTTAATTTGATAATAGTTTTGTGGGTTAAACTGTAGTATTTTTGATTGACAAATTTTTTTTACATCATTTTCGCTTATCTGCTGCGAATAAATAGAAACCGTTACGATAAAAAATAATAAAATAAATAAATATTTCTTTCCCATTTTAAAAGCCCAATAATTTTTATTTTAATTTAGACGTGTATGGTTATAATTAGTTCGGAATAAATTATATTTCATTTTCTGTTTTTGGAAACGCAATATTGAAGATACTCCCTTTGCCAAATTCACTTTTTACCCAAATTCTTCCATTATGTTTTTTAATCAATTCCTTACATAACACCAGTCCAAGTCCTGTTCCTTTTTCCTTTTTTGTTCCAACTTGTGAAAATTGGACATCTATTCTGAATAATTTATCAATATTCTCTTCTTTTATTCCAACTCCATAATCTTTTACGGAAAGTATTATTTCCTTAGAAGTAACCTCGCAATAAATTAATATCTCGCTATTATCAAAACTAAATTTAATAGCGTTAGACAAAATATTGCGAATCATTAAACGAAGCATATTCTCATCGGCATAAATATTAATTTCATCTTGTACATTATTAATTATCTTAATACCTTTTGAAACCGCAACAGCAGATAATAATTCGATTCCATATTCAATTTCCATACCTAAAACAAGCTGTTTAGGTACATAAGGCATTCTGTTTGTCTCAATTTTTGACCATTCAAGTAAATCTTCCAACAACTTATTTTGATTTTTTGCCGATCTGTACAATTCTTTATAAGTCTGTTTTAATTCTTCTTCACCAAATGAATCAGCATTATCAACAAGAATTTCCAACATTCCGCAAATACCGGTTAACGGACTCCTTAAATCGTGTGAAATAATAGAAAAAAACTTATCTTTTTCAGCGTTTGCTGTTTTTAGCTCTTCCGCATATTTTTGCAGCTGTATTTCAGCATTTTTTCTAGCTGTAATATCGCGCAATAACCCTTCAACACCAATTGGATTTCCGGACATATCATAAATTAAATGAGAATTTACCGATGTATTAAACGTATTATTAAATTTATCAACAAATAATAATTCATAATCAACAACTTCTCCTTTTTCTTTTATCAGCTTCATCAGTGTTTCTCTATCATTTGCATCTTTATAAGCTATAGATACAGATTTGCCAATTAAAGCCTCGCGTGAATAACCTGAGTACTTTTCTATTGAAGGACTTATGTCAATTATTATTCCATCCAAATCGGTTTGGTAAAAAACGTCTTGTACGTTTTCAAAAATACTGCGATATTTACTTTCGCTTGCTCTTAAGGCCTCTGCTGTTCTTTTAAGTTCAGTTACATCTACCATACTTGTAAGCCAGCAAAAAGTATCACCAACCAATATTTTATCCGCCGAAAAAAGTCCGGTTAAAAAAGTATTATCTTTTTTTCTAACTAAAATTTCAACATTGGTAATTTTTCCGTTTTTCAAATACATTTCATTTAATGAATTTCTATCACTAAATTCCGCAAACAGATTAAGTTCTTTTGAAGTATGATTAATAATTTCTTCTGATTTGTAACCTAAAACTTTAGTAAAAGCGTCATTTACTTCAATAAATGCCCCATCCTCAACTTTAAGAATGGCCATTACAACAGACCCCGAATGAAATGCACCGGAGAACTTCTCTTCTGATAATTTTAATTTAGAGATATCTTTTGTAACTCCAAATATTGCCTGTTTTCCATCCCACTCACCTAATACAACTCTTGTTTCTACGGGTATATGAATTCCATCTTTAGTAAAAACAGGAATAGGACAAACGTCTACCTCTCCTTTTAACATTTTTACAACAACCTTAAGTGCCTCCTGTCTAAATTCCGGCGGATGTACTTCTAAAACAGATTTCCCAATCAATTCTTCACGTTTATAACCTAATCGGCTGCACACTTTATTGTTTATATGCAGCATCTTCCCTTCCATATCTAAAACAAATAACAAATCTTCAATTGTATTAAAAAATAAATCAAAATTATTTCGTGTTTTTATTAATTGTTTTTCAAGTTGAACTCTTTCACTTATATCAATAATGCTTTCAATAAGATAAGTTTTACCTTTAAATTGCTGCTTTGAAACTGTTTTGTAAACCGGTATTGATTCTTTTTTTGTATTAGTTAATACACATTCCGTATTGTGAATATTTTTCCCTAAATCAATAATTGGACATTCTTTCATTTTGGATGGACAAACATATTGATGACATACTTTTCCAATAATATTCTCTTTTTTATCACCAATCATTTCAGCGGCAACCGGATTTACATCAAATATTTTATGAGTTTCAGAATCGATAATCAAAATACCTGATGAAAGAGAATTAAGGATAGATTGCAGCCAAAGTTGGTTATCTTTTAACTCATTTTCGGCAGTTTTTCTCTCATCAATATTTTGAATAAAACTGAGTATAAAATCCTGTTTGTCAATGTTAATTAAACGCGCATTTATTTCCGAATTAACAAACTTTCCGTCTTTACGCTTTTGTATGGTTTCAAAACTCATATTATTTTTAATTTTCGTCAGTTCAAATTTTGTAATAATATTTTCGGCCATTTCTGACGGATAAAACTGTTCAACCCTCATCGTTAACAATTCATCAATTGAATAACCAAAGTGTAAAATCGCATTATTATTCGCTTCAACAACTTGCCTATTCATATTGTAAACCACAATTGCAGTATTTGCATGATCCATTAAATATTTAAATCTTTCCGCATTTTGTTCTGCTATTTTTTCGAATTTTTTATTTGAGGAAATAATAAGCATGGAAATAAAAAAAATAAGAAGACTTAAAATAATTCCGCCAATTAAAAAATAAAGAGGTTTATTAAAATCAATTCCCAGTTCAATTTCCGGTAATGATGCAGCAACAATTACCCATTTCCTACCGGCAATGTTTAAGTTAACGTTTTTTGTAAATCGCGGCTGCAAATTATTTATTATTGGCGGATACGAATCATACATTAAATTATTTAACTGACTCTCGTCATTATCATAAATCATTATCCGTAAATTGTTCAGTTTGTCGCCAAAAACACCAAACATCAAATCATTCATCCTAAATGGCGAATAAATCCATCCTTCAATATTTTTTTTTCGTTCGAATAACGTACTATGCGGTTTTTCCTCTTTATAATATGGTAAATACATCACAAAACCGGATTGTTTGTCTCTGCCGCTCTCTTGCATTAGTTCAACTTTTCCTGAAATAAAAGTCTTACCGGTTTCACATGCCAAATCCATAGCATTACGTCTAACGGGATCAGAATACATATCATAACCAAAAGCCCTTAAATTACGCCCTGCAAATGGTTCAATATATATAATTGATGTATATTTTTCCCTAGTTCCTTCCGGTTTAATAGTATAACCAGGATACCCTTCTTTTCTAATACTATTAATATGTTCTTCTTTTTCAAAAGATTTTATTATTTTAGAGTAACCAATTGCCTGAACACCCGTATAAGCATCTTCAATAGAAAGATTTTTAATATAATTGGTAAATTCTTTACGCGTAACTTCATTTGAATTAATGAACAATCCATTAACAGCTTTAAGTAATTGCTCATAAGCAATCATTCTTTGTTCAATACTTATTATTGCTTCCTGAACTTTATTATCAAAGAATATTTTAAGTTTTTCATTTTCATTATCTTTTAAGTTATCCCAAAGGAAAAAAGTAATAATTAAACAAATGCCTAACAAAATGTATGGCAAATAACGTATTACAAATTTAAAACTTAATTTATCACCTGAATTTTTTTTAAAATCAATCATATTAACAATAAATAGTTTAATAAAAAACAATTACCTGAATTATTTTAAATATCAACCAATCCCAATTCAGTAACAGCTTTTATAATCTTCTTTTTTTCAATCGGTTTAACTAAATATGATGTACAGCCTCCTTTATAATATGCATCAATAACTTCATGAGCAGTATCCAAAGCGGTAACCATAATAATTTTAGTTTCATTTTTTGGTAAAATATTTAATTCCTTTTCTTTTTGTCTTATAATTCTTAATGCTTCTTTTCCATCCATTTCAGGCATCATAATATCAAGACAAATTAAGTCGTAAGGATTTTTTTCTTCCATTGCCAGCAAAAAAGCATGCACTGCTTCCAGACCGTTTACCGCCACATCACAAGGCCCAAATGGAACTAACATTTTTTGCAAAACAAGCCTGCTGGTAAAATCATCTTCAACTACTAATGTTCTCATATACAACCTAATAAATTAATATTAATTTTTTTAAACTATTGTTTTTACTTCAATTACAAAATGAAAAGTACTTCCTTTTCCAAATTCACTTTCAAACCATATTTTCCCATTCATTTGCTCAACCATTCTTTTAACTAAAGATAAACCCAATCCCGAACCGGAATATCTACGGGTTTTTGAGCTATCAACCTGTGTAAAACTTTCAAAAACATGATCATATTTATCTTTATTAATACCAATCCCTGTATCCTTTACAGCAAAATGTATAAATAATTTATCATCATTAGTTAATACAAAATTCGAAAACTTATCGCAATGTATATTTAATTTAATTTCTCCGGTATCAGTAAATTTATTAGCATTACCTAATAAATTAGATAAAATTTGCTGAATTTTTTGACAATCACCCAGCAATTTTTCAGGTATTTCCGATCCAACCTCAATTGTAAAATTAATTCCTCTTTTTTTTGCTTGAGTTTGATACGGTAATGCAATTTCATCAACTATAAATCTAAAATCAAACTTTGTTTCTATCAGTGTGTCTTTATTCTTTTCAATTTTTGAATAATTTAATAAATTATTTAATAAATTGAGTAATGTATGTGATGACTGTTTTATCATCTCCAAAAATTCAATTTGTTCCGAATCCAATTTGGTATCTAATAAAAGATCTGTCAATCCCATAATACCGTTTAACGGAGTCCTTATTTCATGGCTCATGTTTGCAATAAATGTACTTTTAGCCAAACTTGCGGCTTCTGAAATATTTCTTGCATTAATCAATTCTTCTTCAATCATTTTCCTGTTGGAAATGTCAAAACATGTTCCTAAATAACCGTCAAATTCGCCATTAATATTATCAAAAGGATTTGCAATACACATAACCCAGCAATATGTTTTGTTTGCATTTAACAATCTAAATTCCAATACAATTTTACTATGATTTGTGAAGTTATTTTCAATTTCAGCAATTGTCCGCTCTTTATCTTCAGGATGAAGCAAATCGTACCAACCTGTAAAGATTTGGGATTCAATATTAACCCCGGTAAAATTTAACCAATGTATATTAAAATAATTAAAAAGTCCATCTTTATTAGCCCGCCAAATTAAAACCGGAAAATTTTCAAAAAAATTAAGGTAAAAATCTTTAGCTTTAATTGCCGCTAATTGCGCTTCACGCTGTTTTGATATATCGCGTATAGTAACAACTTTTCCAATAATTTTACCCATATCATTTTTAATTGCCGAAATATTTTCTTCAATATAAATTTCAGAACCATCTTTAGAAATTAATATGTTATTTATTAAATTTTGCTGTTTAAAACTTGATACTGTTCCCCTGGATAAAAACACCAGAGATTCGATTGACAAATCAGGAACAATATTTAATACGGTATCAATATTTTTATCAACCACTTCCTGTGCAAAATAACCTGTCATTCTTTCAGCAATATTATTAATAAATTTAATATTATCATTTTCATCAGCCGCAATAACACCATCACCAATGCTGCTTAATGTTGATTTAAACCATAATTCATTTTCTTTTAGTTTTACTTCAATGGCTCTTTTATTAAGTGCAATTTCAATTGTACCTTTTAAATCTCTTACTTCATACGGCTTTGAAATATATCCGTAGGGTGTAGAATCTTTAGCCCGCTGTATAGATTTATCATCTGTTAAAGCACTTAAAAAAACAACCGGTATATCATATTTTTCTTTAACAATAATGGCGGTTTCTATTCCATCTTTATCACCTTCAATCATAATATCCATCAATATGAGATCGGGTAATTGCTCGTTTAATAAAGCCAAAGCCTGGTCACATGATGAGGCAACACCAGCAACTGAATATCCAAGAGTTTTCAACATATATAATAAAACAGTTGCTGAACTTTTATTATCTTCTACTATTAATATATTTCCTTTAGTCATAATCCGTAATCTTCAAATACTTGCTTTTTTATAAACCAAAATAACAATAATAATCAACCAAGCATAATTTAATTATATAAAGATTGTTTAATTTTACACATTTTGTGAACACTGAAAAATAACCTTATTAGCAATCTCCTGCAAGGGAAGAATTTTATCAACACCACCTAACTTAACTGCCTCATTTGGCATACCGTAAACAACACTTGTTTTTTCATCCTGAGCAATATTATATGCCCCGGCTTCTTTCATTTCATACATTCCTTTTGCACCGTCATCTCCCATTCCGGTCATTATTACACCAATTGCATTTTTCCCCGCATAGCGTGCTGCAGACCTAAAAAGAACATCAACCGAAGGTCTGTGCCGACTTACCAAAGGCCCATCTTTTATTTCCACATAATACCTGGCGCCATTACGTTTTAACAACAGATGATGATTCCCCGGAGCTATCAAAGCTCTGCCTCTCATCACACTATCGCCATTTTCTGCTTCTTTAACGGTTATTTTACAATACGAATCGAGTCGTTTTGCGAATGCTGTGGTAAAATTTTCTGGCATATGCTGCACAACAACAATACCGGGAGAATCCAAAGGAAATGATTCTAAAAATATCCTCAAAGCTTCGGTACCCCCTGTCGAAGCCCCTACAACAACAACTTTTTCCGTTGTTTCAATCATCGATTTATTAGTTGATTTTGCAATAATTGCATCGGCAGTTAATTTTGGCTGAACCAGTTGGAAATCAACTCTCCTTTTTACATTAACCATCGAAGCAGCTTTTACAATATCACATATATATATGCGCGATTCCTCAAAAAACTGTTTTGTCCCCAATTTTGGTTTTGTTATTATCTCAACCGCACCATATTCAAGTGCTTTGAGAGCAGTTTCGGAACCATCGGCAGTTAAACTTGAACAAATCACAACCGGTATTGGTTGCTGTTCCATAATTTTACGCAAAAAAGTCAAACCATCCATTTTTGGCATTTCAACATCAAGTGTAATTACATCGGGAATAACCCGCTCCATTTTTTGGGCTGCCATAAATGGATCGGAAGCGGTGCCAATAACTTCAATAGCAGGATCACTAGATAATAATTCAGCCAAAGTTTGTCTAACAATTGCAGAATCATCTACAATCAATACAGTTATTTTCTTCTGCATAATTACTCAATTTTTTTATAAATTGTAGGTGCAATTCTTTCCAATGGAAGATTCATTCCGGTTATGGTTTCCGAATGTCCAATAAATAAATATCCTTCAGTAGTTAATTGTTTGGTAAGTTTTGTTAAAACTTTTTCCTGAGTTGTTTTATCAAAATATATTAAGACATTCCTACAAAAAATTACATCCATTTTTGTTGGTAAATTGTATTCATCTTCCAATAAATTTATTCTGGAAAAATTTATTTGAGATCTCAGCTCTGGAATTATTCTAACTAATTTTTTGGTTTCATCTTTGCTGCGCAATAAATATTTAGTTTTATAAATTTGCGGAATAATATCAGCAGTATCCAATTTATAAATTCCAAGCATTGCATTTTCAAGTACATCGGTCGAAATATCAGAAGCGAAAATATTAAAACCAAAATTTGAATTTTTACACTTTAGTTCATTTAATAAAATTGCCATTGTGTAAGGTTCTTCTCCGGTAGAACATCCTGCACTCCAAATATTCAACTGTTTTTTAAAAAATCCATCCACTTTTTGTTTAATAAAATTGGGATATATTGTTCCGGTCAAAAAGTCAAAATGTGCCGATTCTCTAAAAAAATCAGTTTTGTTAGTGGTTAAAACATTTATTAACAAGTGAAGTTCAGTATTCAGTCCTTCTTTTGTAAATAAAAAACTAAAATATTCATCAAACGAATTGTAACCTAAACTAATTAATCTTTTTTTAATCTTTCCTTCAACAACAACTTTTTTGTCAATAGATAAATAAATACCGCAGGTATCATAAATAATTCCCGTTAGTCTTCTAAAATTTAAAGCGGAAATTTCATTTTTTTGAATCATAAGTATTTATTAAACTTGGTCATTTAATTTTCTATTTTTGCCATGTTATTATTTTCAACATCCTGAACTAAAGCTATTTCATCACTTGAAAACACTTTATCAATATCCAAAATCATTATAAATTTTTCGTCCCTTTTACCCATCCCCTTTAAAAACTCTTCTTTAAACCTTGTTCCAAACTTTGGGGCCGGTTCAATTTGATCCGGTTCCAATTCAAAAACTTCTTGCACAGAATCTGCCAAAGCTCCTAAAACTACAGTTTCGTCATCCATCCTTATTTCAAGAACAATAATACACGTATTAACTTTGTTTTCAGTTTTGGTCATTCCAAATTTGAGTCTTAAATCAATAACGGGAACAACACTACCGCGCAAATTAATAACACCTCTCATATACTCCGGAGTTTTTGGAATTTTAGTAATTACTGTATAATCCAAAACTTCGCGAACTTTGACAACTTCAACTGCAAATAGCTCATCATCTAATGTAAATGTCAGATATGTTCTAACATCTTCTATTCCCAAAACACTCATAATATTCTCCTTTAATATTTGCATTGTTAACTTATTTACTTATAAATCTGGATTCTTTTTATTCATTACCCTCCTGTTATCAGGAGGGTATTAATATGGTAATGAACCCTTAGCAGAGCCCCCGCTCAGTTAAAATTTAATAAACTCTGAATCCTGTTGATCTGAAGCATTTTTCATATTCAGTTTAAATCCGCTGGATTTTCCTGATTTGTTTTCATGTTTTACTAAAGATCCTTTAGTTGATTTTAATTGAGTTTTATTTAAGTTTTGTCTTTCTTTCATTGGATTAAACCCAAAATTTGTATCTCCGGTATTAAAAAATCCCATAATGTTTTGCAGCTGTTCTGCCTGAGAAGTTAAATTGTTGGCTGTTGATGAAAGTTCTTCCGATGCTGCAGCATTTTGCTGAATTACCAAATCAAGTTGTTGTATTGCCTGATTAATTTGAGCCGCTCCTGAATTTTGTTCATTACTTGCAGCTGTAATTTCCTGAACTAACTCTGCGGTTTTTGTAATATCCGGTACAAGTTTATTAAGCATATTTCCGGCATTTTCTGCTACTTCAACACTGGTTGCCGATAATTTATTAATTTCTGCTGCGGCTGTTTGACTACGTTCAGCAAGTTTTCTAACTTCACTTGCAACAACTGCAAACCCTTTACCATGTTCTCCGGCTCTTGCTGCTTCAATTGCGGCATTAAGTGCTAATAGATTTGTCTGTCGTGCTATTTCTTCTATTATAGATATCTTACTTGCAATCTCTTTCATTGCCAAAACAGTTTCTGCTACAGCTTTTCCGCCTATTTTTGCGTTTTCAGCCGATTGTTGAGCTATTTTTTCTGTTTGGAATGCATTTTCGGCATTTTGTTTAATATTTGAAGTCATTTCTTCCATTGATGATGAAGCTTCTTCGGCTGATGCAGCTTGTTTGTTTGCACCCTCCGAAATCTGATCGGAGCTCGATGCCAATTCCTGACTGCCCATTGTAACATTTTCGGCAGTTGTTTTAACATTTTGAACTACATCCATAAGCCCCTTAATCATGGAACTTAAAGCTTTCATTAATTTATCACCCTGGGATCTTTCATTTGCAGTAACCATCAAATTTCCGCCTGCAATTTCTTCAGCCACAGAAGTAATTTCATCCATTGATTCTATTAAAACATTTAAGTTATTTTTTATCTCATTAAAATCACCGTTATAATTATCGGTTATTTTATTAGGAATATCTCCCTTAGCAATTCTATCAATATATTCAGCAGCTACATTTAATGGTCCAATAACGGAATCAAGTGTATCATTAACACCTTGAACAATTGCTCTAAAATCACCCTGGTGTTTACTTGCATCTGCACGTGTAGAAAGTTTTCCTTCTACAGCTGCTTTTGCTAAAGCTTTTGCATCTGCAACAAGGAAATTTACTGCGTCAATTGCAGTATTTAAATTATTTTTAATTTCGTTAAAATCACCATTATAATTATCTGTTATTTTGTTTGGTATATTACCTTTTGCAATTCTGTCAACATATTCGGCAGCAACATTTAACGGCCCTATTACAGAATCAAGTGTGTTGTTAACACCTTCAACAATTGCTCTAAAATCACCCTGATGTTTACTTGCATCGGCGCGGGTTGCTAATTTTCCTTCAACTGCTGCTTTGGCTAATGTTTTTGCATCAACAACTAATAATGTAATTGCATCAATGGCTGTATTTAAGTTGTTTTTGATTTCATTAAAATCACCATTGTATTTATCTGTAATCTTATTAGGAATATCTCCTTTTGCAATTCTGTCAACATACTCAGCAGCAACATTCAAAGGACCAATTACAGAGTCAAGTGTATTATTTACACCCTGTACAATTGCTCTAAAATCACCCTGATGCTTACTTGCATCTGCTCTTGTTGCAAGCTTGCCTTCAATAGCTGCTTGCGCTAAAACTTTTGCATCCATTACCAGCAAAGTAATTGCGTCAATTGCCGTATTTAAGTTGTTTTTAATTTCATTAAAATCACCGTTATATTTATCGGTTATTTTACTTGGTATATCTCCTTTAGCTATCCTGTCAATGTATTCAGCAGCAACATTCAAAGGACCAATTACAGAGTCAAGTGTATCATTTACACCTTGAACAATTGCTTTAAAATCACCTTGGTGTTTACTTGCATCGGCACGTGTTGCTAGTTTACCTTCCACCGCAGCTTTTGCCAATACTTTGGCATCACTTACAAGCAATGTTATTGCATCAATGGCTGTATTTAAGTTGTTTTTAATTTCATTAAAATCACCATTATAATGATCGGTGATTTTATTTGGAATGTCACCTTTAGCTATCCTGTCAACATATTCAGCAGCTACATTTAACGGACCTATTACAGAATCAAGAGTGTTGTTAACACCTTCAACAATAGCTCTAAAATCACCCTGATGTTTACTTGCATCGGCTCTTGTTGCTAGTTTACCTTCTACTGCTGCTTTTGCTAAAACTTTTGCATCAACAACTAGTAAATTAATTGCGTCAATTGCAGTATTTAAATTATTTTTAATTTCGTTAAAATCACCATTATAATTATCGGTTATTTTGTTTGGTATATTACCTTTTGCAATTCTGTCAACATACTCGGCTGCTACATTCAAAGGACCGATAACCGAATCAAGTGTATTATTTACACCCTGTACAATTGCTCTAAAATCACCCTGATGTTTACTAGCATCGGCACGTGTTGCAAGTTTGCCTTCAACGGCTGCTTTTGCTAAAACTTTTGCATCCATTACCAGCAAAGTTATTGCATCAATAGCCGTATTTAAGTTGTTTTTAATTTCATTAAAATCACCATTATAACTATCAGTAATTTTGTTTGGAATATCACCTTTTGCAATTCTATCAACATATTCGGCGGCTACATTTAACGGGCCTATTACTGAATCTAAAGTATTATTTACACCTTGAACAATTACCCTAAAATCACCTTGGTGTTTACTAGCATCGGCACGTGTTGCAAGTTTGCCTTCAACGGCTGCTTTTGCTAATGTCTTTGCATCCACTACAAGTAATGTAATAGCATCAATTGCAGTGTTTAAGTTGTTTTTAATTTCATTAAAATCACCATTATAGTTGTCTGTTATTTTGTTAGGAATATCACCCTTTGCAATTCGGTCAACATATTCGGCAGCAACATTTAACGGACCTATTACCGAATCAAGTGTATTGTTTACACCTTGAACAATTACTCTAAAATCACCTTGGTGTTTACTAGCATCGGCACGTGTTGCAAGTTTTCCTTCAACGGCTGCTTTTGCTAATGTCTTTGCATCGATTACTAGTAAATTAACAGCATCAATTGCAGTATTTAAGTTGTTTTTTATTTCGTTAAAATCGCCATTATAACTATCTGTTATTTTGTTAGGTATATCACCTTTTGCAATTCTATCAACATATTCGGCGGCAACATTTAACGGACCTATTACCGAATCAAGTGTATTATTTACACCCTGTACAATAGCTCTAAAATCACCCTGATGTTTACTTGCGTCGGCTCGTGTTGCTAGTTTTCCATCAACTGCAGCTTTTGCCAAAACCTTTGCATCAATTACAAGTAATGTTATTGCATCAATTGCCGTATTTAAATTATTTTTAATTTCATTAAAATCACCATTATAATTGTCAGTGATTTTGTTTGGAATATCACCTTTTGCAATTCGGTCTACATATTCGGCAGCTACATTTAACGGGCCAATTACAGAATCAAGCGTATTGTTAACACCTTGAACAATTACCCTAAAATCACCTTGATGTTTACTTGCATCTGCACGCGTTGCTAGTTTACCTTCAACTGCAGCTTTAGCTAATATTTTTGCATCGGTTACAAGTAAATTAACAGCATCAATTGCAGTATTTAAGTTGTTTTTTATTTCGTTAAAATCGCCGTTATAACTATCTGTTATTTTGTTAGGTATATCACCTTTTGCAATTCTGTCAACATATTCGGCTGCTACATTTAACGGACCTATCACAGAATCAAGAGTGTTGTTAACACCTTCAACAATAGCTCTAAAATCACCCTGATGTTTACTTGCATCGGCACGTGTTGCAAGTTTTCCTTCAACTGCTGCTTTGGCTAATATTTTTGCATCGGTTACAAGTAAATTAACAGCATCTATTGCAACATTTAAATTATTTTTAATTTCGTTAAAATCACCTTTATAATTATCAGTAATTTTATTTGGTATATCTCCTTTTGAAATTCTATCAACATATTCGGCTGCTACATTTAAAGGACCTATAACTGCATCTAAAGTTTCATTTACACCTTGTACAATTTGTTTATAACCACCCTTAAATTTTTCAGTATTTCCTCTGGTACTTAACTTTCCTTCAACTGCGGCTTTTGAAAGAAGTACAGATTCGCTTACTAAATCCTCAATTGTAGCAACAACTTTCTTAAAACTTAAGCCAAGAACATCTTTTTCGGATCTAACTTTAACATCAATATTACTTTCACCATTGGCAATTTTATCGGCTATTTTAACTTGATCTTTGATGCTGTCAATCATTTTTTTAAACATGCCCATTAAATTGCCAATTTCATCGGTCGTTTTTTGTTCTACATTAACATCTACATCACCAACGGCTACTTTTTCCGCAACTTCTGCAAGTATATTAATAGGACGACCGATAATTTTCGAAATAAATATTCCAAATCCAATGGCTATAAGCACACCAATAACTATAAAAATAGTCATTAACGTAATAGCACTGTTTGAATCTAAAGTGTTTTGATCGGAGATTTCTTTTGCAGCAGCAAGCTTCAAATCAACAATTTTAGTTAGTAATTCATCAGTTTTAGTAGCAGTTACATATGCATCACCATTCATTAATATTTCAGCTTCTGCTTTTTTATTTTTTTTGCATAGATCGATTATTTTTATAACTATTTCATAATTTTCTTTAAATTTAACGTTAAATTCATTTAATGATCTTCGGCCCTCTTCGGTTAAAAGTGTAGTTTCAAATAATTTTGATTGTTCTTCAACAATTGATAACATTTCCTCAACCCTTTTTTCCTTTTTATCCAGAACATCAGGATCATTGGTAATAAAGGCATCACGCATATTAACACGAACTCTCTGGAAAGCTACACTTATTTTTTGTAACTGCCCCATTGGAACTGTTGCTTTTTCAAAAAGTTTGGTATCCGCAGCATCAAGTGCTCTGATACTAGAAATACCTTCATAGCCAATAAAACCGGCTATTACCGCGACTATACAAAAACTTAATAAAAGTTTTTTGCTTATTTTCATATTGTAAAACCAGTTCATAGGGCTTCTCCATTTATATTAGTAATAAAGTTTTCAAAAGTTAATAAATGTAATACAATAATTAATGCACCATAAAAAAAGTCAAAAAAAGTAACAAAAAACATAAACTGAAAATAAACAAATCATTACAAATTATATTATCGAACAAAACTCATTAAAATTTAATATAGTCCGAATCATGAGAATCTTTATTCCCTTTTAGATTTAATTTAAAGCCTTTATTTTTATCTTTTTTAATATCATGCTTCACAAGCGATGTTTCTTTTGATGTTTTAAGTTCTCCTTTAATAGTTGTTTTTTTCTCTCTGAATTGATTATTACCAAAATTATTTTCCCCGGTATTAAAAAATCCCATAATATTTTGCAATTGTTCAGCTTGCATAGTCAAATTATTTGCAGTTGAAGATAATTCTTCCGATGCAGCAGCATTTTGTTGGATAACGAGATCAAGCTGTTGAATAGCTTGATTTATCTGAGTGGCTCCTGTATTTTGTTCATTACTTGCTGCAGTAATTTCTTGAACAAGTTCGGCTGTTTTAGTGATATCAGGAACTAACTTATTAAGTAAATGACCTGCATTTTCAGCAACCTCAACACTATTTGCCGAAAGCTTATTTATTTCAGCAGCTGCTGTTTGACTTCTTTCAGCTAATTTTCTTACTTCGGATGCAACAACAGCAAATCCTTTACCATGCTCTCCGGCTCTGGCAGCTTCAATTGCAGCGTTTAATGCAAGTAAATTTGTTTGTCTTGCAATTTCTTCTATAATTGAAATTTTGCTTGCAATTTCTTTCATTGCACTTACAGTTTCCATTACAGCTTTTCCGCCAACTTTTGCATTTTCGGCGGATTGAAGAGCAATTTTCTCAGTTTGAAATGCATTTTCTGCATTTTGTTTAATATTTGAAGTCATTTGTTCCATTGAAGAGGATGCTTCTTCTGCACTTGCAGCCTGTTTATTTGCACCCTCCGAAATTTGTTCGGAACTTGAAGCCAGCTCTTGACTGCCAAGTGTTACATTTTCAGCAGTAGCTTTTACGTTTTCAACTACTTCCGTCAACCCTTTAATCATTGCCCCAAGCGCTTTCATCAATTTATCTTGTCCGGATCTTTCAACAACAGAAACGAGTAAGTTACCGGAAGCAATCTCTTCTGTAACAGTTGTTATTTCATCCATTGACTCACATAAAACATTAAGATTGTTTTTAATTTCATTAAAATCGCCATAAGCAGCAGCTGTAATTTTCTCCGGTATATCTCCTTTGGATATTCTATCAATATAATCTTTAGCAACATTAAGAGGTCTAATTACTGCCTCTAATGTGTCATTTATCCCTTGTACAATAACTTTGTAATCGCCCTGATGTTTAGAAGCATCAGCTCTTGAGGCCAATTTCCCTTCGACAGCATTTTTTACCAAAGTTTTTGTATCAAAAATCATTAAATTAATTGCATCAATTGCTGTATTTACATTATTTTTAATTTCATTAAAATCACCCTTGTAATTATCAGTAATTTTATTTGGTATATCTCCTTTAGCAATTCTATCAATGTATTCAGCAGCCACGTTTAACGGCCCAATAACAGCATCTAATGTATTGTTTACACCTTGAATTATTACTCTAAAATCGCCTTGATGCTTAAACGCATCAGCGCGGGCTGCAAGTTTGCCATCAACTGCTGAATCGGATAAAAACTTGGCATCGTTTACTAATAGATTAACAGCATCAATTGCAGTATTAAAATTATTTTTAATTTCATTAAAATCACCTTTATAATTGTCGGTAATTTTATTAGGTATGTCACCTTTAGCAATTCTATCTATATACTCAGCTGCTACATTTAGTGGCCCAATAACAGAATCCAATATGTTATTAATTCCGGCAACAATTTCTTTATATCCGCCTTTAAATTTTCCGGTATTTCCTCTGGTACTTAATTGTCCGTCAGTAGCCGATTTAGTTAATACTTTTGTCTCCGAAATTAAATCTTCTAAAGTCAAAACTACTTTAGTTAAACTGAGTCCTAAAACGTCCTTTTCAGAACGAACTTTAACTTCAACATTACTTTCCCCTTCGGCAATTTTATTTGCAATTTTTACCTGTTCCTTAATACTATCAATCATAATCTTAAATGTGCCCATCATATTACCAATTTCATCAGTGCTTTTTTGCTTCACTTCAACATCAACATCACCAAGTGCAATTTTTGATGAAACTTCGGCTAAGATATTTATTGGGGAACTGATAATTTTAGCTAAAAATAATCCTATCGATATGGAAGTAAGAAAGGATAATAAGACAATTACAAATAAAAAATTTATCGAAGAACTAGCTCTATCATTTGTTTTTGTATTTAGTTCTGCAGAGATTCTATCATTAATATCAATCATTTCAGAAAGTGATTGTCTAACTCCGGCTTGTAATGTAAGAATTTCCCCACTCCAAACAATTTCAGCTTCTTGAATTTTATTTGCCAAAATTAACTCTAAACCTTTATCACGGTCACCTAAATAACGTCTCCAATAATCTTTAAATTTATACAAATTATCAGTTTGTTCTTTTACTAGATCAGTTTTTTCATACTTTGCAATTAATGAATCAATTTGTGCTGTTTCCCTTCTAATTGTATTAACTAACTTTATTCTTTCTGCATCTGTTTTTGAGGTTAAAAGAATTCTTGCATTTGTTCGTGTGCTAAAAAACGCGGTATTTGCGTAACCCAGGTCTTTTATGGGAACCAAACGTTGATTATACATTTCTGTTTGATTTTCCCAGATAGTTTTAATTCCAGAATAACCCACATAACCAACAATAGCTGATACAATTGCAACTAAAAAAAAACTAAGCTGCAATTTTTTACTTATTTTTAAATTATAAAACCATTGCATAAACCCACTCCATTTAAATTTATTCTATTATCTTACATTTTTATTGACTTCATATTTAATAAACTTCTGTGAATTATTTTTTCTGGATTTTCAGTAATCGGCATTCCATGCCCCGGATAAATTATGTCAATTTTAAGGCGAGCCAATCTTTCCATTGATTTAATAGCTTCTTCTGTATAAGTACCATCACTCATGTTAACCCTAATTGATGTATCTCCTGAAAACAATACTCTTTCACCTTTAGAATACAAACAAATTGAATCCGAAGAATGTCCTGGAGTAAAAATAACTTCAAAATAAGCATCCCCCATCATTATTGTTTCGCCGTCAACAAACAACCGATCAACTCCGTTAAAAATTGTTCCGGATATAACTTTTGCTCCATATTTTTCCTTAACAGGAATAACACCGCCGGCATGATCAAAATGGTTATGTGTTAATAATACCATATTAATGGGTACTTTTCCAACACCTGTATTAATTTTTTCTATTTCGTGCATAATATAATTATCCGAACCTGTGTCAACTAATACATTATTATCGCTTAATTTATTCCAAGTTCCAAGAACTAAATAAGAATTACCACTATAAATTGCCGGATTAGACTGTAAAGTAATAACTTTCATCAACTAGCCTCAATTTTCCGATACAATTGTGCATCAGGGACAACTTGTTCAAACAGGTTTAAAAGTTCTTCAGGCATTTTTTGGGTGTGTTCGGAAGCAAATAATCCATTTACATCTAGTGATTTATGAAACATTTTTAATACTTCAATTCTTTCATTGGGTTGAAAATGCAGCAATACATTTTTACATAATATTAAACTAAATCCCTGACCGATTGGATTTAGAGTTAACAAATCATGTTTTTGAAATTGCACCCTATCACGAATGATGCTTTTTATTTTAACGGATCCGGGTTTTTCTTCTGCCGGTTCAAAATATTTATCAAATATTTCCTTTGGAATCCTTTTTGTTTCTTCGTCCGAATAAATCCCGTTTTTTACAATATCGCCAAAGGTATCGGTTTCATCAATATCGGTGGCGTTAATATACAAGTTTTTAAATGAAAACTGTCCCATTGTTTCGGCAAGTATCATTGCCAGGGTATAAGGTTCCGGTCCCATCGCACAGCCTGCATCCCAAACTCTAATTCTACTTCTGCCTGAAACCTGGGGAGCCATTACTCGTGCTGCATGCTCTAAAGTATATGTATCTCTAAAAAAAAATGTAAAAGCCATTTATATTAATCTCCAAAAAGCCAACTTTGTTATTGAATATCTTTTGAATATAAAACTTCTTGCTCAACCAATTTGCCAATATCAAGTATTAATGCTACCGTTCCATCACCTAAAATAGTTGCACCCGAAATCCCCTCAATATTTTTATATACCTTACCTAAAGTCTTAAGTACAGTTTGATGTTGACCGACAACTTTATCTACCACAAATCCAACTCTTGTACTATTAAACGAGGCTATTACAACTTGTTCAATATCAGGTTTTTCCCCTTCAATACTAAATCTTTCTCTTAAATTAAGATAAGGAACTATTTCCCCTCGTATGTTAACAATATGTCTTCCATGCGCATTTTCAATATCCGATGAAGAAAGTTCAATACATTCTTCAACAGAGGATAATGGTAAAACATAATTATCCTCTGCTATTTTTACTAATAAGCCGTCAATTATTGCTAATGTTAACGGCAGTTTCAAAGTAATTGTAGTACCAATAGCTTTTTTACTTGATACTTCAATATTCCCTCTTAACGAGTCAATTGCTCGCTTAACTACATCCATACCAACACCACGACCGGAAACGTTTGTTACTCTTTTTGCTGTAGAAAATCCGGGAGCAAATATTAGCGAATATAATTCGGCTTCTGTTAATTCCGTTGTTTCAGCAATTATGCCTGATGAAATAGCTTTTTGCCTAATTGCTTCTTTATCAAGTCCGGCACCATCATCTTTTATCTTTATTAAAACATTCCCACCGGATTGAGTGGCAGATAAATGAACTTCCCCAACACGATTTTTCCCGGACTTTTCTCGCTGTTCAGGGGATTCAATTCCATGATCAATTGAATTACGAATAATATGAACTAATGGATCATTTAATTTTTCTATAACTGTTTTATCCAGTTCTGTTTCTGCACCTTCAATTGTAAGATTGATTTCTTTGTTCAATTCTTTCGATAAATCGCGTACTAATCGGGTAAATTTGCTAAATGTTGTGCCAATTGGCAGCATCCTTATATTTAACGCACTATCACGTAATGACCATGTAAGCCTTTCAACTTCTTCTGAAACCGATAACATAACCGGATCGTTACTACTAATGGATATTTGAGTTAACCGAGCTTGAATTGTAACAAGTTCACCAACCAAATTTACCAATTCATCCAGTTTTTCTGAACTGACACGTATACTGGATACTTTATCCTGTTCATGATGCGAATCCTGAACACTTTTTGTAATATGTTTTTCAGGCTCAAAATGTTTTTCAATGTGCTGAACACTGCTAAAACTTGTTATGGCTGTCTCAATATTAAAATTTTCGTTAAATGAATTTTTATTAAAATATTCGCCAAACTCATTAAATCTTTCTGGATTTATTAAAATATTATTTTTATCACATTCATTTACTTCAAGAATACATTGATCCTCAATAAAAATAAAGATATCTTTAATTGAATCTATACCTTTTGAAGTCTTTATTAAAATTTTCCATTCAAAATAACATTTTTCAGGATCAAGGTCTTTTAATGTAACAGCATCATTAAATTTGGACTGAACGAATATTTCTCCTAAATCAATAATTTCAGAAATTAAAGAAATTGGATTTGTACCAGTTAAAAAGATGTCTTTTTCAGGTTTAAAAATAATATAAAATATTTTTGCTGGTTTTTTTTCTTTTTCTACCGGAACAGATTTATTTTCAGGAGTAATTTCCTTTTCTATACTTTTAGTCTTCTTAAAATTATTTAAAATAGCCCTAAAAGAGGTTAATATTTCTTTTGTAATTGACTCATCAACATTAATGCTCTTCTCATCTTTGAATAACATTATTGAAATTTGATCGGAGGCTTTTAAGGTCAAATCAATAATCTGTTTTGAGACCAAAATTTCGCCATTTCTAATATTATCATAAACAGATTCAATGTCATGAGTAAACATTGTAATTTCATCGTATCCAAACATTCCCGAAGAGCCCTTAATAGTATGCAAAGCTCTAAATATTTTAGCAATAATCTCTTTATCTGTCGGATTATCCTCTAATTCAAGCAAAGACTTTTCTAATTCTGCTAAAAGCTCAACTGCTTCTTCAATAAATGCCTGCCGATGAACGTCCATCATCCAATCACCTTTTTAACAACTGCTAATAATTGATCTTGTTTAAATGGTTTCACTATCCAACCAGTAGCCCCGGCTTGCTTACCTTCCATTTTTTTTTCATTTTGCGATTCGGTTGTTAACATAATAATTGGAATAAATCGAAAAGCTGCCATCACTCTGACTTTTTTTATTAATTCGATTCCGTCCATATTAGGCATGTTTAAATCGGTAATAATAAGATGAATTGCTTTATTATTTATTTTTGATAAAGCATCTCTACCATCACATGCTTCAATTACATCATAACCAGCTTCTTTTAGAGTAAAACTCACCATTTGTCTAACGCTTGTTGAATCATCAACTGTAAGTATGGTTTTAGCCATTAACTTCCTCACTTAATATAATACTTTTAGTTTCTGCACCTAACCACTTGTTTGCAAACAAACCGACTTTTTTTAATAAATTATTAAATATGTCTGAATTTGGTGATTCTAAATAAATAGTTTTATTCAGGTTTAATGCTGTCCTTTCTGATGCTAAAAGTAATTGCAGATATGTCAAATCGTATTCATCAGCTTCAATATGATTTATTTTTATTGTATCATATTTATCAATAGAACTAATAAATACTTCCTTTATTTCAACAGCATGCTGTATTGTTAAGGAACCTTTTAATACCAGGACTTTGCAATCAGATTCTTGATTAATAGTAAACTCAAACATTATAATTCCTAAAATAATTCTACATTATCACCTAAATCATTATCGTTTGATTTAGAAGTTTTATTTATTTTAATTTTATCAGAACTTTTTCCTGAAATAAATTTTCTATGCACTTCACGTTCACTATGCATAGTATATTTATTTGATATTCCGTGGTTATCAACTCTTTTTCTTTGAGTATGATTAATTAATGGATGTAAATCATTAACAATACCATTTAATCCTAAAACGACACTGTTTAATGTATCAATTATTTCATGATGGAAATTAATATTACGAATTGTAAAATTAATTTCTTGTCTTAAGGAATTAATATCATGTTTTAATCCATCAAATAATCGCTTAGTTTCACTTTCAACTTGAATGATAGAATTAACCATTAAATTAAGATTCTGATTTGTTGCAGTTACAACATTAGCCCTCTGATCCGTTGCGGTTTGATCCAGATTAGCTCTAAGCAGTCTAGTAGCTTCATTTACAAAGCCTAATTTTTTTGTAATTGAACCGGTTTCGGCTTTAGCTTCGATGGATAATTTTTGAATAGATTCCGCTAATATTCCCAAAGCTGAACCTTCATTACCAACATGAGCAGCTTTGATAATTGCATTTATAGCAATAATTTCTATCTCATCGCCAATATTTTCAATTTCAATTACAAAACTGGATAAATCATCTACTACTTCAACAACTGATTTAATTGATGCATTCAACTGTTTTTCAACTATGGCATTTTTTTCCAGTTCATGTGAAATTGTTAGAAGTTCCTTTCTCATATTTTCTAAACAATTTCCTTGATTTCTGTCATTACCTGAAAAAATAAATTGGGTCTCTTCAAAAATTGAATTTACATTATTTTCAACAATTCCCAAACTCAAAATTATTTCTTCAACAGCATTTCCAAATTCATTTATAGAATTATTTAATTGATGTGACTGAAGTTCGCAAACATCAAAAATTGTACTTAACACATCCTTTAAATCGTCTTCATTATCCGGCTTTATGAAATCAAGTTTATGTCTTACTTCTTCAAGATTTTTTTCAACGTGTTCAACCTGCTGACGTGTGATATCATGAAATTGAATAGCAACAACAACATCGCCAATACTTTTTGTGATATTTTTAGAATTACTTACAACATTTTCAATGTGAGTTGAATTTCCGTTGTATTGGGATTCAAAACCGGTAAGTGAATTGGACGCAGAGATAAGAACTACTGTTGATTGTTTTTTTTGTTCTTTTTCAAGCTTTTCAAGATCAATTATAGTTTTTGTTATTTCAGAAGCCAAAAAATTTGCTTTCCCTGAAATATTTACAGCTTTAGTTTCAATAACATCCGATAACCGATCCACATTTTGAACAAGAGCAGAAAATCCTTTATCGTCAGTGCCTAATCTGGCAATTTCAATTTTGGTTGAAATTCCTAATACTTTTAGATGTTTGACTATCTTTTTAAACCCGCTTATTTCATCAATAATAACTTCAATTTTTTGAAATATCCCGGATAATTCACTTTTGTCTTTCTCAATTTCAGTAATTGATTCATTAAAATGCTGCTTTAACTGGTTTAATAATACAGTAATTTCTGAAACGCCTTTTTTTAATACTTTTTCAGAGATTGATGAGGCTGCCTGTGAGGATATTTCCGTTATTGATTTAGAGTTGTTTAGATAAGTGTGTAATTTTTGCCCTATTTCTAAAAATTTTTTTTCCGAATTTTTATCTGTATTTTTAATTTTTGAACAAAATTCATTTAATAAATCACTAAGATTTTTTGTACTAAATGAACCCTCGTGTAATTTTTCAGAAGTTTGGTTAATTAATTTTTCCATTTAGTCCAAATCACAATATGTGGGAAAAATATTTATTTAACTAGCTTTTACATTTGCATCATATTTAATCGGAAAACCTACTTCAATAATAGTGAACTTATTTTCTTCACTTTCGATATTCATATATCCGTTGTACAAGTTAGTTATTTTTTTGATAATGGTCAAGCCCAACCCCAGACCTTCTGAATTTTTTTCGTTAGAATTAAGAAGTGTAAAGGCATTAATATTTTCAATTTTACTCGTTTTAATACCAGATCCATAATCGGTAACTTTCAAAATATAATATCTGCCTTTACACTCAACACTTATCGTTATAGGTGTTCCCTCAACTGAAAATTTAAGTGCATTTTCTACTAACTCCGTTAGTATCAAATTTATAAGTTTTGTATTTATTCCTATCCTTCCGCTGCTAATATTTAAGGCTAAATCATGTTTTCTATCATAATCCGAAGCCTTTTTTACCACTAAATCCTTTAATTCATCAGGACTTGTATCGGTAATTTCATCTTCCATAGTCGAAATTCTATTTTCCGAAAGCAGCTCTGCATATAACATAAACTTTTCAATTCTATGATGTAACTTTTTCCCCGATTTATTAATATTTCGGGCAATTTCAATAATATCTCCTTTAGTTAATTCATCAAATGTCTTTTCAATAATTTCCGAAAAGCCGATAATACTTACTAAGGGTGTTCTTAATTCGTGAGCAACATTTTTTACAATGTTATTTTTAAATTCTTCAATAATATTTACTTGATTATTCTTTTTCTTTAATCTTGAATTTATTGTATTAAGAACATCGTCAATTTTAAAAGGTTTTGTTATATAATCATCTGCTCCCAAAGCCATCCCTGCCCGAATGTCCTGCAACTCAACCTTTGCTGATAGAAAAACAAATGGAATTAAAGAAGTGATTGGATTTTCCTGCAATTTTTTCAACAATTCTAATCCATCCATCTGTGGCATTCTGATATCACTTATTATGATATCAGGTTCTTTTACTAATGCCAATTTATAGCCTTCATAACCATTCTTTGCCGAAATTGTATCAAATCCATTAAATTGTAAAATATCTTCAAGATTCATCCTTAAATTTTGATCATCTTCAACAATCAAAACAGTTTTTAGAGAATCCGTCATTACAATTTCCTTGCTTTTTATATATAATTTTTAACTCTGCTTAGAACTAATTTTCTACCATATATGATATTAAAAAAATGTTAGATTATTAATCAAATATTTGTGAGCGGTCAAATACTTGAGTAAGCGGGATTTTTTTATATGAGAAGATATTTTACAACTTTAATTTTTAAAAATTATTTTTCAAACTTAAGTTTAGCTGCATATCTTTTGCTTATAGTTATTGGAGAAGGGATTTGATTTAAATAAACGCGATATGAATTATTGAACCAATTTTCGATTTTTGCAATATGGTCGACACAAATTATTGTTGAGCGATGCACTCTTAAAAAATTCTTTGGTGGTAGTTTTTCTTCCCATTCTTTCATCGATTTATGCATCAAAATTCCTTTCCCACCATTAAGATATATCATAGAGTACTGATTGGCTGCGGTAATATATTTAATTTCGGAAATTTTAATAAAACTAATTTCATCTTTTTGTTTAATGAATAATTTGTCCTCAACATTATAATTGGCTTTGTCATTTTCATTATTGTCATTTTTATTTCTGTTCCCGGCCTCCTTAAAAAATGATATTTTTCTCAACCTTGTTTCAATTGCAAACAAAAGTTCTTCCTTTTTATAGGGTTTTAACAAATAATCATCAGCACCCAATTCCATTCCAAGTCTTATATGCTCTCTTTCTACCCTGGCTGATAAAAATATAAACGGTATTCCCTTTGTTATGTCATTTTGAAATAAAGTTCGTAATACATCATAACCGTTCATTCCTCGCATCACAATGTCGCATATAATAATATTCGGTACAAAATTTTGGGCTATTTTTACACCTAAATCCCCATTATTTGCCGACTCAACCAAATAACCTTCTTCGGTTAATAAAGTAACTATATTGTCCCTTAACCCATCTTCATCTTCAATTACAAGTATTTTTGTATCCATATGGTTATATTTTTTTAATAGGAATTATTATTTTAATTTTTGTTCCAAAATCAAGTTTACTATCAACCAAAATTTCACCATCATGAAGATCCACATATCGCTTTACAATTGACATCCCTAATCCTGTACCCGATATTTGGTTAACATTTACTCCTCTGTGGAAGGGTTCAAATAAATATGGAAGATCATCAGGCGATATACCAATTCCGTTATCAATTACTTCAATAATTATATTCATATTATTGCTTGTTATTGTAAATATAATTGTCTCTCCTCTATCGGAATATTTAACAGCATTTGATAATAAATTCATTAATATTGATCGGAAAAGTCTTTCATCAAGGATATAACGCTTCCTGTCAGGTTTAAACGAAAAATCAATTATATGACTTTTTGCTAAATCATTCTGGAATTCTTTCACAAGATTTCGACAAAATTCTTCAAAATCAAACTCGCTTGGTTCATATTCAATTTTGCCAGCCTCAACTTTACTAACTGAAAGAACATCATCAATTAAATATGTCAAATTCTCAATTGAATGTTTTATTCTGGAAATATGCTCGGTATATTTTTCAATATTCCATTTACGGCCATAAGCTTCCAACAATTCGGTAGAAGAAAACATAGTTGCCAACGGTGTTCTAAATTCGTGCGAAGCCGTAGAAATAAACCTGGATTTTAAATCACTAAACTTTTGAACTTGATCCAATGATTGTTGAAGCATAACTTCAACTCCCTTTCCTTTTTCTATTTCCTCTTTTAACAAAGCATTAGTTTTATTTAATTCCTGAGTTCTTACTTTTACAAGTCTTTCTAAGTTTTCTCTGTAAACTTGCAGTTCGTTTTCTATTTTTTTTCTATCTGTTATATCTTCAAAAATAACTGCAAAGTATTCCTTCTGATTACTAAATACGGAAACTCTAAAATATTTTTCCAGGTCAGAACTGTAATTTTCAAATTCCGAATAGTCTCCATTAAGAGCAACTTTACCATATTCCTCAATCCAGTATGGTTCCATCTTAGGCAAAATTTCATAAGCGGTTTTACCAATAATATCTTTTCCGTTTAGTCCTGTCATTTTTTCAAAAGCTGGATTAACTTCTAAAAATTTATAAGTGACAGGTTGTCCTTCTTCATTGCATATTATTTGATGAAAAGCAAATCCCTCAAGCATCCCTTCAAATAATGATCTATAACGTTTTTCACTTTGTCTTAATTTTTCTTCAGCTGTTTTTTGTGTTGTTATATCCTCTATTGAGGCAACCGCTCCTTCAAAATCACCTTCATTTGAAATTAAAGGAGAGATATTTACGCTCATCATTATTCTTTCTTTTCCTTTAATAAAAGATTGTAGGATTCCCTTTATTGGGCCATTACTATTTTTAACAAGCGCAAAAGGTTTTTCTTCATCTTTAATTAAATTTCCATTATAGTCCCTTATTCTCAGCTCTTGCGAATTATACTTAAGTGATGATCCATCATTAAAATTAAGGCCTAAAATACTTTCAGCTGCCAAATTACCAAAAATTATTTCACCATCTTTATTCAAATATAATAAACCTACCGGAATTGTTGAAAGAATCCATTGGAGTAGATTTTTTTCTCTTCTCAACTCTTCTTCAGCTTTAAACTGTTCCGTAATATCAACAGAAAAACAAATAACTCCTGATATTTCCCCAAATTCATTATACCATGGAACTTTATCGGATCTTAAACGGATTACTTTATCTTTTAATTTTAGATTTTCAATAATACCAAATTTAGGTTTCCCTGTTTTTACTACATCATAATCATCCCTCTGGTATTTTTCATAACTATCAGGATAAAATTCTTTTGCCGATTTTCCTTCCAAATCTTCAACATTAGCATTTGCGGTTAAAGCAGCTGCTTTGTTAACTCGTATATAGTTATTTTCTTTATCTTTAAAATAAATAGCTACCGGCGATAAATTAATTATTGTTCTTAAATCTTCTCTTTCTTTGTTTAATAATAGTTCAAGTTTTTTTTCTTGCGTAATATCAATTAAACTTCCTGTAATTATTAATTCATTATTATAATTAATAGCTGCTCTAGTTGATATTTTGCCATGACAAATTTCACCTGATTTTTTAATCAAAGTAATAATATTTGTTTTAGTCCCTCTTGAAAATAATTCCTTAGGATTATTTAAAAACCTTTCCTTATCGGTTTTACTTATAAACTCGGTAAAGTTTTTCCCTATCATTTCATTAGGTAAATAACCTAGTATATTTTCGATAACGGGACTAATATAATTTACTATTCCGGTTTCACTAACGGTAAAAATAACATCATTAATATTTTCAACTAATTCTTTATATTTTTCTTTGCTTTCAATTAAATTTTGTTCGGCAATTTTCCTATCAGTAATATCACGTATTATGGTTTGATAATATTTTTCCCCCTCAATTTCAATTTGCCTTGCACTTACCTCAACCGGAAATTCACTTTTATCTTTTTTTAGGTGTTTAGATTCGAATACATACCCGTTTATCAAATTAATTTTATCAATATTATCAATTATTTGATGGTATCTATCATCTTTCCAAAAATCCGGAATTTTTAATTGGCAAAGTTCTTTCTTATTATACCCATACATCGTAATTGCCATGTCGTTTACTTCAATTATCTGTCCTTCTTTATTAAACAACATTATGGCATCATTGGCATTTTTTAGAATTGTTTCATATCTAATTTGGAAAGCCTGTTTTTCTAAAAGAATATTGTAAGCTTCTTTAATACGTAAAATTTTATTATATCGAAATGTTACATAAATTGAAACAAAGCCAATTATTATAAAAATTAAATCAAAACCAAAAATATAAAAACCAAAATTTCTTTTATATTTATTAAAAGAAGTCATATCCATTTTAGTAACTAAAAGCCAATCCTGCGCCAGTCCACTCTTTATTTTTGCCATTATTGGTTTTCCGTCAAAATCCGGACCTTCATAATCTGCTTCTTTAAGCCTCAGATTTGAATTATCTATGTAAGGAATATTTGAAATAGTTAAACCAAATCCATAACATTTGAAATCTGCGAATTTTAATTGATAGGATTTTCCATTAGCTGTTTTTTTTGGCAAGGCAAATATGGTTTCAAACGACTGTTTCGTCTTCATCTTAGAATTAAGTATAGAAAGAAATCCCTGCTTTAAATTCACAGAAAAGACTAAAACAGCAAAAGTTTTTCTGTTTTTACCAATACTTTCAGATAGAGAACAAGATATTAATACATAAGGATTTTTTAATCCTTCTTCAAATTGAAAATCAGCAAAATAAACTCCGTATCTGTTAAAGGATCTTTTAATAATTCTTTTTGATGAATCACTTAAAACTATTTTTTTACCTGCTAATAAATACTCTTTATTAGTTGAATCTATCAGCATTATACTTGAATACCTTGTACCTTTTGTTAATAATTCAAATGTTGCCTTAGATTCTTTGTCTAATTTAAAACCATTTTTATGATTTAAGAATTCTTTTATTTGAGAAACAAAAGGATGAATATTTGTCAAATAAAATGCATTTGAAACATGTTGAACACGCCAATTATAAAATGTCGACCATTTCATCCCTGCTACTGATTCAAGTTCAGAGTAGAACTGTTCCTTTAATGCATCAACATGTACTTTATAAGTATAATAACTAACACCAATAACCAGACTAACAAACAGCAGAAAACTAAAAATTGTTAAATGCAGCCACTTATCCGTTTTCTTTTTCACACTCACATCTCCCAATCTTCACAAAACTCAAATGATACAGAACTAATATTTAAATAATTATTAAATTAACTTTAGTAAAAATTTAATATTTAGGTAATAATATAATATATTTGTCTTTTATTGTTCAAGATTTTTTAATTTTTGCATGTGGTTTATTTAAATATTGTTCAATTAAATAGTTATTTATTTCTATTATTTTCTAAAATATGAACTCTGATTCCAAAATATTACCAATTTCAAAAGTATATTTAATATTACTGTTTGTTATTCCTTCAATATATTTTTATGGTTTAACTAATTTTATTTTGCCATACTTAAATGTAAATTCAGGATTTAGTACCTCAGTTAACTGGTTTATTTGTGGTTTTTTAATATTTATTCCGTTATTTACTTTGGCTTTGTTTTTAAGTTATAGGGATACATATAAAAATAAGATTCTTATTTTTGACAGACTTCGATTGAAAAAAATAACACCAAGGGATTGGAAATATATTGTTGTTTCAACTCTTTCCATTTTTTTAATTATGTCGGTTATTATGGGTGTGTCCAAATTATTAAATTATTTTTATGATATACGAGAATTAAAAACAATTCCCCCTTTTATGGAAGTAACAATTTTTACCGGATGGGAACGGTTATATCTTTTAATTTGGGGTCTAATGTTCTTTTTTAATATATTTGGCGAAGAATTATTATGGCGAGGATATATTTTAACAAGACAGGAAGTTTTGGACAGAAATAAAAGTTGGATTATTAATTCTTTTTTGTGGTTGTTGTTCCATTTTTGCTTTGGAATTGATTTATTAATTATTTTATTACCAATTATTTTTATTTTACCTTATTCGGTGTATAAAACCAAAAATACTTATGTTGGTATAATAATTCACGCATTAGTCAACGGTCCTTCTTTTATATTGGTGTCTTTAAACATAATCAGCTAATAAATTAATAACCGTGTGATTTATTAGCTAATTATGTAAATAACTTTTCCCCTTTATAGTAATAACAAATTTTTGTTTGGAACTACGGGGTTTTTCAGGGTACAGATACATTAAAAAACCCATTTCTAATAACTCAGTTAACGCATTTTTTACATTTCTTGTTATTACACCATATCCCAAAATATTGGAAATTTCCAGAGTTGACAAATTTTGAAAATTACACATCTTTAATATTTCCACCTGAATGTTATTTAATCTTACCACATTCGGAAAAGAAATAGATTTTGTTTGGTTTTGAATTATATTATTGTAAAATCCATTTTTTTCTTGTTGGGTTGATGTTCCTCTAAATAATTTTTCTGAAATTATTTTTTTTCTATTATTTATATTTGATGCATAATAAGGTGTTAATTCTTCATTAGCTGACATTTTGAAATGATTTGTTTCTTGATCTACACTTTTTTCCGAATGAGAATAAAGAGTAACTAAAAAATAATCTCGCGCGGCATTTGTTTCAAATAATGGTTCAGGTGATCCATTATTTTTTAATGCCATTCTTATTTTAGGTAATCCGGTGCTTCTGCCTTCTGTGAGGTTAAGTTCCTTTAAAAAATCACCTATTCTTCTATTTCTGTAATTTCTGGCTATAACTTTATTTTTTTGTAATTCATTATTATCTACAGGGGGTAAAGGACCGGGAAAAGATAATATTTGAATTTTATCCGGGAAAACACTTATTTCTATTGAGTTTAGATCTTCATAACTTCTATGATAAACAGCATTTACTAATGCTTCTTCAATTGCTATATAAGGATAATTAAAATATCTTAAGGCTTCTGCTTGATAAGGTACTTTAACTATTTCTTCAGTAATCACCGAATTTTTAATATGCAGAAGAGCAGATTTTATTTGATATTGAAGTGGACCGGAAAAAATATTTTCGCTGAATTTATCTCCAATTGAATCTTTGTAGTGCACTATTTCTATTTTCGCTCCTTTAAAATATTTTTCGGGATGCAAATTAAAAAAAAGCAGTCCGCAATTTATTGGTTTTAGATACTCATTTGGACCTCTTATTATATTCATCTGTTTGCATAAATCAACAAATGTTCCATTTTCTATTTCATTATAAAGTTCACTTTGAACCTCTTGCAAAAAAGAGCTAATTAATGATTTATCTAAACTTTCTATATTTGAATTGATATTTATTCTATCATCAAATGGTACTCTGGGAAAAACCTCAAAAAGTGTATTTTCGTCTTCGCGTTTTGCTTCAACTGTCAACGCACCTCTTCTAACATATACTTTATATTCGGTTTTTTTTCCTAATTCTTTAGGTGCTTTATATGGTCTAGCTTCTCCACCAGGGCACCAAATAATTAATAAAATTTTTCCTTCATATTTTTCTATTGATGAAATTGGAAAATAATTAGGTAAAATTTTATGACTTAATTCATATAATTCTTTTTGTACTTTATCAATTTCATTTTCATTTATTCCAACATTATTTGGGTTTTGTAGTCCGCTTTTTTCATCAATTCCAACTACAATATAACCTCCTCCAAAGTTATTTATATCGTTTGCAAAGGCACATAAGGAATGAATAATGTCTTGCGGGTTCCAGCCTTTTTTTAGCTCTACTCTTTCGGTTTCGATAACATTAGAACTAAACAATTGTTTTATACTTATTGGCAGTCTCATTTTAGCTCCTTGACAAATACATATACCACTATTTGATTTTTGGTATATGCACTTACACCATATTTATTTATTTATGTTGTTAACTTACTAAATTATATACGGTTTGTCAAGTTTTTTCTTATACCACTTGTTAATCATGTGGTACAAGTTCAAATTTACAAAAATATTAAGATATGTTAATTGAAGGTATTGCTATTTTTTAGGTAAGTCATTTATTTTCCGGCCAAAAAATTGCCCAAAGAAAAATGCTGAAATAATAATAGGATAAGTATACAAACCAAAACCAATATTGCCATATATACGTAATAAAACAACAAATGGTATTGGAATATGTATAAATAAAAACCAGTTAAAGGAAAATTTTTTCACCTGTGATCGCCATTATCCAAAAGGCAAATTAATTAAAAACACCAAAATAGATACAATCGATATATTCAATTTATTTATTTTCCAAAATAAATAAAAGGACGCACAAAATTATACGTCCTTTACTTTAATAATTAGTTTAGTTGTTTTGTTAAAATTTCTTTTACTTTTGTGGGGGTTACCAGTCCTCTATCCCCAAAATTTTTCCATCCCCGTTGTTCAAAACGATCAGCCATTATTTGAATGGATGTTTTTGGTACATTATAATCCGATAACTTTGTTTTTATTCCTACTGATTCAAAAAACTCAACTGTTTTTTGTATTGTTTGAGTAATTTTTTCTTCATCAGTCCCTTTAGTGATTCCCAATACTCTTTTACCATATTGTAAAAGTTTTTCTTTTTTCTCATTTCTGAACACTTCCCATAAACCGGGTAATACAATTGCTAAAGTTTGAGCATGGTCAATTCCATGCAGCACAGTTATTTCATGACCAATCATGTGCGTACCCCAATCTTGAGGTACTGCCGATCCAATAAGCCCATTTAAAGCCATTGTTGCACTCCACATTAAAGTACTCATTGCTTCATAATCAGCAGGATTTGCATAAACAGTAGGGGCCACTTCTATTAAAGTTTGTAAAATTGATTCTGCAAATCTATCCTGTAACGGTGAATTAACAGGATAATTCACATATTGTTCTACAACATGAACAAAAGCATCAACAACGCCATTAGCCACTTGTTTTTGTGGTAATGTGCCAGCAGCATCGGGCAATAAAAATGAAAACTTAGGAAATGAAAAAGGAGTCATAAATGCAAATTTTTCTACTGTCGATTCTCTTGTAATAACAGATCCCATATTCATTTCCGAACCTGTTGCCGGCAGTGTTAAAACGGTTCCAAAAGGTAATGCTTGTTTTACCAGTGCATTTTTAGCCAAAATATCCCACGGATCACCATCACTATATAACGAAGCACAAGCAATAAATTTTGTCGCGTCAATAACCGAACCCCCTCCGACTGCTAATAAAAAATCAATATTTTTTTCTTTTATCAGTTCAACAGCTTTCATTGAAGTTTCATATCTTGGATTGGGTTCAATTCCTTGAAATTCAAATAATTCATAACCTATTAATGCTTCGGTTACCTGCTTATAAACTCCATTCTTAAAAATACTGCCGCCGCCATATATCATTAATACTTTACTATTAGTTGGTATTAAATCTTTTAATTTATTTAATTGGTTTTTTCCAAAAATAATTTTTACCGGATTATAAAACTCAAAATTATTCATTTTTATCTCTCCAAAATTTATTACTTGTTTAATGTTGTCATTCTTTTAGTATCGTACCTGTGACCTGAAACCAAATCACCTAAAACATCCAGTCTTTTCATTTCTTCTGTTGTAAGTTTAATATTAACCGATTCAATATTTTCAAACAGATAGGTTTTTCGTTTAGTTCCCGGAATTGGTACAATATCATTTCCTTTTTGTAATAACCAAGATAGGGCTATTTGTGAAGGTTTGCAATTTTTATTATTAGCAATTTCTTCAATTATTTTTACAATTTCTAAATTTTTAATAAGGTTTTCATCCTTAAACCTAGGTTGATTTTTTCTGAAATCATTAGATTCCAAAACATCCGTGGTTTTAATTTTACCCGTTAAAAAACCGCGTCCTAACGGACTGTAAGCAACAAAAGAGACATTTAAGTTTCTGCATTCGGCCAACACTCCAATTTCAACATCTCTTGTCCACAACGAATATTCCGATTGAACTGAAGTTATTGGATGTACACTATTTGCCCTTTTTAATATTTCGGCAGAAATTTCCGAAAGTCCAATATATCTTACTTTTCCTTCTTTTACTAATTTTGCCATTGCTTCAACAGTTTCTTCAATTGGCGTATTGGGGTCAAGCCTGTGCAGATAATATAAATCAATAACATCTGTATCTAACCTTTTTAAACTTTCTTCGCAGCTTTGTTTAACATATTCAGGTTTGCCATTTATACCAATTATATTAGCATTTTCATCCCGCACAATACCAAATTTGGTAGCAAGTATAACTTCATTTCTTCTTTGCTTAATAGCTTTCCCAACTAATATTTCGTTGTGCCCCATACCATACATATTGGCTGTATCAATAAAATTAACTCCATTATCCAAAGCCGCATGTATTGTTTCTATTGATTCTGTCTCATTTGTGGAGCCGTAAAACTCGCTCATTCCCATTGTTCCAAGCCCAAGAGCAGAAACAAATAAATCACTTTTTCCTAATTTCCTTTTTTCCATTTTAACACTCCATTATTTGAATGATTATTCATTCATTTAGATTGTAAAAAAAACTAACTTTTAATTGCATCCCAACTTACTTGAAATGTAAGCTCAATCGTTTCTTCATCAAATTCAAATTGCCCGTTAATCTGTTGACGTATAAGTGTACGGAGCGGTGCAAAAACTTGAGCATGAATAATATCGTTGGGAATATTTTTAATAACTTTTTCTTTTTTAGCTTTTTCAAATATTTCAATAACAGGATGATATATTCGCAAGCCCTCTTCTTTTGTCAGATTATAAATGTAGGGTGAACTGGCAAACTGTTCAAAGAATAAGAATTTAGCATTATTTTGCAGCATAAAATTCAAATAATTTCTGTATAATAATTCTAAAGCAACACGTATTGAAAGATTTGGGGTATATCCATTTATTAATGCAAAAGTAAGCTGTTCTTTAAGTTCAAGATATAATTCATTTATTAATGCCTGCTTATCTTTAAAATAAAGATAAATTGTACCAGCAGCAACTCCGGCATCTTTTGCAATCATGGAAATTGGAGTTGCGTCAAAACCGTTTTCCGTAATCAGTTTAACGGTCGAATTAAATATCGCTTCTTTTTTATCACATTTTTCTTTATTCATGAAACAAATATATATGAATGTTCATTCATTGTCAAGAAAACCCATTCGTTTTTTTGCACAATTATAACAAATTATTTTATTTTGAATATACCACCCAAGTTATTCAAATAAAATGTTTCATTTCAATACACTATCTCAAATAATTACAAAATAACGTGCTTTTTGAGTTAAAAAGCGGTGTAAACTGCCATTGTATAATGGCTTAAAATTTGCCCTATATTCTTTTTAGAGAAAACAAACAATTATTTTGTTCAAATAAACAGGAGTATCAAATGAAACTACCCTTCTACCATACAAACAAGATATGGAGTTACGGGTTTTTTATTCTATTATTTAGTTTTACAAGTATCTTTGCTCAAAATACATTTTATGTATCTCAGGGCGGAAGCAACAGCGCACCCTACTCCAGTTGGGCAACAGCAGCAACAAATATACAAACTGCTGTTAACGCTGCAAATGATGGCGATATAGTACTGGTTGGCGACGGTACATATGTTTTAACAACTAACATTAACATTACAAAAGGAATTACCTTAAAAAGCTTAAATGGTGCTAATTCAACAGCAATTAATGGCAACAACGTTACTCGTTGTTTATATGTTAACAATATTAGCGCAGTAATTGATGGCTTTTCAATAACAAACGGATATAACCCTAATGGTTTTGGTGGTGGTGCCAATATTGTATCCGGCGGTACAATCCAAAACTGTATTTTTACATATTGCCAAGCCCGTGATGGCGGTGGTGTAGCTATTGATAATTCAGGGTTAGTACAAAACTGTATATTTGTAGCAAACAAAGCTAACGATAATGCCGGAAATGGATATGGTGGCGGTGTTCGTATGTTAAATGGCGGAATTACCAGAAACTGTCTCATATCAGCAAATTCATCAGCTAACTATGGCGGTGGTATTAATATTTGGGATGCAGGTACAATTCAAAACTGCACCGTAGTTAATAATACTGCTCCAAATGGTGCTGGCGTAAGATTAAGAAACAATTCCGTAATGGAAAACACTATATCTTATTTAAACAATGGATTAAACTGGCAAACAAGCGGTTCAGGTTTTAGTTTTCAATACAACTGTACAACTCCGGCTTTACCTTCCGGTATAGGAAATACTTCCAGCAACCCACAATTTGTTAATTCAAGTACAGGGAACTATCGTTTATCATCAACATCTACTCTTATTGATGCAGGGTTAAATCAAGCATGGATGACTAATGCAAAAGATCTTGATGGTAACAATAGAATTTTTGGCGGTTTAGTTGGTATGGGTGCTTACGAATTTTTTAATATTGACCCTCCAACTTTAATTTCTCCTGTAAGTATGTCAAAAAATATTTCTGTTAGACCGGTTTTAAGTTGGAACCCAACACCCGGTGCTACCAGCTATACAGTAAAACTTGCACGGGATCCTGAATTCACTCCAGCTAATGTTATAACCTATTCGGGAATAACCGGTACATCTTTTACATTGCCTGTTCCTTTAGACTATGGTCAACTTTATTTTTGGCATGTAAAATCAAATTTATCCGAACCTGTTTATAGCGAATCGTGGATATTTGTAACAAGTTTAGCTCCTCCAACTTTATTATTTCCCGGCGGCCCTTACCCGGCACCAGGTTTTTTGCCAACGGATTACCCGACCACTTTAACATTTAGGTGGAATGGTATTCCCGCTGCTTATATGTACAAAATACAGATAACATCGTTGGATGATACTTTATTTGCAGCACCTATTATTGATACATGGGCTGGATATGGAGATACAAGCTATACTGTTAATAATCTTGAAAACTGGAAAAATTATTTGTGGCGCGTTTATGCCGATAATCCAACAACAGGTCAAAGAAGCGATTGGTCATCAAGTTATGTATTTATGACAAAATTAGCTGCTCCAATACTCTGTTCCCCTGTAAATAATGCAAGTTCAATTTCTGTTAACCCAGCTTTAATTTGGCATAATGTACCGGGTGCAATGTTTTATAATATTGAAATTTATTCGGATGCAGCTTGTACAAATTTAGTAACTCAATTTTCTATTAATTCTACAGGGCCAACAGATACTACTGCTGACGTTTCCAGCATTCTTAATAACCTTACTGAATATTATTGGAGAGTTAAAGCATCACATATTGTTTCTTCAAGCGATTATTCAGCAGTTGGTAAGTTTACAACAATTCGCAAAGTATTGCCTTATTTAGGCTGGCCGCTTGGCGCTGCTCAAATGAATGCAAGTACTGTAAATTTCACTTGGTATTTAAATGATTACGAGCCGACAGTAACTTATGATCTTTTATATTCAACCGATATTAATTTTACAACACCGGCTATAATTTCCAATATTGCGGCAACTACATATTCATCAAACTGCTTTTTGGATGGCACAAAATATTATTGGACTGTTCGCACAAAAATAGGCGGAATTATTTCGGCTTATGCAGCAGTTGACAGTTTTATTACAAAAGGAAATACCACACCTTTGGAACCGGTTATTTCGTGGCCAAACGGCGGTAATATTGTATATACGTTACAACAAAATTTATGCTGGTATTTAAATAATTTCAGCTATGGCGCTACCTATGAAGTTGAATTTATTGCAGGCGCACCAGGTGCTTTAACAGGTACTCCGACAATTTTAAATATTGTAGGAAACACTGTTCAAGTCAATTTAATTCAAGGAACTTTATATTCGTGGCAAGTGCGGGCTAAATTTGGAACACATTATTCAAATTGGTCAACTCCTGCAACATTTACTTCTTTATCAATTCCGGCTGTAGTAGTTCCTACTCCTTCATGGCCTATTGGTTATCCTATTGTTTATACATGTGAACCAATATTGTACTGGTATTTAGGAACTTTTGCAAATGGTTTAAAATACGAAGTTGAATATGTTGAAGGATTAAATACTCCGTTTACAAATACTCCAACTATCCAAAATATAACTTCATTATATGTTCAACTGCCGTTATTAACGGCTGGTAAAAGTTATAAATGGCAAGTAAGATCAACTGATGGAGTAAATTATTCAAGTTGGTCAACAATGGCTTCATTTGTTATTGAAGGAGTTGTTGCACCTAGTCCTATTATTCCTACTCCTTCTTGGCCAATTGAAAATGCATCAATATATTCAAACGAAACCGTATTATATTGGTATTTGGGTGCTGTTGGATCCGGATTAACTTATGAAGTTGAATTAACAACTGGTAACTTAACCGGAACGGCAAATATTCTAAATATCAACAATTTATCGGTATCTACCGGTCAATTACAAAGCGGGCTAACATATACATGGTCCGTTCGATCAAAACTGGGATCTGTTTATTCTGCTTGGTCTGCTCCTCAAACATTTACAACAGTCAGCAATACACCAACCGCCACCGTTCCTATTCCTTCATGGCCAATAGGTGGTGCTACCGTATATACTAATACGCAAGTTCTTTATTGGTATATGAATTCCGCAAGCGCAGGATTAAAATACGATTTAAAATACTCTACTAATCCAACGGCAGCCGGCGGCTTTATGTTTAGTAATTTAACAACAACACAATATACTATTACTAATTTACAGCCCGGTATCACATATTATTGGAAAGTACGTTCTTATGACGGTACAGTTTATTCAAATTGGAGCACTCCGGTTAGTTTTGTTTTAGATGCAGGAAATTTGCCTGTTATGCCTATTACCGGAAGTCCTGTAAATGGTGTTCAGTTGGTTACAAACGCCCCTGTTCTTTCATGGTTTATACCAACTAACGGAACTATTGAAAGTTATGAAGTTCAATACGATACAACTCCCGAAATGAATTCAGCTGTTTCAAACACCTATACTTCAACCTCCGCAGTTGTTAATGATCTTGAACCGATGACTGAATATTATTGGAGAGTTCGTTCTAAAAATACTGATGGTACTTATTCCGAATATTCAAATGTCGCTTCATTTGTATCTAATTCCGTAACAGCAGTTGAAAACGGAACAACAGTTCCAAAAGAATTTGTTTTATCACAAAATTATCCAAATCCGTTTAACCCTTCTACTACAATAGAATTCAGCATTAAAGAGGCCGGTTCATATTCATTGGAAGTTTATAACCCATTGGGACAAAAAGTAACAACATTATTAAACGGCAACTTAAACGTTGGTAATTTTAAGGCAACTTTTAACGCCTCAAATTTAAGCTCGGGAGTTTATTTCTATAAATTAGCCGGCACAAATGTTAATATTGTTAAAAAGATGATGTTACTCAAGTAGGATTTACCCTAATAATAGGGTTATCTTAAAGCCCCATTAAATTAAAAAGAACTCATCCCCTATCCCCTTCTCTTAAAAAGAGAAGGGGAATATATTGGTAAAACGCCGTACTATATAATCCTGTTTTTACTAACCCCGGTTTTTAAACCGGGGAATATATAATGAGAAAATTCGGGTTTTAACCCAAGAACAACACATTTGAGACAACCACACTTATTTTAATATAACTTTGTACTCAATAGTTTTAACTTCTTTTTAAATTAAACTTTTATTTATTAAAAGCATAAACTTTTGCATTTTCATCAAGCTGTTTAATTATTGTCATTGCCTCATGAGGAGCTTTATTAAATTTTGTAACTAATTGATTATATATATGACAATATTCATTATAGATGTTGGTGGCAAATATTCCCGGATCATCAGTTCCAATTACAATTGACGGCATATTTTTTTCGTTGTTATTATCTCCGTTCAAATTTAACCAGCGCCACAAATGATGATCGCTATACTCATTGTAAAAACTAATACGTAAATTGCTTGTTGGTAAAACCTCCAATACTATTTCTTTATCATGTAATAATTTTAAAAGCAAATTTTGTAAATCAAATATATGCTCGGATTTTAATATTTTACATGGCTCTATGGAAATTATTTTATCATAATTAATACGATATTTAACCCAATGATACTGCCTTAATAATTCCTGGGCTTCATTAATAATAGGAGCTTTATGACATTCCTGCCATTCTTCGGGTGACCAAACCAACTGCTGCTGTGCTCTGCTTTTGTTATTTAATATATGAATTGGACAATACTTTCTTAGTTTCCAGGCTTCTATTAAAGTTGAACAGGTGTACGAGGTTGAATAAATACAAGAAGCTAAGGATGATATTTCAAATTCAAGTTTTGATAATACATATTGAAGATTGGCATTATGCGATTGACTAATAAGAAAACGAACAAATATTAAATCATCCAACCATTCACCCTGTCGTATATATAAATTTTTCCCGACTGCCTTAATCCAAAGATCCGGATTGATTCCCGCTGCTGTTCCATGTCCAATTCTATCACCATTTCGCATTTCTAAAAATTCAGAAGCTTCATAAATTGCACGTAATCCGCCAATTAAATGATGAAAGTCTTCCCCGGCATGAAATGTAAAATATTGAATTCCTTTCCGACGCATAAATCTAAACGTTGGGGCAAATACTTCCGGCGGCATATCAAGTTCATTTGAGGCTGCATCTATTCCTGTTACAAGTTTTTTTATTTTCCTCAACTTTAGTGCCGCGGCCAGGGCTTGAGCTTGTGTCCAATATTCAACCCGTTGTTTACGGTAACGGATATTTTCGCTTTCCACCGAATTATACCTAAAATTCTCTTTCTTTTTAATAAAATGCCCAACTAAACGCAAGTCATATTTACGTCCGTTTTTATCATTAAAATCTTTCCATGCATTATGTATTTTTGATACAATTGTATAATTTTCTTCATCATTATTTTTTACTGAAAAACGCCCCTCCAAATACGATAAATTGTTTTTACTCCGCCCATTTAGCTGCAAAAATCTGGTAAAATATTGTGTTTCAATTCTATCACGAAAGCCGTTCATAGTAATTTTTTGAAACTGTTCGAAACCAAGTTGCGTTAACTGCTGAACTAAAAACTTGTTTACTGAACCGATTATTAATAAATAGTAATGAAATAATACCGATAATCTTTTATCTGGTTTTGATAATAATTCTTCAATCACCAAAACATACAACAATGATTCAAGTTGCACTTGTTCAAATATGCTAACCCTATTAGCATCCTTATAAAACATCTTATATAAAGGATTTATTGCATTATTGGGAACATAACGATAATTTAGCGAATTAATGTCTAAAACAATTTTCCTTATTTCGGATGTAAAACAGCCGTCAAATACAATATCAACCATTAATGTTCGTAATAAACGGGCTATTTTTAATCTGTTAAATAACTGGTAAGGGTTTACAATATAATCGTCTTGTTCATATTGTTCAATTACTAACTGATTATTTAAATTAAATTCTTTTTTGCAGTCATAATAAACCCTTTCAGGAGAAGACAAAAAACTTTGCCAAACAATATCGGTTTCGGTTGAACCATTTAAGTGTAAATGCAAATCGTATAATCCGGCTTCTTTTATTTTTGCTTCCATCTGGGGAAGGAATGGAGGAATAATTAACGAATTATTTACATTTGGAACTAAAACATTATTAAAAAATATTTTTAATTTTGACAGATCATTTTTATTGCAACCTTTATTTACCAACATAGAAGAGATATATAATAGAGGATTTCCAAGAGTCAACAGATTCTGCCAATTTTCAAACTGTTCCTGTTTTACATAAATTAAATTATTTCGCCATAACAAATGATCTTCACTTAATTTAATAATCCCTTTGGATAATAAACCGGATAAAGAATTAATTTCATTAAGGCAATATTCCTTTGCGTTATGATAATAATGATCGGGTAAGCTTTTGTTAAACTCACGTTCAACAATAAACAATCTGCGCTTAATATCTTCTATTTCAGGTGCCTTTCCCAATGTATAATCAGTCAGCGAAATTTTATCCATTTGAATTTGGCGAAGTACTTGGTTTATTACCATGAAATAATACCTTCTTTAATTTTATTAAATATTATTTCAGGTTGATCTTTTCGAATATTAAATTTAACTTTTAAATATTTACTAATTAATGCTTTTAATAACAATTCCGACATATTTATTGCCGAAAATCGGTTTACAACCCCATTTTCAACTAGAATTTTAATTAATTCATTTACATGAGTCTCATTATTTACTGAAAAGTACTCTAATCCGTTTTTACTTCTTTTCGGTTTACTTTTTGAATTTTCAACATTTGTTTTTGATACATTTCTGTTTATCATGTTTGACATTGAATCTTTAATAATGTTTTCTTCAATAAAATAATCACTGTTTCTTCGATTTAATAAAATTATTTTATTTAATGTTTTATAAATTGATGTTGGTTCAATAATATCTAAATCGTTAGAATAAAATTTATTGTATATTTTAATAAATTTTACTGTCATCGAATCTTCTAAAAAATAATAAAAGAAAGGACATTTAACAAACCAGTTAAAAAATGGAAGACTTTCTTTTTCTTCCAAAAATTTATTATCATTTTCATCCAAAAGATTTAGATTATCGAGATTAATAGTATTAAGTTCCTCTTTTGTTAAGTTATTTATCACGTCAATATTTATTTGTTTTTTTACTTTATTGTCAATTTCTTTTTGAACTTCTTCCGAAAAATTGCTTTTTACCTCAGAAAATAATTTGTAAAATTCCGATTTACTCAGTTCCATAAGTATTTCGGATTGATATTGCATTAATTTATTTTGATTAAAAAAACTACCTATCATTTCCGGTAATATTTTATTTTTAATTATCAACAATTCCGGATATTTAATTTCCAGAATCTCAGCCGAAACGTAATTTGCTATTTCATTAATTAAATGATAATGAATGGTTTTATACAGTTTCATAAAGGAATTTTCAGAGCTTAATAATTTATATGATACAACTTTTGCAATGTTAAGTTTTTTATCGTTTTCTTTAAATGTTGACAAATATTTTTTAAATATATATTCATAATCACCAGATAATTTTTTTTCATTATCACCAGATAATTTTTTTTCATTATCATCGGAGGAATATTGGAATTTTACATCTTTAAATTTTTCATCATTTAAAATTGTTTTAACTATTTTGGCTTCAATTTTAGATAATAACATGGTCCGTTGAATTAACGAAAAATTATAAAAATTTGCCCATATCATCAAAGTATTTTCATCTTTACTTAATGAATAATAATCATACCAAAATATTTTTTCCAAAACCCGGCCGGGGATTAAACTAAAATTTTTCTTTATTATTTTAACAATATTATCCTGAAAAACCGAATCATTACTAATAGGGTTGCGTCTTTCAAATTCAACCTGATTTAGTTTTTTGCTTGCCAATACTTCCTCAATAAATATTGCGTGCAAAAAAGCTATAATCATTCGATGCATCCAAACACCAAGTTTTTCATTTTCTGCAATTTGAGCAGTATCCAAAGAATTTAGTATGTAAAAAAATCTAATAAATATTTTCCCTAAAAACCCGGGATGAAAATATTCCTTGGGAAAATTTTTGTACCATTCAAGAATAACTTTTGAAAAATAATCAAGTTTTTTAGCATAATCATTATCAAGAGAATACGGTTCGTCAATTTCTTCCTCATCATAATATTCGTCGTTATTATTTGGAGTTAATTCGTTCGTCCCAAAAGGGATTGCGTATTGCTGAGGTTGTCCGCTTCTAAATAATGCATTAACAATTATTCCAACAGCCCTCATATTTAATATTTCTTTAGAGACCTTATCTAGTGTTTTATCCAAAAATATTGTATAATAATTTTCGGTATCAAGTCTTTCAAAAATAACCCCAATAACACCCAACACATTATAAATAGAATAAATTGGGATTTCTTGCCCTTTATGATTTACACCTATTGAAAGTCCTGTATATCCAATAATTCCCCCTAAATTATCTTCTTTCGATAACTCTTTCAATATATAATCAATTCTGATATTCTTATTTTCAGATGAAGAATTTATCTTTTCAGCAAGCCCATATAGTGGTATTGTTCCATGCCACGGTTTATCATTTGTTACCTGTCCAAACCATTGCTTTAACCCAAAAAAATACGAAGTTGTTTTTCGGGCAATATGCCTAATACTGCTTTTTGTTTCAATACGGCACAAATCAATGTAATTTGCTAATGAAGGGTTTTGCAAAGTATTATTCTCTTTTTGATTTTTTATTAATCCTGTCATTTCCCTTGTAAGATTTACACGTAACCAAAGCTCAAAAATTAAGCTTGGATTAATTTTTATTGTTTCGGACAAAATAAAGCCGGAAACAAATTGTGCCGAATTTAATATTTCATCATCATATATGGTTCTAAAGGTATAACCGTCTGTAAGTATGTTATTATTAATTAAATACTTGAACAAATGAATTACTAATAAAGCTTTTTGGTTGCGTAAAATGGAAACATCAATATTTTTAACAACCAAATCGTTCCAAAAGATTTCCAATAATTTTTGACTGAAACTTTCTATATTTTCTTCTTTTTTGTTTGCATAGGCAAATAACAATTGTTTTTGTGTGCGGATTGGCAAATTAGCTGTAAACCTAAAAAATTCTTTTTGCATAAAAGAATCATTAATGCCCATTGACTCAAATATTTTTCCATACGTAACCATTAATTCCGGAATTTCGGTTTTTTTTGCCGGATTAAAGTTTCGTATTTTTATACTATATAAATTACTAATTACTTTTTCGTAAAGTGTACTTAAATTAACCCGTCTTTCAGGTTTTAATACTTTTAAAAAATATTGTTCTTCCAGTTTAGAAATCATTACATTGAGAGGGTGAAATTTTTTATCTTCCTGTTCTGCCTTAAAAAAGTTTATGTCCATATTTTCCCATTGCTGTTTCCTAATTAAAAACGAATATAAGTTCAAATCACCACTTAAAACCGGTATTATTTGGGGAGTTGTAATATATTTACGCAAAGCCTCAATTACCGGCAATCCCTTTTTAAAATTTGTATCAATATCATCAAAGCATAATAGAAAGGCTTTTTTATTAATCGCCTTCAAACTTGCAAGAATAAATTTATGGAAATTTTCTCCAAAATTGCGTGATGCATTTACTGTACGAATCCCTTGTTCAACTATAAACTCGCTATCAAGCCATTCTTTCCCGTTTAATCCATTTTCTCCTATTCCATCTAACCCTGAAAGCCCTTCAGCTAAATCTTTATACGTGTCATACCACTTAGAATATTCCGAATTTTTGTCGTGCAAACATTCATCAAAAACACCTGTATATATTTCCACAATTTCTTTTATTTGCGAAATAAGATATAATACCACATGTCCTTTTTCTTCAATTAAAGTAGGATCAAATATTTTTAATACTTTTATATCTGGCCTAAGTTTTTGCAACTTTTCTTTTATTTCCAGTATTTTTTCATTTTTATCTTCAATATTTAAGTAATTTTGCCCGTTCGTTTTACCATTTAAAAAATTTAATAAACTCATCATTAATGTAGTTTTTCCACTTCCTCTTTCACCTGAAATAACAATTGTATCGTGAATCATTTTATATTCAAAATGGTTTTCCGTATATTTTTTTGCCTTCTCAAGAGATTGTTCAATAAAATTTAATATTTCATTTAACTCTCTAAGGTGTATTATCTCTTCCATGGATGTAATAGCATAAGCATCCCTATCATAACTCAAATCGATTAATATTTCATATTCTTTTTTGCTCATAGCACTCTTTATCTCCAATTAATATTTTTAAACAAAATTAATGTGTAATAAAAACGGAATTGAGTTTTAGATTAAATAAGGGGATTATAACAAATGCAAAAACTAAGCGGATAATGCCCGTCAAGGAAATAGTTCCTTTTATCAAATAACCTCAATTTTCCAATTAAATATACAACCGCAACGCCAATATTTTAAATTAAATTAATACTTAATTAATTACAAGTATTTTTTTATAAATCCGTAATATTAGATGTATTATTTATAAATATTTTAAATAATAACTTATATTTGGTATGTATTTTTAACATTTAAGAATTATAAATTATGTTACATCAATTTTCGTTTACCCCCATTGGTTATTTACATTCCGAACAAAAATACAGATACGAAACACCGCGCCAGGGAGTATTGGCCGGGGATTCAATTTCGGTTATTAAATTAAATCCGCAACAAAATTTTGAACAGGCTGTTATTGAATTGGACGGATTTGACCGTATATGGGTAATATATTTGTTCCATTTAAATACTAATTGGAAACCAATGGTTACACCACCAAGGCATACACGTAAAAAAATTGGGGTATTTGCAACACGTTCTCCTCACCGACCAAACAATATAGGAATAAGCTGCGTGAAACTGGAAAAAGTGGATGGATTAAATATTTATATTTCTCAATCCGATATTTTGGACGGTTCGCCTATTGTTGATATAAAACCGTATCTTCCCTATTCCGATTCATTCCCCGATGTTAAAACTGGCTGGGTTAAGCAGGATTTTGAAAACAAATTTGATGTTATTTATTCCACTCTTGCTCAGTCGCAAATGGACTGGTTAAAAGAAACAGCAAATATTAACTTAAGAAATTTCGCTAAACTACAATTGGAATTTAAACCAACCGATACATCGCGTAAAAGAATCTCTAAAGAAATTATTGACGAAAAAATTATATATACGCTTGCTTATAGAACATGGCGTATTTTATTTAATGTAAATGATGAAAGAAAAGCAATAGAGATTTTAGGAATTAAATCCGGTTATACTCTGGATGAATTAAGCAATCAACTGGAGGATAAATATTCCGATAAATTGATTCATCAACAATTCTTAAGAATAAGACTGTAATAATTTTAGGTTAAGTTTGAATGTAATTATTACAGCCTTATGGTTTTATTAATACTTTCGTAGTTTTTTCGATTCGGATAATACCATTTGAGTATTTTTAATTTTAAAAGTTTCAACAACTTTTTGCAAATTGTCTGTCAATCGGTTCAAGTCTTCAGTTGCTCTGGCAACTTGTTGAATTCCTGCTGAAGATTCATGAATTACATTCGACATACCTTCAATACTGCTGCTAATGGATTCTGCTGTTGTAGATTGTTCTTCACTAGCAGATGCAACTTGTACAACAATATCAAATAATTCAACTGACGCGCTAATTATTAAATCCAAAGATTCTCCTGCCTGATTTGCCAGTTTAGTACCGTTTTCAACTTCTATTTTCCCCTGATCCATTGATTGAACAGCTCCACGGGTATCAATCTGAATTTGTTTAATCATTACTCCTATTTCTTTAGTAGCTTTTGTTGTCCTTTCAGCTAATTTTCTAACTTCATCGGCAACAACCGCAAAACCTCTTCCTTGTTCACCCGCACGGGCAGCTTCAATTGCGGCATTTAAGGCAAGAAGATTTGTTTGATCTGCAATATCATTAATAACTTGAATGATTTGTCCAATCTGTTCGCTGCTTTTCCCTAATTTATCAACAGTATTCCCGGCATTTAACACAACTTCCGATATTTTATTCATTCCTATAACTGTGTTATTTACAATTTTTCCACCAGCTTTTGCTATTTCTCCGGCATCTTTGGCTTTTTCTGCGGCCCTGGAAATATTTTTTGTATTTTCAATAATTGTCGAGGTCATTTCTTCAACAGCGGAAGCAACTTCCGTAACTTGGGAACTCTGTTCCTCAGATCCTGTAGCCATTTGTTCCGCACTAGCAGATATTTCACTGCTTGCACTAGCCGTTGATTGAACAGCTTCGTTAACATCAGTAATTACCTGATTTAATGAAGCACATAAATTATTAACATCTTTTTTTAATAAATCAAAATCGCCTTTAAAATCTTGTTCAATTTTTGCTGTTAAATCTCCTGTTGCAAGAATAGTTAAAACTTTTTGAGTTTCTTGAATTGGGTTAACTATTGCCGCTAATGTATTATTAAATCCATAAACTATTTCTTTATACCCGCCTTCAAATAATAAAGCATTTCCTCTAACATTCAAATGTCCTTCTAAAGCGTTTTTAGTAACATTATTTATTTCGGATTGAAGGTTTTGAAGAGTTTTAACAATTGTATTTAGTCCCGGAGCGAGAATATCTTTTGAATCATAAGGAGGGATATGAATTGATAAATCCCCCTTTGAAACCGAATGCATTGCATTAATAAAATTGTATAGTTTTTCGGAAAAATGGTCCATAGTTTGAGCCATTAATCCAATTTCATCGTGTGTTTGTATATTTAATCTGTTTTCAAGATGTCCTTTACTCATTTCTTCGAGTACCGCAACGGTTTTAGTAATTGGTACACGAATAATCTTTGCTATATAATTAGCAAACAAAACTGCAATAAATGTACACAATACAATTAATATAATCATTAATGTAATTGTTGACTTAATAGTCTCGTCAAAATAAACATCTGCTTCCTCCGATTCTTTTTCAATTGAGACACTAACTATTTCCAAATTTTCATGAAATTTTGATCTTATTTGATCAATCTGTGCATCAATACTTGATAATTTATTCATTGCTTCCGGGGAATTATCATTAATAAGCGGAATAATCTCATTTTCAAACATGTTTAGATATTGATTATAATCTTGTTGGATTTCACTTGCCACTTTTTTTTCTTCATCAGTATCAACTATAGTATTAATTAACTGCAAGTTTTTTTCTTTTTCATTTTTATCGTTGTTCAATAATTGTTTAGTTTGGTCAACATTTTTGTTTATAATTCCATCAGCAATGTGCGAATATATTTCCTCAACTCCTTTTCCAATCTTTGAGATATTAAGAGCATCAGCAGCTCTTTTAGCTCCAGCATCTTGCAGCTCTGTTAGCTTATTCATTTTAGTATAAAAGAAAATATTTAATAAAACAAACATTGCTGTTAACGATAAAAAACCAACTATTAACTTTTGACCAATTTTTAAGTTGTTAAACCAGTACATTTTTACCTCTCCTAAATTTAAAGAATTAATTCCATCCTTGTAAAAAATACCAATGTATTTTTTGTTGAATAGGAATATGTTGGATTAATTATATATTGAAAATCGGGTTGAATTTTTATCCAGTTTGTTAAATTAAATGAATAAGATAACTCTAAAATCATCTCATATTTTTTTAATTTAAGATTTTCTAAAACCTCCATATTTTTCATATAATCCGCAGATAAATGCACTATTGCAACCGCTAATCCAAATTCACTCTGTTCAGTAAACATACCATCCAGTTTAATTCCACTTTCTAAAGAAAAATCGATCGGATTTATTTTTTTATTTGCGTAACCAAATCTTAAAAAGCCAAAAGTATTTAATTCACTATTTAATAATTTTTGCAAAATTAAATAAAAGCCATAATTTTTTTCAAACAACCCTTTAGGTAGATAGTCAACTGATAATTCCGTTGTTTCACAATTTTTAGTATAAGTCCAGCCGCCTAATGAAATTTTTAGATTCATTAAATCATCAGGAAGTTCTTCATAACCAACTTCGCCGACAATTAATAATCCATCATCTTTTGCCAATTTAATTTGTGTCCCCTCAGGTTTGTCAGGATCACCGGACACACCATCAAAAACAGCAATTTTTGCAAAAATATTTTCATTTTCATATTTTAATCTTACAGCTAAAGAAGTAGTAGGAAAGATGGAAGGACCGTTGATGCCGCTTTGTGAAAAATCAGGGCCAATCCCGAATGAAGGATTGATAAATAAACCCGAATTATCATCTACATCAAATTCGGAATTGAGATCATATAAACCCGTTAAAACCGAAAACTTATCGTCAAAAAGTCTTTTTTCGATAAACAATTGATATAACTTCCAAGTTGAATAAGCTTCAATATTGCTTATTCCTTGAATTGTGCCTACAAAATCATTTGGTGCCCCACCGCTATTGCCCAAAAACTGAACAAATATGTTAGTATTATTAAGACCAATACTTTTACCCAAATCAGAGTTTAATATTAAATCAATATTATCTAAGGTCGTTGTTCCCTTTTTTATATTGCCGGATAAATTAGTAAATAATTCCCCTTTATACACAAATTCGAATTCAAAACCATAATCGCTAAGTCTATTTCGTAAACCGAACCAATCTCCGGTAAATTGACTTCTATCTAAAATCGAGTCGCCTTCATTTTTTTCTTGAGCTAGACTACCGCCATATAATAATACAAAAAGAATTGCCTGGATTATTACGTACTTAACTATACTACAATCACAATTTTTTTTTCGAATATCAGCGTCTATCGTAAAACCTCCTGATTTCTTATCATAAAAAATAATTTAGTTTCTACATAAATCAATTATGGCAGGTTTATAAATTTTATGCATTATGTTAAATTGATAAATTAATTATCTACCATCATTCTTCAAAAAAATACTGACAATTATTTTAATTATTATTAATAGTTATATTTAGACCTCCCAACTAATTTTAATTTATACTAATATTATTAAACCTAATAAAATTAATAAATACGACATCAGATAATTAATTATTATAGTTATTACCACATTTTGTTTAAACACACTTCATATAATCGTAATTATCTAATAAAACTTTAATTGTAATATAAAACATGGCGTTAATAATAATATTACTATTAATTATTTTAGTAGTCCCGAGGTTTTTTATGTTTCTTAGACTATTTTTTTGTTAAATATATTCACTATAAAATAAATGTAATGTAATTTATTCCAAAAATACTTTCATATTAAATGATTGGTTAAACCGAAACGGGTTTACATTATCATTTGAACTGATTATTTATATCAATTTACAATAAGCGATTCGGAATTTTAGTTTTGCGATTTTGAATTTAAGTAAATAGAAGAATGAGAGGTAAAAGATAACTAAAAGTATTAAGATAATAAATTAACGAATTACAATTATTTAAGCGGAGAGTATAGTTTCTCTCCGCATTTACTTCAAAAATTTAATTAACAGTTGTATTATAATACTCGTCAACTTTTTGAATCATTTTTTCTTTTTCTTCAACACTTAAAAAACTTGCATTAAACGAGTTTTTTGCCAACATACAAAGATCTTCTTTAGATAAATTTAATGCTTGAGCCATTGCGGAATAATTATCGTTAATATAACCGCCAAAATAAGCAGGGTCATCGGAATTAATTGTAACAAACAAACCTTTATTAATCATCTCTTTTAACGGATGTTTTTTTAAGTCGTTTACAACTTGTAGTTTTAAATTTGAAAGCGGACATACCGTAAGCGGCATTTTCCTATCCGACAATACTTTTAATAAATTTTCGTCTTCCATTGAACGGTTTCCATGGTCAATGCGCGAAACTTTTAGATTATTTAAGGCACTCCATACATACTCGGCAGGTCCTTCTTCTCCCGCATGAGCAACGGTTAAAAATCCTTCCTCAATTGCACTTTCAAAAACTTTTGCAAATTTTTCTGGAGGATTTCCCACTTCGGCCGAATCTAATCCTACCCCAACAATTTTATCCTTAAATTTTAATGCCTGGTGTAAAGTTGCAAAAGCAAAATCTTCATTATCATCCCGTAAAAAACACATTATTAATTTAGTTGTTATTCCAAATTCACTTTCAGCATCTTTTGTGGCATTGCTAATACCATTAATAATTGTTTCAAAACTAACTCCCCTTCCGGTATGGGTTTGAGGATCAAAAAATATCTCACAATGCAATACATTTTCAGAAGCTGCTTTTTTTAAATAAGCAAATGTTAAATCGTAATAATCGGCTTCATTAATTAATACATTTGCACCTTCATAATAAATGTTTAAAAATTCCTGTAGATTATTAAAATTATATGCCTCTTTTAATTGTTCTACTGATGAATATTTAGTTTTAATATTATTACGTTCTGCAATTTTAAACATCAATTCAGGTTCAAAAGTACCTTCTATATGTAAATGTAGTTCAGCTTTTGGCAATCCTTTAATAAATTCATCCATATTTTCCCCTGCTAAAATTTATTTAATTTATTGTAATAATTAATTAATAAAACGAAAATAAAGAATACATACTTATACTTAATATTATATCCATTTGTAATTAATTAAAGCCCAATATAGTAATATTTTTATTTTTTTAAGACATAAATTTGTGTTTAAGAAACTTTTTATTTGGTTTTAATACTGTATTTATTTATTTTTTTAATATACAATATAAATGAGGTAAAAAATATAACCTCTTAATAAGATGCCTTTTGGGTTTTTATAAATTCTTTTGGCAAACTAAACAAATGGAGTAAAAAAATGAACAAAAAATTAATTTATTTATTATTTATAATTATTCCGGTACTGTCATATGCACAGAGTACATCTTTATTTGATACATACGGTATAAGGACTTATTCAACCTATGATTTATATGCAACCGGTCAGGATCTCTTTTCATTCAATAAATCAAATAATCTTGATGAAGGTTCAAGTTCTACAACTATACACTCCTTTTTTAGTTTATCGGGAAGATATTTTTCACAATCAAAACAATCAACTCATCAATTATCCGTAATGGGTTTAGTTTTATATAATTACAATAAAAATCAATATCCAAACGGTTTTGGGACTTCTGAAACAATAAATGAACAAACGATGGGTGGATTTAGTATTGTTAGTAAAAACAATTATTATTTAACGGATGAAAAAGGATTTTTTGCTTTTGTTGATCCCATGTTTGAACTTTTGTATTATTTTAGAGATGATAGAAACAACAACTTTGAATCAATACCTCTTGGAATTGGATATGGCCGTATTATTAATGTTAAATCAGTTGTACAAGCAACAATTATTAATGACGAATTGGACGCAAATCTAACTGATGAAGATTTAATGCAACTTGCTGAAATTATTGAAAAATATGATAATAGTTACTATGATATGAAATTTAAAGATAATGCTGAAATCGAATTTTTTAAGGATATTGCTTCAATTACAAAAAAACCGGATCAAACTTCTAAAATTGATCAAATTATTAATTCTTCTGTTTATAAAACCAGCCAACGTCAAACCGGTTATGAATTTAAATGTGGAGCTTCCTTCTCCTTTTTTGACAAAAACAGGATTGCCGATTATAACAACGCCACAGATGTGTTCGCCTCTATCAATTACGCTTTACCAATTGATTTTAACAAACAATTTCTTGCCAGCGTTTTGTACGTAAAAAATATGAAAGATCAATATTTTAGGGCACCAAAATTTACTGCCCGTTTGCAATTTTTGGTTGATCATACATATTTGTGGTCTTCATCCCTAAGCGCGGAATATTCCAGTATTTCACCTAAAGACGAAATACCAATGGAAAACTATACTTTTGAAGCTCGAACTTCATACTCAATATTAAACTCCTTAAATGTATATCTTTCATTTGCATATAATAAAACACAATTTGATGATAATTTTACGGAATATGATTCATTTGTATACCCTGCCCAAAAAATTGAGGAATTTTCAACCCACTTAGGTTTTAATTATTACATTTTTTAGTCTTGAATAAACTCAAACCGCCGGCACAAGGCGGTTTTTTTTATCGCCTTCATTCTAAAACCCAACAATTAATTAATTTGACATTTGTATTTTTTTTGTTTATCTTGATTTATTATTAACTAAGAATTATTCTTATTTGGGATTTTTTATTATGCAAAATGAAATTTTTTCGGAATTAATTACAAAATGCGGATTAAAAGTTACACCACAGCGAATAGCAATTTTAGATGCAGTGATGGAATTAAAAAATCATCCAACAGCCGAAAATGTTATTGAGTACGTAAAAAATACTCATCCTAATATTGCAATTGGAACAATTTATAATATACTAGATACTTTTGTTGAAAAAAAACTGATAAAAAAAGTTAAAACCGAAAAAGATATTATGCGTTATGATGCTGTTTTAGATAAACATCACCATTTGTATTGTGCCCAAACTCAAAGGATTGAAGACTTTTACGATGATAATTTGAATAAACTTTTGGAAGAATATTTTGCTAATAACAAAATTCCAAATTTTTCCATTGAGGATATAAAACTTAATATAATTGGGCATTTTAATTAAAAAAAAGAGATATTTAAATAATTTAAACACAATAAACGGAGATTAATTATGAAAGAAAAAAGTATTGAATTATTAAACAAAGCTGTAGCGGATGAACTTTCCGCAGTTCACCAGTATATGTATTTCCATTTTTTATGCGATGATAAGGGATACGATTTATTATCAAATTTATTCCGTGTTACAGCAATTCAAGAAATGATGCATGTTGAAAAATTGGCTGAAAGAGTATTGTTTTTAAAAGGCGAAGTTGAAATGAAAGCAGCTGAAGATGTTAAAAAAATTCACGATGTTAAAGAAATGCTTGAAATGGCAGCTGCAATGGAAACTCAAAGTGCTAATGACTATAACAAATGGGCTAACGAATGTGCACAAAATGCCGATTCGGTTTCCAAAAAACTGTTTGAATTATTAGTTGAAGAAGAAGAACGCCATTTTGACCAGTACGATGTTGAATTAGATAACTTAAGTAAATTTGGTGATAACTATTTAGCTTTACAATCAATTGAAAGAAGTAAAACCGTTTCGGCCGGAAGACCTGTACAAGGTTAAAACAAAATATAACTATAATATTATATTTTACATAGGCAGCATATTTTTACGCTGCCTTTTTATTCAAAACTATATACACTAAGAATATTTAGCTCGTCATTTACCAAATACATTTTATTATTTGTTTCATCAAGCGCAATCCCTTCATATTTATCAACAAGCAAATCGTATTGCTTTAATTTACTTGAGGTTTTACTCCAATAATATAACGATTTGTCTTCATCGCTTAATAATAAAAAACAACCATGTTTTTTTGAATATGTAATGTCCGATAAATCCACGGCAAACGAAATACCATATTCGGTTTTGATTGTTTTATCAGAATTTAACTGAAGAATTGAAGCAGGAAGCTGTTCGTTTATAACATACATATTTGAACTATCATCAAAACAAACGCCTTCAAGTCCATGATTTGATTCACCGGGATACTCAATAGTATCCTTATTTATAATATTACCATTTAAATCCAAATGAACTAGAACACGAGCACGTTCTTCCGTAATCCAAAGAGTAGAATCAGAAACATCATATACTATTCCTTCTAAATCTTCCCCCGTATAATTTAAAGTTTTTTGAATAACACCTGAGGAATTAACTTTGTATATCTTTTGTGTTTCACCGCTTATAATCCATAACTCACCGTTGGCACCATTTATTGCAATTCCGGAAGGTTCCCCAAAGGATAGATTATATTCATTTATTAAGATTAATTCATCTTCTTCAGTTGATTCATTTTCATTATTATTATTACAGCCAATAAAACATAAAACATATACAATAATAATAAATAATTCTCTCATTTTTTAAATTCCCCTAAATTAATTTTTATTAATTTCAGATATGCTCTTCGTCAAAAAATAAATTAATATTTTTTATACCCGAAACACTTAATTCGGCAACAAATTTATTTGCGGATATATTTCTCCTGAACGAAACATAATATGAATATTCAGCTTCATTATTTTGAATTTTTGTTTTAATGTTTATAAGTTCAAACCTTGAGCAATAAATATTAAACACATCTAAAAACTTCTCGTTTTCCTTATCATTAATAACAGAGTTAAATTGAAGTAAATATTGGTCGTGCCTAAGAGTAAGTAAATTAGTTTTTGAAAACAGAAATAAAATAATACCGATCATTAAGCTGCCAATAATGGCAAGTTTATGGTAACCTACACCAACGGCCATACCAACAGCCAGACCAAAAAATATGTAAACAATATCCAAAGTATCCTTAATTGCCGTTCTAAATCTTATTATTGACATTGCGCCAACAAGTCCAAAAGCGCGGGCTAAATTGTTACCAATAACCATAATTACTAATGTTGTAATTAATGAAAGAAATATTATTGAGTTTACAAAACTGTCGCTAAATCCCGGCCCCTTATAACTAAATCGATAAATTATAGTTATAAAAAAACTACAAGCTAAACTTAAAAGTAAATTTACAACAATTTCCGAAACTGTTGGCGCAAAAACATTAAATGAATATAGGTTTTCAATCATATCAGAATCATAAGTTTATATTTGGAATTTTCGTTTGTGTTGATCAAAACAGATTGCATATTTGGAAACCGAAGACCGTTGTAAATTATATTTTCTAATAATACGTGACATCCAATCGGGTATTACCATATAAAATTTAACTTCCAACACAAAAAAATTCTGCAACGAATATTCCAAATTATCGTCGTAATATAAATCATCAAACGAATTTACTATTGAACTTCGTAAATGCTTATCAAAAGTTATGCGCAAGGCACTTTTAAATTTGCACTGAAAGGCTTCTCTATTGTACACAATTAACAATAGTGGTAAAAGATTTAAACAAGTGTAATTAATCATAAATTTTTTAATACTTTCTATGGAATCTCTTTGTTTATCGTTTACAGTTAAATTGGAAATAACATTTTGATTTTCAAGCAGGTTATTAAGATTTTTATAATAAATCAAACCTCTATCTTTTGATATAAAATTTTCATTTTTTCGTTTTATTTCAAGAAAAATTTCCGAATTATTATTAAAATTATTATATCCTCTAATTCTATATTTATTGCGGATTTCTCTGCCATCTAATTTTTCGTAATAACATTTATATTTGCGAGTATCCAAATATATACTTCTGCAAACGTACTCTTTGTTTTCCATTTTTGCTGCAAAAGGATCATAATCCAAATACGGCAGCATATCATATCGCAAACTTTCCAATTGTTCGTTATTCACCAAATATTTATATTCTAAACGAGCTTCCATTTTAAAGCCTTAATTAAAAAAGAAACTTTTGCATATTTGAAGAGCATTAGCAGGTTTTAGAATTATTGCTCCCTCGCTAACCATTCCCGAAAGTATTAAACCATTAGAATTATCAACCAATACAGCAGCATATAAAACCTGCTCGTAATGCAGCATTTTAACTTCTTTTGATATTGATAATACTTTTCCTTTAATAATATTATCAATATTTTTTAATTTAATGTTTACAATTTCACCCTCTTTTATTTCACTTGCATTAGCAATTTTTAACGGAAAATTAATAATTACCTTTTCCATATTTATAATTGATAAAATTGTATCCTGTGAAAAAACTCTATTAATTACGCCGCAAATTGGTGATTTAATCACAAAATTATCTGCTCTTTTTTTTAACACGTTTAAATTTGTTTGGTACGATTCAATTTGAGCTTCTAAAAGATCAAGCGACTCCGGTTTTACTCCAGTACTTTTACTTGCCAAAACATTTTTATTTATTTCAATTTCTGTTTCAAGTTGTTTAAGTTTTGCAAGTTCAGTTTGATAATCTTCCAATGAAGAAAATCCTTTTTGATACAATTGTTCTTTCCTTGAACATATATTTTTTTCCTGTTCATACAATATATTAGCAAGTTCAATACGCTTAATATATTCTTCAACAATCGGCTTTTTTTCACCAGCTTTATTTGCAATATATTCAGCTTTGGCAACATTATAATTACCCATAATTTCAGCTATTTTTTCATCTACATAACTTGAACTAAAATAACCAATTGTATCACCGGAAAGGATTTTTGTATTAATTAACAACTTAGGAGATAAACTAAACACCATCGACTCGCCGCGTTGAAATTGCGTAACACTAAAATTAGTGGTTAATCCTGTTTTGTAGTTAATTAAGCTGCTGGTTAATTGACCATCCGTTCCTCTAAATATAATCCATTTTTCGCTTGGAAATGTTTCGCTAAATGTACTTAACGAATTAGGAAATTTAATACCGCTGCCTATAATTATAACTAAACCTAATATAAAAAGAAGAAAAACAAATAACGCCCGTTTAGCTTTGTATGTTTTCATGTTTTATTTAACCACTGCAATAATTAATTTAATTAAAATTGATAATAAATTCCTTAATTTAATAAATTTAGTTTACACTCTTATTAATAGCAATTCACACTAACCTATCAGCTAATTTTTTATTTTTATTACACTAATTTCAAATATTTTATTATAAATAAGTTAAAAGTATCTGTTTTACAATTTAGGTTTTACGATTGTTAAAAAACAAAAAATGAGTAATTTTTATTTAATTATGGTAACGTATAAATCGTATTAAAATAAATAGTTAATCAGGCATAAAAATTTTTGTACTACTTTCAAATATTTTATCAAATCAAAATTATATTCATATAAATCATTTATAAATACCTGATTAACTATTTAAAACAACACACAAACAAATCAAGAGTTCTTAATATTGAATAATTACTCAATATTTGAACCAAAGACAATTGTTAGACAGATTAATTTAATATTTGGTTTAAAAAGAAATATTTGATGTGTTTAAACAAAAAAACCGCAGCTGAATTTTTTTTCAACTACGGTTCATATTTCAAAATATATAATTATTTACATTATTTCTGATTAAGAATTTTGAATAAAATATTGCTTAATCCTTTCACTTAAACTTCAACCTTTAACACTTAGCACTATTTTACTACAGTCATTTTTTTAACAGAATAATAATTCCCTGCTTTTATAGAATAAAAATAAATTCCACTTGATAACCCGCCGGGAACAGATGATGTATTAAAACCAATGCTATAAGCACCCGCTTGTTTTTCCTGATTGACCAATGTAATAATTTCTTTTCCCAAAATATCATAAACTTTTAACGTTACAAAACTTTGTTCGGGAATTGAATAATTAATTACAGTTTCGGGATTAAACGGATTTGGATAATTTTGTGTTAATTCAAATTTTTCGGGTTTTGGTGAACCATCATCAACACCCACTGAAATTAGTTCAAACTTAACATTGCTTAAATTAAATCCGCCATTATAAAAATTTAATACTAAAGTATGCGCGCCAACCGGAATTGGAATATTTTGAACAACAACATTACTCCAGCTTGTCCACCCTCCGGTTGCGGGAATATCGATAAATGCCCCTAAATTTTGACCGTCTAAACGCATTAATATTTTACCTGTACCGGCATTTGCGGCAACTCTAAATGTAAGTTTATAAATTCCTGTGGCAGCAACATTTATTGTATATGTTAAATATTCACCTGTATTAATCCAGCCTACATCATATCCGTTTGATGAAGCATCTGTGCATTTTTCAATATCAACACCGTCATTGCGGTACTGATAACCGCTGTTCCATACTGCGCTATTAGCAATATTCTGGTAGTCGTTATCTTTATAAGCAAAACCGTTTTGACCGTAATCGTAATTTGAAGCATATAAAGTACCAGGAATTGTATTTAATCCAAAAGGCAAAGTAGAAGTTGTACCAACTTGTCTGAACATAGCATCAATTACACCATTGTTCATTGTGCAATTTTCAATTTTTAAGGCTTCGGCAAATTTATTTAATGCGTTTACGGTATAATCAACAGTAGGTTTTGAAGCTGTTCCGCTCCAGTATCTTAAAAGATAATCGTATTCAGCCGGTTTATTAACATACATCAAACTGTTATTGCCTTCCACTTTTTTAATTGTCCACCACGACCAGCCGATGTTAGTTGTTTCAAGCATCTTAATACAGTCAGTAAACCATTGGTTGGAATTTTCACCCGATTCCCCCATCCACAACGGACAGTTAGTTTCGTTACGCAGGGTATTTAAATATCCAATTGTGTTAAAATCGGTACTATTCCAATATTTATGAAAACTGTAAGCCATGTTATTATCCCATGCCGGACTTAATAAACCAAAATCGGTTGCATACCAGTTACCTTCAATAAACAAAATATGATTTTGGTCAACCAAACGAATTTCGTTTGTAATGGTTATAAACAAATCGCGCAACGGCTGATTGCCAACTGTACCAAAATTGTAAGCAGTTTCGTTTATCAAATCGTAACCACCAATCCACTCTTCATTTGCATAACGTGCCGCAAGGGTTTTCCATAAATAGATAGTGCGCAATTTTGCAATATCATCTTCCCACAATGGTAAATAAGCAGGATTATAATCTGCAATATTATCTTTGCTTTGTCCGCCAGGTGCAGCATGCAAATCTAAAATCAAATAAATTTGACTTTCTTTACACCATTGCAATAAACTGTCAATAGTTGCAAAGCCTTCTTCCGAATAACTGAAAGGCTGATCCTGAGGAGTTAATAAGTTAAAATGCATTGGCAAACGAATAGAGTTAAAACCCCATTCCTTTAGTTTTTGAACATCCTTACGGGTTACAAAATTTTTACGGTACAAATTAAAAAATTCGTCTGTTTTTTGTGTTCCAATTAAATCTTCAATTTTTTGGCGAAATTGCCATGCAGCATTGGCAAAGGATGATGTCTGTAACATGTATCCTTCCGGAACAAGCCAGCCACCTAATCCTATACCACGCAGCAATACAGAGTTACCATTTCCGTCAACAATGTTTTTACCCGATCTCTTTAAAAAACCTTCCGCAAAAGCGGTGTTGATTGAAATAATTAATATTAAAATTATAAATAAAAATTTTGTCGTATTCTTTCTAATCATGGAATGTTTTTCTCTTATTGTAATTTAATTCAATTAAATATAATGCTTACTTAATTATAGCAAAAATCAATCCAAGTTATAAACGTGCTTAAGGAGTGGATTTTAGCATTTAATTGACTTCTCTTTATGTTGATTTTATTACTATAATAATTAAAAGTTATTGAATTAATAAAAACATCGAAAATTATAAATAATTGCAACTAACTTAAATTATTATTAAATTTATTTTTAAATAGCCAAACAAAAAAAATTATTGACAATTTAGGAAATAAACCAAATGAACCTTTTTAATTTAAATAAACCCATCATTGGAATGATACATGTTGAAGCCTTACCCGCTACACCCAAATATAAAGGCAGTATTAAATCAATAATTGAAAAAGCCAAAGAAGAAGCAGCAACTTACGCAAATCTTGGCATTAATGTTTTAATGATTGAAAACATGCACGATACTCCTTATTTAAATAGAATTGTAGGTCCCGAAATTATCTCAAATATGAGTATTATTATGTACGAGATAAAAAAAGAATTTGGTTTGCCTTTAGGCATACAAATACTTGCCGGAGCTAATAAACAAGCTTTGGCCGCAGCACAGGCAGCTGGCGGTGACTTTATCCGAGCTGAAGGTTTTGTATTTGCTCATGTTGCCGATGAAGGCACATTTAACAGCGATGCCGGCGAATTACTTAGATACAGAAAACAAATTGGTGCCGAAAATATTTTGATTTTTACTGATATAAAAAAGAAACACAGTTCACACTCCATAACTGCAGATACGGATATTGTAGAAACCGCAAAAGCCGCTGAATTTTTTATGAGTGACGGAGTTATAATAACCGGTAGCAGTACTGGACATGAACCCTCATTGGCCGAAATCCAAGAAGTACAGGAAGGTGTTAATATTCCGGTTTTGGCAGGTTCGGGTATTACAGCAAACAACATTTGCGATTATAAAGATCATTGCGACGCTTTTATTATTGGTTCGTATTTTAAGTCTGGCGGTAACTGGCAAAACCCAATTGACCCCGATAGAGTTAAAAAATTCCTTAGAGCTTTTGGAAAATGATAGTTTTTGAACCCGCACCCGGCGGGTTTTCTTTTAAATGAGATATTACACTTATAGTTTAAATGAAGGTCGTTTCACTCATTATGAATTCCAGAGGAATTCCATGTCTATAACCACACAAAAGAGACAAATCCCCGAACTTTGGAAAAGCTCCATGTCTATTATAGCATATTACATTGTACTCTTCCAGAGTACGGTTTGTTGGGGGTTTTTGCTTGTTACAGCCATTAAACTGCTCCGTAGTTTTTATATAATTGGCTTCAATATGTATATAAACAAAATCATGGTAATCCTTAAATCAGGCTAATCAAGGTTCAGACAATGTTTTGCATTAAGAATTCCAGAGGAATTCCATGTCTGTAACCACGGTCAAAGACACCTCCCCCCGAGCTTCGGCGAAGCTCCATGTTAATAATCAGTAATCACAAAAAGTCTTTCACTATATTATAGATACTCTATACAGTAACAGTATTTTACATAGTACTCTTTATGTGATACCAATCACCATCATCCCTTCAAACAACAATTTGTCTTGTAAAATGAATATTCTAATAATAAATTTCACTAATAAATATTTTAACTTTAGTCTATTTTTTGAACTGACTAAAATCTTTATTTTTATTTTGAGAATTAAATTATCTTTTTAGGGGGAAAAATGAAAAGATTATTTGTTTTAATTTTATTATTTGCACAGTTTTTAATTAGTTCATGCAGTAAAGATAATTCTGTTGAATCAAATTACACATCAGACGGGAAATTTGAAATTGTAATTAATGATATTCCGTATCAAACAGATAAGTACATCAGAATTCCTTACACAATAAAAATGTGGGAGTTTGGGAAAGAAAATTTAGAGTTAAAACGAATACAAATATTTGATTATGATTCACAAACTTTATTGATGGAAATTGGGGAAACTGAATTGCCTTACATTTACAAAGCTCCCCTTGATCCAATACCCGGAGTTACTGTGGACAATATTACAAGTTATTATATGTCAATACAACTTATTATTCCATTAGGTAATATAAAACCTTATAAAATAAGCCACCGATTTGTATTCAAAAAACCACTAAACAGTAAAGAAATAATACTTGACGGAGCTGTTTTTACGCCTCGGTTTAATGAAACTCCACTAATTATATCGTCTCCGGTAAAAGGTAAAAACTGGGTTTTTATTAATCAATCAACAATGGCTTATCATTTTTACACATTGTTTTTTGTTGACGGAAAAATATCCAGAAGTGAAAGATTTGCATTCGATAATTTAAGATTAAATGAATCTTTGGATGATATATACTCCGGTGATCCCAAAGTAAACAGCTCGTATTTTAACTACCACGATACCCTTTATGCAGTAGCAGGCGGTACGGTAATATCAATAAAAGACGGCAGACCGGAAAATCATGGTGATGCTCAGGATGCTCAAATGAACAGTCTTGACGAACTTGCAGGCAACTATTTAATACTAAAAATGGGCGAAGGAGTATATGCTTTTTTCTGTCATTGTGCCCCCAATACGTTTATGGTGCACGAAGGAGATATCATAAATGAGGGAGATCCTATTGCGTTATTGGGAAATTCCGGTAACTCTACAGCACCTCATTTGCATTTTCAAATAACGGATGGACCCGATCTTTTCTTCTCAAACGGAATACCTTTTGTGTTAAAAAGATACAAAAAAACAGCCGAATACGGGGTTGGAAATCTTGCTCCGGTTGAAATATATAACTCAATGATGGAACAACCCGTCATTATGAGTTTTGATTTTTAGTCTCTTAAATAAATATATGTAGAATCTAGATGCGGCTATAAATTGCAAAACATCGGAAAAACAAAAAAAAATTTTAATATTTGTGACACTAAACTTTTTATAATTTTTGAAATTACGGAGCATCTTTAATAGATTTAAATACAACAATTGTTTGGGAGCATGTTAAAGCATTTATCCGTTTACAATTGGAAATACTTGATCCCAATTGTTAATAAACTTTACGGCAACAAATGCTCCCACATTTTAACAATTTTTTTATCCGGTTTTAGTGGGTAATTTTTGTTTATTAATAATAATTAAAAACACGTGATCCATATCAATTAGCCAATGCCACTAAATTGATAACCTTAAAAAGAAATAGCTCTAAACATTTAATAAGAAGTACCTTAACTTATTATATTTAATAAAGTTAAATATAATTTAATAATAATAAATAAAGCTATAACAAAACAAATGTTCATGAGTTTTCATTTTTTGTTTTTTGTAATTTTTAAGAATGAAATTGATGACAATAACGAAGCATTTTTTTGCAAGATGGTAATTAATAGCAGTACTTTGTATTTTTTATTAGTGCTGAATGTTGTGGATTTATTTTATAAAAACAGTTTACATGTACTTCCCCTGCTATTGAGGATGTCCATTCCAATTTAGGAGCAGGCACATAGAATAACAATATAAGTTCATCAAACCTGCTCCGGCACTGTAATCTTATAGCTTAAACAGGCTGTTCAATCAGCATAAGGTTTGGCATAAAGCTGTTCTTTTTTAACTCCGTTTTCCTTGGATTGCTGCATCCACCCGTGTGTTCCAAACTTTTTATACATCCATTGCCATAAACCAAACGACAATCCGGGTATTGGAATTTTTGTCATTATTTCCTGTGCGCTTTCAGAAACAACACGCCCTTCTGCCAAATCTTTTGCAATTTCGTTTAGGGCTTCAATTAACAGGTTTACAGGCAATCCTTTCCGTTTTGGATCATTAAGTGGAGTTCCAATTCCAAATGCCTCTCCGGCCCCAATAGAAAGCCCGCCGGCCCATATTAAGCCGCTGTTATATGCAAAATTGTAACAAATTGCCAGTGCTAAAGCATTCTGCTGATACTCAGGAAAACCACAATTAACTATTGTATAAAATACCTGTGCTTTTTTCTCATGCATACTATTTTTATGTCCGGCAATTATTTCAAGTGCTTTGGTTGCCATATAAGGTAATGCATCGGCATATAAAGGAAAAGCGAATATTATGATGTCATTCCTATCCACAGCGGCACATAAATCGGACTGTCCGGTTTCCCTATCTATGTTTCGTTTTAACGTATAGGTTTCCGTAACACAACCGTACAATTTCATCTTTTGAAGTAAATATTCTCCAAATATACTTGAGGACGAACGGCGTATTACACGGGGACTTCCTACAATTAGAAGAACCTTTTTTGAATCCTTTGTATTGTTTTTAATGTCATCCGGTCTAACTGTAGGAAAATATTTCATTGTTTCTTCCATTAAAGGAAAAGAATCTATTCGGGTAAAAACATCCTTAATTTTTGTTGTTATTGTTTGGTTATTTTCTTCAGTACTTATTACTTCAGCAGCGTATGACGGCACATTAAAATTTATGGCATTACGTCCTGCCAATGTTTTAAATATACCGGCTTCGGTGCTTTCATACCTCTTTTGAACACCAATACTTATTAAACGCGGATACTTTTTATAACGCGGTTCGTGATGCATTTCATTTTCATACTTCTTAAAAAACGGCAAAATTAAAGCAATAAATCTTTCAATAATTATTTTAACAGTTGATGAATAACCGCCAAAAGTAACCGGAGTAAATAAAATTGTAACATCACTTTGTATTACTTTTTTAATTATTTCAGTCCCTTCATCGGTGGAAGAACACTTGCCGGGTGTTTTAACCCAGCACCCAAAACAGCCCGAACAATGGGCAAGTTTGTAATCCCTAAGGTTATAAGTAACAACTTCCGAATCCGCATAATCCTGTTTAACAGCTTCCTGAAGTAAACTAAACGGTACATCTAAATAGTTATCTCCTGCCCCGGCACCATTTAATATAACAATTTTTGCTTTTGTAGTTTTCATAATATTTTTCTAATTATTGTAAGCTAAATAATTAATTTGTTATAATTAGAAAATTAAACAATTAATAAATTATATACAAATAGGCACAAGATGTAATCGTTTTTTTGAATAAATGGCATTTTTTAACTGTTTTTTCGAGTTAGTTAGAGTAATATTAAAAGAACATTGTTGACTTGCCCGATAAATTATTAGATTTATTTATCCACTTATGCAGCAAAACAACGGCAAACTTTCCCCTAAAAAAAGGGGTACACATTTTAGCTTTTTAACAGATGATGAAATTAAACAGATGGAAGAGGTGGTTAAAAGTATTTATTTTAGTAAGGAATAAGTTGCTGTACAAAAATCCAGATCGAGAATATTTAAAATATGACTTAAGATCAAGAAAAATAAAACTTCATCAATAATTATACTTTTTGATGCCACAACTTCATAATCACTTTTTGAAAATTATTAAAATTTCTAATGCTGTTTTTATTATTCAACTGGATATATTAGATTTACTAAAGATATCAACTAAAAAGAAAGGAATCCCTTAATACATAAAATTTAAATGTCCTTCATATTTTATGTATACATTGGTATCTTTGTCTTCTACAAAAGTTTTTCCTATCACTAAATAATGTAAACATCACAAAAAAACAACTATTAAACAAAATCATACAGCAAAATAATCTAAATTATTTCAACATAAGGGTTACTTCTTTACGGCAATTATTGATGTAATTGCCTTATTCTTATTCACAGGCATTCTTCCTGAGGAACCAAGAGTGATTTCCATATTAATTTTTGATTTAGATATGGGTTCATCATATATAATGTAATCTAATTCAATAACTTGCAAAGAAGTTACCGATGCTCGCTCTTTATGATAGTCCAAAAATTCTTTTTTCGCTACTTCACTATCAGGCTCCTCTGTTCTATCAGCAACTTGCAAAACACCACCTATTTTTAATAAATCATCAGCAATTTCATATGTTTTATTTTGAACTCTTATTCTGTATTCTCCGGGTGAAGCAATATTTAAGACGGCAATATTTTCACATTCATGCCGCAGGAGATGAGTACCAATCAACCAAATTGTTATTGCATCAAACTTTTGCAATGAATTTAAAAAGTCATACAATTCTTGATCGAAAAGTATGTCGGCTTCAATTAGTAATATGTCGGAACTAAATATTAGTTTGTTGGGTTCTACTAATATTTCATGAGTCGAGGGACCAAGTCCTCGAAAATTTAATCTACGAATTACTTCCACATTATACTTTTCTTTTTCTAATAATTTTTTAGCTTCTGATATGCAACTAAAATTCTCATCAATTGATATAATTTTTGCGTCTGGATATTTTTTCTTAAGTGCCAAAATCCCACTACCTTCACCACAACCTATATCCAGGATCAATTTAGGATTATATTGATCTATTTTATTAGCTAACCAAGTATAATATCCCTTAGAGGTAAAATGATTTGCATTAATTTTCCAGCTATCTATATAGATTTCATGAGACTTTATTGGACGTAAATCATCATTTGCGTTATCTAGGATAAAATGACAATTCTTAAACTTTCTTCCACTACCACATGGGCAGGGTTCATTTCTGTTAATACCCATAATACACCTTTAAATATTTTTATCTGCTAAGTTAAATTATTGGATGAATCCTCTAAATAAAAATATTGCTTGTTCAAATAAATAAAGCAATAACATGTCAGTATGAATATGGTACTTATATTGGACTGAACTTACCAATGTTTTATTTAACATTGTTCAAATATAAGTTCCTCCAACCAATCCAGAAGATTAATTTTATTTTTAATATAAATATCCAATTTGTTTTTATCAATTAATAATATTTTATATCCATCTCGACCACATCTACGAGCGTGTTCATAACTACCTTTTGTAAAACCAGAAGTTGAAATAAAAATACCTAATTTACACAATGATTTCCTTTCTAAAATTTTAACTTCAAAATCTCTAATTTCTTTTACCTCGGTTTTCTTTTTTTTGATTCTTGCATTCGGCCAAAATAAGAGGGGACTGCAAAGAATTCCAGAACGAATCATTAACTCTATTAATAATTAAAAGATCGATTTCTTCACCACGATGATTTACATTTTGCTTTACTTTAAATCCCTTTGAATTACAAAAAATGCTTGATACTAAATTTTCCAAAAATTGTCCCTTTTCCTTTGCACTAACAATTGCGTTTTGCCCATGATAAGTTAAACTTTTATTTACCATATTTGAATCTAATATCTGATTAAAGATATTTGCAGAAATATAATTTCTTCTATATAGTGTTGAGCGCAATGCCATTAAAAATCGAGCGATTGCTTTTTCATCTAGTGATTTATTGGTATTAATTAATCCTGTAAACTCAAATTCTATTTGTATATCATTATTGCTCGCGAATATTTTAAGCCCAATATCATAGAGATTAATTAAATCTATTGTTCCATCATTTTTATCAAGGAATTCCTCATTTAAATGATATAAATATGGATCATTTTGTAAAAATTGACGTAAACAATCCCTCTCATAAGCTTCCCTATCAAAATTAGTGGTATTCTGAATTGATGTTGAATTTATCTCATCTTGTAATCTTTGCTCATAATCATTTATATTTCCGTGGCATTTGTTGTATGCCAATACTTTCATAAATTCTTCATTTTTATCTAGCTTTTTAAAATACCGGTGCAGAAAGTAGTCGGCCATTCTATTAACATCTCGCACAGTATTTCTTTCATTTTGGGCATATAAAACATTTGAACAGAAATAATGTAAACTTTCTTTATAGTTTTTATAATTAAAGGCATAATACTCAAAATGAAGACAACGCATTGTATCCGCACTAATTCCAAATTTCTCTAATCTAATTACTGCTTTTTCACAGGTAGTAATGAATTTATGTTCAGTAAATTTATTTTCAACATCATAAGTAGAACAATAATCTTCAACATCAAAGAATAAAGAGACAACTTCAGGGATATAATCTTTCCATGCAAGATTTGTTGAACCTATATATAGATTACAGTAAGTACCCAAAACAACCTTCAAAAATAAAAGAATTTTTATTAAATATTATATAAAACTAAAGATGACCCGTTAAACATTACATTTCATTTTTAAAATTGGAGATGATTTGTATAATCCAAAAAATCAATTGTAAATTTCAAATGTTGCAAATTCATCGCCTGAAATTCAGCAAAAGCTTTAATTATTTTACTGTTATTAATTTATATAAATTATTATTATCCGCAAAATTAATTCTTAAATAATTTTTTGTAACACTTATTCACGGTGGTTTATTTTATTATATATTATTTAATTTTAAATAATCAAAAAAATATTGCACATCGCTGATGTGCTTTTGGATGTGGGTGATGCGTGGTTTTATTTTTATCTATTAACGGTTTTCCCCTACGGGGAAAATTAAAACAATATTTGTTTTCGCCCGCCGTTAGGTGGGCCCCATTAATAGATTTGCGAATAAAGATATATTTATTTAAAAACAATTAAATCATTTGATAACAGTCAATCAAAATCATAATAATCATTTTAATCAAACAAATCACAGTTCAGACAATGTTTTGAAATAAAAGTAAGTTCAAAATCTTTTTGGAAAACCGAAATTAAATCAATAAACAAAGGAGTTTTGTTTATGTATACATTTAATTGTTTAAAATTATAAAAAGTTTCCATTGGCAACTGAGTTTAATTTATATAAAGTGTTAATATAAAAAAAGTCTCATTGTAAAAAACGACAATGAGACTTTTTGAAATAAATTAAATGAAATTTTATTTTACTAAACACATTTTTTTAGTTTCAACAAAATTTCCTGCTTGTAATTTGTAAAAATATACGCCACTTGAAAAACTTCCTGCAGTCCATTCTTTTTTATAATTACCGGCTTCCATATTTTCATTAATTATTGTAGCAACTTCTTTTCCTAATACATCATAAATCTTTAGAGAAACCTTCTCGTTAGAAGGAATACTAAAAGATATTGTTGTGGATGGATTAAATGGATTAGGGTAATTTTGAGATAAATTAAAAGAAAAGTCTGCCATGTTAACATTGACTGATATAGTATGAGAATACTCAAAAGTACCATCATTATCAATTTGTTTAAGCCGATAAGTATATGAACCGGCAGTTAAGTTGTTATCAGTAAAAGAATAATCTTGAGGATTTGTTGTGGTACCGTTACCTTTAATAAATCCAATATTTACCCATTTATTATTATCTTTCATCCTTTGGATTTCAAAGCCATTATTGTTTGTTTCCGTTGCAGTTTCCCAACTAAGTGAAACTGTCCCATTATTGCTATTAGCAGAAAAAGAAGTAAGTTCAACCGGAACCACGCTGTTTGGATAAAATACCGATGCCCCGTCACTTGTTGAAAGCCAAACTTCAATTTGGTTATTTGTTTCTTTTAAATCAATATCATATATATATTGACCGGATAAACCCGAGTTAAAAATTGTGTATTGAGTAAATGTTGAGTGGTCGTATTTTATAAGTCCATTGGCAGTTCCAATCCACTTAATATTGTTTTTATCAACACGAATACTTGCAATTTCGTTTGAAGGGAAGGTACTATCGGCAGTTGAGAGGTTTACGATTATTGAATCTTTAATTGAATATAAGCCACTAGAAAGAGTACCAACCCAAAGAGTATTGTTGGAATCCAAATCCATATCCAAACAATTACCATCAAAAATTTCTTCCCAATTAGTTCCATCATACCTTCCAACTCCACCATCTGTAGCAAACCATACATTGTTGTTTTTATCAACTTTTATTGAGTTTACCATTTTAGAAGGTAAACCGGAATTTTGAAAAGTATAATGGGTATAGTTCTGTCCGTCATATTTGTAAGCACCATCTGCATAAGTTCCAATCCAAATATTCCCCGAGCTATCTTTAGCAAAGCAATTTATTCTATTATCGGTTAGTGAAAAGTTGTTTATATTATGATGTGACCATAACGAAACGTTTAAAACAGAAAAACCTTTGTCGGTAGCATACCATTTTTTATCTTTTTCTTTATCATAGAAATAATCATAAATAACATTGCTTGGTAATTGCGATGATGTAGTATCATAAACAGTCCAAACCGGATCATAATGTTTTACCACTCCTGCAAATGTACAAAACCATTGAATGTCGTCATCGAGAAAAATAGATGTAACCCTATCTCCTACTATTGGTGAAATCGAAATATTAGCCCTATAAATTTCTTCATTCTCAAATAAACAAAGCCCTTCAAAATAACCCGAAAACCAGATTTTATTGCCATCAAAACAACTAACATCATAGATGTGATCTTCTAAGCTGGTATTGTTGGGGGAGTTATAAAAATTAGTAACACCCAGTCCATTAAATTTTAACAGACCAAATGCAGTCCCAAACCATAAATTCCCATCAAAATCTTCTGCAATATCGTAAATATTGTAACTTGCAGTAATAGGTCCCACAATATAAGGTCCTGTCTTTCTAAATAAACCTTGTGTAGTGGCAAGCCACATTGTATCATTACTTGCAATAAATACTTTGTTTACATGGGTGTATTCGGGCCAAATGTAATGCTCAATAAACTCAGTTCCTTTAAATTCAACTAACGAAAAATCGCCACCAAACCATTTTGTATTATTTTCATCAATAGTTACTCGGCCAATAGAATTAGTTGGAATTTGGGAATTTGAAGTATTATATAAGGTGAAAACATCGTAATATTTCTCAACTAATCCATAACCTGTTCCAAGCCAAATTTTGTAGCCACCTTCAATTGCTATTGAGTTAATATTATCTATTGGCATTCCGGTGTTAGCAGAGTTGTAAACTGTCCATATCATACCATCATATTTCACTAATCCTCCACGTGCGGTAGCAATCCAAACATTCCCATAAGCATCTTCGGCTACACCGTTAATAGCATTATCAGGCAAACCCGAATTAGCAGTATTAAAAATGGTTGATTCTCTACTTCCTTTGTTCACATGAGCCAGGCCTGACTCTGTGCCAACCCACATATGGGTAAAGTCGTCAACAATACAATTAGCCCATGTTCCTTTCGTATATTGAACCCAACTTCCGTCCTGTGCAAAGTTATTTTGTGTTACTAAAAATATAATTATCAAAAGTAGTATAGTACGCTTCATAAATCCCCGATAGTCTGTTTTAATTTACCAAATATTTTGTTACCAAGATGGCAATATATGAGTAGTTAATGTATACTGCAAATTAATTCTACTTGTTTGTTGGGGAACGTGATCTAAAGCACAATGAGCTAAATATAGATATTAATATGCTTTAGCTTTTGTATCAAAACGAAAATGTATTATTATGAAACATTCTGGATGTTAAAAAATTATTAAAATTTGTCTATAATTATAAGATAAATCATTTAAAATGTTAAATTTACGTGGTCTTTTTTATGAGGAATAAGTGACCCGGTTTGGCATGAAAATTTTATACTTAAATGATTAATAATAAATAAAATAATAATATAGATGATAGATTAAAAATACGTAACGTTTTTCTTGTTGTGATTGTAATAGCAAAATAGAAATGTCAGTAATGAACATAATTCGTTTTTTTGTTTTTTTATAAATAGGGGTAACGAAGGAGGATCTAGTCCGACTGAAGTTCCCCCCTTATTTGAACTTCTTTTCGCGGTATTGGTAATGGTGTTTCACCTGTTAGCAATTGTATATAAACCGTATTTAGTGTTATAGTATAATTAACCATTTATACTAATTTTTTTTCAATACAATGCTGTTTTGTAATCATTTTTTTGCCAAAACACTATTTTTTAACTGTTTTTTTGAATAACTGGCGATTTTTAATCATTTTTTCAAATTTGTGCAGTTTTTTAACTGTTTTTTCGAGTTAGTTAGAGTAAAATTAAAAGAATATTGTTGACATGCCCGATAAATTATTAGATTTATTTATCCACTTATGCAGCAAAACAACGGCAAACTTTCCCCTAAAAAAAGGGGTACACATTTTAGCTTTTTAACAGATGATGAAATTAAAGAGATGGAAGAGGTGGTTAAAGAGAAAGCGATTATTAAGAGACTGTCAATATTTTTGCGTAAATGGCAAAAAAGTCAGATATAATTATTTAATCTATCCTTAAAAATAGCAGAAAATTGAGAAATAACAAAGGGCCAATTTTGAACTGGTATAGTCCATTTTTTAGCAATATCTCTATAAGCCAAAAATAATACTTTAGTCAACGATTCGTCAGTCGGAAAAAGAGTCTTAGCTTTAGTAACTTTTCTAAATTGACGATGAAGTCTTTCAACAACATTAGTGGTATAAATCATAGTCCTAATCTCTTGAGGAAAATCAAATAAAGTTGAAAGTTCAGCCCAGTTATCACACCATCTTCTAATAGCAGCAAAATACTGATTTCCCCATTTTTCACTAAGATTTTCTAATTCCGATAAAGCAGCGTTTTCACAAGGAGCAGTATAAACCAGTTTTAGATCGCTTAAGAATTCCTTTATATCTTTTGAAGCAATAAATTTACAAGTATTCAGAGTTTCATGAATTACACATTTTTGAATTTGTGCTTGAGGAAAAACAGCACTTATTGCTTAGCTAAATCCGGTAAGTCCATCAACATAATCAATGAGAATTATTTATTTGAAATAATTTTTATCAATCTTAAAATGTCGATGAAACGACTTTTTATCTATTTCATCAATTATATTACGCTTTAATAGATCTCCAAGATGATAAGTTGCTAACTCTTCAATAACTCCAATACTTAATTGAGTGGAGTTAAATTTAATCGCCAGCAACCGAAAAACCTCTCTCACAGAATCCAGATATTTATGTTTCTTCCAATAATATTCGATAAGATAAACATGATCCCCTTGCCAATTTATTGAATTAACGAAATCCTTAAAAGAGAAATACATAAATTTCTCATCTTCATCAAGGTGAGAATATTCTATCATCATTTCTAATAATTCTAATTTTCCTTCCTCAGAGAACAACCATTCTTTTTTCCTTTCATCTTTTTGCTCCATTATCCATGTCAACACAAAAAGCACAGAAGATGTAATTAATAAGCTCAACAGTACAATATGAAACCATTCATTTTTAAGATAGTAACTTATAAGTGGATTTTCCTTAAAAACACTTGGAAAAATTACTAATCCACCAGTGATTGTGCTAAAGATAGTAGAACCAACCCTTATTCCCAAATATTTAGTTTTTATTTCTACTTTAATTTGTAGCTTAATATTTTTTTTTATTTCATTCTTGTGTTGCTCAAATATTGCGTCTGCTTGTGGTTTTATAATTTCATTGACTATTTTTACTATCGAAGTAATATCATTAATATTAATTAAAGATTTTTCACTATTTTTATCTAAATATTCCAAAGCTTCGTTTATCTCCAAATATTTTCTCTTTTTTTCATCATTTAAGAATTCACCTCCATTTTTATCAGGGTGCAATTCAACTAATATTTTTTTTAATTCTATGCATAAAGCACTGGTGTCCTCCGTACCAATTTTAATATTGTACTTTTCAATAATTTTATTTATATCCATATGTGCTCGATACAACCTAAAATACTACAATTATATATATATTTATAATCAACATTCATTTAATTACCGCCCCCTGACATGTACAATATGAGGGTATTTCTACTATTATAAATTTATATAAAATTCCATTATCCACAAAATTAATTTTTAAATAATTTTTTGTAACATTTATTCACGGTGGTTTATTTTATTATATAAATATTATTTAACTTTAAATAATCAAAAAAATATTGCACATCGCTGATGTGCTTTTGGATGTGGGGGATGCGTGGTTTTATTTTTATCTATTAACGGTTTTCCCCTACGGGGAAAATTAAAACAATATTTGTTTTCGCCCGCCGTTAGGTGGGCCCCGTTAATAGATCCGATTAAAAACGATAGACAATTTTGTCGATGTAAAAATGATTTTTTTTATTACATGATTTTTTAAGGAATTTTAGGTGAGGGGTTTACCCCCTTTTGCACAACCCATGTATTAAAATTTCTTTTAATAAATTATTATCCCCCAGTTGCACACAATTGATTGATGCCTGAATGAAAGAGTTTTCATCACCATCGTAATTGTATTTTGTGTAATCAATATAATTATACCCGTTATAAACGGCAATCATATCAAAAAACAAACGGATAATACGGCCGTTAAATTCCCAAAACGGATGGATGGCAATTAATTCCCCCATGTAATAGGCAATTTTATCGGCAAATTCGTCAACGGATTTATTGCTGTAATTTTTAAGGTAATTATCGGCTTTAAGTTTAGTAAACAAATCGGTAATAAACTCTTGAATAAATTTGGCTTTACAAAAAACCGTTGTTCCTTTGCTTACATCTTGATTGCGGTATTCACCTGCAAATTTGTATAATTTTTGAAAAGTATCGGAATGCAGCTGGCGGAAATATTTTTCGTCAAAAATTGTTTTTTTTGTAAGGTATTTGTTAAAAAGGTAATACGATTTTAATAATAAAGCTTTATCGTAAACTTGTAAAACTGCGGGATTTTTAATAAATTTTTTGTTAACCGGTATTTCGGTTCCGGGGTAATATATTACATATTCGCTGGAATATAAATATTTAGACATTATTTGTTAAAAACAAAAGCTTTGGCTTTTTTAATTGTCTCTCTATCAGTTGAAGGTTTGCACCCTTCTATTTCCATTGACTGATTAACGGCAATAACAATACTTTTAAGTGAAGAATAAGTATTAATGCCGGTAGTCGGTTTTGCCTGTTTGGAATTGCTGTTTTTCATAAACTAATTTTTCAGAATAAAAATTAAATTCTGTTAATAATACCCCACTTAAGTGGAGGTGGCGGGAGTCGAACCCGCGTCCGAAATTAAACACCAATGAACTTCTACACACATAGTCTATTTATTGTTTTTTCATCCTTGCAACCTCAGTAGACAGAGTTTGTTCGAACAATCTTGATAAAAACTCATTAAGCATACTCAAGCGCTCTGCTTAATTATTGTGCCTAAACGACGTTTGTAAAAACACGGCACACTTAGTAGTTACAAACGAGTGCTTAAAATTAATTAAGCAGCTAAAGCGAAATTATATTCGTTATTTCTTTTTTTTACCGGCGTTTAACGTGTCTCCAGTAAACACGGTGCGCAATTCAAAGATCTATTAACCCCGTCGAAGCCAATTTCACCCCCATAATTTTTCAAACTAAATATCGGGAGTTCCATTAACAAAGTTTTTAAATCCGGCTAAAACAAATTTTTAGCTTATTTAAATATACAAAAATTTATATGCCAATTCAACATATTAATTTGGTACTATAGTTTAACACATTTGGGATAATTATTTGTTTATCTGTTTATTCCAGCTTATATCCGGAATTCCATTTACAAAATTTTCAAACCGGGCTAAAACAAAAAACAAATCGGAAAGTCTGTTTAAGTAGATTATAATATTTGTTCCAATCTCCACACCTTTGCTTAGTGTAATAACCTTTCTTTCGGCCCTGCGGCACACCGTACGGCACAAATGAAGCATAGCTGACCCTTTTGTACCACCAGGCAAAATGAACTCTTTTAATTCGGGAATTTTACTATTAAAGTTATCAATATCTTTTTCACATTCATCTATAAAAGAATTGTCAACACGTTTAATATGCAGGTTTTTTTCAATAGGAGTTGCCAAATCGGCACCAACAGTAAACAAACGGTTTTGGATTCTTTGTAAAACTTCTATTAGTTCTTCGTAAACAATTTCGGTAACCGCAACACCAATTAACGAATTTAATTCATCAACTGTGCCGTAAGTTTCAATACGTAAATCATCTTTCCAAACCCTTTGGCCGCCAAAAAGAGATGTTTCCCCTTTATCCCCTGTTTTTGTATATATTTTCATATTTAATAGGTAACTCCGTAAGATAAGCTTTTGTAATAATCTCGTTATTAACTATAACATCATAACTGCTGCCAAGTTCCATATAGTCTTTTTTTACATAACCAAGAGCCGCATATTTATTATAAATTGGCGATTTAACCAAACTTGTAATAAAACCGACTTCTTTTTTTTCAGCATTTAATAATTTCATTTCATCAGTTATACCATCTAAATTAATACCATTTTCAAAAAGGATACCGGTTAAACCGCGCTGCACTTTATCATATGTATCTAAGCGTGCAATCACTTCCTGCCCAATATAACAGCCTTTTTTAAAATTTACATCATCAAGTATTTTAATTTCGTGAGGATTTACCCTGTAACTGATTTCGTTTGGTGTAGCCGGAATTCCGTTTTCAACTCTAAAAACATTATACGCGTCTTCGCCAACAAATTTTACATCAAAAAAACTTTTATTGTTCATAAAAAGATCGTAAGCTGTTTTGAAGTCGTTGGATTCAAAAATAATCCAATATTTATTAAACCCATTTATTTCATTTCTTTTTAATACTAAAAACTCAACACCTTCAACTGCGCACCGTAAAACATTTTTATTGTTAAGTGTATCAAAACTTTCGTCAATAAGCAGCCCAAGGTACGATTCGGTCTGTTTGCCAATAAGTTCAAAAAGCATTACGTTATCAGTAACATCATCAATTATTATATCTTCATTAATAATATATCTGTCAATCCAAGTACGTAATTTTTTGTCTGCCAAAAAACCGCCAATTAATAAACTATAACCATTTAACCTAATTAAAGTGGTACGGTCAATTAATTTTCCTTTTTCATTTGTAAATAAAGTATTTATATGTTCATATTCTTTTAAATGTAATACCGAATTGGTAGATATCCTGTTAAGATAGTCAAATACATCATTCCCTTTTAGCGATAACTTATTATATAAATAACATATTTTAATACCTACACCGTTTTTTAAGGCAAGATATTCCTCTTTAACAGTAGAAAAACTTTTTATTAAATCACCTTCTACGTTACAATTTTCATAATCAGCAATAATTGAATCTAAGTTGAGCATTAATTTACCTTATTTTGTTAATACTTTCTAAACCATCTTTTATTAACCGGACTTATATATAAATGTTTGGTTGTATCCCATAAAAATGGAATAGAATCAATAATAGAAATAATATTATTTGTTTCATTAAATCTATATTCAAAATAATCCGGATATTTATCGTTATTAATATTTGCCATTGTCCGTTTATGAGTTAAACCTTCATAAGTTTCAAGCAAATGAGGAGGATTTCTTAAACCGTCAACCAAATAAAAATTGTAGCTTCTATTGCCGGAAATAATTCCATCCATATAATTTAAAGCAACATACATGCAGTTTTTAGGACGCCATGTATTAACTGTAATTTTATTAAATCCGCCGTGTATAGGAACTTCACTTTCCCAAAGAACGTTAAAACTGCCGTCACCGTTACATTCAAATAAAGTAAGCCAAAAGAATGCAGTTCCAAGTTTAGTACTGTCAAGATTAACAAATGAGGAAGAATAACCTGTAACATTTTTGGTTTCAATAAATCTTTCACCCGGTTTTGATTTTGCAACCAATCCAAAAATAAATGTTGAGTTTTGCGATTTATAATAAACAACAGCAGCCCGTGGTACATTAGTAGTATATGTCTGGTCAAAATTAACCAAATAGGTACCGGCAGGATAATTATTTAGGATAAAATCTTTAAGTGATAAAGTGTCACATGGTGTTCTGTTTGCAGCCTGCTGCTGTTCAACAGAAAGGTTATAATTTCTAATTTCCGATTCTTTTGAAGCCGAGTTAGTAGCATCACCGCCGCTTCCACTTTTATTATCGCTTGAACAGGCTATTAAAAAAGCTGTAAAAGCAATAAACAAAACAATTAATTTTCTTTTCATTTTTCCACCTCTTGCGAAAAAATTATATAGTCTGCACATAAAACCTAGTGCAGACCATAATCCTTTTTCCATTTAATAACAATAAAACACTAAATTAGTTCATCTTATTTTAATTTAGAAAATTCATCCAAAAAATAAGCCGAACTATATAATCCGTATTCAAAATTTTTGATTAAAAAATGTTCATTTGGTGAATGGATATCGTCTGTATCAAGACCAAGTCCCATTAAAATTGTAGGGGCTTTTAATATTTTCACAAATTCAACAACAATAGGAATTGAACCGCCTTCGCGTGTAAAAACAGTTTTTTTCTTAAATGCTTTTTCAACTGCTTTAGAAGCTGCAATAACAACCGGATTATCCATTGGTATAACTACAGGGAATCCGCCGTGCATTGAAGTAACATGTATTTTTACACTTTTTGGTGCAAGAGATTCAACATATTTTTTAAATTCTTTAGCTATTTTACCCGGATCTTGATTTGGAACTAAACGCATACTTATTTTTGCGGTTGCTTTACTTGGTAAAACAGTTTTGGCTCCTTTTCCGGTAAATCCTCCAAATATTCCATTACAATCCAACGTTGGACGTGCCCAAATTCTTTCTAATGTTGAAAAACCGGCTTCGCCCTGTAATTCTTTTACTTTATATTCTTTAGCAAATTTTTTGTCATTAAACTTTAAGTTTACAATGTTTTCTTTTTCTGCTTTAGTTAATTTTAGTACATCTTTATAAAAATTAGGGATGGTAACTTTTCCGTTTTTATCCTGTAGTTTAGCAATTATTTTAGCAAGTTCATTAATAGGGTTGGCAACTGCGCCGCCAAAGGAACCGCTATGCAAATCTCTATCCGGACCGGTTACTTCCACTTCCATATAACACAAACCACGCAAACCATAATTAATTGTAGGAATATCTTTATCGTACAAACTTGTATCACTAATTAAAATAGCATCACATTTTAATAATGCGCTTTTTTCTTTAATAAAAGTGTAAAGGTTAGTACTTCCTATTTCTTCTTCACCTTCAAATATAAATTTTACGTTAACCGGAGGTTTACCAGCTGTTTTAATGTAGCTTTCAACAGCTTTAATATGAACAAAGTTTTGGCCTTTGTTATCATTTGCTCCGCGCGCGTAAATTTTTCCGTCTATTATTTCCGGCTCAAAAGGATTTGTACGCCATTCTTCAATTGGATCAACCGGCTGTACATCGTAATGGCCATAAATTAATACAGTAGGTAAGGTTTTATCTACTATAAGCTCGCCATATACAATCGGATGACCTTTTGTTTCAAAAATTTCTGTTTTTGGTATACCAATTCGTTTTAATTCGTTTTCAATAAATCCAGCACACTTATAAATCGCATCTTTGCTTTCTTCCAAAGTACTAATACTGGGTATTCTTAGATATTCTTTTAATTCTTCTAAAAATCTAGTCTTATTTTCGTTAATAAAATTAAGTACCTGTTCCATATGTTCCTCACTATTGGATTAATATTTTTCAACAAACTATTAATTTATAATTATAATTTGAATCAATCAATAGTTTTTTAGCACTAATTTAACATTATTGCCGTTTTTTTTACAAAATTTGAGTTTTTAGTTGATATTATAAATTTTATTGAAGTTGTTGAGCTTGATATTTATTATTGTAAAAATTTTACTATTATAAACTTAAGTAAAAATTTGTTATTTTTGTATATAAATATAATAAAAAGAATGATAATTTACAGATATATACTTCGTAACCACATTGCGCCTTTTTTATTTTCGGTAATAACATTAATGTCTGTTTTTTTATTGCAGTTTTTAATGAAATTTGCAGATAAATTAATAGGAAAAGGACTAAGCTCGTGGGTAATAGTACAACTTATTGCATATAATTTAGCATGGATGGTTGTTTTAGTTGTTCCAATGGCAGTATTAATTGCAACATTAATGGCATTTGGAAGTATGGCACAAAACAACGAAGTGGCAATTTTTAAAGCATCCGGTTTAAGTTTATATAAAATGATGATAACTCCGGTGTTAGGCAGCATTTTAGTTGCTTATCTTTTAATTCTATTTAATAATAACGTTTACCCTAATGCAAACCACGCGGCACGTTTATTAGGCAACGATATTTCGCGCAAAAAACCGACCTTATCATTAATTCCAGGTATTTTTAGCCAGGAAATACAAAATTACGCTATTTTAGCCCGTGCAATCGATCCTAAAACAAACGAATTATCGGGAATAACTTTATACGATTATTCAAAAATTTCTACTGTTAATATTGTAACCGCAAAATCAGGTAAAATATATTTCACAAAAGATCAAAAGAAATTAATTCTTGACCTTAAACAAGGTGAAATACACGAATCGGATGTAACTAATTTTTTACCTTATCGAAAATTGGTTTTTGAAAAACATAAAATTGCAATGGATGCCGAACAGTTTGTTTTTCAGCAATCTAGCGAAGCCGGTTCACGAGGTGAACGTGAAATGGGAGCGGCCGATATGCTTGTTATTGTTGACAGTTTAGGATCAATAGATTCCAGTTTTGTAGCCGAACTTAACAAAAAAGTTATTCGCTCTTTTGAAAATGACAGTATTTACGCAATAAATAAGTCGGTAAATAAGGTTATAAATTTAAGGGGAATTTATTTTAGAGTTGAAGATAGAATAAAAGCTGTACAAAGCAGCATGAATGTTTCAGTTAAACAAATATTTTACAATAAAAAAAATATGAATGCTTATTGGGTCGAAATACATAAAAAATATTCATTACCCGTAGCATGTATTGTTTTTATTTTTATTGGAGCTCCGCTTGGCACAATGTTACGCAAAGGCGGTTTTGGAGTTGCCGCCGGAGTTAGTTTGGTATTTTTCTTAATTTACTGGGCTTGTTTAATAGGCGGCGAAAAACTTGCCGACAGAAATTTACTTTCTCCGTTTTGGGGAATGTGGGGTGCCAACTTTTTACTTGGCGCGCTTGGAATTTATTTAACTTTTAAAAGTGCAAGAGAAAGTGTTACAATCAATTTCGATTTTATTACAAAATTAATTCCTAAACACTGGAAACAGCAGACCGAAGACAATGAAAATTCTTGATAAATATTTAGTTAAACAGTTTGTTCAAACTATCCTTTTTGGTCTGTTTGCTTTTACTATTTTATTTGTGTTAATCGATTTAATGGAAAAACTTGACGATTTTATCGATCAAAGTGTACCAAATTTTATAATCCTTCAATATTATTTTGTTTTTATACCCGAAATTATCCGTTTAATGATTCCGGTTGCAGTCCTTCTTTCGGCATTGTTTACTGCCGGTAAATTAGCTAATTTAAATGAATTGACTGCAATTAAATCCGCAGGTATTAGTTTATACCGCTTTATGTTGCCATTTATTGTAACATCTTTAATTATTTGTATTTTTTCTATCTATTTTGGCGGTTATATTGTTCCAATTGCAAATAAACATTTAGTATATCTAGAACAAAACTTTATGAACAAAGGTGTTTACAGGGCGGGAAATAATATTTACTTTCAAGATACAAATACACGAATTGTTTCAATATCATTTTATGATGTTGTTAATAATCACGCCAACAGAATCAGTATTCAGGAATTTGATAAAAAAGATTTAACAAAAATGGTTTCGCGTATTGATGCAATACGGATGAAATATAACACAAAAAAAAGCAATTGGATTTTATACGACGGAGTGGTACGTACATTTAATGATAATATTGAAACCGCAACTCCGTTTGTTGAAAAGACATTAAGTAATTTAAATTTTTCACCCGATGATGTTATAAAAAAACAACGTAAACCGGAAGAAATGACTTTACCTGAATTAAAAAAACAAGCAGAGGATGAATTTAAAGCCGGCAACGATTCAACGCGTTCATGGATTGAATACCACTCACGCATTGCTTTTGCATTTTCCAGCCTTGTTGTAGTTTTATTTGGACTTCCCATTTCTTCCAGCAAACGTAAGGGTGGTGTTGCTTTACAGTTTGGCGTTAATCTTTTAATAACTTTTATTTATCTTGTATTTATGAAAATTAGCCAGGCTTTTGGTAAAAATGGGGTTATGGAACCTATTTTAACCGCTTGGTTTGCCAATATTGTATTTTTTATTGCCGCTTTAATTAATATATGGAAAAATAGACGATAATTTTACAAGTACTATATTTACCCGCTTATAATCTTTTAGACCACAATAATTTCAACCCATCTGGATTATTTAATACCTCAAACAAACATTATTACACATTGAATTAATGTTTGTATATACCCGTCTTATAAAAAATCAATTTATCCCGAATTTTGCAATAGAAGGTGATAGCATTGCTATTATTAATCACCCAAGCCAATAAGTGAGGGAAAGAATCAGGGCTAAAGCCCTAATTGTTTGCCTTGCCCCAGACCATAGCATAAATGGCAATGCCTGCCGGTAGCAGGTAAACATGTCAACTTAAGCAAATTGCTCCATTTTATGCAACCCTATACGGTAGTTTCTTGTCCGGGTCGCATTCAAGGCTACTAACATGTAACGCTTACAGCGTTATTACGCAATAAATTGATTTTCAGTATTTAAGTTTCAATTTGTATTAAAGGATTATATTAAAAAACCCCGAATGGGTAATGGCACTAGGATAGAAAGAGAAATTTTGTAACAAGAGAAAAAATGCATATCTTTGGATAAGAAATCGAGGAAAAAATGCAAAAATTAATGAACGAATATCCAAAATATAAACAAGGAATGCATATAGGAATCTTTAGTGATTTAATACCTACACATATTATTGAAGAATACAAAACAAGAAATAAAATAATAAGTCGCAATAGGGTATACGGATACAACGAAGTAGTCTTTGGACTATTAATGCAAGCATGTTTGGAAGATAAAAGTGAACAAAATACGGTTAAGTTAATAGCCGAATATCAAAATGAAAACATAAAAAGGATGTTAGAAATAGAGGCAATTGAGAAAGAAGAATATGAGAAATATAGAGGCCCCAAAAGACAAGGCCGTCCAAGGAAAAAACATTTAGATGTACCCAAAAGCAAATTGAAACCAATTTCCTTAAATACGGCCTCATTTGATGAAGCAAAAAAAAGAGTAGACGTTGAACTATTAGAAGAAATATTTAGATATACAGCAACAGAAGAGTTCCTCGAACAAACGGAAACACAGAAATGGAATGGTCGCGGAGTTATGGTAGTAGACGGGACAACATTTTTGACAGTAGACACACCAGAGTTAAGGAAATATTTTACACCAAATTTGACTAAAGAAAATGCGACGCCGTTACCAACAGGGCGAATAGAAGGGCTTCTAGATCTATATAGTGGTCACATAGTAGATTATCGTATATCAGATTATGCAACAGGCGAAATTAAACTAATAAAATCGATGTATAAATCAATACCCAAAGGGACGGTATTGCTGGGGGATGATTTGTATTGTAGTTATGGACATTTTGCATATTGTCAAATAAATGAAACAGATTTAATAACGCAAGGGAAAAAGAATAGAAGAGAAACGGTAGTAAAAAGGATAAGTAAAAATGATTGTATAATCGAATGGAGCTGCGCGTGTGATTCTGTATGGCTTGGAGAAAAGGAAGCCCATCCGGCAACAATATTGGTAAGAAAGATAACTGTAAAATTAAAAGACAAAAATAATGAAGAAATGCACATATATACGACATTATTGGATCATAAAAAATATAAAGCAAAAGCAATATCTGATTTATATTTTTATAGATGGGAAATAGAATTATCATTTAAGGAAATAAAATCAGTAATGCAGATGACATACACAAGAGGAAAGACAGTGCAGAGTGTAAAAAAAGAAATAATAAGTCACTTCATAGTGTATAACATAATAAGAAAAATGATACATAAGGTCTTCCAAGCAAACGGGGAAGACATTTTTTCCCTACGAACGTCCGTTCAAGAATGCACTATCCCTAACAAGGTTGATGGTGGTTACGTCGATATATTGGGGCGACGATATGCAAAAAAAAGCACTGGTCGATATCCAGTTAAAAATTTTTCAATATAAAAGAAAAAAGCGGAAAGGAAGACAATACAAAAGGCAATTAAAAACCCTTAAGCTTTCCAAATATAATATTAGGAGTAAATAATATTGATATTATTGAATTATATATCTTTTAACCTTGTGCCATTACCCGAATGGGGTTTCATATCAGTAGGCTGAACGCTAAAAAAAGAACCACAACCCCGTAAGTGGGTAACATTGTATGAATGAAGAATAGATAATCCTTAAGTTGACAACATTGGCCTTTACAGCCTGTGTTAAAATTGGCGAATGACACGTTTTCTGTTAATTTTTCATTATCGTACACTATTATTATGCTTGGGTTAAAACCCAATATTTTCTTTTTCCAAAACCCCAGCTTAAAAGCTGGGGTTATTTAAACACCTTCCAACTTGTTGTAACAAAATATGTTATAGCATTATTATTCCCACAAAAGCACTTCGAAGAAGTGCAATGTCTGTAATTGCGTACCCCCACCAACTACCAGCACGGCAGAGCCGTGCCCCCTTTGACCCTATTATTCCCCAATTATCACACAACCTGTTTAGGCTGAAGATTTTCAAAAAAGAGAATTCGGGCTTTAGCCATGATTCTTGAATGATTAATTTTATTTAGATTTCGTCTCTAGTTTTGTACTCAATTAACCCCAATTGACCTATGCAACATCCATCGAAGGAGTTCAACATATTATTATTTACTTTATAACACTCTATAAATCCACAATTTCAATTTATTCTATCTTACTGTAATTCTAAAATACCCCTATCTTGATATCAGTTTAGTATTAATTTGTTTTTTAAACCAAAAAAGCCCGCTTGTTAAAACAAACGGGCTTTTAAATAAATTATCTAATTAAATAAATATTTATTAAATTCTCCATCTCGAACCAAAAGCCAAAGACACTTTGGTAGCATCGTTAGCCTGCATTAAACTGCCAAAATTATAGGCTGCAAAACTGAATTCAAAGACGTTCCAATCTAAACCTGTACCAAATGACCAGGAAACAGAATTATCCTTACCACCGGCCGAAAAACCGGTTCTAATAGGAAATATTGTCCATGGTCTCCATTCCAAACCCAGCGAAAATCTAGGTTTTTTACTATTTCTTGCAACATCATTAAAGCCTTGGTTATAATCAAAGGCAACAAGTAAAGTGCCGGGGAAAGATCTAATATAAGGAGCCTTGTCCAATTGGTAAGTTACACCAAGATGTAAAGCGGTTGGCAAATCTGTTATATACTCATTTACATATTTACCTTGTCCTGTAATTAAATCAGCCAACGAATCTCTAGTAGCCTGATCGGTTATATCATTTATTATAAGAGCTTTATTTGATGAATATTCAGCTACGTTTTTATCCCATGTAACACTACCTATTCCGGTAATTGATAAACCGAATGACCAAACATCATCTAATTGTGCTGCTAAACCAAAATCAATTCCAAATCCGCTTCCTGCGGGTTCAGGAGAAAAACCCATATTTTTATGTGCATCTGTCGAATCAAAATCGTACTGCACACCTAAATCGGGTGAAAAGGCGGAATAACCTAATACATCACCTGTTGCTGTAAGCGAAAAACCATCTTCAGCTGTATTTAAGGTTGTATTCATTCTTTCGGAATGAACCATTGCATAACCTTGAATAATATTAAAAGTTATACCTGCAGAAATTTTCTTAAAGATATTTTGCTTTAATTCAGGAATTTCGCGGGCATAAGTTAAACTGTATGTACGCAGATATTGTGCGTCTATTTTTGTATCGCCAAAATTATAAACAGATCCAAGTGGATTTCCTTCTAAAGCAAGATCCGACATCTGCGAAGGCAAATCGGCATACATTCCAAAGTTATCGGACCATTTAAAACCGATTGAACCAATTTTAGGATCCAAATTAATTACAAAATTCAAATAATCAATTGAAAAATCAGTCATAAACGTTCCGCCATCAGCGAACAATTTTTTAAGTCTGTCTTTATCTTCTTGTGTTAAATAACGGCTAACTGTTTTCCCGTTTTCTTCAACACCGCCAAAAAAGTAATTATATTCACTTATCGAAATAAAATCAGTTCCGCCTAAAAATGTAATATTGGGAACAGGTAATACTGTTGAAAATTCAACACGGTTATTATTTTGTGAAAAAACTAAATTTGCCGGATTTTTTCCAACAGCATAGATTCCTCGTGCATGAGCAGTATATGTATTACCCAAACCGGCTGAAACCGGATCTAGAATACCTACCGAACCGCCTTGCGCAAAGATTGTAGTATTTAATATTAAGAATAAAACCGCTAAAAATTTATTATAAGTTTTCATATGTCATATCTCCCGTTTAGTTCTTTTCAGTATCAACTTTGTAATTAACAGAACCATGAAGTTTGTATTTGATAAAATCTTTTGCACGGATTTTAACATATGGACCCCATGTTGTATTATTTGTTCCAGTTGACTTCATGGAAACTTCGGCTATAACATATTTTGCTTGTGAAAACAAATCAATTTCATTTTTTGTTAATGCAAGTGTAATATTTTGAGTTGTAGGAGTAGAAGAATACCCATTACTGTTTACTTGCGATGGAGGAACATCAATTGCGGTAATTCCTGCATCGGTATGAATACTAAATAATGTTTTATAATTTGCATCAACAAATTTTGCGCTGCCTACTAAACCCATAGGAACGTGATTTTCAATTTCAAGAGTAACACTTGCAGTATTAGCTTTTTGAATTTCACTTCTGTTATCGGAAGATATATCAACCTCTAAAGTATCTTTGTAAGTAGCATTTCGTGATTTAATACTTACAGGAGCATTAATTGAAGAAACTATTTTAAATGAGTCTCTATCTGAAATTACCTGTGTTGTATTTGGAATATTTGCCAATGAGAATTTACTTCCCATTTTAATTACTTTTGGCAGATGCAATATAAAATCAGTAATATTTGTGTTGCTTTTATCATAAGTACGAATGAAGTTTTCTTCGGTACTTAATGAATCGCGTAAATAGTTTTTTGTACCAAATTTCATTACTAATGGATCATACAATGATCCGTTTGTATGTTGGTCATATCCGGTTAAAGTTAAAGAATCCATTATTATACGGATATTTTTCATTTCGCCAAAAATACCTGCGTTTAACGAAACAGCGATATTTTCAAAATCCAAGGCATCTTTGAAGTTGGAGATTTCATCACCAAATCCCGTTCCAAACTGTTGGAAAGTATAAGGTAATGTTGTACGTTTAATTCTACCTTCCAGTCTGGAAAGGGTTATAGCACCGGAATTAATTTTTGAAAGGAAACTGATGTTTATTGCACCGCCGGTGGCTGACGAAGCTTTACCAACAAAATAAAATCCTTCGGATGCTTGATATGTATAATTTGTTAAATCGTTCATTCCTTCAACAATTGTTAATTCGCTATATTTATAATCTTTCAAAGGAACATCAATTGTTTTTGTACCGGCGGCCATTTGACCTGTAATCTTTAGAATTGAACCATCGGATACTTTTTTAAAACCGGGCAAAACCAGTTCGTAGTTTACGGCAGTAGTAGTAGAATTTTTTAATTCCAGAGTAAACGAACCGCTTTTGAATTCTGCTTTTAACAAATGATAGTTTCTATCCGGATTATAAATAACAGCACTTCTAACAGTTCCATCGGGTGAAGTACCGCTTAAATCAAGTGTATCGGGCACCAACTGCACACCAAGTTTTAACGAATCGGTAACAGTTGCTTTGGTTTCCAAATTGCTTACATAAATAAAATATAAGCTGTCTGAACCCGTATTGATACCAACATTGGGGTTATTTCTTGTATCCAGTATTTCCGTAAGAGTTAAAGTTTTATCAACAAGGGGAAGATTTAACTCAACATCCCAAGTCGGCATAACCGGATCTTTTGGTGTATCAAAACACCCTGAAAGAAAGGGAATAATTACCAAAAGAAGCAAGATGAATTTCGTAAAAAATTTGTTCATATAAACCTCATCCATAATTAAAAAAAAGACCGTATTGTAATACGGTCTCAATTTTACATTAAAATATTTTAAAAAGCAATTTATTTATTTAATTAATGACATCTTCTTGCTTATTGACATGTTGTTTTGTTTTAATTCGTAAACATAAACACCTGATGGCAATGAAGCTGCATTAAATGATACTTCATAAACACCTGCATTTTTATAAGAAGATACTAATGTTGTAACTTCTTGTCCGTTTATATTGTATACTTTTAAGGTAACTAAACCTGTTTCTGTTAGGCTGTATTGAATTTTTGTTGTTGGGTTAAATGGGTTTGGATAATTTTGTAATAAATCGAAACCTGTAGGAACTCCTGCAACAGTTTCTTCTTTAACATCAACAATAGAACCGCGTCCGCCGCCAAATTTTGAAAAATGTGATAAGTATAAATTTACATGAGTAGGAGTTACTTCAAAATTTAAACCGTTACTTAAAAATAAACCAGCTACATAATATCCAAAAGTGATATTGTCATAAGCAAGGTTTAATAAAGTAAACAAGTTATCTAATGCTGCACTTCTTGGCATTTTTAAATAAGCATATTTACCTTGGTTAAAATAAAAGAATTCATTAATAGGAGTAATAACACCACTTTCAGTTATAACTGTAACACCTAAAAACATAAATAAATCGGGATTATTATATTGACCAGGAATAGCAGGGTTAAAATTAACCAAATTTATACCAATAGTAATATTCTCATTTAATGCACCGGCATCAATTCCAAATTCGGCACCAACTAATGCATTATATAAGTTTTGGTAGTTAGCCAAGTCGGATGGTAATGTTGCAGCACCAATTGTAAAACTTGAACCGGTTGTGAATACTCCGGTTTCACTAGCAAGAGTATAATAAGTAAGAGTAACCGGGTTTTGTACACTTATCTGATAACTTACTGTATGTTCAGTAGCAAATGTACTCATTGCAAAAAAAACTACAAAAAAGATAGTTAGATATTTTTTCATTTGTTCCTCCAAATAAATTAGTTAAATTCTAAGTACAAAACTAACACAAAAAAATCAAATGTCAACAAGCAGAAAATGCGGATGTATTGCAGATCACACAAAAACCGTGTTTTGAATCAAAAACGCCCAAAATGATTAACTTTTTGTGTGATCTATATCAAAGTCTTTAAAAATTGCTTCTTTTACACCTGTTACAAAATACATATCCATTTTCCCTTTTCCTTTTGCGTCAATTTTACCACGATATTCACAGGTAAAATAATCTTTAACTAACATATAAGTAAATGCAGAAATGTTTACCTTTGTTGGTTCGCCGGAACTTTCCATTCTGCTTGCAATATTTACAGTATCACCCCAAATATCGTAAGTAAACTTCTTTGTACCAACAACACCCGCAATAACCTGTCCTGAATGAATACCGGCTCGCATTTCCCATTTAAGAGCAGCAGTTTCATTCCTTTCCATAATAAATTCCTGCATTTTTAACGCAGCATAAACAACTTTTATGGCATGATCTTCCGATTCGGTAGGCAACCCTCCGGCGGCCATATACGAATCTCCAATAGTTTTTAATTTCTCTAAACCGTATAGACCAACAATTTTATCAAATCCTAAAAATATTTCATTAAGTTCGTTAACAAGTTTATCTGCCGGTAAAATTGAGGCAGTAAACGTAAATGCTTTAAAATCAGTAAAAAGAATAGAACTGTTTTTAAATTCACGCGGTAATACCGTGCCGTGTGTTTTAAGCTCTTGAACTAAACTGGATGGTAAAATATTTAACAATAATTCATCCGATTTATCTTTTTCAAGTTCTAAATCTTTTGTTCTTTCGCGAACCATATTAGCAAGTTCAATATTACGTTTTTTAACCTGCTCAGTTTTCATTAAATAAAAACCATATACAGAAGAAATTGAAATAAAAATAAATATAGTAATAGCCCACCATGTTTGCCATATTGGAGGATTTATTTCAAATACAAAAGTAGCCGGTTCATTATTCCATACACCGTCGGCATTACGCGAAATAATTTGGAAAGTATATTTACCCGGCGGCAAATAAGGATATTGCGCATAAGGCTCTGTGCTTTCAATCCAATTCGATTCCAAACCAATTAATTTATGTTTATAAATAAATTTTTCGCGCGCAGTAAATCCAACAGATATAAAATCAAAGCGCAAATTATTTTGTGTATATGAAAGCTGAAGTTCATCCTTGGGGAAAATATCGCTTATTTTTTCATCATCAATAATTCTTAAATTTTTTAGATATATGGGTGAAGGTGTTAAAATAGGCTGATCATTTAAATTAAAAAATGTTACACCTTTTGATGTACCAAAATACAAATTGTTATGTTTATCTTTATAAACCGCACCGGCATTCATTTCGCTTGAGGCTAATCCATCTTTGGCTGTATATGTTTTAAATGCATCTTTTTTTAATTTATCAAAATTTTGATAATCGAATTTAACTAAGCCTTGATTTGTACCAATATATAAATAATTATTATGTTCAACAGCAAAATAACAGTTATTGCTTGGCATACCCTCTTTAACGTTTATAAACGAAAAATTTTTACCGTCATATTTAACCATACCGGCATCTTGTGTTGCAAACCACAAATTTCCTAATCTATCCTGAGTTGTATAAAATACAAAATTGCTGTTAAGACCATTTTTTATATTATACTGAGTTAATCTGCCGCCAAAATACTTAAAAACTCCTTTTCCGTCTGTTGCAATCCATATATTTCCACCGGTATCTTCAAAAACATTATATATCCAAACATTGCCAAAAATGTTTTTTAGATCTTCTAACGAAAATAATTTTTTAAGTTCATCATCGTATTCACTTATTCCCCCTTCTTGACAACCGAACCAAATATTGTTCTTGCTATCTTGATACAAACTAACAACTTTATTATTGGCCAATCCATCAGTGGTAGTAATATGTTCATATCTATTATCTTTATATTTCATTACTCCATCAAATGAAGCAATCCAGATATTCCCTTGCTTATCACTAATAATACTTGGTATTTCATTACCCAACAAACCAGTAGTTTTGTTTAATATTTTAATTGTACCTGTTGAAGAGATTTGACTAATCCCTAAGCCATAATGCCCAAGCCATAAATTATCATCATTATCTTTACAAATACCAAAAGCCGCATCATCAGCTAATCCGGTTTGAGTATTATAAAATTTAAATTTTTCTATTGATAATTTACATACACCACCATCCTGTGTACCAAACCATAAATCACCTCTGGTATCTTGCAAACTACATTTTACTCTATCGCTTGTTAATCCATTCAAAACGCCATAATGTACAAATTTATTTCCGTTGTACGAAATAACTCCGCTGCCAGAAGTACAAAACCATAAAACATTAGATTTATCTTCAATAATTGACCATACTTTATCTGATCCAAAGAATTTCGAATTTTTTCCAAAATCAATAAATTTATGCCCGTCAAAAAGAACTATTCCGTTATTTGTACCAAACCATTTGTTCTCTTTTTTATCTTCATAAATAGTATAAATTGCTGATCGCTTTAACCAATCAGGCTGTTCAATTATTTTTATTTTTCCATCAATAATTTTGAATATACTGTGATCTAAAGAACCAACCCAAATTGTTCCTTCTTTATCTGCAAAACAACTGCGTAATGAATCAGTTGGTAAACCATTTTCTTTTGAATAATAAGAGAAACCTTTTTTATCCAGCTTTAATAATCCGTTTGAACCGGTGGCAAACCACAAAACTCCTCTATTATCTTCACAAATTGAATACACAATGGTAGCATTATTTTCATTTCCGGCTAAATACTTTTTGAATTTTTTTCCGTCATATTTAGTAATACCATCGTTTGTACCAAACCATTTATTCCCCTTGCTGTCTTCAAAAATAACCCTTACATGGTCATCCGAAAGCCCGTCTAGTTTATTAAAGTTTTGAAATGATACACCATCGTATCTGGATACACCTGCTTCGCTGGCAATCCAAACATATCCATCTCTGTCTTGAATAAGCGACTCAATTGAGTTTTGTGCTAATCCGTCTTCAACCGTCAAATTTCTAAACGATAATATTTGAGCATTTGTTGAAGAAATAAATATAAAAAACACAAATAATATTAACAGAGTAAGTTTTAATATTTTGATCAATTTATCCACTTTGTTTTTTACTAATTATTTAAATTACTAAAATTTATTACAATACAATAGAAAAAAGTAATATTACATTAAAAACATATCTAATTTTTTAATAATTAATAATATTTATTAATAAAATTAACCATATTTTACCTGCAATTTTTCACATTGCGGATTTGGAACAAGCAATACTTCGGGCAAAATAATAACTTATCTGCAGAAGTACATTGTTGGTATGCTTTGAGATTGGACAAATATTTGATTATGAATATGAAACTTTAATAAGAAGGGATTACAATTTATGCTAAGATCATCTCATTTAATTAGTAAATGATAACGCAAACACTTATATTTTTCAAAAGAAAAAATCAGGGTAAAACCCTGATAATCACTAATTTACTCTAATATCTTTATCATTTCCCATAAAGCCGGAAAAAGGATTTTGAGGAGCTTCAACTTTAATTTCTCCAAAACGGGCTTCATATTTTTCAATATTTTCCTTTAATGCCATCATAAACATTTTTGCATGTTGTGGTGTTGTAATAATACGCGCATGTACTTTTGCTTTAGGAATACCCGGAACAATACGTGTAAAATCAATAATAAATTCGGCATTGGAATGGGTGATAATTGCTAAATTTGAATATATTCCTTCAGCTTCTTTTTCGCCAAGTTCAATGTTAATTTGTTGCGGTTTCATTTCGTTTTCGTTTTTCATATTTTTCTCCAAAAAAAATACCCGCAACTTAAATACTTAAATTGCGGGTATTGTAGTGTAATATTTTAATTAACGCAATTTATCTGCTTTATCAAATGCATTTAAACTTTCCTTTTCCATACCAAGGTTTGCGTAAACTTTACCTAATAATTCCCAAAGTTCAGCGTCATCAGGTGAAAGAACAGAAGATCTTTCAAGAGATGGAATAGCTAATTTAAATTTTTCAATATATGTTAAATCGTTTTTACCTTCTGCTTCCGATTTTTCGCGTATTGAAACACCCCAGTTAACATAAGCACGTCCTAAATAATAAACGGCTTCTTTAAATTGGGGATCAATTTCACTTGCGCTTTTTAACATATCTACTGATTCTTCATATTTTCCATTTTTTAATAAAAGAACGCCGTAAGTAAATTTGTAATACTTATTTGTCGGGTCTTTTTTAACTAACAATTCAAGCGAAGCACTTGCTTCATCTTCTCTGTTTGCTTTAATGTAAGCATCAGCTAAAATAGTAAATATTTCACCTTCTTCAGGGAATTTAGATTTACCATCTTCTAAAACTGCAATAGTTTTGTTGTAAAATTCCATTGCTTTTGTGCTATCTTTAACATTTTTACTATTTTCAAAAGTGGTCATAGATTCCAAACCTTTGCGGAAATATAAGTTTCCTAAACGTACATAGGTAGAAGCTATTGGTCTAATAGTATTCAATTTTTCTAAAATAGCGGTTGCTTGATCATATTCACCTGCGTTCATTAATGAAGCTGATAATACTTCATAAGTTGCGGCTGAATCAGGTTCGCATAATACTGCACTTTGTAAAATTTCAGCAGATTTCATAAAATACATTTTTGCCGAATCAGGACTAGTAACTTTAATCCCCTTATTGTAATAATTATTTACAGCTTCGTTAAATTTATTTCCCCACGTAACTAATCTGTTAACTTTTATTTCTTTTGAATGTTCTGTACCCAAAGCAGAAGCTTTGTCATAATATTCGCACATTTTTGTTATATCGCCTTTACTGCGGCTAACTTCACCCAACAAAAAATATGCATATTCGTTGTTCGGATCTTGTTGTAAATGTTCTTGTAATTTTCTTTCGGCTTCAGTATAATCTTGTCTGCCAAGCGCAACTAATGCAGATTCAATTTTAGGCGGGTTACATTTTGCGGCAACCATAACCAATAAAGTTAATACTGATAAAAAACTAATGATAAAACGATTCATCGATTCTCCAATTTAAAAATAAACTATTAATTATCATTACAAAAAATAAAGATTTTATTTTGCATTCGCAAGAAGATAAATCAATCTGCTTTATTTTGTTTCATTCTTTATTTTATTATAATATATTTTTGCTTCCTTTATTTTTTCTTTAAAACGGTCGCTTACTTCCAATGACTTTGAAAATGCCGTTTCCATTTCATTATATTCTTTTTTTTCGCCTTTTACATACCCTAACATATAATACGCTTCATCACTTGACGGATTAATATTAATCTCTTTTTGAATATAAGTTTCAGCCTCATCCAATTGACCTTTATCAATATACAATTTAGCCCCCATAATAAAATCCGACGAGCATGAAAAACCTTGCATTAAAACAAACAATATTACCGAAATAAATACTTTAACTTTCATTACAATCCATTTTATTTAATATTAAAATTTATTCAACAATTTTAACTTAAGCAACTTTTATTTTTATTAATTAATTATCTTTCTCATTTAAAATTTTAACAAACTTTAATTACGCTATTATTTATTGTTTATTAATTTATTTCTTTATGAAATAACAAATTAATACTAACTTAAGAAATGCCGATTAATTTTTAATTAACAAATAATTATAACATATCAAATTATTGGATTATTTTACCTGTATATTAACAATACACTCATCCAAACGATAAACACGTTAAAGATGTTTATTAGTCTATTCATAACATCTAATCAAATCAATTTTTATCAGCAAACGTGACATTAAAAATATTAATTCTTTAATTATTGTGGGTTGATTTTGCAAATTAAAAAGAATATCTTTAGACCTAAAAGAGGAAATTATTGTGAAGACAGAAGATATTATTAAATTAGTCCCAAAAGTTCAATTACACGATCATTTAGATGGTGGTTTAAGAGCTCAAACAGTTATTGATTTAGCTAAAGATATTAAATACAAAAAACTTCCAACTAATGACGCCGAAGAACTTGCCGCATGGTTTTTTCAAGGTGCTAACAAAGGTAATTTGATTGAATATTTACAGGGATTTGAACATACTTGTGCAGTAATGAGCACAAAAGAAGCACTTGAAAGAGTTGCTTATGAAATGATTGAAGACATGTATAAAGACGGTGTTTGTTATGTTGAAACCCGTTTTGCGCCGGTATTTCATGTTAAAAAAGATATTTATATGGAAGATGTTATTAATGCCGTTCTTGCCGGTTTAGAAAGAGGTAAAAAAGAATTTGGTGTTGGTTACGGATTAATTTTATGCGGTATGCGCAATATGCAAAACACACTGGAAATAGCTGAACTAGCCGTTAATTTCAGAAATCAAGGAGTTGTTGGTTTCGATTTAGCAGGTGAAGAAGGCGGTTATCCACCCAAAAAACATATTCCTGCTTTTGAGTTTATTAAACGTGAAAACTTTAATATTACAATACATGCTGGAGAAGCTTTTGGTAAAGAATCTATTTGGCAGGCAATACAACTTTGCGGTGCTCATCGTATTGGTCATGCTACCCGATTAATTGAAGATATGGTTTTAGATAAAGATAATAATATTGTAGCACTTGGACCATTAGCCCAATTTGTTTTAGATAAACGTATTCCTTTGGAAATTTGTTTATTAAGCAATGTTCATACAGGAGCTATTGACAAATTAGAAAACCATCCATTTATTAAATTGTACAAACAAGGGTTCAGAGTATTTTTAAATACTGACGATCGTCTTATGAGTAACACCACATTGAGTAATGAATATTTTACTGCTAGTAAATTTTTTGATATAACTTTTGATGATATTGAAAAATTAAATATTAATGCAATGAAATCAGCTTTCCTCCCTCATAAAGAACGGTTGCATTATATTTATAATATTATGAAACCCGGATATCAAAAAATAAGAGAAAAATTGCTTTCACTAAAGGTATAACTATGGCTAAACAACTTTTTAAAAATTACACGTATTCTTTCGACAAAAACGAATCAAAATTATTATTAAATTTCTGTAATCAGGCAGTAAAACAAATGCAAACCGATCAACGGTTTGTTTTAGATATTAAGTCATTTAATTCTATTATTGAAAAATTGCATGCTGATCCCAACAATGTAAAACTGACTAAGGACGAACAAAAAAGATTAGTTGGACAGTTAAAAGAAAATATTAAATATATTGAAGCACAAATGTCTAAAAGCTGGTTTTTAAAACGCTGGTTATTAAAAACTTTATTGATACAATATAAAAATATTATTTCATCACATTTTAGTGACTAATATGAGTAGTAAAAATATTAAAGCACCAACCGGAACTAATTTAAGCTGCAAGGGATGGATTCAAGAAGCCGCCATGCGAATGCTTATGAATAACTTAGACCCGGACGTTGCCGAAAATCCTGACGAGCTTATTGTTTATGGCGGTTACGGAAAAGCAGCGCGTAATTGGGACAGTTATTATGCAATTATTAATTCGCTCCAGCAGTTGGAAGAAGACGAAACACTGCTTGTGCAATCCGGTAAACCTGTTGCTGTATTTAAAACACATACAAACGCTCCCCGTGTTATTATTTCTAATTCCATGTTAGTTCCCAAATGGGGAACGTGGGAAGAATTCCGCCGACTGGATGCACTTGGTTTAACAATGTACGGCCAAATGACAGCAGGAAGCTGGATTTATATTGGAACACAGGGTATCTTACAAGGGACTTACGAAACATTTGCCGAATGTGCCCGACAACATTTTAATGGCTCCTTAGAAGGCAAATTTTTGTTAACTGCGGGTTTAGGTGGAATGGGTGGAGCTCAGCCCCTTGCCGCAACAATGAACGGCGCTGCTTTCCTTGGAATTGATGTTGATAAAACCCGTATTCAAAAAAGACTTGACACAAAATATCTTGATGTTATGACTGATAATCTTGATGAGGCTTTGGACATTATTAATAAAGCTAAATCGGAAAAAAAAGCTATTTCTGTAGGATTAATTGGAAACGCCGGCGAAATTTTACCGGAGATTCTTAAAAAAGGAATTGTGCCCGATATCTTGACTGATCAAACATCTGCACACGATACTCTTAATGGTTATGTTCCAATGGGTTATTCATTTGAAGACGCCTTAAAACTTCGAAAATCAGATCCGGAAGAATATATTAAGCAGGCTAAAATTACTATTGTTAATCATCTTAATGCAATGCTTGAATTCAAAAAACGCGGCGCAATTACTTTTGATTACGGTAATAATATTCGCGGAGAAGCAAAAGAAAACGGAGTAATAAACGCATTCGACATTCCGGGTTTTGTCCCCGAATATATTCGTCCTTTATTTTGCGATGGGAAAGGTCCATTCAGATGGGCAGCTTTATCCGGTGATCCTAATGATATTTATGAAACCGATAAAGCGGTGCTAGAAGCATTCCCCGATGATGTCGCTTTAAACAGGTGGATTAAACTAGCTCAGGAAAAAGTTCAGTTCCAAGGTTTACCGGCACGCATTTGCTGGCTTGGGTACGGCGATAGAGCAAAAATGGGTAAAATATTTAACAACCTTGTTGCTACAGGAAAAGTAAAAGCTCCAATAGTTATTGGACGCGATCATTTGGATTGCGGGTCTGTGGCTTCTCCTTACCGTGAAACGGAAGGGATGAAAGACGGCAGCGATGCAATTGCCGATTGGCCTATCCTTAATGCTCTTTTAAATGCTATAGGCGGAGCCAGCTGGGTATCTGTTCATCATGGAGGTGGGGTTGGAATTGGGAAATCCATACATGCAGGTATGGTTGTTGTTGCGGACGGTACTCCCGAAGCAGAACAACGATTAGAACGCGTATTAACTTACGATCCGGGTATGGGTATTGTTAGACATGCCGATGCCGGTTATGAGCGTGCTATTGATAATGCAAAAAAATTTAATGTTAAAATTCCCATGATTAATTATTAATTAAAAGGAGTTGTTATGAAAATGAAAGTATTAATTGCCGATAAATTTCCGGAACTATATGTTCAGATACTAAAAGATAATGATGTAGAAGTTCTGTATGAACCCAAATTAGGCGAAAATGATATACCAAAATATTCTAATGAAGTTGATACAATTATTGTTAGATCAACAAAAGTAAACTCTGAAGCAATTATGAATTCCAACAGGCTGAATTTAATTATTCGTGCCGGTGCCGGATTTAATAATATTGATATTAAAGCCGCTAATAAAAAAGGTGTTTATGTTGCTAATTGTCCCGGTAAAAATTCAATTGCCGTTGCTGAACTTGCAATGGGATTAATTATTGCCTTGGATAGAAAAATTGCAAATAACGTTATGGACTTTAATAACGGCGTATGGAATAAAGATATATTCTCAAAAGCCGAAGGACTTGCCGGCAAAACCCTTGCAATAATTGGTTATGGCAATATTGGCAAAGAATTAGCAAAACGCGCATTATCATTTGGAATTAGAGTTTTAGTAAAAGATGTTATGCCTATTGAGGATGAAGATGTTGAAATTTTTGAAGATTTTTCAGCCGCTTTGCCTCAGTCCGATATTATTTCACTGCATCTTCCGGCTAACGCACAAACACGCGGTTTGTTTAACGAAAAGATGTTTAGCTATATTAAACCCGGCACAATATTAATAAATACTTCCCGCGCCGAAGTTATTGATGAAGACGCTTTAATTAAAGCCGTTAAAGAAAAAAATATTAAAGTTGGTTTGGATGTGTTTAAAGGCGAACCTGAAGGTAAAAACGGTGCCGTTAGTTCCCCGTTACAAGGATTGCCGAATGTTTATGTAACTCATCATATTGGTGCTTCAACCGAACAAGCTCAAAATGCTGTGGCAGAAGAGACAATAAGAATAGTTCTTAGTTATATGGAAACCGGAACAGTATTACATTGGGTAAACAGCGCAAAAGCAGCCGATTCACCATATCAAATGATAATAAAACATTATGATAAACCGGGTGTATTAGCTTCGGTATTGGATGTTTTAAAACAAGGCGATATAAACATTGAAGAAATGGAAAACATTATTTTTGATGACAGGTTGGTTGCAAGCTGTACATTAAAATTAAAATCCCCTGCTACCGATGCCATGCTAAAAATAATTGAGCATAACGTAAACGTTTTAACTGTTTCACATACAAAAATTCAATAAAAAAAAGGCGGTTAAACCGCCTTTTTTTATGCACTTAATAATTCTAATTTGTGTATTCTTAAATATAATATTTTAATAAAACTAAATATAAAAGATAATATAATTGAAAAATTCTACTAACAAACATAAATTACTTTACTCCTTTGCATTAATTATAGGTTTTCTGATAATAACTTTAATTGGTTGTAAAGATTTATTAACCGAACAATTCAGCATTTCTAATAATTCCAAGGTTCCAACTACAGTTGATAGAACAATTGTACCTATTGATGCACCTGTATCTTCATCATCTATTTTTATTTATGAAATATCTAAATACAATTTATTTGGTTATGGAAATTGGCAGTTTGGACCGGGTAAAAGTTATGAAAGACGACTTGATTTAATGCCTGTTTCGTATAATGGAGCTTCAGTTGCAAATACGGCAGCTTTATTAAATTTCTTTGCTCTCAGTGATGTACACATTACAGATAAAGAATCCCCTGTTTCGGCTGTTTTTTTTGGATACAAAGGTAAAAATCAATCAGCTTATTCTCCTGTAATGTTATATACAACGCAGATTTTAAACGCCGCGGTTAAAACAATCAACGCACTTAATAAAGAAAAACCTTTTGATTTTGGAATTTCGTTGGGTGATAATTCTAATACAAATCAATACAACGAATTACGCTGGTTTATTGATGTTATGGACGGGAAACACATTATCCCCGATTCAGGAGTAAAAGATGATCCGATATCCGGCCCGGGCAACGACTATCAAGACGAATTTGATGCCGAAGGAATTGATATTTCAATTCCGTGGTATCAGGTATTAGGCAATCATGACCATTTATTTTTGGGTCTGTTTCCTCCTTACGATTATGTAAAACAAACGTATATAGGATCAAATATTCTGAACACCGGTCGTAATTTTAATCCCCTGCAGCGTGGAGTTTACGCAGGTTCTTTTGACGGAAGAACAATTTATGGTGATATTTATGGTGTGGGGTTAGTTGAAAGTTTTGCAACACCTCCGCAAGTACTTGCCGCGGATCCAAATCGCCACTCGGTTTCAAAAGAGGAATGGAAAAATGAATTTTTTAATACATCTACTTATCCTGTTGGCCATGGTTTAAATTTGCCATCCACTATTATAGGATGTTATTCATTCGAACCAAAATCGAATATGCCAATTAAAGTAATTGTACTTGATAATACACAAGATGAAAATACTTTTACTCGTCCGGAAAATGGCTATTTGGACTTAGCTCATTTTAATTGGCTTGTAAGCGAATTGGATAAAGGCCAATCGGAAGGTAAACTGATGATAATTGCTGCACACGTACCCATCGATTCCATTGGCACCTATACACAATCCCCGGTTTCCAAATATACTTTAGCAGCAAAACTTAATAATTATTCAAATTTGTTGATGTGGATTTCCGGCCATCTTCATCATAATACAGTTATTGCTTATAAATCGCCGGACATTTCACATCCCGAATTAGGTTTTTGGCAGGTGGAAACTTGTTCATTACGAGAATTCCCTCAGCAGTTTAGAACATTTGATATTTGCAGAAACAGCGATAATACAATATCGGTTTTTGTTACTAATGTGGATTATTTAATTGATAACAAAAATTCTCTGGCGGCAACAGCACGTTCATACGCAGTAGCCGCTTATCAATTATGTGGTTCACCAATAAATAAAACTACATATAACGCGGAATTGATTAAACAATTAAGTACTGAAATGCAGTTAAAAATACAAAATTATGGAACGGCAATTAAGAATTAAATAATTTACACAATAAAAAAGGCGGTTAAACCGCCTTTTTTTTATACATAATTTATTTCCATAATATTTTCAATAAGTCCATGATAATATGGCAGTTTTAACATTTCCTCTAAACCAAAAATTTCACTTTCGGTAAGTTCAAAATATACTGAACCAATATTTTCTTTAACAAAACTTTCCACTTCTTTTGAATATTTATTATGTTCAAAAAACCAATCTAGTTTTTCATCCAAAATCATTTTTGCGGATTCAATTTCACTACAAAATTGTTCTAATAGTATATCATCCTTGGAGGCAAGAACAAAATTAACATAAGGAAAACTTAATATTTCCGTAATTTCTTCTGCAAAACTCATCCCTTTGTTAAAATACTCTTCTTTAAAACCTTCATCACCAACAATTATAACATTAGTTGAATGAATATCAGGGGCTTTAGTTTCTAATGTAATTTTAATTTCAGCTGAAAATTTTTCGGGATAAATAATTTTTGGCAATATTATTTCATTGGAACTGACATCACCATATAAACCAATTTTCCCAATCTCCTTTTTATTTGGAGCGTAATAGATATTGGCATTAGAAAGCAACCTATCGCTTGAAATACCATAATTTCTTGAAACAATAAAATTTTCATGAGTAATTAAATCAAGCGAAGGAATTAAAGCAATTTCAACATTTTCAGCGGTTAATTCTTTGCTTAATAACGAAGCAGGTTTATAAATAATATCATCTTTATACTTTTGGGGTAAATAAAGCGAAAACAACCTTGCATAAATATTATTTGGTAATGCAATTTTCATAATTATACATAAATAAAAAGCCGCAAAAGCGGCCCTTTAGTATTAAAAGATGGGCGAAATTTTATCTAATATTTTTATCTTTAATACGTGCAGCTTTACCTGATAATCCGCGTAGATAATAAAGTTTTGCTCTGCGAACTCTACCTTCTTTGAGAATTTCGATTTTAGCAATTTTAGGTGTGTTATAAGGGAATATTCTTTCAACACCAACACCGCTTGAAATTTTTCTAACGGTAAATGATTTGCTTGCACCACCGGCACGGATAGCTATTACATCACCTTCAAAAGGCTGAATTCTTTCTTTGTCGCCTTCAATTACTCTAACGTGAACTCTAATTCTATCTCCCGGCTTAAAATCAGGGAAATCAGTTCTTAGCTGATCTGCTACGATTTCATTTAATAAATCCATAATTTACTCCAATCTATTTTTGTTTTTCCACTTTTCAGTTAAAACAAGCGATTGCTCGCTTTTCCACTTTTTTATTTCTTTTTCGTTCCCGGATAATAATATATCAGGAACTTTTATGTTTCTATATTCTGCAGGACGTGTATAAAAGGGGGCTTCAATTACATCTCCATCCATAAATGAATCAAGTAGTGCAGATTCACTATCATTTAATACTCCGGGAATTAATCGTACAATCGAATCAACAATAACTAACGCTAATAACTCGCCTCCGCTTAATATAAAATTCCCTATCGAAATTTCATCCGTAGCAAAATATTGTCTAACTCTATCGTCTATACCTTTGTAATGTCCTGTAACAATTATAATGTTTTGTGCTAACGAAAACTTATTAGCAGTTTTTTGATCATATTTATCCCCAGAAGGAGTCGTAAATATAATATGATCATATTTAACATCTTTTGTTAATTTTTCAATACATTCAAAAAACGGCTCCGGTTTCAGCAGCATTCCAGGACCTCCGGCAAACGGTTTATCATCAATTTGTTTATGTTTATCATAAGCATAATCGCGCAAATTATGAACGTATATCTCAACTTTCTTTTTATCTTGCGCTCGCTTAATAATACTTGTTTCCAAAGGACTTTTTAACAAGTCCGGTACAGCCGATATTAAATCAATTCTCATCATTTTCAAAAATATCACACTGCTCGGTTAAACTTAGTATTTTACTTTTAGCATCAAAACCTTTAATATATGCTTTAACAGCAGGTATTAAAATTTCGTTGTCGTTTGCATCTTTAATAATATAAACATCGTTTGCAGGCAAACAAAGTACATCTTCAATAATTCCAAAGAACTTATCACCTTTATTAACCTTACTGCCAAGAAGATCGTGTATAAAAAACTCGTTAGCCTTAAGAATAACTTTATCTTTAGGTTTAACAAATAATTTAGCACCTAACAAAAAGCGTATCTCTTCGGAAGTTTCAAAATTCTTGAACTTTAGATGAAATACATTTTCCGATAGTTTTACATCTTCTACTAGAAATTCTTTAAATTGACCGTAAATGTTAATAATAACATATTTTAATTTAAAAAATCTATCCGGAAAATCCGAATATGATTTAATAGTTACAAAACCTTCATATTTTGAAAGAGCAAATACTTCGGCAATTAAAAAGAAATCTGTATTTTCTGCCAATTTATCTTATTTTAATCCAAAACCTTTAAAATTGACCTTTTACCATCTTTGGCTGCAACAGCAGTAAGTAAAACTCTCATAGCTTGAGCAGTTTTTCCTTGTTTGCCAATTACTTTGCCAACATCATCAGCACCAACTTTTAAAGTTAGTTCAACTGTTTTTTCATCTGGTAACATTTCTGTAACAGATACACTATCCGGTGAATCAACTAAATGTTTTGCAATAAATTCAACAAATTCCTTCATAAGATTACCTTATTTAAATTAGAATGGGGCACAGTTCAATCTGAACACAACCAATATACTAATTTTGTTCAGTTTCGGAAGCAGCACCCTTTACTTCCTGATTATCTTCAACTACAACTTTAGTCTCTTTTTTAACAGGTTTTTCTACAACTACAATTTTATGTGTTGTATTCCATTCTTCCATTTTAGCAGCTATTTCTTCTTCTTTAAGACCTTGTTTTTTCATGTCTAAAAGATATAAAATACCTTTTTTTGATAATAAATTTTTTACTGTTGCTGTTGGTTGTGCTCCACAGCCTATCCAGTATAAAGCTCTTTCTTGATTTATTTCTATTGTAGGTGGTTCCATTCTTGGATTATAGTTACCTATAGCTTCAATAAATTTACCATCACGTGGTGAACGAGCATCTGCGGCAACCAATTTATATATCGGTTGTCTTTTCTTTCCCATCCTTCTTAATCTTAGCTTAACTGCCAAATTATTATTACCTCCAAGTAATTAATGTACTATCTTCTTTTGTGTTTATTTTTGTTTTTGTTCTTTTTAACTACATTTCCTAACATCTTTTTTCCGCCTTGAGTTTGAAGCATTTTCATCATGTTTTTCATTTCTTCAAACTGTTTTACCAATCGGTTTACATCTTGTATTGAATTTCCTGAACCAATTGAAATCCTTTTTCTGCGGCTTCCATTTAATATTTTAGGATTTCTTCTTTCTTCTTTTGTCATCGATTGAATTATCGATTCAACCTTAACAATCTCTTTATCGTTTATTTCAGTATCTTTTATAGCTGAACCAAGACCTGGAATCATTGACATTAACGATTTCAACGAACCCATTTTTTTTATCATCTTAATTTGCTTTAAAAAATCCTCAAAATCAAATTTATTCTCAAGTAATTTTTTTTGCAAACTTTCAGCATCGTTCTGATCAAACTGCAATTGTGCTTTTTCAACAAGAGAAATTATATCTCCCTTCCCTAAAATACGAGAAGCCATCCTGTCGGGATGGAACATTTCAATTGTCTCAAGTTTTTCACCAAGGCTGATAAACTTAATAGGTTTATCTACAACAGCCTTAATAGAAAGAGCACAGCCGCCGCGAGAATCACCATCTAATTTAGTAAGAACAATACCGTCAAAATCAACTCTTTCATGAAAAGCTTTTGCTGAATTTACAGCATCTTGACCGGTCATCGAATCAACTACAAAAAGAGTTTCGGTTGGTTTTATTCTTGCTTTTATATTACCAACTTCAACCATCAGTGTTTCATCAACATGCAAACGACCGGCAGTATCAATAATAATTGTATCTAAGCCGTTTTCTTTTGCATATTTAACCGAGTCTTCCGCAATTTTAACAGCATCTTTTAACCCATCAATAGTAAAAACAGGAACATCAATTCGTGCTCCTAATTGTTTTAACTGTTCAATAGCGGCAGGTCTATAAATATCTGCTGCAGTTAAAAGTACTTTTCTTTTTTTATCTGTTAAATATTTTGCTAATTTCCCTGAAAATGTAGTTTTTCCGCTTCCTTGTAAACCAACCAATAAAATTATTGTCGGTCCGGATGGATTAATCGAAAGCTCCGATCTTACACCTCCCATTAAAGCAGTTAATTCATCATAAATGATTTTTGTAATCAACTGCCCGGGTGAAACTGAAGTCATTACTTCCGTTCCGAGAGCTTTTTCTTTTACATCTTCAATAAATTTTCTAGCAACCTTATAATTAACATCAGCATCTAAAAGAACTACTCGTATTTCTCTTAGAGTTTCTGCTATATTACTTTCAGAAAGTTTTCCTTGTCCGGTTACTTTCTTAAGTGCTTTTTCTATTTTCTGTGTAAGATCTTCAAACATAACGTAAACTTACAAATTTAATCAATTTTTACCAAAATATCAATATTATTTTTTAATTCTCTTTTAAGGCGTTTGCACCGGTAACAATTTCACTTATTTCCGTTGTAATTGCAGCCTGTCGAGCTTTATTATACTTTATTTTTAAAGATCTTATAATTTCTTTTGCATTTTCGGTTGCCATATCCATGGCAGTCATTCTTGCTCCTAATTCCGAAGCATATGATTCAAGTAATACTTTCCATATTTTAGCATTTAAGGCACGTGGTATTAAAGCACCTATTATTTCTGCTCTGTTTGGTTCGTAAAGGTATTCTACACTATTTGTTTTAACAGCAGCTAAATCATTTTTAATTGGTAAAAGTTGTTCTAAATTTAATTTTTGCTGCATAACTGATTTAAATTCGTTATAAACAACATAAACCTTATCATAACTGCCGGCTAAAAATTTAGTTTTTACCAAATTCATTATTTGAGGAGCTACCTCAAATTTAAGTCCTGTAAATGCACCAACAAAAGAATTATTAACTTGAAATTCACGTTTGGAAAAATAATCGTATCCCTTTTTACCAATACAGTAAACTTCAACATTACCCGCTTTGTTTAAATCCGATAATTCGTCTTTAATAAAATCTTCGGCTTTACGGATAACATTCATATTAAAACTACCGCACATTCCTCTATCCGATGTTACAACAATAACAGCAACTTTTTTAACTTCCCTTTCATCAAAATAAGGATTAACAAAGTTTAATTCAGCTAAAAGCAAATTGTTTAACACTTCGTAAATCTTTCGTGAATAAGGACGTGCATTAATAACATTTTCTTGAGCACGGCGCAGCCTTGCAGCAGCTACCATTTTCATTGCTTTTGTTATTTGCTGTGTATTTGTAACACCAAGAATACGTCTTTTAATATCGCGTAATGTAGCCATATAAGATTATAATCTATTCACTCGTTTTAAATTTTGTTATAAACTCTGTAACAGAAGCTTTAATTTTTTCAACTAATTCATCGGAAAGAGTTTTTTTCATTTTAATTTCTTCTAATATATCCGGATGTTTTAATTCCGCATGTTCAAGATATTCTTTTTCAAATCTTTTTACATCAACAACAGGAATACTTTCACAATAATCGTTAGTACCCAAAAATACACTTAATACTTGTTTTTCAACGCCAACAGGAACATATTGTCCTTGTTTTAAAATCTCAAGCAAACGTACACCCTTTGAAAGAGTTCTTTGTGTTGATTTATCCAAATCGGAACCAAATTTAGAGAAAGCTTCCAATTCGCGGAATTGGGCTAAATCTACTTTTAAGGATCCTGCAACTTTTTTCATTGCTTTAATTTGAGCATTTCCACCCACACGTGACACGCTTATACCAACGTTAATAGCCGGACGTACACCTGAGTTAAACAAGTTCGGTTCAAGATAAATCTGACCGTCAGTAATTGAAATTACGTTAGTAGGGATATATGCCGAAACGTCACCTTGTTGTGTTTCAATAATTGGCAAAGCAGTTAAACTTCCACCACCTAAACTGTCATTTAATTTGGATGCACGCTCTAATAAACGTGAATGCAAATAAAATACGTCTCCTGGATAAGCTTCACGTCCCGGAGGTCTTCTTAATAATAACGAAAGTTCGCGGTAAGCAACAGCTTGTTTTGAAAGGTCATCGTAAATTACCAAAGCGTGTTGTCCGTTATCTCTAAAATACTCTCCAACAGTAGCACCGCTGTAAGGAGCAATATACTGCAAAGGGGCAGGAACACTTGCCGGAGCTGATACTACTGTAGTATATGCCATAGCACCATGTTCTTCTAATTTTGCAACTACCTGTGCAATTGTTGAATTTTTTTGTCCAATTGCTACATAAACGCAAAAAACAGGATTTACTCCATATTTTTTTGCATCATCGGTATGAGTATATTTTTGATTGATAATAGCATCAATTGCAATGGCTGTTTTTCCGGTCTGTCTATCACCAATAATTAATTCACGCTGTCCGCGGCCAATTGGAATCATTGCATCAATAGCAGTAATACCGGTTTGTAATGGTTCTTTTACCGGCTGGCGTTGTAATACACCAAGAGCTTTTCTTTCAATTGGCATATATTTTTCAAATTCAATTGAACCTTTTCCGTCAAGCGGTTGTCCAAGCGGATCAACTACTCTTCCTAAAATGTTTTTACCTACCGGAAAAGAAGCAACACGTCCAGTCCGTTTTACCTGATCGCCTTCTTTTATTAAAGAGCTTTCACCAAAAAGAACACAGCCTACGCTATCCTCTTCAAGATTTAAAACCATTCCAACTACACCATTAGGAAACTCTACAAGTTCAGTCGACATAACTTTATTTAGTCCATAAACGCGGGCAATACCGTCGCCAACTGATAAAACAGTTCCTACTTCATAAATATCTATTTCATTTTCGAAGCCGGATAATTGTTTTCTTAATATCTCTGTAACTTCGTCGGGTCTTACTTCTGCCATTTTTTATTCCTTAAAATGTCTTTTTTAATTAAGTACAAAATCCCCTTGAATAAATTTTTTCTTTAACAATTCCAAACTATGTTTTACCGATGCATCGTATATGGTATCTTCGTGTTTTGCAATAAATCCACCAATTATCGATTCATCAATTTTAACATTTAATGAAACTTTTTTACCGGTTATACTTTCAAGCTTAGATTTTAATTTACTCTTTTGTTCATCATTAATATCAAAAGCAACTTTAATTTTAATATCTGCTATTCCCATCTGTGTGTTTTTTAATTCAACAAAACGTTTTAAGATATTAATTAATAAAGTTTCTCTGTTTTTTTTGAGAACAAATTTTAGAAATTCAAAAGTCCTTTCAGAAATCTTGTTATTAAAAACAGCTTCAAGAATCTGAAATTTCTTTTCCTGTTTAACCACAGGACTTAATATAGCAACTTTAAGTTCTTTTACACTCATAAAACAACCCAATACATATTCCACATCAGCAGAAACAGTATCAAACTGTTTTGTTTCAGTTGCAAGTGCCAATAAAGCTTTGGCATATCTCGTAGAAACGTTAAAATCACTCATATTTAATTTTTAGATAATTCGTCAATATACCTATTAACAATTTCTGTTTGTTTTTCATTATTCAAATTTGCTTTTATTATTTTTTCAGCTGTTTTGATAGCTATATCAGCAACCTGTTCTTTTAAATTCATAAAAGCTTCCTGCTGTTTTCTTTCAATTTCCGATTTAGCATCATCAATCATTTTTTTTGCTGTAGCTTTACTTTGCTCTTCTAATTGAGTTTTTAGTTTTTCACCATATTCTCTTGCTTCAGCAACAACTTTTTGAGCTTCTTCATCATATTTGGCCATATCGGCTTTATTTTTTGCAATAAGCTCTTCGGTTTCTTTTCTGGCTGTTTCAGCTTTATCCAAAGCATCCGAAATAGAAGTTTCTCGTTGGTTAAGACTGTTTAATATGGGTTTCCAAGCTACTTTTTTAAGTATCAAAAGCAGACAAATGAATGTTACAGTAGTCCATATTATTAATCCGGGATTAACATCTAAGGGACTGCCGGGTGCTTCACCACCTGAAAATAATAACAAAAGATATAATTTACCTGCCATAACTTATCCTAAAGGATTTTAAAATTATTTTAATGCTAAAAGAATACAAATAACTAATGCAAACAAAGAGATACCTTCAATAAGAGCTGCTGCAATAATCATCGAAGTTCTGATATCACCGGCTGCTTCAGGTTGTCTACCACTTGCTTCCATAGCTGAACTTGCTAATTTACCAATACCAAAAGCACCACCAATTACTGTTAATGCTGCTCCAAATCCTGCTGCTAAATATGCGAAATCCATTTTTTTTCTCCGTCTATATAAATTATTATTTATTAATGTTCTTGATGTACTGCCATTCCTATAAATAAAGAAGACAGCATTGTAAATATATATGCCTGTAACACTGCTACTAGTATCTCTAAAAAGAATATAAACAAAGCAAAAGATACCGAAATAGGTGCTACAAAATATGTATGCAAAATAAAAATTAAACCAAGCAGAGCATATATAACAATATGACCTGCCGTCATGTTAGCAAAAAGACGTATTGCCAAGGCAAAAGGTTTTGTAAACAAACCCATAACTTCTACTACCGCCATAATTGGCAAAAGCCAAAAAGGAATACCATGCGGAACCAAACCCTTAAAATATCCAAAAAATCCATTTTTCATAATACCGCCAATTTGGGTAACAAAAAATGAAAGTACTGCAAGAGTAGCTGTTACTGCAATATTACTTGTTGCAGTAGCACCATAAGGGATTAATCCTAAGAAGTTACAAACAAAAATAAAAAAGAATACAGTTAACAAATAAGGAAGGAATTTTTCATATCCTTTTCCTATAGTCGGTTTTACAATATCATCCCTTACAAATATAATTAATGTCTCAACCGCATTGTTTAAACCTTTTGGCACAAAAGATTTTTTATATGAATTTGCAACTTTTCTTAATACAACTATCATAATTATTGATGCAATCCACATAAACACTAAATGTTTAGTTATGGATAAATCCATACCAAACAAATGCAATTCAGGTAAGTGAATGGTAAAAAATGGAGAGAAATCGAGAGTTTTTGCATCTAAAATATGATGCATAATCCAACCGGTATCCTGTTTGGGGGCAGCATGTTGTAAAGTATCAGCCGCGCTAATATGTTTTACTGTATCTAAAACTGTTTCAATATTTGTAGTAAACATTTATTTGATCGTCTTATTAATCTTTTTAGTATAATAAAAAATTTCATATATTAATAAAAAAAAGTACAAAATAAAAAATGTAAATATAAACTGATATTTATCAATATTCAAGAATTTTAAAATAATAATGAAAGAAATCAGCAAAAATGTTATTCTTAGCCCCATTCCGCCTAAAACATTTATTAAAAAGGCTTGATTCCCCTTTTTAACTGAACGGTCAAACAAAAACAGTGCAGCATAACTATTTATTAAATTTAATGTAAGAACGAGAACAAAAACATAAAAATATGCTTTTGTTATTATATTAAATGAATAAAAATTCACAAATACAACAACTAAAATACTAAAAAATATTAACAAAATTTTATTATTTTTTATCAATTTTTTTCTTGGTTTTATTTAATTTAAGCACAGTTAAAATAAAATTATAAATTCCCGCAAATCCGCCTAAAAAGGCAAAAATTATCATTAATAAAGGATATGTATTAAAATACTCATCCAAATATTTCCCGGCAAAAAGCATAAGTACAATAGTAGCAGCCATTTGAGTTCCTAAACCTAAATAAGGTCCGGCCTCGCGCAAAGATTTATACTGCTCTTCGGGTTTTTGATTAGAAAACATTAAAACTATTCATTACTTTTATTCATACTGCTTTTACCGTCAAAAGTAGCACCTTCTTGAATAACTAAAACTTTTGCAAACAAATCGCCTATTAACACAGCTTTCGATTCCATGATTAATTTATCGGAACTTGACAAAATCCCTTCCATTTTTCCGCTTAATGTAATATTTTTAGCTTTTACGCCACCGTTAATTTCCGCACCTTCTCCAACAGTAAGATTTCCGTCAACAATTACATCACCAACTACTTTACCGTCAATACGTACGTTGCCATTAGAATAAAACTTTCCTTCAATTCTAACTCCATTACTTAAGATGCTTACATCATTTGCCAAGACATGGTCTTTTTTTAACGACATTTTATCTCCTAATTATTAATTATCAATTTTTGAGGATCAACAGCTTTCCCATCTTTCCAAATTTCAAAGTGAAGATGAGCTCCCGATGTGTTATATCCGGTATTTCCGCTTAAGGCAATAAGTTCACCCTGTTCAACTACATCGCGTTGTTTTTTTAAACATGCTGAAAGATGTTTATAAATACTAATATATTTTTCACCATGCTGAATTATTAACGTATAACCGTCATCGTTGGTATAATCGGCAAATATCACCAATCCGCTGGATGTTGCATAAACCGGGGTTCCGCTTTTAACACCATAATCTATACCCATATGACCGCGTTCCGGCTCGTAATTTTTTATCAGATATCCTTTAACCGGCATTCTAAATGTTGTATTATCAGGCCTGTTGTCGTCATTAGTAAATATACCAAAAAAATTCAGTAATCCCGTTAAAATATTTCCTTCTTTCCGGTTATTTTTTAGCTTGTTTTTTTTTAATGTATCGTAAATTTTTTTCTTTTCTGCTTCTAATTTCACATTGTTGGAATCAATTGTACCAAGTATTAAAGCATATTTTAATCTTTTATTTGTCGAAGCCATATTTTCCATTTCGCTTCTCAAAAAGTTAACTTTACGCTCCAATTCGTTTATCTTAACCGATTGTTCAATTATCTTATCATTTTCAAGTACAAACACATAATCCTTTAACGGTGTTACCGCAAGAATTACAATAAGTAAAAACCATGTAATAAGCGTAAACAAACATACCCACAAAAACGCACTTAACAACGAATATTTATATCGTTTTGTGTGCATAATTGGCAGGTGGGGTGTTACATATATTGCCGATTCTTTTAAATCTTTTAAATTTATTCTTTTCATAACTATTTAGATATATTCAAAGTTCTTTTTAATTGTTAAACTATAACTTTTTCAATTTCATTAAAAATAACTTCAGGTTTAAGTTTAACCGCACAATTAAAAGTATCAATTGGACATTTTTTATATCCATGGATACCGCAAGGTTTGCACTTTAAGTCATTATAACTTAATATAACGCTTTTATCATTATATGGATAAAACCCAAATTCCGCAACAGTTGAACAATACAAAGTAATTACTGATGCATTTACAGCCATTGCAAAATGTGTAGGGGCACTATCATTGCATATTAACAGTTTAGACCGCCTGACAAGCTCTATTGTTTCTATAATTGAAAATAATCCCGCACTTGAAATAACATTTTTATCAAAACTTTTTTCAAGTTCAGTACATTTTTCCATGTCGGCTTTACTGCCGCTTAAAACAACCGCATAGTTTTTAGCTAAACAAAATTCAATAATTTTTTTATAATACTCCAAAGGATAAACTTTAGTTTCCCAAACCGAACCCGGAGCAATACAAATATAATTGTTTATTTTTTTATTTAATAAAAACTCATCAATTTTTTTTTCTGCACTACGGCCAATATTAATTTGAGGGAATATTTTCCAATTAGTATTATTTACACTAAAACCGGCAAGCTGTAAATTTCTTAACACTTCATGATTATTAATATTATACTTCACAATATTTTTATAAGCATATTTTAACGAAGCGTTATCAAAACCAAAACTTTCTTTTACTCCCGATAAAAGTGTTAAAACCGCACTTCGGAATGAACGATGCGGGGAAAATAAGTTATTATAATTTGATACTTTAAGTTTTCTCCCAAGTTTTAATAAACTATTAATACCTTTGTCTTTTCCCCGTTTATCATAAACAATAACATTATTAACTACCGGTGAACTTAAAAATATTGTTTCGTCTGCAGGAATTGTTAAAACATCAATATTACTGTTTTTATATTTTTCTTTAAGATACTGAAGCATTGGAAGTGTTAAAACAGCATCACCAATAAATGAAGTTTGAATAACCAGTATATTAATCTTTTCCACTAATATTTCCATATATTATGCATCCAAAACCATTGTTCGGGATACAGATTAACATATTTTTCCAATATTTCCATATATTTTTGATTAATATATGTTATTCCTTCTTCGCTTGAATTGTAATTTTCCGGCAATTCAATTTCTTCAAAAATACAACTATATTTGTAATCAGGTCTTCGGCAGGTTATTGTAACTACAATTGGTGTTTTAAGCTTTAGCGCTATTGCCGCTGTACCCGGATATGTAACAGTACTTTGCCCAAACAATTTTACGCGTATTCCTCCCTCCCTCGGTCCCCGTTGATCGCCAACAATACCAACAATTCCTTTATTGGATAATACTTTATAAATCTCTCTAACATTGGTACCTAATAAAGTAACCTTATTACCAAAAGTCTGCCTCATGTTATCCATCCATTCCGATACAAGGGGATTTCTTTGAGGTTTAGCCAATACGTTAATTGGAATATTAAGCTGCGATCCTATACTTGCTGCGCCAAGCTCCCAATTGCCAAAATGAGCAGTCAATAAAATTACCCCTCTCCCTTTATTATAAGCCTTTTGCATTACATCAATATTTTCAGCAATTACAAATTCATCAAGTTGTTTTCGCATTAACTTTGGAATAAACATTGCTTCTAAAAATGTTAAAGCAAAACTGTAATAATTATTAAAAGCTATATCCTTTAATTTTTTACCATCAAAAAAAGGGAACGCCGCATGTAAGTTTTTAAATACTACATCACGGCGTATTCTTAAAACATGATAAAATAAAGCTGCTAAAAATTTAGCAAAATATCTTATATTTTTTAATCCAATTGAATTTACTAGTTTTACAGCAAAGCTAAAAATTGTAAATTCAAAATCATTTTTATTTTTAAACATTTTAATTTGTTGTAATTCTTCTTGACCAATTATCGTCTCTAATTTCTCCACGTTTAGTAGAGGAAAGGAGTTCGTAATCGTTATAACCTGTTAAATCGCCAAATACAAATAATACACCGCCTTCAATTGTATTATAATACCATACTTCATACGGTTTTTTATCTGTTTCGTTTGGGAACATGTCAACTTGATCGGGTTCACCAAGCATTAAATATACTCGTCCCCTATCAGTTTTATATCCTTTTTTATTAAAAGAACCGAATTTATTATTGCAATGTTCAACACGGTCAAAATACTGTTCTTTAAATTCAAATCTATCAGTTTCAGGTTCTAAATCTCTTGATCTCCAAAAACGATATAAAAAATCCCTTTTTATATTTAACGAATCTAATTTTTCGTATTGTTCAATTTCTCTTTCCGAGGCAATATATTTGCATTTATCAAAAACATCATCACATTCTTCTTCCGAATATACTCCAAATTCGCTGCTCATGTAGCCATAATTTGAGGCAACACTTAAAACAGTATCTTTAAAATCCGGATTATAATAGAAAAACTTCTTGTTGGAATAAATAACTTTATTATTTAATGAATCAACCAACTTTAAAACCAAATTATAATTATCCGTTGGGTACTTAATTAAATTAATCAAACCTACTTCCACAAGAGAAGCCCGGCTCCTGTTAATAATTTTCGATTTTCTATTTATTTCCTTGCCGCGGCTGTTATATAAAATTCTATTTAACAACATTGGTTTAGTTGTATCCTGAACGTTTAGATTATAAAGTTCGGCATAATAATACATAATAGGGGCAGTCGCACTAAACAATATAGTAGGATTAGGAATAACTTCTAAAGTGTTTTTATAAAATATAGATTCTTTATTAACACCTTCCGATTTAATGCTTTTAGCCAACTCAATATCACTAACCGAAATATCATGATTAATAAGAGGACGTATTTTAATCTTTTCACCTAAAAGTTTTGCTTTTGTCGAATCAAGGTCGTCACGTCCAATAATGTAAATAGAATAACTGCCTTTAGCTAAAATGAATCCTATTTTACTAACCAATAATTTATTATCGCTTGTATTTTGAGCATTAATAACATTAGTTACTCTGTATTCCTTTTGAAATACCGACTTATTTGTTAACGAATCAACAATATTAAGTCTAATTCTTCCCGCAGTATATGTCAAAGTATCTAATTTTTGAATTGTAAGATTATTTTGATCGAACGAATAATATAATTCGACATAATTGGATGTACTATCGTATGCAAATTGAGCAAAATCAAATTCAAAATTAAATTTTTGTTGTGCCGAGATAAACGTAACCGAAAAACTAAAAATTATAACAAACAATATTCTTTTCATTGTAACCTAAATAAAAAAATTAATCATTAATATAAATATTATCTAATTTGTAAAATTACACTAAACTATTTATAAATACAATTCAATATTTAATATAACACTAATAGTCTTTAGCAGCTTTAATTCTGTTCAAATAATTAGTATCTTTTAGCTCCCCTCTTTTGGTAGAGTGAATCATTTCAAATTGCGAATAACCGCTTAAATCGGCAAAAACAAATTCTACTCCTCCTTCTATACTGTTGTAATACCATATTTGATATGGTTTAGTATCAACTTCATTTGGTTTATTCTCAATTTCATCAGGTTCACCATAAGTTAAATACACGCGTCCTCTATCTGTTAGGGCTCCGTTTTTTTGAAACTCTGTAAAATGAGAATTTGCATATTCAACTCGTTTGTAATAATCATTTTTAAATTCATTTTCCGGAGTTTCAGGAATTGCGTCACGTTTTTTCCAAAACCTAAAGAAAAAATCACGTTTGGCACTTAACGAATCCAAAGTTTTAAACTGATCCTTTTCCTGATTAGATGCTATATATTTACACATCTCATACATCACGTTAATTTCATCAATTTCCATTGCTCCAAACTCACTGGTAAGCAAATCAACATCCTTTTGAACGTACTTAATTGTGTCTATTACATTTTTATTGAATAAATAAAACTTTTTATTGGATGTAATACCAATATTTTTACTTGTATCAATTAAATTTAATATTAAATTATAATTACCGGAAGGTAATTTCATTAAATTTAAGTGGCCAACTTCCACCATAGATTCACTTTTACTTTTAATCTCTTTAACCTTTTTATTAACTATTTTACCATAACCATCAACAATCAATCTTTCTAAAATAAGCTTATTATTGTATTGTTCATTAACCAAATTGTATAATTCGGCATAATAAAATAATAAAGGATTATTTTCACCATAAACGCTAACCGGATTAGGTATCACTTCGTAGCTGTTTTTATAAAAGTAACTTTCTTTATCAGCACCTTCTTGTTTAATATTATTTGCTAATTCTATGTCGCTAATCATAAAATTATTGCTGTAATATGGTAATATTATAAAATTATCCGAAATGCTTTTTTTGTTATCCGCATTATAAGTATCAGTTACACTAATACTTAAACTATATTTTCCCCTGTTCAAAAGATAGCTTGTTTTGCCAATTAAATTTTGGTTCTGAATTGTGTCGCTAGCCGGAAATGAATTAACCACCTGATAAATATTATCAACTGCATTTTTTGCATTTGTTGAATCATATATCTTAATATTTAACATAGCACTTACAAATACTGAATCATTTTTTACAAAATGTTTTAATGTACTTTGACTTATATTATAATATATTTCAATATAAGAGGAGGTTGAATCATACCTGAATCGGGCAAAATCAAAATCAAAATTTAAATGTGATTGTGAAAAAACAAATCCTGAACAAAACAAAAAAACAAAAATAATCTTTTTCATAACATAACCTCTTTAAAAAAAAGCACCTACTACACAAAGTAATAGGTGCTTTATAATTCGTAAAAATATGTTTTTTACAATAAAGTTAACTTAACTGTAAAAACATGATTTGCATCTAAATCTTTAACATCTCTGAATGCATAATCTAACCCAAAACCAATATTACCGGCCAAAGTATAGTTTATGCCAGCACCTAGTGATAAACCATATATGTAATCACTTGTGTTTTCAAACAACAAATCATATCCTGCACGTACAAAGAACATATTATTAAATCCATATTCCAAACCTAACAACATTTGGTCTTCACACGAGTTATTGCTTCTAAATGTACCACCAACCATAACTGAATTTTCTTTATTCAATTCATAGTTGTAAGCCATACTTAAAAGGAAATAAGACGGAACTTGAAATTCTTCAGTAACAGGTTCATAAGTACCGCCAGGAGTATTAGGATTGGTACCAGGAATTGTAGTTTTAACCTGCAAATCCTGACCTGTATAAGTCATGTTACCGCCAATATTCATTACAGCAACACCAAGTGAAAAATTAGGATTAAATTTATACTGAACACCAATATCAACGGCAAAACCGTTAGCACTAGTATTCATAATTCCTTCGTGGATATATTTCATATTAATACCAGCTGAAACGCGGTCGGTTATTATTTTTGAATATGTTAAACCAACTACATAATAATCTGGTGAATATGTATTACCGGTACCATCCGGCTCTTCATTAGTAGTAACATTGATATCTCCAAAATCAATAGATTTAAATGAGAAACCAAAACTACCAATATTGCCCAGGTTGGCACCTGCAGCAAAATATGATATATTAACATCGGCAATATAACTCATATAAGAAAATATTGCCTCAGAACGACCGGCAGGATCTAAACCCGCAGGATTGTAGTATATTGCTTCAGCACCTAAAGTATTTGAAACAAACGCACCACTAGTAGCAATGCTTCTAGCACCCACAGGTATTAATAATTGATCAGCACCAGTTGTACCTTTTCTGGAAACATCACCGGCATATGCAGCAGTGACGTAAAGTAGAATAAGGATAACCGTTAACAACTTTTTCATTTTAATTCTCCCTATAAAATTTTTATTATAGGAAGAGCGGCAAGCCGCCCCCCCATTAATACTTCTGCAATTGTTTTTGTGGTTGAATAATCGCAAATTTCAAAGTCTTCTCACCATATTTTGGAGAAGTAATTAAAGCTATATACATACCTGAAGCAACTCTTAATTCAGATTCGTTTTTTAATTCCCATCTTAAAAATGGTGAACTTGTACTTCCCAACTTATCTTGTTCAGTTAATGTTTTAATTAACATACCCGATAACGAGTATATTTTAATTGTAACTTGTTCAGGTAAGTTTGTAAATGTTACAAACGGATCATCTGGAACTAGTGCAGTATTGTACGATGTAGCCGGATTAAATGCAAATAATGGATTTGGATATACATTTACTTTATCAAAAATGCCTTGTTTTTCTTTTTCGGTCAATTGGCCGCCGGCAGAAGTTGTAAATGAATAAACATCTTTACTTGTATAAGGATAGGTTCCCAAACCAACATTAAATTTATCACCAATTGTATAAAATGATGCAGCATCTTTTCTTTGCAAAGATATAACATACATTGAATTAAACATTGGAGATTTTGCAATTGTCTTTTGTTCAGCGGTAATACCAGTTTCAGCAGCAGGAATTGTAAATCCTTTGATTACATCAGCCCATACTGTAGTACCTGTAAATTCACCGCCTGTAAGGAATTTTTGGCTTCCTGTTGGGTCGTAAGGAGAATTAAAAACGAAGATAACTTCACCTGATGTTTTAACATCAACACCCGGGTCCCAAACGCCGTCAGGATTACCTTTAAATTTGCTTTCTTTTGATCTTTCAATAAAACCGCAAGCTAATTGCACTGGGGTAGTTGATCCATATCTTTCGTCATACAACCATGCAGTAAACGGTACATCAACAAAACCTTGGCCAAATTTTCCAATTTCGCCGCGACCGCCTTTAGTATCCGATACAGTATCAGCAGCAGTTACACCGGCAGCATAAACATAAGATTGATTACGTAATAAGAAACTATTACCTAAAAATCCATGTAAATATCTATAGGCTTTGCCATTTCCATCAAAACGAATTTCGATTTTTCTTGCTTCATCTATTTTGATTATTTTTGAAGCTAATGATGGCCATAAAGGATTAAATACTTCATCAACCTTAGTAATATCATTACCAACATAATATCCACCCGAATAAAATGCCGGAGCAAAATCAGTAAACCAAACGTTTGCCTGAGGTGTATATGAAGCCTGCTGGTTAGCAAGAGTCATAATTGTTGGAACGCTTTCTCTAACTTTTACAATAAAACCATCTTGTAATTTTCCGGAATAATCAGCAAAATCATAATTGAATACCTTAGAAGAATCAATCATTTTTGCACCGGTTGTTTTATTTACTAAACGATAATATGTTGAATATAATGTAGAAGCTGAATCTTTAAAGAATTCAACTGCATAATTATCGCCTGTTAATTTTGTTTTATCAACAACTACATAATTAACCGCACCTTGTGAAGCACCGCTTGTTTGTGAGCCGGCATCTCCAAGTATTTGAGGTGAATACATATTTGTACCGTATTCTACAGTAAATAATGCAGTTTCAAATTCTTCATAAGCACCATTGGATGGATCTAAATAATCACCCTCAGGGCCATAGGTATTAGTTGTTTTATTTACAATTACTCTATGGTTTAAAGTATAGTTGCCTATTGCAAAATAATACTCTTTACCTTTAACCAATGGACCGTTTGTAAATGGATCGGTAGTTATTCTAACTCTTATTCTTCCCGTAGCAGGATCGGAAAAAGTTGCATAATCCATTAAATTAGCCGGAGTTTCGCGTAACAAATTAACTCCGCCATTACTTTCTTTAACATAAATATTTTTAATAAAATTATTTAAGCCGTATGCAGCAACTTCAACTTCATTATCAACAGAACCAATATTTGCAGCTTTTACATTTGTCATATATTGGCTTAAATAATAACCTTGAAATTGTCTATCAATATCAAGTACATTATCAACTGCTCTGTAAGAAACCTGAGGAGCTGTATTAAAAGTAATATCTATAAATCCGTCACCTGTAACAACATCATAATCAATTGATGGAGGAGGAGGAGGAGACGGGAAGTTATTATCAAATACCATTTGAGCTGTAACATCATATTGTTTAGCTACATTAACACTTTGTAAGGCATTATCGCCACGACCTAATACATAAACTACATAAATATCTACAGGTGTACCTTCTCTTAAAGTAAAAGGACCTGTATTACTCATTTGTCTTTGATCGATTGGTGAAGTATTTAACCAGCCTCTACGTGTAACAGGATCACCTGAATACATATAATGAGCAGGTATTCTTGATGTATCGGCACCAAGTGTTGCACCATTACCAAATGTCCATGTGCTAACAAATACTGAATCCCCATTTTTTCCTTTACCGCCAACCATATAGTTTCTTAATTCTATATGAGTATTTGGGTCACCATGTGTTGGATGGGACTGCATATACTGGCTGAAAGATGATAAGGGTAAATTAGTAGCACCAGGGAATTTTGTAATTCCTTTTACTCTGCCGCCAACATTGTAAGCGGTATCAATAGCAGTATCTTCACCTTCTATATAAACACCATCACCATTATCATCGTTAAAAGTGATACCTGGTTTATAAACTATAGGACCCTGGAAAAAGTCCATCAAAAAACATGGAGGTGCAGCACCGTAAGTTGGATCATCGGCATCATTGTAAACAAAACCGGCACTTAAAGTAGTATCGCATCCAACTAAGTCATCATTAGGATCACCTAAGTCAGGATCAACTGCTGCAGAAAAATATACATTATCAAATACTTCTGCTTTTGTACCTGTATTTACTAATCTGTAACGAACAAACATCATGTTGCCAACAACACCTTTGGATGCAAATCCAAATACTGTTTGATGTATTTCAATTCCTTTAGGAGGAACTGCTGTAAATCGTTTTAATGCAGCAGGTATACCATCATTATAAACACACCATGCTGTCCAGTCACCAATTAAATCAGGTCGATCTTCGTTAGCATCCCATGATCCGTTTCCATTTAAATCAACCGGATTATAAGCACCATCGCCGTCGCCGTCATAAAAATCGGCACCTATAGCAACTGCATCTATCCATTCCTGCCAAGAATCGCCAAAAGCTCTATCTTGAACTTTTACTACATATACTTTATTTTTTGAATCTGTTTGAACGCTTCCAACCGGGCCCGGTTGATAATCTTCGATACGGGAAGCAGACAAAACTCCATTTCCCCAAAGTTGACCATCCTGATAACCGGAAAGATAAAACCCGCCGGAGAATAAAAATACGTAACCCGCAAATGTACCGCCGGCACCTACTCCGTCACCAGGGTCAACATCTGCAATAACGCCTTTATTATCTAAAGGAATTCTAACATTATTAATATTAAATATTGTGAATTCCGCAACTTCATTTGGTTTATTTAACCTTTTTCCTCCACCGTTCTGAACATCACCAGTCCAGCCGATTGATACCATAGCAACAATAAAGGATAATAAGGTTAAAGTTGTTAAGAATTTCGATTTTTTAGTTTTCATTTTACCGCCGTAAATTTCTTCGTTAAAATTTCTAAAATTATAAACTTAAGTTTGAAAAATTAACTTTAAATCCTAATTTAATCAATCTTGGAATACCGTAATTAGTTGGATCTTGTTCTAATGATTTATAGTCTGAAACATAATTGGCACCGCCGGTAATAGCTTTTTTTCTACCTTCTTCAGTTAATAAATAACCTGATGTAGAAGCACTACCTGTACTACGGTAAACAGTCATTACGTTATCAGCGTCTAATAAGTTTTCAACCCAAACATATGGAGTTAAGAAAAGATTTTCACCAATTTTAAATGATTTTTCTAATTTTACGTCTACTCTGTTTGATCCGGGACCGTAAGCAGAGTTTACATATCCTTTATTATCACCCCAGTTAGAATTAGCACCTGGTGTAAGATCTTGTGATGTAAGAGGAGTATAAGGTCTACCACTATTAAAAGAAATAATTGCATTAAATGAAGTCATTTCTAAAAAGCCCAATTCGCCTTCGGGTGCATAAAAACTAAAGTTAATAACACCAGTATGTCTTTGGTCAAAATCTAATGGCGCAATTACTTTTGGTGTTTCACCGTTTGAGTTTCTAAAAGCAGCTGTAACAGCCGAAGTTGTTGATGATCCGGTACCTTCTGCAAGTGAATATGTATAATCAAAATTTAATCCAAAATAACTTAATTTAGATAATGTTAATGATAATACAACACCTTTTATAGTACCAAAATCCGAATTAAAAGGTCTATAATAACGTGATACTTGACCGCCTTCACTTCTTCTGAAAAATACGGTTTGGTTGTTTACTAAACCTTTAGTATTTTTATAAAATGCTGTTAGGTTAAGAGCACCAAAATTGTCACCCAATACTTGTCTAAAACCAAGTTCGTATTGTGTTGTTTCTTCGCTGTCAACATGGCCGGTATTAATACCAAGGTTATCATCTTTAACTAATGTATTTAAATTAGCAATAGATGTTACCACATCCTGCAATGTTGGAGGCTGGATAAACTTGCCATATTGAGCATGGAATACTGTTGAAGAGGTAACAGGGAAACCAAGACCAATACGAGGAGAAACAAATATTTCAGGATCTTTTGCCATAAAATCGCCCGAATCAAATTCAAAAGGATCTGAACCGCCGGCAAAAGGTAATGCTTCATTTTTTAAGATTTGTTCCTGTGAATCAAAATAATCTACACGTACGCCAAGATTCAATACTAAATCGCTTAATTCAAATCTGTCTTGTACATAAGCATAAATAATTGTTGGATGTTTTGGTTTTGCAGATGTTTGATATTCTCTTTCATCTGCGGTACCTGTACCAAATGTAGTATAACCATCTTCATTGCTTGTATTTTTGCTAGTAATATCATAACCAAAATAGAAAGGTGATTGTAAAGCAATTCTTTCTTCTAATGATTTTGTAGTATTATCAAGTGCAATTGCAACTGGACCTAATGCATAAAAACGTAAGGTGTTATATTGCATACCGCCGCCAACTTCAAGCAAGTGGTTTTCTATTTGTGCTGTAAAATCGATATCAGCACTAAAAGTACCGTTATTCATTTTTTGATAAGAATTGGAAACACGTCCTTTTCCAAAGAATAATTGAACTGCATCTAAGTTTACACGGCTTCCTTGAATTCCAAGGTAAGGAGCATTATAAGTAGTATCACCATAAGCTTCAATGTTATCAAACCATACACCGTCTCCATTTTCACTTCTGTATATTTTATAACCAAGGCTCAAATTCCAAAACGAATTTGAAGAAAGGTTATGACTTAAACGAGCTGAAAATGAATAGTTTCCGGTTTCATATCTTGGGTTATGTTCCGAATCATTTTTTGCATAAGTATGTGTGTAAGTATTTCCTTCACGTGTATTAACGTTTGCACTTAATCTTAATGTAAAAGGATCAAAATTATGCATTGTTTTTGCTGTATATCTCCAAACATTAGCACTATTGTTTGGTAAAACATTTGTGTGAAGATTTACAGTAGGAATATTTAATTCAACAGCTGATGGATTTGAATCCAAAAACCAGCCTCTTTCACCTGATATAAAGAAAGTGTGGTTTTTATTTCCAGGAATAATAGGACCATCTAAAGTAGCTGTATAAAGATTATATCCATAATCATCAGTAAAAGAAGATGTTAAAACATCTCCAAAAATATTGTAAGTAGGAGAACCTGATTTAGTGGTAACATTGATGATACCTGATTGAGCTTGACCATATTTTGCTTCATATCCGCCAATCTGGAATGATAACTGATCAATAGCTGCATTACTAACCTGGGAATTATTTGTTCCCGAGTAAGCATCATTCTGAGGAATACCATCAACTATATATAAAACTTCACCACCACGACCACCACGTACGTTGATAGTTGCGTTACCATCTGCACCACCACTGCCTTCGGCTATAACAACACCGGCCTGCAATGATGCTAAATTAGATACACCCTTTACAGGTAATCTTTGAATTTGTTTTGAATCCATTACTTTTACTGTATTTGTCGATTTTTCTTCAAAGAATTTTTTATCAGTAATCACAATTTCATCCATAGATAAACCAGCGCTTAATACTTGGTTAAGCTCATAAGTAATACCGGTAACAATTCGAATATCCTTAACTATTTTAGTACCATAACCCACAAAACTTATTTGAACATCATAAGTACCAGGGGTAATGTTTAATATAAAATAGTTTCCGTTTAAATCTGCTGCCGCACCTTGTGATGTATTAACCAAAGTTATATTAGCACCGGGTAATGGTTCGTTCGTTTCAGCGTCTAATATCTTGCCGGCAAGTTTTCCTGAACCTGACTGCGCAAAAAGGCTGCTGAAAGAAAAAACTATCATAAATAAAATTAGTGAAAAAGTACTCAACTTTTTCATAGCGACTCCGGTTTTTAAAGAGAAAAATAACTTATTTGTCTATTTTTTTTCAATTGGGAACTAAGATTTGTTAATTAAATAAAAATTGGGTTCTTCCTTGTTCAGGAAGAACCCATTATTTTAAGTAAAATAAATTACTTTAATAACATCATCTTTCTAGCACTCTGGAAACTTCCAGCTTGCATTTTGTAAATATACATACCTGATGCTAAATTAGATGCATCAAAATTTACATTATGTGAACCGGCTGTCATTGATTGGTTAACCAATGTAGCAACCTCATTTCCTAAAACGTCATAAACCTTTAAAGTAACAACACTATTCTGTGGAACTGAATAAGTAATAGTTGTTGTAGGGTTAAATGGGTTTGGATAGTTTTGAGCTAAGTTAAAGCTATAGTCAGCACTAATTTCGTTTTCAACACCGGTTACAGTTAAAGGAATTGCAGCAATAAAAATATCATGTGGATTTCCTTGAGCTACTGTAGGTCCGGTTACACCGGTTTCATACCAATACATACTATATGCTTCATAACTACCAGTAGCTGCATTAACTGTTTTTATGTAAGGAGCTAAATGTGAACCATCTTCATTCATATCAGGTGTTTGAGTTAAGTTAATTGGAGCAGACCATTTACCATTCAAAGTTCTTGTGGCCATATAAATGTCACAATATTTTGATCCTACAGAACCTGAAGTTACCCATTGTGCAACAAATACATCTCTATCTGAATTTGTGGCTAAATAAATCGAAAATCCCATTTGACCAAGAGCCGGATCTAAATCACCCATCTGTGTAAAAGAAGAATCTGCTAATAATTCACCTTCGGCAATAATATTAGCATCCCAGCCGGTTGCAGTTTCAACAAATTCAACTATTGCATTATAACCATAATCGGTTGATACTGCTGAATCGATATCTGTTAAACCAGTTAATAAATGAACAAAACCGTTTTTATCAACGTTCATATCACCTTGAACTGATATTGTATTACCATCACCTTTGGTATAATCCCACAATCTATCAAATCTTGCTGTAGCAGGAATTGCACTCCAGTCAACAGTTTCAAAATCTGACCATGTAGAACCTTCGTCGGTTGATTTGCTGTAACCAATACCCCATCCGCCTACACCAACCCAAGCGTTAGGAACTACAGTATCATCAAAAGAACCAATCATTCCATAATATTGAACGTTATCATAAGAAACGCCGCCGCAGGTTGAATTACCATTATCGCCAAATACTAAAGAATTCCATTGTGGAGGAACTATTTTATCAATGGTTCCCCAGTCATTTGTTCTATATAAATCGTTGCCGGCATTACCGGTAACACTATAATCTGAAGTCCAATATACGTACGAATCGGCATCATCAGCCCAGCAAGGAACTTGTGAACTATATAATGGATCGCCGGTAACTTCAGCTTGAAAATCTGCAGCAAGTATATTAGATGCAGCTACACCATAACCTAAACCGCCAAAACCACCGCTAATTAACTGTGGCCACGAAAATACAGCCGATACATTTGCTACATCTGTACTTTTTGTTGGATTTGATAAACACATACTTGGATATCGGCCTTGATTTGGAATTGCACCGTTATTAACCGAAGTTGTGCTTCTTGTCCATGTAGCACCAGCATCAGTAGAAATATTCCACCAGATTTCTCCACCAGGAGTGGTAGCGGAACCATATACTGCACTACCTCTATGATCAACTGCAAGAATGTTAGCATAAGGATCATAAGCTAATGGATTTAAAGAACCGATTGCAGGTCCATAACAGTTAGCCATTACGTCAACATAAACATAATTTTGAGCTGTTTGTGGAGTTACGTGCTGTAGATTTGTATTAACGTTTTCTATAGCAGTACCCTGATCGAATTTAACAGGTGCCTTCTTTTGCATTTCTTGTGCGAAAAGCATCATTGGCATTAAAGCAATTACAAGAACTAAAGTAACATATTTACGAAACATGTTTACTCCCTATTTAATTGATAGATGTTGTTAGTTAATTAATAATAAAACTTTTTTACTTCTTAAACGTCTTAATAATAAGAAATAGTTTATTATTTTCAATAGATAGAATATAAAATAATATTTTAAATTTGTTAAGTCAAGCAACAAATCTTTTCTATTTCGGTTATTTTGGTTAAAACTTTAAAATACAAGGTCTAATAAACAATATTATTAGTTTTTTGTCAATGACTATTTAGATGCATTACACATTTTAGTACCTTTTTTTTTACTTATTTTTCCCCTTTTTTACTTTTTTTATTCTCGGTTTTAAGAAATTTTAAAATAATTTTTAATACTTTATGCAATAATATATAAAATTTTGTATAAATATGCACAATAAAAATTATAAAAGAGCATAATTATTTATTTTTACCTTTTTTCACCATCATTTTAAAACAGATTGTTTATTGTGTGCATAATTAATTTTATAATAGTCCTTTTAATTAATTATAAATTTACTTTTTTTTGAGCATTATTAAGCAGGTTGCGTTAATAAAATTAATATTAATAATTTAAAAGTGTTTAATTTAATATTTTGGGTTTTACAAAATCATTAACACGTTAAACACCATTATAAAGTATATTGTAATAATAAACCATACTATTAATTTATTTATAATTGATAATATATTTTAACTATAATAACTTGTAGGGATGATTATTAAATTTCAAATAACCATATTGAACGTTATATTATCCGGTATTTTGCAATAGATATAATTATCCTTTGTAATCTATTTATTAACAGGTTGTGTAAAAAGTGGGTAATAATAGGTTCAAAGGTGGCACGGTTCTGTCGTGCTGGTAGTTGGTGGAAGTGCGCGCAATTTCAGATATTGCGCTTCTCCGAAGTGCTTTTGTGGGAATAGTAAAGCTATAACTTAAGTTATTACAATAAATTAGAAGGTTTTTAAATAACCCAGCTTTTAAGTTGGGGATCTGGAAAAAGAAAATATTGTGTTTTAACCCAAGCATAATTATAGTGAACGATAATGAAAAATTAACAGAAAACGTGTCATTCCCCAATTTTAACACAGTCTTTTAATATATGGTTATGGAAAATTTAATTGCATTAAGTATATACTTATATATAAAATCCTTTGCATAATATAATCTAATAATAATATTTTCTAAATCAGGCCTAAAGGCCATATCGGTAGTTATTTTTCCCCACGTCCTAAAGGGCGTGGTTATTTAAAATCCATTTAATTAAATATATACTATGCAATTATGCTATTAATTATCCCCGTTTAAATAACTTGTCGCAATAAGGCATATTAGCTTGTTATTATCCTCACGGGAGCTCTTCAGCAAAGTGCCATGTCCGTAAAAAACACCACAAAAATAATCCAAATTCCGGAGGAGTTCAACATATTATTTATTACTTTATAACTCTTTATAGATCCACAATTTCAACTTATTCTATCTTACTGTAATTCCAAAACACCTCTATCTTGATATCAGTTTAGTATCAAATATTACTAACAACAAATAACCTTTATATATATATTAGGATTGTTTAACAAGTATTAAATGTACATTTGTTTATTATATATACGGCAAATAATCTTTTCTAAATATCAATATAGAATTGTGGTCATAATATTATTCACATATTTGTTCATAAATTATCCCCACTAATTTATTGTTAGGTGGTTTTTAGGGGCATTTTAGTTATTATTTGTTCAAAGAAGTATTTATTTTTCCTCAGTTCGCTACTGATACAATTTCATTATACCCTTAATATTATTAGTGTTTTTAAATATTCATTATTTAATCTTGCTAAAGATTAATACGTTTGTTAATATTTTTTGCATCTTAATACCGGTTTGAAATTATTTTTATTTGCAGACAAATATTATTTCCTCATTGGGTATTTAATTTCATTCGTTTTAAGCAAAAACTGGGCAATAATAAAAAAAAGCCTCCCCGGTAATGGGAAGGGCTTTGTGAAAACGATTTATGAAAATATTATTAAGGCTAATAATTTTTCAATTTTTTGTTCAAAAACATTTTTAGATTGAGCGCCTATAATAGTTTCAACAACTTTCCCCTCTTTTAAAAGAAGAACAGTAGGAATACTGCGAACACCATAAGTAACCGCTGTCTGTTGATTGGCATCGACATCAAGTTTTCCGATTTTAACTTTCCCCTCATATACAGAAGATAATTCTTCCATAATAGGAGCTATCATTCTGCATGGTCCGCACCATACAGCCCAAAAATCAACAACAACCGGAATATTACTATCTAAAGCTTCCTGTTTAAAATTTTCATCAGTAAATGTAAAAGGTTTCATTTCCTTCTCCTTCTTTTTATTTAAATATCTTTCCGTTTTTCTTTAAAGCATCACGGGCAATAATACCAAGTTGAATTTCGTTTGTTCCTTCAAATATTCTATTAATTCTTGAATCACGATAAAATCTTTCAATTGGCAATTCCTTTGAATAACCCATACCGCCATGTATTTGAACTGCGTAATCAGCAATTTTATCAAGAGATTCGGAACAGTAATATTTAACCATTGCAGATTGAGTGGAGATGTCTTTTTTCAAATCATAATCAATTGCAGTTCTGTAAACAATAGATTCCATGTTAAAAATCATAATTGACATTTGCGCAATCATATGCTGTATAGCTTGAAAATTACTAATTGTTTGATCAAATTGTTTTCTTTGTTTTGAATAAGCTATTGAAAGTTCAAGTAATTCTTTAGAGGCACCAAGACAGCATGCACCAAGACCTAATCTACCTGCATCCAACGTTTTCATAGCAATTAAAAATCCACGACCGTCTTGACCTAATAAATTTTCTTTGGGAACTCTTACATTGTCCAAAGTAATTGCATTTGTTGTACTTCCTTTAATACCCATCTTCTTTTCAGAAGGACCTGGTTGGAAACCCGGAGTATTAGTTTCAACAATAAAAGCACTTATACCTTTTTCAGTACGGGCAAAAACGGAGGCAATATTTGCTATTCCACCGTTGGTAATCCATAACTTTTCGCCGTTAATAACCCATTCATCACCATCAAGATAAGCTTTAGTTTTAAGATTAAAAGCATCAGATCCGGCTTGAGCTTCTGTTAAACAATAAGCACCAATTGCTTCGCCGGAAGCAAGACGGGTTAAATATTTTTTCTTTTGGGCTTCTGTTCCGCCAATATAAATTGCGTTTGAACCAATAGATTGATGAGCGCCAATAAAAGTTGCCGTACTCATACATCCGCGGGCAATCTCCTCTTGTGAAATACAATAACCAACTTCACCAAAACCACCGCCACCGTATTCTTCAGGAAAAGCTACACCAAGAACACCAATTTCAGCTAGTTTATTAATTAGTTCCTGGGGGATTTTTTCATCGCTATCAATTTTTGAAGCAAGCGGTTTAATTTCCTTATTAACAAAATCCTTAACCATGTCTCGAAGCATATTTTGTTCTTCGGTAAATTCAAATTTTACCATTCTTTCATTTCCTCACTAAATTTATTTAATTGGTTGACTTACTTTATCGCCTATATAATTTACAATAAACTCACCGCCATCAACTCCAATAACATTACCGCTAATCCAATCCGCCCGCGAATCGCATAATAAAACAATTGCATTTGCAACATCTTCAGGTGTAGTTAATCTTCCACCCGGATTTTTACTTTTAGCTGAAGATAACATTTTTTCATTTAATGGTATTTTTCTTAAAGCAGGTGTATCGGTAACACCGGCCATAATTGCGTTAGCAGTTATACGCATTGAACCAAGTTCAACAGACAATTGTCTGATATGAGATTCCATTGCAGCTTTAGCAGCTGAAACAGCTCCGTAATTAGGAATTACAGTTTGAGAACCTGCAGATGTTAGTCCAAATATTCTTCCTCCAACTGCAAACATGTCACGCTGAATTAATCCTTGAGTCCAATATACAAGACTATGTGCCATAACATCCAGCGTCATAACCATTTGAGCTTGTGAAATGCAATCATTTGGATTTTTTGAAACGTATGGTTTTAAAGTACCGAACGCCAAAGAATGAATTAAAACATTAATTGAACAAGGTTCCTTTGCAGAAGAAAACATATCTTTTAGTTCATCTAAAACATCATTTCTTCTAAGTTGATCTGCTGCATTTATATTGTAAAAAATAGCCTTTTGTCCTAACTTTTCAATTTTTTTTATTAAAGTTTGTACTTGAGGCATTGTAGCTAGTCTATCTAAGTGCACGCCTATTATGTTATAACCATTTTTGGCTAATGCTAATGCGCTTGCACCTCCAAAACCACTGGAAGCTCCTAGTATTAAAGCCCATTTTTTTTCCATAGAACACCTTATATTTATTTTGATTATTTAAACTTTAAAGTTACAAAAGTAATATTTTAAATCAAATAGCTAAGTCTTAAGAAAATCTTATACTATCTTCGCCTAAAAGTGATGCTAATTGATTAATACACTCGTCTCCAATCTCAATTTTTAAGTCGGAGTAAAAATCTCGCCGAGTATCCCTTTGTCTTAACGAAACATAAACCGGAATAGTTCCTTGAAATCTGTCAGCTATCTCTTTAATACTTTTAACAGTATCAATATCATGAATCGTATCGTCTAAATAAAGAATTATTTTTCTAGTAAACTTAAATCGTACATCGTGTAAATGATATATTTCTTCCACATGAAGTTTTATTCCGTCACCGCTTGCTTCAACTTTGCCTTTTACCATTACAGTATTTTCTTCTTCAATTAATGAACCGCAAACTTCATAATTTTTAGAAAAAGTTAAACATTCACAAGATCCCGAAAAATCATCTAACTTAAAAAATGCCATCTGTTTGTTTGACTTATCAATCTTTGTTTTAACATCGGTAATAACACCGCAAACATTTACAACAGAACCTTCTGTAAATGTTTCAGGTTCACCCAAACTGCCGGCTGAAAACGAACTATATTCAATTGCATAATTGGAAAGCGGATGGCTAGTTAAATAGAATCCCAAAACTTCTCTTTCTTTTGCCAATTTTTGCTTTAATTCCCATGGGGAAATATGAGGCAATTCGGGCTCAGTAATTTCAAGTTCATCATCGGCAAATAAACTAAACATATTATCATTTTTAGAACTTATTGCTTTTGCCGCATATTCTAACGAGTCTTCAACAGCAGCAAAATTTTGTGCACGGCTTCCCACAGTCGAATCAAACGCTCCGGCAAAAACAAGTCCTTCCAAACTTCTTTTATTTACAATATGAGTATCCACATTACAGCAAAAGTCGTATATTCCTTTAAAATCTCTGCCAAGTTTTTCTCTGCTTCTGATAATTTCTTCAACCGCACCCACACCAACATTTTTTATAGCCGATAAACCAAAAACAATATTGCCATCTTCAACAACAAAATATACCGAAGGTTTATTAATACTAGGAGGCAGTACTTTTACTTTAAGTTTTCTACAATCCTCTAATAATATAGCTACTTTATCCGATTTGCCACATTCACGTGTTAAGTTAGCTGCCAAAAATTCGGGTAAATAATGAGCCTTTAAGTAGGCTGTTTGATAAGCAACAATACTATAAGCAACTGCGTGACTTTTATTAAAACCATAGTTGGCAAATTTATCAATATCATCAAAAATACTTAATGCGGTTTCTGTGGAGATATTATTTTTCTTGGATTCCTCAACAAATTTGGCTTTTTGCTTAGCCATGGTCTCAAGATCTTTTTTCCCCATAGCACGACGTAATAAATCAGCATCGGCCAAAGACATTCCCGCCACCCTGTTAGCAATTTGAATTACTTGTTCCTGATAAACTATAATTCCGTATGTTTCTTTAAGAATTGGTTCAAGTAATGGATGAAGATATTCAACCTGTTCTTTGCCATGTTTACGAGCAATAAACGAATTGATATACTCCATTGGGCCCGGACGGTATAATGCGTTCATTGCGGATAAATCTTTTATTGAGGTTGGTACTAATTTTTTTAAGTACTCCCTCATTGGGCCGCTTTCAAACTGAAATACTGCAGTTGTCTGCCCTTTAGCAAATAAATCAAATGTAAGTTTATCATCAAGAGGAATCTTTTCTATATCTACATCAATTCCTCTTGTTCCTTTAATATATGTAATAGCATTACGAATAATAGTTAATGTACTTAACCCCAAAAAGTCCATTTTTAATAATCCGGCCTTATCCAATTCGTCTTTATCAAACTGGGTAACAAGCATATTATCCTCGCCGGCACGGATTAGAGGAACATAATTGCTTACATCCGAAGGAGCAATTACAACTCCCGCGGCGTGACGCGATGAGTTACGATTTAAATTCTCTAATATTTTGGCGTATTTAATTAAATCTTTTATTACAGGTTCTTCTGTATCTTTAACCCATTTTAATTCGGGTACTGTATCTATTGCCTGCTGTATTGAAAAGACCTTTCCAAACTTTGTTGGAATCCATTTATTAATACTGTTTACTGTTGGGATTGGAATTTTTAATACCCGGGCAACATCTTTTAAAACAGCTTTTGAAGACAATTTATTAAACGCAATTATCTGACTTACAGCATTTTCGCCATACTTTTGCTTAACATATTCTATAACATCAGCACGTCTATCGTCTGCAAAGTCCACATCAATATCGGGCATGGATTTACGTGAAGGATTTAAGAATCTTTCAAAAAGCAAATCATAATCAAGCGGATCCACTTCGGTAATGCCTAAAGCCCAGGCTACCAAACTTCCAGCGGCGCTGCCTCGTCCCGGACCTACGGGAATACCTCTTTCTTTTGCCGCGTTAATAAAATCTTGTACAATTAAAAAGTATCCGGTAAATCCCATTGTTTTAATTGTATTTATTTCGAACTTTAATCTATCTTCATATTCAGTTGTAACTTCTTTAAGCCGCTTTTTTAATCCTTTTACCGCAAGTTCTTCAAAATACTCGTCATAATTTGTTGTTTGCGAATCCGGAGGAATTGGAAAAACAGGAAACTGAAATCCTTCAAAATCCAGTTTCAAATCAATTTTTTCTTCAATTTCAAGTGTATTTTCAATAGCACCCTTATAATTTTTAAAAAGTGCTTTCATCTGCTCTTGCGATTTAAAATATATCTCGTCAGTTTTATATCTTAATTCTCTATAATTAGTATCAGGATTTTTATCACTAAACAAAAGCATGATATTATGAGCAATTGCATGCTCTTTTTCGATATAGTGAATATCATTAGTAGCTACTAATTTAATTCCTAATTCTTTTGATAATTTGGGCATTCCGGCTAAAATAGGCTTTTCAACATCCAAACCATGATCTTGAATTTCCAAATAGAAGTCATCACCAAAAATTTCGTGATAAGTTAAGGCTGTTTTTTTTGCACCTTCAAAATCGCCTTCAATTAAAAAACTGGAAATAGGTCCGCCCGGACACGCCGTTGTACAGATTAAACCTTCTTTATATTGCCGTAAAACGTCTAAATCTATTCTGGGACGATAATAAAATCCTTCAATATGCCCAATTGTGCACAATTTTAATAGATTTTTGTAACCTATTTTATTTTTTGCCAGTAAAATTAAATGGAAATAATTTCGTTGTTTTCTTCCGGTAATATTTTGGGTTCCCCTGTCAAACCTGGAACCACTTGGTGTAATATATGCTTCCATTCCAATAATCGGTTTAATACCGGCATATTTTGCCTCTCGGTAAAATTCCGAAACACCATACATTACACCATGATCTGTTAATGCAAGGGCATGCATATTATATTTTTTTGCAGTACTAATTAATGCACTTACAGAACAGGCAGCATCCTGTAAACTATAATGTGAATGATTATGTAAATGTACAAAGTCTCCCATATTATATCACCATCAATTAATGTTTTCCCGAATGACCAAAACCATTTGCTCCGCGTTTGCTTTTAGCTAATTGATCAGCGGAAACAAATTTGGCCAAACTTACTTTTGCTAATACTAATTGAGCAATTCTATCAGCACGTTTAATTACAAAATCATTTGTGCCAAAATTAAAAAGAATTACTTTAATTTCACCTCTATAATCGGAATCAATGGTTCCTGGAGCGTTAAGTACTCCAATGCCAAATTTTGCGGCTAAACCACTTCTTCCTCTTACTTGAATTTCATAACCTTCAGGAATTTCAACTGACAAATTTGTTGGAACCAAGCCAAAACTACCGCTTTTAATAATCATTTCATCAGTAATTGCTGCTCTAACATCCATTCCCGCACTTCCGGGTGTTTCATAAACCGGCAGTTCTATATCTTTAAATTCATCGGATATTTTTTTAATTTTAACTTCAACTTTTTTCATTTATTCAATACTCATTTTTTTCTTTTAATTTTTAATAAACGCATAATAATATTAAAATCTGCAATTTTAATCACTTTTAATATAAATAACATAGAGATAAAAAATACTAATAAAATAAATTTATTAATAAAAAATAATTCATTGGAATAAAACAGATAAAAATATATTATACTACTAACAACTATCAATCCAATTATTCTTAATACTTTAGCAATTTCATAATCAATTTTATAAAACCTTTGAGATACAAAATACAAACCAATAGCCATAGCCATATAGCTGAACAATGTTGCATACGCTGCTCCAACAAGACTATATTTAGGAATTAAAACTACATTGGCAACAACATTTATAACTGCACCAACCAAAGTAATATATGGAAGATATTTAGTTTTTTCTTCAATATATATTCCTGCATTAAAATTTACATACATACCATGGAAAATATAAGCAAATAATATTGTAGGAACTATAACTAATCCTTTCCAATAAGCAGGTGCTATAATTGGATTTCCGCCAGGCAATTTAAATTTTGCAAAATCATCAACAAACAATGTAACTAAAATCCAAATAATGCTTGCCATAATTACAAATAGTGTTAAAATTTTTGCAAATATTTCTTTTGCATCTTTTTCTTTTGCATTAACCAAAAAGAATGGCTGCCATGCATATTGAAACATACTAACAAACAACATCATAAAAATGCCGAGTTTGTAATTAGCCGTATAAATTCCAACTGTAGCATCATCTGTCATTGCAGTTAAAATTGGTCTATCAATTACCTGAACAACAGTTGATGATATTGCTGCAGGCAAATAAGGCAACCCAAATATTAACATCTTTTTTAATGTATCTTTTTTAATAGATAAATTTAAACTTTTAATTATTTCAGGTAACAACATTACAAATGTTAGAACAGAAGCAATTAGATTACTTAAAAATATTGCTTCTATTCCATATTTCCATTTCATAATAAATACTAAAATTAGCGCAATATTTATAATAATAAACGACATCTTTATAAAGGCGAATTTTCCGGCTTTCCTTTTTAATCGTAAATTGGCAAAGGGTACTAATACAAGTGTATCAAATAATAATATTAAAACAACGTAATAAATTAAGTACTCATATTTTTGAGGTACTTGCATTAAAAAAACAAATGAATTTTTAAAAATTAGTATTATTAACGATAGAATAATGGTGGTAAAAAAAACAAACCAATAAGATGTAGAAAAGACATTTTTTTTATCATTATTTTCAGCTAAAGATGAATATTTCAGAAAAGCAGCATCCATGCCATAAATGTACACAATATTAAAAAAAGCAATATAAGCATATACATTAGAAAAAATCCCAAAGTCTGCTTCCGATAAATAATGAGTATAAATTGGTACAAGAATAAATCCAAGAAACCTTCCTATAATGGTGCTTATCCCATAAATGGCAGTATCTTTAAAAAGTTCTTTTATTTTATCAAACATTAATAGTTTATTCCTTAAAAAAAGGAGCCAAAACCTCTAAATAAAATTGCGGTGGTCTTGTTGCTTTTTTAGTATCACTTTTAATAAAAATATGTTCAGTAAATCCTTCTGCAATAATTTCATCAGCAGCATAACGTCTAATTATATAATCTATTCTTACTTTAGCACAATATAATGTTTTATTAATTGCTTCAATTTCTAATAAATCATCATAAACAGCCGGCATTTTAAATTTAATACCAGCTTCCACTAATGGCAATTGATAACCATTTTCTTCAATTTCTCTGTATGGCAAACCAACAGCTCTTAAAAGTTCAGTCCTGCCTACTTCAAAATATTCAAAGTATTTACCATTATAAACAAATTGCATTTTATCAGTATCCGCATAACGAACTCTAACCACAACTTTATTAGAAATCATCTAAAACCTCAAGATAATTATTCTTCAAAAACGCCAATTTTGCCAAACTTTTCGATACGATTATTTACAAGTTTATCTGTTTTAATTTTTGACAATTTAGCAAGTTCTTCCTTAATTACACTCTTTAAAGTAAGGGCCATTCTATTTGGATCTTTATGGGCACCTCCTAAAGGTTCTTCAATAATTCTGTCAATAATTCCTTGCATTAATAAATCTTTGGGTGTAAGTTTAAGGGCTTCTGCAGCCTGTTCTTTATAATCCCAACTGCGCCATAATATTGAAGAGCATGATTCGGGACTGATAACAGAATACCAAGTATTTTCGAGCATCAATACACGGTCACCAATTGCAATACCCAATGCCCCGCCGCTGGCACCTTCACCTATAATAATAACAATTATAGGCACTTTTAATTTGCTCATTTCAAGCAAATTTTTTGCAATTGCTTCTGCTTGTCCATTTTGTTCAGCTTCTAAACCGGGAAAAGCACCCGGAGTATCGATCATTGAAATTACAGGAAGATTAAATTTTTCAGCTAATTTCATTAACCGCAAAGCTTTTCTGTAACCTTCGGGATTAGGCATACCAAAATTTCTATATACATTAGATTTTGTATCTCTTCCTTTTTGGTGACCAATTATCATTACTTTTTGATTATCTATTGTTGCAAAACCGCCAACAATTGCTTTGTCATCTTTATAAAGTCTGTCGCCGTGTAGCTCTACAAAATCATTTGTCATTAAATAAATATAATCTAAAGTATACGGTCTTTCAGGATGCCGCGCAAGTTGTACAGTTTGCCATCTTGTTAAGTTGCCATAAATAGTTTTTTTTAAATCTTCAACCTTAGATTCAAGACTTAATATTTCCTTTGAAATATCAAGATTAACTTGATATTTCTTCATTTCTTCTATTTTATTTTCAAGCTCAACTATTGGCTTTTCAAAATCCAAAACAGTTTTTGCCATAATTACTCCATTTTAATAAATATTTTTGAAAAGGTCTTGCCAAGTATCTCAAGATCTAACCAAATATTTTGATTTTTGGCATAAAAAAGATTTAGTTTGTCAATTTCCTTAAAATCAGTTTTATCTAGTAATTCTGTAAACCATAAACCTGTTAATCCAGGTTTTCCTAAAAACAAACCTGAATACATGCTATTATTAATTGGTCCAACAAAACTTTTTTTACCCAAAACCACTTTAGGAACTTCCAGAATGAAGGAATTAAACTCGGTTTTTTTACCTGTAATTTTAAACAGTAAATATAAAAACGGAAATATAAAAAATAATATTGATATACCTAACACAAAATCGAATATCGATTTAGTAATTTTATGCAACTGCGAAGAAATATTGTAATTCACTTTTAATAGCGGTATATCTTCCAGCACAGTAATTGATGATTTTCCAACAAGATAATCTTGTTCCTGGCCTGAAACTAAAAAATCAACATTTATATTTTGACATTGTGAAACTACATTAAATATTTGTTCAAAACTTATATCTTCTGAAGAAAATATCACTTTTTCAATTTTATTTTCTATAATAGTTTTTTTTATATTTTCAATAGATGCAATAATATTAAATCCTTCCTTACTTAATCCAATTTCTTTAGCGGATAATCCTACATAACCTACAACAATATTAAGCAGCAATAAATTCGATTTTAGTTTATTGCCTAACAAAACAGCTTTATTACCTGTTCCAACTATAATAGTTCTTGTTTTACTTCGGTTGTTTCCAATTCCTATTTTAAAAAACACTTTAAGTATTATTCTCCAAACCGGAAAGGAGATCATCGAAATTATAAATGTAAGAAGTACAACTGCTCTGCTGAATGCATATTGTTTAAAAAAGAACGTCATTGATGTAATAACAAACAAACCTGAAATTAATCCAAGCCAACTTCGCAATATAAGTAATGAATTTTTTTTATATGCCCCCGATAAGGATGATATAAAAACTTGAATTATTGCGGGTACAAAATAAATAACCGGCTTATATTCTGCAGGAAAACCACGCCAATGCTGATTTCGATATAAATATTCCGCAAAATAAACACCCAGCGAATAAAAGGAAATATCCACAATTATTGCTAATAAGACTGCTTTATAAATATTTGTAAAAGTGACAAGTTTTCGCAAGTAGATTGCTGTTCGCAAAATAAATTGAACAATTAACGATGAAGACATATGTTTTTTTACAAAAATCTGCATTGCATCGTAAAACATTTTTGTTTCATCAATTGAACTTCGTTTTGTACTTTCACCTTTATAATGAATTATTTCTGTAGTATGCACATAATAAACTTTATAACCCGATTTTTGAACTCTATAACACAAATCAAGATCTTCGCCGTACATAAAAAAGGTAGTATCAAATCCTCCTATTTTTTTATATACTTCATGCCTTAATATCATAAAAGCACCGGAAATTGCATCAACTTCATAGGTTTCATTTTCATTCAAATAAGTAAGATTATAATTTGCAAACCACTTACTTTTTGGAAATAACGAACTTAAGCCGGTTACTTTTGTAAACGAGGTCCACGGACCGGGAAAACCCCGGCGGCATGCAAGTTGTAATGTACCATTCGGATTTAGCACTTTACAACCAGCCATGCCCGCGTTAGGGGTTTTATCAAAAAATTCCAACAATTTGGTAAAAGTATTTTCTTTTACTATTGTATCCGGATTAATCAAACAAAAATATTTTCCATTGGCAATTTCCATCCCCTGGTTATTAGCACTGCCAAAACCAACATTTTTATTATTTGCTATTAATTTAACATCAGGGAATTTTTCACCAATTAGTTCTACACTTCCATCCTGTGAAGCATTATCTATAATAATAATTTCATAAGATAAAGTGGAGAGTGCTTTTTTAAGTGAAGATAACAGATTTAGAACAAATTCCTTAACATTATAATTTACAATAATAATAGATATATCAAGTTTATCTTGACTCACTTTAGAATTCCGAGCATATGAAAAAATCTTAATTTCCAAACCATATAAACCGCTTCAAAAATAATTTTTCTATTCATCTTGGATTTGCCTTGAACACGATCTGTAAATATTATAGGAACTTCACCTAACTTAAATCCTTTTTTCCATGCTTTAAAGTTCATCTCAATTTGAAAGGAATAACCATTCGATTTTATTTTAGATAAATCAATAGATTTAAGTACATCACGTTTAAAACACTTAAAACCGCCTGTACAATCATGTATTGGTAAACCAGTTATAAATCGCGAATAATAATTTGCAAAATAACTTAACAATAAACGTCTCATAGGCCAATTAATAACATTTACACCGGTTTTATATCTTGACCCAATTATCAAATCGTATTCATTAAGTTTTTTCATAAATTTTTCTATATCTTTAGGATCATGCGAAAAATCCGCATCCATTTGTACAGCATAATCATATCCATTTTCAAGCATATATTTAAATCCGGCAACATAGGCTGTTCCTAATCCCATCTTTTTTTCACGCCATAAAAGATGAATTCTTTTATCTTGGTCACCCATTTTTTTTACAAAATCAGATGTTCCATCAGGTGAATTATCATCAACAATTAAAATATTTGAATTGGGATATAATTCTAAAAGTTCATGAATCAAATTTTTAATATTATCCATTTCGTTATAAGTAGGGATAATTATCAATGTCTTATTCATCTTTTTTCCTTTAAATTAAGCGAGATTATTAATAGTGTCCTTTTCCAAAAAGCACAACAAAAACTGTTCTGAAAATTATTTTAAAATCCATACGTAATGACATATTTTCAATATAAAACAGGTCATATTTTAATTTCATTTTTACATCTTCAATCGTTTCATCATATTTATGTTTTACTTGAGCCCATCCTGTTAAACCGGGCCTAACTGCAAGTCTTCTTTTGTATAATGGAATTTCTTTTGAAAGCTTTTCAACAAAAAAAGGTCTTTCCGGACGGGGTCCAACTAAACTCATTTCTCCACGTAAAATATTTATCACCTGCGGAATTTCGTCAATTCTAACTTTTCTTATAAACTTTCCAACTTTAGTAATTCTTGAATCACCTTTAGTTGACCACATTGGACCGGTTCCTTTTTCCGCATCCTGCACCATTGAACGAAATTTATACACTTTAAATGGCTTTCCATTTAAGCCGCTTCGTTCCTGTTTATAAAAAATAGGACCTTTACTTTCCATCTTAATTGCTATTGAAATTATTATAGTGATAGGTAATGAAATTAAAAATATTAATATTGCAAAAGTGTAGTCTATTATTCTTTTCACCTTCATCTCCCATTCAGGCATCAATTGCGGCATAATGTTTATTAAAGGAAATCCATATATTTGAGCAGTTCTAGCCTGACCACTAATAATTTCATACAAATCCGGAACAATTTTTAGGAATACACTGGTGTCTTGGCATCTGTTTATAATATCAATAACCACATCTTCTTGATGTTTATCCAATGAAATAATAACCTCTTTAACCTTATATTCGTTAATATAATCCTGCAAATTATCAATTGTACCAATTACTTTAATATTTTTATATTCTTTGTTGATATTTTCCGGCTTAACCGCAACATAAGCAACAATATCTAATCCGAGACCTTTATGTTCTGTGATAATATCATGAATTTCATTTGATTTTGTATTAAAACCTATTAATAGCGCATTTCTTCTTCCAAATCCACGGATTATTAACCGCCGTTGAAAACTGCGTACAAAAAGCCGTCCGGCTCCGGTAAAAGTTAAAAACAAACCCCAATACACAAATATCAAAAATCTATTTGATGAAGAAACATTATGCGTAAAATCATCGTACAAAATCAAAAAGAATAATATAAATATTCCTATTAACGAAGCTTTAAACAATTTAGAAAGTTCATCGATCCGAGAGGTTGCAAACCAGGTTCTATACATCCCAATAAAAAAGAACAATACAAACCAATATATGTATATAACCAACGATAATAAAATATATTCCGGCTGCGAGATTAACATCCACAAACTAAATTCAGATCGATAAAGAATAAATGTTAATAATGTCAAATTTATTGCAAAAAAATCGACAGCAAATAATAATATTTTTTCAAATTTTTGATTCAATTTATACCTTAACTCTTTAACACAATTTTTTCTAATTTTTCAACAATAAATTCTCCAATAGCAAGAGAACTTGTTGCAGCTGGTGAAGGGGCGTTACAAACGTGAATGATATTTTTATTTTCAATAAAATAAAAATCATCCAACAAATTCCCGTTATCATCACAAGCCTGTGCACGTACACCGGAACCGCCATTTATTAAATCGGCACCATTTATCTTGGGTACTAACTTTTGTAAAGATTTTACAAAAGAACGTTTATTAAAAGAGCGATAGAACTCCAAAAATCCATATATCCAATACTTATAAACAACTTTTCTAAAACCTTTCCATACAAAGATATTAAAAGTATCTTTAAAACTAAAGTCAGTTTTTCTGTATCCTTCCTTTTTTAATGCTAAAACTGCATTTGGACCGGCTTCCATTTCTCCGGTAATTTTGCGTGTAAAATGAACACCTAAAAACGGAAATAAGGGATCCGGAACAGGATATATTAAATTTTTAATAATTCCTTTTTTGTTTTCCAACAGTGAATAATATTCACCTCTAAAGGGGATAATCCTAAAATTCACCTTTTTATTGGTAATTTCTGCAATTTTATCGGAATATAATCCACAGCAGGTTATTAAAAATTTAGTACTATAAGTTAAAATTTTATTTGAAACAGTAATGAAATTATCGGAATTGGTTATATCAGTAATTTCACAGTTAAAAACAAATTTCCCGTTTCCATTTTCAATTATTTCCTTAAATTTTGCAGAAACTTCTTTATAGTCAATTATTCCTGTTTGGGGAACATAAATTCCTTTTTCACCGCTAACATTTGGTTCAATTTTATTTAATTCTTTTTTGTCAATAATTTTTATACCTTCAAGGCCATTTTCTACGCCTCTATTGTACAAAGATTGTAAGGATTTTATTTCTTTTTCATTGCAAGCAACAATCAATTTACCGCATATATCATACTTAATATTATGTTTGTTGCAAAATTCAACAAGCATTTTATAACCTTTAATACAATTTACAGCTTTTAAGCTATTCGGTTTGTAATATATTCCCGAATGTATTACTCCGCTATTATTGCCGGTTTGATGTTTAGCAATTTTATCTTCTTTATCTATTATTAATAGTTTGCTATTTGGAAATTTTTCTAAAAGTTTAACTCCGGTAGCTAATCCAACTATTCCCGCACCAATGATAATAAAATCATACATAATAAATATCTCTTATCTTTTTGTAGATTCCCAAATTACCGTATGCCGTTTATTAATAAATTTTATAAACCCTAATACAATTGCAATATTTGCCATAATAAAAAAATATGGAAGTGAAAACAAAAAAAATCGGATTTTTAGTTTTGAAAGCAAAGAACCTAACAGAGCTAGAATATAAAACATACTTTGCATTAACAAAGAAATATTAATTAAACTATTATAATCAAAAAGAAATAAATTTATTATATAAAGTAAAATCAAGTTAAATGGTAAAAACCAACGCGATATCTTATGAGAAAAAAAAGCATATGATATTAATAGTCCCCTTTTTAACAAACCGTTAATACATAAAACCATAGTTTGAAAATTTGTGGCAGAAAATCTAATTTTTCTTTTGAACTCAGTTGCTACGTCCTTACCCACCGATTCAATTGCAACTGAATCTTGAGCATAAATAAAATTATAGCCCTTGGTTATAACCGATAAAGAGATAAACAAATCATCAGTAACTGCTTTTTTGATTGGTATTTCAACAAATAAATTTTTCCTAATTGCAAAGATACCGCCATTAGCGGCAAATAATAAGCCGGTTTTACTTTCAGATTCTTTAATAAAAGTCTCGTAAACCCAGTATTTTTTTTCTTCTACGCTTTCATTTTTATCAAGTTCATCGTCAGTTAAAATTAATTTTCCGCAAACTCCGCCAATTTTTTCATCATTAAAATTTACAACCAAATTTTTCAAAGCGTCTTTTTTAAAAACTGTATTTGCATCTGTAAATACAACAATATCATATTTGGCAAATTTGATCAAATCGTTTAAAATTGTAGCTTTTCCTCTTCTTTCATTAAACAATTGAATTGTAAGCCAAGGATATTCTTTAACTTTTTCAGTTAAAATTGCGTTGGTTTGGTCGCTCGATTTATCAGAACCAACTATCACTTCAATTAATGAATGATCATAATCCAAATCATCAATATTTTTTAACCGTTCAGCTATTACCTTTTCTTCATTAAACGCAGCTATTAATATTGATACCCTAGGAGCAAAATTGTGTATTTTATTTTTATTAGTAAAAAAAAGACTGACAAACCAAATAACAACCGGATAAATAACAAAGCTGTTAATTGGTAAAAATAAAAGGATACAAAATAAAAGAAATAGAATGTCCATCATTTTAGTTTAATTTAAATTTTAATTGTTAAAAAATCCAAGTAATAAATCAATTATTTTTTGTACTTTCATATAATATTATTTCATTTGAAATATTTTCAGCAATAGATTTCCACGAATATTTTTCGGCGATGTTTCTTCTATGTAAATTAGCAGAGGGATTATTGGCTTTTACTGCTTTAGGTAACATATCAATAAATTCCTGCTCATCTTCAGCAACAAAAACATACTCGTTAAATTTTTTGACCGATGGAATATTTGTTGAAACAACTGGAAGCCCCAATGCAAAATATTCAAGCAGTTTTAACGGATTACACGATTTTGTTAAACCACTTATTGGAAATGGAATTATTCCCACATTAAATTTTTCCACAAATTTAGGTAATTGAGTATAAGGAACCTCACCAATATATTTTAAATTGGCATATTCGCCAAAAACACTAATATCAAATGTAGTTCTACCAATTAGTAAAAAATCATACTCGGGATATTTTTTTACAGCTTTAAGTAGTAATTGTAAATTTACCCATTCTGGGCTTAACAATCCAAAAAAACCAATTACGGGTTTTCCATTCTTACATTCCAATATTTTGAAATGCTGAATATCTACACCCTGTGGCAAATAAAAGATTTTGCCACTTCCCGGAATTCTAGTATTAACAAGGTGATCGGCAACAGCAAAACAGGTACTTATTTTAACTAACATCTCTTTTTCAAGACTATCAATTATTTTATAGGCGCCCTCAAATTGAGTATAATCATCCTGACAAATATAATGCGAAGAACTTTCACCTAAATTATTTAACACATCTCCAATTATTGGTTGCGTAGTAATAATAATTGGTTTACCATAATTTAAGGATAAAAGTGTTCTCCTAATTATTTTTATTAAATTTTTTTGGTTTAATTTTCTAAAAAATGAAAAATTATGAAATGGATAGATAAACGGGTGTAAAACAACAACATTTTCTTCGAAATTACTATTCTCTTTTTTTTTGATAAAATTGGTTAATTTTTCAATTATTCTAAAAAAGTCATTAATTTTAAATTTAGGTTTTCGCAACCCAAGAGAACCAATCCAAACAAACTTATTATCAGGTAAAAACTGCTTCATAATATGTTGCAAAGTTGAAGGATATCTCCCCCAATCGTCACCAAAAACTACAAAAACTCTATTTTTAATCATTTTTAATTATATTAATTTTACAATAATATTAGTAATTAACTCTGCGGAATTTCCAACTCCAAAAGGGTTGGGTAAAAAAAAGTAATCAAATTTTTCTATTAATTTTTCTTCAATTTCGTTAAACTTTATTTTAATAAAATCTTTATCGTCTCCCACTAAAAAAGCATAACCAGCTTTAACCGCTTCCATACGTTCAGTAACATCACGTAAAATAACAACTGGTTTTTTGAAAACATAACATTCTTCTTGAACCCCGCCGGAATCGGTCATAATAAACAAACATTTACTCATTAAATAAACAAAATTTAAATAGTTTTGTGGAGAAATCAACTTAATATTATTTACTCCGGTTAATATTTCCTCAACGGGATTTTTAACATTAGGATTTAGATGAACCGGATATATAAAACTATATTGTGGTTTTGATTCCGCAATTTCTTTAATTGTAAATAAAACCTTTCTAAATTTGTGTCCATATTTTTCCCTTCTGTGTAATGTAATCAGTATACTAGGTTTGTCTTGAAAGTTTTCACCGAGTTCCTTTTTTAATTCATTTTCAACTTTTTTTCCTATTCCAGTGCTTTCCAAAATGTTTTTAACTTTTAATAAAGCATCAATAACTGTATTTCCTGTAACATATACATTTTCTTTTGGAATCCCTTCTTGAACTAAATTATTTTTCGAATCTTCGGTTGGGGCAAAATTATAATTGCTAATAACTGAAATAAATCTTCTATTTGCTTCTTCCGGAAATGGACTATATTTATTATAACTTCTTAATCCGGCTTCAACATGAGCTACTTTTATATGCATATAATAGGCTGCCAACGCCGAGATAAATGCCGTACTTGTATCACCTTGAACTATTAACAAATCCGGTTTTTGAAGCGAAAAAATTTCTTTAAGTTTTCCCAATGTATTAATTGATATATCGAACAAATCCTGATTTTGCTGCATTAAATCGAAATTAAAATCAACCGTAATATCAAAAATATCCAATACTTGCTTAAGCATCTCTTTGTGCTGTCCGGTTGAACATACAATTGTTTCAAAATCTTTATTGTCTTTTAAAGAATTAATAATAGGAGCCAGCTTTATAGCTTCGGGTCTTGTGCCAAATATTACCATTATTTTTTTCATAACTAAATTGACCACGAATTCTTAAAAAACAAATTATTTGTAAATAACTTATAAATATACGGAAAAGAAATTTATTTTACACTCAAACCATCAAAATATCAGCTCCTGTTTCAACAGTAAATGCATTTTCTTTATTTTTATATATGATAATCTAAAATCCATATTTACAACTTCAATTTTCTAATATTTTTAGCTTTGTGTATCTATTTCGCGGTATTTTGGCCCACACAATACTTTTAGCTCAATAATTAATTTTTTATAACTAATTATTGCTTTTTTAGACCATAAAATAAAGTGTATATCTTAAAAAATCATTATATCAGTCTTTTTAACATTTATTTATTTCATATACAATCTTCACAGATTGAATATTTGTAAATCAATTAAATCAATTCTTCATTTATATTTTTAATATTATCCTTAAAATTTGTTCTACAGCCAAATTTCCATATTATAATTTAGAACAAACAATACTTTCAAAGTGAATTTTACTGGATTAACAATGCTGTTTTGTTTTAAGTAATTGGTTATAGTTTCCCTATTGCAATATTTCTCTATTGCCTTTGGTTTATATTCATCACTCAATCTATTTTTGATAACAGGAAGTTTTCTTTTATATTAACACATAATGTAGTACTGGGATGCATACACCCCTTATATTACCCCTTTCACAAACAAAATATTTTTATATCATTACTTAATAAAAATTACATATTTTTAATTATTCTATTTGAGAAAAAAATGGTTATTTTATTTGAACAAATTATTAGGATAAATAAAAAAGAGCTTAAAGTAATAAAATGCTTTTTTAATTAATTTTTTTTCTCCCATTATTAAAGCACTAATAAAATAAATTGGAACACGGATAAATATGCCCAAATAATGGATTAAAAGTACACAACAATATTTAATTCCCGTAAAGTGTTTTTGAAAAAATTGAATTTTCCCAACACTCAAATTTTTTACACTAAACCAAAGCATATCATTGGTAGTTGCCCCTCCAAGATGAATAATTGACGTTAAAGGATAGTAATATATCTTACCATATGAATCTTTAAATCGTTTGCAAAAATCGCACTCCTCACTATAAAAATAAAATCGTGTATCAAAACCCTTCATATCACTTATTATTTGACGATTACCAAAAATAAATGCCCCTTTAATTATATCAACTTCGTGAACCTCTTTAACGTCAAAGACATTCAAATAAAACCTATTCAATATTTTACTTTTAGGAAAAACTTTGTACAGAAAAAAGTTTTCACCCATTAAATTAAGAATATTATCAAATTCAATAACAGAATCCTGATGAGTATAATCTGAATTTAATAATCTACACCCAATTAATGCAGGAGTAAAAAGAGTATCATAAAAGTTACAAATTTCTAATAAAGAATTTTCGATAAATAATGTATCATTATTTAGAAATAAGATATAATCACCCTTTGCAATCTCTAAACCTTGGTTATTTGCATTAGCAAATCCGGTGTTTGTTTTATTTCTAATCCAAATAACTTCTGGATATTTTTCTTCAATTGCTTGAGATGTACCAATTTTTGAGTCATTATCAACTAAAATAATTTCAAAGGAAATATTTTTGGTATACTGATAAATAGATTTAATGCAATTTTCTGTAAGATCAAATCGGTTATAATTTACAATAATAATTGTTACTTTTGGCATAATTAATTTAAGGCCCTAGTTAATTAATACTTTGCTTAAATTTGTAAGCTTAGTGCCAATTATTTTTGGTATAAACATGATATTAATTCTTGAGTTACAATATGAGAGGTTTTAGAATTCCAATGAGTATCGTCATAATGGTACAATAATTGGTTATTTTTTTCTACGTTAAATTTTTCTAACAAATTTATGGTTTTAATCCCTCTTTCCTTTAGTGCAATATGTAATTTATGTAAAAAATCGGGTTGCTTATCTAGTCCAGCATAATCATAATATAAACTTTCCTTGTTTGGACAAGGAAGAAAAACAAATTCAATATTACGTGCTTTACAAAATTCATTATACGAACTTATTGCTATAACAATGCTATCAATTTTATTCTGATTATATTTAATTTCGGCCTTTTCACCTTGCATAAAAAACATTTTAGGATCTTTTTTTGATTGTATTCCAAGTGGTGTTGAGGCTAATGAAACATTATTTTTTAACCAACTTAAAAAGCTATTTTTTACTAATCTATCAACTGATGAAAAAATGAAATTTGTAAAATTATATTTAAAAAGATTTCTTTGAACTTTTAATTTAAGTTTATGTATGTTGTTATCTATCTTACTTTTCTTAAGCTCTTTTAAGAATGGTATATCTCTTTCAACTATTGCAAACACAACAACTTTGGGGGGATTAACAACATGATCTTTTAGTAATTCATAAAATAAATAAAACTCGGAAGTTGGTGCAACTTGATATGTTGATTTAGAAGTATATTTTTGGTATAAATTAGATAATGTTTCTTCTTGAGATAATGAAGTTCCCACTATAAAAGAATCACCTAAAAATAGAATTTCCGCATCCTTTTTATACTTATTGTTTCTATATCCAATTTCGTCGGTTACCCATTTGCAATTTTTATATATCGAATAGTTTGTGTGTAAAGCCAAATCACCTTTTTCATTTTTATTACACGAGTAATTAGCATAAAATGGACCTAAAATGGCATTGGGAACCGCATAAGTCATTAAGGCTTCCCAATTTCTTGAAGTCCAATAATTAACAGGAAAAAGAACATTAGTTATAAATAATGGAATAATAGCTATAAACGAAAATATTAGAGTTCGTTTTAATAATTTGTTCATAAATAATACTAAGTTAAACAAAAATAGTTATCTTTTTTGTTGGTTAATGAAAATTTTTAATAATGATTTTATTTAATACAATAAGAGAAATAATATAGTAGTTTTCGAAATTACTTATTTCAATCATTCAATTTAATACCGATTATATATAAATTGAAGATTTTGTAATCAAAAAATCGTACTAACCTATTAATACTAAATTGAGGTATTAAAAATAATTATGTATTTAAGTTAAATAATTTATCAAAAAAAATCAAAGGAATATTCTATTCCAAAGGAAATATTTATAAAATGATATTTTTTATTCTCTATTATCTGTTGACTTAAAATAACTAAACCGTAATACAAATTTCAACAAACCGGGCAAATGTAACATATCAAATAAATATTTTAATTCAAATTCATTAAATACGCCCGTAATAAGCGTTAATATAATTAATACAATAACAGAACAAAAAACATATAAATACACATTTAATTGTGATAAAATAAACATAGAAGCTAAATTTATAAACGTCCACACAATTACATTTAGATTAAATATGTAAAACTTTTTCGAAAATTTGTAAAGTAAAGAAGTAGTTAATATAAAACCGATAAAACCGGTAATAATTTTTGCAATACCTACTCCCCAAACTGAGTATATTGGAATTAAAATAAAACAACTTATCAAATAAATAACAAAAACAATTATTGAATATAAAAAATCCCAAACTTGTTTATTAAAGGCAATCATCAAATTGATTACAAAAAAATTATAAAAAACAAATATTTGGGTAAACAATAGTAAAGATGTTATACCGGCGGCTTCATAATAATTATTACCAAATATCATTCTAATAAAATCCGTTGATTTAAACACAAAAATAATCGAAATGCTTGCGGCAAAAACAAATAATATTTTGAAAACAAGATTTATTATTAAGTCGTTATTTTTACTTAAGGGACTACTATTCTGTGAAATTTTGGGAAAAATAGTATGAATAATTGCCGTTGGAAAAATAAGCAAGGGCATAACTAAGCGTAATGAAATAGAATAAATTCCAGCAGAATAATAACTTGATAATGATTTTAATATTACAACATCAATTTGTTGATACAAACTATCTAGAAGAATATATCCATAAATTGGCATCGACTCTTTAAGAAGAAATTTTGTGGTCTTAAAATTAAAATGAAACTTGTAGTTGAATACTTTATTTAAATAGACAAACATTAAAAAAAATCCCGGTATATTTGCCAACATGTAAATAATAATAAAATAACTTAACTTATTATCAAAATATGGGATAAAAAAGACCCCAATCAACAAAATTAAATTATCTAAATTGGTAATAATCATTGGATAATGCATTTTTAAATTTACTTTAAAAGGCACCTCTAACAATTCACGTACACATATAAATTTTGCTGATATAATAGAATTAAATATTAAGGCATTACACAATAAAATTTCTGTGTTTGTAAATCCCACAAAATAAATAACAATGTTAAATAAGAGGGTTACAATTGCATACGAAACTATCCTCAAGGAAAGGGCGGAATTTAATAAATAAAATTTACTTTTATCTACTGATAACTCCCTAAAAATAACTGGAGCTAATCCAAGATCGATTATTTTTGATACCATGACAACTATAGCAAGCAAATAACCAAATTGTCCAAAAGAAGTAACTCCAAGGTATCTAGCCGCAATAGTTATTGATAAAAAGTTTAACGCCAGATTAATTATTTGACCCGATGTTAATGATATCATATTTTTAACAATTGATTGCGAGGATTTATTCATTTTCTAGAAGTCCATAACGGATAATATTTATAATTCACTCTTGCTAAAAAGTTTTTTATTTTTTGCTTTTTCAAAGAAGTGGAAAATAGCAATTAAAATAACTAAACTGATAGCCCATATAGCCAAACGAGTAATCATCATTATTGTTGAATATGATATAATTACCATTAGATAACTTAATGGCAATAAATATATAATGGAAAGATTTTGGTACAACTTAAACCAAAAAAAAGTTGTAACCAGTCCAAGCAAATACGGAAATAAAGCTAGCCCGATATAACCAAAATCAGCATGTATTTCTCGTAAATATGTTGCGGTATTAGACCACATTGGCACATTATATCCTCGTTGAAACCAATCTGGAGGTTCTACAACCTTAATTCTAGCCAATATACCGTAAATTGGGGCAAAAGTATTCTCCCCAAACCTCGGATGTTCCATCTCTTTCTCAAAATATTTACTTAACACTACAATATCAGAGCTGGCATATAAATAAATTGAGGGGGAAATGAACATGGAATTTTCATATTTTTTTAGGGATGAAGAAGACGCTTTAAAATTTTCAATAGTGCCTCTTGAAACTTTAATACCTACCAATGCTGTTATGGTTATCAACAATAAAACAACAACAGCAATTATTGTATTTGTTTTGTCTTTTTTTCTAAATCTCTTATCTAAATTAAGTAAATGACGGGTCAAGAAAAACATTATAATAAAAAGAAATAAGGCCAATAAGATTCCACCTCGTCCGACCAAAGCAATACCTTGCAAAACCACACCTAAAAACGGTAAAATTGGTATTAATGTAAGTTTATTTTTATAGGCCGTAAAAATAGCGGAGGAAGCTATAGCAACAAAAGATAAAGAATCAAGATATGGAATACCGCCCACAATTTCACCTTTTGTACGCATTGTATAAACGATATTTCCATGTGCTAGTACTGCTGCAATATTTCCAAATTTATTTATTAAAATCATCCAATAATAAATTGTCCCAATTAAACCGATTATAGCTGTTATATAAGTGATCCTTTTTAACAATTTGCAATTATCTTGGAAAATAACAAAATCGATTTTCCGTTCTGTTTTAAATAATTCCGTACTTTGCCCAAGAGATTGTTTGGCAAACGATATTGTTAAAACCCCAAGAATAAACCCTACAAAAGCGAATAGTATTACCATCCAAGTATGAACAGTAATAATGGAATAATTCATAAGTCTAAATTCGTAAAGAACAATAAACATAGTCCAGTTTAACGAATATATTGATATATGATTAAACCATTTTCCTAATAATTTATGACCTAAGAAAATAGAACCAAAACATAACAATAATGTAATTAGAATTATCATTTTATAATAATTTAATATGGTATATCTTTGAAATTGCTACGTAAAAATTATGTTCCTTTTGTATAAGAATGTTCTTAAAACTTTGCATATTATAAATTCTTTCCGCTCTAAAAGAAAAAATCATTAAAAGAAACAGTCCAATAAAGGAAATTGATGCAATTATAAACAATCTTTTAGGCTCATATTTTATCTGCGGAGGATTAGCTTTATCAATGATTAAAATTGTAGGAATACTTTTTTGTTCTTCCACCTTTGCTTGTTCATACATAGGTAATACAACTTCAAGGATTTTAGATTGAATTTCAATTTCTCTAAAATATCTATAATATTTTATTACCATTTCAGGAACTTCTTTAAAAGGGAAAAGCACGTTTGAAGAAGAAGAAAGGGTTTTGGAGCTTTTTAATTCCGATACTTTATCTTTTAGAAGTCCTACCTCTGTTTGAAGTCCTTGAAATTGAGGAGAATTTTGACCATATTGTTGTTTCATCAAATATGCAGAAATTTCCTTCTCGGTTAGTAAAGCTTCTAATTCAGCCGCAGCTTTTACTGATACTTCCAATTGCTCGGGTACAGCAAAAATGCCATATTTTTTTTGAAATTTATATAAGCTATCCTCAGCATTACGTAAATCCGCTAAATTCTTAAGATAACGTTTTTCAACAAATGTTCTATTATTTTTGGCATTTTCGGTATTTATTTTAATATTTAAGCTATCAAGAAGTTCAACAAAATAATTTGCTATTTCAGCACTTACTTTAGGATTTTTATTAATAACACAGATTTCAATAAAATCAAATTCATTAGTTTCAAAAATAACATCATCGGTAAATGCCTTAACGGCTTTATCCATATTATTATTTTTTATCTCGTAATATTTCATCAAATTATATTTTTTAATAACATTTGTTAATGCCAAACGAGAGTTTAATATTCCCATTAATAAGTCTTCTGACGTATTAGAAGCTCCAAGTAATTTTGCGCCAATTGAAGCACCCGAACTTTTTCCACCCAATAAACTTGTTATCCCACTAATTCCCATGTTGCTTTCCGGAGGAATCATAACTACTGCTGTAGCTTTAAATGTTTCGGGAATTAAATATGCTATCCCAGCCGAAATACCAGCTAAAATAATAATATTTATAAGAATAAATTTTTTCCACTTAAATAAGATATAAAGATAATCTGAGAAATAAACTTTTTGTTCCGTTTTTTCTTCCATTGTTTTTCCGTAATTCAAAATAAAATTAATTATTTGCCTAATTGTACAATTAATAAAATCACTGTGGCTAAAGTACCAACAACACTTGATACAGCAACAATTCTATTAACATAATAGTCAAAGTTTCTAGGAATTTCTTTAGGAATCCAGATAAAATCACCCGGTTCAATAGCATAAGATGTTTCTTCTTCAATTAAAGTCCAAGCACGCGATTTCCCTTTAATTAAATAAATTTCTTCTTTTGCGGTTTTACCAATTCCACCGGCTTTGTTAATATAAAAATCCATTTCCTTTCCACTAATATAATTTACATATCCGGGAAATTTGACTTGTCCAAAAACATAAACCAGGTCAAGCTTTTCCGGAATAAAAATATAATCCCCATCTTTTATAACAAATTTGCTTTCTATAGAAGATGAATCATTTAATCTGCTAAAGTCCAGTACAGCATTACCACGTGCAAAACGTAATTTATTATCTGTAATAAAAGACAAAGAATCTTCTTCTGAAATATTAGCCATGCGCTGCATCATTAATTGTTCAAATTCTTCAGAAAAAATTGGGCTTTTAAAAACGTTAGCACCACGAATTAATTCAGCTCTATTTAGATCTGCATTATTCTTGAATCCACCAATTTTTTGAACAACATCTTTTAATGTTGTTGTATTTTTAGTAATCGGAATATAACCGGGTCTATTAACTTCACCAGCCACATAAATCTTAAAATCTTTTCTGTTAGTTTCATCAGCTAATACAATAATTCTGTCACCAAGTTTCAATTCCGGATTTTCATTAATGTTGTATGTTAATACTTCTTCTTTTTGCCCATTATAACTTAATCTAATAATATTAAAAGATGTTACGTTTTCATATCCTTCATTTAATCCATGAGCAAATAATAAAGCATCAGTAAATTTATCTCCAGCTACATATTGAAAAGTGACTTTTTTATTAATTGCACCATCTACAGATATAAAACCTATTTCGGGGTTATAATCAGGGAAAATTAAAACATCTTCATGAGAAAGATACGGATTAAATTTATAATCACCGGTTAATCTAAATTTTTCTAGATCAATTATTTGTACAGAACCAGTATTTTTTATTAATTTAATATTTCTTTGTGCAATTTTTTCAAAATCACGTAATATTTCCTGTTGTTTGTCATAATCTTTAACAACAGCCAATTTTTCAGACTTGGCTTCATTTAAAAGTCGAGTCACAAATTGGTCTACTCGTTCACCGGGAGCAGCAGGAAAAGTACCCGTAACAATAAAACTTCCACCAACTGTAACACTCATTGCTGAAACAAAATCCATACTATTTGATTTTTTCGAATAGTTGGATTCATTTTGTGCATAAATAATTACAGTAAATAATAAAAATACAAATATTTTTTTAATCATCTTCTTCCTATCAATTAATAAGATTAGTAATTCTTTCCGTATAAATCTTTATAATAATTTTTGTATGAACCAGAAATTATTCTTTCCCACCAATTTTTATTTTCTAAATACCATTCAACAGTATGCACTATTGCCTGTTCAAAAGTAAATTCAGGTTTCCATCCAATAATTGTTTTTGTTTTCGAAGCATCAATAGCATATCTCCGGTCATGACCTAATCTATCTTTAACATATTCAATTAAATCTTCCGATTTGCCAAGAATTCCTAAAATCAACTTAATTATATCAATGTTTTTCATTTCATTTTCGGCACCAACATTATAAACCTCACCAGGAATTCCATTTTCAAGAACCATATCAACAGCTCTGTTATGATCAACAACATAAATCCAATCCCTAACATTTTTACCATCACCATAAACAGGTAACTTTTTATCATTTAATGCATTTATAATCATTAAAGGAATTAGTTTTTCAGGAAATTGATAAGGCCCGTAGTTGTTAGAACATCTGGTGATAACAATTGGCATACCGTAGGTATGGAAAAAAGACATAGCCATCAAATCAGCCGAAGCTTTACTTGAAGAATATGGACTATTAGGTGATAATGGAGTATTTTCAGTAAATAATCCTGTTTCGCCCAAACTTCCATAAACCTCATCAGTTGAAACCTGCAAAAATTTTTGTACACCATATCTTTTTGCTGCTTCCAACAAAACATTTGTACCCATAACGTTTGTTCTAAAAAATACTTCGGAACCAAGAATACTTCTATCAACGTGCGATTCGGCAGCAAAATTAATTACATGACTAATTTTATATTTTGTAAAAACATAATCAACAAGTTCATTATTGGTAATATCACCTTTAATAAAAGTATAATTACTATTTTTTTCTACTGCGGTTAAATTTTCAAGATTTCCAGCATAAGTTAACTTATCCAAATTAATTATTTTAATCTCATCATTTTTTTTAAGAATATAATTAATATAATTGCTACCTATAAATCCAGCACCACCTGTTACTAAAACTGATTTCATAAAAACCTCTTAAAAAGCAAAGAAACCAAAAAAGATTCCTGTTTGAATAAAAAATGAATTGGCTGTTAAATCGTTTGGAACATTCTGTAATTTTTGATTATTATCAACGGTCCATTTACCGGCTATTTCCAATAAATAACCGCCACCTACTCTTAATGCTATAAACCGGTTTAAGGGAATATCAGCATTAATGGTTGGAGTTATTGTATAAAAAGTGTTATTTATTTTTTTGTGTTGATTATTTGAATTTGAGGAATTTATTTCACTCCAAACTCCATCCCAAGTAAAATTTTCTTTATTTTTATATATGTCAATATCAACACTTCCGCCACCTAATATACAACCAACGGAAACTGCAATGTTATGAACAAAAGGCAAAGTATATTCAAAAGTAAGCCCGCCGGCACCAACTGAATAATCAGTTTGGTTTCTGTATCCATTAAATACATTATCACGACTTATTTTACCGCCAAATCCGGTTCCGCCAATTCTAAAGTTTTCCCAAAACATAACATAAACATAACCTGAACCGCCATAGGTCATCATCCCTGATTTTGGAAAATTTTCCAAACTTAAACTGTTTAGTTGTTTATTAACCGGGTCAAAATTTGGCATTATCCAGGTTGGTGTAAATCCTCCAGCTGCCCCAAATTTTGTTATCCAACCAACACTTTCTTCATCCTGAGCACTTGATAAACTTATGAATACAACAAAGGAAAAAAGCAAAAAAAGGTTTTTTATTTTCATAACCATAATATTTTATATTAACTTATTAAGTTAACGAAATTAGAAATAAAAGAAAAGCAAATTGTGTTTAGCCTAATCCAAAATATTATTTGAAAATTCGAATAATCTTATAAGCAAATAGTAATTGAACTAAAACTGGAAATAAATAAATTGTTTGTTTTTATAAACTCCAAAAACAAGAATAACAAAAAAAGCCAGATAATAAATGGCCCATCTCAAATAAGTGGGTTTTTCCCTTATAAAATCTCTAAAATGGAATTTGTTTTGGAAAACATGAATAATTTCCATACAAATAACAGCAAAAACACTTAAAAATAATTCATAATTTGTAACGCCCAAATTAAGAGTAAATGAATTATTTATGATTTTATTAATATCTTCGGGTATTCCTGTTATTGAAGCTTTTACAACATAAAAAGCTTCGGAAATTGAATTTGCTCTAAAAAATATCCAAGCAAAACTAGCCAAAACAAATGTAGTAAACACCTTAATTAAATTATGCATTTTAGGCATTTTACTTAATCCAATTTTATCTGCAAATTTATTTCTATAATCATTTGTAATTGATCCAAAAACCCTATAAAACCCATGTAAAGCTCCCCAGATAATAAAAGTCCAGTTTGCTCCATGCCATAATCCGCTTACAAGGAAAACAAAAAATAAATTAAAATACCGTCTCCGAACCGAAACGCGATTTCCTCCCATTGAAATATATAAATAATCTTTAAACCAGGTTGAAAGTGATATATGCCAACGTTTCCAAAACTCATTAATGTTTTTTGCGTGATACGGCCTATCAAAGTTTTTCATAAGTTTAAAACCCATTATCTGAGCAGCTCCAATTGCCATATCGGAATATCCGGAGAAATCACAAAATATTTGGAATGAAAAAAATATTGTTGCAATTATTAAACTTAAACCTGAAAAATTATGAGAGTGATCGTACACATTATCTACTACAATAGCTAAACGGTCAGCAATAACCACCTTTTTTATTAGTCCCCAAACCATTAATTGTAAACCACTCATTACTTGATTATAATCGAATTTATGCTCTTCATAAAATTGATGAATTAAGTTTTGAGGACGTTCAATTGGTCCGGCTACTAATTGAGGGTAAAACATTACATACAAAGCATATATGCCAAAATTTCGCTCCGCTTTTTGATGTCCTCTGTAAACTTCAATAGTATAGCTCATTGCCTGAAAAGTATGAAAAGATAGTCCAATAGGAAGAATAATAGCCAAACCAGGAATTGGATTTGACAAACTAAAATCGTTTAACAATAAACTTAAGTTGTCGTTTAAAAAGTTATAATACTTAAATACTGCAAGTACTCCAACGTTAGCAACTAAACTGATTATTAAATAAAGTTTACGCCTTGGCCCTTGAGTGTTTTCCAAATATATTCCCGCAATGTAATCTATTACTATTGTAAAACCTAAAATTAAAATATAGATTGGAATAAATGCCATGTAAAAATAGCAGCTACTTGTTAATAATAGAAACCAACGATATTTGTGAGGAAGTTTAAAATAAAGGAAGGTTACAACAATAAAAAAAACCAAAAAATTAAGAGAGTTAAAAAGCATAATATTTTTTCATTTATTAATATTAAATTTATTTGCAAATCTCAATTATTTTTGCCATCCAATATTTAATCAATAGCTAAACAATTAGTTATTCAACAATAATTCTATTGTATACTACTATTATATAATAGTATAAATAAATTTTTGCTTCAGTTATACTATTTTAATAGAAATTATAGAAAAGATTAAAATAATAAGATATAATTGACAAACGTAATAAAGAGTAACAAAATTAATTGATATTATTCATAATGTCAAGGTCATTTTCTTGGAAGCACACACCTTGTTGGTTTCTTTGATGCATCAAAGTAAAGAAATATTTATTTCATTATTATAGCCGACAATTACCAACAAACACAAGATGGTTATAACTAATTAAATAATAATCATTTACAAAAAAAAACATTAAAATATTCTAGATAATTAAAGGTCATAATTAGTTAATGGAAAGCAACACAAGTGGCCCCTCATTTAATTTTCCTCATATTAAAAATATTTTTTCTTGCGAATAACAAGAAATATTTTTATATTTATCTTTTTTATTGAAATGGAGATTAAATTTCTAAATTAGTATCAGCATAATTGTTAAGTTAATTATATAGAATAAGGATTCAAATCTTTAATGGCTATATTTTTAGTTAAGCAGTATTTTTGCCTCATATTTTACTATTTATACTAATTTTATTATTTAAATTATCAATTTTATATTTGACTTTGTAATTCAACTAGGGGAATAAATGATCATTAGATTTTTGGAAAAACACTTTAGCTATAAGCTATTTAAATTTATTTTTAATATTTTAAAAAGAATTAGGGTATTATTTTATCTTTTACTAGACTTAATATTAGCTCCATTTACTTTGATATTTTCGGTTATTTTTCGTTATTTCAGAAAAAAATCGGTTAATAGTTTTCCTATTACAAAAAAAATTTTTTTAAGTGTTGGAGTTTATCCAATATATGATCATTATTATGAACCATTATTTAATCCAAAACATTTACGCTACCCATTAAACAAGGAACGATTTCTTCCCGGCATCGATTTTAACGATAAAGAACAGCTTGAAATATTAAGTCGTTTTAATTTTAATGATGAATTATTAAGTTTTCCATTAGAAAAAACCAGTAATAACAGAGAATTTTGTTATAATTACGGTCAGTTTAATGCAGGAGATGCTGAATACTTGTATAATATGATTAGATTGTTTAAACCCAAAAGAATCATTGAAATAGGAAGTGGTAATTCAACATTAATGGCACGGAATGGAATTGTAAAAAACAGCTTGCTGGATTCGAATTATTCCTGCGAGCATATTTGTATTGAACCATATGAACAACCTTGGCTTGAAGAAACCGGAGTTAACATAATTAGAAAAAGGGTAGAGGATGTTGGTTTAGATATTTTTAAAACTTTAAACACTAATGATATTTTATTTATTGATTCATCGCATATGATCCGCCCGCAAGGAGATGTTTTATTTGAATATTTGGAAATTTTACCTTTATTAAATAATGGCGTTATTGTTCATATTCATGATATTTTTTCTCCTCGGGATTATAGAGAAAGTTGGTTTGGCGAAAAATTTTGGAATGAACAGTATTTGCTGGAAGCGTTTCTTGTTTTTAATAATTGTTTTAAGATAATTGGCGCAACAAATTACCTTTCGCACAAATATAAGGAATTATTTTCCTCTAAATGCCCTATTTTCAAAATACAAGATAATAGTGAACCCGGATCTTTTTATATGATAAAGATAAAATAATTTAATAAACTATTTTACGTCTTATCATACTTCTCGGCAAGCTTTAAGAATGCTATCTTATTACGCCTAAATACTTTTTAATACAAATCCTTCTCCATGAAGGTATTTTTGATTATTAGAAATAAAACAGAATAAATAATCATTAATCCCATTACCGTTCTAGTTTAATAAATTGGCACATTTATATGCTAATAAAATCGAATAGCACATTCCGCCAATAGTTGTAGCTGTAAGTGACTTAAGAACTTTACGAAACAAAAATAATTATCATGTTAAAATCCGTAACTTCCGATAATTTGGCACAACAAATACTTTTAATATATTATGATGTATCGGTTTACAAGTCAATTGTAATATTAAATTATGTGCGTATATAGGCACGGGATTTTTCTCCATACCAAATAGATGTTAGTAAAATTAATACCCTTTGTCATAATCAAGAAATACCACATTATTGTTGATATATAATAAAAACACACAAAATATTTGATAACCAAAGATTTTGCTATAAAAAATAATAGTTTGATATTGTTAATCACCTAAGCCAAAAAGTGAGGAAAAGAATCAGGGCTAAAGCCCGTTATATCTATTCCGTCAGCCCCCAGCATGAATGCTGGTTTACTAAACTTTAGGTTAGGGTTATTTAAACGGGGAGATATAATAACATTATCGCATTATTTATAATAAGTTATAAGGATTTTAAATAACCACGTCCTTTAGGGCGTGGGGATAACAACTGCTCAACTTGACCTTTAGGCCTGATTTTAAAATAATATTATTAATAGAATTTAATAAATACAATTAAATTTACTAATGCAAAATATTAACAAAGGATTTCGGAAAATAATAATCTCTGCTGCAAAATTAGCGGTACATCTATAGATTAAATATTTTTCTTTGGTAATATATTGTGCCTAAATAAAGCGGAGTTACGGTTAAAAACACTTTTTATGTATAAGTTAAAACTGCAGTGATGATTCAGCGATATTTATTGGTGCAGTATTTTAATGTAAATAAATGGTACAAAAAATTAAATCATTTTATTAACACTGCTTTTTTTACAAATTTAAGGCTTTTAGCTGAATTTACGGATTTTACATCCAAAACAATTAAATAAATACCACTTGATAAACCTTGTGCATTCCAATTTACCGAAATTGAACCAATTTTATATTCGTTTTCAAATAATGTTGCTACTTTTTGGCCTAAAATGTTATAAATACAACAGTTAACATTGCTTAATTCAGGTAGATCAAATTTAATTGTGGTCTCTGGATTAAACGGATTTGGGTAATTTTGACTTAAATAAAAACTGCCGGGTAATTCTTCATTTACTTCCGAAAGTGTATTTGCACTGTCAGTTGTTCCAATGGTAAACTCCCCTAAGGTAGTAAAATATTCGGTACTAACTAATTTACCATCAACAACCGCACCGCCAATATTTTGCCAACTCCCACCCGAATTATTCCTCTTTAACCAAGTAATTTTTGTTGGATCTGTTACACCTATTAAATTATTTATCGGAGCACTTATAATCCCCTCAGAAAAAACCGAATTAGTTGAATTTACCTTCCAATAATACTGTGCGTTTTTAATAATTCCGGCAGGTAATACACTATTTGGAGGTACCAAACCCGGAAAATAAGTAACATTAACAACATCAACACTTGTAAAATTTGCCGCAATGTTAATATTTGTTTCACCAAAATTTATCTCATATTGGCCCATTTGTGGAGTAACACTCGTAAAAATAGCATTATCGGCCATTTTTACAACATATGTACATCCGGTAAATGAAAGCTCACCAAATATTGCATTCAAAACTGAATATCCGTTAAATAAAACATTACCTGTTTTATCTAAACAAATCGCATAAGGTCTAACATCATAGCGGCCGCTAATTTGCTCAGCCCAAATAACTTTTCCCGCCGGAGATATTTTTGTTATAATACCATCATTATACGAATCCGTACATAAAAAACTGTAAGTACCAATAGTAATACTTTTACCAATAAACGATGTTAAAAAGCTGTTTCCTTTATTGTCTACGGCAATTCCGAGCGGGTAAACATTGTCAAATGCAACTCTATATTTTTGATTTCCATTAAAATCATACGAATAAACAATTGTCTTAATCTGATCCTGGTTATTTTCGAAATTAACAACCAGATTAAATCTGTTATTTGAATTTACATCCATATCAACAACTTTTTCTTTAAACCTTGTATCTGTTTTTTCCCATATAACTTGTCCATTTGAATCGGTTTTAAGCAAATAAATGTATCCTGCTCCATGCAGCCAAGATTCAGTAACTTCTCCGGCCAAATATAGATTATCATAATTATCGCAATCCAATGCTTTAAAAAAGTAATTTTTATTGGCGGTATAAAAGGCTTTTGCCCATTGTTGAGTTCCATCAGACGAAAATTTGGCCAAATAAATACCCAAATTGTAACTGTTTGAATTAAATACAGTTCCGCCAATTGTAACTGATTGGGCAAAATTACCGGCAATATAAATTTCTCCGGCTTTATTAACGGCAATTTTATGAATTTCCTCCTCGCATTTAATAACTCTTCCCCATTGAACATTTCCTTGCTTTGTCACTTTTATTAAAAAAGCTTCTAATTTTCCATTAGCAGCTATTAGACTTAGCCCATTAACATACATAGTTTCCGAAAACCGACCACACAAATAAACATTGCCTAAAGAATCGGTACAAATATCACTAATTGAGTTATACCCCAGTCCAATACTGTTTACAAACCATTTAATTTCACCACTTTTTAAGTATTTAATAGCTAAAAAATCGGTATATCTTTGAGTTATAACACTAAAACCTCCAAAACTACGGCTCTGTTGATAAGTCTCGGCTGTTATAACATCACCATTAACATCCGAACATAACACTTGGTTTAAATACAGATATGGTCCGGTACAACCTTTTACCCATTCATAAGTTTGGGCGTTAATATTGGAAGCAAAAAACAAGATTAAAACAACAAGAGAAATTTTAATGCAGGTACAGTACCCGATTTTTAAATTTAGATTTTCCATTTGCAAACCCATTATATATTGTTAATTTAAAATATAATTTGTATAGGAATAAAGCAATATCAAAAATGAAACTTGGTTTTAATAGATTGTTTTTGCGGAATGGGGAAGGGTATTAAAAAACAATAAAATAGCGAGAAATATAAATTTATAAAAGACTCCCCTAATCTTAATAATTAAGACCACAACAGGTTAAGATTAAAGGAGTCTATTTATAAATGAAAAACTAATCCATCATACGTTTAAGGAAAGTACGATCTTCCTCTTGCTCTTCAAAATGAAAACTTTCTTCTTGAACATTAGATTCTGCCATATAATTCGAATCAGGTCTATATCCACTAGCTTTTAACGGTTCCTGGCCTCTATTACGAAAAAAGGCCGGCACCTTTAGATCTTCCGAATTTGTAGGAATTACAGGCATTCTTTCTTCAACAGCTTCCATTTTATAAGAATTACCATAATTTATTTTTACTTCAGGTGTTTCAATAATTTTAGGAGTAACAACAGCATTAGTAGTAACAGAAGCAGTAGGTGTTACTTCTTTTTGACTTGAGAAACCGGTTGCAATAACTGTATACGAAACGCTTTCGTTCATCTCTTCTTTGCATACCCAGCCGAATATAATATCAGCGTCATCGCCTGCAGCTTTGTAGATAATTTCATTACCAAGTTCAATTTCTTCCATTGTTAAGCTGCTGCTGCTGGTAACATTAAGTAATAATTTTTTAGCACCGCGTATATCCAATCCTTCCAATAATGGTGATGAAATTGAATATTCGGCTGCTTGAACTGCACGTTGTTCGCCATCTGCTGTACCAATACCCATTAAAGCGGCACCGCCATTAGACATAACCGATTTAACATCAGCAAAATCAACGTTAATTATACCTGTCATAGTAATAATATCAGCAATTCCGCGTGTAGCTTGATATAATACTTCGTTTGGTTTTTCAAATGCATCTTTAGCAGTTGTTCCTTTTTCAATCAAATTGATTAAACGATTATTAGGAATAACAATCATACTATCAACATGCTGGCTTAATTCATGGATGCCTTTTTCAGCATTCATCATTCTTTTTTTACCTTCCCATTTAAATGGTTTGGTAACAATACCAACAACTAAAATACCTAAACTGCGTGCTATTGAAGCAATTAACGGAGCGGCACCTGTTCCGGTTCCACCACCCATTCCTGCTGCAATAAAAACCATATTTGAGCCATCAACTGCTCTTTTAATTTTTTCTCGGTCTTCTTCAAGAGCTCTTTTTCCTGTTTCAGGATCTGCTCCTGCGCCTAAACCTTTTGTAAGATTTAAACCTATCTGAATTTTTTGGTGAGCCGAACTTAAGTCTAAAGCTTGTGCATCGGTGTTTACAGATACGTATTCAACTCCTTTTAATCCTTTCTTAATCATATAATCAAGTGCGTTACATCCGCCTCCACCAACTCCTACTACTTTAAGTATTGGTGATAAAGAATTTTCATTTTCTCTGTCGAGAGTAACAAAGTGTTGCATTGGGCCTCCCTGTTGTGGTCTATAATTCATTTATAAATTTCTTAATTTTATCGTAAACGTTTTGAACTGTTTTTGGCAGTTCTTTTTTTATTTTATCTTTCTTTTCACTTATTTTTTCTTTCTTTTCAACCGGAATTACTTGTTGTACAGGCATTGGTGTTTCTTCAAAACTTGTATAAGGTAATGAAAAGTTACTTGAACCAGGAATTGGTTTAATTAAACCGGCAACTGTAGCAAATTCAGGTTTTTCAATTTCATGCGATAATCCAATTCCCAAATCCAATGGTACTCCAATACGGGCAGGAAAACCAAACACACTTTGAGCAAGTTCATCGCAGCCTTTTAATAACGCACCGCCTCCGGTAATTACAACACCGGCAAGCAAATGGCTTTTTAATTTTTTATCGCGTAACTCTTTATCAATAATTTGAAATAATTCTTTCATACGCGCATTTATAATTTGAGTAAGAAGTGTTATAGGTATTTTAACATTTCCCCGGCCGCCAACGCTTCTAATATAAATGTCTTCTTCTTTAATAATTGCTTCTTCCAAAGCATAACCATGTTCAATTTTTAGTCTTTCGGCATCACTGCTAACTAATCCTAATGTTTCTCTAATATCATTAGTAACTTGGTTGCCCGCAATACCAATAACACTTGTATCGCGAATACTTTTATTATGGAAAACAGCTATATCGGTTGTTCCACCGCCAATATCTATCAAACACACGCCCAAATCTTTTTCGTTTTCTTCCAAAACTGATAAACTTGATGCAATTGGTTGGAGCATATAATCTTTAACAAAAAATCCGGCTCTTTCAACCGATTTTTTAATATTATTTAATGCGGCAACTGAAGCCAACACAACATGACTAACAGCCTCCAGTTTTGTTCCGCATATACCAATCGGATCATCAAAACCGCCTTGACCGTCAATTATGTATTCTTCAGGAATTATATGTAATATTTTTCTATCAGATGGAACCGAAACACTTTTTATATCTGCTTTTAATCTTTCAATATCTTCTTCAGTAACTTCATGTTCGTTATTGCTTATAGTTACATAATTTCTAAATCTCATGCTTTTAATATGTTCGCCGGCAACACCAACATATAATTCTTTAATTTCAACACCGGCTCTATTAATTGCAATATCCATAGCAATTTTAATTGCTGCGGCAGTTTTATTAATATTAGCTACTAAACCTTTAGTTAAACCTTCCGATTGAGATACACCAAAACCTAAAATGTTCACTTTACCATTTTCAATTTCAGCAATTACAGCACATACTTTTGTTGTTCCCAGATCCAAGCCTGCAATTATATTTCTACTCATAATTTTACTTCCTCCGTCTCGCTTTCCGGAACGTTAAGCTGCATGTAAATATTTTTTTCAAAGCGTAGATCTAAATACCCAATCGCACTACTGAATAAATTCTCTTTAATCGAATTATAAAATTTATCAAAATAAATTATTTTTTTTACCAAATTATCTCTTCCAATGTAAACCGGATAACTAAATGCTGAAATATCTAAAATTATATCTTCCCCGTTATTCAAATCTATTTCCGAAAGACTTCCTAACAAATCGTCATTTAAATATTTTAATGTAGTTATTATCTTTAATCCTGTTTTTAAATCATCTGTTTTTTTTAAGTGTTGAAAAGGCTTGTAAAATCCTTCATCAACCGGATTAGTAATTATTGGGTAATCTAAATCGCGTGTAAACGGCAGTTGCGGAACTATCTCCCAATTATCAGTAACTAAATATTGGTTTTTATCCGTGTAATACAACGCTTCTACTTTCTTTTCAACCAACTCAATAACAACTTTATCATTTCCAACAAATTCTACATCAGCATCTTTTATGTAAGGATGCTTTATTATTCTGTCTTTAATAACTGTTAAATTTAAGTATTTATAATCGTTATAATGGTCAAAATTAGCGTACTTAAAATACTGTTCTTTAGTTAAATGTTCAGCACCTTTTATTTCAATATTTTTAACAACAAGTACACTACGGTTTTCTAAACCGAATGTCAAATATAATAATAATCCTATTAAAAATAACAGAATAATTACACTAAATAGCTTTTTATATTTATTTTTTTTTGTTGACATTTTATTTTTTTAGTAACTTAACCAATTCTTCACCATATTTCCAAATATCACCGGCTCCCAAGGTAATTATTATATCTCCCTTGCGATGCAGTTTATATAAAAGCTCGGGAATTTTTGTTTTGTCCGGCTCGTAATAAACTTCTTTATGTCCAAAACTTTTTGCTGCGTTTGCAATTAATTCACCTGTTATTCCGGGAATTGCTTCCTCGCGTGCAGGATAAATATCGGTGCAGATAAAAATATCCGAATTCAAAAATGAACGTCCGAATTCAGCATAAAAATCCCGTGTGCGTGTGTAAAGGTGAGGTTGAAACACAGCAATTAATCTATTTTTCCAACCGGAACGTATTGCGTTAAGTGTTGCGTTTGTTTCTGTTGGATGATGACCATAATCATCAATAACTAATACATCGCCATTGTACTTTGTTTCAAATCTTCTGTACACACCGGTAAATGAGGCTAAAGCTTTTTTGATAACTTTAAAACTAACCCCAAGTTCTTTTGCAATACAAACTGCAACCAACGAATTTTTTACAACATGAAGACCGGGCACTTTTAACTCAATGCGTCCTAAATCCTCACCTTTATAAATTACCGTAAATGATGATTCATAATGATTATGGACAATATCAACTGCTTTAACATCTGCCTGTGATGTGGTGCCATAGGTAATAATTTTTTTGTTGATTAAAGGAATAATATCCTGTAATGCCGGTTCATCCAAACATAATGTTACAAATCCAAAAAAAGGAACTTTATTTGCAAATTCCACAAACGCCGCTTTAATATCATCCAAATCTTTATAGGTATCCAAATGCTCGCGTTCAAGGGTTGTAATTGCTGCAATACTGGGTGTTAATTTTAAGAAAGTTCTATCAAATTCATCTGCTTCAACAACAATGTAATCACTTTTACCCAGTCGTGCATTAGTACCGCCAAGACTGCTTAATTTGCCCCCTACAATAATTGTAGGGTCAATTCCTGCTTCAGTTAAAACTAATCCAACCATGGACGTTGTAGTGGTTTTTCCGTGTGTTCCTGCAATACCAATACCATATTTCATACGCATACATTCGGCCAGCATTTCGGCACGTTTGATAACCGGAATCTTTTTTTCAGCAGCAGCCTTAACTTCAGGATTAACAAGCGCAACAGCAGAGGAATAAACAACTACATCGGCTCCTTCAATATTTTCGGCTTTATGCCCAATAAATATTTGGGCACCAATACTTTTTAACCGTTCTGTTGTTTCGGAAGCGTTTAGATCGGAACCTGATATTTTAAATCCCTGACTTATTAAAATTTCAGCTATACTGCTCATTCCAATTCCGCCAATACCAACAAAATGAATTCTATTAATAACTTTATGTATCATATTATAACCTATTCCTATTTTTTGCCATTTCAATAACATCGCTGCCAATTGTTTTGGCTGCGTCCGGTTTGGCAAAATATTTAATTTTTTCTTTTAATGTATTAAGTTTATCAGCATCAAAAATGGTTGATTTGACTAAATCAAATAATCCTGCTGCTGCTTCATTATCTTTAATAACAATTGCACCGCCAATATCTTCAATAGATTTTGCGTTCTTATACTGATGATCATCCGTAACATTAGGTGAAGGAATAAATATGGTAGGAACACCCAAATATGCAAGTTCGGCAATTGTTGTTGCACCGGCACGTGCCACAACCAAATCGGCAGCGGAATATACTAATCCCATATTATCAATAAACGCTGTTACTTTAATATTTTTATCTTCATATTTTTTCAGATCTTCGTAATATTTTTCGCCGCATTGCCAAATAATCTGAACATCTAATTTTTTAAATTCATTAATGTTTTTTTCAATTGAATAATTAATTGTTCTGGCACCTAAACTGCCGCCAAGCACAACAATGGTTTTTTTATAGGCAGATAAACCCAAGGATTTTACCGCGTCCTCTTTTGCGCTTAAATTAACATTTATACGCAAAGGATTACCCGTTAAAAACAATTTTTCCTTAAATCTGAAATATTTTTTACTGTCTTCAAATGAAATATGAATTTTATCGGCTTTTTTTTCAAGCATCCTATTTGTAATTCCGGGATAACTATTTTGTTCAAGCAAAACAATTTTAGCACCTACTAAACTTGCAGCCCAAATAATGGGACCTGATACATAAGCACCTGAACCGATTGCAACATCCGGTTTAAATTTTATACAGATTACTATCGCTTTTAGAAGAGCATTCATTAGCCGAAAAACAAATTTACCGCTTTCCAAACTAATTGAACGCGGAAAACCACTGATGTTTATCGACTTAAAATTGTAACCTAATGCGGGAACTACTTTTGATTCAATTTTTTGAGCAGTGCCAACAAATAATATCTCACTTTCGGGCAGATTATTTTTAATCTGTTCGGCTACGGCAATCAACGGATATAAATGACCGCCGGTACCACCGCCTGCAAAAATAAAATTATATTTTTTATCAGTTAATGACTTCATTTGCAGCAACCGCTTCACGTGATTTAATAAATGTTAAAGCTATATTAATTATAATTCCAATTGCAAAACTGAATGTTACAATTGATGTACCGCCAAAACTAATAAACGGCAATGTTATACCGGTAACCGGTATTGTATTTGAAACTACAGCCGCATTTACAACTGCATTTACAGTTATAGAAAGGGTTAACCCAAATCCCAGCAGTTTGCCAAACATATCCGGGCACTTGTACGAAATGAGCACCCCCAGCACAAAAATTGCAAGGTAAATAAGCAATATTATTACTGTGCCCAAAAATCCAAGCTGCTCACCTAAAATTGCATAAATAAAATCACCATAAGCTTCGGGCAAAAAAAGGTCACTTTGTCTTGAATGGCCAATTCCTTTTCCTGTTAATCCACCGCTGCCAAGAGCAACACTGGATTGATAAGATTGTAAATCAATTGATTCTTCTTTGGCTACACCAAAATGTGAAAGCAATCTTTCGCGCGAATGGTGGAATGAAAACAACAGCATAATACCAATTAACCCGGTAATTGCAGTTGTTATTATTAAATGTTTTGCTCCGGCTCCAGCAACGTACAGCATCGAAAAACCAACAAACATAATTAAAATACTTGTGCTTAAGTTTGGCTGCAAAACAATTAATCCAACAATAAGAAACAGCCAAGTAATTACATGAACAAAGCCGTTTTTAAAATCGCGTAATAACTTTCCTTTTTTTTCTATTAAATTAGCTAAATGAATAATAATAAATATCTTAGCCAATTCCGCAGGTTGAAAACTAAATAATCCGACATTAAGCCAGCGCGAAGCACCTTTTTTTGCTATACCAACAACAAGTGTTAATATTAGCATTATTATTATAGCAAACATTATTGCTTTACTATATTTTTTATATTTTTCGTAAGGGAATGAGGCAAAATACAACATAGCCCCTAATGCAACAGCAACTTTTATAAGGTGACTAAAAAGCATACTATAGTCCTTACGTACTCCGTTGCTTGCGCCAAGTACTAAAACAACACCCATTGTAATTAGTATTATAACCAAGGCCATTAATGTTCTGTATATTGCTTTCATATTAATTATAAATTATTAACAATTTCTTTAAATACTTCACCTCTGTGTTCGTAGTTGTCAAACATATCAAACGAAGCACATGCGGGTGAAAGAAGAACTATATCATTTGGTTTAGCTTCATTTTTTGCTGATACCAAACAATCTTTTAATGTTTCTTTTTTTTCAGTAGGAACAATGTCCTTAAAAAAATTATAAACTTTATCGGCCGATGAACCAATTGCATATATTTTTTTTACGTTATTTAATACCGGGGTTTTAATCTGGTTATAATCGTTACCTTTATCTTTTCCGCCAAGTATTAAATATAATGGATTTTTATAACTGCGTAAAGCATACCAAACAGCGTCAACATTTGTTGCTTTGCTATCGTTTATATATAAAACACCATTTATTTCTTTTACAAATTCCAATCTGTGTTCAACACCCGGAAATGTAGAAAAAGCTTTTTTAATTTTTTCGTTTTCAACACCAAGTAATTTAAGTATTACTAATACTGATAGAGAATTATATAAATTATGTTCTCCTTTAAGACTTAAATCGGTATTTAGACAAACTACTTCCTTATTTCCATCATTAGCAAATACAAGTTCACCTTTTAACGAATATGCGCCGTTATCCACTTCATTTTTAATAGAAACCAGCTGCTTTGAGACATTAGTATTGTACGAATCAAATTCGTTTAATTTTTCATCATCACTATTTAGAATGTAAAAATCTTCAACACTTTGGTTTTTTGTAACTAATAATTTTGACGCGGCATATTTCCCAAAATCATATTCATACCTGTCCAAGTGATCGGGGGTAATATTAATAATAATTGAATAATTCGGCTTAAATGTATCAATATAATCTAACTGAAAACTTGATAATTCAAGAACAACAAATTCATTTTCTTTAACTTCGCTTACTATTTCGCTAAATGCAAATCCAATATTACCGCCAACATGCGCTTTAATTCCACATTGATTTAATGCAAAATGACACAATGAAGTTGTTGTTGTTTTTCCGTTTGTACCTGTTATTGCAATAATTTTTCCTGTGCAAAACCAATAAGCAAATTCAATTTCACTTATTATTTTTATTCCGCGTTTTACCGCTTCAACCAATACTGCCGATTTTGTTGGAACACCCGGACTGGTAATAATAAAATCACAATCGTAAACTTTATTGCTATGTCCGCCAAATTCAAAATCAACGCCTAAAGTTGTAAGTTGTGCGGATGCTTCTTTTAATTTTTCCGGATTTCCCATATCGCTAACAAATGGAATTGCTCCGTGTGCTTTAGCTAATTTAGCTGCACCAATACCACTTCTTACAGCTCCGAGTATAGTAATTTTTTTATTTTCTATATTCATTATCGTATCTTAAATGATGCTAAACTTATTAATGTTAAAATAATTGTTATTATATAAAATCTAATTACAATTTTTGGTTCCTGCCACCCAATCATTTCAAAATGATGATGTATAGGGGCCATTTTAAATACTCTTTTCCCTTCACCAAATCTTTTTTTTGTATATTTAAAATATACCCGTTGAATAATTACGGAAACGGTTTCTAAAAAATAAATACCGCCAAGCAAAGGGAGTAATAATTCTTTTTTAACTAAAATTGCAATAACTCCAAGCGCTCCGCCAAGTGCTAAAGAACCGGTATCGCCCATAAATACCTGTGCGGGGTAAAAATTAAACCACAAAAATCCTAAACCTGCACCAATTAACGCAGCAATAAATACTGTTAATTCCCCGGATCCCGGCAAAAACATAATATTCAAATAATCGGAATAAATAACATTACCCGAAACATAACATATTAAGGCCAAGGCCAGCATTACAATAAGCATTGTACCCATTGCCAATCCGTCCAATCCGTCAGTCAAGTTAACTGCATTGGATGTAGCTGTAATTATAAAAATTACTGCCGGAATGTATAAATACGAAAAGTCAAAATTTAGATTTTTGAAAAACGGCAATGTTGTTTCGGTAGTATAATTACTAAATTCAGGAAGATAATAAATTGCTAATCCTACTATTAAACCAATTACAACTTGACCAAGCAATTTATATCTGGCAATTAAACCATTGGGGAATTTCCGTACAACTTTTAAATAGTCATCATAAAAACCAACCAAACTTAACCATACTGTAACAAGCAGCGTTAAAATAATATAGTTGCTTGAAATATCTCCCCAAAGCAAAACAGGAATAACAACTGAAAGTACAATAATAATTCCTCCCATGGTAGGAGTGCCTGCTTTTGATTTGTGCGACTTTGGTCCGTCTTCTTTAATTGCTTCACCTATCTGTTTTTTACGCAGATAATTGATTATTTTGGGGCCAAAATAAAATGCAATAAACATTGCAGTAATTGCAGCAAGAATAGAACGAAATGATAAATATTTGAATACGTCAAATCCCGGTGGCGAATATTTTTTATTTATGTAATTAAATAAATAATACAGCATTTAATTTCCCCGCTCTTTTAAATAATTAACAAATTCTTCCATACGCATTCCACGCGAACCTTTTACTAAAATAACACTGTTCAATAAATTCATACTTTCAAGAAATGGAATTACTTTTTCTCTTTCCGTAAAGTAATTAATTTTTATTGAAGAATTTTTAAGCTCTTGGGCAATAATTGCAGTTTTATTTCCCACTAAAACCAAATCGGTCAAATCGCTTTTTTTAATTGCCAAAGCTACTTCTTTATGTAAGTTGTCCGATTCTTCACCAAGTTCGAACATATCACCAAAAATTGCTATTTTTTTTGCTGTAAATGTAACTTTTGATAATAATTGCAAAGCGGCTTTCATCGAATCCGGATTTGCATTATAAGTATCATCAATTAAGAAATAATTTTTTTGTTCAAAAACCTGAACTCTTCCTTTTATTGATTGAAGGTTTTTTATTCCGTTGTAAATATCTTTTTTAGAAAGCCCCAACATTTGAGCAATACTAACCGCGGCCAAAACATTTTTAGCATTTGCGTTGCCATAAACAGGAAGACTGCATTCCAATACTGTATTACGGAAACTGATCCATAATTCGGTTCTGCCTTTTTTATCGGTACCCAAAACTTTACCGCGTACATCGGCATCTTTGGAAAAACTGAAACTTATTTTATTTGGAATACTTTTTGCTTTTTTGCTTATTAATTTATCATCTAAATTAATAAAAACACAGCCGTCGTTTTTAATGGTTTCTTCAACAAGAGCATATTTTTCTTCCAGAACGCCGTTTCTATCCATTAAAAATTCCAAATGCGAATCGCCGATATTAGTTATCATACCAAAATCAGGCTGAGCTATTGCTGCCGTATAACTTATTTCGTTAAAATGGTTAGTGCCATGTTCTAAAACCAACATTTCCGTATTTTCATCAGCTTCTAATATTGTTAACGGAACACCAATATGGTTATTATTATTACTTTCGGTTTTTACTACAGTATATATGGTCGAAAGCATTGTAGCTAAAAATTCTTTTGTGGAGGTTTTTCCGTTGCTTCCGGTTATAGAAATAACTTTTGCTTTAAGTTTTTTGCGCCAAAGTTTTGCAATTTCACCAAAAGCTATTACAGTATCATCCACCGCAATAACCGAAACATTAATTTTTTCAAATTCACTTACTCTGTTTTTATTTATTACAATACCAATGGCACCCGATTTAACAGCATTTTCAATAAAATCATGTCCATCAAATTTGTCTCCTTTAATAGCAACAAACAAACTGTTTTCAGCAGCTTTTCTTGAATCGATTAACACTTTGTTGAAAACTTGTTTATTTTCCCCTTTAACTATTAAAGCAGAGGGAATTAAAGATAATTCGGCAATATTTAATGTTATTTTTTCCATACGTTTAAGTATTGTAATACTTTCTCCTTATCCGAAAAATGTGTACGTATTCCATTGATTTCAATATATGTTTCATGTCCTTTTCCGGCTACAAGAACTATGGCATTTTCTTCAGAGTTAATAATGGCTTCTTTAATTGCTTCTTCTCTATCCACAACAATTTTATAATTATTTGTTTTAATTCCGGCTACAACATCTTTAATAATATCTTCCGGTTTTTCCGTTCTAGGATTATCGGTTGATACAATTGCACAATTGCTGTATTTTGCGGCAACTTGGCCCATAATAGGCCGTTTAGTTTTGTCTCTGTCACCACCGCAGCCAAAAACAGTATATACAGGGTAATTTTCTTTATTAATATTTTTTATTGCCAATAAAGCTTGTTCTAAACTTTCGGCAGTATGTGAATAATCAATAATGGCGGTTTTATTTTTTTCTTTATAAACTTCAAATCTGCCGGGCACCTGGGGCGATTCTTTAATTCTTTTTACAACAACACTTGGTTTAATACCTGCTAAAATGCCAATAGCAAAAGCAGCACAGCTGTTGTAAGCATTAAAGGCACCTATTAGCGGAGTGGAAATATGATATTCATTTTCCAGATAAGTAATATTAAATGTTGTACCGTCCAAGGAGTAATTAATATTACTCATTCTAAAATCGGCATTTTTATTTACGCCATAACAATATACTTTTGCTTTTGTATCTTTAATAAACTTTTTCCAGTTTTTATCATCACTGTTAACAATGGCAAAAGCTTCTTTTTTTAATCCGTCAAATAATTTCTTTTTTGCTTTAATATAACTTTCAACAGTTTTATGAAAATCCAAATGATCGTGTGCTAAATTGGTAAACACCGCAAAATCGAAATCCAAATTATCAACTCTGTGCAACTCCAACGAATGCGATGAAACTTCCATAACTGCGCTTTTGCAGCCATTAGACAACATTTCGGCAAACAATCTATTTAAGTCATGCGATTCGGGTGTTGTTAATTTGCTTTCTATTTCTCTTTTACCAACAAAAATACTTATTGTGCCAATCATTCCGCATTTATTATTTTCTAAAACGCTTTTAATGTAATTGCTTGTTGTCGTTTTCCCTTTGGTTCCGGTAATACCAACCAAACGTAACCTGGTTGTTGGGTTGTGATAAAAAGCAGCCGAAATATCAGCAAGAGCTTTGCGTGTGTCTTCAACCAAAATTTTAATACAACCGGTATGAACAAACATTAAATCGGGAACAATATCATTATCTTCCAATACTACAGCAGCAACACCACTATTAATTACGTCTAAAATAAATTTGTGTCCATCGGTTTTATATCCTTTTATAGCAAAAAAAATAGTATCTTTATCCACTTTCCTCGAGTCGATAGATAAAGAAGTAATCTCCTTTAACTCGGCTTTACCGGTAATTTGAACAATTTTAATATTATTTATTATTTCTGCTAAATTCATATAATTAACTTAATTTTTTCTTTTTGTTCGAAATACATTCAATAACACAAACCGAATTGGATTTTATTTTTGATCCTGCTGAAATACTTTGTTTTATTACTTTACCCGTACCAATTATTTGATATTTAATTCCAAGCTCCGAAAGTTTGGCAACGGCATCGCGCATTGACAAATTAACTAAATTAGGCATGCCGTCTTCAATGCGTAATTTTTTTGTATCGCTTTTTATTATTTTTTCACTTTTTATGTTTCCATAAGCAGTATTATTATCATTCAAACTTAAATCGGAAAGCTCCTTATTTAATTCCTTACGAATTACAGAAGTGCTTTTAATATTTAATTCGGGTTTAAGCGAATAATCGGTATTTAATAATCTTTCGGAAACCTTTTGAAAAATAGGTGCTGCAACACTTCCGCCATATTTTTGTTTTGTCGGCGAATTGACCATTATATAACAAACAACTTTTGGATTATCAACAGGGAAAAAACCAACAAATGATGTATAATAATCACTTTTTGAATACGAATTTGAAACTAATCTTTGTGTTGTTCCTGTTTTTCCGCCTACTGTTATTCTATCCAATTTTGCGTTTTTACCTGTACCGTTTTCAACAACACCATACATAAAACTTTTAATTTTATCTGAGGTCTTTTTACTTATAATATTTCTTAATTTAATCGGTTTAAATTCGGTTGTATTTTTATCAGCATCAACTATTTTATTTATAATGTACGGCTGATAAAGTACACCGCCATTAATAAGCGCGCAATATGCGGAAAGTAATTGAATAGGTGTAACCATAATTTCATAACCAAACGACATATACATTTTTGTCAAACTGTTAAATTTTTCAGGTTTTTTTAAAAATCCGCTCGATTCACTTGGTAATCCAACCGATGTGGTATTTCCAAAGCCAAAATCGCGCAAATATCTATAAAATGTATCTGTGTCCAATCTATCGCTTAAAACCGCCATACCTATATTACTCGAATTTTCGACAACTTCTCTAACACTCAAAGAGCCATATTCGTGAGTATCCCTTATTTTTACTCCATGAATTGAATATGTTCCGCCAAAAGTATTAACATATTCATTTTCGCGTACTTTTTTTTCTTCAAACAAAATACTCATTATTATAGGTTTAATTGTAGATCCCGGTTCGTAGGGATCTGTTAAAGCCCTGTCTTTTCTTGAATCATTGTCGGCCAGATTGTAATTGTTTGGGTCAAACATAGGATAATTAGCCATTCCCAAAATTTCACCGGTATTCGGATCCATTATAATACCAACAGCCGATGCCCCGCCATATTCTTTAATACCTTCAATTATTTCTTCTTCTAAAATTTTTTGATAGGTTTTATTAATTGTAAGATAAACTGTACTGCCGGGAATTGCTTTTTGTGATAACTGATTATTTAAATTAACTACTCGTCCATAAACATCACATTCGATGGTCATTTCTCCATCTATTCCTTTTAAATCGGTATTCAGTTGTTTTTCTAAACCTTCAGCACCTCTAAATTTTTTATCAACATAACCTAAAATATGAGCTGCTGTCATGCCGTAAGGATATACTCGTGTATAATCTTCCTGTTTAATAAACCCGTTAACAGTAAATCCGGTTAAAAGAATTGCTTTTTCGTCTGATGCTTTTTTTTCTAATAAAACATTTCCTTTCCCTTCCTCAATTAAACGTTCGTAATAACGTTTACTTTTGTTAAATACTCTGCTGAAAGTATTAATTAAAGTATCTTTTTGACGTTTATTAAGCATTCTTTTATCTATATAAAAAGACTTTTCGTCTCGAGTATATGCCAAAACATCGCCATTCCTATCTTTAATTGTACCGCGTTCGGCTTTAGATGGGAATACCTTTTTTTGTTGTCTTTCCGCCATATATACATATTTTGCATGATTGGTTATCTGTATTTTATACAAATGATAAACCACGTCTGCTGCAAAAGCAAAAATCAATAAAAATATGATGAAAATTCTTGTTTTATTCATATAAACTGTTAACTTTTTTTTCTATTATGTCTGCTTTATTTTTATCAATAGCAATTTCAAAAACACCATCATTGTTGTATTCAAGCTTAAGTGAATCGATAGCGTATTTTACTATTCTATCTTCCGCTGTTAATTGCTGAACTGTTATAAACTTTTCGTTTATTTTATTTGAAACTAACGAAAGCGAATCTTCTAAAATTATTTTTTCCCTTGATAATCTTCTTATTTCAATTGTATAAATCATATAAACCGAAATTAATCCGGCTATTACAAATGCATAAATTATTAATTGAATAAAAAAATTATTTCTCATACTTTTTCTGCAACCCGCAATTTTGCACTTCTCGAACGTCTGTTTTCCGATATTTCATTATCCAAAGGAATAACAGGTTTTTTTGTTACTAATTTTAGCGTCTGTTTTTTGTCGCAAATACAAATAGGAATTTTTGGCGGACAAATACAATCTAAAGACGCATACTTAAAAACTTCTTTTACTATTCTATCTTCAAGCGAGTGATACGAAATTACAGCAATTCGGCCTCCCGGTTTAAGAAGCGAAATTGCTTTTTCTAAAAATATTTTTAAATCTTCCAATTCGTTATTTACGTATATTCGTAATGCCTGAAAAACACGTGATAAAGAACTTGCCGATTTTTCTTTATAAACTATCCGTTCAACAATTTCCCGCAGCTGTTTTGTGGTTCTAATTGGGGTTATTTCTCGTTCCTGTACTATTAAATTAGCTATATAATTAGATTTTCTTTCTTCGCCATACGTAAACAATATTTTTGATATCTCTTCCCTTGTAAACGTATTAAGAACTTCCGCTGCACTTATTCCAACGGATTTATTCATTCTTAAATCTAAATAAGTATCCTCGCGATATGTAAATCCTGATTCTTTATTATCCAATTGATACGAAGAAACTCCTAAATCGGCCAAAATTCCATCATAACCATCAACGAACTCTATTTTGGAGACTGTGTCAATTTCAGTAAAATTAGCATTAAAAAGCCTAAATCGCGAGTCCCCTGCGAATTTATTTTCACAAAATTTTATTGCATCAATATCTTTATCGGTACAAATTACCTTTGCTTTTCGGCCTAATTTGGATAACAACAGTTCCGTGTGTCCACCAAAACCTAATGTTGCATCAAAATAATTACCATTAACATCATTAACAATATATACTACACTCTCTTCAAGTAATACCGGTACATGATTAATCATTTTTTGTCTTCTTCATTACCTCAGAAGCAATTTCAGAATATGGCCTTTGTATGCTTTCCTTGTATTTTTTATATGTTTCTGGATTCCAAATTTCAATTCTGTTCATTGTACCTAAAATAAACACATCTCTTTCAATTCCTGCAAATTCTATTAATTGTTTTGGTACAATTATGCGCGATTGTGTATCTAAACAGTCATCACTTGCCAATTCCAAAAATAATCTTAAAAATGACGATTGTTCAATATCAAATTCATCCAATTCGCCCAATCTTGGGGCTATTTCTTTGGTCCAAATATCCATTGGATATAAATAAACACACTCGCTTAAACCACGAGTCATCACAAAAGTATCCTGGGCTTCCGGTTTTAAAGAACGACGGAATTTTGCAGGAATACTAATCCTGTTTTTTGCATCCATTGAATAATTATAACTACCTAAAAACATATTTTTCCTCTAATTTTATGGGAAAATTCAACATTTTCTCCCACTAAGGTGTAAAATAAAGGTTTTTTTACCCAAAAGTCAAGTTATTTCAATTAAAAAATACTATATTTTTGCCCTAATTTAGGTAAATATTCAACTTATTTATTAATTCTCATTTTTAAAGATGTGGATAACTTGGTAAATTATTATATTATAATAATTTAACGCGCTTTCTCTATAATAATTATTAATAAATTTTGATATAAATTATACATAATAAGACCTTAAAAGGTTATCCTTACCCATGTTTTTTGAATGTGGATAACTGCCCATTGATTTTGTATAAATTAATATTTTTTGCAGGCAGATTTTTTTATATCTTAAATTTAATTTTATTATGGCCGGCAAATGGGTAATTAATAAATTGCAAAAATTTAATCTTTTTTGCATTTTAATGCATGGTTGGAAAGTTTATATCAGGTTTTGGAATTGGAATTTGTTTAAAATTAGAACAATATAAATTAGATTTACAAGGTGACCCCTTGCGGCATTTTTTTATTATTATCTTTTTGATTAAAAATTGAGAATTGAGAATTCAAAATTGCCTTTAACCTATTAACCTTTTGTCCCGCCTTGCGGGACTGATATATCTTACTCAACATATATCCCTAAAAAAACATATTATATTGTTGACAATTAGTAACACTAAAAAATGAATAGTTGATTTTGTTATTCTTTTGATTAAAAATTGAGAATTGAGAATTCAGAATTTCCTTCTCTCCTTTAACTTTATTTAATGGGTTAAAAGTTGAACCCAAATTTCACAATAGAAACAAAATAAGAGATGTTCTTATTAAAAGCTGCAAATAAATGTCTAAAAACAATCAGGGCTAAAGCCCGAAACTTGGTTTATTTTAACCCCCACCATAAATGGTGGGGTTATTTAAATTATTTTATTACAATATGTTATCTAATTATTATTCCCATGAAAGTGTACTGCACAATCAATTTATACATGTTATCGAACGCAACATTTTTACCAAATTTTCAATATATCTTCAATTTCATTCAACAATTTTATATTTTTTACCTTTTAATTAAAAATTAAGAATTCAGAATTCAGAATTTCCTTCTCTCCTTTAACTTTATTTAATGGGTTAAAAGTTGAACCCAAATTTCACAATAGAAACAAAATAAGAGATGTTCTTATTAAAAGCTGCAAATAAATGTCTAAAAACAATCAGGGCTAAAGCCCGAAACTTGGTTTATTTTAACCCCCACCATAAATGGTGGGGTTATTTAAATTATTTTATTACAATATGTTATCTAATTATTATTCCCATGAAAGTGTACTGCACAATCAATTTATACATGTTATCGAACGCAACATTTTTACCAAATTTTCAATATATCTTCAATTTCATTCAACAATTTTATCTTTTTAATTAAAAATTGAGAATTAAAAATTAAAAATTACTTTAAAAGGTTCATTTTCCTTGTTTCGCTATATTTGCCGGCCTGTAACCTGTAAAAATAAATTCCGCTGCTTAAGTTTGTTGGCTGCCAATTTTTTTGATAAGTTCCGGTACTTAATTCTTCATTAATTAAAGTTGCAATTTCTTTACCTAAAATGTCGTATATTTTTAGGGTAACAAACTCCTGTTTTGGCAAACTAAAACTAATTGTAGTATTTGGATTAAAAGGGTTTGGGTAGTTTTGCTGTAAAATATAGTTAGTTGGTATTTTATTGCTTAAGGTGTTTTCATCAGCACTTAGTACAACGCCGCCTTCTTTGTAAACAGCAAGTCCTTCTTCAGTTCCAATCCATTTATTACCATTGGCATCTATTGTTATTGAATTAATCCTAAATTCTGGTAAACCAAGATTAATATTATTGTAAACCGTCCATTCCGTTCCATTAAATTGCGCCAAACCACCATAGCTATCACTGTTTGCGCCAATCCATTTATTCCCTTCAGTGTCAATTTCTATTGAAAAAACAGAATTATAAATTAAACCGGAATTTGATGTATTATAAACCGTCCAATCTGTTCCATTATATTTTACCAATCCGTGATCATATGTTCCAATCCATTTATTTCCTTCGTTATCTATTGATAATGCCAAGATATCATCAGTCGGTAAACCGGCATTTGACGTATTATAATTTGTCCAATCTGTTCCATCAAATTTTACCAATCCGCCTCCGAAAGTCCCTATCCATTTATTTCCCAAACCATCTATTGCCACCGACCAAGCATAAACAAGTGGCATACTTGAATTATAGTAATTGTAAACAATACACTCGCCATGGTTAAATTTTACTAATCCACCGTCGTACGTTCCAATCCATTTAGCACCTTCATTATCAATTTTAATTGAAGTGATTTCACTATTAGGAAAACCAGAATTTAGAGAATTATAAACTGTCCAATCAGTTCTATCAAATTTTGTTAAACTGGCATCCGAAGTTCCAATCCACATATCACCTTCGTTATCGATTGCTAAAGCACGAACATAATTATTCGGCAAACCCGAATTAGTAGTATCATAAACAGTCCAATTTATTCCATCAAATTTTACTAAGCCGCCACCCCAAGTACCAATCCATTTATTCCCCGTGCTATCAATTGCAATGGCGCAAATCCCATTACTAGGCAAACCGGAATTGGATTGATTATAAACAATCCATTCCGGGTTTTGGGCGTAATTTAAGCTAACCCAAACAAATAACACTAAAATTGTAATAAACAACTTTTTCATAATTTTTCCCTCAACATATTATTCTTTTCTATCTTCATTCTTTAACATGTTAATAATTAATTTAACCATTAACAAATTAATACCCCTTTTTACAAATGTCAAATTTTTGTATGTGATGCAGAGCAATTGTGCGCCGGAGCAATATTAACAAAAAATACCAAATTTCCGTTTATAGATAATTAAATCAGGGCTAAAGCCCTAATTCTTTCCTTTAGCCAACCCCCAGCGTAAATGGTTAAGTTATTTAATTTATTTTATTACAATATTTTATCTAATTATTATTCCCTGAAAAACATGGTATGACCGTACCACTTTTGAACCTATTATTCCCACAAAAGCGTCCTGCAAAATCAAGTTTTAATAGTTATCTTTTACCTAATCTTCAATACATCTAAAATTTCACTTAATAATTTATAATTCTTTTGTCTTTTAATTAAAAATTGAGAATTAAAAATTAAAAATTACTTTAAAAGGTTCATTTTCCTTGTTTCGCTATATTTGCCGGCTTGTAACCTGTAAAAATAAATTCCGCTGCTTATGTTTTTTGGCTGCCAATTTTTTTGATAAGTTCCCGCACTTAATTCTTCATTAAATAAAGTTGCTATTTCTTTACCTAAAATGTCGTATATTTTTAGGGTAACAAACTCCTGTTTTGGCAAACTAAAACTAATAGTTGTATTTGGGTTAAAAGGATTTGGATAGTTTTGCTGTAATATATAGTTAGTTGGTGTTTCATTGTTAAGTTTATTTTCTTCAACACTAACCACACCGCCTTCTTTGTAAACAAGTAAACCTTCGTTTGAACCAATCCATTTATTATTATAACTATCAATTATTATTGAACGAACCATGTTACTGGGTAAACATGAATTTGCAATATTATATGTAGTCCAATCCACGTCGTTGAACTTTGTCAATCCACCACCCTCCGTAGCAAACCATTTGTTTCCTTCATTGTCTATTGCAGTTGAATTAACTGTATTATTTGGCAAACCTGAATTAGTAGATTTGTAAATCACAGAATTTGTACCGTCAAATTTAATTAAACCTCCAATATAGGTACCCAACCACTTATTGCCAAGATTATCAATAGCAATTGATATGATATACTTAAACATATAGTTGATATTTTGAGCTGACCACAAGTCCATATAGTTTATTTTGATTAATCCATCTCCTGTTCCAATCCATTTATTATTATAGTTATCAATCGCAATTGCACTTACTAAATTTGTAGGTAAAATTGAATTAGACGTATTATAAATAATCCAATAATAATCATTAAATTTAGCCAATCCTCCTTCCGTCCCAATCCATTTATTTCCATCAGCATCAATTGCTACAGCTTTAACCAATTTATGTGGCAAATCCGAATTTGCTGTATTATATACAGTCCAATCAGTACCATTAAATTTGGCTAATCCGTTATCGGTTCCAATCCACTTATTATTTTCATTATCAACCGTTATTGAAGTAATATGATCATTTGGCAAGTCCGAATTTGACATATTATAAACTGTCCAATTTTTGCCGTCAAATTCAGCCAAACCGCTGCTCCATGATCCAATCCATCTATTTCCATTATTGTCGATGGCTGCAACAGTAATTTGATTAGATGGTAAACCCGATTCCGAAGTATTATATGTGGTCCAATTTGCTCCTCGTAATTTTGCTAATCCACCACCTTCGGTTCCAATCCATTTATTCCCGTAACCATCAATATTTATAAAAGTAAGTGTATTTACAGGTAAACCCGAATTATACGTGGTATAAGTATTCCAACTGGTTCCGTTAAATTTTGTTAATCCGCCATATCCGGTTACAAGCCAAAGATTCCATTCATCATCTATTTCTATAGATATTACTTTATTATGGGGCAAACCAGAATTAGAGGTTTTATAGACAGCCCAATTTGTACCATAAAAGCCAACTAATCCAAGATCAGTTCCTATCCACTGAATCCATTCTTTATCAAACTTGATAGAATAAATACTATTACCCGGTAAACCAGAATTTGATGTATTGTATGTGGTCCAATTTGTACCATTAAATTTAATTAAACCACCACCATAAGTCCCAATCCATTTATTACCGTTATAATCGATTGCTATAGTACTAATATAATTTGTTCGCAAACCCGAGTTATCGGAGTTATAACATTGCCAATTTACGCCGTTAAATTTCATTAAACCACTATATAAGTTGCCAACCCATATATTGCCTTCGCTATCGCAAATTATTGAAGTCGGGTGATTGTACCAATCAGTAGAATGTAACGGATTATAAACCATCCAATCAATACCGTTAAATTTAACAATATTGCCACAATTTGTACCCATCCACTTATTCCCCTGGCTGTCTACAGCAACAGCATAAACGGCATTATATGGTAAACCCGAATTGGAGGTATTGTAAAACGTTCGGTCGCCATTTGTTAAATTTAACTTTACTAATCCGCCATTAGTTCCTATCCAAACATATCCACCTTCTTCAACTAGACAATTTGCATTCGTTCCATTAGTATATTCCATCCATTCCGGGTTTTGGGCGTAATTTAAGCTAACCCAAACAAATAACACTAAAATTGTAATAAACAACTTTTTCATAATTTTTCCCTCAACATATTATTCTTTTCTATCTTCATTCTTTAACATGTTAATAATTAATTTAACCATTAACAAATTAATACCCCTTTTTACAAATGTCAAATTTTTGTATGTGATGCAGAGCAATTGTGCGCCGGAGCAATATTAACAAAAAATACCAAATTTGCGTTTATAGATAATTAAATCAGGGCTAAAGCCCTAATTCTTTCCTTTAGCCAACCCCCACCATAAATGGCAATGTTGGCAACTTAAGCAAATTACTCCATTTTATGCAACCCCACTTTCGGGGGTTGAAACCGGTTTTAATGGTTCCGCGGTCTAATGATATGTAAGACTTTCAGCGTTATTACGCAATAAATTGATTTTCAGTATTTATATTTCTATTTGGATTAAAGGATTATATTAAAAAACCCCGAATGGGGTTTCATATCAGTAGCCTGAACGCTAAAAAAAGAACCATAACCCCGTAAGTGGGTAACATTGTAAAAATGAAGAATAGATAATCCTTAAGTTGACAACATTGCCATAAATGGTGAGGGTTGGCTAACTTATTTTATTACAATATTTTATCTAATTATTATTCCCCGAAAAACATGGTATGACCGTTCCACATTTGAACCTATTATTCCCAAAAACCGTACTGCATAATCAATTTATACGTGTTATCAATGCAACATTTTTGCCAAATTTTCAATATATCTTCAATTTCATTCAATAATTTACATTTTGTTTTTAATTGAAAATTGAGAATTAAAAATTCAAAATTACTTTAACAGATTCATTTTCCTGGTTTCGCTATATTTTCCCGCCTGTAACCTGTAAAAATAAATTCCGCTGCTTATGTTTTTTGGCTGCCAATTTTTTTGGTAATTTCCTGCGCTTAATTCTTCATTAAAAAGAGTAGCTATTTCTTTACCCAAAATGTCGTATATTTTTAGGGTAACAAACTCCTGTTTTGGCAAACTAAAACTAATTGTTGTATTTGGGTTAAAAGGATTTGGGTAGTTTTGCTGTAATATATACTTTATGGGTATTTCCTTGACATCATTATTTTCTGCTACACCCCCTTCTTTAAAAACAAGTACACGATCAGAAGTCCCAAACCATTTGTTACCATCATTGTCAATTTTAATTGAATAGGTATTAAAAATATACCCGGCTGGAGAGTATATACGAGGCGTCCAATTTATTCCGTCAAACATATACAAACCATGGTCACAACCAATCCATTTATGCCCTTCATAATCTGCTGCAAGAGCCAAAACATGATTACCCAAATAACCTTCATTATAAATAGTCCAATTTATTCCATCAAATTTTATTAGGTAATCACCAACACCAATAATCCATTTATTTCCCTCGCCGTCTATTGCTATTAATCTAATTCTATTATTCGGCAAACCCGAATTTGCTGTATTATAAACCAACCAATTTATTCCATCAAATTTGACTAAACCGCCCCAACGAGTCCCAATCCATTTATTTCCATCACTATCTAATTTTATGGCATCTACATAGTCAGATGGCAAACTCGAGTTTGATGCATTATAAACCGTCCAATCCGAACCAGCAAATTTGACTAATCCACCATCAGTCCCAATCCATTTATTTCCATCACTATCTATTGCTATTGTTTGAACACAATTAGTTGGCAAACCCGAATTTGATGTATTATAAACTGTCCAATTTATCCCATCAAATTTTACTAATCCAAACCTAGTCCCAATCCATTTATTACCATCATTATCAATTGCCAGGGCAACAATATAATCAATCGGTAAACCCAAGTTTGAGGATTTATAAATCGTCCAACTTACTCCATCAAATTTTAGCAGCCCAAGACCTGTTCCAATCCATTTATTGCCCTCTTTATCTATTTCTATTGCTACAACTCTTGCATTCGGAAACCCAGAAAGGGTAACTATAAAAGGATTCCAATTTTTTCCGTCAATTTTTGCTAACGTATAATTACCATTACCAATCCATTTATTGCCCTCGCCGTCTATTACTATTGTCCCAACTCTATCATCCAGCAAACCCGTGTTTGAAACATTATAAACCGTCCAATCTACGCCATCAAATTTCGCTAAACCACCACCCCAAGTTCCAATCCACTTATTCCCTTCATTATCTATTGCTATAGCATTAACCAGATCATAAGGCAAACCCGAGTTTGTCGTATAATAAACCGTCCAATTTATGCCATCAAATTTAACTAAACCATGATAGGTCGCAATCCATTTATTCCCATAATTATCTATTGCGATTGAGGAGACTTCGGCATTCGGCAAACCCGAGTTTAAGGAATTATAAACAATACACTCCCCGTGGTTAAATTTAACCAAAGCATTATAGTTTCCAATCCATTTATTCCCCTCATTGTCTATTGTCATTGCGGTAACCTCAGCATTCGGCAAGCCGGAGTTTGAGGCATCATAAACCATCCAATTTGTTCCGTCAAATTTAACCAAAAGACCATATAATCCAATCCATATATTTCCCTCACCATCTATTGCTATCGCTTCAACATTATTACTTGGCAAACCAGAATTCAATTCATTATAAACAGTCCAATTTGCTCCATCAAATTTTGCCAAACCATAATCTGTCCCAATCCATTTATTTCCTTCATTATCAATTGCTATGGCATATACACGATTATTCGGGAACGCCGAATTTGGACTTAAATAAACTGTTTTTTCATAGGTAATTTTATTAATTTTTTCCAATCCATAAGTCCTCCCGATCCAAATATAATCATTTTCAATGGCAGTACACTGTATTAAACCCATTTCACCATATACTATCCATTCCGGGTTTTGGGCGTAATTTAAGTTAGTCCAAACAAATAACACTAAAATTGTAATAAACAACTTTTTCATAATTTTTCCCTCAAAATATTATTCTTTTCTATTTTCATTCTCAAACATTTTATAATAAATTTAACCATTAACAAATTAATACCCCTTTTGGCAAATGTCAAATATTTGGATGTGTTCTGCATCAATTGTGCGCCGGAGCAATATTAACAAAAAGCACCAAATTTGTGTTTTTAGATAATTAAATCAGGGCTAAAGCCCTAATTCTTTCCTTTCTGCCGATCCCCACCATGAATGGTGGGGTTATTTAAAATGTTGTATTACAATATGTTATCTAACTATTATTCCCACTAAATGTACTACAAAATCATGTTATACTTGTTATCATACGCAACACTGAATCCTAATCTTCAATACATCTGCAAATTTCATTCAATAATTTATTATTTCTTTCTCTTTTAATTAAAAATTAAGAATTCAAAATTCAAAATTATTTTAAAAGGTTCATTTTCCTTGTTTCACTATATTTACCAGCTTGCAGTCTATAAAAATAAATTCCGCTGCTTAAACCAGTTGGTTCCCAATTTTTTTGGTAAGTTCCGGCACTTAGTTCTTCATTAAAAAGAGTAGCTATTTCTTTACCTAAAATATCGTATATCTTTAAAGTAACAAACTCCTGTTTTGGCAAACTAAAACTAATTGTTGTATTTGGGTTAAATGGGTTTGGGTAATTTTGCTGTAAAAGATTGTTAGTGGGTGTTTCATTGTTAATGTTATTATCATCTATGCTAAAATCAACACCACCTTCCTTGAAAACAGAAATTCCACCATATGTCCCAATCCATTTATTCCCACGCTTGTCAATTGCTATTGAATAAATCTCTCTAGAAGTTAAACCAGAGTTCGATTCATGATACCAAGTCCAATTTACATCATTAAATTTTACTAATCCCCCTCCATGTACACCAATCCATTTTGTCCCATCGCTGTCAATTGCAAGTGATCTAAAATCATTAGATGGTAAACCCAAGGAGGAAGTATTAAAAGTAGTCCAATCTGTACCACTAAATTTTGCTAATCCGCCGCTTGTTCCAAACCACACATTCCCTAGGTTATCCTCTGCTATTGCATTAACAAAATATCCGGGTAAACCAGAGTTTAAAGGATGATATGATATCCAATAAAGGCCATTAAACTTTGCCACACCGCCTCCATTCGTTCCCGCCCATATATTCTTGTGACTATCCACGTAAAGAGATAAGATATAATAATCAGTTATGCCGGGATAAATATTATATCGTTTCCAAGAAGAACCATTATATTTTACAATTCCACTGTATCTAGTACCAATCCATTTATTTCCATCAGTATCAATAGCTATTGCAGTAAGAGAATTGTTGGGCAATCCGGAAATTGAAGCATTATAAACTTCCCAATTTGAATTGTCAAATTTCACTAATCCGCTTGTTGTTGAAATCCACTTATTATTGTCTCTGTCTATTGCCATCCAATGTATTTCATTCACCGGCAATCCGGAATTTGAAGTATTATAAACAGTCCAATCAACGCCATTATATTTTACCAATCCATAATATGTTCCAATCCATTTATTCCCTTCTTCGTCTATTAATATCGAATTAATCTCACAATACGGTATATCTGAATTTCGAACATTAGCCAATATCCAGGTTTCCCCATCATATTTCATTAACCCATTCTGAGTTCCAACCCACTTATTCCCGTCATTATCAACTATAAGTGATAGAACTTCATTCAATTGCAAACCAGTGTTCGTTTCATTATAAATTGTCCAATCTGAGCCATTAAATTTTGCTAAACCACGATAATCGCTTCCCACCCATATGTTCCAATTGTTGTCAATTGCTAAAGAAGAAACTGAATAATAAGGCATTCCGGAGTTCGTTGTATTATATACTCTCCAATTAGCTCCCCAAAATTTAACTAATCCATAATCTGTTCCAATCCACTTAATCATCTCATCATCAATTAGTATTGCCCTAATATCATTACCCGGTAATCCTGAATTGGATGAATTATATACAATCCAATCAGTATCGTTAAATTTGGCTAATCCGCCTCCATTCGTTCCAATCCATTTATTACCTTCTCCATCAATTGCAATTGATAAAACATTCATTTCCGGCAAACCAGAGTTTGATGTATTATAAACGGTCCAATCAACATTGTTAAATTTAACTAATCCGGCCCCATTAGTTCCAATCCATTTATTTCCTTCTCCATCAATTGCTAAAGAATAAATAAAGTTAGACGGTAAACCGGAGTTCTCGGAATCATAAACAGTCCAATTAGAACCATCAAATTTAATCAAATCGAAACCGGTGGTCAACCATTTGATTCCCTGATTGTCGATTGCTATATGATGAACGTAGTTGTACGGCAAGCCCGAATTTGCAGTATTATAAAAAAATTTTTCTCCGGTTTTAACATTTAACTTAACTAAACCATAATCTTTTCCTATCCAAAGATAATCTCCTTCGGAAGCCATACAATTAATAATTTTTCCATCGGTATACTGCATCCATTCCGGGTTTTGGGCGTAATTTAAGCTAACGCAAACGAATAATACAAGAATAATAAAAAATAACTTTTTCATAATTTTTCCTTCAAAATATTATTCTCTTCTATATTCATTCTTTAACATGTTAATAATTAATTTAACCATTAACAAATTAATACCCCTTTTTACAAATGTCAAATATTTATGTGTGATGCAGAGCAATTGTGCGCCGGAGCATATATTAACAAAGAATACCAAATTTGCGTTTTTAGATAATTTAATCAGGGCTAAAGCCCTAATTCTTTTCTTTAGCCAACCCCCACCATGAATGGTGGGGTTATTTAAAATGTTGTATTACAATATGTTATCTAACTATTATTCCCACTAAATGTACTACAAAATCATGTTATACTTGTTATCATACGCAACACTGAATCCTAATCTTCAATACATCTGCAAATTTCATTCAATAATTTATTATTTCTTTCTCTTTTAATTAAAAATTAAGAATTCAAAATTCAAAATTATTTTAAAAGGTTCATTTTCCTTGTTTCACTATATTTTCCCGCCTGTAACCTGTAAAAATAAATTCCGCTGCTTAAACCAGTCGGGGCCCAATTCTTTTGGTAAGTTCCTGCACTTAATTCTTCATTAAAAAGAGTTGCTATTTCTTTACCTAAAATGTCGTATATTTTTAAGGTAACAAACTCCTGTTTTGGTAAACAAAAACTAATTGTTGTATTTGGGTTAAAAGGATTTGGGTAGTTTTGTTGTAAAATATAATTAGTAGGTGTTTCCAGATTAACCTGGTTATCCTCAACACTTACAACACCGCCTTCTTTGTAAACTACCAAACCATCTACAGTACAAATCCACTTGTTTCCATAACAATCTATTGCAATAGCTTTAACTGCGTTTGCGGGTAAACCTGAATTAGCAGTATTATAAATAGTCCAATTAATTCCGTCAAATTTTGCCAAACCATTTTCTGTACCAAACCACTTATTATTTTCATTATCTATCACCATGGAATAAACATAATCACTCGGCAGGCCTGAATTTGAGCAATTATAAACCTCGCATTCAGTACCATTAAATTTGGCTACACCTTGACCTAAATTACATAACCACTTATTTCCTTGTACATCAACTGCCATTGTTTGAAAATAATCAAAAGTTAAACTTGAATTTGAAGTATTGTAAACTGTCCAATCTATATCGTTAAATTTTGTTAGACCACCACCGGATGTTCCAATCCACTTATTGCCTTCGCCATCTATTGCTATTGTTGAAACAAACCTATTTGGCAAGCCGGAGTTACCAATATCATAAACTGTAAATGTAGAATCGACAACTTTTACTAATCCACCATCGGTACATATCCACTTATTATCACTGCTGTCAACTACAATTGCATTAACCCTATCACTTGGGAAAATGGAATTTGTAGTATTAAATAATGTCCACTTTTCATCATTCATTTTAGCCAAACCATTCGAATAAGTACCTATCCACTTGTTACCAGCTCTATCTGCTGCTATGGAATAAACAAAATTTTCCGGCAAACTTGAGTTTGATGTATTATAAACAGTCCAATCAATGCCGTTAAATTTAGTTAAACCCCCGCTATATGTTCCAATCCATTTGTTATTTTTATTATCAATTGTTATTGACATATCACAATTATCGGGTAACCCTGAACTTGAAATGTTATAAAGTTCCCAATTTGAGCCATCATACTTAACAAGCCCTTTTCCATTTGTTCCAATCCATTTATTACCTGCTTGGTCAACTGAAATTGAAGCAACACCATTTGTTGGCAATCCCGAGTTTGAAGTATTATATACTGTCCAAGTTGTATTATCAAATTTTATTAAACCATTATTATAGGTTCCAATCCATTTATTGCCTTCATCATCCACCGCTATTGCTGTTACATAATAATACGGGATACCGGAAAAGATAACGTCATAATGGATCCAATTTGTATCATCAAATTTTTGTATCCCAAAGCTAGCTAATCCTATCCATTTATTACCCTCAACATCTATTTGTATTGTTGTAATACAATTAACATATAATCCCGAATTGGAATTATTATAGTTTGTCCAATTATTATTATCAAATTTATATAAACCAACATGACTTGTACCAATCCATTTATTGTCAAAACTATCTATTTCGATTGCGGTTATTTCATTCGGAGTTCCACTCGGATTTATTATGGATGAATAGTCAGTCCACATGACATCATCATATTTAGCCAGTCCACCCACGGTTCCAATCCACTTGTTTTTAGCACTATCTATTGCTATAAGACGAACAACATCATTTGGTAAACCAGAGTTTGATTTATTGTAAACAATCCAGTTAATACCATTAAATTTTGCCAAACCGCCACCATTTGTTCCAATCCATTTATTTCCCAAATAATCAATTTTAATAGAAAGAATACAATTATTTGGCAAACCTGAATTTGAGCTATTAAAATAAATCTTTTCATTGGTTTCTTTGTTTAATTTTATTAGCCCACCAACTGTGCCTATCCATTTTATGCTGCCTTCATCAGCAGAACAATAAACTATACCACAATCATTTGAATATTGAATCCATTCCGGGTTTTGGGCGTAATTTAAGCCTACCCAAACAAATAACACTAAAAGTGTAAAAAATAACTTTTTCATAATTTTCCCTCAAAATATTATTCATATATAAATTCATTCTTTAACTTTTTAATAATTAATTTAACTAACAACAAATTAATACCCCTTTTAACAAATGTCAAATATTTATGTGTGATGCAGAGCAATTGTGCGCCGGAGCAATATTAACAAAAAACACCAAATTTGCGTTTTTAGATAATTCAATCAGGGCTGAAGCCCGAATTCTTTTCTTTAGCCAACCCCACTTTCGGGGGTTGAAACCGGTTTTAATGGTTCCGCGTTCTAATGATTTGTAAGACTTTCAGCGTTATTACGCAATAAATTGATTTTCAGTATTTATATTTCTATTTGGATTAAAGGATTATATTAAAAAACCCCGAATGGGGTTTCATATCAGTAGCCTGAACGTTAAAAAAAGAACCACAACCCCGTAAGTGGGTAACATTGTAAAAATGAAGAATAGATAATCCTTAAGTTGACAACATTACCATAAATGGTGAGGGTTGGCTAACTTATTTTATTACAATATTTTATCTAATTATTATTCCCTGAAAAACACGGTATGACCGTTCCACCTTTGAACCTATTATTCCCAAAAACCGTACTGCACAATCAATTTATACGTGTTATCAATGCAACATTTTTGCCAAATTTTCAATATATCTTCAATTTCATTCAATAATTTACATTTTGTTTTTAATTAAAAATTGAGAATTAAAAATTCAAAATTATTTTCTTCTTTCACTTAAACTTTAACCCTTAACACTTAACCTTACTTTAAAAGGTTCATTTTCCTGGTTTCGCTATATTTTCCCGCCTGTAACCTGTAAAAATAAATTCCGCTGCTTAAATTTGTTGGCTGCCAATTTTTTTGGTAAGTTCCGGCACTTAATTCTTCATTAATTAAAGTAGCTATTTCTTTGCCTAAAATGTCGTATATTTTTAAGGTAACAAACTCCTGTTTGGGCAAACTAAAACTAATTGTTGTATTTGGGTTAAAAGGATTTGGGTAGTTTTGCTGTAATGTATAATTATTGGGTATTTTGCTATTAGTTGAATTATCATTAACACTAACAACACCGCCTTCATTAAAAACTGCTAATCTATCTTCAGTACAAATCCACTTGTTTCCATAACAATCTATTGCAATAGCTTTAACGACGTTTTCGGGTAAACCCGAATTAGCAGCATTATAAATCGTCCAATTTACTCCATCAAATTTTGCCAAACCACCATCATAGGTACCAATCCATTTATTTCCCTCATTATCAATTGCTATTGAAATAATACCATTAGCCGGTAAACCTGAGTTTGAGGTATTATAAACCGTCCAATTTATCCCGTCAAATTTTGTTAAACCACTACCGGTACCAATCCATTTATTTCCATCACTATCAATTGCTATTGCTTCTACATAATCAGACGGCAAATTTGAATTTGATGTATCATACACTGTCCAATTTATTCCATCAAATTTTACCAAACCATCATACGTCCCAATCCATTTATTTCCCTCATTATCAATCGCTATTTCTCTTAAATAAGGATTAAACATGCCTAAATTAGAGCAATAATATACCGTCCAAATTATTCCATCAAATTTTACCAAACCTCCATCTATCCCAATCCATTTATTGTCTTCATTATCTATTGCTATGGTAAGGATATTATTATATGGTAAACCAAAAATTGATGGATCATAAACAGTCCAATTTATTCCGTCAAATTTAACCAAACCACCCGCTATAATCCATTTATTGCCTTCATTATCTGCTGCTACTTCAAAAACAACATCATACGGTAAACCCGAGTTTGATGAATTATAAACAGTCCAATCTACCCCATCAAGTTTTGCTATACCTTCATAAGTACCAATCCATTTATTGCCTTCATTATCTATTGCTATTGAAGTAATATCATTATCCGGTAAACCTGAAAAATAAACCTTAAAAGTATTCCAACTAATTCCGTCAAATTTTACTAAACCACCATAGGTACCAATCCATTTATTTCCCTCTTTATCAATAGCTATAAAATAAATTACATCACTGGATAACCCGGAGTTTGATGAATTATAACCAGTCCAATTTATTCCATCAAATTTAATCAAACCACCATCATGAGTCCCAATCCATTTATTTCCTTCATTATCTATTGCTATCTCTGTTATTTGATTATTCAGCAAGCCGCAGTTCAAGTAATTATAAACCGTCCAATTTATTCCATCAAATTTAACCACACGACCATACGTCCCAAACCATATATTTCCTTCATCATCTATTGCCAAGGTTTTACCACTATTATACGGAATATTGTAATTATATACCGTCCAATTTTTTCCATCAAATTTAACCAAAAGATAATACGTCATAATCCATTTATTTCCCTCATTATCTACGGCTACATCACGCACCATATCATCCGGCAAACCGGAGTTTGATGTATTATAAACAGTCCAATTTTTTCCATCAAATTTAACCAAACCACTATAAGTCGCAATCCATTTATTTCCCTCATTATCTATAGCTATGGCCAGAACACTATTATCGGGTAAACCAGAGTTTGACTTATTATAAACCGTCCAATTTATTCCGTCAAATTTAATCAAACCACCTTCTTGAGTCCCAATCCATTTATTTCCCTCATTATCTATTGCTATTGTTTTAACATAATTTACCGGCAAACCCGAGTTCAACGTATTATAATATTTTTTTTCGCCGGTAATTTTATTAAATTTTAATAAACCATCAGTAGCCCCAATCCAAACAAAATCATTTTTTGTAGCAGAACATATTATAAAACCTTTTTTACCATATACCATCCACTCCGGGTTTTGTGCGTAATATAAGCCAACATATACAAACAGCATCAAAACTGTATTAAATAACTTTTGCATACTTTTCCCTCAAAATATTGTTTTATTAAATTCATTTTTATATACTTAAATAATAAATTAACCAACAACAAATTAATACCCATTGGGGAAAATGTCAAATATATAAATGTGATGTAAAACAATTGTGGACTAAAGCAATATTAACAAAGAATACCTAATTTGCGTTTTTAGATAATTAAATTACGGCTGAAGCCTGAATTCTTTTGCTTTCCGCCGATCCCCACCATAAATGGCGGGGTTATTTAAAATATTGTGTTACAATATGTTATCTGATTATTATTCCCTGAAAAACACGGTATGACCGTACCACCTTTCAACCTATTATTTCCCCAAAACGCACTGCAAAATCAAGTTTTTATCGTTATAATAAACAACACTTTTTGCCTAATGGTCAATAAATATGTAATTTCACTTAATAATTTATAATTCTTTGTCTTTTAATTGAAAATTGAGAATTAAAAATTCAAAATTACTTTAAAAGGTTCATTTTCCTTGTTTCACTATATTTGCCTGCTTGTAACCTGTAAAAATAAATACCGCTGCTTATGTTTTTTGGCTGCCAGTTTTTATTGTAAGTTCCCGCGGTTAATTCTTCATTAAAAAGTGTAGCTATTTCTTTGCCTAAAATGTCGTATATTTTTAAGGTAACAAACTCCTGTTTGGGCAAACTAAAACTAATTGTTGTATTTGGGTTAAAAGGATTTGGGTAGTTATTAGATAAGGAATATGTAGTGCTATTTAATTCATTGTCATTAACATCATTAATCAACATATATTCAACTGCAACATCCATACAAATAGTACTAAATACATTTTTGCAATTATTATAATAAATATTTACCTTACCCCATGAAGGTTCCCAAATGCCATTATTCCACGCAAAATATGAAGCACCCGACCCATTATTGTTTTCGTCAAATGAATATGAGCTAAGTTCATAATTAAGCCATGCATCATTTCTCCAAATTTCGTCCGATTCGGATTTTTTATTATTATTATCATCGTATGTGCGTGTAACCTTTCTAAAATTTGTCAAACCTCCTAAATTACTATCTAGAATTAATGTACTAATCGGATTAAAATTCAAATCATAAGTATTTTCAAGTTTATGGACATCAATCCACGCATTATTAAGCCAATTTTGGTGTGTTTGAGAAAGCAAATTATTATTTGCGTTATAAGTATTAACAATACGGTAAAAATCTTCCCAGCTGTTATTTCTCCATACCTTTTCGGTTGTTGTTAATAAACTTGAATTTTCATTATAAGTAAAATAATCACTTAAATAATTTATCCAGCCGGAATTTGTGAAGTCCTCATAAATTAGCGATAGTTTTTCACCTTTTGCAGAATAAGTGAACGTTTTACGAACATCATTTCTTAAAGCGTTATCATAAATTGTCTGTTCTATGGATGACAACAAGTAACCGTTGCTATCATATGAATAATAATAAAGCCGCTGGCATACCCACCTGCCATTAATCCATCTATCTTCTCCTGCCGTTGCCAAATTATTGTCATCATCAAAAGTATATGTATTTCTTTCAATATTATTAGTACCATACAAGGTTGTTTTGCATAACAAATTTCCTTTTACATCATATTCGTATGTTATTTTATCGGAGTAGATCCAATCATTTCCGTTCCATAAATAATGCTGTTGTAAAAGTAAATTCCAATTATTGTCATAGTTATATTCATACATTTCATTATTTTGCCACACACCACCAGTTGAAGTTTCATTTATTATGGCTGTAACATTTCCTTGAGTACCGTAACTATATGTATTTTTTGAATTCCCGTTTTCTATTATTATTGATGGTTTGTAGAAAATTTCGTTTGAGGATTTATTTTGTTTTTGATTAAGCTCTATTTGGGATGCGTATGACATCTTCTCTTTATCAATAATAATGTTTGATTTTGTTAGTTGTACAGATTGAATTGAAAGATTGGAAATTTCACTTTGATTTTTCAAATGAAAATCTTGAGCAGTCACAAAACAAGTTAATAAGAGAAACAAAACAAGTAACGATAATCCTTTTTTCAAATTAGCACCCCATTAAGTAAATTTATAAATAATTAACCTTCCCATAAATAGAACATAGCTGCAAAATAAATAATTTAACCCTGAAAAAATTATGGTGTTTTAATTTAATGGAATTCACAAATTAAGTCAATTAAAATATTTGGGATTATTAACTCAAAAATGTAATTGTTTTGCAATAAAGAATATTACTTTTTTTGATATTATTTTTATTAGAACAAAAGCAACAAATACTTATACAAAGAAGTTGTTTTTTTATAAGTACCCAGTAATCAAATCTTTCAAAATTGTTTCATCATTTTGTTATTCTTTTATCTTTTTAATTAAAAATTAAGAATTAAGAATTCAAAATTGTTTTCTCTTTTATAAGAGAAAGAAAAACCTTAAATTTAAAACGACCATTTTATTATAAATAAAGAGGAACTGATGAATTATATTAAGACTATTTTTAGTTTAACATGTTTATTTTTATTTTCTTATTGCGAGGCAAAAGAGATGAATATTTCCATTTTACCAACTCCCAAAAGTATTATTGTTGAAGAAGGTAATTTTGTTATTCCAAACAAAACAAACGTTTTATTAATTGGAAACGACAAAACAAAACTTGGTTTTTCATTTGACCTGTTAAATAACTGCTTAAACGAACAAAAAATCGAAACAAATTCGGTTAATAGCGGAACTTCTTTTATTACTTTTGAAATTGTAAACGAAAATCAAATTAAAGATGTTCCGGCCCAATTTATTCAGGAATCCTACACTTTAACAATTTCCAAAAGCGGTATTACAATTAAATCACCTTCGTACCGGGGTATTTATTACGGAGTTACAAGCCTTGTTCAAATGATTGAACGAACTAACAATAACCTGCCTTATTGTAACATATTGGATTATCCCGATATGAAAATACGCGGAATTTCCGATGACATTAGCCGCGGACAGGTTTCCACTTTGGATAATTTCAAAAAAATAATTGAATTTATGGCTCGTTACAAAATGAATACGTACATGCCGTATATGGAAGATGTAGTTGAATTGGATTGTTATCCTTCAATCGGCAAAGGACGCGGAGCTTTAACACACAACGAAATTAAAGAACTACATAAATTTGCCGAAAAACATTTTGTTGATATTATTCCTATTTTCCAAACATTAGGCCATTACGAAAATTTATTGGCACAAAAGGAATATATAAAATATGCGGAATTTCCGGGTGCGGCTTCGCTGGACGTAAGCAATCCCGATACTTATGTTTTTTTAGAAAACATGTTAAAAGAAGTATTTGAGCTTTTCCCGTCCGAATATTTCCACATGGGTGCCGATGAAAGTTACGATGTTGGTTTGGGAAACAGTAAATTTTTAGTGGAAAAATCCAGTCTTGCTAAAGTCCATTTGGAACATTACAAAAAGGTTTACGATATTTGTAAAAAATATAATAAAAAAGTACTTATGTACGGCGATATTTTGTTAAATCATCCTGAAATTTTAGACGAATTACCAAAAGATATTACCATTGTTGACTGGCATTACCGTCCCGAAACAAATTATCCTTCAGCCGAAACATTTAATAAAGCCGGATTTAATTTCATTGTTTCACCTTCAGTTTGGAATTTTTTAACTCCTTTTCCAACAAATTTTAACGCTATTCCAAATATTGAATATATAACCAAAGCCGGAATTAAAAACAATTCAATTGGTATGATAAACTCCAACTGGGGCGATTACGGAGCCGAAACAATTAAAGAATTAGTATTATACGGATACGCTTATTCCGCATTTTGTTCATGGAATATAAACTCACCCGAAATTAATGATTTTGGTAAGAACTATTTTACTGACTTTTTTAATACTCCCAATACCGAAATTGATGAAGTTTACAAAATATTCAGCGAACCATTAAACCAAATGTTATGGCACGATGTATTCAGACATCCGGCATTACCTATGCGCGACCCTGTATGGTGGGAATCATCGGCTAACAGAGTTACAAAAAACAGCTGGATTTTAAGTTCGGTGCCAACAATTAAAGAAAAAATAATTGACGCACAAAAAGTTGTTAAACGTAATAGTGACCATTTAGAAATTTTGAGTTTTATGGCTGATTTTAACGAATGGTATGTTCTTAAAATGCAGACTCAGCAATTAATTAACAGCATTATTGACGGAAAAAGTAACGAAACGGATTTGTGTATAAAGTTGATAGACAGGAATGTTAAAACTTTAGCAAAACTTCAACCTGAATACAAAAAGATTTGGCAAAAATATTACAAACCGGACAACCTTAATATGATTGAAGATAAGTTTAACAGACTTGTTAGTTATTTTAATGAAACAAAAACCGGGTTACAAAATAATACATTAAAATCACCAAAAATTGAAAGTAAATGGATTTATTATTCAATAGATAAAGAACAACCCGTAAACAATGTAAAATTCAAAAAAACATTTGATCTTGCGGAAACCCCATCATCGGGCATGTTACAAATGTTTGGTGATACTTATGCAAAGTTATATATAAACGGCAAATATATTGATGAAATTTCGGCTCGCCGTTCTCTTTCGTTATTAGTTGATTATAAAAGGATTTTATTTGTTGATATAACAAAATATTTAACAAAAGGAACAAATACTATTGAAGTTACTGTTCAAAACTTTAATAACAACGGAAACGCCGGAATGAATTTTATTGCTGAAATTAAAGCAGGTTCAAATATATACAAATTATTAAGTGATGAAAGCTGGTGGGTTGACAACTTATTTGCAAACAGTAATATGTGGAAAAGTGCTTTAACAAAAGATTATCCCTATACTGTAACAGCCCCTAATTTTGAAACAAAAAGGACAAGTTGGATTGAAAGATAATTTGCAAAACAAAAAGAAAAATATTTATATTTTTACAGGTTTATTTATTTCCATATTTTTTATTATGTATGGTTACGAATTGATTCAACTGTTTTTATTTAATGTTTTTAATATTAACAATATCCAAATAGATTTTAATTATTTATGGTTTTCAACTAATATTAAAAGCATAGATAATAAAATATATCTTAATCTCCCATTATCTCTGTCCCCTCTTATTATTTGTATTGTTCTGATTGAAATATCGAACATTAATTTTTTAAGTAAAAAATTTAACGATTTGGCATTATTAGTATTTCAATTAATATGTTTAAGTTATTTATTATTAAAAGTGATTATTAACGCTGTTTTGCCGCTGATATTTGAAAATTTTACAAATGATATTTCAGTTGTATTAAAATATTACCAAACAAGCAGCTCATTAAAATATATAAATGTACTTTTTGTTGTTTTTGTGTTTATAATATATTTTAACAGATTAACAGTTAGGTTGACTAAAAAAGTACAGGATAAAAAACGAGGTCAAAATGACAAACCTAAAAAATAAGATTGTATTTATAACCGGCGCAACTTCCGGTATCGGATTATCGTGTGCCAATACATTTGCCAATGAAGGCGCAAATTTGATTTTATGCGCAAGACGATTTGAATTATTAAAAGAAATTGAAGCCGAAATTATTGCAAAATACGGCATTAAAATATTTTCTTTTCAATTGGATGTACGCAACCATGATGATGTAATTAAAACAATTGCCAATTTACCTGAAGAATGGAAAGGGATTGATATTTTAATTAATAATGCCGGATTGGGACGAAATTTCAGTCCTTTATACAAAGATAATATGGAAGGCTGGGAAGAAATGATTGATACCAACGTTAAAGGTGTTTTATACGTTACTCACGAAGTTATTCCTTTAATGATTAATAACGGTTCCGGGCACATTGTTAATCTTGGTTCAATTGCCGGACATGAAGCATATCCAAACGGAGCAGTATATTGCGCCACTAAATTTGCTGTAGCAGCTATTACAAAATCAATGCGTGCCGAATTAGTAGATAAAAAAATACGTGTTAGTACTGTAGACCCTGGAATGGTTGAAACCAACTTTAGTAATTTACGTTTTTATGGTGATACTGAAAAAGCTAAAAACGTTTATAAAGGGGTTGATCCTTTAACTGGTGACGATATTGCCGATGCCATTTTATATTGCACTACCCGCCCGCCTCATGTAAATATTAACGAAATGCTTATTATGCCAAGTGTTCAGGCAAGTTCTACCGTTACCTACAGAAGACCGGAATAAATATTTAAACATAGATTTACAGAATTAAAGGATTACCAAAATTTTGGTAATTCTTTTTTTTGATGGAAGTTGATTTTTGTAGGACATCATCAAACAAACTGCAAAGCAGTTCCCTATTTGTAACAACTATAAACCTACAAACCCCTTCAACTGCGGAGTAGTTGCTTATTCTTTTTGTACCGGCATCATTGCAAAAGAATATTACCAACTCAAACAACATAATAATTCCAACAGGATAGGATAATAGTTTAAGATTTAAAACCAAATATTATCATGTCACCCATTCTGGGCTTTGTTAATTTTTTTAATTTTTCTACAATCATATCACCCTTTCAGGGCTAAAACATTATTTAATTCAAGGTGATAAATTGTCGGTATTATTTTCGCAAATCAATTATTAATCATGTTAATCATGTTAATCACATAAATCACAGTTCAGACAATGTTTTAATCAAAAAATAACCGGTCAAAACAATTTAACCTTCAATCATATCACCCTTTCAGGGCTAAAACATTTTTTAATTCAAGCGGATAAATTGTCGGTATTATTTTTGCAAATCAATTATTAATCATGTTAATCACATAAATCACAGTGCAGACAATGTTTTAATTCATAATTAATAATTCACCATTCATAATTCATACAATTAGCTTGCTGCTTTTGTGGTGTTTGTATCGGATTTATTTTCGGCAGGGGTTTCTTTAGTTTCAGTTGTTTTAGCATTTACAGGTGAACTAGTGCTTTTTTTATTCGATTTGCTTCCCTTATTTTTATAATCGGTTTCATAAAAACCTGAACCTTTAAATATTATTCCTGCACCCGCACCAATCAATCTTTGAACTCTTCCTTTACATTTGGGACATTCGGTAAGTGGTATATCGCTCATTTTTTGAAAAACTTCAAATAAATTACCGCATTCCTTACATTTATAATCATACGTCGGCATTCTTAACTCCAAAAATTTACTATTTAAACTTAACTTTTTTTTCTATTATTTGAAACCTTTATGTATATTAATCAAAAAAATTTACTACATTTGGTATTAAAAAATTTTGATACATTATGAAAAACATTAAAGCTACTTTAACAATATTTATTATTTCTTTGTTCCTTTCCGGCTGTTTGAACTACGAACAGATAACCACATTAAACATTGATGGTTCCGGAGACATGTATATTCACTACTGGTTTAAAGTAAAAACCCAGCAGGATTCACTTGTTATGGCTAAAGTCGGAATTTTTTCTCCCGATTCTATCCGTAAAGAGTATTCCTCAAAACATCTAAAGATCGGCAACATTAATGTTTATACCGATCAAAACGATAGTACTATTCATGCAAAGATAGAACTTACATTTGCCAAGTTTGACTCGTTAAATAGTGCTTCGGCATTTAAGGATGTTAATTTTTCGTTTAAAAGAACAGATAAAACCACAATGGTTTTTTCGCAGTTTATACCTCCTTTTGCAACGGGATTTGGCATAAACGGACAGTTATTCAAAATAACATACGTTTATTATATTCCGGGTGAAATCTTAAGCCATAATGCTATGTCACGTTCAAACAACAAATTAACCTGGGAATATACATTAAACCAAATTGGAACAGGCAAAACAATTGCTGCAACTTTCCGTCCGTTTAAGTTAAAAGAAACTCCGGTATGGATTTATGCTGCTGCTTTTTCCGTCATTTGTGTTGTAATATTTTATCTTTTTAAGAAGAAAAAATAACAGCTGAACAAAAAACTATTACTTAACTCCCGTTTAATGCGGGAGTTTTTGTTTTAAACCAACACTTTGTTAAATATGGGCTATAATTCAAAAACAAAGTTTAATTTTGCGGCAAAATAAGAAAGGTTTATCGATTCCTTAAATTTAATTTTTTCAGCAGGATAAACAAGTTCGTTTTCCAGTTTATACGAATAATCGGTATTAATAATAGTGTAATTAAGCTCTATCATACAATGAAATGTTTTACCCGGGAAAAAGTCGGCTCCGGCAGTTATATTATATCCCCAATTATTGTCAAATGCTGCCGAAGTTACCCTATAAACATCTATTGTATTACTATTGCCGCCGCCGTCATCCATAGGCAGATAATACCCTAATCCCAAACCTACAAATGGTTCTATATCATTTTTTATGGGACGATACATTACCATTCCGTAATAATGTGTTAAACGATAAGAGTCGCCGGTCATAACATATTTGCCTTTAAATGATGAAAGGTGTAACCCCACAACTCCTCTGACGGAAAATTTTTCGGTAATTTGATATTCTGCAAATGGTTCGACTCCTACACCTGTATCAAAAGAAGAATTTTCGAAACAATACAAAAAACCTACACCAAGTTTTATTGGCTGTCCGTTTATTTCAATATTATTTACTATTAAAAATAGAAATACCAAACCAAAATATTTGCTCATCTCTTTGCTCATTTATAATACATTTAATCTATCAATTTAATCAAAATATCTCAATGTTATTAATGTTATTAATTTTATTTTTTAATAATATGATTTGAATCACATTATCAAACACAATATTTGACAATTATAATAAGATACCATCAATTAATTAATAGGCAATTACAGTTTAATAAATTTTTAAGTAATTGACTAGAGGGGAAAATGAAAACAAAAATATTATTATTTTTTTCTTATATTTTGATAATTTTCAGCAATATTATTGCTCAAGGAATAAATATTGGCGGAGGTTTATCTTTTCCTTCCGGCGGTATTGGTCTTAATGCCCTAATGGAATATCAAATCAACAGCAAAGTTACAATCCGCAGCTCGTATAATTTTGATATTTTACAAACAAATGCCTGCAGCTTACCTAATACCGATTACTCCTGTTTGCTTACAAATTTTTCATTCAATATTTTATATCGCATTACAGGCCAACAAGTCCAACCCTATGGTGGTGTAGGATTAGGATATTTTACACCGGATATTTCGCAAAATGGGAATGCGGATTTTTTAAACAGTCAAATGCTTAACAAAGTAAAGTATAATAATTCGACCGGATATATCTTTTTAATTGGGGTGGATTTTACGGCTCAATATGCATTACATTTTGTGGTTGAGTATAATTATACTCTATTAAAACCGGATTGCACTTATTATCTGGAAGATTTTAACCTCCCATTTGTTAACATTAAGCATAATGGTACAGCCGATCTTTCATTTTCAGCCGTAAAATGTTCTTTTATATTTGAATTATAAGGATATTTCATAAAACAATATCATTTCTTTAATTCGGAACTATTATTCCCCAGTTTTAACATAAACCGCCTTGTTTGAGTTTAATATTTATCTATTTTTTGTTCTTTTTAATTAAAAATTCAAAATTAAGAATTAAAAATTATTTTCCTTTCACTTAACCTTTAACACTTAAACTTTAACACTTAAACTTTAACCTTGTTATTCAAGTTTTACTGCTTTTATTTCTGTCTTAAACTCTTCAAAATTTATTTTAACATAAACCGGAGTATATTTTACATTATTTATTATTATATCTTCCCATAAATTATAATCAATTCCCGTAACCTCAAATGTATAATTAAAAATGTATTTTTTGCGCATAAAGTAGCTGCCCCAATAATTTAAAACTCCTGCCAAAAACTCTTCCCAACTATATTTTGTATTTATTTGGCTTACAGGTAAAAAGCCGTTAACTGTATTAATAAAAAATGAAGTAAAAATTTCCTTAGTTAAATATTTGCCTTGAATATTTGTTGGTGTTCCTAAATAATTTCCGCCCGGATTAAATACCAAAAACGAAATAATATCTCTGTTCCCTTCAATCTTTTTATTTATTAAACAATTTTCATCTATGGTTTTTGCTGGTTTATTGCTATCAATAAAAGGAACAAAAATTGCTTGGTTGCTGCTAATCATACCCGTTATACAGCCAAATGTAAACGCAAGCTGTTTTATTAAATCGCCATAATTGGTAATTCCGTTACATATAAAACTATTGTTATTGTAATAACCAAATAAACGTTCATCAACAAACAGACCGGCAAAATTTTCCGCAACAATTACTGGCGGATTATTATTGTTATCCACGCCATTAAAAATCCAATTATTAATGCTTGTAAGAACAATATTATTTTTAACAATTTTATATATCCGTGTTACAAATTCGGTAAGTAATATTTTGTTATTATTTAGATTTACCCCAATAGGTTCATAATTTATAACATTATTTAGCCAAGTATCGGTTTCGTTTAAAATATATGTATCCGGCTTAAAGCTGCACGATAAAATTAAATCTGTTTTATTAAATACAATTGAAAGAGGATCAACCGAACCGGTAAATTTTGTCAGTTCGTTTATTTTTATTTCTATATTTACATTCCTTAGTTTAACATATTCCGAAGAAAACAAATTAGTTAATATTTCGTTTGCGTCTAAAATTTCACATGGAAATTTAGCCAAAGCAAAATGCGATAAAGATTCTTCATCAATTTCATAAATTAACTCCTTAGTGCTTACCAGTTCAATTAAATATTCGGACGGGTTGTTAATTCCAACAATATAATCAGATTTACTTCCGTAAATAACTGAAAGAATGATGGAATAACTTATTTTGTTTGGCAGCACACCCGCAAAAACAAAATTGTATTTAGTGTTTAATTCAAAGTTAATCATTGGTATTTATCCGCGCTTTTTTCAACTTTATTTATTACTGCTTTTAAGTCATAACCTGTTTGTTTAAATTCGACTTTTGGAATGTTAATATTTACATCCACTTTATTACTTAAAGGAATATTATTTGAAAATAATGTTTCTACATTCCTATAGGTTTGTATTCCCGGCAAAGCTTTCGGATTAAGTGAAGTGCCCCCGCCAAACAAATCACTTATCCCTCCGCCCAAAATATTAAAACCTCCCATTAAAGTTCTAAAAATTAAAGCACGGGCAGTAACTTCAATAAAAGTATTTAATAATATTTGCGCTAAACTGTTAACTTTATTAAACGGTGCAACAGCATTTGCAATTGAACTTGACAAGGCATAACCAACCGCGGAATAACCTCTGTGCAGGGCTTCTGTAAGCCTTATTTGTTCCCCCATTATATAATTAACAGGCTGCATATTTATTGGCCCTATGGGAACATTATCAATTTTTTTATTATTTGCTCTGCCTTTGTAACCCATGTTTTCAAAAGGAGTTTTTTCCAAATTGTACAAATCCAGTTTATCTTCAATTTTTTGTTTTTCCTCCCACAATTCAATCCGTTCCCGTATACTGTTATTACCTGTTTGTAAAACGTTGTTAATGCTTTCCAGTTTGGTTTTTAGTTCATCATCCGTATTTATTACTGAACCTTTTAATTTTTCAACATCATAATTCAAGTTTTGAATAATTTCTTTAATTTCAAATAATAATACTTTTTTATTCTCATCCATTGAACTTGAATTTTCAAACTCTGCCGGATTTTTATCTATTGAATTTACCCATTCCAGCAGATAATTTATTTTATTAAAATTTAAGTCGCTTACAGACAAAATACTCTTATCCAAATTAATATTTAACAGTTCTGTTAATGAAAACATTTTGGAATTAAGTTCAATTATACTGTTTTTAACATTATTTAAGTCATCTTCCATTTTCTGCCTGTTTTTTATACAAATTTAACATGTGCATTTTGTTGTTTAATATTTCGCGGCGTTTTTCATATTCAAACAAAAATATTCTTTTAAGTTTTGTTTTTTCAATTCTAAACGCCTCGTTAAAGTTATTACCGCTTAAAAATGAAAGATACATCTGGCGTGTATCTTTCATATCACAAGTAAATATTTTTTCTCCGTTATTGTACAATATTTTATTGTATTCAATTTGGACAGCTGTTTCGGTTTTATTTAATTCCTCAAAAACGGCTGTCATACCATTAAAAAATCGTTTCTCCTTTTAACAATTTCTTCCTTAATAATTTTTTTAATAACAGTTAATTTCCCATTTTTAAAATCATATTTAGAAGTATCAATTTTATTATCTTCAGATGTTAATACAATGGATAATATTTTATTAATATCTAAGTTTGAATCGGCTGTTGGGTTAAGAAGACCAACAAGTTGTTCATCCTCTTCCCACGTTAAATTGCCATACTCCTTTAGTATAAATTTATCTTCTCCAAAAACAAAAACCGCTTTATTTTCCATTTTTATTCCCACGTGTTTAATACTTTATCGTTAATAACTCCGTTATTTAATTTTCCACTAATTTCTTTATAAGCCTGCGGAAACATTGTCGATAGTTTTTTCCTAATTAAGGAAGTAACCATTTTATCCCCTTTCCTGCTTTTTAAATGGGTGTATCCTTTTGTTATTGACTCATTTTTACTGTTAAGTAACGGAGTAATACTTTTATTATAATACACCACACTAATGGCTAAGGCCCATTGTTCGTACAGCTTTGAAAATTCGGGTGTAATTTCAGTAATGTGTAAATTTATATATTCGGCAATTCTTTTGGCTTCCCCGCAATAATCCTTTATAAAGTCCAAATCCGTTCCGCCAAATACTCCCAAATTGTAACCATATAAAACACTTTCATCTCTATCTACAAACATTTCGCTTGTATAATTGGCAGTTACCAATTTATTAACGTAATCGGCATATACGCCATTTAACAATACCGGGTTAAAACCTTCAACCGATTGAACAATAATACCTGGATATGGATTAATTTTATTAAATAAAAACACATCATAATCCAAATAAACAAACGGTTCGGTTTGTAACGCAAAAGCATAAATTTTTCCGTATGCCCACAAATTTTTATTAAGAGGAGGCATATTATTTAAGGCTAAACTTACCTCATCAAACGGAAGATTCATTTTATTAATTAATAAATCATTTCCGTTTGTATCGGTAACAAGTATTACTTTTTCAAAATGTTTTTTTGCCAAATTTACCGATAGAACCCAGCTGTAAAAAAAAGACGAATAATTTATATTCAGTTTGTTATTTTTCATAAACGGAACTGAATAAAACGAAAACAAAGCATTCATAATTTTCTCCTTATAATAAATTTTCAATTCCAATTGTATCATTTAAAGTTGTAATTGGTATTGTAATTGTTCCGGTTTCCCAAGGTTCGGCTAAATTGCCCCATGGATTTCCATCAATGACATCCCGTATTTTATTTACATGTTTTGCACCCGTAATTGTTATTGGCGATTTATTATCACCCGGAGTTAACTCGCCGCCAATATTTATTTGCACATTTTTAATATATATGCCTAACGGATGCAAATTTAAGGTACAATTTTTATTTACCAATTTTTCAAACTCGTACAACGAATAAAACTGTAATGCTTTTATTTCAAAACTAAAGTTGTAACCAACCTGTAAGGTCGATTTATTCATAAGTGTAATTGAATTTGCCGGAAACTTTAGTTTTATGCTTCCTTCATCAATGTAACCTGCTTCAACAAATTCCTGCCCTTCTTCAATAAGTATTATTACTTTTTCAACCTGATTAAGCAATAATCTATTTTTATTATTTCCTATTACCGGATATTCTAATGACATATTATCTCCTTTATTTTGTTAGTTTATAAATTATTCCGAATCCAATACCATAGTTTAAAGTTTTATCTTTTGTGTAAACACCTCCGGCAAACAAACCAAACCCCAAATTATCCAATATGTTTGTTTCTGTTGTTTCATTTATTTCTTTAATTATTTGTTTTTCATCCGTATCGTATTCAAAAGTTTTAACATTATATTTTATATCAAAAAATGATTTTTTACTTAGTGGGATGTTGCTGTTAAACGATGTGTTTATTCCAACCACGGCACGTAATTTTCCGGTTGTATCATTAAGCAAAAATGTCGTATCTGCTTTTGCCATATAATAAATTGCGGAATCTTGGCAGTCATTAATGTAATTATCGGACGTTTGATTTTGTGCAAACTCATTAATTTCTGTTTTGACAGATGAATAAAACTTAGGTTTAATTTTTATATCTTTTTTTAATTCCGTACTGATTATTTTTTCCGTTTTAACGGAGCTGCTTTCTTTTTTTTGTGTTATACGTACTGTTGGTTTTAACATATTATAAAAAAGAAGAAGTATTAATATTAAAACAAACAATGCAGCACATATTATTATTTTTGTTTTATATTCCTTTAACATAGTTTCCCCATTTATTTTAATAATTCGTTTTGCAGATATACCAGATCAAATGCCGGAGAAATATCTGTTTTATCGGCCCTTACATTACAATGTGATATTATACCTTTAAATGTATTAAGCAGCTTAATATCATAATCGTATTTTGTATATACCTGTTTTGGAATGTTAAAACGGGTTGTTAAATACTTTACAAGTTCAATTACCGATAACATTTGTTTATCAGGATAAGCGGCCCAATATTGGTTATTACGCCATTTTATTTTAGATACTCTGCCGGTATATTTATTTTTCCCGCCAAACCAAAAATATTCGTCATTATTATTTTGCAGTACACCTTCATTAACAATTTCAATTCCAATACTGTTGATATTGTATTTTTTGTCAATCTTGCCGCCTAAATGATACGACCAATATTTAGGATCAAAATATTCATATATATCTCCATTTTTATCCACAACGTACGCAACGCCTACTTTTTGGCCGTCATTACACCACCAGTTATAAACGCTGTTTTCTGTTGACGATACAGTATGATGAAGCACAATAAAGGTTTTTGTTTTCATGCCATACTGTTCATATTCAAGTTTATTATATTCGCCCAAAGGCAAGGGCTTTTTAATTATTTTCATTTAACTCCTCCACGTTAAATATATAATCCAACGGAATTAAAAACATAACAGCAAAACACATATTGCAAAATTCATCATCTTCCAATCGTTCAGCTGATACCGGAAGAATGTATTTATCAATATTGTTATTGGTTATTTTTATTCCGGCCAGCGAATTAATAACATAATCTATATACCATGTTATAGTTTTTGCATTTCCGGGTTTTATTATACCCAATACGGTCATTGTCATTGTTCGGTTTTGACGGATTATTTTTTTGCAAGTAATTTTGTCGTCACTAAAGTTATCACCCCTGTAAAGTAAAAGTAATGTTCCGTTTACATGAGTGTTTTTATAGTTATTTATTGCAATTGGAATTTCGACCTTAACTTTTTTTTCAAAAGATAGTTGTTCAACTTTTGCTGTTAATTGGGTTTTAACAAATAACATAACTTCATCAATATTCATATTTGCCTACAACTTATTTAATTTACCAATTGAAAATATTCTATCAAATTCAACTTTGTTTACATAATAGTTTTCGGAAATTTTGTTTATATCATTTACAGGTACGTTTATTTTTCCTGCCGCAATATCCTTTAATTGGTTTATTCTAAACTGATAAATAGTTTTAATTGAATCAGGAATGTTTAATATCAATCGGCGTTTGTATAAATAATAAATACTTATATCCCTGCAAATAACAGTTATCAATTTAGGTGTTTCCGCACCTTGAAAATTTACCTTATTTAAGATATATCCGTTAATCTCTTCACCGGCGGTTTTAATTTGTTCAATTATCCTATTTGAATAAATATTATCCTCAGCAGTCAAATCAATATTAGCAGGATTAATATTTTCGTCATTTATTAATTCAATTATAACCTGCCGTGTTACATCATTTATTAAATCATTTATTGTGCAATACATAATTACCTGGTAATTTAATTATAATAATATGTACTCTTTACATTCCCCTCTCTTTTTTAAGAGAGGGGCTGGGGGTGAGTTCCCTTTACTTACATTAAAAAGAAAAATTCATATTTTCATGGGCTTTTTTATCCAATAACAACACCTTTAAGTACTGCAACCGCTCTGTTATTTAACAAACATAAATCGGCATCAAGCTCTACATTATCGGTATAATGATTTCCAACTAAACCAAGGTCATCAATATTAAGTCCATTGCTTGTACCAATGGTTAAATCTTTCTTTTCTCCAAATCTTACCGCGTAAATTGATGTTGCAGTTGTATATGTTCCAATAGATTCATTAGCGGGAATTATTAAATTACCTGCCGTATTATATCCGCCCGAGCGAATTGGCACACCCGAAAAATGCGGAACTAAAACACCAAAATCATTTTTTTGCCAATTAATGTATTCTGCCGCAATGGAAGTCAACCGAGTCCAGGCATCTTCATTCATATATAATACCTGCGCCCCTCCGTCAATTTTTGAAATTAATTTTCGCAAGCCTTCAATAAATTTTTGCTGCGAAAGTTTTGCGCTGTTGCTGTTTCCCATTTCAACTAACAAACCTTCCTCTGATCCATAAATTATTTGTGTATTAGGAACAAGGGTTGCAAGTCCATTCCATGATTTTGAATTAACCGCATTATTACCATTAAAAAATTCGTTTTGAAAGTTTTTACCGAATTCTTCAGCAAAGTTTAATAACTGTCGGGCTCTTTCGGATGGAATATCACCGGCGCGTCTTTCGTGTGCTTTGTCAATCTCAATTTTATCACCAAATATTTTTAGATTTAATGATGCAAATTGAGGATTGGTAATATTGCTTTCCCAATTATCGTTTAATGCTCTAAATTGACCGCCGCCGGCCGCTGCTTTTTTGCGAGGCATATCGCTGTTGCCTACTATTTTATAAAATTCCGCATATTCCAATATTGATGAATATTTCATCATGCTGTTAATAAATGATGTTGTTTTTACATCACTGTTTGATACTTGATGTAACTTCATTTTTTGCTCCTTTATAATTTGTATGTTTCAGTTAATAAATCAAATTCACTTTTAATCTGACCGGTGCTATTTTTAACTGCCAATTCAGTAAACTCCACTCTGTTTTTTATCAAGTCAATTATTTCATTAAATAACAATTCAATATTTTCCATACTGTTATCAATAAAATTTGTTTTGTTTTGTATGGTAAAATTGTATAAATCTGTCAGTTTGTTTTTTAAGGCGGGTGATATTTTACCATCTTTTACACCGGATGATAATTGCTCAGTAAATGCACCACTTTTTATTTGTTCGTTTTTCTTTTTTATTTCATTAAATATCGAGGAGTTATCACTTTGTGTATTGTTTTTACCTCCGGTTAGTTTTTCAATTTGATTATTAATTACTTCCAACTCGGCTTCAATTCTTAAAATATCATTTTCATTAGTTTCTTCAAGTTCTTCAATGGTATCGGTATCATCATCAATAAATGAATAATTGCAGCAGTCGCTTTTTTCCTGCGAAAATGAATATGTACCTAAATTTTTAACAGCTCCTTTTATTCCTTTTGGTAAAAAGCCAAAATGATTGACTGTTCCATCCATATTAAAAGAGATACTTCTTTCAGGAAATTCTCCCTCATTAACCAATTTTTTAAAACTTTCGGCAACTAATCCGGGTAAAGCAAATAAAGTATCATTTATTCTTTTAATTTTTTGAATATATCCCACAATTGGAATATTTTCTGTGGGATGACCTATTACAATTGGTCTTTGTTCTTCCTCCTTTAAGTTATTATAATTGTTTATTGTAAAATCAATTTCCTCATTTGTCCATAATTTCTCTCTTCCAAGCGAATCGGTTTGTGCACCGGTTCTAAAAAAAGGAATCCATTTCATTTTTTTACTCCTTGTTATTAAAATTTACGGTGTAAAAGTAATTTTCGTTAATTACTTGTTCAAAGGAATGATTCAGCAAACAGTTTACGGAATTGTTTTTGTTGCCTTACAGTGAATTATTGTCGGAATGGTTTATCAAACTATTCCTCGAAATGTTCACAAGACAACCACAATTATTTTCCCTACTTTTGCATCAATTAATTAGGGAGTATGGTTATGGAAGAATCAATAATAAAAACTGTTTTAACAAATGGGGGCATTTCGGCAATATTATTTATAATCTGGTTTTTTACCGTAAAGTATTTTTCTAAACAACATGATGATACAATAAAAACACATCAGGAACAGTTTAATCAAACTTTGGAACAAAACCGCCAGCAGTTTTCCAAAACTTTAGAACAGAATCAAAACGCATTGGACAAAATGTTTATTTTACTTCAAGAGGATGTAAGATATAAAGCAATTCTTACCGAAACACTTACTAAACTTGAAACTAAAATTGATATTCACATTAAAGATTATTGCGGTTAAGGAAAATATAATGGAAGAACTGGATAGAATTGAAGCAAAAGAGCTGTATGTAGAAGTAGGATTGGGTATTAATACTATATATCAGCTTTTTGAAAAAAAGATAAAATTACGGACTTTATACCAATGGAAAAAAGAAGATAATTGGGATAAAGAAAGAATTGTATATAAAATAAAAGATCTTCCCTTAAAAGAAGAATTATACCAGTTGGTTAAAACCGCTATTGCTCAGGCAAAATTAAATCCCACTCCTCCTCATATTTCTGCTGTTTCAAAAGTATTATGGGCATTATTAACCGCTGTTAAAGAAATTAAAAATGATAATTTTCTTGAACAGGATGATAATAAACCAAAATCAATTTCCAAACAAACCATCGAAAAAATTGAACGCGAAATTTTAGGAATGTAAAAAAATGATTAGTGATTAGTAATTAATAAACAGTGAGCAGCAAGTAGTATTTCGCAAAGATATTTTTAACCAATACAAAATAAATATTTACAAAACTTTGGAGAAGTTTAATTTATTGTAACATGTTGTATTGTATTAAATAATCCAGAAGGGATGACATGATTGTAGAAAAGCGGAAAAATAGTGACAGAACCTTGAAAGGGTGACATTATATGTTATATCAAAATAGCTACCGTTATATATTTATCCCAATTTTAACAAAGCCAGTACATCTGGCGGGATGGAACAAAAAATAATTGGGAAATTTAAAAAAAGCTGTTCGAGCTGAAGCTCGAGCTACAAATAAAAGCAGTTGCAATTAAATGATAGTAGTTATTATTGATAAGGTACGTGTAAATAAAATAGAAGTAAGTATTTAAGTTGTAGAGCGAGATTCACAGACTCTATGAAAACTGAGGAATTATAGTTCCAATGGTTGAACCCCGCTGGGGTTCTGGTAGTTAGAGGTGTTGTACGCTATTACAAACGTTGCACTTCCCCGAAGTGCTTTTTTAGGAATAATTATGTTATAACATATATTGTTTCAACAGGTTGTAAGGTATTTAAACAACCCCAGCTTTTAAACTGGAGGTTTGGAAAAAGAAGATATCGGGTTTTAACCCAAGTTTAATAATAGTGGACGACAATGAAAAATTAACAGAAAACGTGTCATTCCCCAATTTTCACACAGTCTGTTAATTTCGCTTTACAATTAATATAATTTGAAATGTATAAATATTTTTTGACCAATAAAAAGGTACATATTTCAAAACTTCTTAGAAGTTAAATGTTTTTAATAATTAAAAATTGAGAATTAATAATTGAACTTAAAATACTTTTTACCATACCAGTTAAATTGGTTAAACGATAACAGCAACATTAAAATATGGGAAAAATCGCGCCGTATTGGGGCAACCTATGTTCAGTCGTACGAAGATGTACGCGATTGTTTATTTGGCAAAATTCCTGCTGTTTGGTTTTCCAGTGCCGATGAATCCGCAGCCCGCGAATATATTATTTATTGCGAAAAATGGGCTAATTTATTTCAGGCCGCCTCAATTGATTTAAGCGAATCGGTAATTGATTCGAAAAATGATGTTAAAAGCCTGCAAATTAAATTTAATAACGGAAGCCGAATTAACGCCCTGACAAGCAATCCAAAAGCTTTTCGCTCAAAAGGAGGAAAAGTAATACTTGACGAATTTGCCCATCACGAAAATCAAAACGAATTGTGGAAAGCTGCTAAACCTACTGCCGTATGGGGTTTCCCAATTAGAATCATTTCCACCCATAACGGTAAAAAATCATTATTTTATAAATTCACCGAAAAAGTAAAATCAAATAAACTTGACTGGTCTTTGCATAACACAACCATTTTTGATGCTGTAAATGACGGCTTAGTTAATAAAATCTATCAAAAAGAAGTTTCAGAAGGTGAAAAACACAATTGGATTAAACAACAGCAGGAAGACTGTTTTGATGAGATAACCTGGAACGAAGAATTTTGCTGCAAACCGGTTGATGAAGCAACAGCATTTTTAAGTTACCAAACAATTCATAATTGCCAAACTGCAACACTAACACTAAATTCCAATTTAAATAAAAGTTCAACCTACTTTTGCGGATTTGATATTGGCCGAAGAAAAGATTTATCAGTAATTTCGGTGATAGAAAGTATAAACGGAAAATATGTTTTACGATTATTAAAAATATTTGAAAACACTCCTTTTACGGTTCAAAAAGAATATTTATCAAATCTAATTAGTACTTATAATATTGTAAAAACCGCAATAGATGAAAGTGGTTTAGGTATGCAATTAGCCGAAGAAATGGTTAATAAATTTAGTAGTTATAAAATTACTCCTGTTTATTTTACAACCCGGATTAAAGAAGAACTTGCCTATAATATGTTAACTGTATTTCAGGACAACAATATTTTATTGCCCATTGATACCGAACTAACCGAAGATTTGCATTCTATTCGTAAAATTACAATCGGAAGTGATTTTACACATTTTGAAGTTGACAGATCTAATATTAAAGGTCATGCCGACAGGTTTTGGTCAATTGCTTTGGCTTTGTTTTCTGCCAAAAATAACATCAGCACAAATGTAATAATTCAATCAGTAAAAACTAATTTAACAACAAAATTACTAAACAAATATTAAGGAATAGACATGAAAAAAATATTTAATTTTAGTCTAAAAAAACTGTTTAATAAAACCACTCTTAAACAGGAAACCGTTTTACGTATAGATAATAATTATGGTTACACAAACTGGCTAAAAATGCTCCCCGATCCTGATCCTGTACTTTTGAAATTAGGTAAAGATAAAACCGTTTTAAAAGAACTGCTTTCCGATGATCATTTAAGTTCATGTATAACCAGACGCAAAATGGGTGTTAAATCGATGGAGTGGCGAATTATTAAAAACGAAAAAACATCTGAGGCGGAATTATCATTAATTAATAACTCCATAAATTTATTAATAGAAAATGGTTGCCGAATTAAGGATTTAATAAGTAGTTCCTTAAACCCTATATTTTGGGGTTATTCCGTTTTTGAAATTACTTGGAGTAATACAGATGGATATTGGCTTCCTCAATACATCAACGAAAAACCAAGAGAGTGGTTTTATTTTGATGATAATAATTGTATTACATATAAACCCAACAACAAAACAGAAGCGGTAAATTTAACTGGGGACAAATACAAATTTAAATTTATTGTATTGCAAAACGAACCAAGTTTTGACAATCCTTATGGCGAAAAAGCATTAAGTAAGTGTTTTTGGCCTGTTACATTTAAAAAGGGGGGATTAAAATTTTGGTCTGTTTTTGTTGAAAAATATGGTATGCCTTTTATTTTGGCAAAACAACCGCGTAATATCGGTTATGATGATTCTATTAATTTGCTAAATAAATTAGAAAACATGGTTCAAGATGCTATTGCAGTAATCCCCGATGATTCATCGGTTGAATTTAAGGAATCCAAGGGGAATATAAGCAGCGATATTTACGAAAGGTTTATCAATCAGCAAAACAATGCAATCAGCAAGGCTATTTTAACTAATGTATTTTCTACGGAATATCAAACCAACGGTGGTTACGCAACCGCAAAATCAGGACTTGAAAGCGAAAAACTACTTGCAAAAGAAGATAAAGATTTTCCCGAACAATTATTTAACACCTTGTTTAAGTACATTATAAAGTTAAATACAGGTAATAAATTTGCTCCTGTATTTAAGTTATTTGAAGAAGATGAAGCCAAAAAAGATTTTGCCGAACGTGATGCTTTATTAACAAACAACATATCATTTAATAAACAATATTATCACCGGGTCTATAATATTCCCCTTAACGAATTCGAGTTAAAACAAAATGAATAAGATAAAATTTACAAGTAAAAATTTCCTTTTCCAAAAAATCGGATTATTTAAATCAATTAAACATTATTTGTCATATAATTCTTTTAAAATTGCAAATGGAGTTACCAAACATATATACTTTAATAGGAATAAATTTAACATTTAACAAAACAACACTTATGGCATTGATTAAACAGATAACCACAGATTAAATAATAAATAATTCGCTGCTGTTCTGCACTACGACCGTTAAACATGATTTCTCCAAATCATGGTAATCCTTTAATCAAGTAAATCATGGTTAAGACAATGGCCAAATCTGCGTTAATCCGCCAAATCTGCGTTATCTGTGTTCTATTTTTTACCTAAAACAATGGAACACTGATGACACTGATTAAACAGATAACCACTGATTAAATAATTCAAAAATTCTCTGTTGTTCTGCACGATGACCGTTAAACATGATTTCTCCAAATCATGGTAATCCTTTAATCAAGTAAATCATGGTTAAGACAATGTCTAAATCTGTGTTAATCCGCCAAATCTGTGTTATCTGTGTTCTATTTTTTACCTCAAACAACGGAACACTGATGACACAGATTAAATAATTCAAAAATTCTCTGCTGTTCTGTGCGATGACCGTTAAACATGATTTCTCCAAATCATGGTAATCCTTTAATCAGGTAAATCATGGTTCAGACAATCTGCCAAATCTGTGTTATCTGTGTTCTATTTTTTACCTAAAACAACGGAACACTGATGACACTGATTAAACAGATAACCACAGATTAAATAATTCAAAAATTCACTGCTGTTCTGCACAACATCCGACAAACATAATTTCTCCAAATCATGGTAATCCTTTAATCAGGTAAATCATGGTTCAGACAATGGCCAAATCTGTGTTAATCCGCCAAATCTGCGTTATCTGTGTTCTATTTTTTACCTAAAACAACGGAACACTGATGACACTGATTAAATAATAAATAATTCGCTGCTGTTCTGCACTACGACCGTTAAACATGATTTCTCCAAATCATGGTAATCCTTTAATCAGGTAAATCATGGTTCAGACAATCTTTACATCTACAGAGTAGATGAATGTCTGTAACCAACAACCACCGCCCCAAAAAAGTACTCTGGAAGAGTACAATGTATAACCACTTTGAATTAGCAGTTTACACAGATCACCTCATTCAATTAACTTTACGTAGAACTTCTCCGAAGTTCGGCTATATGTATGTGTTTATTGTTACAGACATTAAACTTCTCTGAAGTTTGGTAAAATCATTCTATCAAGTAAATCATGGTTAAGACAATGTCTAAATCTGTGTTAATCCGCCAAATCTGCGTTATCTGTGTTCTATTTTTTACCCAAAACAATGGAACACTGATGACACTGATTAAACAGATAACCACAGATTAAATAATTCAAAAATTCACTGCTGTTCTGCACAACATCCGACAAACATGATTTCTCCAAATCATGGTAATCCTTTAATCAGGTAAATCATGGTTCAGATTATCTTTACATCTACAGAGTAGATGAATGTCTGTAACCAACAACCACCGCCCCCCAAAAAGTACTCTGGAAGAGTACAATGTATAACCACTTTGATTTAGCAGTTTACAGATCATATCATTCAATTAACTTTACATTGAACTTCTCCGAAGTTCGGCTATATGTGTGTGTTTATTGTTACAGACATTAAACTTCTCTGAAGTTTGGTAAAATCATTCTATATCATAAATCATGTTTCAGACAATGGCCAAATCTGTGTTAATCCGCCAAATCTGCGTTATCTGTGTTCTATTTTTTACCTTAAACAATGGAACACTGATGACACAAATTAAACAAATAACCACAAATTAAATAATTCAAAAATTCTCTGCTGTTCTGCACAACATCCGACAAACATAATTTCTCCAAATCATGGTAATCCTTTAATCAAGTAAATCATGGTTAAGACAATGTCTAAATCTGTGTTAATCCGCCAAATCTGCGTTATCTGTGTTCTATTTTTTACCTAAAACAATGGAACACTGATGACACTGATTAAACAGATAACCACTGATTAAATAATTCAAAAATTCTCTGTTGTTCTGCACAATGACCGTTAAACAAGATTTTTCCAAATCATGGTAATCCTTTAATCAAGTAAATCATGGTTCAGACAATGGCCAAATCTGCGTTAATCTGCCAAATCTGCGTTATCTGTGTTCTATTTTTTACCCAAAACAATGGAACACTGATGACACTGATTAAACAGATAACTACTGATTAAATAATTCAAAAATTCACTGCTGTTCTGCACAACATCCGACAAACATGATTTCTCCAAATCATGGTAATCCTTTAATCAAGTAAATCAAGGTTCAGACAATGGCCAAATCTGCGTTAATCTGCCAAATCTGCGTTATCTGTGTTCTATTTTTTTCCTAAAACAATGGAACACTGATGACACTGATTAAATAATTCAAAAATTCACTGCTGTTCTGCACAACATCCGACAAACATGATTTCTCCAAATCATGGTAATCCTTTAATCAGGTAAATCATGGTTCAGACAATGGCCAAATCTGCGTTATCGTTGTTCTATTATTTTAGTGTTTTGCCAAAAAAAAATCCCTTATTTCTAAGGGATTTTACTTTACATTAGTACTGATTTTTATTTCAAAATCATCATCTTTTTAACCGATTTAAATGCTTGTCCGTCTGCATTTTCTGCTATTAAGCTATAAAAATAAACACCGCTTGAAAGTGAACTTGCATTAAAATTAACTTTGTAAGTTCCTTCTTTTTGCTGTTCGTTTACTAAAACAGCTACTTCCTGACCAAGTGTATTTGTTACAACAAGTTTTACATTACTGGAACTTGGTAATGAATAATTGATTACTGTACTTGGGTTAAATGGATTAGGATAATTTTGGCTTAAGTTATAAGTAACAGGGATACCATTGTTAGTTACTTCAACAATTTTTGAATAACTTAAAGCACCGTCAAAATCAATTTGTTTTAGTCTGTAGGAATAAGTAGTGTTCAAAAGAACAGAATTATCCGTATAAGTATAATTATTTAGTTCTGTAGTTGTTCCATTTCCCGCAACAAAACTAATTGTTTGCCATGCAGTTTGACCAGCTGTTTTTCTTTCAATTTCAAAACCTTTATTGTTTAATTCAGTGGCTGTTGTCCATTCTAAAACAACTCCATTATTAATTACATCTGCTTTAAACATTGTTAATTCAACCGGTACAGGCTGGCTGTTTGGTACAAACAAACCATCAATTTCAGCCAAACCTTCAAAATCACCAACTATCGTTGATCCACCTGTTAATATATCAATAACTCTTAGCTGTCCGCCATAATTATTTACATAAGCGGCAAAATATAATTTACCTGAGGCATAATCAAATTCTATTGATTGAGCATAATTGGCATCAAATCCTAATGGACCAATTATTGTAAATGTTTGTGTAGCAAAACTATATTTTCCAAATACATCACTATTTAATTCAATGCCGTAAATATTTCCGTCACCATTAGCAGCTATACCAATAATAATAGCATTACTAATAGTGTAAACTGTACTATATGTTAATGCCACATAATTAATTTCTGCTAAAGTTGAATTTGTACCATCCGAATAAGCACCATACATTTTATTTGTAACCGGGTCAAAGGTCATACCAATCCAATTGTTTCCTGTTGGTGGGGCTAAAACACCAAGGTTATTTAAAGCTCCCGTTGCGGTATCCCATTTAACAAATGTACTTGCTGTATAATATACCGAATAAATATCACCTGTATTTGTTACAGCCGATCCTCCTAAAAAATCATCGCCGGCAATATTAGTCATTGCAATTAAATCACCGGGTATTGTAGATGCAAATTTTACAGTTCCGGTTGCAACTCCGGTGGCGTAAGCATTATAACCCATCAATAGTTTAGAATCGGTAGCATTAAGTTGCGTTCTTAATGTATCATTACCTTTATTTGGATCGATTGCAAGTTGTGTATAACAAACAACATCGTACGAACCGTTCTGTAAGTTTACGTTATCAAACGATACTTGTTGAGTAGTCCCTACTGTCAAATCTGTAACCGTTTTTACCGAAGTGTAACCTGACCCGATTTTTAACGTAACATCAAAACTATTAATAGTTGAGCCATAATTTTTTACAGTCGCCTTGGGAATAAATGGAGCAGTTGAAACTGTTGTTGCAATATCTATGGAAAACATGCCGACATCATTAGCCGGAGGAGTTCCAATTTTTACATCATCCAAAAAGCATCCATTCCCATCCGTATTGGTATGCTTAAATGCAATATAAATTGTTTGACCAACATAAGCAGTCAAATCGTATGTAAACGGATTAAAAATACCGGCAGTTAGATTTGCAACATCAATTGTTGATAATTGGTTTACAAAACTTGCAATATTTGCATCTGTTGTTGAAATTAATACAGCCATATTATCCGGCGGATAACTTGTATTAAATTGTCTTCGTATAAAAAATGATAAGTTTGCACCTGCGCTAATCTGTACAGCTGGTGTAATAAGCCAATCTTCACCACCGGCCGTTTCATAATCAATAAATGCGGAGGCGGCTCCTGAATTAAAATAATCTACAGAACGAGCCCAAGTCTTAGCTCCTAATACGCTGTTAGTTGTCCAGCCGGTTGGCGGAAAAGTTACTGCTTCAAAACCTTCTTCCAGATAACCGGATTTAACATCAACCGAACTGCCGCATATTGCGGGAATATGGATACGTTCTATAATATTGTTTTTGGGTGCTAAACCTGTGGAATTTTTAGTACTTTGTTTGTTTTCTTGTGCTAATGTAGCACTCCCTGCAAAAGCTATTAATAATAAAATCGAAATATAGTACCGTATGGTGCTCATAAAAGACCTCCAAATAAGTTATTATGTAGTGTAAAACTAAATCAGTTTATATATTTAGTACAATAATTTACAATCAACAATAATTACTACAACATTTTTACGAACATAATTTTAAGATACTGTTTTTTTATCAAAAATAAAAAAATTTAATAAATAATATATATTATTTTACTCGCCTCAAAATTTTTTCATCTTTTAATTCACGCAAAGCATCATTTATAATCCACTTTGCATTTTTAGACTCACTTAATATAAATTTTTCAGCAAATTTAATAGCTTCTTTATTTAAATACATATTTTTTTTGCCAATTCCGCGCAATGCCCAATTTACTGCTTTTTTAACAAAATTCCTTTCATCATATAATCCGTTTTCAATTAAAGGAAAAAATGATAAAAACTTTTCATCACTCCATTCTTTGTGATGAACCGCACTGCATGCTATTAACACATAACCGGCACGTTTTACATACTCTTCTTCTCTTTTAGACCATTCAAAAATCTTCTTTTCACAAAATTCCGTATAAACAAAAAGATTATTACATGTTAAATCGCATACATCCCACGAATCAAAATCCAGCACCTGTAGTTCCATCTGTTCTTCGGAAACTTTTTTATACTCATCCAATAAGGATGACATTATTTTTGCTTCATGAATTCCCGATTTCCATAATTGTAAAGCCAAATCATGATTTTTCTTTATGGGTTTAGCAATTAGTTTTATATCTTTAACTGTTACGCCAAAAGCATTTTCAGTATTAATTCCAAATCTGCTCATACCTGCAGCATTTTCAGGCGAAAATTTCTTTTTTAATTCTTCAATAATTTGAAGGCAATTAACATCTTTTTGGTATTCTAATTTACTTTTCATTTAAGCTCAAATTTATATAATCTATTTTCCGGATCCGATACTAAATATAAATATTTATTATCCTTATCAATACAAACACCTTCAATTTGTTTGATGTTAACTTTATATTTTTGAATTATTGTTCCATCCGGTTTACATTTAAGAACCATATGACTTTCATCGCTTATCAGCCATAATATATTGTTTTTTGTATCGTAAAAAACGTCTGAAAGATCTTTTACTTCTTTCATTTTGAATGAATTGATTATTTGGAAATTCTTATCCGTCTTAATTAATACTACAGGCTTTTTTTCATTAACTATATAATAATTTTTATTTTTACTATCATAAGTAATACCTTCAAAACCCGAATTTCGTTCACCATCAAAATCTATCTTTACCCTGTTTTTTTCATTTCCTTCATAATCAACAAACAGCAATTCCCGTCTAGCTTCCTGAATTACACAAATTGTATTTTCATCAATTACGGTAATCCCTTCCAAATCAATACCGGTTACTTTAAATTGCCTAATTATTTTTCCCTCAAATGTAATATTATAAACAGTACTATTCCCGTCACTAACTGTCCATAACGATTTATTATCAAATGCAATTGCAAGTCCTGAAGGTTCCGGTACTTTTAAATTATATTCTCCAACCTTTTTAATTCTATCCTCTTTTTCCGATCCAAAGGAACAACCGGACGACCCAAACAATAGTATTACGGGTATTACAAATAAAAAAGTTTTTGTTGCAGTTTTCATAATCAATAAACCGGATAAACACTTAAATAAACATTACCGCTAATTAGCCAGCCCCGTTCTGTATTTAAACAATCGTTAAGACGTATAAAATATTTAGTACCTTTATAGTTAAACACCAAATTTACATAAGCATAATGCATATATGTCGAGCGACCGTCTTTATATTCGATTTTGTCAAATTCAATATTTTTCCAATCAATCATATTTGTTTTAGCTTCTGTTTTAACTTCACTAAAATTTTCCACAATTTGATTAAATATAACAGGTATATCTTCATTATATTTTTTTACAAATTTTTCTTTCTTTTTTTCGGAGTAAGAAGAACTATCCAACAATTTAATAAAATCATCAGCCGTCATAATATATTTTTTAAATACTTCAATACTGTCGTTTAAAAATGAGTTATATATAATTTTACCTAACTGTTCAGGAGTTTCATTTTCTTTTGGATTAGGAGCGCAATTTACTGTTATAGTAATTAGCATAAGAATGAGAATTTTTTTAATCATCACAACTCAAATTATTGTTATAAAATATTTTTCTTTATATGTCGATTCTAATAATCGATATTTAAATGTAACAATAGTTTACAAATTATTCAATAGTACAAAAAGAAATGCCTTAAACCATTTTTACAATAAAAAAAAACCGGCTGAATATTCAACCGGTTCTAATTAATCATTATTTTATTTTAATTATTTTTTTTGCGCTTCAACAACTGCAATTGCACTCATATTAATAATGTCATCAACCGAAGCTCCGCGCTGTAAAACGTGAATAGATTTTTTCATTCCCATTAAAACAGGACCAATTACCGTTGTATCAGTTAATCTCTGGAATAGTTTATATGCTATATTTCCCGCACTTAAATTAGGAAATACTAAAACATTAGCACCACCTTTAATATTACAGAACGGAAATTCTTCATCAACAATTGAAGGAACTACAGCAGTATCGGCCTGCATTTCGCCGTCAATAATAATATCGGGTCTAAGTTTGCGGACAATTTTTACAGCTTCCTGCATTTTTACTGATTCGGGATGTTTAACACTGCCAAAATTGCTAAATGATAACATTGCTATTTTTGGTTCAATATCAAAGGCCTTTACTGTATCGGCTGTTGTTATTGCTATTTGGGCTAATTCTTCCGCATTTGGATTAATATTAACTGTTGTATCTGCAAAAAATAGTACTCTGTGTTTTAGAATAAGAATATATAAACCGCAAACTATACCACCTTGGTTTTTAACACCAACACATTGTAAGGCAGGTTTTATGGTTTGTGGATAATGAGTTGTTAAACCGCCTATTAATGTATCGGCTTCACCCAATGCAACAAGCATCGAACCGAAATAAACATTTTCGTTCATTAACGCTTTAGCCTGCTTTAATGTTACTCCTTTTCTCATTCTTTTTTTATAAAGTTCTTCAGCATAATATTCATGTTTAGGACAATTTATAGGATCATGAATTTCAATTTCATTTTCACTATAACCTAAATCCTTTATAATTTTTTCAATTTTTTCTTTGTTTCCAAGTAAAATTGGATGACCTATTTTTTCCGATAAAATAATATGTGCGGCACGTATTATTTTTTCTTCTTCACCTTCAGGAAATACTATTTTCCTAGGATTTAATATGGCCTTATGAGTAATAGTTCTTAATAATTCCTGCGAATAACCAAGTCTTTCTTTTAATTTATCTTCGTAGGCTTTCCAATCTGTTATTGCTTCTTTAGCAACACCGCTTTCCATTGCTGCACGGGCAACTGCCGGCGCAACTGTCCATAACACTCTTGGATCAAACGGTTTTGGAATTATATATTCGCGGCCAAATGAAAACTCACTACCACCATAGGCGTTAATAACCACATCAGGAACTTTCTCTTTTGCCAATCCGGCTAATGCTTTTACAGCTGCTAATTTCATTTCTTCATTAATTGTAGAAGATCTTACATCAAGAGCACCACGGAAAATAAACGGAAAACCAAGCACATTATTAACCTGATTCGGATAATCACTTCTTCCTGTTGCCATTATAATATCTTCGCGTGCAGCTTTGGCAACTTCGTATCTTATTTCAGGATCAGGATTGGCCATAGCAAATACTACCGCATCCCTTGCCATTAATTTAATCATCTCCGGCGTAAGCAAATCAGCTTTTGATAAACCAACAAACACATCAGCATTTGTTAATGCATCATCTAACGTTGAATAAATATTATCAATTGCAAAAGCGGCTTTATACTTATTTAAATCTTTTCTTTCTTTATGTATCAAACCTTTTGTATCAAACATACAAATATTTTTTCTTTGTACTCCGGCAACAACATATAAATTGCAACATGCAATTCCTGCGGCACCCGCTCCTACTACTACAACTCTTAGATCTTCCAATTTTTTATTTACAATTTCACATGCGTTAATTAGCGCTGCGCACGAAATAATTGCTGTTCCATGTTGATCGTCATGAAAAACCGGAATATTCATTGTTTTTTTTAATTCTTCTTCAATCTCAAAACATTCGGGAGCTTTAATATCTTCCAAATTAATTCCGCCAAAAGTAGGTTCTAATAATTGAACCGCTCTTATTATCTCTTTTGGATCATGCGTTTTTAACTCAATATCAAAAACATCAATATCTGCAAATCTTTTAAATAATACTCCTTTCCCTTCCATAACGGGTTTTCCTGCATGAGGTCCAATATCTCCTAAACCGAGTACTGCAGTACCATTTGAAACAACTGCAACTAAATTCCCTTTTGCAGTATATTTGTAAACGTCGTCATCGTTTACTGCAATCTCTCTGCATGGCTCCGCTACACCGGGTGTGTAGGCAAGTGATAAATCTCTGGATGTAAAACATGGCTTACTTGGTATTACTTCAATTTTTCCTCTTCGTCCTTCGGAGTGATACCGTAGAGCCTCATCTTTACTTACGCTCATATTTATTTATCCTATTTAATGTTAATTATGGTTTATATTTTATGTATAAATTTAATTAAATACAAATTAATATTTATTTAAAATAAAAAAAGCCGTCAGTTTTTATATGACGGCTTAAGTAGTATATTTTTTATACTGCCATTATTTCTTTTTCTTTATGAGCAATTAGATCATCTATTTTTTTAATAAAATCGTTTGTAAGTTTTTGAACTTCATCTTCAAATCTTTTTCTGTCATCTTCCGTAATTTTTTTGTCTTTTTCACTTTTCTTTAAATGTTCGTTTGCGTCACGTCTAATATTTCTCATTGCCACTTTGCTGTCTTCACCAAATTTTCTAACTAATTTACACATATCTTTTCTTCTTTCTTCCGTTAAAGGAGGAATTGGCACCTTAATATTTGTACCATCACTTCTAGGATTAAGTCCTAAATCACTTGACATTATAGCTTTTTCTATTGCATGAACCACTCCTTTATCCCAAGGAGTTATTGCAAGGGTATGAATATCCAAAACAGAAACGTTTGCCACTTTTGATAAATGAGTAGGAGTTCCATAATAATCTACTTTTATTCCATCAAGTAAAGCAGTTGTTGCTTTCCCTGTTCTTATTTTTGCTATTTCCATAGCAAAAGTATCAATAGATTTTCCCATTTTTTCTTTGGCATCTTTTACTGCTTGTTCCATAAATAACCTCTAATTTATTATTAAATATCTTTATTTTCCAACAGCTGTTCCAATACAATTACCTGTTACCAGTTTTAACAAGTTGTCTTCAACATCCATATTAAATACAATAATAGGTAAATCATTTTCTTTACACAAACTAATTGCCGTTAAATCCATTACTCTTAAATTATTAGTAAGAATATCGGAATATGTTATTTGCTCATAAAAAACCGCATTCGGATTTTTTTCAGGATCGCTATCATATACACCGTTAACCCGTGTACCTTTAATAATGCAATCTGCATCAATTTCAACAGCTCTTAACGAAGCAGCAGTATCCGTACTAAAATACGGGTGTCCGGTACCTGCACCAAATATCACAATTCTTCCCTTTTCTAAATGGCGAACTGCTCTGCGGCGAATAACCGGTTCTGCAATTTGCTCCATTTTAATAGCACTCATTAATCGTGTAAACATACCTTCTTTTTCTAAGGCATTTTGTAATGCCAAAGAATTAATCATTGTAGCAAGCATTCCCATCTGATCGCCCGTTACTCTGTCAATTCCCTGTTCGCTTGCATTTAAACCTCTATAAATGTTTCCGCCACCAATAACTATACCAATTTGAATATTTAAATCATGCACTTTTTTTATTTCTTTTGAATAAAAGGTTAAAACTTCGGGATCTATTCCGCTTCCTTTATTCCCCATTAAAGATTCACCGCTTAATTTTAACAATATTCTTTTGTATTTTAGTTCGGGCATATAATATCCAATATTTTTTATAATGTGAATTTTAAGATAATATTTTTTATATGAAAAATAAATCTGTTTTTGTAAAATCAATAAAATAGTTTATTTCACTAATATTATTACAAACAAAACAATATTTATACACATATTTTTTTTTATAAATAACAGATGTGCTGCCATTTAAGCAAAAAAAAAGCTGCCCTTGTGGGACAGCCTTTTTTTTATGATAATTTATTTTTTCTCATCACTAAGATGGAATCGATAATATTTAGCTATTTTAACATTAACTGAATATTTTTTGTTGTATTCAGCAATTAAATCGCATATTTTTTTGGTATTATCTTTAACGTATGTTTGTTCAAATAAACAATTATCTTCATAATATTTATTCAATTTGCCGGTAGCAATTCTTTCCAATACGCTTTCAGGTTTACCTTCTTTACGTGCTAATTCTTTGTAAATTTCAATTTCATTATTTAATACTTCTGTAGGAACTTCTTCACGATATAAAAATGAAGGATTCATTGAAGCAACCTGCATAGCAATATTTTTTAAAATTGCTGTTAGTTCAGCTGCATCGCCTGTTCCTTTATTATCAGCATGTACCAAAACGCCAAGTTTTGAACCATGATGTATATAATCAGCAATTACACCATCATTTGCTTTTTCAATAACAAATCTTGAAATTTCAATTTTTTCGCCGATCTTTCCTACTAAGTTTGAAAGTTCAACGCTAATATTTTTATCATCGTTTGTAAGTGTTAATAATTCTTCTACATTTGCAGGATTAAATTTAATAACAGTAGCAAGAACTAAATCAGCAAAACTTAAAAAATCAGCACTTTTACCAACAAAATCTGTTTCGCAATTTACTTCAACCATATAAGCTGTTTGTAAATCTTCAGTAATTGTTGTTAAAACTATACCTTCTTTAGCCGATCTTTCAGCACGTTTAGCAGCAACTGCAGCACCTTTTTTTCTTAAGATTTCAATTGCTTTTTCAAAATCACCTTCCGATTCTGTTAAAGCTTTTTTGCAATCCATCATTCCGGCACCGGTTTTTTTTCTTAGTTCATTTACTTCACTTGCACTAATTGCCATATTTATATCCTTTATTTATTCTCAATTTTCCTTTCGGTTTTTATTACTCGGCAGCTTTTTCTTCGTTGTTTTCTACAGCTGCTTCCGGAGCTTTTTCTTCTGAACCACTTCTATTGTCGTGTTTTCTTTTGAAATCGCCGCGTTTATTGTTTTTATTATCAAAACGTACTTTTCTTATTTTTCCTTTACCAAATTGATTTGATTCTTCTTCAGTTTCATCTTCTTTGGCATTACGTTCTCTTTCAGCACTTTCTTCAGCTCTTAATTCTTTCGATTTTTCCTGTCCTTCAAGTATTGCATCTGCCATAACCTTTACAATAATTTCAATTGCTCTGGTAGCATCATCATTAGCTGGAATTACAAAATCTGCTTCATCAGGATCACAATTTGTATCTACTATAGCAAATACAGGGATATTTAATCTTTGAGCTTCTTTTACAGCTATTGATTCTTTTTTAATATCTACAATAAATAAAGCACCCGGTAATTTTGATAATGTTTCAACACCATCAAGAACTGAGCGTAATTTATCTTTTTCACGTGAGTGGAATAATCTTTCTTTTTTGGTTATTTTTTCAAATGTTCCGTCACTTTCCATCTTTTCAATGGTTTGTAATCTTTTAATGCTTTTACGTATTGTTTGGAAGTTTGTTAACATTCCACCAAGCCATCTTTCACTTACCCAATTGCTATCGCTTCTTTTAGCTTCGGCAACTATTGAGTTTTTAGCTTGTTTTTTTGTTCCAACAAATAAAATTCTTTTGTTTTGTGATACAATGTTTGTTAATGCACGAGCTGCATTATCTATTGCATCAACAGTTTTACGTAAATCAATAATATGAATACCATTTTTTTCCATAAAAATATATGGTTTCATTTTAGGATTCCAGCGACGGGTCAGGTGACCAAAGTGCGCACCCGATTCAACAAGGTCAGTCAATTGTACTCTTGGCATGTATTTCTCCTGTTTAACATCTATCCTCTTCCACTTTGCATACATTCCATTTTTATGTAGGAACACAGGCTGCAAATCTGAGGATATGATTGATTAATAAATAAAAATTATCTCTTACTAAATTGAAATCTTTTTCTTGCTTTTGGTTGGCCATATTTCTTACGTTCAACCATACGAGGATCTCTTCTTAATAAACCGGCTGCTTTTAATGTCGGACGATAATCGGGATTTACAAATAACAATGCGCGTGCAATACCTAATCTTATTGCTTCCGATTGTCCTGAAATTCCACCACTATGTACATTTACGTAAACATCAAATTTACCGGTTGTATCGGTAAGTATAAAAGGTAATAATACGTCGTCTCTATGAAATTTGATTGGGAAATACTGTTCAAATTCACGGTCATTAATTGTTATCTTACCTGAGCCGGTTCTCAAAAATATTCTGGCAACAGCGTTTTTTCTTCTTCCGACAAATAATTTATCAGCCATTAATTATTCCTCTTAAATACTTTTTGGTTCTGGTTGTTGAGCTGCATGCGGATGAACTTCACCTGCATAAACTTTTAAATTCTTAATTATTTTATCACCCAATTTATTTTTGGGGAGCATTCCACGTACTGCATTACGAATTGCAAAGTCGGGTTTTGTCTTTTTTACATCACCAAATTTTGCAAAGCGGGCACCGCCCGGGTATCCAGTATATGAGAAATATTCTTTAAATAATTCACGCTTCCCTGTCATTTTAACTTTATCTGCGTTAATTACAATTACAAAATCTCCCGCATCCATATTTGGAGTGAATACTGGTTTATGCTTTCCGCGTATTAGGCGTGCTACTTCTGTTGCTAATCTACCTAAAACCTTACCGCTTGCATCAACAACATACCATTTTTTATCTGCTTCTTCGGCTTTAACAAACCGCGTTAGTTTTTGTTGCTTCAACTTGTTCCTCCAATAAAACACATTTTTATACAATAGCTTACAAATATATTAGTTAGAACTTTAAATGTCAAGTTTTTACTAAAATAAAACTTATTAAACCACTGTATTTATTATTTTTTTTGTTATTTCTTCTATTCAATCTCATTTCCCAGTTGGAAACTGCATGTTTGGCATCGAAAATTTTGTATAACCCGATGGTATTTCAAACATACTATTATCTATAGTTTTCTTTTCAACTTTTACTGCAATTAAACTTCCGGTTTCATTTCCGCTTACACCTTTCATGTTTATTATTAACGGAAAAAATCCACCTTCAAAATATTTATTATCTATTTTGGATTTTTCCATTGGGCTAGCAGCAAACATAAACAAACCTAATTCTTTTGTAGCCCAAAGTTCAATAGTCTCATCATTCTCTTTTAAAATATACTGTTCGCACATAAAACCAAGTATCTCTTTTTTCTGTCCTGTTTTTGCCTTGGTTATATCATCTTTGGCGTCCGGTGCTTTTATATCCTCTGGATCCGGCTGACCAAATTCCATATACATATTATTTTGAGGCATTAACATTACAGATTTATCTTTATCAATAAGCATTACAGTTTGTCCTTCCGGACTATTAATTTCAACTCTGAATTTATTATTTTTAATATAATAATCCATAGTCATATTTAAACTTGCTTCTGCCTGCTCATCTACAAATTTTGCGTCATACTTAACCATTCCTTCAAATGTATTGGTTTGTGCTTTAGTTAAACTAAAACCTAATACAAGTAATACAAATACAATAAATCCTTTAATCCGCATTATACCACCTTTTAAAATAGTTAGTAGAATTTAAATTTAAACTAATAATTCTAATTTTTCAAACTTTAATTTAACTATGTAACATTTATTTTTAATTATTTTTCTTTTTTAAGCAATTAATATTCTTCTTCATCCTCATATTCATCTTCTGATGGTAATGGATTGACATATTTTTTGTAATCCTTTGGTGAATTGAATATATTTTGTTTTAATTTCTTTTCTTCAATTTTAACCGCCTCATATCTTTCAACTTCTTTTCCATTATCTAATGTAGTTATTATTAGCATTGGTATTATTCCATTTTCTAAACATTCGTCAATTGATGCGGTTGAAATGTCAAAATTAGCAACCGTCATCAATGTGCTTTTATCACATAACACCCACAATTCACAATTATAAAAACCGTCCGCAAAAATTTTTGCTACTTTGTAATATATTTTTCGGCACTTGTAACCTAATATTTCTTTTTTTTCGTCGGTTAAACCATTTTTTAATTTTAATGCAGCTGCATTTTGTTCTTCTTTAGCTGTATAATCGTTATCAAATTGTTCTTTGGTTAATTCCATATATGTTTTAACTTTATCATAATTTTTGTAATAATATGCTGCTTTACCGGTATCAATAATAGTAAATGATTTATCTTTATCATCCAATTTTTCTATTCGTATTTTATTACCCGAAAAAAAATATGCGTAATTTTTAACAATTACACCATCTTCTTCAGTATTATTTGTTGTTATTTTATACTTTATTTCTCCTTCAAACGGTTTTGTTTGAGCATCAACCATATTAAAACATAAAAACAGCAATAAACCGGATAATATTTTCCCATTTCTCATATAAGTTCCCATACTTCTTTAAACCTATTATTACGAGGCAGCCAATTTTTATAGCCAGATAATTTTACAAGTAAAATCTTTTATTATATAGAGTTATATTAACGATTTTACGTTCAAAAGTCAAATCTTATATTGTTTAAACAAATTAGATACTGTTTTTAAAAAATCTTTTGTATTTTTGTATTTTAAATAATTTTTACAATGGAGCAATTTTGAAATTCTTAATAACTGGCGGAAGCGGTTTCCTTGGTATTAACCTTATCAGGCATCTGCTAAAACTGAACCATCAAGTAATTTCTTTGGATTTGGTTGAATTTGACTATGCCGATTGTAAAGATAAAATTAATGCTGTAATTGGTGATATACGTGATGTAAATATAGTTGATAAACTAATGAGCGGTGTTGATTATGTTGTTCACTGCGCAGCTGCTTTGCCGTTATATTCACCGGAGGACATCTATACAACCGATGTTGTTGGCACACGAATTTTAATAAATGCCGCCGTTAAGTACAACATAAAAAGATTTGTTCATATTTCGTCCACCGCCGTTTATGGAATTCCCGATCATCATCCTTTGTTTGAAACTGATAAACTTGACGGTGTTGGTCCTTATGGTAAAGCTAAAATTTTAGCAGAAGAAGAATGTATAAAAGGGCGCAGACTTGGTTTATGCACAACTATTATTCGTCCAAAATCGTTTGTAGGACCGGAAAGACTTGGGGTTTTTGCTTTATTTTACGATTGGGCTAAGGACGGAAAAAGTTTTCCAATGATTGGAAATGGCTTAAACCGCTACCAGTTACTTGATGTTGAAGATTTATGTGTTGTTATTAATTCATGTTTTGAATTGGAATCGGCTGTTGTTAATGATGTATTTAACATTGGAGCAAAAGAATTTACAACAATGCGCGAAGATTATCAGGCTGTTTTAGATAAAGCAGGTTTTGGTAAAAAAATTGTAGGATTACCGGAAACCCCTATTATTTTTACTTTAAGAATTTTGGAAGCCTTAAAACTTTCGCCATTGTACAAATGGGTTTACGAAACTGCCTCAAAAGATTCATTTGTTTCTATTGAAAAAGCTGAAAAAATATTACATTACAAACCTCAGTTTTCCAATAAAGATGCGTTGGTTAAAAATTACGACTGGTATTTACAAAATTACCAAACATTTAAAGAAACTTCCGGTGTATCGCACCGTGTACCATGGAAGCAAGGCATATTAAAATTTGCCAAACTTTTCTTTTAATAAAGTTTATAAATTAAAATATATATGGAGTAAAAAATGCTAGAAAAGAAAGATTTTCTTAAAGACACAATTGTACACTTTGACATGAAACAACACAATGTTGTGCCTATTGTTGAAGCTATGGAAAAAATGGCTTTTTCATCACGCGATCTAAACCGTGCTGCTCAAATTTACGATATGATGTTAAAAGATAAAAATACATCTGTTATTTTAACTTTAGCAGGAAGTTTATTTAGTGCAGGATTAAAAAAGATTGTTTGCGATATGATTGAAAACAACATGGTTGACGCTATTGTTTCAACCGGTGCAAATATGGTTGACCAGGACTTTTTTGAAGCCCTTGGTTTTAAACATTACATAGGTTCTCCTTTTGTAGATGATAATATTATGCGCGATTTACATATCGATCGTATTTACGATACTTTTATTGATGAAGACGAATTACGTATATGTGACGAAACCACACAAAAGATATTCGATTCAATGGAACCAAAAGCTTATTCATCGCGCGAATATTTAAAAGAATTTGGCAAATATTTAGAAGCTAACGGCGGACCAAAATGTGACGATTCCGTTATTTATGCAGCTTACAAACATAATGTGCCTATTTTTGTTCCCGCATTTAGCGATTGTTCGGCAGGATTTGGTTTTATTGTTCACCAAACAAATAATCCCGAAAAACATTGTTCAATTGACTCGGCAAAAGACTTTTTGGAATTAACCAAAATTAAACTTGCTGCAAAAGAAACAGGTATTTTTATGATTGGCGGCGGTGTACCTAAAAACTTTACACAAGATATAGTTGTAGCTGCCGAAATTTTAACCGAAGATGCTCCAATGCACAAATATGCCGTTCAAATTACTGTTGCCGACGTGCGTGACGGTGCTTTATCTTCTTCTACATTAAAAGAAGCAAGCAGCTGGGGAAAAGTTGAAACTACTTTTGAACAGATGGTTTATTCCGAAGCAACTTTAGCTATGCCTTTAATTGCCGGTTATGCTTACCACAAAGGTTCGTGGAAAAACAGAGAAAGAAAAAACTACAGCAATATGTTTTAATAAATATTAATAAATAGTTTTAATAAAAAAGCCCCTGAAAATTCAGGGGCTTTTTTTATATTTTTTTTATTTTATATAGCTTCATTATACTTTAACAATCCCCGCCAGAAGTACACATCAACGGGTATTAAATAATTTATAATTCACAATTCATAATTATCTTTTTTATTTCAACAGCATTAATTTTTTAGTACTTACAAAATCACCTGCCGTTAGTTTGTATATATACATTCCGCTTGCTAATTGTGATGCGTTAAATTCATAATTATATTTTCCGCTGGCTTTAAATTCATCAACTAATGTAGTTATTTCTTTACCCAATACATCATAAATCTTTAGTGTTACTTTTCCTTCTTTTGGAATCTCAAACGATATTGTTGTACTTGGATTAAACGGATTTGGATAATTTTGTTTTAATATAAATTCATATGGAATTGCGGTATTCACCAATATTATATTGCTGTATTCAAAACTGCCGCTATTATTAATTTGTTTTAGTCGGTATTTAATTAACCCTGCCGGAGCGGTTTTATCAATAAACGAATAATTCAGACTAACATTACTATTTCCGCTGCCGGATACAAAACCGAGCTTTTCCCAATTCGTGTCAGTTATATTTCTTTCTATTTCAAAGCCATAGTTATCAATTTCTGTAGTGGTTGCCCAGTTTAAAAACACCTCATTATCAATAACATTAGCATTAAAAGAATTTAAACAAACCGGTAGTCCTGTGTTATCTTCAAAAGAACCGACCTTAAAAGCAGCATTTACATAATTAAGAGTGTGGAATTTACCACCCAAATAAATCTTTTCCGTTAAACCTGCAGCCGGATATAAAACACGAACCTCACCGCCAACAGTGTTACCAAGATTATCCCACACACTATTTTTATATAATGCAAAAAAACTAAAAACTTTACCACTTGTGCTTGCAAAAGAAAATCTTCCCCCAATATATAAATTAGTTCCTTTTACTGTTAACGCATTTACATTACGATTTAACTCCGATCCAATATCTGACCAGACGCTGCCATTATATTTAGCAATTTGTTTTGCGGTCGTAATACCATCTCCCAAAGTTGTAAACCAACCTCCCGCGTAAATATCACTCCCAATTACAGCAATTGCGTTAACTGTACCACCTAAACCTGTTCCTAATGCCGACCAAACACTTCCATCCCATTTTGCTATATTGTTAGCACCACTACCTCCTGCATTCAAAAAACTTCCCCCTGCATATATACTAGTTCCATCTATACATATAGCGTTAACCAAACCATCGAATCCCGTTCCCAATGTTGACCAGGCACTGCCATCCCATTTGGCAATCATATTAGCAGAACTGCCACCCGCAGTTGTAAACGCTCCTCCGGCATATAAATCCGATCCGTTAACAGCTAAAGATGTAACATAATTATTAAAACCTGTTCCTAAAGTTGACCAGGAACTTCCATCCCATTTGGCAATATAGTTTGCGGAAGTTGTGCCGTCACCCAAAGTAGTAAAATATCCCCCAGCGTAAAGATTGCCACTGATAATTGCTAATGATGAAACATCAGATTCCAATCCATCCCCTAATGCAGACCAATTACTTCCATCCCATTTTGCAATATTTTTAGCAGGGATTCCTCCAGCAAATGAAAATAATCCACCAACATAAATATTTGCGCCATCAATGGCTAACGCGGCAATAGAATTTATTGACGATTTACTTACTCCGTTATTACCGCTGCCAAGTTTATACCACTGATTTGAAGAATATTTGGCAATGTAATTAAGTTCCATACTGTTATCATCCAACATGGTAAACTCTCCCGCGGCGTATAATTCCCCGGAATTATTTACACCAAGCGAATTAACAAATCCATCAAAACCTTTGCTGCTGTTTACTTCAACAGCCGACCAAGTGCTGGTAAGAGTATTCCATTTGGCAATATTTTTCGCATCAATAGTATAATTATTAATAGTGGAAAAATTACCCCCTACATAAACATCATTTCCTATTACAACAATTGCCGAAACACCTCCATCTACACCATAACCACCCGGAATATTCCAAATATTTGTAGTTAAATCACATTTATTAATCCCATAGCTAAAACCTCCTCCCACATACATATCTGTTCCATTAATAACAATCTCATTAACACCACCGCCAAATGTGCGGCTGCTCGACCATGCGGTTCCATCCCATTTGGCAAAATATTTTACGTCAGCTCCACTACCCAAAGTTGTAAAACTCCCGCCCGCATATACAGTTGTTCCATATACTCCAATTGCCACCACATTTCCACCTAAACCAACTCCAAGCGCGGACCATGTTGTCCCATCCCATTTTGCAATTCTTTTTGCGCTTGTTCCATTACCTAATGTGGTAAAACCACCCCCCGCATATACATCAGTTCCATTTATTGCAATAGCAAAAACTGAACCGCCTAATCCAGTACCCAATGCCGACCAACTGCTCCCGTTCCACTTTGCTATATATTTTGCCGAAGTTGTATAGTCACCTAAAAGAGTAAAATTTCCACCCACATAAACATCTGTTCCACTAACTGCAATACAATAAACCGAACCGGCTACACCGACACCCAATTTTGACCAGCCGGTACCATCCCATTTAGCTATATAATTAGCTACAATATCACCGGCACTTGAAAAGCTGCCGCCAACATAAACATCGGTTCCATTAACTGCAATTGCTGTTACGGAACTATTTACCCCATAGCTCCCTGTTCCAAAACTATTCCATGTATAATCGGTTTGAGTATCATTTTCTTTTCTAAAAGTAGGGGCATTATTTCCATCCAATACCATCCGGTAACCCGTAGCATCAAACGAACCATTAATATTTGTTTTAATATTGCCATTTGTATCAAGAACAGTTTCAATATTTGAATTTTGAGCATTTAATATTGTTAATGTTATAAAATAAATTAAAAAACAGTAAAGTATTCTCATTTAAATCCCGCATTATTTGAAATTAATTATATACTATTAAAATGTGCAACTAAGTTTAAATCAATTATTTTAATAGTTTATTAAATAAAGGTAAAATGTTAATTAGCACAATAATAAATCTTAAAAACAAAAATAATATTTTAGATAATAAAGTTGCAATACACAACAATATAAAAAGGACTATTTTAATAATTATTTTATGTTTTTAAAGTTCCAACGTATTATTATTGCAGATTTACACCTAAAATCCAATTATTTTACATCACGGTGGGGTTTTAACCATTAAAGTTTAAAAATTATCCGCCCTATTTTTGGTAAATCATCTTTTGCGTTAGTGTTTGGTTTTTATATTTAATTACGGCCAAATACATACCCGATGAAACTCCCTTTGGTGACCAATTAACGGAATGAGTTCCTGAATTTTGGAAGCCGTTTATTAAAACTTCTACTTCCCTGCCTAACATATCATAAATTGTAATTTTCGTAAATTCATTTTGGGGTATTGTATAATTTATTATTGTTGAAGGGTTAAACGGATTTGGATAATTATTAATTTTTAGCGTGTAATCTTTGGGAGTTATTTCGTCTTCAACATCTACAATAGTACCATATTTTACACCGTTTATTATACAACCCCATAGTGATTTATCAAAACCAAACCCTCCCCCAAAACACTCACCAATCCCTTTCATTAATGCATAATGAAATATTCTATCTTCGTATATAAAATTATTATAATATGCCATTTCATATATCAATGACGTATCATTTTTCCCAAATTGCGAATGTACAATATAACTTGTATCATATCTTATCCAAAACACCGGCATAGAAGGCCAAGAAACATACGGTGTTACATTCATTTTAAAATATTCGTAGTAGATCCCATTTGCAGGTTCAGGACAAAAATACAAAGTATTTTTATCGGTAGATTTTATTTTATAATATACTTTAGAGTCACCATTTGTTAATTCTTCATAAATAAGTGTACCGTCAGTTAATGTATCAACATCCGTAATCTGCTTGTTCAGTATCTGCATATCGCCATCAGGGTTCCAAGTTCTATACTGCCAAAAATTCCCAACATTTAGGGGGAAATAATCGGTTATTTGCGCAAAGGAAACACTTGAACAAAATATTGTTAAAATTAACCAAATGCTGTTAGATATTTTTTTCATTTTGACCCCTAATTTTACCAGTAATTTTTTCTAATTCATAATTGATAATTCATAATTAATAATTGTCTTTTCCTATTTTTGGTAAATCATCTTTTGTGTTAATGTTTGGTTTTTATATTTTATTACTGCCAAATAAACACCCGATGAAACTTCCTTTGGTGACCAATTAACCGAATGTGTACCCGCATTTTGATAGCCATTTATTAAAACCTCTATTTCCCTTCCAAGCATATCATAAATTGTAATTTTTGTAAATTCATTTTGGGGTATTGTATAATTTATTGTTGTGCTTGGGTTAAACGGATTTGGGTAATTGTTAATTTTTAGTGTGTAATCTATTGGTGTAATTTCGTCTTCAACGCCAACAATAGTACCGTAAGTTATTCCATCAATAATACAGCCGTTTAAACCTACCCAAGCAAAATCAGCACCCCAAAAGTTTTTACCAAATCCTCGTGCGTATCCATAATAAACGCTTGCGTATGGTGTAAAAGTAGAATCCCCGGAACTGGCAAAAATATAGGTAGTATCATAAACATCGCTAAATATTTGACGATAATAATTTGTGTCAAGTCTGGTCCAATAATTTGAAGAACCACAAAGTATTTCGTGTGGTTTCAGGTATATTTTACATTCTGGTGTATAATTTCCGTACTTTGATGAACTGTGATATAGTGTTAAAGTATCATTACTAACTATTTTATAATATTCGTACTGATTTATACCATATTTTAATGTTGCAATAACCGAATAATCTTTTAGCCTTTCTACTTCAACAGTTGTAACATCAAAATAAGATTCAACTGAACCCCAAGAAGAAACAGTATACTGCCAATAATCACCCACGTGCATAGGGAAATATTCTTTGATTTGTGCAAAAGAAATGTTGAATGCAAATAACAGAATAATCACTATTTTATTGTTTAATGCTCTGTTCATTTAGTCCTCAAATTTTAACAATTAATTCTTCTAATTCATAATTGATAATTCACAATTCATAATTGATAATTGTCTTTTCCTATTTTTGGTAAATCATTTTTTGCGTTAGCGTTTGGTTTTTATATTTAATTACGGCCAAATATACACCCGATGAAACTCCATTTGGTAACCAATTAACAAAGTGAGTTCCCGCATTTTGAAAGCTATTTATTAAAACCTCAACTTCACGGCCTAACATATCATAAATTGTAATTTTAGTAAATTCGTTTTGGGGTATTGTATAATTTATTGTTGTTGAAGGGTTAAACGGATTTGGGTAATTGTTAATTTTTAGTGTGTAATCTATTGGTGTAATTTCGTCTTCAACGCCAACAATAGTACCGTAAGTTATTCCATTAATAATACAGCCGTTTAGTGTAGCATTAGTTGGGCCGGTATTTCTACTTGTTTCTCCAAGACCTCTTGTGTAACTATAATAAACACTTGAACCGGAATAAAATGTAGTATCGTATGAAGTAACAAAATAATATGTTGTATCAGTTATATTCCCCATTATAGTAGATACATGATTTTCATTAAATCGTGTCCAAAAAGTTTGAAGTTTCCAATACTCACCATGATTAATATTCAATTTTACTTCAGGATAATATTCGCCCGATTTTGATGTGCTGTAATACAGGGTTTGATTATCATCTTTTAATATTTTGTAGTACCTATAAAAATTTCCGGTTTTTAATAAAGTTGTAATTATAGACAAATCTTCTAATGTGTCAATCTCAATAGTTGTATATGTATAATACAATGGTATATTAACTCCGGCCATATAATAAGTATACTGCCAATAATCACCCACGTGCATAGGAAAATAATCTGTAATTTGCGCATTAATTCCCTTGTTCCCGCATACAGCCAGAACTAAAAACAAAAACAACATTCCCTTTTTCATAACTCCTTCCGCTTTTTATTTTATTTTATTTATTCCACATTGTTATTTCTTGATAGCTTAAATTAATGTTTTTTTTTCAAAATCAATAATACTTTTTAAAATTTTTTAATTATTTTATATTAAACACAAAAATTAAATTAATTTTTTAACAATTTTAAGAAAAAAAACATGAAATTATTCATCAATTATCTAATAATAATTTTTAGTTTTTCCAATATCATTAAATCTCAAAATAGCGATTCTTTTGGAATATATACTTTTACTTATTTTTCAAAAACCGCAAAGGCTGTATCAATAGCATCAAGTTTTAATAACTGGTCCGCACAAACAAATCCAATGATTTATGACAGCAACGGCACTTGGAAATTGGAAATTAATTTAACTCCCAATTATTATCAATATAAAATTGTTGTAGACGGTAATTGGATTCCCGATCCCAAAAACGATTGGAAAATAAATGACGGTGGAGACAGTTTTAATTCAATTGTAAAAGTAGGTTATCCGTTAACACCCCAACGAAAAAAAAGCGGCCGCCCGTTTCCAAAGGATTTATTACCCGAACCGATTTTGGAATCCGAACCGCAATTAATAGACATTTATTACGCCGCATGGCAGATGGCCTGGAATAAAATCAGTAAAGGCACAAAAGAAAACGGCTTTGAACCTTTTTATATGGATGAAGGATTTAACGAATTAATTTATCAATGGGATTTATGTTTTATTACTAGTTTTGCAATATATGCTCGTAATGTTTTTCCTGTTATGCCTTCTATTGACAATTTTTATAAAAAACAGCGAGCCGATGGATACATTCAACGCGTATATTGGGAAACAAACGGCCAAATTGCAAACGAACCAACCACAGACGAACCTATGGTAAATCCTCCGCTTTTTGCATGGCTGGAATGGCGGTATTATCAAATATCGGGTGACAGCTCACGGTTTTTAAGAGTTTTGCCCATATTGACAAAATATTATGAGTGGACGGAAAATAATTGCAGAACAGAAAAAGGCAAAGGTTTATTTTATATTACAGGTTTAGGCAGCGGAATGGATAACACTCCGCGTAAAAATGTTGGTAAAGCCGCCTGGATTGATTATTCAGCACAGCAGGCTTTAGCTGCCCTTTGTATTTCAAAAATTGCTAAAATAATAAACAATAACAGCACATTTAATATCTTTTCAAAAAAGTACTCTGCTATAAAAGAAGATATCAACAGACTGTTATGGAATAATAAAACACATTTTTATTACGACTTAACCGAAAACGATACATTAAATTCAACAATACATATAGGGGCATTTTGGACTTTACTTTCCCAAGTTTGTCCAAATACTAATTTGCCTTTTATGATTACTCACCTTAAAGATCCAAACGAATTTTGGCGGCCTCATTTAGTTCCTACCCTTGCAGCAAATCAGCCCGAATATGACAAAAAAGGTCATTATTGGTTAGGCAGCGTTTGGGCACCAACAAATTATATGGTAATAAAAGGATTGATGGATTATAATCAAAATGCCCTTGCCGATTCAATTGCTTTTAATCACTTAAAACATATTTCGGACATTTATTATAATTTTAAACCGGAGAATGATAAAATAGCTTTTGAGGAAAGATACAACGACAACTACCAAACTTTGTGGGAGTGTTATTCACCTGAATTAAATGAACCTGCAACACGCTGGGATAATACGTTTTATTCGCGCCAGGATTTTGTAGGCTGGACAGGTTTGGCCCCTATTGCATTATTAATTGAAAACGTTTTAGGCTTTGATATTATTGGCAAAGATAATTTGATTAACTGGACTATCAAACATACCGATAAACACGGAATAAAAAATATTTTACTCGGCACACAAAAAGTTTCGCTTATCTGTCAAACAATTAATAATATTCCCCGGGTAACAATTAACTGCCAAAACCCGTTTAAGTTATGTATAACATACAAAGATAAAAAGTACGTTTATGATATTACAAATGCCGAAACCGTGTTGGAGGTTAAATAGCCTGAACCATGATTAAAAGAAAATTGTGAATTATGAATTATGAATGGTGAATTAAAAGATTGCCTAAACTATGATTTTTGTGATTAACATGATTACCATGATTGTTTTTTCACCTGCGGAGAAGGTGCCTATTTGTAACAACCGCTGCCACACAAAAACCACAGCTGCGGAGTAGCTGTCCATTCTTTTACAAATATTTGGCCGGGTAATTACTGGGACATGTACCTTTAATTATCGGTTACGTTGTGTGCCGCTGCGCTGCAGCTAAAAACCGGTTGTGAGGGGGTTTGCGTGGTTACAAATATTCCTCTATTCCATAGAGGGTTCGATACGATGAATTTTTCATCATAATTTGGCTTGTTTTATCTCGGTTTTGTAACCATTACATGCATCATTATTTTTTGATTGCATTATAATTTTTTTCACCTGCGGAGCAGGTGCCTATTTGTAACAACCGCCACCACACAAAAACCCTGCTACGGAGCAGCTGCATGTTCTTTTACAAATTAACAACTTGGTCATTACCAGACAACCACCCTGCATTTTTAAGTATTGTGTGCCGCTGCGCTGCAGCTAAAAACCGGTTGTGCGGGGGTTTGTGTGGTTACAAATATTCCTCTATTCCATAGAGGGTTCGATACGTTGAATTTTTCATCATAATTTGGCTTGTTTGAGTTAAGATAATTGTTTGACTGATTTACATGATTATTAATATTTGCCAAAAATTCTGATAGCTTGTCACAACAATCTATTAATATGGAAATTATTTTTTAATCCCGACGGGATGGCATTATTATAGCACGACGGCAATAAAGAACACCCAAAACCCGGAACGGGTGACATTGATTTTTCATTAATTTGGCTATCACCTTAATAATCTTATTTGTATTTTTCGCCTGCTATTTTTAACCGGAACACCCTACACAAAAACCCAGCTACGGAGTTGCTGTCTATTCTGTTACAAATATTTGGTTGGATATATACTTTTAATTTCCGATTATGTTGTGTGCTACTGCGCTGCAGCTAAAAACCGGTGGTGCGGTGGTTTGCGCGGTTACAAATATTCCTCTATTCCATAGAGGGTTCGATACGCTGAATTTTTCATCATAATTTGGCTTGTTGGGGTTTTAACCATTGTCTGAACCATGATTTACATGATTAAATGATTGCCATAATTATAATAATTGCGGGATACTGCATTTATCTATACAAAAACAAACAATTGACAACAAAAAAATGATTTTATAAATAATCAGAACGCTGATTACACAGATTTAACTGATTTTCGCTGATTTTTAATTTTTGGATCTGTGATTATCTGCATAATCAGCGTTATCTGTGTTCAATATTTTAACTATTATTTTGTAATCTTTAATATAATTTATTATGTTTTTTTATCAAACAATTATTTGGTTTTAATGGGGCATTGCCCTATGGCATTATTTTAGCCCGCCAACAACAAAAATAACACCAAAACCCGGAACGGGTGACATCGATTTTAATCATTAATTTGCGGATTTTTTATTTCCGAACATCAGCAATGTTCCACGCCTGTAACCACACCGCAAACCAAAACTTACCAGCTTCGGCAAAGCTCCATGTCCATTATATTGCTCTGCATCACTACCTCCTTATATGTATTTTTTTCCCTCTTTAAAATAACAAACCCGCCGAGTTTTTCCGGCGGGTTCATCAATCATTAATAATTCATAATTAATAATTCATAATTGCTTTTATTTATCATCAACAACTTCGTAAGCTGCATCTTGCACATCTTTGTCAGCTTTTGGCTCTGATGTCGATTGTCCACCTGCATTGCCTTCATTAGGATTACCTGCATTTGGATTACCTGCATTCGGATCACCCTGATTAGGAGCACCCTGCTGTTTATAAACTTCCTGTGAAATTTCATTCCACAACTTAGTAAGATCTTCTGTAGCTGCTTTAATTGTATCGCTGTTATTTGTTGCAATAGCATCTTCCAATTTTTTAACTTCATTTTCCATACGGTTAAAATGTTCAGCCGACATTTTATCTTTTAATTCCGTCATCTGCTTTTTAGTTTGGAATAAAAGTGTATCGGCATTATTTTTTACTTCAACTGCTTCTTTTTTCTTTTTATCTTCTGCAGCATGTTCTTTTGCCGAGTTTTTCATTTTTTCAATTTCGTCTTTTGCTAAACCGCTTGAAGCTGTAATTCTAATACTTTGTTCTTTATTTGTTGCTTTATCTTTAGCTAATACATGTAAAATACCATTAGCATCAATATCAAAGATAACTTCAATCTGCGGTACTCCGCGTGGTGCCGGTGGAATTCCGTCCAAATGGAAACGGCCTAATGTTCTGTTATCGGCGGCCATTGGTCTTTCACCTTGTATAACATTAATTTCAACAGATGGCTGATTATCCGATGCTGTACTGAATATTTCACTTTTCTTTGTAGGAATTGTAGTATTAGCTGTAATTAATGTAGTCATTACACCGCCAAGTGTTTCAATACCAAGCGATAATGGAGTAACATCCAACAATAATACGTCTTTTACATCACCTGCTAAAACTCCACCCTGAATAGCAGCACCAACTGCAACTACTTCATCAGGATTTACACCTTTGTGTGGTTCACGTTGGAATAATCTTTTAACAATTTCCTGAACTTTAGGAATTCTTGTGGAACCTCCCACTAATATAACTTCATCAATTTGCGATACTGAAACACCTGCGTCTTTAATAGCTTTTTCGCATGGTGTTACACTTCTTTCAAGAATATCATCAACTAACTGCTCAAATTTTGCACGTGTCATCGAAATATTTAAGTGTTTTGGACCATCTTGTGTTGCTGTAATAAACGGCAGATTAATATCTGTTTGAAGTGAACTTGAAAGTTCAATTTTTGCTTTTTCTGCTGCGTCTTTTAACCTTTGCAAAGCCATTGGGTCATTTCTTAAATCAATGCTTTCCTGATTTTTAAATTCGTCTGCTAAAAAGTCAATTAATTTTTTATCTATATCGTCACCGCCAAGATGGGTATCGCCGTTTGTTGATTTTACTTCAAATACACCATCACCAAGCTGTAAAATACTTATATCAAAAGTACCGCCGCCAAAATCATAAACTGCAACTAATTCTTCTTTGTTTTTTTTGTCTAAGCCATAAGCCAAAGCTGCTGCAGTTGGTTCATTTATTATACGTTTTACCGATAACCCTGCAATTTCGCCGGCATCTTTTGTAGCTTGTCTTTGGGCATCATTAAAATATGCGGGAACAGTAATAACTGCTTCTGTTATTGTTGTGCCTAAATGATCTTCAGCAGTTTTTTTCATTTTTTGTAAAATCATTGCACTAATTTCCGGTGGCGAATATAATCTATCACCAACATTAACGCGTGCAGTTTTGTTATCACCTTCAACTACTTTATAAGGCACTTCAGCTATTTCGTGTCTTACTTCGTCAATTCTTCTTCCCATAAATCTTTTTATAGAAAAAATTGTATTTGTTGGATTTGTAACAGCCTGTCTTTTTGCAGGTTGACCAACTAATCTTTCACCCGATTTTGTAAATGCTACAACTGAAGGGGTAGTTCTTCCGCCTTCACTATTTGGTATCACAACAGGTTCGTTGCCTTCCATTACTGCAACGCACGAGTTTGTTGTACCTAAGTCAATTCCAATTATTTTACTCATTATATTTCTCCATTATTTGGGCCTAAAGCCTTTAATATTTATTCAATTGTATATACATAAACAATAATTGTACCAAACAATCAGTTTTGCTAACTATTTATATTATAAGAGATTAACTTTTTTAGATGGAGGCGGACTAATATGACATTATGTCATACATCAATTATGCGTGGGTTAACAAACGTTAAGGTCGCACTTATGCGCCATTATGACAGGTATTGTTCTATCTTAATTATTTTATAATTTTTATATCCGTGGTAAATTTCCCAGGCTGCCGTTTTGGCTACGGTTGCTATTGGAACCGCCAATAACATGCCTATTACCCCCAAAAACTGATTACCCATTATAATTAAAACTATAATAAACAAGGGATGAAGATCTGTAGATTTTGAAAATATATTAGGCTGCACAAAACCGTTATCAAACGTATAAATCAATAAAAAAGCTATTAATATACTTGGCAGCATTGTAAAATCGCCAAATTGTATTAAAGATATTATAATTGCGGGAACTCCTCCAATTAACGGTCCAAAATACGGAATAAGATGCCCTATTCCCGCTACAAACCCAATTGATATTGAATTTTGCACTCCTAAAATTGATAAGGCTATTGCCACCATTGAACCAACCAAAACAGCATCCAAAATCCAGCCTCTTACAAAACGGCCAAGCTGTACTCCGGTTTTTATAAGTACCCAATACGACATCTCAAAATACCTGTTTGGCATAATGTTTACCAAACCTTTAAATATTTGTTTTGTATCTTTTAATATAAAAAAGGACATAAATGGTATTATTATTATTAACGCTATTACCGAAAATATACTGGATAAAATTACACTTATATTATTAATGCCGCTATAAACAATTTTTGTTAAAAACTCAGTTATGTTTTTATTAATGTCAATATTTTTTACAAATGGAATATAATGATGCAAATAATCTTCAAATTGACTTGCCATTACTGTTATTTTTTCCTGGCTTAAATTATCGGAAATTGTTTCCATTTGATTAACTAATTTTGGCAGCAAAAACGACATTGCCAAAGAAATAGCCGCACCGACTGAAAAAAACACAATCAAAACTGCAAAAGTACGTTTTATACCAAGTTGCTCAAGTCGGTTAACAACCGGATTAAAGATTAAAGCAATTAATACCGAAATGGACAATAAAATAAAAATATCCAAAAAGAAAACCAGCGCATACAAAGCTATTGCAGCACAAAGACTGATTAAAACAAATTTATATATTTTTTTTATGTTTATGTCTTTCAAATTGCACCCTGGTTTTTAATTAAATTTACAAACTTTGCAGTTTATTATATTTTTTATTATCGCTAAAATATCATTATTTTAACAAGGAATTTACAAAAAATAATTTATTAATTTATTATATTTAAATGTATAATTTAAAATAAAAGGTTTAAAAATGGCTGAATTAGAATTGATTGAACAGATTAAAGCTAAAGCAATTGAAAGGAAAAAAACAATTGTTTTACCCGAAGCTCAGGATGAACGAGTATTAAAAGCTGCTGAAAAGTTAGTTAAAGAAAAAATATGTAATGTAATTATACTTGGTTCCGAAGAGAAAATACGTACCGATGCAAATAATTTAGGTGTTAACTTACAAGGTGTTAGAATAATTGATCCGGTTAAATCGGATAAATTAAGCGACTTTGCAAATATTTATTATAACCTACGCAAACACAAAGGAATGACAATTGAAAAAGCTCACGAAACATTAAAAAACGAATTATTTTTTGGTGCTATGCTTGTTAAAGAAAATATGGCCGATGGTTTTGTTTCCGGTTCAGCATCACCAACAGCTGACGTATTACGCGCAGCTCTTCAATGTGTTGGAATGCCTGCAGGTACTTCCACCGTATCAAGTTTCTTTTTGATGGTATTCCCCGAAAAAGTAATCAGTTTTGGCGATTGCGCTGTCGTTCCTTGTCCCGACGCTAACCAATTGGCCGACATTGCAATAAACACCGCAGACAACCATAAAATTTTAACCGGAGACGAACCTTACGTTGCAATGTTATCGTTTTCAACAAAAGGAAGTGCTCAACACGAATTAGCTGATAAAGTTATTGAAGCTACACGCATTGCTAAAGAAAGAAGACCGGACTTAAATATTGACGGCGAATTACAGTTTGATGCTGCTGTTGTTGACGCTATTGGCAAGAAAAAAGCTCCGGGCAGTACAGTTGCCGGACATGCAAATGTTTTAATTTTCCCTGATTTGCAAGCCGGAAATATCGGTTATAAAATAGCCCAGCGTTTTGGCGGTGCCGAAGCAGTTGGCCCTGTTGTTCAAGGTCTTAAAAAACCTTTGTTCGATCTTTCACGCGGCTGCAGTGTTGATGATATTGTTAACACATCGGCTATTGCCGCTTTAATGGCATAAAAGATTATTATTTATTTTGGAAAGGGGCTTTTTAAGCCCCTTTTTTTATTTTATCAGCACCATTTTCTTCAAATCGTTAAATTTAGGTATTTTTCCTGCACCGGTTACTTCTAATCTATATAAATATATTCCGCTTGTATATCCGCTCATATCTATTTTTGTTTCGTTGCACCCTTTACTTTTATTTCCTTCAATTAGTGTTTTAATTAATTCTCCGGTTATTGTATATAATTTAATTCGTACTTCGCCCGGGTCTTTTAAACTGTAACTTATTGTAGTGCTGGGGTTAAACGGGTTTGGGTAATTTTGGTATAATTCGTAATCATAATTTTCCGTTATCACGGCTTCTTCATTTTCAGTAATTGTTACATTTACTTCCGTTCCCGGTCTGCTTTCATTTCCGGTACTGTCAATTGCCGTAACTTTATAATATACTTTTTGGGTTCCTTTATTTAATATATCATAAAATAAAGTATCCTCTAAAGTCCCAATTCGTTTTGTACTGTCAATTATAAAATTTGATGTTGTGTCTTTATAAACATAATACATTGCAAAGTCCGCCGCTGTACTTTTGGTCCATGTTAATTTTACCCGGCTTGAGGTTTGTTCATATACAGCTTTTAGATTTTTCAATGGTTTTGGAGCCAAATCATTGTAAACATATTTTGCCCCCAATGGACCTCCATACATACCCATATCGCTTCTGGAACCGTCTAAATCCAATATGTTTGGGTCGCCCGCGTCAATAGCCGGCGAAAACTTTTGAAGTTTATAATCATAATCACTTCCCAAATCCGCTACAGTATCTTTTACAAACATTGGGTCGGCTATTTTATCATGTAAACCAACATTTATATTTGTATAATTATCCCCCGTAGTATTGTAAAACATATTATAGTCCGTTTCTTCGGTATTAAAATATGCCGCTATTCCCCTTCCGTTATGCGCCAATATATTATTTTTAATAACATATTTTTTAGGATTTTCTACAAAATTTGAGGTCATTATTGATGAAGAAATACTATTTACTAATGTGTTATTTAAAACAAATGTTGTATCACCTAAATTATTTGCCGTAGTATAAATATAAATATTATTACCAAAGCCATAAATTAAATTATTACTAATAACAACTTTTCTATTTGAGCATAATTCTAAACCGTAATAATTATTTGGGTCTGGGTCCGCAAGTATTATATTATTAGATATTGTTATTATTCCTCCCCACTGACTGCTAAAAACACCCTGCGGGTAGCTATCTTTTGATAATGTATGTATAATATTATTGTTTATAACAAAAGTGCTCGTATCATCATAAGGACTTAAAATTATCCCTTCGTAAGTATTTTTAATAATTACGTTATTAGCACTACCACCTTTATCAATTCTTAAGCTACAACGAGTTGAATCAATTATACTTGTATTAATTGTACATTTACTATTTAAATAAAATATTGCATAATAATAATGTAATAGATCGGGTTCGTTCTTTTTAAACATAATATTACTAATTTTAATATTTGATTTCTCCAAATAACATAATATATATTTGTTTTTTTTACCTTCAATTCCGGTACCATCCAATATGCATTCATCTGTATCCAATCCAATTATTGTTAAGTCCTTATTATAAATATATACCGTTTCTCTATATATTCCCCTATCAACATATACTGTATCACCACTTAAACAATAATCAAAACATTTTTGTAGGCTGTCGCAGGCAGTAATCCACGATGTGTAGGGCGGGGCAGAATTAAGCCCCGCTGTTTTGCTTACATATCTAACTTCACTTTTTATAATTATTGGAATTGTGATAATATATAACCACACGAAAATAATTAATTTTATTTTTTTCATTTTTTTAATCCAATTATACTTGGCTTACATTATTTCATTAATAATAATTTTTTGCTTAATACTTGGTCTTTATATTCAATACGGTATATATATATACCGCTTGCCAAATCATCACAATCAAGTTTTATATCATATTCACCTTGCTCTTGCATACCGTCATAAATATTTTTAACTTCTTTACCAAGTATGTCGTATAACATTATTGAAACTTTTCCATTTTGGGGAATTATATATTTTATTTGTGTTGTCCCGTTAAAGGGATTTGGATAATTTTGATTTATTCTAAATTCTTTTATTAATGAATTCGCATTATCTTCTTCGTTAAATTTTGGTAAAATTGGTATATTAATTTCATTGGTTGACGTTGTACCTTGTACTACTTTATATCTTTTTGTAGACGTTCCACCATAAATAATTTCCTCTGTATCTACAAAAAACTGCTTATGTGCATTTTCTCCTGCCAAAGTTGATACTGTACCAATATTTGTCCAGACGCCCCATTGATATTTGTATATGTTGTAAGTTTTGGGTCCGGGTTGATAACCCCATATTAATTTAGGATTTTCACCTTCAACAGTATAAAACAACGAATTGGTCCACGATTCATTAATTATTTTACCAGTGCCGGCAAACATTATATTTCCATTATTTTTTCTTAATATGGCACCGCCCGTTTTTATTAAAATTGTATCTTTAACGGTATAGGTCGCATTTTTTATATAAAGTTTTTTATTAGCCCCAATTTCCAAATCACCTATTAATTCGCGTGAAGTTTTAACAGTATCATCACAAGGTAATATGCCGCCATACTTTAATAACGGCATCAATTCGTACAATCGTGCTTCACCCGGCAACATTTCTGTATTAAAAGTAATAGTATTTCCTGATTTTGTTAAAAAAGATGATTCTTTTTCATAAAATTCTTTAATAGTATAATTTACATCAGATAAATTCGTAATTGTATATTCAACATAATGCGGATTTTCCGGTAAGGGAGGAGCATTATAAAAACGCGAAACAATCATAAAATACTTTTTATCATCAAAGTTGGGTTTTGTAAATACTCCGCAATCATATTCAGAAGTGCCCGACTTAGAAAACGTTATATCACCAATCGTTTTAAATGTATCTACATTCCGTAAATATTTTTGCTCCGATTGGTTCAAATTTTTTAATAATATACCATAATCAGATTTTAATCTTGGACTTATCTCATCCGCTAAAACATGCCATAATGGAGTAAAATATGTCTGATCTGCACTATTATTATGCGAGTCGGAATGAACACATACCAAAGAGTTTCTTGTTGTAGTATCAGTATTTGATGGATCATTATCTTTATAAAAGTAATAATATTGATTTAATTCAATACCTTTTGCACCATACAATAAATCAACATTAATATTATATAAAAATTGTTCTCTGGTTGGAATAACATTTAATTCATCATGTTCAGCATTAACAATCCACTTGCCGGTTTGTACGCTGCACATAAAATTAGGATCTTGTTTATTTATTTTACTTAAATGATGATCCAACATATCTCTAATATTAGCTTTCCATGATTGTAATGTGTTGCCTTCATAAGGATAATTATATATATAATTATTAATCTTGCCACCATGATAATTTGCCCTTTTATAATATTCATCAACTTTATAAATTGTGTCTGTGGGTGTTTCTTTAACTGAACCTTTCCAGCATCCTGCTATAGCTGTAAATAATCTTTGCTCAAAATTACTATGGTTATATAAATAATCATCTAAAAGTTTTACACACTCTAAATTATCAATAAAATTTGGTTCGTCAATTGGTGCCCATGCTATTATATCATCGGTATTATCAAAATCATCAAATTCATTATTTTGTTCTTGATTCAATTTCTCTATTGTTTCGGCAGCACCTGATTTAAGCTTTCCCCCTTCCTCATCATATACTGTAACTTTGTCTACATATAAATCTAAGTAACTGAGGCCCATCCATATTACTTTAAATTGCACGTTTGGAATAACCTGCCAAATATCCATCCCTGTTTGCGGATTAAATTTATATCTTGTTTCAAGAAAACTAGAAGGAACCAAGTTTTTAGTATTGTTATATTTAACCTGAAAAGTCTGCCAATTATTATAACCATTAGTAAAATCGGAGACCTTTAAAGTTATCTCATGCATTATTTTATAATGTAAAATACTCCGTTTATCTGTATATTCCGTTGAAGCCAAAATTACACATACAACATCATTATTTCCAACAGTACCGTTTTGCGGCGGTTGCGCATGATGAACAATTTTTAATCTAAAATCGGCAAAATATGTAAAAATACTTGTATTATTAAATAGGGAATTATACAATTGATAATATCTGGGACCTTTTATTATGGTATCACTAACTGCAGTCCTATTCCTAATTGAATGTCCATCTTCAGATAAAACACCTTCGCTGCAATCAAGATTAATTCCATAATTATCGTTACCCTCAGCTTCCCATTCTGAATAAGCCCTTTCGGAATAATATGCAATTCCTTTTCTACTTATAGTTGCAAATACTTGATAAGGTATGACTTTAAGATTTGAATTCTCTGTTAAAGCACTATAAGCATCCGGTATCAAATCACTACAAACTACTGCATTAACTCCTGCAACGGTCAAATCCGCAAAATTATGTTTGTCGTATAAATAATTTGCGCTGCCCCATAAATTAGCAACTATCGGAATTCCGTTATAATCTAAAAAACTAGCACTCTGCGATAACAAGACATTGGTATCCAAAAAAAAACAGGACTAAAACACCCAATAATTTAACAATTCTCATAAATATTTCTCCTTTGTTTTTCATAAAAAATTATTTTATAATTATTTTTTATTGCCGTTATTTTAAAATAAATATAAAATATTTAAAAGCAAACATTAAATTGTTATTATCCTAAATGGTGTAATAGCAAAATAGAAATGTCACTATTCGACAAAGTAGAAATGTCACTAAAAAGGTAAAATAGCGAGAAAAACATAGGACAAAGCAATAAATTTCAGATCAAAAAGAACAGGTCTGAAAATGCAAAAAGAAATAAAATTAAATGTTGAAGAATTATATAAAATTAACACAATTGAACAACTCAGTAAAGGACAAATAACAATTGAAGAATGTTGTAAATTACTAAATTTAAGTAAACGTCAAATATTTCGATTAAAGAAAAAGAATAAAAAGGAAGGGGCGATATCGATAATCCATGGGTTGAAGGGGAAAAAATCTAACCATGGTTACACGCAAAAGACAAAAGAAAAAACAATAAGTATCTATCGAAGTGAATATTGTGATTATGGACCCACCTTGTTTAGTGAGAAACTATTAAAAAATTACAATCTGGATATAAGCCATGAAACATTAAGATTGTGGATGAGGGAAAACGCAATCACAACATCAATGCGAAAGAAACGCCCACATAGGAAAAAGCGGGAAAGACGGACATGCTTTGGCGAACTACTACAATTTGACGGAAGCATCCATGATTGGTTTGAGGGACGTGGAGCAAATTGTTGTTTATTCCAAGCAATAGATGATGCAACAAACAGAGTTTATATACAATTTGCCGTAAGCGAAAATAGTGCAGATGCAATGCAGGTAATGTTAGATTATGTGAGGCTTTATGGCGTCCCAAGAAGCATATATACTGATTTTGGCAGTGTTTATGCTGGCGAGGATACATTAACTGATTTTAGCAGAGCAATGAAAGAATTAGGGTGCCAATCAATTTTCGCACACTCACCACAAGCCAAAGGAAGAGTAGAACGAGGCAATAGAACACTTCAAGACCGATTAGTAAAGGCGTTACGGGAAAAAGGGATATCGAATATTGGTGAGGCAAATAAGTACCTAATCGATGAATTTATTGATGAATACAACGAAAAATTTGCGTTAAAAACAGAAGCTCCGAATTCACATTATCTTGTAGGAGCAGTTGATTTAAGAAATATTTTTTGTTATAAAACAACTCGTCAGGTAAGAAACGATTATACGATCACACTAAATGGGGTTTATATACAATTGTTAACAGGTGAAGCACCTTTACCAATGCCGAGAAAAGAAGTTCAGATAAGTAAGTGGCTTGATGATAGTTTGCATATATATTACAACGATAAAGAACTGTCCTATAAAATACTTAACTCAAAACCCAAATCAATCCATAAAACTGTTAGAAAGCCAAAATCAGAACATCCATGGCGAACGCTAAATAAGAACATGTTTAAGCCTAAGCACAGCAAAAGGGGCAATAAATAGGGGTAACTTCAGTCGGACTACGTCCTCCTTCGTTACCCCTATTTATAAAAAAAAAAAAAAATGAATTCTGTTCATTAATGACATTTCTATTTTGCTGAAACGGTGACATTTCTATTTTGCTATTACATTATTATCCTAAATGGTACTCGGAAATTAGAAATATTATATAATTTACATCAACATAACTAGTTTAATTTTAGATAAAACGCTGCTAATTTAGTTATCCATCTTAAAATCAACAAAATCATTTTAATTACTCATTAGCTTTTTTTGTATTTTTTAAAAACTTTTGTTAAGTTTAAAAACAAACTAAAAAAAATTTCCAAGGCGTATGAATATACTCATTGTTGAAGATAATCCTTCAAGCAGAACCTTATTACGTAGAATTGTAAAAAGAACAAATTCAACTAATGTTGTTTGTTGCGATAATGGCAATCAGGCAATAGAGGTATTAAAAAAAGAAAAATTTGATGTTATTTTAACTGACTGGATGATGCCCGAAATGGATGGTATCGAATTAATTCAGTATATTCGAAAATCTATACAGCCGCAGCCTATTATTATAATGATTACCGCTTTGTCTTCGCGTGAAGCTCAAAATAAAGCAATGGCAGCCGGAGCCGATGATTATATTTCCAAACCGTATAACGCAAATGATGTTTTGATTAAGATAGAAAACGCGGTTTTAAAGAACAGCACCTCATTTATTGATAAAGAAACAGAAAAAATTAACATATCAAAAAAAAGTCTTCCTTATTTTGGAATATGTGTTGCCGCAAGTACAGGAGGACCACCAGCTTTATTAAAGTTTTTTTCACTGGTAAAACCTACAACAAAAGCAGCCTTTTTTGTTGTTTTACATGCCCCAATTTGGATGCTTGAATCATTTACCGAAAGATTACAGACCGAAACAAAAATGAAGGTGGTTTTAGGGAAAGAAGGTTATGCAATTAAACCGGGTGAAATTTATTTGGCTCCCGGCGATAGACACATGATTATTCATCCGTCAACAAAAACTATTGTATTATCGGATGCACCTCCCGAAAATTTTGTTCGACCATCGGCAGATCCGTTATTTAAAAGTACTGCCGAAAATTTTGGAAAAAAAACTATTGGGGTTGTTTTAACAGGTATGGGACATGATGGTACAATAGGCTGCGGGTATGTAAACGCTGCGGGCGGATTTGTAATTGCCCAAAATCCTGCAACAGCTTTATTAAATTCGATGCCAAAAAGTGTTGTCGATTTGCGGCTTGCAAAAGTAATTGCGGAATTAGAAGAAATTCCCGGAATTATTGATGCATGTATTAACAAGGTTTAGTTTTTACTTAAATGCCTTTTTATCTTTTTTTCGAAACCATCAACAAGCATATTAAACGAATTAAGAAGATTAATTATCTGTTCCATATCAATACTTTCCGCAGCCTTTAATAAATTATTCCCCCAGCTTGTAAATAAAATAAGATCATTTTTTTCGCCCAGGGAAATAATTTCTTGTGCAAATTCTTCAATATGCGTAATTACAAAGGTGTTTTTTAATGTTGTAATACGAGGAAGATGTTTTGTTTTTAAATTTAATAAAAGTTCTAAAAAGTTTTTATTTGGATGTTTGGAAATATCTATATAATCCCATGAATTTAATTTGGTGCTTTTATTTTCGTCATTATCAGCAATATCAGTGTAACTATATTTTAAGTATTTCATTAATTCTTTTATTAATTCACTTTTACTGACCGGTTTTTTTAAAAAACTGCTAAAACCGGCTTCCAAACCAAACTGCAAATTATCAGCAACAATGGCGGATAAAGCAATAATAGGAATCCATCTTGTTTTTTCTTCACTTTTTATAATCTTACAGGCTTCAACCCCGTCAATTTTGGGCATTTTTAAATCCATTAAAATCAGATCCGGATTTTTTTCAAGGGCAAGTTTTATAGCTTCCTCACCATCTTTTGCTTCCAAAATAATACAATTAACATTGCTCAAATAAGCCCGTAAAAGTTTTCTGTTAATTTCCGCATCATCAACAACTAACACTAACTGTTGATTAAATACAACTGAGTCGTTAATTGGTTTATTTTTTTCTGTTCCGTTATTCAAATCATCTTTTAAATAACTAACATTAGGTATTAAAAACGAAAATATCGATCCCTCATTAACTTTACTTTCTACATTTAAACTGCCGTTCATCATTTCAACCAGCCGCTTTGTAATTGAAAGTCCCAAACCGGTTCCGCCGTATTTCCTTTCTGTATTACTGTCTAACTGAAAAAAGGATTCAAATATTTTATTTTTTAATTCACCTGAAATTCCAATACCTGTATCAGCTACACTTACAAATAAATCAACTGTTTGTTTATTAACGTTAATATTTTGCAGCTTAAATGTAACTTTAATTGATCCTTTTGTGGTAAATTTAACTGCGTTGCCAATTAAATTTACTAATATTTGGCGTAATCTAACTTCATCAATTTTAATTATTAATGGAAGTGAAGGATCAATGTCAACAATCATTTCCATTTTTTTTTCATTTACCTGCTCAATAAAAAGCTCACTTATTTCGTAAACAGCATCTTTAATTTTTGTTGATTCATAATTAAGTTTTAATGTACCCGATTCAATTTTTGACAAATCAAGAATATCGTTAATTAAAGTAAGCAGCATTTTTCCGCTTGAGATAATCGATTGGATATAACTTTTGTATTTTGGTTCTGTTATTTCTCCATTTAATAACTCTGCAAAACCAAGCACCGAATTCATTGGGGTTTTTATTTCGTGAGTCATATTTGCTAAAAACAAACTTTTAGCCAAATTTGCTTTTTCCGCTTCAATTTTAGCTTTTTCAAGTTCATTTAAAACAATCTTTTTATTTTCAATTTCATCAACTAATAATTTATTGGATTCTGTAATTTGGCTTGTTTTTTGTATTACAAGCTTTTCTAAATTTTCCCTTTGTTTTTTTGTATTTTGAGTTTTTGCATGTATAAATCCAATTATTAATCCCGTAATAGTTAAGGTCATCATAATAATAAACCACCACGTTTTATAAAATGGCGGAACTACTACTATTTTTATGGTTAATCCTTTTTTATTCCAAATTCCATCATCATTAGAGCCAATAATCTTAAGATAATATGTGCCGGATGCTAAATTAGTAAAGGTTACATCGCGTTTGTCGTGCAAATATATCCAATCGTCATTAAAACCAACTAATTTATACGAATATTTATTTTTTAAAGAATGGTAATAATTTAGTGCTGCAAATTCAAAAGAGAAAACATTATCTCCTGGATATAAAACAAACTCGTCCATAAAAGCAACGTCTTTTTTATTAATAACAGGTTTGTTAAATATTTTAAAAGATGTTAATACAATATTTGGAATTTTTGTATTTATTTTAATTTGATTAGGCTTAAAAAAAGTTAGTCCGCTTATGCCCCCAAAAAATAAAGTACCATCGGGTGATTTAAAGTGTGCGTTTCTATTAAATTCATTCCCTTGTAAACCATCGGATTGATCAAAATTAATAAAAGTATTGTTTTTATAATTAAATTTTGATAGACCAATGTTAGTACTAAGCCATAAATTATTGTCATCATCTTCCAAAATGCCATATACTATATCATTTGGCAGTCCGTTTTTTGACGTGAAAATCTTAAATTTTTGCGTTTTTCTATTAAAAAGATTAAGTCCCCCGCCCCATGTTGCTATCCAAAAATTCCCAGCTTTATCTTCGTATATTGAATTAATTTGATTATTACTTAAAGAATTTATGTTTTGCGGATTATTAACATATTTAACAAATCCGTTTGTTTTCTCGTCATAATACGAAAATCCGCCTAAATCGGAACCAATCCATATTTTGCCCTCTTTATCCATAAATAAAGTTTTTATACTTCCAAGTTGAATACTTGATGGATTGTTCCTATCATATTTAAACAGTTCCACATGCAATAAATCCTTGCTTATTCTCATTGCACCCGAAACTGTTCCCATCCATAATCTTCCTTCCTTATCATATAATAAAGCGTAAATTTGAGAAAATGTAATAGCTTCAATTGAATTTTCAAATGGTAATTTAATTGTGTAAAATAACTTCTTTTCTACATCAAATTTAAATAATCCCTGTCCTTCCGAACCAATCCATATATATTTTTGCGGCTCAGTAAAATCTTTTATCATGGTATAAACTAAATCGGATGGTAGAACCGATGATGGCGAAGTTTTAATAACCGCATATGTGCTTGGGGTTTTAAGAACCGAAATATTAAATTGTTTTTTATCCAAATAATTTAACCCGCCATAACCTCCAATAAAAACCCCGTCATTATCTAAAGAATAAATTGAACGAATGCTGGAGAAACTTAAACCGTTTTTATCTTCATTTTTTTTTAAAATTGTATGGAAACTTTTTGCCCCGGGTGACAAATAAAAAATTCCGTTTCCATTAGTACCAATCCATAAAATGCCATTGCGGTCACAATAAAATCTAGAGAAATTAGTTAGATGAGGGATATTAGAATTTTCCGAATTATATAATAACATTTTGTTTGTTTTATAATTATAATTGGCCAAGCCGCTTGCATCCGAACCAAACCAAAGTTCCTCCTTTTTAACTTGAGCCAAACTTCTTGTATACCCTAATATTTTACCAACATTTTCTTTCGAAATTAGTTGTTTTCCTTCAGATCTATTTGCACCTACAATTACCGGAGTGTTTGTTATTTCGTTAAAACATACTTCGTTATTTAATGTTCTAAAAATAGAAGTAACCGCAAAATCATTTAGCTTTTTCTTTGTTATTGAATCATAAACTTTGTGACCTGCTATTTTCTTTTTATCGGGATAAATTATATTTATACCTGTTTTTGTTGAACCCACCCAAATATTATTATCTATTTCGGCTAATGTATAAATTTCATTATCAACAACCAATTTGCCAAATTCATCGACCGTAAAAAATCTTTCAATTTTTCTTGAGGTAATATTTATTTTATAAATAATTCCGCTTCTTGTAGCCGCCCACAAAAAACCATTCGAATCGTATAACAACTTTTTAATTATATTATCGTTATTGTCTGTTTGGGGCAATTTAAAATTTTCAAATTTATTGTTTTTTCTATCAAAAATGTATAACCCTGCCTGAGTTCCAATCCATAACCTATCGGTATTATCTTCTATAACATCTGTTATGTTGTTGCTGCCAATTGAGTTTGAATTATCATACTCCTTTCTGTAGATGGTAAACGAATAACCGTCATATTTATTTAATCCGTCATTTGTACCAAACCACATCAATCCTTTATTATCCTGTAATATGCAAGTAACGGAATTTTGTGATAGTCCGTTATCAACCGATAACCTTTCAAATCTTGTATAACCCGATTGAGGATATATAATTGTACAAACTGACAGCCAAATTAAAAAGGAATAAATATATTTCAATTTTTACCTCAAAGTTTATTTTAACAGCATAATTTTTTCACTCTTATTAAAGTGTTTGTTATTGCTGAAATAAGATATATTAACAATATATATGCCCGATGATAAACTACTTCCAAAAAATTTAATTTCGTGTTTTCCTTTATTTAGGAAATCATCCATAATCACTGCTATTTCTTCCCCTTGAATATTATATACAACTCCTTTTACATATCCATCATTAGGTATATTAAATTTAATAGTAGTTGAAGGATTAAAAGGATTAGGGTAATTTTGATACAATTCAAAATCATTAAACACCATGTTATTCTCTTCAACATCCGATAGAGGGAATACTTCTTCAATAGTAAAATCCACCCAAAATATTCCATAACAATTAGATACTCCCGTAAATAAGGAATTTCCGATTGTTTTTATAGGATCATTTAATACCGACCACCAATCCCTGTCGATAGGATATCCAAATTGAAAAGCTACTTTATTAGGTTTAAATTTATTGCCCCACGCTTTAAATTCACTAATCATCGAATTTAATGAAACAAAATCCTGACTGTCATCAACAAATAAAATATTTCCGCGGTAAGCTGGGGGCATCCAAGCTTGTCCGTAATGTTTTAAAAATAATGTATAATCAGGATTAATCGATTTAACTTTAAGTTCCCATCTTTTTGCTTCAACATCAGTCACTTTTCTGCCGCCCGAACTGGATTGAGCATTAAACCATTCAACATCAACCCCAAAACCTACAACACAAGGATGATGTTTATATTTATTTAAAACAATATGTATCAAGGTATCAACACTTGCGGCTCCCGGTTCAACCTGAAGCCAAACTTTAATTCCCTCTTGATCAAATCTATTTAGATATACTTCATTTTGGTCGCCGCTAATAAAGCTAATATAAGGATAATTACCCCCTGGATTTGAAAAATTTAACTGAGTTTCACCATTATCCATATAAAGACTTACTATCCAGATTGAGGCCGGAGCTGTACCGGTAAACTTGCCCGAAATAAAATGTCCTGCATTAGCCCAATAATTTGGTACAGGAAATTGATTATTTGGATAACTTTGCAATATCCTTGAAGCCCTAAATCCGGCTATTTTATTACTGTCAGTTAATTCCGTTTGACCAAATATATTTATCGAAACTAAACATAATAATATCAACAATTTTTTTTTCATAATATTTTATACCGTATCAATTAAATTTTATAATGTCGCCTTTTACTTTATAATCAATATTTTCTTCAAACTTATTTACAAAAATTCCATCAGGTTCGCTTAAACGTACAAACAATACTTCTTTTATTCTGTTAACATTTACACTAACATCACCAAATCCGTTAGTAACTGGTTGACTGCTGAAATAAACAAGATTTGTATCGTTTTTTTCATCAATATTCCATCCTAAAAAAACTACAGAATGGCCTAACCCGCTTTTCCATGATATATTTACAAAATCACCCGGACGTGCATTTTGCGGAGATATTTTTTTTCCTATTTTGGAATATTGAACCAAAGCAAACTGTGTTCCAAATCCATCTGCGTTCCATTTACCCCAAAACTTAACATTATCTTCTCTTCTACTTCCATCCGGTTCCTGCATACGCATTGCTTCGTAATTTTCTTCGGGCATGGTTTTATTTTTGCAGCTATACATCAAATTTAACGATTCAACAAAAACAGTGTACGAAGCCCCGCTGCAATAACTTGTTGTACGAGGTGCTGATATTAACTTTTTCCCTAATAATTTCAAATCATATCCTATTGGCGATTCGGTAGGTACAGCTTTTATTCCAATAAAATATCCGCCCCCATCCAATGCTGTTTTTTGAACTTCATCAATTGCTGATAAAATATATTTATTATAACCTTCAACATATTTTCCAAAAATTTCACCATGTTTTAGATGGTGTTCTCCCTCTTGCAGGTCATCAGTTTTTAAGAAAAACCAATTACCATCATCAATAGTCATTTTATTATCATCATTTTTGATTAATAAAAAATTGACAGACAATAAAAAAACTATCAGACAAATAGCAGAATATAATTTTTTCATGTTATTCACCCATTGCTTTTATTATTAATTTTTTACGGCGTTTACCGTCAAACTCGGCATAATATATTTGCTGCCAAGGACCAAAATCAAGCTGCCCGTCTGTAACAGGAACAATAACTTCGTGATGTACAAGCATACTTTTTAAATGTGCGTCTCCGTTAGTTTCACCTGTATTGTGATGATTATAATTTGGGTTAAACGGAGCAAGTTTTTCCAGCCATTCATCAATATCCTGTATTAGTCCATATTCTGCGTCATTAATATATACACCTGCCGTAATATGCATTGCCGAAACTAAAATCATTCCTTCTTTAATGCCGCTTTTTTGCAGTACTTTTTCAACATCGCGGGTAATATTTATATAGTCCCTCTTTTTTGTTGTATTGAACCACATATATTCCGTAAAAAATTTCATAACAGCCTCTTTTATTTCATTTCATCAATATATATTTTTTCTGCCAGATGATAATAATCGTCCGTAATATCACGCAGTCTTTCAGCAAGATTTTTAATAATCTTTTTTATTATATCAGGATTATTTTGCATTAACTGATCCAAATCCGCATTTAGTACAAGTAATGTTATATCAGTAACCGCTCTTATTGTTGCGGTTCGGGGCAGTTTAAGTATTACACTCATTTCACCAACAATTGTACCTTTTTTGTTAAATTCTTTTATTAATACATTCCCCTTGTAAATTCCAACAGTTCCTTCCATAACAACATATAAATCGTAATCATTGTCTCCTTCATTTGCGATGATAGCACCTTTTTTAAACACTTTCATCATAACTACCTCAATTTTGCGAAAATTTCATTAAAAATGATTTAATAAACATATTAATATCTCCATCCATTACAGCCTGTGTATTTGAGGTTTCAGCATCAGTTCTATGGTCTTTTACCATATTATAAGGATGAAAAACATACGATCTAATTTGGCTGCCCCATTCAATTTTCATTTTTCCTTTTTCAACTTCATCCTGTTCGGCAGCCTGTTTTTCTACTTCTATTTGGTACAATTTAGATTTTAATAGTTTTAACGCATTAACTTTATTTTGATTTTGTGATCTTTCACTTTGGCATGCCGCAACAACTCCCGACGGAAGGTGTGTAAGGCGTACTGCTGTTTCAACTTTATTTACGTTTTGGCCCCCTTTTCCGCCCGACCTATATGTATCAACTCTAACATCACCCATATCTATATTAATTTCTATTGTATCATCAATTTCGGGAATTACAAATACAGAAGCAAATGAAGTGTGTCTTCTTTTATTTGAATCAAACGGCGAAATTCTAACCAATCTATGTACACCGTTTTCGGCTTTTAAATAACCATAAGCAAATTCACCGCTTACCTCAAATGTTGCACTTTTAATTCCGGCACCGTCTCCATCTAAAACATCAAGCAAAACCATATTAAACCGGTTTTGTTCACCCCATCTAATATACATTCGCATTAGCATTTCAGCCCAATCCTGTGCTTCAGTTCCACCGGCACCCGAGTGAATTGTAAGAATGCAGTTTTTATTATCATCTTTACCGTTTAACATATTCTTAAATTCCAAATCATCAACCATTTTTTCTAACGCGGTTAATTCATTTATAATATCATTTTCCAATGTATTATCCTGTTCGGATTCCGCCAATTCAATAAATTCACTTATATCTTTAACTTTTTGATCTAAGTCATTCCACATATTTACCCAAGTTTCCAGGCCTTTTATATCCTGTAAAATTTTTTGAGCACCTTTTTGGTCGTTCCAAAATCCGGGTAGTTCTGTTTTATTCTTTAATTCGGTTATTTGCAGTTCCTTATGAGGTAAGTTAAAGATAACCTCGTAAATTCTCTATCCTTTCTGCAAATCCGTTTAATGTTTTTAATTTTTCTTCAAACATATATATCTCCAATAAATATAATTCTTAATTTTTAATTCTAAATTCTTAATTAACAATAAAAATAATTCATAATTCATAATTCATAATTCATAATTCATAATTCATAATTCATAATTCATAATTCATAATTCATAATTCATAATTCATAATTCATAATTCATAATTCATAATTCATAATTCATAATTCATAATTCATAATTCATAATTCATAATTATTTTTTCCGCCAATCTAAAAATGTCATTAATTCCGTTAACGTTAACCCATTTAATCCTTTTATCGGCGTTAAACCAAGTTAACTGTCTTTTTGCATAATGTCGCGTGTTTCGTTTAATAAGTTCAACTGCTTTTTCCAACGAAATAACATTGTCTAAATACTCAAAAATTTCCTTATATCCAACTGTATTTAGCGAATTTAAGTCCTTTGAATATCCTTTTTTAAGCAATTTTTTTACTTCTTCCACAAGTCCCATATTAATCATGTCGTCAACACGATTTTCAATCATTTTATACAAAACATCCCTGTTCCAGCTTAACCCATAAATTTCAAATTCCAAATCAATATTTCTTTTATATTCCTTTTGCCATTCGGTAATTGTTTTACCTGTTAAATAAAACACTTCCAAAGCTCTTATAATTCTTTTCCAGTTTTGAGGCAGCATTTTAGCAGCACTTTCCGGATCCACAAGTTTAAGCTGTTCTAATAATTGTCCAACACCATAAGTATCAATTGTATTTTTTAATCTAGCGCGTAAAACTTCATCAGTTTCAACATTATCAAAAATACCGTCAACAACTGCCCTAATATATAAACCTGAACCGCCAACAATAATTGGAATTTTATTTGACACATTTAGATTATCAAGAATCTTTAATGCTTCTTTTTCGTATCTGCTTACATTATATTCTTCTTCAGGTTCTAAATAATCAATAAAATGATGTTTTATTTTGTCAAGTTCGTCTGTATTTGGTTTTGCGGTTCCAATGTTCAAATATTTATAAATTTGCCTGCTGTCGGCCGAAATTATTTCAGTATTTAATAATTCAGCTAACTTTAACCCTAAGGCTGTTTTACCGGAACATGTTGCCCCAACAACAACAATTACTTTTCGTCCCATCCGTCTAATCCTATTAGAGGAACAAATTTAAAATTGGGTACTTTTTTCAACTTAAATTCCTTATCATCAACTTTTGTTATAATATGCATTGTTTGGTTATCTTTATCGCCAACAGGAATAACCAATTTACCGCCAATATTTAATTGTTTAGCCAGCGATTTTGTAATATTTGGTGCGCCTGCTGTAACAATAATTCCGTCATAAGGTGCATATTCAGTCCAGCCTATACTTCCATCTCCACATCGTGCGGCAATTCTTAATTCCAATTTGTCAAACAGTTTAACAACATCGTTGTATAGGTCGCGTTGTCTTTCAATTGTAAACACACGCATTCCAAGTTCATGTAATATTGCAGCTTGATATCCGGAACCTGTTCCAATTTCCAAAACTTTATCACCCTTTTTTAAATTTAAAGCTTCCGTCATAAAAGCAACTGTATAGGGCTGCGAAATAGTTTGACCGCATCCAATAGGCAAAGCGGAATCTTCATAAGCGTGACTTTTCATCGCATCCATGCAAAATTCTTTTCTATCAATCTTTTGCATAGCTGCTAAAACACGTTCGTCTTTAATACCTTTTTGTTTTAATCTCTCAATCAGTAATTCTTTGTAATATTCGCTCATTTTCACATTATTTTTTTATATTTAAACCTTAAAGATAAAATATATTTTATTAAATTTAGAATTGATTTAAAAATATTTAGGAGAAATATGCTAACAGCAATTTTTGGTGCTCTTGCAATAATGTTAATGCGTATATGTGACGTTACGGTTGGAACATTTCGTATTATTTTAGTTAATCAAGGGAAAAAGTATTTAGCAGCTGCTGCTGGATTTGTTGAAGTTTTAATTTGGATTTTTGCAATGCGCTTTATTGTTCAGCATATGGATCAAACCATTAATCTTTTTGGTTATGCAACAGGTTTTGCAATAGGAAACATCCTTGGAATAGCTTTTGAAGAAAAAGTTGCTTTGGGATTTGTTCAGCTGAATATTATATCCAAACACGCTACCGATAAAATTGCCGACACATTACGTCTTTCTAATTTTGGTGTTACTATTATTCCCGGTGAAGGCGGAGCTGGCGGTGTAGCTATTTTATTAATTATTATACGCCGCAAGGACTTTAAGAAGGTTATGTCAATTATTGAATCGATTGATAACGAAGCTTTTATAACTGTTCATCACTCCAGACCCTATAGAGGATTTATTCACGGATCAAGAAAATAAAAATATTTATTTTTTTTGTTGATTTTAGAATTTTTGCTTATTATATTAGTAATCCTAAATATGTTATTTATGTTATGCGGGAATAGCTCAGTGGTAGAGCGCAACCTTGCCAAGGTTGATGTCGCGGGTTCGAGCCCCGTTTCCCGCTCAAGAAGATCCACCTTATAAAGTGGATTTTTTATTATATGGCGGTGTGGCCAAGTGGCTAAGGCGAAGGTCTGCAAAACCTTTATTCATCGGTTCGAATCCGATCGCCGCCTCAAAGAAGCCTGATTTTAATCGATCAGGCTTTTTTTATTGTCTGAACCATGATTTACACGATTAACGGATTGCCAGGAACATAATTATTGCGGGTACTGCATTTATCTCGACAAAAATAACAATTGACAACAAAAACGAGTTTATAAATAATAGAACGCTGATTACACGGATTTAACTGATTTTCGCAGATTTTTAATTTTTATATCTGTGGTCATCTGTCAAATCAGCGTTATCTGTGTTCTATTATTTTAACTATTATTTTGTAACCTTTATTATTATTATGTTTCGAGGGCGAACAATTATTTGGTTTTAATCCCGGAAGGATGGCAATTGTCTGAACCATGATTTACAAGATTAAAGGATTGCCATGATTATTAATAATTGTGGGTTTCTGCATTTATCTTGACTAAACAATAATTTATGTGATTATGGTTATCCTCTCGGTTTATCTTTTAATCTCGACAAAAATAAACAATTGACAATAAAAAAATGATTTTATAAATAATAGAACGCTGATTACACGGATTTAACTGATTTTCGCAAATTTTAATTTTAAGATCTGTGGTCATCTGCATAATCAGTGTTATCTGTGTTCAATATTTTAACCATTATTTTGTAACCATGATTATAATTTATTATGTTTTTTTGGCGGACAATTATTTGGTTTTAATGGAGCATTGCCCCATGGCATTATTATAGCCCGCCAACAAAAAACAACCCAAAACCCGGAACGGGTGACATTGGTTTTGTATTACGCGGTAATTTTTGTTTCATAAATTGTTGTGGTTATTACGTTTTTCACCTGCGGCGCAGGTCCCTATTTGTAACAACCGCCACCACACAAAAACCACAACTGCGGAGTAGCTGTCTATTCTTTTACAAATTAATGGCCGGGTCATTACCCAAAAACCAACTTGCATTTTTAAGTATGTTTTGTACCGCTGCGCCGCAGCTAAAAACCGGTCGGTTGGGGGTTCGCTTGGTTACAAACATTCCTCTATTCCATAGAGGGTTCGATAAGATGAATTTTTTGTCATAAATTGGTTTGTTTTTATTTTAACCATTGTCTGAACCATGATTTACCTGATTAAAGGATTGCCATGACTATTATAATTGTGGGTTTCTGCAAATATCTTGATTAAACAACCTGTTATGTGTTTATAGTCACCATCATTTTCATCTTGACAAAAATAAACAATTGACAACAAAAATGAGTTTATAAATAATAGAACGCAGATTACACGGATTTAACTGATTTTCGCAGATTTTTAATTTTTAGATCTGTGGTTATCGGCATAATCAGTGTTATCTGTGTTCTATTATTTTAACTATTATTTTTGGGCGAACTATTATTTGGTTTTAATCCCGACGGGATGAAATTATTGTAGCGCATCGAAAAAAGACACCATCCAAAAACCCGGAACGGGTGACATTGGTTTGGTAATTATTGTTTATGAATTGTTGTAGCTGTTATGTTTTTCACCTGCGGAGTAGCTGTCTATTCTTTTAACAATTCATGGCCGGGTCATTACCAAAAAACCACTTTCATTTTTACGTATGTTTTGTGCCGCTGCGCTGCAGCTAAAAACCGGTTGTGGGGGGGGCTTGCGTGGTTACAAACATGCCTCTATTCCATAGAGGGTTCGATACGATGAATTTTTTATCATAAATTGGTTTGCTTTAAGTATTAACCATTCTCTGAACCATGATGCTGAGATTATTAATAAAACGCTTATATGTTACATATTCGAGATGATCCAAACAAATAAAATATCATGGCTCATTTTTTTTATTTATCAACAATAAGATACTTTGCAAAATTCTTAGCGATTTCTTTTCTTTGTTCACAAAAGTAAGTAAATAATTTACTTTTATTTTCGCATTTTTCATTTCTTTCTTTTCCTACAGGTAAAGCTTCTAATTCAAAACTTAATTCACTCAATTTTATTGCATTCTTATATAATTCATTTAAATATTCATTAACATCTCTTCCAAAAAGGAAATATTTATCTTTTGTATTTAGGAAAAATGTTTGCATCTCAATACTGTCAACGCATCCATTCACAACTATTTGATTAATAAATATCTCTGCATTCTTATATATTTCGTACCTCTTTTCAAACAAATCGAGACGCAATTTATTCTTTTGTAGTTTATATTGTTGAATAGCAATATATGTTACAACTATTGCCACAATAGGGCTAATAAATGCCGACATAATTGTAACCCAATTAGGTAGTGTATTCATAATTGTTCTCCTTTAACATTAATCCTATAATTCTCCACTTTTAAAAATTAATTATTTGTCTTTCTTTCCCCCATTCATAATTCATAATTATTTTTTACTTTCCCCCATCTCATACACAATCTCTCCCCCTTTAATTATTTCACTAAAAGGAATAATATAGCTATCCCAAACTTTTCCGTTTAGCTTAATCGATTGTATATAAATATTTTTATCGGAATAATTATTTGCAATTGTTGTAAATGTTTTACCATTCCCCAACTTCATTGTTACTTTTTTTGCACATGGGGTGCCTATTACATATTCGCCGCTGCTTGGGGCAATTGGATAAAATCCCATTGTGTTAAATAAATACCATGCCGACATTTGTCCGCAGTCGTCATTTCCGCATAACGAATTTGGTTTATTGCCGTATTGTGTGCGCATAATTTCGGCAATTAATTTTTGTGTTTTCCACGATTTTCCCGCATAATTGTATAAATACGGTACGTGATGAGCAGGTTCGTTGCCGTGCCAATATTCCCCAAATCTGCCAAGTATATCTTCGGTTCCTTTTTCAATAGTTTCTTTTTCCGTATTCATAAAAAGCGTATCAAGTTTGGTTTCAAACTTTTCTTTACTTCCGTATAATGTTATTAGTCCTTTTACATCATGCGGAACATACCATGTATATTGCCAGTTTGTGCCTTCAGTAATATCTCTATCCATCATATTATCTATATAACCATGCGGATCAAAAGGAGTACGCCAATTCCGTTTGCTGTCTTTTCCCCTCATTAATTTTGTAACAGGGTCAAATATATTTTTGTAAGCCATCGACCTTTGTCTAAAATATTCGGCATCATTTGTTTTGCCCATTTTTTTTGCTGCCTGCATAATACAATAATCGTCAAACGCATATTCCAATGTTTTGGATACCGATTCATTTTCATGGTCAAATGGCACATAACCGATTTTAGCGTATTCTATTACCGAATCGTAATTCGGATTCATTGCTGTATTTCTGCATGCGTAATATGCTCTTTCATAATTAAAACCTTTAATTCCCTGAACAATAGCGTCACATATAACCGGAACAGCATGATACCCTATCATACACCATGTTTCATTATTATTTAAAGACCATACCGGTAAAATATGTTCAACACTTTGGTCAAAATGTGCCAACATCGAGTTTATCATATCCGCGTTTCTATCCGGCTGTATTAAAGTAAATAAAGGATGTGTTGCGCGGTATGTGTCCCATAATGAAAATATTGCGTAATTAGTAAAACCTTCCGCCTTATGTATATTTTGGTCAAGGCCCCTGTATTCACCGTTAACATCCTGATAAATTGTAGGAGTTAACAAACAATGATATAACGATGTATAAAATGTTTCTTTTTCTTCGTCTGTTCCTTCAATCTGCATTTTTTGCATTTCATTATCCCACTTTAAGCGGGAATCGGCTACAACTTTGTCAAAATCCCAATCGGGAATTTCTTTATCCAAATTCATTAACGCATTGTTGGAACTGACTGCGGAAATTCCAATTTTAACCATTATTACTTCATTTTCTTTTGTGCTGTAAGTAGTATAATATTGCAAATTTGCGTTTGCCGCTTCGTACTGACTTCTAAACCGGGCTGTATTATAAATTACTTTTTTGCCCGCCTGTATAATGCCAAAATCCTTATAAGATTTTGAATACCTTGCGGCAAAAAACAAATGTCTTTCTTTTGCCCACCCGTTAACAAGATGATATCCTTTTATTAAAGTTTTGCTTTCAGCGCGTACATTGGACCATTTAACACTCCATTGTAAAACGTGTGCCAAATCCATCATTATGTTGCTGCTGTCACTTTTGGGGAATGTAAATTTTAATATTCCGGCTCTTTCTGTTGCGGCAAGTTCAACAAGTACGTTATGTTCGGGTAATTTTACCGAATAATAACCCGCCTTAACTTTTTCATCTTTATGATAATATTTTGTGCAATAACCTGAATCGGGATCTTGAATAAAATATTTATTCCCATCACCATCTGTTTTTTCAACTGTTCCTGCAGTAAATTCAGGCTTGCCAACCGAAGGCATAATTAAAAAATCACCCAAATCAGGAATTCCCGTGCCGCTTAAATGCTGCATTCCAAAACCGATAATTACACTGTCGTTATATTCGTAACCCGAAGCTGTTGCCCAGCTTTTTTTATCGGTATCGGGACTTAACTGCACCATTCCATGAGGAACAACCGCACCGGGATAAACATTCCCCTCACCCTGTGTCCCAATCAAAGGATTAATGTAATCAACTAATTTTTTCTTCTCGTCAATTGGTTTTATTAATATCCAACCGCTAATAAAAAACATACTAATTACCAACAAAACCATTGTTAATTTAGGCAAGTTATGATTTTTCAATTTTGTCTCCACACTTCAAATCTTTATATTTTAATTAATAATTACATTTTCCAATTAGAAGCAATAAGGTAAATTAATAATACAAATAAAAAAAACGTCTCAAAACTGAAAAACCTGGACTAAAGTCCTGACTCTTTTTTTTATAATCCCCAGTCTAATAGTTTGAGCAATTAACAAGGCGAATATATAGTTTGACAATTCAGCAATATATTCCCCCTCTATTTTTAAGAGTGGGGGCTGGGGGGTAAGTTCCCATTTATTATTTTACAAATTTTAAGACTTCCTTACAATTTCTATAATACTATTTAGACCGCTCTACGTTCTTGTATTCTATTTAATTATTGTTACAAAAAACCTATTTTGTCACAATCAAATACTCATACGGCTGTAATGATACCTGACTTGTTAATGGTGTTGAAATACTTGTTAAAGCATTTACCCAGGCATTACTTTTTAGAGCTTCGGGAAGTGTAAAAGATTGCACGCTATTACGTACGTTAACAAAAACCAACACTTCCTGTGTAGTAGTATATTTTTTAAATACTAAAATATTTTGACTATAAAATGTTTGGAATTGCCCCGTTTTTGCCGCTGTGCTGCTGCCATAAAAACCTAATAACTTTTGATATTCTCTAAACATGTCATTATTAGCTGTCCACGATATTGCGGTATTTGTAAAAAATGGTACTGTTGCGCTAACGCCAACTTCCTGACTGCTGTATATAAGCGGCGCACCACCTATAAAAATAGCCGCTACAGATGCTGCCATTGCGCCTTTTTTACCGCCGAACAATTGTATTGGTGTTTTATCCCAGGCGGATTCGTCATGGTTAGTTGTAAATCTTAATTTTGCACTTCCGCTTGGTAAGGATTGATATTCAATTAAATGGGCATTAAATAAATTTGCTGTTGTTGTTGTAGTATTTTGAAAAACGTTTTTTAAAACTCCATAAAAATCCCAGCCGTAATTTAATTTAAATCCTGCTGTAAAATGATCTGCCCTTTTTCCTTCAGCCAATAAAATTAATTTATGAGTTGTTATATTTTTTAAAGAATCTATTGCCTGCTTCCAAAAAGCAAAAGGGACCATATCGGCGGCATCACATCTAAAACCGTCTACATTTGCTTCATAAACCCAATATTTCATGGCGTCAATCATGGATAAACGCATTTCGGCATTATCAAAATTTAAGTCTGCAACATCTGCCCAATTTTGGCCGGCCGGACTAATAATATTTCCATTTCCGTCTTGTGTATACCAGGCTTTATTAGCAATCCAAGGATTATCCCAGCTTGTATGATTAGCAACCCAATCCAATACTATAGCAATATTTTTGCTATGCGCAATATCAACTAAATTTCGTAAATCCTGTAATGTTCCAAATTCCGGATTAACCTCTTTATAATTTTTTACACAATATGGTGAATTAACAGAGTTTACCTGCCCAATAGGAAAAATTGGCATCAGCCAAATAACATTTACATTTAACGCTTTTATAGAATCTATTCTATTAATAATCCCCTGAAAGTTATAACCCGGACTAAATACTCGCATATTGGCTTCGTACATAATAATATCTTTGGTTTCGGGCACGTTTGCAAAAGGAGTTCCGTATTGTGTTTGTCCGTTATTTGGTTTATCCTGTGGTTCGGTTCCTTTATTACACCCAATAAAAGCAACAACAATTATTAATAAAATTAAAAAACGTAAATATTTCATCTATTTTCCCGGGTTATTATTCAAAAAAGATTTATTTATGATAGATATTCTTTATATTTAAAATAAATATTTAACTTATAACATCAAAACTTACTAAATGAAAAATATAATAAATATAATTTTAAAAATACTGGCTCTTCCATTTATAGTTTTAATCCGTTTTTATCAGCTGTTAATTTCTCCTATGTTACCCAAAATGTGCAGATTTACACCTACATGTTCTACTTACACATTAGAAGCATTAAAAAAATATGGTATTTTAAAAGGAGGTTATTTAGGAGCTAAACGAATATTACGTTGTCATCCTTGGGGAGGAAGCGGCTACGACCCGGTGCCATAGCCTATCAATAAATGTTGTTTTTAATTTAGACTATATCTATTTTTTTCTACAGATGCTATTGTAAAACGTGATATTAGTCCTTTAAGGTTATCCGTCATTAATGTTAACTCTTCAGCACTTTTTGCAATTTGCATTATACCTTCCGAATTTTCATTCATAACTTGATTTATTCCCTGCATGTTAATGTCTATTTCTTCAGCTGCCGAAGACTGCTCCTCCGTTACCGAAGCGACTTGTGCAACAACTTCAACAACTTCTTCAGCTCCAATAATTATTTTTTTAAGTGTATTGCCTGCCTCGTTAACAAGTGCAATTCCATTTGATACTTCTTCGGTTCCCGCCTTCATTGAATCAACGGCTCCATGTGTATCTGTTTGAATTTGTTTAATCATAGCTGCAATTTCTTTTGTAGCTTTACTTGTTCGTTCGGCTAATTTTCTAACTTCGTCAGCAACAACAGCAAATCCACGCCCTTGTTCTCCGGCACGAGCAGCTTCAATTGCAGCATTTAAAGCAAGTAAATTTGTTTGGTCTGCAATATCATTGATTACTTGTACAATTTCGCCTATTGCATCGCTGCTTTTGCCTAATTTTTCAACAGTAATAGATGATTTTTTAACAACATCGGCTATTTTATTCATTCCAGCAATAGTGTTTTTTACAACTGCACCACCATCTATGGCTAAATTTCCGGCGTTTTTTGATTTTTCAGTTGCAGAAAGTGTATTTTTTGATGTAATAACAATAGATTCCGCCATCTGCCTTACCGCACTGGTAACTTCACTTGACTGAGAAGATTGTTCGTGCATACCTGCTGAGATTTCTTCTGTACTTTGCGAAATAAGTAAACTTGCATTTGCGGTTTCATTTATCGATTCCTTTAGTGATAATAACAATTCATTTATTGAATTGACAGCATTATTAAATCCACCAAATAATTTCCCAATTTCGTCATCGTGTAATACGTCCAATTTAACGGTTAAATCGCCATTGGCAAATTTAGTCATCTCCTCAAGCATCGTATCAACACTTGCCCCTAAATATTTGTTTTTTGCTTCGGATTCACTGATTGCAATTCTAATTTTTTGTTCAACACTCTCTTTTTCTTCTTTTACCATATCCATCGAAGAATTCACTTTAATTATCATATCATTAAATATTGATGCCAGTAGCCCCAGTTCGTCAGTTGAATTAATCTTAACTCTAACATCGGAATCACCTTCAGAAAATCTTTTTGTACTTTTGGCCAGCAAATCTATGGATGATGAAATCTTTTTTGAAATAAATATCACTAAAAATATTGTAATTATTAATACCAAAAGAATTCCGCCTAAGGTTAAATATTTATTTTCGGTAAAACCATCAATCCTTGAATTTAACAAATTGTTTAAGTCGGATATGCTGCTTTCCCATAATACAAAATTTGCATTTAATGCATAATTGGCCGCAGTTTCGTATTCTTCGGTTGAAATAAAGATTGTATCTCCTTTTAATATTTTAGATTCAATCATATCCAAAAAATTAACAGTTTTGGTTTTAGTATCCTCAAGCTGAGAAGATAAAGAAGGCCTTAAATTTTCTGCCGGATTATTTTCAAATGCCACATTTATACCACTATATAAGGCATTCATATTTGTTCTTAATAATCCCGTTTTTACAGTTAACACAGTTTTTTCATCTGCCGTAATATAACCTTTATCCACAATATCAAATCCATAACTTAATATTTGATAAGTTAGATCCATATTTTCGGGTAATTTGATTAAAGTTGCATCCATAATGTAATAACTGTCCAAGTCAGGATCCAAAATTAAATTTGATTTATCTCCCGCATACGACATTAATCCTCTTATACCGGCAATAAATTCATCATGCAAATTTAAATCATTCTGCTGATTTTTTAATTTTTCCCATAATGTTTTTAACGTTGTAAATTTTTCGGTAGTATTAATAAACTCATTTAATTCCCCGTCTATTTCATTAAGAGCCACAAACTGATTATCAATTTGAGAGGATATTTCGGAAATTTTGCCGCTTAAATTTTGCCCGGTAACAATCTGTTTCTGGTTTACATATTTTAAATTCGGGGCAAATTCAAGCATCTTTTTAAGTGGACTTAAATAACTATCACCATACAGTTCTTTTTCGGCAAAATTTATACTTATATTTTGCTGCGAAATTAATGCCTGTAAGAGAATTAAAATTGGGATAATAAAGGCAATTGCAATAATTGTTAATTTTGTTGATACTTTTGCATTAATTATAAACCGTTTCATTAAATTCCTCTATAGATATACCATATAAAAATCATTTTTTAACCTTATAAACAAAAAAAACATCTTTCAAACGTTTACATTATCGAAAAATATTTAAATAACTTTATATCCAAATAGTCCATTTTTTTAATTATTTCTTAATTTTTAATATTTATATACCATAACACCTAAATTTTTAGCAGTTTTATTGTTTTTTTACTTAAATAATAAATATGGTTTAATTTAATTTGTTTTAGTGGAATTGCAAAGTATTAAACTGATTAGATTGTTGGTTTATTATTATTTATCATGGGGATTGCATATTAGGAACATAAGAGTATATAATATTTTAATCTACCCCATCAGTTCCCTAATTTTAGATAAATATCTCCTGCTTATTACAAATGGTTCTTTTATTCCCTTAATATATATTCTATACGAATTATCAAACCACTCTTCCAGCTTTTCAACAAATTCCCATCTCAAATATTTTCATGTTATTACTTTTAACAATAAAATTCCTTAACTTTAATGTTAGTTAAAATTTAATTTTAGGTTAAAATGAAAAAGATAATTTTATTTCTTTTAATGACAGTTTCATTATATGGTCAAACACATTTTCAATCATTTTTAAATCGAGTAAATTCGGCACCCACATCACAAAAAACCGCAATTGTTGATAGTTTTATTACATACGCACGCACGGTTGGAATTCCTTTTTGCGAAAACGGCACTGCTACATTTTTGTATAGAGGAACAGCAACAAATGTATATGTTGCAGGTGATATGAACAGCTGGACGGCAAATGTATTAAAATTAGTATTAATTCCGGGTACAAATCTTTTATATAAAACTCAAAATTACGAATCGAATGCCCGCTTAGATTACAAATTTGTATTAAATGGAAGTAATTATATTTTAGATCCCGAAAATCCGCATACTTGTTTAGGTGGTTTTGGTCCTAATTCCGAGTTAGCAATGCCGGGTTATATTCAACCATGGGAAATTAGAGCCAACACAACAATCCCCCAGTTTTTAAGCCAGCAAAAAACATTACATAGCACAATTTTAAATAGAAATTATTCGATAACAGTATTATTACCCCCCGGATATAATTCATCCTCAAATTCGTACCCTGCCGTATATTTTCAAGACGGAAGTGATTACTTAAATCTTGCCAATGCAAAAAACATATTTCAAAATATATTAGACAGCAATAAAATTGCTAATGTTATAGCAGTATTTGTTACACCAACTAACAGAGAAGACGAATATGCCGGCGCAAACAGATTTAAGTATTCCGAATCTTTTGTTACTGAGCTTGTTCCGTATATTGATGCAAATTACCGTACAATTCAAGATAAAGGAAGCCGTTTAGTTATTGGCGATTCTTTTGGCGGTAATATAAGTGCCTTAATATCTTATACTTATCCTGATGTTTTTGCAAATTGTGGTCTGCACTCGCCTGCTTTTTGGCCTTTTAGTTACGAAGTTTATAATTTAATTGCAAAAGGTGTTAAAAAAGATATTAAATTTTATTCCGTTTGGGGTTCGTACGAATCGTTAAATTCAAATGTTCATCAATTTATTGATAGTTTAAATTCAAAAGGATATACAAACGACTATGGTGTTTATCCCGAAGGACACAGCTGGGGATTATGGCGTGCAACAACAGATCAAATTTTACAATATTTTTTCCCGGCCGGACCTGTTTCGGTTGATAATTCCGATATTCAAATTACAGACTATAAACTATACCAAAATTATCCTAATCCGTTTAATCCTACAACCACAATTAGTTTTAACTTAAAGGAACAATCGGATATAGAACTTTTTATAACAAATATAATTGGACAAAAAATAAAAACAGTATATTCGGGAGTTTTAAATTCAGGTTTTCATAAATATGATTTTAATGCCCAAAATTTATCGTCTGGAGTTTATTTTTATACATTAAAAATTAAAAGTACAAATTTAGTTTTAACAAATAAAATGATAGTTTTAAAATAGGAGTTAAAAATGATTAGCAAAGAATTATTAGATATATTATGCTGCCCTTTAACACATGCCGATTTAGTTTTAGATGAAAACACACTTGTTTCGGTTGATGAAAAAACAAGAAGACGTTATAAAATTGAAGACGATATTCCAATTATGCTTATTGATGAATCGGAAGAACTTGATATGAATACCTGGAAGGCCATTATGATTAAACATAACATTATTAAAGAATGATCATAAAAAACGAACAGGAAATAATTCAAAATTATTTATCGGATGCGGCCAATATACAAGGATTTTGTGACGCTGTTTATATTCCCGAAAACGAAAAAGATATTATTGAAATTTTTACTTCTTGTAACCTAACTAAAACCCCAATCACAATATCGGGAAACGGAACATCTTTAACAGGTGCAAGAGTGCCAAAAGGCGGTATTGTTGTTTCAACCGAAAAGTTAAACCGAATTATTGAGATAAACACAAATGAAAAATTTGCGGTTATTCAACCCGGTGTTTTGTTAAGTTTATTTAAAAGTGAAGTTGAGGCCAAAAAATTATTTTATCCCGCGGATCCAACTGAACAAAACTGTTTTGTAGGTTCAACGGTTGCCACAAATGCATCCGGTGCCCGAACATTTAAATTTGGTTCAACCCGTAATTTTATTTTGGAGTTAAAAATAATCTTAGCAGACGGAGATAAAATAACCATTAAAAGAGGTGAAAATTTTGCAGTAAATAATAAGGTAATGTTAAAAACTGAAAGCAATAAAATTATTTGTTTTGATATCCCTCAAATTGATATGCCTGAAACAAAAAACACTGCGGGATATTATTGCAAAGCCGGAATGGATATTATTGATTTGTTTATCGGTTCGGAGGGTACTCTTGGATTTATTTACCAAATTAAGGTTAAACTTTTGCCTTATCCAAACCGTTTTTTTTCTACAATTTTGTTTTTTGAAAACCTTGATAATTCTTTAAATTTTATAAAAGATTTAACAATATTATCTAAAACCGATTTTGTTTTAAAACCTTCGGCAATTGAGTTTTTTGACGAAAATTCATTAGCCTTTTTAAAAGAAGATTATCCTCAAATTCCTGATGGTAAAAAAGCTGCCGTATGGCTTGAACAAGACACATCAAATGAAAATTATGATGTTATATTTAATGGTTATATCGAATTATTTGACAAATATAATATCAATTTAGAAACCGCATGGGTTGCAAATAACAATTCTGAATTAGTTTTATTTCAAAATTTCCGGCATGCTGTTTCGGCTAAAGTAAGCGAATATATAGTTAAACACAATTTAACTAAGGTTGGTACCGATTTAGCGGTTCCTTTAGAAAATTTTTATTCTTTTTACACCCAAGCTATTTGCATTGTTAATTCAACGGGAATTAATTATGTTGCGTACGGTCATTTTGGAAATTCGCATCTCCATTTAAATATGCTGCCAATTGATAATGAACAACTTAAATTGGCTAAACAAATTTATATGGATTTGTGCAAACTGGCACTTTTTTTTAAGGGAACTATTTCCGCCGAACACGGAATTGGAAAATTAAAAACAAATTATCTTTTATTAATGTATGGCGAGGATGTTATTAAAAAATTTGCTGAAATAAAAAAAGTTTTAGACCCTAATTTAATACTCGGTATTGGTAACATTATTGAACCTAAATATTTTAATTAATGAAAATACAATTTATATATATAGTTTTTTTCTGTTTGTTAACTCAACTGTTATTTGCTCAGTCAGCTAATTTGGATAATAAATTCAGGCTGGCGCAAAGTTACGAACAAGCCGGCATGTTTGACAAAGCCAAATCCGTTTATGAGGATTTATACAAACAGCAGCCTTCTAATTTTATGTTTTTTGAAGGTTTAAACAGATGTTATTTAAGTTTAAAAGAATACGATAACTCGTTAGCTTTACTGCAAAAAATGGTTTTACAATCTCCTGATGATATCAATTATGCAGGAATGCTTGGTAATACATATTATCTAAAAAATGACCAAAACAAAGCCTTTGAAGTTTGGGATAATGCACTTAAAAATTCCAATTCTAATGTAATTAATTATAGAATTATTATAAATTTTGCTCTTCAAAACCGTGCTTTTGATAAAGCTATTGAAATTTTGAAAAAAGGTAAGGAAATAAATTCCGACAAACTTGGATTTTCGCTTGAACTTGCCAACCTTCTTTCAATTACAATGAAATACAACGAAGCTGCTCAAGAATATTGCACTGTTTTATTATTGCAGCCTAATCAAATAGGTATGATTAAATCGCGTTTAATTTCTTATTTAAATCAGCATGAAGCATTAGACCAGACGTTAAAGGTTGTTGAACAATTTTGGAGCGATTACAACGATAACGCTGGTTTTATTGAATTATTAACATTTTTGTATTTGCAAAAAGACGATTACAATTCCGCTTATAATTCGGTTAAAAAGTGGGATGATCTAACAAATTCAAAGGGTTCCAAAATATTTTCATTTGCACAGGATGCTTTAACCGATATTCAATTTGATTACGCATCGTTGGGATTTAAGTATATTATAGATAATTACCCGGGTACTCCATATATTCCGGCTTCAAAAATTGGATATGCCCGATCGTTGCATTTTTCACTTAACCAAAAATATAATAATTTATTTCCCGACTGGAAAACTTATTCATTGCCCGATACAAACGGCTGTTATGAGTATGATGAAATTATTTCCGCCTATTATGTATTAACAATAGAATATGCCAAAGATGTTGATATTACAGGAGAGGCTTTATATTATATTGGAGATGTTTACAGAAACAAGTTTAATAATAACGATTCGGCATTTGTTTATTTTAATAAAATTGTAACAACTGCTCCTTTTACCGTTTTTGCAGGAAAAGCATATTTCCAATTGGCTTTTATTGCAATCGAAAAAGGCGATTTAGAAGCCGCAAAAGATTATTTGGATAAAATTTTACAATTTAATAGATTAACTACCGGCGAATTAAAAGAAGCGGAATATTATAAAGCTAAAATTTTATTTTGGCAGGGTGAATTTGAGCAGACAAAAAAAGCTCTTGGTAATATAACAAAAGAACTTTCGGAAAATATAACCAATGATGCATTGAGTTTATTAGTTATAATAAACTCTCTAAATTCCGATTCTTTGACTTTAATAAAATTTGCTCAGGCCGATATGTTGGCCGAACAAAAGAAATTTAGTCTTGCTGCCGACATATATCTTTCTCTTTCGGATAATAACGATCTGTTTTTTCTTAAAAATTTAGCTCTTTTTTATTATTCCGAGATGATGATTGCATTAAATTCGTATCCAAATGCAGTAAATTTTTTAGAAAACTTGAGTAATACAGAAAATATGAATATCTTTGGAGATAAGTCTTTATTTTTATTGGGAAATTTGTATAATTACGGGTTTGGAGATAAAAATAAAGCTAAAAGTTGTTTTCAAAAGTTGTTGGAAAGGTTTCCTAACTCGTTATATGTTGATCAAGCGAGAGATTTTTTAAATATTTATTAATTAACAGTAAAATATTATGAATAATATAAAAAGCACCAAAGTGATAAAATGTTCATTTTGCAGCCGTGAAGCAAGTGAAGTTTCCAGTATGATTGCCGGTCCTGATGTTTATATCTGCGATATTTGTGTAAAAACAAGCGTTGATATACTAAAAAACAACATGGCTGCTTATAGCAACAAAGCTATACGCGGACGTGATACTCTTACTCCTGACTTATTAAAGAAAAATTTAGATGAATTTGTAATTGGACAGGACAGAGCTAAAAAAGTTTTGGCTGTAGCCGTTTATAATCATTACAAACGGGTAAATTCGCAAAATTCATTATTGGATTTGGACGAAGTTGAAATTGAAAAAAGCAATATTTTGTTAATGGGCCCTACCGGTGTTGGTAAAACATTATTAGCCCAAACTTTAGCAAAAATATTGGATGTTCCTTTTGCAATTGCAGACGCAACAACTTTAACTGAAGCCGGTTATGTTGGTGACGATGTAGAAACAGTTCTTGTACGTTTGCTTCAAGCTTCCAATTACGATTTGGAAAGAGCTCAAAAAGGTATAATTTATATAGATGAAATTGATAAAATTGCACGCAAAAGTGAATCGGTTTCAATTACGCGTGACGTTTCCGGTGAAGGTGTACAACAGGCATTATTAAAAATTCTTGAAGGCACAGTTGCAGGTGTACCACCTAAAGGCGGACGTAAACACCCCGAACAAAGTTTAATTAATATTAACACAAAAAATATTTTGTTTATTGTAGGCGGTGCTTTTGACGGTATTGATCCTATTATTGCCGCAAGAATTAATAAAAACTCAATGGGTTTTACTTCCGATGTTGAAGATAATAAAAAAGTTGATAAAGATAATTTAATGCAGATGGCTCAGCCAGAAGATTTATTAAAATACGGTTTAATACCTGAATTGATTGGCAGATTACCTGTAATTGCTCCTTTACATTCATTAAACGAAGAAGCATTTAAAAATATTTTAACACAACCTAAAAACGCAATAATTAAACAATATCAAAAATTGTTTAAAATGGAAGGTGTTGATTTACAGTTTGACCAGTTTGCATTGGATGAAATTGTAAAACAAGCTATAATCCGCAAAACGGGTGCACGTGCTTTACGTTCAATTGTTGAAGATTTATTACTTGATATTATGTACGAAATACCAACTTTAGAAAACCTTGTTAGATGTTTGGTTACTAAAGATGTTATTCTTTCCGGTGAAAAACCAATATATTTTTACGATGATAGAAAAATAGCTTAATAGATTTAATTAAAACCATGGGGTATCTGCTCCATGGTTTTTTTGTTTTTATCCCTCTTTCCGTATTTTATCTGGTTCATATCCAATTTTATCCCAAAGCAGCAATTTTTTTGTTTGTGTTATAGCATGATACAAAAGTAGTTTCGATAAATATAATATCACAAAAATCACCTATTGTACGAAACGATTATTTCGTTTTTGAACACCTGTGATGTTGCATGTCTGTAACAACGTTACACCTCCTCCATAATAGAACTGCAAATGTGGATGTTGCATAAGTATAAAAAGGGAACTCACCCCTAACCCCTCTCTTAATAAGAGAGGGGAATATCTTATATATAAAACATTATCACGTAATAGATTACAGCCTGTATTTGGTTTACTATGCGGGGATTATTATAATCTAAAATACTTTGAATCTGACTTATGCGACATCCACCGGAGCTGTTCCATGTTATTATTGAGTACAGCCAATTCCATGAGTCCTATGCAACCACCTTACGGGGTTGTGGTATTTTTGGGGGAAATAAGGCTACTAACATGAAACCCTATTCAGGGTTTTTTATAAAATTAATTAAGTTGAAATGAAATTTATATGTTGGAAAATCAATTTATTGCGTAATAACGCTGAAAGCGTTACATATCATTAGAACTATCCACCATTCGGATCGGTTTCAACCCCTGAAATGGGGTTGCATAAAAATCCAACAATTGTTCCAACTCTTCATTATATGCCCCAACGACCCAAAAAAAGGCCGCCCTTTTGAGGCAGCCATTTTACATTATATAATTAAATCTTATTATCAGCCTAAGCCAAAAAACTTTAACATTGGTATATATTGAGCAAGAACAAATAATAACAACGAAAAACCTATCCACAAACCGAATATTGTAACAAAATAATGTAAAGTTTTTGTTGATTTAAATAATTTAGCGTATGCAATGCTAACAACAGCATAAAACCAAATTGAAAACGGATCAAGATAACTTAACAAAAATCCGCCGTATGTTCCTTTATCCATATCTAAAAAGTCGGCAACACTTAAACCGGCCATTAATTTACTCATTACTAAAGCAAGTACAACCATAATAATTACTTGAATAATTGTAATATAAGCGGGCAGACCTAACGCAACCATGGATAACGAATAATTTCCTTGCCCTTTTAATACAAAACGGGCAAAAATAAAGAAAACACCTGCTACAATAAAAAATTTAAGAAATACGGAAACCATAGCACCAATAATCATCATAGGTGAAAAACCGCCTACGTTTTTTTCCATACTTTCGCGTATACTTTCTAATTGTTCATCAGCAGCCTGCGCGGTAATTGTACCTTTGTCAACTAATTCTTGAAAGTTTTTTTCAATCTTAGTCATTTGTTTTTCAATCATCGAGTATTTAATTTGAGCATTGCTAAACATTAAGTAATTGGAAAATATTGCTACAATTACTAACAATACTGCGGGAATAAGCCAATCAATAGTTTTGGGCGGATACATAGCCATTTTTTGGAAAGTAGCTGCCGGTTCGGTAAACAAACCAACAATACTATCGGAATGACCAAATTTTTCTTCTTCACCAAGTTCATTTTCCTGTTCGGGATTTTGTGGCATTTCTTCCATATAATTCTCCTCTTCTTATGGTATTATTTATTATTTAAAATACATCAGCAATTGTATTTAGACGCTTCATATTTAATAATGTTTCCAAATCAAAAGACCATATATTAAATTTAAAATAAACAATATATAAGTTAATGATATTTATATTAAAAAAACAACATTTTTATGATTCAATCTTATACTCATTTTATTTACGTTTAAAATGTTTGTTTAAATTTTAATTAATTTGATTAACGTCTGTCATAAATTTGTTTTTTATTGACTAATGATATTTTGTATCGTCAATTCACCTTTGAAATCCAAACCAACCACCACCTAATTCCGTATCAGCCATGTATTTATTTATTCTATATCTATTACACTTCTATTTTTTTGTTTAAATAAACATTTTAATTATTATTAATTTTTAATTATCTTTAAGTATAAAGTTAGTTCGTTATACAATATATTATTATATAAAGAACATTAAAAAAATTAAAGGAATTTTATGAAAACTATTATTGAACCGTTTAAAATTAAATCAGTAGAACCGATACGTTTTACAACTAAAGAGGAAAGAGTTAATCTGCTTGAAAAAGCCGGTTATAACCCTTTTTTATTACACGCAGACGATGTTATAATTGACTTGTTAACAGACAGCGGAACTTCCGCAATGAGTGCAAAACAATGGTCCGGTATTATGGATGGTGACGAAGCTTATGCAGGATCTAAAAGTTTTTACCGTTTTGAAGCAGCCGTAAAAAAAATTACAAATTTCGAATATATAATCCCTACTCACCAAGGAAGAGCCGCCGAAAAAATATTGTTTTCCATTATTGGCGGAAAAGGAAAATTTATTCCCAATAACACACATTTTGATACAACAAGAGCAAATATTGAATTTTCGGGTGCTGAAGCTGTTGATTTGTTAAACGAAATAGGCAAACATCCCGAAATTAAAGCCGATTTTAAAGGCGATATGGATGTGCAGGCATTGGAAAAATTTATTGAGCAGACGGGAGCCGAAAATATTCCCGTAGTTATGATTACGGTTACCAATAATTCCGGCGGCGGACAACCTGTTTCGATGAATAATATTAAACAAGTCAGGGCAGTATGCAACAAATATAATCTCCCCTTATTTATTGACGCCTGCCGTTTTGCTGAAAACGCTTATTTTATTAAAAAACGTGAACCCGGATACCAAAACAAATCCGTTTTAGAAATTTGTCAGGAAATGTTTTCGTATGCAGATGGCGCAACAATGAGCGCAAAAAAAGACGCTTTGGTTAACATTGGCGGATTTTTAGCTTTAAATAATTCCGAACTTGCAACAAAAAGCCGCAATTTATTAATTGTTACCGAAGGATTTCCAACATACGGCGGATTAGCCGGAAGAGATCTTGAGGCTATTGCACAGGGATTGGAAGAAATTGTTGACGAAAATTATCTTCATTACAGAATTAGAAGCATTGAATATTTGGCTGAAAAAATTACAAAATATGGTGTTCCTATTATTGAACCGCCTGGCGGACATGCAATTTATATTGACGCAAAAAGATTTTTACCCAATATTCCGGCTTATCAATATCCGGGACAGGCTGTAGTTTGTTCGTTATATCTTGAAGGCGGAATAAGATCAGTAGAAATAGGAAGTGTAATGTTTGGTAAATATGGCCAAGACGGTAAATTAATTTCTCCCGATATGGAACTGGTACGTTTGGCAATACCGCGCCGTGTTTATACCCAAAGTCATATTGATTATGTTGCTGAAGTAATTATTGACGTATATAATAATCGTGATACCTTAAAAGGTTACGAAATTACTTACGAAGCTCCAATGCTTAGACATTTTACGGCTAAATTTAAACCGATTGGATAATAATGAAACTGAACAAATATTTAAGTTTTTCATCAGGCGCACAGTTGTGGCGCCTGCTTATTAGCAATAAAGGATTATTAGTAATTGAATCCAGAGATACAAAAACAAAAGAAGTCTTTTTTTCGTGTTACAATCTTGATGATTCAAAACTATTATTAAATAATATTTCATTGCCTGAAAAAATTTGGCTCGGTGTTGAATCTGTTTACGATGATTTTATTTTCTTTCATAAGTTTGTTAAACCCGATATGCCCATGCATAAGGGAATAATAGCTTTCAGCATTAAACAAAATAAAATATTGTGGGAAAATTTAGATTACACTTTTTTACTTATAGATAATAATAAATTAATTGTACAGTCACAAGGATTTGAAGAAGCTAATTATTACGCACTTGATATTAATTCGGGTGAGATTGTAGAAAAATTAAATCTTAGTTTTGAAGAACTTGACGATAAACACAATAATTTTTCCGATTCTTTTAATTATGATGTATATAATTATCCCCAGACTTATAAACCAGGCACAATTGAAATAGTTGATTCGATTATATCAAAACTCAAAAAAAGCGGGAATATTAAGTTTAATTCGGAATATCTGGAAATTAATAATTTTTATTTTTGCAATTTTCATACTGAAAATAACGGAATAATAAAAAACATTTTTTTTGCCGTTGATAAAATAACCGGCAAAAAATATTTCGATTTAACCCTTAACAGTTCCGTAAATGCTTTTGTACCCGAATCATTTTTTGTATATAAAAATTTACTTATTTTATTGGTTGAAAAAAAAGGTCTAACGGTTTTTAAAATGGAGTGAGTTATGGAAATTTCTAACGAAGAAAAACAGCTGTTATTAAAAATTGCCCGCACCTCAATTGAAAATTATTTAGGTACCGGAGATAATATTGATATTGACACCGAAAAATATCCAATTTTAAAACAGCAGATTGGAGCTTTTGTAACTTTAACAAAATATGATAATTTACGCGGCTGTATTGGGTATATTTTTTCGGATGATTATCTTTACGAAACTATCCATAATGCCGCAATACAGGCAGCTTTTCACGATCCCCGTTTTCCGGCGGTTTCGAAAAATGAAATTAAGGACATTAAACTGGAAATATCATTACTTTCCCCTCCCTTCAAAATGAATAGTTACGATGATATTGTAATTGGAAAACACGGTTTAATTGTAAACGACCACGGCCGGCGCGGTTTATTATTACCGCAAGTTCCAGTTGAGCACCACATGAACAAAGACCAATATTTATCATCGTTATGTTTAAAAGCCGGGCTGCAGGCCGATTTGTGGAGACAAAAATTATTAAATATTGAAATGTTTACCGCTACTGTTTTTTCGGAAGAGGAACAGGAGGATTAAATGGAAACAATACGCAAACCTGCCGTAGCAGGAATGTTTTACCCTTCTTCCCCAACTGTTTTAAGTAATACTATTGATGAACTATTAAACAATAATTTTACAAAAGAACAGTTTTCGGGCATAACCGGAATTGTTGCACCCCATGCGGGTTATGTTTACAGCGGCGGAACTGCGGCTTACGCATATAATACTGTTAAAGATAAAATAATTGATACCGTAATAATTCTTTCCCCAAGCCACAGGGAATATTTTAACGGATTATCAATTTATTCGGGCGACTCTTATTCAACACCCCTTGGGACAGTTAAAATAAATAAAGATATAAGAGAAATCCTTACACAAAAAAGCAAAATAATATATTCCTCTGTAGAAGGCCACCGGAACGAACATGCCGTTGAAGTTCAGATTCCTTTTTTGCAGACAATTTATAATGATTTTACAATTGTACCTATTGTGCTTGGCGACCAAAACCGTAAATATATGTTTGAACTTGCCGAACGATTGGCCGAAGTAATTACCGACACTACTTTAATTGTAGCCAGTTCCGATTTATCACATTTTTACAATAAAAACAAAGCCGAATTATTGGATAAAATTGTTGAGGATAAAATCACTAAATTTGATTACAACGGCCTGCAAAACGATTTAGACAAAGGATATTGCGAAGCCTGCGGCGGCGGTACAATTGTAACCTTATTAAAACTTTCGGAATTAATTAACAAAAAAAAATCGCAGGTATTAAAACGTACCACTTCCGGCGATATTACCGGCGATTATTCCGAGGTGGTTGGTTATCTTTCTGCGGTGGTTTTTCAAGAATAAAAACATCATTATTTTCAATCTGTGTAAATCAGTTTAATCCGTGTAATCTGCGTTCTATTATTTTCATATTAATCATCCCAATCATATAAATCATAGTTCAGACAATTTTAACCCCCGTTACTTTTTTACTACCTTGCAAGTAAGCCCTCAATTTGTTATTTTTACAAGTTAAATTTTAAACTTACAGGATGTTATGAAACTTAGTAAAGCATTTATTCCAACACTTAAAGAAGTTCCTGCTGATGCAGTAATCCCAAGTCATATTTTAATGTTACGTGCCGGTATGGTGCGTATGCTTTCTGCCGGTATATATTCCTTTTTACCGCTTGGTTATAATGTATTACAAAAAATAGCCGGCGTTATACGTGAAGAAATGGAGGCAATTGGCGGCCAGGAGTTCCATTTACCCGCATTAAACCCAAAAGAAATTTGGGAACAAACCGGAAGAGTTGAAGCTTTTGGCGATACTATGTTTCATATAAAAAACCGTGATTACGTTTTAGCTCCCACACATGAAGAAATTATGACTTATCATGCACGCGGAGTAATAACATCACATAAAGATATGCCGCAAATTTGGTATCAAATTCAAACCAAATTCCGTAACGAAGCACGTCCGCGCAGCGGAGTTATACGCGGCAGACAGTTTTTAATGAAAGACGCTTATTCATTTGATTCATCTTTTGAAAATCTTGATAAATCGTACGAACTGCACAACCAAGCGTACCGTAAAATATTTGACCGCTGCGGCATTAAATATTTTGTTGTCGGCGCATCAAGCGGTGCAATGGGCGGCAGCAAATCGGAAGAATTTATGGTTAAATCGGATGCCGGAGAAGATACGGTTGCATATTGCGAACATTGCGGTTATGCCGCAAATGTTGAGGTTGCAAATTCTATTGTTCCTTCAGTAGCCCGTCAGGAAATAAGCAAAGAAGTTTACGAAATTTCGACACCAAATATTAAATCAATAGATGAACTTTGCGGATTTTTAGGCATTAACGAAACAGAAACCGCAAAATCGCGCGTATATATGGTTAACGATACACCGGTATTAATTTTAATGTCCGGCAACGATGAAGTAAACGAAACAAAATTACCCGCAATTGTAGGTGGTGATGCCCGTCCATGTCATCCCGATGAATTAAAAGAAATTTCAGGTGCAGATGCAGGATCAATTGGACCGATTGGATTTAAATATAAAATTTATGCCGATTTAAGATTAAAAGGAGCAAACAATTTATTTAGCGGCGCAAACAAAAACGATTACCATATTGGCGGTATCGATTTGGAACGTGACGTTCCCGCTGTTACATACCACGATTTGCGTACAGTTAAAAGCGGCGAAACATGTACACGCTGCGGCAATACTTTAGATGTATTTAAGTCAATTGAACTTGGTCATATATTTAAATTAGGCACAAAATATACCGAAGCATTAAACGCTACTTTCCTTGACGAAAACATGAAAGAACACCCTATTATTATGGGTAGTTACGGAATTGGCTGCGAACGTGTACTTGCTTGTTTTATTGAACAGCATAACGATGAAAACGGTATTATTTGGGAAAAATTACTCGCTCCGTATTATATCCAGTTATTAGGATTAAATATGAAAAAAGAATCGGTAATTGAAACCTGCGAAAACATATATAACAAATTAAACGAACTTAAAATACCTACCTTGTTTGACGATAGAAACAGTGTTCAGGCCGGTGTAAAATTTAAAGATGCCGATCTTTTAGGTATGCCGTTACAAATTATTGTAGGCGAAAAAGGTTTGTTGGAAAATTTGGTAGAAATTAAAGTTCGTAAAACCGGCGAAAGAATTAAAGTTTCGTTAGACGAATTATACACTAAAATTAACGAGTTATTAGCTTAAAATAATTTTTAGTTTTTAGCATCTTGCAATATTAAAAAGTGATGTAATTCTTGTGATATGCTTGCAAGATGAACTGACTGTATTAAAATTGGGGAAAGAATAGACTTAAAAGTGGCACGGCTCTGCCGTGCTTGGTTTTGGTGGTGTTGTGTGTGGTTACAAACATTGCACTTCGCTGAAGTGCTACTGAGTGAGTAAATAGACGATAACTGATTTTATAATAATATGCTGTATTTCATCAAATAATCCCGAAGGGATGACATGATTGTAGGGATGACATGATTGTAGCAAAAGCAGAAAAATAGTCGCAAAAACCCCGACGGGGTGACATTATTTGTTATATTAAAACAGCAATCATTATATATGTATTCCCTATTTTAACACAGTCTATTTAGTTCGCCGGCTGTTTTTAATTGTCCAACGAACTCTACATATTTAGCAAAAAATTAATCATCAGAGGAATTTATTCCTCATAATATAGTTAAACCCTTATGAAAACACCCCAAAACAAATTATTTTTAGTTTCAACCCCCATTGGCAATTACGATGATATTACATTACGTGCGTTAAAAGTATTGCAGGAAGTTGATTTTATTATCTGCGAAGAATATAAAGAAGGCTCAAAACTTCTTAATCATTTGCAGATTAAAAAACCGCTTACTTCATTAAACGAACATAACGAAAAAGAATTAGCGTCCGATGTAGCTTTGGAAATAATAAATGGTAAAAGTGCCGCTTTAATTTCCGATTGCGGTACACCTGTATTTTCCGATCCGGGTCTGTTTTTGGTTGATTTTTGCATAAGCGCAAATATTCAAATAGTACCTGTTCCCGGCGCAAGTTCATTAATGCCTGCTTTAATAGGTTCAGGATTTGATATTAACAAGTTTTATTTTTACGGCTGGTTATCCCCTAAAAAAGATATACGCCGCTCGGAACTTAAACGAATTAAAGGGATAAGAGAACTGCTTGTAATTTTGGATACGCCATATCGGTTAATTTCGTTATTAAAAGACTGTATGGATATTATGGGCGCAAATAAACCGGCTGTTGTAGCTTATCAGTTAACTTTGCCTAACGAAAAATATTTACGGGGCAGTTTATCCGAACTTTACAATAAAGCACTTGCCAATAAACTTAAGGGTGAGTTTGTATTGTTAATTAATAACCGATAATAATTTATTACCTTTAAGTTATATCTTATTTGCAGTTAATTATATTACATTTTGGTAAAAAATTAATTAATTATCAAAATAAACAGCATAACCAACTTTTAGACTAAACTGATATCCATTAAGTTTTATATTATTATTATAAAAGTCATAATTAATGCTGCCGCTTAAATAAAAATTTTTCCAAAAACGGCTGTCAGCAGAACTCCTAAATGGATGAACCATTAAACCGCCTTCTGCTCTGTAATATAAACCTTCAAAAACATCATTAGTTTTTCTTCGCCCTGCTGTTTCAACAATCTGTCCATCAATTATTATCTCTTGGTGATACATAGGAAGTCTACTTGTCTGCAACAAACAATACCCAAGTCCTCCACCAACATAAGGATACATGTCCAGACTTTGAGCAATCGGGTAATACTTTACCGAAGCCCACATTTCACCCATATTAATAGTTGGGATAACAATCATGTAAGGAAAGGAATAAGGATCAAGAACAATTCCGCCATAATCTTTTTTAAAATCATCCGTTAACATGGATTCCGAGAATAAACTTAATCCCATACCTAACCCGACTTTACTGTTAACATCTTTTGTAAAGTTAAGCTCCCCGGTTATTCCCTCGCCTATTATGGAATTACTATTTGAATTTCTATAAATATTATTACCAATCGAACATCCTTCAATAATTATAACCGCAATTAAAACCAGTATTTTTTTAGACATCGGCCAAACCCTACCTTTTAATAATTATATAAACTAAAGTAATTTTTTTGGGTTTTTAAATATAATGGCTTTGAGGAATATTTCAAATTTTATTTTAATAATGTGCTAACAAAACCAGCTATTTATTTAATATTACGTAAAAAGATTTTCCAAATACATTAATATAAATTGAATTTGCTATTTAAGGTCTGAGGTCTTTTGATTGCATTAAAACGTTATTATTTAATTGAACGACCTATTTATTCAAGTAATTCGGTATCATTTTATTTTGATGTTTCATCTAATATTTTCGAATTATTTTACGTAGATAAACCACTCAGTGGAAACATCAATCATTGATGTTTATCAACTTCTTCTTTCCTTGCTGCAATTAATTTTAAAACCTTTTCTTTTTGCTTTTCGCTAAATAAACCCCATTGCGCTATTTCATCAATTGTTCTAAAACAGCCTTTACATAATTTGGTATTAAAATTCATTTCGCAATTTTTTACGCAGGGAGATGCAATTTTTTCCATAATAACCTTTTATAATCTTAACACCATTATACAAAAAATAGTTTATATTTTAATTAGTTTGGCATAATCACAAAATTTGACTTTAATATATTTCTTATTTATATTGTTTTTAATATATATAAGAAATATTATGAACTATATTAATTTTTATAACGAATTAAAAGTTTTCCCGGCATTTACATTAACTGATATTAACAAGTTAAGCGGAAAAGTATATTATCCACAACTGTTTGAATGGCAGAAAAAAGGATATATTAAAAGAATTGCAAATAGTTTATTTATTTTTGCAGATGCAAACTTAAATGATATGAAATTGTTCTATTTAGCCAACAGAATTTATGAACCATCTTACATTTCGCTTGAATCAGCTCTTTCTTATTATGGATTTATTCCGGAAGCTGTATACAGAATAACCTCCGTAACTACAAAAAAAACAAACATTTTTGAAAATGGTGGTTTAGTTTTTTCGTACAAAACTATCAAAAACAATTTAAATTTTGGATATAATCTTATTCCATGGGAAAACGTTTCGATTAAAATAGCCGAACCGGAAAAGGCAATTATTGATTTTTTTTACCTAAATACTACAATTAAAACATTAGACCATATAGAGGGTTTAAGATTTAATAATTACTCAATAAACGAAAAAGTAAATTGGCCAAAATTATTTAATTACCTTAGTTTATACAATAATAAAAGCTTGTCAAATCGTATAAACCTATTAAAAAAATGGTTACAAAATGCTTAACATTTCCGAAATTGAAAAATTTTACGATAATAATTTGCGTTATTTTAAACGAAATATTCTTAGAGAATATCTTCAATATAAAATTTTACAAATTATTTTTAATTCGGAATTTTCTACAAAGTTATCATTTATGGGCGGCACTTGTTTAAGAATTGTTTTTGGAACTTTTAGATTTTCCGAAGATTTGGATTTTGACAATTTTGGTCTTACTTCAGAAGAATTCACTTCCCTTTCAGAAATAGTTTTAAAATCACTAATAAATGAAGGGTATTCAGTTGAAATAAAAGTTGTTAATAAAGGAGCATTCAGATGTTACATTCGTATTCCGAATTTACTTTTTGATAACAAATTATCAGGTTATAAGGAAGAAAAAATTTTAATTCAATTAGATACCGAAATTCAAAAATTCAAATATAAACCGGAAGATTTTTTGCTTAACAAATTTGATATTTTTACAAAAATATTTTATACACCAAAGGATATTTTGCTTTCACAAAAAATTTGGGCAATTCTTAACCGTAAAACTCCAAAAGGCAGAGATTTTTATGACACTTTGTTTTTATTTAGTTTAACCGGTCCTAACTATAATTATTTAGAAAATAAATCGGGTATTAATAATTTATTTAACTTAAAACAGGAATTAATAAAGCGTATAAAAACTATCGATTTTAACCAACTAAAGGATGATGTAAGTCCGTTTTTAATAAATGCAACCGATTTAGGAAGAATTGGTTTATTTTCGGAATACATTAACAATTTAGAAAAGTATATCATAAAAGAACCCAAAACTTAATTAAAAACAATCAGGTTTTTCGTTTACGTTATGGTATTAATATTTTTTTTAGTTCAATTCAATATTATTACCATTTATTTGGCTCTTCGGTAAAACTATTGGCAAAGATAAAACAGATGTATAAACAAAAACAATTAAAAATTGCCTCCGGTTATTATATGAACCATTATCTAATAATGCTTTAATTAATAATTAATCATTCATAATTTATAATTGGTTTAATTCATTAACCAAATTATCGGCTTTGTAAATCATTTTTAAGGCATATAATAATCCACCGGAATTCACTCCAACCGCCCTGTTATTAATTGGTGAATAAAAATAATTTCCGGCTAAACTTTCGTAATTTCCATCGAATATTAAACCAATAATTTCTTTATTTACATTAATTGCTGCACTACCCGAATTTCCGCCTACAATATCATGTGTTGATGAAAAATCAAGCGGCGTTGATAAATCGAAGTTTTGGTTAATTGTCTGCCACTTTAACGGCAGTCCCCAAGGGTATTGTTTTTTACCAAAAGATAAATACCTGTCGTACATGCCATAATATGTTGTTTTACCCGGTGCCAATGTTCCGTTATATTCATACCCTTTTATTACTCCGTCGCTAATCCTTAACGAAGACGTTGCGTCAGGCGAAAAATTGGTTCCGTATACTTTAAAATACATTTCGCCAAGCATTCTATTTAAATTTTCCGCTGTGGAATAAAGTTCATTCACTTTTGGAAGCAATTCGTTTATTTTATCCATATATCTTTTATAAAACAGGATTAACGGGTCATTCGATTTATAAATGTCATCGGGATTATTATTTAACATAAATTCAAATTTTTCTTTTGAACCAAAAAATGAATTTTTAATTATTTCATCACAATACTGCTCGCTTGAATTGGAATTTAATTCAAACAAAAAATTATTTTTACCAAAGTTTTCACTTATATATTCAATTATTGCGGCAAACATTTTTATTTGCAGCGGATCATTAAATTTTTCGGGAATTAATTTCCTTTTTGTTTCAGTTATGTTAATATCCTTATAATCAGCTGCTCGCAAACTATCCGGCAGCATTAATTGATCAACCATTTTGAACAATTTATAAGTCACATCAAAATATACTAAATTAGTCCGTTTTAAATTATTTAATGTTTCATATTCATTGCCCATTGTTTCCATTTCGGAAAAAACAGTTTTAAGTGCTTCAAAAACATGTCCGTATTTAGCTGCCAATTCGGTATCAGCCATAATCCGGTCTTGAATATATTCCTCGGTTCTGTTTTTTTCAACAAAAAAATCACTATTTTTTAATGCAGCCAAATTACCCGCATACGATTTTTTAGAATTCCCCGTGCCCATCAAATTATTTAAATATTTAGTTTGTTCATTTGGTGTATTGTTATAAAAATATTCATAAACAGAATACATTTTGTTTAATAATAAACATCGTTTTGCATAGGAATAATCTCTTATATATTTTAATTGGTACGAAGATAACAGCCTATCGGTATTTCCCGGTCTTCCTATAACAAAAGTTAACTCGTTTTCCTCAGCCCCTTTTTCGCTCCATTTAAAATACTTTTCTGTTTTACAAGGTGTATCCAGCGAATCGTAAGCACGCAAAAAAGCAAAATCCAGTTCGTACCGTGGATATGTAAAATTATCCCAATCCCACCCTGTGGAAGCAATTTGAAACTCAGGCACCATAACCAGACGCAAATCGGTGTACCTTTTGTAACAATGTAAAATATATTTTGCTCCGCTGTATAAAGGGATTATTTTACATACCAAATTGTATTTTTTATTATAAACTTGTTCAAGTGAATCTATTCGTAAATTTATTAAATCAAATTGATCTGAACCGTGTTTGGTTTGTATGTCGGAAGTTAAAACTTGATCGGTAACATTAAACACATTCATCAGCTGATCGGCAAACATACCGGGAATTTTGCGTTCGTTAATCCTATCAGCCGCATAAAATCCATTAGTTAAAAAATCCTCATCCTTTTCCTGGATTTTAATTATCGCGTCACGCACACAATGGTGGTTAGTCATAATTAACCCAAATTCGGATACAAAAGAAGCCGAACAACCGTTTCCCAGCTGTAATGCCGATTTCATTACGGTATTATACCATTCTGCATCAATATTTACATTATATTCCTTATTTATTTTTTCCACAGGTATGTTATCAAACGACCACATTTTTCCAAATTGAGCAGTGCTTTTATTATCATAATTTTGCGAAAATATATTTGCTGCAAACAAAAAAAGAACAGCAATTATTTGAAGAAATCTTTTATTCATCTTTACCTCTTTGTTAACCTTTTAATCCGGTTGTTGCAATACCCGACATAATATATCGTTGAAAAATAATAAATAAAATTGAAATTGGCAGCATACTAATAACCGCACCAGTAAGCAATAAATGTCTGTTATCAATATACGGTGATCTAAAATATTCTAATCCCAAAGGAACAGTTCTCAATTCCGGATTATCCAAAAATATTAACGGCCCCATAACATCCTGCCATGTGGCAACAAAAGTAAACAATCCTACCACTATTAAAACAGGAATACAATTTGGCATAATAATTTTGTAAAATATTTGAAATGGATTACATCCGTCTATTACTGCCGATTCATCAAGTTCTTTTGGCAGCGTAATCATATATTGCCGTAACAAAAACACATTAAAAGCACCTGCGGTAAAATGAGGGACAATAAGCGGTAAAAATGTGTTAAGCCAGCCAATTGATTTATAAATTGAAAACAACGGCACTAAGGTAACTTGGGCAGGAATCATTAAGGTAGCTAATAAAAGAACAAATAATAAATCTCTGCCTTTAAAATTTAATCTTGAAAACCCATAAGCCGCTAATGATGCCGATAATATTTGACCAATTACCGCTAATATACTTATTAAAAAACTATTTTTTAGATAAGTAAAAAAACCAATAGATTTTGAACCGTAACTTGCTTCCGGGCCGCGTAATGTTTCGGTGTAATTTTCCAACCGCATCGAAAAATCAACTACCGGAGAATGTTTTTTATTTAATAGAGTTTCAAAACTAACACAGTTTTTATTTACCAATTTGGGAACAAACAACAATTCTAAATTTTTATTTTCAAATTTTCTGTTCATTTGAGCGGCAGCAATAACTTCCCTGCCGTTTTCTATCAGCTTAAATACCGATACCTTGCCAAACCAAATAATTTTTACAGAATCAGGACAATTAAATATTTTAGCTGAATCACTTGGAATCCATTTAACAAATTGAGTGGGGTTGTAATTATTCAACAACATATAATAACCGCCGGATTTATTGCTTTTTGTTATTATATCATTTGCATTATTTAATTTTAGCCATATTTTATTATCAGCTTCAAATATATTTTTATTGATAACAGTTCTAAAATCAGCTGTGCGAATTTTACTTGGATAAAACGATGGCGGATTCATACTTATTGATTCGCGCGATTTAAAAGAGGAACTTATTACCCAATAAAACGGAAATGCCAATATTATACCAACCAGACATAACATAAAATAAATAAATAACTTTTTAGTTTTATTATTCATATTAATTTTCCTGACTGATAAAACGTTTTGACAACTTAAGCTGAATGGACGTTACTAAAAATATAATTATAAATAATATAATAGCGTAACAACAAGCTTTCCCCATTCGCAAATTATTAAATGCTTCGTCATAAATATTAACCGAATAAAATCTTAACGAATCCGCCGGATCACCAATTGTAGCCGAGCTATCCGTAAAAAATAATGCGGGAGTAAATATTTGAAAAGCTCCAATTGTAGTTATTACAACAATAAACAAAATAACAGGTGCTAGTGATGGAATTGTTATATGGATAAACTTTTTTACAAATCCGGCACCGTCTAATTCCGCAGCTTCATATAATGAAACAGGAATTTGTTTCATTCCCGCATAATAAACAATCATCGAACTCCCTATCCAAAAGATATTCATCAAAATAACAGTATAAAATGCGTGATTTTCATCAAGCCAATTAACAGGAGAAACACCAACAAATGAGATTAGATAATTTATTACGCCATATTCTTTATTAAAAATATTTGTCCATAATACCGCAATTGCAGCACCCGTAAATAATGACGGGAAATAAAAAAGAGACTTAAAAAAATTAATTCCCCTAACGTTGTTTGTTAATAAACCTGCGGTAAATAATCCCCCCAAAACAGTAATAGGTATTACAAACATAGCGTACGAAAATGTTTTATTTATACCTATTAAAAACTTTTTGTCGTTTATTAGATCAAAATAATTTTGCAAACCAATCCACTTTGGCGGATTAATTAAATTCCATTCGGTAAATGAAAAATAAAGTGATGCCAATATTGGGCCTAACAAAAACAGAACAAATCCTATAATCCAAGGCGAAATACTAATATAACCTGAAATGTTTTTCTGTTTGTTTGTTACCCCGGCTTTATCGTTATTTTTATAAATATTAATAATATAAAATACCGCAAAAACAATCAGACCAACCAATAATACAAACGGAGCAATATATTTTACAAAAAAAGATGGTTTTTTTTCAACACCTTTTTCAAATGCGTCTTTATATTCTTGTTCCAATCCGGGAAGTTTGTTTTTAATAGTAACAGCAATAAAATTATTCATTTTATTAACAAAACCGTCATATTCTTTTTCAGGTATAACTCCATCCACTTTGTTAAGTTTTGCAAACTCTTCGTTATAATATTTATCCAAAACTGTTTCAAGTTTTAAACGCCATTTTTCTTGAATTGGAGTTAGATAACTATTTGCTGTTATAATATTTGTTTCGGCTGTGTGCAAATCATATAAAAAAGCTTCCAGATCTTTTGCGCCGTAATCGTTATTTATTAATCCTTCTTTAGCCGCAATTAACGATGGAACACCCCTTAACCGCTTGCCATAAATAACCTGCGGTTCAAATGAGGCCAAATATTTTATCAGCTGCCAGGCTTCATAGGAATGTTTTGATCCCGAAAATATCCCAACAGTATTAATATCCAAAGTTAGTGAAGGATATTTTGCCATAGGAAGAGGTGTAACCCCATAAGGAATTCCATCTTTTTGCAAATTTCGTAATACCCACGGACCATCTACAGCCATTACAAATTTATCGTTATACAAAAGTGAACTTACGTTAAAATTTCCCGTTTTTATAGTAGCATCCCCAAGATGTACTCTATCGGCATATTGTAATTTATAAACCTCAATCATCCCCTTTAATAAACTGTCATTCCCTGTTATTGTAATACCTGTTGGATTTATTTGTCTGTTAAAAATATTTCCGCCAAACATTCTAAACATAGGTTCATCCCATCCCAAACCGCCAACCATTCCATATTGCAAAAACGAACCATCTTCGTTTCTAATTGTAAGCTTTTTGGCCAAACTTTTAAACTCTTCCCAACTTAAAGCTTTATTTATTTTAGGAAATTGATTTTCACTAATTCCGCTTTGCATTAATTTATCCTTTTTATAAATTAATGCCCGTGTTGGTATATCCAGCGGAAATGTATATTGAACCCCTTCCCATTTGCAGGCGTTTATGCTTATTTTATGATAATCTGCTAAATTTAACCCGCTTTTTTTAATAAACTTATCCAACGGCAAAATCGCACCTCTTTTTACCCAAACACCCATCACACCCGAATGCAACATCACTACATCAGGAGCCAATCCCGCACCCGATTGAACCTGAAGTTTTGCCCAATATTGTCCCCATGGATAAATTGATACTTCAACAGCTATATTTGGATGTATTTGTACAAATTTTTTAAGAATTATTTTTGTATATTCAACCTCTCCTGCCTCTCCGTATTGCGAATACTTTATTAATGTTTTTTCACCTTTGTAATTGTAATTTTGTATTATTTCTCCGGCATTAATAAAAACGGATCCGTAAAACAGCAGGAATAAAAGGGAATAAAATAATTTCATAAATTTTCAAAATTTTAGGCAAATTTTATTTATTTTTATACAGTGAAAATACAAGAAACCAAACAAATAAAAAAGCCGATACTATTTAATTAATCTATTAATTTTTCAGTTGGATTTTCCAAAACAGCCTAAAAACATTATTTATTGTTAAATATTATTATTAAAACATATAATTATGCAATATCAATGGAGATTATTTAAAATACATTATTGAATAAACCATATATTTTTTTTACTTTTGTTAACAATTTATTAGCAAACATATAAAAGATAAAATTTGGAAAAAATTAGTAATCCATATCTTAATCGCCCCGATTATAATTGTTTCGGCTGCTCTCCCGAAAATAAATTTGGATTACAAATGTCGTTTTTAGAAGACGAAAACGAAATTGTTTGTGTTTGGTCGCCTCAATTGCACTTTGCCGGATATAAAAATGTGTTACACGGCGGCATTATATCTACCTTAATTGATGAAATTGCTGCATGGACTGTAACAACTAAACTTCATGAAACAGGAGTAACTTCTAAAATGGAAGTCAAATATTTAAAACCTGTTTTTATTGATAAAGGAAATATTACTTTAAGGGCAAAAATTACCGGAATTTCGCATAAATTGGCAAATATTAATGTAAATATTTATAATTCTGAAGATACTTTGTGTACTATTGGCACTGTTTTTTATTATATTTTGGACAAAGAAAAAACTGAAAGTTTATTGTTTTAAATATTTTATTGATTGTTTTGATCATATTTCTAAAATGTGATCTGTATCACATTTTAGAAATTGAATATGTTTTCTCTTATTTATATTAATTATATTATTTTCATTTATTTTTAAACAAATTTGGAGCACCAAGTGAGAAAAACACTACTATTCATTTTCCTGCTTTCTTCGTTTATGTATGGACAAGTGGAAGTTAGTCAGCGTATGCAGCAAGCATTACAAAACGCAAAAGCTGACGAATATGTTCATGGGTTCATTTATTTTCGTGATCAGGTGGATATTCGTACTATTGACGATAGGCTTTACAAAGAAAAAGCTACTTTACAGCAGCGTGCCTATGAAGTAATTACCACATTGCAGCAAAAAGCTGATCAAGTTCAAGCACCTTACATTGCTGAATTTAACAGCAAATCCGAAAGTGGTTTAATCTTTACATATCAAAGATTTTGGATTGCAAATATGATTAGCGTAATTGCAAAACCGGCTGTTTTTTATGAAATGATGACAAGAGGTGAAATAGCTGAAATTGATCTTGATACTGAATTATTATTAGATCGTCCTGTTAAAGGAACCGATGAATCGTTTGGTACAGAAACTGTTGAAGCCGGTGTTAAAATTATTAATGCCGACAAATTATGGAAACTTGGAATAACCGGTCAAGGCCGTTTATTAATGAGCATCGATACCGGTGTTGATTATACTCACCCTCAATTAAATGCAAGATGGAGAGGAAATCACGTTCCTCACAACCAAGCTTGGTTAGATCCTTCCGGCGGTACATTAACACCAAACGATTGCGACAACCACGGAACTCATACAATGGGTACCATGATTGGCAGAAGCGGTTCCGATACTATTGGTGTTGCTATTGACGCTGAATGGATTGCTGCTAAAACAATTTGTAGTTCTCCACATACTTCAAATTCTATTGCTTCTTTCCAATGGGCATTAAATCCTGACGGAAATGCATCAACAATTAATGATATGCCTGACGCAATTTCTAACAGCTGGTACGATCCCGATATAACTGATGAATGTACCGGTTTATATAAACAAACATTTGATGTTCTTGAAGCAGCAGGTATTGCGGTAGTATTTTCTGCCGGAAATAACGGCCCGGGTACTTCAACTATAACAAAACCAAAAAATATTAATACTGATGATGTAAACGTATTTTGCGTAGCAAATATTGAAGGTGCTGCATACTTATCCGGTAATACAAGCCCAATTGCAAGTTCATCTTCACGCGGTCCTTCAACCTGTGGCGGAACAGGTTCATTATTAATTAAACCGGAAGTAAGCGCACCCGGAACCAACGTTCGTTCTTCTATTATTGGCGGTGGATACGATTATTATACAGGTACTTCGATGGCATGTCCGCATGTTGTTGGAGCTATTACTTTATTAAGATCTGCATTCCCTACTTTAACAGGTAAACAAATTAAATTGGCTTTGTACAATACGGCAAAAGATTTAGGAACAGTTGGCGAAGATAACAATTATGGTAGAGGTTTAATTGATTGTTATGCAGCCTTTTTATCAATGGGTTCTCCTGATACTACTCCTCCTACTGATATTACAAATTTAGCTATTATTAATCCCACATCCCAAAAATTAACTTTACAATGGACGGTACCTTCGGATACTTCCGTTGGCGGTGTTGTTGGATATAATGTAAGAATGTCAACTTCCCCCATTAATGATACAACTGCATTTAATAATGCAACTGTTGTTCCTTTTAATACTACTCCAAAACCGGCCGGATCAACAGAAACAATTACTGTTGAAGGTTTAAACTTTAATACTACTTATTATTTTGCAGTAAAAGCAAAAGACGTTTGGTATAACTGGTCAAACATTTCTAATTCGGCAAGCGGCACTACTTTAGCTGCTCCTGTTTTAACAGTAACACCGGCATCTTTATCAACAGTACTTTTACATAACCAAACAGCAAAAGATACTATAGTAGTAGCAAATACATCTGTTAATCCTTCTACATTAGATTATCAGTTGCAGCTTGCTAACAGTACTTTCCCAACTAAAAATGTAACATTTAGTGTTATTGCTTCAAATAACATATCTGAAGTTGGTCATCAATCAATTAAAGGTGTTGATGAATCAAATACAGGTATGTCTATTGAAGGCGCCGGCGGACCGGATGCTTTTGGTTACAAATGGATTGATAGTGATTCCCCACAAGGTCCTGCTTTTGAATGGGTTGATATTTCAACAACCGGAACTGTTGTTGCAACTTGGACACCAACCGGAACTTACTCAGGTACAGATGAAGGTTATGCAGGTCCGTTTAATTTAGGTTTTCCTTTTAAATTTTATGGCGAAACCAAAAATCAAATTTATTTTTCATCAAACGGATTTTTAACTTTTGATTTATTAACATCAGATGCTTTTACAAATGCAACAATGCCAACAGCCGCCGCTCCTAATGATATGATTAGTCCATTCTGGGATGATATGGATGGTAAAACCACCGGTAAAGTTTATTATAAAGCCGAAGCCGATAAATTTATCGTTCAATATACAGGTTGGTCACGTTACACAGGTACAGGTACAGTAACATACCAGGCAGTACTTTATAAAACAGGAAAAATATTCTTCTACTTTAAAGATATTACCGCTACTGTAAACTCAGGTACAACCGGAATTGAAAACGGAACCGGTACAGATGGTTTATTGATGTCATTTAATACTGTTTACATTAAAAACAACTTAGCTGTTAAAATTGCAGCTGATCCGGATTGGTTAGCAATGAATGGTGCTGCGGGTACTTTATCAAACGGTAGCTCATCATTAGTGGAAGTAACTTATGTAACCGAAGATTTCCCATTTGGTGTATATACAATGGACGTACAAATTACAAGTAACGATCCGGCTCACCAAACTGTAAATGTTCCTGTTTCTTTGGAAATTAAAGACAGCGAAGTTCCTGTTGAATTAACATCTTTTACAATTGAACCTTCAAATAAAGGTGCTATTCTTAATTGGTCAACAGCTACCGAAACAAACAACTCAGGGTTTAAAGTTGAAAGAAGTAATAATAAATCCGTATGGCAGGAAGTTTCCTTTGTTAATGGTAAAGGCACTTCAACTGAAAAATCATCTTATCAATTTACAGATGGTAATTTAGCAGCCGGAAAATATTATTATAGACTAAAACAAGTTGATTTTAATGGTGCGTTTAGTTACAGCCCTGTTGTTGAAGTAGAAATTACTGCTCCACGCGAATTTTCACTTGAGCAAAATTATCCAAATCCATTTAATCCTTCTACCGTAATTAGTTATACATTACCCGAAAAAGTAAATGTAAATATTTCCATTTACAATTCATTAGGAGAATTAATTTTAACTTTAGTGAACCAAACTCAAGAAGCCGGTGTTTATCATAAAGAATTTAACGCTTCTTCTTTTTCGAGCGGTACTTATATTTACAGAATTAATGCCATTGGACAAAACGGGACTTTTACTCAGTCTAAGAAAATGATTCTTGTAAAATAAATTTTTTATTATTAAATTAAATATTATTATTCACGCAGCCTCTACTTGAAGGGGCTGCATAATTCAATATCTATATAGGGGAGACAATATGAAAAAATTGTTTGTTTTATTCTTCATTTTCAGCATGTTTTTTGCTGCAAACATTAAGGTTCAAGCCCAATCGTGCGATATTTTATATTTTTGTGTAAAATACGATGACGGTGAAAAAGATTGTTCCGATAGATTTTATGCCGGTACCTTAACCGTTATGGCAAAATTGGCTAATCCAGTATATTACGAAAAAGTATATGTACAAATGGATAAATTTGAACCGAGAACTGGTGAATTTAAATATTATAATGATTATGAATTTACTACCGATCCTGATATGACTTATATATTTTTCCCGGGCATTGAATTCAAAGATCGCGGATTTTATCGTGTTTTTCTGTTAAATCCTAATAAAGATACCATAACAAGTGCCATAATAGAAATAATTTAATATAAAAAGGGAGGTAACACCTCCCTTTTTTGTTTTATATCAAACTTTTATTAAGACCTCCATCTACAACAAAATCAAACATTAGCCGGCAATTAATAAACCGGAGATATCTTGTATTAACAACTCAACCTATTTCAGAACACAACAATTTTGATAAATCAATCTATGCGTAATAACGCTGTAAGCGTTACATATTAGTAGCATTGAATACGACCCGAACAATAACCTACCCCGTATGGGGTTGCATTATTAATGTTATAATTTTAGAAATTCCCTAAAGTTGACAGCATTGGGTGTGGCGAGAGGGGTGAGTTCCGTTTTTGTACTTATGCGACACCCACCAGCGTGGTTCCACCTTTTAATCCCCCGGTTATTCCGCAGGGCAGCACAACCTTAAATTACAAATGCAGTTTAATTTTATACTTGCTAAAAATTGAAGTAATGTAAACCATAACAAATGCAAAAACAACCGAACGGAGAATGCCTATTATTCCACTTCCAAAATTATCCGATAAAAATGTAACTCCAAACAATCCTAACAACGCATAAAAAATATCAGGCAGTATATATGCCAGTAATGGATTTGAGCCGGCAGGCAATACAAAAAATGTCCATTTTTTAATTTGCAAAATATCGGTAATCCAATACAAAAGACAAAACAATAAAGCACATATTGCAGACGAATATAAAGCAAACGAAGGTGTTGATAAATTTTTAGATATTCCATATAAGGGACGCATAAAATATCCGGCAATTAATAAAAATACCGAAAATGACACTACCCAGATAATTTTTTTATTTCGTTCTTCCGAAACAGTATTTGTCATAAAAACCAGCGAAACAATTACACCCGCAAGCGAAATTGCGGTATGCCCGCCAATATGCCCGCCTAACCATAAGGTTTTACTTAAATCTTGAAAATACAACAACAAATTGGATTTATCTCCAATGTACAACAATATCAGCAATGAAAATACACCTATCATTGCTGTTAAGTTTGTTTTAAAGATGTAATAAATAATAGACGCAGTCAAATAAGCCCAGCCAATTAAACCTAAAATACCCCACCAGTAAGTATGGAACCATCCCGGATTGTCAATTGTGCCGCTTTTATAAATAAAGGCCAGCCCAAATAATATTCCGGCACCAACCGCCCGCAAAATATTAAATAATAATTTTTTATTTAGACCGGCATTCGGATATTGATTCCACAATAGAATAACAGCAATTAAAAATAACAGCAGGTATGTATCTCTGGTTATTCCGGTTAATTGTTCGTTTAACCCGCCTAAATTTACCATAAAAAGACCAAGTATCAGTAAACCGACTGTCCTTATTAATATATGCAGCCAAATTTTTATCGGATTATCGCCCAGCGACATCCTTTTTTTCATTGCAAGAGGAATAGACATACCTACAATAAATAAAAAAGCCGGAAAAACAAGATCAACAAAGGTCATCCCGTCTGCCTCGGTAGGCATATGTTTCATCCAAAACGGAATGCCCTTAATAGAAGCTAAATCGTTTACAAAAATCATCATCAATATCGTCAAACCCCTAAAAACATCTAAAGCTAATATTCGTTCCGTTTTTTCTTTCATATAAACACCAAATTAATAATGTAATCTTATAAAATATTCCAAGTTCTTGTACTGATATGTACGTGTATTGTTATGTTTTTTGTATTTTTTGCAGTGCAAATAATTCTCGGCTTAGAAGCTGAGGTTATAAACCAACCGAATATTTTGTATATCGTTACAGTTATATATTCCCCTTCTATTTTTAAGAGGAGAGCTTGTCCCGCAAAGCGGAAGGGCTACAGGGCTACGCCCGGCTGATTTTGAGACGGGTGAGTTCCCTAATGCAATATTTTAACTTTGAAGACAGCCTCAAATCAATTACAACATTAGCTCCAGCATAGAATAATCATCATCAAACGAATCGTCATCTCCTTTAATTTCCCTTATTTCCATAAAAATCAAATCCGAATCGTTTTTTGTTCTAACAATATCTTTAAATTCATCTAAACTCATCATATTACCGTTTGGCATATTAATCTCAAAACAACCGTCACTATAAATAAAAAGTTTACTCCCTTTTTCAACAAAACATTTATCACTTTTAAAATTATAACCTTCCCAATATCCAATAGCAAGATTTTTATTTTGAAGTTCTTTAACTTTTGTTTCATTGCCCTCAATAGTAACAAGCAAAGATGGAGGGTGCCCGCCGCTGGAGAATACTAATTCTCTTGTTTTATTATTAAAAACGGCATACCAAATTGTAAAAAACTTATCCCCCTGTTTATCCATAGGGAAAGCTTTATTTAATCCGGCTAAAACAGAAGCGGGATTACAAAAATCAGTATCCGATAATGATTGCGAACGTAGAACATTCATTGCCGAAATAGATAATAACGCAGCACCCACACCGTGTCCGCACACATCCAGCAGATACATTGCAAAATTATCCTCATCAATTTTATGGTAGCCAAAAGCATCTCCCCCCAAAGTAGTTGAAGGAATAAATTTCCATTTTGAGGTAATTGGGCCTTCTAAGGGATCTGGAAGCAATGACCTAACATAAGCTGAGGCTTCGGCTATTTCATCCGATAAAGCCTTCTGTGTGGCCTGTAATGCCAAATATGCTTCATTCCTCTGAAGTAAATTAATGTACGCTTTACTGTGATATCTTATTCGGGCCAAAACTTCTAATTTGTCGGGCAATTTTACCATATAATCATTAGCACCTAAAGCAAATGCTTCGGCTTTTATTTTAGGCTCCTCTTTTGATGACAACACAATTAAGGGGATATTTTCTGTTTGTTTATTACTTCTAAAAAATTTAACAAGCATTAATCCGTCAATATCGGGCATAACCAAATCCTGTAAAATTACAGTAGGTTTTAATTCTAATGCGGTTTTTAATGCTTCAAGAGGTTTATTACAAAAATAAAAATTTATATCTTTTTCATCTACTAACATTCTTCTTACAGCTTCACCAATAATCAACTGATCATCAACAAGCAGAACTGTAATTTTATGTTCTGTTAATCCTTTAGTAAACTGATTGTTTGCAGCAGGAGTATTCATTTTATAATTTCCTATATTATTCTTATCAATTCTTCAGCAATATTTTCAATCGGTAATATTTTTTCGGCCGCGTTTAACTCACTTGCCGCTTTTGGCATTCCATAAACAACCGAAGTACTTTCATCTTGAGCAATAGTTATCATACCGGCTTTTTTTAACGTTAACAATCCTTCTGCTCCATCACGTCCCATTCCGGTTAAAAGAATACCAATTACTTTACCCGGATAATTACTAGCAACACTATTAAAAAATACATCAACAGACGGCCGGAACGGATAATTTATTGGTTCCTGAATATAATCTAATGATAAATTAGGACGTAATATCAGATGGTCATTTGTAGCCGCAAGATATACATTCCCTTTTCTAAGCAAACTCCCTTTTTCGGCAGTCTTTACATTAAGCGGTGTTTGTTCGTTAAACCAATTAGCCAACCCACTTGCAAATTCGCTGTCAACGTGCTGTACAATTACAATTGGTGATTTAAAATCCGCGGGTAATGAGGATATTATTTTTGCAACTGCGTTAGGTCCTCCGGTAGAAGCACCGATAACAACTAATTTTGGCAGATGGGATGATTCTTCAACTCTGGTAATATTTGGTTTTTTATTTAATCCCGGTTCATATTTTTTAATAATTTTTTTACCTATTGAATCTATTTTTTTTAGTAAAAAATCCTTGCCGAGCGTATCAGCATCATTAATCATTTGAGGGGTTCTTACGGCATCCAAAGCACCATAACCCATTGCAGCAAACACTTTTGCCGAGTTTAATCTTACTGAAGCAGTTACAATTAAAATGGAACACTTGCAGTTTTCCATTATTTTTTTTGTTGCTTCCACACCATCCATAACCGGCATTATAAGATCCATCAAAATTAAATCGGGTGTATCTTTTTTTGCCATTTCAACAGCTTCCGCTCCATTCCATGCAATCCATGCAATTTCGTATTCGGGAACTGTCTTAATAATATTTTTTAATACTTCCACAGCTACCGATAAATCATTTACAATAGCAATTCTCATTGGCTGCTTTCCCCAATAAGTTCTTTGACTGCATTAATAAATGTATCGTCGTTAAAACTGCTTTTAGTTAAATAATAATTTGCTCCGGCTTCAAGTCCCTTCAATTTGTCTTCCTGCCTGTCTTTATATGAAACAATAACAACCGGAATCTTTTTATATTTTTCATGCCCCTTTACCAATGCTGTAAATTCAAGACCATTCATTCGCGGCATATCAATATCGCTTATTATTAAATCGTATGTATTACCCCGCACGGAATTCCACCCGTCAACACCGTTTATAGCCGTATCAACTTCATAACCAAAACTGATTAATAATTTTCTTTCAACTTCACGAACGGTAACGGAATCATCAACAACAAGTATTCGTTTTCGTTTAATAATATTTGCTTTAACAGCCTTGGCAATTCGTTTTAATCTGCCGCCGCTTATAATATCATCAATTGAACGAATTAAATCCTCCACATCAAATATCAAAACAGGTTCCCCGTTATCAAGCAATGATGCCGCGGATATATCTTTTATTTTACCCAGCCTCGGATCTAAACGGTGAACCACTAAATCCTGTTCACCTACAAATTTATCAACAACAAGAGCATATTTATTTATTCTGTCGCTAATAACAACCGCAAATACTTCCTGCATAGGTTTAATACTTTCGGTTTTACCAAGTATTTGCAATAAATGAACAAGTCCTACATTCGATCCATTTAAATTTATATATTGTTTTCCTTCAATCGATTGAATTTCGTTTTGAGGAATTATTAATGTCTGTTCAATTCGGGTTAAAGGAAATGCATAAGGTTCATCAGCTGCATCAATTATTAAAGTACGTAAAACTGATAAAGTTATAGGCAGTTTCAAAATAAACTTTGTACCTTTTCCTTTTGTGGTTTCCACGCTGATAATACCATTTACTTCCTGTACCATATTTTGAACAACATCAAGCCCCACACCACGGCCGGAAACCTCAGTTACAGATTCAGCAGTTGAAAAACCGGGTAAAAATAAAAAGTCAATTAATTCATTTTGCGATAGATTTGCCGCAATTTCTTTTGTTATGTAATTTTTAGAAACAATCTTTTCAGTTAAACGGTCAAAATCGACACCCTTACCGTCATCTTCAATTGTAATTAAAAGCATTCCCCCGCTGTGAATAGCAGTCAAAACAATCTTCCCTTCTTCGTTTTTTCCTTTATTTATTCTTTCCTGAGGAGATTCGATTCCATGATCAATGGCGTTACGTAAAATATGAGTCAGTGGTGATTTTAGCTTCTCTAATATATCCCTGTCAATTTTTGTAGTTTTTCCAATTATTTCCAGTTCGTTTTTTTTGCCAAGCTGTTTACTTATATCCCTTACCATTCTTGGAAAATCCGAAACACCATCCTCAAACGGTCGCATTCTGCTTAGCAATACTTCTTTATACATCCTATTTGAAATATTTACGGATTTTGAAGTATACATTTCAAGTTCCGAATTATATTCCAATAATCTTTTCTTTAAATCAATAATTATCTGTTGTAATTTATTAAGCTGGTTTTTTTCTTTTTCCGAATAATTAATATTTTGTGTGTTCTCTAAAAATTTTTCCAAAGTTGTCGAAAGTTCATTTTGCAAATTTTTAACTTTGCTTATCGAATCAACATATTTTTGAGTGTTTCTCGAAACTATCAATGATTCGCTTGCATAACCAACCAACCTATTAATATTTTCCGCACTTACCCGTAATATCCTGTCGGAATCCAAATCATCAACTTTATGTTCTTTTTTCTTTTCTTCTTTTTTAATCGGTTGTATTTTTTTTTCTTCAACAGCCGGTTTTTCATCATCAAAATTATTATCCAAATTATTTATTTTTGATAATTGAATTTCAATTAAATCAAACTGCTCTATGTTTTCATTTATCCAAACTGCCAAATTGCCGCTTGCAGCCATTGCGCTAAACAAATCAACCGAACTTAAAAGAACATCAATTTGCGCAGTTTTTATTGTGGCCCTGTTCTCTTTAACTGCAATAAAATAATCTTCCATTAAATGCGCAATTTTAACAATGGCCGATATATTTAATATCCTTGCGGCACCTTTTATTGAATGAGATGCCCTCATTAAATCTTCAATTTTGTCTAAATTGGAGTTGTTTTTTTCTAACTCAAGCAATCCTTCATTAAGTACTAACGAGTTATTTTCCAATTCGGCAATAAATAATTCCAGCATCCCCGGATCAATATCCAATATTATTTCGGTCTTTTTTATTTCCGGTTTTACTAATTTTTCCTCTTTTGGGCTAATTTTTTTATTCTCAATAGGTGCAACAACCTTTTCCGGTTTTGAATTAGTTGGGATACGTATCTTATTTTCCAGACTAGTCAATATTTCTTTGTTTTGTTCGTGCCAAACAGGAATATTATCGGCCTCTTCCAAAGCGGCTTTATTTAATATTTCAACGCTATCGTATAATAATTCAAATCTGCTTTTATCGGGTAAAATTTTATTTCTAATTAATTCTTCAAAATATTCTTCAAAAGCACCGGCAAAAGATGCCAAATTATCAAAACCGAGTATTTTTGCAGCCCCCTTAATAGAATGAGCGGCCCTAATTATTTCATCAAATAAACTAAAATCCGTTGGATCCGTTTCAAAAGCTATTAATCCTTTATTTAATATTGCTGAATTTGATTCCAATTCACTTTTTAATAAATTCAGCATATTAAGCTCCACACTCAAAAAAATTAAAATACATTTTTACTTATCCCGGCAAATAGTTTTTTTTCATCCAAAACACCAATATATTTTTTTTCTTCATCATTTATTATCCCTCTAAAAAAATTTGCGGAATTTCGTTTTAGTGTAGAGGGCACTTGTCCAATTTCCGGCTCTTTAATTTTTTTTACGCCAACAATTTCATCCACGGTAAAAGCCCAATAGTCTTTATCAGCATGCAGAACCAGCATACGTTTATATATTTTTTTTCTTTCAGCAACATTTATATAATGCCCAGTCTCAATTCCAAGCAGTTGTTTAGCATCAATTACAATTTTAATTTCCCCTCGTATATTTGCAATACCAAGCAAAATTATGCTGTTTTTATTTGGCAGTGAATGAACTTTATTATTATCCGTAATTAAGGTTACACATCCGGCCGATAAAGCCATATATTCTTCTTCAATTCTAAAAATAATAAACGAATTTTCAATAGATTGAAAAACTTCTTTTTCTTTTGCAAGTATATCATTCCATTCATCTAAATATCCTTCAGGCGGTTCACGGTTAAATAAGTCGGTTCCCGCACTTTCAAAAACCTTGCAATTAACACAATGGATATTTTCTAATAGTTTTGCGCAACTGCTATTTCCCCACACGCCAATATCAAGCCAGCAATTATTAATTTCATTTGTAATTTTCATTCTACACTCTTTCCGAAAATAAAAGTGTTTTAATTTCATCGGATATTATCGATGAGACCTCTATTAATTGAATAAGCCTATTTACATGTGTAAATACTTTTCCTAAAAATTTTGCTTCTTTTATTACAACACTCGGATCACTTAGTTTATCATCATCAATTCGTACAATTTCATTTATTCTTTTTACAATCAATCCTATTGTTTTTTCTTCACCGCTAAAGTTTAATTTAACCACTAATATTTTGGCACTTAACACATTTTCTGTCAATTTATTATTTATTATAACACCCAAATCAATAACAGGAATATTATTCCCACGATAGTTAAAAATTCCACGTAAATAATGAGGCGCCTGGGGAACAGATATTAAATTCATAAAAGGAACGACTTCTGTTAAATCTTTACTTTTTATTCCGTACACCGTTTCACCGGCTGTAAACAATAACACTAACAATTTTAGCTCCTATTATTCAGTTTTAAATTTTCCGGTTTCCTGTTGTAAAAGTTTTGAAGCATTATTAAGCTGTGTAATTGCGTAATTTGTTTCTCGTATAGCATCTGCAGTTTGTTTTGCACTTTCATTTATTTGGATCATCGAATCTTTAATTGAAATTGCGCTTTCCGATTGATTTTGCATACCATAATTTATTGTATCAAATTTTGGAATCAGTTCCTGAACACTTCCTATAACTTTACCCATAAGTTCACTTACCATATTAACTTCTTCAACACCGGTATGAACCTCTTTGGTAAATTTATCCATACCAATTACACCTTCGGTAACGGATGATTTCATCTCTTTAATCAATTTTTCAATATCCAAAACTGCGGCAGAACTTTGATCGGCCAAACGTCTTATTTCGCGTGCTACAACAGCAAATCCCTTTCCAAATTCACCTGCTTTTTCTGCTTCAATTGAGGCATTTAACGATAATAAATTAGTTTGCTCCGATATTTTATTAATTGTAAAAACCACTTTGCCAATATTTGCGGCTTTTTCATTTATTGTTGTTAATCTTTCCGAAATTTCACTAACAGCATTGTCAAGATGATTCATAATGGTATCCATACTGTTAATACCGGTTTTACTTGCTTCGGCAATTTCTTTTGTATTATCACTCATTATAAGCAGTTCGGTCATTGTTAAGGCTAAGTTTTCCGATGTGTTGGAAATAAGTTTTGCCGTTTCAACTATTTCGTTAGTTGTGCTTACGTGTTCAACTATAGTTGCTTCAAGTTGTTTGCTTGATGCAGAAATTTGTGCGGTCGAGGATGTTATTTGAACAACAATATTTTTTATTCCAACAACAATTGTATGTATTTTTTGTAAAAACAAATTAATATTTTCCGATAAAAATTTAATTTCGCCTTGATCCGAAACGTCAAATTCTCTTGTCAAATCACCTTCATCGGATGATAAGTTATTTATTTTAGTAATAATAAAATCCAATTTGGTTATTTTTCTAATCATTAAATAAATAAATACTATAAGTGCCAGCAAAAAACACCATAGCAGCAATTTTGCAGTAAAATATAAATTATTCATTTCATTATTTAGTTCTGTATTTACTTCGCTGGTCCATTTATTGGAATAACTGCTAAAAGCTAACATTGGGGTGTTAATTTTGTTTTTCCCGTCAATATATGCTGTTCCCGACAACTGTTTTCGGGCTGTTTCATTATTCCCCTTAAAAACCTCATTAAACGATTCTCTTTCCAGTACAACAAGTTTATCCGATTCATATTTCACTTTTTCTAATAGTTCCATCATTTCAATTGGAGCTTTTAGATTATACAAGTTTTCAATTATTTTTTCACGGGTTTTTTCACTGTTAACTATATTCCAATAATTATTGTAATGAACAATATCACTGTTTTCGGCAAATAATAAAGCTTCGTTTGACAAATAGTCGGTAACATTTTTAAGATTGGAACCTAATTTGCGTAATTCAATTATTTGGTTATTTATAATTATTTTTTCGTTTACTGCGTTATAATATGAATTTAGGATAATATATATTAAAACTATAAACGAAAAAAAAATGGCTCCAAATATTTTTACTGTTGATGATATTTTCATAAAATAATCTCCATCCGATATTAACCCGCTAATTTTCGCGCAGGTTATTTACAGCACTATCTAATAATATGTTACTATTATAAAATTCCCTTAAATACTCAACCGATTGTTCAGCGTTTTTATTTAAAATAACAACAACTTCTTTTATTTTTTTTGCGTCTGCAAATTGAGTATCTATTCCTGAAGCAATTACATTAAATTGGTTTATCACTTCTTTATATCTTTGAATTATTTCTTCTACATCAACAACTGTATTACTAACATCGGCAGAAGCATTATTAACATTTTTTAGAAACGTATTAGTTTCTGTTAACGCTCTTGCAACGGCTTGTTTTATTTCAATTATTATTTCTTCAATTTCAAAAATCGAGTTGTTGATTTGTGAGGATAATTTTTTTATTTCAAGACCAACTAAAGCAAATCCGTCTCCATAATCTCCCGCTTTTTCCGCCTCAATTGAAGCATTTAATGCAAGCAGATTTGTTTTATCGGATATTTTGTTCATTGTAGTAACAATATTTGAAATTCTTCCTGCTACCGAATGAAGCTTTTCTAAACTTTGGCTATTGTTTTTAGTTAATTCGGTCAAATTGTTCATTTGATTTGTTAATTGTTGTAATAACCCATAACTGCTTTCTGCAGATTTTGAAGTTTCGTTAGCACTTTTTAACAACTGGGATGTTACCTGCATTAAATCCTGCGATTTGGAAGTAATCTCCTCAACCGAAACTAGAATATTAGAAGCATGTTCCGAAAATTCACTTACCTTTTTGTTCTGTAATTGATATGTTATATGAATATCATCGGAATTAAGTTTTACTTCCGTAATTGAATGCCGGACTTTAAGGAATAACGAGTTGACAATTTTCCCCATATCCCCAAGAACAAGCAACAAGTTTCCAATTTCATCATTTGGATTATTAACCGTAACTTTTACTTCCTCGCCTAATAGTATTTTATTACTTATAGCAACGGCCTTCCATATAGGGTTTAATATTCGTTTTGAAACATAATATAACACAATACCTGATAATATAAACCCCGCAATGCCAATAATTACAATTAATAAAATAGTACTATTTATTGGTGCAGTAATAATACTTTCATCCCCGGCGGCCAATAAAAACCAATCCCCTGTTTTGATTTTTAATTTCACTAAAAGTTTGTCTTCCGAATTATCTTGAAACCGAAAAATATTGTCATTCGAATCATTGAATGAGTTATATTCGTCAATATATTTGTTATACCTACTTGCGGTTTTATTTTCGATGGTGGAATTAATTAATGTATTATATGTGTCAAAAATCGTATAATCAATATTTCTGTTAATATTTATTAAGGCTTTTTCGTATTTTTCCACTGAAACTTCAACAACTGCTACACCTTCAAAATTATTGTTTATTATTATAGGTGCATCAAACTGAATAATTTTTTGTCCCTTAAAATTTACCAATCCCGAAACATAATATTTTTGCGGATCATTATTGTAAAATCTTTCCTTTAATATTTTATATCCCTTATTTTCAAATTCGGAAACCATTATTGAATGAATTATTCCATAACCTTCAAACGAGTTGAAAGAATAATAGGTGCTTTTATTTAATTTGATATTTGAATTATGAGTTGAGGATACATTATCTTCGTAAATAATATACCCGCCTGAAATAGTTTCGGTTGACCTTAATATTTGCTCAAAATATGTTTTACTGTATTCGTAATTTTGAAATAATCCGGCATTTTGAACTTCCGCTACAACCATTGCAATTGTTACCGCTTCTTTATTAATTTTCTCAATTTCTAAAGCTGCCTTTTGCTCTTTTTTAAAATAATTTTCTTTAACGGACTTGTTTAATTTTTTTTGTGTTTCATAAATAAATATACACTCAACCACAAATAACGTAATAAATATTGCAAGCATTGTAAAAACTAATATTTTTTTCTGTAAGCTATCAATTTTTATTTTCATAATGGTTTAGCACTTAAAATATTCAATTTCATTTTTTAAATTTGACACAGCCAAAGATAAACTTTCGGATGCCGATAAAAATTTGTTTACATAAATTTCGTTAGTAGCCGCATTATCATTTAACGAATAAACAGATTTATTAATTAAATTAGAAACCTCAGCCTGTTCGGTAAGTCCATCTCTCACTAATAAAAAGTTTGGCAGCAAATTGGTAAAACTTTGAATACTAACTTTAAGATTTTCACTTATATTATTTACATTATTAATTATCTCCTTAACACTTTCAGTAAATCTTTCCATTTGATTTACTTCTGTTATTACGGAATTTTGCAGCATACTAATTTGATCTTCAACACCAAATGTAGCACTTATTGTTTGATCCGCCAAAGCTCGTATTTCTCGGGCAATTACCGAAAATCCCTTCCCGTATTCACCCGCTTTTTCAGCTTCAATTGCTGCATTTAAAGATAACAAGTTTGTTCTATCAGCAATTTTATTTATAGTCTGTAAAACAGAATTAATATTATTCGTTTTTTCGTTCAAAATGGAAAGTTTTTGGGTTATTTTGGCAGTAAAACTTCCAAGTTGATTCATATTATAATAAATATCATTTAATGTTATTATTGCATTTTCCGATTTAATGGATGTATTATCGGCATCTTTTGATATATTTTTCATTGTATCGGCTAAAGAATAAGCATTACCGGCTATTTTCGAAATTCCTTCACTAATAAATCCGGAATCAGCTACAAATTGATGAATAATATCATTTTGTTTTTCTGCTGCAAAAGCTATTTTATTAGAGGTGCTAAATGCTAAACTGCTGTTTTCTTTTATCTTGTTTATTAATTCAACAATTTTTTTAGATATTAATTTTAATTTTAGCAGCAGTTCATTTATCTCAAATTCTTCTACTTCTTCAATATCCAATAGTACATTTCCTTCCTTAATCTGTTTTATTATTTCCGTAACTTCATTTATCGGTTTTACCTGCAAACCTATAAATTTATTAGTTATAAATAAAAACAAAATAATACCAAATAATGCTATTCCCACACATAAATATACTGTAATTTTAATAGGAGATACAATCTCATCTTCTTCAACACGCATCAACAAAAGCCAGCTGCCCGGATTAATTTCCGAACTGGCATAATAATAATTTTTTTTGTTGTTGGGATTAAATGCTGTTAAAATTTTATCCCCTTTTTGAGTATATAAACTTTCAAAAACATTATAATCAGCCAATTCAATAATTTTTTTTGTTTTATAATTTTTATCAACTGTAGAAGAAATTATTTTACCCAATCTGCTGACCAATAAAAATTCTGCTGTTTTATAAGGTTTTAATCCCTGTAAAAACTTGTCAATATCAAACAAAGCTCTATCTACGCAGGCTACTCCCTTAAATTTATTATTGATAACAATGGGACTGCAATGCTCAACAATCATTTTCCCTTCATAAATGTAGGGTTCTGTTATTAATGATTTTTCATTTTCCGATGAATAAAATCGTTCTTTAACACCGTTATAATACATACTGGTATTAAGATCAATTAAGGTACTTAAGCTAATATCATTCGAATTAATTATATTTCTATAAAAATAGGGTAAAAAACGTCCGTTAATATCATAAGCTTTATTTGAGCTGCTTTTATACAAGGCATCATTTCCATCAGCGTTTGGTTCATATCCAATGGCGGCACCGGTAAGATTATGATGTTCATTTAGTACTTTGTTTATTAATTGTGCCGAATTTTCCCTCTTACCAAATAAAACTTTTTGCTGCGAAATTGATATTGTTTTACTTATTGTGCTTGATTCAATATTACTTAAACTAATTTCAGCCGCTGTACAATTTAACCGCATTGAAATTTTGTTTTCAGCTTCTTTAGTTAAAGCATTATACATTACGGTTCCAATAATTATTATTACTAAAAATGCCATAACAATAAATGCTGCACCTATATACAACAAAATTTTATTTTTGAAACTTCTAATATTTTGCAATTTTTTCATATACTTTTAAACTAATTGGCTGTAATATCTAAAATATAATCTTTAATTACGTTTTTTTTGCGCACAAAAAAGCCCAATAAAAATCTTCACCATCTGTTTCCGTTGAAACAAGTGGAATTTCTAATATATCAATAATGTTAAAACCTGCTCTTTTTATTAACGATGTCCAAGCAGATTTTGTTAGTGTGCTAAAATGGAATGGGTTATTTTGATGATTAAATATTGTATCAGGAGCCGGTACTTCAATATATAACATCCCATCGGTTTTTAGAACACGCTTAAATTCAATAAGTGTATAATAAGGCATCATACTGTGTTCAATAACATGCCGGGCCCATATTATATTAAAATTTTCATCCTCAAAATCCAAAAACGATTGGTCCATCAAAAAAACATTAAATCCTTTTTCTTCACAAATTTTATATTCTTCCGCATTTATTGTTATGCCGGTTGGGGCATAACCTTTTGCTTTATAAATTTCTAACGCAACTCCGCTGCCACATCCCACATCTAATATTTTGGGATAAGACTCTGGAGGAAATTGAACATATATTTGCTCAATTATTTCTGTGGATAAAGATGTGTGTATTTGTGAAAAATTTTCAACTTCCGTTTCTATTCCGGCATTACTAATAAAATTTATAAATCGTTTTACACTTTTAAAACTTAAATTTAACGAATTATTTGTAGTCACTTTGTAAATCACTATTTTATTAAAAATCAAATAAACATTTCCAATAATATAAAACTATTTTCGTAAAACAGCTATTAAATAATTATATTTTTTAATATATGTGAATATAATTAAATAATATAAAATACCACTTTGTTTATTGACATTAAATTATAAAAAAACTAACTTAATAAAAGAATTACATAATCATTTTTTTTGTTAGTAATGTATTTTATTTAGTTTGTTAAATGGGTTATATATGGGAATTGATCAATATAAAATTGACGACCGGATTAGTAAGTTTTCTTCTGCATTAATTTTAATTTCCTCTTTTATTGGTTTATTATATGCAATTGGATGGTTAATTGACCAAACATTTATTCCAAGTGTATATAAAACAATGGCTCCTTTTACTTCCGTATTGTCTATTTTAATTGGCTTAATTGTTTATTTTATATTTAACAAATTGCAAACTCCTCGTTTTACAATGTTTTGTAAAATTGTATTATATATTATCGGTTTTGTTATCTCTTTTATCCTTTTTGATACTCTTTTGGGCTTAAAAATAGATATCGAGCAAATATTTATTATTAATCCTCCTCTTTTAAAGGATACTCCAATTCGCAGAATTTCCCCAATTACGGCAGTATTATTTCTTGTATGCATCTTTTCTTCAATATCTAACTTGTTTAATAAAAAACCTGCTGTTTTTGCCATAAATACTGCATTATTAATTATTTTAATTTTTGATATTGGTTATTTATTCAGCACTCCAATTTTATACGGCAGAACAATTATTCCGCCATCTTTACCTGCATCAATAGCACTCACTTTGTTATTATTTGGAATTTGGCTAAATATAGGACAAAACCGTTTTCCGCTTAATTTGTTTTTGGGCAATTCAATTCATTCAAAATTATTAAGGAATTTTTTACCTGTTACTGTTATACTTATTTTGTTTATGGGATGGATCAATTCTTTGGGGTTTAAGTTATTTGGGGAATCCGCTTTAGTTTCAGCTGTTGCAACTATTTTATCAATGTTTATTATTGGATTTGTTATCCTAAAAACAGCAAATTCTACCGCACAAAAAATAAATAAAGCAATAGAAGAAAAAATTAAAGCAGAGAATGATTTAATTGACAGTGAAGATAAATTTAGAATGATTTTTGAAAATACTTCTGTAGGTATTGCTATTATTGAACCCGATTCAACATTTTCTATGGTTAATAGTGCCTATTGCGACATGATAGGCTACAAACCGGAGGAATTAATTGGTCAAAGCTGGACTGAACAAATCCCGCCCGATGATCTTGTTCGAATGAAGGAGTATAGCAGAAAAAGGATGATTAATCCCGATGATGCTCCCAACAAATACGAATTCACTTTTTATCATAAAAACGGTAAAATTTTACATGGGTTGTTATCTGTATCTGTAATGCAAAAAAATAAAAAAATTATTGTCTCATTTACCGATATTACCGAACGGAAACATGCCGAACAACTGCTTAAACAAAGCCAAGAACGTTTTCGTAATGCTGTTATGTTTGCCCCTTTTCCAATTATTATTTTTGCAGAAACCGGAAACATTGAATTTATAAACGACGAGTTATTAGATTTAACAGGATATAAAAGTGAAGAAATAACAACAATTGAACAGTGGGTAAACTTGGCTTATAAAGAAAAAGCTGTTGAGATGTTAGAAAATTTTCAACAAGTATTTTTAATTGATAGGAAAACTGATTTCGGTGAACATTTAATTTATACAAAAAATAACGAAAAACAAATCTGGCATTTTAACACAGCCCCTCTTGGTAAAACTGCTGAAGGCAAAACAATTATTATCTGCATGGCAATGAATTTAACAAAGCGTAAAGCTGCAGAAGAGGAGATTAAGTTAAATGATAAACGACTTGAAAGCCTGTTGCGGTTATCTCATTATAAAGCTTCAACAGTTGTGGAATTTTTGGATTATGCGCTTGAAGAAGCTGTTTTACTTACACAAAGCAAAATTGGGTATATTTATTTTTATGATGAAAAAACCGAATTATTTACCCTTAATTCATGGTCAAATAGTGTAATGGAAGAGTGTACAATTGCTGAAAAACAAAGGGTTTATCAATTAGAATATACTGGCTTGTGGGGCGAGGTAGTACGCAGCCGAAAACAGATAATAGTTAATAATTTTACAGCAAAAAATCCCCTTAAAAAAGGTTATCCTAATGGTCATGCAAAATTGCTAAAATTTATGTCGGTACCCGTTATTGTGGATAATAAAATAATTGCTGTTGTTGGAGTGGCAAATAAAGAAACTGATTATAACGAAGCTGATGCAAAACATCTGTCATTGATGATGGATTCCGTTTGGCGGATAACTGAACGCATAGAAACCGGTATTAAATTGGAAAATTATGCCGAGGAATTAAAAATCTCTAATGCTGCAAAAGATAAATTTTTATCCATTATAGCACACGATCTGCGTAATCCTTTTAATGCATTTTTAGGTATTACCGACATAATAATTGAAGACATTGAAACACTAAGCAAAACGGAGATCCTTGATTTTGTAAACGATTTAAACATTGCATTAAAGCAGCAATTTTATTTATTAAACGATCTTCTGCATTGGGCAAAATTACAATCAAAAAATTTTAATTTAACTACTGCTAATGCAAATGTAAAAATTGAAGTGAACTACGTGATGGAACAATTGGCATTTAATGCTGCTCATAAGCAGGTTTTGCTTACCAATGATGTAAACAATAATATTTGTGTTATTGCAGATATAAATATGCTTCGATTAATACTTAGAAATTTAATTTCAAATAGTATTAAATTTACAAATTCGTATGGCATAATTACAATTTCCGCAAATATTTTGCCAAATTTTATTGAGATTGCGGTTGCAGACACCGGAGTAGGAATTGCCGCCAATGATTTAAATAACTTATTTAAAAATAACATTAGATATACCACCGATGGCACAAAAAACGAAAAAGGAACCGGTCTTGGTTTGCTTTTGTGCAAAGAAATAGTTGAAAAACATGGCGGTAAAATTTGGGTTGAAAGCGAACTTAACAAGGGAACAAAAATAAGCTTTACAATGCCAAAAGGGCAAACTTTAGAAATTGACTTGGACTAATTATGTACAGTGGAAAAAGATATTTTAAATTAATTGCACCTTACATGCTTACGGTATTATTAATTGGGCTTGGTATGTTTTTGCGTATTTGGCCTCTTGGAAGTTTAGGTATTCAGGCTCCTTGGTTAACTTTTTATCCGTTAATTATGCTGGCCGCACTCTACGGAGGCATATATTCCGGTTTACTTGGAATTGTTTTAACATGTTTTGTAGTTGTACATGTTTGGCCGCCTTTAATTGGTAAAGAAATAATAACAGATTATACCGGCTGGCTGGGAATGATAGTTTTTTGTTTTAACTGTATATTAATTTCAAGTATTGCAGAAGCCATGCGAAGAGCACGTGTAAAGTTAAAAATAGCAAAAGAGGAGGCAGAAGCAGCTAATAAAGCCAAAAGTGTTTTCCTTTCCAATATGAGTCATGAACTTCGCACACCATTAAATGCTATATTAGGTTTTTCTAGATTATTATTAAAATCCCATAATATTTCAGCTGAAGAAAAAAACAATCTGGAAATTATTTCAAAAAGCGGTGATAATTTATTAAACCTGATTAATAATATTTTAGATATTTCAAAAATTGAATCGGGAAAAGTAATTCTTGAAAAATCAAGAACATACCTGCATCAGTTATTATTCGGAATTAAATCACTAATGTCGGTCAAAGCAATTGAAAAGGGACTAAATTTTAATTTTATAGAAGATGAGAATTTACCGGAATTAATTTTAGTTGATTCGGGTAAATTAACTCAAGTTTTAATTAATTTAATTGGAAATGCAATTAAGTTTACTTTAAGCGGAGAAGTATCGGTACGAGCTTTTATGGCGGAACCTACAGGAGACTCGAATTGCTGGCTGCGATTTGAAATTGAGGATACAGGAATAGGAATAAATGAATCCGATTGTGATAATATATTTATTCCTTTCGTTCAATTAAACAATAATATTAATCCCGAAATTGGAACCGGCCTTGGTTTGCCAATTAGTAAACAAAACGTGGAATTGATGGGAGGTAAAATTGGATTAAAAAGCAAAATAGGAATTGGAACAACTTTTTATTTTGAAATTCCAATTGAAATATTAAAAGAATCCGCAAAATCTTTAATAAATAAAATTGAAACTGCTATAAAAATGAAAGATAATCAAATATGTCCTAAAATTTTAATTGTGGAAGATCAGTTTGAAAACAGATTATATCTACAAAAAATATTGGAGCCGTTTGCTTTCGATCTAAAATTGGCCGAAAACGGAAAAGAAGCTATAGACATTGTTGAAAAATGGACGCCCGATTTAATTTTTATGGATATTAGAATGAAAGTTATGAATGGTTTGGAAGCGACCAAAATAATTAGGACCAATATGAACCTTAACAACATTAAAATTATTGCAATTACGGCTCATGCATTGGAAGAAGAGCGATTGAATATAATTAATTCCGGTTGTGATGATTTAATTAAAAAACCTTATAAAGAAATTGAGATAATTAATGCATTGGAACAACACTTAAATATTCAATTTGAATACGAATATGAAGATGATTTTGATAAATCGCAGGATATTATAATTAATTTTGAAAAAATACCATTAGAAAAAATTAAAAAATTATATTTAGCGGCTGAATTGCTGAACGAACAGGAATGTTTAAATGTTATAAATAAGATAGAAAATTTAGATGTTGAGTCAATAAATAAACTTACCAATTTGATAAATAATCTTCAGTTTCAAATATTATTAAGTTTATTGGAAAAAAGATTAAAAGGAATTAAGGAATGAGTGCAACCATTGATATTTTAATAGTTGATGATTCAACTTCCGATTTAAAATTGCTTTCCTCTATTTTAAATAATTCGGGGTTTAACATAAGGGCTGCCAACAGCAGTGAATTGGCTTTTAGGAGTATTGGTGCTAAATTGCCGGATTTAATAATACTTGATATTAAAATGCCCGGGATAGATGGCTTTGAAGTATGCAAAAGAATAAAATCCAATTATAAAACAAGCAATATTCCTATAATTTTTATAAGTGCAGCCCAAGATGCTGACTTAATTAAAACCGCATTTAACGTTGGCGGCATAGACTACATTAATAAACCATTTAATTCAATTGAGGTTCTTGCCCGGATAAATACACACCTAACTTTGCAAAAAACATTTAGTGAAATGGAAGCGCATAACATTAAACTGAAAAACGAGATTATTGAGAGGAACCGGTTAGAAGAATTATTAAAAGTTTATCAGTTTGAACTTGAATTTAAAGTTAACGAAAGAACCCTGGAGTTAAAGAAAAAAAACGAACAGTTAGTAGCTGATTTAAATTATATTCAAAAAATTGAAAAAGCTTTTACTGATTCCGAACATAAATATAAAACTTTTTTTAATTCCTCCCCAACCGGAATTGGTATTGCCAATGAAAAGGGAATTGTTTTTGCAATGAATAAATCTATGGAAACATTTTCGGGTTATAAAATTGAAGAAATGAATAACATTGGAGTTGATTCAATGTATTTCAATCCAAAAGAACGTGAAAATGTTATATCCATTATAAAAAAACAAGGTAATCTTAGAAATTATGAAACCAAATTAGTAAAGAAATCGGGGGAAGTTTTTGATGCTTTATTAAATATTGATTTATTAGAAATTAACAATGAAAAATTAATGTTTACTACTCTGCTTGATATTACTGATAAAAAATTGACTGAAAATGCGCTTGCTGAAAGTGAAATTAAATTACGTGCAATTTTTGACACTTCTATTGATGCTATTGGAGTTTCACAAGCAGGTAAACATATTTTTGTTAATCCTGCTTATATTAATCTGTTTGGTTATTTAAGTTCCGCTGAAATATTAGAGAAAACTGTTCTTGATATTATTGCTCACAGTGAAAGAGAATATATATTAAATAATATTAACAAACGTGTCAATGCTGAACCTGCTCCAACAAATTATGAAACCATTGGACTAAAAAAAGACGGTACCGAATTTCCGCTGGAAGTTAACGTTTCCTCATATACACATGCAGGTATTGTTTATACTGTTGTTATTTTAAGGGATATTAGGGAAAGAAAAGCTGCACAAATTGCACTTATGGAAAGCGAAAAGAAGTTTAAGCTAATGGTTAATGTATCGCCCGAGGCTATTATTGTTCACTCCGGTGGTAAAATTTTATATGCTAATCCTTCAAGTGTTAAGTTAATTGAAGCTGATTCAGCCGATCAATTATTAAACACAATTGCAATTAATTTTGTACATCCCGATTATAGGGCCGCCGCAATTAAACGAATCAAAAAAATGTATGAAACCGGAGAACCTTCCGAATTTAACCAGGAAAAATTTATTACGTTTAAAAATAAGGTTATTGACGTAGAAGTAATTGGAATTCCGATAAGTTATTTAGGGCAGCCTGCTATTCAAACTATAATTAGGGATATATCCGAACGAAAAAAATACGAATCTGTTTTGCAAAGTAAAATTGAAGAACTGGAAAGGTTTAATAACGTTACAATTGACAGAGAATTAAAAATGATTGAATTAAAAAAAGAAGTAAATAATTTATTGCTTCAATTAAATAAAAACATAAAATACGAAATACACTAATGGGCGAATTTTACAACCATATTGTAACTTTTTACAAAGAAAAATATCAAAAAGATATTTCTATATTTCAAAAAGTTTTTATTGAACTTACATTAAAAAGCCGAATGTCTGAAACGAAACAAACAACTATAAAAGATTATTTCAATTTTCTTAATCATGAAAATAGAGAAGCTTTGTTTTTTTGTGACGCATTAAAAAACACATATACTGAATTTTTCAGAAATTCATTAACATTCGGTTTTTTAGAAAATATCCTTTTACCAAAAATGTTGAACAAAGAATACAATGGGAATAATGAATTGCGAATCTGGTCTGCCGGTTCTTCTTCCGGTGAGGAACCGTATTCATTATTAATGTTATTTTACGATTACGTAAATACTCATTTGCTTCCTAATAAAATCAAGGTGTTTGCTACTGATAATTCGCTTGTTATGTTAGAGAAGGCAAAAAAGGGATTATTCAATAAAAATAGTGTCAAAAATCTAAAACTGGACTATATTAATAAGTTTTTTGATTTAAGCGAGGATAATTATCTAATAAAAGAATCACTCAAAAGTAATATTAGTTTTTCGCAGTACGATTTATTAGAAAAAAATTCGGTTTCGCCTCCTGAAAGTATATATGGAGATTTTGATTTAATAATGTGCAGTAATTTAATGTTATATTATAATTGGGAAAATCAAAAAATTATTATTGATAAATTATATAACTCGTTACGAAAAAACAAATATTTGATTGTTGGTGAAGTTGAAATTGGCATTATAAAAAAATCGCAATTGTTTTATCAAGTTGCTGATTATATTCCAATATTTGAAAAAGCATAAAATAAATTTAGTTATTCATTTGTTTCTTGGGTTTAAACCCAATCGGCTCCGTTGAAATTGGGGAATAATAGTGCTTTAACATATTTTTTTATAACAAATTGGCAGGTATTTAAGTAACCCCGGCTTTTAAGCTGGTGTTTGGAAAAAGAGAATATTGGGTTTTAACCCAAGTATAATAATAGTGGACGACATTTTAAATTAGCAGAAAACGTGTCATTTCCCAATTTTTAAACAGCCTGTTATATATGTGGTTATTTAATTTTTACGGGTTTGTTCTTTTATATTTATGTTTTTTGTAAGTTGGGGACGCATAAAACCTCGTCCGTGATTTAAGTTAGCTGACTAAGTTGTGCATTGCAATTAATGCAACGCTGTAATGGGTTGTATATAATGAATGTAATAAAAAAATATAATTTATAAAATAAATTTTGTCATTATTGATTAATGGAACTATACGGAAACCGAGATTATTCGAAATTAAAAAATTTAATTAAATTAAACAGTTAAACATAAACCAAATATTTTCGATAATATATTAATATAATACTTATGTGAGATCATGAAAACAAATAATATAAATATTAGCACTAAATTAATTTTAGCTACAAGTTCAATGCTCTTTTTTATTTTTTTAATTGGAGCATTAGCATATATCCAATCCGAAAAATTATGGAAAGCAACGGATGATTTATATAATCATCCATTAGCGGTATCAAGGGCAACCCGCGACATTAATATTGAAATTTATTTTATCGAAAATAAACTTCAAATTCTTCAGCAGGAAGTACCGGACAACTTGGAAGTTCAAGAAAAGGAAAAATCCATAACAAACAGCATAAACAAAATTAAAATAGCTTTTAATATAATATATGACCGTTATTTAGGTGAAAAATCCACTATTGATTCAGCTTTTTATGCATTTAAGATGTGGGAAACTGAAGTTAATAAAATTTTATTATTAAAAAAGAATAATCATAATCTATTATTTAATACTGGACAAATTATACATAATTCTGTACTGCAGGATAAAGTGTTAAATAATATAAAAATTATGATTAATTTTGCCCAACAAAAATCTGACATCTTTTATTCAAATGCTAAAAGGGATAAGGAAATCATTTCGTTTTGGACCATTTTAATAATTTCTTTTTCTTTAATTAGTTCTTTTATAATAAGTTATTTTTTGGTAAGAAGTATAAAAAAACCGCTGGAAGAATTTTCATCTGTCGGTAATGAATATCAAAGAGGTAATTTTAGTACACGTTGCTCTTATAAGTCCACAAATGAATTTGGGAAAGTCGCTTCTTCATTTAATGAAATGGCTGAAACAATTCAAAAGGAATTTATTATTAAAGAAGATGCTGTTCACATTGCTAATGTTTTATTTACTGAAAATGAACTTAAACCTTTCTGTTTGGTTTTGTTAAATACACTATTGGTTAAAACTAATTCACAATGTGCTGCAATTTATTTTTTGGATTCAGAAAAAATCCTTTTTGAAAATTATTTATCCATCGGGTTATCATTGGAAAATTTAAAATCATTTTCTGCAAATTCGTTGGAAGGTGAATTTGGACAAGTATTAACAACAAAAAAAATAAATCTTATTAAAGATATTCCCGCAGATACAGTTTACACATATTCAACCGTAACCGGTAAATTTAAACCAAAAGCAATAATTACAATACCTATTATTTACAATCAAGAAGTGATAGCAGTTATCTCACTTGCAAGTTTAACGGAATACTCCCAGCTTTCCATTCAATTGCTTAATAATATTTACGCAACTATAACCGCTCGTATAAGCGGTGCTCTTGCATTTCAAAGAATTCAAGATTATTCCGAAAAACTTGACAAACAAAATGCCGAACTTTCGGAAAAATCAAATGAACTATCTATGCAGTCCGAAGAACTAAAGGAATACAATATTGAACTTGAGCTACAAAAAAGACAGCTCGATAAAGCTAATCAGTTGAAAAGTACTTTTTTATCTAATATGAGCCACGAACTTCGAACACCGCTTAATTCGGTAATTGCACTTTCAGGTTTATTGTTGCGGAAACTTAAAGGAACTGTTACGGAAGATGAAATTAGTTATATTAATATAATAGAAAAAAACGGGAAAAATCTGCTTGCCTTAATTAATGACCTTTTGGATATTTCAAGAATTGAAGCCGGCAAAGAAGAACTTTATTATTCTAGATTTTCCATCCGCGAAATTATTGAATCACTTATTGCAACAATAAAGCCTATTGCAAATGAAAAAAATATTAGTTTAGATTATATTTTAGAGGGACCATCACCTATTATAATTAGTGACAGTAACAAATGTTATCATATTTTGCAAAATGTTATTAGTAATGCGGTTAAGTTTACAGAAACCGGATCCGTAAATGTAAAAGTCAACAAAAATGATTCAAATATTATTATTTCTGTAAAAGATACGGGAATTGGAATTAGTGAAGATAAAATTCCTTATATTTTTGATGAATTTAGACAAGGTGACGAACGAACATCCCGCAAATTTGGCGGTACCGGTTTAGGATTGGCAATAACAAAAAAATATTTGTCGTTGCTGCATGGGGAAATTGATGTAATTACCGAATTAGGAAAAGGAACAGAATTTATTATTTATTTACCTATTGAACCCAAAACCAATTACGAACTGAACGAAGAGATTAGATTTAATGAAGCTATAAAACTTGCCTCAAATGAATATTCCTTTAAGGAAAAATCTGTTTTAATAGTTGAAGATTCGGAACCAGTAATTATACAACTTAGTGATATTTTAACTAATAAAGGAATTAAAGTACGTGTTGCCCGAAATGGAAATGAAGCCTTATTTGAAGTAAAAGAGAGTACTCCTGATGCAATTATCCTCGATTTAATGATTCCGGAAATTGATGGTTTTGAAGTATTATCCAATATTAGAAAATTATTTGGTGATGATAAACTACCGGTTTTGGTTTTAACAGCAAAACATATTACAAAAGATGAATTAAAATTCCTAAAAGGAAATAACATTTATCAGTTGATTCAAAAAGGCGACATCAATAAAAGTGATTTATTAAAACATATTAAAAATATGCTTAATAATTAATTTGTGAAGGTTTATATGCAAAATAATACTATTAAAATTTTAGTTGTTGATGATAATAATGATAATCTTGTAGTACTTAAAGCTTTGTTAACGGAAGCATTTAACAATATCAAAATTTTTCTTGCTTTATCAGGTCAAGAAGCCCTAAAATTAGCATTATCGGAAGAACCGGATGTTATTATTTTAGATATAGTTATGCCCGAAATGGATGGTTTTGAAGTCTGTCAACAAATTAAATCCAATGAATCAACAAAATTTATTCCGGTTGTTTTTTTAACTGCTCATAACGATAAACATAGTAAAATTAAAGCATTGGAAATTGGCGCTGATGCATTTTTATCCAAACCGGTTGACGAAGCAGAACTTACTGCGCAAGTTAAAGCAATGTTGCGGATTAAGAAATCGGAAGACATCAACAGATCGGAAAAAGAGACTTTAAATAAATTAATTAAAGAACGAACTGCTGAATTGGAAAAAGAATTAACCGAAAAGAAAAACAAAGAAGACGAATTAAATCAGGTTGTAAGCAGATTAGAAAGAAGTAAATCGGCAACATTAAATATTTTAGAAGATTTACGAAACGAAATTGAAGAGAGACGGCTAGCAGAAGAAAAACTTATTGAAAGTAAAAGACTCCTAAAGCTTACCGGCGAGATGGCTAAAATTGGCGGATGGGAATTTGATCCTATTACCTTAAAAGGAACTTGGAGTGAAGAAGTGGCAATAATTCACGATCTGGATCCTATGCAAGAAACAAATGTAGAAATTGGTGTAAGTTTTTATTCCGAAAAATCAAAAGAAGAACTTGAAAAAGCAATAAAAGATGCTATTGAACTAGGAAAATCATACGAACTTGAATTGGAATTAATATCTGCAAAAGGAATACACAAATGGGTAAAAACAATAGGTATTCCCCTAATTGTAGATGGTAAAGTAGTTAAAATTCAAGGTACATTTCAAGATATAACGCAAAGGAAAAACACACAAGATGAATTACGTGAGAGCAACGAACAATTTAAGGCTGTTTCCGAGTATTCGCATAATGCAATTTGTATTTTAGACGAACAAGGGAAAATAATATGGGGAAATGATTCGTTATCGCAAACAAGTGGATATTCGAAGGAGCAATTATATCAAGCATCATCCTTCCTTCAGTTTTTAGCACCTGAATCAGTTGAATTTGTTGTGAACAATTTTGGAAAATATGTTAAAAACGAGGAATATGAGCATCATTATCTTTTTAGTATTATCAGAGCTGATGGTGAAAAACGCCTTTTTGAAAAACACATGACCGATTATAAAGACAAATATGGAAACAGGCGGCTTGCTATTAGCATGCTTGATGTGTCCGATCAAAAAGCCGCCGAGGATGCATTAAAACTCAGCGAGGAAAAATTTAGAAGTTATGTGGAAAATGCTCCGGATGGGATTTTTATTACTAATGAATTTGGCCAATATGTTTTAGTAAATCAATCGTCATGTAAATTAACAGGTTATACGGCTGAAGAATTGCTGAGTATGAGCGTAAAAGATGTAACGTATAGTGAGGATTTACAAATTGCACTTGAACATTTTAGAAATCTTGTTGAAAACGGAAAATCAATTGGATCTATGCGTTTTTGTAAAAAAGATGGTACTTTTGGTTATTGGAACATTGATGCTGTAAAATTAAATGAAAATCGTTTCCTTGGATTTACCCGCGATATTACAGAACAGGTAAAAGCTGAAGAAGCATTAAAGGAAAGTGAATTAATTTTTAGAACACTTGCCGAATTTGCTCCGGTTGGTATATTTAAAACTGACCTTAATGGTATAACAACTTATGTTAACCCTAAGTGGTGTGAAATATCGCAATTAAATTACCAAGAAGCAATGGGTAATGGCTGGTTAAAAGCCGTTCATCCCGATGATAAAGAAGATTTATTTATCAATTGGCAATTATCCGCAAAAGAACTTTTATCTTCAACAAGTGAATATAGATTTTTGCATAAAGACGGTACTGTTGCCTGGGTTTCAGGAAAAGCACAACTTCAGGTTGATGCAAAAGGGAATAAATATGGATATGTGGGCATTATTACTGATATTACCGATATTAAAAAAGCCGAAGAAGAACTGAGAAAATCCGAGGTCCATTTTAGATCGGTTTGGGAAAGTTCGGGCAGCGGAATGCGTTTAACAAACGATAAGGGAATTTTTATTGATGTAAATAATGCCTTTTGTAAAATGGTTGGTAAAAAAAGAGAAGAATTAGTAGGCAACCCACTATCTGTTATTTACGCAGATGAAGTTAAAGATAGAATTGTAAATTCGGCTATATTAAGATTTATAAACCACAATATTGACGCTACTTTTGAAAAAGAACTAATACTGTGGAATGGTAATCATATTTATTTTGAAGTTGTTAACTCGTTTATTGAAATTGAAGGAAAAGAACCATTATTGCTTGGTATTTTTACAGATATTTCGGATAGAAAAAAGGCTGAGGCAGAACTAAAAGAGAGTAATGAATTTAACAGCTATTTATTGGAATCTATTCCATTTGGTATGGATATAGTTAATGCTAAAGGAGATGTTGTTTTTGGCAATACTAAATTTTTGGATATTTTTGGTCAAAATGCAATTGGTAAAAAATGCTGGGAAATTTGCAATGGTAATAAACAACAATGTTTACAATGTCCTTTAAAAGCTCAAATTGTGGTGGGGACTACAAAAATTATTGAAAGATATGATGAATATAAAGATAGGATTTTTGAAATCAGTCATACCGGAATATTTTACAAAAGTCAAAAGGTTATCCTGGAAATATTTTATGATGTAACAGAAAAGAAAAAACTGATTGTTGATTTGACCAAGGCAAAAGATAAAGCGGAAGAAATGAGCCGATTAAAATCAAATTTCCTCGCAAATATGAATCACGAATTACGTACTCCTCTTAATGGGATACTCGGATTTGCCGGTATTCTTACAGATGAATTGGGATCTGATTCTGAACATAAAGAAATGGCAAAATCAATACTGCAATCCGGCAAACGTTTAAGCGACACTTTAAATTTACTTCTTGATCTTTCAAACATTGAAGCCGAAAAGCTTGAAATTTCTACGTCTTTGGTCAATCTTTCAAACACTGTAAAAAAAGTGTGCAATGTTTTTATAGAATCTGCAACGCATAAGAAATTGGAGTTGCGAACAATTATTAAAGATGAACATACATATGCAAAACTTGATAAACAATATTTCCCTACTATTGTTTATAATCTTGTTGATAATGCTATTAAATATTGTGATCACGGTTTAATAACTGTGGAAGTTGGTATTGAAAGATTAGGAACTTTTAATTCAGCTTATGTTAAAGTTACAGATACCGGTATTGGAATTCCAAAAGAAAAGTTAGAGATAATTTGGATGGCTTTCAGGCAAGTAAGCGAAGGATTAAATCGTTCTTTTGAAGGTACCGGTCTTGGTTTAACGATAGCAAAAAAAATAACCGAGTTGATGCATGGAACTATTTCGGTTGAAAGTGAAGTTGGACGGGGATCAATTTTTATTGTAAGATTTCCGGCCATATTGAATGATGAAAATATTGTTCATTCATCAGCAGAAATTAAAGAAGTAACCACCTTAAAAACCGCAATTAAACAAACAACATTGTTACCTTCAATTCTTTATGTTGAAGATGATCAAATTAATCAAAATGTGGTTAAAATATTTGTTAAAAATTTATATTCAATAGATACTGCTGATAACGCGTCAATGGGATTATCAATGGTAAAACAAAAAAAATATGATGCTATTTTAATGGATATTAATCTAGGGCACGGAATGAACGGAATTCAACTTACAAAAGAAATAAAATTACTGTCTGAATATATTGATATTCCCATTATTGCAGTAACCGCTTACACAATGGAATCGGATAAAATTGAGTTTTTTGAAGCCGGCTGCACACATTATTTGGCAAAACCATTTTTACGTAAAGGTTTATTAGATATGCTTGAGAAAGCATTAAATATTAATCAATAAATTGATTTATATTTAGGTATTAAACGAGAAAAGATATTGGAAATGTTTTTATTCTTAAAATCCACGAGGATGACATAATAATATAACGCTGTAAACTTAAGGGAATGATTTTATATTTATTGTTTATGCAACCCCACTTTTGGGGGTTGAAACCGGTTTTAATGGTTCCGAGGTCTAATGATATGTAAGACTTTCAGCGTTATTACGCAATAAATTGATTTTCAGTATTTATATTTCTATTTGGATTAAAGGATTATATTAAAAAACCCCGAATGGTGTTTCATATCAGTAGCCTGAACGCTAAAAAAAACCACAACCCCGTAAGTGGGTAACATTGTAAAAATGAATAATAGATAATCCTTAAGTTGACAACATTGCATCCACCGGAGCAGTTCCCTATTTGTAACAAATCAACTACGGAGTAGTTGCCTATTCTTTTAATCCCAGCTGCTACTTTCCAAAAAATAATTTGGTTGCATAAAAAACCAAAAAAACAGCAAATATTTTTTTAATTACATTTTCAGGCAATGAAACAGCAAACTTTGAAGAAAAATAACTTCCCACTAAAAATGCAATTGCCATTATTATAACGGCCTTAATATTAACAAATCCTTTATTGTAATAATTTAACACTGCCAAAATTCCAACCGGTGGTAAAAGAAGGCCTAGTGATGTACCTTGAGCTGCCTGCTGGCTATATCCCAAAATCATTACAAGTGCAGGGATTATAATAATTCCCCCGCCAATTCCCAAAATCCCACTCATAGCTCCGGCTAAAACACCTATTAGCAAAAGGATAACTATTTCCTGCATTTATTCCTCAAGATTACTACTTTAACAATAACATTTTACAGTTTTGTCTAATTCCATTAGCTTCAATTTGATATATATATACCCCGCTTGAAAGATTACTTGGAGTATGATATGTTATAGCCTGAATACCGCTATTTTTAAAGCCGGCTTCTTCACTATATACTTTATTACCTATACAATCATAAACACTAAAGGAAACATTACCTTCTTTAGGCATATAATAATTTATTACCGTACTCCCGTTAAATGGATTAGGATAATTTTGATACACTTTAAAACTGTTTGGATTATTTACAATTTCATCTTCAACATTTGTAGGCGTAGGACTGCCTGATTCTAACCAAGCTGTATAAATTAATGAGGCAAGACCTAATGATGATTTTGAAATCATTTTAATTGTAAAATTTTTAGTCAACGACCATAATTTTGTATAATAATTATTGTTATACGATCCGGCATAACTTTTTGCCTCTAAATCCGCACTTAATAACGAATCCACATAAGGGTAACTTGTATATAGATAATTAAAAACATAATTTTTTACATTTTCAATTTTTTGCGCTTTGGTATATGAATAAACTATTTCGGTTTTGTATCTGTCAATCATTTTAGATTCGTATCTTGAATGAATTCCTGTTTGATTTGTAAGCTGGCCGTTATAGTTTTCGGTGATATGCATTGGCATTGCCGCATCACCAATATAATGACCTAAATCAGCAGCATACAGCACTGCTTTATCCCAATTATGATGTACAAAAGCAGATTTTAAAGAATCATACGATGCTAAAACAGCCCAAGGTAAAATCCCAATATCATAAACAAAACTTGAGCCATAAATTTGTATTAACGAATCCATGTTTTGTGAGATATAACCGCTGGAAATAAATTGGGGATAACTATCAATATCTATATAATGTTTTGGAGCTTCAGTAGGATCATCCCCTTTTCTGGCATCTGCATCACTTGCATGTTCAGCAAGCATGGTTTGCCATGAAAATAGATAATTTGCTTGAGGTGGAAACGAATAAACTGAATTGTTATTAATTATTTGGTGACCATCACCACCCCAGCCGATAAATAAAAACGAAAGGAGGATTAAAACTGCTGCTGACTGAAATTTACGCATTTTGACAACTTTATTATTATATAAACTTAATAATAAGATAAATTACACACTATTTCAACTCAAAAAACAATTATAAATTATGAATGGTGAATTATAAATTAAAACATTAAAAAATAATGGCTAATATAATTACCGGAAGCAATTCACAATTATTTTACTAACAACATTTTTTTAGTTTGTACAAAAGTTTTATTAGTCACATTATCTCTCGCCTTAATTTGATAAAAATAAATACCCGAGGCTAAACCATTGTTTATTTTACCTGCATCAAACAGATATGAATAATAACCCGATTCTTTTTGTTCGTTTAATAATGTTGTTATAAACTCGCCCGTAATACTGTAAAGAGTTAGTTCTACATTAGCATTATTAGGTAATTGATATTCTATTTTGGTTGACGGATTAAATGAATTTGGATAATTTTGCTTTAGTTCATAGTTATCGGGTTTATTAATCTCTATCTCTGCTTCAGGACTGTAGGTATAATTGCCATCATTATCAACAATTTTTATTCTATAAAAATAAATACCGGAATTTATATTTTCATCATTAAATGTATAATTTTTGTATGAATTGCTATTACCAAACCCTTGAACAAATCCAATTTTAATCCAACATCTTTCCCCGTTTTGCAATATTGAGTTATTTGACGTTTTTTCTATTTCAAAGCCACAAACATTTATTTCGGCAGCTGTTTGCCAAAAAAGTGAAACAGAATTGTTTTTTGATTTTACTTCCAAAGATACTAATTCCACAGGCAGAGGAGATTCGACATATGGATTATTTATCGAAGTACCAACATTATAAGTTTCGTATGCTGATTGATAGTTATACTCAATTGCATGAACAATATATTGGGTTTCGGAAAGAAGATTTGAAACAGTAACCGATGTACCGGTTCCTTTATAAACACAATACCATCCAGAACTACCTATTTGTGTACCGCTGTTAAACGAGTTATTTGCCGTATAAAGTGTATAATTTTCAGGGGCCGCCGAACCTGAATTTCCCTGTTTCATAAACACAGCAACGTAGTCACCATTTCCCCTTTCCCAATTAACCTGCATTTGATTTGTAGCAATATTGCTGAAGGTTACAGAAGCAGCCTGTTTTGTTGGTGATTCAAGTGAATAACTGCTTACAACTTGGAAACTGCCACTCCAAACGCCAAAAATTGTAGAAGTAATACTATTCCGTGTAATTGACGGATAACTGGATTGTCCCGGCAAAATTTTAAATCGAACAACTTTTTTTTCATTGTTTAACAAATATCCCGAGTGTACTGCTGTAACCGAACAATACGAGTCATCAGTGTAATAAGGATTATCTCCCCAAATGCTGCCGGTAGTTGAACCTGTTACAGTAAATTCATAGTCTATATTATTATTTCCCCTATAAATTACTAACGAAATCGGGGAATTATTAATTGTGTTTTTTGTTGTTGTTTGTGTATTCGGATTGTTTGATGCAGAGGAAGTAAGATATTTTTCACTCCCTGAAATACCGTTGTATTCAATTACATTTGCTATATACGAAGTTGCAGAGTTCAGACCTGTAATAGTAACACTTGATCCGGTGCCATTATAAACACAATACCAGCCGGTTGAACCAATTTGAGTTCCTGAAATAAAACTTGCATTCGCGGTGTAAGTAGTATTATCATTAGGAGTTGCATTACCTGTGTTGCCTTGTTTCAAAAATACTATACGCTTTGAACCATTTCCGTTTGTCCAATTAATAGTCATTTGTCTTGGTTCAATTGCAGCGAAAATAATAGCACTTGCCTGAGTAGTTGGAGCTGTATATGTTCCTGCTGTTTGAACTTTTGGATTATCTATGGAAGTATTTGTATTATATGTTTCATAAGTTGTTTGGTAGTTATATTCAATTACATGAATAATATAGTCCAATGATGATTGAAGATTAGTAACAATAACCGAAGATCCGGTTCCTGCATATACACAATACCAGCCCGTTAATCCTATTTGAGAACCGCCGCTAAAAGAATTGTTTGCAGTATACGTGGTATAATTATTTGGCAATGCAGTACCAGTATTTCCCTGTTTAACAAACACAGCACAATATTCCCCGACGCCTCTTGTCCAATTTATTTGCATTTGCGTAGCTTGAATATCACTAAAATTGACATTGGACGCCTGAGTAGCCGGTGTTTCAAGCAAACGACTGCTGACAACTTGATAACTTCCGGAATAAGCACCCCAGCTTGTCGAAGTAATACCGTTAGCAGTTGAAGAAACATAACTATCTTGTCCGGGCAATATTTTGTACTTTACTATTTTTTTCTCTCCGTTTGTCAAATATCCCGCATGAATTGCTGTAGTTGCGCAATGCGAGTCATCAGTATAATAAGGATTTGTACCCCAAACACCTCCACTAATTGAACCGGTCACCGTATATTCAAAATCAGAATAATTATTTCCTCTTTTGCTTGTTAAATTTCCCGGATCGGACAATATTTGAGCAGAAATATTTGTGGAAATTAATATTATAAAAGAACTTATTGTCAGCCAAAATAATTTCATTTTTACATTCCCCAACATTTATGATCAGTTGTTTTATTAATATAAAATAACATTTTTTTATTTCAGAAAAAAATATAATGCCATAAAATCAAAAAAAAGGCAGACTAAAAGTCTGCCTCTGCAAAATTTGTTTAATTAAATATTATTTAACTAACATCATTTTTTTGATAGAAGTAAAATTATCAGCTTCAATTCTATAATAATAAACACCGCTTGAAAGAGCAGAAGCGTTAAAATTATATGAATAATAACCAGCTTCAAAATGCTGATTTACTACTTCCGAAACTAACTGACCCAATGCATTATAAACAAGCAATTTTACATTAGATGCTGTAGGAATTGCAAATTTAATTGTTGTTGTTGGGTTAAATGGATTAGGATAATTCTGTTCCAACGAATATTGTTGTGGTAAATAACTTACTTCAACAACCGGTGAAAAATGAGCGGAACCATCAAAATCAATTTGTTTTAGTCTGTATAATACTTTATCGGATTTAACATTAGTTAAATTATCCTGATAATTATAACTTGATTTTTCAGCTGTTGTACCTTTTCCGGCAACAAAACCAACTTTTTCCCAATCTTCAGTTACTTTTCTCTGGATTTCATAACCTTGGTTATTTGTTTCAGTTGCGGTTGTCCAAGCTAATGAAATATAACCATTAGTTAAATTAGCTGTAAATCCGGTTAATTCAACAGGAATTATATTACCAACTACCATTGCTACAGGAACAGTAACAACTTGTGCGGCAGGATCGTTGCTTTTAATTTCAACATCCATACCATAAGTACCGTTTTGCAAACCATCGGTTTGGAATTTTAATTGTACTAATGAAGAATTTCCATTATATAATGTACCAGCTGCAGTTCCATTCATAAACAACCAGTCAGGTTCAGCCATAAATTGTACTGCTAAATTATCTTTTAAGTAAGCAGCATCTTTTACAACTTGTAAACCGTCTGTACCGTCCATGTTTTCAATACCAACTGTACATTGGTTAACAGTACCGGTCATGCTTTTATAATATATAACAATTTTTCCATTTGAATTTAAAACAACCTGGAAAGTAAATGTACCTGTAGCAGATGAACCATATCTTGCCCAATCAGTAAATTGAACAATATATTTATTTCCGTCTTGTTTGTAATATACTTTACTTGTTGCTTTTCCTTCCAAATCGTCCCAAATAGGAGCAATAAATCCGTTTGGTGTACCTGATGTTGGGATAGTTGTGTTTGAGAAAGATGTTTCGCCAAGTGCACCAACAGTTATATAACCATCGGAATGCAAATAAATTTGTGTATTTAAAGAACCATAAAATTTAAAGTTAAAGCCTAAATTCAATGGTCCTACATATCCTTCGTCTAATGCAGAATATGTACCTGAAGCTGTCCAACTTGAAACAAGTGTACCGGTTGTAGAAATATCATTCCATACAAATGCCGGTCCGCCCGGTGCATCGCTGTCAATCCATTTGTAACCATAGTTATCCGGTCCGCCGTTTCCTTTAATTGACTGACCAAATGCTGTTCCAAATTTTGCAGCAAATTCTTTATTCATATGTTCAGTTTCGGTTGTATTTGCTACAGGAATCAACATTGTAGAAACTGTTGCGCTGTTTGGGAATGTATTATTTTTTAATTCAATTGTGTAATCTAAAGTTGAATTATTTGCACTTACATTTTTTACTTGAATAGTATCATAAACAACTACATCAGGCTGTAATTGTAGTGAAAGTGATGCAGGAGTAACCAATAATAAAGGTGCTCCGTAAGTTGGCAAACTTACAACATTGGAAATTGGGGAAGTATTTACCCATAAATCTCTTGCTTTTACTGCAAAATAATAAGTTGTGTTAAAGTTTAAGTTTGTTACAACATACGATTTTGCTGCACCTGCAGGATCCGAATTTCCGGAATAAATAATTTGGGTTGCGTTGTTAAAATCGTTATCGTTTGCAATTTGAGTTGTTGAATAACGAATATCATAACTCATGATTCCGCCAAAAGTAGAATCGAATGGAGCTGTCCAATTTAATTTCACTGAATTTGAAGTTGGAGTATCAACTGTTAAATTAGTTATTGCCTGTGGAGGTGTTGTATCCGGCAAAATTTGACGTTTTGTAGGTAATGAAGGATCACCCATCAAATTGTACATTTCAAGGTAACGTTTCATGGTTGCTGTTAACGAACCAAAATGGTTAACTAAATATACTTTACCTTTATCCATCATTGGAGTAACTTTTGTTAAATCATCAACAAACATTGCTTTAATAAGATTTTTTTCAAGTATATCATCTTCATCCCAGTACGAGTTTACGGAAGAACCATAAAAACTTGCTGCACCGTGTGATGCACGCAACCATGTTTCACCAAAACATTCTGCTGTTGAATATGAACCTGTTACGCATGCAAAGGAATAAACATAAGGATAACTTGTTGCATTTGTTAACGCACGTACTTGTGTTTGATTTACTACCGGACCATCAGCCCAATAGGTTTCTGCGCCGTGTCCTGAATATATTGCAAATTGTCTTCCTGCATTTATTGCATCAAGTACTTGTTGTGTGGTTGCACTATAAGTAACAGTATATAATTTTTGATTTGTATAATTATTTGGAGCAAAATATGTATTAATTACATATTCATGTGTAGCTTCAGTTATTGAAGAATTGTCTGTTGAAGCCATAAAAACATTATTTTTAGGAATTGAACCAATTGAATTGGTCATAAAGATTGTTTTGTCAATCATATTTTGCAATTCTGTTGTGCTTGTTGCCGAAAATCTTCCTACAAAAGCATCAGCAAAATGATCTGTTCCTGCTAATAAACCATAATTTAAGTCTGTATCAGGTGTACCTTCGCCCGTACCTACCCAGCAAGGAATTTTTGCTACGTCGCCAACTAATAAAATATATTCAGGTTTTAAGTTAGGATCATTATAACGGTTTTGAATAAAAGCTTTAATTGCTGTTGTTGAAGTACCTGTTACAGCTGTTGTAAATAAAGCTACATTATAACCACCAGCCATTTTATAACTAACAAACTGAGCTAATGTTGCTTCATATTCAGGAGCTGTAATAATTAAGTAATTCATTCCTTTTACTGATGTGGCTGGCTCGTAAGCACTAAATATCTCTTTTAAATAATCATTATATGATTGAGATAAGTTATTATTTTCACTTACATAACCGGAAAGATTGATTGTAAATTTACCACTTGTAACAGATTTTAAAACATTTCTTGAAGGATTGTAATTAAAAGGATTAATGGTTACCATTACACCTTTAACGCCACCAATAATAAAAGGTTCTGATATTTTTATTACTTGTTGGTCTTCACTACCTTCTGTTAAATAATAAGCTTTATTATAATTAAAAGGTCTTTTTGAAATTGGATTAGATTTTGACCAAGGTGCTTGAAATGGAAATACTTTTTTATCCAAACTTTGCTGTGCATAATTGATATCATTAACTGTATATGATATCTCACTGCTAGTAGCATTATCAGGAATAACTAGGTTAATTGTTATTTGTGGAAGTTCAGGTAAACCGGCTTCAGCAATAACACCGTATCCATCAATTGTTAATCTTGAAAACTGTTCACCCTCTTTTGTTACGCTTGTAAAATTATAAGCAGGCAATCGGTATTCAATTGTGTAATTATTCCCATTAAAGTTAACTTTTACTCCGGCTGGTTCATTTGCAGCCGAAATATTTATTGCTAACAGTAATGTAAATAGTAAAAGAAGTCTTTTCATTAAAACCTCATGAAAAATGAAATAAAAATAACTATTAAAAATTAATTTAACCAATTGGAATTAAAAAAGATAATTACGTCCATTGGGATACAAAAAGTAAATATTTCTGGAACTTAAATCAAATTATTTTTAATTTTTGGTTCGGATTTTAATGCATTATTTTGCATTTATTTAAATATTCTATCAAATTGTGATCTATATCACAATTTAATTCAAAAAATATTTTACTCTTTAAAATAGATAAGAATTATTTTTTTTTAATTTTATTATAATTTTATATTTAAATGTTTTGTCGTTTTACAGAATTGTCTTATATACACAAATTAAATTTTTGTTTTTAGGTGGATTGATGAAAAAGTACTTATTGTTTTTTGTGTTTTGTTCCGGACTTATATTTGGCCAGGTTAAGTTTTCTGTTCCCGAAATGGATAGTCTTATTATGCCTCTTGTTTCCGATACTACGTTTAATGGATGTATTTTAGTTGGTGATACCCAAAGTGTTTTATTTAAAAAAGCGTATGGTTATGCTAACTTTGAACTGAGTGTGCCAAATAGTACCGAATATGTTTTTAATGTTGCATCAATAACTAAACAATTTACTGGTGCCGGTATTTTATTGTTAAACCTTCAAAATAAATTAAGTATTAACGACACCCTTTACAAATATTTGCCTAACTTTCCAAATGCAAAAAAAATTACTATCGAAAATCTGCTTACTCATCGTTCAGGTATTCCAACTTATAACGATTTTCCAAGTTACGAGTTGTTTAAACTTAAACATGCCAATTTACAGGAAGTTATTGATTGGATAAAAAAAGACGCGATATTTGGCGAACCTGACGATAAATTTGTTTATTCAAATTCCAATTACGCTATTTTAGCTTATATAATCGAAAAAGTTTCAAAACAAAGTTACCCTGAATTTATTAGGGAAAACTTTTTTATTCCGGCACAAATGAACAATACCGGAAATTTTTCCAGAACTGAAATAGTAAAAGGCCGTGTTAGTAATTACGAAAAAACCTCCAAAGGATTAACAAATGCGCCATGGTTCGATTTCGATTTTAAATATGGCAGCGGTTCCCTTCAAACAACTGTTGAAGATATGTATAAGTGGTTTTGCGCCTTAAATAAAGGCCTTATTTATGATTCCACATTTGGACATAAATATTTAACAGGATATAATATTGATAGAGGTTATGCTTACGGTTTAGGCAAAAACAGAGTTGGTTCAACAAAAATTGCGGAACACGAAGGCGGAATAGCCGGAGTTGCAGCTTATGTTGTTTATACAGTTGATCCCGCTTATTTTATCATGATAGTTTGTAATGTTTCATCACCAAAAACCAGAGAATCGGAAAAGGAAATTCTAAAATATATTTATAATAAACTTGGACTTTAGTTTTAGTAATTGGAAATCATTTTATTACGTAATAACGCTTAAAGTCTTACATATCAGTAGGTCTTGGCACCATTCAAACCGGTTCCTACCCAAAATAGTTGAGTTGTATAAAAATCATTCTGCTAATAATTAATTCTCTTAAGTTAACACGTTTACATACTGTATATAGGCATTAATATATACCTTGCGGCACATCGCTGACGTGCTTTGGAAGTTGGGTTATTTTAGGATTACAAATGTTCGACTTCCACGAAATCGGTTTGATAATATGAATGTTTTAATTCTTCCAATTAGTATTATTTATTAAATATCTTGATTTATTTTGAAAAACATCAGCATTCCCAACCGTAATAATTGTATTTGATTTTATTGAACTTCGTTAGAAGTTCCACGTTTGTAAGAAACCAAATAACCGTATAATCCCCACTACGGAGTAGTGGCACAAATGCTTCCCTTTTCAGGATTGTCTGTTCTTTATTTTTGCTAAACTACGCATTTTGGGGACTGGAGATGTTCCATTTATATAAATAGAACCCAAACTATCACTTCGGAAAAGAGCAATCTTAATTTACAATAAAACTATTAAACACTTTAACAGCCCATCTATTTTACAACTAAATTATTGTTAATAAAATCTTCAAAAACGGCTTTAGTTTCATCCGCAAATACCGGACTTAAATTATATGCCCATTTTTTATTAGTCGTGTCAAATTTTAGCAAATTAGCTCCGTTATTAACATAATAAACATTTAACCATTTGCTGTTTTCAGCCACACCTACAATAATACAACTGTCTAAACCGGAATTTAATTTAACATAAATTTCGTTGTTTTGTTTTGGTCTGTTTTCTAACAAAAGGAGAGTAATATCTGAGAGATTTTTTTTGAATTTTGTTTTAAGTACATTTATTAAATGCGGACACAAATCACATATAAATCTTAACTCATTTGGTTTATTATTATCACATGAACAAGTTAAATTTATAATATCTGTTTTATATTGTTTATAAGTTATTAATTTATTATTAGGAGTTTTAATATTTTCAACTACAGGATTGTATAATTCAACATCTTTAAATTCAAACAAATAATTATCATCAATATCCTTCAAACTTTCGTATTTTTTAATAGCTTTAGATGATAATATTTTTGAAGATTTTAAAATCATTTAGTGTCTCTTCCAAGCAGAAAAAAGGCCACAATATTAAACAGCTGTACTTTGCTTCTTTTAACAAAAATTGGAGGTTCGGCACTATTTGATGATAATAAGGCGATATTTTCAGGATCGGCTGCACTAAAGTGTGCAATTTTTAACGCACCTTTAGTTTCGTCCCATCTTGCGGCAACCGGTCTGCCATTCCTCACCTTGCTGTCAAAACTGAATAAGGCAACATCTCCCGGCTGTATAATTGGAGCCATTGAAAAACCAAATTCTTTATCCACTACTAATAATGCATGATTTTGTGGACTATAGTCAATTATCATTTTTTCTACCCAGTCTGTTAAATCTACAAGTTCCCCTTTCCCTGCTGGAATTGTACCTATAATAGAATATTCCAAAACGCGCGGCATCGTATTTATCTCGGCATTATCTATTGGAATAAGCATTTTTAATTCGTTTTGTTTATCCGAAAAACTTTTTACCCCTGTAAGCAGCCAATTTATATCACATCCCATTTCGGCAAGACGTATTAACAGTTCGGCTCCCGGTGAAACCACATCCTTAAAATATCTATATGCGTTTTCTCTGTTTATTCCAAGCTGTTTTGAAAACTCAGCTACGTTTGTATAGCGGCTTTCCGCAAACTGTTTTAACCTGTTTCCTAGTGTCATATTATCATATAAGATACTTTTTATTCTTGACAATTGTGTCATATTTGACTACATTTGAATAGCAATATAATAAAAAAAAGAAACAATGTAAAATAAATTTGAGTAAGAGAGGCAAAAATGGAATATTGGCTTAAAGATTTAAATTACCAAAAACATTTTACGGATGAATATAACGAAATTGTTGAATTAATTGGTTTTGATAATTTTTTAAAACTTTTCAGCAGATTTAAAAAATCAAACTTATATTTTAGTGAAACTCCTTTATTAAGTTTAAAAAGAGAATATATAACAAATCACAAACAGGATTTATTAAATAAGACCATTCCGGTAAAAAAATTAGCTTATCTTCTTGGTGTTTCCGAACGGTTTATCCACAATACAATAAATCAAGAATAAGTAAATGTTGTTTTTTATAATTTTGTAGTAATTAATTTTTTATTTTACCAAAACGGCCGATTCCTTTAATTCCAGCAACTTAAGCTGCATTTTAGCATATAAATGTGCAGGGTTTAACTCCAAGCATTTTGTTAAATATTTTTTTACATCTTCAAAGTTTTGTGCCGCTTCACTCCAGCTTGCCAAATCAATATAAATATTAGTAAAGTCTGGCAGCTCTTGATTAATAAATTTTAGAAAATTAATATATTCCTCATCACTTTTTCTATTGCCTACCATCCAATTATCTAAGTCATTATAAAGAAGATTTTTCATATTATACCCAAATTTGGAATAGTTTGGTTTAATAGTAAAATAAACCTTTTTAAGTTCCTCTAAACCACCACTTTGATATGCTTCGGACATTTTTTTTACAAATTCCGGCTTTAATTCCTTATAATCATCAAATGCTAAAGTTTGCTCTAATACCTTATCAATATTATTTCTATAATCATCAAAAGTTAAGGGTACAAAAAAATCCGGTTCGGTTGTTGTACTAAAATCCTCATATTCACTATCTTGATGACGAACAATTGAACACATAATACATAATTTACTGTTGGGTAGTTTGAATTTTTTAGGATTGCCATAATGATTTGGTTTTCCTGATGTCGATTCGCCCAAAATAATGGCGTTAGTATATCGTGCTAATTGAGTAGTAAGATGTTGTGCTGCAGAAAATGTAAATCTATTTGTTAATAAAAATAAATTTCCTTTTTTATCAATTTGAGGTCTGTCTATTATTCCTTTTAAAAGTGGCATTTCAAAATGCTGTCCTCCGGCGTTATTTCGCAAATCAATTATTAAAGTCTTTATCTTGTTGTTATCAATTTCAGTAAAAAGTCTTCCACAAAACTTTAAAAAACTTTCATCCAATTTTGTCTGCATTGAACTTATTCGTACATACATCCCTTTGTTATCCGGCAATTTTTCAAACCAATAATTTTCTTCCGGTTTACTTAACCACAAGGGTGTTGGAGCCGGGCATTTTTCAATTACTGTGGTAATATTGTCGTTTTTAATTGGGAATGTTGATAAAAACAATTTCGGAAAACATTCCATAAGCGGTTCAGCCTCAAATTCGGCTTCGGTTTGAATGCCGTTTTCATCTTCCACTTTAATTTTTAATAATGGCAATTTGTCTTTAATTTCCAAATATTCCAAAAAGTTTTTAATAACAATATAATGCGGGATTGCTTTATTTACACCCGATTGGTTATCCGCGGAAATATACTTCTTTATTCGTTTCAAAACTTCATCTGTTGGAATATCACCAATTTTTATTACCTTTTTCCCTACAATATTATCATATTTTTTAAGCGAAGATAAAACAAATAAACCATCCGGGAAAAGATATGTTTTAAGTGGGTAAATACTAAACAAATCGGAAATTTGTTTACCGCTATCGTCCGATGGATCTATACTTGTATGACCATCCTTAATCATGGCAATCAATTCCATTATACCGGCAACCATATTAAAATCATTACATTCATTACTTCTTTTGTATAAACTATCCACAAAACCGGAAAATTTGTATTTATTAACATTTGCGTACAAATTAGGATGCATTATTTCAAGTCGTTTTACCAAATAAGTCAAATCCTCTTTCCATTCATTTGGAGTTAAATTGCTTTGATTATCATTTGAAGTTTGTCCAAACAATAAATTTGATAATGCGAATATTATTACCAAGAATGACGTTATTTGAATTTTAAATTTTGACATAACTTATTCCTATATTTTGCAATTATTTTAAATTTTATTTCCTTGCTTTATACTCTGATGCAAATACTTTATAAATAACATATACAACAATAATTCACAAATTTATTTTAATTCTTTGCAGCTTTGTTTTTATTTAGACACTAAATACTTTTAATGGTTACAATAATTGGGTATTAAAATACTTGGCAGTAAAAAAAAGATAAAAAATTTATTAATAGAGCACTATTTTAACTTATTTATTTTATTTGTATCTTATCATAATTACAATTTATGGAATTATTATGTCATCCGAAAATTTTGATATTTTATTTGCGTTATTAAAACTAAAATCTTTTTTGCTTTCCATGCTCGATAATCAAGAAGATCAGGAAAAAGATTTTTCTTTTACAAGAGAATATTTAGAAAGGAAGTATCCCGATAGAGCCGATGAAATAGTTGATTTATTAATGGAACACAATTTATTTAACGATTTTGATATAGCATTTAATGAAAAAGTTCATTTAACATTTAAAGAAATTGCGGCTGTTTACAATACAACACTCGATTTAAATTCAATTTTAAAAAAGTATGATATCGAAATTCTACAAAACGAATTAAAAGATTCCGAATTGGAACGAATAAGGGCGGAAAAAGAACAAAAAATAAAAAAAATAGTAATGGTGTTATTTCAAACGGCCAAATTATGGTCTTCACATAACGAAATAGATAATTTTATAGATAATTTTTCGTTTTTGGAGGATATCGATTTAATAAGACCCGAGGAGTTAAAAAAACTTTCCGAACTTGATAAAAGCTCGCAAGCATCTTATGGTGCTATTAAAGCCTTAACTTATTCGTATATTAATTTTATGATAGATTATTTATTTTGTTACGGCGGCGATTTAACACTTAAAGAATTTTCCGATGATATTGAGGAAATTCGCAATCTAATTCACAAAAAATATAAAGAGTTATTCAAAACATCGGGATTAACAAATCCTTAAAGGGTGTTTTCTCTATTCATATAATAAAAAATACCGCAAATTGTTTTTGCGTCAACAATTTCGCCAATAATTATTTTGCGCACAACTTCATTAAGTGTAAATTCATAAACTTCCATTCCAAACTCGCCTTCTTCGCGGTTATGATTCCCGGATGTTAGATGCGTGGCCAAATATAAATGCAAAATTTCAGTGCAAAATCCGGGTGTGGTAAATATTTTTCCAAGCGGTTTATAATTGTTTGATGAATAACCGGTTTCTTCTGTTAATTCACGTTTAGCACATTCAAAAGGATCTTCATCTTTTTCAAGTTTTCCGGCGGGTAATTCAAACAAATATTTTTGGAAAGGATATCGAAATTGTTTAACAAATACAATTTTCCCTTCATCTGTAATTGGAACAACAACCGAACCGCCATTATGTATTGCCACTTCACGTATTGCGGTATTTCCACTGTCATACACCAAATTATCTATTTTAAGGTCAAATACTTTTCCTTGATGTATAATGTTCGAATCAATCAGTTTATAATTCATTTTTTATCCTAATATTTTTTATTAATCGTTTCAATATTTATTCAGTACAAATAGCCTAATCTGCTTAAAACAACTTAACTATTATAATGCTGGGGTTGTCTCAAAATGCTACAATCATGTCATCTCTTCTAAATTATTTAATACCATACAACATATTACACTAAAATGAGTTACCGTTTATTTGCACTGGAGCACTTCAGCGAGGTGCCATGTTTGTAACCATATGGAACCCCACCAACGACCAGCACGGCACAGCCGTGCCACCTTTGACCTATTATTCCCCAATTTTCACATAACCTAATTGTAATAATGTATATTATCGCATTATTATTTCTAAAAAGAACTATTCATAATATGGTATTAATTCACTTCCCAAATATTTTACAGTTGCCACAATAACTCCCATATCATCTAAATATCCAACTAATGGGGCAATATCGGGTACGGCATCAATTGGAAAAATAAAATATAACAATGCCGCAACAACAATAGATTTTCTGTACCATGCCACATCACGGTCTTTCATATATCTATATAAGGCTCGTATATCTTTGGCAAAAGAAATCTTTTTACCATACTTTTCCAATTTTACCCATAGTCCTTCTTCAACTACTTCTATATCACGTTCAAGCTTTTCTTCTTCTTCCATTTGTTTATTGCGTTCTTCAAAATCAAAGGTTTTCATAATCATTTCCTCTTAAATTGTTCAAACCAATCAAAAACAGTACTCCACCATAATTTTGCATTTTGCGGTTTTGTAACAAAATGAGTTTCATCGGGGAAATATAAAAATTTACTTTTTACACCCATTTTTTGCAAAGCAGTAAATAATTCAAAAGCCTGACTTTCAGGTACTCTAAAATCATTTGCGCCATGAACTACAAGCATAGGAGTTTTGAAATTTTTAACAAACTGATGCGGCGACCATCTAACATACATGTCTCTGTTAGTCCAAGGAGTACCTTTATATTCCCACTCGGGGAACCATAGTTCTTCTGTTGAACCATACATACTTTCCAAATTAAACACACCGTCATGACATACTACTGCATTAAATCGGTTTTCATGTCCTTCAAGCCAGTTAATCATATAACCGCCATACGAAGCACCGGCAGCAAATGTATTATTTTTATCAATAAATTTGTAATTTTCTACCGCGTAATCGTAAGCGTTCATCAAATCAACATAAGGTTTTCCGCCCCAGTCACCCGAAATTTCATCACAAAACTTTTGTCCGTATCCTGTACTTCCGCGTGGATTTACAGCAACAACAACATATCCTTTTGACGCAAACATTTGTAAATTCCATCTGTAATGAAAATCATTTGTCCAGGCTCCCTGAGGTCCGCCATGAATTAAAAATATCATTGGATATTTTTTATTTTCGTCAAAAAACGGAGGTTTAACCAATATTGACTGTACTTTTGCTCCTTCGGCTCCGATACTCCAAAATGTTTCTATTTCTTTCCATTCTATATTATCAAGTATCGGTTTATTAATATGTGTTATTTGTGTTGTTTTACCTGTTGTTAAATCAAACGAAAACAATTCGTTGGGTAAAGTTGATTTCATTTGTTTATAATACATAAAATCACCTGTTTTGCTGATAAGAATATTTGAGTTCATATTCCCTTCAACAAGCATTTCAATTTTATTTTTATCAATATCAATTCTATAAATTGATTCATTAATATTATTTGCGGCTGTAAAATAAATATATCTGGAGTCCGGTGTCCATTTCATTTCACCAACTGATAAATCAATATTATTAAAAAGATTAATCAATTTTTGACTTTTAGTATTAAATAATATCAACGATTGTTTGTCCGCTTCAAATCCGGCACGGCTCATCGATCTAAATGCTATATAATTACCGTCCGGTGAAGATAATGGCTGATTGTCATTTCCTTCACTTAATGATATTTTACGTTGTGTTAAATTAGGATCGTCTAAAGCTATATAATATACATCATTATTTGTGCTTGTAGCAATAACTTCCGATTTATTGGCGGTAAAAAACACATCTTTTGAATCAAATGAAAAGCCGTAATCTTTATCACCACCCAAAGCTATGGTTGGAACGTCAAATTTACTTGCAGGTGTTAAATCAGTTATTTTATTTGCTTTAAGATCAAATAAAAATAAATGGCTTCTTTTTTCACCGCGCCAAGCATCCCAATGACGATACATTAATTCGGTAAATATTTTAGCTTTAACCGGATTTTTTTCAGCTTCTTCATCTTTTGCTTTATTTTTTTCCTGTGTGTCGCAATCGGGGTAAACGGACGATACAAAAAGGAACTTGTCACCTTTAGCAGCCCATACAACACCCGAAACACCTGTATAAAAATCCGTTAATTTTTCGGCATTTGTACCATCATAATTGCATATCCATAATTGGTCATCAGCTATATAACTTATTTTATCAATATTTTGCATAAATACAGGTTCACGTTTAACTTTTTGGTCATTTTGTAATTCTCGTACATTATCACCGGTAGAATCAGCCAAACAAATAACAGTTGTACCTTTATTTGTTTCAACATTGTAGGTGGTAACTTCAAATGCAAGGGTTTTTCCATCTGGCGAAAGAGCAACTGCACCAATTCTTTTCATTGCCCATAAATCATCAAAAGTTATTGCGTGTTTTGTTTGAGCAAACGTAAAACTAACAAACATTATAAACATAAAGAATGGAAAAAGTACTTTCCGCATATATATCCTCGTTAAATTTAATATCTTATTTATTACAATTTATTTATACTATAATATACAAAGCTAAACAAAATATTAAAAATAATAAACAGAAATACGGATGTATTTAAAATAAAGTTGGCAGGATTTCATGTCATTTTACTCTAAATGGATCTAAATTTTGAATAAAACATATATTTATTTTAAGACCAGCATGTTTATTTTGTACATTTTTTACTTTAATTATGCAGGAGTTTTTTATTTGTTAAAACTTCTGAGAAGCTTAATGTCTGCAACACTAATAAACCCATCAACTTACCGGGAATTCGAAGAAGTCCAATGTCAGCAATGTGTTAAAATACAGCGCCCCCGGAAATTCCTGCCACTTAATCTTATACCTTTAACACTTAAAACTACTTTAGATATACCATTTTCTTCAAATCGTTAAATTTAGGTATTTTTCCTGCACCGGTTACTTCTAATCTATATAAATATATTCCGCTTGTATATCCGCTCATATCTATTTTTGTTTCGTTGTACCCTTTACTTTTATTTCCTTCAATTAGTGTTTTAATTAATTCTCCGGTTATTGTATATAATTTAATTCGTACTTCGCCCGGGTCTTTTAAACTGTAACTTATTGTTGTGCTGGGGTTAAACGGGTTTGGGTAATTTTGATACAATTCATAATCATAATTTTCAGTTATCACGGCTTCTTCATTTTCAGTAATTGTTACATTTACTTCCGTTCCCGGTCTGCTTTCATTTCCGGCACTGTCAATTGCCGAAACTTTATAATATACTTTTTGGGTTCCTTTATTTAATATATCATAAAATAATGTATCCGTTAATATCCCAATTCTTTTTGTGCTGTCAATTATAAAATTTGATGTTGTGTCTTTATACACATAATACATTGCAAAGTCCGCCTCTGTACTTTTGGTCCATGTTAATTTTACCCGGTTTGAGGTTTGTTCATATACAGCTTTTAGATTTTTTAATGGTTTTGGAGCCAAATCATTGTAAACATATTTTGCCCCCAATGGACCGCCATACATTCCCATATCACTCCTGGAACCGTCTAAATCCAATATGTTTGGGTCGCCCGCGTCAATAGCCGGCGAAAACTTTTGAAGTTTATAATCATAATCACTTCCCAAATCCGCTACAGTATCTTTTACAAACATTGGGTCGGCTATTTTATCATTTAAACCAACATTAATATTTGTATAATTATCCCCCGTAGTATTGTAAAACATATTATAGTCCGTTTCTTCGGTATTAAAATATGCCGCTATTCCCCTTCCGTTATGCGCCAATATATTATTTTTAATAACATATTTTTTAGGATTTTCTACAAAGTTTGAGGTCATTATTGATGAAGAAATACTATTTACTAATGTGTTATTTAAAACAAATGTTGTATCACCTAAATTATTTGCCGAAGTATAAATATAAATATTATTACCAAAGCCATAAATTAAATTATTACTAATAACAACTTTTCTATTTGAGCATAATTCTAAACCGTAATAATTATTTGGGTCTGGTTCTGCAAGTATTATATTATTAGATATTGTTATTATTCCTCCCCACTGACCGCTAAAAATACCTGTGGGAAATGAACCTTCAGGTATTGTATGTATAATATTATTGTTTATAACAAAAGTGCTCGTATCATAATAAGGACTTAAAATTATCCCTTCGTAAGCATTTTTAATAATTACGTTATTGATATTTCCTTTTTTATCAATTCTAATACCTTTTAAAGTTGAATCTATTATGCAGTTATCAATTATACAGATACTGCTCTCAAACCATAACGTATAATAATTAACAGATTCTTCTATCTTTTTTTTCTTAAAAGTAATATTTTTAATTTTGGCTTCAATATTTTTAAAATAACATAATACATATTTATTTATTTTTCCATCAACTCCGGTACCATCTAATACGCACTCATCAGAATCAACACCTATTATTGTAATATTTTTATTAGCTATATATAGTGTTTCTCTATATATTCCCCTATCAACATATACTGTATCACCACTTAAACAATAATCAAAACATTTTTGCAGGCTGTCGCAGGCAATAGCCCATGATGTATAGGGCGGGGCAGAATTAAGCCCCGCTGTTTTGCTTACATATCTAACTTCACAAAACAAACTAATTGAAACAAATTGTATTATTAATAAAATTGTTATATTTTTAATAACTTTTATCATAATTTCACTTTTATTTTTTATAAAATTATAAAAAGCCCTATTATAATTAGGTACTGATAGTTTTAAATTTATATAAATTCCCGCCTGTTTTTCAAACAAACTAATTAATATTTTTATTGCCTATCAATAAACTAATAATAAACATTTTAAATTAAAATATCAAAGTATAGGGAAATAAAAAAATAAGGTCAAAAGTGATAGGATTTAAATTTAAGGCATAAAATAGGCTTTGAAAATCAAAATTGATCTGGTAAAATATCATTTTATAACAGGCTGTTTTACTAAACTGTAAAACAACCGATTAAATAAAATTTATCCGTGTAACTCATCAACTATTTTTTCATCAAACAATAAATACTCGTAAGTTTCACGTCCGCGGGTAACAAAATATTTATCACCGTCAACAATTATTTCGGGTGGTTTTCTTCGGCCATTATAATTTGAAGCCATTACCAATCCGTAAGCACCGGTTGATAAAACAGCAATTCGTTCGTTTTGTTCAAGTTTTTGAATTTCACGGCTTTTACCTAAAAAATCGCCGCTTTCGCAAACAGGCCCAACAATATCGGCTTCAATCATTTCTTTATTATTATTTTTAACCGGCTGTATATGATGATATGCATTATAAATACTTGGCCGTAATAAATCGGTCATGGCAGTATCGGTGATAATAAAATTTTTATTATTATTTGTTTTTGTATATAATACCGTTCCAATTAAAATTCCGGCATTGGCTGTTAAATATCTGCCCGGTTCAAAAAATATTTCAACATTCATATCTCTAAAAATTGGTTTTAATGCAGCAGCTAATTTATATGGCGAAAACGGATGTTCATTTTTATACGGCACACCCATACCGCCGCCAACATCAAAATGGCCAAGGTCAATACCAATTTCGCGTAATTTAACAAATAATTCTTTTATTTTTAATACAGCTTCAACATAAGGTTCAATCATTGTAATTTGTGAACCAATATGCATATCAAGTCCGCTTAATTTTATATTTGGCAATTCCGATGCTTTTTGATATATAGCAACTGCATCGTTATAAGGAATACCAAATTTGTTTTCTTTTAATCCGGTTGAAATATACGGATGTGTTTTTGCATCCACATTGGGATTTACACGTATGGCAATAGGAACAATTTTATTTAACTGACCTGCAATTCTATTTATCGATTCAATTTCCTGCCACGATTCGGCTTTAATTAAATGTACACCATGTTCAATTCCCATGGTAATTTCTTCATCGGTTTTGCCTACACCTGTTAATAATATCTTTTCCGGCGGAAAACCAACTTTTAACGCTCTATAAAATTCTCCGGCGGAATTAACGTCACACCCGCTGCCAAGGTCAGAAAATATTTTCATAACATTTAAATTGGAATTGGACTTGCACGCATAAAATATTGTTGAGTTTACATCTCTAAAAGCATCCGCAAATGTTTTATAACTATCCATAAATGCTTTTTTGCTATAAATATAAGCCGGAGTACCTGTTTTATCAATAATATCGTTTACTTTAACATCTTCACAATACAATTCATTGTTAATATAATAAAAATAATCCGTTTCAATTAAGCTCATAATAATTCCTCGTTTTACATAATTATATATTAATGTAATAGGTTTTACTGCGTAAAAAGTTCAATTTTAATTGTTTTAAAATTAAAGCTAAATAAAAGTAATATTTTTGCTAATTTCAAGGTTAATTAATTGATAAAAGCAAAAATTGCATAAAAAGTTATTTATTTACATAATTATTCATTTTGCGGGATATAACAAGTGGGGATATACGATACCATCGTATAGTTTTAAGCAAAAGTGTACGATACTATCGTATATTTCTAATATAACAATCAAAAGAATACAACCTGCGTTATTTCTCTTCGTCCATTTTTACCTCCTCCATTGGATAAGAAGCAAAAAAATCGATGTAAAACTTTTTAGTGTATTCTTTCATAAGTTCGCTGATTCGGTTATAATTTTCCGAAACAACAATTAATCCGGCATTATTTTTTTGGTCAAGTTTCCAAACTATTTCAGGGGCATCATATTCATCAAGATTAGGCCATTCCTGGTTGGTAACGGATAAAAGTAAACCTGCATAATTATTTTCAATAGGCGGAAGCGAATAAAATTTATTTCCCCGTACAATTAATTTTGCCCACTCCAGCCATAAGTTTATTCCGCTTGCCGCAAATATTAAATCGCTTATATAAGCTTCTGCTATATGGGGTAATACCTCCAGCAAATAAAATCTTCCATCCAAATCGGCTTTAATAAATTTTAAATGTGCAACTCCGGTTTTTAACTTTATTGAATTTAACACTTGTTTATTTAACAAAAGTAATGTCTGTTCATCAACGGTTCCTTTTAACATTGTCCTTGTGGAAAAAACTCTTCCCTGGTGCGGAGTTTCAATAGATGAAGGCCCGTATTGACTTACAAGTGCAAATTCAATCTTCCCGTTCCTTAATAACGAATCCACGTGGTAAATTGACCCTGCAACAAACTGTTCGATAATGTAATACGAAAGATGATCACCTAATCTGTTTACAACTTCCCATAATTCGTCAACATTAAAAACCTTTTTTATATTACAAACCGTATTTTTATAACGTGGTTTAATAACATAAGGAAATGAAACCTCTTTAGAAAAAGTTTCAATTTTGGCATAATTTAACGCATGAATAAAAGGAGGAATTAAAATTCCTATTGAATCGAAGTGAATTCGTTGAACAAGTTTATCATTAAATTTGCTGTTAAATGAACCCGGAAATTGAAAATGTTCGTTCAGTTGTTCAACTTTTTCAATATCACATTCATTAAGCGGTATTATTGTATCTATGTTTTCCGTTCGTGCCAAATAACCAACAGCGTAAATTACATCCTGCATATTCCATTGGTTATCAACATCGGGAATATAAAAAATTTCGTCTATACTTTCTCGAGGCCAGTCGGCATTCTCCAAACTTTGGGAAGTTATTAATATTACGCGGCAGCCCTCATTTTTACATTGGCGTATAAATTCTACGCCTTTTTCAAAACTTGCAATACAAAGTACCGTTAATGGATTTTGCGTTACCATATTACACCCCTGTATTTGTTTTGAGTAATTTAATCAAATAGAGGGGTAAATAGCAAGGACTTTATAAAATATTTATCCATAAGATATATTAAGTGTTTTTACCCTTCTGCCAAATATTTTTCGGCTAATTTTACATCGTTTTCACTTCCAATATAAAGAGGACATCTTTGATGCAGCGAAGTAGGTGCAATTTCCAATATCCTGTTTTTACCATCTGTTGCACGTCCGCCTGCTGCTTCCACAATAAATGCCATAGGATTACACTCATACATCAAACGTAATTTACCATTTGGGAATCTTGAATCGGCAGGATATATAAAAATACCACCGTATAACAAATTTCTATGTATATCCGCAACCAACGAACCTATATATCTTCCCGAATAAGGTAATTCTCCTCTGTCATCAGCATCCTGCAAATATTTTATATATTTTTTTAAACCCGGGTGCCAATATTTATAATAACCTTCGTTAGTACTGTAAATTTTACCTGCTTTGGGTGTTACAATATTAGGATGTGAAAGTAAAAACTCGCCAATACCAATATCTAAAGTAAATCCAAAAACTCCCTCACCTGTAGTATAAACCAAAAGAGTTGATGAGCCGTATAATACATATCCGGCAGCTACTTGTTGTAATCCTGGCTGAATTACATCGGCCATTGTTCCCGGTTCGCCATCGTTTGATACTCGTTTATAAATAGAAAATATTGTTCCAATACTTACATTTGCGTCAATGTTTGAAGAACCATCCAGCGGATCAAACAATAAAACATATTTACCAATTTCGTAATGTTTTGGAATATGTATTATCCCTTCTTCTTCTTCACTTGCCATAATACAAAGATGACCGCCATATTCCATAACCTTTACCAGAATTTCATGCGAATATATATCCAGTTTTTTTACTCTTTCACCATGTACGTTAGTATCATTTGTAAATCCCAATATATCTACTAATCCCGCCTTGTTTATTTCAAACGAAATTATTTTTGCCGCAAGAGCTATAGTTGAAAGTATTCCGCTGAATTCACCCGTTGCTTCGGGATGTTTTTTTTCACCTTCTAAAATGTGTCTTTCAATAGTCATAAATTTAATTTTTGGCATATTTTACTCCTTTTAAGCAGATTTTGAAACTTCCTGATCTTTATATTGAAGTTGATATAACTTATAATAAATTCCGCGTTTGGCTAATAACTCCTGATGATTGCCTATTTCGCGTATAACTCCCTTATGCATAACAATAATTTTATCGGCATTTTGTATTGTCGAAAGCCTATGCGCAATTACAATAGATGTTCTGTTAACAAGTAATTTTTGAATTGCGTTTTGAATCAAAATTTCCGTTTCCGTATCAACACTTGAAGTTGCTTCATCCAATATTAATATTTTAGGATTGTAGGCAAGTGCGCGTGCAAACGAAATTAACTGCTTTTGGCCCACACTCATTGTTGAACCTTTTTCTTTTACCTCTTCGTTATAACCATTAGGCAGATTGTTTATAAATTTATCGGCACCAACTGTTTGTGCGGCTTCTTTTATCGTTTCTATTGAAATTGATTCATCATTTAAATTTATATTACTTAAAATAGTACCCGAAAATAAAAATACATCCTGCAAAACTATTGATATATATTTGCGCAAAACTCTTTTATCCAGCTGACGAATATCAACACCATCAAGTTTTATTGTACCTTCGTTAATATCATAAAATCGGGTAAGAATATTAATTATACTTGTTTTTCCGGCACCGGTTGCTCCAACAATAGCAACAGTCTGCCCCGGTTCTATTTTAAAATTAATATTTCTTAAAACGTATTCATTTGGGTTATATGCAAATGATACATTTTCAAATTCAATTTGTCCTTCAACTTCTTTTAACTCAACCGGATTATCGGGATTTTTAATAAAAGTTTCATCATCAAAAAGTGTAAATATTCTTTCCGATGAAGCCATAGCCGTCTGCAATACGTTATATTGTTCCGATAAATCCCTAATAGGTCTAAAAAACATTTCTATATATTGAATAAAAGCAAATAAAACACCTATTGAAATTTTATTTTGTATAACCGAAGCACCTCCGTACCAAATTATAAGTGTTATAGCCAAAGAACTTAAAAAATCCACAACCGGAAAAAAAACGGCGTAATAAAAAATCGATCTGTTATTTGCCTGTTTATGATCTTCGTTAATACCTGTAAAACTTTTAAAAGCAAATTTTTCTTTTCCAAATATTTGAACCACATTCATTCCTGAAATATGTTCCTGCATAAAGGTGTTTAAACGGGCTAAATGAAATCGTACATCCCTATAAGCAACACGTACTTTTTTACGGAAAACTGTTGTAGCTAAAATAACTAAAGGAAGTACTGTTAATGAAATTAATGATAAATCCCAAGCCATAAAAAACATAAACCATAAAATCCATATTATAGTAAAGATATTACTAAAAACAGATACTATGCCCGATGAAAACAACTCATTCAGCGATTCAACGTCATTGGTTATCCGCGTAACAATTCTTCCAATTGGAGTTTTATCAAAAAACCTCAACGCCAGTTTTTGCACATGTTCAAAAAGTTTTACTCTTATATCAAATATTACTTTTTGCCCCATCAACTGAGTGTAATAAGTAAGATAATATTGAACTAATGACTGTAAAACCAGCGAGGTAATTAAAGCCAAAGTAATATACAATAACGAATCGTAATCCTTTTTAACCAAACTGTAATCAACAGCTATTTTAGTCAAATACGGACGTACAGGTCCTAATCCTGCCACTGCAATACTTAAAAGCACACCCCATATAACATATTTTTTATAAGGTATAACATATTTAAGCAGTCTTTTCATTAAATGCTTGTCGTATGCTTTACCTAATATTTCATCATCTTTTTCGTTAGCCATAAACTTTAATTTATTTCCTTTAATTCTTTTTCCAGCAATTGTTTTTGGTTCATGGAAGCATAAATTCCATTTAATTCCACTAATTGGTCATGTGTTCCCTGTTCGGTTATTTTCCCATTATCAATTACAAATATTACATCACTATTTTTAACTGTGGAAATTCTATGACTTATTATTATACTGGTTCTGTTTTGCATAAATTCTTTTAATTTTATTAATATTTCTTCTTCTGTGTTAGTATCAACAGCGGAAAACGAATCATCCAAAATTAAAATTGAAGGGTCAATTGCCAAAGCACGCGCTAAAGATGTGCGTTGTTTTTGACCGCCGGATAAAGTAATTCCTTTTTCACCAAGTATTGTTTCGTATTTATTAGGGAACGAATTTATATCCTTATCCAACGCCGAAATATTGGTTACCAGGTTTAGTCTATTAGTATCTTTATCCTTTAATCCGAATAATATGTTGTTTTCCAATGTATCCGAAAACAAAAATGTTTCCTGAGGCACCATTCCAATATTTTTGCGTAATATATTAAGAGGTATTGATTTAACATTGTTTCCGTCAATTAATATTTCACCTTCAAAAACATCGTATAAACGAGGAATTAAATTAACAAGGGTTGATTTCCCTTCACCCGTATTGCCTACAAACGCAACCGTTGAACCGGCTTTAATTTTAATATTAATATCTTTAAGAACATAAGGAAGGGTTTCCCTATATCTAAAAGAAACATTTTTAAATTCAATTTCACCTGTTATATTTTTAATTGCATCCTGTGTTGAAGCGGAATCTTTAATTTCAACGTCTTCTTTCATCATACGGTTTAATCTTTCCATACTTGCGGCGGCCTGCTGCGCAATATTCATAACCCAGCCAAATGCAATGGTAGGCCAAATTAACATACCAAGGAATACCATAAATGCCGAAAGTTCACCAAGTGTAAGTTTGCCTTCAATAACCATCATACCGCCAATCCACGTTACAATAATTACTGACAAACCCGTAATTAAATAAAGAATTGGCTGAAATAAAGCCTGTATTTTGATTTTATCCATATTTCTATCAAGATACACTTTATTTAGCTTTATAAACGAATCCATTTCCCCTTCTTCGCGAACATAAGATTTAATTACTCTTATTCCCGAAAATGTTTCCTGCGTTTTAGTGGTTAATTCCGAAAATTTTTCCTGAATTAATGTAAATTTTTTATAAATCTTTTTGCTAACCCAATAAACCAGATATGATAATATAGGTAGTGGTAATAAGGAATAAAAAGTTAAAATGGGACTTAAGGATAAAATAATAAACAATATTATAATAAACCTAAATGCCGTATCAATAAAATACATAACAGCAGGACCTACAAACATACGTACCGAATTCATATCGTTTGTGGCGTGTGCCATAATATCGCCGGTGGTATGATTTTGAAAATACCGTAAAGATAGTTTTTGGATATGCACCCAAAAATCCTGCCGTAAATCAAATTCAATATCCCGCGAAACAACAATAATTGTCTGCCGTATTAAATAACGGAATAATCCGCTTATTATACTAACAATTACTATTAACAAAGCATAATAAGTTATGGTATCATAGTTTATGCTTCCCTTTAAGCTGTCAATTGCGTCTTTTAAAAATATTGGTATATAAATGGAAGTAATATTAGATATTAAAATAAACAGAATACCAAATCCTATTTTAAATTTATATCTTTTGAAATACTTTACTAAAGTGAAAAGGCTTTTCATTAATTTTTGTCAATAATTTTCTGTAAAAATTTAAGTACAAATATAAACAAATAGCAAATTATAATGGTTCTAATGTTGGTATAAATTTGGATATTTATTTTTGACCCACAGTAATGGAAATCCCGTATTTAATTTTTGGGGTAATTTGGGGTATTAATAATCTGTTTTTCCGCCATAAGCAAACAATCATAAATAACCATTTATCAAACCCGCCTGCGGGTGGAAGATGTATAGACACACAAACAAAAACAAACCAAAGCTGCGTAGCTGCGGTACAAAACACAACAAATATCGCGAATCATATTCCGCTATTTATTCCCAGCCATGAATGGCTGGGCTAATTAAAACCGATTGTGCCATTTACTGTTTTGACAACACGATTTATAATAACTGCAATAAACAAAAAACAAACTATTTCGCCGCAACGTTTTTTATATCTCTTTTCATGCTGTTATTTTTTTTATCAGCTTGCAAATATTTGGTGGATTTCCAAACGTTATACCTTTATTTCCAACCATCATAAATTACCATTTATCAAACCCGCTTGCGGGTGGAAGATGTATAGATTAAAAAACAAAAACAAACCAAAGCTGCGTAGCTGCGACACAAAACACAACAATAATCAGCAATAATATTTTGCAGCTACGCAGCAATTATTGTCCAGGGGTGTTTCACATTCTATACACTCTATACACCTTTCTCCCATAAACGGGATTTATTCCTGCATATTATTAATTGTCGGCTGTGATATGTATTGGATTTATATTACGTATGCCGTTATTTCCAACCATCATAAATTACCATTTATCAAACCCGCTTGCGGGTGGAAGATGTATAAAACAACATACCCACAACACCCCAAAGCTGCGTAGCTGCGGTACAAAACACAACAATAATCAGCAATAATATTTTGCAGCTACGCAGCAATTATTGTCCGGGGGTGTTTCACATTCTATACACTCTATACACCTTTCTCCCGTAAACGGGATTTATTCCTGCATATTATTAATTGTCGGCTATTGAATATTATTTTTATAACAAAATGTAATGCCGTTATTTCCAACCATCATAAATTACCATTTATCAAACCCGCCTGCGGGTGAAAGATGTATAAAACAACATACCCACAACACCCCAAAGCTGCGTAGCTGCGACACAAAACACAACAATAATCTGCAATAATATTTTGCAGCTACGCAGCAATTATTGTCCGGGGGTGTTTCACATTCTATACACTCTATACACCTTTCTCCCGTAAACGGGATTTATTCCTGCATATTATTAATTGTCGGCTATCGAATATTATTTTTATAACAAAATGTAATGCCGTTATTTCCAACCATCATAAATTGCAATTTAACAAACCCGCCTGCGGGTGAAAGATGTATAGACACACAAACAAAAACAAACCAAAGCTGCGTAGCTGCGACATTAAACACTTGTTTAGGCGATGTTTACATTTTTTACCTCTTTTTGCCCTGCATATTATTAATTGTCGGCTATTGAATATTATTTTTATAACAAAATGTAATGCCGTTATTTCCAACCATCATAAATTACCATTTATCAAACCCGCCTGCGGTTGGAAGATGTATGGACACACAAACAAAAAGAACCAAAGCTGCGTAGCTGCGGCATTAAACACAATTAAAACAAAAAAAGCTTCCCCGCTAAATAACATTTAACAGAAAAGCTTTTATAATATATATTTAAATAGTCTACCCTATTATTTCAAACCCTGTATATTTTTGTAATACCTGAGGAACAATAATTTTTCCTTCGGGTGTTTGATAATTTTCAAGAATAGAAACCATTAATCTGCTGGTAGCAAGACCGGAACCATTTAATGTATGTACAAATTCAAGCTTTTTATCGCTCTCTTTTCTGTATCTAATTGATGCGCGGCGAGCTTGGAAATTTTCAAAATTGCTGCATGAAGAAGCTTCAAGCCATCTGTTTTCAGCGGGCGACCATGTTTCAATGTCGTAACATTTTGCTGCCGAAAAACTTAAATCACCTGTACACAACATTAAAATTCTATAAGGAATTTTTAATGCCTGTAAAATATCTTCCGCATCTTGTACTAATTTTTCTAATTCATCGTATGATGTTTCAGGTTTTACAAATTTAACCATCTCAACTTTGTTAAACTGGTGAACACGTAAAAATCCTTTGCTGTCTTTTCCGTAACTTCCAGCTTCACGGCGGAAACATGCAGAGTAACCGGCATATTTAACAGGCAGATTTTTTTCTTCCAATATTTCGTTACGGTGTAAGTTTGTAATAGGCACTTCGGCAGTAGGAATTAAAAACAAATCATCTTTTGTTGCATGGTACATATCTTCTTCCATTTTAGGAATTTGTCCTGTACCTTTCATTGAATCCCGGTTTACAACAAACGGAGGAAATACTTCGGTATAATCATGTTCATTAATATGTTTATCAAGCATAAAATTAATTAACGACCTTTCCAAAGTTGCGCCTTTGCCTAAATATACAGGAAAACCGCTTCCGCTTATTTTTGCGCCGCGTTCAAAATCAAGTATATTTAATTTTTTGCCAAGTTCCAAATGGTCAAAAACAGGTTCTTCATTTTCGTATGTAAAACCTTCGGGAAGCCAAGTTCTTACTACAACATTTTCGGCCGCCGATCTGCCCTTAGGAACTGAAGTATGCGGTAAGTTTGGAATCCATAACAACAAAGTATTTAACTTTTCATCTATTTCGCGCAGCTGATCATCTAATTCTTTTATTTGATCCGATACAGCTTTCATTTCGGTAACAATAGCATCAGTATTTTCGCCGGCTTTTTTCAAACGTGCAACATCTTGTGACACCTTATTTTTATTAGCTTTTAATTCTTCAGCTTTTACAAGGTTTTCTCTTCTTTGTTTATCTAAGGCCAAAACTTCATCAACAGTGCTTTTTTCGTTTTTACTTTCAACACCTTGTTTAACAAGTTCAGGGTTTTCACGGATATACTTTAAGTCTAACATTTAGTTAATTCCCAATTTTTTTAGATATCTAATAAAATTATTTTCACTTGGGCTAAAGCCCGGTTAAGTTTTTGTGCTAAACCCCGCCATACAAGGCGGGGTTATTTAAAATCTATAAAGCTGATGAACTATTTTATTTATTTAACAACTATGTTGTAAATTTTATTTTTTACATAAATTTCTTTTACAATAATTTTACCGTCAGTATACGATTTAACTTTTTCATCGGCATAAACCACAGCTTTAACAGCTTCATCGGTACTGTTAATATCAACTTCAACTTTTGTACGCAATTTACCATTAACTTGAACAGGAATAATTACGCTGTCTTCAACTAATGCTTTTTCGTCAACACTAAAGAAAATAGGTTCTTCAAAAAGACTTTTTTCAAAACCGATAATTTCCCAGCATTCTTCGCCCAAATGAGGACCTACCGGAGCAACCATTGTTAATAATCTTTCCAAAGTATAAAGTTGTATTTCTTTGCTGCAATTATCAATATTATCGCTTATTACATTTATTGCTTCCATTAAAGCAGCAATAGTAGTGTTAAATCTAAAATTATCAATTTCTTTTTCGTATTTAACAATTGCCTGGTTAATTTTTCGATAAACCATTTTTTCGGAATCGTTTAAAAGAGAAATATCATAAATTTCTTTTGCTTTTACTTCTTTTGCAATTCCGGCCAAGTTGTTACAAATAGTATATATACGCTGTACAAAACGTTCAACACCAACTATTCCTTTATCGCTCCAGTCGCCGCCCAAATCGTATTGACCCATAAACATTAAATACATTCTAAATACATCCGCGCCGTAAATGGAAATAAAATCATCGGGATTTACAACATTCCCTTTTGATTTTGACATTTTTGCGCCTGCATTGGTAATAGTACCCTGATGAATCAATTTTGTAAAAGGTTCATCACTGTTTACTAATCCTATATCGCGTAAAAACTTATGAACAAAACGTGCATATAATAAATGCATTGTTGCATGTTCGGCACCGCCTACATACATATCAACAGGAACCCACTTGTTGGCAAGTTCTGTATCAAACATTCCTTTATCGTATTTGGGGTTCAAATATCTTAAATAATACCACGATGAATCCACAAAAGTGTCCATTGTGTCAGGGTCGCGTTTTGCAGGCCCGCCGCATTTAGGACATGTGGTATTCATAAATACTTCATGTTTTGCTAATGGTGAACCACCAGCCGGGTTAAATTCAACATCGTAAGGTAAAACAACCGGTAAATCCTCTTCATTAATGGGGACTTCACCACATACAGGACAATTTACAATTGGTATTGGTGTTCCCCAATATCTTTGACGCGAAATAAGCCAGTCGCGTAATCTGTAATTTACTTTTCGGTCTCCAATCCCTTTTTCCTTCAAATAATCGGTAATTTTTTCTATTCCATCATCCGAATTTAGTCCATTAAACATACCCGAATTTATCATTGTGCCGCTTTCGGTATAAGCTTTTATAAGCTCATCATTTTCGTTTGTTCCGGGTTCTAAAATTACTTTTATTATTTGCAGATTATATTTTTTTGCAAAATCAAAATCTCTTTCATCATGTGCAGGAACTGCCATAACACAGCCTGTTCCGTAGGAAGCAAGTACATAATCAGCCACCCAGATAGGTACTTTTTGACCATTTACAGGATTAATTGCATAAGCACCTGTGAATACGCCTGTTTTTTCTTTAACTGTTGATGTTCTTTCAATTTCCGAAAAATGTTTTACGGTATCAATATATTCATCAACCGCAGCTTTATTTTCAGCAGTAACAAGTTTTCCAACCAATTCGTTTTCCGGTGCCAAAACAACATAGGTAACACCAAATAATGTATCGGGACGAGTTGTAAAAACAGTTATTATATCTTCATATCCTTCAATTTTAAACTGGGCTTCGGTACCAAAACTTTTACCTATCCAATTTGTCTGCATACTTTTAGTTTTTTCAGGCCAGTCAATTTTATCAAGTCCTTCAAGCAGTTCATCGGCGTAAGCGGTTGTTTTAAAGAACCATTGCGAAAGCATCCGTTTTTCAACTTTTGCGCCTGATCTTTCTGCTGTACCATCAGGTAAAACTTGTTCGTTTGCAAGTACTGTTTGGTCAACCGGATCCCAATTAACAGGAGCATTTTTCCGATAAGCCAATCCGCGTTTATACATTTGTAAAAACAACCATTGGTTCCATTTATAATATTCGGGAACACAAGTCATAAGTTCACTATCCCAATCGTACATACAGCCCATACGTTTTAACATTTCACGTATATCTTTAATGTTATTCATTGTGCTGTCGTAAGGATGAACACCTGTTTTTATTGCATAACTTTCAGCCGGTAATCCAAAAGCATCGTATCCCATCGGTTCAAAAACACTAAAACCTTTTAGCTTTTTGTAACGTGCCCATGAATCCGTTGGTCCGTAATTGTACCAATGCCCGCAATGTAACTTTGAGCCGGATGGATAGGAAAACATTACTAATGTATAAATCTTATTTTTAAGATTATTTAAATCGGTTTTGTGGATTTTTCGTTCTTCCCAACGTTTAACCCATTTGTCTTCTACTTCGGAATATGGATATTTCATCTTTTTATACGCAGTTTAATTATAAAATAACTTGAAAGGTATCAAATATTACGGTCTTTTTCAAGGAAAAATTTGGATTTTGTTGGTTTAGTAATATTATATAAATTGAAGGATATTAGAAATCATTAATAATTACATAATATAACAATTATCTATAAAAAAATATTAAACAAATAATAACATTTATTTTTGGGATTATTTTTTGTAAATTTATTAATTAAATATTGGCGGGGGAAAATGTTTAAAGATGATGCGGAAAAGAAACTAAAAGAATTATTTAACATTGATAATTTTTATGATGATCAGTGGTTGGTTATACAAAAACTATTTAACAATAACAGAGTGTTACTAATCCAAAAAACCGGATATGGTAAATCTTTATGTTTTCAATTTCCGGCCATTTTTTTTGATGGTGTTACAATAGTTTTTTCACCTCTAATTGCTTTAATGCGCGATCAAGTGAACAAACTTAAATCGTTAGGCATTAAAGCCGAGTTAATTAATTATCAACAAGAAGAATTTGAAATTAATAATACGCTAGAATTAGCAAAAAACAATAAAATTAAAATATTATATATATCTCCTGAAAGATTAGGAAATTCAGATTGGCAAAACGCGGTCAATTTTATGAAAATTTCGATGGTTGTTGTTGATGAAGCTCATTGTATTAGTACGTGGGGACACGATTTTAGATTGGATTATCAAAGAATAATAAATATTGTAAAGTTGATGCCTCAAAATTTCCCTATTTTAGCAACAACAGCCACAGCAACAAAACGTGTTGAGAAAGATATTCAATCACAAATTGGAAGCAATACCCAGATAATTCGCGGCAGTTTAGTTAGAAAAAATTTAGCACTTAATGTTATTCACCTAAATTCCGAAGATGAAAAAATGTTATGGCTACTTCAATATTTGCCAAATTTGGAAGGCAATGGAATAATTTATACCGGCACAAGAGCAAGCGCAGAGGTTTTTTGTTCATGGCTAATTTTTAATGGCATTAATTGTGTTTATTATCATGCCGGTTTAAATAAAGAAGAAAGACTGGAAATTGAAAACGGAATGATGACAAACAAATATAAATGTATTGTTTCTACTAATGCATTAGGAATGGGAATTGATAAAAACGATATTCATTTTATTATCCACACGCAAATCACTCAATCTCCTGTTCACTACTATCAAGAAATAGGAAGAGCCGGACGTGACGGTAAAAAATCTAATATTTTTTTATTGTACAATAAAAATGAAGATTTAAAATTGCCACAAGCATTTATTGAAAACGCCAGACCGTCAATACATAAATATTACAAAGTTATAAACACTCTTAAAAACGAGATGCTTGGTCTTACCAATATTGTAAAAAAAACCAATATTAAACAAAATCAGGTTCAAATTATTTTGGCGGATTTAATAGAGCAGAAAATAATAAATAAAATTTTTGACTCAAAACATGTTTTATACGAATACCGTTATGGTGCCAAAGAATTAGATTTTACACGCTATAATGAATTAAAAGAATTACGTACTAAAGAATTAGAGGAAATTGTTAAATATACTGATTTACTAACTTGCAGAATGAAATATTTGTGCAATTATTTGGATGATCAAATTGATGGCAATTGTGGAATTTGCGATAACGATACACAAGACAATTTTAATATTATTCCTAATCAAAAATTCAACTTACTTTTGGATAATTTTGCCTATTATCCGGAACTTGCTTTTGAAATACAAAACACCAAACTGGTAAATGGTTTTGCTGCATCAAGTTATGGTGTAACAAAAGTTGGCTCGTTAATAAACAAAAGCAAATACCAAAACGGTGGGGATTTTCCCGAAGAATTATTAAATAAATTAATAAAATTGTATAAAACTAATTATTGTAATATAAAATTCGATTTGGTTTTATATGTTCCCCCAACGGAATCCGGTGATTTAGTAAAAAATTTAGCTTCAAGTTTTGCTAAAATTACTGGCATTCCAATTTCACATCATCTTATTAAACTTCGACAAACTTTACCTCAAAAATGTTTTGAATCGGCTATATTAAAAACTGATAACGTTAAAAACGCTTTTGATTACTCTTTTCCTGCGGAATTAGTTAATAAAAATATTTTATTAATAGATGATGTTTATGATAATGGAGCAACAATTAAAGAAATTGGGAAATTGTTGACAAAATATAATGCAAAGTTAATTAAACCAATAGTACTTGCTAAAACTGTTGGCGGTGAAAAATAAATTCCATATTTTAATAAAAGCGAACTATGAAAAATTACAATAAATATACATATTTAATAACTTTGAATAACATTCCCGGATGGGGTCCTAAAAAAGTTAACCAAATCTTACAACTATTGATAAATAAAAGTATATTAATAGAAGATCTCTTTATGTACGATTTGGCACAATTATCTCAACTAGAATGTTTCTCTAAACTTGATTTAGAAAAGTTTGAAGAATCGAAAAAAGAATTACCAAACAATTCATTTCTTGTAGAAAATTTAATTTCGCAAGGGTTTAGTATTATTCCTATCTTTTCAAAAGAGTATTCCGCAACTTTGCAAAACAATCTATCCAATAATAATGCTCCTCCAATTTTATATACAAAAGGGAATCTCCAAATATTGAAAGAAAAATCAATTGCAATAGTCGGATCGCGTGATGCGGAAAGCAAGTCGTTACAATTTACCGATAATATAGCACGTATTGCCAGCAAAGAATTTAAAGTTATTGTTAGCGGTTTTGCCAAAGGTGTTGATAAGCAGGCACTTGATAGTGCAATTAAATATAACGGGCAAAGTATTATTGTTCTGCCTCAAGGAATTTTGACGTTTACAAGCGGATTTAAAAATTATTACAAACAAATTATCGAAGGAAATGTGATTGTTGTTAGTACATTTCCGCCTAAAGCAGGTTGGAATGTAGGTTTAGCAATGACAAGAAATCAATACATCTATGGATTGGCTTCGGAAATTTATGTTGCTCAATCCGCAGAAAAAGGTGGTACTTGGGAAGGTGTATTAGATGGGATAAAAAAGAATAGAACTGTTTTTGTTAGAAAACCTGATTCAGATGAAAAAAATGCTAACAATATTTTGATTGAAAAAGGTGCCATTCCTGTTGATTTTGAAGGAAATATTATAAATGTTGAGACCAAAGTTATTAATTCGGATAAAAAAAATAATTCAAAAGATCAAGAACAAATAAAAACAGTTAAACGGAAAAGCAACAAAATAATCGCATCCGATTTTATTCAGCCCTTATTTTAGGTATTTAATAAATTATTTTTACAGATTCCAGATAAACGGTAATTTCTCTAATTTTTTCGTTTGCACCGTTATATAATTCAACCGATTTTTCATTTTTTTCTTTTGTCAAATGTTCAATTGTTATTTCAAGCTGTTTTATTCTATCGGCAAAGTTTTTTTCAAAAGTTTTTATATGTTTTTCATTCTCTTCTTTGGATTGCTGGATATCTCTTTCTTTAAATAACTTTACAACCGAAATTTCTTTAATCAACCTGTTTTTTTCACCCGAACGTTCCCAAATTGCGGATATTGCAGATACAAGTGCAACAATAACCCCAAGCATAAATGCTATTCCACCCCATTTTAATCCATTTAATACTATGGTGGCAAATGCAGTTTGAAATGAATCAGTACTGCCGGATCCCGAACTTAGCCCGGTTCCAAAACCACCAACAATAAACACTACTAATGAAATAATAATATTATAAACCATTGCCGAATTAAAAGCAGAGCCGGGATTAAATTTAGTATCTTCGTCCATTTTTTCAATTCTTTTTTCGTAATTTGCAATATTATCTGCCGCGGCCTTTTCTAAAAATTGAATTTTTTCTTCTAATCTTTTTCCTGCTTTTAATTTTGTCCCCTCAAGTTCACGTTGTAATATTTTAATATTTGAATTGCTTTTTTCTATTTCATCATTATAAACAAAAAGAATATTTTTTGCTTTTTCATAATAAAAATTTTTAATATTTTCTGACGTTTTAGTTGCTACAAAATTAAATTTTTCGGCCAACACTTCGCCAATACAACTAATAAAATAATTCCTGTTTTCTTTATAATATTCAATAAATTTTTCTACAAATTTTAAATTTTTAAGAATCTCATCATCATAATAGTCTTTCACCGGCAATGTTTCCAGAGATTCCAAATGATTGCTTATCTTTTGAACTGAAGTACTTTCCGGCGAAACTGCTGTTTTTAATATAAAATCCAAATCATTCAGCAGGTAAGAAAATTCTCTTTCTAAAAAGATAAAATAAGTTACGGCATTTGTAAAAAAATAATTAAATAATCCAATATTATTATTTTTAATAGCATAAACAAAACGGGACTTGTCAAAATTAATAATTTCGGTAAGCAGATCAATAGCCTTTCCATGATTACCTAATTTCATTTGAGTTACAGCATAATAAAATGAAGCTGTGACACCTTTTGGTTTGCTGACAAGTGCATCTATAAATTTTTGATTTGCTTCCGGCACAGCTCCATCTTTTAGAAATATGAACCCTAAATATAAGTTTACAAGGTATATCAATTCCTTTCTTAAATCCGGACTAATTGTAATAGTAGTATCAATAATCTCTTTACATTTATACAATAACTGTATCGATCTTTCAGGGGCATTTAATGTTTTTTCGTAAGCAAGTATTGTTGCGTATATAAAAAATTTTAGATATTCTTTATTATTTGTATCCTTTTCTATTAAATTTATTGTTGAAAGAGCAAAATATTGTTTTTCCTTTTCATTTTTTTGAAAAATCCAATTAGCATAAAATTTGATAATTTCAGTTAATGAAGAATTTGATTTATTATTTACCTGAGGTTCATCTTTATCTATTTTAATCCCTTCAACACTTGCAATAATAACAGGATGGTCGGAAAGCCAGATATAAGGAGCCATTTCGGCACTAATAAAATATTCGTTTATTGCTAACGGTAAATTGAGCGAAAAATGGCGGGTGGAATTCTTTAAAAATACTTCAAAGTCCAAACTTTGATATATAAAATCCTGAAATTTTTCAGAAGAAAAACTCTTAAATTTTGCAAATATTAACTCTTTGTTTAATTCCTCTTCCATCGTCGGCGCATTCAACACAAATGAATCTGTAATTTCCATTAAAATTTTTCTCTATTAATATATTATCGGAAAAACCAACATATATTTAATAGCATAATCTAAAATAAATGTTTTTTTCTTAAAACTTCAATTAAATTAATATTTAAATATACCTACTTATTATTTAAAATGTTCCTAATGCATAAATAAATCCGCATATAAAAATATAATTAATTTACAAGTTGTTTAATTAAAAAAAAAGTAGTTGTATTGTGTTGTTCAAAATTTAAGAGTTTGTATATGAATATTCCAGTAGTAATTTCGAAAGAATTAAGTGTTTTAGAAAGTCAAGTAAAATCAGTAATTGAACTTTTTGGAGAAGGCGCAACAATTCCTTTTATTGCGCGTTACCGTAAAGAAAAAACCGGAGGGTTGGATGAAGAACAGCTCCGTATTATTGAAGAAAGGTTAAACTATCTTACTTTGTTGGAAGATAGGAAAGCAAGTGTATTAAAAAGTATTGAAGAACAAGGCAAATTAACAGACGAATTACGTGATAAAATTGTAGCAGCTATAAAACTTCAGGAGGTTGAAGATTTATACCTGCCATATAAACCTAAACGTAAAACGCGCGGAACTATTGCTAAAGCAAAAGGTTTAGAACCTTTAGCAATTTTTATTATTGATAATCCCAAATTTGACGGCAATTTTGATGATAAACTGAACGAGTTTGTTAATGAAGAATTGGGTGTAAAAACCATTGAAGAAGCTTTGCAGGGTGCTAAAGATATTATTGCCGAAATGATAAGCGAAACTGCCGAGTCAAGGCAAGCTATCCGCGATTATTTGTTTAAATACGGCTTTATTTCTTCGCTTAAAGCAAATACCAAAACCGCAGATATGGTGCCTAACAAAAAAGATGTTTATGAAGTTTATTACGAGTTTAAAATTGAAATTTGTAAGATAAAAGCATACCAAACTTTGGCATTAAACAGAGGTGAAAGAGATAAATTCCTTAAAGTATCTTTAAATTTTGATAATGATGATATTTTATCGGTTTTGTACAATTCGTACTTTAAATATAAAAAATCTGTTTTTCAGGATATTATTAACGAAGTTACGGGTGATTCTTTTGCACGATTAATTTTCCCTTCTATTGAAAGAGAAGTTAGAAACGACTTAACAGAAACAGCGGATTTACACGCTATTGAAATTTTTGCCGCTAATTTAAAACAATTATTATTGCAGCCTCCTATTACAGGTAAAGTAATTATGGGAATTGATCCGGGTTTTTATTCCGGCTCGAAGTTGGCTGTAATTGATATTACCGGAAAATATTTGGAAGGAATGACTATTTATCCGCATCCTCCGCAAAAAAGACCGGAAGAAGCACAAAAAGTAATGCTTAAGTTTATTAAACAATATGGCGTTGAATTAATTGCAATTGGCAACGGTACGGCAAGCAGAGAAACTGAATTTCTTGTTGCCGAAATGATTAAAACAAATAATCTTAACGTTCATTATATGATAGTTAGTGAAGCGGGCGCATCTGTTTATTCGGCAAGTGAAATTGCCCGTCAGGAATTCCCCGATTTGGAAGCAAGCCAACGAGGCAACATTTCTATTGCAAGACGAGTTTTAGATCCCCTAGCAGAACTTGTTAAAATTGATCCCAAATCAATTGGTGTTGGTTTATATCAGCATGACGTTGATCAAAAATTACTTTCCAAAAAACTTGATGATGTTGTAATTAGCTGCGTTAACTATATTGGAGTTGATTTAAATACTGCCTCAGGTTCATTATTAACTTATGTTTCGGGTTTAAATAAACGAATTGCTAACAGTATTATTAGATACCGAGAAACACACGGACGATTTAACTCACGTGCCGATTTGATGAATGTTACCGGACTTGGCGAAAAAGCTTACGAACAATGCGCTGGATTTTTAAAAATAACCGGCGGTACTAATCCTTTAGATCATACTTTTATTCATCCCGAATCGTATGCTGCAACTGAAAAACTTTTAGAAAACTGCGGGATTACTTCGTCGGAAATAACTTCTAAAGGCGCAATGGTTGGTTTAGTTGTTAATAAAAAAGGAACAGCTAAAATTGCCAAAGAAATTGGTGTTGGCGAACCTACATTAATTGATATTATTGAAAACTTAAAAAAACCGGGACGTGATCCCCGCGAGGAAATGCCAAAACCTATTTTAAGAAGTGATATTCTTAAAATTGAAGATTTATCAATTGGCATGAAACTTAAAGGAACCGTACGTAACGTTGTTGATTTTGGTGCTTTTGTTGATATTGGTGTAAAAAATGACGGTTTGTTACATATTTCGCAAATAGCCAATAAATTTGTTAAAAATCCTTTGGAAGCTTTGAATGTTGGTGATATTATTGATGTTTCCATCATTTCAATTGATATAGAAAAAGGCCGAATATCTTTAACTTGTAAATCGTAATTAGTGATTATAAATAGCATGGGGAAATTTTTGAAATTCCCCATGCTATATTTATTCCCCATCCGGTTGTTCATTCCTAATTATAATACAACATGTCACCAGCCCACGAAAATTTACAAAATTGTTTTATTTTTCTAATCCCAACGGGATGAAATGATTGTAGCCAATCGACAAAAAAAGACACCGAAACCAGGAACGGGTGACATTGGTTTTATTGTTGCCATCATTTTGTTATAATTCCCTCATTTGAATTATTGTTTTAATTGCGTTTTGTGCCGCTGCTCTGCAGCTAAAAACCGGTTGGTCGGTGGTTTGCGTGGTTACAAACATTCCTCTATTCCATAGAGGGTTCGATACGTTAATATTTTATCCTCAATTGGCTTTTTTATTTGTTAATCCCTTTACGGTGAATTTATTTCAACAAAGAATACTCACCATCAAAACAAATTTGAAATTCGGAGAATTTCCCTATTTGTAACATAGCACGCCATCACGCACAAACGCACTTTGGAAAAGTGCCCTATTCTTTTAATCCCGACGGGATGAAATTATTGTAGCCCAACAAATAAAATACACCAAAACCCGGAACGGGTAACATTGGTTTTAGATTTTATTAGCCTATGCGGCTGGTCATAAAAACAATTTGCAATAACATCAAACATCACTATGGAACAAATTTGAAATTCGGAGAATTTCCCTATTTGTAACATCACCCACCACCGCGCACAAACGCACTTTGGAAAAGTGCCCTATTCTTTTAATCCCGACGGGATGACATTATTGTAGAATGAAATGATTGTAGGCATTAAAATAAAAAGCCACCGATTTATATAAAAAGACGATGGCTTTTAACTATACAATTTTTATAAAAACCCTAAATATCCTCAACCGTCAAATAAACCAATGTTTGGTTTAACAACTGATAAGCTATTTCGCCAAAAGTTATTGGCCCTTTAATATTGGCTGTTTTTTTGCCTTCAAGTTCGGCATACAAATAATTTAATATACAATTACACGTAAACACCGGATTAATTTCGGTTTTGGAAATCATTTCCGTAAATTCGTTTACATAATTGCCAACCGGAGCAGCAATTTTATATTCAACATCTTTAAAAACAGGGGCATAAAAATTAACGGTTTTTTCATTAACAGCCTGGAAACTTACATTTAAAAATGTACCGTAATAATCGGCCACTAAAGGTAATTTAATATCAATGTTTTTTTCAACAACATATTCGGCAAAATTTTTAGCCTCACCATTAATTAAACAATCCCCTGCCGAAAAACCTGTACTTGGGAAGATAATACTATCCCCTGTGCCCTGGGTAAAAACGTTTACAATATCAATATTTGCAGCTTTTCCTTCAGGCAATTCAATATGCATTACAATTGCATCAGTTTCCGATTTTACTCCCGTTAAGCCATTAAACACTTTAGGAGTAACTTTACCTAGGTCTGCTAAATCAATACCTGTAATCCAGCCAAGTATTGGAGTATGGAAAATATCTTTGTAATTACTGGAATTTTCAGCAAATGACAAATGCAGTTTGCTAAAAGCGGGAATCAAAATCAAACTATACCCATTATCATATTCATCGGCAGCTACATTTGGCAAAGTTGTTTCATCATATTCCACAATTTTAATATTTGGAACAAATTCGGGAATTTCGTCAACAAAAATAAGTTCCTTTGTAAAAGCACCGCCTTCATCACCCATAAAATATGGTATAGTTCCGCCAATCCAGTTACCTTTTGGCAGTTTTTCTAATAAATTTTCATCTCCGGCCAATAATAATTTTTCACCGGTTTCAATTTTTTTAATAACTTCATCTAATCCAAGTAATTTTTTCATATTATCTCCTGCCAAAAATTTGTTCTAAATCTTTTTGAGCAACTTTTTCATTTTTAACAAAAAAGTCGTGCACTTCTTGTACACTTTTTTCCACATTAGTTAACGAAGGATCCAATCTTGTACTTAATAATATTCTTCCCAGCATAATTTTTGCGCCAAGCAAATTAAATTGATATTGTGTTTTTCCGGTAACTAAATCTTTCCATTTTACATTTGTTGTTGATGGTACCATGCTGCTACCTATGTTAATTATTTAATTAGTTGATAACCTAACTTTATATATTTACAGAACTACTTTCCCGCAATAATAATTATATCCGGCGAACTTAAAACATCAAATATATTTTTATCAAATCCCGAAAAACAATCAACATTTACAAACCCCTCGTCTTTTAACAATTTACTTAAATAAGAAAAAGTATACGGATACAATTTTGTTGTTAAAAGTTCTTTTTCCGAACTTTTCATCATATTAAATTTTAATATGTTAAAATTAATATATTCATCAAAATAATCATAAAATCTAATATAATAATCGGTATCATCACTAGTAATGTTTAGTATTCTTTCATTGTTTTTTATTAATTTTTGAAAATTTACCAATTGAAAAATAAACTTTCCATCATCCAATAATACTTTATTTATATTTTTAATAAAGGATTTAATTAGATTATTAGGAATATTGGCCAAAGTATTTCCCATGGAAATAACATAATCATATTTTATATTTATTTCGGTGGTTGAAAAATCCACTTTGTTAAAAGGGATATTAATATTAAACTTTTTTGCGTTTTCTTTTGCTTCATTTAACATTCCTTCCGAAATATCATATCCGGCAACATCAAAACCTAAAAGCGAAAGTGCAATCGAGTCAATCCCCGATCCGCATCCAATATCTGCAACAGATTTGTTGTTTTCATTTAAAAGTTCTTTATAAAATTTTTGTCTCCTAATTATCGATTCCTTAAAATTCACCATTTTATCGTACCATAATGATGCGGAATCAAAAAATTTTTCGTTTTCCATAACAGCCAACACTAATATTTAAGTTATTTATTAATATACATAAGTTTGAAACATAATAATAGAAAAATTAATTAATATGTAATGTCTTTTTTTAGCAAATAAGATTTTTTATTTCTATTTAATTTATTATATTGCAGATAATGAGGTTATCATATCTTTTTATAAAAAAGAGGAAAAAACGGTGGACCAAAATAGACGAAACTTTCTTAAAACCTCCGCATTGTTATGTGCGGGAATGGCCGGAATAAATGGGAAAGACAGCAAAGCTTCCCCTGAGTTTAAAGTCTCAAAGGACAGATTTGGTGTTTTGGTGGATACTACTGTTTGTGTTGGCTGCCGTAAATGTGAATGGGCATGTAAAACAACTCATAACTTGCCCGCAATGGATATTCACAAATTTGACGACAGGTCGGTTTTTGAAAAAAAACGGAGGCCGGATGATAAATCGCTGACAGTTGTAAATGAATATCCGGCTGCGTCAGCTTACGAAAACCCTATTGATGTAAAAGTACAATGTATGCATTGTGATCAACCGGCATGTTTATCGGCTTGTATTGTAGGTGCTTTTTCCAAACGCTCGTCCGGTGCAGTTGTTTGGGATTCGAATAAATGTATTGGATGCCGTTATTGTATGATAGCTTGTCCTTTCCAAATTCCGGCATTTGAATATGACAAAGCTATACAACCTGAAATTAAAAAGTGTGATTTTTGTTATAAAAGAATAGAACATGAAGAATTGCCTGCCTGTGTTGAAATTTGTCCTATGCATGCTTTGACGTTTGGTAAAAGAGAAGATTTATTAAATGCCGCTCATAAAAAATTTCAAACTTATCCTGATAGATATATTGATTATATTTTTGGCGAAAATGAAGTAGGTGGAACTTCGTGGTTATACGTAGCTCATAAAGATTTTGCAAAATTGGATTTTCCCAAACTAAACGAAAAACCGGCACCGGGTGTATCCGAATCAATTCAGCATGGAATTTTTGCATATTTTATTCCTCCCATTGCCTTATATGCACTGCTTGGCGGAATTATGTGGTTAACTAAAGACAAAGAAGAATAACCGGAGTTAAAATGAGTTTTGAACATAAACCAGCCACCATAGATAAAAAATTTTTAAGCCCGGGAGTTATAGTTTTAATTGTACTTGCTATAAACGGACTTGTTTTTTTAGCGGGGAGATTTATTTTTGGAATAGGAGCAGTTACAAATTTGGATAATCAACATCCCTGGGGTATTTGGATTGGACTTGATGTTGCTTTAGGTGTTGCATTAGCCGCCGGAGGTTTTACTACAGCAGCATTGGGTCATATTATGCATAGGGATAAATACGAAGCGATTATTCGTCCGGCGTTATTAACAGCACTATTGGGATATACCTTTGTTGCAATAAGTGTAATGGTGGATATAGGACGCTGGTATTATATTTGGCACCCTTTAATTTTTTGGAACGGAACTTCCGCTCTTTTTGAAGTTGGTATTTGTGTAATGATATACTTAAGTGTTTTGTATATTGAATTTTTACCGGTTATAACCGAAAGATTTGTAGGTCGTGTTAATTTACCCGGGTTCTTAAAAATGCTTAATTCACCTATTGATAAATTGTTACGCGTTTTAGACAGAACACTATCAAAAACCATGTTTGTTTTTATTATTGCCGGAGTGGTTCTTTCGTGCCTGCATCAATCCTCTTTAGGAACTTTAATGATTATTTCAGGTTCCAAGATGCATCCGTTATGGCAGACTCCTATTTTACCATTGTTATTTTTAATGTCCGCTATTTCCGTTGGATTTCCGATGGTGATTTTTGAATCTTTAATTTCATCCCGTTCATTTGGGCTTAAACCCGAAACCCCTATACTTTCGCGTCTTGCATTATTTATGCCTCCCCTGCTTGGAGTTTATTTATCGGTAAAAATTATTGATATTGCAATCAGGGGCACATATATTTATTTATTTATGTTATCAGCCGAAAGTGTAATGTTTTTGACTGAAATATTAATTGGAATTGCGCTCCCTTTGCGGCTTTTTCTTTTAAAATCTGTTCGCAACTCACCTGTTGGGTTATTTATAACATCTTCGCTTGTTATTTTTGGTGTGTTTTTGAATAGATTAAATAATTTTGTGGTCGCTTATACTCCTCCATACGAACTTTCTTCCTATTTTCCGTCAATAGGTGAAATTTCTGTTACTATAGGATTTATTTCATTAGAAATTTTGTTATATCGTGTATGTGTTATGAATTTTCCTGTAATCAGCACAGAAATAAAACAAAATACTCCTGCAGCAAAATATTCAATCAGGGGGAAAAGATGAACTTGACATTTAAGATATTATTCGTTTTTTTTATTTGTATTTCCGTTTTTGCACAATCAAGTAAAACGCATAAAAGAAACGTCAAAAACTTAAAGTGTACAACTTGCCACTCGTGCGAAATCCCCACAAAGGAAAATCCGTGTATAAATGAATGCCCACGCGAAATAATGACCACTGTACAAAACACAAATAATCCCGATCCCGAAACAATAACTATGAATAGAATAGTTAAAGAAAAAGATATTTATAAACCGGTTATTTTTTCTCATAAACTACATTCAGGAATGTCGACAATTACAGGCGGATGTAAATCGTGCCATCATTACAATCAATTAGAAAAAATTATTAAATGCAGCGAGTGTCACGATCCAAACGGAAGGAAAAAAGATATTAACAAACCCGATTTGGAAGGTGCTTATCATCAGCAATGTTTAAATTGTCACCGAAGCTGGAGCCATACGGTTGAATGTACTTCGTGCCATGGATTAAATTCATCAAAGAATGTTAAAACAAAAGATTATTCAGGCAAAAAACATCCAAATATTTTTGAACCTGAAAAAAAAGTTTATACAACAAATTCCAAAAGCGGTAAATATGTTACGTTTTATCATAAACAGCATACATCTTTATATCAATTAGACTGCGGTTCGTGCCATTCAAATTCAAGTTGTGCAACATGCCATGATAAAAGTCCGCAAAAACAAAAAAATACGGACAAAAAAACACAACACATGAATTGCTCCTCATGTCATAACACAAATACAAATTGTAACTTTTGTCATTCTAAACAAATTCAGCCTGCTTTTAATCATTTTACACGAACAGGTTTTCAATTAAAAGAATATCATAAAGAACTTAATTGTGCAAAGTGTCATACAAATAAAAGTTCATTTAAGGGACTTTCCTCTTCATGCGCAAATTGTCATGGCAAATGGAGAGAAAAGAATTTTAATCATAAAGTAACGGGTTTAATTCTAAATGAAACACACATGGAACTGAGTTGCACTGATTGCCACGTAGATAATAATTATTTAAAACCGGAATGTAACGGATGTCATGACGATTACAGATATCCAACTCAAATACCCGGTAAAAAATTAAAATAAAATTGTAAAATTATGTTTAGAAAAATAGGCGTCAAATTAATATTTGCAGTAAGTTTAACAGTTATAATTATTATTAGCGTGTTTTCGTATTTTAATATTCAACATCAAAATGCAGTTTTACTTGGCGAGGTTGAACGGCACGCTAATCAATTAAGCGAAACTGTTAAAAAAAGCACCCGGTTTGACATGCTTTATAATCGCCGTGAACATATACATGAAATTATTAATACTATTGGAAGCGGAAACAACATTACTAATGTTCGGGTTTTTAATAAAGAAGGATACATAAATTATTCCTCCAACAAACAGGAAATTGGCAAACAGCTCGATCTTAATGCCGAAAGCTGTTATGTATGCCATGCAGCTAATGAACCCTTAGAACATTTAACAATAAAAGAAAGAACACGTATTTTTAAAACTAATCCCGATTCCGCACGGGTAATGGGAATAATTAACGCTATATATAACGAACCCTCATGCTGGCAGGCCGAATGTCATCATCACCCTAAAGAAGCTAAAGTTCTTGGTGTATTGGATGTAACTATTTCGCTTGCTGAAGTTGATGAACAAGTTAACGAAATTAAATATCAACAATCTATTTTTGCATTAATCTCAATAATTGCAATTGGTTTTATAATTAGCTTTTTTGTTGAAAGATACGTGGATAAACCTGTTACCGAGTTATTAAAAGCTATTAATTATGTAGCGGTAGGAAATCTTAATTATACTATCAGCCGTTTTAGAAAAGATGAAATTGGAGAGTTGGCAAATTCGTTTAATAATATGACAAAACGACTTTCCGAAATGCGCATACAATTGTTTCAATCCGAAAAAATGGCTTCACTTGGACAGCTGGCAGCAGGAGTGGCGCACGAAATTAATAATCCCCTTACCGGTGTTTTGACTTATGCAAGTTTTCTGCAAAAACGGACAAAAGATAATCCGGAAATTCAAGAAGATTTAGGTGTAATTGTACGCGAAACTTTACGCAGCCGAGAAATTGTTAAAGGACTTTTGGATTTTGCCCGTCAATCGACACCAAAAAAATCCTTATCGAATATCAAAGATATTATTAACAGATCTGCAGCTGTTGTAAATAATCAATTACGATTGTATAACATTACATTAGTTAAAGATCTTGACGAAAATTTGCCAAGCATCACAGTTGATGCAAATCAGATACAACAGATATTTGTAAATCTTCTGGTTAATTCCATTGATGCAATAGGAAACAACTCAGGCACAATTACAATTAAAACCGAATTGATTTATCTTTCTCCTTATGGCGTTACTCAGGTAAAACAAGCAGTTTGTAATAATGGTCATAATTTAATGGATTACGAACATAAAATAGACGGAATGCCTTCAATTAAAGTTAAAGCTTCTGTTGATAATAACGTGGGTTATATTCATCTTGATCCGGTTTATGGTAAATTTAGAAATCATTATGGTATTCCGGTAACAAAAAGTAAAAACATCGAATTATTTTGTCCTACATGTAATATATCGCTGGTCAATAAATCAAAAACTCCTCCTGACGAAAATTATCCGGTTTACCAAATCACTATTCCGGGGAAAGGGATTTTGGAAGGAAGCACCAAACTTGGCAGTGCCTGGCAGCGGTGGGAATATATGGACAACGCCGGGAAAAAAACTTTTGCCGAGATTAAATTCAGCGATACCGGATGCGGAATACCGAAAGAAAACTTTGATAAAATTTTTGATCCTTTCTTTTCTACAAAAGGACAAAAAGGAACAGGTTTAGGCCTTTCCGTAATATGGGGAATAATTGATAATCATAACGGTTCAATAAATGTTCAAAGCGAACTTAATAAAGGCACCACTTTTATTATCCGGCTGCCTATTGAACCAACTTTGATATAGGGGTTAAAACAATTAATGAAAAACTCTTTTGATATTTTAATTATTGATGATGAACAAGTTGTTATTGATGCAATAAAAAAGGTTTCTAAACTTTATAACTTAACAGCCGATTCGGTTTTAGATGCTTCCCTTGCCATTTATAATTTATTAAATACCGATTATAAATTGATAATTTGTGATATTATGATGCCCGTATTGGATGGTTTTAAATTTTTAGACCAATTAAAAGAAAAAGATATTAAAACGCCGGTAATAATGACCACGGGATTTTCAACAGTGGAAAACGCGGTAAAATCATTATCCAAAGGAGCAATTGCTTTTATTCCAAAACCGTTTACGTTTGATGAAATAGCATCAATAATTCATAGAGGACTTGATTATTCAAAATTGACAAATAATAAAGGAAAAGCTGATGATTCAACTGTTTTATATGTACCTTGTCCCTCCCAATATTACAAACTAAGTTATTCCTATTGGATGGCTAAAGAATCTAATGGATCGGTATTGATAGGAGTTACTGATTTATTTATGAAAACTATTAATACGTTAAAATCTATTGAACTATTAGAAACAGAAACTTTATTAATACAAGGGAATCCTGCTGCCAGATTTTATACTGAAGATGACTTAATGCATACACCTTTAGCTTCTATAAGCGGAAAGATTATTGAAACTAATCAAACTTTATTACAAAATCCTTTATTATTAGAAAAAGATCCTTATTTTGAGGGATGGCTTTATCGCTTAATTCCAACGGATTTTGATTTTGATATTGCTAATTTAACACAATGCAGAATGGATATAAACTAAAAGATATATATTAAATTTTAATAAAAAATATCACGGAGTAACAACATGGCACCGGCAATATTTATTGTAGCAATAATTATTTTTATTATTGCAGATGTAATAATACGGTTTGTAATAAAAAAGATGCACGAGAAAAAAGCTAAAGCTGAACGAGAGGCTATTTTAACCGAAAGTTTAAGCTACGACTTTAGTACCGAAGCAAAAACTCTAAAACGTGCCGAAGTTCAAAATGCAAAAGCTAAAATATTGTGTGTAGATGATGAATCGGTTATTTTGGACAGCTTCAGAAAAATTTTAGTTTTGGACGGTTATTCTGTCGATACAGTCGAATCGGGACCCGAAGCGCTTGGTTTAATTAAAAACCTGCATTACGATTTTGTTTTTACAGATTTAAAAATGCCTGAAATGGATGGTATGGAAGTAACCAAGGCAGTAAAATTTTTGCGCCCCGATATTGATGTAATTATTATTACCGGTTATGCAACAGTAGAAACTGCAGTTGCATGTATGAAAGACGGAGCTATGGATTATGTTCAAAAACCATTTACAGAAGACGAGCTTTTGGATTTTGTTAAAAAGTCGTTAGTTAAACGCCAAGATAAAATACAAAAACAATTAAAACCTCGTGTACACATTGCATATCTTTCCGGTGAAAGTTCTTTAAGCAGCGGTGAATTTGCAATACCCGGCGGTGTGTTTATTTCACCCGGTCATTGTTGGGCTTCAATTGAACAAAACGGCACTGTTAAAACAGGAATTGATGATCTGGCAAAAAAAATTATTGGAAAAATTGACGATATTAATTTCCCTAATATTGGAATGAACATAAAAGCAGGGGAACCATTATTTAGCGTTAAACAGGGATTCAGAAAAATTGCTTTTAATTCCCCTATTTCCGGTCGTATTATCAAAACCAATAACGAGCTTGTTGATAACTTGGAATCGTTATCTCAAAACCCTTACGATAAAAATTGGATTTGTATTGTTGATGCCGAAAATTTGGATTCGGAACTTAAAACTTTAGCAATTGGCAAATCTGCTGTTTCACTTTATCAGGAAGATATTGACAAATGTAAAAAACTAATTATTGAATGTCTAAATCAACATGGAAGTAAATCTTCAACAACCTCAACCGAAGATTTATATATAGGCGTAATGGAAAATATTGAGGACAAATATTTTAATATGATTGTAGCAGATTTGTTTAAGAAAAACTAAATAAAACTACGGGTTTTAATATGAAAAATACTAATTATACAGTCAAATTTATTTTTGTACTGTTAAATATATATCTTGTTTTAGGGTTAAACATTTTTGCGCAGTCAAACGAGGATTGTTTGACCTGCCATAGTGATAATACTTTAAGTATGGATAGAAACGGGAAAAAAGTTTCACTTTTTGTTAACGAGCCTAAATTCTCAAAATCCACTCATGGTCAAATGTCATGTGTTGATTGTCATGAGGGCTTTGATGCCGAAAATCTTCCTCATAAGGAAGGCAAAAACATTGCAAAAGTAAGCTGTATTGGCTGCCATGATGATAAGGGCGAAAGTCTAAAAAACGATATCCATCAAAAAATATTAAAAAACAGAACTGATGTAAAAAAACCGGACTGCACTACCTGTCATAGTTATCATTATGTTGCATATCCCAATAAAAGCACAAACAAAATAAAAGACTATTGTAATAAATGTCACCAGCAGATGAATTTTGACGGTAATTATCATAATACTACCAGTATTGGTGATGAATCGTGCAGTAATTGTCATAAAGACACGCACCAAATAACCGAAAAGCTTTCTACATCAATCCACAAGGGATTATCGTGTGTTAATTGCCATTCGTATGTTGAAAAAAACTTCGATCAGCACAAATTAAAAATTCCTTTTACACAAAAAGCCGATTGCAGCAAATGTCATAACGGTATAAGTGAGATACATAAAGAAAGTATACACGGTATTGCATTAAGCGAAGGAATAACCGAAGCGGCATATTGTTGGGATTGTCATGGTTCACATCAAGTATTACCTAAAAATGATATTAATAGTACTGTTAATGTAAAAAATTTATCCTCAACATGCGGAAATTGTCATGATAATGCGGCATTTGTTAAAAAATTCCAGATGACAACAAACACACCTGCAAAAACTTATTCAATTTCGGTACATGGCAAATTAATGAATAACGGCCAAAAATCGGCCTCATGTATTACTTGTCATACTGCACACAACATTAAAAACCGTGTACAGCCCAATTCAACTATTTCAAGTTTTAATATCCCTACAACTTGTGAACAGTGTCATAAAGAAATTGTTCAGGAGTATAAACAATCTATCCATTGGAATAGAGCTAAAAGAGGAATAAGAAGTGCTCCTGTATGTAACGACTGCCATGGCGAACACAGCAGTGAATTTGTTAAAATTATAGGAAATAAAAAAGATAAAAAAATAATGCAGGAACAGATCTGTGTAAGCTGCCATGAAGATCCATTATTAACTAAAAAATTTGGTTTAACACAAAACGAAGCTGTTTCTTATCAGGATAGTTATCACGGTTTAGCGGCAATGCGCGGTGATGATGATGCCGCAAGATGTATTGACTGTCATGGGGTTCACAAAATTCTTCCTAAAAATAATCCCCAATCGACAGTAAATATATTAAATATTACCAATACTTGTAAAAAATGCCACACTTACGCCAAGGATATTTTTTCGCAAAGTTATTCGCATGTGGCTTTTAATAAACAATCACAATCTATCGAAGATTTTGTTTCCGAGTTTTATATTTGGATGATTTTTGCCGTAATTGGTGGTATGGTGTTGCATAATTTAATCATTTTTATTTTTGAAATCAGAAAACGTAAAAACAAAGATAAAAACGCAATTAAAATTCCTCGTTTCACTAAAAATGAAGTAATACAGCATTATATTTTATTAACTTCATTTATTACTCTTACTGTTACCGGTTTTGCGTTAAAATATCCAACTAGCTGGTGGTCGTCAGGTTTGCTGCAGCTTGGAATGACCGAAACAGTAAGACAAAACATCCATAGAACAGCCGCTGTTATAATGATGGGCATCGGTTTATATCATATTGTATATTTGCTTGTTACAAAACGTGGTCGTGATGTACTTTTCAGTTTAATTCCAAAACTTGATGATGTAAAGGATGTGGTTGCTAATATTTTGTACAACTTACATTTATCTAAAAAGAAACCCGAATTTGACACTTACGATTACGCGGAGAAAGCCGAATATTGGGCTTTAATTTGGGGAACTATTGTAATGGGAATTACCGGACTTTTCTTATGGTTCCCTACGCTTGTTGGTGATTGGGCTCCGTTTTGGTTAATAAAAGTAAGTGAAATTATTCACTTTTATGAAGCCATTTTAGCAACTCTTGCCATTTTAGTTTGGCATTGGTTTTTTGTTATTTTCCATCCGTCCGAATATCCAATGAGTTTTACTTGGATTGACGGAAAAATGACTTTAGCACATTATCGTCATCATCACCCAAAACATTTTAAAAGAATATTAGTTGATTGGCTTGAAATGAAAATGGGCAAAAAAACCAAAAAAGACTTAAAATATTCAACAATGTTATTTACTTCTACTTTAGAAAAAAATAATCTTAATCCCGATACTGTTTTTGAAAATGAATTAAACAGCGACTTTGAACTTAGGGAATGGGTTGAAAATAAATTAGGTCCGTTACCTGTAAAGGATTAAATCTATTTTAAGCAAAGCTGATTAAATATCAGCTTTGCCTAACTAATTTCAATATGCATACTATTTTTGATAATTTCAAATAACACCCGAAATATTCGCGCTTGTAATTACTGCTATAACGGTAATTGTAACAATTAACTAAAAAACTTTTGTCATTTCTAAAAAAATATTACAAAAATTACTGCTATAAAAGTAAATTTTGTTAATATATTTTATATATTGCAGCAGTAAATTATTTTGGGAGAAATATACCGCTATGGCAGTAAAGATTGTTCAAATAACTAAACCTGAAGATTTAGCAATAATTATTCTTAACCAAAGGAAAAAGAGTAAGTTAAGCAGAGATCAACTTGCAATAATTGCAGGAATAGGACGAACTGCAATTTTTGATATTGAACATGGGAAGACAACTTACCAAATAGATACTCTCTTGAAAATTTTATCGGTACTAAATCTTAATTTAAGTGTGAGTGGAATAATTTCAGGAGAATCGAATTGAAAAGAGCAAAAGTATATAATTTTGGAATACATTGCGGTTATCTTGATGAGATTATCCGCGGAAAGGAATATAAGTTTGCCTATTTAGAAGGTTATAATGGCAAACCAATTTCGCTGACAATGCCAATAGAAGAGAAAATATATTATTTTAACGAGTTCCCCCCATTCTTTGATGGTCTTCTACCTGAAGGGTTTAATCTTGATGCACTTTGCAGGAGAATGAAAGTTGATAAGAACGACTCATTCCGCCAATTGCTGATTGTGGGTAAAGACGTTGTTGGTTCAGTAACGGTAGAGAATGCCGATGAATAGATGTCCTTTAACTTATGAAGAATTACCGGAGGGCTTATATTCAAAAACCGGAATACGTAAGCTGAATGTTCGTTTATCAACTCTACTTCCCCTTAATTTTACAAAAGAAGAATTACTTGAAGAAGCTGCTGCAAGAAGCGGAAAAATTTCAATAGAAGGTGTTCAGCCCAAGTTAAGTGCAATACTTTCAATTTCCGATTCTTCTTTTTTATTATGCGATGTAAATGGAAAGTATATACTTAAACCACAGCAAAACTTGTATAACGAATTGCCTGAAAATGAAGATTTAACTATGCGTTTAGCTGTTATTGCCGGCTTAGAAGTTCCACAGCATGGCCTTATTTACGATAAAACCGGCACATTACACTATTTTATCAAAAGATTTGATCGCATTAATAAAAACGGGAAATACTCTGTTGAAGATTTTGCCCAGTTAAGTGGGAAAAACAGAAATACAAAATATGATTCCAGTATGGAAAAAGTTGCAGGTATTGTAGAAAAGTATTGCACATTCCCAATTATTGAAAAAGTTAAGCTGTTTAAGCTGACTCTATTTAATTTTCTAATTGGAAACGAAGATATGCATCTTAAAAATTATTCCCTTATAACTAAAGATGAAATAACTTCACTTTCACCTGTGTATGACTTGCTTAACACCACTATTGTATTAAAAAATGCTGCAGAAGAAATTGCTCTACCAATTGGTGGAAAAAAAAATAACCTTAGCCGAAAAGATTTGGTAAACTATTGGGGAAATGAACGATTAGGTTTGAACAAAAGAACAATTGAAAACGTTACAAACGAACTTGAAAAGGTTATTCCCATTTGGGAACAAGAAATTAAAATATCATTTTTGTCAGAAAAAATGAAAGATATTTATTTATCACTCCTAAGAAAACGATGTGGGCAACTATTAGTTTAGTTTAATCCTTTTTTTCAATTGGTATTTGTATTAGTGTAAAAATTATGATTTGTTTATTCGGATGTGACTCTTTATATAAAAATTATTTTAAATAATATAATTTGTCGTAATAATTTATATTATTGTTTTATTATTATCCAAAACACAACTACAATATTTTTTAACTTCTCACAAAATTATTCAGTACTTCAGGCATCTCAATAGAAATTTCAACCAATCCCGCAAAATTTCCTTCAGCAAAATATGGACTTTGATGAATAAGTTTTTTCTTCCCTTTTTTTTGAATTGTATAACTGTTTGATAAGCCATTTTTAAGCATGTTAATAACTTGGGTTCTTGAAGGTTCGGGATGACAATCCAACACGTTGGAGCCAATTAATCTTTCACCTCCATCATCCTTAAAAGTATCAATTGCTTTTTGATTCATATAAACTATAATACCATCTTTATCGCATACAGTAATTGCGGAAGGAAATTCTTTTTGCCAGTCGACATTGTTCATTTTAATTCCATTAATAATTTATTAGGTTAGTAAATTAATTATATAAGGAATAAAACACAATACAAAACCAAATACTGTTATTATTGCGTTATTGATAGTATTTTATTGATAAACAAAAATCATTGAATATATAATCCATATCACCATAAAAAAACCGAATGAAAGAGCTACCCAGCCGAATAATTTAATAGCTTGCACTACAATAGGCTGATAAGGTTCAACAAGATTTTTTTCCAGCTCCCCACGTTTTACAATCTCTTCATATTCGGCGGGACGATCGAGCTTAAACTCATCTACAGGTACACTTCCTGTAAAAATAACAATATCCATCGGAAATTTTTCCGGTCTGAGGTGTGTATTAAAAAAATGGACCGTAAAAATAAATCCGGTAGCCAATAAAGCTTCGTCACTATGAATAATAGTTGTAACATTTAATACCCAGCCGGGCAAAAATAGTGTAAAAAACTCAGGAAACCAAAGGGTTGCCCCTGTAGAGCCAATAACAAAAACACCCCAGAAAACCGCAAAATAATCAAATTTTTCCCAATAAGTCCACCTTCCGTATTGCGGCCTTTCCCCTTTTCCTACAAACCATTTTAGCGATGCTTTAAAATCTTCCCAGTCTTTTTTATTAAACATCATAGAATCGGGTCCCAATATTAGAGCTTTCCATGAGACAAATAACTTTTTTTTCATCCTGATTACATCAACAATATGACTAATAAAAACCAGGATCATAACCACTGCTGCAAACCGATGAATATTTCCCGCATTTTCAAATCCACCCAGTAAATGCGAAATAAAATATGCCCAGCTTGTGTAAGCAAATTTTAGTGTCATACCCGTTAACGCTAAACTGATAAAGCTAATAATCATAACTATATGTTGTATTCGCTGCAAACGACTAAATCTTTGAAATTGCAATTTTAGTTTATCAGCCATTATGATCCTCCTTTTCCGGTTCGTTTGATTCAAGGATTTCCGGTGTTTCAGTTAAATCCGATTTTTCTTTTTCTTCCATCTCTTTTAGTTTTTTCTTCCATTGAAAAGACCTTGGAAGCCATAAAAGTGTATGAGTTCCAGCCAAAACAAAAGTACCAACCAATAATCCTGTCATGCCCCAAAATACCCAAAACAAAAATGGATATTTGTTGGGATCGTGATGTGTAGCATGCGTCAGATATCCGGCAAACCTTCTATTAGCCCCGGCATGGCATTTTTTGCACGTTTCCACTACATTCTGTCTGCTTAAGCGGGAATTAGGATCAGTAGGCGGCAAAATGTCGTGTGCCCCGTGGCAATCGTAACATTTTGCTGTTTTTGAATAACCAAGCAGCGATACCTTGCCATGATACGTTTCAAAATATCTTTTTGTTATATCCTCGTGGCATTTTCCGCAAGTTGTCATAACTCCAAGTTTAAATTGGTTTTCATCAGTGCGGCTTATTGTATGTGAAGAATGACAATCGTTGCATTTAGGCAGTTTTTTATTTGTTTTAGTAATATCAGGCGAATGTACACTTTTATTAAATTTTTTCTCTATTCCGCTATGACAATTACCGCATGTGGATGCTATGTTTTTAGGATTTACACTGGATAAAGGATCTGAACTTGGCAGTTCACGATGAGATGTGTGGCAATCGGTACATTTTGCTGTTACAACCAATCCTCCTATTAACAATCCTTTACCATGAATACTTTCGGAATATTCGGTAATAATATTATCTTTTTTATTTTTTATCCTATTAGCTGCAGCCTGTCCGGGTAAATGACACATAGAACATAACTTTGGAATATTTGTTGCAAAAATTGGCGAGCGGGTATCGTTTTTACCCAGCACATAGTGTGTTCCATGACACTCGGCACAAAATGGAGCATTATTTTCGTTTTGTGCAAATAATTTTCCATGGGCGCCAAGTTTATATTCCTCCCCTACGGCTGCGTGACATGAAGAACATTCAACTTTTTTTGTAATATCTTCGCATGGTCTCAATTTTGAAGGATTTACTGATAAGTGGCAAAGACTGCATGCTAATTGCGAGTGACGGGAATCTTTAATTTCCGAAACATCTACAAACATTAAATGTCCGTCTTTAGAAGATTTTAGACCACGATTATTATGGCATTTCATACAATCGCTGTCAGCCATTCCCTGATCATAAAATACCTTTCTTATTTTATGCGGTTGGTGACAATCAACACATGCCGGTAAAACGTGGGCTTCTTTTTCCCAAAGTTCACCCTTAATTATTTTTCTATGCACTTTTTCAATACCCATGTGGCATTGAGTACATGTGGCGGCAATATTTTTGCGCGCAATACTGGAACGCGGATCAGTATGGGGTAATATTAAATGCGGTGTATGGCACGAAGCACAAGTAGCCGCAACAATTAATCCTTTTTTTAATAATCCTTCTCCATGTATACTTTCGGAATAATTTTCTAAAATATGATTTTCGGGAATATTTCGCTGCAACTGAACAGGTGAACCTTCTTTATGGCATTTTCCGCATAAAAAAGGTACATTTAGCGGAAATGTTTTTGAACGAGGGTCTTTTTTCTTTAAAATATCATGATTTCCATGGCAATCACCACAACCCGGGGCCAATGGATCACCCTTAAATTTTGCCTTTCCATGAAGACCTTCGGAATAAAGCTTTTGGGGTTCTTCGTGACATTTACCGCATTGAGCGGGTTTTGGATTTTCATCATGCGGAAAATCGGAATCTCTTAAATCCACATGACAATCTATACATTGAATTTTTGAATGAACGGATCCTTTAAGTTTTTTTTCATCAACAAAAACATTAATAATTTTCCCCTTTCGGGTACCTTTTAATGTATTATCTTCATGACAGCTTAAACAGTCGCTGTTATCTTGAGCAAAGGCTGAAACTCTTAAAATTAGGAAAACAAAAAGAATAAGTAGCTTCATTATCAATCCTACGATAAGTTTTAATTGCCAAGTTTAACAAGGTATTAAAATAAAAAACCTGCTTTATTTAGTTTGAATATATGATTTTATTTTTGAATTTAAAAGTATTTTATTCATTAATTTTCTTTTAATTTATATATTATTATTTTTAGTATTAATAAGTTGATTTAACTTTGGATAGTTATAGTTTTCAAATCTCAAGAAATAATGTTATTTTAGAATTTATTTTGAATTAAATAATTTAGCTATTAACTACATTAATTAAATTATCCTTGTATATTAATCATTTTCAAAAGTATTAAATTTATGGATCCAAAATTTACCACAATACAGATAATATTATTTTTAGGTGCAGCGCAAGGAATTGTGTTATCCATAGTTCTGGCTACAATACGTAAAGAAAAAAATTTAGCTAATAAGCTTCTTTCAACTATACTCTTAATTTTTTCTGTAAGCATTTTAGTTCATGTTTTATCGCACGGTGCAAATCTTTTCAGTCATGTTGTTCACGAAATAATACTTACTAACTTTTTTATGCTAATTGGACCTTTGTTTTTATTTTATATTGAAGCCCGTACACAAGAAAATTTTAAAATGAAGAGGACTGAATATCTTCAATTTTTACCTTTTTTTATCTGTGTTATTATTGTTTCGCTTTCGGTTATTTTTTCTTTATTCAATTTCCACTTCATTATTGGTGTGTGTACCGGATTTTTAGCTGTACATCTAACTTTTTACATAACATTAACCTTTAATAAGCTTAAATCACATTCAAACAAAATAAAAGAATCTTTTTCTTCAATCGAAGAAATTAATTTTAAGTGGCTGCGCCTTTTTATGGCTGGTTTTTTAATTACTTGGTTATTTGCAATGATATTTGATTTAATTTCGGCCTTAAGTGACAAATGGGATTATGTTTGGCTTTTGATATCTTTATTCCTCTATTTAGTTGGATATGCCGGATTACGGCAGCCGGTTATTTTTTCTATTTTACCCGAATTAAAAGATACCACTGCTCGAAAGAAATATGAAAAATCAACGTTATCTATTGAGACTGCCGATATCTATTATGATAAAATTAAAAATTTTATGATTGAAACAAAACCTTATCTTAATAATAACTTAACTCTTCCGGAATTGTCAGATAGTTTATCGATGCCCGTACATCATCTTTCCCAAATAATAAATGAACGATTTAATAAAAACTTTTTTGAATTTATAAATAACTATCGTGTTGAAGAAGCAAAACGGCTTTTACGAGATCCCAATCATCAGCATCTTAATATAACTGCAATTGGTTTTGAATCGGGATTTAATTCGGTTTCGGCATTTAATTCGGTTTTTAAAAAACTGGTAAATGTTACTCCTTCTCAATTTAGAGACTCCGCCAAAGTTTAATTTCTTTTTCTATTTATTAGATTATTTTTCTCTTCATTTCTGCCAAACTTATAAGATTGGCATACATTTAAACCAATTAGATCTCCTATCCTATAAACTCGAGAGACTTCAGAAAATCGATTTGGTAAGTTTACATCAACAAATGCGGATACTTCCGCAAAATCACAAATCAAATTTTGGAGTACTATTAATGAAAAATAACAATAATTTGCCGGGGTTAAAATGAATAGGATAATAAATTTTGTTTTATTATTTTTTATAATATTTTCTTCAATAACAAACGCCCAGCCAACCGGACGTATAAAAGGAAAGGTAATTGATAAAACCACAAAACAACCTGTTTTTGGAGCCGGTATACAACTTTTAAATACAAAGCTTGGCACTGTTACTGATGAAAATGGAATTTATATAATTGAAAACATACCCGAAAATATTTATAAAATTAAAGTAAGTTTTTTAAGTTATAATCCTTTAATTGAACCGGATATTAGAATAATAAGAGGAAAAACAACCGATGTTCACGAAATTGAATTAATTCCATCTCCTATTATAACAAATGATGTTATTGTATCATCAGGGTTTTTTGATGATCAAAAAGATATTCCTGTTTCGCATTACGATTATACCAGAGAAGAAATTGTACGGGCACCGGGAGCTATGGGAGATATATTCCGCGCTGTTGAAACATTACCCGGAGTTTCTACAAGCGGCGGTGAGTTTTCATCATTTTCTGTGCGCGGTGATACTCCACGCGATAACATTATTCTTATTGATAATATTCCATTTAATCAAGTTGCCCATTTTTCCGAAACCGGCGGGAATTTAGAAATTCAAGGCGGACGTATGAGTATATTTTCGCAAGGATTAATAGATAAAGCATCTTTTCAATCCGGCGGGTTTTCTTCAAAATTCGGCGGTAAACGCGCCTCACTGCTTGACCTTACCCTTAGAGAAGGAAATAAACAAAGCAGTACTTTATCCATTGCCGGCGATCTAACCGGGGGCGAATTTGTATATGACGGACCCGCCTTATTAATTCCGGAAACAGGGATTCTTTTTTCCGCACGTATTGTAGATTTTTCAACTGTTTTAAAACTTATTGAGGATGAAGGAGATGGATCTTCCGGCTTTTCGGATTTTATTTTAAAAACCTCCTCCAATATTAATGAAAACAACAAAATTTCTTTACTTGGACTTTTTTCTACAGAAAAACATAAACGCTCACAAGATCACTACTTTAAAGGAAATGATTTTTTGGAACTTGAATTATCCGAACAAACTGAAGATAAAACACTATTTGGAATTAACTGGCGATTATTAACCGGTAAAAGCGGATTCCTTTCTTCCAGTGTTTATTACTGCGGATTGTCACAATATCAAGCTTCCGGTACAATTGAAACTGATCCGATTTATGACAGAAAACCATCAAAAGATGAAATAACCATAAAATATCCAATTTACGAATACAATTTGGACGAAAAACAACTTGGATTTAAGACGGATTTTACATACAATCTTTCCAACCAAACAATTTTATCAGCCGGATTTTCAGCACAAAAAAATATATCCAACACTAAAATTGATCTAAATCAACCGGACACTTTATTTATTTATAATGCAGGAGAACCTATTGACGGTAAAAATTATGTGGTTGTTTCACCATTGGAATGTAATAGTTCAATAAATAAATCCAGGTTAGAATACGCCGGTTATATAAATACTTCATATTCCCCAACTGACAGGATTTGTATAAATACGGGCTTACGTTATGAATTTGATAATATAAGCAATGCAAATTTATTTTCGCCGCGGTTTAGCGGATCTTATAAACTTGATAAGATTACATCAATAAATTTTTCAGCAGGAATTTATTATCAATTGCCTGTTTTACGCCAAATTTCGTACAATTATAATAACCTGTCACTTAAAAATGAAAAATCAACTCAGTTTATTGTGGGTATTGATAGATATTTGGCCGATGATATAAAATTGACAATTGAAGGATATTATAAAATCCTTAATGATCTGGTTGTTGAACACAATAGCAATAACAATATTGCAAATAACTCCGGCAAAGGTTATTCATACGGAACTGATATAAGTATAATTAAAAAATTTGTTGATAATTATTACGGACAAATTAATTATTCTTATTCTAAAACCGGAATTAAAGAAAAAGCAGGTGATTCTTATTTCCCATCCGATTTTAACCAACCTCATATGTTTAATATATTGTTTGGTTATCAACTAAACGATAATTGGTTTTTTTCCGTTAAATGGAAATACGCAACGGGACGGCCTGCCGATTCTTACATAATTAACAAAAACGTCTTTAATAATCAAAACAGAATGCGTTTTTCCAAAGAAATAATAAGCCGTAATACAACTCGTTTAAGTGATTTTCACAGTTTAAATTTCCGTATAGATTATAGAGTTCAATTATCCGAACATTTTGCAATTAATGCTTTTTTAGATATTATGAATTTATATAATCGTGAAAATCAGGTATATGAAATTTTTGAACCCACAGTTGGTAAAACAAAATTCAGCAGTTTATCAATGCTCCCCACAATAGGAATTAAAATTGAATTATAGGTTATAAAATGAAAACAATTAACATTAAAAATTCTAAACCATTACGGACAGCCTGGGTGTTTTATATATTAATCGTTTTTGAAATAGTTTATATGATTAGTCCTTTTGGTGTACTTTATTATTCGGTTTATGGCAAGGGACTTAATTTTCTTAATAATTTTGCTTTCACTCGTTGGCTTACACAGTTTTTTTTACCACATTTAACTGAAAGTAAATTATTTATATTTAATGTTTATAAAGATTTGGGCTGGTTGTTGGCTTATTTAGGATTTGTTTTATTTTTTATTAACGCTGTTTATCTTTATTTTTATAAACTAATTAAGAAAAAACCGGCGACCGGAGGAATTTATTCATATATCAGGCACCCGCAATATCTTTTTTTATTAATATGCAGTTTTGGGCTTCTTCTTGCCTGGCCAAGATATCTTGTTTTAATTGTTTTTGTACTTATGTTATATGCTTATTATTTTCTGGCTAAACACGAAGAAAAAGAATGTACTGAAAAATATGGAATTGTATATTCCGATTATTTGAAGAAAACAAATATGTTTTTCCCATTTAAAATAATAAAATTTAGATTTCCACTTTTATTAACAATAAAAAAACAATACCTTATTTTTTTAAAATGGTTTTTAATTTTGTTTTCTTTTATGGTTGTTATTTATGGGGCGGAATTACTAAAAAGTGTTTCAATTGATTATTTATACTCCTCTTATTCAACTAATTCCGCTTTTATTTCATTAACAAAAATTGATAAAATTACATTTTCAAAGGTTATTTCTATAGCAGAATCCGATACGTTAACAAGAATTTTTCTTGCTAAATATAATATTAAAGGAAAAGTAAAATATATTAATTATATTATGCCTTCCGAATGGTATTTTGCAGACTTGCCAATGAATATTCCTTCACAAGCTAATGATGGACATTACACCCCTGTAAACTATAATAAAACCACATATAAAATACTTTTCACAAAAGTAACATTAAGTGAAAATGCTGATGGAAAGGATATAATCCTAAAAACATTAGGAAGAATCCCAATTTTAGAAATTGAGATTGATTTGCAAAAGCAAAAAGTAACACAAATTAAAAAAACACCCAATTCAACCATGTGGGGTAACATTCCCACACCAATATTTTAAGTAAAGCAACCGGAATTTATTATAATTTTTTAGCTTAGAAATAATAAGTACTGATAAAAATCCACATATCTCCAAGATATTTGATAAGCAAATAGACAAAAGAAGTCTATTTGTCTTTTTATTTTTAACATTTCATTAAACCATAATTTATAATTAGAAATTAAAATATTAAAAATGATTTCTTAAAAACAAGAATATATTTTGAAAATAAAAATATTTTAATAAAATTTCTTAAAAATGTAATAAAATAATGCTGTTTTTGTTACATTTTTTTTATATTTAACAGGCATATATTTTGCTTTAAAATATTTGCTTATTTTACAAAAACATCAAAAAGGTATAACAAAAATGGAAATCTCACACATCGAACATATTGGTATTGCTGTAAAAAATCTTGACGAATCGATTAAATATTATGAAAATATTTTAGGTCTAAAATGTTACGCGGTTGAAGAAGTAAAAGAACAAAAAGTAAAAACAGCTTTTTTTATGGTTGGGCAAACTAAAATTGAATTATTGGAATCAACAGAACCAGATGGTCCGGTTGGTAAATTTATTGAAAAAAAGGGGGAAGGAATTCATCATTTGGCTTTTTGCGTCAACAATGTTGAAGAAGCATTAAAAGATGTTGAAGCTAAAGGTGTTCAATTAATTGATAAAACCCCTCGAAAAGGTGCTGAAGGATTAAATATTGGATTTTTACACCCAAAATCAACCAACGGTGTATTAACTGAATTATGCTCTAAGTAAACGAACAAATTGAGAAAGTATTAAATGACATGAAAAGTCATAATTAGGAGAAAAAATGGCAATACAAGACAAAATTCAAGAACTAATGGCAATGCGGGCCAAAGCCCGGCTTGGCGGCGGTGAAAAGAGAATTGAATCGCAACATAGTAAAGGAAAACATACTGCTCGTGAACGTATTGAAATGCTTTTGGATGAAGGTAGTTTTGAAGAATTTGACATGTTTGTATCTCACAGAACAGTTGATTTTGGTTTAGATAAACAAACATATCTTTCGGATGGAGTTGTAACCGGTTACGGAACTATTGATGGACGTTTGGTTTATTTATTTTCACAAGATTTTACTGTTTTTGGGGGTTCGTTATCCGAAATGTACGCTCAAAAAATATGCAAAGTAATGGACAAAGCAATGAAAGTTGGTGCTCCTGTAATTGGGATAAACGATAGCGGCGGCGCCCGTATTCAGGAAGGTGTAAAAAGTTTGGGCGGATATGCCGAAATTTTTGAAAGAAATATTTTAGCTTCCGGAGTTGTTCCACAAATTTCCGCAATTTTTGGTCCTTGTGCCGGTGGTGCTGTTTATTCTCCTGCTTTAACCGATTTTACTATTATGACAAAAAACACAAGTTATATGTTTGTAACAGGTCCTAAAGTTGTTAAAACTGTAACCGGTGAAACAGTTACCGACGAAGAACTTGGCGGTGCAATGGTTCACGCAACAAAATCGGGGGTTACTCATTTTGTAGCAGAAGATGAAGCTGAAGGAATTTTGTTAATTAGAAAATTATTAAGTTATTTACCACAAAACAACCTAGAAGATCCTCCGGTTACGGCATGTGACGATCCTATTGATAGATTAGATGATATGCTTAACGAAATTATTCCTGAAAACAGTAATAAACCTTATGATGTTAAAGAAGTAATTCATTCAATTGTTGATTATAGCGAATTCTTAGAAGTTCAGCGTCATTATGCCCCAAATATTATTACCGGATTTGCCAAGTTTAACGGCATTCCTGTTGGTATTGTTGCTAATCAACCCAATTTTTTAGCAGGTGTTTTAGATATTAACGCATCACGGAAAGCTGCACGATTTGTTCGTTTTTGCGATGCTTTTAATATTCCTGTTGTTACCTTAGTTGACGTACCCGGATTTTTACCCGGCACAGCTCAAGAATATGGCGGTATAATACTTAATGGTGCAAAATTATTATTTGCTTATGGTGAAGCTACTGTTCCTAAAATTACCGTTATTTTACGCAAAGCTTATGGCGGAGCTTACGATGTAATGAGTTCCAAACATTTACGCGGCGACATAAACTATGCATGGCCTTCTGCCGAAATAGCTGTTATGGGTCCTCGCGGCGCTATTGAAGTTTTACATGCACGTGAGTTATTTGTAATTACCGATGAAGTTGAAAAAGCCAATTTTATTCGTGAAAAAGAAGAAGAGTACAGAAATAAATTCGCTAATCCTTATGTTGCTGCAAAATATGGTTATATTGATGATGTTATTGAACCACGAAATACAAGATTTAGAATTATTAGAGCATTACAAATGTTAGCAACAAAAAAAGATACTAATCCTCCTAAAAAACATTCAAACATTCCGCTTTAAAGGAGGTATAAATGCTTTTATGCTTTTTGAATGTAATAGATACATTAACAACCGGTAGCGATTCGTCCAGTGGAGTTCAAAATATTGTTACTGATACTGTTAAAACTGCCGCTACTAAATCATTTAGCAATATTACACTTGATTTTGCTAAAATTGAACAAGGCAATGGCACATTAATAACTATTGTCGGAATGGGTATTGTTTTTGTTTCTTTGGCATTATTAACAATTTTTCTTGTATATCTAACTAAATCGCTCCAGTTAATTTTACTAAAAAAACAGAAAAATATTGGAGTAGTTAAATCATTAAATCTAAATAATTTGGATACTACAGGGGAAATTGATGCCGCCATTTCTTTAGCTTTGCATTTAGATCTTTCCGAACAACATGATATGGAAAATCCTATTTTAACAATATCAAGAGTTCAAAAAATGTACTCCCCATGGAGTTCAAAAATTTATGGATTAAGAAATTTCACACGCAAATAAAACGGAACAATTATGAAAAAGTATAAATTCACAATACAAGGCAACAATTACGATGTTGACATAATAAATATTGAAGATAATACTGCAGAAGTAGATGTAAATGGGACAACATACAAAGTTGAAATACATAGGGAAGTTAAAACTCCTAAAACTCCTAAATTAACAAGATCTCTTGCAGTTCCTGCTCTTGAAGCCGATGTTGCAAAAACGAGCAAACCAACCGAAAGGAAAGGCGGCGGCAATATTAAAGCTCCTCTTCCGGGTGTTATTTTAGAACTGAAAGTTAAAGAGGGAGATATTGTAAAAATTGGCGATACGCTTTTAGTGATGGAAGCAATGAAAATGGAAAACAGTATAAAAACTGATAAAGAAGGAAAAGTTTTAAGCATTAAAATTAAAGCTGGAGATTCGGTTTTAGAAGGTGACACCCTTATTGAAATAGGGAGTTAACCTATGGATGAATTACTCGAGGCATTACGACAATTTTACAGTTATAGCGGTTTTGCTAATATTACGTTTGGTCATGTAATAATGATTATTGTTGGCTTGTTGTTTTTATTTCTTGCAATTAAAAAAGACTACGAACCATTATTGCTTGTTCCTATCGGTTTTGGTATTTTAATTGGCAATATTCCATTTATTGAAAATATAGGTCTTCAAATAGGAATTTACGAGCAGGGAAGCGTTCTTAATTATATTTATTTTGGAGTTTTAAAAGGGATTTTTCCACCACTTATTTTCCTCGGAATAGGAGCAATGACCGATTTTTCTGCTTTGCTCTCAAATCCCAAATTAATGCTTTTAGGAGCTGCTGCACAAATTGGTATTTTTATCACATTTATTGCAGCTTTGGCACTCGGTTTTACACCTGCTCAAGCTGCTTCAATTGGCATCATTGGTGGTGCTGACGGCCCAACCGCAATATTTCTTGCTTCAAAATTGGCACCTGAGTTTATAGGTGCTATTGCAATTGCAGCATATTCATATATGGCGTTGGTTCCTGTAATTCAACCACCTGTAATGCTTTTATTAACTACAAAAGCCGAACGTCAAATTAAAATGAAGCCGGCTCGAATTGCCACAAAAACCGAAAAAATCGCTTTCCCAATTGCCGGATTATTATTTACTACATTTATTTCACCGGGGGCCCTGCCATTGTTGGGCATGTTATTTTTTGGTAATATTTTGAAAGAATCAGGTGTTACTAAACGACTTAGCGAAACAGCTTCAAAGCCTTTAATAGATATTGTAACTATACTTTTAGGTGTTACGGTTGGTGCTTCTACTCAGGCAACTACATTTTTAACTCCCCAATCTGTTTTAATATTTGTTCTTGGGGCAATTTCTTTTATGATTGCAACCGCCGGTGGTGTTTTATTTGCTAAATTTATGAATTTATTTCTTAAAGAGGGAAATAAAATTAATCCTTTAATTGGCGCAGCAGGTGTTTCAGCGGTACCTGATAGTGCTCGGGTAGCACATATGATGGGAATAAACGATGATCCCACAAATTATTTATTAATGCATGCAATGGCTCCAAACGTTGCCGGTGTTATTGGTTCGGCTGTTGCCGCCGGTATTTTAATGAGCTTTTTATTAAAGTTAATTTAATTTTTGTTTTATTATTACACCTCTCTTAAAAAAAGAGGTGTAATTTGGTGTTTTCTTTAATACTAATAATTTATTTCAAATAAACCATTTTTTTCAAATCATTAAAAACCGGAATTTTTCCATTTCCGGTAACTTCAATTCTGTACAAATATATTCCGCTTGTGTAACCCGTCATATCTATTTTAGTTTCATTATATCCTTTATTTTTTATTCCAAATTGTAATGTTTTTATAAGTTCACCTGTTATTGTATATAACTTAATTCTTACTTCTCCCTGATTTTTTAAACTGTAACTTATAGTTGTTGACGGATTAAAAGGATTTGGGTAATTTTGGTACAACTCGTAATTGTAACTTCCGGTTATTACCGTTTCTTCATTTTGGGTTATTGTTACATTTATTTCCGCGCTTGGGCTGCTTTCATTCCCTGTATTGTCTTCAGCTGTCACTTTATAATATATTTTTTGTGTACCTTTATTTAAGGTATCACAATATAAAGTATCAGTTGTTTGGCCAAGTTGTTTTGTGCTGTCAATTGTAAAATTTGGGTTTAAATCTTTGTATATTTTATATTTCCTTAAATCAGCTGCTCCACTGGGTTTCCATTTAAGTTTTACAATGTTTTCAAAATCATCATATTCGGCGGTCAGCCCTGTAACAAGTTTAGGAGGTAAATCCCGGTAATCATATTTAACACCCAACGGCCCTCCGTACATTCCTAAATCACTTCTCGAACCGTCCGCATCTAATATGGTTGGATCTCCTCTATCTATTGCAGGCGAATACATTTGTAGTCTAAAATCATAATCACCCCCTAAGCTTGGTTTAACATCATTTACAAACATTGGGTCGGCAATTATATCGTGTGCACCGGTTGGTAAATTTGTATACAATACTCCATGTGTATTATAAAACATGTTATAATCCAATTTGCCTTGATATCCGTACGAATATAAACCCTTTCCATTGTGTGCCAAAATATTATTTTTTATTATAAATAGTTTTGGCATATTTCCGATTGCAACTGCACTCCTTACGCTATTTAGAAGTGTATTATTAATAATAAAAGTTGTATCGGTTGGCGAACCGTAATACGAAGTTGAAATAATTGCATTTCCAAAACCATAAACCAAATTATTTTTTATCGAAATTTTATCGTTTCCTGCAACTTCTATTCCGGTACCATTGTTTTCATCAAGAGGTATACTTAGTACATTATTATTAATGTCACATGTGCCGCTATGCAAATAAATCCCTTTAGAATATGCTTGTATTGGGACAATAAACAAAATATTGTTTTTTATATTAAACTGGAATACAGTTGTAGTTGAATATCCATGTAAAGAAATTCCCTCATTTACTCTATTTAATATTGTGTTATTAACACTTCCTCCATCATATAAATTTATTCCAGTATATGTAGAATCTATTTTACAATTTTTTATTATGTTATTTCCATCGGCACTAACAATAGCATAAACATAATAATACGACTCAACTATTTTTTTCTTAAATGTTAGGTTTTCCATTATTACCGGACCACCGGAGAGGTAACATAAAACATATTTCTCAAAAATTCCATTTATTCCGGTACCATCAATTATACATTCATCGGTATCAACGCCAATAACAGTAATTTTTTTGTCCTTTAAGTATAAAGCTTCTTTATAAACCCCTCTATCAACATACACGGTATCATTGGACGAACAATATTGTAAACATTTTTGCAAACTGTCACATGCGGTTTCCCACGTAGTATAAGGAATAGTACTGCTGCCGGTTTTACTTACATATCTTATTTCACCGCAAATATTTATTGCAGTAAAAAATAATGTAAAAACTATACTCATAAAATAAACTTGTTTTAACATCAAATCACCCTAAATCCATTTTAATTTTATTCATTAACTAAAATCAGCTAAAAGATGAAACCGGATTAAATATTTTCGAAAAGTTTCCTCCTTTACCAACAAAAAATATTAATATTTTATTCTACACCCAATAAATTACTAACAAAATAATTAAAATCAAACAAAATATTTAACTGTCAGCGATGTTCTATTATTTAAAATTAAAAAAGGCTGCCTTTTTAAAGGCAGCCCCTATCTATTAAATAAGAGAAGTAAAACTCTAAATTACTTCAATAATGTCATAGTTTTAGCAGTCATTAAACTTTTACCTGTTTCGGTAGTAACGTTTAACTGATAAATATAATTACCACTTGCTAATCTTGATGCATTAAATACTTCTTTATGTGTACCGGCTGTAAAATTACCATTAACTGCTGTTGTAATTTCTTTACCTAACATATCAAATATTTTTACAACTACATGTGAATTTTCAGGAATTGAAAATTGTAATGTTGTTGATGGGTTAAATGGATTTGGATAATTTTGAGCTAATTTAAAATCAGCTGGACCGGCTACATCAACTAAAACTACATTTGAATATTCATAACCACCGTCAAAATCTAATTGTTTTAATCTGTAATAGAAAGTACCAACAACTGTATTTTGATCAAAATATGAATATGATTGTCTTTCTGTAGTTGTTCCGTTACCTTTTACAAAACCTACTGTATTATAATTAGTACCGTCACTGCTTCTCTGAATTTCAAATCCTCTGTTGTTAATTTCGGTAGCTGTTGACCAAGTTAAATCAACACCGGTTGTATTTGAGGAAGCTGCAAAAGAAGTTAATTCAACAGGAACGTTTACACCTGAAAGAATAATTTTTCTGTCTGTTGGTCCCCATTCTCCACCCCAAAATGTTTTGTGGAATGTTCCCCAAGCGCCCCAAGGCATTTCATTTCCAACATATCCGTCAGGATCAAAAATATTAATCATTACTTCAACATATTGAGTTGTAACTGCAAATCCTAATTGATCAAGGTGGATTACTACTTCCATTGTATAACCGTTATCAACTTGTAATGTATCGTTTACAATTGTAGTTGAACCTTTTACACCAGCACCTGCAGCAGCACCTGCCGGTAAATTTGTTTCAAAATTTACATTTGGGTTAACACCTGTTAAATTGTAATATAATTTAACTTCTTTTTCTTCGCCTGCATTATTTTTAATTTTCATAAATAAACCATCACCTTCCCAGCTATCGCCAAAACGGCAAACGGATTTATCATTTGAAGATATACCAATATAAAGATCTAATCCATTACGTAAAAATTTAACGCTTGCATGTGATTGTTCTGTATAAGGACCTTTTACTAATACTTCACCTGTAACCGAATGAGCATTAACCGGAAGTTCACCAAGCGGACCAAATTGTAAATAAGCATACGAAGCATTCCATGATGTTTCATTTAATGCACCATCAAGTGTAATAGGAACGTTAGTAATTAAAGCATCCATTTGAGCAGGATTTTCAAATACATTTGCTACATCATTTGATAAATATATTTTTCTGTCTGATGGTCCCCATTCACTGCCCCACCATGATTTATAATAAGCACCAATTGCACCATAAGCAGGGTTGTTGCCAGTATAACCGTCAGGATCAAAAATATTCATTAAAGCTATAACTGGTTGTGATGCTGAAGTAAAACCTATTTGATCTAAGTGTATTACTAATTCCATTGTGTAACCATTATCAACAACTAAAGTATCATTTACTATAGTTGATGAACCTTTAACACTTGCGCCTGTTGCTGCGCCTGCAGGCAAATTAGTTTCAAAATTTACATTTGCATTAACATCAGATAAGTTATAATATAATTTAATTTCTTTTTCTTCGCCGCCAGCAGTTTGAATTTTCATAAATAAACCATCACCTTCCCAGCTATCGCCAAAACGGCAAACAGATTTATCGTCCGAAGAAATACCAATATAAAGATCTAAGCCATTACGTAAAAATTTTACGGTTGTATGCGATTGATCAGTATATGGACCTTTTACCAATGCTTCACCTGTTACAGTGTGTCCAAGCGCAGGAGGCGCTGCTACAGGACCAAATACTAAAAAATCATTCGGGGCATTCCATGTTGATTCATTTAAAGCACCATCAACAGTAATAGGAACGTTTGTGATAATTGCTTTCATTGAACCCGGATTTTCAAATACCTGAGCATTTGTACTGATACTTAGGGCTAACAGTATCATAACAACACTTAATACTTTGTAACCTACTTTCATCGTGTGTATCTCCCTTTTGTTTTATAATTATTAATTGTTAAAATTGCACAATGTTAATACAAATTATATTGTCGTCTAATTGTCAATGTAAACGTTTACATTGATATTTTAAAATAGGCAAATTTTATTTGCGTGTCAAGTACCAAAATAAATTTTATTTATTATTTTTAAGTTTATAACAATTTAGGATTAGGAGTGTTCGCCAGTATAATGCTTGGATTAAACCCAAATTTCGCTTAGTTTCACCACCGGCACAATCCGGTTTACCGACTTTTAGGGTGGAGTTTTATAGAAGATGATAACTTATTGCAATAATGTATATTATTGCGTTATTATTCACACAAAAGCACTTCAGAGAAGTGCCATGTTTGTAATAACGCGCACCCCACCAACCACCAGCACGGCAGAGCCGTGCCACCTTTGGATATATTATCCCCAATTTTCACACAACCTGTTTAGGTGGAGTTATATAGAAGATGATAACTTATTGCAATAATGTATATTATTACGTTATTATTCACACAAAAGCACTTCAGAGAAGTGCCATGTTTGTAATCATATGCAACACTACAAATAACCAGAACCCCGGCGGGGTTCCACTTTTGGATCCAATCTTTTAACGCCATTAATAAAGTATGCACTACAATTAAATATCCATTGATATTATAATTTTTTCACTATTTAAAAAGGTTTGTTCCTTCTAATACTTTATTTAGTGAGTCTAAAAACTATAATTTCTATTTGTCATTTTAGTTTTGCACTTCTTTATATGTGTTTTCAGCTTTGCCGTTAATTTTACCCAAGATGCATTTTATTTTACTTTTAATATTATACAGGTAATATCATCCGATTGTTCAGCACCACGTGTAAATTCTTCCAAATTTTTTAATATTGTATTTAAAAGTTGTTTAGGAGTTTTTAATGAATTTTTAACACAAAGCTCTTCTAATTGTTCGTCACTAAACTCTTCGGACTTATTATTCATGGCTTCGCTTACACCATCGGTAAACAAAACGAGCATATCATTTTTTTTGAGTTTAATTTTTTCAGACTGGTATGGAATTAATGTTTTCATCATTCCTAAAATTAAACCGCCGGCTTCAAGTTTTTTAATTTTTTTATTGCGGATTAATAACGGCGGATTATGTCCGGCATTAACATATACAAGCTCTTTTGTGGAATTATCAAATATTCCCCAAAAGAAAGTAATAAAACTTCCGCTGATAATATTTTCGGCCACTAAATCATTAATCAAATTAGTGGCAATATCCAAAGGAAGATTTTGCTTGCATATTGATTTTAAGAAAGCTTGCAAATTAGCCATTAATAAAGCTGCTTGCACTCCCTTACCCGAAACATCACCAATAGCAAACAACATTCTGTTTTCATCAAGCATCACAACATCATAATAATCCCCACCAACCTGTTTTGCTGAAATATTTTCAGCATCCATATCCAAATACTGTAGTTTGGGGAATGTTTTGGGGAGCAGATTTTTTTGGATGTTTCTGGCAAGTTCAAGATCTTTTTCCATCTTCTGTTTTTCAAGGGCTTCTTTAAATAGGTTGGCGTTTTCAATTGAAATAATTGCCAAACTACCTAACGCTTCCAAGTATTCAATATCTATTTTAGCAAAAGGTTCTTCGCTTATTAATTTACCAACTAGTAAAAGACCTTTTGTTTCTCCCTTAATCTGCATGGGTATAATTAATTCAACATCTTCATCCGATAATAATTTATATCGTGTTTCAATAGTTTCTTTTCTCAATGTAAAATCAAAATCACGATATTTATATTTTTTTAGTATTTCACAAATATCATTTTTATATTTTGTTTCCAACAACAACATATCGTCTTCGGTAAAAATAACAACAGCAAACTTAGAAACCATTAATTGACTTATAATTGAAAAGACCAATAATTTACCAATCATTTCAATTTCAAGCATACCGCTGAATTCTTTACTTAAATCGAACAATGAACTTAGCTGTTCTACTTTACTTTCTACACTTTTGCCGGATTTTTTTAAGTCTATTTCTAAAATTTTATTATATAAATAAAGACCCGCATAACTTAAAACTGTAATTAAAAATTTTTTATCTTTTAATGTAATTAAATCCTGCCTGTCAATAAATATTTTACCAAACAGCATATCACCAAATTTAATTTCATAATGAAATTTTAAATTATGTTTTTGCAGCAAAACTTTTAATTCATCAGTCATTAAAAGGTTGTTATCTGTAATATGTTTAAAACTTTCCGGTAAAACAACTCCCTTGGATTGGGGAACAATCCACCCGTTACCTGTTTTTATTATTGCCAATCCTGTTAAGGCTCTGTTTTTCTTCAAACATAAATCAAATAAATATTCGCTCACAATATTAATACTTTCATTGCTGTTAAGCATACCATTAAATTGAGTAAACACATTAAATGCGTCAATTTTTTCTAAATCATATTCTTTTGCCATTTAAAACCTAATTTGATTATTCTATAATCTTGTTAATTTTAACCCCAAATAATTCGTTAAAGCATACACTTTAGTAAGTTATAAAATATGCCGTAAAAATTCAATTGTGGATTGTATATTAAATTATAATAATTCTAATGTTTGTTTCAACTAAAAAAACAGACCAATAAACACACAAAAATTCATTATAAATATTACCCGTTTTTATTTATTTAATAAAAACAGGAATATTAAAATTTTGAATTACTAATTTTTTAAGCAGAACTTTTATATCAAATCAACAAAAGAGCTGTAATCCGGTTGAAAAAGTCTTTTGTAGTTTCGTAATGCAAAACCATCCGTCATACCGGCAATATAATCGCACATAATTCTCGATTTATTTCCAATTTCTGTTTGGCTTTTTATCAATCTGTCGTTAAATTCGGGAAGTAATTTCATCCCTTTATTTTCTACAATATAATTTTGTTCAAAAGCTTCAAATAATCTTCTAATAAGATGATTTGCTTTATACTCCATTTGGTGAAGATGCGGAGTTTGGAACACAATATCAACTGAAAGTTTTTTAAACAACGCCAATTTGTCTTTTATTGCATTATCAATATACAAAATATATTTATATCTGTTTGTATATTTATCTAAAAATGTTTCGCGTTCTTTAATTTGACATCCCTGAATAAATGTACCAACCAAAGCACTAAGTTTCTTTTTATACACATCTGTTTTAATCCATTCGGCTAGTTCCGATAGAATATTTTCTTGTTTCAAAGAAAGATGCTCTTCATTAAAATTGCCCCATCTTATTAATTTAGTATAAGTAATGAATCCGCCCATTATACTATCAATTAAATCGTTAATTGCATAAGCAGTATCGTCTGCAAAATCCATAATCTGGCATTCAATACTTCTAAATCCGTTTAAATCTTTTTCGGTCTTAATAAACTCGTGGTAGTTAATATTATTGAATACAAAATCCAGATATTTTCTTTGGTAATCGTACAAAAAATGATTCTCTTTGGTTGAACTTTCAGAATAAAGCACTTTATACTTTAGGATACTGTCCAACGTTGCACGTGTAGGATTCATTCCTCGCTGCCTGCCTTCATCACGGAAAAACGTTTCCGATAATAAACGTAATGTTTGTGCATTACCTTCAAAACCGCCATACTTTTGCATAAGCGCATTAAGAATCCTTTCACCTCCGTGCCCAAACGGAGGATGCCCTAAATCATGGGCTAAACAAGCAGCTTCAATTAAATCGGAATCTAAATAATACTCTTCATTAAATAAAGTTATTGCTTTGGTATTTAAAAAATAACAAATGGCTCTTCCAATTTGTGCAACTTCAATTGAATGTGTTAGACGGGTACGGTAAAAATCATATTCGCCCGGTAAAAAAACCTGTGTTTTACCCTGCATCCTTCTAAATTCCGATGAATGAATTATTCTATCTCTGTCAATTTGGAAAGAAGTTCTATACTCTCCTTCTCTGTTACTTTCTTTTAACCGTTCTAAATCAAAATCTGTATAAAATTGGTTTTTGGAAGTCATATATTCCGCTCCAAAATGAAACTGAATAAAAGTTAAAAAGCAAATATAATTATTAAATAATGAATAACCACGAAAACTTTGCAATAAAAACAAAATCTTTTGTTCTTATTTTGTTTTCGGTTGATACTAAATGATTTATTACAAAATAAAAATCACTCCCCGTTTTAGGCTTCCAGTTAAATCTGTAATTAAAATTTAATTCTTTATTATCATTATTCCACTGGCAAAAAACAGAACTTAATATTTGAGTTGAAATATTGTATTTAATTCGCCCCCCAAATTCATAAGTAGAAAAGCTGCTCGAACTCATTGAAATTTTATTATACTCAAAATCACCTTCAAAAATAAAATGTTTATTTAAAACAGAGGTCATAGTTGCCGAATATGTTCTTTTATAACCATTATAAAAATCACCAATTTCAAAATCCAGCTGCCCATATACAGCCTCGCTGGTTGAAGTAATTATTCCCGTGCTGTAGGTTGTATACCAATATTTGTTTGGTTTAATGGTTGTTGTATCAAATATTTCAAAGTCTTCTTTTACATAGTCAAAATTTCTTTCAATACCCATATAGAATTTTTCGCCATTACTGGTAACAAAACCTATAGGTTGAAAATATATTGATGCCTGCTGCAACTCATTATTTTTATCAAAATAAAAAGTCGATTGATTTGCGCTGATATTCAGTCTGCGAATGTTATATTTATTTATATACGGCGCAACATTTAACGAATAAGAATATTGTTGAATAGCTCCTTGTTTTAAAAAACCCAATTCTGGATTAAAATGGTCTTGAAAAAACGAATAACTCATATATTGATCAATTACTTCATTAGGAAAATCAACCGAAAAGAAACCGGCCCAGGTATTTTGGGGATTGTTATTTTCAAATGTTTTTGCAATTCTTGATGTTATCACTAAATTTTTATCGCCTAAAAAATTATTAAACGAAAATTCACAGTCTGCACCTACACCCCTGTTAAATCCATTTTTTGTCTGTTTATTTGTAAAAATTACCCCTGCGTACGACTGATTAAATAAATCGTATTTTAGTCTTGTAACAGTATAATTTGTACTTAATTCATCATGTTTGGCAGCAGTTTGAACATCAAGAACACCAATCTCAAAACTGCCCACTCTTCCCACCAATTTAGCTCCGCCAATAAGGGGAATTTCCTGTCCTTTACTTATACCCATCTTACGGCTGTAATATAGTGTGTTGGAACCGCCCATGTTGAATCTAAACGTATTAACCCCTTCCAAAAAGAAATCTCTTTTTTCTTGAAAATACAATGGAAATCGTGTTAAATTAATTTGTGCTCTATCCGACTCTACTTGAGCAAAATCAGTATTTGCAGTTAAATCGAGTGATAATGTTTCAGTCAAACCATATTTAATATCAACCCCCGGTTCATGAACATATTCATTACCATTTGCTTTTATTTGTGCACCGGCAGTAATATATGGTATAATATATATCGGATCTCCCCGCCTTATTCCGGTAATTCCTTTTAATTCCCCGGCTTCGGCAATTTTTTCTAAACCTTTATCTTTACCAACCGAAGTCCATAAAATAGATTCGTCAAACCGTTTAATACACCTTTCAAAATTTATTCCCCAAACTTGTTCTTCTTTATTATAAAATCTAAAAGTTGAAAAAGGAAAAACTACTTCCGATTGCCATCCTCTATCGGTTATTTTAGATCTTACTTCCCAAACACCATCCCAATCTTCATTAAAACCCGAATAATCCATCCCTGTCATTAAAGCATCATTTTGCGCGGATAACGGGTTTATTGCAAACCAGTAGGCGTTTCTATTATCGTTAAAAGTGTCAAATAAAAACCTAAAATAATCATCTTTACTTAAATAACCGTCCCATTTCATTTCTCTTGCAACAATTTTTTCGGGTTCATCATCCAAACATAATACCGAAAAATATAAATTTTTATCATCGTAAAGTACTTTTACTTCGGTTCTAAATGAAGGATTTTTACCAACTGCCGGTATTTGTTGTGTAAAATCGCTTATTACATTTGCAGCATTCCAAACCGAATCGCTTAAATCGCCATCAATAATTGGCGGCGTGGCTGTTTTAACAGCGTAAAATTCCTTTTGTTGGGCAAAATGGGTAAAATAACATAAAAGCAATAAAAACAACAGTTTACAAAATCTAAAATGGCGCACAAATACATCCTAATACTTAAATATTCAAAATCATATTATAAATTATCAAATTTATTTAAATTAACGTTTTTTTTACTTAACTAAAACAAAAAAACATCATATTTTAGTAGTTCGTATATTTTTTTATTGTTTAAAAGATGATGTCAAATAAAAACCCTATTACACCCGTTTTTCTGCTTGTTTTAATAACAACACTTGTTTTAATATTTTTAAGTTATTTTGATACTGATATAACTATTGGTTCTTTTCAGTTAAAAAAAGTTGATATGTTTTCCGATTTGCGGCCTGAGGAAATTGATACTCTGCTTGCCAACTATAAACCGCAGGTTGATTTTGAAGAACTTGACGCAAAAGATCTTGATGAATTATTGGTCAAACTTACAATTCCAATTGAGGATTTTGGCGGAAATGGATTAAGTTCTTTTTATAACGCTTTAACTAATTTTCAACCCGGCGATAAATTAAGAATTGCTTATTATGGCGATTCTATTATTGAGGGGGATATGTTTTCGCAGGATTTAAGAAATTACCTTCAAAGACGATTTGGCGGTACGGGAGTTGGATTTGTTCCTATTAAAATCATAATTCCGGGATAAGAAATACTATCCAGCATAAATATTCCGAAGACTTTTTAGATTATTCAATTTTAAAAAAGAAACCACAGGGATTTTCGTACGGAATAAATGGTTTTGTTTACCTTACCGATACAACTTCCATCCATGATTCGTTACATGTAAAAAAAGGAAGTTATTGGGTTGAATATGATCAGCCGGATAAATCCAAAAACTTTAGTACCGTTAGAATTTTTTATTCAACTTTAAGCGATTCAGCATGCTGTTATTATTCAACTAACGGGGTTGTAAGTAACAAAGTTACTTTAACAAAAAGCAGCAGTGTTAACGAAGTACTTATTGAAAATATTAACTCAAATAAAATAATTTTTAATTTTTCAAATCATCTTGTTTTGTATGGAATCAGCTTTGAAAATAATCAAGGAGTTTATGTTGATAATTTTTCCGTCCGTGGGCATAGCGGATTATTATTAACACGTATACCTCAGTCGGTTTTGCAAAGTTTTAATTCGTTTTTGAATTATAAGTTGGTTATACTGCAATTTGGAGCTAACGTTTTGAATGATAAAACAGATGATTATACTTGGTATAAAGATGGTATGGTAAAAGTTATTAAACATTTCCAGACTGCTTTTCCTAATGCTAGTATTCTGTTAATTGGTTCAAGCGATAGAAGTAAAAAAGATTTACAGGGATTCAAAACTCTTCCTACTTTAACAGAACTAATTGAATCGCAAAGAAATGCCGCCAAAGAGACAAATATTGCATTCTGGAATATTTACAAAGCAATGGGCGGAAATAATTCAATGCCGTTGTGGGTTAAAGAAAAACTAGCTTCTCCCGATTATACCCATTTTAATTTTGCCGGCGCAAAAATTTTAAGTGCAAAACTAACTAAATCTTTATTCCTTAAATTATAATAATGGTTAATGGAAATAAACAGACATAAACTAATAATTATATTTTTTTTTATTTCCATTTCTCTTTTTTCGCAGGAATCTATTTTAGATACCAATAATTATAGGTTTATCAAATACTCCGCTAATATTATTAATAACGATGAAATCGGATTATCTTCTTTTTTTACAAAACTACAAAAATTGGAAGAAGCTAAAATAAATAAGATTTCAATTTTTCACCTTGGCGATTCACATGTTGCCGGACTTTCATTTCCAAACAGATTAGAATATAATTTTGAGATCAATTTTGGTAAATTGGGAAGAACTGTTTATACTCATTCAAATCCGGTAAAAAAGATAAAACGAAGATCTCACCGCAGAAGACGCAAGGGTTCCGATGAAATTGAATTTGATTACTTTTTCAATCAAAGGCCTGAATCTTTTTACAAAAACGATTCGTTATTAATTTACGACTCGCTTGCTGTTGATACCGATACAACATGGTTTCATAATATACCTATCCAAAAACGGGGAATTTATTACAGCATTTATGGTAATACAGGTAAATCTTTTAGTTATTTTATAAATTCGTCCGTAATCCAAAATTATATAATTGATACAAAACCCGATTTGGCTATTATTACTTTAGGCACAAACGATGCATTTGGTCTTAATTATGATTCTTCTGAAACAGCATTGCAAATCACAAAACTTATTAAAAATATTCGTTTAGCAAATCCAACAGCGTCAGTATTAGTTACAATTCCGGCGGAATCGTTTATAAAACATATTACCCCAAATTTAAATATTCTTTCAGTTCGTAATGTTATTAAGGATGTTTGTATAAAAAACAAGGCCTGTTATTGGGATTTTTATAACATTATGGGAGGCCAAAACTCAATGGATATTTGGCTTGAAAACGAATTAGCTTACAAAGACAAAGTTCATTTTACCAAACCGGGTTATCAGCTAATTGCCGATATGTTATATGTTGCAATTATGAAAAGTTATGTAAATTTTTTAGAGAAAGGTCTCATAAAATAATACAATTTTAATTTTCAGAACATTTCTATCAGACACTTTTATTTACTGTGTTATTTCCTTCTTTTTTGCATTTTTTTATAGTTATTTCCCTATACTCGGGTAAATCATTTTGATTATTTCCTATTTCGGAATTGTTTGATTTACGTTTCATTTCTTTTATTTTAGGAGCAATAAAAGATTGATTAAGAATATAACTAATAACAACAATTAGAAAAATCCATATTAACATGTCATTTCCTCTTTAATCTAAAAATTAATTTTTCAATTCTTGCTGATATTTACAAGTATTTAAAAGCAAACAATAAAAGGAAAATCGCTCAAAAAAACAAAAAAAAAATTGATTTCTCAAATTTCTGACGGCAAGTATTAAAATATTAAACCCACCATTAAACATAATTTTCATGCATTTTGTATTGAATGAACACATTTGTAAGTTATGAATTATTTTATGCTTTATCAATAATATATCAAATTTTAACACACATTCCAGGTTAAAATATTTTAGCAAATCCAAATATATTATAGTGGCCTTATTGCCAGCAGGATAATACGATTAAGGTAATAATTTTATTGAAATTTGTTTTTATCATCTTGCTTATTAGTATTACTTGTATCACGTTTAACTTTTTTGATTTTAGGAGACTGCTTCTTAAAGAATACTTTATTAAGGATATATAAAATTACGACAACTAAAATAAACCATCTTAACATATTACTTCCTCCTATATACAATTGATAATTTTTAACCTTTTATTACAATTAGTATGATAAACAAATAAAAAGCAATTTTACAATATTTTATAAATCGTACTCAACCTTATAATTAGGATGAGTTGTTAGCATAAAAGAACTATTATTACTTAATGAACAGAAAAAAACCTTTGCCATAATAAAGATATATTATAGAACATCTGCAAAATATATTTCAATTTTATTATTTCTTTTATATTCAATTAAACTACACGGTTTTAATACCGACACATGATTCATTGTTTGAATCATGTGTTATTTTTTTATTTTTATCATTTTCTTTTTATAAATAATTTGATTAAATAATATATTATTCCGCTGATGATTCAAAACATTACATGCGTTTGAATAAAATCACCAATACCACAAGATGATTGTAACAGAAAATTAAATACTAATTTAGATATCTTCCACTTTTGAAATTTAAGGAACACTTAATTAAAATTACCGAATTTTTATATAAATTTTACAGTATAAGTATCTAAATATCAATCAATTGAACATAAACATAAAGCATTAATATCCTTTAATTATTCAAACTCGGAACCGCAATTAGGACATTTTATAGAATTAGAAGGCACATAAGCTTTGCAGTTTTCACATATTGACTTTTTATATTCTTTAACATAACCATTTGAAGAAGAAGATATTTCTTCATCAATTTTTTTTGTACCATCATATTTTTTAGTGTTGTCTCTAATGTCAAGAAGAAGTTGAATAACAGTATCCTCGCGGTTAATTATTTTTTTATAAAGATTTGTTGCTGTTATAACAAACTGGAGAATTTTAGAAATAAAATAAATAACAAAAATTGTTATACAAATATTTACCAATATTATTACAGCTATTGTCCCTTCCATTTTAGAACTCCTATATTATAATTCATAGTTTATTTATTACAAACAACTACAGCCAACTTTTCAACAATAATTTAATTTTCTAATAAGAGGGGAATAATTATATCTTTTGTTTATTATCAGTAATGTGTATATGTTTACCCACCCCTGCCTATACTATTCTTTTACATATTTATTTTTTGCATGAACACTTTTACAACTTATAATATTTTTTTTAGTTTGTCAATAAAAAAAATAATTAAAATGAATTATTTTGCTAATAGCAGATGAAGAATGATTACTTGTGGAAGAAAATGCTTACTGTTCAGATAAAATTGGAATATATATATACAAGATCTATACAACAAAAATGAAAGGTTGTTTATTGTGGGGATATTATTTAGTTTAATTTATTTAGCCAATACTATCTATTGTTTTTTACAGGTAAGTATTATCATTAAAAAATTATCTCATATCAATAACTTTAATACCTTTGGGAACACTAAAATTAAACAAATTTTTATCATTGGTATCAATTGATGTAACTTTGTTTAATTCCAATAAATATTTATTATTTTGTGTATCGGTAATTAATATTTTTTTTATTTGGTAAGCTTCATCGGCATTTATAATAACTTCGCTAAATTCCAAATCGTTATTTTTGGGGATTAATTTTATCGAATTTTTAAATTTGGGATCTACAACGCTTGTAACATTACAATATGCAGGATATATAAAAAGATATCTTTCAATAGAAAACGAGGATGGGTCATCGGATGTATTATTAATTAACACACGCTTTTGAGTTTTATTATAATTCCAGATAGTTTTACCATCCGATACTATTTCGGTATTTTTTAATTCCGCTTTAAATTTATCACCAACAGAATAGGTAAATTTACCTTTTAGATTTTGTATTTTTTTACCTTCCGGACTAATTGCGGATTGAACAAAATCCGAAGTAAATCCCGATGACGATTTAATTTTTTCCTGCAAATTTTTTAATATTTGTTTGGAATCTTGCGCCATAACAGAAAGATTAAAAACTGATAAAATCAAAAACAACAACACCTGTTTTATCATATAGACCTCATAATAGCGTCAAGCTGCTCTTCCGACTCTATTAATACAATACGCATTTTACTGCCGTCAGCAGGCCCTACAATCCCTGCATCTTCAAGCTGATCCATAATTCGTGCTGCGCGCGCATAACCAAGTTTAAGTTTACGCTGCAAATAAGATACTGATGCTTGATTACTCTTTAACACACATAATGCGGCTTCTTCAAACATTGCATCCAAATCGGCAAGCATACTGTTTCCGCCGCTGTTGCCTTTACCTGTTACAACTGAAGGTAAATAATAACGTTTGGAAAATCCCTTTTGTGAGCATACATAATTTGTTGCATCCTCAACTTCATCGGTCGAAACAAAAGCATTTTGAATACGTACCGGTTTAGGCATACCGGCTGGCAAAAACAACATATCACCTTTACCTAATAATTGTTCGGCACCGTTCATATCCAAAATTGTTCTTGAATCTATTTTAGAAGCAACTTGATATGCTATACGTGCACTAAAGTTTGCTTTAATTATACCTGTTATTACATTTACTGAAGGTCTTTGTGTAGCCACAATTAAATGGATGCCAACGGCACGGGCTAATTGTGCAATACGAGTAATAGGTTCTTCAACCTCTTTACCCGATGTAATCATTAAATCGGCTAATTCATCAATAATAACTACAATATACGGCAGTTTATGATGTTTAATCTTTTCTGTATCCAGCGGCCGTTTTTTAGGATCGGACAGTTTTTTGTTATATTCGGTAATATTTCGCACTCCGGCTTTAGAAAGCATATCGTATCTGTTTTCCATTTCCAAAACTGCGGCTTTTAAAATAATTAACGAATTTGATGGAGTTGTAATAATTTCCTCGTCCAAATCGGGCGAAATTGCCAAATAATGTTTAGCCAATTTTTTGTAGAACGACAACTCTATTTTTTTAGGATCTATAATTACAAATTTAATTTCAGAAGGATGTTTGGAATAGATTAAACTCATAATCATCATATTTATTCCAACGCTTTTTCCACTTCCGGTTGAACCTGCAACAAGTAAATGCGGAATTGCTGATAAATCCGTAATATAAATATCGCCGCTTATTTCCTTGCCAAGCGCTAAAGGTAAATTACCGCCAAAATCGCGTATTTTTTCCAATACGGAACGTGCACTTACCATTGAAGCTTTTGCGTTAGGAATTTCCACACCAATTGCGCTTTTACCCGGTATTGGAGCAATAATTCTTATTCCGCGTGCGGCAAGAGCAAGAGCTATATCATTTTCTAAATTTACAATACGGCTTATTTTTACGCCCGGCGAAGGAACAATTTCGTACATTGTTACAACAGGTCCCGGATGAACTTTTATATCTTCAATTTTAATATCAAATAACGAAAGTTTTTCGGTCAATAATTCGGCATTTCTATGCAGTTCCTCGTCCGATATATTTGCCCCGTCATTTGGGTAAGTAACAAAAACCGAAATAGGAATAGGATGATAATCAATTTCTTCATCCCATTGTTCAGGTAATTTTTTCTCTTTTTGAATTTCTTTTGATAAATCAACAACAGGCAAATCGGAATATTCTTTATCAACTTTGTTTTCAGTCACACCGGTTATTTTATCAACCGTTATTTTAGTTTCCGATTTTATTTCTTCTTTAGTTTCATCTTTTTTAGAAGATTTAACTTCATCTTTAACTTTACTATTTTTAGCTTTATTTTCTAATTCATTTTCTTTAATAAGTTCTTTTTTGCGAACAATTTCTATTCGTGTATCTTCTTCTTCCTCTTCTTCTTCCTCATCAAAAGCTTCACTCAAACCTTTTAATTTAGGTTTAGATTTAACTGTCCGCAGTTCTTTAATTTTATCAAGATTATCTTTTGTTTCGTCTATTTTTTTAACATCATCCGGTTTTTTAGCATCAGCTTTTTTGGTATCTGTTTTTTCAACTGTTTCTTCATCAGATCCGTCTTCTGCTTTTGGAGCTTCATCGTCAATTAAACTATGCCAAATAACCTTAAAAAATCCTGCTATTTTAGCTAAATCTAAGTCAAATGCAATAAACAATACTAAAAAGATAATAAATACAATAAATATTAATCCGCCTAAACCGCCAAGCAAAAAACCTACAGTTTCGCCAAAAAAATCACCTATTTTGCCTGCCAACTCTTTTTGTTCATCAAATATTCCAAATTTAAAACGTAACAGCCCCATAAATGAAGCCACTAATATTCCCATTGAAATTAAAAAATTTGATAAAAACAAGGCTAGTTTTCGTCTTTCGTTAATAATTATGGAATAACCCCATAAAAACAACATAACAGGTAAAATTACCGCGCAATAACCAATTGTAGAGTTAATTAAAAAATTAGAAGTGTAAGCACCAAAAATTCCAAGCCAATTATATGTATTTTGCTGTCTATGCGAAAATTCCTGATCAGGCGAAAAAGAAGCAATAAAATCATCCAGCCAATTGGTTAAATTTGCCACATCCGATCTATGATAGGACAAAATACTGAAAAAAATCAGCACGGATAAAATGAGAAGAAATAAACCTACTATTTTCTTTTTTTTATCCGGTGAGACCACAAATGGACTTTCGCTTGCCGTACCGCTTTTTTGTTTACTCTTTAACGCCATTAAATTAAATTATTAATTTGCTAATAGTTTTTCAATTTCAGCATGCGGAAGTGCTTTTATTGAACTTGAATTAAATACGGGAATTATATCATAACAACTTAATTTAGCACAATACTTAAGATCATCACTAAATCCGTTTTCTATCAATAGTTTGCCGTGATCAGCTTTTTCCATCATTTTTAAAATATTTTTGTGGTATTGTTTTGCTAATAATAAAGCAGCTTCTCCGCTGTCGTTTAATTCAATGGCCGGGTTTAATTTTATCACTTCAGCAATTAATAAACCTGCGCAAACTGAATCTTCCAGACTAAAAAGACCATTTGTCCCCGAACAAACCACTTCAAAATTTTTACCTAACTGAACTAAATATTTAGCAACAATTGATAGATTGTTAAAACAACAGCAAATTAAATTTTCCGCAAATTTAGCTTTTACAATTGCTTTGCTGCCGTTAGTAGTAAACAAAATAACAGCTTTATTGTTTACTGCTTCATGAGTATATTCAGAAGGTGAGTTTCCAAGGTGGAAACCTTCAATTTTTTTTGCATGACGTTCACCGCCCAACAAAGTTTGTCCGCCAAAACCACCGGAAAACTTTATAGCGAATTCTATTGAATTAACAGGAATTATTTCCTTTGCGCCATTCATTAAAGCAGTAGTTATGGTTGTTGTTGCACGCAAAACATCTATTACTACTGCTGTTTTACCTGTAAAAAATAATTCTTCAATACTAGTATGGGTAAATAAAACATTTATTTTCATTTGTTTACAAAAGGTAGTTTAACAATTGTTGCGGGAGTTTCTTTTCCCCTAATTAAAAAATTTATGGTATTTCCTTCTTTTGCATAATCATAATCCACATATCCCATAGCAATTGCTTTTTCTAAGATAGGGCTTACTGTTCCGCTTGTTACATGTCCAACTACTTTACCTTCAACCGATAACTCGTAATTATGACGAGGAAATACTCTTTCGTCTGATACAAGAGCTACCAATCTGCGTTTTAGTCCGTTTTGTTTAACAGCTTTAAGTATATCAATTCCAATAAATTCTTCTTTTTTTAATTTTGTAATCCAGCCAAGTCCAGCTTCCAGCGGATTGGTTGTATTATCTATATCATTTCCGTACAAGCAAAATCCCATTTCCAAACGTAACGAGTCTCTTGCACCCAAACCAACGGGTTCAATTCCAAATTCTGCTCCGGCTTCAAATATTGCATTCCATACGGTTTCTGCTGTTTTTTCATCACCCTTAAAATACAATTCATATCCCAGTTCGCCGGTATAACCTGTTCTGGAAACAATCATATCAACACCGGCAATTTTTGCAAAAAAGAAATGATAATATTCAAGATCAATTGTTTTATCACATATTTTTGCAATTGTTTTTTTCGAATTTGGACCCTGAACTGCTAACAGAGAATATAAAGAGCTTTCGTCAATAATTTCAACACCAAAAATATTGTTTTTAAGCATCCAATCATAATCCTTATCTTTATTAGATGCGTTTACAACAAGCATAAATTCTTTATCATTCACTTTATAAACCAATAAATCATCCACAATGCCGCCATCAGGATATAACATTGCCGAATATTGCACTCTTCCGTCTGTTAAAACCGCAGCATCATTTACAGTAATGTGCTGAACAAAATTTAAGGCTTTCTCACCTTTAATAAATATTTCACCCATGTGCGAAACATCAAAAACACCAACTTTAGTTCTCACTACTTTATGTTCATTAATAATCGAATTGTATTGAACAGGCATTTCAAATCCTGCAAAATCAACAATTTTAGCACCTAAACGTTTGTGAATCTCATAAAACTTCGTCTTTTCCATAATTAATCCTAAATCTTTTTTTTCAATTCTTAAATTTAAATAAAAGATAAAAACAACTTGTAAAGTTGTAAATTATTCTATTAAAACTCAAATAAAATTATTCAATTTCGTCAGTAATATCTTTTCCGTCCCGCTTATCAAGAAAATGAAATTTTTGAACACTTACTTTTATATCAACAATTAATTTTACACGTACAAAATACTTAAACTCAAGTTTGCGTAAAGGAGAAAAAATTCCTTCCTGCAATTTTAAGGCAAGAGATGGATTTACTTTAAGGTATAAAACTCGTCCAATTCCTTTGTTTTTATATTTTTTAATCCAATCTTCTATTTCATGAATTAAATGTGATCTTCTGGTTAATAAACCGGTACCATAACAATAAGGACATTCTTCATGGATTGATTGAATAATATTTTCTCTTATTCTTTGTCTGGTAATTTGCATTAATCCAAAATCTGTCATAGGAAGCAATGCTACTTTTGCACGATCTTTTTTAAATTCTTTTTTTAATTCATCGTAAATTTTCTTTCGGTTTTTATCATCTTCCAAATCAATAAAATCGATAACAATCAAACCGCCAATATCCCGTAATCGTAATTGACGAACAATCTCACGGGCAGCTTCAAGATCTGTTTTAAGCGAATTTAACTCTTGTTCTTTTTTTGCGGCGTATCTTCCACTGTTTACGTCAATTACAAACATTGCTTCGGTATGATCAATAACAATATGTCCGCCGGCCGGTAATGAAACTTTACGGCCCATTAAAGTTTTAATTTGTTCTTCAACCTTAAAAGCTTCAAAAATAGGTTCATCACTTTTGTAAAATTCAATTTTATCTAATAATTCGGGTTGTACTAATTTTAAGTAATTTCTTATTTCCCTGAATGATTTTTTTGTATCAATTAATACTTTGGAAATATCAGGAGTAAATAAATCGCGTATTACACTGGAAGTAGTACTTAAATCTTTATAAACTACCGATGGAGGTGTATCCTGTTTGGCCGATTCCTGAATATCGCGCCATGTATCAACAAGATATTTCAAGTCACTTGCAAGTGTATCTTCGGTTTGCTCCAAAGCTGCAGTTCTAATAATTAAACCGCAATTATCGGGCAATATACTTCGGGCAAGTTTTTTAAGCCGTCTGCGTTCTTTAAAATCACTTATTTTTTTCGAAATACCTATTTTATTATCAAACGGTAAAAGAACACAAAATCTGCCGGGTACTGATATTGCCGAAGTAACACGTACACCTTTATCTTTAACAGGTTCTTTTATAATTTGTACTAATATTTCTTCTCCCTTATGGAGTTTAGAATATAATTTTTTCTTTTCTACATTAGCTTCATTTTTTTTAGCTGTTTCTTTTATTTTTTTTTCTTCATCGGCTTCTTCTTCTTCGTCATCGTCATCATCTTCAAGCATTCCTTGAAGTGATTCCAAACGTTCGCCAATATCCGAAAAATGTAAAAACGCATCATGTTTTAAGCCTATATCTATAAATGCAGCTTTAATTCCCGGTAAAACACGTGCAATTTTTCCTAGATATATATCTCCAACCATCCGTTCTTGTTCTACATTATCAACAAAAAAATCTACCAAGTTGCCGTCTTCTGTTATAGCAACCCGCGTTGATGATGCAGATGAATTAATAATAATTAATTTTTGCATAAAATTCTCTTATTTTAACAAATTTATCCCCGGGTTAAAATTTCATCTTTTAACCAAAAAATAATCCGTTCTTTAAACTTTTTATCTATAATTGTTAGATCTTCTTCCGGATAACTTCCATTTTTAATATTTTCAATGTGTTTATCTAAAAACACCATAATATCATCCATGTTTTCGAAAGAAAATATTTTATTTAGCAAAGGTGTAATACCATTATAAAACCTTAAATACCATACAATAGTTTTTTTAGCTTTTACAATAGCACTAATTTCTCCGTATTCTTTATTAATTAATGAGATATGATATTTTAATGTTTCATATACTTCATCAATTTTTGGCAATCCTGTATCAAATCCTGTTTCCAACATTTTTTTATAACGAGAGATTAAAAACGGATTACCAATAACTCCTCTGGCCAACATCACTCCGTTGCAGCCTGTTAAATCTATAAAATTTTTTATATCATTTGGTTCAAACAATGAACCATTACCATAAACCGGAATGGAGACACTTTCTTTAGCTTTTTTAATCCATTCCCAATTGCTTTCAACTTCATATCTATCATCACGTGTTCTTCCATGAACAGTAATTGAAGAAGCACCGGCATTTTCTGCTATTTTTGCATTTTGTATAATGTTAATTTTTGTTTTATTTCTACCAAGCCGCAATTTTACAGAAACCGGAATTTCACCCGCCCGTTTAACCATTTTAGTAATAATTTTTTCCAATAGGAAAGGTTCATCCAATAAACTTGCCCCCAGTTTTTGGTTAATAACCTTTGTAACCGGACACCCGCAATTTAAATCTATTAAATCGGGTTTATATCCTTTAATCTGCCCAATAACTTCATCAATAATATCAGGGTCATTTCCTAATATCTGAACCCCAATTGGTTTTTCTGCTCTGCTAAAAACCAAATATCTTAAGGAATCGAACTGATTTGATAATACTCCTTTAGCACTTACCATTTGGGTAAATGTTAAATCAGCTCCAAAATCCTTACATATCTTACGGAACGGAGCATCGCTTATATCCGCTAATGGTGCTATAATTATTCTATTTTTTATTTCTAATTCCCCGTTCTTCATTACTTTACAACTTACCATTTAGCAAATTTTTTATTAAAACACTTTAAGGCACTCTGCCTATTGTTATTAATCACTTATTTAGGAAAAACATCTTTATTATGTAACTATATAAATAGATTAAAAATATCATTATTACAATTTAATAATTATTATATATTTAGTTTAAGCCATAATTACAAATAAGTGGTTCCAAAGAACAAATAGTTATATTTAAAATGATAAATGCTGAATACTCAGCATTTATCATTAAATAAAATTAATTATTTTCTTCAACAATTGGTTCAGAACTAGTATCGGCTGCAATTTCAGTAGTTTCTTCAACAGATTCTTCACTTTTTTGTTTAGCTCTTTCTTCTTCAAGAATAGCTTTACGTGATAAACTAAGTTTACCATTTTCTACTTTAAGTAATTTAACAGTAATTAAATCACCTTCTTTTAAAACGTCTGTAACTTTAGCAACACGTTTAATATCAACTTGCGAAATATGTAAAAGACCTTGGGTACCGGGCATAATTTCAACAAAAGCACCAAAATCTGTAATTTTTACAACTTTACAGTCTTCATAAACTTCACCAATTTCTGGTTCGGCTGTTAAACGTTTAATAAAGTTTTTTGCACCATTAGCAGCTTCTCTTGAAGGACCTGCAATGTGTACGTTTCCATCTTCATTAATAAATATTTCAACACCAAATTCTTTTTGAATTCCTTGAATTACTTTACCGCCTGGTCCAATTACAGCACCTATTTTTTCGGTTCTTATCTTAATAATTACCAAAGAAGGTGCAAATGGGGATACCTGGCCTTTTGGAGCTGATAAAGTTTCATTCATTTTACCAAGAATAAACATTCTGCCTTCTTTAGCTTGGGCTAATGCTTTTTCCATAATTTCAAATGAAATTCCTTGAATTTTAATATCCATCTGTATTCCGGTAATACCATTTGAAGAACCGGCTACTTTAAAGTCCATATCTCCTAAATGATCTTCATTACCTAAAATATCGGTAAGAATTGCAAAACTGCTTTCTTCTTTAATCAATCCCATTGCAATTCCTGCTATAGGACATTTTACAGGTACGCCGCCATCCATTAATGTTAATGAACCTGCGCAAACTGTAGCCATTGAAGAAGAACCGTTTGATTCAAGAATATCAGAATTTAAACGAATTGTATATGGGAAAGCTTCTTCGTTTGGAACGATATATTTTAGTGATCTTTCTGCTAAATTACCATGTCCAACTTCGCGTCTTCCTGTTCCCGAATATCTTCCTGTTTCACCAACAGAAAATGGAGGGAAGTTATAATGTAATATAAAACGTTTTTTATATTCTGTTTGTAAACCGTCAATAATTTGTTCGTCATTTTTAGAACCAAGTGTTAAAGTTGTTAAACTTTGTGTTTCACCACGTGTAAAAAGTGCTGAACCGTGTGTTCTTGGTAATAAACCTGTTTCAACTGATATTGGACGTACTTGTGTTGTATTTCTACCATCTAAACGTAAACCAACTTCAAGAATTCTTTTACGCATTAAATCTTTTTCCATATCATGCATAATCGATTTAATTACGCCTTCCTGATCGGGATATTTTTCGGCAAGAGCGGCGCAAACTTCTAAAGTTAATTCTTTGTTTTTGCTGTATCTTTCTTCTTTTGCAAGAACTGTTGCAACAATCTCTTTAAATTTATCATGTGCTAAAGCATTAACATCATTTAATAAATTTTGATCAATTATTACTTCAGGAACAACCATTTTAGGTTTTCCGCATAATGCTGCAAGTTCAATTTGAGCTGCAACTAATTTTTTAATCTCTTCATGAGCAAATTTTAAAGCTTCAAGAACATCGTCTTCACTAATTTCGTGTGCTTCGCCTTCTACCATCATAATTGAATCGGCAGTACCGGCAATAACAAGTTCTAAATCACTTTTAATAATCTGTTCAAATGTAGGATTAACAATAAATTTACCGTCAATTCTGCCAACCCTAACCTCTCCAATGGGTTCTAAGAAAGGGATATCGGAAATAGCTAATGCGGCCGAAGCACCAACAGCAGCTAACACATCAGGATCGTTTTCCCCATCAAAGGAATAAACAAAAGCAATAACTTGCGTTTCGTTTTTAAATGCAGAAGGAAATAAGGGTCTAATTGGCCTATCAATCAATCTTGAAGATAAAACCTCTTTATCTGATGGTTTTCCTTCTCTTTTCAAAAAACCGCCCGGAATTTTTCCTGCTGCAAATGCTTTTTCTCTGTATTCAACTGATAGGGGGAAAAAATCGACATTTTCCATAGGTTCAGAAGCTGCAACTGCTGCTACTAACACAACAGTATCTCCATAAGTTACTAATACCGAGCCATTTGCCTGTTTAGCTAACTTACCTGTTTCAATTGTTAACTTCTTACCGCCTATTTCAACTTCTTTTGTATATACCATTAAATTTTTCCTCTTACTTTCTAATATTTAGGTCTTTAATTATTGCTCTGTATCTTTCAATATCTTTTGCTATCAAATAATCTAATAATCTTCTGCGTTTACCTACTAACATCATTAAACCTCTTCTTGATGAATGGTCTTTTTTGTGTGTTCCAAAATGTTCTGTTAATTGGTTAATGCGTTTTGTAATTATTGCAATTTGTACTTCTGCTGTACCGCTGTCTTTTCCATTTTTTCCGTATTTGGAAATTATTTCAGCTTTTTCTTCGTTTGTAATAGACATTTTATTACTCCATTTGTTTTACAATGTAATTCCAGTTTTTACCGGAATTAATTAATTAATGTATTAAATTTAGATAATTTTCTATTGTTGCTTTATCAAGATTTAACTGTTCTATCAAATCTTCTTTTGAATTAAATTTTACTTCATCTCTAATAAAATCATAAATTTCAATCCAGACCTTTTTATCATAAATGTCTAAATTAAAATTAAATAAATTTATTTCTATTATCGCTTCTTCAAGCAAATCGAATGTCGGTCTTTTACCGATATTCATCATGCCAAAATACACATTATTTTCAATTTTACAAGAAACCGCATAAACACCTTCAAATGGAAGCAGTTTATTATCTCCCGGTTTAATATTTGCAGTTGGAAAACCTAACAATCTGCCTCGTTGTGCTCCTTTAACAACAATTCCTTCAATAAAATAGTTTTGTTTTAAATATTTATTTGCTTCAATCACTTTACCGCAGCTAAGATAATTCCTTATTTTTGTACTGCTTACTATTTCACCTTCAACTTCAACAGATGATACCGATATAACTTCAAAATTGTTTTTTATTGAAAACTCTTTTAATTTTGATTCGTTTCCTTCTCTATCTTTACCAAACTTATGATCATGGCCGATTATAAGATATTTTACGTTAAGTTTTTTTACAATATACTCTTGTAAAAATTTTTCATAAGGAATTTCTGAAAATTCTTTTGTAAAACCAATAACCAAAACATTTTGAACACCTAAACTTTCTAAAATTTTTAGCTTTTCATCAAGAGTCGAAAGAATTTGGATTTTATTGTTTGCAGTAACAACATTACGCGGATGCGGTTCAAATGTAACTAATACATTTTTTAAGTTTTGTTCGGACGACTTTGAAACAAGTGTTTCAATAAGTTTTCTATGACCGGCGTGCAAACCATCAAATGTACCAAGCGTTACTACACTACCTTCTTCAAAATTTACTTCTAATATATTCTTGTAAATATTCATAATTTAAATTTTTATCTGTCAGTTTTTAACTAATTGCTGAAATTCTTCAACTGAAAATGCATCATCAACCGAATATTCACCAATTTTTGTTCTTCTTAATTCATACAAATAACCCCCGCAGCCAATTTTATTGCCAAAATCTCCGGCAATAACTCTAATATAGGTTCCTTTTGAGCAGCCTATTTCAAAATGAACATAAGGCAGATCAACTTTTGTAATATCAAATTTTGATATGTTAATTTCGCGAAGAGTTCTTTCAACATCAACTCCCTTTCTTGCATATTTATAAAGTGCCTTGCCATTATGTTTTATGGCCGAGTACATTGGAGGAAGTTGCGTTATATTTCCAAGAAAACTTTTACGAGCTTCTTCTATTTGCAGGTCGCTTACAGTTGAACAATCGTCTTTAAATTCAATTGCTGTTTCAGCATCCATCGATTTAGTGGTATAACCAAGCTTTATAATACCGGTATATGTTTTATCTAAATCCTGATACTTATATATTTCTTTGGTCTTTTTTCCGGTACAAATAATTAAAAGACCGGTTGCTTCCGGGTCTAATGTACCTGCATGACCAACTTTTTTAACTTTTACAGCTCCCCTTACCCTATGAACAGCACTAAATGAAGTAAGCCCTTTTGGCTTATCTATTAATATTTCTGCCCCTGTTTCAAAATTTATAACACTTAAATCATTCTGCTGTTTTGTTATCATCTTCATGTATCTTTCTGAATAAGCCGTCAATTTTTTCTACATAATCCAAGGTTTCATCAATATAAAAAGTAATATCAGGTATGCAGCGTATACTTTTTATTTTGGAGGCTAACTCCATACGAATCATACCTTTAATATTATTAACTTTTTGTAATGCTTTTTTCCTTTTCTCTTTATCGTATACAGAAATATATATTTTTGCATATTTTAAATCAGGACTTACTTTTACTTCTGTAATAGTAATTAACCTAAAATCGGGATCTTGCAATTTATACAAAAATATTAGGCTTATTTCTTCTTTAATTAAACTTTCTATTCTACTTAAGCGAAATTTCATACTTGTTCAAGCTTCTTTTTAGTTTCAATAATTTTGTAACCTTCAACAATATCGCCAATTTTAAGATCATTAAAACTTGTAATATTTAATCCGCATTCATAACCGGCATCAACTTCTTTTACGTCATCTTTTAGGCGTTTCAAAGAACCGATTTCACCTGTATAAACTTGAATACCATCTCTAATAACTCTAATCTTATTAGTACGGGCTATTTTACCGCTTTGTACATAACAACCTGCAATAAGTCCAAGTTTAGGCAATTTAAATATTTGTCTAACTTCTACAGTAGCAGTTAATTCTTCCGAAATAACAGGTGATAATAAACCTTCTAAAGCAGAACGCACTTCATTTATTGCGTCATAAATAACATTATAAAGTCTTATATCAATTTTTTCCGATTCAGCTAACTTACGTGCGTTAAGGTTAGGACGAACATGGAAACCAATAATAATTGCGCGTGAAGCAGCTGCTAACAACACATCACCTTCCGATATGGCGCCAACACCTTTATGAATTACCCTGATAATAACTTCTTTGTTTGAAAGTTTCATTAATGAATCTGCCAAAGCTTCAACAGAACCATCAACGTCACCTTTTACAATTATTGGTAATTCCTTAACACCGCCAATACTAATTTGGCTTGCAATTTCATCTAAGGTAATTAAATGTATTTGTTTATGATCTTGTTCACGTTTAATTTGCTGACGTCTTAAACTAATATTTCTTGCGTTCTTTTCCGAATCGACAACAACAAATGTATCACCTGCCTGCGGCGGTCCTTCGTATCCAAGTACTAAAACTGCGCTTGCAGGTCCTGTACTTTCAACTTTATCGTTCCTTTCGTCAAACATGGCTCTTACTCTGCCATATTGATTTCCGGCAACAAATGTATCACCTACACGTAATGTTCCTTTTTGAATTAAAATAGTTGCTGTAATTCCACGTCCTTTATCCAGCTGGGTTTCAATTACCGCACCACGTGCCATTCTATCGGGATTTGCAGTTAATTCCATTACTTCAGCTTCAAGTAATATTTTTTCAAGCAATAAATCAACATTAATACCGGTTTTTGCCGATAATTCAACACATTGATATTTACCGCCCCAATCTTCAACTAAAATATTTCTATCTGCTAATTGTTGTCTAATTTTTTCAGGATTACTGTTTGGTTTATCAATTTTATTTACTGCAATAATAATAGGTACATTTGCAGCTTGTGCGTGGTTAATAGCTTCAACAGTTTGAGGCATTACTGCGTCATCTGCTGCAACAACCAACACAACTATATCGGTAATTTTTGCTCCGCGTGCACGCATAGCTGTAAAAGCTTCGTGACCGGGAGTATCCAAAAATGTAATCAATTTACCGGATTCGGTTTTTACTTGGTATGCACCAATATGTTGTGTAATACCACCCGATTCACCAAAAACAACCTTTGTTTTTCGTATATAATCAAGCAATGATGTTTTACCATGATCAACGTGACCCATAATTGTTACTACAGGAGGTCTTGGTTTTAAAGTTTCTTCCAAATCAACCGAATCTTCAAGCTCATTTGAACTATATTCATCTTCAACTTCAATTTCAAATCCAAATTCATCAGCAACAAGTGTAATTGTTTCAAGATCTAATCTTTGGTTAATGGAAACCATTAAACCAAGACCGATACATTTTGAAATAACTTCGCTAACAGGTACATTCATCAAGTTTGCTAATTCGTTTACAGCAACAAATTCAGTAACTTTTAAATGTGTTCTGTTTCTTTCAACAGCTTCTTCATTCAATTTTTCTTGAATTTCAAGTTTTTCTTTACGTTTTTTCTTTCTGGCATTAGCTCTTTCTACTAAAGCGCTATCTTCCATACTTAATAACGTTCTTTTAATTGCTGCTTCTACTTCTTTTTTATCAACTTCTAACTTTTTAATTTTTTTCTTTTTCTTAGCTTTAATCTGTTCTTCAGGATTCAGCTCGTTAGATTTTTTTGCTTTAACTTTCTTTTTCTTCTTTTTCTTTTTCGCTTCGGCTGAATCACCATCAATCAATTTAATATTTGGATCTTGTGGATCTACAGCAGGAACAGCATCACGGATAGTAAACTTATTTTGTCTTTCGTTTTCATTTCTTTCTTTAGGTTTTCCGGTTCTATCTTCCCATTTACCTTTAGGCTGGTCGCTATTTTCTTTATTTTCTTTATTATCGCGTGGTCTGTTATTATCTTTTTGTTTATCGTTATTATCTCTGCCTCTGTGAGGTTTTGATAAATTCATTTTACCTAAAATAGTTAAACCGCGTTTTTTCGATTCAATTTCCAATTCAGCTTTTGTTTTATAGCTTTCAATTGGCAAGTCGGCTTGTTCAGGAACAACTTCAGGAATTACCGGTACTTCGGCAACTACTTCAACAATCTTAGTTATTTCCGGTTCAACCTTAATCTCAACTTTTACAGGTTCAACAATTACTTCTTGAACTTTTGGTTCAACTATTACCGGTTTTATTTCTTCAACAACTTTAACTTCAACAACCGGTGGTTCAATTTTTACCTGTTCTTCAACTTTTTGAACCTCAACAACTTTAACCTCAACTTCAGGAACTTCAACTTTTATAGGTTCTTCTATAACAATTGGTTCTTCAACAACAGGTTTAGTTTCAACAGTCGGCAAAATTACCTCAACAACCGGTGCAGATACCACGGGTTCGTCAGGTGTAAGTAATACTTGCTGTCTTTCAACAATATCTTGTTTCAACTCTTCGTAAATCTTTTCAGTCTCTTCTTTTATTGTTGGTTTTTGAGGTTCATCAGTAGGTCTATCACTTCTTTTCTTATTAAATTCTTCAACCTTTTGATAATGTTTTTCTGCTTTTTCGATATCTTTTTTAAATTTTCCCATAATATCGTTAAGCATATCATCAGTTAATACAGAATTTATAGATTTAACTTCATAACCTTTCTGAATTAAGAACTCCTGCAAAGTATTTGTTGATAAATTGTACTCGGCAGCAAATTTGTATAATCTTATTTTCTTTTGTGTTGTTTCTTCAGGCATATATTTTAATCACCTTTTACTAAAATTTCTTTTATTCTTCTTCTTCAAATTGATTTTTAATTATTTCAATAATCTCTGCTGCTTTTTCAACCGGCAGTTTTGTAACTTTTGCAAGAGCTTCCGGCGTAACACCTAATACTTCCAATGCTGTATCATAACGGCTGTTAATTAATATATCAACAATTTCCGGAGTTAATTCGTCTCTTAAATCAAACAATTCTATATCTTCGTCGTATTCTTCAAATTGTTTTTGTTCGCGGATTACTTCAATATCATATCCGGTTAACTTCATTGCTAAACGTATATTTACACCATTTCGGCCAACTATTAAAGATACTTGATCGCTATCAGCCCAAACAGTACATTTTTTACCTTTTTCATCTATTTCTATTTGTTTTAATTTAGCTGGAGCCAATGCTCTTTGAATAAATTGAACCGGATCATCAGCATGATTAATAACATCAATATTTTCATTATTTAATTCGCGTACAATTGCGTGAATTCTTACGCCTTTCATACCAACGCATGCACCAACAGCATCAATTCTTGGATCTCTGCTTTCAACAGAAACTTTTGCTCTGTCGCCGGGTTCGCGGGCAATTCCTTTTATTTCAATTAAACCATCATATATTTCAGGAATTTCAATTTCAAACAATCTTCTTAAAAACAAATTATCGGCACGTGAAATAACTACCACAGGGTTATTATTATTCATCCCTTTTCTAACATCTTTAACAACTGCGCGTATTGTTGCACCTTTGCGGTATTTTTCTTTTGGTATTTGTTCGTTACGAGGCAATAATAATTCGTTTTTATTATGGTTTACAAGCACATCAAATTTTTTAACCTGATAAATATCACCAACAACTATTTCACCAATCATATCTACATATTCATTATAGATAAGATCTTTTTCAATATCTCTAATTCTTTGGTTTAAGTTTTGGCGGGCAGTGTTTATTAATCTTCTTCCAAATGATGCAAGACTTATTTTTTCTACATAATCGTCTCCTACTTCAAGTTCGTCAACGTTACCTTGTGCATTTACTTCTGCAATACTTATTTCAAATTCAGGATTTTCTACAGTTTCTACAATAGTTCTTTCTAAAAATATTTCTATATCGCCTTTATCCATATTAAAAACTACTTCAAACCGTGCATCCATTCCATATTTCTTTTTTACAAGCATACCAAAGATTTCTTCAATAATACTTGCAAGCACGTCTTTATCTAAGCCTTTTTCTCTAACCATTTGAGAGAATGATTCAACTATCTCCACATTCATTTTTTTTAATCCTCCGATATCAGATTCTTGTTATTACTTTTGCTTGTTTAATATCGTTATATTGAATTTTGATCTCTTTTTGGTCTTTTTCAAAAACCAAAATCTCATCTTCAATACTTTTAAGCTTTGCTTCTAAAACTTTAATATTTTCACCATCCGCATATTCCAGTGTAAACCAACGGGAAATGTGTTTTTTATACTGCGGAAAATATTTAAGTTCTCTGTCGGTTCCGGGTGATGATACATCTAATCTGTAACTTTCTTCACCAAAACCCAACTCCGCTAACTTGTCGTTTAATTGTCTAGTTAGCAGGGCACAGTTATCCACCGTTATACCAATTTCATTATCGATATAAACTTCAATAACTTTGCTTCGCTTTTCTCCGCGTAAAATAAATTCTATTAAAAAATACCCGTTTGTTTCTATTATTTCGCGGAAATGCGGTTCTATTTTGTTTTTTTCAATTTCCATATACAAAAAACGCCCATTAAGGGCGGAATAGAAGATTTATTAAGATTTAAATTTACAACTATTTATTCAATTTAGCAAGTTTTATTTAAAATTTGTTATCACGGCTAAATCGATCTATTTTATTGCCCCAAAACACTTCTCTTTATCAATTTTTTTAGTTTAAATACCATAATCCAAAATTAATCATTGAAAATTATGAATTGGGAATAATTTGCAACTTATTGGTATAAGTTTAGGCATATAAACAGAAAATGATATATTTACAGATATTTGTCCAGCACAATGCCTACCTACAGTAGGTAAACGTGTTTACTTAAGCAAATTACTCCATTTTATGCAACCCCACTTTCGGGGGTTGAAACCGATACTAATGGTTCCGATGTCTAATGATATGTAACACTTTCAGCGTTATTACGCAATAAATTGGTTTTCAGTATTTAAATTTCAATTTGGATTAATGTATTATATTAAAAAAAACCGAATGGGGTTTCATATTAGTAGCCTAAACGCTAAAAAAAGAACCTCAACCCTGTAAGTGGGTTGCATTGTAAAAATGAAGAACAGATAATGCTTAAGTTGACAACATTGCCATAAATGGCGGGGTTATTTAAACCCATAACATGTTATTATTCAATTATATATGCTTATCTAATTTCTTTAAATAACCCCAGCCTTCACAGCCTGTGTGGAAATTGGGTAATGGTACGTTTTCTGTTAATTTTCATTATCGTCCACTATTATTATGCTTGGGTTAAAACCCAATATTTTCTTTTTCCAGACCCCCAGCTTAAAAGCTGGGGTTATATTAAAACCTTCTGACTTATTGTAACAGCTTTAGTTATAGCATTACTATCCCCACACAAGCACTTCGGAGAAGTGCCATGTTTGTAATAACGCGCACCCCCACCAACTACCAGCACGGCAGAGCCGTGCCACCTTTGGATATATTATCCCCAATTTTCACACAACCTGTTCAGGCTCGGGGGCTGCATAAAAAAAGAGATTTGGGCTTTAGCCCTGATTATTTGAGACAAAATTATTTGCATAATGCGTCAATAGTTTCAACACATATTTATCCAACATATACTTGTGCTACATTCACCATTAGAGCCAAATCGAATATTCCATTATAATCTGTTGTATGTTCAAATACGGGGATTGTTATCTGTCGGGTGTTGATTTTGTTCAAAAACAAATACTAAATCATCTTTGGTGACAAAGTGTTTCAATTTAATAATTATATCTTTGTCCATGTTAAATTTGTTATTTTGTTGAATTATAACTTAAATATTTAACTTTTTGATGAATCTGTATTGAATAATTATTATATTTGTTAAAAAAATATGAGTTTTATTATGACAACATTACCATCGGCAAAAGTTAAAGCTTTTAGTGAAAATACTGTTGAACGAAAAGCATACGATTTGGCAGAATCATTCAGTAAATATATGCCTATTCAAAACCACAGAAACAGACTTGGATTTAATTTATTTAAGGCTTTAACAGGAGAAGGGGACACCGCCGAAATTATTGTAAAAACAGGAAAATACAAACTGACAGGAATTGATAAAGCCGAATTTATAAAATTATTGACTTTGGAATTAGCAAAAATTAAAATAGATTAAAAATTTAATTCCGGCAATTTATCTCTGTAAAAAGAGGTAAATATTTCAGCAATTTCTTTTGGATTATCACATTGGATAAATGAAGTTAATTCATCTTTTGAAATATAACCATATTCATTTTTAACGTTAAGCATCCATTCAAGCAAACCGGCCCAAAATTCTTTTCCAACTAAAATAATAGGCACTTTGCGAGTGTTGTATAACTTAACCAAAACCAAAGTTTCAAACAATTCGTCAATTGTTCCTATGCCGCCGGGCAAAATCACAAATCCCAGCGAAATTTTGAGCATACATAATTTGCGATACCCAAAATTCTTAAACCGAACATTTTTTTCTTTATCAACAAATTCCGAAACAAAATCGTCTTTAAGTATATTTACACCCGCACTGCTTCCTAAATTATCGTAGGCGGCTTTATTTGCAGCCTCCATTAAGCCGGGACCACCGCCTGTAATTATACCAAAATTTTTATTTACCAATTCGGTTGCTATATTGTAAGTAAGGTTGTAATATTTATCGTCTGTATCAGCCCGGGATGAACCAAAAATTGTTACGCTCGGCTTAATTCTGAGTAATTTACTAATTCCATCATAATAATCTTGAGCATATTCAAAAAGTTTATTAAACTCATCCGTTATGTGTTTTGAGCTGTAATTCATAAAACTCCGATAAATTATCTGCTTTGTTTATATTCTATATTTGGGTTGTATGGACGTGCAGTAGTAGTTCCTTTTGTTGGATAAAACATTTCCTTATCATATCTTGTGTCTCTTAATTTCGAATCGCTTATTACCGATGTTGAATTAATAACAACAAATCTTGAAGATCTGCTTATTGGTTCAGCTTGTATTTTGCGCTCTTTTTTCCTTCTTTCACTTCCCTGTCCACTTTTTCTTACAGAATCTTCTTCATATTGTCTTTGTTTTTCCCTTCTGCGTCTTTCCCGTTCTTTTTCACGTTCACGATCTCTTTGATAATCATTTCTGCTTAATTCAGTAGTATTTCTGGTGGCTACTTTGGCTGTAGTGGATACAGGTTTGGCTTTATAATCGTTTGCTTTAGTTTTACTTTCATTAGTTTTTTGAGCAAACATCATTACGCCAACTTTTGATATTATTATTACAACTACCAAAATACTTGTGCTATATATTAAAATTGTGATAAATAACGGTACTAATTCCATAATCCCCTTTTAGAACAACATTACATAACAACAAATATTGAGCCAAAAATAAGTAGTTATATTTTAATATTAATTATTTTTATATAACAAAAAAAGTGTATCATTTTAAGATATGTATAATTTTGAAACACTTAAATTCACAAATCACAACTTAAAGCACTCATGTTATTAATCAATATTTAATTTCACAATTTCTTATGTTATAATCAATAAAATAATTCATAAATGCGGATTAAATGCCTAAATTGTGAACTGCATCACAAATTTGTTAGAGATAATAGAAAAGACTTGCAAATTTAATTTTATTTATTCAGCTTAATCTTAAAAAAAATCGATAAATTGATTTTAAAATACCCTGCCCTTAATAGCATACTTCAAAAAAAAATTATCCCATAACCCACAAAACAATCAATCGCTAATTGTAAAACACAATGGTTTACATCATTATTTTGTTAGTATCATTTTTTTCACTAAATAATCATTATTTTGTATCAATTGATAATAATATGTACCGCTTGCCAGCTTATATTTTTGCGAATCAAAATTTATTTGGTATTGTCCCTTGTTTTTGAATTCGTTAACAAGTTCGGCTATTTTTCTACCAATTAAATCATAAACAATTACTTTTACGTTGCCTTCATTTGCAACCGAATATTTTATTGTGGTACTTGGATTAAATGGATTAGGGTAGTTTTGTTCTAAAGTAAAAGATTTTATTGCAGGGGTTTCATTTTTGTTTACCGAAGTAACAGTATCACCATTTTCATCTATTAATAAATACGAGATATACAAACTTGTAGCATTGCTGCTATCAGGTTCCAATGAAACATTTCGATTTGATGAAAACACCAATGTTTTTCCATTTTCAGATATCCATGGATAATACTCTACGCCTCGTTTGTGTAAATTGCCAACATTAACACGTTTTTCATTGATGTTTAGGTAAAAGATATTTCCCCAATAATTTGCCACAGTATCCCAATAACATACACATAAATCCAAACTCCATTCTTCTTCTGTTCTATATTTCCCAAAATACAATTTTCTTTTATCTTTGGTTAAACTATGTCCCATCATTCTAGCACCCCCAATAGGATGCAACCTAAAACTGTCAACTTTTATCCATTGATTAATTTTCTTGTTAAAAATAAAGTAATTCAATTGATTTAAACCTGAGGTAGCATAAACAGTATCTCTATTTATTTCATATGCATATGAATCAGCGTAATTAGAATTAATATTCGGTCCTATATTATAAGTCTGACCCCAATCGTTAGTTATTGTGTCCCAATCTGAATACCAGATGTCCCAACCACCATAACCTCCATATCCAGAAAATAAAGTCTTCTGCTATTTCGGCTTATCGAACAATCCCGTGTATAAACCACACCAGGATTTATATTTGTATTTAACAAAATTGGTTTTTCCCATTTCCCATTATTTTTAACTGAACGATAAATATTTGCCATAGCAAAATATATAGTGTCAAAGTTTGGTGTTAGTGAAGGGGCTTCTATCCAATTATATGGTACATTAAAAACCGAATCCAACAAAACAGGTTCGCTCCAGACTTCAGGGGCTGTCGTCCAATTTTGGGGTAATATTTGTATACAAAACAACATAAAAACAATTAATAAATTTAACTTTTTCATTTTGCGCCTATTTACCCAAAATATAAAAAATATTTACACGTAATAATAAATGGCTGTTAATTCGAAGATGTTTAATTTTAACCATTTCACCAACTCCTGTAAATCTTTTACCTAAAAACCAATTTATCCATCAACAATTTTGCTTGTAAATCCGCTTAGATCAAAAAAAAAATCAAATTAATGTTTTACCCGCCTTAGGAAAACCAAATAAAGACCATCCTTATTATTCCCAAATTACCGGCACTTATTTTATTAAAATATTCCTTAAGTCCAACATATTAAATCGTAATAATAAATGCAAGTATTATTTTTTATTATGGCCAACTAATTACCTATGTATTATTTTTCATTCTTTTGCCAAGAATTTAAAATGGTTAAAAAGATGATAGGGGAAAGGTATAATGATTTTTTGGGGGTCTAGTACATTGCTCTTTGGTAATTAAATCTTTAATTTTAATGGCATTATTTTAATAATTGAATAAAAATTAACATTTGGCATTATTAACAAAGATATATTAATTTATTGCAGCATTTTTGTTCAATAAAAAATTGCCGGAAAATGAATTTTGAAAGCACATTCAACAACTTTAGCTTGTTGATAAAAACAACAATTTTAGACTAATAATTTTGGATTTAGGCATAAAATGAAAATAATAAAAGCAGAAATCCCCAAAAACTCCTCACTATATCCCAACCGTAGCAGCTATAATTACAGTGATAGTTATGAGGGGATAATAAATGATAAAAACAATATAATAGGTATTGTTGATGTTGCCAAAGCATTTTTACAGCTCGGGCCAAAGTGGATTGATTATCTTTTAACGTTAAGAAACAAAATTGTTTCAGTATTTGGACTAAAAACCACTAATGATATAAATGAAACAAAACATTCCAATAGCTATAAATTTGAACCCGGTGAACAGGTTGGTATTTTTAAGGTTTTCAGCAAAACAAATAATGAAATTATTTTAGGGGAAGATGATAAACATTTGAATTTTAGAGTTTCATTATTTTTGAAAGAATCCGATGATAATAAATTAATAAAAATTGTTACTATAACAACAATAGTAATATATAATAATTGGTTTGGAAAGCTTTATTTTTTCCCCGTTAAACCATTTCATAAAATAATTGTTCGGGTAACAATGAAACAAAATCTTGAAAAATTAGAAATTAATTCACAGCAGAAAAAAGAATAATTCAATATTTAAGCATAACAAAACTTCACATTAATCAGATAACATAAAATGAAAATATTAAAAAAAATCACCAATGGTATATTACTTATAATAATAGGAATATTACACACTCAGTTTGTTATTTCCAATGACGGGTGCGGGAAACAGTTTGCAAAATTTTCAGATTCATATTTTTTTAAAATAAGCAAAGGACTTGATGAATTACCGGTAGTGGCTGGTAAAACAAATGTTGAAACCTTTGCGGTATTTTGGTTTTTTTATTTTGGTATTTTACTTATTCCGTTAGGTCTATTAGTACATTCAATTGAAAAAGAAAAGAGGATTTTACCCCATTATTTCACAATTTCATATTTAATATTTGTGCTTTTAGGTTGTTATATGATTCCAAACTCAGGTATGACATTTATTATGCTGCCGCATGCTGTTTATATGCTGGTAATTAATTATGTAAAAGCTAAAAAGGCACAAACATCCAATCTTTAAGATGCTGCGTTAGAATTTAAAAACGAACTCATTCGTCTATAAAGCTGCCGGTCTGGCACCCCAAACCGCATGGAAGAGCTGTGTAATGTTTGTAATTACGTGTCACACCACCAACGACCAGAACTCCGGCGGTGGATGTAGCATAAGTCGGATTTTTGAAATATCTTAAATTAATAATCCTCATGTTATGTTATTTTGATCATCGATATTGTGTTGTTTTATATTGTTTAATATAAAAGACATTCCCTTCTCTTTTATGCAATGCGTACCAGCGGTAGGTAAACGTGTTTACTTAAGCAAATTACTCCATTTTATGCAACCCCACTTTCGGGGGTTGAAACCGGCACTAATGGTTCCGAGGTCTAATGATATGTAACGCCTTCAGCGTTATTACGCAATAAGTTGATTTTCAGTATTTAAATTTCAATTTGTATTAAAGGATTATATAAAAACCCCAAATGGGGTTTCATATCAGTAGCCTGAACGCTAAAAAAAGAATCACAACCCCGTAAGTGGGTAACATTGTAGGAATGAAGAATAGATAATCCTTAAGTTGACATGTTTACCGGCTACCGGCAGGCATTGCTTTTTAAGAGAGGCGCCCGGCTACTTTTGAGACGAGTGAGTTCTATTTTTGTAGTTATGCGACATCCACCTGCGGTTTGCCACCATTGAATCTATAATATTATATTTCATTTTTGTTTTGTTTTGTGTTTCTCAATATATCTGTTTTTAGATTTTCCACTAATTTTACCAAAGAGCTGTTTTAATTCATAACTATTTTATATAAACTATTAATAGAAAAAGAATTACAGATTATTCCAACACCCATTAAAAACTTTTCCTTATAATTGCACGCAAAAAATATTTAAATTTTTCTTTTTTTTATATTAATAAATACAGTAAATTATATAACTTATTTTAATGTTTTAAAATGAGTTTAGAAACTTTTAAATACTAAAATTGTATAATAATTACAAAAATGAAAGGCATCAAACTGGATATTATAGATAAAAGCAATTACTTCCGTGGAATTTTACTTTTAATTCGTAAAGATTTCCACATCTCTTCACCTGAAAGAGACTTTGTATTTAGAATTGGTAAAGCGTTAGGATTTGATCGTGAGTTTATTGACGATAGCATAAAAGATTTATTATATAACGAATATATTGAAGATAATCCGCCTAAATTTTCGGACCCCGAAATAGCTAAAAGTTTTATTATTGACGGATTAAAGATGGTTTCTACCGATGCGGCTTTAGACCCTAACGAATTAAGTTTTTTAACTAAAACCGCAGAAAACAATTCTGTTTCCGACATTTGGTTTAACGAGGTATTAAATACCGATTATAAAGTTAGTTTTAGTTCAGCCGGAACCGAAAATGTAAATTTTGAAGTGGCTAATTATATTTAATCTTTATTGTTGTTTATAGTTTGTTTTTACTTTTTTCTTTTTTATTTTAATATTTGTATTAAATAAAATGATGATAACAAGCTATTTATGAACAATTAGGATTGATACTATGATTAACCGTAGAGACTTATTAAAAGTTGGAGCTTTAGCTTCGGCTTCTGCAATTATACCTTTTAATGGTTTATTTGCAAAAACAAAATTATTTTCCGACTCCATTCAAACAATAAAACCACCACGATTAAAAATTGGCGATACTATTGGTCTTGCTGTTCCCGGAAGTTCAATTAACGAGGAGGAATTGCAGGATTCTATTACAAACATGGAAAAGCTTGGATTTAAAGTTTTTCATACAGATAGAATTTTGAAAAAAACAGGTTTTCTTGGCGGCACCGATCAGGAACGCGCGGCCGATATTAACGAACTATTTGCCAACAAAGAAATTAAAGCAATTGTTTGCGCACGCGGCGGTTATGGTTGTAATCGTCTTGCCGAATTAATTGATTATAATATTGTTAAAGCAAATCCAAAAATTGTTTGCGGATATAGCGATATTACAACTTTATTGTATTTCCTTTATTCACAAACCGGACTGGTTTGTTTTCACGGACCTGTTGCAACATCTACATTTAATGAATTTTCCGTAAACAATTTTATGAATACTTTAGTTGAACCTAAAGATACTTTTACAATGAAAAGTGCTGACGAGGATAAAGATAAACCCGATTATAAACGTATGGTCATTAATCCGGGTACTGCCGAAGGAATACTTGTAGGAGGTAATTTATCGCTTGTTGTTGGTCAAATTGGCACACCTTACGATATTAATTTAGATAATAAAATTTTGTTTATTGAAGAAGTTGGTGAAGAACCATATAGAATTGACAGAATGTTAACTCAACTTTTGCAAGCGGGCAAATTAAAAAACGTTGCCGGAATTGCAATGGGTGTATTCAGCGGATGTGAAGAGAAAAAACAGGATCCCGAATATAAAGATGCTTTTACATTACGCGAAGTAATAGAAGAAAGATTGGGGAAATTAAAAGTACCCATGATTTATGGTTTATCATTTGGACATATTACCAATAAATTTACATTGCCTTTTGGTATTAAAGCACGTCTTGATACGGAAAATGCATCTATTACCTTGTTAGAAAAGGCTGTAGAATAAATCCTTATGTTTGCTTTAGTTGTATTTCCCCTGCCATTTAGAAACAGCTTCACATATTCAATTCCGGTTGATTATGAGGAGCTTGTTAATGTTGGAACACGTGTTGTTGTGCCTTTTGGCAAACGTGTTTTATCGGGATTTGTAATTGGGCTGACAAAAGAAACTGATATTAAAAACCAAATTAGACCTATAATTGATATTATTGACGAAACGCCTGTTTTTGATGAAAATTCGTTAAAATTTTACGAATGGCTGTCGGAATATTATTTATGTTCAGTCGGCGAGGCATTACGTAATTCTATCCCCCCAGGATTAGAAATTGAATCCAGACGGCAAATTATTGCGGATTGTGAACAATGCAATCAGCTTTTAAATGAAGAGAAAAATAAAAACAGTACAAAAGCAAAACTTTTAAATATTTTAGCCCTCAAAGAGTCCGTAAATATTTCCTTTTTACAAAAAACAGTCGAAAAAAAGAATATTTATTCCGTACTTAAAGGTTTGGAAAAGTTAGGTGCAATTACCATAACCGACACCATTGAAGACGCAAAAGTAAAAGTAAAAAAAGTTAAATATGTTGAACTTGCTGATACTTTTGATAGAATATACGGAATGATTACCGAACTTGAAGCAAAATCTCCAAAGCAGATAATAATTCTATTGGAATTGTTATCTGCCAAAGGGAAACCAATTAAACTTAGTGCTTTACTGGAAAAAACTCAAAGTAGCCAAACATCTATAAATTCTCTTGAATCTAAAAAATTAGTACGTGTGTTTTTTAAAGAAGTTGAACGGATACATACCGAAACTTACAAAGAAGAAAACACCGATATTGAATTAACGGATAATCAAAAAGATATTGTAACCAAAGTAAATACCGATATTATAAATAAAGAATTTACCCCTTATTTATTGTATGGAGTTACAGGAAGCGGCAAAACACAAGTGTATATTGAACTTGCAAAACAAGCCTTAAAAATTGGGCGTTCGGTTTTAATTCTGGTCCCGGAAATTTCTTTAACCCCCCAAATGATGACCCGGTTTTTAAATACATTTAAAAATAAGGTAGCTTTAATACACAGCAAGATGTCGCTGGGCGAAAGATATGATTCGTGGCGCGGAATAATTAAAGGAAAATATACTGTTGTTATTGGCGCAAGATCTGCACTGTTTGCCCCCATTAAAGATATTGGATTGATAGTTGTTGATGAAGAACATGATTCCAGTTATAAACAAACTGATCTGCCGCCAAAATTTAACGCACGCGATTCGGCAATTATAAAAGCAAAAATGAATAATTGTCCAATTATTTTAGGTTCGGCTACGCCTTCGGTTGAAAGCATGTATAATGCAATTTCCAATAAATATCAACTATTGCGCCTTCCCGAACGTGTTGATGATGCAAAAATGCCTATTATTAAATTAATTGACATGCTTGAAGCAAAAAAACATAAACAAGTTGAAAATATATTTTCTAAAGAATTAATAGCGGAAATAAAAAACCGAATCGAAAAAAAGAAGGTGTTATTATCCTTCAAAACAGAAGAGGTTTTGCAACACAAGTATACTGTGACGATTGCGGCGAAATTGAAAATTGTCCCGATTGCAGTGTTGGACTTGTTCATCACATTGATAAAAATATTTTACGGTGCCATTATTGCGGATTTACTAAACCAATTCCACGCAGCTGTTCAAAATGCGGTTCAATTCATCTTAAATTTTTTGGCACAGGAACTCAGCGTGTAGAAGATGAACTTGCTTATTATCTGCCTAACTATAAAATTGAGCGTATCGATTCCGATACAATGGAAACAAAAGGCAAATTTGGCGATATTATGAATAGTTTCCGAAACGGTGATATTGATATTTTAGTCGGAACGCAAATTGTGTCAAAAGGATTGGATTTTGCTAATGTTACACTTGTTGGTGTTGTTTCGGCGGAAACTTCGTTATGGATGCCCGATTTTAGAGCTGATGAAAGAACTTTTCAATTATTAACCCAAGTAGCGGGTCGAGCAGGACGAAGTAAAACCGAAGGTGAAGTTTTAATTCAAACTCAAAATCCTAATAATTTTGTATTAAAAAAAGTTTTAGAAAATGATTACAATGGTTTTTTTGAACATGAACTTAAAATTAGAGAATTAAATAATTATCCTCCTTTTGCACGGCTTGCTTTAATAGAAGCAAAAGGAGAAGATGAAAATGAAACCAGATTGGCAATTATGCAATTTTATAATATTTTACTTAAAGAAGGCGGAAAACTAACAATTACTAATCCTTTCCCTGCCGTTATTGCTAAAATTAAAAAAACTTATCGTTTTCATATATTAATTAAATGCCCACGTAAACTTGACCCGTCGGCAAAATATTTGCGCACCGCAATATTAAATTCGTATGCTTTATACAACCAAACAGCCCGATTTAAGGATATAAAAATTATTATTGATGTTGACCCTCAAACAATAATGTAATTTTTTTTGGCCCCTGTTTTTTATTGCAGCAAAATCATCTTTTTGGTAACGTTAAATTTACCTGCCTTCAGTTTATAAAAATAAATTCCGCTGCTTAAATTGTGCGTTTCCCACTGTTTTATATAATTACCGGCAATAAGATTTTCGTTTACCAATGTAGTCACTTCTTTACCTAAAATATCATAAATTTTTAACGTTACAAATTCATTTTGGGGTAATGAAAAGCTGATTTGGGTATTGGGATTAAATGGGTTTGGATAGTTTTGATCTAATACAAAAACTGCGGGTACATTTTCAAATGATACTTCCACTTCATTACTGTACGTAAAATTTTCATCGGTATCAATTTGTTTTAAACGATAAAAATAAACTCCTTCAGTATTAAGCTTATCAGTAAATAAATAATTCTTTGGCGAGTTTGAATTTCCGTAACCTTCAACAAATCCAATCTTCCCCCAATCCTCATACGCTGTTTTACGTTCAATTTCAAATCCGTAATTATTAATTTCAATTGCTGTAACCCAATCTAATGCAACTGAATTTTGTTTAATATTTCCGGAAAATGAAACAAGTTCAACCGGCAAAGCAGAACTTGATGGAGTAACAATACCCTGTATCCGCCAGTCGTTAGTACTTGTTAACCAAAATCCGCCGGAATAAATACTGCTTCGCGAATAGATACCTGTAATGTTGGCCTTAAAATAAGTATTGCTTCCTTCTGTAAAATATAGGACAAGATGATAATTGTTACCAACTGTTACATTAACATTTGCCGATTCCATATTTATGTAGTTGCATGTATACGGTAATACATTGGCACTTGCCACCGATACAGTATTCCCCAATTTAGAACCCGGCAAACCGGAATCATCAGACCATATTTCGGCATACAAATTTCCGGTAAAATTTATTTGACTTGAACCTGTATAAAAAGTAATTCCGCTCAAAATTCCCGAATTAACAGGAGTTATTTTTACAGCCATTTTTTGAGTGTTACTAACTGATATTGAATTATCATTAGTCCATGTGTCATATTTTAGAATTTCAAAAAATGAATCATAGGATGAGTTGACACCTTTTATAACTGATTTAAATATGTTTAACTTTCCATAACCCCATGTATAGTTGGGTACAGCACCTGTTTCGGCATCGGTATTTGCGTATGAGGTTAATAACAATTTAACATTAGCATCTGTATAATTTGGATTTTGTTGAAACAATAAAGCAACACTGCCTGTAACAACAGGAGCTGACATACTGGTACCTTGGTTTTTATGGTACAAACCGTTAACAATAATATTGGTAGTACTTGGAATATAATTTAAAGATGTAGATGACACAATAAATTGCCCTAAAGCAGTAATATCAGGTTTTTGTATTTCGTCTCTTCTGGGTCCAACACTGCTGAATGCTGATATTTTATCAATTCCATATGACGTACCTCCATATTGAAAACTATTGTTGCTCGCCATCCAAGACCATTTATAAGCATACGATCCAACGGTAATTGCATCCGAAGCGGTCCCGGGTGAACCTACACAATAAGTTGAATTTCCATTAAACCCAATAACACTCATCGATTTTGTAAACAGCCAGCCATGATAGCTATAAGGATTGGCACTATTATTGGTTATTTTTATACTCCATATACCTTGTGCAGGAGGGTTAGCGGAGTACTTATCATACACATAAACGTAAACACGTCTATCTCCATTATTTGAATCATCAGCATTATATATATAAATTGCACCATCATTTGTTTCTGTGACACCCTCGGATGCATTATTTTGTGTTGCTGTTAATCCGTTTGGTGAAGTTACTTCAACAGTTACATCAGCTGAATTATTTAACCAAATATCAAAACCTGCATAGTCGTTTGCAGAACCGCTATTTGCAGTGTATGCCCCAACCGTAAAATTGATTGTAGAATACGTTGAAGCCGCAATATTGCCCGAAAAATGAATATTGGAACTTCCATCGTTCCCGGCGGAAATAACAACCACTTTTTTGTTTCCGCTTAAGGTATTTACCGCAATATCCTGGGGTGTTGTTCCATCGTGTGCATTTGCATGTCCACCCAAACTTAAATTAACTACAAGCGGTTTATTTAATTCATCCGCAACTAAACCGGCATAACTTAAAGCATCAATAATATCAGCTGATGAAAACGAACCATTTCCTGCTTTTACTACAAGGATATCGGCTTTTGGGGCAATTCCTTTATATTTTAAATTACTTAAACCTTTTCCATTTCCTGCGGCAATTCCTGTCACATGGGTACCATGTCCAACAATATCATTTTCTAATACAAAACCTGCCGGAGTACCATCCAATTCATCTTCAATTTCCAATTTTGAATATTCAACACCTTTTGTCAGACCGCTAAAACTACCTCCATGCCGTTCAGCCGGCGTTTGGGTTAATCCATTATCGGTTGCGGTTTGATCCCATATATATACAATTCTGCTTTTGGTTTGATCATCCGCACCTCTAAAATCGGGATGTGACCAATCTATTCCGGTGTCAATTATACATAACAACACACCTTGGCCGGTATAGTTAGTGCTGTTAACATAACCGGACTGTAATAAATTTGCTCCTGAAATTGAGGTTGCAATATCGTTGTTTATACTTAAAATTTCAGGCAAATTTATATATTTCACTATATCAAGTTCAGCGGCTTTATAAATTTCAGCAGCTGTTAACCTTGCGGTTGCAAAACCGGGAATAGTTGAATTAATATTCAGGCCGGCACTTTTTAATTTATCGCTGTTATCGGATGTGATTATCACTTCATATAATGTTTTTTCTTTTGAGGAGGAAACAAAAATTTTGTTTGGATTTGATTCTGTAATACTTTCCCGCCCGCTCATTAATTCATTTAATTTAAAACCGATTTTTGAATTAGATTGCGGGAAAAAATTAGACGAGTTTAGAAGCAGTAAAATAAACATGTAAAGTTTAATCATAATTCAACTCTTCTTTTATAATATTATTATTTTTTGCAAGTTATTCAAAATAAAAAGAATAATCAACAGGAACAGTCGTTACAGCAATATAATAATTTTTTTGAACTTCATCCACGCTTAGTGCCAAATAAACACACACTTGATGCCAGCTTAGTTCCAACTTGTTCATTACTTACCGTAACTCCGCTTTATTTAGGCACAATATATTACCAAAGAAAAATATTTAATCTATAAATGTACAGCTAATTTTGAAGCAGAGATTATTATTTTCCGAATTCCTTTGTTAATATTTTGCATTAGTAAATTTAATTGTATTTATTAAATTCTATTAATAATATTACTTTAAAATCAGGCCTAAAGGCCGAGTTGAGCATTTGTTATCCCCACGCCCTAAAGGACGTGGTTATTTAAAATCCTTATAACTTATTATAAATAATGCGATAATGTTATTATATCTCTCCGTTTAAATAACCCTAACCTAAAGTTTAGTAAACCAGCATTCATGCTGGGGGCTGACGGAATAGATATAACGGGCTTTAGCCCTGATTCTTTTCCTCACTTTTTGGCTTAGGTGATGAACAATATCAAACTATTATTTTTTATAGCAAAATCTTTGGTTATCAAATATTTTGTGTGTTTTTATTATATATCAACAATAATGTGGCATTTCTTGATTATGAAAAGGGTATTAATTTTCTAACATCTATTTGGTATGGAGAAAAATCCCGTGCCTATATATGCACATAATTTAATATTACAATTGACTTGTAAACCGTTACATCATAATATATTAAAAGTATTTGTTGTGCCTAATTATCGGAAGTTACGGTTACTTAGTGCGTTGTTTGTTTCAATTTGCCTATCCCTCTTGTTTAATAATAATACAATTTTTTGCAAATAATTTATATAGTTCTCTACAAAACTCCAAAAAAAATTTTACCCTATTTTTTCCAATAACTTTAATAGGTTTTCTTTTTCTTCAGCCGAAAACACATTTAATAATTCTTCAATTTTTGTATTAAATACAGGCAATATTTGGTTTACTTTTTGGTCCCCTTCGTTAGTAAGTTCGGCAAGAATTATTCGTCTATCTTGTCGCGAAGGGATTCGTTTTATAAGATTTTCTTTTTCAAGGTTATCAATAACGCAGGTAATATTTGCTCCGGTAACGTTTAATTCATCACCAATTGCTTTTAAGGGAATTGATCCTTTTTTTTGTACAACTTCCAATACGCTAAATTGCGGAATTGTTAATTTTGAATCCAGCAAATATTTTATTTTAATCTTTTTTATTTTTTCGGTAATAGAGCTAATTTTTTTCAATAATTCATCATTAATATCAATTGTTTTTTGTCCATTCATAACTACATCTCAAATTAATTTTAATAATAATAATTGCGCAGCCTTAATTTTAATTCCTTATAATTTGGATAAACTTTTTTAACCAAATTCCAAAATTTTACCGAATGATTCATTTCCACAAGATGAAAGAGTTCATGAATAATAACATAATCTATCAAAATTGCATCACATTTCATAAGTTTATAATTTAATGTAATAACTTTTTTACTGGTACAGCTTCCCCATCTGCTTACTAATTTCCGTACCCGTAATTCGTTAAATTTTAATCCGTATGTATTTGCAAGAGAATTTATTCTTTCAGCTAAATATTCTTTTCCGGTTTTCTTTAAAAAATTATCATACTTCTTTTCCGAAATTATTTTTGTTTCGTCAAAAAGCTTTTCATGTTCAATTTTTTCATAAAGTTTAGGGAAACTGTCGTAAGTTATTTCTCTCCCTAAATAAAAGTATTTATTTTGCAAACTATTGGATTTTTTATGAACATTTTCAATCCAATTTATATGCTCGTTTATTATAGAATTAGCAATATCAAAACTTTTTCTATACGGAATTACAACCTCAATACCTCTTTCAGGATGCATTTGCAGTTTAATATGTTTAGCTGTTTTACTTTTACGTACCGAAATTGATATCTGTTTATCTTTAATATCTATTGTTCTTATATTCAAATTTAACTATTTTTAGTTTTTATATTTTATAATTATAATAAAATATTCAACAAAAATATAATTTATTTTTTAAATGATTAATTAAATGCCCTAATTTCCTGTCAAATGAAAAATTTTACCCAAATAATAGATAATATTAAAGAAACTTTTAATAATGATGCAGATAATAAATTATATCACAGTTTTTTATTTAAAATTCCTCAAGTAAATTTTTATGATGTAATCTTTAACCTGGATAACAACAATTATTTTTACTGGCAAAACAACTTAACTAAATTAACTTTTTTGGCAATAGATAATTTAGATTCGGATATTTTTGATAAATGTATAAATTTTAAAGAAATTAAAACATCCGTCATTTCGGTTGAAGAAAAATTTTCTATGCATTATAATAACCCAAAAATTCCGTTAATTATTAGCAGCATCAAATTTTGCAAAGAAAATTCAATAACTTGGAACGACTTTAATAATTTTGATTTTTTTATACCAAAACTACTTTTAATAAAAGAGGATAACGAGTTTTATATTGTTTTAAATATAAAAAACAACAATTTATCCGATATTCAAGGATATTTGGAATATTTAGACATTTTAGAAACTTTTCCCAAATATATTAATGAAACTCCTGTTGGTAAAATTATATATAACGAACCTCTGGAAAAATGGGAAACTAAAGTAAATTCTGCTCTTCTGGAAATTAAAAACGAACAATATAAAAAAGTTGTTATTGCCCGAGTAAAAAAAATAAAATTTGAAACGGCTGTTGATGTAAAATATATCCCTCATTTTTTGACTGTTTTAGGCGGCAATCATAAAGACTGTGTTATTTTTTGTTATAAAAAAGGTAATTCCGTATTTTTTGGTGCATCACCCGAAAAGTTTTTAAACTTAAATAATAATATTTTGGAAACTGACGCATTAGCCGGATCCGCGCTGATAAATGACTTAGATAATAGTGCCGATGAAATGTTGCTTAACGATAATAAAAATATTAACGAACATAACCAAGTGCTGGAATATATTGTAAACGGACTAAAAGAATATGCTACTTCAATTGATTACAGTACTAGACCCAAAATAAAAGATTTACGTTATATAAAACATTTATGGACTCCAATAACCGCAAAAGTAAGCGACAAGTTTATTATTGATATAATAGAATCATTATTTCCAACACCTGCCGTTTGCGGTTTTCCTAAAAATAATGCTTTTGAAGCCATAAAAAAAATTGAAACAGAATCACGCGGTTTATATTCCGGATTAGTCGGCTGGTTTAATTTTTCCGGTAATTCGGAGTTATATGTATCGCTGCGTTCCGCATTATTAAAGGAGAACTTTTTATATGCTTTTGCGGGTTGTGGTATTGTCACAGGTTCCGATTATTTAAAAGAATATGAAGAAACTGAAACTAAGTTTACTCCAATAATTAATTTGGTGAAAATTGCAAATTGATATTAATTTAAATTATTTAATCAGCTCTGTATTTATTAAACGCCTTCAGGTCCTAGGGTTAAAACACGCCTTAATTTCACCCGGTTCCCGAAATACACCTTTAGTTTGCGCTCTTGCTGATTGCGAAGAAATACAAAAAACGGTTATTTTGGATGAAAGGAGCAGTTCGTTTTTTGCTGTTGGTGTTGCTAAAGTTACAAATACTCCTGTTTTAATTGTTACAACCTCTGGTACAGCCGTTGCGGAACTATACCCCGCCATTGTTGAGGCTTATCAAAACAGAATTCCGCTTATTATTTGCACAGCCGATAGACCTGCCGAGTTGTTAAATTGCGGTGCAAACCAAACAATCAATCAGGATAATATTTTTGCAAATCATATTCGTATGTATTACGAAATTAAACACTTTGTTAATACAGAAGATTCGTTAAATAAATTAATTGATACTACCGAAGAAGTTTTTTTAATTGCTTCAAAATTTGATTGCGGACCGGTTCACATAAACTTTCCGTTTGATAAACCTCTTGAACCAAATTCATATACAACCCAAATTGATGCGGAAGTATTTGAAAGAATTCAGGTAAACTTAAACAAACCTATTACCGATTTTAACGCGCAAAACAGGTTTATTAAAAATAAAATACCTTTAATAGTTGATAAATTAAAGAATTTGCGAAAAGGAATTATAGTAGTCGGCCCCGGCAACTATTCAACCGAGTTTAGCGATTTATGTTTTAAATTGGCAAAAACATTAAATTTTCCGGTTTTTGCCGATGCTTTGTCATCGTTCAGGTTTTTAAATCAAAACGAGGATTTATTATTAAACAATTATCCTGTTTTTTTAGCTGGTTCAGCTATTTATGATAAACTAAAAGCTGAAGTAATTATTCAATTTGGCAAAACTCCAACCGCCAAATATTTGCTTGAATATTTTGAAAAATCAAAAGCTTATAAAATACTTGTTAATAATTACGGCGAACTTTTTGATCCTTCAAAATCAGCCGATTTAATTTTTGGCGGTAATTCAAATGAGTTTATTACAAATATTATTTCCGACTTAAATGATTACAATTTTTCATCGAACAACGTGTGGATTGATTTATTAAAAGAGTTAAACACTATTACAGAATCTTATAAATCGGATTTCATTTTAAATGCCGATTTCCCTTTTGAGGGAAAAATTGTTTTGGAAGTATTAAATAATTTACCACAAAACAGCAACTTGGTTTTAGCCAACAGTATGCCCCCGCGCGATTTGGATTATTATGCGGGATTTGTTAATAATAACGCTGTTATTTATTGTAATCGCGGGGCAAGCGGAATTGACGGCAACACTGCTACAGCAGCAGGAATAGCTGCAAATTCTTTACAGCCCACTTTTTTTATTACCGGCGATTTATCCTTTTTGCATGATATTGGCAGTTTAACAATATTACGGCAACAAAATATTCACTTGTGCATTATTTTAATAAACAATAACGGCGGCGGTATTTTTAATATGCTGCCAATTTCTAAAAACCAAAATGTATTTGAAAAATATTTTTTAACTCCTCATAATTTAAGTTTTAAAGAAATAGTTGCCGGATTTGGAGGTAATTATTTTTTAATAAACAGTTGGGAACACCTTAAGACCGAATTAGTTAAATTTGAAAACAATACCGGATTTACAGTTTTGGAATTACAAACAGATTCCTTAACTTCTACCACAATACGCAACAATTATAAAAATGCGGTTATTAATGAAATTACAAACAAAATTAGTTAATACCTTATTTGATCGTATTGTTTGGAATTGTATACTGCCTGAGCAAAAAGAAACAAATTTAAAACCAATTGTATTTTTACACGGATTTGCCGGCAATGCCGAAGATTGGACTTTTTTATTTGATAATTTATGTTCATTAAACTATTATCCTATTGCGTTAGATATTTTAGGGCATGGATTAAGCAGTGCCCCTGATGATATTTTCTATTATTCGGAAGAAAATTTGGTTTTACAGCTTAATTCGGTTATAAATACCTTAGTACAGGGGAAATTTATTTTAACCGGATATTCCCTTGGCGGCCGGTTAGCTTTATCTTATGCCAATAATTTTAAGGCTAAACTAAATGCTTTGATTTTAGAAAGTGCCACCCCCGGAATTAATGAAAAATCAGTTCGGGATGAACGAGTTAAAAACGATTTAATAATTGCCGAAAAAATTAAATCAGGCAATTTAAACGATTTTTTTACTGACTGGTACAATTTACCGTTATTTAACTCCCTAAAAAACTTACCGCCCGAACAATTTAACTTGCTTGTACACAAAAGAACTTCAAACTCTGTTATTGGACTTGCAAATATTATGGCCGGATTCAGTCAGGGATTAATGCTGCCTAAATGGGAAATATTAAAGGATATAAATACCCGTACATTATTAATAAGCGGTGAACTGGATAATAAATTTACCGAACTGAATAAAAAGATGAATTTACTTTTTCCAAATTCCGAACACAAAATAATTACCGACAGCGGACACATACCTCATATAGAAAATGTTTCTTTATTTGAAAATTATTTGTTAAATTTCCTAAGAACTATATAAACTTTAACTTTGTTGTTTATAAAAAGAGGAATTGATGTATAATTGGATTTTAGCAAAAGAATATAAAGACATAACTTACCATAAAATGAATGGAATAGCAAAAATTGCTATTAACAGACCTGAAGTACGCAACGCTTTTAGACCGGATACCGTAAAAGAACTTTTTGACGCTTTTAATGATGCCCGCGAAGACAGTAGTATTGGAGTTGTATTATTAACCGGAAACGGTCCTGCAAAAGACGGCAAGTATGCATTTTGTTCAGGCGGCGATCAAAAAATACGGGGCGATCAAGGTTATATTGGTGCGGATGGTATTCCCCGATTAAATATATTAGATGTTCAAAAACAAATACGCAGTATCCCTAAACCTGTTATTGCATTAGTGGCGGGATACGCAATAGGCGGCGGTCATGTTTTACATGTAGTTTGTGATTTGACAATTGCCGCTGAAAATGCTGTTTTTGGTCAAACCGGGCCAAAAGTAGGCAGTTTTGACGGCGGTTTTGGCGCAAGTTATTTAGCCCGTTTAGTGGGACAAAAAAAAGCGCGCGAAATTTGGTATTTATGCCGTCAGTATAATGCTCAGGAAGCATTTGACATGGGTTTAATTAATAAAATTGTTCCTGTTAAAAATCTCGAAGAAGAAGGTGTTAATTGGGCTAATGAAATTTTACAAAACAGCCCGCTTTCAATCCGTTTATTAAAATCCGCTTTTAATGCCGAACTTGACGGACAAGCCGGAATTCAGGAACTTGCAGGAAATGCCACTTTGTTATATTACATGAGTGAAGAAGCGCAAGAAGGCAAAAACGCTTATATACAAAAACGAAAACCTGATTTTTCTAAATTTCCACGGGTACCATAACAATTATGCAGACTAGTGCCGTAAAAAACTTATCAAAAACCGAAAGCTGGATTTTAGCAAGCAGACCTAAAACTTTGCTGGCTGCAATTGTTCCTGTTTTAATTGGTTCTGTTTTAGCTGTTAATGTTGGTAAATATCATTTAGCAGCTTCTATTATTGCGTTAATTTGTTCTATATTTATTCAAATAGGTACAAACTTTGTTAACGATTTATACGATTTTTTGGCGGGTTCCGACAGCAAAAACCGGTTAGGGCCTCAAAGAGCTTTATCAAGCGGATTAATTACCGTAACCGAAATGAAGTGGGCCATATTTATTACATTTTTTACTACTCTTTTACTTGGTATGTATCTTGTTTATTTGGCAGGATGGGTAATTTTTTTGGTTGGTATTTTATCTATTTTTGCGGGTATTGCTTATACAGCGGGTCCATATCCGTTAGCTTATAACGGTCTTGGCGATATTTTTGTATTTATTTTTTTTGGTTTTGTTGGTACGGTAGGCACTTATTTTGTTCAGGCATTGGAAATAAATTCTTTTGTGGTATGGGCTTCAATTCCGGTTGGTGCGTTAATTACAAATATTTTAGTGGTTAACAATTATAGAGATGTTGATGAAGACAAAATGCACGGCAAAAACACATTGGCAGTTAAATTTGGCCGTAAATTTACACGTCTGCAATACCTTTCATTTATGATTTTATCGTATGCAATTTTAATTATTGTTTATTTTACTTATAAACAAAGTTATTATATTTTTTTACCGCTCCTCTCTTTCCCTTTAGCAGTTAAATTAATAAAAATGATTTATACTTTGCAGGGTACGGAATTAAATAAAACATTAGAACTTACTGCAAAACTTTCAGCCATATATGGACTTTTGTTTGCCATAGGAATATTAATATGAAATTTTTAGATTTAAGTTATGTAAAATTTCCAATTGTTTTAACCCATCAAATTACAACATCAAAACAAACCATATCATCAAAAAACAGTTTTATTATTAGGGCCTTACTTTCCGATAACAATTATTATTTTGGTGAAGCATCTCCTTTAACTAATTTTTCAATTGAAACCGAAGAAGAAACAGAAGACTCGATAAAAACAATTTTTAATAAATTAACATCCATAGATTTTGAATTAAATTTTGATTTATTAATTAAACAATTGGATGATATAAATATTCCTAATAGTTTACGTTTTGCCATTGAACAGATTATTATAATGTATTATGCTAATCAGCCTGATACAAAAGATTATTTCCTTTCAAAAATTAAATCGACAAATATTAAAGTTAACGGATTGATTAGTTTATCGCACAAAACAAATATTTTAGAGCAAATAAATTTAAAGGATGGATTTGACACATTTAAAATAAAAATAGGGATAAATGATTTTGCAACAGAACTTGAGATATTAGAGGACATACATAAACAGTTTGGCAATAAAATAACGCTCCGGCTTGACGTTAACGGTTTATGGTCGTTAAATGAAGCCTTAACTAAAATAATTCAATTGGAAAAATTTAATATTGAATATATTGAAGACCCTGTAAATAACATTATTGATATGACCGAACTTGCACAAAACACTACTATTCCTATTGCTGTTGATGAAGTGATTAACGATTCAAATAATATTGAATTATTATTATTTAATAGCAACTTAAACACAATTATTATTAAACCTATGTTATATGGAAGTATTTTTAGACTAATTGAAATTATAACCAATCCCGCATATATTGATAAAAAGTTTTTGATTTCTTCATTGTTTGAATCATCTTTATCCAAACCTATTTTAGTATATCTTGCCTCTTTATGTCCGCCTAATTTAACACACGGATTAAGTACGTTTGATTTACTTAAAACAGATGTAACATCAAACATTTTACCTCTTGTAAACGGGAGTATAAATTTTAATCCGGCCGATATTTTGAATTTGGTAAATATTAACAATTTAATTTTAAATAATGATGAATTTACTTTCCCCAATTGAATGGTTAAAACTACAAGTTAAAAATAACGGTTCAAAAACATTTATTTTAACTGAAAAAAAAAGCACAACTTATCTTGAATTTTTTGGAAAAGTTTTTTCTCTTTCAAAAGAACTTGAGTATTTAAGTGATTTGTCTGTAAAAAATATTGCGCTTTTATATAATAATAACATTGAGTTTTTATATCATATTTTCACCTTATGGAATTTAGGACTTACTCCGGTATTATTTAATTCAAAATTAACCGATAATGAGATTGTGGAATTATTTGATTATTCCGATTGTATTGATTTATTTTCGGATAGACCTTTTGATATTAATTTTGCCAACAAATTAGCCGAATTGGACAACAAAAGTTATGACGGTTATAAACAAATTCCCAATACGGCTTGTATTATTTTTACATCGGGAACTACTTCAAAGGCTAAAGGAGTAGTATTGCCTTTTGATAGTATAATAAATTCGGCTTTAAGTTTTTGCAAAATGTTTGATTGTAAAACCCATGATATTTTTATGGCCTCACTCCCCTTTTGCCACATAGGGGGACTAATGATAATTATCAGGGCGTTAGTTTCCGGCGGTTCTGTTTTTATTCCCGACACCTTAAAAACCTCTGATTTTATTAGGGGAATTAATTTTTCTTGGCCTTCTTATATATCGGTTGTTCCTAAACAATTAAAAGATATTTTAGAAAATACAGTTATTAATAACAAATTAAAAGCGTTAATTGTTGGCGGTTCTGCATCGGATTCAAAACTAATATTAAACGCGTTGGAAAACAATCTGCCCGTTTATAAAGTATACGGTTCATCCGAAACTTCTTCAATGGTTTCAATAAGCCACCCTATTGAAGTTAAAAGATATCCCGCCTCTTCGGGGAAAGTTATTGGAAATACAAAAATATTTTCAATAAACAATAAGGGGGCAATTAATCCCCCCGGTATAAGTGGCGAAATTGTTGTAAAAAGTAATACTTTGTTTAGCCAATATTACAAATTACCGGACGAAACAAATAAAAAACTTATTAACGGTAAATGTTTTACCGGTGACATGGGATACATAAACGAAGAGGGATTTTTGTTTATCCAAAACAGACGTGAGGATTTAATTATCTCCGGCGGAGAAAATATTAATCCTTATGAAATAGAAACTTTAATAAAACAATTACCCGGCGTAAAAGACGTTTGTGTAGTTGGTGTTAAAGATAACCAATGGGGCCATGTGCCTGCTGCTTTTATTATAGCAGAAACAAATATTACCACCCGCGAGATTAAAGATTTTTTAACAAAAATACTTGCCCCATTTAAAATGCCTAAACATTTTGTTTTTGTTAATTATTTCCCCCTAAACGACGGCGGAAAAATTGATAAAAATAAATTACGGAATTCAATTTTATAAATATTTATCTTTTACCAGTTTGGCCCTAATCACAATTAATAATTAGTTTGCAGTTTTATTTAATTGTAGCGCGAGATTTACAGGTTGTGTGAAAATTGGGGAATAATAGGTTCAAAGGGTGGCACGGCTCTGCCGTGCTGGTAGTTGGTGGTGTTGCACGTGGTTACAAACATTGCACTTCTCTGAAGTGCTCTGGAGTGAGTAAACAAATGGTAACTGATTGTATAATAATACATTGTATATCATAAAATAATCCCGTAGGGATGACATTATTGTAGCATAAACAGAAAAATAGCAGTAAAACCCTGAAGGGGTGACATTGTTTGTTGTGTTAAAACATCAATAATTATATATTTATCCCCAATTTTCGCACAATCCGTTTATCTCGCAAGCTTTTTGAAATATAAATAAAATTTTATTTTCCTCAGGCTGTCTCAAAGGTGAAAATACTGTGTTTCTAAAATCACATGTCTCTAATGTAACCGGGCCCGAAATATTTATCTTTTATAAGTTAAGGATTAAGTACAATTAATAATTAACAGGCGATTATATTTAATTGTAGCGCGAGATTTATCTCGCAAGCTTTTTGAAATATAAATAAAGTTTTATTTTCCTCAGGCTGTCTCAAAGGTGAAAATACTGTGTTTCTAAAATCACATGTCTCTAATGTAACCGGGCCCGAAATATTTATCTTTTATAAGTTACGGATTAAGTACAATTAATAATTAACAGGCGATTATATTTAATTGTAGCGCGAGATTTATCTCGCTAGCTTTTTGAAATATAAATAAAATTTTTGTTTCCTCAGGCTGTCTCAAAGGTGAAAATATTGTGTTTCGAAAATCATATGTCTCTAATTCAGCCGGGCCCAAACAATGCCTGTCTTTAGCTGGTAAATATGCCAACTTAAGGATTGTCTATTGTTTTATTGTTTTTATGCAAGAATAAACAATCCTTAAACCGGCACATATACCTGTTTTCAATTTCTTTTTACCTTATCACTACCAAAAACCTTTTTGTTATTATTAATATTTCCATTATATTTTATTATAGGGTTAATAATTAATTATATTAATCCTGCTGTTTTATATCCCAAGGATATATTTAATTATTTTGAGGCTGTATGAGTTTTTTAGGAAGGTTTTACCATACAAATAAAATTATAAACAAATTTGTTTCCCGGTATAATATTTTTACAATTTTATTTTTGCCGCACCTCCTTATTACAGCATTTATCTTTTTTAAAACTCCCTAAACCAATAATTAACGGAATATTTATTTATGTTATACGACTTATTTATTAGTTATGCCCGAAAAGATAATACCACCGGTAAAATTACCGAATTAAAAGAAAAAATTGAATCTTTATATAATAAAACTACCGAAAGAAAATTAAAAGTTTTTTTTGATACCTCGGAAATAAAAGGGATGGATGATTTTAACAACCGAATTTTATCGGCATTAAACGAATCGTCAATGCTTCTGGTTATTCTTACATCTAATCATTTGGAAAGCGATTATTGCAATTCGGAAGTAACCGAATACCTAAGTTACGAGTATGCAAGAGGTTCACAAAACAACAACATTGCAATCATTTATTTTGATGAAATTGAAGGATTTGAGAAACCCGATTTTGAGCATAATAAAGCAAAGTGGTTAAATGATGTTAAAACCCGTCAGCGTATAGATCTTAGAAATTGGCAGAACAACGAAGAAAACAACAACACCAAAAAGTTGTTTGACGATCTTATAGAATCAATTAATGACAGAATAATACGCAAAGTTAGAATTGCTTCTTCACCCGGAAATTTACCCGCGCCAAACCCACGTTTTGTAGGCAGAAGAGCTGAAATGGAAAACTTACATAACTCGGTTATAAATGGAAAAACAGGAAATATAACTATAATACACGGATTAAGCGGACTTGGTAAAACAACTTTAGCTATACAATACGCTTGGGCTTATGCCGACCATTTTTTTGCGGGACGTTATATAATTGATTGTTCAAAAGAAAATAATTTGGCTGCCACGCTTAAAAAACTTGAATATGATATTGAAATTAGTTTTACGGACGATGAAAGGAAAAATGACGAATTAACAATAAAAAAAATAATTAATAAATTAGAAAAACAGTTTGTTGAAAAATCGAATGAACCTCAATCAAAGAAATATCCTATTTATCCCAATATACTTTTATTTTTAGATAATGTTGAAAACCCTGAATTGATAAAATCAAATTATACCGATTTAATTACCGGAAAAGATTGGTTAAAAATAATTGTTACCACAAGGTTTGGCAACCACGATTTTGGTTATGATGAAAAAAAATATACATATATACCTGTTGAAAACCTTAGTGATAACGAAACACTTAAATTATTAAATAGTTATTGCCCACCAAAATTATTTGAAATTGATAAAGATGGAATATTTGCAAATAAAATAATAAAATTATTGGATGGTTTTACCCTTGCAGCCGAAATGACCGCTATTTATTTAAAAGAAAAAGAAGGACGTATAACCTTTGAAGCTTTTTACAATCGTTTATGTAAGGAAGGCTGTACGGAAGGAATAGATAAAACAGAGGCGCAGACAATAACAAAAACTAAACACGGAAAATTAATTAGTGCTGCTTTGACACAAATGTTTAATTTTTTAACCGATAATGAAAAAAACGTTTTAAATTATTGCTGTTTGTTGCCTGCCGAAACTATCCCTATCGGTTGGATAAAGGAATTAATCATCAAGGAGCACCCGGAATTTGGCGAGGCGGCTCCAATCGGTTATGATGACCCGTGGATATTGTTAATAAGTCATTTAAATAAACTAAAATTATTGCAAATGATATCATTTGATGAGGACAACAATCTCCGGCTAACGAAAATGCACCGCCTTGTGCAAGAAGTTTTATACAAACAACTAAATAAAAAAGAAGAACTAACAGATATTTTATATAATTATTCAATTACTCGTTCCGAACACCTTAAAACCAACTGGCACCATAAAAGCGAACAGTGGGAAATAAACCCACTTGTAAATTTTACGGAATTACTTCTGGATAAATCGTATGGCGATGCATCCAAATTAGTAATTTCCATGGGGCAATGTATGCATGAAATTTATTCTAATATCAAGTCAAAAAAAATTCTTTTGAAAGCTATAAAACTGTTTCAAAATAAAGATAATTATAAACAAACCGACCTTGCAATTTTATATTCCAACCTTGCACTTGTTGAACAAGATTTGGGAAACCTCATAGTTGCTAAAGATTATCTACTTAAAGCTATTAAGATAATTGAACAGAATTATGAGCCAAACCACCCTGCATTTGCATCTAGTTATTCTAATCTTGCAACTGTTGAACTGGATTTGGGGAATTTAACAGACGCTAAAAATTACTTACTTAAAGCAATAAAAATTGATGAACTTAATTTTGAACCTAACCATCCAACTATGGCTATTGATTATTCCAATCTTGCAATGATTGAAAAGGATTTGGGGAACTTAACTGGTGCTAAAGAGTATTTGCTTAAAGCCATTAATATTGATGAACTTAATTTTGAGCCTAACCATCCTAAGCTGGCTATGGATTATTCCAACATTGCAATGGTTGAAAAGGATTTGGGGAACTTAACTGGTGCTAAAGAGTATTTGCTTAAAGCTATTAATATTGATGAAGGTAATTTTGAACCTAACCATCCAAAACTTGCTATCCGTTATTCCAACCTTGCAATGATTGAAAGGGAATTGGGGAATTTAACTGATGCTAAAAATTATTTGCTTAAAGCTATTAATATTGATGAAGGTAATTTTGAACCTAACCATCCTAATTTTGCAATAAGTTATTCCAACCACGCCCTTGTTGAAAAGGATTTGGGGAACTTAACTGGTGCTAAAGAGTATTTGCTTAAAGCAATTAAAATTGATGAACAAATTTTTGAACCTAACCATCCTAAACTAGCTATTCGTTATTCCAACCTTGCTCTCGTTGAAAAGGATTTGGGGAGCTTAAATATTGCTAAAGAGTATTTGCTTAAAGCAATTAAAATTGATGAACAAATTTTTGAACCTAACCATCCTAATTTTGCAATAAGTTATTCCAACCTTGCAACTGTTGAACAGGATTTGGGAAACTTAAAAGAAGCCGAAGAATTATTCCGTAAAGCACTCAACATTTTTGGAATTTCGCTGCCTAAAGAACACCCAAACACCAAAACCATTTTTTTGTTCTTAATTGCGTTATTAGATAATGCTGATAGACAAAACGAAGCAACCGAATTACGCGAGCGTGCAAAAGAACATGGTTTTGAAAACTTATAAATTAATTTTACAACTCCAAAATATTAACTAGGTAATATATGCCATACGATTTATTTATTAGTTATGCCCGTAAAGATAATGAAACCGGTAAAATAACCGAATTAAAAGAAAAAATTGAATCTTTATATAATAAAACTACCGAAAGAAAATTAAAGATTTTTTTTGATACCTCGGAAATAAAAGGAATGGATGATTTTAACAACCGAATTTTATCGGCATTAAATGAATCATCAATGCTTTTGATTATTCTTTCACCTAATCATTTGGAAAGCGATTATTGCAATTCGGAAGTTACCGAATATTTAGATTTTGAATATGCACGGGGTTCGCAAAATAATAACGTTGCCATAATATATTTTGATGATATTAACGGTTTTGAAGATACAAAATTTACCCACACAAAAGCAGAGTGGTTAAAACGAATTGAAAAACGCCAGCGGATTGATTTGCGACTTTGGAATACATTAGACAGTAGATCGCTAAAGGATAAAAACACTAAAACCGATTTTTTAGACCTAATTGAGTCTATTAAAGACAGAATAATCCGTAAAATTAGAATTGCCAATTCGCATAGTAACTTACCACCGGCAAACGCCCGTTTTGTTGGACGTAGAACAGAAATGGGAAACATTCACGAAGCAGTTTTTAATAATAAAGCCGGCTGTATTACAATTTTACATGGTTTAAGCGGACTTGGTAAAACAACTTTAGCTATACAATACGCTTGGGCTTATGCCGACCATTATTTTGCAGGAAGATATAAAATTGATTGTTCAAACGAAAATAATTTGGCTGCAGCCCTTAAAAAACTTGAATACGTTATTGATATTAGTTTTACCGATGACGAAAGGAAAAATGACGAATTAACAATAAATAAAATATTGCATAAATTAGAGGAACTATACAAAAATAAATCAAAAGAAATACAAGAGGATAAATACCCCATTTATCCTAACATGTTATTATTTTTGGATAATGTTGAAAATCCGGAATTGATTAAATCGAATTATACCGATTTAATTACCGGAAAAGATTGGTTAAAAATAATTGTTACCACAAGGTTTGGCAACCACGATTTTGGTTTTGATGAAACTAAATATACATATATTTCAGTCGAAAACCTTAGTGATAATGAAACACTTAAATTATTAAAAAGTTACTGCCCCAAAAAATTATTTGAAATTGATACGGATGGAATATTTGTAAATAAAATTATAAAATTGTTAGATGGTTTTACACTTGCCATTGAAATGACCGCAATTTATTTAAAAGAAAACGAATCACGTATTACTTTTGAAGATTTTTACGACTTGTTGGTTAACGAAGGCTGTACCGAAGGAATTGATAATCTTACAGATGAGGTTAAAACAAAAACAAACCATGGTAAATTAATAAATGCTGCTTTAATGCAAATGTTTAATATTTTAACAGACGAGGAAATATTTGTATTAAATTATTGTTGTTTGTTACCTGCTGAATCTATCCCTATTAGCTGGATAAATGAATTGACAATAAAAGAATTCTCCAAATACGGTAAAGTGGTTTTACGCGGCCATGCTGACCCATGGATACTTTTGATTGATCACTTAAACTAATTACGATTGTTACAAACATTATCGTTTGACGAAAATAATAATCCCCGTTTGGCAAAAATGCACCGCCTTGTACAAGAGGTTTTTTACAAACAACTTACGGAGAAGGAAGTACTAACAAATCTTTTATATAATTATGCAATTACTCGTTCCAAATATTTAAAAACCAACTGGTATAATAAAACAGAACAATGGGAAATAAACCCACTTGTAAATTTTGCGGAACTCCTATTAAACAAATCTTATATTTCCGCATCGCAATTAATTCTTTCTTTTGGGTCGTGGTTGTCCAATATTTACTCTAATAACGACTACAAAAATATTCTCCTTGGAGCAATAAAGGCATTACAAAACGAAGAAAAATATGATGAAACTGACCTAGCTGTTTTATATTCCAACCTTTCAATGGTTGAACAGGATTTGGGAAATCTTAATCAGGCTAAAGTTTATTTGATTAAGGCTATTGAAATTGATGAATCTAATTTTGAGCCTAACCATCCTAAGCTGGCTATTCGTTATTCCAACATTGCATTGGTTGAAAAGGATTTGGGAAATCTTAAGCAGGCTAAAGTCTATTTGATTAAGGCTATTGAAATTGATGAATCTAATTTTGAGCCTAACCATCCTACGCTGGCTATTGATTATTCCAACCTTGCATTGGTTGAAAAGGGTTTGGGAAATCTTAATCAGGCTAAAGTCTATTTGATTAAGGCTATTGAAATTGATGAATCTAATTTTGAGCCTAACCATCCTACGCTGGCTATTCTTTATTCCAACCTTGCAGGTGTTGAACAGGCTTTGGGAAATCTTAATCAGGCTAAAGTCTATTTGATTAAGGCTATTGAAATTGATGAATCTAATTTTGAGCCTAACCATCCTACGCTGGCACGTGATTATTCCAACCTTGCGCTCTTTGAAAAGGATTTGGGCAATCTAACTAGTGCTAAAGACTATTTGCTTAAGGCTATTGAAATTGATGAATCTAATTTTGAGCCTAACCATCCTAAGCTGGCTATTCGTTATTCCAACATTGCATTGGTTGAACAGGATTTGGGAAATCTTAATCAGGCTAAAGTCTATTTGATTAAGGCTATTGAAATTGATGAATCTAATTTTGAGCCTAACCATCCTACTCTGGCTATTCGTTATTCAAACCTTGCAGGTGTTGAACAGGATTTGAGAAATCTTAATCAGGCTAAAGTCTATTTGCTTAAGGCTATTGAAATTGATGAATCTAATTTTGAGCCTAACCATCCTAAGCTGGCTATTCGTTATTCCAACATTGCATTGGTTGAACAGGATTTGGGAAATCTTAATCAGGCTAAAGTCTATTTGATTAAGGCTATTGAAATTGATGAATCTAATTTTGAGCCTAACCATCCTACGCTGGCTATTCTTTATTCCAACCTTGCATTGGTTGAAAAGGGTTTGGGGAATCTTAAAGCGGCTGAAAAATTATTCCGCAAAGCACTTGAGATTAGAGAAATGTCATTACCAAAGAGGCATCCAAGTACCAAAAATAGTTACATTTTTCTTATAAATTTATTAAAACAAACTAACAGGGAAAACGAAGCCAACAAAATACGCGAGCGTGCAAAAGAACATGGTTTTGATGATTTATAAATTTATTTTATAGCACTAAAATATTAACAAGGGAATATATGCCATACGATATATTTATAAGTTATGCCCGCAATGATAATATTAACGGTAATCTTACTAAGTTAAAAAAGGAAATAGAGAATAGTTATTTACGATATAACATTTGAAGTAAATTTAATGTTTAATATTTCTTTCACTTTTCTATCAATTACTTCAAATTTTTCCGGATTAAATATCACCAAATTTATACCATTCATAATTAATGAACTTTTATATTCTATTCCATCATATCCTAAAGACTTAATAAATTCAGAAAGATATTGGGTCGGCAAATAATCAATTTCCGGTTTATCATCTCGCCTCAAAGGTTTAGACAATTCCATTTCGAGTTTTTTAATAAAAGGTAAATAAATAATAAAATCTTTTAATACTTCAGTCTCCGCTAAATATAGGGGGTCATAACTTTCCGTATTGCATAAACTTATTATATTAATGTCTTCCTTTAGTTCAAAATCAGCCACCGTTACATAATCATATAAAGAAGCCCGCACCTCATACAAAGTAGTCTCATCGTTAGTTGCAAGATATAAATATGATATACCTCTTGGATTAGCTCTGCCGGCAACAGCGTCATCATGTGGGGGATTTTTCATATCCATAATAGTATAACCATCTCTACCAGAAATCCTTGCTCTAAAATATTTTGTACCCTTTTTTAATATTTTATTGCTATAATTTAACAATTCTTGAATTTTACCAAGATCCTTAATATTACTCAAATGAAATCTGTTTTGATGTTTTATTTCTTCAGATAGGCTATCCCACGAAATACTTAATGTTGTAGGATAATTATCAAAATCATTTGTTATTTTCCAATCAAGGAGTACATGATTAGATAATAAACGATCTATATAATCCCCGTCTTCTAAAAAAACTGCTCTCAATATTTTTTTAACAATTGCTTCATCATTTGTAGAAAATATTTTGCCTGGGAAATCTAATAATAATGCTTTATTAATTGTTGCCGATCCGTCCACATTTTCCGGGACAATTGTATATAAATCTAACAAAAGTCTAAATATATCGCCCAGTTCCGTTAAATCATATAATTTAACATCATCAAATCCACAAGACTCACACTTACCAACACTTATAGATTTACTCTTAATTATTTCAACCAAATATGGGCTAATAAAACATTTCTCACAACATTTCATTCCGCTAATTCACCAATCATTAATTCCAAATGATGTTTGATAGACAATTTTTTAACATAACCCAAACCCGGGAAATGTCTCGAAGTATATAAATTTTCAAATTCAATTAATGCTTTCGTCTTCTTTATATTATTTAAGTTTACCCATTTTACTAATTTTTCAATTGCCTCGTAAAATTTTCCCCCTACATCACTAATATCATCATTTGTGTCTGATACAAAGTGATGAATTCTTATTTTCCCTTTATGTTCATAAGTAAGATGAATTGCAACAGCATATGGTAAAAAACCTGTCTCGGAATAAGAATCACCAATAGTCAAATAGTCGGCAAATCCAATAAATCCATCATCTTTATAAAATAAATGTTCTTCACTAAAAGGTTCGTCTTCATTTTTTAAATAATCCGCATTTTTTGAAAGAGCATTAAAAGAATCATCTAAAGGAACAATTGTCTTTCTATCAAAATTTCTATGATAACGTCTATTGGTTTTCCCAAGTTCAATTATATTATACTTTATTAACTTATTTTCCTTAATATATTCCAGATCATTTTCTTCATCAATAATAGCAGAATGAATCATTGCCAAGGAATATCCATCAAGATTATTATTTTTAATAAAATTAATACTTTTCCTTAATTCCGCAATTGATGAAATAATAAATGCAAATTGAAAATTTTTATAATCACTTAAATACGATTTAATATTTTCGAAGAAATCATTTCTTGTTTTTTCTTCATGAACCAAATCACCATATTGTGGGTTTAAAATAATACTATAATTAATATTATATTCATGAAAAGTCATTAACGTTTTAATTAATGTCGATGCATTTTTTTTTACAGGTTCAATTATTGGAGATATCAGATGTCCATTTTCAACAAACAAATCTAAAGATTCTCGTAACGCTAATAGTTCAAATTGTTTGCCACGCAGATATGGGAAATACATTATATACTCACTTTAAGTAAGGAAAATAATCTATCATAATTTGATTCATCAAAGTTTAAAAGATAACATAAAAATTTTAATTCTTTAGGTATTTCTTCTTTCATTAATAATTCAGTATGGGATATTTTTCTTTTTTTCAGTTTAAGAAAAACCGCCTTTTGTAATTTTGTAATCTCAATTTGCCTACATAAATCAAAACACTCTTTAAAGATAACTGTATTAGGTACATTTGGAGTAAAATTAAATTCATCTTGTACTAATTGTAAATAGTCGTCTTTTCTTAATAATTTAAATATTGTCTCATAAGAAAAATTAGATTTATCACTATTTGCTTCTTTATGAATTCTTAATTGCATTGTTTCAGTAAGTTCTATAATACCATAATTCGAATTTGAATAATTCGATTTAATAATCTCAACATATTTTGAGCTTGTTACTATATATATTTTTTCAACAGCTTTTTTATATTCATTTAACTGTATTTCCAGTCTATTAAAATTATCTAAGTCCGTTTTAATTTCAAATAATTTTACTTCACCATTAATTAGGATCATATCAGATATAGATTTACCAATTCGAAATTCGCTTAATAAAGTAGTGGTTTCCAGCCCGTATTTTTCAATTAACAATTGATTAGTCAAGGAGTTTTTATATATGTATTCATTACAATAATGACTTATCATTTGACCGTAAATCAGCTTCAAGTATACTTCAAAAGTAATATTTTCATCTGAACCGGCTATTAAGTTCTTATACCTTTTTAATCGCCCATTAAGAGTTGATAAACTATTATTATAAACAATGTTTTTAATAGTGGAAACATTATAAATGCCCGCCAAACTTCTTATTCTATCAATATTTATTGAGTTTTCCATAATTTCCACTTACTAAAACATTTATTAAAATTACAAAATATTATCAATATTTCATAATCAAAAGCAAAAAAAATCATTGATTTTGTAAAAAAAAAGGACGACCGAAGTCGTCCTTTTTATGTAACATCTTTATAAATAAACTTATTTTTTTTCTGTTGTTGGAGGAGCAATAGCAATTAATTCAACTTCAAAAATTAAAGTAGCACCCGGTTCAATCATTTGGCCAGCGCCTCTATTTCCGTAAGCTAAAGCTGAAGGGATATATAATTCCCATTTGTCGCCAACTTTCATTAATTGTAAAGCTTCTGTCCAGCCGGGAATAACACCGGTAACAGGGAAAGTAACAGGTTGTCCGGTTTTTAATGAACTGTCAAATTCGTTTCCATTAATTAAAGTACCTCTGTAATGTACTGTAACCTGATCAGTTGCTTTAGGTGTAGCACCTGTACCCGATTTAATAACTTTGTATTGTAAACCACTTTTAGTAGTAATAACACCAGGTTTTTTTGAATTTTCTGCTAAAAATTTATCTTCAACATCTTTATTTTTTTTACCTGCTTCATCCATTTTGGCTTGTTGTTTAGCCATCATTTGTTGTTGTAAAGCGGTAAAAATAGTTTTAATTTCTTCTTGTGTAAATAAACCTTTTGTACCGGCACTGTCAGCAAGACCGTCGGTAATACCTTTAGCTAATTTTTCAATTTCAATATCTAATGATTGTGTTTTAAAATTTCTTCCTATATCATAACCAATAGCATAACTTACAGTATCTTTATTAGTTTTAAGGTCTTTTTTTTCAATTTTACTTTGGCAAGCAACGGTACTTATTAAAAAGACAGCTAAAATTACAGAAAAGAGGTATTTCATATTTTCTCCATTTGAAAATAAATAATTTAATTGTAAACTTTAAACTTAATACTTCATTTTTTGATATGCAATTAAAAACATAAATTACTAAGTATATTTATAAAACATTAATTGTAATTAAGTTTCATTTTTAATACTTAAATTTACATAATCCGCCATCGCTGGTAACAATCCACAAGCTGCCGTTTTTATCTTGTGTAACGCCTCTAATAAAATTTGATTTTAACCCGCTGTTTTGAGTTCTGTAAACATTAATTAATGAATAATCTCCAAAACCGGCTAATCCGTCATTAGTACTTACCCATTTTCGGTCATTATCATCAACAAAAATGTTATTTACCGAATTTACCGGCAATCCTGCTGTGTACGAAGTAAAAGTAGAACCGTTAAAAACGCTTATGCCTCCAACAAAAGGAGATGCAGGCATGTGACCGAACCATATATTATTGTTTTTATCAACTTCCGCGGCTGTAATATTTAATCCCGGATAATTATACGAAATTGAATATCTTGTAAAAACGGATCCGTTAATTTCCACAACTCCGTTTTGATAAGTTCCAACATACAAAACACCTAAAGTGGTTGCTGCTAAAGATGTAATATGGCTTTCGGGTAAATTGCTATTTGAACCTGTATATATTGTAAATCCGGTACTGTTATATTTAAAAAGACCGCCTTTTGTACCAATCCAAATATTGCCAATATTATCTTTTTTAATACAGTTAATATAGTCATTTGATAAAGCGGAATTATCCGAATTAAAAACTTCCCAAACACCCGAACTAATTTTAACCAAACCATTAGTTGTACCTACAAATATGTCACCATTATAACCTTTTGCAACAGCTGTAACCGCATTGGATGGCAGCAACGAATTTTCTCTTGAATAGTTAATCCAATTGGTTTTATCAAAATAAATTAACCCTTTATTAGCCGAACCTATCCAAATATTACCAGCGTTATCGGCCTCAACACACGATAGCGAATTTGTAGGTATCCCGGAATTTGTTACCAAATAATCTACCCATACGGTTGTATCTTGTAAAACAGAATATGAGGACGCAATTACACCGCTTGAAACTATGGAATTATAACTTGGGCATCTGTATCCCTTAAGCTGATAATTAATTTTATAATTGCCCGGTAAAACATCTAAAAATTTATGAGGAGTAAAAATTCCCGTTGAAGAATCGTTAATAAATATCAAAGCTCCCGCCGGTTTTGTTGTACAAGTAATACTTCCCCTCATTCCGGGATTTGTAGTAAAATCAACATCCAGTCTGTTTTTTATATCTTTTGTAAACACAACAGTTAAAGAAGTATCCTTAAAATAATTCCCTCTTAAAGTAACCAAAGCCGAACCGAATTCAATTGCGTATAAGCTGTCGGGAGTAACCTTACCGGTATTTTTCCCATTCAAAAATATTTTTGATCCTGCAGGTGTTGATTTAACAAAAACATAACCGTTTTCAGGTTCGCCCAATGGAGTTGTTACTGAAACTTCTTTTTCACATGCTGTAAAAACAATTAACAAAAAACAAAACATTAAAGTATATTTTTTCATAGCTGTTATAAACACTCTTTTAATTGTAAACTAATGCGTAACCAAATGAATTAATAAAATCCTCCGTAAACGAAACACCAATTTCCTGTTTAAGATATGAACCAAAAATACCATATCCGTTAGTAATATTAGTATAATCGGATTGATCTAATTTTACAGAAAACTCGCCATAAGCGGAATTTGAACTTGAATAATACCCGGATAGGTTACGATCCAAAATGATCAATTCCAAAACGGTACCAGTAACAACCGAATAATTTCCTTTGTATGGATCACCATCCGATATACTTTCAAAAGCCTTTATTACCGCATTCATATTATAAAAAACATAAGGATTTTTATCAGGTTTTGGATATAAAGGAACATCAATTCCATCTTTTTGTGTAAATTTTAGGGGAATTGACTTTGTGTATTTAGTAGATACACCGTTTTCCTTTTTATAATAAGTAAATTTTAATTGGGGTACATAAAAAATGTCAGCAGCAAATACTTTCCAAAAATAACATAAAGATTCTTTTTCCTTAACCAGTTTATCAACTATCAAATTACTTGCGTTCTTTTGAAACTCAACATTTGCAGGGGTTGAAGTTTTAGATTTAAGTCGTCTTCCGTTTGGAAGCAAAACATCAATTTCATACTCTTTATTAACAACAGGTTTAAAGTTTTTAGCGTAATAAAAACTAAGAGGAGTGTTATATCTTGATGTATCACTTCTAACCACACTTGAATCCTTAAATATTACCACTTCATCATCATAATAAATTCTTATATCGGCTCCATGAATAAAAGGATCTATGTTATTGGAATAAGGGTTGGAATCATCGGGAAGATAATTTGACGATAATACCACATATTGAATGGAAGAATCGGCACGTAATATACAATTTACAGAATATCCTTCGGTAAATTGACCGTTGGGTTCCAAACTATCCTCACACGACACAAATAAAAAAGCACATAAAACACATGTCACAAATAATAATCGTTTACATATCATCTATTTATTTATTTCTCCTTTATATTTTATTAATCCGCCGCCTGCTGTTGCAAACCACATTACACCCTTTTTATCCTTAACCACATCTTTAACATCATTAACCATAATTCCCGAATTTGTATTTAAAAATACTTTTATATTATTTGTATTTTTAAAATAATAAAGCCCTGTATTTGTACCCACCCATTTTACATTGTTATCATCAACATAAATATTATAAATTAAATCGAATGAAAACAGATTTGTATATTTAACAAATTTTGAGCCGTCATAATGCGTTAATCCCCCTTTATACATGTTTGGAGGATCTGCAACATTTGAATGGCCAAACCAAAACTCGCCGTTATTACCAACAGCCATACAAACGATATAATCATTGGGAAATTCACCTCCATTTGGTGGTGTGCCGACACTAATCCATTTAAAGTTTAGATCATCATATATAAATAAACCATAATTTGACGTACTAATCCATTTTAAATTATTTGGACCAATTTCAATAGTTGACACACTGGCCATTGGGTAATCGGGATGCAAAGAATCACATCTTACCCAAGTGTCATATCCATTAAATTTTGCCAAACCGTAACGTGTACCAATCCAAATATTTCCGGTGCCATGTTCACACTTAATTTCTTCAGCATAATCACTGGGTAATGGACTATCCCACTGTCTAAATGCCTGCCAGCTGGAACCATCAAACCGGGCAATACCGCCATATCCGGCAATCCATTTTACATTATTATCATCTATATCAATAGCGGTTACCAATCCGCTTGGAATTGGATATATTGGCGGGGAATAGACTTTAAATTCTTTTTCGTCAAACCTAATCATTCCTATTCCTTCGGTACCAATCCACTTTACATTATCCTTATCCACAACAATACAATTTAAATAGTCATAACCTATTCCTGAATTCTTATGGTTATAATCCACCCATATTGATGTGTCTTGTAAAGTAACGGATGCTCTTGCTGTTTTACCGCTGCGGACAACAACTTTAGTTTCCGCATCACGGTGTTCAGGATATGAAAACCGGATAGTATGAATACCGGGCATTATTCCGGTTACCGTATCGTTTGTAACAAAGGCTGTTAACGAATCTTCAATAAACACTTTACTTCCCGGTGGATTTGAAATACAAAATACCGAACCAAACATGGCAGGATTTTTTGTATAATCAATAAAAATTGATTCTGTTTTTTCTTCGGTAATATTATATGTAAAAGTAGAATCTTTAAAATAATCCATTTTTAATTTTATTTCATATTCTCCCAATTCAAGAAATTTTAATGTATCGGGAGTCCTTTTGCCCGAATATCTGCCATTTTTAAATATTTGCGCACCCGCAGGATACGAAGTAATATACAAAAAAGCTTTTGCCGCTTCTTCATCAGGTGGTGAAACCGATACTTCTTTTTCACAACTGATTATTAATAATAAACTCAATACTACAAATATTTTTTTCATCGTTATTTCTTTTTCATTTCCCCTTTATATTTTATCAATCCTCCGCCCGAGGTAGTAAACCACATTACACCATTTTTATCTTTAACTATATCACTAACATCATCACACATAATTCCTGAATTTGACTTTGAAAACATTTTAACACTATTAGTATTTAAAAACCGGAAAAGCCCAGTGCTTGTTCCAACCCACTTAACATTATTGTTATCAACGTATATGTTTCGCAATAATTCAAATGTAAACAAATTTAGATATTGAGTCCATGTTGAACCATTATAATATGTTATTCCCCCAAATGTAGTATTACTGCCCCAACTAAATGACGCATGCCCTAACCATATATCACCATTAGGGGCTAAAGCAGAACATGTAATTAAATCATTTGGAAAAACCCCGGCTGAAGGCGGAAAACCCACCCCGAACCATTTCCAGCTGACATCATTAAAAATATATAGACCACCATTATAAGATCCGATATATTTTATGTTATTGTCATCTATTTTAATTACAAAATTACCGGGCCATGGATATTGTGTATGTAAAGAATCATATTTAAAAATTTCCCATGTATCATAACCGTTAAATTTAGTCAACCCGCCTTGTGATCCTATCCAAATATTTCCTGTTCCGTGTTCACATTTTATATCATCAACATAATCGCTGGGCAGCGGACTATTCCACTGTCTGAAAGCCTGCCAGTTTGTACCATCAAAACGTGCAATTCCACCAAAAGTGCCAATCCACTTAACATCATTATCATCTAAATCAATAGAAGTAACCAACCCACTTGGAATTGGGAATATCGGCGGAGAATAAACCGTAAAGTTTTTATCATCAAATCTTATTAAACCTACTCCTTCAGTTCCAATCCATTTTACATTTTGTTTATCAATTATTATACAATTTAGATAATCGTATCCTATACCCGAGTTATTATGGTTGTAATCCACCCATATTGATGTATCCTGCAGCATAATTGGAGCACGAATTATTTTGCTGCTGCGCACTGTTATTTGAGTTTCACCGTCTCTATGTTCGGGATATGAATATCTAAATTTGTATGTACCCGGCATTAATCCTTTTATTGTGTCGTTTGTTAAATACGATGTTAAGGAATCATTCACATATATTTTAGCACCGGGAGGGGTTGAAATACAATATACCGAACCTCGCATTAAAGGATTTTTTGAATAATCAATATCTATTGATTCCAGTTTTTCCTGCGTGATATTAAATTTAAATGTTGAATCTCTAAAATAATCCATTTTTAATTTAATTTCATATTCACCCATTTCAAGAAATTTTAATGTATCTGGAGTTCTTTTACCGGAATAACGTCCATTTTTATAAATTAATGCACCGGCCGGATTTGAAGTAACATATAAAAATGCTTTTGCCGCTTCTTCATCAGGAGCTGAAACCGATACTTCTTTTTGGCAACTAATAATTGCAAATAACACACAAAAAATCAGTAATATTTTTTTTGTCATATCGCAATCCATTAATTATTAAAAAGAACACTATAACCAAACTGGTCAATAAAATCTTCAACAAAAAACAAAGTTTTTTCCTGAATTATATACGATCCAAAAACGCCATATCCACCAGTTATATTGGAATAATCGTTTTGATCCAAATTAATATTATATTCGCCAATTTTTTCATTTGTTGAAGAATAATAGGATGATAAATTTTTATCTAATATTTTAAGCTGAAACTTTACATATATTCCAACCGCAAAATCGTTAGTATTTATATTCCCCCGCGAAATGTCCAGTAATGCGCGTATTAACGCTCCTTTTCCATAAGTAATATAATTTTGCCTCTGCGCTTTTGGATAAATTGGCGTATAAACATTTTGATGTTCATAATACATTATAGGAACTTCTTTTTCGCCCTGATATGTAAATACACCATTAACTTTTTTATAATAAGCAAACGCCATGTAAGGAATTACGTACGAATTTTGATCTGCGGGAGTCCATGAGTAAGTAAGTAGAGAAGATTCCCCATCAGGCAAAAACACATTTAAATTATCCGCAAATTCCGCGGTATCGGGTGTTGTTGTGGAGGCTGTTAATCTTTTTCCGTTTGGCAATAAAACTTCAATATCAAGTTTTTTGTTTAACGGAACTTCATAATTTTTTATATAATAATATTGCTGCGGAGTTTTATAAATTGAAGTATCAATACGTGGAACAAGTGTATCTCTATAATAGATAGCAAAATTATCGCTAAACATTCCAATTTCCGCACCGGTAATAAAGGGATCAACAGTATTGGCCCCATTTTGATAACTTTTTACAAGTAATGCCGTATGTCTGTTAGCATCGCCGCCAAGGATACAATAAAAAGCATATCTTTCCTTATAACCTTCAACAGGGGAAATATTTTCCTCGCACGAAATTCCGGCAATGGATAAAATTAGACTGATAAAAAATATTGTCTTTTTCATATTTCTATCTTAATTGTTGCTGATGGTAAAAATGGAAGCATGTTAACTCTTTCACCTGTATCACGCTTAAAGTAAAAGATGTTTTTTCTATTGTAAACATTTATTATACTAAAATCTAAATAGATGTTAGTAAAAGCTATGGAAAACTTTTTAGAAACCGAAATATCCATTCTGTGGTAATCAGGGAGTCTTCCTATATTTTTATCGCCAAGTATTGCATAAGGTATATACGAACTGCTGAATAACCAATTGGAATAAAAATCGTTAATATACATTTTATCGTAAAAACCGATAAGTTTTGTAAATGGCAAACCGGTATTATATGTCCATATAATATTAGCCATCCATCCATCCCCAAAATTATAATCAAATATAATATTCAAGTTATGTCTTGAATCATATTTTGGGTAAAACCGCCAATTATCCAACTTATTATAAGCGTAACTTAATGAATATGATGTTGTAAACGAAAAAGGCATATCGGTATACTTTAGTAAAACTTCCAAACCATATGCTTCACCTTCACCCGCAACTAAATCGGGATCACTTGAAAATACTTTTTTATCATTTACCAAAGGAAGATTTTTTACCATTTTATAATAACCTTCCACCTGTAAATTTAATTTGCTTGTTACATCTATTTCAACCCCGCCGGTATAATGAACTGCTCTTTCAGGTTCTAAATAATCGGGTGTAATTATCCAAGGTTCAAATAACGAAATAACTTCTTTTTCATCCGAAATAGTTGTTATTTCCTGCTGATAGACACCCCATGCGCCTTTTATTGCCACCTGTGGTGTAAATCTGTATGTAAAACTTACACGTGGTTCAAGAAAAAATTCACCGCCGGGGGTTAAAGCCGCCACATTAATACGTGAACCGACATCAATACCCAAGTTTTCATATCTTAAAAATTTGTATTTCAAAAACAGACTAAAATTTCCGCCAAAATCTTCCACGTTGCTGATAGCACCGTTTTGATTTTCCAGCATTAAATTGGTTTTTAAGGTTTTTAACGCAAAACCTAAACTCAATTCATCTTTGCTTTCGTAAATATATGTCATATCAAACGAAAAAGTATTATCGGTTACTTCATTTTTCCTTTGTTTTGAATTACTGTAATTTGGAATAACCTCGCCGTTAAATTTACTGGAACTTAAACTTAACTTGCTATAAAGCGGACTATCATAAACCTGCAGCCAGTCAAATCCTACTATATTATTATCCCAGCTAAAATCTTCTTTTGATGGATCTTCATTTTTTAATTTATCACTGCTTAAAAATCCGTAAAATACAAACTTTCCGTTTTCAATAAGCGGATTAACTGTATTTACTTTAAATGACACATCGTAAAAATCAATTGGTACAGTTTGGTCGTTTAGGAATTTTTTTAATATTTCATTTGAATAACTTTTACGGCCGGTAAGCATAAACGAACCTCCGGGAATAGGTCCTTCAAACAACAATTTTCCTGTCATAAAACTGCTGCTTGCTTTGCCACTGTAATTTTTTTTGTTTCCGTCTTTTGTTAATATTTTTAATACGGATGATACTCGTCCGCCATATTCACTTGCAAAACCGCCTTTATAAAACTCAACATTATTAATCATTTCGGGATCAATTACACTAAACAATCCTAATGCGTGAAATGGATTATATATAGTTGCGCCGTTTAACAACACTAAATTTTGGTTGCTTGCCCCGCCGCGCACATAATAACGTGCTGAAACATCCCCTGTTGATTTTACACCCGGAATATATTGCAATGATCTAAAAACATCAGTTTCAACACCTTTGGGAAGTTTTTCCAATTCCCTGATGGAAATTCGTTGAAGACCTAAATTTGTTGAATTTTTTTCTTTTCCAGTTGATTCCCCAATTTTTTCAATTGCCTGAAGCTGGTAACTGGTAGCTTCCAATGAAACATCTTTATGAGTAATTTTATTGGGAGTTATTGTTATTTTTAATTCCCGTTCGTTGTAACCCATGTACGAATACACAACTGTGTATGTTTTATTACCGGGAATACCATTAATAAAATAATACCCGGTTCCATCAGTTGAACACCCTGATTTGGTTTCTTTTATATAAACATTTCCGTAGGCTAAAGCTTCGCCGTTATTGGCGTCGGTTAAAAAACCTCTTAGTGTACCTGAACCTTGTCCGTAATTTGTTCCAGGAATAAAAACAATAATCATTAATAAACAAACCACAGCAATTCGTATAATATTACTCATCTTTTCCCTTATTTTTTTAATTTTAAAACAAGACTTTGCAACTTACAAAAATTATCACATTCTTGTATTATTATTAACTAATTTTAATTAAAAAATATACTGCATAAATATGCGGTTTTTAAATCATTTGGCAACTTTTTAACTACTTTAAACGTCTAATTAAGGTTATTTTATCTTTAATGAATATTTTTCCCGTTTGATTCGATAATTAAATATTATTCAAATGGCTATTATTGTACAATAATGAAGTTTGAAATAATTAAATTAAGGATGTTTATAAAACGCCCTATACGGTTTTTTTGTGTAATTTATAAATCCAAATTGAAATAGCGATAATTCATTTATTGCGTAATAACGCTGAAAGTGTTACATATCATTAGACCTTGGAACCATTGGTACCGGTTTCAACCCCCTAAAGTGGGGTTGCATGCCATGGATTAATTTGCTTAAGTTGACATAACTGTTTACATTAGAAGGGGAATATATATCTGTAACGATATACTTGGTATGCGCTTAGTTTATAACCCCAGCCTTTACAGACTGTGTTAAAACCGGGGATAAATATATAATTATTGCTGTTTTGATACAACAAACAATGTCACCCCTTCAGGGTTCAACTGTTATTTTTCTGCTTATGCTACAATAATTTCATCCCTTCGGGATTATTTTATGATATACAATGTATTATAATATAATCAGTTACCATTTGTTTACTCACTCCGAAGCACGGCAGAGCCGTGCCGCCTTTGAACCCATTATTCCCCAATTTTAACACGGTCTTTTTAGGCTGGGGATTTTTGGAAAAGAGAATTTGGGCTTCAGCCCTGATTCTTATAATGTTTAATTATATTTAGATTTTATATATATTTTTGGTACTCAATTAACCCCAATAGACTTATACAACATCCGCTGTAATCGTTACATGTTAGTAGAATAAAACACTACAAAAGTAATTTCGTCTCATAAAGCCGGGCTTATCATTGTATTATATAACATCCTGTTTATTAATCCCTAAAGCTTATACCTTATTATTCCCTATTCTTATTATTAATAAACATTTTGGGTTTATAAACCGACTGGTAAAACGCACACATCTATTTCCATGGTACAAAAATTGATATGTGTGTAGTTAATAATAGGAAGTTGTATTATGATTAAAATGAAACAATCGATAATTTTTATTTTGTTACTATTTGTTTTTGGCTGCACCGCAAAAGATAACCCGGTTGCACCTGTTACCGAAACAGGCCAAAAAATTACCGGAAAAGTAATTTCCGCCAAAACCGGCGAGGCAATTTCACAGGTGTTAATTTCAACAACCAATTCCTCATCTTCGGTAACAACCGGAATTGACGGAAATTATGTTATTGATAAAATTACTCCCGGCACCTATACAATTAAAGCCTCAAAAACCGGATTTTATGAAGAACAGATTTCCGTACAGGTTGATACAGGAAAAACCGTAATTGGTGATTTTATTCTTTCCGAGGAAAAATTTGGTGTAATAAAAGGAAAAGTAATAGATGTTGTTTCCAATACCGGAATTTTTGGTGTAACAATTACAACCGATCCTGTAAGCGGAGTTGTTGGAACAGATATTAACGGTAATTTTATTATTGAAGATGTACTAATTTTAAGAACTCAAAATTATACCCTTAAAGCTGAAAAAAACAGCACTTACGATGTTGTTACAAAAACAATAAAATTTGGTGATAGCACAACAATAAGCGTAAACTTGGCCATGGATCCTTTATATGGAACAATTGAAGGAACCGTAACCGATTCCAAAACAACACTTCCTGTTGCAGGTGTTAACGTAACAACAACACCACCAACAAGTTCCGTGTTAACTGATTCACTTGGTTATTATAAAATACCTCAGGTATTACGACTTTCGGGAGCTAATAAATATAATTTAGTAGCTGTAAAATCGGGTTATAAAAAGAATACAGATGTTAATGTTATTGTATTAGGCGGCCGCACTACCCGTGGTGATGTTGTAATTGATCCTTTATAATTTAAAAGGTTAAATACTTTGAAAAAAATTATTATTTTATTTTTAATATTAATTAATCTGCCTTTATATGCTCAAAAAAAAGGAATTCCTGTTATTTCCGATTTGATTAATTATTTTACAACACCTATTGAGGATGATTCATTAAAATTCCTACAGTATAACGCCTTTAATAAACGTATTGGAAATATAATTAACGGTGTTTATTTTGAAGCAGGCGGCGGAAATGATAAAATGAATTATCAATTAATTAATCAAATTTCTTTTTTACCGTTTTATGATTCTTCACCCTCCTTATCAAACACTAAATTAGGTGGATCGATTATTATAAACCCATTTATTACAAATGTGGGATATTATTCCGGCGAACAGGATTTGAGCGAATTACAATTAAACTTTGCTTATCCTCCAACACCTCCAAATGAAACTAAACTTAGCACTGTAATTAAATATACCGCAATTCATGCAGCAATTAATTATATTCCGGTTTCCCTGTTTTGGGGATATTTATATCCTTCATTGGGACCTGTTATTAATTACACAACGTATAAATATAATAGTGTAAATAAATCTTATATGGGTATTGGTGCAAATGCGGCGGTTATGTTTAAGTTTAAAAATTTATTTATGACAGTTTCTTATTCAAAATATATAACAAATTCCGAATATTTTAATGATCAGCTGTTTGTTGGGGGGGGTATATGTTTAAAAATGTTTTAATTTTTATAAAACTTATTCTTCCGGTGGTTTTAACAAGCAGTATTATATATTGTCAGGTGAATACACATAATGTTCTGCCCCAAAATAATAATAGTATTTTAAGTAATTCGTTTATTATAAATACCATTATTGAATTTAAAAATTCCGATTTATCTTCGACCAATTATTATAAAATAATCGGTATTCCCGGCGACACAACAATTTCGCTACAGTCCGTAATGACAGGAGCATCAATAAAAGATTGGATAGCATTTTATGATGACGGAGGAGATTTTTATATACCCTATACAGAAGCAAATAAGGGACAATTTAATTTTTCACCCGGAAAAGCTTATTGGATATTAAGTAAATATGATATAAAACTTGGCCCTTATTCAGTAAGTTCTGTTAAACTTACAAACGACAATTGTTACGAAGTTCCTTTACACAAAAACTGGAATCTTATTTCCAATCCATTTGATAAATCGATTAATTGGCAGGATGTTAGAACAGCCAATAATATACAAAACGATTTAATTTATTATTTCCACTCCGGTTCGTATAATTTTAGTTCGGTAAAAATGGAACCGTTTTTAGGATTTTATTATTATAACCGAAAAAATCTTGATAAACTAAAATTACCTTATCCAACAAATACAAATTTGGAGAAAAATCAAAATTCCAATCCTTTTGAAACAATTGCGGTTAATATAACAGACGGCAATAAAACAACCGGAGTTTTGTTATTGTTGGATGATAGTTTTTCGGAAGGTTTAGATGACTATGATCAAATACTTCCACCAATGGATTTTTCTACTTTTGCTATTTCGATAATGAATAATTCATTACCCAACAATAATCGTGAACTTGCAATTGAATCATTAAATAACATAAACAATAATTTAAGTATTCCGTTAAAAATCAGAAATAAAAACTCAAATACTATTGAACTTTCAATTAATTATTCCGATAACTTAAATGATAGATTTTACGCAATATATAACCCTCAAGATAATTCCAAAATTAATCTCAACAACAATCAAATAATTAATTTGGAACTTCTATCGACTGAACAGGATTATTTATTACTGATTGGCACCTCGGAATTTGTAGAATCTTTTCAAAAAGATTTATTGCCAAACAATTTAGAATTATACCAAAATTACCCTAACCCGTTTAATCCTGAAACCGTAATACAATTTGATTTACCAAAATCGGGATTTGTTAATATTACTGTTTTTAACAGCATTGGACAAAAGATAAGTGAATTGGTAAACGGGTTTATTACTGAGGGGAAACATTCGGTATCCTTTAAAAGCAATAATCTATCCTCGGGCAATTATTTTTATCAGCTAAAAACGGAAAATTCGGTTATTACTAAAAAAATGGTTTTGCTGCAATAAAAGTATTTAATTAATTTTTTGATTAGAAATTCCACGTTTGTAAGAAACTAAACGACTATATAATCCCCACACAGAGTAACGGCACAAGTCTTGTCCCTTTAGGATTATCTGTTCTTTATTTATACTATTCAACTCACTTACGGGGTTGTGGTTTTTTGCGGGTACTCGGGCTACTCACATGAAACACCATTCGGGGTTTTTATTCAACACATTATTGATAAATATTTTATATTGTAAAAATTAATTTATAACGTAATAACACTGAAAGTCTTACATATCAGTAGACTTCGGCACCTATCCGACCGGTTAAGCGGGGTAACATAACATGAATTATTTTGCTTAAGTTGACAAGATTGCAGCGGCACAAACGGTAACATATATACGTTGTTACACATCGCTGATGTGCTTAGGTCGTTGGGTTTTCATTGGATTACAAATGTTCGACTTCCATGAAGTCGGTTTGATAATATGAATGTTTTGAAAACATCGAGATTCCAAATGTAATAATTGTATTTGATTTTTAAGAACTTCGTTAGAAGTTCCACGTTTGTAAGAAACTAAACGACTATAGAATCCCCACTACAGAGTAGTGGTACAAACGGCATTCCATACCCCTTGTTGCACAAATAAAAAAAAGAGAACCCACCCCCGCCAAAGCCGAACCACTATTTTACAATTTTTCCGTTAATTAATTCTTGTCTTATTCTTTCGGCTCCAACAATATCACCAACAATTTCTAAAATTGCTTGTGAGGAAACCGAAACACACCTATTGGATTGTTCGTCAAACAAAAAATCACCGGCCAAACTTTCAATATCACCATCAAAAGCAACACCAACTATTTCCGCATCCTTATTTATTATTGGACTGCCTGAACTGCCGCCGGTAATATCGTTTGTGCTTACAAAATTAAATATTGTAGAAAGATCTAAATTTGGATTTGGTTTTGACCACCTTTCGGGCAAATCCCAAGGAGCTTTTTTATTAAAAGAATAATACCTGTCAAACATACCATAAAATGTGGTAAACGGAGGAGCAATTGTTCCATTGTATTCATATCCTTTAACTACACCGTCATTTACGCGTAATGTAAATGTTGCATCCGGCGGAATTTTTGAGCCATAAACTGCATATAATGCTTCACCCAATTGGTTTTCTAAAACATCTTCGGTTTCACAAATTTCATTCCACCGTTTTGTATATTCTTCCAATTTATTGCGGGTAGAGGCTATATAATTAATTACAGGATCATTACTGTTTAATATTATATTATATCCTTCAATAAACATTTTTTTAATTCTTTCTTTATCCAAAACAACTGTTTTGTTTAATAAATATTTTGCGGCTTCTTCACCATCTAAATTATTACTTAACATTTTTACAAAATTATTATCTTTTCCTAAACTTAATTTAATTAAATCTAATTGAACCGCTAATTTTTTCATTTCAAAAGTTTCGGAATATGTTTCATTTTTCTTTTTAAAATCAAATTTTCTCTTCCCATTTTCATATATTTTATCAACACTATTTTCAATATATTTTTTTAATGAATCGGTAAGAGTTGTTACACCGTCTTTTTTTAATTTTACAGCTAAATTATATATTTTTAAGCCTCTATTAAATACTTCGGTATTAATACCGCGAGTGCTTAAAGTATAACCTAATCTTAAGTTTTCAAAAGTGCTTAATTCTTTTTGTAAATCCTCAATACTCTGCCATAAATGTCCGTATTTTTCATTTAAAGTTTTATCTTTTGTTATTAATGATCTAAATTCTTTTTCAAATGATTTTTTTCGTATTAATAAATATGGATTTTTAATTGAGTTATATTCGCCTATAACCACTTTAGCCGTGTTGGAAATTGCACTCATTTCGTCTAACAATTTATCCGTTTCTTCCGGATATAAGTCCATTGTTTGGTAATAAGCCTTCATTAATCTATCGTACATAAATGCACTGTTTCTTGAATCAAAATCGCGCATATATTCAATTTGTGCAACTGTTTTTAGTCTGCGGGTTGTTCCGGGATTTCCAACTGCAAAAATAGGTTCGTTTAGCTGCGGACCGTTTTTACTGAACTTAAAAAAGTTATCGGTTTTTAATGGTTTGCCTGTTTCATCGTAAACACGTAAAAAAGCAAAATCAGCATCGTACCGGGGATATGTAAAATTATCCCAATCGCCGCCGTATAAACCCGTGCTCGATTCGTTAAACAATACTGCGCGTACATCTTCATATCTTTTATATCCATAAACAGAATATTTTGCACCGCTGTAATAAGGAACAAGCACACAATTTAGACCTGTTTCTTTGTCATAGTCGGCTTTTATTTCTTTTAATACGTCCGTTTTCGATTTTCCATCTATCCCAACTTTTTCATTTATTTTTGCAGTAATATCTTCCATAAATACAAGCTGATCAACAAAAATTCCTTCCATTTTTCTTTCATCATTTAATGTAGCAGCATAAAAACCGTTTTTTTGTATATTTTCACCAGCTTGTTCTATTTTATCTTCTACAAAATCTATACAATGATGATTTGTCATAATTAATCCGTCTTCCGAAACAAACGAAGATGAACACCATGTTGTAAATTTTAATGCCGATAATCTAACTTTTTCCAGCCAAGTATCACTTACCGTTAAATCATATTTTTCTTTTAAATATTCTTTTGGGAAATCATCCAAAGTCCATAATTTTCCCATATCATATTTCCCTACCTGGGTTGTATCATAAATAACAAACTGGGCGTTAGCACTTTTATAAAAACTAATTATTAAAAATGTTATCAGCAGTAGATTCTTAAATTTGGTCATAAATTTACCTAAGTAAAAATTTGTAAAAAGATTAATGTATAAAATAAGGAAAAAATGAATTGAACTAAAACGAAATAATAAGATTTTACAGAAATATATATAACATCGAATTAAACCAATAAAACAGGCCCCCGAAGGAGCCTGTTAAGATAATTATTTTAATAACAACATTTTTCTGTTTTCGCTAAAATCACCTGCTTTTAGACTATAAATATAAACACCTGTTGACAAATTTGATGCATCAAAAGACACTTCATAATTGCCTTCAGTTTGAGTTTTATTTACCAAAACAGATACTTCTTTGCCAAGGATATCATAAACTACAAGGCTAACCAAACCCGGTTTAGCTATGCTGTATTTAATTGTAGTTGTAGGATTAAATCTAAGCGTACTACTTATCGGTTGCTAAAACAGCTATAAAATATTATGTAGCAATAAGATACAGAATTTAGTAAGTTTGCGCACTCACTAAATTCGAGAAAACGGGGAATGCAACCAGAAAAAAGGCGAAAAATGCGTTGTATTTATTGTAATAGTTTGAGTACAAAAAAGAACGGTCGTAGGGAAATTGTACCAATAAACTTCCATAGAAAAACGGTACGCAAGGTAAAACGGTACAAGTGCAATGAATGTGGGAAAACATTCAGCAAAAGAGATGAAAAAAAACAAAGATATAGTTTTCAGGTAAAAATCGAAATAGCCCGAATGCATTTTGAAGAACGAATGAGTTGTCGAGTGATTTCAAAACGGATCAGAGAAAAATTCTCTATAAATACTACTCCAAGTAAAGTATGTGAAATTGTAAATGAAATAGCCGAACAGGCGAAATCAAGTTTGGGAATAAAATCAGATTTTTCACCAAGTTGGGAAGGAAACTTAACGATAGATGATAAATATATAAGCATACATGGTAAGAAATGTTTAACTTTAGTAGCCATTGATAGCAGTGGAGATGTTGTCCATTACGAATTAATTTGGGGAGAAGCCGGACAAAACAAATATGATGACTTTTTCTTATTTATAAAAGAAGTTCTAAAGTATCCGGCAAAATCAATAACCACTGATCTTGATATAATGCTTATAAAATCAGTAGCAAAAGTATATGGTGAAAAAGTATTGTACCAAAAATGTATTAAACATGCATTAGCTGCTGTGGAAGTAATAATAGAATATAGGCCTGTAATTAGGGAATATTTTAAGCAAAAAAAAGCATTAGGTGATTTAGTTCAGCAGAATAAAGAATTAATAGAATCATACACGGAGAAAAAAAAGACCCGTGATATAGTTAAAAGCTTGTTTTATTCTACAAATTCAAAGGACAGCGAATTAATTATGTTAAATATAAAGGAGGGGTATGGGCAAAAGTATCCTAAGTTAATAGAATTTATTGACAGGCATATTAAAAACTTATTAACTCATCAAAAAGATAGCACGATACAAAAAACAAATAATAGAGCTGAAAATCTAAACAAACAGATTGAAAGAAGATTAAAAACCATTGAAGGCTTCCAGACAGCCAACACAGCTTTTAATTATTTAATTTTGTATATTAATTATATAAGATTTAGAGCATATACTGATTGTAGAGGTAATAGAAGGAAGTGCAATGGATTATCTCCTTTAGAACTTTGTTCGGTAAAATTGAAATCCAATGATTGGTTAAAAAATTCTTTAATTTTACCCAAAAAAGCAACCGATAACTAGTACGCTACCGATTAAATGGATTAGGATAATTGGAATATAATTTGTATTCTAAAGGATTTGTTATATTACTGGATCCATCTTTATTAAATGATTTATCATTATTAAGTCTTAATAAAGTTGAAAGCGGTTTTAATATTTTACTTTTGGGGAACTCCAACATTAGTTCGCAAAAAATTTCTCGTGCTTTTGGAATATTTTTCCCCTTATAAAAATAATAAATTGTCAGTGCAGAAAGAGCAAATTCTTTATTATTGTTTGTGATGTTTGGATTAGCAAGAATATTGTTCACCACATCGGGCGTGTTTTGTCCTTTTAAATCAGAAAGATAAATTGCTGCTGTTTGTGCGAATTTCGAATTGCCGTTTAAACTATTGTTGTAAAAATTTAATAAACCTTCGTTATCATCAAAGCTGGATTGTTTAAGTAAATTAAGAGCAAAATAACATTGATTTGAATCAATATTTTCACGTATTATTTGCTTTAATAAATTTTTAGCCTTTGGATATTTTTTTATGGAAACAAGATTTCGGCAATACATTAATTTCCAATCAAGCGGCCATTCCGGATTGTAATTGTCTATTCCCTTTTCATCTTGAAACTCAGAATTGCCTGTAGACAATTTCATATTCGAATTATAAATTGTCTCTTCGGGTGAACCAACAAGATTTAATGATTTAGAAGGAGCCGAAGTTAAATAAGGTATATAATCTATTGAACTAGTTGCATCTGAGATAAAAAACCAATTCGCATAATTTGGCAAATCGGGTGAAGGTACACCCCAATAATTGTTTTCGGCCAAAATTGTACTATAATTTAAGGATTGAAGATGGGAGCTTACATTTGGGTCATTGGCAAAGACATTATTACCACCCTGCATTGTACAAGTATTTCTGCCTAAAAACACATAACTTAAATCATACGCCAATATAGTCTCATAGTTTCCTAAAAAATAATTATTACCATAATCTTCCCCAATACCTAAATAAGCATTGCCTGACCAACAAAACAAAGCATTCCCATTATCAAAAAAACTACTGTTAAAAATGATTGGATTCCCTCCCCCACTCATTACGCCAAACTCATTCCTATTAAAAGTGCAATTGTTTATTTGAACTTCATCAATAGCCGTATTACATGTAGCAATACCCGAAATACAATCATTGAATACCGAATTATTAACTGTACATTCCGCATCATCACAAAGTATCCCATTTTCGGCATAATTGACATTTATATAATTTATATTTGCGGTTGAACCGAAGTTTAGATTTATTCCTTCCCAATCACCCCGGTTTGGATTAGATTTTGAACAAGTAAAAACAACCGGGTTTTGACTAGCACCTAAAATATTAACAGTACCATTTACAATTAAAGAACATCCTTCTTTAAATATTATTTCAACACCTGCATTAATTGTTAACACTGCTCCTGAGTTAACTGTAATGCTGTTATCAAAATACCATTTCCCTTCAGTTAGGGTAGTGTTAATATTCACCGTGTAATCATTTAACTTAATATTGACTAATACATTACTACCCCGATTTTCTTATGTTACTAACTGTAAAACCTGTTACATTTGATTGTGAATAATCCAGAGTTTCATTATTACTAATCAAATTGCTATTTGGATTACTTCTAAAGCTAAATTCTTGATTATAACCAGGGGTGTAAAACACTGATCCATCACCTTTGTCTGTGCCAAAATATGGCCCGGCAATTTCATTTTGACCCTCAACTAATCTAATCTCCAGCTTATCTCTGCCTGTCAAAGAATTTTCAGTTCCTTCATTAACAACATTATCATTCGTTACAGTCCAATTGGTTTTGCCATGTGCACATTCAATATCTATTGGCATTGTTTTCCAATTTTCAAATGTGTCAAGAAATCCTATACTATCAGTTGGAGTATGCCATATTAATATGCCTCCAACATCCACATTGGCAAATGGATAATTACAATAAAATTTATTATTTATTTGGTCAAAATCATGATAAGATAAATAAAATCTCTGCGTTTTATATGCATTATTGGTCGCTAGGGGTTCATACATATATACTTTTTGTTTTTTTGAAATTCTTCTAAAATAAAATTTGAGTTATTAGAGGTAATTGGAGTCGGAACAATCCATTCCTCATTTATACGTAAAAACGGACTGTATGGCGAAGGATGCCCATTAAAACCTAAGCAACTCATAACATCAAAACCACCTAAACCATAATGATTATATGCCATTGAACAATCGTGATCCATATCCGGGAAATCAAATTCGCCATGTCCAAACTCATGTAAAAAAACAGAAGCAAAATAATTTTCACCACTTGCTCTACTTTGTCTGTTTACGATAATTTTTATTTGATTCCCATCTCTATCATAATCATTTGTTAAAAACTCTATCTCTCCCGTTATGCCACCACTTTTGGGACCAATAGAAATAAAATGAATCGGAACAATATAATCACCATCAAAATCGTAATTGATAAAATTAAATAAGCTGTCAGCGTGCTGCAAAACAGCAATTATGTTACGATAATCATGCACATGTCCTTCCGGTTCACTTGCCGTGCCAACTCCGCTATTAAATAATGGCAAATAATATCTTGGCATTCTAAAGGCTTTATTCGCAGTATCTATTAATAAGGTAATATCTAATTTATATTTATTAAAGGTTGATGCTGTAATATATTCCTCATCATAAGTCAACCAATTATTCACCCAACTCGGAAGAGTTGAATTTGCATTTGAATCAACCGCAATAATTACTATCTCCCTTATCTCTTCCGGCAACCCGCCGGTTCTATAAATTCTTTGCGCATGAATTTGAGTTTGGGTAACAACATCATTAAATAATTCATTTTGTCCAAAAACATGTTGCGCATGAATCGCCAACATAAAAGTAATCAGTAAAATGCTCTTTCTCATTTTCTCTCCTGAAGTTAAAATTATTATTATTTGGCAAATATCATCTTTTTTACAGTATAATTATTATTATGTATCAATTGATAATAATAAACTCCGCTTACCAAATTATATTTTAGTGTGTCAAACTGAATTTTATATTCTCCTTTATTTTTGTATTCATTAATTAATTCTGTTATTTTTCTACCAATAACATCATAAATAACAAGTTTAACATTGCCGTTTTCTTTTATTGTATATTTTATTGTTGTACTTGGGTTAAACGGATTAGGATAGTTTTGTTCTAATGTAAAATTTTTTATTACTGGGGTTTCTTTTTTGTCTACTACGGTAACAGTATCACCATTTTCATCAATTAATAAATAAGATATAAAAATACTGGTTGTATTGCTGCTATCGGGATGTAAAGGAGCATTTCTGTTTGAAGAAAAAACCATTATTTTCCCATCTTCGGATATCCACGGAGAATATTCTCCTCCTCTTTTGGGAACTGACCCTGCATATTCTATTTGTGAATTTATATTCAAATAATACACATTCCCCCAATAATTTTTTGTCAAATCCCAATAAGTAACGCACAGGTCAATTGCCCATTCAGTTTCATACCTTCTTTTACCAAAATACATCTTTTTTTTATCTTTTGTTAAGCTAAGTCCATACATCTCTGCCCCCCCTATTTCATGATACCAGAAGCTGTCCAATTTAACCCATTTCCCCGAAATATTATTTAAATAAAAAAGATTTGGCAAATTTAGCACTCCTCTAATTGCGTAAATAGTATCTCTGCTCACTTCGTAAATATATTTTTCCAAAAAATTAGAGTTTATTTCTGGTCCCATATTTATGGCAGGAGACCAGTCGTTAGTGGTATCATTCCAATCGGAATACCACAAATCCCAACCTCCATAACCACCCCAACCGGAAAAATACAGCCTTTTTCCGTCTTGGCTTATTGAACAATTTCTTGTTGCGGTTCCACCGGGATTAATATTTAAATTTAACTTTACCGGTTCTTTCCACTTGCCGTTAATTTGAACTGAACGATATATCCCAGCACCCATTCCTAAATAAATCGTATCCATGTTTGTTGTTAATGAGGGATATTCATGCCAAGAAAAAGGTTTACTAAAAACAGGATCCAAAAGTACCGGTTCGCTCCATACTTCCGGTGCAATAGGCCAATCTTGCGGCAATATTTGTATAGTAAACAAAAACAAACAAACACTTAATAAATAAAACTTTTTCATCTTAATCCAAATATTATTAAATTAATATAACTTAAAATACAAAAATTTCTTTTTCATTCCGCACCACCAATAATAAATCATTTGTTTTTCTTTACGCCAAATAATTATTTAATTGTATAATTGTTTATATATTTTGCGCATATAATAACCGCCTCTTTTACAAGGCTGCCAAATTGGTTTGGTTTTGGATTGGTATTAGGGACTCTTTCTCTGCCGTCTCTGTAATATAAACCCGCGGAGTACAAAGTTCCAAGTATTTCCGGCTTATCTTTTATGCCGCAATTATCTTTTTCCCATCTGTTTATCATTAGTTTAATATACCCCGCCGCATATAAAATATTCAGAGAATCATTTTGCAGTCTTGAAATTAATTGTTCAAATGTTTTACTTAAAGGCAGGTATTGTCTTTGTAATTTTTTTTCAATAAAATATGCGGTTTTAATTTTAACCTGACAAAAACCGATTGAACTATTTAATCCCGCATCCGCCAAAATAATATCCATGGCATCATCTTCCCAGTCGTAATTTAACGTCCTTTCCGTATAAATAATAGCGGCTAAATAATTTGGATTAATATCGGTTAATTTTGCGGCGGATAATATTAGAGGATAGTTGACCCTAATTTTGGTCAAAGTTATTTCCGGTGATTCCGCGTAAATCATTAAACAATCAAAACAAAAACACAAGTTTATTATTTTATTTAAATATTTTAACATAACTATCAAATTTTATTTCCGCTTAAATTTAATATATCAAGTTATAAACACAGGACCAATTTGTATTAAGGGGAGAGGAAAATCCGCAAAATGTTTTATTTTAACCATGTCACCAACTCCCTGTAAATCCTTGTTGCAAAAATCAATTTGTTAATTTATAATTTTAAACTTGAAAAAGTGCTTCAAACATAAAAAAACAAATCCAATTAATATTTTACCTGCCTTAGGAAAACCAATCCAAAAACCATCCTATTATTCCCAAAGTACCGGTATTTATTTCATGAAGATATTTCTCATGTGTAACAAATCAAAGCGTAATTTTAAATGCAAGTAAAATTTTAAATACTGGCCAAATATTTGATTATTAAGGTTCATTTATTAACCTTAAGACCTAATTTATAACATTTTTTTTGATAATTTTTATATAAAATTTAAATAAATACGGTGTTTAGTTATTATTAATGTCATTTATAATAACGCATAAAAACATTACAATAATATTACTTGGGTTAAACTTAAGATATAAGCCGGGTTTATTAAATAAATAAACCCGGATAAGAATGAGATTCAACTCTGCGTTCGTCTTCCAGAGTTCCTTTGCATTTTGAGCATTTTTTGACGTAAAAAACTTCCGGATAATCAACCGAACCAACTTTAATTAGATTTACGATTGACTGGCAGTTTTCACATTGCACAACATGATGTGTGTTTGCTTTTTTTCTGCATGCAGGGCATAACAATCCAATTTCACCAATTATTTCTCTTGGTTCAAACTCGAATACAAAATTACATTTTGAATTATTACAGCGTGCAAATTTTTTATTTGTTGTAGATTTTAAGATTATATATACCTCTTTAATTTTTTGTTTGTAAAATAATTCACTATTTTTAAATATCCTATGCAAAAAAAAATAACTTATGTAAATTTGCACTATAAATTTGAAAATTATTTAAATAATGGAGATATAAAATGGATAAAATACCCGGATTTAAAGCTTACGACATTCGCGGTAAGGTTCCCGGTGAATTAAACGCGGATCTTGCATATAAAATCGGCAGGGCAATTCCTAAATATATGGAAGTAAAAACTGCCGTAATTGGTCGAGATGTTCGCAAATCTTCACCCGAATTAGCAGAAGCATTAACAAAAGGTTTTACCGATTGTGGTGTTAATGTTTACGATTTAGGTTTGTGCGGCACCGAAATGATTTATTTTGGCACTCCTCATTTGGATGCAGATTGTGGTGTTATGATTACCGCAAGCCATAATCCACCCGAATATAACGGATTAAAGTTTGTAAAAAAAGGTTCCGTACCAATGGGTTACGAAAGTGGTTTAGCCGAAATTGAAAAAATGATATTAAATAATGATTTATGCGAAGTTAAAGAAACAAAGGGAACTGTTACTACTATAGATATTATGAAGGTATTTATTGAAAGAGTTAACACTTTTTACGATAAAAATTTAATAAAACCTTTAAAAGTTGTTGTTAATGCCGGAAACGGCTGTGTTGGTCCTGCTTTGGACGCACTTGAACCATTTTTACCTATAGAGATGATAAAAGTTTTTCCTGAACCCGATTCTAATTTCCCAAATGGTGTTCCAAATCCTTTATTGCCCGAAAACAGACAGCCCACAATTGATGCTATTATGGAAAACAAAGCCGATCTTGGCGTAGCTTGGGACGGTGATTACGACAGATGTTTCTTTTTTGACGAAAAAGGCAATTTTATTGAAGGTTATTATATAGTAGGTCTCCTTGCAAAATCTATTTTAAAATCTTACCCGGGTGAAAAAATTGTACACGATCCCCGTTTAATTTGGAATACTATTGACGAAGTGGCAAAAGCTAAAGGTATTGCAGTTGAATCCAAAAGCGGTCACGCATTTATTAAGCAAAAAATGCGTCAGGTAAATTCAATTTACGGCGGCGAAATGTCAGCACATCATTATTTCCGCGATAATTATTATTCCGATAGCGGTTTAATTCCATTTTTATTAATTTTACAATTAATGAGTGTTGAAAATAAATCGTTGTACGATTTAGTAAACGCAATGATTACCGCTTATCCTTGTTCGGGCGAAATTAACTCGACTGTAACAAATGCGGCTGAAAAACTTGATTTAATTAAAGCTATATATAACGATGGCATTTTAAGTGAAGTTGACGGTATAAGTGTTGAATATGATACATGGCGTTTTAACGTTAGAACAAGCAACACCGAACCTTTAATCCGCTTGAATGTTGAATCAAAAGCCGATGAAAAATTGATGTTAGCAAAAACAGAAGAATTATTAAAACTTATTCGTAGTTAATGAAACTTTATTAATTGATATACGTCTAATAAAAAAAGATAAATTTAGGAGATATTATGGCTGCCGGAAACGAAAAAACAATTGATGTTGATAAATTGTTAAAAAACAAATTAAAATCATTAAGCGTATCCGATCTTGAAAGCGGTATTGCAAAAGTTGTTACCGATTTGGTTGGTGAAGATTATAAATGCACTATTGGCGAAGTTAAATATACTTTATTCAGCGGTGCTGATTTTCATGTAAAAATTGAATTGACTTATAATCCTCAGGAATAGTTATTATTTATTCAAAAAGGCTGCTAATTTTAGCAGCCTTTTTTGTTTTAAACACAATTTTAATAATTTTATATAAGTGACAGAACGCTGATAACACAGATTTTAGGGATTTACATAGAATATTTTTATAATTTAATTAAACTTGTATTAATAACTCCCTTTCACTTTACACCCATGTTATTTTAATTGTAGAGCGAGATTTATCTCGCTTAATTAATTCCATCAAAACGAGCTGAAGCTTGTTCTACAATTAAAAGCAAATGCAGTGTTAAGAATATATCACCTACTAGAACAAAATATCATAGAACACTAATGACGCAGCTTTTTGGAATTTACTTAATTTCTGCGCTCATCCGCGTAATCTGTGTTCCTTATTTTACTTTGTTTTCCTTTTAATTAAAAATTGAGAATTAAAAATTAAAAATTATTTTTTAGCCTTGACAATGATTCGGCGTCTTATTACTTTTACATATCATTTTTGAATCATTATTCATTTATACGAGTTTAAGTAATGCGTACTAAAGAAGGAAATAAAGATAAAGACATACTTGAAGCAGCAATAAAAGTGTTTGCCGAAACAGGTTACCACAAATCAAAAATATCTAAAATTGCCGAATTAGCAGGTGTTGCTACCGGAAGCGTTTATGTTTATTACAAAAGCAAAGAAGAAATATTAAACCGGATATTTAATGATATTTGGGCAAATTTATACAACGAATTATTTAAATTAACTTCAAATCCGTCAATTCCGGCTACCGAAAAATTGGATTCGATGATTGATTTAATTTTAGACGTTTTTACACAAAATCCCGCTATGGCATTAGTTATTGTTAACGAACAGCAGCACGTACAACGCACTGCGCTAACCCATTTTACCGATTATTACGAAAAATTTTTAGATCTGGCTACTGAAGTTATACAGGAAGGAATTAAAGAAGGTGTATTTAGTAAAAACATAGATTTATATGTATTTAGATTTTACATTTTTGGTGCCGTTCGTAACATTTTAAATAACTGGGCACTAAACCAAAAAGAGTTTCCATTAAATAAAATTAGACAAAGCATTAAATATTTTACAAAAAACGGAATAATCGTTCACAAGTAGGTTTTTTTTGCCTATTAATGAATAACGATTCATTATTTCTTGTTAGGAGCAATAAATGAAAGTACTAACTAAAATATTCTTCATCCTTTTAACCGCATCAAGTTTTGTTTCTATTAATGCGCAGCAGTTAAATCTAAAAAACGCAATTGATATTGCTTTAGCTAATAACGACAAAATAAAGCAATACGAAGAGAAACTAAAACAAAAAGAATATGACGAAAAAACATCATGGGGCAACTTTTTACCAAGTATAAGTTTGGAAGGAAGTTTTACACATTTAAATAAAGAAATGCAGATAGACCTCAACTCTATTCGTGACGGAATGATCCAATTGCAGGCAGGAACCCAAGTTGAATTGGCCAACATTTATAGTATATTAAACACCCAAACTCAGCTTACTGCCCAGCAGCGCGCCGGATTATTCGGTCAATATTCAGCAAAACTTGATGGGATGTTACCTCAATTTGTTCAGACATTTAAGAAACAAAATTATTATTCGGCTTCTTTTGTTGGTGTACAACCGTTGTTTTTAGGCGGTAAATTATTAGCCGCAAAAGATTTTGCCTCAGCCGAAAAAACAGCTGCCCAAATTGAATTACAGAAAACAAAAAACGAAATAATTGCCGAAGTAATGGTTAATTATTTTAACTATCTTTTAGTTAAAGATGTTGTTCAAACCCGCCAAAATGTATTAGCCGGTATGCAAAATCACCAAAAAGACGCACAAAAACTATTTGATGAAGGATTAATTGCCAACTATCATTTATTACGTGCAAAAGTAGCAGTATCGGAAGCAGAACGAAATCTTTCCGATGATTTGAATAATCTTGATTTGGCTATGCTTGCATTAAAAAACAGCCTTGGTCTTAACGATGATAGTAATGTAATATTAACCGATTCGCTTGTTTTTAAAAGCAGCAATATTGAATTAGCAGCTTCGTTAAACAATGCCGAAGGTAATCAACCGCTGCTGCAAATAATTGAACAGAAAAAAATAGCTTCTAATCAAAAATTTAAAGCCGAACGCTCGAACTTTTTACCTCAAATTGCGGCTTTTGGAAAATACGAATTATATCCTCAATATCTTTCCAGTTTAGAACCACGCTGGGCAATTGGTGTTCAATTAAAGTTTAATATTTTTAACGGGTTTAAAGACTATACTAAACTTGAATCGGCAATACATTTGGAAAACGAAGTAAATTTTATTGAGGCCTCGGCCAAAAAACAAGTTAATTTATGGGTTAATAAAACTTATAAAGACGTTGAAAACAGTAAAACAAAATATCAAAAACTGGAAGCTTCCTACAATTTGGCAGTTGAAAACTTAAGGATGAACGAAAAAAGGTTTAATACGGGAATGGGAACTTCATTAGAAGTAATTGATGCCCGCTTATCGTTGGAAAAAGTAGAAATAGATAAATTAGTATCTATTAATCAATATTATAAATCATTAACAGAATTAAATTTAGCAACAGGAAATCCATTAAATGTTTTAGACATTTGGGAAAATCGGGAGAACTAAAAAAATGAAAATCAAAAGAAGCTATATTATTCTTTCTTTGCCGGCAATAATTTTAATTGCAGCTTTAATATACCTAATAACCGGTACAGTAGAAAATAAAGAAACAATAATTACCGGAATAATTGAAACAACCGAAATTGATGTTGCTTCAAAAATCCCGGGCCGAATAGATTCCGTATACTTTGATAAAGGAAATTATGTTCACAAAGGCGACATTTTAGCTACTCTTGAAAGTAAAGAGTTAGACGCCAAAGTTGAACAGGCAAAAGGTATGATGGAAGCCGCACGAAGCAAAATGGAAATGGTTCAAAACGGTGCCCGCAGCGAAGAAAAAACCCAAGTCGAAAAAATGTACAATCAAGCTAAAGAACAATACGATTATGCTGAAAAAACATGGAAAAGATACCAGGCTTTATATAAAGACGGTGTAATTTCATCTCAGGAAAATGACGGAATGGAGTTTAAATTTAATTCCGCCAAAGAACAAATGGACGCAGCCAAAGCTAAATACGATATGGTAATGAAAGGTGCCCGTTACGAAGAAATTGATGCTGTTGAAGCTCTTTTCCACCAGGCCGAAAACGGATATAACGAGGTTATGGCTTATCATCAGGAACTTAAATTAAAAGCTCCCGTTGACGGTGAAGTTTCCAATAGAATTACCGATCCGGGTGAAGTAATTGCAAGCGGTTATCCTTTATTTACAATTATTATTCCAAACGAATCGTATGTTTTAATACAAGTACGTGAAGATAAATTAGGCGCTTTCAAAAAAGGAAAAACATTTAAAGGTACTATTCCCGCATTGGATAATAAAGAAGCAGAATTTGAAGTTACTTACATTGCATCAATGGCCGACTTTGCAACATGGAGACCAACAAATCAAAAAGGTGACTTTGACCTTAAAACATTTGAAATTCATTTAAAATGCAAAGAAAATATTACCGATTTTAGACCCGGCATGACAGTTTGTTTATCAATTCCTAAAAAATAATTATATAAAATGAAATTTAAATCACCCATATTAAAAATAGCATTACGTGAATTTTACAGAATAATAGACAGGAAAACTCTGTTTTTATTGTCCATAATACTGCCTATTTTTATATTCATGTTTTTTGCTTTAATATATAAAAACGAAATTGCACGCGATTTACCCATAGGCATATTGGATTTAGACAACTCCAACACTTCTAAACTTGTTACCCGTTATATCGAATCTTCTTCATATTTAAAAGTAAAAGGATATTATAATGATATTGAAGAAATAAAAACAGGTATTAGAAGCGGTAAAATACAGGGAGCAATTTATTACCCATATAATATGGAAACCGATATAAAACTTGGCAAACCTGTTGCAATTACAGTTTTTAAAAACACTGCAAATTTAGTAGTTGGTAATTTAATATTAAAAGATGCTTCAACAATTGTTAAAACCGTATCGGGCGGCGTTTTACTTAAAAAATTAAAGTCAAAAAGTATGCATCCCGATAAAGCATATAATATTGTAAACCCAATTAAAATTGAAACAAAATCATTATACAATGCCCAATACAGTTATTTAAGTTACCTTGTACCCGGTTTGCTGACATGTATTTTTCAAATGGTAATAATGTTAAGCGGTGTGTTAATTATCAGCTCCGAATTTGTTCACAAAACATTTCACGAACTTGTTGAACTGTCCAATAAAAAGGTTTATGTTATTGTATTAGGCAAATCATTACCGCATATAATGTTTCACATGATAACGGCAATTGCTATTATTGGCGTAATATTCCCCATTTTTAATATTCACATTGCCGGTTCAACAATTGGATTGTTGGTATTGTTTTTGTTTTTTATTATGGCATCTTTTTTCCCTGCTTTTATGATTTCATGTTTATTCCACGATCAATTATTTGCGACCGAATTATCATTAATGTTAAACACTCCGGCATTTTTATTCAGCGGGTTTACTTTCCCATTGCCAAGTATGCCGTTATTACATAACATTTTTGCTAATATTATCCCCTTTACACATTTTTTATATGCCTTTTTAATGATTTACCAAATGGGAACTCCATTTTCGTATATCACCAATTATTTATTAATACTTTCAGTATTTAGTATTGTATCGCTTATAGTAATATTTATTTCGTTAAAAAAACATATTAATAAATTTTTATTAACAAAAACGGCGGCTTAAGTTATGGAACAAGTAAAAGGCATATTTGCCGTTTTAAGAAGAGAAATAAAAATAATAACCAGTGATGTTAATATTAAATCGGTATTGTTATTTGCCCCATTATTTTACGCGTTTTTTTATTCCACTGTTTATATAAATAAAGTAGAAAATAAATTACCCGTAGCAATAGTAGATTACGACAATACTATTACTTCGCAAAAACTTAGCTCCGATCTAAACGTTCATCAAATGATTGATATTGTTCAGCATCTTCCAAGTTATGAAGAAGCTAAAGAATTATTAGAAAGAAATAAAATTCAAGGATTTATTGTAATAGATAAAGGATTTGAAAACGATTTGAAGCAGATTAAGGGGACTAAAATTAAGGTTTATCTTAACACAACACGATTCCTTGTTTCAAACGATATAAACAAAGCCATTAACGAAGTTATTGGAGCTAAAGCAGTTGAATACCGTAAAAACTATTATCGCACACAGGGATATAGTTATGAACAATCGAAGCAATTAAGCGAACCTGTGCAGTTAGATATGCGGCCGCTTTATAATACAACCGAAAGTTATGGCGATTTTATGCTGCCCGGTTTATTGGCCTTAATACTTCATCAAACTTTATTAATAGGACTTGCCGAAAGTATTGCAAAAGAAAGAGAGTATAATATTTTACATCAACTATATGCGGTTTCAAACAATAATACTTTTGCCGCATTAATTGGTAAAATTTCATTTTATTTTATTTTATTCTGCGCTTATGCAACATTTTTTTACATTGTTAATTTTAATCTTTTTGCAATAAATTTAATTGGAAGTATTCCGCTTTTAATATTTTTAACATTGTTGTATCTGTTAGCAATAATTTTTATGTCGGTATTTATTGCATCCTTCTTTAAAAGGAAAATATTATCGCTGCAAGTTTTTGCTTTTACCTCCATTCCATTTCTTTTAATATCGGGTTATAGCTACCCTTCCAGCGCATTTTTGGAGCCTATGAATATAATTGGTAATTTATTGCCAAGTACACCTTATTTAACAGCCCAAATACGGCTTACCCAAATGGGGGCTAATTTTAACGAAATATTACCCGAGATAATCCATCTTGTAATTTTTGTTGTAATTGGATTTTTTGCCGCTTATTATAGAATGAATTTTCTTTTTAAACCACATAAACAAAACACTATAATTAATTAAAAATAAACGAGGTTTATATGAAATCTAAAATATTTTTATCATTACTTATTACAATAATATTTGTTCAATATTCCAATGCTCAAACAAAAAATCTTTCGGTTGGTTTTGTTGGGTCATATTTTGATAATACAGATAACAATAATAAATTAACAGATGCAAAAGATCCTTATGCTTACGGTATTGTTATTGGCTATCAAGTAAGTAAAAATATAATTACCGCTTTAACAACCGAATTTTCCAAATCCGATTTAGAAAATTCTTTAGGTACTCAAAAAGATTTTCGTGCGCATTTTTCCGCTTATTTATTACCGTTTTCTGTTGATAATTTTCACCCATATCTATCGGCTGGATTTGTATTTACAAACAGAAATACTGAAATTGCCTCCGTTTCCTCCGAAACAAAAAACTTTTTTAACGGACGAATTGGAGTAGGCGTTGATTATTCGTTAATCCAAAACATAAACTTAAATGTCGATTTTGGTTTTTATAACGATGGTTACAATTTTACAGGAATCAGCAGCAGTATCGGTTTTAGATACGGCTTAAATTTTAACTAAAGTTCCCCCTAATAGGTTAGTACGGCAGGATCCTCTTTTTACTGCCCTGCCGTTTAACTTTTTTATCTCTCACATCTTATATCTGTTATCAAATTCCCCCGTTTTTTTTATTTTTCATTATATTTCATTTTTTTAATCTATAAATTTTATTAAATTGAAAGTTTAAAATTATTTTACGAGAATATATATGGAAAACAAACATCGGCCTTCGTGGGATGAGTATTTTTTAAAGTTAGCAATGTTGGTTTCGGAACGTGCAACATGCCCGCGTATGCACTGTGGTTGTGTTTTGGTTCGTGAAAAAAGAATTTTATCAACCGGATATAACGGCTCAATACCGGGTGACGGACATTGTGAAGATATTGGTTGTTATGTTGTTGATAACCACTGCATACGCACAATACATGCCGAGATGAACGCTCTTTTACAATGTTCAATTCATGGCGTAAGCACAAAAGGAGCAGCAGCTTATATTACAAACATGCCATGTACTAACTGCGCAAAAGCTCTTATCGCAGCCGGCATTACGGAAATTGTTGTGTTTTCTGATTATCATAATACACAAGCAGAAGAATTTTTATCCCTTGCTAAGGTTAAAATTCGCAGAATTGCTATTCCTGAAAGTATTATCCATTACGATCTGGATAAATATTCTTCAGCCAAAAAATTTTAAAACACTATTATTTGTCAGGTTTTTATGTTATTTACTAAAAAATTTTTGCAGCACTATTATAAACACGAAAACTTTTTTAACAGAGATTTAAGTTGGATTGAATTTAACCGTAAAGTAATGGAAGAAGCTTTTAATCCAAAACTTCCTTTGCTGGATAAGGTGAAATTTATTTCCATTTTCTTTTCAAATCTGGACGAGTTTTATATGATTCGTGTTTCCGGATTAAAAGAACAAATTTCGGCTAATATTATTGAACCGGCTATTGACGGTTTAACACCAATAGATACCCTTAATATGATTGAAAAAACCGTTAAGGATATGGTAAACAAAGTTTACACATATTGGAATTGTGTTTTAATACCTGAACTTAAAAAAAACAACATTATATTTTTATCAATTAAAGATCTAAATGTTGAAGAAAGAGAACAGCTTAATAAATATTTTTATAAAGAAATTTACCCCATTTTAACTCCTTTGGCTTTTGACCCGGGAAGACCATTTCCGTATATTTCTAATTTAAGTATCAGTTACGCTATTTTAGTACAAAACAAAAATGGCGAAAAACATTTTGCCCGTGTTAAAATACCTAGCTTAATTACTCGTATATTAAATTTGGATAATATTGTAAAAACAAAAAGCATGTGCAAAACAGCTGCATGCGCAAAATTTATGTGGATTGGCGAACTGATAAAGGATAATTTAAACACTTTATTTCCCGGTTACGAAGTTTTACAGGCTCATAGGTTTAGAATTATCCGCGATACCGATTTGGAAATTCAGGAAGATGAAGCAGACGATTTATTGGAAGTTATTGAAGAAAATATAAAACAGCGTAAATTTGGTTCCGTTGTACGTTTGGAAGTTGAAAAAGACATGCCCGGTTTTATGATTGATACATTAACCGAAAATCTGCAAATTACGGATAAAGAAGTACATGTAATTGACGGTGTTCTTGGGTTAAGTGATGTTATGAGTCTTTACGATTTACCGATGTTTCATCTTAAAGAAAAAGCATTCCATCCAATGATTACAAAAGAATTTGAAGACGAAAATATTTTTACAATAATTAAAAATAGAGATGTATTTTTTCATCACCCTTACGATTCATTTTCTCCGGTTGTAGATTTTATAAAAACCGCGTCTAAAGATCCTGACGTATTGGCTATTAAACAAACTTTATATCGTGTGGGTACAAATTCTCCGGTTGTAAGGGCTTTAATTGAAGCCGCCGAAAGGAAAAAACAAGTTGCGGTATTAGTTGAATTAAAAGCCCGTTTTGATGAGGAAAACAATATATTTTGGGCTAAAGAACTTGAAAAAGCCGGCGTACATGTTGTTTATGGATTAGTTGGACTAAAAACACATTCTAAAATGACACTTGTTGTCCGCCGCGAACAGGATGGCGTACAAAGATATGTACACCTTGGCAGCGGCAACTACAATCCTTCAACCGCAAAAATTTATACTGATATCGGATTATTTACATGCGATCCGGATATATGTTCCGATGTTTCGGAAGTTTTTAATTATTTGACCGGATATTCCGCCCAACAGGAATTTAGAAAACTATTTGTTGCCCCTTTAAATATTCGCACCAACATAATGCAATTAATTGAAAGGGAAATTTATAATGTTAATAAAGGGGGCAGGGGTCATATTATAATGAAAATGAATTCCCTTGTGGATCCTTCTTTTATAGCTGCTTTATATGCAGCATCACAACGCGGGGTTAAGGTTGATTTAATTATCAGGGGTATCTGCTGTTTAGTTCCTCAAGTACCAGGTTTAAGCGAAAATATACGTGTTATAAGCATTGTGGGTAGATTTTTGGAACATAGCCGATTATTTTATTTTTATAATAATGGCCAGGAAGATATTTATTCAGGCAGTGCCGATTTAATGCCTCGCAACCTTGATAGGCGTGTTGAAGTTCTGTTCCCTATTACTAACCCGGATTTTAAACAAACTATTATTAACAGAATATTATTAAAATCATTAAAAGATAATGTTAAAGCACGTGTTTTATTACCAACGGGTAAATATGTATTTAATCACCCGGTATTTAATGAAGAAACTCTTTGTCTTCATGACTTTTTAATGAACCAGGCTTCTAATGATCCTGTTAAAACAGTACAGCGCGAAACAAGCAAAAAACCGAATTAATGAACGTTTTTAAGTATTTATATATTATTTTTATTTTTGTTTGCGGCACAAGTACAATAAATGCTCAAACAGATTCTTTACATACATCAATAACAAAAGATTTTATTAATGACGGCACTATCTTTTTAGTTGATGGTGCGTCTTATTTTACTTATCCTTTTAGGGCCGATACAAAAGACTGGTTAATTTTTGCCGGTGCAACAGCTGTAACTTATTCTTTTATGCATGCGGACGAGTGGGTTAAAGATAAAGTCGGTAGACCTACATCGTTAACTCTTAATCACGATTTTTGGGATGTACCCACAACCTATGGAATTGTAACTTATGCCAATATTACGGCTTTATCAACTTATGCGGTTGGTTTATTTACACGTCAAAATGAAATTAGAAAAGTCGGCCGGATGTTGTTCCAAAGTTTATCATATTCGGGCATTACGGAAATGGGGCTTAGAATGTTAGTGGAAAGAACAAGGCCCTATTACGAAAAAGGCCAATGGGATTTTCACTTATTTACAACTAACAACGAGTTTCAATCTTTTCCAAGCGGGCATACAGCGGTTGCTTTTGCATTTTCAACTGTACTTGCAGAGTATTTTGACACATATTATTCCAGAATAGCTTTTTACGGATTGGCATCGTTAACTGCTTACGCAAGAGTTTTAAATAATCAGCATTATTTGAGTGATGTATTTTTTGGTGCTTTAGTCGGCATTTCTGGCGGTTTGCATACAGTAACCCAAGAAAAGAAACGTGAAAACCCTAATTATCAGCCAAGCAGATTAGAAATGCTGCCCGGCTTTAATCAAATTAATTTTGTATACTGGTTAAATTAGGATTTTATTTAATATTTAATTCCTTAATAAAATCACCAGCCTCAACAACACCCATTTTTTTAGCTCTTTTAAGGTCAATTAATGCATTATTTTTATTACCCAATTCCATATAACATAATCCTCTAAAAAGGTATACGTCTTTTAACTTTAAATCTATTGCTAAGGCTTTATTAAAGTCTGCTATTGCTTCATTATAATTGCGTAAATTTTGGTTAACCACTCCTCTGTCAACATATAACGCATAATCAGTAACATCTGTATTAAACTCCAATGCTAAATTTAGGTCATTTAAGGCACTTTCATAATCATTAAAATCTGTTTTAATGTTACTCCGTCTATGATATGCCTCTGTAAACTTATTATCAATTTCAATAGCTCTATTATAATCTGTAATAGCACCTATTAAGTCCTTCAAATGATGCCTTGAAATACCACACATAAAATAAACTTTTGCATTATTGGGGTCTATTCTAATAGCTTCACAAAAATCTTCAACAGATCCCTCCATATCACCTATTAAGCGTTTTGAAGCACCTCTATTATAATACGCTTCGCCGCAATTAACATCTACATTAATTGCATAAGTAAAATCTTCTATAGCCTCGTAATAATTCATCAAATCAAATTTGACCAAACCTCTGCCCAAATAAAATTTTTCGTCGTACGGATCTAATTCAATTGCTATATTAAAACTATCTATTGCATTTTTATAATCTTTTAATAGATGTTTAGCTAACCCCAAGCCATAAAAAGCTTCCGCATCATCCGGAGACTTAGAAATGCATTCTTCAAAATATTTAATCTGTTCTTTTAAGTCACCATTTTCCATGTTAATACTCACTATATTATTCTATCTGCTTAATTCCTTAATAAAATCACCTGCTTCAACAACACCCATTTTTTTAGCTTTTTTAAGGTCAATTAATGCTTTTTTTATATCATCCAATTCTATATAACATATTCCTCTCAAAAAGTATGCATCTTTTAATCCGGAATTTATTTTTAAGGCTTTATTTAAATCCGCAATTGCTTCATTAAATTTGTATAAAGCGTGATAAACCATCCCTCTATCAACATATAGCGCAAAATTATCAACATCGGTATTATACTCAAATGCTAAATTTAAGTCTATTAATGCACCTGTATAATCATCAAGATCTGCTTTTACATTACCTCGCCTATGATAAGCATCTGAAAACTTATTATCAATTTCAATAGCTTTAGAAAAATCATCAGCTGCACCCATTAAATCAGTTAATTGGTATTTAGAGTACCCACGATAAAAATATGTTTGTACAAGAGAGGGATTTATCTTTAGCGACACATTAAAATCATTAATTGCCTCTTTAAAATCTTCTTGTTCAAATTTTACCATGCCTCTTTCTTGATAGGCTTCAAAATAGTCCGAGTCCAATTTAATTGCCATATCAAAATCATCAAGCGAACTATTAAAATCATTTAATTCACGTTTTGTCCGCCCTCTAAAGAGATAAGCTTTTTTATACTTTGGGTCTAATTCAAGAGTTTTATTAAAATCCTTTATGGCATTTTTATAATTTCCTATCATTAGTTTCACAATTCCTCTATAACAATATGCCATTGTATCATTGGGGTTTTCAATTATCATTTTATCAAATTCTGCAATTGCTTGTTTAGGACTATAATTAGGGTCCCTATTCAGAACATTATTTAAGATTAATCCGTATATATTGTTATTCATTTTATATCTTTTATTTTTTTATTTAACTCTTCAACCAAATCAAAAGCTTCGGGGAAACCCATCTTTTGAGCTTTTTTAAGGTCAATTAGTGCATTTTTTACATCATCCAGTTCCATATAACATATTCCCCTCAAAAAGTAAGCATCATCAAAAGCGGTGTCAATTGTTAAAGTTTTACAAAAATCATCAATTGCTTGGTTATAATTACGCATAGCTTGTTCAATCATCCCTTTGTAAAAATACTCTACGGCAGTTTCACAACCTGAATCCATAACAATTGCAATATTAATATCTGCTAAAGCACCTTCGTAATCATTTAAACTGTATTTAACTAATCCACGTTCTTTATAATCATCACTATTGGTATTATCAAGATTTATAGCTTTATTATAATCATCCAATGCACCTTTATAGTCTTCTAACTCACGTTTTAAAAATCCGCGGAAACTGTATGCATCCCTATTTGATGGATTAATGACAATAACTTCATCCAAATCGACAACTGCTTCTTCATAATTATCTAACATCTGAAGGGCGATACCTCTATCAAAATAAACTCGTTCATTTCTTAAACCAAAGTCTAATGCCTTATCATAATCCTCAATTGACTCTTCAAATAACATTAAGTCGTTTTTTGCAACCCCTCTATTATAATATGCTTCCGCATAATCGGGTTTAAGGTAAATAGCTTTATCAAAATCATCTATTGCATCCTCAAAAGATTTTAATTGGTTTTGAACCAGTCCTCTAAAATAATATGCTTCCGCATTATTTGGATCCTCAATAACTGCTACAAAAAATTCTATTAATGCTTTTTGGTAGTTAGCATTTTTATAATCATCAACTCCATTTTCAAAATTTGATTTTTCCAATTATCTTTCCCCTATTCCATTACAGAAACAATTATCTGCTTAATTCCTTAATAAAATCATCTGCTTCGGGAATACCCATTTTTTTAGCTTTTTTTAGATCGGCCAACGCACCTTTTAAATTACCAAGGTGCATATTACATAAACCTCTAAAGAAATATGAGTCTCCCATTTCACTATCAATTTCCAAAGCACCTGTAAAATCTTCAATCGCTTCTTCAAAATTTTGCATCGCTTGATGTCCCATTCCTCTATGGTAATACAATTCGGCATTATCTTCTTCAATTTCACATTCAATAGCTTGATTATAATCGGCTAATGCACCTTCATAATCTTTCATTTCAGCTTTTAATACTCCGCGTTTATGATAAGCATCCGAATAAAAATTATTTATTTCAATGGCTTTTGTATAGTCTTCGGCTGCACCAATTAAATCTTCCGACTCATGTTTAGAAAAACCGCGTACAAAATAAGCTTCATCATAATCGGGGTGAAGTTTTAATACAATGGTCATATCTTCTATTGCACCGGCATAATCGGCTAATAAATGTTTAGCCAAAGATCTGTCAAAATATGCAAGTTCATAATCGGGATCCATGGAAATTGCAGTACTAAAATCCTCAATTGAGCCTGTTATATCATCTAATTCACCTTTTGCTTCACCTCTTTCGCAATAAAACTCGGCATCCTTTGGATTAAGTTCAATTGCTTTATTATAATCAACTATTGCGTTTTTATAATCCTCTAACTCGGCTTTTACAAGTCCCCTGTAAAAATACCCTTCGGGGTCTTTTGGGTTTTGTGTTACAGCTTTATTTAAATCTTTTAGTGCTTCTTTATAATCACCGGCAAAGTAATTATTAACACCATTATCAAAATCTGCTTTATTCATATAATTATTCTCTTTTATTTTTTTAATTTATTATTTTTCTTCTCAACAAAATAACTCAAAATTACTTTATTTATTATTTAATATCTTAATTGCTTCGGGTAAGCCCAAAGCAGCTGCACTTTTAAAATCAAGTTTAGCACCATCTAAATCCATTAAAAAACTTTTAGCCAGACCTCTAATAAAAAAAACTTTTGCATTCTCAGGATCAATTTCTAATACTTTATCATAATCCTTTATTGCACTTTGGTAATTTTTTAATTTATAGTTAATATTTCCTCTATAATAATACGCTTCATCATAATCCGGATCTAATTCAATAGATTTATCAAAATCGATTATCGCTAAATCAAATTCTTCTAAATAATATTTCGATACACCTCTAAGATGATAAAGTTCAAAATCCTTAGGAGAAAGCTCAATTGCTTTGGAAAAATCAATGACGGCTCCTATATAATCCTTATTAAAATGCTTATTTATTGCTTGTTTTACATATTCTTCAATCATATTTAATTCACTATAAATTTTTTAAATTCGAGAAACTTGTATTTTTATATTCCAAAGATATAAATAAATTTGTTACAAAAATATGTCAAAATTAAATCTTTTAAGTTTCTGTTTAAAACTAATTTTTATAAATATTTTTTATTGTTAAATTCAACAAACTATTCTAACCAAAAACATCCAAAACAAATAACTAATTTCCCTTTATTTATTAAAATCTCTATAAATTTATTTATTATATTTGAATTGTAAAAAATCATCTTAATTAACAAAAAAGAGGTTCAAATTGCTGTCAAAATACTTATTCATATTCATTTTATTTGTTTCCTTTACTGCTTATGCTCAACAGGCTAACATTCCACAGGAAGCAAAAGATTCATTTGCACAATTATTTCCAAAAGCAACCGGTGTTAAATGGGTTAAAGTTGCTGAAACTGAAGTTAACAGTGCTTTATATTTAGCCAAATTTAAGCTAAAAGGTAAAAGTGTTACCGCAGTATTTAACGAAGATGGCGAATATAAAATGACAAAAACTACTATTGCTGTTTCAAAAGTTCCAAGTAATATTGTTTCTTTTATTAAAACAAATTATGGCGGTTGTAAAATTTCCGAAGCCGCACAACTAGTTGGTAAAAGCGGTGATACATTTTATGAGGCCGATGTTAAAATAGCCGGAGAAAAAATGGAATTATATTTTGAAAGTGATGGCGATCAGACAGATATAGGATCAATAGAATAAAAACGACAAGGTTACACACCCTGTAACATTATTCATTAGTTTAATATTCCAAAATGGTTCTTATATAAAATAAGAGCCATTTTTTATGCCAAATTTTACATTATCTTTTTTAACAAATCAAATGCACCGCTAAGCCCAAATTTGCCTGCTTGTTCCAAATCGTCAACAGCACCTTCTTTATCTTTTAAATGATTTTTTGCTAAACCACGGTTACAAAATGCTTTTGCATTACGCGGATTAAGTTCAATTACTTTATCATAATCCCTAATTGCATCCATATAATTTTTTAGATTATATTTGGTATTCCCTCTGTAATAATATGCTTCCTCATAATAAGGATCAATTTCAATTGCTTTATCAAAATCTTTCATCGCAGCATCATATTCTTTTAAATTAAATTTGGCTGCACCCCTGCAATGATAAGGTTCGGATCTATGCGGATCAAGTTCAATAGCTTCGGAACAAGCTATCACTGCCCCCACAAAATCATTTTCCAAAAGCAGTTTTATGCCCCTTTTTAAGTAATCCTCACTCAGCATTATTTACTCAAATTAATATTTACACATTTAGTTTATCGGAATTTAAAATATAAATAATTTTTTCTAAATTATACAATAAATATATTTGCATTTATATATCAGCCAATTAATATGTACCCAAAATTATCAAAACGAACTTAATACAATCATTAAATTTATACTCTTTTTTTTGACGTAACAAATAAGTTTTTAATAAAAAAATATCAACAAGTAAACTTCAACAAATTAAATTGATGACCGGATATCAAACAGACAAGTATATATGATAAAAAACAATTGTTTAACAATTTAAGTTAATAAAGTATGCATTTACAAATAGTATGTTATACCGACTTGGCAGTTAAGGGTTAATCTCTATATAAAAATTATGGCTGCTATAAATGGCAGCTTTGTTTTTTATTCAATAATTTTGTACTTTTTTTTCTCCCCATGTCTTTCTAAAAGTTCATTAACCTCTTTTTTTAATTCTATCATAGTAAGTTCACGGCCAACTGTCAGATTATAAAACCTTTGCAGTTCATCCATTTTAATCAACAATTCCTCTTGTGCCTGCTTACGTTCCGAAATATCCATACAATGCCCAATGTAACCTATAAATTGGCCATTAATATCATATCGCGGACAACCTGCATCCATTATCCATCTATATACACCATCATATCGTTTAAGACGGTATTCCATACTAAATTTTTCACGTTTATCAAAGGCAGTAATATAAATATCTAAACAACGATCAAAATCCTTAGGGTGAACCCCTTCAGCCCAGCCATTACCTAATTCCTGTTCAAGTTTTCGCCCGGTAAAATCAAGCCAAACCCGGTTAAAATAAGTACATAGTTTATTAATATCCGAGGTCCATATTAATGCCAGTCCTGAATCCGCTAGGGTTTTGTAATTTTTTTCACTCTCTCTTAATGCAATTTCCGTAAGTCTTCTTGTTTCTTTCTCCTTGGCCTCATCAAGGGCTCGTTTAATAGCAAAAGGAAGCCGTTCAAGTCTGTCTTTTAGAACATAATCAACAGCACCTGCTTTTAATAACTCTATTGCTATTTCTTCTCCTATTGAACCGGAAACACAAATAAACGGAATTTCCGGACAAATATTATTGCATAATTTTAATGCGCCAAAAGCGTCAAATCCGGGCAAATTAAAATCAACCAATATTGCATCAAACTTATTGTTGAGCAAGGATTTTTCAAATTCGTTTTCTTTTTCAACACGGATAATATTTAAATCATATCCCGCATTTATTAATTGTTCGCATATTATTTCAAAATCAAGAATTGAATCTTCAAGTGATAATAAATTAAGCGAAGTTCCAATTTTTATTTTTTCATCCATTTTAGAATACTCCTTCCGGCGGTATTTCATTAAGCACTGCCCAAAAGACACCTATTTGTTTAACAGCTGAAATAAATTCATGAAAATTAACCGGTTTAACAACGTATGCATTAACACCAAGATTATAACTATTAATCAAATCTTGTTCTTCGCGTGATGAGGTTAAAATAACTACCGGAAGTGTTTTTAATTTCGGATCACTTCGAATAATACGTAAAACTTCAATTCCATCCATACGGGGCATTTTTATATCAAGCAATACAAAAGCAGGATTTCCATCTTTCCTGTCTTTATATTTACCCTCTCTTCGCAAATATTCAATTGCTTCAACACCGTCTTTAACCACATCCACATGATTTGCCAAATTATTATCCGTCATTGCTTCAAGTGTCAACTCAATATCATTTGGATTATCTTCAGCTAACAAAATTGTTTTAAGATCTATCATATATTCTCCGTTTTTTCAATTGGGAATGAGAAATAAAATGTTGCACCTTTATTAGGTTCAGCTTTGGCCCAGGTTCGGCCCCCGTGTTTTGATACAATACGCTGTACATTTGCCAGACCGATTCCGGTTCCTTCAAATTCTTCAGTTGAATGGAGGCGTTGAAATACTCCAAATAGTTTTTTTGAATATAACATATTAAATCCAACGCCATCATCTTTTACAAAAAATACAATTTCTTTATTTTCAATATACGAATTTATTTCAATGTTTGCTTTTTCTCTAGCACGTGTAAATTTAGCTGCATTACTTATCAAATTTATCCAAACTTGTCTCAGCAGCGAATGATCGCCGAAGATTCCTGGTAAGTTTTCAATTTTCCACTCAATATTGCGGCCCTTGTTTTCATTTTTAACTTGTTCAACCGCTTCTAAAACTACTTGATTCATATCCAAAAAATTACGTCTCATCTCCTGCCTTCCCGTCCTTGAAAATCTTAACAAATCATCTATTAAAATTCCCATTTGATGTGCTGAACCTGCAATACTGTCAAGGTAATGTTTCCCCTTTTCGGAAAGTACTTCATAAAAACGGTTATTTAATAATTCAACGTACCCGCTAATATGCCGCAATGGTGCCCGTAAATCATGCGAAACCGAATAACTAAATGATTCTAGCTCTTTATTTGTTGCTTCAAGTTGAGATGTACGTTCAATAACACGCTGCTCCAATTCGGCATTAAGTTTACGAACTTCTTCTTCCGATTGTTTTCGTTCGGTTATGTCAACTCCTTGAGCAATTGTTGCAATAATTACTTTTTCTTCCTTGTCATAAATGTTTGCCGAATTCCATACCAATGTTTTAATTTCTTCATCTTTTCTTAAAATTTCTATTTCTACCGATTTCCATCTTTCACCACATTTTGTTTTTTTAATCAAGTCGGAAAAATTTTCAATTTTATTCTTTGGTATCAACATTTCAATTTTTTTACCTATTATTTCATCAGCATTATATCCACTAATATTTTCAAATGCATTATTAAATCGTGTTATCAACAACGAAACATCCCAAACAACAATTGGTACATTTGCATGATTAAAAAGATTTTGCAAATATTCGTTTGTTTCCCGTAAATTTTCTTGAATCAATTTTTGATTTGTAATATCTAATATTGTAGTAATAAAATATAAAGGGTTATTTTTACTATCCCGTTGTAATGTAGTGGTAATATCTACCCATACAAATGATCCGTTTTTATGTATATATCTTTTTTCCCAGCGATGCGAGGATTTTTCTCCCGCAATAATTAATTCAAGGATCTTTTGATTTTTTTCAACTTCACTTATTGGTGTTATATCCTGCCATTTTAATTTAGAAAATTCATCTTCAGTATACCCCAAAATTTCGTAAAATGCTCTATTTGCTTTTAATTCGCCATTAATTGTTGTTGTAGAAATTCCCATTGCTGAATTTTCGAATACATTTCTAAATTTTTCCTCGCTTACCCGTAAAGCTTCTTCGGCTTTTTTACGTTCGCTAATTTCCAGTTCCAAAGATTTATTAGTCCTTTGTAAATCAGCTGTACGATCTTTTACCCGTTGTTCTATTTCATCGTAAGCTTTTTGCAGTTCGGTTTGAGTATAAATAAGTTTATCTTTTTCATCTTCCAGCGCTTTGTTTACCTGTCTTAATTGTTCGGGACTAGGAATTGCAAGTAACCTAGGCAGAATGGGCCATAATACTATTGCTGTGGCAATTGAAATAAGCGCACATATTGAATCAATAACCGCCTGCCACCAATCAACAGACCACCAAAGACCAATGATGTGTACAAAATGTGTAGTTCCACATGCTAAAATAAACAAACCAAACAAGAAAAATATCCACGTAAACGGCATATCTTTACGTTTTTTTACAAACACTATCAAGAAAAAAGGAATTGAGGCGTACGATATTGCTATCAATCCATTGGAAATTGCCATTACCATCATTAAAAGGGGTGTCATATTTGTTGCATTTGCACCTCTTATATCCATTTTACCCGGCATAAAAACCATTGGCATAACAATAAGAAAAGCTAGCGAAAGAGCAGGCACAGCCACACGCGGTAAAAGTTCTATAGCTTGTTTAATTTTTGATTTTGGCGGAATAAATGTTTGGATTTTGTATCCTTTTAATCTTAAGCTGTTGCTTACAACAAAAATTGAACTAAAGGCCATTGCTCCCGCTGCAAACATTGGACTTAACAGCCCAAAAGCAGCAATTGGTATAAGCGCAATATTATAAAAAAAGGCCCAAATTAAATTTTGAACAATTGTTTCGGAAGTCCCGCGCGATAAAGATATTGCTTTGCCAATACCTAATAAATCACCTCCTATAAGTGTAATTCCTGCTGCGGCAATCGCAATATCAGTACCTGTTCCAATTGCAATTCCTACATCAGCTTGCGCAAGTGCCGGAGCATCATTTATACCGTCACCAACCATTGCAATAATTGGACTTTCATAATTTCCCAAAGTTTTTGATGTCTGCAGTTTTTTAATTACATCAGCTTTTTGCCCCGGTAAAACTTCCGCAAATATTTTTTTTATTCCAACTTGTTCCGCAATTGTTTTTGCCGTGTATTGATTATCACCTGTAATCATTATAATATCCAACCCAAGTTTACGGAGTTCTGCAACTGCTTCTTTTGATCCGTTTTTTAAGGTATCGGAAACCGCTATCATTCCAATTAACAGCGGAGTTTCATTTGTCCCTTCTTTTTTTAATGCGGCTAATACAACAGTTTTCCCTTCTTTTTGAAGACAAAAAATATCTTCACTAACCAAAGAAAGTGAAACACCCTCGTTTTCCATCATTTGGGGATTACCTATAAGAACTGTTTTATTGTCGACAACTGCCATAATTCCCAAACCGCCAAAAGACCGGAATTTAGCCGGCTCAACAATATTCAACCCCTTATCCTTTCCAGCTTTAACAATAGCACATCCCAAAGGGTGTTCCGATCCGTATTCCGCGCTTGCAGCCAATTGGAGCACTTCTAAAGCGTTATAGTGAGATAATTGAATTATATCAGTAACTTCCGGTTCCCCTTTTGTAATGGTTCCTGTTTTGTCTAAAACCACAACATTAATTCGACCGGCTTTTTCAAGTATTTCGCTATTCTTAAATAAAATCCCATTTTCTGCTCCTTTGGAAGTTCCTACCATAATTGCAGTGGGAGTTGCCAGCCCAATTGCACAGGGACACGCAATAACAACTACTGCAATTGCATTTATAACTGCACCAATCCAATCAATTTGTGCAACATAAACCCAGCCGAATAACGTAAACACAGCAATTGCTAATATTACAGGAACAAAATATTTACCAATTTCATCTGTTAATTTTTGTATTGGTGCTTTACTGTTTTGAGTTTCCTGAACCATTTGAATTATTTGCGCCAGAAGTGTATTTTTGCCTGTTTTAGCAGCTTCAAACTTTATCAGTCCTTCACGATTTATAGTTGCCCCAATAACTTCATCTCCCGGTCCTTTGCTTACAGGCATAAACTCGCCCGTTATCATCGACTCTTCAAAGGCAGATCGTCCTTCATAAATAATTCCGTCAACCGGAACTTTTTCGCCGGGTTTTACAATAATTTTATCACCAACTACAACTTTTTCTATACCTGTTTTAATTTCAAGACCATTGCGTATTACAGTTGCAAATTTGGGTGCCAAACCCATTAATGCTTTTAATGCTTCCGATGTTTTCCCTTTTGCGCGAATTTCCAGATATTTACCCAGTCGTATCAGTGTTATAATAGCGGCACCGGTTTCGTAATAAACATTTGGACTATTAATTAACCCTAATGTTACGCATAAACTTGAAAAATAAGCAGCAGACGAACCCAATACTATCAAAACATCCATATTTGAACTGCCCAAACGAATGCTTTTATATGCCCCAACATAAAATTGCCGCCCCACAACAAACTGCACAACCGATGCGGCAATTAACATAACAAACTGATCGTATTTAAATCCTGTTAAACCAAAATCCCTAAGCATACTAAAAACAATTAAGGGTATTGTAAAACTAAGACCAATTATTAATAATTTTTTTTGTTGTTTTAATTCCTCTGTTCTTATTTTTGTTTCAACATCCTCAAATTCTTCAATTTCACCGCTTTGAACAAGCTCAAACCCGGTTTCTTTAATAACACCGGCAAATTCAGTAATATTTGCCATTCCCGGAATATATTCAATAGTTATATGTTCATATCCGTAGTTTACACTTACTTCAATTACACCATTTAGTTTTTTTAATAGTTTTTCTAAAGTTAATGCAGATTTTTGATCGGTAATACCCCCAACTGAAAGTGTTATTTTACCAACAGCCGCTCCATAACCAACGTCTTTTATGCATTTAATAATTTCTTTTTCATTTATTTTGGATGAGTCAAATGATACGGTTAATTTTTCGTTGGCAAAGTTAAGATCAGCAGCTGCAATACCGTTTAAGCGACGAAGACTAAATTCAATTGCAAATGTACAATTAGTACAAGTCAAACCCGTTATTGGCATAACAACAGTTTTTATGTTATCCATCTACTTTCCCCTTAATTTGAACTAACTAAACCATTAAATCAACAAATTGATATTTATCGTAATTCCTTAAATTTTTAACGTAATTTTTGCTTACAATTTTTTATAAAATATAGCTTAAACTTTATTTTCACAAAATCGGATGTTTTTTACCATATTACAATATATTAGTAATAGAATATCTTTGCAAGAAAAATTTAATAACAAAACAAAGAAAAACAAGCATCTATAACCGTAACTCCGCTTTATTTAGGCACAATATATTACCAAAGAAAAATATTTAATCTATAAATGTACCGCTAATTTTGCAGTAGATATTATTATTATTTTCTGAATTCCTTTATTCATATTTTGTATTAGTAAATTTAATTGTATTTATTAAATTATTTTAAATAATGTTATTTTTAAATCAGGCCTAAAGGCCGAGTTGAGCAGTTGTTATCCCCACGCCCTAAAGGACGTGGTTATTTAAAATCCTTATAACTTATTATAAATAATGCGATAATGTTATTATATCTCCCCGTTTAAATAACCCCAGCATTCATGCTGGGGGCTGACGGAATAGATATAACGGGCTTTAGCCCTGATTCTTTTCCTCACTTTTTGGCTTAGGTGATTAACAATATCAAACTATTATTTTTTTAGCAAAATCTTTGGTTATCAAATATTTTGTGTGTTTTTATTATATATCAACAATAATGTGGTATTTCTTGATTATGACAAAGGGTATTAATTTTACTAACATCTATTTGGTAGGGAGAAAAATCCCGTGCCTATATATGCACATAATTTAATATTACTATTGACTTGTAAACCGTTATATCATAATATATTAAAAGTATCTATTGTGCCTAATTATCGGAAGTTACGGCTATAAATGATTTTTTTTTTGGTTTTTGAGTTTTGGGTGGTTTTTATCCTTCAGATTTATGGCTATTCATTACATATTTAACAATTTAAAAATAAAAAAGGCACTTGGTTAACCAAAATGTAACCAAGCGCCTATATAACTTTTTGCATATTTAAGGAATTAAAATAATTCCCAAATCAAACTTTTATATTATTTAGTGCAAAATTTTGTTACCATTTCTTTAGCTTTTTCTATTCCCAATTCACCTGCTTTTGTCCAATCTGCACAGGCTCCTTCTTTATCTTGACTGTTATTTTTTGAAGTACCTCTAAAGAAATAAGCATTGCCGTGTTTTGGATTAAGTTCAATTACTTTTGTATAATCGGCAATAGCTGCAGGATAATCTTTTAATAATGTTTTGCACAAACCTCTATTATAAAATCCTTCTACCGATTTTGGATTAATTTCTACAACTTTAGTAAAATCAACAATAGCTTCGGCATACATTTTTTGTGCTTGATAAGTTAATCCTCTGCTGTAATATGCATCGTTGTAATCGGCTTTTAATTCAATTGTTTTGCTGTAATCGGCCAATGCTGCGGGATAATCTTTTAACATATATTTATTAAGACCTCTAAAATAATATGCTTCGGCATCGGTTGGATTAATTTCGGTTATTTTAGTATAATCGGCAATCGAGTTAGCATAATCTTTTAGCAAATATTTTGCTTTTGCTCTAAAAGCATAAATGGCAACATCGGCAGTATCGGTCTGTAAAGTTTTATCAAAATCGGTTATAGCACCGGTATAATCATTTAACGCAAATTTAGCTTTACCTCTAAAAGTATAAACATTTGTAAAGGAAATATTTAATTCAATGGATTTAGTAAAATCCGTAATTGCTTCTTTGTAATTTCCCAAATTATACTGAGTAAGTCCTCTAAAATAATATGCGTTGGAATCCGGTTTAAGTTCAATTACTTTATCTAAATCAGTAATAGCTCCTTTATAATCTTTTAATTTATACTTATCACGCCCTCTGCCATAAAAAGCTTCCACATAGGTAGGATTAGCCTTAATTGCATTATCATAATCGGCAATTGCCCCTTTGAAGTCTTCTGACTTGTCTTTTTCTTTCCCTTTTTTATAAAAATCTTGAGCGGTTTGCCCAAAAGAGTAATTACTAAATAAAGCGATTGTAAGTAGCAGGCATAATAAGGTTTTTTTCATATTATTGTCTCATTTAGTTAGTTTAATGATTAATTGATTTTAATTTAAATTTTTAATAAAACTATTTTTTAATTTATATTTACAATAAAATTCCATTAACACGAAGTTCCTATTGTATATACAAATATTCACGTCTAATGTTTCTGAAAGCCGGCAAAATAAAATTTGTTATTTTCCCGACACCCAATAATTTATACACATCAAATGGAAAACATATCTTTTTTTTGATATATATTTAATATGTTTTTAATAAGGTTATTACTTTTTAAAACAAATTATTTCTGTAAAAAATTCTGTTCTAATAACTTAAGTAAGTTAAAACTATTTTTATTTTTTAGCAAGGAATAAAATTATCACATAAAAATTTTAGTATAAATTTTACTAAACAATAATAAAAAAACGGTGTTTTTATGTTATTTTATTAATTACCAAGTATTTCAGCAACAAGCAGCGTAAAAATTGTTTTTTGATCGAGATTTGTCGTTTTTACCGATAGATCCGCGCTTAATAATGCTCGTATTGCTCTGTTTACTTTTTGTTCGGAACGGAAATAATTAGCCTTTAAACAGCTTTTATAAAAATATTCCGATACATCCGCTTTTAATGCTGCCTCGCGCGGCTGCAAGTCTTTTTTCATTAATTCTTTACTATGCACAATGGTAATAAAATATTTATTTAATGTAGAAAGCATCATTAAAATATGTGTGCCGTTGTGCAGCAAATTATAACCTATTTGTAACGCTTTTTCTTTATTACCAACACCCATTGCGTCAAGAAGATTAAAAATAGTAAATTCGCGTGTGTTTGAAGCAAGACTTTTTATTAAATCAAAAGTAATTTCTTTATCACTGCCCAAATAATTATAAAACTTAATTAATTCTTGTTCCAAAAGATTTTTATCTTCGCCAACAATTTCAATTAAAGCAGCGGCATCATCATTACTAATTGAAGTTTTTTTTATTTTTGCTTCGCGTATAACCCAATTAATTAACTCAACACCTTTTAATTCTCGCGCTTCAAACATCCAGCCTTCCAATGCCATTGTTTTATAGGGATCGGAAGCTAATGAACTAATTTTATCGTTGTGCGTAATTACCAAAACGGTAAATGGTGAAGGATTACTAATATACTCATTTAATATTTTTTTATCTGCTACATTTTCAAAACTTTTTATTACAATTAATTTTTTTCCGTCACCAAAAGGATAGGTAGAGGCTGAAGAAATAACCATACCGATTTCTTGTTTTTTATCAAGTCTTAAAACTTCTTTATCAAAATCGGACGCTACAAATGGTTCAATTGCTTTAATTACATCATCAACTGCTTTTTCCAAAGCAAATGTATCAGCACCAAATAAAAAATAAACCGGCAAAAAACTCTCTTCGGTTAAATAATCATATATTTTTATTAAATGCTGCGCTTCAGCCTTTACAGTAGAACTATCCTTTTTTTTCATATTAACGTGTTACTTTATTTACTGTAACTTTATTAATAACAACGTCAGTGTAAGGTCTGTTTCTATCGGGTGTAACTTCTACTTTACCAATAGCCTGAACAACATCAAATCCTTTTATTACTTCCCCAAATATTGAGTGTCTGTCATCCAAATGAGGAGTAGGTACCAAAGTAATAAAAAATTGGCTGCCGTTTGTATTTGGTCCGCGGTTAGCCATGGAAATTAATCCCGGTCTGTTGTGACGCAGCGAAAAATCGAATTCGTCTTCAAAAGTTCTGCCGTAAATACTTTGTCCGCCGGCTCCTGTTCCTGTAGGATCACCGCCTTGTATCATAAAACCGTCAATCACTCTATGAAATATTACACCATTGTAATATCCGTTGGTAGCAAGACCAACAAAATTTTTAACTGTTTTAGGTGTAATTTTAGGGAAAAATTCTATTTCAATTGTACCCATGGTTGTTTCAATTTCCGCAACCAAAGTTTCGTTTTCTTTTAAATCCATTAATGAATCCAATGCTGCCTCGTTTATTGTTAATTTTGTAGTATCTTCTTCTGTTATTTCTTCTTGTGCTAAAAAAGTATTACAAGTTATAAATAATGCTAACAGTAATATTAAATTAAACGTATTTTTTAACATTAATTTCTCCAAAATAATTTATGGTTTAATTAAACCCGAATATAAAAAAATTAATATAGTAATACCAATTAAAATTCTGTAAAACACAAATATATATGTGCTGTTTTTCTTTAAAAAATTCAATAAAAATGCAATTGCTAAATATCCGCTAATTGCAGCGGTGGCGGTTGCAACAAACAACAAAATATAACCCGATTGATCAAGATTTTTTGCTTCGTGATAAAACTCCAACAATCCGCTGCCAAATACGGCAGGAATACTTAATAAAAACGAAAATCTTGCTGCAGTTTCACGTTTTAACCCCAAAAACAAACCTGCTGTTAATGTGGTACCTGAACGTGATGACCCCGGAATTAAAGCCAATGCCTGCGCAATACCAATTATCAAGGAATCTTTCCATGTAATCTTTTCCATACTGCGGGTCAATTTACTAAGTTTTTCGGCAGCTGCCAATATAATTCCTAATACAATCAATGAAATTGCAATAACATATAAGCTTTTAGTAAAAGCACCTTCAATAAAATCCTTAAATAAAATACCAATAACAAATACAGGAATACTTCCAATTATTATATACCAGCCCATTTTTGAGTTTTCGGATTGGTCTTTAAACGACTTTCGAGAAAGTATATTTTCTTTAATAAAACCAAAAGCTATATTAACTAAGTCTTTCCAAAAATAAAGTAAAACAGCAAACAAAGTACCCATTTGAATAACAGCAATAAAAGCCGTCCACCGTTCAGGATTCTGTTCGGAAACCAATCCCATCAATTTACCTGCCAGCGTTAAATGTCCCGTACTGCTTATTGGTAAAAACTCGGTTAATCCCTGAATTATCCCCAAAACAATTGCTTCTAATAAACTCACTTTAACTCCTATAATTTATAAGATATACCTAATTTTATTGCAAATGAAACAGAATTTAAGTTTAAATTTTCATTTAAAACTTTATTAATTAATATATGATCCCCTTCCGGTTCGCCGGCTAAATCATAACGCAAATCTAATCCAATATTAGCATACATATTGCCGCTTAACAAAGTATTTCCTTCTGCACGTAATAAAAACCCATAACCGGTTGTAGTGTAATTTGTTGAATTTGCATAATAAGGAAGCTTTTCGTCAAGTGAAACAAATCGTGGACCAATGCCGGCCCCAAACTTAAATTTATATCCTTCTCCCGGTATTTGATAATAAACAACCACAGATGGTTTATATTGAACATACGAAATATCGTAAGTACCCACATAAGATGCTGTGTTAAAGGAAAATATCAAATTCGAATAATCAAGGCCCAATTCAATTGAAGGTGACAATTCATAATCAAATTCGCCATAAAACTCAATAGCACTGTTTAACGAGGATAATCGATCGGATTGAAGAGCAAAATTAACATTAACATAATCGGTAAATGTGGGTGAATTAATAAAATCAAGCCCCATACCCGCAGTAATTTCATATTGCGCTTTTATTGAAATTGAAAAAAAAAGAACAAAAATTAAAATTATTTTTTTCATTTTTCTTCCGAATCAAGTTTAAAGACACTTAAAAAGTTTTCGCTGTTAGCTCCTCTTTTCTTTTGCAGTTTATTTATTAAAATAATAAAAAATAAAGCAAATGATAAAAAAACCACATAAGAAATAAAATGAGTTAATATTGCATATGCAGCGGCTGATTCCAAATCATAACTAAACAATTCCACCAACACAAATATTGATATTGCATGGTACGAACCTGTACCCCCCGGTGTAGGTATTATTACACCAAAAGAAGTTATTGTTGATATTACCCACGCCATACCAAAAGTTATCAAGTGGGTTTTATCAAATCTAAACATATATAAACCAGTATAAGTAGTCAACGCATAAATTGTAATAATTACCGCTGAAATTAAACAAGTAAATACCCAGTTTTTAGTTCCTTTAATACTTGAAAAACCATCAAGTAATGTATGAAAAATTTTATTTATTCTTTCTGCTAATTTGGGCGAAAAATTTAATATTTTTTTTATTACCAAATCCGAAAACGCTTTTTTCCAAATCAAAAACAATATAATAAAAATTATTAACCCTGCCGAAAGTATTGAAGCTGCATATAATGTGGATTTTAGCCAAACCACTTCTTTAAATAAATCGCCGCTATATACATAAATGCTTATTATTACGGCAATAATTAACATTATTACATCAATAATTCTTTCAACTATTATTGTCCCAAGCATCGATGACCTTGAAAGCCCTTCCCATTTACCAAGAAATAAACCCCTGTAAACTTCGCCTAAACGCGGAATAATGCAATTAACACCATATCCAATCATTGTTGCGCCAAACAAATTAGTAATTTTTGCGTCCGGTTTCATGGAATTAATCATAAATTTCCAACGAATTGATCGGAGGAAGTGTGAACTTATAAACAGCAACACAAAAAGTATTATATACACAATATTTGCTGAGTATATCAACTGAAGTGACTTTTTTATATTTATTCCGCTAAATGCAAAATACAAAAATACAATTGTTAATATAAAAGGCAGGATATATCCGACTGTTTTTTTTACACTTATCTTAATATTATTATTCCATTTTCAATTGCATAAATATATAGTTAGTAAAAATACAAAAAAAAATAATATTCTTTAACAATGTTTACAAATATTTTACATTCTTGTTTCAATAAAATAATTATTTTTGATCCATTTTTCCTTTTTTGCAAATTTTATTTATTCTAAAAAATTAGTATTTTACTTTGTTCTTTATCATAATAAATTATGGGAAATGTTATCAAAATTATTCAAGGAAATTTGAAATGGAAATAATGGAAAACCGGAATAATGACTTTGTTATTATTTTGACCAAAGATTATAATTTTTTTTCTTTAAATGATTTTGCATTAAAAAACCTGGGATTTAACGAAAGCGAAGTGATCGGTTCAAATATCAGTTTAATCTTTTCAAAAAACAGCAATTTTGAATTAATTAAACAATCGCTATTTATTAAAAACAGTCCTAACGGTATAAATGTTGTTCTTAAATCCAAATCGGGTCCGTTATATACTAATCTAAAATCGTCAAAAATAAAAATTGAGAATACAGAATATTATGTTTTAACAGCAAAATTACTTTTTGATTTGTTTTCCGGTGATTATTTGTTGAATAATATTTATCCGGTTGTAGTTGCAAATAAAGGTTTAAATCAAATTATATATATCAATTTGTTGTTTGAGAAAACTTTTTTATATAATATTGAGGATATTAGCGTTACTGAAGAAGTAAAAATATTAATTAAAAACATCGAATCCGAATCACAAACACTAAAATCCTTTATATTTGAAAATAATTCCATGAAAGATAATTTTGGAATTATCAACGATAAAAGCAATAACAGCCATACGGTTTTAATTTCTATACGAAATGAAATGTTTTGTAATGACGAAATTATTATTTGTACAATTAAAGATGTTACCGATTATTACGAACATTATACAAATTCAATTAAAGAAAACGAATTATTATTTCAGATTACTAACACCTCTGACGAATTAATTTGGGCTGTATCACTTCCTAATTTTCAAACAGTATATTTAAATAATGCTGTTGAAAATATTTTTTGCAGAAAACGTGAAGATTTTTTTAATGATAAGGATTTATGGTTTAAGTGTATTCACCAGGATGATATTGAATTTGTAAAAGTTGTTTTAAATAGTATAAAACGAAGCGGTGGGGAAGTTACCTGCAAACATAGAATTTTAAGACCCGATGGTGATGTCCGATGGATTGAAAATCATATTTCATTTTGGAAAGGAAACAGTGAAAGACCCGATTATATTCACGGAATTGCATCAGATATTACCAAAAAAGAAGAAGATGGCAAATTAATTGAAAATCAAGCTGCATTATTAACATCACTTTTGGATTCTTTGCCTGATATTGTTTTTGCAAAATCTCTTAATGGAATATATTTACGGTGTAATAAAGAATTTGAAAAATTTAATAAAAAAGAGGCATCTGCTATTATTGGAGGGAATGATTTTGAGTTATTTGGAGAAGAAGCAGCTCAAAAATTTATAGAACAAGATAAAGAAGTAATTGCATCCAGGTTGCCGCAACATTACGAAGAAAGTATTAATACAGCTGATGGAGTTAAACATATTTTACTTACCACAAAATCACCTGTTTTTAATAATGACAATAAGATAATTGGAATTATAGGTGTAAGCAGGGATATTACCGAAAAAAGAATAATAGAAAAGGCTTTATCGGAAAGTGAAACAAAATATAGACTTGTTGTTGATAACCTAAAAGAAGTAGTTTTTAGAACAGATTCGGAAGGACTATGGACATTCCTCAATCCGGCATGGGAAGAAATTAGCGGCTTTACAGTTGAAGAAAGTATAAACAAATCATTTTTTAATTATGTTTATCCTGAAGATAGAGAAAAAAACAAGCTTCTTTTTGCTCCTCTTATCCGCAAAGAGAAACCTTATTGCAGACATGAAATAAGATATCTTACAAAATCGGGTGGTTTTAAATGGATTGATGTATTTGCCCGTTTAATAATTGATAATGACGGAAATATTTTTGGCACCGCAGGCACTTTAAGCGATGTGACCAACAGAAAAGACATGGAAGAAAAGATTTATAATTTAAATAGCCTCCATTCGTTATTAAATGAAATATCATCTTTATTAATTCAGTCTGCATTTAGTGAAATTTCCGAATCGCTTAACAAATCGCTTAAAATGCTGGGTGAATATTCCAATGTCGATAGAGTTTACATATTTGAATTTGACTATTCTAATAATACAATGTGCAATACCTATGAATGGTGTGCTAAAGGTATTGTTCCCGAAATAAATAATCTTCAGAATATTCCCAATGATATTTTGCCAAGATGGTTTGAAAAATTTGGTAATAATGAATATGTGTATATTCCAAAGGTCTCTGAAATTGAGGATGAATATGCCGGCGAAAAAGAGATACTTGAGCCGCAAGGAATTATCTCATTACTTACAATTCCAATCTTTTATGTAGAAAAACTTATTGGATTTATCGGTTTCGATTCTGTTGTTAAAGAACGTATTTGGGAAATTGAATATATTACTTTATTAAAATTAGCCGGTGAAATAATATCAGGGACTTTATACCGAAAGAAATTTGAATCCGAGATTATGGCTTCCAAAGAAGCATTTGAAAAAGCGAACACAGCAAAATCGGAATTTATTGCAAACATGAGCCACGAGATTCGCAGCCCGATGAATGCTATTCTTGGTTTTAGCGAAATTTTGTTGAATTCGACCGAAAATAATCGTGATAAAAACTATTTATCAACTATTTTAACAAGCGGAAAAACTTTATTGGCTTTAATTAATGATATTTTAGATTTATCAAAAATCGAATCCGGAAAATTAGAAATTAAAGCCACATCAATTAATCTTTTTAACCTTTTATCGGAAATTGAACAAATATTTGCTTATAAAGTAAATGAAAAAGGGATTAATTTTTATCTGGAAAATAATTTTGATAAAAACTTAAATTTTATGTTGGATGAAATAAGATTAAGACAAATTTTATTTAACTTGGTGGGAAATGCGGTAAAGTTTACCGACAACGGATTTGTAAAAGTAGCTACAGAATTTATTTATGATGATTTATCGCTTGATACCGGAACCATTAACATCAGGGTTCAAGACTCGGGCATTGGTATTGAGGAAAAAGACTTTGAGTTGATTTTTGAATCATTCGGTCAAGTTACAAATGGTGAAACAAAAAAATATGGCGGCACCGGATTAGGGTTAGCCATTACAAAACGGCTTATAAAATTGATGAATGGAGAAATTTTTGTTATTAGTTCATTTGGTAAAGGAACAATTTTTGTTATTAGCATATTTAACGTAAAAATTTCAAAAACGCATTCCGCGCTTGCCAATTCATTTGAATGGTCTGATGATTTGATAGATTTTAACAATAATACCGTTTTAGTTGTTGATGATCTGCAAGTAAATAGAGAATTAATTAAATCATATTTATCTTCGTTTAACGTAAAAGTTTATGAAGCCTCTTCGGGAAAGGAAGGAATAACAAAGGCCGAAGAAATTAAACCCGATATTATTTTAATGGATATTAGGATGCCCGATATTGATGGAACTGTTGCAGCTAACACAATACTCAGCAAACCGGAATTGAAAAACACTCCGATTATTGCTTTTACCGCTTCAGCAAAAAAAGACGAAGAATTATTGGCAAATACATGTTACAAGGGTATTTTGCGTAAACCAATTACAAAACTCGCTTTAACTAATGAACTTAAAAAACACTTAATGATTAATGTTCAGCCAAAAGAAATTATTAAAATCGGAAATAATGAAACATTAAATCCAAGCATTATTGTAAATGCGGATTTTATTAATATTTTTGAAGAAAAATTACTTAACAATATTCATCAATTAAAAGAAATTGTCGATATTAATGAATTGAATTTATTTATTGTTTCTTTTGAAGAATTAACTAAAAAACACGAGATATCAATATTTAACAGCTTTATAAGTCGTTTAAAATCGGCATTGGAAAGTTATGATTTTGAGGAAATATCAAATATTTTGAGTAATATATTAGTTGTTTTTAAAAAAATTAAAGCAGAAAATCTTTAAAGGATTAACATGTTGACTTATGCAGAAAGACAAGAAATGGACGAAATGTCATTTGAATCCATCAAACCTCGAATTTTAGTTGTTGATGATAATCCCAAAAATCTTCAGTATGCAACCAAAATATTAATTGAAGCCGGATATGATGTAAGTGTAGCACAAAATGGCACAAATGCTATAAATTATATACTAAAATCAAATCCTCCCGATCTAATTTTACTAGATGTTATGATGCCGGGTATTTCCGGTTATGAGGTTTGTGAAAAACTAAAAAGTTTTGATGCCACAAAAGATATTCCGATAATATTTCTAACCGCAAAATCTGAAACTGAGGATATTGTAAAAGGTTTTGAACTTGGCGGAGTAGATTATATATCTAAACCTTTCCAGCCAAAAGAAATTTTAGTAAGAATCAAGACACATATTGAATTAATAAGAACAAAAAAACAACTTGAGTATAAAAACAGAATTTTAGATAATTTTAATAAAAATTTGGTTGAACAAGTACAAAAAAGAACCAGCGAACTTTCATCCGCTAAAAGTGACATAGAAAAATTCAAAGGAATAAAGTCGGAATTTTTGGCTCAAATTTCGCACGAAATAAGAACCCCAATTAATGTTATCATGAATTATCTTAATATAATTCAGATGGATAAGGATACTGATGATAAGGTAAAAGAAGATAACGAATTATATTTTGCCATTAATTCAGCTTCAAGAAGGTTGATACGAACAATAGAAATGATAGTTACTATGTCGGAATTGCAGCAAAATATTTATATTATTGAAAAAAAACCCGTGCTTATTTGCCGCGATATACTGGAACCTTTGGTTGAATCATACAGTCGAGAAGCTCAAAGAAAAGGAATTATTATTGAAATTGAAAACAACGCATTTATTCAAAATATATCTGCTGACAAAGATTCTATTATGCAGGTTGTGGATAACATTTTAGATAATGCGGTTAAATATACAAAAACGGGAAGTATACGTGTAATTATACAAAATGATACTGAAGACACCTTGAATATTAGTATTAAAGACACCGGAATAGGTATTGCGGATAAATATCTCGAAAACATCTTTAAACCATTTACTCAGGAAGATGAAGGGTACTCAAGAAGATTTGAAGGAAATGGTCTTGGTCTTGCAATTTCCAAAAGATTTTGCGATTTAAATGATGTTGAATTTAATATTGAAACTAAAAAGAATGTCGGAACCACTGTAAGCCTAAAATTTAAACTCGATTTTTAACACAACCCATATTTAAAATAAAAAAGGCTGCTTTTTATTCAAAAGCAGCCTAAAATTTTGTTACTACTAAATTAGATACCGAATTTTACGCCAGCTCTAATATCTATATAATTTAAGTCTTCTGCAGCAAGTTTATACATAGCTGAAAGATCTAAAATTACTTTTCCCATAGGAATTTCATAACCGGCACCGGCACCAAAACCTAATTTGCTGTCAATACTAGCTGCACTTCCGCCGCCATCAACAGAAAGACTGAAAGATGTATAACCAACTTCAGCAACACCATAAATAGCAGGAGCAAAATAATATTTTCCACCAGCCATTACAACAACAGCACCTAAGGTAGTACTAACTGTAGACGGTTCTAATTCACCTGTTTCATAACTAAATTGTACAGATTTGAGATCGCCACTCCATGAAATATAACCAACACTAACATAACCTGACATGTTTGGGCTTAATGACATTTCATATCTTGCAGAAGCGCCAATACCTGTACTATAATCAAATACATCAGCTACATCACCTGATGCCATACCAATGTCAAGACCTGCTCCAAGATAATTTTTTGATTGAGCATTTGTAGAACCAACTACTAACAAAAGAATAAATAAAGTAGCTAATACTTTTTTCATAACAGAACTCCTTATATTGTTTAATGTGTAAATAAATTGTAAAGCCTTTGTTTTAAGTTACAAAAGTTAATTAATTTATGCAAATATTTTTTTTTAATCTACAACTTATTCAACTAATATATGGCGACAAGCCTATTATTATTATTTTTAATAATAATTTGTTGTGCATTTATCTTGGCAAAACCGCAATTTTTAATATCAAGCGTTTCTGCTGCTTTTTTGGAAAGATCTAATTCGCGGCCTCGGCTAAAAGGACCTCTATCATTAATTCTAACTACAACACTTTTACCGTTGTTTTCGTTAGTTAATTTTAATAATGTACCAAAAGGAAGAGTTTTATGTGCTGCGGTAAGTCCGTTCTGGTTATAAACTTCACCATTAGCTGTACTCTTACCATGAAACTCGTCACCGTACCAAGTGGCGGTTACTATTCCCTTGTCAATAAATGAAACATTTAATCCGTTCTTTATTTCAACAAATTTTGTCATATTTTCGGATGCATTATTTTCTGCATTTATAACAAAAACAAATAAAAGAACTAACAAAATTTTACCCCCAAGTAAAAATAATAATAAATATTTTTTCCTTTTACTCAAGTAAAACCTCTTGTTTTGTTGTAGTTTACTATTATGTAGATTTTATCATATTTTGGTTTAATTAACTATTTATTCAAAATATGGCAAATCACTAAAAATGTACTGTCTGTATGACTCTGTAATTACAAGGTATCAAAGAGCTTTTAATTCAAGTTTTACAATTATTGTAAAACTTAATTTCAATATAATACAATTATTTTAAAATGCAAAATATTTTTTTTGCGATTAATTGTTCATGTTTTAATCTTATGTGTTAATTGATTGCTGTAATTAGTTACAATATAACAACTTACGCAATTTCTTTACCGACTTGCGAGCAATTGCCATAAATTTGGTGGGGATATATTAAATAACCTTTCCGCTTGATAGTGAGGAATGTTTATTTTACCTCGTGTAATTGCCTCTTTTATAGCTTAAAAAACGTATGTTAACTTTTTTATTTTCCTCATTCATATTTCAAATAACAGATGTTAACATATCTTATTGTTAATAATTATTAAGATATATATGGCGATTTGCATGTTATTTATTGATTAAAATTTTATCTTTCCTCATATTATTTAATTTTACGTTAATTTTAACCTCATTATTAAGCATAAACAATTCAATTTTATTGTATTAACTTAAATTAAATATTAACACTTTTATAAATTTTTGGGAAATTTTATAGGTTATTTTCGCTTTTTACTACATTTACATATTGCAAACATATTTCAATTAGATTAAAATATTATAATTCAAATCTTATTTTATTTAAAATCACAAATCCTTTTGTTATCTTTAAAGTTAGATTTATACATTATTAGGAGAACAGATATGAGAATAACAGCTTTTTTGGCGTATAATGGGTTGCCGCATACCAAAGAGTTAAGTGACCAATTGTTAAAATCAGGGTTGGTAAAAGAAATTTATTTAGTAACATCACAAAATGACATTGAAGTATTGCCGGGTTGTAAATTATTAACAGAATCTTCAATGCAAAGCAGCAAAACAATTAATAAAATTGCTGAATTATCTAATACTGAATATTCTTTAGTTTTGTCACAAGATACACAAATCGATTTTGGACAGTTTGCAATTGAAAGATTTATTGGCGTTGCAGACGATACCAGTGCAGGATTAGTATATTCCGATTATTTTGAAATTAAAGATGGTGTTTCTACAATTCACCCTGTAATTGACTGTCAAAAAGGGAGTTTACGCGATGATTTTGAATTTGGTTATATTCTATTCTATCGCAGTTCTGTTTTAAAAGAAGTTTATTCAGCCATTACGGTTGATTACTCTTTTGCGGCATTATACGATTTGAGGTTAAAAGTATCGCAAAAGGCCGAATTATTTAGAATTAACGAATATTTGTATTCTTTAATTGAAAATGACGCAAGAAAATCCGGCGAAAAACTTTTTGATTACGTTAATCCGCGTAACAGACAAGTTCAAGTTGAAATGGAAATTGCATGTACCGAACATTTAAAAGCTATTGGCGGTTATTTAAAACCTGAATTCAAAGACATCGATTTTTCCGATATCCATTTTGAATATGAAGCATCAGTAATAATCCCTGTTAAAAACAGAGTAAAAACTATATCAGATGCAATTGCTTCTGTTTTAAATCAAAAAACCAGCTGCAAATTTAATTTAATAATTGTTGATAATTATTCCAATGACGGTACTACAGAAATTATAAAAGAATATGCATCAAAAGATAATAGATTAATCCATTTAATACCGGAAAGAAAAGATTTGGGTATTGGTGGATGCTGGAATGTAGCGGTTCACAATCCTTTATGCGGAAAATTTGCAATTCAGTTGGATAGTGACGATTTATATTACAATGAAAACACTGTACAAACTGTTGTTGATGCTTTTTATCAGCAAAAATGCGCAATGGTTGTTGGCACTTATCAAATGGCTAATTTTAAGCTGGAAGAAATACCTCCCGGAATAATTGACCATAAAGAATGGACTCCTGAAAACGGCAGAAATAATGCTTTAAGAATTAATGGATTAGGCGCACCTCGTGCTTTTTATACACCGTTATTACGTAAAATAAAAATTCCTAATGTTAGTTATGGAGAAGATTACGCAGTTGGTTTAGCAATATCCCGCGAATACCAGATTGGACGCATTTATACACCAATATATATTTGCAGAAGATGGGATGGCAATTCCGATTCAGCACTTGATATTGTAAAACAAAATGCACACAATACATATAAAGATAGAGTTCGTACTATTGAATTAATTGCCCGCATTAACAGGAACAAGTAATAATATGGTAGAAAGTTTGTTATTATCGGAAACAGAACTGTTTAAAAACGGCAGTTCTGTTTCTCTTGCCGATCAAATGCAAGTTTTATTACAACAACAATTTGCCACATGGGAATTGTTAAATAAAAATTATACCGATTTAAATACGGTTAAAATTAGAACGTTTGAATTTGCTGATTTTAAAATTCATGTGCAGTTTAACCCCTCGCGTATTACTTCATCGGCGGCAAAAGTTGATGCAGCATCTATTAAGGCACGCAAATCTTTTTTGCATTATAATAATTTACCTGAAGTTCAAAAAGGAATATTGTATAAAAACGATTATTTAATTTTATGTAATCCTTATCCAATTTTTAACGAACATTTTACAATCCCGATTATTGAACAAACACCACAGACAATTATTGGCAGATTTGAAGATTTTTTAAATCTAACAAAAGATATATCCGAAAAATATGTTGTTTTTTATAACGGACCTAAATGCGGCGCATCAGCTCCCGATCACATGCATTTTCAGGCCGGCAATAAAAATTTTATGCCTATTGATAGCGAATATGATTCAGTTGTTAAACACTATGGCAAATTGGAATTTTCTTCCGAAGACACTTTGGTTTATTCGGTTGATAATTATTTACGCCGTTTTTTTTCAATTGAATCAACCAATTTTAATAGGGCGGAAAAATACTTTTACAAATTATTAGATGAAATAAAAAATACGACATCCGACCCGGCTGAACCGATGTTAAACATACTTGGTTATTATAGAGATGGAAAGTGGATTATTGTTATTTTCCCCCGCCAAAAACATCGCCCAACCTATTATTTTGAGGAAGGGGATAAAAATATTTTATTAAGTCCTGCTTCGGTGGATATGGGTGGAGTTCTTATTACACCATTGGAAAAAGATTTTAATAAAATTACTAAAGAAGAGATTATAGATATATTTAGTCAGGTAACTATTGAAAAAACTACTTTTGACAAAATTTGTTTGGAAATAAACAAATGGTGAATTCCAAATTAAAAGAATAAAAAGTGGTTAATTTAATAACCGTAGGCAATTCACAATTATTTTTCAAACCCATTTCAGCAATATTATATGTTCTTTCATGTATAAATAATAGAACGTTGATTACACAGATTTGGCGGATTTTCGCAGATCTAAAACTTATCGCCAATTAGTAGTTAACTGATTGTATTAAATAATCACGAAGGGATGAAATTATTGTAGCAAAACAGAGGAACAAAAGCCATAAAACCCCGACGGGGTGACATTATTTATTGTATCAAAAAAGCAGTATTAAATTTTACATATTTCAATAATACTTATATCGTCATCAAATTTATTATCGCTATAATTAGAAAACTCTTTTACAACTTCAGTTAAAGAGTTTTCTTTTTTTACAGACTCCAACAATATTTTTTCAAACCTATCTTTACCAAACATTTCACCTTCGTTATTTCGTGTTTCAATAATTCCGTCCGTAAAAACATATAATTTATCGCCTTGGTTTAATGTAAATTCAACATCTTCATATTGTCCAACATCCGAAAATCCAAGAAGTACACCTTCCGACCTGATCGATTCTGCTTTATTGGATATTAACAAAAGAGGTAAATCACCGGCTCCGCAATATTTAATGCTATTTTCGTTTTTGTTTAAAATAATAATTGATAACGTAATAAAGACTTCAGATATTCTTTCATCTTTATAGATAGACTCGTTTATTCTTTCCATAATATTTTTTGCGGAAATTGTGTTATCTGACTGAAAAGCAAATCTGACAGCACTTCTAACATAACCCGCATAAGCAACCGCAAAATACCACGCACCCCACTTTTTACCCATCACATCACCAAGAACCACAACCAAATTATTTTCATCTAAATGAATGTAATCAATAAAATCCCCTCCCGGGATTTTATCAAACGGTTGGAAATATTGATTTATTTTATAACCGCTAAAATCGGGTGTGTTTTCCGGTGCCAAGGTCGTTCTTAATGAATCTGCTGCATGCTGTACTTCTTCTACTGCTTTTTCTCTTTCTCTTTTAATGCTTTTAAATATTGAATCGATTTTAGCTAACACAATTTTAGGTGATGAGGTTTTTACTATATAATCTTCAATAGCCATATTATAACCTTCCAACACATCGTCCTCGGTCCCCTTGGCGGTTAAAAAAACAAAAGGAATTATAGCTAAATCGGAATCAGCCAATAACATCTTACGAAATTCAAAACCATCAACATCCGGCATCATAATGTCACTAATAATTAAATCCGGCTTATCAGCTTTAACCTTATTAAAACCAACAAGTCCGTTTTCTGCAAAAGTAACAGAATATCCGGCTTTAGTTAACACATAATTAAATAGCCTGGCAATATTTGGTTCATCTTCAACCAAAAGAATTTTGTATTTATATTCTTTATCATTCATCTATAACTACTCGATGTATAAATTGAAATTTATGAATTGAAACTTTTTACCGCTTCTTCAACTTCAGTAAACGATTCAAATACTCTAAACATTCTTGTAAGTTCAAACATTGCTCTAACTGCCGGTTTAAAACCAACCAGTTTAAGATCACCATTAACTTTTGCTACTTTTTTAAGAGTATTAACAATTACACCTAAAAATGTCGAATCAATAAATTCGCAATCAGTTAAATCAATAATAATTTTTTTATATCCTTCATTAATTCTTTCAGCCAATTGTTTTTTAAGGAATTCAGACTCAACAAGAGTAGCTCGTTCCAATTGAATTATAGTAATTAATATATCGCCTGCTTTTTCTTCCCTTATAGCCATAATATATCTCCAACAAAATTTATTTATTCTTTTTTATGTTCAATTTCATATTTTTCCATTAAACGATACAGCGTTGCTCTTCCCAAGTCCAAACGTTTGGCAGCTTCAACAATATTTCCTTTTGTAACATTTAAGGCGTGTTTAATTGCCTCTTCTTTTAATTTTTCAAAAGGAACAATTTCATCATTTTCAAAAACCCCGCCTTTAATAGAAACAAAGTCAATTTCCGCTTCTTTTTCTTTTATTTGCGGAGGTAATACTTCATTATCAATCATTTCATTATCTGTCAAAATAACACATCTTTCAATGGTATTTTCCAATTCTCTAACGTTACCATACCAAGGATAGTCGTATAACAACTTTAATGTTTTCTTTTCAACACCTTTAATTGTTTTATTATGTTTTTTATTAAACAACTCTATAAAATGGTTTATAAGTACAACAATATCACCTTTTCTTTCGCGCAAAGGAGGAATATGTACAGGAAATGAATTTAATCTGTAATACAAATCTTCTCTAAATTTACGCTGCTTAACCATTTCGCTTAAATCGCGGTTTGTTGCCGAAATTATTCTGACTTCGGTTTTAATTATCTCATTGCCGCCAACACGTTCAAATTCTTTTTGCTGAATTACACGCAATATCTTTGCCTGTAACGCCATTTCCATTTCACCAATTTCATCAAGAAATAAAGTGCCTCCGTTAGCAAGTTCAAACTTGCCAATCTTTTTTTGATAAGCACCCGTAAACGATCCTTTTTCGTGCCCAAACAACTCGCTTTCCAATAATTCGCGGGGAATTGAAGCACAATTTACCACAACAAAAGCTTCCGATTTCCGTAATCCATTATAGTGTATTGCCCTGGCAATAAGTTCCTTACCTGTTCCGCTTTCACCACTTACCAATACAGTAATGTCGTTATCTAAAACTTTACTCATTAATTTAAATACATCCTGCATTGTTTTATCGGCCGAAACAATATTACTAAAACTATATTCTTTTATTAAATTGTTTTCAAGTTCTTTTATCTTTTTTAATAAATTATAATTTTGTATAGCGTTTTTTATTGCCGGTTCCAATCTGTTTTTATCAATAGGTTTAGGGAAATAATCATAAGCTCCAAGTCTTATCGATTCCATTGCAACATCAATACTTCCCTGTGCTGAAAGTATTATTACAGGTATATTATTATTCTTTTTTTTGATTTCCCTAAGTATATCAATTCCATTCATGTCGGGCAGCATAATATCAAGCAGTATCAAATCAGGATCTTCATCGCCAAAGGTTTTTAACAAATCGGTTCCATTTGTAAAAGTTTTTACTTTATAACCCCACTGATTTTTAACCCAATGAGTTATTAACTTTAATATGGATGGTTCATCATCAACAATAAGAATTAGTTTTTCCAATTTAACATCTCCATAATTATTCCTTAGGAAGTCGTACAATAAAGGTTGTACCCTTATTAACTTCACTATCTACTCTTATTAAACCTTTATGTGAATCAATAATCTGTTTGGCTACCGATAGTCCAAATCCTGCTCCGGGTATTTGAGTTCCGGGTCTATTAATTTTACTGAATTTTTGGAATATTTTTCCTAAATCTTCTTTTGGAATTCCTATTCCGGTATCATTTATTACTATTTCCACTTCTTTAAGAAAATCTTGCGTTATAATTGTAACCAAACCGCCTGCTTTTGTAAATTTAACAGCATTTGATAAAAGATTTGAAAATACCTTTGTAATTCTTTCTTTATCACCGTTTACAATCATTTCAGCATCAGGAATTTGTATGTTTATTTTTAATCCCTTGGCTTCTGCCAATTTGGTAAATGATTCAGCCAGCTCTCTTAAAACCGAAATTAAATCAAACTTTTGTTTTATTAAGTTTTCGGCTCCTCCTTCAAGCTTGGAGAAATCTAAAATATCATTAATTAACCGAGCTAATCTTTTCCCTTCATCTAATATTATAGTATTAAACTCGTGTATTAATTCAATAGGCAATTCTTTATCCGAAACAATTGTTTCTGCAAATCCCACAATGCTTGCCAACGGTGTTCGCAGTTCGTGTGAAACATTAGAAATAAAATCATTTTTTAATCTGTTTAATTCTTCCAATACCGATATTTGATGTTTGGCTCTATCTTTTTCTATTGAAATAAGCCTGTTAACCTCTAACAATTTAGAACTTAATTCTTTAACTTTAATATCGTTGCGGGTTTTTTCAGTAACATCTTCGCCAATACCAATCATTCCTGTAATATTATTGTCGTACTTAATTGATTTTCCATTGATTTCAAAATCAATTTTATTCTTAAATCTGTCAACAATTTTAACTTTAAAAGAAATTTTACTCCCAATTTCCAATATCTGCTGGAAAGCAATTGCAACATCAGCTTTACTGTCATCGTCAATAAACTCTAAAAAATGTCTTCCAATCAGTTCATCTTTACTAAAACCCAAAATAATTGAACCGATATCATTAATAAAATTAAAATAACCGTTATTATCTAAAATAAACAATAAGCTGTTATATGTATCGCTAAAAACTTTTAAAGTTTCTTCAGCTTTATCTAATTTTTGCTGAATTACTTTTTCTTTGGATATATTTTTAATTATTCCAACTATTTGTTTAAGTTTCCCGTCTTCAAATATTGGGATGCCCAGCTGTCGAATATATTTTTCAATTCCAAGATTGCTTCTTATCTGAAATTCAACATTACTTATTTTATTTTCTTTCAGTTCATTTCTAAAACAATCAAACTTATTCAGGTTTTGAGGAATTATTCTGCTTGTCAGCTGTTTAGTTTCTATAACAGTATCAATACTAATATCATCTAAAATATTTGCTATAACATTATTTGAATATTCTAAATATGTAAAATTTTTAACTGTCTTATAAAAGGCTATATCCGAGTTTAGAAGCACTTCTTTAACCCAGCTAAAATCATTGATCTGATTTTTAACGCTTTCTAACTGTTTTGTTCTGTTTAAGTTTTCAATTTCATTATTTAATAAAATGATAAAATCATTTCTAATTTCGGTTAACACCTTATTATTTTTGTAATGTTTTTTTGAAAACGCAAAAAAACAATAAACCAGCCCATCGGAATCGTAAATTTTTTTAATATAATATTGTTTAAATTTATTAGCGGTCAAAAAGTCATTAAAAGATTCATCATTTTCAACTAAAACAGTATCATAATTTAAGGTTGTATAATAAGCCTTGTTAAACGAAAAAAAACTTTCCGTTTTGGTTATTTTCGTTTCTTTTTCAACAATTATAGAATGAGAATCCTTTTTTATTTCTAAAAGATAACAAAAATTAAATTTAGCTGTAAGCGTAATTATTTTTAATAAAGTATTTAAATTATAGCTCATTTTTCTCAAAAACTTGGTATTATAAGATAATATTTTTTTTTAATAAAAATGAAATCACTTTATAATAATTTTACTTTTTTTGCAGTTTTGATTTATAAACCGAGAAGTAAATAAAAAAGAAAAGGCATAACAATGCCGAAGACAACCAATAACCAATTTTTAAATTCAAATCCACAAGCAATGAACCCCAAAGTGGACCGGCAAGTGTTCCTAGTCCATACATCATAATATAAAAACTGTTTGAATATGCCATGTATTTTTTATCAACATATTCAATTGTATAACTAAGCCCTATAGTATAAAAAGCCGGGATTATTCCCCCAATTATAAAAAACAAAATCAGCAAAACAAAAAGATTATTACTTGCTATAGGCACAAGCAGCAGTACGGACAGCAAAAATGAAATTAATAAAACAATATTGTATTTTGAATATTTGTCTGCCAAAAGGCCAATAAAATATAACAATACAATTCCCCCGGTAACAAACGAGGCTAAAACATAAGAAACCTGATTTTGATTTAAGCCGATTCTTAATCCAAATAACGGTACTGCTACAATTATAGAGGATTCAAACAATCCATATATTAAAGCCGAAAATATTCCTGCTTTTGGCATTTTGTTAATTGGCAATTTATCTTGTGTTTCACTTTTATTATTCAAATGAATATCTTCCAGTAAAAAGAAAATAAAAATTATTACTACAACCATAATTGCCGAACCAATAATAAATGGCACATAATCAGCAATTTCCACAGTCCAGATTAGTAAAGTGCCAACGGCAATTCCGGCGGATAACAATGAAGCATATAAGCCAATATTTTTACTTCTGTTTTGATTTGTGCTTGTGTGGTTAATTAAAACTTCCGTACCAATAAAAACAAAGGTCCCGCCAAGTCCCATTATTAATTTAACAGGTAAAAGAATATATAAATTGTACCAAAATACATGCCCCAAAGCACCAAACATCCACAAAAACAAACCAAACAATAATATATTTTTTAGATTATGTTTGCTGTATAATTTACCTGCTAAACCCGAAAACAAAAACACTGACAAATACCCAATCATTGTAACTAATCCTGTAACCCAACCCGGTGTATGACTTTTTTCAAGCAAAATAACAGTTACCGGAGTAACTAATCCAAAGCCAATACCGGCTATTGTTATACCAAGTAATGCAACCAGAAGATTATTTTTTTTCATCAATATAAATCCAATGTTTAAATTAATTTTAGTAAATATACTAATTTTTAGCAAATACCAAAGAAAGTTTTACTTTTTTTGGGTTTTTTTTGAGTTTAACATTATTCGATAATGTTTAAGGGTCTTTGGCATTTTTAACGTAAACAAAAATCAGAAACAAATTATGAATTGTGAATCATTAATTATTAATCCCAAATAAGTCATTAAGAATTAAGAATTGGGAATAATAAGGTGGAAAGTATAAACAGAATATTACAAATTACAAGTATCAGCCCACTTGTTGGGCGAAATGTATATAGAAAAACACACAACCCAAAATCGGTTTTAGCTCCAGCGGAGCGACATTAATATTCCCGTAACATATTGTATTGCAATGCGTTGTGTGTCGCCCCTATGGGGCTTAAATTGTGTGTGGGTTTTATTTGCTATAAACATTTCGTCACTCTGTGACTGATATTTCTTGCTCAGCATATACCCCGAGTTTGTGAGACTTTGATAAAATTGTATTTAACTAAAGCGCAAATATTGACACCTGAAAGATGTATGTTTTAAGCGCAAAAGTTATACCTAATAAATCAGTAACTAATTATATTATAATTGTTTAGCTTCCTTTTCCAAATCAAAAGAAAAATAATTTTATTTCTAATGGCTTATTTGGGTTTATTATTAATTAAAACCAGAAATAATGGTGTATCATATAATAACCGGAGGCAATTCATCATTCATAATTCATCATTCATAATTGATAAGATATTTCCGTATATTTGTTCTTTAATATTTTAAGGAATTTATGTTAACACAAAAACCGGAATTATTGGCTCCCGTTGGTAATTATGAAATGCTTGTTGCCGCAATTGATAATGGCGCAAATGCTGTTTATTTTGGCTTAGATAAACTTAACATGCGTGCAAAAGCAAAAAACTTCACCTTGGAAAATCTTGGTAATATTGTAGAATTGTGTAAACAAAAATCCGTGGATACACATTTAACCTTAAATACAATAATTTATAATAACGAATTAAAAGAACTTGATATAATACTTCCCGAAGTAAAAAATGCCGGTATTGATTTAGTTATATGCTGGGATTTAGCCGTAATACAAAAATGTATAAAATATGATATTCCGTTTTGCATCAGTACGCAGGCATCTATATCCAATATCGAATCTGCCCGGTTTTATAAAAATCTTGGTGCAAAAAGGATTGTTTTAGCCCGTGAATGTACACTTGACATGATTAAAGAAATAAAACAAAATGTTGATGTTGAGGTTGAAACTTTTATACATGGTGCAATGTGTGTTGCAATTAGCGGCAGATGTTTTATGAGCCATAATATTTTTAATAAAAGCGCAAACCGCGGCGAATGTATTCAGCCGTGCCGCCGTAATTACGATATTAAAGATAAAGACCAGGGATACGAATTAGAATTGGGCTCCAATTATGTACTTTCCCCCAAGGATATTTGCACAATTGAATTTATTGATTTATTAATTGACGCAAAAATTGACGCTTTTAAAATTGAAGGACGGAAAAGAAGTCCCGAATATATTGCCAAAGTAGTTAGTTCTTATCGCAAAGCAATTGATGCATATTATGATAAAACACTTGATAACCAATTAAAACAAAACTTAGTTGAGGAACTTAAAAAAGTTTACAACAGGGGTTTTTCAAACGGTTTTTATTTAGGACTTCCAACTTCAAATGATTTTGCCACTATTTATGGAAGTGCCGCAACAACTAAAAAAGAATATCTTGGCAAAGTATCCAATTTTTATAAAAAAAGTAACATCGCATTATTGTATATTGAAGCCGGAACTTTAGCAGTTGGAGATGATATTTATATTAGCGGACAAACAACCGGCATTGTTGAATTAAAAGTTAATAGTTTAATGATTGACGATATTGAAGTTAATGAGGCAAAACAAGGTGACAGGCCTACCATTGTTTGCAATCACCCAATCCGCGAAAGAGATTTAGTGTATAAAATTGTAAAAAAGCAGTAATTATTTGGCTGCCATTTTATTTTTTCTGTCGTAAAACAGACCATATTCTCTATCAAATTTTTGTATGTGATTAATCAGCCAATTTTCTAATATAGTAAAGATGTTTTCAAAAATATCCTTATCTCCTAATTTTAACTCCTCCAAAATATTTATCACCTGCTTAATTAATATTTGATGCTGCTTTTGATGTTCAACAAATTTGCCATACCCGTTATTTAACATATGCTCTTCTTCAAACTTAAAATGTACTTGAGTATATTCTATTAACTTTGTTAAAATCTCTTTTAATTTTTCGGGATGATTTTTTGTTTTGGCATAAGTTGTTAAATTAATAATTTCCACCAATCCCTTATGCTGCTCATCAATCTCTTCAATATTAATATTATAAATAGGCCGCCACAAAATATTATGCAAAATTTTACCTTTATTGTTTTTATTGGTTAAATTTTTTCCTTATCTTAAATGCAACAATAAAACGCCGGTTTAGAACAAAACGTTTTTAATTCCCCATTTACAAAACGATAAATTACTTTAAATAAATATCCGGCTTTGGTTTATATTGCATCTTTAGTTTTCATTTCGTAAAAATGTCCATAATTTTTATCATGCTCGCGTATATGTTTAATCAGCCAATTTTCCAAAATAGTAAAAATGTTTTCTAAAACCTCTTTATCACCTTTTTTTAGCTGCTCAAGAATATGAACAATTTGTTTTATTAATACCTGATGCTGTCCTTGATGTTCCACAAGTTTATTATATCCATTTTTAAGCATATGCTCTTCTTCAAACTTAAAATGCACCTGTGTGTATTCAATTAATCTTGTTAAAATTTCCTTTAGTTTTTCCGGATGGTTTTTTGTTTGTGCATAAGTTGTAAGGTTAATTATTTCAACCAAACCTTTATGTTGTTCATCTATTTCCGCAATATTAATATTGTAAATTGGTCTCCATAATATGTAATGCGACATAATATTTCCTGTTATCAATTTTGTCAATAATAATATAATAAAAATTTAATAAGTAAAAAAAATGTTAATGCAAATTACTTTTATCATTTTTATCAGTTAAAATAAATAATTTTAGAAAAAAATACAGTTAAATAATTTCAACATTTTGTATTTAATAATTTTTATGCTATTATGTAAATAAAAATTACAAGCTTTTTTGTAAATTATTAAATTTAATATTAAATAGTGTACTTTAACCGGATTATTGTTTAATAATGAATATTTCTACAAAGCGAAATAAAAGATTACAAATATATTACTGGAGTTTGAGTGTCGTTTTATTGCTTGTATTTTGCGTTTATATGTTTAACTCATTTTACCAGGATGAAAAAGACTATTTAATAGAAGACCTTAATTCCAGACAAGATATTTTAGCAAAACAGGCAGTTAAAGGAATCCAAAACACGTTTGAAAATTGGACTTCCATGCTTTTGCAGATTGCAAAAAACGAAAACATCCAAAATCTTAGTGCTGAAGGACAAAAAAATCTCGAATTTGTGTACAACAATCAAAAACAATATATAAAAGCAATTACGCGATTAGATTCCAACGGTAATATCATATTTACTTATCCAAATAATCCAAGAGCTGTTGGCACTAATATTTCAAAACAGCACCATGTAAAAGAAATTTTGCAAACTCACAAAACCGTTGTAAGCGATGTTTTTTTTGCGGTTCAAGGTTATTATGCTGTTACCATTCATGTACCTGTTTTTTATAAAAATGTATTTACCGGAACATTAGCATTTGTAATCGATTTTCAATCTATTTCCGGCAAGTTTTTACACGATATTAAAATTGGTAAATCAGGTTTTGCTACTCTTTTAAGTAAAGAAGGCATAATTTTATTTTGCAAAAATCAAAAGGATATTGGGCATAACGCATTTTTAATTGGTTTAGATGATCCTTCATTAAAAAAAATGATCGGAAACATGCTTGCTGAAAAATCCGGGTTTACAAGTTATTACTTATCAAATCCGACAAATAAAAATTTAAAATACTTAAAACACGCAGTTTATAGACCTATTAATTTAGGGAATACTTTTTGGTCTATTACCATTGCAACCTCTGAAGATGAGTTTATAAATTCAGTCGAAACTTTCAAAAATAAGTTATTGGTTTTATTAAGTGCTTTGTTTTTAGGCGGAGTGATATTTGCATATTATGGATTTAAGGCTTGGGGGATTATACGAGAAGAGGCTGCCAAACAGATTGCCATTAAAAAACTACAGGAAAGCGAACAAAGATATAAATCGTTATTTGAAGATAATTATGCTATTAAATTATTATTCGATCCGGAAACATTAAATATTATCGATTCAAATCCGGCCGCATGTAATTTTTATGGATGGACACGGGAAGAGTTCACTAAATTAAGAATGACGGATATTAATGCACACGATGAAAATGCTGTTAAAAAAAATGTTGGGGCTACTTTAGAAAAAAAGCAAAACTATTTAGAATTACAGCATAAACTTGCTAACGGAGAAATTAAAGACGTTGAAATATATGCCGCTTCTATTAGTTTTTCGGGCAAAGAGTTAATTTATGCAATTATCCACGATATTACTGATCGCAAAATTGTTTCAAATCAATTAATTGAAGCTAAAGACGCAGCAGAAAGAGCAAATAAATTAAAAGATGCTTTTATTGCCAATATTTCACACGAAATACGTACACCATTAAATGGAATTTTGGGAATGTCCAGTTTACTTCGTGAATCATTGGCCGAACACATTGGTGAAGATGACATTGAATTTTTTAATGGAATTGATAGAGCAAGCAAACGAATTATCCGCACTGTTGAAATGATTCTTAATTTCAGCAGACTTCAAATAGGAGATTTTCCTATCACTTTTAAAATTGTTAATATTAATAAATTACTTAACGATTTAGTAAAAGATTATAAACCTACCTTCAGCAGCAAATCGCTGCAATTAGAATATATTAATGAAATAGGTAATCTGGATCTGCTTATTGATGAATATAGTATTTCGCAGGCAATTGGCAATTTATTAGACAACGCATTTAAGTATACACGCAGCGGATATATAAAAATTAGGCTTTATAAAAACAGCACAGGCGATATTTGTATTGACATTCAGGATAGCGGCATTGGTATTTCGGAAGATTATTTGCAAAACATATTTAAACCCTATACACAAGAAGAGATTGGTTACAACCGCTCATTTGAGGGGGTCGGGCTGGGACTTTCATTAGTAAAAAAATATATGGAAATTAATAACGTATCAATTTCCGTCATCAGTAAAAAAAATATCGGTTCCATTTTTACAATTACTTTTAATAAAAGCAATATCCCCGACCAATAAAAACTCTTCTATATCTTTAAAATTAAACTTCCGTAATATTTTACTTCAAATTCAACAAAGCATTTTTTAATGCAAATTATCAAATCTTTTTGTAATTTATACCCTTCAATTAATAACCATATATAAAATAAAACAGGCGGATTTTTTGAAAAACAATATATATTTAATTATATCGGCTATTCTTTTAACTTTTCTTTTAGGCTGCAAAGATAATTCGGAAGAACCGAAAAAAGAAACATCAACAGACTTACCCGGCTATGAACTGGTTTGGCAGGATGAATTTAATTCGACCACATTAGATTTGACAAAGTGGAATGTTGAAACCGGTACCGGAGTTAATGGCAATTGGGGAACCGGACAATTAGACAGGGCCACCAATAACGCAAAAAACATTTCTATCCAAAGCGGAGTTACAGGAGCAGACGGGAATTGTTTGGTTATTACAACACAAAAAGAGTTTTATATTGACAGAAATTATACAAGCGGCAGAATTAATACATCCGGTAAGGCAAGTTATGGCCCGGGCTACAGGGTTGAAGCCAGAGTTTGGGCAAAAGATGTCCGTTATAAAGGTCAGGGATTTGCTTTTTGGATGATGCCGGACGAAAAACCAACCAATTACAGCTATATTATGTGGCCCCAAGGCGGTGAAATTGATATTATGGAATATATAGGCTCTATTCCCTTTTGTAACTTAGGAAGTGTACATTATGCCTGGTCGTGGGAAAATAACGAATGGAAAGATTGGAATCATGCTCATCATGGTTCATATTATCAATATCAGCAACAGCAGCAAGCCATAACCAATCCAAGTTACGGCGGTTATCCCCCTGCTTTAACAGATGCCACAGCGGGAAGTTATACTTTCCACAATTACGGAATAGACTGGTACAACGACAGAATGGAATTTTTCTGCGATAATGTTGTTTATCATATCCATTATTTTGCTGATGGAGACGCATTCGATAATAAAGTTCCGGATGGAGTTGATGAAGCCTTAACAAAAACCGTAAACGGCAAACGAGTGCTTTATTCCGAATATTCAAATCATTTTAACGAATGGTATCCTTTTATTCATAAATTTTATATAATTTTAAGTGCGGGAGTTGGAGGAAGTGATCAGATAACTTACGGCGGTGCCGTAGTACCTGAGGCGGTTTTTCCATGTTCTGTTTATATTGACTGGGTAAGAGTTTACAAACGTATTTAATGAATTATTTTTGAGGAAAAGAATGAAAGAAGCTTTATTATTAGTTGATCTGCAAAACGACTATTTTCCGGGCGGGAAAATGGAATTAAACAGTTCAATTGACGCTGTTAAAAACGCGGCCATTGTTTTAGAAGAATTCAGACAAAAGCAGCTGCCAATTATTCATATTCAGCATATTTCCGTACACCCAAGTGCAACATTTTTTTTGCCTGATACTGACGGAATAAATATTCACTCCGATGTTGCTCCTTTACCGGGTGAACAAGTTTTTCAAAAAAACTTTCCAAACAGTTTTTGTAGAACTCCCTTATTAAACTATTTAAAGGAAAACAACATTAAAAAACTTTTTATCTGTGGAATGATGACACACATGTGTATTGATGCAACAACACGCGCCGCTTTTGATTATGAGTTTGAGTGTATTGTTATTAATGACGCATGCACAACAAGAGCATTAACATTTAACGGACAAACTGTTCCAGCCGAACATGTGCAAAATGCTTTTATGGCTGCTTTAGGATCGGTTTACGCAAAAATTATCCCGGCTGCGGAAGTTGTTAAATTAATTTAGGACTTAACATTTAACAGCTATGGTGGATGTCGCATAAGTCGGATTTGTGAAATATCCAAGAATTACAATCCCCATACTATATTGCAACGATTATCTATATCATATAGTATTATAATGTTTTATATAAATTTTATTCCCCTCTCTTTTTAAGCAATGCTGTCAACTTAAGGAGATTTATAAAATTTAAGAATTATAATGCAACCCCATACGGGGTAGATTATGTTTGGGTTAGTATCCAAGGCTACTGACATGTAACGCTTACAGCGTTATTATGCAATAAATTGATTTCCCAACATATAAATTTCATTTAAACTTTTAATTGTATAAAAAACCCCGTATGGGTAATGGCACTAGGATAGAAAGAGAAATTTTGTAACAAGAGAAAAAATGCATATCTTTGGATAAGAAATCGAGGAAAAAATGCAAAAATTAATGAACGAATATCCAAAATATAAACAAGGAATGCATATAGGAATCTTTAGTGATTTAATACCTACACATATTATTGAAGAATACAAAACAAGAAATAAAATAATAAGTCGCAATAGGGTATACGGATACAACGAAGTAGTCTTTGGACTATTAATGCAAGCATGTTTGGAAGATAAAAGTGAACAAAATACGGTTAAGTTAATAGCCGAATATCAAAATGAAAACATAAAAAGGATGTTAGAAATAGAGGCAATTGAGAAAGAAGAATATGAGAAATATAGAGGCCCCAAAAGACAAGGCCGTCCAAGGAAAAAACATTTAGATGTACCCAAAAGCAAATTGAAACCAATTTCCTTAAATACGGCCTCATTTGATGAAGCAAAAAAAAGAGTAGACGTTGAACTATTAGAAGAAATATTTAGATATACAGCAACAGAAGAGTTCCTCGAACAAACGGAAACACAGAAATGGAATGGTCGCGGAGTTATGGTAGTAGACGGGACAACATTTTTGACAGTAGACACACCAGAGTTAAGGAAATATTTTACACCAAATTTGACTAAAGAAAATGCGACGCCGTTACCAACAGGGCGAATAGAAGGGCTTCTAGATCTATATAGTGGTCACATAGTAGATTATCGTATATCAGATTATGCAACAGGCGAAATTAAACTAATAAAATCGATGTATAAATCAATACCCAAAGGGACGGTATTGCTGGGGGATGATTTGTATTGTAGTTATGGACATTTTGCATATTGTCAAATAAATGAAACAGATTTAATAACGCAAGGGAAAAAGAATAGAAGAGAAACGGTAGTAAAAAGGATAAGTAAAAATGATTGTATAATCGAATGGAGCTGCGCGTGTGATTCTGTATGGCTTGGAGAAAAGGAAGCCCATCCGGCAACAATATTGGTAAGAAAGATAACTGTAAAATTAAAAGACAAAAATAATGAAGAAATGCACATATATACGACATTATTGGATCATAAAAAATATAAAGCAAAAGCAATATCTGATTTATATTTTTATAGATGGGAAATAGAATTATCATTTAAGGAAATAAAATCAGTAATGCAGATGACATACACAAGAGGAAAGACAGTGCAGAGTGTAAAAAAAGAAATAATAAGTCACTTCATAGTGTATAACATAATAAGAAAAATGATACATAAGGTCTTCCAAGCAAACGGGGAAGACATTTTTTCCCTACGAACGTCCGTTCAAGAATGCACTATCCCTAACAAGGTTGATGGTGGTTACGTCGATATATTGGGGCGACGATATGCAAAAAAAAGCACTGGTCGATATCCAGTTAAAAATTTTTCAATATAAAAGAAAAAAGCGGAAAGGAAGACAATACAAAAGGCAATTAAAAACCCTTAAGCTTTCCAAATATAATATTAGGAGTAAATAATATTGATATTATTGAATTATATATCTTTTAACCTTGTGCCATTACCCGTATGGGGTTTCATGTGAGTAGTCTGAGTTCAAAAAACAAATACCACAACCCTGTTAATGGGTTGCATAGTAAAATAATCTAAAACAAGACAATCCTTAAGTTGACATGTTTACCTGCTAAAGGCTGGCATTGCTTGTTAAGAGAAGGGCAAGGGGCCACGCCCGGCTGATTTTGGACGGGTGAGTTCTGTTTTTGTATTTATGCGACATCCTCCTATGGAGTATTCTATTAAATACTCCATAGTTCTAACCGCATTTAATTATTTTTTATGATTCTAAAACAATAATTTATAACTAAGCTGTATATTTCTTCCCGGCATAAATGTAAAATCCTTTATTGCGGACAGATGATCTTTGTATTTTAGATCCAACAGATTATTTACTTTAAGATTTAGTATGTGCCCAACTTCTCCGGTAAATAGTTTGAATCCTCCATATATGCCTACAAGACCATAACCCGCAGTAGGTTCTTCGTTAGGGGCAACATCATTTTGAGCAGAAACTAAATTCCATGTACAGCCATACCAATATTTAGGTGTCGAATAGCGCAACTCAACAAGAAATCGGAAAGGGGGAATTTGTGAAACATTTTCATTTGTGGTTTGATTTTTGGCTCTAACATAATCCGAAACAATTATGGCCGTAAAACCTTTTACAAATTCGTAATTTAATTTTGTTTCAAAACCATAAACAATTGCATCCGCCTGTTCATATTTGTGAACTCTAAAACCATCACCAATTGTATTAAATCCAACTGGTTCACCTGTAACAGGATCTGTCTGATCCGAATAATATTGTGCTAACGGCTTTCTGTAAATATAATTACTAATTTTGTTATAATACCCCGTAACTTCAAAACTGTAGTTTTGAGTTTGCGATCGTAAACCAACATCCATTCCAATTGAGTTTTCTTTTTCTAAATTCCTATTTCCAATATCAAAACTTGCAGATGCTTCATGAATAGCATAAGAAGAAAGTTCTTCAATTGTTGGCGCTCTGAATGCATTTGCTATATTTATAAAAAATGATGATGCTTCGGTTATTTGATAAACAGCACCAAACGATACAGATAAAGAATTAAAATTATTTGAGCCACCCTTATATGTCGAGTCTGTAAGTATTGCTGTAGGGAATTTTACATTATTTAATTCATATCTTGCCCCAAATGTTAATGTTGTTTTTTTAAGGTTAAATTTTTCTAAAAAATATCCTGCATAACCGGAATAATCGGCATTTGGCGTAAGGGCTTCATCACCTACAACACTATAATTTTGAATTAATCCATAAAAACCGATTATACCGTTTGAATTTTTTATTAATGGTTTATGAGAAAACGATAAATCCGCACTTTTTGTTTTTAATCCAAAAGCTGTTCCAACAGTTCCATCCATCCTTGATATTTCTTTATGATTATAATCCAGATACCCACCTTTTAAACTCATGGATTCCAAAAATGAATTAATATTATTTACATTTGCTGCAAATCTATATTGTTTTTTTTGCATCTTTATATAAACAACTTCATCCGCTTCAGGTATAGTAGGCAAACCGTATTCGTTATTAAAGTCTGTATAACTTACACCAACCATCCCCCAATTGGGATGAACTGACACTCCCAACAATGAGCCATACGAGTCCAGATCGGAATTAAAGGTTTTATCACCACCCGAAATTTTGTAATCCTCACCTTTTCTTTTCCAAAGTTTTCCGTGCACCGAAAATTGTCCAATACCGTAATTTATGTGGGCATTACCCATAAATTCCTTATTAACAGTTGAGCCTTGAGTAAACAATTCGCCACTCAAACCTTGATGAACCGTTGATGGAATTGCATCCGTAATAATATTTACCACTCCGCCAATTGCATTGCTGCCATATAACAAACTTGAAGGTCCTTCAATTACTTCAATATTTTCAGGTTCACTGCCGTCATCCGAAATACTATGGTCATCCGAAGCGTTCGATAAATCTCCCATTCTTAAACCGTCTTCCAACAATAAAACTTTATTGTTGCTAAATCCTCTTATTACAGGCCTTCCTGTTGCAATTCCATTTGATCGCATGGATATACCCGGTTGAAAATTAAGTTCTTCTCCAATTGTCCCGCCATTTCTTAATATTAAATCTAATGCCGATAACTTTATGGTTGCCTGCGACAAATCTTTTGTTTCAGACAAAAAAGGATTACCGGTAATAACAATTTCGTTTAAATTTATGGAGGTTTCTTTAAGTTTAATTACAAGTTCAGTTGGTTCTTCCAGTGGAATAGAAATTTGTTTGGTTAGTGAAGCGTAACCCAAACAAGAAAATTTGATATTATAAAAGCCGTTATTGATATTTTGAATTTCAAAATATCCGTTGGTATTGGTTGTTGCTCCTTTGTTTAACCCGGCTACAAATACTTCAACCCCGCTTAAAAATTCATTATCTTTTTCACCAATAACATATCCGGATATTTTGTTTTGTGCATTAACACTTTCAGCATATAAAAATATGATTAAAATTATAATGGATTTTATTGTAGTTCTTAAATTTATTATTGATAAATAATTATTTTTATTAACAAGTGATAATAGACCTATTATCACTTTATTGTTTAAATAAAGCATAGCTAACTCCTTAACAAAAGATTATTAGAAATAGGTAAAATTTTAGTAATTATTTAGATTAAGAGAGTTTTACCGGAGGGGCACGTAAACGTTTTACTGTTTTAACACAGCTAACTATTTTGTTTAATTTATATTCGGATATAATAGTAAATGATTGAATAAAACTATTATAAGTCGAGGAGGATTGGAATATTGGATTTGTTGAATTTAACAAATAACATTTTTCGCAATTTTCGTGCGAAATTTGTTCGTAATTATTGCCGGTATTAACTAAAAACGACTGCGAGCAATAATTTTTATTTACAGGAATAACTACGGTATGATAATGGAACGCACTAAAATAAAATAAAATTAAATAGCCGATAAGTGCTATAAAATTTATACTTTTGTTATATTTAGTAATCGTTTTTTTCATTTTAAAATTTAGTTTTATATTTTAACATTTACAATGGGAAAATGATTCCATTATTTTTGCTTAGAATATCTCTGTTAGCTATAAATGCAAAGAAAATAAAACATTTTTGCAAATATTTGCAAAAAATTGGAACAACTTATATATTATTTTGGTATTTGAATGAACGAGTATTTTTTTTATTTTAAACTGTTTAAATAATTAATAAATGATGATAATGAAAAAATTAGTATTATTCCTTTTAGCCTTAGTTGCTTTAACAAATTGTTCCAGTACTGTTGACACTTCACTGTTTACACCGGATCAATATCTTGAATATGCCATGTCTTTGTTTGATAATGAAGATTATGAACAATGTATTACTGAATTCCAGGCAATTTTGTTACAATACCCAGGAAATGCAGTTAATGATGACGCCCAATTCTTTTTAGGCATGACCTATTTTAAAAGAGATCAGTTTTTGCTTGCTGCTTACGAATACAGCAAATTAATAAAAGGAATTCCTGCAAGTCCATTTGTTCCGCAAGCCCAGTATATGCTGGCAGAGTGTTATTATCAATTATCTCCCAAATATCCGTTAGATCAAGCTTACACTAAAAAAGCAATTGAAGAATTTCAAGCGTTTATTGATTTCTTTCCAAAAGATGAAAAAATTTCCGATGCAGAAGCTAAAATTTCCGAGTTAAGAGATAAATTAGCATTAAAAGAATATAGTGCCTCGTTAATTTATGAACGAATGGAGTATTATACGGCGGCAATTAAATATTACCAAATAGTATTTGAAAATTACCATGATACAAAATATGCTCCAATGGCTTTATACAGAAAAATTAAATTATTAATTTTAAAAGATAAGGTAGGCGAAGCATTATCGGATATGGCAACATTTTTAAGCCGTTACCCTGATGATGAAAATGCTAACGAAATAAAAACAATAGAAGAAAGTTATAACAAATAAAAATATGATGGAATTTAACAGAAAGACCGTTAAAAATTCTATAATTACAATGACCGAACTTGTTTTGCCTAACTATACAAACCAGTTGGGCAATTTGCTTGGCGGTCAGCTTATGCATTGGATAGATATTTGTGCTGCCTTAGCCGCCTCTAAACACTCGCAGGCGGTTTGTGTTACTGCTTCTGTTGATAGAATAGATTTTCATCATCCAATTAAATTGGGTGATGTTGTAACCTTATACGCTTCTGTAAACAGAACTTTTAATACATCTATGGAGGTTGGGGTTTGTGTATTTGGAGAAAACCATTCCAAAGGGACTAAATTGCACACTAATTCAGCTTATTTGACTTTTGTTAAGGTTGATCAGTTTGGGAAACCACAAAAAACTTATGAAATTATTCCTGAATCGGACGATGAATTACGACGCTTTGATGAAGCTCTTATCCGCCGGCAAAATCGTCTTAAAAACCGTTAAAAATAAATATTTTTTTACCTTCTATTTTTTACTACTCACTCAACTGTTTTCACAAATTTCAGTTAATGGATTTTTTAATTTTAACTCAATTTCAATTCCCAAAAATTACTCCAATTTTTTTTCTGTTGATTTTAACAATGATAAATTAACCGATTTGTTATTATTTGATAACAACAAAAAAGGGTATTCAATATTAAAAGGAGACGAAAAAAGTTTTGCCCCCGCAATTGAAAAACGATTTCCCTATAGTATTTGTTTTATCACTTATGCGTTCGAATTAAATAAAAAACCGGTTTATTTGGCTCTTTCCCGAAAAAGCAGATCAGCAATATTAATACAAATAAATAATGACGGCATTATTACACCATTAAAAACGATTGAGTTTAAATCATATCCTTCGTACGCAAAAGTCGGCGATTTTAATAATGACGGCAATTACGAAGCAATTGTTTGCGGCCAAAATTTTAACGGCATTTCAATTTTAAAATTTAGTCCCGGCGGATCTATTGATCAATATAAAATTGTTACAGAAAGTGTTTTTAAAAAAGCTGATTTTATTGATTTGGATTATGATGGATATCTTGATTTGGTCTGCTTAAATGAAATTAATAATTCTTTGGATTATTTTTATAATACTCATGATGGTTTATTCCGAAAAGACAGATTATCATCTTTTGAGGAAAAAATAATTAATTACGAATTAATTGATTTTGACCAAGACAAGTTCACTGATATTGTGATTTCAAGAAATGCCGGTTTTACCGTTTTAAAAGGGGATTCCGTTTCATCTTTTTCGAAAAATTTAATTATTAATACCGAAAAACAACCGGATAATTTTGTGATATCCGATTTAAACGAAAACGGGTTTAGGGATTTTGCTTACCTTAATAAAAAATCCGGCAGTTTGAATATTATTTTCTCCGAAAAACTTGACTCGCTAAGTACCGGGATATGTTATCTTAACAACTTAAAATATTATCAGTTTGGATATTCAACTGACAAAAGAGGTAAAAATTTAATTTTACTAACAAAAAACAACTCTTTATTTTTTATCAATAAATCGTATCAAATTGAAGATGATAACAAATTTGTTTTAGGCGGCAATATTGGTACAATTCAAAAGTTTAGTTTTAACCAAACACTTAATGCCGGTTTGTGTTTTGTTAATACCGATGAAGTTTCATTAAATATTATATTAAAAAATAATAACCAGCTGTTTAATAAATATTATAAAATTAATTTATCCGATATCCCCGACCAAATAAAAATATTTTATGTAAATAAAACTTATTATTTTGTTTTACAAAAAGCTAACACTTCTTTTTGTGAAGTAATTAATTACGATTTTAAGCATAACACTTATAAAAAGATGAAAGTATTTGCTTTGGCTCCTATTTATGATTTTGTTATGTACAAAGCTAAAAAAGATATCTGCTTAAAATTATTAACAAAATATAAAGGTAAACTTTTTGCAAATAAATTTATTTTAGAAGAAAACCATTTTGAATTGGATGAAGATAATTTAATTGCAGTTAATGTTTTTGATGCTAAAATTGATACTAAAAACAGCAGCAATATTTATTACTGGAATTTAAACAGGGATAAAACAAAATTTGATTTTTATTCGTATAATTCCGAAAAAGATGAACATCAGCAAAACAGTTCAATTTCAATTAACAGTTATAACAATATTTATGTAAATTCTATTTTGTTAAAAGGAAACAAAAGAAAAGATACTTATTTAAGTTTTATTACAGCCGATGATAATTATTATTTATTTATATTTAACTCAATTACAAAAGAAATGAATCTGCAAATTGTAACAAAAGATTCCCAGTTTGATCTGAATGAATTCAGCATCAAAAACCGACTTGTAACAGATAACAATTTTTTGTTTATTAATAATTCAAATAACAATTTTTTGGCAAGTTACAAAATTTTAGGCGATAAATTAATTTTTGAAAAAAAAATAAGTATTACTGAAACACCAAATTATTTTATTGGAAATTATAATAATAAAAGTTTTGCTGTATATACTACTAAAGAAAATAATTTTATAAATTTTAAAGAGTTTGGGAATTAATTGTGATTAGGAAAATATTGTTATTAATATTATTAAATGTATCCATTATTTTTCCTCAAAATTTGGATTCGTTATTAAACTTATATGTCCGTATTAAAACCGGACAAAGTTACCTGCCGGATAAGCCGGGCGAACAACAAAATGGGAAATGTGTTTTTGGTGTTATGAGTTATATAAAACTTAATTATAACAAATTTTCTCAAAATCAACAGGCTGTTATTAGTTTATATTCGGCAAGACCAAGTTGCGATACAAGTTTTGTTACTCCATCGGGCAAATTCAGGCTTCATTACGATTTAACAGGTATTAACAAACCCGGATACAATCTAAATTCACTCGCGGCAATTCTCGATTCTGTTTACAATTTTGAGATCAACTTTTTAGGATATGCAGCTCCTCCGGCCGATTTTGGTGCAGGTGGTGATGATTTGTATGATATTTATATCGAAAATCAATCTTCCGATACGTACGGATATACCGACTGGGAGGTTAACATTGGCGATTCAAAATATACATCATATTTAGCTATTGATAACGATTATTCAGTAGATTATAATACTACAGGGCTTAATGGTGCCAGAGTAACAATAGCCCATGAATTTCATCATGCAATACAGGGAGGAAGTTATATTTTAAATGAGGACGATACATTTTATCACGAAATGACTTCCACGGCTATGGAAGAATTTATGTTTGACAATGTTAATGATTATATTTATTATTTGAAAAACTTCTTCAAGTTTCCAAATTATTCGTTTAGTTCTTATTCGTATAGTTTAGGAATATGGAATATGTTTTTAAAAGAACGATTTGGTTACGATATTATTAGAAGAACATGGGAATTAATGCCAACGAAAAGAGCTATTGATGCTATTAATACAGCTATTGCTGAAAATGGTTCTTCATTTAAGGATGAATTAAACACTTTTGGTGTTTGGACTTATTATACCGGATACAGGGCAATTTCAAACAAATATTTTAAGGATGCTTCAAAATTTCCATTAATCAGTTATATAACAACAATTAATTTTATATCACCATTAAAAACAGTATCACTAAATACAAAACCGGCAACAAATAATTTTGTCAAATTTATTTATCAAACCGATACATTATCGGCAATAATAACCAATTGCGATTTTGTAAATGCTATTGATAATGTTAATTATGTTCTTTCATGCTCTTATTCTTTATCCTCACAAAGCAACGGAAATTTTACAAAAATTAATAACAATTTTTATTATTCGTTTAGCAGTTCTAATAACTCTTATTTTTGTGTTGCCAACGTATTAAATGATTCGTCATCGGTTATTTCGAATGATGAAGATTATTTTGTTTATCCGCAACCGTTTCGATATTCCAATAATAATTTGTTTTTCCCTGCTAAAAAAAATGAAACTAATGAAGCCAAACTATATGTTTATACTTGCAGCATGGATTTAATTTATCAAACTAAATCAACAATAACCGCAGCAGGAAAACCAAAAATTTGTTGGAATGGTTACGGTTTTAACGGCAAATTGCCAAGCGGTGTTTATTTATATGTAACCGATTCCGATGGTGAAATAATAAAAGGAAAATTTGTAATTTTTAATGACTAAATACAAACTTGTTTTAGAAAATACAACCAAAACATTTGGAAGAAGAGTAATCTTTAAGGAATTATCATATACTTTTAACAGCGGCAATGTATATGGTATTGCCGGAAGAAACGGCTCCGGTAAATCGACTTTAGTTAAAATTATGGCCGGTATTATTTCCCCCACTAAAGGAAAAATTAAACATTTTGTTGATGAAAAACCTTTTGATGTGGAACAGCTTCACAATCAAATTGGGTTTGTTTCACCATACCTGGTTTTATACGATGAATTTACGGCAATTGAAAATCTTTATTATTTTTGTAAAATAAGAGGGCTTCAATACAATAAACAGTTTTCCGAAAATTTACTTAAAGAAATTACTCTATTTGACAGAAGAAATGATTTGGTGAAAACTTATTCATCCGGTATGAAACAAAGATTAAAATATGCTTTTGCTTTAATACATTCCCCCTCTTTAATTATTTTGGATGAACCCACTTCTAATTTGGATAATTTTGGAAAGGATATTGTATATAATTTTATTAAAGAATTAGGAAAAGATAAACTTGTAATTATTGCTTCTAACGAGGAAACTGACTTAAGTGTTTGTACTGAAATAATTGAAATTGAAAAATTTAAAAATATATGATTAAAAGTTATTACTTATTTAAAAAGGACTGGCATTCGGAATTAAGAATGCGTTATGCAATAAACGCGTTAGTTATGTTTATACTTGTTACAATAAGTGTAATTTTATTTTCTATTGGTCAGGAAAAAATCTCCGAATACCTTACAGGCGGTTTATTGTGGGTAGTTATATTTTTTTCCGCAATGTCCGGACTTTCGCGTGCTTTTGTTTCGGAGGAGGAACGTGGAACTACGTTAACACTTCAATTACTTGCCTCACCTTCAACAATATTTTCCGGCAAATTGTTATTTAACTTGGTATTAGTATTTTTAATGAATATAGTTATTACCCTTTTATACGGTCTTTTATTTGAATCGTTTGTAATTAATAATTTTTGGCTGTTTGTTATTGCGTTTATAATTGGCAATATTGGCATTGCAATATCTTCAACAATTATTGCCGCAATTATCTCCAAAGCAAGCGGTAAAGGAACACTTTACCCTGTATTATCTTTCCCAATTTTATTGCCATTAATTTTGGTTCTTCTTCAGCTTACCAAATTTGCCATTGACGGCAAAAGTATAAGCGCATCGTTTGTTGAACTTGCCGTATTAGTTTGTTACGATGTTATAATGATTACAGCCTCTTACCTTTTATTCGATTTTATTTGGAAAGAGTAATCAATTGTCTGAACCAGGATGAAAGGATTAAGGGATTAACATGATTAAAAGAAAATTATGAATTGTGAATTATGAATGATGAATTAAAAAATTGTAGGAACTGTGATTTATATGATTGGAATGATTATTATGATCTTTGGAAAAGGTATTTTGACTATTACCCAATCATCTAATAATTTCCTCTTATAAAACCCACTCTGGAAGAGTGGACTATTTGTAACCCGCAACACCCCAAACACCATACAACCCCAGAGTGGGTTGCATGTTCTTTTCGATTTTAATATTTTTCAACTTGTTATATAACATATTCTAAACACATTTGCACAGATTTTAAAAATGGTTTAATCAGCGGTAATCAGCCTAATCCGCGTCATCAGCGTTCAAATCATTATCCATTCCA
>CAXXGC010000003.1:0-474060 GCA_963667875.2 Melioribacteraceae bacterium
AGTAATAAAAGCTAACGACCAATATGTAAAATTTGTCTTTTTAACCGGAGTATCTAAGTTTTCCAAAGTATCGTTATTTTCGGGCTTAAATAACCTAAAAGATATTACAATGAATAGTGAATTTTCCACAATTTGCGGATATACTCAGGAAGAGTTTGAATATTATTTTGCTGACCGATTTGAAGAAACTGCAAAAATACTTGGATATTCAATAGAACAATTAAAAGCTGAAGTTAAGTTGTGGTATAACGGGTATAGCTGGGATGGAATTAATAAAGTATATAATCCATATTCAATACTAAATTTCTTTCAGGATAAGAAGTTTGGAAATTATTGGTTTACTACCGGAACACCAACATTTTTGGTTGAAAAATTTATTGCTGATAAAATTGCAATAACTGATTTAACTGCCGAAAGTTTTGGAGAACATTTTTTTGAAAAGTTTGATGTTGATTCTTTAGATTATAGACTTCTGCTTTTTCAAACCGGATATTTAACAGTAAAGGAATATGATAAAGAATTTAATTTGTATAATTTGGATTTTCCCAATAAAGAGGTGCGCGATTCGTTATTATTATATTTATCAACTGTATATATTGAAAAAGATATTAACAACATGGATGTGTTAATAAGTAAAGTTAACGGTTATCTTAAAAGAAAAGATTATGAAATGTTTTTTAATTCGCTAAAAAGTATTATATCAAGTATTCCATATACACTAAAAAGGGAAGATGAGGCATATTACCATTCTGTTTTTTATATAATTATGTTATTAATGGGTGCAAAAATTGATGTTGAAAAGCTAACATCAAAAGGAAGAATTGATGGTGTTATTGAATATGAGGATATAATTTACATAATTGAAATAAAACATATTAAAGAAATAAGTAATATTAAAAATTTATTAGATACCGCTTTAACACAAATAAAAGAAAAAGAATATTTTGCACCCTATTTGGCAAAAGGGAAAGAAATTAAGTTTATTGCATTGGCAGTAAATGATAATAATTTGGAATATAAAATTTGCTGATTAAAATTATAAAATCTATTAAGTTTTTAATGATAAAATGGTTTATGTTTATTTACAAAGCTAATACGAGAATAAGATGAAAAATTTACCAATAGGAATACAGACTTTTGAAGAAATAATTAATAATAATTATTTGTACATTGATAAAAACAAAACAGATTGAAAAACTAATTAATAGTGGTAAATATTTTTTCTTATCACGTCCCCGCAGGTTTGGTAAATCGTTATTGTTAAGTACTTTGAAGGAAGTGTTTTCAGGTAATAAAGAACTATTTAAAGGATTGTTTATTTATGATAAAATAAAATGGGAAATATATCCGGTAATTCATTTGGATGTAACATCTTTTCAATACAACGATACATTAGAAATATTTAATGACTCGATTATAGAAAAACTAAATAGAACCGCACAATTATATAACCATAAATTATCTTATACAAAATCTGTTAAAAGTTGTTTTGAAGAGCTGATAAAAAAATTGTCAGAACAAAACAAAGTTGTAATATTAATTGATGAATATGATAAACCAATTGTGGACTTTATAACTAATAAAGAAAAAGCAACAATAAATAGAAACTTATTACGCGATTTTTATTCTGTAATAAAAGCTAACGACCAATATGTAAAATTTGCTTTTTTAACAGGGGTATCTAAGTTTTCCAAAGTATCGTTATTTTCGGGCTTAAATAACCTAAAAGATATTACAATGAATAGTGAATTTTCCACAATTTGCGGATATACACAGGAAGAGTTTGAATATTATTTTGCTGATCGGTTTGAAGAAACCGCAAAAATACTTGGATATTCAATAGAACAATTAAAAGCTGAAGTTAAGTTGTGGTATAATGGGTATAGCTGGGATGGAATTAACAAAGTATATAATCCATATTCAATACTAAACTTCTTTCAGGATAAGAAGTTTGGAAATTATTGGTTTACTACCGGAACACCAACATTTTTGGTTGAAAAATTTATAGCTAATAAAATTACAGTAACTGATGTTTCTAATTCTAAAGTTAGCGATTTCTTTTTTGAAAAATTTGATGTCGATAATATTGATTATAAATTATTATTGTTTCAAACTGGTTACTTAACTATAAAAGAAAATTATAGAGATATTTACATACTTGATTATCCTAATAATGAGGTAAAAAATTCTTATTTGGTGTATTTAGCCTCAATATATTTACCTAAAGAAGCAGACCAGTTAAAAGTATATATTAGTGAAATAAATTATTATTTGGAAAATAAACAATATGAAGATTTTTTTGGTTCGCTAAAAAGTATAATCTCAAGTATTCCTTATACAATAAAGAGAGAGGACGAAGCGTATTACCATTCTGTTTTTTATATTATAATGTTGTTAATGGGCGCAAAAATTGATATTGAAAAACTAACATCAAAGGGAAGAATTGACGGTGTAATAGAATATGAAGATATAATTTACATAATTGAAATAAAACATATTAAAGAAAAAAGTAATATTAATAATTTATTAAATACCGCTTTAACACAAATAAAAGAAAAAGAATATTTTGCACCCTATTTGGCAAAAGGGAAAGAAATTAAGTTTATTGCATTGGCAGTAAATGATAATAATTTGGAATATAAAATTTGCTGATTAAAATTATAAAATCTATTAAGTTTTTAATGATAAAATGGTTCATGTTTATTTACAACGCTAATACGAGAATAAGATGAAAAATTTACCAATAGGAATACAGACTTTTGAAGAAATAATTAATAATAATTATTTGTACATTGATAAAACAAAACAGATTGAAAAACTAATTAATAGTGGTAAATATTTTTTCTTATCACGTCCCCGCAGGTTTGGTAAATCGTTATTGTTAAGTACTTTGAAGGAAGTGTTTTCAGGTAATAAAGAACTATTTAAAGGATTGTTTATTTATGATAAAATAAAATGGGAAATATATCCGGTAATTCATTTGGATGTAACATCTTTTCAATACAACGATACATTAGAAATATTTAATGACTCGATTATAGAAAAACTAAATAGAACCGCACAATTATATAACCATAAATTATCTTATACAAAATCTGTTAAAAGTTGTTTTGAAGAGCTGATAAAAAAATTGTCAGAACAAAACAAAGTTGTAATATTAATTGATGAATATGATAAACCAATTGTGGACTTTATAACTAATAAAGAAAAAGCAACAATAAATAGAAACTTATTACGCGATTTTTATTCTGTAATAAAAGCTAACGACCAATATGTAAAATTCGCTTTTTTAACAGGGGTATCTAAGTTTTCCAAAGTATCGTTATTTTCGGGCTTAAATAACCTAAAAGATATTACAATGAATAGTGAATTTTCCACAATTTGCGGATATACACAGGAAGAGTTTGAATATTATTTTGCTGATCGGTTTGAAGAAACTGCAAAAATACTTGGATATTCAATAGAACAATTAAAAGCTGAAGTTAAGTTGTGGTATAACGGGTATAGCTGGGATGGAATTAACAAAGTTTATAATCCATATTCAATACTAAACTTCTTTCAGGATAAGAAGTTTGGAAATTATTGGTTTACTACCGGAACACCAACATTTTTGGTTGAAAAATTTATAGCTGATAAAATTACAGTAACTGATTTAACTGCCGAAAGTTTTGGAGAACATTTTTTTGAAAAGTTTGATGTTGATTCGTTAGATTATAGACTTCTGCTTTTTCAAACCGGATATTTAACAGTAAAGGAATATGATAAAGAATTTAATTTGTATAATTTGGATTTCCCCAATAAAGAGGTGCGCGATTCGTTATTATTATATTTATCAACTGTATATCTTGAAAAAGATATTAACAACATGGATGTGTTAATAAGTAAAGTTAACGGTTATCTTAAAAGAAAAGATTATGAAATGTTTTTTAATTCGCTAAAAAGTATAATCTCAAGTATTCCTTATACAATAAAGAGAGAGGACGAAGCGTATTACCATTCTGTTTTTTATATTATAATGTTGTTAATGGGCGCAAAAATTGATATTGAAAAACTAACATCAAAGGGAAGAATTGATGGTGTTGTTGAAAATAAAGATATAATTTACATAATTGAAATAAAACATATTAAAGAAAAAAGTAATATTAAAAATTTATTAAATACCGCTTTAGCACAAATAAAAGAAAAAGAATATTTTGCACCTTATTTGGCAAAAGGGAAAGAAATTATGTTTATTGCATTGGCGGTAAATGATAATGTTTTGGAGTACAAAATTGAATAAATAATTGATTTTTTTTAAGTACTTTCCTCAATAAAATTAAATCCTTTTTCTATCTTTTCAATAAAATGACGACTAAAAATCGTCACTTTGACGATAAACCGTCATAATTTACTGTTTTTAATATCAAAAGATCCCAAATATAAGTATTTAAGAGTATATATTTTACGGCATAATATTTGTTTTAATAATGCAAATATTAATAAAATGAGGTATATATGTCAGAAATTATTCCACGTTGGGAATGGAGAACATTTACTAACGATTTAGCTAACGCAGAAATTAATATTAAAAAACATACTGAAGGTAAAACCAGAGAAAGTTCTGAAGTGTATATATTATCCGAAGCAAGCATGGATAATACAAAAATACGCGATGGTTTAATGGATATTAAAACATTGCAGCAGGTTAACGAGGACAGACTTGAACAATGGCTTCCGATTATGAAAGGTACTTTTCCGCTTCCTGTTTCGGAAATTGAAAAAGTATTTAAATGTTTTAGAGTTGCATTGCCAAAATTTGAACGTTCAGAATATACTTACGAACAATATCTTGACGAATTAATCCGTCCTTCCAAATTATTAAAAGCAGTTGATGTACATAAAAAACGTACCGGATACACAATTAATAATTGTATTGTTGAAATTGCCGAAGTTACTGTAAACGGAATAACAAAAAAAACTGCCGCAGTTGAAATGGAAGATCCTGATTTAGTAATAAAAACAGTGAAAGAATTAGAACTTGATGTATTTCCAAATATTAATTACTTACGCGGATTAAAAAACATAGTTGGTATGAAATAGGAGTTTAAAATGGCTAAAGAAATTGAACGTAAATATTTAATAAAAAGCAACGAGTGGAAAGCTCTTGCAAAAGGTAAATATTATAAACAAGGTTACCTTTCAACTGTAAAAGAAAGAGTTGTTCGTGTACGAACTATTGCCGATAAAGGATTTTTAACAATAAAAGGTGTTACTGTTGGAGTAACACGTGCGGAATTTGAGTATGAAATTCCCGCTGAAGAAGCAAATTTGATGCTTGATAATTTGTGTGAAAAACCGATTATTGAAAAATTCCGCGCAAAAATTGAATACGCCGGTTTAATTTGGGAAATAGACGAATTTCATGGCGAAAATGAAGGTTTAACAGTTGCTGAAGTTGAATTAAAAGATGAAAATCAGCAAATAGAATTACCTGCTTGGATAGGGGAAGAAGTTTCCGGTGATCCAAGATATTTTAATTCAAATCTCATTAAAAATCCTTATACTAAATGGGAGCAAAAATAAGCTGATGTCTTTTATTGCTGAAAAAAAGATTGAAGACTTGAATATTAAGGCGGAAGATCAAAAAGAAGAAAATCTTGATGATCTTCTTGACCTTGATAAACACCGATTATCGGTTATACCGCAAAAAAACAGCAGCACAAGTGAAAGATGGATGAAATATTTTGGTCTTCCATTGGCAATTGCTGTTTTTTTATTTTTGTATTATATGCCAACCCCCATAGGACTTACCGCAGCCGGACAATCCGTGATTGCTTGTTTTATGTTTGCATTGGTTTTATGGATAACTGAATCCATTCCTACTCATGTAACATCTCTGCTTTTAATGATTATGCTTGTTTTTTCGGATGCATGGGGTATGAAGGATGTACTTGGAGTACTTGGTTTTGATGTTATTTGGTTAAATGTAATGGCATTTATTTTAAGTTCATTATTGGTAAAAACTAATATAGCAAAACGAATTGCCTTAAACTTAATTGTAAGGTTTGGTAATAATGCTTTAACCATGTTAATTGCTTTTATTATGCTGCAATTGGTTTTAGCACCCCTCATTCCAGCAACTGCCGCAAGAACCGTAATAACATTACCAATTATGCTAATTGTTGCTTCAATTTATGGTTCAACAAGTGAAAATCCTAATAATTTTGGGCGAAATTTGTTTTTGCAAAATTTGATGGGAATTAATATCCTTTCTTCCGGATTTATGACAGGCAGTACTGCAAATTTAATTGCTATAGCATTTATATTTAGTATGGGCGGGGTTAAAGTATATTATACCGACTGGATGTTTGCAAGTTTACCGGTTGTATTAATAACAATGCTTATAACCTGGTATATTGGCCCAAAATTTTTATTCAAACTAAAAAAATCCGAGTCAAAACCTGCTGTAAAAGGCGGAATGGAAGTTCTGAAAAATCAATTAACTGCAATGGGTAAAATTACGCATATCGAAAAAAAAGGTGCGTTAATTTTTGGATTTGTAGTTTTGATGTGGGTAACAGACAGGTTTCATTTTAATCTTTTAGGATTTGAAATTAATCCGGTTATGGCCGCAATAATTGGCGGCGTAATTGCATTGTTACCTAAAGTAGGTATATTAAAATGGAATGAAGCTGATATTCCCTGGCATTTGATGTTATTTAGCGCAGGTGCGTATGCTGGAGGATTAGCATTAAATGATACAGGTGCCGCAACATGGGCAGTTCAATCGTTATTTAAAATAATAAATTTTGATAAAGGAGTTAATTTTTGGGTATTGTACACTATAATTATTGCTGTAATGATGTATTCACATTTTGTGTTTACCTCAAAAACAATGCGTACAATTATTTTAATTCCTTTTATTATTGCGCTTTCACGCGAATTGGGTATTAATCCAATAGCTTTAGCTTTGCCGGCCGCGTTTACTATTGATTGGGTTGTTGGACTTCCAATTAGTGCAAAACCTAACGTAATTCTTTTTACTACCGGTCAATATTCGGTTTTGGATAACTTAAAATATGGATTTATTGTATCAACAATAGGTATTGTTTTGTTGGTTATTGCCGGAATGACATGGTTTAGATTTTTGGGGATTACACCATGAAAATACTAAAATTTATAAACTTGCAAACAACATTATTTTGTGCCCTCTTTTTTTGGGTTATTAATTCTGTTAATTATTCACAGACAGCAGAATACTTAAACGAAAAAATTATTTTTGAAGAAAATGGTGATGCCGAAATAACAATAGATTTTGCACTTGATAAAAAAATGGTAAACTTTTTATTATTGCCCTATAACTTTAAACAGCTGCCCCTAAACATAAATGATAATAATAAAAATATAAGTTACAAAGTTGTTACAATTGAAGGGAATAAGTTTATAAAAGTTACTTCAGTTGATAGTTTACCGTTTTCAAAAGGGAAAGTAATTTTTAATTTAAGGGACTTTTTTGTACTTAAAAACGAAAAAATTACAGATTTTGGCAATTATACCTTTAAGTATAGATTTATTAATACAAAATTTGCTAAAATAAATAGTTACATGTTGGAAATACTTCTTCCCTTAAATTTTAATATAACAAGCGTTGATGAAAGTATTCCAAAACAATCGGAAGATACACCAAAAAGTCCTTTTGAAATCAGCAGAGAATCAAATAGAAATAAAGTTATACTAACTTCAAAAGATGTAAAACTTGGTGAAAATGCTTTTGTTAAATTTAGGTTTAAGTCGGAAAATAAATCGCCGATAGTATTTATATTATTTGCTTTAGCCGGTGTATTGTACTTAGTGTTTTTTACAGATATCGTAAAAAATAATAAAGTAAAAAACATCAGCTAAAATTTTAGAGAGGTCATAATGTCGATGTTTATAAAAAAAACAATGAAACTTGAAGCACAAATTGATGAATATTTGGATTTAGTTGTAAAAGGTGGTTTAATATTTAAACTTGGTATGAAATGTTATTTGGAAAACCAAACAGAAGAATTTGAAAATTATTTGACTGAACTTAGAAAAATTGAAGAAAAAGCAGACGATTTACGCCGAAACATTGAAATAAAATTATATGCCAGAACACTAATTCCGGAATCGCGTGGTGATGTGTTAGGATTACTTGAAAGCAGTGATAAAGTATTAAACACAACAACAGATACATTATTACAATTTTCCGTGGAAATTCCTCAAATATTACCTTCGTTAAAACAAGAATTTCTTGAATTAGCCGATATGTCAATAAATTGTTTGGAAAATACGGTAAGCGGTATACGCGCTTATTTTAAAAATTTAGATGGTGTACGCGATTATATAACAAAAGTACAGTTTTATAAAAAAGAAACAAATAAAATTGCAGAAAAATTAAAAAGAACAGTGTTTAGATCGGAATTGAGATTAAGTCAAAAAATACATATAAGATATTTTACATTTCACATTGAGTTGATAGCTGAAAATTCGGAAGATGTTTGCGACAGGTTAGCAATAGCTACAATCAAGAGGTTTGAATAATTTTGAATTATTTAATTTGGTTTTTTATCAGCAGCGGATTATTTCTTGGTTGGTCTTTAGGAGCTAACCATGCTGTAAATGTATTTGGTACTGCGGTAGTATCGCGTATGGTTAAGTTTAAAACAGCTGCATTAATTGCGGGTGTTTTTGTTATAATTGGATCATTTGTGAGTGGTGAAGGAACAACAAAAACTTTAAATGATTTGGGAGCCATTAATGCAATTGCAGGCAGTTTTACTGTAGCTTTAGCAGTTGGTATTTCTGTTACGTTAATGACAAAAGTAAAATTACCTGTTTCTACCTCACAAGCTATTGTTGGTGCTATTGTTGGCTGGAATTTTTTTACGGGATCACCAACCGATTTTAATTCCCTCACTAAAATTTTTATTACTTGGGTAACCAGTCCTATAATTGCAGGTGTGTTTGCTTTTATATTGTTTAAAATTTTAAAAAATACAATTTTAAAAAGGAACATTCATCTTTTACGACTTGATGTTTATACAAGAATTGGACTAATTGTTGTCGGGGCATTGGCATCGTATTCGTTAGGGGCAAATAATATTGCAAACGTTATGGGATTGTTTGTTTCATCAAAACCCTTTGCCGACATTAATATATATAATGTTTGGGGGATAAGTGGAACTCAACAATTATTTTTACTGGGGGGATTAGCAATTGCGGTGGGTATTTTTACTTATGGTGATAATGTAATGAAAACTGTTGGTAAAGATATGTACAAAATATCCCCTATTACCGGATTAATTGTTGTTATGGCTGAGTTTTTTGTTCTGTTTTTATTTACATCGCAAAAATTAGAATCCATTTTATTACAAATGGGGCTGCCAACCATTCCTCTTGTCCCAATCTCCAGTACTCAAGCATTCATAGGCGCAGTAATTGGTGTTGGGTTAGCAAAAGATCCTCATTCAATTAATTTTAAGGTTTTTGGAAAAATATCGATCGGCTGGATTAGTGCACCTATTATTGCGGGGTTGATAACGTTTATATCATTGTTTTTTGTTCAAAATGTTTTTGAGCAAAAAGTTATTAACGCTGCCGAATATGAAATATCGGAAAATGTACTTTTAAGAATTAATAAAAGTGGTGTAAACACTAATAATCTTGAAGATTTGATTAATATAAAATTTGAGGATGCAAAACATTTTAGAGATGAGTTATTACAAAGGGAACAGTTAACTAATAAAGATTTGTACATAATTTATAATTTTGCAAAAGTTGATAGTTTTAGAATTGACTCCGTTATAATAAATAAAAGATATAACGAAAAATATTTTTCCTTTCCACAATCCGAATTATTAAAAAAATATCATGGCAGGGAATTTACCCATAAAGAGGATTTAATAAATACAATAAAATTGGCCGGCTGTTTTTCGCAAAATGAAAATAAATATTCCAATAACAATAATATAAATGAAAACGTAAATAAAATAATTAATCTTTTTAAAATAAATAAAGTAAATTGAACTAATAAAACTAATTGGAGAAGGACCAAAAATGAAAAATACTTTTTGTATTAAATCTGTATTAATGATGCTTTTTGCCTTTGTTATTACAACAAGTGCACAAGACTCAAGAATACCCGGTGGTGATTATTCGGCACCTTTAGGAAGTGAAGTACGTAACGGAAAACTTGTTTTTTCGGATAAAGACGGTGATTTTCTTTGGTGGTTTGATTCGAGAATTCAAATTGACGGGGCAATGTTTTTTGAAAACAAAAATCCGTTAAGTAACGGAACAACCTTCCGTAGATTAACTTTTGCCGTTAAAGCTTCTTTATGGAAAGATTGGCAGGCTGAATTAGATGTTGATTTTGCAGAAGCATTACTCGATTTACGCGACATGTTTGTTAAATATACTGTCCCCGATGTAAACTTATCTTTCCAAGTTGGAAACTTTAAAGAACCATTTGGAATGGAAAGATTAAACAGCTCAAGATTGCTTACATTTTTAGAACGTTCAGCAATGTCAAACGCATTTCCGTTAGGAAGGAGAATTGGTTTTGCAGTAAGATATTGGGAAGATTATGGACAGGTAACTGTTGGTGTTTTTGGACATGAAGCCGGTACAAGAATAGATAAAGGAACACGTGATGAAGGTTTTTCAACAAACATACGTCTTACAACCGCTCCAATCAATAAACATGGCCAAAATTTACATATAGGTTTGGCTGGCTCGTATAAAGTGCCTGATGCTGTTGCTGATTTAAATCCAAATACAATTGAAGTAAAAGCTAGAACTGAAACTTATGTATTTGATCCAAAACTATTACATAGCGGTGATATCAAAGATGTAAATTATTTTTTAAGATACGGTACTGAATTGATGGGTATTTATGGACCATTTTATTTCCAAACTGAATTTCAAGGAATGAATATTAAAAGATGGTATGATAAAAAGGATGTTAACTTTGCAGGAGGTTATGTTACCGCAGCTTATGTATTAACAGGTGAAACCCGTTATTATTATGTTGATGAAGGTGAAGTTGGAACAGTTGAACAACCAAAAAGTAAATGGGGAGCTTTAGAATTAGCGGCTCGTTACAGTATTTTAGATTTGAATGACAAAGAAGCCGGTATTATGGGCGGACAGTCAAATCAATTAATGCTTGGATTAAATTATTATCCAAACGCAAATATAAAATTACAAGTTAATTATTCAATGGTTAATTTGGATGATTATGCAACCAGTAAAGGTAAATTTATTGGTAATGACGATTTTTCTTTTATGCAATTTAGAATTCAAGCATCATTATAAAATTTAGGGAGTATGTTATGAAGAGGATAATTCTTTTAAGTGTGTTATTAATAAGTGTATTTATTATCTCATGCTCGCGGGATGAACCAACAATTACCGGTCCGGTTACACCACCGGTTGTTACAGGTTCTGTTGTAATAAATGAAATATATTCATCGGGTTCTCCTGATTGGGTAGAACTGTATAATCCGGGAACCGCTTCAACTGACATTAGCGGCTACAAAATGTATGATCCCGACGGAAATACCGGTGCTAAAGAAAAATTTGTTATTCCTGCCGGGACAGTAATTCCTGCTGGTGGGTATTTAACTTTAGAATGTGACGGAACCGGAACTGGAATGAATCCGAATTTTAAATTTTCGGCTGGCGGCGAAGATGTTTGGATTGAAAATACAAACGGTCAAATTGTTGATCATATAACATTTCCTGCCTTTGGAGCAGATACTTCGTATGGCAGAAAACCTGATGGATCAAATAACCTGCAAAAGTTGACACCTGCAACAAAAGGAACAACAAATAATCCGGGAATAGTTAATTTAAAACCGATAGTAATAAATGAGATATTTTCAACAGGCAGTCCTGATTGGATAGAATTATATAATCCAAATGATCAAGTTGTTGATATTTCTGGTTATTTAGCTTATGATACTTCAACAGTTGCTACAAAATTTGTTGTTCCTGCAGGAACAACCATTGCAGCTAAAGGTTATTTAGTATTATATTGTGATGATACAAATACCGGATTACACACTAATTTTAAATTATCATCGGGTGGAGAATTTGTGAGTTTGGAAAACGCAGCAGGAACACTTATTGATAAAGTAATTTTCCCCGCACTAACTGCCGGAACCTCTTATGGAAGATTACCTGACGGTTCGACAACGTGGCAGACGTTTACAACCCCGACTGAAGGAACTGCTAATCAGTAATAGATTTTATTTTGCGGGAGTCTCTTTAATTAAGAGACTCTTGTTTTAATTTTAAGGATAAATATGGCAAATAAATATTTGTTTTTTGCTTTAATAATAGTTTTACTTATCTCATGTAAAAGAGATGAACCCAATACTACTATTATAGCCCCTCCTGTAGCAAATCAGCTGAATCCTATACAAACATTTGATATGTACACTTCAATCAAAGAACCATCGGGAATATTTTACAATTCAAAACGCAACTCCCTATTTATTGTTTCCGATAGTCAGGCCGAAATTTTTGAAGTTGATTTTAATGGCAATGTATTAAATACTATCAACACTACAAGTACGGATATGGAGGGAATAACTTTTTCTACAAATTGTGATACTTTTTATGTAGTTGAGGAAACAAAACAGCTTGTAACTAAATATCTTGTTGATGGAACAAAATTAACTTCATTTCCGGTAAATGTTGCCGAAAATATTAAAAATTCCTTAGAGGGGATAACCCTTGATAACAATAACCACCTTTTTGTAATGAATGAAAAAACGCCTGAATTATTATTGGAGTTTGTAAACAACATTGAAGTAAACAGAAAGGTAATTGCTTATACTTCGGATATTTCGGATATTTGTTATGATAAAGTTGAAAATTGTTTTTGGATTGTAAGTGATGAATCGGCTAAGTTGATTAAAATATCCAAAACAGGGGAATTACTTAAAGAGTGGAGCCTTCCTTTTAATAAAGCGGAAGGAATTACTTTTGTTAATAATAAAATGTATATAGTAAACGATTCAAACGGATTTCTGTATCAATTTAATAAACCTTAATTACTTTGGAGTTAAAATGGATTTTAAAAAATTTTACTTTCTTATTTTTATGCTTGCTGCAAGTTCTATTTTTGCGCAGCAGTTATACCTCAACGAAGTCCTTTCAACAGGTTCGCCTGATTGGGTAGAAATATATAATCCCAATAATTCGGATGTTGATGTAAGCGGTTGGAATATCTGGGATAACAGTGTAGCCTCAACCCCTTATGTTTTACCGGCACAAACAATTGTTCCCGCTTATGGTTTTTTAGTTCTTTCTTGTGATGACCAAAATACCGGTCTGCATACCAATTTTAAATTGTCCTCGGGCGGAGAAACAATTTGGTTTGCCAACAGCGCAATGGTAATGGTGGATACTGTGGTTTTTCCGGCATTAACAAGTGGTACCTCTTATGGCAGAAACCCGGACGGAGCACCAACATTTGAAATATTTGCTACCCCAACGCAAGGTGCATCAAACGGTGTTAGTAATAACATGCCTCCAATAATAGGAGTTCCGGTACAATCTGTAATTTACCCAATTGCAGCTGATGATGTAACTATTACGGTTGATGTTACTGATGATTCGGGATTAACAACCGAAGTTAATTTATTTTATGCAACCGATGCAGGATTTCAATCTGTTGTTATGCAGCCGGTAGGAGCAACTACTAATTTTAGTGCTACTATTCCTGCACAAGCAGCCGGAACACTTGTAAAATATTATATTATGGCAAAAGATAATTTAAATGCTTTGTCGTTTTCCCCGGAAACTGCACCAATAGAATTTTTTTCGTATTTAGTTAGAAGCGAACCTTATGTTGCTCCTAAAGTTTTTATAAACGAGATATTGGCAAGTAATACATCCACAATTACAGATCCTGATTTTGCTGCATACGCCGATTATATTGAATTATATAATGACGAGGATTTAGCTGTTGATATTAGTAACTGGTATATGACCGATAATTTAACACGACCAACAAAATGGCAGATACCAAGTAATACTTTTATTGAACCAAAAGCGTATTTATTAGTTTGGGCTGATAGTAAAGATACTTTAATTACAGCTCTTCATACAAATTTTGCTATTTCAAAAAATGGGGAAGCCGCCGGTTTGTATAATGCTGATACTTATTTGATTGATACTGTTTCATTTGGTGTTCAGGCAGATAATTATTCTTATGCACGTTTTGGAGATGGATCTTATTGGGAAAATGGTCAAGTACCTTCACCCGGATTAACTAATCCGCATGGTAGTAAAGTTGATGAAGTTAATATAAATATAAATTCGTTTACTCTAAATCAAAATTATCCTAATCCATTTAACCCAAGTACTAAAATTAGATTCTCTTTACCAGCAACAGGAAACAGTGCTTTAAATGCTGTGGTTAAAGTTTATGATGTATTAGGGAATTTAGTTGCTACTTTGGTTAATGAAAAATTGGATGCCGGAACTTATGAAGTTACATTTAATGCATCTAATCTTTCCAGTGGAATTTATTTTTATTCGTTGCAATATGGATCGTATAACCAAACCTGCAAAATGAGCCTAATTAAATAATTATAAATTATTAATTATAAATTATGAATTAAAAACCGTAATTAATGTAAAAATTAATTGCGGTTTTTTTTATGGGAATAAATTTTCTTTAATGTGATTTAGGTCAACAATTGCGTTTTATAATTTTAAAAAATTAAAAAATAGTTGCGTGTTCAGAAAATATTTACGATATTTAATTTATATGGTAATTAATTTATTGGGGAATGTTATAAAAGGTTAATTATACTTCTGCAAAATTTTGGAATTGGTATGTAATTATAAAAAATTAAATAAAATTTACGGGTGGGTGTGTTCACATTAATTAAAATGGAGTTAAAATGAATATTAAGGGCCTTTTTTTCCTTTTGTTATTGTTAGCTGCAAGCAGTACTTATGCTCAGCAGTTGTATTTAAATGAAGTTCTTTCCACCGGTTCGCCCGATTGGATTGAAATCTATAACCCCAACAATCAAGATGTTGATATCACTGGCTGGAATATTTGGGATCCCAGCACGGTAGGTTCACACTATGTTTTACCATCTTCAACTATTATACCGGCTAATGGTTTTTTAGTCCTTTCATGTGATGATCAAAACACAGGCTTACATACCAATTTTAAATTATCCTCGGGCGGAGAAACGATTTGGTTTGCCAATGCGGCTAATGTTTTAGTTGATACAGTTGTTTTCCCGTCTTTAACAAGCGGAACATCTTATGGCAGAAACCCCGACGGTGCCCAAGTGTTTGCAATTTTTACAACTCCAACACAGGGATTTACAAATGTTATTCCCGTTAATTTACCTCCTATTATAGGTATGCCAACTCAGATTCCTGTATATCCACTATATAATGAAGAAGTTACAATAACCGTGTCGGTTACAGATGATTCGGGAATATCCCCTGATGTAATCTTATATTATGATGCTGAAGAGGGATATAAATCTATTATAATGGAGCCTATTATATCAACAACAAATTTTAAGGCCGTAATTCCGGTACAGTCAGGTGGAAGAACAGTAAAATATTATATAATTGCAAAAGATAATTTAAATGCAATATCATTAAATCCCGCTGGTGCTCCAACAACTTACTTCTCGTACTTAGTATATTGGACACCTCAAAAAGTGTATATTAACGAAATAATGGCAAGTAATGTTAGCGAAATACAAGATCCTGATTATTTGGAATATGTTGATTTTATAGAATTATATAATAGTACAGATAGTCCGGTAGACGTTCGCGGATGGTTCATGACAGATAATAGTTCGAATACTACAAAATGGAAATTCCCAAATAGTTCGGTAATTGCATCAAAAGGTTTTTTATTAGTCTGGGCAGATAATAAAGATACCGCTATTATTGCTCCGCATACAAATTTTGCTTTATCAAAAAACGGAGAATTTGTTGGTTTATATAACGCCGATTCAATTATGGTTGATACTGTTACATTTTGTGCATTAACTGATAATGGTTCGTATTTTAGAAATACGGATGGATATTGGGAATGGTTAATATGTTATGGTGGAGCTACTCCGGGTACTCCAAATCCAATGATAAGTGTTGAAAAAATAGAACCTGTTTTATCCGGGTTTACATTAAATCAAAATTATCCTAATCCATTTAACCCAAGTACAAAAATCAGATTTTCTCTTCCCGCAAGTGGAAATAGTGCTTTAAATGCTGTGGTTAAAGTTTATGATGTATTAGGGAATTTGGTTGCTACTTTGGTTAATGAAAAATTGGATGCCGGAACTTACGAAGTTACATTTAACGCTTCAAATCTTTCAAGCGGTATTTATTTTTATTCATTACAATATGGATCGTATAACCAAACCTGCAAAATGAGCCTGATTAAATAATTATTAATTATTAATTATGAATGAAAAACCGTGGTTAATGTAAAAATTAATTGCGGTTTTTTAATTTCCGGGGGGAATAATATTTAACCTGTCAATTTTGCTGTTTAATGTAGTACGAGGGATATTTAATAATTTTGCAGTTTCGGTAATGCTGAAATTGCATTTATTTAAAGCCCATGTAATAATCTCTTTTTCTTTTTCAGTCATATATTCTTCAAAAGGCGGGTATCCGTTTTTGGCATCTTCAATGTTTTTTAACTTGCTGCTGTTTATTAAATTTAAGGAATCAATTGATATTTCACCTGTATAAGATAATGCAATTATACGTTGTACAACATTTTCAAGTTCACGTACATTGCCTTCCCATTGGTATTCCATTAATTTGGAATATAATAAATTATCAATTAACTTAATTTTGTCGTAAGCATTATATTTATTAAAAAAATGCTCAATCAATTCAGGAATATCTTCTTTCCTTTGGCGCAAAGGGGGAAGTTTTATAGGGATTATATTCAATCGGTAATAAAGATCGTTACGGAATAACTTTTGTTCAACCTTTTCTTTTAAATTTACTTTTGTGGCACAAATAAAACGTACATCAATATTAATAATTTCGCTTCCGCCAACCCGGTTAATCTCTTTTTCCTGCAAAACACGCAATAATTTAATCTGCATATTTAATGGAAAATCGTCAATATCATCAATAAAAAGGGTACCTTTGTCAGCTCTTTCAAATAATCCGATATGTCTTTTTATTGCACCGGTAAAAGCACCTTTTTCGTGGCCAAACAATTCGCTTTCAAGCAAACTTTCGGGTATTGATGAACAGCTTACCGTTACAAATTTTTCTTTATTTCTGTTTCCTGCATTATGTAATGCCCGAGCCGTTATTTCTTTTCCTGTACCGCTTTCTCCTTCAATTAAAATGGTGCTGTCGCTTAAAGCTAACTGATTAATTAATCCATGCAGCTTTTGCATTTGTGGTGAACTGCCGACTATTGATTTATGTTCTAATAACTCAATGCGGCTTTTTAATTCCTTATTTTCTTCAATAACATTTTGCATCTCTCTGATATTTTTTAATATCGAAAGTAATTTTTCGGGGGAAAAAGGTTTGGTTAAATAATCGTAAGCACCGGTTTTTAATGCCATAACAGCGGTTTCTACAGTAGCAAAAGCAGTAATTAGTATTACTTTGCATAAAGGGGAATGCCGCATAACTGAGCTTAATATTTCCATTCCTCCCAGTTTTGGCAGTCGTAAATCGGTTAAAACTATTTCGGGCAACTCCTTATAAAAAAGATCAATACCTGTCTGTCCGTCTGCAGCTGTAAACACTGTAAAATTTTCTTTGGTTAAAATATTTGCCAGTGATACACGTGTTATTTTTTCATCTTCAATTATTAATAATTTCATTTTCTTTTTCTGCCGGTAAAAATACAATAAATGATGTTTCGCCCTTTGGAATACTGTTAACTGTTATTTTTCCACCATGCGATTCAATAATGCCCAAACAAACTGAAAGACCAAGGCCTGTGCCTGTACCAATATCTTTTGTTGTAAAAAATGGATCAAAAATCTTTTTAATATTTGCCGGACTAATTCCTAAACCGTTATCTTTTATTTCCATACATACATTATTATCAAGCTGGTAAGTATAAATTTTTATGAATCCTGTGTTTTCAATTGCATCACTGCTATTTAGCACTAAATTCATAACAACTTCTTGAAATAAATGATATTCAATTTTAACCAATGGAATATCTTTGTCCAAATAAAGCAGAGTTTCAATATTTTTTGCTTTTAGCCTATATTCAAATAAATTTACAACTTTTTCAATTGAGTTGTTAATATTAATAAGATTATTAGAAATTGGCTGTTGTCGTGCAAAACCAAGCAATTTTTTTACAACTTCTTCAATATTTGTTATACCTTCATTAATTAATTCGAGGTATTCTTTAGTCTGCGGTAAATTATCAGGTTCACTGTTAATAGCATATAAACACGATTTAATTCCATTCAGAGGATTATTTACTTGATGTGCCACTCCGCTTGCTAACCTGCCAATTGAAGCAAGTTTTTCAGCTTGATATATCTGTTTTTGTGCGTCTTCCAAATCTTTTTTCGATTTTTCAAGCCTGGTTTTCATCTCGCCAAATTGTTGATATAAAAATCCTATTTCATCGTTAGATTGTTGGAATGAAAAAGTAAATTCGGTAACAAAATCAATTTGATTAATAACTGAAACAAGATTTTCTAATTTTGCCGTCAACTTTTTAACAGAAAAATATAAGATGATCAAAACTAAGGTTGAAACTAAAATTGTTGCAGCCAGCAGTAAAAAGAATATACTTCTTATTTCATTTCTAAGCGGTTCTGCGTCAAATGCAATTTTTGCGGAACCCCAATTACGACTGGAATAATTAAAAATTAAATTTGTTTCTATTACCCAGCCGGTATTTAATGAAGTATAAATTTTTACACATTCGCGTTTAGGAGATTGATTAATTAACGAGAGATTCCCTGATGCTTTTATTTGATTATTAAAATTACTTCGGGCAATAATAAGAGCTCCGGTTCTATCATAAATTGATATATATTTAACATTCCCAAGACGTTGAATAAAATTATCTATATAAGTTTCAATAACATTATCTTTTTGAAAAACAGAATTCTCTTCAAATATTAAAGCGTCCATTAAAGTTACTGAAAAAGTTTGGGAAACGGAAAGGGCATTTTGAGATTCTTTTTGTATAATAATTTCGCGCCATTTTAATAACAGCACAACCGAGATAAATAACATTAATGTTATTATCACAATTCCAACACTTGTTAATATTTTAGTTTTTAAACTTGATTTAAAACTAACCATAATTATCTTTATTACCTGTTAATTTCTCTAATGCTGTTGTAATCTTCATCAAATGCTTCTTTAAAACCATAGATAAATTCATTATCCCAGCCTTTGGTAATTGCTTCTCTGTTTTTTTTATTAATTTTTAGCAATGCGTTTTTAATACTTTGTACCATTTCTTTATTATAATTTGCAGACACAACTAACGGAGATGTAGGAATAAGGTCTGAATATAAAATAATTTTTACTTTTTTATTAATCATCTTATTTACCAAATATTCGCGTGTTACCCCCGCGTCAAATAATCCCTTTGCAACTTGGAAAATAACACTTTGATGATGTGGGAAATATTCAATTTCCGATAAATCATCCGTTTTAATTTTGTATTGTTTGAATTCTTTTTTAATAATCCAATTGGACGAAAACGACTCGCGCGAGGGGAGTGCAAGTTTTTTGTTTTTAAGATCACTAATGTTGGAAATATTGCTGTTTATTCCGGTAATTAACACAGAACGGGCAAAAGGTTCAAAATTTTCGTTTAATGGTTTTAATATTGGTATAACCCCATATTTATCATGAGCATTTAAATAAACAAGGGAACCTAAAAAAGCAGCAGAAACTTTATTTGTTATAAGAAGGTTAACCGCTTCATTATAATCGGTACTTAATTTTAACTCAAACCTAAACTTAGTCTCTTTTGCTAAATAATCCAGCATTGGTTGATAACCGCGATAAATAATATTAGGCGGATAACGCGAAATTACTCCAATATAAACTAAAGGTTTGTTAAGGTAAGTAGAATCTATTTTGTCCTCTGGATTATCAGAGTAGACAACAGATTTAATATTTAAGCAATAATTATAAAATAATATTGTAAAAATAATAGTAAAAAAAAGCGAGATAAAAATAAGAAGAAGGATATTCTTTTTTTTCATTAAAATATTTACCGATAAAAAATTATTACAAAAAAAATAAACAAATCATTTTAAATTTTTAATTTACCAATAATTAAGTCCAGTTGCAATAAAAGTTTATTTATTGTTAAATCAGAAAAATTTAAAATAAATTATAATACTAATTGAAAATTTGTTATTGATTGACTATCTTACAAAACAATTAAAAAAATGAAGAGTGAAAATGAGAATAGGTATTCCAAAAGAGACACTTTTAGAAGAAAAAAGAGTGGCATTAGCGCCGGCTGGTGTAGATCAGCTTGTAAAATCTGGGCATACAGTTTTTATTGAATCAAGTGCAGGTGCAGAAAGTCATTTTACGGATGAAGAATATCGTAAAGTGGGTGCAAATATTGTATATAGTGCCGAAGAAGTTTATCAAAGATCCGAACTTATTGCAAAGGTGGCTCCGCTTGTTGAAAAAGAGGCTGAACTTTTACAAGAGGACCAAATTTTGTTTTCTTTTTTACGTTTAACTGCCAGCCGAAAAAAAATAGTTGATACATTAATATCCAAAAGAGTGACTGCAATTGGGTATGAATTAATAGAAAAAGAAGATCAGTTGCCAATTTTGCAGTCTATGAGTGAAATTGCTGGTCAATTATCAATCCAATTTGCCGAACGGTTTTTATGTAGTGATTTACCAAGTACACGTGGAATTTTACTGGGCGGCATTACAGGAATTGCTCCTGCTGCAGTGGTAATAATAGGTGCGGGTGTGGTTGGATATAATGCAGCTAGAGCAGCATTAGGCCGTGGTGCACATGTAATAATATTGGATAATGATTTAAGAAAATTAAGAAATATTGAAAATTTGCTATCCAAAAATATAACTACTGTAGTATCTAATCCTTACACAATTGCCAGAGGTGTTAAATTTGCCGATGTGCTTATTGTTGCGGTTCAGGTTAAAGGCGAAAAATCACCAATAATTATTTCTGAAGATATGGTTAAAACCATGAAAAAAGGAGCTGTTATTGTGGATGTAGCCATTGATCAGGGGGGATGTGTTGAAACTGCAAGGCCTACAACTTTATCAAATCCGACTTTTATTATGCATAATGTTGTTCATTATTGTGTTCCAAATATGCCGGCTTCGGTTGCAAGAACAGCTACTTACGGTTTAACAAATGCATCAATAGAATATATAAAAAAAATAGCGGATAATGGATTAACAAATTCATTAATTAATGATATAGGATTATCCCATGGAGTATGTGTATATAATGGAACCTGTACAAACGAATTAATTGCGGGAACATTTAATTTGGAATTTCGCAGACTTCATCTTTTTTCAACAAATTAGAGAATTTTATGACACTTGAAGAAATAAAAGTAAATAAATCAAATTTAGCTCCTTGGGTAAAAGTTTATTATTCCAAACTGGTAACTTCGGATGAAGCTGCAAAACAAATCAAATCGAATGATAAGATTGTTGTTCAGCCCGGTTGTGCTGCTCCAATGGAATTAATTAGAGCGATGGTTAGAAGGAAAGATGAGCTTTTTAATGTTGAAATTTTTCATATCCTTGTTGTGGGTGATTTACCTTACTTAAAACCTGAAATGGAAGGACATTTTAAACATAAAGCTTTTTTTATTGGAGGTAATGCCCGCAAGGCAATAAATGAAGGCCGTGCAGAGTTTATACCGATATTTTTATCGGAAGTAACAATGTTATTTAAAAGAGGAGTAATACAAGCAGATGTTGCTTTAGTGAATGTTTCTCCACCGGATGAGCATGGTTTTTGCAGTTATGGAATTGATGTTGGTAATATTAAAACTCCGGCTGAAAAAGCAAAAATTGTTATAGCTCAAATAAATAAAAAAATGCCACGAGGATTAGGCAACAGTTTTATACATGTTAATAAGATTGATTATATTGTTGAATATGACGAAGATTTAAGAGAGCTTCCGCAGGTTGATCCCGATTCGACTCCTGAAACTTTACAAGTTTACGATAAAATAGGCGAATATGTTGCCGGCTTGATTGAAGATGGCTCTACTTTGCAAATGGGTATTGGCGCTATTCCCGATTGCGTATTAAAATACCTTAAACATCATAAAGATTTAGGTGTACATACCGAAATGTTTTCGGATGGGATGATTGAATTAGTTGAAAGCGGTGTAATTAACGGAGAACGAAAAACTATTCATCCGGGTAAAATTATTGTGGGATTTGTTTTGGGAACAAAACGAGCATATAATTTTCTTGATAATAACCCTATTTTTGAATTTCACCCTCAAGAATATGTAAACGATCCGTTTATTATTTCACAAAATTATAAAATGGTTGCAATTAATTCGGCTATTGAGGTGGATTTAACCGGCCAGGTATGTTCCGATTCAATAGGAACCCGTTTTTATAGCGGAATTGGCGGACAAGTAGATTTTGTAAGAGGTGCTGCCCGTTCTGAAGGGGGCAAACCGATAATTGCGCTTCCTTCAACTACAAAAGATGAAAAAGTGTCAAGAATTTCGGCAATGTTAAAACCGGGTGCGGGAGTTGTTACGTCACGCGGTGATGTGCATTATGTGGTAACTGAATATGGCGTTGCTTATTTGTTTGGTAAATCGATTAAAGAACGTGCCACAGCTTTAATTAATATTGCGCATCCAAAATTCAGAGATGAATTAACTAAATTTGCTCAGGAAACTTATTTTATATAAGAAATTATGGTTGCAGTTATTGGTGATATACATGGATGTTATTATACCTTAGTAGAATTATATAAAGTTATCAAAAAAAAATATAATAATATTAAAGTTTTTACTGTCGGTGATTTAGTTGACAGGGGAAAATATAGTTGTGAGGTTGTAAATTTTGTTCATAATGAACATATTTTATTTACACCGGGAAACCACGATTATATGTTTGTCTCCTATTTTAAAGAACCGGGGTCTGTTTTTGCCCGTTCCTGGATATTTAACGGGAACGAAGCAACTTTAGAATCTTACGAAAAACATCCTGAACATCTAAATTCGCATCTGCGATTTTTAAGGTCGGCTCCTTTATTTTTTAATCTGCCCGATTGTTTTATTTGTCACGCCGGAATTGCAAAATATTATGAAAAATTTTTGCCCTTAAATTTTAAAGAAAATATTGATATCTTAGAACCTTTAATATATGAAGATTATGTAACCGATCAAGGCGTTCTTTGGACACGTGAACCACTGCTTAATTTAGGTAAATTACAGATAGTGGGACATACTAAATATCACGAGATAACATTGGATGAAAGTGCAAATGTTTTATACATCGATACCGGTGCCTGTATGGGTTACAGGCTTAGTGCGGTTATTATTGAAAAAAATAAAATTTTAGATGTTTTAGATGTAAAAACAAATGCCCTTGATATTAATTATAATTTATATTAATTTTTTAATAAATACTTGAATTTAGTTAATTAAATAGATAATTTTTAGATCAAAAATTTTGGAGGTTTAAATAGATTATTTCTACAACTTTTTAACTAATTTATTTAAGGTTCAATTATTCAAAAATTATCTGTTTATCTGAAAAATCTTTTTGTGAGGATAATCTTATTATCCCCATTTTTTTCAATAATTTTTGTTGCATTCGGTTTTACAGCACAATCGGAACAGGCACTAAATGATGCTATTTTATTCGATTCATGCGTAGACTATGTAAATTATTGCAAAAAAACTGATTTAAGTGATTTTCCGTCCAATGATATTAATTTGGAAAGTGATCCGGTTAAAGAAAATAATATTTCCGATAATGAAATGTCGGATTATAGTTTCTTTTTGGGTGATACTTTAAACGGCTCAAAAAATGGCTTAGATTCTCTATCAAAAAAAGATTCTCTTTCCGTTTTGGAAAAAATTGCTAAGGATCCTCACACATTGGATTCTACTGCAAGATTGAGCTATTTTAAATATGATAGAAATGACGCGCCAAATTTGTTTTTTAGACCGAAAAAGCCCTCTTCATTTTTTACTACTCCAAGTACAGGCAGCAATAGAACAGCTGTATTGGATTCCACAGGTACTTTTGTAATAATTAAAGAAGAAGTTGCCGGACTTAAAATTAAACCTGAACTGCGCATTCCTTTGGAAGAGTACATTGCTTTACGGCAGGAAGGCTTAAATAAGGATTTATGGGAAGACATTGGTTATAAATATGAACTTAAAGAAGGTAAAAAAGATTTAAGTCAAATTCTTTCAGATATTACAAATATAGATATTCCTTTACCAAGCGTTTCTTTTTTAAGTATTTTTGGCCCTCCTAAAATAAATTTAAAAATTAATGGTGCTGTTGATATAAAAGGTGCATGGAAAACCGAAACTACTTCGGGTTTAACTGCTTCGCGACTTGGTAATACACGAAATGAACCTGAATTTAAACAAACCGTTCAAATTAGTGTAAATGGTACAATTGGCGATAAATTAAGTATTTCGGCCGATTGGAATACTGAACGTACTTTTGAGTATGAAAATATGCTCAAAATTAAATATACCGGTTACGAAGATGAAATGATTCAAAGCATTGAAGCAGGTAACGTATCGTTACAAACTTCTTCGTTAGTAGGCGGTAGTGAAGCTTTGTTTGGTTTAAAGGCACAATTCAAATTTGGACCTTTAAGTTTAATTGCTCTTGCATCGCAAAAAAAAGGTGAAGTTACGGAAATGTCGGTAAGCGGAGGTTCTAAAACTAACACTTTTGAATTAAATGCTTATGATTATTCACAAAATCATTTTTTTGTAAATGATGCTTATGCCGATACAAGTCAAGTTTTTAATATGTTTTACAATTATTATGCTAAACCTGTTGGCGAAGTAAAGTCATTTTATACTATAAATGATATACAAGTATGGAAAACGTATAATGGCTTAACTTCTCCATCGGAACGAACTGGAAATGCTTTTATTGAACTGCCGGAACGCAGAAAAGGTGAACTATACGATTATAACAGATATAGAGATAGTACAATTTTATCAGTTCCCGGTGAAAAAGAAATCAAAGGCCGATTTATTAAACTTGAGGAAAATATAGATTATACTGTTCAAAAACAAACAGGTTATATAAGTCTTAAAACCGGGGTAAACTCTTCGGATGCTATTGCCGTTGCATATAGAATTGCAGGTCCGACTGCAAGTACTGATGATGATGTTTATTATGGTGAGTTTTTGGATGATGTAAAAAGTGATACTTCGGCTATTTTAGTACTAAAATTGGTTAAACCTTCAAATTTACAGCCATTATTTAAAAGAGCCTGGTCTTATCAATTACGTAACATTTATTCCATAAAAGGGATGGATGTTAAAAAAGAAGGTTTTAAATTTGATATTTTTTATAAAATTGAAGGACAGGATCCTGTAAATAATTATAATGGCGTAAAACTTCTTGAAGCGTTTGGATTGGATAAAACAGATGCATCAGGTAATTCGACAACGCCTGATGGTGCTTTTGACTTTTTACCGGAAAAAACAATATTGCAATCATCCGGTGAAATTATTTTCCCTACATTACAGCCGTTTGGTAAAAACTTTCCTGGAAACTTGCCAAGCGAATTAATTTATCAATCGGTATATGATACAACTGATGTTATTGCAAAACAGGATAGATCAAAAGATAAATTTACATTAAGCGGTGAATATTCCGCTTCGGTTTCTTCTTCGTATAACATTGGATTTAACGTTGTAGAAAATTCTGTTAAGGTAACACTAAATGGAAGAGAATTAAATTCCGGATCGGATTATTCGGTTGATTACAATACAGGACAAGTTACAATACGTAACGATCAGGCTCTTGTTCCCGGTGCTGATTTAAAAATTAGTTATGAACAAAACGATTTGTTTTCTTTGGCAAGTAAATCTTTAGTTGGTTTGCGCGGTTTATATGAGTTTAGCAAACGTACAAAACTCGGTTTTTCATTTTTAAACTTAAACCAGCAGACTTTAAGCGACAAAGTAAGAATTGGCGAAGAACCGTTAAACAACTCGATTTGGGGCGTGGATTTTGAAACAAGTGTTGATATGCCGTTTGTTACAAAAGCACTTGACAAAGTTTTTTCAACGGGCGCAATGTCAAGCCTTTCATTTAAAGGCGAATATGCTTATATGAGTCCTGACCCAAATACTAAAAAAAGTACAATTTCAAGTGATCAAGGTCAAAGTATTGCGTATGTAGATGATTTTGAAGGTTCTAAAAGAACTATTCCAATTGGTGTTTCATATACGGGCTGGAAAGATTTAAGTGTTCCCGATAGTTTGGAGCATACACCCTCGCTAACAAAAAAAGAATGGATGGATTATAAAGGTAAAAGCTGGTGGTATAATATTTTACCTTCCGATGTAAATGTTAAGGATATTTGGCCTGAAAGACAAGTTAGCCGTAACGACCAACAAGTTACAGTATTGGATTATTATTTTAAGCCAACCGAAAAAGGTTCATTTAATTATGATCCAAATTTAACTGATCCAACCAAAAACTGGGGTGGTATGATGAAATTATTATCATCTACCGCAAACAACCTAACTAATGAAAATATTGAATATATTGAATTTTGGATGCAAATAAAAGATGCTCCGTCGGGAGCAAAAATGTACATCGATTTAGGTCAGGTCAGCGAGGATGTTATCCCTAATGGTGTTCTTGATTATGAAGATAAAAATAAAAACGATTTGGTTGATGAAGGGGAAGATAACGGTATTGACGGTGTGCTTGATATTTCTGAACAGGGATATTCCGCAGCAAATGCCGACCCCAGCGGTGATAACTTTTATTTTACATCAACACAAAGTGATAATCCCGATGATTATAAATTTATTAACGGTACCCAGGGTAACGCCCAGCTTTCCGACATAGGCAGATTACCCGATAGTGAAGATTTAAATAGAAACTTTACACTTAATGCTGCAGATAGTTATTTTAGATATGAAATACCGCTTGATACCAGCAAAAATAATCCATTTATTGCCGGCGGCGGCGGCGATAGGACCTGGTATTTGTTTAAAATACCTTTAAAAGATTATACTTCAATGGTTGGACATCCAAGTTTATCTATTGTAGAAGTAATAAGATTATGGATTAATAATGTTAATAGTGATGTTCATTTTAGACTTGCCGAATTTAACTTAGTTGGAAATCAATGGCAAAAACAGTTGACAAGCACTGTAACAGCTGATGATGAGGTTTTAACTCTTTCAACAATTAATATTGAAGATAACCCTGAATACACAAGTCCTCCCGGAGTATTTAGAGAACGTGATAAAAGTAATACCGATGAACAAGTATTGGCAAATGAACAATCGTTGCTATTAAAAATTGACAAATTAAAAGACGGCGATAAGCGCGAAATTGTAAAATACATGACCAGAAAACTTGATGTGTTTTATTATAAAGAAATGAAATTGTTTGTACACGGTGATTTAAAAGACGGACTTGGCTCAATTTCCAATTATGTTGATGATACTAATTATATGGGTGAAGTTTATTTTAGATTTGGTGCGGATTCATCCAACTTTTACGAATACAGGCAGCCTATTAAAGCTGATTGGAACGAAATTAAAATAGTTTTTGCCGATTTAACTGCAATCAAGCAACAAAGAGACTCAACTAATGTCCTTTTTACAGATGATGTTCCGGGGGTACCGGGGCATTCGTATGGAATAAAGGGGAATCCTTCTTTGATGGAAATAAAATATTTTACAATAGGAATTGTTAACCCAAAAGGCAAAGGTACTGATTTGGCAGATGCCACCGGCGATATTTGGGTAAATGAACTTAGAGTTTTAGGTGCTGACGATACTCCCGGCTGGGCTTATAGCGGTTCTACAACATTAAAACTTGCGGATATTTTAACAGTAAGTGTTAATGCAAGCCAAACCGATCCTAACTTCCATAAACTTTCCGATAGATTTGGATCGCGTATTGATAGACGGGCATGGGGTGTAGCTGCCGATTTGGATGTATTAAAAATATTACCTGTTAATTTACCGGGAAGTACACTCCGTTTAAATTATTCAAGAACAGAAAGTGTCAGCAATCCTGTTTATTTGCCCGGTACTGATATTAAAGTAGATGAAGCAGTTACACAATACGAACAAAAATTGGTAGATCAAAAATATGATCCGGGATATGCAAAATCTGAAGCAAAAAGATTAAAAACAGAATCTCAAACATTAAGTATTTCAGACTCGTGGAGTTTATCCAATATAAAAATTAAACTTCCTACAGAGGTTTGGTATATTCGTGATACTTTTAACAGTTTAAGTTTTGGTTTTAATTATAATAAAACATTCAGCAGAAATCCGCAGACTTTGGTAAATAAAACCTGGGTATGGAATGCAAATGCAAAACATTCGGTAAATTTAAGCAACGATTATTATTTCTATCCTGTTAAGTTACCTTTACTTGGTGATTTGTTGGAATTATTTACGGATTATAGAAATTTAAAAATATACTTTACTCCGCAAACAATTAGCAGTTCATTATCGGCAAATAGAAGATATGGTTTTAATCAAACAAGAAACAGCACATCAGCACCAAGTATTCAGCGCGATTTTACCTCATCACGTGATTTTTCATTTAATTGGAAACTAACTGAAGGCGGCTTCTTAAATCTTAATTCAAATTATAATGTTGATGTTTCTTCTACATACGCATATTTATTGACCGATGAAAGCGGATTTGAAAGAAGTGAAGGTCAAATATGGAATGATATTTTTTCGGGTGCGTTTTTTGGAAAAGATTTAACTTATGCTCAAAAATTCGATTTAAAGGCTACTCCTAAGTTACCTACACTTTGGGACTTGAATAAATATTTTACTATTACTTCCAGTTATTCAGTAAGTTACAACTGGTCAAATAACCTTACACAGGGTGTTTTAGGAAGGAGTGCCGGATTTAGCAATTCTATTACTGCTGGTATTACTTTAAGGTGGAAGTCGTTATGGGAACCATTGTTTAAAACTGATAATACATCAAAAAATAATCAGCAAAATACCCAAGTTAATCAAACTAAAGGTAGAGGAAAAATCCGTAACCTTGATGAAGAAGTATTAAAAAATAAAAATTTAGGTGAAATACCTAAAACTGATTCATTAACAGTTGTTAAAGATTCGGTAAATGTAATTCCAAAAGAAAGCAGTATAAGTAAAGCTCTAGTTTTCTTAAAAACTTTTGCAAAAACAATATTTTTGGATTATGAACAAATTACTGTTCAATTTAACCAGTCAAATTCGCAGTCCGGAAATGGAATTGCCGGCAGCGGAACAGGTTTTACTAATTTCTGGGGAATTAAACAAAATACTGAAAATGGACCGTCGCGTATGTTTATGCTTGGTCTTTCAAATGATGTTGGTCCCAGAGCTCCCGGTGGTAATTTAACTGATAATTTCAGTCAAAAAAATTCAATTGATCTTAAAACATCGCGTCCGTTATGGGAAGGTGCACAGTTGGATATTGATTGGAAAGTTTCGTGGAATGTAAATAAAACCACTACATTAACATCTGATACATCAACAGGAAAACTATCAATTACTGCGGTAAATTCAACCGGAACAATTGAAAGATCATTTTTCAGTATGCCTCCTTCGTTATTTTTAAGTGTGTTTAAGAGCGGTATTAAACGTGTTAACGAGTTATATAATCCAAATTCGGCCAATCCTAATCAGGATTTATCGGATGCGTTTATGCAGGGATTTGAAAGCTTTTCGTTAGTTGGTAAAGCTCCAATTTTAAGTAAAGTATTAAAATATCTTCCTCGTCCAAACTGGCGGTTAAATTGGTCGGGACTTGAAAAAATATCAATTTTTAAGAGTATGGCAAAACGTGTATCCTTATCACATGCATATACATCATCATACTCGGAAGGATGGAAATTAAATCAGGAAGGATCAAATGAAATCCAATCACAGCGTATAAATTATGGTTTCCAGCCTTTGCTTGGATTGACAATGACATTTAATTCGCTTTGGAACGGCGATTTGACCGGAGCCGTAAAGTATTCTACTAAAACAGCTTACGATTTGGGTATTACAACACAAAATATAACTGAAACTTTTTCGCGTGATATTAATATAACAGCTAGTTACAAAAAAAGTGGTTTTGAAATCCCAATTTTTGGTATTTCGTTAAAAAATGATCTTGAAGTTTCATTTTCATATACAAAAGGTAAAAATTCAACTATTAAATACGATATGAACGCATTTACAGAAGCAGGAATACCGCAAGATGGAACAACAAGAACCACGATGGAACCACGTCTAAAATATGTAATGAGTTCAAAAGTGACTCTTTCTTTATTCTATACTCGTACAACTGTAGAACCGGAAGGAGCTTCAAAAGTTTCCGGAACTACTACTAATATTGCGGGACTTGATATTCATATTGCAATACAGTAAATTATATAATTTTAAATAACCCCAGCATTTATGCTGGGGGTTTGAATAAAAGAATATAAGGGCTTTAGCCCTGACCTAATATTTCAGAAAATAATTCTTCAAAAAAATAGCGATAAAAAATGACAGCATTTTTACTATAATAACATACTATTATTAAGTAGTAATTAATTAATGCTTCCAAAAAACAAAGGAAAGCTATGAAAAAGAAAAAAATATTATGGGTAGATGACGAAATTGAATTGCTAAAATCGCATGTTATATTTTTAGCAGAAAAAGGTTTTGATGTAATTACTGTTACAAACGGTGAAGATGCTATTACTGAAGTAAAAGAAGAAAATTACGATTTAATATTTTTAGATGAAATGATGCCCGGTTTGGGTGGTCTTGAAACATTAGCGGAAATTAAAGAGATAAATCCTAACATTCCCGTTGTTATGGTTACTAAAAGTGAAGAGGAGACACTAATGAATGAGGCAATTGGAAGTAAAATATCCGATTATCTTATCAAGCCTGTTGTTCCTTCTCAAATTTTGTTAGTGTGCAAAAAATTTTTAGAAGCCAAACAAATAACCGGTGAATATGCCCAAAAAGATTATCTGCAAAATTTTAATCAAATTACACAAAAATTGTTGATGTCGCCAAATTATTCCGAATGGATTGATATATATTTAAAATTAGTAAGCTGGGAACTTGAACTTGATACACATACAGGTATCGATTTGCGTCAAACTTTGTCGGATCAGAAAAGAGAATGTAATCAGGAATTTTGTAAATTTGTTGAAAACAATTATGTCGATTGGGTAAATGATCCCGATGAAAACACTCCTACATTATCGCATCAAATTGTTGATAAATATGTATTAAAACATCTTAAAGATTCAAAAGGGCCGGTTTTCTTTTTTGTATTAGATTGCATGCGATTAGACCAATGGATGTTGATAGAACAACATTTATTAAATTATTTTAATATATCAAAAGACTATTATTATTCAATATTACCAACTGCTACTTCATATTCGCGTAATGCCTTGTTTAGCGGTTTATTTCCTATTGATATTGAAAAGTATTATCCCGAATTATGGCAGGGTAACCAAGACGATGAAAGAAGCCAAAATAAATACGAAAAAGATTTACTCCAAATGCTTTTAAATAGAAAACGAATCACTTTGCAAAACGATTTGAAATATTTAAAAATAATTGATCCCGAAGTTGGCAGATCGTTTGAACAAAATATTGTTTCGCATAATAAAACAAATTTTATGGCAGTTGTTGTTAACTTTTTGGATATGGTTGCTCATGGCAGGTCAGACTCTGATTTATTAAAGGAAATTGCACCCGATGAAGCAGCATATAGATCATTAACTGAAAGCTGGTTCAAACATTCCTCGTTATTGGGTACTTTTAAAGCTATTGCCAATATGAAAAATGCAAAAATAATTATTACAACCGATCACGGCAGCATAAGATGTATGCGCGGTGCAAAAGTATTGGGCGATAAAGAAGCCTCTACTAATTTACGGTTTAAATTTGGCCGTAACTTAAAAGTAGATGATAAACACGCTGTATTTGTTAAGTCACCCGTTGATTATAAACTTCCCAAACGTGGTGTTACTGTAAATTATATTATAGCTAAGGAAGATTATTATTTTGTTTATCCAACAGATTATCATAAGTATTTAACTTATTATAAAGATACTTTCCAACATGGTGGAATTTCGCTTGAGGAGATGATTTTGCCGGTTATTACTATGGAAAGCAAAGCTTAATGGATTTGATTTTAGAAAAAGTAGTTAATACTGCCAAAGAAACGGAAAAAATTGCTGTTGAGTTTTCCAAATTTCCGCAAAATGGAGATGTAATTACTTTAATTGGAAATTTAGGAGCCGGTAAAACTTTTTTTACAAAAGCTTTTTGCCGGCAGTTTGATATAGATGATGTTGTAAGTCCTTCTTTTGCAATTGTAAATGAATATAACGGGACAAAAAAAATATATCATTTTGACTTTTATAGATTAAAAGATTCGGAAGAACTGTTGGATATTGGATATTACGATTATCTAAATGATGAAGATGCTATCACTTTTATTGAATGGGCAGACATGTTTCCTGAGATATTGCCAAAAAAAAGATATATTATTAAAATTGAAATTATTGAAGAAAATAAACGAAAAATAAGCATTTATAAATTATGAATAAACCCATTTTAGCCATTGGTACCGCGGGCAAATTATGCAGTGTTGCTTTACTTATTAGTGAAACCGATTATTTTTTATACAATATTAATAAAAACCAGGTACATTCCGAAAAACTTATTAATATGATAGATATTGTATTAAAAGATTCAAAAACCGAATTAAGTGATTTGGAAGCTATTGCTGTTTCAATCGGTCCCGGTTCATTTACCGGTTTACGGATTGGCTTAAGCACGGTAAAAGGATTAGCTTTAGGTTGTAATTTACCAATTATTCCTGTCAGCGAGTTTGACGCAACAGCATTGCAGATTTCCGCTTCCTTAAAAAAAGATGAAATATTTAATATTGCCATAAAAGTGAACAGTGATGAAATATATTACGCAAAATATCAAAAGGAACAAAAATATTTCTCGTTAGTATCAAATATTGAAATTATTAATGTTTCGGATTTGAAGGATAAAATACAACAAAATGAACTTTTATTTGGAAATGTTAATTATCCTGATATAATAAGTATTAATGGAGTCTCTGCCGAAAATATAGCCAAGTGGGCTTCTTTATTTGGTAAAGATTTGTTAACTTTAAATTATGATTATTTAGAACCTAATTATATTAAAAATTTTACTGCAAGGTGATATTATGAAAAATCTTTTTTTGTTTTTAATGTTGGCTACATGTATAACAATATCTGCACAAAAAACCGGTCCAAAAATTGTTTCTGCCGAAATGGATTATAAATTTGGCGATATAAAAGATGGTGAAATTGTTACGCATAATTTTAAGATCTTTAATAAAGGTGATGAATTATTAAAAATTATTGAAGTTAAAGCCTCCTGCGGGTGTACCGCTGTAAGTCCCGAAAAAAACGAATTGAATCCTAACGAATCAACTACTATTAAAGTTGACTTTAATTCAACAGGCAGAAGCGGGTTGCAATCAAAAACAGTTTATGTTACATCTAATGATCCTCAAAATCCGCAAATTAGAATTACATTTTCCGCCAATGTAATTCAAGAACAAAAAGAAACAACACAAGCTGTTGATAGACCGATATTAAAACTTGGAACCACTCAACACAACTTTGGAACTATTAAAGAAGGTGATGTTGTTGAATATAGTATTCCTTTTCAAAATGCCGGTAAAAAGGATTTAGTAATTAGTGATATTCAAGAATCGTGCAGCTGCACAGTAACAGAACTTAGCAGCAAAACAATTATGCCGGGTAAATACGGCAGCTTAAAGATTAAATTTGATAGTAAAGACAGAACAGGAAAGGTATCGCGCACAGTAACAGTTGTTTCAAACGATACTCTTAATCCCAAACAGACTATTACTATATTTGTAAATATTGAGAAAAAAGACTAATATGATATGGTTTAAAAGGTCAAAACAAAATATTTCTTCGGATAGCATAAAAAGTGATATCCCGGACGGACAATGGATAAAATGTGAAGACTGTGGAGAAACAATTCATAAAAAACAATATGAATCGAATTTATCCGTATGTCCCAAATGCAATTTCCATTTTAGAATTGGAAGCGGTGATTATCTTAATTTGTTGATTGACCATGGTACATTTAAGGAATTAGATAAAAAAATGAAATCAGGTGATCCGCTTGGTTTTTTGGATACAAAAAAATATAGTGTAAGAATTAAGGATACAATTAAAAAAACCGGCTTAAACGATGCAATATTAACCGGACTTGGCAAAATTAACGGTAGATGTGTTGCTTTTGGCTGTATGGACTTTAGATTCATTGGCGGAAGTATGGGTTCGGTTGTAGGTGAAAAAATATCACGTTTAATTTTAAAAGCCATTGAAAAAAATCTGCCGGTTGTAATAATTTCGCAAAGCGGCGGAGCACGTATGATGGAAGGTGCTTATTCATTAATGCAAATGGCCAAAACCAGCGCCCGCTTAGGGCAGTTAGCTGATAAAGGGCTTCCTTATATCTCCATTTTAACGGACCCTACCACAGGCGGTACTACGGCCTCATATGCAATGCTGGGAGATGTTAATATTGCAGAACCAAAAGCATTAATCGGTTTTGCTGGTCCACGTGTAATAAAACAAACTATTGGAAAAGATTTGCCTGAAGGATTTCAAAAATCCGAATTTTTACTTGAACATGGTTTTGTTGATTTAATTTCCAATCGTAAGGACCTAAAAAATACATTAAGCAGTGTTTTAGTGTACCTATCCAAATAATAACCCCAAGAAATAAACAATATATTAATAGCACTGTTTTATAAAAATAAAAAGATAAAATACAGATAGCGCAGATTGTGGGTTATAACTTATTATTCCCAAATTGTAATTTCTAACAACTAATTTGGAATCATGTTATGCAACCCCGCTTTCGGGGGTTGAAACCGGTATCAATGGTTCCGAGGTCTAATGATATGTAACGCTTTCAGCGTTATTACGTAATAAATGGATTTCCAGTATTTAGATTTCAATTTGTATTAAAGGATTATATTAAAAAACCCCGAATGGTGGATGTCGCATAATTACAAAAACGGAACTCACCCGTCTCAAAATCATCCGGGCGTGGCCCCTCGCCCATCTCTTAAAAAGAGAGGGGAATATCTTTTATGTAAAACATTGTATAACAACATAATATTGATAATTACAATAAAATAATGCGGGGATAATAATTTTAAATATTCCAAAAATCCGACTTATGCAACACCCACGAATGTGGTTTTTTATGAGTAGCCTTTATACTTCCCAAAAATCACAACCGCGTAAGTGGGTTGCATTGTATGAATAAAGAATACACAATCGTCAATTTTAAAGCATTGGCAATTAATACAAACTCATTATTGCTTATTAATATGCCTTTTTATTTATTGTAGATGCTAAAACGGGGCTTGCAGGCCCCGTTATTAACAAAACATACTATATAAAATTACATACCTTTTTCAATTTGAAAAACAGGTTTAATATCAACCGGAAGAGATACTAATTTTTCGCGTAATACTTTCATTGATGGAGATTCTACTGCGTATTTGTTTACTAAATCCAAAGATGCTTTATAATCACCTTTAGCTTGGATAGTTAACAAAGTTCCTGCCAACTCCTTAACTGCGGGATATATTTTATCGAAATTAATTTTTACTTTTTGAGTTTTATCGTTGTATTCAATACCGCCTTTTTCTAAAATGTAATTGTAAATAATTGCATCTGCGGAACCGTGAGCTTCTGATATACCAAAACGAACAGTACGAAAAATGCCGGCCAAAAATGTTACATATACTTCTTTATCAAAACCTTTTGGATAAACACCTTTTTCAATCATTAAAATATTATTAAACATTCCAAGTACATCGGCTTTACATTCTTCTAATTTTGAATAAGTCTCTTTCAGTTCTCTTTTTACTTCTGTGTCTTTTCCGTTAACTTTAATAAAACCGGGACCAACACCATGCGAAATTTCATGCATTAAAGTATGACCAAAAAAGCTGTCAAATGTAACATATTTTAAATCTTCAGCATCTAATACTGTTTCTGCAATCGGTTTTAATAATTTTTCAAACTTTGCTTCGTGCATATTTTTTAACATAACCTTTTTTGAACCTTTTGCCTGGCGAACTCTTTCATCGTTAGGTAAATTAAAAGCTAGGGTTTGTACGCCTGATCTGCTGTTACCGGCTCCGTATATTTCCTGTACAACATAAACAGGGGATTCCATTCCGCGTTTATAACCTTTATATTCTTTTGCCAAAGGTAAATTTTCTTCTATGGCCGGTAAATATTTTTCAAAGATAGAAAGTTTTTGTGTTTCTTTAGGATCAACAACAGTTATAAAACTTTCAAAAGCTGCTTTATAATTAAACATTTCATCTTCATATACTTCGTATGGGCCAATAACAACTTCAATTACGTGGTCCTTCAAATCCATCCATGCAACATCACTTTCGTAATAATCATTGCTTAAAAATGCTTTTGCGCGGGTTAATAGATAATTTTTTAATGTTTTGTTTTCTGCAAAAGCAGCTGCTTCTTCAAGTAACTTTGCGGCTTTTTCCAATTGTGTTTTGTATGCAACATTATAAGGAACTGCAACAAAATTATTATTTTCACGTTTAATTACGGTAAATTCAGATGTCAATTCTTTTGCGCTTTCGGGATGTGCGGTTACATATTTTTCAAATTCTTCTTTTGTCATATCAGCAGGATAAAAATTTGCGCCAAGCGGTTTGTTTTCTGTTCCGTAAAATGGGGTGTTATGATCCAATCTATCGAATGGCCCAAACATAATTTCAAAATATTTTAATCTTAATTTATCAACGGGATTTGTTGATTCGGTTAAAGCTTTTTGTATTTCAAAGTTTTTGCTGTAGGCTTGTTCTAAAAATATTTCGTCTATAATTTTTGAAGCTTCATATAGTTTTTTTACAATATTTTTTTGATTTGAATCCAAAATAGATTCGTCATATTTAACTTCAACTTCAACAAATTGAGATATTTTTTTTTGCATTATTTCTTCTTCGCTATTTAGTTGTGGTTCGTTTTTTTTGCAGTTTGTAAACACTAATAACATTGTTATTGCTGCAAGGAATAAGGTGGTTTTAATTTTCATAATTTGTCCTTTTGAAATTTTATTTATAAGTTTAAAAATAGCTAATATCTATTTAATTTCAATAAAATTAGTACACATTTTTACTATTGGTGTTTTTTTTTATATACAGTTTTATTAAAAAAAGCTTATTTTGGGTGCAAAAATGCCATATTTATGTTGGTACAATAATTGTGTGTTTACCTGTAAAGATATTTAAAAGGTGAGAAGATGAAAAAGATGATATTGCTGCTCGGTTTAAGTTTTATGTTTGTATTTTATAATACAACTAAGGCTGATTTATCTTTTAGTGTAAACTTCGGTTATTTTTATAATACACTAAGTCCATACGGTTCATGGCTTGAAATTGAAACCGGTGTTTATGTATGGAAACCTGATAGAATGATAAATAACTGGCAACCATATTCGGTAGGCAGATGGGTATGGACAGATGACGGCTGGTATTGGGATAGCTTTGAAGAATTTGGGGATGTAACATACCATTACGGCAGATGGTATTTTGATGACTATTACGGATGGTTATGGTATCCCGGTTATGACTGGGCACCTGCCTGGGTAGAATGGAGATATGATGATGATTATGTTGGCTGGGCTCCATTACCACCTTATGCAATGTTTAGTGCCGGAAGAGGAATAGTATATAGTTTAAGCTGGAATGCTCCATTAAATTATTGGTACTTTGTAAGATACCGACATTTTTGTAACGATAATATGTTTGGTTATGGTGTTTCACATGAATACAAAAAAATATTATTCCGTAATACAAAAACCCGCAATAACTATGATTACAGAAAAAACAGAATTGTAAATAACGGAATTAATAGAGATTTTATTGAAAATAAAGGCGGATATCGTATTGCTGAAAGAAAACTGGTTGATGTTGACAGATTTGAAGGTAAGGTGAATAATAATGAAGTAAAAAGATTTATACCTAAAGATGAAGAAGTTAAACGATACAATGGTGTAACAAAATATGATGCAAAAAATAGTATTGGAAGAACTTCGCTTAAACTTGATAGAGTAGTTGATGAAAATTACACAATTGATAAAAATGTAATTGAAGATAAAAAAGTTATTAATGGAAGAAATTTAACAAACGATAATGGTTCAACTGTAAAAAGAGAAAAAGTATATATAAATAGAAATGATGGTGAAAATGTAAAAAGAGATGTTAACAATAAAAATACTGAAAGAAATACATCCTTTGAAAACAGAAAAAATATTGAACAAAAAGAAAACCGTGAAGTAAAAAAAGAACGCAAAGAGTATCAAAATAAAGATAATAACAATACTTCACGTAATTACGAACCTAAAACTCAAACCAGAGAAACAAAATCGAACGATAAAAACGATGTAAATGTAAACAGAAACAACAACAATTCAAACAAAAAGTCCAGATAATTTAAAACGAAAAAAGCTCATATCAAATCAATGATTGAGCTTTATCTCTTACCAAACTTTGCAGAACAAATATTATATCTTGTTATCTCTAACTAAATTAGCTAATTCAGCAGTGCCATTTTTAGCAATAGTTCTTAAAGCACGTGTTGTTAATTTTACTGCAACAAAACGGCCTAATTCTTTAACCCAAATTCTTTTTTTCTGAAGGTTAGGTAAAAATCTGCGTTTTGTTTTATTGTTTGCATGTGAAATGCTATGACCGCTTTTTGGTTTTACACCTGTAATTTGACATGTACGGGACATTTCTTCTCCAATTCTAAATATAATAGAACACTAAGTTACAAAAAAAAATATTAAAGTGAAAGAAAAAAATAAAAAATAAAAGCGGTTTTCACCGCTTTTATTCATAAAATATTAATTTTTTGCAAAATTAGCATTAAGCTCTTTTTTTAAGTTCTTTATCTAACCAGAATAAACCATTTTTGCTTTCGCCAATCATTTTGAATTTTTCAATAATTTTGATTACTGATGCAACTTCTTCAACTTGCTCTTTAACAAAATAATTTAAAAATAAATTTGTAGCATAATCTTTTTCTTCAACAGCTAAACCAACTAAATTGTTAATACTGTTTGTAATTTTGTATTCGTGTTCTAATGCTGCTTCAAAAACTTGCTGTGGATCTGTCCAATCTGATTTTGGAGCTTCCATTGCGTTTAATTTTACTTTTCCGCCAACTTCACTAATATAACTGTAAAATTTCATTCCGTGTTCATATTCTTCTTTAGATTGTAATTTCATCCAATGTGCAAATCCTTCAAAAGGAGTTGTTTCTAAATAAGCTGCCATTGATAAATATAAATATGATGAAAATAATTCGTCATTCAACTGTTTGTTCAAAGCATCTGCAATCTTTTGTGATAACATTTTAACCTCGTATTATGTAAAAAAAATATTTATTAGTAATTAATTTATTCAAATTATAACTTTATAACAACTCGTTTTTAAAAAAGGTTCATAGTTAGAAAAACAACATCAAAATATTTTATTATTTTTTAGATAAACTATTACATTATCTAAGAAATTTGGAAATAGTTTAATCTTAAATTGATCAGTATGCAAAAATACATATTAATCGTGGACATCAAAATAAAAACCCTTGGATTTTAACATACTCCTCAATTTCAACCAAGTTTGTACTGGGCATGAACTCAGTATTATATTTAACTAAATTCTGTTTTCTTGTATATGATATTGTAGTTTAGCATGTTTTTTAAAACAAAAAAATATTACCTTTAAATATGTTTTTATTTTTTAAAGCCATTTTAATAATTGATTGGAATAATTATGAAATACATTTGCAGATTGACAGTTTGTTTAATTTTTGCTTTTACTGTTTTTACAAGTGGGCAAAATAATGAAGTAAAAATATTCAAAATAAAAGTATTTAATGATGTTAATAAAAATTTTAAATTAGATAAAGAAGAATTTGGTATTGAGGGTGTAAAAGTTTCAAATCAGTATACAATTGTAAAAACCGACAAAAACGGATATTGTGAATTACCAAAAACAGGAAATGGAATTATTTATGTTATTAAACCTGCTGACTACCAAACTCCTTTAAATTCTTTTAATATTCCAATTTTTTATTGTTCTCCATATTCAAGCGGCAGCCAGTTTATTTTGCCGCAGGGGAAAAACGGCGATGAATTATATTTCCCGTTATATGTAGTAAAAGCTGACGATAAATTTGATGCTTTATTTCTTGGTGATCCACAGTCCAGAAATCTTGAGGAAGTTGGATATATGCGTGATGATTTTGTAAAAAATCAGTTAAATAATAATTATAAATTTGCCTTGATGCTTGGGGATATATCTTACGATAATAAAGAATTGTATAAACCGACAAATGAAATTTTAAGCAAGATGAACATCCCTTTATATTTCGTCCCGGGCAACCATGATATGGATTATAGTGCCGAATCCGATGAATTATCAATGGAATCATTCAGACAAAATTACGGTCCGGAATATTATTCGTTTGAATATGGAAATGTTCATTATATAATATTAGATGATATCGTTTGGCGTGGTTTTATTGGTGATAAAGTAAAGAAAAAAGATTATGTGGGTGGAGTAAGTAAAAATATACTTGAATGGCTTAAAAAAGATCTGGAATTAACAGATGGTAATAAATTGGTTGTTATAAGTATGCACATTCCAATAAATAGTGTTGGCGGTGATTATGACGCAAATAAAGTATTAAATAAAGATGATTTTTTTGAAGTTCTTAAAAGTCGTCAAGATATTGTTTTAGTAGCCGGACATACACATACTCAGGAACATGATTATTATAACAAACAAGACGGATGGAATGGTAATAAACCGCTGCATCAAATAATATGTTCTACCGTATGCGGATCGTGGTGGAGCGGTACAAAAGATTATAGGGGAATACCTCATGGTACGCAGATGGATGGAGTGCCAAGAGGTTTTAATGTTTTTAGTTTTTCCGGCAGTAATTACACACAAAAATATTATCCGGTATCAGGGAAACCAAATTATCAATTACGCATTTCTTCACCAAACGGAGTAATTGAATCTTCAGCTCTTGACACATCATTTGTTACGGTTAATGTTTTTAACGGAAATAAAAATACTGTGGTTAAAGCTATAATTGATGATTCAATTGAATTACAATTAAAAAATGAACTGACAAATGATCCTGTTATTGCTAAAATGATTAAAGATAATCCCACCTTATACAAAAATTGGATGCGTGCCGAAACAACTTCACATATTTGGCAATTAAATATTCCAAATAATTTGTCTGTTGGTGTTCACAAAATTGAAGCTTCGGCAGCGGATGAAAATGGCAATGTTTATAATGATTATGTTATTTTTGAAATAAAATAATATTTTGAGTACACTATGAAAGTGGATTACGATAAAGTTTCGGAAATTTATGATAACAGGTACAAAGACAGCAAACTGCCCGGTGTTGAAAAAACATTAACGGAAATAATAACAACCAATAATATTAATTCCATCCTAGAAGTTGGCTGCGGAACGGGTTATTGGCTTAAAAAATTTAGTGATGCGGATATTATTACAGGGATTGATTTTTCGCGCGGCATGTTAAAAAGAGAAGAAAAGCACAAAAAAATAAACTTTATTTGTGCTGATGCCAATACACTTCCAGTATCAAAAAACAGTTTTGATCTGATTTATTGTATAAACGCAATTCATCACTTTAATGATCCATTTCAGTTTATTAAGGATGTTTATCCATTGTTAAAAAAGGGAGGCAGACTTTGTATTTTTGGATCAAATCCTGCCGATTCGTTTAATTTTTGGTATATCTTCCGGTATTTTAAAAACACATTTGAAAATGATAAAAAAAGGTTTCCCGATACAGAAAAACTTAAAAATGTATTTCAGGAATCAGGATTTAATGATGTTGAATACAAAATTGTTGAAATTGTTAACAGATGTAAAATTAACTACGAAATTTTTGACGACTTATTTTTAGTAAAAAACGCAACGTCCGAATTGTATTTAATCAGCCAGGATGAATATGAACAAGGCATTAAGAAAATGAAAGAAAAAATTGAAGAAAATCTTAAATTGGGTGTGGATACTGAGTTTAGGACATTATTGAATTTTTATTTAATCAGCGGACTAAAATAATTATGCATAATCATGATCATCACAACCATAACCATATCAATCAGCAGTTTAATTATTCAAAAGCTTTTGCAATTGGAATAAGTTTAAATATAATTTATGTTATTATTGAATTCAGTTATGGGTTTTTAATAAATTCAATGGCATTAATTTCGGATGCCGGACATAATTTGAGTGATGTGTTAGGTTTGGTGCTTGCGTGGGGAGCTATATTTATAGCCAAAAGCAGTTCTTCTTCAAAACGGACTTACGGATTAAAAAAAAGTACAATATTTGCCGCTTTGACAAATGCTATTATCCTTTTATTTGCTTTGGGTGCAATTACTTATGAATCTATAATCAGGCTTTCCTCTCCAAAAATAGTTTATGGTAATACAATGATTGTTGTTGCCTCAATTGGAGTAGTTATTAATTTTGTAACTGCTTTGATGTTTATGAAGGGCTCAAAAAACGATTTGAATATTAAATCATCATTTTTGCACATGATAGCGGACGCCGGAGTTTCGTTTGGGGTTGTAATTGCGGCAATTATTATAAATAAAACAAACTGGTATATTTTAGACCCAATTATAAGTATTGTTATTGTATTTATTATTGCGTTTGGTACTTTTGATTTATTAAAAGATTCCTTTAATTTGCTGATGGATTCGGTGCCGGAGGGAGTAAATATTGACGGGGTTAAAGAACTCATTTTATCTAATAGTCATGTAACGGATGTTCACGATTTGCATATATGGGCTTTAAGTACAACCGAAAACGCATTAACTGTACATGTTGTAATAAATGATATTGTTAATAATAACATGTTAATTGAAAAAATATCGAAGGAAATAGAAAAGCAATACGGAATAACTCATTCCACTATTCAAATAGAAATGTTAGCCGAAAGTTTTGACTGTAATTTAAAAAATGGGTGCTGATTGATTAATAGGGTAAATCGAACGAAAATTTTGTCCCAATGCCTGTTTCACTTTCAACCCGTACTATGCCCTTATGTTCCTCAATAATCCGTTTAACAATCCACAAACCTAAACCGCTTGAAGTTTCGTCACCGGTAGGTTTTGCTGAAAGCATAGCACCTTTTTGAAATACATTTTCCATATCTTCTTTTGTTAACCCTTGCCCCTGATCACGTATTTCAAGACGTACAAAATTTTCCAGCTTATGTATTTCAATAAAAACTGTTTTGTCGGATGATGAAAATTTAATGGCATTATCAATTAAATTTTCAATTGCATTTTCTATTTTATCGGGATCAAGTGATAAAACAGGTAAATTTTCCGGAATATTTAAAAATACGCTTATATTTTTCTTTTTTGCCTTATAGATATTACGGATATATACTTTTTTTAAAATATCCTGCAAATTTGCAGATTTGATTTCTAAATCAAAACCTAATTCTTTTTCCACAACTACTCTGCATATTTCATTGGTAATATGAATCATACGTTTTGATAGTGCAAACAAAGTTCCATAAATCTCTTTTTGTTCATTTATCGATAAATCGTATGAATTTAATAACTCAATCAGATTTTGTATTGTTCCGGCCGGATTTTTTAAATCATGTACATAAATGGAAAAAAAATCGTCTTTCTTTTTTTGGAGTAATTCCAACTTCTTTTGTTTTTCGTTTAAATTATTAATTTCCGATTCGAGACTTAAATTAATATTAGTCAGTTCATTTGTGTGAAGTTTTAATTCTTTAATAGTTTTTTGCAAACCGATAATTTGTAACTTATATTTTTCAATTTGTTCAATTAAATCTTTGTTAACAGAATTCAGAGTATTGTTATTTGGCAAGTCGTTAGTATTATCCAAACTTTGCTGTTTTTTGCTGTAAATTAAATAAACCACACCCGAAAATAGTATAAATGCAAATAATAAATAATAATATAAGTTCATAATAGTATAATATTTTTGTAACAATTTTGTTCTAATATACACGGATTTATTTAATAATAAAGGACAAAATGATTATTATTTAATTATGTACATTTATTGTATTGTATAAATATGTATTTAATCATTTATTTTGAATAAAAATCAACTTTATTCTAAATAAAAGGTAAGTCGATGGCTTTATAGCTTTTATATTCATAACTTTTTTTTTATTTTAAAATTTATTTAAAAATAATATGGTAAAAAATATGACATGCTTAATTGGAATGGATGGCGGTGGAACTAAAACCAAATGTGTAGCTACTGACGAAAACTTTAATGTATTATATGAATGCAAAGGAAACGCTTCTAATTTTTTAATTCAAGGTGTGCCAAAAGTATCTGAAATGATTGTTTCATTAATTAAAGAAGTTATGGATAACTTAAAAATTAGTGATTCGGAAATAAGTGGATTTGTGATTGGTACTACAGGTGCCGGAAGAAGAACAGATGCCGAAACCTTAGAAAAAGGAATATTTGAAGCCTTGGAAGTTGAAAATATTTGTATAAAAAACATCAGAGTTGAAAGTGATGCCCGTGCTGCTTTGGAAGGTGCTTTTGCTGGTTTACCCGGCAGTATTCTTATTGCAGGTACCGGTTCAATAATGTTTGGGAAAGATAAATTTGAGGAAATTCACCGTGTGGGCGGTTTTGGGCGCTTTATCGGTGACGAAGGGAGTGGGTATTCAATTGGTAAAAAAGGATTAATAATTTTATCCAAATATTTTGACGGCAGAGGTAATGATAGTTTGTTAAAAGATTTGGTTGCCCAAAAATTTGCAATTACCGATACATCCGAATTAATTACCGAAATTTATAAAAACAATTTTGATATTGCTTCTGTTGCTCCTTTGGTTATTGAGTGCGCTGAAAAAGGGGATGACTTGTGTAAAAAAATATTAGAAGATGAATCGGATGAATTACTGCTGCACGTAATAAGTATGTATGAAAAACTTAACGAAGATATGATGAATTTAAGTTTAATTGGCGGTACAATAACAACCGATAATTATTATGCGGATTTGTTTAAACATAAAATAAATAAGCTGGGATATATTAGAATTATTGAACCTGTTTATGAACCTGCCATTGGTGCTGCTTTGATGGCTAAAAATTTAACAAAGTAAATATTTATTAAGTAATTAGGAAAAAATGATGTCTGCTGAAAAAGGAAAGAATGCACGAAATCCATGGTGGTGGGTACCTTCTTTGTATTATGCCGAAGGTATTCCTTATGTAGTTGTTATGACGGTATCTGTTATTATGTATAAAAGATTAGGACTTTCTAATACTGATATAGCTCTTTATACAAGCTGGTTATATTTGCCTTGGGTTATTAAACCATTGTGGAGCCCTATTGTTGATTTATTAAGAACAAAACGTTTTTGGATTATTACAATGCAGCTAATTGTTGGTGCAGGATTAGCAGGAGTGGCATTAACTATTCCAACGGGACCGTTTTTCCAATACACGCTTATGTTTTTTTGGTTAATTGCATTTAGCTCGGCCACACACGATATTGCCGCTGATGGCTTTTACATGCTTGGGCTAAAAGATGATCAGCAGGCATTTTTTGTTGGAATAAGAAGTACATTTTATAGATTTGCAATGATTACCGGACAAGGTTTGTTAATTATTTTGGCCGGTTATTTTGAAGTATCTACCGGTCTGCCTTCAGATGTTATTACTGTTTCCTCTAAACCAAATACACAAATTGTACAGAATATTAATATGGATTCTGTTTCAATTAAACCTGTGGATGGTGATTTAAGACTTATTGTTTCGCAAACAGCTGTTCAAATCAGCACCGAAAAAATTCCAACCACAAAACTTGATTCAATTAAATTACGAGTTGCAGGACACAATGAAACCTGTGGTTTCTATTCTATTGAAAAAGTTAAAAAAGAAGGTGAATTGGGAGTTTCAGTATGGCGTGCATATATTGTTAATCCGCTTGAACATTTCCTTAAAACAAATTTTGGTGTTGCCGATAAAAAAGTTGTTATTAATAATACTGCCGGTAATGTTGGAATTGTATATTTTCATCTTTCAAAAAAACCTTTGGATAAAGCTGATATTGTTGTAAATTTTGGACGAAGCGGCGGTGATAAAAGTATTGAACTTTTAGAAGGAACCAGATTTGTGTTTAATCAAAAAAACTGGGATAAAACCGCTTACGCTCTTATTCAGTTAGATCCAAAGTTAAAATATGAAACTGAAGCAAGTTTTGAATTCAGTTCCGGTAATATCAGATTGGCATGGGTAATTACATTTTCTGTTTTAGCAATTATGTTTTTGTTGTTTTGTGCATATCATAAATTTATTCTTCCTAAACCTGCCGTTGATGTTCCGGCAAAACGTACCGATGCCGGAGTTTTAGGTGAATTCTTTAAAACATTTGCTTTATTTTTTAAGAAAAAACAAATTGGGTTGATTCTTTTGTTTTTATTAATTTATCGTTTAGGTGAATCTCAAATTGTTAAATTAGCCTCGCCGTTTTTACTTGATACCCGCGAAGCCGGCGGACTTGGTTTAACCACTGGTCATGTTGGTTTAATATATGGAACATTTGGTATTTTAGCCTTAACCATTGGTGGTTTATTAGGTGGTATTGTTGCTTCCAGAAAAGGTTTGAAGTATTGGATATGGCCGATGGCATTAATTATGAATATACCTCACATTGCTTATGTTTATTTATCGTATGCAATGCCGGAAAACTTTTTTATTGTTGCTTTATGTGTTACAATCGAGCAATTTGGATACGGCTTTGGTTTTACCGCCTATATGTTATTTATGATATATGTTTCGGATGGCGAACACAAAACTGCTCATTATGCTATTACAACCGGATTTATGGCTCTCGGTATGATGCTTCCAGGAATGATAAGCGGCTGGCTGCAGGAATTAATTGGTTATCAACATTTCTTTTTGTGGGTTTTATTAGCTTCCATTCCATCTGTTCTAATTGTTAAATGGATAAAAGTTGGCCCAGAGTTCGGAAAGAAAAAATAATGTCAAAAACATATTTTGGTGTTTTTTTATTAATTGTAATTATATCATTTGTTGGATTTAAGGATAATATGGATTCAAATACCGTAAAATATACATATCCTAAAGCATTTAATTTAAGCAAAGAAGATGCAAAATGGATAGAAGATGTAATTGATGAGATGACGTTGGAAGAAAAATGTGCTCAATTAATTTTTCCTGATGCCAATAGCAACATGTTTTCGCGCGATACAAACGGACGCAGCAGACTTGAGTATCTGGTAAAAGATTTAAAAGTCGGCGGTCTTGTATTTTTTGAAGGTGATATTTATAATCAGGCGGCATTTACAAATCATTTGCAGTTATTAGCGGAAATTCCGCTTTTAATTGCTTCCGATTTTGAACGCGGATTGGGTATGCGCTTAAAAGATGCTGTTGAATATCCGTATAATATGGCAATTGCAGCAACACGCGATACCAAACTTTCTTATCTGATGGGTAAATATACCGGAAGAGAAGGACGTGCAATAGGAGTTCATCAAAATTATGCCCCTGTTGTGGATATTAATCACGATTACCGGAATCCTATTGTAAATATTCGTGCTTATTCCGATAATACCGAACTTATCTCGCAGTTTGCCGATTCGTTTATTAAGGGAATGAAAGACGGTAATATGCTTACTTGCGCCAAACATTTTCCCGGGCATGGCGCTACTTCGTTAGATAGTCATACTGAAATGCCTATAATAAATTTGACAAAAAAAGAATTTGAAAATGCTGATTTAATCCCTTTCAAAAACACTATAAAAGACGGTGTTTCGGGTGTTATGGTTGGTCATCTGGAAGTTCCCGCTTATGAAAAAGAGAAAAAAATCCCGGGTTCTGTTTCCTCTTCAATTATTCAGGATCTTCTTATTAAAAATCTTGGCTTTGATGGATTGATAATAAGTGATGCAATGAATATGCATGCTATTACTAACAACTTTAATGTAAAAGACGCTACTATAAGATGTATTAAAGCCGGAACAGATATATTAATTTTTCCGGACGATCCTGTTGAATCTGTTTTATCGTTAATTGAAGCTGTTAAAAATAAAGAAATTGATATACACAGAATAGAACGTTCCGTTAGAAAAATTTTAGCTGCCAAACGAATGTTAAAATTGGACGAAAACAGGTTTATCAATTCTGCCAAAATAGAAGGTATTGTATCTTCCATTGAAACAAGGCGGCTTGCTGCAAAAATTGCGGAAAAATCGATTACTTTAGTAAAAGATGAAAATAATTTAATTCCTGTTGATCTGAAAAAGTTTAACAAAATATCTTGTATTACTTTGCGCGATACTAAAGCAAAGCTGACTGAAAACAATAAAATGACCTTTGAGACTATTGTTGAAAAAGAACTAAAAAAAGTTAAATTTGGCCGACTTTCGCGCAAAAGCAGTGATGATGATTACGAAAAAGCACTTAAACTTGCTAAAAATTCCGATTTAATTTTACTGCCAACTTACGTTAATGTAAGGTCTTTTCAGGGAACAATTGATATTGACCAAAGGCATTTGGATTTTATTAAAAAGTTAACCGAACTTAAAAAACCTCTTGTTGTAATGAGTTTTGGAAATCCATACATTCTAAATAAATTTAATGAGGTCCCTACATATTTAACGGCTTACGGAGGAGTATATTATTCTCAAAAAGCCATGTACGATGCAGTTATGGGAGATGCAGAAATAAGCGGTTTGCTTCCTATTTCAATTCCCGAAACGGAATATGTATTTGGAAACGGAATAAAAAGATATCCTTTAAGGTTAAAAACTCCGGAAACTGGCGTTGATACTTCTTATAATTTTGCTGAAGTTGATTCGTTAATGGAGTGGGGTATTAAGGATACAATATTCCCGGGTGCTGTTTTAGTAGTAGGGCACAGGGGCAAAATTGTATATGAAAAAGCATTCGGCCGGTTTACTTATGATAAAAAAAGCAATAAAGTTAAAACCAACTCATTATTCGATATTGCTTCACTTAGCAAGGTTATTGGAACTACATCCGAAGCAATGATTCTTGTTGACCAAGGGAAATTAAACTTGGATGAAAAAGTGAGTTTTTATATTCCGGAATTTGGCAATAACGGAAAAGAAAATATTACAATCCGTAATTTACTTATGCATAACAGCGGTTTACCTGAGTTTGTACCTTTTTATAAAAAATATAAAACCGCAAAAGAAGTATTAAACGAATTGTATCAAATAGAGTTAAAATATGCTCCCGGTTTTAAATATTTATACAGCGATTTAGGTATGATTATGCTGCAAAAAGTTATGGAAAAAGTTTCCGGTACATCGTTGGATAAATATCTTAAAAAGAATGTATTTGATGTATTAGAAATGAATAACACCATGTATAATCCTCCTGCTAAATTAAAAAATGAGTGTGTTCCTACCGAAATTGATAATTATTGGAGAAATAGACTTGTACAAGGAACTGTACATGATGAAACGGCTGCTTTGTTAAACGGTGTTGCCGGTCATGCAGGATTGTTTTCAACGGGTCATGATTTAGCGGTATTTTTACAAACATTACTTAATAAAGGTAAATATTCAAATAAAACCGTATTTAATCCTTCAATTGTTTCAAGTTGGACTACTCAACAGGTGGTTTCAAACTCGCGGGGATTAGGCTGGGATACTAAATCGGAAAAAGGTTCGTCTTGCGGTAATAAGTTCTCTAAAAACTCGTTCGGTCATACCGGATTTACCGGAACTTCCGTTTGGGTTGATAAAGATAAAGAATTGTTTGTTGTTTTATTAACAAACAGAGTTTACCCTACACGCAACAACAACAAACATATTCGCTTCCGTCCTCTTATACATACCGCTATTGTTGATGCAGTAGAATGAAAATTTATATTGAATTAACCCGAATTTTGCATTAAAAATGAAGAGATTTTTCAACATAATGTGCTAAGAGCGAGTAAAAAACAATCAGGGCTGAAGCCCGGCTTTTTGTTTTGTATCACCCCCAGCATAAATGCTGGGGTTATTTAAACAAAAGATTATGAAGATGTAAATGCATGTTTATTAATAAGTTATAGTGTTTTTTAAATAACCACGTCCTTTAGGGCGTGGGCAAAGATAGACCCTAAATATGGCCTTTAGGCCTGACTAAATATTCTATTATTTGTTAGATAATTGTTTTAATCTGCATTTTTAAAATACTTAACTATTTTTTATATACTGTTATTAATAAGGAAATTAAAGATTATTATAAATCCTATTGCAAAATATTGAATTAATTAAAAAAGTGAGTTGATTACAGTTATTAATAGAAATATAAACAACAAAAATGTGAATGTATGAAATTATGATATAAATAAACACTCAAATTAATATTATTTCACACTCCTCTGGGTGTGACATTTTCCTTTTTTCCCAAGTTATAATCAAAACATAATTATAGTATTAATTTATAAATATTTCTATATTATTGAACTAATAATTACTAAAAACGTCTAACAAAATAAAAAAAACGAGGTAATGTTTGGAAAATACTCCAATTATTGAAGTTAGGGGACTATCAAAAAAATATAAAGATATTTTGGCAGTCAACAATTTGGACTTAAATGTTTATGAAGGTGACGTATTTGGTTTTTTAGGCCCAAACGGAGCAGGTAAAAGCACCACAATACGAATGTTATTAACATTAATTAAACCTACAGCAGGGACTATAAAAATATTTGATAAGCCGTTATATCAAAACCGCGAAGATATTTTAAAAAATATTGGCGCAATTGTAGAAAAGCCCGATTTTTATTTGTATCTGTCGGCATATAAAAACTTAGAAATATTCGGTAAATTAAGCGGTGCCGATACATCTAAAAAACATATAATGGAAATGCTTGAACTTGTTGGACTAGAAAAACGATTTAAAAGCAAAGTTAAAACTTATTCGCATGGTATGAAACAACGGCTAGGTATTGCCCAGGCATTATTGCATAATCCTAAGTTGATAATTCTTGATGAACCTACAACCGGATTGGATCCGCAGGGAATTAAAGAGATTAGAGACTTGATTTTAATGTTAAGCAGGGAACAGCATAAAACAATATTATTATCGTCACATATATTAAAAGAAGTTGAAATAATTGCCAACAGAATGATTATTATTAATAAAGGAACTTGCCAAATTGAAGGCAAAGTACAAGATTTGTTAAGTATGGATTCGCTAAACACTGAATTTGAAGTTGACGATATTGAAAAATCCATTCAATTATTAAATGCTTATTCCGAAACGGTCAAAATTAAAGAAAAACGAAATAACAGTATTATTGTTGAAACAGAAAAAGAAATAATTCCCGTTTTGAATAAATGTTTTGTTGAAAATGGTATTAATGTTTCTTCCATAATCCAAAGCAGGTCTTTGGAAGAATACTTCTTGAAAATTACGGAGGGGAAATAATGTTAACTTTAATAAATATTGAATTAGTTAAAATATTTAGCAAATGGCGAACATATATTGGTTTTATTGTTATTGTTGTTTTAACAGGAATTGTTCAAACGGCAATGTATTTTGAAGGAAAAGATTCAATTAATATGACTACACAAAGATTTGCCGATTCGTTTGTAATACTTGGTAATTTAGTAAACGGATATTTTATTGCAAATATTTTATTGCAAACTTTATACATTCATATACCTTTTTTAATTGTTTTAGTCGGTGGTGATTTGTTAGCCGGTGAAGCAACACAAGGCACTTACAGAATGATGTTGACACGTCCGGTAAGCAGATTAAAAATTGTAACAGCAAAGTTCCTTTCAGGTTTTGTTTACACTACATTATTTATGATATTTATTTTTATTGTTAGTTTGGGTGTAAGTTGTTTAATTTTTGGTACAGGAGAACTGATAGTATTTAGAAAACAAGTTTTAATTTTAGCTTCTAGTGACGTATTGTGGCGTTTTGTTTGTGCTTATTTATTTGCAATTTTAAGTATGAGTACTGTTATATCAATTGCAATATTTTTCTCTTCTCTTGTTGAAAATGCAATTGGCCCAATAATTTCTACAATGGCAGTAATAATTATATTTATTATTCTTTCTGCTCTTCAGTTTGATTTTATTAAATCAATTCATCCGTATTTGTTTACTAATTATTTAAATGATTGGAAATTATTTTTTGATGATCCTGTAGATTATTGGGAAGTAACTAAATCGGCATCTGTTTTGGTGGCTCATATTGCTGTGTTATATGCTGCAACAAGTTATATTTTTATTAAAAAAGACATATTATCATAGGATAAATTATGAAAAGATTAATTGTTATTTTGTTTTTTATAACATGCGGATTATTTGCTCAAGAAACGAATCCACAAAAAATATTAAATAAGGTTAAAGAACAATTTGATGTGGTTAAGGATTATCAAGTTGATCTAAAACTAAAGTTGGATGTTAACTTTTTAAAAATGCCGGATTCAAAAGCTAAAGTTTATTTTAAACAACCGGATAAGTTTAAATTCGATTCCGAAGGTTTTGCTATGCTGCCAAAAGAAGGATTAAATTATAATCCGGCAAAGTTTTTAACAGGTGATTTTACCTCTATTTATGTTAAACAAGAAAATTTGGATGGTAAAAAAGTACATGTTATTAAAGTATTACCTAACAGCGATACATCTATGGTTATTTTAACAACATTGTGGATTGATGCCGAGAGGTATATACTTAATAAAATTGAAACTAATACAAAACAGGGTGGTACTGTTAAAATTAATCTAAAATATGATGATGGAATAAAATACCCACTGCCAAAAGAAGTAAAATTTAGTTTTAATATGTCTGGCGCAAATATGCTAAATGGTTCGGGTGACCCGGATGATGAAGGAAATAAATTTAAAAAGAAGGATGGTATTTCGGGTGATGTTTATCTTTATTATTCAAATTATAAAATAAACAAAGGTATACCGGATAGTTTTTTTGAAAAGAAAAAGAAAAAATAATTTTGAATTTTTAATTAAAATAAAAAGATTATTAAGCCGTAGGTTATAAAAAATTTACGGCTTTTTTTATTGTTCAAAATCGTTTTTCAAAAAAATATTTAAAAACAATTTGTAAGCTGAAAATATAAATATAAATTTCGTTCTTCAATTATCAGTTTTTAACTTATTAACATTAATTTAAAATGAGACATCAAAAAAATTATCCAAGTGAATTAGAAACATTTTTACCACAATTGGGTGGAATAACCGCATCGCTAAATTCCTTAACCGACTTTGAAAGCATAAAACGGAACATCAACAAAATTTCGGACAAATTAAATAAGCTAAATTATTTGCTTGGTAAAGAAAACTTAAAGCTGGCAATTGAAGAACTGTTTCAAGATAATCCTGAAGTATTTTCGGTTTTGGGTGAATTATTAGGAGTTCAAGATTCATCCAAAAAAATTGTAAACAGGAAAGGGGAAGTAGTATTGTTAAACAGTTATTTCCAAACCTCGGAAGGTATTTACGAGTTTATGGAAGGTACCGGATTGGCAACAATAATTAGAAACAAACAAATAAATAATTTGGTTGATTATGTTTTTGGACTGGAAGTTGGTTTAGATAAAAGATTACGAGGAAAACGAAACAGCAGCAATATGGCAAATGTTTTGTCCTATATCTTTGATGGTGCTAAAATTTTTTATAAAAGAAATGTACCCAATACTGATTTCCCTCAACTAATTAATTTAATTTTGGATACAACCTATATATTCGATTTTGCTATTAAAACCAAAAAAACGGTTTATTTAGTTGAAACTTCTTACCATGATGGTGGTAAATTGCGCAAAAATAAAAATTCAGTTTCTTATATAACCCTTGCCGAAAAAATAAGAAATTACGAGGATTTTGTATTTGTTTGGATTACGGACGGACAAAGCTGGCATGGAGATAAAAGAAGTCTTAATAAAGCTTTTGATTTTATTTGGAATATTTACAACCTTTCAACAATTGGGGAATTTATAGAAAAAATTAAAAGTGAAGAAGTAGTTCCATTTTAGACATTAGGTAAAACCAATTTAAATTAACCATAGATAACATTGTGCATCTCCGAAGCACGTTTGTACCGGAGTTTATGTTGGTTACAGACATGGAATTTCTCCGAAATTCTTATTTTACAAAAAAATACCCATTCGTTAAATAAATTATTGATCATGTCGCCACCTACGGGGCTTTTATGTCTTCCTTGTTCGTTTTGCTACAATCGTTACGTCCCGTCGGGACTAAAAACAAAAAGATTAATGATGATAGGAATAAAATAGCTCAATCTATAATAAATAGTAATACACTTAAAAAAACATCAAATAATCCTATTATACCTTAATTATGGTTTAGATATTGTACATTGCTACAACTATATCGTCAATTTGGAATGATGATAATAATTTTTAGCGATAAAATGTTTTAGCCCTGAAAGGGTGTGACGATTGTAGATAAATTTACATGATAAAATTGAAGCCCAGAATGGGTGACATGATAATATGCAACATAAATTAAATATTGGGAAAACAATGTCACCGCCTTTGGGGTTTAGGGTCAATGGTTTGTTTGCGTGCCTACAAAAATGTCATCCCTTCAGGATTAAAACCAAAGCAATTGTCCGCCGGCAAACAAATCATAATAATCATAAAAACATTAGTCAAGACAATAGAACACAGATAACGCAGATTAGGTCGATAACCACAGATAAGAAATTAGAAATTTTTAGTTCTCACCGCTACACCAATATCGAAAATAAATGATTTTGAAATATTAAATGTTTTAGCCCTGAAAGGGTGTGACGATTGTAGATAAATTTACAGGATAAAATTGAGGCCCAGAATAGGTGACATGATAATATGCAACATAAATTAAATATTGGGAAAACAATGTCACCGCCTTTGGGGTTTGGGGTCAATGGTTTGTTTGCGTGCCTACAATAATGTCATCCCTTCAGGATTAAAACCAAAGCAATTGTCCACCAGCAAACAAATCATAATAATCATAAAAACATTAGTCAAGACAATAGAACACAGATAACGCAGATTAGGCAGATAACCACAGATAAGAAATTAGAAATTTTTAGTTCTCACCGCTACACCAATATCGAAAATAAATGATTTTGAAATATTAAATGTTTTAGCCCTGAAAGGGTGTGACGATTGTAGATAAATTTACAGGATCAAATTGAAGCCCAGAATGGGTGACATGATAATATGCAACATAAATTAAATATTGGGAAAACAATGTCACCGCCTTTGGGGTTTGGGGTCAATGGTTTGTTTGCGTGCCTACAATAATGTCATCCCTTCAGGATTAAAACCAAAGCAATTGTCCGCCATCAAACAAATCATAATAATCATAAAAACATTAGTCAAGACAATAGAACACAGATAACGCAGATTAGGCAGATAACCACAGATAAGAAATTAGAAATTTTTAGTTCTCACCGCTACACCAATATCGAAAATAAATGATTTTGAAATATTAAATGTTTTAGCCCTGAAAGGGTGTGACGATTGTAGATAAATTTACAGGATAAAATTGAAGCCCAGAATGGGTGACATGATAATATGCAACATAAATTAAATATTGGGAAAACAATGTCACCGCCTTTGGGGTTTGGGGTCAATGGTTTGTTTGCGTGCCTACAATAATGTCATCCCTTCAGGATTAAAACCAAAGCAATTGTCCGCCATCAAACAAATCATAATAATCATAAAAACATTAGTCAAGACAATAGAACACAGATAACGCAGATTAGGCAGATAACCACAGATAAGAAATTAGAAATATTTAGTTCTCACCGCTACACCAATATCGAAAATAAATGATTTTGAAATATTAAATGTTTTAGCCCTGAAAGGGTGTGACGATTGTAGATAAATTTACAGGATAAAATTGAGGCCCAGAATGGGTGACATGATAATCAATTGCTGCATTCGACAAGAAAAATTATATTGGGTACAAAGTAACCACCTTTGGGATCAAAAGCATAACAATTGCCACAAACAGTTAAATTATAATAATCATCAAAATAACAAAACATAATACAAGGACATAGAACACAAATAAGAAATTTTGAATTCTTAATTCTCAATTTTTAATTAAAACATTTCAATACAAATTATTTAATCCAAAAATCAGCGTAAATCTGTAAAATCTGTGTAATCAGCGTTCTATGATTTTGTTTAAAAAGAATAGGCAACTACGTTGTAGTTGTGGGGATTATTGGGGTGTTTTTGTGTTACAAATAGTTTCTTCTTCGAAGAAGGTTAGATACGATAAAATTAGAAGGCCACTTTGTTTAAATGGTTTATTAAATTATAATAATCACAAAAATCAAAACTCAAACCTTAGAACACAGATAACACTGATTAGACAGATAACCACTGATAAGAAATGTTGATTTTTAATTCTCAATTTTTAATTAAAACATTTCAATACAAATTAATAAATCCAAAAATCAGCGTAAATCTGTAAAATCTGTGTAATCAGCGTTCTATGATTTTGTTTAAAAAGAATAGGCAACTACGTTGTAGTTGTTGGGATTATTGGGGTGTGTTTGTGTTACAAATAGTCTTCTTCTTCGAAGAAGGTTAGATACGATGTAATTAGAGGGCCACTTTGTTTAAATAGTTTATAGAATCAAAATAATCACAAAAATCAAAACTCAAACCTTAGAACACAGATAACACTGATTAGACAGATAACCACAAATAAGAAATTTTGAATTCTTCATTCTCAATTTTTAATTAAAACATTTCAATACAAATTAATAAATCCAAAAATCAGCGCAAATCTGTAAAATCTGTGTAATCAGCGTTCTATGATTTTGTTTAAAAAAATAGGCAACTACGTTGTAGTTGTTGGGATTATTGAGGTGTGTTTGTGTTACAAATAGTCTTCTTCTTCGAAGAAGGTTAGATACGATGTAATTAGAGGGCCACTTTGTTTAAATGGTTTATAGAATCAAAATAATCACAAAAATCAAAACTCAAACCTTTGAACACAGATAACACTGATTAGACAGATAACCACAGATAAGAAATTTTGAATTTTTAATTCTCAATTTTTAATTAAAACATTTCAATACAAATTAATAAATCAAAAAATCAGCGTAAATCTGTAAAATCTGTGTAATCAGCGTTCTATGATTTTGTTTAAAAAGAATAGGCAACTACGTTGTAGTTGTTGGGATTATTGGGGTGTGTTTGTGTTACAAATAGTCTTCTTCTTCGAAGAAGGTTAGATACGATGTAATTAGAGGGCTACTTTGTTTAAATGGTTTATTAAATCATAATAATCACCTCAATCAGGCAAATCACAATTCAAACGATTATCAAAATCAAGGTAATCCTACAAATCATGGTTCAGACGAGTATATACAAAAAAAGCTGCCTAAAAAGACAGCTTTTTTTACTTATCAGAATCGGGGAGGGGGACAATCTTAATATTTTTTTTCGCTTCGGAATTAGTTTTTTCAATTAATAAAGAAGCTTCATAAACTCTATCTTGAGGTACCCCAATATAAAGAGTAACTTTAATATCGTATTTATTGTTTTGTCTTGTAGCTAAATAATTCAATTTGGAAATAATTCTATTATCGGCAAAATCATCTTCGCTAAGTATAAGACCAATTACATATTTTTTCTTGTATCTTCCAACAGCATCAACAGAATATTCACCAATCGGTTTTGGTTCGGGCAAATACTTGCCATACTTTCTGCTTAGGGTTAAATATCCATTACGCCAAAAGTGATTTATCAGCTCGTCAACTCTTTCTCGTGTAGAATATTTCCGTGCCATGCTTCACCTCGTAATTAACCTTAATTAAACTGCGGGAGAATAGGAATAAGTGGAGAAAAATGTTCGTAATCTATTAATCTAATATTTCTAATTAAATCGGATTCAAACGATTGAATTCTATGTGAATTGTTTACGCGTCCAAAAATTACAGTTTTGCCAAAACGGTTTTTTGCAATATAATATGGCTCAACCGAATAATTACTAAGATTGTAATCAAATTCAATCTTATTTCTGCGATGGATAGCTGCTAATAATATGTCTTCTGTTCTCATTATAAACCTCTCGTTTATTTATACCACCTAAAAACTCCTATTACCTTTCCTATTATCGAGAATTTATCAGAAAAGTTTATAGCAATAGGTGAAAAATTTTCATTTTCGGGAATTAGTTGAATTCCGGCGGCTGTTTTGTTTAATCTTTTTAATGTTGCTTCGTCATTTACGGTTGCAATTACTATTTCTCCGTTGTTAGCGGTGCTCTGTTGAGCAACTATAACATAGTCGCCTTCCATAATACCGGCACGAATCATACTCTCTCCTTTAACACGTAAGGCAAAACAAGTTTTATCGGATTTAAACATTGAAGCGTCAAGCATAAGACTGCCATCAATATTTTCATCTGATAATACAGGATAACCTGCAGCAACTCTACCAACTATTGGTATTTCGATAGTATTATTATATACAGTTTCGTTTGACTGTTTTACTGAAATTGTTCTGCTTGTGTTTTTGCAGGTATCAAGAAATCCTTTTTTCTGCAAAGCATCCAAATGGCGTTTTACACCGTAAGTAGAAGCAATATTAAACTTTTTGCCAATTTCTCTGTAAGTTGGCGGATAAGAGTTGATATTAATGAACTCTTGAATAAAGTCTAAAATCTCTTGTTGTCTGTCAGTTATATTTTTCATAATTAAAAGTAGTGTTATTTTGTTTACTACAAATATAGTGTGCAAATGTTCACTTGTCAAGAGAAAAAATAGTACACTATCATAAAAATGTTTCTTATGTGATATAAAACACATATTGTCTTATTATAATTCTAAAATATTAGTTTAAATAATTAAAGCTTAAAGTAATGTTAACAATTTGTTAACATTGATCAAATATGCATAAAACGTCAAATTTAAGCGTTATTATTAAACAAATACTAAAATAAAAAAATATGTGGTGGGGATTGAATTGACTTAAAAAATAGAAATATTTATATTTTCTTTTCTCATATTAATAAATATATACCTATGGAAAATCCACCAAGAATATTTTCTGGAGTAACAAGCGCAGTTTTAACTGATCGTATTGTTAGATATTTAGGCATTGAGCCGGGCGAAATAATAAGCAAACGTTTTTCGGACGGTGAAATTTGGGTGAAATATAAAGAGAACATAAGGGGAAGGGATGTATTTATCATCCAGTCCACGCACCCGCCGGCCGATCATATTATGGAACTGCTAATTATGATTGATGCTGCAAAACGTGCTTCCGCAAAACGAGTGACCGCAGTAATACCTTATTTTGGTTATGCAAGACAGGATAGAAAAGACCAGCCCCGAGTTTCAATTACAGCAAAATTATTAGCAAATTTAATTACCGTTGCTGGGGCAGACAGAGTAATTACAATGGATTTGCATGCAGCTCAAATACAAGGTTTTTTTGATATTCCTTTTGACCATATTTTTGCATCTCCAATATTCACCGGAATATTTAAAGATAAAGTTCCTAATTTAGCAATTGCCGCACCTGATTTTGGCGGTATAAAAATTGCACGAGCTTATTCAAAACGTTTAAACGGCAGTTTAGTTGTAATTGATAAAAGACGTCCCGAAGCAAATTTTGCCGAAGTTATGAATGTTATTGGTGATGTAAAAGATAAAAATGTTTTGCTTGTTGATGATATGATTGATACAGGCGGTACATTTATAGCAACTATAAATGCTATTAAGGAAAGAGGCGCTTTGGATATTTACGGAGCAGTTACGCATCCTGTATTTTCCGGCGGAGCTGTTGAAAAAATTATGGCTACTCCTATTAAAAAGCTTTATGTAACGGATACGGTTCAACTTCCCGAAGGATCAAATCATCCGAAGTTAGAAGTAAGAAGTGTTGCAAGTTTATTTGCCGAAGCAATTGTTCGCTCATTTAAACACGAATCAATCAGTTCGTTATTTGAAAACGATAAAGGGTAGTATTTAATAAAAATTAATTAAGGGGTAAAAAGCTGACAAATAATCAGCTTAATACCCCTTTTCACATTTAAACAATATATACGCTCCTCAAATCCTTTATAAATATTTATTACTGATATCCGGGTAAACTGAGTTTGTAAATTTTTAATTCGTTTTTTTTCCCCTTAAGCTTAAATGTTCCAACGTGTAAAATTTTATCATCCGGGTTAAGTATTTTTACTAAGTCTTCCGAAATTAGTACTTTTTCGTTTAATTCCGCACATAAAGCGCAAATTCGGGCTGTTGTATTAACCACATCGCCATGAAAAGCTATTTCATTTTTAAGAATCCCTCCAATTTCCGTAATTGAAACCTCGCCATAATGAAAAGCAGCTTTAAATTGAGGAAATATAGAATACTCATTTATAAATGTTTCTTTTAACTCATTCATTCTTTTTTCAAACATACGGAAAAAGTTTAAACAATTGTTGTTTTTTGTGCCGTGTTTGTATTCCCATACAATTACTACTTCATCACCAACATATTGATAGATATTTCCTGATGTTGCTAAAACATATTCGTCAATTTCATCGTATATACTGCTTATAAATCTGCTGTATTTAATATGTCCAAGTTTTTCGGCAAAAGTTGTTGATGAAATCAAATCCATAAACATAAAAATTCTTTTATCATAAAGCAGAACCTTTGGTTTTCCAAAAAAATAATTTTTGTTAATTCCTCTGGTAGTTTTTGTTCCAAGTTCGTTTAGCAGATACCGGACAATTAAAAACATAAAAAGGTAAAATAATATATAATGTATTCCGTTAGGGTACATGTCAATAACATTGGCTTTTAATGCTTGGTTTAATGTTAACCCTAGTTTAAATATTAAATTTATATAACCAAACGCCAACAGCATTATATAAAAAATAACATAATAATAAAAAAAAGTAATTATTATATATATAATTGAACTGAGATTTTTTTTTAAGTAATTACTTAAAACCAAATCGTAAAATAGAACAACCACAGCTAAAAATAAAGTACCAATTATACTCCTTATTATGGGTAAATCCTTAATATTGCTTAACAAAATACTTATCCATGAAAGGAAATAAAAAAATAAAATTGTAAACACGCTTTCTTTAATTATAAATTTTGATCTGTAACTTATCATATGTATAAATTATTTCATAATTGTTAAATTCCAATTTTTATTGTTGGTTTAGTTAAAACCTATTAAATGCCTCCCCGGTTAATATATTAGGGGATACTAACTGGGTGGGGGATGAGGCAATTGACTTATTTAGTCAATTAAAAAATTCTTAAATAACTTCAGTTAAAAATTCTTCTTTATTTACAATTTTTACTTTTTGAAATCTACGTTTTAGAGTTTCTAAAGAATAAAAAATACACGGTACTACAATAAGGGTTAATATTAATGAGCTTGTTAACCCACCAATTATTACCCAAGCCATACCGTTTTTTAACTCGCTGCCCGCACCGGATGCAATAGCAAGAGGAAGCATTCCAAACACCATAGCTAATGTGGTCATTAAAATTGGTCTAATTCTTTCTCTTCCGGCCTCTAAAATAGCTTGTTTTAATTCTTTGCCTTGTTTTAATAACTCATTTGTAAAATCAACTAATAAAATTGCATTTTTGGCAACTAAACCCATAAGTGTAATTAAGCCCAAAATAGAAAATAAACTTAAATCCTCCATTGTTAAAGCTAAAGCAGTAAATGAACCAATCATTGCAAGAGGTATAGCAAACAATACTACAAATGGATATAACAATGAATTATAAAGTGCTACCATTATCAAATATATTAAAATAATTCCGGCTATTAACGCAAAACCCAATCTTTGGAATGTATCGTTTTGTCTCTGTAACATTCCGGCTGGCTGAACGATAACACCATTTGGAATATTTCCCTTAAGCGCGGCTTCAATCTCATTTCCAATAGTGCCGGATGATCGTCCTATTACGTTACAACTTATTGTATACGAACTCATTCTGTCAATACGTTCCAACATGCTGGGTCCCATTGTTTGCGAAATATCGGCAAATTGCTTTAATTCAACCATTTGTCCATAATTATTTATAAAATTAATAGCAGCCACATTGGCAATATTCTGTTTATCGAATTTATCGAATTGAAGGTTTATATCATATTCGTAAGCACCATCTTTATATTTGGAATCCGTATTACCTGCTAAGGCAGTTCTTAGTGTTGCACCCACAGAAGCTACGGAAAGACCTAATTCTTCCATTTTACTTCTGTTAATTTGAATACTAATTTCAGGTTTGGGATCATCAATTGAATATTTAACATCAATAGTACCGGGAATTTTTTTTATTAAATCCATAACAATAGCCGCACTTGAATCAACCAACATTAAATCGGTACCTTTCACAACATATTCAATTGCTGCGGAATTTGTTTCCCCGGTTATGATTTTGGGGGAAGTTCTTACTTTTATACCCGGAATTTTAGATAATATCTCATTTTTTATAGTCTCTCCAAAGTCCTTAATTCCAAATGTTCGTTCATTTTTTTCGACAATTGAAACAGTAATTTGGGTTATATTGTTACGTGATGAAGACGCAAGCATAGAACTGGATTGTCCAACGTTGGACATAACTTTTAATACCTCCGGTTTTGCAAATAACAAATCTTCAATTTTTTTAGTTATCATATTGTTTTCGTACGTGGAAATTTGTGGCGGCATTTCCAAATCCACAACAATCTCACTTTGGTCGGTATCAGCAATAAATGTTGCTCCAATAAATCCGGTACCCATTAACGTTAAAGCAGCAACAAATAAAATAAATACTGCTGTATAAACTTTAATTTTATTTTTTAAAGCCCAAACAAGTATATCTTCATATAAATTTTTTAATCCTTCAAAGGCTTTTTCAAATTTTACATTAAATTTGTTGCTTAAAGTAGGTTTTGTTGTATCATTTAATTTGGCAAATTTTGATAACAATAACGGTGTTAAGCTAAAGGATACCAACAGACTTGTAAGTGTTGAAACAATTAATGGCAGCGAAAATTCTTTTAACATATTGCCAATAATACCGCCGGTAAGTGATAACGGAAAAAATACCGAAACTATTACAAGCGTGATAGAAGTTGCAGTAAATAAAATTTGTTTTGCTCCTTCCAATGCAGCTTCTATTTTAGATTTGCCCATTTCCATATATCTAAAAATGTTTTCTACTACCACAATGGAATCATCAACTAAAATTCCTACTGCAAGAGAGAGAGCCATTAATGACATAATATTTAATGTATAATTAAAAGCATATATAAATATAAAAGCCGGCAGCATTGATAAAGGTACGGCAACCATAACAATTAAAGCCGAACGGATGTTATGAAGGAAAAGAAAACATATTAACGATACAATAAAAATAGCTAATATTAAATCTTCAACAACCGCATTAACCGATTCCATTGTGTAAATTGAATTATCGGAGGCAATGTTAAATTGAAGATTATCGGATTTATATTCCGTTTCCAAAGTTTTTAATTCGTTTTTAATTAAAGCACAAACAGCTACTGCGTTGGCATCCGATTGTTTTTGTACATGCACACCAATTGATGATTGACCGTTTAATCGGCTTTCTTTGGAAAACTCTACAATTCCGTCACTAACTTCTGCAACATCCTTAATATATATTTTTCCGCCATTGGAATTTACCGATATAATAGTATTTTTTAACTGTTCAAGTGAAGTAAATTTTGCTGATAAACGAACAGTATAACGTTTTGTTTCATCCTCAACTCGTCCCGTAGGAAAATCCATATTTGCCTGTTGCATAGCCTGTAGAATTTGAAGAATTGAAAGATTATATGCTTTTAATTTTTCCTGATCAATGGCTACTTGAATTTCGCGCTGGCTGCCGCCAATTAATGAAATTAGTCCAACTCCTTGCAATTTTGACAAATGTGGTTGAATTTTATCTTCCATCATTTTATAAAACACGGTTGGTTTTAAGTTTGACGATGCGGCAAATTGAATAACAGGCATTTCATCGGATGCAAATTTGCTTATTGTTGGTGTTTTAACATCCGTTGGCAAATCGGGCAATATTGCGTTTATTTTCCTTTGTGCATCCTGAAGAGAAATGTTTGGATCGGCACCGCTTTTTAATTCAATTACGGTTGCAACAAATCCTTCTTGTGATGTGGAGGTAATTTTATCAATATTCTCCAATGAAGAAACAGCGTCCTCAATTTTTTTTGCCACCGATGTTTCAACTTCGGAAGCTGAGGCTCCGGGGTAAACAGTAGCTATTGTTAATATATTTGCTTCAAATTTTGGAATTAAATTTATATTTAACTGGGTGTAAGTAATTATTCCCAATAGTGCTATTAATGTGAATAATACAAAAACAATTAAAGGTCTTTTTATTGATAGTTCAATCATATTTTTACTCTTTAGTTGTTGATTATGATAACTGGTGAATTATCAGATAAGTTGATTTGTCCGGTAGTTACAACTAAATCATTTTCATTAAGACCTGATAAAACTTCAAGATTGTTTCCTAAATCGCGGCCGACTGTAATTGGTATTTGAGAAACAATATTATTTTCTACAACATATACTTTTGCGTTTTTAACGCTTCCTATTAATGATTCTCTTGGAATTAACAACGATGGTCCGATGGCCGGAAAATTAAACTCCACATTAACAAAAGTACCAGCTTTTAACTGATTGGCAGCCAAATTGTTAACCAAAACCTCAACAGGATAATTATGAACTTTATCGCCCTGCTGGCTTACAAAGTTTACTTTTCCGGTGGTGCTCCAACCGGGATAAACGGATGAAGTAATTGTAACAGTTTGACCGTTTTTTAACTTATATGCTTCTTTTTCCGCTACATTTATTAAAACTTTAAGCTGACTAATATCCACAAGTGATAAAAGCGGGGTTCCCGGTGCTACAAAAGCCCCTTTTTCAATAAGTTTTGCTGTTACATAACCGCTTTGTGTTGCTGTTATTTTTGTAAAACTTAATTGTTTTTTAGCTTGTTCAACCGATATTTTTGCTCTTTCAAAATCGATTTTTGCATCACGTAATCTTGTTTCGGAAATAGCGTTGCCATTATAAAGACTTTTGTTCTTATTATATTCGTCTTCAAATTTAGATAAATTGACTTGTGCTTGTTCCAAATTAAGTGAAGCTAATTTATCATCTATTTGAATTAATACTTTACCTTTTGTAACATATTCACCTAAACTAAAAAATATAGATTCAATTTGTCCTGATGTCTCCGCTTGAAGTGTTACTTCTTGTTTGGGAGAAGTAACTCCGGTTAGCATTAATAAACTGTTTTCTTCTTTTTTTATAACAGTTTTTACAGAAACGGTTGTTTTTACGCCTTCCTTTGTTTTTTTGTTTTCATCAATTACAGATTTATTTACAACAAGTTTAATTATTATCAATATAATTAAGGCAATTACGGACGTAATTAAAATTATTCTTTTCTTCATTTCATTTATCTCGTTTTTATTTAGTATTTTCAATATTTGTTAAATAAACAGACATAGTTCCTTTAGCTTTTTCCATATCAAATTTTGCTATATAAAGTTCTAATAACGAATTTATATAATTTGTTTGAGCTTCGCGTAATTTTGTTTCCGAATCGACTAAGGAAAATGCTTCTGTTACACCTTCTTTATATTCAATTAAGGTGATATCGTATACTTTTTGAGCAAGATCCATATTAAGCTTGTTAGTCTTTGTATTTTCAAATGCATTATTAAATTTTGTAACCGCATTGGATACCTGCATATTTATACCGTTCTCAGCCTTTTTAATATCTTCTTTTACAATATCAACTTGAAGATCGGCCTGCTGCATTTTTGCGTATGTTTGTCCCCCGGTAAAAATAGGGAAGCGCATTTGTAAACCGACCGAATAAAAATTAAACCACTTTTCATTTGAGTCGAACAGGTCGAATTTTGTTCTTAATCCCTGATATGAAAAACTGCCATAAGCACTTATTGAAGGAAGATATTGAGCAAAGATATTCTTTTTGTTAAGTTTTTGAAGTTCCAAAGTGGTTTGAAGAATTTTATAATCGTTTCTGTTTTCAAAATTTACCGTTTCGTCATTTTCGTAATTAAAACCTGTAATGTCTTTTTCAAGTAATTTATCATCAGTAAATTTTACGCTGTCGGATAATGAAATTACCTGATTAATATTCATACCCATTTGGAATTTTAAATTATTATATGATTGGGTTAAATATTCATTCGCTTTTTTAAGCTGGTATATAATATTGTTTTTGCTTACATTTAATCTGTTTACATCAACTTCTTTTGCTTTCCCGTTTTGATAAAAAAGTTTAGTATCTGCTAATGATTTATCTATTAATTTACTGTTTTGTTCAAGTAAAGTTATCTGCTTTTGGAGTACAAGGGTTTGGTAATAAGCAGCCGCTATATTATATTCAATATCTTCCGATACATATTCCTTTTTTTGTTTATAATAAAGATTTGAATATTTGGCTGCATCCAAACCTATCCAAAAAGAGCCGTTAAATATCATTTGAGTGGCTTCTGCCGAAAAAGTGTAATTATATTGTGTGCCAAATTTTGCTTCCATTAACGAGCCTGCTGCTCCTCCAAAACTTTCCCCGGGTAACACTTGAGTTGGCAATTCAATATTATCTACAATATTTCCGGATAATGTTATTTGCGGTAAACCGCTTCCAATAACCTCATTAATTTTTTTATAGGATTGCTCCTCTTCTATTGCGGATTTTTTTATATCATTGTTATTTTCTTTTGCGTATTTAATACATTGCAACAATGTATAATTACTTTTTCCATCTTGGGCTGTATTATTTTGCAGCAATAAAACGGTGAAAACAAAAAATAAACTTCCAATATACATTAATGTTTTGTTTTTCAATTTTTCTCCTAATTACTTCCAAATGTTATTAATATGCGGATTGATAGACAAGTATAATGCCATTTTACTAAATGAATAAATAAATCTCCATACAATTTGGGAAGGAGAGGATTTGAATGTTTATAATAAAAACTAATTGTTAATGTAACCTATTTATTTTTATATAGTTACGAACCAGTCTTTTTTATATCAATTAGTTTGAAGATAAAGGAACAATTTTTATAATAGCCCGATTGGAAATCTCTTATAAAAAGTTTTATTGCTTAAATAAAATCAATTACTTATTTTTACTGCTTAAATAAAATCAATTGTCTTTATATAAGGTGAGTATATATGATAACTAATAAATTAGAATTTATCAATTCTTTATCTGAAACAATAACAAATACCAAAAACAATGTCATTTTATTTTCAACACTTCTGCAAAGAATTAATATTGCTTATAATTTTGATATATGTGGTATATCGGTTATTGATAAAGATAGAGAAAACATAGGGTTTGGAGTTGGAACGTTAGAAAATGCAAATAATGATTTGTTTGGGGATTTTTGGTACAATACTATAAGTGCAACCAAACTTCCATTTTATTTGCAGTTTGCTAATAATGAAATACTAACCGTTAATGCAAGTTTTTTTTATACGCTAAAAAAAAGGAATGAATGGCAGTCCGAATTTGAAAAAGTACTAAAGGATAAAAATGTAACCGAATTATATTTTATACCACTAAAAACTAAAGAGGAATTAGTTGGTTATTTGATATTATCCTTAAAAGAATTAAGTTTTAACAAATCCGAAAATGATTTTTTAATATTAATTGCGGGGCTATTGGCTTCTGTTGTTTATGGAGCACGTGCAGAGGATGAACTACGGCACTTGGAAAAAGAAAGAGAATTACGGATTAAACTTTTTGAAATAATTGTAACATTAAAAGATAAAAATCAATTTTTAAATGTTTTGGTTAACAATATTAACAATATTATTCCGAGCGATTATATTGGATTATATGCAAGCGACACTGAATCCAACCAGCATATTTATTTTAGTTATATAAAAAATAGTGAAAAAAAGTTCAAATCCAGTCCAATATCAGTCGAAACTCAAAATTCTTTTAAAGTATTAAGAGAGGAATTTGCTTCAATTAATAATGATTATATAGAATTTACCGGATTAGAATTAGAAAATATTTGTAAAAAATCAATTTATTTAAAAAAAGTAAAAGAAAGCAATTTAATATCTTCTTTTTTGATGATAAAATATTCAGTTAAAAATAAGGGTGCTTTAAATTTGGTTTTAGGACGTAAAGAAGCGCATAAACCCAAACGAGAAATTGATTATTTGTTTTGGTACGATATTAATTCATTTTTTGGTCTTAAAGAAATAGATTTGGTTCATCATTTATTACCGCAAATTGCTTTAATGCTTGGGTTCTATTATATGTTTGATGAAATATCTATTTTAACCAAAAAATTAGAGCAGGAAAAAAGTTATTTATTGGAGGAAATAAATTTTTCAAATACTTTTCAGGAAATAATTGGTAACAGTAGCGCAATACAAACAACATTAAATAAAGTAACACAGGTTGCAGCACTTGAAGCTACAGTTTTAATACAAGGCGAAACAGGAACCGGAAAAGAATTAATTGCTAAAGCCGTACATAATTTAAGCAAACGTAAAAACAATGCATTTATTACAGTAAATTGTGCGGCACTTCCGGCACAGCTTATCGAATCGGAATTGTTCGGTCATGAAAAAGGGAGTTTTACAGGCGCATATGAAAAACGAATTGGTAAATTTGAAATAGCTGACGGCGGAACAATATTTTTAGATGAAATTGGCGAGCTGCCTATTGAAATTCAATCGAAGCTGTTAAGAGTGTTGCAAGAAAAAAAATTTGAAAGAGTAGGGGGGAGAGAAACAATTTCTTCCGATGTTAGAATTATTTCTGCAACCAATCGAAATCTGGAAAAAGAAATTTCCTTAGGAAAATTTAGACCTGATTTATTTTTTAGACTAAACGTTTTTCCAATTGTTGTACCTCCGCTACGTGAAAGAAAGGAAGATATTCCATCCTTAGTTAAACATTTTGTTGATATATTTTCCAAACGAATTGGCAGTGCAGTAAAATTGATAAAAAAAACAGATATGGAATTATTGATGGAATATAACTGGCCCGGAAATATTCGTGAATTAGAACATTTAATTGAACGATCAATTATTATTTCAAAAGGTGATCACCTGAATTTTGAAAATTATTTATTTGAAAATAAAGGACTTAAACAAGATATTTCGGAATTTAAAACATTAATAAATATAGAAAAAGAACACATTATTGAAGCGCTTAATTTAACAAATGGAAAAGTAACCGGCGAAAAAAGTGCTTCTCAACTGCTTGGAATAAACGGAAAAACACTTGGCAGCAAAATGAAAAAACTCGGAATTAAACGGGAAGTTGTAATTATTGCAAAATAGTATTATATTTTAAGTCTTTAAATTACTTTTAAGGCAAAAGAGATAAAACAAAAAATATTTTTTTCATTAAACACTTTCAATTTTAACATTTATTCATTATTTTTGTAAGTTATAAAGTTTTAAGTGTTTGTAGCAAGAATTAAGAAAATTATTTGGAGATACAATGGCAGATTATAATTTAACTGCAACGAGAAGATCAATTAGTACTAAAGGTGCTGTAAATGAGATGAGAAGAAATAGTTTAATTCCTGGCAACTATTATAGTAAAGGTCAAGAAGCTATTTCGATTTCTGTAAAAGAAAACAGTTTTAAGCCATTAGTATTCACAGCTGAATCACACTTAGTTAATTTAACTATTGATTCTGACCCTGCAGTTCGCTGTATGGTAAAAGAAGTACAATTTCATCCTGTAACGGATAGAATTATACATTTTGATTTAATGGGCGTTAGCGCTAATGAAGTTTTAACAATGGAAGTTCCTATTTTATTTGTAGGATCTGCTGTTGGTGTTAAAGAAGGCGGAGTTTTACAAGAAACCTTGCATAAATTAGAAATTGAATGTTTACCTCAGTTTGTTCCACAGCATATTGAAATTGATATTACCGATTTACACCTTGGTAAATCATTACATGTTGGTGATGTTAAAATTGAAAACGTTACTATTTTAAATGCTGAAGACGTGATTATAGTATCAGTATTATCACCACGTGCTGAAGAAGAATCATCAACCGATGCTGCTGAACCTGTTGTTATTGGAAAAGGTAAAGCTGAAGACGAGGAATAATAAAAAGTTTTGCGAGTTTTATTTGGAATTGGAAATCCCGGCATCAAGTACCAAAATACTTGGCATAATGCCGGGTTTATTATTTTAGATAAGCTTGCACAGTCGCTTAATCTGAGATATACTGCCTCAAAGTATAATTATATTTACGCCAAGGGTACATTAAATAACAACGAATTTATTATTGTTAAGCCTGCAACTTATGTTAATAACAGCGGCTTAGCAGCTTTACAAATTTTAAAGAATTTTGAAGTTGAATTAAAAGATTATTTAGTTATTTGTGACGATTTAAATATTGATAAGGGATTGGTAAAAATAAAAAAAAATGGCGGAGACGGCGGTCATAATGGATTGTATTCATTAATTTATCATCTTAATTCAAATGAATTTCCGCGTTTACGTTTTGGAATTGGCAGCCAGTTTGAAAAAGGAAGTATGGCTGACTATGTGTTAAGTGAAATCAATACAAAGGATTATGAAACGATTGAGAAAGGACTGGATTTATCGGTCACTTTGTTAAATGAATTTATTACCGGCGGATTAGATTTAATGTTAAATTGTTTTAGCAGAAATAAAAACAAATTAAAAACCGACTTATAATTTAGTACATTATAATAGCTGAAATACATTGTTTGTTTATTTATTATGTCAGTTTTAGTTAAAGTTTTGCCTTAATTTTTCTGTAAAAACAGGTAAATATATACAAAACAAGCTCAAAAGTATTAATGGTGTTGGTTTAAATATTGCACCTGTTAAATTTTATTTATATATTGTAAGTCTATAATTTTAAAAAATATATTAATTAACCCTGCTCTCATAAATTTATTATGGGGGCCATCAGCCCATAGGGAGGAAATTGTGAAACTAAATAGTTACGAGAGTGTACTAATTTTAAATGCTGCACTCGAAGATGAACAAATTGAGACATCTTTACGTAAGATATTGGAAAGTATTAAAGCTTACGGCGGAGAAATTCAAGATGTTGATAATTGGGGAAGGAAGAGGTTAGCATATCCAATTAAAAAAGCAAAAAGCGGTTATTATTCTGTAATTCGTTTTACTGCACCTACAGATTCTGTTACAAGAATCGAAAGAACTTACCGTTTAGATGAAACTATCATCAGGTTTTTAACAGTAGAATTAACTAAAGAAGCTTTAGATTATTTTGAAACTCAAAAACAAAAAGTAGCAACTGCCGAAGCAAATGCAGCAGAAGCTGAAAAAGTTTCAGAAAATAAAGATTCAATAAATAATGAAAGTAAACAATAACAATTTAACTGATATTATGGAGGAAAGGTAATGGCTGAGTTAAAAATGCCTGAACTTAATAGTGTTATTGTTGCAGGTAATCTTACAAAAGATCCTGTCTTTCGTCAAACTTCCAATAGTACGCCTGTTGTAAATTTTCATATTGCTGTAAACAGACGATATAAAGATAGTACAAATCAGTGGCAGGAAGATGTTTGTTATGTTGGTGTTGTTGCTTGGAATAAATTAGCCGATAGCTGTAAAGACAGACTTCAAAAAGGAAGCGCTGTTTTAATAGACGGTGAACTTCAAAGCAGAACATTTAAAACTGAAGATGGCAGAAATAGAACCATCGTTGAAATAAAAGCTAAACGTATTCAATTTTTGAATAAATATAGCAAGGTAGGTTTAGATGAAGTAAGTATTACACAAGACGCCGATCTTGATGAATCGAGTTTTGAAGATAATACCTTTGATAAGTTTCTTACAGATGAAGAATCTCATCTAATGAAAGATTAATATTAATTGGAGTTAATTAAATGAAAAGTAGAAGAGCAAGAAGAGTAATAGAAGAATACATCGATTACAAAGACTTTAAAAAGTTAATAAAATTTGTTACCGATCAGGGTAAAATAATCCCTAGGAGAATTACAGGACTTAGCGCAAAACAACATCGCGAGTTAGTAATTGCAATTAAAAGAGCAAGACAAATTGCCATTATGCCTTACATTTCCGAAGCCATTAAATAATTTTAGGAGAGATTTGATATGAAAGTAATTTTAAGAAAACACTTCGAAAATTTAGGGGAAGCAGGTACTGTTGTTGATGTTAAAGAAGGTTATGCACTGAATTATTTAATTCCAAGGCAAATTGCTTATTTAGCTAATGCAGGTAACGTTAAAGCCCTTAAAGAAGAAAGAAAACAATCTTCGTTAAAAGAATCAAAAGAACTTGCTGCTGCAAATTCTTTAAAAGCTGAATTAGAAAAAACACCTGTTACCATACATGTTAAAGTTGGTGAAGAAGAAAAACTTTTTGGTTCAGTTACAAATCAAATGATTTCCGATGCTATTAAAGAAAAAGGTTTTGATATTGACAAACGTAAAGTTGATATTGCTGAACCAATTAAAGCACTCGGTATTTACGATATTAATGTTAAATTACACCATAGCGTAGTTGCTGTTGTAAAAACATGGATTGTAAGAGAAGACGCATAAATTAATTAGATAGTCCGGTAAATATTACTTTTACCGGTTTTTGTTTTTTGAAATATATATTTGAAGTTAAATTTTTATTTTTCTTTGGATATATATTTTTTGTATAGCTTAAATATGAATTTTTTTCACTAAATCGTAATGCAACTATGAAAGAGTTAAGATTTAGAATTATTGTAATTACCTTATTTGCTGCTTTATGTATTTATCTTCTTTATCCTACACTTCAAGATTACTTGAATACTAAGGAGATAAAAACAAAAATAGGTACACTTACAAAACAGATTAAAAGCAGCAACCCAACAATTTCTTCGGTTGATTTGAAGAAATTTATTTCAATCAAAACAGACAGTCTTTTTAATGCAGACCCTTCATTTAAAACTGCACGCGAAAAACGTGTAAAATTAGGATTGGATTTACAAGGCGGTATGTATTTAGTAATGGAAGTTAATACTGCAAAATTACTTGAAAAATTAGCTAAAGACCCAGATGCGGTTTTTAATAAAGCTATGAAAGAAGCTGAAGCTCAAGTTAAAATAACAGATGAAAATGTTGTTACTGTTCTTGCAGCAAAATTACAGGCAAACGGTCGCAGATTAAGCCGTTATTTTGGTACAATACGCCAAGACGATGCTAAAATTATTACTGATTTACAAACACAAGAAACAGATGCTGTTTCACGTGCTATGGAAATTATACGTAACAGAGTTGACCAGTATGGTGTTTCTGAACCAAGTATTCAAAAACAAGGGTCACGCAGAATTATTATTGAATTACCTGGTGTTGCCAAAGAAGAAGAAGCAAAACGTTTGATTCAAGGACGTGCTTTGCTTGAGTTCCGTTTGGTAAAAGAAGGTGATGTAACAATTCCTGTTATGAAAAGAATTGATGAACTTTTATCCGGTAAAGTAATTTTAGATTCAACCAGCACGGATTCTACTAAAAATGCAGATTCTGTAAAAGTTGCAGCTAATGATACTACCAGCGATCAAAATCTTTCTAAAGAAGAATTTGCAAAAAAACATCCTTTTTTCTCTTTAGTTATGGTTAATTCTCAGGGTGCTTTTTTAGAAAGTTTTATTAGAGAAAAAGACAGAGCAAAATTAACTCAAATTTTAGAAAGACCCGACGTTCAAAAAGTTATTCCTGACAATTCGGAATTTATTTTAAGCGCAAAACCTGAAATTGTTCAGGAAGGTCAAAATTTTTATAAAGTTTATTTTGTAAATAAAGAACCTGAATTAACAGGCGATAAAGTTGTTGGAGCTCAAGCAAATATCGATCAATCCACAACTGCAGCAATTGTTAATATGCAGATGAATTCAGACGGTGCAAGAGAATGGGCACGTATTACCGGCAGCAACATTGGTAAACGTTGTGCAGTTATGCTTGATGGTGTAATTTACACTGCCCCTGAAATTAAAAATAAAATTCCTTCAGGAAGTTCACAAATTTCCGGTATGGCAAATTTAGAAGAAGCAAAATTATTGGAAATTGTACTTAAAGCAGGTGCTTTACCCGCTCCTATTGATGTAATTGAAGAAAGAACTGTTGGACCATCTTTAGGTCAAGATGCTGTTCAAGAAGGAACCAATTCGGCATTAATTGGATTTTTAGCAGTTGCCGCATTTATGATTTGGTATTATAGAAAAGTAGGTATGGTTGCAGATTTTGCGTTAATATTTACAGTGATATTTACAATGGGAGTTTTAGCAGCATTTCAAGCAACATTAACATTGCCCGGTATTGCAGGTATAGTACTTACTATGGGTATGGCAGTTGATGCCAACGTAATTATTTACGAACGTATGCGTGAAGAATTACGAAATGGTAAAACAGTTAAAGCTGCGATAGATAGTGGTTTTTCTAATTCATTTGCTGCTATCTTCGATTCAAACATTACAACTTTCTTTTCAGGCGTTATTCTTTATCAATTTGGAAGCGGCCCTGTACAGGGATTTGCTTTAACACTAATGATAGGTATTGTTTCAACATTATTTAGTGCTTTGGTTATTACGCGTGTTATATTAGAATACATGGCCTATAAAGGAATTAAATTAAAATTAGATTAATGTTTATCAGGGAGATATTGATAAATGAGTATTTTTGAAAAACAGATAAACTTTTTAGGTAAAAGAAAGATGTTTTATATTATTTCCGCATCTTTATTTACCTTAAGTATAATTAGCCTTTTAGTAAGAGGATTACAATTTGGTATCGACTTTAAAGGTGGAACCGAAGTTGCCGTTCAATTCGAAAAACAGATTAATATTTCTGAAATTCGAGCTGATTTAAATACTATTGGTCTTGGCAACGTTGAAGTTAAAACTTTTGGCGGTGAATCGGGTGTTTTAGTAAGAACTGATGTTCAGGAAATTCCTAAAAAAGTATTCTCAAAAGTTCAAACTAGTATTGAATCTGAAATTGCTAGCTTTGGTTATGGGAAAATAAAAAGTGTTGTTGAAACCACATCAAATTCTATTGTTTTTGATTTTGATTCAGCTAAAGTGGCCGATGCAATTTATGATAAACTAAATGATGCCGGTTATCAAGCATCAAAAGTGACACAAGAAATTAACAACACACAAATATCAGTTAAAGTTGGTATTTCGGAATGGATTAAAGAAAATTTCTCTAAAAAAATTCAAGACAATAACTTTACTGTTGTTAAAGAAACTACTGTAGGTCCAAAAATTGGTAACGAATTAAAGCGTGATGCTTTTATTGCTGTTATGCTTTCATTATTGGTTATTTTGATTTATGTGGCATTCCGTTTTAAATTTACATTTGCGGTAGGTGCTGTTGTTGCTTTATTCCATGACGTATTTATTACTCTTGGTATGTTTTCACTTTTATATGGTTTAATACCCGGCTTGAATTTGGAAATATCGGTAAGTGTAATAGCAGCCTTTTTAACATTGGTTGGTTATTCAATTAACGATACTGTTATTGTGTTTGACCGTATTAGAGAAAACTTCAAAATTCATAAAACCGCTGAACTTGAACATAATATGAATGATGCTATTAATAAAACATTGCGCAGAACAATTATGACCAGTTTCACTACAATATTAACAGTTATTGTATTGTTAGTATTTGGAGGTGAAGTTTTAAGAGGTTTTGCATTCTGTTTGTTTTTTGGTATTACTTTTGGTACATATTCATCGGTATTTGTGGCAAGCGCATTTGTACTTGATTATGCAAAATATAAAAATCAAAAAATTAATTTTTAATAATTAATTTTATAAATTTTTTAAGGCTGATTATGAAAATAGTCAGCCTTTTTTAGTTTAAATGATAATTGTGCTGTATATATGGGTGAAATTGTAATAAACCCAGATTTTGCAATAGGAATTATAATAATCTTTAATTTCGTTATTAATAACAATTTATAAAAAATCGTTATGTATTTTAAAAATGCAGATTAAAACAATTATCCAACGTAAGATAATTGAATTTAAAAATATTTAATCAGGCCTAAAGGCCATATCTTGGGTTTATCTTTACCCACACCCTAAAGAGACGGTGTGAAAATTAGAAAACGAACTCACCTCTTAATCTCCTCTCTTAAAAAGCAATTTTGTCAACTTAAGCAAATTACTCCATTTTATGCAACCCCACTATAGGGGGTTGAAACCGGTATTAAAGGTTCCGAGGTCTAATGATATGTAACGCTTTCAGCGTTATTACGTAATAAATTGATTTTCAGTATTTTATTTTCAATTTGTATTAAAGGATTATATTAAAAAACCCCGAATGGTGTTTCATATCAGTAGCCAGAACGCTAAAAAAGAACCACAACCCCGTAAGTGGGTTGCATTGTATGAATGAAGAATAGATAATCCTTAAGTTGACAACATTGCTTAAAAAGAGAGGAGACACAAATCATTACAACTCATTGTTTTATATGTTCTTACTGTCACTCCATTTCTTTTTTTAAGAGAAGGCGGTGTACTCAGCGGAGTTTGCTGAGTCGATGGATGAGTTCCTGTTTTTGCTATAATTCCCCACTTTCAACACAGTCTGTAAAGGACGTGGTTATTTAAAATTAATCTAACTTGTTGATATACAATTGTTTACATAGTCATAATCTGTATTTTAATAACCCCAGCATAAACAGGTTGTGTGAAAATTGGGGATAATCTATCCAATGGTGGCACGGCCTTGCCGTGCTGGTGGTTGGTGGGGGTGCGCGTTATTACAAACATGTCACTTCTTCGAAGTGCTTGTATGGGAATAATAAAGCTATAACAAAAGTTGTTACAATAAGTTAGAAGGTATTTAAATAACCCCAGCTATTAAGCTGGGAATTATAAAACGAGAGAAATCGGGCTTTAGTCCAAGCTTATTACTTTTGAGACAACCTCGAAATATTTGATGATAAATGATTTTTGATAGAAGATTAAACCCGGAACGGGTGACATTTTTGCATGGTAGGCAATTGTGCTTTTACATTTAAAAAATGGTTAAAAAAATAACCAATTTAAAGAATCATAGCAATCATAAAAATCATACAAATCACAGTTCAGACAGTTAACATTGTGCTTCTCCGAAGCACTGGGTTTTTAGGTGTTGCGGTGTTACAGACATGGAATTTCTCCGAAATTCATATAAATACCAAAATGTTTCAGCCCTGAATGGGCGTTAGGATTGTAGGAAAATAAAAGGAATGAGAAAAAAGCCCAGAATGGGTGAAATGATAATAATCTCTGTTAATACATATAAATTGTGTAATAATAATGCCGCAGCCTACAATCCTCACGTCCCGTCGGGACTAAACATTAAAGCCCAATGTGCAAATTATTACCAATAGTCGAACCTTCTACAGAGTAGAAGAATATTTGTAACCAAACACCAACCCACACAAAACCCGCCTACAGCGTAGGCGCACAAAAAAAACATAGAATCATAAAAAGCATACAAATCACAATTCAAACAATATGGCAACTAAGATAAAAGCATACTTACAAAAAGAATTATTAAAAATACATCTAAAAATTATTTAAATTATGCATTAACACACAAAAAAGGGTAAAATTGTTCAAAATATGCATTGAATTTCAATTCATTATTAAATATCTTTACACCTACAATAAAAATAAAGATTCTATGACAGTTATATTTTCGAAAAAGTGCGAACTTGGGCTTCAGGCGGTTTTATTACTTTCTACATTACCAAAGGATATGTTAGTTAATGCGGCTTTTGTTGCCGAGAGACTTAAAATACCAAAAGAATTTGTGTCAAAGGTTATGCAAATATTAACTAATGACGGAATTGTAGGCTCAAAAAAGGGACATAACGGTGGCTTTTTCCTTGCTAAAGATCCAGCGGAAATTAAATTAATTGATATTGTAAAATCACTTGACGGTTTGGATGTATTTAATAAATGCGTGTTAGGTTTTCCTGGATGCAGCTGTTCAAAACCTTGTCCGGTTCATAATACCTGGGGAAAAGTGCGAGACGAAGCTTACCAGATGTTAAGCGAAGAAAACCTTGCTCAGTTTAAGGATAAAGTTGTTACTAAAATTGATTCGTTATAAAATTATTTCGTAGCTTTCCGGTTTGTTTAACAATTGCAGTTTAGCTAATTGTACCTTTTTTAACTTATCAAAGTCGGCTTTGTATTTTTTATCAATTGGATTGGATGACGGGAATTCTAATGTTAAATAATTTGCCGGTTGGTTATTAATCCAAAATCTAAAATCCAAATGCGGTCCGGTTGATAGTCCTGTACTGCCCACATAACCAATTACATCACCTTGTCTTACACGTGCTCCTTTTCTTATTCCTGTACCATATCTTGATAAATGCATATATCCCGATGCGTAAGTACCGTTATGTTTAATTCTAACATAATTTCCGGCACCCCGGTTATATTCCGCACTCAATATTACACCGTCACCAACAGCTTGAACTGGAGTACCGATTCCGGCGGCATAATCAATTCCTGTATGAGGTCTATAAATTTTTAACACCGGATGAAATCTTGATTGTGTAAACTTTGAACTGATACGCGAAAATTTTAACGGTGCTTTTAAAAATGCACGCCGCAGACTATTGCCATCCAAATCGTAATATTCGGTTCCGTCTTCTACATTAAAAGCAAAGCCGTAAAAATCTTTTTTATTATGACTGAAATAAGCAGATAAAATTTTTCCGGTACTCGAAAACTCGCCATTTACATATTCTTCTTCAAAAACAACTGAAAAATAGTCACCATCTTGAATTGCGTAAAAATCTATTTGCCAGCCAAATATTTCGGAAAGACGAAATGCAAGATTATCATCCAAATCCAAATTGTTAATTGTGGTAAACAGGGAATAATCTATTAAACCCGAAACAGCATGTTCAACAATTGTAACTTCTTTTTTGCCAAGCCATACTTTTAAGTTATTGCGTAAATCGGCAACAATATAATTTTTATTATCTATTTCATAAACAAAATACTTTGGTATATTGGAAGAATCGTTATCCGTATAAACAACATATTCTTTACCAAAATTAAACTTTTTACGGAATAAACTTTACTTATTTCATCTGCAAGTTCAACAACTTTGTTATAAGTAATATTAAAAGGGCCAAAAATATCAACTAAATTTTCGCCCGGTTTAACGGTACGTCTATTTTCGGTTAAGTTTTCTACTTTTAATAAATATTCGTTTTCGGGTTTAATTTGTTTTTTTACTGTGCTAATATTCACTTTTTTGGAATCGGAGCAGTTATTTAATAAAAAAACACATAAAAGAATAACAGCTAGTTTTGTATATTTAATCATAATTTTCCATTAATCAATTTTTATAAAGACTGTTCCACCAATTATTATCTCCTTTTAGATATTTGTCAAAATATGCTAAAATGGATTTTGACCATAATATTCTTTTATTATATTCTAAAATATGATGATCTTGACCGTCTACTTCAATAAACTCAACATCTTTACCAAGTAATTTTAAAGCTGTATACATTTGCATACTTTCACCGGTTGGAACGTTGGTATCAGCACCGCCATGCAATAACAATAAAGGTGTATTTATTTTATCGGCATTAAATAACGAACTTTTATCAACATATATATCTTTTCTGTTCCAAGGGAAACTATTTGCGGTTGCAACAGCACTATATGTATAACCCCAATAACCATCACCCCAATAACTAGATAAAGTACTAATACCTGCGTGAGAGACAGCTGCAGTAAAAATATTAGTTTTAGTAATTACATTTAACGTCATAAATCCGCCGTATGATGCTCCAATACAGCCGACTCTTTTAGGATCTATATAATTATACTTTTTTAACAGTTCATTGGTTCCTTGAACTATCTCTTCCGCAGTTAAAGTACCCCAATCGTTAACATGCAGTGCACTAAATTCCTGTCCGTATCCTGTACAACCACTCGGTTCAAGTATATAAACAATATATCCGTTTGCAGCCCAAATATTTTTAGGATATCTTCCTTCATATTCGCGTTCAACGGGAGTTGTACCGCCATAATAATAAACAATACAAGGATACTTTTTGCTCGCGTCAAAATCGGGCGGGTAATGAATAAACCCTTCAATTTTTTTACCGCGGGCATTAATAAAATCGAAATCTTCAACTTTACCAAGCATAATATCTTTGTATTCTTCTGCTTCAGGCTCAAATAAAGTTTTATATTTTTCATTTTGCAAATCAATATAAAAAACCTTGTTAGGCACATTAGCACATGCACCTACATAAACCGCTTTTGTTCCTTGTTTATCAATAGATATTGAACCAATAGTTTCAACTCCCAAATTGATATAATTAAACGATTTTTTATCAGTGTTATACAAATATAAATGCTCGCGTGTACCATCAACGGTTGTTAAATAAATATATTTTTCTGTCCGCCAATAATAATCATTAATGCTTGGATTAAAATTTTTGGTTACTGCTTCAATAGTTTTAGTACCTATATTATAGATATAAAGTTGATTATCGTAATCGTTTGGTGTTACACCTGCGGGAAGATTTAATCCAAGATTATTAAATTCCGAAGGGCCTCCGGTAATTGCAATTTTATCACCGTTTGGTGAAAAATTTGCGTTTCCGCCCCAATACATTGTAAATAACGAATCGATTTTATTCGTTTCCAAATTCATTAAATAATAAACATTTCTGGAATAAGGACGGTTTTTAGCATCAAAATACGATTCGCTGAAAATTATAGATTTTGAATCAGGTGATATTGAATTTAAACTTGTACTGTTATTTCCTTTTGTTATTTGATATTTGTAACCGCTGTTAATATCAAAATAATATAAAAATGAATTAGGGTTATTATAAGCAAAACGATCATTCATGTCTTTATATTTTTTTAAGCCTTTAGTATCAGGAGTTTCTGCTTCGCTGATTGAATAAATTAAAAATTCACCGTTCGGTGCCCATTCAAATCCGCCAAAATCTTGCATTTCTTCAAAAAGTGTTTTGGAAGTACCTGTTTTAATATCGGCTAAATATAAATTAGTACCGTTTTTATTGGCTGTTGTATAGGCAAATAAATTATTTTTAGGCGACCATTGAACCGCTGTAAGATCAAGCAGTCCTTTAAAAGATTGCAATTCGGTATTAGTGTTTAGGTTTATAATTTTATAATAACTTTCCTGCAAGTTTTTTGATTTTACACGTTTTGAAAGTTTAATAATAACATATTCGCCATTTGGTGAAACTGAAACTGAACTTGCTTTTTGATTATCAAGCATATCACTTATTGTTACAAAACGTTTGGTGTCGGTTGTAAAATAAACATCATTATTTGTTAAATTGCTGTCCAATTCGGCTTTTAATTCAAAAATAGGAGTGTTTTGGTTTTTACTAGTTACAGTTTTTATAATTATTAAATGTTTTCCTGCTTCAATTTCAATATCACTGCTTACTGATTCTTTATTGTTTAATGTATCAGACTTTGATATTTTGCTTTTGGTAACTTTAATAACTCCATCAACAATTAATTGAAAACAATTGTTTGAATTAGCTTTTATTTTAATTTTTGCAAATTTATTTGTTTGAATATAACTTGCTAAATAATTAAGTTCAAATTGATCTGTTGCAGGTTTTGCCAAAGCAGGGGAAACTACCCAGCTGAATTTTGTATTATTTATTAATAAACTTTCGGAGTCTTTTGGCTTTAATGTTGAAATATCAAAAAAATTGAATTTTAACAAATCTTCCGGTTTTACATCTTCCTTTGGGTTATGTACATCAAGAGGTAAAGTTACTTTTACAGGACCTAATACTAAAAATTTTTCGGCAGTAATTTCATTTTTTGCAAAAGTATTGCAAAAACAAATAACTATAAATAAAAATGCCCAAACAGAAAGATTTCTATTTTTCATATTTCACCAATATATTGTAAAATGACTATTGTTTATTAAACAAACTTTAAATTACTTAAAAACACAAAAAATTACAATGCTAAATAAAATGAATGTTAAGGGTTGGAATAATTCTTAATTCTTAATTCTCAATTTTTAATTAAAATCATGGAAATCCTTTATTCAGGTTAATCATGGTTCAAACAATGGTTTAATCTGTACAAATCTGTAAAATCTGCGTTCTATGGTTTTTATTTAGAAGAATATGCAACCCGCTCTGGGGTTGTATGATTGTTTGGAGTAGCATTGGGTTACAAACATGCTTCTTCTACGAAGAAGGTTTGATACAAGGGAATTCTTGATTTTTAATTAAAATCATGGAAATCCTTTAATCAGGTTAATCATGGTTCAGACAATGGTTTAATCTGTGCAAATCTGTAAAATCAGCCTAATCTGCGTTCTATGGTTTTTATTTAGAAGAATATGCAACTCCGCTGCAGTTGTGGGGGTGTTTGGTGTAGCATTGGGTTACAAACAGGCTTCTTCTCTGAAGAAGGTTAGATACTTGGGAATCTTTAATTATTAATTCTCAATTTTTAATTAAAATCATGGAAATCCTTTATTCAGGTTAATCATGGTTCAGACATTGGTTTAATCTGCGCAAATCTGTAAAATCAGCCTAATCTGCGTTCTATGGTTTTTATTAAAAAAGAAATCATAATTCAAAACAAAAAATGATTAAGGAAATAAACTGCCAATTTTGCATTAATACTTAGTTGTAGCGTTAGCTTTTGCTTGCAAGTTTGTATGATACAAAACGAAAAAACAGTTAGGCGAGATGAATAGGTTGTGTTAAAATTGGGGATAAATATTTAAGAGTTACTGTTTTGATACAACAAATAATGTCACCCTTTCAGGGTTTTATTGTTATTTTTCCGCATTTACTACAATAATGTCATCCCTGTTATGTTAAAAGTCAATAGTCCATAATAATATTTTTATTCTTTTCGCAAAAAAGTTAAATTTGTAATAGTATTTCCCACTCTTTTTTTTATTAAAATACGATATTTTATTCTTTGTTTGCATAGCTTATGGATTAAGGAGGGTGAGGGTAAATTTATATTTCTCCTTATAGGTAATTATCCAAAGGTTATGTAAGTTACTAGTGAATACCATTGTATAACAAAAAGAGTTTTTTCATTTGCTTTTATAGTTGCATAATTATCTCACAATTATTTCGAGAATAATAATTTAATTTCTTTATAATAAATCAACCTGTTATAAACAGTCATCCTTAATTATTATTTCTAAAAGGAGCTGCAAGATATATAATTAAATCAAAAATGTATCGCCGCAATCTTCGGGCAACAAAACTGAGTTTTGCAAGGGATGAACAACGGTCAATACTAACAATTATTTAATAAAGAAAATATATTATTCCTCGATTAATTATAAATTCGTTTTTTTATTCTTTTTACTACATTATTCAACAACTGATAACGAGTATGGTATTTCATTTTTCCAAACAGTCATTATTCTATTAAGAAGCTTCTTTGCTATTTTTATTATTGCAGCTTGTGATTTCATGCGAACTTTGAGTTGTGCAAATCTTAAAGCTAATGCAGGATCCATTCTCGATGCTATCCAAGATGCTTCTATTAAAAGATTTCTTAAATATCCATTCTGTCTATTTGTTATCCCGCATACAACTTCCTTTGCCCCTGAAGAACGAGTCGATGGTACCAATCCTACAAAAGAACAAAATTCATCCAGTTTCTTAAAGCGGTTGATATCCATTATTTCGGTATAAAAAGATATAGCCGTTATAAATCCAATCCCGGGTATTGTCATCAATAATGGTACTATTTTTTGTGCTTTTTTATCTTCTTCCGTGTATTTCGCTAATTCTTCCACCACCTTAGCTATTTGTTCTTCTAAGTATACTAAATTATCAATGAGCATATTCAAGGTTATTTGTGTCTCAGGATAATTGAATTTAATAGTTCTTAAATAATCAATAAATTTTTTACTCCAGTATTTCCCTTTAATATCCTCAGGGAATATTATCCCGTTATAATTTAAGAGTGATTTAATTTGATTCTTCTTTCTTGTTCGATCAGCAATTAGTTGATCTCTTAATCGGCGTAACGACCTTAACGATTCTTCTGCTTCTGTTGGTATTCTGATTCCGGTTAAACTTTTATTAGCAAGTTCTCTTGCTAATTTCTTTGAATCTCTGCGATCATTTTTTTGATCTTTTTCCTTATGGGTAGTTGGAATATCGGCAGCATTAACAACAATGTTTTTAATACCTCCGTTTATTAGATCTCTATGTATCCAAAAGCCACTATAGCTTGCCTCATAGGCAGAATAGTAGTTTCCATTTGGATAATTCTTTTTTAAGTGTGTTACAAGTTGTTGAGGTTTTGGCTCCATGCAATAAGTTGTCAGCCACCTATCCTCAAGATTTATTGTAACTTTCCAAGTCGCTTTGTGTGTATCTAACCCCACATAAATATTTTGATTTGTATAATCCACTTTTTTTTCGTTATTTTGTGTTTGCATTTGAGTATCCTTTACTGTTGTTATTATTTGTTTAAAAGTAATTAACTAATTAGATATTATTATAAATAAATTAAAACTAATTTGCAGAAAGGATACTCTTTCTTTTTCTGCTTTTAAACATAATATCTTCGGGATTATGTAAAGCAAGACAAAATATTATAATAAAATGAGTTACAGCATATTCGTACACTCGTAAGCACTTCAGAATAGTGCCATGTTTGTAATAACGCGCAACCCCACCAACTTTCCAGCACGGCAGAGCCGTGCCACCTTTGGACCTATTATTCCCCAATTTTAACACAGGCCGTAAATCTCTCGCGCTACAAATAAATGTATTCAGATGATTAGCGAAATAGTATTTTATCAAATTTAAAATTATTAATCTGTGCAAATCAGCTTAATCAGTGCAATCTGTGTTCTATCCTGTTTACTGAATATGCAACTGCGCTGCAGTTGTGGGGGTGTTTGGGGGAGCATTGGGTTACAAACATGCTTCTTCTACGAAGAAGGTGTGATACTAGGGAATTTTTAATTATTAATTCTCAATTTTTAATTAAAATCATGGAAATCCGTTAATCAGGTTAATTATGGTTCAGACAATTATATAATCTGTGCAAATCTGTAAAATCAGCCTAATCTGCGTTCTATGGTTTTTATTTAGAAGAATATGCAACCCGCTCTGGGGTCGTATGATTGTTTGGAGTAGCATTGGGTTACAAACATGCTTCTTCTACGAAGAAGGTTTGATATGAGGGAATTCTTAATTTTTAATTCTCAATTTTTAATTAATAATTAAAATCATGGAAATCTTTTAATCAGGTTAATCATGGTTCAGCAATGGCTTAATCGGTGCAAATCCGTGAAATCAGCGTAATTTGCGTTCTATGATTTTTATTTAGAAGAATATGCAACTGCGCTGCAGTTGTGGGGGTGGTTGGTGTAGCATTGGGTTACAAACATGCTTCTTCTACGAAGAAGGTTTGATACAAGGGAATTTTTAATTATTAATTCTCAATTTTTAATTAAAATCATGGAAATCCTTTAATCAGGTTAATCATGGTTCAGACAATGGTTTAATCTGTGCAAATCTGTAAAATCAGCGTAATCTGCGTTCTATGGTTTTTGTTAAAAAAGAAATCATAATTCAAAACAAAAAATGATTAAGGAAATGAACTGCCAATTTTGCATTTAAACTTAGTTGTAGCGCAAGCTTCAGCTTGCAAGCTTGTATGATACAAAACGAAAAAGCAGCGGGCGAGATGAATCTCGCGCTACAAATAAATGTATTCAGATGAATGGCGAAATTGTACTTTATCAAATTTAAAATTATTAATCTGCGCAAATCTGTAAAATCTGCGTAATCTGCGTTCTATGGTTTTTATTTAGAAGAATATGCAACTGCGCTGCAGTTGTGGGGTGTTTGGTGAAGCGTTGGGTTACAAACATGCTTCAAGGTTTGATACGAGGGAATTTTTAATTAATATCATGGAAATCCTTTAATCAGGTTAATCATGGTTCAGACAATGGTTTAATCTGTGCAAATCAGCTTAATCAGTGCAATCTGTGTTCTATCCTGTTTACTGAATATGCAACTGCGCTGCAGTTGTGGGGTGTTTGGGGGAGCATTGGGTTACAAACATGCTTCTTCTACGAAGAAGGTTTGATATGAGGGAATTCTTAATTTTTAATTCTCAATTTTTAATTAAAATCATAATAATCATTAAAATCACATAAATCACAGTTCAAGACAATTTCCAAAATAATGGCAATCCCATAATCCTTTAATCATGGTTCAAGACAATCTTTTAATTCACAATTAAAGAAGATCATTTAAAATTAAAAAAAACAGGTAAATAACGGATAAAAAAGTATGAAATATAAAAAATGATAAAAAAAATTCAACTTATATTGACATTAAATATAAGTTATGGTATTTTTAGTGAAATTTTTATGGTGAATATGTTAACCGAATTTAGTAAAATATTTGCTTTTATTCTACTTTCTGCATCGTTAGTAGTTTTTTTGGTATTTTTTTCAAAATTATTAAGTCCTCACAAACCAACAACTGAAAAACTTAAGACTTATGAATGCGGTGAAAACCCCGAAGGCATAGGTTGGATAAGATTTAATATTAGATTTTATGTTGTTGCGTTAATATTTTTAATTTTTGATGTTGAAGTTGTATTATTGTTCCCATGGGCGGTAGCTTACAGAGATTACGGTGTTGCAGGATTTTTAGTAGGAATAACATTTTTGCTTATTTTAGGACTTGGTGTTGTGTATGAATGGAAAAAAGGCGACTTGGAATGGGAACGCCCCGCACCTAAACCACCTTATCTAAGTGAACTGAAAAACTTTACAAAAAAGAGTATTTAATTATAATAAAATTGCAGAAATTATGGGATTATTAGAACAGGAATTTTCATCCGATAACATAATAATTACAAGAACCGAAGACTTATTAAATTGGGCCCGCTTATCTTCATTGTGGCAGCTCAGCTTTGGTTTGGCTTGTTGTGCTATAGAAATGATGGCAACAAGTGCGTCACATTATGATTTTGACAGATTTGGAGTTATTCCGCGTGCTTCCCCCCGACATGCAGATATTATTATTATTTCAGGTACAGTTACTTTAAAAATGGCATTACGCATTAAACGTTTGTACGAACAAATGCCTGAACCAAAATATATTATTTCAATGGGCAGCTGCTCAAACAGCGGCGGGCCGTATTGGGAACATGGTTATCATGTATTAAAAGGTATAGATAGAATTATTCCTGTTGATGTTTACGTACCGGGATGCCCTCCTCGTCCGGAAGCATTACTTGAAGGATTACTTAAATTACAGGAAAAAATTAGAACCGAAACTTTAAGGAAACCCGCTTAATGAAAAGTGTTGAAGAAGTATTTAATATATTAAAAGAAAAATTTCCAAATTACGATTTTGTACTTAATACGGAATCCGTAACTGATAACTATATTAATGTGAATTCGGAAAATATTTTTGAGGTTTCATTATTTTTACGCGATAACGAAGAGTTATTATTCGATTCTTTAATGGTTCTTTCCGGTGTAGATGATGCTAACGGTGAAAGAATTAAAGAAGAAGATGGAAGCGAAACAATAAAAGGGGGCACATTAAGCACATATTATCATCTTTATTCTATTCCATTAAAACACAAGGTTACTATTCGTGTTAGTTGTTTGCGTCAAAATCCGGAAATTTATTCTGTTTCAAGTGTTTGGATTACCGCAGACTGGTATGAAAGAGAATCTTTTGATATGTATGGAATAAAATATTTAAACCATCCCGATTTACGCCGAATTTTAATGCCGTACGATTGGGAAGACGGTTATTATCCTTTACGAAAAGATTATAAAAATCCGGAATTTTATCAGGGTATGAGAATACCTTATTAAACAAAAATAAATTATGGCGTTAAAAACAGAACATATGGTATTAAACATGGGTCCTCAACACCCTTCAACACACGGTGTATTGCGCCTTGAAGTTGAATTGGACGGAGAACTTATTGTTAATGTAAAACCGCATATAGGATATTTGCACAGGTGTTTTGAAAAACATTGCGAGGCAATGACATATCCCCAGATAGTACCTTATACCGACAGGCTGGATTATTTAGCTTCGATGTATAATAATTTTGGGTATGCTGTTGCAGTTGAAAGACTTGCAAAAATTGAAGTGCCTGAAAGAGTTGAATACATACGGGTAATAATGGGTGAATTGCAGCGAATTGCAAGCCATCTTGTTGCACTTGGCACTTATGGTATTGATATTGGTGCGTTTACTCCGTTTTTGTATTTATTCCGCGATAGAGAGATGATCCTTAACTTATTTGAAATTACATGCGGAGCTCGTCTTCTTTATAATTATATTTGGGTTGGAGGACTATCGCACGACATTCATCCCGATTTTGTGCGTTTAACAAGAGAATTTATAAAAGCATTTAAACCTACAATTGTAGAGTTAGATGATTTATTATCGTATAACAAAATATTTGTTGAACGAACCGCTAATGTTGGTGTTTTACCATTAGATACCGCAATTAATTTTGGGGCTACCGGTCCTATTTTGCGTGGTTCGGGATTAAAATTTGACATACGAAAAGATGATACCTATTCAGTATATAATAAATTCGATTTTGACATTCCAGTTGGCAAAGGATTAGTTGGAACAGTAGGCGACTGCTGGGATAGATATTATGTACGTGTACGTGAAATGGAAGAAAGCTTAAAAATTATAGAACAAGCTTTAGACGGTTTGCCGGAAGGGGACGTAAAAGCTGCAATTCCTAAAAAAGTTAAAGTACCTAAAGGTCAGATATACAGCAGAGTTGAAAATCCCAAAGGGGAACTAGGCTATTTTATTATTAGTGAAGGAAAAGATGCACCATTTAGAGTGAAAGTGCGTCCTCCATCATTTGTAAACCTTTCTTTTATTGGCGAATTATGCAAAGGGCATTTAATAGCCGATGTTATTGCTGTACTTGGAAGTATTGATATAGTATTAGGAGAAGTTGATAGATAATGTATGAAATATTAACAAATCTATTTAATAATGCGTTTATAGCTTATATTGTATCGGCTTTACTGCCATTATTTTGTTTTATTTTACCGTTTGCTTTAATTGCGGTATTATTGGAACGTAAAGTTTCCGCTCATATGCAGGATAGGCTTGGGCCGATGCGTACGGGTTATCATGGTATAATTCAAACCGTGGCTGATGTATTAAAACTATTACAAAAAGAAGATATTGTTGCTTCCGGCAACGATAAAGGATTGTTTAATATTGCTCCGGTTATTGTTTTTGCCGGTTCTTATGCTGCTTTTGCCGCAATTCCGTTTTCTTCTATTTACATTGGTACTAATACAAATATCGGTTTGTATTTTATTATTGCGGTTTCGGGATTTGCAGTTGCGGGAATATTAATGGCCGGATGGTCTTCTAACAATAAGTATTCGTTAATTGGCGCAATGCGTTCCGTTGCTCAAATTATCAGTTACGAAATACCTACTGCTTTAGTAGTTTTAACTATAGTTATGATTACCGGATCGTTAAACTTACATCAAATAAGCGAAAATCAAACTCAATATTTTTGGAATTGGTATATTTTTGGCGGACCCGGATTATCAGTAACCAAATTTTTATTAATTCCATCCATGTTTGTTGCGTTTATAATTTTATATATTAGTACTTTGGCAGAAGTAAACAGAACTCCGTTTGATATACCTGAAGCTGAATCGGAACTTGTTGCAGGGTATCATACTGAATATTCGGGAATGAAATTTGCCATGTTCTTTTTGGCTGAATACGCAAATATGTTTGCGGTATCTGCAATTGTAACTGCAATATTTTTTGGCGGTTATCACTCGCCATTTGGTTATTTTGGAAATTTGATTGGTGTTAAATGGCTTGTTCCTGTGGAACAGCTAAGCTGGTTTGCAATTAAAGGAGTATTTTTTGTATTTGTTCAAATGTGGTTACGCTGGACTTTACCGCGTTTAAGAGTAGATCAATTAATGACATTATGCTGGAAATATTTGATTCCTTATGCTTTTATTAACTTAATAATTGTTGGAATAATCTTATTATTTTAAAATTTATGAAACAATACTTATTAGATACATATACAGCCTTAAAAACAGCCGCAATTGGAATGAAAATTACATTCCGGCACATGTTTATACCGTCTGTAACAATACAATATCCTGATGTAAAAGTGCCTTTACCTGAAAGAAGCCGAAACAGATTATTTGTAAATATTGATGATTGTATCGGCTGCGATCAATGCGCAAAAGCATGTCCTGTAAGCTGTATTAATATTGATACGGTTAAATCGATACCTACAGATACTATGGGAACAACTTCCAATGGTAAAAAGAAACTTCTTTGGGTAACTAAATTTGAAATTGACATTGCAAAATGCTGTTATTGTTCGCTTTGTGTTTATCCATGTCCTACAGAGTGCATTTACATGACAGATATTTACGAATTTACTGAATTTGAACGGTCGGATTTAGTTTTTAACTTTGCAAATTTAACAAAAGCCGAAGTTGAAGAAAAAAAGGCTAATTTTGAAAAGATGCAGGCTGAAAAAGCAGTTAAAAAACCAATTACACCAACTGAAAACAATCAATAATTATATTTGATATATTATGAGTTTATATAACATATTTTTTTATTTATTTGCCCTTATTACTTTAGCTTCGGCATTTTTTGTAGTATCGGCTAAAAATGTTGTTCACTCCGGTTTTTATCTATTATTCACATTTTTTGGTGTGTCGGGGTTGTATGTTTTATTAGGTGCGGATTTTATAGCTGTCACCCAAATAATGGTTTATATTGGAGGTATTTTAATATTGCTTTTGTTTGGTATTATGATAACCAATAAAATCACAAATATTGAAATTAAAAGCGGTTCAGTAAACATTGTTCCTGCCATAATAGGTGTTGGAATATTTTCAGGTGCTCTGGTTTCAATTTTAACCCGTACAAATTGGAATGAAACAAAAAAGGTTATACCTGAAACAACAATTAATTCGCTTGGCAAAATTTTAATTACGGATTATATACTTGTTTTTGAACTTCTTGCAATATTACTGCTTGTTGTTTTAATTGGCGCAACATCCATTGCAAGAAGAAATAAAGAAAATACAAGCGAGGTTTAAAGTGTTTGAAGTTGGATTAAATCATTTTTTATTTATTAGTGCGGTCCTTTTTTGCTTTGGACTTTATGCTGTTGTTACCCGGAAAAACGCAATACTTGTATTAATGGGAGTTGAACTTATATTAAATGCCGCTAATATAAATTTTGTAGCTTTTTCCAGATTTGGCAGTGCCGGATTAACCGGACAGGTTGTTGCTTTGTTTGTTATTATTTTAGCAGCCGCGGAAGCAGCCATTGCTCTTGCAATTGTTCTAAATATATATAAGTTGTTCGCAAATGTAAATATAGATGAAATTGATAATTTAAAAGAATAAATAAATATGTCAGAATCAATACTTGTAATTTTAGCTGTTTGCACATTATTTTTACCTTTACTGGGTTTTACCACAGTTATTTTTCTGGGTAAAAAATTTCCTAAAATATATATTGCGGAACTAGTATTTATTGGTTTGGCATTTATTCTATCCGTAACAATCGCAGGTTTTAAACTTGGTTTTTATGTCGATAAGACCATAATTGCAAGTTTTAACTGGATTAATGTTGGAATAATTAGTCAAGGAATCAATAATTTTATACAATTAGGTGTTAAAATAGATAATTTAACCGTTTTAATGCTTATTGTGGTAAACTTGATCAGTATGCTGGTTCATTTCTATTCCGTTGAGTATATGCACGGAGATAAAAAATATACACGTTATTTTGCATATCTGGGTGTTTTTACGTTTTCCATGCTTGGAATAGTACTAACCCATAATTTGTTAATGATGTATATCTTTTGGGAACTTGTAGGTTTATCCTCATATCTGTTAATAGGTTTTTGGTTTGAAAAAAAATCTGCTTCCGATGCCAGTAAAAAAGCATTTTTAGTAAACAGGGTAGGTGACGTAGGTATGTTTTTAGGTATTTTGATTATTTATTTTACCTACAATACATTTACTTTTGACGACATTTATCACCAGATGAGTTTGGGAGTTATTCCTTTTAACAGCGGTTTTTGGTTAACAGTAACCGGAATATTATTATTTATGGGTGCTGTTGGTAAATCGGCTCAATTTCCGTTACATGTTTGGCTTCCTGACGCAATGGAAGGTCCTACACCTGTCAGCGCATTAATACATGCCGCTACCATGGTTGCAGCAGGTGTTTATTTATTAACACGAATTTTTGTTATGCTTACAGCCGATGCAATGTTGGTTATTGCCGTAATTGGAGCAATTACTTCGCTGCTGGCCGCAACAATTGCAATTACTCAAAATGATATTAAAAAGGTTTTAGCATATTCAACTGTAAGCCAGCTTGGTTATATGGTAATGGCTATTGGAGTTGGTGCTTATTCGTTTGCGTTTTTCCATTTAGTAACACACGCATTTTTTAAGGCATGTTTATTTTTGGGTTCCGGTTCTGTAATTTATTCAATGCATCACGAACAAGATATTCAAAATATGGGCGGTCTGCGTAAAAAGATGCCTGTTACTTACGCTACATTTTTAATTTCAACGTTGGCAATATCGGGTATTCCGCTCACTTCAGGATTTTTAAGTAAAGACGGTATACTTGCCGGTACAATGGCTTTTGGAAGTTTAACAGGACATTGGTTAATTCCTGCTATTGGTTTTACCGTAGCATTATTAACCGCATTTTACATGTTCCGTTTAGTTATATTAACTTTCCACGGCAGTCCGCGTGATGAACATAAATACGAACATTCCAAAGAATCACCAAAATTGATGATTGTTCCGTTAATTGTTTTAGCCGGATTATCAGTTTTCTTTTGGTATACCCCAAATCCAATTGGTGCCGATCAAGGCTGGTTTTTATCCAAATGGATTCCTACACCAAATACAGTTGTTCCAATTGCTTCCCGTTTTGATTTTATGAAACCGGAAACAGCTGTTAATGTTCACGAAAAAATTGTTCATAGTTTATCATATACCGAAGCAATGCATCACGCTCATTATCCTGCAATGATATTATCACTTATTGTTGCCGGATTAGGTTTGTTAACAGCATTTTTATTTTACCAATGGAAAAAGATTGATGCCGATAAATTGGCACAAAAAATACGTCCATTATATTTGGGAAGTTTAAACAAATGGTATATAGATGAATTTTATAATGGTGTAATTGTTAATGCAATTTTATTATTCAGTAAATTTTTAGCTTGGTTTGATTTAACTATTGTTGATGGTCTTGTAAATGGTGCTGCAACTGTTACAAGATGGATTTCGATTGCAGGCAGATATTTTGATACTTTTGTTGTTGACGGTTTAGTTAATTTTAGTGCTTTTTTTAGTGGTTTTGTTGGACTATTATTACGAAAACTACAGACAGGAAAAGTTCAAACTTATATTGTATTTATTGTTTTTTCTCTAATTATTCTACTTATTTTGTTATAAATTGTTAATTAATTAAAATAGGCATAACGATATTATGGAAGGATTTCCGATTTTAACATTAATAACTTTTCTTCCCGTTTTGGGAATGATATTCATTTTATTAATACCTAAAGAGTCCAAGTTTCAAATAAAACTTACAGCTCTAATTATGGTTGCTCTCCAGTTGGTGTTATCTTTAATAATGCTGGGAGTTTTTAATTATAAGGCAGGAGGTATTTTTGACGTATCAAGTTTCCAGTTTGTTGAAAGAGCAAGATGGATTGAAATACCCGGTATTTCTTGGCTTGGAACTGTAAAAATAGATTATTTCCTTGGTGTTGACGGTATAAGTATGCCAATGGTATTGCTTACTGCAATAGTATCTTTGGTTGCTTTAATTTCGTCATGGAAAATAGATAAATCCGTTAAGGGTTATTTTGTAATGTTTTTATTACTTGATACCGGAATGATGGGTGTTTTTGTTGCTTTGGATTTTTTCCTATTTTACGTATTTTGGGAATTAATGCTTTTGCCTATGTACTTTTTAATTGGTATTTGGGGCGGACCACGAAAAGAATATGCTGCTATTAAGTTTTTTATATATACTTTATTAGGATCTGTATTTATCCTTTTAGTAATGATTGGTTTATACTTTAGTACTACTGAAACATTGGTTGACGGTACAAAAGTGTTTACTTTTAATCTGCTTGCTATGATGGATAAAACAAACTTTACGCCTGATGGAATTCTTTCTCCTTTTAATCCTCATAATTTACGTATGATTGCATATATAGCGTTGTTTGCCGGATTTGCAATCAAAATTCCAATGTTCCCATTCCATACATGGCTTCCCGATGCACACGTTGAAGCTCCAACACCAATAAGCGTTATTCTTGCAGGTGTTTTACTTAAAATGGGTACTTATGGTATTTTACGTATCAGTTATCCTGTTTTCCCCGAAATTACCCGCGAATTAATGTGGTTTATTGGTTTATTTGGTGCCATCAATATTATTTACGGTGCGTTTTGCGCTATGGCTCAAAAAGATTTTAAAAAACTTATTGCTTATTCATCTGTTTCGCACATGGGGTATGTTTTACTTGGTATGGCTTCGTTAACTTCTGTTGGAATAAGCGGTGCAGTTTTCCAGATGTTTAATCATGGTACAATTACAGCAATGCTCTTCCTTATTGTTGGTGTTGTATACGACAGAGCACATACACGTGGAATTGATGATTTTGGCGGTTTAGCAACTCAGCTTCCTGTTTATACCGGATTTGTTACAGTAGCGTTTTTTGCCGCTATAGGATTACCCGGAATGAGCGGATTTGTTTCGGAAGCTTTTGTTTTTGTTGGTGCTTTTAGTGCAAGCTCTATTAGAATTATTGCTGTAGTATCTACTCTTGGTATTGTACTGGGAGCAGGTTACATGTTGTGGACTTTACAAAGAATATTCTTTGGAAAATTAAATGAAAAATGGGTTGATCTTAAGGATTTGGATACCCGCGAATATATTATGTTAGTTCCATTAACATTAATTATTATATTTTTAGGTGTTTATCCTTCTGCAATGCTTAATATTATGAATGCTTCTGTTAATACATTAGCAAAATTTGTTAATGAAACATCTTTTTTATTAAATTGATTATAATTGCTTAAACTGATATGGATATAAATAATCTTATAGTTTCGTTAAATTTAATTAAACCAGAACTTGTAATTTCGTTTTTGTTATTACTAGTTATTGTTTTTGATTTGTTTTACAAAGATAATACTGTAATACCTTACGTTACATTAATAGGTTTATTGGCAAGTTTAGTGTTTGTGATAACACAGCTAAATGAAAAATCAGCCGCATTCACTTTTACAAATTCGCAATACTCTTTATTAGGAATTGATCCGATAGGTTCATATTTTAAGATTATTGTTTTACTTGCGGCTATTTTTGTTGTTTTGTTTTCTCTTCTTTCCGATGAGATTATATCCCTGTCAATCCGAAAAGGGGAGTTTTACACTCTTGTAATTGGAATGGTTCTTGGAATGCTGTTTTTAAGTTCTGCAATTGATTTTATAATGGTTTACGTATCTTTAGAGCTTTTATCGCTGTCATCATACGTTCTTGCGGGTTTTATGCGGTTACGCGACAGAAGCGGTGAAGCATCATTAAAATATGTTATTTACGGTTCTGTTTCTTCAGGTATTATGCTTTTTGGTATTTCAATTCTTTTTGGATTAACCGGCAGCACAAACTTTTTTGCAATTAATACTTATTTGGCATCACAAAGTATTAATTACCTTACCTTGGCTATTTCGTTAATAATGATATTTACTGGAATAGGTTTTAAAATTTCCGCAGTTCCATTCCATTTTTGGACACCTGACGTTTACGAAGGTTCACCAATTACAATTACTTCATTTCTTTCGGTAGCAAGCAAATCAGCCGGATTTATTTTATTAATACGACTTATTTTTACCGGTTTTGTAACAGATGTTACACGTGACGGAATGTGGAATGTTTTACCTGTATTCGATTGGCAGACTTTATTAATTATTATTGCAATAGCTACAATGACACTTGGAAACTTTTCGGCATTATGGCAGGATAACTTAAAAAGAATGCTGGCATATTCAAGTATAGCTCACGCCGGTTATATGCTCCTTGGTATTGCAGTACTTTCAAACCAAGGTTTAATTGCCGTTATGATCTATTTCTTTGTTTATTTGTTTATGAATCTTGGTGCGTTTTTTATTGTAATGTTATTTGCCGATAAACTAGGATCGGAAAACATTGATGACTTTAAAGGATTGGGATTAACCTCGCCATTTTTAAGTTTTGCTTTAGCGGCATTTTTAATTTCGTTGACCGGATTACCGCCCACAGCCGGATTTATTTCAAAGTTGTATTTGTTTTTTGCTTTAGTTGATGCTAAAATGATTTATGTGGCTGTTATTGCGTTGTTAAATACTGTAGTTTCTTTGTATTATTATGTTCGTGTTCTTAAACATATGTATTTAACAAAACCGACTGAAAATACACCTAAAGTAATTACTAGTTTTTCTGTAAATTTGTTAATTGTTGTATTATTAATACCTGTTCTTTTATTTGGTATTTATTTTACACCTTTATTAGATTTTGCCAAAATGTGTGTTTCTTTTTTAGGCAATTAAATTAAAATAAATAGACCCTCCTTATTGTTTTGTTAATTTAGATTTAAGGTTTACAATGGATTATGCAAATGATTTATATACAAACAAAATAATTTTTTTCAGTTTTATGAAAGAAAAATATCCTTTTTTTTATAAATCTAATATCTTTTTTCGCGATACACAATATTCGGTAATGCGATATTATGAAAAGAAAAATGTTAAAATAAAATATGCTCAAGCCGAAAAAATTGCTATTGCTTTGTTCGATTTGCTTGTTAAAGATGAATCTGTAATAAAACTAGACAATAAGTCTTATAAAGTGAACTTTTTGATGGAAAACCAAGTTTCCTAAGTAAAAGAAAGGAAACAGAATGGCAAATCAAATAGATTCTGAAATTAAAATAACACAAAAAGCAACACAGCAAATTAAACAGTTAATGGAAGAAAATTCTATTAATGAAAATTTTGGTTTAAGGGTAGGAGTAAAAGGAGGAGGCTGTTCAGGGTTAACTTACCAATTAGGTTTTGATTCCGAAATTAAAGATACCGACACTACCATAGAACAAGATGGCGTTAAACTAATTGTTGACGGCAAAAGTTTATTTTATTTAACTGGCTGCGAATTAGATTTCAGCAGTGGTTTAAGCGGCCGTGGATTTGTGTTTAATAATCCCAATGCTAAAAAAACTTGCGGTTGCGGCGAATCGTTTGGTGTTTAACTGATAGGTGAAGTTATGGATAGGAGAAAATTTTTTACCGCAATTGGAACTATAGGCCTATTAAGTGTGGTTAATAAAGTAGAAGGTTTTACAGAAAAAATTAATAATAAAAATAAAATTAGGAGCAATAAAATGGCTAAATTTGAGCAAGCTAAATTAGCATACGCATTTGATGCATTGGAACCATATATTGATGCTTTAACAATGGAAATACATTACGGAAAACATCATTTAGCTTATACCAACAATTTTAACAAAGCAGTTGAAGGACCCGAATTTGATAACTTAACTGCTGAACAAATTTTTGCAAATGTTAGTAAATATCCTGCTGCTGTACGTAATAACGGCGGCGGTTATTATAACCATGGTTTATTTTGGCAGGTAATGGGACCAAACAAAGGCGGAGTTCCAACAGGTGAAGTTGCTGCTGCAATTGATGCTGCTTTTGGTTCATTTGAAAAATTCAAAGAATTATTCAATAATGCTGCTGCGACACGTTTTGGCTCAGGCTGGGCATGGCTGGTGGCTGTTGACGGCAAATTGGTAGTTACATCCACACCTAATCAGGATAACCCCTTAATGGACGATGCCGTGGTTAAAGGAACACCTGTATTATTACTTGATGTTTGGGAGCATGCTTATTACTTAAAATACCAAAATAAACGTCCCGATTATATTGCTAACTTTTGGAATGTTGTAAATTGGGATGAAGTAAATAGATTATTTAAAGAAGCAAAATAATTATTTATCATATATATTAGTTTTAAGGCTGCCCATAAAAAGGCGGCCTTTTTTGTTATCTGTGGTTATTAAATGTATAAATGCAATTATAAAAAATAGAACACAGATGACACAGATTTGGCAGATGACCACAGATAAGTAAATTTTGAATTTTTAATTCTCAATTTTGGATTAAAGACATTTTAACAAGGATGGATTAATAACTAACTTACTTAACATTTCAACTATATTTAATTGTAGAGTAAGCTTAAGCTTGCGGATTGTTGAAATTGGAGGAGAATTTTAGGCGAGATAAATCTCGCGCTACAATTAAAAGTATTCAGATAAATAGGGAAATAGTGCTTTGTCGAATCCAAATATTAAAATCCGTTAAATCTGTGTAATCCGCGTTCAATGGTTTTGTTAAAAAAAGAATAGGCAACTGCACTGTAGTTGTGGTGTATTTTGGGGTGGCGTTAGGTTACAAACATGCCACATCGCTGATGTGGGTTTGATACGAGGGAATTTTTAATTTTGGATTTTCAATTTTAATTAAAATCATAATAATCATCAAAATCATAAAAATCACAGTTTAGACTAAAATGATTAAGGAAATATATTCCTTATTTTGCATTGATAATTAATTATAGAGTAAGATTCAGCCTGCGGATTTTTGAATTATTTAAATAAAGTAGTTATATTAATTAGAGAAAATAATAAATAATATTAAATCAAATGGAATAAATTTTCAATTAATCTGGTTTTAAGGAGCACAAACTAATGTTAAATTATTCCACAAAAATAATTTTAACTATAATATTATTTTTTGTAGTTACTAATATATTTGGTGAAACCCGTTATGTAAGTAAAACAGCGGGGCTTAGTTCTGCTCCGCCGTATACATCGTGGGCAACAGCGTGCGATAGTTTGCAAAAGTGTTTTGACTACTGCAACAGCGGCGATACGGTTTATGTTGATAGAGGCATTTACAGAGAAACAATATATGTTAACGATAAAAATTTAACTATTATTGGAGTAGATACTGATGAATGTATTTTAGATGGTACCGGAATTGCAGGAAAAATTCATAAATATGCAATGTGTGAATTTAAAAACGACACAATAACATTAAAAAACATGACATTAAAATTTAAGAGAGTTGATGATTATAGTTATTATTATGCTTTTTTTAATGATGGAATCTCGAATCTTTCTAATTGTATAATTGACTCAACAGCTTGCTCTTTGGGATTATTAGATGATAGTATTGTTAATAATACTATTATGCGTAATACCGATTATGGAATTGAAGTTGGTGCTTATTCCGATCCTGAAATTGAGATAAACAATTGTTATTTTTATGTGTTGGCCAATTTATCAGGATGTACAGTAATAAACAATGGAGCCGGCGGGGGTAAATTTAAGATTTACAATAATATAATGTTAAAAGCTACTTTGGGTTTAGATTCGTACGCAATATCATTATTAACAAATGAACGGATAGAAATAAAAAACAATTTAATTTGCCGGTTTCGTTCCGCAATTAATGAAGGTTCTTTCCAGAGTGGTGTTAAGGATACAACATTTATATTAAACAATTCAATGGTAAATTGTACAACTATTGGCGTATTAACGGGCAATTTACCCAAAGAAAGAATAATTAAAAACAATATAATGGCTTATAGCAAATTTGGTATATTCTCGGAAAATGGGTATCCTGTAACTTCAGATTATAATATGTATTTTAAGAATTGGGGTTCACCATATTATCAAGTGACTGCCGGCGAGCATGATTTAATTGCAGACCCAATGTTTAATAATGACACCATAGCCACATTAAACGGAAATTATGATTACAGGTTGCAAAAGTATTCACCTGCAATAGATGCCGGAGACCCAAGTATACTTGATGTTGACGGTTCAAGAAGCGATATAGGAATGTACGGAGGCCCGTTTGGTATAAGTTATGTTTACAAAGATTTGGCTCCAAAACAGGTAAAAGGATTAACTGCTGTATATCAGCAGGACACAAACCGTATAAAACTAACATGGAAAAAAAACACCGAATCGGATTTTACCAAATATTACATTTATAAGGATTTTACCCAAAGTTTTGCAATTGACAGCACAAAACGGATAGGAATTTTAACCGATACGTTATATTATGATATATTAAACAAAGGTACTCAAAAAGTATATTATAAAGTAACTGCAATTGACAGTACCGGCAACGAAAGTGCCCCAAGCACAGAAATAAATGTAACAATAACCGAAAATGAAGAAATAGAGATAACGGAAAATTACAGTTATCAGTTGTATCAAAATTACCCTAATCCTTTTAATCCTACAACAACAATAAGTTACAGCTTAAAAGAACCGGGAGAAGTACGTATTAAACTATATACTGTAACAGGTGAATTATTAAAAACAATTATTGAAGGTACCAAAAACAAAGGATACAACGAAACCCAAATAGATTTAAGCACTTACAGCAGCGGCATATATTTATACAGATTGGAAGTAACCGGAGCAGGTAAAATACCAGTATTTAATGATTTGAAGAAGATGGCGTTTGTAAAATAAGGTTAAAGTTTAAGTGAATAAATTAATTTTGAATTCTAAATTCTCAATTTTTAATTAAAATCATGGAAATCCTTTAATCAGGTTAATCATGGTTCAGACAATGGTTTAATCTGTGTAAATCAGTTAAATCTGTGTAATCAGTGTTCTATGTTTTTTTGTTTAAAAGAAAATGCAACAACCAATGAATTTTTTTTTTGGTAATTTATTGGTTTTATAATGTCACCCGTTCCGGGTTTTAATTCATCTCTTCAATCCATGTTCTACAATAATTCCACCCTTTCAGGGTTAAAAACAAACATATTTCTTTACCAAAAAGAGTTTTACAAAATCATGGAAATCCTTTAGTCAGGTTAATCATGGTTCAGACAATGGTTTAATCTGTGTAAATCGGTTAAATCTGTGTAATCAGCGTTCTATGTTTTTTGTTTAAAAGAAAATGCAACAACCAATGAATTTTTTGAGGGTAATTTATTGGTTTTATAATGTCACCCGTTCCGGGTTTTAATTCATCTCTTCAATCATTTTGCTATAATAATTCCACCCTTTCAGGGTTAAAATAAAACATATTTCTTTACCATAAAGAGTTTTACAAAATCATGGAAATCCTTTAATCAAGTTAATCATGGTTCAGACAATGGTTTAATCTGTGTAAATCAGTTAAATCTGTGTAATCAGCGTTCTATCTTAATTAAAGAATATACAACACACATTGGGGTTGTGGGTTTTTGCGGGTTTTGTTATAAATAAAATATCATATTATGATGTTGATATCTTATTTTATTATGAAGCAAAAAAAATATTTAGTAATTTGTACTTTCGATTTTTATAATTATGCGAGGATTAGATGAAAAAATATTTAGTGGTTTTATGTTTTATTATGTTTTCTGCAATTAATGCACAGGTTAAGTTTGATGCGAATTTTGAAAGCGGAAATTTAAAATCAGTTGCTACTACAGATTCTGTAACCTATTTTGTTAAAACTAATGAAGATATTGGGGGCAGATGGTTTTATTTTAGAATAACAGGTGTTAAAAATAAATATATAAAAGTTAAAGTAACTAACAGCGATGTTGTTAGGGCAATGTATAGTTATGATAACAAAACATTTAATAGATTTACTAAAGCCGAATCACCATCGGTCAATTTATTCCAAAAAACTTATGCACAAGATACGGTTTTTGTTTCATATTTTACTCCTTATACACTTGCTTACTTAAATCAACAGATTGAAAATTGGTCAAACAGCAGCTATGTTACGGTAAACACTTTTGGTTTTACAGACCATAATTTACCTTTACGCGAACTTGTATTAACCGACCCATTTATTCCTGTTGAACAGAAAAAAGTTGTATGGATACATGCCCGCAATCATCCAAGCGAAACACCTTCTTCTTATCATTTGGAAGGAATTATTAACAGACTGTTGGAAAATGACGAATATGCAGATTTTTTACGAAAAAATATTGAATTTCATATTGTTCCTTTTACAAATCCTGACGGTGTATATTATGGAAGATCGCGTACAAATTACGCCGGTGTTGATATTGAATCCAATTGGGATGAATCGGATGCCGGAACAAGTACTGAAGTAAGATTATTAAAAACAAAAATGTCTGAAATTTGTTTTAATACTGTATTTTCAATTGCGTTAAATTTACATTCAATAGCTTCACCTTCTTGTACTTTTTATGTTCACACAGCGGAATCAACTAATCCTGCATTTTATAAAAAACAATACCAATTTACATTCTTAAATACTTCAAACAATCCATATTTTGCACAAGAAGATATAGAAGAGTCAACTTTACGTTCGTATTTCCCCGAAGGCTGGTTATGGGCAAATTATAACGACACACCTGTTGCAATAACCTACGAAACTCCCTACGATTATTATTCTTCCGATATAGAAGTTTCAATAGATAATTTACACGAACTTGGTTATCAAACTGTATATGCAATTTCCGATCTGTTAGAATTGTCATTTCCAAAGAATCAAATTTTGGATAATAAAAACGCAGCTGTTGTTGGTGATTGGAACACTTATGATTGGGGGATTAAATACTTTAGTACAAATTTTTTATTAGCAGCACCCGGTTTAGGAACAAACCAAGTTGTATATAATAGTGAACAAGTGCCAAGAGGAGAATACGCTGTTTTTGCATGGTGGCAGGATGACCAAGATAATGCTTCAAATACAAGATTTAGTATTTATAATAATAACGAAGAAACAGTTATTGAAAAATCACAAAAAACCGATGGTGCTAATTGGAATTATTTGACTTCTGTAAAAGTATTAACACCGGGTCAAATTCAAATAAAAGTAAGCGATTTAGCAAACGGAAATGTTTGTGCAGATGCCTTTAAAATAATTTATAGGGGCGAAATTTCTGATGTTGAAGATAATGTAATTGCAAAAGATTTTAAACTTTATCAAAATTATCCTAACCCGTTTAATCCATCAACAACAATTCGGTTTAATTTAGATAATTCTTCCAATGTTACATTACGAGTATATAATGTTTTAGGAGAATTAATTACTACATTGGTTGATGAAAGATTAAACAGCGGTTCACATGAATTTGTATTTGACGCATCCCATTTTAGAGGATTAGCAAGTGGTGTTATGTATTATCAATTAGTTACTGAAAAATCTACATATACAAAAGGTATGATTTTAATGAAGTAATTAAAAAATGAAATAAATGTTAGTAAAAATTTAAGCTCCTTATTTTGTAAGGGGCTTTTTTTGTATGTATATGGTTTTTATCTAAAATCTATAACAAAAATATTGAAAAGTTTTATTATTTTAATTGGGTTTAATTTTACAGATAGTTATAATTATTAAAATTATTATTAACATATTTGATGTGGAATGACAATGAATGAAAGTGAACTTGTTATACGAAAATTGGAAAATAAGGATATTGAAGAATTTTATAAACTTGTAAACATTTTGGATAATGAGACGGAATTTAGAGCTTATGAACCGGGAGAAAGGGTAAAAGATTATAGATTATTTGAAATAGAGATAATTGAAAAAATAAATAATAAATACATTATTGTTGTTTGCGAATATGATAATATACTTATTGGATATATAGAAGGTGCCATTGGATTGTTTAACAGAAACAGACATTTAATCCATTTTAACATTGCGCTTAAACTTGGTTATACGGGTTTAAAAATAGGTGAAAAATTAATAAATAAATTAGAACTTGAGGCAAAAAAAAAGGGAATTAGCAGGGTAGAATTGACGGTTTTTACTTACAATCAAAATGCCGTAAAATTATATAAAAAAATGGGTTACTTAATTGAAGGAATAAAATTTGACTCATTCAGAGTAAAAAATAACGCTATTGATGAATTTTTGATGAGTAAAATTATTTAAATATTTGTAAAAATCTTTAAAATATGACTAAACTATTTATATCAATTATTCGATAATGATAGTGTAAAGGAATATAATAATGTAAACGGTGAAAAAAAATGTTAACCGTAAGTACAAAAATAAGCACGGATGCTTACAATTTACTTAGTGATCAATCGGCAGCAAATACGAAGTATGACGATGCAACACAAGCTAAGATTGACAAACTAAAGGAACGTGACAAAGAAGTAAGACAACACGAAGAAGCTCATAAAAGAGCTGCAGGCGGATTATTAACCGTTGGTCCCAAATATGAATTTGAAGTTGGTCCTGATGGTAAAAAATATGCAGTATCGGGTGAAGTTCAAATTGATATTGCAGAAGTACCCGGCAACCCTGAAGCTACTTTAAAAAAAGCTAAACAGATTCAACGTGCAGCTTCTGCTCCAACTGAACCTTCTGCTCAAGATAGTGCAATTGCTCAAGGTGCGTCACAAATGGAATTAAAAGCAAAAGAAGAAATTGGAAAAGAGCAAAAAACAGTTTCAATTTCTTCGTATGAAAAAAGCAATGGAACCCAACTCCGTTTAGTTAGGACTTATGATTCCAAAGGTAAGTTAAAAACTGATGAAGCTACATCTACAGCAGTTGATATAATTATTTAATCTATTCTAATAGTTCTATCAAAAATTATATCAACATTTTTTAGCATGGTTGAATAATTAAATATTGATTCAACCTCAGTATCATTTAAAACGGATTGGATTTTGGGGTCATTCAGTAACTCGGACTTTAAGTCTTTTGTTTTGTCTGCCCAAACTTTCATTGCGTTTGATTGAATAACTGCATACGATTCTTCGCGTGTAAGTCCTTTTTCTACAAGAAGAAGCAGTAGTTTTTGCGAAAATAACAATCCTCTTGTTAAATTTAAATTATCAAGCATATTTTGCGGATAAACTAATAGATTATCAATTAATTTAATAGCAAGATTTGCAATATAATCTAAAGCAATACAACTATCGGGTACTAAAATTCTTTCAACTGAAGAATGAGAAATATCACGTTCATGCCACAAAGCAACATTTTCCAAAGATGCCATTGCGTTTGCCCGTAAAATTCGGGAAATGCCTACAATTCTTTCACTCACAATTGGATTTCGTTTATGCGGCATTGCAGAAGATCCCTTTTGCCCTTTTGAAAAAAATTCTTCTGCCTCGTAAACTTCTGTCTTTTGCAGATGTCTAATTTCAGTGGCAATTTTTTCAAGCGTTGCGCCAATTATTGCTAAAATTGACATAAATTCAGCATGTCTGTCTCTCTGTAGTACCTGAGTGGAGATAGGCGCAGGTTCTAATCCAAGTTTATTGCACACATATTTTTCAACTTCGGGTGATAAATGTTCAAATGTGCCAACCGCGCCCGAAAGTTTTCCTACACTAATAGTTTTAATTGCATTTTGAAGACGGAAAATATTCCGTTTAGTTTCTTCATACCAGTTAGCAAGTTTTAATCCAAATGTAGTTGGTTCGGCATGTATTCCATGAGTTCGCCCAACACATAAAAAATCCTTACATTCAACTGCTCTTTTTTTAAGTACAGCCTTCAGATTGTAAAGATCAGCCAATAATAATTCACCGGCTGCTTTCATTTGGCATGATAAAGCAGTATCAAGAACATCGGATGATGTCATACCAAAATGAATATGTCTGGAAGCCGGTCCAACATATTCGGCAACATTAGTCAAAAAGGCAATAACATCATGTTTTGTAGTTTCTTCAATTTCCAATACTCTATTAATGTCAAAGTTGGCTTTTTCTTTAATTGTTTCAAAATCCGCAGACGAAATATCACCCATGTTAAATCTAGCTTTACAAGCTAAAACTTCAATTTTTAACCAAGTTGAATATTTAAATTCGTCGGACCAAATTTTGCCCATTTCGGGCAGTGTGTAACGTGGTATCATTTTTTCTTTTCCAATTTCATTAATTTATTAATTTCTTCATTATTGCGCATCAGTTTAAGTGTAACTGTATCATCTGTTTTAAATTCATATAAAACACTAATTAAAGTGTTGTCATCGTTAATACGGTAATTATCAATTGAGATGATTATATCACCAACAACAATTCCGGCTTTATAAGCAGGGGAGCCTTTTGCAACATAAGTAACAATAACACCGCGGGTATTTGCTAAATTATAATATTTTGCTATATCGTTATCAATTATTTGAATTTTAAGACCGGTCCAAAAATCACGATCAACAACGCCGCTTTCTTTGATAATATTTACAATTTTTTTAATTTTATTAACAGGAATTGCAAAACCTACACCAACGCTTCCGCCTGTGCCGCCCGGAGTGTAGATAAGTGTATTCATTCCAATTAATTCACCAATACTATTAACAAGCGGTCCACCGCTGTTGCCTCCGTTAATAGCTGCATCAGTTTGAATCATATTGGTATAATATCTGTTTTCAACCGAACTTAAATTCATTCCAGTAGCACTTATTACACCAACTGTAACAGTCGGTTTATCGTTAATATCAAATAAACCAAACGGATTGCCTAGCGCAATTGCCCATTCACCAATCATAATATCGTCGGAATTGCCAAATTTTATATAGGGTAGATTATTTTCATCAATTTTAAGAAGGCAGATATCACTTCCGGGGTCTGTCCCAATTATTCTTGCATTATACTGTTTACCATTTGTCATGGTAACAATTATCTCGGCACCATTTCCAGCAACGTGATCGTTAGTTACAATGTAACCGTCAGGTGATATAATGAATCCTGAACCAAGACCTTGTATTTTGCGGTTATATGTTCTGTCACCAAAAAAATATCTAAACATTGGGTCGTTGGCAAATGGATCGCGGTATTGTCTTATTTCAGTTACATTTATTCCTACAACAGCTGGACTAATGTTTTTAACAGTAGTAGTAATAATTGAATGTCGACTATTATATATTTGATCATTAAGAATTTCTTTGTTTTGAGTAGCTAGTGAGTCAACTTCAACAAAAGAATTGGTGTTTTTATAAGTGATATTATTATTGTGAACAATATATGCAAAAAGACCTGTTGAAATTAAAAAAGTAAAAATAAAAGATAGCAAAGCAATTCTAAGATTGTACATTTGTTCTCCTGCATTGATTTTTTATTAATTTAAGATAATTTTTTAATGGTTCGGCATGTGCTGCAATAATTACAAGCATAATGGCAGAAATGAAATAACTATAATAATTTTTTTGATTAATTGACGGGAATGAATATTTTGATAAAATATCAACTGATGAAAAAGACAGAAGTAAAACTAAAAACGAAGTTGATATGTTTGAAAAATGAATATTCTTTTTATATAAATAAGTGATTAGCCATATAATAACCCAAAGGAAAAAAATAGCCGGAGCAATAATAATCATTCCGCCAGCGGCAGTCGATAATCCTCTTCCGCCTTTAAATTTAATCCAAATTGAAAAACAATGACCGAAAACTGCAGAAATTAATGATATAGAAATTAGGATAAAGTTATTACTTATAAAAAATTTTGTTAATAATACTATTATTAATCCTTTTAAGAAGTCTATAAAAAAAACCGAAAGACCTAATAATTTTGAATTAGTCACTTCAAATGTATTCATGGCTCCAACATTTTTTGATCCTAATGAAGTAATGTCTTTTTGAGTAAATTTTTTTAATAAAATATAAGCTGTTGGGAGTGAACCGACTAAATAACCGAGGAATATTATATATATGTAAGTCATAAAAGTAAAAAATATTTAGTGTAAAAATAGACAAAAAAAGTGATAAATACTAAACCGGCAAAAAATTTACATTAGATTTTAAAAAAAAAGACTAAATTAGTTCCTTTTAATGTATTAAAATATTTTTAATATTTGGAAATAGTATTTTTTTTTTGGTATTTTTATTTTGTTTTAATAACTTTATAAGTTGCAATTGACATTTTTTTGGAAATTGTGATATATTAGAAAATCAATTTGGAGCAAGAATGATAAATTTTGTTGGAACATTTAACGTAATTCCATCTTTACCCAAAAGTTTAGAGCCATTAAGAGAGATAGTTTATAACGTCTACTGGTCATGGAATCAAGATGCAATAAAACTATTTAGAAGAATGGATAGAAAATTATGGGAAGATTCTCATCATAATCCGGTTATTTTACTTGGCAAAATTAGTCAGGAAAGATTAGAAGAACTGGCAAAGGATGATGGATTTATATCGCACATGAATAGAATATATGTGCAGTTGAATGTATATCTGCAGGAATTAACTTGGTATCAGAAGAATGTTAATGCCAACGATAAACCATATATAGCATATTTTAGTGCTGAATTTGGTTTGACAGATTGTCTACAAATTTATTCCGGAGGTTTAGGAATATTATCAGGGGATCACTTAAAAGCAGCAAGCGATTTGGGAATTCCTTTAATTGCGGTTGGTTTGTGTTATAAAGAAGGTTATTTCCAGCAATATTTAACAGCAGACGGTTGGCAGCAGGAAAAATATGATTTGACTGATTTTTATGTTGAACCAATGTCGCTTGTAACAAATGAAGACAATCAAGCAATAAAAATTGCTTTAAAATTCCCGGGAAGAGACGTTTATTTCCAAATATGGAAAATTGATGTGGGACGTGTTCCTTTGTATTTATTAGATACAAATTTAATTGAAAACAATGAAGAAGATAGAAAAATTACCCGTTCTTTATATGGCGGAAATAATGAAACCAGAATACAGCAGGAAATATTACTTGGAATAGGCGGTATTAAAGCTTTGACGGCTTTAAATATTCATCCTATTGTTTGCCATATGAATGAAGGTCATAGCGCGTTTATGGCTTTAGAAAAAATAAGATTGTTAATTGAAGAAAAAGGACTTTCATTCAATGAAGCAAAGGAAATAGGTTTTTATTCCAATGTGTTTACTACTCATACTCCTGTTCCGGCTGGCATAGATGTTTTTGCTAACGATTTAGTAGAAAGATATTTTGGTAATTATTACAGAGATAATCTTAAAATTGGTGATAAAGAGTTTTATAAGTTAGGAACAATCATTAAAGATAAAGAACCATCAAATTTTAACATGGCTCATCTTGCAATGAATATGTCGGGATATGTAAATGGTGTAAGTAAATTACATGGTAAAGTATCCAAAAAAATGTGGGTTGCCGGATTTAAAGATGTTCCATTTGATGAAATACCAATTGATTATGTAACTAACGGAATTCATATCCGTTCACATCTTTCAAATGATATGCATGAATTACTATATAGATATTTAGGTGATAAATTTTTACAAAATCCAACTGATCCGGAAGATTGGGAAAGAATTGATGAAATTCCTGATGAAGAATTATGGCGTACACATGAACGCAGAAGAGAAAGATTGGTTGCTTTTGCACGAGCAAGACTGCGTAAACAAATAATTGCACGCGGCGGATCAAAAGGTGATATAGAACAAGCTAAAGAAGTATTAAACGCTTCTGCATTAACAATTGGTTTTGCCCGTAGATTTGCTACATACAAACGTGGTACATTAATTACAAGAGATTTGGACAGATTATCGGATATTCTTTGCAATAAAGAATTCCCGGTTCAAATTATTATTGCCGGTAAAGCACATCCACGCGATGAAGAAGGAAAGAGATTAATTCAGGAATTAGTTGCAGTTGCTAAAGAAGATCATTTAAGAAAAAAAATAGTTTTCTTGGAAAACTATGATATGAACATTGCCCGTTATATGGTAGAAGGTTGTGACGTTTGGTTAAACAATCCTCGTAGACCTTTAGAGGCAAGTGGTACATCCGGCATGAAAATAATTGCTAATGGAGGATTAAATTTCAGTGTATTAGACGGATGGTGGGATGAAGCATATAACCCTGATTTAGGTTGGAAAATTGGAAGCGGCGAAGAATATGATAATCTTGAATATCAGGATGAAGTTGAATCGCGTTTAATTTATGAAACAATGGAAAAAGAGATTATACCAACATTCTATCAACGCGGGGAAGATAAATTACCGCGTAAATGGATAGCAATGATGAAATCATCGATGAAAAATTTAGGTCCGGTTTACAATACTACCCGTATGGTAAGCGAATATTCGCATAAATTCTATTTTAAGGCCAACGAAAAATGGAAATATTTAATGGCTGATGATATGAAAAATGCCAAAGAAATTACTGTTTGGAAGAGTAAATTGATTGGAAATTGGGATAAAATAAAAATTCACAGTATTAATAAGGATGAAAATTATAACGAAATAGCTGTTGGAAACAAATATATTGTTTCTGCAGAAGTTGAATTAGGTGATTTAACTCCTAAAGATGTTGAAGTTCAAATATATTTTGGAAAAGTTGATGATCAAAATAAACCCTATGCAAATTCTTTTGTAAGTATGAGTTGTATGAACCTGATAACTGGGCATAATTCATATTTATATAAAGGTGAAATACCATGTGCCAGTACCGGAAATTTTGGATTTACAATGCGTATTTTACCTAAACATCCGTTATTAATTAATCCTTTTGAACTTGGATTAATTAAGTGGGTATAGTATTGGATATTTTATGTTATTAGAAACTCTTGATGTAAAACGTAACGATGTTTTAATATATTCTGAAAATATCTTTGATTTTAATAATAATTTTAAGATAATCTTTAAAAAGGATAAAATTAAAAGAGCTTATAAAATCAATTATTATGATGTTTTTGATTTTATTAATGAACCCACACCCAAAAATATTATTGTTTACAGGCTGCTGACTAATGTTAGCAGCCTTGATGCTTACAGCACCAAGTATGGTTATTTTATTCAAACTGCAACGGGTAAAGAGCTTATTTATCTTGATCCCATATTTGCCATTAAGGACTTAAAAAATCTAAAATTTGAATTGGATTTAAATAGTTTTAGATTTAAAATACAACAAGTTGGTTATTCGACAATTGCAGGCTCAATGAACGGTAAAGACTTTTCGGAGGTGTTTTGCTGGGATATGCGTGCAGTTGAAGCCCAAAATCAAAACGATAAAATTTTTGCTGATGCATTGTATCTTTTTGATAAGACTTTTATTGAAGATACAAAAGAATTTAGTGTTGACGATAGACAAAAACAAAATATGCAGGATACAATAACTGCAAATGTTAATAATCTTAGAGAAGATGCTGATGCCAAACGATTCCAAGATAACATGGCTAAAGCAAGTTTTAAGACTACTAATCAAGAAGATATTGAAAAAGAAATGAAAAAAATGATGCTCAAAGAAGCTTTGGGTATCAATAAACAAAGTGATAATCTGAATGGAGATAAAAATATAAAAAGTTTTTCTTCATTTATTGATAAATACAGAAGTGAAGTGTGTTCAAAAGATGATTATGAAACACCTAAAGGGTTATCCGAACTCTTTAATGAGAAATCCGGAAATAGTAAGTTTAAGAATCTTAACAATGATTCTGTGGTTTTACGTTTTACAGAGGAAAAATAATTTGAAATTTGATAACTAATTTAATTATAAATAAAACTTTTATTATTCCTTTTTACGGTTATTATTATTCATTAAAAATATTAATAAAGTTAATGAGGAATATTTAGGCTAATAGAAATAAATATTATTGAATAAAAAGGAGTAAAAATGGATCTTATATCTAAATTTTCAAACAAAAATGCTGTTATCGGAATAATTGGTTTAGGTTATGTTGGTCTGCCATTAGGCCTTGAATTTGCAGAAAAAGATTTTTTTGTTTTAGGGTTTGATGTTGATGACGCAAAAATTCCAATTTTGAATAGTGGGAATACTTATATAAAACATATTAAAACTGAAAGAATTAAAAATTCGGTTGATAAGAAAAAATTTGAGGCAACAAGCGATTTCAGCCGGTTACCTGAAGTGGACGCAATTATTGTTTGTGTACCTACTCCCCTGGATGAACATAGAGAACCTGACATCAGTTATATAGAAAATTCAGGTCAAAAAATCGCTCAGTATTTAAGGAAAGGGCAAATTGTTGTACTCGAATCATCTACATATCCCGGTACAACCGATGAAGTATTATTGCCATTATTTGAAAATGCACCATTTACTCAAAATTTAGCTGATGCTAAAAAACTGGTAGTTGGAGAAGATTTTTATTTGGCATTTTCTCCGGAAAGGGAAGATCCGAATAATCCAAATTTTACGACTGCAACAATACCAAAAGTAGTTGGTGGAGTAACACCTAAATGTTTAGAAATTGCAGATGCTTTATATAGCGGTGTAATTATAAATACAGTTCCTGTTTCGTCTACAAGAGCCGCTGAAGCAACAAAGTTATTGGAAAATATTTATAGATCAATAAATATTGCTTTGGTAAATGAATTGAAAATGGTTTTTGATAGAATGGGAATAGATGTTTGGGAAGTAATTAATGCTGCGGCTACAAAACCATTTGGATTTAATGCTTTTTATCCGGGACCTGGTCTTGGCGGTCATTGTATTCCAATTGATCCGTTTTATTTAACATGGAAAGCTCGTGAGTATGAAATAAATACAAAATTTATTGAACTTGCAGGTGAAATAAATACTTTTCAACCATATTATGTTGTTGAAAGAACAATGGAATTTTTAAATACAATTAAAAAAACATTAAATGGTTCAAAGGTTTTATTATTAGGTGCTGCTTATAAAAAGAATATTGATGATATGCGTGAATCTCCATCATTAAAACTTATTGAAATTTTGCGCGAAAAAGGAGCCGATGTAGATTATAGTGATACATATATTCCTGTTTTGGCTAAAAGCAGAAAATATATGTACTCGATGAAATCAGTTGAATTAACAAAAGAAAATATTGCAAAATATGATGTTGTATTATTAAGTACTGATCATGACGATTTTGATTATAAATTAATTGCTGAAAATGCACAATTAATTGTTGATACTAGAAATGCATTTAACAAACATGGTTTTAAATCCGATAAAATCTTTAAAGCATAGGAATTAAGAGGAAAATATGGCTTATAATAATTTAAAAATTGCTATTGTTGGTGCGGGCAGATGGGGAATGAATCATGTTAAAACTGCTACAACATTAATCCCAAGTCAAAACATTTGGGTGTGTGATGAAAGTGAGGAAACAAAATTAAAAATCAATAATATTTCAGGTGAAATAAATTTTACAACCAGTTTAAATGAGATATTAAATAATAGTGACATTAGTTGTATAATAATTGCTACTCCGGCCGAAACACATTATAAAATTGCAAAAGAATGTATTCTTAAAAATAAAAATGTATTAGTCGAAAAACCAATTACTTTATTTTTAGAGGAAGCTGAAGACTTAGATAAACTGGCATTAGAAAATAACGTAAAACTAATGGTTGGACATGTTTTACTGTTTCATTCTGCAATTTTAGAAATTAAAGAACAAATGAAAAATGGAAAATTAGGAAAGCTTCAATATATTTATAGTAATAGACTAAATCTTGGCGCGATACGCAGTGAAGAAAATATTCTTTGGAGTTTTGCACCTCATGATATTTCTGTAATTCAATTTCTTGTTGACGACAATCCGGTTTCGATATATGCTAAAGGTGATTCTTTTTTACAAAACAATATTGAAGATACTACATTAACTTATCTCCAATATCCCAATAATATATCAGCTCATATTTTTGTTAGCTGGCTACATCCTTTTAAAGAACAGCGTTTGGTTGTTATTGGTGATAAAGGCATGTTTGTTTTTGATGATGCAATAAAAGAGGAAAAATTAAAGTTTTATAATAAAGGGTTTAAGAAAACCGAAATTGGTTTTGAAAAATTTGATCAAAATTATGAAGTTATTGAAATGGATAATAAAATGCCATTAGCAGAAGAACAAAAGCATTTTTATAATTCAGTAATCAGTAATACTGATCCACGAACAAATGGAAAACATGCTGTTGAAGTATTAAAAATATTGGTTAAAGCAACAGAAAATTTAAAAAACAGTAAAATCAATTAATTAACAGGTAAATTAGTATGGAAACAAAAAATTATTATGTAAACGAACATGCAGTTGTTGATGATGGTGTTGAAATTGGTGAAGGAACCAAAGTATGGCACTTCTCTCATGTTCAAAAAGGTTCAAAACTTGGTAAAAAATGTGTATTAGGTCAAAACGTTAATATTGCTAATGATGTTGTAATTGGCGATTTTGTAAAAATTCAAAATAATGTTTCTGTATATGAAGGCGTTGAATTGGAAGATTATGTATTTTGCGGACCCTCCATGGTTTTTACTAATATACTAGATCCTCGTTGTAAATATCCACAAGTTGGAAAAGAGTTTTATATAAAAACTCTTATTAAAGAAGGGGCATCTTTAGGTGCTAACTCAACTATAGTATGCGGTCATACAATAGGGCGTTTTGCATTTGTTGGTGCCGGATCTGTAGTTACTAAAAACATTCCTGATTTTGCTCTTGTGGTTGGAAATCCTGCAAGAGTTGTTGGTTGGGTTAGTGAAGCAGGAAAAAAATTAAAATTTGATGAAAATGGTTTCGCTTTTTGTGAAAAATCAAATAAAAAATATCAATTTGTGGACTCAAAAGTAATAGAAGTGGAGTTATAAGTTTTAATAGTTAGGTTTTAAGTTTAATTTTGCCATACTTTATGTATAATGAAAATGGAATAATTCAAGATAAAAGTTTTAATTTTGCTTTAGAGATAATTGAACTTTATAAAAATTTAAAAACTTATAATGAATTTGTTATTTCGAAACAATTATTAAGAAGCGGTACATCAATTGGTGCTAATGTTGAAGAAGCAACAGCTGCTCAAACGAAAAGAAATTTTTTTGCGAAAATGTCCATTGCTTCAAAAGAAGCAAGAGAAACAAGGTATTGGTTAAAATTATTGAATAAAAGTGAAATTATTAATTTCGACTATTCTAAGCATTTGATATTAATTGATGAGATTATTAGAATTTTAACGGCTATTGTTAAAACATCTCATAAAAATTTGGATAAAGACAAATAATTTTATTTTTACCTTGATGCTTAACTTAATTAATTAAAATATACAATTCAGAATACATTTAACACTTAAACTTTAACATTTAACCGTAGAGAAGATTATGAACGTTCCATTATTAGATTTAAAAGCACAATACAAAACAATTAAAAAAGATATTGATGAAGCATTAATTAGAATTGCTGAATCACAATATTTTATATTAGGCCCTGATGTTGAAAAACTTGAAGCAGATATATGTAAATATACCGGGGCTAAAAAAGCAATTGGTGTTTCTTCCGGTACCGATGCGCTATTAATAGCTTTAATGGCTATTGATATTAAACCCGGCGATGAAGTTATTGTCCCCACCTATTCGTTTTTTGCTACTGCAGGCGTTATTGCCAGACTAAATGCAATTCCAGTATTTGTTGATTCTGATCCGACAACATTTAATATTGATCCTGCACAAATAGAATTAGCTATTACAGAAAAAACTAAAGCTATTGTTCCTGTTCATTTGTATGGACAAAGTGCCGATATGGGGCCAATTATGGAAATTGCAAAAAAACATAATTTACGCGTAATTGAAGACGGAGCACAGGCTATAGGTGTTCAATATGAAGATGGCAGATATGTTGGTACAATTGGCGATATTGGATGTTTTTCGTTTTTCCCAAGTAAAAATTTAGGTGGTTTTGGAGACGGCGGTATAGTAACTACAATGGATGAAGCACTTGGTGAAAAATTAAAAATATTACGCGTTCATGGTGGCAAACCAAAATATTATCATAAAATTATTGGTGGTAACTTTAGATTGGATGCAATCCAAGCTGCCGTATTAAGTGTAAAATTACCTCTTTTGGATAGTTGGAGTGCAAAAAGAAGAGTTAATGCTGAACTTTATTCAAACTTGTTGATTGAAGCTGGATTAGCTGAATGCGAAGGTAAGTTAGCTTTAGACGAAAATAATAAAGTTTTATTACCAAAAGCTATTTATAAAGGAAAAACTGGTACAGATGAAGTTGTATTAAAAAATTATCATATTTATAATCAATACGTTATACGTGTTGAAAAACGCGATGAATTAATTAAACATTTGAGAGAAAAAGGAATTGGATCAGAAATTTATTATCCTGTTCCTTTCCATAAACAAGAATGTTTTGAATATTTGTTGGATAATCCATTATACAATACACTAAAATTTTTAAATGCAAATTTTGCGGCAAATCAATCTTTAGCTTTACCTATTTATCCTGAGTTAAGTGAAGAACAAATTAGATATGTTGTTGAAACCATCAAAGAATTTCTAAAATAGAATTGATTTTATACAGTTTTTTAATTAATAAGGGACATTGTTGTGTCCCTTATTAATTTGATCAATGGGTATAGTTACTTTGATATTGTATCATATCTATAAGTAAAGTTAAACTTCTCCAATTCAATTAAGCAAATTGTTACATTGTGATTTCAATCACAACACCTTAATAAGTGATTTATTCTCAATTTTGTTTTTGTTTATAAGTTAAAAAAATTGTAGATTTATAATCTAAGTTTTGGAAATATATCTTAGATTATATTGATGATTGTGAGTTACTTGGCGGAGCTATATCTGAAATTGTTTGTGAAACATAAAATTAGTTTTTAGTATGAAAGTGGCAATAATTGGTTGTGGAAACATGGGGCTTACTTATGCTAAATCATTTTTAAACTATAATAAAGTTGTTGGACGTGATTTAACCTTAGTAGCTAAAAATGAAGAGGGTATAAAAAGAATTAAATCCTTCGGTTTTACCAACATTGTTGATAATATTACTGATGAAGTTTTAAGTTCCGATGTTATCATTTTATCTATAAAACCTCAAGATCTAACAAGTATATCGCAAAATCTTTCCTGCAGAATTGAAAAAGATACATTAGTGATATCCATTTTGGCAGGTATTAAGTTAGAGCGTTTAAGTGCTGAATTTAAGCATAATATTATAGTAAGAGCAATGCCTAATATGCCATCTCAATTTGGAATGGGTATTACTTGTTTTGTCCCTCATAAAATGGTAAATATTCATCAAATTTCTACCGTTGAAAATCTTTTAAGCACTACTGGTAGAGTAGTTCTATTGGATAACGAAGATTTAATTGATGGTGTTACAGCACTTAGTGGAAGCGGACCCGCATATTTTTATTATTTTATTAGTGCTATGATTGAAGCCGGAATTAAAATGGGTTTGGATGAGGGATTAGCAGCATTATTGGTGAAAGATACTATGATGGGCAGTTATCATGTTTTTAACAGCTCAAACTTAGAGTTGCCTGAACTTATTAAAAAAGTTGCATCAAAAGGTGGCACGACAGAAGCCGCGTTAAAAGTATTTAATTATAACAATTTGGATGAGACTATCCAAACTGCAATTTTAAGTGCAGCTGCTAGAGCGGTGGAGTTGTCTAAAATATAAATAATTATGTAATTTCGTAAAAATGTTTATTTAGTCAGCTATCTCAATTTTAGAACAAAATCAGCACTAATAGTAAATGAAAAATAATAATTACATAATTTAGTTATCCCAAAATTACAAAAAATATTCAAGTAATTTTTCAATTAATAGTATCTTATATAAATTTAATAGAATATCTCGGATAAATAATAAAATTCAACTTAATACTTTTTTTGCAAAAATAAAAGAAATTGTTTGAATTACAAATTCGAAGTATATTAATAAAGTTAAAAATTATTACTTGAGTGTAGTGGAAATGACTTTTTTTTTATGGTAAAAACAATTTTATGGGTTAATGTTTTCTTAATCTTATAATATTTATTGACTATTCTATGTATGAAATATTATAGTGTTAAATCATTTCATTTAGAAAAAATAAAAATCAAAATAATGTAATATTGTTTTGATTTTTACTCATATATCATATAGATTGTTTATAATGCTTAAATGAATGTTAAATTATTAAAAAATAATTTGTAAATATTTTAAAACATAATTGAATCAAAAACGACAAGGTAAAAAATGGAGAATTTATTATTACAGTTCAAAGAAAAGTACTCTAAAGTAATTGTAACAGGAGGTGCCGGATTTATTGGATCACATATTTGTGAGGAACTGGTAAAAAATGGCTTAGAAGTCATTTCCATCGATGATTATTCCGCAGGGAAGAAAAAAAACTTAGAATTTTTAATCGGATATCCTAATTTTAGTGCAATAAATTGTGATATAACAGATTATGAAAGTTTAGAAAAATGTTTTCCGGGTGTTGATGTAATATTTCATAATGCTGCTTCAAAAAAAAATATTTGTTTAGTAAATCCACGTAGGGATTTAGAGGTCAATGCAAAGGGAACTTTTAATTTACTTGAATTGGCAATTAAATATAAAATTAAAAAATTTGTTCAAGCTTCGACTGGCTCAGTATATGGCGAAGCAAAATATTTTCCCCAAGACGAAAATCATCCATTAGACCCGTGTTCATATTATGGTGTCAGCAAGCTTGCAGGTGAAAAATATGTAATGTTGTTTCATAAATTATTTGGACTCAATGCTTCAGTGTTAAGATATTTTCATGTGTATGGACCGCGACAAGAGTCTAATGAATTTGGTGGCGTTGTTTCAATATTTATTAAAAATATGATAAATCAAAAGCCTTCAAAAATATTTGGTGATGGAACCCAGCAGCGTAGTTTTACATATGTTAAGGATATTGTTAAAGCAAACATTCTTTTAGCAATTGATGATAGAGCGATTGGGCAAGTGTATAATTGTGCTTCCGGTATCAATGTGACAATTAATCAATTATATGACCTCATGGCAAAGACGTTTAATCATGACCACCTAAATGCAGTTTATGAAGATTGGCTCATTGGTGATATTAAAGTATTTGATGTTTCAAATGCAAAGATTAAAAATCTTGGCTTTCAGTTTGAAACAGATTTCGCGCTTAAATTAGAAGAAACAATTCAAGAGATGAGAAATTATCTGGGATGAAAATGAAGAAGCCTTGGAATTCAAATTTTACAGTTTGTAAAATAATTACTAATATATTTAAAGTTATGCCCTGTGGAATTTCTTTAGCTTTTCTTAGTGTATTTCGATATTGGGATGGAAATTTCGGTCTTTCTTTGAGATATGGTCTTTATAAAAATATATGTGAATTTGTTGGTGAAAATGTCAAATTCCATCCTGGTCTTTATATATATTTCCCGACTCGACTTAGTATTGGAGATAATTCTACTTTACATGAATTCTCAGTTTTGGAGTGTAAGGGAGGAATTAAAATTGGATCAAACACATCAATAGCTCATAAGTTTAGCATGATGTCTTCTACTCACTTATATTCAGAAAACGGCATTAGTTTCCGAAAAATGGGAATTGAATCCAAATTTACCCAAATTGGAAATGATGTGTGGATAGGGGCTGGTGTTGTTGTAACATATGGTGTTGACATCGGAAATAATACTATAATAGGCGCACAATCCTTAGTTAATAAAAACTGCGAAAATAATTCAATTTACGTGGGTGTACCTGCAAAAAAGATGAAATCACTAAAATGATGAAAATTTATCAAATAAATCCAGTTTGCCCAATAAATGCCGATGATGATTTAGAAAAGTTTTTTACAGCTGGTTGGGCTTATGAATTCAGTATCAAAATTTTGAAATATTATCCATTAATTATAATCGAAAATCATTTTCTTCATCCAAATATCAAAAAAAAGATAATTATTAATAAAAATGGGATTAATAATGTCTTGCATCCCACTCTAAAAGGAAAATTGCATTATAATGATGTCGATGTCTTTTCTGTTTCGCTTTATCGGGATATTCAACAATTCGATCAAGCTGGTGTTATTATTAATCATCGGCCTTTCACTTTTATGAGCATGTATTGTAATCATTTGTTTAATTCTAGACCTTACGTTGTTCAAACTCATGGCGAGGGCATTCCTAGTTTGGCGAAAAAGTATTTGGGTAAAAATATAAGAAACTCAATTTTGAGCATATTGGAAAAATATTCAATGTCCAAAATTGATTTTTATTTAGCGGGTAGTGTTATTGAGAGAGATTACATTAGAAAGTGCTACCCGCATATAAATGTTGAATTATTTAAAGGGGGTATTTGTTTTAATGAATTTGTAAAGAGTGATACTGCTCCATCTAGCTCTGAGATAAAAATACTTTACATTGGGAAATTTTATCGAGCAAAAGGGGTTGATTTACTTATTGAAGCCGTTAAAGAACTAAAACAAATTTATCCTATAAAGCTTATCTGTATTGGTGGGGAAAAAAGTGATGAACTATATGATATTGTTTTGGAAAACGCTGATATAATATCGACTCGCACCAATAAAGAAAAAGTTTGTGCAATGTTAAATATTGCTGATATTTATGTGTTACCCACACCTCAAGGTGGAAAAGTTATGAATTTGGGTGGGATTGGTACAGCACCAATTGAAGCTATGGCTTACAATGTCCCAGTTGTTTCTAATAATTTAATTCATTTTCCTAATCCTTCACAAATCCCAAACATCGGGTCAATGGGAATACCTAATTATACAATTGCTATTAGATCTATTATTGAACATAGACATGCATATAAAAATATTAGAGAAATTGCTAAAAATTTATTTGATGACGAAATAGTAATTTCCAATCTGATAAACTATTGTAAGATTGCTCACGAAAAATATGTTTAATTTAAAATTTTCAATTTCTACATTAAAAAAAACAGCAATATTTAGAGGCTTGCGTAATTCATCTATTTTATCTTTAAGTACTATTTATGTTCAATTAATTACTGCTATTAGTTTTTTGTTTATACCGAAATATTTAGGTGCTGCAAGCTATGGTCAATATTCTATTGCTTTAACTTTTGCCAGTCTTTTTGAAATTTTTTCATCTGTTGGACTTAATAAAGTGATAGTTCGTGAAGGATGCATTAGTAAAAACAATGTTGAAGCACTCTTTACTCAAACTAGTGGACTGAAGCTTTTTTTTATTCTGATAGGATTTCTTCTTACTGTGTTTTTTTCATTTATTTTACCATATTCGAACACAATAAGATTGTTCATATTTTTAGCTGCAATTGATGTAGGAATAACTGGTTTATATAGGTATAGAAATAGTATATTTATTATTTATGAAGATTATAAATATTTAGCTCTAGTTAATATTTTAAGCAAGACAATATTTTATTCATTAGCAATTAGTTTTGCAATTAGTCATGTGGGTGTAGTTTTTATTATATTTGCACTTACGTTTAGTGATTGTATCATTTATGTACTAAATGAAATCGCAGCAAAAAAGTATATTAGTTATTTTAAGATTAATAAACCTATATTTAACAAAGAAATTATTAAGCAGACAATGGTTTTTACTTTTATTGGTATTATTAGCGTTATTGGAACAAAAATTAATATAATTACTCTTTCAATGTTAACAAATGATTTTAATGTTGGCATTTATAGCCTTGCTCAAAAGATAATTGAACAAGGGGTTGTATTAATTGGTATTCTTTCAATAGGCTTTTTGCCAGTTTTTATTGTAGAATTTAAATCGCCAAAGCGAAATCCAAACAAGTTATTAAAATTTACAATTGTGTATTTTATATCTGGTTTCATTGCCACTTATCTTTTCTCTGATTTTTTTATTTATATAATAGTAAAATTCTTTGGGGAACAATATAAAAATTCTTTATCAATTCTAAAAGTATTAATTTATTATCTTTTAATTTCCTCGACTGTTTTACCATTTAATTTAGTTGCACAATCAACATATAATGAAAATATTTTGCTTTATATTTATTCTGTGATGGCATTACTTACTTTTATTTTTAATATTGTAAGCTTTTCATATTTTGGATTGATTGGGGTTGCATATTCTACTGTGGCTATTCAAGCCCTCGGTGGCCTATTAATTATTTTTTTCATTTATAAAAAAGTAAAAAATAAATATAATGAATACAATCATCATTTCTGAGTATTTTTATCCTCGTGAATCTGGTGCAGAAAAAAACGCCAGACTTTATGCAGAAGATTTATTCGATCAATTTAATATAAAAAGCTATGTGTTAACCAAATATGTGGGTCGACAATCTAAATCAGCTTCTCGTAGTGGAAATTATATCCTCAAAAGATGTTTTGTTGAATTTAAGTATCATAGATTTTCTGAATTATTTGAATACTTTGTGAATTTTTTTATACTATTATACCAATTAATTAAACTAAAACCAGATGTGATTAATGTGATTGGGTATAATGCATTTTTTTTCATTAGTGTATTAGCTGGGAAATTAATTCAGAAACCGGTTATCCTAATAATGTGTACAAGTGATATTTTTGAATTAAAGAAGACAAAACCAATTCATTTTATTTTAGTAAAAATCGCATCAAAATTGGCATATAAGTTCGTCTCAAAATCGATTAGATTTCCAATGAAAAGTTTGCTGAAAATAACAGATTCTAAATTTATAACAATTGCAAATCCTGCATTTTCGTCTATCAATTTAGATTCACTACATAGGGAATTAATAATAAAAAAAGAAAATTTTATTAATATTGGGTTTACAGGTAAGTTACATAGTCTTAAGAATCCCATAGCATTAATAGAGATGATGAAAATTCTTAATAATCCACTTTATAGACTTTATATGATTGGGGATGGGTACCTTAAAAATACAATTGAAAAATTAATTATACAATATAATTTAGGTGCTCAAATACAAATAATTAATCATCAAAGTGAATTATCAAAGTATTTACTATTCTTTGATATTTATATTTTCCCTACATGTTACGAACCTGCTGTTTCTCAGGCTATGATGGAAGCCATGATTTATGAATTGCCCGTTATTGTTCGAAAATCTGAAAATCTTGAACTCTGGTTTACACATAAGAAAGATTGTTTTATGACAGAAGATTGTTCACCAGAATGTTTTGCAGATGCGGTCAAATATCTGGTCAATAATCCGAAGTCTATGTTTGAAATAGGGAAAGAAGGAAGAAATACAATTCAAACAAATCACAGTATCTCTGATTTTACAAAGATTATTTACAATATTAATTCACAAGCTATCTTTTAGTCTAAGTTTTTATTTTCTTGGAATGATTATTTTATGTCAATTATTATTATTTCATTATTGTTTATAGTTGTTCTATTATTTGTAAATAAAGATATTTATATGTTATTATTTTTTATAATATATAATTTTGTATTTAGTGGTCTTGTTCTGCAAAGTAAGTTTCTTGATGTTTCTTTTAGCAGGTTTTCGGAAATTTTTCTAGTGATTTTTTGCGTTATTACTATTTCTAAGCGAATGTTATATAGACAACAAATAAAGCTTGATCGTTTATCAATATTGTTTATTTTTATAATGATTTATGCATTTATTAGTTCTGTATATCAAAATGATATACTTATTATATTACTGAGTATGAAGAGCAAGTTTTATTTATTTTTTTTATACATTGCCTTGTTAAATTCTAATATAACTTATTTACAATTGCGTAAAGTAATTAAGTTCTTTATTAGATTGGCTTATATAGAGGTAATAGTCTCATTTGTGCAATATTTCTTTACTGGCGTTGCGGGAGATCAAAACGCTGGTACATTTGGTCCTTTTCAAACAAATCAATTAAGCATTTTCCAAGGGGTAATAATACTATTATTGTTTAACCATTGGTATTTAAATAGGTTATTCAACTTGAAGAAAGTAATTATTATTTTATTTTTATCATTGACTGTTTTTTTTGGATCTTCAATAGCGAGCATAGTTATTTTACCTTTATTTTTATTTATTTCAATAATTCTTAATAGAATAAATATACGAAGTGTGAAATATTTACCGATTATGTTTGTGTTTTTAATAGTATTATTTTATATTGGAATAAATTTTTATAAAGACAATAGATTTAGTAATTTCCGAGATTTGAGTGCAATACAATCTTATAGTACAGGAATTGTTAGTGGTGATGTAGTTGGTAGATTAGATATTCCAGCCTATACGATAAATGAACTTGTAAATTCGAATAAAATCTTGAATGGTTTTGGTTTAGGTTCAACTTATTCTGGCTCTGATTTTTTTGACGTTAATACAGTTAATCAGGGTAAAAAATTAAGTTACTTGGGCAGAAGTGGATTTTCTTCAGTTGTTGCTGAACTGGGTATTCTGGGCTTTTTACTTTATATTTACTCGTTTTATTTGACATATAAATTACCTATGACATCACTTGGTAATTTAACAGATGGGAAAATATTTAAACTCCTCGCCATTTATTTGTTTTTTGTAAATTCCATTTATTCAGGTATATGGTGGACAGGAAACGCAAATTTCGTAATGATCATTTTAATTTTTAACAACTATTTATTAAATAAAAATAAATATTGTAAAAGTGAGTCGTAAAATTTTATGTTTTGTCTTTTAAAAAATTAAAATCAATGAAAACAGTTCTTATTTTTACAAAAAATCAATTTGGTTATATTACAGATTACTTGATGTATTGTAAATATTTGAAGGAAAAATATTCATTTATTTTTGTATGTGTAGATGAAAATAAAAAAAAGATTGTGGTTGAAGATGTACAAGTTTTTTATTCATCAGCCGGCTATTTTAATTTTGTCAGTTTAATAAAGAAAATACTTTCCACTCAAAAAGTAGATTTGTTAGTTTTTAAGTACTTTATTGGGTGTACTGTGCTAAAGCTATTATTTAGCGGAAAGATTCTTTTTGATTTACGTTCTGCCTCTGTTGATGCTAATGTATTAAAGCGGAAAATATTTGACAACCTTGTTCGTTTGGAAGCTTTGTTTTTTACTCATATTTCGACAATTAATGTAGAATTGGCATGTAAAGTGTTTGGAAAATCAAATAAAATTAAAATTATACCTCTTGGTGCTGAGGAAATAAATTATAAAGACAGACAATTTGGTTCATATTCACTAATATATGTTGGGACGTTATATAATAGAAAAATAATAGATACCATAAGAGGTATAAAAATATTTTATGAAAAATACAATTTGGATATTGAATTAAATTATGATATTATAGGAGATGGACCGGAATTTCAGTTGATGCAAGATGAAATAATTAAATTGAATTTGTCCACAAAAATTAGCATGTATGGAATGATTCCTTATGCAAATCTCTATTCTTATTTTGAAAAAGTTAATATCGGAATCTCTTATGTGCCAATGACTTCTTATTTTTCAAATCAGCCGCCAACAAAAATATTTGAATATTATTTATCTGGAATGCCTGTAATTGCTACAAAAACAATAGCTACCATACCATTTGTAAAAGATGAATTTGGTGTTTTAATTAAAGATACTCCAGAGTCTTTTGCAGATGGGTTGTACGAGATTATTCAAAATTATAAAAAATGGAATTCAAAATCTATAAAAGATGGTAATATAGTCTATCATTGGAAAAATATTTGTGATGATTATTCAAATTATTTAAATTCTATCCTAAATATGGTTTAAATAATTAAATGAATAATTAAATAAACATAATAACCACATAAAATAAACATGAAAGTATTAATATTAACCCCGGAATTTAATAGAATTGGAGGAGTGGCAAACCACTTTAAAGGGTTAGCTAATAAATTTTCGGTTGATATTGACTTTTTTTTTGTTGGAAATCATAGAAATAATAATTATTTTTCGATGATTTTTCATGTAATAAAAAATTATTATGAATTTATAAAAAAAATCAGCACAAACAATTATAATGTTATTCATCTTAATCCTTCATTGGATACTTTTGCAGTAATAAGGGATTCAATATTTTTAATTATATGCAAATATTTTAAGTGTAAAACAGTTTTTTTTATTCATGGATGGGATGTAAAGTTTCAAACCAAGATAGACAAAAGGTATGTATTTTTAATAAAAAAGATTTTTAACCTGGCAGACATTATTTGTGTTTTATCATCTGAATTTAAAACGAAATTGGAAAGTTGGGGAATAAAATCAACCATTGAATTATCAACAACAAAGGTAGATGATGATTTAGTAAAAAGCTTTTCTATTTCTCTAAAAAAATATAATCAAAATATTTTAGTCCTATCAAGAATTGAAAAAGCAAAGGGAATTGAAATATCAATTAATACATTTGAATTAATTATTAAAAAATTCCCCCATGCTCATCTTTTTATTGTTGGTACTGGATCTTATAAAGATGAAGCAATGCAATTAGTTAAAGATAGAGAAATTACTAATGTACATTTTACCGGCCAGTTGAATGGACAGGATTTAATAAATGTATTTAATAATTGCTCAATATACTTATTCCCAACCTTTCATGGAGAAGGAATGCCAACTTCAGTTTTAGAGGCAATGGCTTTTGGATTGCCGGTAATAACAAGAGCAGTAGGTGGTGTTATCGATTTTTTTGAGAATGGGAAAATGGGATATCTGGTACAAAGTAAAGATGCCGCTGAGTACGCAAAAATTATTCAGGACTTATTTAATAATGAAAGTAAAATAAAGATGATGAGTGAATTAAATAATGTTTATGCAACTGAACATTTTTTAGCATCTAAAGTTGCAAAAAAATTAGAGAATTTGTATTTTATTTTAAATAAAAAAAGAATTTAAATGGATAATTATAGCAAACATATCAAAATAGTAGTAGAAATGTTATATAATTCTATTATAGATTCTAATATTAGTTCATACGATCCGTTTGATGCATTAAAATCTCCAATTTCAAGCACATATTTATTTAATAAATTCAATTTAATTTCTAGATTATTTATTAAGATTAATAATATTTCTCCAATTAATATAAGAATAATTTTTGGTATTAAAAAAACTAAAAATGATCCGAAAGTTCTTGCTGATTTAATACAATCGTTATTCATTTTAAATAATAACAAGAAGAATAATTTACAATACAATATTAAAAAATATGTTGAGATGTTGATATCTGAAAATACAATTCTAGAAAATAATCATTTAGGATGGGGGTTAAAATTCCCTTATTCCTCTCGATATGTTAAAAATGCAAATATGCCAAATTTGTTCACAACTGTTAATTGTGCCTATGCATTAATTAAAACAAATACTTATAATTATATAAAGCAAGATTATTTTGACCGAATCAATGAATTAATATTTAAGGATTTGGGTGTTATTGAAATCGACTCTGATAAATGTTTTTTGAGATATTATGTCGGCTTAAACGAGGCAATATACAATGTAAATTCTTTAGCTGTTAAATATTTGATTAATTATTCAGCTGTTTATAACTGCAACAAAGTAGCTACTATAGCACAAAAAATAGTTAATTTTATTATAAGTTCTCAAAACGAAAACGGTTCTTGGTATTATTCATCTGGGAAAAAAGGCAAATGGATAGACGGTTACCACACAGGATATATTTTAGAAGGTTTAATTGAATGTTACAATGTAACAAAAAATGAGGAAGTACTAAAAGCAATAAAAAAAGGCGGGGAATATTATATTGGTAATTTATTAAATGATAATTTTCCTTTGCTTTTCCCCAGAAAAAAATATCCGATAGATTCGCAAAACTGTTCCCAAGCTATTCAAACGCGTTGTTATTTGAATTCATTAAATTTCGATTCAAAATTATCAATTATGGATATGGTTGATAAAATAGAAAAAAAACTTTTAAAGAATAACAAGCAATTTATATATCAAAAAACTATATTGTTTAGTAATTTTCAATTTTATCTCAGATGGTGTGTTTCTCCATTTTTGTTAGCTTATTGTAATTTATTACTTGAATATAATGATTAGAGCCTTTGTTTTATTAATCTATTATTTGGGGGTTAAGCATTTACCTTCTTCTTTTTTCCCATTAGGTAAATATTTTAATTTATTAAGGGTTTTAATTCTTAAAAAAATAATAACAATAGGGAAAAAAAATAAAATACAACCCAATATTTATATTGGAAATGGAAGAAACATTATAATAGGTTCATTTTGTCAAATTAATGAAAATGTAAAATTGATAAATGTTAGTATTGGGAACTATGTAATGATTGCTCCAAACGTTCAACTATTAGGGGGTAATGTACATAATTATAAACGAACTGATATTCCAATGATTTTACAAGGTGAGGAAGACCGAGGATTAATTGTTATTGAGGATGATGTTTGGATTGGAGCCAACGCAATTGTATTTGCTGGGCTTAAGCTTGGAAAGGGCTCGATAATAGGAGCCGGTTCAGTCGTTACAAAAAATGTTGAACAATATTCTATTGTTGGAGGCGTTCCTGCTAAATTTATTGGATCAAGATTGAACTGATTATTAATTTTTATCTTAATTAGGCTAAATGCAATTATGAATTTATATAGAACAGAATTTATTGGATACCCAGTTGATAACGTTTCAATTTTAGATATTGAAAATATCTGTTTAAATTGTATTAAAGAAAACTCTTATAATTATATTGCTGTACAAAATGCAAATAAGATGTATTTATCAAATAAGTATTCGTTGTTAAATGAATTTATGTTAAACGCAAAAATAATTTTGCCTGAAAATGCGGTTAATATTGGGATGAGTTGGTTAAAAAAACCACTTAAAGAACGAAATATAGGTGGAATTCATGTTATGGAAAATTTGTTAGATTTAGCAGAAATGAGTAGAAGTTCGGTGTTTTTTTTAGGTGCTTCGCAAAATAATTTGGAAATACTAATAAATAAAATTAAAATAAAGTATCCTAACATAATTGTTAAAGGTTACAATAATGGTTATTTTTCTCCTGATGAAGAGCAAGAAATTGTAAATACTATTGGCAATCTAAGGCCTAATTATCTTTTTGTTGGTATAGGTTCTCCTAAGCAGGAATTTTTTATTATGAAAAATTTGGATAATCTAAAAACAAATATATGTATTGGTGTTGGTGGTAGTTTTAATGTTATTGCCGGTTTAGAAAAACCTGCTCCTAAGTGGACAAAATATGGTTTGGAGTGGTTATTTAGATCTTTCCAAGATCCTAAAAAATTTAAGAGATACTTAATAATTAATACTTTTTTCATATTTATATTTATAAAATATATTTTTGGTAAAAAATGATTTGGCGTTCATTATTTCATAGAAGAGTTGCTCAAATATTAGACTTTCTAACTCCATTTGCAGGTTATTTACTTGCATACTTCTGTTGGGAATTAATTTATAGTCTTGGCTATATTAAGATAACACGACCTTTTGAGATTCATAATTTTCATTATTTAGAGTTGATTTTATTTAGTTTATTATTCGTTTTTCTAAATAATCAAAATATGGCCTATTCTTATCAGAGATTTACATCACTAATTACTGAGATTGGACTAATAATTAGAGTAAATACTTACATCATGCTTATGATGATTTCAATATCCTATTTCTTTGGTGATTTTACCTTAGCACGCTCATTTGTATTGATCGCTTTTGTTATAAATACTGTTTTATTCTGTTTCCAAAAAGCTTTTGTATACTTTTTTGCTGGTCTTTTAAGAAAAAGAGGATATAATCGTAAACGTGTATTATTAATTGGTACAGGTTCAAGAGCAAAACAATTTATTGAAAAAGTAACCGGTAACTTTAAATGGGGTTTAGATATTATTGGTCTATTAACAGGAGATGAAGAAAAAGTTGGTGAAAAATTTTATGACATTAATGTTCTCGATATTTACGATAATATTGAAAAAGTATTAAAAGAATATAATCCTGAAGAAGTGATTATTACCATTTCTACAAAAAGGTTTGACCATATAAGAAATATTTTAGAGGCTTGTGAAAAAATTGGTGCACAGGTAAGATTAAATTCTGATTTTTTTGGACATTTGACTAAAAAAGTATCATTAGATAATGTCTTTGGTCTAAATATAATAAGTTTTTATTTTACTCGTCAAAATGAATTTGCATTATTAATCAAAAGAATGATAGATATGATTGCTTCAGGAGTTGCATTGTTGATACTACTGCCAATATTTTTTATTATTTCTTTTTTAATATTTATTCAAGATGGATTTCCAATATTTTATCAGTGGAAGGTCGTTGGTCAAAATAGAAAACCATTCACAAGTTGGAAATTTCGTACAATGGTAAAAAACGCAGATGAATTAAAAAAACAACTAATGGCTACTAATGAAATGACTGGCCCTATGTTCAAAATGACCAACGATCCGCGAATATTACCTATTGGACATTTTTTACGTAAATATAGTATTGATGAATTACCGCAGTTGTTTAGTGTATTTATTGGCGATTTGAGTCTTGTGGGGCCTCGTCCACCATTGCAGTATGAGTTTAAAGAATTTGATTTATGGCATAGAAGGAAGTTAAGTGTTAAACCGGGTTTGACATGTTTATGGCAAATATCTGGCAGAAATGATATAAAAAGTTTTGATGAATGGGCTAAATTAGATTTAGAGTATATTGATAATTGGTCGCTTTTATTGGATCTTAAAATATTATTAAAAACAATTCCTGTTGTGTTAACTGGAAAAGGTGCAAAATAAATAAAAAAGAGATTGATATATGATTATTTCGCAAACACCTCTTCGTATTAGTATTAGCGGTGGTGGAACAGACTTTTATGATTATTATTCCAAACATGAAGGTTTTGTATTAAGTACGGCAATTGATAAATATGTTTATGTAATTGTTAAACAAAGATTTGATGATTTGATTTATGTAAATTATACAAAGAAAGAAATTGTTAAAAGTTTTGATGAATTAGAACATGAATTAGTTCGTGAAGCAGCTAAGTTGTGCGGAATGCATGCCGGTGTTGAAATAACAATGTTAGCAGATATCCCTTCACAGGGGTCTGGTCTTGGTTCATCAAGTAGTTTAACTGTTGGATTATTAAATGCTTTTTATAATTATATGGGCGAAAGAGTTACGGCCGAAACACTTGCAATTGAAGCTTCAAAGATTGAAATTGATATATTAAAAAAGCCAATTGGTAAACAAGACCAGTATATTGCTTCTTATGGTGGGTTGTCAACTTTTAGATTTAATAAAGATGAAACAGTTACCAGAGAAAAAATTGAGGTATCAAATTCTTTAAAAAGAAGATTAGCTTCTAATTTGTTATTATTCTTCACAAATATTACAAGAAAATCCATAAGTGTGTTAACTGAACAAAAAGAAAAAATAAATAGTAATATTGCTTATCATCATAAAATCAAAGATTTAGCATATGAAGCAGTAAAAGCAATAAATAATGATGAAATTAATAAAATAGGTGTTTTGCTTTCAGAAAATTGGCAATTAAAAAAGAATTTAGCATCTAATATTACAAATCCTGATATCGAAAAAATGTATAACCAATCGATTATGGGTGGTGCAATAGGCGGGAAAATTGCAGGTGCAGGTGGTGGTGGTTTTTTATTAACATATTGTACAAGAGATAAACAGGATGTATTAAGGGAAGCGATGAGTGAATATAGAGAGATGCCGTTTATGTTTGAACCATTTGGAAGTAAAATTATTTTTGATTATAGACATGATTATTGGAAATAGGAGAATAAATGTCGTTAGTTCTTGTTACCGGCGGTGCAGGTTTTATAGGATCACATACAGTTGACAAATTAATAAGTATAGGTTATGATGTGAGGATCCTTGACAATCTTCAAAAACCAGTCCACTTAAAAGGAATACCACAATATTTGAATAAGAAAGCTGAATTTGTATTTGGAGATGTTAGAAATCGTGAAGTATTAAATTATGCATTAAAAGATGTTGAATATATTTATCATTTAGCAGCTTATCAAGATTATTTGCCCGATTTCTCTACATTTTATCATGTAAATTCTGTATCAACTGCTTTAATATATGAATTGATTGTTGAAAATAAATTACCAATCAAAAAAGTTGTTGTTGCTTCGTCTCAGTTTGTTCATGGTGAAAGTTTATATAAAAAGAGAGACGGAACAATTTTTGTCCCGGAGCAACGATCGGTAGAGAATTTGGAAAAGGGAATTTGGGACTTTTATGATGAAAATGGTGATCTTTTAGAAATAATGTGGACACCCGAAACTCATGCTAATCCACCTAATGCGTATGCAATATCAAAGTACTCTCAAGAGTTAACAGCAATGCAATTTGGAAAACGGTATGGAATTCCTTCAATTGCTTTAAGATATTCTATAGTACAAGGCCCACGTCAATCTTTTTATAACGCATACAGCGGCGCATGTAGAATATTTAACTTAAGTTATTTCTTTGATAAAGCACCTGTTCTTTATGAAGATGGTAAGCAATTACGAGATTTTGTAAACATTCATGATGTGGTTGATGCAAATGTTTTGGTTTTGCAAGATAATCGAGCCGATAATCAAGTATTTTGTGTTGGAAGCGGAAGAGCATATACTGTTTCTGAATTTGCAAAAATAGTTGCTAAAATTCATAATAAAGAATATATTTTACCTAAAATACCCGGTGAATTTAGGCTTGGTGATACACGTCACACATTGTCGGATATTTCGAAAATAAAAGAATTAGGGTGGTTTCCAAAATACACAGCTGAAGATTCGGTCTGTGAATATTTTGAATATCTAATGGCTCAAACTGATATTGATGATATTCTTGAATATGCAGAAAAAACCATGAAACAGTTAAATGTTGTTAGGTCAGTAAATAAATAATGGTAAAAGCACTATTTTTAGATAGGGATGATACATTAAATTATGATCCTGGGCACCTCGGAGATTCTGAAAATGTTATTCTTTATCCCTATGTTGTTGATTCGATAAAAATTATACGAGAAATTTTGGGTTACAAAACTATTGTTATAAGTAATCAAGCTGGTATTGCGCGGGGATTAATCACTCATAATCAAGTTAAAGAAGTTAATAATAAAATAAATCAATTTTTAATAGATGCAGGTACCAGAATTGATGATTTTTTTTATTGTCCATATCATCCAGAATTTAGCCCATTAGAAAAATGCAATTGTAGAAAACCTTCACCCTTAATGATAATTAAAGCCCAAAAAAAACATAATATAGACTTATCAAAATCATTTTTAGTCGGAGATCGTATTCAGGATATACAAGCAGGGAAAAATTCAAATGTGAAAACAATATTTCTAAAACATTCACTAAAAAAAATGAATGAATCTGAATTGTTGGAATGTGAAAATAATTGTGATTATTTTGCAGAAGATTTTAGAGATGTAGTTAAAATATTGATGGATAAGGTTAGTTAAATGAAGGCTTTTTTATTAGCTGCTGGTTTAGGTACAAGGCTTAAACCTATCACTGAAAACATTCCAAAATGTTTAGTTGATATCTGTGGAAAACCGTTATTGGGTTGGTGGATTGATTTGTTTGAAAAGCATAATATTACAGAAGTGCTTATAAATTTGCATTATTTACCCAATTTAGTAATTGATTATCTTGATTCTGTGAAGACTAATATTAAATTTAAACTATTTTATGAAGAACAGTTATTGGGGAGTGCAGGTACATTAAAAAGCAATATTGATTTTATTAAAAATGAGAAAGAATTCATTATTGCTTACGCAGATAATTTAACAAATTATAATCTTACTTGTTTGCTAAACTTTCACCGACAGAATAATAAACTATTAACTATGTCACTTTATAAAACAGACATTCCAAAGCAAAAAGGGATTGTTAAATTAAACATGGATAATATTATTGTCAACTTTGAAGAAAAACCATCTGAACCAAAATCAAATTTAGCAAATGCTGGTGTATATATAGCAAATCCCCAAGTTATGGATTTCATAAATGATTCTAAATTACAAGATATTGGTTTTGACTTGTTGCCTAAATTAATAAATAAAATGACTGGTTGGATTACAGAGGATTATTTAATGGATATTGGTACAATCGAACAATTAGAACTTGCAAAGATTGATTGGAAAAAAATAATTACTAAAAATAATTGAAAGGACAAAATATGGATTTTAATGAATACAAAAATAAATTTACGGAAAGCTTATTACTTGTTGATAATTTTGAGATTCTGGAAGTAATTAATTTGATATATAATTCATATTTAGAAAACAAAATGATTTTTGTAATAGGTAATGGCGGTTCTGCAGCAAACGCATCACATCTTGCACAAGATTTGGCTAAAGGTACAAGATATTCATTTGAATTAAACAAGCGAATTAAAGCATTGAGCTTAACTGACAATACTCCATTTATTACAGCTCTTGGAAATGATGATGGTTATGATACAATTTTCGAACAACAATTAAGGACGTTTGCTTCAGAAGGTGATTTATTAATTGCAATTAGTGGTTCTGGAAATAGTCCCAATATTATTAAAGCCGTTGAATGGGCTAATTCAAATAATATAAAAACATTAGGAATAACTGGTTTTGATGGTGGAAAATTAAAGAGAATAAATCAGTTCAGTCTTCATATTCAGTTAAATGATATGTGTACAGTTGAGAGTATTCATTCAGTAGTATTTCATTATATTATTCTTGAATTACAAAAGAAAATAAAAGAAACGAATTAATAAGTTATAATAATTATTAATATCTTGAGCCCGTTTATTATATTTGAACGGGTTTTTTAAATTTAAAAGGTATTTTATGAAACTTGAACTTAAACCGATAATACTCTTTGTTTTATTAACAGGCAATTTATGTTTTGCCCAATCATTAATTTCAAAAGCTGAAAATAGTGATGTATATTCTTTTATTTCCAATTTGCAGGTTAAGGGATTAATTCAACAGCTCGATTATAATAACCTGCTTACGGATACCGAAATATATAAAATATTAAATTTTGTTGAAATTAATAAAATAAGTAATTTGAGTAAAGTTGAAAAAGAGAAGCTGTTTTATTTTAAGGATAAATACTTTAATTATGATAAAAAGAAAAGCCTTTTAAGTAATAATATTATTGAAGGTGTAAGCAGCTGGTTAAATAAAGAAGACGAAGTGTTCTTTCAGTATCAAGATTCAACTTTTGCAATTAAGTTTTCGCCAATGATAAGTGTTGGTGTTAAGTCTGCCTATAACGAAACTCAATACAACACTACTTGGGGGATTAATACTTTCGGTTCTATTGGCAATAATATTGGCTTCAGAATGGATTTTACCGAAAATTCTATTAAAGCAAAAAATTACGAACATAAATTAACCTACCAAAACTCCACCGGAAGAATATATTCTAAACATGAAAATGATACTTTCGAGTTTAGCGAAACAAACGGTTCGTTATTATTTAATAATAGTTACTTAACATTTGGTTTTACCAAAGAAAAATTTACAATGGGACAGGGCAAAAGCGGGCAGCTTGTGTTGTCATCTAAAACTCCTTCTTTCCCTTCAGTATATCTTAAATTATCACCGGTAAATTGGTTAAAATTTTATTATATGCACGGCTGGTTAATTTCGGGTGTTACAGACTCCGGCAGAATATATCAAACGGAATTAATGCCACGTAAATCAGAAAAAGAAAAATATTATGCTATGCATGCAATACAAATAATTCCAATTCCCGAATTATCTATTACTTTGGGTGAAACTATGATTTATAGTGATAGAAGTTTTTATATGGGTTATTTTATTCCTTTTTTATTCTTTAGATCTGTAGATCATCAGTTTTCATTCGGAAGCGGGGATAGCGGCAATAATGGTTCATTCTTTTTTGAGATTGCCGGAAGTCCATATAAAGGGATAAATAGTTATTTTTCCACATTTATTGATGAGTTTTCGCTCACAAATTTATTAAAAGGAAAGTCCGATCGAAATCAACTTGGTTATACAATTGGTTCTTCGTTTTATCCATTTATTTTTGATAATTTAAAATTAACAGCCGAATACACAAAAATATTACCTTGGGTCTATTCTAACTGGATTCCAACACAAACTTACCAAAATGCAAATTATTTAATGGGTCATTATATTGGTCAAAATGCCGACCAAATTTATGTTCAAATTGATTATTCGCTTTTACACAATTTAGAATTATCCGCCAATTTTGAATATACAAGAAATGGTGGTTTTAGTAATGTTGTTAATCAGTATAAACAACCCGGCGAATCTTTTTTATATGGAGCTTTGCGCAAGGAAACCTCAATTGGTTTTTCGGCATCGTATGAGTTTTACCACGAATTGTTTGCAGAACTCGACTATAAATATACCGATATTACTGACGAAGAAAATTTACGTACACCCGATTTTATGTTGGGAAAAAATCATAGTTTTAGTTTTGTTGTTTATTATGGAATGTAATTATAAGGTTTAGTTTTGAAGGTTAAAGTTAAAATTATAAATTTATGAATAATTCAATACCCTCCTTTAAATCCGATTTCCTTATTATAGGTGCCGGTTATGCAGGTGCTGTATTTGCCCGTAATGCAGCGGATGCAGGCTATACAGCCATTGTAATTGATAAACGTGAGTTTATAGGCGGGAATGCATATTCGTTTAAGGATTCTGAAACTGGAATAGAAATACACAAATATGGACCTCATATTTTTCATACTAATTCCAAAGAAATATGGGACTATATAAACAGGTTTACTTCGTTTAATGGTTATATTCACAGAGTTAAAGCGTTATACAATAATTCGGTTTACGAACTTCCGATAAATCTGCATACAATTAATCAGTTTTTTAATAAAACTTTTAAGCCAAAAGAAGCTGAAGATTTTATTAATAAAATTAGAGTTAAAAAGACTGAAATTAATAATTTTGAAGATTTTATTTTATCTTCGTTAGGTGAAGAGTTATATATAGCTTTTTTTAGAGATTACACTATTAAACAATGGGGGAAAGACCCCAAAGAAATACCTGTTTCTACGGCAAAAAGACTTCCAATACGCTTTTATTATGACGATAACTACTACAACGATATTTATCAGGGGATACCAAGCGAAGGGTATACACAAATATTTAGTAGAATGTTAGATCATCCCAATATTCAAGTTAAATTGAATACGAGTTTTGATGAATATAGATTAAATTGGAAAAACAGCTATAAAAAACTGATATTTACAGGTTCACTTGATGAGTACTTTAATTTTGAGTATGGTTATTTACCATACAGAACAGTAAGTTTTAATGAAATTAGAGATAAAGAAATAATTGGAACGGCGCAATTAAATTTTACCGATAAAAGTAAAAATTTTACCAGAATTTGTGAATACAAATGGTTTACTCCTTTTCAAAAATTCCATCAATCGGTAGCTTTTGAAGAATACTCCGATTTTACAGACAGCAGAAAAGAACCTTATTACCCAATACGCAATTCGGAAAGCGAATTAATGTTTAATAATTATTATAATTTGACAAAAGAAGAAAAAGATGTTGTTTTTGTTGGCCGTTTGGCTGAATTCAGGTATTACGATATGCACCAAGTAATTGGTTCGGCAATTGCAAAATTTAGAAGTTTAGAAATGTAAATAAAAAAATATATTGTTTGTAGGTTATTTAAAATTAAAAAATCCCGCTTTTGCGGGATTTTTTGTGGGCCTGCACGGTATCGAACCGCGGACCCTCTGATTATGAGTCAGATGCTCTAACCAACTGAGCTACAGGCCCTTAAAAATAGACTGTAAATTTAATATTAATTTTAGTTTAAAGCAAGCAAAAACAATTATTAATTCTAAATTTTTAATTTTTAATTAGAAAACCAGGAAACAGTAATTAATGTTCAATAATTAATGAGTTAGTACAGATTGATTACTAATTAAAAAAATAATTGAGAATTTATAATTAAAAATTAAGAATTATCTTGCATTCATTTGCTGAGTATTGTATATTAACAGTCTAAATTTTTGTTCTTAAAATTTTTGTTATAAATATAAAATTATTGTTGCAAAACAAAGAATAAAAAGCTATATTTGTATCTCGTATTTTTGCCGGGGTGGCGGAATAGGTAGACGCACAGGACTTAAAATCCTGTGGGTGGTTACACCCGTGCCGGTTCGAGTCCGGCCCTCGGTACTTATCTCGAGCTAAGATGAAACTTTCGGGTTCTTAGCTCAGCTGGTTAGAGCGTCTGTTTGACGTACAGAAGGCCAGAGGTTCGAATCCTCTAGAACCCACACAATCGGAGTTTTCTCCGTTTTTTTTTAAATATGAGTGAATATGGAAACGATTAAAATTAAATTTCCTGATAATAGTGTTAAGGAATTTGAATGTGGGATTTCTGCATTGGAAATTGCAAAATCCATCTCATCACGTCTTGCCGACGAAACTTTGGTTGCCAAAGTAAACAATAAAAAAGTTGATTTAAACCAGCCTATAACTACAGACAGTAATATACAATTATTTACTTTTGATAGCCCTGAAGGAAAAGAAACCTATTGGCATTCAACCTCTCATCTAATGGCTCATGCTATTACCGCTTTATATCCTGAAGCAAAATTTGGTGTTGGACCGGCAATTGAAACCGGCTTTTATTATGATATTGATATCAATGCTCAATTAACTGAAGAAGATTTGGTTAAAATTGAAAACAAGATGATGGAAATATCAAAAGAAGATACATCATTTTGCCGTAAAGAATTAAGCAAAGAAGAAGCTTTAAAGTTCTTTACCGAAAAAGGGGATGAATACAAATTAGAGCTTATTAGTGGTTTAGATGAAGCAGAAACTGCAATTAGTATTTATCAGGAAGGCAGTTTTACTGATTTATGTTTAGGACCTCATGTTCCATCAACAGGAAAAATTAAATTTGTAAAATTATTAAGTGTTTCCGGTTCTTACTGGCGCGGTGATGAAAAAAATAAACGCATGCAGCGTATATACGGTATTTCTTTTCCTAAAAAGAAAATGTTAGATGAATATTTAACATTTTTAGAAGAAGCTAAAAAACGTGATCATAGAAAACTTGGAAAACAATTAGATTTATTTAGTATACATGATGAAGCGGGAGCAGGTTTAGTTTACTGGCATCCTAAGGGAGCACGCATTCGTCATGAAATAGAAAAATTTTGGAAAGATGCTCATTTTAATAATGGGTATGAACTTGTGTACTCACCCCATGTTGGCAAAAGCTGGTTATGGGAAACAAGCGGACATTTGGTTAATTACAAAGAAAATATGTATGCTCCTCTTACAATAGATGAGCAGGATTATTATTTGAAACCGATGAATTGTCCGTTTCATATTTTAATGTACAAGTCCGATAAACGTTCGTACCGTGATTTACCTTTACGCTGGGCAGAGCTTGGTACTGTTTACCGTTATGAAAAAAGTGGTGTGCTTCATGGTTTATTACGCGTACGCGGATTTACACAAGATGACGCACATATTTTCTGTACACAAGAACAAATAGAAGATGAAATTATTGAAGTGATTCGTTTTTCATTGTATATGTGGAAATCATTTGGATTTGAAAACCTTAAATTTTATGTTGCTACAAAACCGGAAAAAGCTGTTGGTGAAGATAGTCTTTGGGAAAAAGCTACAAATTCGTTGATAAATGCACTTAACAAAGAAAATTTACCATACGAAATTGATGAAGCCGGCGGTGCTTTTTATGGTCCTAAAATTGATATAAAAATTAAAGATGCTATAAATCGTGAATGGCAAATGAGTACTATACAGTTCGATTTTAATTTGCCTGAAAGATTTGACATGGCTTATATTGGTGAAGACGGTAAAGAACACAGACCATTTATGGTTCATAGAGCTTTATTAGGTTCTATTGAAAGATTTTTTGGTGTGTTAGTTGAACATCATGGTGGTTCTTTCCCTATGTGGTTAGCTCCAATACAGGTTGCAGTAGTGCCAATATCACAAAATTATTTCGAATATGCAGAAAAAGTAACAAACGAATTGAAAAAGTCAAATATTCGTGTTACATTAGATAGACGAAATGAAAAAATTGGTTACAAGATTAGAGATTGGGAAACTCAAAAAGTACCTTATATGTTAGTATTAGGTGAAAAAGAGCAAGAAAGCAACTTAATCTCCATCCGTAAACATAAAGAAGGTGATAAAGGTCAGTTAAGTTTAGATGAATTTATAAATAACATTAAACAACAGATAGAGAACAAGTCTAATAACAATTAGTGAGGTAGTTCATTAGTCAACAAAAATACCGTGTTAATCAGGAAATAAAAACCCCGCAAATAAGATTGATTGATGCCGACGGTACACAATTAGGGGTTGTAACAGTTAGAGAAGCTTTAATTAAAGCAGAAGAGAGACAGCTGGATTTGGTTGAAATAGCACCACAAGCAGTTCCTCCAGTTTGCAAAATAATTGATTTTGGAAAATTCACTTACGAACTTCAAAAGAAAGAGAAAATTCAAAAGAAAAAGCAGCATGTAACTGTTTTAAAAGAGATTAGACTACATCCTAATACGGATACACATGATTTTGACTTCAAAACTCGTCACGCATTAAACTTTTTAGATGATGGAGATAAAGTTAAAGTTTCTGTTATTTTTAAAGGTAGAGAATTAGCCTACACGCAACATGGTGAAAAATTGTTACGCGCGTTTATAGAAGTTGTTAAAGACGATGCAAAAGTTGAGCAGGACGTTAAATTTGAAGGTAAGATAATGCATATTATTCTTGCTCCACAGAAATCAAAGAAGAAAAAATAGAGGATATTTAAATGCCAAAAATGAAAAGCAACAGAGGAGCAGCCAAAACATTCAAGTTGACCGGCTCCGGCAAAGTTAAAAGACATAAAGCATATAGTGCTCATATATTAACTAAAAAAACTACAAAAAGAAAAAGAAACCTACGTAAATCTACATTAGTATCTGATGCAGATTCACGCAGAGTTAAAATAATGATCCAATAATCTTAATAGGAAAGAATAATGCCAAGATCAAAAAACAAAGTAGCTTCTAAACAAAGAAGGAAGAAGATACTTAAGATGGCGAAGGGCTACTGGGGCGCCCGTAGCAACGTACTTACAGTTGCCAAGCACCATATTGATAAAGGTCTCCAACATGCATACAGAGATCGTAAAGCCAAAAAACGTACTTACAGACAATTATGGATTGTAAGAATTAATGCTGCTGCAAGAGAAAACGGCACAACTTATTCAAAGTTGATTAATGCTCTAAACATTAAAGGTTTAGAAATTAACCGTAAAGTTCTTGCTAATTTAGCTGCTGAAAATCCTAAAGCGTTTACAGATATAGTAAAATTTGTAATGAACTAATTTTTTTTACCCCTAAACAGTATCTAATATTCTTGTTTAGGGGTATTATTATTTTAAATATCTGTGAGAATTTTTTATGCGAGAAAGAATATTACAAGCCGAATCCGAATTTGATGGCGAAATTTTACAAGTAAAAACCCTCAAACAATTAGAAGACTTTCGAATAAAATTTTTAAGCCGTAAGGGCATTGTATCTCAATTATTTGAAGATTTTAAGGAAGTTTCACCCGAAGTAAAAAGAGAAGTTGGTAAATCACTTAATGCTCTTAAAAACAAATGTAATCAACTATTTGAAGAAACCAAATTAAACATTGAATCGGCTACAAAGTCGAATAGTTCAAGTATTGATCTTTCGTTACCTGAATATAAAAAAGAAGTTGGCTCTCTTCATATATTAATTCAAACCATGAATGAAATTAAAACAATCTTTAAAGGGTTGGGATTTTCCATTTATGAAGGTCCTGAATTAGAGTCTGATTTTAATAATTTTGAGCAATTGAATTTTCCGGCTGACCATCCTGCGCGCGATATGCAGGATACCTTTTTTATTAATGAAAGTTTTTTGCTCCGGACACATACATCTCCGGTTCAAATAAGATTGATGCAATCTAAAACTCCTCCTTTGCGAGCAATAATGCCCGGTAAAGTATATAGAAATGAAGCCCTAAGCGCAAAAAGTTATTGCCTGTTTCATCAGGTAGAAGGACTTTATGTTGATAAAGATGTAACATTTACAGAGCTAAAAGGCACCTTGGTTTATTTTGCTAAACAATTATATGGTCAAGATTTAGTATATAGATTTCGTCCAAGTTTTTTCCCTTTTACCGAACCAAGTGCTGAGATGGATATTTGGTGGCAGCCAAAAGGAAAAGAAGGCCGCTGGCTTGAAATATTAGGCTGCGGTATGGTGGATCCAAATGTTTTAATTAATGTTGGAATTGATCCGGAAGTTTACACCGGTTATGCTTTTGGAATGGGTGTAGAAAGAATGGCATTAAGAAAATATGGAATTTCGGACATTAGAACATTATTCGATAATGATCTTCGCTTTCTAAAGCAATTTTAATAAGGAGAAGAAAATTGAAAGTTTCGCTTAATTGGTTAAATGATTATATAGATATTAAAAATATTCCTGCTGCAGAAATTGCAGAAAAACTTTCCAAATGTGGATTGGAAGTTGAGGAAATGGTGGATAATTCATCAAAATTCAATAACATTGTTGTTGGTTATGTTAAAGAACATAAAAAACATCCAAATGCCGATAAATTAAGTTTGTGCGTGGTTACAGATGGCAATGAGGATTTTAGTGTTGTTTGCGGTGCTCCCAATGTTGCAGCAGGACAAAAAGTAGCTTTTGCCAAACTTGGTGCTATTATTCCTAATGGTAATTTTGAAATTAAAAAAGCAAAAATACGCGGTGAAGTTTCTGTTGGAATGATCTGTGCTGAAGATGAACTTGGTTTAAGTGAAGATCATTCAGGAATTATGGTTCTTGATGAAAATACTGAATTAGGTATTCCAATTGCAAAAGCATTAGGAATGGATGATGTTATTATTGAAATATCAATTACTCCTAACAGATCGGATGCATTAAGTCATTTTGGCGTTGCACGCGATTTAGCAGCTTTATACAACTTAGAATTTAAGCTTCCCGAGTTTACAATGCCTGTTTCCGGTAAAAGTGTTAATAATGCCGCTAATGTTATTGTAGAAGACAATTTAGCTTGTCCTAGATATGTTGCAAAAGTGGTTGAAAATATTGAAATAAAAGACTCACCGGAGTGGTTAAAAAATAGATTAAAAGCAATTGGCTTACGTCCAATTAATAACGTAGTAGATGTTACTAATTTTATTTTGTACGAAATTGGCCAGCCTTTACATGCTTTTGATTTGGATATGTTGGCTGAAAAAACAATTGTTGTTAAAAAAGCAGGTGAAATTAATAAATTTGTTACACTTGATTCAAAAGAAAGAAATTTACTTCCCGAAGATTTATTAATTTGTGATAAACAAAAACCTGTTGCAATTGCAGGTGTTATGGGCGGTGAAAATTCCGAAGTAACAAAAAACACAAAAAATATATTAATTGAAAGCGCATATTTTAACTCTTCGTCAGTTAGAAAAACCTCAAAAAAATTAGGTTTATCTACTGATGCTTCATATAGATTTGAACGTGGCTGCAATCCTAATATTTCGTTATATGCAGCCGAACGTGCCGCATATTTAATAAATCAGGTGGCAGGCGGAACAATTTTAGATGGTGTTATTGATGTATATCCTGTTAAAATTGAACAGAAAAAAACATCGTTAAGATATGAAAGAGTAAATAAAATTTTAGGTTTTGAAATTTCTAAAAATGAAGTGGACAATATTTTAACTAAACTTGGTTTTATTATTTTAAGTAAAACCGAAGAAAGTATTGAAGTTGAAATACCTACATTTAGACCTGATGTTGAAAGAGAAATAGACTTAATTGAAGAAGTTGGAAGAATTTATGGTTATGATAATATTCCGACTATTCAAAAAATAAGTGTTATTTTAGATGAAAAAATAGATCAATCCGCTTATAACGATTCGTTAAGACACTTTTTGTGTGGTTACGGATTTTACGAAATTGTAACTAATTCATTATTAAATGAAACAATTTCCGCAAAATTTGGTAATGCTATAAAAATGTTAAATCCGCAAAGTTATGAAATGTCTCATTTAAGGACTTCATTATTACCGGGCGGATTATTAACAATATCAAGAAACATTAAAGTTCGTGAAAAAGATCTTAAGCTTTTTGAAATTGGACATGTTTTTGAAAAGATATCAGACGGTGAAATAAGCAGTTTTTCCGATTTTACCGAAACTGATAAAGTTAATATTTTATTAACAGGAAAAAGTACCGATTCTGTTTGGTATGATAAAGACAAATTCTTTGATTTTTATGAATTAAAAGGTTATTTAAAATCATTTTTCAATAAATACTCACTTGATAATTTCGAAAATGATTCGTATTATTTTACTAACGAATTATTGTGGGATTATGGATTTAAACTTCAAAACAATAATACAGTATATGGAATTGGCGGAAAGGTTAAAAAAGAGATATTAAATCTTTTTGAAATTGACCAGGATGTTTTCAGTTTTGAAATTAATATAGATTTTTTGAAGAAAATTGCACAAAAAGAACGATCTTTTAAAGAATTAATTAAGTTTCCGTCAGTTTTGCGCGATTTTGCATTTGTAGTAGATAAAAATATTGAATATATTACGATTATTAATACAATCTTTAATGGTAGTTCTAAACTTTTGAAGGATGTTAAGTTATTTGATATTTTTGAAAGCGAAACTTTAGGACAGGATAAACGAAGTTTGGCGTTTCAATTAGAGTATTTTAATGAAGAAAGAACTTTAACTGAAGAAGAAGTTGAAAAGGATTTTTGGAAAACTATTGAATATGTTAAATCAAATTTAAATGCAGAATTAAGAGGAAAGTAACTTGGCTGAACTTACCAAATATGATTCCTTTTTTGATGAACTTGCTGCTTTGGAAAAACAAGTTTATTTTTTCAAGCGCAAGCATGATGAGTTAAAGCAATTTAAAGATGAGAATAAATCAAAATTAGCCGATTTAGAAAAACAAAATATAAATCTGCAAAATAGGGTTGATGAGTTAGAAAAGAAAATTCAAACCGGCGATTTTGTAAATGGGCAATATATTGGGGATTTGTTCAGCGATATGGAAGAGAAAGGTAAACTAAAGAAAAAAATTGAAGATTTGATTAAAAAAGTGGATAACCACTTAAGTTCTTAAACAAATTGACGGTACGATAGTTCAGGTTAAAAATGACTGATAAAAAGAAGCTTCAAGTAAAAATTTTTGAAAAGGAATATGCTCTTTTAGTTGAGAATGAAGATATAGCACTTGAATTGGCTAAATATGTTAATACGATTATGGATGATACAAAGAAAGATTTGTCAGACCAACCAAGAGAAACGATTGCAGTGATTGCAGCATTGAATATAGCTTATGATTTGTTCATTGAAAAAAATAAATACAGAGAATTCAAGGTGCAGGCAATTGATAAGATAAAAAAAATTAAGCTTCTTCTAACCGAGTCAAACAGCACACCTGAAACTTCGTAAAAATTTTGAACCGTACTACTATTGCATTTTATAAAGAACTGTTAATATAAAATAAAATGGGTTTTTGACTTACGGTACGTTTACAGGCCAAAACCTTAACGGGTTTGCTTACGCAACATTGGAGTAAAAAGTACTGGGCAAATTCCCACATTGTTCAAAAGGAGTTCTTCTTGATTTTGCAAAGTGGTACGGTATAATATTATGCTTTTTATGGAGGAAAAATGGATCCTGTTATTGTAATGTTGATACTGGTGGTATCAATAGTTTTATTCTTTTTTTTAGGTTGGTTACTTAGTTCAAAAATTGGTATAAATAAAGTTAAGAATGCGGAAGAAAGAGCTAAACAAATTCTTGAAGATGCCGAAAAAGAGTCAAAAAACATAAAAAAAGAAAAATTACTTGAAGTTAAAGACGAGTGGTTAAAAAAGAAACAAGAATTTGACAATGAAGTAAATTCAAGGAAGCAGAAAATTTCGAACACGGAAAAACTTATTGAAAAACGTGAAGAAGCTGCCGATAAAAAACAAGAAATTGCTTTACAGAAAGAAAAAGAAAATGCTAAAATAGAAAAAGAATTAGCATTAAAAAAAGAAGAATTAGCTAAAAAACAGACAGATCTTGAAAAGTTAGTTTCTGAAGAAAATACAAGACTTGAGAAAATTGCATCTTTAACTGCTGACGAAGCTAAAAAAATGTTGATGGATAATATGCTTAACAAAGCTAAAACCGATTCAGCTCAACAAATTAAAGATATTCGCGATCATTATAAATTAGAAGCAAAAAAAGAAGCCCAAAAAATTATTATACAAGCTATTCAACGTACTGCTGTTGATCATTCAGTTGAATCAACTGTTTCTGTTGTACAGATTCAAAACGATGAAATGAAAGGCAGAATTATTGGCAGGGAAGGCAGAAATATCCGCGCTTTTGAAGCAGCTACCGGTGTTGATGTTATTGTTGATGATACTCCTGAAGCAGTTATTTTATCCGCGTTTGATCAATTTAGACGCGAAATTGCACGTATATCGTTAGAAAGATTAATTGCTGACGGCAGAATCCATCCGGCACGTATTGAAGAAATAGTTCAAAAAGTTCAAACTGAACTTGAAGAAGAAATACAACGTGAAGGTGAAAACACATTAATTCAGCTTGGTTTACATGGTATGCATCCTGAATTAGTTAAACATGTCGGTAAAATGAAATACCGTTCAAGTTACGGCCAAAACCTTTTACAACATAGTATTGAAGTTGCTTATTTAACAGGAGTTTTAGCCTCAGAAGTTGGATTAGATCCTCAAATTGCTAAAAAAGCAGGTTTATTACACGATATTGGTAAAACTCTTGATAAAGCTGTTGAAGGTCCTCATGCTTTGCTTGGTTACGAATTATGTAAAAAATATAAAGAACATCCAATTGTAATTAATGCTGTTGGTAGTCACCATGAAGATATTGAAATGGAGCATCCAATTTCCGCATTAGTTCAGGCTGCAGACGCAATAAGCGGAGCACGCCCGGGAGCACGCAGAGAACCACTTGAAAGTTACGTAAAACGCCTTGAAAATCTTGAAACATTAGCAAAATCATTTGAAGGTGTTGCTAAAACTTATGCAATTCAAGCAGGCAGGGAAATACGTGTTGTTGTTGAACCTGATAAAATTGATGATGTTGTTGCCGATCAATTAGCTTACGACATTGCTCAAAAAATTCAGGAAGAAATGGAGTATCCGGGACAAATTAAAGTTACGGTTATTCGTGAAGTTAGAAAGATATCTTACGCAAAATAAATAAATACGGATAAATTTAAGGGTGATTATTTAATCACCCTTTTTTATTTTAAATAAAACGGGTTATGATATGAAAAAATTAAAAATTGGTGTAACAGGCGGAATTGGCTCGGGTAAAAGTAAATTTTGCGAAGTAGCAAAAAAAAATGGTTATGAGGTTATTTTAGCCGATGAAATATCCAAAAATATTTTAGCCACCGATAATAATGTAAAACAACAAATTATTGGAGCATTTGGGAGCAAGGCATTTGTTGATAATTTACCTAATAAAAAGTATTTGGCCGATGTTGTTTTTTCAAATCCGGATAACCTGGTAAAAATTAACAGCATTTTACATCCTCCAACGTTAAAAAAAATTGATGCTTTAATGAATGAGGCTTTAAAAACCAAAGATTTGGTTTTTGTAGAATCCGCCATTATTATAGAAATAGAAATTGAAGAAATGTTTGATTATGTAGTTTTAGTGGTAGCTGATGAAGAAACACGTATTCAACGGACAATGGCACGCAGTAAATTATCGCGTAATGAAATTGTTAAACGTATTAGTAATCAATTAACAGACGATAATAAAAAAGGTTTGGTTGATTTTACAATTGAAAATAATTCTACAATTGAAGAGCTTGAAAAAAAATGCGGGTTTATTATTAACCTGTTAAAAAATATGGGAGCAATGGCAGGGTGAAATTAATTATGAATTATGAATTATTAATTATTAATTATGAATGAAAACCCCTTTTTTATTTAGGTGTAACGTTATATATAATAAAGCATTAAATAACTTCACCTATTATATGCTGTGCGAAAAGTGGGGAATATTTGGGAATTTGTAAAATAGTATATTAAAATGTGGCACGGTTTTGCCGTGCTGGAAGTTTGTGGTGTTGAACGTTTTTTTTACAAACATGGCACTTCTCTGAAGTGCTTCCGTGGGAATAATAATGTTATAATATATAATATTATAACAAGTTTACAAGCCTTTAAATAACACCGGCATTTATGCCGGTGATTTAACTAAGCCATAACGTTGGGTTTTAACCCAAGAAAAATAAATTGGATGATAACGAAGAAAATGAACATCAAACATACCAATCTCCAATTTTACCACAGTTTTTTTTAAGCATGGGCTAAAAATAGTCGAAACATTGGGTTTTAACCCACAACAATAATTGCAAAAATGTGAAGGGGATAACATTATACAGCGTTAGGCAACTAATAATAACAGAGTGCTTTGTTTGGTTTGTATATTTAGTTACAACTATTTATATACAATAAAAATGTATGTGGCACATCGCTGATGTGCTTGTATTTTGGGGTTGTGTTGTGGTTACAAACGTTCCACCTAGCTGAGGTGGTTTTGAGCAATTATTATAAACTGCGGAGCAGCTTAATGTCTGTAACTATAATAAAACACAGAACAAATAGTACTCTGGAAGAGTACCATGTAAAACCGATTAATAACGTAGCAAAGTATGGTTTAGGTGATCTTATTTTTTATCCTTAGTTGATATTAATTTGATAATATTTATAATTGTTTTATATTACAAAATTAATAATTACAAATTATGAACCAAGAATTAGCACTTAAAATAGCCGAAAAATATTTAATACATATTAAAGCTAACAAAATTAATTACGAAAAAGCATATCTTTTTGGTTCCTATGCAAAGGGTACCTTTACTGAAGATAGCGATATTGATATTGCCATAATTATTAAAAACTTAAAGGATCGGTTTAATTCACAGGTTAATCTTCTTAAACTGACTTATAGTATTGATACCCGTATTGAACCACATCCTTTAGATTTAGCGATTTTTGACAATAATGATTTGTTAAGTAGAGAATAATTAAGTATGGGATTGAGATAAAATAAGTCAATATTTTGTATAATTATAGTATGAGAGAAATATTATTTAATATATTTTTATAACGAAACTGGTTATTTAATTGAGAGGAAATGATGGAAACGGAACTAATAGTTATTGGCAAAGCAAATGCAAAATATAATGCTAGTTTTTCTAGGATACTTGGCTATTCTCTTGAGATGTATCATAAGGGATTAAATGAACACAAAATCTTAACAGCACCATTTACAGATATATTAGAAAATAAAGCGAATCTGCAAATTCAAAAATGGGGGGAAAAATGGGAATATATTGAGAATAAAAGGAGGTTAGCAAATACCAAAGAAGCAAATATCGAAGAAGCAGAATTAAAAACAGAAGAAGCCCAAGAAAAATTATTTGAAATTGAAAATATTTTAATTCATACATTGTCAGTAGATGATACTACTGATTGGAATAAGTTGAAAGATAAAAAAAGATTTCCTGAAAAAAATCCAGATTCTAACTTAGATTATAATTTGCAAAAAATTCAACAACCCATTAAAACTCCCGCTAAATCCTGCCCAGAAAAACCAGAACCAACTGATATTGCTTTTTTACCCGAGATATCATTTGTTGATAAAATATTTCCCTCTCTCAGGCAAAAAAAAGAAAAAATTGCTAATGATAATTATAATAAGGCTGTAAAAAGATGGGAAGAATGGAGTATCGAAATTGATAATAAAAATGAACAAAACGAAAAACAGTATGAAAAAGAATTACTTGCATATGAATTAATAAAAAAGAATACTATTGAAGAAAATAAAAAATTAGTAATAGAATGGACTGAACGAAAGAATAATTATCTGAAAACGCAGGAAGAATACAATCAAAAAATTGAACAGTTAAAGATTGAATATTTTGACTGTGAAGAAGCTGCAATTAATGAATATTGTCAAATGGTATTGAATAATTCAGAATATCCCGAATTTTTCCCTAAAAATTTTGAGCTTGAATATAATCCTAACAATAAATTGCTAATTGTAGAATACGAATTTCCTTCAATTGAGCTATTCCCAAAGGTTAAAGAGGTAAAATATTTATCATCTCGAAATGAATTAAAAGAATCAAATATTTCTGATGTACAATTAAATAAAATGTTTGATGATGCGATTTATAAAATAACATTGCGGACAATACATGAATTATATGAAGCTGATAAAGCTAAAGCTATTGATGTTATATCTTTTAATGGCTGGGTAAGATCAATAAACAAAGGAACAGGTAAAGAGGAAAATAACTGCATTTTAACTATTCAAGTAAAAAAAGAAGAATTTCTTGAAATTGATTTAGCAAAGATTGATCCAAAGATATGTTTTAAAAATCTGAAAGGTGTTGCAAGTAGTAAATTAAGTTCTCTTACTCCAATTCAGCCAATATTACAAATCAATAAAAATGATAAAAGATTTGTTGATGGAAACCAGATAATTGATAGTCTTGAAAATTCGATGAATATTGCTTCAATGGACTGGGAGGATTTTGAACATTTAATACGTGAATTGTTTGAAAAAGAATTTCAATCCAATGGTGGTGAAGTTAAAGTTACACAAGCCAGTAGAGATGGGGGAGTTGATGCTATTGCTTTTGATCCCGATCCGATTAGAGGTGGAAAGATTGTTATTCAGGCCAAAAGATATACAAATACAGTTGGGGTTTCTGCTGTCAGAGATTTGTATGGTACTTTAATGAATGAGGGGGCAACTAAAGGTATTTTAGTTTCGACCGCTGATTATGGGCCAGATGCTTATGATTTTGCTAAGGGGAAACCCATTACTTTATTAAGTGGCTCAAATCTTTTATTTCTTCTCGAAAAACATGGATATCATGCAAAAATAGATTTAAGAGAAGCAAAACGAATCTTTAATGAACAAAAAAATTAACTGCTTATCGCGTTAACAAACCATTCGGTAATAAGCGTGGGGCGGGTGATAGCACTGCCTACAACAATAGCAAACGCGCCGGAGTTAATTACTTTATTTGCAAATTCGGGTGTATTAATACGGCCTTCGGCAAACAGGGGAACATTAATTGATTTGGCTAATTCATAAACCAATGCATAATCGGGTTGGTTTGTTTTTTTATTTTGTGTATAAGGAGTATAACCGCTTAATGTTGTGGAAACACAATCGGCTCCGTTTTGGGCACACAAAACACCTTCTTCGTACGTGGAAATATCAGCCATTATAAGACACTTGTAACGTTTTTTCAACTCTAAGATAAACTGATGCCCCTGAAAGCCTTCACGCTCCCTTATAGTGCCGTCAACGGCAATTATAGGGCAGTTAATTGCTAACAATTGTTCTACTTCATCAAAACTGCCGGTTATACGTACAAATCCGTCAGCAAAATAATTTTTTATAAGTCCAATAACAGGAACATTTACACTTTCAATAATTCTTTTAGTTTTTTCAATTCCTTCACTTCTAATTCCTGCGGCACCACCTAAAATAGCTGCTTGCGCAAACATTAAAACACCTTCGGGATTATTAAAAGGGGAGTTCCCTTCGGCTTGACACGACACAATTAATTTTTTTTCAAGGCTTTTAAAAATTTCATTCATAATATTTTCTCATCTGGTTTTCAGCAAAAATACTTCTCTCAAATAATCTGTCAAAATTTAAGTATCTATATTCCAATATCGGCTGGTAATCTTCAATAAAATAATTTTTGTCTAGTTTAGGGTTTAAATACGTTTCAACAGGCAGCAGTTCAATTCTATAATTATTTTCAATAAGTAAATTAGTAAGTTTATTCATTAATTTGTGTGTAATAGTTTCAACAAATAAAATATCATCAAAATTAATTATCAAATTTATTAAATATCTATTATCGCTAATTTGGGTAATATTTGCATCAGGAAGCAATTTTTTAAGTTTGTTTTCATCATTGCCAACCACAACAAAATTATAAACACCGTTTGTATAATTTACTTTACCATTTAAAAAATGCAGGTAAAAATTATCGCTGCAATCAATAATATTTTTGCCTTCAACAATTATTTTACCTTCTTTTCCCGATAAAACAAGTTTATTATCTTTTACGGGTTCAATTGCTTTTACATGAAATAACAAATCAATTTCATTTTCAACTAATAAATCCTGAAGCACAAATTTTAATTTTTCAGGATTAATTAAAAACTCGTTACCCTGGATATTTTTAGAGAGTTTATTTTCTATTGCGGGATGGAGAATAACTTTATTTAAAATTGGCACATCCAGCGTATTGATGTTTTGGATTAAGTTCAGGTTTTCGGTAATACCGCCGCCTAAAAATCCGTATTTATTAACTAATAATACTTCAACGCCCTCTTTTTTATATAAAAGAGCTTTAATTACACCGGTTATACTTCCGCCGTAAATAATGTAATCGTATTTTTTGTTATGTAAATATTCCATTTTATTCCTTTTGAGATGCCAATAGAATAATTGTTTCATCGCTGCTTATTTTTGTGATTTCGGTTTCCAGCAAAGCCAATATTTGCGATTGATTTATTAATCCGCAGTAGTCAATAATTCGCGGGCCAATAACAACATAAATATCAGGCAATAAAGCACCAGCGTCACCAAATGTTGTTAATTTTTCAACAACCTCGCCAACTACATTTTTTAGTAAACTTTTATTTGTGCAATAAGTAAATGCTTTATTAATTTGAAGTTTAATTGTCCCTTCTTTGTCAATAATTCTTACTTTTCTGATTTCTTTTTTAATTAATCCAAAAAGAATCTTTTTAACGCCGGAATAATTTACAGCATATAATTGGGATGTAGAACCGGAAATAACAAGTTTAGCTTTTTCCTCTTTCATCGATTTTGAACAAAGATCCAATAATTCATCTTCGGTAAGGGTTTTTTGAACCAAATCTTTAGTCCGTAATTCGCTGTTGCCCATTGCTGTAGCAATAACCTTTTTATTTTTGCTGTCAATTTCAATAGTTACTTCAATTGAATCGGGAATAGCACCCATTTCCACAACGGAATCGTACGCTTCTTTTTGAAGAGCTAAAATATCGGATTCGGTTGGTGATAAAATATTTTTTTCAATCGAATCGCGAATCATTCCCAAAGCAGCACCTATAGCCGAAATAACTTCTGTATTTTCCGCTATTTTGTGCGGTATTTTTAAGTATTCCGATGTAAAAGGTACAATTGCCGAAGCACCGCCGCCGCCACCCAAAAACTCAATTAAATCAGGGTCTAATTTATATTCACGGGTTAACTGTTTAATAACGGGTTTAATTTTTTCGGCCGATATAGTTAAAATATCTTTTGCAATATCTTTGGCCTTAAGGTTTAATTTTTTTTCTAAAGTATTAAAACAATTTTTAATTGCGCTAATATTAGCCTGTCCGTGTCCAACTTCTTTTACCAAATCAAGCATATATGAAGCTTCGGTTGGAGTAACGCAATAATTTTTATCATTGGTTTTAATAGCCATATAATCAGCCGGGTCGGATGACTTGGGTTGTATTTTTTCAATTTCAAAATCATCAAAAGTTTTGTCGTCCTGTGCATAAGCAGCATAAGCTAAATTAGCAATATGCGCGCTGCGGGGACCAACGTCAACAATTTTATTGCCGGAAATACGGGGGACAGAACCGCCTGCAATACCAATAGTCCTAACATCAAGTGTGCGCAAATATAAACGGTTGCCGCCAATTTGGGCCGATTTTATTTGAGGTTTTCCGTTTTTAATTACAGAAATATCCGTTGATGTACCGCCCACTTCCAAAAATATTCCGTCCGAAACTTTTGCATACATCATAGCAGCCGCAACACCGGCAGCCGGTCCCGATAACATTGTTAAAATAGGACGTTTCCTCATTTCGTTAATGCTCATAATACCGCCGTCGCTGCGCATTACCATTAAAGGAGCGTTAATTCCGCTTTTACGCACAGCTTCTTCGGTTAAATTTGCAGTCTCAAGCATTTTAGGCATCATACTGGCGTTAATAATTGCTGTTCTTGTTCTAACGCGCAAACCATACAAACGGCTTATTTTACAAGCTGCTGTAGCTTGAATATCCATAGATTCGGCAACTGAAACAACTAATTCTTCATTTTCAGGATGATCAACACTAAAAGCCTCGCTTGCTACAATTACATCAGCACCTTCATCAAGCAAAAAATTAATGCTCTCTTCAATCTGCGATACTTCCAAAGGATTAGCAGTATCTAAAAAAGTGTACTTTACAGGTAATATTTTATTTGGGGCAAGCTGTATATCGTTAAGATTTGTTTCTTTTTTTACTCTGTTTTTCTCAAGTCCTTTTCCCATTCCTATTACACCAACCGAAGCCACATCACCTTCCAAAAGGGCATTTGTAGCCTGTGTTGTAGAATGGGCAATAAGTATTACTTCATTAGGATAAATGTTATACTTTTCAATAAGTATGTGCATGGAATCTACTACGCCTCGGGCAACACCTTCCAAAGCAGTGTGCGTGGTGGGCACACAAGCCTTACCTAAAATTGAAAAATCCGCTATATCAATTGCTACAGCATGCGTAAACGTTCCGCCAACATCTATTCCAATCTTAATTTTTCTATTCAACTAAATTACTCCAATATAATCGTAAAATAATACATAAATTTTTGTGAATTTTAACTGAAACTTAATTCTCAAAGTTTGCAAAATAAACCTTGAGGTTATCTCAAAAGTAACAAACTTAGGCTAAAGCCCGAATTCTTCTTCTTTATAAACCCCAGCTTAATATCTGGTTTACTAACCTTTAGGTTAGGGTTATTAACAAAACGAATATATAACATACGATTCAGCTATATATTCCCCTCTATTTTCAAGAGAGGGCGGTGTACTAGCCGGGTTTGCTGAGTCGATGGGTGAGTTCCCACCTGCAATATTTTAACTCTTGATACAACCTCGCTAATACAAATGTCAATTAGTTTCTGTAATACAAATTGAACTTCCTTGAAGTTCTTTTATTTATTGTAATGATACTTAAAGATAATAAATAACTTTTTTATTAACTATGATTTGAAGCACAGTAATTAGTATTAAAATTTTGGGTATTTTTTATCATAATTTCAAAAAAAAACTTTTTATAAAATATTACACAATTTGTTATATTTTTCGATAACAAAAAATTATTCTTCGGGTTATTTGCTAATTAGTAGTTTTATAATATTCAAAATTTACATAAAAAGGTAAGCCGAAAACAAAAGTCCAATTATTGCCGCAATCCATGTATAAGGTAAAGTATTCCATAAAACCTTTTGAACATCAACCCGCATTTCATTTGCAAGCCAAACATTATGTGTATTTGTTGGATCGCTGATACCCTGTATTTGACCAACGGATAATAAAAGTCCCATTACAGCTGCTGGATTTAATCCCGAGGCTAAAAATACAGCAGCAATTCCATAACCCATACCCCACACATTTAAAGGGCCTCTATATAATGCTAACGGAGCAGCAAAAGCAAAAATAATAACATAACTAAATCCGTTAACCGGTACAATAATTTCCAAAAGAGGTTTTAATAATTTTAAAACAGGCCATGTTCCGGCATAATCTTTTGGTCCCATTATTGCCACAAGCAGCATTCCAATTCCAAACATTAAAATAACTGCGGGCATAACAATTCCGCCCCCTTCAAAAATAGACCTAATAAACAAATTTAATCTTTTCTTTTTATAAGTAACAATAAACGCGTATAATAAACCAACTACAAAAGCTGCAATAAAATCAAAACTAAACATAAGAATTAACAAAAGGGGAATTATTGGAGTAAAGTAGGAAATCCAATGAACATCAGTTTTGTTTTCGTTTAAACCCATTACCGCCCGTATAACAGCTGTAATAAATAATAAAACAATAACTAATGCCGTTAAATAATAAATTCCGGTTAATAAAGTTGAATAGCCCCAAATAAGACCATTTTTAATTTCAATAGGCAATAAGTAGTTAAAAATAAATATTCCGCCGCCAATAATAACAAATGCTAAAACCGAACGGAAAAATATTCTTTTTAATTTAAGCTCAACGCCATCTTTATAAAGTTGGAAAGTAATATATATAATAGCAATTATAAATGTTACGCAAAAAATTATTAAAGCAAACGATAATATTTGGTCTTGGTTAAGTTTCATTACATCGCGGTATACTGCCCAGTTGCCTACATTTAATGTACCGCCAATACTTAAGCCGAACAAAAATATGCCAACCGTTGTCAAAGGGCCAATTCCAACCGAAGCCATAATTGGCAGCACAATAGTAGCAACCATAATAATTGCACCCAATCCGCCTAATGTGGAAAATAACAGAATAATTAAAGTAAGCATTAACACTGCAATTAACCAAGGATTATCGCCTGATAATTCGGCCCCTTTTTTAATAAAACTTTCCGCCACACCCGTTTTTTGTAATATTACGCTTAACATACTTCCAAACATAGCAATTGTATAAGCGGCATTAAGTTTTAACGTTCCTTCCCCAATAACATATTTAATTATATCATTAAAACTTACTCCGGCAAATAAAGGAATAGTAATAGCCATCAACGGAAGGGCAATTATGGCCGGAATTTTTCTCAAAAACATTAAAAAAGCAATTGACAAAAAAGACAGAATAATTAAAATAGTTTGCAATATTTCCATAAAAATTCGTAATTTATTACTTTATATAAAAAATTATTACACTAAAAATAAGAAAGAATTATATTTATTTCTAAAAGAATTTAAATTATTAATATATTTGTATCTTAAATAACGATTAAATATGAGGTTAGAATGTTAAATTATGTTTGGTTAGGATTATTATTACTAGGAATTGGTGTTGCCTTAAGTACCGATATTGTTGAGCAGAGCAATAATAAGTACATGAATGGAAAGGAATTAAAAGTAACGGCCACTTTTAATGAACCGTTTGATGCAAAAACGGCCAAAAGTTATGATGTTAAATTATCTATTGATAAGAACGAATTTAATTCGTTTTATAAGGTAAAAGAAAAATCGGATATTGAACAAACCATTAAGGTTACAGTTGATCCGGAGAAGAAAAAAAATATCATTTTTTTACAAACTGATGGAAAAACGCCTGAAGTTTTAAAAAATATGGCAAAAATAACAGGAAAAGAAGATGATATAACAGGAATAATTAAAATATCCTCATTCAGCGATTCCGCAACTGCTAAAGCTAAAATTGTATGGGAAGAAATTACTTTTGCCCGTATGAAAGAAGTTACAAGCAGCGCATTAAATTATGCCGCAACCGCTGTAAACATTGCAATGGGATTAATTGGAATAATGGCTCTTTGGCTTGGAATAATGAAAATTGCTGAAGAAGCAGGATTAATTAGAATTATTGCTCGTGTAATGAGTCCGGTTACAAAATTATTATTCCCTGAGGTTCCTCCTGAACATCCTGCTATGGGAGCAATGATTATGAACATGTCTGCTAACATGTTAGGTCTTGGAAATGCCGCTACTCCATTTGGATTAAAAGCAATGGAAGAATTAGACAAACTTAATACTAATAAAGGAACAGCAACAAATGCAATGTGTACCTTTTTAGCTATTAATACATCCGGATTAATGTTAATTCCGGCACAGGCAATTGCGGTTCGTGCAGCTTCAGGCAGCAGCGATCCTGCAATTATTATTGGTACTACAATGTTTGGAGCCTTTTTTGCTTTTGTATTTGGTGTTACAAGTGCAAAGATTATGGAAAAATTTTCCGGCGAAAAAGGAGAATTAAAAGAGTGGTTTAGATCTAATGGGAAAATATTTGCCGGATTTTTTGCAATAGTTGCGGCAATTATAGTTTTATCAGTAACCGGTGCGTTGGCAAAAATAGGTTCAGTATTCAGCTTTATTAGTCTTGATGCTTTTAAATCGGTTATTCAAGTTGTTTCTGTTTTAGCAATACCGGCTATTATCTTTTCTTTTGTTACATACGGTTTCTTTAAAAAAGTAAAAATTTATGAAACATTTATTGAAGGTGCAAAAGAAGGATTTAATGTAGCAATAAGAATTATTCCTTATTTAGTTGCTATGCTTGTTGCAATTGGTGTTTTTAGAGCCGGCGGTGCAATGGACTTTTTAACAATGGTGTTACAGCCTGTTACAAGTTTAATTGGTATGCCAGCAGAAGCTCTTCCAATGGCTTTAATGCGTCCTCTTTCAGGCAGCGGTTCTCTTGGTGTTATGGCTGAAATTATGAAAGTACACGGACCGGATTCATTTATTGGTATATTGGTTTCTACATTGTTTGGAAGCAGCGAAACAACATTTTACGTAATTGCAGTTTATTTTGGTTCAGTAAATATTAGAAAAACAAGACATGCTTTACCTGCCGGTTTATTTGCAGATTTAGGCGGCACGTTAGCAGCAATTTTTATAGTAAGATTATTATTTGGATCGTTATGAGAATTTTTATAACAAGAGAAATATCGGAAGCAGCAGTTAATTTATTAATTAAAAACGGCTTTGAAGTTGATGTTTACGCTAAAGACAAACAAATCAGCCAAGAGGAATTAATTAAATTTGGCAAAGAAGCAGATGGTATTATTTCGATGTTAAGTGATAAATTTAATAATGAAGTTATTGATGAATTAAAAAAATGTAAAATTATTGCCAATTATGCAGTTGGGTACAATAATATTGATATTGCTTATGCAAAAAAGAAAAATATTGTTGTAACTAATACTCCGGGTGCATTAACAAATTCAACTGCCGATTTAGCCGTATCTTTAGTTTTGACCTGCGCCCGTAATGTTATTATTGGTGAAGAATTAGTAAGAAACGGTAAATTTAAAGGTTGGGCACCAAAAATGTTACTTGGGTACGAATTAGCTGGAAAAACCGTTGGAATTATTGGAGCCGGAAGAATTGGCACCGAAACAGCTGTTAGATTAAAAGCCTTTGGTACGGAAATTATTTATTACAATAGAAGTAAAAAGAAAGATTTTGAAGAAAAAACTGGTGCCAAAAAAGTAAATTTGGATACATTATTAAAAAAATGTGACATAATTTCGTTGCATTTACCTCTTAATAATGAAACGCTTAATTTGATTTCAAAAGAAAAATTGGAACTTCTTAAACCTAATGCAATTGTTGTTAATACTGCAAGAGGCGAAGTAATAGACGAACCGGCTTTAATTGATTGTTTAAAAAATAATAAAATATTTGCTGCCGGATTTGATGTTTATCAAAATGAACCAGCGGTTAATAAAGAATTATTAAAATTAAAAAATGTTGTTCTTTTACCTCATTTAGGCAGTGCAACGTTTGAAGCACGCACTAAAATGGCCGAAATGGCTGCTCAAAATATTGTAAATGTTTTGAAAGGGGAAAAAGCCTTAAATAAAGTAAATTAAAATATTTTTAATATTGATTAATGAAAAAGGGAAATGTAATGTTTCCCTTTTTTGTTATAAAAATGCCATCCCTCCGGAATTAAAATATCATTAATTGGCACAACGCGGAACGGGTAAAATTTTTGCTACAAAATGATATCAAAATGGAAATGAAACCCTAAAATGGGGAAATTGAATTTTGGAAAAATGGTGAATGGGCCTATAAAAACCAATGTCACCCCGTCGGGGTTTTGTGTTTATTTTTTTGTATGTTGCTATAAAAATGCCATCCCTGTTATGTTAAAAGTCAATAGTCCATAATAATATTTTTATTCTTTTCGCAAAAAAGTTAAATTTATAATAATATTTCCCACTCTTTTTTTAATAAAATACGATATTTTATTCTTTGTTTGCATAGCTTATGGATTAAGGAGGGTGAGGGTAAATTTATATTTCTCCTTATAGGTAATTATCCAAAGGTTATGTAAGTTACTAGTGAATACCATTGTATAACAAAAAGAGTTTTTTCATTTGCTTTTATAGTTGCATAATTATCTCACAATTATTTCGAGAATAATAATTTAATTTCTTTATAATAAATCAACCTGTTATAAACAGTCATCCTTAATTATTATTTCTAAAAGGAGCTGCAAGATATATAATTAAATCAAAAATGTATCGCCGCAATCTTCGGGCAACAAAACTGAGTTTTGCAAGGGATGAACAACGGTCAATACTAACAATTATTTAATAAAGAAAATATATTATTCCTCGATTAATTATAAATTCGTTTTTTTATTCTTTTTACTACATTATTCAACAACTGATAACGAGTATGGTATTTCATTTTTCCAAACAGTCATTATTCTATTAAGAAGCTTCTTTGCTATTTTTATTATTGCAGCTTGTGATTTCATGCGAACTTTGAGTTGTGCAAATCTTAAAGCTAATGCAGGATCCATTCTCGATGCTATCCAAGATGCTTCTATTAAAAGATTTCTTAAATATCCATTCTGTCTATTTGTTATCCCGCATACAACTTCCTTTGCCCCTGAAGAACGAGTCGATGGTACCAATCCTACAAAAGAACAAAATTCATCCAGTTTCTTAAAGCGGTTGATATCCATTATTTCGGTATAAAAAGATATAGCCGTTATAAATCCAATCCCGGGTATTGTCATCAATAATGGTACTATTTTTTGTGCTTTTTTATCTTCTTCCGTGTATTTCGCTAATTCTTCCACCACCTTAGCTATTTGTTCTTCTAAGTATACTAAATTATCAATGAGCATATTCAAGGTTATTTGTGTCTCAGGATAATTGAATTTAATAGTTCTTAAATAATCAATAAATTTTTTACTCCAGTATTTCCCTTTAATATCCTCAGGGAATATTATCCCGTTATAATTTAAGAGTGATTTAATTTGATTCTTCTTTCTTGTTCGATCAGCAATTAGTTGATCTCTTAATCGGCGTAACGACCTTAACGATTCTTCTGCTTCTGTTGGTATTCTGATTCCGGTTAAACTTTTATTAGCAAGTTCTCTTGCTAATTTCTTTGAATCTCTGCGATCATTTTTTTGATCTTTTTCCTTATGGGTAGTTGGAATATCGGCAGCATTAACAACAATGTTTTTAATACCTCCGTTTATTAGATCTCTATGTATCCAAAAGCCACTATAGCTTGCCTCATAGGCAGAATAGTAGTTTCCATTTGGATAATTCTTTTTTAAGTGTGTTACAAGTTGTTGAGGTTTTGGCTCCATGCAATAAGTTGTCAGCCACCTATCCTCAAGATTTATTGTAACTTTCCAAGTCGCTTTGTGTGTATCTAACCCCACATAAATATTTTGATTTGTATAATCCACTTTTTTTTCGTTATTTTGTGTTTGCATTTGAGTATCCTTTACTGTTGTTATTATTTGTTTAAAAGTAATTAACTAATTAGATATTATTATAAATAAATTAAAACTAATTTGCAGAAAGGATACTCTTTCTTTTTCTGCTTTTAAACATAATATCTTCGGGATTAAAAAATCTTTTTTAAAAACCCGAATCGAGAAAAATGATTTTAAAACAAAAATATGGTTTGTAAAACCAATGTTACATTGTTTGGGGTTTTTGCGTTTTTGTATGTTGCTATAAAAATGTCATCTCTTCGGGATTAAAAAATATTTAATTGTTTAAACCCTGTAATTATGAAATTTTTGTGAAGAAATGTTAAATTGGCTAATAAAACCAATGTCACCCCGTCGGGGTTTTGTGTTTATATTTTTGTATGCTGCTATAAAAATGCCATCCCTTCGGGATTAAAAAATCTTTTTAAAAACCCGAATCAAGAAAAACGATTCTAAAATAAAAATATGGTTTGTAAAACTAATGTTACCACTAGGATTAAAAATCTTTTAATTATGCAACCCGGAACGGGTGACATTTTTGTAGCAAAATGATACCCAAAAAGAAATAGAACCCGGAACGGGTGACATTGATTTTATTGCATAAAAAATAATTTGTAAAAATAATATCCGTTTTTCTTGTGGGGTTGTTTATTTCTTAAAAATATGCTATTATAATATAATTACTAAAAATTGAATAATTAACTTAAAATTTATGAATTAAATAATAGTAAAGGAGAATGGGTACAATGTCTGGGACATATTCACAAATGTATATTCAAATTGTTTTTGTTGTAAAGGGTCGAGAAAATCTTTTGCAAAAAACATGGCGTTCCGAAGTATTTCAGTATATGGCTGGTATCATTAATGCAAAAAATCAAAAAACAATCATAATAAATGGTGTTGATGATCATGTCCATTTATTTATTGGAATAAAACCTTCAATTTGTTTATCCGATTTGGTTAGAGACATCAAAAATAACACATCTAAATTTATAAATGACAAAAAATTTGTAAAAGGTAGATTTAATTGGCAGGAAGGATATGGAGCTTTTTCTTATTCGCATTCTCATATCGATAAAGTATATCAATATATATTAAATCAAGAAAACCATCATCTAAATAAAACATTCAAAGATGAATATATTGATTTTCTAAATAAATATGAAATTGAACACAATGAAAAATATTTGTTTGAATGGATTGAATAATAATGTCACCCCTTTGGGGTTTTGTGTTTATATTTTTGTATGCTGCTATAATAATATCATCCCTTCTGGATTAAAAAATCTTTAATTGCGGCAACCCGGAACGGGTGACATTGATTTTAAAATTAAAAATATGGTGTATAAAAGCAATACTATCCATTCAGGATTAAAATTTTTTAATTATATAACCCTGAAAGGGTGAAATTTATTTAATTGTAACAACCAATTGATTTTACATAATTTGCTTGCATAATAATTTTTAATGATATTTTAATTAAACTTTCGTAACTTTTTTTTGTTTCTTTAGTCTAAATAATAAAACAGGAGACTTAACGATGAAGAAATATTTTTTTACCTTTATAATAATGTTTTGTGCAATTTCAATGTATGCCGATACATTAAAATTATTACATGAGAAGACATTTAACGTAAATCCCGGTGAAAAATTATATTTGCAAACTGAAAGTGGTGATATAAAAATTACCAGCTGGAATAAAAACGAAGTGAGTGTAAAAATATTTGGAAACAGCAAAGCAGAAAAGAAGATGGAATTTACTTTAGAAAAAAAAGATAAAGAAGTTTACATCTCCGGTGAAAAAAGAGGAAACAATATATTTAACTGGTTTAGCAATGTTAATGTCAGATATGAAATAATTGTACCCGAAAGCCATTTTCTTGAATTAAAAACAAGCGGCGGCGATATTTCGGTTAAAAATGTAAATGGTCTAAAAAAATTAAGAACTTCCGGCGGTGATATTGATTTGCTTGATATATCGGGTGAAGTTGACGCTTCAACCAGCGGCGGTGATATTACAATTGATAATAAAAAAGGTGATTTGGATATAAGCACATCAGGTGGTGATATTATTGTTAAATCGTATGCCGGTAAAATAGCGGCAAGCACAAGCGGCGGTGATGTAAAACTTGAATATTACGGAGAAAATGAAGGAGTTGATTTAAGTACTTCCGGCGGTGACATTGAAGTATATCTTCAAAGCGGATTTAAGGCCGATGCCGAGCTTAAAACCTCAGGTGGTGATGTTAGTATCGATTTCCCAACTTCAACTACTGAAAAGATGTCCTCCGGTAAATTTATTGGCAAACTAAACGGCGGAGGAAATAGATTAGATTGTCATACTTCCGGCGGAGATATAAATTTGAGAGAATTAAATAAATAAAATGTTTGTTTGTTTGGTTAAGTAAAAAAAAGGACACCTGTTGGTGTCCTTTTTTTTGAGGGTATTGTAAAAAATTACAAAGTAAAATACATTTTGTATTCAAACGGATGAGGCATAGTACCAATTGCCTTAATTTCTTCTTTTTTTGTTTTAACCCACTGGTTAATTAACTCGTCTGTAAAAATATTTCCGCGTCTTAAAAATTCATTGTCTATAGCTAAAGCATCTAAAGCTTCGTTTAAGTTGCGAGGTAAAAATTTAATTCCCTGCATTTGCGATTCATCTTCAATATTTTTATCAAATGGGCCATATCCTTCTTTAACGGGGTCAATTTTATTTACATAACCGTCAATTCCTGCAAGCAACATAGCTGTTAAACACAAATAAGGATTTGCTGTTGCATCCGGTGGTCTATATTCAAATCTTGATTCCTCAGGATTTGAAATATATTTAGGAATACGAATTGCCGAGGCTCTGTTACCTTGTCCATAAACTAAAGCAACCGGAGCTTCAAATCCCGGTACCAAACGTTTATACGAGTTTGTACTTGGGTTTGTAAAGGCAGAAAGAGCAGGTCCGTGTTTTAATAATCCGCCTATAAAATATCTTCCCAGTTGATTGATATTTCCATATTCACCTTTTTCGTAAAAAGCGTTTTTGCCGTCTTTTTGCAAAAATAAGTGCAGATGCATTCCATTACCGGGCTGATGATACATTGGTTTTGGCATAAAAGTAACATACAAACCTTTAGATTTTGCAAGGTTAAAAAGGATATACTTTGCCATAACAATATTATCTGCTGCAGTTAATAAATCAAAAAATATAGTTTCAATTTCCTGCTGACCTCGTTCACCACCTTCGTGATGATGGTATTTAACTTCTATTCCCAAATCCTTAAAATATTTGCATGCTTCATCTCTAAAGTCATCATATAAATCGAATGGATTTGCAGCATGATAAGCACGTTTATAAAATTCTTCGGCATGTTCAACATTATAATATGATGTTGAAGTACGTGTATCATAATCAACATTTGAAAAAATATAAAATTCAAATTCCGGTCCCCACATCGATTTTTCAATTCCGGTAATTTCTTTTAATAGTTTTTCAGCCTGTTTTGCCAAATACCTGCCATCCTGCATAAAAGGGGAGTGATTACCATCAGTTAAAACAATATGCGAATGAAAACTTAATGTTGGAGTATCCCTAAAAGGATCGATAACAGCTGTATCTAAATCAGGAATCATAATCATATCGCTGTTTTCAACCTTTTTAAAACCATAACTCGAACCGTCAAAACCGACACCTTCTTCCACAATTTTTTGAATGGTGTTTTCGCGTACCGGTAGAGATATATGATGTAGTCTCCCGGTTAAATCAATACACTTTAAATCTACCATCTCAATATTATTAGATTTAATCATTTCATTAATAACTTGAATGTTATTTTTAGACATAATTTCCTCGTTATATAGAAAAAAAAAGACATCCCTAAGGATGTCTTTCACAAAATTAAAAAATATTAACCTTTAAAATTAATATATTCAAGACCCATAAATTTTGCCTGCGGGCCTAATTCTTCTTCAATGCGTAATAACTGATTATATTTAGCAATACGGTCTGTTCTGCTTGCCGAACCGGTCTTAATTTGTCCGGTATTCAAAGCAACAGCCAAATCGGCTAATGTAGTATCTTCAGTTTCGCCCGATCTATGGCTTACTACTGCTGTATAACTAGCTCTGCGAGCCATATCAATTGCATCAATAGTTTCAGTTAAAGTACCAATTTGGTTTACTTTAATTAAAATTGAATTTGCAACACCTTCTTTAATACCACGGCTTAATTTTTCGGTATTGGTTACAAATAAATCGTCACCAACCAACTGAATTTTGCTGCCTATTGTATCGGTTAATAATTTCCAGCCGGCCCAATCGTTTTCATCAAGACCATCTTCAATTGAAATAATAGGGTATTTGCTTACCAAATCGGCATAAATTTTAACCATTTCTTCAGATGTTTTTTCGGATTTATCCGATTTTTTGAATACGTAAAGACCTTTTTCTTTATTAAATAATTCACTTGCAGCTACATCAAGAGCAATACTTATTTCCGAACCCGGTTTGTAACCGGCTTTAGTAATAGCTTCAAGAATAATTTCTAATGTTTCTTCGTTAGTTGTTAAATTAGGAGCAAATCCGCCTTCATCACCAACAGAAGTGTTATAACCTTTTTTCTTTAATACCGATTTTAATGAATGGAAAGTTTCTGCGCCCATTCTTAATGCTTCAGCAAAACAGCTGGCACCATGAGGCATAACCATAAATTCTTGAAAATCAACAGTATTATCGGCATGAGCACCACCATTAAGAATGTTCATCATAGGAACAGGTAATACACGAGCGTTTACACCGCCAATATAACGATATAAAGGAATTTCTAAACATTCGGCAGCTGCTTTTGCGCAAGCAAGAGAAACACCAAGTATTGCATTTGCACCAAGTTTAGCTTTATTAGGTGTACCGTCTAATTCTAATAAAATTTGATCAATTTCAACTTGATCAACTGAATCCAAATCAATGATAGCTTCAGCAATGATTTCGTTTACGTTATCAACTGCATTTAATACACCTTTACCAAGATAACGATCATTATCGCCATCACGCAATTCAACGGCTTCATATTCGCCGGTTGAAGCACCACTTGGTACAGCAGCACGTCCGATCACTCCAGATTCTAATACAACTTCTACTTCAACAGTAGGATTTCCTCTTGAATCTAAGATTTCTCTTCCTCTAACATCAATTATTGTAGTCATTTTATTTCTCCAAATTGTAAAATATTCAAGCTTAAAGGTATAAAAATTATTTAAAATTTCCAAAGGCGGAAAAATTATAACATTAGTCTATTATTTTTTTTATGTCTTTATCTTTACCTAAAACTATCAAAATATCATTATTTTCTAAAACAGTTGTTGCAGTTGGAACTCCATAAATACGTTCTTTAATAATTTCTTCACCTGTTTCTTCGCTTTTAATTGTATATCTGCGTTTAATAGTAATTAAATTTACATTATATCTAATTCTTAAATCAATTTCCTGAAGCGATTTGCCAACAAATGATGAAGGAGCTTTTATTTGTACAATATTATAATCTTCGCCAAGCGGAATATAATCTAAAACATCCTGATTAATTAAGTTGAAGGCTACTTTGCTGGCTATTTCAAGTTCCGGATTAATTACCTGATGTACACCAAGCTTAACAAGTATAGTTTCCTGTATTTTGGAATTAACACGTGCAATAACTTTTTTAACACCCATTTGAAGTAAAAGAACGGAGGTTAAAATGGTATTTTCAAAATTTGTACCAATTGAAACAACCGCGGCATCAACTTTATCAATACCAAGTGATTTGAGTGGCTTAGTTTCAGTAGCATCCATACGTACAGCGTAAGTAACTTTATCTTTAATATCTTCAATTACATCCATGTTTTGGTCAATAGCTATTACTTCTGCTCCACGTTCTGCAAGAGATATTGCAATACTGTTTCCAAAATCTCCTAAGCCAATGACGGCAAATTTTCTTTTCATATTGTTTCCTTTTATAAGATCGAAATATTTTCTTCAGGTAAATCGTAAGCGGGATTTTCTTTTGTTCTAATAAGTGAATAAATAAATGCTAAAGGTCCCACTCTTCCAATAAACATCATAAATATTAATACAATTTTTCCAAAATCGGAAAGATAAAATGTAATTCCTCTCGAAAGTCCAACAGTACCAAACGCACTAAATACTTCAAAGGAAATATCTTCTAAACTAAATTTATCACTTAAAGAAATTAAAAATATACCAAAAGTAATTAATGAAATAGTAAAAAAGGATTTAATTAATCCTCTTAATAAAGTATCTTTTGGAATAGTTCTTTTTCTATATGTAACACTTTTTGCATTACGAATAACAGCTATTGAACCAAAAATAATTAAAGCAAAAGTAGTAGTCTTAATACCGCCGCCTGTACCTCCAGGAGAAGCACCCACAAACATCAAAAAACAGTGGAGAATTGTTGTTGCGCTTGATGTTTTTCCATAATCTAAAGTATTAAATCCGGCTGTTCGTGCTGTTACGGATGAGAAAAATGAAGCATTAATTTTACCAATAGTATCCATATCTTTTAAGGCACCATCATATTCCAATGCGTATGTTGCCAATGCGCCAACAACAATTAAAATTAACGTGGTTATAAGCACAATTCGGGTTTGGAGTGAGTATTTTGCAGAAATAGAGGATTTACTGATTTTGTACGACTGAATATTAAACACATTCATAATTGTTCCAAAACCTATTCCGCCTAAAATAATTAACAAAGCAATTGTATTAGTAAAAATATAATTTTTATGAACTAACGGATCCATTAGGTTTGCACTGAATATAGAAAATCCGGCATTACAAAATGCTGAGATTGAATGGAAAACCGAAATAAATATGGCCTCACCCAAATTTGGTATACAATTATGAATACTCAAAAATAAAGTCACGGCTCCCATTCCTTCAATAAGAAATGTTATTAAAGTTAAATAGGTAATTATTCTTGTTATTGCACCAATATTTTCTTCTTCCATCATATCATGTAAAACAATTCTTTCCTTAAATCCCAAACCGCCGGAAAGAAAAAGAGCAAAAAAAGTTGTAAATGTCATCAACCCTAAACCGCCAACTTGAAATAACAGCATTATTACAACTTGTCCAAAACGAGTGTAATATGTGCCTGTATTAACCGATGCCAAACCGGTAACACATACAGCACTTGTAGAAGTGAACAAAGCGTCAACAAAATTATTTACTCCTTTGGTTGTTGCACTGGGTAGCATTAATAATAATGCTCCCGTTAATATTGTAAATGCAAAACTTAATACAAATAGTTTAGAAGGATCTATTTTCCATTGCAAAATGTTTTTATTATATCTTAAACCGCCAAGAATTAAACCTATTACAATAAAAATTTGTGCAAAAATTATGTAAATATAAGCAACATCTTTAAAATTGAAGGCAAAGCCAATTTTTTGTATTATGCTGTAATTAAAAACGGATAAAATTATTTCGATTATAAATAATAAAATAAATCCAAATTCAAATTTATGCGATAAAAGATGTTCCTTTTTATCGTCAGTAATAAAAAAGAAAGTAAACTCGTAAATTATAAAAAATACAAAAACGCCTATGCTTATATCGTTAAATATGGCGGCAATTTTGCCTTTAACACCAAAACCATACAAAAGTAATATTGAAGTTAATCCAATAATACTTGAAAAAATCATAAGAACTTTAAGAATGCGGGAAAGTTTATCTTTTGTCAAATTCATTAGTTATTTCTTTGTTAATAAATAAATTTATTGAATTTTGTAAATCATTTTTAAATTGTGAATCAATTACAAAAACAGATAATCGGAAAGTAAAAGTTTTTGAAACGTAATCACTATTAATCAAAAATACTTTTGGTTCTGTTTTAATATATGTATAAGGAGAAGATAGTGCTGCTTCAAAAATAATTTTTTTAAGAAATTCAATTGAATAATTGTGCGAAAATAAAAAGTCAATATTTACAGCTTTTTCTTTTTCCCCGATATTTATTTTTTTTACAGGAGAATAAATAAAAATCGAATTCGGGATGTTTACATCGGTATCATTATTGGAAATAATTTTAGTGTTAAGCCATGTAATTTGTTTTACAATTCCTTCAAAATTATCAACTACAATATAATCGCCTAACTCAAAAGGTATTTTTAGCGAAAGATAAAAACCACCGGTTATATTTTTTAGCAATCCTAATAATGAAATACCAATGAATATAAATACCAAAATCACAAAAACTAACATTAATTCCGTGGTTTTGCTGAATAATTGATGAATTAATATATATCCTATAGTAACCCATAAAATAATTTTAATGGAAATTATAACATTATGTAAAAAGGGGACACTGTATTTTATACGTTTATTTTTTCGCAGTGTATCAATTAATTTGTTTAATAATAAACCAAAACAAAGCAATAATAATACACGTAATACTGACCAATAACTTATAAAATTTAAGATATTTAACGAATTAATATTTAAACTATCATGTGAAGAAGTTACTGAAGTTGGTAATAGTTTGCTTATTTTTGAAGTATCTAATATGTTATTTAAAACAGCATTTTTATTAATAATAATGGATTTTTTTGCAATTGAAATTGTATCGGGTTTTATTAATGTGTCGGAACCAATATTTTTATTAATCAAATTTACGGAATCAATTTGTGCGTACAACGGCAAATTTATTATAATAATTATATATAAAATTCTTATTATTTTTGTCATTTTAACATGGTTCTCTTTAAAAGTTCAGTTTCAATTAATTTAAAAACAAATTTATTAATAAAATACCTGTTCGAATTTAATTCCAGTTGATCATGGTAAATTAAATTTAATTTGGCAAGATAATCAAGGTCGCTTTTTGCTTCATTAACCGAAATATTAAACATCTCAGCTATTTCATAATCCATTAACCAGCCATGAATAAAAAGAGTTGATAAAATTAATAAAAGCTGATTATCCATATCCTTAAAAATAGAAAGTGATATTTTGTGAGGCGGTTTAATTACTAGTCTATTACCAATAATATCATCAATTGATTGAAGCCAATAATACATTGCGGAAATAATATTGCCTTCCGAATATAACTCAAGTTTTGTAAAAAATTCATCAGCTAATTGTTTTTGTTCACTTTCGCTCGATTTATTTTTAATAAACTTTGTATTAAATTTATTAGATTCATTGGATCTAAAAGTAATATCAAATCCGGTTGCATTATGACGGCTCATAACAATTGAACGAATATCCTTTTGATGCAGTGTATTTGTAAAAACATTGGCAGTAAAAATTTCGTCTAAATTGAAATTATGAGCATAAAAATTCCATGGGTACTTTCCGCTGGTACAAATCCAAAATGTATTATTTTGTGTTTGGGAAATTAGATATGCGAACATTTTAATAGCTTCATATCCGTTAATTTTTCTTAAAAATAATTTCCCTATATTTTCTAATATAAAAATTCTTTTATTCGATTTATCGTTTAGCTCCAGTATCAATTCCTCAAGTGTTAAAACCTTTTGGTATCCAAGCAATTCCGACATAACAGCCAATAAATCATCAGGATTTGTTATAGCATTGATAAACTGATAATGGAGAATATCCAAATCCTTTAGAATTACATTTTTGATAGTATTTATTAAACTTCTTTTACCGCTTCCTGGTTCGCCAACAATAATAGTTGAAGATACTTTGTTTTCGTAAAAATTGTTTAGTGAAATTTTAATTTTCTCAATAAATTTATCACGTCCAATAAAAAAGTCACTGGTTTCAAGAGGGGTACCGTCAAAAAGTTTTCTGTAAATAAATGGTAAATTTTTTAACTTTTCCTCATTAATATAAATAGAATCGGATTGAATCTCTTCTTCAACCTGTTTAATAATTCCTATTTTATATAAGAAATATTCAACACTATTTTTAAGATAAACAGTATAAATTTGATATATTTTTTTGTTTAACGAATAATATTTTTGAGCAATTTTAAATAAAATATTTCCAATTTCAACTTTTAAACTTACTTTTTTCTGATTTGAAGTTAACCGCGATTCGTTTTTTGATAATTCAAAAGTAATTATTTGATCAATTTCTTTTACAACAATATTTACCTTATCAAGAATTTTATTATTTATATTAAACTCAAGTCTGCTTATATCAATATTTAACTGTGAAAACTTTGTTTTAAGTTTATCGAACAATGAATGTATTATCTCAAATGCCAGTACTGAACCATTTTTTTTATCTTTTTCAAATTCTTTTTGTGCGGTTTGAATATGATATTCAATAATTGAAAAAATATTTTTTATTTCAAGTATTGTTATATTTAAATAATTTATTAATAGCTCGTTAACTTCACCTATCTCACGTGGTAATTTATAACCTAATAATTCCTTGGAAATAATCTGAATATTAGTAATTTTTAACTCCTTAAATTTAGGCAGGCGATTAAAAATTGCTAAATCCGATTCTTCCAATAAGAATAATTTTTCGGGCAGTTGTTTTGAAATAGCAGAAAACGTTTTTATTAACTCTTCAATTAAAAGATTAAAACGTTTGCTTTTTCTAATATATTCCAAATTTTGAAGATTTTTTTCTAATGAATTTTTAATTAGATCGAAATTTAACGATTCAAGAAAATTACTTAAATTTAAGTCCGGTTCACTTAACTTTGTATTATATAACTTGATTTTAGACAATACAGATACATTAAGGTCTCTTAAACAAGTATTAATATCATCCGAAACTTCACCCAAAGAAGTATTAACCACTTCGTTTAATTGTACTTTTAGTTTTTTTATAACAAGTTCTTTTTGAAAAAGGCCTAAAAATCCTAAATAATAATTTATCCAATAACGAATTGTGTCTAACGAAAACTCACGGGCTTTTTCACTTTCGTAAAATATTTTTGAAAACTTATGGTGTACAGCTTGAATATTTAAATTGGTAATATTATCTATTGTGGAAACTAACTGATTATAAGGATTAGCCAAAGCATATTGCAGCCTATTGCTGATTTGATTACTTGTTTCATTTATTTCGTTTTGAATAGTATTTATTTCAGTTACAAATTGTTTGTGCTGTTCTTCAAAACTTTCAAAAATAATAGTACTAAATGCAACGTTATCTTTTTCTTCGGCTAATTGTTCATTAATTTTATTAAGATTTGTAAAATAATCATTAAATAATTTACGAATCTGACGTAAAGCATTTAATCTTTCAATCCCTACCAAATTTACAGTCTCCAAAATTTCTTTGGAAGATTGTCCTAATAAATAATATTTAACTAAGTTTTTGTACCATAATGTTATTTTAAAATTAAAATCTTTTTTAAAAATAACAGCTGTGGAATAAATAAAATTATACCAAAGCTTTAATAATTTTAATCTAAATTTATCGTCCTTATTGATAACAAAATTTTGTTTTGTTAAACTAATTAAAAATTCATCCTGCAATCCTTCTGTTAAGTCGGATAGGGAAATAAAAATTCCTTTGATTAAAGGTTCAAGGTCCAAAATCCTTTTTTCAACAGATTTCCTGTTTTCCGAAAGTGTTATATACCACTGTGTAATATTTTCTTCGGATTTTAATAATTCTTTTCTTACCAAAACGGGAGTAAGTTTAGGCTGTAATAAAAATTTCTTAAACTTAAAATACTCATCACTATAATGCTCGGTAATTTCAATTATCAGTTCAAGTGACTCTTCGCTTCTGCTTGAAATAAACTTCTTTTCAAATTCCCTGAATACAGAGTTTAGTTTAAATAAAATTTGGTATAACGATTTATTCAATTTGGGATCGTTTATGTTTGGTTCAATAAATTTTGTCCGTTTTTTTTCTGCATCTGTAAGTTTAAGTATAAACTCCGGACTTTGGGGTTTTACCTCAACAGCCTCTGCTAATTTGTTAATTGCTTCAATTTTTCTTAAACCAAACTTAAAAATTAGTGGATTTATCAAAGCATTAAGGAAAATAACTGACATTAATAGCGGAATAAAGGCAGAAAACTGTGGAAGATAAACAGTAGAATAAAAAATAATAATCAATGCTGTTGATCCCAAAGAAGAAAAAGAAGTCCAGCCAAATTTATTAATACCAGCAGGGAAATCTATGATTTTAGTTGATATCTTAAATGAAATAAAAATGTAGATTATTCTAATTAGGGTTATTATAAAAGCAGCAATAAATACATTGCTGTTTTCCCATAAATTAAATTTAGAAATAAAAAGAGCAAAAAATAGAACTATAAACGGAGAAGTTATATTTTGCAGTGAAACATTTAACCCTTTAGTATGGCTGGATTGATTACGAACAATAAAACCGGCAAATAAAAATACTATTAAAGTATTTAGATGGAATATTTTACAAGCTTCACTGCCAATAACAATAAACGTAAAAATAAAAATTATAAATTCAGCTTTTATATATTTTAAATAAAAAATAGCAATAAAACCAAGAAAAAAACCAAAAAGAATTGAAAAAGAAAATGATGTGCCTATATTTGTTAAAATATTTGGTTTAACCGGCAGATTAAAAAACATTGATGAAATTACAGTTATCAGCAATACTAAAATTATAACCGAAAATTCACGAAAAATAGTTGCATATCTAAAAAATGTAGATTGTTCATCTGTTAAAGAGGTGTTAAGTACTAAGTTATGAGTGAATTCAATTGATGAATTTAGTAAAAATACAGAGATAATAATTGAAGCAATAATAATTTGACTGATATGCAAAAGTGACAAATTAAGAGTATAAATTGAAATTAAAAATATTATTGGAGTCAAAAAGAATAAAAATATTAATCCGGTAAGTCCAAAATTATAAAAAATGGGTTTATTTAGTTTTAACAACTTCCGTTTAGGTAATTCAAATCCGGCCGAAAAAGAAATTAATCCAAGCGCAATATTGCTTATTAATGTCAGTTTTCCTGTTATTTTACTTGAAATTACAGGAATAAATAAAGGATGCGAAAATAGATAAGGCCCAAAAATGATACCAGAGGCCAGATATCCCAAAATACGAGTTATTCCCAATGAATGAGTAATTTCACCCAACGTAAAAGCGGATAAAATAATAAAACCAAGTCCGGCAAGTATATTTATAAGTTCAAATTCTTTACCTAATTCAATATTTTTAATAAAAAATAAAATTGAATAAAGTATAATAATAACTAAAATTCTTCGTAAAAATCTTATCATAAGTTTTTGCTTTTAATGTCATCAAAATCAACAAGTAAATTTTTTGCTTTGTAAAATCCATAAAAATTATAAAAAATAACAGAAGCTAACACTGCACTTAAAATAATACCATTAATGGAATTGTCAAAAATAAAACCAAATTCAATTACCATTGCACAAATAATAATATCAACCGAAAGCAACCCAATACCTATCCTTTTGGGAATCACAAATTCACCTTTTAAAGCTGCATAAGTAAAATATCCGGAAATAAATTTAGATACAAACCTTAATATAATAAATAATATTATTGCTGAACCTGTATATAAAAGTGAAGAAGGGAGCCAAAATACGCCCGCAAATATTACTATTAATACACCAATCGGCTGATAAATTTTTTCCAAAACTTCGGTAATTGTTTTGCTTATTTTTGAAACATTAGAAAGAATTGCGCCAATAATAAAATTAATAAATAATGGTGAAAACTTTAATAAATATGCAGTTGCACTGGAAAAAACAACAATGCCAATAATAGCTAAATAAATTTTGTTTTCATCTTTTTCATTTCCTAAAAACAGAAAAAATAACAATCCCATAATAGAAGATAAAAATATACTTAAAAATACCCATTCAAGGGATGTAAACTGTGCAATTTTTATTGATGGTGAATGAAATATTCCAAATAAAAAACCATAAATTAACAAACCTATATTGATATTTAAATACGAGTTGTTAAACAAAAGTTTAGATAACGAACCTGTTAAATTATAACGATCAAAAAGAGTTCTAATAAAAGTATGTGAAGTTATAAACCCTGCAATTGCAAGAAAATAAGCACTTTTTATTAATGTATAAAAATTATGCCCGTCAAAAAACAATAAATATAAAATAGCAAATGAAATTCCGCCTAAAAACAAAAATGAAAATAAAATTTCCATAAAAGAAAGCATATATGCGGATTTATTAATTTCCAGTAAATATTTAAAATTAAATTTTAAGCCGCTTATAAAACCTAAAAAGCCCAATACTATTAAAATACCGGGCTTTATTTGAAAAATTATTTCGGGAGTTATAATAATTGGCAGGTGAAACCCAAAGGAATAATTAAGCCAATTGGCAAATGCCGGGCCAATTAATACACCAAGTAATATATATTCAATACCAATTAATAAATATTGTGTTTTACGCAACCGCTGCATTACCAAATGAGTAACAAGATAACCAAATAAAAATATTACAAGAAGCAGAAGCAATGGAGTCATTAAAAACAACCTGTTTAAGTTACAAGATATTCAAAATAGTTATTTTTTATTGAAAAACAAAAAAGATTTATTTTAATAGTTAATTTAAGTATTTATATTTATAATTATAATTAAAATATTACTTAGGAGTATAATAATTGTCTAATATGTTATTTAATGTTACAAATGAAGTGTTTTTAAATAAAGGACGTGAAAAAAACGTTTTATATAAACATCCCTGGATTTTTTCAGGTGCGTTGCAAAGATTTGTAGGCCAACCAAAAAATGGGGAACCGGTTTTTGTAAAAAGTGCCCAAAACGATTTGTTGGGGATTGGCGGCTTTTCTTCACGGTCACAGATAAGCATAAGAATGTGGAGTTTTGGAACAGATACATTTGACAGCAATTTTTTTGTTAATAAATTAAAACTTGCATGGGAATTGCGTAGAAAATTTGTTAATAAAAATACAAATGCATACAGGGTTGTTTTTGGTGAATCGGATGGTTTACCGGGATTTATATTAGACAGATATTCGGATTATTATGTGTGCCAGTTTTTATCGGCAGGAAGTGATTATTTTAAGGAAGAAATAGTAAAAGCAATTGTTGAAGTTTTTAATCCGGTAAGTATTTATGAAAGATCGGATAGTGATGTTCGTAAAAAAGAGGGATTAGAACCAATAACAAAAACTTTATTTGGTAAAGAACCAAACGAACTTGTTGAAATTGAAGAAAACGGATTAAAGTTTTTAGTAGATATTAAAGTTGGTCATAAAACCGGTTATTATTTAGATCAACGCGATAATAGAGCCGAGTTATCTAATTACGTTAAAGATGCTGAAGTACTTAACTGTTTTTCGTTTACAGGTGGTTTTGGAATTTATGCCCTTAAAGGCGGTGCTAAAAGCGTAATTAATGTGGAAACTTCCGCCGACTGTAATATTATAGCTAAAAAGAATGTTGAATTAAACGGACTTGATAACACTAAAATTGAATTTGCCGAAGAAGATGTTTTTAAACTTTTAAGGAAATATAGAGATAGTGATAAAAAGTTTGATGTTATTATCTTAGATCCGCCCAAATTTGCGGAATCGGCTGCACAAATAAATAAAGCCAGCAGGGGATACAAAGATATTAATTTGTTGGCAATGAAATTATTAAATAAAAACGGAATATTGTTTACTTTTTCCTGTTCTGGACATATTGACAAAGGATTGTTTAATAAAATAATTTGTTCTGCTGCATTCGATTCAGGAAGAGATGTTAAATTAGTAAAATCTATGTATCAAGCTCCCGATCATCCAATTGCTGCTAATTTTTCGGAATCGGAATATTTAAAAGGGTTAATCTGCGTTGTTGTGTAACGAAATAATTTTTCCGTCTTTCATTTCAACAACAATATCAGCAACTTTTACAAGTTCCGGATTATGTGTAACAATTAAAAAAGTTTGATTCATTTCGTTTTTTAAGTTGGTAAAAATTTGGTGCATTATTTCGCTATTAGCTGAGTCTAAATTTCCGGTTGGTTCATCGGCAAAAATTATTTCCGGTGAATTAGCCATTGCACGTGCTACCGCTATACGCTGCTGCTCGCCTCCGGAAAGTTCCGCCGGTTTATGATTCATTCTTTCAGTTAATCCTAGCAAGTCCAATAATTCTTTTGCTCTTTTTAGCGATTTGTTATATGAAGTACCGTTTATCATACAAGCTATTGCAATATTTTCCGTAGCTGTAAATTCCGGCAACAGGTGATGAAATTGGAAAATAAATCCAATATTTTTATTCCTAAATTTCGAAAGACTTTTATCGTCAAGTTTAAAAATCTCTGTTTCATTTATTAATACTTTTCCGCTGTCCGGTTTATCCAGTCCGCCTAAAATGTGTAATAAAGTACTTTTACCTGCACCGGAAGCTCCAACAATAACTGTAATTTTGCCCCTTTCCAAATCCAGTGAAATATCGTTTAAGATAGTTAATTTTTTGTTTTCGCTTTTATTAAACGATTTAATAATATTTTCGGCGGTTAAAATTATTGACATATTATATTATTCCCACTTTATAGAATCGATAATTGAAAGTTTTACTGCTCGTTTGGCCGGATAAACAGAAGCTAAAAACGATAATAAAAATGACATTCCCGAAATTGCAACTAAATCCCATATTCTAATTTCCAGAGGTAAAGCATCAATTATGTATTTTGTTGGATCCATAGGGTAAAACTTAAAGTATATTTGCAAATAACAGACTAATAAACCAAGCAACAAACCAACAACGGTGCCTATTAAACCCACCAAAATTCCTTCAAACATAAAAATTTTAAGAATAGAATTATCGTTAACACCCATTGAACGTAAAACCCCGATATCTTTTTTCTTTTCAATAACACTCATTGTTAAGGATGCTAAAATATTAAATGAAGCAATAGCTATAATTAAACATAATAATAAATAGGCTGCCCATCGTTCAATAACCATAACATTATACAAGTCTTTGTGCAAATCGTACCACGATTGAACTGCGAAATTATTCTTATCCAATTTAGATTCAAGAAATTCCTTAACATCATCAGCCGATTCGATATTATTTAAATAGATTTCATATCCGCTAATTTTATGTTTTAAATTAAATAAACTTTTTGCTGCGTCCAATGAAGAAAACGCATAAGCTTCGTCAAAATCTTGATTATTGGATTCAAAAACAGAACCGACAATAAACTTTTTAGTTTTTGGAATAGAAAAATTAACAAGAGATTTTTCGAGATTATTGATAGAAGTAACGGTAATTGTATCACCAATGCGCGATGAAAGGCGCAATGCACGAGGCAGCCCTATTGAAATAGTGGGAATAAGAGAATTAATATTTAAATTATTTTCACCCATTATCATTTTATCTTTTAACCCCCAGCTGCCAACAGAAAACTCTCTGTCAATTCCTTTGAGGTTAAGTATTTGATATGTACTGCGGCACGAAATTATTACCTTCCCTTCAATATATGGATAACAGCTTTTAATCTCTTTATCTAATTTAACAACTTTATTAAGTTCGCTAAATTGCACTGATGCCTGATCGGAAATAAGATTTATTTTAATATGAGGGTCAATATTTATCAGAATTGATTTAACTAAAGAACCGAATCCGTTAAATACAGAAAGAACAATAACCAAAGCGGCTACACCAATTGTAATTCCTACTGTAGAAAGTAAAGATATAATAGTAATAAAATTTAATTTATGTTTTGATTTTAAATATCGTTTTGCTATAAAATATTCAAACATAATTACTCAAACCTTATTGCGGAAATTGGACTTATTTTTGAAGCAATATAACTTGGAAGTAAAGCAGTTGAAAGGCACATAACCATAGTTATTACCGAAACTGTTAAATAATGCCACGGATTAATTGAAATCGGGACACTTGAAACAAAATAAATTGAACTTGGCAGCGAAATAACTTCAAAATATTTTTGAATGAGACTAAGTGAAAAAGCAAATAAATTTCCAAAAATTAAACCGTATAACCCCAAATAAAAACCTTGTATTAAAAATATGTTAATAATTTGTTTTCTTGAAGCACCAAGAGATTTTAAAATACCAATGGCACCTGTTTTTTCCAAAACAATCATTAATAAAGTACCCACAATATTAAAAACAGCAACAATAATAATTAATCCAAGTATTATTGGTACAGGTTCTTTTTGTAATTCCAGCCAGGTAAAAATATTTTGATGTACCTTATATATAGAACGAACATAATAAGGATAACCCAAGTAGTTTTGTAATTCGGCTTCAATACTGTCCAATCCGGTAATATTGTTTAATTTTATGTTGTACCCGGTTACTTTATTATTAAAACCTAAAAACTCATTTACATCTTTAATATTTGCATAACAATTAATATCGTCATATTCAGCCATACCCGATTCGTAAATACCTGAAACAATAAACTGCTGAATTGCGGGGGGATTTGTTTCCGATGGGGGAGAGTCCATTCGTAAAGTAAAAATAGTAACTTTATCTCCAACTTTAACAAATAGTTTTTCGGCAAGCTTTTTACCCATTATTAAAGCAGGATTCCCTTCATAATCGGAAAACCGGTATTTGCCTGACTTAATAAATGATTTTATATCGGAATTATCTGTAATTGGATCAATTCCATAAATAAATATTCCTTCGGAAAGGGCCCGTGACTTTATAATAGCTTCTTTAGATAAATAAGGAGCAATTGAGTTTACATTGCCATTTAATTTTTTTTTGGTAAATGAAATTAAATCGGGATTAAAAGAAACATTTTTACGTCCAAAAGTAGTAACTTGCAGATGAGAATTAAGTTTTACTATTTTTTCGCGTACAACATGGTCAAAACCTTCTAAAATGGAGAGCGCCATAATTACTACGGCTACCCCCAGACCAATGCCAAAGATAGAAATTACAGAAACAAGAGACAAAAACTTTGCATCTCGTTTATTTTTTACGTATTTATTAGCTATAAAAACTGAAATATTCATGCGGAAATATAAAAAAAATAATAATAATAAAAAAATAAAAGAAAAGTATTTGACATTTGATAAAAAAAGCATTAATTTAGTAATCCTTGATATTTGAAATCGGGGCATAGCGTAGCCCGGCTAGCGCGCCTGCTTTGGGAGCAGGAGGTCGCAGGTTCGAATCCTGCTGCCCCGACAAAAAAAATCCCAATGTTCTTTAAAAAGTGTAAAAAATTGAGCGCCAATAGCTCAATCGGATAGAGCAACAGCCTTCTAAGCTGTAGGTTAGTGGTTCGAGTCCACTTTGGCGTACGATTCATGGTGAGTATAGCTCAGCCGGTTAGAGTATCTGGTTGTGGCCCAGAAGGTCATGGGTTCGAATCCCATTACTCACCCATGGCAATAAAAAATAAAATGGCCCCATCGTCTAACGGTTAGGACCTCGCCCTTTCACGGCGGTAACAGGGGTTCGAATCCCCTTGGGGTCACATTTTGTTTACACTAATATAATTTTTTTGTTAAGGCCCCATCGTCTAACGGTTAGGACCTCGCCCTTTCACGGCGGTAACAGGGGTTCGAATCCCCTTGGGGTCACAAACTTAAAAATTAAGAATATCTCAATTTATTAAACCTTATGATAACTGAATTTCCCGCTGAGATTTTAGCTTTAAAAGATGAATACAGAACTTCTGTTGAAGCACATAAAAATATTCCTTTTTTCCCTTCTTTATCTTTCTATTATCACTTAATAAAAATTGTAATTAATGGTTCAAACCTTGGTAAAGCCGGTTTGTATGATGTTGTAACCTGGGCTAAATCGGGTGTTGATATTTTTAGAGCACTTGAAGATGCCGGAGTTAGAATGCATTTTACCGGGATGCAGCATGTAAGAGAAAATCCCGAACCTACTATTTTTATTAGTAACCACATGAGTACATTGGAAACAATGGTTCCGGTAGCTATTATTGAACCTATTAAACCTTGTATTTATGTAATAAAAAAGGAATTAAGCGAATATCCCGTATTTAAACATCTTATTCTTGCTTGTGAACCCATTATTGTTGGAAGAGAAAACCCGCGCGAAGATTTAGTTAAAGTTTTAAGCGACGGGGCCGACAGACTTAGAAGTGGGAAATCAATTATTTTGTTTCCGCAAAAAACCCGCAGTCCATATTTTGATATTAAAAATTTTAATACTCTTGGTATTAAATTAGCTAAAAAAAACAATGTAACTGTTACTCCAATGGCGGTTTTAACAGATGCTTGGGGGAATGGGAAGTTAGTTAAAGAATTTGGCAAAATTGATATTAAAAAAGAAGTTAAAATTACATTTGGACAGCCATTTAAAATAGCCGGTAATGGTGTTGAAGAAAATCTTAGAGTAATTAATTTTATTAAAGATAATTTAACTAAATGGGGCAGAAAAGATTTAATTGTTGAATAAAAAACCGCTTTTCAGCGGTTTTTCCATTTAAGGCCTATAACTAATTATTTTTTGTATATTCATTATATATATTTTTACAAATATCTCTAACTCTTTTGCTGTCATCAAATCGTATTGTTTGTTTAATAGTAAAAATTCCTCTCAAATCACCAATTTTATATAATGATAATGCAGCTGCTATTCTAACGGATTCGCTTTTATCGTTTTTTAATACCTGCTGTAATGGAATTACTGAAGAAGTAGATTGCAAATCGCCCAGTACTTGAATTGAGTTAACCTTTAATCCTTCAATTTCGGAATCCAAATTTTTCATTAAATTTGTTTCAATATTTGCGTTTCTTTTTGCTGCTGAAAATGGGCGTGCGCTTGTTATGCTAAAGCTGATAATTAGTAAAAATACTACTGTATATATAACTTGATTTTTCATTTTGTTCTCCTAATATTTTATGTTTTCTGTTAATTAAGACGCTGCTAAAAATATTAAGTTTCGTGGGTAAAATTTAAAATTTTAAAAAATCTTTTAATTCTGTATAATTTTCCTAAGCGTACTACTTATCGGTTGCTAAAACAGCTATAAAATATTATGTAGCAATAAGATACAGAATTTAGTAAGTTTGCGCACTCACTAAATTCGAGAAAACGGGGAATGCAACCAGAAAAAAGGCGAAAAATGCGTTGTATTTATTGTAATAGTTTGAGTACAAAAAAGAACGGTCATAGGGAAATTGTACCAATAAACTTCCATAGAAAAACGGTACGCAAGGTAAAACGGTACAAGTGCAATGAATGTGGGAAAACATTCAGCAAAAGAGATGAAAAAAAACAAAGATATAGTTTTCAGGTAAAAATCGAAATAGCCCGAATGCATTTTGAAGAACGAATGAGTTGTCGAGTGATTTCAAAACGGATCAGAGAAAAATTCTCTATAAATACTACTCCAAGTAAAGTATGTGAAATTGTAAATGAAATAGCCGAACAGGCGAAATCAAGTTTGGGAATAAAATCAGATTTTTCACCAAGTTGGGAAGGAAACTTAACGATAGATGATAAATATATAAGCATACATGGTAAGAAATGTTTAACTTTAGTAGCCATTGATAGCAGTGGAGATGTTGTCCATTACGAATTAATTTGGGGAGAAGCCGGACAAAACAAATATGATGACTTTTTCTTATTTATAAAAGAAGTTCTAAAGTATCCGGCAAAATCAATAACCACTGATCTTGATATAATGCTTATAAAATCAGTAGCAAAAGTATATGGTGAAAAAGTATTGTACCAAAAATGTATTAAACATGCATTAGCTGCTGTGGAAGTAATAATAGAATATAGGCCTGTAATTAGGGAATATTTTAAGCAAAAAAAAGCATTAGGTGATTTAGTTCAGCAGAATAAAGAATTAATAGAATCATACACGGAGAAAAAAAAGACCCGTGATATAGTTAAAAGCTTGTTTTATTCTACAAATTCAAAGGACAGCGAATTAATTATGTTAAATATAAAGGAGGGGTATGGGCAAAAGTATCCTAAGTTAATAGAATTTATTGACAGGCATATTAAAAACTTATTAACTCATCAAAAAGATAGCACGATACAAAAAACAAATAATAGAGCTGAAAATCTAAACAAACAGATTGAAAGAAGATTAAAAACCATTGAAGGCTTCCAGACAGCCAACACAGCTTTTAATTATTTAATTTTGTATATTAATTATATAAGATTTAGAGCATATACTGATTGTAGAGGTAATAGAAGGAAGTGCAATGGATTATCTCCTTTAGAACTTTGTTCGGTAAAATTGAAATCCAATGATTGGTTAAAAAATTCTTTAATTTTACCCAAAAAAGCAACCGATAACTAGTACGCTACCTAATTTTCAAAATTGCTTATTTTTTATAATTTCTTTAATTTGGCATATTCAATAGGAAGTAAAATGAAAATAGTTTCTATAAACGGCAGTCATAGGGGAGAAAATGGGTATACTCAATATCTGTTAAATTTAATTAAAGAAGGTGTTGAGGAAAACGGATCTGAATTTGAAACAATTGTTCTAGCAAAACAAAAAATTAATATGTGTAAAGGCTGCAGAGTATGTCATACCGAAAAGCATTATTTGGAATGCATATACGACAAAAATGATGATGTGGCTAGATTATTTAATATAATGAGAAGTGCTGATATCCTTATTTATGCAACACCAATTTATATTTTTAATATGACCGGATTGATGAAAGTATTTTTGGATAGAATAACCTCTACCGCTGACTCCGCAATCCACACAGTTTCAGAAAAGGGATTATTCTTCCATCATATTGATAAAACCTTAGTTTCAAAACCGTTTTTGCTGCTTACATGTCAGGATAATATTGAAGATGAAACAAATAAAAATGTTGTAAGTTATTTTGAAACCTTTTCAAAGTTTCTGGATGCACCTTTAATTGGAGTTATTAATAGAAAATTAGGCGGATTAATAAAACATGGCAAAGATAAAACAGTGGAAAATAAATATCCTGCAATTATTAATATACATAATGCAATAAAAAATTGCGGTAAAGAAATTGCAGAAATGGGAATTATATCAAAAAAGACTTTAAAAGAAGCTAATACTAATATTATTAAAATGCCGTTTATAGTAGAGCAAATGCTGAAATTTGATTTTATTAGGAATAACAAAAATATAATGAAAAATATTTTCGAAAAAGCTAAACAGAATATGTAATGAAAATAGAAGTAAATAATATTAATTGGAAAATAATGTTTTGAAAATATATAATATTTTTGTTATTTACTAGTCTGTTTTTTATTTAATGGCGCGTTCGTCTAGTGGTTTAGGACATCGCCCTCTCAAGGCGAAGATCACGGGTTCGAAACCCGTACGCGCTACTACATTTTTTGATTAATCGCATCTTTTTTTCTTATTCAACAATATCATACATCTAAAAATTTTGGAATTAATAATATTTTAATTATTTTCAATATCATCATATAAAATTATTAATCTTTATACTATTTATTATCTTGTTTAATAAACATTCAAGCGTATAATAAATATGGTACTTAATAGTTTAATGATATTTATTGTTTTTTATTTGGTGGGGATGTGGGTGATCATTTACAAACTCTTCCAATGTCCACATCCAAATATCAATTTGTTTATTATATTATTAATTAATTATCACTTTTTGGGAAATAATTACTGAAATGTGCTAAATATTGGGTGTTTAATAAACTGAATTTCTGAAAATAACAATAATTATTGCATATTAGGGGATAAGAATGAGCAGAAAATACATAATTGTCACAGTAATAGCTTTATTATTTGAAACATTTTATCTTATAAGTAGTTGCCAACCTAAAAAAACAAAAGAAGAGAATGCGTTTTTAAATTTAGATTTTGAATTTAGTATTAATAATAAACCCCAAAATTGGTTAATTGAAGGAAATGGGTATAATGTTAAACTTGATCCATTTAATGCATATCATGGTAAAAATGGTCTAAGAATTTCCAAATTTGGTGATGGAAAGTTTGGAACAGTCGGTTCTATATTACCTATTAATTCGGTAAGGGGAAAACATATTTTATATACAGGATATATAAAAACGTTAAATGTTAATACAGGGTATGCGGGATTGTGGATGAGGGTTGATTCAAATAATGCTTCAATTAAATTGGAAAATATGAATAAATACGGTGCAAAAGGGTTATCTATTTGGACTCGTTATTCTATTGAAATGGATATAAATAAAGGAGCAGAAGGTGTTTCTTTTGGAGTTATATTGGATGGGGATGGTACTGCATGGTTTGATAGTTTAAATATTTATGTTGATGGTATTTTATTTAATGAAAAAAATTACAAACCCTTTATTCCAACAAAACAAGAGTATAACTGGATAAGAACTAACGCAGTCAAATTATCTACTGTTGAACCAAATAATACTCTTAATGATCTTACTCCCCTTAAACAAATATTTGAAGATTCGGAAATTATATCACTTGGTGAAGGTACACACGGCACGAGTGAATTTTTCAAAATGAAGGATAGACTTATAAGATATATAACTTCACAAAATAAAAATGTAATTTTTGCTATTGAAGCAAATATGCCTGAAGCTAGGTTGCTCAATGATTATATTCAAACTGGAAAAGGAGATCCAAAGAAACTTTTAGACGGATTGTATTTTTGGACATGGAATACCCAAGAAGTCTTAGATATGGTTGAATGGATGAAAAATTATAATTTATCGGGTAAGGGGACTATTATATTTTGTGGGTTTGATTTACAGACTCCTACAATTGCCTTAGCGAATATTTCTGAATTAATAAGAAAAAATGAACCTAAGTATTTGGATTCAGTAAACAACATAAAGAATGTTATAAATGATTCATACAAACAATTGATGAAAAATTTTAGAAATCCAAATAAATTTCTTGCACAGAAATGGTATGATACCGCTATTATTTTGGATAATCATTTACGTTCAAATCGTTCTCAATATCAAAAACTTTTAGATACTACAGCAATAAATAATGCAATGATGGATTCAAAAATAATTGTTCAAGGGGCTAAGATGTTTTTATACGGCACCTTTTCGCGTGATTCAAGTATGGCGCAAAACATTATTTGGATTAAAGATTATATCGCAAAGGACAAAAAACTTATATTATGGGCACATAACGGACATGTGGCTAAACTTAAGATGATTATGGGTGATTATTTAAACAAGGAGTATGGAAATAAAATGTTTGTTGTTGGTTTTTGTTATTATGATGGGGAATACACAAATAATGGAATAAATGGACTTGAATCTTATTCAACCGATCTGCCTGAACCGGAAAGTATTGAATGGATACTCCATAATACTGGGATCAAAAAAATGTTTTTAAATTTACGAAATATATTTAATATTCCTAATGCATCATGGGTAAATAATTCTCTTAATATTAGAACTGTAGGTGCTTATCAATCTGAAAAAGCTTTTTTTTCATTAAAATTACCTGAATGTTTTGATGCTTTAATATTTATTGATAAAAGCACTCCTACAAAGCTTTTAAAGGATTATTGATTAAAAATAAATTGTAAGTTCATTTAAAGGTAAAAAAATAAGTAACATGTTATGGCTTAAGTATAACAACGTTGGAAAAATATTAACCAAAATTTTGTTAAATGTTTAACTGATATGAGATTTTATAAATAATTAAACCGTTTTTTTTTATTGGGAGTTTGGGAATGAATAAGAAGTTTGTAATTATTGCAATATTAGCTTTATTTTTTGAAGTTATATTTATCCAAAATAGTAGTTATGCTTTTACAATAAAAAGTGACAGCACTTATAAAAATCTCGATTTTGAAACAGCAACAAAAAACGGGAAGCCAAAATTATGGTTTGCCGGTGGTAATGGGTATGAGATTCAACTTGATTCGATAAATGTGTTTCATGGCAAAAATAGTTTAAGAATATCAAAGGTTTCCGAGGGTATGATGGCAGTAGCGAGTTTCCAATTACCTCTAAAATCCGTGAAAGGAAAACATATATTATACACCGGATATATAAAAACATTGATGGTAAATAAAGGTTATGCCGGTTTATGGTTACGCATGGATTCAAATAAAACAGCTATTAAATTACAAAATATGAGTAAATATGGCCCTAAAGGTACAACTATTTGGACACGATATTCTATTGAAATGGATATTGATGATAATGCTGATAATGTTGTTTTTGGTGTTTTGCTTGTGGGCGATGGGACTGCTTGGTTTGATAGTTGTAATATTTATGTTGATGGGACTTTGCTTACCAAAGAGACCTATAAACCATTTGTGCCAACAAAAGAACAATACGATAAAATAAAAAATAATGTTATTACATTATCAACTGTTGAGCCAAATATTGATAAAAGTGATCTTATTCCATTAAAGCCAATATTTGATAAGGCGGAAATTATTTCCTTGGGTGAAGGTACACATGGAACAAGTGAATTTTTTAAGATGAAAGACCGGCTGGTACGATTTATTACCAGTGAAAATAGGGATGCTGTTTTTGCTATTGAAGCAAATATGCCTGAAGCAAGACTGTTAAATGAATATATTCAAACAGGAAAAGGTAATGCGAAGGAGCTTTTAGAAGGATTGTATTTTTGGACATGGAATACACAAGAAGTTTTAGATATGATTGAATGGATGAAAGATTATAATTTATCGGGGAAGGGGAATATTGAATTTTGCGGGTTTGACATGCAATACCCTGCAATAGCTGCAAAAAATGTTTTTGAGTTTCTTGAAAAAAATGATACTGCATATATAGATTCAGTAAATATCCTATATAAAACTATTATTGATTCTTATGAAAAAGCAATTAAAAATTATCAAAAACGCGAGCAAAGTATTATAAAACTATGGTACGATGCCGCAATAGTTTTAAATAACCATATTAATGCAAATAAGTCAAATTATTTAAAAACAATGGATAGTATTATTGTAGATATTGTTATTCAAGATTCAAAAATAATTATTCAAGCGGCGGAAATGTTTTTACCCGGAACATTTGTGCGTGATAGATGTATGGCAGAAAATATTATCTGGATTAAAGAACATATTGCAAAAGACAAAAAACTAATTTTATGGGCGCATAACGGTCATGTTGGAAAAATCAATAAAATGATGGGTGATCACTTATACAAAAAATATGGTAATAAGATGTTTGTAGTTGGTTTTGGTTATTATACCGGCAGTTATACAACTAACGGCGAAAATGGACTTGAAGCATATTCTACTGATTTGCCCGAAGCCGGAAGTATTGAATGGGTACTGCATAATATTGGAATAAATAATTTATTCCTAAATTTTAGAAGTAATTCAAATATGCCGGAAATGCAATGGTTAAATGACGAAATTAATTTTCGGTCAGTTGGAGCGGTACAGTTGGACGAATCATTTGCACCTATAATATTACCAAAAGTATTTGACGGATTGACTTTTATTGATGAAAGCACTCCCTCAAAACTATTAAAGGTTTATGATAAAAAATAAATAGTTCTAATGATTATAGGGAAAAGAAAATAAATCCGTATACTGGAAATGTATTGATTGAAATATTCTAAAATATAATGTTATATTTATTAAATAACTTAAATCACAAAATATTCACATTTATTTTCTTCTTGACAATCAAAGTCCTTTTATATATTTTAAATTTACTGAAGTAAATACTAAAGGATGGGTTCCAATTAGCTTAAGACTGAAAATCCCCAATAGCTTTTTCGAAAATATGTATGTTATTCAATTTAGTTGAATTATTGATTAAAATTAGAAGGTGATAAAAATGAAGAGAAATACTGTAGTGATGTTTTTTATTGTTGTGTTTGTTTTATTAATTAATGGCTGCAAAAAAGATGAAACATCAGTAACGTCACCAATTCCAATTGTCAAAGGTGATTTAATGGGTTATACTATTTTAAGAAACGAAAAATACGTTGCTGAAAAAAATAATAGTTTTATAACTGTATCAGTAGAAGGAACCAATTTAAGTAGTCAAACAGATTCAAGTGGAAATTATTCAATTAAAGGTATTGAAGCAGGGGAAAGAGTGATTGTCTTCACAAAAACAGGGTATGGGATATATAAAACTAAAAATACTATTGTAGGAAATTCAACAAGTGTTATTGGACGAGTGGATATTTATGAATTTCCCCCATTTAATGTTCAAAATTTGAAAGCTAAAGTTATTTCTAATAATTTTGAATTATCCGGTACTCTCTCAAATACTTTAGATGGAGGTCGAGGGATTGTATGCTATGCGTTTTCTGATAGTACTGTCTCTTCAGAACCAAGTAAATATCTATTTAGTGATTATTCTACATTATTTTCAGGGGTAAATTCTTTTAACATTCGAATAAGTTTTTCTGAATTATTAAATAATGGATTTAAGTCTGGGCAAACCGTTTATTTTATTATGTATGGTTCTATATATAATCACCCCTGTTATTATTATTTGGAAATCAATAAAACTGTTTACTGTTGTCTAAGTTTAACACCTTCAAACATAGTAAGTGTAACTATTCCTTAAAAATTGGAGTATAAAATGAAAGAACACAAAGGACATACCAAAACATTTGATGAACTTGATTTTGCTGAACAAGCAAAATCGATTAATGCAACAATTATTAATTTGTCGAATTCTATTAGTGCACATGTTAAAAGAGCCGGAGAAATCGATGGAAAGAACTCAAATGAAACATTATTAAAATGTATCGGCCAATGTTCACGTATGATTGATAGATTAACGAAATAAATGATTCTTATTAATTATGGGTGCTTTTTATTGTTCCACTAAAATAAATTATTTAGTGGAACATTGGTTATTAAAAGATTCTAAATGATTTATTGTGTTTAAAAGTAGTGTAGTATTATTTTACAAGTAACAAAATTTAAGGATAATAATTTTTAATCTAAAGGTATTTCTCCTCATAATCAATTTTGTTAACGGTTAAAAAATCAATATATTCATCAATAAACGATTTTTTGCTATGATGTTCTTCTTGATTTTTTATATAATTAATAACCCTGTCGATATCTTTTACTGAATTTGTAAATGCGCCATAACCTTCCTGCCATCGGAACAGTCCATTAATAAGTTTGTTGTCGTTAATAAATTTGGAGGATGAATGTTTGATGTCGCGGACTAAGGTATCAATTTGTACTGTTGGCGTTAAACTTAAAAATATGTGAACATGATTTAAATATCCCCCAATAATATATAATTTTTGATTTCTTTTTTCAATTACTCCAGAAATAAATCTAAATACTTTTTCTCTAACCTCGCGTGTTAAAACATTTTCCCTGCGTTTTGTAGAAAAAACAATATGAACAAATAATTGCGTATATGTATTTGACATAATATATTATTAATAATTGTTTTATTATAAATTAATAATATTTTTGTTGAAATTCAAATCTATTAAAGGGTCCTACCTACGGTGTGTAATAGCAAAATAGAAATGTCACTATTCGACAAAGTAGAAATGTCACTAAAAAGGTAAAATAGCGAGAAAAACATAGGACAAAGCAATAAATTTCAGATCAAAAAGAACAGGTCTGAAAATGCAAAAAGAAATAAAATTAAATGTTGAAGAATTATATAAAATTAACACAATTGAACAACTCAGTAAAGGACAAATAACAATTGAAGAATGTTGTAAATTACTAAATTTAAGTAAACGTCAAATATTTCGATTAAAGAAAAAGAATAAAAAGGAAGGGGCGATATCGATAATCCATGGGTTGAAGGGGAAAAAATCTAACCATGGTTACACGCAAAAGACAAAAGAAAAAACAATAAGTATCTATCGAAGTGAATATTGTGATTATGGACCCACCTTGTTTAGTGAGAAACTATTAAAAAATTACAATCTGGATATAAGCCATGAAACATTAAGATTGTGGATGAGGGAAAACGCAATCACAACATCAATGCGAAAGAAACGCCCACATAGGAAAAAGCGGGAAAGACGGACATGCTTTGGCGAACTACTACAATTTGACGGAAGCATCCATGATTGGTTTGAGGGACGTGGAGCAAATTGTTGTTTATTCCAAGCAATAGATGATGCAACAAACAGAGTTTATATACAATTTGCCGTAAGCGAAAATAGTGCAGATGCAATGCAGGTAATGTTAGATTATGTGAGGCTTTATGGCGTCCCAAGAAGCATATATACTGATTTTGGCAGTGTTTATGCTGGCGAGGATACATTAACTGATTTTAGCAGAGCAATGAAAGAATTAGGGTGCCAATCAATTTTCGCACACTCACCACAAGCCAAAGGAAGAGTAGAACGAGGCAATAGAACACTTCAAGACCGATTAGTAAAGGCGTTACGGGAAAAAGGGATATCGAATATTGGTGAGGCAAATAAGTACCTAATCGATGAATTTATTGATGAATACAACGAAAAATTTGCGTTAAAAACAGAAGCTCCGAATTCACATTATCTTGTAGGAGCAGTTGATTTAAGAAATATTTTTTGTTATAAAACAACTCGTCAGGTAAGAAACGATTATACGATCACACTAAATGGGGTTTATATACAATTGTTAACAGGTGAAGCACCTTTACCAATGCCGAGAAAAGAAGTTCAGATAAGTAAGTGGCTTGATGATAGTTTGCATATATATTACAACGATAAAGAACTGTCCTATAAAATACTTAACTCAAAACCCAAATCAATCCATAAAACTGTTAGAAAGCCAAAATCAGAACATCCATGGCGAACGCTAAATAAGAACATGTTTAAGCCTAAGCACAGCAAAAGGGGCAATAAATAGGGGTAACTTCAGTCGGACTACGTCCTCCTTCGTTACCCCTATTTATAAAAAAAAAAAAAAATGAATTCTGTTCATTAATGACATTTCTATTTTGCTGAAACGGTGACATTTCTATTTTGCTATTACAGGGTCCTACCTACGGTGGGGGAAAAAAAATGGATGATAAAACTCATAATATTAAAATTTGATTCTATTAAAGAGTCCCACCTACGGTGGGGGGAATATAATCGGATGATAAAACCCATAATATTCAAAATCTGATTCTATTGAAAAAAACAAATTCCCTCATAGGGGGATTCCGTTAATAACCAATAATAATCGTGAACCATTTAATTCCGGTTAAAGCAGATTTGAAAATTTGTACCGAGGTTTTTTTTGGTTGTAAATGAAATTTGGGCATTATTAATTTCGCAATATTTTTTAACAAGGGCTAAGCCAAGTCCGTTGCCGTCAAACTTTCGCGAATAACCATGTTCGGCTTGCGAAAATGGTTCAAAAATATATGGCAAATATTCTTCATCAATACCAATGCCTGTATCCGAAACGCTTACAATAATATTATTGTTTTCAACTTCATCAATAGAAATACAAACATTACCCTTTGGGGTAAATTTAATGGCATTATCAATTAAGTTTGAAAAGATGTGAAAAACAGAATGTTCATCAAGTTCAATCATTGTATCTTCAACATTGGAAATTAATCGAAAATCTAAATTATTTGCTTCCGCCCTTTTTGCAAAATCTTTATGAAGCTTATTTAATAATTTATAGAGGTTAATTTTTTTTGAGATAATTTGGTAGCTGCCTTTTTGAATTTCGGACATGTTAAGGATTAATTCAATTGTACGTACAATTCTTTCCGATGCGTTATTTATTGATTTCAGATAAGATTCCAAATCAGCATTTAAACTTTCGTTTAACTCTTCTTTAATTAAAGAAGAATAATTGACAATAATATTTACCGGAGTTCTAATTTCGTGCGACATTTGAGCTAAAAAATCAGTTTTAAGTGAATCGGATTTTTCGGCAGTAATTTTGGCCTGCTCAAGCATCTTAATGTATCTATCCTTTTGAATAATACCGCTAATAGAGGACGCAGTTGCCCTTAAAATCGATTCTTCAACCTCATTCCATATTCTTTCCCGTTTAGTGTCGCTGAAGCCTATAAAGCCCCATAATTGGTTATCTGTAATTATGGGAACAATTAACAACGATTTAATATCAATTAACTCTAAAAAACTTTTTTCATTTTCAGGAAATTGAGAAACGAGGCCAAATAAAGTTTGCTCCTCCGATAAAACATCGTACCAGCGTTGAAAACATTCCTTTCCCAAAATATTATTTAACAAAGGATTATTTAAATTAGATTGAACATTTTTATTAACCCATTCAAATTTAATACTTGAGTAAACGTTGTTTGAGTTTTTTTCATATTTGTTTTCATAAATAAATACTCTATCAACTTTGGCCGATTCGCCAAGTGTTTTTAAAGCCGATGAAATAGCATTATCGAAATTATTTACAGATAAAAGAGATTGAGTAGAATCGGAAATTCCTATTAATAAATTAGTATGTTTGTTTAGAGTTTCTTCAATAATTTTTTTATTGGTGATATTTGAAAAACTTTCCAAATAAAAAACATTATCATTAATATTTACCGTTGTAACTGAAGTGAGAATAGAAATTATTTCACCGTTAAGTTTTTTAAAAAGTGTTTCGACATTATCAACACAATAATTTTCAAACCAATTAGACTTGCTGTTTTCATCAACAATAAAATCCAGTCTGGATCTGCCAATCAATTCGTCATAAGTGGAATCGGTTATATTAAAAGCGGCTAAATTAGCATCAATAATAATATTGGTATCTTTTTGAATAACAAGAACTGCAACATTTATAGAATCCAGAATTAATTTTATATCTCTTTTCTTTTGATTAAGAATTTCGGTTTTAACAGCAACTTTTTGATTGCTAACTGAGGTAAGATACTTAATATCTTTACGCAGCTGATAATTATTAATAAATGAAGAAATTTGATTTGCATGCGCAGAAATTAAACTTAACGAAAACTGTTCGTAATTTCTTTGGCCATTAACCAGATATACAAAAATAACCCCTAAAACACCCGATGGGGAAATAAGCGGTATAATAATAACATTGGTAATTAATTGCGCTTCTTCTTCCAGTTTGTAGTAAAAAATATTTCCCGAACTCAATACTAAAGAAATTATTTGGTCATCAATCAGTTTATTATAAATTAAATCAAAAGGAATATTATCACTTTTATCACTAAAACGAGAAGAGGTAAAAACAAATTCACCTTCATTTAATGAATAAAATGAAGCAGCTGTTGAGAGGGGAATTTCAAGTAATACATCCAACCCTTTTTCAATAATAGAAGATAACGGTTCGCTTTTTAATCTATATGAAGAATAAGATAACATTGAATTGATAAATTTTTGCCACCAAAAAATTGATGGAGTATAACTAGTAAGCATGTCAGAAGTCATAATATTCGGTATATTAAATTAATCCACTAATAGTAGCGATACAGTTTCGTTAAAACTAACTAATAAACTATCTTTCATTTTAGCAAATAATTCATTGGGTAATACAATAGTTTCGTCAACTTTAGGATTTGGTCTCGGAATAAAATCATCACCGGGGAATCCTAATTCTAAAGATCGGGCAGCCACATCGCCAAGATGAACGGCCGTAACTAATAAATCTAACCTTCCGTTAACAAATCCTGAATGATGAAAAGCAATAGCATTACGTAAAGAAAGCGGAAGTTTCCATTTTGCAGCTAAAAGCTCACCAGCAAAATCGTGTCCAATACCAATAATTTTTTTTTCGGCATCTAAAACGGTAATTTTATTGTTTTCAGCATATTTAAGTGCTTCTTCATATTCGGCCGGAAATTGATCAAAAAAAACTAATTTACCAATATCGTGTAAAATCCCGGCAACAAAAAAGTTTTCAAGTTTTGTAATTCCAAGCGCATCACCAATTAATCTGGCTGCAGTTCCAACTCCAATAGAGTGTGCCCAAAAATCAACGGGACGAAAACTATGAACAATTTTCTTTTTGGAAAACAAATTAATAATAGACAAAGCCAAAACTATATTTTGAATTTCATTAAAACCTAAATAAAGAATTGCACGCGAAATAGTGTCAATTCGGCCGGAAAAACCGTAAAAAGGCGAATTAACTACTTTTAATACTTTAAAAGAAGAAGCTTGATCGGAGGAAATAATTTTGGCCAGATCATCTACAGTTGTACGAGTATTGGAGAGGGCCTCTGAAAGAGATGAATATATAGTGGGTAAAGTAGGTAAATTTTCAATCCCATCTTCTATTTTTTCAACTATTGTCATAAATTAATTCCCCTTTTCATTTACAATATCATACATCAGTTTACTAATAGCCATATTGTAAATATCATTTTCAATTTTGTTGGTTGGTTCCCACAATAATCGGCGTTTTAATCTTTCAATAGCTAATTTTTTTAATTCTTCATTTTCTGATTCATCAATAACGTTATCGTTAGCATAATGTACGCTAACAGCACTTATTCCCCAAGTACGAAACAGAGATAAGTGTTTTAAATTAAATAAAGTTCCGGCAGAAATCAGAACTTGCCCATATTTATTTATAATTGAGTTAGAAAAAACCATCCCTTCTTTTAAATTTTCAATAGGTATATTTTTTAGCATTCAATAATCAACATAATTAAAAAAAAGTTTGCCACAATTTAATAATAGGAATTATATATCACAATCAAAATTTGAAATATATTCTATTTATCTTGTTTTAAATGAAAAAAAAGAGTTGTTTTTTAATAAAAACAACTCTTTTTAATCAACAAGAATAATAATTTTTCAAAAAAAATAATTATGCACGTAAAGCATCAACAATTTTTAATCTGGAAGCTCTAATGGAAGGTAAAAATCCTCCAACAAAACCCATAATAGCAGAAAAAATAATTGACGAAATTACTATTGCGGGCGATAAAGCAAAAGAAAACTGAAGTTCGGCAAAGCTGCTGTAATTTAATGTGGAGATAGTGATAAACTGCAAAAATGAAGCTAAAACTAAACCAACCAAACCGCCAATAATTGCAATTGATAATGATTCCACAAGAAAAGCAGTAAGAATACTTCTTCTTCTAAATCCTAACGAACGTAATGTGCCAATTTCAATTGTACGGTTTGCTACTGCTGAATACATTGTAATCATAGCACCAATTATCGATCCAAAGCTAAAAATTATAGTAATAAAAGTACCCAAAATGCTTATAAAACTTGAAAGCATTTGGCTTTGTTCTTCAAAATATTGTTTTTCGGTTTTAGCTTCAAATTGTTGTAATCTTTTATCGGCACTAAAAGCCTTAACAAAACTATTAAAATCTGCTTCGTTAGTTAATTTAAGAGAAAGACTTGAGACTGAATTACCTCTGTTAAATGCATTTAATAATTGAGAAGCATCACCCCATAATTCAGAATCAAATCCGCCGCCACCTGTAGAAAACTTACCTACAACTGTCCAATAACCACCTGCAAATTTAATTCTGTTGCCAATGTTTGCACCAACAAATCCTTTTGCAACACCATCACCAACAATTAATTCGCGTACCCCAAATTTAAACATTCTACCTTGGATAATTTTAACCTGCGGCCTGAGGTCAAATACAGCATCCGAAACACCGCGAACCATCAAATTGCTAAGTCCGCCATTTTTCTTTGCCAAATTAATAACCACAACAGGTTCACCGGAAATAATTTGCGCTCCATCTTTACGTTTAGCAATGTAAGGAAGGGTTCTAATAGTGCTTTGAGCATCCACTTCCAAAATACTGCTTATCTCACCATTGGATGCCTTTCGAGTGACAATAACATTATCCGAATTACCGGTGGCAGTTAAAGTCTTTTGAACTCCATACGCCATCATTAAAACAGCAGCAAAAACAAATACAACAAGGGCAATACCAAAAATGGTTATTCCGGTTGTAAGTTTTCGTACGGTTAGATTTCTTAAAATATATTTAAATGGTATTTTCATAATCACCTCATTAACCTATATGACGGAAACCATCAACAATTTTTGTTGTTAATGCCCGCTGAATTGGGAAAATTGAAGCGAGAAAACCAACTAAAAATGCAGATGATATAGAAAGAATTAATGTAATAGTTTCAAGTCTAAAAACAGGGAAAAATGCTTTTGGTATTGCAGCTGCAAAACCTTGAATTATTGGGAAAGTTAATAATAAGCCAACTCCGGCACCAAAAAATGAAATTACCATAGATTCACCCAAAATTAATCCGGTTAAATGAAAACCGCTAAACCCAAGTGTTTTAAAAATAGCGTATTCTCGTGTTCTTTCCCTGGCCGACATAATCATTGTATTTCCAAGTACCAGCATAATAATGCCAATAATAATAAATGACATTACATTCATTGAAGTTAAAATAGCACCGCTTGCAGCAATAAAGTTTTGAGCAAATGCTCTTTCAGTTTCAGTTTTTGTTTCCGCATCGGAATTTTTAAATAATGCATCAATTTTTTCAGAAATAGCAGCCGATTTATTGGGATCTTTTATTTTAATAACATACCAACCTACATCGTTAGCCCGTGCCGGTACTTCAACTTCCATCCTTTCATTCAAATATTTCCAATGAAAAAACATTTGAGTAGCATCTGTAGTTTCAAATTTTGGCTTGTATATACCTCGTACAACAAAATCCCAACGCCCCGGATAAATATCGCCATCAACTGTCATTATATCGCCAAGTTTTATATTATACTGCTTTGCAATATCAACCCCTAAAACACAAGAATTCCTTTCTTTCTTAAATGTTTCGAGTTCTTCTTTTGTTAATAGAAATTCCGGATATACATCAAACATAGTTTCTACGTCAACAGCCATTCTGGGAAAAAACTGTTCCTTATCTATGTATACACCACCAAACCAGTTTTGAAATGTAACAGTTTCAACTCCGTCAATATTTAAAATCTTTTCCCTGTAAGCATAGGGAAGCGGGAATATAAAAGATATCGACTGTCTGGTAATTAATCTATTACTTGAAGAAGCTTCAACACCATAATACCAAGCAGTTACAACGGTCTGCAGCATGTTAAATGCAATAACTGCAATTGCAATACCAATAATAGTTAATAAAGTACGCAACTTATGGCGAAAAGCATTTTTGAAAACAATTTTTAATATTTTCATAATTTCACCTAGTATAAATCCCCTTTATCCAAATGCCTTGTAAGGTGAGCTTTAGCAGCGGCGTTGGAATCGTGGGTAACCATAATAATAGTTTTTTTGAATTCAGTATTTAACTGTTCTAATAATGCCAGTACTTCCTGAGCAGAAACTTTATCCAAATCACCGGTTGGTTCATCGGCAACAATAATTATTGGATCGGTAACAATTGCTCGGGCAATTGCAACTCTTTGTTCCTGACCGCCCGAAAGTTGTTTTGGATAATGGTACATTCTATCGCCCAAATTTACAAGATTTAAAGCCAATTCAACATGTTTTTTCCTTTCTGCTTTTGAAAGTTTTGTTAAAAGTAATGGAAGTTCAACATTTTCATAAGCTGTTAATACCGGAATTAAATTGTAAAACTGAAAAATAAAACCGATATTATGTGAACGCCACTTTGCAAGTTCCGATTCGTTATATTTTGCTATATCATTACCGGAAATTGTAATACTTCCTTTTGAAGGTCTATCAATACCTGCAATAAGGTTTAATAAAGTGGTTTTGCCGGAACCGGAAGGTCCCATAAGAGCCAAAAAATCACCCTCGTTTACTTCAATATTAATATTGTTCAACACGGGAACTTCAAAACTATCCCGCCAATACGATTTTGAAACATCTTCTACTTTAATTAATGCGGACATCTAATCTCCCTTGATTAAAATTTAACTTTTGTTTTTTCTTTAATTAAATCCGTTAATTTGTCAATTATCTGATCGCCGTTATTTAGTCCTGAAACCACTTCATAATAATTGCCAAACTGTCTGCCTATTGTAATAATATTTTGATGAGCAATGTTGCTTTTAATTGTAAATACTACTTTTCTGTTTCCAATTTCTCTAACGGCTGATAAAGGAACAAGTAATATTTGTTTTTCATCCTGCTCTGATTTGTTTTTCTCTTCAAGCAGGAAATTTACTTTTGCGCTCATTTCAGGTAATACTTTTTTGTCATAATTTACAAAACCAACTTTAACTAATACAGTTGCTTTTGATCTATCTGCAGTTGGAACTATTTTTGCAACATAACCTGTATATTTATGATCAGGGTATGCGTCAAGAATAATATCACAATTTTGATTTAAAAGTATTTTTTGAATATTTGACTCCGATACATCAGCTTCAACCTGAAGTGAAGTCATATCGGCAATTGTAACAACTGCCGATTTTGAAGTAGCACTTCCTGAAAGAGGTGATACCATTTCGCCAATATCGGCATTTTTTGTTAATACTGTACCATTAAATGGTGCCCGGATTAACATATTTTCCAAATTAACTTCCGCGGCTTTTATAGATGCGTTTGCCAAATCTATATTAGCTAAAGCTTTTTCGTATCTTGCTTGTGCCGATTCTACAATCTCTTCAGTTGTTGAACCGCTTTTTAATAATAGTTGCTGACGGTTTAAGTTCTTTTCCGCATCCTTTAATTCAGCTTGATACAATTTTAACGTAGCTTGAGCCTGTAATAATTGAGCTTTAATATCATCATCTTCAAGGCGGGCAATAATTTGATCTTTTTTTACTTCATCGCCTTCAACAACACCAAGGAATAATAATCTTCCTGTTCCTTTTGATGCAACCGAAGCTTGTCGTTGCGCAACAATATAACCGCTTGCAGTTAATACTGCGTTATTATCCGAAGCAAAACTTAAACTTACTTCGTATGTTTCCACTTGAATTGAATTATCAATAAGTTTGGGGTACAATAAATAAGCTGCAACTAAAATTATGCAGAATACAACTGTTAAAATAATGTTTTTAATTAGTTTTTTGCTAGCAGGGGATTTCTCTTTTTTTTCCTCACTACGGTTGATTCGTAATGCAGATAAATCCGGTTTTTCAGAATTCATAAATAGTTTCCGTATTTTTTAATAAAAATTATATAGTTTTTTTATGATTATTATAACTAAAAGGTGATATAAATAGTTTTCAAAAACATAAAATTTTATGCACAACGGATTTTAGACGATTAATAATCTAATTTGTTCAAAATAAAGCGTAAATATAGTAAACAGATGTACACTTGTCAAGCCTAATTGAATAATTTTGGTTAATTATTCAATTTTCTTAAAATTTTTCTTTAGATAAATAGTTTATGATTTTTTTTTGAATTAGATTTATTTTTGTAATTATCGAATCAAAAATAATGAATAAGTTTTAGTTTGTCAAATTTATTTTTATAATTGTCGAATTAAAAATATTGAAATAATTACTATTTGCAAGCATTTAAAAATATTGTTATTTTTAATTTAGTAAAACATTTAAAAGAAAATAATAAAATGAAAATATTAGCTTTAGAAAAAGAAATATTAAATTATTCAGGTTCCGATTATTCCAACATACTTGCTGACGAAGCTAAAACGGTGTGGGATTTACAAAAACAAAATATTATAAGGGAAATTTACTTTAGAGCAGATGTAAAATGTGCTGTTATTGTATTGGAATGTGACAATGTTGAACACGCTGATGAGATATTAAATAATTTACCATTAGTAAAAAAAGGAATTATTGAGTTCGATATCATCCCTTTGATGGCTTACAATGGTTACGAAAGGTTATTTAAATAAGGCAATATTAATATAAATTTGTCATCATACGCAGCTGAACACCTCTAAACTCGGGTTCATATCGGCAAACACCGCCAATGCAAATATTGCCGGCTTGTTTTGAACCGGCCAACAAACTAATATCCGTATGTTCGCCAATTTTGTATCCAAACTGAACAAATCCCCATAATTTACGTACAGTATAATTCGATTTAGGTTCTGATGTTTTCATTTCAATAACAGTAGAAATGGAAAATTTTGGGGAACGGAGGTATTCAACCAATAATAAATCGGAATAATATTTTTCAAAAGTAGTCTGATTTTTTGTGAATTGATGTTCAACTATTACTTTTATTGAATTTATGTCATCCAAATAAATTTTGTTTTCAATAACGGGAGTAAAATTATTTGTGTTGGAACTGCTTTCAAGTGTGTAACTGAATGCAATAGTGGAGGCAATTATTTCGTTCCATTTATAAAAAAATTGTGAATAATATTCCTCGTAATTTTTAGTTGCAGGAATATTAGTATTATTTGACCTTTGGAAATATGAATTTTTTGACAATGAATTAGTTCTACTATAACATAAATTTAAATTTGCATTTTCCAAAGGTGCATAATTTGCGTCAATTTGGAATCCCGATTCGTTGTTTTGATCTAAAGTGGATGGGTGGCGGTTTAATAAAATATATGTATAATCTTTACGAACAGAAGGCGGAGTATTATAAATAATAGAATTGTCGGATGAGGCAAACTTAAAATTATCGTAATATTTATATTCGCCGGAAATTGAAAAATTATCATAAAAGAAATTTAAACTTGAATATAAACCTTTTCCGGCAATATCTTCTTTATTATCAAAATCAGTAGTTTGAATGTCTTTATTCTTTTTTACGCCAAACTCGCCAAAAAAATCAAAATTCCATATTGAAGGGGATACGCGAGCAGAAATCATTTCGGTACGCGATAAAAAATCATCTTTTGGTAAATTAACAGCATAAGTAGCGCCAAATCTAACAAAATCGGCCAATTTATATTCCAAATCTACAGCGTGTAAAATATCTTCCCGTTTTTGATTAAGATTTTCGGCCGAACCTGATAATGCGGTTATTGAAAGGTCGTTATAATTACCTTTAATCATTAACCCCATTAAATTATTATCTATTCTTAAATCGCGGTTTTCGTAACTTTTTAGTACCATTCCTCGTCCGAACATTACATAATAGTTTCCAGCAGTAAAAGAAAACCTCTCGTTTTTATCGCCTAAATCAATATTAATATATTTAAATGCAATATCGGAACTGATTTTTTTGTTTCTATTAACATTAGGATTTGGGTCGTTTGGCTGGAACGATTCATATCGAATTCCGGCAGAAAAAATATCATATTTATAATTAAGATCAAGCCAATTTTCAAAAATTTCGGTTTTATTATCAATATCAAACGAATATTTTAACTGATTGGAAATACTTAATCCCGCCGGAAGTATGTATTCGTCTTGGGCTGATATGTTTGAAATAAAAAAAGCAGGGAAGAGAACCAGAATTAATAATTTTTTCATAAGTATTATGGTTTTATAAGTTCAATCAATTTTTCTTTTACTTTAAGTTCGTCACCTTTTTTGAAGCCCATATGATTATAAACAATCTGTCCTGATTTATCCAGAATAAAAGTATATGGTACTGTTTGAACAGAATATTTACGGGCAACATCTTTATTTGGATCAAAAAGGGTTAAAAAATTAAAATTATTACTTTTTACATAAGGTTTAACTTTTGCTATACTCTTTTCATCATCAATTGAAATGGCAATAAAAGTTATGTTGTCGTTATTTAAATCAGTTTGAATTTTTTTATATTCTTTTAGTTCATCTAAACATGGATTACACCATGTTGCCCAAAAACTAATAACAATTGGTCCTTTATGGAGGAGTTCAATTAACTCAATTTTTCTACCGTTTATATCATCCAAAATAAAATTAGGCGAATTTTTTAATTCCTTATTTTGGGGATAAATAACAGCATAAGATAAAAATAAAAAGAACAAAAATAATTTAGTATAATTTTTCATCTATTTTTCCAGGATCATTTTTTTTGTAATAAATTTATTGTTTTGCGAAAGTTTATAATAATAAATACCTGATGATAAATTATTATTAATAAAACTTACGGTATAAGTACCTGCGTTTTGATAACTGTTTACAAAAGAATTTATTTTATTACCTAGTATATCAAAAATTTCAAGAGTAACAAAACCGCATTCGGATAATTGATAATAAATATTTGTTGACGGATTAAACGGATTAGGATAATTTTGGTACAATTTAAATGAATTAGGAATATTATTTTCGTTTTCAACAGCAACAACTTCGACTGTTGTTTTAACATTAAAATCTAAACTTTCCAAAGGATTGCTTAAATTACCTATAGTCAGTTTAAGGTTGGAAACTCCATAATTAACAACAGGAAAAACATGGACAGAAATATTACGAATTTCCTGTGGATTAAGCGGGTTTTCGTTAAACTGTGTTGTATTTACACTATCCAAAAAAGGAGCAAAACAAAATGCAAAACATAAAGATGCAGACCAATCCGCCGGCATTCCTAAATTTTGTTTTTTAACATAAATATTTAAGGGTAAACTGCTGATGTTTTTTACTTGAAAGTCGTAAACAACTTCACTATTTAAAGTTACTACCTGTGATAATTCGGATGGAATTACGGTGAAACTTTGGGAATATATGCTGCCTGCACATATAAATATTACAAATAAAAGTAAAATTTTTGTTTTCATAAAATATCTGCTAAAATGTTGAATTTGTTTGTAAAACTTCTTTTGTTTGAATGTTTTGAATGAATGATATAACTTGTAACTTATCTTTTTGCCATTCGGGTTTAATATATGCAGTAAACGAAAATTCAGCAAAATTATTTAATGTCAGTTGATTTAATGATGTTCCGGTAAAATTTGGCACCATTTTACGCATAATATCGTAAAACTTAGTTTCTAAATTGTTACCAGGAGGAGTGCTAAATTCAATTTCGGATTCCACCACAGCAATTTTTAAGTTTAAATTATCAAACTCGGTTATGGATTGGTTTAATTTATTAATACTTACCAATATAAAAAGCGAATCGTTTTTTATTGTTTTAGATACATCAATTCTAAAATTTGGAATTTTTTGCAAATTGGTATTTATTGCTGATTTTATTGATATTGAATCCAAAGAGTTTGATGTAGAGCGTCCATCAATTAACGAAGTGGGTACATAATAAATATTATAAAAATTCATTGCATTGGAAATATCTGTATTGCCTGACAAATAAAAAGGATCGTTTAGGCTGGGGAAATTTGAATGATAACTTATGGCTACAACTTTAGAATGTCCGTAGGTGCTTTGGGTTAATGATTTAATTATTGAATTAGAAAACACACATGGTGCGCAGCTTACATTTGCAAAATCTTCAATTAAAACTATTTTTGCCTGTTCTTGAACTTGAAGTTCAGCCTCTATTAAATAATTATTATTATCCTCAACTGTTAATGAGTTATTAAATATATAATAACCATCTTTTATAAGTTTTATTTGATGAGTACCAATTTTTACGTCAATAGTATCAGGGGTAACACAATTTGTATTTAAACCGTCAATAAATATTGCTGCTCCCGCTGGAGTGGAATTAAATACTATTTTTGCAGTATTTCCCAAATAACTTTGCTCAACGGGCGGTGAGGTTTCACATCCGGAAAAGAATAAAGTTAAAAGCAAAAATAATAGGGGAAATAACGAATTTAAATTTTTCATAATATACTTTTGGTTAAATAACAAATTTAAGAATAAAATCACTTAAATAAAACAATTATATATTTATACGTGTTAAATTTAGATTCAAATGTATAAAAAATCTTGCTGTTAAAAGAAAAATAAAGTAAATTTATATGGTTCAATCTTATTGGAAATTAAGAATAATTTTTAAGGTTTTTACAATGAAAAAATATTTTGTTTTTTTGTTACTTATTTTTCTTCCTGTTTTTATGCAGGCGCAAAAAACATTACAACCAAAACCAATAAAAGTTAAAAATCTAAATTCAAATACCAATGTTTTACAGCCTAAGGAAATTAAAAATAATGCCATTAATAAGCAGGCATTTACTGATGCAGTTAAATTGGAAGAAAAAAAAGTTGAAACTGTAAAAGTTGTTACAGAAGAAAAAAAGACCCCTGTACTTGATAAGGAACTTTTTATTCCTAAAAGTTATATTTATGATAAAACTAAGGATAAAAAAGTAAAGGGGACAATTTATTCCGATGGCTCTTTATTCTGTTATCAGGTAAGTGCCTATAAAAGCGAAAAAATTGCGAAAAATGAAAAAGATAAATTAAAGAAAAAAGGCTTTACTGCTTATGTTCAGGAATATAAACAAACAAAAAAACCAACTTGGTACCGAGTAAGAATTGGTGATTTTGATACACTGGAAGAAGCGGAAGTTTCGTTAAAAACGTATAATAAAACAATTAAAAAATAAATAATTGCGGAGGCAGCATGAGAATTAGTAACTTTTTAAAACTATTTTTTGTCTTAGTATCTTTTGTTGTGTTTGGATGCAGAACTTTACCCCCTGTTGAATTTGAAAATTCAAATCAGATTTTTATTGAAAAAACAGTAGATAAAATTAATCTCGGTTCCACTTTTCCAATTCCAACCGGATCATCGGTTGCTCTTTTATCAATAGAAGCTGACAAAACACTGGATATTCCTATTGTAGCAACAATTGAGGATCAATTAGTACGTGCTTTATTAAAAAACCAGTTTGTTGTTTTGGAACGTGATTGTGATATGTTAAAACATTTATTAAAAGAATCGCATCCAACAGATTTTAAGAATTCCTACTCTTTAGTAGTTCCTACTTATAACAAAAAGGGTGATTCCGTTGCAACTTCTTTTGATTTATTAAAAACACATCTTAAAGCTGCCGATTATATTGTATCTTATCGTATTTTAGAATGCGGTTTAGTTTATGGCAGAAATGTTAGTGACGGTAATATTGAAAGGCAAGGTTTAGTACGGTTACATATCCGTGTACAACGTTCCGATTCAGGCGAGATTGTTTATGCCGAAAATTTAAGCGGTGAATATAAAGACAGAGTTCCTGCTGATTTTACTACATATTATGAAAATTATCACTATAATTATTATTCATCCGAATACCCCTTACAAAAGAAATAAAATAATTAATTGTACTCAAAGGCTGTCGTTTTAGGCAGCCTTTTTAATTTTAAATAGCTTATCCCGAATTTTGCATTAGAAATAAAATGAAGTGTTTTTACGTCATAATGTGCTAAGAATGAGTAAAAACAATCAGGGCTGAAGCCCGATTTATTTTATTGGTATCACCCCCAGCATAAACAGGTTGTGCGAAAATTGGGGATAATATATCCAAAGGTGGCACGGCTCTGCCGTGCTGGTGGTTGGTGGGGGTGCGCGTTATTACAAACATGGCACTTCTCCGAAGTGCTTGTATGGGAATAGCAAAGCTATAACTAAAGTTGTTACAATAAGTTAGAAGGTTTTAAAATAACCCAAGCTTTTAAGCTGGGGATCTGGAAAAGAAAATATTGGGTTTTAACCCAAGCATAATAATAGTGGACGATAATGAAAATTAACAGAAAACGTGTCATTCCCCAATTTTCACACAGTCTGTAAATGCTGGGGTTATTTAAACAAAAGATTATAACTATGTAAGTTATTGTATATCAACAAATTAGCTTTAATTTTAAATAACCACATCCTTTAGGGCGTGGGTAAAGATAAACCCCAAATATGGCCTTTAGGCCTGATTAAATATTTTTAAATTCAATTATTTTGCGTTGGATAGTTGTTTTAATTTGCATTTATAAAACACATAACGATTTTTCATAAACTGTTATTAATAAAGAAATTAAAAATTATTATAATTCCTATTGTAAAATCTGGGCTTAAATAATTTTAGAAATTTTTTCGTAAATGGTTTGCATGTTTGCCGGCTTTAGCATATAATCGCTTACACCAAGTGAAACTGCTTTTTGAATAATTTCCCGGCTTTTATTAGAGGTCATTACCATTATTGGTATATCATTATATGAGATGTCCTTTCTGATTGCTTCTAAAAACTCAATTCCGCCCATTACAGGCATTTCTATATCAAGCATAATTAAGTTTGGTATATCTTCTTTTAAATGGTCAAGTGCCTCTTGCCCGTTTTTAGCTGTATCAACCTTAAATTCGCCCCGCATTAAAAGTGCTTTTTGTAACATTAATGAAAATGCCGCACTATCATCAACTACAAGTACTTTTTTCATCTATTTCCCTTATAAAACACAAAATTGAACAAAAAATTGTATTTAAATTTTAACTGTGTAAATTTTAATCTGACTTTAAATGTATGAAATTATCAAAAATTATGAAACAACAAATTAATTGATTATTTGAAAAAATAAAATTAGTTGCTATTTAATAAAAAAATATTTAAAATATAGTGTTCAAATGTTTACTAATATGCAAAAATGATGGAAAAAAGTATTATAGGAATAGATATGCAAAACTATCGCTTGCCGGAAACCAGGCGGAGTATAGAATTAGTTCCTGTTGTTTACCCCGAAGTGGCACGCAGCACGGGAACTGTTGATTTTGATATTTATGATTATGAAATGCTTTTTAACGACGAAGCCACAAAAAAAATAATACGCGAAGGAAATACCGTTGGGTGTTTTTATATCGAATCACCCGGAATGAGGTCGTTATTAAAAAAACTTACCTGCGATACTTTTGAAATGCTTACCGCCGCAAGTTCTGTTATTCGTCCCGGAGTGGCTGAAAGCGGTATGATGCAGGAGTTTATTTTAAGGCACAAAAATCCTGCTTTGCGAAAATATCTTATACCCGAATTAAAACAGTATTTAGGCGAAACTTACGGTGTAATGATATATCAGGAAGATGTTATTAAAGTTGCTCATCATATAGCCGGGTTAACGCTTGAAGAGGCCGATTTATTACGCCGTGCAATGAGCGGTAAAATGAGGTCGCACAATGCAATGGGACAAATAAAGGAACGGTTTTTTTCGTCCATGCATGATAAGGGATATAAAGAATTTGTAAGCAAAGAACTTTGGCGGCAGATTGAATCGTTTGCCGGTTATGCGTTTTGTAAGGCACATAGTGCTTCTTTTGCTTTGCTTTCGTTTCAGGTTGCTTATCTTAAAGTACATTATCCGGCGGAATTTTTGGCAAGTGTTCTTTCCAACATGGGGGGATATTATTCCGCCGCGGTTTATATTCAGGAATCAAAAAGGTTAAATATTAAAGTGATGCTGCCGTGTGTTAATAAAAGTGATTATGAATATTCGGGAGCCGATAATGTAATTAGAATTGGATTTATGGCAATCAAGGGACTGAGAAAACAAACCGCCGATAAAATTATTGCCGAACGGAATAACGGGGGTCAATTTGGTTCGCTTATGGATTTTATTACAAGGATTAAACCGGGTTACGAAGATACATGTTTGCTTATAAGATGCGGCGCAATGGTCTGTTTTGGTAAAACCCGTCCAACTTTAATGCGTTTGCTTGATGTTTATATTAAACATAGACGGGTTTTGGATAACGACTATATGAACTTGTTTATAAATGAATCGTTTGTGCTTGAAAAAGAAGTTGAAACGGATAGGGAATATAGCATAGAAGAAATGTGTACTATTGAATATGAATTGTTTGGATATATGGTTACGCGTCATCCGCTGGAGTTTTTTAATAACGTAATAAATAGAAGTGATATTGTAAAAGCCGCCGATATGAAAAATTTTAACGGTAAAAAAATAAAAATGATCGGCTGGTATATGACTTCTAAAAGGATTAAAACTAAAAAAAGTCAAATTATGAAATTCCTTTCTTTGGAGGATTTAACGGGTACTTTTGAAGCTGTTATTTTCCCTAAGGTTTATGAACAATACGCCGAACAAACACTTTCCATGGGACCGTATTTAATTGAGGGTGTAGTTGATGTTGAAGGGGGAAACAATATTGTTGTTAACAAACTGGCTGTTCTTACGGCTAAGGAAGTTAAAGGTATTACACAAAAAGACAGCGCGGAAAATAAATATTTTGGCGATGTTGAACATGTTGATGAAAGTGAATTTGAAATTGTAAATTTTTTAGACAAGGAAAAGCTAAAACAAGCCTATATTTAAGGTTAAGTGTTAAAGGTTGAAGGTTAAATGGAAGGGATAATTTTGAATTCTCAATTTTTAATTTTTAATTAAAATCATGGAAATCCTTTAATCAGGTTAATCAGGTTAATCATGGTTCAGATAATGGTTAAATCTGTGCAATCCGCGTTTTATGGTTTTTGTTTAGGAAAATATGCAACCCGCTCTGGGGTTGTTGGTTTTTGGGGTGGCGTTTGGTTACAAACATGCCACATCGCTGATGTGGGTTTGATAAAAAGGAATTTTGAATTCTCAATTCTTAGTTTTTAATTAAAACAAAAAGCAAAAAAAAAGATAATGGAACACAGATGACACAGATTACGCAGATGAACACGGATAAAGCAATTTTTAATTCTCAATTTTTAATTTTTAATTAAAAATATTTGGACACGAATTGATAAAGGACGTATTTCTTTAACATTGCAACTGCTTTTAGTTGTACAGCAAGCTTCAGCTTGCGGTTTGTTGAATTATTTAAGTAAAGTCGCTATATTAATAAAAGAAAATAATAAAAAAATATAAATACAAATGGAATAAATTTTCAATTAATCTGGTTTTAAGGAGCACAAACTAATGTTAAATTATTTCACAAAAATAATTTTAACTATAATATTATTGTTTACAGGTACTAATCTATTTAGTGAAACGCGATATGTAAGTAAAACAGGTAGTAGTATTGCACCCTATGTTACATGGGTTACTGCATGCGACAGCCTGCAAAAATGTTTCGATTATTGTCAAAGCGGTGATACTGTTTACGTTGACAGAGGTATTTACAGAGAAACAATATTTGTTCAAAACAAAGATTTAACAATAATTGGTGTGGATACCGATGAATGTATAATTGACGGAACAGGAATTAATGGGAAAATAAATAAGTTTATTTTATGTTTTTTTGAAGATTCAAATATTAATATCAGAAATTTGTCTTTTAAGAAAAAAAAGGTTGAAGAGTCGGTTAATTATTTTGCTTTATATTTTAGAAGAAGTTATTGTAATCTAAATAATTGTAATATTGATTCCACGAATAGAGGATTAAGTATTCCAATTGGTGGAATAGTTAAAAATACCATTATTAGAAACGCCGTAAAAGGAGTTGGAGCCGGAGACAATAATGGTTATAATTATGAAATAAAAAACTGTGTAATTCATATATTAAATACTGAAAACTATTCAAAAGGTATTTACAATATGGATGACAATTGCCAATATACCATAACAGATAATATATTAATAACCGACCCATCCCCCGATGGTTATTACGCAATGGAACTTTCCACCAACAAAAAAATAATAATACGCAATAATTTAATATACGGCTTTAAATACGGCATGGGGTTATTTTCCCTGCCCGGTACTGAACTTGACACCACGTTTGTAGTTAACAACACTATATTAAAAAGTGCTTATTACGGCATAGAAATTGGGAATTTGCCTAAACCGTTTGTAATAAAAAACAACATTTTTGCGCATAATTATAAAGGAGTGTGGTCGTATGGAGAACAGGGGGATGTGGATTATAATTTGTTTTACGACAACACATATTTACACTACCAAAACCTGCCTTTAGGGCCAAATGATATAACAGCCGACCCAATGTTTTTTAATGATACGGCTGCTTTGTTAGGCGGCACTTACGATTACCGGCTGCAAAAATATTCACCTGCCATTGATAGAGGTGATCCGTCTCTTAAGGATGTAAACGGCACCAGAAGTGATATTGGAATGTATGGCGGGCCGTTTGGAACAACTTATAATTATTTGGATTTAGCACCAAAACAGGTTAAAAACTTAAAAGCTGTTTACCAGCCGGATACAAACCGTGTTAAACTTACATGGAATAAAAATACTGAATATGATTTTAAACAATATTATATATACAAAGATATTAAGGCTAATTTTGCAATAGACAGCACTAACAGAATAGCTGTAACCACAGAACCAATATTTTATGATACGTTAAATAAAGAAACCATAAAAGTATATTATAAAATAACAGCAATTGACAGCACAGGAAACCAAGGAGTAAATTCAACGGAAGTAAATGTAACCATTACTGAAAATGAAGAAGCAATAATAACCGAAAATATGGATTATGCTTTGTACCAAAATTACCCAAATCCGTTTAACCCAAGTACAACAATAAGTTATAGTTTAAGAGAACAGGGAGAAGTTAGAATAAAACTTTACACTGTAACTGGTGAATTAATAAAAACTGTTGTTGAAGGCACCAAAAACAAAGGATACAACGAAACAAAAATAGATATGAGTAATTATACAAGCGGCATATATTTATACAGATTGGAAGTAACGGGAGCGGGTAAAATACCGGCATTTAACGATTTGAAAAAAATGGTTTTTATAAAATAATTATGAATGATGAATTATCAATTATGAATTAAAACGGATAAAATAACTACCGATTAGTGTGATATTAACCTAACATTATAATTGTTTTTAATTGTAGCGCGAGTTTCAACTCGCAAGCTTATAAAATATTAATTAATTTAAAGCAGAATAAATCTCACCCAACAAATAAAAGTATTCAGATGAATTGGGAAATAGTTCTTTTTCAAATCTAAATATAAAAATCTGTGTAAATCGGTTAAATCTGTGTAATCTGCGTTCTATGGTTTTTGTTTAAGAGAAATGTTTTTTGTTGGTCAATTTATTGGGTTTATAATGTCACCCGTTCCGGGTTTTAATTCCTCTGCTCCATCATTGTGCTATAATAATGCCATCCCGTCGGGATTAAAAACAAAGCAGATTTCTTTGTCAAAAAGGGTTTTGTTAAAATCATGATAATCACAAAAATCACATAAATCATGGTTCAGACAATTATTAAAATCATGGAAATCCTTTAATCAGGTTAATCATGGTTCAGATAATGGTTAAATCTGTGTAATCTGCGTTCCATGGTTTTTGTTTAAGAGAAATGTTTTTTTTGCAATTTATTCGTTTTATAATGTCACCCGTTCCGGGTTTTAATTCCTCTGCTCCATCATTGTGCTATAATAATGCCATCCCGTCGGGATTAAAAACAAAGCAGATTTCTTTGTCAAAAAGGGTTTTGTTAAAATCATGATAATCACAAAAATCACATAAATCATGGTTCAGACAATTATTAAAATCATGGAAATCCTTTAATCAGGTTAATCATGGTTCAGATAATGGTTAAATCTGTGTAATCCGCGTTTTATGGTTTTTGTTTAAGAGAATATGCAACCCGCTCTGGGGTTGTATGGTGTTTGGGGTGGCGTTAGGTTACAAACATGCCACATCGCTGATGTGGGTTTGATAAAAAGGAATTTTTAATTCTTAGTTTTTAATTAAAACAAAAAGCAAAAAAAAAGATAATGGAACACAGATGACACAGATTACGCAGATGAACACGGATAAAGCAATTTTTAATTCTCAATTCTTAATTTTTAATTAAAAACATTTGGACAAGGATTGATTAAGGACGAATTGCCTTAATATTGCGGCTGCTTTTAATTGTAGAGCTTCAGCTTGCAGATTGTTAAAATTTTATTGGGATTTTAAGCGAGATAAATATCACCCTACAATTAAAAGTATTCAGATGAATTGGTAAAAAGTAGTTTGTCAAATCTAAATATTAAAATCTGTGAAAATCCGTTAAATCTGCGTAATCTGCGTTCTATGGTTTTTGTTGAAATCATGCCAATCACTAAAATCATATAAATCATGCTTCAGACAATCTTTTAATTCATAATTCATAATTCATAAGCCGGACAAGCCGGAACCAAAAAAAAAGCATATATTTGTAAATTCAAATTAACAAACAAATGTGAGCAGAACAATGGCAGAGACAAGCTCGGATTTCCATTTGAATAACCAAAGCAAAATTGCCGGCACGGTCAATTGTTTGGACAGGGTTATTATTCAAGGTTCCTTAAGCGCATGGGGCTGCCCTTACAGTATAAATTCATTCCTAATAACCCAGGGTATTAAGATAACAGAATATAGGGCATATGCATTTGGCAAAAATAATGCAGTGCGTGCCCGTATTGAAAAAGTTGCCTTAGAAAACAATTGCCATATCGTACATATTAACAGCCCGAAACGATTTGATAAAGAATATCATATCCAACAAATTTTACTGAAACGCGGAAATAAAGAAGGAATAGTTCAAATCTATTCTTCAATGGAAATTTGCGATTGTTATAAAGAAAATTATGATAAAGCGAATAATAAATGTTCCCTTGTTTATGTTACAAGTAAATGTCTGCATTATTACATATACTTTATCGACCGCCAATTTGGACTTTGCTTTATTAGAATCCCAACATACATTCCTTTTCGTATTCAATTCTATATGAATGGACATAATTATCTTGCCAACAAATTAGAAGCAAATAATATTAGTTTTAAAATGGAAGATAATGCATTCTCTTTTATTAGTGATTATGACCTTGCAAATAAATTAAGCAATGATATTCGTGCAGAAGATATTCATGCTTCTCTTGATGCAATAATAAAAAGATATATTCCCTTTTTAGAAGAAACTAAACAGGTCTATCGTTGGACTATTTCTCAAGCCGAATATTCAACAGATATTATTTTTAACAATGATAACGAATTACAACTACTTTACGACCAATTAGTAATTAATTGCATTCACGCTGTGAAACCTGGCAATGTAGCTACTTTCTTTTCAAGGAAATTAGCTCCAAAGTACAAACAAGATGTTGGAGGTAATTTTAATCTACAAATCCAAGGAACTCGGATTAAACACCACATGGGTGTAAATAGTATAAAGATGTATAACAAAGGTAAAAATATTTTGCGTATCGAAACCACAATTAACAAAATTACTGAATTTAAAATCTACCGTATGGTATCGCAAAGAGATGGTAAACAAGTCAGGAAATTAGCTGATATGAAGAAATCAATTTATAGTCTTTTTGATCTCTGCAAGTGTTGTCAAGCTGCTAATTTTCGCTATTTAGATTACATAGCCACTTTTGATGATTATTCGGAAGGGAAAAAGAACATTGATAAACTGTCCCAAAAAGTTAACGATAATGGTCGTTCTTCAAGAGGATTTAACCTTTTTGATCCTACTGAAGCACAAATATTATTGGCTACTGATGCAGGCGAATTTAATATTAATGGGTTTAGGAATAAAGATATTAGAAATAAACTCAATAATACATTTTCACCACATCAAACTTCACAGATCATTAAGCGGCTTTTACTTCACAAGATTATTAAAAAGGTTAAAAATACTTACAAATATTATCTGACAAAATTTGGTAAACAAGTACTGGCTGGTGCTCATATTGTCAAAGAACTTTTAATTATTCCAGCTTTAGCTGTTTAATCATTACCCTTTTTTTTAATATTGTGACCATTTTGCGTTCAACTTAATTGCTAACTGAATAATTCATAATTGTTCTATAATTGGCATGTTTAAAATAGTATAAAATTGGCTGTTGCGGGCAAGCCAAATTATAATTATTTTTGAACCATATTAAATAACGAGAAATGATATGGTTATCCTTAATCTTGATAAAGAAAGCGATTTACCTCTTTTTAAGCAGGTTTTGGAACAATTAAAAGAAAAAATTGATAACGAGATAATTAAACCGGGCGATAAACTTCCTTCATCACGTACACTTTCCAATTTGCTTGGGGTAAACCGTACAACAATTTATAAAGCATATCAGGAACTTTGGGCTTTGGGTTACATAGAGAGCAAATCGGGTTCTTATTCGTATATACGGCAAAGACGTTATTGTAATTGTACAAACGATAAGTTGCATGGCAATACAATAAATTGGTCGCAAAAAGTTAATCCAAATGCGGAAAAAATTTACAAAATGTTTGATAAATTAGGATATCCGTTCAGTGAAAATAAAAAAAAATTTGATGGAATAGATTTTGGCTCATTACATCCTGATCCCAGAATTTATCCGGCCAAGGAATTTAAGAGGTCGTTAAATAAAGTAATTGATGAACATTCAAACATCATTTTTGATTATGGCGAAAGCAGGGGTTTTTTGCCGCTGCGTGAGTTTATTGCCCATAGATTGCAACTTCATGGAATTTCGGTTAATGCTGATGAAATAATAATAACCAGCGGGGCACAAAATGCAATTGATTTGTTAGTAAAATTACTTGCAAAACCGGGCTGCCGTGTATTTGTTGAATCGCCGACTTATGGAATGGTAATGCCTACTTTTACGTATTATGGATGTGAAATTGTAGGAATACCCATGAATGATGAGGGGATTGATTTAACGGAAATTGAAAAAGAATTTAAAAATGGTCTGCCTGTTTTTTTATATACAATGCCGAATTTTCAAAATCCAACCGGAATTACTACAAGCCAGCAGCATCGCGAAAAACTAATTGCATTATTTGAAAAGTACAGTGTGCCTATTATTGAAGATGCTTTTGAAGAAGAAATGAAATATTACGGTAAAGTACCGCTCCCTATAAAATCGATGGATATTAATCAAATAGTTATGTATGTGGGTAGTTTTTCTAAAATATTATTTCCGGGTATAAGAATTGGCTGGATAGCTGCCGATAAAGAATGCATAAACAGACTTGCCGCCTTAAAACGGTGCAGCGATATGAATACTACCTTGCCCGAACAAGCAGCACTTGCTGATTTTTGTTGTCAGGGATTTTACGAATTGCATATTAAAAGAATTCATAAAATTTATCGTAAAAGAATGTTTTTAGCAGTGCAATTATTGGAGAAGGAAATAAAAAATAAAAATGTAAGCTGGATTGAGCCGAACGGAGGTTTTACATTATGGTTGACATTCAAAAATATTAAAACCGATTATGATGAATTAGAAAAAGTATTCAGCTTATATAAAATTAGACTGGCACTTGGCAGAAACTTTTTTGCAAAACAAAACAACTTAAAATATTTCAGAATGTCAATTGCGGGTTTGGATGAAAAAGAGATTACCGAAGGAATAAAAAGACTTTCGGAAGCAGTTAATAGTATTTATAATAAGCAGCAGATGACTTATAAAGAATAATTAAATTTTTAGAAAAGGAGAATTATTAAAATGAAACTTAAATTATATCAAGTTGACGCGTTTACAGATAAATTATATCATGGAAATCCGGCTGCTGTATGTGTTGTGGATGAATGGCTTAGTGAAACACAAATGCAAAATATTGCGGCTGAAAATAATTTATCGGAAACTGCATTTATTGTTAAAAAAGGAGACAGTTACGAAATTAGGTGGTTTACTCCGTTAGTTGAAGTTAATTTATGCGGTCATGCAACTTTAGCTTCAGCATTTGTATTGTTTAACTTTTACTGTCAGGATTGTAAAAAAATTGAATTCCACTCCAGAAAAAGCGGAATATTAACAGTTGAAAAAGAAAATGATTTGATTGTGCTTAATTTTCCGGCCGATGTTGCCAAACAAGTAAAAATTCCCGAAGAACTATTAAAAGCGTTTAATTTTACTCCTCTTGAAGCATACAAGGGGAAAACCGATTATTTACTTTTATTTTCATCTCAAGAAGAAATTGAAAACTTAAAACCGGATTATCAATTAATTTATTCAACAGGTGTACGAGGAGTTATTGTAACTGCAAGGGGAAATGATACTGATTTTGTATCTCGCTTTTTTGCTCCTTTTGTTGGTATTAACGAAGATCCTGTTACCGGTTCAGCCCATACAATATTAATTCCTTATTGGAGTGAAAAAATAGGTAAAACGGTTTTAACAGCAAAACAATTATCAAAAAGGCAAGGGGAATTAAATTGCAGATTCCTTGGTGATAGGGTAAATATTGCCGGAAAAGCGGTTTTGTATATGACCGGTGAAATTGATGTATAAACACCAAAGGTACCTTAATTATTAAATATTTTATTTTGAGAGTTAATATGATAGAAAATGTAATTATACGTAATATGGAAGAAAACGATAAAGAAAAAATGTTATTAATATTTAATTATTTTGTTAGGGAAAGTTATGCTGCTTATTGCGATTTTGAATTAAATATCCAAATGTTTAATAAAATATTTGATCAAACAAAAGTAGTGCTTATTGCTGAAACAGAAGAGCAAATTATTGGTAATGGATTTGTCTCAAAATATAATCCGTTTCCAAATTTTTGTAAAACAGGTGTGCTTACCTATTTTATTTTGCCCGAATACACCGGAAAAGGAATTGGAAGTATGATATTAAATAAACTGATAAAAAAAGGTCAAGAAATGGGAATTAATAATTATTTGGCCAATATTTCTTCGCACAATAGTCAAAGTATTAATTTTCACTTAAAACATGGATTTAAACAAGTTGGAAAGTTTGAAAGCATTGGATCTAAATTTGGAAAATCGGTTGATATTATCTGGATGCAGAAAATTATTAATGAAAATGAGGAGATTAAGTGAATAAAGGTTTAATATATGTTATAAGCGCATATTTGTTTTGGGGAATTCATCCAATATATTGGAAATTATTAAAACATATTCCACCTACAATAATTGTTTCGCATAGAATTATTTGGTCATTTATATTTTTTTTAATAATTATACTTATTAAAAATGAATGGAAGGTTTTAATAACTAAAGTTAAAAACAGCAATAATAAAATAACTATTTTTTTACCTGCTTTATTGATGGGTGGAAATTGGTTTACGTATGTTTGGGCAATTAATTCGGGTTATGTTATTGAAACAAGTTTAGGGTATTTTATTTGTCCATTAATAATAGTTTTTCTGGGAGTTTTGTTTTTATCCGAAAAATTAAGTAACATACAATGGATAGCTTTGTTTTTGGCTGCGGTTGGAGTATTTATTATGACATTTATTTATGGCCAGTTTCCGTGGGTGGCAATGATTTTAGCGGTAACTTGGGGTTGTTATGTGTTTTTTAGAAAAAAATCGCCCCTTAACGCATTGGAAGGTTTAAGTTTGGAAACAGCAATTTTATCAATACCGGCATTAATATATTTATGCTTTTTTAATGAATCAGGCAGTGTTTATTTATTTAATGATAATTATTCGTTTATCCTTTTAATGTTTACCGGTGTAATGGGTGGTTTACCTTTATTAATATTTATTAATGGTTCCAGACGAATTAAACTATCTTTACTTGGCGTATTGCAATATATTTATCCAACAATTGTATTTTTTTTAGGAGTATATATATATGGAGAGGAATTAAGTACAGCTAAAATGATAGGGTTTGTGTTTATTTGGATATCTTTGGTTATATTTTCATTAAATCCGTTTTTATTAAAGTTGGTAAAAAAACATTTTGCCTTTAACGAATAATAAAACGATAAACAATTAAAAATTATCCCCAAATAGTTATTACTCCCAAATGAAAGGGCAATATATTACAACTTCACTTTCATTAATCAGTGCTTTCTTTTGTAAAAGTAATAACCTATGGTTGAAATTAATAATCCGCTGAAAATAAGTAATGATGTATGAATTGATAATCTTAAACCTTCGGGAGCCATAAGTATATAATTTACAGAAACAGCGGACATAAATATTGTAGGGATTAATGATATCCAATAATTTTTATTTTCCTGATACAAATAAACGGTAATTGTCCATAATACTATAGCTGCTAATGTTTGGTTTGTCCACGCGGCATACCGCCAAATAATATCAAAATTAATTTGAATTAAAAAAAGACTAACTGCAAATATTGGCAATGCTGTTAATATTCTTTTTCCTATCTTTTTTTGATCAATATGAAAATAATCAGCAATAGTTAATCGTGCGCCTCTAAAAGCCGTATCACCTGTAGTAATGGGACATGCAACAACTCCAAGTATGGCAAGTATTCCGCCAATTTTCCCTAATAAAGTGTTAGATATAATATTAACCACCCATGCAGCATTTCCATTTTGTACAGCCATAGTATTATTTAATTCTTTAACACTGCCAAAAAAGCCCATTGCAACGGCTGCCCAAATTAATGCAACAATTCCTTCAGCAAGCATTGATCCCATAAATACGCGCCTGCCGTATTTTTCATTAGTTATACATCTGGCCATTAAAGGGGATTGTGTTGAATGAAAACCGGAAATAGCTCCGCAGGCAACAGTTACAAACAACATGGGAAAAATTGGGAATTTACCCGGATTTGCATGCATGTTTGTTAAGTTGGAAAACGTTAATTCAGGTATTTGTACCCCAGCAACTAACATTGTAACAGAAACACCAACAGCCATAAATAAAAGAGCAATACCAAAAATGGGGTAAATTTTGCCAATCAGTTTATCAATTGGTAATAATGTAGCCAATATGTAATATATAATTATTGCAATAGACCAAAATGTAAAATCTAAATAAGCCGGTGTAATCATAGCTAAAATTTTGGCGGGTCCAATTATAAAAATCGATCCAACTAAAATTAATAAGATCATGGAAAAAATATTAACAAAAAGTTTTGCATTATTGCCAAGGTATTTGCCAATAATTTCGGGCAAACTTAAACCGTCTTGTCTTAATGAAAGCATCCCTGAAAAATAATCGTGTACGGCACCGCCAAAAATACAGCCAAATACTATCCATAAAAATGCAGGTGGTCCCCACATTGCCCCTGCAACAGCTCCAAATATTGGACCTAAACCCGTAATATTAAGAAACTGAATTAAAAATATTCTCCACCAGGCCATAGGTACATAATCAATACCATCGTTATACTTTAATGCGGGTGTTTTAGCTTTTTCATCAACAATTAAAATCTTTTCAAATATTTTACCATAAATAAAATAACTTAAAATTAAAAGAAGTACAGAAATTAAAAATGTATACATTACATTATTCCATAATTTATAGGTGATTTAATTGCCTGATAATATCTTACAGATAATAGATTTTATATTACAAATTAAGGTTATATTAAATGTTTGTCAATAATTATAATCAAATAATCTATGTAAATATTGTTATGGTAATTTTGTAATAATTGTGTTAAAACGAATAAAAACGGGAACTACGATAAAAATTTGAATAATTTTTGTAAAGTTTACTATTTAATTTGCTTTTAAATAAATTGTATTTATTTTAAATTATTGGGAATAAAAATAATTATTAAATAATTTTTATTATAAACAAAGGAGAAAATTAATGAGAACTAAAATCTATTTGGTAATAATGGGATTGTTTTTTTTTAGGAGCTAATATCCTGTTTGCGCAAGGCACTTTTTTTAAGAATTATAATGGAATACCTATAACAACAAATCTTTGGGGTAAAGAAGCGTGGATGTATGATCGGTATGATTATTTGGATATTGATTCGGCAGGTATTGATGCAGTTGTGGTAACTAATACTAATACAACAACTTATCAAGCATACCGTAGGGCGCACAATACAAAATTTAAGCTTATACCATATATGCATACGCTAGACAGTAATATAACTAGAACCGGAATTTGTTTTTTTTCGGAAAAAGCTTATACAATTTGGGAAGCGGAAGGAGATACAAACTACGTAATTAATTTAAACAATTCGGGTGGAATGTCATATTATGAGCCTAGTATTGGTGTTAATGGAATTCAAAATGATACATCAAAACACGAATCTTGTTATATTATTCAGGGTCCAAATAATTATTGTAATTTGGCGAATAGTAAAATAACAACTTTACCGATGAATTATACTGCAAATTTTAGATTAAAAATAAACTGGAGAAATACCCAAAATCATCCCGATTCAATTAAAAATTATGCAAATCAAATTATATGCAGATTAAGCGTAACTACCCAAATGGACACCAGTACACCACCTACTACAATAGCTGATAGTACTTTAATTGTTGATAATTTATTACCTTTGGATGGTTATACAGAAATTAAATTAAAATATCGTGCTTTTTCAAAAAGTCTTCCGTCGAACTTATTAAAACAAATTCATAAACTTACAGCAGAAGATACAGCTGGTTTGTATACTGTTATTCCAAATGTTGAATTTAAGGTATACTTTAACGAAATTCCTGAACTTTCTTTATATGTTGATAAAATAACGCTTTATGACACTTATGGTAATATATTAATGAATAGTTCATCACTATCTGACTTTTCATTACCTAACGAAATTACTTTCCAATTAGGGGATCCGTTTAATTCAAGTGAAGTTGTGGGTTGGTACCCAATAGACGAGCCGGATTTAATTGATATGCAAAACTGTCTCGCAAAACTTGATACGTTAATTAATACGGCAAAAACCGACCTGCATTTAATTCCGGGGGTTGCATGTTCGTGGGACGGCAGCCTTTTTGGTCCGGGAACTCCCTCAAAATTAATTGAATATTCCAAAAGAGGTAAATATAACGGATCTATTATGCATAAATATTTATATGACGATCCTCATGTCCCTTCTGACGGGCCGGATTACTTTAAAGGTAATATAACTTGTTATATTGCAAACCTCAACTATTATCAAGTTGCTGATCCTAATTTTATATGCAGCATCCAATCGGGCAAGTGGTCAAATGATTCTGCTCACGTTTTAAGAAAAATACAGCCCAGCCCAAAACAATTTTTATATAATACTAATTTGGCTTTGTTATATGGTGCTAAAGGAATAGATATAAATGATTTTTATTATTATATTAATGATTCCAATGTAGTTAATCGTACAGGAATGATGGGCATTTATGCCAGTAATTCAGCAGGTTATGGAAAAGTACCATCAGATATATATAGAACATTACGTGATACAATAAGCCCGCTGTTAAAAGGTGATTTTGGTATACTGTTAAAAAAGTTAAAACAAACTTACCAAGACCAAATTAATTCGTATGCTTATATTTATCAAAATGGTACACTAATTGCGTCAAATGTGGTTTTAGATATTGATTATGGGTATTTTAATAATCCGTCAGCAGAGGATAAAAAATATGTAATGCTGCTTAACAGATATTATAGTCCTGATAAAGTAAATAATCAGCCATATAGTATAAATTATAATTATTCTGGTGTAACACAAACAAACTATATGATAAAAGAATACTATAAAAATCAAATAATACATAAAACCGTGTCCAATAACAACCTAATATTACGTCCTCAACTTAATCCGGGTGAATGCGCATTATATGAAATTATGCCTTCAATAAAATACGGGGGACAAATAATTGTAAACGATACCGTAAAAACCTGTACTGAATTAATAGGAGATCTACAGATAAATGAAAATAAAAAATTGTATATTAAGGATACTACTTATACAGTCAGCAGTTTAATATATGTTAAAAATGGTGGAAGTATAAGCCGTATTGGAAGAGGAAATATTGTGTTTAGCGGTGCCGGAAAAATTACAAATGAAGTATGGACGAATTCGTTGTTTTATACCTGCCAAAACAGACATCCCAAATTGATATGGGGCGCTTTAACCGGTACACAAAAATATGTAATTTACCGGAAACTTGGAGCAACATTTGCTTTTGATTCAATTGGTGTTGTTAATTCTACAAGTTCGAATCTTCAACAATGTTTTGTTGATGTAACAACGGATATTAATCTTGGACAAGTTGCAGGTCATGATATATATTATAAAGTGAAAAAAATAAACGGACAAAAGGTACAATATACAAATCAGGTTAATGTACCTTTAACAGGGGGTGCTATTGATAAAAGTAACGAAATAATAATTAAAGAGTTCGTTATAGAACAAAATTATCCAAATCCATTTAATAGTACTACACACATAAAATATATGATACCCAAAACAGGTAAAGTAAGTGTAAAGTTATACGATATACTTGGTAAGGAAATAAAAAATCTTTATGAGGGCATTAGGGAACAAGGTGTTTATGAAATAGAACTAAATTGCAACAACATGGCAAGCGGTGTATATATATACCGTATTCAATATGATGATAAAGTTTTAAGCAAAAAAATTATGTTATTAAAATAGTTTTGAATTATGAATGGGAAAAATATGCAAAAATTAGATAAAACGTTATTAATTGCAGTTGTTACTTTATTAATAACAATAAACATATATTGTGAAACCCGATATGTAAGCAAAACAGGAAGCGTACCAACGCCACCATATACAAGCTGGGCTACAGCTTGCGACAGCTTGCAAAAATGTTTTGATTATTGCCAAAAAGGCGATACTGTTTACGTGGATAGAGGAATATATAATGAAGTATTAACTGTATACAATAAAAATTTAACACTCATTGGTATTGATACTGATGAGTGTATAATTGACGGATCGGGAATTGAGGGGAAAGTTGATAAATATACTATGTGTTGGTTTGAAGATTCGGAAATTAATATTGATAATTTGACTTTTAAATATAAACGAAGGGACAATAATCATTTTTATTTTGCTGTAATTTATGCACATGGTTATGCCAATGTAAATAACTGTATATTTGATTCGACTGATAATTCTTTAGGTTTAATTACCTCAAGTAATGTAAAAAACTCAATCTTTAAAAATACAATATCTGCTATTGGGGTTAACGGATATCAATCTCCCGAAATAAAAATTGAGAACAATATCATTCAAATTCTTTCCGCTGGTGATTACCCTACCGCAATACAGAATGGTGCCGGAGGAGGGAGTTTTAAAATTTATAACAATATTATGTTTCAAAATGTTGGTAATAATTTGTTCTTTGGAATAATGATACTTACTAATAAAAGAGTTGATATAAAAAATAATCTTTTTTACGGCTTTGAAAGTGCAATCCAAGACGGATCGTTTGAAGGCGGCTATAAAGACACATCATTTATAGTTAATAATACAATTCTAAATTGTAAAGTATGTGGTATTGAATCGGGTAATTTTTTAAAAGAAAGGCGAATTACAAATAATATTATAGCAAATTGCAAATACGGCATATATTCTTACGAGTATCCTATTTTTGCCGATTATAATTTATATTTTAAGATGCGGACTTCGAATTACCATTTAATTACCCCGGGTATTAACGAAATTGTTGCCGACCCTATGTTTAATAAGGATACTACCGCAACATTAAACGGAAGTTATGATTTCAGGCTGCAAAAATATTCCCCTGCAATAGACGCTGGAGACCCAAGTATACTTGATGTTGACGGTTCCAGGAGTGATATTGGAATGTACGGCGGGCCGATGGGAATAAGTTATGAATATAAAGATTTAGCACCAAAACAGGTAAAAGGGGTCACCGCTGTTTATCAGCAGGACACAAACCGTGTAAAATTGACATGGAAACGCAACACCGAATCGGATTTTAAACAATATTATATATATAAAGATATTACTGCAAACTTTGCAATTGACAGTACAAAACGAATTGGTGTTTTAACCGACACATTATTTTATGATATTTTAAACAAAGGCACACAAAAAGTTTATTATAAAGTTACCGCAATTGATAGTACAGGTAATGAATGCCAACCAAGCACGGAAATAAATGTTACAATAACCAACAATGATGATGCGGTAATAACTGAAAATTACTGTTATGAATTGTTTCAAAATTACCCAAATCCATTTAACCCAACTACAACAATTAGTTACAGCTTAAAAGATCCGGGAGAAGTTAGAATAAAATTATATACCATAACGGGTGAATTAATTAAAACAATTATTGAAGGAACCAAAAACAAAGGATATAACGAAACCCAAATAGATTTAAGTACTTACAGCAGCGGAATATATTTATACCGTTTGGAAGTAACAGGCGCGGGCAAAATACCTGCTTTTAATGATTTGAAGAAGATGGTTTTTGTAAAATAATTATGAATTGTGAATTGTTAATTATGAATGAAAACAAATAAAATAACTACTGATTAGGGTGATATTAAAATTAAATTGTCATTATCTTTAATTGTAACGCGAGTTTCAACTTGCGAGTTAATAAAAATAATAAAAGATAATTAAGCGAGATAAATGTATCACTTCAATTAAAAGTATTCAGATGAATTGGGAAATAGTTATTTGTCAAATCTTAAAATAAAAAATCTGTGCAAATCCGTTAAATCTGCGAAATCTGTGTTCCATGGTTTTTGTTTAAGAGAAATGTTTTTTGTTGGTCGATTTGTTGGGTTTATAATGTCACCCGTTCCGGGTTTTAATTCCTCTTTACCATCCTTGTGCTATAATAATGCCATCCCGTCGGGATTAAAACCCACTCAAAACAAAATCATAATAATCACATAAATCACATAAATCATGGTTCAGACAATTATTAAAATCATGGAAATCTTTTAATCAGGTTAATCATGGTTCAGACGTTGGTTTAATCTGCGTAAATCCGTTAAATCTGTGTAATCAGAGTTCTATGGTTTTTGTTTAAAAGAATATGCAACCCGCTCTGGGGTTGTAGGATGTTTGGGGTGGCGATAGGTTACAAACATGCCACATCTCTGATGTGGGTTTGGTACGAGAGAATTATTAATTCTCAATTCTAAATTAAAAACATTTGGACAAGATTGATAAAGGACGTATTGCCTTAATATTGCAACAGCTTTTAATTGTAGAGCAAGCTTCAGCTTGCGGTTTGTTGAAATATTATTGGCGAGATAAATCTCGCCCTACAAATAAAAGTATTCAGATGAATAGGGAAATAGTTCTTTATTAGATCTAAATATAAATCTAAATATAAATATCTGCGTAAATCCGTTAAATCTGTGTAATCTGCGTTCTATGGTTTTTGTTTAAGAGAAATGTTTTTTGTTGGTCAATTTGTTGGGTTTATAATGTCACCCGTTCCGGGTTTTAATTCCTCTCCTCCATCCTTGTGCTATAATAATGCCATCCCGTCGGGATTACAACCAACTCAAAACAAAATCATAATAATCACATAAATCATATAAATCATGGTTCAGACAATTATTAAAATCATGGAAATCCTTTAATCAGGTTAATCGTGGTTCAGACGTTGGTTTAATCTGCGCAATCAGCGTTCTATGGTTTTTGTTCCGAAAAAAATGCAACCCGCTCTGGGGTTGTAGGATGTTTGGGGTGGCGATAGGTTACAAACATGCCACATCTCTGATGTGGGTTTGGTACGAGTGAATTATTAATTCTCAATTCTCAATTCTTAGATTAAAAACATTTGAACAAGGATTGATAAAGCTCGTATTGCCTTAACATTGCGGCTGCTTTTAGTTGTAGAGCAAGCTTCAGCTTGCGGTTTGTTGAGATTTTATGGGGAATTTAAGCTCGTCTTACAATTAAAAGTATTCAGATTAATAGGGAAATAGTTCTTTGTCAAATCTAAATATAAAATCTGTGTAAATCAGTTAAATCTGTGTAATCAGCGTTCCATGTTTTTTGTTGGGCAATTTATTGGGTTTATAATGTCACCCGTTCCGGGTTTTAATTCCTCTCCTCCATCATTGTGCTATAATAATGCCATCCCGTCGGGATTACAACCAACTCAAAACAAAATCATAATAATCACATAAATCATATAAATCATGGTTTAGACAATTATTAAAATCATGGAAATCTTTTAATCAGGTTAATCATGGTTCAGACATTGGTTTAATCTGCGCAATCAGCGTTCCATGGTTTTTGTTTAAGAGAAATGTTTTTGTTGGTCAATTTATTGGGTTTATAATGTCACCCGTTCCGGGTTTTAATTCCTCTCCTCCATCATTGTGCTATAATAATGCCATCCCGTCGGGATTAAAACCCACTCAAAACATAATCATAATAATCACATAAATCATGGTTCAGACAATCTTTTAATTCACCATTCATAATTTTCTTTATATCATGGTTCAGACAACTATTTAATGATTTGGGATTGATAATACGGAAGTAATATAAATTTGAAAGTTTTATTTAGGCAGTAGTATTTTAAAGGTTGTACCTTCGTTAATTACGGAATGAACCACAAATATTTTACCGTGATGATAATCTTCAATAATACGTTTAGAAAGACTTAAACCAAGTCCCCAGCCTCTTCTTTTTGTGCTGTATCCGGGTCTAAATATGTCTTTCCTCCTATTCATATCTATTCCTTTTCCGTTATCGCTAACTTCAATTGCAACATATTTTTGCGTTTCAGTAACAATAAATTCTATTTTACCATTTTTTGTTTCAATTGCATCCAAAGCGTTTTTAATTAAGTTTTCAAGAACCCATTCAAACAATTCTTTATTTAACATTACAATAACTTTGAATGTACAATTTAATTTAATTGTTACATTTTTACGGGTTTGCGGTAAACGGCGGGTAAAATAATTGATTGTTTTATTTAATACATCTTCAATATTTTCAAGTTTTAACTCTGGCTTAGAGCCTATTTTCGAAAATCGATTAGCAATTTTATTAAGTCTTGCCAAATCGTTATCAATTTCAGCCGTTGCGTCTAAAACTTTATCCGGATTTTCATAATTCATTTTAATAATTTCGGACCAGCCCATTAACGATGATATTGGAGTGCCAAGCTGATGTGCTGTTTCCTTTGACATGCCAACCCAGATATTACTTTGTTCGCTTCGTTTTAAATAACTAAATCCAAAATAAGCCAGCATAATAAATAACATTGCTACCAAAATTTGCAAATACGGATAATATTTTAGTCTTTTTACTAAATTGGAATCACCATAATAAATTTTACCCAAAATAATAGTATCTTGATATGTAATAGTCAGCGGAGTATGAGTTTCCTTAAGATCGGCCATGGTTTTTTTTATAAACTTAAGTTTATCCTTATCCGATAATGTGGAATCAATCTCCAAATTACGTATTCCTCCGCCTATACCGGAAATATTAATATTATCCTTTCCATCAGTTAAAATTAAAGGAAAATCAATTCTTTGGATGATATTTTCAAATATAAATGTTAAATCGGAAGGGGAGTCCTCCAACTGAGCAATGTATTCAAAGCTTTTTGCATACAACTCAACAGTTTCTCTTTCTCTGTTTTGCAGTTTGCTAACAAGATTTTGTGTATACAACAATGTTCCGGCAGCAATTAAAATTGCAAAACTTAATAAAATTAACTTTATGTTAAAAGAAGCAGGACCTCCCGTCATTTTCATTCGCTATATTCCTTAAAAAAATCTTGCAATGCAGTAGTTATTGATTTAGCAACCTTGTTTTGATACTCATCCGAAATTAACAAAGTTTCTTGTTCAGGATCAATGATAAAAAACGGTTCTACTAAAACGGCTATTGCTTCTGTAATTCTACACATGTAAAGATTATTGCAATACAACCCGTGATTTCTAAAAGTAAAATTATGGCTGAATTGATTATTAATTCTTTTAGCAAGCGGATATGCCTGCGGATAATAATAATAGGAAGAGTACCCGTTATAAATTGTTGCATCCATGTTTTGGGGAACAGCATTATTGTGCATACTGATACTAATATCAGGTTTAAAAGAAATAACCTTTTCGCGTCTGTCCCTAAGTTCAAGCTTATCTTCTACATTTTGACGTGTTAAATTTACAATTGCTCCTTCTTTTTCAAGCATGTTTTTTAACACCACCGATAAAGTATGGTTGATATTTCTTTCGATAGTGCCATAGGGCCCTGAAGCTCCTGATTCGGGGTTATGTCCAGGATCGATAACTATTTTTATTCCGGCAAGCGGATTATTTTGTTTTTTTGCGGGATGTTTAATTTTTAACTTAAAAATGTTACCGTCATAAACGGAATAATAACCCCAATGAGCCTTTTGTTTTAAAAATACTTCAACTTTCATAACACCATCTTTTTCCTGGTAGTGTCTGATTTCTGAAATCAGAGTATCTTTTGGATCAAATCTAATCCAATCGATATTAACTGAAGTGTTATAAAAGTATAATTCGTATTTTTGAGGATTATTACATTGTCTTATTTCCACAGGCACGCGATCAAAAAAACCAAATTGAACTTCCGAAAAATCGCCTGTATTTTCAGTTCGTATTATTTCAACCGAATTTTTTACAGGGGGAGTACCTTTAGGCAATATAGTTACACTTGATTTATCAACAAAAATAAATTTATTATCACTTAATTTTGCTTTGTAAAAATTACCTTCAGTGCCTACAATATTTAATTTAACACCACCTTGTAAAAATATTACATAACCAAGTCCTGCACCGCTTCGAGCAATTGTTAAATTAGGGTCTTCTTTTACAACACCAATTTGGTAATCGTTAACAGTTAAGGATGTTACTTTTCCTTTTGCAATTCCCTTTGTTTCAACAAAACTATTACCATCTTTTTTATACTTTAGGTAAATTCTAATTTTAGCGTTTGTTAGGTTTTCCTCAACAAAAAAACAACCCTTATAATATCCGCCAATTGTATCACCTTTTGTAACAAATCCTTTCCCAAAACTGCCATCACCCCAGTAGTAGCTGTTTACATAAGGAGTTTCAGGCATTGGAAATAACTTATTTATTCCTTCAACTTCAAAAAAAGCAGTACAATTTGGAGTTCCAAAAAATTCAACATCTATTTGTTGTCCGGGTAAACTTGTATAGTCAATTGAAGGTTCAATTGTACTTTCATCAATTAACGGATCGCCAAAAAAACCCATTGTTTTTAATGGCGGTTTTACCCAAACAACCGATTCGAAATCTTTACTGTTATTATTTTTACTTAATTTTGCGGCAATAATACCTTTAAATAAACCTTCTTTATTTGACTCGTTTTTAATATTTAACTTAATATAAGCTAAAAAACCGCCTTTTTCGTGTACTTTAATTTTTTTATTATTTATTGTTAGTTCTGCATTAGCCGGTGTAATTGTGCCAAATATAAAAACAGAATCGTTAAACATTCTGCAATTATTGATATCACCAATATTGTTGTATTTAATACTAAAATCGTTGCTTCCTTGAGCAAATAAATTTGCAAACCCAAATAAAATCAAAAAAATAAAATATTTCACGTCGGTACCTCTAATAATTATATAATAACATTATAAATATAATAACATACCAATTTAAATGTTTATTTTTTTTGTAATAATAAAATGCAATAGATAGGGTATTTTTCGGTTTTAAAATAAAAAAGGGATGAATATTTCAAAATATCATCCCTTTTTTGTAAGTCAAAAACGTTTAATCTAAATCGGGTTGAATGACTTTTTTACTTTTATAAAATACATAAACTAAAATTGCAACAAAAATTCCGCCGCATATACTTAACGAAGTATTAAGGTCTAACCTAAATCCTTCAGGAGCCATAAGAATATAATTAATAGAAACAGCGGTCATAAAAATTGTCGGAATTAATGATATCCAATAATTCTTCTTTTCCTGATATAAATAAACCGTTATTGTTAATAAAGTAACTACCGATAAAGTTTGATTTGACCAAGCCATATAACGCCAAATAATATCAAAATTTACCTGGGTAAGTATCAAACTGACTGCAAACAATGGTAATGCTGTTAATGTTCTTGTTGTTAATTTTTTTTGATCAATATGAAAATAATCTGCAATTGTTAATCTTGCACCTCTGAATGCTGTATCGCCAGTAGTAATAGGACAAGCAACAACACCAAGTATAGCAAGCACGCCGCCAACTTTACCTAATAAAGTGTTTGAAATAATATTTACCATCCATGCGGCATTTCCATTTTGTGCGGCCATTGTGTCGTTTAATTCTTTAACGCCGCCAAAAAAGCCCATGGCAACTGCAGCCCAAATTAATGCAACAATTCCTTCCGAAAGCATAGAACCCATAAAAACGCGTCTTCCGTATTTTTCATTTGTAATACAACGAGCCATTAAAGGAGATTGTGTAGCATGAAAACCGGAAATAGCACCGCAAGCAACTGTTACAAACAACATTGGGAATATAGGGAACTGACTTGCATTGGAGTGCATATTAGTCAAATTTGCCCAGGTTAATTCCGGTATCTTTACTCCGGTAACTAACATAGTAATAGATATTCCAACAGCCATAAATAAAAGAGCAAAACCAAAAATTGGGTAAATTTTACCAATCAGTTTATCAATTGGCAATAATGTAGCTAATATATAATAAATAATAATAACAACAGTCCAAAATGTAAAATCCAAGTAGGCTGGGGTAATCATTGCCAAAATTTTAGCAGGGCCCATAATAAAAACGGTTCCAACTAAAATTAATAATAAAATAGTAAAAATATTTACAAATAATTTTGCGTTTTTGCCTAAATATTTGCCAATAATTTCCGGCAGACTTAATCCATCCTGGCGTAAGGAAAGCATACCTGAAAAATAATCGTGTGTTGCTCCGCCAAAAATACATCCTAATACGATCCATAAAAATGCAGGAGGACCCCACATTGCACCTGCAATTGCACCAAATATTGGTCCCAATCCGGCAATATTAAGGAATTGAATTAAATAAATCCTCCACCATTCCATAGGTACATAATCAACACCATCGTTATGTTTTAGGGCTGGTGTTATTGCTTTTTCATCAATACCAAAAATCTTATCAAAAACCTTACCATAAATAAAATAACTGACAATTAACAGACAAATCGAAATCAAAAACGTATACATTATATTTAATCCTTAATTATTGGGAAAGAAAATTGCTGAGGTATGTAATAATAATAAAAAACATCTTATACCATAAATTCAAAAAATCAGGTTTTATATTTTAAATTAAGGTTATAAAAAACCATTGTCAATAAATTATAATTAAAATTAATAAATTATTTGATTAAACTTAAAAAATCAAAATCTAAAGTTTCTTCGCAATAAAAAGGCTCGCCGTAAAGTTTGCCAATCTTAAAACCAAAATGTTTTGCTTTTGCTTCTATAAAAGATAAAAAGGCAGGTTGACTAATAAATGTTTCCGGTTCTTTACTTTTAGGGTTATGAAATTGTGTGTTATAAGCAAGAATTGATTTCATTTTAATGTCAAAATAATCCGAAACATTATTTACAAAAACGGGGGGGAAACTCGTAAGTCATCATAAAATAAAATAATTTTTGCGGCCTGTATGGCTCTTGTTTAACATTATTATAAGTTGTTTTAATTTTAGTTAATCCCGAAAAAAAATAGGCATCTTTTACAAGTAATCCGGCTCCAACATGATCGGGGTGTCGATCGTTAAAATATGGAGCAAAAATTATTTTGGGCTTATGTTTTCTAATCTCTTCTATTAATAGAGTGACATATTCATCCTTAACTTTTACTTTTCCGTCAGGAATTTTTAAATTATTGCGATAACTTAACCCAAGAATTTGAGAAGCATTTTCCGATTCCTGTTTCCTGGTTTCAGCTGTTCCGCGAGTTCCAAGTTCACCTTGTGTCATATCCACAATTCCAACTTTAAACCCATTGCTGCAAAATTTTGCAACTGTTCCACCCATTGAAATTTCTGCATCATCGGGGTGGGCCGTAAAAATTAATATATCTAAATTCATAATATTCCTTCTATATTTATCCGGTTTTAACAAATTTAACAAAAAATATTAATAAACAGTTTTATATGTGCAAAAATATTAAACATTTTGAGAAATAGCTCGATTATAAAGTGTAAATAATGTCTTATTTTATAATAAATTCTCAAAATGAAACATTTTGGAATTAAAATAACACGTAGAAATAAAGAAAATGTACTGATTTATGCCGGCATGAAATTTGCAATAAATGACAAAAACTATAATATATTAGAGGAATGAATGCAAAAACTAAAACTTAATTTAACTTTGTTTATTACAATGTGGTTATCCTCAATTTCAATTTTCGCAACCGCAGATTCATTGCAGAGTAATGGAAATAAAGATTTACCAAAAAGTTATTTCCAAACTGCAGCTTTATATGGTGAAAATAGTGCCGTAGCTAAAGTGCTTAGTACAGATAAAGGTGTAAATGTTAAATTTACAAATCCTTATACATCATCGCAAATGAGTACTTGGGCCGGAACATTTAAGGGCGAAATCAACTCAGTTGGGAATATTAAATTTTTCTGTATTGATATTAGTCATAATTTGGCATTTTGGACATCCAGCCAGCCGCATACTTACGTGGATGCTGGTAATACTCCATCTCAGATAACTTATATTTTAAACAATTATTATCCTTACAAAAGTTTACCATATACAGGTTCTTTAACTGAAACAAATGAAGCAGCAGCAGTACAATTAGCTGTTTGGCATTTTGCAGATGGTGTTAATGTTAATACAGTTGATGTTGCGGCTGTAAAAACAAGAGCATTACAAATTATTGCTGATGCTGATGCAAATGCAGGAAGTATTATTCCTGTAGCTACATTATTAATTACACCTGCTTCAACTGAAATTTATGTTGGTCAAGGTGCTACTTTACGTGTTTATGCATATAATGAAACAGGCAATACCTTAGCTAACGTTCCTGTAACTTTAAGCACTACTTCAGGTGTTTTAAGTGCTTTATCAGGTACTACAAATGCTCAGGGTTATTTTGAATTTACCTTAACACAAGGTGCTTCAAATAACGCTAATGTTTCAGCATCTGCACAAGTAGTGGTTCCACAGGGAACAAAATATGTTCATTCAGTTGGTCCAAATCAATATCAAAAACTTGTATTAGCTACTCCGGCAGTTGCAAACAGACTTTTTACAGCTAATATTAAATGGTTAGAAAGAACAGACTTAAAATTAACCAAAGTTTGTGATAATCCTAATCCAACTAATGGTGATGTTGTAACCTTTACAGTAACTGTAACAAATGACGGTCCAACAGCAGCAACAGGAGTTGAAGTAACAGATTTATTAAACTCAGCTTTCGAAATTCAATCAGTAACTCCATCCACAGGTACGTACAACGAAACAACAGGTATCTGGACAGTTGGTTTCATTAGCAAACGGTGCTTCTGCATCTTTAGTAATGACAGTAAAAGTAAATGTTGTTAATGTATTTTACTTCACAAATTGATTTAGGTGTTTGCAAGTGATTTTAACGTATTTGTTATTGAAGACATTAATCAGCCTTCTTCAGATACACAAGGTAAAATGGCAGCAGGAAGAGATATTTTCTTAACTAATTATAGTGTAGGCGATTTATTACCAAACAGTAATGGAACAGAAGATGTTTTAATTGCAGGTCGTAATTTGACATTTTTAACCGGTGCTATATCTAATGGTAACGTAGTTTATGGAAATTCTTCAAACTTGCCTGTAAGTTATGTTAGTGTTGTTGGCGGAGAAGTAAGAAAAGACAGCGTAATCGATTTTGCAGCTGCAGAATCATATTTATTAGATTTGTCAGCTTCTTTGGCAAATTATCCTGCTAATGGTACAGATACTTTAGCCTGGAGTACTTTAAGCTTAAACGGTACAAACCCAATTATCAACATATTTAATGTTGATGGTGCAGATATCACAAATTCAACAAGCGTACAAATTAATGTGCCAAGCGGTTCTACTGTTATTGTAAATGTAGCCGGTGACAGTGTATTATTTAATGGCGGTTTAGATCTTCATGGTGCTACAACAAACGCTACATTATATAATTTTTATGAATCAACTTATTTAACTATTAATCAAATTGATGTTAAAGGCAGCTTGTTAGCTCCTAAAGCTGATGTTAACTTTATTGACGGACAAATAAACGGCCAGTTTATTGCTAAATCAGTTAAAGGAAAAGCTCAATTTAATATTTCCAAATTTATTGGCAACATTCCGGGAAAAACTGAATTAGAAAATATTGCAGAAGTTACAAAAGCTAATCAATTGGATCCTGATTCAACACCGGGCAACGGTGTAACAACTGAAGATGATTATGCAATTGTAAAAATCTCTGTTAATCCTAATTTATCAGTTGGCAGCGGTTCTGTTAACGTTGATTGGGAATATGTTGGTACATTTGAAACACACGAAATTATGTGGGTAATTACACGCGATAAAGACGGTAATCTTATATCAGGTACATTTGGCGGAAAAATTTATCGCTCAGTAGATGAAGGATTAACTTGGACAGTATTAAACAGTGGAATGAACGTTGGTTATATCTGGTCAATAAAAGTTAATTCAGTATCAGGCGAAATATTTGCTTCAACCGAAAGAGGAATTTATCATTCAGTTGATAATGGCGCTACATGGACTGTTTTTGCATTAGCCAACAAAGATGTACGTGCCTTATTATTAGACGAAACAAACCATGCTATGTATGCCGGAATTTGGGGAGAAGGTATCTCTAAATCAGTTGATGGCGGAACTACTTGGGTTGCTAAAAATGAAGGTTTAATTTTTACAGCAGTAAATACACTGGCAATGAATAGCAACAATGAAATATTTGTTGGTACATTTGGCGGCGGTATTTTCAAATCTGTAGATTTTGCAGAAAACTGGACAAAATTAAATGTTGGTTACGATCATATTTGGTCAATTGGTATTAATACTTCTAATGAAATATTTGCTGCTACTTATGGTGGCGGAATGTATTATTCAGCTGATGACGGTGCTACTTTTACACGTCAAAATGCAGTTAATGCTGAATTTATTTATGCTGTAACTATTGACGGCGGTAATGTATTTGCAAGTGCTTGGAACGGTGGTATTTATTTATATTCAACAGGTACAGAAAACAGCTGGTCACAACTTGGAATGGTTGGTTTTGGAATCAGTTCAATTATGGTTGATAAAGGTGTTTTATATGCCGGTACAAGTGATGGTAAATTATATAAAAATATAAATCCGGTAACAGGTGTAAATGAAACAGGAAATTCATTAAATTATTCATTTAACTTAGAACAAAATTATCCTAATCCTTTTAATCCAAGTACTATTATTAAATATTCAGTTGCTGAAGTAACTAATGTTAAATTAACTGTATATGATATTCTTGGAAGAGAAGTTGTAACTTTAGTAAATAATAACTTACAACCGGGAGCATATACAATGGTTTGGAATGCAACCGATAAATTTGGTAAAAAAGTTGCAAGCGGAATTTACTTCTATTCTTTGGAAGCAGGTAAATTTAACAAAACTAACAAAATGATGTTAATGAAGTAAAAGAGAAATTCTAAATTTTGAATTCTTAATTAAAAAGCCGTGGTTAATAAAATAACTGCGGCTTTTTTTAGTTTGTGTCAACAATAATTGATTTTCTAAATAAAATTATTTTATAATTCGGAAAATTCATCCTTTTTGCATTTTACCACAATAAGTACGCAAAATATCTTATTATCATTTCTTTAATTACATGAGGATTAATGGCTGTATATAAATGTATCACTTCCTAAAGAAATCTTAAAATGAAACACATTGATGATCAAAAATATCTGAAAATGCAATAAATAACTGCAAAAAGAGTGGCATTAATTTTGCATTTTATACAAAAATAAATTTATATTTTAGGGGAAAAATGAAAAAAATAATACTCAATTTGCTTTTATTTGCAACAATGTGGTTCTCTTCAAATTCCATATTTGCAACTGTAGATTCATTACAGGGGAAAGGAAATAAAGACTTACCAAAAAGTTATTTCCAAACCGCAGCTATTTATGGTGAAAATAGCGCCATAGCTAAAGTTCTGAATACGGATCAAGTTGTTGCAATACATTTTACTGATCCATATACTTCAAATCAAGTTTATGATTATGCAGGTACCTTTAACGGCGAAATTAATTCGGTTGGTAATATAAAATTTTATTGTATCGATATTAGACATAGCTTAGCTTTCTGGACATCCGGCCAGCCGCATACTTATGTTGATGCAGGAAATACTCCTTCGCAAATAACCTATATTCTAAATAATTATTATCCATACAAAAGTTTGCCATATTCAGGTTCATTATCTTCGGCAAATGAAGCAGCAGCAGTGCAAATGGCAATTTGGCATTATGCTGATGGTGTAAATGTTAATACTGCTGATATTGCAGCAATAAAAAATAGAGCATTACAAATTATTGCTGATGCTGATGCAAATGCAGGAAGTATTATTCCTGTAGCTACATTATTAATTACACCTGCCTCAACCGAAATTTATGTTGGTCAAGGTGCTACTTTACGTGTTTATGCATATAATGAAACAGGTAATACGTTAGCTAACGTTCCGGTAACTTTAAGCACTACTTCAGGTGTTTTAAGTGCATTATCAGGAACAACAAATGCTCAGGGTTATTTTGAATTTACCTTAACACAAGGTGCTTCAAATAACGCAAGTGTTTCAGCATCTGCACAAGTAGTAGTTCCACAGGGAACAAAATATGTTCATTCAGTTAGTCCCGATCAATATCAAAAACTTGTATTAGCTACTCCAGCAGTTGCAAACAGACTTTTTACAGCTAATATTAAATGGTTAGAAAGAACAGATCTAAAATTGAATAAATCTTGTGATAATCCTAATCCTACTAATGGTGATGTTGTAACCTTTACAGTAACTGTAACTAACGATGGTCCTACAGCAGCAACAGGAGTTGAAGTAACAGATTTATTAAACTCAGCTTTTGAAATTCAATCAGTAACTCCATCCACAGGTACGTACAACGAAACAACAGGTATCTGGACAGTTGGTTCATTAGCAAACGGTGCTTCTGCATCTTTAGTAATGACAGTAAAAGTGAATGTTGTTAATGTATTTACTTCACAAATTGATTTAGGTGTTGCAAGTGATTTTAACGTATTTGTAATTGAAGACATTAATCAGCCTTCTTCAGATACACAAGGTAAAATGGCAGCAGGAAGAGATATTTTCTTAACTAATTATAGTGTAGGCGATTTATTACCAAACAGTAATGGAACAGAAGATGTTTTAATTGCAGGTCGTAATTTGACATTTTTAACCGGTGCCATTTCTAATGGTAACGTAGTTTATGGAAATTCTTCTAACTTGCCTGTAAGTTATGTAAGTGTAGTAGGCGGAGAAGTTAGAAAAGACAGCGTAATTGATTTTGCAGCAGCAGAATCATATTTATTGGATTTATCGGCATCTTTGGCAAATTATCCTGCTAATGGTACTGATACATTATCATGGAGCACTTTATCATTAAAAGGTACACATCCAATTATCAATGTGTTTAACGTTGATGGCAAAGACGTTACAAATTCTTCGGGAATTGAAATTAATGTGCCAAACGGTTCAACTGTTATTGTAAATGTTTCCGGTGATAGTGTATTATTTAATGGCGGTTTAGATCTTTATGGTGCTTCCACAAATACTACATTATATAATTTTTATGAATCAACATATTTAACTATTAATCAAATTGATGTTAAAGGCAGCTTGTTAGCCCCTAAAGCTGAAGTTAACTTTATTGACGGTCAAATAAACGGCCAGTTTATTGCTAAATCAGTTAAAGGTAAAGCTCAATTTAATATTTCCAAATTTATTGGTAATATTCCGGGACAAACCGAATTACAAAATATAGCTGAAATAACAAAAGCAAATCAATTAGATCCTGACTCAGAGCCGGGTAATGGTATTACTACAGAAGACGATTATGATTTTGTTAATTTATCTGTAAATCCTGATCTGTCTGTTGGAAGCGGTACAACAAATCCAGATTGGGAATTGGTTGGTACGTTTAACACAAATGAAATTACATGGGTTATTACAAAAGATAAAGACGGAAATTTATTAAAAGGATCAACCGGCGGCAAAATTTCGCGTTCAGTAAATAACGGAGTTACATGGACTTTATTAAATCCGGGAATGGGTGTTGGGTATGTTTGGTCAATTCAAGTAAACATGGTTAACGGTTATATTTATGCTGCAACTGAATACGGAATATTCCGTTCAACAAATAATGGGTCAACATGGAATATGTTTGCCTTTGCGGGAAAAAGAGTTCCAGCCTTTATTTTTGATGAATCAATTAACGTAATGTATGCCGCAGTATTAGGTGAAACGTTATTCAAATCTACTGATGGCGGAAACACATGGTTTGGAAAATTAACAGGTTTAGGTTGTGATAATATTAGCTCAATTGCAATCAATTCAAATAAAGAACTATATGTTGGGACATTAGGGGGAAAAATCTATAAATCAACAGATCTAGCAGATCATTTTACACAATTAAATATTGAATATCCATATATCTGGTCACTTGGAATAAGCGAATCTGATGAAATATTTGTTGGTACCTATGGAAACGGAATGTACTTATCTTCTGATGAAGGTGCAACATTCGTTAAACAAAATGCGATAACAGACAAATTTATTTATGCAATTACTGTATCTGGAAATAAAGTGATTGCAAGTGCCTGGAACGGTGGTATCTATGTATATCAATCTGGTGTAGAAAGTACATGGTCACAACTTGGAATGGTAGGTTTTGGAGTTAGTGCTATTATGCTTGACAAAGGCGTTTTATATGCCGGTACAAGTGAAGGTAAATTATATAAAAATACAAATCCTGTTACAGGTGTAAATGAAACAGGAAATTCATTAAATTATTCATTTAACTTAGAACAAAATTATCCTAATCCTTTTAATCCAAGTACTATTATTAAATATTCAGTTGCTGAAGTAACTAATGTTAAATTAACTGTTTATGATATACTTGGAAGAGAAGTTGTAACTTTAGTAAATAATAACTTACAACCGGGAGCATATACAATGGTTTGGAATGCAACCGATAAATTTGGTAAAAAAGTTGCAAGCGGAATTTACTTCTATTCTTTGGAAGCAGGTAAATTTAACAAAACTAACAAAATGATGTTAATGAAGTAAAAGTAATTCTAAATTATGAATTTTTAATTCTTAATTAAAAACCGTGGTTAAATAAAATTAGCTGCGGTTTTTCTATTAGAATTTAATGACAAAATATTGTATTTTGGGATATTAACTATCAAAAATTAAAGATCATTAGTTTTTATTCGATAATACATGTATAGAATAATGTATTTTTACTTAGTTAATATTTATTTACGAAATTTATTAACATGGAGGTATATAAATAAATGATTAAACGAACTGACAGATTATTAAACCTTTTTGTGCTTTTGTTTTTTATTATTGGTGTTGTTAATATTAATGCTGTAACCGATAGTACCGCGACAAAAACCTCGGAAGAACATCCGATAAGTTATTTTCAATCAGCAAATTTAGGTGAAAGTTCAGCAATAGCAAAGGTTTTAACCACTGATAAGGGTGTAAATGTTACGTTTACAAATCCTTACACAGGAGTACCTTTTAGCAGCGTGTATGCAGGTACATTTAATGCCGAAGTAAATAACCAGTCTAATGTAAAATTATTTTGTATTGATATTTTACATCATTTGGCTTTTTGGACTTCTAGTCAGCCCCATACTTATATTGATGCTGGAAATACTCCATCTAAAATCACTTATATTTTAAATAACTATTACCCATACAAACCACTTCCTTATACCGGTTCTTTATCCGATAAAAACGAAGCTTGTGCTGTACAAATAGCCGTATGGCATTTTAGTGACGGAGTTGAAGCAAATACTGTTACTAATTCGACAATTAAAAACAGGGCATTACAAATTATTGCAGATGCTGATGCAAATGCAGGGAATATAACCCCTGTTGCAACATTAATTATAACTCCTGCTTCGCAGGAAATTTATTCAGGCCAAGTTGCTTCTATGCGTGTTTATGCTTATAATGAACGCGGAACAGCATTGGCTAACGTAACAGTTAACTTAAGTGCAGTAAATGGTACTTTAAGCTCTACAACTGGTGTAACTAATGCACAGGGATATTTATCATTTACACTTAGTCAGGGAAATGTTAATACTGCCACAGTTACAGCCTCAGCACAGGTTGTTGTTCCACAAGGTACAAAGTATGTACATTCTGTAAGTGCCGATACATATCAAAAACTAGTGCTTGCTACTCCTGTTTTGGCTAACAGATTATTTTCAGCAAGTGTAAAATGGCTTGCAAAAACAGATTTAAGACTTACAAAAACAGTTAACAATAACAATCCTGTTAATGGTGATGTAATATCATTTACGGTTACAGTAACCAATGACGGACCTACTCCGGCAACTGGTGTTGAAGTTACTGATTTAATTGATAACGGATTTGAGATTCAATCTGCTACCCCATCGCAAGGAAGTTATACTCAGTCAACAGGCAAATGGCTTGTTGGAGCTTTAGCAAACGGAGCAAGTGCTACTTTAGTTGTTACCGTTAAAGTAAACTCGGCTGATATTTTTACTTCGCAGCTTAGTTTTGGTGCAGCTGATGATTTTAATGTTTTTGTATTTGACGATGTTAATCAACCTTCATCGGATACAGAAGGTAAAATGGCTGCCGGACGTGATATATTCTTGGCAAATTATAGTGTTGGCGATAAATTAGTTAATTCAAACGGTACCGAAGATGTATTAGTTGCCGGAAGAAATCTGACATTTTTAACCGGAGCGGTTTTTGGCGGTAATGTGGTTTATGGTAACCAGACTAATTTACCGGTTGATTATGTAAGCGTTGAAGGTGAAGTTAGAAAAGACAGCGTTATAGATTTTGCCGGAGCACGCTCTTACTTGTTGGATTTATCTGCAACAATAGCAGGTTATGCTGCTAATGGTCAGGATACAATGATTTGGAGTTCTTTGCATCTGAATGGTACACATCCGTTAATTAATATTTTTGATGTTTCTGCTGCTGATGTTAACAACTCAACTGAAATATTTGTAAATGTTCCCTTTGGTGCTACTGCGTTAGTTAATATTGCGGGTGATTCTATTTTAGTTGATGGTGGTTTAGTAGTATCCGGAGCAGATAAGTATAGTACTTTGTTTAATTTTTATGAAGCTTCAAAATTAGTTATTAATAATATTGATGTACAAGGAACTGTATTTGCTCCAAAAGCAGAAGTAAACTATGTTAACGGACAATTAAACGGTCAGTTAATAGCTAAATCTGTTTATGGTCAAGGTCAGTTTAACCTTGCTAAATTTATTGGTAATGTTCCAGCTACTACAACAATGAAAAACATTGCTGAAGTTACAAAAGCAAACCAACTTGATCCCGATAGCCAACCCGGTAATGGTGTTACAAATGAAGATGATTATGCTGCTGTTACAATAGTGGTTAATCCTAATCTTTCTGTTGGCAGCGGTTCAGTAAATGTTAATTGGGAATATACCGGAAGTATAAGTTCCGATCAAATAGTTTGGGTTATGACCCGTGATAAAGATAATAATTTGCTTACCGGTACATGGGGCGGCAAAATATATCGATCAACAGATGATGGTGTTTCATGGAATTTGTTAAACGGGAGCATGAATGTTGGTTATATTTGGTCAATCATTGTTAATAACTCGTATATATTTGCAGCTACTGAACAAGGTGTCTATCGTTCTACAAATAACGGTATAACATGGAGTTTATACAGTTTAGCTAATAAAGATGTTAGAACATTACTTGTAACTAATAATAATACAGTAGTTTATGCAGGTATTTGGGGAGAAGGTATTTTCAAATCAACAGATTTAGGTTTATCTTGGACTGCTAAAAATGAAGGTTTGACATTTAAAGCTGTTAACTCATTGGCCGAAAATGGTTCAGGTGCTATGTTTGTTGGTACTTTTGGAGGCGGGATCTTTAAATCAACAGATAACGCTGAAAACTGGGTTAAACTAAATGTTGGTTACGATCATGTTTGGTCGGTTGGTATTAATACTTCTGATGAAATATTTGCAGCTACTTATGGCGACGGTATGTATTATTCCAATGACGGCGGAGCAACATTTACAAAACAAGTTAATGTTACAGCTCCTTATATCTATTCAGTTACTATAGATGGCGGTAATGTATTTGCAAGTGCCTGGAACGGCGGTATTTATTTATATCAATCTGCCACTGAAAGCGGCTGGGCAAAACTTGGAATGGTTGGTTTTGGTGTAAGTTCCGTATTTATTGATAGAGGGATTTTATATGCCGGAGCCAGTGATGGAAAGTTATATAAAAATACAAGTCCATTAACCGGAGTAGAAGATAATAATAACTCATTAAGTTATTCATTTAACTTGGAACAAAATTATCCTAATCCGTTTAATCCAAGTACAATAATTAAGTATTCAATTGCCGAAGTTACTAATGTTAAATTAACAATATATGATATACTTGGCAGGGAAGTAATAACATTAATTAACTCCGAATTACATCCGGGAGCATACTCAATGATTTGGAATGCTACTGATAAGTTTGGTAAAAAAGTTACCAGCGGAATTTATTTCTATTCGTTGGAAGCAGGTAAATTTACTAAAACAAACAAGATGTTGTTGATTAAGTAAAGAGCAATTCTAAATTTTTAATTTTCAATTAAAAACCGTAGTTAAATAAAATTAGCTGCGGTTTTTCATTTTAAATAATGGACATTTTATGTTTGTTTTGTGCAAAATTATTGTCTTCATCTTTTTTTAAATTGTTAAATTGTGATACAAATCATGTATAAACTAATAGCGCAATAAATATCTTTGAAAGTTTGAAAATTTTATATAATATTAAATAACAATATTTTAAAAATTTAAAGTTTAATATTATTCTTTGGGTTAATTGTATTTGATAATTATTCCAAAAAGCTAAAGGAGGTTCTATATGAAAAAGATAATATTTCCATTATTCTATTTCATTTTTGTCACAATTTTTGTTAATGCTCAAAATGTGAAGTCAAATTTAAATTATCCCAATAAACAAAAAAATTATTTTAATAATCCTAATTCTAATGAAATATTAAAAATAACGAATAATACTAAATTCCGAAAATCACAAAATAATGACTCGAAAACAATTTTATATAAGCCCATAAAGATTATTGTGGATGATAGTAGGCACTACTCTTTTACTTATGATGAGTTAGGAAATAAACTCACTGAATTATGTGATTATAATGGTACTGTAAATTTAAGCAAAAATACCTATACTTATGATTCTAAAGGTAATATGTTAACAAACTTATATGAAATCTGGGAAAATGAAGACTGGGTTAGTGATTCGCGTTGGACATATACATACGATAATAATGGCAATATTATAAAAGAAATGATGGAACTTTTGAGCAATAGTGTTTGGAGCATTTACACTTCCTCAACATATTCGTATGATTCGGAAGGACGTCTAATAATGAGATTAGATGTGGAATCATATTCAACAATAATGCGACATATTTACACATATAATGAGCAAGGCAATCTTATTGATGAGTTGACGGAAGTAGATAGAGATAATGCCTGGGGTAATTTTAGCCATCAATTCTTTTCTTATGATATTCAAGGGAATATGTTAACGGATTATAATATTTATTGGTCAACATATTTTAATGCTTGGATGCCTGGATGGAGTTATGTATATACTTATAACGAAAATGGAAAAATTTTAACAAGCTTAGATAATTCCATACATTTTATGAAAACATATACTTATGATAATTTTGCTAATTTAGTAATGCTTTCATATGGATGGGTGTCGGATAGTGGTTATGTGTTTGATAGTAAAGTTATTTACACCTATGACTCTCTTGGAAACCGATTGACAGAATTGGTCGAAGGTAATTCTCTTATTACTTATACATATGATACGCAAGGAAATCTATTGACTAGAAGATATGCTTATTGGAATGAAGCATGGTTAGGTTTTTTGGATCAAGAGCTTTTAACATATACTTATGATGAAAATGGGAATGGTATAACTGTTAATAATCTATTATGGTACAATGAAGAATGGGTTCCGTTAACGGCAGATTTAAGTCTTCCTTATAATTGTAATGACACTATAAAGTATTTTGCATCAAGTATTTCTGCACAATATGCAAGTTTTACTAAAATCAATGATGAATTAGAAAATATAAACTCGTTTACTCTTGACCAAAACTATCCAAATCCCTTTAATCCAAGTACAACAATTAAGTATTCAATTGCTGAAGTTACTAATGTTAAATTAACAATATATGATATACTTGGCAGGGAAGTAATAACATTAATTAACTCCGAATTACATCCGGGAGCATACTCAATGATTTGGAATGCTACTGATAAGTTTGGTAAAAAAGTTACCAGCGGAATTTATTTCTATTCGTTGGAAGCGGGTAAATTTACTAAAACAAACAAGATGTTGTTGATTAAGTAAAGAGCAATTCTAAATTTTGAATTTTTAATTTTCAATTAAAAACCGTAGTTAAATAAAATTAGCTGCGGTTTTTCATTTTAAATAATGGACATTTTATGTTTGTTTTGTGCAAAATTATTGTCTTCATCTTTTTTTTAAATTGTTGAATTGTGATACAAATCATGTATAAACTAATAGCGCAATAAATATCTTTGAAAGTTTGAAAATTTTATATAATATTAAATAACAATATTTTAAAAATTTAAAGTTTAATATTATTCTTTGGGTTAATTGTATTTGATAATTATTCCAAAAAGCTAAAGGAGGTTCTATATGAAAAAGATAATATTTCCATTATTCTATTTCATTTTTGTCACAATTTTTGTTAATGCTCAAAATGTAAAGTCAAATTTAAATTATCCCAATAAACAAAATAATTATTTTAATAATCCTAATTCTAATGAAATATTAAAAATAACGAATAATACTAAATTCCGAAAATCACAAAATAATGACTCGAAAACAATTTTATATAAGCCCATAAAGATTATTGTGGATGATAGTAGTAGGCACTACTCTTTTACTTATGATGAGTTAGGAAATAAACTCACTGCATTATGTGATTATAATGGTACTGTAAATTTAAGCAAAAATACCTATACTTATGATTCTAAAGGTAATATGTTAACAAACATATATGAACTCTGGGAAAATGAGCTATGGGTTATTGATTCGCGTTGGACATATACATACGATAATAATAGCAATATTTTAAAAGAAACATATGAGATTTTTAGAAATGATGTTTGGAGCATTTACACATCCTCAACATATTCGTATGATTCGGAAGGACATCTAACAATGAGATTAGATGAGGAATTAAATCAATCCACAATGCGATATATTTACACGTATAATGAGCAAGGAAAACTTATTGATAAGTTAATAGAACAATGGAGAGATTATGCCTGGGCTAATTTTAGCCATAATATCTTTTCTTTTGACATTCAAGGGAATATATTAACGGATTATTGTACTTATTGGTCAACATATTTTAATGATTGGAGTCTTGGATGGAGTTATGTATATACTTATAACGAAAATGGAAAAATTTTAACAAGCTTAGATAATTTGAGCCATTCGTTGAAAACGTATACTTATGATAATATTGGTAATTTAGTAATGATTACATATGAAAAGTGGTTGAATGGTGCTTATGTGTTTGATTATCAAGTTACTTACACCTACGACTCTTTTGGAAACCAATTAACAGAATTGAGCGGTAATACCCTTATTACTTATACATATGATGTACAAGGAAATTTATTGACCAGAAGAATTGCTTATTGGAATCCAGCATGGTTAAGTTTTTTAGATCGTGAGCTTTTATCATATACTTATGATGAAAATGGAAATGGTATAAATGTTAATAATTTTGAATGGGCTTATGACTCATGGATCCAAAAATGGGGAGATTTAAGTCTTTCTTATAATAATAATGACACTATAAAGTATTATGCTGCAAATATTTCTGTACAATATACAAGTTTTACAGAAATCAAAGATGATTTAATAAATATAAACTCGTTTACACTTGACCAAAACTATCCAAATCCCTTTAACCCAAGTACAATAATTAAGTATTCAATTGCCGAAGTTACTAATGTTAAATTAACAATATATGATATACTTGGCAGGGAAGTAATAACATTAATTAACTCCGAATTACATCCGGGAGCATACTCAATGATTTGGAATGCTACTGATAAGTTTGGTAAAAAAGTTACCAGCGGAATTTATTTCTATACGTTGGAAGCAGGTAAATTTACTAAAACAAACAAGATGTTGTTGATTAAATAGTATCAAATGACCAGAGGAGCAGTTAAGTTATTAAAATCTAAAATTGCAAAAAGAGGAATATAGCATGAAAAGGACAGCACTAATTTTAATTAGTTTTTTATTATTTTCAAATTTTTTAGATGCACAAAATAATTCGAATAAATTTAATTTAATTAAAAAATTACAAAGTGATTTAATTGCTAAAGGTAGAATAAATGATCTTAACAAAGAGGCAAAAAAAATAATTAATCAGGGTTTGCATAAATTAAATAACAAAAATACAGATGATGTTCTATATAAACCGATTTCGGTATTAGTTAACGGTAATGAACGTTACACTTACACATATGATGTACAAGGAAAAATACAATCCAGATTATGCGAAAATAATGAAACGGGAGATTGGACTAATGTTGAGCGTATAACATATACTTATAATTCTCAGGGAGATTTATTAACTAATTTATATGAAAATTGGAATGGATATTGGGAGTTAAAAAACCGGACTGCATATATATACGACTTACAGGGCAATCTGCTAGAGGAAAATAGCCAATATTATGATTTTGGTTTTTGGGTTACTAAATTTCAAAAAGCTTATACATATGACATTTCCGGAAATAAATTGTCATATCTTGCTAAATATTGGTCCGATTATTTCCATTCGTGGATAACTTCGGAAAGTTTTGTTTATACTTATGATGAACTAGGCAATTTGCTGACAGAAGAAAATAAAATTCAATGTACACTAACTTCTTATACTTATAATGCAATGGGGCAAATACTAACAATAACTGAAGCCAATTTGCAAAATGAAGTATGGATTCAAAAAAATCAATATACTTATACTTATAATTCAATGGGACAAATAGTATTAATAATATTGGCCAATTGGCAAAATGGAGTATGGGTTCAAAACGATCAAACAATTTATGCTTTTGATGATAATGGAAATTTGTTGACCGAAACAACCGGAACTCATTATAAAAAATGTACATACGATGAACAGGGAAATTTGCTTACTAAATTAAATGCATATTGGAATAACGCTTGGTTAAGTTATTTAAATGAAAATCTTACTACTTATACATACGATACGCAGGGTAATAGATTAACGGAAATACGCGAAGTTTGGGATGTAAATACAAATACCTTGATAAATAATTTCGCAACTTGTATTACATACACTTATGATCAGCAAGGTAATATGTTGACAAAAATAAAAGGAATTTGGAATGAGGCTTGGCTAAGTTTTTTAACAAATGAACAAACAACTTATACATATGATTTATATGGCAATATGTTGAGTGAATTATTTGAGATATCTTATGACTTTACTAACATTGCTCAAAAAATATTTACTACTTATACTTATGATGATTATGGAAATGGGGCAAGTGCTGAATCTGCAACATGGAATCATGGAGTATGGACGCAGGGTGGTAAAGAAATTCCCCTTTTTTATAATAATAAAAAAGATAGCATTTTTTTCCCAGCTTCAAGTATATCTGCCCAGTATACAACCTTTACAGGTGTAGCTAAAGAACCTGCAAATGTTAACTCATTTATTCTTTACCAAAATTATCCAAATCCTTTTAACCCAAGTACAACAATTTCATTTACTTTGCCAAAGAAGGAATTTGTAAAACTTATAATATATGATATATTGGGAAAAGAAATTATTACCTTGATAAATGAAGAGCTTCCGTCAGGAAGTCATCAAATAGTCTGGAATCCAAAAAAGTTATCGAGTGGTATTTATTTTTATCGGTTGCAATCCGGTAAATATAGTGAAACACGTAAAATGAATCTCTTAAAATAAATTTATTTTACAATGAAAATTATTAATTTGTTCTAACTCACAAGTAATACATATTGAAATGAAAAAGTGATATATAGCACAAATATTACATATTAAATACAGTATCTTAGTCATGTTGTTAATTTTTTTTATTGGAGAGAAAAATATGAAACTTAAATTAATATTTATTTTATTGAACCTTGTGGCAATTAGTTTGTTTGCTCAAGATTTTTTACCAGGTGTAGCTCAAAGCGAATTTGACTTAGTTCAAAGACTGAATGGTTATACTAAATATAAAGATTCGCCTACTTTTTATAGACCTTCCAACGCTACTTTATTCAATTGGAACGATCCTGATATAAATATATATTATACTTATGATCTACAAGGTGTTTTACAATCAGAAGAAATCCAATATCCATATAACAGCAAACAAAAAGTAACTTATTCATATAAAGAAAATTTATTGTCGTATAAAACTCTTGATTCTTTAAAAAATAATCAATGGCAGAGCATTAAACAATATTTTTATACCTATAATAGTGAAGGTAATTTATCTTACATTTTAACTCAAAGGTGGGATGATTCATGCTGGATTAATACTAACCAAGATATTTATACTTATACAAATCAAAATCTTTTAGATAAACATACCACAACCAAGTGGGTAAATAACGAATGGCTGAATATTGATTGTTATACATATATTTATGATAATAATAATTTATTGGTATCATTATATTATACTATTTGGGAAAACAATAATTGGGTTAACCAAACTCGTTATCGTTATCAATATAATTCGCATAAATTAGTTGCTGTTTATTATTCTGATTATTATAGCGGAAACAATTGGAATCAATCAGCCAGATTTATTGGTTCATTCGATTCAAATAATAATGTTACGTCATATGTTGATATTAGTTATAACATAATATCCGGTAGAGAGGAAGAACATGAACGGTATACTTATACGTACGATTTGCAAAATAATTGCATAAGCGTTTATCATTCTCGTACAACGTATGGTGTTATGCATTTTGCTTTAACACTTCCGGCAAGTGGAATTGTAAAAGTTTATTTTAACAATCGAACTAATTTTATTGAATATGATAGTCCGAAAGTTACAATACAGTATATAACATTTACCAATGTTAATGATGATTTGACTGCTGTAAATTCTTGTTTTTTATCCCAAAACTATCCAAATCCCTTTAACCCAAGTACAACAATTAAATATACTATTGGAGAAGCGTCTAATGTTAAATTAACAATTTACGATGTACTTGGCAAAGAAGTAGTAACCTTAATTAATTCGCAAGCAAGCCCCGGAGCATACTCAATGATTTGGAATGCTACTGATAAGTTTGGTAAAAAAGTTACCAGCGGAATATATTTCTATACGTTGGAAGCAGGTAAATTTACTAAAACAAACAAGATGTTGTTAATTAAGTAAAGAGTAATTGTAAATTTTGAATTTTTAATTCTCAATTAAAAGCCGTGGTTAAATAAAATTAGCCGCGGTTTTTTTTGTTTAAAGAATAATAATTTATAAAAAAAAATCATTAGGGTTGTTAATGGGACTTTAATAAATTAAATAATGCAAGTTACTTAAGCACTACAGAGTTGTGCCACGTTTGTAATCACGGTGTACTTTCGAAATCAAAGAACTCCAGCGGAGTTCAACTTTTTGATATATTGTTGTATAAATAAACTGGCTTTAGAATTGATTAGAATTGTTAATATTACCAAATAACCCGGTTAAAAATTAGTGGTTTTTATTTGAAAATTAATGGGTAAAAAATATAACGATTTTTCGGAGTATAAAAATTTATATTAAAATAATATATTAGACATAATTTTATAACATTTTATTAAAATAAACAACTAAACATTATTTGTTAAAGTAAAATATAGCATATACTCTAAAAACGGAGCACGCACTTAAAGTTTAAAAATGATTATTAAATGAACTCGACCCTTAGTTTATTGGGTTGGTTTTAGCCATAAATTATGTCATTTTTTGCAATAAGGCAGTTTTAAGTCTCTCTAAAACTCTAAAACGTCTTATATTAAACGTTTATTGCGGGAGCAGTGTCATAAAATATTTGGAGCATGTTAATAAAATATACTTTTTAAGTACAATAAAAATAAATGCCATAATGGAAATAATTAAGTGTAACTTGTTATAATAAAAATAGATATCTTATTTAGTTAAAGTATTTGTTGGTAACGATCATGGAATTTTATCCCTGATTTTGTATTGATTTTTAGTTGAAAAGTAAGCTTCAGCTTGCGGATTAAAGCTTTAAAAGTTAAAGATAGAACACAGATGACGCTGATTAGACAATTAACAATCTGCGCAAATCCGTTAAATCTGCGTAATCAGTGTTCTTTAATTTTGTAAAAAATAATGTCACCACCTTTGGGGTTTTGTGTCAGGTGTGTCACGGTTTTCTATAATAATGCCATCCCTTTGGGATTAAAACCCACCCCAAATACAATCATAATAATAGTAAAAATCAAACGAATCATAGTTCAGACAATTAAATACGGATTAAACTGGTAACTGAAAAAAGATTTATTATTATAGCTGGCAAAATTTTCTATAAAAAAAGGAGCACGATTATGTGTGCTCCTTTAATAATATAAATGTATAAAAAATAATACTATTTCATTCTAAGGCCTTTCTCCTCAGTAATAAATATCCAACCAACAACCTTACCAATATCAATTTTTTCGTAGTTATTCCAATATCTTTTTGTTCTAACATTAAGCGAACTAGTATCAAATTCGGATATTGATTCAGCTTCTTTCATAAGATCGGTAATTCTTTGCTGCCATTGTTTCATGTTTTCAACACGTAAATCGCACCATCCATCTTTACTCCATGATGTAATGTTAGCAGGTGTAATTTCTAATTCGGCTTCTCCTCTAAAAGGTGGAATTTTCATTTCATTTCCGCGCAGCAGATTTTTGCCGTCAGGTAATAAAATTGGAATACCTATTGAAATTATTTCACTTCTTAATTTTACATTAGACTGAATTAATTCATAACATTTATCCGATAATGCTTGAGGTGTAGCAGCAACAATATTCGGCATAGTTGTACATATTATTTTTAACAATTGTAATTCGTATAAAAGTTTTGATAGTCTTGGAGGACCTAAAAGCTCAAACGCGATGCTTTGCTGCCCATGAATTTCTTCAAGTTCATTTAATTTTTCAACTGCATAGTGCTGCATAAATCCGGCTCTAAAACTAGGTGAAAGAGAAGCGTTATCCAATGCATTAATTATATCATGACCGGTATTTCTACCCATAATTTCATAAATTACGTCATCTGCAATTTCTTCAGGTGTAACATATTCCATTTGACCTTGTGTTGAAATAGCTTCAAACTCGCCACGCGAAAATGTACCATTTTCTCCCGTATCAATAAATACAGAATGTAATTTTTGACCCGATGTTGGAAATGGCGAATCAAGTTTTAATTTTAATACATCTTTTAACGGAATAGCCTGTTCTAATTCAACTTCGGATAATTCAATTGCGCGGCCGCGTTTTTTTATTTCACCGTAACCAATATTTTTCCATGCAATAGCCGCAGTTGGTTTAATTTCTTTTGTAATTGCGCCCGATGGAGTTCTACCCATCAAAAATAAAAGCATTGTATGTGCGCCGGCAATAGAAGATTTACTTAATAAAACTCTTGATGGTTTTTCTTCGCTATGCGTATATGGTATGTTAAGTCCCATTCCACCGGTGCCGCTTGTGCCAATTTTAACGTACATCTCGGTTTTATTTTCATTCATTGAATTGTATAAAATTTGAATATGCCTTATTAACTGCGGAATATACAAAGTACACATCATTTTTTCGGTTTCAGCAATTATATCTTCAACAGGAGATTTTACTTCAATTGTCTTTTTTATGGTTCTATATGTAGTATAAATATCCTGGTATGCTATACCGGTTGCAGAGTTAATACAATCAACTATTATATCAGGTTTATATTTGCTTAACACTTGATAAATAGGTGATGAATGTAAAATTTCAGGTGATAATTCCTCCATAGTATCCGACATCAGGACTTTTCTTTTTATCGGGTCATTTAATATTGCAAATCTGTCTTGATCTTTAAATTCGTTACGTACAAAAATATTACCCCACCAAGGAATAAAATAATCTTCAGGTTTGTCAGGGAATTCTTTTTTTAATTGTTCAACGTACTCTTCGGCTTCTGATTGTTTTAGTGATGTTAAAATGATTTGTTTTGGATTTTGGGGCAATATTTTTTTTGTCACTGCATTTCCAACAAGTCCCCAAGCACCCAGTATTAATACAACTTTGTTTTGAATATCCATAAATCCTCTTAATTAGTATTTAAAGAATAATATGTGAAAATACTCTTTAGTTGCATACAAGTCAACCAAAATAAGCTAAAAGAAGCATTTTTTTTAATTTATAAAATTTTGTTTTAATTGCTTAAGATTAAAACCTTTGTTAACTTTAAACATCAAATAATAAATACTATACCAATATGAAAGTGACTAATATTTTAACCGAAAAAATGATAATACCTGAATTAAAGGGTACTACAAAAATTGAAGTGATAAACGAGTTAGTCGATTTGCTCAAAGGGGATGAGCGAGTAGATGATCTTGAAGAATTACGCCGAGCTGTTTTAGATAGGGAAAAAATTATGTCAACAGGAGTTGGCAAAGGATTTGCAATCCCGCATGCTAAAACTGATGCTGTTAAAGATATGATAGCTGCATTCGGTAAAACCACACGACAAATTGAATATGATGCTTTGGATGAACAACCCGTGCATCTTGTGTTTTTACTTGTTGGTAAAGAAAATTATGTTGCCCCTCACATAAAACTTTTAAGCAGAATTTCGCGCATGATGAATAAAGATGAATTTAGAGAAGATTTATTTGTTGCCAAAACTGCCGAAGAGATATATAAAATATTTTTTAATGAAGAAGAAAAATACTTGGAAATATAAGCACTTATGATTAAAGCAATTACAGGCACAAAAGATATTTTACCGGAAGATATTAATAAATGGTATTATGTTGAAAATTTAGTAAAAAAAGTAATGCAAAATTTTAACTATAAGGAACTGAGAACACCGGTTTTTGAAGAAACAGGTTTATTCAGCCGTGGAATTGGTGAAGCAACCGATATAGTTAGTAAGGAAATGTACACTTTTATAGATAGAAGCAGTTTAAGTGTTACACTTAAGCCGGAAATGACAGCATCTGTTGTTCGTTCGTTTATTGAACATTCGATGGATAAAAAACAAAATTTAAATAAATTGTTTTATATTTCACCTATGTTTAGGCAGGAACGTCCGCAGGCAGGAAGATTTCGCCAGTTTCATCAATTTGGAGCTGAAGCCCTTGGGAGCAACGACCCTGCTTTAGATGCTGAAATGATTTTGTTAGCTTATGATATTTTTAATTCGATTGGATTAAAAAATCTTGTAGTTAAAATTAATTCGTTAGGTGTACCTGAATCGCGCGAAAGATATAAAACCGAATTAAAAAAATATTTATCGGATAAAATTGATAAATTATCGGAAGAAAGTAAAAAACGTTTGGAAACAAACATTTTAAGAATATTTGACAGTAAAGAATATCAAGATAAAGAAATAATGAAAAATGCACCAATATTATTAGATTATCTTGATGACGAGAGCCTTATTCAATTTGAAGCGGTTAAAAAACATTTAACTGCCGCAAATATTCCGTTTGAAATTGATCCGACTTTAGTAAGGGGATTAGATTATTATACCAATACAACTTTTGAAGTTGTAAGCGGAAGTATTGGTTCGCAAAGCGCGTTATGCGGTGGCGGAAGGTATGATTTACTTATTGAACAACTTGGAGGTAAAGCCACTCCTGGTGTTGGATTTGCAGCCGGAATTGAAAGACTTTTATTAGCATGTGAAAATGAAGGCTGTTTAAATTTACAACCTGATAGTTTAGATATATATATAGTTAGATTGGATAATGAATTAAAAAATCTTGCTTACCAATATGCAGTTGATTTTAGAAGAAAAGGTTTTAATGTTGAGTTAGATTATTTACAAAGAAGTATTAAAGCACAAATGCGTGAAGCTAATAAATTGAATTCAAAATATGTTCTTTTTGTTGGCGGTGATGAATATAAAAATAACGAAGTTGTTTTAAAAAATATGGTTTCTAGTGAACAAAAAAACATTTCAATTGACTCCATAAATGAAATTGAAAATATTATAAGAGGATAATTTGCCACTTAAGCATCCCGGTTCGATTCCTAAGATACCGAAAACGAGAAATAAAAAAGCACAAGCGGCTATTAATGCAATACCGCAAAAGAAGCCGGATAAATTGGAATATGTATGTAAAGCGTTTTTTTATTATGATGAAGTTATTCAAAAACAATATATTTCACTAACTGTTGAAACAATTGTTGAGTTTACAGCTTTTTCGTACGAACTATCTGTTGAAGTTGTTAAGGAAAAAGATCAGATATATTTAGTTTTAATGGGTTTATTTGCAAAACCTAATTATGCGCCGCAAGTACAACCCGCCAGCAAAGATAGTTTGTTTGATGATCTAATTGGGAAAAAAACTATTAATGTAGTTAAACAAGACGGAAGTATAAACTCGGCAGTTTACGATTTTAATTTGATTGAAAAGAAAATTACTTTGGTTGACGAGTTTTTACCAGAAAAAGAAAATAATAGATTGTTTTGCAAATTTGCAGTAGCAGTAGAAGAATATTCATTTTTGGATGCCTAAGTAATGGGAAAAATATACGGACGTATTCCGGTTTTAGAAGCTTTAAAAGCTGGTGTTAGTTTACAGGCTATTTTTTTAGCTGTTGGAATTAAAGGGCAGGTTATTGAGGATATTCAAAAGCTGGCAAAATTTAACAACGTTCCAATTACTCTTATTCCTCAAGGAAAAATGGAAACCACTCTTGGGAAGGTGAATTCGCAGGGTGTTTATGCCGTTCAAACAGAAATGAATTTCAGCAGTGTGGATGAGATATTATCGGTTTCTAAGAAAAAGAAATATCCGCTTGTTTTAATATTGGATTCAATTCAGGATCCGCATAATTTAGGTGCTATTTTGCGTACTGCCGAAGGATGTGGAGTTGACGGTGTTTTTTTGACAACTCATAATTCCGCAAAAATAAACGAAACTGTTGAAAAAACTTCGGCTGGTGCTGTTTTTCATCTTAAAATTTGTAATGTTGCCAACATAAACCAATTAATAAAAGAATTAAAAAAGGAAGGGTATTGGATTTTTGGCAGTATGTTAGACAATAAAGCTAAAAATTATAGCGACCATGATTACAAATTACCTGCTGCTATTGTACTTGGAAATGAAGGGAAGGGAATGCACCGATTAACAGCCGAAAATTGCGACTTTTTAGTTAAAATACCAATGATGGGTAAAATTGAGTCGTTAAACGTTTCGGTTTCGGCCGGAATTTTATTATACGAAGTTTTAAGGCAAAGAAATTAAAAAAATAAAAATTAAAAGGAACGATTTTTAAATTTATTAGGTTTTAAATTTCAAAAGAGTTATTTTTTTGATACGAATCTTGACTTTTTTTTCAAGATTAAAGTAATAGATAAATTGGAGTATAAATGAGCGACGAAATGAAAGCAGTTGAAGACTTCACACAGTCAGAATACAAGTGGGGATTTTCAACCGATATTGAAAGTGATTCTTTAGCAAAAGGACTAAATGAGGATACAGTTAGATTTATTTCGAAAAAGAAAAACGAACCCGAATGGTTGACTGAATGGAGATTAAAAGCATATAGATATTGGTTAAAAATGGAAGAACCCAAATGGGCTAACGTAAAATATCCGCCAATTGATTACCAGAATATAGTTTATTATTCGGCACCCAAATCTAAGCCGGAATTAACAAGTTTGGATGAAGTTGACCCTGAATTATTAAAAACATTTGAAAAACTTGGAATACCGTTAGAAGAACAGAAAAAATTTGCAGGAGTAGCAGTTGACGCGGTTTTTGATTCGGTAAGTGTTACAACAACATTTAAAGAATCCTTAGCCGAACAGGGAATAATCTTTTGTTCAATTTCGGAAGCTGTTAAAAACCATCCTGATCTTGTTAAAAAATATCTGGGTTCTGTAGTTCCTTATACAGATAACTTTTATGCCGCATTAAATTGCGCTGTTTTTAGCGATGGTTCTTTTGTATTTATTCCAAAGGGAGTAAGATGCCCAATGGAGTTATCTACTTATTTTAGAATTAATAATCAGGAAACCGGGCAGTTTGAAAGAACTTTAATAATTGCGGAAGAAAATGCTTATGTTAGTTATTTGGAAGGATGTACAGCTCCTATACGAGATACTAACCAATTACATGCTGCAATTGTAGAACTTATTGTTTTGGATGATGCCGAAATAAAATATTCTACCGTACAAAACTGGTACCCGGGTGATAAAGAAGGTGTTGGCGGAATTTACAATTTTGTTACAAAACGTGGAATATGCAAGGGTAAAAATTCCAAAATATCGTGGACACAAGTTGAAACAGGCTCTTCCATAACATGGAAATATCCCGGTTGTATATTGCAGGGAGATAATTCCGTAGGAGAATTTTATTCGGTTGCCGTAACAAATAATTACCAGCAGGCCGATACAGGTACTAAAATGGTGCATATTGGTAAAAATACCAAAAGCACAATTGTTTCAAAAGGTATTTCGGCCGGAAAAAGCAACAATACATACCGCGGTCTTGTAAAAGTTGGAAGTAATGCAACAGGAGCAAGAAATTTTTCACAATGCGACAGTATGTTAATGGGTGATAAATGTGGTGCACATACTTTTCCTTATATAGAAGTGAATAACGATTCATCCGTTGTTGAACACGAAGCAACAACTTCTAAAGTAAGCGATGATCAGATCTTTTATTTAAATCAGCGCGGAATTTCTACCGAAGACGCTGTTAATTTAATTGTTAATGGTTTTTGTAAAGAAGTATTTAACGAACTTCCTATGGAATTTGCCGTAGAAGCTCAAAAACTGCTTGCCATAAGTTTAGAAGGCAGTGTAGGTTAATAAATAAAAAAGAAAATATTGAGGAATTAATAAATGTTACAGATTAAAAATTTACATGCGAATATTGATGGTAAAGAGATTTTAAGAGGTATTAACTTAACAGTTAATGCCGGTGAAGTTCATGCTATTATGGGACCTAACGGAAGCGGGAAAAGTACCTTGGCAAATGTTTTGGCTGGAAATACTAATTACCAAGTTACAAGCGGTGAAGTAATATTGGATGGTAAAAATCTATTGGATTTAAGTATTGAAGACAGAGCTTGTGAAGGAGTATTTTTAGCTTTTCAATATCCTATTGAAATACCGGGCATAAGTAATGCAACTTTTTTAAAAGCATCTGTTGAGGCAGTTAGAAAATATAATAATTTGCCTGAATTAACTCCAAAACAGTTTTTAGAATTAATGCGTCAAAAAGCCGCAATTTTAGGCATGGATGATAAATTAATAAGCCGTGCTGTAAATCAGGGTTTTTCCGGCGGTGAAAAAAAACGAAATGAAATTTTCCAGTTATTAATGCTTAATCCAAAGCTTGCCGTGCTTGATGAAACAGATTCCGGATTAGATATTGATGCCCTTAAAGTTGTTTCAAACGGTGTTAATGTTTTTAGAAATGAAAATAATGGTGTAATTGTAGTTACTCACTATCAAAGATTGTTAAGTTATATTGTGCCTGATTTTGTTCATGTATTATCAAAAGGCAGAATTATTAAATCGGGTACAAAAGATCTTGCTTTAGAGCTGGAAGAAAAAGGTTATGATTGGATTAATGACGAAACTGAATCCGTAGAAGAAATAAATGCTTAAAGAGGAGAAAAATATAATGGAAAATACCTCTGTTAAAGCAGGATTAAAGGAATATTTAATTAACAATTTTGAAGACTATCATAAATTGTTAAATGGAATTTCGAACACTTTTTTTGGAGAAGCAAAAAAAGAATATTTTGAAAATCTAAAGGTTGGAAATTTTCCTACAATTAAAACGGAAGAATGGAAATATACTAACATAAACTCCATAATTAAGGATAATTTTATTCCGGTTAGTTTAATTAAACAAGATTCAATTGATAGTTCAAGTATTAAAGAATTATTTTTTAGCAGTTTTGAATCAATTAAACTTGTTTTTGTTAATGGAGTGTTTGAACCAAATCTTTCCGATTTATCAAAAGTGCCTGATGGTGTTGTAATAAAAAATCTAAATACAGCATTAAATGAAAACAAAAAACTTGTTGAAGTCCATTTTAACAAATTGGTTAAAAAACCCGATTTGTTTAACGTAATAAACAATACTTTTGCTAACGACGGTTTATTTATTTATGTACCAAAGGGAAAAGTGGTTGAATTGCCTGTTCAGGTTTTATATTTAAGCGGAAATGAAAATGAAAAAGTGTTATCATTACCCCGTAATATGATTTTTGCCGATACAAACAGCGAATTAAATGTAATTGTAAATTATCACGGATATGGTAAAAATAGTTATTTAAATAATGCGTTAACCGAAGTTTTTGTTGATGATGATGCACGCGTAAATATCTATACTATTCAAGACGAAAATGAAAATGCTTACCATATTGAAAAAACAGAAGTTTACCAAAGGAAAAGAAGTAATTTTTGTAATTATACTTTTACGTTTGGAGGTAAATTAATACGCAATGATATCGGTTCCGATTTGCAGGGTGAAAATATTGAATGTCATTATTATGGTCTTTCTTTAGGGAAAGGGGATCAGCATATTGATAATCATACTTTTGTTGATCATGCAAAACCTAATAGTATGAGTAATGAATTATACAAAGGAATTTTAGACGACCAGTCGCATGGTGTGTTTGCCGGTAAAATTCTTGTTCAACGTGACGCACAAAAAACTAATGCTTATCAATCCAATAAAACAGTTTTGCTTACAAAAGAAGCAAAAATTGATACTCAGCCGCAATTGGAAATATTTGCAGATGATGTAAAATGTTCGCATGGTGCAACAGTTGGACAACTAGATGCAAATGCATACTTTTATATCCGTTCGAGAGGTGTAAGTGAAAACTTGGCAAAATCGATGCTTATACGTGCGTTTGCTACCGATGTTATGGAAAATGTTAAAATTGAAGGTTTGCGTAACGAATTAAATCATAAAATTTTTGAACATTTACAACAAGTTGAAATATAATATGGAAACTTTTGAAAGTAAAACAAGTTTATTAACCGAACAAAGAATTTTTGATGTTTCTGATGTCAGGGCTGATTTTCCCATTCTTAAACGAATTGTAAATGGAAAACCATTGGTTTATTTGGATAATGCAGCTACAACCCAAAAACCGCAGCAGGTTATTGACGCTTTAACTTATTATTATACTTACGAAAATGCCAATATTCACAGAGGATTGCATTTTTTAAGCGAACTTGCTACCGATTCGTACGAACGCGCGCGATTAAAAATTAAAGAGTACTTAAATGTAATGAGTGCGTCTGAAATTATTTTTGTTAAAGGAGCTACCGAAGCTATAAATTTAATAGCAACAAGTATGTACCGTGCCGGTTGGTTAAAAGATGATGATGAAGTTATTATTACAAATATGGAACATCATGCAAATATTGTTCCTTGGCAGCTGCTTAACCAGGATAAAGGTGTTAAGTTAAAAGTAATTCCAATTACCGATGAAGGGGAATTATGCATTGATGAACTGGAAAATATGATTAATGAAAAAACCAAACTTGTTTCGGTTGTTCACACTTCCAATGCTTTAGGAACTATTAATCCGGTTAAAAAAATTGTTGAAATTGCTCATAAATATAATATTCCTGTGTTATTGGACGGATCGCAGGCAATTCCTCACCAGCGTGTTGATGTTCAGGAATTGGATTGCGACTTTTATGTTTTTTCGGGACATAAAATATTTGGGCCTACAGGTATTGGTGTTTTGTACGGAAAAACAAAATATTTAAACGAACTTCCTCCTTACCAAGGGGGCGGGGATATGATACGTACGGTAACTTTTGAAAAATCTACTTATGATGATTTACCGCATAAGTTTGAAGCGGGTACACCTAATATAGCCGGAGGTATTGGATTAGGTGCCGCAATAGATTATGTGGCCCAATTTAACCCTGCCGATTTAGTAAATCACGAACAAAATTTATTAAAATATGCATCCGAACGAGTTTTGGAAATTGAAGGTCTTAGAATAATTGGTACGGCCAAACATAAATCATCCGTTTTATCTTTTTATATAGATGGAATTCATCCTTATGATATTGGTACTATAATAGATACTGACGGTATTGCCATTAGAACGGGACATCACTGCACACAACCTTTAATGAAAAGATTTAATGTGCCTGCAACCGCTCGAGCTTCTTTTGCATTTTATAATACAATGGAAGAAGTGGATGTATTTATAACAAGTTTGAAAAAAATAAAAAAAATGCTTTCATAGTGGAGTAATTATGATTGATAAAGGTTTTTTGGAACAAGAGATTATAAAAGCTTTAAAGGAATGTTACGATCCTGAAATTCCTGTTGATATTTATGAACTTGGTTTGATATATAAAATTAAAATTGATAACGAAGCAAATGTATATCTTAAAATGACATTAACTTCGCCCGGATGTCCTGTGGCGGGAAGTTTACCGGGGGAAGTTAAAGAAAAAGTTAAAGCTGTTAAAGATGTTAATGATGTTTATGTTGAGCTAGTTTGGAATCCGCCTTGGGATAAAGATATGATGACTGACGAAGCAAAATTAATGCTTGGGTTTTATTAATATAAGTAAATATATGATTATCCGCAATAATACATTAAGATGTTTTTAATAGATAAAATAGTTGAACATCAAAATGTGAAAAGTTATAATGATGAATGTGAAGAGTTTTTGAAAGTTTATGGATTTAAGAATCGGGGCTAAAGCCCGAATTTTCTTTTTTCTTAACCCCCAGCCTGAAGGCTGGTTTATTAAACTTTAGGTTAGGGTTAGTTCAACCAAAGATTTTATCATAATATAGCAAGTTAATAATTTTATAATTTCAGCTTTTTAACATTTGTGTTTTTGTAGGAATAATAATTCAAAAGCATTAATTATTATATTAAGTTAATAAGTTTTTAAATAACCCCAGCCTTTAGGCTGGGGGTTTGGCAAAAGAAGAAATTGGGCTTTAGCCCTGACTAAATTTTATTGAGGTAAAGATGTCTTTCATAAAAGTATGGTTACATATAGTTTTTGGTACCAAGAACAGAGAACCAATGCTTTCAAATGAAATAAGAGGACAAGTAATAACACATATTAAAGAATATGCAAAAACAAAAGATATTTATATCAAAGCAATAAATGGGTATTATGATCATCTACATTTTATTATTGCATTAAGTTCTGATCAAAGTATCTCAAAAATTGTAAATCTTATTAAAGGTGAATCATCCCATTGGATTAACCAAAAAGGTTTCTATAGATCAAAATTTAGTTGGTCTGATGAATATTTTGCTGCATCAATTGGTGAATCTCAATTGAATACGGTTCAGAACTATATAAATAATCAAGTAGAACATCACAAGGTGAAAAGTTATAATGATGAATGTGAAGAGTTTTTGAAAGTTTATGGATTTAAGAATCAGGGCTAAAGCCCGAATTTTCTTTTTTCTTACCCCCCAGCCTGAAGGCTGGGGTTATTTAAACCAAAAACTTTTATAATTTAAATTGTTAAATTTTAATACATTAGATATTATTTGAGCAATTTTTATGTTTAGAAATTGGGCTTCAGCCCAAAATTATATCAACAAAAAAAAGAAATGGAGTATCCATGTTTAATATAAAAAAACAGCCCCTTTACGATGAAGACGCTGTTCAGCCGATGCGCGATGAAGTAGTATATGTTGGTTTTGAAGAACTGACAACTGCCGAATCTGTAGAAGTTGCTTTTGAACAAAATAAAGATAAATCGGTTTTAGTTTTTATAAATTCAGTATGCGGATGTGCTGCAGGTAGCGCAAGACCCGGAGTGACCGAAGCAGTACAGCATAAAGTTATTCCCGATAAATTATATACGGTTTTTGCCGGACAAGACCGGGACGCGGTGGATTATTTCCGCAATAAATATTTAAGCAGGGTAGTACCGTCATCACCATCCATATTTTTATTCCAAAACGGTGAATTGGTTTTTGCCTTACAAAGATTAAATATTGAAGGACATGAAGCTGAAGAAATATCAAAAGTCTTAAAAACCGCGTTTGATGAATTTTGTACAAAACAAGGTCCATCAATAACAAAAGAAAAATATGAATTGCTTGTTAGTGCCCGTGTTTGCGGTTCAACTATACCATTAAATTCGGCTAATTAGATTATGAAATTCAGCACTCAGGAAGAATATTCGATACGGTTATTATTACGAATTGCAAAATTCCACAAACTTGGAATGAGTTTAACTATTCCCGAAATTAGCAAAGCGGAAGGTTTAACCCAGCATAATGCCGCAAAATTATTACGTTTGCTGCGTATTGGCGGTTTTTTGGAAAGCGAACGCGGTTCAATTGGCGGTTATACATTAGCAAAAAAACCAAGCGAAATTAAGCTTTCGGATGTGTTAAATACTATTGGAGGCCGACTTTTTGACGATTCGTTTTGTAATACACATGCCGGAACTAATGATATTTGCAGTAATTCAATTGAGTGTTCTGTTCGTTCCTTATGGCGGGTAATTCAAACATCCATTGATAATGTATTAAAAGACATTTCATTGGAAGAATTAATGGAAAGTGAAAATACATTTTTTGGTAAATTTGAAAATTTGGAACCTGCTGTTAAAAAATAAGTTGGACGCAGGTTAATATTATTAATTTATGTTTTCGCTTGACATAACATATTAACAACAATATTCTCATTATAAAAATTAAATCCCTTCTACTAAACACGAAGGGATTTTTTTATTAGTCATTTATTTCTATTCCTCCAAAATCACTGTTCCCGTCCTTCCATGAACCTGTAATTTTCCCTTTCTTCAAATAAAGTACATAATCGGTACCTAAAACAGCCCCGCCTTTTTTAATATAGTCAGTTTCGGAAAATGTAAAACTATCCGAAGTAACATTACCAATAATTCTATTTATTGAATTAAGAGTTGTCCACTCAATTTGTCCCACAATTTTTCCTGTTAATTTATCAAAACTGTTAATTATTAAATTAAACGGCCATTCCTTATTACTTTTATCGGATGTGGCAATACCGGTGACTACCGAATTGTTTTGGGCAAATTGAATAACTCGTTTTTGAAGGTCCGAAAAGGAGGATAAATCCGATTCGGTTGGATTTAATGAAAAACTGAATTCGCCATTATCTTTATTATAATAATTCCAGCTGCCGGTCATAAAATCACCGTTTTCAATTAACGAATAGTTGGTGTTTATTACAGCCCCGCCTTTTTTTATAAATTCTGTTTCCGAAAAATTAAGGATTTTACCTTCAACGTTTCCTTTAATTAAATTAACCGAATTGAGAGACGGCCATTCAATTTCTCCTGTTATTAAATTGTTTGTTTTGTCTAAAACTTTAAAAACAAGATTAAACTGCCATTTGTTACCGCTTTTTTGTGAGTTTGCTTCGCCCGAATATACTTGGTTTGTTGTTAAAATATCGTATGGATTGTGTTGTGCATTTACAAAATTTGTAAATAATAGGGAAGCAAAAATAAAATAAAGATAAAACCTAAACTTAAATACTAAATATTTCATAAAATCACCTAATTAGTATAGTTAAAAGTTAAATTTAAGTTAGCTAAATTGTTAAGTAAAGTCAATTGGATTAGAAACACAGTATTATTTATTAGTTGCAATAGTTTGGGCGTTAATTGAAGGGAATAATGGTGATAGAAACTAAAACACAGGTAAATGATTTTAACACAGATTACGCAGATTTGGCTTGATTTATACAGATAAAAGATTTTAAACTGTGGAACAGTTTTATGGCTGTAACAAAACAAAAAAACAAAATAAATAGTACACTGGAAGAGTGAAAAGTAAAAATCTATTATGTTTATTAAAATGGGAATATTATGGCTGTTGAGTACCAATAATTGCTCAAAAATATTATAAAACTAAATATTATCCGCAAAATAATTACCGGCATTTATTGTTGTTTTCCATAATTTAGTTATTTTTGTTATAAACAAAATTTAAGAGGGGTTATAAAATGGAATTGGAATGTTATCATTGCGGAAATGAAGATACTATTACTATAACAAAAAGTGAACTTAGCAAAATGACAGAAAATCCCATAATAGGGAAAGAAGGTATGATCAGTCCTGTTTGTTTTGATATTGTGCCCAAAACTATACTACTTGGTATTTATAAGGCCGCTACGTCTATTGGTTTAAGATCTGAGGATAATAAGACAATGTATATTTATTGTAAAAAATGCGGTACTTATAAACAGATTGAATAATTTTACCAGTTAAAAATTTGGATAAAAAGTATTAACGAATGGAAATTAAAAAATTATGAAATATAAATTACAACAAATATTAACTGACAGCGGGTTTAAACTAATTAATGAACCTGAAAAACTTATTAAACTTATTAAAAATGAATTTGCCGGCAAAAAGAAAAAACTATTAAATATTATTGAGTTAACATTATTAAATGGAATGGCAAAAGAGATTAAAGAACTTGAAGGCCAAAATATTTATGATGTAAGATTAGTTTTAATTGAAGATTACGGTATTGTTGAAGAATTGGCCGACTGGGTAATAGATACCTGGTATTTTGTTTTTTTTAATAAAAATTTAAATTGGGCCGATGAGGATTTTAAAGAATTGGATGAAATTGAACCGGAGATGATTTTTATAAAAGGGGGTTCTTTTTTAATGGGTGGTTATCAATACGATGACGAAAAACCGATTCATGAAGTTAAACTAAATGATTTTTATTTAAGCAAATATGTAATAACAAAACAATTATGGGACAAAACTTTATTAAATAAAAGTGTGTATAAAAATCAACAATATCTACCGGCAGAAAAAAAGTGGAATGAAATTCAAAAATATATTAACAAATTAAATATAAAAACTAATAAAAATTATAGACTTCCAACTGAAGCCGAATGGGAATATGCCGCTAAAGGGGGCGAGTTATCAAAAGGAAATATATATTCCGGCAGTAATATTATTCAAGAAGTTGGCTGGGTAAAAGATAATTCCGATAATGAAGTACATCCCGTTGGTTGTAAAAAAGCAAATGAGCTGGGTTTGTACGATATGACTGGAAATGTTTGGGAATGGTGCAGTGATTGGTATGATGAAAATTATTATGTTAATAGTACCGGTTTTAACGCAAAAGGTCCGGCTGAAGGAGAATACAAAGTATTACGCGGTGGCTCGTATTTGGATATTGATAAAAATTGCTGTGTCTCAGTTCGTTTCCATTATAATCCCGCTACCGGTTCATTCGGATTTCGTTTAGTGCTGGATAAAGAGGATTTGGGGATTTACTGTAAATAATAAAATTATCGTTTTCCCGACGCCGGGAAAACGATAAGTGAATAGCAAATTTGTTAGTTTAGTAGTCTAAAAGCGGGCAAATTACATTTTTTTTGCTGTATTACATTGAACTTCTCCGAAGTTCTGTTATCTTTTGTTTGTTGGTGGTTACAGACATGGAATTTCTCCGAAATTCTACAAAGCAGGGTAACAAAATATTAAAAACTGTGGAACAGTTTTATGGCTGTAACAAAACAAAAAAACAAAAAACCGTACTCTGGAAGAGTACAATGTAAACCCACTTATTACATCCTTCCAAATGGTTATAAAATGGTAATAAAATTCCAAAAATACCATAAATTATTATAAAACTAAATATTATCTGCAAAATAATTACCATAATTTATTGTTGTTATTTATTATTTAGTTATTTTTGTTATAAAATAAAATTGCGGTTTTAGGCGGAAAATATTTTGGTTTATTTTTGCAGGGTTCTCTCCTAAAATGGAATAATTACTAAAACTGGTTTGCATAAAAATTTGCATTTGAATTAAATGAAAAAAACAACATATAAAAAACACTTCCAAGCCCACAATAAAAATGTTTCCCTTGAGGTTGTAAACGACTTTAACGTGTTTAGAGATATTGCGGTAAGGTAAATAAATATTAAAATTATGGATAAAGGAGAGAAGATGACGGAAGAAGAAAATTATACCGCTGAAGAAAAACAGCAAATGTTTAACGCTATTGCAATTAAAATAATTGAAACTGAAGAGGGCAAAAGAGCAATTGCGAATCTTGAACAAAAAAAGATGGAAAAAGAAAATATTGAAAATATTCGTAATCATAAATTTAAAGGACCTTGTTCTGATCAATGGGTGGGATGTATAATTAATGAAAAACTTCAAGATGTTGATGGCGTAGAAATTGAAATTAAAGAGAGTAAAAAATATAAACGTGATAGTTGGGCAATATTTAAGAAAAGAAAAAATATATTTGTAGAGACTGAAAATTACGAAAATAATCTATTGCATCAGGAGTCAGTGCCAAAAATTATTATTGTTTTAGAAAGCCCCCATAGTGAAGAATATGATGAGAAATTAGAACCAATTGGCCCTGCAGCTGGTTGGACTGGGAGTAATATTATTAATTATTTAAATAAAATATTAAAAAAAAAAGGATTAATAAATAAAAATTGTTATAATTTGATTTTGATAAATGCAATTAGGTACCAAAGTTCATTAGGAGTTGAAACTGAGTGCTTTCGTGATCAGGTATTTCATGATTGTTGGAATAATTTTGGAAGAAATGATTTTAATAAACGATTAGGGGCAATTTATAAAGAAAATGATATAATAATTAACGCGGCAACCAAAGGGAATATCCTTGAAACTGAAATAAGAATATTGGTTGAAATGGAAATTGCAAAATTAAAAAAGAAGTTATATTTACAAAACAATCAACAGTCTGATTTTGGTAATTTAGGATCCGATTTGAAATTAATACATCCATCAATGTGGGATGATAATGGTAAATTAGTGAAATATTATGAATGGAGCAAAATACTAAAAGAAATCATAAAATTTAATCAAATGTCTTTAGTGGATAATAAAGGTGTACTTTCATTACTGTATAATATTTATGAAGTAAAATACCCCGGCTTAAATATAAAATATAATTTTCAAGAAAATGGGGACAGTACAAAAAAGACAGTTTTGAGATATTATGATACTATATTATTTGAGCTAGATTTTCATTATCCAATGATGAACTTAAAAATAAATAATTTTCTAAATACTATAGAATGTAGATTCTTTTATGATAAGTATTTTGAAAAAGGGATAATAGCTGTAAAGAATGATAATATAGAATTAAATATTAGATATTGTGATATTACAATCGAAGAAATTGAATCTTATATTTTTAATTATCTTATTACGTTTCATGGAAAAATTGGAGCAATAGATGAATAATTCAAACCAAACAAAATTATTTAGGCTGGCAGCTGTTTTATATGCAGATAGTAACTATGAAGTATCGCCAAAATTAACATTAAAAAGAATAATAGAATCGGCATTATTAAGTAATAATAACAAACCAATGAGTATTCAATCGCTTGTGGATTATATAAGAAAAACCTATTCTTTATATTTGGATGAAACTGAAATAAATAAAATTATCGAAGATGAAAGGGAAAGTGCTTTTATAATCAATAATTCGAAATATGAAACGATTCTTTATTTGAATGAAAAAAGAAAACTATCGCTTGAAAATAAAATATCAAACAAAACAATTGATTATTTTATCACTGAATTTGAAAATAATATGAAGTATCCCTTAGAGATGAATATTAAAGAGTTAATTAATAAATTTCTTTACCAACTATTTACCTCAAATATTGAGAGCTTTAAAAAATTAATATCAAAAAGAGTAAATATTGAAGATCTAGAAGTAAATCAATTGAGTGATTATTCCATAGAAGAATGTAAGATAATCAATAGCTTTTTATCATGGGGAAATAACGAGAAAAATAAGGCTATATTTGACATTGCAAGTTGTGCTTTAGAATATTTTATGATTTCAAACAATGGTACTGGGGTAAAATTAAAACTTGATAATATAAAAAATAAAAGCTTTTATTTAGATACAAATATAATTTTTTGGGCTATGGGGATTAATGGAGAAAGTAGAAAAAATAGAACAATTTCGTTTCTAAGAAAATTCATTGATTCGGCTAATGAACTTCTTATTTCTAAGTTTACTGATTCAGAGTTTAAAGAAACCGTAAAATATTATGCTGGTAATATATCAAAATATCCAAATGGAATTAGTGTCAAGGATTTTAATTTTGAAAACTTAAACATTTTTCCTCAGAAAGATCTGTATAGCTTTTATTGTGATTGGTGTATAGGTAGAGTGAATACAAGTATTGAATATTTCATATCCTATGTGGATAGTTTATATGATGAATTTATTGTAAAATATAATATTACGGTTGAATTAAAAATTCCATTTGATCCTAAAATAATAAACACAAAAGAAAAAATTGATAATTTAGCTTCTGATATTTCAAATTATAAAAAGAGTTTTACAACGAAACTGTATTTTAACAGTTTGCTAACAGATGCATCCAATATTCATTTGATAGAAACAAAACGTGGGTCGCAAAATATTAATATATTTGATACAAAATATTATTTAATATCGGCAGATACTTTATTTCGTCGTTGGGATTATCAAAGAATTGACGCTACTCCAATAGTTCTATTACCGGAAGAATGGTTAAGCATAATATTAAGATTTATTAATAGAACCGATGATGATTATGCAAGCTTTGTAAGCTTTATTAATTTATCTAATCGGGAAACTCAAATTCCTTTTGAAAAAATTTACATTGTTTTTGCTGGAATTTATGAAATGGCACAAGATATTGATACCAGAATCTCAATTGCTCAAAATATTGTTGAAAACAATTTTAAAGGTGTGATTGAGAATGGTCAAAATATTCAACAAATATTTGAAAATGCAAAAACTTGTGCAAAAACTGAACTTGAAAAGAGAATTGACGAATTAGAAAATAAGTCAGAGCAAAGCAGCAAAGAAATATATGCTCTTAAAACTGCTAAAGATTATGAAATAAATGAAATAAAAAAAGATACTAAAAAAGAGCTTGATAAAAAAAATAACGAAATCAGTAGACTATCTGAAGAAAATCGTGCTAAAAATAATAAATTAGAAATTTTGCATCATAAAATTATTGAAAACAAATTGATAAAATGGAAAAAATGGGGATATTTGGGCATAGCTGGACTATTATTTTTGTTAATAAATTTAGTTTTGATCTTTTGTTGCGAAAAATGTTCATTTAATTATATTCAAAAATTAACTGATTACATTGATAAAATTCAAAGTCCAACTAAACAAAACTTTGCCGGAGAGATTTTATTTTGGTTTGTTGAGTGCCTTGGCGGCCTTTCATTTGGTTTGCTTACTTCGCGTTTATTCTCTAAAAAATCAATTAAAAAAAAGAGCGAACAGTTGAGCAAAGAACTGAAAAATAATATTGGTAAATAAATATGTTAAAGCAGAATTAATTAATTTTATCATAAGTGCTTTGTGGTTTTAATTGACGAATCTAATGTACAATGTTGTTGGATGTTCCCAAAATAAAAAATAGTTTTCCATTATTGGATAAGAAGGAATTAATTGAAAGAGAACTTGGTTTTGAACCTATTTGGGAAGAACTCCCCAACAAAAATGCTTCGCGAATTAAGTTTACCAATACTCAGGTGGATTTAACAGACAAAAACTGTTACGCAACATATTACAAATGGTTTATTGATATTACGGAAAAATATTTAAGAGTTTTACCAGGTTATTTTAATTGTTGAATTAAGTTTAAATAAAAGACTTTTGAGCAAATAAATTAAATGGAGGTATTATGGCTAGTAAATTTGAATTATTAAAAAACTATAATCAAGAGTACTATTTTCACTTAAAAGCTGCAAACGGAGAAATAATATTGAGGAGTGAAATGTATTCTGCTAAACAGGGAGCAAATAATGGCATAGATTCTGTAAAAACCCATGCTCCTTTCGATATTTATTATGATAGGCTTCAGTCTAGAAATAGTGAATATTATTTTAACCTTAAAGCTGTAAACGGGCAAATTATCGGTACAAGTCAAATGTATTCATCATCTTATGCAAGGGATAATGGAATTGAATCGGTAAAAACAAATGCCCCAACTGCATCTGTATATGACTTAACATAATTATTACTTAAAAATGCTCAAAAGTCTTTAATTTATATTAAATCGTTAAAATAGGTGTTATAAGATTGCAGTTCAAGATAAACGAAATCCAAAATAATATTAAATTCAGTTATTTTCGCTTTTTTTATATGTTAAAAACAAAGTTATATTTAGAATGTGAAGGTTAATACTATGATCGGATTATAATTATGTAAACCTTTGATAAGAAAATAAGTATAATAAAATGTAAATAATTGCTTAGGTCTTCCAAGGTTTGTTTGCTTTTTTTTAAGGGTAGTATAGGCTTAATAGTGGTTTAATTAGTTGATCTATTATGAATTTGTATAATGAGTTTATTTTATTATGTTATATATATATTCTGTGGCAAAAATGGCACAATTTGAACTGCTTTATTTTGCCGTATAAAAAGAGGACAACCTAAATTATGTTAATGACGGGTTTAATAATCATAGAAGAAAGTCTATAGTAAAACTGGCTTTAAACAAAAAAACCGCATTTCGATGAATGGGTTCCGCATTTACGGTTCTGCGGGCAGCCAGGTCTTTCACTCTTTGAGCAAAAACAATACAATATTACAAAAATATTTTTATGTTTGCAATATAATAAATTTATTTCGCTGTAAAATAATTTCTCAATTGTGTGATAAAAAACCATTCAAATTTTATCAATCTAACCAATGTCACCCCGTCGGGGTTTTGTTTATTTCCTTTTTTTGTTTTTCTACAATAATGTCATCCCGTCGGGATTAACAAAATAAATATTGAGAGGGAATAATTCATAATTGATAGTTGTTAGTGCGTAGTGTTTTATAAAAAGATGCCAATATATCCTCATGTTGAAAAAATATAAAATTGCAATACCTCAAATAGAGTATAGTGATTGTGATATATATTCCCCTCTCTTTTTAAGAGAGGGGATAAAGGGGTGAGTTCTGTTTTAAAATTATTTTATTTCCAATCAGTCTTTATAGCGGCAAGTTCCTTTATTTAAACCAAAAAACCACGCCTTTATAACGTGGTTTTTTCGTAATATCTTTTTAACAATTTTTATTCCTTTCCTTCCGTACACTTATCCACTAAATAAATAATTGATTTATAATGAATACCGGAATAAACGGATAGGCCTATTTCGCAAGTGCGGCTGTTGGAATAACCTTCGTGACAATTGGGAGTTAAAGAAGGTTTTAGTTCTTTTAGGGCGGTTTCGTTTAATTCGGGGAAACTAAAACCGCGGTCGCCGGCAAATCCGCAGCAGCCAACTTCGGCTGGGGCAATTACTTCTTTGACGCATAGGGAAGTAAGTGCTTTAAATTTATCATCCAATCCCATTTTTTTAGAACTGCATGTTGTATGTATTGCTACTGTTTTTTCCTGTTGGGTAAAAGTAAGTTTATCCTGCAATAAATCGTAAATAAATTCTACGGGTTCGTAAAGTGTAAAGTTTGCGTTATTTTTAATTGCAATGTATTCTTTTGTTCTGTATAAACAAGGACTTGTATCAAACAATACAGGATATTTACCGTTTTCGGAAGCTATATTTAACTGATTAATTAGTTCATTTGCTTTACCGTCACCTTGGTGTTTAAAACCTTTGCTTGCAAAAGCCATTCCGCAGCATAAGTTTGGCAGGTCGTTAGGATAAATAATACTGTATCCGGCTTTAGTAAGTAATCGTGTCATTACCGTTGTTTGCGATTCCGTATCACCACTATCTTTTGAAACACCCATACTGCGGCTTATACAACTTGGAAAATAAACAACTTTAAGTTCGTTTGTATCTTTAGCGGGATAAACAATTTTATCGGCACCTTTTGGCATATATTTATTCCATAAAGGAATTTTTTTGCCGGAACCGTTAAACATGGCTTTGCTTATTCCTTCCATTAAATTTGTACCCATTACAGTATGCGCAAAGTTTACAAAATTTAATCCGTTTTTTGCGCTTGAAGTAACAAATTTCATTCTGTTAGCCAATACCTGCGCAACACTATTGCCTGTTGCCGATGTTGAATCCAACCGTAATTGTTTAATCAACTTTCCGGTATCAATATCAACCGGACATCCGGTTGCGCATAAACCGTCTGTAGCACAAGTTTGGTTGCCAAAATAATCGAATGCATTTTTAAATGTGGTTAATCTTTGCGGATCCTGTCCGTTTTCGGTCAATCTTTTAATTTCGCGCCACGATACTATACGCTGGCGGGGGGATAAGGTTAAATTTTTAGAAGGACAATTTACTTCACAAAAACCGCATTCAATACATTTGTCAATTATAGGATCGGCAATTGGCATTGGTTTTAAGTTTTTAAGGAATATATTTTTATCTTTATTTAATATAACACCCGGATTAAAAATATTATCAGGATCAAAAATATATTTTATTTCTTCCATTATCTTGTAAATTTCGGTACCCCATTCGTATTCAACAAAAGGAGCCATATTTCGGCCTGTACCGTGTTCGGCTTTTAACGAACCGTCGTATTTTTCAACAACAAGTTTTGTAATATCTTCCATAAAATATTTATAACGTAAAACTTCGCTTTCGGTGCCAAAATCCTGCGAAAATACAAAATGAACATTTCCGGCTATTGCATGGCCCCAAATAATAGTTTCGTTATAATTATGTTTTACAAATAAAGCCTGCAAATCCAAAACAGCATCGGCAAGCCGTTCCATTGGCAAATTTACATCTTCAATTAATGCGGTAGTACCAATTTTCCTATCTTTACACAAAGCAGGGAATAAACCTTTGCGGATATCCCAAAGTTTTTTGTATTCTTTTTTATCGGTAGTAAACTGTACGGGTTGTTCTTTTGGCAAATCCGAAATAGCTTCGGTAATAAGTTTTATTCTTATATCCAACGAATCTTCATCCATTGCTGATGTTTCAATTAATAAAGCAGCGGCCTGGCTGCCTAAAGATTTAATAAATTCCGGCATACCGGGTTTATTTTCAACGGCTTTTAAAGCGGCTCTATCCATAATTTCGGCGGCATCAACCGGCAAATTATTAAAAATAGGAATTGCCATACAAGCTGTTTTTATATCTTTAAATAATATTAATGCAGTTGCTTTGTGTGGTAGTTCGGGAACTGTTTTTAAAGTTAATTCGCTTATAAAACCAAGTGTACCTTCGGAACCAATCATTAAATGCGAAATAACATTGTACGGGTCGTCAAAATCGATTAACGAGTTTACACCATAACCGCATGTATTTTTCATTTCAAATTTTTTATTAATACGGTTTGCAACTACTGTGTTATCTTTTACTTTTTTTGCTAAAGCGGAAATTGAATCCACAAAACTTTTACGTTTTTTATAAAACTCATCTTTGGAACTTTGGCTGTTTGTATCTAATACCGAACCATCGGCAAAAATAATCTTCATCCCAAGTAAAGTATTATAGATGTTAAATTTTGTTCCGCTTGTCATTCCGCTTGCGTTATTGGCGGCAATACCGCCAATTTTTGCTGAATTAATTGAAGCGGGATCCGGGCCTAATTTTCTATTATATTTAGCTAAATATAGATTGGCAAATCCGCCTACAACACCCGGTTGAAGTTTAATTTTATCACCATTTTCTAAAATTTCATATTTATTCCAATCACCGCCTAATACAAGCAAAACGGAATCGGAAATTGCCTGACCGGAAAGGGAAGTACCCGCCGCCCTAAATGTAATTGGCAGCTTAAATTTATTGCACAATACAATAACTTTTTGAGCTTCAGTTTCATTTTCTACTTTAACCACAAGGTCTGGTATCAAACGGTAAAATCCGGCATCTGTTCCAAAAGCAAGTTTGCGTAATTCGTCATATATCAATCTTTCTTTTGGTATGAATTTTATCAATTCATTATATAGTAATAAATAATCTCCTTTCAACATCTTATCAGTCCAAATTAATATAATTAAATAATTTTTTTATGCACAAAAATCTTCAACATCTTTTATCGATTTTGGAATCGGTTTACCAAGTACACGAGCACCGTTTTCAGTAACAAGTATATTGTCTTCAATTCTAATACCGCCAAAATCGAAATGTTTTTCGGCTTCGGAATAGTTTATAAAATCAACAAATTTCTTTTCTTTTTTCCAAGTTTTAATTAATTGCGGAATAAAATAAATTCCCGGTTCAACAGTCATTACAAAACCAACTTCCAAAGGACGAGCCATACGCAAATATTTTAAGCCGAATTGATTACTTCTCTCAACATCCGTTGTATAACCTACTAACGACTCGCCAAGTGCTTCCATATCGTGTACATCAAGACCTAACATGTGTCCTAAACCGTGCGGATAAAACATTGCATGGGCACCAAGTTTAACGGCTTCGTCTGTATCTCCTTTCATTAAACCAATATCTTTTAAACCGTTAACAATTGTTTTTGCGGAATCAAAATGAACATCTCTATAAGGTCTTCCGGCTTTAATTGTTTTAATTGCGGTTTCGTTTGTATTAAGAACAATAGAATAAATATCTTTTTGAAAATCGGTAAATATTCCGCTTACCGGAAAAGTACGTGTAATATCACTTGCATAATGTTCTAAAGATTCAGCACCGCTGTCAAGTAAAACAAGCTGTCCGTCCTGCATAATATTTTCATGAAACGGATTATGCAATCTTTCGCCATTAACGGAAAATATAGAAGCAAATGAAGGTCCGTGACCTTTTGCATAAGTCATAGCTTCAACAAACGAATAAATATCTCGTTCACTTACTCCCGGTTTTGTATTTTTCATAGCATATTGATACATATCATAACTAATATCAAGGGCTTTTTCAATTTCCAAAACTTCAATATCGCTTTTTATAGAACGCTGTTTAATGGCAGCTAAAATAAAATCCTTAGAAGCGTGTTTATTAATTAAATCATAATTCAGCGTTAAAAGTTCACTTAAATAAATAATATTTTCAGATCTGTATTGCGGTAAATAATGAAAAATTGAACCGTCTTTAAAAAGAGTAGTAATATATTTATTTAATTTTTCAGTCGGCAAAATTTTGTTAATGCCGCATAATTGGGCTTTTTCGGCAAGGGTTAATTCGGGACCGGTCCAAACTAAATCATCTAAAGTTAAGTCGGTACCAAAAAGTACTTCTTCGTTATTATCAATATCAATAATTCCAAATAAACCTTCAAAATCCAATCCAAAATAGTATAAAAACGAGCTGTCCTGACGAAACTTAAATGTATTATTAGGATAGTTCATTGGCGAGGCATTATTGCCGGGTAATAAAACAACACCGCTTTTTAAAATTTCTTTAAGTTCATTTCTTCTTTTTACGTAAACATCCGAATTAAACATGTAACCTCCAAAAAATTAATCTTTAAATATAAATAAAATTGCAAATAGATAATAGTAATTAGTGATTAGCGAGTAGAGATTAGTGCTTTACAATAAGGTTTATATGTATATGTAAACAACCAAATAGTATGTACTGTTTCCAATTTGTTGAACATCAATTATTAATTAATCGCTATTTTTTCTAAAAGTTAAGAAAAATTGTTGAATATTAATAAAAAATGCGAAAAAGCAAATTAATTAAATATTAAATAATAATCATGTTTGCGCATAATATCCATAAATATTGGGCAAAAATCGGTTATTTTGATTGAATTTATGTTGGTATGGATGTTGTTGGGAAATTTTACATCAGTATAAAAAAGAAAATGAAATTAAGCACAGAAGAAATATTATCAAAAGAGATTCTAAATCGCGATGATATTATCAGTTTATTAAAAATAACTGATGAAAGCGATTTGGAAATGTTATTTAATGCTGCCAATGAAATACGCGAAAAATATTGCGGCAATGAAATACATATACGTGCTGTAATTGAATTTTCGAATTATTGCGAGGAAAATTGTTCGTATTGCGAATTAAGAGAAGATAATTTTTCCGTAAAAAGGTATCGTCTTGATGCTGATGAAATAATTGAAACGGCAAAAAAAATCTCAAATATGGGTTTTAGAACAATTTATCTGCAATCCGGTGAAGATAGTTATTACGATACCGACATTATTGCTTATATAATCTATTCCATAAAACAAAGTACCGATGCTGCTGTTACACTTAATATTGGTCAGCGTAATTTTGAAGATTATAAAACATGGAAAATTGCCGGTGCAGATAGATATTTTTTAAAGTTTCACACTTCTAACAGTGTTTTATATTCCATGTATCACAAAAAGAAAAACCTGTTTGAAAAAATAAATCATCTTAAATATTTAAAACGTTTAGGATATCAAATTGGGACCGGAAATATAATTGGTATTCCTCATCAAACAATAGAAGATATTGCAGATGATATCCTTTTATGCCAGGAATTAGATGTGGATATGGCTTCATTTACTCCTTTTATTCCTCATCCTTTTACTCCTTTTCAAAACAAACCCAAAGCTGATCTCGGACTTGTTTACAAAACTATTGCTGTTGCAAGAATATTATTAAAAAATATCCATGTGCATGCATGCAACTCGCTGGAAGAGGTAGAAAAGAATGGCAGGGAAGGAGCCTTAAAAATAGGAGCCAATATAATTATACCTGATTTTTCTACCGAAACAAATAATAAATTATTATTACATCCATCCAGAATTAAAAAGATGCTTGAAAATACCGAATTTATCTCTTCAAAAATTGAACTTTTGGGCTTTAAAATAGCCACATCAAAAGGAAATTCCCTAAAACTTAAAGCCTTAATGGACTAAAATTATTATATTTATTCCTTTCTTTTAAAAATATTTTATTAAACAAATAAAAAAATGTAACTTTGTAATTCAATAATAATTTTACAAGAGGTTTTATGAAACATTTATTTTTGTTTTTATTAAGTATGGCTGTTATTGTTGGCTGCGGCGGCAAAAGTGAAGACGAATTAGTAAAAAACGCAAAAAAAATGGTTGAAAATAAAAAGTTTACCGAAGCTGTAACCGCTTATGAAGAATTGATTAAAGAATATCCTGAATCAAAAAATACAGAAGTTGCTTTATTTGAGCTTGGAAAAATATTTCAAAGTAAAGCAATTAAAAGTAATACCGATGATGTTAATTTAAAAAAAGCCATTAAATATTATACTCAATTGGTAGGTTTATTTCCTAAATCCGAGAATTCACCAAAATCGTTGTTTATGACTGCATTTATATATGCCAATGAACTTAAAATGCTTGATTCCGCAAAGATTAGATATGAGGAGTTTTTATCCAAATATCCTGCTGACGATTTAGCAGTTTCGGCAAAATACGAATTGGATAATTTAGGTGTTCCCCCTGAACAAATTTTAGAAAATTTAAACAAAAGTAAATAATGCCTGTTGATAATGCAGAGTATAAAAAATATTTAGAACCTTCATTTATTTCCAAATTAAGTTCGTTGGAATTAAAAGCTAAAAAGGTTGTTGAAGGTTTTATGGTAGGACTGCATAAAAGTCCTTATCATGGTTTTAGTGTGGAATTCAGCCAGCATCGTTCGTATATGCAGGGTGACCAGGTGAAAAATATTGACTGGAAATTATACGCTAAAACCGAAAAATATTTTATTAAACAGTACGAAGAAGAAACCAATTTGGCGGCTCATGTTATACTTGACGTCAGCAAATCAATGGACTTTAAATATACAGGCTTAGTAACAAAAAACGAATACGCCAATACTCTTGCAGCCAGTTTAATTTATTTGCTAAACAAACAAAGGGATGCCGTTGGTTTGGTGCTTTATTCGGAAAAAATAGAAAATTATATTGTTCCTAAATCGACCAACACTTATTTAAAAATATTGCTTAAAGCCATTACCGAACAATCACTTACGGGTAAAACAAAAACCGCCGAATGCCTTAATTCTATTGCTGAAAAAATCAAAAAAAGGGGATTGGTTATTATCATTTCCGATTTATTTGATACGCCTGAGTCTGTTATTTCGGCATTAAAACATTTTTATTACAAAAAAAATGAAGTTATTGTTTTTCAAGTTATTGATAGAATTGAAAGCACTTTTAACATTGGAAAAGATGCTATTTTTATTGATAAAGAAACCGGTGAAGAAATAACAACTCAATCGACCCAAATACAAAAAAGTTATCAAACAGCATTTGCAAATTTTACTGAAATGATAAAAGATGAATGTTTGAAATATGGTATTGATTATAATTTAGTTTATACCAATATGCCTTATGATAAAGCGTTAATGAATTTTTTCAAAAAACGGGTTAAACTGCACTAAAACAATATATATTTTTGTCCCATCTCTGCAATAAATAAGAATATTGCCGCCGAAGTAATTTTAATAGTTGAATAAAAAGATTCATATGTGGCACGGCTCTGCCGTGCTAGTAGTTTTTTGTGTTGCGCATTATTACAAACATTGCACTTCTCCGAAGTGCTTATTTGGAAATAAATAAACTGCAACGCGCATATATGCAACAAGTTATAAGGTATTTAAATAACCCCAGCTTTTACAGACCGTGTGAAAATTGGGGATAAATAGAAAAAGATCGGTGTCGTTATATAACAAATAATGTCACCCTTTCAGGGTTTTACTTCTATTTCTTCACTTTTTCTACAATCATGCCATCCCTTCGGGATTAAATAATTATAGATAAGATATTATAATATAAGCTGTTACAGCTTCAGGCGCACATCAGAGATGTGCAATGTTTGTAATCACACGCTACCCCACCAACAACCAGCACTGCAGAGCAGTGCCATCTCCGTATTTATTATTCCCGGTTTTCACACAAGCTTTTAAGCTGGGGTTTGGAAAACGAAAATATTGGGTTTTAACCCAAGTAAAATAAATTGGATGAAAACGAGAAAAATGAACATCAAATGCATCATTACCCAATTTTTACACAGTCTTGATAGTACCAGTATCAAATTCCAAGCTTAATATATAAAACAAGTTAGCAAGATAAACAGACTGTGTGGAAATTGGGGAATAATAGTAAATAACGGAAACTCATCCATCGACTCAGCAAACCCCGCTGAGTACACCGCCTTCTCTTAAAAATAGAAGTGGAGTTACTGTAACTGCTTATTATAAAATAAGTTGCAATGATTTGTGTCTCCTCTCTTTTTAAGCAATGTTTTCAACTTAAGGATTATCTATTCTTCATTCTTACAATGCAACCCACTTACGGGGTTGTGGTTCTTTTTTTAGCGTTCAGGCTACTGATATGAAACCCCATTCGGGGTTTTTTAATATAATCCTTTAATCCAAATAGAAATATAAATACTCAAAATCAATTAAATGCGTAATAACGCTGAAAGCGTTACATATCATTAGACCTCGGAACCATTAATTCTGGTTTCAACCCCCGAAAGTGGGGTTGCATAAAATGGAGTAATTTGCTTAAGTTGACAACATTGATTTTTAAGAGAGGAGATTAAGAGGTGAGTTCGTTTTGAATTTTAACACAGTCTGTAAATCTGGCACTACAATTAAAATAAGTTGAAATAATAAATATCTCAAAATTATAATGTTCTTTAATTATAGTGCCAGTTTTAACTAAAAAAAAACTTTTACTTTCTAATCTTTTTCGTAATATCCAATATTTCGTTAAAGTATTTTGTAATAAGCTTTTCGGCGTTTTCTAGTTTTGGAGCTTCAACAATACATCTAATAATCGGTTCTGTATTAGATTTGCGGAAATGAACCCAATGATCTTCAAAATCTATTCTCAAACCATCTTCGGTATTCATTTTATTTGCCGAATGAATGTCTATTAACTGTTCTAATATTAAATCGGGATTGATATTATTTAAATCAATTTTCTTTTTGGCAATAAAATATTTTGGTAAAGTATCTTTTAATTGACTTAAAGTACCTCCAAATTCCAATAAATGCTGTAAAATAAAAGCGGTTCCGGTCAATGCGTCACGTCCAAAAACAAGTTTTGGATATATTACACCGCCGCTTCCTTCGCCGCCAATAATGGCATTTACTTCTTTCATTTTTGTAACAACATTGGCCTCGCCAACAGGGGATTTATAAATATTACATCCAAACTGATGCACTATATCATCAACCGCCCGGGTTGTTGATAAATTGATAACAACATTCCCTTTTTCTTTTGCAAGTAAAAATTTAACTGCCTGAGCAATGGTATTTTCTTCGCTAAAAGGTTCTCCTTTTTCAGTAATTAATACCAATCTGTCAACATCAGGGTCAACAACAATACCCAAATCTGCTTTATTTTCTACAACTGCTTTCATAGTTTCTGTCAAATTTTCAGGAATAGGTTCGGCAAGGCGGGGGAATATTCCATTTTTTTCACAATTTATTTTTATAACCTCGCAGCCAAATTTTTCAAGCAATAATGGCATTATGTACGAACCGGCTCCATTTACGCAATCTAACAGAATTTTAAATTTTCTTTTTTTAATGGATTCAATGTCTAAAAAGTGTAGATTTAAGACACTATTTAAATGGTCATATAGTCCATCCGGGTCACTGGTAAGTGTCCCAAGTTTATCCCATCTTGCATAATTTTTTGTGCTGCTTTCAAGCAAACCCAGCATTATTTTATTTTCATCAACGGTCATAAATTCGCCGTTTTTATTTACAAGTTTTAATGCATTCCATTCGTTCGGGTTATGACTGGCAGAAAGAGAAATACCTCCTAAAGCATTGTTTTTTAATACATTATAAAGTACAGTAGGTGTTGGAGTAATGCCTATATCAATAACATCATTACCCTTAGCAAGCAATGTTCCAAACACAATATTTTTGACCATATCGCCGGTAATTCTACCGTCTCTGCCAACAACAATTTTACCTTGTCCGCAAAAATCCGCAAAGGCACTTGTGTATTTAACTAGTACTTCGGGTTCAAGGCCGGAACCAATTATTCCCCGTATTCCTGAAACACTCACCATAAGAGTTGACATATAATCTCCAAAAAAATAATTAAGACTTGTTAGTATTTATTTGACTAAATAGATAAACTATACTATTTTAAATGCTAAAATAATTTTTTTTATAATTAGTTCAAAATCTATCAACTTATCCGAGGTAATTAGTATGAGAATGACTCTGCTAAGATTTTATGTTCTTATCCTATGTTTGGTACTTAGCGGTAATGTGTTTGCGAACTCAGGAAAGATAACCGGGAACATCACAGATGCTGATGCCGGCGATCCTTTGCCATTCGTAAATGTTGTTATTGAAGGTACTTCATTGGGTGCTGCCACTGATTTGAATGGTAATTATACCATTTTAAATGTGCCACCCGGTGTTTATAATGTTACAGCTTCTTTAGTTGGCTACCAAAAAAGTACAATTGAAGGTGCTAGAGTAAATATTGATTTTACGACTCGAGTGGATTTTTATTTATCTACAGGATCAATTGATTTACCTGCAGTTATTATTCAGGGTGATAGAAACCCGTTGATTCGTCAAGATTTGACAAATCCTACGGTAGCTATTACATCAGAAACAATTGGCGAATTGCCGGTTGACCAAATTTCCGACATTATTAAATTGCAAGCAGGTGTTGCAGTTGGTAATGATGGTGGTTTACACTTCCGTGGTGGTTATAGTAATGAGGTTGCCTATACAATCAACGGTGTTTCGGTAAACGACCCTTACGGCAATCAAAAGTCAGTTGGGCTTGCCACTAACGCAGTACAAGAAGTATCAGTTTCTACCGGTACTTTTAGTGCCGAATACGGAAATGCTTTATCAGGCGTTGTTAACTATGTTACAAAAGAAGGCGGTGAAAAATACAGCTTTAGTTTACGTGGTTACATGGGTGATTATTTAACAAGCCGTACAGAATTATTTCAAAATATTGATGATATTGATCCGTTGAACAGAGGCCGTATTGAAGGTACTTTGGGCGGTTCAGTTCCATTTACAGATAAAAATATGAAATTTTTCATTTCGGGTGTTTATGAAAATTTTAAGGGCTATATTTATGGAAAAGATTTATACTCTCCAACAGATTCATATTTAAGCTTAAACGAATTTCCTACAGGGGACCCAAGAAAAGGACTTGGAGCTAAACCATATTATTTTAATCCTTATAGCAACACAAGCGGCGGGTTACCAACAGGTGATGGTGAATATAAACCATTAAACGACAACTGGAGTTTGAATATTCAAGGTAATGTTAGCTATAGTTTTAGTACATTGTTAAAATTAAAATATGAATTTGTATTTGACAGAGGTGAAAGCAGAGGCGGTGGAAATTTTGGTGCATTAGAATCGAGATATAATCCTGAAGGTATGGGAAAAACTTATGATAATTCCGTACACAATGCAATTGAATTTACCCACACTGTAAGCCAAAATGCTTTTTATACAATAAAAGCTTCTTATGGTTTTAACAGAGGCCAATATTACTTGTATGAAGATCCATTAGATTCAAGATATTTGCCAACAGCATATCAAAGAACTCTTGTAAATACAGTATTTTTGACCGGTGGTACAGATAATTACAGATTTTCGCGTAATACCGAAACTATGGGCATTAAAGGCGATTTAGTTGCTCAGATGTTTGGAACACACGAAATAAAAGCCGGTTTTGAAGGAAGATTTTTTGATTTGAATGTAGAATCGTATAGTGTTGAAATTGGTAAATACGATGTTAACGCAACAGATAATTTTGGTTCTTTAATTACAAGTGATTTGACAGATCCTAATACTGTAATTGTAAGAAGAGTTCCAACAAAGCCATCTTTATACACTAAATACAACAGAAAACCAAGTACTTTTTCCGTTTATTTAAGAGATAAAATTGAATTGGCTTCATCTATGGTTTTAAATGCAGGCATTAGATACGAATATTTTAATCCAAACGCATATTACAATGATAACTTATCTAATGAAATACAAAGTGAAAAACAAGGATATATGACTGGCAATATTAAAAAAGCCACAATTAAACACATGATTTCGCCGCGTATTAGTGTATCTTATCCAATATCTGAAAAAGGTTTGATTAGATTTTCTTATGGCCATTTTTATCAAAACGGTTCATTAAGTTCGTTATATACAAACCCAAGTTTTTATGTTATTAATGCAGGTACAACACCTAATTTTGGTAATCCTGATGTTAAACCACAAAAAGCTGTTCAATACGAAATGGGTTTAAACCAAGTATTAACAGATGATTTTAAATTAGAAGTTACAGGTTTTTATAAAGATGTAAGTGATTATATTTATACACAAAGAGTTTATACAACCGGAGGTAGACAATATAGTGTATTAACAAACTTAGCTTATTCAAACGTACGTGGTATTACTATTTCTTTCTTAAAAAGGAGATCCCCACAAAGTATGTTCCAAGCAAGTTTAGATTATACATTCCAAGTTGCTGAAGGTAACAGAACCGAACCATCTGAAGATATATTCTATAGTGAGTCTTCAGGGAAAAAAACCGAAGGTTATTTGGTTCCTTTAGAGTTTGACAGACCGCATATTATTAATGCTACTGTTAATTTAATTGATCCTGACAATTGGACATTAGGTTTAATTGCTAATATTCAGCTTGGAACTCCTTATACTCCATCATTGCCTTCTGACTTGGTTCCAATTACTTATGAACAAAACTCAGCACGCAGACCAATGTCATGGAACGTTGATTTGAAATTTGAAAAATACTTTACTTTTGGCGACATAAAATATTCCATATTTTTACAAGTATATAACTTGTTAGATATTGAAAATGAAATATATGTTTATTCAAGCAGCGGTAGAGCACTTTCAAGTGTTGAACAAAAACATGATGCTGATCTATTAGACGAATTAAGAAAACGAATAAATAATGGTGATAGTGGTTTAATTAGCATGGATGACCTTAATAATTATTATTCAAGCAGACCTTCAAATGTTAGTTCGCCACGAGAAGTAAGAGTTGGATTCTCAATATTATTTAACTAATTGAAAATGTACGGAGAATATAAATGATTAAATTAAAAAATCTTATAATGTTTTTTATTCTTATTTTAAGCTGCTCATTGGTAAATGCGCAAGTTTTAGATAAGGATGGAAATATTGATTTGAAAAAACTTTCTGATGAAGATGCGATGAGAATCTTCGGTGATAGATATGCTCCAAAGTTATTTAAAACTTTAGGTAGTTCACGTTACATTAAGGAATCGATTATTAATGGTAATAAGATTACGGCTATTGTTTTTAATTATGGTTCTATATGTGCACCAAACAGATTAAGTGGTACAGCAGATTTAGTTTGGAACGGACTTGGTTACGGATTTGAATTTGGTCCTTTAGCTGCTGCTGAAGTTACAAATGATTTAGGCGCAGTTTTACAAATATCGGACGACACGTTTGTTAATACTGCTCAAGGTGATTATTCACCAGATCTTACAGAAAAATGGGGATGGCTTCCTAAAAGCGGTTTTGTAGACAGCACTCAAGATGAAATTGCATCTTTAAATGCAAAAGATACTGATGGTGACGGCAAACCCGATTCATGGCCTTCATTGTGGTATTCGGACGGTGCAGGTAAATATGTATGGCCGGCATTTTTAGGCGACCAAGCAACCGCTCCCGATGAAGAAATATATTATGTTGTAGACGATTATTCAAACAAAGAATTTCCTTATTATCCGTTTAATAATGATTCTACAAAACGCGGACTTGGTTTAGACATGCAGGTTCGTATTATTCAGTTTAATAACGCTTTAGCTGAAGATCTTATGTTTTTAGTATATAACATTACTAATGCAAGTAATAAAGTGATTCCAAAAGCATTTTTTGGAATGCACGGTGATCCACACATTGGCGGATCAAATGATTACAGTGATGATAGAGCAGGATTTGTTGATGCATCCGGATTTTCACTTCAATCAAGTATGGTATTCCCGCAGCGTGCAAGAAGTATGGTTTATGCATGGGATGTTGATGCTACAGGTGAAGGAAACAAAAAAACAGGTTATTTTGGCTGGAAATTCTTAGAATCTCCATCAATTGATAACGATGCTATTGATAATGATTATGATGGTTACACTGACGAATCTCCATATAACTCATGCGGCGTTTATTTAGATGGAGCCGATGTTAATTATGGTATTACTGATTTAACTCAGTATATAGCTGTTTTTGGAGCTCCAAAAGCAAGATTCCAAGGTGACGAAGACGGCGATTGGTCGTTAGATAAAGATGATATTGGTATTGATGGTATTGGTCCGGATTCACCAAATTACCCAGGTGCAGATTTTGGTGAAGGTGATGGAAAACCATCACAAGGCTGGTATAATGATGTTGATACAAATGGAGTATATGATCCAGGTGAACCAGTTTCCAGCGATAGAATAACCGGTTATAAATGGGCTGGTAGTGAACCAAACTTTGGTGCAAGAGATATCTCTGAATCAGATCAGATTGGTTTAACAAGTTTTAATGCTGCTGCATATACAAATGCATTACCAAACGTTCCTAAAAATGATGCTTTAATGTGGGAATGGTTATCCTCAGGTAAAGTTGATACCGCAGGTCAACAACTGTTATTAACTGCCGGTGATAACGTATTTAATTTTGGTACAGGTCCTTTAAGTTTGGAACAGGGAGAATCACAAAGATTTTCGATGTGTATTCTTTTTGGAAATGATTTTCAGGATTTAATTGCAAACGCATCTACTTCTACCAAAATATTAGAAGCTGATTATAGATTTGCTCAACCACCTTCGAAACCAGTATTAACTGTTGTTCCGGGTGACGGAAAAGTTACATTGTTTTGGGATACACGCGCTGAAGCATCTGTTGATCCATTAACAGGTAAACAAGACTTTTTAGGTTACAAAGTTTATAGAAGCCGTGATTATAGTTTTAGTGATATTTATACAATTACCGATGCAAGAGGTAATTTTACTTTAGCACCTGCATTTGTAAATCCTGAAACAGGTGAAAGTGCTCAATGGTATAAAACACTTGATCCCGCAGTTTATATTAACGGATATCATCCGGTTGAATTATCAGGTTTAGGAATTAAATATTATGTTGGTGATCCTGCAAATAATAAAGGATTAAAACATGAATATGTAGATTCCTCTGTAACAAACGGTGTTAAATATTATTATGCAGTAGTAGCATACGATAACGGTTCACTTGAAGTTGGAAACGAATTACCTCCAACAGAAAATAAAGCTATTATTAGAAAAGATGCTATTACCGGTGAATTAATGTACGATGTAAATACAGCATGTGTTGTTCCAAATCCATTAGGACTTGGTATTGTTGATGCTGAAGCCGGTACTAACGGAACTCCGGTTCCTGGAACTGGTGTAGTTTCAACCGGTAAAATTAATATTCAAATTTTAGATAACTTATCAGTACCTGATAATAAATTATATTCATTAAATTTTGCTTCAAAAACTGAATATAGTGTAACTGACTCGACAGGTATTACCGAATCGTTTACAGCAAATGATACTGTTTATGTTGGTTTATCAAAATCGAACTTGAAATCAACTTCAATAGTTGTAAAAGATGCAGGTGGTAATGTTGTTGATCCATCAAAATATTATGTAAATACTGAAGCAGGCAGAGTTAAAGGAACATCCGCTAATTCGTTGCCGGCAGGTGAAAAATTTACAATTTATTTTAGATATTACCCAGTATACAAATCAACATTAGTAAACTCTGAAGATTCTAATCCTACTTTTGATGGTATGAGACTTTTTGTTCAAGGTCAAGAACTGGCTTTGGATGTTGCTAATAGCAACTTTAATAATCCTTCAAGCGTGAATGTAAAAGATTCATTATTGTTTGGTTTAACTGCAAATTATCCGGGAAGTCCAAAAATTCAATATCGTGCTGATTGGGAAGTTCGCTGGAATAATCTTGATACTTTAGCTGATGGTTCTTGGGCTAACGTTGGTATGAAAGCACAAGCTCCACAAAGTGGAACCGGTCATAAAAGCTTATCTTGTCCTTTTGTTATTTATAATGTAACTGATAACGATACAGCTGACGTAATTATGAGTGAGCCTTTTACCGCAACTAAAAACAACGATAGATGGGATTGGGGAGAAGGTATTGTTTTACGACCACAGAATCCAGTCGGTTCAACAGTTTCTTATTTCTTAACATTTAAATTACCTACCGATTCAAATGTTACTCCAAAGTTGCCAAAATCGGGTGATATTTATACAGTTAGAACAACAAAACCATTTATAGCAGGTGATAATTATTCATTTACTACTTCTTCTGCTAAATTTGATAAAGAAGCAACAAATCCTGATTTAAATAAAATATATGTTGTACCAAATCCTTATGTAGCATACAGTTTATATGAAGAACCGGGAAGAACAAGCAATAAAAGAGGTGAACGTGTTATTCAGTTCAGAAATCTTCCTATGAAATGTACTATACGAATATTTACTATTGCAGGTGATTTAGTTAAAACAATAGAAAAAGACGATATGACAAGTATGGCTCCTTGGGATTTATTATCAGCCGAAGGTCAAAAAATATCATACGGTGTATATGTATTTCATGTAGATGCTCCCGGAATTGGCGAGCGTATCGGTAGATTTGCAGTAATTAAATAATCTGTTTTGAAGTGAAAAATAGTTGGAGAAATTTTATGTATAAAAAAATATTTAGTTTGCTCTTGTTGTTGACCTTCTGTTTGAGCTTGAATATTAAAGCTCAAAAGTCTGATGGTACTACTCAAGTAGGTACAACGTCCGGGCAGTTTTTGAAACTTGGCGCCGGTGCCCGCTCTATTGGTATGGGTGGAGCATTTACCGGAGTTCCTGATGATATTTATTCGGTTTATTACAACCCTGCTGGAATTGCCACAATGAAAAGTAACGCAGAAGTAGCATTTAATCATGCAAATTGGTTTGCCGATATGAGTTATGATTATGCTGCCGGTGCCGTAAATTTAGATAATATGGGTGTTTTGTTTGTTACCTTTTCTTCTTTTTCTGTTCCCGAAGATATAGTTAGAACAGAAGCTTATCCTGAAGGAGACGGCAGAACATGGGATGCAAGTTCTATAGCAATTGGTTTAGGTTTTGCTAAAGCGCTTACCGATAGATTTTCTATTGGTGCTCAATTTAAATATATCCGCGAAGCAATTTGGGATATGAGTGCATCGGGTTTTGGTGTTGATATTGGTACTTTATATCGCACTCCATTTAACGATTTAACAATTGGTGCCGCTATTACAAATTTTGGCAGCGATATGCAGTTAGATGGTCGTGATATACAGTTTAACACTGATCCTAATAATAATGATAATACCGGTCCAAATAATATTCCTGCTGTTTATGATATGAATTCGTATCCTTTACCTTTAACATTTAAAATCGGTCTTGCTATGGATATAGTAAATAACCGTTTTATCCGTGCTACTGGTGCTTTAGATGCAGTTCATCCAAATGATAACAGTGAATATGTTAATACTGGTTTAGAATTTGCTTATGACGAAACTTTTTTTGTTCGTGTTGGTTATAAATCTTTATTTAAAGCCAATAGCGAAGAAGGTTTAACTTTTGGCGGTGGTCTTAAATACAAATTGAATGATAGTTTTAAGATTATTGTTAACTACGGTTATGCTGATTATGGAAGATTGGAAAATGTTCAATTTTTCGATTTAGGATTATCCTTCTAAAAAAAGATTCTTATAAAATCTATTTGTTAAAAGCCCTTCTTGTTTTTGGAAGGGCTTTTTTTGTAACCTGAAGAATGTTGGGTGTATTAAATCAATTTACATTTCGCTCCCACCATGCGTGACTGATACTAGTAAATATCTGCTATTCCGTTTATTCATCCCCCCAAAATTACACATATTATTCCCTATTCATATTTATCGATGACTAATTTGGGATTATGTTTTGATAATTGGTTATATTTGTTTACTGATACAATAACAAAAACAACAAAATATTATGAATGAAATAGAAGCTTTGATTATTAAAATTAACGATTTGCTACTGGCTAAATACGGAATCCCGGAAAGAGCATTAATACCTCCTGATCCGCTTGATTTATTAATTGCAACAATACTTTCTCAAAACACTAACGATGGTAATTCGTATAAAGCTTATAATAATTTAAAAAGTACTTTTGGCAAATGGGATGAAATACTTGAAATACCGGATAGTGAAATAGCTGAATTAATTAAACCGGCCGGACTCAGCAATCAAAAGACAAAGGCAATTAAAAACATATTAAATTACTTATATGAAACTAATAAAAAAGTAAGTTTAGATTATTTAAGAAACTTAAATAATGATGAAATAGTTGAAATATTGACCACACAAAAGGGGATTGGTATTAAGACAGCCTCCTGTGTATTATTATTCTCCTTGTTACGTAATGTTTGTCCTGTTGATACTCATGTTCATAGGGTTGTGAATAGATTACAAATAGTTAATACTAAAAATCCCGAGGAATCATTTTATGAACTTAATAAGAACTTACCACAAAATATTGCACATCAATTTCATACAAATCTAATAAAATTAGGTAGAAACGTGTGTCGGCCTACAAATCCGGTGTGTGTTAACTGTCCTTTAATTAATGAATGTACTTTTACAGGAAAAAATTTAGACAATAAAAACAATAGTCAAAATAGGGAATTTTTATTGCTTGATAATATTTAGAAAAAACAATTAAAACCAAAATATTGTATTGATTCTTATTAAATATTTTTATAATTTATTTTTGTAATAGCTAATTACTTGTATAATTATACACATATTCATTAAATAGGAGATGCTTTATGAAAAAAGCGTTGTACGTTTTTGCTGTTTTGTTTTCAGTTAGTGCATTAATATTTGCGCAAGAAAAAACTTTCCCAACTAAAAACCCTGCTGATAATCATGCAGTTGTTTATGGTCCACAATTAGAAGAGACATTACTTGATCTTACCGAATCTTTTGAAGGTGCAACTTTTCCACCTGCCGGCTGGGTAAAATATAACCCGGATGGTGGTTCAGGTTGGTATCAAGTATCTGCTGGTTTAACTCCAGTACCTGGTTTTCAAGGTGGTTCAGCAGATCCGGTTACTAATGGATTAGGCGGAAGCAAAATGGTCTTTGTTAATTATAATACCGGTGGCGCATCAAGTTGTGATCAATGGTTAGTTACTCCACAAATTACAAATTTGCAGTCAACTGCACAATTAAAATTTTGGATGAGAAAATTTGGAACTTATATTGACCATGTTAAAATTAAAATATCAACAACAACAAACACAATGGCAAGTTTTACAGATTTACAGAATTATGACTTTGCAGTTGCTGATTCCGGTTGGGTAAATTATACAATTAGTTTATCAGCTTATGCTGGTCAAAGTGTTTATATTGCTTTCCAGGAATATGTTGGAAATATATCTGCTGACGGTGCTTCATTTTTCCTTGATTTAGTTGAAATAAATTCAGGTAATGTTCCTGTTGAATTAACTTCATTTGCTGCTCGTTCATTAGATAACAAAGTTGTTTTAGATTGGGCTACTGCTACAGAAACTAACAACTCAGGTTTTTCAATTGAAAGAAGTTTAGATAATGAAAATTTTGCTGCCGTTTCTTTTGTAAAAGGTAATGGTACAACAACTGAAAGAAACGTATATTCATATACTGATAATTCTGTTAATTCAGGTAAATATTATTACAGACTAAAACAAGTTGATTTTGATGGTTCTTGTGAATATTCAAATGTAGCTGAAGTTAGTGTTAGCGTTCCTACAGAATTTGCTTTATTGCAAAACTATCCAAACCCATTTAACCCAAGCACAACAATTAAATTTGCTCTTCCTACAACTTCAAATGTAAAATTAAGTGTTTACAATTCACTTGGTGAAGTAGTTTCTACATTAGTTAATGGCAGTATGGAAGCTGGTAATCATAGTGTTAATTGGAATGCTTCAAACAATGCATCAGGTATGTATTTCTTTAAATTAGAAGCAGGTAATTTTACTTCAACAAAGAAAATGATGCTTGTAAAATAATTATAAATTATGAATTAAAAACCGCGGTGATTTTTACTGCGGTTTTTTTATTTTAAAATTCGGCTTAAATTTAAGTTTAGTAACCGTAACTTCCGATAATTAGGCACAAAAAATACTTTTAATATATTATGATTTAACGGTTTACAAGTCAATTGTAATATTAAATTATGTGCATATATAGGCACGGGATTTTTCTACATACCAAATAGATGTTAGAAAATTAATACTCTTTGTCATAATCAAGAAATACCACATTATCGTTGATATATAATAAAAACACACAAAATATTTGATAACCAAAGATTTTGCTATAAAAAATAATAGTTTAATATTGTTCATCACCTAAGCCAAAAAGTGAGGAAAAGAATCAGGGCTAAAGCCCGTTATATCTATTTCGCCAGCCCCCAGCATGAATGCTGGGGTTATTTAAACGGGGAGATATAATAACATTATCGCATTATTTATAATAAGTTATAAGGATTTTAAATAACCACGTCGTTTAGGGCGTGGGGATAACAACTGCTCAACTCGGCCTTTAGGCCTGATTTTAAAGTAATATTATTAATAGAATTTAATAAATACAATTAAATTTACTAATGCAAAATATTAACAAAGGAATTCGGAAAATAATAATCTCTGCTTCAAAATTAGCGGTACATTTATAGATTAAATATTTTTCTTTGGTAATATATTGTGCCTAAATAAAGCGGAGTTACGGTTAGTAATTGCAAATATTTGTGGGTATTAAATAGGTATTGGTTTAATGTATAAATGCCATTCCTAAAAACAAATCTATCCACTATAGCCAAAAAAAATTACACTAATATATTGATATTTAAAGATAAATGGGGATTAGATACCCCCCAAATGTTAATTGGCGCAAATGTACCATACTAAATATTTGCCCATAATTAACAAAAAATTAATAGCATTATTAATAAAAATATCTTATTTTAAAACAAATATTTAACTTAAAATAAGGTGAAAAATGAAAAAACTTGCTTACTTATTTATTTCGGTTTTAATGTTATTAAGTGTAACTGAAATCTTTTCGCAAACTATGACAGAATTAGTTGTTCCAAAGTATTTTGGAAGTAAATCAGCTGCTGCTGCAAATACAGGTCGTACACCAATAGCAATCTGTTTAAAATTTGACGGATTAACTCCCAGTACAGCTTATGATGTTAAATTTCAATTAGGATTATTAACAGATGCTGCAACATCTTATGGTGCAGGAAATATCTGGGACGGAACTGCCTTTTCTGGTTCAAAAGTGACAAATGCTTTTACAACAGATGCAACAGGCAGCAGTGCTCCGGTATGGTTTTATTTCCAACCAACAGGGAATGGAACCAGATTTGACGCAGGTATGCAACATAATGTACGTATAGGTCTTATTGCTACAGGTGGAACAATGCCTGCAGCACCTGTATTTTTAGGTACAAAAGTTTTAACTGCTTTAGATATTGCTTCGGTAGAAAGAACAGCCGCTACAACTGATGATGGTTGTTTTATAAAGGGAACTGCATCTTATTCTACTTCCGGTAAATATGTTTTATTATTTGATAATGTTGAAGGTACAGGTGATCCGTTATTTGTATATCAAATTAGAACAGCTACTGCTACAAATGCAACTCAAGCAGATTTACCTACATCAATAAACGATGTTTATTTGCAAGCAGGTACAAGCATGATTGGCGATTATCCGGCTGTTATTCCAATTGGTGCAAATAACCCTAACGGTGTAAGACGAATTGAAGCTCGTAATGCCGATAATACATTGTTTGCATTTACACCGTCAGCAACCGGTATTTGGGGAGCTACAAATACTACTACATTATTACGCAGAGAAGTTGGTGTTATTGATTCAGTAGCAGCCCCGGTTCCTGTTGAATTAGTAAGTTTTAATGCAGCAGTTAACAACAATGCTGTTTCTTTAGTATGGCAGACTGCAACCGAAACCAACAATCAAGGTTTTGAAATTGAAAGAAAAGCTGATAACCAATCATGGGAAAAAATTGGCTTTATTGCAGGTAACGGAAACAGTACGGAAATTTCAAATTATTCTTTTGTTGATGGTAATTTAAATGGTAATGGAATCTATTCCTACAGATTAAAACAAATAGATAATGATGGCTCATTTGAATATTCACAAGTTGTTAATGTAAATGTTGGTACACCTGCAAATTTTGAATTAACTCAAAATTATCCTAATCCATTTAATCCAAGTACCACAATTAATTTTACATTACCACAAACTTCAAAAATAAAATTAGTTGTTTATAATATGCTTGGTCAAAGTATGGCTACTTTATTTGACGGTGTAAAAGAAGCCGGTTATCATTCAGTAGTGTTTAATGCTGCTGGTTTAACAAGTGGTATTTATTTTTACCAGATTCAATCGGATAACTTTAATTCTGTTAGAAAAATGATTCTTGCAAAATAGAAAATAATTTTGAATTCTTAATTTTGAATTTTTAATTAAACAAAGTATTTACATAAAACCGTAGTTGAAATCAAATCAACTGCGGTTTTTTTTTATTATATCCACATAAATTTTGTCATATTCTGCGAGATAAATCTCGCACTGCAAGATATCTGGAGCCTAAAAAATCTTTATCAAATCATTTCGAAGTGTTTTAATTTTAGAACGAGCTTCACAGCCTGTGTGAAAATTGGGGAATGACACGTTTTTTGTTAATTTTTCATTGTCGTCCACTTTTATTATGCTTGGGTTAAAACCCAATTTTAGCTTACTCTTGTCACCGGCATAAATGCAGGTGTTATATAAAACTTATAACTTATTGAAAAAAAACAAGTTATAGCATAATTATTCCTTTAAAAGCACTTCGGAGAAGTGCAATGTTCGTAATAACGCGTAACCCCACCAACTACCAGCACGGCAGAGCCGTGCCACCTTTAGACTTATTATTCCCCAATTTTCACACAACCCATTCAGCTCGTGAGAAAAACAAAGTTTGCGATATGAATTTCGCACTACAAGGTAAATACATAATTCTTTCAATAAATTAAAGAGCTGCTAATTTTATAATTAATAAAAAACCTCTCAAAATGTATTTAGTTCTAATGACAAACCAATACATAACAAGAGGTCAAATATTTAGTAAAATATAATGATTAATTTACTCTTTATATTCTTTAACTATTTTTCTAAAGATGTCTTTGTGAACAGTATATCCAAGCATTTTTAATTTTACAAAATCTTCGGAATAATAATAATATCCTTTATCGGCAACATTTCTAGAACCGGAACCAGAATCTTTAATAAGGTACCAGTCTTTGCCATTTTTTTCTAAATAACCAACCAAATGTATACCGTGATCATCTTCGGTAGTACCGTTGGCAATACGAAATTGGCGCGCATACTGATCAATATATTCAGACGGAATATCAAAAGAGGGGATTATTCCTACTTTTGCATGGCTTTCTAATCCTGCTTCACTAACATCACCGCCAATTGCTAAAGTGTAACCTTCACGAATAGCCTGGTGAATTACATTCATAAATACATCAAGAGGAATGTTGTAATAATCTTTGCTATGCCACCAATTGTCGGGTACATTAAGTTCGCATTTCTGATAAAAAGAATCTTCTAAAGTGGAAAGAATTTCAACATAGTCATTAAAATTAATTTTACAAACATTGTCAAAAAATTCTTTTGGTGTATAAGTTTTTCCTTCATAATTAAACTTTTCGGGAGGTGTACCAAGATAATGGTTTAAGATAGATTTAATTGTTGAAAGTCCAAACTCTTCATTCCAGTTGTTTGTCTCTTTTAATGATTCCAAAAAAGCAGTCATTTCTGCTGCCATCTGTTCATGGTCGTGAAATTTTTGGCCCTTAAGCAACCCGGTATATTCTTCTAATGGAACAACTCCGTATTTTGACCATATTCTTACTAAAGCATTAGATTCACTTCCTTCTGCAAAATGGGAATTTCCTCTTTCCTGAATATATCTCCTTGCTTTTTCAACATACTCCCAATAAGCCGTATATATTTCTGAAAGTTTAATTTCTTTTTTATGAATTCTATAGATTTCAGATTCATAAAATGAAGTAGTTGAAAATGACCAGCAGGTACCGGTACGTGCCTGTGGATATTGAATAGGATCAAAATGCCAAAAATATTTAAATTCCGATTTTGCCTTTGGCAAATCCATACCTGTAAAATCTACTTTAAAAGAAAGCTTGGCAGTTGTATCTATATGTTTAAATGAATCCGCTTCTTTTACAATAACATCCCAAAATTCATTTCTATAATCAACATATTTCCCTTTATCTTTTGAAACTTGTGCAATATTAATTATACTTGAACAGGTTATTAAAATTAAAAAATAAAGAATATTTTTTTTCATATTAACTCCACATATTATTAAATCATTTTACAATTGTAAAATAGTTATTAGTATTATTATTATCCAATATAAAATTAAATAAATTGTTAATTGGAATGATTATAATAATAAATATTTTAATATGGGAGTAACACACATAAAATAATGTTATCTAAATACAATAAATATTGTAATTAAGTAATTCAACTTAATATTAAGCAAATCAGCTCTATAATAGAAGTATAAGCGGTCCTTGAAGAGATGAGAATAAAAAACCCCTTCATGTTTTACGGGAAGGGGATAAATACAAAAAGATTTATTAAAATATATATCAATCTTTATATTCTTTAACTATTTTTTTGAAAATATCTTTATGCACCATATAACCAAGTATTTTAAGTTTTACAAAATCCTCGGAATAATAATAATAACCTTTATCATCCACATTGCGCGAATCGGCAGCCGAATCTTTTATTAAATACCAATCTTTGCCATCTTTTTGTAAATAACCTACTAAATGTATATCGTGGTCATCAACTGTTGTTTCGTTGGCAATACGAAATTGACGGGCATATTGGTCAATATATTCCGAAGGAATATCAAACGAAGGAACCATGGCAACTTTTGCATAACTTTCATAACCGGCTTCGCTTATATCGCCGCCAATAGCTAATGTATAACCGTTTCGAATAGCATCTTTAACAACATTCATAAATACATCAAGTGGAAGATTATAATAATCTTTACTAAACCACCAATTATCATCTGCGTTAAACTTAATCTTTTTATAAAAAGGGTCTTCTAAAGTTGAAAGTACTGATATATAATTATCAAAATTTATTCTGCATACGTCATTAAAAAATTCTTTAGGAGTATAAATTTTACCTTCATAGGTAAATCTTTCAGGCGGGGTAGTAAGATAATGATTTAGTATAGCTTTAATTGTTGAAACAGCAAAATCTTCATTCCAATTGTTTGTTGCCTTTAACGACTCTAAAAACGATGTCATTTCCTTAAACATTTGTTTGTGATCGTGAAATTTTTGTCCGGGTAACAAACCTTTGTATGCCTCTAAAGGAACAACACCATATTTTGACCATATATGTTCAACAGCATTAAATTCACTCCCTTGACCAAACTGTGAATTTCCTCTTTCTTGTACATATCTTTTTGCTTTTTCAACATATTCCCAATAAGCGCTATATATTTCCGAAAGTTTTATCTCTTTTTTTTGTAATCGGTAAATCTCACTTTCAAAATAGGAGGTTGCAGAAAAAATCCAGCATGTACCTGTAACCGCTTGGGGATAATTAATAGGGTCAACGTGCCAATAATATTTAAATTCGGATTTTAATTTAGGTAAATCCAAACCTGTAAAATCCATTTTAAACGATAAAACAGCCGTGGAATCCGGCCTTTTAAAAGAATTAGTTTCTTTTACAATAACATCCCAAAATTCATTTTTATTATTAACATATTTCCCTTTGTGTTTAGTGATCTGTGCAATATTATTTGCAGTTGAACAAACCAATAAAATAAATAAACAAAACAAAATTCTATTCATATCAACTCCATCATTAAAAAATCATTTTTCATTTGTAAAATACCTATAAGTATTATTATAATCCAATAATAAAATTATCTACTAATCACAAATTTGTTATTTAAAATTAGTAATTAGGAATAATTTGCCAAATGATTGATCAAAATGTTTATAAAAATATAATTGGAATAGAATAAATATTTTCCTAAATTTGTAACTCTAATTTGCCCGGGTGGCGGAATTGGTAGACGCGTTAGGTTCAGGGTCTAATTGACGTAAGTCAGTAGGGGTTCGAGTCCCCTCCCGGGTACATATTAATCCGAAGATATAAACTTCTCACAGAGAACAGTCTTTTAAAACTTGATAACTAACAATTTTAAGTTTAATTCTTAACAGGTTACCAACACAAGAAAAATTTAGAGCGTAATTAGTGTATCTTTTATGTTGATAATCAAAATTGCACTCACAAAAAACTCGTAACTTTTTAAAAGTTAAATACCAAGCAATCCGAACCTCATCTTTCACTTGGTACATTATGACAATAAATGATTTTAAAATGGAACTCGAAAACTGGAAGTTTACTAAATACAAAGCAATAATTTTTTAATCGGAATTTCAGCGTTGCTTGTTTATAAAATTTATTGGACTATTTTAATTGAACAATATTATTATTTGAATGTGTCAATAGAACAATGAAGTATTTTTTTAATAATTTAAGATAGGATCTATTTTATATTATGATTAAGCAAGATATAAAACTTCCATGGATTTTAGCAGGATATAACTTGTTTTGGAAACAGGGGATAAACGGACTAAAAATTGAAGTTATGGCACGAGAAGTTAAAAAAAATAAATCATCTTTTTACCATCACTTTGCTGATCTTGAAGTTTTTCTTGAACACCTACTGAATTATCACATTGAAAGAGCTAAAATTATTGCTGAAAGAGAAAGACAATGCAAACAAATAATACCCGACTTAATTAATGCACTGATAGAATTTAAGGAGGATTTACTTTTTAGCCGTCAATTAAGAATCCAAAGCAATAATATTCAATTTAGGAATTGTTATGAAAAAATAAATGATATTGTTGGTGATTCAGTGCTGGAAATTTGGGCTGAAATGCTTGGATTAAGAAATAACCAATCACTAGCCAAATTAGTTTTGAAGCTTAGCCTTGATAACTTTTATTTGCAGATAACAGAAGAATCATTAACGTATGAGTGGTTACTTAACTTTATAAGTGATTTTCAAACAATATCGGAAGAATTTAAAAATAACGAAAAAAAACTCATTTTTAAACGGTAACGTCTAAAATATTATTACATTTATTATGAACTTAACTATTACAATTTGAAATTTTATTTGGAGTAAAATAATGGTAAAGTTCAGAATATTACTTTCGCTTTTTATTATTGGTATTTGCATTTATACCGGAATGGTCATTAATAATTATGGTTTAAATCTCCTTCCCGTTTTTTTTGGAGATCTGTGGGCTATAACCTGGCCGGGTCAATTCAATTTTGATTTTATGTGCTTATTAATAATTTCCGGATTTTGGATATCATGGCGCCACAATTTTTCGTTAACTGGATTGGTTTTGGGTCTGCTGGGGCTTGTTTTGGGAACAATGTTTTTAGCTCCTTACCTTATGATTGTTTCTTATAGAGTTGAAGGAAATGTACAAGAGCTGTTACTTGGCAAAATCAGAGTAAAGCACTAAAATTTATTGGCAATCAAAACTTATAGTTACTAATAATCTGTATTGAAAAACAGGTATCAATATCATTTTTAGTATTATTAATTAAAATGGGGACATTTATAATAATTAATAAAAATATCTTTTATTAACCACAAAAATTTTATATATTTGTAAACGTTTTTTAAAAGTTTGCCGAACGCACTCTAACATGTTTGTTGCCCAACTCCGTGAGGTCCGGAAGGAAGCAGCGGTCAGTAACGGCATGTGTAGTTGTGTTGTTCGGCTTTTTTATTTTAAATTACCAATAGATTATGTCGATTTCCAGCTATTTGACGTTACATAAAATAATTTTAAAAAAAAGGATTAAATGCAAACTTTAATACTTGTTTGCATTTAATAAATTAAAAAATGAATCACTCAATTCGTTGGTTAATATTTCTCTTTCCGTTTTATCAAAAAGCAATCTTTGATTTACCTCTAGTTCAATTCCGGCATAATACTCCTTTCCTAGTTTATTCCGTAAAGTTGTTGTAAAACCATCCTGATAACCTTGGTATGGATTATTAAACATTACATTAATGTTTTTATTTATATTATTTATTTCGTTTTTCCAATTGCGTATAAATTCAGTCTCAAATTTGCTTTTAGGATCATATAATAAACCAATATCTGCTTTTCTAACAATATTGTTAAATATTGGAGTAAAAGAATGTACCGAGATATGAATTATTTTATCTTGGCCATTTTCTAAATTAACAATTTTATCAAAGGCGTTTTGCCTGTATGGTAAATAGTAATTATCAATTATATCCTTTTTTATTTTTTTTGGCAAAAGTGACGTAAACTCCGAGAATAAAGTTTTACTTTTTAGCTGCCTATTTAGATCAATTATTAATCTCGAAAAATTTCCATTAAAGTGTAGTGATTCATTATTTTTAATAAAGTTTTCAAAAATATCAGCAGCACCAAAATCATAAGCTCTGTGAGTATCAAGAATTTTGATATTGTCATTAAACAAATACAAAAATTCGTCCGGAATTTGATTTGAATAATGTTCGCAAGTAAAAACTAGTTTTATCATTGAAGTATTATGTATTTAAACAATAGTTAATTAATATAGCACAGCAAATTTATTAATAATTTGTTATTTTTACATATTAACTTTAAAATATTTTTATGAAGGTGTTATTATGTTATCTAAAGTAGAACAATATTATTTAGAAAAATCAAAAAAAGAATTGATTTACGCTCCGGTGGAAAAATTAGCAATAATACAGGTTAGTAGTTTTCCGGAATTGGGAAAATTAACTGCTCAAAGATTTGTAGAGTGGGTTCAGGAAAATCCGGGTGGTGTTGTATCTTTGCCAACAGGAAAAACACCTGAACATTTTATTAGATGGGTAAGTTATTATATAAAAAACTGGGAAGATGTAAAAGTACAGACTGAATTAATTGAAGTTGGAATTGATCCTACAATAAAACCTGATTTATTTAGTTTGAAATTTGTTCAAATTGACGAGTTTTATCCAATAGATTCGTTTCAGCATAACAGTTTTTATTATTATATTCAAAAATATTACTTTAATAATTGGGGTTTAGATCCTAAAAAAGCATTATTTATGAATATTAATGAAATTCCAACAGCTGAAAATTTACCATTAAATGAGATTTTCCCCGATAAAGTTGTTGATTTAGGATTACGTACACGTTGGGCCAGCAACAGAACTGAACGTTTACAAAAACAAACTATCGATTTGGTCGATCAATTTTGTTCGGATTATGAAAAGAAAATAAGAGAAATGGGTGGTATTGGATTCTTTTTGGGAGGTATTGGACCTGATGGGCATATAGGATTTAACGTACAGGGTAGCGACCATTTTTCAACAACAAGATTAATTTCCACCAATTACGAAACTCAAGCTGCTGCCGCTGGTGACTTAGGCGGTATTGAAATTGCTAGGAAAAGACTTGTAATTACTATTGGGCTAAATACAATTACATATAATCCTGAAGCAACAGCAATTATTATTGCTGCCGGTGATGCTAAGGCAAATATAGTAAGGGATTCAATTGAAAGCTCATTAACAAATAAATATCCTGCAACTGTATTACAAAACTTAAAATACGGAAGGTTTTATTTAACTAATGGTGCAGCATTACGCTTAATGGAAAGAAGATTTGTTGATGTCGAAAATGAGGAAACTATATCCCAATCTTCGTTGGAAAGAATTGTAATTAACTTAATGATTGAAAAGAATAAAGAATTGTTAAATTTGACCGAAGAAGATTACAAATCGAACAAGTTTGGAAATTTAGTTTTAGAAAAAACGGGATTATCTCCTGCCGAAATAAATAAAAACATAAGAGATTCTGTTTTGGAAAGATTCCAAAAAGGAATGGAAAATGTTGATAATCAAGTTATTTTACATACAGCCCCACATCATGATGATATTATGCTTGGCTATATGCCTTATATTACTCATTTAGTTCGTAATCCAAACAATAAACATTATTTTGTAACAATGACTAGCGGTTTTACTGCTGTAACAAATGTGTATATGTTGGAGTTAGTGCAAGAACTACGTGAAATGATAGATTCGGCAGAGTTTAAAAATCGTTATACTACGCAATATTTTGACCCGAATTTTGAAGAAGGGAAAAATAGAGATATTAATTTGTTTTTAGATGGTATTGCTGCTCATAGCAGAACAATGAGAAAAGAAGCCAATGCCCGCCGATTGCTGCGTAATTTAATTGAAATTTACGAAGAGGATAACATTACATATCTTAAAGATAGAATTGATGAATTAATAAATTATTTTAAAACTCAATATCCGGGCAAAAAAGATATTCCGCATGTACAAAAATTAAAAGGTATGTTACGCGAATGGGAAGAAGAAATTTTATGGGCCCATTTTGGATTTTATACCGATTCGGTTAAACATTTACGCCTTGGATTTTATCAAGGTGAAATATTTACAGAGAATCCCGAAATGAATAGGGATGTTTTACCAATTTATCAGTTGTTAAAAAAAACAAAACCTACAATTGTTACGGTTGCATTGGATCCTGAAGGAAGCGGACCAGATACGCATTATAAAGTTCTTCAAGCAGTTGCTGAAGCATTAAAACTTTATCAAAAAAATGAAGGAGTGAATAATATTAAAGTATGGGGATATAGAAACGTTTGGTATAGGTTCCATCCTGCCGAAGCAAATATTTATATTCCGGTTAGTATTAATTCGTTTTCTATTGTTGATGATACTTTTATGTATAGTTATGGATCGCAAAAAGCCGCAAGTTTTCCAAGCTGGGAACAAGATGGTCCATTTTGCAGATTATCTCAAAAAATTCAAGTGGAACAATATCAAACAATTAAAAAATGTCTTGGTAAAGATCATTTTCTTAAAAATAAAAGTCCACGAATTCGTGCTGCGCATGGTATGATTTATATGAAAGAACTTACTTTGGAAGAATTCTACAGTAAATCGTCAGAACTGCGTAAATTGACAGAAAATATTTAAATAGTTGTTTTAAGAATTAAGTATTAGAAGAACCCCGGTTATGCCGGGGTTTTTTTATACTTAAGTCAAATTTAGAAGTATTATTAAATATTAATCGAATTAAAGAAAGATTGCAACAATCCACTTATTGGCATAAGTCGGATTGTTGTTAAATATGATAACTTAAGTATGTTTTGGCTGTATTGTGATTTTTAAACTAAAAAAAGCTGTTAAACAAAAAATACTTTGTAATAACAGCTTTTATTAAAAACTAAATTAAAACTTATTTAAAGATATAATTTTTAGGTATTACTACAATACCGGTTTCGGAAACAGTAAAACGTTTTCTATCGGTATCCGAATCAAAACCAATTTCCTCATGTTCAGGAATTACAACATTTTTATCAATAATGGCACGTCTAATGCGCGCATGTCTGCTGATGACAACGTTATCCATAATAATAGAATCAGTAACATAAGCGTAACTATTAATTCGTACATTAAATCCCAAAATTGATCTTTCAACCAAACCTCCGGAAACAATAGTACCATCGGAAATTAACGAATTAAGAACTCTACCAACACGTTCACCTTCATGCGAAAGTGTTTTAGCAGGCGGGTACTGTAATTGCTGTGTTCGCAAAGGCCAGTTGCTATCATACAAATTAAAATCCGGATGAACACTTATTAAGTCCATACTTGCGGCATAATAACTGTCAATTGTCCCTACATCAACCCAATAAGGCTGCTCTTTTTTATTCTCATCCTGAAATTTATAAGCTACAACTTCGTAACCGTTTTTAATCATATAAGGAATAATATCTTTACCAAAGTCATTGTTCTCAACACCCTCACGTTCCATTTGACGTAAAATATTATGAAGCGTTTGAACATTGAAGATATAAATACCCATATTAACAAAAGATTCTCCCGGTCTATCCGGAATTTGAGGAGGATTAGAAGGTTTTTCCAAAAATGAAAGAACTTTATAATCTTCGTCAATTTCAATAACGCCAAATCTATTGGCAATATCGGTGGGAACATTCATAGATGCAATAGATAAGTCGGCTTTTTTATCAACATGATTTTGAAGCATTCTTAAATAGTCCATTTTATAAATATGATCACCGGATAAAATCAAAACCCATTTATATTTTCCGGCCTCTAAAAAATTTAGATTTTGGAAAATTGCATTAGCTGTGCCCAGATACCAGTTATTACTTTCTTTTTGCTGTGGCGGAACCGAATAAATAAATTCACCAAGTTCGGGATTAAAAATACTCCATGCCTCGTACAAATGCTGGTTTAATGAATCCGATTTGTATTGAGTTAGCACATAAATTTTCCTTAAGCCTGAATTTAAACAATTAGATAAAGCAAAATCGATAATACGATATTTGCCACCAAATGGAACAGACGGTTTTGTCCTAAATTTAGTTAAGGGAAGAAGTCGTTCGCCTTGTCCACCTGCTAAAATTAAAGTCAACGTATCGCGTAATAATGATGAACCTGTAAATTGCATTTTCCCTCGCTATATATTCATAATTTTAGTATTTTGTATTCAATTATTAATTAATTATTTGCAGTAAAATATCAATTTAACACTAAATATTTACTTATAAGTTATATGAAAGTCAAGAAAAATAATTATTATATTTTAACAGTTCTTACGTTTATCTTGGTAAGTTTAATTTATTTATACTCGTCAAATTTTTTTTCAAAACTAAAAAATGTTATTAATTATTTTAATACTCGAACTTCCTCACTAAATATTGTAATAGATTCCGATTTTTTAAATTACATAAAAAATGAACAAAATCAAATTAATGTTTCAAAATATTTATTAAAGATTATATTATTTTATGAAAAAAAAGAAATTGACTCATATATTTCAATCTATGGATCAATAAATCGCACAGTCACTCCTCACTTGGTCTTAAATTTTAATGATGGATTTAATATTAATTTCATTAGGCTTAATAACCATTTGGTTAATTACGAATATGAAAACGATAAATTAATAATTAATACTGAAAATATTGGGGTTGATACATTTAAAATTGAAATAAAATATACAGGTAAACCTGAAGCAAAAGGCTTTGGATCATTTATTTTTGGTAAAATAGATAATAAACAAATAATTTATACTCTTAATGAACCGATATTTGCATCAACTTGGATTCCATGTAATGATAAACCTGATGATAAAGCTTTATTTGAAGTTGAAATAACCAACAAAAATAATTTTATTTCTGTTTCAAATGGCATTCTTGTAGATACTAATGCTGTGGGAAATTTAAAAACTTATCATTATACAACATTATATCCCATATCTACTTATTTAATGGCAATTTATTCCGCAGAATACAATTGTTTTGAGGATAAAGTTATTGTTACCAATAATGATACTATACCTATTTTTTATTATCTTATCAATAATAAAAAATTACATGAATATAAAAATTATCAGCCACATAAAGAGGCAATTAAAATATTTTCTAAACTGTTTGGTGAATATCCATTTAAAAAAGAAAAATATGGAATAGCAGAAATATCCTGGCCGTATGGTGCCATTGAACATCAAACGATAACCGGTGTAAGTTCAAATATAATTAACTCTCCTAATTTTTACGAATCAGTTTTTATTCATGAATTAGCTCATCAATGGTGGGGTAATGCCGTTGGGCTAAAGACATGGAAAGATATTTGGCTTAATGAAGGATTTGCAACATATTCGGAGGCGCTTTATAACGAACAAAAATTTGGGATTAAATCTCTTCAGTCAACAATGAGAAAATTTATTTCCAATTTTGATGAGAGCGCTTTGTATAATCCCACATCAAGTCTTTTTTCCAGACTTCAATACAACAAAGGAGCCTGGGTACTTCATATGTTAAGAGGAGAAATAGGAGATAAGCTGTTTTTTGAATCTTTACGCAACTATTATGCAGCCTTTTTATATAAAAATGCTTCAACTGAAGATTTTAAATATATTTGCGAAAAAACCAGCAATAAAAATTTGAACTATTTCTTTTATCAATGGGTCTACAAAGGAAAAGGTGAAATAAAACTGAAATATACTTGGAAAAATGAAAATTCTAATGTACTAATCAGTATTAATCAACATAAAAATGACGTTGTTTATCATTTTCCAATGAAAGTAAAATTATTAAAATATAACAAAACATCTGAAATTAGAGACTTTTATATTTCCAGCAAAGATACTATTTTGACAATAAAAGGAATTGATAAAATTAAAGATGTTATTTTAGATCCTGAAAAAAATTTATTACTTAAAATTATTAATTAATATTAGTTCACTCAGTTTATAAATTAGTTATTTTAACAAATAATTCCGTAAATAGTTTTAATTATAATTTGGTTTAAATTTGGTATTTAAAATTTGTAAAAATAGTTGTATAATTAATGTTTAATTAATTTTGTTGTTGGTAGTGAATAAAACAATTTATTTTATTTCCGATATCCATTTAGGTTTTGACGGAAAAGAAGCTGAAAATATTAAAGAACAAAAATTAATAGGTTTATTAAAGCATATAAGTAAAGATGCCGATAAACTTTTTATTTTAGGTGACTTATTTGATTATTGGTTTGAATATAGAACCGTAATTCAAAAAGGTTATTTTGAATTGTTTACAACTATTAAAGAATTAACTAAAAATGGGATTGAAGTTAATTATTTAATTGGTAATCATGATTTTTTACACAAGAATTTTTTTAATGAATATCTTAATGTGAATATGTTTTATAATGAATTAGAAGTTACTTTAAATAATAAACGTTTTTTTTTAGGACATGGTGACGGGCTTGTTAAAAAGGATACTGGATACAAAATACTAAAAAAGGTATTGCGTAATAAGACGATTCAATTTTTATATTCATTAATTCATCCTGATTTTGGCGTTTGGTTGGCTAAAAATACCAGTAAAAAAAGCAGAAATTTTACAAAAGAAAAAAATTATGGTGAAATTGACGGATTATTTGAAACGGCAAAAAAGAAAATTGATTCAGGTGCCGATTATGTAATTTTCGGTCATTCACATAAACGTGATTTTTGTACATATAAAACCGGATCTTATATTAATTTAGGTTCATGGATGGAAGCACCTTGTTTTGGCAAGTTTAAAGAAAACAATTTTGAGATAATTGATTGGTAATACAATGGCACAAGTTAAAGCAAAAAAAGTAAACAGCAAATTTAGAAATCCATTAATTACAATAGCGGTTGTTCTATTTGTTCTGTTTACCTGTTTTATGATATATGTAATACAAGGTTTGCCAGCGGTTGAAGAGCTGGAAAACCCTAAACCAATGCTTGCAAGTAATGTGTATAGCATTGACGGAGAACTAATAGGCCAATTTTTTAGAGAAAATAGAATTAAAATTAGTATAAAAAAGATTAATAGAAGTGTTATTAATGCTTTAGTTGCTACTGAAGATACAAAATTTTATAGTCATTGGGGCGTTGATATTGACAGATTTGTAAAAGCTATGGTAAAAACGGCTTTTGGCAATAGACAAGGTGCTAGTACTATTACACAGCAGCTTGCAAAAAATATTTATGGTTTAAAAGATTATAATGAATCTTCGTTTGCAACTGTTGTTAGAAAAGTAAGAGAATGGATTACCGCTGTACAAATTGAAAAAAAATATACAAAAAATGAAATTTTAGAGATGTATCTCAATCAGTCATATTTTGGGAATGGTGCTTATGGGATAGAAATGGCTGCAAAAACTTATTTTAGTAAAAATGCAGATGCGCTAACCATTCCCGAAGCCGCTGTTTTAGTGGGATTATTAAAATCATCGGTTAATTATGATCCGGTCCGAAAGTATAATAATGCATTACAACGTAGAAATTTAATTTTATCAAGGTTGTACGAGACTGATTATATCTCAGAAAAAAAATATCGTGAATACCGCTTAATGCCAATTAAGGTAAATGTTGAAAGAATTAAAAGAAAGTTCAAAAGTGAACTCGCTCCGCATTTTATTGAGTACATCAGGCAGCAAATGGAAGTATGGACGCAGGAACATAATTTGGATTTATATGAGGATGGACTTTCAATTTACACTACTTTAGATAGTAGAATGCAGAAAATTGCAAACAAAGCAGTAGAAACACATCTAAATACTTTTCAACCGGAATTTGACAAATTTTGGAACTGGGAAAAATATCCGGAAGTTCTTAATGGAATTGTAGTAAAATATATTAAAGAAAGAGAAGATTACCGGAAAGCGGATAATGAAGCAGAACGACAAAGGATTATGATGAAGTATAAACATAATCCGGAATATATTGAATCAATTAAACGTTTAGGTAAAACAATAGAAGTTGGTTTTGTAGCTATTGATGTAAAAAAAGGTGAAATCAGAGCCATGGTAGGAGGCCGTGATTATTCATTCGGCTTAGGCTTAAATCATGCAACTCAAATTAGAAGGCAGCCGGGTTCATCATTTAAGCCGATTGTATATCTAACTGCGTTAGATAATGGATTATATCCTGCTTATCCTATATTAAACTCCCCATTTAATTATAAAGGCTGGAGTCCTAGAAACTTTGAAGGTGACGCGGGAGGTTATATGACTTTACGTGAGGGATTAAAACACTCCAAAAATATCATTGCTGCACGTTTGGTATATGAAGGATATGCTCATTTAGGTGAAATTGGTAAAAATGCCCGCAGGTTGGGTATTAAAAGCAAGCTCGATTTAGTTCCTGCAATATCATTAGGTACTGGTGAAGTTTCTCCTTTAGAATTAACAACAGTTTATGCAAGCATTGCTAACAAAGGAATACATATTGAGCCGATTTCAATATTAAAAATAGAAGATAAATCCGGTATTTTATTAGAACAATTTAACACTTCTTCGGAAGAAGCAATAAGTGAAGAAACAGCTTATATAATAACCGATATGTTGGCCACATGTATTAATGAAGGTACCGGTGCAGGTGCAAGGTCCAGGTACAATTTTAGACGACCTGCCGGAGGTAAAACAGGTACAACAAATGATTACGCTGATGCCTGGTTTATGGGCTTCACACCGCAAATTGCAGCAGGTGTTTGGGTTGGATTTGATGATAGACGTATTACATTTACGGGAAGTTACGGACAAGGTGCAAGAGCAGCAATGCCTATTTGGGCAATATTTATGCATGATGTTTATGAAGAAATGGATTTACCTTTGGAAGACTTTAAAATGCCTGCCAACGGTAATGTTGTATATTATGATTTTTGTTCCGAATCGATTTATGGTGGAAATCCAAGACCATATTCAAGTGATTGCGGGAGTGTGTTAACCGATATAATTAATATTAAAGATGTTCCTGGTGGTGAAAGTTCTAGAATTAATAAGTCAAATACTTTTGTTGCAGATACCTTAAATTAGATTAAAATTAAACTGCCTTAAAATATTTAGTTACTTTTAAGGCAGTTTAATAAAACTACTTCATTAATAAAATCTTTCCTGAAATGACATTTTTATTACTTAAATTATTTATACCCGTAACTTCAAAATTATAAAAATATACACCTGATGATATGTTATAAACTTGAGAGTTAAATTGAAGTTTATTATTCCCGGCTTGATATATTTCATTAGTCAAATCTGCTATTTTTTGACCTATTGAGTTAAATAGTGTAATTTTTACATTACTTGTTTCAATCAAATTAAATAGAAATGTGGTTGAAGGATTAAATGGATTTGGGTAATTAGTGATAGTAATATTAGTTGGAATTATTGGTCCATTATTATCATCAACACCTGTTGTAGCAAATAAATTTTTATAAAAAGTAAAATTACCGTCATATTCAGCAATAAGTAAGTCTTTTTTAGTGTCGTTATCGAAATCAGCAAAATCGGGAGCGGCATTTTGTTTTACTTCAATACCATCAAATATTTCTGTATCTAATTCCCATTGAGGTAAAGTTGATGTGCCAATATTTTTATAATAAAGAATTCCGCCAAAGCTTTTACCAATTATTAAATCCAAATCGCCATCATTATCAATATCCGAAAATGAAGGACGGCCATTATTTGGAATATTAACGTTTCTTATCAATGAATTATCTAATGTAAAAACACCATTATTGTTTTTATAAAAACCGGCATCTGTGGCTGTTTCGGCACACAATAATAAATCCTGATCTCCATCACTATCCAAATCGCCAAATGCAGGAGCACTAAAATACGCCACGCTAATTGAGGCAAACAATGTTGTATTTGCCTGAAAAACACCATTATTGTTTATGTAACAAACCAACTTACCGTTTAATGCCCCTGATACTAAATCAAAATCGTTATCGTTATCAATGTCTACAAAAACAGGATATGAATATGAACTTACTGAAAGATTAGTAAATCCGGCTGTTGATTTAACAAAAACAGGCTCATTTTTAGTACCTGTATTTTTATAATAATTAAATTTTCCGGTCCATGAACCGCTAACAAAATCAATATCACCATCTTTATCAAAATCAGCGGTCGAAATAGTAGCACCGCCGCCATCATTTTTAATTACTTTAAAATAATTACTTTTGTATGCAAATACAGGAGCTGTAGGTGTTCCGGTATTTTGATAATAATACAAATCACCATCTGCTGTTCCGTATAATAGATCGAAGTCACCATCTTTATCCAAATCTGCCAAAACAGGATCCTTCCAGTAAGTTGTTGATTCTACACCTGAAAAAACAGAACCGTTTTGAACCCAGCTTGGTATTTTATTATTACCATTATTTTTATAATAAACCAAAGTGGCTAGGTCCCGGCCAATTAATAAATCATAATCTCCATCATTATCTAAATCTGCAAAAGTTGGATACGAATTATATCCTGCATCGTTTATGTTTGTAACAAGTGTATTGTCTTGTTCAAAGTTTGGTTTATTTGCTGTTCCGTTATTACGAAAAGCCATTGTAATACCAGCTGTTGGACCACCCATTAAAGATTCACCAACACCAACAAATAAATCAAAATCGCCATCTTGGTCAATATCAATAAATGCCGGCTTTGCATCTGTACCAATTAAACTATTTACAGAACTAAAAACTGAATCAATTTTAACCCATTCAGGATTATTATAATCTCCGGTATTTTTGTATAACAAAAGCCCATTATAACCTCCAATTATTAATTCATCAATAAAATCGTTATCAATATCCACAATTACAGGATAATAAGCATTAGTGTATTGGTATCCATTAGCATAAATTTGATCTAATAAAATATCATTTTTACTAAAAGCAGGCGGTAGTGATGTACCGGTTTTACAGCGATAAAAATTAACCCGTAAATCGGTACTTCCTAAAAATATATCATTTGCTCCATCTTTGTCGTAATCAAAAACAAAAGGACAGCTAAATGAAGATACTCCAACACCGGATGGAGCAAAAACCGAATCGATTTTTTTCCAGTTTTGGGCATTAATTTGCATATATAACATTAGCATCAACAATAGAAAAAACGTGTACTTAACTTTCATAATATTAACCTTATCTTGTTGTAATGAATTTTTAAAAATATTTTAATTGTTATTAATTAATTCTTTTAACTTTTTAATTTCTTCGATAATTTCAATGCTTTTATCGGATTGGTTCAATAATTCCAAAGCTGATAGTCTTGTTTTATAATAGCTGGAATCTAGTTTTAGCGTTTTATAAATTTCAGAACTTAATAAAAAACAATTAGATGCTTTATCAATAATATTTTGTTTTTTATAAATATCGGCTATATTAAATAAATTTTCTGCCGCACCTACATAATTTTCAATAATATAATCATATTTTAATGATGTTTTAAAGTAATCCAAGGCATTTATAAACAAATTTGTCTTATAATTTATAAATCCCAAGTTATAGGAAATATAACTTAAAATATGAGGATTATTTAGGTCATTTTCAATGTATAAATTTGTCATTTTTTGGAAAAGATCTTCCAAGTTTGATAATTCACTTGAATAATCTTTATTTAAAAAATACTTAGATAATAAAACATAGGTTAAAGCTTCTGCATTCTCTTCATTGGAAAGGGCAGAAATATTAATAGACGAGTAAGCAGTTAATAGCTGATCATAGTTCTTATTACTAAACAATTGCTTTAAGTTAAATAACTCCAATTTGTCATTAAATATATTTATATCATTTAATGATAACATCTTAGCACTGTTTAACCATCGGAAATAATTTGTTGTATCTTTTATAGAAAGAAAAGTGCCAGCTAATAGCAAACTTAAATTCACTTTTTCTTTTGTATAATCAGTTAACAAAAGGTAATTATATGCCGATAAAAATGATTCTATGGCTTTGTCGGTTTGATTTTTATATAATTGCGATTGTCCAATAGATGTAAATAGTTCAGCTTGTTGAAAATTTTCATTATTCACTTTGGAATTTTTTGATAAAGTTGAACACGAAAATAATAATAGGGCACTAAATAAAATTAAGGTGATAGTGAGATATTTATTTGTCATGATATTACTCTGATATTTTAGGACGTTCGAAAATTTGAGGATTAACATTCTTTTTATCTTCTTGAATACCGCCTTTTATTAAAGGATTATTGTTTAATCCCTCAATGGTTTTCCTTAATTCTGTTAATAATAAATTAGTTTTTGCCAGCATAATTGAAAATTCTGTAGATTGTGAGTTTAAAAAATTAGCAAACCTCACATGTTCTTCTACCAGTGCATCAAGCTTGTTCAACGTTTGCATAGCCGGATTAAAAATTTTATTACCTTCAGGATCAAGCATTTTGGGAATGAGCCCTTCAGGATTTTTATAAGCTCTTAACAAAGTATCGGTTAACATAAGAGTATTGTTCATTAGGTGTGAGGTGTAGGACATCTCCTTATTTATTTGCGAAAAATTCTTAAACGAGGTTATTAATTGTCCTTCCGTATACTCATCACCTGTTAAAACTGTCATTGATCTATTTGTTTTAGCAATTAACTCTTTCATCGATTTTGTTATTTCTGAAGTGTTAACTAGGGTGTTATATAATATCCCGCCTTTAACAGTATCATATTGAGTAAATGAATTTAATAGGACATTCATATTATCAACAATTGAAGATAGTTTTTCGCTGCTTTTTATTTGCAAATTTTTTGTCAAAGCAAGTTCCTTACCAAGGCGCGAATCAAATGATGTAATAAATCCGTGTACCGGTAGCTTATTGTCAAGATTATCTCCTGAGATAAATTCAATGGAACCTATAGACGTTATTGGATTCACAGACTTAAAAACTAAAGAATTAGCAACTATTTTGTCTCTAAATTCAGAATATATTGTCAATTCAGCATCAACAAAATTTGAGCTATTAAGAGAAAAATTTTTAACCTGACCGATCTTAAACCCCTTAAATATAATGGGTGTACTAGTTGATAAACCAGTGGCATCATCAAATTTAGTATAAAAAGAATATTTTTTTGCAAAGTATCTTTTGTCAACGGATAAGATTCCCAATGTTACAATAACTGCAAACAATGCAGTTAAAATAAAAATAGAAACAAAGTAACCTGTATATTTAATTCGAAGTTTCAATTTATATTCCTTCTTCAAGTGAATAATTTTTATTTTGTACAACAGAAGAATTTATATATTCTTCGGGTGTTCCTTCAAACAAAAGTTTATTTCCTTTTATTTCTATAATCCAGTTTGTTCTTTTAAAAAAAATAAAAGAGGAATTGTTCTTAATTATTTGTGTACGATTCTCATTTCTAAAATCCGAAATTTTTCTCAAAATATTTCTTTTCCCCAAAGAATTAGTAAAACGTAATGGTTCATCGTATATAATAACTTCCGGTTCAGTTAATAATGCCCTAATAAAACCAATTTGTTTGTTGATTTCAATACTTGTATCCGCTGGTCGTTTTTTTAGATCAACCTCCAATTCAAATTCCTCCAGATATGCATGTATACGTTGCATTTTCTTTTCATAACTTATATTTGGAAAATGAAAATTTACAGGTAAAAGTAAATTTGCCTCAATGGATAAATTTGACAAAAGTCCGCCATTTTCAAATACAAACGAGGTCTTTTGTCTGGTTTTTTTTAGTAAATTTGCGTCTGTTGAAAAAATATTTTCCCCATCCAAAAGTATAGTTCCTTTTTCGGGGTTTATTATGCCGCCGATTGATTTCAACAATAGTTTCAATAGATGGCCATCATCACCAATAATGAGAGTAGTTCTTGAGATTGGAATATTAAAGCTGAGATTTCTAATAACAGGATTATTATTAGAACTAATATCCAAATTTATAATTTTAATATTTTTTTGATTATCAAGCATAAAAAAGTATTGTTAATATAACATCAATTATTATTATTGTGCTTATTGATTGTACAACAGCTTTTGTCGTACGCTGTGGTATCTCTGTGATTGCGGTTGATACTCTAAAGCCCTGAAAAGTAGAAATTATTGCTATTGAAAAACCAAGAAATATAGATTTAATTAAACTAATGGTCAAATCTTTAAATTCCATTTCCGCAAAAATACGAGTAAAAAAATTATTAAACCCAATATCATAAAAAAGTTGGGCAACAATTCCACCACCCAAAAAAGCAAAAATATTAAAATATACACTAAGCGTAATCATTGAAACAACTACACCCACAACACGGGGCACAATTAAATAAGAAAAAGGAGATATGCCAAAACTGAGCAGGGCATCTACTTCCTCATTTAATATCATGTTTCCAATTTCAGTAGAGATAGCAGTTCCTGAACGTGAAATTATCATTAATGCCGGTAATAAAGTCCCAAGCTCTCTAGTAACCACAGAAATTAAAATTGCATATAATAGAGAAGAAGACCCAAAATTGGGGAAAAGTGTATTGCCTTGAATAATTATCATACTGCCAATAAGAAAAGCACTTAAAGCAACTAACCATAAAGCTTCAAAACCTGTAAACAAAACCTGGCGAAATAATACAATTGTTGTTACTTGCTTTTGTTTATAAAAAAGTATTATATTAAACAACGTTTCAACAGTATAGTTTATAAAATAACGACCCTCGTTTGTTATAAACTTTATTTTAAAAATCATTATCGATATAATTTTTTTTATCATTTTAATATTAGGCAGTATTAACGTTAAATTTCATATTAATATAATAAAAAAATAAGAATATTTATTTATTTTTAAAATATATATTGCAAATTAAGTTTAAAAGTTTTAATTTTAATATTGATATGAGGAAAAAAAGTTAGTTTTAATTTATATAGATTTTATTTAATTAGAGAGAGGCAGAAATGCGAAGAATAACTACAATAATTGCTTTTTTTGTATTAGTTTTATCTTACTCGGTTGACGCACAAGTTGTAAAAGATGCATGGTCAGTAGGATTTGGATTTACGTATCCAAAATATATGAATCATAATTTAGATTGGACTTCAAATATTAATTATGGTGGTCATGTATCTATTAGAAGATATTTTTCTGAACACATAGCTATTAAAGGTACAGCTCGATATTTATATCTTGAAGGATTTTATTTGCCAGCTGGTTTACCAACTTCAAAGAAAGTTACGGCATCAACAACAGCATTAACCGGTGAATTAGACGTGATGTATTATTTTGTTCCTTGTGAAATAATATCTCCTTACATTACTGCCGGTTTTGGTGGATCGTTGTTTTCCCCCAAAAATGGACCTGATGCAAAATCGATAGGTGATAACCAGATAGATCATTTTATTTCATTCGGTTTTGGTGCCGAATATAAATATGATGAAAATTGGAACATTGTTGCTGAATTAAATTTCCAAACTATGGCTGACACAAAATTTGATGGCGTATATGGTGCAGCCCCTGCTGGTGGTATATTAGGTGGAATGTTTGATTCCTATGGTACTTTTGATATAGGTGTAAACTATTTCTTTGATAAAGGCGAACCTTCAAAAATTTGCCAGCTTTATGAAGGATTAAAAATTGAAAATCCATGTGAACCAACTGATTATGAAAGAATTGAAAATATCGTAAAAAAATATATTCCACGTGAAATAATTAAAGAAGTTCCTGTAAAACAAGAAGGGGGAGTTAATAACTCAGCTTACGGATATAATGCAACAGACGATACTTGGGTATTAGTTGGATTGAATTTTGATAATAACAGTTCAAAATTTACTGCTGAATCTTATCCTGTATTATTCCATGCTGCTTTAGTTATGTTACAAAATCCAGCACTTAATGTTGAAGTTCAAGGTTATACAGATAATATTGGTTCTGAAAAATCAAATCAAACATTATCTGAAAAACGTGCTGAAAGTGTAAAAAATTATTTAATTGCTCGCGGTGTTAAAGGTGACAGAATAACAACTGTTGGTTACGGTGAAAAGAATCCAATGGCAGATAACAAAACTGCTGACGGAAGAGCAATGAATAGAAGAATTGAATTTAAGGTTGTAAAATAAATTTCCCTAATGGGTCACTTTCGTGACCCTTTTTTTTTATCAATTTTCCTTTAATTTTATCCGTGAGGTAAAAAAGGTGAACAATAAATCAAATTATATAAATTATATGGAGGACCCCAGCGACTTATGTCAATGGGGTATTTTTGTTTATGGTAATAAAAGCTAAATTAATTGACGAAAAAGGTTTGAATAGAACAGTTACGCGTTTGGCTCATGAGATCTTGGAGAAAAATAGCGGTTCAAAAAATATTGTTCTATTAGGTATGCGTACAAGAGGAGAGTTCCTGGCAAAAAGAATATTAGAAAAAATTCAGGAAATTGAAAATTATAGTCCAAGTTACGGTGTATTGGATGTTACTTTGTACCGTGATGATTTTAGAAAGAGATTAAAGCAGCCTCAAGTATCGGTTACAAACATTACATTTAATGTTGATGAAAAGGATATAATACTTATTGATGATGTTTTATATACCGGAAGAACAGTAAGATCGGCTTTAAATGCAATAATGGATTTAGGACGTCCTGCCACAGTGCAATTATGTGTTCTGGTGGATAGGGGTCATCGCGAATTACCTATAAAGGCAGATTTTGTAGGTATTAATGTACCAACATCAATAAATGAAGAAGTTCGTGTTAAAATGATTGAAATTGATGGCGAAGATGCAGTGAATTTAGTAGATGTTTCAAAAGAAAAGGTGTAATTATGGCATTATCAAGCAGACATCTTTTGGGTTTGTATAATACTCCAAAAGAAGATATTCAATTAATATTAGATACAGCAGTTACTTTTAGAGAAGTTCTTGAAAGACCAATAAAAAGAGTTCCTACTTTGCAGGGAAAAACGATTGTTAATCTGTTTTACGAAAACTCAACCCGTACCAGAATTTCGTTTGAATTAGCTGAAAAACGACTTTCTGCTGATGCAGTTAATTTTGCAACTTCAAACAGCAGTACAAAAAAAGGAGAAACGTTTAAGGATACTATTAGAAATATAGAAGCGATGAAAGTTGATATGATAGTTATTCGACATGAATCGGCTGGTGTTCCTCAGTTTTTAACAAGAATTTCAAATTCGAATATTATTAATGCCGGAGATGGTCTACATGAACATCCTACTCAGGCATTATTAGATATGTATTCAATAAGAGAAAAATTAGGTAAAATAGAAAACTTAAAAGTTTGTATTGTTGGCGATATCTCACATAGCCGTGTAGCTTTATCTAATATATATGGATTACAAACAATGGGTGCCAAGGTTTCGGTATGCGGTCCTTCAACATTAATTCCGCGTAATATAGAAGAGCTTGGTGTTAAGGTTTTTAATAATATTGATGAAGCAATTAAAGAAAATGATGTATTAAATATCCTGCGTATTCAGTTGGAACGTAAAGCCGGAGGTGGATTACCTACATTACGTGAATATCATAATTATTATGGAATAACAAAAGAAAGATTGGAAAAATTTAATAAAGATATTTTGCTTCTACATCCTGGTCCAATTAATAGAGGTGTTGAAATATCATCGGAAGTAGCTGATGGACCATACCAGGTTATTTTACAACAAGTTACTAATGGAGTAGCCGTCAGAATGGCGGTTCTCTATTTATTAGGCACAATGAATTAAAGGTGTGAAATGAAAATAATATTAAAAGACGTTACAATTATAAATCCGGACCAAAATATTTATTGCAAAACTGATATTTTATTAATAGACGGGATAATATCTAAAATTGGGGAAATTAAGGAAGAGGATTACAAAACTTCCACAGTATATGAACTTGAAGATAAAATTATTACTCCCGGTTTTTTTGATATGCATGTTCATTTACGAGAACCCGGAAGAGAGGATGAAGAGACAATTAAATCAGGATCGGATGCTGCCATGAATGGTGGTTTTACCGGAATAGCTTGTATGCCAAATACCAGCCCGGCAATTGATACTGCAGAGGTTGTAAGTTTTATTATAAACAAAAGTAAAGATTTATTAGTTGATGTATACCCGATTGGAGCCGTTACAAAAGAAAGAAAAGGTGAAAGTTTATCGCCGATATTAGAATTAATTGAAGCAGGAGTGGTTGGTTTATCAGATGATGGTGCTGTTATTAAAACTGCGGCTATGCTAAAATCAGCCTTTGAATATGCCCTAATGAATAATATTCCTGTAATTGACCATTGTGAAGATTGTTCTCTTTTGGATGGCTCAATGAATGAAGGCATAACTTCAACAATGCTGGGTCTTCCGCCGTTACCTTCAGTCTCTGAAGATATTATTGTAATGCGCGATATAGCTTTAGCTGAGTACACAGGCGGTAAATTACATATTGCTCATATAAGTACAAAAAATGCAGTAGATTACGTAAGAGCAGCTAAAAAGAAGGGAATTAATGTTACTGCCGAAGTTACACCTCATCATTTTTCGCTGACTGATGAAGTCCTGAAAACATACGATACAAATTATAAAATGAGTCCGCCATTACGAAGCAAAGAAGATCAAAAGGCGATTTTGGAAGCGTTAAAAGATGGTACTATTGATTGTATTGCAACTGATCATGCACCTCACGCAATAGAAGAAAAAGAAATGGAATTTATATATGCACCAAATGGAATATTGGGTTTAGAAACGGCTGTCGGTTTAGCGTTAAGCGAATTATTTCATAAAAAAGTATTATCAATTGAACAGTTAATTGAAAAATTTGCAATTAATCCAAGGAAAGTATTAAATATCGAAATTCCAAAAATTTGTGAAGGTCAGCCTGCTAATTTTACAATTTTAGATATTGATGTAATATGGACTGTTGAGGTTAGTAAATTTAAATCTAAATCGAAAAATTCTCCATTCGATAAAAGGTTGTTGACAGGAAAATCCATTGGTGTAATTAATAAACACAAAATGTTCTATAATGGAAAAATGATTAATCTTGTATAGCTAAAAGTGTTCACTATTGTAGTAATTAGTGAACACTTTTTTTTAAAAAAGCAGCATAAATACACGGATTAATGTGTTATCTTGTTGGTATAGATTTTGTTAAATATGGGTAAAACAGGAGAATTGAAAAAATGAAAAAGTATTTGTTTTATGCGTTTAGTCTCTTTTTGGCATCTTTTTTTACAGGATGTGATATAAATGATAATGAGACAAATAATGATTATACAGCACCTGCCGCTCCTACAAATGTGTATACAATAACAGGAGATAATAGGGTAGACATTTTTTGGAATTACAATACCGAACGCGATGTTGCCGGTTATAATGTATATTATAGTTATTCGTATGATGGTACTTATACATTTATTGGCAGCACAACAAAAAATAATTTTATTGATACTGATGTTAATAACGGAGTTACTTATTATTACGCTGTAACAGCCTATGACAGGTTTAATAATGAAAGTGAATTAAGTTACGACGAAGTATTCGATACACCTCGTCCTGAGGGTTTTAATCAAAGCATATTCGATTATTTGTTATTCGAATCAACTTCGGGATATGATTTTCAAAATAATTTAGTTGTCCCTTTTGACAGTGATAACGCAGACTTCTTTTTTGAAAATTACACAACCGGCGGAAAATTTTATTTAAATGTTTGGGAAGATACCGATATTCAAGATATGGGTGTTACAACAGATATATATGATATTTCGTATGCACCAACAAGCGGATATGTACCTATTGTAACCGGTGATAATATTAAATATACCGAAGCAAAAATTGGTCACACTTATGTAATTTGGACTTGGGATAATCATTACGCTAAAGTTAGAATAACCAATATTACAAGAGAAAGAATCACCTTTGATTGGGCTTATCAAACAGCAGAGGGAAACAGAGAATTAAAAAGAAATGTTATTGTTAATAGAAATATTCCTGACAGTATAAAAGTTTTAAGGTTTTGAAAATAATTAATGATTATTTGATTAGTTTTAATTATTTTAGTTGAAATAAGATTTTAAATAATGAAAAATAAAAAATATATAATACTTGTTGTTCTATTTTTTGCAGCAATAAACTTTGTGAATGCAAAATCCGATGGGGGTTCAGATGCCCAGGAGGTTTTGCATTCTATTGTTAAAGGGATGCTTCAAAATTCTATCAGCTCTTTTTCATCCTATCTAAGCGATAATTGTTACATCAGCTTAAATAATGGAACTATTGGATATTATACTACAAGCCAAAGTTATTATATATTTGAAAATTATTTTTCACAATACAAAGTAACTGATATAAAATTTAATGAAATTAAAAAAAGTACACTAAGTTATAATGCTTCCGGTATTGTTAAATATAATTTTAATGGTTCAAAATATGAGTGCCGAATTTTTGTCTCGTTGAAAACTTCTTCCGGGTTGTGGTATATTTCTCAAATAATGATTAATTAATTATTATGAATCTTCAGATTAATAATAGGTTAAAGGGGATTCATTATATTGTAGGCATCATTTTTATTCTACTTCTTTTCTTATCTTTCATAATTGCTCCCGTATTAACTTCATATTACAAAAACAATTGGAATTCCATTTGTCAAAATGAAATTAGAGCGGTTAAGGAATTCACTCAGCAGTTAATTGATAAAAAAATTAATAAATTTGAAAATGTTGATATTTTGGAAATTAAAAAATCCATTTTTTCAGATCAAGATGCATTGATTAATAAAAGAGCATTATTTGATAAACTAGAAAAAATTGACAATGATAAAATATCCATTGAGATCTATGATAATAATTATGAGTTGATAGCCTGGAAAAACATTATTGATACAACTCTTAGTTCAGTCAAAAATTTATCTAATATTAATCCGGGATATATTAAGCATAAATCTAATATTTATTTATTTAAATTGGATTCGTGTTTAATAAACAACAAAAATTATTTCCTTCTTTTTTATAAAATTTCGGATGAAAAGTATGTTAACGAATACGATAATGCACTTGCCGGCAGATTAAGTGAAAAATTTAATACAAATTTTGCCGTTTATTATTCAACAAAAGTCTATACCCATAATGGGAAAAACAAAATTTCTTTTTCTGTTATTAATCAATCTCATAAGCCTATATTATCTGTAGCCTTTTCAAAAGTTACTTCTCAAAACAGAATTGATATTATAAAAGGTTATTTAGTTCAATGCAGATTGATTTTATTGTTATTAATTTATTTAACCTTAATTTGGATTATATTTAAGTGGGTTAGATTAATTCAAAATAAAAAAATAAAGTTTGCAATTACATTAGTAGGATTAATTGTTACACGATATTTTTTTCTTCTAATAAATTTCCCTGGAATTGTATTACGATTTGAATTATTAAATCCGGTTAATTTTTCGTCTCCTTTTTTATGGGGGATTGTTAAATCGCCTTTGGATTTATTTATTACAGTATTATTTGTATTAATAATAATTTATCCACTATTTAATGCATTATATACAACTGGATCAAATACGTTAAATAAAAAAGCATGGTTTAAAAACGGTATCTTTTTCCTATCATTAGTTTTATTTCTTTTTGTTTATCGATCGTTTGGTGCTATAGTACATAGTTTATTTTTTGACAGTTCAATAAAATATTTCCGAGAGACTAATATATTTCCTAATTATACAACAATATTTATGCTTGGAATTATATTGATGCTTGGATTTTTAGTTATTTTATTGTTGGTTACAATAATTTTATTAATCCTAAAATATGTTGAGTTTTCAAAAAATAATAAAAAGAATTTGTTATATCTTTTTTTTGCAGTGCATTTCATCTGTTTTGTTTTCGATTTTATCCAAAAAACCCCTCAATCTTCTACTTTTGTTAGAATATTATTAATATTTTTATTATTTACCCTTGTGTACTTATTGAGGTTTAAAAATTATAAAAGGGTATTATTTGTATTATTATGTGCTTTTGCCGGCTCAGTTGTAATGATATTTGAAATGGGTTATGTCAACTCCAAATTAGAAAAAGAAAATTTAAAAATTGCAAGCCTTGAATATTCAAGAATAGATGACAGCTGGATTGAATTTTTAATTAAAACAAACTTATCTAGTGCAGCACAAAATTTTCCCAATATTATAAATCACCAAAATGTTGATTTTAAAAATTATGCTTACGAATTGTGGAATAAAAGTAATATTAAAACCGAAAATCTTGTTTCCGAATTCTATTTTTTGGACAGCTTAAAAAGTTATATTGATGGTGTTAATTTTTCATTTCCTTACGGTTACAGCAAAAATTGGATGATGAATGATACAATTGTTGATTATCAAATTGTACATGATCCAATTCCCAATAGTAATGACATAATTATTTCGGGATTGGTAAAATTAAAAAATTTATCACCTTTATATTTCGGAATATCAATCAAATATAATCCATATGGGTACAATGCAGCGCAAATTCCAAACTTTAGCCAGCAAATAAAAACCACAGACCAAAATTATATTAATTTTGAGGATTATGAAGCTCTTACTTTGATTAACGGAAATATTGTTGAAAAACATGGTCGAATTAATCCTACTAAAAATGAAATATTTGATTTAATTAATAGCGAACAAAGTATAAACGATTATTGGCGAACTGTAAATATAGATGGTGAAAATTATCTGTTTTATGTTACAAAAACAAACGTTAATGGTGATGATAAAAATTTATTAATTGGGCAAAAAATAAGTAATTTAACTTGGGGATTATACGATTTTGTTAAAATATTTTTAATTCATGTATTATTTGTTTTAACAATAATTTTGATCTATTACGCAATTCTTTATTTTAAAAAAGGTAAAATACGTTTTAATTATCAGGCAGAACTTTTAACAACCTTTTTATTGATAACAATAATTCCTTTAATAATACTTGGATTATATTTTAGATCTACTTTTGAAGAAAAAAATCAAAAAATGTATGAATTTTATTTAAATAATGATGCTCAAAAAGTGTCAAAATATTTGGAATCGTACAGCTATTATTCGTGGGGTAGTTTACGCGATATTATTATTAAAGCCAATGCCGATTTAGGATTAAATTTTACATTATATAAAGACAACAAAGTGCAATACAGCACTTATTATGATTATTATTATTTTGAAGATATTTCGAAAATACTGAACCCGAAAATTTACCAAAGATTGGTTTTGGAAAAATCAAATGAACAATTTTTAAGTTATAGTATTAAAGGTAATACTATTAAATCATATTTTAAAAAGATCCAATTATATGGTGATGAATATATACTTGAAGTTAATGATATCTTTAACGTTTCATATATTGTGATGAACGGAGTTGATATTGACTTGTTTTTGTTTGGTACTTATTCCTTTGTTATTATATTAATTGTCCTTTTAAGCATAATTTTGACTAATAAAATATCTTCGCCAATAATTAAATTAACCGAAATGACACAAAAAGTATCTGCGGGTAATTTAGATGTACACCTAAAAGTTGAGCAAAAAGGGGAAATAGCTGAACTTGTTTACGGTTTTAACAAAATGGTGACTGAAATTAAACGAATACAAAACGAGTTAAGCATAAAAGAGCGAGAAAATGCGTGGAAAGAAATGGCAAAACAGGTAGCTCATGAAATTAAAAATCCTTTAACGCCAATGAAACTTTCGGTTCAGTTGTTAGAACAAGCATATAAAGATAAATCGCCAAAATTTAATCAAATTTTCGAAAAGGTAATTGCGACCATTATTAATCAGATTGAAATATTAAAAAATATAGCTTCAGAGTTTTCAGTGGTTGCAAAATTACCGCCAATTAAAATCTCGCAGGTTAATTTAGTTAGTATTATTGATGAAGTAATACAATTGTACTCAGCAGAAAATATAAAATGTGAATTTAACATAACTAATGATATTCCAATAATAAATTCAGATAATGAACAACTTAAACGGATATTAATTAACCTCATAAAAAATTCTATTGAAGCCGAGGCGAATAAAATCAATATTGAAATTTGCAGTAAAACTAATGTGGTGGAAATTTTGATTACAGATAATGGAATTGGGATACCGGAAGAGAATATTGAAAGAATATTTGATGATAAATTTACAACTAAACCAAGCGGAATGGGAATAGGGTTATTTTTAGTTAAAAATATATTAAAAAGTATAAAAGCAACAATTGAAATTCCTATAAGTAAACCCGGATCTACAACATTTAAAATATTATTACCTGTTGAGTAACAAATGAGTAAAAATCTTACTTCACAACAAAAATTAGCAATTAATTTTAATAAACATATTTCTTTAACCGCAAACGCAGGGTCGGGTAAAACATTTGTATTAAAAAAAAGATACGTTGAAATTGCTTTACAAGAAGGTATCAACTTAAATAATATTGTTGCAATCACCTTTACGGAAAAGGCAGCAAGTAAACTATATAAAGATATCTCTCAGGAAATTGAAGATAGATTAAGTTATGAACCTGATGATAAAATTATATATAAACTGGAATCATTACGAAGAGATTTGGTTTCGGCAAACATTTCAACAATACATTCATTTTGTACAAATTTATTAAAAGAATTTTCTCCCGAAGCTGAAATTGATGCTAATTTTATACCAATTGATACGGTAGCTACAAATGACTTGATTAACCAAAGTTTAGAAGAAGTATTTAAAAATTTAGGACGTGGAAATGAAATAGATTCAAATCTTAAAAATTTAATTAGATTTTTTGGCACAAAAAAACAAGTTATTTTGCAAATATTTGAAATGATTAATAAACGAGATAAAGTGCTTTTGCTGGAAAAAGAGCTTTATTATAAATTAGATAATGAAATAGCTGAAACATATAATAAAAAATTTGATGAAGTATTTAATGAACTTATTAGGAATGACACTGAAAAAATATTAAAACAAATTAATATCATTAATAACGTTGTATTGGCAGAAGCAAAAAATAAAACAACCGCATTGGAAATTAGCAGCTTAATAAATGAATGTAACCCTTCACTTACGGCAAACAATTATTATGCTAAGTTAGTTTTAATAACCGGAAAATTGTTTACTAAAGGTAATAATGTTCGAATAATCGGTTATTTAACGAAGGAATTAAGAAAAGGGTATGAAAATATTATTCAGGAAATTGAGAATTTTTCTCTTTTTAAGGTTTTCCCGGAAATAATCAGCGGAAATGAAAACAATCTTATTTTAGCAAAACTTGGCAAACAGCTTGTTTTTGTATTTAAAGAAGCTTTACGCATTTTTGATAAAAAAAAGGAGATAAACGGATTTTTAGATTTTGACGATTTATTACTTAAAACTTTAGAAATTCTAAAAAATGAAGATGTTGTAACTACTCTTTCAGAACGATTCAAATATATAATGATTGATGAATACCAAGATACTAATGAAGTGCAGTATAATATTTTTATGCCAATGTTAAAATATTTACAACAAAATAACTTATTTGTAGTGGGTGACGAAAAACAAAGTATTTATATGTTTAGAGATGCTGAACTAGAAATATTTAGCAGAACTAAAAATAACATTAAAAATATAGATAACTCGAGTAATTTAATGCTTACTCATAGTTTCCGGGTTGCTCCTATTATTGCTTTGTTTACAAATAAATTATTTCGAAATTTATTTAAATCAGCCAATATTAACTTTAACGAGGTTGAATATAGTGATTTACTTTGCGCTCGTGAAGATATAAACAAGGGGAGTATAGAATTTTTAATTGCATCGGAGGAAGAAGAGGAAGCAAAACTAATTGCAAAAAAAATAAATCAAACAATCAATGCTTCTGTAGATAATAATTACTCGAATTTTGCAGTTTTATGCCGCGAAAGAGCACACTTTAAGGATTTAGAAAACGTTTTTAATCATTATAAGATTCCTTTTGTTGTATTGGGCGGTACCGGTTTTTATCAGCAGCAGATGGTGCAGGATATTTATAATTTTTTATCATTTGTTTATAATACTAAAAACGATTTAGCATTACTGGGATTATTACGATCGCCGTTTTATACTGTTTCCGATTCTATGATAACATTAATTTCATTGGAAGAAGGAGATTATTTGTTTGATAAAGTAAAAAAATATACTTCAAAAAATGAAAAATTAAACAATGTGTTTTGCCACATTAATAAATGTATTAAGATATACGAAAATAGTGATATAACCGAAGTTTTACATGTTTTTCTTGTTGATACCGGTTATTGGGGAATTGTTGCTTCTAAAACCGAAAGAAATCAAGAACTGGCTAATTTGGAAAAATTTATTAATATTATTATTGCAGCCTACGAAAGATCTTTTTTTAATATTTACGATTTTATTGGTGAAATTGGTACTTTTATTGAAGAGATGGATAAGGAAAGCCAAGCACAAACAGGAAATAATGAAAATGCAGTAAAAATAATGACTTTGCATAAAGCAAAAGGATTGGAATTTAATACCGTATTTTTGTTTAAGTTACATACAAAATTTAAAATACCAAAAATTAAAGCAAAAGAAATAACAATTGATAAAAAACTTGGTATTTTAACCAAAGTGCCGCCTTTAAATAATTATTTTAGCGAATATGTTAATACCCCGATTTGCGATATTTATAATTACATAAGTTATAAAAAACAATTGGCAGAAGATAAACGTTTATTATACGTGGGTGTAACCAGGGCTATTGATAATTTGATATTAACAGCTTCAATTAAAGACATTGAAAAAATAGATAATAGTTCATTGGGTTTGATAGCCGAAGGTTTAGATATTAACTTTGAAGATAATAATTATAAATTAAACGGCCATTTGGAATTTTTAATTGATGGAATTGATTCCGGGAAAAAACTATTGGATTACAATATTAATATTATAAAAGATATTGAGGAAAATAAGCAGATTTTTAATAATGTTTCAGTAAAAAAGAAAAATTTTGAAAATTATTATTTTAATATTGAACCAATTTATGATAATCCGAAAAATGAAATTTTTACCGCTTCTAAATTTATAAGTTATAATTTTTGTCCGGTTATGTATAAATTATATTATGAATATGCTTATCACAAACTATTGGATTTGTTTAATAACGATTTTGTTTTTGAAGAGACCAAAGAAGAAGAAGTTTCGGATATTAAAAACGAATCCTTAATTATTGGTATAATTTGTCATAAAATACTTTCGGAAGATATAAACGAAACAACTTTAAGTGAGAGTATTTATAACAAAATTGAAACATATTTTTTAAATGAAGAAGAAACAAATATTATTGCCGGTAAAATTGAAAAATTATTAAGCAATTATCTAAAATCAAATACTTATAATGAATTAAAAAGTTATAAAACATTTTTTAATGAATACGAATTATATAAATATTTGAATGATTTTTATTTGTATGGGATAATTGATAAATTAATAATAGATGAAGATAAAATTATTGTAATTGATTACAAAACAAACAGAAAAGAGGCTAAAAGCTTTGATTCAAAAGTGGAATATTATTTACCCCAATTAAAATTTTATGGTTATTTGGTTAATAAATATTTTGGCGGCAGCAAACAAATATGTCTTAAATTAGTGTTTTTAGAAGAACCGGATATTAATTATACTTACATTTTTAACAACGATGAAGGGGAAAGTATTGGGAAAGATATCAGCAATGCAATTGAAAATATCAGGAAAAATAATTATATAGCATGTACACAAAATTGCAATAAATGTATATTTAATAAAAATTGTGAAGATTCTGTAATTATGAAAGGAAATTATGAAAAAAATAATAATTAGTGTTTTTGTATTGGTAATGTTATTTGGCTGTGCTCCTCAAAAAGTGATTGTTAAAGAACCGGTTGAGGTAATAAAAGAAGTTGTTGTTGAAAAAGAAGTTCAAGGTCCTCCCGTAATTTTGTACGAAATTCCACCCGATTGGAAAGACGCAGACAAAAAAGCCGATAAAATAAAATATTTTACTCCTTTTTTAACGGATAAAAAGTTTTTTATCGATCCCGGACACGGTGGTAAAGATAGAAGAGGTAAAAGTCAGGATGGGAAAATTGTTGAAGCTGATGTAAATTTACGTATAGCTTTGTTTTTACGCGGTTATTTGGAAAAAGCAGGCGCAAGGGTAATATTATCACGCGATGCTGATTCAACGGTTGATTTAAAATATCGATCTGTATTGGCTAACGAAAGCGGAGCTGATTTTTTTATAAGTATTCATCATAATGCTCCTGGAGCGGACGGTGACAATTATACTAATTTTACATCTACCTATTATCATGCAACAGAAGATGATTATGAATATGAAGCATGTGAAAGAGATTTAGCTAGGTTTATTCAACGCGATTTATCGTATGTTATGAGCAATTCAAACGGACTTGGTTCATTTGACGGGACCTATTCCGATTATAATATTTATCCAAAGGAAGGATTTTCCGTATTAAGAAGAACAGATATTCCATCCGTTTTGGTTGAAGCCTCCTTTTTTACAAACAGAAGAGAACAACAACGACTTAACAGTGAAGAATTTAATGATATTCAAGCATGGGGTATTTTTAGAGGAATAGGCAGATATTTGGTTAATGGAATTCCAACTGTTTCCTTTGTTAGAGAAAAAACAATAAAAAAGGGTAATAGTTTAAGTCTGCAATTTTTATTACAGGATGAAAAAGGAATTAATAAAAAAAGCATTGAAGTCTTGTTTGATAAAGAAGAAGTTGAGTTTAAATATTCACCCGAAGACGGTATTATAACAATTAAGATGGAAGATGTAAAAAAAGGGGAACATGAAGTAAAGGTGACCGCCGCCAATAAAAACGGAAATCACACTTTACCATTTATTCAAAAAGTGATTGTTAAATAATTATTTAACCTTTTTAGCGTCAATTCTATTTGTAACAACCCAAAATATAAATAAAGCTATAGCTGCAACACAACCAATAAAAAAGAAATAATACCAAATATAATGGGCATGAGCATAATATGCCGCTTTTTGCGCTGCTGTAATTCCGGCCGGTAATGTTTTAGGATCCGGGCAATAAGCATCTAATAAAAATCCCGAAAGAATAAATCCGATTAATGCCGAGAAGAATGAATGTAAATGGCTGAAACCTAAAAACATTCCTTCTTCTCCTTTTGGAGCTTGAAAAGAAAAATATTCAAGAAATCTTGGTGAAATAAAACACTCGGCTAAACCTTGAATAGCAATACCAATAATTAACATAACGGTTAAAGGATAAGCCTCAAATAAACCAAAAAATGAAATTGTATTCCCTAATATTCCTTCAAGACCATGACTAAATGACATAGCCAATGCGGAAAAAGGCATTAATATCATTCCAACAAGCATAGATGTAACGGCTAATTTGTTTCTCATCAACTGAGTAACAAATACAACAAAAATTACAACAACAAGCGGATTAACATTTGCAAACCATTCCGGTTTAGCATTATCACCCATCAAACGTATTACATATTTGGGCATTGTTGCATAAAGCTGATTTTGGATTGTCCAAAATCCGGCTACAATAAAAGTAAGTATAATTAAACGGGGAGTAGTAAATATTTTAATTAACGCATTAAAAACATCTTTCACCGATTTTTTATTATTGTTTTCATTAACTCTTTCTTTAAAAGCAAAAATTGCAAACAACAAAGCTAAAATAGCCATAGCTGAAGAAAAGAAATTAACATATTCAAGTCCAATACCCTGTCTAACGTAAGGTACAAAAGTCTTACCACTGAATGAACCTATATTAACAACCCAATAAAATAACGAAAAACCTCTTGCTCTATTTGCTTCGTTTGTTGTTTTTGCTACTGTACCTGTAATTAAAGGTTTTATAAAAGACGCGCCAATTAGCACAATTCCAAGCTCCAAAACTACAGCAAATTTTGTAGTAAAAACACCAAGTAAAAAATAACCAATTGCCAAAAGGCTAAAAGCTAAAATTAAACCTCTTCTAAATCCAATTTTATCGGATATTGCGCCAACAAAAGGAGGTAAAAAATATAATCCGGCAAAAAATATACCTGCAATTACACCTGTTTCTTTATCGGTAAAATTAACAACATCGGTTAAATATAATGTTAAAACAATAAAAAATCCGTAATAAGCAGCTCTTTCCAACAATTCCATTAAATTAGCAAGCCAAAACTCTTTAGGAAATTTCCAAGTCTGTTGATCTTTTTCGATTTTACTATTTTTTGTCATAAATTCCTTTGGGTTGTTTAATTAGATAATCAAATTTATTATTGTATTAGGTTTTCAATTTTTGGCTGCCCGGCTTTTAACCATGCGGAATAAATATATGATGCCACATCTTTTGCCGCACCATTCATTTGTACTAATGTTATATGTTCGGTTTTTTCCCACAATAAACTAAGATAGTTTTGTTCATATTTGTAACCGGTTAAGTTTCCTGCAATTAAATCGGTGGTTAAAATAACAGGTATTAATGAAAAAGAACCTTCAACCGTATTAAATGATTTTTTTAATGGATTATCAATAACACTAATTTGTTGATTATAAAATCCGTTTTTTATATTTTCTAAAAACATATCAACCATTTTGGATTCATATCTGCTGTGAATTCCTTTTTGATTGGTTAGCTGCCCGTCATAATTTGTTGTGGTATGTAATGGCATATACGAATCTTCAACAAAATGAGCCAAATCGGAAGTATACAAATAAATTAACTTTGTATCTTTGGATTCAAATGCTTTAACCAAATTATTAAATGATTTTTCAATTACCCAAGGTAATGTACCATTTGCTTTAATTGTACTGTCGGAATATATGGTTAATAACGAATCGTACGATTCAATCATTTTCCCTTCATTAAATTCTTTGTAAAAATCTATATCAATATAATGCCATGGTGCTTGATCTTTATTATATTTAATTCTTCTATCAGGATCGTTTGCTTTTGCTACTATAGAATCTTGATAGGCTTGAGTAAAAGGGATATTAGCTTTTAATAGAACAAAAGCTTGAGTAGTAATTACTATATGTCCGTTTCGTCCCCACCCAAAAATTGAAGTGGCTATTAAAAAATAAAAAATTGTTTTATTTATAAATTTGTTCATTGTTTTTCCTAAAATAATTTAGTTTATTAAGTTATTTTTAATAATTATCGTTCCGGAAATTTTGATTTCTGCTGATTAAAATACAGGTATTGTATTAATAATAATTATTATAAATGCAATTTATAATAACTTTTGTTATACATCAATACGATTTTTAAGATACTGTTTTTTTTATTCGTATCTTACTAAAATATTTAGTAACTTAAGGTAATTTTTATAAATAACTTGGGATTTATATGTTTACAAAAGATATTATCGAACTGGAAGAAAAATATGGTGCACATAATTATCATCCGCTTGATGTAGTTATTGATAGAGGTTTAGGAGTATGGGTATATGATATTGAAGGGAATAAATACCTGGATTGTTTAGCCGCTTATTCTGCTGTTAATCAGGGTCATTGCCATCCAAGAATAATAAAAACACTTAAGCAACAAGCCGAAAAGATAACTTTAACTTCAAGAGCTTTTAGAAATAGCCAATTGCCGTTTTTTTATAAGGAACTTAGCGATTTAACCGGATATAAAATGATTTTACCTATGAATTCCGGTGCGGAAGCTGTTGAAACAGCATTAAAAGCTTCAAGAAAATGGGGATACAAAGTTAAAGGTGTTGAAGAAAATAAAGCTGAAATAATTTGCTGCAGAAACAATTTTGGCGGGCGGACTATTTCAATTATTAGTTTTTCGACAGAAGAACAGTATAAAGACGGATTTGGCCCATTAACTCCGGGTTTTAAAATTGTAACATATGGTGATGCTACCGATTTGGAAAAAGCAATAACACCAAACACAGTAGCTTTTATTGTTGAACCTATTCAGGGAGAAGGCGGAGTAGTTGTTCCTCCGGCAGGTTATTTAAAAGCAGCATTTGATATTTGTAAAAAAAATAATGTTTTATTTATTGCCGATGAAATTCAAAGCGGATTGGGAAGAAGCGGAAAACTGTTTGCTTTTATGTACGAAGATATTATTCCCGATGTTGTAATAGTTGGCAAAGCTTTATCCGGCGGTTGTTACCCTGTATCGGCTGTATTATCAGGTCCTGAAGTACTGGGAGTATTTAATCCTGGCGACCATGGTTCAACATTTGGCGGAAATCCTCTTGGTGCTGCAATTGCACGCAAAGCTATAAGAGTGCTTATTGAAGAAAAAATGATTGAAAACTCATATAATATGGGTATTTATTTTAGAGAAAAATTAACCGCAGTCGGTTCACCTCATGTTAAAGAAGTTAGAGGAAAAGGTTTATTTATTGGTGTTGAATTAAATCCTGAAGCAAAAGGCGCAAGAAGATTTTGCGAAGCATTAATGAAAAAAGGACTATTATGCAAAGAAACACACGATAATGTTATTCGTTTTGCTCCTCCTTTAGTTATTACCAAAGAAGAAATAGATTGGGCTATGGAAAGAATTAGTGAAGTTCTTTTAATGGACTAATTAATATAATAAATAATTTTTATAAAAGCTGTTTCTCTATTTTAAGAGAGCAGCTTTTTTTTATCTCAGATAAGTCATTAGAAATTAAAAGTTTGGAATAATAAGGTATATGTTTGGTACATGTATAAACAGAATATTATATGTTTACAGGTATCAGTACCGCAAGGCGGGAGCGAAATGTTTAAGAAAAACAAACCACACCAACATCGGTTTTAACTAAAGCGATAGATGTCGCATAATAAGGTATTTATATTTACTATTGGAGAATTAAGCTTATTCATTAACAAAACATTGATTTGAACATTATTTTATTTGGTTTATAAATGAGGACTAAAGCCCATATTTTTTTACTTGCATCATGCCACACCACAAATAATGGGGTTATATAAACCCATAACATGTTATTATTTAGCTATATATACTTATTTGATTACTTTAAATAACCCCAGTCTTTAGGCTGGGGGCTACATAAAAAAGAGATTTGGGCTTTAGCCCTGACTGTTTTGAGACAAAATTATTTGTATATTGTATCAATAGGTTCAACACCTTTTTTCCACTATTTACTTATGCGACATTAACCTGTGGAGCGATATTAAAATTTCGTAACATATGGTCTTGTAAGATGTTAGGTGTCGCCCCTGTGGGGCTTATTATGTGTCCGTGGGCTGATTCTGCTATAAACGTTTCGTCCCGCATTGCGGTACTGATATATCTTGCTTTTCATATATCGCAATTTTATGAGTTTTTGTAAAAAAAAAATAAAAATATAAGCTGATTAAAATATTTTTATATGAATAGTTGATATAAATAAATACGCTATATGGTTAAAGGAACTTATTATATTATAATGATTTAGCTGATCTATTCCAAATGAAAATTGTTAGTGTTCCATTTCAAACGACTATTTTGGGTTTATTACGCAACTCGATGTCTTATCCAACACCTACCGCCTTTTTATCTTTTAGTATTTTACCTAACATTTTTGTAAATTTTAAAGCTAAATTATAAAAATTATATTTTGTTTAGGAAAATTAAATGAATAAAATTGTATATAAACAACAGCTTTCAAAGGATGTTTATTTGATGAAAGTAAACGCACCGCTAATTGCTGAAGAAAGAGAAGCGGGGCAATTTATTATTCTACAGTTGGATGATGATTACGGCGAAAGAATACCATTAACAATTGCCGATGCCGATAACCAAGCAGGTACAATAACACTAATATTTCAAGTTGTTGGAAAAACCACTCAAAAGCTTTCAATGTTAAATGTTGATGATAATATAACAAGTATTGTTGGTCCGCTTGGAAAACCAACCCATATACAAAATTTTGGTACAGCTGTTTGTATTGGCGGCGGAATAGGTGTGGCTCCGTTACATCCTATTGCCCAGGCACTTAAAAAAGCAGGCAACAAAGTTATTATAATTGTTGGTGCAAGAACAAAAGAACTTATAATACTTGAAGAAGAAATGAAACAGATTGCCGATGAATTTATTGTATGCACAGATGACGGCAGTTATGGACGAAAATGTTTGGTTACCGAACCGCTGAAAGAAATATGCGAAAGAGAACCTAAACCCGATATAGCAATTGCAATAGGACCTCCGGTAATGATGAAATTTTGCTCGTTAACAACAAAACCGTATAATGTATTTACTCAAGTATCGTTAAATACAATAATGGTTGACGGAACAGGTATGTGCGGAGGATGCAGGGTTAATGTTGGAAAAGAAATTAAATTTGTTTGTGTTGACGGACCCGAATTTGACGGACATTTAGTTGATTTTGATAATATGATAAGCAGACTTAACGCATATAAACAAATTGAACGGGAAGCCCACAATTGTTTTTTGGAAAACGAAATGAAATTACGAGGTAAAAATGGAATTTAGGTCACCCGAAGAAATTTCAAATGAAGCTAAAGAAATGATAATAAATTATATTAATAGAGAAGAACAGCTAAAACCTAAAGAAAGAATGTTAATTCCGCCGCAAGATATGCCGGTGCAAAATCCTGATGAAAGAAGAAAAAATTTGCAGGAAGTTGCTATTGGATATACTCAGGAACAGGCTCGTTTAGAAGCAATGAGGTGCCTGCAATGCGTTAAAAAAACATGTGTGCCCGATTGTCCCGTTAGTATTGACATACCCGGCTTTATTAAACATGTTGCCTCCGGTGATTTTGAAAAAGCAGCCGGAGTAATAAAAGAATCAAGTTTATTGCCGTCTATCTGCGGTCGTGTTTGCCCGCAGGAAGTACAATGCCAAAAAAATTGCAACGTTGGCAAGGCATTAAAAAGTGTTGATAAATCGGTGGCAATAGGCCGGCTTGAACGTTTTATTGCAGATTGGGAAAGGGAAACCGGAAAATTTGTGCTGCCCGAAATTAAACCGGAAACGGGTAAAAAAGTTGCTATTGTTGGCAGCGGCCCGGCAGGTTTAGTAGTTGCCGCGGATGTTAGAAGGGAAGGTCATCATGTAACAATTTTTGAAGCTTTTCATAAATTGGGCGGAGTAATGCGGTATGGTATTCCTGAATTTAGACTGCCAAACGATATAGTTGATGAAGAAATTGAAAAATTAACAAAAATGGGTGTTGAAATACAAACAAATTTTGTTGTTGGCAGAACTAGAAAATTAGTAGATTTAATTGAAAAAGACGGTTACGATGCTGTTTTTGTAGGTACAGGTGCCGGACTTCCGATGTTTATGGGTATTCCAGGCGAAAATTATGTGGGAGTATTTTCCGCAAACGAATATTTAACCCGCGCAAATTTAATGCGTGCTTATGAAGTTGGAAAAGCCGATACTCCAATATTCCCTTCAAAACGTGTTGCTGTGCTTGGGGGCGGAAACGTTGCTATGGATGCAGCCAGAATGGCTGTTAGATTAGGAGCCGAAAGAGTATCGGTAGTTTATAGAAGAACCGAAGTTGAAATGCCTGCACGAAAAGAAGAAGTTGAACACGCAAAAGAAGAAGGTGTTGAGTTTTTATTTTTACAAAACGCAAAAACAATTATTGGCAGCGCAGACGGCCGAGTTACCGGAATGGAATGTTTAAGATATGAACTTGGTGAACCGGATAGTTCGGGCAGAAGAAGACCGGTTGTAATTCCAAACAGCGAGTTTATTTTAGATGTTGATACAGTAATAGTAGCAATAGGCAACGGAAGTAATCCTTTAATAGCCCAAACAACACCTTTAATGCAGGTGACCAAATGGGGCAATATAATAGTTGATGAAAATCAAAAAACTTCAATTGACAAAATATTTGCCGGCGGTGATATTGTTCTTGGTGCAGCCACAGTTATTTTAGCTATGGGTGAAGGGAGACGCGCCGCCAAAGCTATTAATGAACTATTGGCAAAAGCATAAAAACGGTTTTAGGATAAAGGTACGGTTTGAAAATGGGTATATAAATTCCTTTTTGGGTTGTTTACAGTATGTTGAAATATAGAATTGTATGTGTGGGTGTTGCATAAAAAAATATATGAATAAATTTTCTATGGTATATCAATAATCCGTCTTTTGCGACAACCATTCATTAAATTCTATTATGCTAAAAATATTTACCTTATAAAACTAACCCTAAAAAGAGAACCTTCTTCTTTTTTGCTTTTAACATTAATAGTAGCGTTGTTAATTTCGCAATAATTTTTTACTATCGCTAAACCAAGTCCATTTCCGTCAAAACGGCGTGTATAACCTGACTCTTCTTGCATAAATGGGGAAAATAATTGTTTTTGGAATTCTTCTGAAATTCCGACTCCTGTATCTAATACCTCAACAACCAAATTTACCTGGTCTTCATCTTTTACTGTTATTTGAACATTTCCTTTATCTGTAAATTTTATAGCATTATCTATTAAGTTTACAAAAATTTGAGTAAAACTATATTCATCGGCAAATAAATCCAAATGATCGGTTTCGTACGAAATGTTGAAATTTAGATTTTTGCCTGCAGCCTTTAATTCATATTCGCTGAATATACTATCCAATATTCTTTTTAGGTTAATGGTTCCAAAGTTCGGGGAGTATGATTTTGTCTGGATTTCGGACATATTTAATATTAAATCAATTGTACGTATCAATCTATTTGTTGATACATTAATAGCAGAAAAATAATTTTGAATTTCTTCAACCGATTCTACTTTTGGTCCATCAATATAATCTTTAATTAACGAAATGTAACTCAAAATTCCGTAAAGGGGAGATCTTATTTCGTGCGACATTTGAGCCAGAAAAGCCGATTTAAGTTTTTCGGATCTTTCAGCATTTTCTTTTGCGGCCATAATTTGCGATTCATAAAGTATCCTATCGGTTATATCAATTCCAATAGCAAGATAATTCATGATATTGCCGTCATTATCATAAAATGCCAAATTAGTCCACTGCTGCCATTTCATATCTCCCTCAGGATCTGTAAATACCTGTTCGTGAGTTTCAATAGGATTTTGTGGGGAAAGTCTCTTTATTCTGTTAATTGCAAAATCTTTTTTACTTTGCAAATCTATAAAATCGTAGTATTTTTTACCTATAAGTGTCTCTTTTTTAGCTTTCATAAACGAGCACAAAGCAGGATTAACATAAGTTAATGTACCATCAATTTCAAACGAACATATTTGAACAGGATTATTTTCAGTAAAACTTCTGAATCTTTTTTCGTTTTCCCTTAAACTAACAATTGCCAATTCTTTTTCGGTAATGTCTTGTACAATTATTGCAAAATAATCAAGCTTACCATCTTTATTATAAACTGAACGTGTTGCAACAGATGCGGAAATGAGACTGCCATTTTTTTTATAAAACTTTTCTTCAATATCAAATTCGGAAATTTCATTATTTAAAAGTTTGTTAAAAACATGGTTTTTATCTTCCATACTTTTTGGTAATATTATTTCCCGCAATGGTTTTATTAATAACTCTTCTCTTTTATATCCTAACATTTCAGCAAATTTAGCGTTAAAATGAATCAGCTTAAAATTGATATCAAGGATAACAAATCCAACAATAGGAATTTCAAAAAAAGTACGAAATTTGTTTTCACTTTCTTTTAATAATAATTCAGCCTTAATTTTTTCATTAATTTCATCTTTTAACTTATTGTTAATTTTTTCTAATTCGGCTGTGCGGTTTTTTACTGCTTGTTTTAAATAAATATTGGTTTCAAATAAAGAGGCGGAATTAACATTATAATCTATACCTTGTTCAATACGGTTGATTAACGATTCCTTAATTTTTACCTGTTTTGAAAGTTCTTTATTAAGTTCTTTTATTTTTTCTTCTAAACTATTTATATATTCATTCTCTGTCATAAAAATCCCTTTATAAACCAAAAGCAATTCCAGTCATTGTTTGGTTTACATGAATAGAATCACATTGTTCACCATAAGTGCTAAAGCCAATAAAATTTTCTTTTGCAAGTATGTTATTAATATCTTTTTCCAAATCATTACTTTCAATTTCAATTCTGCGTAATATGCAGTCAAATGCAATAATTAAACTAATATTGCCAAGCATGCTTTTCAGATCTGTAATTTTATCAATTAAATCGGTTTTAATATCTTTGCCAATTGCCAGCGTTAGTACGGTTCCAACATCTAAGGAACATAAAAATGAAAGACTTAAGTCATCATTCATCTGTGCTATAGCTCGTACATACCAATCGTAACCAACTTTTATCATTAAAGGATGTTTTGCAAAAACCGATGTATTTAAATCCCTTACGGTTAAACCTAACATGTTGGCATATTCAATAGCAGCTTTTTCTGCATTTAATTCATATACTATTCTTTCTTTATAATCTGCTTCCGTTACAATTAGTTTTTTATCGGTTGGTATAAAATGATGTGTTTTAAAAGTTAAAAATGCTGCTTTGCTTTCAATTATTAATAACGAAGCAAAATTTGATAAAAATTCTCCGTCATTATAAACAAAAGTTTTTTCCATCTTTAAATCATCGCCGCTGGAACCGCCAATAATTTCCATTGGGTAAAAACTTTTACTTAAATTAAATATAAACTTGTCCTCCAGTTTTGATAATCCATCTATTAAAAGCAACCCTACAAATTTATTTGGATTAACAGAAAAACCGGAATTTTTTTCCTTAAAAGAAGTTACAAGTTTATCCGATTTTTCAATATCAAATTGAGAGATATTGGGAATATTAATTAAATTAAATGATGCAGAATTGCCGGATATGCTGACTGCAGTTATTCCATCCTTAATGTAACCAGTTGATCCAATTTCACCTGCAGTAGTGCATGCAAAGACCAAAACATTTTGGAAAGTCAATTTAATTTCTTTTGCCAAAATTGGACAATTATAATTTGACGAACAAAACATTATAACAACACCAATATTTTCCTGGAAAATTTGGCTGTATATTTCATTGATTGCTTGATGTTCGTTTGGGTTAACGGTGCAGGCTCGTTTTATTTTCATTTAAATATCATAATTTTATTAATTTAATATTATTGAGAATTAATATTGCATTCTAGCAATTATTAAATTAATTGATTTTTTAGATATTTCAAAATAAAAAGAAAAAATTATGGTGTAATAATACTGCTGCAAAGGTGAATGTTGCATAAGTAAGCCATAAATATAGACGATGGGGCTTATTATAATTAAAGATAAATAATTGAATATTTAAAAATAATAGAATTATTTATATGGGTTAAAGCCTAAATAATTCGCTGTTTGCCTCCCCCCCGCCATTAATAGACTGTTTTAAAATTGGGGAATGGCACATTTTCTGTTAATTTTCATTATCGTCCACTATTATTATGCTTAGGTTAAAACCCAATATTTTCTTTTTCCAGATCCCCAGCTTAAAAGCTGGGGTTATTTAAAAACCTTCTAACTTATTGTAACAACTTTAGTTATAGCTTTACTATTCCCATACAAGCACTTCGGAGAAGTGCCATGTTTGTAATAACGCGCACCCCACCAACCACCAGCACGGCAGAGCCGTGCCACCTACGGATATATTATCCCCAATTTTCACACAACTTAATGGCGGGGTTATAAAACCAACAACTTATTATAAAATAGACATATATTGGTTGTGTCTTATTTTAAATAACCTCGACTTTTTTAAGTCGGGGGTTGAGGATAAATACGATATGGGCTTTAGCTCAAGATTTGTTTAAATGTAATATAACTCCGATTACATTTATCAATTCAGTTCTTAAAAAAAAACAATTTACTTATGCGGCACTGACCAACAGAGTATAAAAAAAGAGGCTGCCCAATATGAACAGCCTCTTTTTAAAGCAGTAACACAAATGAATTATTTTTATTTGATAAGCGTCATTTTGCGGGTAGATACAAAGTTTTTAGCTCTACATATCATTAACTATAGCCGCCATACAATTTAAAATAAAAAAACCGCAGTAAAAAGCACCGCGGTTTTAATTCATAATTTATAATTCACAATTCATAATTATTTATAGTTAGTCTCATTTGATACCAAAGGAAAAGTTAATTAAATTACAAATAAAATTCCGAGGTACTAATGGACTCAAATTTTCAAGAACGGATGGAAAGCAAAAGCATACGTGCATCCATCATTAACAGTATTTCAAAAGATTTTAACTTAACCCCAATACTTGCAGAGGCTTATTTTACTCAAATCAAGGAGTATTTTCAAGAACATTCCGATATTCAACTAACTTCCGGTCAAGTACATTATCTTGCAATAGATGACAGAGAACCTGCCGGTAAACCTGTTTCAAGTTGCAGAAAAGTATCTGTTCTTTTAACTCTGCACAATCCAAGTGCAGATCTATCTACTTATAAAAACAAAGGATTATCCGGTCTTAGACAAGCTAGGCTGCTTCGTATTACAAAAGAGGCTATTGAACAAGGGGCTCTCCTTTCTTATGAAGATATTGCCTTCTTACTAACAACATCAGTAATTACTGTTAAACGTGATGTCGCTGATATTAGACGAAATGGCCTTGTTATTCCTACTCGCGGCTGGATTCATGACATGGGTAGAGGAACTACTCATAAAACTGAAATTCTTTCTCTTTATTTGAGAGGTTACCAATTCTCCGAGATTGAAGCAAGAACTCATCATTCCGAAAAAGCTGTTCAACGATATATTCAAGATTTTGCAAGAATTATTATTCTAAACCAAAAAGAAATGAATATTGACCAAATTAGAATTGCCACCGGCTTTTCAAATCGGCTTATTCAAGAATATATTGACCTGTTCCACAAGTACAAAGATCTGCAAAATCCACAACTTACAGCCATTTTTGAGGCTATTAAAAAAAAATATGGCGGGGATCAAAATGAATATTAATCATAGCTTAAAATTTACCCCTAGAGATACCCGTGATCATTCAAATAAGGCTATTTCAGTAAGAAGATCCAATAGGTTAAAAGGTAAAACTCTTAAACATATTCTTATTGATCGCTTTCTTAATTTGTATGGTTTTGAAAAAGGCGAAATTGTTGCAACCGCTATTATTTCTGATATTCTTAATATCATTGAACAATTTTATCTTTTCCATGACCATTCTTTCCTAAAGGAAGGTCAATTTGTTTGGCTGGCTCCCCCAATTGATGAATTTCCGCAAAAGGCTAAAACTATGGCTCAAACTAAGCTTATTCCTATTATTCTCGATTTTATTACTACTTCTGATCTTGAAGATATGAAAATACCTCTTCATCATAGAGAAGTTAGAATTAAAAAATGCGAAAGATGGACTAATCAAGCCTTTGACCAAGGTGCTTTACTTTCAAATCTTGATTTGGCTACTCTTTTACATGTAAATGAAAACTCTGCTGCGGAATATGTTAGAGAATATTATAGTCTTTATGGTATACACTTACCCACAAGAGGTAATGTTCAACTTATTGGTGGTGGACAAACTCATAAACAAATTATTATTGCTGATTATTTGAATGGTTATACTACGCCTAAAATTTGTCTAAGAACTAATCATTCTAAAGAAGCAGTTGAACGCTATATTAGAGATTTTCTCGCTGTCCAACTGCTTCATAGTAAATTTGATAGTATTGAAACTATTTCTTTGGTTACTAGACTCTCAAAAAGAGTCGTTCAACAATATATTGATTTGATACCTATTGATTCTTTTTGATCTTTATATTATTTTATTTCCTCTTTTCGGTATCTTTTGATACCTTACTTCGGTATCATTTGAAACTATTTGATAAGCATCATTTTGCGTGTTGAAACAAAGTTATCAGCTTCAATTTTAAAGAAATAAATTCCTGATGCATTATTTCCAGCATTCCATGTTACATTGTATACACCTGATGACATTTGTTGATCAACAAGAGTATTAACAACTTTGCCAAGAGCATCGTAAATTATTAATCTTACATTTGATGCTTTAGGAATTGTAAATTTAATTGTAGTTGAAGGATTAAAAGGATTAGGATAATTTTGACTTAAACTAAACTGAGTTGGTAATTCTGATTCGACTTCAATCATAGAAGTAGGAGTAAAGTTTGCAATAGCGTCTTCTAATAGCTTTTTAACTAATTTAGTATTATGAATACCAAAACTTCCTTCATTTGTTGCTGCTTTGTAATTATAATTAGCAGCTTTAAATTCAAAAGTTAATGAATCGGCCGAATTAGCCACTTCAAGTTCAGCTTTTAAAGTTGTTAACAAACCTTTAATTACAGTTTGAGTTCCACGGTAATCAAATCTTTTTTCGTGATTTGAAGTGTCAACAGTTGCTAAATAATCGGTATGACATTCTTCGCAAGCTTCTGTTCTTGGTTCAAATTGATGTCCTGTAACAGCAGGCTGAGTTTCTGAAATATATGGTGAAGTATGTACGTGACAAGTTACACATCTTTCTTGCAAATAAGTGTGTGTTGAGTTTTGATATGTTTGTCCGGCATACTGATAACCGAAGAAAGGAGAACCTGAATAAGCATCACTTGTATTGTGGGTTGGATTTGAATTTACATTTACGCTGTCTGTAATACCGGTTGTATGACAAACATCACATACTATTTGTCCTTGTTGTGAAACACGTAAATTACCCGGGTTTCCATTACCGTGTGGATCATGGCATGTAACGCATGTAATTATTTCCAACTCGCCATTAGGCACAAAATTAGTATAATCGTATGTTGGATTTGCTAAATATTCAATAAAATCCTGAGCATAATGGCATTTAAAACATTTGCCTCTTGTAGCTCTGTTTTGTAATGAAGCCGGTGTTCCGCTTGCATGAGCAGATTGCTGCCAATTGGAAAGATAAGGATGATGAGTTCCTTCGTGACATTTGCCGCAATTTTCGGCAGAATAATCGTTTGGTGTTGTCATGTGCGAAAAATCGATTGTTCTTCCTGACGTTCCTTTTGGACCATGGCAGGATTCGCATTGAACGTTTTTAACTCTGTCAAAGTTAGTTTGGTCAGCAATTAACCAAGTTTGGTTTGGATTTACGGTTACATACTCATCCGCACCGTAATTAACAGCGTTAAGATCCCAGCCTGTGTTATGGCAGGGAAGGCAGTAACCTTTATAAGATGGTACAGCGGCCATAGAATCGTGAGCTGTTGCATGGCCTGTTTGCTGCCATAACGCTACTTGATTTGGATGACAAGTTATACAACCTTGTTGAGTTCCGTTATTAACACCCAAATAAAAATTTTGAGCATATTGAACTGTACTGAATGCCATTGTAATTATAGCAATTAGTATTAGTTTTTTTAACATATTACCTCCAAGTGTAATTATTTAATTAATTAAGTTTTAATCTTTTTATTGATTTAATATATTCGCACAATATTTCAGTATTAATTGGTTTTACAGAATAATGAATAACACCAATCTGGCTAACTTCTCTCCCTAGTTCAATACTTTCGTTGGAAGTTAAAAATATTATCGAAATATCATCGTACAATTTTTTTACAGACTTTAAAAATAACAATGAGTTTGGTTTTGTTAAATCATCATCAATAATTAATAAAGATGGTTTGTTTTTGCATGCTTCCGAAAGTAATTCAAGGGGATCTAAAACTTTGTCGAAAATTATTATTTCCGAAAATAGATCAACAATTTCCTCTTGTAAATACTTCCTTAATTCCTTGTCATTGCTAATTAATATAGTTCTCATGCTGTTATTAAGGCAAATCGGGTGCCAAAATCTGTTTTGAGCCAAAATCTTGTAAATAAGTAGTTTTTGTCTGGTTTTGTGCTGTTTTAACGGAATATTTTATCTGATATTGCGTTATTTTGCATATACGGATGTGCGTTTGATGTCACACTGTGACATAAATGTCACAAAAATATTTTTAATATATATTTCGTATTAATTATTTTCGTGTTAAATTAGATAAACAATATTAAGAGAAAAAAATGCTAAAAACTCTAAAAGGGAAATTTATTGTTTCTTCGCTTGTTATAATTTTACTTACGGTAGGAATTCCGCTAATGTTTTTGATGATGCAATTTAAAGATAATTTTCAACAGCGATCTGTAGTTATGCTGGATACAACTCTTGATATGCTTGATTTTGGATTAAATAACGCAATGATGCTTGGATTTCAAAAAAATGTACAGCAAATTGTAAATAAAATTGCCTATAATGAAAATATAAATCACATAAGATTATTTGATGAATCAGGAAAAATTAAATTTTCTTCGGATACAACAGAAATAAATAAAAACATGTTTGATATAGCCAAAGAACATTTAAAAGGGAAAAAATCGGATAGAAGAACGGTAAAGTTATTAAAAAACGAAGGTGTTTATTCCGCAATACATCCAATTGAAAATAAACCGGAATGTAAAAACTGTCACGGTGATAGTAAAAATGTAGGTTATATTGATGTTGATGCAGATTTGACAAAAGCCGAAGTTAAATTTTATACCGGTATTTACCACATGTTATTTTTGGCAATTGCTATTTTGTTATTTCTATCAATTAGTATGTATTATTTGTTTTCAAACTTCATTAATAAACCTCTTCAAATATTTGTGACTGCAATAGAAAAAATTAGAAACGGAGATTTAAATATTAAAGTTGAATTAAATAAAAAAGATGAATTTGGATTTTTAAGCCGTAACTTTAATAGAATGGTTAGTGAACTAAAGCGTTCGCGCGAAAAAATAGAAGATTTGCATTACCAAGATCTTACGCGCGCAGACAGACTTGTTACGCTTGGTGAATTAGCTGCCGAAATGGCACACGAAGTTAACAATCATTCGGCTATTATTATGTCACGTGCCGATTATATTCAAATGGAATCGGAATCAAACACGAATCTAAAAGAATATTCAAAAGATTTTGAGGTAATTGGTGAGCAAGTGCAAAAAATTGCAAAAATTACCGGAAATATATTAAAACACAGCAAAAAATTAAAAACGGATTTTAACGAAATTGATTTGGTAAAAATTGTTGATGAAAGTTTTACATTGTTTGAACATATTCTAAAAAAAAGAAATATAAAAATAATTAAAGAGCTAAATATTGGTGAAGCAAAAATAAATGGGGAATCATCCCAAATTGAACAAGTATTAATTAATTTAATTAAAAACTCGCTTGATGCAATACCAAATGATGGGACGATAACCATTGGAATAGATAAAAATAATAACAATAAATTTGAACTTTTTGTAAAAGATACGGGTATTGGTATAGATGAATATAGTATTAATCAAATATTTTCTCCTTTTTTTACTACAAAATCGGCAGATAAAGGAACTGGTTTAGGATTATACATAGTCAGCAATATTTGTAAAAATCATAAAGCCAAAATTATTTGCCAAAGTAAAATAGGTGAAGGTACTAAATTTATTATCACATTTAATTAACTGAGGTAATATGAAAAAAATATTAGTGGTTGATGATGAAATTGAAATGCTTGAAAGTTTTGAAAAAATACTTAAGCATAGAGGGGATTTTACCGTTACACTAATATCTGATCCTGTTGTTGCGGTTGAAAAACTAAAATCCGAAAAATTTGATATTGTAATTACCGATTTAATGTTGGGTGGAAAATCGGGATTGGATTTTTTGCGGAGTGCATTATCTAAATATCCTGATGTTCCTGTTATAATGATTTCGGGATACGGTACTATTGAAACAGGTGTTGAAGCCATGAGGGAAGGGGCATTTGATTTTTTAGAAAAACCATTCACTTCAAAAAGTTTATTTGATTGTATTGACAGAGCTTTAGCACAAAGTTATAAAGTTATTCAACCAATTGAAGAAAATAAAAAAAACGATTTAAAACTTTCAGGTATAATTTATCAAAGTTCAAAAATTGGAAATTTAATTGATATAATTAAAAAGGTTGCACCCGGGAATATGAATGTTTTAATAACAGGTGAAAGCGGAACAGGCAAAGAATTGTTTGCAAGGGCAATACATGGATTAAGCAAAAGATCTATGGAACCTTTTGTGCCGGTCAATTGTGCCGCTTTACCCGAACATTTATTTGAAAGTGAATTGTTTGGATACGAAAAAGGAGCTTTTACCGGAGCTGTTAAAACAAAACTTGGATTACTGGAATACGCTAATCACGGAACATTCTTTTTTGACGAAATTGGTGATATGTCATTATCTCTGCAAGTTAAAATGCTGCGTATGTTGGAAGAAAGAAAAATTAGGCGGGTTGGCGGAAAAGAGGAAATAAATATTGATATAAGAATTATTGCTGCAACTAACCAACTGCTTGAAAAAAATGTGCAGGAGAAAAAATTTAGAGAAGATTTATATTATAGATTAACTACAATGCATATTCATATTCCTCCTTTACGCGAACGAACCGAAGATATTATTCCCTTAGCAAATTATTTTTTGGCCGATTTGGTTACAAAAAACGATACTGCTATTAAACGATTTTCGCCTGAAGCAGAAAACGCATTAAAATTGTATGGCTGGCCAGGAAATATTAGGGAAATGCAAAATATTGTAAGCAGGGCTTATTATTTATCTTCATCGGGTACAATTCAAAAAAGCGAACTTCCTGTTCCTGTTTGTGAAAGTGAAAATGGTATTAATAAAGAGATATTTAAGTTATCTTATCAGGCGGCAAAAGATTTAATACTTGAAAAATTTGAAGTGGAATATATTGAATATAATTTAGCGTTAAATAACGGCAATATCAGTAAAACTGCAGCTGTATGCGGTATAGATAGAAGGACAATTCATCGTTTAATTAATAAATATAATATTCAATTTAAAGAAGAATAACACGGGGAAAATATGTCGGTTAATAATGATATTAAAAAAGTTGCTATTAATACCGGCGGCGGCGACGCTCCGGGTTTAAATGCGGTAATACGTGCAGCCACAATTTCGGCCTTAAATTTGGGATGGGAAGTTGTTGGTATTAAAGACGGATATAATGGTTTGTTTTTGCCCGAAAAATATCCGGAAGGGGGATTAATTAATCTTACAAAAAAAGATGTAAATTTAATTACTAATCTTGGTGGTACAATACTTGGTACCACTAATAAAGGAAATCCGCTTAAATACCCAACACAAGATATAAACGGTAATTGGTTTGAAAAAGACCGTTCGCAAGAAGTTTTTGATGCTTTTAAAAAACATAATATTGATGCCTTAATTGCGGTTGGCGGAGATGGTTCCTTATCAATGGCTAATCATTTTGCAAATATGGGATTAAAGGTGGTGGGTGTTCCTAAAACAATTGATAACGATTTGAATAAAACTGTAATTACATTTGGTTTTGATACAGCGGTTTCGTTTGCTACCGAATGTATTGACCGGTTACACTCTACAGCGCAGGCACATGGGCGAATTATGGTTGTTGAAGTAATGGGAAGATATGCAGGATGGATTGCTTTAAATTCCGGTATTTCAGGAAATGCGGATGCTATTTTAATGCCCGAAATACCTTATAATATTGCTATTGTTGCTAACCATTTTAGAAATTTAATAGTGCATGAAAAAAATTACGGAATTATTGTTGTTGCCGAAGGTGCAAAACCCGAAGGCGGAACATACTCTGTTTTGGGAAAAGAACTTGGACGGGCTGAAAAACTTGGGGGAGTTGGAGATTTAATTGCAAGAGAAATACAAGATTTGACAGGAATTGAAACAAGAAGTGTTATATTAGGCCATCTTTTAAGAGGTGGTTCGCCAACAACTTTTGACAGACTTTTATCGTTACGTTTTGGTGCCGCTGCTGTTAGAGCCTTAGCGTTAGGCAAATCGGGTGTAATGGTTGCTTTGGATCCTCCTACAGTTAGATATGTACCTTTGGAACAGGCAACAAGCAGAATGAAAACGGTTCCTTTAAATTGCGATAGTTTATTAACCGCAAGAGAATTAAATATTTGTTTTGGCGATTAATTTCCGTAATTTTACATGTTATTTTTATGAGGATTTATGATAATTAAAAATATAGATAATATAGAAAAAACGCCCGTTAATATTTCGGGTGCGGTTAATGCATTTAAACAAATTGCAATTGGCAGCAGCGATAATACTCCTAATTTTTCACTGCGTGTTTTTACATTGGAACCTAACGGTGCTACACCTTACCATACACATAGTTTTGAACATCTTAATTATATTATTGATGGTGAAGGGTTTTTAGTTGATACTGCCGGAAATGAAAAACCGATTAATAAAGGTGAGTTTGCTTTAATTTTACCTTTTGAAAAACATCAATTTAAAAACGCTTCAAAAGACAAAAATTTTGTAATGATTTGTGCTGTTCCAAAAGAATACGAATAATATGATTAAAAATATTAGTTTGCTTTTTATTATTGCAGCCGGTTTTATTTTATTTGGTTGTGACGAAGATACAAATACCGGCTGTATGTGCACCGAAGAATATAGAATGTACAATGTTGTTATTTTGGATAGCGGCAACAACCGTATAAACGGATTAACAATATCGTTTGTTGATACAAAAGGTGTTGAAAGAATTGTTGTAAATGATTTGGATCCGGTTAATACCGGTTATATGATTATGAATGACAGTTATGTTGGTTTAATGAGTACTACACCAACACCATTTTTAATTAAAGCATATAAAGAAAATTTTTCAGTCAGTCAAACTTATTATTTTTATACCGATAAATGTAAATGTCATGTAAGTAAATTTAGCGGTCCCGATACAATAAAGGTTTTATAATTTTGCCCCCGTAGCTCAGTGGATAGAGCGTTGGCCTCCGAAGCCAAAAGCACAGGTTCGACTCCCGTCGGGGGTACTGAATAAGGTTAAGTGGTGAAGGTTGTAGGGTAAGTTAATTCTAAATCCACCAAGAAATTTTTCGTGGTCATAAAATCATTCAATGTTAAATATTTCTAATCATTTTACTTTTTTTCATAATTCCATTATAAATATTTAACCAAAATTATTATCCGGCCAAAAACAATATCATAATTATTTTGTATATTTAGGATATAATAAATTCCAACAAATAGTTACAACTAATGAAAATATTAATAATTGATGACGATTTAGCTATACGCACATTACTTTCGCAATTAATTAAATTGGAAGGGTTTAATGTTTTAACAGCCAAAGACGGCCAAGAAGCAATAGATATATTTAACCGTGAAGAAGATATTGAAATTGTTATTTCCGATGTGAGGCTGCCGGATATAAGCGGTTTGGAATTAATTACTAAATTTAGAGTGATCAATCCTTTTTGCGAAATTATTGTACTTACCGCATACGGAACTATTGCCGATGGAGTAAAAGCTATTAAATTAGGTGCTTTTGATTATATTACAAAAGGTGATGAAGATAATAAAATAGTTCCTTTGGTTATTAAAGCCACCGCTAAAAACACATTAGCTAAAAAACTAAACAAATATGAAGAAAATGTTACGGCAAAATTTAGTTTTAATAATATTATAGGTAAATCGAAAGAAATTTTGGAAGTTATTGATTTGGCCAAAAAAGTGTCTTTAACAGATACAAACGTTTTGTTGTTAGGGGAAACAGGAACAGGTAAAGAAATATTTGCTCAATCAATTCATTATAATAGTAATAAAAAAAATAAATCGTTTGTGGCAATTAATTGCAGCGCAATTTCTAAGGATTTATTGGAATCGGAAATGTTTGGTTATAAGGCGGGGGCTTTTACTGGGGCAACTAAAAATAAAAAAGGACTTTTTGAAGAGGCGGATGGCGGAACAATATTTTTAGACGAAATTGTTGAGATGGATATTTCGTTGCAGTCAAAGTTATTACGGGTGCTTGAAACAAATACTTTTATTAAGGCCGGTGACACAAAAGAAACAGTAGTTGATGTGCGAATTATTTCCGCTACTAATAAAAATATAAAACAATCCATACTTGACGGTAAATTTAGAGACGATTTGTATTACCGGATAGGTGTAATGAATATTGAAATACCGCCATTAAGGACTAGAAGTGAAGACATTATTGAGTTAACCGATTATTTTATTAATTTATACAAAAACAAATTCAAAAAAACAATAAATTCAGTTTCTGACGATTTTTATAATGCCTTAAAATTGTATCATTTCCCTGGAAATATTAGGGAATTAAAAAACATTATTGAGCGGGTGATTTTGTTAAACGATAATGGCCGTATTGATAAAACATCTTTGCCAATTGAAATATCCAGCATCCATATCGAAAAATCAAATAAATCATTATTGTTAGAGGATTTGGAAAAGGAACATATTCTTCAAGTTTTTAACGCAAACCAACAGGACAAAGTTAAAACTGCTAATGTGCTTGGTATTGGTTTAACTACTTTATACCGAAAACTTCAATCTTTTGGAATTGATTAATTTTTTCATTTTGAAAAAGTGTTTTTCATTTTGGGAAAAATGGGTTAATATCCTCTTGAATTACTGTTTGTTTTTATTACAACCATACCATTTCTTCTCCGCCGGTATTGGAAAAAGACAAAAAGGATTTTCACCCATTTAAGGCTGTACACGCTATAACAAGATCCTCATGTAAAAATTATTGTTCAATTCAAAAATTCATGAAATATCGGGAAAATAACAGATTCAAGGTGGAACTCCGCTGGAGTTCTGGGTATTGGTGGTGTTTAGTGATTACAAACATTGCACTTCTATGAAGTGCTTGTATGGGAATAATAATGCTATAATATATATTATTACAATGAGTTATATTATTTAAAATAACTACTGTATTTTCAGGCTGTGTTAAAACTGGGGATAAATATAAGAATTTTCGTTTTGATACAAAAAACAATGTCACCCATTCAGGGTTCTTTTGTTATTTTTCTGCTTTTGCTACAATCATGTCATCCCTTCAGGATTATTTAATACCATACAACATATTATAATAAAATGAGTTACCGTTTATTTGCGCAGAAGCACTTCAGCGAAGTGCCATGTCTGTAACCACGCGATACACCATAAAAAGCCGAACTCCAGCGGAGTTCCACATTAGAATATATTATCCCCCCAATTTTCACACACTCTATTCAGGTTGGGGTATAAGAAAGAAGAGAATTTGGGTTTTAACCCTAATTATTCAATAGTTTGACTGCATCTATCTACCCAGTACACATTTAACCTCTATTTACTTGTGCGGCATCCATATATTGAGCTTAAATGCGGAATGTATAAGGTTTATTTGTCCAATAACATTTTATCAACTAACAGCGTTATATTACGCAAAATTCCTGTGATTGTTTTTTTAGTTGATATAATCATTTACTTCAATAAACCTTTTGGCATATAAAATGCTATTTATATTAGTTAAATAAGTTAAGGCAAATTAAAATGAATAATCTAAAAACAAAAATATCGTTTGGATTAATCTTTATTTTTATTGTAGTGTTAATCCTAAGCTCGGGAAGCATAATTTTTATCAATCAGCTTGCTAACGATTCGAGCGTTATAATTAAGGAAAATTATAATACTATCGATTATTCTACAAAAATGCTCAAATCATTAGATATGATGTTTTCAAGTCAAACAAAAATATTTGTATCAAAAAATATGTCTAAATTGCAGTATAATGCGGTTAAAACGGATTTTAACACAAATAAATTGGAATTTGAAAAAAATCTAAATCGAGAAGCAAATAACATTACCGAAACAGGTGAAAAAGAATTAGTTGATAAATTAAAGGATGAATATCAAAAATATATAAAAGTTTCTTTGAATACAACACCGGATAGCGGGACAATAAAATTTGACGAAATTGAATTACGTTTTATACAAATTCGCGAAAAAATTCAATCAATTTATAATTTAAATATGAATGCGGTTTTGTTAAAAAATAAAACAGCAAACCAAACAGCTTCTAATGTTATATTTTATATGAGTTGCATTGGAATTATCAGCTCGTTACTTACTTTATTGTTTATTATATATTTCCCTCAATATATATATTCACCAATTACCCAGCTTATTGTAAAACTTAAGCATATATCATCAAAAGAATTTAATCAACGAATTGATATTTCCGCAAAGGACGAACTTGGTGAATTGATTAATTCGTTTAATAATATGGCAATAAAACTACAGGAATATGAAAACCACCATATTAATCAATTATTATTGGAAAAAAAACGTATTGAGGCTTTAGTCCAGTGTCTTCATGATGGAGTGCTTGTGATGGACGAAGCAGACCATATTATTATAATTAATCAATATGCACAACAATTATTAAATTTAGATGAATTTGAAACAATAGGGGAAACAACTACATTTTTAACTGCTAAAAATGAATTATTGAAAAAAATAATTGCTCATGCCGATAACTACATAATAGCTCCCGATAATGAAACTCCGTTAAAAATAGAAAATGATAATAATGTTGAATTCATAAAAATAGAATCCATTAATATTACCAGAAAGAACGATGTAGGAGAATTAATTAAAATTGGCCAGGTTGTTTTATTAAAAAATATTACAAAATTTGAACAACGGAATATTGATAAAATTAAATTGCTGGAAACTGTTTCGCACGAGTTAAAAACTCCAATTTCATCAATAAATTTAAGTATAAAACTTTTGGAAGACAGCAGAATTGGATTAATGAATATTGAACAAGTAAAATTAACGGATTCAATAAAACATCAAACCAAAAGATTAATTACCGTAGTTAACGAATTGCTTGATTATTCACAAGTCGAAACAGGTAAAATTGAATTAAGGATAGCCGAAATTGAACCTTATCAAATTATTGAACTATCCATTTTTGCGTTAATGATGCAGATAAATGAAAAGAAAATAGACGTTGATGTAATAGTTGATGATTTTTTACCGCAAGTAAAAGCTGACTTAGAAAAGAGTACCTGGGTATTAGTAAATCTTTTAAGCAATGCAATAAGATATTCAAATTTTGAATCGAAGATTATAATTAAGGCTTGTAAAATTGATAATTTTATTTATTTTTCGGTTCAAGATTTTGGAAAAGGGATAGAATCGGATGTTTTAGAGAGAATTTTTGAAAAATTTTCGGCTGCAAAAAATTTATTACGAAAAAGAAGTGGTTTAGGATTGGTTATTGCCAAGGAATTTGTAGAATCGCAAGGCGGTACAATTTCGGTTCAAAGTGTTTTTAATGAGGGAAGTAAATTTACTTTTAGCCTGCCTATTATTAAAGAACAATACGAAGTTTATAATTCAAAAAAATAAAAATTTGATAATTAGTAACAAAAATTTTGAGTACATTAGAATATGAGAACAATAAAAAAGCTTTTATTGGGTGATGCAAAAAACCCAAAAGATAAACAAATATTTCATCATTTATCGTTAATTGCGTTTTTGGCTTGGGTTGGTTTGGGTGCGGACGGATTATCGTCTTCGTGTTATGGCCCGGAAGAAGCTTTTTTAGCACTTGGAACACATACATATTTAGGTATTTTTGTTGCTTTGGCAACAGGATTAACGGTTTTTATAATATCCATAAGTTATATACAAATTATTGAATTATTTCCAACAGGCGGCGGCGGGTATTTGGTTGCAAGTAAACTGTTATCACCCAAAGTGGGAATGGTTTCGGGAAGTGCATTATTAATAGATTATGTTTTAACAATTACGCTTTCAATAGCAAGCGGTGCTGATGCAATTTTTAGTTTTTTACCTAAATATATGTATCCATATAAACTGGAATTTGCAATATTTGGACTTCTTTTATTAACAATTTTAAATTTGCGTGGTATTAAGGAAGCAGTAATGCCTCTGGTTCCAATATTTTTAACATTTGTTGCGCTGCATGTTTTTGCAATTGTTTATACGCTTATTACTCATCTTTCTAACGTAAGTGCAGTTTATACAAAAACAACTGCTGAACTTTCCGGATCAATAAATGAGCTTGGTATGTTTGGTGTTATATTCCTGATCCTTAAGGCTTATAGTATGGGTGCAGGCACATTTACCGGTATTGAGGCTGTCAGCAACGGTCTGCCAATATTACGAGAACCTAAAGTGGTGACCGGTAAAAAAACAATGATTTATATGGCTGTGTCTCTTTCAATTACAGTTATTGGATTAATGTTTGCTTATTTATTATTTGAAGTTAAACATGTCCCGGGTAAAACATTAAACGCAGTTTTGTTTGAAAATATGTCTGCTAATTGGGGTACAAGTTATTCAACAATTTTTGTATTTGCAATATTATTTTCGGAAGCAATATTATTATTTATTGCAGCTCAAGCGGGTTTTTTGGATGGTCCCCGTGTATTGGCAAGTATGGCGGGGGATAGATGGTTTCCTACACGATTTGCTATGTTAAGCGATAGATTAGTTACTCAAAATGGTATTTTGGTAATGGGCGCAATTGCTTTAGTTATAATGGTACTAAGTAAGGGAAGTGTTAAATTGTTGATTGTGTTATATAGTATAAATGTGTTTGTAACTTTTTCGTTATCTCAGCTTGGTATGGTTAAACATTGGTGGCAGGAACGTAAAAACACAAAAGTGTTTTATAAGCTTTTAATAAATGGATTGGGACTATTTTTAACATTATTCATTTTAGCATCAGTTGTAATTATTAAATTTGCCGAAGGGGGCTGGATTACAATAATAGTTACAGGTTCACTTGTTGCATTAGCTTTATTTATTAAAAACCATTACAAAAAAACTTTTGAAATGTTTAAATCATTAAATACAATTGTGGATTCAGTTAACTCCTCAATGTATGATACTGTATTTCAAAATGAAGAACATAAAATAGATATAAAATATACCGATAAAACCGCTATTCTTTTAATTAACGGTTACAACGGACTTGGTTTGCATTCATTATTAAGTATCTTTAAAATGTTTGGAAAAACTTTTAAGAATTATGTTTTTGTTCAAATTGGAACAGTTGATACAGGTAATTTTAAAGGATCACAGGAAATTACACATCTTGAAAAATACATTAAAACCGAAACTGAAAAATATGTTCAGTTTATTAAACGTAAAGGATTTAATGCGGAAGCATATACAGCAATTGGAATTGATGTAGTTGAAGAGATTGAAAAAATAACACCTAAGATTATGGAAAAATATAAAAATGCAGTATTTTTTGGCGGACAGATAGTTTTTCCAAGAGATACTTTTGCTACAAAATGGCTGCACAATTATATTGTTTTTGCCGTACAGAAAAAACTATATAACATGGGAATCCCATTTGTAATATTACCAATTAGGTTATAAGTTATAAAGGTACTCCAATAACAGGTTTTATTTGTATTTGGAAATTTTTAATTGTTGTAGATCCGGTACCGCTAACTATTTCATTTCCAAATTCAATACTTGATAAAAATTCACTGTTTGTGATGTAGTGAGCCAATATTAAGTACTCTAAAAATTTATGTATGTTTACATTAGTAATATTAGTATTATACTGATTAACAAATGTTAAACATGTCCAATTCATATTTTCAATATAAAGATCATATTCTACTCCATCGATATTAACAGAAGCTATTTGAGAACCTCTGGGAATTTGTCCGTAATTTTTAACCCAAATCATTATTTCTTTGGTGATTAAACTTACTGATGGTGTTTGGGAAGAAGTAATATATATATCTAATGAAGTATTGCCAACACCGTTAAAATTAGTTTCAATATTATCGTACGAAACACAAATTGTATCGGACGCGCTGACTCGAATTGGAATTAATTCTGTTGTTGATAGATTACTCCAGGGTTTCCACCCAAAAATTATCTCAGGGTAAGCTTTAACGTTATTATTAATATTTGATGGCCACTGCCAATTAAACCCCAAATCCATGCCTTTTGCATTAAATTTTACATTCACACTTTGACTGAAATTGGTTATTGAGCCTTTTCCTCGACAATTATTTGCAACTATATATTCGGAAACCTTAAAAGATCCATCAGGGGTACATATTGTTGTGTCAATATTTGATTCATCTTTTTTTGCTACTGCTTTGGTTTCAACAATATTACATCTGCAAAAAGATACAATAATTAATATTAATAATGGGAATAAAATATTTTTAGAATAGTGCATTTATAGCTGCCCTCATAAATTATGTTTCCTTTAGTTTTTTGATTGATACTATTTTGCAATACCGCCGGGATTTTCTTCAACTACAATTGAATAATATTTTATTGATGTACTCCCCGAACCATTAACAATTTCATTGCCAAATTCAACGCTGGCAAGAAATTCGTTAGGTGAAATATACAGGTTTTCGAAAAGATACCCCAAAAACTTATCAAGATTAATATTAGTTATGTTAGTTACACCTTTGTTTACAAAAGCAAAATAAGTCCATTGCCAATTGGCAGTATACAAATCGTATTCAACATTATCTATTGTTACTGTAGCAACCTTTGATCCTCCCGGAGTTTGTCCATAGTTTTTTGTCCATATCATAACTTCGCGTGTAATATTGCTGCTTGTAGGAGTTTTAACTGATGTTAACCATAAGTCAAACGCTGTGTTTCCAGCACCATAAATAGAAGTGTTAATTGATGTAAATGATACATTAAGTTTTTTTATAGAGCCAACTCTAATAGGCAATTTTGTTGTAGTTGAACTGCTGCTCCATGGTTTCCAGCCGTACAAAATTTCCGGATAAGCTTTAACTTCGTTGTTAATGGAAGGCCATTGCCAATTAAATCCAACACTTAATCCATTTACATTTTTATTTACATATATGCATTGCGAAAAATCAGTAATTGTTCCTTTTCCCCAACAATTATTTATTATTGTGTATTCACCAACTGTAATGGCGGCATCTGTAGTACAAATAGTTGTATCAATAATAATAGTATTGTTATTATTTGTTACGGGATCAGAATCTTTTTTACAGCCGACAAATATTGTAACAATTGAAAATAAACTGATGATTAATAATTTTTTGGTAAAATTCATAATAACTCGTAAATAAAATTAAAAAATATTTATTACAATTTAAGAATATTCCATCTATTTTCAGAGTGAAATGTGTAAAAATTTTAAAACTTGAACAAAAAACGACTTGTTTTTTAACTACATAAGCAATATATTAGTGTACGTTAACGTATAGTTTATAAAATAGTAAACGTTTAGGAATACTTTATGGCCAATTTATATTTAATTAATGAATTAGCGGAAAAATTAAATATACCACCATCCACATTATTAGAATGGGAAAAAGAAAAACTATTTAAACCTGCCGGTTATACAGAAGACAGCACCCCATATTTTACCGAAGAGATTTTTAAGGAATGTAATTTAATTGTAAACCTTAAAAATATGGGATATAACTCGAGTGAAGTTTTGAAGATAATAAAAAACGTTGGTCTGCCTAAAGAAATAGTTAATATTAAGCAGACTAAACCGAAAAAAAAAATTATTAACTGTTGGCGAGCTTGCCGAAAGAACAAATCTTTCACCCCGCACAATTAAACATTGGGAAGACAAAGGTATAATTGAACCCGATATGAGAAGTGAAGGGGGATTTAGATTGTATGCCGAAAATTATGTGTTTTTTTGCAGTTTAATTCTTGATCTGCAAAATTTTAATTATACTTTGGATGAAATTAAAGTGATTTCTGACTATTTCCGTGATTTTCTGAATTTTCAATACCACCCTGAATTGTTTCCAAAAGAAAAAATAGCTGTTGAATCCGAACAGATGGATATGGAAATTGTGAGGTTATTTGATAAGATGGGTAAATTAAAGGAAGGAATTGAACGTTGGGAAAAATTGCTTAAAAATAAAAAAAAGGAAATTGATCAGATAAAAACCAAAAATGCAAAGAGGAAAAATTGAGTTATAAAGACGATTATTACCGCCTTCTAAATTCACTTACTAATAATATACCAATAATTGAAGATGATGGGGAATTAAAATTTTATGAAAAGACTTTTTCTTCCGATAAAGCAGAAATCAATCACTACGAAGTTAATCCATTTTCCTCCGATTATTTGACAAATATGTTGTTTAACTACTACTTAAATAATAATTCATATTCTAAAAAATATATATTCCCAAGTAGTGATGAAAAGTTAAATCCATTTGAATGTAATAATATTTTTCCTTATAAAATTTTACATCCGGTTAATTCAAAACCCGCAAAGGAAATAATAATTCTTTTGCATGGATTAAATGAAAGAGACTGGAATAAATATTACACTTGGGCGCATAAACTGCAAAAACAGACAAAAAAAAGCATAGTATTATTTCCACTTTCATTTCATATGGAAAGAGCACCTAAGGAATGGGGTGAAAGTAGGGCAATGTTTCAAGTTTCAAAAGAAAGAACCAATTTAATACCAAATTTAAATTATTCAAGTTATGCAAATGCCGCCTTAAGTACTCGGTTAAATTTTGAGCCTGAACGATTTTTCCTTTCAGGAATACAAAGTTTTTTTGATGTTATTCAGTTAATTGAGGAAATTCAAGCCGGTAAAAATGAGTTGATTGATAAAAATGCAACCATCGATTTTGTCGGTTATTCAGCCGGGGCATTTTTGGGTGAACTGCTTTTTATGGTAAACCATAAAAATATTTTTTCAAACAGCAGATTGTTATTGTTATGCGGCGGTTCGGTATTAGAGGAAACATATCCTGTTTCCAAAGCAATTCTTGATAGTGAATCTGTAAATGTATTAAAAGAATATTACATGAAAGATTTCGAAAAAAACATTGCAAAAAATGAATATCTGTCATATTTATTTAGCAAGTATGAAGATATTGGAATAATATTTAAAGCAATGCTTTCGAACAATAAGATGCAAACATTACGTAATTCATTGATAAAAGGATTAAACAACAGGCTTTTTGTAATGGCTTTAGAAAAGGACAATGTTTTTAGAGTTAAAGGAATAAAAGAAACATTTAAAAGCCTGGATGACAGACTAATTAAATTTTTCGATTTTGATTATAATTATACTCATGAAAAACCTTTTCCCGAAAAAAGCATTGAAAGTGAAAAAGTTACTATTGGGTTTAACAAATTTTTTGATTTGGCTGTTGATTTTTTAAGATAATTAAGTTATTAGGTAAAATTAGTGGAAAAGATAAAAACAGAGATATTGAGAAGCACAAAAAAATAACAAAAATTAAATATAGTATTTTAGATTCAGAAGTTGAAACCCTATGGATTCTGGTTGTTGTTGGTGTTGCGCGTGATTACAAACATGGCACCTCTCAAAAGTGCTTTTGTGGGAATAATAATGCGGTGCACTATTTTTTCTTGTTTTAATTAATAATTCACCTTTTTTAATTCACAATTTATAATTTGTTTCTATAAAAAATTCTCAAGAACCTTAAATTTGTAAAAAAAAAGGGAAGAAATTAATCTTCCCATTTAGTTTAATTTAATGTAATTTTGTGTTGCTTTTGTTCAATTGACAGAGTATATAATATCGGTTTTTTAGTAACTTCATTATCCTCCTCTTTTATTTGTTTGCTGACTGCTGTAAGTAATATTGTGGTTTTAGTAATTTCTTTTAGTTCGATTTTTTCGAGGTATGTAAATTTTTGGATATTTAATACATTAGCAACTTTTTGTTTAAATACATCGGGTTTTGTTGCTGCTAAATCGAACCATCCATCATTCTTTTGACTTATTGACCAGTTTTCACGGATTAAATAAGCTAGAGTTGTTAATTCTTCGATGCCTCCGTCTTTATTTGTTTGTTCGGTGTATATTTGGTTAAGTTTATGTTGATTGTTTTTAATAGCAACAGACTGGACAATTAATGAAACTGTAAAGATCAAAATAACAATACCGCTAATTATTAAATTTATAACAGGAAATTTAATTAATAGTTTAAAAATATTTTTTTCTTTTGAAAAAGCTTAATTGCCGGGCTGACTGAAAAAATTAAAGTAAATGGAATAAATATAAAAAATACAATTGAAGCAAATAATATTGATAATGATGCAGGAAGGTATTTTGTAAGGGTAATTGGAGAAGTTTCATTTGCAATAACATCATAAATCATTACGCTGCCGGCCGTAAGCCATGGATAGGAAACTAATCCTATTTGTAATTCTTTATACTTAATTCCTGTACCGGTATTATCTTTCATAAGATACATGTCGCCAAGAACGATAAATATAATTAAAACAACTAATAAAAAGAATACTATTTTGTTAACAAATTCAGAGGAATCATAATCTTTATTAATTTTCGGATTCATATTTAATACCTCCTAAAGTTAAAATTGCTCTGTCTTGTATACAGCCCAACACTCCGCCGCCAAAATTTACAAATCCGGGGCGTTTTCCTATATGGCTTTTATCAAGACAAATTAAAACAATTTCGTTTGCTTCAACTTCAGAAATTTTTATTTCTAAATTATCATCAGCAAAATAAGTCTTCAAATTATTTGTATTTACGCTGTCACGCAAATTTAATGACTCAAATATTTTTTTTAGATCGGATTTTGATGAATTAGGCAAAGAGTTATAGGTTTGTAAAATCTTAAAATATTTTTCATAAACAGTTTCTTTAAGTAGATTGCTGTTTATATTTGTTTGAAAGCTAACTAATTGGTTTTTCTGAAAAGTTGTAAGATTAAAAAAACTTTTCCAGGTTACTATTGTAAATAACATTAAAAATATTAATGTTATTGAAATAAAAACTTTTATACCTTTAGGAGCTTCCTCCTTTTTGAGATGGAAGAGGAGATATAGGATAAAGAAACCGCTTATAACGCCAATGGAATTAAGATTTGACCATAATCCATTATTAGGCGGAGTAAATAAAAAACTTAAAGTAACTAATATAACAATTAAAATTAGTAGAACTATATTTTTCATAAAACCTCCAATTATTTGTTTTCTGTGAAGGAGGAGAATCAATAAATAATACTAAATCAAAGGACATAACTACTTAACTAAATTAAACTACTACATTATTTTGCCTATTTCAAGTGGGGGATATTATTATTTTCATTTTTTTTATTATTTATTGAATTTTTGTTCTTTTTATTCCATTATGGCACTTATTAAGTATATGATTTGTTTACTTATTTTTAACTGTTATTTTAAGAAGAATATTATTATTTTATAATTTATTTAATTAATGTTAAATGTAGATCTTTATAAAGTTGGGGAAATATGATTTCCGCAGTACATGGTTTAAATATTGTTTTACCCATATTTTACTTAATTACATTTGTAGGATATGTTTTTGATTTTGTAAATGAAAAAAGTCCGCTGCAAAATTCAAAAAGGATATTTTTATTTCTGACAGTTACTATTCACGTGTTTTATTTGTTAGCCAGGACAATTGAATTTAATCATCCTCCTATTACTAACAAATTTGAAATTTTTACGGTTTTGGCTTTTGCACTGTCGTTTAGCTATTTTTTATTAGAGCTTTTAACTGATATTAGAGGAACAGGAATATTTATAATATTAATTTCTCTTATTTTCCAACTTGTTTCTACCGCATTTATAAAAGACCTGTTTGATGTTAAAGAAATATTGCGTAACAGATTGCTTGGTCTGCATGTAATAAGTGCTCTTTTGGGTTATTCGGGAATTACAATTTCAGCTGTTCATGGTACACTATTTTTAATGCTATATAATGCATTAAAATCTAATAGATTTGGTTTAATCTTTAACAGGCTGCCTAACTTGGAAATATTGGAAAAATTGTGTTTTTATGCAATGGTTATCGGATTTTTATTACTAACCATTTCAATAACAATTGGTATTGTGTGGCTGCCCCAAGCTTTTCCAAAATTTAGTTATGCCGATCCCAAACTTATTACAACAGGTTTGGTTTGGATTATTTATGGAGTTGGATTGTTAATTAGAATTTTTTCTAATTTATACGGCCGAAAATTGGTTCTTTTTTCAATTTTTGGATTTGTTACTGCAATGATTTCATTGGTATTAGGTAATATATTGGCAACAAGTTTTCATACATTTTATTGATGAATAATTTTGAAAGAGAATTGACTAATTTATGAATTTGATTGCAATATCTATTAATCATAAAACTGCGCCCATTGAAGTTAGAGAGGCCCTTCATCTTAACAAAGATGAAATAGCAGATTTAATATTATTACTTAAGCAGGATTTATTATCCGAAGGGTTAATTATTTCTACATGTAACAGAACTGAAATATTTGGACTTCCTAAAAAAAATATACTGATTAACGAGGTTTTGATTGATTATTTAATAAATTATAAAAATGTTAAAGGAATTAAAAAAGAACATTTTAACGGGTTTTTTTCGTGCAGTGCTGTAAAACATTTGTTTGCCGTTGCCACAGGAATTGATTCATTAATCCTTGGTGATAGTCAAATATTAGGGCAAGTAAAAGAGGCTATAGAAATTTCAGAAGAGCTTAAATTTGTTGGTAAAACTTTTAGAAGATTATTAGATACTTCAGTTAGAGCTGGTAAAAGAGCAATAAAAGAGACTACAATTGGTGAAGGTGCTGTTTCAATCAGTTACGCGGCTGTGCAGGTAATTGAAAAAATATTTGCTAATTTAGATAAAAAAAGTGCTTTGGTTATTGGGGCCGGCAGTACTAGTGAATTAGCCGCTTTACATTTGAGGGATAAAGGAGTTGGCAAGATTACAATAAGTAACAGAACCAAAACTAAAGCCGAAGTTTTAGCTGATAAAGTACATGGCGAAACACTTTCTTTCCAATTTTTAAAAGAACAAATAAGTAATTTTGACATTATTTTGAGTGCAACAAGCTCTATTGATTATATTCTTACGTTTGAAGATATTAAACAAATGATGAAAAAAAGGAAAAATGCGTCTGTTTGTTTAATGGATATAGCCATTCCAAGAGATATTGACCCAAAATCGGCACGGTTGGATAATGTGTTTTATAATGATATTGATTCGTTAAAATCAATTGTGGATAAAAATCTAAAAAAACGTGAAAATGAAATTCCTATTATTGAAAAAATAATTATAGAAGAAATGATAAATTATTATAGCTGGTATAATTCATTAGATGTTATTCCGGCTATAAAAAATTTACGCAATTTTTTTGAAGAAATCAGAACTGACGAAATTGAAAAAATAAAAAATAAAATAAGTGACGAAGATTATTTAAAAATTGATGAGATGACAAAAAGATTAGTTGGAAGATTGTTGCATAATCCCACAATTAAACTAAGGCAGCTTGCTGAAAAAGGAACAAATTATGAAGAAACCGCAAACAGTATTTTATTATTAAAAAATGTATTCGATTTATATTCAAAAAATGAAAAATCTTTTGATAACGAAATTAACGACTAATTTGGTGAATTATGAAATCTAATGAAAAAATAGTTATTGGTACAAGAGGAAGCGAATTAGCGTTATGGCAGGCTAATTTTATTAAAAATGAATTAGAAAAATTTAATAAAGGTCTTATTGTAGAACTTAACTTAATAAAAACCAAAGGTGATAAAATATTAGATGTTGCATTATCAAAAATTGGTGATAAAGGACTATTTACAAAAGAATTAGAACAACAATTATTAGAAAATGAAATTGATTTGGCGGTTCATAGTTTAAAGGACTTGCAGACGGTTTTAAGTCCGGGCTTAAAAATTGGAGCAATTACAAAACGTCATGCGGTTGAAGATGTATTAATTGCGAGAAATAAAAACACTACAATATTTGATATAAAAGAAGGCGGTACAATTGCTACCGGAGCTTTAAGAAGACGAAGTCAAATTAAACACTTGCGTCCGGATCTAAATATTGTAGAAATAAGAGGAAATGTGCCTACAAGAATACAAAAATTTTTAGATTCGGATTGGGATGGAATTATATTAGCACGTGCAGGTGTTGAACGCCTAAAATTAGATAAAAATATTTCATCTGTTATTTCGTTGGATTATTTACTTACTGCACCCGGACAAGGAGCCTTGGGTATTGAAATTAGAGAAAATGATGAAAAAACAGCTAAAATTGTTAGTGTACTAAATGATGCTGCAACTGCATTAGAGGTTAAGGCAGAAAGGCAGTTCTTAAAAACATTAGAAGGTGGTTGTCAGGCCCCCATTGGAGCTTACGCAAAAGTTTTTAGCACCGGTATGATTTTGGATGGATTTGTCGGCTCGTTAGACGGATCTGTTACTTTTAGAAAAAGATTAAGAGGAAAAAAAGCTAATCCGGAAGAACTTGGTAAAAATCTGGCTATAGAAATATTAAATGCGGGTGCAAAAGAAGTGTTGGATGCAATATTCAAAGAAAACCGCTAAAAATGCAAAATAATATTAAAAATATCAAAAATTTAGTTTTATGTCGTACCGAAATTCAATCGGAATTGGATAGTAAACATTTTAATGAAGCAGGATTTAATGTTTATTTATTGCCGACTATAAAAATTATTCCTATTGAAATAGATTGTCTTACAAAATTAAAAGATTTATATAATTATGTGATTTTTACTTCGGTAAATAGCGTAAAATTTTATTTTAAGTTTATAAATAAAAATAAAATTGATATTAAGTTTGATGCTATAATTTGTGTTGGTAATAAAACAAAAAAAACATGTATTGAAAATGGGTTGGATAATATATTTGTACCTGATAATAATAGTTCGGAAGGAATTATTGAATATTTTAGAATGTTAGATACAAAAGGGAAAAATATTTTGATTCCCGGTTCAAAAATATCCAATACTAAACTTGTTGATGAATTAAAAGTTTTAGGTTCATTGGTTACATTTTTGCCAATCTATGATAATATAATTCCTGATCATTTGGATATTAAAGAAAATATTGAAGCAATTAAAAATGTAAAGATAGATATGTTTGTTTTTACAAGTCCTTCTACCTTTAATAATTTTTTAGAAATTATGCAGATTAATAAAGCAAAAGATTACTTTGAAAATATTAAAATTGCCTGTATAGGTTCAATTACAAAAAAATCCATTGAAGAAAAAGGTTTATCTGTTGATGTTGTTCCTGAAACCTTTGATATGGAAAATTTAATAACAGCTGTAAAAAATTATTACAAAAATTAAGTTGAGGAAGTTTTGAATAGATTAAAAAATGATTTGTTTTTACGAGCTTGCGCTCATTTACCTGTTGAAAGAACTCCTATTTGGGTAATGAGGCAGGCGGGAAGATATTTGCCCGAATACAGAGCTGTTAGAGAAAAAAGTGATTTTTTAACAATGTGTAAAACGCCTGAACTTGCTGCCGAAGTTACAATTCAACCGGTCGATTTAATAGGTGTTGACGCTGCAATATTATTTTCCGATATATTGGTTATTCCTGAAGCAATGGGTATGGAATTGATTATGAATGAAGGTAAAGGTCCAATATTTCCAAATCCAATAAAAGACGGAAATGATATTTCCGCATTAAAAAGAATAGAACCTATATCGGACTTAAAATATGTTATGGATGCCATTAAACTTGTGAATGATAACTTAGACGGGCGTGTACCTTTGTTAGGCTTCAGCGGGTCGCCATTTACGTTATTAACCTATATGGTTGAAGGCGGCGGTTCAAAAAATTATTCGAAAGTAAAATCGTTTATATATAATCAGCCAAAAGAAGCGCATCGTTTATTGGACTTGCTTAGTGATATTATTGCGGATTACCTGACTGCAAAAATTATGTCAGGGGTGCATGGTGTGCAAATATTTGATACATGGGGCGGTATACTTTCGCAAAACGATTTTAACGAGTTTTCGCTGCCATATATAATTAAAATTGTTGAAAGTGTTAAACGCAATAGCGAACCGATAATCTTATATGCTAAGGGAGTTCATCACAGTTTAAAAGCAATGGCTAAATCGGGTATAGATGTGCTTGGATTAGATTGGACTATGGATATTGGAAAAGTAAGAGAAAAAATAGGCCATAAAGTAGCCTTGCAGGGAAATTTGGATCCAACAGTTTTGTATGCAAATCCTGATAAAATAAAAACCGAAGCAGTAAGAGTTTTAAGATCTTTTGGAATTGGAAGCGGACATATTTTTAATTTAGGGCACGGAATATTACCGGATGTTAATCCCGAAAATTTAAAACATTTGGTGAATGTTGTTAAAGAAGAAAGTAAAGCTTTCCATAAAAGCTTTTAACCGGAGAAATTATGTTTGAAATTGATTTGGAATTAATAAAAAAATACGATAAACCAGGTCCAAGATATACATCTTATCCAACTGCTCCACAGTTTAATGAACAGTTTACACATGAAAAATATCTTGATGAAATAATTAAAACAAATAAAGATTCTAATGCACCCGATTTATCTCTCTACTTCCATATTCCGTATTGTGATACCTTGTGTTATTTTTGCGGTTGTAACATGCTTGTTACAAGAAATAGAGAAAGAATAAAAGAGTATGTAAGGTATCTAAAAAATGAAATAGATTTAGTAAGAACCTATTTAGCTAACGATAGAAAAGTAGCTCAATTACATTGGGGAGGGGGAACACCTACACACCTTGATCCAAATGAAATAACGGACTTAATTAAATATATAACCGATTCGTTTAATTTTAAGGCTGACGCCGAACAAGGATGTGAAATTGATCCTAGAGGATTAACAAAAGAGCATTTGGAAGTTTTACGAAAAGGTGGTTTTAACCGAATTAGTATGGGTGTACAAGATTTTAATGAAGACGTACAAAAAGCGGTAAATAGATTTCAACCTGAATCTTTGACCCGTGAAGTTGTCAGTTGGGTTCGTGAATTAAACTTTCACAGTATAAACTTAGATTTAATGTACGGTCTTCCGTTTCAAACATACGATACTTTTGCTAAAACAATTGATACTGTTATAGATATTTCGCCGGATAGAATTGCCGTATTTAATTATGCACATCTGCCATGGTTCAAAAAACATATGGGATTAATTAAAGCGGAAGATTTGCCCGCTCCTGAAGAAAAACTTAAAATATTAAAAATGACTATTGAAAAATTGACTGCGGCTGGATATGTTTTTATCGGTATGGATCATTTTGCAAAACCTGATGACGAACTTAGCATTGCGTTAAATAATAAACAATTATATAGAAATTTTCAGGGTTACAGTACTAATGCAGGCACCGATTTATACGGTTTTGGAATTTCAAGTATAAGTCAGTTAGAACGTGTATATTCGCAAAATTATAAAACCGAAAAAGAATATTTTTCTGCTTTAGATAAAGAAATTTTACCTGTGGTAAAAGGTTATTATTTAAGTGATGATGATTTATTACGAAAATATGTAATTACGCGTATAATGTGCGATTTTGAATTGGATTTTAAAGCAATTGACCAAAAATTTAATATTTCATTTGAATCCTATTTTGAAAATGCAATCCTTGGTTTGGAAGAACTAAAAAACGATAACCTATTATATATTAAGGACAGAAAGTTAATTGTTACCGGAATGGGTAGATTATTAATCCGTAATATTGCTATGAATTTTGATGGATACATTGAAAGAAAACAAGATTCAGGGAAATATAGCCGAACAGTTTAATTATATTAAAAATTAAGGAAAATAAATGAATAAAATAGCGGTAGTTCTTTTTAACTTGGGTGGTCCAGATTCATTAGAGGCTATTCAGCCATTTTTATACAATTTGTTTTGTGATCCTGATATTTTTAATCTTCCATTTGGTCAAAAATTATTAGCTAAATTTATATCAACCAGAAGAACTCCAAAAATTATTAAAGAATATGAATTAATAGGGGGTAAATCTCCCATTAACGAATGGACTGAAGTACAAAGAAAAAAATTAGAAGTAAACTTAAATAATCACGGAATTAATTGTGATGTTTATACTGCAATGCGCTACTGGAAACCTTTTGTGGAAGAAATAGTTAAAATTGTTGAAAGCAAAGATTATGAAAAAATAGTGTTATTACCTTTGTATCCTCACTATTCAATAACCACAACCGGTTCTTCGTTTAATGAATGGAATAGGCATTATAAAGGGGATAAAACTAAATTATTACATATTAACACATTTTTTGAAGAAGAATTATATTTACAAGCTATTAATAAAAGAATTGATGAAACATTATTACGGTTTGATGAAAAAATAAGGGAAGATGTAGTAATTGTGTTTAGTGCTCACGGTACTCCTGTTAGTTTGGTTAAAAAAGGAGACCCTTATAACAAACACATTAAACAAACTGTTGAATTAGTGATGCAGCAAAGAAACTATTCGCACAAACATGTATTGTGTTATCAAAGTAAAGTAGGTCCGGTTAAATGGCTTGAACCGGCTACTGATAAGATGATAGAAGAACTGTCAAATAAAGGGAAAAAACATTTATTAATTGTTCCTATTAGTTTTGTATCGGATCATGTTGAAACTTTATTTGAGTTAAATATTGAGTACAGGCATGTTGCTGATAATAATAAAATAAAAAGTTATATTGTTATGGAAGGATTAAACGGAAGTGACCTATTTATAGATTCATTAACTAAAATGGTAACTGAAAAATTAAATTATGAAAACTAAAGAAATTACAATTATTGGTGCAGGGATAAGCGGCTTAGCAACTGCGTTTTGGTTAAAAAAAGCAGGTTTTAGTATTGAAATATTAGAAGCAAAAGACCAACCCGGCGGGGCAATGGAAACCACTTTTGAAGGTGATTTTTTGGTTGATTATGGTCCAAACAGCGGATTGGAAACAACTCCTTTAATTAAACAAATAGTAAATGAAGTTGGTTTATCCGATCAAATGATTTACGCAAATGAAGAGGGGAACAAACGGTATATATTAAAAAATAATGAATTGTATCCGTTACCAACCGGATTAATTCCATTTCTTAAAACAAAATTGTTTTCAACCAAAGGAAAATTAAGACTCTTTTGCGAACCTTTTATTGGAAAATCAAATGACGGTTATTATCAAAGTATAGCTCAGTTTGTAACAAGAAGGTTGGGAGACGAATTTTTAAAGTATGCAATTGATCCATTTGTGAGCGGTGTATTTGCCGGTGATCCTGAAAAACTAAGCGTTAAATCTGCGTTTCCAAAACTTTATAGACTTGAAGAAGTTTATGGAGGTTTGATTAAAGGAATGATAAAAGGAGCACGCGAAAGGAAAAAAAGAGCGGAGCAAAGTAAGCAAAATGCCAAAATGTTTTCTTTTAAAAATGGCATGCAATCATTTCCAAAAGCTATTGCCGATAAGTTGGATATTAAAATAGACTATAATTGTGTTATAAATAAAATTGAAAAAGAGAACGGAGCATATAAAGTTTATTATACTCAAAATGGTTCGGAAAAAATAAAAACATGCTCCAATATTTTATCTACTATCCCAGCACATATTTTATCAAGCACAATAAACACAATTGATAATGAGTTAAGTAAAAAACTGCAAGCTATTATATATCCGCCGGTTATAGTACTTTATTTGGGATATAATAAAGCAGATATTGGACGGACGTTGGATGGCTTTGGATTTTTAATTCCGTCTTTGGAAAAAAAGAGTTTTTTAGGAGCAATATGGAGCAGTACTATATTTATTAATAGATCGGACAACAAAAAAGCCTCTTTTACAATATTTATTGGTGGAGCACGTAATCTGAATTTATTAAAAAATGATATAAATATAGTAATTGAAAAAAGCATTAATGAGTTTGAAAAAATGATGTCTATTAAATCGGCCCCTATTTTAAAAACATATAAAGTGTGGGACCACGCAATACCTCAATATAATTTAGGTTACATTGAAGTAAACAATGCTGTTGAAAAATTTGAAAATAATAATAAAGGTTTTTTTATAAGCGGCAATTTTTGCGGCGGCATATCAGTTGGCGATTGTGTGAAGAACTCGGAGTTGGTAGCAAATAAAATAATAGAATATATTTCTAAATAAAATTTATACGAGGTTATTATGTCTGTTTTTCCATCAAGAAGAATGCGCAGATTAAGAATGAATCCTTTAACACGGGATTTAGTTAGAGAAACTACATTAGATAAAAAAGATTTTATTTATCCTCTTTTTGTTGTGCATGGGAAAAATATTAAAAAAGAAATCAATTCAATGCCTAACGTTTATCACATGTCGATTGATGTTTTAGTTGAAGAATGCAAGGAAATTGCCGCATTAGGAATTCCAGCTGTATTATTATTTGGTATACCGGAGCATAAAGATGAAGTTGGTTCGGAAGCTTATAGTGATGAGGGGATAATTCAGCAGGCAGTTAGAGCAATTAAAAGTAATGTAAAAAACCTATTGGTAGTAACTGATGTTTGTTTATGCGAATATACATCACATGGCCACTGTGGTGTTTTAAATGGCGATGAGATACTTAACGATGAAACAAATATACTTTTGGCTAAAGAAGCATTATCGCATGCAAAAGCGGGAGCAGATATAATTGCGCCGTCAGATATGATGGACGGAAGAATATCGGTAATTAGAAACTTATTAGATGAAAACGGTTATCATAATATTCCAATAATGAGTTATGCTGTAAAATATGCATCCGGATATTATGGTCCATTTAGAGAAGCTGCCGAATCTACTCCAAAATTTGGAGATAGAAGATCACATCAAATGGATGTAGCTAATAGTAATGAAGCAATTATTGAAGCTGAACTGGATATTTATGAGGGAGCAGATATCATAATGGTTAAACCTGCCGGTGCATATCTTGATGTATTATATAGGGTTAAATCGGAATTCGGATTTCCAACAGCGGCTTATCAGGTAAGCGGTGAATATTCAATGATTAAAGCTGCCGGTAGATTAGATTGGATAGACGAAGAACGTGTTATGGTTGAATCCTTAATTGCAATTAAACGAGCCGGAGCAGATATTATTATTACTTATTTTGCAAAAGATATAGTAAAATACTTGGATAAAAGTAAATAGATTTGGAGTTAATTATGGTTAATATTAAAAGTAATAATTTATTTGATGAAGCAAAAAAATATATTCCCGGCGGTGTAAATTCACCTGTTCGTGCCTTTAAGTCGGTTGGTGGTAATCCTGTTTTTATTGAAAGAGGTGAAGGTGCATTAATGTATGATGTTGATGGGAATGAATACATAGATTATATTGGCAGCTGGGGTCCTCATCTTTTTGGACATAATCCTGATTTTATTAAAAGTGCTATATTGGAGCAGGTGAATAAGGGAACTTCATTTGGTGCTCCTACCGAATTAGAAGTTAAAATGGCAAAACTTATAAGCCAAATAGTTCCTTCAATGGAAATGGTTAGAATGGTTAATAGCGGAACTGAAGCAACTATGAGTGCTGTTCGCTTAGCCAGGGGATTTACGGGAAGAGATAAATTTATTAAGTTTGAAGGCTGTTATCATGGACATGCTGATTATTTTTTGATAAAAGCCGGAAGTGGAGCATTAACTTTGGGCGTACCGACAAGTCCGGGTGTTACTAAAAATAATGCATCCGATACTTTATTAGCGGAATACAATAACATTAATTCTGTAAAGGAATTAACACGTTCATTTAAAGGAGAAATAGCTGCAATTATTATTGAGCCAATTGCCGGGAATATGGGAGTTGTTGCCGGAGCACCTGAGTTTTTAAAAGAACTAAGGACAGTGTGCGACGAAGAAGGTATAGTATTAATTTTTGATGAAGTGATGACAGGATTTAGAGTTGCTGCCGGTGGAGCACAAGAATTATATAATATCAAACCTGACTTAAGTACCTTTGGTAAAATTATTGGAGGTGGATTTCCTGTTGGTGCTTTTGGTGGTAAAAGGGAAATTATGGAATGTCTTGCTCCGGTTGGACCTGTTTACCAAGCCGGTACTTTAAGTGGAAATCCAATGGCAATGTCGGCAGGTTATGCTTCATTAAAATATATACAGGATAATCCATCAATATATGTTGAAATTGAAAATAAAAGTAAATACTTAGCTGAAGGCTTTAAGAATAATTTAATTGAACTAAACAAAAGATATGCATTAAATCGTGTAGGTTCAATGATGTGTATGTTTTTTACTGAAGGAGATGTAAACAATTTTGCTGATGCATTAAAATCGGATACGGTTTTATATGGTAAATATTTTCATAAAATGCTGGAGCAGGGTGTTTATTTGGCACCTGCACAATATGAAGCTTTATTTGTGTCGTTAGCTCATACTAAAGAACAGTTGGATAAAACAATTAAAGCACATTACAATGCAATAAGTGATTTATTATAGTTAATTCAAAGAAAGTTTAGTAGTTTTTTTATGATGCAAAATTACTGAACTTTCTGATATTTTAAATCTGTTAATAATTGATTGCAGATTTTCTGTAAGTCTATTCAAATCTTCTGATGCTTGTGCAACTTGTTGAATACCGGTGGAAAATTCTTGAGTAACGTTATTAATACTTTCAATATTTTTGCTTATCTGAGCCGAGGTTGATGATTGTTGTTCACTTGCGGCTGCTACTTGACTGGCAATATCAACAACCTGTGATGCTCCCTTGATAATTTCTTCTAATGAATTTCCTGCTTTTGATGCCAAGGTTCTTCCATTGTTCACTTCTGTAGTTCCAAGATTCATTGAGTTAACAGCAGCTAAAGTTTCTTTTTGAATTTGTTTAATCATTACCGCAATTTCTTTTGTGGCTTTTGAAGTTCTTTCGGCAAGTTTTTTTACTTCATCTGCTACAACAGCAAAACCCCTTCCTTGTTCTCCTGCTCTGGCAGCTTCAATAGCTGCATTTAGTGCTAATAAATTTGTTTGATCGGCAATATCATTAATAACTTGAATAATATTTCCAATTTCGTCACTACTTTTTCCTAAGCTTTGTACTGTTTTAGCAGCATCAGTAACTACCAATGAAATTTTATTTATTCCTTCAACAGTATCTTTTACAACTTTACCACCTTCAACAGCTATTTTACCTGCTTTTTGGGCTGTAATTGCAGCTTCATTTGCGTTTTTTGTGGTCTCCATTATTGTAGCTGTCATTTCTTCAACTGCACTGGCAACTTCGCTTGCTTGCGAGCTTTGTTCTTGTGCGCCGGCAGCCATTTCTTCTGTACTTGCAGAAATTTGACTGCTTGCACTTGCGGTTGCATTTACAGCCTCCAAAAAATCAAATAATATTGCGGATAATGAATCATTTAGTTTATTTATACTGTTTATTATTAATTGATGCTGTCCTTTATACTCGTTTTTAATTTTTACAGTAAAATCCCCGGTATTCATAATTTCCAATACTCGGGCTCCATCCTGTATTGGTAATATAACGCTATCAAGCATTGTATTTATTCCGGCAATCAAATCGTAATATCCTCCGGCAAATTTATCAGTATTACCCCTATCATTTAAATTACCTTGCGAAGCCGAATATGTTAACTTAGTTGTTTCCTCAATCAAAAGTTTTAGAGTATTTATTATTTTGTTGAATGAAGGTGTTAATTGATCCTGATTACTTAATAGTGATTGATTAAAACCTAAATCTCCGTCGGCAACCTTTTCCATTGAATTTGAAAATGATTGAAGTTTGTCCGAAAAAGTATTCATAGATTTTACCATTTTCCCAATTTCATCAGTTTGTTTAATTTCAAATCTTGAATTCAAAATTCCATTGCTCAAATCTTCTAATATGGACAAAACCCGGATTATTGGACCGCTTATTAGTTTTGAGATAATATAGCTTAAAAATAATGATAAAAAAATTGAACATATAATAATATATATCATTAAGTTACTGGAAGAATCATACATTTCTTTATTTCTTTCGGAAAATTGTTTTGCCCTCATGCTTTTAAAATTAGCCATATCAACTATAAGCTGAATAGTTTCATTTGCCAATTGATTAAAACCACCACTTTCCAAATATTGATATGCTTCAATATCTTTATTTTCTAAAGCAAATTGTTTTAATGGTTCAAGTTTATTAAAAAACTCATTTCTTTTGATAATAAAATTGCCAAATAATTTTTGTCCTTCGGGGGATTTGTATTGGCTTTTTAATACGGTGGATCTTTCTTTTATTTTTTCACTACAAACATTTATCTCGCTAATTTTTTGGTTTATAATATTTATGTCGTTATATCGTATCATTTCTTGATAAGATACTCTGATTTGTTGAAAATTAGTAGAGATATGATTTATTTCTTCCAAAGGCTGGGCAACTCTCCAGTACATTTCATCAGAACTTTTTTCCAGATCCGACATTGTGCTAATGCCAACATAACCTATAATTATTGCTGATAACGTTAAAATTAGAAAAGAATAAGCTAATTTTTTACGAATTTCCAGATTTTTAAACCAGTTCATAAATACCCCAATAATTTAAAACATAAATTAATTTATCTAATTCATATTATCGGAATAAATTATTTTTTTTTGAGTGGTTACTATTCTTCTAAAATAGTTTTTAATTTTTGATAACCGGTTTTTGATACAGGATATTTTTTGCTTTCGTTTGTAATTAAAATATAATTATCTTTTTCAACTAATTCGATTTGCTTAATTGAGCTTATTTTTATTATATAAGAACGATGTATTCTTATAAATTCATTTGGATCAAGATGTTCTTCGAAAAATTTCATAGTTTTTTGTTTTAAAAACTTTCCTTTACTGCTATTTATTAACACATAGTCATCTTGTGCTTCTAAAAACGAAATTTCTTCGGTAGGAATGATGAGAATTTTATTATTTGTTTTAATTACTATTCTGTTTAAATAATTATTATTGGAGTAAAAATTGTTAACAAGGTTTGTAATTGAATCAAGTGTTTTTAATTCGGAATAAGTATTTAGATATCTATTAATTGAATCGTTAAATCTTTCTTTTGAATATGGTTTTAATAAGTAATCAACTGCATTTACTTCAAAAGCTTTAATGGCATAATCTTCAAAAGCTGTTGAAAAAATAATGTATGGTGGTTTATCTAATAATTCCAGCATCTCAAAACCGGTTATTTTTGGCATTTGGATATCAAGAAATATTAAATTAGGTGTAAATTCTTGAATAGCTTTTAATCCATCAAATCCATTTGAACATTCAGCAACAATTTCAAAATCATCAAAATCTAGAAGATAGTTTTTAATAATATCTCGTGCTAATTTTTCATCATCTATTATAATAACTTTTGTTTTCATTGCTTAATCCTTTTTAAGAGGTATAAATATTGTTGAAGTAAAAATATTGTTCTTTTTTTGTACTGTAAGCAAATTATCCTGCTTATAAATTAATTGTAGTCTGTTTTTAATATTTTTTATTCCTATTCCTTCACCTTTGCGAGGAACAGCATCAATATCAAAATTATTTGTAATAATTATCTTTAAATATTCATTATCTAAATAACAATTAAAATTTATTACAACTTTCTCTAACGATTCATATACTCCATGTTTAATTGCATTTTCAAATAACGGCTGCAAAAGCATTGTTGGAACGTTAAAATTCAAACAGTTATCGGTAATATTTTCTATATAATCAAATTTTCCCTCAAAACGAATTTTCTCTATTTCCAAATAAAGCCTTACATTTGATAATTCATCAATTAGTTTTACAAATTGATTATCGGTTTTTGCAAGAGTAGAACGTATGAATGAGGAAAGTTTAATAGTCATTTCCTGGGCTTTAGGCGGATTAGTTATAGTGAGAGAACTTATAGAGTTTAGACTATTAAAAATGAAGTGCGGGTTTATCTGATATTTTAGAGTTTTTAATTCGGCTTCCTTAACAAGTTTTTGCAATTGATTTTCGTTAGTTACTTTTTCTTTAAAGTTATTATAATAAATTGTAATATAGTTTACCGAAACAATTATTATATAATATAAAATACCAATAAGAAAACGGACAAACAAACTTGTAAATAAAAATGTATTTTCTTGATTTGATAAATTAACTAAATTTTTAATAATGATAAATGAAATAGCTACCCAAAATGCCGATACTGTTAATGCCCCTACAGTATGATTAATTAAAATTCTAAAAGGGGAGTTGTTTTCAAAGGAAATAAATTTTACAGGGAACCATAGATTTAATCCAATAACCAAAAATATTATATTAAAAATTAAACTGTCATATAATGCATAACTAATTGATATATTTGAAGATACTATTAAAAGTATAAAATGAACCGAAATAAGCAGTATCCATACTGCAATATAACTTAAAAAAGTGTACAAGTTTTTGAAATAAGGATTTTGCATCTTTTACCTGATTAGTTTATTATTTCAATACCGCCGAATGCAGTAATACCTTTGATTGTCAAAATATTTGGCTTTTGATTGAGTGAAGATACACGTGTTCGTTTATCGGCAACACCGCCAAACACCGGAGTTATTTCAAGATTAATTTTAACATTTGCCGGAATATGTATTTTTAATCCGCTAAAAAATATTTGTACATCAAATTTTATCGGTTTTGCCAGATCTAAATTTTCTAAATAAATTTCCATTCCGCCCATAAAGGCACTTATTTTACCACCAACCAAAGGCGAAGCATCAATAATTAATTTTTTATAATTTAAGACAATTGTTTCTTCAAAATAATCTTTAGCGTAAATTTTTTTAACGTATTTATTATCATTATAATCAATTTTTCTTTTAAGTTTATGGAATAAACTATCTAACAAAAAAGAAACGCCTAATAAAATAAGCAAAAATGGCCAAAAATCAATAAGAACGTCCATTAGAGTTTTGCTATTGTTATTGGAGTAAATAAGTGCTAAATCGATATATAATATTAATAATCCGGGTAAAGCTTTTTTTGAAATGAATATTATCACAACACCAAAAAACAAAGCGATTAATTGCAGATTTGTAATATTTATATTTAACGGATTTAAAATAGATTGATATGTTAGTATTAATCCAACAATTATCAAAACTATACCATATATATGTGGAATTTTTGTCTGTTTCATTTTATTTACCATTTCTAATTAATCTTTAATTTCGCCGCCGCCAAACAAAACCAAACCCTTAATGACTAACTTTTTATTAATATTAGGTGTTAAATTTGGATCTTTTCTTCTATTATCTGAAAAACCGCCAAAAATGGGAACTAAATCAAGTTCAACTTTCCAATCTTTAGGTAAAAATAAAGTAGTTCCGCCAAAAATTGCTACAACATCTAAATAATTTACACCGTCAGCTAAGTTGCAATCAAATAAATCAATTTCCGAACCGCCAAAAATTGCTGTAATTTTTCCACCCTTAAAATTTTCGGATTGAATGATTTTTTTACCACCGCCAAAAATTGCTACATCATTTAAATAGTCTTCCGTTGCTGCTGATGCTGATTGATTGTGACTGTCGCTAGCGTGACTGAAAAGTTTAGATGATATATTATTTTGTTTCATAACAATATATAATCCTAACAGAATTAGTAATACAGGCCAATACTCAGGTAAAAAGCCTAACCCGCCAATTGCAATTAAAATTATTCCGGCACCTCTATTTCTTGATGTAACAAGTAAAAAAGCACCAATCATAATTAATATTGATCTCCAATCCCAAACAATATGTGGAATTGTAAAATCAAATAAACCGTAATTATCCAACATAAATAAACCGCCTAATATAATTAAAACAATTCCAAATACGGCGCGCGAATTGACTAAAGGTTTTTGAGGTTCCATTTGTTCTCCAAAATATATTTAATAGTTGATATCTAAAATATTGTTAATTATTTTTTATAAAACAAAAAATCGGTAAACTGCCATTTTTTATCGGTCAATTGGCATATTTAAAATTTAATTAAAGAAAATAAAAAAATTTATTTGTTTTAGTTTTATTATAAAAATATTTATATTTATTATATAAAAAGTATTTATTATCCAATTAAATATTTAATTAAGAAAAGATAGAGGAAAAATTATGCCAGTACTAATAACTGATGAATGTATTTCTTGTGGATCATGCGAAGCCGAATGCCCAAACACTGCAATTTACCCTGCCGGTGAACCTTATGTAATTGGTGGACAAAAATTTGCACCATTAAATGAAGATCATACTTACGTTGTACCTGCTAAGTGTACAGAATGTGTTGGATTTGCTGATGAACCACAGTGTATACCATCATGTCCAACTGAAGCAATTATTTTGGACACAGCTAATCCTGAAACTCACGAACAATTACAAGCTAAAAAAGATCATCTTGATGCAGTAGGAAGATAATTTTTTTGTTTAATAATAATTTTTGGAAGCTCTTCTTTGTTTATTGAGGAGCTTCTTTTATTTTAAATAGTTAATTATTTTTTGAATTTTATTTTGATATTTTCGGTTATAATTAGACAAAAAAAATATGAACTTAAGATTTATAGAAATTTTAATAAAAAACAGTCCTTTATATATTTAATTTTAAATAACTTAATAAAAAGTGAAATATTTTAACAACATTCTAATGAATTATTATAATATATTTATTATTTTAAAAATATAATAATGCAAATTAAGCAAAAAAATTAAAGTTTAGCATAATTATGCTTTAGAAGAATTAATTCAATTAAATTCATTCACTACAAGGAGAAAGTGTGAAAAATTATACTAAGTATTTTGTATTTTTCTTGTTTTTAAGCCTGTCATTGTATGGTCAAATATTCCAAGGCCCTGCAAGCGGTTCCGTTTCTTCGGGAGTAACTGTTAATACCAGCAGCTTTACAGAAGATCAAGTTCCCGTATCAGGTTTTAAACCAAAACCAATAAAAAAACTTATTCACTATGATGAAACTTCCTGATTTGGATAATCAAATTCAACCTACCGGTATTGAAGGTTCAAATTATATGGAAGATCCATTAATAAACAATCCGGTTAGAGTTACTTCCGGTGATTTTCTTTTGACCAAAAATTTTCAAGGCATACAAGACCAGGGACAGTTCATTCCACCGGATCCTTATGTAGCAGTTGGTCCAAATCATATTGTTGCTGTAGTTAACTCCAGATTTAGAATTCTTGATAAAAGTGGTACAGTAATAAAAACAATCGAAGGCTCTAGCTGGTATCAATCAACTTTAGCAAATTCAGATCCTTTTGATCCGAAAGTAATTTACGATCATTATTCAAACCGCTGGGTTATGGTTTGGTTAAACGTTGGTACATCTACATCTTATTTCCTTATTTCCGTTTCTGATGACTCAGATCCTACGGGTGTTTGGTATAACTGGAAATTACCTTCAAATTATAATGGTTCAACTAGTGCAGGAAACTGGGCTGATTATCAAGGTGTTGGATACGATCAAAACGCTCTTTATATTACTTCAAATCAATTTTCTTTTGCAGGTTCATTTAACTACGCAAAAGTTCGTATTGTAAATAAAGCAGATTTGTATGCCGCAACTCCCGGAGCTGTTAATTTTAAAGATCTTTGGGATATTAAAACTCCTGCTCCAAGTACAAATGTTTTTGGTTTAAGACCAACAAGAAATTATGATAATTCAGGGGAATATTATTTAGTTAATAATTCACCTTATGTTACAGGTACATATTTTGTTGTTTATAGATTAACAAATCCATTAACATCACCTAGTTTAACAGCCGTTACAGTTCCTGTTACTGCATATACAGATCCCGAAGATGCAGGTCAGTTAAACTCGTCATATACAATTGATGGTGGCAGCTGTAATTTACGAAATGAACCTGTAGTAAGAAATGGTGTTTTACATATTGTCCATTCTGTAAAAAGCGGTACAAGCGGTTTATATTCATCAGTTAGATATTGTTCTATTAATTTAGCAACAAATACTGCTGCTTTAGATATTTCTATGGGTAGTGATACTTATTTCCATACTTATCCTGCTGTTGCAGTTGATAATAATAATAACGTTGCTATTACTTATACAAGATCAGGTACTACTGAATATGCAGGCGCATTTTATACAACAAAACCTGCTTCTTCCAATACTTTAACCGGAAGTAAATCGATAAAAATAGGTAATGGTGCTTATTATAAAACATTTGGCGGTGATAGAAATCGTTGGGGAGATTATAATGGTGCATGGGAAGATCCTTCCGTTGGTGGTAAAATATATACATTAACCGAGTTTACTTCTTCCACAAATACTTGGGGTTCATGGATTGGTGAATTAACTTTTACAACAGCTTCAAGCTCTGTAACTGTTTCTGCCCCTGACGGCGGGGAACATTGGGTAGTTGGTACAGCTCAAAATATCACTTGGTCAAGCCAAAATGTAACAAATGTAAAAATTGAAATTTCAACTGATAATGGTACTTCATGGACAACAGTTGTAGGCAGTGTTGCTGCATCAGCATTAACTTATGCCTATACCGTTCCTAATACTCCTTCAGGATTATGTTTAGTTAAAATCAGCGATGTTTCAAATGCTACAATTAATGATCTTAGCAATGGAACATTTACTATTAGTACTCAAACAAGTGCTTATGATTGGGAAGTTGTTACATCTCCTGTTACCACCGATTTAACAGCTGTTTCTATTGTAAACGCAAACATCTCTTGGATTTGCGGTGATGGCGGTGTTGTTCTAAAAAGTTTAGATGGCGGAACAACATGGACAAAATGTACAAACGTAACAGGTAATGTTGATCTATTTACTATTTCCGGTTATGATGATAAAAAAGTAATTGTTGGAGACGGTTCTGGAAACATCTTTAGATCTACAGACAGCGGAACAACTTGGACAAAAGTTTCGGCTAGCAGCGGCAGCTTTATTGATGTAGTTGATTATGTTAATGCTGATTTAGCCTATGCTGTTGGCGATCCTACCAGTAGTGTTTGGAGATTAATGAAGAGTACTGATGGTGGTGCTACTTGGAGTTTAGCTACTTCTTTAGCTGCTGCTTCAGGTGAAGCAGGATGGAATTGTTCATATGATAGAATTGGAACTAATGTATGGTTTGGAACAAATAAAACTAAAATTTATAAATCCACAACCGGTTTAGAAGGTCCTTGGACAAGCGGCGCAACAACTTCATATGTTAACTCGTATGGTATTGCTTTTAGTGATGCACTAAAAGGAATTTCAGTTGTTAATGATGGAACCCTTGGAAAGGTTATGAAAACTGTTGATGGCGGTGCTAACTGGACATTGACCAATTATCCAATTACAGCATTAAGTAATATACCCGATTTTATTGAAGGTACACCTTATTGCTGGGTAGGAACTTTTTCTAATGGTATTTTACACTCAACCGATTACGGTTTAAATTGGATTGTTGATAGATTGCCTGCTACAGTTACAGGTGTAAACGCATTAAAGGTTTATCCTGATGCTCAAAACGGTATTGGTGTTGGTGCTGCCGGTTTAATAATAAAGAGCATGATGCCATCCGTAGTGCCTGTAGAGTTAACTTCATTTACTGCTTCATCAGTTGGTTCATATGTTAATTTAGCATGGAAAACCGCTACTGAAAATAATAACAGTGGTTTTGAAGTTCAGAGAAAAACTAATGAATTGGAAAATGAATGGACAACTCTTGGTTTCAAACCGGGTGCTGGAAATTCTACAACTCCTGTTTATTATTCGTACACAGATAATTTAAGCGGTATTTCTTCAACATATGCAATTTATCGTTTAAAACAAGTTGATTATGATGGTTCTGTAAATTATAGTAAAGAAATTAAAGTTGAAAACGTATTACCAACTGAGTTTTCTTTAGAACAAAACTATCCAAACCCATTTAACCCTTCTACAAAAATCAACTTTACTCTACCATTTAGCGGAAATGTTAAATTAGAAGTATATTCCATTAATGGTGAAAGAGTTGCAACTTTGATTAATGAAGTTAGAAATGCCGGTTTCCATAGTTATGATTTAAATACCCAAAATTTATCTAATCAGGTATTATCATCCGGTATTTATATTTACAGATTAACTGCTTCAGATTTAAATAGCGGTGCTGTTTTTTCACAAGCTCGCAAAATGATGCTGTTAAAATAATTATGAATTGTGAATTATGAATTAAAACCGCAGCTTGTCTGCGGTTTTTTTTTGCCTAATTCCTGATTTGGCAATAGAAATTTAATAACTCGAATTTGCCCATTGAACGGATCAAATTAAAACAAGCTAATGTTAAATTGACATAATGGTGGAAAATAATAGATTTAAAAGTGGAACTCCCGTGGGCGATGTTTCATAAGTACTAAGAGGGAACTCACCCCTAACACCTCTCATAATAAGCAAAACCTGCCTGTTGCAGGTAAACATCTCAACTTAAGCAAATTAATTCATCCCAAATTAGTTATTGAAAAATAAGAATAGGGAATAATATGGTGAAATATGGGGGATGGATACACAGAATATTAGATATTTATTGATATATCTCGTTTTTCATATATCACAACTTTATAATTCTTTTTGCTATTTATATCAAAATAAAGGTAGATTAATATCTATTATAATTATAAGTTGATTTTTAAAATTACTCTTTATAAATACAATAATTTATTACATTATAATGATATAGATAGTCTATTCAAAATATAAGTTGTCAGTATATCATTTCTAACTACTAATTTGGGTTAATAAAATTCCCACCATTTTTTAACTGTTTATTTAATTAAATTTAAATTATTAAGCCCACTTTATTGCTAAATGCAATTTATAAAACTAGTAAATCAAAAAAAAATAACTTTCTTAGAGATTTTATTTGTAATATTTATTATATTATAATCATACTAAAAAATGAGCAAAAAATTATTTAATAAATTATAAGGATTCACTTATCACTAATTATTAAATTAACAACAAAAGGGGAAAGCATGAAAAACTGTACTATTATTTTTGTATTTTTCTTATTTTTTAGCTTGTCGATTTTTGCACAAGTATCAGATAAACCTATTAAAGGTTCAAATTCATCATCCGAGGTAATTGAAAACAATAACAGCACTTATGATTGGGAAATTGTTACATCGCCGGTTACAACTGCTTTAAGTGCCGTTTGCATTGTTAATAGAACAAATTGTTGGATTGCTGGTGATGGAGGTGTAGTATTAAAAAGCAATAACGGCGGAACAACTTGGACAAAATGTACAAATGTAACAGGCAATGTCGATTTGTACTGTATTTCTGCTTATGATGAAAATAAGGTTATTGTTGGAGATGGTTCGGGAAATATTTTTAGAACAACTGATGGCGGAACAACTTGGGCAAATGTTTCAACTAATGCCGGTAGTTTTATGGACGTAGTTGATTATGTTAATGCTGATTTGGCTTATGCTATTGGTGATCCAACCGGCAGTGTTTGGAGATTATTAAAAAGTACAGACGGTGGAGCTACTTGGAATCTAGCAACATCTTTAGCTGCCGCATCAGGTGAAGCCGGGTGGAACTGCTCATACGAAAGAATTGGCTTAAATGTATGGTTTGGTACTAATAAAACAAAAATTTACAAATCTTCAACCGGTTTGGAAGGTCCATGGACAAGTGGTGCTACAGGTTCCTATGTTAATTCTTATGGAATTGCATTCAGTGACGAAATGAATGGAATTGCCACGGTAAATGATGCTACAAATGGAAAGATTATGAAAACCACTGACGGTGGTGTATCGTGGGTTCTTACTACTTATCCGGTAACGGGGTTAAGTAATTTACCAGATTTTGTTCATGGTACTCCTTATGTTTGGGTAGGAACATTTTCTTCCGGCATAAGACATTCAAGCGATTATGGTTCTACATGGGTTACCGATAATTTACCGACTACAGTTACAGGAATAAATGCTATTAAAGTTAATCCTGATGTCAACAGCGGAATTGCTTGTGGTGCTGCGGGGCTTATCTTAAAGAGTACAATTCCCGATGTTATTCCTGTTGAATTAACATCTTTTACAGCTTTTGCAAATGGGGGTTCAGTTAATCTTAATTGGCAAACGGCAACAGAAACTAATAATAATGGATTTGAAATTCAGCGAAAATTAAATGAATCGGATCCTGATTGGACTATTGTAGGATTTAAACCAGGGGCCGGAACAACAACAAATATAACTAGTTATTCATTTACTGATAACCTAATTTGTTCTTATTCAAACAATCTATTTTATAGATTAAAACAAATTGATTTTGATGGGTCTATTAATTACAGTAAAACAATTGAAGTTGAAAATATTTTACCAACTAAAATTAGTTTAGACCAAAATTTCCCTAATCCTTTTAATCCTTCTACAAAAATAAGTTTTATGCTGCCTTCCAACAGCAATGTATTGTTGGAGCTTTACAATATTAACGGAGAAAAAGTTGCAACATTAATTAATGGAATAAAAAATTCAGGTTATCATGTTTACGAATTAGACATTAAAAATTTGGTTAACAATTCATTATCCTCAGGTATGTACATCTACAAATTGACAGCTTTGGATTTGACAAGTAAAAATGTAGTTTCACTTGCAAAAAAAATGATACTTTTAAAATAAAAATTTGTTTTATTTAATTAAGTTATTTCTGCAAAGCCGCAAGATCAAAAATTGCGGCTTTTCTTTAAATATATATTTTTAAAAAGGCTTGCGGTTTACATTAACTTTCAATATTTTTTCCTTGTGAAATAAAGGATATACTTTGGCTTATTTTAATTGATAAGCAAATAATAAACAAACGGTTATCCTAAATAAAACAAACAAAATCTATTTGGAGAAGATATGAGTAGTAAAGACTTCAATCCCTTCGAGATGGCTCAAGTACAGTTTGACAAAGTAGCAGAGATACTCTCGTTGGACGAAGGGACGCGTGAATTATTAAGAAATCCATTGAGAGAGTATCATTTTAGTATTCCCGTACGCATGGATGATGGTAAAGTTAAAGTATTTAACGGATTTAGAATACAACATAATGATGCTAGAGGACCAGCAAAAGGTGGAATAAGATTTCATCCACAAGAAACTGTTGATACCGTAAGAGCATTATCAATGTGGATGACTTGGAAGTGTGCAGTTGTTGATATTCCATTAGGTGGCGGAAAAGGTGGTGTAGTATGTGATCCGCATAATTTAAGTATGCAAGAACAAGAAAAAATTTGCCGTGGATTTATACGTCAAATAGCTGGTAATGTTGGTCCATTACGTGATGTTCCGGCTCCTGATGTTATGACAAACGGACAACACATGTTATGGATGTTAGATGAATATGAAACCATGCGTGGTGCTCAGTATCCTGGTTTTATTACCGGCAAACCGGTTGGAATGGGTGGTTCGTTAGGAAGAACAGAAGCCACAGGTTATGGAGTAGTTTATACATTACGCGAAGCAATCCGCGAAATGGGTCTAAAAATAGAAGATACAACAGCCAGTGTTCAGGGATTTGGTAATGTTGCACAATATGCAATTAAATTATATACTGAATTAGGCGGTAAAGTTGTAGCTGTTGCTTGCTGGGATCAAAAAGATCAATTATCATACACTTACAGAAAATTATCGGGTGTAAAACTTAATGAATTATTATCAATTACCGATAAATTTGGCGGTATTGATAAAAATAAAGCTAAAGATTTGGGATATGAAATTCTTGAAGCAGGTGCATGGATAGAACAAGATGTTGATATTTTAATTCCGGCAGCTATTGAAAATCAAATCCGTGAAGATAATGTAAATAAAATTGCTAAACGTGTAAAAATTATTGCTGAAGGTGCTAATGGTCCAACACGTCCGGAAGCTGATAAAGTATTATTTGAAAGAGGAATTTTTGTAATTCCTGACTTTTTAGCTAATGCCGGCGGAGTTACTTGCAGTTATTTTGAACAAGTACAATGTAACATGAACTATTTCTGGGAAAAAGAAGAAGTTCTAACAAAATTAGATACTAAAATGACAAAAGCTTATTTAGCTGTAAGTGAATTAGCAAGAAAACGCGGTTTGTTTATGCGTGACGCTGCTTATATTATTTCTATTAGCAGAGTAGCTCAAGCTTGCAAAGAAAGAGGCTGGGTATAAAACTGAATATCTATTTAATTAAATAGAGCATTTTTTACATTACCGGTTATATTATTTTCTTGTTTTATTTTGATAAATTATGGATATTAAATAAGAATTTTAGATATAACCGGTATTTTTATTTTAAAGAATCCATTTACTTATCTTTGAGCTTTAAGGAGTTTTTTAATGGTTGCAAGTAATCAAAATTTAGATGGTCTAATTCATGATTTGCAGGAAAGAGCAAAAGAATTAAATTGTTTATTTAATATTGAAGAAATACTAAATAAAAATGAAGTTTCGATAGATGAGGCATTTAAGAATTTAGTACAAATTTTAATATCAGGATGGCAATATCCGGCCATAACTGAATCGATGATCTTTTATGAGGATAAAATTTATGTTAGCAGTGAATTCCAAGAAACTCCTTGGGTAATTTCAAGCGATATCCAAGTTCAAGATAAAATAATAGGTTCTATTAGCATTTATTATACAAAAGAAATGCCGATTGCTGATGAAGGACCTTTTATTAAAGATGAAAGAAAGCTTATTGATACAATTGCACAGCGAGTTGGATATTTTATTTTACATAAAAAATTAAAATCTGTTTTTAGAGATTTAGATTCTGTCAAAAATCGTCCCGTAAATGAATTACGTTCCGAATGGCGTATCATTCTAGATATGTTAAGGAAAACGGATCCGACATTATTTAAAAGTATTTTACGAAAACTATTATTGCAGCTTTGCTGGAGTGGAATTGAAGAAGCTGAAGTATTAATGAAAATGACCAGCAGTCAGGTTACTACAAAAGATGGAACGCTATTAGATGAAAATAAGCCATTAAAAAAAACGCCTATTAACAGTAAAGAATATATTGAAAATGTATTAAAATTGACGAATTCATATTTAAGTGATTCGGAAATCATGCTTAAAATCCAAAAATGGATACAAGAGGATAAAAGCAGTGCATTAGTAAAAGCGGTTGAAAGTTTGGATTCCTCGTTAACCGAAATAGGGGATGCTTTAAGAAAATATTACCATTTAACATCCGAAAAAATTGAACTTTCCGCATCGGCAGATAAAGGATTAAGGGTTTCTTTATTACGCCGATTTTTTACTGAACAATTAACTTATATTAGTATTGCTCAAGAATTTGTTAATTTAACAGATTTTTATGAACTAATTGATAGAATAATTTTCCCTCCGCAAAGTCACGGAAAACTTGGAGGTAAAAGTGCTGGTTTGTTTTTGGCTGCTCATATCATAAAAAAACAATCTATTGATATGGGATTACTTGGCAGTATAAAAACGCCAAAAACTTGGTATATTACAAGTGATGCGATGATTTATTTTATTCAGTATAATAGTTTAGAAGAAGTAATTGAACAAAAATACAAAGAAATTGACGAAGTAAGAATAGAATATCCGCATATTGTTCAAGTATTTAAAAATTCTGAATTTCCTCCTGAGATTGTAAAAGGATTATCGGTTGCATTAGATGATTTGGGTGATAAACCAATTGTTGTTAGAAGTTCAAGTTTATTGGAAGATCAGATTGGAGCTGCTTTTTCAGGTAAATATAAATCGTTGTTTTTAGCTAACAGGGGTACCAAACAAGAAAGACTAATTGCATTAATGGATGCGATAGCCGAAGTTTATTCTTCTGTTTTCAGTCCCGATCCAATTGAATATAGAACCGAACGACATTTGATCGATTTTGATGAAGAAATGGGTATTATGATTCAGGAGGTTGTTGGCAAAAAGGTTGGTAAATATTATTTCCCTTCTTTTGCCGGTGTTGCTTTTAGCAATAACGAGTTCAGATGGTCTCCTAGAATAAGACGCGAAGATGGATTAGTAAGATTGGTGCCCGGTTTAGGTACACGCGCTGTTGATAGGGTAAGTGATGATTTTCCCATTTTATTAGCACCGGGGCAGCCAAATTTAATTGTGAATGTTTCTCTTGATGAAAAAATTAGATATTCACCTGCAAAAATTGACGTAATTAATCTTGAAAAAAATGAATTTGAAACAAAAGATATTATATCTTTATTAAAAGAAGTTGGTGATCAATACCCGTCAGTTCATCGGTTGGTTTCAGTTGTTGAAGGGGATCATATTCGAAATCCAATTGGTTTTGAAGTAGACTTTGAAGCTGATCACTTGATTGTAACATTTGAAAATTTAATTTCTAATACAAGTTTTGTAAAAAAAATACATGAATTGTTAAAAGTATTAGAAGCAAAAACGGAATCACCTGTGGACATTGAATTTGCTTGTGATGGTACTGATTTTTATTTATTGCAGTGCAGACCGCAAAGTTATAGCCGTGACATTGCACCAAGTCCTATCCCTAAAGATGTTCCAATCGAAAAAGTTCTGTTTAATGCTGATAAATATATATCTAACGGAAGGGTAAAAGATATAACTCATATTGTATATGTTGATCCCTTAAAATATTCTAATTTACCCGATAGAGCAGATTTGTTAGCTGTTGGAAGGGCAGTAAGTAAATTAAATAAACTATTACCTAAAAGACAGTTTATTTTAATGGGTCCCGGAAGATGGGGGAGCCGAGGAGATATTAAGCTTGGTGTTAATATCACTTATTCGGATATTAATAATACTGCTGTATTAATTGAGATTGCCAAAAAGAAAGGGAACTATGTGCCGGATTTATCATTTGGGACTCACTTTTTCCAAGATTTAGTTGAAGCATCAATTAGATACTTGCCTTTATATCCAGATGATCCCGGAATTCTCTTTAATGAAAAGTTTTTCACCGAATGTGAAAATCATTTAGTGGATATTTTACCGGAATATTATTTTTTAAAAGATACAATTCGAGTAATTGATGTTCCAAGTTCAACTGATGGAATGATATTAAAAATACTTATGAATGCCGAAATAGACGAAGCAATTGGTATTTTAATGAATCCGTCAAAAGGGGTTGCTCAGTCAGAGGAATATATAGAAGTGATCGAAAAGCAATCAACCGATCATTGGAAATGGCGGTATAAGATGGCCGAAAGGATAGCCCAGCGTGTGGATGCAAAAATGTTTGGGGTAAAAGGGTTTTATATATTTGGAAGTACCAAAAATGCTTCGGCAGGAGCTTCCAGTGATATCGATTTATTAATTCATATTCAAAATAATGAAAAGAAGATTTCAAATTTAAAATATTGGCTTGATGGCTGGAGTAATTCATTAAGTGAAATGAATTATTTGCGCACCGGATTTAAAACAGATGGTTTATTGGATGTTCATTTTGTTACTGATGATGACATAAAAAATAAAACAAGCTGGGCCTTAAAAATTGGAGCATCAACAGACGCAGCGCGGCCGTTATTTTTGAAGGTTGAAGGAGAAGATGATTTAAATGATTTATAATATTATAAATTTTAGAATTTTTTTTCAAATAGTTTTGTTATAAATTTATGATTTCGATAATAAATTATGATAGTGTACACTCAAATGAAATAGTTAAAATGCTAATTGAGTTTGATTTGGAGTATAGACTGCTTACAGAGGAGGTTTTAATTTGTAAAGCAGATACTATTATTTTACCCGATTGTTGTGATATTCAACGAGCAATGCGAAAAATGCAATTGTTAAATATTAGTAATGTGCTTAAAATTATTAATAAAAAAATTATTGGCATAAATAATGGGATGTTTTTGATGTGTTCGGGATTTTTTAATACCGGAAATTCAGGATTAGGTTTTTTTCACTCAGACGTTTATAATTATGAGCATGAAATTGAGTCAAATTTAAATCATAATCATGTAAAAAGCACAAAACATGGTTGCGACAGCATTGATTTAGCAAATTATAATTTTTTTTACAAAAGTAAATATTATATTTTATCAAATGACAATACATGTGTTCAATCGAAAATTGAGGATAAAAAAATATCTATTTTGGATAGAACAGGGCAATATATTGGTATTAATGTGGATCTAAAGGCTGATAGAGAAAAAGATAAAGAACTGCTAAAAATGTTATTAAAATAAAAAAAGCCGCTTTTGCGGCTTTTTTTATAACTGCTTATTTTATTAATTCAATAGAATTTGTGTTAACCGTAAAATCTTTTCTGGTTGCAGTCATCGGTCTTGGAACACTAGCCTGCATTAATATCTTAATTTCCAATTTAGTATTTGTACTAGCTTTTTGCAACAAACCTCTATCTAAGTTAAATAAAATTGAACCGCTTCCCGAAATCTTAGGATCACCAAAATTATAATTTACACCTCTATCGGTCATTTTATTTTTACCTTTCCAAGCTACTTGTAATTCTAAACTAATATTAGCAATTAATTGATCATTAATTTTTTCAAAGTTTTTTACTTTATAAATAGTACTGTTTTCTATGGTGTAAACCATAACTGATGAAGGGTATTTAAATACCCATGTGGAATCAACGTTTATCTTATTTGTAGGTACTCTTCTAAAGAATTGCTGAACTAAAGGTTTAATAGCTCCTTCATTTAGATTTGCAGTAAATTGTTGTTTTTCCTGTATTGAAACGGAATCTTTAACCCCTTGAAGTTTAATAATATTTTCAACAATTTTATCAGTTCTGCTTACTTCAATAACTTCACCAATTTTATTAACTCTAACTCTAAATGGCATTTTATACATTGATTCGTATTCCACAAAATTCCTTTTATCCTCGGCTTTAATTTCTTTACCGGATTGGTAATTGAATTTTTTACCATTTGCGCTTGCATCTACTTTAATATTCGAAATTACAACGTTAAATTCAGCAATATTATCTGCATCAACATCAATTACATCAAAATCAAATATATATTCAACTGTTTGATTTAATTCTGTTGATCGAGTGGTGTCAGTTTTTACAGATTGACCTGTTGCTGCCATTGTTATCATTTTATATGTAAATTTATCACCCCGCTTAAATTTGTATTGGATATTAACAGATTCTTTACCAATATTTACAATTTCAGCTTTTTTATTGTTTTTATCATCCTTGTTATCATTTTTTCCACAAGAAACAAATAATACAACAATTAATAATAATAATACTTTTTTCATTTTTTTACCCGCTTTTCTAATATAAAAGATATTTACTTCTTACATTTAAAAATTTACTTAAATTTGCCTTCCAACTTTTAAAAATATAGTTTGGAGTTTTTCCTGAATCAATTGATTCCCTTAAAAATTTACTGCCATATAATCTTTCAATAGAAGTTCTGAATTCAAAATTATTTGGATATAATTTGTGAACTTCATAAATTATAATTATTCCTAGTTTAACAGGATCAAATTTAGTGGTAATATTAACACTCATTTCAACGCCGTTACATTTTTGGTTTTCATATTTAGGATTGGCAACCATGTTGGGTATTTCAATTGGTGTATATTCAACGGGGGCAAAATTAATTCCAGGAATTTTGTATTTGTTTAATCTTTTTATTAATTCAATTGAATTAATATATGGAGCCCCAAAAGTTAAAAACGGTTTTTGAGTTCCTCGACCTTCTGAAATATTAGTTCCTTCCAACAAACATAATCCCGGATAAATCATTGCTTCGTCAAGGTTAATCATGTTTGGAGAAGGATTTATCCATTTTAATCCGGTTTGGTTAAATAGCTCATCGCGCTTCCAATTTTTAACTTTAATAACTGTTAAATTTGCTTTAACATTGTTTTCAAGATAATTTTCTTGGTTAAATAAATTCGCAAGCTCACCAACAGTCATTCCATGCATAATTGGTATTGGAGCAATTCCTACAAAAGATTTAAATGCTTCTTCACGAATATTACCATCAACCTTTATTCCGCCAATAGGATTTGGTCTATCCAGTACAATTACGAGAATATTATTTTCGGCCGCGGCTTGAAGTGTGTAATACATAGTCGAAATAAAAGTATAAAATCGTGCACCTATATCTTGAATATCAAATAGAATTACTTTAACTCCTTTTAACATTTCCGGTGTAGGTTTCCTTATTGTTCCGTATAATGAAAAAACGGGGATACCGGTTTTTGAATCCTTACCATCTGAAATAGTTAACCCATCAGGTGCATCTCCACGAATACCATGTTCGGGTCCAAATAAGGCAACAATATTAACATCCTTCATTGTGAATAATGAATCCACTAGATGAGTACCATTACTTAATATAGCAGTGTGATTTGTAACTATAGCTATTCCTTTCCCTTTAATTAAATCCAGATGTTGAGATATTAAAATATCTGCACCGCAAACTACATCCTTTTTTGCTATTCCTGAATTATTCTGCATACAATTAAGCGTAATCAAAGTGGTAAATATAAACAAAGCTGTAAATCTAATCATGGGTTATCACCTATATTTTATTTATAATCAAAGACCAAGCAGCTAATGTAAGACCATCCCAAATAATATTTTTATCAACCAGATTCTGTATTTCTTGTTTGGTGAAAAAAACAATTTCAAAATCTTCAGTGTCATCTTTAGGAAGAGGAGAATGAATTAAATCTGAAGCAAAAAACAAAGTGCAAATTTCATCAGCAGCGCCGGTGTAAGGCGAAAATTCACCAATTTTAATAATATTTGAAGCTGTGTATCCGGTTTCTTCGCGTAATTCCTTTATTGCGTTTTCTTCTATGGTTAATCCCTCTTCAACTGACCCACAAGGAAATTCCCAACTTTCTTTGTTATTCAAATAACGAAATTGTTTAGTAAGAAGAATTTTATTATCATTAGAAAAGGGAATTATCATTGATGATCCTAAAGTATGAACGTAATGATATTCCCCTTTAATTTTTTTATCAATAATAAAACTATCAACATTATAAGACCAATGATCATTTTTTATTATTGTTCTGCCGGAAATTTTTTCCCATTTTTTTAACAAACTAAAATCCGGTTAATTCCAAAAGTTCTTTTCTGCTGAAAAAATGAGAAATCTCTTTTGCAGCATTTTCATCTGAATCTGAACCGTGAATAGTATTTTCCTGCATGCTATTAGCAAAAAGTTTCCTTATTGTTCCTTCCGCAGCTTTAGCAGGATCAGTAGCACCAATTAATTTTCTAAAATCTTCAACTGCATTTTCTTTTTCCAGTACAATTGGAATACAAGCACCTGAAGTCATATACTTCACAAGGTCATTAAAAAAAGGACGCTCTTTGTGAACTTCATAAAAACCACTTGCCGAATCAATTGTTAATTTAACAGATTTTAATGCAACTAATTTAAATCCGGCTTCAGTTATTTTAGTAATTACTTTGCCAACATGATTATTAATTAAACAATCAGGTTTTAATATTGCTAAAGTTCTATTATTCAATTTTTCCTCGTCGATCATTAATCAATTGCTTTTTTTAAAGTAATACCAATTTCAGCAGGGGATTCAATAACATGAATACCGCATTTTTGCATAAATTCCATTTTTTCTTTTGCGGTACCTTTCCCACCCGAAATAATTGCTCCGGCATGTCCCATTCTGCGTCCCGGAGGAGCAGTTTGGCCGGCAATAAAACCAACAACAGGTTTTTTTACATTGTATTTAATGTATTCAGCAGCCTCTTCTTCAGCAGATCCGCCAATTTCACCAATCATTACTATACCTTCCGTATCACTATCTTCATTAAAAAGTTTAATAATGTCAATAAATTTTGAGCCAATTATAGGATCTCCGCCAATTCCAACGCATGTTGATTGACCAATTCCCAAATCGGAAAGCTGTTTAACTGCTTCATAAGTTAATGTGCCGCTACGCGATACAACGCCAACAGTTCCTTGTTTGTGTATAAATCCCGGCATTATACCAATTTTAGCTTTCCCGGGTGAAATAATACCCGGACAATTTGGACCAATTAAACGGATAGGTTTGTTTTTGATAAAATTATAAACATTAACCATATCATTAGCGGGGATGCCTTCAGTAATACAAACAATTAGTTTTATTCCTGCTTGTGCAGATTCCATTATGGCATCTGGCGCAAAAGCAGGGGGTACAAAAATTGCTGCAGCATCTGCTTCAGTATATTTAACGGCTTCTTTTACAGTATTAAATACGGGTGTTTGCTCATGGAATGTACCACCTTTACCGGGTGTTACACCTGCAACAACATTTGTTCCGTATTCAATCATTTGTTTTGTATGAAAAGAACCTTCGCTGCCTGTAATTCCTTGTATTAAAACCCGTGTTTTTTCGTTAAGAAGAATACTCATTTTATCTCCTAATAAATTTTTACTTTTTTACTTTAACAAACACTCTATTTGAGTGCTTAATTTAAAAATATTTGCTTCATCAAACTGCTTTGCTAAAATTTGTGCTCCAATTGGGAGTCCTTTTGAATTAAACCCGATTGGAATATTTAATCCTGGAATACCAGCTAAATTAGCTGATGTTGTATAGACATCACTTAAATACATCTGGAGAGGGTCAGTTGATTTCTCTCCAATTCCAAAAGCTACAGTTGGAGTAGTTGGTGTTAAGATAATGTCGGTTTTATTAAAAACATTATCAAAATCCATTTTTATTAAATTTCTTACTTTTTGTGCTTTTTTATAATAAGCATCATAATATCCGGTTGAAAGAACAAAAGTACCAAGCATTATTCTACGTTTTACTTCCTGACCAAATCCTTCACTTCTTGAATTAATATACTGATCAATTAAATTTGATGCTTCTTTAGAGCGGTAACCATATCTTGCTCCATCAAATCTTGCCAAATTAGAAGATGCTTCTGCTGTTGTAAGGATATAATAAGCCGCAATACTATATTCAGTATGAGGTAAATCAACTTCAATTATTTCATGTCCCGCTGATTTAAGCTTAGCTATTAAAATTTTAATTGCATTATCAATTTCAGGGTCCAATCCTTCTTTGTAATATTCAGATGGAATTCCGATTCTATATTTCTTGTTTTCATCAGGCAAATAATTCAAGTTGTCTGTTTTTACTGACGTTGAATCGTTTTCATCAAATCCGGCAATAACAGAAAGAAGTAGAGCGGAATCTTGCGTGTTTTTAGCAAAACAACCTATTGAATCGAATGAGGAAGCAAATGCAGTTAGCCCAAAACGTGAAACTAAACCATATGAAGGTTTAATACCAAAAACGCCGCAAAAAGAGGCTGGCTGACGGATAGAACCACCGGTATCTGATCCTAATGCTGCATCACATAAATTAGCAGCTACTGCAACAGCTGAACCGCCGCTGGAACCCCCGGACACGCAATTGTTGTTGTATGGATTTAAAACAGGGCCGAAACAAGAATTTTCATTTGATGAGCCCATGGCAAATTCATCACAATTTGTTCTGCCGATTAATAACGCGTCATTATCTTGAAGTTTTTTTATAACAGTTGCATCGTAAATAGCAGTAAAATTACTAAGCATTTTTGAAGAACAAGTATTTTTTAAGTTTTTTTGCAAAATGTTATCCTTTATTGCAATAACCATTCCTGCAAGTTTACCGGCTGATCCTTCCTTAATTTTTTGTTGTATTTTTTCAGCTTTATTTAGAACATCTGTATCAACAAAATTAAAAGCATTCAGATTTGATTTTTCGTCAATTTGATTTAAAAAATAGTTGATATTATCAACTAGGGAAAGTTTATTATTTTTTAATAATGCAAATTTTTCGGAATAATTATTATAAATCAAAATTAAATTCTCCGGTCAAATTCTAACTTTTCTTTTGGTTGTTATCAGAATCTGTGGATTTAATCTCATCCTCAACATCTTTCATAGCTTTTTTGAATTCTTTTAATCCTTTACCAATTCCTTGAGCTAATTCGGGAATTTTTTTTGCTCCAAATAAAAGAATAATTGCAAGAACTATTAATATTAATTCTGTAGAACCTATATTAAACATAATATACTCCTTTTAATTTAAAATTCCGGAAACAATTGATCTGAAAATCTCCTGCCCATCAATGTTATTAAACAATGGGTCACAACATCTTTCTGGATGCGGCATCATTCCTAAAATATTTCCTTTTTTATTAATTATACCGGCTATATTGTTAATTGATCCATTAGGATTAAATTCGTTAGAAATTTCTCCTTTTGATGAACAATACCGGAAAAGAATTTGGTTGTTCATTTCTAAATCTGCAATAGTTTCCGAATCGGCAAAATAATTACCATCACCATGTGCAATTGGTATTTTCATCACATCTTTTGTAATTGAATTCGAAAAAATTGTATTGTTATTATCAACTTTTAAATAAATGTCTTTACAAATAAATTTAAGTGATTTATTTTGAATTAATACCCCCGGTAAAAGTTCTGCTTCCAATAAAATTTGAAATCCGTTACATATCCCAATTATAATTCCGCCTTTTTGGCCAAATTCAATTACTTCCTGCATAATGGGTGATAAACTGGCTATTGCACCAGTTCTTAAATAATCGCCATACGAAAATCCACCGGGAAGAACAATTACATCGGAATTTTTCAAGTTCTTATCTTTATGCCACAAAAATTCGACATCATAACCAAGCACCTTTTTTAAACTGTAATAAGCATCATGGTCACAATTAGAACCCGGGAAAACCACTACACCGAATTTTGGATTCATTTCACTTTTTCCAATGTATATTCATAATCTTCCATAATCAGATTTGCTAAAAGTTTTTTACAATATTCTTCAATTTCGTTTTTAGCTGTTTCATAATCGTCAGTATTAATAACAAATTGAATGTATTTACCTATTCGGGTATTCGATACGTTATTAAATCCTAACAACTTTGCTCCTTGTTCAACTGCTTTTCCTTGAGGATCAAGAATAGTTGGCCTTCTTTTAACTATAACAGTAACCTGATACAATTTATGACTCGCTTTTGTGTGAAAAATTGTTTAATAATATATAATAAAGACTTCTAAAGATACCAAATAATACTAAAGAAATAAACAGATAAAACAATATTTTGCCGTTTGTAGCTACAAGTAGAATTAATCCGGTTATTAACACGCCTAAATAAATGAGTTTATCTCTTAAACTTTTTTCTTTCAGCTTTGGAAAAGTATTGTATTTAACAGTACTTACCATCAAAAATGATAATAATAAAATTAATGGAATAATTAAATTATGATATGGCGTTTGAATTTCACCATTTTTAGAAAAACTAATAATAAAAGTTGAAAGAGTAATTGCTTGAACCGGAATTGGTAGTCCTTTAAAATCATGTTTTGTTTCAATATCATCTAATTGAACATTAAAACGTGCCAGTCGAAAGGCACCAAAGACTAAAATAAACGAACTAATTACAATGCCCCAAAAACCATAATGGAATAAAAAACTTTTATAAATTAAAAATGAGGGGGCCGCTCCAAAACTTACAACATCCGAAAGTGAATCTAATTCCACACCAAATTTACTGGATGTCTTAAAAAATCTAGCAACCATTCCATCAAGCGCGTCAAAAATTGAAGCAATAATAATAAAAATTGCAGCAACTTTGAATGATCCAAGTGATGCATAAACAATTGAAAAAAAACCGCAAATGATATTCATTGCAGTAAAGGCATTTGGAATAAAAGATCTAGGGAAAGTAAATTGTTTCATTTTATAAACTCAAATAATATTGTTTCACCAGCAAAAACATTATCTCCAACTTTAACGTTAAGTTTACACTTAACAGGAACTATTACGTCAACGCGGCTTCCAAATTTGATCATACCAAATCTTTCTCCGGCTTTAACATCTTGTCCTTCTTTCAAATCTGTAATTATTCGACGGGCAACCGCTCCGGCAACTTGTGTGAATAAAACTTTACCATATTTACCGGTTACACCAATCATTGATCTTTCGTTTCTACTATCAGCTTTATCATGATAAGCCACCAAGTATTCACCTTTAATGTATTTTAAAAATGATACTTTACCGGAAATTGGAATTCTGTTAACATGAACGTTCAGTGGAGACATAAAAATTGATAATTGAATAGATTCTTCTTTAATAAATTCATTAGGAATAATTTTTTTTATTAATAAAACTTTTCCATCTGCAGGCGAGATAATCAAATTATCTTTTAGGGGAGTAATTCTATCCGGATCGCGGAAGAAATTCAAGGAAAAACCTAATAATAAAATACCAAGTCCAAACAATGTATATTTTAAATAACTATTATTTACAAGAATTGCTATTACAAAAAGGATAAAAACTAAAAGAGCAACAACTCCAAGTGTGCTATAACCGTATTTTGTCATTATTAATAAACCGAATTATAAAAAAAATGAATAAATTAAATACAAATTTAATATTTTTTTTATTGAATTTCTTTGTGAAAAAAAAAATGTTAAATTTATAGTTTAAATATTAAAAATATTTTAAAATAAACTCAAAGATACAATTTAAAGTTAAAATTTCATAGATTAAAATTAATCGGAGGCTAGTATGAAAGGAAACATGAATGGAATGATGAAACAAATCCAAAAATTACAAGCGGATATGGAAAGAGTTCAAAATGAATTAGGTAATAAAACAGTATCAGCTGAAAGTGGCGGCGGAATGGTTCGTGCTGTTGCAAATGGGAAAAAAGAGATTGTTTCAATAAATGTTGAAAGTGAAGTAATGAATTCCGGTGATAAAGAAATGTTGGAAGATTTAATAGTAGCTGCAGTGAATAAAGCTTTAGATGCTGCTGGCAAAATGGCTGAAGACGAATTAGGTAATGTAACCAAAGGTGTAATACCTCCTGGTTTTAATATTCCGGGTTTTTAATAGTGATTATTGCAGAACCATTACAAATAGCTATTGAAGAGCTTAGTAAATTGCCAAGTATTGGCAAAAAAACCGCTCAACGATTAGCTTTGTATTTACTTAAAAATGATAAGTCATATACTCAAAATTTAACTAATGCTTTAATTTCGCTTAAAGAAAATGTTAGACTTTGTGGTATATGTTTTAATTTATCTACCGATGATGTTTGTGATATTTGTAAAAGTTCAAAAAGAGATACTAGTATAATTTGTATTGTAGAAGAAATTAGTGATGTTATAGCAATTGAAAAAACCAACGAATATAATGGTCTTTATCATGTTTTAGGTGGTGTTTTATCGCCATTGAATGGTGTTAGTACCGAACAAATACGGATAAAAGAGCTATTAATGCGTCTTCATGATGATAATATTAAAGAAATTATTTTAGCATTAAACCCTGATACTGAAGGTGAAGCTACTTCTTTGTTTTTAGCTAAAACATTGCGTCCGTTAAATTTACGGGTTACGCGTTTGGCACGAGGGTTACCAATGGGAAGCGACTTAGAATTTGCTGATGAAGCAACAATTGGAAGAGCTGTACTTAATAGAATAGACATATGAAAACCCAAAAATTGTGGTATAAAGAATGGTTTGCTTCAGATTTATATATGCAGGTATATAAGCATAGAGATTACATTGAAGCGGAAAGTTTTCTTATTTTTATTTTAGAAACTCTAAATTTATCTAAAAACACCACTTTTTTAGACGCTGCTTGTGGAGCAGGAAGACATTCTAATTTTTTAAATGATTTAGGTTATAACGTTGTTGGCTTTGATTTAAGTAAAACCTTACTTAAAATAGCTTCTTCTAATTCAAAATTAAAAAAATTCGTCAATTCGGATATTCGAAATATATTTTTTAAAAAAGAATTTGATGTTATTCTAAATTTATTTACTTCGTTTGGCTATTTTGAAAATGATGATGAAAATTTCGCTTTTTTTGTAAATTCTAAATCATTTTTAAAGAATAATGGATATATTGTTTTTGATTATTTTAACAATATTTTTCTAACTGAAAATATTGAACCATATAGTAATAGAATACAAGATGGTGTAACAATTAAGGAACATAGATATTTTGCCGACGGTAGAATAATTAAAGAAATTACAATTGTTGATAATAATAATAATGCTCAACATTTTGTAGAATCAGTAAAAATATATTCTTTTGAGCAGTTATCGATAATGTTTTCTAAAATAGGTTACAAGATTGTTAAAATATTTGGCGGGTATAGCGGTCAGGAATTTGAGGAAAAAAAATCCAAACGACTAATTTTAGTATTGCAGCATGCATAAAATTATTTTAATTCTTTTATTGATTATTTCAATTTCAGGTTGCGATATTTTATCTACTCGAGATCCTGAAAAGCCGGAATTGGCTAGAACAAATCTTTTACCCGCTACTACTCCTCAAATTTTGTTCAATAATCTGATTGAATCGTTATCTCAAAAAATTACAGAGAATTATTTGGCTTGTTTTGCAGATTCATCGTTATCATTTTCTACTTATAAGTTTTATCCTGCGCCCGGTGCAATAACTAAATATTCGGTTTTATCCGAATGGGTTAAAGATTCAGAAAGGAGATATTTTAATAATTTAAAAACAGCAATTTTGGAAAGTCAACCGATTACTTTGACCTTATTGAATGAAAATAGTAATATGCAGGGTGACAGTGCTGTGTATCAATTTGATTATTTTATTACTTTACAGCTAAAAAATAACGATCAAGAAATTTATAAAGGGAATGCGCAATTTAAAATTCAAATTGATAGAAATAATACCTGGGTAATAACTGAGTGGACTGATATTAGTATACAAGGTTATGCTAGTTGGAGTGAACTGAAAGGGAGGTATTATCTTTAAAATATATTATTTAATAATTGTATTGGGTATAGTTATTGTTGGATGTGTAAATCCTTTTGCACCTAAATTAGATGAAAAAATTACTGATAATAATACTATCATTAGCGACAGAAATAATATTGAGGGTGTTTTTCAAAATTTACAATATGCTTATACTTTTAAAGATAGTACGATTTATGGAGAATTATTGCCCTCTGATTTTTTGTTTACATATAGAGATTATGATAGAGGTGTAGATGTTTCCTGGGGCCGGGATGAAGAAATGAGAGTAACCGGTGGTTTATTTCAAAATTCGCAACGTTTGGATTTAATATGGAATAATATTATCTCAACTACTTCTGATTCTACAAATATTGTAAGAAGTTTTAACTTGACGATTACGTTTAACCCTACTGATATAATATTTATTGAAGGGAGAGTCAATTTATCCTTAAAAAAGGATAAAAATAATAAATGGCAAATTTATAAATGGTTAGATGAATCAAATTATTAAAAATTATGTTTAGTTTATATATATCCGAAGCTTATAAATCTTTAAAAAGAGAAAAAGGTGCATCTCTTCTTACTATTTTTGCAATAGTAATTTCTATAATTATTTGTACTTTATCTATTGTTTCCATTTTTTTATCTACAGAATTTAATAAATCCTTAATAGAAAAATTTACTGTGAGTTTATTTTTGGATGATGGAATCAGTCAAGAAAGTGTGGCATCATTGAATGAATTGCTGCATAATGAAAAATGGATTAATAAAATTATTTTCATTGATAAAGAAAAGGCAAAAAGTATTTTTATTAAAGAAACAGGTGAAGATTTTGGTGCTCTTCTTGAGATAAATCCTTTACCTGAATCATTTCAAATAACGCTAAATTCGCAAAAAATATCTTTTAACGATTTTGATAAGAAAATTAAAGTATTAAAAAAAATAGACGGCATCAGTGATGTGGTTTATGATTATGAATTTGTAGTAAAGTTATTAAAATTTATATCTTCAATTCAGATATTCCTTTTTGTCTTTAGTTTTTTAACCGTTTTACTGTCGTTATATTTAATTTATTCAACAAATCGATTGATTTACAAATCGAGAGTTGAGATTTATAACATTATGAAGCTCGTAGGTGCCCGTTTAATCTCAATAAAAATGCCAATTTACTTAAATGGAAGCATCTTAGGGGTGATTTCAAGCACTATTTGTCTTATTATTGTTAATTTTTTGTTATTAGGGTTGACTAATTTGATTAACATTGTTAATTTTACAAGATTGATTATTATTATAAATGCAGCAATTCCCATTTTGGGAATATCATTTGGTGTTTTGGGAGGTTTTTTTTCTACAAAAAATATCAATTTAAATATTGAGAGGGTGTAGGACCCTATAATTTTTAACTTAATTTAAGGTATTAATCTTGAAAGTAAAATCATTTATATTGTTTTTTATGTTTTTGTTTATTATTAAAATAAACGCACAATCAACGGATTACGAATTAGGATCTGCTCCACAGTCTTCATTCAGGCAGCAGGGTGGATATTTTGATTATTCGGACCCTAGAACAATGAATATTAAGGTTGCAGTTTGGGGTTATGTTAGATATCCCGGTAAATATATTGTTCCAATTCAAACTACTCCTAACGATCTTTTATCTCTTGCCGGTGGACCAACTACGGATGCTGAATTAGAAGATCTGCGTTTATATAGAACAGTTGGTTCCGATTCTTTACAGCAGATGATAAAATTTGATTTAAATGATTTATTATGGGAAAAAGATTTATTATCTACTAACAAAAATATTCCGTCATTACAAGCAGGGGACATATTATTAGTGCCGGGTGCACCAAGATATTTCTTTAAGGATTGGTTGAGTATCGGTCTTTCAATTTTTTCTGCATTAATTTCTTTAGCAATTTTACTTACTAAATAGGGGCTAATTTTGGATTCAAATAACATAAATTCGCATGATTTTGAAACAAATTCGTTAAAAGATTATTTAAATATTATTAGATTAAATTTATTGCCAATTTTATTAATTGCGATTGCTGGTTTAGCTGTATCAATTGTTTATGCAGTTAATGCAAGAGATATTTACAAATCTACTACCATCCTTAAATTAGCAAAACCACAAGGTAGTATATTAGATTCTCCTCTAATTCCGGAATTTCAGGATTTTGGAAGTGATAGGTTTATTGCTAACGAAATTGAAGTTCTAAAAAGCTATACTATAAAGGAAAAAGTTGCGACAGCTTTGATTGATAAATTTAATACTGTTGGTGAAAGGGATAGTTTTTATTTAATTTTAGATGAAAGTTTTAAAGTTGCTGAAAATAAATCAATAAAAATTAAGAGTATTGAACAAATTATTTCATTTTTAGAAGTGAAAGTTGGTATTGAACAAAAACGTGGTTTAGATATTGTAGAAATTACAGTAGAATCACCATCTCCATATGAAGCTTCATTAATTGCTAACCTTTATGCTGATGCATATAAACAATTAAATTTACAAATAAATAGAGCTCAACTGACAAGTGTTAAAGAGTTTTTATCTGAGCAAAGAAACGAAAAATTAAACGAACTTAGCAAATCAGAAGAGATTTTAAAAAACTTTCAAGAAGAAAAAGGGATTGTTGAATTACCGGCACAAGCTTCAGCTTTAATTCAACAGTTGACGGATTTTGAATCAAAACAAAATGCCGCAAAAATTGAACTTACCATTTCAGAAAGAAATCTTAATTCTCTAAAATCTGAGCTGGAAAAGCAAGACCCTAAATTAAATGACTATCTGGAAAGTTTTTCAACTGAACCTTATCTGAAAAATTTGCAAGAAAGTATTGCTAGTTTGGAAGCACAACGTGATTTGGCACTTGCAAATAATGAACTTACCAAAAATGTTTCAATTACTGTAACTGAATATGATAAAAGGATAAAAGAATTAAAAGATAAATTAAACAAAAAGATTTCTGTTTATAAAGCGGGACTTTTTGCTTCAAGTCCAGTTGAGATAAAAGAACTTTCAAAACAAATTCTTGAAGAAGAATTAAAGTATCAAGGTCTAGTTTCTACTGTTAAACAATTAGACGGTATTGTTAAAGGATATGAGAAAAACTTTAATGAATTACCCAAGAGTACAATAAATTATGCGAGATTGGAAAGGGAAAGAACAGCTTTTGAAAAATTGTATCAATTGGTAGAAGAAAAATATCAAGAGGTACTTATTAATGAGCAATCTACACCCGGTAACGTATTAATTATTGATGTTGCAAGACGAGCAAATGCTCCATCAAAACCAAATCGAAATTTAATAGTTATTGTTGGTCTTGTTTTAGGTCTTGGTCTTGGTTTTGGCTTTGCATTCATGAGAAATTATTTTGATAATACTGTTAAAACTCCTGAAGATATTCAAAAGAAAAATATTAATGTTTTGGCTTGGGTACCATTAATTGAAGGAATTGATCTTAAAGATAATGAGTTCGAATTTATTGTTGCAAAACGGCCTGATTCAATTCCAAGTGAAGCTTTCAGAGCCTTAAGAACAAGAATTCAATTTTCTAAGGTTGAAAAAGATTCAATTAAAACAATATTAATTACATCTTCAACTCCTCGTGAAGGAAAAACTACAGTTTCGGTAAACTTATCAGGTAGTTTTGCTAATGCAGGGAAAAGAACTTTAATTGTTGATTGTGATTTACGTAAACCAAGAATGCATAATGTATTTAAAGTTAAAAGATTTCCCGGAATTACAGATTACTTCTTTGGTCAGGCTACTTTTGCTGAAATATTAAGAAAATCTGAAGTTGAAAATTTGTATTACATTACTGCAGGTACTATTCCACCAAACCCATCGGAAATTTTAAGTTCGCAAATAATGCTTGATTTTATTGAAAAAATCAGAAGCGAATTTGATATTATTATTATAGATTCACCACCTGTAATTGCTGTGACCGATTCTGAAATATTATCTCGTTTAGTAGATGTTACATTACTTGTTGTTTCTGCAAACCAAACAGAAACTGAATTAATGATTAAAGCTACTGAGTTATTAAGTCACGATCATGGTTCATTTGTTGGGGTAATATTGAATAATTTTAGTTATAAATCGGGTTATGGTTCTTATTATAAGTATTATTATTATTATTCAAGACCAGCCGCAACAAGTAAAACCGACAAAAAACTAGGTTCCGGAAGTAATATAAAATCAACTTAAAAAAATTGAAAATACTAAATATCCTCGTCTTATTTATAATTTGTTCTATTTCTGTTACTAATCAGGCACAAACAATGCCTGATTATAGCGGGAGGAATAAATTTTTCAGTTATGATTCCTCCAGACAATTTTTATCATCAGGTGTTTATTCTTCGGCAAGCGATGGAATAATTAACCCGGAGGAATATTATTTAGGTCCTGGTGATAACTTATTAATTAGTATTCAGGGGGTAACTCCTTTATCTTTTACAACAACAATTAACTATGAAGGTTTTGTCTACATTGAACAGGTCGGTTTAATAAATATTAATAATTTGTCTTTAAGCGAATCCAAAAAAATTATTATTAATAAGCTGAAAGAATCTTTTCGTAACGTTGATATTGATATTGCATTAACCGAGTTTAAACGAATTAGAGTTTCCTTAATAGGGAATGTATTTAAATCTTTTACCTATACCTTAAATGGTAATACCAGATTATTAGATCTTGTGATGAACTCTTATGGTTTATATTCCAATTCTAATTTGCGTAGAATACAAGTTGTTGATAATTACGGGGATGTAAAATATTACGATTTGTTGAGATTTTTTAGACTTGGGGATAAAAGCGTAAATCCCATTTTACGTGAGGGGACAAGAGTAATAATAAGCAAGGTTGATGAAACTATCACAGTTTATGGTAATGTTGTTTCTCCCGGGACTTATGAATTTGTTGAAGGTGACAACCTTAGGCAAATATTGGAGTTATGCGGTGGTTTGGATTCAAAGGCAAAAACAGATAGTATTGAATTAATATCTTTTTCTCCCGATAAAAATAATACTACCATTGAGTATTATAATTATTCAGACATTAACACTGATAAGATTCTATTAAAACCCGGTGATAAAATAATTATAAGAAATAAACCTGAGTATATGATAGATCGATATGTAAAAGTATCCGGTTTTGTTAAATATCCCGGTGTTTACCGAATACAAAAAAATAAAACAAATTTAAAAGAATTATTACTTAATGAAGTCGGCGGATTTTTGGAAAACGCTTCATTAAAAGATGCATATATAATAAGAAATATTGGTAGCAAAACTATTGATGTTGAATATGAACGACTTAAAAATATTCTTCGGACTGATATGACGGATGACGAATATGATTATTTTAAAGCACGTTCAAGAGAATTAAAAGGCAAAATGGTAGTGGACTTTGAAAAATTGTTTCTGAAAAATGACAGTTCAGAAAATATTATTTTAAAAGAAGAGGATGAAATATTTATTCCTGAATCTATGAATTATATTACTTTAGTAGGACAAGTTGTTAATCCGGGTAATGTGATGTATAATCCAACTTATAATGTGGATGACTACATTAAATTAGCTGGCGGTTTTGCTTGGCGGGCTGTGGAAGGTGATGTTCGAGTTATTAAAGCTAATACTCGCGAATGGGTTGATGCAGATGATGTTGAGTCGCTCGAACCGGGTGATGTAATATGGATTCCTGAAGAAACACCTTCACCAAAATTTTGGGATGTATTTAAAGATTCAATGCTTATTATTGGACAGGTTGCAGCATTAATTACTGCAATTGTTGCCGTTATTATTTCATCAAGGAATTAATAAAGTGACTTTTCATAGAATGTTAAATATAATTTTATTTTATCGTAAACAAATATTTGTTCCCACCATAATTGCTACATTTATTTTTGCTTTATTATTATTTTTTGTATATCCAATAACATATTCATCTGTAGTAACAATTTTACCTCCTGCCGAACAGGAATCAAATTCTTTATCATCTTTGATTGGAGGCAGTGAATTACCAAGTTTTTTAGGTCTTGGTGGATCTAAAGGAAACGCATTATTAAATGCAGAAATTCTTAAAAGCAGAACAGCTAGTGAAGAAGTAATAAAAAAATGCAATTTATTTGAGTTTCTAAACACCAAGGATATACATATTGCTGCTGCCCGGTTACAACAAAAAATTAGTGTAGATGTGTCAAAAGAAGGAATATTATCTTTTTCTATTGAATTATCGACTCCTTATTTTGGAAGATTTCTTGCTGCAAATGATTCGGTAAAGCATCTTGTTCCAAAAGCTGCTAATACTTTTATTGAAGTACTTGATAAAATCAATAACGAAAAAATGAATCAAAAAGCAAAAAATTCAAGAGAATATGTTGAAATTCAAATTGCAGATATTAAAAGTAAAATGGATACCGCAGAAAATAATCTTAAAGAATTTCAAAATAAATACAAAGCAATTTCATTACCTGAACAATTAACCGCTGCAATTGAAAATGCTGCCAAATTGAAAAGTGAAATTGTAATGACTGAGATACAAATGAACACTATGAAATATAGCCTATCGAATGAAAGTCAGGCTATGCAGTCGTTGGGGAAAAAATTAGATGTATTAAAAGATAAATATTATCAATCTGAATATGGTGATAGTGAAAAAGCTGATTATCTGCCTGCATTTTCTAATGTTCCGGAAATGATACAAAAATTTGCTGAATTAACTAGAGATGTTAAAATATATAACGAAGTTTATTTGTTTTTGCAAAAGCAATATTTTAAGGAAAAAATACAAGAGAACAAGGATGTTTCTAATATTGAGGTTTTAGATGCTGCAATTGTTCCTGATAGACCAGCAAGTCCTCGCTTATTATTAAATACAATTACTTTTGCAGTATTTTCATTTTTATTCATTTCGGTAATATTTATTTATAAAAATAAAAAAGAGATTGTTTAACTATGAAAAAAACTGTTGTTATAACCGGTGGTTCAGGATTTTTAGGTTCTCATCTTTGCGAAAAAATGCTTCATGAAGGATATAAAGTAATATGTATTGATAATTTATTGACAGGTAATATTAATAATATTTCTCATTTATTTGGCAATCAGGATTTTACTTTTATCAAGCATGATATAACCAATTTTATTCATGTTCCCGGAACCGTCGACTATATACTACATTTTGCTTCTCCTGCAAGCCCAATAGATTATTTAAAACTTCCAATTCAAACTTTAAAAGTTGGTTCTTTAGGTACTCATAAAGTTTTAGGACTTGCAAAAGAAAAAAATGCGAGGTTTTTATTAGCGTCAACTTCCGAAGTATACGGCGATCCTGTTGTGCATCCTCAAAAAGAAACTTATTGGGGTAATGTAAATCCAATTGGTCCGCGTGGTGTATATGATGAAGCCAAGCGATTTGCTGAGGCAATGACAATGGCCTATCACAGGTATCATGGTGTTGAGACAAGAATCGTAAGGATCTTTAATACTTATGGTCCTAGGATGCGGTTAAATGACGGCAGAGCATTACCTGCTTTTGTTTCACAAGCTCTAAATGGAGAAGACATTACTGTTTTTGGAGATGGATCGCAAACCCGTAGTTTTTGTTACGTAAGTGATTTAGTGGATGGAATATATAAATTATTATTATCCGATGAAGTTGATCCTGTAAATATAGGAAATCCGGCTGAAATTACTATTAAAGAATTTGCCGAGGAAGTAATAAGATTAATTGATACAAAAAGTAAAATAGTATATAAAGAATTACCTGAAGATGATCCAAAAGTAAGACAACCTGACATTACACGTGCAAGAGAAATATTGGGTTGGGAACCAAAAGTAAATAGGGAAGAAGGTCTAAAAATTACTCTTGATTATTTCAAATCAGTTGCTATTAAATAAAAAAAGCGGTCATTGACCGCTTTTTTTTTTTGGACTTTATTAGAATTCTATTAGTACATTCCGTCCATTCCGCCCATACCACCCATGTTAGGAGGCATTGCAGGACCTTTTTCTTCATCTTTTTTCTCATATACAACAGCTTCAGTTGTAATTAACATTGATGAAACTGATGCAGCATTTTCTAATGCAGTTCTGGTAACTTTAGTAGGATCAATAACACCTGATTTTACTAAGTTTTCATACTGTTCATTAGCAGCATTAAAACCAAAATCACCGGTACCTTCCATAACTTTATTTAAAACAACAGCACCTTCTAAACCTGCATTGTTTACAATTTGTTTTAATGGTTCTTCTAATGATTTTTTAATAATTTTAATACCTGTTGTTTGATCTAAGTTTTCACCTTTAAGACCTTCTAAAACTGAAATAGCGCGAACTAAAGCAACACCACCACCAGGAACAATACCTTCTTCAACAGCAGCGCGTGTAGCATGTAATGCATCTTCAACTCTAGCTTTCTTTTCTTTCATTTCAACTTCAGTAGCCGCACCAATTTTAACAACAGCAACACCACCCGAAAGTTTAGCAAGTCTTTCTTGTAATTTTTCTTTATCGTAATCTGAAGTAGATTTTTCTATTTGAGATTTAATTTCATTAACTCTTTTCTTAATGTCATCAGCACTTCCGGCACCTTCAACTATAGTTGTGTTATCTTTGTCGATAACTACTTTTTTAGCGCGGCCTAAATAACCGATAGTTGCATTTTCTAATTTAAATCCGGTTTCTTCAGCAATAACAGTACCTGCTGTAAGAACTGCTATATCTTCTAACATAGCTTTTCTTCTATCACCAAAACCAGGAGCTTTTACAGCGCAAATACGTAATGTACCACGTAATTTATTTACAACTAAAGTAGCTAAAGCTTCACCTTCTAAATCTTCAGAAATAATTAATAAAGATTTTCCTGCTTGAGCAACTTTTTCCAAAATAGGTAATAAGTCTTTCATAGCACTTATTTTTTTGTCATGGATTAAAATATAAGGATCATCCAATACTGCTTCCATGGATTCGGAATCGGTAACAAAATAAGGTGATAAATAACCACGGTCAAATTGCATACCTTCAACAAATTCTAAACTTGTTTCTGTACCTTTTGCTTCTTCAACAGTAATTACACCATCTTTACCAACTTTTTCCATTGCATCAGCAATTAATGTACCAATAGTTTTGTCGTTATTTGCGGAAATTGAGCCAACTTGAGCAATTTCTTCTCTTCCGTCAACTGGTTTGCTAAGTGTTTTTAAATATTCAACAACTTTAGTAACTGCTATATCAATACCTCTTTTTAGATCCATAGGGTTTGCACCGGCAGTAACATTTTTTAAACCTTCACGGTAAATTGCTTGAGCTAAAACAGTTGCTGTTGTTGTTCCATCTCCGGCAACATCACTTGTTTTTGATGCAACTTCGCGAACCATCTGAGCACCCATATTTTCAATAGGATCAGCTAATTCAATTTCTTTTGCAACAGAAACACCATCTTTAGTAACTGTTGGGGCACCAAATTTTTTCTCAATAATTACGTTACGACCCTTAGGTCCTAAAGTAACTTTAACGGCATTTGCTAATTTATCTACACCGATTAATAATCCTTTTCTTGCTTCACTGCCATATTCTACTAATTTAACAGCCATTTGTATTCCTCCAAATTTTTATTATATTTACTAATTAACTACACCAAAAATATCGCTTTCGCGCATAATCAAATAATCAATTTGATCAACGCGGATTTCAGTACCTGAATATTTTCCATACAATACTACATCACCTTCTTTAACTGTTAACGGTAATACTTTACCATCATCAGTAACTTTTCCGGTACCAACTGCAACTACTTTACCTTCAATAGGTTTTTCTTTAACTGTATCAGGTAAAATTATTCCGCCTTTAGTTTTTTCTTCGGCTTCACTTGGTTTTACAATTACTCTGTCATGCAAGGGTTTAATCTTGAATTCCGACATTTTATTTCTCCTTTTATGTTTTTAAAAAATTGTTATTAGCACTCTCTAATTGCGAGTGCTAATATATAAATTTTGTTAGATATTGTCAAGTTTGCTTATATTATATAAACCGTTTTTTAATTGTTAAAGTTCGTTTGAATAATAATTTATTTTGAAATAGAAAGATAGTTTTGTAATTTGTTGTAAGATAATTATGGAGAATTAATGATGCGTTTGTGTAAAAAATTCAAATTATATATTATGTTGTATCGGTTTTTATTATTTTTCATTTTAATAAGTTATGGATGTTCCGATGAGGATATTGTAACAGATAATTCCAATAATAATAAAGAAATATATTCAAATATGGATAAAACCATTCAACAAAGAATGGAGCAGTTTCATATTCCCGGTATAGTTGTTGGAATAATTGATGGTAATAAGGAAATAAACTATATAAAAGCTTTTGGTTATGCCGATAAATTTACAAAACGACTATTAAAAACTTCAGACATTTTTAGAATTGGAAGTAATACAAAAACTTTTACAGTAACGGCCTTATTACAGCTGGTAGATGAAGGTAAATTAAGTTTGGATGATAAATTAAACAAATTCCTGCCTGATTTTCCAAATGCAGACAAGGTTACTATAAAACAATTATGTAATATGACAAGCGGTATATTTAATTATTCCGAAACTGAAGAATTTGCAAACGCTATTATTTCTAATCCGACCGGATATCTTTCACCCGATGTTTTAATTAATTTTGCAAAACAACATCCTTATTATTTTGAACCAGGGACACAGTATTATTATTCAAATACAAATACAATAATTATTGGAAAAATTATTGAGATGGTTACCGGAGATAAATTAGAAGGGCAGATAAAAAAACGGTTTATTGATAAATTAGGATTATACAACACAACATTTCCGACTTCAAAATATTTATGGGGTGATCATGCACGGGGATATGGTTCTTTTGTTCCCGGTACAAGTGATATGGATGTTACAGATTTATACGATGTATCCTGGGCTTGGAGTGCCGGTGCAATGACTTCAAATGTATATGATTTAACTAGTTGGGTAAAACATTTAGCTACAGGTACATTATTGTCGGCTGAAACTCATCAAAAGCGTTTTGAATTTGTAACTGTTTCACAAGAATTGGATTTTAAGTATGGACTTGGTTTAGTAAGTTTAGGCGGGTTTATTGGACATAATGGCGCCTTGCCGGGTTATTTATCAATTATGGTATATTCTCCCGAAAGAAATGCCACTTTTGTAATTTTAATGAATATTTTTTATTCAGATGAAAGTGGAACAAGTCCTTTAAATTTATTTTTAGAGCTTTCAAAAATGATTTACAATGATTTACCTTGGCAAAATGTTGAATTAAATAAAATTAATAAAACCACCGCAGTTAAAAAATATTTGGAATAAATTCTGTATGACAAAAGATTCAAATCATTTAATTAAGGAAGCTTCTGAAGATTTTCCTTTATCCGAAGTGCCGGAAACAAACCGAAAAGGTTTTTGGTCTTTAAGTGCTGTATTACTTGGGTTTACATTTTTTTCCGCTACAATGTGGGCCGGCGGAAGTCTTGGTTTAAGCTTTAAATTTTACCCTGATTTGATATTCTTGATTTTGTCGGGAAATATTTTACTGGGTCTTTATGTTGCAATATTAGGTTTAATTGCATATAAAAGCGGACTAAATACCGTATTGTTGTGCCGCTATAGTTTAGGTGAATACGGGAGCCGGTTTTCCGATATTTTATTGGGAGTTACTCAGGTGTGTTGGTATGCCTGGGGCACTGCAACTATTGCAATTGTTTTAACTAAATTATTTGGATTAGATGCTTCATATAATATATTTTTAATGATAGTTTTTGGCGGTTTATTCAGTTTAACGGCTTTTGTAGGTTACAAAGGACTCGAAATTCTTTCATATTTAGCAGTACCATTGATGGTAGTTCTAATTATTATCAGTCTGGTCATATCTTTTAATTATGCCGATAAATTAGGCGGCATTTTAAACCTTTTACCAGTAAAGTATATGGATTATGGTATGGGATTAACGCTGGTATTTGGGACTTTTGTAAGCGGTGGAACACAAGCTACAAATTGGACGCGATTTGCCTCAAGTTCTAAATCGGCAATATTTTCAAGTCTTTTTGCTTTTTTTATTGGAAACGGACTAATGATTTTTATTGGGGCGGTTGGGGCGTTGGTTTATCGCCAGGCAGAAATATCCGAAGTGTTAAAATTGCAAGGATTATTAACTTTTGGAATACTTATGTTGTTTTTTAATATTTGGACTACACAAGATAATACAATTTATAATTTTTCGGTTGCCGGATGTAATTTTTTCCGTTCTACAAAACGAAAATTAATTACTTTAATAGGGGCATTTATTGGAACAATTCTAGCAATTGCAGGTATGTATGACTGGTTAGTTCCTTATTTGCTTATTTTGGGTACTTTTATCCCTCCTCTTGGAGGAATTATTATGGCCGATTTTTTTGTTAAATATAAATCTGTTTATCCTGCTTTGATAAATAAGGAAAAGGTAAAATATAATTATATAGGAATTGCAGCATATATAACCGGATCCGCATTTGCATATTTTGTAGACTTTATTCCGCCTATTATGGGTATTCTTGTTTCGTTTATATCTTATGCGATTTTAAACTATTTGCAAATAAAACTATCAAACAAAATAAATAAGGCAATATAAATCGGGTATAATTATTATATGGAATCGATAAAAGAAATATTTAGAATTGGTCAAGGACCTTCAAGCAGTCATACAATGGGTCCTAAAAGAGGAGCTATAATATTTAAGGATAAATATCCCGATGCGGAAAGATACAGGGTTACTTTATATGGAAGTTTAGCTGCCACAGGAAAAGGACACCTTACAGATAAAGCAGTAATTGATACTTTTTATCCTAAAGCAACAGAAATAATTTGGCGGGATGATGAATTTTTGCCAAAACATCCAAACGGATTAAAATTTGAAAGTTTAAATAAAGAAAATGTTGTAATGGGGGAGTGGACTATTTATAGTGTTGGAGGCGGTAAAATTATTGATGATATACATGACAACGATATTCATAATATATATAATCTAAATACAATGACAGAAATTCTAAAATGGGTTAAAGAGAATGGCAGTTCATTGTGGGAATATGTTGAATATGTGGAAGGAAAAGATATTTATTTACATTTAGCCAAAGTATGGAATATTATGAAAGATTCCATAACACGGGGAATTGAAAATGAAGGAACTTTACCCGGCGGATTAAATGTAAAAAGAAAAGCTTCATCTTATCATGTAAAAGCAAAAAATTATACAGGTTCATTGAAGGAAAAAACACTCTTATTTAGTTACGCATTAGCAGTTGCAGAAGAAAACGCCGCAGGTGGAATTATATCCACTGCGCCAACTTGCGGCTCGTGCGGAGTATTACCCGCGGTATTAAAAAGATTACAAGAAAGTTTTGATTTTTCGGACGAGAAGATTTTACGCGCTTTAGCAACAGCAGGATTAGTTGGAAATGTAGTAAAAACAAATGCATCCATATCCGGTGCTGAAGTTGGCTGCCAAGGTGAAATAGGAACGGCTTGCGCAATGGCCGGCGCAGCCGCTACACAGCTTTTAGGTGGAACCCCATACCAAATTGAATATGCCGCTGAAATGGGCATAGAACACCATTTGGGGCTTACCTGTGACCCAATTGCGGGATTGGTGCAGATACCATGTATTGAAAGAAACGCATTTGCTGCTGAACGCTCGTTAAATACTGCAACTTTTTCGCTTCTATCCGACGGCAGACATTTGGTTTCTTTTGATAACATTGTAAAAACAATGAAACAAACCGGCCACGATTTACCGCATATATATAAAGAAACATCTGAAGGTGGAATGGCTTTGTTTTGGTAGAAAAAATATTGTACTATTTTGAATATTGAAGTTAAATGAGTTTTTGTATAAATTGGTTTAAATTTATTAACAGTTAATTACATTTGTAATTTATAAATTTTATTTAGCAGTGAGGTTAAAATATGGTAATTAGGAAATCATCTGCTGTTGTTTCGTTAGCACTTTTTGTATTGTTTTTTATTTTTGCCTGCAATAACAAACAAAATGTATTTAACGAAGTAAAAGAAATGAAAAAATTTAATGGCATTTGGCAGCTTGTATTTTTCAAAAACAAAGATACCGTTGTAACTGATTTAGAAATATTGCCATTTGTAAAATTTGAGCAAAATAAATTTGTTGTTTCGCAAAGTGATGCTATAATATATAAAGGTTATCAAAAAATTGTTTTTGATGACAAAAAAGGTGATTGGCTTGATATAAGTATTGTAGGCGGTAAAAAAGACGGCAAAAAATATAAAGCTATTTATCAGTTTAACAAAAAGAATGAATTTTTGTCTGTATGTTTTATTACGGCAGATAAGGAAAAACCTAAAAGTTTTAAAGTAAATGAAAATAAGGATTATACACTAATAAGACTGGAAAAAGTTAAATAGATTATAGTTTAATAACATATTTATTCATTTTTTCTATTTCAGTTAATAATTTTTGAATATTATTGTGAAGTTTAAAATCATCTATCTTCTCAAATAACCCTTTTGCTTCTTCAAATTTCCCTAAGTTTCTATAAATCTCTGCTTTTACATATTGGCTTTCCGTAGAATTGTAAAACTTTTCGAAAAAAGGTAAAAGTTTTTTAAGATTATCTTCACAAAATTCAATAGTTTGAGATTTATAATTTTTATTTACATCGTAACGAAATTGGTCGTTAAATAAAAACCTTATTTGTTGTCTAATGTAAAATTCTTTCTCGGGTTCCGTAAAAATATTTTTCTTCAAAACATCAATAAATTCTTCCAGGGTTAAATTTTCAATATGCTTTTTGTCTAAACTTTCATTTTGGTAATCAGTTTCTGTTAAAAAATGATCAGTAATCCAAGAATAGTTTGAACAAACATCACATTTTAATATTTTGGGTATATTTGGAAGCATAGGTGCAAACATGTAGCCGTCGGAATAAAATTCGGCACCACATGTATTTCCCGACATTAGTTCGTAAAATAAATATTTTGAATTGCAAAAAGGACAATAAAAATTTTTTGGATGTATTAGCATTTTTGACTGATCAATGGAAAATTATATCTTATATCCCCGTAAAAATTCTTCGGCAGTCATTTTTTTTCTGCCTTCGGGTTGAATTTCCAAAATTTGTAAGGTGGAATTATTGCAGCCAACAAATATCTCTTTTTTTGTAGTTAAAACATCACCGATAGCTAAATTTTTATTTTCGCATAAAGCTGATTTATAAACTTTATAAATCTTCTCGTTTTTTACAAAAAATGCTGCCGGGTAGGGTGATAAACCCCTAATTAAATTATGTATAATAATTGCAGGTTTATTCCAATCAATTTTACATGTTTCTTTTGTTATTTTAGGGGCAGGCGATGTTATACTATTATCCTGTTCGGTTGTATTCACATTATTTTCTTGAATTAATTGTACAGTTTTAAGTACTAAATCCGCACCCAATAAACTTAATCTATCGTGTAAAGTACCAAAATTATCTTCGGGTAAAATTTCACTTTTTTGCTGCAAAATAATATTTCCGGTATCAACTGTTTCTTTAAGAAAAAATGTAGTTAATCCTGTTTCCGTATCACCATTGATAAGCGACCATTGAATTGGAGCAGCACCTCTATATTTGGGCAAAATTGAACCATGTAGGTTAAATGATCCAAATTTAGGAATTGTAAAAACTTCCTTTGGCAATATTTTAAAGGCAACTACAATAAACAAATCCGCATTAAGTTCCGTCAATTGTTTAATAAAATCGGGATCCTTAAATTTTTCAGGCTGTAATACAGGGAGATTATTTTTTAACGCAAATTCTTTAATAGGGGAAAATGCTATTTTTTTCCCTCTGCCTTGTTCTTTATCAGTATTAGTAACTACCGCAGCTATTTGAAACGGGCTATTTATTAGCCTGTCCAAAATAGGTACTGCAAAATCGGGTGTAGCAAAAAAAACAATTTTCATTTATTAATCCGTAATAGGGTAATCTACATCAATTTGACGGCGTTTAATTTTTAATAATTCATCTTTAATCCGTTTTTTAATAAAAGGATCAACTCTGTCAGCAATTACTTTTCCAATAAGATGATCAAATTCGTGCTGAATTACACGGGCTAAATAACCATCCGCTTCTAATTCCTGAATTTTTTCGTCTGTATCCATATATCTAATGGTTATTTGCTGTGGTCTTTCAACAGTAGCACGTAAATAGGGCAGACTTAAACAGCCTTCTTCCATTTTAATAGTTTCTTCGGATTTGAGTATAATCTGCGGATTAATAAATACCATAGGTTTGTACTTTTCAAAACCTTCAACAGGGCTTACGTCAATAACAAATATTGACTTATCTCTACCAACTTGATTAGCTGCTAGACCAACTCCATCGGCATTACGCATTGTTTCAAACATGTTTTGAATAAGTAAAATAGTTGGGCCATCTATATTGGTAATATCTTTCGTTTTTTCTCTAAGAATTTTATCACCATAAACAGAAACGGGTAAAATTGCCATAATAACTCCAAAAATTTATTGATTATCAATTACTACTACATCAGCGCTAAAATCTTTGTAAAGAAAAACCTCTGTAGCAAAAAACAACATTCTAACTAAAAATCTAAAAATAATTAACATTTGCTGAAGAATAAAGGAAATAATTAAGTAATAAAACGGTGCACGTGGAATAGTACTTGCAATTACATTGTATACAATACTTCCAAGAGCACCAATTATGGCAACAATAAAAAAAGCCATAAAAGTTTTACTAAAATTATTTTTTATAAAAACAGCTGCGTTTCCAATTTCTTTTAACGTTTTTTCTTTATCGTGTAAAGCTATGGAAACTTTTGAATAATCGGAAATAATAGTAACAATTCCAATTAAAAAAATCAATAGTATATACCTTAATGAACGTAAAATAAAATCAGCAAGTTCAGATTCGGAATTTAAGAATATATATGAAATCAAATCGCCTAATAAATCGTTCAATTTAAAAGCTAAACCAAAGAAAAAAAGTGAAACAAGCATAATTTTTGTAAATCTATACCAATATTTTACACAGCCGTAAAAAAAATCAACTGAATGGTTTTTATCGGGTAAATTAAAAACTGCTATTATGCCGCCTGAAAAAAAGGATTGGATTAGTAAATATGCTCCAAGAGTGCTTATTAAAATTAAAGGTATTTCGCCTAAATTATTTTGATATAAATATTGAAATTGCATAAACCAATTAATGGAAAATTCCTCGGACACAACTGAACCGATTGCCGAATTGCTTAAATGATCTGTTATCATATAATAGATGGGCATACTGACAATAAAACTTGCGGCAAAATTTGCACCCCATAGAAGGAAAACAAATCTAAAATTGAATAATACCGCACGAATACTAGTAATAAAAGTATCTTTAAATGTTATTGTTGAACTCACACTATACTTCCCATAATCATTAATGCATTTTGTATCCAAAAAAACCAACGGACTGCAAGTGAAAAAGTAATTAGATAATTGGAATTAACTAAATACGAGTTATTAGCAAAGTTGATATCTAAATAATTTATCCTTTCCGGATCAATTTCGGCCCCAATAACCTCGTTATTAGTTGAAAAACGGAAAATTTTCCATTTTTTATCATCATTCCAAACATTATACAATGTATCTTTTGTTGTATAAAGTGCCACTTTATTAAAAAAAACACCATCCCCAAGTCTTTCAGCATAAACTTCGTATTCATTTTTTTTTACTTTTTTTACATATTTTATTTTATAATCAAAAGAAGAAGAATTTTCAATTAAATTATTAAAAAACCAATTTAAGTTGTCATTTGTTTTTCTTTTTACAATATTAATAAAATCTTTGCTTGAAGGGTGCTTAAATTTATACCTATTATAATAGGTATAAACAACATTTTTAAACTTTGCTTTCCCTAAATATTTTTCTAAACTTAATAACATTAATTCGGGTTTAATTGATGACATTACTTGATATGAAATACTATTAGGGAATTCATAAACATTATTGCTTATAGCACCCACTGAATTATTATTGTAATATTTTAATAAATTAGCTTCCCAAGGTGAATAAGGAAAATCACCCAAACTATAAATTAAAGGAATTTCGTTATATGAAAAAATGTTCAATCCAAAAACAGGCATATACGTAACTAAATTAAAGTTTGAATATCCTTTTCCGTAATAGTTTTCAACAATTTTTGAAGCGAAAAATTTGGAAAAACCTTCATCCAGCCAAGGATCAATAATTTCATTATTAGCTACTATTCCATAAAAGTATTGATGAGCAATATGTTTTGCAATTTCATATTCGGGCTGCTGGGTTTTAACCGGTGAAATTAATGCGGATTTTACAGCAATTAAATTTGGATACTCTTTGTCCAAATTGGAATAAGTACGTGGTAAATCAACAACTGTAAGTGATTGATACGGATAAACACCAAGTTCTGATTCAAGATATTGAAGTGATGAATTAATTATTTTAATATATCTGTCAATATGTCTTTCTTTTTCCGGTTGGGCATAAACATATATAAAAACTGGCGATTGGTTTTTCCTTTTATACAAATATTCTTTTTTAACTATATTTTGAGCTGTAAACCAAACAAAATCGTGTATACCGGATTGTTTAAAAGTGTAAATTGTTTTATTTTGGCTGGAATCCTTATTTATAGCTTTTGCGCTTGCACCACAATAATAACCTTTGGGAACAGTTAAATTTATATTAAACTTGCTAAATTCGGAAAAATAATTAATGTATGAGGGGGTTGGATAATTGTACCACTTGCCATAATTAAAAACAGCTACTTTGATAAACCAATCAGTAAAAAAATAAAACTCACGATTTTTTGCGTAACCAAGACCATAAGTGGGAGAGGGCACTTTTAAATTATATTCAATGGAGATATTAACAGAGTCGTTAGAATTGATTAGACTATCGAGAATAATTTTAGCCGAAGTGCTGTCGTTTTGTGTTAGGCTTACAGTATTTTGATATATTAAGTTATATGGTTTATTATTAACTAATATTTTAGTAATAACAAATCCGGTTTCTTCAGAGGGAGTAATATAGTTTTTATTTGTATATTCGGTATTATTACTTTTTAGCGAGTTTGCGTCAAGCTTTAGCCATATTTGATTTGTTGGATAAAAACTTTTATTTACCCAAACAATTTTTTCTTTAACGCTTAATGTTTTTGATTCAGTATCAAGATTGGCAGAAATTTTATAATCCGAAAAATGTGTAATTCCATAATATTCCGAATTTAATACTCCTTCAGTATAATTTTTTGCTAAAGAAAAATTATCTCTTTCCAAAAAATTTTTGTTATCTTCAAAATAAAGCGTTAAAGCACAAAATAAAATAAACGGTATAAATATTATTACTCTTTTCATTGTTCAATTATTAAAAAAACTAAACTTACAAAAATAAAAGATAACATTCTATAAATAAATTGGTTTACTGTATTTCATTAATAAGAAACTTAAAAATTAATCTGATAAAGCTTTGAAATTTAGTTAAAAAATAGTAGTTTGATAAAATAAAATTGTGTTAATGGTTAAAGCTAAGATATTCTAAACAATCAAAATAAATGGTGAAATGAAAGATATTTTTGGGATAATAATAACAATTATTTTTGTCAATATTTTTATGAATTGTTCAAATTCAACACCAAAAAATGCGTTAATTGATGAAGAATATGAAATAGTTCGAAAAAACGTTCAAACGTTCCTTGGAGCAGATTATAAAGCGGAAAATTTTACAATAATAACTGAAAATTTTGTTGATGGTATGCAAAATCAGTATATTATTAATTTTGCCTTTGATTTAAATAAAAAATATTTACTTTATGAAGGGAAAAATATTCCTGCAAAATTACTTTTTGAAAAATTTGATGAAGGAGATTGGAGATGCACTTACAATTCGGTACATGTGGAAGGTGTGTTAAATTTGTTAAAATGAGTGTGTTTATAATCTTATTTTTTATCTCTTTTAACGGAAAATTAATTGCTCAGGAAGATTTATTGCAGGGTGTATTAAAAACAATTGATGCCGTTAATGAAACTTTATTACAAGTTACCACTTTAACTGATGATGAAGAAAATAAGATTGGAATTGAACTTGATAAACGTATTAGTAAAGATTTTAAAATTGGGAATGATACAAAATACGATATTAAAAATATTTTTAATAAAATTTTAAAAAATGTAAATAGAAAACAAATTGAATATAATTATAAAGTACTCAAAAGTGATGAAGTTAATGCATTTGCAATAGCTGGAGGGAAGACCTTTGTTTTAACCGGGTTATTAAAATTTGTTGATTCGGATGATGAACTTGCGTTTGTTATAGCACATGAAATTGCCCATAATGAATTGAAGCATTGTGTAAAAAGAATACAATATTCTGTTCAAGCTTCCAAAATTGATCCTACACTTGGTGAAGTTGTTCAAGTTGCTTATTCTGTTTATTCGACCCCTTACAGTAAATATGACGAATTTGCCGCTGATGATTTAGGAGTAAAATTGATGGAAAAAGCAGGTTATAATAAAATCGGGGCAATTCAATTTTTTGCTAAATTAAAAAAACTTGAAGAAAAATATGGAACAGATAAACGAGATGGATTAAACGATTTTATTTCTACACACCCAACAGCCGAAGCACGCAAAAATAGAGTCGAAAATAATAATAGGAATACTTACAATAAAAGACAATAATAATTGCCGAATACCTAAATTTAACTCCATTATAAAAATAATTTTTATTGGAATGTTATTCTTTTTATCCACCAATGAATATTGGTGCAAAACTTATAATAATCTGATTTTAAATGATACCGCAAAATGGGTTATAAATAAAAATTTGTTATTTGACAAAAATGGCAATCCGTTAAATGCTGATATAAAAAAAATAATTCGTTTATTGGAATCGGATAACGGACAAGGTGAAAAAGTAAGCAAAAAGGAATTTTTAAATATATTTGACCGATCTGAGTCTAAAAAAGTATATACTAAAGTGTTAATTAAGTATGCAACACCACACAGTCGTTTATTGCAAGAAAAAGAAGCTGAAGATTTTTCGAATATATTTATGAAGGAAAAAAGGATAGCCAAAGGCGTTAAATTTATTAAAGATAATTTTATTTTATTAAATTCTGCTGAAAATAAATATGGTGTATTAAAAAAAGATATTGTTTCAATTTTAATGTGGGAATCGGGTTTAGGGGAATTTACAGGAAATTATCAGGTGTTTAATATCTTCTTAGGTCAAATATTATATTTGGAAAATGCTCAAAAATTTGCTGTTAATGAATTGACTAAAAATGGTGAAACTAATCCTTTAAAAGATAAATTTGTGAGAAAAAATGAAAGGAAAAGATTAATCAAAATTAAAAATACTGCAATAGCGTCAATAGTTTCTTTATTGCGACAATGTAAAAAAAATAATCTGGATCCTTTAAAACAGCTTGGTTCCTGGGGTGGTGCAATAGGTTATGTTCAATTTATGCCGTTTAACCTACATCTTGCTGTTGATGGAGATAATAATGGAATAAAAGATTTATTCTCTTTTCCTGATGCTATTTTTAGTTGTGCAAATTTTCTTAAAAACTATGCAAATTATGATTTTGATTATAAAAAAAGGGAAAAAGCTATATATAGGTATAATCCTTCAGTTAATTATGTAAAAGGGGTTATATTATATGCCGATACGGTTTGGGAAAAATTTGAAAAAGAAGGAAAAAGTTAATATTTTTTAATTATTTAAATTATATTAAACAGATATTAAGATAGATGGTATATTTTGAATTACGGTAATAAAATAAGTTAAAACCGTGGATTGCTGAGTTATAAAGTAATAGATAATATGTTGAACTCCGCTGGAGTTCGGGTTTTTTGTGTAGTATTTGGTTACAAACATAGCACTTTTTTGAAGTGCTGCTGAGTGAATAAATATGCATTATCGCATTGTATTGTAATATGTTGTGTGGAATATATTAATCCCGAAGGGATGACATAATTGTAGCAAAAGCAGAAAAATAACAAAAGAACCCTGAATGGGTGACATTGTTTGTTGTATCAATTGTATTTATCCCCAGTTTTCACATAGTCTGTTTATGCTTGGGATCAAAATAAACAAAATTATGGGTTTTAACCCTGATTGCTCTTAACATTTATATCAGCTTATAGTAGTAAATCTGCATTATTTGTTTTTAATTCAAAATTTGAGTTTATTAACAATGTTTTAGTATTAAGGCATAATTGTAACAAAAGCTATCTTGTTATCGGCTTGGTATTAATAAAGAATTTAGTGAAATTAAAAAAGGTAAATGATGTTTCTATTTGGCATAAAAAATATTCTTAAATTGATTTTCTTACTTCCATTTATAGTAATTGCTATTTTTGCTGCAAATAAATTTTCATGTTCAACCGATGCCTTTGCACCTGAAATAAAAGGCATTAAAGATTTTGAAATATACGAAATAAACAAAAACGAGGTGTTGCTAAATGTAACGGCATTGGCAAAAAATAAAAATCGTTTTGAAGTATTATTAAGTGATATTGACCTAAATATTTTTCAAAAGAACGATTCCTTAGGTACCGCAAAAGGCAAAGATGAGATAAATATTCCATCCGATTCTACCGGTGAAATTAAACTAATGTTAAACATTCCCATTAAAAAGCTTGCTCAAATATTAGCCGGAGGTGAAGACACATTAACCTTAAATTTTAAAGGTAAATTAAACGCAAAAATGAGTGTTATTAACATGCCTGTTGATGTAGATATACCGTTTAAGGTTAATTTACGCGAGCAATTTATTAATGTTTTAACAAATGAAACGCAAAATGAAGATATTGTACAAATTAACAAAGCTGAACTTGTTGATATTACATTAAGCAAATCCAAAGTGCGAATCAATTTTACTTTTCGAAATCCTTATGGAATTGAATTTAAATTGTTAAAATATCCTGCTAAAATAAAGATTAATGGCAAATATGCCGGAAACGGAGACTTGGAATCACCTTTAATTGTTGGAATTAATTCAAATGAAGCACAAGGTGATTTACTTTTTAATTTAAGTAATTTTAATTCGGCAACGTCATTATTAAATTCGTTATTAAGCCGAAAACTTGAGTATGAAACCGAAGGAGAATTGTATATTGATATGTTAGGATATAATATCAGTTTTCCGTTTAGTTTTAAAGGTGATTTATTAAAATAACATTAAATGTATGATTTGTAATAAGTGTAAAACAAATATAAATTCGGATTTATTCTTTTGTAATAATTGCGGCAGTTATTTAAATATATTTAATGTAATAAACCCATTAATAATTACAGTCGGCAAGTCTATTAATAATAATATTGTTATTAAAAGTCAATTTGTTTCCTCTACGCATGCGCAGTTTATTATTACCCAAAATGAACTTTTTCTTGAGGATACAAATTCTTCAAATGGTACTTTTATTAATAAAATAAAAATAAACAAATCAATTGTTACTTATAAGGATGTAATTAATTTTAGTTCACAATATGAATTCGACTGGAATTTATTAATTGATTATTTACTTGAAATTAAAAAAAAGAATATAACTAAAGAATCAAAAAAAAATATTATTTCCGTACCAACGCTATTAAATAAAGATAAAATTACAATTGGAAGAACAAAAGATAATGATATTGTAATAGAAAATGTAAAAGTATCACGTTTTCATGCGGTTTTGATCAAAAAGAATAACAATTGGATAATTGAGGATTTAGGGAGCGCAAACGGGACATATATTAATGGGAAAAGGATCACTACACAAATAATTAATATGGATGATTCGCTGGCAATTGGGGGAATTCCTGTTATTATTAATTCGATATTTACTAATAAAGAGCCGATAAACGAAAATGTTCAACTTTCAGCAAAAAATATTTCTTTTAATGCCGGGAAAAAAATAATTGTTGATGATATTTCGTTAACATTTAAACCCGGTGAGTTTATTGGTTTAATTGGTCCAAGCGGAGCAGGTAAAACCACCTTAATGTTGATGTTAAATGGGATAGTTCCTCCGTCAAGCGGGGATGTTTTAATTAATAATCAACCATTATATTCTAACTTAAATTTGTTTAAAGGACAAATTGGTTATGTGCCGCAGGATGATATTATTCATAGAGAATTAAAGGTAGGGGAATCATTAAAATATACTGCAAGATTACGTTTTGATACTAAATTTACTAATACGGAAATTAGCGATACAGTTAATAATGTAATTACAATATTGGATTTAGTAGAAGCTAAAGATGTTCAGATTGGTACCCCGGAGAAAAGAGGAATTAGCGGAGGACAGCGAAAACGGGTTAATTTGGGGCAGGAATTATTAACCGAACCTTCAATTTTATTTTTAGACGAACCTACGAGTGGTTTAGATCCGAAAACCGATTTGGATGTAATGCATTTATTAAAAACAATATCCGAAAAAGGAAAAATAGTTGTTCTAACTACACATAATATTACTAGCGAAAATTTTGAAATTTTGACTCATCTGGTTGTGCTTGCTAAAGGCGGTAAATTGGCATATTTTGGCCCGGCTGATAAAGCTGTTGAATATTTTGGTGTTAAAAAACCTTATGAAATATTTGATGTATTAAATAATATGGATTCGGAAAGTTGGAAAATAAATTATAACAATTCGGACTTTTATAATAAGTTTGTAAAAGAGCGAAGTAACAATAATAAAATAAAAACAATAGATAATAAAGAAAAACTTGAAAGAAAAGTTGGATTAAAACAATTTAAAGTATTTGCCGAACGCTATTTTAAGATAAAATTACGCGATAAAATAAGTTCGCTTATTTTATTATTGCAGGCCCCAATTATTGCTTTTTTAATTGCCATTGTATTTAAAGGGGAAGCGGCTAAAACGCCTGCATTATTTGTTTTAATAATTGCATCGATATGGCTTGGATGTTCAAATGCGGCCAGGGAAATTGTTTCGGAACGGGCTATTTATTTAAGAGAAAGGATGGTTAATTTGAAAATACCATCTTATCTAGCTTCAAAGTTGATTGTTTTATCGTTGTTGTGTTTATTACAGTCTTTTATTTTAGCAATAATTGTTACCCAGTTTTCCGACTTAAAAATTAATATAATTTCTTTATTGTTTTTATTGTTTACAACTTCTTTATCATCATTAAGTATTGGAATGTTTGTATCTTCGCTGGTAAAAACATCTGAAGCAGCAATGGGATTAATTCCTATTGTGTTAATCCCTCAAGTAATATTAGGGGGATTAATAAGTGAATTTGGAAAAATGAGCGGAGTTGTAAAAATATTAGCAGGTTTTATGGTTAGCCGCTGGTCGTTTGAGGCCGCAATGATTGGTGAGTTTGGAGGTAAACATAATGAAATGATTTCAATTTTAGGTTTCAATAATAATAATTTGATAACCGATTTTGTAATGATTATTTTATTTAATATATTTTTTATTATTCTAACGGGATACTCGTTAAAACGAAACGATAAATAAATTTTTGGGAGGGATTTATATGATTCCGCAGATTATTAAAGATTTTATTGATAATACTATAAAAATATTAAGTGAAGATAAAAGAATTGTTGGTATTACTGCAGGGGGTTCATATAAAACAAACAATATGGATGAGTTTTCAGATATTGATTTGATTATTGTTATTGACCCATTGTTTTTTGAAGATGTAATGCTGACGAAAAATAATATTGCTGAAGGATTGGGAAAAACTCTTTCCGTATTTACAGGTGAACATGTTGGTGAAAAAAGATTACTTATTTGTCTATACGGGCCTCCATTATTACACGTAGATCTCAAATTTGTATCTTTGGACGACTTATCGTACAGAATTGAAGAACCTGTGATTTTATGGGAGCGGGAAAATTTTGTTTCAAATAAAATAAAATTTTCAAAAGATAAATATCCGTTACCTGATTTACAATGGATTGAAGACAGATTTTGGGTTTGGATACATTATGCGACAACTAAAATTGGAAGAGGTGAATTATTTGAGACAATTGAATTTATTTCATTTTTAAGGCAGACTGTTATTGGTCCGCTTACATTAATGAAAAATGGCAAATTACCACGTGGAGTTAGAAAAATTGAATACGATGCGAAAAACGATTTACCGGTTTTAATAAAAACAGTTGCATCTTACAATATTCAAAGCTGCGGGGAATCGATAAAAACCTTAATAAAGCTTTATGTGGAATTGCGGGATTTATTTAAAGATGAAGGATTTGTTTTTCGTTCGGATGCTCAAAAATATTCTATAATTTATTTGGATGAAATTTTGGATAATTATTCAAAACTGGATTAATTTATCCACTTAAATATTATTTTATGGCAAAAAATATATAAATCTTAATATTCTTAAAAATCATAAAATAAAAATATAAATAATAGCCAAATACCGAAAATAATAGAAAAAAAGTAAAAAAAGATTTGAAAGTTACAATGTAAACGTTTAATTTTATATTTCTAAACTAATAGAGAAAAAAATAATGAATAAGTGTAAATATTTATTGCTCATCTTATTGTGTAGTATTGCCCTAAATAACGTTGGAGGAAAATCGTTGAATATTCATCAACTTGGTTTTGCTGAAAAAATAACTAATGAAACAAAGGATGTAAAAAATTTAGATTCGTTATATTCGAATAAAAAATTGGGCGTTTTTATTGATAATGGCAAAACATTTTTCAGGGTTTTTGCTCCTTCCACAGTAGAGCTTAAATTATTTGTATTTTCAGATGTTGAAGATACAATTGGTACATCTTACGAAATGCAAAAAGATGCAGACGGTGTTTGGGAAGTTATTGTTGATGGTTCCTTGACCGGCAAATATTATGGTTTTAAATCGTATAAAGAAAATGACAACAGTAATGAATATAAACCTTTAATTGTTGATCCTTATGCAAAAGCAGTTGCCACTTTTACAACCTATATGAATCCAAGGAAATCAATTATAATTGATGATTCTTATGATTGGGGAAATGATAAGTGGATACAAAATGACTGGCGCGATTTAATAGTATATGAAATGCATATACGCGATTTAACCGCAGATAAATCTTCCGAATCTAAATATCCGGGTACCTATAAAGGACTTATAGAAAAAGGAATTAAGGGCGGTATAAATTATATAAAATCACTTGGCGTTAATGCGGTTGAATTATTGCCATCGCAAGAATATGGAAATATTGAAATCCCCTATAAAAAATCGATGGCTGCAAGATTTAATACATGGAATCCTTATGAACGTAATCATTGGGGATACATGACAAGTAACTTTTTTGCTCCGGCAGCTTATTATTCCGAAGATTGGGATAATCTAAAGTTTAATACCTGGATGGGAAAAGAAGGAAAACAAGTTACTGAATTTAAAAACATGGTTAAAGCTTTTCATAAAGAAGGAATAGCTGTAATTATGGATGTGGTTTACAATCACTTATCGGAATATGAAACAGGAAACTTAAAAGAGCTTGATAGAGAATATTATTTTAGATTAGACGCAAACGGCAATTATTTAGCCGAAAGCGGCTGCGGCAACGATTTAAAAACCGAAAGACCAATGCTGCGCCGGCTTATTGTTGAAAGTTTGTTATATTGGATGAAAGAATACCATATTGACGGTTTTAGATTTGATTTGGCAAAATTAATTGATTGGGAAACTATTGAAGTTATTATTAGAGAAGCCCGAAAAATCAATCCTAATGTTGTAATTGTTTGTGAACCATGGGGCGGCGGTTATGATCCTAAAGGTTTTTCATTACGCGAATGGGGAAGCTGGAATGACCAAATCCGTAATGGAGTTAAAGGTGAAAATCCGTTAAACGGATTAGGCTGGATATTTGGTAAATGGTACGGAAATAATAATCTTGATAGAATAAAAAGTTATGTTAATGGTACGTTAATAAGTGATAAAGAAGGAATTTTCCAGAAAAAAGAACATTCGGTAAATTATTTAGAGTCACACGATGGTTATACTTTTGGTGATTTTGTTCGCATTGGATTAAACAGCAATGATACAGGCAAGGTTATTAGTGACGTTGAAAATTATTCTAAATTAAATAATAAACAGCTAAAAATAAATAAACTTGGTGCATTGTTTTTGTTTACTTCACAAGGTATGACAATGATTCATTCCGGACAAGAATTTTCGCGCAGTAAGGTGATTCCTAATGATGTTCTTGTTGATGATAGACATAAAGGTATGATTGATCACAATACTTATAATAAAGATAATGGTGTAAATTACATTAATTATAATATTGCCGAAGCTAATAAGAATCTAGTTGATTATTATAAGGGATTAATATTATTGCGTAAAACTTATGATGCATTCAGACATGCTGATAAAAATGATATTAAATTTATTGAAGATAAAAAAGACTTTTTCCTTGGGTATCAAATAGATTATAATAAGGACAACTTTTTAGTTTATCTTAATGCTGATACTTCTAAGGCGGAAAAAATAACCTTACCAACCGGAAAATGGGATGTATTGGTTAATGGAGATAGTGCCGGAGTTGAATCGCTTCAAAAAGTATCGGGTAGCTTAAGTGTTAAACCAAGTACCGGTTTTGTATTAAAAAAACGCAAATAAGGATAAATGATGATAAGGAAAATATTTATTTTAGCTTTTCTTGTTGCGGCAAGTTTTATTTATGCTCAAAACGATACTTCAATTGTTTATTTGAAAGATCTTGATCCTGCAATTGTATTTGATGTAAAATATGCTACCGCGGATAATTTTACAAAACAAGTTCTTTATCCAACCGGTAAAGTTTATGTACGTAAAGTTGTTGGCCAAAAATTAGCTTTAATCAATAAATTCCTAAAGGATAATTATAATTTAAGAATAAAGGTCTATGATGCTTATAGACCTTTATCTGTTCAAAAGATAATGTGGAAAATTATGCCGGATAACCGTTACGTGGCAGATCCTAAAAAGGGATCTCGTCATAACAGAGGGGCCGCGGTTGATTTAACATTAATTAATGATAAAGGGGAAGAACTTGATATGGGAACCCCTTACGATGATTTTACGCAAAAGGCACATTCCACATATAAAGATTTACCTGCCGAAATTCTAAAAAATAGGGAAATTCTACAGAGTACAATGATAAAGTTTGGGTTTGATCCTATTGAATCGGAATGGTGGCATTACGATTTTAAAGGCTGGTCTAAATTTGCTATTCTGGATACTCCAATAAAATAAAAGTTAATTAAAAACCGCTTTTTTAAGTGATTTTTCAATAGCCACTTTAAAAGTCATCAAATTAACAGGTTTGTGAAAAATATATTCAATTCCAAGTTCCTTATATTCTTCAATAGAGGAATTTGTTAAATCGCTGCTAAGTACAATAATTGGTGGTTTATATTTTAATTTGCTTTGGTTAACCTGTTTTACTAAATCATATCCATTCATAACAGGCATGTCGTGATCTGTAATAACTAAAGCAGGATAAGTTTGTTTTATTAATTCAAATGCTTCCTTACCGTTAACTGCTTCTAAAATATTATAATCGGGTAAAACACTTTTTAATAATTTTGAATATAATATCCTATCCGAATTAACATCATCAACTAATAAAATGTTAGTTGACGAAACGGGACACGTAAAAATAAAAGTGGTTCCTTCACCAAATTTGCTTTCTACCCAAATATCGCCGCCATGTTTTTGTACAATATCATTAACTAATGATAAACCAAGTCCGCTTCCTTTTTCGCCGGAAGTACCTTGGAGGGTAAATTTTGTTTCAATTTTAAATAATTTGGATAAATTTTCCTCTTTTATACCCATTCCGGTATCTTGAACTGAAAATTTTATCTGTTTTTTATCAATTACTCTAACTGCTGAAATTGTAATTGTGTCATTTTTTTTGCAAAACTTAATAGCATTGGAAATTAAATTATTAAAAACTTGAAATAATAAATTTTCATCCGCGTGAATATGTATATCTTTTTCAATTGTAGAAATTAAATTTATTCCTTTTTGAAGAGCTGCGCCTGCTAATGCTTGTATTGATTTATTAACAATAGCTTTGGCGTTTAATCTTTCCGGTATAAATTCAATTCGGCCTGTTTGTATTCTTGTCCAATCAAGCAGGGAATTTACAAGAGCAAGCATGTTTTGAGATGATTCTTGTATAAAAGAAATATACTGGACTTGTTTTTCTTCGCTTAATGTTCTATCGGAAAGCAATATGTCGGTAAATCCAAGTATTGAACTAAACGGCGTGCGCAAATCGTGCGAAACAATAGATAGGAATCTATCTTTTGTATCGTTTAATTTTTTTAAGTTATCTGCTGAATTTTTTAAGTCTTCTTCATTTTTTTTAGTTATTGTAATATCACTTACTAATCCAAATAGTTTAGTTATAGAACCGTCATTTTCTCTAACAACAGAAATTTTGTTTTTAATCCAAATTATGTTGCCAACATTATTTAATATTCTATATTCAACTTCATCGGCCAAACGAATTGGGTCTTTATACAACCTTTGTAATTTGGAAATAACATAACTTAAATCGTTAGGGTGTATTATTTTATACCATAATTTGGGATTATTAATAAACTCATCGGCACAATAACTGGTTATTTTATGGGCGGCCGCTGTATATAAAACAGTTGTTAATTTCCCCTCAATCTTTTCAGCCATCCAGATAAATTCGTTTATATTTTCGGTAATACTTCTGTATCTTTCTTCGGAAATTTGAATAACTTTTTGCGATTCTTTTTCTAAGGTAATATCTCGTACTAAAATTACAATCGAATATTCATTACCAATTTGATAATTACCGACAGAAAATTCGCATAAAATCTTTTCTCCGTTTTTTCTAATTCCGGTTAATTCAAATCTGTTAGTTTCGCCGTTATTATTTATTAAATTTTCAAGAATTGTGAGAAAATAATTTCGTTCCGATTTATCAATAAAATCAACAGGGTTTTTTCCAATAATTTCCTGCGGATTTTCATATCCAAAAATATTTACAAAAGATTCGTTAACAATTTGTAAAGTGTTATTCGATTCAACAGCAATACCGTCCTTTGATGCCTCAAATACTGTTTTAATTAATAATAAATCTTTTTCGGATTTTTTTTGAATTGTAATGTCCGAAAAAATGCCGATATAATACTGAGGTAAATTTTGAAGATCATAAACCGGAGTAAAATTAGCTGAAACATAAATTTGATGTCCGTCCATCTTTTTTAACGGAAGTTCAATTGATGCAATTTTATTTTTGATGATATAACTGAAATCAAAATTATCAATTGGTAAAATATTTTTTTCAACTAAATCTACAATATTAAGTACTAATGCGTCATTATACGAAATTTTAAATATTTCGGTAAAATGGGGATTTACATAAGTTATATTACCGTTTAAATCTAATGTACAAATAAATTCTTTACTGTTTGTAACAATACTGCGGTAATGTTCCTCGGAATATTTTATCTCTTTTTCTAAAGCATAACCTTCCGTAAAGTCAGTACAAATTAATATTATACTTGGAGGTGTTTCTTCATCAAACAACAGCATTTTGGAATCAATAATCATTTGAGATTTTTCGCTGTCATATACTTTAAGCTGGCTGGCCCAAAATTTATTTTTTAATAAATCATTGTATAAAATTTCAAAATAATCTTTTGTAAAACTTGGGAATAATTCACCAATAAATTTGCCTATGTATAAAAATTCCTTGTTTTCAAAAAATTTTAATGTATTTCTTGAAATGGAGATAATTGTACCATTTTCGTCTAATGTGATAATTGAATCGGCTAAATGAGCAGTTATTTGTTTTAATTTGTTTAATTCCGAAAACTGCTGCTCAAAATCTTTTTGATCTAAAATTTGGTTTGTAATATCTTTTAGTAAAATAAAAACCAGATTATTTATTTCAGAGTGTTCTTTAAAAGTTAAAAATACAGAATTAAAAATTATTTGCGATTTATGGTGGTTAAAATGCAGGTTGCTTACAGTATGTTCTAAATTTGAATGAAGATTAATATATATACTTTCAAGCTCTTCTTTGGATTCTGATGAGAACAGGTCATAAATCAAATAATTTTTTGTATTAAAATCAGGCAAAATGTCGTTGGAAGCTGAAATTATTTTTCCGTTAAAATCGGTTATTAACCAGGTTGAATTTAATCTTTTAATTAAATCGGTAATAAGTTTTTCTTCGTTTCCGTAGGTTAAATCTTTTTTATTTACTATTAAATCATCTAATATTAAAACACCACCCCTAAATCTTTCTTTAATAAAAATAGGTGCGCCTTTAATAGCAATTTTTAGTATTGAACCGTCTGCTTTTTTATTGGAATAAATTTCGTTTTCAAATGGTTCGTTAGATGAAATTTTTTGAATATAATTAATGATTATTTCTTGATTAAATAACCCGCATGTTAAAATGTTTTGGTTAATTAATTTCTGTCTTTGTATTTTATTTGTAACTCCATACCGCTGAAAATTACTATTTAAATATATAATATTAAGATGTTCGTCAAATATTAAAATTCCAATAGGTGAGTATTCAATTAAATCAAAAGAAATATCTCTATCAATTTGTGTTTCCATATTCAAAATATTCATTTACTTTAAATTATAATCTATAATAATAACTAATTTTTGGAATAATTACACCTACAAAATAGAAGATTTTGTGCTTTGCAAATTTGTTTTTTAATTAAATCACAAAAAAATATCTAATTGATTAATATAACTTTCGTAATTATTTGTTTTTCCATATATTTAGAGACAAATTTTGAGGTATAATGTTAGTTAATATATTGTTTATTGGTGACTTAGTAGGTACTCCGGGGTTAAATATAGTAGAAACTCTTTTACCTGCTGTAGTAAAAAAATATAAAGTTGATGTTGTTATAGCTAATGGCGAAAATGTTTCCGATGGAAAAGGCTGTACACCACGTGAAGGTAAAGCGTTATTTAACCTTGGTGTTAAAGTAATTACAGGTGGTAATCATACATGGGATAAACCTCAATCGCAGGATTATCTTAAAAATGAACCAAGAAGTTTAAGACCGTTAAATTATCCTCGTGGAGCACACGGAAATGGTTATTATATATTGGATGAAGGCAAATATAAAATTGGTGTGTTAAATCTGCAAGGAAGAGCATTTATGCCCGCAATTGATTGTCCGTTCAGAATTGGTGAAGCGGCTATTAAAAAAATCAGTCAGGAAACAAAAATAATTATTGTAGATTTTCATGCGGAAGCTACAGCCGAAAAAATTGCTTTTACTTATTATGTGGATGGTACCGTAAGTGCGGTTTTTGGTACTCATACGCATGTGCAAACATCCGATGAGAGGATATTTACAAAAGGTACAGGTTATATAACAGATGTTGGTATGACGGGCCCGTACGATTCCGTAATTGGAATGAAAACAGATGCCGCTATAAATAGATTTTTATATGCAACTCCGCAAAAATATATGTCCGGCACAGATAATTTACATTTTAGTGCTGTTTGTGTAACAGTTGATTCCGAAACAGGGAAATGTGTAGAAATTGAAAGAATATTTTTACCTGAATTTGACAAAAAACAAGTATGAGCTATAAATGATTTTAATTGATGGTAAAAAAGTTGCTTCTGAAATTAAAAAAGAACTGACTGAAAGGGTTGGTAATCTTAAACAAAAATACGGATTAGTTCCCGGTTTGGTAACTATATTAGTAGGGGATAGTCCGGCTTCACAATCGTACGTAAAAAGTAAAATTAAATCGTGTGAAGAAATTGGCATGTTTTCGGTGTTGGAAAAACACGATGCCGATATGAGTGAAGAAAAATTATTAGAATTGATAGAATATTATAATAATTTAGATACTATACATGGTATTTTAGTACAGCTTCCTGTGCCTAAACATATCAATGAAAATAAGATAATAGAAGCCATAAACCCATTAAAAGATGTTGACGGTTTTCATCCAATAAGCATTGGTAATTTGGTAATTGGTAAAGAAACCTATTATCCTTGTACACCGTACGGTATACTTGAACTTCTGAAACGATATAATATTGAAACAAAAGGTAAACATTGTGTAGTTGTTGGAAGAAGTAATATTGTTGGTAAACCTATAGCTAATATGATGCTGCAAAAAAAAGAAGGTGCTAATGCTATTGTTACAATATGCCATTCGGCAGCTAAGGATTTAAGTGTTTATACCAAAACCGCGGATATTTTAATTGCTGCAATAGGCAGTCCTAATTTTATTACCGGCAATATGGTAAAAGAAGGTGTTGTAATAATTGATGTTGGTATTAATAGAGTTGAAGACTTGTCAGCAGCCAAAGGATATAAAATAGTTGGTGATGTTGATTTTAAATCAGTTTCAGAAAAATCATCATATTTTACTCCGGTTCCGGGAGGTGTTGGACTAATGACAGTTGCAATGTTAATGAAAAATACTTGTACCGCATTTTGTAGAATAAATAATATTAACGAGTAGAGTGAAAAATGGATCCTAAAATTGATAAAATAGTAAATCAGGTTTTTATTGAAAAATCGCTGCACAATTTTTATTGCAGTTTGGATAGTTGTAAAGGCTGGGAAAAAAACGTTGTTGAACAACCCAAAGCAGTAAAAAAAATAATTGATATGGGTGCCGAGCGTATAGCCGCCGGTGTTGGTGTTGGTGAAAATTTACCCGATATTGGGTTAGCAAGGATGATTGACCATACTTTATTAAAACCTGAAGCAACCGATAATGATGTTATTAAATTATGCGAAGAAGCTAAAAAGTTTACATTTGCTTCTGTTTGTGTTAATCCGTCACATGTTGCATTAAGTTATTCATTGTTGCGTAACACTCCCGTTAAAGTTTGTACCGTAATCGGTTTTCCATTAGGCGCAAATACCACAGAAACAAAACGTTTTGAAGCTGAACAGGCATTGGAAAATGGTGCTGAAGAAATTGATATGGTTATTAATATAGGAAAGCTTAAACAAGGTGATTATAAAGCTGTTTTTGAAGATGTTAACAAAGTTGTTCTTGCAGCAAAAAAACATAATGCCATTTGCAAGGTGATTTTGGAAACTGCATTATTAACAGATGAAGAAAAAATTAAAGCTTGTATGATTTGCAAAGAAGCCAAAGCTGATTTTGTTAAAACATCAACAGGATTTAGTAAAGGCGGAGCTACTGCAAGTGATATAGCTTTGATGAAATATGTTGTTGGAAGCAGTGTTGGTGTTAAGGCTTCAGGTGGTATCCGGTCGTATGAAGATGCGGAACTATTAATTGAAAGCGGTGCTGATAGAATTGGCGCAAGCGCAAGCGTTAAAATAGTGACCCATGAAAAAAATAACGACAAAGGATATTAATGATATTAGACTTAGTTGTTAATAGCAGTGACGATGGTTATACTGCCTCAATTCCCAGTATTAAAGGGATAGACTGCTGGGCACACAAACAGGATGATGTAATTAATGAAGCATTAAAAATGTTGTGTTATTACTTAAATTTTGAAGATGCTTCTCAAATTAAAATTGATATGGCCCGAAAAGAAAAGAATAAAATAATTTATAAACTGATTTTTAATAAAGAGATTAATTGAGACAATTTAAATCGGAATCACGGTTAAATAAAATAAAAGAAGTAATTTTTAAAAGGCAATCGACATTAACTGTAATTTTAGAGAATATTCACGACCGTCATAATGTAAGTGCTATCTTAAGAAGCAGTGATTCGGTAGGTGTTTCCAAAGTTTCATTATTGTATAATATCGAAAAATTTCCAAAATTGAGCAGAACTTCATCCGCTTCATCAAATAAATGGATAGATATTGATTATGAAACTTCAACTGAAGAATGTTTTAACAAGCTGCACGAAAAAGGATTTAAAATTTATGTTAGTAAAGTTTCTAAAGAGTCAAAAAGTTTATACGATATAGATTTTACGCAAAAAGTTGCTGTTATGTTTGGAAACGAACATAGGGGAGTTTCGGAAATTGCGGAAAGTTTATGTGATGAAACTTTTTATATTCCTATGCATGGTATGGCTCAAAGTCTTAATGTTTCAGTTGCCGCCGCGGTAACATTATATGAAGCGCAAAGACAAAGGAATAATAAAGGTTTATATGATGTTACGGAATTATCACAAAATGATTTTGATAGATTTATTGATAAATGGTGTGCACGGAAATGATACAAAAATATAATGCCGTTAATAAAATTAAAGGTGAGTTAAATTTACCGGGCGATAAATCGATTTCGCATAGAGCTGTAATTTTTAGCGGAATGGCTGATGGAAAATCTGAAATTTTTAATTGCTCCAATGGTGAAGATGTAAAATCTTCCATTGCTTGTTTTAAGGAATTAGGCTGTAATATTGAATACACCGAAAACAGCATTATTATTGAAGGTAAAGGTAAATTTGAATTTAACAATAAAGATGTTGTTTTGGATGCCGGCAACTCAGGTACAACCTGCCGTTTAATAAGCGGTCTACTTGCTGCACAAAATTTTATATCAACAATTATTGGTGATGAATCATTATCAAAACGTCCAATGGATAGGATTGTAGAGCCGCTGACAACAATGGGTGCAAATATATCAGCTATTAATAACAAACTTCCTATTACCATTAAACCGGCCGTTAAATTAAAAGCAATGGAACATACACTTAAAGTGGCAAGTGCTCAGGTAAAAAGCGCAATTGTTTTAGCTGCGTTACACTTAGATGAAAAAACAACAATTATTGAAAATGTCAAAACACGTAATCATACGGAAAAAATGCTTGGCCTTGATGTAATTGAAGAAAACGGCAAAAGTATAATTTCCGTATCATCTAAAAATTATCCTGTTCCAAATACATATATTGTCCCTGCCGATATTTCCAGCGCAGCATTTTTTATTGTATTTGCATTATTAAATAAAAATTCGGAATTAAAAATTAATAATGTATTGTTAAATGAATCCAGAGCGGGTATTATTACAGTATTAAAGGAAATGGGAGCAAATATTGAGGTAATAAATTATTATAAAAACGGAGAGGAAATTTCCGGTGATATAGTTGTTAAAAGCAGCAAACTGACTAATATAAATATAGATAAAAATATTATTCCTAATATTATTGATGAAATTCCAATTTTAAGTTTAGCCGGAATTTTTGCTGAAGGAAAATTTGAAGTTCATAATGCCGAAGAATTAAGATATAAAGAAACCGATAGAATTAAATCGCTTGTGGAAAATTACAACAAATTAGGACTTAATACCGAAGAGTATGTTGACGGATTTTCGGTACAAGGTAAAATTTTAAATAATGATATATTATTTGAAAGTTTTGGCGATCATAGAATTGCAATGACATTTGCAATATTATCAATGCTTTCCGAAAACGGTGGTAGTATTAACAATTTTGATTGTGTAAATATATCCAATCCGAATTTTAATAATCAAATAAATTCAATTATAGGTTAAAAAATGGCTGAAGTTAAACTGGTTAATGTTTCTAAAATCTATGAAGGCGGAAATAAAGCTGTTCATAATGTAAGTTTTGAAATTAATGACAAAGAATTTGTTGTACTTGTTGGTCCTTCGGGCTGCGGTAAATCAACAACTTTACGAATGATTGCAGGACTTGAAGAAATTTCGGAAGGTGAATTGTTTATTGATGGTAAATTGGTAAACGATATATCACCAAAAGATAGAGATATTGCAATGGTTTTCCAAAACTATGCTTTATATCCGCACATGACAGTTTATGAAAATATGGCCTTTGGTTTAAAACTTAGAAAATTTAATAAACAAGAAATTAAAGAACGTGTAATGCACGCCGCCCAAATTCTTGGAATTGAAGATTATTTAAACCGCAAACCTAAAGCTCTTTCAGGCGGACAAAGACAACGTGTGGCAGTTGGACGCGCAATTGTACGCAAACCAAAAGTTTTTTTATTTGATGAACCTTTAAGTAATTTGGATGCAAAGTTACGCGTTCAAATGCGTACCGAAATTTCTAAACTTCATAAAAAACTTGAAGCAACCATGGTTTATGTTACTCACGATCAGGTTGAAGCTATGACTATGGGTGACAGAATTGTTATTATGAAAGACGGTTTAATTAATCAAATTGATAGTCCGCTTAATTTATACAATTTCCCGGTAAATAAATTTGTTGCCGGTTTTATCGGCAGCCCCTCTATGAATTTTATTGAAGGAACTATCAGTAAAACAGATGGTTTAGTTTTTACTTCAATTGATAAATCTTTTACACTTGAAATTCCTGAAAAATATAAAGAGAAATTATCTGTATACGATAACAAAGGTGTATTTTTAGGTATTAGACCCGAAGATATATTAAACGTTGAAACCAATTTGGAAAATACCGAAAAAAGATATTCGTTTACTTTGGAGGTCGTTGAACCGATGGGTAATGAAATATTTTTGTATTTTACTTTAGCCGGTAACCAGTTTGTAGCACGTGTTCCTTCTTTAGAAAATCCCGCAGCCGGAATAAAAGTAGAATTAATGTTTAACAGCCAAAAATTGCATTTTTTTGATAAAGAAACAGAACAGGCAATTAGGTAGTTATAAAAATAAGAGTTCCATATTATTTTTTTGCAGAGGGAATATCTAAATTGTAGCTCGAGCTTAACATGCTGCATTAAAATTGAAGAATAATAGGTTAATAAGTGGCACGGCTCTGCCGTGCTGGGTGTTGGTGGTGTTGCATGTGATTACAAACATTGCACTTCGATGAAGTGCTCCCGAGTGTGCAAATACGCTTTAACTCATTTTATTATAATATGTTGTATAGCTTTAATTAATCCCGAAGGGATGACATGATTGTAGCCAAAGCAGAAAAATAGCAGTAGAACCCTGAAGGGGTGACATTATTTGTTGTATAAGAACAGTAGTTTTTATTAATTTATCCACAGTTTTAACAGAGTCTCTTCAGCTCGAAAAGCAAATGATAATGAACAGATATTTATTTGCAATTCAATTGTTTGGTGTTGTAACTTCATAAGTTCATAACGGAATATTTTTAAGTATTTCAAATTTAATTGAATAATGTATTATAAAATTATATTTATGATTAAATAATTAATTTATAACTTTTTTATTATTTTCCCACCATTTAATCCATTCTTCTTTATTACTAAAATTTTGTTTTGTTATATCATTCAAATATTTATTTAATAAGTTAGTATCAATAAATTCATTTAAATCAAGATAATTTATTGCAGTATAAATTTTAATTGCTTCTATGTTATTTTTGGTAAATTCCTTTATCATGTTAACTAATAATTCTTGGTTGTGTTTATCCGAACTTATTAGTTCTTCACGACTTCCTTTGATATTCTCAATTATTGCAAAAAGCGAGTTTATGTATCTTTCATAATCCGATAATCCTTCCCCAAATTGGTACGTTTCCATTTTATCTATGTTTTTTATATCATCAAATCCATTAATCAAGTTATCATAATCTTTAAAATTTTTAATAAAAAGAAATGAGTCTTTTTTATAAGTCCATATATTATTATTTAGTTTAGCAATTAAAGTACTATCGTTATCCGAATTAATTAAATAAGACCTTAAAAGGAAACTATTTATTATGTTTAGATAGGTGATATATTCAATATTGTTATCTTTATAATTCTTTTGTGCCAAATTCCAAAAAATATTTAATACTTTTTTTGTAGTTAAAAAATAAAAAGGAAAAGGATTAATGGGATTTATTTTTATTTCTACAACATAATCGTATGCGAATTCTTCAAATTTAATTCTTACTACTTTTTCAACTTTATTATCAACGGCAGGGTATGTGAAAAAGGTTGCAACTTGGTTGCGACCATAAATTTTATCAAAAAAATGTGCAAGAAAATAATCATATTCACTTCCATACAAATTACTTACACCAAGAGCAGCAATTTTATCTTGAAATTCTCTACTTAGATGCGCTCCTCCATAAAAAATTAATGCTTTATAATCCTTATTATTATCTAAATATTTATTCATTTCTTCAGAGAGATTTTTATCTCTTTCGTGAGCAAACCAAATATAACTTTTTTTTATGTTTTCATCTGAACTTTTAGGAATATAAGAATTGTAGTTTAATTCAAAACCCATTATTTTTAAGTCTATATTATTATTGCCAGACTTAATGTTAAAATCTCTAATTTTATCTTTTATCATTTTAAGTTTAGAGAAAAAGACTATATAATCAATTGAAAATTTTTCCCAACCCGCCAGCCCTTTGTAACCCTTCGACATCATGCTCTAATAAATCTTCAAAATTTCCGGTTAACAAATAATTATTTAAATAAAAAGATTCAAGTGAATCTTGCTCTAATATTAATACTAATTTTTGAGGTTTATTTTCGGTATTTGCAATTACATTTGTTGACCAATACTCTAAATAATTCCTTATTAAGTTTTTATAAGTCTGATGCCCATGAAAATTGTCGGCTATCATTACAACTTTTTTATTATTAATATTTTCATTTAATAGGGCATTAAGTTTACTAATATCGTAACTGCTATCCTGAATGTCACTTGTTATTTGTCCATAACAACCTTATAGACGAAAAGATAAGTAAAGAAAAAAATAATAATCCTTTAAAAGAATTATTTGTTACTGAAGTCAGAAGATGTCGTATTTTCATATTAAGCCCTCAATTCAATAATTTTGAATAGTCCTATTTACAATTCAATTATCTGGTGTTCAAATTTGTTAATTGTTAATTGATTAAATATATATTTTAATATTCCAATGCCGTATTTGTTGGCAAAATAGTATAAATTTAATTCACGTTCCTGCAAATTCATATTTGGGTAAAGTACCGATTTAATTTTATTAACTTGCCGTACAATAGATTCGTTTTTTACTTGCAGCGATTTTTCAGCTTTTCCTTTTAATAACAAAATATTTTGAAGAATTTTTTCGTTGTTTTTTTCAACAGTGTCCGATAAAGTTGTATCAATTTTAGCTAATTTGTTTTTTAACTCATCTAAAACTAATTTTAATTGTTTATTGGATTCTTCAAAAAATTTCTTCTGTATCAAATGGTGTAATTTTACTTAAAATACTTTTTAATAAAACTTTATCTTCCTCAAAAATTTCGGGTAATTCCAAATCAAATTTATCCAATAAATCTTTAATTGGTTTTTCCAATAAAGTAGCTGACGAGCGTGGATAAATAAAAGGCTGCACTATATTAAATACCTCATAAAAGGGGATTACTTGGGCAAAATAACTAATTTCACCGGGCCCCCGCAATATAAAAAGCAGTAGGGAGTAAATAATCCTGACATATTGGGCGTAATAAAACATTTGGTGAAAATCTTTCGGGCTGTTTATTTAATACCTGAAAAATTTCATCTTTTGTATATTTTTTACGTTTATTTTTTAATTTAAAATTGTCTTCATCGGGTTCCAATAAATAACGCCCGTCATCTTCATTTAAAAACAAATTAACAGGTTTTATTTTTATTTGGGCGTGATATTCTTCTTCCAAATTTGCGCTTGTTTCAACAGCAATTAATGAGTGTTCACGGTAATCGTCCAATTCCTTCATAAAAATAGGTTTAAGACACTTTTTAATTGCAGGAGTTTGCGGATCAAAAATTATTAATCCGTATTCATCAAAAAAATTGAAAAGAAGTTTTTTAAATGCTTCTTTAAAAGTAACACCCGGTTTATAAAAAGATACAATATTATCCGCAACAATATCCGAAAACTCTGTAGGTCTAATAGAATTTTTAAGTTCATTTAACATTGTGTTTAATTCATTATTAAATGCTACATTTCCGACATTTCCTCTGTTTGAACCTGTAAAACCATCCAAATATTCAACTTTTTTTAGATTATTTTCTTTGTCAATAATGTTAAAATAATTAACTTCTTCAAAATCGTGGTCGTCAGCTTCAAGCCAAAAGAAAGGAACAAAATTATATCCTTCAAATTTTAATTTAAGTTCGTTTGCAAGTTTTATTGCAGTAATAATTTTATAAAAAGTATATAAAGGACCGCCGAATATACCAAGCTGCTGTCCTGTTACCACTGCCAATGTTTTGGGTGATTTTAAGGAATTTATGTTTAGTTCTGTTTGTTTTGAATACCTGTACGCCGTGTATTGTTTTTTTATATCGGTTATTACTTCGCCAAAAAACGGTCGGTTGTGACTGCTTAGCTCTTCAAATGTTTTAATATAATTGTATGTTTTCCTAAAATCTTTTTTATAAAACGATTGAACAGCAGGAAAATCATTAATATAATCCAAAAATAATTTATGCTGATTAGGGATTGAATCATATTTGATGTACATAATAACTCCACAAAGAAATAAAATAAATTACCATTAATTTAGGTAAATTTTCATTATGTTTAAACCTTTAATTTTTTTAATTTAGTTCCTAATTTGATTATGAAAAAAATATTATATTTGTTTTTGCTTTTTATTATTGCCCAAAATATTAAAGCTCAAGAAATTAAAATTGATTTTTTACCGACCGGATTAAATTTTTTACCATTGCGTGCAAATATTTATGAACCCCGTTTAGGTGTATTATATTTCCCATCCGATAGAAGTTTAAAAGTGGATATTGGAAACAGTTCCGATGTTATAGCCGTTGATAATTTAATTAAAGATGTTCGCATTAGTATGGGAATTGATTTTATGGCGTTTGGTTTGGCCTCAAGTTACCAGGGGAAAAGGCTTCAAATAGATGCCTTAGACGGTTTTTTTGGCGGTAATGCCTCAATTTCGTATAAAATTAATAGCGATGAGTTTTTTAAGGTCAGATTTAGAATAATCCATAATAGTGCTCATTTGGTTGACGGAAGTTACGATTTGAATACAAATAAGTGGAAAAATAATTATTCACCTGTTCCTTATGCCCGCGATTTTATTGAACCTACATTTGCATACGAAAACAAAACGGATTTTTCGTTATATCGTGTATATTTTAGTCCAAGTTATTCGGTTTTAGTTCGTCCCAGTGAATTAAAACGATGGTCATTTAATACCGGAATTGAGTTTTCTTTGGATAAATTAATAGGCAAATCACTTTCCAAAAGCAATAATATATTTTGTGCTTATCAGTTTAGTTTAATTGGGGTACCGGAATATACGGGCAATAATAATATATTATTGGGTCTTAAAATGGGCGAATATTACAATAAAGGAATAAATATATATTTGTCATATTATACGGGAATTCATTATTTTAGCGAATATTACGTTAAAAAATTGCAAAAGTTTGGTATCGGCTTTTTTATTGATTTTTAATATAAATTAAAAGTAGAAAGAAAACAGCGTGGAAATAAATTTATTTAAATTTATAACAATTAAACGTCTAATTAATTTTCTCTCAATTATTATTTCGTTCCTTTTTTCAAAATTACTGCGTAAACCGATTGTTTGGGGGCTGCCGGTAACGTTTTCAATTGAACCAACTAATCGTTGTAATCTAAAATGTCCCGAATGTCCGTCAGGACTTGGGATTTTAACACGTGAGCTTGGTTTGTTATCCTTGGAAAACTTTAGAATGATAATAGACGGGATAAAAGACCATTGTTTTTATATTTTACTTTTTTTTCAAGGTGAACCGTATATTAATAAAAACTTATCTAAAATGGTTAATTATGCCAGAAAAAACAAAGTTTTTACTGCAATAAGCACTAATGGATTGTTAATCAAAAATAAAATTATTGATGAAATTTTAGATTTTCCTCCCGATAAATTGATTTTTTCAATTGACGGGCTTGATGAAAAAAGCTATCAAAATTATAGAGTTGGCGGTAAATTTGAGGATGCAAAAAATTCACTGGTTAACTTGGTAATAGAAAAAAGAAAAAGAAATCAAAAATTACCATTTATTGAATTGCAATTTATTGCAATGAAACAAAACGAACACCAGATTGAGGATGTATTTAAATTTGGAAGAGAAGTTGGTGTAGACAAAGTTGTAATAAAAACAATGCAGGTTAGTTCGTATCAAAACGGTATAAATTTTCTTCCAACAAATAAAAAATATTCGCGTTATTTGTTAAATGACGGGAAGTTGCAAATTAAAAACAAATTAAAAAATCATTGTTTTGCTTTGTGGCGTACATCTGTAATAACTTGGGATGGTGAAGTTGTGCCCTGTTGTTTTGATAAAGACGCAAATTTTCCAATGGGTAACATTTTTAATGAAAAATTTACTGTTATTTGGAAAGGTGAAAAATATAACAATTTCAGACAAAGAGTCTTAAATGACAGAAAAGGAGTTGATATTTGTTCCAACTGTACCGAAGGACTAAAAATAAATATATTTGAGGATTAGTTTGAATTTAGATAAACTTAAAAACTTTTGCACAATCCATAAAAAAACAATATTAAGACTTGTTAAATTTATTTTAGCTTTTACATTATTATATTTATTAATTAGTTATTTATCGTTTAATAAAATTATTTATATGTTGTCAAAAGCTGATTTAAAAATTGTTGGATTGGCATTTTTAATGATTGTGCTTAATATTTATCTTCAGTTTAAAAGGTGGCAGCTATTATGTGTTGAAGTGTTAAAAGAAAAAAATAAACATATTATATTAAAATCGGTGTTTTATGGTATATCCTCCGGTTTAATTACTCCATTTAGAATTGGGGAGTTTTTTGGACGTGCTTTTACATTTAAAGGTGAAAATTTCCATAAAGCAATAAGTCTATCAATTTTTGATCGATTTTTAAGTTTATTTGTAACATTAATTATTGGCGGAATTGGTTTTTTATTATTTGCCAAAAACTATTTTAAAATTAATGGAAGTGTGTTAATTATTACAATATTAAGCTGTTTAATAATTTTAGCTTTTGTAATCTCTATTTTTTATTTTGGAATAATTAAAACTCATAAAATAAAGTTTTTGCAAAAAATAATAAATTACTTTAGCATAATAAAAGAAGTTAAACTAAAAATATTAAGCAGACTAATATTTTTATCAATATTGTTTTTTGTAACATATGTTTTTCAATTTGCATTATTAATAAGTGCATTTGCCGGAATTCAAAATATTTTTGTTTATATAACAATTGGCATTTTAGTGTTTTTTACTAATACAATAATCCCTCCATTTACGTTTGGTGAACTTGGAATTAGGGAAAGTGCTGCAATATTTTTTTCAAAGGTTTATGGTGTTCAGGCTGTTATTGGATTTAATTCATCAATTATCTTATTCCTTTTTAATTTATTAATTCCATCAATAATCGGTTTGATAATTTATATTAGGGAAGAAAAATGATGTTTTGGTTTTTAGTTATATCACTTTTAACTATTTATTATATTAGTTTTTTATTTGTAATATTATATGGTTTTACAAAATTAAAAAAAGTAAATAATAAAGCCGGATTGGTAAATAATTATGAATTTATTTCTATTCTTATTCCTTTTAGAAATGAATCGGCAAATATCTTAAATAATCTTCAGTCAATTCAAAGTATTAATTACGATGTTAATAAATTTGAAGTTATTTATATAAATGATCACTCGACAGATGATTCGGTAGAAATATTAAAAGCAAATATTAAAAATGAAAATATAAGGGTTATTAACTGTGTTACAATAAAAGGTTTTGAACAAGGGCATAAAAAAATTGCCGTAAATTACGGAATAAACAACGCAAAAGGTGAAATTATATTTACTACCGATGCTGACTGCATAGTTTCTCCGGAATGGATAAATACTATTCTATTTTATTTTGATAAAAATACTGCATTTGTTTCGGGACCTGTAAAATTTATTTCAAATAATACATTATGGTTTAAATTACAACAACTTGAATTTGCCGGATTGGTTTTAGCCGGGGGCGGGTTGATTGGAGCAGGAAGACCAACAATATGTAACGCGGCTAATATTGCATTCAAAAAATCAGTCTTTTTTGAGGTCGGAGGATATTCGGATAATATGAATTTATCTTCGGGTGATGATGAATTATTGATGCAAAAAATAAATTCAACAACAAATTATGATGTTAAATTTTGTAATAATCCATTAGCAGTAGTATCTACGCATCCAAATAACACAATTAACGAGTTTTATAACCAAAGGAAACGCTGGGCAAGCAAAGGTACACATTATAAAAATAAGTTTTTGGTTTTGGCTTTAATATTAATTTATTTATTCTTTTTAAGTTTTCCGGTGCAAATTATAACCGGAATACTAATAAATAAATATTTTATATTAAGTATGGTTCTTAGTTTTTTTGTTAAATCCTTTTTTGAGTTTTTAATTATAAAAAAAGGGAAAGATATTTTATTAAATAAAATTGAACTTAAAGTTTTTGTTTTTGCTGAGTTATTACATATCCCATATATATTGTTAGCCGGATTTTTAGGATTATTCGGCAATTTTAAATGGAAAGAGAGAAAATTAAAAAGATAATGTTTAATTTGTATTCAACACCAAAGATTATAACAAAAATATTCCCGCAGTTTATTTGGGAAACTACTAACAATACGGTTTTGTTAACAATTGATGATAGTCCAACAGAAAAGGGAACATATATAATTCTAAATATTTTAAAAAAGAATAATATTAAAGCTCTTTTTTTTGTTACAGGGCAGCAAGCGGAAAAATATCCTAATGTAATTACGGAAATTTGTAATAATGGTCATTTAATAGGAAATCATAGTTATAGCCATAAATCGTTTATGTTTTTAAATAAAAATGTAATATTGGACGAAATAGATAAAACCAATAAAATTATTAAAGATATAACCGGGGTAAATCCAATATATTTTAGACCGCCATACGGACATTTTAGATTATTTATAAACAAATCGAACCTAAAAACCGTAATGTGGAGTATATTTCCTTATGACTATAAAAATAACATAAAAATTATTAAATTTGCTGTTCAAAAATTAACTTATGGTTCTATTATAGTAATGCACGATAATTTTAAGACCGAAAATGATATAAAACGAAATTTTGAATACTTGTTAAATATAACTTTACAAAAGGGGTTAATATTTGGAGATCCATTTACATGCTTGAGTTAATATTATTTGTTGCTTTATGTTTTTACTTTATTCAAGTAATAGTATTTATTATTGGAGCTAATAAAAAATTTCCTCGTTTAAGTCAAAATGAACTTCCTACGGCAAGTATAATTGTTGCTGCACGAAACGAAGAGGCAAACATTATTAATTGTTTGGAATCGCTTAATAAACTTGAATATCCGGCTGATAAACTTCAAATTATTATTGTAAATGATAATTCAACCGATAATACAGGACTTTTAATTGAAGAGTATATTAAAGATAAAACCAGATTTGTGTATACTATTGCAAAAGAAAAAATAGGCAAATTAAAAGGTAAAACCAATGCAATTACTAATGGAATAACATTAGCAACAGGCGAAATTATTTTAACTACCGATGCGGATTGTATTGTATCACCTACATGGGCAAAAACCATTGCTTCGTATTATACAAAAGATGTTGGAATAGTATGCGGCTATACAGCCCAAAATGATAATAAAACATTCGGCGGAATGCAGTCGATGGATTTTATTTATTTGTTAACAGTTGCAGCCGGGGGAATGAATCTTGGCAAACCTCTCAGTGCCATTGGAAATAATATGTCGTACAGCCGGAAAGCTTATGATGAAGTTGGGGGATACGCTAATATCCCATTTTCGGTGACAGAAGATTTTAAGATGTTAATGAGCATTTATGCCTTAAAAAAATATAAATTAGTTTATCCACTTGATGCTGATGCAATGGTAACAAGTGAACCCTGCAGTGATATAAAATCGATATACTGGCAAAAAAAACGATGGGGTGTTGGCGGTTTAGATAGTGATATTGTAGGTTATGGTGTAATGGCAAGCGGATTTGTATGTCATTTGTTTTTTTTATTTGCTCCATTTGTATTTACAACAAATATCTTTATAATGCTTATCTTTAAACTGCTGATTGATTATAACTTTATAAATCCGGTTTATAATAAGCTAAAATTGAAGCTTAATTTTAAACATTTTATTGCTTTTGAAATTTATTTTATTCTTTATGTAATATTATTACCGTTTATGATTGTTTTTGATAGAAGAGTAAAATGGAAAGGACGTGAATTTTAGTGCTTTTATTATGTAATTATTATGTGACATATAGATGTAATGCGTTTTGCGAGTTTTGCCACTTTGCAAATCATGGAATATTTAAAGATAGTCCAAATGCAAAATATAGCGATTTTGAAAAAAACGTTACCGAACTAGTAAATTTGGGAGTTAAATTTATTGATTTGACCGGCGGCGAGCCATTATTAAACAAAGATATTGTAAAAATGGCTGAATTATGTAAAAGTTTAAAAATGCAGACAAGCATTACAACCAATACATTATTATATCCAAAATTTGCTGAAGCACTTTCGGGAAATGTTAATTTACTCCATTTTTCGTTAGATTCGCCGGATGAGGAAGAACACAATAGAATAAGAAAAATTGATTGTTATAAAAGTGTTTTTAACAGTATTAAAATTGCAAAATCATTGGGTGAATTTCCCGATATATTATTTACAGTTACTAACGATACATACAAAAAATTGCCTCAAATGTATGAAATTGCTCAAAAACATAATTTGTTGTTAATTGTAAATCCGGTATTTTCATATTTTAATAATCCCGGTTTATCAAATGAAGCTATTGAGTACATTGAAAAGTTTATTTTTGGCAAATTAAATGTTTATTTGAATAATTCGTTTCTTAAATTGCGAAAAGACGGCGGAAATAATATTAATAGTCCAAGCTGTAAAGCCGTTTCGCGCGTTATAGTAATTTCGCCGGAAAATGAACTTGTTTTACCTTGTTATCATTTTGCAAATAAAAATATTAAAATAACAAATTCAATAAGCGATATTCAAAAAACAGAAGACTACAAATATTATCTTAAAAATGAAGGGAAATTTGATTTTTGTCAAGGTTGTACGGTAAATTGTTATTTTGAGCCTTCGTTTGCGTTTCCAACAAATTATTATTCAATAATGAGTTTAAGTTCAAAATTCAAATACAGTTTTAATAAGTTAATAAAACAAAAATTAATTAAAAATATTAAAAAGTTTGGAGTTTAAGTTATATGAAAAGATTTTTTTTGATGTTGTTTTTCTTTTTAACAATGGTATCTATTAATGCACAAAAAAAATATGAATTATTTCCATCAGATTTAAATATACAACCGTTTACAGCCAATAATTTAGAACCCAAAATGGGTTTCCTGTTCCAAACATCAGGCAAAAAAATTCGTTTGGATATCGGTAATTCGTTAGATGCAGTAAATTATAAATTAAGTGAAACTGAAAATTTATCAGCCGGTATTGATTTTTTTACATTTACATATTTGTATAGCGAAAACGACTTCCATTTTCCGGTAGACGCAGTTGATTATCTGTTTGGTGTAAATTTTGGCTATAAAAAGAGTTTGGGTACTAGTGAATATGGTGCCAGAATGAGAGTGAGTCATATTAGTGCTCATTTTGTTGACGGACATAGAGATAATGTACATCAGATTTGGAAAGATAATATCAATCCAATTGTTTACAGCAGAGAATTTATTGAATTAATTCCGTATTATAAAATAAACGATTTACGTATGTATGCAGGATTTACTTATTTGTTTCATGTTGATCCGACAACAATAGGAAAAGAAATTTACCAGCTTGGATTTGATTATTTTGCCAATAATTTAATTTGTCCGGAAATTACTCCTTTTGCGGGATGCGATTTTAAATTACAAAAAATTGGTGATTATAAAGGAAATACATCTATTAGTGCAGGTGTAAAAATTGGCAAAGCAAACGGTAAAGGTTTGAGTATTTATTATAATTATTATAACGGTAAAAGCATTCATGGCGAATATTATTATATGAATGAAGAACTAAGTTCTATAGGATTTAATGTGGATTTATAATGTCAAGAATATTTAAGGACTACATTTTACATATACTTTTGTTTATTGTAACATTTATTACAACGTTAATAGCGGGTGTTGAATGGACTACAGGTTTAGCCGGCCCTTATGAATTTGGGATGTTAAAATATGGTTTGCCTTATGCCTGTTGTATTTTATTTATATTAGGTGTGCATGAGTTTGGACACTATTTTGCGGCTAAATTCCATAAAATTAAATCCACGCTGCCTTTTTTTATTCCTATTCCGCCTTTTGCGGGTATGTTAAACTTTGGAACAATGGGCGCGGTAATTAAAACAAAATCGGTAATTTATAACAACAAACAAATGTTTGATATTGGAATTTCCGGGCCGATTGCAGGATTTTTGGCATCATTAGGGATTTTAATTTATGGATTTTATAATTTACCGGGAGTTGAGTATCTTGTAAAAATACATCCTAATTATTTTTCGCCGTCTTATGATAACAGCGGTATACAATTGATATTTGGTAACAATTTGTTATTTGTTTTTCTAAAAGAATTAATAACTACAAATAATCAATTTGTGCCTCCAATGAGCGAAATATATCATTATCCCTATTTATGCACAGGATGGTTTGGTTTGTTTGTTACAGCAATGAATATGGTGCCTGTAGGCCAGCTTGACGGCGGGCATATTGTTTATTCGATGTTTGGTACTAAAAAACATCAAATGGCTGCAGGAGTTACCTTAAGTTTGTTAATTGTATTAGGTGTTTTGGGAGTAATTCAATCATTTATTGATCTAAGTATTAACATAGGATGGAGCGGCTGGTTATTTTGGGCATTAATTTTATTTTTTGTTATAAAAATGAAACATCCCGAAGTTAGCCGATTTGAAGAGCTTGATTTAAAAAGAAAATTATTGGGTTATTTCAGTTATTTAATATTAATAATATCTTTTACGCCAAATCCGTTTTTATTAAAACTGTTTTAATTCTTTGGGATTAATTTAAATCTTATTCTTAAAACTTCGTTTTCAAATCCCGTTGAAATTATCTTAAATTCATCAATTTCTTTAGTATTGGCAACATGAACTCCCGAACAGGGGCATGAATCGTAATTGCCAATATGGACAATACGAATAGAAGTTCCAAAATCTTCGGGAAGTTTTTTAAGATTGTATTTTTCCATTCCTTCGTCAACAGAAATTATTTCATCAGTTATATTGTGATTTTTGCTGATCTCCAAATTTATTTGGTTTTCTATTTTAATAATCTCATCTTCGGTTAAATTTCGGTCAAAATGGTAATCACATTTGGATTTTTTCTTTTCTATATGATTGGAAAAGGAACGATCGCAATTAAAAAAACGAACCATTGTTTGATTTAATATATGTTCGGCACTATGCATTGGAGCAAAATAATCTTTTGGGTTGGAATTTATCATATCTTGTAGTTTTTTTAATAATAATGTTCAAATATATTAAAAATTTAAATTTTAAGAAATAGAATTATTCAACCATTGTTCTTAAATTCATTTTAAATAATTATATTTAAATGGCAATTTTTTGCTTATTGCATATATTTATAGAGAAAATATTAAAAACCAAATTGTATTTAACAAGCAGGTGGAATATGAAGATTAAAAATTTATTAGCCTTAGTATTATTATTTACAGTACTTATAAACGCTGAAGAAATTGAAAAGAAGGAATGGAAAAAATATTTTGACGCTCATAACCTTGATGGTGGTTTTTTATTGTATGATTTTAATAATGACACATACTTTTATTATAATAAAGCAAGATGCGAAAAAGAGTTTTTACCTGCTTCAACATTCAAAATTCCAAATTCATTATTTGCTTTGGAATCGGGTGTAATAAAAGACGAAAAAGAAGTTATTAAATGGGATGGAAAAGAAAGAAGTTATCCTGATTGGAATAGAGATCAAAATTTGGAAATAGCTATTAAGTCCTCGTGTGTTTGGTTTTATCAGGAATTAGCACGAAGAATTGGAAAAGAAAAAATGCAAAAGTTTGTAAATATGGCTGATTATGGAAATAAAGTTATTACCGATAGTATAGATACATTTTGGCTTGAAGGAGATATTAGAATTACGGCTTATCAACAAATTGAATTTTTAAAAAACTTTTATTTTTATAAACTTCCGTTTGATAAAAAAAATGTAGATTTAGTAAAAAAAATACTTACTTTAGAAAAAACCGAGAAATATACATTAAGCGGAAAAACAGGATGGCCCGGTTTGGATAAAGATGATTATGGTTGGTGGGTTGGGTATCTTGAAAAAGACGGCAACGTATATTTTATAGCCAATAATCTTGAAATTAAAAACAGAACCGATTTACCATTCAGATTAGCTATTGCTAAAGATATTTTAGACTCGTTGGGGCTTATTAATCTGACAAAATAGTTTGCGTAAATAATATTGTTAATTGGAGCTGGAATGTTTAAATATGTATTGATTTTATGTGTTATAACGGGTTTTATTAATGCCCAAAGTGATGATTGGAAAACTAAGTTTGAATTAAGTAATTATAAAGAAACAAACAATTACAAAGAAACAATTGAATATTTTAAAAAAATAGAAAAAAATACAGAATTTGCAAAACTATTACCCTTAGCAGTAACCCCTCAGGGTAGAGAATTATATTATTTTGTTGTTAACAAGGATAAAGAATTTGACTTAAATATTATTAAACAATCCGATAAAAGTGTAATATTAATACAAAACGGAATACATGCGGGTGAAATTGAAGGAAAAGATGCCTGCATGTTATTATTACGGGATATTTTAATTACAAAAGGTAAAGAGAATTTATTGGATAATGTAATTATAATTGTTATTCCTGTAATTAATGCGGACGGACACGAAAGAATAGGCAAATACAACAGAATTAATCAGGATGGTCCATTATATATGGGCTGGCGTACTACCGCGCAAAACTTAAACTTAAACAGAGATTATCTAAAAGCTGACTCGCCGGAAATTAAAGCTTTTATTAAATTGTTTAATGATGTTAATCCCGATATTTTTATAGATACACATACAACAGATGGTTTAGATATGCAGCCGGTAATTACGTTTTCAGCAGAAGGACAGGGAACTGTTCCTCCGGTTATTTCAAAATGGATTAATGATATTTATAATCCCTTTATGAACAAATATGTGACTGAAAAAGGATTTATAATTGCACCATTTGCAAATTTAAATGATAATGCCGATCCTTCTAAAGGTATGAATGGCTGGGTATCAAGTCCAAAATTGTCATCCGGTTATGTTGCTGTACGAAACAGAGTTGGGGTTTTAATAGAAACTCATTGTTTAAAACCGTATAACGAAAGAGTATTTTCTACATTGTCTTTTCTTGAAGCTAATTTGGTTTTAGCAAACAAGAATAATAAAGAGATTAAACAAAATTCAAAAATTGCTGATGAACAAGTAATATCTAAATATGGCTTAAAAAAGGAATTATTTCCGGTTGGCTTTAAGTTGACAAAAGATTCGGTTGCGTACACGTGGAAAGGAATAAAAGCCGAATTAAAGGAAAGCATTGTGGCTGGTACAAAAATATTAAAATACACGGGCGAAAAATATGAAAAACAGATTCAATATTTTCCTGAACTAACCGCAAATAAATTTGCTAAAGTACCCAAATATTATGTTATTCCGCAAGAATGGCAAAATGTAATTGAAGTGCTAAAATTACATGGATTAAGCTTTGAAAGAGTAAAAAATGATACATTAATATTGGCAGAACAATGTAAATTTAAGAATGTTAAGTTTTCCGAATTACCTTACGAGGGAAGAATTCAACCAAGCTTTGAATATGATATAGAGCAAAAAAACGTATCAATAAGAGGCGGGGATTATATTTTTTATACTAAACAGCCTTTAGTTGGAATACTTATATATCTACTAGAACCAAATACAAACGACTCATTTGTAAAATGGGGTTTTTTTAATTCTATTTTTGAATATAAGGAATATTTTGAAGTTTATTCGATGGAACCTATTGCACAAAAAATGTACGATGAAAACAGTCAATTAAGAGAAGAGTTTAATAATAAAATTAACTCAGATGAAAAGTTTAAAAACAGTGTTGAAGCACGCCTTAATTTTTTCTATGAAAAATCGGAGTATTACGATAAAAAATTTAATATTTATCCGGTATTAAAAGTTTATTAGCCATAAATTATGAAAAAGCAGATTTATGTAAATTATTTTTGGAATCTAATTATAACCATTGCAGCTACTTTTTTGGCAATTATAATTCCATTAAAAATAGTGCTTGGTATAGGAATTAGTGATGTTTATAATAGTTATTCTATTATTATTAAAATAATTTTTGCCTGTGATATTATTTATAATATTTTAAGTTATAAATATTTCAAAAATGAATTTGATTTTGAACAGAAGTATCAAATAGTTAATTATTTAAAATCTTGGTTTATTATCGACTTTATTGCTTTATCGGCTTTGTTTTTTCCGGGAACAGTTTTTCATATCGAATTATTAGGTATGCTCAAATTGATTAAAGTTATTGATTATATGCATCATCTTAAAGAAAGAGAAGTGAAGTTTACAAATGAATTAACGTTAGTGTTTTTTGTTTATTGGATACTTAATTTTGCACATTGGATAAGCTGCGGATGGCTGGCATTAAGAGGTTTTGACTATAATTATGATATTGTTACTAATTATATTCGCTCAATTTACTGGTGCATAACCACACTTACTACAATTGGTTATGGTGATATTACTCCTACAAATAATGCTCAGATGATTTATACTATGTTTGTGCAGTTGTTAGGTGTTGGTGTTTTTGGTTATTTAATTGGTAATATTGCAAATATCGTTTCTCAAAAAGATCCTGCAAAAGTAAATTATTTAAAAAATTTGGAAAAACTTTCGGCATTAATTAAATACAGAAAAATTCCTCCCGTATTACAAAATAAACTAAGGGATTATTATACTTATGTTTGGAAACAACGATTAGGTTATAATGAGTTAGCAGTTTTAGAAGGACTTCCTGTAAGTTTAAAAACCGAATTGTCATTTAGCTTAAAAAAAGACGTATTAGAAAAAATCCCATTGTTTAATGATGCATCAAGTGAATTTATTAAAGAAATTGTTTTGCATCTTTTTCCTGTAATTGTTACACCGGGTGATTATGTATTTAAGGCCGGTGATGAAGGCCAGGATATGTATTTTGTTATTAGCGGCGAGCTTATGGTTCTTAATAAAGAAGAACATCAGATTATTGCCTATTTGCATGATAGTGATTATTTTGGAGAAATTGCGTTATTTAAAAATATTCCGCGTACTGCAACAATAAAAGCCATAACATATTGTGATTTATATACATTAAAGAAAAAACAATTCGATTATACAATGTCAAAATTTCCTGATATTGCAAAAAAAATAGAACAAAAAGTTAATCTTATGGAAAGCAGCAATTAATTTAAATTATATTTTTGATTTTGGATTACTAAATATGAAAACAATTTTATTACCATTTAAATACTTATATTATTTTATAAAAACAATCTTTTTAACAGGGTGTGTATATTTTTTGTATTCTGTTATTACGGTATTATATTTGGGATTTTTCCCTCCGCTTACCACAGCTTTTATGGATAATGAAGCAAATGAAGAAATCGAATCATTTGTTCTGCCATCTCAAATAGATTATGATTGGGTATCAATGGATAAAATTTCAGGGAATATGGCATTAGCTGTTATTGCTTCTGAAGATCAGAGATTTGCTGATCATTGGGGATTTGATTTGGAGCAAATTCATAAGGCAATTAAGGAAAAAGAAAGAGGGAGAAGAGTAAGGGGAGCAAGTACAATCAGCCAACAAGTAGCTAAAAATCTTTTTTTGTGGAAAGATAAAAATTTATTTAGAAAAGGAGTTGAAGCATATTATACGGTTCTAATTGAACTTCTTTGGAGCAAAGAAACAATTTTGGAAACTTATTTAAATATAGCAGAATTAGGCCAAAATGTATACGGAGTGCAAGCAGCGTCAACCAAATTCTTTAAAAAAGATGCAATAAAGCTAAATAGCGGTCAGGCAGCAATACTTGCCGCTGTAATACCAAATCCAAAAAGATTTAAAGCTGATAGGCCTTCCAGGTATATATTACGCCGTCAAGGGCAGATACAAACGCAAATGAATTTTATTGGCGGAAAAGCTTATTTGGATAAATTTATGTAGTTTTATTCTGTAGAACAAGTAGAACATTTGCATTGATCATAAATTTCTTTAAAACCGTAATCAATAGTTAATTCTTCGCCGGAATTGATATCAAAAGAAGCAGCAAGAAACAAAGTTTTCTCGTCCCTATCGGTTACATAACAATTTGGAGTACAGCTATGATTAAGATATTTTAATTTTTCAGATTTTGCCGTATCAATAAAATTAGTATCATTCCAAAAAATATAAACGTTAGATTCTTCTTTTTCTCTTCTTAAACATTCATTTTTATCAATAATTTCACCTTCAATTACCAATATTTTCGAATCTTTATTGATGTCAATTGAAGTAAATAACCCATTACCTTGAATAAAAGAGTTTCGTATTTCAATAAAATTGTATAAATACTTTTCGTTATCCATACATTTATTTGTTGAGCTGCTTAAGTACAAGATTTAATACTTTATCCATTGAAGATCCTTCAATTATTGGATAGTTATATTTGTACTTAGCATTATCCATATTGCGTTTATATGAAAAATCCGCTGCTACATTATTTCTATTATCGTAATAAATTACTTCCATTAAACTGTATTTCTTTAATTTTTTGTTAACTAAATAATAAGTTTTGGTTTTATATATCTTGCTGTCTACCGATTCAATTACCAATGGAGGATCATTATCTTCCAAAGTCCAAAAATAAATATCATCTTCCTTAAATTGATCTAACCCTTGTATATTAACATAAATACTCTCAGATTCGAGGCTATCAACTTTTACCCAGTTTTCGTGTTTGCTTTGAGCAGAAATAAAATTGGAAAGTCCAATAAATAGAATAAAAAATAGAATTTTATTTTGCATTTTTAACATATTATGACCTTTTTAAATTATATTTGAATGTAAAAATAATAAATCTAATAAAGATTAGTATTACTTTATTTAAATCAATTTTGTATTTTACAAAATTATTTTAATCTTAAATATAAATATAGCTAAAAATGATTGAAATCAAAGACGGTAAAAAAAACGGAATATATAAAACTTATTATCAAAGCGGGAAAATAAGGAGTCAAAAAGTATATATTTCCGGCAAAATACAGGGGGATGCAAAGGTTTTTGCTGAAAACGGAAACGTTTTACAAAGTGTAAAATATGTTGATAATAAAAAAAATGGGTTAACTCAAGTTTTTTATCCAAATACAAATATTAAAATAGAGATGGATTTTTTTAATGATTTGCAGAACGGATTGACAAAATTTTTTTATGAAAACGGTGAAATTAAGCTGGAAATGAGCTTTAAAGACGGGCAAAAGGATGGTTTTGCCCGTGCTTACTTTAAAACCGGAAAAATTAAATCTGATGAATCAATAAAAAACGGCAAACGTGACGGAGTAACCACAACATATTACCAAAAAACGGGCACGGTTAAAGGAGTTTGGAATTATAAAAATGGAATGCCGCATGGTACTTCAAAGTTTTATTATCAGGATGGAAATGTTTTAGGCGTGAAAAATTTTTCACATGGAAAGGATGATGGAATAACTCAGATATTTTATAATAATGGGAAAATTAAAGAGGAAATTAATTTTACAAATGGCATTAGAGACGGGATATATAAATCGTATGACAGACAGGGAAATTTAAAAACTGAAAAAAATTATTCAAACGGAAAATTAGTAAGTATTGAATCAACTCGGAATGGTGTGGAACCAGAAAAAATTAAACAATTAACAATAAATGAAACGGCTGTTAAAAAATTATATAAAATGGAAAATAAACGAATTAAAACTTCTCATTTAATATTAACTTTATTAATGGTTTTATTTTTAATATTTATCGGTTATATATACTTAATTAAATTGTAAGGAGGATTTTATGAAAGTTTCTAAAATTAGTAATTTCAATTTCTCTGCAATATTCAAATATTTTATGATATTTATTGTGGGTTTTGTTTTGGGTTTTTTATTAAACCAAATAGATGCACCTTATAATTTACAGAAGGTTGATTATAATATTTTAAAAGGTTTTACCGGTAATGGAGGCGGCAACACCGGACAAATAATTAATATTAATTTGCCCGAATTGAATGGATCAATTGTTCCTTCTTCCTCAAATGGTGTCTTTTTTGTATCCTTAAATTTGAATAGTAATGATGAAGTTAAAATTAATTTTTCGTTTGACGACAATGAATTATCCATCTATGGATTAAAGCCCATTTCTACGATGAAAAATTCGGGAATTATGGGAGGCAAAAATGTAATTCAAATTATTAATAATGGAAATAACAAGTTTATGTTTTTGTTAAAGGATAAATATGAAAATGAAAACAAAATTGATATGCAGGTTATTTCGGGCAACAATATTATATATTCTACATCAATAAATACACTTTAACTATATGGCTGATTTAATTATTGGAGTTGTGCCGGTTTTTCTGTTTCTTGTTTTTTTAGTTTATATAGATAGTTATAAGCTGATAAAATTACGGACTGTTTTAATTACTGTGGCATGGGGAATAATATCTGCTGTGACGGCATATTTTATTAATACTTATCTCATAAAAAAAACTGGTATTAGTTTTATTCATTATTCTAATTATGTTGCTCCATTTCTTGAAGAATTTATAAAAGCTGCAATTTTGTTTTTATTAATTAAAAAAAATAAAATAGGCTTTTTAGTTGATGCCGGAATTTTGGGCTTTTCCATTGGAGCCGGATTTTCTATGGTTGAAAATATCTATTATGTGTTATCAATTGAAAATTCTAATTTTTTAATATGGGTAATACGAGGTTTTGGAACTGCTATTATGCATGGCGGAACCACGGCTATATTATTTATTTTATATCAATATTTTATTCATAAAAATAAATTTCCGATTTTATTATTTTCTTTTTGTTTAATAATAGCTTCGTCTATACATTCTCTTTATAACCAGTTTTTATTTAATCCAATTATCTCCACAATGTTAATTTTAGTAATAGTTCCTATGTTTTTATTAATAATATTTTATATTAACACCGGAAAAATTAAAGAATGGCTGGAAATTGAATTTGATACTGAGGTTAATTTATTGAAGATGATTAATGAAGGTAAATTTTCGGAAACAAGAGCAGGCAGCTACATCATTTCTATAAAAGAAAGATTGGATAATGAACAGGTGTTTGATATACTTGTTTTTATTAAATTATATCTTGAACTTTCTATCAGAGCAAAAGGAATATTATTATTGAAAGAATCCGGTTTGGAAATTACTAAAACCGATAATATTTCGGATAAACTTAATGAATTTAATGTACTTAAGCAAAAAATTGGTAAAACCGCATTTATGTTGATTTCTCCAATTTTTAGAATTAATAAAAAAGATATTTGGAAATTAAACTTGCTGAGTTAAATATAATGGCAAATTTATTATTTATTTATCCTGATAAAACAAATAAAATATTAAACGAGGGATAATTTGCCGTTGTTAATTTAATGTTTTATTGTATTGGACTGATTAAAATTAAATTATTTTCATTTTTTTTCGATAATTAAAATAGAATTAAATTGGTAAAAAAATGGAACAAGATGATGGTGAAAGGTCAACCAATAAAAGCATTTCAACAGATGTCTATTTAGGAGAAGATTCTTTATCAGGACTCAAACAGCAAATTGATCACCTAATTAAAGAAAATATCAAACTAAAAATATTTGCTGATTATTCATCGGATTGGGAGTACTGGATTGATGAATATGGCATAATTCAATATGTATCACCTTCCTTTGAAAGAATCAGCGGATATTCATGCCAAAATCTTTATCAAGATTCAAATTTTTTGTTGGAAATTACCTTTTACGAAGATAGAGAGCTATTACTTAGGAGTTTATTTAATCATAAAAAGAAAGATGAATTTAGCCTGTTTAATTTTAGATTAATTAATGCAAAAAACGAATTGATTTGGATTGAACATAAAAGTTCTTCAATTGACATTGATGGTGTTTTTAGAGGATTTAGAGTAAGCAATAGAGATATTACACTTCAAATAAATGTTAAAAAACAATTCGGTGAATCGGAAAAACAATTACATTTTATGAAACAAGGATTAAAACAATTTAATGTTTTACTTGATTTAAACTATATAATATTAATGTTTAGTAACTCTGCTTTTGAATTTGCACAAAATGTATTTAAAAAACAGCTTAAAATTGGTGAGTCTTTCCTTTCTAATGTTCTTGAAAATGATAAAGTAACATTTATTAAAAATTTTGAAAAAGCAAAAAAAGGAATAATTGTTAAACCCAACGATGAATTTAATTTATCTCTTGAGCAAAATAAATATTTTGAATTTGTATTTATTCCAATTATTAACCAGTACAACGAAGTTGAATCAATCAGTTTTATAATAAATGATCTTTCTGAAATAAAAAAATCGGAAGAGGAGTTAAAACATAACAAAGTATATATTAAAAAAATTACAATGTCTTCACCAAATATTATTCTTGTATATAATGTTAAAAAACAAGATTTTATTTTTTCAAATCATTCAATTGTAGAAAAATTGGGTTATTCGGATAATGATAGTTATTTTACTCATTTACAAAAAATTAAATCACTTTTTTGTAAAGAAGATATTGATTTATTAAATAGTAATTTTGATAGGCTGTTAAAAACTGAAAAAGATACAATATTTCAATCGGAATATAGGCTAAAAAATTTTTATGGTGATGTTGTTTGGTTTTTATCGTATGAAACAGTACTTAATAGAGGTTTGGATGGATTGCCCAGCGAATTATTATTTGAATTAATTGATATAACCGATTATAAAAGATTGGAACAATCGCTGCGCGAAATTAATCTTGAACTGGTTATTAACAAAAATACAATTGAATCAAAAACCTATGAACTGGAAAAAATTAATGAAAAATTAAAAGACTCGGAAACAAAATTAATTGAGTTGAACAATAATAAAAACAGGTTTTTTTCTATTATAGCACATGATTTACGCAATCCGTTTAACGCGTTATTCGGTTCTTCCTCATTTTTGGTCCAAAATTATCAGTCGTTGGAAAAAGATGAAGTTGGTAACTTCTTAAATAATATTTATAGTTCGGCAAAAGTAATATATAATTTGTTGGAAAATTTGTTACAGTGGGCCAGAGTACAATCTAATAAAATTGAATATTTCCCCAATGTTTTATCGTTGAATGAAATAGTTGAGGAAGTTATTTTATTAAATAAAGAACAGCTTAGTAATAAAAATATATCTATTATCAATAACGTAACTCCCGAATTAAGTGTTTTTGCCGATAGTGCAATGGTGTCAACTATTTTTAGAAATTTGGTTTCTAATGCAATTAAATTTTCATATAGTTCAGGAGTTATAGAAATTTCAGCTGTTCAGCAAAATAACCTAGTTGAAATTTGTGTTTCTGATACAGGTGTAGGAATAAGGAAAGAAGATTTGTCAAAATTGTTCAAAATTGAAACTCAGTTTAATACTTCAGGAACCGGCAAAGAAAGTGGTACAGGTTTAGGTTTGATTTTGTGCAAAGAATTTGTTGAAAAGAATAAGGGTACAATTTGGGTAAAAAGCGAATTTGGGAAGGGAAGTAAGATATATTTTACTTTACCTGCGTTTTAGAAATAATATTGTAAGTCTAAATATAATTGTACGTTATATAACAGCACATTTTGTATTCTGTGTTAAAATTAATTTGTATATGGATAAATGAAACCCTATACGGTGAATGTTGCATAAGTACAAAAACGGAACTCACCCATCGCCTCCCGTAAAAAGAGCGGGTCTGGCTATCCTCTTAATAAGCAAAACCTACCTACAGTAGGTAAACGTGTTTACTTAAGCAAATAACTCCATTTTATGCAACCCCACTTTCGGGGGTTGAAACCGGTATTTATGGTTCCGAGGTCTACTGACATGTAACGCTTTCAGCGTTATTACGCAATATATTGATTTTCAGTATTTAAATTTCAATTTGTATAAAGGATTATATTAAAAAACCCGAATGGTGTTTCATGTTAGTAGCCTGAGTTCCCCCAAAAATACCACAACCCTGTTAATGGGTTGCATTGTAAGAATGATGAATAGATAATCCTTAAGTTGACAACATTGATTTCGGGGGTTGAAACCGGTATTAATGGTTCTGAGGTCTACTGACATGTAACGCTTACAGCGTTATTACACAATAAAGTGATTTTCAGTATTTAGATTTCAATTTGTATTAAAGGATTATATTAAAAAACCCGAATGGTGTTTCATGTGAGTAGCCTGAGTTCCCCCAAAAATACCACAACCCCGTAAGTGGGTTGCATTGTAAGAATGATAAATAGATAATCCTTAAGTTGACAATATTGTTTAAAAGAGAGGGGAATATCTTTTATATAAAACATTATATAATAACATAATGCAGATGATCATAATAAAATAATGCGGGAACAATAATTTCAAGATGTTCAAAAATCCGACTTATTAGATATTCACCATCGTAGCGACATTTATTTGGCTATAACATGTTACTAGGTTACAAAAATGCCGCTGGTGTTGGTTAGTTAAAAAATAATTAATAATTGTGAATGATGAATTACCTCCGGTTGTTATATGATCAACTATATTTATTGTTAACTTATAATTCACCATTTATAATTTGTTTTGATTCGGGTTTCACTAAAAACACCAAAAAACCAATTTTATTTTCCTTAGAAAAATGCCCAATTATATGTAAATTTGTAATAAAAATTAGGTTTCTTATGAATGAAAAAAAATATAATAAAACAAAACTGATTGTTGATATTACAGATACCGTACTTACTTTTATAGTTATTTTTTTATTCCTTTTGTTAGGGTTAAGCAATTTATTGGAAAAACAAATTCTGCAATATGTAACTAATAGTTATTTAGTATTAACAATATTTTTTGGTGTGTTCGGGTTCTTCTTTTCGTTTATTTCGTTTCCTTTAGATTTTTATTCATCATATTACCTTGAACATAAATATAATTTATCTAATCAGACTATTGGAAAATGGTTAATTGAAAAGACTAAAAGCGGTATAATTGGAATAATTATTGGTGTACCTATTTTAATGTTGTTTTACTTTTTTATTATAACATACGGGAATTTTTGGTGGCTTCCTTTTGGAATAGGGATGTTTATTATTTCCGTTGTTCTGGCTCAAATAGTACCTGTGTTTATAATGCCTCTTTTTTATAAAATATCTCCATTGGAAGATGAAGACTTAAAACAAAGAATTGTTAAACTTTCGGTTGATGCAGGTCTAAAATTAGATAATGTTTTTAAATTTGATATGAGTAAAAACACTAAAAAAGCAAATGCCGCTTTTACGGGACTTGGAAAAACTAAAAGAATTTTATTGGGTGATACTTTATTAAATAACTTTAATAATGACGAAATTGAAACTGTAATTGCACATGAAATGGGCCATTATAAAAGAAAACATATACTTAAAAATTTATTATTTGGTACTGTTGTAAGTTTTGGAATTTTTTATCTTCTGTCAGTTTTGTATAATTATTCGTTGGATTGGTTTGGATTTGTTAGTGTTAAACAAATTTCGGCATTACCAATTATAGCCTTGTGGGGTATGTTAATAGGATTAATTCAAACTCCGGTTTCTAATATAATTTCCCGCAAATACGAATATCAGGCCGATGAATACGCTGTTAAACAAACAAAAAAATATGATGAATTTGTAACTGCATTAAGTAAACTGAATGAACAAAATTTGGGTGATAAAGAACCTCATTCTCTTGTTGAATGGTATTTTTATAGCCATCCATCTGTAAAAAAACGAGTTGATTATATAAATAAACTAAAAAGTGAAGGGAATTAATACAATAATGTAAAAAAAATCCCCGCTAAAAATGAACATGTCATATCTAACGGGGATTAATTTTATACTTAAAAGCTAAAATTATCTTCTTCTTTTTGCCGGGCTGTCAAAGCGGGAAGAGGATTTTTTATCTCTAAATGAACGTTTTGGTTTATCGCCATCATCTTTTCTAAAAGATCTGCTGGATTCACTTTCCGAGCCTCTTTCTTTTTTAGTATCGTCATCAAACGATCTTTTACTTCTTCCGTCAGGTTTTTTCTCAAATCTGTCTCTTGAAGAATCGTCTCTTTTAGTCTCGAATTTGCTGGATCTTTCGCTTCTTTCAAAATCTCTTTTTTCGGGGCGATCAGACCTAGTTCTATCGGATCTTTCATAATTCCGCTTTTCAGGACGGTCAGTACTTCTGCTTTCTGAACGGTCAGAACTTTTTCTTTCGGGGCGATCACTAGTTCTGCTTTCGGAATTTTCGGAATTTCTTCTTTCCGGGCGATCACTACTTCTGCTTTCGGAACGATCATAACTCTTTCTTTCCGGACGATCGGAGCTTTTGGTTTCAGATCTATCATAATTTCTTCTTTCCGGACGGTCTGAACTTCTTCTGTCTGAACTTCTTCTTTCAGGGCGATCTGAACTTCTTCTATCGGATTGTGAACGGCCTCTTCTTACAGATTCAGAGATCTCTAAGTTTATTGCACGTTTTTTAAGTTTTTTATCTTTAAATGATTCAATAACGGTATCGGCATAACTTGAGTCAACTTCAAAGAATGAATAGTTTTGTAATATTTCTATTTCGCCAATTTCAATATCTCTAATACCGGTAAAATCATTAATAAGACCAATAAGTGTAGTAGGTTTAAGATCATCAGTTCTACCGAGGTTTATGAAAAAGCGTTGAAATCCGGTATCACTATCGCTCCTTTTTCCTTTACGTCTATTTTCAGTTGGCATATTTAGATCTTGAGCATTTTTATAATAATCTAAAAATCTGTTAAACTCAACGGAAACAAATTTTTTAACTAATTCTTCATAATCAAGCCATTCAAGTTTTCTAAATATTTCCGGTAAATATGGATCAATCTGTGAATAATCTACTTCAACTTTTTCCATTCTGTCAATTACGTGGAATAATTGTTTTTCACAAATATCTTTTCCAACCGGTACATTTGCAAAAACAAATTTTTTATTGATTTGTCTTTCAATTTGTGTAATTTTACCTCTTTCTTTGAGGTTAGCAATAATAATAGAAATGCCTTTTTTACCGGCACGTCCGGTTCTACCGCTTCTATGAGTGTAAATTTCAAGTTCGTCAGGTAAATTATAGTTTATTATATGTGTTAATGAATCAACATCAATACCGCGTGCGGCAACATCAGTTGCAACAAGTATAGTAATATGTTTAATTCTAAATTTATTCATAACAAGATCTCTTTGAGCTTGCGATAAATCACCATGCAATGAATCGGCATTATAACCATCCTGCATTAATTGATCAGCAACTTCTTGAGTTTCTTTTCTGGTTCTGCAAAATACTATTCCGTAAATTCCCGGATAATAGTCAACAATTCTTTTTAATGCTAAATATCTGTCTTTAGCATGTACCATATAACAGAAATGTTCAATATTTTCGGCACCGACATTTTTTTTGCCGCATGAAATCTCTAATGGATTAACCATATATTCGTTTGCAATATGCAAAACTTCATTAGGCATGGTTGCAGAAAACAACAATGTGTTTTTGGCTTTAGGTGTTTCGCTTAAAATTGCCTCTAAATCATCTCTAAAACCCATATTAAGCATTTCATCTGCTTCATCAAGTATTACAGTTTTTACTTTAGAAAGATCAACAACTCGTCTGTTAATTAAATCTAACAACCTTCCGGGAGTAGCAGAAATAATATGAACTCCTCTTTGAATTTTTTGGATTTGTTTATCAATACTTGCACCGCCAAAAATTGCGGTAATTTTGATTTCACTTTTATATTTTGCATAAGAAGTTAAATCTTCAGAAATTTGAACACACAATTCGCGCGTTGGGCTGAGTATTAAAAATTGAACCTTGTTTAGTGATGTATCGACTTTTTCGATGATAGGAAGACCGAATGCGGCTGTTTTTCCGGTTCCTGTTTGTGCAAGACCTACAATGTCTCTGCAATTTTCTTGCATTAATTGTGGAATTACTTTTTCTTGAATTGGCATTGGAGTTTCAAATCCAAGCTCTTTAATAGCTTTTAAAATTGGGCCATCGATGCCAATTTCTTCAAATGTTATCATTTTTTCCCTGTTGTTTTAAGAATTAAGCCCGGATACAAGACGTTGTTATCAAGGCTTTTATCTTGTTGTTTTAGATTATTTTTTTTCATGCGAATTGTTAAAATTACATAAATACTGTATTTACTTCATTTTGTTGGTTTTTGAGTACTTTTTTGGATGAAAATAGAATGAGGTAGTTCAAAACACAATTCCATAAAATTGTTATTGCAAAGATACGAAATTATTTTGATTTATCTAAATAAAAAATAATTATATAAGTTAGATTATAAAATATGAGTAAATAATGGTATATTTGCTACTATTGCCAAATTGTTTAGGATTGTTAAATTATGATAAAAGAGCCGCTTGATTTTTGCCGGGTAAAAAAAATTGATGAAAAAGGGTTTGGATTTCTAAAAAGTTTATATTACGAAAGCGAGATTTTTTTTCACTTTTCGCAAATAAAAAAGGAAGATGTTAGAGAAAAATTAGAGGAAATGAAAAGAGGTGACTTCTTTTTGTTTTTTACAAGCAAAATTCAGCCAAATGGAAAAAGAAAAGTAAATAATATTTGGTATTTAATGAGTGATATTCCTGACAGTTATTTTAATCAGTTTAGAGATAAAATAATTGAAGCATTTGGCAGCGGAAAAACAAATTTATATGACTTGTTGTATGTTTTTAGTGAATTAAAAAAGCTAAATCTAATTTCGCTAAAAGATATTACTTCAGTGCTGGTTTCAAAAAGAATTATGAATCTTCCTACAACCATTTTACCTTTATTAAATAATGATGAAATAAATGAATTTAAAAAAATCCTTAAAATTGATGAATTAAGAGAATTACCAACTAAACCTTATTGGTTTGATGATGTTGATAATTATATAAAAGAACATAAGCATATAAAAGTAAAATAATATATTTTGCTAACAAATAATATAAAGGGCTTAACATGAAAAGTATTTTAGATGAAAAAGGTAAAAAAAGCATTTTACATCGTATTGAAAAAGTAAATTACGTAGAAAGAGGGTTATGGGGGAAAATGAATAGTAATGAGATGTTATGTCATTGTACCGACCAAATTAAACTTAGTATTGGTGAAATTAAAGATCTATCGCAAAAGAAGTTCCCTTTAGGTAAAATAATGAAATATTTAGTATTTTGGGGTATGCCTACACCTAAAGGAAAGGTTGAAACATTTAAAGAATTAAAACAGGGTGAAGGCGGTACCAAACCAACCAATTTTGAAAATGACAAAAAGTTGTTAATAAAATCAGTTATTAAATTCGATACAAAATATCCTAAAGATAAAAAAATAAATCATCCTGCTTTTGGCGATATGACTAAAAATGAATGGGGCAAATTAGTTTATTTGCATTTAGACCATCATTTACGCCAGTTTGGGGTTAAGATTTATTAAAGATTAAACTAAATTTTATTTTACTACTCTAACGTTAATATAATATTGTTTTAATTATTAAAATATTATGTTATATACCCATTTATTTGTCCAAAAACAATTCATTTTTGTTAATATTTATGTATTTTAAATTATAAATATTTTTAATAATAAATATTAGAAGGGCTATATGTATGAACATGAGCACGGATATATTTTATTTTCCGATTTAAAAGGTTTTTCTAAATTAACGGAATCTGAAGTTAAAGAGTATTTTGACAAAGTACTGCCGGAATTAAAAAATAGTATTAACATCTATAGGAAAGAAACTTTAGTTTGGAATACTTGGGGTGACGCCATAATTGCTGTATTTAAAAATGGAATAGATGCTTGTAGCTTTGCCTTAGAGTTACGAAGATTTTTTAATACTAACAAATTTGCAAGGGCCAAAAAAATGTCTGCTCGTATTGGGGGTCATTTTGGTGAATTTTCAATAATAAATGATCCTCTTACAGATAAAGATAATGCTTTTGGTATAAATATTAATACTTCCGCCAGAATTGAACCCGTTACTAGACCAGGGGAAATATTTGTAACTGAAAATTTTAAAAGACAAATTGATAACATGCATGAAAAAATTGATAATGTTAGATTTGATTCTCTTGGAAATATTCCTTTAGCTAAAAATTTTGGCGAGTTTATTCTTTATAGATTGTCGGATATGGAAGAAGAACCGCAAATTATTGATGAAATATATAAACCCGATTTAACACATGCCTTTCCTGAACCTAACGGTTATTATAATGATGAAAAGAAAATAATTGACCATTTGAATACTTCACCTTCAAAAGAAAAATTGTTGGAAGAACTTCCTAAAGAACTGCAAAAATATTCAGGTCTGTTTATTTTTGAGATAGTGCGGGTTTGTATGAAATATGGTATATATGAACAAGCATTATTTTATGCACAGGAACTGGAAAAATGGTCTATGCCTACGGAAGGAATAAATATTTATCCTTATAAACAAGATGTTAAACTGCAAAAAATAAAAGCTAACGCTCTTACCCGTTTAGCTAAATATGAAGAGGCAGCAAATATTGTTTATGGTTTATATGTTACCGGCAACAAGGATTCCGATACTTTATCGATGCTTGCGGCTCAGTACAAAAGAAGAGCCTTAATGGATGGTACTACGGTTTTACCAATTAAAAAAATTAATAAAGATTATTTAAACCGAGCTGTTGATTTATATTTAAGCGCGTTTCGTCTAAATATTGATGATTATTACCCGGCAATAAATTGTGCGTATTTATATAAAATTGATGATAACGAAACAACCGGTAAAGGAAATAAATTAGCCGCGTATATTTATAGCGCGTGGAAAAATAAAAAGGGTGAAGACTGGTGGCTGGATGCTACTTTAGCCGAAACTAAACTTTTACAAGGAGATTACGAAAAAGCTTTTGAGTTGTTAAATGAGGCTGTTAATAAACATAATCCTACAATGTTTAATAAACAATCAGTAAAGGAACAAATATCTATTTATGCCAAAATTAAAAACCTTGAACCACAATTAGCCCGAATACTTAAACTACTGTCTGATTGATAAAATTATTATTTTTTGTTGGGACACTAATTGTTTTTATTTATAAGATAATATTATCTCCTTTTTTTGTTTTGCAAAAACCAAAATTATAAATATCTTTGTAACCAATTTGGTTTTAATAATTAAATTTAGGAGTATTATACTCCTAAATAAATATTGTGTAAAAATGTATATGGTGATATATGGGTTTTGATGTTTTTATTTCCTCTTCTTCCGATGATAAAGATTATGTTAATAATCTTTGTTCCTGTTTAGAAAAAAATTCTATCTCATGCTGGGTGGCAGTTAGGGACAGCCTGCCGGGAAAAAATTATGGAGCATCAATAATTGAAGCGATTAATAATTGCAAATTGGTAATATTGGTTTTTACAAAAAACTCCAACAAATCGGAATTTGTGCACCGCGAAATTGAACGTGCGGCAAGTAAAAAAAAATGTATTATTTTATTAAAGTTAGAAGAAGTTGAAGTTGCGGAAGAAATGGAATTGTATGTAAGCGATTTCCATTGGTTTAACGCTGTAAATTTAGAATTTAATAAATTTATAAATACTTTAATTGATGTTATTAAGAAAAACTTAAATATTCCTCTTCAAAATTTACAGACAAATAAAAAAGAGGAATTCACGAAAGATAAAAAAGATTCCGCGTTTTTTAATGATAATAACACTTTACAAATTAAAGCCTGTTCTTCTTGTGGTTTTTCCAAAATTCCTATCGAAGCAGCTTTTTGCCCTAAATGCGGAAAAAAAGTACAAAACAATAATAATGATAAGGAAGATGCAAAATTTCATTTTAACTCCGGAAACGCCAAGTATAGGAATTCTGATTATCAAGGTTCCATAAAAGACTATACCATAGCGATAGAATTAGATCCAAATTTCGCTGAGGCTTATTATAATCGGGGAATTTCGAAGAAAAACTTACAGGATTATAAAGGTGCTATTGATGATAATACAAACGCAATAAAATTAAACCTGAATAATGAGGCTGCTTATAATAATCTTGGAGTTGCGAAATATTATTTACAAGATTATCAAGAGGCTATTAAGGATTATACTAAAGCAATAGAATTAAATCCGAATTATGCGGATGTTTATACTAATCGAGGTATTGTAAAAAATGATTTGCATGATTATGAAGGAGCTATTAAAGATTATACAAAGGCAATTGAATTAAAACCGAATTATGCAATGGCTTATTGCAACCGCGGAATTTCAAAGAAAAATTTGCATGATTGTGAAGGAGCAATAATAGATTATACCAAAGCGATAGAATTAGATCCAAATTCTACCGAAGCTTATTCCAATCGCGGAGTTTCAAAGAATAATTTGCAAGATTATCAAGGAGCAATAAAAGATTATACCAAAGCAATAGAATTAAATTCGAATTATGCAAACTTTTTATTACAATCGTGGAGGTTCTAAAAAATAATTTACAAGACTATGAGGGTGCGATAAAAGATTATACCAAAGCCATTGAATTAAATCTCAATTATACTAAGGCTTATTGCAATCGCGGAGTTTCTAAAAATCTTATTCGAGATTATGAAGGAGCGATTAAAGATCAGACTAAAGCGATAGAATTAGATCCATATGATGCGTCGGCTTTTACTAATCGGGGTATTTCAAGGCATGCCTTTAAGGATTATGAAGGAGCAATTGAAGATCATACTAAAGCGATAGAATTAGATCCTAATAATGCTGGAGCCTATAACAATAGGGGAATTTCAAAAAAAAACTTAAAAGATTATCAGGGGGCAATAAGAGATTTTAACATTGCAATTAAAATAAATCCCCCAGATGCATATATATTGGATAGCAGAGGAAATTTAAAATATGAATTGGGTGATTATAAAGGAGCTTTAAGTGACCTTGATAAAGCAATAGAATTAGACGCGGGACTTGGTGAAGCTTTTTATAACAGAGGACTTGTGAAAAAGGCCTTAAATGATAAACAGGGTGCGTATGAAGATTGGAGCAAAGCAGGAGAATTAGGTTATATAAAAGCATACGATATGATAAAAAAATATTGCAAGGGCATTTAATAATAAAATATTTAAGCGAAACTGTAAATATATTGGATTAAACGCTCTCATTTTTTGTTTTGCAAAAACCAAAATTATAAATATCTTTGTAACCGGTTTGGTTTTAATTAAGAATATTAGGGTTATTAAACTTCTTAATAAATATTGTGTAAAAATGTATATGGTGATATATGGGTTTTGATGTATTTATTTCGCACGCCAATGGTGATAAATTTATAGCAGATATTGTTTGTGAAAAATTAGAGCAAAATTCTATTAGGTGTTGGATAGCTCACCGGGATATTTTGCCTGGTACCGATTACGGATATTCTATTATTGAAGCAATTAATAATTGCAAAATCATGATTCTTGTTTTTACACAAAAATCTAACAATTCGAAATATGTTCTAAAAGAAATTGAAAGAGCTGTTAATAAAAATAAAAACATTATTACTGTAAAATTTGAAGATATCGAACCGACCGGATCAATAGAATTTTTTATAAGTTCGGAACACTGGCTGCATGCTGTTGGCAGGCGGTTGATATATATACAAAAATGATAATTGAAACAATAAAAAAATTATTAAAAGAGAACACTTCAATACTTAATAATTCATTAAATTCTGATTTTTCAAAAGATAAGGAGGATATAAAATTATTTAACGAACTGGATCCTCAAAACAAAAAAAAGTTAGAAAAAGAATGTAAAAATTGCGGGTGGAAAAAGTTACCGGATGAAGCAATTTATTGCCCTAAATGCGGGAAAAAAATTCAAAACGATGATGAGAATAAAGCAGCTGCTGAATCTTATTATATTCCGGAAACGTAAAAAGGGAGGCTTTGGATTATCAAGGGGCAATAAAAGATTATACCAAAGCGATAGAATTAAATCCGAATTATGCTGATGCTTATATTAATCGCGGTAGTTCAAAAGCTGATTTACAAGATCATGCCGGAGCAATAAAAGATTATAACAAAGCAATAGAATTAAATCCAAATAATGCCAATGCATATAACAATCGTGGGGTTTCAAAGAAAAACATACAAGATTATGAAGGTGCAATAAAAGATTGTAACAAAGCTATAGAATTAAATCCAAATTATTCTGAGGCTTATAACAATCGCGGTAATTCAAGACATAACTTGGAAGATTATCACGGAGCCATAAAAGATTATACAAAAGCGATAGAATTAAATCCGAATGAAGCCATGATATATTATAATCGAGGAATTTCCAAGCATTACCTTGAAGATTACGAAGGGGCAATAAAAGATTATGACAAAGCAATAGAATTAAATCCGAATTATGCTAAAGCATATAACAATCGTGGGATTTCAAAGCATAATTTACAAGATTTTGAAGGTGCAATAAAAGATTATACAAAAGTAATTGAATTAAAAACAGATGATGCAGAGGCTTATTTCAATCGTGGACTTGCGAAACTAAATTTACTTGATTACCATGAAGCAATAAAAGATTATACAAAAGCAATTGAATTAAAATCAGATGATGCAGAGGCTTATTTCAATCGTGGACTTGCGAAACTAAATTTACTTGATTACCATGAAGCAATAAAAGATTATGACAAAGCGATAGAATTAAATCCGAATGATGTTGATGCTTATTACAATCGCGGACTTTCAAAGAAAAACATGCAAGATTATCAAGGGGCAACAAAAGATTATGACAAAGCAATAGAATTAAATCGCATGATGCAGATGCTTATAAAAATCGCGGTATTTCAAAGAAAAACTTAAATGATTTTGAAGGGGCAATAAAAGATTATGATAAAGCGATAGAATTAAATCCGAATTATGCAGAAGCTTATTACAATCGTGGTATTTCAAAGAAAGACCTGCATAATTATGCTGGGGCAATAAAGATTATGACAAAGCAATAGAATATTAAATCCGAATTATGCAGAAGCTTATTACAATCGCGGGATTTCAAAGCATAATTTACAAGATAATCAAGGGGCAATAAAAGATTATGACAAAGCAATAGAATTATATCCAAATTATGCAGAAGCTTATAACAATCGCGGTATTTCAAAGCATAATTT
>CAXXGC010000004.1:0-163732 GCA_963667875.2 Melioribacteraceae bacterium
AACAGAACCGGAGGATAATTCTTCTCTGCCTTTTTCGGTTAAATCGATAGAGTTATTTTTTTCATCAATAGCAAAATATAACTCTTCATCCACCTCAGGCATTCTTTTTGCGTTTTCACGCAAATATTCCATTTCGGATTTTTGGCATCAACCTTTTGTTATATGGTTCACTAAACAACTTCATTAATCTATTGTTTTTAGGGAATCCTCGTGATGCACGCAGCAATGCCAACCCTACTTTTTCTTCATCAACACCATCAGGATTACTTAAATCCCTTTCTGCTTCAGCAACAATTGAAGAAACTAACTGTGCTTGTTTTTTAAATATCAAATCAACTTTTGGTTTCATTTCATAAAATTTATGATCAGGAGAACCAACCGGGCCTGATATAATCAAAGGTGTTCTGGCTTCATCAATTAATACAGAATCCACTTCATCCACAATAGTATAGTTATGTACTCTTTGAACGCAATCTTCCTGTCTAACAGCCATATTATCGCGCAAATAGTCAAAACCAAATTCATTATTTGTACCATAAGTAATATCTGAATTATAACTTATTTTACGTTGTTCCGGGTCCATAGAACTTAATATGTTGCCAATTGTAAGACCGTGGAATTCAAATATTTTACCCATCCATTCGCTATCGCGTTTAGCCAGATAATCATTTACAGTAACAACATGTACACCGCGTCCTGTAAGAGAATTTAAATAAATTGGTAATGTTGCAACAAGTGTTTTACCTTCACCGGTAGCCATTTCCGCAATTTTACCCTGATGAAGAACAATTCCACCAATCAGCTGAACATCGTAAGGAATCATATCCCAAGTAATTTTATATCCCGCCGCATCCCACGATTGTCCTACTAATCTTCTACAGGTATCTTTTACTATTGCAAAAGCTTCAGGTAATATTTCGTCAAGCACATCTTCATATCTGTCATCAAGCTCTCTATTTAACTCGTCTAATCTTGTATTAACTGCTTGATGATTATCTTCCAAACTGTCTAAAGTTAATTTATTTTTTAAACTATCAATTTCTTCTCGTAATTCTTTAGTATCTAAAGCAATCTTTTCCTTTAACTGATTTGTTTTTGCTTTTAATTCTTCATCGGTTAAATTTTGAAGTTTTGCATATTCTTCATTAATTTCATCAACAACTGGGGTTAATTCTTTTAATAGTTTTGAGTGTTTATCACCAAAAATATTCTTTAAAATCTTTGTAAACATTAAGTTCTCCTAATAATTGCGAATAACAAAATTACCAAACAACTACAATAAATGCAATTTTATTATTTTAATTCTTGGTTATTAATAAAGTCAATAATAATTTAAAATTCTATGCAAAAATTTTACGCATACTTGATTATTGTATTTACTTGTTGATTATTTGTTTTTTTATAAAAAATATCTAGTTTTATTTAATAAGTTTTTTAATAACTTTACACATCAAAAATTACTTTTTAATGGAAATCGAAAAAAAGGAAATATCCCCGAATATAATATTAAAGTTGATTGAATTGTCAAACGGTGGTTTGACTTCAAGCGAATTTGATCAAATAATTAATCAATTAAATGACATTTTTGCAAAAGTAAATTATTCATCAACAGCAGAAAATAATTTTTTGCGTATTATATCTTCATTATACGATAAAATTAATTTTTTGCGTTCCTCAATTAAACATAATCACTATTTTGAATATATTATCTTAATTTCCGCCAACAGTAATTACTTAACTGATATTATTGTACGTAATCCCGAATATTTATACTTGTTATTTAATTCTGAGTTCCTAAATAATAATATAGACCTTAAAACATTAAATAAAGAAATTGACGAACGCATTTGCAATTATAAAAGTTTTGAATCCAAAGTAAATTTTTTACGACTTTTTAAGCGTAAATATCTTTTGGAAATTGGACTTAATGATATTTTAGGAAATTCGAATATTTACAATACCACAAGTTCACTTTCAAAACTGGCTATTTCTATATCAAGATGTTTATTTGAATTATGTTTTAATGTAATTAAACAAAAATATAATTTTAAACATATTTCACGTCTTTATTCACTGGCCTCACTGGGTAAACTTGGAGGAAATGAATTAAACTATAGTTCCGATATTGATTTGGTTTTGTTTTATGATAGGAATTTACCGGTTTGCAGATTTTCAAAAATAACCGCTAACGACTTTTTTAATGAAGTAATTTTCCTTTTTATAAAAACTGCCACAGCAATTACTGAAAAAGGATATATTTACAGGGTTGATTTTAGACTTCGACCTGAAGGAAGAAACTCTTCCCTTTCAAAAAGTATTAATGATTATATTCAATATTATGATACTCGTGGTGAAGATTGGGAAAGGCAAATGTTATTAAAACTTAATTATGTTTGCGGTGATAAATCTTTATATAATAAATTCTTAAATTTTACACAATCATATATTTTTGCAAAATCTATTTTTATCTCTCCTCTTTATCAAATTAAATCAATGAAAAAAAGGATTGAGGTAGGTAACGAAAATGATATAAAATTATGTATTGGAGGAATTAGAGATATTGAGTTTTCAATTCAGGCGTTACAGCTTATAAATGGTGGCCGACATAAACAACTGTATGATGGTAATTCAATAAGTGTAATGGGTAAATTATTAAATCTAAATATTATTAATTTAGATGAATATACATTATTATTGGATGCATATAATTTTTACAGAAAAGTTGAACATTATTTACAATTGATGAATGATAGACAAACTCATACAATTCCAAATAATGTTTTAATGCTTAAATCAATGGCTTTATATTTAAATTTAAGCAGTGAAAGTGTGTTTTATACAGTACTTAATGACCATAAAAATAACGTGCGAAAGTTCTTTTTAACGGTTTTTGAAGAATCCGCTGAAACTAACAATTCCGGTACATCAACATTTGAGAATATTAAATTTAAAGATAAAAGCAGGGCAAATAAAAATATAAACTTTTTACGTTTTGGCACCGATTTATTCGAATCAAAGGGATTTGACAGCAAAACAATTGATTTATTTAAGGAAATTGAAGAATCAATAAATAAATATTTATCAAATAGTTCAGTACCCGATTTGGTTCTTGAAAATTTTGTTAGAGGAATAAAATCGGTTTATTTCCCCTCGTTGTGGTATTCGGGTTTTAGAGATGAAGAATTTTTATCAAGATTTTTAATTTTATGCGAGTTTAGCAGCCGTTTATTTAATATGTGGCTATTAAATAAAAAACTTGGTGATTTATTATTAACCGGAAGGGTTTTTGTTAAGGAATATGTTCATCAAAATTTAAATTTAGGGATAAATGAATTATTGTTTATATTATCCGCACAGTATACATTAAAAATTATTAGTGCTGTCGAATTATCGGAACTTTTAACATTACTTATTAAATTTAAAATTAATAATATATATTCTTCCTTAAATATTAATAGTTTTAGTGTTTTTGCTTTGGGTAGTTTTGGAATATCAGCAATGAATTTTTCAAGTGATATTGATTTAATTTTTATCAGCGAAACAGATCAAAACACATTAACTGTTAATCAAACAGCCGAAAAATTTATAGCAGTTTTAACCAAAGAGCTTGCACCTTTCAAATTAGATTTTAGATTGCGGCCGGAAGGACAAAATTCGCAAATAGTATGGGATATAAATAGTTTTTCGCAATATCTAAACAAACGGGCAAGAATATGGGAACTGCAAACCTTACAAAAAATTAAGTTTGTAAGCGGCAATAAGGAATTATTTAATACTGTTGTTATTAAGTTTTTAGCGCACTTAAAAACAATTAATTTTGAATTTATCAATAAAAATGTATTCGAAATGTATAAAACTTTGATTAACAACAATAAATCTATTTTGGATAATCTAAAGTTCACAAAAGGATCAATTATTGATATTGATTTTTATCTGCAGCTATCCTTTTTTTATTTCCCGATTGTTCAAAACCAAATAATTGAAATAACATTTTTTAAAAGATTTAATTATTTTATTAATTATATTTCCTCTGATGATTTAAATATTTTAATGAATAATTATTATTTTTTAAAGACCCTTGAAATAACTATTCAAAACATTTTTGGTGTAAATAATTCAAACGTTCCAATAGATACCGAAAAATTATTATTATTGATCAAATTTTTAAACATTAATTCAATAGATGAATTTAAATCAATTTATATACAAACTTTAATTTCTAATCAAAAGATTTTATCCAAATATCAGGAAATGAAGAATGAAACTGTTAACTAAATATTCTGATTATCTTATATGTTTTTTTATTTTTGTAATTTATCAATTCACAATGGCTCCTTCCGTTGTTCAAATCGATTCCGGCGAATTGGCAGCTGTTCAGGTTACTTTTGGTATCGGGCATCCGTCAGGATATCCTTTATTTACTGTTTTAGGATATTTATTCAGTTTAATTCCGCTGCCTTTTACTAAAATATTGGCTTTGAATATTTTAACGTCTTTATATGTAACTGCAGCATCTTTTTTCTTAATCAGAACAATAAAATTGCTTATTGAAAACTTTGTCATTTATAAAATCGAAAAAATTACAAACAAGAAAAAACAAAAAATTGAAAGTCAGTCTGTTTTATTTAAGCTTGACAATTTTTCAACTTCCTTGCTGGCAGGAATAATAGGTTTAATAGTCCCCTTTTCTAAAACTTTTTGGTTTCAAAGCACCTCAGTTGAAGTTTATTCACTTCATTTGTTATTACTTTCGTTAAATATATTTTTTATTGTTAAAATATTATTTCAAAAGGAAATACAGTTAATAAACTGGTTATTAATTGCTGTTTTGCTTGCTTTGGGGTTTGGAAACCATTTAACAACATTTTTAATTTTACCCGGCTTAGCTTATGTTTATTTTTCTAAAGAAAAGTTCTCTGCCGCTTCGTTCAAAAAAATTGGTAAAATGCTTTTATTGTTTTTCCCGCTTTTAGCAGTATTATATTTGGTTATGTACTTTAGAGCTTTACAAAACCCTGTTATTAATTGGGGAAATCCTATTGATTTTGAACGCTTTTGGAGACATTTTACCGGTAAACAATATCAGGTATGGATGTTCTCTTCTATTGATGCGGCTAAACAACAATTAGCTTATTTCTTGGGAAATCTTCCATCGGAATTTGCTTATTTAAATTTTGTTATCGGTTTAATTGGTATTTATGCCGGATTTAAGTATGCAAAAAAGGCAAGTATTTTTATTACTATATGTTTTATTTTTACAACTTTATATTCAATAAATTATAATATTAATGATATCGATTCGTACTTTTTACTTTCATTTATTTCGTTTGGATTTTTTATAGTTTATGGTATTTTGTTTTTAATATTTAAGTTTAAAATAAATATAAGTCCAAAAGCCAATTTTTATTTCGCCGGATTAATCATTCTTCCGTTATTACAAATATTTATTCATTTTTCCTCAGTTGACCAAAGCAAAATGTATATGTATTCCGATTATACAAAAACTTTATTAAGCCGTGTGGATAAAAATGGTATTGTATTAAGTTATCAATGGGATTATTTTATTTCAGAATCCTATTATTTCCAAAAAGTAGAAAATTTTAGAAAAGATATAAAAATAATTGATAAAGAACTTTTACGGAGATCCTGGTATTATAACCAGATGGAAAGAAATTATCCCGAAATTATTAAAGATATGAAAGTTGAAATTAACGGATTTCTTTCAGCCTTACAACCTTTTGAAAGAAGTGAAAATTTTGACTCAAACAAATTGGAGTTCTTTTATCAGGCAATTATGACAAGAATAATTACTGATAATTACGATAAACACTCAATTTATATAGGCCCCGAATTTCTTGATAACGAAATTCAGAAAAAGGAATTTGTATTACCTCAAGGTTATTCGCTTATTCCTTGCGGTTTACTTTATAAAGTTACTAAAGACACTAATTATGTACCTGCTCCATCATCTAACATTAACATCCGATTCCCTCAAGTTGATGACAAATACAGTGTGTTAATGAAAAATATTGTTTATATTGCTCTTACTAACCGCGCCATGTACGAAATTACGTACAAAAATATGGATAAAGCTAAAAAAATAGCCGCAAATATTATTAAGCTTTTCCCTGATAGAGGGTTAAATCAAAATTTGGCTAATGCTTTGCAATAAACATGATTTTTTTAAAAGCACCACGGTTCTAATTTTAAGAACCGTGGAAATAAATATAAATGATTTTTTATAGTTTATTATTAAAAATTATCTTATCAAAATCATCTTTTTAGTTTTGTTATATTTACCTGCTTGCAATTTGTAAAAATATACTCCGCTACATAAATTACTTGCGTCCAACATTTTTGTATGTTTACCTGCATTCATATCCTCGTTAATCAGCGTGGTTACTTCTTTACCTAAAACATCATAAACTTTTAAAGTTACAAAACCATCATTAGGCAAAGAAAAACTAATGGATGTACTTGGGTTAAAAGGATTGGGGTAATTTTGGTTTAAGGAAAAAACTAAACTATTGTTCAGTTCACCATCTACATCCGAAAATTGGGTGTATTGTACGGTACAATTGTAACCACTAACATATAAATAATCATTTTTATAGTTGGATGTGAGCGTCAAATAACCATATATATTGTTAACCCAAGTGTTATTTTCCCACTTCTCGGCTTTTCCGGTAATTGCATTCCTGGTTATGTCATAGGTATAAGTAAGAAGAGTATAATTTACCCATCCCTGGGTTCCCCAATTCTCTTCCAACTCTGTAAGCATATTATCACTTATATCATATGCATAAGTTAATCGAGAAAAATTCGTCCATGCTCCGTTTTCCCAGCTTTCGTGCAATACAGCCGTCATATTATTGTGAGAATCATAGGTGGTGGCAGATCTTCGCTGATTCGCCCATTCACCGTTTTCCCATTCCTCCCACAACCATGTCAACCTATTATCTGAGGAATCATATGTGTAGGATTCTCTTCCATTGTTAACATAGACTCCATTTAGCCATTCCTCAAATAAAAATGTCAAACGGTTGTTGTGTGTATCATATGTGTAAGTATGCTTATAATGATTCCCCCAAGTATTGTTCGAGATATCCCAAGATTGGTCTAAGAAACTCACAATATTCCCGTTTAGGTCATAAAAATAGCTTTGTAGATTCGTATTCTCCCAACCATTGTTCCAGTTTTGAACTAATAATTTTTGAATAATTCCATTTACATCGTAAGTATAAGTAAGTTGCAAATAATTCATCCACACTCCGCTTGAAAATAATTCTATTGAATATGTCATTGCATTACTACTGTATGTATACGAATATCGATCACTATTAACCCAAGTACTGCTTCCGATGTTCCAGGTTTCCGTTAAACGAACAAGTATATTCCCTATTAAGTCATAATTCATTGTAGCGCGAGCAGAATTCATCCAAACGCCATTATTCAAATTCTCCCATAATTCTGTCGTTACTCTACCGTATGAATCATATAAATAAGTATGCCTTGTTGTATTGTTATCAGTAGAAATCACTAATGGTTTATAAAGGATCCCCTTATCGGTATTTGATTTTAATTTATTATGGTTTTGTAACAAGAACCTATCATGTTCTTTAATGTGTCTTTCTTTGTTCTCAAGTTTTGGGACAGAAAAACCTTGATTTTGACCATAAATCAAACTTGTTAAAAGCATTAACGTTAATATAGTAGTAACAACTTTCTTCATTCCGGCACCTCATATTATTAAATAGATATTATATTTCTGTGTAGTGTCCTGAAATTGGCTGACTTTTTTAAGTTAAATATAATATTTCTCAAGATTATAAGAAAATGATATTTTATAATTTTTAGAATAATTTTTCAATAAGTTTTCAATTATCAACTAAATTCTTTGTTAATTTGATAAACCATTCTTGGTATATAAAAATCTAAAGATCTTTGAAGTCTTTAATTATTGAAAATAGATAATAATCTAAGATATTACAGTTTTAGCAACTCAATAATTGGTAGAACTTATAAGTTTTTCTTTTGAAATTCTTCATAATAGCTCTACTACCACAAACTCCATATATTCTTTATGCTTCTGCTTTAGTGAATTTGCCATCGAGAAGTGCTTGTGCAACTTTTTATTAAATTCATATAGAAAAAAACTTACGAGGATGCTGCTGATTTAGACGGGCTAAAATATTATGGATACGACAAAGCTGAAAACTGGTGTTTTTGCAACTTGTACTCACATTTAATGGTTAGTAGGTTAATCTATCCCCAATCAAATTACCTAATTACTTGTTTAAATAACTTAAAATATCATCTTTCCTTGTTTTATCAACTTTATGAGCGGGTAAAAAAGATTGCAATAACACGTCCATTTGGTGAATTAACTTCTTTTTATAATATTTTGGAGCAAATACCGAACCATCCAACATGTATAATCTTTTGGTTTTTTCATCATAAAATGTATAATTAACAAATGGTCCTCCCCCGCTGTTATCATTAAAATGCCATAATCCTTGAGTCATTATTGCATAATAACCGTTAAAATTAACTTCTTTATAACTTTTGTTATCTTCTGCAATTTCAACCCAATTTTTATCATCACTTGTTCTGTAAAACTTTTTAGTAATTTTATTACGTAATGTTTCAATTGAATCGGGTACAAGCAATAAAGGACTAGCGTTTTCAATCCAATGTATAAATACCCAGCGTTCAATATCAGTATCAGGTGACCTGCGTAACCAAATAAAGTTTTCCAGTGGTTTATTTGATGCAACCACAAAATCTGCTTGTACGTAAATCATCCAGCCATAATTTTTTAGAAATCTAGCCTCAATATTTTTTTGTTCATATTTTGAGGTATATAACTTATTTGCTAGCCTTTTATCAGCTATTTTTTGAAATGAATAAATTAAATTTTCACCATATTTTTGAAGGTTGTAGGAAATAATTTGATTTGAAGCACCAGTAATAATAACAACAAGCTGGTCATCGGCCCATAAATTGTATTTAATAAATAATGACACACTATCGGTAAGTACTTTTTGTTTTGTTTCTTTATTTAACAAATTGCCTACAAAGTTGGAAAGTTTTGAGCCGGTATTAAGCGGACAAGCAATAATTAAATTCTTTTTTATTTTTAATTTATCAAATTTTTCAAAACTAAATCTATTTATCTCAAACAGTTTTTCAGGTTGAGGAGTATAAATTATTTTATTAAAAACTTTATTAAAGACTGGCTTAAGGGTTATATAATCAGCAGTATCGGCAATTATACTTATTTCGTCTTCATAACCTACCGATTTTTCTTTTGCGTTACAGGAAAACAAAACTATGGAAAATACCACAAAAATAACTTTTGTTAAGCAGATTGAATATTTTTTATATTTGTACATAGTTAAACTTTTTTTAAAATATATACAACGCTAATTTTGATTTGTTTCAGATTAATAAGGAATGTTAGGCAAGATTAAAGATAAGTTTGGAAGTAAAATAATATACAATAACCACATTACTGCACTAATTGTCAAAGGTACGGTAAGATTATCATCACTCCAGCCATACGAAACATTTTCAGCAATGGCACCAAATGCAACAGCAATAAATCCTATTAAATATTCTATATAACTACCCTCTATTTTAGGGGTAACCATAACCACAATACACGCGGAAACAAAAAAAGCAGAAGTTCCTTCAAGACTTTTAGCTAAAAATTTATGTTTACCAAATTTACGGCCTATTAACGCGGCCATAATATCGCTGATAATTAAAACCGGGAATGAGGTTAAAACAAATATTTTAGGAAATAAAAGAACAGTTAACGTTGCAGATAAAAATACATAAGTAGCTCCGTTAAGGTTTTTCTTTTTTGCGTCCATCTCGTGTTTTCTTAACATAAATCCAAAATATTGAATAATATATTTGTTAAGTACAGGAGAGTAATACCTTCCAAAATCTAATATTAAAGAAAAGGATGCCAAAGGAACAAGAATAAATAAAGCAAGTTTCCTTTCAATAAAGTAATATATAATAGGAATTGAGAGAGAGCATAAATGTATGCTCTTTCTCATCAATTCATTTTTATAATTTATTTCATTATTATCAGCTTGCGTCATTTACAGTCTCATTAGTCGTTCCTTCATGTTTCCCTTTCTTTTTATCAAGAAGTTTTTTTACATGATCAGGAATCTCAGTATCAGAATCACTAATTTTTGTTGAATTATTATTTACTTTTTTAACAGGAGGCAACTCTTCGCCGCGAATAATTTTATCAATTTCTTCAGAATCCAAAATCTCACGTTCTAAAAGTTCAAGTGAAAGTTTATGCAAAACTTCAATATTATCTGCTAATATTTTATCGGCACGCAGCATACAAGTATTAATAATCAATTTAATTTCATCATCAATTAATTGAGCTGTTTGATCGCTATAATCTTTATGCTTAGTAATTTCTCTTCCTAAAAAGATCTCTTCTTCTTTAGCACCATACGAAAGAGGACCAAGTTTTTCACTCATACCCCATTCACATACCATTTTGCGTGCAATTCCGGTCGATTTTTCAATATCGTTGCCTGCACCGGTAGTATATTTATTAAATATTAATTTTTCAGCAGCTCTTCCGCCCAAAGCGTAGGTTATCATCGCTTCTAAATAATCTTTAGAATATGTATGTTTTTCATCAACCGGCAAATAAGTAGTAACACCAAGTGCTCTGCCGCGTGGTATAATTGTAACTTTATGAACCGGATCAGCTTCAGGAATCATTCGGGCTACTAAAACGTGTCCTATTTCGTGATAAGAAGTGATTTTTTTCTCTGCTTCACTAATAATAAGACTTTTACGTTCCATACCCATCATAACTTTATCTTTAGCTTCTTCAAAGTCATCCATTCCAACTTTTTTCTTGTTTTTCCTTGCGGCCAATAAAGCTGCTTCATTAGCTAAATTAGCTAAATCAGCACCTGCTAAACCAGGTGTCCCTTTTGCTAATGTTTTTAAATCCACATCCGGTTCTAAAGGAATTTTACGTGTATGAACTTTTAATATTCCTTCACGTCCGTTAACATCAGGTCTATCAACCACAACTTGTCTGTCAAATCGTCCCGGACGTAATAAAGCCGGATCTAAAACATCAGGTCTGTTTGTAGCGGCAATTATAATAACACCGCTGTTCTGTTCAAAACCATCCATTTCAACAAGTAATTGATTTAAAGTTTGTTCGCGTTCATCATGTCCGCCGCCAAGACCTGCACCACGATGTCTGCCAACCGCATCAATTTCATCTATAAAAATAATACAAGGCGCACTTCGTTTACCTTGTTCAAATAAATCGCGTACTCGGCTTGCACCAACACCAACAAACATTTCAACAAAGTCGGCACCGCTTATTGAAAAAAACGGAACACCTGCTTCACCGGCAACTGCACGGGCTAATAAAGTTTTACCTGTTCCCGGAGGGCCCAACAATAAAACTCCGCGTGGTATTTTACCGCCTAATTTTTGAAATTTGGTCGGTTCGCGTAAAAACTCAATAATTTCCTGTAATTCTTGTTTGGCTTCATCAGCTCCGGCAACGTCTTTAAATGTTATCTTTATAGATGATTCATTTATCAATTTTGCTTTACTTTTACCAAAGTTAAAAATACCTCTGGTACTTCCACCACCGCCGCCGCCTTGCATTCGGCGCATAATTAAAAACCAAATACCTAAAACAATAATCCATGGTAAAAAGCTAAAAATAACATTTAACCATTCATTGGAATCTTTTACAAAGGTATATTTTACCCCTTTTTCTTTCCAAATCTTTTCTTGTTCCTGTAATACAGGTTCTATTAATGTAACAGTAAATTTTGTAGTTTTTACCCAGGTTTCGTTAACACTTAACGATTTTTCTTTAGCTAAAGTACCTTCAAAAACATAATCATTTATATCAGTTTTAATAATTTTTCCTTCACTTATTTCGCCGGAAGCCAATAATTGTTCATAAACATCGTAAGTAATTTCAACTGTTCCGGTAGTTCCGGTACGCCAAAATTGCATTACAATTACAGCAGCAATTATTACAGCACCCCAGCTAAAAACAGTTTTAATTATTTTAGACCAATCAAAATCACCATCGTTTCTGTTTGGACTTCCACCGCCGGAATTTTTATTTTTCTTTGAGTCACCTGATTTTCCATCATCAGCAAAAAGAAGTTTTTTTATCATATTTTTAAATACCTCTCTATTCACTTAACGCATAAATTGAACGTAAATTTCTGTACTTTTGTCCATAATCTAATCCATACCCAATAACAAATTTATCGGGAATTTCAAACCCAATATAATCAATTTTTAGATTATATTTAAGACTATTTGGTTTTAATAATAATGTTGCAATTTTAACACTTGCCGGTTTATGTTCAGCCATTAATTCTTCAATATATTTTATTGATAGTCCGGTATCAACAATATCCTCTACAATAATTAGATGTCTGTCCATAATATCGGCATTTAATTCCTTTAATAATTTAACTTTTCCTGATGATATTTTTGAATCACCATAACTTGATAACTTAAAAAAATCTATTTCACAGCTAAGATTAACATTTTTTATTAAATCGGCCATAAACATAAATGAACCGTTTAATATTCCAATAAATATTGGTAATTTCCCGCGATAATCGTTGCTAATTTGTTCGGATAATTCAACAATACGTTTTTGAATTACCGATTCCTCTAAATATTTAACAAATACTTCGTTTCCAACCGTAATATGTTCACCATTTAGATCTAATTTATCCATATTTTAAGTACCTTTTGGGTTTTATTTGTAATTTTGTATCTATTATCTATTCTTAAACCAATAACATACACAATATTGTTCCTGTTTAATAACAATAATTGATTTTTTTTATCTATTGCACTGCATTTTTGTTCTGTCAAAAAATCACTTATTTTTTTGTAGCTGTTCATCCCAAAAGGAATGAAACTATCTCCATTTTTCCACGTGCGAACAACAAACAACTCTTCAAAATCATCAGCAGATATATACTCACATAATTCGTTTTTCTTTTCCCCTAATTTAACTAAATCTTTGTCAATTAATTCCATTTTGATCGTTTTATTATCAGCAGTTAACGATTCCCCAATTTTGAGAGTATGTTCAATATTATTAGTTAAACGACTGTAAATTATTAAACTTTTTCGATCTTTTATAACTTCATAATTATTTTTTAATTGAACAATTTTACCTACTTGTATATTGGATGCTTTTTTAATGTTTACAAAATCATCAAACTCAAAATTATAACTTAAATACCTCTCAAAAGATAATTTAAGCACTTCCCCGCATATCGCATCAGTTTCCAACAAAAAAAGATTATCCGAAATAATTAATTTATTATTTGTAAAATTAATGTTTTTATCAATTAAAAAATTAACTTTTTCTAAAATTATGAAATAGAAACCGCTAAATATTTGCGATGAACGAAATAGACTATTCGAAAAACTGCTGTTTAATTTGGTTACAAGAGGAATAATCTCATTTCGTATATAATTCCTCTTGTAATCATTTTCATTATTAGTATGGTCTATTTTAAATTCAATATTATATAAATTTAGATATTTTGTAATTTCCGATTTAGTTAAACATAAAATCGGACGAATAAACATATCATCACGTTTAGGCGGAATTCCGCATAAACCTTTTAATCCGGTTCCTTCAATTAATCTTTGTAAAATTGTTTCAGTATTGTCATCTAAGTTATGTGCTGTTGCAATTTTATTATAATTCAATTTTTCCTTAGCTTTAACAAATTCAATATATCTTAAATCTCTGGCTGCTTCTTCAATTGATTTTTTTGTTGCTAAAGCATGCTCTTTTACGTTTATTTTTACAGAGTGAAAATCAATATTAAGATTACGGCATAATTCGGCACAAAATTTTTCGTCATTATCCGCATCTTCACCGCGTAATTGATGATTTACATGTAAGGCGGAAATCTGAATATTGTATTTATTTTTGTATTTAATCAAAAAATGCAATAAAAAAACAGAATCAGCACCTCCGCTTAAACCAATTACAATTTTATCTCCCTTATCAATTAAGTGAATATTTTTAATGAAGTTAATTACTTTCTCATCAATCTTTTTCACTTAAAAACCCTTGCTTTTAAGCCAATCTTCTGTTATTTGATTATTCCCCGATGATTTGATTCTATCAACATATTTTCCAATAACATCAAATTCTAAATTAAGGCTGTCTCCGGGTTTATTATACTTAAAAGCAGTATTATTCCATGTATGCGGAATAACTGCAACTACAAAGCTGTTAGAGCTAAATTCGGCTATTGTTAAACTAACACCATTTAGACTAATTGAACCAACATGAATAATATATTTTGAATATTCGTTGGGGTAACTGATTTTTAATTTAAATCCAACAGATTCCTGTTTGATTTCCAAAATTTCGCCCACACAATCAACATGACCATATACTAAATGACCGCTTATTTTTTTTGTTAATGTTAGCGACGATTCCAAATTAACCAACATATTTGGTTTTAACAAACCAAAATTTGTTTTTTTTAAGGTTTCTTCCACCGCGGTAACAAAAAAAGATGTTCCTGAAATTTTTTCAACTGTCTGGCAAACACCGTTTACACAAATACTATCTCCAATATTCATATCGCTTATTAAAATATTGGAATTAATACTTATTTCTTTCCCAAAACCGGCATTTTTTATCAGGTTTATCTTACCAAGTTCTTCAACAATTCCGGTAAACACTATACCCTCTTGTAGATTAATAGCACATCATCACCTAAAGTGTTAACACTATATAACCTTAACTTTAAAGCCTTACTTAATTTTTCAATTCCTAAATTTGAAAAAGCATTTATTCCCGTACCTAACAGTTTAGGACTTACAAAAACGGATATTTCATCAAATAATTGTTTTTTGATAAATGATGAAAATATTTGGCTTCCCCCTTCAACCATAACTGAATTAATACCAAGATTATAAAGGTTTTTTAAAATTAAGTTTAATTTTAATTTTCCCTTTTTATTTTCTTCAACAAATAAAATTTTTACTCCTAAATCAGTAAATTCAGCTACTTTTTTTGTTTTTTCAATGTTCTTATTGCTGCAAACAATTATAGTATTTGAATCACTATTTTGAAATATCTTTTTATTTATATCCAAATCAAGGTTTTTATTTAAGATAATTCGTTTAGGATTACGTCCTTCCGAAAATCTTACCGATAATTCCGGGTTATCAATTCTTACAGTATTACTTCCAACAAGCACAGCATCATAATTACTTCGCATCTCGTGAACATATGTTCTTGCTTCAGCAGAAGTTATCCATTTTGAATGAAATTGATTATCAGCAATTTTAGCATCTAAAGTTTGTGCAACTTTTAAATTAACATAAGGTTTGTTTTCCTTGATGTACTTAAAAAAATATTTATTAAGCTCTGCACATTCTTTATCTAAAATTCCGTTCACAATTTCAATTCCGGCGTTTTTTAGCTTTTCAAGACCTTTACCGGCTACTAACGGATTTGGATCTAACGAACCTATAACAACTTTTGAAATCTTTGCGGCAATTATTGCATCAACACAAGGGGGTGTTTTGCCAAAGTGGGCACAAGGTTCCAAGTTTACAAACAAAATAGCCCCTTCGGGAGATTCTTTACAATTATTTAAAGCATTAATTTCCGCGTGATTTTCACCAAATCGCGCATGATATCCGGCTCCAATAATTGTCCCGTTTTTTACAATAACTGCTCCAACTAAAGGATTAGGACTGACTGCACCTAGTCCTTTTTTTGCAAGTTCAATAGTTAATTGGATATAAGCTTCGTCATTAAGCAGTTTGTTCAAGTTCCAAAATCTCGTATTTTATTAATCCAGCCGGAACTTTTACTTCAATAACATCCCCAACTCTTTTGTTCATTAAAGATTGGCCTACCGGAGAAGTAATTGCAATTTTTCCACCTTGTAAATCCGCTTCTTCTAATGATACTAATATATATTGTAATGTTTTACCGTTATTTATATTTTTTACTGTAACTTTTGTCAAAATATGAACGATATCGGTTGGAAGATTAGAGACATCAATTATTCTGGCTTTTGACAATAATTCTTCTAATTTATTTATCTTTAACTCCATTAAACCTTGCGCTTCTTTAGCTGCATCATATTCTGCGTTTTCAGAAAGATCTCCGTACGATCTGGCTTCAGCAATTCTTTCGGCCATTTGTTTTCTGCCAGTTGTTTTTAATTCTTTTAATTCCGCTTCAAATTCAAGAATTTTTTCCCTACTAAGGTTGATAAAACCTGCATTAGACACTTAGATTTCTCCTCTTTTTTTTATAAAAAAAATTGCCACCGCACTAGGCAGTGGCAAGTAATAACAGAAATTTTTGTTTTATTATGCTTAATTTAATAATTTTTTTAAGAAAATTCAATTATTAACTTCACTAACTCTACAAACATATCGAAAATCACAATAAGAACAAATTTTATTTTCTCTATTTTTTAGTCTGGAAAGATTAAAAACACCATTATTCATAGATTCGACATGATTTTTGACATTTCTTATTGTTTCATCAAACAATTCTTTATTTGCGTTAATAATATCTTCATTTTCACCTTTATTAATAACTTTTATCTGATCACGCTTAAGATCCTTTTCGCTGTACCTTAATCGATATAAAAACATAATCAAAGGATTATACTCTTCTTTAAAATAATTTGATATAAGTTTTTGTGCCGCCATCATATAAACAGGTAATTGCAATGAAGTTCCATCTCTCATTTCCGAAACCGAAGGTTTTGTTTTTCCCGATTTATAATCGATTATATTAAAAGTTTTTGATTCTTTATCAATATCTATTCTATCTATTTTCCCTCTAATTTTTACACCACCCAAATCTAAAGATTCGTTATCGGATAGTATATAATCATACTTATCCCCTTTTATTAAACCAAATTTCACTTCAAAAAATTCAGGCAAAAAATTTGTATTTTCCTTTTGTTCATTTTCCAAATATTTAATTAAAACCGATTCTTCTTTTTTACCATTAATACCAAGAATTTTTTCACGTTCAAAAAACGAAATAGGAAATATTAAATTACTCTCTTCAACTTTTTTTTCGGCAATATTAAATAATATTTGTTTAGCTTTATTAAATACTTCATTTGAACAATTATTAACAATAATATTTTTATTTCTTAATTCATTATAAAAATCGAACAAAATGTCGTGCAATAAGTTTCCAATTTCAAAAGTTTCTAATTCTTCCGTGGGTTCTTTTGATGTTTTTATTTTTAATAAACGACCGGTAAAATATTTAAAAGGACATTTTGCATATTCTTCCAACTGGGTTATGGAAAATTGTCTATTGGTACCATAATTTAACAAAGTATTAATTTTATTTAATTCCGCTTCATTTAAATCATCCTTTAATACATAACCATTATAAACCGTTTCATACATATTATCATTTTTTCGGATATTGTCAATATCCAAATAATCCTTGGTTTTTTTGATATTACTTTGAAATTGTATAAATGCCGGATCGTTTTGCAATTTAACAAGTAATTCTTCATTTTTTTCGATTAATGCTTTTCCAAATAAAATTTGGAACTCTTCATCAGAAAAAACCATATTATTGTAATTCTTTTGATCTTGGTCATCTATTTTTCTTTCGGTATAAGAAAATAATTTGTCTAATTCTTTAAAAAATATTGATTCCTCTAACTCACTTTCACCCTGTAATTCGGGAGCGGTTAGATAAAGACATTTATTCCAGCTGGATAATGTTTGGTAAAAATGATATCTTTCTTCTGTTTGATGTGTTGAATCCTTTTGAACAAATGTTTCCTGATTAAATATTTCGGGATTATATCGGGTCGGAAAATCTCCGTCAATTAAACCGCCAACAAACAAATAATCAAAGCTTAATCCTCTAAATTCGTTTATTGTAGTAACCAACACCCCATAATCGGATATTTCTTTAATGTTATAACGTGCCCACTTGGAAGCTGTTTTAATATTTTCCAAAAAGAAATTAAGGTTAAATTCTGTTTCATGCCCATATTCTTTTTTTAATAGATTAAATACTTCTTTTATTGTTTCTATAAATGTTGTTAATGCTTTAATATTTTTTTGATCGGTGGTAATATTACCGGTTATTACGTCTGTTGGTATATTTAAAACAGTAATAAGATTTTTTAACTCTTTTAAAAACTGCTCAATAGTAAGGTTAAAAGCAAATGGATTAAGAAGAGAAATTATTTTTTCAATTTGTGTTAAAGCGTTAATATATATGTCAATATCATTTTTTTCATAATCCTCATCTTCCAAAAATTCGGATTTTTCATTAATTTTATTTTTTATGCTGTCAATCCAATTTTTCTTTCCAATTGTTATTTTTAATTCTCCGGCAGTATTAACCAGATCCGAACTATCCCCCAGATATTTTTTAATAAATTTATTATTAAGAATTCTGAAAATATCTTTAAAATAATAATCGTTTTCTTCAATATTTAATAAATTTATAATAAATGTAATTAAGGTGGAATTGTCTAATGAGTATCTATCGGTAAGGTTAAACGGAATTTTATATTTTGTAAAAACATCACGGATAATTGGCGAATAATTTTTAATTAAATTAAAAGAAACACATATTTTATTTGGATCTACGGCATTATCAGTAATTAGTGTTTTAATTTCTTTTGCAATATACTCAATCTCTTTTATTCTGTTGGTGCCTTTTATTTTAACAATTTGATTATTAAATTTATTAAATTTTTCTTTTACATTACTTTTAAACAAATTACTTTTAATTATTTGCTTAAACTCAGTTTGTTCAGAATTTGATAAATCTTCAATAATATTAAATCCGCACACGCTAAAAGCATAACTGCATTTATCCAAGTGTTTAAATATTAAAGGATTATATTCATAATAATCAAAATCCAAATATAATTTAAGGTTACAAATACTTGCCAAAGAATTAATAATTTTCACTTCTGGTATAGTAAATTCATCAAATCCAACAATAATTACCAAATCGGTATTAGGGAATTTTTTGGCATAATTTTCACCAATTTTATCATCACCAAGCATTAATAATTCTTCATAAACATCACCAATTTCAAAATATTTCATTTTTCTGCATTTACTTTTATAACATCTATAAATGTTTGCCAAGTCAACTGCTTTTTTTTGATTGGATCCTTTTAAATTAGAATTTGCTTCACTTAATATTTCATCCACACTAACTCCGTTTTCTTTAAACTTTGATATTATATTTTTAATTCTATCTAAAGTACCAAAAGGAACTCTGTTTTTATATACAGAAAAATATTGCAGTGAAGTATCATTAATACTTTGTTTTAACATAATTGAAGCAGCAGCTTCACTCATTATATGAAAATTTAACGACTGCTCTAAAAGTTTTTGAGTTATTGTAGTGAGAGTTTCAATATTAATTTTTGAAGAAACACCATTTTTACATAACGATATAATTTGTTTCTTAAAATGTCTGGCTTTTCTATTGGTGGGAACAATAATTAAAGTATTACTTATTTTACCATCATTTATTCTATCAAATAATAGGTTATCTAAGTCAATTCCATTAATCTTTTCTTTTGTTAAAATCATTATTAATACTCAGTTTTTATAATAATCTTTTACCCGATAATATAATTTTAAATTATTAATATAAATTAATCATTATATTTTAATTAGTACAGAAAATAATTTTGTTTAATAAAAATGGAGTTGTTTTGGAAATAACCGATATTGATTTACAAAAAATTTACAATAGCAATTCCCCCGATTTTATTACAAATGACGAAATTGCAATAAATAATTTATTAATTAAATATAATATTCCCGAAGATGTTTTTGAACTTGAACTATTGTTTGACAGGCTTTCACTAATTATCCCTCTTAAATGGAATAATTATGTTATTATTGCGCGCGCATTAAATAGAACACATCAAAATACAGATTTAATATCACTTTCAGATGAAAATTTAACAAAAATGATTATAGGATTAGACAATTTTGATGATACAAGCTGCCCAAAGGATAACGACTATTTATCAGCTGTTTTTACAATTTGGGCAGAATTAAGGGATAGGGTTTGATAAAACAAATTGTGAATTGTGAATTATAAATTGCTTTCGGTTATTATATAATCCCCTATTTTTTCTTTTATTAATTAATAATGTAGCATTTATAATTTGTTTTTGATTCCACTTTACACTATAAATACCGAAGAACCATTTTATTTTAAATAAATCATCTTTTTAACAACTGATAATGAACTTTTTCCATTATTAATTGGATTTACATTAATTTTATAAAAATATACTCCGCCTGCATAATTGCTCATATCAACGGTTAAGGAGTATTTCCCGGCCTGTTTTGTTTCATTAACCAATTCTTTAATTTTTTGACCTAAAGTATTATAAATGCACATTGTAACATTACTATAACTATCAATTGAATAATTTATAGTTGTTGAAGGATTAAAAGGATTTGGATAGTTTTGACTTAGTTCAAAAGTTTTAGGAATCTCAGAATCATTTACATCCGTTAAATTTCCAATCATATAATAACCTAACCAGGTTAATCTATCTCTTATCCACGATTTAAGGTATAAAAGCTCTTCCGAATATGTTTGTCCAATATATGCATTTGGCCAAACATAAGTTCCAAGTATCGGCCATCGTTGGTAATTTCGCACCTGTGATTCATTTACAACATTTACAATTGAATCAATTTTTGCATTAAATGAATCAAACGACAACAAATTATTTTTCAAAGTTTCCCATCTATATCTAACCATATTTGCAAAAGTTGAATCATCCATTAATTTCTTCCACCAAAATGGGGGCACATAACCATCGGAGGATAAAAATCCCGGTTCCGATGATAGATAATCCAATTGCCAACCTGTTCTCTGCCATCCCTCATAATAATCAGCATTTCCAAATGCTAAATTATAATCCCATACAGGGCCGGAATATAGTTTTTTGTTAACACTATTTCTGTCTTTGTGAAGGAAAGTGCTTAATCTATAACCGTCAACATTTTTAGATACTTCGTTAAGCAAAAACATATCTACAAACGAGTTAACATCCAAAAATGTCGTATAACCGCTATCGGGATTATTAAAATTATCGGAATACATTTTTCGTTCAAAATCATTGATAAAAGTTCTTATATAATTCCGTTGCGGATCAACAATATCTTCCGGTTTTGGTATATGATATTGATAACTTACGTTTTGCCACGCACCGGGATATGCAGGAAATAAAGAATTCCAACCTTCATTGTTTTCACCATCCCATTTATCAATTTTAACAATATAACCGCCTGTTAATGCGTCTCCGCTAATATCTGTAGGTTCTAATTTTTTTATATTAACTCTGTTTTTATCACGTTTAATTTTTTCAAATAGTACATATACACCCATATATTCACCATTCAAAATCAATTCGTAATATTTACTGCGCGAGGCATAATGTCCCATACTTCTTGCTAAACTGTATACCAAAACATCACGCATTAAACTTTTATCGGTATAAGGAGCACTAAATATCCAATCACTTTCGGCAGGGAAACCTAAAAGCGAAACATCCAAATCAGCACCGGCAGCATCACGAGTTTCAACACCATATTGTTTTTTAGGAAACATTTGCGAGCTTGATCCTCTGATTTCAATTCCTATTTTACCATTATAATGATTAAATAGATCAGTTAAATAATTTCTAACTCCCTCCCCATTATAAATAACTCCCAAATCAGCTGTTATTTTATCATCGTCAATTATAGTTTGACCATTAGTATTAACAACAAATATTGGCAGATTAGATGAAGTAAATTCCACTCTTTTATTTTCATCAACATAAACTTTTTGATTTAATTGCGCAAAAACAACTAGGGGTAAAAAAACTAAAAGGATTGATTTCCGGAGCATGATTTGTTCCTAATTTTAAAATATTTAAACATAATATTAAAGATATATTCAAAATAAATTTTTTGCAATACAATTATTTATCAGATAATATTCTTATTATCTAAGATAAATTATCTTTTTTGTAAATACACCTTTTGATGAGATTAAATTGACAAAATATATACCTGAGACACAAGATTTATTGGAATCATTAAAACCATTCCATACGGTTGAATAAATTCCGGTATTTTTAAAACCGGAAGTTAACAGCTTAATTTTATTTCCCAAAATATCAACTATTTCAATTTTTATATTATCAGGTTCATTTAAATAATATTTAACTGTACACGAGCCATTAAAAGGATTTGGATAAGGGTTTTCCAAACCAAAAGATTGAGGTAAATCATTTGATAAATTATCCTCAACTGAGACAATTATTTGGTCTAAATAATACGAATCGGAAATAGCTAATTTATACGCGTCTAACGATTGTTGTGTTGAATTAATCCGCCAATCGGTTTCTTTATTAATATTGAACCAGGTTACAGCTTTAATTTGCGGATATAAAAGTTTTATATAAGAATAAGCATCTCTAATCCACATTGATTTGCTGCCCCCAATTTCAGAACAGCCAAATTCACCAATTATCATTGGTTTATTATAATTTTTAAATTTGTTATAAATTCCATTATATAAACTTAAAAATGTAACCCAGCTTGATGATGATTGTGAAACTCCAAAATTATATCCGTCAAATCCTATCCAATCCACATAATCGTCACCGGGATAATAGTTTTCCGGCTGGTTCCAAGCATCGCCGGGATAACTAATTGAATTAGGACACCAAATCCACACAACATTATCAACACCCAACGCTTCAAAAATATCATGAATTCGTTTATAGGCAGCTATATATCTTTCAGGACCATCAGCTTTATTGGGATCACCAAACCCATTTAACGTTGAACCGCCGCTATGACTACCATCCCATGGATACCAAGTACCATTCATTTCATGGCCCCAGCGTAAAAAGATTGGCTTACCCCAGGATTTTATGTCACTGGCATAAGTTGCTATATAATTATCAAAATTACCATTAATTATATTCTGATTGCTGAATTGTGTGCTTGAAGCATTATAATTCCATGGTTCCCAAGTAAGATGTGCGTATGCCCCATTTGCCATAATTTGATTACACATTTCAATTGGAAAACTTGTTAAAGAATTCCAAGCTGTAAAGTTCATTTCAATAGCAATATTTTTTTGTGCTAAAGTTTCAAATCCTTGTTGTCCCCCGCTTTCCGAAGGAGTAAAAGCAGAATGATAACAACCGGTTGCTGGAATGGGAATTTGTGAACTGATATTTATAAATATGAACGAGAATAAGAATATAAATATTTTCATTTAAGATATATCATTTTTTTACAATTAGAAATATGGTTATCTGAAACTTCATAAATATATAAACCTGAACTTAAGGTCATTCCACTATTATCTGTTCCGTTCCATATTAATTCATGTGTTCCAACCGAAAGATTGGTGTATAGCTTCGAGTATTTTTCTTCACCTAAAACATTATAAATTTTTAATTTTAAATCTGAAGAATCATTAATTTTTACCGGTATTTTTGTTGAACCGTTAAAAGGGTTAGGATAGTTTTGCAATAAATTAAATCCATAATTTAAACTACTGTTCGATTTATCTTCAACTCCGGTGGAAACTTGCTCAATTACAATTCCATTTAACAATGTTTCAGATACTTCAGCACAAAAGTGGATTTTTAACAGGCCATCTGTTACATCAATATTTTCTAAGGTAAAGTTGTAAGCGGTTCTAAATCCAACTTCACCAAATATATCGAGATTATTTTTTGCTAATTGGTTTTGTACAAAAATATCAAATACCCTGCTGCCTGCGGCTGTAAAGTAATTTTCGCAAAACATTAACTTTAAATTATATTTACCATTTGGTACACGAACATCATATTTTGTAATATAATATCTTTCAGCTCTATAAATTTCGTCTTCATCAGTTCCCGCAATTTGAACACCTGATGATGTTGATGCCGCGGTACCTTCGGAATAACCATATTCTGTATTATACTTAAATTCAGTATCAGCTAAATATCCAAGGATACTATTCCCGCCAACATTAATTTTAACAGGAAATGTTAAAGGATTAGAATTTGCAATTGTAAGTGCTTTAGCAGACATATTATTAGCCGGAACAGCAGCATCTTTAATATTCATCATTATAATATTGTTAGTAACAGAAGTATTAAAATTTGATACATTAATTTTAACTGTTTTATTGTCTTCCATCAACTCAATAGAATTAACTGTAACACCGGACATAATATAATTTGAATTATTAGTTGAAGATACAGGATCTAAGTCCTCATTAAATCGGATATAAACATTGTTATTTTCATATCTTGCCCACATTGGTGCAGGTGCTAGTTTATCAACATAACCAAGATTAGTTGCATCAGTAAGACATAAAATCATACATCCGTCTTTATACACAATATTTCCCGGTATAAAATCGCAATTGTTTCCATCAAATGTATGAGTAGCTTTTGACCATCTGTTTGCATCAAATGAATTAAATTCATCTCCCCATATATAAGTAAAATTATTATTTGTACCATAATTACCTGCGTTAGGTGTATAGGCATAATATTTTACAAAATCATAATAAGCAAAAGCAGGTACCACATTCTGATTCCAAACACCTGCCCAGCCTACTGATGTAGGATTCCAAATGTTCATCATAATTTTTTGAGCTCGGGTAATTGTAGCTATGTGCGAACCTGTTTGACGATATACTTCCGATCCATCAATAAACCATGCAACATATTGTGGTGTCCACTCAATTGCGTAATTATGAAAATCAACACTTGGATTAAAATTTACATTTTGATGACGAACATGATTTGTTTGACCAGGTGTAATTGCATTGAATTGAACATCGTTATTATATCTACCCATTATTTCAATATCTAATTCATTCCAATTTTCGGTACCGCCACCATCGTAATAAGTAAAAAAAGAAGCTAAAACACCATCCTTTTGTGCTGATTTATACCTAACTTCAAAACGACCATAAGTATATGCTGAATTAGTTCTAAGTTCTGCACCTTTAAAATCTTTAGCATAATTAGAACAAATTAGACTAAAAAAAATAATAATAATTAAAGCGATTTTTTTCATTTTTCCCCGTAATATTTAAAGCATAGGTGCAGAATATCAAAACTGCACCTATGCATGGAGTAACAGTAAATTAAAAATTAACGCCTAATGAAAACTTTTGAACTTCTTTTAATCTTCCAAAATCACCATAAGCATAATCAACTTTTAATAAAATATTTCCAACTAAACGTTGTTGAATACCAAATCCAAGAGTAAATGATTCTTCCGAATTATCTAAAAACAAAGATTTGTATCCGGCACGTAAAGAAATAAATTCATTATAAGTATATTCGCCGCCCACATTAATGCTTTCATAATCATCACTTGGATGTGAAGCATCTAAGGCAAGAGTTAATTTATGCATTTCCGATTTAATTGGTTGATAAGCTAAACCAACTCTAAATAATAAAGGCAATTCCCATTCTTCAGTTTCCAAATAAGCAGGAATATTTCCATTATTACCTGAAGTATTATCATCTGGGTCATAAAGAACCAGAGATGAATTTCCATCCATTTTCATTTTTGAACCAAAATTTGACATAGACGCAGCCAGCACAATACCATCAAATGGAGTTATATACTGAACACCTAAATCAACTGCAAAACTTGTTGCTGTCATTCTCCAAATCTTTTGGCTAATGAATTTTGGATTAATACCTATTGCAAAATTATCTGTTAAATTAATAGCATAAGCTAAACTAACAGAAATATCTTGTGCTGTATATGTTTCACCGGTTCCTTCAGGTTCATCAATTGTGGTAACGTTCATTTCCCCAATATCCGAACTTGTTAAGCTAAAACCAATGGCTCCCATTGTGCCAAGATTATAAGAAGCTGCAATAAAGTTATATTTCACATCTGCTATCCAACGGGTATGATCCACTAATATCGATGAACCTTCTTGTTTAGCAATACCGGCAGGATTCCAATATAATGCACTTGGATCATCCGAAACGCCAACAAAGGCACTACCCATACCGGTTGCACGAGCACCCATACCAATCGAAAGGAAAGGTGCTGCAGTCGTACCACGTTTGGATACATCAGACACAAATTGCTGTGCAAACATTAAATTAGCACACAAAACACTTAAAACCATTATATATAAAATTTTTATTCTCATCTTCTTCTCAGCCTCTATTTAATAATTGAGAATTTACCAACATATTCACCTATCCCCGGAGCATCTACATGATAAATATAAACTCCGTAAGCACAATCCATACCATCCTCAGTTACTAAATTCCAGGAAAGCGAACCGTCATAAGGACCTGAATCTTTAGTTAAAGTTTTAACTAATGAACCGGCCATTGTATAGATTCTGATGGTACATTGATTAGGTAAATGTATAAAATCGATTCTTCTCTCACCACGGCCTGATTGATACAGGGTTCTTCTTTCCCATTTTGCAGTGCTTACATAAGGATTCGGAACAACTTTTATTTTTTCTAATTCAGCGTTTGCCAAATTTTTATCATTTGTGGCAGGTACTGTTGTGAATGAGAAATAATCACCAGCTAAAAATGGTTTTGTTGTTGTAATTCTAAATAAATCTCCAGCTACCGGTTCTACAGGTGTAGCTCCTCCTAACGGAGCGATATATGAAATATTCCATGTTAGTCTATAAGCAGTTCCAACATATTGAATAATAACAATATTATCACCTAAGTCAAAAATTTTGTTTTTATTATTGTCAAGAATTTCAGCATCAACAGTATCATTTTCAGTAATATTTCTAACAATAAAATTAACAGGAATTTTTGTTAAAGGAGTTATAACAGATGCACTTGGTAAAAACTCCAAGATATAATCGGATGGCCATGCAATATTTTTAGCAGGTGAGCTTCTATCTGCTCGTACATACATAAATAAATTGCTTGTGCCTTTTAACCAGCCAGTTGCTGTATCAACAACTGCTATGCTCGAATCATTAGTTACAGATATTGTTAAACCGTCAAAAGGAGGACTATATTTGTTAGGACCAAAATTGGTAGTATCAATGTTCGAAACTATTGTCGAATCCGGTCCGCCGTTAATTGAACGGATAATTGAAAAGTCAACTGTTTTATAAAGCGGATATGTTCCTGTCGAATTGAATTTAATTTTATAATTAACATTAGAATTAACTTCACTAGGATTTAGAACATCTACTTTAATACTTCCTGTACCAATACCTGATGTAACATTAGCTAAATCACCATTTATTTGTGGAGGTACTAATCCTGCTGCTGCTGCATTAGGAGTAATAACAGCACAGTTGATATCAACAAAAGAGATATTTCCGGCATAATCTTCACTTATAATTTTAGTTGTTTCAGTTGGTTGTAAACCTTTTGTACCAAAAGCAGGATCACCCTGATCATATGCAACAAGTGCATAATAATATCTTTCACCATTTGTTACGTCATTATCAATATAAGTGTGTTGAAGACCGCTGTCTTCTCCTCTCCAAAAATGAGCACCATTAATACCAACCGGATCAGGTCCTTTAATACCATCAATTTTATCAAATTGAGCTATTGGTTTATAATACTTAGGTTCACCTTTCGAATCGGTAATAATTTTAGCATCATTAAATTCTGCTTCTTGACAACGCAAAATCATATATCCTTCAAAATCCTTTTTATAACCTTGAATTGGATCATTATTTTCAAATCCGAGGAAAGCATCTCTTGATTCTTCAGATTTAGCATCCCAATATAAAAATACTTTTCCGTCACCCGGAACAGCTGTTAATACAGGTTTAATAGGAGGTTTTGAAAAATTATAATTTGCATTATAAATTTGCTGAACTGTTTCTTTATTGAATATTAAATCTTCTAAGTTGCTTCCAAAAACTAAAGCCATAGAAAATCTTTCACGTAAATTTGCATTTAATGGAAATGGACCTGAAGCAAATACCATACTTATGTTAGTACGTTGTATTGTAGTATCAAATGTTGTTGCCGACATCTTTAACCACATACTTTCATCATCTTTTGGCCATCCGCCGCCGGTTCCGCCTTGTCCTAAACGATATAATGACACTGCAGTTAAACCAATTTGATCTGATTCGTCTTTATCTGTTGCGTCAAAATTAGGTTCTCCTGCTGTAGGAAAACCGTCACCTTCTCCTAAATCCGGGCCATTATACTGTACATCCCAAGGACCTACACCATCCTGACCAACGTCATCATTTAAAGGTTCGTTGTTTTCAGAATCCCATTTTCCGTTGCCATTGATATCAATATAACTATGCCAGTCATTATCATTATCAATACCGTCATCACGTTTTTCATCAATAAGACCATCATTGTCATCATCAATAAAATTGCTTGAGTTACCCGGACTTTCCAAATAAGCATAACCATAATAACCTGTTTTCCAACGTATTGGAGCACCAAGGCCATCACCGTCATAAGCATATGCAAGGTCAAGTGTTTTATCAAATGAAGCACAATCATCTTCCGAATCATCTTTACCGCCAACACCGCAGTCGGTATAAAAACCAAAATAAGTAGATGGATAATTCATGTCAGAAATATTGATTATGTCATAATGCCAAAAGATGATATCTTCAGCTAATACATGTGACCATTGAAATCCACGAACTTCAACACGTAATCCAAGACCGCCTCTTTCATGATCGGAAGCAATTGGGAAAAATGTAAAAGGTAGACGTGTATATTCACCGTCTTGTGAATCATCCATTACAAAAAATGTTTCAAAATCACTATTTTGAACACCACGACCAAAATAACCATACCAATAACCGTCCCAAGTTTCATCAATTAATGGGAGCGATTTTGGCCATATTGAAGGCCATGTTTTTGAATCTGTATTAATTGATGGTTTTTCAGAAGAAGAATTTACATAACCGGGAACGGGTTCAAATCCCCATATTTTACCGGTATTCGGATCTTTATCCATCCACTCTCTGTATGAAGTTTGCAAAGGATGAACGACCTGGCTATTTCCGGGGGCGGTTATCTCAGTTGCAACTAAAGCACAAACACCATCAAGATATGATTGACCGGTTCCTTTTGGCCATTCGCCTGATGGCTGTAATGGCCACTGTCCTACTTCACCATTATTATAGAATAATGTTCGGACTTGATTTCCATCCATTATTCCTTTTTTTCTAAAATTATAATCACCTTTAAGATCATTACGATACTTTTGAGTCTGAGGTGTTACCTGAGCTAAAAGTGATATATTTATTAATAAAAAGAAAAGTGTAAAAGCATATTTTTTTAACATATTAATCTCCGTTTTGCGTCTTAGAATCCGAAACCAAATCCTAATCGGATTTCGCGAGGTGAATTATACATACCCGGATTATTTATAAACTCTTGCATAGTATTCAAACCTACAATTTCACCAGCAGTCTTAGTATTTAAGTCATTAGTGGCTCTTCCGGTTGTAGCATAAACACCAGTTTCATTTTTAATATCAAGTACGTTATATATCAACAAATATGTGTTTACAAAGTAATTTCCTATCTTAAAGTTCTTTTCAGCACGTAAGTCTAAGTCAAATGTTGCAGGTTTAATTCCGCCATTTTCAAATCTTACACCTTGAGAAACTTTTGAGTCCTCTGTATAAGGAAATCCCGAACCATATTTAAATATTAAACCTACACTCCAATCAATCGGATCACCAATTGTTAAAGCAAAATTTAATGTTGAACGTTGATCCCAATTTAATGGAAGTACTTTTTTTGTAGTTTCAATAGGAGGATCTGTTTGGTTGTTATTAAATACTGTATATGGATCTGAAGCATTTCCTTCAGCAATTTGATAAGTATAATCTATTTTTGCACTAAAGAAATCTGTAAAACGTTTATCAAATGTTAATATAAAACCTTTAACATTACCATAATCACGGTTTACAAAACGTGCATATGCAACACCTTCATAAGTATTAATAATTTCCATACCTAACAGGTTTCTGATATCACGATAATATACAACTAAATTTAATGCATAATTATCAAACAATACCTGTTGTAAACCAATTTCATATTGAATAGTTTTCATTGGTTTTAAATCAGGATTTCCGGTTATTGAATTTAATGAGATCCCGGGCCGTACAATAAAATTAGGATTGATATATAAGTTTTCTAAGTCTGGTCTTTGGAAAAAATGACCGTATGAAAATCTTATTATACCATTTTCGGTAATTGGGAAAGAGGCTCCAAGACGAGGACTGATTTGGAATTTATAATCAGCTTTACGAAATTGGCCTGCCCCTGCAAAATTTGGGTTGTTATTAGGATTTCTTAAGTCTGCCGGTAATGAAGAATTTGGATTAAAATAATCGAATCTTATACCTGCATTAATAATCATAATATCATATTCCATTTTATCTTGAATATATGCAGCAACTTCAAAAGGTTTTTTTCTGTATTCAGTATTAGAACCTGCATCAGTTATTGTACCAACATTAGGATATCCAGGAGTAAATATTTCCACACCGTTTGAATCTAAAACACCATCTGTAAAATTTATTAAATCCATACTGTGATTATATAAATCGTGTAATTGTGCTTCAACTCCAAATCCCAATTTGTGTTCTTTTGAAATTTGAGAAGCTAAGGTATATTGAATAACATAAGTTAAAGTTTTTCTATCATACCGATTACCTTGATTACCACCCGAACGGAATGTATAATTTGTTGGAGCTGTACCTCTTGATGGATCAACATAACGTGAATCAAAAGGGTTAGAATATAAATTGCCCCAGAAATTATGAAAATTAGCAGACATTTTTAAGCTATGAAATGTACTCTGCGATATAAAATGAGTTAAATGAAGACTGTTTACAACATCAGTTTTATTATGTGTCATAATACCGTCAGGTGTCCATTTATATGCATGGTCATAATATTTTGCTTTTGTTTGATCCCAAAATAATGAATAACTAATTTTAAAATCCGGCATTGAATAAGTTGCTTTTGTATTAAATGAATACTTTTTATAAGGATTCATAGAAACATATTCATTATTTCCCGTATTTTGAGGAATCCAAACTGATTTATCGGAAGGATTTGGATAAACCGGAACGTCATCATAAACATTATAAACACGTTTACCGTATAAATTACCATCATTTTCAAAATAACGACCGGTAAAAAAATACGTTAAATTATTTACTAATGGAATAGGTCCGCTCAAATTAAAGGTGATATCTCTAATAGGAACTCTATCCAATTTATCTAAATTTTGAAATATATCTGTATGAGTAGTAAAATTATTTCCAATGTAACCTGAAACAGAACCTTCTGTTTTGTTTGAGCCATCTTGAGTAACGATATTAACTACACCGCTCATCGCCTGCCCGTATTCGGCATTAAATGTTCCTGTAATTACTTCCATCTGACGAATAGAAGAATTTTCAACTTCCAAAGTTAAACCACCGTTGAATGCATCAGAAACCGACACACCATCAACTAAATACGCAACTTCATTTGAACGACCACCTCTAAAATGTCCCCCAACAACACCAGCTTGTAAATTGATAAGCTGATTTACACTTTCAACAGGCATTAATTTGATTTCACCTGAATTTACAGTTGCGGAGGTTGAAGTTAAATCTTTTTGAACTAATGGTCTTGCTGCTTGCACAACAATATCAGATCCCAAAGTAAAAGCAGTAGACTTTAATTGAACATCAATTTTAGTTGTTAAATCAATTTTAACACTAACTTGTTGAACTGTAGTTTTATGGTAACCAACGGCACTTACTATAATAGTATGTACGCCAGGTGATATATTATTTATATAATAATAACCATTTTCATCAGCTGCAGCCCCTAAATATGTGCCTTCAACAATAATGTTGGCACCAATTACCGGTTCCCCATTTTCATCGGTAACTTTGCCTGCTATTTTTCCGGTTGTACCGGCAAAAATATTTCCAGAACATAAAATAATTAAAAAAGTAAAAATAAAAGCTTTTAATGTTGGAAAAGATTTTTTCAACATAAAAGACCTCCAAAATTTAAAGTACGAATCCATAATTAACACTTAACAAATAAAAACAAACGGGGTATAGTGGATACCCCGTTCATTAAACAATATTACTTTAACAACATCATTTTTCTTACAGCTTGGAATGAACCAGCTTCGATTTTATAAATATACATACCACTTGCTAATTTTGAAGCATCAAAATTAACTGTGTAACTACCTTGATTTTGGTTTTGATTAACCAAAGTAGTAATTACTCTTCCTAAAATATCATATACTTTTAATGAAACATTTCCTGCTTCTTTAATTGTATATTTAATTGTTGTTACAGGATTAAAAGGATTTGGATAGTTTTGAGATAAAGAATAACTATTTGGACTTACACTTTCATCTTCAACACCTGTCCAAGCATTACCAATCCAAGTATTTAACCAGCGTGTAACAGTTCCATAAGATAAATCTTCGTTAAACGGTGAATAACACATAATACCTTCTCTTGTACCTGTAGCATCAGCATCATTAAGAGAGATATCAAAAGGAATTCTTTGACCTAAGATTGGAACGAATAAGCTATCAAAATTGGTTTGACCTGGATTTCTTTTTGTTGCTAAGTCAATTAAAGGTAATTTTGCTTCAACTGTATAACCTGAAGGAAATTTTTCTCCCCAGAAATAATTAGTACCTGGAACAGCTATACTATCAGCATTTGCACCATCAATTAATACTCTATCTTTTGCAAATCTTAAATGATAATCAGGTTGGGCACCTCTTTGTAAACTAGCGTGTGCTGCACCATGAGCATCATATAAACCAATAAATAAATCCGGAGCATCATTATAATATGAAGCTAATGTAGAATTAAATGAAACTACATCATCTGTTACATCATAAGCAACATATAAGTTTTCAGCATCAACTGCTACATAAACCAAAGCAGAACAATCATCGTCACCGGAAATTTGTTGATTTGTAACTAAAAAAGCACTACCGTCTGATAGTCTCATTGGTATTGGTGTAATGTTAGCCCATTCTTGTAAATTACCGTCAGCAACAAAGGTTTGTGAAGGAGGAGTTAAAGATATAGTAACAATACCTTTTGCAGTGTTAGTAATTGGTGAACCTAAATAACCAGGTAAAGACGTATTACCGGCTTTATCTGTACATGTAATTGCATAATAATAAGTAGTTGATTGATCTGTACCCGGAGCACGTAAAACGTGTTCAATTAATTGAATATTTTCAGCAACACCTGTTTTTACAACTTCAGCAGTTGCAAGATCAAAATTAGGTGTAGTACTATAATAAACATCATATTTTTCACCTGATTCATTAGGAACGTCTGACCATGTTACTAAGTTAGTAAATGATCCTGCAACACCTAATAATCCTGCAGGTGGTTCAGGAGCTGTAGCATCGGTTTCTCTAAATCCAGCTGGCTGACAAAGATCTATAATTACTTGACCAGTTGAAGTTTCGCCAATCGGTCCAAAATCACCTGTTCCTGAAAATTCGAATTTCCAACCAACTAATTTATCTAAATTAAATAAATTATCACCGCTAAAAGAAGCCCATCCGGGTATTCTAAAACCAGTGGTTGATAATTTATAATCATCACCTGTTCCTTCTAAATTAATTAAAGGAATAACAACTTTTTGCCAGTCTGAAGTTTGATACAAATTAACATTTAATAAATGAACCCATTCTTCTTCTTGACCTGTACTATTATCATACATTAACATTCTCATTGTAACTCTGTCAGCAGTACCTGAAGCAGGAGTAACAACTTTAACATACAATATTAAATTAGTTCTTGCATTTAAATCTTGTATATTTGTACCACTTGGAGCATTATGTCTTAAATTAACATAACCACCCCATGATTGACTCATATTTACTGTATAATCTATTTGTAACGAAGAAGTTCCTTCAAATGGGTTTACAGTATTATCGGTCAAAGTTTCAACACCTGCACCTGCGCCGGCCCATGACATAGTGTCAAGTGTAAAATAATCGCCGGTTGCAGTGTTATCAAATGTACTTAATGGTTCATATTTATTTCCCCATAAAGTTAATTTATCCCAAACTATAACACCATTAGCTGTACCATTATTAACGATACCAGGAGTAGTAAATTCAAGACTGTAGCCAATTATTTTGTCCAAATCTAATACACCATTATTTTGAACACCACTCCATCCTGTTAATGTAAAACCGGTTGAAGTTGGAGAACCGGCACCTAAGTCAACCAAAGGAATAGTCAACATTTTCCAACCGGGTTCAGCATCATAAAAACCATCAACTTGAAAATACCAGTCTTCGTGATCATTTTGATTATTCCAATAATCAGCCTGTCCACCAGCTTCATGAATTTTGAAACGCATGTGAACTAAGCCTGGTTGAGTTGATGGAACTACATTGTAGTACCATAAACGAAGTTCGTTAGCCATCGACCAGTCAAAATAAACAGCTGTATCAGTACTGTTAAGGTGCATCATTTGTGCATAACCACCATAACTTTCAGATGAATGAACAGTCCATTCAACTTTTGTTGCTGCAACTCCATGATAAGGATCTGGATTTGTAGTATTATCAGAAAGAACTAATGAGCCCGATCCGGAAGCTAAGCCCGGATGAGAGGGAGGATAAACGAAAAAAGTATCTGCAACTGTCGTGTCAAATCCATTTTCCACCCATTGAGCGTTCATATACGATGAAAATAGAACGATAAAGAGGGTAACCAAGATTTTTTTCATTATGGTTTTGCTCCATTTTGTTTGTTTGTTTGTTATTTATGAATTAAAACTTATCATATCCATAATCCCCACACACTTAGGATTACAATAAATAAGAATATTGTTAAAAAAATACTATTTTTTAATGCACTAGGATTTCCTAAAAAACCAACATTTTCAACACTATGCACATTTGAATTTTTTGAAGCCATGTACCAGTTTTTAGGCACAATCTGCGAGTTTTTTGTAGTGGCCAAACTGATACTTAAAATTAATACCGATGAAAACAAGAACAAAAATATTGCAAAATGCAAAAAGTTAATATTTACAATGGTTAACCAAAAAGCTCCCTGTAAAATTCCATTATTTACCAAACCATCCAAACTTAATCTAATTAAACCTACTAACTCACCCACAATTAATGTCATCATTGCAGCTCGAGTATTTACAAACTTAAAGATTAAACCCCAAATAAAAATTGCGGTAATTGGCGGGCTAACATAAGCTTGAAATCCTTGCAGGAATAAATATATTTGAGTATCAAATAGTTTAATTATTGGAATAATCAAAATAGCAGTTAATACTGTCAGAGTAGTTGCTAGTCTTCCCACTAAAACGAGTTTTTCTTCCGATTCATTAGGATATTTTTTCTTGTAAAAATCAAATGTAAACAATGTGGCTGTTGTATTAAAAGCAGCTGCTAAGGAGGACATAATAGCTGATAGTAACCCGGCAACTACAATACCTTTAATTCCAACCGGTAAAATATCACTAGCTAATAATGTTGGGAAAGCTTTATCCCCTTTTATTTCAGGATATAATGCGGCAGCAACTAAACCGGGTAACACCAAAATAAACATTGGTAATATTTTTAAAACTGCTGCAAATAATGAACCTTTTCGGGCTTCATCAAGATTTTTTGCAGAAAGAATTTTTTGTACAATATATTGATCTGCACACCAGTACCAAAAAGCAATAATTGGTGCGCCAAATAGTATTCCGGTCCAAGGGAAATCAGGATCATTAATTGGTTTAAACATTGTAAAATAGTCGGCAGGCAATGCAGCAGTTAATCCGGAAAACCATCCAACTCTATTTAATCCGAATAAAGTAAACAAAAAAGCTCCAATTATTAACATAATAGATTGGAAAATTTGAGTTTTAATAATTGCGGTTGCTCCTCCAATAACAGAATACAATCCTGTTATAAAAACAATAACTACTGCCGATGTATATAAGTTTAAGTGGAACATCTCGTAAAACAACATGCTGCCGGCATATAAGGTAACTAAAATTTTAGTACTTATATAAATAAAAATTGAAAAACCTGAAAACCATTGAGCAATTGTTTTATCAAATCGTTTTTCTAAAAGTTCAGGAACAGTCCTAACGCCGGATTTAATAAATATTGGAGTTAACAACCATGCTAACAATATTAAGATAAAAATTGCCATAAGTTCAAACTGTCCAACCGCAATACCTCGCATAGATCCCGAACCGGCTAATCCTATAAAATGTTCGCTAGAGATATTTGTGGCAAAAATTGATAAACCAATTGCTAACCAACCTACATTTTTACCGGCTAAAAAATAATTATTCGTATCATTACCTTTCCCGCGTGAATAATAGAAAGCCAGGCTTAATACAATCACTAGGTAAGCTAATACAATCAAACTATCATTTAAGGTAAAAATATCACTCATTTATTTACTCATTTATACAACAAAATATATTATAAGCACAAATAATGCCAAACATTTTTGTTGGAATAACATTGTATTTAACTATTGTTTTAACAAGTAATTTGAGTGTGAATTATTAAAAAGATAAAACCGAGTTATTATTTTAATAAGGCAGGTAATTTTATTATTGAAAATAAATATTTATAAAATCGGAATAAGGTTCTTCGGGATTTTTATGGAAACTTAAAGCAAAAACAAATTTAGATGGTGAATTTCAAAAATTTAGGTTCAAATAATAACGGTAGTAAATCATTTATAAATAACAATTTACAATTATTTTAAGCCTAATTCTTTAGCCATTCTATAATAATTTGGTGGAGCAATTCCTAGTTTTTGAGCTGCTTCAGAATCTGATGAAGAATTTTCTCTTACATATTTAAAATATTTTTCTCTAAAATGTTTTTCCATTTGAGCTAAAGGTAATATTTCAGATCCGAAAGAAATTCCATAATTATCAGGTTGATGTAACGTAGTTTCTAATTCCATTCCGAGAATAAATTTTACATTTTTTGCATTTATTTCCTTTTCATCAATAAAGAAGAATCGTTGTACAACGTTAATAAGTTCTCTAACATTTCCGGGCCATTCATAATCCATTAAAATATTCATTGCGTCATTATCAATATGTGGTTTCTCACGCCCCATATCTGACCCAATATCATTCATAAAATGCTCTATAAGTTTAGGAATATCTGTTTTCCTTCTTTTTAATTTTGGTACAATCAAAGGAACAACATTTAAACGATAATATAAATCTTCCCTAAATCTTTTAGCTTTAACCTCTTCCTCAATATTCCTATTAGTTGCGGCAATAATCCTTACATTAACCTTAATTTTTTCGGTACGGCCAATTTTTTCTATCTCACCGTCTTGTATTACTCTTAATAATTTCACTTGTGCCGGTAAAGGAAGTTCAGTTATTTCATCTAAAAATATAGTACCCTGATTAGCTATTTCAAACAAGCCCAATTTCTTTTTATCAGCTCCGGTAAATGCCCCTTTTTCATACCCAAAAAGTTCACTTTCAATCAAATCTTGAGGTAAACTGCCACAATTAATAGGTATAAAATTTTCAAATCTTCTATTACTTGTATAGTGAATATTAATAGCAACAAGTTCTTTACCTGTTCCCGAAGCTCCCCTAATCATAACGTTTACATTGGAATTAGCGTATTTTCGAATTTCATCTTTTAATTTAATAATTAGATCCGATTCACCAATAATTCTTTTTCTAAAAAGTATCTCCTCAATGCTGCGTAATATTTTTTGATTGGATTTATTCCATTCTCTCTCTAACTTGCATTTTTCATAAGCATTAAAAATACTCATTATAAAGTCAGTAGGCTGGTAAATAAAATCTTCAATATCCCCGGGATATTTAGTGCAGTACCAAAAAGCTCCAGCCAGTTTTAATTTATTAGCAAAATTATAATCAGTAATATTAATAGTCATTTTAGTAATTACAATAATCTGTAAAGTACTGTCAATCTCTTTAATTTTTTGGATTAATGTATCACCCATTAATCCGCCGGCAATTTGAAAATCCATTATGATTAAATCATAATCATCTTTGTGTTGTTTTATTAAATTTAGAGCTTCTCTGCCATCCGAAACTACATCACGAATTATAATTTTTTGATTAAAAGGCAATAATGTATTATGAACTCGTCTTACATCAAAATCTTCATCTTCAATTAATAAAATATTTATCAAGTCCTTAGACATTTAATGAAACTCCATCATTTTTATTTTGTATTGTAACAATAAACTTACATCCGCCGCCAATCAAATTTTCAACATCAATCCCCCAACCACATCTTTTACTTATTGTGTATGCAATATAACATCCATAACCGACATTCCTATTATCCGGTATTTTTGTTGAGATATTTTCTTCAAATATTTTTTTGATTCCATTTTTATTTACTTCTAATAATTCCGGTTTAATACCTATACCATTATCTTTAATAATAATATATGTTGCATTAATGGTTTCATCAACCGACGTGGTTATTTCAATAATTAAATGGTTATCCCCGCCATGCTCAATACTATTTTGTATTAGGGGTTCCAATAATTCCCAAACAACAAACTCATTAACTTGAATTATTGGGGTTTTGTTATCCAAATTTAATTTTATTTCAAATGAATTTGTCCTTTTAGTAATTCTATAAAAAATATTATTAACAATAAAAGTAATCAAATCATTTAAGTTAGTTCTAAATATCGGATTTCTAATGGTCTGAATTGGCGGATCAAACCATTTCATATCATAAATAACCCGGCTAATAAAATTGGAATACTTAGAAACTCGATACTTAATTTCATTTATATTATCCGGTGAAAGAATTCTTAAATCTTCTTTTATAAATCCCATTACTTTTTCAGCTTTATGATGTGTATGATAAATCCTATTAGTAAACATTAATTCCTTTTCATAATTTATTTCTTTCTTTAAGTTTTCCTCATGTTCATCAAGCAGTCTTTTTTGGGCTTCATCTCTTTCTTTAACAGTATAAGATGAAATAAAATACATTGCCAGTAATCCCAAAATTATAATTGACATATAAATAACTGAAGTTTCATCCAAATTTGCTATTACTTCATTTGTAATAAATGAAAAATCAGGTGTATTTTTCATATATAAAGCACCAACATATTCGCCACGTAAAATAAAAGGTACAAAAATATGAAAAGACTCTTTATTGGTCATAAAACTAATTACTTGTTCGCTTTTTATCAACTCGTTATAATTATTTTGATATAAAAGAACAGCGTTGGCATGACTTAGGGAATCTGCGGAAGGAACAAATTTTTCATTAAACAAATATGAATACAAAACTCTTCCGTCATCAATAGCATATATTTTATTATTTCTATTTACTATAATGCATAATTCCTGCACATTATGCTGCAATATTTGTTGACTAAAAATAATATCAAAAGATTGTACAATACGTGACACTTCATCTTCAAACAATTTTTCTTTTGGATTTATAGTTTCAAGCAGTAATTCTAACGAAGTAGTGGTAACATTTGCTAAACGTTCGGCAGAATCTTTTTGATACCATTCCTGAGTATTATCCAAAAACGTTTTTATGGACGATTTGTTAATTATCGAAATAATTATTTGGAAAGCAAACAATATTATAAATAATAACGTTAAGTGTTTAAACTCAAAATGATATTTTTTTATTTTTTCAATTATTAAATTATTATTCATATCTACTTTAATAAAATACTGCGTGTTGAAATTTTATTTTTTGCTTTATTTAATGCATCTTTTACATCTATTCTCTGTTCTAATGCTAAATTTAAATAATATGACAATAAATCCGTAATATGAGTATAATTAGGATGTTGGCTTCTAAACATCCCGGTTTCAATTAGTTTTTTATAAAACAATAAATCAGGATGCAGCTTTATATATGCCTCATCATAATAAATTTCTTTGTTAACTGGTAAAACTTTTCCTTCTTCATACATAATTTTTTGTGCTTCGCTGCTCATTAAAAACTCTAAAAACTTTTCAGATTCGCTAATTTTTGTTGAATATTTAGATATAATAAGATTCCATCCGCCAAAAATTGATTTTGGATTTGTACCCGCAAAGTGTGGTGTTGGAACTTTAACAAAAACAGCGTTTGGATCCACATTTTTATATTTTTTAATCTCCGATTCAAACCCCGGCCAGGCTCGTAAAAATACTCCGTTGTTTTCTATATAATAATCGTAACTTAAATTTTCTTTAAATTTTAATACTTCAGGCGGTGATATTTTATATTTATAAATCAAATCGACCAAAAATTGTAAAGTTTTTTCTGCCTTAACCGAATTTATTTGCAACGAATCGCCAACAATAAAAGACTGATCATACATTGACAGAAGTTCGGTATATATACAAATTAAACCCTCGTAATCGGCTCCTTGAAAAACAAAAAAAGGATTATTAATTTTTAACTGCTCTTTTAAATCAATAAAATCTTCCCATGTTATCGAATTAGCAAGTTTATTTTTTATAATTTTTGCATTTGGCAGTTTATTAATTATATCCTGTCTGTAATACATTAACGAAATATCAAGATATAACGGCAAAGCAACAAGAGTGGAATCATAAATACATGAGTTAATAGCAGGACCAATAACATTTGTCTTTATTATTTTATCAAAATATCCGTTTAATGGTAAAGCCCATTTTGCAAAACGAGCAGTCCATATTTGATCTATTGCAATAATATCTATTAAATCACTTTTACTTCTCAAAAATCTGGCTAAAAGTTCCTTGCGTTCATTTGTACTAAATTTAGAAAAAGGTATATTTATTCCAATTACTTCAATTTTCCCCTTATTAAGTTCATTAAATCTTTTAATAACCTTTTCCTGCGCTGTAGAAATATTATCAACATAATAGATTCTTTTAACGGAATCGTATGGATATTTGTTAGAAAAAGATGTAGTTAAAATAAAACTTAATAAAATTATTAAAGTGATAACAATAATACTTGCAATTACGTATGCAATTTTTTCTGATTTCATTCCCAAATTCATAAATTTTTACATTTTTTAATATAAAGAAATTTTAGCTATAAATTGCAATTGCAATTTTATGATTTTTTTTATTTTGCAAATAATTTTATTTTACACACCATTTTTAATTATTTTTAACTAAAAACCCAACTATTAAAATATATTGCTCAAATTATTATCAAAAAATAAAACCATACATTATAGATTATTAATTTAATAAGAGAAATTTATTAATTTGATAATCGTATATCATAATTATCTAATAAGCAGGATATTTTAGTAAAATTATCCTTATTTTGATACAGGCATAATATTTGATATTTAGGTTTGATTTATTTAAACAATTTTGAATAAAAAATTCAAAACAGGAGTCCTCTATGGCTATTTCAGGTGGTGTGAAACCAAATGTTGTTAACACTTCAAAAACACAAAAAGATTATACTTTCCCGCTTACAGCACTAACGTCATTGTTTTTTATGTGGGGTTTTTTGACTTGTCTTAATGATATTTTGATTCCACATCTAAAAAATGTATTTAATCTTAATTATACTGAATCAATGTTGATTCAATTTGTATTTTTTACTGCTTATTTTATTTGTTCAATGCCATCGGGCTGGCTTGTTAAAAAATTTGGGTACAAAAAAGGTATTGTAATTGGACTAATAGTGGCAGGGATTGGATGTCTTTTCTTTTATCCTTCTGCTGCTTTCAGATCTTATCCTTTCTTCTTAACTGCTCTTTTTATTATGGCTTCGGGAATTACACTGTTACAAGTTGCCGCAAATCCTTATGTTACAATACTTGGAAAACCCGAAACAGCTTCGAGCAGATTAAATTTAACTCAGGCATTTAATTCATTAGGAACAACAATTGCTCCTTATTTTGGTTCATTATTAATACTTTCTGTTACTGTAAAAACAGCTGAAGAAATATCAAAATTATCTTTAACTGATTTATCTGCTTATCAATTAGCAGAAGCAGCTGCGGTACAAGTTCCTTATCTTGGACTAGCAGCAGCATTATTTATTATTGCAGCTTTATTTGCTTATATAAAACTTCCTGAATTTAATGATAATAATAAAGAAGAATCATCACTACCGGATGAAAATAATTTAGATCATCTGCATAATTCAGCATGGAAATATAGACATGTTGTACTTGGCGCAATTGCTATTTTTGTTTATGTTGGTGGTGAAGTTTCTATTGGAAGTTTTTTAGTTAATTACCTTGGATTAAAAGAAATTGCAGGTCTAAAAGAAGCTGATGCAGGTAAATTGGTTTCATTTTACTGGGGCGGCGCAATGGTTGGACGATTCCTTGGTTCGGCAATTCAAAGAGTTATTAAACCCGGCAATATGTTAGGTTTTAACGCTATAGTTGCTGCAGTATTATTAGTTGTTACTATGCTTACTAACGGTCAAGTTGCAATGTGGTCTATTTTAGCAATTGGGTTATTTAATTCAATCATGTTCCCTACTATTTTCAGTCTTGGTGTTGCCGGATTGGGAAAACATACTTCACAAGCATCTGGAATTATTATTACCGGTATAGTAGGTGGAGCAATTATTCCAGTATTACAAGGCACAATAGCAGATTCGTTTATCGGTTTACATCATGCATTTATTTTACCGGTTTTATGTTATTTGTTTATTGCATATTACGGTTTTAAAGGCCATAACCCTGTAATTAAAAAGGTTTAAGGTGTGGCTTTATGATGAATGAAATTGTACTTGGAATTGATGTTGGTGGAACAAACACTGTATTTGGATTTGTTGATAAAGATGGAAATTGTATATCGGAATATTCAATTCCAACAAACGCACAAGAAGATTCAAAAATATATTTTAACAGATTATTTGAAGAAATAAAAAATAAATTTACCCCACTCGCACATTATTACTCCTTGCTAGGCATTGGAATTGGTGCACCCAACGCAAATTATTACAAAGGTACTGTCGAACAACCCCCCAATCTTAATTGGGGGTTTGTTAATGTTGTGGAAATAGTTAAATCTTACTTTAATCTTCCCGCAGTTATAACCAACGATGCAAATGCAGCTGCAATTGGCGAAATGGTTTTTGGTGCAGCTAAAGGAATGAAAAATTTTATAGTGATCACTCTTGGCACAGGCGTTGGAAGCGGTATAGTTGCTAATGGTGAATTAATTTATGGTTCAGATGGTTTTGCCGGTGAAATTGGGCATACAGTTGTATTGCCTGATGGCAGAGATTGTGCCTGCGGTAAAAAAGGATGCCTTGAAGCTTATCTTTCAGCAAGCGGTTTTAAAAGAACAGCTTTTGAAATTTTAGCACGAACCAATACAAAAAGCGAATTATGTAAATACTCCTTTGCCGATTTAACTCCTAAACTAATAAGTGAAGCAGCTTTAGCAGGCGACAAAGTTGCATTAGAGACTTTTGATTATTCGGCAAAATTGCTAGGATTACAGATTGCCGATGCGGTTGCTTATACTTCTCCTGAAGCCATAATTATTTTTGGCGGTGTTGCAAAATCAGGTGATTTATTATTAAAACCATTAAAAAAATATATGGAAGAATATTTATTAAATATTTATAAAAATAAAGTGAATATTTTACCAAGTGGATTACAAGATAAAAATATAGCTGTTCTTGGTGCAGCTGCTTTAATTTGGAAAGAATTATCAAAGTAATATAAATTATAACTTACAAAAGGAAAATTATAATGAAAAAACAAATTTTCATATTTTCAGTTTTATTTTTAGCATTAATTTCATTAAACTTTAAGAACGATACTAATAATAAAAAAAGTAATATTGATAAAAAAGTTAAAAAATTACTTTCGGAAATGACACTTGACGAAAAAATTGGTCAAATGACACAAGTTGATATGTTAGCTTTTGCCGATCCGCAAGATGTTGAAAAATATTTTATTGGGTCAGTATTAAGCGGCGGTGGATCTGATCCCAAGGACATTACAGCTAAAGGATGGGCAGATAATTATGATATGTTTCAATCTTTTGCCTTAAAAACAAGATTAAAAATACCGATGATTTATGGTATTGATGCCGTTCACGGAAATAATAATATTGACGGCGCTGTTGTATTCCCCCATAATATTGGATTAGGTGCTACAAAAAATGCAAAATTAATTAAAGAAGCCAGTCGAATTATTGCGCTTGAAATTGCAGGTACCGGTGTTGACTGGGCCTTTGCTCCTTGTGTTGCAGTTGGCCGAAATGAAAAATGGGGACGTACTTATGAAAGTTTTTCTGAAGATCCTACATTAGTATCAATTCTTGGAAAAGCGACTGTAGAAGGTTTACAGACTAAAAGTTTATCAGATCCTACAGCAATTTTAGCATGTGCTAAACATTTTCTTGGTGATGGTGGAACAACAAACGGTAAAGATCAAGGAAATACTGTAGTTGATAATGAAACTTTAAGAAAAATACATTTGCCCGGTTACATAAAAGCTATTGAAGCAAATGTTGGTTCAGTGATGGTTTCGTATAGTAGTTGGAATGGCGTTAAAAACCATGGCAATAAATATTTAATTACCGACTTATTAAAAAAGGAACTTGGATTTAAGGGATTTGTAGTTTCGGATTGGGCTGGAATTGATCAATTACCGGGAAATTTTAAATCGGATATTGAACAATCTATTAATGCCGGTATGGATATGGTAATGATACCTAACGGACCAAAACAACCAAACAATTATGTTGAGTTCATTAATGACTTAAAAGAATTAGTAAACGAAGGTAAAGTACCGATGTCAAGAATTGATGATGCTGTATCACGTATACTTAAGATAAAGTTTGCTATGAACTTATTTAATAATCCTTATACCGATAAAGCTTTGACTAAAGAAGTAGGTTCACAGGAGCATAGAAAAGTTGCGCGTCAGTGCGTTAAAGAATCTGTTGTATTATTAAAAAATGATGGTATACTACCTTTAAAGAAAGATGTAAAAAGTTTATATATTACAGGAAGCGGTGCCGATAACTTAGGAAGACAATGCGGTGGCTGGACAATTGAATGGCAAGGAAAAGAAGGAACCGTAATGAGCGGTGGAACTACCCTGTTGCAGGCAGTTAAAGAAACAGTATCTAAAGACACAAGAGTAACATATTCGGCTGATGGTAATGGCGCAGCAGGATCAGAATTTGCGATTGTTGTTGTTGCTGAAAAACCTTATGCCGAAATGTTTGGTGATACCAGCAATATTGTTTTAAGCAAAGAAGATATAGCAGTTATTAATTCAGTTAAAGAATCAAAAGTTCCATTTGTTGTAGTATTGTATTCAGGACGTCCTGTTATTATAACTGATTTAATAGACAAATGTAATGCATTTGCAGCAGCATGGTTGCCTGGTACTGAAGGTAAAGGTGTAACTGATGTATTATTTGGAGACTATAACCCAACTGGTAAACTTCCGGTTTCATGGCCAAAAAATATGGAACAAATTCCAATTAATGTTGGTGATAAAGATTATTCACCCCTATTCCCATTTGGATTTGGTCTAAATTATACTAAATAAAATCATGAAAAAACTATATTTTTGCTTTGCCATATTTATTTATTTTTTGTTTTCCAATTATTTATTTGCACAACAAAATAAATTAATAAACAATGTTAACGAAGCAAAAATAGATTCAATATTATCATTAATGACCACAGAAGAAAAATGTGGTCAGTTAATTCAATTTTCAATTAATTGGTGGGATAATTACGGTATTTGCTCAATTAAACCAGAGCATAAAGAATTAATTAAAAAAGGGTTAATTGGTTCGTTTTTAAATGTATTTGGAGCCGATTTTTCAGAAGAGCTTCAAAAAACTGCAGTTACTGAATCGCGATTAAAGATTCCTTTACTTTTTGCTTTTGATGTGATTCACGGATTTAAAACCATTTTTCCTGTTCCTTTGGCAGAAGCTTCCAGTTGGGATATGAATAATATTTTTAACTCATCAAAATATCAAGCAATTGAAGCTGCATCAAACGGAATTCATTGGACTTTTAATCCGATGGTTGATATTGCAAGAGATCCTCGTTGGGGAAGAATAGTTGAAGGAGCCGGTGAAGATCCTTACTTGGGATCGCAAATTGCTATACAACGGATTAAAGGTTATCAGGGTGATGATTTTAACTCCCCTTTTAGCATAATTGCTTGCCCAAAACATTTTGCTGCTTATGGTGCTGCCGAAGGTGGACGTGACTATAACTCGGTTGATATTTCTTTACGTACTTTATATAATGTTTATTTGCCTCCTTTTTTTGCCGCTATTTATCAAGGTGCAGGTTCTATTATGTGTTCCTTTAATGAAATTTCAGGAATTCCCTCTTCTGCAAACAAACAATTATTATCTGATATTTTAAAGGACGAACAAGGGTTTAAAGGTTTAGTTGTTAGTGACTGGAATTCCATAGGCGAACTAATGCAACACGGTATTGCAAAGGATGAATCCGAAGCGGCTTTACTTTCAATTAAAGCCGGGGTTGATATTGATATGGAATCTTCAATCTATTTTAATCAACTTGCTAAATTAGTACATGATGGTATAATTAATTCCTCGCTGTTAGATGAAGCAGTTAAACGAGTATTACGAATTAAATTTATTTTAGGATTATTTGATAACCCTTACAAATATTGTAATAAGGATAATGAAACTAAGAACACTCTTTCAAAAGAATCAATTAATGCGGCTTATGAATCAGCCAAAAGATCTATTGTACTATTAAAAAACAACAATAATTTATTACCTTTTAAAAAGAACTATAAATCAATTGCGGTTATTGGACCGCTTGCTAATTCAAAACGTAATCCTTTGGGTTCATGGGAACAACTTGGCGACTCTAATAACGTTATAACTTTATTAGAAGGAATTAAAAATAAAGTATCAGATAATACAAAAATTTACTTTACTGAAGGTTGTTCAATCTCGGGAAATTCCGAAAAAGGATTTGATGATGCTATACAATTAGCAAAAGATTGTGATTATGTAATTTTAGCTTTGGGTGAAGATGCTAAAATGAGTGGTGAATCAAGATGTAGATCCGATATAAATTTACCCGGAGGTCAAGAAAAGTTAGCAAAAGAAATTTATAAAATTAATAAAAATGTGGTCGTAATTTTAATGAATGGCAGACCATTAACTATATCTTGGCTTGATGAAAATATCCCTTCTATTTTGGAAACTTGGTTTTTAGGTTTACAAACCGGTAATGCAATTGCTGACGTTATATTTGGGGATTATAATCCTTCCGGTAAATTACCTATCACATTTCCCCGCTCAGTTGGTCAAATACCCATATATTATAATCATAAAAATGGTGGACGGCCGGCAAATGAAGATTTAAAAAATTTAAGTTCTCGTTATTTAGATTTACCAATTACTCCTTTATATCCTTTTGGATATGGACTAAGTTATTCAAAATTTACTTATACTAACCTTTTATTAAACAAATCACAATTTGGATTTAAAGACTCGATAATAATTAGCGTTGATGTTACAAATGAAAGCAATATTGATGGTGAAGAAGTAATACAACTTTATATTCAAGATATTAACTCCTCGGTAACTAGACCTGTGAAGGAGCTAAAAGGTTTTAATAAAGTATATATTCCTGCAAACACTACTGTTTCGGTTTCATTTTCTTTATCTTCTGAAAATTTAGCTTTTTATTCAATTAATAACAAAATGGAATCAGAACCCGGATTTTTTAATGTTTATGTTGGGGGTAATTCAATGGATTTATTGAACTCGAAATTTGAATTACTAAAAGATTAAGTTAAACAGTTTAATATTTATGATTTTTCAGTTTTAGGCAGATTATAACATTTATTTAATTGAAGAATGAGTGTATCTTATTTTTATCAAATTAACTCCAAAAGAATATTGTGCTATTTGGGAACTAATAATGGCTTTTACATTAAAGAATTTATGAAATAGAGGAATTATGAAATTGTTAAAATATTTGATTTTGATTGGAATCGTTTTTTTTATCGGTTGCAGCGAAGATAAAACCGAATATAGTTATCCAAATGTGATTTCTGGAAGAATAACTGACAACAATAACAATCCGCTTGGCAGAGCTGCTGTTTTTTTAGCTACCAAACCTGATATGAATCCCGTATGGACAAATGATAATGGATATTTTAGGATGGAAAATGTTCCCGAAGATAAACACCGCTTGCGTATATCAAGGGTTGGTTATCAAACTACCGAAATTGAAGTTCCGTCTGCCGTAAATGGTATTTCCTCCATAAATGCATCCTTAACTAAAGTTGTTTATGACGTCCCATCAGTAAAACCACAAAGCAAAGGTCCTGTACGAATTAATAATAAAAAACTTGAAGTTGATTTTGATGGAGATGGAGTATATACAAACTTCTTGGTTAAAGGAGTTGCATTTTCCCCTACTCCCATTGGTGATCAACCAATAACTAATGCTCTGTTAGATAGATGTATTACTTACTTAAAAGATTTAAATGCTAATACTGTTAGAACTTATTCAGGAGCAGATAAATACTTTTTAACAAAAGCCGGTGAAAATAATATTTCAGTTATATTAAGTTTTTGGGTTGATTATACATTAAACTTATCGGATACAACTGTTCGTAAAACTATTATTGAACAATTTGAACAATTTGTAATAGAATATAAAGACTATAAAGCTGTTTTGATTTGGAATTTAGGCAATGAACAAAACTATCGAAACGGAAATAATGCAAATTGGTATACTTTATGTCAAGAGCTTGCAATTGCCGCATATAAAATTGAAGGCGAAAAATATCACCCCGTTTCAATTAATAATGGTAATTTTAATAACATTGGCAACAGAGGAATGTCGGCCGATGATGGTTACCTTACATATATTGATCTTTGGGCTTCCAACTTATATCAATGGGATTTAGGCCCAAATTTATTAACTTATAAAAATGCTTCAAATAAACCGGTTGTACTTACCGAATGGGGCATTGACGCGTTAGATGATAGAACTAAAACCGAATATCAACAAATACAGGCAGATTTTATCCTTTCCAATTGGATTCAGATACGTTCGTCAAGTGATTATTGTATTGGAGGTACCGTTTTTGAATTTACTGATGAGTGGTGGAAAGATACTGATCCGTGGTCACACGAAAATTATGGCGGATACCAAACAAATACACACCCTGATGGATTTTCAAATGAAGAATTCTGGGGACTTATCTCATTATCCCCCGATTCCGACAATGATGGCTTAGATGAATGGACTCCAAGAAAGGCATTTTATACAGTTCAAACAATGTTTAGAAACTAATTTTTGGTAAAAATATGAATGTCATTTCAAAATTATTTTATTTAGCTTGTTTGACACTAATATTATCAAGCTCTGTTTATTGTCAAATGGAAAGATATATTACTTCAAAAGGTAACCAAATAATTGATTTAGATGGTAAACCAATATTACTTAAAGGAATTAATCTTGGAAATTGGCTTGTTCCGGAAGGTTATTTTATTAAGTTTAAAGAAGTTAACTCACCTAATAGGATTTATAACTTTTTTAACACCTTAATTGGCCCGGCTGAAGCAAGAAAATTTTGGAACACATATAGAGAAAATTATATTACTTTTGATGATATAAAAAAAATCAAGTTGCTCGGGTTTAACTCAATTCGTATTCCTTTTCATTATTCACTGTTTATTAAAGAAGATGATAATAAACTTGAAGGGATTGGTTATCAGTTAATAGACAACCTTGTAAAATGGTGCAAAGAAGAATCTATTTATTTATTATTAGATATGCATTGTGCCCCCGGTGGACAAACCGGTGATAATATTGATGATAGTTATGGTTATCCTTTTTTATTTGATAATATTGAAGACCAGATAAACACTATTGCAATCTGGAAAAAATTAGCCGCAATTTATGCAAATGAACCTATTATTTTAGGCTACGATTTTTTAAATGAACCAATAGCCCATTATTTTGATAAAGAAAAGCTTAATCCAAAATTAGAGCCGTTTTTTAAAAAATTAACCGAAGAAATTAGAACTGTTGATAAAAACCATCTTGTTTTTATTGCCGGAGCTCAATGGAATTCTAATTTTGCAGTATTTGGACCTCCTTTTGATTCAAAATCTGTTTATACATTCCATAAATATTGGACTGCTACAACTAAAGATGTTATTCAGGATTATATTGATTATAGTACAAAATATAATGTACCAATTTATTTAGGTGAAAGTGGTGAAAACACTAATCAATGGATAAAAGAATTTAGAACTGTTTTAGAAGAAAACAATATTGGATGGTGTTTTTGGCCTTATAAAAAAATGGATTCAGATAGATGTGTATTATCAATTAATAAAACTACTGATTTTGATAGTATTATCACTTTTGCAAATAAAAATTGTGTTTCTTACGAAGAAATACGAAATAATCATCCAAATCAAGAAACTATTAAAAAAGCTCTCACCGATTATCTCGAAAATATGAAATTAAATAACTGCGTAATAAATTATGAATATCTTGAAGCTTTAGGATTAAAAAAATAAAGAATAATAACTTTTATTTTTGTGCTTATTTATTAATATTTTTGCAATACTAATTTTTAATATTTGATTAAGGGAATTAAATTATGAAAAAGTATTCATTTGGATTTCTATTTACATTAATATTTTTATCAAATTTATTTAGCTGTATTTATGCTCAAGAATCTTATCCCTATCAGGATAAAAATTTATCTATAGACAAAAGAGTTGAAAATCTTCTTCAATTATTAACTATTGAAGAAAAAATCAGCATGCTTGGTGGTACAGGTTTTGCGACTGTACCAATTGAACGATTAAATATTCCTCCGTTAAATATGACTGACGGGCCTTTGGGTGTTAGATGGGACGAATCAACCGCATTCCCCTCTTGCATATCAATGGCCTCCACATGGGAACCGGGATTAATATATAAAATAGGCAAAGCAATTGGCCAAGAGGTAAAAGCCAAAGAAAGACATGTTATTTTAGGTCCATGCGTAAACATTGCCCGTATTCCACAGGGCGGCCGAAATTTTGAATCTTATGGTGAAGATCCTTGGTTAACTTCAAGAATGGGAGTTGAATATATAAAAGGAGTTCAAAGTGAAAATGTTGTTGCTACTGTAAAACATTTTGCTTGTAATAATCAAGAACACCAGAGAGATTTTGTAAATACATTGGTCGATAAACGTGCATTATATGAAATATATCTACCCGCTTTTAAAGCTGCTGTTAAAGAGGCTGATGTATATTCTGTTATGTCTGCCTATAATAAAATTAACGACTATTATGCAAGTGAAAATTCTGTTTTATTGATTGATATATTAAAAAATGAATGGGGATTTAAAGGTTTTGTTATGTCCGATTGGGGTGCAGTTCACAGCTCGCTGCCAACATTTAACAATGGTTTAGATTTGGAAATGCCGACCGGTAAATATATGAACTCCAATTCCCTTTTATCCAAAATTGAAGATGGTGAATTACAATTATCAAAATTGAATGATAAAGTAGCCCGAATATTAACTGTAATGTTTAAAATTGGTCTTTTTGATAATTATCAATACGATAAAACAAAATTAAACAACGATGAACACAAAAAACTTGCTTATGAAAGTGCAGTTAAAGGAATTGTATTATTAAAAAATAAATCCGGAATTCTCCCTATTATTACTGATAAAGTTAGGTCTATTGCAGTTATAGGGCCAAATGCCGATTGTTCAAGAATTGGCGGCGGCGGCAGTTCGCAATTAACACCATTTTATTCTGTTTCGCCTTTAAAGGCACTTCAGGAGAAAATTGGAAAGGACGTAGAAATATCTTACGCTCCTGGAGTTATAATGGATGGTGACGCTCCAACCATTGATGAAAAATATTTTTTTACCGATGAAAATGGTGAAAATAATGGTATAAAGGTTAGTTATTTTGATAACGTATCTCTTTCCGGCGAACCTAAAGTTGTTTTAACGGAAAAATCTATTAATCATGTTTGGAATGGTAATAAACCAAATGAAAATATACCCCAAGATATTTTCTCTGCAAGATGGGAAGGATATTTGAAAGCTCCTAAAACAGGTAAATATATACTAAATGTTGCTAGTGACGATGGTGTTAGATTTTATGTTAATGATAAATTATTAATTGATGACTGGAAAGATCATGGCGAGATGACTAATTTTGTTGATTTTGAAATGGAGCAGAACAAATTATATAAAATTACACTTGAGTATTACGAAAATGTTGGTGATGCAATTGTAAAACTTGGATGGCAGTTACCTGGTAATGATTTGTTAAGTCAAGCTTTGGATGTGGCTAAATCAAGTGATTTGGTTGTATTGTTTGTTGGTACTTCAAAACATTTTGAATCGGAAGGAAAAGATCGCGAAAGTTTAGCCTTACCAAATAATCAGGACGAATTAATTGAAGCCGTTCAAAAAGTCAACAAAAATTTAGTGGTTGTTGTCACATCCGGTTCTCCGGTATTGATGGATAAATGGATTGATAAATCAACTGCTGTTTTGCAAACATGGTTTGCCGGACAAGAGATTGGAAACGCAATTGCTGATGTTTTAATTGGGAACTTTAATCCTTCAGGGAAATTACCCATAACATATCCCAATAAATGGGAAGATTGTTCTGCATTTTCATCATATTTAAAAGAAGATGGTATTACTAGTTATACAGACGGTATTTATGTTGGTTACAGATATTTTGAAAAAAATAATATAAAACCTCTATTCCCTTTTGGCTTTGGTTTATCTTATACAACTTTTCAGTATTCCGATCTAAACGTAATACAAACAGGAAAGGATGTAAAAATTACATATAAAATCAAAAATATTGGTGAAGTTAAAGGAGCTGAAGTTTCACAATTATATGTTCAAGCAGTTGATTCTAAAATTGACAGAGCAAATAAAGAATTAAAAGGATTTAATAAAGTATATCTAAATCCAAAAGAAGAAGCTGTAATTGAATTAACATTAAATGCAGATGCGTTGAAGTATTTTGATGTAGAAGCTAATGATTGGAAATTTGAAAAATGCAAGTATAACCTATTAATTGGCAGTTCATCTGTGAATATTAAGCTTAATAAAGAAATAGAATTTAAATAAATGCTAAAGAGACAAATATTTATATTTTTTATAATTAATATTACGGTTTGTTTTTCTCAAAATTTTACAGGCGGTTATGTTTTTAATATGCCGCCTTCGGATTCAACTACACAAATATTCCTCCCCAATTTTCCTATTTCTTCCATTGGGGGAAACAATTTTGTGCAAATAAACCCCAATGGTAACTTTGAAATTAATGGGAACAGAATAAGATTTTGGGGTGGTAACTTAGCAGCCGAAGGAGACTTTCCGGCTAAAACACAAGCCGCCAATATTGCCGGCAGAATGAGAAAAATGGGTTTTAATTTAATGCGATTTCATCACATGGATAACCCCTGGTCTTCCGGTTCGTTATTTTATCAAACTCCAAATACCAGAACATTTAATGTATCAAATTTTGACAAATTTGAATATTTTTTTAGTAAATTAAAAGAAAATGGGATATACTCTAATATTAACCTGCATGTAGGCAGAACATTTAGATCCTCTGATGGTGTAGCATCCGCAGATTCCTTACCCGAATTTAGCAAAGGGGTTACTTTTTTTGACAGACAATTAATTGCTCTGCAAAAAGAATATGCGTTTCAGTTATTAACACATATGAATCCATACACCGGATTAAGCTTGGTTGATGATCCTGCAATGGCGATGGTCGAAATAACAAATGAAAACTCCCTTTTCCGCATGTGGCATGATGGTAAATTAAAACCATTTAACCAAGGCGGGATATTAATTCAACGTCATAATAAGTGCTTAGATAGTTTATGGAATAATTTTTTATTGGTTAAATATGGGAATACCGAACAGCTCCAAAATTCGTGGAATCAAGGAATAATTCCTGCCGGGACAATAAACCAAATAAAAAATAACAATTTTGAGACTTTACCAATAACAACTGCCTGGTTTTTGGAATTACATAACGGTGCAGCAGGTTTTATGACAAAAGATATTATTAATCCATTTGTTGGGTTAATGTCTGCAAAAGTTACAGTTACAAACGGTACCGGAACAGCATGGCACTGTCAATGGAGACAAAGTTCTTTAATATTCAAAAAAGATTCTACGTACATTATTCAATTTGCGGGCCGTTCGGATTTAGCTAAAACAATAAATGTTGGCTTAATGAATGGTGATGACCCTTACACCTTTTACGGTGGTAAGAATATTCAATTAACACAGCAATGGCAGGTTTTTTCAATTACGGTTAAATGTCCTGAAAATGTTCCTAATAATGGAAGATTAACTTTTCAGTTTACAAGTTCCGGAACTTATTGGTTTGATGAAATATCACTAAAAACATCTCCCATAAATGGTCTTTTAGAAAATGAATCGCTTGAAGCTTTAAATATTAAGCGCAATGATTATACAGATTTAGCCGGTTTTACTATTAATAGAACAAAAGACATTTCGGAATTTTACATAAAAATAGAAGATGATTATTTTGCTGAAATGCGAAATTATCTAAAAAACACATTAGGGGTAAAAGTACCAATAGTAGGTACTAACTGGAATATCGGCACACAAGATTTAATTGTTCAATCCAAAATGGATTATTTAGACAATCATGCTTATTGGGATCATCCATCCTTTCCAAATATTCCCTGGTCATCAACCGATTGGGTAATTTCAAATACATCAATGACAAAATCAGCCGATAATTCTACTATTACATCTTTATTTGCCGGTTCAAAATTTAAAGGAAAACCTTACACCATAAGTGAATATAATCATCCATTCCCAAACCGTTTTCAATGTGAAGGGCCTATATTTTTATCTGCATATTCTTCATTTCATGACGCAGATGCTATTATGTATTATAATTATAATGATACATACGACTGGGATACAGATAAAATTTCCGGATATTTTAACATTCATCGAAATTCTGTTTTTATGGCCTTAAATCCAACAATGGCATATTTATTCAGGAATTTTTATATCTCCCCTTCCTCTGAAAAGATTTATTTAAATTATACAAAAGATGATATATTAAAAATACCGGCTATTGACAATAATTATTGGGGCGGTTATTCATTTTTTGATTCAAAAGTAGCCTTTTTACATGGTGTTGAAACTGAATCGTTTGAAAGTTTAAGTTCTACCAATTTTAGTTCGTTAGAAACCGGAAATCCTTTAATATATAAAACAGATACCGAACAAATTGAATTAAATACATCGGGTTTATTAACTATTAACACTCCTAAATATATTGGGGTTACCGGTTATTTAAATGAATTTAATAATTGCAGCTTAGGTTCTATTACAATTGTAAACAGTAATGATTTTGGAACTCTTACTTGGTTATCGCTGACTAACGATTCATTATCCGTCTCCAAAAAATCGCTTTTAACAATTGTTTCTAAAACACAAAATACAAATATGATTTGGAGCGGTACTTCATCAATTAATAATAATTGGGGTTCATCACCCACAAAATTATTTTCAAGTATTTTCTCCCTAAAACTAAACATAAAAGCCGATTCAATTATTATTTATCCGCTTTCCCCCACCGGAAACATAACTTCGGATAAATTTAAAATACTTCCTATAAGTGATAATTTATTTGAGTTTTCTATAAATCAAAATATCTATCAAACTCCCTGGTTTGGTATTGAAACATTCGGTAATGGAATTTCAGGCGGCATTAATAACGAGACAAAAACAATTAATTGTTATAATTTAGAACAAAATTATCCAAATCCTTTTAATAATTCAACTACATTTAATTTTACATTAAAAGACAAATGTTTTGTAAAAATTGTTATTTTTGATATTTTGGGTAACAAAATTAAAACCTTGGTTGAAAATCAATTTAATTCAGGTAATTATTCAACTCAATGGAATTGTACCAACAATAAAAACCAGCCCGTAGCCGGCGGAATATATTTTGTTACATTAAAAACTCCTTCATTTTCAAAAACTATTAAAACTTTATTATTGAAATAATATTATGAAAAAATTTCTATTTCTTTTGTCATTTGTGATAATTTGCAACAGTATAATTGCTCAGCAGCTTGATAATTTTGTTGCTGAAGTGGGTTCGGAAAAAATTTCCAAATTGGAATTTAAGTTACGTTACGAAACAATGCCGCATGTATTGGATGATTATTTTAATATTGATTCAGTTAAATTAAAAGTATTAAATACTTTAATTGCTGAAAAATTGTGGGCTAAAGAAGCTCAATCTTTAGGTTTTGATACTTCGTTTGTATTTAAACAACTTTTTACACCTATTGAAAAAATATTTGTTAGAGATGCACTATTTAATAAAGAAATTGCACCTAAAATAACTCTTACTGATAAGGATCTGCAATTTATCCGTTCAAATTATAATTTTAATTGTAAACTTGACATTTATATTTTTAACGATTCAATTTCTGCTTTTTCAGCATTTAATATTATTAAAGAAAATGTATATGACAAAAAGAAATTGGATGCCTTTGCATACAATATTGATTCAACACAAATCGTATCGATAGGCTCGCTTGAGAATGAAGAATTGGAAAATGAGGTTCTTTCTGCAAATAAAGGTAATGTTATATCCCCTTATAAATCAAAAAATGATTGGTTTGTTCTTGTGATTAAAGATAAATACAAACTATCAATTGAAAAAGAAAAAGAGAAATACATATTAGCAATAAAGGAAAGAATTGCAGAAAGAAGATCTAAAAAATATGGAACAATTTATTTAAAAAATTTGCTTAGCGAAATACGTTTTACAATTAACAAGGAATTATTAAATAAATTAACTGATTTAATGTTAAAAAGAGTAGAAAACAAATTAATAATTGATTCAACTTTAATAAATAAAACTATATTATTTGAAGAAAGTGATGTAAATTTTTTAATTTCCTCATTTTCTATTGATGAATTAAATTTGCCTTATGTTTTAAATAATACCGGCAACAATTCTTTGAAGGAATTTTTATATTTTGTAATGTTTGATGATTTTACTATTAAAAATATATCAAAAGAAAATTTAACCAATAAATTAGTTGCATTTACAAAATATTTTGTCGAACAAGACTTAATTACTAAGGAAGGTTATAAACAAAATCTTCAAAATTCCCCTGCTGTAATTGAAGATTTACGAATATGGAAAGAAAATATTTTAGCCCAAATTATTCAAAATACACAAATAAAAGGTATTACTGTTGATGATGCTGAAACAATTGAATATTATAATTCAAAATATGCTAATTCAAAATCGGTAACTGAAGTTAATATATTAGAAATTTTAACTTCTAAACTTGATATGATTGAGTTCTTACTGGAACAAATAGCAAAAGGAATTGATTTTAAGGAATTAGCAAAACAATATACCGAACGTGAATGGACAAAAGTGAAAGGTGGTGAATTTGGTTTTTTCCCTGTAACCATGTATGGTGAAATAGGCAAAACAGCTTCCACTTTGAAAATAAATGAAGTATATGGACCTATAAAAACCTCTGACGGATATTCCATTATTAAATTAATTGACAAAAAAGAAAATAAAACAAATAAAGCTTTTTCTGATATCAAAGATATTATTACAGATCAAGTAAAATCTAAAAAAACTTATAAATTGTTAGATGATAAAACTTCTTTGTTAGCCAAAAAATATGGTGTCACCATAAATGATGATGTATTAAAAGACACAAAAGTATCAAACGTTAATATGTTTACACACCGATTTATGGGATTCGGCGGTAAAATAGCTGCCATGCCTTTTACTAATCCTATATATAATTGGTTTAATTTATATAAAAAATTGGGAAAAGATAATTTATAAAGATTATTATATTGGAGATACTTAGGGGGTATTTTACCCCCTCTTTTTTATTTAATACCTGCAATCTTTTCTAGCATATCAGTTGTAAGCGATTTAGGACGTTCAATAGGATACATTAATGCTCTGTCCCAAATTATATTAGCTAACACCCCAAAAGCTCTGCCAACGCCAAATAAAACAGTATAGAAATCATATTCCCGCAACCCATAGTACCATTGTATAACACCGGATTGTGCATCTACATTTGGCCAAGGATTTTTTGCTTTTCCTTTTGCAGTTAAAATATCGGGAACAACTTTATATAAAGTACTCACAAATTTAAATAAATCATAATCAGGTAAATATTTTAAACAATATTCTCTTTGAGCTTCATAACGTGGATCTGTTTTTCTTAAAACTGCATGTCCATAACCCGGTATAACATGACCGCTATTAAGAGTATCGCAAACAAATTTTTTCATTTCTTCTTCATTTGGAATTTTACCATCCATTTTTTTTACAACATCCTGAATCCACATTAAAACTTCTTGATTTGCCAAACCGTGTAAAGGACCAGCTAATCCATTAAGCATTGAGGAAATACTTAAATATGGATCAGATAAACTGCTTGCCACCAAATGACCGGCATGAGCACTTACATTTCCGTTTTCATGATCACTATGTAAAATAAAAAACAATCTGGCAACTTCATCATAAGGTTCTGCAAAACCCATCATTTTTGCAAAATTGCTTCCAAAATCCGAGTTGTCCTCTTGTTCAGCAAATACGTCATCCTTATATTTAAGCCTGTAAATAAAGGCTGCAATTGTTGAAAGTTTGGCTAACAGATTCAACGAGTCTTCGTAAGTTGAATCCCAATAATCTAGTTTATTAATGCCATCGTGATATTTTTTTACAAATATAGAATCCGGTTGCAGTGCTAAAACTGCTGCCGAAAGTAAAGTCATTGGGTGCGTATCTTTAGGGAATGTGCGTAATAAATTAAAAATGTATTCGGGTACTGCATGTCGACGTTTAAAATCATCAAGAAGTCCTTGAATCTCTTCATCTGTAGGTATATCCCCTGTAAGCAATAAATAAAACAAACCTTCAACATAAGGAATTTCTTTTCCCGGAGGTTTTGGCAATTTTTCTAAAGTTTCTTTTACAGTATAACCCCTAAAACGAATTCCTTCATTTGGATCAAGATATGAAATATCAGTGATTAAACATTTAACTGCCCGCATACCACCAATTATTTGTTCCATTGTTACTTGACCAACAATAACATTTCCAAATTCTGTTGCAAGTCTTTGTGTTCTTGGACGCCAACCAAGAATTTTTTCATGGAGTTTTTCTTTTAAAATACTCATACTACATTTCTCCTGTTAGTTTATATATATTACTTCATGGGTAAAAATCTAAAATTATAAGGAACAAATAATCTTTTTTGCAGTCTGTCTACCGCTTTTTACCGCACTTTCAATTGTTGATGGTAAACCGGTATTAGTCCAATCGCCTGCAAAATACACATTCTTATTATCAAACGTAAATTTGTGTCTAATCGTTTCAAGTTTTTCATTTAAAATAAAAGTGGCTCGTTTTTCTTTAATTATCTGAAAACTAACAAAGTCATTTTCTTTCATAAACGGAAAAAACTTCTTCAATTCGTTCTTAAAGATGTTATAAATAGTTTCGTCATTTAGATCAATCAAATCTTTAGCGTTACTTGTAACTAAACTAATGTAATTATTTTTGTTAAATACCCAATGAATAGGAGAATTTGTTAAAGTATAGTATTTTTGATCAAATTTATTTTCCTTAATTTTTATAAAAGTCGATATTATTGGTGAATATTCAAAATTATCCAATTCCGGTACATCCTTATGATGTTGAATAATTGGCTTCAAACTATATGGCGGAATAGCAAATATTATCTTATCAAAATTTGTATAAACTGATTTATTTGTAACTACAACATTAATTTTATCTTTGTTTATATCAAAACTTTCTACTCTTTCCGAAAGAAATATTTTATTTCGTTTTTCCTTCAAGTATTTTTCAGCATTTTCCGAAAATAATTCAGATAATGGAACATTTGGAACAATAAAATTAAATCCGCTTTTATTATTAAAAAACATTTCCTTTAAAACATTTTTAAACATTTCCGCCGATGCAGATTCCAAACTACAATTAAAAATACTTACCACTAACGGTTCCCACAAAGTAATAATTGAATTTTCGGATTGTTTGGTTTTAATAAGCCAATCTTTAATACTAAACCCAGTTAAATTCTTTCCTATCAAAATATCAAAAAACAAAAACCCAATATTAATTTTATCTGCCGCGGTTAAAAGTTTAAAATTATAAAAAGCACTTATTAAGTTTAACGGATAAAAATTAGATGTAGATTTTAGGAAAAAGATTCGACCTGAAGGATGTATAAACGGAATATTTATTCTGTTATTTATATCAATATACTTTTTTGCGGAAATTGTATTAATTAAATCCAATGTATTGTTATAGCAGCCAAGCATCAAATGCTGGCCATTATCAATAATCAAATCTAACTTTTTTGAATAAAACGAATAGGCTTTACCGCCTAATTTGGGAGAAGCTTCAATAATTGTAGAATTTATTCCCTCTTTTGCCAAAAAAACTGCAGTTGACAAACCGGAGAGCCCTCCTCCTACAATCAAACACTGCATATTAATATACTAAACTATATTTTGCCCAAACGCCAACTGCTAAATAAACTTTTTCAAAGTTTGAAACAGAAATTTTCTTATCGTAAATATTATAATTATTTTTTTCAATTTTCTTTAACAATGCGTAATATATATGCTGCATTGCCCGAGCCGGAAACATAGCTAATTTATCATCTTTATTTAAAGATTCGTCCGCTTTTTCAAAATATGTATGGGCTCTAACAGAATTTTTTTCCATCAAGTTTACAAAATTACTGTTATAAACATTATTAAATAAATCAGCTTCCGAATAATTAAACTCTTTCAGATCCTGCTGAGGCAAATAAATTCTACCTTTGGCAGCATCAACTTTAACATCACGTAAAATGTTTGTTAGTTGTAAAGCAAGTCCAAGATTTATAGCAAAATCTTTAGTCGATTTATGTTTATAACCAAATATTTCAATACACATCAATCCAACAGTAGAAGCTACACGATAACAATATTCTGCCAAATCGTCAAAACTTAAATATCTTTTTTTCTGTAAATCCATTTCCATTCCAACAATTAATTCAAAAAATGGCTCTACAGGAATATTAAATTGTTTTATTATTGTGGCAACTTTATTCAACAAAAGATAATTCGAACTTCCGGTAAATGACTTCTCAAATTCCATACGCCATTTCCTGAGTTTTTCGTATTTTATTTCATCAGGTTCATTGCCTTCATCAATAATATCGTCAGTTTCTCTGCAAAAAGCGTAAACAGTATTCATGGCATCGCGTTTTTGCTTTGGCAATAAATTAAATGCATAATAAAAACTGCTCTTCCCCTCTTTTATCGGTTGGGCGTTCTCTATTTCGCTCATTTTGTCACACTTTTTGTAATTAATTTAATTATATCTAGTTTATTTAGCTTTGGTCTATTTAAAATTACATTATAATTATTGGTTTCTATTTTATTTAATATTTTTTCACCACCTAAAATAGTCCAAATTATCTGATATTTTAATCTACCATTTAGTAATTTAATCAAATTTTTACCAATATCAAATATCTTTTTTGTTCTATCCACCTGAAATTGTAAAAGTGCACTAAAATTTGCATTAAAATTACTATTAATTAATTCATCAATCGAAAGTCCATACTTAATAATTTCTTCAACGGGTAAATATAATCTGTTCCGTTCTCTATCAATAGAAAAATCTTGATAAAAATTAGTTAATTGTAAAGCAGTACATATATTATCCGAATAAAAATAGGCTTCCTCGCTGCGTATATCATACAACTGTAATATTAATCTGCCCACCGGATTAGCAGATAGTTTACAATAACCAAGGATATCTTCAAATGTATTATATCTTTTTACCGTCAAATCCTGCTTAAATGCCTGTAATAAATTAATAAACAAATAAGGACTTAAATTTTGTTCCTTAATTGTATTATTTAAAGCCATAAAAAAGTTATCAGCAAAATCACCCCTAATAGCATTTTCAAAGTTGTTTTGATAATTATCAAGAAGTTCAACTCTGTTAAATTTGCTATATTTTTCCTCGTCGGCAAAGTCATCGGCGGTTCGGGCAAATTTATAAATTACCGCCACATGTTTTTGCAAATGTTTTGGCACAAAAAAAGAAATTACAGGAAAATTTTCGTAATGTTCTTTGGCTTCTGTTAAAGCAATATTATATTCGTTATCTATTGAATTCATGCAAAATTAAAATTTAATATTTGTAAATATAACAACTAATATTTAATAATTGGAATATTTTTCCATTAAACGTAAAGCTTATTAAATGTTTAATATATTATTAATATTTTAATTACTTTAATCCAATAAAATCACTCAACGTTAATTTTTAACTATATTATTCCTTCAATTTATGCTTCTCTTACATGAGGATCATGTTTGCGTATATATTCCAAAAGTTCTTTTGCAACTTCAGTTACAAGTATTATTTCATTATAATCTATATAAACGCCGTTAAAATATTGCATAATAATAGTATCACCCATTTTTGTTTCGGGTAAAATACCGGTAAAAATAAATCCCATACTTTCAAGCTGTGGAATAATAACAGAAGTCATTGGATCAGCTAGCGATAAATAAAGTTCAATTACCTGAATTTCATCCATAAATATTTTTCGCATTTCCTGCCTGATTACCGGGATAGTATCCAAACCGCTTTCCAAAATAAACATTTCGGCTAATGAACGTAAGGAATTAATACTGACTTCGGTAATACATTTTTCATTTTTATATTTCGGGTTTACCGGTATAACACATTCTACGGTATCTCCAATATTTTCAAATAACATTTTAATCATATTTTTATGTTCTACCGGTACAAATATCTCCCGTTGTATTGGTCTTTCTAAATATTTAAAACCTAATACATCCGAGTTTCTTTGCTTTAACGTATCTTTAATACCCTTAAAAGAAAGTGATTTAGGAGAATGTGCCAATAGCAGTCCACAGTCCTTATATCCAAGTTTCATACAAAATTTTTGGGTGTACGGATGCGCTGTAACTTCTTTTACTTGAACTCCCCTAAGTAAAGCTTTTCTGGCTTCCATTTCAAGATACTCGCCAAGCTGGCGTGCAAAACCTTGTCCGCGAAACTTCTTTTTAGTAACCGCAATTCCAACTTCGGAAGGTAATCTTTCGTAAGAAATCAGAGCAAAATGTCCCCCCATTTCACCCTCCTTGGTCATTGCAACAGCCGAACGTAATTTCCCGCTTTCATTCATTGTAACAACACGTTCCGGATAATAAATATTTTCGTTTGCATACGAATATCCGTAACAATCATAAATACACCTACATACTTCAAGGGCTTCATTTGGTCGCATTAAACGAATATCAAATTCAATCTGTTCAACCGGAGTATTGGATTCCATGGGTTTAACTAATTCCGGTTCAACCGGAACAACTTGATCTTGTGCAATAAGAGGAGTATTAAAATATTTAATTAAAACAACCTCTTTACCTTTATTACCAAGATTATTAAAACAATATTCGTTCATTGTCTTTTTAATCAAATAGGAACCGAGTCCGTCAAGATCTCTATCAAAAATATCAGCTTTGGGATCATAAATTGGGGCTGATTCAGGATCGTAAGGAAGTCCCATATCGTGAACATGGATTTCTATACCATCCAACCGTTGTAAAAAATGCACATCATATTCTCCAATTTCATCCTTTATAAATGAAGTTGTTATAACATTAAAACAAGCCTCTTCAACTGCAAGTTGAATCATTTTGCAATCATCCTGCGAAAATCCTATTATTTCCCCAATTTTATTAGAATAATTTAATATAGCGGGAATAAGGTCTTTATCGTTTGGCAAGCGTATAATTCCAAGTTCTTTTGTGTTTTTCATATATTGTTCATGCGCTAAAAAGTGACAGAATTATTGAATTTAGATTACCTTAATTAATCAATATCATTTAAAATTAAATACCATGCTAAATATTTATTATTGAATTTTAGTATCCACCCATGATTCATGAGAATGAATAATTTTCCAGCCATCCTTTTCTTTTTCCCAAATCATTGTAAAAACATGTTTTATATTCATATTTTGTCCGGATTTTAACTTCATTTCTGATTTTTCTTCACTTGTTAAAAAAGCTAAATTTGTAGTAAGAGGAGTAACACGTATATATTCAGGTTTAATAATTTGACTTTCTCTGCCCGAAAAATAAGATTTTATCGAATCAATAAAAGTACTTCTTGAATCATAAAAATCAGTACCTACTGTTGCTGAAACAAAATTATCCTTGCTATAAAAATTAGACCATTCCTCAAAATTGATTTGGTTGATAGCCGTAACTATTTTATTAAACTCGCCGGTTATTTCTTTTTTGATCGCATTTTTTTCGACATCAGTAAGCGATTGTTGTGGAGGTTGACAGCCAAACACCAAAATAACTAACAGAAAAAGTATAAAAAATGATTTCATATGAACTCCTTTGATATAGTTAATTTGTAAAATACAAACTATTGTTTTAACCTTTATTTTGTAACAGAAAAAGAACTATAATATCAAAAAATTAATCGTAATTTTAAAGTAATTAAATTGATGCATAAAGATATTACATTAATATAAAAGCAATATTTTTTTAATGAACAGCAAAATTAGATTCTAATTTGGCGTAATTAGTAAATTCTTTAATTAATTTATTATTTATCAGTTGTTTTGTATAAAAGAAATATTCATAACTAGTTGAATCTAATAAATCGAGCGAATAAGAAATGACATCATTTTTATAATTTTTTGATGATGTCAAATGATTTATTAACCCAAGATTTTTTGCAGTTAAAGCATCAATATATTTTTGATTATAAATAATCTCCTGCGTTTTAGATAAACCAACCTGTTTTTCCATAAAAAGCGGAATACCGCCGCTTGGATGCAAACCATATTCTTTGGAATTGAGATGTATTATTAAATCCGGACTTGCAATTCTAAAATCGGCAGCAAGACTTAATCCAAAAAATGGAGATACTACACATCCTGTAAGCGAAATTAAAAACATTTTTGGAGTTTCTAATATTTTTTTAATATAATTGTTAAGCATGTTAATTTGGATAGCTCTCTTTTTACTATCGGTTATCTTTACTACTATGCGAGGTTCATCGGGATTTATATTTTCACCGGAAAAAGTGGATAGATGGCGAGCATAAGCTTTATCACAAAAACAATCTTCATTCCCTATAAAAAGAATTCCCTTAACCGATTTATCATTACCCGCCAAGTCCATCCATTCAATAAGTTCAAAACTTTCATCAACATTCAGAAGCGTTTGGAACCAGTCTGTTTTGGGTTCTAAAACAACCATAGACCCCACTTTATAACTTTTAATGTCATCAAATTCAAATTCAAGTTTTAAATCGCTTTTCATGGCAACCTCCTATTTGATAAATATTTTTTAATTCCAAATAAAAGCATAAAACTTATTTTTACTTTAATGCATTTACTTATCTCACTCTCCCCTTAAAATAATCTCACATCGTATTCAAAACAAAAGTGGTTTTACTTATATTAACTCCCACATAATTATTAATTAAAATCAAGTTATAAATTTCTTAACAAATTGTCAAGATTCAAACTTTATTAGCAAAGTACTAAAACATAACCTAATTGCATTGTAAAAATTTTCCCAATTGGGAAAATAAAGAATACAATAATAAAACCATAAAATCTTCTTGTTTTGGAACTCCTTTTATCCATGAGTAAACATTATTTATTGGGAATTCTACAGTATTTCAAAAGCAAAAAACCACCCGATAATGAGTATCAGTGCAAATTCTGCTATTTTAACAATATAAGCTTTTTCGTTTCACTAAATGTTCCTACTTCAAGTCGGTAGAAATAAGTTCCCGAGGATAATTTTGAACCATCAAAATTCACTTTATAAAATCCTGCGTTTTTGAAACAATTTACCAAAGTTGTTACTTCTGTTCCCAAAATATCATAAACTTTTAATGTTACAAATTCGCTTTTGGGAATATCGAACAATATTGTTGTACAAGGGTTAAACGGGTTTGGATAATTTTGTGAAAGTGCAAATGAATTAGATATATTTATTTCGTCATTAACATCCGAAAATGTAGTATATTCAACAGTTACAGTACCTGCTGTAAAGTTTAAGGATTGAGTGCTATTGTTATAATAAATTGTAAGTGCGCCGCTTGAAGGCTGCCATGAATTACTAAGCCACTCGTTTAACTCACCCAAAGTACAATTGTAATTAATATCATAAGTATACAAAGAACGTGTGCTATTCACCCAAACGGAATCGTTCCAAATCTCTAATAATTGTGATAACTTATTTCCTTGTGAATCATAAGTATTATTAAATCTATGGCTATTAGTCCACCCTAAATTAGCTTCATTAAAAGTATGGAATTCAGTTAATCTATTTCCTAATTCATCATATGTATAAGTTGTGTAATAATTACCTACCCAAATCGTTTTTTCGTTTTTCCAGCTTGCTGCAAATTCATTTAAAAATGTTATCCTGTTTCCCTGTGTGTCGTAAGTGTAAGTATTGCGTTCACTATCAATCCAAGTATTCAAGTTAGACCAACTTTTTTTTAATCTAATTAATTCATTTCCATTTGAGTCGTAAGTACATGTATCACAATAAACATTTTTCCATGCTGCAATTACCCATCTTTCGTAAAGATCCTTCATCAAACATCCTTGAATATCGTAAGTGTAACTAAACTTCGAAAAATTAACCCAAGCATTGGTGGCCCAAAATTCATAAAGATCAGTCATCTTATTCCCCTGAGAATCATAGGTATAAGTATGCCGGCCGGCATTAACCCACTTTGTATTTGACCATAATTCGGAGAATTCAGTTATTAAATTATTTTGTGTATCATAAGTATAATTAACTCGAGTATAATCCATCCAAGCAGAAGAATTCCAAGTACTTACTAATTCAGTTAGTATATTCCCATTAGAATCATAACTGTATGTATACCGCGTTTGACCGTTGTCTAATAAAGCTGTTGTTGGTTTATAAAATGTAAATTTAGCATTTTCTTTAGATGTTTGTAAATCCCTAAATTTATTATTATTTGTTAAATGTTGTGCATATGTAATGTATGACAACAAAAATGTAGATATTATTACAAGAATCAAATTTTTCATTAGCCCCTTCATTTATTTGTTAATACAATAATAGACTTAAATACAAAAAATAGCATTAACAATCCAGTATTTGTAAACTAACACATTATTTGTTTATTGTCAAAGCAATTAATGATGGGAAATATAAAATATTTAACTAATTAAATATTACGTGCCACTACAATAGTCTATTATTTGAATCTCTGCTTGTGTTGGTATATGCCATCCCGCCGGGCAAATACCTTGTAAATTTCCGGTAAATGCAGGTGATGGTGAGGAAGTGTTTGTAGCTCCGTTTTGGTATTGCACAGCTTCGCCCCATTGGTATAAGCCTCCGTACGTTGTACAGTTTGCATCAAAATCACTATAACAATATTTTTCTATTGAACTGTTATTTGTTTGTTCAGTGTTGGCGTTTACTCTTGTGCCTACATTAAGGTTTTCCTGAAACCAACATTTTGCACCGATTAAAACTGTATGGTATGTATCGCCACCATATAGGATTACACCCCCGCAAACAAAAGGGGTTGTTTCAATATCAACAAATGTAACCTCATCAACATTCCCCGTTGCGGTATATGTTGTACCTGTACCTTGTTTAATTTTCATATTATAAGTTTGTGCAAAAATTGAAGAACTGCTTATTAATAACAAAATTATAAATACTATTTTTTTCATGTTACACCTTTTAATTTCAATAATTACAGTTTATAAAATTTGTATAATTACATGAATTAATTTTGTTTATATAAAAACCGCAGGCTAAAAAATAAGCCCAATCGCTACAATTTGGGATAATTGTTTTTACCTAATCTTTTAAGCACCTGACACTGTGCCCGAAGTGCTTGTTTATACCTCCACCAGCTGAAGTACTATCCAGACTGAAAAAAAAATAACCCGCGTTTGTTGCGTCGGTTTCCCTAGATGTCCAAATGCAAAAATAGGAACCTAAAAAATTGTAATAACCTTGAAGGTCATGATAACCGGCTAGTAACATAGAAAATCCACTAGTGTTGGTGCCATTTGATCCCGGTATTATTGCTTTTAGTGCATTAGCGTCCCAGTACACGAATTGCAATAATGTCATAATTTCTTCATCTGTTGGTATATGCCATCCGGTTGGACAAATACCTTGTACATGTCCCGAAAATGCAAGATAAGGTGATGAAGTATTTGTAGCACCGTTGTGGTATTTAACTGCTTCAGCCCATTGGTACAAACCGCCGTAAGTGTTGCAATTAGCATCGTTATCAGAGTAACAATATTTTTCTATTATGTTGTTATTTGTTTGTTGATGGGTACCGTTTATCTTTGTCCCTACATTGAGATTTTTTTTTAACCAACATTGTTCGCCTATCTGAACAGTTTGGTATGTTTCATAGTCAATATAGACAGTCGGTGTCCCCGGACATGCAGAATAGAATGTGAACACAACTGCATCGGTTATATTAATTTCCGTATAACTTCCATCAGATGTTTTTGCAACCAAAGTATATGGTTGTGCAAAAACTAAATGACCTCATGATAACAATAAAATTATAAATAATATTTTTTTCATTTTTAATTCCTTTATTTTAATAATAACATTTTTATGGAATTTGTATAATTACCGGCTTTCATTTTACATACATAAATTCCGCTGGCTAATTTACTTCCGTCAAAGTTTGTTTCATAACTACCGGCTTTTTGGTTAGCATTTACAAAGTTCAGGTACTTCATATTCTTAATTATCATATACTTATTAATTAATTACAGTAATTTCTAATTTTCTATAATCTTTTATATTGTTCTTTAATATGCGCTAAAAGCTTTTGAGAAATAAGACTATCCAGCTTAATAATATCAAAATCTACTTTTTCTGTGGTCAAGATATAACATAATCTTATATCATCAAGTGAATTGATAAATAATCCAGAAAATATCAAATTTAAATTGGTTAATTTCTCTTCAAAATTAAAGGGTAGTGGTTTAGCGGTGGAAACATTTACAATAACAGTCTTAACATTTGATGTAGTTAGATTTAATAATTCTTTGCGAATATCCAAATCCCAATTAATGCCAAAATCATCAACCGATAAAATGTTACTTCCAATTGATTCGATTTTTTTTAAAAATATCTCAGAATTTTCCGCTTCCGGGATTTTAGTTTCGGATGAAATTTCGATTTCATTATTTGTGTTAGAAATTAATTCTTTTATTAAATCACTATCTTTATTATTAACAAAAATTTTATTTGCCGTTAATTTTTTATGAAAATAATAGACCACTAAACCTGATTCGGGAGAATCATTTGTTTCATCAATACCAACATAAGACGGGCGTTTCCAAATATTTAGAAGAAATAATAATGGTTTGTAGCCATAATTAACTTTTGCAGTTCCACGTTGCGATATAATATGTGTTGTGGTTAGATAGCTTGCAAAAAAATCTTTATTTTGAGGATTGTCTTTATGATAAATAGAAATAGCTCTTATTAACAATAACAAAGTCGGAGTTCTACGATAAGAAGGATTGACCATTGCGCTGCCCAATTCACCAAAAACTGAATTGTGACCATAGTATTTTACACTTAACGAACCAATTATTTTATTATTCATTTCTGCTACAATAATATCAAATTTATGATTTTCAATGAGGTTCTTTAGATTATTGGAATCATAATATGATGGCAAACAATAAGAATATCTATAAGTCATGTATGCTAAATCAACCAGTGCCGCTGCATCCTCCGGTACGGCAGGACGAGTAATTATTTCGCCTAAAATTTCCGCGTTTTTTTCGTCATTTTTAATTGTAGATTTTTCCATAAAAGAAACAAAAGGAATTTCCTTTGAAATTTTAATCACCCATCCTTTGTTTAATTTATTAATAAATTCAAATTTGTTTACCAATTGTTTGGCCATTTGGAACCATAAACCATCATCTGTATTTTCGTCCTCAATATCAAACTTTGGTATTTTATCAATTTGAATTGGAGGTCCAATATTGGTTAATTCAATTTCAATTAGATTATTTAATAATAAATTATATGAAATTTCAGTATGTTGTTTGCAATTATTATCAAAATATTTATTAATTATAAAAATCAATGATTCTTCTAGTACTAAACTTAATTGATAAATTTCTTTTTCGTTTCCACCTGCCAATTCCGTTAATCGCTCCACAAATGCTTGAGCAATTGGAATAAATCTTTCATCATAATTAATGTTGAGTACAGAGTTAAAAAGTAATTCAGGAGTTGTTTGGTTCATTATTTTGTCATTATTTTGTTTGTTTTTGTTTGGGTATAAATATAATAAATCAGTAATATTATCGAATTTCAAAACAAATTGTTTAGTTATAAATTGTGTAATAAATAATTATATTTAAAGCGAAAAAAGCCTTGCAGAATATCAAGGCTTTAATCTTTGTAGATAATAAATAGATCCAAGACTAATTATGATTGATCAGTATGCTTATTATTTCCGTTTGGATATGCACACATAGGGAACAGATTATTTATATTATTTTATTTTAATAATTGCAGCTTTTTCGTTTGGCTGAAAGCACCGGATTCAAGTTTATAAAAATAAGTTCCTGATGAAAGTTGTGAACCGTCAAAATTCACTTCATAAGATCCTGCATTTTTATATTCATTAACCAAATTAGATACTTCATTACCCAAAACATCATAAACTTTTAAGGTAACGAAGTTTGAAGCCGGGATAGAATATTTTATAGTTGTAGAAGGATTAAACGGATTGGGATAATTCTGCGACAAAACAAATATTTCCGGTAATCCTATCTCTATTTCAATTTCGTTGCTGTACTCAAATTGTCCATTGTTATCAACCTGTTTTAATCTATATAGATATTTTCCGGGAATTACAAAATTATCCGTAAAATTATATTCCTTTGTTGAAGTACTGTTACCTGCCCCTATTACAAAGGCAATTTTATTCCATTTTACATTTGTAGCTTCAGTTCTTTCAACTTCAAAACCATAATTGTTTATTTCCATAACGGCAGTCCAATTTAACCTAACAATTGAACCGGTAACAGCAGCCGAAAATGTTACTATTTCTACGGGTAACGGTGTTCCACCCGAATTTTGCCAATCCAAATAAGGATATCCTGAATTTATTCCGTCTCCAATATTCCAAATAGTTATATCCCATCCTGCATTAAAGAACGTGTTAACGTCCTTCATTTCAGAAGTGAGTTTACCGGTTCCACCATTACTTGTTCCTAGTCCTGACGTGGTTATGTCCCAAAAACAATTAGTAGTGCCAACAAGATTAGAATTCGCTCCAACGAGTCCGCCAAAAGAAGCATTACCCGATACACTGCCTGTGGAGTAACATTTATTGATAAATTTATTATTGCTTCCAACAAGTCCACCAACAGTATTAGAAGTACTACTAACTCCACCTATTGCATAGGAATTGTTTATTGTTCCATTATTATATCCAACCAGTCCGCCAACATTAAACCCTGTTGCGTTTACGGTTTTAGATGAATATGAAGTTGCTAGTGTTCCTAAAGTAAAATATCCAACTAATCCGCCAACATAACTGGTACCACTTAAAGTTCCCAAAGAGTAGCAATTGGTAATAGTGCCAGAACTTGCGTAACCAACCAATCCACCTAAGTTGTTTCGTCCACCAACACTTCCGGTTGCATAACAGTTAATAACGCTTCCACTTGAAACGACTCCAACCAATCCACCAACATAATCACGCCCTGTTATTGTTACATTAACAAGACCAACATTTTTAATTGTTCCACCAATTAAATAACCGAATAAACTTAGATAATCAGTTATTGAACGATTAATATACAAATTAGAAATTGTAAAACCCTGTCCGTTATAATTGCCAGTAAATGCTGGTTGAGGGTAAACATTTCCAATTGGTGTCCATCCTTTGTTAACATCCCAAGTGGTAATTGCCGGGGATGCATCCGCAAAATTTATATCAGCGGTTTGCTTATAATAAGCTGCCCACCTTGTTGCCTGATTTGGAGTAGGCACTAAAGCATCAGAAGCGGAAATCCAGTATAAATTTTGCCATGTCGCAATTTCATAAGGACTGCCAGACGTACCTTCGCCGGCTGAAGGTGCTACGGCACCTTGTGAAAAAATTTTAGAATAAATAAAACAACTTAAAAATATTATTATTAGTGGTAATTTTTTTTTCATGTTGGTTCCTAAAAGTTAATTATCAATTAAATGATAAAATAATTAAATGAGGTTATTCACTACCAAATACAAATTATTTGAATTGAAAAAAGTAACAAATAAAAATGGATTACAGTTGATTTTATTATATGTCAAATGTAATTTTTAGAACAGTAATAAGATTATCGTATTTTATATAAAATAGTTTAGGCTTAAATAGGTTTAAAAATAATTATTTTTAAAGAAAGTTTTTGCCAATCCTCCCCGAGGGTAAAAAAAATGAATATGCTTTAACTGATAATAAAAAAACCTATTATAAACTGTTTAATCTGATTTATATAACCTTTATTTGGTTGGAGTGGATCATTTGTAAATAAATTTTTGGCTATTTACCCGTGCACATCTTATCTATAGTTCACACGCCAGATACAACGGACTGTGTGCCACAGCCCCTGACGTGTGCCTCTGGGCACACCTAATCTTTTAAGCACCTTACACTAAAACCGGTTACCTTAACGTCATTACCGCTTGCATGGTTACTGAAAAAGTCCGCAAATTCATTATTATTAGTGGAACTCCAAAAGTAAGCGGCTATACCTAAATTATAGAAAGGACCATAGTAACCGCGAACACCGGCAAGCAACGCAGAGAAACCACTTGTATTTGTGCCGGCTCCACTTCCTGCTGCAATCAAAGCGTTAAACGAACTAAACGCATTTTTTAATATACTAAATTCTGCGATTGTTGGTATATGCCAGTCGATTGGGCAAATGCCTTGAATATTGTCTGTAAAAGACGGAGAAGGAATTGTTGTATTTGTTGCCCCGTTTTGGTATTGAACATCTTCAGCCCATTGGTATAAACCACCGTTAGTGGTACAATCTGCTTCATTATTACCATAAAAATATTTTTCTATTGTACTGTTATTTGTTTGGTTTCCATCGCTATTTGTTCAACCGGTTAAATTATTTATCATTGTTCCAACATTAAGGTTTTCTTTTAGCCAGCATTGGTTTCCTATCTGAACTGTTTTGTAGATTTTGTTATCACGCGAATCTGTTATAGTAGGAATACCGGGGCAAGGATGAATAAAAGTAAACTCTACTGAATTGGTTATTGCAATTTCCTCATAACTACCGTCAGCTTTTTTTACAACCACTGATTGTGCAAAAATTGTTGCACCGCTAAATAACAACAAAATAATAAATATTATTTTTTTCATCTTATAATCCATTTATTTCAATAATAACATTTTAATAGAATTTGTATATTTACCGCAATTCAATTTGCATATATAAAAACCGCTGGCTAATTTGCTTCCGTCAAAATTTATTTCATAACTTCCGGCTTTATGGTTTTCATTTACAAGGTTAGCTACTTCTTTTCCTAAAATATCATAAACTTTTAGTTTAACTAATCCATCACTTGGTATGTTATAAATAATTTTTGTTGAGGGGTTAAACGGATTGGGATAGTTTTGCTTTATTTCATATTGCGTAGGGATTCCAAGGGTTACTTCTACAATATCGCTGTATTGATATTTTCCGTCATTATCAATTTGTTTTAGGCGGTATATTAATTTTATGACTTCATTTGGTATGTCAGTAAATGAATAATTTTTAGGTGAATTACTATTTCCCGCGCCTTCAACAAAACCAATCTTTTCAAAATGTTCTGTCTCTTCTGCTCTTTCAACTTCAAATCCATAATTATTTACTTCAATAGCAGTAGCCCAAAATAAAATTATTTCGTTGCCATTGATTGCAGCATTAAAATTTATTAATTCAACAGGTAAAGGAGTGCCGCCGTCAGTTGAACTAAATGTAATTTTATTAATTGTGGAAAGTTCTTTTGTTTGGGTTGAGGCATCAGTAAGTAAAAAGTTAATATTAGTTCCACTAAATGTTATTTTTTGGATTAAGCTCAAATTTGTACTATTAAGCGAACTACTATTATACGTAACATTTAAAAAAGTTTGAGCATTTATTGAAACAGTAAATATAAACAGATAAAATATAAATAAAATTTTCATTTTGTCTCCAAATAGTGCAAAGAAGTGTCATGTTTTACAACATTATTTATTCAAAATTGCTTTTTTTGTTTTATATTAGCTTAAATTTGCAGAATCAATAGTATTATCGTATTTGTAATAATAATGTTTAGTTAAAATTGAGTTGCAAAAAAACACCTAAATAATGCAACAGTTACCTCTATCTAACCGTATTGTTAATTTGCCAACTATTTAAGTCAAAAAATACTTTACACAACACTTTTTTGTAAGCTTAGGTTCTCTACACTATCCGCCATTTAGGCTAGGAACTGGAAGGTTTATAAATTATTTTTTTTGAAAATTTTTACTATGGTATCAAAGTAAAAAAGCCACCCAATAATGAGCGGCTTTTTGAATTGACACTATTTCATCAAAATCATTTTTTTCACATTAACAAAATTTCCTGACTCAATTTTGTAGAAATAAACTCCGCTGGAAAACGTAGAACCATTAAAATCTATTTCATAATTCCCTGCTTTTGTATTAGTATTTACAAGCTGCATTACTTTTTCGCCAAGCATATTAAATATGGCTATATTAACTAATCCTTCAACGGGAATTGAATATTTTATTTTTGTAACCGGATTAAACGGATTTGGGTAGTTTTGGTATAAAGCAAATTCCTTCGGTAGGAAAGGTATTTCGACCGCTATCCGTTCAGAAACACTAAAATTACCATTGTTATCTAATTGCTTGAGACGATAAAAATAATTACCCGGTGAAACATTATTGTCAATAAATGTATACACATTGGTAGAGTTACTATTTCCGTGTCCTTCCACAAATCCTATTTTTGTAAATTCTTCTCCGTTTTCTGATTTTTGTATCTCAAATCCGTAATTGTTTATCTCCGTTGCTGTTAGCCATTTTAACATTACATTGTTTTTTGTATAACTAGCGGTTAAGGATGTTAACTCAACCGGAAATGCCGAATTATCGGCAGCTGTCCATTTTGAAAAAGAAGAAATACCTTCCAAAGTTAATGTATTATTTACCGCATCTAATGTACTACTTTGCGCTACCCAAACATCCGGATTGGTTTGTTTGAATAATACTAAATTGTTTTCTGTTATTCCGTTTAACTCATCATTAAGATAATTGAAAACAAGCTTTGCATTTAAGTTTACATTATTTGCAGGATTAATTTCATAATATCTATTAATACTATTAGTTCCGGAATATGTTTGCGATACATGTCCGCGGGTAATTGTGGTATTACCCATCGTTTGAGTTGCACCTAAAGTTAAAGTGGGGACCGGCTCCATCCCCATAAATATCTCCCAACCATCGGTTGGCGGGTCTTCATTTTCGGATCCCGAACTATAATAATATTGCAAAGACTCATCAAGTATGCTCCACATCCCGAATTCATAGGCTATATAAAAATCGCCATTTTTATATCTATTTTTCCCATTATAGATGTCATAGTATTCATAAACTCCGTCTACAATATTGCTTCCTGCCCCTGTTACCGTATATGTTTTTCTACCACTACTTATTACAGCGCCCAAACCAGCAATATTTTCATTTGAAAGAATATCCAAGTTTCGCGTTGTAGTAATTGTGCCGCTTGTCCCATAAAGTCTATAACTGCCTTCGGACAAATACCCGATGCTTCCAAGTGTAATTATTTTTCCATTAAGGTCTAAATTCTTTTCCAAAATCAAATTTCCGTTTACGGAAATATTATCCAAAGTTGGGCTTGAGGTACTTGAAAACAACAGGTTATTAACTGTTGAGCTTGAACTGATAGTTGCTTCACTACCCAAAACCCATTTATATAACCCAACATTATCGGTTGCTCCGGGTATAGTTCCGCTACTCCAGTTTGCTGCGGTTCCCCATGTAGTACTCTCCCCGCCAATCCAAGTGTTAAATGCATTTGATGATACCCAGTCGGTTGCAGCGTCCATATTAGTTAATGTCCCGTCATAATGGTTGCTTGTTAAGTCATATAATATTGATCCGTCATATTGATCAAAACGGTAATAAGCAACAAGTCCGGTTTCGTTTCCTAAAAGTGTTTTCATCATGCTTTCGCGAATTTCTGCTGTAGTCCTTACACTATTCCAAATTCGCACTTCGTCAATTTGTCCGGGGAAATAATAATATTTATTTGTCCAAGTACTAAAGAAAGGCACACCTTTTTGACGCATTGTACCAATAGTAAACTGATTAACCGTTGGTACTTTGACAATTGTTTTTGAACCGTCTTCAATCCCATTAACATACAACTTTACACTCGTTCCGCTTTTTACAACAGCAACATGTGTCCAATTTCCCGTATTAATATTAGTGCTTCCAATAACCGCATCCCAATCAGACAGATTATTTTTAGGGTCTATTCCAAACTGTAATTTTCCTTCCTGCATTCTAAATTCAACTACAGCATCTGTTCCTGTATTTCCCCAAGAAACTATTTCCCGTTCCGGAAAATTACTTGTAGATTTTATCCATGCTTCAATTGTTAAGGTAGAATTATCATATACGGGTGAAGCAGCAAAACTTATATAATCACCTGTTAAGTCATTGATTCCGTCAAAATCCAAGGCATTACGCGGGCCTGCTAAACAACCGGATGTTACCCAAGCGGTACCATTCATCAATGTTCCGCTGTACGATCCACCTGATGCTTTATTATTTAAAGTTGTTCCGCTGGTACTATTCATATCATAATATAACACAAGACCTGTTTCGCTTCCGCTAAGTTCTTTATACATTGTTGATTTAATTTCTGCTTCAGTTCTTACAACGGACCAAATTTGAACTTCGTCAATTAATCCTTTAATGAATTCACCTTGGTAGCCGCTGTCTCTTCCTATCCATACGGGGTAAGTACCGGAATATGTAATTGTAGAAGTACCGGAGTTGTAGGTGTCTATTAAAACACCATCTAAGTATGTTAAAATGGTACCAGATGCATAAGTTATTGTAACATGATGCCATTTATCGTCAAAAAGGTAAGCGGCTGGATCGCGTACTATATAACCAATATTTGTATGCATAGCATAATGTAGTTGGCCTGTTGAAGCATTAATTGCAATAATAATACCAGATTGATTTACCATCCAATGGTTAGTTAAAATATCAATCCAACTATAGTTAGAAGATGTTACCGGTTTAACCCAAACAGAAATTGTTAGGTTATTTGTTATCTTTGTTGCTGCAATATCTCCGCAATTAACATAATCATCTGTTCCGTCAAACTTAAGTGCATATCCGCCAATTTGACCAAAAGAAGTAATATTGGCAAAAATTATAAACGTAATTAAAATTAATACTTTTTTCATATCATCCTATTATTATAGTATTGTGTTAAGTTTCATAATGTTTTTATATAAACCTGCTTTCATTATTTAATATTAATCTTTTATATGAATATCAATTACTATTATCGTATTTGTAATATAAAAGTTTAGTTATGAATTGTATTTTACCTAAAGAGAAGCAGCAGCTTCTCCTACCCAACTGTAAAAGTTCTAACACACTTTGCCCATACATATAGTAAATGCAAAATTCAAAAGGATCGGAACGTTATTACCTTTCTTTCAGACATAGTTTATGGCATAGCTGTTACGAAATAAATTAATAATTGGTTGTGTAAGTGTGTTATATTGGGCCGTTTACTAAAAAAAGCCTTGAAAATATGCAAGGCGTTAATCTTAGTGGGGCTAATGGATTCGATATCCAGTTTATCTCCCGTTATTTGGGAGATTTATCTCCCGGAATTAGGAGATGCCCTTCCTCCGATGATTAAAAAATATTTTTAGCCTACACGGACGCAATACATGGGCAAATATTTTGATAGTAATGTTGGGTTATGAGGTCTCGTCCGATGTAGCTTGTTATTGTGAAAAGAGGTATAATCTATATATAGATTGTTGAGGGTGATCGATGTATTGAGTAGTTATCCAACTACCACTGTTATAATTAAATACTAAAATATCGGCGGTATAAAAGAAAACCAAACTAGTTTTTACCGGTTTATGTTTCGTAACCTACCCCGCCATTCGAGCTACATACTGGCAGGTCTATAAATTATTTTTTTATTTGAAAATTTTTGCATACCCTTAAAAAAAGCCGCCCATCGCAGACGGCTGTAATAATCGATCCCCGCATTTATGCAGAGAAATACAAATTAATAAGTAGTCTTAATTTTTGATACACCTAACACTAAGACCAAAATCCTTAGTGGTATCGTAGATGGGGAGACTACTAACTGAAGGTTCCAGGCGTAGGAAATGTGCGTAAAGTGGACCACCGTACTCCGTGGAACTCCAAAAATACGCGTAATCACCTAAAGTAAGGAAGGCACTAGTGTAGCTGCGACAGCCGGCAAGCAATGCAGAAAAACCACTTGTGTTTGTCCCTGCCCCTGAACCTGTACCTTGACCAACTGCTTTTAATGTATTACTGTTGTTGTTAACTATTGATGATGCTTTTAATGTCTCAAATTCTGCTTTTGTTGGTATATGCCATCCACTTGGGCAAATGCCTTGTACATTTTCGTAAAAAGGAGGTGATGGTGATGTGCTGTTTGTCGCTCCATTTTTGTATTGTACAGCTTCAGCCCATTGGTACAATCCACCATAAGTGGTACAATTTGCTTCGTCATTGCCATAACAATATTTTTCAATTGTGCTGTTATTTGTTTGGTTTCCATCACTATTTGTTCCACCGTTTGAACTATTTATCATAGTTCCAACATTAAGGTTTTCTTTAAACCAACATTGACTTCCTATCTGAACTGTGTTGTAAGTTTTACCTGCATAATCTACTGTTGGAGTTCCGGGGCATGGGCCATTAAAGACTAATTCAACAATGGTATCTATGCCAATATAAATATAAGTCCCGTCAACCTTTTTTACAACCATTGTTTGGGTAAAAATTAAATTGCTGCTGAATAAAAACAAAATAGTAAATAATATTTTTTTCATTTTTAATTCCTTTTTATTTCATTAATAACATTTTAATGGAACTTGTATAATTACCTGCGTTAATTTTGCATATATAAACACCGCTGGTTAATTTGTTTCCGTCAAAAATTATTTCATAACTTCCTGCTTTTTGGTTTTCATTTACAAGCTTAGCTATTTCATTTCCCAAAATATCATAAATTTTTAAGGTAACCAATCCATCCTTTGGCAAGATATAAACAATTTTTGTTGCGGGGTTAAAAGGATTTGGATAATTTTGTTTTAAATTATATTGTGTTGGTATTCCAATGGTTACTTCTACAATATTGCTGTATTGATATTTTCCGTCATTATCAATTTGTTTTAGGCGATAATTAAATTGTGTTCCGTTATTTGGTCTATCTGTAAAAGAATAATTATTAGGTGAATTACTGTTTCCCCCGCCTTTTACAAAACCAACCTTTTCAAACTGTTCATCCACATTTGCTCTTTCAACTTCAAAGCCATAATTATTTACTTCAATAGCGGTACTCCAATTGAGTATTACTTCTTCACCATATATGGTTGCACTAAAACTTATTAATTCAACAGGTAACGGAGTCCCTCCGTCGGTTGAACTAAACGTAATTTTATTTATTGTGGAAAGTGCTTTTGTTTGAGTTGAAGCATCTGTTAGTAAAAAATTAATATCAGTGCCGCTAAATGTTATTTTTTGTATCAAACTTAAATTAGTGCTATTGGGATCGTCACTATTATTATACGAAACGTTCAAAAAAGTTTGAGCATTTAAGGAAATAGTAATTAAAAATAGAAAAAGTAGACAATATTTTTTCACAAGACCTCCAAAAGTTTATTTTTAAACAATTGCATTATTGTACAAAAATATCAAACAACTATATTTTTATTTTATAAAGTCGTCAATATAATGCAGCTTTCTAAACTTCTAAGATTAATAATAATTCAATGTGAGGTTTTTCAAAAAACATTGAATTAATTTATTCACATAGTTAATAAAAAAACGACTATAAATTCCGGACTTTATTAAACAAATTCTCTTTTTGCAAATTATAAATATTAAATTATTTTAGCAACTAAATATTAAATTTATCAAAATTTTAAGGTATTTTAAACAGGAATATCATATCAACCTATCCAACTATTAATACTAATACACATTTTACCCTAAAATATATTAATTGCAAAATTCAAAATGATGGGAACACTATTACACTAGTGGCTGGCATAGTTTTGGCGTTGCTTTTATACAATAATTTAATAATTGGGTGTACTTTTAGATTTGATTAAGCTGTTTTGTACGAAAAAAGCCCAGCATAATCTGCAAGGCTTCTTTTCTTGTGGGGGCTAATGGATTCGAACCAATTTATCTCCCAGTATTGGGAGATGACCCCCTGCTTGCAAGGGTATTAAAAGACACTTTTGTAAAAGTTTATAACGCCATAAATTATATATTTTATAATGGTTTAGCCCTAAGTACATTGTGGATATTTTTGGAACATTTTCTAATGTTTTGACTATATTTCGTAGCCAAAACGTAACCAGATTTAATCAAGTCCAATATTATTTTAATACCATCATTTTATTTGTTTTTACAAATTCATTAGTTCTTAGTTGATAAAAATAAATTCCGCTGGATAAACCAGAGGCATTCCATTGTTTCTGATATGTACCGGAATTTAATTCTTCATCTACTAACGTAGTTACTTCTTTTCCTAAAACATCATAAACTTTTATTGTTACATTTCCTAAAACCGGTATTGTAAAGTTAATCGTTGTTGAGGGGTTAAAAGGATTCGGATAGTTTTGGGACAATGAAAAGTTTTCAGGTTTTTCATTGTCTTCCACCCAGTTCGTAATGTCAGGAATTTTATATTTCATGATTACCATGCCCGATGTTCCGAGCCCGTTGATTTGTCCGCTTAGTATCAAATACTGATCCTTATCCCATTTAGCGTGGAAATATAGTCCATTGCAATTTTCACGATACGACCATATATTCTCACCGCTGCTTGAGATACCAATAGCTGTTGGGACAACCTCGTTAGGATTTATATTAGATTGTCCTGCTTTGGTTGTTGAGCCAACTAATATGCATCCAAATGGCATGATAGCGACATCCTTTAAGGTATACATCGTAATAGTGGAGCTCGGATATGCATCATTGTGCCATTCCGTTTGCCATTTTTCTTCGCCAGAGCAACTAAAAGCTTTTATTTCAAAGCATAGCGTTGCTGGGTTAGAACCTGCATAATACACAATATCCTCACTTTCCATGACCTTTACTCTCCCGGATAAATTATCAGGAAAATGTTTTGACCATAACTCTTGTCCGGCTATATTATATTTCAATAAATCAACAAAAGCATTGGTGTATATTCCCCCTGTTTGAGAATGGCTGGTTATATAGATATTGCCATCATTATCAATATCTGCATAACTAATATTTTTGTTTACCTCAAACGAGGTATACAATTCGAGATTGGTATTATACACCATGACCTTACTATGTCTGTTATAATAGTCAACATCACAGACATAGTAATCACCATTATTTCTGTAGATAGTTAAAGGTCCACCGTAGAGAGAAGGGGCTTTAACACTTTTTACTAAATGTCCGCTGTATGCATTATCTTCTACATATTGAAAAATTGTGTCGTGAACTGTAAATATAAACTGGTTTATTACGCTACTGTTTGACAGATTATTTACTGTAGTTGATGCATTATCTACAATGGTGCTGTCCCAATTTAAATAGCCGTTATTAAAGTGGGTAAAACTAACGCTATCTGGATGATTGCCCATTTTGATGGTTACAGCAAAATAATCTTTATCGTTTACTGACAGCGAGTAAAAGCTACCTGGGTCGTTATTTACCAAATATACCTTATTCAACTCTGGTGGTGTCCCTTGGCCCCAAATTGGAGCCGAAATTAACAATAATATTGTTATGAAAATAGTTGTTAACTTTTTCATTTTCCAATACTCCAAATAAAACTTTATGTTTAATTAAATTAATATAAACAAATAAAATCACAAATAATAGAACTATTGACACGATTTTTAAATGTGCTATAATACCTTTAGATAACAGTTATATTTGCCAATCAATAACACTCGATTATTCGGTCACTCGGTAATCTGGTGGATTAGCCAATCAAAGTGTTATTGACAAAGTCAAAAATTCTTAATAAACTTTCTAATGGAAACTGGGGCAAGAATAAACGAAGCGATATGTTTAAACTATTCAGATATAAAGGAAAACTACATAATCCTTTATACAAATAAATCAAAGAATAGTGATAGACTACCTCGCAAGATTCCAGTTCCAAATTGTCTAAAAGGAAAAAAGGGTTATGGTCGGGTTTTCCCGGATTGGAACGAAACTCCTAAATTTTTAGATAGGACTTTAAGAAAGAATAATATGAAAATATGGGGATTCCACAGCTTAAGACATCGCTATGCTTCAAAGCTTTCAAAGGCAGGGGTTCCATTGTTTGAGATAATGACATATTTAGGTCATCAGAACCCTTCAACAACGCAAATTTATCTACAAACCTTAGAAGATTAAACGTAGCCAAAACGTAACCAGATGAGGAAACATCTTTAAAAGTCAAAAGCCGTAACTCTTTAGGAATTACGGCTTTATCTTTGGTGGGGGCTAATGGATTCGAACCAATGACCCTCCCGATAGATCGGGATGCTCTGTACCAACTGAGCACTTATTTATTTATTAAACTTTCTATGTATTTTCGACTTTTTTGCCTTTTTATTTCGTATTCTCGTTTTATTGCCGCGGATTTAGTATCGAATTTTTCTGAATATACTAAAATCCAATCTTTAGCCTTTGAAGTATATTTTGAACTACCACGATTATGACGAACAAGTCTGTCCTCGATATTTTCTGTACTGCCAATGTAGTATTTATCAAGCGTTTTTGAATAAATAATGTAAGTATAAAACATAAAATCCCCTAAAAAACTTAGTCCTATTTAAAATCGAGTAGGAGGCATGGAATTAGTTTCCATGCCGTCCTCTCACACCACCGTACGTGCCGTTCGGCATACGGCGGTTCGTTAAACATGCCATTTTAGATATAAAGTACTCATTTCCTTTAGACCTATGGTATTAAAGTATTCGTTGGTTAACGTTTTGGATAATATACCTGAATGCGCTGTTCGACTGTAACTTTTCCTTGTGTTTGAATTTAGGTGAGCTTGCCAGTCCTTCATTCCAAGAATTTGTAGTTGTCTATTTCGATTGCGCACCGTCTTCCAACTTTTCCAAATGCACATCCGTAATCGGGTTCGGATTTGTTCGTCTAAGGTCTTAAGAAAACCCTTACAGTCTGCTATGGCAAAGTAGTTTATCCATCCTTGTATTTTAGCATTCAATAGTCGGATTCTTTCTTCAAGCCTTATACTTCGCTTTCTTTGCGTTTGCTCTTTAATCCCTTCCTTGATTTTCTTTTGCGCTTTCTTCCCCAATCGTATTCGATATTTTCCTCTCATTCAGTAAAATGAGAACCCCAATAAGTTGCTTTTACTTGCAAGATTTATTTGGCTTTTCTCTCGGTTTACTTTTAGTTTGAGTTTCTTCTCAATATACATCGTTATGCTTTCCTTGACTCGTTCGGCTGCTTTATTGCTCTTGACATATATACTGCAATCATCGGCATACCTTACAAACTTATGTCCTCTCTTTTCAAGTTCCTTATCAAGTTCATCTAAGACTATATTGGACAGAATTGGACTTAACGGACTTCCTTGAGGTGTACCTTCGGTTTTCCGGTTTTCTATTCCGTCTATCATTATACCTTTTGTTAGAAATTTACGTATTAGTTTTAGTAATCGTTTATCTTCTATCATTCGGCTTAATTGTTGCATAAGTCTATCGTGATTTACTTTGTCAAAGAAACTTTCTAAGTCTAATTCCACTACATAAATATTTTTCTCGTTTACATATATTTCTGCCTGACGAACTGCTTGGTGTGCTGAACGTTTTGGGCGAAATCCGTAACTATACTCTGAGAAACTATCGTCATAGAGCTGATTTAGTTTTTGGGCTATCGCTTGTTGAATCAATCGGTCAATTACTGTTGGAATTCCTAATTTCCGAATCCCTCCATTGGGTTTTGGTATTTCTACTTCTCTTCCTGCACAAGGGTTATATTTACCTGCTATCAATTTTGCTTTAATTTCTGTCCAATTCTTTTGCATATATGGAAGCAGTTCTTCTACTGTCATTCCATCTATACCACAGGCTCCTTTGTTTGAAGTTACCCGCTTATAAGCTTTGTCCATGTTTTCTTTGCCAAATATTTCTTCAAGCATTATTTATTTTCCCTTGTAATTTGATACGGCTGGTTGTTCTCTTGGTGTTGCACCGGATAATTCGGCTGCTTCATACTTTTACTTTCAGTTGACTTCTTATCCTCTGTATGACAGCTCTTCTTTAAAAAAAAAAGACTTTCTGCTTTCTTTACTTCTCCGGTAAATCTTCCTTGTCTTTCAACCGTTTAACGTTCAGTCCTTCCTCCGTTTTATCAGAGTACTATGACCTCTGCTGACTTCTGTGGTGTCAATTACATATTGCTATGCAGTTTATCTCTATATCTGACTTCCGTCACGTGAAGGCGAGACTTTTCCACAGATCTCCCCAGGTAAGTTCAATAACTTTCATCCCATATATTTGCTGCATTTACGTTCACAAGTTCGGAATAGTGATAGGGCTTTGTTTTGTAATGCAAACTCACCCACTTGTACCCGCCTTATATGCAGTTTCTGTTCGTCAAACCGGGACTTTGCCTCCGACTTCTTTCAGATTCCACCTCACGGTGGACACCCTTGTCTTCGACTAACGATTGTTACTATCCTTGTCTCGTGGAGGACTTGCACCTCTTAGTTATTGGACATGCTGGGCACACATGAAAAAAGCCCTGCATATTCTGCAAGGCTTTAATCTTGGTGGGGGTCCCGATGTATCGGGAAACCAATGACCCTCCCGACTCGTCGGGATGCTCTGAACCAACTGAGCACTTATAAAACCTTGACGGAAATATAAATATAATAGAATTATTTAAAACAAAAAAACCTTACTTTCGTAAGGTTTCTTTTCTGGTGGGGGCTAATGGATTCGAACCAATGACCCCCTGCTTGTAAGGCAGGTGCTCTGAACCAACTGAGCTAAGCCCCCGTGTATTACATCATCATTTCAAAAATGTCTTGTAAAGATAAGATATTTTTTTTAACAACGCAAATGTTTTTTTATTTTTTTTACTTTTTTTTATTCCCTAACTTCAGGTTTGCAATATTGCTTAATCATTTCAATAGCTTTTTTAAATCCCAATTCTTTGGCAATGTTCCAATCAGTACATGCGCCTATTTCATCGTGTATCATATACTTAACAGCTCCCCGCTGGAAATATACAAATGCAAAAGTTGAATCAAGTTCAACAGCTTTATTATAATCAGCTAAAGCACCTGTAAAATCAAGTAAAATATGTTTATCACTACCCCTATAAGCATAGGCTGTAGTAATAGTTGAATCAAGTTCAATAGCCTTTGAATAATCCGCAATTGAACCATCATAATCTTTTAACATGGATTCTACTATTCCGCGATCTTTATAAGCAACAGCAAAATTACTATCTAATTCAATTGCTTTTGTAAAATAAATAATCGCTCCCTTATAGTCCTGCAAATCAGCTTTTTCGTTTCCTAAAAAATAATAATCTTTTGCGTTTTGTGCGTCTACATATTCAATTTTTTTAATTTCGGTAATAGTTGTGTCAGCATTTGTAATATCGGTAATTGTTGAATCTATATTTGTTAAATTGGTATTTGCTGTATCAATAATAGTTGGCTGCTTTTCTTTTTCATCAATAATAAATTTTTGGTCATCATTCCGGTTATAATCACTAGCTACTCTAAATCCGAAATTTAGGTTATGATTATCCTCTCCGGCAAAATTTCTAAAAGCGTTACTACAATTTGCATCACTAAAATACCACGATCCGCCTCTAACAACTCTAAATTTACCTGTATTTGGTCCTTGGGGATTATCATTAAAACCGCTTTCATAATATTTTTCATCGTACCAGTCATTACTCCACTCCCAAACATTGCCACACATGTCGTACAAACCAAGCTCGTTAGGTTGTTTCAATCCAATCGATTGTATCATATTACCCGAATTACCTCTATACCAAGCAACATCGTCAATTGTATTGCTGCCGCTAAATGTAAATTGTTTATTATTATTTCCACCGCGTGCAGCAAATTCCCATTCAGCCTCACTTGGAAGTCTGCATTTTGCCCATTTGGCATAAGCATTTGCGTCATTCCAACTTACGTGCACTACGGGATAATTTTGATCAGTGCTTTTACGAAGTTTTCCATCTTCAGAAAAACGCCAATTAACACCATTTGATTTTTGCCATCCCTTTCCATCGTAAATATAACTCCACCCCATTTTTTCCGCATCTGTTTTGTAAGCGGTTTCTTTTACAAATTTGGCATATTCTTCAACAGTAACTTCATATTTACTCATGAAAAAACTTTTAACTGTAACATTATGCTGTGGTTTTTCGTTAATTTTCCCACTGTCGTCTCCCATTGAAAAACTTCCACCCTCAATAAAAATCATATTGTTGTGTAAAGTATTTCCGTTTTCCTGAGCATTTACCAATCCGGAATATAAAAGAACATAACCGGCTAAAAACAACAAAATATTTATAATATATTTCATATCAATTTCGCATTAAAAAATTAATCAAATAATCTATTTTATTATTTACTGTTAAGTATAACAATTAGCGAGCATAAAAATACAAAGAAAATTGATTAAATAAATAATTAATTTAAAATGTTTTCCGCTTTATTAATTAATAATTATACATGAAATAAGGGCGGTAATATTATTTTTTACTTTTTAATTTTTTATTAGTTTTTTCAATATTTTCATTCATCCTATATAACACTATTTTTTTTATTAAGTCTAATGGCAAATCTTTTCCCAAAGCGAATTGAATTGTCCCCTTTGAAGTTTTATAATTTAATAAATCATCCTTAAAAACCGAATTAGTTACAGAACTTCCCGGATAAAATCCAATATGATTATTATGAACTGCATAATAAACTAAAATACCATAATATCTAAAAGCCGGCATATTATAACTAATTAATTCCTCTGCTTCCGGTACAGTTTGTTTAATAGTATTACGTAAAATCTGTAAAATTTCTCTTATGTTTTCAGGTAAATTTACTAAATAATCGTAAACGGTTTTAAATTTTAGCGAGGTTTCCATTAATTTTCTCAATTAATAAAATAAGTACTGATTTGATAATTAAATGTGCAATAATAGTAAATTGCAGGAAATAAAATATATATTAATAATCACTTACACAATTATTCATTTTCCAAATTTTCTAAAATTCTTTTTAAATAACTTTCAAATTGTTCAATTTCGCTATTATTAAATCCTTTATAATAGAGATTTGTCATATCATCCGAAACTTGTTTGTATAATTCTTCCAAGATCTTGTTTTTTTCAGTTAAACAAATTATTGTACTTCGTTTATCTTTTTGGTCTTCCCTTTTTGTAATATACCCCATAACTTCAAGTCTTTCCAACATGGTGGTTAAACTTGTTTTACTTAACGAAGTTTGTTTAGCCAATTCATTTATTTTAATATTATCCTGTTTCCATAAAACAAATAATATTCTGCCTTGCGCTGCATTTATATCAATTTTTTGTGTTTTTAATTTTTTGAAGAATATCCGGCCGGATATTTGATGAATTTTAGAAACTAAAAACCCGCCTTCCCTTTTGGTTATCATAATTTTATGGAGTTTTGTTTAAATTGATAATAACTTTTTATTAATTTTGCTTCCAATTTTAATATTGCATAATCTTCGGAATCTTTTCCACCCGGATAATACATATCCCAGTTTTCCTGCCATATAAGATGTTTTATATTTTTGTCTTTTACAATTTCAATTTTGCCTTGGTACATCATACCATGCCACGAGTTTGCATCACAAAAATAGGCCGAAACATTTTGATCAAAAAGTATTTCCTTAATTTTATTTGATGAAGTATTGGTAGTAAAATATAATTCGGTATCTTTAACTTTTTCAAAAAAACCAATTAATTCCGGAAATTGTTTTTTGTTTCGCAAATTAAGCATTCCCCTTGTTGAAGGATATCCATTTAAATCAATTGTAGTTAAAAAAACAGCATCTGCTTTTTCAATTAATTCTTTGCCTTGTTTTATTACTTCCAAATCAGTCATATTAACTCCTAAATAATATTATTTTTTATTTTAAAATAGTACTATATAGGATTATATGCAAGTTGTTTTTTAAGTATTTTACGTTAAATAGTTTACATAATTGTTTAAAATTGATATTTTCATTTATTCTTGCTTATGTTCTAATATTATTCATATTTTACACTACTAAATATTTTAAATGTGTATCAGGATAGTTTAATAGATTGGAGTAATAATGGATTTTGAAATACGCTGGATACAAAGATTTACCAACTTTATTAAAGCTTTTACCCAATTGCAAGATGCACTTAAAGAAAACGAAAAAAGAGAACTTTCAAAACTTGAAAGACAAGGGGTAATTCAATGTTTTGAATATACACACGAATTGGCATGGAATGTGCTTAAGGACTTCCTTACCGAACAAGGAATAACGAATCTAATAGGCTCAAAAGATAGTACGCGAGCTGCATTTAAGGCCGGAATAATAAAAGATGGTGAAGTTTGGATGGAAATGATAAAAGATAGAAATTTAACATCACACACTTATGATGAAGATTACGCTTTATCCGTATTTACCAATATAAAAAATGACTTTTACCCTGCTTTTATTAAATTTACAGATACGTTTTATGAACTAAAAAGAAAAGCGGAAAACGAATAAAATGTTTGGGTTAAGCGAAAAAGTTATAAATTGTATTCATTCGGTATTAACAAATTACCCTTCAATAACAAAAGCCGTTCTTTATGGATCACGAGCAAAAGGAAATTATAAAGAAGGTTCAGATATTGATTTAGTTCTTTTAGGAGATAATATTTCATTATCTGAATTAAAAAACATTTATGACGAACTTGATGAATTACTTTTACCCTACACCTTTGATATTTCGGTTTACAAAAACTTAAAAAACAATGACCTAAAAGAACATATAGACCGTGTAGGGAAAGAGTTTTACACAAAGAGAAGTAAGATTTCTGCTTAAAAACAAAAAGAGAGATTAACTAAGCACACCAAAATAAAATCCTTATTTGATTAATATCAATTTTTTTGTTGCACTAAAGTTTCCGGCTTGTAAATTACAGAAATAAACTCCGGTGGCAAAACTAACGGCGTTCCAAATTCTTTGATATCTGCCGGCTTGTAATTCCTCGTTTACTAAGGTAGTTACTTCCCTTCCCAATACATCATAAATCTTTAAACTTACATTTGCATTTGAGGGTAAATTAAACGAAATTGTTGTGCTTGGGTTAAAGGGATTAGGATAATTTTGGTAAAGGGTAAACTCGGATGGCACAAGATCCACTAATTCATTATCCGTTATATTTAATTTCCACATTCCGTCACAACCAATAATTATATTCGAATCGGAAACAGCTAACATACTTAAATAACCATAATAAGGAATATCATCATATATCTTAGACCAAATGTTTCCCATATCTGACGAAAAATATACTCCGTCGTCAAATCCCGCTATAATGTTTGTACCAATAATCCTCAATTTAATATTGTAGTTATCATATTTAATATCTAAATTTAACGACTTCCATTTATTATTAGCATATAGGAAAAGTCCTTCATCAGCTCCGGCAATTAATTTATTATCAACAACTGCCAACGATTTTACATTCATTTTAAAGTTTTCATCGCTTATTTTATACCAGTTATTGCCTTCGTTTTCCGTTGCAAATACCCCGTTGCATGTACCGGCATAAAGTATATTACCAATAGCAGCAAATGTACGTATTGTATCCACAGTCAAACCGTTATTAACTTTTGTCCAATTATAATTATTATTTTTTATTAAATAAACACCTTCATCAGTTCCGGCAAACATTTTATTTCCAAAAGCTTTTAAATCATAAATTGTTCCTTCAGTTAGATTATTATTAATTGCTTTCCAATCCCTGCCATTGTTAGTTGATCTATATACACCACTCCAATATCCTGTGGAAGCATATAAGTTAGTATCTAAAACCTCAATTGAGTTAATATAAGAATCGGTTGAAAGTCCTTTGTTGGCGGGTATCCAATTTGATCCGTTATCAGTTGAACAATATATTCCATTCTGATCGGTGCCAATATAAATATTATTATTAATTTTATAATACGCTGTTGGTGTTATTTTTGATAGACCGTAATTTGTTTCTTTCCATGTTATTCCATCATCGGACGAACGAAATACTCCAAAATGCCATAGGCCTAAATAAAGATCCGTACCACATGCGGCAATAGCGGATACATAGTTGTTATTTTGGGGATTACAATAATTTTGCCAGTTTTGACCATAATCCGAAGTATAAAAAATCCCATCACCAAAAATACCTACATACAATTTATTATTTATAAATTCCATTGATCTAACTGCCGTATATGGGTTTGGCATATTTTCACTTATTTTGGTCCAACTTTTCCCTTTATTAATTGAACGATAAATAACTCCGTTAGTATTAGTTACTAAATTATTTCCATTAACGGCAAGACAAGTTGAATATTTTTCGGTAGTAATACCTTCGTTACTTTCAATCCAATTTTGACCATTATTAGTTGAAATATAAATACCTTTACCAAAAGTAGCAGTAATCATTGTATCGCCCATAATTGCAACATCATATAAAGCCACATGTTCCGGCAGGCCGTTACTGGCACTAATAAAACGTTTACCATAATTTGTGGAAACAAACATACCATTATAATCCGATGCAGCTACAATTACCGAATCATTAATTGCAAAAGACCTCACAGTATAATCAATATTTAATTTACTCCAATTTTCACCATAGTCTGTGGATACATACATGCCATATGAAGCACCGGCATAAAGTTTAGGTCCATCAAACATCAAAGAATAGATACTATGCCATTTTGGCAAACCATTCCCAAGGCTTCTCCAATTCTCTCCATTGTTGGAAGATATGAATAATCCATCGTTACCTCCCGCATATATATTAGAACCTGCAACAACTATCGATAAAACAGTTCCTCCATAAGGTCCATCGTTTTGTACCCATTGAGCTGTTATTTTGGAATTGAAAATGAATAGAAATGAAATTAAAATAAGGGAATAAACTTTGCTTTTCATAAACTTCTCCTTTGAACTAACAATAACTAATACCCTTTATTAAATATTATTTAGGGAATAATTACCATAAAATTAATAAATATTTTCAGAATTGTCAATATAATTCCTCTTAGTATACCCAGGGTAAAAATTTATGCATAAGTAAATTTAAAGATTATTCAATATTTTTTTACCATAACAAACACTAAACATAACAACCTTCTCTATTCAACCATAGTTTTCCGTCACTGGCAGCTGTAAAGAATTTCTTTACAACTGATTTTCTTAAAGTTCTCCTTACTCAAATATTTTTTTAATATGCTGCCCAATATTTTATTTAGTTGTATCAAAAAAAGTTGCAATCATTTTTTGTGTAAGCCAAACAGTTTCATCGTTAACTAATACCTCAATACTGTTTTTTTTCTGCTTGTGAAGTGAATATTAAAATCCCACAGTACAGTTTCGTATTTGCAATTTCTTTTGTGTCATTTATTTCCCTATCATCAAATAAAAGTTGTATAAATTAATAATATTTAAAACTATATTATAAATTATTAATTTTCGTTTCAATTAATTTTTTAACACCTTCAACTACTTCTTTATAGGCTTTATCCTTACTTTTACATTCGTGAATTGGTTCCCCTTTTTCCGGTAAAGCATTAAATTTTCCCAATATAGTTTCTTCCCACAGACATTCCTTTAATATAACAGGACAAATATTAACACTGCTTTTATTTTTTTCAAATCGTTCAAGTGTGTTTTTTAACTCAACATTTTTAATATATTTGGTTGTTAATAAATCTGCTGACACTAAAAACAAAACAATATCGCTTTTCTCTAATTTTTCTTTAATTACTTCATCCCATTCTGAACCTATTTCCAACATATTATCGTACCAAATTTCAATATCCTTGTTTTCAATTAATGGATCTAAACAAATAATAAGTTTGTCTTTCATTCTTTTATCTTTTTTTGAATACGAAATAAAAACTTTATAAAGTGCTTTTTTATTAGTTTCAAACTTTTTTTCAAATACTTTTTCATTTTTGACTGGTACAAAAACTTCATCAAGCAAATTTGGTATATCTACACTTTTAAAACTATTTTCACATTCAATAGTTCTTTTGCCTCTTTCTAACCGTGATTGCAAAATATTATAACTAAACATAAATTTTTCATCTGATTTTGACTTATTACAAGTAGTACAATTACACGGTACCATCTTATCAACTTTTAAATTATAATTATTATTCAATCTGTCAAATTCATCAATTATTAAACTCAATAATTCTTTTTTGTGGTTACCTGTAATGTTTAATATAATTTCTTTTTGTGTGTAATTTTCAATCACTTCAGCGAATGTATTGTTTTTTGCTAATACTACGCCTGTTTTCCATTTAATTTCATTTCCTTTTTCTTTATAAATGCAATAATGTTTCCTTACAAGGAATCTACTGAATAATCCTTTTGGCATAAAATCGTATTTGTATTGAATCTTTAAGCTGTTGGAAAAATCCTTGTTATATTCCGGTCTGTTTCCCGGTAATAGTTGAGGAATAATAAATGTTTCCGGTGTCTCGTCCGGTACTTTATAACACAACTCAAACTTTTGCATTAACGAAAGGAATTCTATTTTTTTGTTTTTATACTTACTTTCACCCCAAAATCGATTTATTTCATCAATAAAAAACGAACCGCTATTTTTAATTACTACATTATCATCAAGTACTTTATAAACAGCATTTGTAACATATTCGTTTTGCAAAAATACAGTATTTTTAAGTGCAGCATCGTTTTGGAAATGTAAAACAGCACCAAGTTCATGTAATATTAAACTTAAAAATAAAATTCTATCTTCTTCGGGTATTAAGTTGGTTTTACAAACTTCAACAAATTTATCAAAACTTATATACGGTAATATTTTTCCTATCTCACCTAATTGTTTCCTTATAACCACCCATTGTTTAGGTAATTTCTCCCCCATCCGTGGTAAGTGTTCTATTTGGAATTCAATAGTATCTTTTAATTCTTTCAGCCCAGCATTAGTTAATAGATCTGCATTTTTGAAGTCTTTAATATTGATAAACCTTGATTGTAAATTTTTTAAATCAAGTCCTCCTTTCCTTCCTCCAATTTCATTCTGTACAATAATTACAGGGCTGTCTTTTCCAAACGATTCAATAGCATTTAACCAATAATTAAAATCTGTTTTTTCTGCCCTTACATCGTCAACCAAAGCATAAACAGCATGCTGTGTTAAAAAGAACTGATGCGTAGCATGATATATCTCTTGCCCGCCAAAATCCCATAAATTTACTTTTATATCTTTATTTTCTTTTGTTTTATATACATATTCATCAACATCAATACCTCTTGTTGTTGCATCTTTACCCGGCATTTTTGCATTTTCATTTTTTAATTTTCGCATCAATGTTGTTTTACCTGCACCCGGTTCTCCAACTATTAACAATTTTGCTTCATATAAAAAATCTGTTCCTTGTTTTTCTAATTCGGCAAAATATTCTTTAACTGCTTTTATTCCTTTGTTGACAATTTCTAATGGTGGAGTAGTAATTGGGTTTATATTTATATTATAATATAGGTCATTAGATAAGTCTTTTAAAAAGCTTACATCTGTTAATTTATTACCGCTTAAATTCAGGGAAGTTAGATTTTTTAATTCTTTCATACAACTTACATTTGTCAAATTATTAAAACTTAAAACAATGTATGAAAGATTATTTAATTCTTTTATATAACTTACATCTGTTAAATTATTACCTTTCAAATCGAGTGTAGTTAGATTTTTTAATTCTTTTATATAATTTACATCTGTTAGTTTATTGTTAGCCAAATAAAGAGTAGTTAGACTTTTTAATTCTTTTATATAACTTACATCTGTTAATTTATTTCTTCTTAAATCAAGTTTAATAAGCTTTTTTAATTCTTTTATATAGCTTACATCTGTTAATTCATTGTGGTATAAGTCAAGAACAGTTAAATTTTTTAATTCTAACAATTCCTTAGGTAATTCAGTCAAACCACAATTACTTAAATTAATTTCTTTTGCGTTTGTGCGTTTAGCTTTATTGATTATTTCAAGCACATGTTCAGATGTTTTTGTTGCCATTTTTACCCCAATATAACTCAATTATTTAAGCACATATTTATTTTGTTTTGTTTAGTTTTTTAACTAAAATCGAGATTTCCTTTACGATATTTTTATAAGCATCTTCCATATATTTCCATTTTTGAATTGGTTTCCCTTTTAACGGTAAAGCACTAAATTTACCAAGTATAGTTTCTTCCCACAAACAATCCCTTAATATAACAGGGCAGATTATAACACTTTGTTTATCATTTTTATATTTTTCTAGGGTATTTTTTAATTCAATATTTTTAATATATTTTGAAGCCAATAGATCTGCAGAGACTAAAAACAAAACAATATCACTTTCCTCTAATTTTTGTTTAATTACCTCATCCCATTCAGAACCGATTTCCAACATATTATCATACCATATTTCAATATCTTCATTATCAAGTAAAGGAGTCAAATAGTTTACTAATTTATCATGCATTCTTTTATCATTTTTTGAATATGAAATAAATAATTTATTTGGATTCTTCTCAACACTTGTACTTTTGTCATCTGAACTCCAATCATTATGAATAGGAACAAATATTTCATCAAGCAAAGAAGCTATATCAACAGTTTTATAACTATTTTCACATTCAATAGTTCTTTTTCCTCTATCTAATCGTGATTGTAAAGCAATAAAACTATACATATACTTTTCGTTAGAGGCTAAATTGTCACAGAGCATGCAATTACAGGGAACAAATTTATCAACTATTAAATTGTATACATTGTTCAGTCGATCAAGAACATCAATTATAATGCTTAAAAGTTCCTTCCTATGGGGACCAGTAACTTTGATAATAATTTCGTTTTGATAATAATTTGCAATAACCTCAGCAAAAGATTTATTTTTTTCTAAAACAACTCCGGTTTTCCATTTAATTTCAATATTATTTTCTTTAAAAATATAATAATTTTCCCGAACAAGAAATCGACTAAACAAACCATGTGGCATAAAATTATATTTATAGTGAATTTTTAGACAATTTGAAAAATCCAATTTATATTTCGGTCTGTTCCCAGGTAATAGTTGCGGAATAATATATGTTTCCGGTATTTCATCTGGTACTTTATAACACAATTCAAACTTTTGCATTAAGGATAAGAATTCCATTTTTTTGCATTTATATTTACTTTCACCCAAAAATCTGTTGATATCATCAATATTAAACAAACCACCATTATTATTTACTTCTTCATCATCCAAAATTTTATACACTGCATTAGTAACATATTCATTTTGCAAAAATACAGTATTTTTAAGCGCAACATCATTTTGGAAATGTAAAATTGCACCAAGTTCGTGTAATATTGAACTTAAAAATAAAATTCTATCTTCTTCGGGTATTAGGTTATTATTACAAACTTCAACAAAATAATCATAACTTATATAAGGTTCCGTTTTACCAATCTCTCCCAATTGTTTTCTTATGGCAACCCATTGTTTAGGAAGTTTTTCTACCATCCTTGGTAACTGTTCAATTTCGTGTTTTACGAAATCTTTTAATACTTTTAAACCATCATTTGTTAGTAAATCAGCACTTATTAAACCTTTAATATTTGGAAATCTTGACTTTAAATAATTTAGATCTAGTCCGCTTTTCCGTCCTCCAATTTCATTTTGAACAATAATAATTGGGCTGTTTCTACCAAAAGACTCTATGGTATTGAGCCAATAATCAAAATCTGTATTTTCGGCTCTTGTGTCAAATACCAATAAGTAAACTGAATTTTGAGTTAAAAATAATTGATAAGTAGAGCAATATATTGTCCTACCTCCAAAATCCCATATATTTACCTTTATTTCGTTATTATTTTTATTTCGAAAAGAAAAAACATCAATATTAATCCCTTGGGTTATCTCTTCCTTGCAATGCATTTTTGTGTTAGTGTCTGTTAATTTGCGCACTAAAGTGGTTTTACCTACACCCGGCTCTCCAACGATCAATAATTTTGCTTCATACAAATAATCTACACCTGCTGCATTTAATTCATCATAATATCCCTTAATTGCGCCAATGCCTAATTGAACCAATTCCAGTGGTGGATTACAGATTGGATTATCATCAATAAAAAAGAGCAGTTTATCTTGAAAATCCTTAAAAAAACTTACATCAGTAATTTCATTTGAGTATAAATAAAGGGCTGTAAGCTTTGTTAATCCAATTAAAAAACTTACATTTATCAACTTATTATTGCTTAAATCAAGTTCAGTTAAATTACTTAATTCACCAATACTATTTCCTTCAGTAATATTATTTCGGCTTAAATCAAGAGTTGAAACATTTTTCAAATTATTTAAGAAATGGACATCAGTTAATTTATTATTGCCCAAAAAGATTTTCTCAAGACTTGTTATATCCCCTAAAATATCAACATCTGTTAATGCGTTGCTATTAAGATATAGAGTAGATAGATTGGTTAAGTCTCTAACAAAACCTATCTCCAATAAATTTGAACTTCTTAAACATAATTCTGTTAAATTTTTTAGCTTTGATATACAGCTAATTTCGGATAGTTGATTAAAACCTAAGTCCAAGCATCTTAAATTTTTAAGATTAATCAATGGACTTGCATCTTTTAATTTATTATTTTGTAAGTCTAATGATGAAAGATCTCTCAATTTAGATAGACTATTTATTTCTTTTAATTTATTATTACTTAGATTAAGATATTTTAACTTCTTAAGCACAGTTAGAAATGAGATTTCATCCAAATTATTAGAGGATAAATCTAAATAAACCAATTTTTTCAATTTAATTAAATAAGGGAATTGGTCTTTTGCTATTGAATTGCCAATTATAAACTTATTTAAATTCTTCAACTTTATTATTTTAGAAGATAATAGAACAATTTTATTTTTTTCAAGAAAATTTTCAGACTTGAAATGATATTTTTTTTCTAAATCATAATAATCACAGAGTATCAAACTTTCCAAATCTGTCAATTCAAACAACTCTTCCGGTAGTTCAGTTAACCCGCAATTGCTTAAGTTAATTTCTTTTGCGTTTGTGCGTTTAGCTTCGTTTATAATTTTAAGCACATAATCCGATGTTTTTGTAGCCATTTTTGCCTCAATTTTTTACTTTAATTAATTTGGAAATTCCCTTAACAATATTTACATAGGCCTTATCTTTTTTATTATAATCATCAACAGGTACAGCATCATCAGGGAGTATAATAAACTGATTCCACATAGTTTTTTTATAAAATACATCTCTTAATAAAATTGGACATATTTTAATGCTGCTTTTATCTTTGTTATACTTTTCAAAAACTTTTGGAATCTCAACATTTTTAACATAAACACTTGATAGGAAATCAGAAGAAAGTAAAAACAACACAACATCGCTCTCATCCAGTTTTTTTTGAATTTCATCATTCCATTCTGTTCCGACTAATAACTCATGATCACACCATATATCTATATCATCATTATCAATTAATGGAGTTAAATGAGTTATTAATTCATCTTTCATTAATTTATCCATATGCGAATATGAAATAAAAACTTTATAAGATGCTTTTTTATTAATCGTAAACTCTTTTTCAAATACTTTTTCAAATACTTTTTCATTTTTGACTGGTACTAAAACTTCATCAAGCAAATCAGAAATATAAACATCTTTAAAACTTTTTTCACAAAGTATAGTTCTATTTTTATTATCTACGTAATTCATAAGTCTATTGTAGCTAAACATAAATTTTTCATCTGATTTTAACTTACTACAAGTAGCACAAATACAAGGTACCATTTTGTCTACCTTGATGTCATAATTTGTATTTAATCTATCGAATTCATCAATTATAATACTTAGTAGAGCTTTTTTATCAAATCCTTGTATTTTAATAATAATTTCTTTTTGATCATAATTTTCAATAATCTCAGCCCAGGTATTATATTTCTCTAAAATCACACCGGTTTTCCATTTTATATCACTATCATTATAATTATATATACAATAGTGTTTTCTAACAAGGAATCTACTAAACAATCCCTTTGGCATAAATCCATATACATATTTGATTGTTAAGCTATTTATAAAATCTAAATTATAATATGGCCTTTCTCCTGATAATAATTGAGGAATTATATAAGTTTCGGGTTCCTCATAAGGAACTTTATAACACAACTCAAATTTTTGCATTATCGTAAGAAATTCAAGCTTTTTACCCTTATATTTTTCCTCATGCCAAAACCCATCAATTTGTTTTATCGTAAAAGATCCATTATTTTTAATCACTTTTTCATTATCTAATACTTTGTAAACTGCATTTGTAACATATTCATTTTGCAAAAATACAGTATTTTTAAGAGTAATATCGTTCTGGAAATGTAATATTGCACCAAGCTCGTGTAATATGGAACTTAAAAATAAAATTCTGTCTTCTTCGGGTATTAAATTATTTGTACAAATTTCAACAAATTTATCATAACTAATATATGGTTCAGTTGTACCAATCTCGCCTAACTCTTCCCTTATTTTCACCCATTGTTTAGGCAATTTTTCTCCCATCCTTGGTAAATGTTCAATTTGAAATTCAATAGTGTCTTTTAATTCTTTTAACCCAACATTGGTTAATAAATCAACATTTTTTACATCTTTTATATTGTCAAACCTTGATTGATAATTTTTCAAATCTATCCCACCCTTTCTACCATACATTTCATTTTGGACAATGATAACAGGACTGTTTTTCCCAAAAGATTCAATGGCACTTAACCAATAATTAAAATCCGTTTTATCTGTTCTAGTGTCATCGACTAATGTATAAACCGCATTTTGTGTCAAAAATATTTGATGTGTTGAGTGATAAATTTGCTGTCCACCAAAATCCCAAATGTTTACTTTTATTTTCTTACCTTTTCTTGAATCAAATGGATAATTTCCAATATCTATTCCCCGTGTAGTTTCATCATTCCCCGGCATTTCAGCAGTTTCATCTATAATTTTTCGTTTTAGTGTGGTTTTCCCTGCTCCCGGTTCACCAACAATTATTAATTTTGCTTCAAACAAATAATCTTTACCTTGTTTTTCTAATTCTTTCAGATATTCCTTGATTGCCCCACTACCTTTATTAACAATCTCCATAGGTGGAATTGAAATAGGATTATGGGTAATATCATATTGAACATTTTCCAAAAAACCACTTAAAAAACTAACATCAGAAATATGATTTGAAGCCAAACAAACAACAGCAAGTTTTTTTAATTCAGAAATAAACTTAACTTCAAATAATTCATTATTATCTAGATATAAGTTTGTTAATCCTTTGATTTGGCCGAGATAACTACAACTTTTTAATTTATTATTACTTAGATCAAGATATGTTAGTTTATATAATTTGGTTAAAAATTTTGCATTGGTTAAATTTATGGACTGCAATATAAGAATTTGAAGATTTTGCATTTCCTTAATAATTGATGCATCTTTAATATCATTATAACTTAAATTCAGCACAGTTAGGTTTTCTAATTTACTCAAGCCACCAACTTCTGTTAATTTATTTGCACTTAAATCCAAATAACTAAGATTTTTTAAGTCAGTAATTGACCCGATATTAGATACAATATTATTACTCATGATAAAATTTTTAAGTCTTTGTAATTTCTTTATCCAGGTCATATCAAATATATTATTAAAACTTAAATACAGGGTAATTAGTTGATCAATAGAGCCAATGGAATAAGCATCTGATATTTCATTATTCCTTAAATCAAGAGAAATAAGATATTGCAATTCTCCAATACGTTTTATATCAACTAGCTTATTATTATTTAATTGAAGGTGTGTTAATTGGTTTAATTCAAACAACTCTTCCGGTAGTTCAGTTAACCCGCAATTGCTTAAATTAATTTCTTTTGCGTTTGTGCGTTTAGCTTCGTTAATAATTTTAAGCACATGTTCAGATGTTTTTGTAGCCATTTTTGCCTCAGTTTAACAAAATTATTTAAGCATAAATTTATTTTGTCTCATTTAGTTTTTTTACTAATATCGAAATTTCCTTAACTATTTTTTTATATTCGGCATCCTTATATAACAAAGGCATTCCTTTTTCCGGTAAAGCATTAAATTTACCAAGTATAGTTTCTTCCCACAAACAATCCCTTAATATAACTGGACAAATATTAACACTGCCTTTATTTTTTTCATATCTGTCAAGTGTGTTTTTTAACTCAACATCTTTAATATATTTTGTTGCTAATAAATCCGCAGTTACTAAAAACAAAACAATATCACTTTGCTCTAATTTTTCTTTAATTACTTCATCCCATTCAGAACCGATTTCCAACATATTATCGCACCAAATTTCAATAACATTATTATCGATTAACGGATCTAAAAAAGTAATAAGTTTGTCTCTCATTTTTTTATCTTTTGACGAATACGAAATAAATATGTTATATGGTTTTATTTTTTCTGTTTTACACTCGCTTTTTAATATATTTTCTTTTTTTAATTCCTTTTCTTTTTCAATTTCTTTCTCTTTTTCTATTGGCATATAATTATCTTTTAACAGAATATGTATATCAACATTTTCATAACTTTTAGAACATTCAATGGTATATTTGCCATTTTTAATTCTTCTTATCAATTCATAATAATCGTAATATTGTATATTAAAATGTAAATCACCATTACAGTCCGCACAATTACAAGGTACCATTTTTTTAATATTAAGATTATTGTAAAGTTTATTAATTGAATCAAATGCTTCAAAAATAATAGCTAATAAGGATTTTATATCAAAACCGGATAATTTTATAATAATTTCTTTTTGATTATAGTTTTCAATAATTTCAGCGTAAGTATCATTAAATTCTAAAACAGCACCTGTTTTCCATTTTATTTCTTGTTTATTTTCTTTACAAATGTAACAATGTTTTTTAACTAAAAATCTGCTAAAAAGTCCTTTAGGCATAAATCCATATTCGTATTTAACTGTTAAACTTTTCGGAAAATCCAGTTTATACTCTGGTCTATTCCCCGGTAATAACTGTGGAATAATATATGTCTCGGGGTTTTCGTCGAGAACTTGGTAACACAATTCAAACTTTTGCATTAAAGAAAGAAATTCAAGCTTTTTACTATTATATTTATCCTCATTCCAAAATCTGTTAATCTCATCAATTTTAAACAAACCGCCATTATTATTTACTTCTTTATCGTCCAATACTTTATATACAGCATCTGTTACATATTCGTTTTGTAAAAACACCGTATTTTTTAACGCGGCATCGTCTTTAAAGTGTAAAATAACCCCAAGGTCATGTAATACCCCACTTAAAGACAAAATTCTATCTCCCTCAGTTATTAAGTTGGTACTGCAAATTTCCACAAATTTGTCATAACTGATATATGGTTCGGTTTGGCCAATCTCGCCCAATATTTTTCTAATGAACACCCATTGTTTGGGTAACTTTTCTCCCATTCTGGGTAAATTTTCAATTCTAAATTCAATAATTTTTTTTAAGTCTAGTAATCCATCATTAGATGATAAATCAACATTTTTTATATCTTTTATATTGTTAAATCTTGATTGCAAAATTTTTAAATCCAGTCCCCCTTTCCTTCCTCCAATTTCGTTTAGTACAATAATTAACGGGCTGTCTTTTCCAAACGATTCAATTGCGCTTAACCAATAATTAAAATCTGTTTTTTCTGCTCTTACATCATCTACCAAAGCATAAACAGCATGTTGTGTTAAAAAAAACTGATGAGTAGAATGATATATTTGCTGCCCGCCAAAATCCCATAAATTTACTTTTATATCTTTATTTTCTTTTGTTTTAAAATTATAGTTTTCAATATCAATACCACGTGTTGTTTCATCTTTGCCAGGCATTTTTGCGTTTTTATCTTTTAATTTCCGTTTTAAAGTGGTTTTACCTGCCCCCGGCTCGCCAACTATTAACAATTTTGCTTCATATAAATAATCCACTCCCTGTTTTTCTAATTCCTTAAAATATTCTTTAACAGTTTTTATTCCCTTATTTACAACTTCTAATGGTGGAGTAGTGATTGGATTTTCATGAATATCATAATTTAGATTATTTGATAAGTCTTTTAAAAAGCTTACATCGGTTAAATAATTGCTGCTTAAATCAAGGTAAGTAAGATTTATTAATTCTTTTAGATAATTTACATCTGTTAATTTATTTCCAACTAAACCTAATGTTGTAATACTTTTTAATCCTTTAATAAAACTTATATCTGATAATTCATTGTCGTTTAAATCAAGGAAAGTTAGATTATTCAATCCTTTTAAATATTTTACATCTGTTAATTTATTGTTGCTTAAATTTATTGCTGTGAGATTTTTTAATTCTTTTATGCAACTTATATCCGCCAATTTATTGTTTCTTAAATTTATGGCTGTAAGATTTTTTAATTCTTTTATATAACTTATATCCGTTAATTTATTTGAGTTTAGAATTAGAGTAGTAAGATTTTTTAATTCTCTTATACTGCCTACATCTATTAAATTATTGTCGCCTAAATCTAGTGTAGTAAGATTTTTTAATTCCTTTATAAAATTTACATTTGTTAATTTATTGTTGGTTAAATAAAGGGCAGTAAGATTTGTTAATCCTCCTATACAATTTGCATCAATTAAATTATTGCTACGTAAATCAAGTGTGGTAAGATTTTTTAATTCTTTGATATAACTTATATCTGATAAATTATTAAAACTAAGATCAAGACTTGTTATATTATTCAATTTTCTTAAAAATCGGAAGTCTTGGAATATTTTACCCTTTATTTTTAGATTAACAAGATTTTCTAATTCACATAAAAAATTCAAATCAGGTATATTAAGACAATCTAATTCAAGAATAGTAAGTTTATCCAATTCTCTTAAAAAACACAAATCAATAAAATTTAATGAACTTATTATAAAACATTTAAGATTCGTTAAATTCTTGAAACAGTTTAAATCAGGGAAATAATTACCATTCATTATTAAAGTGTTCAGAGAAGTTAAAGTACTGATTAGTATTATATCTTTGATTTTTGCACATTCAATTTTTAGAAATTCTAATTTTTTGAAAGATGTCAAAAATTCAATATTACTCACAAGATTTTTTCCCAAATCCAAATGAATTAAATTATCTAATTTAATTGAATTACCTAGCTTAATAAGTTGGTCTTCCGCAATTGAATTGCCAATTACCAATTTTTTTAAGTTCTTAAGTTTATCAAGTTTCGGGGATAAATAATTGATCTTATTATATTGAATAGAATTAGGACCCCAAATATGTTTATGTGTTAAATGGTCAAAGTAATCACACAAAATGAGGGTTTCTAAATTCTCCAACTCATACAATTCATCCGGTAGTTCAGTTAGTCCTAATCCTCCTAAATCTAATTCGTTTGCACAAGTATCTTTAGCATTTTTTATTAATTTTTGAGCAACATCATCATATTTACTCATTATTTTCTCATATTATGACTAAATAATTATTTTATATAATACTCATATTAATTCCAAAAAGGAATAATTTATTTATAATTTAAATTGGAATTTAATTGCTGATTTGAACCAGTGTTTTGGTAATTTTTATTACCCCTCAATTTTGTATTTAACAAAAGCTTAAATTTAATTAAGCACTAAAAATATTAAGAGCAAGCGACGGGGTTCGAACCCGCGACATTCAGCTTGGGAAGCTGACACTCTGCCAACTGAGTTACGCTCGCGTTGTTACAAGTTATTATTCACCGCTGTTGGTGTTTTCGTAATCCTGTAATAATTTTTTTTGCTCTTCATCCTGAAAGCGGCTTAAAATTGGAGCAAGCGATTTTTTTAATCTAAATTTAGCTTCGTCATAAACCATAGGTTTTAATAAATAGTCATCAATCCCCAATTTTAAAAACTTTGCTAAAATAGTTCTGTCGTTTGCGGCAGTAATAACAATAACAGGAAAATCTTTATATTTTTCTTGCGATCTAATTTCAGTCAAAAATTGATAACCATCCATCTTAGGCATAGTTATATCCAAAAAAGCAATTTGAGGATGTTCTTTTTCCATTAAAGCTAAAGCTTCAATACCATCATGAGCTTCAAACACTTCAAATTCAAAGGCCTTTTGAAGAATTCTTTTCATAAATATTAATACGGTATTATCGTCATCAATTATAATTACTTTTGTCATTTTATTACTCCCCAATTTATTTCAAACTATTAATAAACATTGTATTTAATATCCCAAAAATAAACTTAAAAATAAATATAAGTATTATTACAACTATAAAAAACATTGATAAAAACTTTTCTTCCAAAAATTTAAACATTTTTTTCATTCCGCAGTAAATTAAGTACAACGAATAACCGTAAATAATTATACTTATAAAACTTACCGCAGGAAATAATATAAATAACTCCCCTAAAAAAGCCGGAATAGCTGACAAAACAACTAATTTATATGTTAATAGAGTATTAAATTTCGATTTAATAGATTCAATTGTAATATTAATTAAAATAATAGAAATCCACATAGCAAAAACTAATAAAACCAACTCAATAACACTGTAGGATAATCCACTAAAAAAATCCGCCTTTTTTACAGGAAAAATATTAGGTTTAATGCCAATAAAAGTTAAACGGCTAAACGACATTAACGAGGCAAATATTGCAAAAGGAATTACATAATACAAAAAAAGGCCAATTTTTGTTAAACTTTTTTGTTCAATGTAATCCCAGCATTTTTTAGGATGTAAAAGTATTTCGATAATAAAATTAATCATAAGTTAGTTGTTTTTGAATAAAGCAAATTTAATTAAAATTTATGCAAAGTTTTACTTTATTTTTAAATAATCGTATCTTTAAAATTAAAAACGGACATTTTGTGAGGAAATTTAACCTATCTAAGATTAAAAACTTTGAAAGACTATTAATGATTTTTATTATAGGTGTTAGTATTCTATTTTGGGATTCATATTTTATATATCCAATAAAACTATTTGTTGTATTATTTCACGAAATAAGCCATGGTTTAGCAGGCTTTTTAACAGGCGGAAAAATAACACATATACAAATTGATTACGAGCTTGGCGGGCTTTGTGTTGTTGAAGGCGGAAATAACATATTAATTGCGTTTTCGGGGTACCTTGGCAGTTTATTATTCGGAGGTTTGTTGTACTATATCAGTTTTGACCGGAAGAAGTTAATATTAACAACTACTATTTTATCGGTATTATTATTAATAATGACTGCAAACTACATTAAAGGAGGTTTTGGTGTTTTATTTGCGGTTTTATTTATGGTGATGTTAATTACATTTCCTCGTTTTATAAACTTTAACTATTCTAAATTTATTTTTCGAACTATTGGTATAATAAGTTGTTTGTATGTATTAACTGATATAAAAGAAGACTTGTTTACATTAACTTATCGTCAAACCGATGCTCAAATACTTTCCGACATGTTGGGAGTTCATCCGTTAATTTGGGGACTTTTATGGCTGGGTATTTCTTCCGCTTTTGTTTATTACCTAATTAAACATATGCTTAAAAAGAGTTAACCCTCTTTAACTTTTACTTCTTCAACAAAATGAAGTATAAACAAACCAACTATAAAAAACGCCCCTATTGTTAAAATAGCAAAACGCTGGCTGTTTGTTCCGTAACTTACCAAACCAAAAACCAAAGGTCCCATTATGGCCGAACTTTTACCAAAAAAGGAGAAGAAACCAAAAAACTCCGTTTTCTTTTCGGCAGGAATTAACTGGCTCATAAAACTGCGGCTTGTTGATTGAGTTGCCCCCATAACACTGCCGGCAAGTAAACCTACAAAATAAAATCCGTACCGTTCGGCCGAAAATACATCAACCGAAAACATTTTGGTAATTATTTTTATTAAAAAACTATCTCCTGAACTTGTCAAAAAAGCAACAGCAATAGTAAATATCCAAATAATTAGCGAATAAACAATTGCTTTTTTTTGTCCAATAGCATCCCCTAAAATTCCAAACAATATAGAACCAAATATTGCGGTAGTTTGCACAATTATAAAAAATATTATCAATTCAGTTAACGAAAAATGAAGTGTAGTGCTTGCATAATTACCGGAAAAATAAATAACAGTGTTAACACCTTCAATATAAAAGAAAAAAGCAATTAAAAATGTAGTTAAGTTTTTGTAATACTTAAGATGAGTAATTGTATTCCAAACCCTAGTGAAGCCAATATTCCAATAATTTACATCAGCAATTTTTGTTTTACGAGTATCATGTATTAATATAAATAACGGTAACGAAAATATTAAAAAGAATAACGCTGCCAAAGGAAAAGTTTCTTTTAACAAATTAGCTTTTATTAAAGGATAAGCCAATGCTAATGTAGCCAACGAGCCCAAATACCCCATTGCAAACCCGTACCCGCTTACCCTGCCGTAATTTTTTGGTGATGTTATTTCCGGTAAAAATGAATCGTAAAAAACCAATCCCGATTCAAATCCAATATTAGCCAATATAAAAAGTAATATTGCCCATAATACCGAACCTTTATCCAAATAAAATAATAACGCGGTACTTATTATACATAATAAAGTAAAAAACAGTAAAAATCTTTTTTTCCCGGCCGAGTGATCTGCAATAGCGCCTAACACAGGCGAAATCAAAGCAGTTATTATCATCGAAACACTTGTGCCAATGCTCCAGTATAAATCGCCAATAGACTTGCCGTCAGCAATTACTTTTTTAAAATAAACGGCAAATAAAAAAGTAACAACAACAATTGAATAAGATGTATTAGCAAAATCGAATAAAGTCCAAACAAAAATTTGGAATTTATTATTTTCGGTTTTAGGAAGATTTTTTGGGGAGCGTAATATCAATCAGGCCTCTGCCAATTTTATTAAGTTTTCCGCTGGTTTTTAATTCATTTAAAACGGCATCCAAAATTCCATTAATAAATTTGCCGCTTTTTTGAGTACTGTAGTCTTTTGCAATTTCAATAACTTCGTTAATAGATACTTTTGGAGGAATATCAGGAAAATACAATAATTCACAAATTCCAATACGTAACAGTAATTTATCAATTAAAGCAATTCTATCCATTTCCCAATTTGCAACTCTGTCACTAATCATTTTATCTAAATCGGGCGCATAACGGGTAACAGTAGTAATTAAATTTTTACAAAACAGTCTATCGGCGGCAGTATCAACATCAGCCAATAAACCTTCTGTTAATAATTCAATTCTATCTTTATTCATTTCGTAAGCGTATAAAATTTGTAGTGATTTTTCTCTTAAAGATCTTCTATTAAATTTTTTAGAATTCATTCTTATTCCTTAAATAACATATATTATTAATATTTTCCTGAAATGGAGTCATAATTGGAAAAACTGATAATTTAAACTTAACTAAAATTACATACAAGTCAAATTTAATTTATAACGTTTTGATACAATTTTTTATGAATAGTGTGAAATATATTAGCAAAATTCCCCCTATTGATTAGGGGGAATTTTTAAAATCATGAATAAAATCGTCTGTATTTCGTAAAATTACAATTATTATTTTTTAACCAATTCTCCTAACCTGCCGGAGTATTTTGATGATCCCGAATAAAGTTTTCTGATACCGCCAATTTTTTCCAAACGTTCTTCAGCAATTTTTTGAGAAGCTTCATTTGTTGGGATACTTAATTCTTTTGAAGTATTTAACACTTTTTTAACTATTTCATAAATACTTTCGGCTTGTTTCATTGCTCTATCTTGCCTGTAACCTTCAATTTCGTTAGCAACGTTAATTAATCCGCCCGCGTTAATAACATAATCCGGAGCATATATAATTCCTTTTTCATATATATCTCTGCCATGTTTATCTTCGTCTTCAAGCTGATTATTTGCACCGCCGGCAATAATTTCGGCTTTTATTTTTGGAATTGTTTCATCATTTAGAATTCCGCCAAGAGCATTAGGTGAAAATATGTCGCAATTAATTTCATAAATTTCTTCGGGTTTAACAACATGAGCTTTAACAGTTTCTAAAACCCGTTTAATTTTTTCATCTAATAAATCTGTAATAAATAACTCAGCACCTTCGCTATATAAATGTTCACATAAAAATCTGGATACTTGTCCTGCCCCTTGAATAGCAATTTTTCTACCTCGCAGAGAGTCTGATCCCCATTTTTCATGAGCGCAGGCTTTCATACCAACATACACCGAATAGGAAGTAACCGGAGCAGGATCTCCTGATCCGCCAAGAGCTTTAGAAATACCGGTCACGTATTTTGTTTCCATTCGTACATATTCCATATCCTTAACAGATGTACCAACATCTTCAGCTGTAATAAACCTGCCGGAAAGACCATCAACAAACTTACCAAAAGTTCTAAAAAGCAATTCATTTTTTTTACTTGCCGAATCACCAATAATTACAGCTTTTCCGCCGCCAAAATTTAAACCGGCAACAGCAGACTTATAAGTCATTGCACGCGATAAACGCAAAACGTCTTTAAGTGCGGCTTCAACATTTGAATAATTCCACATTCTGGTACCGCCTAATGCCGGTCCTAATTTGGTATCATGAATTGCAATTATTGCTTTTAGTCCCGATTCTTTGTTGGAACAAAAAACAACCTGCTCATGATCATGCATTTCAATATTTTCAAAAATTTCCATCAGTAGTCTCCTGATTTAGTTTTAAACTTATATAGCAAACAACCAAAACAAAATAAGTGCTATACTCTCTCTAAGTCTGTAATATGTCAATGTTTCAAATTTGTACTCATTACCGCTTGAAATACCTTCTGCATTTACATTAAAGAATTTACAAATTTCTAGAACACGTTTCAAGTGAAATTGATCGGAAATGATAATTATTTTTTCAAATTCTTTATTTTCAAGTAATTCGCTGCGTATAAATTTAATTTGTTCCGTTGTTGTTGATGTGTTATTTTCTATTAAAATATCATTTTCGCTAACACCTAACTTTTTTAAATATCTATAAGCAGTTTCAGCCTCTGTTAGTTCGCCGGGTGCTTTACCGCCGGTAACCTGTATTTTTTTAATAATCCCTTTATTATATAATTCAAAAGCTTTATAAATTCTTCCTTTTAAAACAGGGCTGGGCTGATTACGTTTCCAAACCGCGGCACCTAAAATTACTCCGCAATCATATTTTTCACCTTTTATTTTATCTATACTTAGGGTATCAGTGTATCCCGTTGTATATAAAAATGCAGAAATCATTATCAAGGAAAGAATAAATGTACAAAAAACAAAAGCTTTTAAGTAAATAAAATACCCTTTTTTATATATCAGCGAAACAACTGAAAATGCAAAATATATTGCTACACTAAAATTTACAACAAAAAGGATTCCCATACTTGCTTTACGGATAGGATAACCCCAAAAATAACCGTTTTTAATTGGAAAATTTGTTTTGGTTATTATGGTAATTAAAAATAATGGAATTAGCAGCAAAATTGAAACAATTATTAGAATAGCTGAATGTGTATTAAACGAATCGGTTCTTTTTATATATACAAACACTAATGGTGCAATAGTAGACAAAAACAGGCCAAAAACAAGCAAATTACCAATTGTATTTATTCTAAATTCGGCAATGGAAAGTTTATTAAGGTTATACTTAAAAAAATATAAAACAAAATAGTTAATAATTATAACCGCAGTTAAAAATACAAAACTTTTATAATTGCCTGCTACTCTACTTTTCACTCTGCTGCCTTTAACGAAGGTAAAAGATTAATAGTTTTATCATTTAAATTCTGTTTTACCGATACACTATTATCAAGTGAAAAAACATTAATTAAATTTTCATCAATTAAAACACTATCCGGTTTGCCATCATTAATTATTTTACCATCCTTAAACAAAACAACACGGGTGGAATAATAATTAGCCAAATTAAGATGATGCGTAATAATTACGACACTTAAATTTTCATTTAGTCTTAAATTATCCAATAATCCAAACAAATATATTTCGTTTTTTATATCTAAATGCGAATTTGGTTCATCCAATAAAATTATTTTTGGTTTTTGTACCAATGCTCTGGCTATATATGCACGCTGCGCTTCCCCGCCGGATACTTCATTTATACCTTTATTTCTCAGATGATATATTCCAACTTTGTTCAGCATTTCTAAAACAATTTCTTTATCGGTTTTTTTTTCATATCCAAATAAATTCAAATATGGAGTACGTCCCATCATAACAATCTCATAAACCGAAAACGGATAAACCGAAAAAAACAACTGAGGCACGTATGCAATTATTTTAGCCAATTCATTTATGCTGAATGAATTTCTTTTTTTTCCATTTATTAGTATTGAACCACTGTTCTGTTTTAATATTCCGGCAATAATTTTAAGAAGCGTAGACTTTCCTGAACCATTTGCTCCTAAAATAGATATAAATTCTTTTTCAATAATTGAAAAATCTACTTCAGATAAGGAAAACAACTTTTCTTTATTTTTGCTGTAATAGCTAAAATTTATATTATTTAGTTCTAATATATTCACAATAAACAATAATTTTTAAACTAATAATGTATAAAAAAGAATTTAGCTTTACAACAAAGTATAGAGATATATCTTATTTTATTCTATTAAATACTTCATTTAATTTTTCGTTATATATATCTTTTATTAATTGTTCACTATCTTTAATAGGTCTTACCGCTACTAAATCCATAACAATGTTTTTATCAATATCGCTAAAAAGTGAATTTACTGCCCCTATAAGCATTTTTGTAATTCCAATTTGCGCATCTGTTTCAGTTAATCCAAACGAAACTCCAAGGCTTTTTAAGGTATCAATTTGAAACTGGAAATATGTTGGTCCCATTGCAGTAACAATAGCATAAGCTTCCAGTTTTTCTTCATCAACTATTGGTGCTTCCCCAAATACAGCCATAAATTCTAAAAATTTATTTTTTTCATCTTCTGTCAAATTTGTTGAAATGACTAACGGATTATAACCTTGGTTAATTATACTTGGGGCATTTGGAATAGTTCGAACTATTTTTGTTTTATTACCGAGGATTTCATAAAAATCTTTTATTTTAATTTTTGGAGCTAAACCGATCAAAACTTTGTTATCACTCAATTTTTCTTTAATTAATTCAAGCGTTTCTTTAATTTTTGGAGGATGTAAAGCAATAAAAATGTATTCTGCATCTGTACATTCAATTAAGCTTTTTGCTATTAAAATTTCTGGATACTGCTCTTTTAATAAATTAGTCTGTTTTTCCTCTATATCATAGACAATAATTTTTTCAGAAACTACATCCTTGCGTTTTAAAGCTTCTAACATAATTTTGGTAATTCTACCGGCACCAATAAAACTAATATTATAATTTTTCATTTTAACCTCAAATTTAACATATTTCATTTCGTTATTTAACGAAATATAAATACTAACAATTTTAAAGTCAAATAAAAATATCGTTTTTTTATTAATTAAAGCTGGGTGGTTTAATCTTTTTTAATAATTCCATTAAAAAGAATATTAAGCAAAAATTCAATTTCCTTTTCAACATCAATATTCTGAACACCTTTATAAGTAATTAAGGCGCGGATATATGGAAAAAAAAATGAAGGATAAAAAAATACCAACGCTTCAGGGTCAATATCTATCAATTCTCCCTGTTTTATACTATCAATTATTTTATCTTTATATAAATTATATATTTCCACATCATATTTACTATGAATTGAATGGCATTTTTTTCCACATAAATTAAGTGAATTGGTTCGTAGATAAACTAAAAACTCAAATTGAGCACGATTATTAATACAAAAAATAAATATTTCTTTTGTAACCATCGATACAATTTCTTTAAAATCTTTAGCTTTTTTTAAAACATCAGTAAGCATCTGCAAATGGTTGTAAAATATTTCATCAACAATTCCCTTAAATATTTCTTCCTTACTTTCAAAGTAATTATAAATAGTACCTTTACCAAACTCCGAAGCTTCAGCAATCTCTTCTAAAGTTGTTGCATCATATCCTTTTTCAGCAAAAAGCTTTGTTGCGGCAATAGATATTTCGTTTTTTCTAAATAATTTTTCACGTTCTTTTCTGCTTAAACGAACTTCTTCATTTATATTATTCATTTATATTCCTAAATATTTTTCCGGTTATCAGTCAATTTGCAAACTAATATTAATACTAATTAATTTCAAGTAAATTATATAAAAATGAATGTAAATTATTGTATTCTAGAGGTTTAAAGCCGTTGTAACAAATAGATTGGTTAGTACTTTATGGTAACTGGAATGGTTAATTGAACACTTACATATTTTCCTTTTTGTTTACCGGGTTTAAATCTGGTTTGCCTTACTGCTCTCATTACTGCTTCATCACAACCATAACCAATCCCCTTAATCAATTCAACTTTACCAACCTCGCCATATAAATTAATGTAAGCTTTAACAAATACTTTTCCCTGTATATTATTTCGTTTTGCAGACTCGGGTACTATAACACGCGATTGTATTCCTTCAATTCCCCCAATGGGATCCGGTTCAACTTCAACTCCAACTAAATAAATAAATTCTTCTTGTACTTGTTTCTTTTCTTCAACAACAGGTTTTTTAACCAACATTGTAGGCATACCTAATTTGTTTGAACCGCCGAATTTTTCTTCAATAACAGTTTCATCCAGTTCAATATCCACGTCTTCAAAATTATTGCTTAAATCGGATTCAACTGCAATTACAATTTTAGAAGGTGCTGATGGTGCAAAACTTTCTTGTTTTGTAGTTACAACATCTTCAAGATTAATAACTTCTTGATATTCTATAGGTTTTGTTATTTTCGCTTTAAATTCAGGGAAATATTTAAATGCTAAAATAATTATTGTAAGCGAGATGATTATGCTTATTTCAAAATATCTTTGGTATTTTAATTTTAAGTCTACTTTTGGATTTTTAATTAATGCCAATTTAATTACTCAACAATTTTAACAGATTTTTATTGTGCGTCTTCAGAAATAAATTTAATAAATGGTATAAAAACTACCATTCCAATTATTGCACCCGAAAAGTCCATCAGCCAATCAAAAAAATCGCAACTTCTCCCCGGTACAAAATATTGCATAATTTCTGTTGCTGCTCCATATAGTGCTGAAATCAACAAAACCATTATAAAAACAGCCTTTGAATATTTTTTAAATCTGGTTTGAAAATGTGCAGAAAAACCGAATAAAAAGGTTAATACAAAAAAGGCGAAAAAATGTTCTATTTTATCGCTGACTTCAAAAGATTCAACAAATTTAACCGATGGAACTGCCAGCAACCATGTGAGAACAACAATATATACAATAAAAGGTAGATGTGCTACTAAAAAACTGTTTTTTTTAATATAATTATACAATTTAATTCCTTAATACTTTTATAGAATTTGGTAAATTTTTTAATATATCGCCTGCAGTAATTCCGTATTCAGTTTTTGTTTTTAACAATAAATCGGCAGAAAAACTATGTAAATATACTGCAGAAATTAAACTTTTTTTTACATTACCGGATTGTGCAATAAAACTTGCTATGACACCTGTTAAAACATCTCCGGTTCCAAATTTAGCCATCCCATTATTTCCGGTACTATTAATAAATACCTTTCCATTGGGATAAAAAATCATTGTTGGAGCACCTTTCAAAACCAAATAAGCATTTGTTTTTTTAACAAATTCCCGTCCATGTTTTAATAAATCTTTTTTTACCTCACCTAACTGTTTATTAATCAGCGAAGAAAATTCAGCTAAATGTGGTGTAAATACTTTATTTGAAAGATCATATTTATCTAAACCAATTTTCGAAATACAATATAAAGCATCAGCATCAAAAATTATTTGTTTATTTTTATAATCACTTAATAACTTTTCTATTCCTGCAATTGTCTTTTCTTCTCTCCCTAGTCCGCATCCTATTGCAATAACATCTGATTTTTGAATAACTTCATCAAGTTGACTCAAAACTTCAGGCGTAAAAAAACCTAAACCATTAAATGAATAAGCTGATACAACAGATTCTAATAATTTTGGGAAAACCAATGATTTAATACTTTCAGGGATTGCTAAAGTAGTTGCTCCTGCACCGGTAATCAACGAACTGTTTGCACACAAATAAGCAGCTCCGGGGTATTTTTCAGAACCGGCAATAACTAAAACTTTTCCACCGGAATACTTATGGATAGTTTTATTTCTTAACGGCAAACCATCTGCCGCATCTTTTTGTTCTATTAAATATTCGGAAGGTAAATATTTTTCAAAATGCCTTTTATCTAATCCAATATTACCTTTAATAATTTTTCCGCAATATTGATAACCCGACCCATAAAACAAGCCTGCTTTTAACTCTGCTAAAGATATTGTTAAATCGGCATTAAATACAACTTCACCATAACCTGTATTAACATTTAAGCCTGTTGGAATATCAACTGCTACTTTGTTCGATTTTTGAGTATTTAAATATTCAACAACCGATTTAATTGGTTCGGTTAAAATTCCATTGGAACCGCTGCCAAGTATTGCATCAATTATACATGATGAATTATCAATAAATGTTAAATCATCTGAAGTATTATAAAATTTAATTTTTATAGAATTGTTATATAAGGATAGATTATTTAGGATATTATAATTTAATAACGAATCGCCCTTTAATTCATTTAATGCTGCAATAACCAAAACATTTACCTTAAAACCGTTTACAGCAAAATGACGGGCAATTGCAAAACCATCTCCCCCGTTGTTGCCTTTACCACAAACAATTACAACCGAATTATCCTTAAAAGAAACATTATCACAAATTATTCGGTAGCAGTCTAAGGAAGCATTTTCCATTAAAATCGAACCCGGAATTCCAAGTTCATTAATGGCAAAAATATCAGATTCTCTAATCTGATCGTTATTATAAAGCGAAATCATTTAGCTCAAAATTTTAAAGAATAAAGAATGAATGATAACAAATTTTGAGGTAAAACTCCATATAATATAACAATTAATGCAGAAATAATAACAGCTGTTATTTCAGGGAAATTATATTTAATATTTAAGTCTGTAACCGAATCTTTAAAGTACATGTAAACAACTAATCTTAAATAAAAATAAACACTAATTACACTGGAAATAATACCAATTACAGCAAGCCACATTACATTTGCTTTAATAGCACTCATAAAAACATAATACTTTCCAAAAAATCCGGCTAAGGGTGGTAATCCTGCCAAAGCAAACATAAATATTGATAATAATCCGGCAAGCATTGGTGATTTATTAGCCAGCCCCATATATGAACTTAAATCCAGATCGTTTTCATTTTCAGATTCGATTATGGAAATAATTCCGAATGCACCCAAATTCATAAATGTATAGGCAAACAAATAAAATAACATTCCTGCAAGTGCTTCTTTATTCCCTGCTGCTAAACCTATTGAAATATATCCTGCATGCGAGATAGATGAATAAGCAAGCATACGTTTAATATTTTTTTGCGAAATTGCTACTATACTTCCAAATAACATTGAAAATGCAGCAATTGCAGAAAAATAAGGGCGCAATATATTCAACATTGATTCCGAAAATATTGCATACAAAACTATAATCAAAACACTAAAAGCTGCCGTTTTACCGGTTGTTGACATCAACCCAGTTACAGTGGTTGAAGCCCCTTGATAAACATCAGGCACCCAGGAATGGAATGGAAATGCAGCTATTTTAAAGCTAAATCCAATTGAAAATAAAACCAATCCAACAACAAATAAAACATTAGTGGATAAAATTGAAAAATTAATAGTAATAAAATCAATACTTGTTGTATGTGCAGCTCCGTAAATTAAAGCAATACCATAAACTATAAAACCTGTAGCAAAAGAACCGAGTAAAAAATATTTCATTGCAGCTTCATTTGCACCTAATAATTTTCTGTTTATTCCTACCAACACATAAAACGTTATTGACATTAATTCCAGTCCCATAAAAATCATAAAAAGATCTTTGGAACCGGCCATTATCATCATGCCAAGAACCGCAAGCTGAAGTAAAATATAATATTCACCAAAAAAGGAACCATATTTTTTAATATAATTTATTGAAGATAATGTTACAATAAAAGCCCCTAAGCCAAATATTACATTAAAAACAGCGGTTTTACCGCCAAGTTCTAACATTCCGCCAAATATTACAAAATGATTATGAACATTAAAAATTGAATAAATTGCAACTGAAATAAAAATTAAAGCTGTAATGTAAGGTAAAATCACTTTACTTTTAGAATAAAACATTTCCAATGTAAGTGAAAATAAAATCCCAAATGCTACAATATAAAATGGGAATAATTGCAATAATTCAGTATTACTTAAGGGCATAATTACTCATCAAATTTATTTAACCTTTTCCATAATAAAATATAAAATAAATAATAGTAAAAATTGGTAATAGTACAGGAATTGAGTACTTAAACATATATTCAAAAAATGAAGGCATTTTTATTCCGGCACTTTCACTTATTGATTTAACCATAAAGTTTGGTCCATTGCCAATATAAGTCATTGCACCAAAAAATACAGCAGAAATAGAGATTGCTTGGAGATATAAAACTTGTGAATAAGAAAAAGCATGTACATCGGCCTTATTATTTACATCCATTCCAAATTTACCAAGTTCAGCACTTAAAAAATTTAAATATGTAGGGGCATTATCTAAAAATGAAGATAAACCACCGGCTCCCCAATAAAATATTCCGGCATCCAACCCTTTACTTAAAACTTGCGCTTCGTGGGCAATTAATTGCAAAGCAGGTATCATTGTTGCAAAAATTCCAACAAACAGATATGCAACTTCTAATATTGGACCAAAAGTAAATTCGTTTTCGTGTAGTATTTTTTTGTCAGCAGTTTTATACGCTAAATAAACAACTGCAAACATTATAATTTCACGTACACCTAATGGGAAAGGAGCTAAACTTGGTACCCAGCTCATAACACCCGGATCAATAAAAACCGATATTAAAATTACTGCTAAATATCCCAAATTTTTAAGTCCTTTAAATTGGATTTTCCCAGAATATCGCAAATGGTCGCTTTCTTTAAGTACATTTTTGGAGTCAATAACATAAAACACACCCAAAATCATTAATATTGTAGGAAGCCAAATATACCAAGCGTGCTCGATAAACCAAAAGAAACTTATTCCTCTTAAAAATCCTAAAAATAAAGGAGGATCTCCAATTGGTGTTAATGCACCTCCTACATTACTAACAATAAAAATAAAAAATATTATATGATAAGGTTTAATCCTTCCTTTGTTAATTCTAATAAAAGGACGAATTAATAACATTGAAGCTCCGGTAGTACCTACAATATTAGCAATTACAGCTCCAAATAATAAAATCAGAATATTTAATAACGGAGTTGATCTTCTGTCAACATGAATATGAATACCACCAGAGGCCACAAATAACGAAGCAAGAAGCGCAATAAACGATAAATACTCCGATAGAGTGTGCAACAAACTAAGATAATCGTCAAGGAAAAAATAATAATATACAACCGTAATTAACCCAAGCAACATTGAAACTTTAGGATAATGTTTTTCCCAAAAATGCTGGTAAAATAGTGGGCCCGTAGCTATCATAGCTAAAAGAATAATAAAAGGAAGAACCATAATTGTTGATGGTAATTGATGAACTGAAGCATGTTCGGTTACGCTTTTCATAGTATCAACAGAAGTTTGTTCTAAACCAAATACATTAATCCCGGATAATAAAAACATAAAAACAAAAAAAACAGTAAAAGATAATTTTTTCATATTAGTTTCTCGTTAAAATAATTTAATTGTAAAAGCACTTACATTATTTAAAATTGTTTCAGTTGTAACTGAAGTTAAATTTAAAAATGTTGTTGGATATATTCCTAACCAAACAATAAATATAAATATTGGAACCAATATAAATATTTCCCTGCCGGTTAAGTCTTTTAAGTCATTTAAATCATTATTTGTAACTTCACCAAAAACTACTCTTTGATACATCCATAATAAATAAACAGCAGCAAAAATTACTCCTGTTGCACTAAAAATTGTAAACCACCAAGAATTTAAAACCACAGATTTAAATGAACCTGTTAAAATAAGAAATTCTCCAATAAATCCATTTAATCCCGGTAAACCTATTGATGATAATGATGTAAACAACAGGGCTACCGAATAAAGAGGAACTAATTTTGCAATTCCGCCATAATACGAAATCTCTCTATGATGTGTTCTATCGTATAGCATACCAACAAGCAAAAATAATGCACCTGTAGAGAGACCATGATTAACCATTTGAATAATTGAACCTTGTAAAGCTTCAACATTCATTGCAAAAATACCCAAAACAACAAATCCTAAATGCGAAACAGATGAATAAGCAACAAGCTTTTTCATATCGGTTTGCACCATTGCAACCAAAGCACCATAAATAATTCCAATTACGGCCAATACGGAAATGAATGCTGCATAATTAACTGCTGATTGCGGAAATAGCGGCAAATTAAACCTTAGCAGCCCGTAAGTACCCATTTTAAGTAAAACACCGGCTAATATAACAGAACCGGCTGTTGGAGCTTGTACATGCGCATCAGGAAGCCATGTATGAAATGGAAATAATGGAACTTTTATAGCAAAACTAATAAAAAATGCAAAAAACATATATTTTTGAACTTCAAACGGAATCATTGGAGCATATTTATATAACTCTATTAAATTTGAAGTAAAACCTTTTCCGTTAATACCGCCGACATATAATCCAAGCCAAATAATGGCAACAAGCATAATTAAACTGCCTGCCATAGTGTAGATAAAAAACTTTACGGATGCATAAATTCTTTCTTTCCCACCCCAAATTCCAATAATAAAATACATTGGAATTAACATTACCTCCCAAAAAATATAGAATAAAAACAAATCTAACGAAAGAAAAACACCTAACATTCCTACTTCAAGAAATAACATAAAAAAAGTAAATTGTTTTACTTTCTCTTTAATGCTATTCCAGCTTGAAAAAAGTGTAATAGGAGTTAAAAATGTTGTTAGTAATATTAAAAGTAAAGATAGTCCGTCAATGCCAACTAAATAACTTATATTTAAACTTTTAACCCAAACAGCCTGATGTTGCATTTGAAAACCGCTTTTTGTTGAATCAAAATAGGCATAAACAACAAGTGATACAACAAATGCAATTAAAGATACAGCCAAGCCAATCCATCTGATAAGTTTTTCTTGCGATTTGTTAATTAACAAAACAATTACACTTCCAAAAATTGGAACTAAAAGCAAATATGTTAATAAAAAGTTAGTTTCCATATATTTATAGGTTTATAATTATCCAGAATAATACAGCGGCAATTCCAACCATCATTAATACCGCATAAAATTGAGTTAAACCGGTTTGAATTTTTTTAGCAACACCGGATGTTGATTCAACCAAAGATGCCGCACCATTAACAACACCGTCAATTAATTTATTATCAGCAATTTTCCATAAAAAGCTTTCTGATATTTTTTGAATAGGTGAAACGATCACAAATTCATAAAATTCATCAACTTTATATTTATTTAATAACATATTATAAACAGGTTTAAATTTTTCGGAAATAGTTTTAGCAATTTGATTTTTTTTAGTATAAATATAATAAGCTGTATAAATTGCACCTAATGCAGCTACAACAGATATTACCATTAATAATATTTCTTCAAAATGAGAGTGCGATCCATAAATATGCATTTTTGCTTCAGCGGGAGCAAAAACCGGTTTTAACCATTCCTCAAAATAATTACCACCTTCGCCGGAAAATAATACAGGGATACCAATATATCCTCCAACAACCGAAAGGAATGCCAAAATGATTAAGGGAGTTGTCATTACCGAAGGTGATTCGTGCGGATGAACATGGTTTTTATCAAACCTTTCTTTTCCAAAAAAAGTTAAAAACACTAATCTAAACATATAAAATGCCGTCATCATAGCTGTAATTACACCAACAACCCATAATGTAATATTTCCCTTGCTGTACGCATTCCATAATATTTCATCTTTACTGAAAAATCCCGATAAACCCGGAAAGCCGGAAATTGCAAAAGCAGCAATAATAAAAGTAACAAAAGTTTTAGGCATGTATTTTTTTAAACCGCCGTAATGCTGTATATCCTGTGCGTCATGCATTGAATGAATTATTGACCCTGCACCCAAAAATAATAAAGCCTTAAAAAACGCATGAGTCATAACATGAAAAATACCTGCCGAAAATGCACCAACACCACATGCTAAAAACATATATCCAAGCTGGCTTACAGTACTATAAGCTAAAACTTTTTTAATATCGTTTTGAACTAAACCAACTGTTGCCGCAAAAAATGCTGTTAATAATCCAATAATGGCAACAACGGTCATAATTGCGGGAGCAGAAGCAAAAATAATTGAACTTCGGGCAACCATATAAACACCGGCAGTAACCATAGTAGCCGCATGTATTAATGCGGAAACAGGAGTTGGACCCGCCATTGCATCAGGAAGCCAAACAAATAAAGGAATCTGGGCTGATTTTCCGGTTGCTCCAATGAATAAAAACAAAGCGATAAAACCAAATGTCGATTCACTTATAGGAAATGATGCTGCTTTTGAAAAAACATCTTGAAAATTTAAGGAATCAAAAGTTTGATATATTAAAAACATACCAAGCAAAAAACCAAAATCCCCTATTCTATTAACAATAAATGCTTTTTTTGCCGCTTGTGAAACAGTTCCTTTTTCAAATTTTCTATTATACCAAAAACCAATAAGTAAATAGGAACATAATCCTACTCCTTCCCAGCCTAAAAATAAAACTAAAAAATTATCGCCTAAAACCAAATTCATCATAGCAAAAATAAAAAGATTCAGATATGCAAAAAATCTCCAAAATCCTTTATCGCCATGCATGTAACCGATAGAATAAACATGTATTAAAAATCCCACACCGGTTACAATTAACGACATAACCAACGAAAGTTGATCAACAAGATAAGCAAATTGAATATTCAACCCGCCGACATTAAGCCATGTAAATAAATTTACAACATTTGCTCTGTTTTCAACAGGCAGATTAATAGTTTCAATAAAAGCACCGACCGAAATCAAAAATGAAAGTCCAACAGTAGAACTTCCAATAATTCCTATTATTTTTTCATTTTTAATTTTAGCACCAAAAACACCATTAATTAAAAAACCAATTAAGGGCAGCAAAACAGTCAGATATATTAAATTAATCATCAATAGTTACCATTTAAATAAATTAATTTCATCTATATTTAATGTTAATTTGTTTCTAAAAACCATAATTATAATAGCCAATCCAATGGCTGCTTCAGCGGCGGCAACAGTCATAACAAAAAACACAAACATCTGACCTATTACATTCCCTATATAAGAAGAAAAAGCCACCAAAGTTAGATTAGCTGAATTAAGCATTAGTTCAATACACATAAAAACTACAATTGCATTGCGTCTTATTATAACACCAACGGTGCCTATAACAAACATAAACGCACTTAAAATTAAATAATATTCAATTGGGATATTCATATTTACTCAAATTTCTTTTTTGCTAATACTATTGCACCTATTGTAGCAGATAACAACAAAAAACCGGCTGCTTCAAAAGGTAAAACATATTCAGTATATAACTTTGTACCTATTGTACCAATTTTTCCAATTTCAATACTTTTAGCAGCAATTGGCTGCAAGTTTTGCGATGGATGTTGGTAAAGAATTAAATAAGCTAATTGTATAAATATTAATGCAGCAATAACACCACCAAATACTTTAAGTTTCCTTTTATTTTTAGGAGTATTTATTTCGTCATGCTGATTTAGCAGCATTAAAACAAACAAAAAAAGAACCATAATAGCACCGGCATATACAATTACCTGAACAACGGCAATAAATTGCGCGTTTAATAATAAGTATAACCCCGCCAGCGAAAAAAAGTTCAAAATCAAAAAAACTGCACTTATAATAGCATTTTTGCGTGTAATTACCATTATAGAGGAAATTACAGCAACAAGTGCAAAAACACTAAATACAATTAGCTCAGCATTCATATTTATGGTGTATTCCTATAAATCATTCTTGGATAAGGTATTGTTTCACGAATATGGTCCAGTCCGCAAATCCATGCTACCGATCTTTCAACTCCCAAACCAAAACCTGAGTGAGGAACTGATCCATAACGTCTTAAATCTAAGTACCACTCAAAATATTCTTGTGGTAAGTCGTGTTCTTTAATTCTTGATAATAATAAATCTAAATTATCTTCTCTTTGACTTCCGCCAATAATTTCGCCGTAACCTTCGGGTGCTAAAACGTCAACCGCCAAAGCAACTTTATCATTTTCGGGATCACGTTTCATATAAAACGCTTTTACTTCCGATGGATAACGATGAACCATAACAGGTCTGTCAAATTGACTTGAGATAATGGTTTCATCAGGAGCACCAAAATCATTGCCCCATTCAAAGTCAACGCCGTTATTCTTTAAAATTTCAACTGCTTCATCGTACGAAATACGTGGGAAAGGTCTTTTAATATTTTGCAATTTAGCTATATCTCTTTCCAAAACTATCAAATCATCCATTCTGTCAGTAAGTACACACTGAACAATATACTCTAAAAATTCTTCAGCCAAATCCATATTGTCACTTAAATCATTAAATGCTACTTCGGGTTCAACCATCCAAAATTCTGTTAAATGTCTTCTGGTTTTAGATTTTTCAGCACGGAATGTAGGACCAAACGTATAAACTTTACCAAGTGCCATTGCACTTGCTTCGGCATATAACTGACCGGATTGTGTTAAATAAGCTTTTCCCAAATCAAAATAAGGAGTTTCGAAAAGTGTTGAAGTACCTTCGCATGCATTTGGTGTTAATATTGGACTATCAACTAATGTAAATCCCTTATTATCAAAAAAATCACGTATTGCTTTAATAATTCTATGACGAATACGGATGATTGAAGCTTGCCGTTTTGAACGGAGCCATAAATGGCGATGATCCATCAAAAATTCAGGACCATGTTCTTTTGGTGTAATAGGATATTCGCTAGATAAAGCTATAGTTTTTAGGTCAGTAACGTCAATTTCATAACCGCCAACAGAACGTGGTTCTGCTTTTACTTTTCCGGTAACTTCAAATGATGATTCTTGTGTTAAAAGATCAGCTGAATTGAATATTTCTTCGGTAACATTGCCTTTAAAAACTATACATTGCGCCATTCCGGTACCATCGCGCATAATTAAAAATTTAACTTTTCCACTTGAGCGTTTGTTGTATAACCATCCTTTAAGAGTAACCTCTTCTCCAACATGATTTTTTAGCTCGTTGATGTAATTTTTTGAACTCATAATTTCCACTGATTTATTTTAAATAACAAATATATATATACAAAGTAATATAAATAAAAGATTTTTAAAGTGTAAAAACTATTTTTACAAATATTATGGAGTGATTAAAATAATTGGGAAATAAATACTTATTTTAGTGTAATAGTACTATTTTTTTCGATTCAATTTTATTTCCGGTAGTTAAAACTATAATGTAAATACCGCTTGAACAAAATTTATTATGGTTGTTATTTCCATACCAAACAATACTATTTTTACCTTTTTTACCAACTCCATTAAATAAATCAATAACTTTTTGGCCAAGAATATTAAATATTGAAACATTGGCGTTTAAGTTATCTGACAAATAAAAATCAATATTTGTTAAATAAGTAAAAGGATTTGGATAATTTTGAATAACACCGTAATTATTAGTATTATTTTCTACTATTCCATAATCCAAGTTCCGTAACACTATAGGATAACCATAAATAAATTTAAAAGTTCCATTTGTTGGTTCTTTTATTTCATTTCCCAAAGAATCTTTATATGTAAAATATAAACTGATCGAATCTCCCTCGTTAAATTCCGAAAATTGATACGAAAATGTCATATTATTGTTATAATTCATTAACCGGCTGGCAACAGTTCCGCTATTAACCGCATAATTTATATAAACATTGTTATTTTCAATATTGCGGGTTTTAAAACACTTATTAATAACATATTGGCCGGTTGTTAATTTATTAAGATTTGGAAAAGTTATTGCATTTATTGCATTAACTAAACCATAACCAACTTCATTATTTGGAGTTCTTACATTATCTCCCGATTCAAACAAAATAGTTCGTACCTGTTCGTTGCTTAAATATGGAAATTTGGATAACAACAAACCTGCAACACCGGCAACAATAGGTGCCGCTGATGAAGTTCCGGAAGCATATTTATAGGCACCGTTAGATGCGTCTGCACCAACTACCGATACACCCATGGCAGTTAATTCAGGTTTAATTCGGCCATCGTATGTTGGACCTCGTGAACTAAAAGCCGCTAAACTATTATCACTTCCAACTGCTCCAACTGAAATAACTTTATAACCATCGGCGGGAGCAGTAATATAAAACCAGCTGTTATCCCCTTCGTTTCCGGCTGAAGAAATAGTAATTACACCTTTTTTGTATGCCAATTCCAATGCTTTTGTAATTATTGCCGTATTCCCATTCATATCTCGGTAAGTATACGAATGATTTCCTGAATTAAATTCATTATATCCTAACGATGAAGTTGTAATATCTACTCCTTGGTTTTCCATCCATTGCAAAGCAGCGGCATAATTATCTTCTTCAACATTAGTTTCAGTTCGTATATCTTCGGTTTTTGCTAAAAGGAATTTACTGCCAAACGAAGTTCCTATCATATAACTATCCAAAAAGCCGCCAATAATTGATAACACATAAGTGCCATGATTATGCTGGCTTGGGGTATCACCGCTTTCATTTGCTGTATTATTATCATTAAAAACAAAATCGTGTTCGGCAATAACATGCATATTTTTTAATGCATCATGATTTTTCCAATCAAACCCGGAATCAAGCACACCAATTAATACATCTTGGCCTGTAATACCCATTTCATGAACTAAAGGAATTTTTGATAATTCGTTTTGGGTTAGCGAAGCTCCGTAATTGTATGTATAATTTGTACCATTAATAAATGCCGGAGAGTCACTTTGGTATGTTGTTACATCATCTTTTGAAAACGAAATTGTTTTAACTTTTTCAATTTTATTAATAAACTTATATTTTAATAACACTTTTATCTGAGTCGAATCCAAATAACAAGATACAGAATTAAACCAATCCAATTGATTTACAATTTCAATTCCTAACTGCTTTAAAGCAGTTATATAATCCGAACTAACCGGTACGTCTTCGTATTGAATTAATTCGTTTTCGTTTAATAACTTTTGCCTTCTGGCAATTGTCCTTTCAGATAGTAAATTAAAAACAGAGTTATATTCGGCTGTATATTTATTAATTTGGGTTGATTTTTCTACAGGTTTATCTTTAAAATATACAAAATATTTTTCTTTGGCCATACATAAAGAACTAAGCATAATTACAAAGACAAATATTTTAATTCTAATCATAAACATACTTCCATTTTGTTTTATTAATGTGCAATTTTTGCTAATCGATTAATTCGTAATGATGCCAATAATTCAAAAAAATCAGTAAACGGGATATCAGAATTCCAAGACCAATAAATCATCCATGACTGACCAACTATTTTTTCGCGCGGAACAAATCCCCAAAATCTACTGTCAGCACTATTGTCACGATTATCACCCATCATAAAATAAAAATTCTGCTTAATTGTATATTTTGTGGTTATTTTACCATCTATTTTTATATCATTTCCTTCAACACTCACAACTTTTCGTCCATATTCCCTATTAATTATATCTCTATATATTTCAATATTACTTCTATTCAAGGCAATTACTTCACCTTCTTTAGGAATAACTAAAGGACCATAATTATCTTCATTCCAGTAAAACCCGTAAGGAAAAATATCCGGGTTTGGCCTTTCTTCGGATAATGGCATTTGATTATTATACTGAATATTTATCGAACGTTTTATTTCTTTCCCATTAATAAAAACTACTTTATCAATTATTTTTATGGTATCACCAGGCAAACCAATACATCTTTTAACATAATTATTAATAACCGTTGGTTTTAATTCACCTTTATCACCCGGATATTCAAATACTACAATACTGTATCTTTCAGGTTCCCCAAAAGAAGGGATCTGAAAATACGGAAGCCTTACGTTAGTGAAAGGTATATTACGAGGTGAAGAAGCACCATAAATAAATTTATTAACAAATAAAAAATCTCCAACCAATATTGTATTTTCCATTGATGGAGTTGGAACATGTGATGTTTCAATAAAAAACGATTTGATTAATAACGCAGCTACAGCGGCAAAAGCAAGATTTTTGAAAAATTCTATTACTTTTTCTTTTGGCGTTTTTGGTTTATTATTTTTAATGTCTAATAACTTTTTATTAAATAAGGACATAATTCCCATCTCAAAATAAATTAAACACTTATTCAGCTTATTTATAAAAACCTAAAACAAATATATTTTATTAATCAAACAAACATCCCCAATTGGGATTATTAATGAACAATTTTAGCTAAACGATTAACTCGTAATGAAGCGAATAATTCAAAAAAATCAGTAAACGGAATAGCAGGATCCCAAGACCAATAAATCATCCAGGCCTGACCGATAATTTTTTCTCTTGGTACAAATCCCCAAAATCTGCTGTCTGCACTGTTATCGCGGTTATCACCCATCATAAAATAAAAATTTTGCTTAAATGTATAATTTGTAGCAATTTTACTGTCAATTTTTATATCCGTTCCTTCAACAGTAACAACATGTCTGCCAAATTCACGGTCAATAATTGTTCTGTATATTTCAATATTATTTCTAGTTAATTTTACTGTTTGGCCTTCTTTTGGAATTTCCAACGGTCCGTAATTATCTTCGTTCCAACCGAAACCGTTTGGAAAAATACCGGGATTAGGAATACCTTCAGGAATTGGCGGCTGGCTGTTATATTGTATATGCACCGGACGTTTAATTTCTTTTCCGTTTATAAAAACAACTTTGTTAACTATTTTAATAGTATCACCGGGTAAGCCTATACACCGTTTAACATAATTATTTATAACAGTCGGTTTTAATTCATCTCTGTCACCTGGATATTCAAATACCACAATATCAAATCTATCAGGTTCACCTAACGCAGGCAGCTGAAAATAAGGAAGTTCGACATTTGTAAAAGGGATATTTCGAGGTGAAGAAGAACCATATATAAATTTATTTACAAACAAAAAATCACCAACTAATATTGTGCTTTCCATAGATCCGGTAGGTACACGCGATGTTTCTATAAAAAAGGACTTTATTAATAAAGCTGCTATTGCTGCAAAAAATAGATTTTTAAAAAACTCAATTAATTTTTCTTTTTGTGTCTTTTGTTTTTTAGTATTTTTCTTTTCATCTAAAGAATTTTGTTTAAATAACGACATAACTTCCCTTTTAATATAAATTATATGTGTTAAAACATAAATTAAAACTTTTGTTCCACTTAATCATCAATTTGAAGTACTGCTAAAAATGCTTCTTGAGGTATCTCCACATTTCCAACCTGCTTCATTCGTTTTTTACCTTCTTTTTGTTTTTCCAAAAGTTTGCGTTTTCGGGTAATATCACCACCATAACATTTAGCAAGCACATTTTTCCGTAATGCTTTGATATTTGTTCTGGAAATTACTTTACTTCCAATTGAGGCTTGAACCGCAATTTCAAACATTTGGCGCGGAATTAAATCTTTAAGTTTAGATGTCACTTTTTGTCCCCATTCAAATGCTTTTTTTGTGTGGACAATTATAGAAAGTGCATCAACTTTTTCACCGTTTAACAGGATATCCAACTTCACCAAATCGGATTCTTTATATCCCATAAACTCATAATCCAAAGATGCGTAACCACGCGAAATTGATTTTAATTTATCAAAAAAGTCAAAAATAATTTCACTAAGAGGAAATTCAAATTCAACATCTGCTCTTGTAGGATCAATGTAATTGGTATTTTTATAAATACCGCGTTTATCCATGGATAATTTCATAATAGCACCAACATATTCACTAGGGGTCACTATTTGAGCTTTTACAAACGGTTCTTCAACCCTGTCAATATCTCCGGCAACCGGCATTTCAGCAGGATTATCAACAATCAATAAATCGCCAACTTTTGTATAAACATGATATTCAACGTTTGGTAGTGTTGTTACAATCGATTGATCATATTCACGTTCTAAACGTTCCTGCACAATTTCCATATGCAGCATTCCTAAAAATCCGCATCTAAAACCAAAACCAAGGGCAACACTGGTTTCAGGAGTATACAATAAGGCAGAATCGTTAAGTTTAAATTTATCTAATGCATCTCTTAAATCTTCAAAATCATCACTGTTTGTTGGGTATAAACCACTATAAACCATCGGTTTAATATCTTTATAACCCGGAAGCGGATGTGGTGCACCGTTTCGTACATGTGTTACTGTATCACCAACTTTTGTATCATGAACATCTTTAATACCGGATATCAAATATCCTACATCACCGGCAGATAATTCTTTTCCTTTAATTCTAGCCAGGCCTAAAGTGCCTATTTCTTCTGCTAAATAATTTTTTGTATTATTAAAAAAAGTAATCATATCTTTTTCGCGCAATGTTCCGTTAAACACACGGATAAAAGCAATAGCACCACGATAAGCATCAAAAACAGAATCAAAAATTAATGCCTGTAAAGGAGCATCACTATCCCCTTTGGGAGCAGGTATTTTTTTTACTATTGCTTCAAGTATTTCATCAAAGCCAATATTGGCTTTTGCACTTGATAAATAAATATCTTCATCTTTACACCCTATCAGGTCAATAATTTGATGTTTTACAACATCAACCATCGCACTTGGAAGATCTATTTTATTTACAACAGGTATTATTTCCAACCCTGCATCAATTGCCATATACAAGTTACTTATAGTTTGGGCCTCTACTCCTTGAGCCGCATCAACTACCAATAAAGCACCTTCGCAGGCAGCTAACGAGCGTGATACTTCATAGGCAAAATCAACATGTCCGGGAGTATCAATTAAATTTAAAGTATAATTCTCGCCATCTAATCCGGTATATTTCATCTGGATTGCATGCGATTTTATTGTTATACCTCTTTCTCTTTCTAAATCAAGGTTGTCTAACAATTGAGCTTTTGCTTCTCTGGCTGAAACCGTATGTGTTCTTTCCAGTAAACAGTCGGCTATTGTTGATTTTCCGTGGTCAATATGTGCAATTATGCAAAAATTTCTTATTTTATCCATTCTCAAGTCTTTTTATTTTAGCTTGGAAATATACTTATTGTTTAACCCAAATTCAATTATTTCTATTTTTACCTTGAATTAATCACTATATTAAGCCATTTTTGTAGATTAAATTTAAATAATAACTATAATTGTATAAATTATGAAACGTTATGCTTTGTTATTTTTGGTTTTTGCCGGGTGTTTGTTTGCTCAAGATTACAAATATGCATGGATAACTGATGTGCATATTGGATCGCCTAATTCGGAAACCGATCTTGATTCCGTGGTTTCTCTTATAAATTATTACAGTGACTTAAAATTTACAATTGTTTCCGGCGATATTACCGAAAAAGGTAAAGATTTGGAGATGCAGACCTTAAAAAATTTTTTGGATAAATTAAAAAAACCTTATTATATTGTTCCGGGCAACCATGATACAAAATGGAGTGACAGCGGTACTTTAAAATTTAAAGAATTTTGGAAGGATGATAAATTTTATTTCGAATTTGACAATTCAGCTTTTATTGGTTTAAATACCGGAATTTTAATGCGCGGCGGAGGCGGCCATTTTACACCTGAAGATATTATATGGTTAGAAAAAAAGATTAAATCTATTCCGGTTAATAAAGAGATTTATTTTGTAATACATCATCCATTAAATAACGAAATTGATAATTGGTATAAAGTTAATAACATTTTATGTAATTATAATGTAAAACTTATTTTGTGCGGACATGAGCACGCTGCAAAGTCAATGGATTTTAACGGAATTCCCGGTGTTATGGGACGCTCGACTTTAAGCCAGGGAAAAAGCTGGGGATTTAACGTTGTTGAAAATGCAAAAGACTCTTTATTTTTCTATACAGTTGGAAAAGATTCATTATTTAAACGATGGTCTGGAATTGAGAAAAAGAATTTATTGACAGTCGCAAAAATTGACTCGTTGGATTTTGTAAATTATTCAGCTGATATAATAGTTACAAAAGATTTGAATGCAACAGTTTCCGTTCCCCCGCTTGTTTGGGAAAACAATATAATTATTTCTCAGTTTAACGGACTTATAAGCTGTTTTGATTCAACCGGTAATTTTATTTGGAAATATGACTTATTCGGAAATATAATATCAAAACCGGCAATAACAGAAAATACGTTAGTAGCTGCCAATTTATCGGGCGAATTATTTACAATTGACCCTAAAAACGGACACTCTCTGCTTTCCATAGGTTTTAATCAACCCATTACATCACAGTTAATTGCAATCGATTATAACGGCTCCTACGATAAATTAATGTTTCCCAAAGAAACAAATTCTAAAAAAGCAGTAATAATTGGAACTTCAACAGGTAATTTGTTTTGTTACGATCTTGAAAGTTTACAGGAGCTTTGGGCCAACAAAGACGCTAAAGGAATGATTGAAACAACCCCGTTATGTTACGCTAATAAACTTATTTACGGTTCCTGGGATAGCTATGTTTATTGTTTAGACAGCCGAAGCGGGATGTTAATTTGGAAAGCGGTTCCTAATAAAAACTTTTATTATTCAACGGCTGTAACCCCGCCGTTAACTGATGGTAAAAATGTTTTTGTTACTTCACCTGACAAAAACTTGTACAGCATTGATATAAATTTGGGTAAAATTAATAAATCGGTTAAATGTGATGCATGGGAGTCGTTTGGACTTTCCAATGACAACAAAAAATTATACGTTAAAGGTATGCAGGATATTTTTTATACTTTTTCGGCTGATAAGTTAAATAAAATTAAAGAATATAATTTCAAATACGGACTGGATACAATGCCTTGTACTCCTTTGGAATGGAACGGTAATGTTATTTTTGGTTCAAAAAACGGAAATGTATATTTAATTGATAAAAATAATAAGATGAAAACTTTGTTTTTTATGGGTTCTTCCCGGATATTATCACTTCAGCAAATTAAGGATAATAAATTTGTTGCGGTTAATATGGATGGAAAATTTGTAATATTTAATGTAAACCAGGAGTAATATATTGTTTGACGGTTATATTTTTGATATAGATGGAACGTTAACATCAACAAACGATTTAATTTTTGCAACTTTTAACCACGTGGCAAAAAAATATTTAAACAAAATTTATACAAATGAAGAGATTATAGGTTTATTTGGACCAACAGAAGATGACATTTTAAAGGGCTGGATGGGAGTTAATTATCCCGAAGCCCGTGTTGATTATTACAATTTTTATGAATCTAACCACGATAATATGGCTTCAGTTTATCCGGGAATGAGAGAAATTATATTTGATATAAAAAAAGCAAATAAACCAATTGGCATTTATACAGGAAAAGGGAGCGAAAGTTCAAAAATAACGTTAAAAAAAATTGGCCTATATGATTGTTTTGATTTAATAATTTCCGGAGATGATGTAAAGGAACATAAACCCTCTCCCGAAGGAATTACCAAATTTGCCGAAAGATTTAACATTCCAACCGATAAAATTCTTATGATTGGTGATGCTCCCGCTGATATTTTTGCTGCTAAAGGTGCCGGTGCCAAATCTGCATCTGTTTTGTGGGATAGTTATGCAAAAGATATTGTAAAAAGATTAAGAGGTAATTATTATTTTAATACCGTTGCCGAGTTACATAAATTTATAGGCAAATCGCTAAATTATAATTGATTGTAGATTTTGATTGATTTTATTTGTCCCAGCCATAAATGACTGGGTTAATCACAAATAATTAACCCCACCCTTTTATAAAACATATGTTTTATTAGAACACTATTTGGATTCGATTTATTTTCATATTCGGTTTATATAAATGCTATAACATATTTTAATATAGTGTTTTAGCACATCAGCGATGTGCTATGTCTGTAATCCATACTATCCCACAAATATCAGAACTCCGGCGGAGTTCCACCCATGAATAAATCTTTTCCCCAGTCATAAATGGCTGGGCAGATCACAAATTAATTTTCCCCGCCCTTCAATAGGACATTTGTTTTATAATAACACTATTTGGATTCGATTTATTTTACAAACCGGTTTAGATAAATCCCATAATATGCAGTATACAAATGTTTTAGCACATCAGCGATGTGCCATGTTTGTAACCCAAAACACCCCCAGATAAATCAGAACTCCGGCGGAGTTCCACCCTTACATATCAGATATATTATGTTTACCGAAATAAATGACTGGGCTAATAAAACAATATTTTTCCCTGCTTTTCAACAGTACAACCGTTTTATAACAACTCTATTCCGGCTCTGCAGATTTCCAAATATACTTTAAATGATTACCGTAACAAACGACTATTAAATGTTTTAGCACATCAGCGATGTGCCATGTCTGTAACCATACGCACCACCCAAACACCCAGAACTCCGGCGGAGTTCCACCCTTGATACTAAGTTGTGTTCTACAATAATTTATTATCCTTTAATTTCCCTATAAATTAACAAGATAACAACAACACCAACAATAGCACCTACAAATCCTGCGGGTTCGCCGGCATTGTATATTCCCAAATATTGCCCCAAATAAGTAGCAACCACCGATCCAATTACACCAAGTGCAGTTGTAATTAAACACCCTTTTGGTTTATCACCCGGAACAAATATTTTACCAATAGCTCCGGCTAAAAATCCTATCAATAATGTCCAAAATAAATGCATTTTTTTTAATCCGTAAAATTTTAATATTAGACGTTTAATTTAATAAAAATGTTTATTTTAATAAAATTAATATATATATTATTTTTTGATTATTAATATAAATTTTAGGGGAAAGAAATTAATTAATTTCTTATACTAATAATGCTTCATAAAATGCAAAAAATTGAATTCCGAAGAAGTGAAATGGCAGACCTGTTAAAAGGATTTGCTATTATTTTTATGATATTAATCCATATTTGCGAATTATTTTTAAGTTCGGGTTTTAACTCTTTTATTTTTACAAAAATTTCCTATTTGTTAGGCGGTCCCCCTGCGGCTCCAATTTTTATGATTGTTATGGGTTACTTTTTGGAATTAAGCAAACGAAACAGAAAAGAAATGGCTTACCGCGGTATAAAACTTATTTTGCTTGGATTTGCGCTTAACATCGCAATTAATATTAATCTGTTTTTTTATATTTTTAATAATAAAATAACTTTTCTTAATCCCTGGGAATATATTTTTGGTGTTGATATATTATTTTTGGCAGGTATAAGCACTATAATTATTTCATTTATAAAATTTTCACCACATCCAAAAATTATTGCAATTAGTATATTTGGCCTAATGTTAATTATTATGCATTTTACCGACAACTTAAGTTATTCTTTTGGCAGTTTCGATTATTTATCTGCTTATTTTATCAGAATTGCGAACTGGTCATATTTTCCGGTTATTCCTTGGTTTATCTATCCCCTATTTGGATTTATTTTAGGCCAATACAAAAAAGTACTTAAGTATTTTAATCCCTCATTGTTATGGCGGGTCTTTTTATTTTCTATTTATTTAGGTTTTCTATATTTAACATATAATTACGCATTTGAAATTACAGGCAATTTAGATCTTTATTATAACCATACTGCCAAATTTTTTGGTTATACATTATTGTTTTTAGGTGGTTATTGGCTGTTATTAAAACAATTAAATATATATTTAGGTAATTATAAAATTGTTAAATATTTCAAGTGGCTTGGTAAAAATGTTACACTTGCTTATGTTATACAATGGATAATTATTGGTAATATAAGTACTTCTATTTACAGGACACTTAATATTTATTATTCCATTGCGGCATTTATATTAATTACGATTGTAGTTAGTTTATTAGTCTATTATTTGGAAGATAAAATAAAAGGAATAAAAATTTAATTTTTTTAATATTATTAAAAAAATATAAAATTTTTTCTTGACAGGCGTCACTTTTTTTCGTAATTTAGTGAACTTAATTTTTGAAATAATGATTATGTATTCCGCGGTAGCTCAATGGCAGAGCATGCGGCTGTTAACCGCAGGGTTGTAAGTTCGAGTCTTACCCGCGGAGCGGAATTAAAAAAACCTGATCACACCGATCAGGTTTTTTTGTTTTAAAGTACCTGTCTTATCTATCACCCTAATTTTTTATCTATGAAGCCTTATTATAACGCGTTCCGCTATAGCGGAAATATCGAAAGCTTTATTATTTGTGTTACGGCAATTTGCCGTCCCGATCTATCGGGATAAGCCAACCACAAAACAGTTGGTAAATTCAAGGCTTACCCGCGGAGCGGAATTACCAGTGCTATGCCGGGTTGCTTTTTAAACACACGTTCAATTTTTTAATGAGATTTTTATTCCGCGGTAGCTTTCTCCCGATGTATCGAGAGGACGGCTGTTAATCTGAAAATAGATTATATCAAAATTAATATATACGTTATTAATAAAATCCTCTTTGTGTCGCAGCTAAAGCAGCTTTAATTTCTGTGGTGTGTATCGCTGCTATATATCTTCCCCCGCTATGCGGGTTGATATTTCTTTTTATTGAGATTCTGTTTGTTTAATGTTTCATTTTGAAATTCAGAGAATTTCCCTATTTGTAACACTGCAAACAAACCAAAAGCCAAAAGCACTTTGGAAAAGTGCGCTATTATTTTTAAATTTTTAGTTATATAATGAGAATTTGCCATAGCTAAATTCTTTTCCCTATTAAGTGTTATAATGTTGTTATTACTGCTTTCTTTTTCAATAATAATTGGCAGTCTTAAGCGATTACAAAAGACCGAACCTTTGTCGAGCCTTCGGAGCGGAATTACCCGTGCTATGCCGGGTGTTTTAAATAACAAAGTTTGTATATCGGTCTTTTATCCCCTTTTTTGATTATGTATTCCGCGGCAGCTTTCTCCCGAAGTATCGTGAGGACGACTGTTAATCTGAAAATAGATTATATCAAAATTTATATACACGTTATTAATAAAATCCTCTTTGTGTCGCAGCTAAAGCAGCTTAAATTTCTACGGTGTGTATCACTGCTATATATCTTCCCCCGCTATGCGGGTTGATATTTCTTTTTATTGATATTCTGTTTGTTTAATGTTTCATTTTGAAATTCAGAGAATTTCCCTATTTGTAACACTGCATACAAAACAAAAACCAATAGCACTTTGGAAAAGCGCGCTATTCTGTTTCTAAACATACTCTGTATATATCAAAATAACGATACAAAATTGAAAACCACAACATTTTGAATTTGTTATTTCTAACTTTTAATAATTAAGGATATTTTTTATCATTATATAAAAAATCTTAAATTAAGCTTTTCAAAAGTTTTTTAAATAAAATTATATAAATTTAGTTATTGTGATATCAATCATTGTTTTCTAATAACTATAGTTTTATCTTAAATTTATTATAATTTATATTTCTTAAATGCAGGATTTCCAATGAGCAAATTATTAACAATTTTATTTTTTAGTTTATTATTATTTTTTAATCTATATGCGCAAACATCGTTACCGGACAGCTGTAAGTTAAAAATAGGCACAAATTTGCGCGAGATTTCAGATTACGGGACAGAATTGCCCTTTGTTGATTTAATGCACAATTGCAGAAGTTGGTTTACTAAAGATGTAGGAAATCCTGAAGAACCATGGGATTCAGGTAATGCGGTTCTTTTATCTTACAGAGATGATGGTTATCCGACCGAACTCCCACAGAATGTTGAAGGGGTTGCTTATCCACAAATAGTTGAAACAATTTGGGCAGTAACAGACGGCTGGCCTGCAGGCACTTATACGGTTTTTTATGAAGGAACCGGCGAATTGGAATTTGATTTTGTAAATAGTTCACAAGTTGATTCAAATAAAATTATATTCGATCTTCCCAATCCAATCGGAGGCTCGGTTGCCATGAAAATTAAATCTTCTCTTGCCAGTAATCCCATCAAAAATATTCGCGTCATTATGCCCGGCCATGAAAACACATATATAGAAAAACCCTTTTATCCATTATGGATTGAGAAGTTATCAATTTTCAAAACCGTGAGATTTATGGATTGGGGTGCGACAAACAATTGGGGTCAAAAAGACTCTTGGACATGGGAAGACACTACAATGTTTAATTGGAGCGACCGTGCAAAAATGGATAATTACACTTGGGCAAATTCAAAAGGAATCCCTTATGAAATGATGATTAAATTAATGAACGAATATAAACTTGACGCTTGGGTATGTGTACCACATAGAGCAACTAATAATTATATTGAAGAAATGGCAAAACTCTTTAAGAATAATCTTTACCCGGATAAGAAATTATATGTTGAATATAGCAACGAAATTTGGAATTGGATGTTTGGTCAATGTCAATGGCTAAATAAATATGGATGTATTAACAATAATATTTCATGGCCCGAAGGTATTGTTCCCTATATTCAAAATGTAATGGACATTTGGACAAATGTTTATGGCACCGAAATAAATAGAATAGAAAGAGTAGTAGGAGTACAAACAGCCTGGCAAGATGTAAGTAATAGAGTTGTATTTAATATGAGACCGGGTTCATTTGACTCATTTGCAACAACTGCTTATTTTGCTCTCCCAGATGAAGGTGATACCGTACTTGATTCACTGGGTTCAGGAGTAGATGTTGCGGATATTGCCTATTGGGCTAGATATGGTCGGGAGAAATACGAAAAACAATGGATTAAACAGCAAAAGGCTACAATTGCAGATTCATTACATATCCCTATGAGATTTTATGAAGGTGGTCAGCATTTAACTCCTTATCCGTTTGGAGAGGAACCAACTTATGCTAACGCACTTTTAAATATTCAGCGTGATACTTCCATGTATAATTTGTATATGGAATGGTTCGATTTTTTAAAAACTTTGCAATCAGGAAACGAACCCCTGCAATTAATGAACTTTTCTTTCATAGCCGGAAGGAGTGCCCAATACGGCAGCTGGGGAATATTAGAAGCATTAGATCAAGATACTTCAATAATTCCTGCTCCAAAGTATAAGGCAATAAAAGAAACAATTGAAAACTGCCACAATTCAGTTGTAAGTTTAAACAATAACTCAGAAGACATAATAACCCTCAAAATTTCCCAAAACTATCCAAATCCGTTTAACCCAACAACAACCATACAATATTCTATTCCCTCCAAAAATATAGTTACACTTAAAGTTTACGATATTTTAGGTAAAGAAGTTGCAAATTTGGTAAATGAGTATAAAAACGCAGGTAATTACGAAATAAATTTTGACGGATCTAATTTATCATCGGGCACATATTTTTATCAATTAAAAACCGGTGAATTTAGCGAAACAAAAAAATTATTATTGTTAAAATAGAATATACCCGTGGAGCGGAATTACCCGTGCTCAGTCGGGTTGTTTTTAAACCGCTCCCCTATCTTATGCCTCTCCATAAATAAATAGGGTGAAATATAAACATTCTGTCGCAGTTGCTACAAACCTTCCACCGCTATGCGGCTTGAGATATCTTATTAATGTGATTTTCGGTTGTGCATTCTTATTTGTCAAAATTCGGTTTAATGCTGCCTAAAAAGCAAAAAAAAACCGAAATAAAAGGCATTTCGGTTTTTACAAAATTCAAAATAATAATTGATCTTTGCTTTATTTGAGTAATTGCATTTTTTTAACTATCGAGTTTCCTTGGTATTGTAAGCGGTAAAAATATACCCCGCTGCTTAAATTAGACGCGTTAAATTCGTAAATATGGTTCCCCGCTTTTAACTGTTCGTTTACCAACGTGGTTATTTCATTCCCCAAAATATCATAGATTTTTAATGTAACAAAATTTGATACCGGTAAACTAAAAGAAATAGTTGTTGACGGATTAAATGGGTTTGGATAGTTTTGACTTAATTCATAATTACTGGGCATATTATTTACATCTACCTGAATACTATTTGAATAAGTAAATTTACCATCAATATCTATTTGTTTAAGTCTATAAGCATATTTACCTTGATTTGTGCTTTTATCGGTAAAACTATAGTTTTTTACCGCGTTGCTGTTTCCGGCACCTTCAACAAAACCGATAGTTACAAATTCCCCGTTAGTTTCGCTATTTTTTAATAAGGCTTTTTGAATTTCAAATCCATAATTATTTATTTCGGTTGCGGTTTGCCAATTGATATAAACAGTATTATTAACCACATTTGAGGTAAAAGAAATTAATTCAACCGGAAGCGCGCCATCGTAAAATCTAGCAAAGTAACCGGTATATTTTGAGTCCACTGTTGTAAAGGGACCTCCTACATTAATATAATTACCACTTTTGGAAATTCTGTTAATATAATTATTAAAAGTTCCTAAAGAATAATCATTTAATGTTCCATTTGAATTAAGTTTTGCAAAGCGTGAAACCGTAGTAGATGGGCTTCCTACACCTGTAAAAGAGCCAACTACATACATTGAGCCATTATAAAAAAAAGACCTATACGCATCATTATTCAGATTTGGATTCCAATCGGCATCCATAATACCGTTTGTATTATTAAATTTCGCAATTTTGTTCCTGTTTGCGGTTGAACTACCATTAACCTTTGTAAACGATCCTAAAGCATAAATCGAGCCATCATTGCTGTATGCTTGATAAACAGTACCATCGCTGATGTTGGGGCTCCATGTGGGATCAGCCGCACCGGTTGTCAAGTTTAATTTTGCCATTCGGTTTTTGGGGGATGTAAAAGAACCTCCAATATAGAGCGAATTGTCCGCAAGAAGAATTGAACTGACCGTGTTATTTACGGAAGGAATCCAAGTTCCGTCAAGCGTTCCTGTGGTTTTGTTAAACTTTGCCAATTTAACTCGTGCAATATTATTAGCTGTGGAAAATGTTCCGCCAACATAAATGCTATTTACATCAACCTCAATAGAATAAACTGATCCATTTGTATAGGCAGTCCAACCAACATCTAAAGCACCCGTAGTGTTATTTACTCTTGCAATATAATCTTTTGATAAGGATCCATTAACAGTTCTAAATCCGCCTCCTAAATATATATCTGAACCGTCCACCGCTATTTTAAAACAAGAAGCACTTAATTTGGGATTCCAAAGAGAGTCCACTTCCCCCGTAACATTGTTAAATCTAGCTGCTCTATTTCTATTTAATCCAAAAAAGTTTAAATCGGATCCACAAATTAGATCAGTACCATTTATGTAAATAGTATATACAGACCCTTGAGAAAAATAATACCAATTATTATCGATATTACCGTTGCTTAAAACCAATTTTGCAATTTTATTGTGTGCTGAACCCGAAATAGTGGTAAAGTCTCCCCCAATAAACATATTGGAACCGGTTATTGTGATAGCTTTTACATAGTTATCGGGCGAAGGATTCCATCCGGCATCAAATTCACCGGTTGAGTTATTGAGTTTAGCCAAATATTGAATACTGGAACCGCCTAATGTGTTAAAAGCTCCTCCAACAAATATATCCGCCCCATTTATAGCAACAGTAGAAACATAGCTATTAGCGTTTGGATCCCAAGTTGGTTCTACATTGGAATTGTTTGTACTTAGCTTAGCAAGCCCATTCCTTGTTGTACCATTTACAGTTGAAAAATATCCCCCAACATAAATATCAGTACCGCTTCCTGCAATTGAATTAACTTGATCGTTAAAACTTAAATTCCAGCCATCTAATGTATTGTTATCTGTATAAACTTTTGCTATATTGCCTCTAGCGGAGCCATCCACCTGAGTAAAAGCACCACCAAAATAAAGCACGCTACCATCTTTCCACATAGTTTTAATTGTCGTACCTGTCACACTATGACTCCAATCTGTAATAACTGCCCCGGTAGTTCCGTTAATTTTTGCAATCATATTTCTAGAGAATCCGCTTACAGTAGTAAAAGCACCACCAATAAATACGTTAGTACCATCAAAAACCATACAATTTACGTAATTATTAACTACCGGATTCCAAGTTGAGTTTATAGAACCGTCAGAATTAATTCTAACCAAATAATTTTTTGTTTGATCATTTACAGTAGTAAAAAAACCTCCAACATACCATCCACCGGCACCATCGGAAATAATTGAATTAACGCTTCCATTTATTCTGGGAAAATTTCCTCGCAGTTCATATTTATCAGTTCTGCACTTGTTAATTGAAGAATATCTGCCTGCTATTGTAAAGTCACCGCAAATATAAGTATATTCATCTGTTGAAACTAAGTCCTGAACGGTAGCATTTACTGAATGTGCAAATGGGTCAATAGTCTGTGAATAAATTGTAAAAGATAAAAACAAAAAAATAATGCCCCAAAAACGAAAAAACATATATACCTCTAAATATAATAATAGTAAATTTTGCGTAAGAAATGAAAAAAAGAGGAAAACTTTTAGACAATTCATTCAAATTTTAGGGGTTAAATTTACAAAACCTAATCTGGTATGTCAATAAAATAATCCGATAATACGATATTTTCATCAATAATCAGCAAGGAATATGTATTAGATTTTTCAGATTAAAACTCTTCACTCGGAATTTTAAACGCCTTAACAATAACTTAAAATATGTAAAATGATTTTGCTCGTCTTATGCAGATGAAACATATGTTGGATTGAAACAATAATTTTTTTTCATTTTTTGCAGGAATTTTTGAAATATTCTTAATTGTGTCAATAAATAACAGAAATACAATGCTGCAGCTATGCTTATATATCTTTCACAGCTATACGGGTTGAGATATCTTTTTTATTGATTTTCGGCTGATCAATTTTAATTTGTTAAAATTCAGAGAATTTCCCTATTTGTAACACACACTAAAATACAAACACAAAAGCACTTTGGAAAAGTGCGCTATTCTTTTTGATATTTTTGTGATATAAGGATAATTTGCCGCAGTTAAATTCTTTGCCCTATTAAGTGTTATAATATTGTTATGATTACCGCCTTTTTCAATAATAATTGGCAGTTTTAAGCGAAAACAAAAGACCGAACCTTTGCCAAAAAGCTTTGGGAGCGGAATTACCCGTATTATGCCGGGTTGCTTTTGAAACAACTAGCTATTTTACACCTATCCATTAATGAATTGGCTGATATAAAAATAGTCTTTCTTTAAAATTTATACCCCATTATTTAATAAGAACTACTCTATTATATATAATATCTAATGTATTAAATGTTTCGTAAATTCGATGAAGTTTTCTACAAGTAATACAAGAAAAATGAGCACAAACCCACTTTGGAAAAATGGGCTATTATTTTTGTATCTTTTGCTATACCTACCTTATTACGCTTAATAACTAAATCAGATTAATATTATAATTTTTTGATTTTACAGATAAATAATTCCGATTTTCGCTAAACTTTTGTATAAACAAACCGATTATCAGTTAAGGATAATTTCAAACACTCTACAGGAATATTTGCCAATGCCTAACTTATACTTTAATAATTCATTTTTTAATAAAATAAACAAAACTAAATACATTTACATATTCATTTTTTTATGGCTCTTTACAGCCCAAAGTTTTTTTCCCCAGGTAAATAACTGCTTGGATTTTGATGGTGTTGATGATTTTGTATCACTTAATCTTAATAATAACCTAAGTGAAAGAGATCAGTTTACGATTGAAATGTGGCTAAATGTTGGTCAAAACAAATCCCAGCAATCATTTTTCAAACAAGGTAATGAAACTCATTATAGAATTGAAATTAAGGAATCAGATAATGGAGGCATAGATGTTTTTGTTTGCAATGGACAAATTTCTTATGGTTCTACTGCTGATAATGTAATTATTCCCGGACAGTGGTCCCATTTAGCAATGGTTTTTGATGGTACTCAATCCGTAAACCAAGACAGATTAAAACTTTACATTAACGGCGTACAACAAAATTTAACAATTACAGGACTTTTACCATCGTTAACCAGCAATCTATCATCATATGCTCCCATGTTAGGACAAGGATTAAACAGTATATATTTTGTGGGTAAAATGGATGATGTTAGAATTTGGTGCGCAGAGGCAAGAACGCAAACTCTAATTCAACAATACATGAACAGTACCCTTGGTACCAGAGATAATTTGTTGGCAAGTTATCATTTTGATGAAGGTATAGCTGGAGTAACTAATACCGGGGTTGTTAATTTAAATGATTTCTCAGGTATTGAAAACAATGCCGGAAGATTGTTTAGTTTTGCTCTTACAGGAACCTCTTCAAATTGGGTTTCAAGGGTCAATCCTGTTTCCGGGAATAATTGTTTGCAATTTGATGGACTAAACGATTATGTTAACCTTGGAGGATTAGGAGAAGAATTAGACAATAAAACAGCACTTACAATTGAAATGTGGTGTAATGTTAGTTCATGGACACAAGATGCAACATTATTTTCGAAATATGATAATGATTATAGCAGAACTCAAATACAGTTAAAAAATTCCGGAAATTTTTTAATTACAATTGATCAAGGTGGAACCGACGACGGTAATAAGTCGCAAGCTTATACAACAACAGCACCTGCCTCTACTGGAGAATGGTTCCATTTGGCAATTGTGTTTGCCGGAGGTGCAGACAATAATGAGGATAAATTAAAACTTTATATAAATGGGCAATCGGTCGCTTTAACATATGACGGGACTATTTACACCAGCCTTAATAGTATTATTTATCCCGCTGTATTAGGTGCTCAAGGATCAGGCTTAGCTGGTGGTGTTTTTATCAATTATTTTTCCGGACTAATGGATGAAGTAAAAATATGGAATTCAGCAAGAACACAAGTCGAAATACAACAAAACATGTTCTCCCCCGTTGCCGGAACCGAAACGGGTTTAGTGGCATATTATAATTTTAACCAAGGTGCGGCTGCTTCATCAAATAGCGAACTTACTACGTTAAATGATTTGTCTGTTGAAAGCAACTGGAATTCAGAAACTGCAGCAAAAAATTTCGGGATATTAACAAACTTTGCATTAACCGGTACATCTTCAAACTGGGTGTCAATCCAAGGAACAACAACTCCCTCCGGTGGTGGAACAGTTAACGACCCATATTTAATAACTACTTTAGATGAACTTAACTGGATTGCCGCTAACGTAAATAAATGGGCCTCTTATTATAAACAAATGGCAAATATAGATGCCACTAATACACAACTTTGGAATAGCGGTGCCGGCTGGAAACCTATAGGACAAAGTAATCCGGGATTCACAGGTTCATATGATGGTAATGGATTTAATATATCGAATTTGTATATCAATCGCCAAGGAGAGGATAATATTGGTTTTTTGGGTAATGCTTATTCCCCGTGTATTATTACAAAACTTGGGTTGATCAATGTAAATATTAAAGGTGGAAATTTTACCGGTGGACTTGTCGGGTACCTTCTTGATGGTACCATAAATCAATGCTACACTACCGGAAGGATAAGCGGAGTAAGATATGTTGGCGGTTTTGCAGGTGTGGGGGTGACTTTTTCTATATCCGACTGCTATTCAACCGCTTCGGTTATAGGAACAGTTAATGATGTTGGAGGATTTATTGGAAACACCTTAGGTGGAACATTAAACTATTCTTATTCTACGGGTTTGATTACCTGCAGTTCTTTGTACACCGGAGGACTAGTTGGTTCCAACGATGGCACAAGCTGCACATCGTCGTTCTGGGATACCCAAACTTCCGGCAAAGAAACCAGTGCAGTTGGTGCAGGTAAAACCACTTTGGAAATGAAAACATTAGGTACTTTTAATGGCTGGGATATTGGAACTTGGAATATGGATTCAGGAATAAACAACGGTTATCCATATTTGGATTGGCAAAGTCCGGGTGGAACACCATTACCTATAGAACTTTCTACATTCACAGCTACTTCAACCAGTTCAACCGTTAAGTTAAACTGGAATACGGCTACTGAAGTTAACAATTATGGATTTGAAATACTTAGACAAACCAAAAATGAAGACGAATGGACAAAAATAGGGTTTGTAACCGGTAATGGTAATTCAAATTCAACTAAAAGTTATTCTTTTACGGATGATTTTTCTGTAACACCTACCATACAATCAGATAAGATTTCATACAAACTAAAACAAATTGATAATGAAGGACAGTTTACATATTCGAGTATAATTGAAGTGGATCTTGGAATTCCGCAAGAATTTTCATTATCACAAAACTACCCAAATCCATTTAATCCATCTACAACCATTAAATACTCAATCCCTGTTTCAAATGTGGTCTCGTTAAAGGTTTTTGATGTTTTGGGAAAAGAAATAACAACTTTAGTTAATGGGTACAAAAATGCAGGCAATTATGAAGTTAATTTTGACGGTTCAAAACTTTCATCGGGCACATATTTTTACCAGTTAAAAGTCGGTCAATTTTCCGAAACCAAGAAATTATTATTGTTAAAGTAGAAAAATATAATTTAACAAACTGCTAAGTTTCTATAATTACAACTTGGCAGTTTAAATTATTTATATTGATTCAACACCCTAACAATCCATACATTAATAACCCCCAAATATTTTATAAGTGCTATAAATCTTTCTCCAGCCTAACAGAGTGTTATATTTCGTAATAGAATTTAGTTATATTAGTAGTAAATTGTTTATATTCAAAAAAGTCCCCTACTTGTAATACACAAATAAAAATAAACACAAATCCACTTTTAAAAAGTTTGCTATTCTTTTTATACTTCTACTTTATTTACCTTATTTGGCTGTATACTAAAATCGGATTATTATATATTTTTTTTGATTTAATAGTTAAATAATTCTGATTTAAGCTAAACTTTTATATAAACAAATCGATTATGACTTTAGGATTATTATAAACACTTTAAAGGAAAATCTGCCGATGCCTAAATTATACTTTAAGAATTCCATTTTTGAACAAATATGCAAAACTAAAAACATTTGCCTGTTCATTTTATTATTACTTTTTACTTCACAAAGTATTTTTGCCCAAACTAACAACTGCTTGGCTTTTGACGGTACTGATGATTATGTATCACTTGATTTAAATGATAACCTTGAAAATACCGGGAAATTTACAATTGAAATGTGGGTTAACCCGGCAGAAATAAATGCAGGGCAATCATTTTTTTACTTAGGTAAAGACTACATATATAAAATAGAAATCCAAGATTGTACAGAGCTGGGCATGGCAGGAAAAATAGCTGCTATTATAAGCAATGGGCAAAGTTCTTACGGTGTTACCAATGATGTTGTAATTACACCGGGGCAGTGGTTCCATTTAGCAATGGTTTTTGACGGATCATTATCTAATTCTAATAAAATAAAACTTTACATCAATGGGGAACTAAAATCTTTAACAATCACCGGAACTTTACCTACTGTTACTGAAACTTTTGGTTCACCATATCCACCCGGCAAATTGGGTCAAGGATCATCTACCAAATATTTTAAAGGTAAAATGGATGAAGTACGTATTTGGCATTCAGAAGCCAGAACGCAAACCGAAATTCAAGAATATATGAATTCAACTCTCGGTACAAGAACCGGCTTATTGGCAAGTTATCATTTTGATGAAACGTCCGGGTCCACTTTAAAAGATAATTCGGGCGCTACCAACCATGCCGGAACATTGTATAATTTTGCTCTTACCGGTACTTCTTCAAATTGGGTTTCAAAGGTATCCCCCATATCGCAGGATAATTGTTTGCAGTTTGACGGAACAAACGATTATGTAAACCTTGCAGGGCTTGGCGAAGAATTAGATAACAAATCTGCACTATCAATTGAAATGTGGTGTAATGTTCAAACATGGACACAATATGCAACATTATTTTCAAAATATTATGCAAATGAAAGTCGAACTCAAATTCAATTAAATACTACAGGAAACTTTTTAATTACGGTTGAACAAGGGACTGATGCGGTTGTTTCGCAAGCTTCTACAACAACAGCAGCACCTGTTACTGCCGGGCAGTGGTTCCATTTAGCAGTGGTTTTTAATGGTGCCGGTGACAATAATGAAGCTAAACTAAAACTTTACATAAATGGGCAAGCTGTTGGTTTAACTTATGTAGGTACTGTTAACACAACCCTGAATGAGGTTATTTATCCTGCAGTGTTAGGTGCTCAAGGATCAGGGCTTGCCGGCGGTGCATTTAGCAATTATTTTTCCGGTCTAATGGATGAAGTAAAGATTTGGAATGTTGCAAGAACACAAGTTCAGGTTCAACAGAATATGTTCTCCCCTATTGCCGGAACCGAAGCCGGTTTAGTGGCATATTATAATTTTAACCAAGGTTCAGCCGGGACTTCAAATAGCCAACTTACTACTTTAAATGATTTATCCGTTGAAAGCGACTGGAACTCGGGAACTGCCGCAAAAAATTTCGGTATTTTAACTAACTTTGTATTAACCGGCTCTACTTCAAACTGGGTGGTTTCAACATTTATTGCCGGAAGCGGTACAAGTGGTGACCCTTATCAAATTGCAAATTTGAATAACCTTTATTGGATTGAAGCAAGTACCGATAGATGGAATAAATACTATATACAAACAGCAAATATTGATGCTTCCAGCACCTCAACATGGGATGCGGGTGCCGGTTGGGCACCAATAGGATACATTTCCCCATATTTCACCGGCTCATATAACGGAGACGGTCATACTATTACAGGGTTGTATATTAATCGCCCCGGTTTTAATGTGTTTGGTTTTTTTGGTTTTGCAGGTACTGGCTCCTACTCGTGTACTATTAAAAACCTTGGTTTAGTCGGTGTAAATATTACAGGTGGAGGTAGTATCGGCGGCATCGCGGGAGTCATTGTTAATGGTACTATAAGTCAATGCTACACAACAGGGAGTGTTTCAGGTAGCTGGGACTATATCGGTGGTTTAGTAGGTGATGTTCAAAATACTACTACCATTTCCAACTGTTATTCTACTGCTTCAGTTTCAGGAAGGAGTATTGTTGGCGGTTTTATAGGACGTGTTAAATATGGAACCATATCCTATTCTTATTCAACCGGCGGTGTATCGGCAACCACATCAACATATATTGGCGGATTTGTTGGATATCAAGAAAATTCTTCTGCTATCGAATCATTCTGGAATACCTCAACTTCCTTACAATCAACCAGTGCGCTTGGCACCGTTAAGACATGGGGTGAAATGAAAGATAATGTTAGAACATATTCAAATGCCGGTTGGGACATTAGTGAGTGCAACCCAACTTGGAATAAGAATAGCACTACAAATGATGGTTACCCATTTCTTCAATGGCAATACCCCACAGAAAATCCGGCACTTATTCCACCAACGGGAGCAGGTACAAATCTCTCTCCTTATTTAATTACAAATATTAACAATCTTCTTTGGATAGTTGCGAATGAAACTAGATTGGCTTATTACTACAAACAAACTGCCAATATTGATATGTCTTGTTCAAACACCTGGTTTAGCAATGCCGGCTGGTACCCAATAGGAAACTCAACCAATAAATTTACAGGTACTTATGACGGAGACCGCCATACTATTACGGGTTTGAATATTAATCGCCCATCAACAAATGCTATTGGATTTTTTGGTTATACGGGGCCAGGTTGTACTATTACAGAGCTTGGCTTAGTTGACGTAAGTATTACTGGTGGAAATGGTACCGGCGGCCTTGGCGGATATATATATAATAGTACTGTAAGTAAATGTTTCACTACAGGAAGTGTAATAGGTGTTCAATATGTTGGCGGGTTTGGAGGTAGTGTATTTTATAATTCTATAACTGACTGCTATACAAGAGCTTCAGTTTCAGCACTCAGCAACTCTGTCGGAGGGTTTGCCGGAGAAGTTGGTAGTTCAACAACAAATTTCACTTATTCAACAGGCCTTGTAACCGCATCGGCTCCAGTAGGCGGATTTGTTGGGTCTTATTATGGTGGTACTACAAATAACTCGTTCTGGGATACCCAAACCTCCGACAAAGGATCCAGTGCAGTCGGTACAGGAAAAACCACTTTAGAGATGAAAACACCTTCTACATTTAGTGCATGGAGCAGTACAACTTGGGCAATGGATTCTGAAATTAATAACGGATATGCATATTTATTATGGCAAAATCCGGACGGAAGTCCTCTTCCTGTTGAACTATCAACATTTACAGCAACCTCAACCGGTTCAACCGTTAAATTAAATTGGAATACGGCTACTGAAGTTAACAATTATGGATTTGAAATACTTAGACAAACCAAAAACGAGGAAGAATGGACAAAAATCGGTTTTGTAACCGGTAATGGTAATTCTAATTCAATTAAAAGTTATTCTTTTGTGGATGATTTTTCTGTAATACCTTCTATTCATTCAGATAAGTATTCATATAAACTAAAACAAATTGATAATGAAGGACAGTTTACATATTCAAATATAATTGAAGTGGATCTTGGAATTCCTCAGGAATTTTCATTATCACAAAACTACCCTAACCCGTTTAATCCTACAACCACAATCAGATTTTCGCTTCCTGTTCAATCAAGCGTTGTAATTAGTTTATATAACTCATTGGGTCAGCAAATCGCCAAAATGATTGATGGCAATTTTACATCAGGTGTGCATGAATTTAATTTTGATGCTTCTTCGTATGCAAGTGGTATATATTTTTATACTATAAACGCAAATGGTGTTAACGGTAAAAACTTTACTTCATCCCATAAAATGGCTTTAATGAAATAGAATTTACATATACATTAAACAGCTGAGTTATTAAATGTATAACTTGGCTGTTTAGTATTGTTAACTCTAATTTGTCGCTATAAACCTTCCCCCTATAATATATCTTTTTATTGATATTTTATTTGTTTAATAATCCGGCAAAGAAATTCGGAGAATTTCCTATTTGTAACGCATAAATTAAACAAACTCCAAAACACCTTAAAAAAGTACGCTATTTCTTTTGATATGGTGTAATTTATCAATTAAAATCGTCATCTAACTTATGGTGATTTATATACAATTTTATATAACCGTAACTCCGCTTTATTTAGGCACAATATATTACCAAAGAAAAATATTTAATCTATAAATGTACCGCTAATTTTGCAGCAGAGATTATTATTTTCCGAAATCCTTTGTTAATATTTTGCATTAGTAAATTTAATTGTATTTATTAAATTCTATTAATAATATTACTTTAAAATCAGGCCTAAAGGCCGAGTTGAGCAGTTGTTATCCCCACGCCCTAAAGGACGTGGTTATTTAAAATCCTTATAACTTATTATAAATAATGCGATAATGTTATTATATCTCCCCGTTTAAATAACCCTAACCTAAAGTTTAGTAAACCAGCATTCATGCTGGGGGCTGGCGGAATAGATATAACGGGCCTTAGCCCTGATTCTTTTCCTCACTTTTTGGCTTAGGTGATTAACAATATCAAACTATTATTTTTTATAGCAAAATCTTTGGTTATCAAATATTTTGTGTGTTTTTATTATATATCAACAATAATGTGGTATTTCTTGATTATGACAAAGGGTATTAATTTTACTAACATCTATTTGGTATGGAGAAAAATCCCGTGCCTATATATGCACATAATTTAATATTACAATTGACTTGTAAACCGTTACATCATAATATATTAAAAGTATTTGTTGTACCTAATTATCGGAAGTTACGGTTATATAAATATTGTAAATCAAATCCTATTTGTGTCGCAGCTAATGCAGCTTTAATTTCTGTAGTGTGTATCGCTGCTATATATCTTCCCCCGCTATGCGGGTTGATATTTCCATATTATTAATTTTCTGTTTGTTTATTTTATCCTTTTTGAAATTCGGAGAATTTCCCTATTTGTAACGCAGTTATCAAAAATAACACCAAAGCACTTTGGAAAAGTGCCCCATTATTTACGGTACTTTTATTTTACAACTTTTATAAGCTTAAGAAATAAATCTGATTAATATATATTTATTCTGGTTTTCAAGTTAAATAATTCTGATTTTAGCTAAACTTTTATATAAACAAATCGATTATTACTTTAGGATTATTTTAATACTCTGCAGGAAAATTTGCCGATGACTGACCAACGCTTTAAGAGTTCTTTTTTTGAACAAAGATGCAAAACCAAATGCATTTACTTGCTTTTATTTTTATTTCTTTTTACAGCCCAAAGTTTTTATGCCCAAGTTAATAACTGCTTGGATTTTGACGGCATTAATGATTATGTTGAACTTACTGTATTAGGTTCACATAATAACATCAGTAGTTTAACTTTGCTTACAATTGAAATGTGGGTAAATATAAAAGGGTGGACACCATGGGGAACTTTTTTTGGTAAATATTACAATGAGCAAAGTAGAATCCAAATACAGGAAGGAGCCAATTCAGGCGAGTTATATGTCCGGCTTGGAATAAATACTTATGGTGAATCATACGGAAAAATAATTAATGCACCGGTTACTTCCGGAATCTGGTTCCATTTGGCAATGGTTTATGATGGTACTAAATCCGGCAATGAAAATAGATTAAAATTATATATAGACGGTCAACTACAAACTTTGGATTTTACCGGTACAATTCCCTCCACAACGCATGGTGCAGAAACCGCAATTCCATATTTGGGTTGTGAAACACCATCAGTATCATTATTTTACGGTAAAATGGATGAAGTACGCATTTGGAATTCAGAAGCCAGAACACAAGCTAAAATTCAGGAAAATATGCACACATCGCTTGGGACTACAGATAATTTATTAGCCAGTTTTAATTTTAATGAAGGAACCGGCACTCGACTACATGATATTTCAGGTGATACAGACCATTATGGTACATTAAAAGACTTTGCATTAAGCGGCTCTACTTCAAATTGGCTATCTGTTCAGGCTTCCTCAACGCCCTCCGGAAGTGGGATATTCTACGATCCTTATTTGATATCAAATTTAGATGAACTAAATTGGATTTCCTTGAATTCTACACAATGGGGGGGCAAGTTTTTCAAGCAAACTGCAAATATTGATGCCTCAAATACAAAACTTTGGAATAGTGGTGCCGGTTGGTTGCCAATAGGAACCTATGATGACAAATTTACAGGCACTTATGATGGAGACGGTCATACTATTACAGGGTTGTATATTAATCGCCCCACATCTAATTCGATTGGTTTTTTTGGTTTTGCAGGTAGTGAGTCATCCCCTTGTACTATTAAAAACCTTGGTTTAGTCGGTGTAAATATTACAGGTGAAGGTAGTATCGGCGGCATTGCGGGGAACTTTTATAAAGGTACTATAAGTCAATGCTACACAACAGGGAGTGTTTCAGGCAACTGGGACTATGTCGGTGGTTTAGTAGGTGATGTTCAAAATACTACTACCATTTCCGACTGTTATTCAACTGCTTCAGTTTTAGGAAGGAGTAATGTTGGCGGTTTTATAGGAAATATTTCTAATGGAACTATATTACATTCTTATTCAACCGGCAGTGTAACGACAAACACACCACTCACATCAATAAATATTGGCGGATTTGTTGGGTTAAATACTTCCGGAAGTGCTACCGCATCATTCTGGATTATCGAAACTTCCGGACAATCAACCAGTGCTCTTGGCGAAGGCAAGTCAATCGCTCTCATGAATTGTATTTTTAATCCTAATGCTATTTTAACATATTTTGATGCCGTTTGGAAGATAAGTGATTGCGACCCAACTTGGAATATCAGAATTGGTAGAAATAATGGTTACCCATTTCTTCAATGGCAATACCCCACAGATCATCCTGCAATTATGCCACCACCTTCAGGTACAGGTACAAGTGGCGATCCTTATATAATTACAAATGTGAACAATCTTCTTTGGATAGTTGGAGATGTATCTAGATGGGTTTATCACTACGAGCAAACTGCCGATATTGATATGTCTTGTTCAAAAACGTGGGATAGCGGTTACGGTTGGTTGCCAATAGGAAACGCTACCACCAAATTTACGGGTTCTTATGACGGAAACGGACATACTATTACGGGTTTGAATATTTTACGCCCCGCTACAAGTAATGTTGGTTTGTTTGGTTATACGGGTTCATCTTGTGTTATTAAAGAACTTGGTTTAAATGATGCAAAAATTTACGGTGAAAATGCTACCGGAGGCCTTGGCGGATATATTGATAATAGTACAATAAATGAATGTGGTTTAAGCAATGTAAATATTAAGGGTAGAAACAATACCGGAGGCCTTGGTGGATACATTTCTAATAGTACTGTAAATGAATGTTTCACTACAGGAAGTGTAGATGGTCTTCAAAATGTTGGCGGATTAGCAGGCAGTGTATTTACAACCACTATATCCGACTGTTATTCAACATCTTCAGTTAGAGGGGAAGGCGGCAATGTCGGAGGACTTATTGGGTCGCTCACCACAAATGGAACAGTAAACTCCTCATTTTCAATAGGCTACGTATATTGTGATTGCGGAGGACTTGTTGGATATAACAATGGTGGCACTGAAAATAACTCGTTTTGGGATACCGAAACTTCTTACAGAAGAACCAGTGCCGTCGGAATAGGCAAGACCACAGCTGAGATGAAAACACCTTCTACATTTAGTGCATGGAGCGGTACAGTTTGGGGCATTGAGGGCGGATATCCTTTTTTACTCTGGCAGTATCCGTACGGAAGTCCTCTTCCGGTTGAACTTTCAACGTTCACTGCAATTTCAACAGGCTCAACTGTTATATTAAATTGGAATACTGCCACAGAAGTGAATAATTATGGATTTGAAGTTCTAAGACAGAATAAAAACGAGGAGGAATGGATAAATCTCGGTTTTGTAACCGGTAATGGTAATTCTAATTCAATTAAAAGCTATTCTTTTACGGATGATTTTTCCGTAACATCTTCCATTCATTCAGATAAGTTTTCATATAAACTAAAACAAATTGATAATGAAGGACAGTTTACATATTCAAATATAATTGAAGTGGATCTTGGAATTCCTCAGGAATTTTCATTATCACAAAATTTTCCAAATCCGTTTAATCCTACAACCACAATCAGATTTTCTCTTCCTGTTCAATCAAGCGTTGTAATTAGTTTTTATAACTCATTGGGTCAGCAAATAACCAAAATGATTGATGGCAATTTTACATCAGGTGTGCATGAATTTAGCTTTGATGCTTCTTCGTATGCAAGCGGTATTTATTTTTATACTATAAACGCAACCGGTGTTAACGGTAAAAACTTTACTTCAACCCATAAAATGGCTTTAATGAAATAGATTTAACAAGTTTACAAAACAACTTGGTTATTTAAGTTTAACTAGGTTGTTTTGTATTGTTAACACTAATTAGCTGCATTAAATATTTTCCCGCATATTGATTGAATATCTTTACATTAATATTTTGTTTGATTAGAAAATTCCGCTATTTGTAACACTACGCTATAAAAAAACAACTGTGCTTTGTAAAAGTGCAGTATTATATTAAATGCCCTATTTAAAATATAATGAAAATACTTTACCACAACATATTATTGATATTTGGATCTCTTCATGGGCAAAGTTGATACTTTGAAAATAGATTATAATTTGATAAATTTGACTAATTTAATACTACTGATCTCAAAAAAATTAAGCTTTTGGCTAAACATTTATAACAATTAAACGATAATTATTATAGAATTATTTTAAACACAATATTTATAACCCGTGTACAACATTTTGATTATCGGGCAAATTTGACTTTTGACATTTTTCCAAAATAAATAATGATATATTAGGAACCCACAATAAAAACGGGACTAATCCAAAAAGTAAATGTAATAGAAATAATAAGATAGGAATAAAATGAATAATTTAATAAAAAGATTTAGTTTGATTTTGATTGTTGTATCAACATGTTTAATTATTTCGTGTGACAAATCGGATGTGAACGACCCCATAGATAATCCAAATTACGGAGCTAAAACAAAAGAGCTGATTAACATTGTTGAAAACAATCCAACCATAAAATCATTATTAATCAAATCAATTGCTCAGGCTAAGTTGGTTAATCCGGATAAAAATACAAATCCGGCTCAAACACTTGAAGAATATTACCAATTTGTTACATGGGCTGAAACTTGTATGCCGTGGAGTATTCTCCCCAAAACACCATACACTTCATTATATGATAAAATAGACCAAAGTTTGAACTATTTTTATTTTATAAATGACCAGCCTCTTGCAGAATTGGACGGGCAAGATTTGTATAATAACTCTCTTCAATATATAAAACCTTACAGCGATTGGCTGGTAAGTTTTAATAAAGCATGGGGTTTGTATTTAGATACACCGGAGTCATGGAAAAATGAGTATTATCAATTGGCGTTAACCGATAATAAATTCGGGCTATCGGCCGGTTGGTACGAAGATCCTTCACATTGGAAATCATTTAATCAGTTTTTTGCAAGATATTTAATATCACCGGATAAACGCCCAATAACTTCCCCAAATGATAGTACAATAGTTACTTCGCCGGCAGACGCTGTACCTCAGGGTGTTTGGCAGATAGATGCCAGTTCGCATATTATTCAGCAAGGCGGTGTACAGATAAAATCAGGAACTTTGACATCAATTGAAAAACTGATTGGAAAAGACAGCCAATATTCAAACGAATTTGCAAATGGAATAATGACACACACTTTTCTTGATGTGCAGGACTATCATCGTTTCCATTTTCCTGTAAGCGGAACTATTAAAGAAGTAAGAAACATTGCGGAACAGGACGCAGTAGGTGGAATTATTACTTGGGATGCTTCAATTCAAAGATATATGTTCGATCCAACTGTACCCGGATGGCAATCGATTGAAACAAGAGGTTGCGTAATAATTGAAACAAAGGATTTTGGATTGGTAGCTATTCTTCCAATTGGGATGTCACAAATATGTTCGGTAAAATTTGAAGATAATATTCAGGCCGGCACTTCGGTAAAAAAGGGCGATATGCTGGGATGTTTTTTGTTTGGTGGATCTGATATTGTAATGATATTTCAAAAAAAAGCAGGATTTATATTTCAACCGGCAGGCGGAGCTGCTAATAACAATTCATTCAATCATATTCTAATGGGCGAAAAATATGGTATTTTGCATGGAGCAAAGCTCTATTAACCTTTTCCCCGCCATGAGTCTTTTTATTGATATTCTGTTTATTTATTACTAATTAATTGAAATTCGGAGAATTTCTCTAATTGTAACAAATTAACAAAATGAACACAAACTTACTTTTAATAAGTGCGTTATTCTTTTTTTATACTTCTAATTTATTTAAGAAATACTTAAAAATTGCCGGAATAATGACATTTCTATTTTGCTATTACACAGGGTAATAATGAATTTGTAATAGCAAAATAGAAATGTCACTATTCGACAAAGTAGAAATGTCACTAAAAAGGTAAAATAGCGAGAAAAACATAGGACAAAGCAATAAATTTCAGATCAAAAAGAACAGGTCTGAAAATGCAAAAAGAAATAAAATTAAATGTTGAAGAATTATATAAAATTAACACAATTGAACAACTCAGTAAAGGACAAATAACAATTGAAGAATGTTGTAAATTACTAAATTTAAGTAAACGTCAAATATTTCGATTAAAGAAAAAGAATAAAAAGGAAGGGGCGATATCGATAATCCATGGGTTGAAGGGGAAAAAATCTAACCATGGTTACACGCAAAAGACAAAAGAAAAAACAATAAGTATCTATCGAAGTGAATATTGTGATTATGGACCCACCTTGTTTAGTGAGAAACTATTAAAAAATTACAATCTGGATATAAGCCATGAAACATTAAGATTGTGGATGAGGGAAAACGCAATCACAACATCAATGCGAAAGAAACGCCCACATAGGAAAAAGCGGGAAAGACGGACATGCTTTGGCGAACTACTACAATTTGACGGAAGCATCCATGATTGGTTTGAGGGACGTGGAGCAAATTGTTGTTTATTCCAAGCAATAGATGATGCAACAAACAGAGTTTATATACAATTTGCCGTAAGCGAAAATAGTGCAGATGCAATGCAGGTAATGTTAGATTATGTGAGGCTTTATGGCGTCCCAAGAAGCATATATACTGATTTTGGCAGTGTTTATGCTGGCGAGGATACATTAACTGATTTTAGCAGAGCAATGAAAGAATTAGGGTGCCAATCAATTTTCGCACACTCACCACAAGCCAAAGGAAGAGTAGAACGAGGCAATAGAACACTTCAAGACCGATTAGTAAAGGCGTTACGGGAAAAAGGGATATCGAATATTGGTGAGGCAAATAAGTACCTAATCGATGAATTTATTGATGAATACAACGAAAAATTTGCGTTAAAAACAGAAGCTCCGAATTCACATTATCTTGTAGGAGCAGTTGATTTAAGAAATATTTTTTGTTATAAAACAACTCGTCAGGTAAGAAACGATTATACGATCACACTAAATGGGGTTTATATACAATTGTTAACAGGTGAAGCACCTTTACCAATGCCGAGAAAAGAAGTTCAGATAAGTAAGTGGCTTGATGATAGTTTGCATATATATTACAACGATAAAGAACTGTCCTATAAAATACTTAACTCAAAACCCAAATCAATCCATAAAACTGTTAGAAAGCCAAAATCAGAACATCCATGGCGAACGCTAAATAAGAACATGTTTAAGCCTAAGCACAGCAAAAGGGGCAATAAATAGGGGTAACTTCAGTCGGACTACGTCCTCCTTCGTTACCCCTATTTATAAAAAAAAAAAAAAATGAATTCTGTTCATTAATGACATTTCTATTTTGCTGAAACGGTGACATTTCTATTTTGCTATTACACAGGGTAATAATGAATTTGTTATCCCCTTGCATTTTATTAATATTATCTCTAATTTGATCATTATTATTAAATATACAAAGGAGTAAGTTATGAGAAAAAAGAATTGTTTATTATTATTGTTATTTATTTTAATTAATTCGGTATACGGACAGGGTGAAGGTGCTGTTTCATTTTTAACATTACAACAATCCCCTCTTTTACATGGCGCTGGTGGTATTGGAACAGCAATACCGCAATATGATGCAAGTGGGTTTTATTTAAATCCTGCTCAGCTTGGTAATTTTGCTGTTAAAAACAATCTTTCATTATTTGTTATGCCGGGAAAAACCAAATGGTTACCGAATATTGCAATAGATGCCACTTTTTCTTCTTTTGGAATTGCAGCAGGTTATAACTTTAATAATTCAAAGAATAACATACCGCTTTCTATTGGCGTTGGATATATTCATAATAAAATGTATTTTGGAAAATCCTGGAATGGAGGATATGACTCATTTGACTGTTTTAGCTTTGGAGCCAGTTACGACCATTTTCTTATTTTTAATCTTGGTTTTTCAATTAAATCATATAGTTCAAATTTAGGAGCAACCGAAGGTTCTGTACGTGTTTTTAAAGCAGATGGGACGGCATTTGATTTTGGATTTATGGTAACTGCACCAATAACAAGGTTATTAATTGAAGATATTAAACTTCATTTAGATAATAATTCCTTTATTAAACCTGTTTCTAATTTTACTGTTGGTTATGCGTTATTGAATGTAGGGAAAGAAATTAGTTACGGGGATGTTAAACAAAAAGATCCAATCAGCCGTACTGCCCGTTTTGGATACTCATTTAATTTGGGATTGGAATTAAACACTAAATTGGTTGCGATAAACGCAATAGATTATTCGTTTACTGCTGAAGCAGAAGATCTACTAATTAAGCGTGATATGGATGGATACGAATATCAAAATATTTTTGGCAATATTAAATTAGGCAAAAATCTAATTCAATTAAAAGGTGATGGTGATGTTATTGTTCGCAAGGGGCACATTTTTAAGTTTTTTGAAACTTTAACAATTACATCCGGACAGTTTAATGGAAGTGGTTACGACCAAAGACAAACAGATGGAATAGGATTTTCAACAGATGGATTATTTAAAATATTAAATGCAACAATTGAAAACACTTCAATTAAATATATAACTAAACATTTTGCAATTGAATATTATGATACCAATACTTTTGTTAATTCACCACTGGAAACAAATTTTCAGGGATTAATCTTTACATATAGAGGATTTGATTTTTAATAAGATTTCCAATAGCATTTTCAACATAAACTTTTTACTAAAATGTATATTGTTAAATCAGTCATTTGAAACTTATTTTTGATATTATGAATATACTAAACAACCTTAAAAGTTGGCCTAATTTAATACTTATCAGCAATTACATTTATCATAATACCACGATTTTTTAGCCCCACATTCAGCACACGTCCATTTCCCTTTCATAAACTCAAGCCATTTTTCTTCACCCATCTCAATAAGTAATTTATAATTTTCTAATATCTCCGCATGGTGCGGTTTTCCGTCATTTGCAAAAAGTATTATTTTTTCACACGGATATAAGTCGCATAACACACAATAATCCACTTTTTTATCTTGGGCACAGTCACGTATTGAACACTCCCCGCATTTATTTTCAAGTCTGCATCCGGGGCACCATTCAAGTTCAATATTTTTAATATAATCATAATAAGAGGGCATATTTAAAATGTGGTCTCTATTATTTTCTTCGGCAGCCAATTTAAAACTACACGCGCCGCAATATAAGCCGCAAAATGAAATCAATTCACTGGCCATACATCTCCTCTAATGATTTTAAATATAAAAAAAGTATTTTTGTTAATTTGAAATCATAATTTCGTTTTTTATATACAGACTACTAATAATCTAGAATGCAAAACATATTGCATAATAATTTCTAATTTTTTATTAATACTAATATAAGAGATTTATTAATAATACTGTAATAATTAAAAACTTACAGTATTTTATATTGAATATTTATTCAATATAATTGCATTATAAATTTTATAATCGGAAATAATTTTTAATTATACAATATTTTGTTTTTCATAGTCTTAACCGGATAAAGGAAAGTGAGTAATTTATTTTAATTATTGTACTTTCAAAGGTGGAATCATTTGTTTTGTAATTACCCGGCCCCCTTCAAAGCACATAACCATTCATATTTATTTCCAAATAAACTATTAACCCATTTAAATTCATTATTCGGTAAATTATTATCCATAAAACTTAAAAAAGTTAAAAAAAACGTTAAACAAAAAAATAATTTTTTCGATAATAATAATAAATTACAGATTTTTATACAAAATTGAATTTTTAGAGACTTAAATAATTATTGAATATGTTATCCAAATCAAAATTTTATTTATTTGAATTAAAACCTTTATAAATATTAATAATTATTTTAAGTAATAATTAATTAACAAATCTATTTAAATTTATTTAATGAATTATCTTTTAAAGATTACGTATAGGTGAAATCATGAAATCCATATTAGTAATAACAATAATTGCATTATTTTGTACAGTCAATTTAAGTTATGCACAAAGTGAAGCCCCAACTAATTTATCAGTATCACTAATGATCAAATTATTAGGTTTAAATAAATCATTAAAAGGTGATATAAAGATATATGTGGTTGGTAATGACGCAGTAACAAATGAATTAAAGAAAAACGTAGGAAATTCTATTGTTAGTGCATTAATTGTTGGTGTTGATGGCGGAAACGACGTTCCTGCCGGGAAATATGATATTGTTTTTTTAAGCAATCCCGGCAAATTAAATGCAGTTAAAAACTACGCTAAGCAGCATAAGGCTCTTACAATAACAAATATACCACAATTAGCATATAGTGGAATAACTTTAGGTTTTGGAGTGGGTGATGATAAGAAACAATTAATTTTTCTAAATTTAAGCTCTTCAAGTGAACAAGGAATGGAATGGAACCCTGCAATTATGAAAGTTGCACAAACAATTAAAAATTAATGTAAATAACGTAAATGGTGTAGATATGTCGATAAAAACTAAAATTTTATCTTTATTAGTCTCGATTATACTTGTGTTTTCGATTGTATTAGCATTTTTTGCTCCTAACAAAGCCCGTAACATGGCCAAAGATATGCTGTACAGAGATGCAGAATTTATTAGTAGTTTATTAGCAGAAAATATGGCTTTGGGAATGCAGACGTTAGTGATTGATGATGGAGCCGCATTGGAACAGGCGTTGCAAGTAATAACCAGCGGGAAAAATAATACCGAAACTCAAAAAACGATTAACGATGTTATTATTTATGATTCAAATTTAAGTTTTCTAAAATCATTAAAAAAAGGTACGGCTTCAAAACTTTCAAAAAAATACGATAAATTGACTTTTGAAGAAACTGACAGCGAAATTATTAGTTACGTGCCAATGAAGGATCAAAATAATGCCGTGTTGGGATATGTACAAGTTAATTTTTCCAAGGCTTTTTTTGAGAACAAAACATCAGAATCTCAAAACACATTCTTTTTAACCGCATTAATTATTTTAGCGGCTAGTCTTGTAATTGGTTATTATGTATTAGATAAAATCATTGGTAAAATTAAATTAGCTACAAATGCAGCTGAAAAATTAGCCTCAGGACAACTTGATATTCATTTGGATCATCAATCAAATGATGAAATAGGCCAACTGCTTGGTTCGATGAGTAAAATGATTGATAGTATTAAAAATTTAGTGTCTGATGTTGATATCCTATCTTCTGCAGCGGTGGCAGGAAAACTTAATGTTCGAGCTGATTCATCAAGGCATCAAGGTGATTTTAATAAAATAGTTTCCGGTGTTAACGGAACTTTAGATGCAGTAGTTAATCCATTAAATGTTGCTGCAAATTATATTGAACGAATTGCAAAAGGTGATATTCCCGAAGAAATTATTGAAAGATATCAAGGTGATTTTAACGAGATAAAAAACAATATCAATCTCTGTATAGTTACTATGAATTATTTGACTAGCGAATTACAAAATTTGAATGAAGGTGTACGAAAAGGAAAACTTGATGTCAGAATTGATGATTCAAAATTTGACAATATATTTAACAGAATTGCGGTAGGAATCAATCAAACTGTTGATACTTTAACTGAACCAATATATAAATTATCGGAAGTTATTCAAGCAACAGCATCAGCCGCTAATCAAATATCGGCTTCTACCGAGGAAATGGCAACCGGCTCAAATGAACAATCTTCTTATATTAGTGAAGTTGTTACCGCAGTTGAAGAAATGACAGGTACAATTTTCAGTACAACTAAAAACACAACTTTTGCTGCCGAATCGTCAAAACACTCAGCGGAAAAAGCTAAAGAAGGCGGTAAAATTGTCGATGAAGTAGTTAAGGGAATGATAAAGATATCGGAAGTTGTTGAACAATCCGCCCAAAAAATATACATTTTAGGTGAAAATAGTGATAAAATTGGCGAAATAATTCAAGTTATTAACGATATAGCCGATCAAACTAATTTATTAGCACTCAATGCTGCTATTGAAGCTGCACGCGCCGGTGAACAAGGACGCGGTTTTGCTGTTGTTGCGGACGAAGTTAGAAAACTTGCCGAAAGAACAACAAAAGCTACAAAAGAGATTGCCACTATGATTAAACAAATTCAAATTGATACTTCCCTCGCAGTTGAATCAATGAAAGTTGGCACAATAAATGTTGAAAACGGGAAACAATTAGTAAATAAAGCTGGTGATGTACTTAAAGTTATTATTGAAAGTTCGGAAAAAGTAACTGATGTTATAGTTCAAGTGGCCGCTTCCAGTGAAGAACAATCAGCCACAAGTGAAGAAATTAGGAAATCAATAGAAACCATCGATAAAGTTACAAAAGAATCTAGTACCGGTGTTCATCAAATTGCTCACGCAGCTGATGATTTGAATAGACTTACAGAAAATTTACAAAAATTAGTTGATCAATTTGACTTTTCAAATAATAGTGATAATAAAAAAAATATGTTAGGTCATAAAAAACTATTAAGATAATTACTTTTAAATATTACTAAACTTTTAACGGCCTTACCGCTGGAATTATCCGGTTGTAAGGCTGTTAAATTTTAAACCCAACCTAACCAGTTCCTACAGTGCACAATTTCTTTATTTTACAAGACATACCTAAATAACAATTATTAAATTTGCAAAAAAGTAGTTTCCATAAATTAATTATTTTGTTAAATATTTTCTTTTTAATAGTCAGTTTTTGTAATAAACTTTTTACATTATTGCATCAAAATACAAAGGGATTTTTTTGATTATTTTATAAATTATAATTATTTTACTTTTTAAATAATTTAAAGGAGGTTAATTGAAATATTTAAGTATACTAATATTATTTTTGTTTTATGTTTCCAATAACTGTCAAACCCCATGTCCAGGAATTGAAACGGTTGTATATGAAGGTAAAACTTATAATACAGTAATGATTGAAAATCAATGTTGGTTTAAAGAAAATCTCGATTTAGGTACATTAATTGCAGGAAGTTTGCAACAAACCAATAATAATATTATAGAAAAATACTGTTATAATGATGTCCAGAATAATTGTGCGGTTTTCGGAGCCCTTTATCAATGGGCCGAAGCGATTCAATATTTAAATGGAGCTACAAACAGTACCTCCCCATCTCCCGCATTTACAGAACA
>CAXXGC010000005.1:0-92500 GCA_963667875.2 Melioribacteraceae bacterium
ATTGCAACTTTGGCTTGCGGGAATGTCAGGAATTATAGACTGGGGAGACGGTTCCACAAAAACGATTACGGCAACATCCGGAATTCATTCACGAACGTATGCCTCAGCCGGCAATTACAAAATTAAGTTAATTGGGGATATTTTAACGTTAACTAAGTTTTCTTTGGGATATAATACCGGAAACAGCTTTTTTTGTTGTACAACATTTAATTTCGCACAAATGATTGGACTTAAACAGTTTAGTGTTCGTTCGCCACGATTTGCGGGAAATATTGATTGTCTCAAAAATTTAGTGCAAATGGATAATCTTGATTTTGCCTATTCAAGTGTTGTTGGAAATATAGAATGTTTAAGAAACATGACAGTACTTGTTAATTTTGCTTACGGTAACGCCGGCGTTTTTGGGGATATTTCGGTGTTCCAGAATATGCCATTAACTGTAATTGGAAATGATGCTGCAACCTTTACAGGTGACATCATTTCGCTGTCCGGGAAAGATTTATACCAAATAAGATTAACAAATCCTTCAGGGAGCGCAAATCCGGCATATGGAGATATTTCAGTTTTTGCTACTATGTCAAATCTAACAACAGTTTCAATGTGGCGGACAAAAGTTTATGGTGATTTGGCCTTTTTGCAAAATCTCACCAAGGTAACATTTATCGATTTAAGTTTTACATTAATTAGCAATTTTACGCCGGTAGCTCTGCCGGCATTAGGAGGAGAATTTTATCTTCGATATTGTCCGAATTTATCGTCGCAGAATGTGGATGATTTTATAATCGCGTTAGCCGTAAATGCAAAAAACACAGGTGTTAGAAAACTTCATATGTACGGTTCAACACCTCCGCGAACGACTGCAAGCGATAGTGCGGTTGCCGTACTTGTAGCAAAAGGATGGCAAATAACAACAAACTATACAGGCTAAAAAAATGAAAATATTAAAAAAAGCGTACCGTGTAACTTGGGATATTGAAACATTAGAAATACAATGTAATACTGATATTAATTATTCAGGCTCTGAAACCTTAGTACCTGATAGATTCGATTCTTACGAGTCGGATTCTTTGGAAGACGTTAATAACAAAATAGCTGAGCTTAATTTGATTTTACCAGAGGAGACTATTCAAGATGAACTACTTTAAGCATTTTACGGCAAACATGGTTGTGGCTTTTCGTTGTTTGATTTTGTTTTTATTCCATTTTTTTCATGCAGTATTTCCAACGAAATATACAAGTCATGAATTTTATAAATTCGGAATGTTCAGAAAGTTATTGATAATTATTTCAATATCCTTTGCTGCTTGTTCAACTCCGGAGACAATCATCAAAGAACTGCAAGTTGAAATAACAGTTCCGGCAATAAAAGATTCAATATCTTCATCTTTTATCAATATTTCCCCTGTTCAAATTGATACGCTAAAAGATGTTTTTAAGTTGCTTCCGGATTCTGCAAAGTTTGAAGGGGTTAAAGAAATTAAAACAGCCAAGGGAGATAAATTAAAAGTCAAGGTTGCTTATTTCCCTAAACAAAACAGTTTTACGATCGACATCCCAAGTTATATAATTGATAAAACTATTATTGATACTACTCAGGTTGTAATTAAAGAAAAAACATTTTTTGAGAAAATTAAATATTGGTTTTGTTTAGCGGTGGTTGTTGTTTTTGTAATAATAATAATAAAAATTTGGAGGTTTAAAATATCATGATAGAAAGCGGTAAATATTATCAATTAAAACAGCCTGAATATCCGGCAATAACCGGTCAGGGAGAAATGCCTTCAGGACTGACAATTCAAAAGAACGGTAACGTTTATGTTTTACCGTTTGGTCAAGTTTTCAAAACCACAACACAAGTGGACGTGGCAAATTTAGACAGCGGACTTCAATACCCTTTTATTTCGACTAAGGTAGTTGAAGAATTAGAAGAACAATTTCAATTAATTGAAGGAGAATAAATAGCATGGCAAAGAAATATTCCGGCATTAAAAAAGTTGAATACTCACCAACCGGTGCCAACACATTTACAGAAATTGGTGTTCCATTAACAGACGGTTCTATTAAGAATGAAGCTGCAAAAGTTGAAACCTCAAAAGGAACTCAATTATATGCAGGCACCAATAAAGAAGGTAATTTTGTTTTTACAACTGATACGGCTTATACCGCACTTGAGACCGCAATGAAAGCCGATACTGAACTTGATATTCGTCTTACTTATATGGACAATACCACAGAAATTATTGCAGTTGGCGCAAACATTACCGTATCAAAAACAATCAAATCCAAAGTTGGAGAACTTAACGGATTTGAATTGGCTTACAAAACATTTTCAGTTTAATATGGGTGGGCTTGCCCACTCTAAATTTGCGAGGTTAAAATGAACGTTGGTGGAATTAGAAAAATTGCTGTTTATGATCCTGTTTTAGGCACAACCGTACAGCTGAATAACATAGGAGTTGAAGGAGATTTTAAGTCTGAACCTATGAGTGTTGAAACGGCAAAAGGTACAAAAAGTTATGCCGGTGATAACTTTTCGTATAATTTTGTTTCTTATGATGAATCCGGATATGACCAGTTAAAATCGTGGATGGATAACCAGACACCTGTTAATTGTGTTGCTTTGGGTATTGATACTCATTTGTTATGGGCTGAAGACACCCTGATAACAGTTGACATGGATTATAAATTTAAGGTTGGCGAGCTTAACGGCTTTAGTGTAAAACTGGAGAAAAAAGGCGGGGAACTGAATATCTTTTCCGGTGTGAATATTCTTAAAGCCCGATATGGTTTTAAGGATTCAAATGCCGACGGTATTGCTGACGGATATTCAATAGATGCACAAGATGCCATAAAATCATTTTGGGGTAATTTACAGGTAATTGAAGGTGTAGAAACTCTTACTGTTGAAGTTTATACATCTGTTATATTTCCTATCGCGGGGGCAAAATTACGGTTGCATGTTCCTTCCGGAGCTTCGCTTTTATCGTGGCCTACAAAGATTATTTGCAAAACTTTTGCCGGAACCGTACTCCTTAGCGTGCAAGTTGATGTTAATGAAAATGCGGATATTACAACTCCGACAGGTACATATCGTATTGTTACAGAAATAGTATCAAATACTGAAATTGGGCACACGGGGGATTTAATTGATTTTACACAGCCATATCTCGGCATTCAAGAATATACAGGAGCTTAATTATGCCATTAGTTGATTATCATGCTTTAGGGAGTAATTCCCTTGAAAACGAAACGTTCCACCTTAAAGAAACAATGCTCGGAACGTATAAGGAAATTAAAATGCTTGCACTTAAAAGCAGTTCAACTCCAACAGAACAAAAACTCCGGATAATTCAGGAATTCAAACTTTCGGAAGAGGATATTTCCGAAGAGTTGGGTGTTGAAGAATATTACAAAGAATTGTTTTTAGCATTGTTTTTGGAAGCGGGCAAGTTTAGAAGCGTATCACCTGATTACCTTAACATAGGGGTGATTAATAAGGCTTTGCAGGATTTTTTTACAAGGCTGAAAGGCAATTAGATTATGTCTTTCAGCGACTTGAGTATTTAGATTCTTTACCCCGTCCGCCCGAACCCAAACAAGACTCCGAGTTTGCCCAGTATGAACGGGCACTCGGAGACTTTAAAAAACGCTGCTACAATACACTTTACATAATGGATTATTATCTTTTGCGGGCTTCCAAAACAGCTGAAGAATATTATTTTTTAAGTAATAATGTTAAAATTAAGGATCTCGCAAAATTCATTCTAAAATCTTATACAATGGAATAAACAAATGAGAAGCGGAATTAAATATGTAATTATTGATGTTGAAAACCAATCACGCTGGGTGCTTAGGCATATATCACAAGAAAGTACTTGGAAAGGTGACCCGCTTATATATGACGAGGCTAACAGCAATAATATAAAATATGGCGATTCGAGTAACTTAAAAATTGTGAGTTTTGACATGCCTTATTTTGATGAGCTTCAAAAATTTATGAGGGTTGGACTTAAGGCAAAAGTGACTGTTGTGGGATTCAAAAAATCCCTTATTTGGAGTGATTATATGAAATATATAATCGCTAAAAAAATCAAAAATAAAACCGGTACAAGAAATACAATGACCTTAACTTTCCAAATGAAAGAAGGCACCCATAATATTACAATTGGAAACACGGAAATATTACTCCCTAACATTGACCAAGAGGTTGGATATGCAGGAAATTGAAATTCTCTTAAAGCTAAACGATCAACAATTTAGAGCAGGCTTAAAAGTAGACGATAAAGACCTCGTTGAAATAATGGCAAACGCTAAAAATATCAAATTGGGATATGATAACAGCCTTGCCAAAATGAAGCTTTCCGAAGTCAGAGCGGAACAGGCACGCCTAAAGGCTGAATTACAAGAAAAAATTAAAATGGATGTGAACCTTGAATCCATTAATGAAACAAAAAATAAACTTTTAGCTATTGAAGATTCGCTTGATGGTGTTGTTAAAAAAGAAAGAGAAGCAGGTTCCGCATCCGGTTCTTGGGGGCTTTCAATTACCGGCATTAATCAGGGTTTGGAGCTCGCAAGAAAAGCTTGGGAAATGTTAAGCGTGCCCATTCAAAAAGCTGGGCAGTTCGAACAATACGAAGTCTCAATGAAAGTAATGTTGGGAAGCACGGAAGCCGCACAAAAAAGGCTTGCCGAGCTTGTGGATTTTGCAAAAAATACTCCTTTTGAATTACCGCAAGTAGTGGAAGCAGCTAATCAATTACAAGCAATTGGAAAGTACAGCGAAGAGACTTTAACCGATTTAGGCGACCTTGCAAGTGCTTCCGGTAAACCGATGGAACAGGCACTTTCAGCCTTTGCCAAAATGGCAACTGGACAGAAGGGTGTTGCTGTTGATATGTTCAGAGATTTATTAATTTCAGTTGACGACTGGACGGAAGCAACCGGAAAAGGAGTTAAGGCAACCGGCGAATTAGAAGCCTCAGCACAGGAAATGTTGGAAGCTCTTCCCAAGATTATTAAGGAAAAGAATTTTGCCGGAATGATGGAAGAGCAATCCAAGACGTTTAACGGTGCTGTTAGTAATATGTCGGACGGATTTGGGCAATTATTAACGGTTGTCGGCGACAAAATGTTGCCATTTGCAAAGAGTGTTGCAGGCGCAATGAATGAAATTGTATCAGCAGTTATGCCGGTTGAATCAAGTTTTGATAAAGCCTCAATTACAGGAGACAAACTTCTATCAAGATTTGAAGAGTTAAGCTTTACCGTTAAAAGATTAGGGAGTATGACTCAAATATCAGCTGACCAACAATCGATTTATAATGAAGCAATTAATGACCTTGAAAAAGAATATCCGAAGTATTTAGAAAAGATGGATTTGCATAAAATGAAGCAGAGTGAAATTAATGTGGCTCTTGACAATGCAAAAATCGCCTTAGATAAATATATCGAAAATTTAATTACCGCTGCACTAATTGAAGATAATGAAGCGATTGTAAAAGATTTAGGAAGGAAAAAGAGAAAAGCCGAAAAATTAAAAACGCAAACAGAATTTCAATATAATCAAAGTAATGAGGCTGGTACATTAGAGCGTGAAGCAAAAAACGAAAAACAAACTGTCGTGCTGAGTGGCAATAGATTACCGACCTCAACCGAACACGAAATTTTGAGCAGTCAAAGAATATCCGCTGATAAACAACTTAGCGAATTAAATACTCAAATTAAAGAAGCTGAAAAAGAAATAGCTGATTTGCGTTCTCAGTTGGTAAATACTACTGCTCCACAAAATACCACAAAAAATGATGATGGGAAAGGCGGTAAAAATGGTTCAGGTGGCTCCGGTGGCACCGGTAATGGCTCCAAAAAAGATTACTTAAAAGAAACTCAAAAAGATATTGAAGAAGCCAGCCGGCAGGAAATTTTAACTGAACAGGCGAAAAACCAAACAATATACGATTTAAGTTTGCAACAACAAGAAAAACAAAAGGCTTTGTTGCAGGCTGCAATGAACCTGAATAAGGATTCAAGTAGTGAAAAACTGATAAATGAACGTGATACAGCCCAGCAGGAATATGATATAACAACAAAACTGTTGGAAGCTAAAATACAAGAGCATGAAAAATTCCTTGAAAGGAAAGCCGGTATTACAGCCCGCCTTCAGGAAGATAATGACCGTGAAAGTTTTCAAATTCAGTTAAAGAACCAAACAATTGAACAACTTGACAGCGATTTATTAAAGGCAAAAATTGATAAAACTGTAATTGAAGAGGGGCTAAAAAACGCAAGTGATGCAGCCGAATTAGATTCGCTCGAAAAACAGCGAGCTAATACAGCCGAGAAAATTGCTTTAATTCAAAGCGAACTTGACAAAAAAAGAGAATCGGCTTTAGAGATTGATACTTTGGTTGCTCAACACGTGGAAATGCAACTGCAACAGTCTTCAGATAATCAATTATTTTCAACTTCTTATAATGAGCTTACCGATTCAATGTTGGCTAAAAACAAGGAGTTTTACGCAACAGTTGACTTATACCGGAAAACGGAATCTAAAGAAGAAAAATCTAAATTACTTGACCAAGCTAAAAATACTGAAGGCGAAATTAAAGCTCTTAATGCGGAGAAAAGTGCACGACATGCAGTTACAGTTTCAACAATTGATAATTATGCAAAACAATTTGATGCAAGCCGGTCTTTTGCTGACCAAGCAAAACAGGCTGTGCGAGAAAACATTAAAGCAGAAATTTCAAAAGCAATAGCTAATCAAATTGCTTGGGTAATTGATGTAATTCCCTTCCCATTAAATATTATAGCTGCACCGTTAGCAGGGCTTGCAATTGGGCAAATGATGGAAGTAATGATTCCAAAATTTGAATCCGGCGGTTATCCAACAGGGCAAAATTCACTTGTACAAGTCAATGAAAGCGGGCAAGAGTTTATTCTAAATGCAACCGCTACAAAAAAGTATTCCGGTATAATTGAAGATATGAATGCCGGCACTTATGAACCCAATTATATAACTCGTTCTGGCGGTTCAGAAAGAACCGTTTATGTTGGCAATAACAGTAATTTAGGCTTTGAATTACTTGCTGAGAAGATAATGGATCAAACAGACCGGTTGGAAAAAGTGGAGCGGTATGTAAGAGTTTCAGATGTTAGCGAGCAGTTAAATAATTATAAATTCCAACAATCAAAAGCGGGGTTTTAATGTCTTATAGATTAATTGCAGAATCAAAAATCTATTCAAATCTTCAGGATAATTATCAGGTTAAAATATATGAAGATTTACAAATTCTTGATGACCCTATGTCTTTCCGGATTATTGGAGATATTAAATTAAGGAGGGGTAATTCATCACCAAAAAATGAAGTTGAATATTTTGCACCTACGCAAGTTGAGTTCTCAATATTGGACGAGGGTTTATGGTTAACTAACAAAATGCAAGGCAAACCGGAGCGTAATTTTCAGGCTGTTTTGTTAAAAAATTCTTCAGTATTTTTTAAGGGGAATTTACTCAATTTGTACAATAAACGTATCTTTACAAGTGAAGACGGCAAAGTAAATTTGAAGATTTATGACGGTGTTACACGGCTTAAAGACTATTCAGATATTTCATTACTTCCTGATGGTATTACAAATATTGGGAACATTATTAAAAGTATATTGAACCAGTTAGAACTCGGACTTAATATTAAAATGTATATGAATATGTGCCCTACACCGCATACTTCAGGAGTAGCTCCGGCAGCTGCAATAGGGGCAAAAATAACTGATTTTGTGAATCAGGACAGCAATATTAATTATTATACTTTGCTTGAAAAAATACTAAAACAATTCAGTCTCACCTTATTTCAGGAGGGTGGTTTATGGATTTGCCGGCAAGATATTTCTCTTAATAGTACAGGTACAATTGTAAGCAGTATTAATAGTTCTTCCGGCGCAATAACTGAAACAACTGAAACGGCTTTGCAAACATTTTCTGTTGATAATTTACAATTCGCACCTCAAGCTTTCACACTTGATTCTGTTTCTAAAATAATATTAAAAGTTGAATCAAGAAGTCCGAAGACTGACACAGGCGATATTGGTTGGAAAAACGACCACTTTAGAGAAGGTTCAAGAGGTTGGACGGTGGAACCTAACACAACCGTTCAATTCAATAATGAATCTCTCCGGATATTTAACAGCCTTACTTCAGGAAGAGTTTATCAAACCACCACATATCAATTCTCGCCGGCAGAAATACCGGTAATAAAGTTCTTATGTCTAAGTTGTAGATATATGCAAAACATTCAGGACGAGGGTTCATATCCGTTTGTTTCCGTAAGATTCGTTAATGATGACACTTCAGAGTTTTGGCTTAATCCGGACGGAAGTTGGACGGAAACAATTAATCCGATTTACTTTGTTGCTATTCAAGAACGAAACTTCATAAAAAAGGTAAATACAAATGAGTATATCAATGGCTACGCAAATGTTATTTTAGAGCAGGAAATAGAAGCTCCTGTTACGCTTGCAATGGGTTATGGATATATAACTGTGTTCCTTCATGGAGGCGGTATACCGGTCTATAATCACCCCTACGAGCTTACAGCCCAGCATAATTTATGCTCGGTCAGGTTAAAAAGTTCAGATGACGATATAACAAAAACATCAGATAGTCTTGATGTTACGTCTTCAATTTCTGATGCCAATGAACTAATTGTTACAATCCCAATGCACGACGAAGACCCATTTATCACTCCTTCTTTGTACAATTTATATGATTCTAAAAAGACACGATATTGGAGTCCGGATAATACTTCATTGCTTGAGTATTTATCAGCCGAGTTGTTACGGTACAAATCACACAATATAGAAGCTCTTGATATAAAGCTCTTGCCTTCAGTATCATTTAACTTCTTAAGTCTTAAACAAGGCAATTTAACCGGTTCAGAAATGAGTTATGTGCCTGTTTACGAGGAGAGCAACTTAATTGCGGATAATAGAAGATTTGTGTTAGTTGAGATGACAAAAAAGGCATTGACAATCAAGACGACAAAAGAGTATATTGTAAGCTAAAAATCGGCAAAAAAAGCGGTAACCTTTCCCCTTTGGAAAAACGGCAGTTGTCGCAATTCCAAGCCTTAGTTTACGCACGCCGGTTGTATATCAAGAATTACCAGCTTATCAGTCAAATAGTCCTGGTAAACAAATGGATTTAAAATATTTATTTTTTTAAGTGCATTACTGCCTTTAAGATCCAAAATTGAATTTAATAAATCAGCTAATATATAGCTGTTTTTCTGAATCCCAAATACTGCTTTAAATAGAATATCATTTGTTAAGCTAATATTCATCTAATAATCTCAGTAATTATCCAAATTTACAAAAAAAATATTAATTGTAATAACTTAAATTATAACTAAAATTTATTTAATTAAACTCATTTTAATTGTTTTTGTAAAGCTGCCGGTCTCTATTTTTGCAAAATATAAACCGCTTGATAATTTTGAACCGTCAAAATTAACAGAATATTTCCCTTTGTTTTGATCTTGATTTACCAAAACAGAAATTTCTTTTCCTAAAACATCATACACTTTTATTGTAAGATGAGTATTTTCTGCTAACTGATAACTAATAGTTGTATTAGGATTAAAAGGATTTGGATAATTTTGCGATAATTCAAATTTATTAAGTATCGAATTTTCATCATCTACTGCACCATGAAGAATTAACCAATCAAACATTCTATTAAATAAACTGTCGCGAAGACTTTTTGGATATACTGTTTCAAATGGAAATGTTAAATAAATAGATTTATACGGACTCTCAACGTAAACACCTGCTCCGCCATTTACAGCAGCGTCAACACCTGTAAATGAAAACAAAAGATCGGAGTTGTTTGGTTTTATTGCATCCGGCCATTCAGTATTATAAAAGCCATGAGTTCCATCATCATAATTAAAAGATCCTAAATCACTAACAAAATTTGTACCGGCCGGCGAAATATTATAATAAGTAGAAGAAGTTCCCATTGGCGCATCGGCAACATAAGTTGCACCCAAATAATTATTAAAAAAATCAAGGTCAGCAGTTGATGAGGTTCCGGTTCGTCCAAGATCCCAGCCAATTTCCGATCCGCTGATAAATAGACTTTTATCCCATGTTAAATAAGCTTTTAATTTTTCTTGCTCTATTGTATTTAATGTTTCATCAGCTGTACTTTCTTCTCCAAGAATCCATATTACAAGGAAATATTCACTTAAATCGACATGATTTAAATAAACAGCTTCATTATTTGCACAATCATAGTTGTAATACAAATTACGATCAGCAAAAGTAGTTGCATATGTTTTTATGTAGTCCCTTGTATTGTCATTTTGAATTATTCTATCAAAACCGTTAACAATTAATACACCCGGATGATTAGACATAGGACGAATTGCAAAAACTTCGCTAAGCGCAGAAGACCCGGCTAAATTAAATGCTTTAAGCTTGATATAATAAGTTTGAGTAGTAAACAATCCATCCAAAATAAATTCGCCGCTTGTAAAAGTTAAGGAATCGGTATAATTAATTCCGTCTGTACTTTTATATACCATAATCCCGGCTGCATAATTTGGAAATTCACAACTAACTTGTGCTGAAGTTGTGGTAAGATTTTTAATATACGTCCAACTTGGTATTGCGGGTTTTGGTGAAGTACTGGTACCGTATTTATTACTTATTAAATTCCATAATTCTTGTCTTCCGGAATCATAACCTAAGGCCCACATACCAATTCCTTTAAGGTTTTTAGAAATAGCAAGATCATATTTTAAACCCAAACTTGAATCATCGTCAAACCATACCTGATGCCATTGATTTGATGCCTGGTACTTATACCAAGGAACCTTATATGTTGTATTCCAAATATATCCGTAAGTTGATGATGCGGGATATGTTGAAGAAAAACGTGGTGAACCGGGATAAGAAATTACAGTAGCACCTGCATTTTCTGTTTCAGTAATAAAATGAGTGCCAAAATACGGTACTCCTAATATTAATTTTTGTGGATTAGTATTCACAACAGATGAATATTGCGAAATAACAGTGTTAGTAATATTATAACTTCCTCCTGTTAATGGTGCTGACGGACCACTTGTTGTACTCCAGCTGCCAAAAAAATCATAACCCATTATAAAAATATAGTCACAACTGGCAGCCAAACCCGAAAAATTCCAGCCTGACCAATTAACTGCCGGACCTGCAAAAGAAACTTCTTTGCCAGGTAAATTTGTATGGACATAATTTGTAAGATCAGTCATAAATGTATTAATTATAGTCCCCCTATCGGCACTATTTAAACTTTCAAAATCTATATTTACTCCGTCCATATTATAAGTTTGTATTTTTGATACAACATTACTGAAAAAAGTAGCTTTAACCGTACTATTAGTAATAATTGTGTGAATTTCATCGCCGTCAAAATTTGTAATACACATAATAATTTTAACTCCTTTATTATGTGCGGTATTTATCATGGTTGTCCACGGCCAGCTGGATGGATTACCTATTGAACCGGTTGTTGTGGCTGCAAAATCGAAGCAGGCAATATGTGTTAATAACTCATAATCAAAATAATTTTGAGCACCGTTTAGATATTCCCAGTCGGGCAAATATCCAAATATTGCACCTGTCAACGATTTTGAAGTATTCTCTTGTAATGGGAGTATTCCTTTGCCGGATATTTCGGAATCGAGTGGTTTTTCTTCATTTAGCCCATATAAAATTTTTTCTTGTTGATGTACACTAATTCTATTCTGTGCATTCAGCAAACAAAAATTAACCATAACTATCATTAAAACAAATAAATACAATCTACGCATATTGTCTCCTAACAAATTATAATTACTAAACTTCAAATTTAAATCATTGTACAATCACATACAATAGATTTAATCAGGGCAAAAGAAATTCTTTAAATTAATTAGTGGAAATGGTAAGAAGGTTAGTAATTTTTAATTACAAAAATGTAAAAGGAACGATTATTTTTCCGAATAAAAACTTAATAATTGATTATCAGAAAAATCCCTCAAATTTGAAATTGTTAAACTATTTCTGTTAAAACCATAATCAACTGAGGATTCATAATCAGTACTTATTCTTTTATATCTTGAATGTGAACCATTACCTACTAAGGAATATCTTTTTTCGGAACCTGAAAATTCGAAATTACTTTTGCTATAGCTTCTTGGTATGTTATATTCATTATTTTCTTCGGTACCGCGCACTACATTATATTTTTTTTGTTTATCTCTAATTATTCTACTTTCAGGAACCGGTAGTTTTTTTTCCTCATCTCTTCTAACTATTCCTTGCGGTTTATTTGTTATAACATACAATTGTGCAGCAGGTTTAGGAATATCATTATAAACCTTTTTTATTTCGGGTTTTTCACTTCTAAACTTATGGGCAATATAAGAAACCACTAACACAATTATAAAAAAACCCACAACTATCAATAAACTTGAATATACAATTGGTATTAAATTCATATTTAACCTAAAGAATTTTATTAACTATTATATTTATCACAAGTTTAGTGCCAAGTTTATACCCGCTAATAACAATGAGATTCATTAAATTTATTGGATTGTTTTGTATTATTTTGACAACCAGGAAAGAGATGTATCATAATGAAACATTTCAATCCCTAATTTTTGAACAATTTTAATTGAATTTAGCAAAATTTTTGGTTATTATTTATTGAAGTTTTATAATTTGCATAAATAATTTTATAACCAACTTTTATTAATTATGACTACTTATTCAAAAATAACAGTATATTATTTTTCGGGAACCGGCAACTCAAAAAATGTTGCAATATGGCTAGCTAATACCGCTTCTGATAATAATATTGAATGTGAATTAAAGGATATATCAAAAACAGAAAGAAGAAATTTAGAAACCCCTTCATTAAATACACTAATAGTTTTTATTTCTCCGGTTCACGGATTTAATTATCCTCCAATAATGACTAATTTTATTTTTCACTATCCCAAAGCTAACAATGATGTAGTGTTAATGAATACAAGAGCCGGGATGCTTATTGGTAAATATATTACTCCCGGATTAACGGGTATTGCCTTTTATTTAGCGGCATTAGTATTAAAGATCAAGGGATATAAAATAAAAGGAATGCTGCCTGTTGATTTGCCTTCAAATTGGATATCAATTCATCCCGGACTTAATGAAAGGACAGTAAAATTTTTGCATGAAAAGAACAAAGAACGAGTTGTAAATTTTTCCAATAAAATATTTTCCGGTAAAACAGTTTTTTCGTGTGTAAAAGAAATTTTTCAGGATTTGTTAATTTCCCCTATCTCAATATTATATTTTTTTATTGGCAGGTTCTTTTTAAGCAAAACTTATTATGCTTCCGGGGATTGCAATAATTGCGGACTGTGTATTAAAAACTGTCCTGTAAAAGCCATTAAAACAGTTGATAACAGACCTTATTGGACATTTAACTGCGAAAGTTGTATGAAATGTATGGGTAATTGCCCGCATAAAGCAATTGAAACCTCACACGGTTTTACAATATTAGGTGTTTTAGTTTTTATGTCTTTTATTATAAGCCCATTTTATAAATATTTTGGACTATATTTTTTTGAGATAAAAAATGAGTTTGTTAGATTTTTTATTGAATCATTTAGTTTTCTTGTATTTTTTGGTTTTATTTACAGGGTAATGCACTTTTTATTGCGTTACAGGTTTTTTGAAAGAATTATCGTTTATACGTCTTTGACTAAGTACAAGTTTTGGGGAAGACGATATAAAGCACTTAAAGAAAAATAAGTTATAGTTATTAATTGTCTTTAATAGACAATCTTAGCCATTGTATTTAATATGCCATTCATTGTTTTACAACGAATGGTTAATAATTCAATTTATTTGGAGTAAAAATGTTTATAATATCCATAACCTACATCCGTCCACCCGAAGACGTAGAAAATCATCTAAAGGCCCATAGAGACTTTCTTAAAATTCAGTATGCAAATGGTCATTTTATAACATCAGGCCGAAAAGTTCCTGTTACAGGTGGAATTATCTTAGCAAAAGCAAACTCTATTGAAGAACTGAATAATATAATTATTCGGGATCCATTTTATATAGAAAAAATAGCAAGTTACGAGGTTATTGAATTTACTCCAACTATGGTCGGTGTTGGATTTGAGAGCTTAATAGGAATATAACATAAATAATATTCAATTCAATTACCATTTATTACACCTTTTTATTATTTTTATTATATTGTTTAAAATTTTAATGCTTTAATAATTTCCGCTCAAGAATGTTTTTAGAATTATTATTAAGTATTAAAATATTTTTTTGTAAACGCAACCTAATTCAATTCAAACATTAATATTAATATGGAGTGCAGATGTTTATTGTATCAATAACTTTTACCAGTCCCATTCCTGAAGTTGAAAAACACTTAAGTGCTCATTTAGAGTATATTAAACAACAGCACGAAAAGAATAATTTTGTTGCTGCAGGCAAAAAAGTACCATTAACCGGAGTTATTATTTTTTCAAAACTTAAAACAAAACATGAATTAGAAACAATAATATTCGATGATCCTTATTATAAAGCCGGTGTAGCCGATTACGAAATTACTGAGTTTATCCCTTCTATGACTGCCAATGGATTTGAGAATATAAGGGAAATTTAATATTTTTTTGATGTTAAATTCTAATGCAAATTTTTAAAATACAAAAAATAAATATATTATTAAGGAGAATTATGTTTATAGTATCATTAACTTATAAATGCCCGCTTGAGGAAGTAGATAAACACTTAAATGCACACATTGATTATTTAAAAGAGCAGTTTGCTAACAAAAGTTTTATTGCCGCAGGACGAAAAATTCCAAGAACTGGCGGTATTATTTTGTCAAATGTTAAAACAAAAGATGAACTTCAATTAATTTTGGCTCAGGACCCTTTTTACAAAGCTGATGTAGCTGACTATGAAATTACAGAATTTATACCAAGTATGACAGCAGACGGATTTGAAAATTTGAAGGAATAATAATTGTCATTTTCTAAAAATAAAAACTTATGTAAAGAGGGAGTAGAATGGAACGATTATTTAATTACATTAATGACTATTTTGGTAATTTCTTTTATGAACCTAATAGGTCTTTTTTTTTAATTTCTAATTTAATTATATTTTTTGTTATCATAATTGTTTATAGAGTGTATAGGAAAAAAATTCTAGAATCTGAACTAATTGACAAAGTTGATCTTGAAAAAATTAAAAAAATAATTTGGGTTTTTTCTTGTTTAAATATCCTTTTAAGCTTAACAAATATTCCGGGCATTGTTGAACTAGTTTTTTACTCTCCGCTATTGATATTTTTGTCTGCTCTACCAACAGTGATTGGATTATACATCTATTTTAGTTTTTTTTCAAAGGGCAAACCTATTGATCTACCCAATTATTCAGATAAGTCTAAACTTCAAGAAGCAGTTAGTCAAATTGTAGGATCAAGTGATTTTATTTCTGCATTCAAACTCTCTTTACCCAATTGTGATGAAGATACCAAGTCTGGTTTAAGCCATATTCGCTTTATTCTTGGAATTATTGAAGATAAAAGAAAAAGGTACAAAAAGGAGGCTGATAGATATCTAAAATATTTATTTATAGTTGGAATATTATCAATAATAATTGTTAGTACGTTGGGATATATTATTCTTGAGGAAAATGCATTCGGATTCCCTCGTAAAATAAATGATTTACAAAACCAAGCGGAGGAGATAGGCAATGAACTTAAAATTCAAAATCCTAATCTATTAAATAACTCAGTATTCCAATCTTCATGTGGTAAAAGTATTGAAAAGTTGAAAGAATTAAAACCTCCTGACCCATTATCAAAGAGCACAATCATTGATATTAATAATATTGTTACAGAATTTTATCTAAATAATAATTTAGAATATCTTATAACAAGCATGGATTCTTTGAAAATGAATCTTGATTTTAATGACAATAAAAAAGATATTTTTGAGGCAATCTCAAACACCTATAGATCTGCAATTGAATTTAAAAATTCCAAAGAATATTATCAATTAGGAATTTTAAATTCGAATCGAGAATTTTTTCAATTAATTAAAGAACTGAGATTGACTTATTCAAAACCAGAAAATAGAATTCCAGAGATCTTGAAAAGATTCATTCTAAGTGCAGTCATAGTGACATTCCTGATTTTTATTATTAAATTTCTTATGAATCTGTATAAGAATCAATACTACCAAATGATTTTAGCAGAGAAACAGGATCTAATTGCAAGAAAATTTTATATTACATTCAAAGGTACAGAACTTAATACTGAAACTCGAAAAGAAGTAATTTCCAAATTTCTATTAAACGAAGATATTGCAATGATTTTCGAACAAAAGAAAAACGAGCTAATTGATGCTAATATTTTGCAACAAATTATAAATTTATTTTCAAAAAAATAATTGCAAAATTCAAATCTTTTGGATATCAACTATATTAAAATAATTTTTGCCTGTTAATTGTTCTAATTAAATTAAATCAATTTTTACATGGATTTATGCCTTTTTAACAAATTTTCCGTTATCTCGTTTAGCTCTATCCCTTTATCGGCAAGCATAACAAACAGGTGAAAGAACAAATCGGAAACCTCATTAATTATCTCCTCTTTGTCGTTATTTTTTGCGGCAATAACCGTTTCAATAGCTTCCTCCCCAACTTTTTGAATAATTCTATTTTCCCCTTGCTTAAATAATTTTGTTGTATACGAATTTTCCGGTAATAGTTGTTTTCTTTCTTTAATTAAATTAAACAGAGTATTTAAAAAATATAAGCTGGATTTATCCAAATTAAAACAGGAATATTCACCTGTATGGCATGTAGCCCCCACAGGATTGACATATATTATTAAAGTATCGTAATCGCAATCCGCAATAATATTTACCATATTTAAATAATTACCGCTTGTTTCTCCTTTTACCCAAAGAGTTTTTCTGCTGCGGCTGTAAAAAGTAACTTTATTTGTTTCAATTGAAATGTTTAATGATTCTTTATTCATAAAACCAAGCATTAAAATTTGGTTAGTGTTATTATCAACAATAATAGCAGGAATTAGTCCATTTAATTTTTCAAAATCTATTTTCGTAATATCAATCATAATCTTACATTTATCCCTTTATTATTTAAGTAATGTTTTAATTCTTTAATTTGTATTTCATTGTAATGGAATAAACTTGCGGCTAAACATGCGGTAACCTTTGTTTTATTAAAAGCATCAAAAAAATGTTCCATAGTTCCGGCACCACCTGAAGCAATAACAGGCACAGAAACAATATTTGTAATATCATTTAACAATTCCAAATCATAACCGCTTTTTGTACCGTCCTTATCCATTGAAGTTAATAATATTTCTCCGGCACCCAAATCAACAACTTTTTTACACCATTCAATGGCATCCCAATCAGTTTCTTGTTTTCCGCCTTTTATAAATACTTTATTTTTACCGCTAATATTTTTAACATCAATAGCGGCTACAACAGCCTGACTTCCAAATCTTTTAGCCGCTTCATTTATTAACATTGGTTTTTTTACAATTGATGAATTCATCGATATTTTATCAGCACCGGCCATTAATAAACTCTCTATGTCAGCAAGTGTGGAAATTCCTCCTCCTACAGTAAAAGGGATTCTAATTTCTTTTGCAACTAATTTAACTAATTCAATTAAAGTTTTGCGTTTTTCTTCGGTGGCTGTAATATCTAAAAACACCAATTCATCCGCACCATCATTGTAATATTTTGCGGCAAGTTCAATTGCCGGTCCGGCATCTTGTAAGTTTACAAAATTTATACCCTTTACCACCTTACCGTCTTTTACATCCAAACATGGAATTATTCTTTTATTTAACAAAACTTTTTAACTCCTCCAAACTTATTTTATTTTCATATATTGCTTTGCCTACAACTACTCCATATATGTGTTCTTTTTGAATTAATTTCAAATCCTTAATATTACTCACTCCGCCCGAAGCTATTAAATTAATATTTGGAAATTGCAGCTGTATTTTTTTGTACAATTCTATATTTACACCCTTAAGCATGCCATCTTTTGATATATCGGTACATAAATAATATTTTAGTCCTAAACTTTGGCAATATTTAATATGGCTGAATATATTTGCATTGCTTAATTCAGTCCAACCCTTAATTGAAATCTTTTCATCCAATGTATCAATTGCCACAACAATTTTTAAGTTTCCGTATTTTTCGTTTATTTTTTCAAATTCCAATTTATCCGTAACCGAAATTGAACCAATGATTAATCTATCAACGCCGGAATCAATCATTTTTTCTGCATTTAATAAACTTTTAATTCCCCCGCCAAATTCAATTTTAAGTTTTGTTTTTGCTTTTATCTCTTGAACGATTTTAATACAACTTATAGTTCCGGTTACGGATGCTTTTAGATCAACAACATGCAGCCATTCCATTCCAATACTTTCATACACTTTTGCATAATCTAAAACAGAGCCGGAATATTTTTTGGCTGTGTTAAAATCACCTTTTGTAAGACGTGATACTTCACTATCTATTATATCTATTGCCGGTATTATTAACATATTTTTATAAAATTCTCCAATAATTGTATTCCATATTTCCCTGATTTTTCAGGGTGAAATTGTATCCCGTAAAAATTATCTTTTTTTACCGTTACACAAAACTGCAAATTGTAATCACAATCAGCAATAGAATATATATTATTTTCAACGTAATATGAATTAGCAAAATAAAAACTGGTTCCATTTGGTATACCTGTAAATAATATTTCATCCGCCTTATAATTTACATTATTCCAACCCATATGAGGCACTATCATCTTTTTTTTATCAAACAATTTTGTTTCAACGGGAATTATTTCCAAACAATTTGTATCACGTTCTTCCGATCTTAAAGTTAATAACTGCATCCCTAAACAAATTCCAATTAAAGGTTTTGTTGTATTCCTAATATATTCAATCAGATCATATTCTTTTAACTTTTGCATAGCATAATAGGCTTCACCAACACCGGGCAAAATAATTTTGCTGCATTTGTTTATTTCGGCTTTGTCATTTGTAACAATGTACTTTGCTTTAAAATCATTTAATGCATTAATAATCGATTGAATATTCCCAACTCCATAATCTATTATTGCTGTCATATAACACCTTTTGTAGAAGGTAATTGATTTTTTACTCTTTCGTCAATTCTAACTGCTTCGTTTAATGATTTGGCAAATGCTTTAAACATACACTCAATTTTGTGGTGATCATTTTTTCCTTTGGCACGAAGATATATTGTTGAACTCATTCCTGCCGCAACCGATTTAAAAAATTCATCAGTTAATTCAGTCGGAAAGTCACCAACTTTTTCTCTATTAAATTTACACTTAAAATTAATATAACTGCGTCCGCCCAAATCAATGGCGCATTTTGCAATTGAATCATCCATAGGTAAATAATAACCATAACGTTTTATTCCCGCTTTATTCCCCAATGCTTTTTTAATTGCCTCGCCAAAAGCTAAGCCTGTATCTTCTATTGTGTGATGTTCATCAACTTCCAAATCGCCATTTACATTAATAGTTAAATTTATATTTGCATGTCTTGCAATTTGGTCAAGCATGTGATCAAAAAAACCGATACCGGTTTTAATATCCGATTTCCCTTCACCGTCCAAATTTATTTTTACTGTTATTTTTGTTTCTTTTGTGTTTCTAATAACTTCATATATTCTTTGCGGTTTTAGTAAATATTCAACAACTTCTTTAACACTATTATAAAAAATTTCATTTAGTTTAATTTTATTATTGTCATCTAATACTATTTTTGCATCTATATTTTTAGAATTGAAATTGTTTATATGGATATTTTCTGTTTTATATAATTTAATTAAATCATTTGATATTTTTTCTGTTTCTGAATATATTAAGTAATCGGTGTTTGATAATTTTATTAAAGCCTCCATTATTCCGGCCGATTCAATTGAATTATAATTTAATAATTTTGAATCAATATATATTTCTTTCATATTATACTCCTCAGTACTTCAATGAATTTATCATTTTCTTTTTCAGTTCCAACTGATACTCTTAAATATCCATCCAGATTTTTTTGATTACTTCGGTCGCGTATAATAATATTATTTTTAATAAGTTGACTAAATATTGTTTTGCTGTTTTTAATTTTAAATAAAATATAATTAGCCTGAGTTGGTAAAACTATTTCAACTCCTTCTGTTCGTAATAATTGAGTTATTAATTTTTCTCTTTCAATAACAAGAGTATTAATAAACTTATAATATTTATCGGTATTTTGCAACGCCTTTAATATTACCCATGCTGTTAATTTATTTATACTATATGGCGCTTTTATCTTCATTAATAATTCAATAATAAATGTTGAAGCAGCACAATAACCGCATCTAATACCTGCCAATCCCCATGCTTTTGAAAATGTTCTTAATACAACAATGTTGGGATATTGTTCAATATATTTTACAAAACCTTCATCATTTGCAAAATCAATATATGCCTCATCAACTACTATAATAATATTTTGTTGTTCAGCAATTGAAATAATTTTTTGTTTATCCAATATATTCCCCGTGGGATTATTTGGCGAACATAAAAAAAGAAGTTTGGTTTTTTCTGTAATTTTTGATTTTATTGAATTTGCATCAATATCAAATTTTTTGTTTAATTCCAATTCAACAATGTTTACATCATTAATTTCACAACTTACATTGTACATGCCATAAGTAGGCTCACATATTATTGCACTATCAACACCGGGAACGCAAAATATTTTAATTAACAAATCTATAATTTCATCGGAACCCACTCCAAAAAATAAGTTTTGTGCAGGAACATTAATAAATTTTGAAAGTTCATTACGCAATTCTGTTTGATTTGGGTCGGGATATCTATTTAATTCCTCATCATTAAATTCAACTATACTCCCCAGCGGATTTTCATTGGCATCCATCAACATTCCCTTCATATATGAACTACGTGCGGATGTATATTGCTTTACTTTTAATATGTTTGGTCTTACTAATTTTTTAATATCCATAATTATAACCTGATTTTAATTGCGTTTGCGTGTGCTTCCAGATTTTCGGCTTCAGCTAATTTTATTACTGTATTACTGATTCGTTTTAATCCCCTTTTTGTTAAAGTTTGAAAAGTAATAGGCTTCAAAAACGATTCTACGCTAACTCCGCCCGTTGCTTTAGCATATCCATTCGTTGGCAGCGAGTGATTTGGTCCTGATGTATAATCTCCCGCACTTTCAGGTGAATAAGCCCCTATAAATACCGAACCGGCATTTTTAATTTGAGAGCTTACTTTTACTGCATTTTTTGTATTTATTATTAAATGCTCCGGTGCGTAATTATTACTTAAAGCAACAGCTTCTTTTATAGAATTTACTAATAAAATAAAAGATTTTTTTAAGCTGTTTTCTGCAAAACTATTTCGTGGTAAAATTTTTAATTGTTTGGTTATTGCTTCAGTTACTTTTGTTATTAGTTTTTCATCAGTTGTTAATAATATCACTTGTGAATCGTTTCCATGTTCAGCCTGTGACAATAAATCTGCTGCAATAAAACAGGGATCCGCAAATTCATCTGCAATTATTAATACTTCACTAGGTCCGGCAGGCATATCAATTATACAGCCGTCATCGTCAATACTAACTAAATTTTTTGCAGCTGTTACATATTGATTTCCCGGTCCAAATATTTTATCAACTTTTTTAATTGTTTCAGTTCCAAAAGCCATCATTGCAATACCTTGAGCACCTCCAATAGCATAAAACTCATTTACTCCACATTTTAACGCCGCATAAGCTAAACCGGAATTTATTTCGTTATCCTTTACAACTGAGCATACAACTATTCTTTTACATTTGGCAATTTTTGCCGGTATCCCTAACATAAGCATGGTTGAAATTAATACTGTATTTCCACCCGGAATATATAAACCAACATTTTCAATAGAGAAAAATTCCCTTCTGCATGTAACACCCGCAATTGTTTGAATTTTATAATTTTTTGGTTTTTGACATTTATGAAATTTATAAATTTGAGTGTACGCTTTGTTAATGACTTTTTTTAATTCAGTATCAATTTTATTGGCCGCACTTTTTAGTTCTTTATTAGTTATTAAAATTTGTGATGAATCGTAGTTGTCATATTTTTTTGCATACTTAAGAACAGCATTGTTGCCGTTTTTTTTGACGTCATTTAATATTGGCTGAATGACTGAATAAAGTTCTTCATTTGAAATTTTTTCTCTTGAAAATAACTTTTCTCTTTTTTCATTTGTCAGAATATCATTATAGAATATTTTCATGGTATTATGTTCTCTATTGGTAATAATAATATTCCGGACGCTCCTACACTTTTTAAGTCCTTATAAATTGTCCAAAATTGATTTGCCGGAATTACCGCATGAATTGCAACCATTGATTCTTCTGCTAATGGTAATATAGTAGGACTTTTTAATGACGGTATAATATTTTTTATTTTTTCAACTGCTTCTTTTGGAGCGTTCATCATTAAATATTTTGACGACTTGGCAATTAAAGCTGAATCTATTCTATTTAATAGATCTTCTAATAAATCTCTTTTTTTGGGATCACTATTAACATCTTTGTTGGCAACTAAAACTGTTTCCGAATTAAAAACTTCAAAAGATTTTTTTAATTTGTGCAACTTTAAAGTATTCCCTGTTGATACAATATCACATATCATATCGGCCACACCCAATATTGGAGTTATCTCCACCGATCCGCTGATTTCAACAATTTTTGCCTGAACATTATTTTTACTTAAATAATTCTTTAACATATTTGGGTAAGAAGTAGCTATTTTTTTATTTTGCAAATCTTTTACCGATTCAAGTTCAACTCCATCAGGAACAGCAATGGATAATTTACATTTTCCAAATCCCAGTTTTCGTATTACTTCAATATCAGTATTTTTTTCATATATTACATCTTCCCCAACAATTCCAATATCCGCAACACCGTTGCTTACATATTCTGGTATGTCATCATCACGCAAAAATAAAAGATCCAATTCAATGTTTTTGGCCGATATAATTAATCTATCATTATAATCTTCAATATCTAAACCGCAATTACGTAACAGTTGCAGCGATTTTTCAGTTAACCTTCCTTTTTTTTGTAACGCAAGTTTTAAATTTCCGTTTGGCATTATAACTCCTTTAAACTAAAAAACCCCGGCTAAGGCCGGGGTTTTATTTTATATTATTATTTTTTTATAAACGTATATATAGTAATCCGGTCTTTACTTCGTCTCCAATGTAAAATGATGATGATGGTGAAGAATATGTATCGGATTAAATGTCATTTTGCTATTTTTTTTATTTGTTAGTTACTAATATATGTAATTATTATTAAAATGCAAGTTTATGCATAATTATTGCATAAATATTTTTAGTTAATTAAACTACTTTAATAAAATCATCTTTTTAACCTTATTAAATTCGTTATTGCCGTTTAAAGGTATTGCCTTAATTGTAACAAAATAAACTCCACTTGTAAGTTTGTATGGCAATTTATTTATGTCAAATACTACTTCGTAATATCCGGCCTGTAAAATTTCATTTTTTTGTTGACTTAGTTCTTCACCTATTGTATTAAAAATTTTTATTATCACTCTGGAATCAACCGGAATGGAATATTTTATTATTGTAACCGGATTAAATGGGTTGGGATAGTTTTGATATAAAACAAATTCTTTTGGTTTAAAATTTATTTCAATCTCTAATTCCTTTGAGTAACTGATATTGTTATTATTATCAATTTGTTTTAGCCGATAACAGTATCTTCCGTTTTGTATATCTTTATCAACAAATGAATATGATTTAGGTGAATTTGTATTTCCGAAACCATCCACAAATCCAATTTGCATCCATTTATCATTTTCACTTTTCCGCTCTATGTAAAAACCGTAATTGTCAAGCTCAGTTGCTGTTCCCCAATTCAGATTAACATTACCACCTGTAATATCTGCTTCAAATAAAATCAATTCAACCGGAAAAGGATTATCTATTGTTGAACCTACGCTAAACTCGGAAAATGTAGTTAAGCCAACTCTATGTAATACAGGGGTGGTATTGGACCCTGTACATTCGGAATGTGTTCCTTCTATTGACCAATTATTACTACTGTAGGTTCTCTTTAATAAATGTAATTTCGTATAATCGGTAATTCCGGTAAATCCATCAGCAGTCATATCTACGTTATAAGTACCACCACTTAATCCATCTGCCGCCAATAATATCCAATAACCGTCCACACCAACATTTTCAATTGTTACTACTCCGTCACTCAGCGGTAATCCATTTGTACCGGGATTGGAAGAAATAAAAGAAGTAGTTAATGTTCCTCCGGTTGTTGGAGCAGTTGTAAAACTAATATTTGCAGGCCTATAGTTAGTAGATGTGCCTAAAGGGAAAAGTATGTCTGTGGAAGTTGAAGTTCCAAACCATCGTTTAAAATTTCCATTTATTTTCCCGGAAGTTCTTATCAAAGTCCCAAGATCTGATATTGAAGAACCTAAAGTAATAGTATTTAGGTTTGTTGTAATTATTCCGGCATTAAGAGATAAAATATTATTAATTTTTATATTATTATTTATTGTTATTCCACCTGTATTGTTAACCGTAAAATCGTCTATTATGTCTGTAAATGGAATTTCATTACCCGTAACAACCCCTGTTGAGCCGCTGTATTCCAAGTTTATTGACGAACCAAAATTTGGTATAAAGTTAAGACTTCCATCTTGTCGAATAATTTTTGCAGAATTGTTAAAAGTTAAAGAACCTTCATCCTCAACCTTTAACAAACCTTTAATTAAACTAAGCTCATTAAAAATTGTAACAGGAAATCGAAGCATTACATCCCCATCGTAATCAATTGTAACATAAGTTCCTCCTGCAAAAGCTTCACCCGGCATATAAGTAGAAATTATCCATTCCGGAGGCCAATTACGGGTTGTTAATCGTATTACACCGGCATCCCATGGAGATAGCTCTGCACCCAAACCATTAAGCCAAATTCTACTTCCCGAGTTCCACTGTACGAGTCCTTCCGCTGTTGTATATATATAACAAAAAGCTCCCGACTCAAATTTTACCGTTGTATTAGCACCAATTGTTAATCTGCTTTGCAATAAAAATTTTGCCGTGGCAACATCAGCACCAACAAAAATAAATGGAAACGATTTAGATGCACTTGTCCATGTTCCACCCAAACTATACCCGCCATAAATACCAAAACCATTTTGTGTATTTCCTGTTCCGCTATTACCTGCATAACTTCCGGTTCCAATCTGGTTTAAATAAACCCCATAACCATTATTATTATTAAATGTATTATTATCAATAGTTGCTATTGATGCCGCCCCGGTAACATATAATGCGGTACTGCCGTTTCCTGTAAAAGTACTGTTGGTTACGGTTGCTGCTGCATTGTTTATATAAATTCCATAATTTTGACTATAATCCGAATTACTATACAAAAAACTAAAAGCATCACTTTCGCTGTTATATATATTTGAACTTAAAGAATTTCCTCCCGTTCTTCCACCGTACCTGATATAACAATATTCGAAATTACCAATTCCCTGATAACTTGATCCGTTAAGATAAATCCCATCCCAATCGCCGCCAGAAGGAAGAACTGCAGTACCGTCTCCTTTTGTATCTCCGCCATAGGTATCATCATTTATTGAAGTTATTACTACCATATTTCCGGCACCTGAAACTCCATTAATATCTAATGTTCCGTTAACGGTAAAATACGATTGGCTAACACATTTAATTATTGTACCGGTATTAACTGTTAACGTTTTTAGGTTATCAATAGTTATCTGACCAATTAATATAAAAGGAAAAGTTAATTCGCCGCTTGATATTACAGCATCGGAACTTACCAGCCCTCTAATTCCAAAGCCGTTAATACTATTGCCATTACCGGTATTACCCGAGAATGAGTTTATTTTTGAAATTATATAAGCTGCATAATTACCATTATTGATAAAAGAATTATTAGAAACAGTCATTAAATAATTTGGAGCGTTTACGTATAATCCATAATTTGAATTATTAGCAATAGTACTGCCGGATACTTCAAATGCACATCCTTCAACACCAATACCGTTATTATTACTATATTCGCAATATCCATTTCTAAAATATCCACCATTAATACTTGATGCATATATACAATATCCGAATGTATTTCCGCTAACTTTGCCCCCGTATCTTATTCTGCAATAATCAAAGTAACCATATCCCTGGCTTGAACTACCTGACAGATAAATTCCATCCCAATCACCTGCAGCCGGACTGAGTGCGCCTCCATCACCTTTTGTATCACCTCCGTAATTATCATCGTTAATTGAAGTGAATATCACCTGATTGCCGTCACCACTTGCTCCATTTATATCAATTGTTCCTATTACACTTATATACGATGAAGGTACTGCCTTAATTATTGTACCGGCCGGTATGGTTAAGGTTTTTGATACATTTATATCTAACAATCCTGTTAAAATATATGGAAAAGTAGTTGAACTCATAACAAGCGAAATATTTGAACTTACATGACCTTTAATACCAAAACCGTTTATCGAGTTGCCACTTCCGGTATTTCCTGAAAATGAAGTTAATGTTGCAAATACATAAGCCGCATAACTGCCGTTATTTGTAAAAGTGTTATTTGTAATTACAGGCGACTGCCATTGCGCATTTACATTTAGTCCATCACCGGCATTATTGGCAATTGTACAATTTGAAACTTCAAAATTACAATCAGAGACTAAAATTCCTTTATCTTGACTAAACTCACAATAACTATTTCTAAAATAACTGCCATTACTACCGGCCACATAAATATTATTACCCAAAACATTTCCGGTTATTTTTCCACCATACCTTATTCTGCAATAATCAAAGTATCCATAACCTTGGCTTGAACTGCCGGATAAATAAATTCCGTCCCAATCACCGGCAGCCGGACTGGTTGAGCCGCCGTCACCTTTTGTATCTCCTCCATAATTATCATCATTAATTGATGTAAATATTACTTGATTTCCGTCACCAATAGTCCCATTTATATCAATTGTGCCAATTACATTTATGTAAGAAGAAGGAATTCCTTTAATTATAATTCCGGCCGGAATTGTTAAAGTTTTTGAAACGGAAACATCTAACAACCCGATTAAAATATATGGAAAAGTAGTTGAACTCATCGAAATTGAAACATCCGAACTAACATGACCTTTAATACCAAATCCATTTATTAAGTTGCCGCTTCCGGTATTTCCTGAATACGCAGTTACTGTTGCAAATACATAAGCTGCATAATTGCCGTTATTTGTAAAAGTATTATCTGTTATTATGGGTGATTGCCATTGTGCATTCACATTTAATCCATCATCCGAATTGTTGGAAATAGTACTATTTGATACTTCAAAATTACAATCCGTAACTAAAATGCCTTTCCCTTGACTGAATTCGCAGATACTATTTCTAAAATAACTGCCGTTACTCCCCGCAGCATAAATATTATTACCCAAAGCATTGCCCGATATCTTTCCCCCGTATCGAATTTTGCAATAATTAAAATTTCCATATCCTTGACCTGTTGCATTTGATATATAAATTCCATCCCAATCACCGGGTGAAGGTATACCATCAGAACCTGTTATTATTTCCCCGTAAACATTATCGTCTTTTGCAGTAAATATTACATTATTGGTTATATTCCCGTTTGCAGTTAACGTACCTTGCACCATTAAATAAGTATTTGGTGCAAATTTTATAACCACATTTGGGTCAAGCGTTAATACAGTACCGTTTGTTATTGTAATATTTCCTGTAACATAATAAGTGCCTGCTGCCCAGGTGCCCGACACTGTACCACTACCTTGAGTTGTATATGCTATTATTTTAGAACTCAATAACGCAAAACAAATTATAGAAATGATTAGATTACCGGATCGATTAAAATTAGTGGTTTTCATTTCCGCCATCCTTAATTTTGCTATTAAAAATAATTAACTGTATTAATAACTTAAATAATTAAGGATAAAACAATAAAACCGATTTCCTAAAACATGTTTTGGTAAGGATAAAAGCGCATTTGAACTATGCAGATTTCTTTTTTGATAGAAATTCCGAAGGAGATAAACCGGTTATTTCTTTAAAAACACGATTGAACGTAGATCGTGAATTAAATCCAACTTTATCGTAAAGGTTTTCTATTATTATATTTTTTTCACCATCCATTAATTTTATTGCTTCCGAAATTCTATATTCGTTAATAAATTGATGAAAATTTTTTCCGAGTAAATCGTTTATTACTAATGAAATTTTCCTTGACTGAATATGAATCCGGCGAGAAAAGGATTCTATTGTAAGTGTTGATTTTAAATAAATTTTTGATTCGGTTAAATAATTTTCAATGGCATTTTTAATTTCCATTTTGTCCATATCCGAATAAATATAATTTATTCCGGCAATTTTCCCCTTTTCTGCTTTGGAAGATAACTTTGCAAATCGTGCTTGAATTAAAACCAATGATTGATTAAACGCAACGTACATCCCAAAAGAAATAAAAATAAAAGTAATTATCATTTCAATAAGACGTTTTTCAAATGGTTCATTAAATAAGTAAATTACTGCCCATGCTTCAAGTGCTTCGTAAAAAATTACCCCTGCAACGTACAATAATAAATTCCTAACCAAACGTAATTCTAATATATTATCAAGCACTTGTTTTTTTACTTCTCTAACTAACAAAATTGTTAAAAAAATATAAAAAATTGTTTGAAAATAATATGCAGGAATAACAATCATTTGAAAATTAGAATAAACAGAAGAGTTGTGATTTGTTTGACTTAAGTGAAATTTAAAAAACGCTAATTTATTCTGCAAGCTTAAAGGATAATATAAAGCACAAATTAAAACAAATATTAAAATTGGAAATATCAAGAAATAAATAATTGGTGGACGTTTTAAGTCATGACCATTAAAAACCATATCGCGTGAATAAACATAAAAAAGTGGATAGATTGAAAAATACAAGAGATATGATATTGGTAATAAATTTAATACAAGTTCTGTTTTATTAAGTGAAATAATTTGATCAATAATCAATAAAATAATTACTGTAATTAAACCAATTTTCAGGTAAATTTTTGGTTTATCAAATAGTTTATCCAGTCTAACCTGTATTAAAAAGAAAACCGAAAGAAGAGATATTAAAATTAGGTTTATAACATCAATTGAAGTTAATTCCATCAAAAGACCTTATTTATTAATTTTTAAGTTAATGATTTTATTTTATAAGTGCAAAAATATTTAATCAGATTGACAAATAATACTAAATTAATATCAAGATAGGTGTATTTTGAAATTATAGATAAGATTGAACAAGTTGAAATTGTGGATTTCTTATATCATGAATAATATGTTGAACTCCAGCGGTAGATGTCGCATAAGTACAAAAGCGGAACTCACCCGTCTCAAAATCAGCCGGGCGTGGCCCATAACCCCTCTCTTAAAATGAGAGGGGAATATCTTTTATATAATATATTATATAACAACACATTATAGATAATAATAATAAAATAATGCGGGGACAATAATTCCAAGATATTTCCAAAATCCAACTTATGCGACATCCACCAGCGGAGTTCGGATTTTGTGTGTGGTGTTTTTTACAGACATGGCACTTCACTGAAGTGCTCCTGTGAGGATAATATCATGCTAATATACTTAATAACAACAATTTATGTAATTTAAACTAAGAGGTTGTCTCAAAAGTAATAAACTTGGGCTAAAGCCCGAATTCTCTCGTTTTATAATCCCCAGCTTAAAAGCTGGGGTTATAAACTAAACGAATATATAGTATATCGTTACAGCTATATATTCCCCTTCTATTTTTAAGAGAGGGCGGTGTGCTTAGCGGGGTTTGCTGAGTCGATGGGTGAGTTCCAATGTGCAATATTATGACTTTTGAGACACCCTCGGTAAACTAAACCAAATATTGGGTTTTAACCCTAATTGTTTTTAATATTCATTTGCAGCATTGAAAGAATATCTATTATTTTGTTTTTCATGAAAACTTTGGGTTTCTTAAACAAAATTTTAATATAATTAAATAATTATTTATAACTATGTTGTTATCTGTTTTGTATAATTATGTTATACAGAAAAATTAATAAAATAACTTGTTTAATGTTTTGAAGTAAATTGTTGCATTATTAGGCTTAATTGGTACATTTTTTCTAACTTACAGAAGTAAATGTTTATGGTTTACCTCAATTATTTTTTTAATAAATTTCTGTAACCGAAATGCTTTGACTTATTAGGGTTAAACTTATAAAAAAAAAACTTGACAAACGAATTTTAATTCGCTATTTTTACTTTGTATTTCAAAGTACTTTATTTAGGAGCTTAAAAATGACTAATATAGAACCGATTGACGAACTATCTTTTATTAAAAAGATTATGACCGACAGCCAGCGAATAATGGTTGAAGACGGACACAACTTTATATTTTGGGGCATTTTAATAACAATTGGCCAAATTATTACTTATTCTGTTTTTAAATTTCATATATTTTTAGAATATTTCGGCTGGGTATGGCCGGTACTGGTTGGATTTGGCTGGATTTATTCAATGATTATTAATTATAAAAAATATGGTAAATCAAAAGTTCAAACATTTGCTGGTAAAATAATGGGTGCTTTATGGCGCGCTATTGGAATTGCAGCAATGATACTTGGTTTTGTGCCAATTCTTTCCGGTGGAATGCATGGAATTTATATTAATCCGCTAATTGCTTCCGTAATGGGTATAGCATATTATGTAACAGGTTATTTATATGGTAAAAAATGGGTCTCTTATATTGCTTACGGTTGGTGGCTTGGATCTATTTATATGTTTGTTTTTCCATATCTATATTCTTTATTAGTTATGACCGGAATGATGATTTGTTTACAAATTGTACCGGGTTTATATTTACGTAATCAATATTTAAAAAACTTAAAGAAATAATATCATGAATGAATTTGATTACCAACAACTTGATGAAATAATTCACTCAAGGATTCGTTTGGCAATAATAGCCGTATTGGTTACTGTTGATGAAGCTGAGTTTACATTTCTAAAAGATAAAATAAACGCTACTGATGGAAATTTGAGTACTCATCTAAAAAAACTGGAAGAAGCAGGTTATGTTGCAGTTGGAAAAAGTTTTGAGAATAGAAAACCTGTTTCCAGATATTTGTTAACTTCAAAAGGGAAAAAAGCTTTTGAGTTATATGTAGAACGTTTGGAAAAATTAATTAAAAAATAAAATTTTTTACACTTTTACTTTGTTTTTCAAAGTACTTTAAAATAACATATTATAACAACTTATAGGAGATCTAAAAAATGAAAAAGATGACAATAATGATAATACTTTTACTTTTGGGAACTGTTAGTTTAATGTTCCCTCAAAGCACTGAAGAAATCTATTCCGAAGGTATTAAAACCCTAAAACAAGCTGATAATTTTATGGATTTTTCAAATTACATAAGCGCTGCAGGACTTTTTGAACGCGGACTAAATGTTGAACCGGAGAACAATTTGTTAAAATATCATAAAGCTTATTGCAATTATAAAATATCGTACATCTATTTAATGAAAAAAGACACACCAAATTTTACAAAAAATATGGATGAAGCTGTTAATTTATTAAAAGAAGTAATAAAAACTGATGGAACCAATTCCGAAGCAATGGCGTTATTAGCTACTTGTTATGGTATAAAAATCACTTCCGATTGGAGTCTTGCCCAATCACTTGGAGCCGAAAGTCATAAATTATTGGAAATGGCATTAAGCATCTCGCCTAACAATCCACGTGTTTTATTGCAGAGTGGGATTTCGAAATTTAACACACCTGAGTTTTTTGGCGGGGACAAAAAGAAAGCTACAGAGATATTTAAACAATGTATTGAATTATTTAAAAGTGAAAAAAACGACAAATACGGCTGGGGTCAATTAGATTCGTACGCATGGTTTGGAATTGCACTTACATCATTAAAAGATCCCGGTGCTGCAGTAACAGTGTATAATGAAGCTTTGCAAATAGAACCAAACTTTGGCTGGATAAAATATAAACTATTACCGGAAGTTCAAAAATCATTATCAACAAATAATTAATTGTAATATCATGAAAAATTTAATATTTATTCTAATGTTGTTTGCTGCTTTTACTTATACAGCAGCTCAAAATAAAAGCAAAACAATAACCGGTATTGTTAAGGATAATAATAATGTTCCACTCGAATTTGTTAATGTTTACATTCTAAATACTCTTGATGGCGGCATGACAGACCAAAACGGAATTTTTAGTGTCCTTACTAAACAAAACTCTAAAATAGAACTTATTACAAGTATGATTGGATATGAAAAAAAATCAACATTTATTGATTTAAATACATATAATGGTGAGCCTTTAACAATTATCCTAAAAAGTAATATTGTGTCTACAAAAGAAGTGATTATTACTGCAAGCTCTTTTGGTTCTGAAAAAGGCAAGGGTGTTGTAATGACCGGATTAGATGTATTAACAACACCGGGCGGAGCTGCCGATATTTTCCAAGCACTTAAAACCATGCCCGGGTTAACCCAGGTTTCCGAAAGCGCGGAATTGTACGTAAGAGGTGGTGATCCTATTGAGACCACCACCCTTTTAGACCAGGCATCTTTAAATCATCCTTATACATATGAATCTTCTTATGGCGGATTATTTTCCAACATCAATTCATCAAATATTAAAGGAATGTATTTTTCAAGCGGCGGTTTTTCAGCCAAATACGGAAATGCTCTTTCAGGTGTGTTAGATCTTGAAACAAAAAACGAACCTAACGTAACTTCAATTAATTTAGGTTTATCACTTGCCAGTTTAGATTTTCAAATTGAAAAACCGTTAATTAATGATGTATTGGGAATGCGGTTAAGCGGTCGTAAAAGTTATACCGGTCCTATTTTTTGGCTTAACGGAAGCAGAAGTGATTTTACTTTTGCGCCATCTTCACAGGATATAAGTACAAATTTATGTTATAAGTTTTCGCAAACAGGAAGAATTAAAACATTTGTATCTATTTCGCAGGATAAACAAGGTGTAATAGTTCAACAACCCGGTTATAATGATGAATTTAATGGAAAATCGGAAAACATTTTAATTAACACGCAACTGACAGAACTTTTATCGGCAAATCTATTTCTTAAATCAAGTTTATCATATTCAAAATTTTACAGCAATTGGGAACTTGGTGTTTTAGATTTGGATAAAAAAGATAATACAATGAAATTCAGATCAGATTTGGAATTTACCGTTAATTCGGATATAAAAATTCTTTTTGGTTTTGAAGCCGAAAAGCGAAAATCTCAGTTTATTGGAACAATACCTTCCGAAGATTACGATTTAAGAAAAGATGCAAAATCGGAAATAATTAATGCTTCATTTGATAACATAAGATATGGAATTTATGGTGAAGGCGAATTTTCATCACTATTTGGAATAAAATCGTTGTTTATTATTGCAGGAGTCAGATCCGATTATATTTCTAAATTAGACCTAAATTGGGTTGACCCTCGTTTTAATTTGGGTTATAAAATAAACGAAGTTACAACTTTTAGCCTTGGTTGGGGAATTTTCCATCAGCATCCCGATCCAAGATTGTTTTCTAATGCAGACGGAAATCCAAGTCTTAAATCAATGAAAGCTATACATTATATAGCCTCATTTAATTACAAACTTAGCAATAATGACAATATTCGTATTGAAGTTTATTATAAAAAATATTCAGGCCTGCCGTTAGAAGACTCGGTTCTAAATTACACAAACAAAGGATTTGGTTATTCAAAAGGAATTGACTTAATTATTAAAGGAAGTATATTTGGTTATGTTGACGGTTGGATTTCGTATGGATTAATTGATACAAAACGAAAATGGATGGATTATGAAAATTTGACATCAGGAAGTTATGATATAACCCATAATTTTACAGTTGTTGCAAAATACAACTTTACAAACTCTTTTCAACTTGGTTTAAATTACAAATTTGCTACCGGTAAACCATATACTCCGGCTTTAGGCGGAACATATAACGAACTGCAAAATTATTACGAACCTGTTTATGCCGGTGATAATTCAGCCCGCTACCCAAATTATCAGCGCCTGGATATGCGATTTACATATTTAACTACTTTGTTTGAAGATAAATTTTCAGTTTTTTACGTTGAAGCTTTGAATATACTTAATATTAAAAACATCTTCGATTATTCTTATTCATTCGACTATTCCCAGAAAAAAGAAGTTGGCAGTTATTTTGGAAGAAGAACCATCGTTTTTGGGATGCAGATTAATTTGTAACCAGAATATTTCTATTATTATTCTAGAAACTAATCAGCCCGCTAAATAAAAAATTTTAAACCTTCCCGTTATCCTTTTTGTCTAACCAGTAAATATTAACAAAATAATCAATTATTCTTTATAAATAGGATATTTATCAATTAAACGGGAAAAACGATTTGTTGAGTATACACAAAAAACAACACTGTACAAACCCGAATGGAATCCCCGGTTTATGTATAAATGATTTTACAAATTTGCCGTCAAATTTTGCAGTTATAGATTTGCAGCAAATTTTTGATAATTCAAAAATAAAATCGTTTGAAAGTTTTGCAATGGATTGTAATTTATTATTTGTAATAACCAATGGAGAAGTTAAACATCAAATTGACTTTAACACATTTTATTATGCTGAAAAAAACATGTTTTCGGTTCTTTCAGGACAAGTACAAAAAATAGATATTGCCTATAATACAACCGGATATTGTATTTTATTTAACGATAATTACATTAATTATTCTTTTACCGGTTTTAAATGGATACAGGATTTAAATCTATTTAATAATTTTAATTGCTGTCCGGTAACAGAACTTAGTGATAGCGAATATGAAACAATTTTAAGTTTAATTGACCAAATTAAATTTGAAATGATTAAACAGAATAAATATGGGCAAGACGAGATGTTGTCGGTATTGTTTAAGTCTTTATTGCTTCACGCCGAACGCACAAAAAAAGAAAAAATCGATCAAAAAATTTTAACCGGCAACGATTATTTATTATTTAACAAGTTAAAAACCTACATCGATGAACAATTTCATGAAGAAAGAGCTGTAAACTACTATGCAAAAAAATTATTTGTCACACCAAAAAAAATAAATTCTTTATCAAAAAAGTATTGGGGAATAACCGCAAAACAGGCAATTGAGGAAAGAACAATTTTGGAGATTAAAAGATTATTATTTTACACCAATTATACAATAAAAGAAATTGGGGATAAATTAGGATTTAAGGAACCGACAAATTTTAATAAATTTTTTAAAAAACTTACTAATTTTACTCCTGCTGAATTTAGAAGAAATAAAATATAGGACGTTTTATACCATATAACGTTTGGTATTTACCATATAAATTTAAATTAACAATACGATGATATTATTGAGTTAGAAAATAATTATTTAATTTTAAGGAGTAGACAATGATTAGTTCAATAAGCAGCAATAATTATCAGTACCAGTCGCAATCCATTGCAAAGACTGAAACAAAACTGACGGACGATCAAAAAACCACACTGCAAAGCATTTTGGAAAAATATGATCCCGAAAATATGACAGATGATGAAATGACAAGTATGATGGATGAAATTCAGGAAGCCGGCATTACTCCGAGCAAAGAATTTGGCACAATTATGGACACTGCCGGATTTGAAAGACCAGAACCACCATCAGGAACTCCCCCATCAGGACAACCTCCAATGGGTCCTCCTCCAAGTGGTGCTACTCAAAGCAGCAAAACAACTCAATTGGTTACCGATTATATGGCATTAAAAGATTCCGGTAAAGCAACAGATGATGATCTTAATACACTATTAAAAACATTAATGAAAAATAGTGAAAATACATCAGGACTTCTTATTAATAAACTTGCCTAACAATATTTGACTAAAACTTCACTATTGTTTTAGTGACTAAATAAATTGTAAAGGTGCCATTAATATTATGGCACCTTTTTTATTATCCGCTTTAAAATAACTTTAGCTTTTTAATATAATATTTATAATTATTTGTTTTGGACGGTTTTTACCATACAACTAACAATAATTACCATATAATTTGAATTTACTTTTTTCGAATATATAAATAGAATTAAAAAACATTAACCAATTAAAAGGAGCACAAAATGATTAGTTCTATTAACAGCAACAATTATCAATTTCCGTCACAATCTGTTTCGCGGACTGAAACAAAATTGACAGACGATCAAAAAACAACATTGCAAAGTATTTTGGAGAAATATGATCCCGAGAACATGACCGATGATGATATGAAAAGCATGATGGATGAAATTAATGAAGCCGGGATCACACCCAGCAAAGAATTTGGGCAGATTATGGATACAGCAGGTTTTGAAAGACCTGAACCTCCATCGGGAACTCCTCCAGCCGGACCACCACCAAGCGATTCAACTCAGAATAATAAAACAAACCAATTAGTTTCAGATTTTCTAACATTAAAGGATTCCGGCCAGGCAACTGAAGATGATCTTAATGCACTACTACAGAATTTGATTAAAAGTAGCGGAAGTACATCAGGTTTATTTGTTAATAAACTTTCCTGATAAATTAGTTTGATGAGATATATTTAAACCGTAACTCCGCTTTATTTAGGCACAATATATTACCAAAGAAAAATATTTAATCTATAGATGTACCGCTAATTTTGCAGCAGAGATTATTATTTTCCGAATTCCTTTGTTAATATTTTGCATTAGTAAATTTAATTGTATTTATTAAATTCTATTAATAATATTATTTTAAAATCAGGCTTAAAGGCCGAGTTGAGCAGTTGTTATCCCCACGCCCTAAAGGACGTGGTTATTTAAAATCCTTATAACTTATTATAAATAATGCGATAATGTTATTATATCTCCCCGTTTAAATAACCCCAGCATTCATGCTGGGGGCTGACGGAATAGATATAACGGGCTTTAGCCCTGATTCTTTTCCTCACTTTTTGGCTTAGGTGATTAACAATATCAAACTATTATTTTTTATTGCAAAATCTTTGGTTATCAAATATTTTGTGTGTTTTTATTATATATAAACAATAATGTGGTATTTCTTGATTATGACAAAGGGTATTAATTTTACTAACATCTATTTGGTATGGAGAAAAATCCCGCGCCTATATAAGTATATAATTTAATATTACAATTGACTTGTAAACCGTTACATCATAATATATTAAAAGTATTTGTTGTGCCTAATTATCGAAAGTTACGGATTTAAAATAAAAAAGGTGTTGTTAAAAACAACACCTTTTTTATTTTAACTTTTTAATCATATTTTTATGTTACACACTTACAATAATTTATTTATTCCTTAGTTTCCAAATGTTTATTAACTTCGCCTTTTAATAAAACTCGTGTTTTAGTTTCGGCTCTGCAATTTGGACAAAATTGCCAATCGGGTTTAACAGGATATTGACATTGCTGGCAAAAATTATTTGACAAATCTGTTCCGCAATGTGGACAATAGGCTCGAGTACCATTTAATTCGCCATGACATGTTGGGCAGTGTAACGACCTATACGATGTTGGGCGTGTTATTAAATAAATTGTCAAGCCAAAGAACAAAGAGATAAGAGACAAAAACGCCCAAACTCCCGGGTTGCGCATATCACGTTCTTGTGCATCCGTATAAACCCATGTTGGCAATAAGAACCACAAAAATGCAGTAGCAAAACCTAATATAATTCCAAAAATAACATTCAGTACCGAAAACAAATCATCATTTTCCAGTCTATCTCTGCTGTAATAATATTTTGCATTAACAGCATCATCAACTTTCATAAATAATTGGCCAATCATTTCTCCTTTAACACCATAAACCGGCGTGCTGAATGTTGTTGAAGTTGGCTGCATTAATGTCCAGTTATCTTCTTCAACAAAAAAACGCCAGTTCCCTTCATAATAATACCTGTCAACTCTTTCATTTCTTGAAAATTGCGAGAAATCAATATTTTTATATTTATTAATTAGTTTAGATAAAAAGCCATTCCTGTTTTTATAATAATCGTCTGTTTTTATAACATCTTGGTATTTATCGTATGCTTCATTCATACTTGCAAAAATATCCTTTGGTACTCCAAAAATAAATTCATCATTTAATCCCGACATCCAAAGATATTTTTTTGGGGCGTCATATTTTTGATGATCCAATAAATATGCCGATTGCATATTGTTTACCACAATTGTACCAACCGGTATTGTACGAATATTTTTTGCAGCATTTTCGAGATATTTTTTATTACTGGCAGTAAATTCCTGATAATAATTTTTAAAAGACGCCTTATGTTTATTAAATTCCATATTTCGGTAAGGGAATTGACATAAAATAACAAACAATGATACAACCGCAACTATTAATGTTGGAATTGCAAGTTTTGTAATAAGTTTTTTTCTGTGCATATTTTCTCCAAAAAAATATATTAATTAAATTCTTTTATTTTGTTGTGAATTCAAATACAATATTGGTGAAATTGATAATGTAAAAAATGTTCCCACAATAAGCACCGCAATAATGGCAATTCCAATACTTCCAATCGATTTTACAATCCAATTATTTTTTATTAAATCCCAAAGCGGGGATAAGCTGAGTTTTAGACTGATTAAATAAACTATAGTATATATAAAAACCAATCCAGCCAATATTTGTAATACCGGAATTACCGAATAGTCACTTCTTTTACTTTCCACAATTGGAACAGTATTGTCAATTCCTTTTAATATATTATCAAATAAATTAGGGGATGGTTTTTCCAATACAATTGTATTTAATGTGTTCATTGTACTTTTCATTTCTTTTAAATTTTCTGAACATACAGTACACGAACTTACATGCCGGCGAATATCATTGAGGTATGATTCATTCCCCTCATTATAAATCAGATCTAACAGATAATTTTTATTTTGGCAATACATTTTAATTCTCCGTTTCAACTAATATTTCTTTTAATCTTTTTAATGCATTATGAAATCTTGCTTTTAATGTTCCTTCAGGTGTATCGGTCATATCAGCAATTTCCCTGAATTTTAATCCGTTAAAGTGTTTAAGCAATAATATTTCGCGTAAATAAGGATTTAACATATCGATTGCCTTATTTATTCTATCTTTTGTTTCCATTTCTTCCAACAAATAATCCGGTTCGTTTAATTCCTCATCCAACCCGCTTTCTTCATTATAAACTTCTTCAATATCAATATAATTATATGCGTATTGTTTTTTACTCATTTCGTTTCGGGTAATATTTAAGCTTATAGTAAACAGCCAAGCTTTTAATGTACCTTTTGAAATATTAAAAGTATGCGATGCAAACCAAACACGAGTAAATGTTTCCTGAAGAACATCCTCTGCAATTTCTTTATTATTTGTATATCTTAAAATAAAATTAAATATCCCCATATTATACCTTTCATATAATACTTTTAGTGCCTTAGTATTTCTATCATTAATTAATTCAATCAATTCTTCGTCGGTATAATTTAGCATATCAAATATTAATATTATAGTTTCAATTTTAAGTATATCATCTTATTAAATTTAACAATTTTTACATTGTTTTTAATTAACACAAAATGCTTCCTACAACACTATACAGTACTAATTCCAAAAAGGTTGTGTGATAAATATTTTTTTTCATTTTTTTAAAAAATTAAAAAAAAAAGATCTGCCCCTTATAATTATTTAATAGTTTTTAGTTTTGCAGGTTCCGCAATTTTCTTTTTAAGAGTTTTTGTTTTTAGATTTGTATTATTTTGAACGGTTTTATTATTTTTTTGCTGTTGATTGGTATTATTTTTAGTAAAGTTTTGATCTTTATTAACCTTAATGTTTTTTGATTCATTTATTTCAAAACCTTTTACAACAGTGTCAATTTGTTTTAATTTAGAATTTTGCTCAAAGCGAAGTTTGTTCTTTTTAATTACAGGTTCATTTCCGGGCATAGGGATTAACAAAATAATAACAATTATAGTTATTACAATTACAGCTGCTTTTAATACTTTTAAATACCATTTATTTCCATTCTGTTTTATTTCATTTCTCTCGTCAGTTGATTCTTCAATTACAACAGATTGGTTAATTATATCTACCGTACCGGATTCGGGTAATTCGGATACAACAACTTCAACAGGTTTTTCAGTATTAAAAGAATAATCAAAATTTTCAACAATTACTGTTTTTTCATTTTCGTAATCTGTAGGTATGTGGTTGTTGCTAATTATCTGGTTAGCAATATTTTCTTTATTTAAAATGTTTACCGCTGTATTATTTTTGACAAAATTCCGGTCTGTTTTTATTTCCCACATGGTTTTATCCGGTTCTTCATTAAGTAATGTAATACAATCGGCTATGGAAGATATTCTTTGATTCTTATCTTTATGACACATCAAATACATTAATTTGATCAAGTTTTGATTTGTATTTACTAAACCCGATTCGGGAAGAACAATATTACCATTCATAATTTCACACATCACCTTAAAATCGCTTTGGGTTGTAACATTAAAAGGTACTTTTCCTGTAAGCATTTCGTATAAGGTAATCCCAAGACTATATATATCGGTACGGCTATCAACATCCTTATCGGCATTAATAATTTCAGGGCTCATATAATATACGGTACCCATTTTAACACCAGTTGAAGTTAATTCTTTATCATCCAAAATTTTGGCAATTCCAAAATCCATTATTTTCGCATTATCATTTTTATCAATAATAATATTTGACGGTTTAATATCTCTATGAACAATCCCTTTTTGATGCGCAAACTGCAGCCCCGCAAATATTTGCAGTAGAATATTTTTTATTCTACTGTCGTTAATTCCACCATTGTCTTTTATTTGTTCTTTTAAAGTTATTCCCTCAGCAAATTCCATAACCATAAAATAATTTCCGCTCTCTTCAAAAAAAGCATATAAAGTAACAATATTGGGGTGGTTTAAAGTTGCCTGAATTTTGGCTTCCGTCTTAAATCTTTCAACCAACAAACTGTTTTTCATTAGTTCGGGTGATAATACTTTAATAGCAATTTTTCGGTCAAGCATTTCATCAGTAGCAAGAAAAACTTCACCCATTCCTCCTATACCAATTTTTTTTATAATTTTATAATCGCGTATTTTTATTCCGGATACTAAATCCATAACAAACCTGCATCAAATGAAGAATTACTTAAAAGTTAATTTACTAAAAAATATCAATAAATTTAAGAATAAAAAGTAACAAGCTAAAATGACATTATCACAATCCATAAAAAATAAAGAAATAGGTTATCAAAATATTTAGTAAATTTGTTTATTGATTTTATGATTTTACGCAATTTTGTTGAATATATTAATGATTCGAAGCAGCAAAAATAATATTGAATACTGGAAGAAAAATTTAATTTTTATTTGGGTAAGCCAATTTTTGGGCATGGTAGCAATGAGTGCTGTTACTCCTTTTTTACCCCTGTATATTCGTCATTTAGGTGTTGTCGAACCCCATCAGATTTCCACATGGAGCGGATTGGTTTTTGCCGGTCCTTTTCTTGTATCTTTTTTTATTACTCCATTATGGGGTAATTTGGGGGATAAATACGGCCGCAAAATAATAACGTTACGTGCTATTTTAGGACTGGCAATTGCTCAAATTCTTGTCGGTTTTAGTCAAGACGTGTATCAATTGTTTTTAAGCCGTGTGTTTCAAGGTGCTTTAAGCGGATTTATTCCGGCCGCGTTGGCCTTGGTAGCTTCCAACACTCCTAAGGAAAAAACTGCTTATGCTTTAGGAGTTCTTCAAACAGCTACCGCAAGTGGAACTATTTTTGGTCCACTGATAGGCGGTTTTTTAGCGGATTTATTTGGATTTAGAGCCGTATTTTTTGTAGTCTCTGCCACACTATTTTTAACTGCTATTTTCTTTAGTATTTATGTAAAAGAGTATAACCAGGTTGATAAAAACGCTCCCAAAGACTCATTAATAGATAACTGGAAATATGTTATCTCTAACAAAATTATGTTATTCACTTCAATTATGATTTTTCTTGCCGCTCTTGGTGTTTCAATTCCCCGTCCAATTTTTGCCCTATATTTTGAAACATTCAAAATTAATTCGATCTATTTTGCAACAATAACCGGTATTGTCTATTCAATTATTGGAGTAACAAACTCAATTTCTCCTCCATGGTGGGGTAAAAAATCCATACTAATAGGTTATAAAAAAGTGATTATCTATTCTGCAATAATATCAGGACTAATGGATATATCTCATTTTTTTATATATAACATGTGGTTATTATTTCCAGCTCGTGCATTGTTAGGTTTTGGTTTAGGCGGGTTAGCACCTATTATGTTTGCTGTAATGAGTGAAAACGTACCGCAAGCTAAAAAAGGAGGTGTTCTTAGTATTGCTTCAAGTTTTCAAATATTGGGCAGCTCACTTGGATTAATGGGAGGCGGATATATAGCAGGGCTGACAAATCTTAGAGTTCCTTTTTTATTATCCGGCGTGTGTTATTTATCAATTATGTTTTTTATTATCGAAAAACATAAAATAAAAAATGTGTTTAACATTTTTTCCAATCACCATACTTAAATTTAACAAATATTACCGTTGAATAAATAATGACATATAATGGTAAAGTTACCCACGCACCGGTTAGTCCGTAACCCATATAGACGCCTAAAAAATAAGCTGCCGGAACAAAAACAAAACAATTTAATATAACTTCGGAAATCATCACATATAAGGATTCCCCGCACGATTGTAATCCGTTCGATAGCACTACTCCAACAGCATAAAAAATTTGTCCAAATCCGGCAATTTGTAATGCTGGAGCCGCTATATCTACTATCTCTTTTTCAGTAGTTATTAGGTATAATACAAAACGCGGAAATACAATAAACAAAATTCCGACAAGTATTGTATAAAAAGTGGCAATTTTTGTTGTTGCAAAACCATAATGTTTTGCTAGTGTAATTTTTCCGCTCCCAACCGCATTTCCCACAAGTGTTTGTGCGGCAATACCAAATCCAAAACATGGCAGAATGGAAATAAAGAGTGACGAAACCACTAATTGGCTTGCCGCCTGTTCTGTAGTACCAATTAAACCGGTTATTGCAATAAAACTTAAAAAACCAATCAAAATAAACACATTTTGAAATGAAACAGGCAAAGATATTTTTAGGATCTCTTTTATTATTGATTTATTCAAATAAAAGTTCTTAAAATAATTATATTTATGTTTATTAGAAGTAAAAGCTGAAACTGAAAAATAAAAGAGGGCATCACATATTGTTGCCATTGTTGAGCCCAATCCGGCACCAGCAAGCCCCATTTGAGAAGCACCAAAATTGCCATAGATTAAAGCATAGTTAAAGATAATATTTAACAAATTTGCTATTATTCCGGAAAACATAAATACTTTAGTGTTTCCTATACCAAAAAAGAATCCTCTATACGAAACTGTTAGCAGGAAAAATGGGATTCCCATAAATCGATAATATAAAAAATCTCCGGCTAAAGCACCAACTTTAGGGTCAGCTGCAAAAAAATTGGCAATATCGTATGAAAAAGCGACAAAAATTAATGAAACAAAAACACCAATTATAAATGAAAATATTAGTGATGTATTTAATACTAAGCCGCATCTATTATTATCTCTAGCTCCATGACTTCTGGCAACTAAAACATGTGTCCCTGTAGCCAAACTGCTAAAAAAGCTTACTATTGCCCACGTGGCAAGAACCCCAAGCCCCATTGCTGCCAATGCGTATTTTGCTTCACTCAAACGGCCAACCATTGCTGTATCTACAAGTGAAACAACCATTTGTGTGGAAAGTCCCGCTATTGCAGGTAATGCTATCTTCAAAATAAAACTATGTGTCTTAAAATCTAATATTTTTTTCATATACTAAAATACACAATAATTAAGGGATTTAAAATTAATTTTTTGTTAATAAAGCCCATATTTATGTAAAATTTATTAAAGTTTTCTTGACTTTATTATAGAATATTAACTATTTTAATATGACAATACCTTAAAAAAATTGGAGGAAAGATGAAGAAATATTACGTGTTAAGTATGTTTGTTTTTTTCTTGTTTTCGACGTTCTCGCCTATTAAATCACAAGTGTTAGATGGGACATGGAAATGTTTATATGCGACATATGATGACGAGACAAATGGTACAGGTTACCCAACTATTGATGTTGGCGTAATAGGCAATAATAACTTTGTTGCATTAGTTAGCAGAGCTTCAAAAAGTTCTTATTACTTAGTCGGTTATAAAAATGCAGACTCGGCTAATGGAAGAATGGGTACAGTTGGTTATGGCAGTGCTATGGCTAATTTCCAAACCACATGGGTTAATTTTTTCGATCAAGTTTATTTAACAGACCCAAATGCTCTTGCAACAAAAGGAAATTTGATTTATGTTGCAAACAATGACGCAGCTCATAATATTTTGGTTTTTGAATATATGACTGATTCAGTATATTCATACGGCGCAAGAATGGAAACCGGAACTGAATATATTTGGGCTATTGATGTTGATGCAGCCGGAAGAGTTTATGTAACTCGTGCCGGTACAGCTACAACAACAGGTTCAATTTTAATTTTTAACGGTATTGATGCTGAACCAGGCTGGGCTAATGGTACTACCGTCCCTCCTGTATATACAATAACAATGCCTGAACCCGGTTCAATTCGTGGTGTAACTGTTGATCCTTCGAGTAAAGCTATTTGGGCAACAAATTATACAACTAAAAAGATTTATTGTTTTACAGGTACACCGGAAACAGGTTATACACTTAATCCTTCATTTAATGGGGTTATCGATGATATTCATGTTGCAACCGCTGGTGATACAGTTATAGCTGGACCATGGGGATTAGAGTTTTTACCTGAAAAAAATATTCTATTTGCTGCAAGTGCTGCAGATTTTAAGATGAGTTCAGCTTACGAATATAGCAGAATGTATGCAATGAATCCAAACACAGGCGACAAAATAGGAATGATTGATGTTGCAATGTGGAATTATCTAATGTGCGATTCTTCTTATCAAAACCGTGCAGGCGGTACATCTCCTGGTAATGCAAGTGCATATGCTTCTACTTATAACATGCATTTTGATTCGGATTTAAATTTATACAGTCAATCGTATTGGGGATGGACAGTTGAAAAATGGCAGTTTAATGGCACTTTCCCTGTAATTCCTTTAACAATTACAGGTGTTGAAAAAGTTGAAAATACTAACCCTACTGATTTTTCACTTTCACAAAATTATCCAAATCCATTTAACCCAAGTACTACTATTGAGTTTTCAATAAGCCAAAAAGCCCCTGTTTCATTAGAAATTTATTCTATAACAGGTGAATTAGTTACAAGTCTTATTAATGGTACCGAACTTTCCAATGGTACTTATAAATATACTTTTGATGCATCTAAACTTGCATCGGGAACATATATTTATAAACTCACAAATGGTTCTACTATATTATCAAAAAAAATGACTTTACTTAAATAGTTTTTTTAGGGGCAGCGGAAACAAACTGCCCCGTTTTATTGTACATGAATATATGTTTATGTTACGTTTTAGATTTTATAAGTTTTGAATTTATTAACTAATTACAATATCAATCATTTCTGGAGGTATAATGAAGTCTAACAGACTTTCAAATTCCACTTATTCACTCACAACAAAAAAACTTTCAGCATTTCTGTTATTTGCTGCTTTGCTTTTTTCTATGAACAGCGTTATTAAAGCTGATATTTACCCTTTTAATATAAGAGTAACACAGCCAACAAACGAAAGCGCTTTCGACGGATCTTTTGCAGATGGTACAGCCGCTGCAATCAGATTTTTTACCCCTCCGTCAACAAGTACATTTAATGCAACCGTTAAAATTTATAGCGGTGTTACACTTGTAAAAACAATTACTGTAGACAGTTTAAACGGTGCAGACAATTCCATTGCATGGGATGGAAGTACTGATGGTTCAGTTGCTGCTCCAACAGGTAATTATACTGTTGCGGTTACAACCACAATGAATACCCCAGCAACAAGTTACTCAAGAGTTTTTAATGCTGGCGACGATGCTGCTGCCGGTTTATCAACACGTGGTGTAACAGTTGTTAACAACCCTACTTCAAAATTCTTTGGTTATACTTATTCTGTTAATGGTGCCGGTTCAGGTTATTGGGCAAAAGGCGGATTAAGCAAAGTTGCTATGAATGGTTTTTATGCTGGCGATTCAGCAAGTTCAACTTTAGTAGCTACTACCGGCGAATTAATTCCTGGTTCTACAAACAGAAGATATGCACCTACTTTTGACGCTGATGGTCAATTATATATTGTATCTAATGGCGAAAAAAAATTATTAAAACTTAACCCTGATGTATTAAATGTATCATTTTACACAACCGATACAATACCTACCACAGGAACTGTAAAAGATGTTATATTTATTGGTGAAGGCGCACAGAAAAAAATGTTTGTTGCCACAACAAAAGAAATTTTTTATGCCGAAGTTGGAACTGCCGATGTTTTTAATGGCCCTTATACTAAAATATTGGAAGCTCAAACCGGTATGACATTTTGGAGTTTGCAAACTGATGATGCTAAAGGACTTTATGTAGTAGTTCGTTCTGCTCTTGCTAATATCCAAGATGGCGTTTTCAAATTTGATTACACATCAGGTTATACTTTAAAAACTTTTGCTGACACATTATGGGGAGTTCATTTTGTTGATGGCGATGCTGTAACAATGGATATTAACAGACACGCATTAAATACTGCAGCCGATGATATTCTTTATCTAACCGTTGATAAAGCTGGCACAGCTACTGATTCTGCCGGTGTTTATGAAATTAAAAATTTAGGTTCAACTCCTGTTAAAACTAGAATTTATACTGATCCTGATAACAACATCAGTTCTTCACAGACTGAAGTTGCAGTTGATTTTGGTGGAAATTTAATGTATTTCGATAACACTAGTGAACAAATTTATATTATTGAAGCACCTACAAGTAATTTAACAAATACAATTGCCGGTCTAAATAGTTTTGCAATAACCGGTTCGGGTATTGTTACTCCTCCTATTACTATTGCTGAAGCAAAAGTTGATGCTAATGGCGACTTCCAACCAGACAAACTTGGACAAGTTGTAACTGTTTCCGGTGTTGTTAGTTCTATTAATTTTGGTGGAACTACCAGTTTTAGTTATTTCATTCAAGATGATGCAGCTGGTATTAACGTTTATAAATCGGGTGTTGCCGGTGGTGGACCTGTTTATAATATTGGCGACAGAATTATGGTTACTGGTACAGTTGCCCATTATAGAGGTTTAACCGAAATAACAATAGCTAATTTAGCTACTGATGTTGTTTTATTAGATTCAGGTAATCCTATTACTCCAATAGTTCTAACTATTCCTCAATTTTTAGCTAATGGAGAACTTTACGAAGGTAGAACAGTTCAAATTAAAGGTGTTGGTTTAGCTCCCGGATCTGCTGCATGGCCTTCAGGCGCAAATACAAGTATTACTGTTTGGGACGGATTAAATAAAACTGTACTTTTTGTTGATAAAGATTCAGATTTAGACAATAATCCTGCTCCAACATTCCCTATAACTTTTAAGGGTATTGCTTCACAGTATACTTCAGCTTCTACTGTATATAATGACGGTTATCAAATTGTACCTAATTATTATGCTGATATTACTCCTAATGTTGCTACTCCTCCAAGTCCATATTTCTCATTAATTGAACCAGCTAACAACGCAACAGTTCCTGTTGTTAATAATACAGGTTCATTCACAATGAAATGGCACAAAGCTGTAGATTTTAACAACGATAATTTAATTTATCAATTTATTGCTTTACCAAACTTAGTTACATCTGCTGCATTACAAGATACTTCATACAGCTTAACAGCTGCAAAAGTATTACAGTTAATGGGCGTTAATCCTCAAATTACTTTTAGATGGACAGTAAAAACAAAAGGTTCTGAACCTTCTTTAGTTACAAGCGTTGATACATTTACTGTAACATTTACTAATAATACCGTAGCTCTTGAAGATACAATGTTCTTAACACACGTTTCCGGCAATATGGAAGCTAGTATTTTTAATTTTGGTGCAATTGGTTCAGATTATAAAGCAGAAGGTCCTGGTATTAAATGGAAAGGACAAAATGGCTTATATCTTGGCGGTTTAATTTATGGAACACAAGAAAGAGGTACCGTAAACGGTATTATGGGTAGCTTTGCAATTAGTGATATGAAAAATCTTAATTCTAATTTTGCTGGCGGTTTTACAAGCAATGCAAACTTTAATCAAGTTACTAATGCGGTTATTACCGATCAAGCTGCTGTTACTCCTTATAACGTAAACGTTATTCAACAATCATATTCCAATACAAACGAAGGTGTTTTATACATCCGTTACGGATTTATTAATAAATCCGCAGCAGTATTAAATAATTTCTATTCAGGTATTTTTATTGATTGGGATATTGATGGTACTCATTATGCCAGCAATAAAGTTGGTTATGATACTGAAAAACATATGATTTATCAATATGATGCTACTTCACCTTACTATTATGGTATTGTTGCATTAAATGGTGTTTCTGGTTACAAAGGTTATACTGAAGGTGCTGTTGCTACTATTAGAGCTGAATCTTTTGGATTTATTTCTACTCCTGATGCTACTACACCTACAGCACCTGGTGACTATAGATGTTGGATTGGTTCAAAAGTTGGTAATATTGCTGTTAACGATACAATGTGGGTTACTTTTGCAATTGTTGGCGGCGATCAGCTTTTTGATCTTAGACAAAATGCAGGTAATGCATTTATTAAAGCTAAAAATTTAGCTTGGACAGATATAGTTGTTGGTGTTGAAGATGAAGAAGTTAGTGTAGTTCCAACTCAATTTTATGTTGATCAAAACTATCCTAATCCATTTAACCCTTCTACATCAATTCGTTTTGGATTACCACAAGCTGCATCAGTTGATTTAAGAATTTATAATATTCTTGGTCAAGAAGTTGCTGTTTTAATCAACGGCCAAAATTTAAGCGCCGGTACATATAATTATTCATTTGATGCTTCCAAATTATCATCTGGTACTTATATTTACAGATTACAATCAGGTAACAATGTAGTTTCAAAGAAAATGATGTTAGTTAAATAATTATTATTTAATTTAAGCCGGATTCTTTTGAATCCGGCTTTTTTTTTGAGTTAAATGTGAATAAAAACATTGATATTCTAAATATTATTGAAGCAAGCGGAATAAGTATTAAAGCCCTTGCTGAAAAACTTGGTACAAATCAGACGTCGTTGAATTTTTTATTGGCTGATTCAAATAAAATGACAGAATCTTTAAAAAAACAAATTGCGCATATTATTGAAGAGTACCAGTTAGAATTAAATTTATTTAAGGATGACAACTTTGATGATGGTAATTTGTTTGTAGATTCGGAATTTCAAAAAATTCTTGGTGAAAGAATTAAATATTTTGCAAAACAAAAATTTTCTACATTAAAAGAATTAGCCTTTGCTTTAGGTATTAGTCCACAACAATTACATCAATATACAAGCGGAAAACGTGAACCCGGATGTAAAATTCTAAGTAAATTATTGGAAATTGGATGTGATATTAATTGGTTGTTAGCCGGTACTAAAATAAGTGAATCATATAAAATAATGACTCTTGAAAATCAAATTAAAGACCTTAAATCTGCTTTAAATGAAATTACAAAAATTATAAATAAAACCATATAATTGTTGATTTTTTTTATTGTAGTTAAGTTTTTTTTGTAATTAATTATTATATTTGTATTGTTATTTAAATGTTTTGTTTGGGGCTATAGCTCAGCTGGGAGAGCGCTTGAATGGCATTCAAGAGGTCAGCGGTTCGATCCCGCTTAGCTCCACACTTCAAAAAGCCTGAATTTATTTCCGGCTTTTTTTATTTTAAATTATCTCGCCAGCTTTAATATTATTACACTAATTAAAAAGCTCAGCGGTTTCCCCGATTCTCGGGACTATCTCCACACTTCAAAAAGCCTGATTTTTTCCGGCTTTTTTTATTTTAAATTATCTCACCCGCTATAATATTATTACACTAATTAAAAAGGTCAGCGGTTTCCCGATTCTCGGGACTATCTCTACACTTCAAAAAGCCTGAATTTTTTCCGGCTTTTTTTATTTTAAATTATCTCGCCAGCTTTAATATTATTACACCCGTAACTCCGCTGTATTTAGGCACAATATATTACCAAAGGAAAATATTTAATCTATAAATGTGCCGCTAATTTTGCAGTAGATATTATTATTATTTTCCGAATTCCTTTGTTAATATTTTGCATTAATAAATTTAATTGTATTTATTAAATTCTATTAATAATATTATTTTAAAATCAGGCCTAAAGGCCGATATAATTTCTCAAGCACTTTGAGAATTTAAAGTAATTCCCCATCAGGGCGTAAAGCGTTTTTTTATAATGTGTTAGGGCATTTTGCGGGCAATTTCTCATTTTGTTGTATTTATACAATTTTACATATTATTTGCATTTAGTTTGAGAATTATGTTAAAATTATTAAACGCCTTTTTAACGCCCCTTTACAACCCCTTTAACAGCCCTTAAAACATTATTTTTTAATTATTTAATGCTTTCGTATCGGTTTACAAAAAACGCCTTAAAACCGCTTTTTGCGCCGGTTAAAGGTGTAACAAAGGTGTTGCAAGGTAGTACAAAGGTGGTACATTTTTGTACTACCTTTTATATTAATTCCTCTTTTGTACTACCTTTGTTATAAATTATTAAAAAATAACAAGTTAGCTCTTAAATTTTTTTCATTTACCTTGTGAAAAAGGTAGTACAATTAAATAATGTACTACCTTTGATATATTTTTATTCCCCTTAAATGATAGTATGACAAAATGTCACATTTTGCCGACTTAATAGGTAATAAAAACAACTTTATGAACAAACTGTATAACATTCATATTTATATAAATGTCGGAGTTTTCTTTATTATAACCGCTAAAAATCGCTATTGATTCGTTTAGCATACCCTTAAAATACTTACAAACATACTTATCCGTACCCGAAATATTATCAAAAAACTTACACAAACACAAATCCCCCGGTTGTGGATCCATTCTTGTATCGGTAATAACGTTATTCCCAATATGTAAAATTGGTTCCATATCGCGTATGCTTTCGTTATCAACTATATATATACGGTGGTATTTAGGTAAAAAACTGATGTTTGCCGGGTCTTCCGGGTTAACGTATGGTTTTAGCTCAACATTATACGAGCTACTCGAATACGTCTTTGCGACCGCCTCAATTATCTTAGCATTTTCTAAATCTTCAAATGACCTTTCGTCATTATCATTAATTAGCCATGTAATATCACAACCCAAAATATAAAGTTTTTGTATTATATTAAACCCCGGTTTGCTCTCTCCAGACAAGTAAGATTGTAAACTTGCCGGTTTCATGTCAAGTGCTTCAGCTAATGCCTTTACACTCCCTAATTTACTGTCTCCAAATGCCCTTAATTTTTGATTATACATCATAGTGAGGTATTTTACTCATATTATTTAATAAAAAAGCGTGTATTTTACAAAAAAAGTTTAAAATCAGGATATTACCTATTGACAATAGTATGGTATTTACCTATATTTCGAGTGTTCAAATAATCACTCAATATAAATAAAACAGGAAATTACCATGTCGGAAGAACAGAAAAAACTTATCAACCAACACGAAGTAGCGCGCCGTTTAGGCGTAGTACCCTCTTACGTTTGTATGGTATTAAACGGACAACGTAAAGGGCCAAAAGCTAAAAAACTATTAGCTCGAATAATCGAATTATATAATCAACATTTTAAGTTTGCTGCATAAAATATAGTGATTAATTATTAACAAAGATAATTAAAAATAACTTAAAAACAAAATAGCTAAACGCAAATAGAATGTGAATTAAAATTACAAAAATGATTTTAACGGACTTGGAAAATTAGGTTAAAAAAAATGGCACAAAATTTAAAGACTATCTTATATAATACAATACACCGTAATACTAAAACTATTGATGATATTGCGGACGAAATAGGCGTATCAAGCAACAGCCTGTACCGGTATTGTATTGAGGGCGAAAGCGGTTCGGAAATGCCGGCGCGCAGGTTGGTTCCATTAATGAAAGCAACCGGAAATTTTGAACTGTTAAAACACATGGCTTATTTATGCGGTTTTGTGTGTATTAAAATGCCCAAATACCTAAAGGTAAAAGCCGATGAGTTTGAACTTATAAACGAATATCAGGAAAGTACAGTAAAAGCAGCGCGTTTATTAAAACTATTTTTTGACAACCCAAACGATAAAAATTATAATAATGTAAGTGTTGCTTTGCGCGAGGTTATAGAAAAATCGGTAACAAATAACGAATATTGCAAAAAAACCCATACCGGACAACTGGAGATTAATTTTGATGAAAGATGACGGCGTTTGGTTAAAACCAGTTGAAATATCTAACCTTTTGCTATGTCCAAAAAATCGTATTACTCGAAATATAGACGAATATGAGTATAGAATTGTACATAGTAATGGCGGTAAAACTTTCCTTATTAATCTACAAAGTTTGCCACCGGAAGCGCAGTTAAAATACTACAAAAAGATTGAGCCTCAGGAAGAACCAAAACAGGAAGCAAATTTAGTTCGGTTTGCGCCTCAAAGTTATATTTCAAACAAGGAAGCTAACACAAAATTTCAGCTTGTTAAACTTTTTAATGAGTTTACGGCGCAGGCCCAAAGCAAGGTAAAAGCCGGTGATGAATTTGTACAAAACTTTAATAACGGAAGTTACCCAAACTTAAAAAACATAGTTGGTGAAATATCCGTTAAATCTGTCTATCGTTGGAAAAAACGCCTTGAAGATAACAACTATAATATAGATTGTTTGGAACCAAAATATAAACCTATTGGGTGCAGTAGTGTTACACGTGAAGAGGCGGAAATATTAATTGATAAGGCTTTACACGAAAACAAAAAACTGATTTCCGAAATTATTTCGCAGTCAAAACGGATATTCAAAGAAAAGGGATTTTTTATAAAAAGCGATTCAACATACCGCCGCTTTATAGATGATTGGGCCTCACAAAACAGGGATATTTGGATTTTGGCGCGCGAGGGTGGAAAAGCTTTTAACGACAAAGTATTAAAGGATATTAGAAGGGACAAAGATAAAATTGAAGTTGGGGACATACTTGTGGCTGACGGGCACAAATTTAACGCAACGGTTATTAATCCGTTAACCGGCAAAGCAACACGTATGACCTTAATTTTATTTTATGACTTCAAAAGTGATATGCCTTTAGGTTACGAAATTATGCCTACTGAAAACACTCTTGCAATTGCCGGAGCATTGCGCAATTCCATATTAAAATTAGGCCCCTTTTTTGGCGCCGAGGGTTATGTCCCTAAGTTGGTGTATTTGGATAACGGCCGGGCTTTTAGAGGCAGTTATTTTACCGGCACCAAAAGTTTTGCAGATAGCGAAATACCCGGTTTGTTTGGACGTTTAGGCATTGAAACAACATTCGCAACCCCTTACCATGGACAGGCCAAACCAATAGAAAGATGGTTCAGAACTTTAAGCGAAATGGAACGAGATTTACCAAGCTACACCGGGTATAATATAGCAAATCAGCCGGTAAGCATGAAACGAAATGAAAAATTTCACCAACGTTTGTTTAATAATCGGCCGATAACACTTGAAGAAATACATTATAGTTTTGAAAGTTTTGTTGTGGAATACGCTAATGAACCGCATGTAGGCGGAACCTATAAGGGTTATACTCCGCGCGAAATATTCACAAACAGCGTAGAGAAAAAAATCCGTGAAAATAATTACATCGAAAGAAAAATAGCTAAAAAAGATTTGATTTTCTTAATGCTTCAGGACGAAACAAGGAAAATAGGAAACAACGGTATTAAGTTTAGGAATGAATACTATTATAACCAATGTTTAGCCCCCTTAATAGGCGAAAAAGCATATATAAAATATGATATATGGGATAAATCGCAAGTATTTGTTTTTAGTGAAAATGACAAATTTATATGTGTTGCAAGCCTTGATGATGAAAAGTTTAACCCGTCCGTTAAGATGTTTGGCGAGCCGGGCGAAAAAGAACGTTTAAGTGATAAAATAAACGAAATAAAAACTTATGAAAAATCCGTTAAAGAGGAATTAAAATTTTTTGTTACACGTAACGAGGCCCCAAAAGAAGATAAAAAAGAACCAAAACAACCGCAAAAAAAAGAAACTAAAAAAAATAACAAGTTAAATATTTTTGTAAGCGTGCCCGGATATATGGAACCGGGCGCAGACCCAATAGAATTACTAAAAAACCAACAGGTGGTATAATGGAAAAAACCAGTATTAAAGATCAGTTAAACGAATATTTAACTGCTCACCCAAAAGTATCAATGAACAAAATATCCAAACAAATTGGATATTCCGCCGCCGCTTTAAGCCAATACTTAAGCGGAAAATATGAAGCAGTTGACAAGTTGGAAATAAGCGTAGCAGCGTTTTTAATCCGTCAAAAAGAAATAGACCTAATGCCAAAAGAAACTATTCCTTTTTGCTTTACGCTTAATGCTAAACAAGTTTTTAATGTTGCGCGTATGTGCCATAATGAAGCGGAAATAGGTGTAATAATTGGCGAGGCCGGACTTGGTAAAACAAGGGCAATTAAAGAATACGCCCTTAAAAACCCGGATGTTATATTAATTGAAGCAAACGTAAGTTACAGTAATAAAGTGTTTTTACGCGAACTGCATAAAAAATTGGGTATGGATAGCGTTGGCAGTATGTACGATCTATTTACAGACTGCTCCGAAAAATTAAAGGATTCAGGGCGTTTAATTATTGTTGACGAGGCTGAAAATTTACAATACAAAAGTTTAGAAATGATTAGAAGAATTTACGATACCGCCGGAATAGGTGTATTATTGGTTGGTTTGCCTCGTTTAATCCGCAATTTAACAGGCAAAAAAGGCGAATTAAAGCAGTTGTACAGCCGTGTGGGATTCTTAACTCAGCTCGATAACCTAACCGATACTTGCGCTAAAATGATTATAAATTCAATATTCCCCAACTTAAACGGTACAAGCAAAGTATTAATTGACCTTGCAAAAGGCAACGCCCGGAAGTTGGAAAAATTGATGTTAAGAACTAACCGGATAGCAAAAACAACCGGTAAAGAAATATCGGAAGCAACCATAAATAATGCGGCTGAAATGCTGTTACTATAAACAATTATTAATTATGAATTATCAATTAAATAAAGAGGTAAATAAAATGACAAATGCAAAAGCAGTAGAACTATTTAACAAGCGGTATAATATAGGTCAAACCATACAAATTGTAATTGGCAAAAAGTTTACTGAAGCAGTAACCACATCACCGGCGTTTGTTTGCGAACTTGACGGAACCGCAAAAGTATCAACTGATTTATACATAATGCCGAATATTGAACTTGACAAAATAGTAACTATATCCTGTAATAATTGTGAGCGTTGTAAAATTAATGGAGATTCTTTCATTTGCAATAAAGAAGAAAGCGAGTTTTACAATCAAAAGGTAACATACGGTGATTATTGTGGTTATTATGAATTTCCAATTTTCCGCCAACCCGAATTTTATATTGACGAGGTGGTAAAATGAAAAAGTTAATTTGGATTGAAGGTGATAAAAAGGTTAATGATGAAAACCCAATATATTATTTAGAGTTAGAGGGTAAACCAAATACTAATTTAGCTACTGTTAAGCTAAATAGTGACGGAAGTTGGAGCATTGAAAGCGGTGACGACCCTTTTATATTTCCCAGACAGACAACTGTAAATGAATATAAAGACGAGCATTCCGCAAAATTTAAAGCTGTTGGACTTGTAGCTGAAATTATGCTTGAATTTATGAATGGTATTCACGCATTCTACAAAGAACATCAGAAAACATTAGATAAACAGTTAAAAGAAGCTCGCCGAGGTTCAAAATGAAACATCTAAAAACAACAATAGCGGTAATAGTAATGGCGGTAGTAATTAGCGTTTGTTTAATGCTTATGGCCGGATTTGTACACATAATTGAACTTAAATTATTTGGGGTGTAATATGGGAATAGTATCAAATATGATTGGCGCGTTAGTACAGGATATATACCCGGAAGCGGAAAACCAGTTTGTAGCTTACGATATGTATGTTAATAATCTTCTAAAACGTATTATCCTAAAGGATAACGCACAAGTTGACTGTAACGAGGAAAAAGCCCTTCTAAGCATGTTACAAGCCCATAGACAGCCGATAATTGATAAAGTAGCCGGTGAATATGCACGGAGCCAAAATGCCGGTTAGCACTAAAAAGAAAACAGATTACACGCCGACCATTGAAGAAATTAAAATATTTCTTGGTTGGATTAAACAGGAATACGGCGAGGAGTTAATATTAAGTTTCCTCGCAAAAATGATACAAGAACATCTAAACTTTGGTTTAGACGGAATACTAAACGAATTAGCACAATTAAAAAAGGAGCATAAAAAATGATAATATTTGATTGGACACGGTTTTTACCCGGTCAAAATAATAAGCCGGCGGAAAACAAGGACTATTTTGTAATGTGTGACGAATATAAAAACTACAAAATATTAGCCGAAGTAGAAGAAACTACAGAATGCAAATATAGAATAAGTATTGTAGAAAGTTTCTTGAGTGATAAATTATTACCAATTGCCCACATCGAAAAAGAATTACTTATAAATGGGGCGAATGATGAACCATTAGAATTATACCTACCCGATTTTAGCTATGCTAAAAGCATTGTATTTAACGAAATTACTAAAAGGCTTGGTGAAATAATTGAACCTTTTAACGGAATGATTAGAGCTATAAATAAACAGTCAAAAAATAAACGGGGTAAAAAATGATTAAGACCTATGAAGAACTAAGCGTTAGTTTAAAAGAACTTGCTAACGCGGAGGCTAACGTTGCAAAACAGGAAGCCTTAATGAATGAAAAAATTAACAAAATTAAGGAAGATTTTGAAGCAAAAACAAAAGAATCGCGGTTAATAATTACTCAATTGGAAAAAGAAATTGAAAGTTTTGCGCTTGTAAACAAAAAGGATTTTGAAAAACAGCGGACAAAAGAGTTTCAATTTGGCTCAATCGGTTTCCGTGTTGCGCCTCCAAAAGTTGCATTTTTGAACCGTAAATACAATGGTAAAACGGTATTGGAATTGGCTAAACGTGTATTTGGCAAAGCTTATGTACGCAGTAAAGAAGAGCTTGACAAAGAATCAATACTTGCCGATTACAGCCAAAAGAAATTAGATGACAGCAAACTTGCCGGTATTGGCTTAAAGATTGACCAAGACGACCAGTTTTTTTATACAACAAAATACGAAGAAATTAATCAGGCTTAAACTATGCAAAGAGAAGGATTTAACCCGGAACAAATAAGAAATGAAGCTTTTGCCTATGCCGATATAAACCAAAATCAGCAGACAGTATTAAATATAATAAGCGAAAAAGAACCGATAACAAATGAGCAGATAGCCAAAATACTTGGTTGGTATCCTCATCAGGTTACGCCTCGTGTATTAGAATTAAGACAGGCCGGTATTGTTGAATATTGCGGACATACCATAAGCAACATAAGCCGGCGCAAAGCTTCTCTTTGGCGTGTTAAGCAAGATTATCAGTCAAAAATTAATTACAAAAACTAAATAAAAACAGCCGGTTTAGGCCGGCTTAAATAAAGGTTAAACCATGCAAATTACCCAAGCACAAATTAAACTAATACATACATTAAAAAGTGTAGCCGGAATAAATAATGATGAATATTCAGCAATGCTTGGAAGCTTTGGCGTAACCACAAGTAAAGCCTTAACACAAAAACAAGCGGACGTTTTAATTTCCGCCTTAAATAAATTCGGCAAAAAAACCAAACCTAAATACACAAAAGTAAGGGTTAGCGCAAAAGGCGAATATTACGCTACAAAAGCACAATTGGCAAAAATTAAAGCGGTATGGTATAACAGCCCGGCCGTTTTATGTAAAAATGATGAATCGTTACAAGCATACATTACCCGGATAACCGGCATACAAAGCAAAGATTGGTTATTGATGAAACATGTAAGAAAAATTATAAAAGCTATTGAGAGTTTAGACAATGAAAGCAACTGACAGCCCTTTTTTAAGCGCGTTATTACAGGATTACGCAAAGCTTGAAAAATATGAGCAGGAGAATAATTTAGATAGCTTATATACTCTTTTTTACGTTATTAAAATGCACCTTTATTTAACCATTAAAGAGCTTGTAAATGATGTTGATGAGGTTCAAAGACTGGAACCGGCTTTAAGGTTGCTTAAAGAAAAGAACTTTGAGGAGCTTATAAAAGTAATGCAAAACGAGCTGGTTAAAAGCAATTTTGAACAATACATAGAAAGCACAAAAAAGTTTAAAAACAGTTTAGCAGGTAAACAATGATATGCAAAACTTGTGGTTGCGAAAATTTTAATGTAACACGCGTACACCGGAATAAACGCATGAACCAAGGGAAATACAAACATAATGATAATGTTGATAGCCGTGAGGTTTTATGCCGTGATTGTGGAACGCGATATATAACGGAAACAAAAGTAGCCGCCGAAATAAAATTTAAGAATTTCAAAGTTTACACAAAAGAAAATGACGGCGGCGAATACGTTTACAATCTTTTTGAACAATAAATAAGAGGTGATAAGTGAAAGATATACAAAAAATATGTGATTTATTTAATGAAAAAAATCCGGTTGGCAAAGAAATAATAATCTATGTGCCGGATTTACTTACATGGCAAACTAAGACCACAAGTAAAGCTTATGAGTTAGCCGGCTTTCCTATTGTGGATATTTTAGATTGTCCTTTTACATATATGAATGTAAAATATGTGTACCCGGTAACGTGCAGTAATTGTATAAATGCAAGGGTTGAATTTGGGTGTGCAATGTATTGCGCCCTTGATAAATGCAGAGGTAATGATAATAGTTGTACGGAATTCAAACTAAATTTGCTTAAAACTAACAATTCAAATCAATCAAATAACGAGGTTCAAAGATGAATAGGCTGTATATTAAAATTAAACCCAATAATGTTGAAGTTTGGGGAAATGACAACGTAAAACTTGCCACAGAAAAAACAAAAAGAGACGCTCTTGATAAAGCAGTACATTTTTCAACATTATGCGAATTTAAAGGAAATACCCCCTTGCAAATGCCATGGGAACCGGAAAACATGGAAACTCCTTTCCTTGCAAGAAAACAAAGAACTTATTGCGACTTGGACTTTATAGAAAAATCGCAAAAATTAACCGGTTGGAATATTGATTTTGAGAGCTACTTAAAAAAGGCCCATGAATACATGTTAAAAGCCATTGAAGAGTACAAAAGGAAGAACCCGGATACGGCAGGCGTTAAGACCGAAAACGCGGTAAATTCATGTTCCCTTAAGTTTACCGAGCCTTTGTGTTTTAGTTATCAGGGCAACCAATACCGATTAAAAGTTGGTGATTTTTGGGGTATTGACTTTGACGGTAAAGTTTATTTTGCACAGGTGATATAATGTATTTATGGAGTTTTAGAAGCCCGGTAGCATTATTTTGTAGCATTGTTTGGAACTTAAGCGAACTAATAGGAAAAAATTTAATGGGTAAATACACACCATATTTTTTTGGAAAAATTTGCGGTTGCAAAGGATCCGCAATAAAAACGAAAGAGGGGAAAAATGAAAGAGAAAGAAATTAAACTACCGGAAATCACTATGCAATGTTACCAACAAGATTGGATTCCGGGTTTTGCTGCTTTTATCTATTATGCTGACAGGAAAGGGTTTAGAAGAAAGAATAAAGTAAAGGCGGATATTGCTATTAATATTGGTTCTTTTATGGCACTTGTTGCGAGTGATAATGTTGACGCAAAAGAATTACCATATATTTTAGCTGAAACTATGATGCATGAGTTTATTCATGTTTTAGAGGCTTATTTCCAAGTTGAATTTAGCGAAGAAAAAGTTCACAAAATAATAGGAAAATACAGGATGAGCCAAAATGAGCCTAATAAAAAGATTTGAAAAGTTACTTTCCGATATGGAAAAGGAACTTGAAAAAATAGAAAAAGAAAGAACAGCAACTTACGGTATACAAGCCTGTGAGGTGCTAATTAACGCCGATAAACAAATTGCTGAATTAAGAAATCAAAGTAAATTTGCCGCCGCTATCCAATTACGTTCTGAAGCTTGGGACACATATGAAAAACTTGAGAAAATGTCGGAAAAAAGGCAAAATAACATAGAAAAATATATTGATAAATCTATTGAATTAAAAAGAGATATAAGCGAATTGCAAGACATATTATTTGGCATGAACCAAAGGGGTTAATAATGGACTTACAAAACAGATTAAGAAAATTATATAATCAAATGGAGAGGGAAAGAAAAACTCTCCATAATAAAATATTTGGGAATCCGGGTTCTGAAGCTTTAGACCTTAGGATTCAATTTATACAAGATTTTGAAAACGGGTTAAACCCGGACGGTAAGGAAATATACCCAAAAGTTAAAAAGCTGGAACAAATGCACAAGCAACAAAGAAGAAATCAAACTAAATGGATTAAACAAATGTCAAGTTTAACTATTGACATTATGAACTTAGGTTCTATAATATCAGGGTTACAAAGATGAACGCCGAAACTGTAATACAAAATATAGTAACTAAATACTTCAAACAAGGCCGTGCCGATATGCTTAAAACCGAGGGCATAGCTGAAATTAAACAGGCCTTAAAACGGCTTAAAATACCGTTTAGCGGCGTTGCAAAACAAATATACCCTATAACTAAGGCTATTGAAAACGAACTCCAAAAACAGTTCTTAAACGGTCATTTGAAGCCTACTGAAGATATGCTTAAACAAGAATTAAAGAATATTATAATTAAAAATAGTTCCGCCGTTACCGAGCTTCAGGAAAAAATAGAAGTTGTTCTTTTAGATTCGCTTGAAGCTAAAAATGTTGAGTTGGCTTTAGAAAAAGGATTAAGCAAAATTAAAATAGAACAAAGGCACATTAACACGGAAATTTTTACAACAAAATTAGCCCTGTCAAACCTAAAAAGAAGTATTAGTTATAAAAGTGCCGGAGTTAAACGTTTGCAATACGTAGGCCCAAGTGGAACCGTCCGCCCATTTTGTGAAGAACACATAAACAAAATATATACTTACGAAGAGGTTGTAAGTATGGTTAATCAGTTTGGCCGTCCGGCTATAATATATTGCGGTGATTATAATTGCCGGCATAGGTGGAGGGCGGTTATAGAATGATTAAGCCCGGTTTTGCCGGGTTTTTTATTTTAAACTTTCGGCTTGTACAATTGTTTCATTAATGCTTGAAACAATAACAGCTTTATAACCGGCCCCAAGGACTTTACTTAATTTATCTTTTTGAGTTTTTGTAATGCCTAAAAATTTCCAAAGCTTACGGCTTTTTCCAACCCCGGACACATTAAACCAAAACGCCTTTTGTGCCTGTTTATCTTCCGTCCACCCTATTACGGCTTGACTTTCGGAAACGCTTAATACTTGCATATTACGCAACATTTCCCCGCGGTCTGTTAAAAAATCGTCTTGGGCTTGCGGATTCATAACTTGTTTATACTGCTTATAGCCGTGAATAATTAATCCAAGTTTTCCTTTTTTGTTTTGTACAATATCAGCTAAACCCGGATGTTTTTTTAGCTTGTTATATATTTTAGGGTCAAACGGCCTGTAAAAATCGTTTTCCGAATATTTATACTTTTGGCCGTTGTAATCAATGCCTTTTTGGATATTTTCCTCAATATACCCAAGTGTCATAACTCCGGCAACTTCAAGCAATTTTTTCACAGAGTACTCAAATCAATTACACTTTCCCCGTCTTTGGGTGGTGTAAGGTTAACTAATTTGTAAGCCTCATCTTGTCTAACCGGCATTATCCGAACTATTGTTTCAAGTATTGAAGCGTTTTTTTCCGGGTCTGTATCTTCAAAATAATTAAGTGTAAACTTGTACGGCATTACACCGGTGCCATAATTAAGTTTAAAATCCCTTTGTAAATATTCATTTATAAGCGTTTCAATGCGTACCATATCGCTATAAAAAATGTCTTTGCTTATTAGCTGAAGAACCTGTAACGCCGCCCGGCTTCCGCCATTATTTGGCAATTGTGTTGTGTTGGCTTGCCCTAACACAGCAATAGAAATATCATTGTTCAGCATATCAATATATTCTTTGAATGAAGCGCCGGAGCTTGCGGCTATTTGGTTTAACCTAAATTCTACATACTCATCAGTAATAACATAGTTGTTTTGTATTGCTGTTTGTGCTGCTAACGCGGCGCTGTTAGAGCTGTCGGAAGAGGCTCCTTTGTCAATTATCTGAAGAATCCCTTTCACCTTGCGCAAGAAATTAGCGTTTTCCATTATCATGTCAAAACGTATAATTTCAAACATTGTAATGGCGCGCATAATACCGGCAAAGGGTAAATACTGCACATCGTCAAGAAGATAATTAATAGTTTCGGTTTCGGTTTTTTCGCGGAAAACATTATTTTCATACAAATATATATTATTAATATCGCTTGTAAAATCTGTATTGGGTACTGATTTTTCAATCTTTAACGCGCTTCCATTATTATCGTTAATAAGATTTAACTTAAACAGGGACTTACCAAATAACGTAGCGTAACAATGATTATTTAGGATATAATTAATTGTTTTTTTCGTTCTAATCATTAATCTGTCATAATCCTTAAAACTTTTAGTTGTGTCTATAATAGACCAGCCGAAAGAAGTAATTGCGGTTGTCCGGGTAATAAAGTGATTTAACAGGCGCAAGTTGTTTTTTAGCGGTTTATTCAATTCTAAAAAAATTGATAAATCTCTCCTGTCCGGGCTTGAATCTTCAGCCGCAACAATTCTTTTTACAATGTCTTTAAAGTTCTTGTATAGCATATTAATAACTCCTAAAATTATAATAATCTTCAATTGGAATGGGTTTTTTTGATTCATTTCCCCTTGCGAGCTTGCGCTCGTGCAGAAATTCAAATCCGCAAATTAACGCGTCCGGTGCATCATCTTTTGATGATCCTTTGGTTCCGGTAAAGCTGTAAAACTGGTTTAGGAATGTTTCGCCAACTTCCGATTTGCTGAAACCAACCGGAAAAGCCACGCTAAAACCGTTGTAAGTTATTTGAAAATTTTTAGCTAAATCGTTAACATGATAGCGTTTATACTCAATTGCCGGAAAGGGTAAACCGGTTATTGTACATTGATTCCGAACGTGTTGGCTCCAAGTGGCTTCTTGGCTTACGTTTCCGTCAAATCCAATAGCGTATATATTAGGGTATTTGGCTTTAAGCCCTAACACGTCTTGTAACAATTTGTTGCTGTCGCTGTAGCTATGACAAATAGCGTCAACAATATAATACATGTCTTTTTTTGCGCTATAACCAAATACTACTATGGCCGTTGTATCGCCTTTGTTTTTTTTGCTTAGGTTGGGGTCACAATACAATACGCATTTTAAGCTTGACGGTGCTTGTGATTCAAGGTAATATTCACGCTTAAAGAAGTCTCCTTCAGGCGGAATAGGGTTCATTTGATAATTGCCTTGCCAATCCGCTTCATTAAGCGGCATAATTAAGGCTCTTAACTCCGCTTCAGTTTTGGCTTTGTATCGTTTCCAAAGCGCATGCCCGTATTGCCAAGCCTTGTATATATGGAAAAAATAACCCTTGGGAAGTAAATTATTTTCCCATTGCAGGCGCAAAATATGAATGGCGCTTACAACCTTAAAATCATTTGCAAGTATAAAAAAGACTGAATTTTTTCTAAGTGATTTAGCTGTTTCACCAATTTTTTCAATACGTTTGTTTATGGGGTCTTTTTCAAAACTGCTGTCAACTGTTTTCCGTATCATCTGCAAGCATAAAACTTGGACGTCCGAATCCGCGTATAAAACCTTTAACACTCCGCCCTTCCGAAAACGCCCCCATATAGCGCAAATCGTTGGCGTCTTTAAAATGTGAAGCCGTAAAAGTTAACTTATACGAATTAGCCTCGTAAAACTCAATATTATAATCATTAAGTATTTTTTGATTCAAAGTACAAGTGTACCATATATCTTTTAATACCGCTGAAGATTTTGCCGTTGTTTCAGCGTAAGAGCCTAAAACTTTATGTTGTCCGTTAAGAGCAAGCCACAATAAAAGTTTTTTGGCTGTTACCGATTTGCCGTGGTCGCGAGGCCCTAAAATAAAATGAACCCCGTAAATATTAACCAGTTCAACCATTTCTATTAACATCCGGTTGGGTTCGCAATAATCGTCGTACAGCTCCGGCGAAAAATATGTTGTGTCAAAATACCAATAATCGGCCATGGCTTTTTTAATCCGGGCTTGTCTTTTTTCTTCCGTCATTTCCTCGTCCGGGAACGGAGGTTCAGGCCTTGAGGCCTCAATCCTTTTTTCCTCCTCGTACTCCTCAATGAAGTTTTGGAAACTTAACTCTATTTTTGAAAATTTTTCCATAATTCCAACCTAATTGTATAATAATTAAAAACCGCTCTAAAATGCCCTACAAAGCCTTGACCGAAAAATCCGAATATTTATAGCCTAAAAAAAAAGTTAAACAGTTATGGGCGAATTTAAACGGGTTTTAAACGGGGTGTAGTGGCTCGTCTAAACCGTTTTCCTTCAATCTTCCGAATTTTTAATTTTTTCCAGTTCCTCGCGATAAATTTTAATAATATCGTCTTTTGTTGCTTCAGGAAAAAACCGCCGGATTATTGCCGAAATTAGTTCCGCGTCCGCACGTTTCATGTGACTGCTTAATTCAATCGCCTGTACTCTTTTTTTTAGGTTAAGATATTTTACGTTCAGGTCTAACCTTGCCGTTAAACTTAAATTATCGGAAACTTTAATTTCGCCCAATATTAATTTTAATTGGTCATTTAATATTTCCTCTTCACTAAGATGTGAGGATAATATTTTAGCCGCGTTTTGTTTTTCTTTTTTGGACGCTATTTTAATTATTCCTATATCCTTTGAATATTTCGTAATAGCGTACCTTACGGAGTTATACGAAACCCCGAACTTTTTTGCGACTTCTGAAAGATGTAAATCCGGGTTGTCCGCTCTAAAAACCACTATTTGTTTAAGCAGTTCCCCATCAGTTCTTTTGTTGTACTTTTTTGTCATGGCTGTACCGTTGATTTATATTGCATATTAAAATGATACCCAACGACCGCTATATCGTTGTAAAAGGAATCAAAAGCAAAAGGAGTGTTAATGTCCTCATAACGTATATTATAATTTTCACTTATCCACTTTTCAACTTTTTCCGCGTTCCTTGTAGCTTCAAAAATTGCTTCTTGAGCCGTTTTTTTAGTTGCGCTAAAAAATAAATGAAAATTAACAATCCTTTCGTATAATGTTGATTGTGTTGATTTTGCGCTTGAGGGTTCAAAATATATTAATACGCCCGGTGTAGGAATATTAATATCCCCGTATTTTCCGTACTGAACTTTAAGCTCCGGGAAGTTTTCAGTTATGCCGGTTAATATGTTTTGGGCCTGTTCTTCAAGTGTATATTCCATTATTCCCCCTTAACATGAATATGGCATGTACATTCGACCTACACGCGGTTTTGCGGTGCTTGTGTTAATGTTTTCCGCTATTTTTGTAAGCAGTTTGAGGGCAACGTTATAATTATTCGTTACCTTTTCTTTGTACAGCTCGCTTGTAGCGTTCATTGCGTTGTGTACAAGATATTCGAGGATAAAAACAAAACTTGCTTTGGCTTCCGGTAAAAGCTGTTGTTCAGTTAATCCGGTTTGCTGAAGAATTACTTTTGTCGCTTCAGCGGAAAATTCGGAATATACGTTTCCGCTTTCCAAAATTGCGAGGGCCGGAGGTGAAATCATATTTTTGACTTGCTCAAGAGTGTACATTGTTTCCCCATGTTAATTTTAATTACACCTCAAAATTATTAATAATATTCAATAATATTTTTTATAGGCGCATATAACAGAATTAACTTTTTTGCAATAGTTATAATGCACCATGAATTTAATTTACTCATGGAGTTTCAAATGTCATTATCGCAAAAGCTAAAAGAATTATTCAAAAAGAAAAATGTTGAGGTAACGGACGACGAGGTAAACACAATCCTTGCGGACGATACAAAACCGCCTAAAGATGAACCAAAGGATTTAACCCAGTTGCAGCGTGAAAACAGCGTTCTTGCTGAACAGGTGAAAACTTTAACTTCTTTAATTTCTTCCGAAAAAGAAGAAAGAGAAAAAGTATTAAAAAGCGAAACAGAGCGCCTAAAAACGGAACAAACAAACAAAGTTAATGCGGCCGTTACAAAATTATTTGCCGATAAGAAAATTACGGAAGCTCAAAAAGAACATTGGAAAAGTTTGTTTGAAGCAAGTTTTGAAAGTACCTCTAAAGTTGCTGAAGCGTTGCCTCCTTTGGAAACACCCAAGGGAACGCAATCCGGTACAGGTACTCAGACGCCTGTTAAAACGGACAGCCCGATAATGCAGAAAATTCTTGAAAGAAACAGCATAACACCAGAAAACTAATTTATTTATTTATAACTGATTTAATTGGAGCAACAATGAAAATTGACCAAGTTTCAAAGAACCTTAATTTTAAGAGTGCCGGTGTATTAGCTAAGGTACTTGAAGTTTCCCCACTTTTACAGGTGGCCGAGTTCAGGCTCGAAACATCGGAGTTCGGAAACATTCCCGATAAATCCTCGTATTCCGGTACAGCCGCAAGAGCTGAAGGCTCTACCGCACAAAAAGACGCGCAAGTTCCAAGCCCTGAATACGCAAAATTGGCTATTTACGACCGTGAAATTACAGTTGATAATTTACGCATACAAGACCAATTTGTTTCCGGTTCGGCCGGGTTAACCCGCTTTATGGATAGACAAGTTTCGGCTTTGGCTCTTAAGACAGGAAACGAAGTTCAAGTTGATATGATTCAGGGGACGAACGCTAACAGCAGAATGTTAGGTTTGTTCAATTTTATTAAGGACGCCGCTTCAGGCGGACAGACAGCCGCTCTTGGCTTTACCGCCGCAGAACAGGCCGCAATGAATATTCAAGTTTCCTTGCAACTTAATACAACGGCCAACCAAGACGCGTTTGTTGAATTGCTTTACAAAGCTATTGGCCAAGTGCCGGGCGCTAACGCCATAATTTGCAATACAAACTTAGGCGCAAGGCTTAATACAATAGGTAAACGTTTAGGCGCCGCCGGTGAAACAATTAACAGCTTTGGCACAAGAGTTCCTACTTTTGACGGCAGACCTATTATTACAGTTGACACAAATACAATTACCCAAACTGAAAGCGATGGCACTAATAACGATTGTACTTCACTTGCTGTTTGCCGTTTTGCCGAAGAACTTGGTGTTTGTTTTGCAACCAATTCAGGCTTTTATTACAAGGATTTTCCGGACGACATTACAACGCCGAACGCCAAAGCTCGTGTTGGCTTCTATCTTAATTTAAGTGTTGAACGTGCTGACGCGTTTAGAAGATTATCACGTATTAGACTGTAAGAGGTCTAACCGTGGCCAAAAATAATGGAACACAAGTAATTTTTTCTATCCGGGTTTATTTATTGAACCCGGATAGAAGCATAAAGGAAACAAAAACAATTGACGTACCGGAAAACGAAGAGGCCAAAGCGTTTAACGAACTTCCGGCAAGGATAAAAAAAATCCACAATGGAAAATGGATTTACTCCGGTTATTTTAGAATTAAAAAAGGTTAGACAATGAAACGATATTCGGAATTATTTACGGTTATTTTTCTTAACGGCGGCGCTTACTTTTACGCTGAAAACATTCCCGGTATAAACATTGCTGAAATGTACGCCAAGATTCTTGTGCTTCTTGCCACTTTTATTTACACGTTAATTAAAATTATCATGCTCTTAAAAAGCATGAAAGGGAATAAAAACGCTAAAGATTTGGAGGAAAAATGAAAAAGGCGTTATTAACTTATTTTTTGATTTTTGCCGTCGGTTTTATCACGGCATTTTTATGTTTTACATACTTAATCGAGCTGTCAAGTTTTCCGTTTGCTATTCTAAAAGCAATTATTGGAATTTTTATTTTTTGGTTAATTGACCGTTTCGCGTTACATGAAATTGACACTATTCAAGAACTTAAAAAGGGGAATATAGCTTATGCGCTATTCGTTTTGGGTATTTGCGTTATCATTGCTGTTGCTGTCGGCTTATCATAATTTAGCCCAGCTTAAAACAGCTAATTACAAGTACATTGATACAGCTTTTTCTTATGTCGGTACAACCGAATTAACCGGGCACAATGACGGTTATAATGTTGAAAAATTTCTTAAATCGGTTGGACGTAAAAAAGGCGATAGCTGGTGTGCCGCTTATGTTAGTTATTGTTTAACGGCCGTTAAACACCCGTTTAAGGTTCGTTCAGGACTTGCAAGAAACTTTGTAACAAAACAAAGTATTTTATCTTCAGATGTGATAAAAAAAATTAAAAAAATTGAACCGGGTTATTTAGTTATTTGGCAGCGCGGAAACACAATTAACGGCCATGTTGGTTTTGTTGTTGATGTTGGCGAAAAAAATATAACAACAATTGAAGGGAACACCTCTTCAGGGGAAAAAGGGGCACAGGCGGACGGAGACGGCGTATATATTAGAAAAAGAATTATACAACCTTACAATTACTTCAGGATAAAATGGTTTACAAATATAAATACCCGGTCATAATATTTTTACTTGTTTTATTGGTTGGTTGCGGTCATACAAGCAGAATAGAAATAAAGCCACGCGCCGTTGTACCTCCTGTAATTGAGGAGATAATTCAAGCGGATACGGTTACCGATTCTGTAATATCAGCAAGCGAAGTATCCGGTAATGATACTATCGCGCAAATTAAATATTACCCTAAAACAAAAACGTTCAAATACAAAGTTAAACCCGCTCCAATTTTAATAATGGACACAACGGAAACGGTAATAATTAAGGAAATTAAAGAAGAACCCAAAAAAGATAAATCGTTAACATGGTTCATCTTAGGAATGGTTTTGGTTGTATTAATTTATATTTTTTACAGAATTTATTTTAGGAGATAAAATAAAATGAGTGTTAGTCTTGCAGAAATAAAAGCCATTATGTTATGTGGAAAAGGAACTCTTTCAACTACTCCAAATAATCCAATTTATATCGGTAACAGAGCTTCAGGCGGAAAATTCACCATTGAAGATACCGAAATGATTTCGGATTACAAGGAAAGAGAACACAGAAATAAACTAAATATCAAAAGCGAGTTTACGTCGCTTCAGATAGGTATTGAGGAGCTTAATTTGTTGTTGGGCCATATTAAAACAAATATGGGTGCCGATGTACAGGTTGTTTCAACTTTGGACACAGGGAACACGTCCACAGAGGGAATATTTAATCTTGCCGGTGATAATTTTCAGGGCATTGATTTTGAGCTTGCAAGAAGTAATACAGAAGCAAGCACAAAGTTAACCCTTGAAAGCAGTTACGATTATTACATCGCAAAATCAATTATTGCGGCTGCTTCTACTAATGTTGCTAATAGTGGTATGCTTGCCACAACCGGAAAAAACGGAACCGACTTTGCTAAAATGTTACAACCAAATTTAGACAAGATTGTATTAGGTCAAGCAGTAAGCGAGGTTTACCCGCTTTTGGTTCCTAAAAACGAAGTAAAAAGTTGGAAATTTACTTTAAAAACTAAGGGCGAAAAAAACCTCTATAATCAAACGATGATTAATGCTCTTTCGCTTGAATTGGAATGTGAAATTTTGAACGCAAGTGTTTCAAAAATAAGTGCTTTACTTGACAAAGACCAAAATTCACGTATTGGTTTTGATATTATTAGAAAGGACAGTACTTGGGAAAGTTGGATAATTAATTTAATGCCGTTTAAGGTATTAGCCGATAAAAATGATAAAACAAGTACCGTAAAAGTAAGCACAAAAGGACTTGTAAGTTTAAGTGATATTGTAATTAATACTACCGGTAGTGCTAAAATAGTAACTATTAACTAAGGAGAGAATATGCCACAAATAAACGTAACAATGGAACAGGGCAAAGGATACGAAATTGAACACGTTGTAGGCCCGGCAACTGAAGAGACAATAACTCTTAGATGTGTTATTGAATCTAAAGGCGGTATTCTATTAGTTAAGGAAACAGCCGATAATAATGGCTCTGATGATGAAATTGCAATTGAAACAGTTTCAAGTAACAAAAAAGCCATTATTAAATTTACCGAAAAGGAAACTGATTCCTTGGGTTATGGTTATGATTCCACATATAAGTTGTTTAAATATAACCAAACTACAAAGCAGTTTGATTTGATTTTGAACGGCACAATTTCCATTGACCCCCCTACACCAAGTGAAGACGAATTTAGAATTATTCCCTTTGATTGCGGAAAAACAAATGTAACAAAATCCGCGCTTGAAATACTGTTAGCGGGTAAAGCAACCCCTTATCCAACAATTTTTACATCGGATAAGAAGTTAGTATATCAAAAAACCGATTTAACCGGTTTTGAATCTATTAATGCTGTTGGCAAACCTATTGATTTTGAATATTTGGAATTAAAAGCGTTGGCGGATGATAACGGTTTAGAGGCGTTTCAGCCTTACAGAATTACCGATTATGAAACAATTCATTTAATACCCGGTACAGCTGTTGTTAATACCGGCGGAGAGGAGCCATTAATAATTGTAGCCTCTTCAGCTAATTCTTTTTTCCCTTTCGCCAAAAGTGAAGAATATCCTCATCATATCATTTTATATGATTTTACCGGATTAGTTTGTGAAGAAAAAAACAGAGCCGAAAACCACAAAGGTTTTATTTATCGCCGAATTGATACCGTACGAAATGTTGATTGCTGCTTTGATTTTATTAACGCGAAATTCCGCCGATATAATGATAATTTCCAAGATTGGAGCAGTACGACCAGTTATCAGGCGAATGACATTGTACGTGTTAATGATGATATTTATATTGCTCTTATGGGCGGAATTAATAATAATCCGGTCGGTTCCCCGGAGTGGAAAAGATTATATTCGATTAGTAACATTTATCATTACTCGCCAAGTAATGCACTTTACTTAGCCACTCCAAATTTTATTGGAACCATAAATTTAGATTTGGAAAATTTTCTCGATGTTTTGGCCATAGACAATACATCATTATATCACAACGTATTAATTACCCCGGATTTTTCTGATGATTCTCCTGCATATCTTAATAACGTTGTTTGTTATGCGGATAATATTGACGTTAAGATTAACAACTGCAATAATATTTCCTTGATTAATTCGCGGATGATAGATATAACAACTTATAGTTTTTCTTTTGTTATGGCCTCAGCCCTTTATGGAAGTGATAGTGCTGGACTAATTATGCACAACGCTCGCTCAATTAAGGTGGAAAGTTCAAACAATAATGTTTTATGTAATGTTGAAGACTTACAATTAATAATCGCCTCAAATATAAATGCTCAAGCAGTAACAGGCGTAAAAGCTAATAATGTATCAAATATTATTGCTGAATCTAATACATCATATATGAAAGCGGCAGACACACAAGCTGTTATTGGAGTAAAAATGAATGCAGCTTCTATTAATATTGAGGCCGTTTAATGGTTCGAATCTTAATATTTGACGTGCCCGGCATGCATGCGGACGGGATAAAATTTAGTATAAGCGGTGGATATGGAAGCGATATTTCCGACCAAATAGGCGTTAGTAATAACGCCTTTGTTGACGCGCAAAACAATGAAGATATTATTGCTGTTGCCCGTTGTTATACCGATATAACAACGAATATTCTTAATGCGCAAAACGCTTATCCAAGAGTGCAAACATTTTACCCGCTTGGCTCAAATGTATTTTATCGTTTATACAATTTTGCACACCAAGAACCGCCTGTAATTATAACTTGCGGTGCCGGTGATATAGGTTATGAAGATGAGAATAATACAGGTTTTGGATTTGGTTTGGAATTTTGGGATGTGGATAATAATCCCAATGTTGGCCCGGACGAAAGCAGTTACGCAATGCGTGTACTTGGGAAAATTCTTAAGATTAAGGACACCCTAAATTGTACTTGGTGGGAAGCACGTTTCCGCGCTCGTATGACTGCTGACAGAAACGAACCTAACAGGGAAACTTACATGTGGGACTTACACAACGGTTATGGATTTATTAATGTTGCCGCCGCAATTGCGTATAAAGGTATTATTCCTGTTGATCCTTACAATCCGGGAGCCGAAATAACTATTGCAAATGAAGAAATTCAATTTACTAAAACACCTACAATCGGTTTATCCGGTGAACCGGTTACGGTTACAATTCCGGCCCAAACTATCTATGCGGAAAATGTAACAATTGCTAATCAATACGCAAGTGCAAAAGCGGAAAATTTGGCAAATCAGCAGGCTAATTTTTCAGCAATTCCCATTATTGGAATTGAGAGCCTTGTTGATACCGATTACGGAACGGGTAATTTTATTGCTCTTTCGAAAATAATTTTGGAAAATTCAAAAACCGAGTGTAAGCTTCAAGTTTTTGTTAATCAAAGTTCAATTTCAAAACTTCCTGTTAAAACACTTTCGCAAGAAATTACTTTGCCAATCACAGTAATAAACAGTATTTACTCACTTTTGAAAGAAATCCGGTTCCCAAACGGAACTCTAAAATATAATGAGGATTAATATGTATTGGATTAATGGACAACAATTTAATATTAAAGATTTGACGTTAGACGAGGCCGACGAGGTTAATAATTTGGTTGGCAAACAAGGGGCTAATGTAGAACTTGATAACAAAGGGACGAAACAATTTTTAAGTATTGTTCTTGACCCAACCCCGAACGAAAACGACCTTAAAAAATGTACTGAATCTGTTGCTCTTGAGGTGCTTCAGGCTTTTTTTACTATGAGAATAAAAAGAAGCAAGAACTTAACCAGCTATTTCAAGAGCTTAGCGCAAAACACAAAGAAGTAGCACGCGAATATAGACATTACGCCGGTGATTCGGCTGATTACTTTGAAAACGAATTTTATTTTAATGATACTGATTCAATGTTGTTTGAAATTTCTGACGGCGATATTACAAAGTTTTCCGCGTTAAGGAAAGTAAAAAGGGAATTGATTTATAAGACTTTTTATTACAAACGTTTGGCAAAACTTAATGAACTAATAGGAGCTGTTAACATGCTCAAGAAAAATAAAAAAGAATGACCCGTCAAAAACACAGTTCAGCCGTTAGTAATAACGGCTGAATTTATAATAATAGGTGTATATATGGGAAATATAGAAGAAATTAATTTTAAGATAACGATAAATGAAAAAGAGGCTACAGCGTCATTAAAATTAACAAATGATGATGTAAAAAATCTTTACAATTCCTTTAAGTATGGCAAGCAAGAAGTTAGCGGATTTACAACCGCAATTTCCCAAAGTTTTAACAATGCAAGAGAAATTTTTCAGGGAGTAAAAGAAACTTATTCCGCTCTTAAAATGGCTTATGGTAGTATGATAGAAGCTTATGGAGAGGCCGAATTAAGCGAAACCAAGTTAAAAACAGCATTAAAACAAACCGGCAATTTTACAAACCAAAATTTTGAAGAATTAAAAAAATACGCCGGCATGTTACAAACAACAACATTGTACGAGGACGACGCGTATATCGGTATTATGGGCCTGTTGCAAGCAATGGGATTGACTGTTGAACAAACAAAACTGGCCTCCTTGCAAACAGCCAATTTAGCTACATTAATGGGTACCGATTTAAGCGGAGCCGCAAGAGTAATGGGCGACCTTTTCGCCGGTGACGCTACTATGATTAAGCGTTATATCAAGGGCCTTGATGAAACAATAATTAAAAGCGGAGACACCGCTAAAATTATTGAATATCTTAATACGCGTATTGGCGGACAAGCTGAAGAGGCGGCTAAAACAGGAGCCGGCGCAATAGCCCAAATGAATAACGCTTTAGGTGATGTACAGGAAAACGCCGGAATGTTAGCTTCAAAAGCTTTTAATCCCCTTATAACCGGTGTAAGGGATTTTGTTGGCTGGCTTAATATTTCTCATCCGGTTATTGGTGGTGCTATTTTGGCCGTTGGAACACTCACAGCCACTTTAATTGCTTTACAGGTTACAGGAATAACCGGCGCAACAAAAGCTCTTATGATAGGGCTTATACCGGCCGTAAAATCCCTTTTTGAGACTGTAATGTTATGGTCTATGTACAACCCATTTACAGCCGCTTTATTGGCTATTACAGCAGTTGCCGCCGGTATTGCTACAATTGTAGCGACCCAAAAAACGGAGCTTGAAACATTACAGGAAACTGTAGATTTGCACATTGAAGATAACCGGTTACAGAAAGAAAAAATTAATAATAACATTGCTCAAATTAATTCGGAAAATGGACTAATATCAAAGGCAAATGAGTTATATAATTCATCTTCAAAACTGAAAAACGGTACTGAAGAACGCAACAAAAAAGAAACTGAACTAAAAACAGTTCTTAATGATTTAATGCGCCTTAATCCAAACTTGATAAACTCAAATAATACTCTTGCTGTTAATATGCAATTACTGAACGAAAAAAGACAAAGCAACATTACCAAAGAGCAGGAATATCAAACAGAGCTTGAGAACACTATTAAAAAACTTGACCAATTGAACGCCAAAAAGTTTTGGGTAGATTATACTACAAAAGTTGAGGATTCGACCGGCTCCACAGGCGAAACATTTTGGGGCCAAGATACAGCTTTAACACAAAAGTTTAAGGACGCCGCATATACCGGCACAATTGAAGATAGAATAAAAAACCTTGAATCACTCAAAAATATTACCAATAAAGAACTGGTAAATTTGGGTGATTTTCCTGTAAATCGTATTGAAGAAAGAGCAAACGAGTTTCGCACTTCCGTTAATGATTTACTTGAAACTTTGTACAACCAAAAAAAATATATGATTGAAAGCGTTCAATCCGCCACAACAAAAGACGACCCTAAGAAAGACAAAAATGATGATGTTTTTAACAAGCAAAAACAAATCATTTCAGCCGCCGAAACTCACGCCTTAGAAATGGCGCGGATTCAGGGTTCAAGTGATGAAAAATTAAGCAACATGAAAGTTACTTATATAGATAAGATGATTGATTTGTACAAGAAATACAAAAAAGATACTACCGAGTTATTATACCAAAAACAAGAAATTGAAGCAAAATTGGATAATAGACCGGCCGCATTACCGGCTAACAGTACTCCGGCAAAAGCAAATATTGGAGATGTAGGCGAATACAAGCGTTATAGCGGTACTGAAGAAATTGAAAACTGGAGACAACAAGAGTATAAAAAAGTTGAAATATATGCTAACGCCGACGAAATGAAAGGGGCCATTGATGAAGAGGCTACAAAAAGATTCGGCGACCTAAAAGAAGTTGAGAAGAAAATTGAAGAGGACGCACAACAAGCCAAAATATCAGCTGCTATGAGTGCCCTTAGTTTTATTTCCGGTGGCGTTGCCAAACACACTTTTTTGGGCAAAATGGCCGGTGCCGCTATGGCTACAATAAACACATACGAGGCCGCAACTAAAGCTTTAACTTTGGGTATTCCTTTAGGCCCCATTTTTGCCGGTATAATTACTGCTATGGGTTTGGTTAATGTAGGTAAAATACTTGCAACACAGACACCGGGTTACGCCATGGGCGGTAGGTTGCCACAAGGCCAAACCGGTTTTGTTGAGGGTTATTATAATGAAATTATAGCCCCGGAAAAAACGTTTGTTGACATTATGAGAAGTGAGTTAATACCACGAGTAATAGGCGGAACACCTGTTATAAGTGCTAATGTTATGTTTGAAAAAGCTCTTGAAAAAATTAACAATTGGCAAAAAGAAATGACTTTTAGAATTGAAAGGGGCGACCTTTACGCTTCATGGGAACAAGAAAAAAACTTTAGAACGAGACATGCAACATGATACTAACCTCAGAAAATATTAACGGTGATTATTATACAATTAATATTCCAACTTATTCTAACCCATTTGCATTTGATTTGGTTAGCCGGCGCCGTATTTCTATTACTTGGGGTGCCGATAATATAGACAATGAAAGCGCTTTTTTCCCAAGCAATGCGAAAGTAGAATTTTTTACTTTAGATAACTTATTGCCATATTTATATGATAAGACTGTTTCAATTAATGTTTATGAAAACAGCCTATTAAAATTTAGTGGTTTAATAGACATCGAGGATATAAATTTTACATTTAGCCAAAATATTTACAAACTTACTTTTGTTGACAGAGCAAGCCAATTAAAGCTCCTTAATTATTCAGATGTTGAATGGGGCGGACAATATGATGAAATAGTTTATGTTGAAGAAATGCTTTCTGCAATTTTATCCCAAATAGGTTATACAATAGAACTGGTTGGAACCAATTCTATACAGGCTGTTACTGATTATACCTTTGGAGAATCATTATATATAGCTCCTTTTCATTATTTCGGAACACACCCGGAGTATTTCTTTGATGGTACATACCCTACTTTATGGGATATACTTGTTAATATTCTTAGCAGTTTTGGACTAATAGGGTTCTTTTATGGAACCAAGTTCATTATCCAACCACGCTTTTTTGGTGATACCACAACTATAACACCGGCAAAATTAGCTCAATACCCGGAAGTAACCTTTGTTTCGGAATATGATTATATAGAATATAGTATAAGAACCGGTTCAGTTGGTATAAGAGTTACTAATATAATAGATAATAGAATTGACCCAACCAAAGACCCGTTAAAAAGGATTACTTATAACTTTGAAGTACCCGGAGGAGAACACCCCCCCGCCGGTAGTATTGTTAGTTTTACAAACTTGTATGCTTATGTACCGGAATATGTTGCCGGCCTTGGTAATGGCTATTGGAGTACAATAATTAATGGAGTTAAAATTAACGGTTCGTCTCCGTTATCCTGTTGGCGTGCAGTTGCTAATAATGTTACTTCTGTAATATCCAACGTCCGCCGTAAGTTAAAGGCTAATATTTTTGATACAAGTTTCAAGCTATTTGACAATGTGACTGTATTTGGGGTACGTTATAAGATTATCAGTTTGAAACAAGATATAGGAGCCGAAAAAACCTCAATTACAGGCCTTGAGTATTAACCAACCTTTTTGTATAATTTATGCCATAAATGCAAAAATAAAGCCCGTTAAAGGGCTATTAAACGAGTGTTAAATAAAAATGAAATTTCTCAACCTAAATGCAAAAAATTCTCAAACTGCGCGCGAAGTTATAGCCGAGTTGAGCAGTTGTTATCCCCATGCCCTAAAGGACGTGGTTATTTAAAATCCTTATAACTTATTATAAATAATGCGATAATGTTATTATATCTCCCCGTTTAAATAACCCCAGCATTAATGCTGGGGGCTGGCGGAATAGATATAACGGGCTTTAGCCCTGATTCTTTTCCTCACTTTTTGGCTTAGGTGATTAACAATATCAAACTATTATTTTTTATAGCAAAATCTTTAGTTATCAAATATTTTGTGTGTTTTTATTATATATCAACGATAATGTGGTATTTCTTGATTATGACAAAGGGTATTAATTTTACTAACATCTATTTGGTATGGAGAAAAATCCCGTGCCTATATATGCACATAATTTAATAATACAATTGACTTGTAAACCGTTATATCATAATATATTAAAAGTATTTATTGTGCCTAATTATCGGAAGTTACGGTTACACTAATTAAAAAGGTCAGCGGTTTCCCCGATTCTCGGGACTATCTCCACACTTCAAAAAGCCTGAATTTATTTCCATTTTAAATTAGTTAATTAGTGACTCCATAGTAATTTTGTAAGTTAAATATCAGCAAATCTTGTCTTTTGAACTAAATAAATTTAGAAAATAATTTTCAATTGATTAATCATTTACAGCCTAATTATATCTTAAATATATTATTTTTTATCACTAAACATGTGATATAGAGCATAATTAAAAAATAATATTATTTTATCTGTTGATATATAAGTAACTTTTATTTATTATTAATAAATATATGTTAAAATTTGTTATAAATTTTTCAAATTAAGTTTTTAACTAATTATCATTTAATATATTTAGGAGGCATAATGAAGTCTACCGGACTTGGTAATTTTACTTATTCTCTAACCACAAAAAAACTTTCCGTTTTTTTACTTTTTACGCTGTTGTTCTTTTCATTAAGCACCAGCATTAAAGCTGACATATACCCTTTTAATATTAGAGTTACTCAGCCAACAAACGAAAGTGTTTTTGATGGTTCTTTTTCTGATGGTACTGCTGCGGCTATTCGCTTTTTTACTCCACCGTCAACCAGTACTTTTAATGCTACTGTAAAAATTTACAGCGGCGCTACAGTTATTAAAACAATCACAGCAGATAGTCTCAACGGTGCAGACAATTCCATAATATGGGATGGAAGTACTGATGGTGCTGCTGCTGCTCCAACAGGGACTTATAGTGTAGAGATTTCAACATCAATCAATGTTCCTTCCACTAATTACACGATGGTTTACGATGCAGGAAATGATGCAGCCGGATTATCAACACGTGGTGTTACAGTAGTTAAAGATCCTACTGCTAAAAATTTCGGATTTGGTTATTCCGTTACTGGAGCCGGAACAGCAGGAACTCCTTGGGCAGTTGCCGGTTTTGCCAGAGTTTCTATGAGTGGTGCATTAGCTGGTGATGTTGCCGGTTCACCAATTGTTGTTACAACCGGTGAGGTTATTCCAAGCACTACAAATAGAAGATATTCGCCCGGAGTTGGTGAGGATGGTTACGTTTATATTGTTGGACAAGGCGAAAAGAAAATTTTAAGAGTTCACCCGGATTCTTTAAATGTAGCATTTTTCACCACTGATACAGCTCAAGTTACCGGAACAATTAACGATGTAAAAGTTGTAGGAACAGGTGTTGGTAAAAAGATGTTCTTATCAACTACAAACGGTATCTTTTATGCTCAAATAGATAATGCTACTACTTATAATGGTCCTTTTACTAGATTATTAGCAGCTCAAACCGGAATGACCTTTTGGAGTGTACAGGCTGGTGACGAAAAGTGTTTGTATGTAGTAGTTCGTTCAGCATTAGCAAACATACAAGATGCAGTATTTAAATTCGATTTTACAGCTTCTGGATTAGTTGAAAAAACATTTGCAGATACTTCTTGGGGAGTTCATTTCCCTAACGGTGATGCAGTTTCTTTAGATATTCGTACAGATAATGTTAATACTTCTGCCGATGATATACTTTATTTGACTGTTGATAAAGCAGGTACAGGTACCGATACAAGCGGTGTTTATGAAATTAAAAACCTTAATTCTACTCCTGTAAAAACTCTAGCTTTTGCCGATCCTGACAATAATACTTCATCATCACGCGGTGAAGTTGCAGTAGATTACGGCGGAAATATAATTTATTTTGAAAATTCTAATGAACAAATATTTATTATTGAACCGCCAACAACTGATTTTACTCATACAATTGCTGGTTTAAATAATTTTTCAGTTACAAGTTCAGGTATTGTAACTCCTCCTATGACTATTGCTGATGCAAGATTTGATGGGAACAGCGATTTACAACCTGATAGACTTGGCCAAACTGTAACTGTAATAGGTATTGTAAACTCAGCTAACTTTACTGCTTCGGCTAACAGATTCAGTTATTATATTCAAGATGAAACCGGTGGTATTAATCTTACAAAGTCAGTAACCGGCGGCGGCCCTGTTTATAAATTTGGTGATAGAATTCAAGTAACCGGAAAAGTTGCTTATTACAGAGGTTTGACAGAATTGGATTTGGCAGATTTTGATTTAACAACAGCCGTTATTTTATTAGATACTAATAATGTTGTTACTCCTATTGATGTTACAATAAATCAATACTTGGAAAATGGCGAAGAATATGAAGGAAGATTTATCCAAATTAAAGCTGTCGGTTTAGCTCCCGGTTCACCTGTTTGGCCTGCTACCGGAGCAGATGCTAACATGATGATTTGGGATGGTTTACATAAATTAACTCTTCGAGTTGATAAAGATACAGATTTAGATAATAATACAGCTCCTACATTCCCAATAACCGTTAAAGGTGTTGCTACTCAGTATACTTCTGCTTCAACAATCCATAATGATGGTTATCAAATTACTCCTAGTTGGTATGCTGATATTACAGGTAACGTTCCCGCACCCCCAAGTCCATATTTCTCATTAATTGAACCAGCCAACAACGCTACAGTTCCTGTTGTTAATAATACAGGTTCATTCACAATGAAATGGCATAAAGCTGTAGATTTTAATAATGACAATTTAATTTATCAATTTATTGCTTTACCAAACTTGGTTACATCTTCTGCATTACAAGATACTTCTTACAACTTAACAGCTGCAAAAGTATTACAGTTAATGGGTGTTAATCCTCAAATTACTTTTAGATGGACAGTAAAAACTAAAGGTGCTGAAGCTTCACTTGTAACTAGTGTTGATACTTTTACAGTTACATTTACAAATAATTTAGTTACAACTGAAGATACTTTAGCTTTAACACATAACACCGGCAATATGCAGGCTGCTGTTTATAATATGGGTGCCCTTGGTGCTTATATTGATGCAGCAGGCAATTCAATTGGTGATGGTGTTTCTTATAAAGGCCAAAACGGCGTTTATTGCGGTGGTGTAGTATTTGGTTCGGCTGCTGCCGATTCAGTAAACGGAAATATTGGAAGTTATAATCTTGGTGATACCAAAAATGTAACTTCAAACTTTGCTGCCGGATTTACTAATAATACAATCTTTAATCAGATTTCTACTGCTGTTATTAATGATGCTGCTGCTCCTGTTCCTTACGGAATGGATATTATTCAGCAATCATTTAGTGCTGCAAATGAAAACATTGTTTATTTAAGATACGGTTTTATTAATAAAACTGCTGCGGCTGTTAATGATTTTTATGCAGGATTATTCTTTGATTGGGATATTGATGCTGCTGCTTATGCTACAAACAAAGCAGGTTATGATTTAACCAAACATTTAATTTATCAATATTCACCTACAAAACCTTATTATTATGGCATGGTTGCTTTAAATGGCGCAAGCGGTTATAAAGCAAAAGTAAGTGGTTCAGCTTCAACTATCCGAACAGATGGATTTAATTATATTACAACTATTGATGCAGTTCAACCTACAACTACCGGTGATTACAGATGTTGGATTGGTTCTAAAGTTGGTAATATTGCTGTTAGCGATACAATGTGGGTTACTTTTGCAATTGTAGCCGGCGATTTATTAACTGACATTCAAAATAACGCCGGTACTGCATTTGTAAAAGCTAAATCATTAGGCTGGACAGATATAGTTGTTGGTGTTGAAGATGAAGAAGTTAGTGTAGTTCCAACTCAATTTTATGTTGATCAAAACTATCCTAATCCATTTAACCCATCTACTTCTATTCGTTTCGGATTACCTCAAGCATCAGCTGTTGATTTAAGAATCTATAATATTCTTGGTCAAGAAGTTGCTGTTTTAATTAACGGCCAAAATTTAAGTGCCGGTACATATAATTATTCATTTGATGCTTCCAAATTATCATCTGGTACTTATATTTACAGATTACAATCAGGTAACAATGTAGTTTCAAAGAAAATGATGTTAATTAAGTAACTTTAATTGTTTTTGCCAAATTTAAGCCGGATTCTTTGAGTCCGGCTTTTTTTTTAATTGTTTAATAATGTTAAAATCACACATACGTAATATTTATTATTATATCATATCATATCCTTTATGTCTGCGGTTATTATTTCAATCTAAAACACAAACCAAAAAAATTATAATTTTATTTGTTGATATATGATTTTCTTTTTTTTATTATGCATAAATATATGTTAAAGTTTTGTTACAAATTTTTTTAATCGAGTTTTTAACTAATCATCATATAATATATATTCAGGAGGCATAATGAAGTCTAACAGACTGATTTTTTCATTTTTATTTTTAATCCTATTTTCAACAAATTATCTAGCACAAGATTTATTTGTTCGCAGTGCAATAATTCAACCCCCTGCTCTTGAAGTTGGAGGTTTTGGTAATGTTGTGACAGGAGTTGATTTTGATAATGACGGTAAATTAGAAATTTACGCAGTTAATAATAACTGTCTGGATGCTGCAAATGAACTAATACCACGAATTTACAAATACGAGTTTAATGGTACCTCTTGGGATTCGGTATGGAGTACAGTACTTCCTGGTGTTGAAAAACAAAACACATGGCCTGCTTTAACTTCAGGCGATATGGATAACGATGGTAAAATGGAAATCATTTGGGGACCTGCTAATAACATCAGCGGTACAGTAAATCAAAATCCATCGCGTGTTGTAGTTTACGAAAGTAAAGGTGACGGAAGTGATATTATGGGCATAGATAATGGTGATGGCACATTTAGACCAAACTCCAAATGGTCAATGGTTGCAGCCGACGGTTACAACTTAAGACCGATTCGCTGGTTTTTGCAAGACGTGGATGAGGATAATGTTAAAGAATTGGTATTCTGCAGCCGTGTTGCCGGGGAACGTTTTGGAATTATTTCTGTTAGTACTATTCCTGATAATGGTGATGGAAGTGAAGTTTGGACAATGGAAGCTTCCGGATTAGGAATGACCATTGATGCTTCAACTATTTACGATTTGGCAATTCTAGATAATGTAATTTATTTATTCTCACAAAACGGAACAGTTACACCTATTAAAAGAGTAGCCGGAGTTTGGACTGCTCAGACTAAACAAGTTAATGGTGCCCCTGGCGGTTCATGGCTTTCGGCAAGTGTTTTAGATATTGATAATAATGGAACAAAAGAGATAGTTTTTGGCAGTTTCCTTTCTGCTACAGATAATCATGTTTATGTAATGCAAAAGGAAGCAGATACGCTGAAAGCTTATCCTGTTATTGATTTAGCTACCGGTGGTAGGATTTATAGTTCTGATTATGGAGATATTGACGGTAATGGAAAACTTGATTTTGTTTTTGGAACACGTGATGGTGTACCTGATGCCGGAATTTACCGCGCCGAATATCAAGGCGGAACAATTACTGATCCTGCCAATTGGACAAAAGATATGCTTGACAGCGGTTATCCGGTTGCAGCTAACAGATGGGGTATTATTAGTTTAGGAAACATGAATGCAGACGCTAATGATGAAGTTTTATATTCAAGTTCATATAGCGCGCCTGCACCTTTAATTATATTAAATCATATACCAATTTCAAATGCTACTCCTATAGCAACAGTTAAAATTGATGCAAACGGTGATTTTAAACCGGATAATTTAGGTCAGACATTTACTGTTATTGGTGTAGTATCATCTATCAACTTCACCGCTTCAGCTAATGCCTTTAGTTATTATATTCAAGATGAAAATGCCGGTATTGACATTTATAAAGGCGGTGTAACCGGTGGTGGAACTGTTTATAATATTGGTGATAGAATATTAGTAACCGGCACTGTAGCTCAATATAGAGGGCTTACAGAACTTACTGTTAACGATTTGGCAGCTGATATTGTGTTACTGGATACTGGTAATCCTGTTACCCCGGTTGACGTTACAATTAAGCAATATTTGGCTAATGGCGAACTTTATGAAGGAAGATATATTCAATTAAAAGGTGTTGGATTAGCACCTAATTCAGCTGTTTGGCCTTCAGGAGCTAACGCAAGTATAACAGTATGGGATGGTTTAAATAAATTAACCCTTTTTGTTGACAAAGATACTGATTTGGATAATAACACTGCCCCAGTATTCCCAATCAATGTTAAAGGTATCGCTTCACAATATTCATCAGCCGCAACGGTATATAATGACGGATATCAAATTTCACCTAATTTTTATACCGATATTACTCCTAATGCTCCGGCTCCCCCATCTCCTTATTTCTCATTAATTGAGCCTGAAAATAATGCAACTATTCCTGTTGTAAACAACACAGAAATATTTACAATGAAATGGCACAAGGCTCTTGATTTTAACAATGACAATTTAATTTATCAATTTGTTGCTTTACCAAATTTAGTTACATCAACAGCTTTAACAGATACCACATATAATTTAACTTCTGCTAAAGTACTTCAATTGATGGGCGCAAACCCTGATATTACTTTTAGATGGACAGTAAAAACTAAAGGAGCTGAAGCTTCACTTGTAACTAGTGTTGATACTTTTACAGTTACATTTACAAATAATTTAGTTACAACTGAAGATACTTTAGCTTTAACACATAACACCGGTAATATGCAGGCTGCTGTTTATAATATGGGTGCCCTTGGTGCTTATATTGATGCAGCAGGCAATTCAATTGGTGATGGTGTTTCGTATAAAGGCCAAAACGGCGTTTATTGCGGTGGTGTAGTATTTGGTTCGGCTGCTGCCGATTCAGTAAACGGAAATATTGGAAGTTATAATCTTGGTGATACCAAAAATGTAACTTCAAACTTTGCTGCCGGATTTACTAATAATACAATCTTTAATCAGATTTCTACTGCTGTTATTAATGATGCTGCTGCTCCTGTTCCTTACGGAATGGATATTATTCAGCAATCATTTAGTGCTGCAAATGAAAACATTGTTTATTTACGATACGGTTTTATTAATAAAACTGCTGCGGCTGTAAACGATTTTTATGCAGGATTATTCTTTGATTGGGATATTGATGCTGCTGCTTATGCTACAAATAAAGCCGGTTATGATTTAACTAAACATTTAATTTATCAATATTCACCTACAAAACCTTATTATTATGGCATGGTTGCTTTAAATGGCGCAAGCGGTTATAAAGCAAAAGTAAGTGGTTCAGCTTCAACTATCAGAACAGATGGATTTAATTATATTACAACTATTGATGCAGTTCAACCTACAACTACCGGTGATTACAGATGTTGGATTGGTTCTAAAGTTGGTAATATTGCTGTTAGCGATACAATGTGGGTTACTTTTGCAATTGTAGCCGGCGATTTATTAACTGACGTTCAAAATAACGCCGGTACTGCATTTGTAAAAGCTAAATCATTAGGCTGGACAGACATAGTTGTTGGTGTTGAAGATGAAGAAGTTAGTGTAGTTCCAACTCAATTTTATGTTGATCAAAACTATCCTAATCCATTTAACCCATCTACTTCTATTCGTTTCGGATTACCTCAAGCATCAGCTGTTGATTTAAGAATCTATAATATTCTTGGTCAAGAAGTTGCTGTTTTAATTAACGGCCAAAATTTAAGTGCCGGTACATATAATTATTCATTTGATGCTTCCAAATTATCATCTGGTACTTATATTTACAGATTACAATCAGGTAACAATGTAGTTTCAAAGAAAATGATGTTAATTAAGTAACTTTAATTGTTTTTGCTAAATTTAAGCCGGATTCTTTGAATCCGGCTTTTTTTTGTTATTATCTTGTTATTATAAAGCGTTTATTCCATCGTGATTTTTATTCCCATTATTCTTATATTAAAATTGTAATTTTTAATAATATATTATTGATATGCCGCAAGAAAACAGTATTAAAACAATTATTCAAATTAATCAAAACAAGTTAAAGGAAAAAGGTTCTACATTTATTGGAATTGCTCATCCCCTTTTAACTATTGAAGATATTGATAATCAATTAGCCTTACTTAATAAAGAATATTATGATTCTACACACATCTGTTATGCTTATAAACTTTATCCAAATGTAAGTAAATATTCCGATGATGGGGAACCTACAGGAACAGCCGGCATAAGAATATTAAATGCTATCCAGCATTTTGATTTAACTAATATATTGGTTGTAAGTATTAGATATTTTGGAGGTACTAAACTTGGTGTGGGCCTTTTAGGTAAAACATATTATAATTCTGCTTATAATACATTGGAAAATGGAAATATTTGCGAAAAAATTGAATATGAAAAATTATTAGTAAATATTGATTTTAGTCTAACCAATACTGCCCATCATTTAATTAAAAAATACAATTGTAAAATAACAAATACATTTGTAAACCAAAAACAATCGTTGGAAATCTTAATTAAAAGCAATTTAACTGATGATTTTATTAATACATCAATTAATACAACCAACAGCCAAATTGAAATAATAAAAACTAATAACAAAATATTTATATAATTAGTATTGACATTATTAATTTACTTTTGCATTATTAAAAACAACTATAAATTCCGTACCTATTCCTTTAGTACTTTTACATAAAATATCCGCATTATTTAATTCGCAATATTTTTTTGTTAATGCCAAGCCTAAGCCGTTGCCGTCATATTTTCTACTGTATCCTCTGTCTTCCTGTGAAAATGATTGGTATAAATTTGGAATATATTCCTCCGACATTCCAATGCCTGTATCCTTAACTAAAAATCTTAACTCACTATACTTATTTCTGTCAATAGATATTACTATCTCTCCTTTATCAGTAAATTTTACAGCATTGTCAATTAATTGCATAACAATTTGTTCAGTAGAGTATTTATCACAAAATAAACCTGAATTAACCAAATTATTATTAAATAATACTCTCACATTTTTCTGGACAGCTTCACCCAAATAATTATCCAGTGCTTTATTTACTAATTCGGCAAAATCGAGATAAATTGGTGAATATTTGTACGTTTTTGTTTGTAATTCACTCATATTAATAATCAAATGAACAGTACGAATTATTCTTTTAGCTGATGAAGTAATACTATCAAATAATTCTACCGCATCTTCATTAATATTATCCTGCATTTCTTCTTTTAACATTTCGGAAAGATTAACTATTGCATTAAGTGGAGTACGAATTTCGTGCGACATCTGCGCTAAAAATTCATCTTTTAGTTTATCCGATTTTTCGGCATTTTCTTTAGCTTTAATAAGTTCATATTCAACTTCTTTTATATGTGTAATGTCTTCTTTAACAGCCAAATAATGTGTTATTTGTCCCTCGTCATTTTTAATAGATGTTATGGTTGTTAAATCCCAAAAATATGTCCCATTTTTTTTCTTATTAAGTAATTCCCCTCTCCATTCGTTTCCTGAAGTAATCGTTTCCCACATATTTTTATAATCGGTACTTTTTGTATAATCATTTTTGAGAAATCTTGGATTTTTATTTTTAATTTCTTCAAACTTATATCCTGTAGTTTTTTCAAAATGAGGATTAACATATTCTATCAAAGCTTGTGTATTAGTAATCATTACCGAAATGGGACTTTGTTCTATTGCTTTTAAAAATCTCATAAACAATCCTTCTTGCTCAATTGATTTTGTAATATCTTTGGAAACACCGTCAAAACGCGATATACCATTATCAATTTTAGTCATAGTAACATTTTGTTCTATCCATTTTATTTTATTCGATTTTGTTTTAATTCTAAAAACATATTTAACATTTTCAGTAATATTATTAAACAAATCTCTATATGCTTTCATAACAAGATGTTTATCCTCCGGTACAACAAAATCCTCAAGACGTTTGTATGTTTTATAAAAATATTGCGCCGGATACCCGCAAATTTTTTCAACAACCGGAGAAAAATATGAGTTTATTATTCTATCATTTGAATTAAGATCTATACTCCATACACAATCCGCAATTGAGTATAATATTCTATCAATTTGCGATTTTGAATCCTTTAATTGTTTCTCAGCCCTTTTTTTAGCTAAAATAGTTAAAGTTAAGATAAATACCAATCCAATTAAAAAAACAAAACCAATAATTATTTTAATAAATAAATCTCTATTTGTATCCCAAATGCTAAATGGTTTATAAGTGATTGTCGAATTTGCAGGTAATAAGTCCATATCCACATTAAATTTTGTAAGCATTCGATAATCAAAAAAATATTTTTGATGCAAAGAGTCAACAACCTTAATATCTTTAATCGGTTTACCATCTAATATTTGATTAACCAATTTACCCGCAGCTAAACCTTCTTCAACAACATTAAACAGCTTACCACCAATAATACCTTTAGTAAACATATCATTTATGTAACCAAATACAGGAACTTTTGCTTTTTCAGTAATTAATGATGTAATTGAAGAATGGTTAAATACTACTCCATTTTTGTCCTTACTAAATTCACCTTGTAAAACAACCTGCCCCGGCTCTAACTTACTAACAATTTCAATAAGCTGCCCTATTGTAGGATTATTATAGTTTATAAATTTAACCCTTTTTGAATCATACTTAAAAAAACATTGTTTATATTCTTCAAACGCAATTTTACCAGAAGCGGTACCATCAAAAAATGATATAATTTCTTTAGTGGCGGGGAATAAGTTCATAATAAGTTGAATATTAGCATCATAATCAATATCTTTAACAACACCTGTTATTTCATTTTTAATTAGATGAATCTGTTCATTATTAGGACTTACTCCACAAAACACAAAAACAGCTTTTGGAAATAAATATTTACCATAAGTACTTAAAAAATTTAATGCTTCATTATCGGTACAAATAACAATTTTAAACTTAATATCTCTATACTTTTGTTTAATAATTTCATAATACATCGGTGCCATCTTTTCATATGAAAAATTTTTAGTATCCAAATATTCTATATATACATTACCATTGTATTTATGATTCAGTAATGCCGATCGGATACCACTAACTTCAAATGATGTAATTCTAAATTCTGGATGAAACGAATTAATAATAAAAATCGATTCATCATTATTAGCTTTGATGTTACTAATACATATAAATAATAAATACATAAGTATAAATATTTTTTTCATTTTGCCAACCAAATAAATTATATAATATTTAAAAATTAAATAATTATCATTAAAAGTCAACATAATCTTTTGATCAAAATAGTCGTTTTTTTATTTAAATTTATTTTATATCAAATTATTAATTAGTTAAACATTTTAATTACTTTAATGAGGATAATAACAAGCCCAAATCGTTAAAATATATAATATTACTTATTTTATGACCTATAATTTATTCACCCTTAAATCTACAAATATATTGTTGAATTTTCTTTATATTTAATTCAATTTCATAGCTACTACTATAAAAATGAAATATGCAAATAAAGGTATAACAGTCATGCTTTACGTATAGATATAGGGAAATTAACCATGTAAACATTTTAAGGACCATCAGTTGATACTGCATAATTCTATATTAAGCGTTGGTGATCATGATTTGCAAAAAAAGATCTTTAAAACTAAAAAAGTCCTGTACAGTTAAGTACAAGACTTTAAGTTAAAAATAAAGCCGGGCGGCTACCTACTTTTCCGCACACCTGCGCATGTAGTATCATCGGCGTATAAGGGCTTAACTTCTCTGTTCGGAATGGATAGAGGTGTTTCCCCTTAGCTATAACCACCGGGCTATAAACTTTTACATAATTTTTTTGGATAAATTTATAACTGATCTAACTAATATATATAGTGTAAAACTAAAACAATATTTTTGTTTAAAATAAAAAAAGTCTCTTACGGTAAACGTAAAAGACTTTAAGTTAAAAATAAAGCCTGGCGACTACCTACTTTTCCACACACCTGCGCATGCAGTATCATCGGCGTATAAGGGCTTAACTTCTCTGTTCGGAATGGGAAGAGGTGTTTCCCCTTAGCTATAGTCACCAGACATAAACTCATTCATAATTTTAATAGAAAGATTGAATCCGAAACAAACATCTTGTAAAAAACAAGAAGACTTTTATTAAATTTTAAGGTTAAGTCTCACGACTTATTAGTACTACTTGGCTGAATACATTGCTGCACTTACACCTATAGCCTATCAACCACGTCATCTCCGTGGAGTCTTTAGTCCGGCATCACTGCCGGAAGGGATACATTATCTTGAAGAATGTTTCGCACTTAGATGCTTTCAGCGCTTATCATAACCGAACATAGCTACCCAACGATACCACTGGCGTGATAATTGGTTCACTAGAGGTTCGTTCGCTCCGGTCCTCTCGTACTAGAAGCGACCCTTCTCAAGTATCCTGCGCCCGCATAGGATAGGGACCGAACTGTCTCACGACGTTCTGAACCCAGCTCACGTACCGCTTTAATTGGCGAACAGCCAAACCCTTGGGACCTTCTACAGCCCCAGGATGCGATGAGCCGACATCGAGGTGCCAAACCTTGCCGTCGATATGAACTCTTGGGCAAGATCAGCCTGTTATCCCCGGAGTACCTTTTATCCTTTGAGCGACGGCACTTCCACTTGCTACCGCCGGATCACTAAGTCCTACTTTCGTATCTGTTTGACCTGTATGTCTCACAGTCAAGCTCCCTTATACCTTTACGCTCAACGCACGATTACCGACCGTGCTGAGGGAACCATTGAGAGCCTCCGTTACAATTTGGGAGGCGACCGCCCCAGTCAAACTACCCGCCTACCACTGTTCCGGATCCAGATTCATGGACCGCGGTTAGAATCCAGATAAGCCAAGGGTGGTATTTCACATTTCGACTCCACCGAAGCTAGCGCTCCAGTTTCACAGTCTCCCACCTATTCTACACATGACGTATCCGAACCCAATGATAGGGTGCAGTAAAGGTTCACGGGGTCTTTCCGTCCATATGCGGGTAACCGGCGTCTTCACCGGTACCACAATTTCACCGAGGCCGTGGTCGAGACAGTGCCCAAATCGTTACACCATTCGTGCAGGTCGGAACTTACCCGACAAGGAATTTCGCTACCTTAGGACCGTTATAGTTACGGCCGCCGTTTACTGGGGCTTCGGTTCAAAGCTTCTCACGATTACTCGCAATAACCTCTCCCCTTAACCTTCCAGCACCGGGCAGGTGTCAGTCCCTATACTTCGTCTTGATTGACTTCGCAGAGACATATGTTTTTGTTAAACAGTCGCTTGGGCCATTTCACTGCGGCCCCTTTCAGCTTGATTTGTACAATCTTACCTACTCAGGGCACCCCTTTTCCCGAAGTTACGGGGTTAATTTGCCGAGTTCCTTAACCACGGCTCTCTCGAGCGCCTTAGAATATTCATCCCGTCTACCTGTGTCGGTTTGCGGTACGGACCGATAGTACTCTCCTGTACGAAGATTTTCTTGGCAGCCTGATTACAGTCAGTTTATGAGCTAGGCTCTCCTGTTCGTGCCTCGAAGTTAATGAAAAGGTGGATTTGCCTGCCTCTTCCTTCTACACACTTAAACCACCTAATCCGACAGGTGGCTGACTTTCACTCCTGCGTCTCTCCTTACAGTCAAACAAATACTACCGGGTACAGGAATATTAACCTGTTTTCCATCACTTACGCCTTTCAGCCTCAGCTTAGGACCCGACTTACCCTGAGACGATTAACGTTGCTCAGGAAACCTTAGACTTACGGCGAGAAGATTTTTCATCTTCTTTATCGTTACTAATGCCAACATTTGCTTTTCTATCCGCTCCAGCAAAGCTCACGCTTCACCTTCATCGCAAATAGAATGTTCCTCTACCGATCCATTGCTGGATCCTACGACTTCGGTAAGTAGTTTAGTCCCGAATATTGTCGGCGCTAAATCGCTAGACTAGTGAGCTATTACGCACTCTTTAAATGTGTGGCTGCTTCTAAGCCAACATCCTAGTTGTCAAAGCAATTAAACATCCTTTCTCTGTTAACTACTATTTGGGGACCTTAGTCGGTAGTCTGGGTTGTTTCCCTTTTGGCAATGAAGCTTATCCCCCACTGCCTGACTCCCGAAAAACATATATACGGAATTCGGAGTTTGTCTGGGGTTGGTACCGTTGTGACAGCCCTAGCCCAATCAGTGCTCTACCTCCGTTATACTTTTAATCGAGGCTAGCCCTAAAGCTATTTCGAGGAATACGAGCTATCTCTCAGTTTGGTTGGCCTTTCACCCCTACCCTCATCTCATCCAAGTGGTTTTCAACCCACAATAGTTCGGACCTCCATGAGGTTTTACCCTCACTTCATCCTGGACAAGGGTAGATCACAAAG
>CAXXGC010000005.1:95000-645708 GCA_963667875.2 Melioribacteraceae bacterium
CCAACTAGCTAATCGAATACAAGCTCATCCGTAGGCGTTACATTGCTGCAACTTTAACAACATCACCATTTGGTGCCGCTGCATTATTCGGTATTAGCGCCAATTTCTCGACGTTATTCCAATCCCATGGGTAGATTACTTATACATTACTCACCCGTGCGCCAGTATCCATAATCCATTACTGAATTACTTTCCCTTGACTTGCATGTGTTAAGCACGCCGCCAGCGTTCGTCCTGAGCCAGGATCAAACTCTCCGTTGTAATCACAACTTCGATTTTGTTTATTTCAAAAGCTTGCGTATTTTTTTGTTTCTTACCTTCTAAACTATTCCTAAAGGTTTTCCTTTAGTCACTCACTCTTTCAAAGAACTTTTTATTCAAACAAGGATTGTAAATTTAATATTTTATTTTGTGTTTGTCAAGCACTTTTTTTTATTTTTTTACAACTCTTTGTTGTTTTTTCGTTTTCAATATTTAATGAACAAGTCTTAAAAAAAGACAGAACTAAATGTAAGCGTTTTTGGTCGCGAATGCAAGTAAAATTTTATTTTTATTAATATTTTTTTTCTAAAACATTCCTTTTTTACTGCGTATCATTCTTTTTATTAGCTACCCATTTAGGCTTATTAGTTGTAAATTATTATAAAATAATAATTTAATGGTTCTTGAAATAAATGCGTTTATTTATAGTTAAAATGTATTGTGTAAGCAAAAAAATTGATTAAATATCAAAGTTATTTCAAATCTATTAGTATTCTTATCTAATTTTTTATTAAACAAAACTCTATTTGTACAAAAACCGGTTTAATTTATTATTAATTCTTCCTAATTTTTGAGTTTTATTTGATAAATAGCACTTTATTCCAGTTCAATTTTAATTTTAATTATTGATATATTATCTTTTCCGCCTGCATTTTTAGCCGCATTAACTAAACTAAAAATATCTCCCGATTTTTCCATTATATCTTCAATATCATCATCATCTATTAAATCACTTAAACCATCACTACATAATAATAGAACATCATCATCATCTACTTTTGATGTAATGTCCGTAAAATCAATAAAAACCTTGTCACCGCCGCCTACCGCATTATAAATAAGATGTGAAGCAGCTCTTTCTTCTCCAAAAATTGACGCATACGAGTGATCTTTGGTTATTTGTTTAATTATTCCATCTCTATATCTATACAACCTGCTGTCTCCGGCATTAATTGTATAGAACTTACCCTTATATATTATTAACGCTACTAATGTTGAACCCATTCCTTTTTTTGATAAATCCTTCAGCCCTTCTTCAACTAAAAGATTATGAATTCTTTTAATTTCGCTATCAAAAAAAGTTTTAAGTTCACTTTCATCTATATGTATATTTTCTCTTGTAAAAGCGCTAAAAGAATCTACAATTTCATGTAAAAGTATATCACTGGCTAATTCACCTGCATTATGTCCACCCATACCATCAGCAATGGCAAACATAATTTTAGTATCTGCCAAGTTTAATTCAAGCGAAAAACGATGTTCATCATCGCGAATGAATCTCGCTCCATCAAATAGCATATCTTCGTTGTTAGTCCTTATCATTCCAACATCACTAACTGAATTAATATCTAATATCATTTTTATCCCCTAAAGTCTCACTGTTTTATCTAAATCGAATGTATTGCTATTCTGTAGCGGCAAAGTTTGAGTTGCAGTAATCTGTATATAAAACTCAATATTTGCAAAAACAACAAAACATTTGTTTAGTATTGGTTGAGGGACTCCAATATATAACTGATTTCCCATATATTTTGTTCCATTGGACGAGCCCAAATCTTTTACACACCATCCTGTTGAAGGACTATATGTAAATTGGGCATGCTGTCCCGAAATTTGTGCATAATTAGAAAAAATATGCATAAAAGGACCTGCCTTTCTTCCAATAATATCATTATCATTAATTGTTAAAGTGGCATTAATTGCTTTATTTATTAGAACCAGCTGCGGAATATTAATATTTCCGCTGTTATTTGCATTAGCAATGGTTCCTGTATTCATCGAAGAAATTGTCTGATCGGTATTCTTTATAGTATTATCAACCATTTTTGCATTTATGTTTGTATTAACATACGGTTGTCCAATATATGGTTGTGAATTAACCGGAGTGTTTTGCTGTGGATTAACATGCAGAACGGGATTAAATGGCTGCTGAACATTAATATGCTGCTGGGGCTGAAATGTATTAGCAGTATTAGGGCTATTTGTACTTTGCTGACCGGTTACTTTAAGCTGTTTTAACTCTTTAGCGGTAAGTAGTTTTCCGCCATCTTCTATACAGCGTTTCCCTTTTCCGGTTTTACCGCATTTTTCGCAAATTAATAGTTCTGCGCCGCATTGGTCACAAAAGAACGAATCGTTTTCTATATCGCATTTACAAAATCCACAAATCATAAATTTATATCCTCTACAGTAATTATATTTTTCATTACATCCGCTTGATCTAATGAGCTTATTCTTACTTCTTGATTTTGTATAATCTTATTATAAATATTCTTAATTGTTTTTGCGTTTTCAAACTGTTCAGGTTTAGTTACGTATACTTTCTCAATTATCTGTTTAATTAAACTATCTGCCTCGGCTGTCAACTGTTTATTACCTTGCGCAGCAAATAACTTAAAGATTTCATAAAGTTCTTCCGAAGTATAATCATTAATATGAAGAACTTTAAATCGACTAGTGAAACCTAAAGGATTTTTAGCAATAAATCCATCTAAACCATTTTTATTGCCTGCTAAAATCATATAAAATTTACCAAATTCTTCAACTAATCTTTTATATAGATACATTATAGCTTCATCACCAAAAAACATTGTTTCATTTGTCTGCAATGTTTCAATCGAGTTTATTAAAAGAATCCCGCCTAAAGCTCTATCAACCACCTCATTTGTCATTATTGAAGCTGATCCGATATAATTTTTGAACAAATCATCTTTGGTTACTTCAATTACATCATCTTTTTCTAAAAGATCTAATGAATTTAATAATTTTGCAATTATTTTTGCTAAAGTTGATACACCTGTACCCGGATTTCCTGAAATTATAAAATTGTAATTGGGAGTATTTTTTAATTCTACAATTGACTGATAGTTTCTACCACCTAATTTTTCTACTTTTAAATAATTAACAAACTGCCTAATTTCTGTTTTAACATTACTTAAACCAACCAAACCGTTCATTTCTAACAATAGATCATCTACATTATTAGTTTTTTTTGCAATAACAGGAAAATCTTCCACAGTTAACGTTTTATCTGTTTCATCCGATCGCTGATAAATAGGAAGTTTATTTATTCTGTTGTTATGCTGCTCATATACATCACAAAAAAGTTTTTGTAGGTCTAAAATATTTGAGGAATTACCAATTTTTTTATAAACAAATTCATTTATACATTTTTCAATGTTTGAATTTGCATTCGATTGAATTAATAAGTTTTTCTCTTGTGCAAACATATAAAAAATTCTTGCCAATTCTTCTTTTGAGTAATCTTCAATATCCAGCCGTTGATTGAACAAAGATTGTAATCTAGGGTTTTTGTACAAAAACCTTTCCATTTCCTTTTTTTTGCCGGAAAGTACAACAATAAATTTCCCTTTATCTTCTGTAATTCTTATTATTAAGGTTTCAATGGCTTCTTTATTATTAGAGTCATATTCGTCATCGGTATAATCTAAATTATAAGCATTATCCACGTATAAAATTCCGCCCAAGGCTTCATCACAAGCCTTATGAACCAATCTGGAAGAATCTCCCAGAAATTCACTTACTAAACTATTTTTATCTACTTTTACTAAATGCCCCTTTGTTAAACATCCCAAACTATTAAATATTTCACCTAAACAATTTGTAATTGTTGTTTTACCTGATCCTACATTTCCTGTAATAATATAATTATAACTTAAAACTTCCCCCTCATCTAAATTTTCCTTCTTACGCTTGTTAATAATTTTAATTTGTTTTACCGTTTCAGTAATAGCACTTTTAACAGTTCCCAATCCAATAAGTTTATCAAGTTTTCCTAAATTGAGTATTTCGTTATTGTCTGGAATAACACCACCTTCAATATCAGCTTTAGTTAAGATGTTTAAATCCTCTTTTGAAAAATTCTCTTCTTTAAGCAATTTTGATAAGCGTGCACCTTGCCGTTGTAATGAAGCTTCAAATATATTTCTCACTTCGCGTGCATTTCCAAAATTTTTATCCCTGGAGTTGTAAATTTTTGTAAAATACGAATTTAGATTTTCATCGGCAAATTTATCCAAAGTCAATTTTTTCTTTGTCACTTGATTTCTGAAAATTTGAGCCAATTCAGCAGCAGAATAATCATCAAAATGAATTCGTTTGGTAAACCTGCTGGCAAGTCCCGGATTCATATCTAAAAATTCGGCCATTTGTTTTGAATAACCTGCAACCACACAAATATATTTTCCTCTGTCGTCTTCCATCCTCTTTAATAAAATATTAATTGCTTCTTTTCCGTAATCATTATCTCCACCCGAAGCCAAAGTATATGCCTCGTCAATAAATAACAAACCACCCAAAGCTTTATTAATAACAGCATTGGTTTTTGGTTCCGTTTGTCCCATCCATTGACCAACTAAAGCACTCCGGTCAACTTCAACAAGTTGTCCCTGTGAAAGCAAACCCAAAGATTTAAATATTTTAGCAATTATTCTGGCAACAGTTGTTTTACCTGTTCCCGGATTTCCCGTAAACACAAAATGTAAATTTAATGAAGTTTTACTGCCGCCATATTCCGCTCTCTGTTTTTCTACTGACAAGAAATCTATCAAACTATTTAATTCGTTTTTTATATTACCCATTCCGGTCAGTTCATTCAGTTCTTTTAAAACATCTTCAATCTTTATTTCTTTAGTACCTTCCGATGGTACATCAATCAATTGAATGGTACATAAAACAGCATCTGTTCTTTCTTCGACCGATAGTTTTGAAACTCTTTCCGATTGTTTCGAAATCATTAAATCGAATAATTTTCTAGCTTCGCGTGCATTTGCAAAGTTTTTATCTTTATTATCAACAAGTTTATCAATATTTTTCTTTATGCTTTCAAGTGCTTCATCAGCAATTATATATTTTTTCTTCTTCGCCTGTCCAATTAATATTTTGAATAATTCATCTTTTGTATAATCATCAATATGAAGATATTTGTCAAAACGGCTTTGCATACCCGGATTTGTATCCAAAAAATTACTCATTTCATTTTTATATCCGGCGGCAATAACAACAAATTTCCCTCTGTCGTCTTCCATACGTTTCATTAAGGTTTCAATTGCTTCTTTACCGTATGGATCGGAACCACCTGATGCGGGATCTCCCGCCAATGTGTATGCTTCATCAACAAATAATATTCCGCCCATGGCCTGGTTACAGGCATCATTTACTATTAAAGGTGTTTTACCTTGATATTGCCCTACAAGTTTACTGCGGTCAACTTCAACAACATGTCCTTTTGATAAAAATCCAATTGACTTAAATACTTCACCAAGTTTACGGGTTATTGATGTTTTCCCTGTTCCCGGATTTCCTGTTAAAATAAAATGCATACCAAGTTTTTCTGCTTCGGCAAGTCCTCTGTTAACTCTTTCCTGCTGCATTTTTATTTGTAATGCAATTTCTCTAACCGAAGTTTTAACTGTATCCATTCCAATAAATTCGTTTAATTCAGCTAAAACATCATCTAAACTTTTAACTTTATCCTGTTTTCCCTGAATATCTTCCAGTGTTAAATAATCCATATCCGTTTCAACAAAATCTGGACTAGCAACTAATTTAGATAATCTATTTCCCTGCCGTTGTAACGACATTTCGAAAATATTTCTCACTTCACGTGCATTTCCAAAGTTTTTATCACGCGACATATAAATGTCTTTAAAGAATTTTAACAGGTTTTCTTCAGCATCCAATTCTAATTTAAGTTTTTTCTTTAATACTTGTTTATTAAATATTTCCATTAATTCTTCGGCAGTATAATCCTCAAAATTAATTTTTTTGGTAAACCGCGAGGCTAAACCCGGATTTGTATCTAAAAACTTTCTCATTTCATTATTATATCCGGCAACAATAACTACAAATCTGCCCCGGTCATCTTCCATACGTTTTAATAATGTATCAACTGCTTCCTTACCAAAGTCATTCGAGCCATCTTCGGGTGAAAGAGTATAAGCTTCATCAATAAATAATACCCCACCCATTGAATTATCAATTAAATTATTTGTTTTTGGCGCTGTTGATCCAACCGATGTTCCAACAAGTTTTGATCTATCGGCTTCAATTACATGCCCGCGCGATAATAAACCAAGATTCTTAAAAACATCTCCAATAATTCGTGCTACTGTTGTTTTACCTGTACCCGGATTTCCGGTAAACACAAAATGAATATTTAATTGAGTTCCCTTTTCCCCTCTTTCAATTCTGCGTTTTTCTATATTTAAATAATTTACAAGATTATTAATTTCATCTTTAATATTCCTCATGCCTGTAAGTTCGTTTAATTCTCCAAGCACTTCATTAAGGCTTTTTTCTTTTAGTGCCTCGTAAGGAATATCAATTGCGGTAATTGTATTTAATAGATCGTTAGTTTTTTCATCTTCAGAAAGTTTTGATGTCCTTTCCGATTGTTTAGCACATGCCTCATCAACAATTTTACGTACCTCACGGGCATTTGCAAAATTTTTATCTTTTCCGTCAAGCATTTTACCAATAACTTTTTTTACTAATTCAAGCGCATCATTGGTAATAACAAATTTTTTCTTTTTAACTTGTCCCTTAAATATTTCAAATAATTCATCGGCTGTATAATCTTCAATATGAAGATATTTATCAAATCTGCTTTTCATTCCCGGATTGGTATTTAAAAAATTATTAATTTCATTTCTATATCCGGCAGCAATAACAACAAATTTACCCCTGTCGTCTTCCATACGTTTCATTAAAGTTTCAATTGCTTCTTTACCGTATGGATCTGAACCGCCTGATGCGGGATCTCCCGCCAATGTGTATGCTTCATCAACAAATAAAATACCACCCATTGCCTGGTTGCATGCATCATTTACCAACAAAGGGGTTTTCCCTTGATATTGTCCCACAAGTTTACTTCTGTCAACTTCAATAACATGACCCTTAGGCAAAAATCCTATTGATTTAAATACTTCCCCTAGCTTACGTGTAATTGATGTTTTACCTGTTCCAGGATTTCCTGTTAAAATAAAATGCATCCCCATTTTTTCAGCTTCTGCTAATCCGCGGTTAACCCTTTCCTGCTGCATTTTAATTTGCAACGCTATTTCTCTGATAGCAGTTTTAACAGTTCCCATTCCGGTAAATTCATTCAATTCGTTTAATACTTCATCAAGACTTTTAACTTTGCCAAGTTTTCCTTCTATATCTTCTCGTGTTAAATAATCCATCAACTCTTCATTAAAATCCGGATTTGTAACAAGTGATGAAAGTCTGTTACCTTGTCTTTGCAAAGACATTTCAAAAAGATTACGTACCTCGCGGGCATTGCCAAAATTTTTATCGCGCGATAGATACATATTTTTAAAGAATTTTAATAAATTGTCCTCAGCTTCAACATCAAGTTTAAGTTTTTTCTTGTTAACTTGTCTGTTAAATATTTCCATTAATTCTTCAGCGGAATAATCTTCAAAATTTATTTTTTTAGTAAAACGTGAAGCTAGTCCCGGATTAGTATCCATAAACTTTCTCATCTCGTTATTATATCCTGCAACAATAACAACAAATTTTCCGCGGTCGTCTTCCATACGTTTTAATAATGTATCAATTGCTTCTTTTCCATAATCAAAAGATGAATCTTCCGGCGAAAGAGTATAAGCTTCATCAATAAATAAAACACCACCCATTGCCGAATCTATTACCTGACTGGTTTTAGGGGCTGTACTTCCAATAGTTGATCCAACTAATTTACTTCTATCTGTTTCAACAACATGCCCCTTGGCAAGCAGTCCCAGTTTGTGTAGAACACCACCAATTATTCGCGCAACCGTTGTTTTTCCGGTTCCGGGATTTCCGGTAAATACAAAATGTATATTTATTGGAGTACCGGCACCTCCTTTTTCTTTTCTTTTCTTTTCAATATTCAGGAAATTAACCAAATTATTAATTTCATCTTTTATTGCTCTCATTCCGGTTAATTCATTTAATTCACCAAGCACTTCAGATAGGTCGTTTTCTTTTGGAGCTTCATAAGGTATATCTTCATTTGTAATAGTTGCAAGAACATCATCATTTTGTTCATCAAGAGGAACTTTACTTAATCTTTCGGATTGTTTGGCAAGTGTTTCTTCAAACAATTTTCGCATTTCACGGCCATTGCCAAAATCTTTATCCCTTGCTTCGTATAAAACATCAATAGCTTTTTTAGCTGTTTCTTCAGCTTCTGCGGTAAGTTTATATTTCCGTTTTATTAAAAAATTATGATATATTCTAAATAATTCATCCGGTTTGTAATCTTCAATATGTAAATATTTATTAAATCTGCTTTTTAATCCGCTGTTAACATGTAAAAAACGATCCATTTCGGTTTTGTATCCGGCGGCAATAATTACAAATTTGCCTCTTTCGTCTTCCATTCGTTTCATTAATGTTTCAATTGCTTCTTTGCCGTATTTATCAACATCCCCCGTTTCCGAATAAGGGGCCAAAGTATAAGCTTCATCAACAAATAAAATTCCGCCCATCGATTTATCAATAGCATCATTTGTTAAAACGGGTGTTTTCCCTTGAAATTCACTAACAAGTTTACTGCGGTCAACTTCAACTACATGACCGCTGTCCAAAAACTCAATAGCACTAAATATTTCCCCTAATTTACGGGCAATTGAAGTTTTTCCGGTACCGGGATTTCCTGTTAAAATAAAATGCAATCCAAGCTTTTCTTCCTGGGCAATGCCTCGTTTAGCTCTTTCCTGCTGCATAGTTACTTGTTTAGCAATTTCTTTTACTGCATTTTTAACAGCTTCCATACCAATAAATTCATCCATTTCAGAAAGAATTTTTTCAAGAGTTTTCTCCTCGGGAATATCTCCTTTAACATCTTCTTTGCTTATAATATTATCATCAATTCCGGTTTTTGAAACGCGTGTAAGATAATTTTTAAATATTTCCTCAGCAGCACCAACCGCAAAATGAGCATTTCCAAACGAATGTGTTTTTGTTTTTATTGCCTGTTTAAATAACGATTTTAACCTGCGTTCCGATTCTTCATTTAAATTTAAGTTGTATCCACCCAAACGTTTTAAACAAATTGCAAAAAGCTCACTTGCTGTAAATTCCGGGAGTCTGAATTTGTATTCAAACCGATTTTTAATTGAGGGATTTTTATCTAAAAATTCTTCAAATCCTTCAGGCAATCCGGCCAAAACAACAATTGGATCAGTACCAAACTTATCCATTTCCGAAAACAATTTATCCAACTGGTGCAAATCGGATGCAAAACCGCTTGGCACTAACTTTTGAACGTTATCAATAAATAACATTCCGCCTTTTGCTTTTTGTATATTATTTTGAAAATCTTTAGTATATTCAGCGTAATCAACCGCGTCAATCATTTCAGCTTTGGATTTGGTAATAATGCCGTTTCTAAAAAACAAATCCTGCAAAACAGTAGCAATTGTATTTTTACCTGTTCCGGTATTGCCAATTATAAGAGTATGCATATTTATTTTATGGCCGGTTCCCCGGTTTTTTAATGCACTTGTAATATTTATTAACGATTTTATTTCGTTTTTAATATCACTTAAACCAACTAATTGTTCCAAATCACAGGCAGATGCCGAAATAATCTGTTCACCGCAATTTTTACAATATTTTGCAATATCTCTATTTGATGTTCCACAACTATCACAATTTAATGGCATTACTTATTTCCTCTAAAGCTAAAAAAGTTAAAATAAATTAACTATAAAATGATATATACTTATAATAAAATCTTTTATTGCTGCAAAATCAGCATCGTATTTTGTGTCATACGAAAGCAATAAAACTAATACCGAAAAGAAAATAAATGTAGGTATTGCACTTATTTTTAGAATTTGTTTTTTGGAATCACGTCTATGTGCATGATAATCATCTAATAACGCAGCGCGTCCACTGTTAAATTTATCTTTTGTGCTGAATGCAAAAGCTAATGGTTCCCATACAAAAGTTAACTTATCATCCATATTAAATATTTTGTCTCTTATCGCTTTATTCGAATAATCGTTAGCTTTAAGAATGGTATAAACAGAATAACCCAATACGGCAATAATTACACCGCCCATAATTAAATAACTTGAAGCAATAAAATAAAAGATATAATACAAGATTATAGCACCAACGGCACCCATAATAGCACCACCAAAACATCCTGTCGAAAAATCGGCATCACCGCCGGCAAAAGTTACTATTATACCTAATATTGCAAAAATTACATAAAATATTTTAGGTAAATTCCAAAATGCACCCGGTAAATTTCCGGTTCCGCCATTGGGATATACATAATTAAATAATAATATTCCGGCAACCATAGGAACTACTATTGAAATTACAAGCCCAACAATAAAACGGGTATCCAAACCTTTTTCTTTTTTTATTTGTTTTGGCAGCGAATTAACTGCTTTTGAATACCTTTTTGATAATTCATTTGAAGGACATATTTTTTCAATAAAATCCATATACTCTTTTAACTTATCTTCATAATCACCCTTTTTATCCAATTTCAAATATGGGTCTTCATGAAAATAAACAGATAATATTGCGTGTGCTTTTGAATCCAGATTTTTTAATTCTTTATTTAAATAATTCTTAACACTTGAATCAGCATTTAATAATTCCTGAGGATTACTAAAATATTTCCCTTCTATTTCAAATTTAAAATCTTTATCCAAAGCACGTATTACTTTCATTAAAGCAATTTTATTATTATAAGGGAATAATTTATTGCTGTGATTTTTAGGAGTAAAGCAGAATTTTGTAAAGTTTAATTCCCAATCCCATCTTTTAACAACAGCATACATGTGGAAATAGGACATTTCATTTCCTAATATTCCGGTATAATTATCAAAATTCTTATAAAAAGCAGCCGCCATGTCGGCTTTTGTTTTACATTCGGTTCTGTCACAAGCCACATATTTTAATTCAGGATTAAGAGCATAAGCTGCGGCAACAACCATTGACTCTTGATTTTTTGAAGCATATTGCCCATTTAAGTATTTAATCCAATCATAAGCATTTTTATTATCGCTAAAACTAAGCCAAGCTTCAACAAAACCATCTGTAATATACTTTTTTGCCTGATCGGTATAGGTATTAAACAGAGTTGCTAATTTTTTAAGCTCATCTCTTTGAACGAATGTTTCCTTATTCCCGCTTTTATCCTTTGGATGAACAAACCTAAATGGTTTTTTAGGATTTAACGAATATATTATATATTGAATTGCTAAATCATCATTATCCTTATAATCTTTAAAATATTTTCTAAGATCATCGGCTAAATCTTTATATCCTTTACTTTCAATAAATAGATATAAACTGTCATCTTTTGATTTTAATTTCTGTTTATATCCCTTAACATCGTTTTCTACAACATTGGCAAGTTCATCAATTGTTTCGCATTTAGTACCATCATCGCTTATGTAAGGCAAGTTGGGATTTAATAAATAAATAACTGCTTGTACCGCGGCTTTTTTATTTTTCTTATATTCCGATTCATAAATATCTTCAACTAAAACAGCTTTTTTATTATTTTTAGCTTCTTTTAACCATTCAGTAATTTTTCCTCTAAATAAATATTTTTCTGCCAATTCATTATCCTGCTGCATAAATTCGGCAAATTGTTCAGGATTTAACGCAATTTTATCATCATCAAACGGGAATGGTTTATATTCGGAAACAAGCACATCTTTATGAACAGGAACATTTTCTCCCTTTAACCAGCGTTTACATTCATCATGTCCCCAGCGTTTATCATCGGTAAGTACGGTAAGACCTTTAATAAGTGTTTTAATTTCTTCCGGCATGTCATCGGGTAAAGGGATCTTACCTGCTTCTTTTACATCATTCCATGTTGCTAAAACATCTTCGGTATTATCGTCACCTGCAATACTTTCAAGCATTTTATCAAATTTTTCCCTTCCCATCCAGGCTACTAATATTGTAATACCCAAGGAATAATAATCCATATATTTTGAAACAGTCTGCCTGCTTGAGCGCAGCGAATTTGTTCTTAAACCTTCCGGTGCAATATACAAATCACTACCCATTTTAGTGGTTCTGTGATGTGAAACCCGGGTATCAACAATGGAAGAAATACCAAAGTCGGCAATTAATATATCCGAACCATCTGCATTTTTATAAAACAAGTTTTCAGGTTTAATGTCGCGATGGAAAATTCCATTTTTATGTAAAAAATCCAAAGCGTTTATTGTTTCTTTAACAATATCTTTTATTTTTTTTACATTTTTCATTGGAGAATGATCAAGTACAGAACCACCCTCGCAATATTGCATTAATTCAAAAAATCTCTCGCCAAATCTATCTGGAACAGAACCGTAATCGTAAACCTTAATTATATCTTCATGAGTAAAGGAACGAAGCTTTTGAATCAAATCATCTTTAGGTTTCCCTCTATCTTTATATAATTTTAATACTGCTTTTCCAACTTCTCCTTCAACTAAAAATATTTCAGCTTCACCGGTTGTTAAAGATATTGGTTTAATAAGTTTGTAAATCTTTCCATTTAAATTAAAATTATCTTGATTTGCAGTATCGTTATTCGAAAACCCGGAGCCAATATATGCATTAGCACCATTATTAACATCTGCCGAAATCACATCACCACTTACCCTTACTGTTGCATCCATATTAGCGGCATTAACTAAAGGAGTGTTAAAACCGGAAGAAATAATATCATTAGTTCCTCTATATGTAGCATCACTGTTATTCATATCCGAAGATATAAAATCACTATCACCTCTTACTGTTTTGTCATCCATCTTTATTCCATAATATTTTATTTTTAATTAGTCAGCAACTACCCACTGCCCGCCAAGTTGAGGTTGACAACAATCGTGTGGGCCTGGATGTTTATAATGAACAAAATTACATTCCCATAGATAGTTTTTGGGTTTATCGGGATATAATTTTGGTTTTGTCGCATTAAAAAATCTGCGCGCTTCTTGTCCGGTACTAAATGTAAGCTGCGCCATTTGACTTAATTGAGCTTGGATTTCTCTTTCCTTATTATCTTTTTCTGCCATCCTTTGTTTATAACCGGCAACATTTTGTTTTGCTCTTTCAAGTGTCTTTATATGGTCATCGGATATAAATGCCTTAACCGGGGCCGGTTCATTTTTAGTAACTTTTCGTTCTTCGGTATTTGATTTATTAAAAAACTGCTCAAGTCTCATCATTTTTTGAACTTCTTTTTCTTTTTTTTCGGCTTCTTCAAACTTCCTTTGTTCTTGAGCTATTTTATTTTCGGCTTCAATAACTTGCCTCTGTAATTCGTCAAATTTTTGATTTTCACTTGCATCCAAATTATAGATTTCTTCATTTAATTTGAATATATTCTGAAAAAAAGGATTTGAATTTACTTTATTTATTTCGTCAACCGCAGCTTCTGTTAATGGAGTATTACATTTTTTGCAAAAATCAAAAAAATTATGTGTTCCGCAGGATGGACAAATTATTCCCTCGGTTGGATTTCCGCATTCTTCACAGTATTTTTCACTTCCTTTTAATTCAGCGTAACAAAATTTGCATTTCCCATCAAGTAACCAAGAACCGCAAACCTCGCAAATATCGGCCCCTTCATATACATCATTATGGCAATTTGGGCATTTTGGTTTACCGGCTAAATCAGCTCCACACTCTTCGCAAAACTTTGCATTCAATTCATTATGATACCCGCAGATAATACAAATTTTAGATCCGGGCTCATTTTGTTTTAATTCATATTGCTTTTGCTCGGTTTTTTGTATCTTCTGCTGTTGCTGTTGCAATTGCTGCTGCTGATAATTTTGCTGCTGTTTTTGCTGTTCCAAATATTCCTCGTATCCAACAAATAAATTAGTAACTTAAAATAAAACAATTTTTATTTTATGTAAAGACAAATTCATCTTAAATTATTTATCATTCAACATATTACCGCAATTTTTAAATATATATTGATAATAATGTCCTAATTTTTCAATTTACAATAAAACAAATTTATATCTTTAAAATTTTGTAATATAAACAACAAATGAATTTTAATTAATTAAAAATATCCCTGCTGCCAATCAATAGCCCCTTCAACAATAACCCACTTTCCGCCAAGCTCCGGTTTTGCACAATCCGATGGTTTTGGATGGACATAATGAACAAAATTACATTCCCATACATACGAATTTGAAGGTCGTGAGGCATCAAAAAATCTTCTTGCCTCTTGTCCGGTACTAAATGTTAATTGTGCCATTTGATTTAACTGTGCTTGTATTTCACGCTGTTTATTTTCTTTTTCTAATTGTCTTTGTTTATAGCCGGCAAGATTTTGTTTGGCTCTTTCTAATATTTTTAGATGTTCTTCGGAAATTAATGGTTTTAGAGCTTTTTGCTCAGGTCTGGTTATTTGTTGTTCTGCCTGATTTGATTTATTTAAAAATTGCTCAAGTCGTAACATTTTTTGAATTTGCTGCTCTTTTTTTTCTGATTCTTCAATTTTCTTTTTTTCTGCCTCTATTTTTTTTTCAGCGGCTTCAATTTCCTTTTTAATTTCCGATTCATTAACTTCTTCATTTTTAAGGTTTTGCAGTTCATTATCTAACTTAAATAAATTTTGGAAAAACGGATTTGAATTGATTTTTTTTTGTTCTTCAAGTGCTGCTTCAGTTAATGGGGTATTACATTTTTTACAAAAATCAAAAATATTTTTTGTTCCGCAATTTGGACAAACAATTCCGTCAGCAGGATTTCCGCATAAAGAACAAAACTTTTCATTTTCCAATATTTCAGCGTAACAAAATTTACATTTCCCTGCTAATAACCAAGCTCCGCAAACCTCACAAATATCAGCACCTTCATATACCTGTGTTTTGCATGAAGGGCAAACTGGTTTCCCCGCCAAATTTTCACCGCATTCCTCACAAAACTTAGCATTTAATTCATTTTTATAACCGCAAATAACACAAATTTTGAATTCCGGATTTTGCTGTTGTTTGAACTCAACTTTTTTTTGATCTGTTTTTTGTATCTGCTGCTGCTGTTGATAATTTTGTTTTTGTTTCTGCTGTTCCACCTATTTAAACAATTCCAATATTATTATACAATTCTTAAAATAATAAAATTATATCTATATTAATCAATATTCTTACTTACATTAATAAACTTTTGTATTATTAAACACCACAATAAATTCAGTTCCCAAACCTTTGCTGCTGGTACAATTTATATCGGCATTATTTAATTCGCAATATTTTTTTGCAAGCGCTAAACCAAGTCCATTACCATCATATTTACGAGTATATCCCTGGTCTTCCTGCGAAAACGGTTGATATAACTCATTCATATATTCCGATGAAATTCCTATACCTGTATCTTTAATAGAGAACCTTAATTCATTAAATTTATTTCTATCAATTGTAATTTCAACAAGTCCTTCATCTGTAAATTTAATAGCGTTATCAATTAATTGAGTCAATATTTGAACAATGGAATACTCATCACCAAATATATTAGCGCTTTGTAAATTATTATTAAATTTTAATTTTACATTCTTTTCAACAACCAAAACCAAAAAGTCCTCAAGTACTTTTTGAAGCAATTCCGGAAAATCTAAATACTTTGGAACATATTCATAAGTTTTAGTTTGCAGTTCGCTCATATTTAATATCATATGGACTGTACGAATAATCCGTTTTGCTGAAGTTGTCACATTATCAAACAAAACTTCCGTATCGTTACTTATAACATTTTTCATATCTTCTTTTATCAATTCCGAGGAATTAACAATGGCATTAAGTGGTGTTCTAATTTCGTGCGATAATTGCGAAAGAAATTCGCCTTTTAATTTATCGGATCTCTCTGCGGATTCTTTTGCTTCTAAAATTTCTTTTTCGGCACGTTTTCGTTCCGAAATATCTGTTTGAACAGAAATAAAGCCTAAAACATTATTAAAATTATCAAAAAACGGACTTACCGAGTTTTCTATCTCAATAAATTCTCCTGTTTTTGTACGGTTGACAAACTCGGCCTTATATGGCTTACCCGAAATTAGCATTGCCCACATTTTGTTATATTCTTCTTCCTGCATTACGCCGGATTTTAATATACTTGGGCTTTTACCAATTACTTCTTCTTTAGTAAAACCATAAACCTTTTGGAATGACGGATTGATATAAGTTATATTTCCCGAAAAATCAGTCATAAAAATTATTTCTTCAGTTTGTTCAACTGCTAAAAGTAATTTTCTAACTGTCTCTTCAGCTTTAACTAATAATGTAATATCACGCGATACTACTACCACATGCGTAATAACATTGTTTTCATCACGATACGGATAATAAGTTATATCATAACATTTTAGACCGGTATTTTTCGTTTCAAACCATGACTGATAATTTACTTCCTCACCGGCTAAACTTAGGTTAAAATAATTTTTTATTTTTGTTTCAAAATCATAACTTCCCCAAATATCACTTATGGTTTTGCCAATAATTTCATCTCTGGTTGCCTTATGCGATTTACAGAACGAATCATTGGCTGCTTCATAAATATAAGAAGGATTAATTAATGTCATATATGCACCTGAAGTATTAACAATAAAATCATATTTCCTCCTCATATCTTCTGCTTTTTTCCTTTCAATAGTCATAGCAATAAGAGATGAAACAAAGGATAATATTGATTTATCATTTTCCGTATAATTAATTGTAGTATCAGTTGTAAAAACAGACAGAATACCTATTGTTTTTCCTTTGGATGTTTTTAACGGAGCTCCCAGCCATTCATGGAACTGTTCGTCTACAGTAATAATTACTCCATTATTTTTTAACTCATCCAATTCTTTTTTTGTTATTAACCCAACATCACCTTTTTCTAAAACGTAATTACAAAGTGTTTTACCAATCAATTTTTGTTCTAATTCATCTTTTATATTCCTTGTTGTTTCACCTGTGTAAAACGGATAAGTAAAACCACCCTTTTGATCGTTTAACAAAGCGATATAAAAACTTTTTGCAGGTATCAGCTTGCAAATAACATCATAAATCTGTTTATAAAATACATCTAAATTATCACCATTATTTACGATTTCCGAAATTTTATATAATGCTTGTTTAAGTTTTTCAACTTGTGAATTATTTTCAATTGTATTTATTTCATTTTCGGCTTTATTTTTTTCTTTGAATAAGTCTTCTTTGTGTTTATTTAATAACGTATTATAAATAAGATATAATACAAAGGATATTATTACAATATATAATAAAATTGCCCATATTGATTTGTAGAATGGGGTTTTTACAATAATTTTAATTGAAATACCATCATCATTCCAAACACCGCTTCTATTTGTCGCTTTAATCCATAATGTATACTCACCGCCATCAAGATTTGTATATCCGCCATATCTTCTTGGACCAATTAAGTTCCAATCATTATCAAATCCCTCCAACTTATATTTGTAAATATTTTTTGTGGGATCCGAATAATCAAGTGCGGCAAACTCAAACGAAAATACAAATTCATTAGCATCCAGCACAATTTCCTTTTTATTAAAAATGTCTTTTAAAGAAAATTTTTCAACATTAAATACCTTAAAAGAGGTCAACATTATATTAGGTTTATTGCTATTAATTACAATTTCAGAAGGGTTAAAAAGGTTAAATCCGTTTATTCCACCAAAAATTAATCTTCCATCCTGTAGTTTGCAATGCCCTTGTTCAAAGTCGTTTCCCTGAAGACCATCATTTTTGGAATAATTTGTAAATATTCCAAAATTTTTATCATACCGCGAAAGTCCGTTATTTGTAGAGATCCATAGATTTTCCGAGTTATCTTCCAAAATACCATATATTGTATTACCGGCTAATCCATGTTTAGTTAAAATAACTTCAAAATTTAATTCGTTATAGTTTTTTATGTTATTTAGATTTAATTTATTTAATCCGCCGCCGTATGTTCCAAAATAAATATTTTCATTTTTATCTTCATAAACACACGTTAAACTGTTGTTGCTTATATTTTTCTTTTGTGAGGAAGTATTTGTATAATGATTAAACTTTAATTTATTGTTTTCACTTAAATATAAATCTTTCCTGTTTATTCTATTAAGTCCGCCACCAAGAGTTCCAATCCAAATATTATTTTTTGTATCTTCAAAAACAAATTTAATTTGATCATTACTTAACGTATTTGGATCAGTTTTGTCATAATAGTATGTGTAAAACTTTTCTGTATTGATATCTAAAATATTTAAACCACCACCCCAGGTACCTATCCACAAATAATTATCGTTATCAAAATATAAACATGAAATATTATTATGAATTAATCCTTGTTGTTCCAATGGATTTTTTAAATACACTTTAAATTTACCGGTTAAAGGATCAAATTTATTCAGTCCATAAGAAGTACCAAACCAAAGGTTTCCTTTTTTATCTTCTTTAATGGCCCAAACAGTGTTATCGCTAATACTATTGGGATTTGAAGGATTATTAATATACTTAATAAATTTTCCTGTCGCAGGATCAAATTTATTTAGGCCGCCGTAATATGTTCCAATCCAAATATTTCCTTTTGAATCTTGAAAAACCGATTTAATTATATCATCGCTAACAGAATTTGAATTTATGGGATCATTTTTATATAATAAAAATTTAGCCCTATTATTGTTTAATTTATTTAGACCTCTATTCGAACCGAACCAAATTAATCCGGTATTATCTTGGAAAATTGATAATATTGAGTTATCGTTTATACTATTAGTATTATTGTTATCATTTACATAATTAACAAATTGAAAAGTCCTATAATCATTATTTTTTATTTGATTTTCACTCAAATAACTTAATCCGTATTTATGGCCGCCGACCCACAAATTACCTGTCGCATCACATAAAATAGAATTAACTCTTTGGCTTTCGAATAAATTATTCCCTTTATTGTAGTTATAACACGATTTATTATTATAATCAAAACGAATTAACCCATCGGAAAAAGTACCAAGCCATAAAATACCGGTTTTATCTTCTGTGATAGTTTTAATTTTTGCATTTGCCACAAGTTGAAGTAGTGGATATGAATTAAATTTTTCGAATTTATAACCCGAGTTTGTTTTAATTAATCGGTTCAGACCTCCGCCAAATGTTCCAAGCCATATATTCCCCTTTGAATCTTTATAAATTGTATTTACTGCATCGTTTGACAAACTGTTGGAATCCAGAGGATTATTACAAAAATTAGCGTAAGAGTTTTTTGTGCTATTAAATTTATTAATTCCGCCCGAAGTACCAAACCATAATGTTTTATCCGAATCTTCAAAAATTGTCCAAACTCTGTTATTTTTTAAACTTTTTAGATCTTCATCCTTAACTTTAAAATTAATAAAATATCCCTGCTTTTTATCAAATTTATTAATTCCGCCGCTATGTGTACCTACCCAAATATTGCCGTCTTTATCCTCCAATAAAGACAAAACCCAATTATCGGAGATAGAATTAGGATCCGAAGGTTCATTTTGAAATACTTTGAAGCTATATCCATCATAAAAACATAACCCGTTTTCAGTTCCTATCCATATTAGACCGTTGGAATCCTGAATAATTGTGGTAATTGAAGTACTTGGCAGCCCTGTTTCGGATTGAATTCTATCAAATATAAACTTATCATTCAATTGCGAAAAACCATTAGAAGTAAAGAGTAATATTAAAAAGAACACTTTTATAAACATCATATAGTTATTTTTTATTAATTTACATTTTATCATTTTATTTCCACATTTTTGAACTTGATAATAGTAAAATAGTACTTTATTACAAATTTTCAAAAGAAACAAAAATTTATTTTGCGCTAAATCATCAGTTTTATGTGATATAAAGCACTCCCGTTATTTAAAATAAAAAAGGGCTGTGGTTAAACAGCCCTTAACAGTAATAAGGAGGGAGGAGAGACTTCTATTTGAGTAAGGTCATTTTTTTACTGATTGAAAACGAACCCGATTCCATTCTATATATATAAATACCACTTGGTAAATTATTTGCAGTCCAATTAGCAGTATAAGAACCGGCATTCATATATTGATTAACAAGTGTAGTTATTTCTTGTCCTAATATATTGTAAATTGACAATTTAACATTTGAAGCTTCCGGGATGTTGAATCTAATTGAAGTAGAAGGATTAAAAGGATTAGGATAATTTTGGCTTATTTCAAAATTTACAGGAGTAACGGTTGTATTTTCATCAACTTCAACACCTGTAATTTTATTAAATTTAGCCCAGCCAAAAGTCCAGTCTTCAGTTCCAAAAGCACCAACAAAAGTTGCATTTACATCAAAAAATCCGTCATTTGGAGGTGTTAAACCACCTGATAATACCGGTGAACCATTTATTGGTAAAAAGTTTGGAGCATCAAGATTAAAGGCATCTGTTAGCATAATTTCATTGGTTGTACTAAATACTCTTCCAGCATTTGTGGTAAACCAACCATTTGGATCAAATACTCCATTCGATTTTGTAGTATCAACGTTTTTCTTTGAGGAACCTGCAATAATACTATTTTTTACAAACATAACACCGCTGTTAGCGTCATTTATTACATTAGTACCGTCCAAATAAATGCCTGTCGGCCATCCGGTAATAATTGTATTTGCAATTTTATTTTGTGAAGATCTGCGTAAATGCATTCCACGTTTAAATAATGAATTATAAGTTGAAGTTGTTGTATTTTGTGGTCCAACCAATGTTACATTATACCATGTTGGTGAGGTTCTAGGATCATTTACAGAACCAGAACCATCATTATCCGATTCAAAACCGTTTGATGAAGATTGATCAGCAATTTGAGGATCACGCAAACCAACCAAAAACTGTAATTTACCCTGGAATCCAAAATCAGTATCAAAATCGTCATCCCAGCCACGGTAAGCTATTAAATATTTACAGTTTACATTTCCACCAAACCATTCATAACTATCATCACCGCTATAACTAACTTGTATATGTTCAATAGTTGTTCCTCTACCTACACCACCAAAAGTTAAACCATTTATTTCGTTATTTAATGAGTATGCAATACCCGGATATTCAATTCGTACATATTTCATAATACCGCTGTTATCATCTGCGTTAGTACCACCATAAGTATCTCCGGGACCTTCAATTGTAGAAGTACCACCCGGTACATTTATTGGTGCATTTCCTAATAATATTATTCCACCCCAATCGCCATAAGTAGGTTCTTGTGTACTTTCAGGTTTAGTAAATTGACTTGTAAAAACAATTGGATTTGATGCATTACCTTCTGCAATTATTTTTGCACCCGGTTTTACTATTAAAGTTCCTTTTGTGCTGTTATCGCCATAAATTGTTGTACCTGCTTGAATTGTAAGAGTTGCCGGAGCTTGAACACGTACTATATCAACTATTGTATATGTTTTATCCGAAGTTAATGTTAAATCTGTTGTAATATCGCCCTGCAATGTTTCAAGGGTGGATATGAGATTAAATTTGGTCCATCCTCTTGTCCAATCTTCGTTTCCAAAAGCACCAACATAATTTGCTGTTGCATCAAAAAAACCGTCATTCGGCGGAGTTAATCCACCTGTTAAAGCCGGTGAACCCGATTTTGGTAAAAAGTTTGGAGCATTAAGATTAAAAGCATCTGTTAATTGAACATCAGATGTTGTAGATAAAACTCTTCCACCGTTTGTTGTAAACCAATTAACAGGACTAAATGTGCCGTTTGATTTAGTTGTATCAACACTTTTTTTTGATGAACCTGCAATTATACTATTTTTTACAAACATAACACCGCTGTTAGCATCATTTATTACATTTGTACCGTCTAAATAAATGCCGGTAGGCCAACCCATAATAATTGCATTTGAAACCATATTTTGAGAAGATCTGCGCAAATGCATCCCACGTTTAAATAATGTATTATACGAATCACCAATATTTTTTTCGGGTCCAACTAATGTAACATTGTACCATGTTGGCGAAGTTCTTGGATTATTTATTGAACCTGAACCATCATTATCCGATTCAAATCCATTTGATGATGATTGATCTGCTATTTGCGGATCACGTAAACCAACTAAAAACTGTAATTTACCTTGATATCCAAAATCTGTATCAAAATCGTCATCCCAGCCGCGGTAAGCAACTAAATATTTACAGTTAACCGTTCCGCCAAACCATTCGTAACTATCATCACCGCTATAACTAACTTGAATGTGATCTATAGTGGTTCCTCGGCCAACACCGCCAAAAGTCAAACCATTAATTTCATTATTTAACGAATATGCTATTCCTGGAAATTCAATACGCACATATTGCATAATACCGCTATTATCATCTGCGTTAGTGCCACCATAACTATCTCCTGGACCTTCAATTGTAGAAGTGCCACCCGGAACGTTTATTGGAGCATTACCTAATAAAATTATTCCTGCCCAATCTCCATAAGTTGGTACTTGTGTACTGCCTGTTTTAGTAAATTCACTTGTAAAAATAATTGGTTTAGCGGCAGTTCCGGCAGCAATAATTTTTGCGCCGGGTTTTACAATTAAAGTCCCTTTTGTTGAGTTTTCACCATATATAATTGTACCGGGTTCAATTGTTAAAGTTGCGGGTGCTTGAACCCTTACAATATCACGGATTAAATATGTTTTATCTGATGTAAGTGTTTTATCCGAAGTTATATCACCTTGTAATACTTCTTGAGCAAGTATTGGTAAAGTGATTGCTAAAAAGAATAATAAAAGAACTACTTTTTTCATTGTTACTCCATTTTGTTATAAAATAATTTTTATGTGTTTCTTTTACAAATTATTTATTACCGTTTTTACAACTCATAATTAATTCCCAAAGAAACATCTCTACCCACTTTAATTCTTTCGGCAACTTTATCACCTTGCGGCGATTTTTGAATAAGTTTTCTATCCTGAGCTAACAAATCTTTTACAGTTAGTTTTAGATTAAAGTTAGTGAAGAATTTTTTAGATATTGAAAAATCTATTTGATCGCGTGCTTTTTCAATTACGTCACCTAAGTTGTTAAAACCAACTTTGGATATTCTGTCTCCAACTTTATTATATATAAGTGAAGTTGAAAAACCGTTATAAGTATCATCATAATAAAGTCCAAGATTAATTATATAATCAGCTTGACCTTGTAATGGGCGAGTTGATGCTTGAAATCCATTTGAAGTAACTTTTATTTCCGATTTAATCAAACTCAAATTACCCACAAATGATAATCCGTCAAGTGAAGAAGAAATAAATGCAATTGATTTTCTGAGTTCAAATTCAACACCATAATTTTTTGCTTCATCCGCATTTTGGAATGAACGTGTTGGTTCAAATCCGCTTGAAGATATTAAAACTTGCTCAATTGGATCCGTAAAGTTTTTGTAAAATAGTCCTACTGCTAATAATTCACCGGCGGAAGGATAAAATTCATATCTCAAATCGTAATTAGTAATTAATGCGCGTTTTAGATTTACGTTCCCTTCAACTAATTCGTTGGCTAAAAAGTCAAAATAGGTAAATGGGGCTAATTCTCTAAATTCGGGCCTTGCTAGAGTTCGTGTAAAAGCTGCCCGCAAATTCATTCTTTCATTAAGTGAATAACTTAAATTAATACTTGGCAAAAAATCATCATAAGTCGGCTCAATTTTAATTGCGGCACCAGTCAAACTTTTTGATTCAAGATGTTGAAGCGAGTGTTCATATCTAACACCGGTTACAACTTTTAATTGTTCAAATAATCTAAAATCAAACATTAAATATGTTCCGGCCACGTTTTGATATGATGTATAACTATCTGATGGTTTAGTAATTTCGGTTATTTCAATAAAATTATTTCCAAAGTTATCTGCCGAAAAAATCTCGTCTATTGAATGAGTAAGTATTTCTTGTTCCTTGGCAAAATTTCCGCCCGGAACATTTTTAAATCCAAAAGTTCTTGCGCTAAAATCTCTATCTTTTGTATCGTATAAAAACCCAACCTTAATAGAAGGCATTTCGGGAGATTCAAATGGTTTTAATAAAAAATTAACTCCTGCACCAATATTTTGGTCTTCCAAATTTCCATAAAATCGTGTTGCCAGCGACTGGTCTAAAACAAACATCATTGCAGCTTCGGTATCTTCCAAATCCCTTACATAAACATATCTTCTGGCATCCGGTTCGTTACGTTTTGAATGAGCATAATTAATATTCCAATCTATATTTAAACCATTCATTATATCTAAATGATGTTCGCCAATTATTTGATTTGAAATAAGTGAGCGCGATACATATCTTAATGATGTAACATTTCTATAATCCGGATTGTAATAATATGCACCCTGATAATTTACCGTTTCATCATCCGCACTTTGATTATATATGTTTTTTATGCTGATTTTGTTATTTTGACTAAACTTATAACTTAAATTTAATAAAGCTCCCCACATTACCGATTTGGTATAGTTGTTCCCTTTATAAGTATAACGTGGTCCTTCAAACGTGTAATTATTTTTTTCCATTTCACCGGATTTAGCACTATTTGAATATGTTAATGATGCTATATATCCAAATATGTTTTCTCCAATATTATATCTGTCTCCAACATTAATTTTAAAGCTGCTGTTAAGCGGAGCTGTATTACTTTTTGTTTTCCAGCTATTTGAAAACGATTTCCCAATCTCTTTTAATTGATCAGCCGAATAATTGCCGCGTAGTACTGTTGTATTATTTATTGTACCCGGTATACTTCTTGTACCGTCATCCATACCCAAATAGTCTGTTTTACCACCACTATATGATGAAAAGTTCTCTAGGGAAGTAACTGTATTGTACGAACTGGAAGCACTAACATCTAATAAAAAACGTGCCGGGAATTCAATTGTATTAATTTCCACTAAACCACCGCTAAAATCGGCCGGTTTATCGGGTGTAAAAGTTTTTGAGGTTAAAACGTTTTCAATTAAACTTGCCGGAAAGATATCGTACGAAAAACTTTTCTTTTCAGGATCAGTGCTTGGCAAATTAGCTCCATTAAGCATTGTGTTGTTATATCTATCTCCAATACCTCTAACAAATGCATATTTACCTTCACTTACCGTAACTCCCGTCATTCTGGTTAATATATCGGTTCCGTCTGAGCTGTTATTTTTGCCTATTAGTTCAGCGCTTAATCCATCAACAATATTTGACGAATTTTTTTGTATATTAAGAAGTGCCCCTTCTGTAGATTTAATTAATTCAGCCGTAACAACTACTTCCCCTATTTCAGTTGAAACCGGTTTTAATGCAATATTTATCTTTGTTTCTTCACCTGATTCGATCCTTACATTTTCAACAGTAATTGATTGATATGAAATAAAAGAAAATTTAACTGTATATTTTCCGGCAGGAATGCCTTTAACAATATAATATCCGTCTAAATCTGTGGATGCGCCTAATGATGAGCCTACTACAAGTACATTTGCGCCAATTAGAGTTTCATTTGTGCTCTCATCTTTTAATATTCCGCTTAAAGAACCTTTGCCTTGGGCAAAACTTTGAACGCTTAAAAGCGTAAATAATATTAAAAGAAATTTTAGATTAATTTGTAAATACATTTGATTTTTTGTTGTTTTTTTCATTATTGTTCTCTCCTCCAAAATGAAATTTATTTTTGATACAAATGTAACATTCCAATATTAACTCATGATTAAGGCATTATTAAGGAATCATTATGCAATTGTTAAGAAATTGTTAAGATTGAATATTATTTATTTTATTTTTTGTATACAGAATAAAATAAGTGAGGTTTAATTAAACTTTTTATATATTTAACATGTTAACTATTAAAACACTATTGGAGAAATTATGGAATTAAAGGATATACTTGAAAAAAGGACATCTGTAAGAAAGTTCAAAGATGAAGAAGTACCATTGGAAGTATTGCGCAAAATTGTAAAAGCAGGTGGAATGGCTCCCAGTATTAATAATTCGCAGCCATGGAAATTTGTTGCAATTACTAATCAAGAATTGTTAGCTAAAATGGCTGAGGCAGTAAGCACAAAAATTAAATCGTTATTTACAAAAGAATTAGATTTGGAAGCCGAACATGTTCGTAAAAAGGTTGAATGGTTTTCTACTTTTTTTGTTGATGTTCCTGCTGTAATTGCTGTTGTTGCAGCACCATATAAAGCTGAAGCTGATGATGTTTTAACTGATATTTTAACTCATGAAGAATTAAATGAACTTCGAAATCATCCTAATTTGCAAACTATTGGCGCTGCAGTTGAAAATATGTTACTTACTGCAATTGATCTTGGATTTGGCGCATGTTGGCTTACGGCACCGTTAGTTGCAAAACCTGAATTGGAAAAATTATTAAATGTTGTTTCACCTAATTATTTAGCTTGTCTCGTTGCTGTAGGAAAACCAAACGATAACACATCACCCAAAAAGAAAAAATCGATAACAGAAATTTTTGAAGTTATAAAATAATTTTTACAAGTAGCGGATTAGAAGATCCGCTACTTAATTTTATCTATTAATTCACTAATAAAATTAGTTTTTATTTTTTGTCCGGCATTTATAAGTGCTTTAATACCCGCCTTTTCATAGTCTAAATCAAGTCCTTTAATACTGTTTACACTTGTTTTAAATATTTCGGCGTTGGTTTTAATTTCAATAACAGAAATTATTATATCTCCCAACGAATTAAACATCTCAAAGGTTACACTCCCCTGTCTGGATGCAGCATTTATTTTTATTAAGTATTTAGCATCTTTTTTTTCGACAAATTCAAAACCACTTTTAGATAATTCTTCTTTAAGAATTGGTTCAACATAAAAAGTGCTTAATTTGTTACCCAAGTTGCTTTCAGTGCTTTCTATTATTATTGGAATACTTTTTGTTTCTAAAGTTACGTTAGTTTTAGGAATTGGAAGAGTTTTAATCAATCCTTTCATTATTTGCGATAAATTTTCACTATTAAATAATTTGTTAAAGTCCAACTCAATATCAATTTGATTTGCATTATTTTTTTTTGTTAACTTAGGTTTATAATCAGCATTTCCATTTTGATCGGTAGCAGTACAATAAATTTCATCTCCAAATTTAAATATTATTGGAATTTGAGTTTGCTTTATATTATTATAATTAACAGTAACCTCAATTGTCTTTTCCAAACTGCCATAAGCACCTATTATATAATGTAATTTTTCAGGTACAATAAGTAGTTTACTTAAAATTGTATTTAGTGACGTAAATGATTCGTTTGAAAGAAATACTTCTTTCCCGTTAAAATTAATTTTATTCGGTTCATTTAAATACTTTTCTAATGATATTAATGTCTGTATATACAAATTTAAGGATAAATAAATGTTATTTTCTGTTTCTTCTTGTTTTGCTTTTTCTAAAAAATCCAATGCAATAGAATTAGCCTTTTTTATTTTCTCGGCTTTTAAAGAATTATATCTTTCTTTATTTAAAGCAAAATAAACCCAATAACTATTTTCATCTTCCCAAGTATCAATAAGTTCATACCCTTCAATATCAGCTTTAGTAGAAGTACGAATTTCATCTTTATATATTTGTGAAAATTCGTTTTTACTTTCTAAACTGCTTAAAAACGACTCATTTGAAATTGAAACAGAAATATCGTTAGCTAAATTTTTTAGCGCAATTTCTTTTGCTGTTTGGAGGTGCGAATTATCTACTTTTTTTTCGCAAAATCCAATTCCAATATAATTTATTTTATCAATTGGTGTTTTTTGCACCCAATCGGGTTTTTGAGCAAATAATAAATTCCCAACTAAAAATATAGCAACAATAATAATAATTTTTGTTTTCATAATATTTACTCGTTTATAAGATTAAAAAATTATTTAATTATTCCAAACCTGCCAATTTTGTTATTAGATAAATGTTCAGTAATAAAATTATTATAACTTAATTAAATTTTTCAATTTTTCAAATAAAAATATAATACTATTCATATGGACTAAATTCAATTTATAAGATCATTTTAAGTTCGAAACAAATAATTTTTATTTACCCGGAATCGACAGAAATCGGATATTATATTCTTATTCCGAATAATTAAAGAAATAAATTCTTCCTATTAAGAAAATATTTGCGGAGTGAAAAATTTTAGTTAATAATACCTCTAAAAAGTACCAAAACGATTATATATCGGCCTATTATGACTATTTGAAGCAACCCAAAGGAATAAATATGCAGATAATTGTATAATAATTCTGTTTTTTTTCTCATTTAGCACTTGAATTAATTAAAAAAATTAATTACTCTATTATCCTAATTTAAAAATTTAATGAGGATAAATCATGAACACACGTTTTCTATTTATTCTGATGGTTTTTTTTACAATTAACGGTTTTGTTTCTGCTCAGGAAAATAAACCCAAACCTACCTTTTATGGTGATTTTAAAGGTTATTACGAAACTGATATGACCAATAACACCGAAGATTTTGCCCTAAATGCCGCCAGAATTGGTGCAAAAGGTTCATTAAATGATTTCGTTTCTTATAAAGTTCTTGTAAATTTTGCTCAAATTGGTTCTATTACACAAAAAAAAGATATTAACGGAAAAGTTACCGATGTTAAAGCAAAATTTAGTGAAGTTTTGCAAGATGCTTTATTTAAATTAAATTTTGATAAAAGTTTTTTTGTTACAATGGGACAATTTAAAGTTCCGGTTAGTACCGATAATTTACGCAGCCCGCTTGAAATAGATTTTGTAAATCGCCCATTATTAACTAAAGTTACTCCCGAATTAAGAGATGTTGGAGCAACTGCCACATATTTAAACAGCGAACTAATTCCAATTGAAATTAATGGTGGATTGTTTAATGGTGCCGGAATGAATAAAACAGAAACAGATAGAACACTTAACTATGCTTTAAGGGGTGTATTTAAACCAATTGAACAGTTATCTTTATCAGCCAATTATTATGGCGGTACATTAACTAACACTAAAGTTAATATTCTTGATTTTGGTACTACTGTTAAAGTGAAAGATTTTCAGGTTGATGTTGAATATGCGCTGCGTGATGCCGATTCAACGGCAAGTTTTACACGCAAAAGTTTTTCATATTATGGATATGCATTATACACATACAAAATAGAGTCCAAAATTGTTGCCGGTATTCAACCTTCTGTTAGATATGAATATTTTGAACCGGATAATAATATTACCGATGATGAACAAAATAGATTTACTGTTGGTCTTTCATTTATTTTAATTGATAATACTCTAAATCAAATTAAATTTAATTATGAAATTTTAGATTATAAAAACACAAACAAAAATACAATTAAAAAATTCTACATAGCATTCCAAACAGCCTTTTAATTGTTAAAAAGGAAACAGCTGGAAACGATGCTTATTAAATTGAATGTTTAACAAATTAACGTGAGAAGATGAAAATACTAAAACCTAAAAAACTATCTAAGGGTGATTTAATTGGAATTATTACACCTGCCTCAACTCCTGAAGATTTAACAAAAGTTAATAAAGGAGTTTTATACCTTGAAAAACTTGGTTATAAAGTTGAAGTTGGGAAAAATGTAGGTAAACAGCGCGGTTATTTAGCCGGCACAGATGAAGAAAGACTTGAAGATATTCACTATATGTTCGGTAAAAAAGCTGTAAAAGCTATCATGTGTGCCCGCGGCGGATATGGTACCGGAAGAATTCTGGATAAAATTGATTATTCCTTGATTAAAAAGAATCCCAAAATTTTTGTTGGATACAGCGATATTACTGCTTTACAGATGGCATTTTTTAAAAAAGCCGGGTTGGTTACTTTTGCCGGTCCAATGCTTGCCGTTGATTTTTGGAGTGAAGAAGTAAGCAAATTTACTGAAGAACAATTTTGGCGTATGGTTACATCCGATAAGAAATTCGGTAAACTTGCCAATCCCGATGATGAAAGATTTTTTGTTCTAAATAAAGGAAACGCATCCGGTAAAATATTTGGAGGTAACTTAGCTCTTATTACCTCAATTTTGGGAACCGAATATATGCCTTCTTTGGAAGATTCGATGTTATTATTAGAAGACATTGATGAACCACCTTACAGAGTTGATAGAATGTTAAATCAACTTCGTTTGGCAAATTGTTTTGAACAGACTAATGCTGTTATTTTAGGCCGTTTTGTTGATTGTTACGAAGCCGATAATAAAAAATCTTTAACTCTTAATGAAGTTATATCCGATTATTTGTCAGGTATTAAAAAACCTGTTATTTATAATTTCAAACATGGTCATATTAAAGATAATATTACGGTTCCGTTTGGTATTGAATGTAAGCTAAATACTACTAAAGAGATATTGGAAATTATTGAATCAGCTGTGGAATAAACACAATTTGCTTGATTTTTAACAAATTGTTTTACATATTAATACACGGTATTTGATATTTCGTTAGTAATACAAAAATTATATTTTTTTTACAAATAACTAAATCATCAATCTCATAATTAACTTGGAGGTTTTTAATGAGAAGAAGTACTTACTTTTCGTTTTTATTCACCTTTATCCTTGTTTTCGCAATGAATTCTTTTGCTCAAAATGCAAAAGAAAGTTCTGACTTACGCGGCGTTAATCTGGATTATATTTTAAAACACAGTGTTGTTAATACTCAGCAAATTCCACACACTCCTGAACGTGCCGAATTATTTAGCAATGGACAGATTTTTAATGTTATAGGTACCGGCCCTAACGGTGCAAACGGCAGCGTTGCTTCATTTTCAGCAGGTCTAACAAGCTGGGGTTTTGGCTGGGGTTCTGCAAACAGTTATAGTTTAGCTGATGATTTTACCAGCGGAGCTACTTGGAATATCGATTCGTTGGTAGTTTACGGTTATCAAACAGGTTCAACCTTAACTTCAACTTTTACAGCATTATATGTTCGTATATGGAGTGGTAATCCATCTTCGGGCGGCACAATTGTATGGGGCGATTTAACAACAAACGTTATGGCTTCTACAAGATGGTCAGGTGCTTATCGTTATGATGACGCAACTGTTGGTACTACAAGACCTATTATGGTTTTAGTAGGAGCAACACCAGGTTTATCATTACCTGCTGGTCAATATTGGATTGAATTTTCTGCAACTGGTACCGGCTCATCAGGTCCTTGGATGCCTCCTATCACCATCACTGGTCAAACAGTTACAGGTGATGCTCTTCAAAATAACGCAGGAACATGGGCAGCTGTTTTAGACGGAACTTATGCTCAAGGTATTCCTTTTATACTTTACGGAAACTCAGGTCCTCAAGTAGGTCCTGGACCAGCAACAGTTCCAACACCGGCTAATGGCGCAACAGGCGTAGCTATTACAGGCACACAACTTAGCTGGACAAATCCTGCTACCGCTGCATCTCTTAAATTATATTTCAGTACAGAGTTATCAGCAGTACAAGAAATGTTAGCAAGCGCTTTAGTTTCTTCATCTTTTGGTACTTCATATACTCTTCCAAATTTAGAATACTCTACAAAATATTATTGGAGAGTTGTTGAAACTGATCCTTCAGGAACAACAAACGGTACTGTTTGGTCATTCAAAACCATGAGAGATCCTGCTACTTTTGTTGAAGATTTTGAATCCGGTGCAGGTGCATGGACAATTACCGGAACAACCCCTTATGTATGGACAGTATATACACCAACATATCCTAATACTTATACATTGCCTGCAACTTCAGCCGGCGGCGTATTGGGTGCTGACTCTGACGAATGGGGATCAGGCGCAGGTGCAACAAGTACTACTGCAACTTTAACAACAGGCATTAATTTATCTGCTTTTTCAAGTGCATTTTTAGAATTTGATTCGGATTTCCATATTTATTCAGGTAGTCAAGATCAAGGTTTAACTGATATCAGCGTTGACGGTGGTGCTACATGGACTAACGTTTATTCAATTATTGGTTTAGATGATAGAGCAGTTCATAAATCATTTGATATTACTGCAATTGCTGCAGGTAAATCAAATGTTCAAGTTAGATTTACTTTTGCAAATACAGGCTGGAACTGGTTCTGGGTAATTGATAATGTTACTTTATACGGAACTGGCGTAATACCTGTTGAATTAACTTCTTTTGCAGCTAATAGCGTTAATGGTAAAGTTGTATTAGATTGGTCAACAGCAACAGAAACTAACAACTCAGGTTTTGCAATTGAAAGAAGTTCAGATAACACATCTTTCGAACAAATCAGTTTTGTTTCCGGTAACGGTTCAAGCACAGAAAAACACAATTATTCATTTACTGATGCTTCTGCTGTAACAGGTAAATATTTCTATAGACTTAAACAAGTTGATTTTGACGGTTCTGTTTCTTTCTCAAATACAGTTGAAGTTGAAGTTGGCGTTCCTGCTGAATTTTCAATTTCACAGAACTATCCAAACCCATTTAACCCATCAACAACAATTAAATTTGCTGTTCCTGTAGAATCAAATGTTACAATTAGTTTATTTAACACATTGGGTCAACAAGTTGCTAACGTAGTAAAAGGCAACTTTACAGCCGGTTCACACGAATATAACTTTAATGCTTCATCACTTTCAAGTGGTATTTATTTCTATACAATTGAAGCTAATGGCGTTAATGGTAAAAACTTTACAGCTACTAAAAAAATGACTTTAATGAAATAATATTAATTTCATATTTAACAAAAAAGCCGGTTCATTTGAATCGGCTTTTTTGTTTTAAATTGGTTCTTCAACAAATTATCAACTATTAATGGTGAATTATAATAAAAAGTAGTGGTACATTTAATACCAAGCAGATATAAACAGGCTGTGTGAAAATTGGGGAATGTTGGGTCAAAAGGTGGCACGGCTCTGCCGTGCTGGTCGTTGGCAGGGTTCCATGTTTTTACAGACATTGCACTTCGCGGAGGTGCCCCTGAGTGAGCAAACAAACAGTAATTGATTGTATTATAATATGTTATATATAAATATATAATCCTGAAGGGATGACATTATTGTAGCAAAAGCAGAGAAACAGCAGCAGAACCCTGAAAGGGTGACATTATATGTTGTATTAAAACAAAAAATCTTATCTATTTATCCCCAATTTTCACACAACCTTTTTATCCCGCTAAACCGTCAAATATTTTTCTGTTTTTCAAGATCGGCAGATGTAACATTATTATGCAAATTAAGAAATTTTACCCATATTGGGCACTATGTTTGGTGTGGTTTTGTAATTATTTTTGACAGGTGTTAAAACTTTCTATTTATGCCCTGCTGAATTTACAATTCTCTTAAAGTTTCTGAAATTTTGTTGAATAAAATAAGAACTGATTAAAATTAATATCGATAACATTGAACTTACCAAAACAAAATCACTGTTTTTCAAATACCTTGTAATTTTGTCAAAGTTAATATTATTTAACCAATTAACAGATTTGCTAGCTAAAGAACTTTCCGATCCGCCTGGAGTAACCGAAATTGATAAATAAATTACTATCCCTAAAATCATAACTGCAAAAATTGAAATTATTGCAAAATAAAACTTATCAATATTATTGTTTTTGGCTTTTAAAACCGTACTCATTAATTTATCTGTAAATCCGGCCGGAGCTTCATCAATTTTTATTTGCTTAAATTTAGTCTCTAATAATTTCATGGTTTTTATTTCTTCCAACACAAAAGGATCTTTATCAATCAATAAATTAAGTTCCTTTAATTCGGGATCGGAAATTTCACCATCAATATATTTATTTATTAAATCATCTTTTTTCATTTTAATTGTACTCCTTTTGATAATTGTGTTTAATCATAAGGTCTTTTAATTCATTTCTGGCTCTAAATAAAATTACTTTAACATTTACAATACTAACATCTAAAATATTGCTTATTTCATTAATACTCAAATTATCAATATAAAATAAAATAATTATTAAACTATATCGTATAGGAAGTTTATCAATTAGTTTATATAGATATTCGTTTCCATTTTCCGCCTGAGCATATATTTTATTATCATACGCACCAATTTCAAATTCTTCATCAATAGAAATAAATTCAATATCCTTTTTCCTCTTTTGATTTGATAAAACAGTTAAACAAGTATTATAAACAATTTTATAAAACCAAGTAGAAAATTTTGCATCCCCGCGGAAATTTGGTATGGAGTTAAAAGCTTTAATAAATGAATCCTGCAAAACTTCTTCAGCTTCCATTTCGTTTTTTAGCATTCTTTTAAGCATCGAAAAAGCCCTGTCTTTATACCGGTCAACAAGAAGACGAAAATCCTCTTTGTTTCCATGCTGAATACTATTAATAATTTCTATGTCAGGTATCTTTTTTATCATACTAATTAGACTTCCCATTTTTTAAAATGGTTACAATAATATAATAAAAAAAATATTTTGTTTTTGTGTAACCTTTAAATTTGTTTTAATGTCTCAACTATTAAATAAACGATAACATTTAGGAGAGATAAAATGCAAGACGAAATATTTGTACCCATAATATTATTTTTAGTATCCGGCTTAGTAATTTGTACTTGGATATATTTTAGATTCAAAGAAAAACAAATTATGCTGGAAAAAGGGTTAAGCCCAGAACAAATGTTGGAATTATTAAAATCAAAAAGAAGTCCGACACTTATGCTTAAAATTGGTATAGTATGTATATTTTTTGGAATAGGACTTGGTCTTGGCATTTATTGCGATGATGTTTACGAATTAGATGCTTCAGTTCCTTTTTTCCTTTTTGTATTAACAGGTATTGGATTTGTTCTTTCGTATTTTGTTGACCGCAAGTTTAATCCGCAAACAACCAAATAATAAATTCTAATCAAAATTTTCCAAAGGAACCCCTTATAATACTTAAGGGGTTTTTTGTATGTATCAATATAAATATTAAAAATAATTTTGTAGTTTTTGTTAATTATTACAATTATAATAGCTTATAAGCCCCAACGGAACCCATTTCCGGCCTTAATTACGCCTGGTTAACAATTAATATAGCCTTCCAAATTTAGAACCTCTATATATGTCCACAATTAAAATAAATTTCAGATCAGATCCGCTTAAACTGCAAAATTAGACTTAAGCCATTTGAACACAGATGACACAGATTAGACTGATGACCACAGATTGGAAATTTTTATTCTAAATTCTCAATTTTTAATTAAAACAGGTGAACAAGTATTAATAAAGGATGTATTCCGTCAACATTGCAACTACTTTTAATTGTAGCGCAAGCTTCACAGATTGTGTAAAAACAGGGGAATAATAGATTTAAGGGTGGCACGGCCCTGCCGTGCTGGTAGTTGGTAGGGTTTCATATGATTACAGACATTGCACTTAACTGAAATGCTCTTGCGCAAATAAACCGCAACTAATTGTATTATAATATTTTGTACATCCTTAATTAATCCTGAAGGGATGACATTATTGTAACATTAGCAGAAAAATAGCCGTAGAACCCTGGAGGGGTGACATTATCTGTTATATCAAAACAGCAATCGTTATATAGGTGTTCCCTTTTTTAACACAATCTCTAAATCGCGCCCAACAATTTAAAACCTTCAGATTATTAGGGGAAATGTACTTGGTCAAATCCAAAAATAACAATCTGCGTAAATCAGTTAAATCAGCTGTATCAGCGTTCTATGATTTGATTTTTAACCAAAGAAAAGAAATTTTGAATAAACAATTGAATTATCATTAACTAAAGAAGCAAATCAAGATTATAATTCTGCCCATCAACCGTTTTAAAAATAAAAAAGGGAACCAAGAGGGTCCCCTTTCAAAAAAAACAAACTTTACAAAAAAAATTAGTTGCTATAAATACTAATAAATTTTCTATCGTTTTTCTTATATTCAAACTTTACAACGCCATCAACCAGAGCAAATAAAGTGTCGTCTTTTCCTTTAGAAACGTTATTGCCCGGGTGAAATTTAGTTCCTTTTTGACGAACTAAAATTGAACCGGCTGTAACAGTTTCGCCACCAAAACGTTTTACACCTAAATATTGCGGATTACTATCACGTCCGTTTCGTGATGATCCTTGACCTTTTTTATGAGCCATTTATTACCTCCGAAAATTATCCAATCTTAGTTACTTCAATCTTAGTTAAAAATTCTCTGTGACCATTTTTAACTCTATAAGATTTTCTTCTTTTTTTCTTGAAAACAATAACTTTATCGTCTTTCAAGTGTTCAATTACTTTTGCAGAAACTGTGACACCTTCAACGGTTGGTGCACCAACTTTAGTTTCTTCTCCATCTGATAAAATTAAAACTTTATCAAAAACCACATCAGTATTTAGTTCATTTTTTAATCTGTGAACGTAATACTTTTTGTTTTCTTCAACTTTTAACTGTTGTCCTGCAATATTCACAATTGCAAACATCTATTCCTCCAACACTAACTTAAATAAGAACAGTAAAAATATAAATAAATTTCGACTAAGTCAACATTTTTATTAAACTTAAATTCTTTTTTTTGTTATTTTTTCAATTTAAATGAAAATTCACTCCCTAATCCTAAGATACTTTTCACTTCTATCTTGGAATTGTGAGCTTCCAATATATGTTTAACAATAGCCAACCCAAGACCTGTACCGCCAACTGCCCTGCTTCTATCTTTATCTACCCTGTAAAATCTTTCAAAAATCCTATCCAAATCTGCTTCCGGTATTCCATAACCTGTATCACGAACAGTTATTCGCCCAAACTTCCCTTCTTCCGAGATAACTATTTCAACTCTGCCTTCTTCCGTGTATTTAATAGCATTTTGTACTAGGTTAACAAAAACCTGTTTTAGTCTGTTTTTATCACCATATAACTGTAAATTTGGTTTTATTGAACTAAGTTTAAGCTCTAGTCCCTTTTCTTCGGCAATAGGTTTAAATTCAGTAATCAGTTGTTCAACAAATTCCGAGATATTGAAATATCTAAAACTCATCTTCATTTGACCGGATTCAATCATTGAAATATCAATTAAATCGTTAAGCAGGTTATTTAGATTTTGTGTATGTAATCCGGCTTTTTCCAAAAAACTTGTATTTACCCTATTATCGTTTATTGCACCATTTATAAGCGTTTCAATGTATCCTTGAATAGCAAAAATAGGAGTACGAAGTTCGTGAGATACATTACCTAAAAATTCAGTCCTCACCTGTTCAAGTTTCTTTAAATTTAATATATCGTTTTGAGTCCGCAAAAACATCGATTTTATTTCGCCTTCAAGTTCAACTAAATACTTACTTAATATTATTTCATCGGGAGATGCAAATTCGTTTTCCCTTATTCTGTTAATAATACTTTTAATAGTGCTTAATTCGGTATGACGATGTTTACCCAGATAATTTAACGTTACAAAAGATAATAATACTAAAAAGGGAATAACCAGCAGTGCTTTGCCGAAGGAAACAGCAAAGAATAAAATAAACAATATATAACAGCCAAAACTCAAAAAAAAGACTTCTCTAAAATAAACTTTTGCAAAAGAAATATTCTCTTTGAATTTACTCCATGTTTTTGAATCTATATCCCACACCTTTTACAGTTTCAATTAAATCGGCATATTCGCCTAATTTTTCTCTTATTTTACGAACATGAACATCTATTGTACGTTCAACAACATAAATATCATTTCCCCAAACATCCGATAATATTTGTTCACGAGGGAAAACTTTTCCCGGATTTACAGCTAAATATGATAATATTTCAAATTCCTTTTTAGGAAAAATAATATTTTTTTTATCAACAAGGATTGTATATTTTTCTTTATCAATTTCAATTGGCCCAATAGAAATTGTGTTCGATTTTCCGCCGATCGATTTGGATAAATCACCTTTTCTTAAATTCGAATTTACACGGGCAATAATAAGTTTTGGCGAGATAGGTTTTTGGATATAATCATCCGCGCCAAGATTTAATCCTTTAATTTCATCAATTTCACCCGATTTTGCGGTTAAAAAGATGATAGGCGTTGTTTCAAAACCTTTTGTTTGACGTATTTTTTGGCAGGTTTGAAAACCATCCATTTTGGGCATCATAATATCAAGGATAATTAAATCAGGTTTTTGATCTAATTTATTAATGGCATCCACACCATCATAAGCAGTTACAACTTCAAAACCTTCATTTTCAAGATTATATTGAAGAATTTCAATAATATCTTTTTCATCATCAACAATCAGTACTTTTGTTTTCATACTTTTAGGTTAGTTAATTTTAAAAATTTTAATTTAAATAAATTTAAGTATCTTCATTATCTAATCATAAAAAAAGCCAAACTGCATTAACACGTACAGATTATTCCAACAATTAAAAATACACCAAAAAAGATAATATATCAAAAATCTATTACAATAATATCTATTAACAAATAATTTCAATATTAAGTTTTTGTTAACAATTACAATAAAACTGATTCCTTATTGCTTTGTACAAAATGTAATACTCTTTCTACAATTCCTGCCGAATCAATTTTTAAGATGTTATACAATTCAGCCTGAGTACCATGATCAACAAAATTATCCGGTAACCCTATACGTAATATATCGTTTTTGTAATTTTTTTCAACACAATATTCAATAACACCTGAACCAAACCCGCCAATTAATGCATTTTCTTCAATGGTTACAATTTTTGTACCTTTTAAAGCTAATTGGTCCAAAATTTCAGTATCAATCGGTTTTGCAAAACGCATATTAACAACACCGGCACTTATTCCAAGTTCATTTAATACTTCCGCAGCCTTTGTTGCAAATTCGGTCATTGTACCAATAGATAATAAAACAACGTCTTTTCCTTCAGATATCACTTCAGCTTTTCCAATTTCATATTCTTCAAAGCCTTCTTTAAGTTCAACACCTAAAGCACTTCCTCTCGGATATCGTATTGAAATAGGCCCAATTTTATAATTTACCGCCGTATAAAGCATATTTCTTAATTCGGCTTCATCCTTTGGCGCCATAATTACCATACCGGGAATCATCCGCAAAAATGAAATATCAAAAGCTCCATGATGTGTTGGGCCGTCAGCGCCAACCAATCCGGCTCTATCCATTACAAATACAACATGTAAGTTTTGTAAACTTACATCATGTACAATCTGATCAAATGCGCGCTGCATAAATGTGGAATAAATTGCAACTACCGGAATTATTCCTTTGGTTGCCATACCGGCGGAAAACGTAACTGCGTGTTCTTCGGCTATTCCAACATCAAAATAATTTTCCGGAAATTCTTTTTGTAAATAATTTAGGCCTGTTCCGTCCGGCATAGCGGCTGTTACACCAACTACTTTTTTATTATCTTTAACAATTTCAACTAATGCTTTTCCAAAAATAGAAGTATACGAAGGTTTTCCGTTTCCGGTTTTAATTGCTTTTCCGGTAATTTTGTTAAAAGGAGTTGAAGCATGAAGACGTTGTTCGTCCTCTTCCGCCGGTTTATATCCCTTCCCTTTTTCGGTTAAAATATGTACAAGTATTGGACCGTTTAATGTTTTTACCTGTTCAAATAATTTTACAAGCTGAGCGACATTATTTCCGTTAACCGGGCCAAAATATCTAAATCCTAATGCTTCAAATAACATTCCAGGTGTAATAATCGATTTAATTCCCGATTCCAATCTTGATGCAACTTTGCGTAATCTATCACCAAAGTTATCAAGCTTTCCGGTTAAATCCCATACGGCTCCTTTAAATCTGTTGTATTCGGGATGCGAAATCATATCGGTAAAATAATTTGAAATCTGCCAAACGTTAGGAGCAATAGACATTTGATTATCGTTAAGTACAACAATCAAATTGCTTTTTAACACACCTGAATTATTCATAGCTTCATAAGCCATTCCTCCTGTCATTGCACCATCGCCAATTACAGCAACTACCTTGCGGGGTTCTTTATTTAACCGGTTTGCAATGGAAATACCCAGAGCGGCAGAAATTGAAGTTGAGGCATGCCCTGCTCCAAAAGCATCATATTCGCTTTCGGTCCTTTTTAAAAATCCGCTTATGCCGTGCAGCTGTCTAATTGTATTTAATTGTTCTTTTCGTCCGGTCAAAATTTTATGCGGATATGCTTGATGTCCGGTATCCCAAACAACACAATCCCTGGGAGTATCAAAAACCTTATTTAATGCTACAGTAAGTTCAACTGCACCAAGTCCACCGCCAAAATGACCTCCTACTGTAGAAATTACATCAATCATGTATTCTCTAATATCATCACATAATGTTTTGAGTTCAGCTGCGGATAAATTTTTTAAATCTTTAGGGTAGTTGACACTTGATAATATTTTATACTTTGAATTGTTTTCCATCATTGTCCTTAAGAATCAATCTTGTTGAACATCTATTTTAATACTTCTTTCCAGATCACCTTTTAATTCGGTAACTTTAATAGAAGCTTCACTTAATTTTTCATAACACAACTTAGTTAATAAAACTCCTTCTTCATAAAGTTTTACCGATTCTTCAAGTCCTATTGTGTTACTATCCAGCAAGTCGGAAATTTTCTGAAGTCTTTTTAATAAATCTTCAAACGATTTTGTTTTTTCTTTTTCCATTCTATTTAATCTCTTTTTCACCGTCATAAAATTTAATTAAAAAACTGCTTTTGTCATTAAAGTTTTTTAGTCGGTCTACTAATTTACCATTTTGACTAATTAACGTAAATCCTTTTTTCAATATCTCATCAAGATTATTTAATTTTAAGCCTTTTTCTATTAATAATACAATGGTTTTTGTGTTATTAATTTTATTTTCAATACTATTATTCATTTTATAAATCATATTATCAATAAATTGATAATGATTTTGTATATTATCTTTAATTATTCTAAAACCATACGAATCTATTAAAGATTCCACTTCCTCTTTTAAATCATTTATTTTATTTAATAAATTCGTTTCCGAATTATCAACAAATTGATCCAAAAATGCAAAAATATCCTCTTTATTTGGGGTTGCAAGCTCCATTGCTGCAGTTGGAGTTGATGCTCTTAAATCAGCCGTAAAATCTGTTATTGTATAATCAATTTCGTGCCCAACTCCACTAATTATTGGTATATTCGATTCAAAAACAGCTCTGGCAACTATTTCTTCATTAAAAGCCCATAAATCTTCAATCGATCCGCCGCCACGCGCAACAATTATTACATCAATATCATCCCGCTTATTAAACTGTTTAATCGACTGGACTATTTCCTCAGCTGCCCCGGTACCCTGAACTCTGGTTGGAATAACAACTAATTCGGCCAAAGGATATCTTCTTGTAGCTGCACGGACCATATCTTTCATGGCAGCACTATCAACAGCAGTTACAATTCCAATTTTAACAGGAAAACGAGGTATCTCTTTTTTATTTACTACATCAAATAAACCTTCGGCTTCCAATTTCTTTTTTAATTTTTCAAATGCAGCCTGTAATTCCCCTTCACCGGCGGGCAGCATTATTTTTGCATCTAATTGATAAGTACCGCGAGGTGGATATAAACTAATTTTGCCATGTAAAATTACTTTCATGCCATCAATGGGCTTAAAAAATACTCTTGAATTCATTGATGACCACATTGTACAATTTATTTGAGCTTTATCATCCTTAAGCGTAAAATACCAATGACCTGAAGAAAAATGAGGTTTAAAATTGGAAATTTCACCTACAACTCGTACTGAATCAAAGTTTGTTTCAAGGGTATATTTTATGCTGTTAGTAATTTCACTTACAGATAAGGTAACTTGTTCTATATTTATTAATTTTGTCATTAATTTTTAATTTACACAAAAACAAAACAATCAGGATGTTAAAACACAAGATCATCATGTTTTTTATTTTATTCTAAAAATTTATTGAAAAGAAGTTTGAATATAATCCAATTGAACATTCATGATAATTAAATTTATTATCATTAAATTTAATATTATATCTATATTTAATATTTAATGTAAAGACATTGTAGATTTTGAACAAACCAACTGAAAATTCGGGACTTATTCCGTTTCCGCCATTAAAATTAGTAAAACCGCTAATTCCGGGAGAAATATATTCTAATACCGGTATTTGGATTATGTGTTTATATCCAAATCGTAACAGATTCATTTTTTGTTTAAAAATATATTCATATTCAATATCAAAATAAGACAATGGATAATTATAACCACCCGAATAAAATGAAAACAAAGGTATTTCTTTTTTAAGCGCAAAAAATGTTTCTTTATCCTTTATTACTAAAGTTGGTTCGGGAAGTCCAAAAATTATCCCGCCAAAACAGCAAATTTCAAATAAATTACTTTTCGAATCACTTTTTATTTCCCCTGTAAAGGGCATTGCCGCCTCATACATTTCACTAACAGATTCATTTCCGCTTTTATCTTTGACTTTTATTACATAACGAACATAATTTGAATCAAATGTATATTTTGATAAATCTATTGATATTTTATGATTATCCGATAATTGCGTTGAAATTGGTAAAGCATACTTATTGTCAATTAAAACTGTTGATGTAACGCTATCACTGGTAAAAAATGAAAGAATTAAACTATATGGTACTTCTTGTGTAACATAAGAATCAACCACATAAATGTCAATTGGACTAGTATTCTCTTCTTGACAAAAAATTGCCGATGTAAATAAAAACACAGCTAAAATAAAAAATAATTTATTCATTTTTACCTAAGGATATTTTTTGAAATTTATTTTATTTTATAATTTCTTTAGTTTGTCTATTTTTTCTGCTTTTTACAAAAATTTTAAATTCACCGCCAAAAATTACTTAGAGTGTGCTTATACAATATTTATTTGTTATTTGACTTTAAATAATTTAATAAAATATTTAATACAGTTGGTTAATTTACAAAATTTATAAAGTAATTTCATAATAATTCATTTTTAAAAAATAATTTTACCATTCCAAATTATAATAAAAAATGGTACATTTTATATTTGTTTTAAAAATAATATACAAAATGTTTAAATAAATAAAGAGGCAAAAATTTGAAAATTCTTGTTTGTAATGATGATGGCATTTATTCAAAAGGTATTTATGCTTTAGTTGAAGCTTTGCGCGAAATTGGTGAAGTAATAGTAGTTGCCCCTTTAACGGAACAAAGTGCAGTTGGACATGCTATAACAATGAAAATTCCTCTTCGTGTAACAAAACATATAAGAGGAGGTAAATTATTCGGTTATGCAGTTGACGGTACTCCAGCCGATTGTATTAAAATGGGAATTAGAAATATCATGCAGGAATTACCCGACATTGTTGTTTCAGGGATAAATCATGGTTCAAACACCGCAATTAATATTATTTATTCAGGTACTGTTTCGGCTGCCCGTGAAGCTGCTATTATGGAAGTTCCTGCAATAGCTGTTTCCATTACCAGTCATGATGTTAAAGATTTTACATTTGCTGCTCAAATTGCAAAAAAAATAGCACTTCAAGTAAAGGAACATGGACTTCCAAAAGGTACTATGTTAAATGTTAACGTTCCAAATTTGCCCGAAGATGAGATAAAAGGAATTAAAGTAACCAAACAGGGCCTTTCCAAGTGGGATGATATTTACGAAAAACGTGTTGATCCTTATGGCAACGATTATTATTGGCTAACCGGAAGTTTGGTTAATTCCGATGATGACAGCGATAGAGACCAGCGTGCAATAATGGATAATTTTGTTTCAGTTACTCCTATTCACTTCGATTTAACCGATTATAAAACTTTTGAATCAATGCAAAATTGGAATCTTTAATTTAATGTTTGGGATTGACAATATTTCCGTATCGTTAAGTTATAATTTATTTTTCCTTATAATAGGGATTATTATTTTATTGGCATATTCGTTCTATTCATATAAATATACTATTCCCAATATATCAAAATCCTTAAAAATATTTTTATTTTTGCTGCGTGCTTTAGCTTTGGTTTTAATTTTCTTTTTGATTTTTGAACCTCTATTTTCAATAAAATTTAAAAACGAAATTAAACCCGTAAATCTTATTTTTGTTGATAATTCCAATTCAATTGTATACAAAGACAGCGCAAAAACTTCAGATAAAGTTAAGGATTTTATTAGTTCAATAGAATCCGGATTTAACGGTTCAACAAAACTTTATTCGTTTGGTAAAGAAGTAAAGTTAAATGAAGTAAAAAATCTAAATTTTAATGAACATGTAACAAATTTAAATGATGTTATACAAAACATAAAAAATCAGAATACTAATATTTCTTCAATTACTATTATTAGTGATGGGATAATTACCGATGGTATTAATCCAATAAACTCGCTCGATAAACTAGATGCTCCAATTTACACTATTCCCCTAGGTGATTCTTCTACCCACAAGGATGTATTTATTGAAAAATTAAACACCAATGAATACTTATATACCGGGAAGAAGAGTAATATTGAAGTTGTTATAAATAACAACAAACTACAAAATCAACCTGTTACAATTTCCTTTTACGATGATTTATCTCTTGTATCTTCGCAAAATATTACCCTTTCGCAAAGTGGAATTGATAAAGTATCTTTTGAATACCTTCCTAAATTTGCAGGAGAAAGGAAATTATCTTTTTCTTTATCTAAATTAAAAGAAGATAAAAATTTATTTAATAATAAATTAATTTCTTATGTAAAAGTATTAGACAGCAAGTTAAAAGTTTTAGTATTATCCGCATCAGCTTCTCCCGATGTTTCCTTTATTGTTAACTCGCTTAAGCTTGATAGCAATTTTGATACTAAACTTGTTCAGCAAATTTCCGAAAACGAGTTTTTGGGCGGCAATAATGTTTATAAAAGTATTGATAGCTGTAATATAATATTTCTTGTTGGTTTTCCTTCTCGGGTTACCTCAAAAGAACTTATTACTAAAGTATCATCGGCTATTGAAAAAGGGAAACCGCTTTTTATTATTCTTTCGGACGGTGTTGATTTTGGGAAACTTAAATTGTTAGAAAATAACTTACCTTTTATTATTAAAAAAGAAACCACGGGTAAATTATTGGTACAACCAAATATTATTAACCAAAACAGTCCGTTATTGGCAAATAACTCCACCAAACCGATTGAAATATGGAATAATCTGCCCCCTGTATATCGTACCGCATCGGAATTAATTTCGAAACCCGAATCGGAAATCATTGCAAAATCAAAAGTTCAAAATATTCCATCCGAAATACCATTAATTTTATCCCGCACTGTTGGTAAAAATCGTTCAATTGCAATTTTATCCGGCGATATTTGGAAATGGAAATTACAAATTAGCGATAAGACATGTGAACTTTTTGATCGTTTTTTTTCTTCGTCAGTTAAATGGCTTAATGTTCAATACGATCAAAAACAATTAAACGTAAAAACAATTAAAAAGATTTTTGCTCTTGGTGAAACTGTTGAATTTATTGGCTCAGCTTATGATAATGCATTTAATCCTATTGAAGATGCCGAAATTGAAATAAAAGTAAAATCCGACAAAAATAATTACCAAGTTTTGATGCAGTCGGTTGGTAATGGATTATACGAAGCCGAACTGCAAACAAATAGCGCAGGCAATTATATGTTTGAAGCATTTGGCAAAATTAATAATTTATCAATAGGCAAAGACAACGGCAGATTTTCTGTTGGCGAATTAAACATCGAAAAAATCAACCTTCAACAGAATACAAATCTCCTTTTATCGTACGCGGGTTTAACAAACGGCAAAATGATTACAATTAATAATTCAAGGGAATTAATTAATATCGTAAATGGGAAATATAATAAAGTAAAAAAATACTTATATACTTCTGACGAAATAAAACTCTGGTCTGAAGAAATTATTTTAATATTTATAATATTAATTTTTACTATTGAGTGGTTTTTTAGGAAAAAAGCCGGTTTATTATAGATTTTAGTTGATTTAATCATTAGAAATTTTGTATCTTATTAAATGGACTTCATAGTCGCTTTTTATTAATGTTATTTATTAAACTTTTTTTTCGGAGTATTGTATGAGTTTTTTAAAATGGACTTCAGACGACTTGCTTGGTATCCAAATTTTAGATGACCAACATTTAGGGCTTTTTGAATTAGTTAATCAGTTATACGAAACGTTAAACACGAACCGCACAAATGAAATGAAAAGTATTATGGATCAAATTGTAAATCTTATGAGAATTCATTTTGAAACTGAAAATAATTTTATGAAAGATAATAAGATAATGGATATAACTCACAAATTGGAACATGACAGGTATTTGGATAAGGTTATTAAATTTAATGAAGCTTTGAAAAGGAATCAAAAAGATGTTACAAACGATTTTTTTAATTCTTTTCATGTATGGTTTCATAATCATCAAATTTTTAACGATAAAAAATTAGGAGTAGCCTTAAAAAATCTTGGTATAAAATAATAAATATGTACAAAACCGCGACCTTGTTTTGTGATTTTTTATTACCTCGTTTTTGTCTTTTTTGTTCAAACAAATTGACAGTAAATGAACATTTATTGTGTCAAACATGTTTACCCCATTTAACCATTGTTAAATCCGAATTTTTAAAAAATGAGTTTAACCGTAAATTTAAAGATGATAATTTTGTTGATGATTTTTTTTCATTATACCTTTTTGAAAAAAATGGGGTATTCAAGTCGTTAATACATACCTTAAAATATAAAAATAATTATCGCATTGGGTTATTTTTAGGGAACCAAATTGTCGACTATTATTATCACAAGTTCAAAGACTTACAACTTGATATTATTATTCCACTTCCGCTGCATCCCATAAAAAAAACTACACGCGGATATAATCAGGCCTATTACATTGCAAAAAGTATTTCTAAAAAAATCAGCTCCCCTGTTTGTACTTCGGCTGTAGTTCGAATTAAACATAAAGAAACTCAAACTTTTTATAATTTACAGCAGCGCAAGGAAAATGTTGATGGGGCATTTCAAGTAAATAAAAAAGATAAGATAACCGGTAAATCAATTCTACTGGTTGATGATGTTATTACCACAGGAGCTACTATAAGTGAATGTGCCAAAGTGCTAAAGCTGGCAGGTGCAAAAAATATTTATGCCGTTTCCGCAGGATTGCCGATTTTTGAATAAAAATCATCATTTTATTTAAAGTTCTGCTTTTTGCCCCTTACTTTTTAAAAATCATTTCAAAAAAAAGTCGTAAATTTAAGTATAAAGAATACTCATTTATTTTGGAAGCAAATGAAAAAGTTATTTTTATTATGTTTATTGGTTTCAGCTAATTTAATTGCTCAACAAATTGGCGATTGGAAAAACTTCACATCTATGAAAAACATCAACTCTGTCAAATCCAAAGACAATATTGTGTGGTGCGCTACTGATGGCGGTTTATTTGGTTTTAATACTATTGATTCGTCTTTTACTAAATTAACTAAATCTGAAGGATTAAGCAGTCAAACCATTACTGCTTTAGCTATTGATAACCAAGATAAGATATGGATTGGGACACAAAACGGTACAATAAACGTTTATGATCCGTCAACCGGAAATATTAAAATAATATTGGATATTTATAATTCGGATAAAAGTAAAAAGCAAATTAATCATCTAACCTGCCAAAACGACACAATTTTTGCTTCCACCGATTTTGGTGTTTCTTTAATTAATAGTCAAAATTACTTTTTTATTGAAACAATTATTAAATTTGGCACTTTTACAGCTGAAACTAAAATTAATAGTTTTACAGTTGGCAGCAGGTTATATGCAGCCGCTCAAACAGGAATAGCGGTTCAAAAAATAGGTGCTACAAATTTATCGGCTCCCGAATCTTGGGATGTTTATACTTTTCAATCCTCATATTCAGTAACTTCAATTACTAAAGTTGTATTTTTTAACAATATGCTTTTAACCGCAACAAATAAAGGATTATTCAAATTGGAAAACAATATGCTTATTCCTTATGCTTATGAAGGAACAAGTATATTGGATATTATGATTAAAGATGGATATTTGTACTCTTTAACCGCAAATTCCGTGCTTAAAATAGATAATATAGGAAGTTCTTTATATTTTTCAACTTCCAATTATATTTTTAGAACATTTGATATAGACAATAATAACAACTTCTATTTTTCAAGTTCCAACGGATTACTTTCTCTTAAGAGTGGAGTTATAAAAAATATTTTCCCCAACGGTCCTTTTAATAACAGCTTTCAAAGTGTAACTGTTGATGCTGACGGAAATTTATGGGCAGCAACAGGAAGGGATGGTTATGGTGTTGGAATATTAAAATATGACGGAATCAATTGGCAGACTTATAATAAAAACAACACTTCTGCAATTATAATTAATGATTATTTTAAAATTTATGCTTCTAACAGTACTATTTACGGTTGTAATTGGGGACGCGGATTTACAAAAATAGAAAACAATTCATTTAATACTTATACTGCTTCAAATACTAATATGGTTGGTATTCCAACTGATCCAACATTTTTAGTAGCAGGTGATATTAAAACCGACATTAATAATAATACATGGATATTAAATTATTGGTCGGCTAATAAAAGACCATTAAGTTTATTAACTTCCGACAGCACATGGTATCATTTTGATTTCAAGTATTCAAGTTTATCATCTGATGCTACTTTCCTAAACTTGGCTATTGACCAATATAACACAAAATGGTTTGCTATAGTAACCAGTCAATCCGGGTTATATTATTTTAACGAAAATAATACTTTTTCAATAACTTCGGATGATGTGTGGGGTACTATAAAAGAAACAGACGGCTTAAACAGCAATTCTATTAATTGTATTACAGTTGATAACAGAGGTGAAATATGGGTAGGCACAATATTAGGGGCAAACATAATAAGCAATCCGGCAAACCCAAAGGTTGGTATTACAAGTGTTTTCCCACTGCGCCAACAGTCTGTAGTTTGTGTTGCGGTTGATCCTTTAGACAGGAAATGGGTTGGTACTAAACAAGGTGTATTTTTACTTTCTTCCGACGGCTCAACATTAATTGCGCAATACGATAGCAAAAACAGCCCTCTCCCAACCGATGATATTAAGTCAATTGCTTTTGACAATAAAAACGGAATTGTTTATATTGGAACAGATTACGGTCTTTCTTCTTTATATACAACAGCAATTGAACCTGTTGAGTCATTCAGCGAACTTTTTGTTTACCCAAATCCTTTTAACCTTACGGATGGTGGGGATATTAAACTTACTATTGACGGTTTGGTAAAAGATGCCAGTATTAAAATTTTTACTCTTTCGGGTATATTGGTTAACGAATTCGCATCACCGGGCGGCAAAATAGCATTTTGGGACGGAAAAGATTTAGAAGGAAAATATGTTGCATCGGGAATATATTTAATTACGGCTTACGATAGTGAAGCCAATAACGTAAAAGTACAAAAAGTTGCAGTTTTAAGAAAATAACAGGTTTTTATAGTTTATGATTGATATTTATAATTTATCCATTCAGTTTTCCGGCACCCCTTTATTTGAAAGTGTTAATTTAAAAATAAATAAGTTCGATAAAATTTCTCTTGTTGGTTCAAACGGAAGCGGCAAATCAACTTTGCTTAAACTTCTTTATGGACTTGAACAACCCGAAACCGGCAGTATTGTTAAGCAAAAAGGAATTAAAATTAAATATTTACCGCAGGAGTTTTTATCTGCATCCGGTAAAACATTATTTAACGAAGTTAAAACTGCTCTGCCAAATTTAAATGAAATTGCCGATAAAGAAGAGTTTATTACTCAAGAGTTAAATAATCCCGATATAACCGATGAAGAAAGAGAAAAATTAGTTGAAGAGCTAGGTGAAGTTCATCTGCATAAAGAACATATTGATTATTATACTATAGATTCAAGAATTGAAAAAGTATTAATAGGGCTTGGTTTCAGGGAACAGGAGTTTGAAAAGTACGTTGATACTTTTTCAGGCGGCTGGCAGATGCGTATTGAACTGGCCAAAATTTTATTAAGCGATCCCGATTTAATTCTTTTGGATGAACCTACCAACCACCTTGATATTGATTCGCTGCAATGGTTAATCGATTTTTTAAAAGCATATAAGGGATCAATAATTGTTGTATCGCACGATAAGTTTTTTGTAAATGCAATAACCAATAAAACTCTTGAAATATTTAATAGAAAATTGACTTTTTTTAATGGTAATTATGACGCTTATATTAAGTTCAAAGATGAACGCGATATTATGTTAAACAGTCAATTTAAAAACCAGCAAAAACAAATAAATGAAATAGAAAAGTTTATTGAACGGTTCAGATATAAAGCCACTAAAGCACGTCAGGTTCAAAGCAGAATAAAGTTACTTGATAAAATTGACCGAATTGATTTGCCGGAATATAGCGAAACAATCAAAATCCGTTTTCCTGAACCTCCTCAAAGCGGAGCAGTTCCTGTTGAACTAATAAATATAGGCAAAACATACGACAAAAATGTAATCTTTTCTAACGTTAATATGTCATTTGAACGTGGCGATAAAATTGCGTTTTTAGGCCCTAATGGTGCCGGCAAAACCACTTTGGCTAAAATAATAGCCGGTAAAATTTTACAGTCACAGGGTGACTATATAATAGGTTATAACACATCTATTTCGTATTACGCACAGGAAATAACTGCCGAACTTGATTTGGAAAAAGATATTTTAGATACTTTAACCGATTGCGGTGACGAATACTCTCCTGCCCAATTGCGGAGTCTTGCAGGATCATTTTTATTTAGCGATGATGACGTATTTAAAAAAGTTTCTGTACTTTCAGGCGGTGAAAAAAGTCGTGTTGCCCTTGCTAAATTATTGCTGACTCGGGCAAATTTGGTTGTATTGGATGAACCTACAAACCATTTGGATATTAACTCCAAAATTGTTTTGCAGGATGCTTTAATGAATTTTTCGGGCACTTTAATTATTGTATCGCACGATATTGAGTTTATTAGACCTATAGTTAATAAAGTGGTTGATATACGTGACGGTGAAGTAAAACTTTATTATGGCGGCATTGATTATTATATTAACAAGCGGAAGGAATTACTTGAATCGGATAGTTTTTCATACAATAAAAATGATATGGATGACAAAAAAGTAACCCGCAAGGATGTTAAACGGGTTGAAGCCGAACAGAGACAAAAAAAATATAAAGCCACAAAAGATTTGGTTGCTTTAATAAGTAAAATTGAAGAGGAAATTAGTGTGTTTGAAGAAAAGAAGTTAACTCTTGAAAAAGAATTAACTTCCCCTGAAGTTTATTCTAATCCGGTTTTAATTAAAGAAAAAAAATCGGATTACGAAAATATTAAAAAACAACTTGAAGATAAATATTCTGTTTGGACAGAACATAACGATAAATTAGAACAAATAGAAAAATCTTTACTCTAAAGTAAGTGTATCCTTAAATTCTTCCATCAAAGCTAAACCGCCGTACAAAGCTGCGTCATCACCAAGTTTTGTGGCTGTAATTTTAACAATTTTACCCGGTTCGGGTAATACGCTTTTTGCAAAAGTGTCTTTAATAATAGGAAGCATAAACTTACCCATAGCTTCAATTACACCGCCGCCTAATACAATTGTATCAATATTTAACAATGTTACTACGCTGCCTAAAACAGTCCCAATTGTTTTGGATGCTTTTGTAATATGAGCGGTAACAAGTTTATCTTTTTTAATTAATGCCTGCATTAAAGCTTTGCTTTTTATTTCTTTCTTTTTACCTAAAATTTCGGTTAAAACACTTTTTGTTCCGGCTTTTATATCTTTTTTAATAGCTTTTACAATTGCGGTTCTGCTGGCAAGTGCTTCAAATGTTGATTTCTTTTTATCGGCTTCTAAAAATCCCTGCAAACCTACCAACATGTGCCCAATTTCACCTGCAAAACATGATGAACCTCTGTACATTTTTCCGTCAAAAAACAATGCACCGCCAATACCGGTACCAACAAAAACAACAAGCATGTTATGTACGGAATCGTGCAATTCGTATTTTTTAATTCCCATTCCGCCTAAATTAACATCGTTTTCAATTAAAACCGGAATTGGAAAATGTTTTTGTAATGCTTTTTTAATATTATAATTTTTAATTCCAAGATTTGGTGCGTTTCCTATAACACCGCTTGTTGGGTTAACTGTTCCCGGAACTCCCAAACATATTGATAATATTTCATCTTCTCCAACTCCTGCTTTTTCAAGCAGCATGTGTACCGATTCAACAATATCTTTTATCAATTGAGCATTACCCTGTTTTAAATTTGTGGGTACTTTTTCGCGGCTTATTATCTCTTTATCCGTATTTATTAACGCTGAAAGAATTTTTGTTCCTCCAAGATCAATTGATATTACATATTTTTTCATGTGTAAACTCCCATTAAACGGTAATTTTTATAAAAAATAATATTCATAATTTTTTTGATGTCAGCAAAGAAATTTAACCAGAATTATTTTTAAATCAAAATATATAATTTTTAAATAACGTTTTAGGCATAAAAGATCGTCTGAACCAGGATTTACATGATTGAAGGATTACCACGATAAAAGACAATTGTGAATTCTAAATTATGAATGATGAATTTAAGGATTGCAGGAGCTGTAATTTAGATTGTTATGATTTTAATTAAAAATTGAGAATTAAAAATTAAAAATTATGGTATCATACCCTCTTCGGAGAAGAGGCCTATTTGTAACCAGCAAAACCCCCAAAACAACCCACAACTCCAGCGGAGTTGCATATTCTTTTAACTTTTTACTTAGTGAGCATAATAATGGGATAAAAATGATTCCATTATCCGAACCATGATTAAAGGACAATTGTGAATTATAAATTATGAATGGTGAATTAAAAGATTGTGTAAACTATGATATGTGAGATTTTTATAATTACCATTATTTTTTATCGTTTTTTTTAACATATTTTTCATCATATCAAAAAGATGTGCGCCTACTCTGTAGGCGTTATTTGTGTGGGGGCGTGTTTGTTTACAAATATTCCTCTGCTCTGCAGAGGGTTTGAAAACAGTTAATAATTTGTGTTTTTTGCTTTTTTAGGTTTTAGTCCTGACGGGACGACACGATTGTAGCAAAACAAAACCAACAACCAACAAAGCCCCGACGGCGGCGATACGATTAAAATAAAATTATGAATTATAAATGGTGAATGATGAATTAAAAGATTATCTTAATCATGATTTTTATTATTGTTATGATTTTTATGATTTTTATGATTTTAATTAAAAATTGAGAATTAAAAATTATGGTATCATACCCTCTTCGTAGAAGAGGAATGTTTGTAACCAGCAAAACCCCAAAACACCCCACAACCCCGTAGTGGGTTGCATATTATTTTAGATTTCAACATGTTTCAACTTATTATACAACACATTCTTAACAGATGTGCACAGATTTTAAAAATGGTTTAATCAGCGGTAATGAGCCTAATCCGCGTTTTCAGCGTTCTAATAATTGACCATACCGCAATTTGGGAGATTATTACTTAACCGGATTATCATTTCACCCGTTCCGGGCTCTATTTTTTCGTTTTTTAATTATCCTACAATCCTTACACCCTTTCAGGGTTGAAACATTTTTGTGAATTATTAAATATTTCTTTTTGCTTTAGTCCTAAAAAGACGTGAGGATTGTAGCAAGATAGAGAAAAAGAAATTAAAGCCTCGAAGAGGTGACATGATAAACGCTATATACGGATTTTGGTTTTTTTCAAATTAGAATTTCGGAGAAACTCTATATCTACAACATCGGAACACCTCAAAATCTTGTGCTTCAGAGAAGCACAATGTCCTTTTAATCGATATAAACTTTTGATAATGCCCATTTAAAACACAAAAACCGCTGTTTTTATGCAGAGGTTTTTGTTTAGTAGGTTTGTTAATGTATTTTATTTCATCAGCATTAATTTTTTGGTGCTTGAAAAATCACCGACTTTTATTTGGTAAACGTACATTCCGCTTGCTAAACTAGCGGCGTTAAACTGTACATTATATTTTCCGGTTGTTTTATATTCGTTAACTAATGTTGTAACTTCCTTGCCAAGTATATCATATATCTTTAATGTTACAAATCCGTCTTTTGGCATTTGGAAAGATATTGTTGTACTTGGATTAAACGGATTAGGGTAATTTTGGAATAATTCGTAATCTTTAATTACAAGCGTTTCGGTTAATTCCACTTGCTTTATGTTTGCTTTTTCAAGTATATTTTCATCGGTTAATCTATCTGCAACAAAATATTCCGCATCAAGGTTATCACTAATTTCCAAACTCATCCTTACTGTTTTACTGCCAACTCCTTTTACATTTACTTGATAGATAACATAAAAAAACTGATACCATAAATAATTGCTTTTTTCATACCTTCTCCTATTTTGATTTGTTTTATATATTTGTTCAAATTAATAAATTATTAATTTGGTAAATGCCCATGTATTATTCTACTTTTGTTGCCATTCAGCTCAACCGCAGTAATAAATATATCATTATCAAAGATAATTGGTTTACTAAATAACATAATTTCATCTCGTGTAAACTCAAATATATATTGATAATCATTTCCGTTATAATGGATTATTCCATTATCAGCAAAAAAGAATATATCTTTTATATTTCTACCACAGGCATATGATGTATAATTATCGCTATCAACTTTTAATATCTCTGTAAATGTAGTATTGTTATATTTCATAAGGCTTTTTCCAACCATAAAATAAAGTTCACCACCAATAATTTCAAGATTGCAGCCATCAAACTGACTGAATTTCCCGCTAAAGATTTCTTTCATTGAATTATTTGAATATTTGTAAATTTTGTAATAATCATTTCCCGTAAATTGTGTTGTTTGGCCAACCATATAAATACTTCCATTATATTCTCTTATTGTAAAATATTGGATTGATGAATTATTTTTATAAATTGCTTCCCAAGCAATGCCATTATAATGAAGAATCATACTCCTCATTTCAACATTGCTATTGAGCGTAAAAGCAACCCCTACAGCATAAATATTATCGGTTGATTTGCCCCATATTTTTTTTATGGTCATATTGTTTAGACTATCATCATTAAATTTATATGTTTCCAACCATGACTTTCCATCATAATGATATATTCTTCCGCCGGTACCACCAATCCAAATGTTATTTTCACTAAAACCATGCATACATGTTGGCACCCATGTGTATTGTATATCTGTGAACATAGTCCACGTATTACCATTATAATGCCAAATCTCTGAATGTGGCACATAAATACTATATCCGGCAGCCCAAACATCTGTAGGTGAACTCCCCCAAATGCAATTCATCATACCTCCCGGCGTGTTTAATGTATCCACTTCCCAAACATAATCTCGTCTACCCGGTTCTATCGGTTTAATAATTGTTTCCGAGTCGTTAACACCACACGAAATTGTTAATAATACAATAAATAAACCTAAAACTATTAGTTTTATTTTCATAAAATATTTCCTTTTTAACTTAAATTATTTTTAAGCAGTGCTTAACCATCCTTTTTTCTGCTTATGAGGAAAATTATAAAATAATAAATGTGGAAGCAAGGCAAAAAAAAGATAATTATGAATTATAAATTATGAATGATGAATTAAAAGATTGTCTTAACCATGATTCGTATGATTTTTATGATTACCATGATTTTTTGTTTTTTCAACCAGGTGTTTTTTTTATACAATACTCATCTATAAAAAAGAATATTCGCCTATCCTACAATCCTTACACCCTTTCAGGGCTGAAACATTTTTGTGAATTATTGACTATTTCTTTTTGTTTTACTCCTAAAAAGACGTGAGGATTGTAGCAAGATAGAGAAAAAGAAATTAAAGCCTCGAAGAGGTGACATGATAAACGCTATATACGGATTTTGGTTTTTTTTCAAATTAGAATTTCGGAGAAATTCTATGATTGTAGCCAACACAAACAAACAATCCCCTGTGCTTCGGCAAAGCACAATGTTATTTATTTGGTTAACATTATTACTTGGTAACATAATTTATTGTATAATAATGTATACTTTTAACAAATTAATTTACCACTCATGTTTTTACTTAACAAATAAACCAAAAATTAAGCAATTTTTTTTGTATTTTGCGTTATTAAACTTTAATATTTAGTCGGAATTTATGAAACCAATAAAGCGTTTAGGTCAAAACTTTTTGACAGATAAAAATATAACCACAAAAATTTTGACGGAATTTAATACTTTACGCAATGATGTAGTAGTTGAAATTGGACCCGGTACCGGTGCTTTGACCGTTGACTTGTTTAACAGCTGCGATAATTTTTACGCTGTTGAATTAGATCCCCGCGCTGTGGAAGAATTAAAAGTAAAATTGCCTAAATTAAATATTACAAACAAAGATTTTATTAAATTCGACCTGACTGAAGTATATCAAAAACATCAACAAAAATTGCGAATTATTGGAAATATCCCCTATTATTTAACATCTTCAATAGTATTTAAGATGTTTGAAAATCATACTATAATTTCCGATTCTCTTTTTATGGTTCAGCTTGAAGTCGCCAAACGTTTTACTGCTCAAATGGGTACCAAAGATTACAGCATATTAACTATTTTGCTAAATTATTTTACCGAAACGGAAATTTGTTTTAAGGTTTCAAAAAACTGTTTTTTCCCTATTCCCAAAATTGATTCCGCTATTGTACACCTCCATTTTAAAGATCTTACAAATGACGGTGTTAATCCGCAAACTTTTATTAAAGTAGTAAAAGCTGCTTTTGGCAACAGGCGTAAAACCTTAAAAAACTCCCTTTCAAACAGCATGTTTAAGGAAGTTAATTTTGAAGGTTTTGACTTTGATTTCACAAAAAGGGCAGAACAGCTGCAATTAACTGATTTTATAAACCTTGCTAAATATATTCATGAGGTTTATTATGGAAGAACTAATTAAAAATCAGTTTACAAAAGCTGTAATTCAGGTTGATAACAGCTTATTAGATGATATTACCGACCTCATTAAATTACACGATTCCAAAAGTTTATTAAATATTTTTGCCGATTTACACTCTGCCGACATTGCCGAGATTATAAATCATTTAGGTATTGAAGACGGGCGTTTTGCATTTAGTTTATTGGATGCCGAAACAGCCGGTGAAGTTGTAGTTGAACTTGACGAAAATTTACGCGAAAAGATATTTCAAAATATTGACGCTGAAACGATTGCCGATATTGTAAACGGATTAGATACCGACGACGTTACCGATATTGTAAGCGACTTACCTATACAAATAGCCGAACATGTACTTGAAAACATCAATTTAGAAGATTCCAGAGAAGTAAAGGAATTATTAAAGTACCCCGAAGATACTGCCGGCGGTTTGATGAACAGTGCCCTTGTTTCGGTATTTGAAACCGCAACAGTTCAGGACGCTATTGAGCAGGTTAGATTAAATTCAAAAGAAATTGACCATATATATTATATATTTATATTAAAGCCAAATCACGAACTTGTTGGGACGGTAAAACTAAAAAATCTGCTTATTTATCCCCTTTCCACACCTATTAATACCATAATGGATGAGGATTTGATTTATGTATTTCATTATATAGATCAGGAAAAAGTTGCCAATATAATGGAAAAATACGATTTGGTTACTATTCCCGTAGTAAACGAGCAAAAACAACTTTTAGGCCGTATTACTATTGATGATATAGTTCATGTTATTAATGAAGAAGCCTCGGAAGATATGCATAAATTTGCCGGACTTTCGGACGAAGAGGAAATAAGCGATTCAGTTTTCCGGTCTTCACGGGCACGTATTCCTTGGTTAATGCTTGGCTTAATAGGTGAAATGATAAGCGCGTTAGTATTATCTTCTTTTCATGAATCGATTGAACATGTTCTTATAGCAAGTTTTTTTATTCCGGTTGTAATGGCAATGGGCGGAAGTTCGGGCACACAGGCAGCCATTGTAATGGTTCGCAGTCTCAGCCCTTCCGACCTTACATTTGGAATAGGTTTTAAAAAATTATTTAAAGAATTTGGTATTGCATTATTAAACGGAATTGCATGCAGCATTGTATTATTAATAATTACTCACTTCTTTTTCAAGGCACAAATTTATTTTTCATTAATATTATCAGCCGCCTTATTAATAATAATGATTTTTGCAACAATGGTGGGTTCTACGGTTCCTTTGTTATTAAAACGGCTTGGTATTGACCCGGCAATAGCAACAGGTCCGTTTGTTACAACAATGAATGATATTGTTAGTTTATTAATATATCTATCTTTAGTTTCATTCTTTTTAATGAATTAATCCGGCATCAACTTTGTTAATTATGTCAACAATTAAATAAAAATATCTTTCTAATGAACAGTTTGCATCTTCTTTTACAGAACAATACCCGGATTCGGTTTTTGCTTTACAGTTTTTACAAACATGTTCTTTTAAATTTATATATAATGATTCGTAGGTCTCTTTTTCCGAAGTATGGATCACTTCAACAATTTTATCAATATGTAATTCAATTGAACAAATTTCATCATTATTTAGGGTGCATTTCCCTTTTTGGTCGCTATCGCAGCAAATTGGACAAACGTGTTTTTTTAAAGCAGCCAAATACTTATTCATACATTAACTCCTATTTAATGTTAAAATTTACCAATTACAAAACCTATTATCAAGCTAATTATGAATAAAAAAAATCAAGTAAAACGAATCTTCGATTCTATATCGTACCGATATGATTTATTAAATCATTTGTTAAGTTTTGGAATTGATTATTATTGGCGTTACCGGGCATTAAAAAAAGCAAAAGTTAACAAAAACTCAATCCTTTTGGATGTTGCATGCGGGACGGGTGATTTTTCAATTTCCGCAAAAAAATTTGGTGTAACTAAACTTTTTGCCATCGATTTATCATTAAATATGCTAAAATTATTTGGTCAAAAAGCCGATTGGAGTTACGGTAAAAAAGTGCAATCCGTTGCCGAAAATATCCCTTACAAACAGGATACTTTTACGGATATTATTGTAGCTTTTGGGGTTAGAAATTTTTACGATATTAAACAAGGTTTTGAATCATTTTACCGAATACTAAAAAAAGACGGCAAAGTTACAATACTTGAATTTAAACTTCCAAAAAATATTTTAATTGCAAAATTTTATCTTTTTTATTTTCACAACATACTTCCATTTGTTGGAAAAATAATTTCAAAAGATAAAGAAGCATATCAATATTTGCCCGATTCGGTTTCCGAATTTGACGCAAATATTAATCTTCCAAAACTGCTAAAGGAAGCAGGATTTAATAATATTAAATCGTATCCTTTAACATTTGGAATTGTAAATATTGTAATTGGGGAAAAATAAAAGGATTAAATATTTTTTGCATCGTCAAGCACTAAATCTTCAAGCTCAACTTTACTCATGTGCATTATTTTGCGGCCTAAAAACATTTCTGCAACTTCTATAAATTTTGCAGGTACGTCACTAACATAATACTCGTGCATTCCTTCCTGATTCGATTGAATTTTTAATCCTCTTCCGGCAAGGTAATTATCAACAACATTTGTTGCTGCCGAACCCGAATCAATTAATTTAATTTTATTTCCAACCGCTTTTTGTATTACATCTGCAAGCAGCGGATAATGGGTACAACCCAAAATTAAAGTATCAATTCCCGCATCCCTTAATTCCGTAAGGTATTCTTTTGCTATCAAATGAGTAGCTTTATGATTTACCCAGCCTTCTTCAGCTAATGACACAAATAAAGGACATGCTTTTTCAAATACTTCCAAATTGGGATTTATTTTTTTTAATTCCTTTGAATAAGCTTTATTATTAATTGTTGTGGTAGTACCAATTACGCCAATTTTATTATTTTTAGTAACTTTGGCTGCCATTGCTGCACCCGGTTCAATCATTCCAATAACAGGAATTTTAAATGTTTTACGTAAAACATCTATTGCAACCGATGAAGCTGTATTGCATGCTACAATAATTAATTTTACATTTTTGCGTAATAAAAAATGCGCATCCTGTTTTGAATATTCAATAACCGTTGCGTTTGATTTTGTACCGTATGGCACACGTGCTGTATCGCCAAAATATATTATGTTTTCACTTGGTAAATATGCCGAAATTCTTTTAACTACCGATAAGCCGCCAATTCCGGAATCAAAGATTCCAATAGGGCTCGATTTGGTCATAAAATTCAATTGTTATTCTCCTACAACATTTCTTCTATTGTTTGTGTTAATGATACCCTTATCAACTCATATTCATTTATTGATATCTTTTTATAATTATTTTTATAAGTATAAAACGAATCAACAACATCATCCCCTTTAGTTGATATTTTTGCAAATGCCACATTTAATCCCAGTTCATTTATAGTTTTTGTTATTTGGTATAACAACCCAAGCCTATCGGGCGAAAACACATCAATAATTAAAAACCTGTCGTGTTCTTCAAAACCAATTTTAATTTTTCCGCGCCTTTTAAAAAATCTATTTTCAATTCTCCACCATTTCGATTTGGCTTTATGGAATTCCTTGCCAATATGCAGCGCGTTTGAAATGGTTAAATATAAATCCGATTTTATTTTTTCATATCTTTCGTGCGGAATCAACTTATTTGTTCTAAAATCCGTAAGATTAAAACTGTCAATAATAATTCCGTCTTTACGGGTAAATATTTTTGCGTCATGTATGTTTAAATCATTAATGGATAATGTTCCGCAAAGTTTGGAAAGAATACCGTCAAAATCTTTAGTAATAATTGTTATATTTGTAAATTCGTCAATTTCCTTAAAAAATACACTTAAAGATTCACCTTTTTCAATTTCTTCCACATGCTGGTTTATCTCTTCTTCCGAATATTGCTGCAAGTATGATATATCATTAATTGATTGTATATGATCTTTAACAGATTCATTGGTCAAATAAAGACTGTCTTCCAGCAATTTAATTGTTCTTTCGTATAATAATTCTTCGCCCGTCCGCTGTTCCTCAATCATTATACTGGTTTTTCTGTACAATTCAAATAAAAGATCACTTTTCCATTGTGTCCAAACAACCGGACTAACAGCGGAAAGATCGGCATAAGTTAATAAAAACAAAAAATCCAGATATTGCAATGAAGGGAAATTTGAAGCAAAGTTATTTAAAGCCTGAGGATCGTTTAAATTTCTTCTAAACGCAACCTGTTCCATTGTTAAATGATGACGCACTAAAAAGTTTACTAAATTTATTTCTTCCTGGTCATATCCCAAAACTTCCATATTGGAAATTGCAGATTCACCACCAATAATTTCATGGCCCGATACACTTATCGGTTTAGCTATATCGTGAAACAAAACAGCTAAAAACAACAGATCTTTTTCAGCTAAATTTGAATATAATTTACCTATAATAGTAAGCTCGCCTTCAAGTTTTTCAAGGTTATTTAATGCTACCAACGTATGTTCATCAGCTGCAAAACAATGGTAAACACCCGGCTGGAAAAACCCGTTTAAGTCTTTAAATTCCGGTAAAACCAATCCCAAAACACCTACTTCATTCATTGCCGATAAGGTTTGGCCTACATTACGCTGTAGTTTTAGAATTTCCCTAAAAAACACATACGATTCTGTTCTACGCTGCTGTCTTTCATCGTAATTATAAACACTTTCAATTATTAGGGTACGTAAATTTTCATCAAAAATACCGCCGTAAAGACCTCTGTAATAAAATGCCCTTAACATATCCGATAAAGATAAATTTTTATTATTACCGCCCGTAATTGAAATTACGTTTGCCTTTATTGTAAAGTCATCGTCAATTGTTATTGCCAGATAATCGGAAACAGGAATTGATATTTGTTCCGTAAACTTCCGGATCATCGTTTTTGTAAATCTATTAATAACCACCGAGGCTTCAAAATATTTATACATGTAATCAAGCCATTTTTGATCACCGGTACCAATCATATTTGCAATTTTTTCCTGGCTTTCAAACTCTAATCTATCGTTTTTTCTGTTATTTAATAAATGGAGGTAAATTCGGGATTGTAGTAATATTTTGTAGCTTTGAAGGAGTTTATTTAATTCTTTAATATTAAGTTGTTTTTCGGATTTTAATAAATTTATAAAACTTTCGGTTTGGGTTATTTCGTTTTGATCCGTTAATAAACAATTATTTTTTAACGCGTAAATCCATTCAACAGCTTGTAAATCTCTTAACCCGCCGGCAGAAAACTTAATATTCGGTTCTAATACTTTGGGTGAATCGCCATATTTTTTATGTCGTAAATAAATATCTTCAAAATAGTCGTAAATTAATCTAACACGCATTTCGTCATCTAAAAACGAAAATAAAACCTTATTCCATTCGGAATATACTTTAACGTTGCCTAAAATAAACCTTGTTTCAAAAAACTGCGTAAACGCGTGCAAATCATCTTCTAAAAACTTCTGAATATCCGAAAACTCCCTTACCGTATGTGAAGCCTCAATCCCGCAATCCCATAAAGTGGTAATACAACATCGTATTTCATCTTTATATTCTTCAACATTAGGCACAATAAACATCAGGTCAATATCGGAATAAGGAGCTAATTCTCTTCTGCTGAAACTTCCCGCGGAAGCAACCGCAAAATCATACTTCTGTTTTTCTAATATCTTTACAATGTATTCTTCAACCAAAAGACTATAATTTACGCTAAAATTAAACGCATCCTTTAACAAATCTTTATTGTTAAAAATTCGTTCTCTAATATTTAGATATTGTTCTTTTGTTTTGAGTAAATCTTTCATATTTCTTTTAATTTTAACATGCAAATTTAATCATTTTTTTTCTATTAACCCAACAATTCCATTTATGGATATTAGTTTAAAACAAAAAAGTGCAGTAATTAATTCTCACTGCACTCTTTTATTCTTAATATTAATATATTTAAGGAATAATTATTCCAAAATTTTACAATTTTTCAAATCTTGCCTGGAAAAATCTTAAATACTGTGGTTCATAAACCATTTTAAGACCTTTAATTGCTTTTCTGTTATCGTATACAATTGCAACCGATTCAACAACAACATCAATATGAGCTTGTGTATAAACACGGCGCGGGAAAGTTAATCTTACCAGTTCCAATTTTGGATGCATATTTTGGCCTGTAACCTTATCACGTCCGGAAGAAACGATTCCTCTTTCCATACCGCGTACACCTGAATCAAGATAAATTTCATTTGTTAATGTTTGAGCAGGAAAATCATCCTGTTTAACATGAGGCAAAAATCTTTTTGCGTCTAAAAATACAGCATGTCCGCCAATAGGTTTTACAATTGGAACACCATATTCTTCTAACTTTTTACCGCAATATTCAACTTGTCCAATTCTTGCTTTAATATTGTCGTAATGAACCATTTCTTCAAGTCCGCGAGCCATAGCTTCCATATCACGTCCGGCTAAACCGCCATAAGTGTGAAGGCCTTCGTATAAAACAACCATATTGCGTGCTTCTTCATAAACTCGTTTATCTCTTGTAGCTAATATACCGCCAATATTAACCATTAAATCTTTTTTAGCACTAACCCATAATCCGTCAAAATGCGAGCATATTTCTTTAAGAATGTCTTTAATCTCTTTATCTTGATAACCTTCTTCTCTTTCCTTAATAAAATAAGCATTTTCTGTTGCGCGTGTAGCATCAAACCACATTTTAATACCATTTTTTTTGCAGATAGCTTTTACTTGTTTTAAGTTATCCATCGAAAATGGCTGTCCGCCTGCCATATTAACCGGGCCGGCAATACTTAAATATGCAATTTTTTTTGCGCTTACTTTTTTAATAAGGTCTTCTAATTTTTGGGTATCAATATTCCCCTTAAAAGGATGAAGATTTTGAGCATCATGAGCTTCATCAATAATAATATCAACAAATGTAGCTCCTGCTAATTCCTGATGTGCTTTAGTTGTAGTAAAATACATATTCCCTGCAACATAATCACCCGGTTTAATAAGAATTTTTGAAATCATGTGTTCAGCTGCTCTGCCTTGGTGAGTAGGTACAAAATAAGGCATACCATAGAATTTTTTCACATTATCCCATAAATAATAAAAGTTTCTGCTGCCTGCATAAGCTTCATCACCAAGCATCATTCCTGCCCATTGATAATCACTCATTGCATTGGTACCGCTGTCTGTTAATAAGTCAATATAAACATCTTGTGATTTTAATAAAAACGTGTTATAACCAGCTTCTTTTGCAGCCTTTTCACGCTGCTCTCTTGTTGTCATTGTAATTGGTTCAACCATTTTAATCTTAAACGGTTCAGCCCAGCTTCTTTTTGTTACTTTTTTAATAGCCATTTTTTCTCCATGTGTTCATGTATTGCAAATACTATTTTTTTGGTTTTTTACTGTTTTTTGATTTATCTTTTTTTTGCAATAAATCTTGGTCTGACTCATTTTTTACTTCTTTAATGTCACTTTTTGCTTCATTTGTATTAAACAAACTTAAAACAGGATTTTTATCAAATCCTTTTGGTTCATTTTTTTCTAATTCTTCTTCATTTTCAAAATCGTCCTCAAATTCTTCATCATCGTAAAAATCTTCATCTTCCTCATCCCAATCCTCGCCGTTTTCAAACATGCTATATTCAAATTTAACTTTGGAAGAGATTTTTTCATTTTTAAGAGATTTACCGATAACTAATAATTCAACAGGACTTAAACACTCAAACAAAAGTTCAAATATTTCTTCTACTGCGGTTTCAAGATCGGTTTTTTCTTTAGCGTATGAATCAATTAAATTTAATAACGAATCAAAAACCAATCTATCCAAATCGGGTAGATATTTTATTTTTAATTTTGCTTTTTCAACTTTGTTAGTTGTTTTATTAATAAATTCAAATTCATTAATTTTGTGTTTTATTGAACATAAAGATACTACGTTATAATCGCCCTGAATGCATTTAAGCAGTTTTAATTTGTTCGATTTAATGTTTTTCATTTTCCCTTATAATTATCTTATTAAATACTATTATGCCTTTAAAATAGCAAATTTGTTTGTAACAAAAAAATTATTACCTATAATAATCAGCTAAATTTTAATAATAAAAATGCAATCAGCGCACTTACAATTGAAGAAATTACAAAAGGAACTTGAGCACCGAACGAATCCCATAACACTCCCGTTAATACAGATCCGCTCATTGCTGCTAGACTTATACACGTTGTAATCAGTCCTATTGCCGTACCTCTTAACTCTCCCGGAATTAAATCACTAACCCAGGCTTTTGTAACTCCTTCGGACGCGGCTGCATAAAAACCATATAAACCAAATAAAAACCACATTAAAACAAATCCGCTGCTCAGGGCAAAACCCATATATACAATTGAAAAAATAAATAAACCGATAATAAATACTTTCTTTTTACCATACTTATCGGCAATAATTCCAACAGGATATGATAAAACCGCATATATAAAATTATAAAAAACATAACCCATTATTGCAATAACATCCGATTTTGCAATATCTTTGGATTTTAATATTAAAAACACATCACTGCTGTTAACCAATGAAAATAAAGTCATAAAAATTACAAGCATTTTATACTGTTTGGGTGCACTTTTCCAAAAACTTAACATATTGGACTTATGCTGCAGTTTGACAGTCCCTTTTTTATCTTTAACTAAAAAAGTAAAATAAATTGCAAAAATTGAAGGTATAACCGACAAAAGATATATTGTTTTATAACTATTAGGAATAAGATACAATATCCCTATTGCTGTTAAAGGTCCAACTACCGCGCCTAATGTATCCATACTTCTATGAAATCCAAAAACAGCACCGGAATTACCATCCGCGTAAGAAGCCAACAATGCATCCCTGGGTGCGGTTCTTATTCCTTTGCCTACCCTGTCAATTACCCTTGAAAATAACACAGCGGCATAATGAGGAATTAATCCCGGCAGCGGTTTTACAATTCCCGATATTCCGTACCCAAGCATAACAAATATTGATCTTTTTCCAAGTTTATCGGATAAACTGCCAAAATACCCTTTTAACAATCCGGCGGTAATTTCAGCTATTCCTTCTATTAAACCAACCGAAGCCATTGATGCCCCTAATATAGATGTCAAAAATAAGGGAGTGATGGGGTATACCATTTCACTTGCCAGATCGGTAAAAAAACTTACCAGGCCTAAAATAACAACAGGTTTAACAATTTTTGATTTTTTCATTATATATATTTTTTAATTTTTATTATTAATTTTAACTATTTTTATTGACATTTTCATTAAGTTGATTAAATTTAATCAATAAATTTTTAAGCTATGTTTAAATATTTATTTTTGTATATTCTCTCATTTTATAACGTTAAAAGGAGTACAAATGGAGTTTTATGAACTGCACCCGGTAACACCGCAGCAAAGATTTATTAACAAAGCGGTGGAAGTATTAAAAAATGGTGGAGTTATTATTTACCCCACAGATACCGTTTATGGTTTTGGTTGTGATATTTTTAATAAAGAGGCTTTACAGCGTATTTATGATATTAAAAACGAATCCGGTACCAAGTTATTCAGTTTTATGTGTCCCGATTTAAAAGATATTGCCCAATATGCTAAAGTATCGGATTATGCCTACAAAACCATGAAAAAGTTACTCCCCGGACCTTATACTTTTGTTTTACCAGCTGCAAAAGAAGTTCCTAAAAAACTTTGGACAAAACGCAAAACTGTCGGCATTCGTGTTCCTGATAATTTAGTTGCCCTTACTTTAGTCCGCGAACTTGGCAATCCTATAATAAGCACAAGCGTAACTAACCGTTTGGGTGGTAATTATTTTGACCCTGCCGAAATTAGAGCCGTTTTTGAAAACCAGGTTGATTTAATGCTGTCTGTTGGTGCGTTAGAAGGAAGCCCCTCAAGTATTATTGACCTTAGCAACGAAATACCCGAAGTAATACGTGAAGGCGCCGGAGATGTTAGTATTTTTGCTGAAGTTTAAATAAATTGGTTTTAATACAAAAAAGCCATCCCTTAGGATGGCTTTTTTTTTATCCACTTGTTAAAATTATTTTAGAATAACTTATTTATCGCTTCCTCTTTATCACCTTTAAGCAATACAGTTAATACTTTACGGCCATTATCCAACAAAGCTTTTCTATCGCCCAATGCTTGAGCGCGAACCAAAACACCAAAGGAGATTGATGATTTATCTTCACCTGCGTTATTAGGAATATCAATTTTTTCGCCTGTTTCATCCAAAAATTGAATAAATAAACCATTCCCTGCATCACCTTTGTGAAGCTGGCCGGTTGAATGTAAAAAGCGCGGGCCATAACCTAAAGTAGTGGCAATTTTATATTTTTCAGTAATTTTGTTACGTAAAGCGTTTAATAATTCATCTGTTTTTTCAGTAGTGTTTATATAAGCATGAATTGAGAGATAAGGAACTAGTCCGGTTTTTTCTTTTAACTCGTCTATTGAACTAAAAAATTCAGGCAATAACTTATTTGTATTTGTTATTTTAGTTTCGCTGTAAACTTCAATACTTTCATCACTAAAATATTTAGTGATTTCAGGTAAACTTCCTTTGGTTTTATATTCTTCAACCATAAAACGTGCAACAATTTTGGCACTTTCAACATTCGGCTGGTCAAAAGGATTCATTTTTAATTCAACACAGCTTACAGCGGTGGCAATTTCCCAGCGGTAAAATTCAGCGGCCAAATCGTAAACATCAGTCATTACACATTCAATAACAGGTTTTCCTGCATTAATCAATTTTGTTACGGCTTCATTATTTCCATTTTCTTCTTTTGTGTGAATATATACAAATACTCTATCATTTAAATAACCGTCATAGTCATAAACTTTTTCGCCGTCAACGGGCAATATACCTTTGCCAAGCTTTCCGGTGCTTTCGGCAATTAATTGTTCAACCCAAACACCAAAATTATTAACCTTTTCACTTAAAATAAAAGTAAGTTTATCTTTCCCCATCAGCGAATATTTGCCCATAATACCGCCAATTTTTAAGCCTGTATTAAGTTCAAGGTTATTTAGTTTCGAGCTTTCTATAACACTTTCTGTGCGTCCTAACAGTGTTTTTAAATCAACACCAATTAATCCGGCAGGAACCATACCGAATAAAGACAAAGCCGAATATCTGCCGCCGATATTGGGGTCATTAATAAATATTTTTCTAAATTTAAGTTCTTTTGCAACAGATTCCAAACCGCTTCCCGGATCAGTTATTGCAATAAAATGTTTACCTGCTTTATCAATACCAAGTTCTTTTATTGTTTCATTGTAAAAATATTTCATAAACGAAAATGTTTCAACAGTTCCGCCCGATTTTGTTGACACAATAAAAACAGTATGCTCAAAATTAAGACCACTTCTATATTTTTCAACTGATTCGGGATGTGTACTATCCAATACGGAAAGGTTTAAATAACCTTCTTTAATACCAAAAGTTTTTGCAAATACTTCAGGAGCTAAACTGGATCCGCCCATACCTAATAAAACCGCCCCTGTTATTCCTTCAGCATTAAGTTCTTTGGCTAATAATTCAATATTTTTTATTTCACTTTTTGATTTTTCAGTAATAGTTAACCAGCCAAGACGATTTGTAATTTCTGTTGGAGAATCAGACCAAATTGTAAAGTCTTTTTCCCATACTCTTTCAGCTATTTTTTCGTCAATATATTTTGGAAGAGTATTAATTATTTCCTGTTCGATATTAAAATATTTTACATTTTCCATTTTTGATTTCATTATGTTATTAATTTTTTGACCAATTGTATTTAATAAACCCTTAAACGAATTTACGAAAGCTTTTACGCCTTCCTCTTGTAATTCATCTGTTATTGTAGTTAAATTTATACCAAGTTCTTTTAACCTATTAAATTGTTGTTCGGCTTTTTCTACATCCTTTGTTAATGTCACATCAACAGTTCCATGATCCATAAAACAATTTAATGTAGCCGGAGGAACAGTATTTACGGTATTAAAACCAATTAATTCATCAATGTATAAAGTATCGGGATATTTTGGATTTTTTGTTCCGGTACTTGCCCATAATAAACGTTGTGCTCGTGCACCGTGTTTTTCAAGTTCTTTCCATCTTTCGGATGTAAATATTTCCTGATACAATTTATATGATAATTTTGAATTAGCAACAGCAATGGTACCCAAAAGTTCGTCAGCGTTTTTAGCTTGAAGTATCGGATCTAATTTACTGTCTAATCGGCTAACAAAAAATGAAGCAACACTTGCCACTTTTGAAAGATGGCCGCCTGCTGCAAGTAATTTTTCCAAACCGGAAATATAAGCTTCGGCTACTTTTTTATAGTTTTCAATACTAAAAATTAATGTTACATTAACATTTATTCCGTGAGCAATTAATTCTTCAACTGCTTCAATTCCCTCATTAGTTGCAGGAACTTTAATCATAATATTTTTGCGTTTTAATTCAACAAAAATACGTACTGCATCATCAAAGGTTTTTTTTGCTTCAAATGCTAAATCCGGATTTACTTCTATACTTACATATCCGTCTAAACCATCTGTTTTTTCATATACGGGAAGCATTAAATCGGCGGCTTCGGCAATATCCTTTAAAGCTACTGCTTCATACACGCTATATGGGTCTGTTGTTTTTACAATTGTGGATTCGATATCAGCATCATATAATTTACCGGTACTAATAGCTTTTTCAAAAATAGTTGGATTTGATGTCATACCTCGTAAACCACTATTTATAAGTTTTTGCAGTTCACCGTTTAACACAAATTCGCGTTCAATAAAATCGTACCAAATTGATTGTCCTAATTCCGACAATTTTTCATATTTATTCATTATTTCTCCTATTCTTTTTAAATTCAATCCTTTAAAATAAAAACTATTTTATTAAATAGCACGTTAAACGTTAAATGATTGTTAATTTAGATGGATAAGGGGAAATTATATTCTGTTTCAATTGTCAAAAATTATGCCTATAATTGTAAATTAATTTATTTTAAATTTTAGATGGTTTTTTTATGCAAAAGTTTTACAAATTATTATTATTTGCACTATTTATTATAACTATATCTATATCCGCACAACCCAAAGAATATGTAATCTTAGTTTCGTTTGATGCTTTCAGATGGGATTATTTAACACGAGGTATTACTCCAAATTTGGATAAAGTTGTAAAAGAAGGTGTTAACGCGTTATCTTTGCGTCCTTGTTTCCCGTCCAAAACATTTCCAAATCATATTTCAATTGCCACCGGCATGTATCCCGAAAATCACGGAATAATTTCCAATGATTTTATTGATCCTTTTACTTCTGAAAAATATAAAATGAGCGATACTATTACTACACGTCAAAGCAAATGGTATAAAGGTGAATTTATTTGGGAAACTTTGGAAAGAAATGGAATTAGAACAGCAAGTTATTTTTGGCCCGGGTCTGAAATAACATTAAAAGAACGTAAACCTTCAATCAACAAAAATTATATTCACAAATTCCCTTTTAAAAATCGGATCGATTCGGTAATTACATGGCTTCAGTTACCCGAAAATGTAAGACCTCATTTTGTAACTTTATATTTTGACGATGTTGATACTTACGGACATAAATTTGGCCCAAATTCACCGGAGGTTAACGCTGCTATAAAAAGAGTTGATTCTTTAGCGGGTTATTTAATAAAACAAATTGACAAAATAGGTTTAACCGATAAAACTAATATCATTTTCCTTTCCGATCACGGAATGACCGAAATAAGCAATGACAAAATGATTAATGTTCAGGCATTTTTAGACGGATACAAGATAAAAATGATTAACGATGGACCTGTGATGATGATTAACACAGTTCCGGCTGAAAGGGAAAAAGTTTATGAAATCCTTTCATCAAAAGAACATTTTACAACTTATAAAAAAGAGGATTTGCCTGATTATTTTGAATATAATAAAAATCCGTTTATAGGCGATTTAGTACTTGTTGCCGATTTGGGCTGGTCATTAGCAGATAACAAATCGATGAGCAAAATTGAAGAATATGACGGAAAAGGGAATCATGGTTTTGCCAAAGACGAACTTGATATGCATGGATTTTTTGCGGCAAAAGGACCAAGTTTTAATAGTAATTTTAGAACCGGAACTATCTGGAATATAGATATATACCCATTAATATGTAAAATTTTTTCCGTTACCCCACGTTCCAATATTGACGGCAACTTGGAACGAATTCAATTTTTATTAAAATAAAATTAAAATACATGATAAATTTAAATAGTTTAATTAAATATAAACTTTCTAATGGTTTGCAGGTAATTTTATACCCCGATAATAATTTTCCATTAGTTACTACAAACTTGTGGTATAAAGTCGGTTCAGCAAACGAAATAACAGGTAAATCGGGATTAGCACATCTTTCTGAACATTTAATGTTCCAAGGTTCTTTAAATGTGCCTAAAGAAGCGCATTTTAAGTATATTGAAGAAGCAGGCGGTTCTCTTAATGGATCCACAAACAAAGACCGGACAAATTATTACGAAACACTGCCGTCTAATCATCTTGAACTTGCTTTATGGCTCGAATCCGACAGAATGGGTTATCTTTTACCTTCTTTGGATGATGATAAATTTAATAACCAGTTAAGTGTTGTAATAAACGAACGCAAAGAACGTTACGATAATGAACCGTACGGCAGGGCAAGTGAAATACTATATTCTAATATTTATTCGGCAAATCACCCTTATTACGCACCTGTAATAGGCTGGCAAAACGATTTGGACGCTTTAACTATTAATGATGCTAAAGATTTTATTAAAACATATTATTCTCCAAATAACGCAAGTTTGGTTGTTGCCGGCGATTTTGAGTTAGATGAAACACAATTATTAATAGAAAAATACTTTGGTAATATTCCTCCGGCAGCTAACATTCCCGATATTATATATCCTGATGTAGCATTGGATCAAACGAAATGTGTAATACACTACGACAAAGTTAATCTTCCTAAGATTTATCTTGCATGGCAAACTGATGCAAGTTTTAGTGATGAAGATTTTGCTCTTTCACTTTCTTCTTTTATTCTTGGCAACTCAAAAACAAAATACCTTTTTAAAAAACTGGTTTACGATAAACAAGTTGCAGTTAATATTTCATGTTCGGTAATTTCCTATAAAAAAACTGGTCTTTTTTTAATTACCGCCACAGCCCATAAAGATGGAAATTTGGACGAACTCAAAAATTTAATATTTGAAGAAATAAACGAAATACGTAAAAATGGTTTTGCCGAAAAGGAATTAAATCGATTTATAAATTTATACACATCTCATTCTTTATTTTCGCTTCAAAATTTGGCAAATATTGCCGATAATTTTAACAGCTACGATTTTGAACTTGGATATCCTGATGGATTTAATTTTGAATTGGAGAAATATAAAAATTTAACTCCCCAAACTGTCGGTAAATACACTTCCGATTGTTTAAGCAAACCATATATGGAATTGAGAATTTTACCGCAGGAAGAAAATAAGTTATGACAATTAATAGATCAATAAAACCCATTTCAAAATCAAAGCCGCATTTTATTATTCCAAAGATTGATATTTCAACTATTGATAATAAAATTAAGCTGTTTTATGTTAATAAAAGCACACTTCCAATTATTAATTTATCATTAATTGTTTATGCCGGAAGTCGGATAGATCCTGAACAAATGAACGGTTTGGCTTATTTAACAAGTTTGTTAATTGCTGAAGGAGCCGGTCAGTTTAATGCATTGGAATTAAAAGAAGAGTTTCAATCGTTAGGAGTTAGTTTTAGTATTAGCGTAAATCTTGAATATATTATATTTAATATACTTTCTACTTCTGAAAATTTTGAAAAAGCTTTTACCCTATTATCCGATGTAATATTACGACCGCATTTTACTGTAAATGACTTTGATCTTGCAAAAAAAAGATTACAAACAAATTTAGTTCATTCACAAATTGACCCCGATTCCATTTCCAATATTTGTTATAATAAAGTTGTTGCCAGCAAATTAAAAAGCTCGCATCCAAAGTTTGGTTATCCCGAAACTGTTAACAATATTTCAAATGAAGATATTATTAATTTCTATAAGGATAATTTTTCACCTTCAAACGCTGTAATTTGTATTACAGGGGATATTAGAAAAGAAGAAGTTAAAAATCTTTATAACATATATTTGGGTAATTGGGAAAATAAAACAAATAACAATACCGTAGTTCCAAACTTTTCAAATACAAATATTGCTGCTTATTATACTCATTTGGAAAATTCTCCTCAATCGATAATTACTTTAGGACATCGGCTGCCAACTCGAAATAAAATAGATTACCCGCCTTTATCATTAGCAAACGGAATACTCGGGGGACATTTCAGCAGCCGATTGAATAGGAATTTACGTGAAAATAAAGGATATACATACGGAATCAGCTCGCGAGCGACATTTAACAATGAATGTGGAATTTTTACAATCGACACCTCTGTTGAGGGTAAAGTTACAATAGCTGCTCTTAAGGAAATAATTTACGAAATTAATAATTTTTATAACACGATAACCGAAGAAGAATTGGATTTTAACAAATCTTATTTGGTTAATCATTTCCCTGCTACTTTTGAAACATATTCAAGTGTTAATTCTCTTCTTGTGAGTATGGCAAATTATAATCTGCCTGTTTCTTATCTCAATTCATTTATTGATAATACATTAAATGTTGATATTAAGATGCTGAATGAATTTATTAAATCTTTTATTCGACCTGATAAAATGCAGATTTATATTTGTGGTGACAAAAAGAATTTTGCGGATCAATTGCAAAATTTTGGAGTAACAAAAATAACCGAATTGGATGTTTGGGGAAATCCAATAATAATTAATTAAACCGAACTTTATTGATCTTCAATTTGATTTGCGAATAATCTAGATGGCGATAATATTTTATTTCCTTTCTTTTTCATTCGTAAAACATCATTTCGTACGGTAAAAAACTGAGTGGTAGGCAAATAGAACATTTTTGTGGTTAAATCCGGCTTTTCACAGTAATAACGAAACATTGATTTTAATTCTTCGGGTTCTCTATCACCCAAATTTATTAATTCCGTTTTCTTCTTAATAATATATCCTTCGGGTATGTTCTTTGTAATAAATTTGTATATCTTCGAATTATATAAGTCGGATTCGTTATTTACTAAAATAAAGTTTGTTCTATTGTAAGTTAAAAGTATTTTTTGTAAAGATTTAATAATTTTTTCGGGATGTTGATCGGCATTTAATACAAATTGATCATCATCAATATCATCATCCAGCTTAATTACATATTCTTTTCCATGTTTAACAATAAGTTTTAATAATGTTTCCGCATCATCACTTGGTAATACCGAAAAACAAATATTTGTGGGTGTATCTAATAAATCATAAAGCTCGCTTTCGTTTAATTCTTCAATTCCGTCAACAATAATAGAAATATTTTGGCCATTTCGGTTTAGATCTTTATCAAATTTAAAATAAGCTTTAAGAATCAATTTATTTTCTATTTTTAAAGTAAGTTTTGTATCTCCATTAATTTTTAATTCATTGGAACTGATTACAACACCGTTATAATAATACTTTTCATTTAATGATGTTAACAGATCAACTATTTGTAAATCGGATGGTGTTTTAATAACATAATCGGTATAAGTAGAATCTGTATCTTTATCTGTTAATACTTTCTCTTTTATCCACTCTTTTTGTATTCCGTACTCTTCCAAACTTGAAAAAAATATTTTATTTATTTCACCCGGATAAAAACTTGTTTTTACTTCAACTTTTTTTTGGGTATAAATACTTTGAATAATTATTTCAACAACTAACAATAAAAAAATGGTTATTAATAATATATATATTGTTTTTCTTTTAAAATTCATATTAAAAATTATTCGTTAATAAATATTGGCTTTCTTTTTTCAATAAATGCCGTTGTTCCTTCCTTAAAATCCATGCTGTTACAGCAAAGTCCAAACATTTCCGATTCTTTTTCCATACTTGTTTCTTTATCAAAAACAGCATTAAGCGCAAATTTAACCGGAATTGTGCTTTTTAACGAGATTTTTTTTGCTGTTTCAATTGACCTTGGTAATAAATCTTCAAAGGGGAAAATTTTATTTACTAAACCTATTCTCAAAGCTTCTTCAGCATCAATCAATTCCCCGGTTAAAATTAATTCAACTGCACGATTGTTATTAATAATCTTTGGTAAACGCTGTGTACCCCCATATCCGGGTATCAGACCCAAATTAATTTCGGGCTGGCCAAATTTTGCGTTGTTTGAAGCATATCTAATGTGGCATGCTAAAGCAAGTTCGCAGCCGCCGCCTAAAGCAAAACCATTAATTGCAGCAATTACAGGTTTGCCAAGAGTTTCAATTAAATTAAAAAGTTCCTGTCCATATTTAGAAAACTTTACCGCACTGTGGTTATCCAACCGGGCAAATTCCGTAATATCGGCACCGGCAACAAAAGCTTTTGGACCAGCACCTGTAATAACTACGCAGTTAATTTCTTTGTTATCCTTAATTTCAGTAAATAGTTCAAACAGTTCTGCTAAAGTTTTATTATTCAGAGCGTTTAATTTTTCGGGTCTATTTATTGTTATTAAAGCAATTTTATCTTCAATTACGTATTTAATACATTCGTTATTCATTTTTATTTCTCACATCGAGGCAAATATTGGAATTCGAATACTTAAATCAAAAGCCAAATATTGGGCTGACGGCACATAGTTGTAATAAGCCATAGCATCAAGCATAAACATAGAAACCCCAACCCCAAAATGAAATCCGAAATCGAATTTGTTTTCTGTAAAACTTCTTTTATTTGTATCAATCTTAAAATAATGGAAGTTTTGCGAATATGTTACGGAAGCTCCCATATCTAAAACGGGCATTAATAACACAATTTCCTTGGTTAACGGTTCCAAATACAACCTAATGCCGGGATTAAAGGTATAGAGATTTGTTGATAAGGAAGAATAGTCGGAGGTTCTATAAAAATCTTGTTTCCCGGGGAAATGCTGAAATCCAATTTTTGAATACAAGAATACCGGAAGAACATTTATATCCGTATACGAAAATCCCAGATCTATTCCAACGCCCAAATTTCTGCTGGTAGAAAAATCAGAAACCGGGACTCTTGGACCAAGAGAAATGGCCATAAATAATCCCCTTGCTTCACTTTGAGCAAACATAAGCGAAGAACAAAACATTAAAACAGTAAAAACTTTTTTTAACATATTATTTATTATTTATTTTCAAATAGTTCTTTTGTTTTTTTATGACGATATTTAAAAGTAATATTTAATATCAGCTTAAAAATTGGATAAGTGATAATTCCAAAATATCCAAACGGAGGCAGATATTCAATTCGATCAGTCATTTTAACATAGCTGCCCTGCTGCTCAAAAATATGATGATGCAGCCAATACTTAAATACTCCCCTCATTTGCAAATCTTTAATTAAATAAGGTTCAACACATTCCGTTATTTTCACTTCCCAGTTTGTAGAAAGGCCAAATAAACTGATAACTAAAGTAATAAATGAATCTTTTTTTAGCGGAATATGGCTTATATTTTTTACATTAACTTTTATAAATGAAGGCGTAATATGTTTTAGATTATTCGTATTTCTGTGGAAATTGAACAATTTTTTAATATTTGTTTTGATTAATATGGAACTCTCAAAAGTCTTCATTTAATATTTTACCTTATATAAAAATAATCCCTTTGCAGGTACAGATTCCCCTGCAAATATTCTATTTTTTAATCTGATAATTTTTTCTACACCATCAATCTCATTAGTCGCGGCACACCTTAAAATAGTTCCAATAATAGTGCGTACCATTCCATGTAAATATCTGTCTGCTTCAATAAAAAACAAAACTTTGTTGCCGGTTTTTCGCCAGCTTATATTGTATATGTTGCAAACTTTATTTTTTGTATCGCTGTTCCTTTTTGCAAACGAAGTAAAATCGTATTTTCCTAAACAATAATTACTTATTTCTTGCAGCGTTTTAATAGAATATTTTTCTATTGTTGGATAATAATAAGAATAATTATTATAAAACGGATCCTTTTCCGTAACAAACAAATACATGTAACTTCGTTTTTTTGCATCAAATCTTGAATGGAAATTTTCGTCAACTTTACAAAAATTTCTAATAGCAATTTCTTTTGGCAGCAGACTATTTAACGAATATTCAAATTTTCCTAAATCTTCTATTACCTGTTCGGTTTTGAAGTTTCCAACTTGACCATACGCGTTAACTCCGGTATCCGTACGTCCAGCACCAATTAAATTTACTCTTTCTTTTAAAAGTATTTCAATCGAATCAACAATTTTACCTTGAACTGATTCAGCATTATCCTGCTGCTGCCAGCCGGCAAATTTACTTCCGTTATAACTTATTATTAATTTATAATTATTCATAAATTAATACATTAGTTCCTTTAATTCTTCAAATTTGTATTCCGATTTAACTGCTAAGTTGCTTATATAATAACGCAAATAACTTATTTTTTCCAAAACAATTTCCATATCTATTTTTTGTTTCGGTTCCAATTCGGTTTCTTCCTTTACAGTCTCTTTTTGAACAACATCTTTCTCAATTACTTCTTCACTAATACTTTCAGCAATAAATCTGCTTTCGTAAGTAATTAACGATGCAGTAAAGAACCAATCAGCTAATTCTTCAAAATTTTCTTTGCTGTAATACCAAATACCTTCGTAATAATTTACACCCAAATATGCTTTTACAAAATCATCACTGAATAGTTTTTTAAGTAATTTATTTTTTGTCAAATGTAATACGTCTTTTCCATCAGCAATAATTTTAATCTTTATTTTTTCAATATCTTCATCATTAAAAACAAACAATTTGCCATCATATTCTAATAATAAGTTTAATAAAGCAACCTCTTTATATATATCAGAGGTACCTCGTCCAAGACGTTTTAAAATACTTTTTACAGGAGAATCAAACAATAATTTACTAATAAAATTATCGGATGTGATTTCACCGGCAGCCGGGAACATCTCTTTCATTGTATCAATAGACAGCCAAATTAAAAACAATAACGAATTTTCCCTATAGTTAATGCTTTTACTTAGCAAATAATTGTTTTCAACTTTTTTATTATAAAATTTCCTATCGCCAATAACTAAATCATCAAACAAATTGTTTATTTTTTTAACTGCCAGTAATTTATTTTCAAATTTATCAAGCAGCAAATGAGTATTAACATTAAGATGCAGATGATCTTTAATTCTATTAATAAAATAATAAAATTTATTTCTTAAAAACTTTGTGTCGTCTTCCAAAATTTCGGTACTGGTATTAATATACGAATTTACAAAAATTGTTATCATTTTCTCTTCAAACATATTTTCCAAAGCTTCATGAATAGGTTCAAGATTAATAACTTTTAATGCGTTTTCAATACTTTCAACTCCACGAGTACCAATTTTTTTGGCTAATTTTCTATATTCACCCGTAGTATCATAAACTTCCTTAAAATCAATAAAAACTTTATACTTAAATGCATCTAATTCAATTTCAAAACCATTATTAAAAAAGTCTTTCCCTTCCCTAATATATTGTAAATTAGAAATATGTTCTCTGTAAATGTAAAAACAATTTTCAGCAGTATTAATATTCAGGGCTTCAAAAATCGTTTTCGTTTTGATTGATTTATTTTCGTTGTTACCAGCCAATTTTGGCGTGCTTTTATAAATTTTTCCGCTTGTATGTTGGAATTTATTATTATAAAAAATTACTGCTCTTTCACCATAAGCCATGTTTGTATATGCAAAAACATCTTCATTTATTAAACCCTGACCATCAAGAAAATCGTAAAACCAAAAATCGGTAACTTGACTGAACAGATATCTTTTATTCATCAACGGGAATAATTCTCTTTCGTGTCTTTCAACTAACCAGCCGTTTGGAGCTTCATTATAATAAGCTCTTTTATATTCCATTCCGTATTTTTCGGTAAATCCTTCAATTTGACCATGCCCAAACATAGGTAACCCGGGCAATGTTAAAAGCAAAGTTGAAACACCAAAATATTTGTCATCAATACCAAATTGTTTAATTGCCGTTTCTTCATCAGGATTACTCATAAAATTAACATAGCGCTTTAATATTTCAGGTTCGAATTCCAAAGTGTTTGTTATTAAATCGCGGTATTTTTCATTTTCTTCTTTCATCAGCATATGCATAAAAGCACTATTGTAAACCCTGTGCATCCCTAAACTGCGCACAAAATAACCTTCCAAAAGCCAAAAAGCTTCAGCAAGTAATAATGTATTTGGCATTTCATTGTTTATTCTGTCAACAACTTCACGCCAAAACTCTTCAGGAAAAAGTGTATCAAATTCATCACGGGTAAGCGCATAGTCGGCTCTGGTTGGAATATCTCCCCCTTTACCCGGTTGTGGATACCATAAACGCGAAAAATGTTTTTTGGTTAATGTCATGGCTGCATCAAATCTGATGATGGAAAATCTTCTTGCAACGCTAAAAATTTGTTGTATTACAGCTTCTCTAACATCTTTTTTTAACATATCTAATTGGGCAGTATCATTCCAGGGCATATTTGTTCCATCATTTCCATGATAAACGTAAGTTGTATCACCTGTTCTTTTATCAATACGCTGAAAAACAACAGCTGCGTCCGATTTGCTCCAATATCCATCTTCTATTCTTAATTCAATATCCGGATTATCTGATAAATCCGCACCTGTAAATTTATAATTTGGATATGGTAAATCTTTGCGCTGTACAAAAAATTCGGGATGTTCAATTACCCATTTCGAATAAATTCCCGTATGGTTGGGAACCATATCACTTGCAAGTCTTATTCCCCTTGCCATTGCTCTTCTATTTAAATCTTCGTATGCCGCTTCACCGCCTAAATCGGCTGCAATTGTATAATCATATAACGAATATGCAGAAGAAATAGCATCACCGTTTCCCATAATATGTTTAATTTTTTGTGAAGCCGAACTTCTCTCCCAAACCCCTATTAACCACAAACCAGTAAAATGCCAGTTTGCTAATGTATCAAGTTCTGCATCGGGCACTTCATCTAATCTGGAAATTTTTCGGTGATATTTTTTTGAAAGTTGATCGAGCCATACGTATGTATTTTTTGCCAATATAACTATTTGCGGCATCCAATCTAAATCGGATGTAAATTTTTCCGGTTCTTCATAATCTGTTTTACTTTCTTTGCTGTAATTATATAACGATTTACCGATAAACACTTCTTCATTTTGTACAAAGTTATCACCAAGTTTATAATGAGGAACTACTGTTGGTGTTCCAGCCCCGCCGCCGCCAAAATGAGATTGAGTTACAATTATTTCTTCTCTAACTAAATCGCGCGTAAGTAATATTCTATTCGAAAAGTTTTCTTCAATAATAACAGACCATTTTTCTTTTATATACTCTAATTGAGCTTCAACACTGTTTGGATTCATCAAAATTGGAGTTTTTAGCAAGGTAAAAACATCTTGATTTTCAGGACCAAATCTTTTTTCGGCAAGGAAAAAACTATTAAGCTGATCAATTATTAATTTATATTCTTTTTGATTTTCGAAATATTTCTCATCAAATAATTCAATGATGTTTTTATTTGCCGGATTAAAATTAGCTAAATAAACTAAAATCAACTCTTCAATTGCACACTCAATATTAGGCTTATTGCCATTATATGAATTTAAATAATCAAAAATACTTTCTTTTCCGCGATAAACTTCCTTAGGAGGGAAAATTGCTACAAATTCAAACAAAAACTTTCTAAAACTATCTTCACCAAGTTTAGCGTTTAAATGTTCAACAGCTCTATTAAAAACACCGGGATTTTCTTTTTCCTCATATTCGCGTAATAAGAAATGGAATATTTCATCTAATAATCCGGTTGAATATATTTGACTTACTTTAACTTTGTTATCATTGGATCTTTGTTCGTTTAACTTTTGCGTAAATTTACGTACAGCAACATTGTTTGCAAAAACAACATTACCTGTTATTGAAAATATTTCTTCATCAAAATTATATTTTTGTCTGCTTTCCTTGGAAACATGGAATTCAAAAGTAGATTTTTTATCTAAATTAGTACTTTTTTCTAACGATTTATCTGATGAATAGCTCATTACGATAATCTCCAATTTACAAAATTATTTTTTATCAACCTGTAAATATAAGTAAATGTTTTGATTAATGTTTCATATAATTATTATTGAATAATTGTACCCCATTTGCTTTTTAACATCCATTTTTATAAAAAAACAACCTTTTATATATCAAAAATCAGACAAAAATTGCCTGTTAGTTAAATGAATATATTTTCCAACTTTTTATTTATTTTTTTATTAAATTAAATATTCGTTTTGCATATTTTATTCTGAATAATTATGCACTTTAAAAATTTTATGCTTAAATAATATAGATTTTTTATGTCTGCAACACCTTTAATGAGCCAGTACCATAAAATAAAACTGGAACATCCTGATACGATATTGTTGTTTAGAGTCGGAGATTTTTTTGAAACCTTTGATGAAGATGCAATTACCGCTTCAAAAGTGCTTGGAATAACATTAACCAAACGTGCTAACGGACAAGCTGAAAATGTACCTTTAGCCGGATTCCCTCACCATGCAATTGATACTTACCTACCTAAGCTTGTTAAGGCCGGGTTTCGTGTTGCTGTTTGCGAACAGATGGAAAATCCTAAATTTGCAAAGGGTATTGTTAAACGTGAGGTTGTTGAAGTAGTTACTCCGGGTGTTACATTATCCGATAAATTATTGGATCATAAAAATAACAATTATTTAGCAGCAATATACATTTTAAGCGAAACAGTGGGTATAGCATTTTCGGATGTTTCCACCGGTGAGTTTTTTACTTACGAAGTTCCGCAGCACGAACTTGCCCAGCAAATAGGGTTAATAAATCCGGCTGAAATAATAATCTCAAAAAAACAAAAGAGCATTATTGATCCAATTGTAAGTAAAATTGGCGGAGTAGTACGAATTACAAAACAAGATGATTGGATTTTTACTATAGATTTTACTCAAGAGCTTTTGTTAAATCATTTTGGGACTAAAACTTTAAAGGGTTTTGGAATTGAAAATTTAGAAACAGGAATTATTGCAGCCGGTGCAGTTCTTAATTATCTAAAAGAAACACAACGATCAACATTATCACATATCACCAAAATTGCAAAATATAATCCTTCCGATTTTATGATGTTGGATTTTTCCACAAAAAGAAATCTTGAAATTACATATACAATGCAGAACGGGAGTAGAGAAGGTTCCTTGTTTGGAATTTTGGATAAAACCGAAACACCAATGGGTGCCCGACTTTTAAAGAAATGGATTTCTGCTCCACTTAAAAGATTAGATATTATATTAAACCGTCAAGAAGCTGTTAACGAACTTTTTAACAGCAAAATTTTGCGCAAAAACTTGCGGAACGAAATTAAAGAGATTGGTGATTTAGAGCGACTTATTACCAAAGTTTGTACAAATCGTATCAATCCGCGCGAATTAGTTGCCTTAAAACAATCACTTAAAAAAATTCCCTTAGTTAAACAATTACTGGATATCAGTAAAGCTTCTTCATTATCTGTTATTAAAGAAAAACTTAATACAGTTGATGCTGTAGTAGAAAAAATTGAACTTGGAATTTCCGATAATCCATCAGCATCTTTAAATGATGGAGGTATTATAAGAGAAGGTTCTAATGCCGAACTTGATGAATTGCGCAATCTTCAATATAACGCCAAAGACTGGATTGCAAATTTTCAAAAAATGGAACGTGAACGAACCGGAATTTCTTCCTTAAAAGTACATTTTAATAAGGTGTTTGGCTATTATATTGAAATCAGTAATGCCAATAAAGATAAAGTACCGGAAAACTATTTACGCAAGCAGACTTTAGTTAACGGTGAAAGATATATAACTCCTGAATTAAAAAATTACGAAGATAAAATTCTTAACGCGGAAGAAAAAATTTCTGTTCTGGAATATTCTTTATATAATGAAATTAGGGCTTATGTAGCAAATTTTTCCGTACAAATTCAGGAAAACGCCCAATTTATTGCAATGTTGGACTGTTATATTTCGTTATCGGATTGTGCAGAAGCATATAACTATACAATGCCAATAGTTAACAACCAAGATACTATTGAAATCTTAGAGGGACGACATCCTGTTGTTGAACGGGTACTTCCTCCCGGTGAAAAATTTGCGCCTAATGATTGTTTTTTGGATAATAAAAATAATCAAATAATAATTTTAACCGGGCCAAACATGGCCGGAAAATCCGTTTTTTTACGGCAGATCGGTTTAATTGTTTTGTTAGCACAAATTGGTTCTTTTGTTCCCGCAAAAAAAGCTACAATTGGGCTGGTTGACAGAATTTATACACGTGTTGGTGCAAGTGATAATATTTCGGCAGGTGAAAGTACATTTTTGGTGGAAATGCAGGAAGCAGCGAATATATTAAATCATGCTACAAATAAAAGCCTTATTTTATTGGATGAAATTGGCCGCGGCACTTCAACATTCGATGGACTTTCGATAGCATGGTCAATTACCGAATATTTGCACGAAACTCCGCATATTGCAGCAAAAACCTTATTTGCCACTCATTACCACGAACTGAATGAAATGGCAACATTATTTCCGCGTATTCAAAATTTCAAAGTGGAAGTTAGAGAATATGGAAACAAGGTTATCTTTTTACATAAAGTTACTGCCGGAGGTGCTGATCATAGTTATGGTATTCAGGTTGCTCACATGGCAGGACTTCCAATTGTTGTAACATCACGTGCAAAAGAAATATTAAACAATTTGGAAAGCAAAGAGCTTACTCCGGTTGAAATAAAAAAAGCCAAATTAAGCAAACTTAAAGAAAACAATGATTATTATTACTCGTTATTTGAATTATGTGATGATGAATTAAGAGATGAGATTTCTAAAATTCCTATTAACAATATGACTCCTATTGAAGCATTAAATAAATTAAATGAACTCAAAAAAAAGTTCGATAAGGAGTAGGCTAATGTTTGATAAGTTTGAAAATTTTATCTTAATTTTTTTAATATTTTGTTTGATATTCTCTGTCGGTTGTTCCGATAATTTCACCCCCGAGCAAAAAAGATATATTAAACAAATAGAAGATTATCGTATTGATAGAGATAAATTTATTGAAACTGATCAAATGTCAGCTTTTAATTATGCCCCGACTGCAGGTTTTGCAAAATTTCATCCGCTTAATTATTTTGATGTCAATTTTTCTTTTATTTTTACAAGTAAATTTTATCAATATCCTGTTAAAGATACTGTTCAAATCAGCAAATCAAGAGGACGTACAGCCAAATTTATTCGTATCGGTTTTATTTTATTTAGATATAAAAATAAGGAATATAAATTAAATATTTATAAAATGACAGATCCGAATAATACCGAATTTTATCTTGGATTTAAAGATAAAACTAATAACAAATCGACTTATAAGTACGGCAGATATCTTAATTTTCCATTTGAAGATGATCCTAATTTTTTATATACAATAGACTTTAATCTTGCATTTAACCCGGACTGCGCATATAATCCCCAAAAATCAAGTTATCTTCCAACAATAGATAATTATCTTGATATTGAGATTACAGCAGGTGAAAAAAATTTTAATAATTAAGGAGCAGTAAAGTGGTAGTAATATTAGAAAACAACGTAACTGACGAACAGACCAGTTTTATTATAGAAAAACTAAAGGGTTATGGATTTGATATTCATGCTTCAAAAGGAATTCAAAGAACAATTTTAGGTGCTATAGGGGTAAAACCCGATTTTGACATTAGAAAAGTAAAAATTTTAGACGGTGTTTCGGATGTATATCGTATTACTGAACCTTATAAACTAGCCGGACGAGGTTTTAAAGATGAAAACACTATTATTACAATAAAAGATGTAGAAATTGGCGGTAATAAAATTGTTATGATGGCAGGCCCGTGTGCTGTTGAAAACAGAGATCAAATATTCAGATTAGCGGAAGTTGTTGCAAAATCCGGTGCTAAAATATTTCGCGGCGGTGCATTTAAACCCCGCTCTTCTCCTTATGCTTTTCAAGGTCTGGGTGAAGAAGGTTTAATTTTATTGCGTGAAGCTGCCGATGCTTTTGATTTGCTTGTAATTACGGAAGTTATGAACTCAAACCAAATTGATCTTATTGCAGGTTATACTGATATTTTTCAGGTGGGAGCAAGAAATATGCAAAATTTTGATTTGCTAAAAGACCTTGGAAAAACTGAGGTTCCCGTAATGCTTAAACGCGGTTTGAGTGCCACCATTGAAGAGTGGTTGATGTCGGCCGAATATATATTGGCACAGGGAAATAAAAAAGTATGTTTATGCGAAAGAGGAATTAGGACATTTGAAAAGTATACTCGAAATACATTCGATATTTCCGCAATTCCGGTTGTTCATAAAAAAAGTCATTTACCTATCATTGCCGATCCATCCCATGCAACAGGACTACGCGCCCAAGTGCCTCCAATGGCCCGAGCAGCAGTTGCAGCAGGCGCGGACGGTTTAATGATTGAAATACACCACGATCCTGATAACGCATTTTCCGATGGTCCACAGGCTCTTATTCCTTCTGTTTATTTAAGTTTGATGGACGAACTAAGAACAATTGCCCATGCAATAGGCAGAGAATTTTAACAGGTCTTAAAGTGCATATAAATTCTATTTCTATTTTTGGTCTTGGATTAATTGGCGGTTCTTTAGCTAAAGCTATAAAACAGTATTTCCCGGATATTAAAATATCCGGTTTTGATACTGATACTGTTATAAAACAAGCTGAAAATTTGGGCGTGATTAACGACCAATTAATATCCCCTCTTGACTCACTTAAATCGGATGTTATATTTTTATGTATGCCGGTTGATTATTCCTTGGAATTATTTAAACAGATAATACCGCATTTAAACGATTCGCAAATTATTAGTGACGTTTGCAGCGTAAAAGCTGTTTTTGCCGATATTTGGAATAATAACAAATCCAAAGGTATTTATATAGGCGGACATCCAATGACAGGGAAAGAAAAAGGCGGTTTTGATAATTCCGATCCTTTATTGTTCGAAAACTCCGTTTATATTGTAACGAAACAAGATCAGCCCGAATTTTTAAATATCATTAATAAAATTGGCGCGCGGATTACTTTTTTGGATCCTTATTTACACGATAAAGTTGTTTCTGTTGTAAGCCACGTACCACAGTTATTATCCGTTTCTCTTGTTAATTTTGCAGGCCAAAATGAAAACAATATTCATTATTTAGATTTTGCGGCCGGCGGATTTAGAGATATGACACGTATTGCTTCAAGCGGTTTTTCTATTTGGGAATCAATAATAAATTATAACCGTTCCAATATTGTTAATAGTGTTGATTTATTTATTGAAAAATTGGAAGAGTTAAAAGAATTATTAGTTAATAAAGATACTTTACAGATAAAAGATTCATTTGAATCCGCCCGGTTAATACGTGACGAAATACCTAAAACCTCAAAAGGATTTTTATTCCCCCTTCACGAAATTTATGTTTATGTTAAGGACGAACCCGGTGTTGTAAGTAAAATATCCACAGTCCTTTATTCCAACGGAATTAACATTAAGGACATTGAATTATTAAAAATACGCGAAGGTGCCGGTGGTACTTTCCGTCTTTCGTTTGAATCGGAAGCTGACGCTATTAACGCCCAAAAATATATTAATACAATTGGTTATAGTACTAAATAATTTTGCATCTATTTAAGCCACTTGCAATAATTTCACCCTACAATCATTTCACCCTTTCAGGGCTGAAACATTAAAACAATTCTTTTTGTTTTAGTCCCGACGGGACGTAACTAAATTGTCTGAACTGTGATTTTTATGATTGAGATGATTATTATGATTTTGAAAAACAGAACACCGATTTAACAAATTTGCACAGATATTTAAATGGTTTAATCTGCGTTAATCAGCATAATCCGCGTCATCAGCCTTCAAAAGATTGTCTAATGCGCAATTCATGTGGTTCTTATTTAACCGGATTACAATTTCACTCGTTCCGGGCTAAAACATTTTAGGTGTTTTAAAAAATATTCTTTATGTTTTAGTCCTGAAGGGACGTGAGGATTGTAGCAAAACAAACACAGCAACCCATAAAGCCCTGAAAGCGGCGACATAATAAACGATTTATCGGGATTTGGCATTTTTTCAAATTAGAATTTCGGAGAAATTCCATGTCTGTAACCAACACAAACACACAAACCCCTGTGCTTCGGCGAAGCACAATGCCCTTAATATGCCACCCGGATAAACATTATCCGAACTGTGATTTTGAATATTGGCATGATTCTGGTTTTCCTACAAGAATATTCGCCTACGCTGTAGGCGGGTTTGTGAGGGGGCCTTACGTGGTTACAGACATTCTTCTACTCTGTAGAAGGTTTGAGAAACGTTAAACTTTTGTGTATCGGCTTTTTTTTGTTTTAGTCCTGAAAGGACGTAACGATTGTAGCAAAACAAACACAGCAACCCATAAAGCCCTGAAAGCGGCGACATTATTCTCCAACTAATAATTGTGAATTTATATAAAATATTTAATTATCATGTCACCCATTCTGGGCTATGACCCCACATTTTTAATTTCCCTACAATCCTTTCACCCTTTCAGGGCTGAAACATTAAAACAATTCTTTTTGTTTTAATCCTGAAGGGACGAAATGAAATTGTCTGAACTGTGATTTTTGTGATTTGTATGATTCTTATGATTTTTGAATCGGCTGTTCTTTTTACAAAATGTTCATAATATCACCCGGTTTTATCTTTTCTCAAACGGGTGATTATCCAAATCGAAATCGGGTCTGTAATAATCGGGGGCTTCCATTCCCTGAAGCCAGCCGTTTACAAATCCCAAATCAATTAATGTATCCTCAACTTTTTTATATTCGTTATATTTTATTCCTCTCATTAACAAAGGCACTTTATCTGCTTTATTAGAAGGGAAATATTGCGACATTAAACTAATTGTAACATTTACGGATAAATTTGCTTTTATCCAATACAGTGTATCTATTGTTTCACTAATTTCATTTGGCAAAACCAATAATCTAATAATCAAACCTTTTTGAGCAATTCCGTTTTCATCAAGCACTAAATCACCGGCCTGTTTATACATTTCAATAATCGATTTACGCGCGTTTATTACATAATCTTTTGCGGCTGAATATTTCCGCGAATACATATCGGAAGCGTATTTAATATCGGGCAGGTAAATAGCCATTATATTATCCAGCAGCTTTATTGATTCCGGGTTATCATACCCGTTGGAATTGTAAACAAGCGGTAAATTTAAACCTTTTTCACAGGCCAAATAAACTGATTCAACAATTTGGGCTATATAATGCGATGGTGAAACAAAATTAATATTATGAACTTTTTTGTTTTGAAGTTCAATCATACAATTTGCCAATTCGACCGGGGTCCAATTTTTAAAACCGCTTAAATCTTTATTTTGACTAATTTGATAATTTTGGCAATAAATACATTTTAAATTACAATTAGCAAAAAATATTGTACCGCTTCCATTACTGCCGGAAATTGCAGGTTCTTCACCATGATGATCGCAATAATTTGCAATTAAAATTTTATTGTCGCTGTTGCAAAAACCTTTAATTCCGTTAATTCTATTTATTCCGCAATTACGCGGGCACAACGAACAATTGGCCAGTTTTTCATTAAATATCCGCACTCGGTTATTTAATTCACCCGAGGAATATATTTTTTGGTAGTTATACATGGGTTAAAGTTCAAGATCCTTCATTAAGAAAAAATGTATTAAAAAAAGGGATTGATATGTTTTATTATTGTTTTAACTTTGCTTTTATACAATTCTATTATACTTGGGTTAAAACCCAATTTTATATTAGTTCCAGAGGCTGTCTCAAAAGTTATAAACTTGGGCTAAAGCCCGAATTCTTCCGTTTTACAATCCCCAGCTTAAAAGCTGGGGTTATAAGCTAACCAAATATTTTGTATATCGTTACAGACATATATTCCCCCTCTATTTTTAAGAGAGGGCGGTGTACTCAGCGGGTTTGCTGAGTAGATGGGTGAGTTCCCCTGTGCAATATTTTGACTTTTGAGACAGCCTCTATTTAAAGGTAGATAACTTGTTGTACAAACTTATATTATTGCATTATAATTCATACATAAGCACTTCAGAGAAGTGCAATGTTTGTAACCAATCGCAACACCACAAACACTAAGAACTCCGGAGGAGTTCCACCTTAGTTTCTATTTTTCAACTTATCATTAACTACACAATCATCACATAATCCGTATATCATGGAGTTAATTAAAATCATTTAACCTATCAACTATTCTTTTTAGCCTTTAACATCTTTTTTGCTTTTGAAACAATATTACCTGATGTAAGACCATATTTTTCATAAATTGTTTCATACGGAGCTGATGCGCCAAATGTTTCAATGCTTAACATTTCGCCTTCGTCTCCAATATATTTATCCCAGCCTTGTTTAACTCCGGCTTCAATTGCAATACGGTTTTTAACTGTTTTAGGTAATACACTGTTTTTATATTTTGTACTCTGCTGTTCAAACAATTCCATACAAGGCATACTGACTACATTTGCTTTTATTCCTTCCAATGCTAATTTTTCAGCCGCGTCCAAACAAATACCTACTTCTGAACCGGTACCAATTAAAATGATATCCGGATTAGTTGCTTTCTTTAACAAATAACCACCCTTTAAGGCTTCACAAGCCGGGGTATATTTTTTTCTGTCAAATATTGGCAAGTTCTGTCTGGAAAGAATTATTGACACAGGTGATTTTTTAGTATTAATTGCAAATTCCCAGGCATAACGTGTTTCATTAGCGTCTGCCGGTCTAAAAACATACGAATTTGGAATTGCACGTAATGCGGCTAATTGTTCAATAGGTTGATGAGTCGGACCGTCTTCACCTAAACCGATACTATCGTGCGTAAACACAAAAATAGGATTTATTTTGGATAACGCGGCAATTCTAATAGCCGGGCGCATATAGTCGGAGAAAACTAAGAACGTACCGCCGTAGGCTATTACACCGCCATAAAGGGCCATTCCGTTGAGTATTGCTCCCATTGCATGTTCTCTTATGCCAAAATGGATATAACGTCCCTCCGGCGTTTCAACCGAATAAGACAATGATTTATCCGGTCTTGTATTATTAGACGGAGTTAAATCGGCTGAACCGCCAATTAAATTCGGAATCAAATTTGTCAGCGTATCCAAAACTTTGCCTGAAGCACTCCTGGTGGCCATAGTTTTTGTATAATCTAAAAATTCAGGAAGTTTTGTTTCCCAATTTGGTTCATATTCATAATTTATTGCAGCTGCCAATTTTTCTGCTAATTCAGGGTATGCTTTTGAATATTTTTCAAATAATTCATCCCACTCATTATTATTATGCATTCCTTTTATGGTAACTTTTTCATAAAAACTTTTTACTTCATCGGGAATAGTAAAAGGTTCATCATATTCCCAGCCTAAAGCTTGTTTTGTTAATTTTATTTCCTCAACTCCAAGCGGACTTCCATGTACAGATGATTTGCCATGTTTATTTGGACTGCCATAACCGATAACCGTATTTACAATTATCATTGAAGGTGCATGTTTTTCTTTTTTAGCTTCAAAAACAGCATTTTCTAATTGCTCCAAATCATTAACATCGCTAACATAAAGTACATTCCAGCCATAAGCTGAATATCTTTTACCAACATCCTCACTCATACTTAAAGCTGTGCTTCCGTCAATTGTAATTTTATTATTATCATAAAAAACAATAAGGTTGCTTAATTTATTATGCCCGGCAAAAGCAGCTGCTTCGTGAGTAATACCTTCCATCATATCACCGTCTCCGGCAATTACATAAACATGATGGTCAATTATATTGTAATTTGGTTTGTTAAATTTTTTTGCCAAATGAGATTCAGCCAAAGCCATTCCAACAGCGTTTGCAAATCCTTGTCCTAATGGACCGGTTGTTGTTTCAACACCCGGTGTTAATCCATATTCAGGATGTCCGGGAGTAATACTTCCCCACTGTCGGAAGTTTTTGATATCGTCTAAACTTATGCTGTATCCGGATAAATGCAATACACTATAAAGCATCATACTTCCATGCCCTGCCGATAATACAAATCTGTCTCTATTAATCCAGCTGGTATTTGAAGGATTATGCTTCATTATTCTTGAATATAACAAATGAGCTATTGGCGCACAACCCATTGGCAGCCCCGGATGTCCCGAATTTGCTTTTTGAATAGCCTCAATTGATAAAAATCGTATTGTATTAATGCATGTTTTATGAATTTTGTTTTTTAAATCCGGCATTATTTTCTCCACTCTATCTATAATATTTATTTACTAATTATTTTTCCGTCTACAACTGGTGTTACACATATTAAAGGTTTTTCGGGTAAATCCAAATCAACAAAAATATTTTCAAACAGTTGATGTTCCATTCCTCGTTTTGCAAGTTTGGCAAAACTTCTGTATTTCATATAATTTCCTTTATTATCCATAGGGGGATCAAAAGGAATTGCAATTTCAAAATCACCTTTAGAGTTTTCCATAAGATGATTTACTTTCTCTTCATCAGTTCCGCTTATTATATATTCTTTAGCTCTAAACCCTTTAATAATATTGTTATTAATAATAATATATATATTTGCTATTTTCTCTTTCAATTATTCAACCATATTTTTAATAAAATTTAAATTTAATAGTTATTTTTTATAAACCCAAACATATTTATAAAATATTTTTATTACTTGTCTTTTTTTTTGAACGAAAACAAAAAAAAATCAGACTTCCTAAAAATAGGAAACCTGATTTTATATTGATATCTAAAAAATATTATAACTTTTTATGTGCACCATCACAAAAAGGTGGATTTGCAGTATGTTTGCACATACACCATGCAACTTGTTTTTCTTCTTTTAATTCAACTTTTAAAGGAACAAATTCGGATCCTTTATGTGAACCGTCACAAAAAGGTTGTTTTTTCGATTTTCCACAGGCACACCAATAATACACACCTTCTTTTTCTAACTTAACCATAGGTTTATTGTCTGCTATTTCCGGAGTACTCATAAAAACCTCTTTTTTTAATTGTTTGATAAATACCTAAACAAATAAATTACTTAATAAGTTTATTCCGTTATTATTTAGGGCCTAACATAGTTTCAGGTTTAACAACTTCCCTAAATTTTTCTCTTGATAACAGTCCAAGTTCAAAAGCCGCATCCTCTAACGTTTTATTTTCATTATAGGCTTTTTTAGCAACTTTTGCCGCATTATCGTAACCAATGCTGGGATTTAAAGCAGTTACAAGCATTAAAGAATTTCTCAAATGGTTTTCAATAACGGATCTGTTTGCTTCAATACCGTCAACACAATGTTCCTTAAAACTTTCACAAGCGTCAGCCAATAATCTAATAGATTGTAACACATTAAAGATTATTACCGGTTTAAATACATTTAATTCAAAATTTCCGCTTGCGCCGCCAATATTAACGGTAACATCATTTCCCATTACTTGAGCGCAAACCATTGTCATTGCTTCCGATTGTGTAGGATTTACTTTACCGGGCATAATTGAACTTCCCGGTTCATTAGCCGGCAAAATAAGTTCACCAATTCCGCATCTTGGACCACTTCCAAGCCATCTAATATCGTTGGCAATTTTCATTAACGAAACAGCAAGTGTTTTTAATACACCGCTTGTTTCAACCAAAGCATCATGTGTTCCTAAAGCCTCAAATTTATTAGGAGCACTTGTAAACGGTTTTCCTGTTAATTCGGCAATTTTTTTTGCCGATAATTCAGCAAATAAAGGATGTGTATTTAATCCGGTTCCAACTGCAGTTCCGCCTAAAGCAAGTTCGCATAATCGCGGCAGGCAGCCTTTAATTCTATCCAAACCATTATTTAACATCTGCACATATCCGCTAAATTCCTGTCCTAATGTAAGCGGAACTGCATCCATCAAATGAGTTCTTCCAATTTTAATAATATCCTTAAATTCTTCCGCTTTAAGTGCCAAAGAATCTCTTAAATCAATTACCATTGGAATTAATTTGTCATAAATTTGTTCAACTGCGGCAATATGCATTGCTGTTGGAAAAGTATCATTTGAAGATTGTGCTTTGTTTACATCGTCATTTGGATGAATAGGTTTTTTGCTTCCAATAACTCCGCCGGCTATTTCAATAGCCCTATTTGATATAACTTCGTTTGCATTCATATTTGTTTGAGTACCACTTCCGGTCTGCCAAACCACTAAAGGAAAATGTTCATCAAGTTTACCCTCAATTACTTCATTGGCAGCTTTAACAATCAATTCGGTTTTTTCGGCAGTCATTGTTCCAAGTTGGTTATTAATAATTGCAGCGGCTTTTTTTAATATTCCCAAACCTCTTATTAATTCTCTGGGAAACCTTTCTCCGCCAATTTTGAAATTCATCAAACTTCTTGCGGTTTGTGCCCCATAATACATGTTAACAGGCACATTTATTTCACCCATTGTATCCGATTCAACTCTATATTCCATATTTCTCCTTTTCTAATTTTAACAAATTTAACTTAATAGTTAAATTTATGCAATTTATTTTTACATTTTTTTTAGATTTAATTACGAAATTTAGAAAGATTTAATATCAAACTAAATACTTTTTAATTTAATTTGAATATTAACTTGTGCAGAGGTTTATTTTACGTTAATGTTTTCAACAATTCGGCGGGCGCCTACATATCTTTTTTTATAATATGTCTCTTCTAAGGATGATATTGTTACACCAAGTGATGTACTGGCATGTGCAAATAAATTTTCACCCAAATATAATCCTACATGACTCACAGATGCTCGTCTTCGAGTTTTGAAAAAAACTAAGTCACCAAATTTAAGATCTTCTTTACTACTTACGCGCTCACCAACCGAAAACTGATCGGCAGAAGAACGGGGCAAATTCATTTGTAACGAATTTCTATAAACACCACCTGTAAATGCTGAACAATCTAAACCGTTTCGGGAATTACCCCCATAACTATATGGTGTATCTAAATATTTTATAACTTCAAATAATACTTTATCCCGTTCGGTAATATTTGTTGTATTACTTCCACGGTTTAACATTGCAATTACTGAGTCTTTATTTATTTTTATGGATACATAAGGCTCATCATCATTACCCATTTCATCGTATAACGAATCCGGTATCTCGTCTGATGCAAATAACGAATCTTTAAAATTATTAATTTTTAAAGAGTCTTTATTTTTTTGTTTTGTTACTAATTTATCTTTGGTTTTTTGTACATAACGAGGGGTTAATGTAGAAGAAGAGCAGCCCGTTAAGTTTATTAACAGAGCTGCTATTCCAAAAAACAATATTTTTAAGCTTAATTTTTTCATGTATAACTATTACAATTAACCTAAATAAGCTCTTAAATTTTTACTTCTTGAAGCATGACGAAGTCTGCGAATTGCTTTTTCTTTAATTTGTCTAACTCGTTCACGAGTTAAATTAAATTTTTCGCCAATTTCTTCTAATGTCAACGAATGTTCTTTATTTAATCCGAAATAAAGTTTAATAACTTCAGCTTCTCTTTCGGTTAAAGTTGAAAGAGCTCTTTCAATTTCATTTTTTAATGAATCACTCATTAAATTATGATCAGGGGACGGCTGCGAATCATTGGAAAGCACATCCAATAATCTATTATCTTCGCCGGTTGCAAAAGGCGCATCCATAGATACATGACGACCTGATATTTTTAATGTATCAGCAACTTCATTAAAATCCATATCTAATTCTTTTGCTAATTCAGTAGCACTTGGTTCGCGTTCATATTCCTGTTCCAGGTTGCTGTATGCTTTACTTATTTTATTTAAAGCACCTACTCTATTTAAAGGTAATCTTACAATTCTGGATTGTTCTGCTAAAGCTTGTAATATTGATTGTCTAATCCACCACACGGCATACGAAATAAACTTAAATCCTCTCGTTTCATCAAATCGTTTGGCTGCTTTAATTAAACCAAGATTTCCTTCGTTAATCAAATCACCTAAGGACAATCCTTGATTTTGATATTGTTTAGCAACACTAACAACAAATCTTAAATTAGCTTTCACTAATTGTTCTAAGGAAACCTGGTTCCCTTTTTTAATTTGAATTGCTAATTCAATTTCTTGCTCCGGCGATAATAAATCAACTTTACCTATCTCCTGAAGATACTTATCAAGTGACTGACTTTCACGATTGGTGTACTGTTTAGTTATTTTCAATTATACTTCCTCCAATCTAATTTCTGAATTTATTGTATCCACTATCCCTACTATCGAGGCATCTACGGGGGCCATATCTACATGCATCGGAATTACTGCTTCAGTTGATGTAGCATAAAATATAATTTCTCCCGGACCTGCTCCAATTGTATCAACCGCAATAATGGGTTCTCCAATACTCTTTTGTTCTGCATTTAATGGCTGTACTAATTGCATTTTGAATCCTATTAAAGATTCATACTTTTTTGTTGCCCAAATTGTTCCAATTACTCGTCCTAATACCATATAACCTAATTTTTCTTTTCAACAACATCTAATTTATCAACAATTGCCATAATAACCGCATCAACAGGTTTGTTTTGTGTTATATGAGTTTGTCTGGCACTGCTTCCCTGAGCTACAAGAACTACTTCTCCAACTCCGGCTCCAACCGAATCAACAGCAACTACAAAATTTTTAGTAATTGTATAATCAAGATCAATTTGTTTTACAATCATAAATTTTGCACCAACTAATTTTTCATCTTTCCGGGTAGACCAAACTGTTCCTATCACTTTACCTAATATCAAATTAACCTCTGTTTCTTTTTAAATCAATTTAACATCGATTTCCCTAAAAGAGAATTATTTATCTTAAAAAAATGAGCAATTGTTTGAGCAAAATCCGAAAAAGTCTCTCTAACACCTAAATCACGACCTGTTTTCCCCTTCTGATATAAAAATATCGGGACATATTCTCTGCTATGATCTGTGCTTATTGATGTAGGATCATTTCCATGATCTGCTGTAATTAACAACAAATCTGTTTCATCCATAGTTTCCAATATTTCCGGCAGTCTAACATCAAATTCTTTTAATGCATTTGCAAAACCTATCGGATCACATCTATGTCCGAAATATACATCAAAATCTACTAAATTGGTATATATCAAACTATTTTTGCATTCCTTTGAATGTTTAACAATTAAATCAATTCCTTGACTATTAGACTTACTAACTACCTGTTTGGTTATACCTCTATAATTATATAAATCATTTATCTTTCCAATTGCAACAGTAGGAATATCCGATTTATATAAAACATCCAAAATAGTATCTTCAAACGGATCTAACGAAAAATCTTTTCTGTTTGTAGTACGTTTATAATTATTACTTGTTCCAATAAATGGTCTTGCTATAATTCTTCCAACAGCATTAGGTCCTGTCATTACTTCATAACGTGCAATTTTACAAATTTCATATAACCTTGTAAGCGGAATTATTTCTTCATGCGCTGCTATCTGAAAAACCGAATCACCCGAAGTATAAACTATTGGATTACCTGATTTAACATGTTCATCGCCTAATTCTTTTATTATTTCTGTTCCGCTGGCGGGTTTGTTTCCTAAAATTGCGGTATAACCGGTCAATTGCAAAAATTTATCTACAATTTCTTTTGGAAATCCGTTAGGAAACAAAGGAAATTCTTTTGTAACTGCAAAACCGCCAATTTCCCAATGTCCGGTAGTAGAATCTTTTCCAATAGATTTTTCATTCATTTTACCATACGAGGCAATTGGATTTTGGGTTCTATCAACCCCTTTTATATCAGTAATATTTCCTAAACCAAATTTCCCCAAATTGGGTAATTCTAATCCGCCGACCTTATTAGCCATATTAACCAATGTGTTGCTTCCTTTATCGCCATAATAATCGGCATCAGGCAATTCACCTATTCCAACACCATCCAAAATAATTGCTATTACATTATTCAAAATAAAATCCTTCTAAACAACTTTTGTATTATTTCCGCCTTTTTCAATTGCTTTTTTTAAAGCAAGTTCAGCGTCGTCCATAATTGATTCTAAAGATTTGTCGGAATTTGCACCGGCCACACCTAACGAAATAGTATACATGGATTGATTGGAAATAACATTTAAAGGTTTTCGTGCTATTTTTAATCTAACTTTTTCAGCCCATGCAAATGCATCATTAGTACTGCTGTTTGCAATAAATATTCCAAATACCCGGTTCGATAATCTTCCAAAAATATGAGTATGATTAATTTCTACTTTTACTAATTCAATTATAGCTTTCATTACTTTTGGATAAACATTTCCGTCAAAAAGAGTATTTTCATCAACAAATTCATCTATGTTTAATAGAACCAATGCACAATTAACATTAAAATCTCTAACAAATTGCAACTGTAGCCTAACTCTATCAATAAATTCAGCTTTGTCCAAAACTTTTGTTTCAGTATCAACTGTTAATAAATCCTTTAAAACAGCTTGTGATGAATAAGAAAATACAACAAAAGCATATAATTTAACTGCATGTCGTAATACTTTCATATCATTATTAGTAAAATACTGTTTTTTAAGATTTTCAAAGCATACTACTCCGTAAGTTTCATCTTCATACGATAGCGGTATAGCTAAAAATGAACCTTCAAATTGAACGCTTTCGTTTTTATAATATCTTGGAATAGAATTAGTTGAACTATCGTCAATTTTAAGAGGTGTTCTATTTTTAATAACCTTACCAACTAATGTATTGTCAATATCAATTGATGAACCTTGTTCAATATACTGTAAGGTTGTTTTATTAATAACTTTAATTGCTTTAAATTTCTTTTCGTTAGGGTAAAAATATATAAAACTTAATGCATCCCAATCAACAATATTTCGTGCGGAATGCTCTAACAAATCCGCTAATTCATTTTCAGTATTAAATTGTAAATCGGAATTTATTACACCAAGCAACGATTCTAGTCTTTTTTCGGCTTGTGTTTCACTGCTCTTTTCTTCAAATAAAGCAATTATAATCGAAATAATACGAACAAAACGACCAAGCGAATAAATATGTTCAATTCCATAAGCACAGCTTGAAGTGGAATCAATAGCCAATATACCGGTAATTTTCTTCTCATAAAATAATGGAACACCGGCAAAACTTTTTATTGATTGCGGAGATGTATAATATCTAATATTATCTACTTCTGAATTTGGCGGAATATTGGATAAAACTTCGGGTTCTTCCGATTGTGCAATTTTACTTAAAATATCGTCTTCTAATAATAATTTCTGCTCCGATAAAGCACCACTTTCAGAAACATATTTTTCCAAAGTTAATCTTTTTTTGGATTTATTATACCAGTAAAACAGTGCGGTGTTTGCACCAAATATTTCTTTTATTATTTGTAAAATAATTTCTAAAACAAAATTAAACTGCTCTTCATTACCAACACTTCGCAACATGTCCTGCTGGGCAATTTCTTCAAATTTCTTTTTAAAATCGCGAGGTTTTTGGAAAGGCTTATCTTCTGAATTTAAATAGGCATCAATACTAATTTCAGAATTTTCAGCGGTTGATTCATTTTTAGTAATTATCTTTACACCCTCACCAAAATCGGGCTTTATATCAGCTTTAACTGTAACTACAGGTATTTTTGGCTCATCATAAAAAGTATTGTCTTTTTCTTCATCTTTGTCCTCAAATTTAGATGCATCACGAACAAAAATAAAAATACCCGCCCAAACAACAATTATACATGAAGCAATTACACGAATTGTAATATCATCAGTAACTAATGTTAAAATTGATAAAAAGGGGAAAAATAAAAAAATAGCTAATCTTTTTTTTAATCTGTTATTCAGTTCCATTAAATATTTATCTTATAATTATATAATTTTTAAATTTAATTAAATAATTAAAATTATTCAATTCTTTGGATAATAATAATTAACTAAAAGTTTCTTTAATTCATTTTTTCCGGTGCCTTTTACTCCTGAATACAAAAATAAATTCTCACCGAACACTAAATTGTTAAAAGCCTTGCAAATATTTCTTTTTGCTTCAGCAAGTTCAGATTGTTTTAATTTATCAACTTTACTTAAAACCGCAACATAATTTAAATTTTGGGCATTAACAAAATCGTATAATAAATAATCCAATTTAGTGGGTTCTATTCTGGAATCAATAAAATGTAAAACAAAAGCTATATTCCTTTGTCCCTTTAAATAACCGCTTATAAGTTTTTCCCAACTTTCTCGTTCGGTTTTAGCTATTTTAGCATATCCGAACCCGGGTAAATCTACAACATAATAGGTGTCTTCAACTAAGTAATAATTTATTGAACGGGTCTTACCCGGAGTAGAACTTACTTTTGCCAAATTCTTTTTATTATAAAAAGAATTAATAAAAGTCGATTTACCTACATTTGACCTTCCGCATAAAACAACTTCGCTTATGTTTTCTTTGGGCAAATCTGGTAAATGAAAAACGGATTTAACAAAATGGACTTCACTCATAATACAAAAAAAAAGAGCAATCGTAATACGATTACTCTTTTGTACAAATTATAAATATATACTAGTTGTTTTCCTTAGTTTCTTCAGTTGTAGCTGTATTAACTTCAGTATCGGCAACTATATCATTATTAGTTTTTTCTTCAGTTGGTTTATTAACAGTTTCTTCAATAACAGTAGCATCTTGAACTTTTGCTTTATCAACAGTAGTTGTTTTTTTAGTTTCAACAACTTCTTTTTTGTGTTCTTTAACAGTTCCACCAGTATTATAATCAACAAATTCAAGTATTGCAACTTCAGCAGCATCACCTCTACGGTTACCTAATTTCACAATTCGTAAATATCCACCTTTGCGATCTAATATTTTTTCGCGGATATCGCCAAATAATTCTTTAACAGCATCTTTATCATTTACAAATCGTGCAATAAATCTTCTATTTGCTACTGAATCTTCTTTTGCCTTTGTAATTAAAGGTTCAATAAATGTTCTCGCTTCTTTAGCTTTAGCAACAGTTGTTTTTATTTTTTTATGAAGAATTAACGCCGTAGTTAATGATTTTAATAACGCTAAACGATGGCTGTATGTTCTTCCTAAGTGATTACCTTTAACTCTGTGTCTCATTATTTTACCTTAAATTTCAGTTTAATTATTCTCTTTTTTTTCATTTACATATTTATCCACATCCATCCCGAATTCTAAATTGTAATTTTCAACAATTTCAACCAATTCAGCTAAGGATTTTCTTCCGAAATTTCTGAATTTTAACATTTCATTTTCATCACGTCTTACTAAATCACCTAACGATTTAATGTTAGCTGCCTTTAGACAGTTATGCGAACGAACGCTTAATTCAAGATCGTCAACACTTGTATTTAGAATTCTTTTAATTCTCTCAAATTCAAGGTCTTTTTCGTTTTCTACTTTAGTTTCTTCCGGTTCACTTTCAAAATGTATGAATAATTTAACATGATCTTGCAATACTTTTGCTGAACTTGATAATGCTTCTTCAGGAGTAATAGAACCGTCAGTTGTGATTTCGATAGTTAATTTTTCAAAATCGTTTTTTTCACCAATTCTAACATTTTCTATATCATATCTAACATTAACTATTGGTGTAAAGATAGCATCAATTGGAATTAATCCAATCATTTGATCTACTATCACTTGTTCAGTACTTGGTACATAACCTTTTCCTATTCCAAATCTTAATTCCATAACCATTTTACCTTCGGAATTAATAGTTGCAATATGTTGATCCGGATTCAAAACTTCTATATCTGGTGAAAATTTACAAAGGTCACCTGCTAATAAATCACAAGGTCCATCAACAGAAATTTCCAATTTAATTGCTTTTTTATTCACCAATTTAAGTCTAACTTTTTTTAAGTTAAGAATTATATCAGTAACATCTTCTAAAACACCAGGAATAGTAGTAAATTCATGCAAAACACCATCTATCCTAATTGCAGTAAAAGCAGCACCTGTTAAAGATGATAAAAGTACTCTTCTTAACGAGTTACCTAAAGTTACTCCATATCCTCTCTCTAAAGGTTGGACGGTAAATCTACCAAATTGTGGTGTAGCTGATTGGTCGTCCAAAATAACTTTGTCCGGCATCTTAATAAACGGGTAGCTCATTTATAGTCCTCTTAATTAATTTCAATTTTACTTAGAATATAACTCAACAATCAATTGTTCGTTTGCAATCAACGGTACATCTTCTCTGTTAGGAACTTGTAAAAAAGTACCTTTTAAAGCAGCTTTATCTGTTGATAACCAATTATATGTATCATCTTTGGCTTTGCGTAATGAACTATGAATTACTTCTAATTTTTTACTCTTTTCTCTAACTGCAATAACATCACCTGCACCAACTAAAAATGAAGGTACATCAACAATAATATTATTAACAGAAAAATGACGATGTAAAATTAATTGTCTTGCAGCTTTACGTGATGGAGCAAATCCTAAACGATAAACTACATTGTCTAAACGTCTTTCTAATAATTTTACCAAGTTTTCACCGGTAACACCCTTAGCGCGATTAGCTTTCTCAAATAAATTAGTAAACTGAGTTTCTAAAACTCCGTATACTCTTTTTACTTTTTGTTTTTCACGTAACTGAACACCATATTCTGAAAACTTAGCACGTCTTGAAAGTCCATGTTGTCCCGGAGGATAATTTTTCTTTTCTAATGGACATTTTTCAGAGGTACATTTCGAGCCTTTCAAAAATAATTTTTGTTTTTCTCTTCTACAAAGTTTACAAACTGGTCCGGTATGTCTAGCCATCTAATATTTCTCCTAATTTAAACTCTTCTACGTTTTGGTGGTCTGCAACCATTATGAGGTATAGGCGTAATATCTTTTATAGACATTATTGAAAGCCCTGCTGTATTTAATGCACGGACAGCAGCTTCTCGGCCTGATCCCGGTCCTTTTACAAATACATCAATTCTTCTTAAACCTAATTCATAAGCTTCCTTACCTGCAGCTTCAGCGGTAACCTGTGCTGCAAAAGGAGTGTTCTTCCTCGAACCCTTAAATCCATTTTTACCGGCAGATGACCAAGAAATTGTATTTCCATAAATATCTGTAACTGTAACAATTACATTATTAAAGGAAGCTTTAACATGAGCAACACCAATTGCATCAACATGAACTTTTTTCTTTGTCTTTTTAACAGCTTTAGCCAAATCTAACTCCTTTTATTTACTTTTTTTTATTTCTTAGCAGCTACTTTTTTCTTTCCGGCTACTGTTCTTCTTTTTCCTTTTCTCGTTCTAGAATTTGTTCTAGTACGTTGTCCCCTAACCGGTAGACCTCTTCTATGCCTAATACCACGATAACTACCTATATCCATTAAACGTTTAATGTTTTGTTGGATTTCGCTTCTTAGATTTCCTTCTACCTTATATTCAGTAGTCATAATTGAGCGAATTAAAGCTATTTCTTCTTCGTTCAATTCACTAACTTTTTTATCAGGATTTACATTTGCTTGAGCCAATATTTTTTTTGCACTGTACTGGCCAATTCCGTAAATATAAGTTAAACCTATAAATGCTTTCTTTTGTTTTGGTAAGTCAATTCCAGCTATACGAGCCAAATCGTTAACCTCCTAATTAATTATTTATCCTTGACGTTGTTTATGTTTTGGGTTTTTGCAAATTACCCTTACAACGCCTTTCCTTTTAACTATTTTGCAATTATCACACATTTTTTTAATGGATACGCGTACTTTCATCGTTAATTCCTATTTATATCTATATGTAATTCGACCTTTATTCAAGTCATATGGCGATAATTCGATTGCGACCTTATCACCTACTAAAATTTTTATAAAATGCATTCTCATTTTACCGGAAATATGTGCTAATATTTCATGACCATTTTCAAGTTTTACATTGAAATATGCATTTGGTAATGTTTCGGTTACTATACCGTCAACTTTAATTTGTCCTTGTTTAGCCATATTTTAACAAACGCTTAATATTTCTGGTTTACCATTTATAATTGCTATTGTATGTTCATAATGAGCAGAAGGTTTTTTATCGGCAGTAGTTACTGTCCAACCATCGTAAGGGTTAAACTTAACTTTACAGACACCTTCATTTACCATTGGTTCAATTGCCAATGTCATGCCGTTTTTTATTAAAGCTCCTGTTCCTTTTTTTCCGTAATTTGGAATTGCTGGATCTTCATGCAATTTTTTTCCAACACCATGACCTGTTAAATCTTTAACAATGGAAAAACCATTCGATTCAACATGAAGTTGTACTGCATTAGAGATGTCACCAATTCTGTTTCCGGCTATTGCAGCTTCAATTCCCTTGTATAAAGATTCTTCTGTAACTTTCATAAGTCTCTTTTTTTCAGAGGAGATTTCACCTACTGCAACCGTTAAAGCAGCATCACCATAATAACCATTTTTAAGAACACCAATATCTATTGATATGATTTCACCGTTTTTCAATTCTCTTGCACCTGGTATTCCATGAACAACTTCTTCATCTATCGAAGCACATATTGAACCGGGAAACGGTATATCATTCATTCTGCCATATCCTTTAAATGCAGGTATAGCATTATTACTTCTTATATAATCTTCAGCAATTTTATCAAGTTCTAAAGTTGTTATTCCAGCCTTTGCATAACTTTTAACAAGCTGTAAAGTTTCAGCTACAATTTTAGAACTTTCTTTAATTAATTCAATTTCACTATTATTTTTAATTAGAATCACAATATACCAAAATAATCTGTTATCTTCTACCTCTAATTTTACCTGATTTCATAAAACCATCATAATGACGCATTAAAAGATGAGATTCTATTTGTTGTAAGCTATCTAAAGCAACACCAACCATAATTAACAAGCTTGTACCACCAAAAAATGAAGCAAAACTACCTGAAACTCCAAATCGTGTAACAAAAGCTGGTAAAATAGCAATGATTGCTAAAAAGATACTACCCGGTAATGTAATTTTTGTTAAGATATTATCAATAAATTCAGCAGTTGGTTTACCTGGTCTAATACCGGGAACAAAACCACCCTGTTTTTTCATATTTTCAGCTACATCCTGTGGATTAAAAGCTATAGCGGTATAAAAATATGTGAAGAACACAATTATCAATGCATATATAAAAGAATATGTAAATGATGTGTGTACAAAATAACCTGCTAAAGTCTGCATTGCTTCACTATTAGGGAAGAATGATAATACTGTATTAGGAATAAACATAATTGATTGTGCAAATATTATAGGCATAACACCAGCTGTATTCACTCGTAATGGAATATACTGTGTAACACCGCCATAAACTTTTCTACCAACAACACGTTTAGCATACTGTACAGGAATTCTACGCATACCTTGAGTTACTAAAATAATACCAGCAATTACTACAACCATAAGAGATAAAATTATTATTTCAATAATTAAATTTCTTTGTCCGGCTGCAATTAAACGATATTCATCCAACAATGCAAAAGGAAGACGATTAACGATACCAATAAAAATTATAAGTGAAATACCATTACCAATACCGCGCTCTGTTATTTGTTCGCCAAGCCACATAATAAACATTGTACCGGCAACTAAAAACAATATTGCAGTAAACGTAAAAGCAAAACCAGGAGCAGCAACAATTGATGCACCATTATAATTTAAGGTATTAAGATGTATTGTAACACCCCAAGCTTGAAATGCAGATATTATTACAGTACCATATCTTGTAAGTTGGTTTATTTTTTTCTTCCCATCTTCGCCTTCACGTTGAAGTTTTTGGAAGTAAGGGATAACTGCTCCCCCCAACTGTAGGATGATAGATGCACTAATATACGGCATAATTCCTAACGCAAATATTGCAGCGTTAGAAAAAGCACCACCAACAAACAAGTCATAAAGACCAAATAAGTTATCAGATGTTTTGCCACTCATGGCTTCTGATAACAAAAATGAATCGATTCCCGGCAAAGTAATGTGGGATCCAACTCTCACAATAAGTAACAAGGCTAAAGTATAAACTATTTTTTGCCTTAGTTCACTAATTTTGAATATGTTTCTAAAGGTATCTTGTAGCCTACTCATTAAAGTTTTATCTCGTTAATTGTTCCGCCAACAGCTTCAATTTTTTGTTTAGCCGAAGCACTAAATTTATGGGCTTCGATATTTAATTTTGCTTTTAACTCACCTTCACCTAATATTTTAAAAGGTTCGGCAGCTTTAGATATAACACCATGTTTATATAAAACAGCAGCGTTAATAATACCATCAGTTACTTTTTGTTCATCAACCAATAATTGTAATCTTTCTACATTAATTGCTTGAAAATAAATTTTAAATATATTTGTAAAACCTCTTTTAGGTACTCTTCTTTGAAGAGGCATTTGACCACCTTCAAACCATGCACGAAATTTAGCACCTGCACGTGATCTTTGACCGTTCATACCTCTTGTAGCTTGTCCGCCATGCCCAGAACCTTCACCACGACCTACTCTTTTTTTGGTATGGTGCGAACCTTCAGCGTATTTTAAATTGCTTAATATATCCATAATTTTTTTACCCTATTCTTCAATTTCTTCTACTTTTACAAGATGATTTACTTTATTAATCATGCCTCTAATTTGAGGAGTATCATTATGTACTTTAACATAATTAGGTCGTCCCAATCCGAGAGCTTCAATAGTTCTTTTCTGAGTAAAAGGTCTATCGATAATACTACGTGTTTGTGTTATTTTTAATTTTTTGCTCATTATTGCCTCTGTTACGAATTAAATAACTCGTTTACGGTCATACCACGTTTTCTTGCCATTGTAAAGGCATCAATTAAATTAACTAAACCATTTAAGGTTGCTTTAACTTGATTGTGTGGATTACTGGAACCTAACGACTTGGTTAAGATGTCTTGTATACCAGCAGATTCTAACACTGCTCTAACTCCACCGCCGGCTATTAATCCGGTTCCGGGGGTTGCCGGTTTTAATAATACTTTACCGGCGCCAAATTTACCAATAATTTCGTGTGGAATTGTTCCTTTTACAATCGGTACTCTATAAACGTTTTTCTTAGCGTCTTCCATGCCTTTGGTAATAGCATCAGTAACTTCATTAGCTTTACCTAAGCCTACACCAACATGACCTTTACCATCGCCAACCACTACTATTGCGTTAAAGCTGAATCTTCTACCGCCTTTAACTACTTTAGCAACACGATTGATATGTACAACCTTTTCTTTTAAGTTTTCAATTCCCGATACTTTTTTTGGCTTCAATTTTAACTCCGTTGTTTCATATATTAACTTAAAAAAATTTTTGCTGCCGGGAGAGGATTCGAACCTCTGCAGACGCCTCCAAAGGGCGTTGTCCTGCCATTAGACGACCCGGCAATCATAAACTTTTAAAACTTTAATCCTGCTTCTCTTGCTCCGTCAGCAACACTTTTAATTCGGCCATGATACTCATAACCGCCTCTATCAAATACTACAGTTGTTATTCCTTTTTCAAGGGCTAATTTCCCTGCTAACATTCCAACTAATCTGCTTTTAGCAATTTTAGTTTTAGTATTTTTTATTTCTTCTGCTATTTCTTTCGAAATACTTGAGGCACTGACTAATGTTACTTTATTAACATCATCAATAACTTGTAAATATATTTGACTTAAACTTCTAAAAACAGATAATCTTGGACGTTCTGGTGTTCCAAATATTTTTTTTCTTACTCTTACCTGTTTTCTTGCTCTACGATTATAGTCTTTTTTTATCATTTTTAATCATCTCTCCAAAAGGTTATTACTTACCAGCAGCTTTACCGGCTTTCCTAATAATAACTTCATTACTATACTTAATTCCTTTACCTTTATATGGTTCAGGTTCTTTTAAGGAACGAATTTTTGCAGCTACTAAACCAACTAAAGCTTTATCACTTCCAAACACTTTAATTTGAGTGTTTGTAGGAACTTCTATTTTTATTCCAACCGGTGGTTCAAATAATATTGGGTGTGAATAACCTAAATTTAAGAGAACACAATTACCTTTGGCTTCTGCACGATACCCAACACCAACTATATCTAGTGTTTTTGTAAAACCGGTAGTTACTCCGGTAACCATATTTTGTATTAATGCACGTGTTAATCCATGTAATGATCTGTTTTCTTTTTGATCATTCATTCTTGTTACAATTATTTCTTCATTTGTAATGTCAACTGTAACATTTTGATGCACTTTAGTTTCTAATTCACCAAGTGCTCCTTTTACTTTAACGGTATTATTTTCCTTAGTTACCGTTACACCTTTTATATCAATAGGCTTTTTACCAATTCTCGACACAGCTAAACCTCGTTAAAATTACCAAATATAGCAAATTACTTCGCCGCCCACATTTGCTTTTCTAGCATCACTATCTGTGAGCAATCCTTTTGATGTTGATATGATGGATAATCCTAATCCATTCAATACACGCGGCACACTTTCAGTGGGTACATAAGAACGTAAACCCGGTGTACTTACTCGTTTTAATCCTGTTAAAGCTGGTCCATTTTGGCTGTACTTTAACTGAACACGGATAACATTTTGTTTATTATCTTCAAATATAACAAAATCTTTAATAAAATTGTTATTTTTTAGAATTTCACTAATACTTATTTTCATTTTCGAAGCTGGAATATCTACGTATTTCTTTTTAGCTTTAACAGCATTTCTTACTCTAGTTAAATAATCAGCTATCGGATCAGTTACTGGCATTTATCTTCCTCCAAAAAAATTACCAACTTGCTTTTTTTACACCGGGAATTTCTCCACGTAAAGCCATCTCTCTAAATACTAATCTGGATATTCCAAACTTTCTATAGTAGCCGCGTGGACGACCGGTCATTAAACATCTATTATGTAAGCGTACGGGAGAAGCATCTTTTGGTAAAGCTTGTAATGCTTCGTAATCACCTTTCTCTTTCAATTCTTTGCGAAGTGCAGCGTATTTTTCTACTGTTCTTCTTCTTTTTTCTTCGCGTGCAATTAAGCCTTTTCTTGCCATATTTATCCCTTAATTAATTTCTTTCTTTCTAAAAGGTACACCAAAAGCAGCTAATAATGCATATGCTTCTTTGTCAGTTTTAGCAGTAGTTACAAATGTAACATCCATTCCTCTTACTCTGCTTATTTTATCAACATTTATTTCCGGGAAAATAATTTGTTCTTTAAGACCTAACGAATAATTTCCTCTTCCATCAAATGATTTATCGGAAATACCTTTAAAATCTCTTACTCGCGGTAATGCTAATGTAATAAATCTATCTAAAAATTCATACATTTTATTTTGACGTAATGTTACCATTGCACCAATTTTCATACCTTCGCGTAACTTAAAGTTAGATATAGATTTTTTAGATACACGTACCGATGATTTTTGACCGGCAATAGTTTCTAAATCTTTTATAGCTTCATCTAATAACTTTCCGTCAACGGCTGCATCACCAACACCCATGTTGATAACTATTTTTACTAATTTAGGTACTTCCATTATATTTTTATATGAGAACTCAGTTCTTAATTTTGCAATTATTTCACTTTTATATTTCTCAAATAATCTTGCAGGCACCTTATCTTCAATAAAATTTTCAACTACTTTTTCTGGTTCAGCTTGTTTAACAGCTTTATCCTTTTTATTGGGCTGTGCTTGCTTATTTTGTGATTTTTCTTGTTTAGCCATTTTTAAACTTATTCCTCTGAATAATTATTTATCCAACATTTCGCCGCTTAACTTACTAACGCGTACTCTAATTTTTTTTCCGTTTTTATCATCAATAACAACTTTTTTACCAATTCTGGTAGGTTCATTGCTTTTAGGATCTACAACCATTACGTTAGAAACATTAATTGGAGCTTCTTTTTCTACAAAACCGCCTTGAGGATTTTTTTGATTCGGCTTTGTACTTCTTTTATGAATGTTCACACTTTCTATAATTACTCTGTTTTCTTTAGGAAATACTTTAAGTACCTTTCCTTTCGATCCTTTATTATTTCCGGCAACAACTATTACTGTATCATTTTTATGTATTTTCATCTTATAACCTCTATTATAATACTTCGGGTGCTAAAGAAATAATTTTCATGTATTTTTTATCGCGCAATTCTCGTGCTACCGGGCCAAAAATACGTGTTCCTCTTGGTTCACCTTGATTGTTCAATAAAACTGCAGCATTTTCATCAAATCTAATATATGAACCATCATTTCTGCGAATTTCTTTTTTGGTGCGTACTATAACGGCTTTTGAAACTTCGCCTTTTTTAACTCCGCCACCTGGTATAGCAGCTTTTACAGAAACAACAATCACATCTCCAACACTTGCGTATCTTCTGCGTGTTCCACCAAGTACTTTAATACAACGTACTCTTTTTGCTCCTGAATTATCAGCTACTACTAAATTTGTTTCTTGCTGTACCATTGAATAAACTCCTTATCGATATACCAATTACTTAGCTTTTTTTACTATTTCAACTAATCGCCAGTTTTTCCTTTTACTTAAAGGTCTGGTTTCTTCGATTTTTACAACATCACCAATTTTACATTCGTTCTTTTCGTCATGTGCCATTAACTTTGTTGTTTTTTTGAAGTATTTTTTGTAAATCGGATGAGCAACCTGTCTTTCAATGGCTACAACTATACTTTTTTCCATTTTATTAGAAATTACTTCACCAACTTTTGTTTTTCTGAGATTCCTATTTTCCATAATTACTATTTAACTCCATCTTTTTTTTCGTTCGAGCTCTTACTGGCTAATAGTTCTCTTTCTTTTAGAACTGTTTTCATTTTTGCAATATCTTTTGTTACTGTATTTAACTTAGCAGTATTAGTAAGATTTTTTAGCTCATTTTGAAACCTTAAATCTATAAGATTGCTTTGTTCTTCTACAATTCTTTTTTGTAGTTCATCACTACTCATTTCACGTATTTCATATATCTTCATTTTAGTTCCCCTTATTCGTAATCTGGTCTAACAACTATTTTAGATTTAATAGGTAACTTATGAATAGCAATTGTTAAAGCTTCATTTGCTAGTTCACGTGAAACACCGGATATTTCAAACATAATTCTTCCAGGTTTTACTACTGCAACCCAAAATTCTGGAGCACCTTTACCTTTTCCCATACGTGTTTCTAAAGGTTTTTTAGATACCGGTTTATCTGGGAAAATTCTAATCCAAACTTTACCATCACGTTTCATTTTTCTGGTAATCGCTATTCTGCAAGCTTCAATTTGTCTGCTGGTAATCCAAGCAGGTTCTAAAGCTTTTAATCCAAAATCACCAAAATCTACTCTATTTCCTCTCATAGCCATACCTGCACGGCGGCCACGCTGTGATTTTCTATATTTTACTCGTTTTGGCTGTAACATTAATTTACCTCTAAGCTCTTATTCTGATACACGTTTACCAAGTTTCTCGCCATTTGAAATCCAAACTTTTATGCCTATTGCTCCATAAATAGTTCTGGCAGTTGCTGTTGCATAATCAATATCAGCACGTATTGTATGTAAAGGTATTTTACCTTCTTTATACTGTTCAGTTCGGGCCATTTCTGCGCCACCCAATCTACCTGAACACATTATTCTGATACCTTCTGCGCCCATTCTCATTGCAGATGAAATTGTTTGTTTCATCGCTCTTCTGAATGATATTCTGCCTTCTATTTGAGTAGCTATATTTTCCGCTACCAAATTTGCATCAATTTCCGGGCGTTTAACTTCAGAAATTTGAATTTTCACTTCTTTATCGGTATATTTCTTTAATTCTTGTTCGATCTGAGAAATTTCTTTCCCGCTTTTACCGATAACTACACCTGGACGAGAAGTGTAAAGTGTTACAGTTATGTTTTTTGATGTCCTGTCAATTACTATTCTTGAAAGACCGGCTTTTTTAAGACGATTTCTTAAATAAATTCTTAGTCTTCTGTCCTCTAACAATTTGCTGGCATAGCTATGGTTTTCATACCAGTTTGATTCCCAGCCTCTTATTACGCCGACTCTAAAACCTATTGGATGTGTTTTCTGACCCAAAAAAGTACTCCTACAATTATCCTTTAGTTGCAATAATTATTGTTAAGTGATTTGAACGCTTTTTCATACGATATGCTCTTCCCATAGGGGCAGGCAAAATACGTTTTACTGAAGGTCCTTGATTTACAAATGCTTCTTTAACAAATAAATCAGATGTTTCTAATTTATTATTATCTTCTTTATTCATCATATTAGCTACTGCTGATCTTAATAACATTTCAGCATCTTTTGCAGCATGTTTTGTATTAAAATGTAATATCTCAATCGCTTGATCAACAGCTTTTCCTCTAATCAAATCAATAACTAATCTCATCTTTCGAGGCGAAGTTCCAATATACCTATTTGTGGCTTTTGCTTCCATCAATATTCCTCTAATTATCTTTACTTTACTTTTGAAGCTTTTTCAGCTTTTGTTCCGGGATGTCCTCGGAATATTCTTGTTGGAGAAAATTCACCAAATTTATGTCCTACCATGTTTTCTGATACATAAACTGGAATCATCTTGTTTCCATTATGGATTGCAATTGTATGTCCAACAAATTCAGGAGAAATTGTACTTGCACGCGACCAAGTTTTTATAATCTTTTTTTGACCGGCTTGGTTCATTTTACGTACTTTTTCTAATAATTTAACAGCAATATAAGGACCTTTCTTTACTGATCTTGGCATTTTTATTCTCTAACTTATCTTCGTTTTACAATATATTTATTAGATGGATTTTTTCTTTTTCTGGTCTTTAAGCCTTTAGCTTTTTGACCCCATGGTGATACAGGATGTCCACCGCCTGATGTTTTACCTTCACCACCACCCATTGGGTGATCAACTGGATTCATCGCAACACCACGTACGGTTGGACGTTTACCTAACCAACGTTTTCTTCCAGCTTTTCCTAAACTTATATTTTCATGATCATGATTTCCAACAACACCATAAGTAGCCATGCATTCTAAGTTTACTATTCTTATTTCACCTGAAGGCATTTTTAATTGAGCATTGCTGCCTTCTTTTGCCATTAATTGGATTTGTGTTCCGGCTGATCTACCTAACTGTCCGCCTTTACCTGGTTTTAATTCAACATTGTGAATAAAACTTCCAAGTGGCAAATCTTTTAATTTTAATGCATTACCAACTTTAATTTCACTATTGGGACCACTCATTACTTTATCACCAACTTTTAAACCTTCTGGAGCTAAAATATATCTTTTTTCTCCATCGGCATAATTCAATAAAGCTATACGTGATGTACGGTTTGGATCATATTCTATAGATGCAACTTTTGCTTCAATTCCAAATTTATTTCTTTTGAAATCAATTATTCTATATGTTCTTTTATGACCGCCGCCTCTAAATCTTAAAGTGATGTGGCCTAAATTATTTCTACCACCAGATTTTTTAATTGGTGCGGTTAAAGATTTTTCAGGAGTACTTTTAGTAATTTCATTAAAAGCTGAATATGATGCAAATCTTGTTCCCGGTGTTACTGGTTTTAATTTTCTAATAGCCATTTATAATAACTCCAATCCTACTCTAAACTTGTCCGAATAAATCTATTACTTGATCTTTTTTCAAAGTAATAAACGCTTTCTTGAATTTTGGTTTTCTACCTTCAAATTTACCTTTTTTGGTAAACTGAGTTTTAACTTTACCTTTATATCTTACAGTATTAACTGCAACAACTTCTACATTAAACTTTTTAGCAATTGCTTTTGCAATTTCAATTTTATTTGCATTTACATCAACAAAAAATCCATATCTGTTTGGCATTGCTTCTGTAACAGCTGTCATTTTTTCGGTAATAAAGGGTTTAATTAATATATTTTGCATCATTTTACCAACATTAATTTAACGAATTAACTAAAGATTCAATTGCACCTTTTTGTACTAACAATACTTGATTATTCAAAATATCGTATGTTGATGCTTTATAAGATTCTAATATATTTACTCTTTCAATATTTCTACCGGATTTGAACACGTTTATCAATAATCCATCTGTCAATAATAATGTTTTCTTTCCATAAACTTTTAAGGCATTAAAAATATTTACTAATTCTTTAGTTTTTGGAGCTTCAAAATTAAAATCTTCAACAACAATAATCTGTTCAGCTTTAGCTTTATAAGATAATGCACTTTTACGAGCTAATATATTAGCTTTTTTATTAACTTTTTGTCTGTAATTACGTGGTTTTGGGCCAAATATTGTACCACCGCCTACCCATAATGGTGAACGTGATGTACCTGCACGAGCTCCGCCACGACCTTTTTGTTTCCAAGGTTTTTTTCCGCCGCCTGCAACTTCCCATCTTTCTTTTGCTTTGGATGTTCCTTGTCTTTTATTAGCTAAAGTAGCTTTTACAGAAAGGTATATTATATGATCATTTGGTTCTATACCAAATATTGAATCTGCAAGTTCGATTGACTCGCCTGTTTTTGTACCATCTATTTTATATACTTCTAACTTCATCTCGCAACCAAATTACTTATTGATTTCAACAAAAGAATTTATAGCGCCCGGAACGGCACCTTTAACTAATAATACATTCTTTTCAGCAACAATTTTAACAACTTTAAGATTTCTAACTGTTACTTGTTCATAGCCCATTCTACCGGCCATTTTCATACCTTTAAATACTCTTGATGGATATGAACTGGAACCTATTGATCCCGGTGCTCTTTCTCTATCACTTTGTCCGTGAGTTTGTCCACCCACACCGCCAAATCCATGACGTTTCATAACACCTTGAAAACCTTTACCTTTGCTTTTGCTGGTAACTTTAACTTTTTCACCTTCTTTAAAAAGTTCTACAGTTAATTCTTGACCAACGTTAAACCCTGAAATTTCAAAATTTCTGAATTCTTTAATAACACGAGGAGGTTCAATGTTAAGTTTTGTATATTCAGCTAATTGCGCTTTATTTACTCGTTTGGCTTTGCGTACTCCAAATCCTAATTTTAAAGCTTCATATCCGTGTTTAGCTTTAGTTTTTACTTCTAGTATTTTGCAAGGGCCAACCTCAATTACAGTTACCGGTACTACAATACCTTCTTTGGTATAGTAACTTGTCATTCCTAATTTTTTTCCTAACAATCCTGGCATTTTTACTATTCCTATAACTTAATCTCTATATCTACTCCCGCCGGAATTTCTAACTTACTAAGAGAATCGACGGTTTTGTTGTTAGAATTATGAATATCAATAATTCTTTTGTGCGCCCTTATTTCAAATTGCTCACGCGATTTTTTGTCTACGTGCGGGGATCTTAATACAGTATATACAGATCTCTTTGTAGGTAATGGTATAGGACCGGATACTACAGCTCCTGTACTTTTAACTGTTTTAATGATCTTTTCAGTTGATTTATCTATCAATATATGATCGTACGATTTTAATTTTATTCTAATCATTTGACCGGGCACTTTTGTTTCTCCTCTATAAAAACTTTATAAGGGGGAACTTACGTTCCCCACTATTTATATTTTATTCAATAATCTTTGTTACAACGCCTGCACCTACTGTTCTTCCGCCTTCACGGATAGCAAAACGTAAGCCGTCTTCCATTGCAATTTCACTAATAAGTGTAATTTTTAATCTGATGTTATCACCTGGCATAACCATTTCTGTTCCTTCAGGTAAAGTTACAACACCTGTAACGTCTGTTGTTCTAAAATAGAACTGTGGTCTGTAGCCTTGGAAAAATGGAGTGTGACGTCCACCTTCTTCTTTTGACAAGATGTATACTTCGCCTTCAAATACTTTATGCGGAGTAATAGAACCGGTTTTAGCTAAAACCATTCCTCTTTCAATTTCTTTTTTATCAACACCACGTAATAAAATTCCAGCATTATCACCAGCCATTGCGCTGTCTAATTCTTTTCTGAACATTTCAATACCGGTAACAACTGTTTTCTTGTGTAAACCTAAACCGATTAATTCAACTTCTTCGCCTATTTTAACCTGACCTCTTTCTACTCTACCGGTAGCAACTGTACCACGACCTGTAATAGAGAAAACGTCTTCAACTGGCATTAAGAATGGTTTATCAGCCGATCTTTCTGGAACTGGAATATATTCGTCACAAGCTTTCATTAATTCAAGAATACATTGTAATCTTGGATCGTCTGATTTAACAGTATCATCTGAAGATGCTTCTAAAGCATGTAAAGCAGATCCTTTAACGATTGGAATATCATCACCAGGGAATTCATAATAACTTAATAATTCTCTTAATTCCATTTCAACAAGTTCGATTAATTCCGGATCATCCATCATATCAACTTTGTTTAAAAATACTACCATCTTTGGAACACCTACTTGGCGAGCCAATAAGATGTGTTCACGAGTTTGTGGCATAGGACCATCAGAAGCAGCAACAACTAATATAGCACCGTCCATTTGAGCAGCACCAGTGATCATGTTTTTTACATAATCTGCGTGACCTGGGCAATCTACGTGAGCGTAGTGACGATTTTTTGTTGAATATTCAACGTGAGCTGTTGCAATTGTAATACCTCTTTCTCTTTCTTCAGGGGCATTATCAATACTATCAAATGTTCTTTTTTCAGACAAGCCTAATTTACTTAAAGTCATTGTTATGGCTGCAGTAAGTGTTGTCTTACCATGATCTACGTGACCTATTGTACCAATGTTAACGTGTGGCTTACTTCTATCAAATTTAGCTTTTGCCATCGTGAACTCCTAATTTATTATTTTCTTATTTTGTTTATTCATTAGTTAATTATTAATTTTTGATTGAACTTCTACCTGACTTCTCAGCAATTGTTTCAACTATCGATTTTGGAACTTCGGTATAGTGTGAAAATTGCATCGAATAAATTGCTCTTCCTTGTGTCATCGATCTTAATATTGTGGCATAACCAAACATTTCAGATAACGGCACTTTTGCTTTAATAATTTGAGCATCTTTTCTTGATTGAAATCCTTCAATCTTTCCTCTTCTTGAATTTATATCACCCATTATGTCACCTAAATATTCTTCAGGTGAAATAACTTCAACTTGCATTAATGGCTCTAACAATACTGGGTTAGCTTTTTTAGCTGCTTCCTTAAAAGCCATTGAACCTGCAACTTTGAATGATATTTCATCAGAGTCTACATCATGATAAGAACCATCAAACAACCTTACTTTAACATCAACTATTGGGTATCCGGCTATTACACCATTACGCATTGCTTCAACAATTCCATTCGATACCGGTTGAATATATTCTTTTGGAATAACTCCACCAACAATTGCGTTAATAAATTCGTAACCTTTACCCGGCTCGTTCGGCGATAATTCAATCCATACGTCTCCGTATTTACCGCGACCACCGCTTTGTTTAACAAATTTACCTTGAGCTTCAACAGATTTTGAAATTGTTTCACGGTAAGCAACCTGTGGAGCACCAATATTTGCTTCTACCTTAAATTCACGTTTCATTCTGTCAACTAAAATCTCTAAGTGAAGTTCTCCCATTCCGCCAATTAATGTTTGACCTGTTTCATCGTCAACTGTAACTTTGAATGTTGGATCTTCATCCGATAATTTAGATAATGCTTCTGATAATTTGTCTTGATCTGCTTTTGTTTTAGGTTCAATTGCAATTTTAATAACTGGTTCAGGAAATTGCATTCTTTCTAAAACTATAGCGTCATTTTCAGTACATAATGTGTCACCGGTTCTGGTATATTTTAATCCTACTATACCAACTATATCTCCTGTTCTAGCAGTTTCAATATCAGTTCTGTGGTTAGCATGCATTTGTAAAATTCTGCCAACACGTTCCTTTTTATCGGAAACACTATTATAAACATAAGATCCGGCTTCTAGTTTACCCGAATAAACTCTTATAAATGTTAACTTACCTACAAAAGGATCAGTCATTATCTTAAAAGCTAAAGCAGCAAACTTTTCATTTTCACTTACTTCTCTTAATATTTTATCGTTTTTATCAACGTGATGAGCTTCTACTGCACCAACTTCTAATGGTGATGGTAAAAAGTCAATAATACCGTCTAATAATTTTTGTACACCTTTATTCTTAAAAGATGATCCGCATAATACTGGCACAATACTTAAAGAACATGTTGATTTTTTTAGAGCTATTTTAATTTCTTCTTCTGTAATCTCTTTACCTTCTAAATATTTTTCTAGTAAAGTATCATCAGCATCCGAAACAGCTTCTAACATAAGAGTTCTATATTTATTAGTAACTCCCATTAAATCTGCAGGAATGGGTTTATCTTCAAACAGTGTTCCACTAGGATCATCTGTATACATTCTTGCATTCATTTTAATTAAATCAATAACTCCTGTAAATAAATCTCCGCTGCCTATTGGTAACGAAATTGGAATAGGATTTGCGCCTAAGCGTAGTCTAATCATATCCAATGCATTATAAAAATCTGCACCGGTTCTATCCATTTTATTTATAAAAGCAACTCTTGGTACGCCATATTTGTTTGCTTGACGCCATACAGTTTCAGACTGTGGTTCAACACCGCCTACTGCACAAAATAAAGCAACTGCACCATCTAATACTCGTAAAGATCTTTCAACTTCAACTGTAAAATCTACGTGTCCCGGAGTATCAATAATATTTATTTGATGTTCTCTCCAAAAACAAGTTGTAGCAGCACTTGTAATAGTAATACCACGTTCTTTTTCTTGTTCCATCCAGTCCATAGTAGCAGCACCATCATGAACTTCACCCATACGATGCAGTTTGCCAGTATAATACAGAATTCTCTCTGTAGTAGTGGTCTTACCAGCATCAATATGTGCCATAATTCCAATGTTTCTTACTTTATCTATGTCTACTCTTTTTTCTGCCATTACAACTTTTTCTTATTTGTGATTACCATTTAAAGTGAGCAAATGCTTTATTTGCTTCTGCCATTCTGTGTGTATCTTCTTTTTTCTTAACCGATGAACCTTCACCATTAAAAGCCGAAATAATTTCAGAGGCTAATTTCATTGCCATTGTCTTTTCTTTCTTTGCTCTTGAATAAGTTCTAATCCATCTGAAAGCTAAAGCTACTCTTCTTTCGGGTCTTACTTCCATAGGTACTTGATATGTAGCACCGCCAACTCTTCTGCTTCTAACTTCAACCAATGGCTGAACATTGTTGAGAGCGCGTTGGAAAACTTCCATTGCTGGTTTGCTGGTTCTTTTTTCAATTACTTCAAAACTATCATATATCATTTGACGAGCAACAGTTTTTTTTCCGCTCCACATCATGTAATTGATAAATTTTGCAACCAATAAGTCGTTAAACTTTGGGTCTGGTTTTATGTACCTTTTTTCAGCTCTTTTCTTTCTCATAGTCTCTTATCTATTTTGCTTTTGGTTTTTTAGTACCGTATTTAGATCTTGATTTTTTTCTATCTTCTACTCCGCCTGTATCTAATGTACCGCGGATAATGTGATATCTTACGCCTGGTAAATCTTTAACTCTTCCACCTCTAATCAATACGATTGAGTGCTCTTGAAGGTTATGACCTTCTCCCGGTATGTAAGCAGTAACTTCTATCCCATTTGTCAATCTAACTCTTGCTACTTTTCTCAAGGCAGAATTAGGTTTCTTTGGTGTTGTTGTATATACTCTTGTACATACTCCGCGTTTCTGCGGACAAGCTGCCAAAGCTGGTGCTTTGTTTTTCGATGTTACTTTAACACGTCCTTTTCTTACTAATTGATTAATTGTTGGCACAAATTTCTCCTAAGTAACTTAACTAAAAAACAGACTTGTAATATAGCCTTATTTTTTTATTTTGTCAAGTAATGATTCTATTATTTTTTCGTTTTTTAATATATTTTATTAATTATTATTAGCTTCAGCAATTGTTACTTCTTCAACTATTACTTCAGGTTTCTCATTCTCAATTACTTCATTTTCAAGTAATATACTACGATATTTTTTAAGTCCTGTTCCTGCCGGAATTAAGTGTCCCATTACAACATTTTCTTTTAATCCTAACAAATTATCAGCTCTTGCTTCGGTTGCTGCATTTGTTAATACCTTTGTTGTTTCCTGGAACGATGCAGCAGAAATAAAGCTCTCTGTTGATAACGCTGCCGATGTAATACCAAGCAAAATGTTATCAAATGTTGCTGACTCAGCATCCTGTGCTTTTATTTCAATTCTACCGCGTCTAGCCAAATCGATATTTACTTCACGTAACTTTGATTTAGAAATCAATTCGCCGGCTAAGAATTTAGATTGACCGGGTTCAACTACTGATACTAAGTTGGATAACTTATTATTTGCGTCAGCAACTTTTAATCTGTCAACTAAATCTTCTTCAATAAACGGTGAATCTCCGGAAGAAATAATACGTAATTTTTGTAACATTTGACGAACTATAATTTCAATATGTTTATCATTAATCTTAACACCTTGTACACGATAAACTTCTTGAATTTCATTTACTAGATATTCCTGTACTGCGTTTGTTCCTTTGATACGTAAAATATCATGAGCGTCAATAGGACCATCGGTTATTTTTTCACCTGCTGGTATCTCATCTCCTTCATTTACAAGAATATGTTTACCATAAGGTATATTATACGATTTTGTTATAGATCCGTCTAACGATTCAATAATAATTTCACGTGAACCTTTTTTACGAGCTCCAAACTTAACTATACCTTCAATATCCGAAATAACAGCCGGATCATGTGGACTACGGGCTTCAAATAACTCTGTTACTCTTGGTAAACCACCGGTGATATCACGTGTTTTAGAGGCAGCACGGGATATTTTAGCTAAAATAGTACCTGGTTTTACAAGATCCCCTTCATCAACTGATAAGTAAGCTCTATTTGGAATTGTATAAACTTTAGTTTCACCGGTTACATCAATAATTTGAACACCAGGAGTTAAAGTTTTATCTTTTGATTCAATAACAACTTTTTGTACGTGTCCTGTTTGTTCATCAGGAACCTGCTGTACAGTAACGTTATCAATTAAATCGACATAAGATACACGACCGCCAATATCTGTTAAGATAAGTGCGTTGTAAGGATCGTGACGATACAATTCATCGCCTTTTGCTACTTCTTGATTATCCGTTACGGTTAATTCTGCACCATAAGGAATAGTATATTTTTTAATCTGTCTGTTATCTTGATCATAAATACCAATGGTACCACGTCTACCGATAACAACATTAAGCGTATTTCCAAAAGTATCAAGTTTACTTACAGAATTAATTTTTTCGTATTTAATAATACCGGGAACACTAACCGTTATAGCACTTTGACTTGCTACACGTGAAGAAGTACCACCTAAGTGGAAAGTTCTAAGTGTTAACTGTGTACCAGGTTCACCAATTGATTGAGCGGCAATAATACCAACTGCCTCTCCAACTTCAACCAAATGTCCGCGTGTTAAATCTCTACCGTAACATTTAGCACAAACACCATGTTTCGATTCGCAAGTTAATACTGTGCGGATATAAACTTCATCAATGTTTGCTTCATCTATCAAATCAGCTATTTCTTCATTTATCAATTCGCCTGCCGAAACAATTAATTCGTCAGTACGCGGATCGTAAACATCTTCTTGTACTACACGACCGTTAATTCTTTCTGCTAATGGTTCTCTTTCTTGTTCAGCTTCTTTAATTGCCGAAACATAAACACCGCGGATAGTACCGCAGTCAATTTCAGAGATAATAACATCTTGAGCAACATCGCAAAGTCTTCTTGTTAAATAACCGGCATCAGCAGTTTTCAAAGCTGTATCGGCCAAACCTTTACGGGCACCGTGAGTAGAAATGAAATATTCTAATACTGATAAACCTTCTTTAAAGTTTGCAATAATCGGGTTTTCAATAATTTCACCTGACTGACCGGATAAACTTTTTTGAGGTTTCTGCATCAAACCACGCATACCAGCTAACTGACGTACCTGTTCTTGCGATCCTCTAGCACCCGAATCAACCATCATAAATAACGAGTTAAATCCGGCTTGATCAACTTTTAATCTGGCTAAAAGTTTAGAGCTCACTTTATAAGTAGTATCAGTCCAAACGTCTATAATTTTGTTATAACGTTCAGTATCGGTAATTAAACCGTTTTCATGTTCCGATAATACACCGGCTACTTTTGCATTCGATTCTTTTACAATTTGTTCTTTTTCTTCAGGTATAATCATATCACTAAAGCTGATTGATACACCGGCAGCAGTTGCATAACGGAATCCTAAATCTTTTAAATCATCAAGGAAACGTGCTGTAACTTTGTTGCCAAGTTTAATAAACATTTTGTAAATAAATCCGCTAAAAATCTTTTTAACAAGAATTTCATTATAATAACCCATTTCAGGCGGTATTATTTTGTTAAATATTACACGTCCAACTGTAGTTGTTATAAACTCGCCATTTATTCTTACTTTAATTTTTGCATGTAAATCAACAACTTTTGTATCATAAGCAATAATTACTTCTTGAGAATCACCAAAAATCATACCTTCCCCTTTAGCTCCTGCTCTAACTTTAGTTAGATAGTAGCATCCAAGGATAATATCCTGTGTAGGAATAACTATAGGGTTACCGTTTTGTGGTGATAAAATATTATGACTTGATAACATAAGCATTGATGCTTCAAGTTGTGCTTCATAAGAAAGTGGTACGTGAACAGCCATCTGGTCACCGTCAAAATCCGCGTTAAACGCTGTACAAACCATTGGGTGAAGCTGGATAGCTTTACCATCAATTAATACCGGCTGAAATGCCTGGATACCTAAACGGTGCAATGTTGGAGCTCTGTTTAACATCACAGGATGACCAACAATCAGTTTTTCTAAAATATCCCAAATAACAGGATCTTTTCTATCAACTGCTTTACGTGCACTTTTTACTGTTTTATAAACACCACGTTCAATTAACTTACGGATAATAAAAGGTTTAAATAATTCAACTGCCATGTCTTTTGGCAATCCGCATTGATGTAATTTCAATTCGGGACCTACAACAATTACAGAACGGCCAGAATAATCAACTCTTTTTCCTAATAAGTTTTGACGGAAACGACCTTGTTTACCTTTTAAAACATCACTTAATGATTTTAAAGGTCTGTTACCATCACTTCTAACTGCGCTTGCACGGCGTGAATTATCAAATAACGCATCTACTGCTTCCTGAAGCATTCTTTTTTCATTTCTTAAGATAACTTCAGGTGCTTTTATATCAATTAATCTGCGTAATCTGTTATTACGTATAATAACTCTGCGATATAAATCATTTAAATCACTGGTTGCAAAACGTCCTCCTTCAAGAGGTACCAAAGGTCTTAATTCCGGTGGAATTACCGGAATAACACTTAATACCATCCATTCAGGTTTATTTATTTTTTTACCTTCACGTTCCTTAAAAGCTTCTAATACTCTTAAACGTTTAAGAATATCATTTCTTTTTTGTTGTGATGTTTCATCAAACAACTGAGCTTTTAAATCATAAAATGTACTTTCAATAGCTGTACTTTTTAAAATCTCTTTAATAGCTTCACCGCCAATACGAGCAATAAACTTATTGGGGTCAGTATCATCAAGGTTGTCATTATCGTTAGGTAATGAATTTAATATTTCAAAATATTGATCTTCTGAAATTAAATCTTTTACCTTTAATCCGGTTGGACCCGGATTGATAACTACGTAAGATTCATAATAAATAATCTTTTCAAGTTCTTTAGTAGTCATACCTATAATATTACCAATTTTAGAAGGTAATGCTTTAAAGAACCAAATATGTACTACTGGAACTGCTAAGGCAATATGTCCCATGCGTTCGCGTCTAACACTTTTAAGTGTTACTTCAACACCGCATCTATCGCATACAATACCTTTGTATCTAATACCTTTATATTTTCCGCAGGCACATTCCCAATCTTTTACCGGTCCAAATATCTTTTCGCAAAACAAACCATCTTTTTCAGGTCTAAAAGATCTGTAGTTAATAGTTTCAGGTTTTGTTACTTCACCATGAGACCGTGACAAAATATCATCAGGACTTGCCAAACTTATCGTTAATTTTTCTATTGCTTTAACTTTTATTTCTTGACTTTTCAACTTCATAAAAAGTTTCTCCTTAGTTCACATAAATAATTAGTGTTACTAATTAATAGTGATATCTAAACCTAAACCTTGTAATTCTTTAATTAATACGTTAAACGCTTCAGGAATATTCGGTTCAGTTAAATTTTCACCTTTAACTATGTTTTCGTAAGTTTTAGCTCTACCTGTCACATCATCGCTTTTTACTGTTAATATTTCTTGCAGTACATGAGCAGCTCCATAACCTTCAAGCGCCCAAACTTCCATTTCTCCAAATCTTTGACCACCAAACTGAGCTTTACCGCCCAATGGCTGTTGTGTAATTAAAGAGTATGGTCCAATCGAACGGGCATGTATCTTGTCATCAACCATATGGCCTAATTTAAGCATATAAATGTAGCCGGTTGTAACTTTTTGGTGAAATTTATCTCCGGTTCTTCCATCATAAAGATCAGTTTTACTGGTACATGGCAAATTTGCTTCCGTTAACCAATTTTCAACATCTTTAATTGCCGCACCGTCAAAAATAGGAGTTTCAAAACGAACACCTAAAGTTTTGCCTACCCAGCCTAAAGCTGTTTCATATAACTGACCAACGTTCATACGCGAAGGTACACCAAGCGGATTTAATACTATATCAACAGGAGTTCCATCGGCATGATATGGCATTTCTTCAACAGGTACTATTTTTGCAACAACACCTTTGTTTCCATGTCGTCCAGCCATTTTATCACCAACTGAAAGCTTACGCTTTTTGGCAATATAAACTTTTGCTAATTGTACTATACCCGGTGCTAATTCGTCCCCGGTTTGAACTTTTAATTTTTCACGTTTCATATCTTCATCATAGTCAGAGCATATTTTGAAGTAGTTTTGATAAAGAGCTTTTATCATTTTATTGATCTCTTTATTTTCAAACCAATCTAATGTATAATCTAACTTTGTAACATCTTCTAATGAGGATATAACACTTTCTTTAATAAGACTTCCGTTTTTAAGTACTAATGTACCATCTAAATCGCGAATGCCTTTTGTTGTTTTATCTAAACAGATTTTATCTAATTTTTCAACTAATTTTAAATAATGAGCTTCTTTTTTTAATTTAAAAGAATGTTCAATATCTTCCATCTGTTTCTTTTCTATTTTCTTTTCTTCAGCGTCTTTTTTCTTGCGGCTGAATAATCTTGTTTTAATTACTGTGCCTTTTAATCCCGGAGGTGCCTTCATTGATGCGTCTTTAACATCACCGGCTTTATCTCCAAAAATAGCTTTAAGTAATTTTTCTTCAGGTGTAGGATCCGATTCACCTTTTGGAGTAATTTTACCAATAAGGATATCACCTTCTCTAACTTCTGCACCTTCGCGAATAATACCATCTTCATCAAGATTACGAGTGGTTTCTTCACTAACGTTAGGGATGTCACGTGTTAATTCTTCTTCACCACGTTTAGTTTCTCTAACCTGCAATTCAAACTCTTCTATATGTATAGATGTAAACACATCATTAGCTACTAATTTTTCACTAATAATGATAGCATCCTCAAAGTTATATCCACGCCAAGGCATGAATGCAACATTTATATTTTTTCCTAATGCTAATTCACCATTATCAATAGCAGGACCATCAATAAGGATATCACCTTTTTTAACACGTTTACCGGTTTCAACACGAGGTTTTTGGTTAAAACATGTTTCTTGGTTAGTACCTAAATACTTTTGCATTCTGTATTCAACAACTCGCAAGTCGTCAAAAGTAGTTAAAGCTTCAAAACTATCAGGGTCAATATCATATTTCACAACAACTTTACTGGCATCCGAAAACAATACAGTACCTTCACCGGAAGCAATACTTACAGATCTTGAATCACGAGCAATTTTAGATTCCATACCGGTTCCAACTAAAGGAGCTTGAGTAACTAATAATGGAACTGCCTGACGTTGCATGTTAGAACCCATCAAAGCTCTGTTTGCATCATCATGCTCTAAAAATGGAATTAAAGATGCTGCGGCACTAACTATTTGAGAAGGAGCAACGTCCATAAAATGAACTTCTGCAGGTGGAACTACCGGGAATTCTCCTTTAAGTCTGCATTTTACTCTATCACGTATAAAATGACCTTCAGCTGTTATAGGGGCATTAGCTTGACCTATAACAAATGCATCTTCTTGATCGGCACTTAAATAGTGTACATCTTTGGTTACAATACCATCAACAACTTTTCTATACGGTGTTTCTAAAAATCCATAACTGTTTACACGTGCAAAAATTGTCAACGAAGAAATAAGACCAATGTTTGGACCTTCAGGGGTTTCAATTGGGCATAATCTTCCGTAATGTGAATGGTGAACGTCACGTACTTCAAAACCGGCTCTTTCTCTTGTTAAACCGCCTGGTCCTAAAGCTGATATTCTTCTTTTATGTGTTAACTCAGAAAGTGGATTTGTTTGATCCATAAACTGAGATAATTGGTTTGTTCCAAAAAATCCGTTAATAACACTACTAATAGTACGTGCATTAACTAAATCTTGCGGCTGCATATTTTCTGTATCACGCATATTCATTCTTTCACGAATTGTACGTGCCATACGTGCCAAACCAACATTATATTGCTGTTGTAATTGTTCGCCAACAGTTCTTACTCTTCTATTGCCTAAATGATCTATATCATCAACAGGAACTGTACCGTTCTTTAAATTGATAATATTTTTCATAATAGCTACTATATCTTGTATAGTTAAAACTTTAATATCTAATGAAATATCAAGATTTAATTTATCATTCATTCTAAAACGACCAACTTCACCTAAATCGTAACGTTTATCGTTAAAGAATAATTTATCTAATAAACCGGATGCTGTTTCAATATCTGGAGCTTCACCGGAACGTAACTGGCGATAAATAGCAAAAAGTGCATCTTCTTGAGTTTTTGCACTATCTTTTTGCAATGTATTAATAATTAAATCATTATCAGGTGAAGTAGTAGAACTAATAAGTTTTACACTCTTTATACCTGAAATTTTTATATTAGTGATTGTTTCATCATCTAATTTGCCGTCTTTGGCAACAAATATTTCACCCGTACTTGAATCAATTACATCAGCTGCGGCAACTCTGCCAACAAAAGTATCGTCAATATCAAGAACCTGTACAACTTCTACAAGGTTGAATAAATCTAATATTTCTTCATCGGTTACATATCCTAATGCACGTAACAAAGTAGTAGAAGGGAATTTTTTCCTTCTATCAACATAAATATATAAAACATGATTAATATCGGTAGCAAACTCAACCCATGATCCACGGAATGGGATAATTCGGGCTGAATGTATTGGAGTACCGTTAGGATGTACAGATTGAGAAAAAGCAACTCCGGGGGATCTGTGTAATTGACTAACTATAACTCTTTCAGCACCGTTAATCATAAACGTGCCTCTTTCGGTCATAAATGGCAAATTACCAAGATATACCTCTTGTTCTACCGAATTTATATACTCTCCCGTTTCTTCGTCTTTTGTAGATAAACGAAGTTTTGCCTTTAAAGGTGCAGCAAATGTTAACCCGCGTTCTTCACATTCCCAAATTGAAAACCTAGGCCTTTCTATATAATATTCAAGAAAATCTAATCTATAAAACTCTTTATTATCCAAAATAGGGAAATTGGTTGTAAATACTGCTTGCAAACCAACATCTTTCCTTTTTGCTGGAGGAACATTTGCTTGAAGAAAATCTTCAAACGATTCAACTTGAATATTTAATAAGTCAGGAATTTCAATTGCTGGCTGGATGGACGCAAAGGAAATTCTACCTGTTATTGGATTTACTTTCCTTTCCTCCAATCTTTACCTCCATAAAAATTGATAAAATTTTAGTCTAAAAATATATAAAAGTGGCAAGGCGGTCTTCACCACCTTACCACTTGTAAAATTATAAGCAAAAATAATCGTTTTCAATTATTTTATAACTACTGTAGCGCCTGCTTCTTCTAATTCTTTTCTAACTTTTTCAGCTTCGTCTTTAGTTACAGCTTCTTTAACTGGTTTTGGAGCGCCATCTACTAAATCTTTTGCTTCTTTTAAGCCTAAACCTGTATGAGCACGTACAACTTTAATTACGTTGATTTTCTTTTCGCCAGCTACCATTAAGATAACATCAAATTCTGTTTTTTCTTCTTCTTTAGCTGCTTCTTGTGCAGGAGCACCAGCTACTACTACAGGAGCTGCAGCACTAACACCAAAAGTCTCTTCTAATGCTTTTTTTAATTCTGATGCTTCAACTAAAGTTAATACTTTAATTTTTTCTACGATTTCTGCAATTTTCTCGGACATTTTATTCTCCTATTATTTTTATTTTCTATTAAAATTTTTAAGCGGCTTCTTTTTTGCTTATTTGATCTATAACATTTACAAGATCTCTTATAACCGCATTTATTGCACCAACAATTCCTGAAGCAGGAGCACCTATACTGCCTACAATTCCAGACATGATTTCTGGTTTGGTTGGCATTGAAGCTATTGTTGCTAAATTTTCCTTACTATAAAATTCACCGTCTATATAACAGCCTTTAAAAGTTAATTTACCTTTTTCATCGCTGTATTTTTTTATTATTTTTGCAGCAGCTACAAAATTTTCTGGAGCAAAAACAATACCGGTCATCCCTTCTAATAGGTCCTGAATTTTATCGTACTGGCCTAAACTTTCTAAAGCTTTACTTACAAAAGTGTTTTTGAATACTTTGTATTCAACACCTTCAGCTTTAAAAGCTTTACGAAGTTTTGTAATATCATCTACTTTTATTCCGCGATAATCGACAACAAATAACCCAACCGAACCGGCTATTTTTTCTTTTATCTGCGAAATCATTTGTTCTTTTTCTGATTTATTCATCTCACCTCTACATCATTTTCACTCATTTTAGAAGCATTTATTTATATTGAGCGCGTAAACTATTTTGAAAGACTAGCTAATTCTTCAGTTGATATTTTTAAACCAACACCCATTGTTGTTGACATATAACAACTTTTAATATATTGTCCTTTTACAGATGCAGGTTTCATTCTTGCTATTGTATGTAAAAATGCTAAAGCGTTATCTTTTAATTGGTCTGGTGCAAAATTAATTTTACCTAATCCAACATGAACGATACCGGCTTTTTCATTTCTAAATTCAATTTTACCTGCTTTTGATTCTTTAACAGCTTTAGCTACGTCAGGTGTAACTGTACCACTTTTTGGGTTTGGCATCAAACCACGTGGTCCTAAAATTTTTCCTAACTTACCAACTTCTGCCATTGCATCTGGAGTTGCAATAACTACATCTACATCAGCCCAGCCGCTTTTTATCTTTTCGATATATTCGGTATAACCGGCATAATCTGCGCCAGCATCTAAGGCTTCTTGGGCTTTAGTAGGAGTCATAACCAAAACACGTACTGTTTTGCCTACTCCATGTGGTAAAATTACTGTGCTTCTTATCATTTGTTCAGCTTTTTTAGGATCAATTCCTAATTTTATTGCACAGTCGAATGATTCAACAAATTTTGCATTTGTTGAACTCTGTAATGTAGCAATTGCACTATCAATAGAATATTCTTTTTTGATATCAACTTGCTTTCTTAAATTTTTTATTCTCTTAGATACTTTCATTTCTCTACCGAACTTTAATTTTTAATTAACCTTCTACAACTAAACCCATGCTGCGTGCTGTACCAGCAACCATACTCATTGCATGTTCTATATCATTTGCATTCAAATCTGGCATTTTTAAAGTAGCTATTTCTTTTACTTGGGCTGAAGTAATTTTGCCTACTTTTGTTTTATTTGGTTCTGCCGATCCTTTTGCCACTTGTGCTGCTTTTTTTATTAATACTGCTGCAGGGGGTGTTTTTGTTATAAATGTAAACGACTTATCTTGGTAAACTGTTATTACTACCGGAATGATAAGTCCTACTTTATCTGAAGTTCTTGCATTATACTGTTTGCAAAACTCCATGATATTAACACCTTTTTGACCTAACGCTGGTCCTACTGGTGGTGAAGGATTTGCCTGACCGCCTGGTATTTGTAACTTAATATAACCTGTTATCTTCTTAGCCATAGCTTAACCTAATCTTTATTTTAATTTATTTATTTTTCCAATTCTGCATGTGCAAAATCTATTTCAACAGGAGTTTTCCTGCCAAAAATTGAAACCATTACTTTGATTTTCATTTTTTCTTCATTTACTTCTTCTACAAACCCGGAGAAATTATTAAAAGGACCATTTACTATTTTTACATAATCACCTGCTCTGTAAATAGTTTCGGTTCTTTCGCTGTCGTCATTTTTGGCTATACGGCCAACTATTCTTTTAACTTCATCAGGTTGTAATGGATTAGGCTGTGTTTTAGTACCTAAAAATCCCATAACAGAAGGAGTATTGATAATAAAGTCTTTTACTTTAATATCTAATTCTGCTTGTAATAAAATGTAACCTGGGAAAAAGTTTTTAATTCTTGTTTTTTTCTTACCGTCTTTAACTTCAAAAACTTTTTCAGTAGGAACTAAAACATCAACTATTCTTTCTCTCAGATATTCGTTGTCACGCAATTCAAGATCTATTATTGATTTGACCTTGTTTTCGTGACCGGAAAATGTTCTTACAACATACCATTTTGCGTTAGCATTTTCCACTATTAAAAAATCCCCTGGAATATTTTAGTAATGGCAATGTCAATACCGTATGTAAATAATGAAAGAATTAAACATAATACTATAACTATACCTGTAGACTCTTTTAACTCTTCTAATGTAGGCCAAGTTACTTTTTTCATTTCTTTTACTACGTCTTCAAAAAAATTAACTATTTTCTCTTTCATATTTTTATGTCAGTTTTAATGTTTGCACGTCAGGAGGGACTCGAACCCCCAACCTGCGGTTTTGGAGACCGCTGCTCTACCAATTGAGCCACTGACGTATTTTTTATTTAGTTTCTTTAAACGGTACGTGTTTTCTTACTACCGGATCATATTTCTTAAATTCTACTCTTGCCGGATGATTTCTTTTATTCTTTTTTGTGGTATATCGATAACCGGTACCAGCAGTACTTTCTAATATTATGGTCTGTCTTAGATTTTTACTTTTAGCCATATGAACTCCAAAAAGGCAAACTTACGTTATTTTAAAAATGACAAAAAAAAAGGCATTGAGCCATTCTTCGAGCTGACGATCGGGATTGAACCGACGACCTCATCCTTACCAAGGATGTGCTCTACCAACTGAGCTACGTCAGCCTATGTAATTCAGTATGAGCGGGAGACGGGACTCGAACCCGCGACCAACAGCTTGGAAGGCTGTGACTCTAGCCAACTGAGTTACTCCCGCATTCGCTTATGCGTCTTCAATATTTGGTGGGCGGCGAGGGATTCGAACCCCCAAAGGCGTTTGCCAACGGATTTACAGTCCGCCCCGGCTCTCCAACTCCGGCGTCCGCCCAAACATTTCTCAACATTTCAATTTAAACGAGCTACAAATATAAAGTCTTCTACAAATAAATGCAACTCTTTTTTAAAATTATTTTTATTTATTTCTCTTTTTTCTTCTCTTTTTTGCATTTATTTATTTTTTTATTTGTTTTTACTCAAACTAGCTTTTTAAAGTACTTATTTTTTAGTTTTTAAGTATGTAAATTACCAAATTTATTATTAAAGCACAAATTGGTATTAAAACCCATAACTGTCCTTCTTTTATGTTATACGCTTTGAACAATTCTTTCCATGTTTTTTTTCCAATATAGCGACCAAATAAAAATTCAAAGGCTTCCGTAAATAAAAACCAGCATATTCCTATAAATACCGATTCATTTACCGAATTTAATGGAAAATATAATTGCATTAAATAAGTGAACAAAATCATAAGCACCAACAGACTGTAAGTTGATCTTTGATGTGCTTTTAACTCGCCTAATTTATTTTTATATAAAAAATCGCGGATTGCACCGTTTAATATTGCAAGCAGCATTAAACAAAACCAGCTTATTATTATTTTAAAAAGCATATTATTGATAATCCACTAAAATTGTCATTTACATTAATTAATAATTTTTATTGTTTCAAAATAATGTTTTTCTGACTAATTATGAATTTTATAAAATATTTAACTTTATTAATAATTGATTTATTTATTATTTTCGTTTTCATCTCATGTGATGTACCTTTCAGTGTTACCAATCCCAATATAGCCCAAACGCCATATTACATTTATGGCACAAGGATTTTACAAAGTTATTCCTATGATTTAACCCTTGTTATGGTAAAATCCTCTTCATTGGTATTAAATTATTAAGAGTTCATTTTTTACGAAAAAAGTTCTTTCGTTGAAAGGAAATTAACCAGTTCCGGTTCTTTTGCAGATTATTCCGGGACGTGGGAAACTGTCGGTTAAAACCTAATTAAAATTAGTGTAAACTATGTAGAAGATGTTTATCCGGTTTATATTAACGTACTTTCTCTAAATAACGCTGAATTAATTTTAAATAAAGATATTCATATTTAAAACTATATGTAATTATTTTTGTAATTTTGTTATATTAATTGTTAATTGCAATTCAACTTTATTTAATAAAATGTGATATTATGAAAAACATAAAAAATATATTAGCATTAATATTAATAACAATATTTGCTATTTCCTGCGATGATTCTTCCACAATTACTAATCCAGACCTAATTGGTTCCAGTAAATTATTGCATGGAACTTGGGTTTATGATAATTTTACGGATGATATTACCACATTAAAAAGAACTGTTAAATTAGATTCCAGTAGTTACGGTTTTATATTTTTCGAAAACGGATCATTTTTAGAAAGGAAAAGTTCAGACTGGTGTGGCACTCCTCCAATTAGTTATGCTAATTTTTCCGGCACATGGACTTTGGCCGGAGAAAATTATATTAATATTAGTGTTGGTTATTGGGGTGGTATTACCAATTACCGTATTGAAGTTATATCTATTAGTGATACGGAACTTAAAATTAAATATTATTATCCATTTTATAATAACTTAAATTAAATTGAACAATTTTAGTTTCAATTCATTTCCGGTTTTAGAGACCGAAGCACTATTATTAAGGCGTTTGACACCTAATGATGATAAGCAAATATTTTTAATTCGCTCTAACCTAATTATGGCTGAACACCTAGATAGGCCCTTGTGCCAATCGATTGAAGAAGCCGCCCAGTTTATTAATAAAATAACTAACGGAATTGAAAACAACAAATGGCTTTATTGGGGTTTAACCTTAAAAGGAGACAATACCGTTATTGGTACAATATGCCTTTGGCAATTTAACGAAGACAAAACCACAGCCGAAATTGGTTACGAACTTTTACCTGATTTTCAAGGCCATGGTTATATGCAGGAAGTTGTAAATGCCATTATTAATTTTGGATTTACTAAACTAAATTTAAACAACATTTACGCCGAAGTTGCCACTTATAATATCAAATCAATTAAAATTTTAGAAAAATTCGGTTTTAAATTAAATGAGTTTGCTGCAAAAGAAAAATCTCCAAATACTTTGATTTACGAGTTGGATAAATCAATTTAAATCTCGATATGTTTGCACTGTAAAATAATATATATATCTTAGCCCTAATTTATTTACTTCAAATTAAATTAAAATATTATTATTCCCCCACCGCTACATTTAACTTCAATTTCACCCTTTCAGGGTTTTTGTGTTTGTGGGTTTTATAATTGCTATAAAAATTTCATCCTTTCAGGATTCAAAAACATATTATATTTGTATTATGTAGTTGTTTTAAATTCTGTATGTTTTAATCTCGAAGAGATGGCATTATTGTAGAAAGACAAAAAACAACACCATTAAAACCCTGAAAGGGTGACATAAGAATTTTAGTCAAAGAGGTCACTACTCAACAATTTTTTAATTTCAATAGTACTCAATTGAACAATCTTCTTTTTTAATTTCAATAGTACTCAAATTAGATGGCATTGAACAAAATCTTCTTAATGCCGCTAATCTAATTTGCAATTCAATTGGATTGAGATCCTCTTTGTTAACAAGTACATTTTTAGTAATTGTTGTTAAAGATTTTTCTTTTTGTTTTAATTTATTCTTTGCCATGCACATATTACTTAATATTTGTTATATAGTTTAAAGGAATTTATTTAATAAGTCAAGCAATTTCATAATGTTTGCACTGTAAAAAATAAATATATATTTTAGTACGAATTTATTTACTTTTAATTAAAAAATAATATTATTTCTTCCCCACCACAATGTTTAATTTCAATTTCACCCTTTCAGGGTTTTGGTGTTTGTGGGTTTTATAATTGCTATAAAAATTTCATCCTTTCAGGATTCAAAAATATATTATATTTATAATATGTAGTTTAATAAACTGTATGTTTTAATACCGAAGGGATGGCATTATTGTAGAAAAACAAAAAACAATACCATTAAAACCCTTAAGGGGTGACATAAGAATTATCCAATATATTACATTTTGTGCTGAAATAACGTTGTAATCATAATGCTATACCAAACATATTAATCCAAAAAATTAGCCGATTCCGCGAACAAAAAACACTCTTACTTATTCCACAACTCCCTATCCAAATTGCGGTACTGAATAGCTTCGCTTAAATGAGCGGGAGTAATATTTTCGGCACCTTCCAAATCGGCAATGGTGCGGCTTACTTTTAATATTCTATCGTAAGCGCGGGCCGAAAAACCTAACCTGTTCATGTAGTTTTTAAATATTTCGGACGATTCTTCATCAAGCGCACAATATTTGCGGACCTCTTTAGTCCCCATATCGGCATTATTAAATATGTGTTTATATTTTGTAAATCTATCAATTTGTATTTGCCTAGCTTTAACAACACGTTTGCGTATTTCAGCGGAGGTTTCCCCCTTTTCAGTTGAAGCAAGCTCCTTATATTTTACCGCGGGCACTTCAATATGAATATCAATTCTATCCAGTAACGGACCTGATATTTTCCCCATGTATTTTTGAATTAACACCGAACCGCATTTACACTCTTTAGAAGGATCGGTATAATAACCGCAGGGACAAGGGTTCATTGCGGCAACAAGCATAAAGTTAGCCGGAAACTCCAACGATAGTTTAGAACGGCTTATAGTAACCCTGTAGTCTTCCATAGGCTGGCGTAATACTTCTAAAACATTCTTTTTAAACTCCGGCAGTTCATCTAAAAACAATACCCCATGGTGCGCAAAACTTACCTCACCCGGACGCGGAATTGAACCTCCGCCAATTAGTGCCGCATCCGAAACAGTATGATGCGGACTGCGGAAAGGCCTTTCGGTAATAAGTGCTTTATCGCTTGGCAATATTCCGGCTACCGAATGTATTTTAGTTGTTTCAAGGGCTTCTTCAAAAGATAGCGGCGGCAATATTGAAGGAAACCTTTTAGCTAACATCGTTTTGCCGCTTCCCGGAGGGCCAATCATTAACACATTATGTCCGCCCGCTGCGGCAATTTCTAATGTTCGTTTAACATTTTCCTGTCCTTTAACATCACAAAAATCCAAGTGATAACTGTTAACCTGTCCAAATATTTCATCTCTGCTTGTAACAACAGGTTTTTGGTCGCTGTTACCATTTAAAAAAGTAATTACCTCAGCTAAATTATTCATCCCGAATATTTCAATGCCGTCAACAATACTTGCTTCTTTTGTTGAACCTATGGGTAATATTACTCTTTTAAATCCGTATTTTTTAGCTTCAACAGCAATAGGTAATGCACCGTGAACGTTTCGCAAAATTCCATCCAAGGCCAATTCACCAAGTATTATTGTGTCAGCCAACAAAGTATCTTTAACAACTTCGCTGGTTGCCAGCAAACCTACGGCAATAGGCAAATCAAAAGAACTGCCTTCTTTTTTAATATCCGCGGGTGCTAAATTTACTGTAATTTTTGTTATTGGAAATTCAAATCCGCTATTAACAATAGCTGCCGAAACCCTTTCCCTGCTCTCTTTTACCGCGTTATCTGGTAAACCGACAATTGTAAAAGAAGGGAGTTTTTTATCATAATGGGTTTCAACTTCTACAACAAAGGCTTCAATGCCGTATGTTGCCGCTGAAAACACTTTAGAAAACATAAAACCCCAATTATTTTGTCAATATCATCTTTTGTACTTTTATATAATGACCATTTGTGACTTTACATAAATATATTCCGGACGGCATACCAGTTGCGTTAAATTCATAACTATGCTCACCTACCGGAAGATTTCCTTTGTGCAGTACACAAATTTCTTTACCTACAATATTATAAACTGAAATCTCTATATAAGTACTTTCTAAAATCTCTATGGTAATACTAGTTTTAGGATTAAAGGGATTGGGGTAATTTTGAATTATGTCAAATGTCTTTTTTTCGGCCGCTCCAACCTTTAATTGATTAGAATAAACAACACTTTCATCGGTGTTAATTTGTTTTACTCTATAATATGTTACTTCGTTTCCAATGTTTTTAGAATCCGAATAATAATAAGTTTTATGCAAATCTGTTTCACTTTCGGTTCTGTAAATTTCGGAATAAGCTGAACCGTTAGCAGATTTTTCCAACACAAACAATTTTGCATTTTCATCAAGCGAAACCCAGTCAATAGAATTATACCCACCAAACACATCAACATTCAAAATGGGGGCTCTTGAAAATATAGGAGCATCCGATTCAACAAAATCAATGCTTTTTATTGAATAATTATATTTATCCGAATAAATCATTTTTTGAAAAACTTCAGTATTATCAAACATAAATTCAAAATATAAATTTGAACTATCCGCCAAATAATTGAGATAATGTTTATTAACAAACGATAGTGACGGAGTATTATTAAAACTCCATACTTTTAACGCATCAATAAATATATTCCCCTTTTCTGCATCATTTTTTAATTCAAATTCAAGTCCATTAATGCTTGTATTAAGATTAACGGGAAAAGTATAAAACAATTTATCATCAATATATATTTTAGCTTTATTAGTTCTGCCGTTTAGTAAAATATTAAAATGATACCATGCGTTTTTACTTATAAAGTAATCATCGTAAAACAGATTATCGTTAGGTACAATTATATTAACAAGTTGAAAACTATTATTGCCTATTGCAAAAATCGATTCATTATTTTCTTTATTAAAAATCTCAAACCAATTACCATCGTTCATATTTATCTTTGCCCAAAACTCTACCATCGTATTATAATTATAATCTTCATCCGGCAAAACAAATGAAAAATTACCATTATTTTTTATTTGTAAACATCTACCGGCAATGTTATCTTTGTTATAAAATGAGAGATTTAATCGGGATGGAATTTTTGAGTTGTTTTCAATAAAAGAGGAAGCAATACAGTATGTTTTATTTGCATCATAACATTCCATTGCATACAACACTTGAGTTGTAGTAATTTCACTGCTCTGCAAGCTTACCAAAACCTGAAATGGTAAATTGCGAATATCGTTGGGAATATTTTTACCAAGACTTATTTTATAGGTTTTATAATCGTAATCTTTATATTTTTCTTTTTTAATTTCTAAATCGTAATAACCTTTTCCAATTGTAAAAACTGCTTTATTTACTGCTATTTCATCATCAACAAGCAGATACAAACTTGCGGCATCATAATTAATATTCCCGGTTGTTCCCGAAAAAGAAATTTCAAACACATTATTTTTAAGTATGTAGGAAGGATATAAAACACCCGATAATTTTTGAGCGTAAAAATTAGAAGTACTAATTAAACAGCAAAAAACAAATAAAATTATCTTTTTCATTTACCGTAAAAGGATTATTTAAATTTTCGCAAAAATTCCAATCTGTCTTTTAAGTTATTAACGGGAACAAGTAATTTTTCTTTACCATAAACAGCATCTGCTCTATTCGAAAAAACAAGTTCGTAATCTTTACTCATTACAATTGCTTCTTCGGGACAAACTTCTTCACAGAAGCCACAAAATATACATCTTAACATGTTAATTTCAAACTTTATTGGATATCTTTCTTTTTCAAGTTCGGTTTCCGAAGCCTGCACCTCTATGGCCAACGCAGGACACACCCTGGCGCACAATCCGCAGGCAACACATCTTTCAACACCGTTTTCTTCCTGAACCAACACAGGCCGTCCCCTGTACGATGCAGGTGGTTCAAATTTAACCTCAGGATATTCCATTGTAACATTAGGCCGGAACATATTTTTTAATGTTAACCACATCCCTTTTAATATTTCCGGAATATACATCTTTTGAAGCAGCGTTAAATCTTTTAATCTATTTTTTTCAGCCATAATTTATCCTTAAAATTTAAACACCATTATTAAAATTGCAACCCAAATTACATTTAATAATGCAAGAGGAAACATTACTTTCCATCCCAAATTCATAAGCTGGTCATATCTAAAACGCGGGATAGTCCATCTAATCCAAATCATAAAGAATAACATAAATAAAACTTTTACAAAAAATGCTGCAACTTGTATAATAGGCACTAAAGTATCGCTAAGTCCTAATTTTTCAATATAAGGAACTTGCCAGCCTCCTAAATATAAAGTAACAATCAACCCGCATGCAATAATCATATTGGCATATTCGGCTAAAAAGAAACTTGCAAATTTCATACTGCTGTATTCGGTATGGTACCCGCCTACCAGTTCAGGTTCTGCTTCGGGTAAGTCAAAAGGTAATCGGTTTGTTTCGGCAAACGAAGCCACAAGAAATGTAATAAATCCAATTGGCTGAACAAAAGCATTCCACATTAATCCTTTTTGCATAGCAACAATTTTTAATGGTTCAAGCGAACTTGCAAGCATAATAACACCTGCAACTGAAAAACCCATCGATACTTCATACGAAATCATCTGAGCAGATGAACGGATTCCTCCTAAAAGAGAATATTTACTTCCCGATGACCAGCCCGCAAATGTTATTCCGTAAACTCCAAGTGAAGTTAAGGCCAAAACATATAAAACGCCCATATTTACATCAGCTACAACAAGTTTAATTTTGTAACCAAAAAGTTCTACTTCCGGGCCAAAAGGTATTACTGCGTATGTTGTAAAAGCTACAAAAATAGCAATAACCGGTGCTAATGAATGAATAAATTTATTTGCCTTTTCGGGAACTATATCTTCTTTAAATAAAAGCTTAAACACATCGGCAAATGGTTGTAACAAACCAAACCAGCCAACCCTGTTTGGCCCAACCCTGTTTTGCACCCAGGCACTTATTTTTCTTTCAAAATAAACCGAATACGAAACCATTAATAATAATACTGATATTATGATTATAATTTTTATTAATGCAATAATTACTGTTTCTAAAATCATTTTACTAAAACCTCTATACTGATTTAATTAGTAATTTTTCAATATTTTTAATTTTTGCACCTTTATTTCCAATAACATCATAATCTAAACCATCAAAAGCTTTAATATTTTTTGCAATATCGGCAAACACTTCTTCGGCCATATTATATTTTAATTTATTAGTTGTAAAATTGGAAAGTTTAACAAATATTTGCCAAATAGGTTTGGCGTCATATTTTTTACCTTGATTCCATTTATCAAATTTTGTCCCGAATTTATCCAATCTGCTTTGGCTTAAGTTATCAAGGGCTCTATCACCTTCAATGGTTGTAACAGCAGGATTTAACCGTTGAACTATCCCATTAAAATTAACAAATGTTCCATTTTTTTCAGCATAAGTTGATGCCGATAATACAACAGAAGCAATTTGTGTAAATGGAGAACTATTACTTGCAATTACAATTAAAGATTTTAATTTTGCAAAAACCTTTTCAGCAAGTTGAACATCAATATATTCATCTAATAAAATAACTGCTTTTATTTTTCCGCTTTCAACTGATTTAATTACCTCATCAAAACTATTATTAAGCCCCAAAAGTTCCGTTCCAAGTTTATTTGGAGTTTTATCTTCCTTAATTAATATATCATCACAATCACCCGGCACCAAATGTTCAGGAACAACTATATTATTTATTCCAAAACTTTTGGCAAACTTAAGCATGGTATAACTATCTTCCAAAGTTATAAAAGCACTGCCGATAATTGCAATTTCTTCATTTTTGTATTTTTTTAATTCATTATGGACTTCATTAACCGCGTCATTCCATTCAGCCTTTTCAAGTATATTGTTTTTCCTAACCAAGCAGCCATCAATACGGGTTTTGCTGTTAACAAATTTAAATGTATTTAACCTTCCTTTATCGCACATCCAATATTTATTTACATCTTCATTGTTTCGTGGTGTGAGCCGTAAAATTTCATTATTTCTAACCCAAACTTCGGTATTACAACCTGTTGAACATCCGGTACAAATCGATTCGGTAGACGACATTTCCCAAACGCGGGATTTGAACCTAAAATCTTTGCCTGTTAATGCCCCAACCGGACAAATATCAATTGTATTTAATGTGTAATCATTATCAAATTCTTCACCCGGGAATGTATTTATTGTAACCCTGTCACCTCTTTTAACAAAGGTAAGCTGATTCTTTTTTGCTATTTCAGCCGAAAAGCGAATACATCGTGAGCACGATATACATCTTTCGCCGTCAAACATTATTCTAGGACCTAACTCTACTCTTTTATTTTTATGTTGCTTCTCTTCTACAAATCTGCTTTCACCAATACTATGTTTGTACGAATAATCCTGAAGTTTACATTCGCCTGCTTCATCACAAATTGGACAGTCCAGCGGATGATTTATTAAAATAAACTCCATTACCGATTTTCGTGCATCTATAGATTTTTGGGAATTTGTATTAACTACCATCCCGTCAGCAGCAAAAGTAGAACAGGCAATAACAAGTTTAGGCATTTTTTCTACTTCCACTAAACACATACGGCAATTACCCGACACACTTAAACTTGGATGCCAGCAAAAATGAGGTATATCAATTCCGTTTTCAGTAGCAACTTCAATTATTGTCTGATTGGGTTTAAACTCAATTTCCTTATCATTAATTTTTAGCTTTCCCATCAAATTTATTTAACCTCGTCTTATTTTCAGTTTTCAAATTTCTTAATAAGATCATTGGAGCTAATAATTACCTTAATCATTTTATTTTCATCAAGTTCGGTTTGTGCTTCTTCAATAATCTCTTCTTTAGTAACACAATCTATAGCCTGAATAGTTTCTTCCATACTCTTAATTCTTCCATAATAAATAATTGAATTCGCCATTCTTGAAATTCTATTATTCATACTTTCCAAACCCATTATCAAACTACCTTTAATATATTCTTTTGCACGCTTTAATTCCGCGTCACTTACGGATTTTTCCCTCATTTTTTTTAGTTCATCCATAATAAGGTCATTTGCTTTTTCAATTGATTTTTCGTTGGTCGAAAGATATACTCCAAAAGTAGATACATCCGAAAACGAATTTAAAAATGAATTAATCTGGTAAGCAATACCGTTTTTTTCTCTTAATCTTTGAAATAACCTCGAACTGCTTGTTTCGCCTAATATATGCGACAAAACATTTACTTTCATACGTTTTGGATCCGTATACCCGTATGTAGGTTTGCCCATTAATAAATGTACCTGTTGTATATCTTTTATTACCTGTAAATTACTTGCGCTTTTAGTTTTAACGGCTTTTCTTTTATGTTGTTTTGTAGCTTCCATATTTTTAAGATATTTTTCTGCATAAGCTACAACTTTTTCGTGTTCAATAGCTCCGGCAGATATAATATACATGCTGGCGGGATTGTACATTTTTTTACTGTGGGCAACAAAATCGTCATGCTTAAATTTTAATATATTTTTTTCACTGCCTAAAATCTGAAATCTTAAGGCACTCCCTTTAAATACTTCTTCTTCAAACTTTTCAAAAATCAACTCTTCCGGCGAATCTTCAACATCATTTAATTCATCAATAATTACATTTGCTTCTTTTTTTGTTTCCGAATCTTTAAATGCCGAGTTTTGAATCATGTCAGTTAAAACATCAAATGTATTTTCAAAATACTGAACCAATCCTCTTCCATAAAAACAAGTATGTTCTTTGGAAGTAAAAGCATTTAAATATCCGCCAAGTGATTCAATTTCTTCCGATATTCTTTTTGCAGAACGTTTTTTTGTTCCTTTGAACAACATGTGCTCTAAAAAATGACAAATACCGTTATTATCAATATTTTCATCTCTGCTTCCGGCATCAAACCAAAAACCTAACGCAAATGATTTAACATAAGGAACATTTTCAGTTATTACTTTTATTCCGCTTTCAAGTTCAGTTATTTTGTAATTAAACACTTCATATCTCATATTATGTAATTTAAACTTTAAATATAGATAAACGTTATATTCTAAGCAAGAAATGTATTTTAATTTGAACTAGTGAAATTATTTATTTTTAGATATTAACAAATTTAATTAATCCTAAAATAATCGTTAGAACTGAAACAGTAACAACTGATATATTGAATAGATCAGCTAATGTATTATAATATAATATGTTGTCTTTTCCATAAAGCGTAATTTTAAAAATCAACTATTCATTTTGACAGATATTAATTTACCTTTCATTTGTATATAAATCACACTAAGAATTAAAAAGTTGAGATATATGCAAAACGAGATATATCAGCCACAGAGTGGCGAAAAGTTTATAGTATAATAAAACCACCACGCGATTTAAGCCCCATAGAGGCAACACCCAACACATTGCAACACAAAATGTTACGGATATTATCTGCCACTCCGATGGAGCTAAATTATGGTGTTGTAGCGTCATGTTTGTTTAAGCCGATATGTGAGTGAAAAAAATCAGGGCTGAAGCCCGTTATTATTGTGCTGCCAGCCCCAAGCATAAATGCTGGTTTACTAAACTTTAGGTTAGGGTTATTTAAACGGGGATGATTAATAATATAATCGGATTATTTATAATAAGTTATAAGGTATTTAAATAACCACGTCCTTTAGGGCGTGGAGAATAATACCCGCTCAATATGGCCTTTAGGCCTGATTTGAAAAACAATTTAATTAAATCTATATAATATATTTACCATAGCATTACTTTAATCAAAAGATCGCAGAATCTTATAATATCTACTGCAAAATTCGGGCTAAATTAAAAATATTTAATTAATTTTGCCTTATTATAAAACATATATTAAACAAAACTAATTTATAAAGAAAATCTTATTATAAAATTTTATTTCAAAATTTATCCCAAACTATCATTTTAAATTATATTGATTATAACAGCAATTATAATTAATTTTAATAAGATAAATTTATACATTTTGGAGATAGAAAATGAGTGATTTTGTAATTAGACCCGCTGTTAGAACGGATAATATCCGTTATGCTGTAAGAGATATTATTGTTTTAGCAAATGAAGCAGCTAAGTCAGGTAAAGAGATGTTATATTTAAATATTGGTGATCCCAATTTATACGATTTCCAAACACCTGCCCATCTTATTGAAGCTACGCATCAGGCAATGTTAAAAAACTTAAACGGTTATTCCCCTTCATCGGGCATTAAAGAAGCTACTGACGCTATTGCACGCGAAGCCGAAAGAAAAGGAATAAGCAACATACAGGATGTTTTTGTTACCACCGGCGCAAGCGAAGCTATTGATATTTGTTTAACAGCTTTAGTTAATGAAGGCGAAAACGTATTAACTCCGACCCCAGGATATCCTTTATATACTGCTATTTCCAGCAAATTACAGATGATGGAAAATCCTTATTATTTGGATGAAGAAAACGGATGGCAGCCGGATATTGAAGATATTAAAAGCAAAATTAATGATAAGACTAAAGCAATTATTTTAATTAACCCTAATAATCCTACCGGTTCAAACTGCCACGAAGAAACTTTACGTCAAGTTATTGATTTGGCAATTAAGCACAACTTGGTAATTTTTGCAGATGAAATTTATGACAAATTACTTTTTGATGACAAAAAATTAGTTTCTATTGCTTCATTAAATAGTGAAGTTCCCGTTATTACTTTTGGCGGTTTATCTAAAAACTACATTGTACCAGGATTTAGAATAGGCTGGGGTGTTGTAAGCGGTAACCGTTCTGTACTTAGTGATTATATTGAAGCTATAAACAGATTATTACGCTCACGTCTTTCTGCAAATCATCCTGAACAATATGCAATTAAACTTGCTTTGGAAGGTGATCAAAGTCATTTAACAGAAGCTATGGCAAAATTAACACGCCGCAGAAATATTACTTTTGAAATGTTAAATTCGTTTGAAGGTATAAGCTGTGTTAAACCCGAAGGTGCTTTTTATGCTTTCCCACGTTTACATTTATCACATCCCGACAGCCATTTTGTTTCCGAATTAATTAAAGAAACAGGTGTTGTAGTTGTACCGGGATCAGGTTTTGGTCAAAAACCGGGAACACAACATTTTAGAGTTGTATTCCTGCCAAATGAAAAAACATTGGAAAAATCATATCGTAATATTGCCGAGTTTTTCAAAAAATATACCGATAAATACGGCAAATAAAATATTTAATATTATATATACTCAAAAGGCTGCTTTTTTTAAGGCAGCCTATTTTGTTTTATCTAACTTCTCATTATTACAATCGTAACACCCATTCACGGATGAGCATTAATAATTCATAATTTACAATTCATAATTATTTAATACGCCACCACATCAAAATCGTACAAACTTATGTAACTTTCGTCCTCTTCAAAAGCCTTTGGCTGCCAGGTGCGCACATGAATAACCGGCTCGTTAATATTCTTAAAATCCATCATCAAAAATAAATATCCTTTATCGGAATAAGTTGACGTATTCCAATGCTGCCAGCATGAAATTCCATAAATATAAGGATATTTTTCATGTTGTGTAATTTGCAAATCCTCAAATCTAACATTAAGATATTTATTATACTTAAATATTTTATTTACAAGTTTGTCAATATATTCTTCTTTTGTCTGCTGTACTAAACGAATTTTGCTTTTACTTAAAAACGATTTTTGAAGCATTTCATTAGTTTCTTTTTTTTCTGTAATAATAGATCCGGTAATTATTAAAGCATCATCGGAATACACTTTTTTTAGAAAGTTTATATCTTTTGTATTGTAAGCCATTCTGAATTGTTCAATAAAATCTAAAATTTGCCCGCGCATTACGGAATCAATTTTGGTCGTTCCCTGTTCAATTACCGATTTATAATCATAATTTGGTAATACAATTCGTACGGAATTTATAATTCCCTGTTTATTAAAACCAAACACTAAATTTTGTGTATCACTATTATCCGAATCGCCAACATCCACTTTTAATGAAATACTTCTTATGTCATAAGTATTACCATTATTTCTTTCAATCATTTGAGGCTGGTAGGTTTTACGTGCAGTATATGGTTTGTTTGTGTTAACAAACTCAACAAACACATTATATGCTTCATCACTAAAAAATGGTTTAAGTGCACTTATAGTGCCTTTTCCTTTTTCTGTCCTGTTAATTTCCAGCAAAGTCACTTCTAATACATTTTGTATCTTTTTCTTTAAGGTCGGATTATTATCTCCGCCCACAATATTAATTTTTGGTTTTATTTGTGCCGTTAAACTTAAATTAACCACAAAAACCATAAAAACAAAAAAACAAAAAAACTTACCCAAAACTTTTTTCAAAACTTCACCAATATTATTCAACAATCATATACAAATATTAAAAAGTTGATTGAATAATCCAAGTAAAAATTATAATTAAAAAACTGTTTTAATTACTGTTTTTTTTCAAATTATTAAAATCACTCTTGAAATAACTTTAATAATAATTAAGCTATATTAGTATAAAATATAAGCAACCTTAATAGTCTGCGATAACATCATTAAAAAAAACAGTAATGTTTTTATTGTTTTTGGGCACACTTAATCTTTTAAACACCTAATACTATAACCACCTTCTTTACCGCAATCGTCCATAATAATATTACTATTCATAATGTCTAGGTATAGTCCGTTCACACGCGTAGTACCATGCTCGGTGGAACCCCAAAAACGAGTGCCGTAACCTAAACCAGCAAAAAAATTACTGCCTAAGCGATAGCCGGCAAGCAACGCAGAAAATCCGCTTGTGTTAGTCCCCGCTCCGCTTCCGGCTCCTTGCCCTATTGCCTTTAATGCATTCCCATCGCTGCCAACTATTGCTGATAATGTTTCAAATTCTGTTAATGTTGGTATGTGCCAACCGGTTGGGCAGATACCTTTCACATTTCCTGTAAATGCAGGAGAAGGAGACGTTGTATTTGTTGCACCGTTTTGATATTGAACAGCTTCCGCCCATTGGTATAACCCGCCATAAGTTGTACAATATTCTTCATTGTTGCCATGACAATATTTTTCTATTGTGCTATTATTTGATTGTTCTGCATTATCATTTATTATTGTTCCTACATTTAGATTTTCCTTTAACCAACACTTAGTACCAATTTTTACCGTGCCGTATGTTGTCCCTTCATAAGCAATAGTGGAGGTTCCACACCTGAATCCTGCAACAGCAATATTTGAGGGTGATGAAGAATTATATAATGATTTTGCTATTATTCGGAAATAATAAAAACTTTCCGTATTAAAAATCCCGTCAATTGCTGCTGTTTTTATATTTGCTCCAACTGTTTTAACTGTTGAATAAGTTGTTCCGTCATCACTTTTTTCTATTTCAAAACTCGTTTCAAAAATGCTGTTATCAACCCATGTTAAAACGGCCTGTGTTTCAGTAAAACTTGCAATCTGTAAATTTGACGGAGCATTAAATTGAAGATTTTGGGTAACGATGTTTGAATATGTAGAATAATTAATATTGGTTTTTGCTCTTACTTTAAATGAATATTGATTTGTGGTTAGAAAACTTCCATCTATTGTTGCAGTTGTTGTATTCGCGTTGACAGTTTTAACTAAAGTATATGTTGACCCGTTTTCGCTTTTTTCAAGCTCGAAACCTGTTTCATAACTGCTATTATCTTGCCAACTTAATACAATTGTCGTTTCGGTAAAACTTGTTACTTGCAGATTTGTTGGCGCATTAAATTGTATTGTTGATTTTACTATATTAGAATACCCCGAATAATTAATATTGGTTTTTGTTCTCACCCTAAACGAATATTGATTTGTTATTAAATATGGTCCTCCAATGGTTACTGTGGTTATGTTTGAACCAACAGTTTGAATGGTTGTAAAGTTCGTTCCATCTTGACTTCTTTCTATTTCAAAACTTGTTTCATTGCTGCTATTGTCAGTCCAGGTCAAAACAGCTTCGCTTTCAATAAAATTTGTTATCTGCAAATTAGTAGGTGCATTCATTGAAAAAGATGTACTTACTGTTACGTAATTCGAATTATTTAGTTCAGATTTTCCTCTCACTTTAAAAGAGTATGTTTTACCAATCAAATAATTCCATTTTATAACCGCTGTTATATTATTTGCCGGAACAGTTTTTATTAAAACACTATTTCCGTTCTCTAATACTTCAATTTCATATTCCTTTTCAAAAGTACTGTTATCTTTCCATGTTAATGTTGCGGTTGTATCTGAATCAAAAACAGTACTTAAATTTGTTGGTTGTAAAATCAGCTTTCTTTTAATTGTTGAAGTACTCCCTGTTTTATTACCGCCGTAATACAAACTGATTCTAAAAGTATAGGTCGTATCACAATGGAACCAAGTACTTAATTCCGCCTCATTGTTTTCTACTGTATCATATCCGGCTATTGTAAAATCAGTACCGTTAAAACCATATTCAAATTGTACTACTTTTTTAGTTCCAACAGGTAACTCCTCATTATCAACCCAACTTACTTTTATTTTGTCTTCCGAAAAAGAAATTACCTGTAAACCATTTGGGTTTGCAGGAGTTATATTTGGGTCAATTGGATTTTGGAAATCGTAATCTTTGCATGAATAAATAATTAAAATTGACAATGTAGCAAGTATAGCGAGTATTATTCGTTTCATATTTAATACCTAAATTTTATGTTATAACACTAATGTTAATAAAGTAATTGAATTACCCAGCTGATAACCGCTGCCGAAAGAGTAGCTGTTGCAACGTATATAGCAGTATTTTTTAGCGAGTTATTGCTGTTAACTTTATCTCTATAGTCTTTAACACTACTTTGTGTAGTGGCCTCTTTGTATTTAGTATAATTGCTTTCAGCAGCCAAATAAAAATATCCTGCAGCTCCTCCCGCCAAAGCTGTGGCCCCTAAAGTTATCCATTTTACCGTACCCCATTTTGAGGCCGTATGCTGGCGCGAACCTTCAAATGTTTTCATTTCAATTCGTAATAAAGCGGTTTCATTTTCCAATACTTTTACAAAATTTTTATCATCTAAATAACCTTCCTTTTTTGCAACAAGTGAATGTTCCCCAACCATAGCCGGAAATAAAAGCGGTGCCGGACCTTTTAGCTGGTCATCAAAATAAATTACTGCGTCACTAACTTCATTTGGTTCCACATAAACCGATACACTCCCCATTTTTGGTTCGGGTGTTAAATCGATCTCTTTTTTCTCGCCTCTTGAAATAAAAATTTCCTCTTCTTTTGTATAATATCTTTCGTCACTTTCAGTTTTAATTTTGTATTTACCGGCTGTTAATTTACCAATATAAGTGTTTTTACCAACATATTTACCATCCAAATATATTTTGGCATCTTTTGCTGTAATAACTACTTCACCAAAATTTCTATTTAAGACAATACTTTTTTCAAGTTTTTTTTCATTTTCAATAACAATTTGTTCTTCAACAACATTAAATAATTTTTTTGTTACCTTTAACATATATTTGCCCGATAATAGTTTATCGTTTTTATAAGGTGTTACCCCAACTTGTTTATCGTCTAAATAAACAATTGCACTGTCTTCAGGTAATGATTTAACGTATAATGAACCAAAATTTGGTTTTAGTTCTGCTTTAATTATTTTTTCTTCCCCATCCGCCAATTCAAATTCTTCAATAAACGAAATATATAAATCAGCATCAATTTTAATTTTATGTTTACCGCTTTCAACAACTTTTTTATCAATAGGTGCATTCCCAATTGGTTTATCGTCAACCAATACTGTTGAATTTGGGATGTTGCTGCTAACTGTTATATATCCAAACTTGGATTTTAATTCTCTATAAATTGTTTGTATTTTCCCCTGCTCTACTGTTATATCAATTATTTCGGTATAATATAACGGTTTTCGTAATTCAACTTTATGTTTGCCCGAAACAAAATCTCCCTGAAAAGGTGTGTTGCCTATTTTTTGCCCGTTTATTATAATTTCCGCACCGGCAGGGTTTGAAGTAACGGCAATAATTCCCGGTAATGTATATTTAAATTGAGATGAAGAACCTTTAACAAAAGTTAAGTTAATAGATTGTGCTTCTTTCACTTCAATTTCTTTTTTTATATCTTCAAAACCTTTTTTACTAAAAGTAAAGTTGTATTTTCCCTCAGGTAATTTATAAGCAATTATATTACTTACCGTAAGTGTTGGGGCAAAATCACCATACGAAGAATAAATACTATCCTCGCTGCATTCAAATACTGTCTCAATCAAGTTTTCATCGGCATTATAATTACCCGCAAAACCAACAGCTTTTATTGTCATTTCATAACATTTTTTGCGTCCATAATTTGTGGCGGGTATTTCAATTCCAACAAAACCATCCGCATATATTTTTAATATGTGTGTACCTGCCGGAAGCCAAATTTCCCACTCACCGCTGTTTAATTGATTTACTTTATCTATCCTCCGGTTGGAATCAAATCGTAATTTTGGCACTTCGGATTTAACTATTATATACGCCTTTTCGCTTTCAGGGTTAATTTTAGAACTTTCCTGCAAATTTTCTAATTTCATTTCCCGGTTTAATTGCTGGCCGTTAATTACTAAATTACCCGCAATTACAAATAACAACATTAATAAATTTAATTTTTTCATATTATTCCTACAATAATATCACCCGAAACAGGGTTAATGTTAATAAAAATCTTTTATAATTTACAGTTCATTCCTTCATTTAGCTTTTAATTCATAATTGATAATTCATAATTGTCTTTCAATAATCATCCTTCAAACACCTAACACTAAAACCATTCCCCTTATTGATATTGTGGAAGTAGAGATTACTATTTATATCGTACAGGGCTAGGATGTACGCGCTTGCCACATCGTACTCCGCGGAACTCCAAAAGTATGTGCCGAAACCTAAATTGTTGAAGGTACCATCGTTGTCGCGACTGCCGACAAGCAACGCAGAAAAGCCGCTTGTGTTGGTGCCAGTATCATTTCCTGTGCCATGTCCAATTGCTTTTAATGTATTACTATTGTTGTTTACTACTGATGATGCTATTAATGTCTCAAATTCTGCTTTTGTTGGTATATGCCAACCACTTGGGCAGATTCCTTTAACATTGCCTGTGAATGTTGGTGAAGGAGAAGTTGTATTTGTTGCTCCGTTTTGGTATTGTACAGCTTCTGCCCATTGGTATAACCCGCCATAAGTAGTACAATTTATTTCATTATTATCATAACAATATTTTTCTATTCCATTTCCGCTTGTTTGGTTATTACCACCATCTATTTTTGTACCAATATTAAGGTTTTCTTTTAACCAGCATTGTCCACCTATTTTTACTGTATTATAAATTCTTCCAGAATAATTAACAACAGCTTGTCCACAAAGAAAAAGTGACATTGCAATATCAGAGTATTCCGAATAATTATAAATAGCCTTTGCTCTTACTCTAAATGAATATTGTTTTGTGGTTATATAACTTCCTTCTATTGTTGCAGTTGTCATATTTGCATTGACAGTTTTAATAATAGCATATGTTGACCCGTTTTCACTTTTTTCAATCTCAAAGCTTGTCTCAAAAGTACAATTATCAGTCCATGTTAAAATAACCTGTGTTTCAATAAAGCTTGTTACCTGTAGGTTTGTGGGTGCATTAAACTGAAGAGATTGGGATACAATATTTGAATATTTTGAATAATAATAATTTGATTTTGCCCTTACCCTAAAAAAGTATTGTTTTGTTGTTAAATAAGCTCCATCTATTGTTGCAGTTTTTATATTAGCATCAACTGTTTTAACAATAACATATGTTGTTCCATCTTCACTTTTTTCAATTTCAAAACCTATTTCAAACGCGCTGTTGTCCGTCCACTCTAATTTAGCGGATGTTTCTGTAAATTCAGTAAGCTTCAAATCGCCCGGTGCAATAAATTCCGTATCAGAGTCAATAGGATTTTGGAAATCGTAATCTTTGCACGAGGAGAAAATTAATATTGATATAAGAGTTATTAAAAAAAGTATTTTTGTTCTCAAATTTTACCTCAATATTTCACCCTTCGTATTTTGCCAAAAAAATATGAAGCGGATATTTGATTATTAATTTAAATATAACATATCTCTACCAGATATTTAATTTAAGTAATATCAAATATATTATCAATACTTTTTTATAATTTTAACTAATATTTTGTAATTTTAATTAAAAATAATTTAAAAAGTTGATTGAATAATCCAAGTAAAAATTGCTGTTGTTAAGGTTGCTGTAGCAATATACAATGCGGTATTTTTGATAGAGTTGTAATTATCTACTTTTTCCCTATAATCTTTTGCGCTGCTTGATGAATTGGCATCTTTATATTTGGTGTAATTGCTTTCGGCAGCCAAATAACAATACCCCGATACTATTCCGGCTAAAGCTGTTGCACCAAAACTGTACCATTTAACTTGTCCCCACTTGTCCGCAATTTGCAGCCTTGAACCTTCATAAGTAAGCATTTCAATTTTTAAGGAAGTAACATCGTTTTCAATTACCGTTACCATTTTTGCATTATCCAAATATCCGTCTTTTTTTGCAATAAATGTATGATCACCAATAATTAACGGTAATACTAACGGTGCCGATCCTTTTAATTCGCTGTCAACAAATATCATAGCATCACTAGCTTCTTTTGGTTCAATAAATACAGATACACTTCCTAATTTTGGAACAGGAGTAATATCAATATCTTTTTTATCACCGCGCGTGATATATACTTCCTCTTCTTTGGAATAATATTTTTCATCAATTTCGGCTTTAATTTTATATCTTCCCGGAGCTAATTTTGATGAACTTTCATTCATCCCAATATAATTGTTATTTATATAAATTTTAGCATTTTTTGCAATAATAGTTAGTTCGCCAAAGTTTTTATTAAGCACAACATTTTTTTCAAATTTCTTTTCGTCTTGTATAGTAATTTGTTCTTCAACTTCATTAAACAAATTTTTTGTAACTTTTAATAAATATTTCCCCGATGTTAATTTATCGTTTGTATAAGGAGTATACCCCATTTGTTTTCCGTCCAAATAAACTATTGCGCTGTCTTCGGGTAATGATGTTACGGTTAAATAACCAAAGTTTGGTTTAAGATGTGCAGAAACCGATTTTTCATCTCCATCATTAATAGTAAATTCGTCAGTAAAAGTATAATATAAATCAGCATCAACTCGTAATTTATGTGGTGCACTTTCAATTTCCATTTTATTAATTGGAGTATTACCAATTGGTTTATCATCCAAATAAACCGACGAATTTGGAACATTACTTTTTACCGTTAAATATCCAAATCTTCCTTTTAACTCCTGTGTAATTGATTGTGTTTTCCCTTGTTCAACTGTAATATTTACAATTTCAGGATAATATAATGTTTTTCTAATTTCAACCTGATGTGTACCGGCGGCCAAATCGCCCTGATAAGGAGTGTTGCCAATTTTTTGTCCGTTAATTATTATTTCCGCCCCCACAGGATTTGAGGTAATTACAATAATACCCGGCATAGAAAATTTTGTTTGCGAAGAAACACCTTGTTTTAATTCTAAAGTTACACTTTGCGATTCTTTTACATCAATCTCTTTTTTAATATCTTCAAATCCTTTTTTCTGAAATGTAAAAGAATATACTCCTGCCGGCAGTTTATATGAAATAATGTTCGAGACAGAAAGAGTTGGTGCAAAATCCCCATAGGAAGAATAAACGCTATCCTCATTACATTGGAAAACAACTTCTATCAAATTTTCATCAGCATTAATACTGCTTCCAAATCCAACAGCTTTTATTACCATATCGTAACTTTTTTTCCTTCCAAAATTTGTAGCAGGTAACTCAAGGCCCATATATCCATCTGTATAAATCTTTAATATATGTGTACCGGCCGGCAGCCAAACTTCCCACTCTCCGGAATTTATTTGATTCACTTTATCAATTCTTCTGTTGGAATCAAATCGCAAATTTGGGACTTCCGAATGGATTAATAAATAAGCTTTATCCGATTCGGGATTAATTTTGGAGGATTCTTGTAATGTTTCCACTTTCATACGTTTATTTAATTGTTGAGCATAAAGCACCAAATCGCCAACAAACAATATTAATATTATTAATAAACTTATTTTTTTCATATTATCCCTACAATAATTTCACCCTTTCAGGGTTATTATTTATTTTATCATTTAATTCTACAATCTTTACGAATGTATTCCGTCAGCATAGATTTTAATTCACAATTCATAATTGTTTAGTTCCAATTTGATTTTTAGTCGAAATTATTATTGAAGTTATTATTTTGTTTAATTCAATAATATCCTGATTTATTGATTCAAATTGTTTTATTTCCAAATAACCGGATTGAAATAATAATTCAATCCAATAATCGGTTTCATTTGCTTCTTTTTGCGCTATTGCCAATTTATGAATAAAATCCAATTTACTTTCCGCGTGTTCCGATTCTCTAACCAAGGCACCTATTGCTGTACCGCTTCTTAATACTTGTTTGCTTAAAACAAATTCCTTTTTCTCGTCTTGCATATATTGAAATAATTTAATTATCCTCAACGCAAAATTAAATGATTTTTGTTTTATTACATTTTCTTTCATAATTAATATTGTATATTTAATAATTTTGATAATTCATAATTCATAATTCATAATTCATAATTGCTTTACCTATAAACGCACCTAAAACCAACATTTAAGAACTTATTATCAGGTATATCATTAAATCTTGCTGATACCCTGCAATTATAAGCACTGCTATTATATGCCCCACCTCTATTAACTCTATTTGTCCCAGAAGTTGGCCCTTGAGGGTTGGTTGCGGAACTATAACCATAATAATCCTCAGCGTAATAATCGTTGCACCACTCGTTTACATTTCCGGTCATATCAAAAATACCAATTAAATTAGCTGTTTTCGTTTTAACTTCACGGGTTTTAGTTCCTGCATTGGTAGTATACCATGCAAAGTTACCAAGTAAAGTAGGTTCGTCAGTCCCTGAATAACGAGTTACGGTTCCTTTGCTTCGAGCTGCATATTCCCATTCTGCTTCAGTAGGTAAGGTAACGGTTTTCCCGATTTTAGTGCTTAACCAAGTACAATATGCTTTTGCGTCATCCCAGCTTACATTTATTACAGGTCTTTTTGCTCTTCCCCAGCCCGGATCTGTTGGTTTGGATCTGCCGGTTTCATCGCAAAACGAATCATACTGTTCAAATGTTACTTCGGTTTTACCCATATAAAAACCGGTTATTGTAACATTATGTAAAGGTTTTTCATCGGTCAACCCTTCATTAAACTGATCACCCATACTAAATGTACCACCTTCAACAAATATAAATTCCGGGATCACATATCCGGCTGTAATTGAAGTTGTAAATACCGAATAATTGTAATCGCTTTTGGCTCTTATCTTAAAATAAAATACCTGTCCATAAGTATATGTTCCTGATATATCAGTACTTGTAATATTTGCCCCTACTGATTTATATAACGTATAATTTGTTCCATCATCACTATTGTATATTTCAAACCCGGTCTCAAAACTTGAGTTATCTGTCCATTCAAAACTAGCCAAAACATCTGTAAATGTTGTAACCTTAAAATTACTAGGCGCGTTAAATAACAGAGTTTGTGCTGCAATATTTGAATATTGGGAATAATTAAAATTCGATTTTGCTCTTATCCTATATTTGTAATTTACTCCGGTTGTGTGTATTTCGGAAATATCAGCAGAAAGAATATTTGGCCCAACAGTTTTGACTAAAAAATAAGCACCCGAATTTTCACTTTTTTCAATTTCAAACCCGGTCTCAAAATCCGAATTGTCAGACCAAGTTAAACTTATGTTTGTTTCACTAAAATCGGATATCATTAATGAAGTTGGTGCTGCAAAAGGCAAGCTACTAGCCACGGCTATATTCGAATAAGAAGAATAATTTATATTGGTTTTGGCTCTTACTCTAAACGAATACTGTTTAGTTGTTAAATATGTACCGTCAATTGAGGCTGTATTTACATTAGCTCCAACAGACTTAACTAATGTGTAATTTGTACCGTTTTCACTTTTTTCAATCTCGTAACCCGTTTCATAACTACTGTTATCCACCCAACTCAAGGATACCCGAGTTTCCGAATAATTTGTTATTTGCAGATTAGTTGGAGCGTTAAACTGAATTACGGAATTTACTGCATTAGAATAACCGGAGTTATTTACTTTTGATTTAGCTTTAATTCTAAAATAATATGTTTTGTCAACTAAATATACACCTTGTACATGCGCAGTAACAGAATTTGCGGCTACAGTTTTTACTTCGCTAAAAGTTCCACCCTCAATACTTTGCTCAATTACAAATCCATTTTCATAAGTGCTGTTATCGCTCCAGGTTAATACAGCTTCGCTTTCAACAAAATTAGTAATCTGTAAATTTGTTGGATTATTAAACACAACCGTTTTACTAATAGAATTTGTATAACTTGATGAATTTTTTGGTGACTTTGCCTGTATCCTGAAAATATAACCAACCCCAAGGTTATATTCTCCTTCAACCACAGTTGAAGTAGTGTTGGCCGGAACTGTTTTTACCAAAGTAAAATCTGTTCCGTTTGAACTTTTTTCAATTAAAAATTCACTTTCAAAATCACTATTGTCCACCCATGACAAAACCGCGGAAGTATCAGTATCAAAAACAACATTTAAGGTTGTTGGTTTTAATACTAATTTCCTTTGAAATGTAGCTGCAAAGCCGGTTTTATTATCACTGTACGAAAGCCCTATTCTAAAAGTATAGGTAGTATCTGGATGAAACCACATACTTATATCCGATTCATTTCCTTCCACGGTATCTAAGGCTGCTACAGTAAAATTAGTACCATTAAAACTCGATTCGTATTGGACTATTTTTTTTGTCCCAATAGGAAGCTTTTCAGTATCTACCCAGCTAACTTTTAAGCCATCTTCATTAAACGAAATAACATTTAAGTTATTAGGATTTGAGGGCGTCACATTAGGATCAACCGGATTTTGATAATCATAATCCTTGCATGAATAACTTACAAGAACAATTAAAAACATAAATAACGTAATTAGTTTATTTTTCATAATATTACCTTAATATTTCAAACCATAGTATTTTTTTGCCGGTGTAATCTTGTAAAGAAGTATTTTTATTGCTTATGTAATCATAACACTTGCCGTTAACGTGTTTTATTAAACCAAAAATCACATTATTATCCACAACTACTGCATATAAATTATTTAACGATTCAAAATCTCTTGCATAACCTGTAACAATTGATCCTTTTTTTTCAAAAGTGTGCATTTGGGCCAAAAAAGGTTCTAATTCGTTAAGTTTTAATAAAAGTGAATTTATTACGTCAGGTATTTTTGTATCTTTAATAGAATCCATTTCGGTAATTTCGCTTGGTATTTCAACAGGTTTATCTTCCACTATATTTTCGTTTTTATCAACTACCTGAACTTCATTTTTAATTTCACATTTAATTCGTAAACTTAATATTTGTGCCTTATAATAATTGTGAACCGTCCTTAACAAATCGTCCATTTGATCTTCAGCAGCAATTTCGGGCGTAACAATAAACTCTTTATTATCTTTAATATTGTTATCATTAAAATAAAAATCTAATATGGTTTCACCATTTTTAACATCACCTAACATTTCCCCAATACCGTCAAAATAGGAATAACTAAATTCTTCAACCTGTTTATTAAAAAAACTTACTTCATATTTCCAAGTAATATTTTCACTCTCAATTTTTTTGACAGGTTTAAATTTAATTTTAGTAATAATATAATCAATAGCCTGTAATGCCGTTTGTGCTATAGAAGTTGTTGTAATTGGGGGTTTACTATTATCATACTTAAATGTAAATTTCATTGAATCGGGAGTAACCATACTTAATAGATATGCCCAATAGTAATTCTTCAGTACAACACCTAAATTAATTGTATTTTTGTTTGTTGATAATTCTAGTTCGGCTTGATCTAAACAGCCCATAATAATATCAATTCTTTGCTTAAAAATCTGTGCTACCACCTGTTTTTTTACAAATTTCGTAATCTTAAATCTAGTTGAATTAATTTGTTCCACTTTTTCATCAACATCACGCAGGATTATAACGGAATTAGAAATTGTTTTAACATTTGTTGAATCAATAATTTCAGTATTATTTTCGCGTAAATTTCTTTCCATGTTAGAGGTTACAAAAACTTGAATCTTCTGAATTAGATTTGTCATGGCGGAATTTCGAGCAGCATCTAAGGAGTTCCCCTCTGCAATTCCAACATAATAATCATTTTCGACCTGACTATACATAGTACAAAAAAATAACAGATTTAATAATATTATTTGTATTTTTTTCATAGTTACATTTCTTTTATTTTTTCAAATTCTGTTGGGGATTTAATTTTTTAATTCTAAGTAAATATTAAATATTTCCCTCTTCAAAGTCAATTGCTAATTAAAGCATAATCAAATAATTGTGATTAACATCATACAAATTATGAGATCTGTATCACATAAAAAAATTATTTATTCATTTTTATTGATTTTTATTTTAAATAACTGAAAACCACAAAATACCCCACAATAAAGAAAACACTGCTATTGGCAGCCCGGCTTTTAGATATTCGGTAAAGGAAAGATTTACACCTCTTTTTTTTGCAGCCTCTGCAACAATTAAGTTTGCAACCGAACCAAGTAAAGTTACATTTCCGGCTAATGTGCTTGACATAGCAAGTACTAACCAAGCTTTATGCGGATCATAAAAACTTGGAATTATAGGTAAATACAACAATACTGCCGGGAAATTAGAAATCAAATTGCTTAAAACCACAGAAACCAAAGTTAAACTTGCTGCACTTTCTTCCGAAAAGGGTTTTAAAATATTAAAAAACACATGACTTAACCCCGTGTAACCAATTGCACCTGTAACAATAAATAATCCACTAAAAAAAACCAGCAAACTCCAATCAATTTCTCTGAATACTCTATGCGGTTTTAATCTTCTTGTTGTTAATAATGAAGAAGCACCTATTAGCGCAGCAAGAGGAATAGGAACTCCGGCAAAAAATAAAACTATCATAACTGTTGTTATTATTATACTTTTTACTAATAGTGGTTTAAAAACTGTTGGGATTGTGTTTATCTTTTCGGAAAAGACTTGTTTTTTAAATTCACTTTTATAAATTAGAACAATAATAACCCAAACAAAAAATAGACCTACTGCAGCAACCGGCAGCTGCATATAAATAAATTCATAAAATGATATTTTTGATGCAATTCCAATTAGCATATTTTGTGGATTTCCTATTATTGTTGCCGAAGAACCAATGTTAGAAGCAGTAGCAAGCCCCATTAAATATGGAATTGGGTTTCGTTTTAATGTGATAGTAATTTCCAAAATAAGCGGAGTAAACATAATACAAATTGTATCATTTAGAAATAACGCAGCTAGAAATCCGGCAAAGAATACAATTAACGCTAATAATTGTTTTGGCGTTTTTGCCCAATTGCCAACTTTAACCGCAACAATCTGAAAAAACCCGGCCAAACTTAAATTTACATTAATAACCATCATGGAAAATAATAAAACAATTGTATCCAAATCAATAGACAAGTAGGCCTGTTTTAAAGGGATAGCTCCAATACAAATTAATACTACTGCGCCTACCAAAGCAATAGTGGCCCTATTCATTTTTAATATAGGGTAATGCCCTATTGCTATTCCTAAAAGAATAATTATTATAATTATTAAATAAACCCAGTTCATTAAATCCTTTGACTTATACGATTTTTCTTTTCTACCAAAATTTTAAACTAATATTTATTTTCAACAACGCGCCAATTTGTTGTGACTTATTTAAATATAAAAAACAACTATAAAAGTAGTTCCTTCCCCTTTTGTACTTGTCACTTTAATCTCCGCACCAATTTTTTCAATTAATAACTTTGTTAATGCTAAGCCTAATCCTATTCCATCATACGATCTTGTATATCCATTTTCTTCTTGCGTATATGGTTCAAATAATTCCGCTATATATTCTTCCGAGATACCTATTCCTGAATCACGAACTTCAAATTCTATTTTATTTTCTTCCGGTTTGGAAAGTAAAACTTTTACAAACCCGTTATCAGTAAACTTTATAGCATTATCAATAATATTTGAAAAAATTTGATAAAGACAATATGAATCAGACTCATAATCTATCCGGCCACTATTATTTTCGTAAATCAAGTCTATTATTTTATTGTTTGCAATAAGTTTATATTCTCTGACAACACCTTCAACTATTGCACTTAATTCCACAGGTTTAACCGCTATAGGAAAATCTTCAACTTTAAATCGCGAATAATTTATAATTAATTCTGTTGTCCTAATTATTCTTTTACTCGATCTATCGATAGACGAAAAATAGTCTTCCTCTTCATTTGTAATTAAGTCCGCAAAAACATCTTTAATAATTGAAGTCATTCCAAGAATACCATTAATTGGAGTCCGTATTTCGTGCGAAACATTAGCAATAAAATTGTCTTTCAAAATGTTTGCTTTTTCTGCTTTTTCTTTAGCCAGTTTAAGACCAAATTCCAAATTTTTAATTAGTGTAATGTCATCCTTAAATGCAATATAATTTATTATTTTTCCGTCATCGTTTTTTATTGAGGAGATCGAAGCGTATTCCCAATATAAATCACCGTTTTTTTTACGATTATATAATTCCCCATGCCATTCTTTGCCTGACGAGATGGTTTTCCATAATTCGCGATATGTAGCATTGGATACAAAACCGGATTTAAAAATGTTGGGACGACTGCCTATCAATTCATCGGCCGGATAACCCGTCATTTCCGTTGTTTTAATATTAACATATTCAATTATTCCATTCAAATCCGTAATAATAATTGAAACCGGGCTGTGAACAATTGCTTGATTAAGTTTAAGTATTTCAATTTCATGTTTTTTTCTTAATGTCATATCTCTTGCAACACCAATCAAAGCAAAAGGAACATTACTTGAATCATAAATTGCCGTAGTTGAAAGAAATACAGGAATTTTTGTCCCATCTTTTTTTACATTAATCAATTCGCTTTTCCAGCCGCCGTTTAATGTTTCCTTAAGTATTTTATCATTTATATTCTTTGGATTTTTACCTGAACTGACAATTGAGATATTTTTGCCAATCAATTCATTTTCCGTATATCCATAAGTTTTCAAAAACGATTTATTTACAAAAATCAGGTTCCCTTCCATGTCAGTAATTGTCACACATTCATTTATACTTTTAAGTGCGTTGGCTAATAAAGTATTTTGATGTTCATATTTCCTTTCGGCTGAAATATCTCGGCCAATTCCAACTATACCGGTTTTTTTATCGTCCGAAATATTAAATGGATATTTTGAAATAAGCATCCATTTATCTTCACCACTGGGCAATATTTTATGCGCTTCAAAATTTATTAACGGCACACCGGATGAGATCACTTCCAAATCCTGGTTTTTATATTTTTCCGCAATCGCTTTATTAAGGAAATCAAATTCGGTTTTCCCAATTACATCCTCCTGCTTTACGGCACCAAGAGCTTTTAAATGAGCAATATTATTAATTAAAAATTTTCCATTAGAATCCTTTAAATAAATTCTATCCGGAATAATATTAATAATCATTTTTAACATTTCTTCATTTTGTCTAAGTATTTCTTGAGTATTTTTGCGTTCGGTTATGTCCCTCGAAATGGCATGGAATCCGGTAATCTCACCATTTTTTTTTATTAAATTTACATTTTGTCCTATCCATAACTTTTCCCCATTCTTTTTAACAATTGGGGTTTCCAAATAAGTGGAAGGATTTTTTGTTATATACTGCCTAAAATAGTGCAGTTTTAATCTATTAACATATTCGGGATGAATTACATTAAAAACCGAAAGTTTTAAGAATTCCTCTTCTGTATATCCCAGTAATTTTAATGTTGCGCAGTTAACATGCAAAAAATTACCATTTTTATCAGTCATATAGATGATATCAGATGCATACTCTAACGATTCTCTATATAATATTTCGGATTCTGTTGGTAATGGTAAATTATTTTGTTTATTAGCCGGATTATTTATTGATACTAAATACCCAATAATTTTATCTTCATTTTTTATGCTTTCAACCGAAGTTAAAAATTGTTCGTTATTCTTGTTTATACAATAAATTTCATGTTGTTCAAAAACTTCAGTAAAAGTAGTTTCATTAAATAACACCTCTTTTTGGTTAGAGATAAATTTAAATAATTTATTTATCGAAACGCCTTGGGATTTAGAGTATTCGTGAAAAGCGAATTGAAAAGCGGCAATATTAATTTGCTGTATAATTCCTTTCAAATCGGTTATTATTATGCCATCATTTAATTTATGAATAATAAGTGATAAAGATTGAATTAAAAGGTTATACATAGGCTGCTTTATTAATATAATTTTTTATATTATTAAATAATAGATTTTAATTATTCAAAATAAACAAAATGTAATTAATAATTTACGAATATTTAAGCGAAAATCTTTGTTTTTAGAAATTATTAAATATAATTATAATTATTATCGGCTTCATTTATGTTTTAAATTTTAATTACAATTTTTCAAAATAAAATTCAATTTTACATTGTAAAAGTTATATTTTGGTAAATAAAATGCGACCAAGTTAAAACAACAAAAGATTTCTTATCTCTAATCCATACAGAAATTATTACAAAACAGCTGATAATTTGATTGGGAAAATATAATTTTAAGTTTAAATATTATTTTTTTTTATTATTTACAAAAAAACTATTGTAAAATAACAAATTATTAGCTATTTTATTTCAAACTATAAAATATAATCTTATTGAAGATTATATTTTCATCAATTAAAGCAGGTAATAAAAGGATTTTAACCTAAATCTAAAACTTACATAAATAGGAGAATTACATGAAGATATCAAATGCACAATTTGGTGAAATGGAATTTAACGAAGATCAAATAATTAATTTTGAAGGCGGTCTCGCCGGTTTTGAAGACCACAAAAAGTTTTTGATGGTTCAACTGGATTTTGTTCTTTTTTACTGGTTGGTTTCAATTGATGAACCTGAAATAGTTTTCCCTTTAGTACCGGTTACTAGTTTTCTTGAAAACTTCCCAACTGAAATTAACACAAATCCTTTTGCATTAGTTACTTTTAATGCTGACCCAACAAAAATAACAGTTAATTTACGCGCTCCTCTTTATATTAACACCGAAAAAAATCGCGGATATCAAAGACAACTGGAAAGATATAAAACAAATTATCCATTATTTGTTAAAACTGAAGACATTTAATAAAAAAAGCCATCAAATGATGGCTTTTTTGTTAAATTTTTATTTCTCCAATTCGGGGGATTTCATATTTCCTTTCCCTTTTATTTCAATTAATTTTCTGTAATCAATCAGTTTAATATTTTTCAATTTTAGAACCTCGTTAAATCTGGTTGAACAAAGCGCTTTTAATTCCCCTTCTCTGCTTTTGCTCATTTCTTTAGGTCCCCATGGATTTAAGTCTTCCATTGCGGCTAATTCGGGTTCATCTTTGCCTATATGCGACACTAATAAATAAATTCCGTCTTTTTCAATTCCGTTTATTATTGCCGTTAAACTATCGGTTTTGTTTTCAACAGGATCGTCATAAACATTATTTAAATCTTCTTCTCCTAAATATCTTGATATTCCCAGATCATATTCTTTTGCTAATTTTTCTACAATTGCTCTCAATTCCGGTTTATCAACCGCAGTTCCCATATGATAATCAAGGTAATCAATTTTTAATCCGCTCCGTTTGGCCCTGTTTATCTGTTCCCTTAACTCAATTTCAACTTCAGCCGTGTTTGGATTATTGGCAAAAAACTTTGAGCGTGATGGAAAGAAATATCCTTCCTCATCCACCAAACTTGGAACAACGGATTTTCCCGCAACCGAACCCCAGCGGTAATTTTTCCATTCGGCATTTAATGTTAAATGAACACCTACTGAAATTTCAGGATGTTCTTTTAAAATATCAACTGCTTCCTGATACCAAGCGCAAGGGAACATTACAGAAGCAGAAATTGGATATCCGGTTTTTAACACCTCTTTAAATGCATTATTTACGGCATGACTCATTCCAATATCGTCACATCTTAAAATAACATATTTTTCTTGCGCATTTATTAATAAAGTTATAAATGCAAATAACATTAAAATCATTCGTTTCATATTTACCTCAATATTTGGTATTCTATAATAAAAAACATTCTTTCAGCTGCACTTATTCATAAGCAATTATTTAACAAATCTTTCAAGCTCTTTTAATAGTATATCAATTTCTTCAATTGTATTATAAAAATGCGGTGCAAGTCTTACCATTCCGCCTCTTAATTCAAATATAATATTTTTTTTCTCCATTTCAGATTGGAAATATTCCGCATTTGCCAAAGGGAATGTTACAATTCCGGAAAGGTTTTTTTCTTCGGTATCTTTTAAAATAGGATTAATTCCAAGATCCACTAATTTTGAAATCAAATATTTTGAATTTCGTAACACATAATTTTCAACTTTATCCATACCAAAATCCAAAAACATACCAAGCGAAGTTTCAGCTGCCACAATACCAATTAAATTAACTGAACCGTTCATAAAACTGGAAGCATCATCTTTTAAAGTTAAATCGTAATTTAACAAATTCCAATAATCTGTTACCGATAACCACCCAACATTAGCCTGTATCATTTTGGCCTGCAGACTTTCCTCAATATACATATAAGACAATCCTTGCAGACCCATTAACCATTTTTGAGTACCTCCGCACACAAAATTAATGTTACACTTTTGTACATCAATGTTTATAGCTCCGGCACCTTGTATTGTATCAACGGAAAATATAATATTATTTTCTTTACATACTTTCCCTAATTCTTCTACATCTATTCTAAATCCGGTTAAAAATTGCACAAAACTTATTGAAATTAATTTGGTTTTTTGTGTTATCTCTTTTTTAATATCCTCAATTTCAATTTTTCCGTTTACGTTTTTTACAAATTTTACAACAACACCTTTTTTTTGTAAATTTAAATACGGGTACACATTTGCGGGAAATTCCAAATCATTTAATATTATTTCATCTCCTTTTTGCCAAGGTAAACTATTTGCCAAAACATTCATCCCGTTGGAAACGTTATCTATCCACGTTATTCTATCCGGTTTACAGTTTAATAACTGCCCAAGTTTTTCTCTTCCTCCCAAATCGGAAGCTACAAATGTATCGAAGTTTTTAATATTTGTTGTGCTTCTTTCATACATATATTCGTTTAACCTGCTCATTATAAGGCGTGATAACGGGCCTATTGATGCATGGTTAAAATATATTTTGCCATGGTCCAAATATGGAAATAATTTTCTAATATCTTCAATTGTATTGTAAATCATAATCTAATCCTGTTAAAAATCTTTATATCTTTTTTATTTAAACATTATAGCTAATTTATTCATTTAACAATTATTATACAATAAAAAAAGAAATTCAAAAATGATTAATGCTTTTGTTATCATTATGTACAGATTGGACGATACAATATTGTCTGAACTGTGATTTGTGTGATTTGTGTGATTTGCATGATTGATATGATTTTTATATTGTCTGAACCATGATTTTCTTGATTAAAGGATTGACTTGATTTTGATAAAAGGCATTTTTACTTTTGCGCATTTATCTAATAATTTCCGCGTATCAAAACCTCTTTGGAAAAGAGGCCTATTTGTAACCAGCAAAACCCCGAAGACTTCTCCAACTCCAGCAGAGTTGCATATTCTTTAACTCCCCGTCCTTCTATATATTCTTCGCGAATGTGCGCCTACGCTGTAGGCGGGTTTTGTGTGGTGTGTGATGTGGTTATAAACATACTTCTACTCCGTAGAAGGTTTGAGTATTGGTAATATTTTTTGTTTTGGCATTTTTATGTTTTAGTCCTGAAAGGACGTAACGATTGTAGCAAAAAGGACGTAACAATTGTAGCAAAAAGGACGTGAGGATTGTAGCAAAACAATAACAGCAGCCAACAAAGCCCTGAAGGCGGCGACATGATTCCCCGTTTTATAATTTTTAATTTGGATGAAATATATATTTATCATGTCACCCGTTCCGGGCTCTAATTTTATCCCGTTAATTTCCCTACAATCATTTCACCCGTTCCGGGTTGAAACATTTTCGTCAAATATAAATTTCGGAGAAATTCCATGTCTGTAACCAACACTAACAAATAATCCCTGTGCTTCGGGGAAGCACAATGTCATTTATTATCAAATTGTCTGCACTATGATTCGTGTAAATTATTTAATTCCCATGACTTTTGATAAACAGAACACAGATTTGCCCAGCTATTTAGATGGTTTAATCAGCGGTAATCAGCCTAATCCGAGTCATCAGCGTTCAAATAATTGTCTAATCCGCGATGCGGGCGAAATGATTACCATGTTTTTATCTTTCCCAAAAGAATGTGCTCCTACTCTGTAGGCGGGTTTTGTGTGGTGTGTGATGTGGTTACAAACATACTTCTACTCCGTAGAAGGTTTGAGTATTGGTAATATTTTTTGTTTTGGCTTTTTTATGTTTTAGTCCTGAAAGGACGTAACGATTGTAGCAAAAAGGACGTAACAATTGTAGCAAAACAATAACAGCAGCCAACAAAGCCCTGAAGGCGGCGACATGATTCCCCGTTTTATAATTTTTAATTTGGATGAAATATATATTTATCATGTCACCCGTTCCGGGCTGAAACATTTTCTTATAATATGAATTTCAGAGAATTTCTATCTCTGTAATCCTATACCGCTTTATCCAATAAAAAAGGGGGCAAGAATTAACATGTCCCCTTTAATTTTACAATATATAAAATATATTATTTTTCTTCTTTACCGCGTAACGAATCCCAAATCATATAAGCGCAAATTACTGCAAACATAATAAGGCCAACTAATTCACCCGAATGGCTTTCAGCCCATTCACCGGCAAATACATCCAGTTCAAAATATTTTAATAATACACTTAAAACACCCATCAAAGCACCGCCGGCAATAAACCCGGAAGCAATTAAAATACCTCTTTCGGAACGAGCCTTATTAAGGGCTTCGTTTTTGCTGCGTGAACCTACATAATAAGAAATTAAACCACCCACTAAAATTGGAGTGTTTAATTCAATAGGTAAATACATACCAAGCGAAAAAGCTAATGCGGGAACACCAAGCATGGTCAAAATTAAAGCCATAAAGGCACCTGCAACGTACATCATCCAAGGAGCCGGCTGACTACTCATCAAAGGCTGAATAACGGCTGCCATAGCGTTTGCCTGCGGAGCCGGCAAAGCATTATCACCAACAAAACCGTATTGTTGATTTAATAATAAAATTACTCCGCCTACAGTTGCTGCTGAAACTGCAGTGCCTAAAAACTTCCATTGTTCCTGTTTATAAGGTGAAGTTCCAAGCCAATAACCTATTTTTAAATCGGATACAAAAGCACCCGCAACAGATAAAGCTGTACAAACAACACCGCCAATTATTAAAGCCGAAACCATACCTACTTCACCTGTTAAACCAACATTAACTAAAACAAGTGAGGAAAGAATTAAGGTCATTAAGGTCATACCTGATACAGGATTTGTACCTACAATTGCAATTGCATTAGCAGCAACAGTTGTAAATAAAAACGCAATAATTAATACTATTAATAAACCAACTATAGCATGTGTTAAATTATGAACAACACCAAACATAAAAAATAAAAATATAACTATTGCAGTTACAACAATACCCGTAACAATAATAGACATTGAAATATCTCTATGAGTACGTATTATATCATTTTTATTTTCTTTTTTACCGGCTAATTCTTTAACGGCAAGTCCAAACGCGCTTTTAATAATGCCCGATGAACGGATAATTCCAATTAATCCTGCCATTGCAATGCCGCCAATACCAATGTGGCGTACATAATTTCTAAAAATTGCTTCTGCAGGCATATCTTTAATTAAATCAACTACATTTGCACCAATTGGAACCGAAATATAATCGCCCAAATAGCTAAACACAGGGATGATTACAAACCATGATACAAAAGAACCGCCGGCTATTATTGCTGCATATTTTAATCCAACAATATAACCCAAGCCCATAACTGCGGCACCAATGTTTATTTTAAATACTAATTTAAATTTTGTTGCTACCATTTCGCCAATTGGAGCTACACGCGATGTAAACACTTCACTCCACCAGCCAAAAGTAGCAATTATAAAATCGTAAATACCGCCTATTAAAGCACTAACAATTAATACTTTAGCCTGGTTTCCCCCTTTTTCACCGGCAACTAAAACTTCGGTAGTTGCAGTAGCCTCAGGAAAAGGAAATTTACCGTGCATTTCGGCAACAAAATATTTACGGAATGGGATTAAGAATAAAATTCCAAGAAATCCGCCTAATAATGATGATAAAAAGATTTTATAATAATCCACATCAAGTTTTAAAATATAAATTGCGGGTAAAGTAAAAATTGCACCGGCAACAACAGCACCGCTGGTTGAACCGATTGATTGAATAATTACATTTTCACCTAATGAACCTGATCTTTTTAATGCTGTAGAAAGTCCAACAGCCAAAATAGCAATTGGTATAGCAGCTTCAAATACCTGTCCAATTTTTAGACCTAAATATGCTGCGGCTGCCGAAAATAAAATGGCCATTAATAAACCCATGGCTACAGTATACAAGTTCACTTCCTTAACTTTGGCTTTCGGATCCATTAATGGAACATATTCTTCACCCGGTTTTAATTCCCTATAGGCGTTTGAAGGTAAGCCTGTAGGATTTTGATTTTCGTTTACTTTCATATTTTACCTTATACTATTAATAAATTAAACTATATTATTTTTATTTGCTTACGTTAATTGGAATTTCATATTCTACTTTATTTGTAGCCGGTGATTCAAAATTAATATTACCAAATAATTTTGTACCTTCAGGAATTGTTAGTTCCGGCAATTTATATTCCACCTTTAATTCTTCCGGAATTGATGGGTACAAATTAACACTTTTTTTGTTTTTACATTTAACATTTAAATCAATTGAGTCATTAAAATATGTTTTTTCTTTAATTAACACTTTTAATTCACTATCAGCATTTGCAAAACCGGGAATAATTACAAGTTTATATTCCGCCTTGCCCAATTTTTCATTATTTGTAACTGTTAATTCGCCAGTACTATACGATAAACCATCCTTTTCAACGGCAAAACCGGTTTTATCGTAAGCTAAAATTGTAAAATCGGTAATTTTATTAAAGTCTTCTTTTGTAAGTTCAATAGAAAAATTTCTTTCAGCTTCATTTTCAGCTAATTCGAAAGGGGCTGTATAAAAATCTTTGCCTTTAATGGTTATATAATAACTTTTTTCATAACCAAGTATTTGTCCGTTTAAATTATAAGTATTTACACCATTAAATTCATTAACCACTTTAATTGTTTTATTATTTTCACAAAGCTGATTTTTTCCAATTAAATTAATACCAAAAAAGTCGACATTAAAATTATATGTAGAAACATTTTTTGCCTGGTAGCTGCTTTCTACAACAAGTTCATAAACTCCGGGTTCTAAATTCATATAAGTTCTTTCAACTTGGTTATAATCTTTTTCCGAAGTAATTGTATTTGTTACATCCAATTGTCTTCCATTTGGAGCATGCAAATTTATTCTGCCGCTTAAGTATTTACCCGGAGTTGAAGATAATTTAATTTTCATTGAGGTTGCACCCGCGGGTACATTTACAAAATATCTTTTGTACATTGCTTTTTCTAATTCACCTGTCCAGCTTTTTCGGTAATTATTTTCAATTGAAAATTCCTCGGGAATAATTACAGTAGCCATCATTTCAAATTCGGTATATTTATCACTTCCTTCACGGAATGCTTTAATTTTTGCATTGTACATACCGGGATTTTTCATTTTACTTTTATCAAAACGGACATTAATTGCAGTAGCTTGATCGTTGCGTAAATATGTTTTTTTCTGCATTGGTATTAACCAATCGCTGTCACATTCAATATTATAAACTCTATAAAATTTGTCATTTTTATCAAATTTATTACGTTCAACTAAAAATGTATATGTCTCATTTCCTGTTAAATACGAACCGTTTCTTAAATATAAATTTGGTGCTTTTCCCCCGGGCATATTAGGTGAACTTGCAGTAATTTTATAGGTTTCAAATTTTTCTATTTCACCGTCTTTAATATATTTTTTTAACAAATCATAAGCTTTGTCAACATTAATAAAACCTGAACCCTGGTCAATACTTGCATATTGATTCCATTTGGTTGCGGATTCTCTAACAGCTTTATAAAGCAATAAAGATGGAACTTTTATATCAGGATAATCAACCTTAACGGCACTTAACAATAACGACAAAACTCCGGCTGTATAAGGCGAAGCCATACTTGTTCCCCAAAATCTGTCATTATCGCCCCAATTTGGAACAGTAGATGTACATGCACCCGGTGATACAATATCAGGTTTACTTACTTCACCGCCGCGCGAACTGAAATAAAGTATAATGTCATTATCTAAATCAGCACCATATAAGTCCGATCCAACTTCTTTTGTTAAAACCGCACCTGAAGAAAGGACACTGCTTGAAGCAGCGGGTAATCCGGCAGTTGAAATTCCGGGACCTTCGTTGCCGTTTGATAATGATATATATAAGTATGGATTTTTAGCTACTAAATCATCAATAAACTTCTCCATATCGGCATTCCCTTCAATCTCGCTGCCAACTCCAAAACTCATATTTATTACACAATAATTTTTTGTTTCTTTTGATATTTTATCAGCATATAAAAATGCTTTTTTCATGCTTTCGGTAACCGTTGCTCCGCCGGAATAATTATTATTTCCCAGCTTGCAGCTGATAACATAAGCACCCGGAGCTACACCATTTAAATCCACTCCGCCAATTTTATATCCCGTTGCAATTCCTGCAACATGTGTACCGTGTCCGCCGTCATCAAAATGGAAGTTTACAACTTTTTCTTTTGGAAAAATATTTAATCCCATTGTTAATTGCGGAAGATCTTTATTTATAATACTGAATGAATCTTTATTTTGTTTATAATTTTTAATCGGTTTTTCGTCACTTAAGTCGCCGTTGCCGTTTGTGTCAAAAAATACTACCCAGCTGTTTTCGGCGTCATCGGTGGTTTGGAAAACAACAAAATAAAACGTATCATCTTTTTTATCGTTGCCATTAATATCGGCAATAGCCGAACTTGAGTTTTTCCAGAAATCTTCTTTAATTGCTCCAATAAAATAATTGTCATCAAAAGCAGCAACGGAAAGTTTTTCGGCTCCTAATACGGAATATTTTAATTCTTCATTTTCAAAATATTTTTTTCCGTCTTTCTCTTCAATAGTTGCAGGATAATAATTAATATCACCTTCGTTAGTAAAATCTTGCACATCTATAACTTTTATCTCGCCGGTTGATGTTTTTAATAATCCATCAATCCCCATATCAACACCGGTATCAAACACAAATACTATTGTACCACGTCCATCGCAGTTAGGATTTTTCTTTAAAAAATCCTCAACACCTGTTTGTTTTAACGATAAAAATGTTTGTTTATTTTCCTGTGCATATAATAGACTTAAGGAAAATAATAGAACATAAATAATACTTTTTATTCTCATCTTACACCTGTTTTATTTGAATCTAATATTTTTTCTTGTTTTTGTTTTTTATCTAATTTATTGTAATCCAATTCCGAACCTAAAACACTATGAGGAATTAAATAAATAAAAATTAATAATATTGAGGCTAATAACGCTAATTTTGCAGGATTTTTACTTCGCTTATACATCAAAAAAGCAACAAACCAGCCAATAAAAGTAATAACTGTTTTATTATCTGTTAAATCGTAACCAAAAGGAAATCCTGCCCATAAAACACCAAACGCGTATTTTTGTACTAACGGACCTAAAATAAAACCGCCGACAATTAAAAAACCAAGAGTCACTAATGTCAATTTGTATACTTTTGGTTCTTTTTTGAAATACTCCAATCCGGTGCGGGCCGATAATAGCATTGCTCCAAACATAAAAATTACATGCGGAATCAATAACCATAAAGGGACATCGTCTTTAAACCTAATTATTACATTCTTCTTTTCAGGCAGTGTTATTTTTGCGTTGTTATAATTTAGAACGACATAATATTGTAATTTGCCTGCCGAGGGTTGTTTTGGAAGAACAGTACTTAATTCCTTGTTATTGTAATTCATTTTAACAACTGAAAAGCTGTCTAAGGTTTTATATCTTTTGTAAAACAAAAAACCTTCAATATTTTTTTTATCTGTTTTAATTAAAACTTTACAATCTTCGCTGCTGCTGCCGCTGCGTGTTAATTTATATTTGTATTCTTTTCCTTCAATTAAATACTTTCCGCTTATTGGGTAGGTAGGTCCGGTAGTTCTTTGATATATTGCAATTGCTGAAGTTAGTATAAAAGCTATAAACCATAAAAGTATACTTTGTTTCATAAATTATCTAATTATTTGAAGTTAACTAAGTTTAGTTTTAAATTGTAATATAACTATTTAGGCTAATAATAAAAAGCTAAATAAGTAAAATTTTAGACTGTCTGACGGGAAAATATTATTAGTTTATTTGTAGTTTTATTTGATAATCGGAAATGTTAAAGATACTGTTGTTCCTTCTTTAATTTTGCTGAAAATACTGAATTTTCCGCCTAAACGCTGTGTTAATCGGTGCGCAATTGTTAAACCAAGACCAGCCCCTTCATACGATCTTGTATGTCCCAAGTCATCTACTTGTTCAAAAGGTTTTAATATTTTGTCAAGTTTTTCATCATGTATGCCAATACCCGTATCACTAATTTCAATAGTAACTTCATCATCATTTATTTCAGTCCTTAAAATTACCATACCATTGGCAATATTATATTTTACAGCATTATCAACAAGACTATCAACTATTTTGGTTAATTTATCTTCATCAATAAAAACATATGGTTCCGAAGCATCAAGATCTAATTCAAAAGATAAAGATTTATTTAACGTTTTTGGCACATAAACATTAAATATATTCCGGACTATATAATTTACACTCGTTTTTTCAAAATCAAATTCATCACCGCCGGATTCTAAAATTGATATTTCCAAAATGTTTTCTACCAATTTAACAAGTCTTTGAACTCCCTCTTTTAGATATGAAGTATAATCTTCCAAAGAATCATATTCTTTGTTTTTTAAGTCATCTTCTAAAAGTTCCGAATATCCGGCAATAGCATTTAAAGGAGTTCTAAATTCATGCGACATATTAGCCAAAAAAGTGGATTTTAATCTGCTTACCTGTATTTCTTTTTCGTAAGCAATCCTTAATTGTTCCTGAGCATTTAATTGTTCAGTTAGATCGGTATAATTAGCAATGTAAAGTCGAATTTTGTTATAAGCTTCATCGGCATAACTTATTTTTGCCAAAAATTCTTTCTTCGATATTTCATCAATATATTTAAATTTTATTAAATTTACATTTGATCTGTCTAATTCATCAATCGATTTTATTAGATGATTTATTAATCCATTATTATTCACTAAATATAATTCTTTATTCAATGCATCCGCTTTATTTATTCCAAACTCCAAATAAAAGGTTTCGTTAGCATTTTCAAAATATCTTTTGTCGTTTTCAGAACGGATAATAACAATGGGATCCGAGATATTATTAATAATTAATCTTTGTCTTTCTTCCGATCTTTTAATAATCTGATTTTTTTGAACATAATTAGTTATGTCATTTGCAGTAATAATAAAATTAACCGACTCGGCGTAATTTTTAATTATTGGATTTAGTTTTATTTCTTTATAAGATACTTTTTTATCGGCATCACTAAAAGAAATCATTTTTACCCATTCGGTTTTATTTTGAATTGCATGTTTAATTGCAATAGTCTCATCCCTTGTAAGAAATTCCGCCAATACATCCGGTAAAAATCTATTGTACATATATTCTATCGAGGAATGAAGTATCAAATCGAACGATCTTGAAGAATAATTGATAATTCCTTTATCATCTGTAATAATTACTGCAACATCTCCATATTCCAACGCATTATGCAGATTATTAATTCTTTGTTCTATTTTTATTCTTTCTTGATTTGAAGTAAAAACCAAAACCATTAATTCATCTTGATTAATCAATACACGGTCAACATCAACATAATAATTAGTCGGCAAGTTTGTTTCTAAATTAATTAAAAAAACCTCAAAATGAAAACTTCCATATTGGCTTTTAGAAAGGCTGTCTACAAAATATTTCAGATTTGGTTCAATCAATAGTTCCGATACATTTTGTCCTTCAGTTAAAGAAAAGACATTTGTAAATGTTTGATTACAATAATTAATTGCCCCTGTTCCTGAAACTAACGCAAGAGGTTTTGTTTCAGGTGTTTCAACAAGATTCTTAAAATCTTTTATTGAACTATATGTTTTTTGCGGATTTTCGGAATTCTCTTGTTTATACATATTCCTTTGAAATTCGTTCAATAATTAATTTATCTGAACCATCATCTTCAAATACATAATTTTCATGGAACTTAAATTTATCAAATTTTTGAATAAAAGTATATACTGCATTCTGAATTTGTTCCATTTCATAGATTAATTCTTCTTTAATTCCATCCAATAGGCTATTTAACACATAACTATCTGTTCTTTGAAGATCCGTACCCATATTTACATTATTAATCCGGCTGAATAAATTTTTAACACCTGTTAAACGATAATTATCAATAGATTCATCAAAATTTAATTCGTGTTTTTTGAGTGATAATTTAGCAGTTAATAATGAATCCCTATAATCGCCGGAATTCTTTTTGATAACTTTAAATTCCTGCCTTAAATTGTTATAAAAGCTAACAAAATCAATTGTAGTTTGAAATTCAAATTCTGAAATAAAAAAAACAAGATGTACTTTATTATCTTTAGTAAATTTAACTTCCTTAACAAACCAATTTAATTTTGATAGGAATACTGCTGCAGAAGAAAAAACAATTGAGTCCTTGGGAAAGAAATCGCGAACATGGGGATCCCTGATAAATTTTTCATAAGTCCTTGCTGCTGTTTTTCTATCAGCATAAGGTTTATTAGCGTTAATATTTATAACTTTATCAAGCATATATCTCTCCCGACTTATTATCGAAATAAATTGCAATAAAGTTTAGTCTAACTTCAACATTTTTTGATCTATTGCGTAATCTAACAACTCGGGATTTTCTAATTTTTGCAAAGTGTTTACAAATTTTTCAATTCTTTTAATTGACTCGTTAATAATTTCAAAATCGTCTCCAAATTTAGCTTTTTGATTAGTTGTCAAATCCGATTCTAAATTTGAGACGGTCATTTTTAAGCTGCTTAGAGGATTATTTATCCTATGCCCAATTGTACAAGCCATTTCAACCAAAGCTTTATTATGCTCAATACCTTTTAACTCGGCCTGTAAATTATGAATCCTAATTCCTGAACGGATTCGAGCCAGCAGTTCTTGATTTTCAATTGGTTTTACCAAAAAGTCATCGGCACCCACATCTAATCCCATTACCCTGTCTTTTAATGAAGCACGGGCTGTAAGAACAATAAAATAAACACCCTTAAACTCTTCAATCAATTTAATTGTATTACATAATTGGATTCCATCCATCTGGGGCATTGTCCAATCGGCTAAAATAACTTTTGGTTTAAAAGTTTTTAATACTTCTAATGCAGCAACACCATTTTCGGCTGTTTTTACATCAAAATTATTTTTAGAAAGTAACCGGCTTAAAATAAACCGTGTATCTTCTTCATCTTCAACTACAAGAATTTTTTCGGATATCATTTATTTTAATATCAATTTGTTTACTTTATTAATCAAATCATTATAATCAGTAATTGGTTTTACAATATAATCATCAGCGGAACTATCATCAAGGTAATTCCTCTCACCCGATTTTTTTTGATAAGCTGTAACCAATAAAATTGGAATATGGGAATATTTTTTATCTTTTTTTATCTTGTTCGAAATTATTACTCCATCAACTTTTTTATTGGCTAAATAAGTGTTCTTCAAATTAATATCTAAAATTATTAATGAAATATCGTTAGCATCAAGTATATTAAATATTTCCTCTCCGTTTTCCGTTTGAAAAAGTTTATACCCAAGTTTAGCAAACAAAAAGTCGTAAAACTGCTGTGTAAATGGATCATCTTCAACAACTAACAGGTTTTTATTCATAATTAATTCGAAAATTTAACAATTATACTAATTCTTCTATTTACTTCCGAATAAGGTTCTTTCGGATTTTTAAGTTTGTTATCCGCCCATCCTCTAACTTGTTCTATCTGCGAAGCCAATAAACCGCCGGATATTAAGGCCCGCCTTGCTGCGTTTGCTCTATCGGAACTAAGTTCAAAATTGGAATATCCTTCCCCCGAAGCCGAATAAGGACGTGAATCGGTATGTCCTTCAATCATTACTTTATTGTTTAATTTGGAAATTTCTTTGCCAATTGTTTGTATAACTCTATAAGCACTTGGTTTTAAATTAGCTGTTCCGACTTCAAAAAACACATCATCTTTTGAATCCATTATCTCAATTTTTAAACCTTCATCTGTTATTTCTGCTTCAATTTGGCCGGCTATTTGTTGAAATTCCGAACTTCCGCTTAATTCATTAATTATTTCATTACCCATCTCTTTTAGAGCTTGACGTTCAAGCTCTCTACGTCTCATAGCATTTGAAACATCATTGGGCACACCGCTTGAACCACCCTGAATTGCGCTTGGTCCTTGCCCAACTCCAATTCCTGATGGATTTTGAAAATAGCTTGCAACTTGATTTTTTACTTCTTCGCTTTGTCCCAAAATCCACAACACAATAAATAACGCCATCATTGCGGTCACAAAATCGGCATAGGCAACTTTCCATGCTCCACCATGATGACCATGTCCCCCTTTTTTACCCTTTTTTATTATTATGGGTTCATTATTCTGCCCTTCCATGGTTATACCTATTTACCGCGCAAGTAAGCTTCTAATTCACCAAAACTCGGTCTCTCATCACTTGCAATAGTTCTTCTTGCTATTTCAACTGCAACTATAGGCGGGTTTCCTTTAGCGTAAGCTACTAATGCTGCTTTTATGGTTTCTAAATACCTAACCTCATCTTCGTACATATGCCCAATATTTGTAGCCAAAGGGCCAACAAAACCATACGATATTAAAACACCCAAAAAAGTACCAACAAGTGCAGCAGCTACGTGATGTCCTACTGCTTCAGCACCAGCGTTAATACTTCCCATAGTAACAATAATTCCAAGTACTGCGGCTACAATTCCAAGACCGGGGAACGCATCACCTAAAGTTTGCAATGTCGCGCCAATTGGTTTTGTTTCAATTTCAAAAGTTTCAATTTCGGTATCCATCAATGCTTCAATTTCATGTGGCGGCACACCGCCGGATAACATTACCTTTAAAGTATCACAAAAAAATGTTAAAGCAATTTTATTTGTTACAAATTTTTGGTTTTTTGATAATATTTCACTTTCGGTTGGTTTTTCAATGTGTTTTTCAACTGCCAATAAACCATCACGTTGTGCAACCAAAAACAAATCGTAAAACGATTTTAATAGTTCCATATAATCATGTTTATGAGGATGTTTAGCCCCAATAACTTTTGGAATTGCTCCAATAATTTTTTTTATCAATGGTAAAGGAGCAGAAATAAGCAAACTTCCTATAGCGGCTCCACCAATTGTTATAAATTCCGAGATCTGTATTAAGGCACCAAGCTGCCCACCCGCCATGGAAAACCCAACAACCAAACTTACTAAAACAACAACGGCACCAATTATTATAAACATATTTTTATATAGTTTTTATTTTAATATCTTTTCTTATTTGATCTACTTTTTGAAGCAGTTGACCTACCTTTAATTCCACATACATCCAGTCGTTTTGATTATCTAAATTTCTTTCCATAATATCCTGACTGATTTCAGTTAAAATAGGGTATCCAATTGTACCGCCGGCACCTTTAATTTCGTGAATAATCATCCTTAATAATGAAGGGTTTTTTTTCATTAAGGCCTCGGTAAGCATCTGTCGTTTTGCAGGAAATGAATCTAAAAAAAACTTCTTTAAATGATTTTGAACATCTCTGCTATCGTTTGCGCTAAATGTTCTTTTACTTGCTTGAAACAAATCAGCACCAAGCAGTTCATTCATGTTTTTTATTATCGCATCGTCTTTAATAGGTTTGGAAATTACCCTGTCGGCTCCTGCTTCTATAGCAGCCAAAACATTACTTTTGGCCGTATTTGCACTAATAACAATTACAGGTATATCTTTTATTTCTTTAAGCACTTTTTTAACTTGAAGCATTTTTATACCATCAAAATTAGGCATCATTAAATCTAAAAAGATTATATCAGGCTTAAATTCCGATGTTTTTTGTATTCCCTGCAAACCATCAATACAAGTTAAAACTTCAAAATCATATTCTTCAAAAAATGTTTTTAAAGATGTTAATATTACATCTGAATCATCAACAATAAGTACTTTTATTTTTCTTTTTTCCACTATTTCAACTTATTTAGTTTATTAACGGATAATTTTTTAATATCAGAATCGGGTTTTTCAATACTTTTTTGCGAGGCTTCTAATGCAAAAGCTTTTACTTTTTCATATATCTCTTCACGAAATATTTTCACATCGTTAGGTGCTTCAATACCTATTTTTACTTGTGCATCCGTTATAGAAAGTATATTTATTACTATATTGGATCCAATTTGTATTTTTTCATTTATCTTACGTGATAATACAAGCATATTTTAATTATTTTTCCACAAATAACTTATAATTAATTTGATATTTATCATTCTCTAATATTTTTTGCAGCCCAAATTTTTCGTTTTGGCTTATGTAAACCGGGGCCTTCATATTTATTGTTATATTAGCAGGATTTTTATCCAATCTAACTATTCCAAAGGCTTCGCAGCTTTCTTGTTGAGGATAATCATCCTCCAATAAAGTTATGGAAAACAATGGAAACATTATTTCAGGCACTTCTACATTTGTAAGCCAATAAAATAAACTGTTTTCTTCTGTAATCAAGATATATTTATGGTACTCTTCAAAACCAAATATACCTTCTTTAAATTCAATGATAATATCATCATTAAATTCCAATTCTCCAAACTGTTTTGTAACTATTTTCATATTTATAAGTCGGTTAGTTAATATTTTCTTGTAATATTTACTTAATTTATTAAACTATTTATTATAAAAAAATCAAATTAAAATGACTCTCTAAAACATTTTATTCTATCAGTTTTTGCATTATATATAAATTTTTAATCTCGACTTAAATATAACAGAAAATTGATAAATAACAAAAGCCCAGTTGATGCCATAATTAGATTTTTTTTTCCAATTTAGAATAATATTTGTGTGTTAATCATCATTTAATAGAGATTTATTATACAATACTAATTACTTCATATACTCTTAAATGATTTTCTGATAATTTTTTACTTAAAATAATCTCACAATAATTATTTAGAAATTAACAGTTGTAACAGGTCAGTAAAAATTCTCCTACGGAGGAATATATTGTCCCTATTTAACAAAACACTTATTATAAAAAGTCCAATAACGATTTTGGTAAAAGAGTAGCTGAAATTTTATATGTTAAATCCAAATTATACTGCTTTTCTTGTAGATCAATAGCTAGTTTGGCAACATCCACATCTTTTTCCTTGGAAACCAATTCCTGCAATGTTAAACTTTGACTTTTATTCAACTCATCTGTATCCGTCAATCGATTTCTATAACTTCCAAGTTCGGAAATTTTGTTTGTTAAGTTTGTTCCAAATTCTTCAATTAATTTTACTTGAGTGTCATCAGGCAGTTCTCCGGCGGCAAGTTTTTCGCTTACTGATTGCAGCACATTAAAAATATCTGCTTTTTGGCTTAAGTTTGTGGATAAAGTTGCCGCACTGTTTTTTTCCGTAAATGAATTTATGTCAACAATAAAATTTATTCCGTTTGTTTCATCTTTTACGGTAAAATCCTTAGGACTGTTTCCATCAACTGATGTAAGTGCCCCTGTTGAAGCATTAAAAGCCAAAGCCGAACTTCCGCTTGTAACAACATTACTTGACGAATCTAACACTTGATAATCCATCACATATTGATTGGCTGCGTTTTTAGTATAAGTAGCCTGATAGCTGAATGCGGTTCCTTCGGAATTATATACTGTAGAAGTTATTGATTCCACATTTCCAACTGCAGCAGTTGAATCCAAATTCCCTTTTTGAGTTAATACAGGAGCAAATAATTCTTTTCCTGTCATATTTATTTTTTGATCGGTATAATTAGATAACCGTATTTTATGAGCCGATCCAAAACTGCCGCTCTTAAAATCAACAAAATCTCCGGTTCCATTTAAACTTATGGGAGCAGTTGAATTATCAGTTCCTCCAAATAAAAACTGACCGTCAAATTCAGTATTGCTTAAATCAATAATTGATTTTAACGATGCTTTCATTTTATCCGCATAAGTTCCCAAATTTTCCGAAACGGTAGCATTATTTGCGGTTGTTAAATCAGCTAATGCTGTTTGCACTTCTTTGTTTATTCCTTCAAGTGCAAGTGAGCTGTTATCAATATATGCTAAACCGCTTTCAATATTTTTAGAATATGTATCAAAACTTTCAATCTGTCCATTCATTCGCAGTATGCGGGATGCGCCTAATGGTGAATCCGATGGTTTATTTATTTTACTTAGCGTAACCATTTCTTTTTGAATGGTCGCAAGATCTGCTTTATTTCTGGCAAGCGAAGTTAAATATGACGATTGAATATTTCTATCTGAAACCCGTATCATAGCTTACACCATGTTAATTAATGTGTTTAATAATTCATCCGAAATTTGTATTAATTTTGCAGTTGCATCATACGATCTTTGAAATTTTAATACATCTACCATCTCTTCATCTAATGATACACCTGAATAATTCGATTTTTGTTCCTCTAATTGTGATAATACTAAATCAAAAGATTCAGCATTTTGATCTTGCAATACTTTTTCATATCCTATTGAACTTACCAAATTTGAATAGTTGTCCGAAATGGTCAATCCATTGGAAAGTTTTTTTGTTTTTAATGATGCAATTTTTGATGCTACATCGTTATTTCCATTACTACCATCGGAGCTAACAGCAATTTTATTTACATCATCAACAATTTCACTGTTAACAACCAAATTACCATTTTCATAATTTTCAAAAAATTTAAGCCCCGTTTCCGGAGGATCTGTTGTTGTGTATCCTTTTGTATGTAAATTATTTACTTCATCATAAATGCTTTTTAAAACCCCGTCAAGCTGGGTTTTATAATCCTTAATATCAGTGTTGTACGATTTTTGCAAGCTGTATAATTCACCACCATTTAAACTTACCGAGGTATTACCATCAGCGGTTTTTATTAAAAGTTTACCATTTTCTTCTACCGTTTTAAATTCAATTTTACTTAATCTGCCCGCAGCATATACTCCGCCAATTGATACGTTAGCTACATTATCACTATCCATTGTAACATTAATATTTACCAACTTACTCAAATCTTCTAAAAATGCATCTCTTTTATCAAGCAAATCATTTGCACTATTTCCAACAATTGATGATTCGTAAATCTGCTTGTTAAGCGTACTTATTTGAGTTAAATAATTATTAACATCAATAATTGTATTAGCCGATTCTTTTCCAATGTCCGAACGCATTTCATCCAGCCCTTCATAAATACTTTGTCCTTTTACCGAAAGTTTTTGGGCATTTTGCACAACATTTGTACGTAATGCTGCCGAAGTAGGATTTACTGTTAGTTCTTCCCAAGAATTTAAAAAAGAATCTGTCAAATTAGATAGACCCAAATCCGATGGTTCTGAAAACAGAGATTCAACCTGACTGACAACCGTAGATTGTTTTTCCGAAAAAGATTTACTGCTATTAGATTTAAGTATTTGATTATCTAAAGCTTGGTTTTTTAGACGTTGGATATCTTCTATCTGAACGCCATTTCCAATAGTAAATTTCCCGTACGAGTCCGGTGGTGCTTCTCCAAGTACAACTCTCTGCCTTGAATAGCTGGTATTATTGGCATTTGTTATATTATTTGAAGTCACGGCTAATGCCTTCTGATATACCGCCAAACTTTTTGCCGTCATATTTAATAGTGAATTAACAGCCATTGTTATACCTTTTTATCAAATAATGATTTGGTTTTATCCTGATAAACTATTCCCATCAGCTGATGTATAAACTGCTTTGAATGATTTATTAAAAAAAGATTTTCCCGGTTATTATCCATAATCTCCCGGGATAAAATTTTAATATTTTTTTCATATCCTTTTAGCAGTTTTATTGTCTTTTCGTCTAAATCTTCTTTGAAATTTTTTATAAATATTGATATTTTATATTGGTTTTCAACAACTTTTTTTTGTCTGTTCAATAAAGTAATTGTTTGCAGTCTTTCTTGTTCATTTTGTTTAATAGCAAGAATTAATTTTTCCTCTGCATTTACTATCTCAGTCAGCAAATTATTATCCATTGTTATTAAGGCTTTTTGTTTATCTTTAGAGTTTTGTAAAAGTTTTTCTAAATTTCCTCTAAGTTTTTCCAATACTATTAATAATCCTTTAGCTGGCATTGTCACCTTCCCAATTTTTTAAATAACCGAATACTCTTGTTACATATTTTTGTGTTTCATCAAACGGCGGAACTCCGTTATATTTGTCTACATTTCCTGGTCCGGCATTATAAGCAGCCAAAGCTAATTTTAAATCACCATTATATTGTCGTAACATTTGCGATAAATATTTAGTCCCGCCAAAAATATTTTCTTTTGCATCCCAAACGTTTTTTACTCCCATATCTCTTGCCGTTCCATCCATAAGCTGCATTAGTCCTTTAGCTTTGCATTTTGATATTGCATTTTGATTAGCGGCCGATTCAGTTAATATTACCGATTTAATAATATTTGTCGGTACACCATATTGTTCAGAAGCTTGATTAATAATATCATCAAAAACACTTAACCTATCTAATGCACTGCTGCTTGGTAAAACTTTTTTAACATCATCGGTACTATTTGTATCAATATCTAATTTATTTCCAAAACTCTTTATCGGTATATTATTTTCCAGCCGTTCTCCCGTCATTTTTTGGTATAACATTTCAGCAATTCCCATTCCTTTGGATTTAGTAATCATTCCGGCCATTTCATTTTCAAACATCATTCCCATAATGTCGCCGCCGTAATTTTCACCTTCTTCACCATACATATTTTCAGTATTTTTTGTCATACTTTTAAGCATCATAGAAGTCAGCAATGATTCAAATTCCTTTGAAGCTTTTGCAAGTTTTATTTTTTGAGCCTCCGAATATCTCGATTTAATTTCCGGAGTTTCACTTATATGTCTGCTTAAATCTGTTATTTTTAGTTTTATGTCTTCCATGGTTATATCACTATTAATTCGGCTGAAAGTGCTCCTGCTTCCTTTAATGCTTGGAAAATTGCTATTATATCGCGTGGTGAAACTTTTAATGAATTTAACGCGGACGCAACTTCTTGCACATTGCTGGCTCCCTGTATAGATATTGTACTGTTGGCTTCCTGTTCAACCTTAGGAACCAAATTGTTAAAAACAGTAGTCTGTCCCTGCGAAAAAGAGTTTGGCTGCGAAATAATTGGGTACGAATTTATTGTAATATTCAAACTTCCATGCGAAATTGTTGCGGGTAATATTTTAACATTTGCACCGCTTACAATTGTTCCGGTTTTTTCATTTAATACTACCTTGGCAATTGCATCCTTTTGAGCTTCTAAAACTTCTAAACTTGCAAGAAAATTTGTCAGATTTTTTTTCTCGGCTTCCGGCACCCTTATTTTTATTTCGGTTGAACCAAGTGCGGTTGCTGTACTATCACCAAATTTTGTATTCACTGAATTTGCAATATTATTTGCGGTTGTAAAATCCGGTTCTTTTAATATTACACTAATTGCGTCAATGTTCATATCACCTCCCGGCAACTCATAATCCAATCTGCCGCCGCTTGGAATTCTACCGGCCAATGAATGGTTTTTTGCAACTCTTCCGCCGCTTCCGGTATTAATATCGTATCCGCCTATTGAAATGGGGCCTTGTCCAAAACCATACAATTTTCCATCTTTAGCTGACAAAGGAGTTAATAGTAATGTTCCTCCCATTAAACTTGTTGCATCTCCAATTGATGATACTGTAATATCAAACTCGGCACCGGGTTTTAATGTGTTTGCAACTGTAGCGGTTATCATTACAGCACACACGTTTCTTGTTCGTAAATTTGTTTCAGGTACTGTTATTCCAAATCTTTTCAGCATACTTGTTACCGATTGCACTGTAAAAGTGGATCGATAACTATCTCCTGTTCCGGCTAATCCGACCACCAAACCGTAACCTAATAATTGTTCGGAATTTATCCCCTTAAAGTATGCAATATCTTTAATCCTTTGGGGATATATATTGGAACAAAGCAACATTAATATTAGCGGTACTAAAATTTTATTTTTCATTTTTTTCACCTAAAACAACCAATGAAATATTTTTGTCAACCAACCCGGACTAGTATTACTGTCAATCATTCCGCTTCCTTCAAAAATAATTTCGGCATCCGAAATATTATACGAATAAACCGTATTTGAGGAAGAAATATCCGATGTCCTTACCAAACCTTTTAACGAAACATTTTGTTCTTCACCATTAATTACTATTTTCCTTGAACCTCTAACTCTAACTAAACCATTTGCTAAAACAGAATCGACAATAACACTCATTTTTGTTTTAACTAAACCCCCTGCGGTCGAACTTCCTCCGCCCTTAAAACTATTATTGGAATTTACAGAAACATCCGCGCTTCCCATCGATGTTCCATCTGAACTTCCGCTGAATCCAAAAGCAAGATCGCTTTGCCGTCCTGCATTTAATTGCGCTTCATTACTTGCTTGTGATGATTCAACAACTAATATTGTTAATGCATCTCCAAGCCTAACAGCTTTATAATCAGCAAATAAGGAAAATGATGCACTTTCGCGCATATCTTGTGCTTTTATACTTATGGTTAATAGTATTAAAAAGAATATTACCTTTTTCATAGTATTCACTCTATTATTTTTACATTTGCTGAATCAATTATCTCAGCTTTAAATACTTTATTATCTTCTCTCATAACTTTTATACTCTCACCAATCGTGCCATCTTGGCGTGCTTTAACATTAAATGAAATTAAAATATTACCGCTTACTTTGTAAGCATTAATTTCCTTCCCTATTTTAATAACAGGATTCTTTTCAATAAAATTGGATTCCAATATTGCTTGTGGAGTAATATTTACTTTTGCTCTAAAAACTGTTTTATCGTCAAATCTTATATCTATGTCACTATTAACAGCTGAAACTTCACATTCCGCAAATTCAAAATCAGTCGGATTAATCATTTCACCCTTTTTTATTTGCTTTAATGAAATGAAGGCATATTTATAAACTTTTACTTTTAATGTAACTGTTGAGATACTTGCGGGTTTTCCATCCTTCATGATATCAACCGGGACGTATAAATAACTGCCGGCTAATTTCGGTTTTCTTTCACTATTAAAATGTAATCTTTTATCATCAATTGATTCAATTCCAAAAGGAAGTGCGGTCACTTGAAATTCTATTCTTGAGAACTCCGGCAGTTCGGTTTTGAGATATTCATCAACCCTGCTTGAAGTATCAGCAAAAACAAATAGATATAAAATAAAAGAAAGAAAACTAAACATTTTATCTATCCTTTAATATTATTTGCAATGGTCATCATTTCGTCAACTGTTTTTACTGTTTTCGAATTTATTTCATATGACCTTTGAGCTGTAATCATACTTATCATTTCTTCAACTATATCAACATTCGAAGATTCTAAAAACCCTTGATGTGTTTCACCAAAACCGTCAGCACCCGCATTTCCTGTTATCGGCACCCCTGAATATTCTGTTTCGGCATATAAATTATCCCCAAGTGGTTTAAGTCCTCCCGGATTAACAAATTTTGCTAATTCAATTGTCCCAACTTCAACCGTATCGCCGTTATAAGCTTTTGTGGTAATAACACCACTTCTATCTACTGCAATATCTGTTGTATCGTTGGCAATTGTAAAACCCGGTTCCAAAACTAAACCCGTGGATGTAACAATTGAACCATCTTTTGATAATTTAAATGATCCATCGCGTGAGTATACAAAAGTACCGTCACTTTTACGAAGCTGGAAAAAACCCTCGCCGTTAATTCCCAAATCCATACTTTGTCCGGTTTCTTGTAAATCACCTTGTTTAAATATTTTTTGCGTTGATGAAGGTTTTACACCGGTCCCCACTAATATTTTAGAGTTGGGATTTTCAACAAGACCTTTCAAATCCACATTTTGAGGATTTGCAGAAACTTCCTGATAAATTAAGTCCTTAAATTCCGCCCTGTTTTTTTTGAATCCCGTAGTATTAATGTTAGCAATATTATTTGATATTACTTCTATGTTTAATTGCTGAGCATACATTCCGGAAGCAGCTGATCTTAACGCTCTTGTTGACATAATTTATCTCCTTTTATACTCTTCCTATTTCTTTTGATTGACTTAATATTGAGTCAAATGTTTTTATCATTTTTTGTGATGCTTCATAATCTTTGCTTACTTTTATCATATTTTCAAGTTCTATAATTGGATTTGTATTGGAATTTTCCAAGTATCCTTGATGTACTTGATAATCATTCTCTGATGCGGGTTCGTAATCCATGTTATCAAACATATAGTTTTGACCACCTACACGTCTCATGCCTTCTTGATTTTCAACTTTGGTAATTAATAATTTATCTATTACTATTTCGCCTTGTTTAATTTCACCTTCTTTGGTAATTTCTATCGGTTTGTTTTTATCAGTAACTGATTCGTAGATATTTACTGAACCATTTTTACTCATAACTTTATCACCATTCTCATTAACTACATAACCTTCATCACTAATTGAAAATTTTCCATTTTTTGTTAATTGAACTCCCGACTCTGTTTCAACCATAAAAAATCCGTTTCCCGTAATGGCTAAGTCAAAAGGATTTCCTGTTTCACTTAAATCCCCTTCCCTAAAGTCTGTTATGTCTTTTACCTGTATACCATCTTCGCGCGATAAATATTCCGAAAATGGAACTTCTCTTTTATATCCTGTGGTGTTTATATTTGCTAAATTAGTAGAAATGATTTCAAGATTTTTCATTCTTGTGGTCATATTAACAGCAGAATTATATAGTCCTTTTATCATTTTTATTTCCTCCGGATTTACAATTTACAGTTTGATATATACTTTTAATTAACTCAACTGTAAGTCCTGTTAATTTTATAGGCAATTTTTCGTCATTAATATTTTGTCTGTTGATATCAGCAAAATATCCCGATCGTTTTTTTAATAAGCCTTTTTGCTTAGCTAATTGTAATACTTCAATTTTATCTTCCATACACAACTAACTAACAGCAATATTTATGCCTTAAAATTTAACAAATCAGCTTTTAACTGAAAATTTAGCTCCGGATTAGTACGCCCCTGGGATAAAGATAGGTTTAAATCTATATTTAGCAATTTGGAAAGGTTTTCTATTTTTGTATTGTAAAATTCTTCTTTTAGTTTAGTTATATGCCCGGCAAGTAAAGTTTTGCCTGAAAATTTATTATTTACATAATAACCGGTAACTGACCCTTTAAAATTTAGATCAATTCCGCAATTAATATCGGATTTGTAATATGCAGCCCCGGTACTTCCCTTTATTATTTCGAATGTAAATAACACTAAATCCAATTCTTTATTATTTTTGATTATTAAAAAATCAGGATAAAAACTAAAACGGTTATAAGTTTCTTTTTGAAGCACGTATTTTATTAATCTTTCGTTCAAATAATCTAATTCTTCAACTTCTCTTTTTAAAACGCTATTGTTTTTGCACCATCTATCAATAAAAAGAATTAATTTGTTTATGTTCTTTGCTCTGTTATTAAATATTTCAACTATTTTGTCATCTAAAACATCAAGCAAACAAGTTTTACCTATTTGTTCATAAATTATTGGCGGAAGGTTTAAATTGTTTAATCGTATTATTGAATAAAAGATTTCAATACATAATTTGTCAAATGGAATTGTTTTAATAATTTTAACTTCATCATAAAGTTCTTCCTTATTAGAGTAGTTTGAATTCCATAATAAAGTAATCAGCATGCTTATTTGAACATCGTTTATATTCAAATCACTTTCATATATTTCTATTAAGTCTTCAATTTTTGATTTTACTAACGCTTTTTTTGCGGTAACCACCTTACTAATTAACTCAATGCTGTTTTTATTAAGTTTAACACCAATTTTTTTAATTAAATCCTGCAATCCAATCTGGTTAATAATCTTCAAATGTCCAAAATTATCCAATCCTATAACTAAAGGATTACCGGTTATTACTTTGCCTAACAATAATTCGCCTTCATTTAATTCAATAGGTAACTTTGTTTGATAAACAGAGCCATCAACTAGTATTTTATAAAGTTGATCAACTTTTTCAATAATTTTTAGGATTACTACAGAATTTTCGGGGGGATAACTTTTAACAATTCCTTTTGATAACAGTTTTAATACACTTTCCGAAATGTACTTTCCGCTGTCAATACCGGAAATCATTTCATTTCACCAGCAAGTAATTTTAATTTAACCGCTAAATAAACTTCTCCTTTGGCAATGGATAAAGCTCGTGCCTTTTGTACTATATCACGTCCATGATCATTATATTGGATAGGATAAGTAATTAAATTTTTTCTAATTTCGGTTAAATCGTTGCTGGATCCGATAACTATTTTTTCTTGACGCATTTTTGAAATATTAAACTTTAGTGTTTTAACAGCAAGTTGCTTACGATACTTAATTCTTTTATACCAAAAAACGGCTATTACTGCAATTAAAATTGCCTCAATAACCCAAAAACCGTATTCCAAATATAAGTTATCATTCGAAGTTTTAATTTTTTCACTTGAAACAACAAATACTTCCGATTTAGCATCTTCAATTTTTTGTTTAGCTTTAATATCAGCTATTTCTTTATCTAACAGAGATCTTATGTTAACCGAATCCTGAATAACGGCAGAATTAAGACTATCGCTGCTTTCAGTCATACTGCTGTCGGGTACGGTCGAAAGTGCTTTATCTTGCGCATTTATTTTAGTTAAAAACAAGGCAAACACAAAAACGAATATTAATTTAGTTGTCATAAAATCACCTTACGTTTTAACGGGAATCTTAATGTAATAATCGATCCTCCTTCATCAAAGCATTCAATTTTGAATGATCCTTCATGTTTTTTTATCAAATTATCAACTATTTTGATATTTAAATCGGTTTTTCCGGTTGTTATCTCACCGTTATTAAACGATTCCATTTTTGTGGTTGTTATTACTTTTAATACTAAATCGTCATTTTTAAAACGTGTTTGAATTAATATTCCGCCTGCATTAACATTGCTTTTTCTAATTAAACCAAAAATATTGGTTAACATCTGATAAACATAATTTTGATGAGTCAAAATTGGCGGTATACCAGGTTCCAAATCCAAAACTAATTCCATGCTTACATTATCAAGTGTCGATTTAATTAAGTCGTGATAATCGGTTAATATAGTATTTAAATTACATGGTTGTATTTGTACATTTTTTTGATTAATACTTGAAAATTTGGTTAACCTGTTAATAACATTATTTATTTTTTTTACTTGATTTTTTATTTTTTGGGCTTCAATTGTATCTTTCTCATCCGATATCATATCCGCCTGTGATATAATAACCTGTAATGGATTCATAATATCTTCAACAATACCTTCAGTAAGTTCACCTATTGCAGCCAACCGGAAATCATTTGATAATTTTGCCTGATATGTTTGCAATTCATCATATGTAGAAGTTAACTTATTTTTAAGCATTATTTTATCAACTTTGGAAATGCTTAAACTTAATATTGTATTAATAAAATGTTTATCATATTCACTAAAATTTTGTTGGTTAATACTTGTTAAAATTACAAAAATACCTTTTTTGGTTTTATCTTCATAAATTGGATAAATAATATAATTTAACTTAGGTCCGGTTGAGTTAAAGCTCTTTAATTCAGGCAATATTATTGGTTTTTTAGATTCAAATAATAAATTTAATATCCCTTCCTTATAATAATGATTCATTATATCCGAAAGGGATGTATTTTGATTTTCAAGATTTTTTAAGTTTAGGTGCATTTCGTCAAAATAAAATACATCAGCATCTTTTAACGGAATTAAGCGTCTAATTGAATTCTTCAGCGCTTCAATAAAATCTTTTGAAGATTTTAATTCTTCCAAATCTTGTGTAAACGAAATAAGATTTTGAAAAAGATGTGAATATTTTTCAAGCATCAGATTAGAACCTGATTGACTGTTCTGTCTAAAGAAATTCGCAGTCGAATCCAAATCCTCGTTATTGGAATCTATGTCCTCTAAGGATTTGTAAAACGGTTCATAACTTTGCGTATTTTGCTTATGCAGTCGTAACATTTAAACCTTAATAGTTTTAATTTCTTCGTTAAATAATGTTTCGTAATTATTTACAAATTTATCAAGGTCATCCATCGATTTAAATTTAAGTGTATCAATTACACTTTCATCCAACTGATAATTATTATCCCAATAAAAATCACCAATTTTTAATTTTTGAGTCATATAATCAGCCAAGTGTACAATAGAAGCCAACACTTGATTTTCTGACGCTTTTGATGGATGATGATGATTTAAAATTGTATCGCATAAATGACTTGGCAAATTCCATTTGTTTGTTAAAAATTTGCCTATTTCTTGATGTGTATATCCTAAAAATTCATTTTCGCCATCAAGACAATATGTGTTGTTAGTTGTTATTTTTGTGTAAATATCTAAAAATGCTGTATGAAAATATTTATGCATAACTGGTATTCCCAAATCATGCAATAATCCTGTAACAAAAGCTTCACCGCCAAATCTGTATCCCAAATCTTCAGAAATTCTTTTCGAAGCATTTGCGCACAACAATGAATGAAGCCAAAATTCCTTTTGATCAAGATATTTATCGCTTTTATTCTTAAACGATTCAATCATTGATAAAGCTACTACTATATTTTTTATATCTTGATAACCTATAATAAGTATCGCAAAATCTATTGTAGATACTTTACGAGGAAGTCCATACAATGGAGAATTTGCAATTGATAATATTTTTGTTGCTAATCCGGGGTCTTTACCAATCTTTTTACTTAACAAAGATGTGTTTGTGTTGGGATTATCCAACAATTTGGATACTTCCATCATCACTTCTGACATTGAAGGAAGATTGTAAATATTAGTTAAAACCAATTCGGTTTTTCTTCTTTTTTCTAACATTACCTGTTCTGTTAAGTTATTTGACATATTTTTCTCAAAAGTTTAATGATTCAATTTGATTCTCAAATAATTCTTTGTAGCTGTAAATAAACTTTTCCAAGTATTCTTCATTTCCTATTTTTAATATGTCTATAATATTCCTATCAAAAGTTATGCCTTTATCCCAAATAAAATCACCAACCCCAAATTGCTGAGTTATATGATCGGCTAAATGAATTAAAGACGCAACTACAGGATCAGTTGGACACATACTTGGAGTATGATGATACTGAATAGCTTCAGCTAAATTAACCGGCAAATTCCATTTATCCATTAATAACCTGGCTATATCTGCATGAGTTACTCCCAATATTTCATTCTCTAAGGAGTAATAACTTTTTTCAGTCAATTCAGCTTGTTTAATTATTTCGGTATATTCTTTATTAAAATATTTATATATAATCGGTATTCCTAAATCGTGTAATAATCCGGCGGTAAATACTTCACCGCTTGTACGATAGCCCAAATCATCAGCAATTTTTTTGGCTGCAGTCGCAATCATTAGCGAATGTTCCCAATATTTTTTCTGATCGAAATTTGTTCCTGCCGCACTCTTAAATGCTTCCATCATTGATAAAGCAATTACAATATTCTTAATGTGATTAAAACCAAGAATAACAATCGCAAAATCAATTGTAGAAACTCTTCTTGGTATTCCATATAAAGGAGAATTTGCCACTGATAATATTTTTGTAACCAAACCCTGGTCCTTACTTATTATCCTTCCTAATTTAGTGGCGCTTGCTCCCGGTTCTTCAATTAATCTAGAAACTTCCATCATAATTACAGGTACTGACGGCAGATTATGGACAGAAGATAAAATACTTTCTATTTTCTTTTTTTTATATTCAGCACCGTTCAATATTTCATTATTAAACATATTTCCCTTGTAGTTTTTCTTTTAACTCGCGTAATATTCTTGAATGCACTTGTGAAACTCTTGATACAGTGATATTTAATACTTCCGAAATTTCTTTATAATTTAAATTTTCATAATAGTATAAAGTTATTATTAATCTATCACGCTCTTCTAAAGAGCTTAAGGCGGTCATTAAAATTTCTTTTTGTTCTGTTCTTTGCAATGCTTCATCAGGCAGTTCAATATCAGCAGGAATAGTTTCACTTAAGGTGTACGATTCATTCCCTTCCACCTGATAATTTAACGAGATATTTCTAGAACTATAATCAACATCACCATTTGAATTTGTACGTGGTTTAGATTGTATTTTTCTAATTTCATCAATTATTTTTCCTCTAATCCTCTGTATTGCGTATGTCTCAAATTTTGTTCCGTACGATGGGTCAAACCGTTCAATTGCCTCACTTAATCCTTCAATTCCGAATTGAAAAAAATCCTTTTCATCAATAACACTTAAAGTTGCAAATTTTGTGTTATGAATAACATAATGAACTAAATTTGTATAATTAATCATTATCTGCCGCTTTATAGCAATTGTTGGGTTTTCCTTAAACATAACCCATAGTTCAGTGTTATTCATCCTTATTTCCTGTAAACTTATCATTCATACGTTTGGCTTTTTTCCAGGAAGCTTGATTAACAGCTTTAATAAATATTATGGCAATGATAGTGAACATAACCGTTACTACCATAAACAATGCAAAAGATCTTGTAAATATATCTATTAAATCCAGCCCTTTTTGGCTGTAAACAATAACAGATATAAAAAATATCAAAAGTCCAAAATATAACACTATCTTATTCATTGTATTCCAATTAGTATTTATCAGTATTCAAAGAATATACCAAATATAATTTAATAAAATTTTAAATTTCTTTATAATTTTTTTTTATTTTTTTAAAATTTATTTTCTGCAATTTAGTTCTTTTTTATTAAGTATTATAATAATTTATCCTTTTTAATTCAATTAATTTATGAATAACCATACATCTTTGCGTTCAACAATAATTTTATTTAAAATTTTAAATACATTTTAGAGTATAGGTTTATAATAAATAAAAGCACAAAGTTTTAAGAATTATTGCTTTTGTGGCTAAAATGGCAGTCAAAGTAGTCAATTAAATTTCTATTTACGCTCGAAAAAAACGCATATCTTAAAATAATTAGTATTTTTCGGCAGTTAACTTGCTTAAAGTTACAATACTTTTACATAAATTTTTAAGCTGCTGATTTATTTTAGAGGTGGGATATTTTAAGGCAAATAGTTCCTGACTTAAAATAGCTTTACTAACTTCGCCGCTGTATTCAACAATTCCAAGTAAATCAATTTTTTCATTTAAAAAATGTGTTGAGGCTTTATATAAATTATCAAACGCTGTTTTTCCTTCTATAAATCCTGCACACCTGTTAATTATTACAAACTTTCTAATATTTGCAGTATTTTTTGTGAGCAATTTAATAATTACATATGCATCCATTATTGAAGTAGGTTCCGGATTTGTTACTAAAAAAATATAATCCGAATTTGACAATATAGAAATAACTCCTTCCCCTGCCCCCGAAGAAGTATCTAAAAATATCATATCATATTTATGCGATATTTTTCTTAAAGATTCAAATAAATGTTTAACATTTTGATTGGACAGTTCGGGATGATCAATTTTTCCGGATTCGCCAAAAATAAAATGCAGATTCGGATCGTATTGATATATTATCTCATCAATAGTATTAGTATTATTAAAAAACTCATATACCGAAGCTTTTGGTTTAATATTAAGCATAATATTAACATTACTTAAATTAGCATCCAAATCAACTATTAATATTTTACGGCGTAATTTTGATAAAATGAAAGCAGTATTAACAGTTACAAATGTTTTCCCGGTACCACCTTTTCCTGAAGTAAATGCAATAATTGGACACGAGAATTTTTGTGGTGTACTCGATTTACTTAAATTAGCCAATTCCTGTAATCTTTCAGCTTGTCCTAATATCAATTTATTTTACCTGTATAAATCATATTTGCAATAAATTCCGGCTCAGCAGCTATAATATCATCCGGTATAACCTGTCCGTTTGTAAGATATTTAATTGGGACATTAAATCCGCTTGCTACATTAAGTATATTCCCATATGTAACAGCTTCATCCAATTTCGAAAAAATCAATCCATTAAAATTAAGGAATTTAAATTTATTTGCCACATCAAATAATGTTTTTGTTGAACTTGTTGTATTTAAAACCAAATAAATGTCATCAGTTTTAACCGCATCAATAAAATCTTTAATCCCTTTTAATAACGCAGTATTTTTTTGACTTCTGCCAACTGTATCTATAAAAACAAGATCTTTTTTCTTAAATTTTGATAACAATTTTGGCATTTCCGATGGTTCATAAGCAATCAACAATTCAATATTACTAATCTCTGAAAAAATCCGTAATTGATCTAAGGCTCCTAGTCTGTATGTATCTATAGAAATTAAACCCACATCCAATTTATGTAAAATTTTAGAGATTACCGCTAGTTTTGCAATACATGTGGTTTTACCTACGCCGGTGGGTCCAATTAAGGAGATAATTTTTGGTTTTTGCGATTTATTAATTTCAAACTTGCTTGTAGTTAGCATTGAACTTATTGTTGAAATAACATAATTATCAATGTTTTCGGGAGTTAAAAAAGCAGAATATCTATTTAACTGCTCGATGATGGAATTAATTATGTTTTTATCAATATCACGTTGATTTAATATTTCCGCAATTTCTTTTAATTCATTTTTTGCAGGTATTACTTCATTTTCGATATTTTTTTTAGCTTTTGGTTTTGTTACAGGTTCTTCTGCCGAAGAAACACCGTAAATTTTTTCGGTTAATTTTTTTAATTCCGTTTCAAACGATTTTGGCTCTTCTTTCTTTTTTGTTTCTTTTTGCGGTATTACAGGCGGCGCAGCATCATAGGCATCTTCTACACCACAAGTAACCTCAAAAGACTTGTGACGCCCCGTTCTTGGGTCTCCTTCTATCACTCGTGTACTTAATATAACGGCTTCATCTCCAAGCTCGCTTTTCATGCTGTTAATTGCTTCTTTTAATGTTGAAGCATTATACTTTTTAATCTGCATTATTAAACCTCAATCTTACCAATAAATTCAATTTCCACATTTGGCGGTAATTCTGTATACGACAATACAATAATATCAGGAAAAGTTGAATTAATCAACCGATAAAAGTAAGGTCTTATGGTTGCAGACGTAATTACTATAGGAATATACCCTAAATCTCTAAAAGAATTTAAATTTTGGATGATTGAACGATTTAATTCAGTAAGCATGTTTGGTGTCAGCCCCAAAGTTTGTATTGCTTCTTTTTGTTGCTGCAATGCATTTGTTATAAACCCTTCCAACTTTTCGCTTAACGAAGCACCTCTAATTGTATTATTATTATCTTTATACAAATTTGCAATTGTATCACTTAACGAGTGTCTAACGTATTCAGTTAATACATCCACATTTTTTGTAACTTTGGAATAATCTATTAATGATTCCAATATTTGAACTAAATCTTTTATTGGTATCAATTCTTTTAGCAAGTTTTGAAGAACTTTTTGTATTACTCCTAATGACAATACATCGGGATTAATATCTTCAATAACAGCAGGATATTCTTTTTTTAGATTTTCCAATAATTGCTTAACCGATTGGCGTGACAAAATTTTATCAAAATTTCTTTTTATTGTTTCTTGCAAGTGTGTTGATAATACAGATATACTGTCAACAACCGTAAATCCAAGTAATTCGGCTCTATCCTTTTCCGGATCAGTAATCCAATAAGCGTCCAAATTAAAAGCAGGATCCTTTGTAGGCAAACCTCCAATTTCTTCGGTCAAATGTCCCGGATTCATTGCAAGATATCTATCACTGTAGATCTCAAACTGAGCAACCACATTTCCTTTAATTTTTATAATATACTCATTTGGACTTAATTGCAGATTATCCCTAACCCTTACAGGTGGAACCAGTACACCATATTCCAAAGCAATATATTTACGTGTTGACGCAATTTTTTGGAATAAGTTACCTCCTTGGTTTTCATCAACTAAGGAGATTAAACCATAACCTATTTCCACTTCAATAGGATCAACTTGCAAATATTCTTCAACTTTTTCTTCAGCCGGTTCTGAAGGTGCGGGAGCTTCCGCAGCATGCATCGGTATCTCCAGTTCGTCAATTTTTTGTTTTTTACGCATAAAATAAGAAGTTGTACCCAATGTTCCGGATATTATAAGAAATAATACAGTCGGCATTCCGGGAATTAATCCAATTAAAAATGTAGCCCCCGAAACAGTACCTAACACACGCGGATTTGAAAATAATTGGGCTTGCATTTGTTTTTCCAATGCCTTTCCTTCACCGCTGCGTGTTACAACCATACCGGCAGCTGTTGCAATTAACAATGCGGGGATCTGCGAAACTAAACCGTCACCTATTGTTAATATTGTATAATTTTGAATAGCATCAGTAAATGTCATTCCTTTTTGTGCTATACCTATAATCATACCGGCTATTATGTTAATAAAATTTATTAATAAACCGGCAATTGCATCTCCTTTAACAAATTTACTCGCACCATCCATTGAACCATAAAATTCAGCTTCACGGGCAATTGCAAGTCTTCTAGCTCTTGCATCACTTTCCGTAATCATACCGCTATTTAAATCAGCGTCAATTGCCATTTGTTTACCGGGCATTGCATCCAAAGTAAAACGGGCAGCAACTTCCGAAATTCTACCTGAACCTTTAACAATTACAATAAATTGGATAATTACTAAAATGATAAATATGATAAATCCAACCACATAACTTCCGCCTACTACGAAATTACCAAATGTTTCAATAACTTTTCCGGCATAGCCATCAATTAAAATTAATCTTGTTGAACTAATATTAAGGGATAACCTAAAAATGGTTAAAACAAGAAGTAATCCGGGGAATACGGAAATATCAAGCGGCGAGTTTATATATAACGATACAATTAAAATTAAAACTGCAAGTGAGATGTTTACGGCAAGAAAAAAATCAAGAAGCATAGTTGGCAAAGGAATAACCATTAATCCAAGGATAAAGATTATTCCAAAAGCTAACAATATATCTGAATTTTTCATTAATTTATTCATATTATACTATACTTTTTCTCTTTTTAGTTTTTTTCATTTGGAATATATATGCCAAAATCTGTGCCACAGCCTTATATAAGTTTTCAGGTATCTCATCTCCAATGTTACAAACCTTATATAATGCTCTTGCTAACTGTACATCTTCATGTATAGGAACATTATTTTCGGCGGCAATCTGTTTAATTTTCTGCGCAATAAGATCAACACCTTTAGCAACAACTTTTGGAGCTTTTCCGGCACCCATTTCATATTTTATTGCTACTGCATAGTGGGTTGGGTTTGTAACCACAACATCAGCTTTAGGCACATCTTTCATCATTCTTTTACGAGCCATTGCAAACTGCATTCCTTTGATACGTGATTTTATCATTGGATCACCATCAGTTTGTTTAAACTCTTCTTTTATTTCCTGATGTGACATCATCAACTGATTTTTGTGTTTGAATTTTTGATATATAAAATCAATTATGGCTATTGCTGCAAAAACCATTGATATTTTCCACAACAGCTTAAAAGAAGCACTAATCATAAAATCAACTATATCGGGTATTGTAAGCTGGACTAACCCAATAGAGTGTACAATATCATCCACAAGTACAAAATAAGTAAATCCGCCAATGGCAACAAGTTTGGCAACTGATTTTGCACTTTCAAATAAAGGGCGTGATGAAAAGAGTGTATTTTTTAGTCCTGTAATAGGATTAAATTTATCAAATTTAGGAGATAACGCTTTGGGTGTAATTTTGAAACCAACTTGACCGTATCCCGCAATAGCAGCAACCGCAACAAGTCCTACAAATATGGGTGTTAAGGTTTTAAGATAAAATCCAAACGCTTTAAGGGCATAAAGCTGTAAAACTCTATTATTTAATTCAAGCTTATCTAATGAGCTAAATATAAATATGGAGATTTCTTTAAATTGACTAGCTAAAAAACCTTGAAAAGCATTTAGCAGAACTAATCCAAAAGTAAAGATTAATAACGAGTTAATCTCTATACTTTTTGCGGCTTGGCCTTTTTCCCTCGTCTCACTCTTCTTTTTGTCCGTTGGTTGTTCGGTTTTTTCCTGACCTTCACTATCCGCCATTTTTATACCATTGCTTTAATAAGTTGTAAAATTCTCTCTTCAAATTGACTTAATAATTCTTTAATAAGTACAACATAAAGTGGGGATAACAAACTTATAAACAAAAAGCCCAAGGCAATTTTAGCTGGCTGCAACACAAAAAACACATTCATTTGAGGAATCACACGCGAAATAATTCCGGTAGCTAAATGTATTAAAAAAAATGAGACCATTATGGGGGCTGCTATTTTTATTGCTATTAAAAATACCATTGCCGAGTACCTTGTTAATAAGATGTATACCTTTTCATTTACAACATACGTGCCAATTGGTACAGCTTTAAATGAATATACAAGTGCGGTTATTACATGATGATGTCCGTTGATGAGCAAAAATACTAAAGTAGCCAAAATTACAATTACTTCGCCCACTATATTTGTGGTCGATTCCGTCATTGGATCAAACAGTTGAGCTACAGATAAACCCATATCAAAACCAATTAACAATCCCGCAAAAGAAATACCATAAAACACAAAATTAAAAGCAAAACCTATTAAAACTCCCGTTATAATTTCCTTAACCCCAATTAATGCTAATGCTAAAACTCCTTGGTTATAATCAAAACGGTAATCACCTATTGTAAAAAATAAAATATAAGTAATCATTATTGCAATAAATACTTTTGTTAAAGCAGGAAGAGAGTTTTGGCTAAAAATAGGGGCTACAACTAATGCTGCTATAATCCTTAAAAAGATTAGAAGTCCGGTAAGGAAATCAGCAATAAGAATATCGGTCATTTAACAATTGTTTCCATCATATTAAACATTTTATAAGTAAAAGCAATCACTCTATCAGCCATAAATGGAAGCGTAACAACAATTGCTATTGCAGTTAAAATAATTTTAGGAACAAAAGTTAATGTCATTTCTTGTATTGATGTTGCGGCTTGAAAAATGGAAATTAAAATACCAAACACTAATGATACTCCAAGAACCGGTAGTAACACTAACAATACAACATAAAATGCTTCACTAATTAACGAAATTACAATGTCTAATGTCATATTAATTAAAACTCCTTACTAATGATCCTATTATTAAATTCCATCCGTCAATTAAAATAAATAATAATATTTTGAACGGAAGAGAAATAAGCATTGGGGGCAGCATCATCATACCCATACTCATCAAAATACTTGAAACAATCATATCAACCATTAAAAAAGGTATATATACAAAAAATCCCATTATAAAACCTGTTCTAAGTTCACTTAACACAAATGAAGGTATTAAGATATAAGTTGGTATATCATCCCTAGTTGCAGGTTTTGGCATATTAGCAAGATTGATGAATAATTCGATATCTTGTTGTTTTGTATTTTTATACATAAATGTTCGAATTGGACCAATAGCTTTTGTATATGCTTCATCTACTGATATTTTGTTATCCATATATGGTTTAATTGCATTATCATTTACTTCACCCCACGTAGGTGCCATAATAAAAAATGTAACAAACATTGCTATACCCGCCAACAACTGGCTTGGCGGCATCTGCATTGTTCCAAGGGCATTACGAACAAAATGAAAGACTATAATTATTCTTAAATATGCAGTTGTCATTACCAATATAGAGGGAGCTAACGTTAAAATAGTCAGCATAATAACAAGCTGTAATGTTACAGATAAATCTTTGGGACTGTCGGACGTGCCAACATCTATACTTATTTTAGGAATTGGGATTGTGGGATTGGTTTTTTGTGCAAAAGAAGTACCGGCAACTAAAAACAGACCTACTAAAATAAGGATAAATATTTTGAACTTCATTTAATCCCCATATTATGTTTTAGTGCTTCAATGAATTTTGTATTTGGTTTGTTTTTTTCTATTTCAGATTCATTATTTACATATTCAAGCTCATCAATTACGTTTATCGAATTTTCACTTACTCCAAGTAAATAAACTTTATCTTGTATTTGTACAACAGCAACATATTTTTTAGGTAATATTGCATGCAAACCCAACACCTTAATGTTTATTCCTTTATTGTTGTTATTTTCGTATTTGTACATATATTTTTTCATTAAGTACAATAACGAATACATTACTCCTGTTAAAACGGCAAGTACAAATATTATGTACAATATATTCCAAAACATTATGCTAGTCCTTTTAATCTTTCTTCAGTAGCAATTAAATTGGTAATTCTTATACCAAAATGTTTATCAATTACCACAACTTCGCCTTCAGCAATCTTTTTATTATTAATATAAACATCAACGGGTTCACTGGCTAATTTTTCCAATTCAATTACATATCCGCGTTCCAGTTCAAGAATATCTTTTATTTGCATTTTTGTTCTGCCAAGCTCAATATATACATTTAGTTGTAAATCTTTTAAAAAATCAAGCTTGTTATCGGATTTAAAACCCCTTTTAGTAGATTCATCAAATTCAGGGAAATCGGCCAAACTTCCAACAATATCATCATCTTCCATTCCGCCTGAGTTTAACATATCATCTATAGCCATTTTATTACCTCTATTAATTTCATTTTTTGTCTACTTTTCTTGATATTTTTACTGCTTTATGATTATTTACATATCCCGTTGTACCATAAAACACAATTTTACTTCCAATTTTTACCTTAACTTCTTCTCCCACTCTTTTATCCATCAAAATCACATCTCCCTTTTCAAGATTCAAAAGTTGGTCAAAGCTAATTGAAGCTCTTCCAAATTCTACTTCAACATTTAATTCCGTTTTATTTAGATGGTTTATTAATACATTTCGTGCTGTTGTACCACTATATTTTAAGGGTCTAATTGTAGATAAATTTTGACTTGATAGTTTTGAAAGAATAGTATCAAAAGCAAAAGTTGCAAAACAAACATTCATTAAATATGATTGTTCACCAATAAATAATTCAAAAGTTATTAATAAAACAGACTCACTTTGCGATGTTATTTGAGCAAAATCGATATCCGGTTCAAACCTGTCTAATGCAAAATCAAAGTCATCAATAATTTGCCAGGCTTTTCGTAAATCTGTCATAATTCTTTCAACTGTAACACTTAAAACTTTTTGTTCAATTGGTGTAATTACTTTCGATTGTTTTGTACCGATACCATTACCACCTAACAATCTATCAACCAAAGATAAAGCAAGTTCGGGACTAAATTCCAAAATCGCTTTAATATCCGTATTCCTGATTTCGAATGTAAATAAACAAGCAGGATTTGAAACTGACAACACATATTCCGAATAATAAATTTGATCAACGGAAATAACATTAACATTTATAATAGTTTGGAGTTTAGACATTAAAAATGAGCTGAATGACTCTGCAAAGTTTTCGTGAATATTTCGCAAAGTTCTCAATTGATTTTTGGATATCCTGTTTGGTAATCTAAAATCAAATGGTATCGCTTCTTTATCTGCTATTTTCGTTTCAGTCGGTTCATTTGATCCGGCTTTCATGTTATTAAGCAGTTGGTCTATCTCTTGTTGTGAAAGTACTTCTGCCATTTTAGTTTATCACGTATTTGTCAAAGTATATGTTATTTACTTTTACTGCAGGAAACAATTCCATCACTTTTGCCATCAACTCACTTTTTAGCACATCCTTATATCCAATTTCCCCTAGTTCAGCCATCGTTTTGGCCGAAATAGTAACAATTATCATATCCTTAAGTATCACCAATTTTGATTCCAATAATTTTACATGTTCTTCCGTATCAACATCAATTCCAAGTGATACCAGCATTATTCTTTGTCCGCCTGTTCCTGCAGGATTAATTATTACATCTTCAATCTTAAAGATATTAGTTCCCGCTGGTTCTTTTTTTTCTTTTAGATCAGCATCTATCGAATCTGCTTCGGTTTTAGAAACCAATCCCTGTTGTTCAACTATTTTTGTTAATAATATATTTGCTGTTACATAATAAACAGCCAGCAATTGTATTATAAACAACGGAAGCCCAATAATTAAAATTTTTGGATTAAATCCCTTTTTTGAATCAGATTTACCTTGTTCATCAGCCATAATATTTCCAATATTTTTTTATAAATAATCAATTGATGTGCCAAATCAATTATTTAGATTTGGTTTTGAATTATTTTAAAAATAACATTTTATATTATCAATTACATCCTTCAAATTATTATTTTTATTATTTTTTTGCTTTTATAACAACAAAACAGATACCACAACATATTTGTACCTAATACCAAACAGATAACAAGATAATTATAAATAATTATCGCACAAAATTAAAACTTTGTTTAAAAAACTCAATATTTGGTTTAGTTTACCCCCAGTATAAAAGATTGTGTTAAAACCGGGGAATTATAGTAAAAAAACAGGAACTCATCCTTCGACTCAGCAAACCCGATGAGTACACCGCCTTCTCTTAAAAAAGAAGGGGAGTGACTGTAAGAACATATAAAACTATGAGTTGTAAGGATTTGTGTCTCCTCTCCTTTTAAGAGAGGAGATTAAGAGGTGAGTTCGTTTTCTAATTTTAACACAATCTGATAAATGCTGGTTTATTAAACTTTAGGTACGGTTATTTAAAATCAGATAACTTGTTGTTATAAAACATATTAGCATGATATTATACTCATAGAAGCACTTCATCGAAGTACTGATTATGGAATAATTAGCCGTTAACACATTATATTGCAATATGTTATAATGAATTTTATAATCCCGAAGGGATGATATTATTGTAGCAAAATAGAAAAATAACAGCCAAAAACCCCAAAGGTAGATGTCGCATAAGTAAGATGTGAATGATTGTTGGAGATAGTAATCTTATTTATGACTAAATCGTCTAATTGAAAACTATGGAATAATATATTTTTGAATCAGTGCTAAAGCCCAAACTGTTGTCCTTGCACCATACCCTACCATAAATAGCAATGCAACCCACTTACGGGGTTGTGGTTCTTTTTTTTAGCGTTCAGGCTACTGATATGAAACCCCATTCGGGGTTTTTTAATATAATCCTTTAATCCAAATAGAAAATTAAATACTGAAAATCAATTTATTGCGTAATAACGCTGAAAGTCTTACATATCATTAGACCTCGGAACCATTAAAACCGGTTTCAACCCCCTATAGTGGGGTTGCATAAAATGGAGTAATTTGCTTAAGTTGACAACATTGCCATAAATAGTGGGGTTATTTAAACCCATAACATGCTATAATATAATTACATATAGGCAGTTTATATGTTTAAATAACCCCAGCCTTTAGGCTGGAGATTTCGAAGAAAGAGAATTCGGGCTTTAGCCCTGATTCTTACGATGTTTAATTTTATTTCGATTTCATCTATGGTTATACTGCTTAATTAACCCCAATTTACTTATGCTACATCCACCAAAGGGGTGACATTGTGTGTTATATCAAAACGATAACTCTCATATTTGTCCCCAATTTTCACAAAGTCTCTTTATGTCAAAGTCAGCATAAAAGATAGTATTTGAGTTTAACCCTCATTCAAAAATCTATTTTAACTGGCTCTTTTAATATTTGTAATGTTTGGGTTACAACCCAATTTCAGCTTGTTCCACTAACTACTCCTCAAGCTATTATTTTCAACCCTTAATAACCTATCAATGGCTAATATTAACCGAATGTTTAATATTACTTATAATTTGATTATTTAAAATAAAAAACCCTCCCAAAAGTCAGGAGGGTTTTACATTGAACACTTTTATTTATTTCGCACTATTTATTTACTTATTATCTTACCAAACTGGTAATTTCTTGTAATAATGAATCAGACATTGTTACAACACGGGCATTAGCTTGGAAACCTCTTTGTGATACAATCATTTTAGTAAACTCTTCTGAAAGATCAACATTTGATTGTTCCAATGCACCTGACTGAATTGTAGTACCGCTGCTTTCACCGGGTTCGCCAACTAATGCTTCACCGGAGTTAGGAGATACCTTAAATAAGTTATCGCCAACGCTTGTTAAACCGTTATTATTTGCAAAAGTAGCAACCATTATTTGAGCTAAGTTTCTTGATTCGCCATTAGAGAATACACCAACAACATATCCATATTGATCAATATTTAAGTTAGATAATGAAGCGGCTGCTGAACCATTTTGACTTAAAGCAGATACAACTGAATTTGCCGAAGTTTGCGTTACACCTGAAAAGGCTGAACCAAAATCTAAATTAATATTCTGAGGACTTGCACCACCGCCAGGAGTTAATCTAACTACCGGAGGATTTGGAGAAATTGAATTAATTGAACCATCAGAAAGAAATGATATTGTACCTGAATTTGATTCCAAAGTTGCAGGAGATGGTACTGAAGTTGTCCAATTCCATTGATTATTTGCTGTTTTTGTAAATTTTAATGTCAAGTTGTGAGGATTTCCCAACGAATCAAACACCGATAAAGTACCTGTTACAACGGTAGGATCACGATTTTCATCAACTGTTGAACTAAGAGTAGTTGTACTTGCTGTTTGTGTTAATTCTGTCGGATCAAATGAATAATTAATACCTAAACCGGCATTAGTAACATTTATAGCAGCAGGAGCTGCACCATTCATTGTTGTAAGAGCACCCGTACCTGCATTAAATACCAATGCAACTGTTTGAGCACCACCAATCTGAGAAACACCTGAACTATTAACTAAATCATAAACCATATTAAAAGTATCTGCTGCGGTTTTGGTATAAGTAATATTCATGTCATATTCATTTCCGTTCATATCATATACTTTATTTGTATCAGTAGCAGTTCCGCCAATTGCTAAAGTTGAGCTAATATTACCTGTTTGTACAAACGATTCTGATCGGGTTAATGTAGAAGTACTGTTAAGGTTTCCACCCCATGATGTTTCAGTAGTTGCAACTGCAGGCAATCTTAAATTTGTATCAACAAAAATATCCTGTAAATTATTACCCGGAGGTATTGTACCGTCAGCTGTTGCAACTTTACCTTGTACAATTGCTCCGTTTTGTGAAACTAATTTACCGCTTGCGTCAAATGAAAAAGCTCCAGCACGCGAATAAAATTCCTCACCGTTACTTTTTAATATGAACAATCCGTCACCTTGAAGAGCCATATCTGTAACTTGACCGGTTTGTTCAAAAGTTCCTTGTGTCCAATCTCTATCAATTGAACCAATCTGCATTCCTAAACCGATTTGAAATGAGTTTGTACCACCGTTAGTTGATGATGGATCTGTACCGTAACGTACGTACTGATTAAATGTATCGCTGAATGTTACTCGTGAGCCCTTAAAACCGATAGAGTTTACGTTAGCTATATTATTACCTAATACGTCTAACATTGTTTGATGATTGCGTAAACCTGATACGCCTGCGTAAAGTGAATTTAGAAGTGACATATTAACCTCCAATAGGATAATTTATTTAGTCTATGATTCGACTTCTGTCAGTCGGTCGAATCAGGGCGTCCTAGAAGGTCCCGCCCGGTTATTTAATTAATTATTTTTTAGAATGCAAAAACTACGCTGTCAATATTTGTGAAAACATTTTCATTTCCTTCTGCTACCTCCACGGCTGTTACTACAGTCCGATTTGGTATATTTACTATAAAAGCTTTGTCTTTCAACATTACCAAAGAATCTTTTGCTCCTTTCGCTTCTGCTTTTCCAACTGCCTCCTGCAGTTTATTTATTTCAACTTCCGAGAGCTGTATGTTTCTTGATTCAAGTCTTTTAGATGCATGTCCTGAAAATTTAATTTTCGATAATTCATTGTCAAAGAGCGAATCGAAACTGTTTGTTTCTTTGGTTTTGATCGACTTTCCAATATTATCGTCCGAAGGCGTTACTATTGGGACAAATGGAACTCTAATTCCGTTCACCATATTTGCCATGTTGTCAAAACTCCTTTCTTTTTACTTTATCCTTCATTAGGATTTAATATTTCCGTTATATCCGATAGAGAGTACTCTGTACCGTCAACAACAAGAATTGTACCATTAGATGTGAACCTAATTGAGTTGATGGTTCCTATTCTAAAAGTATCAGCAGTAATATCTTTTCCTGCTCCGTTTGTTGCTGTTACTTTAAATGTATAGTTACCACTACTTAATTTCACACCATTATTATCGGTAAAATCCCAAAAAAGTTTATGGTCTCCAACACCTTTTTCTGCATTTTCTATAGTTTTTACTACAGCACCGTTCTTATCATAAATTTTTACGCTTATATTTGTAGCTGCAGAAGGTAAATTGTAACCAAATCCGATTTCATCCTGCCCGCTGTTTGTTAAAGTCGAGCCTGTAAGTTTTACATCTTTTCCAATCCATGATGCCGACATAGTGTTATTGATGGATTGTGTTAACACATAATTTGCATCAATGCTGTTGTTCAGCGAGGTGTTAATATTTGTTAATTGTTCCAAACTGCTAAACTGAGCCAGCTGTGAAGAATACGCCGCACTATCTAAAGGATCCATTGGATCCTGATATTTTAGCTGTGTAATCATCAAATTAAGGAAATCATCTTTTCCCAATTCTGTGTTCGAACCAGCCGTAGTTACATTTGCTGTATTTGTTCCTGTATTTGTATTTATACCATTAACCATTTTTATTATTTCCTATGCTAAATATTCGTATGTATTGTAACCCATTGATTTTTTAACATCAACATCAACTTCATCAATAACACCAGCATTTTGTTCTTCGTTATTTTTTCTTCTGGACGAATTATTTTTTGCGTTCTTCTGTTCATTTTCCTGAAGAGTAATATTTACAAAATTTCCTTGACTTCCATTTTTGTTCAAGTTGCTCTGTAAATCACCTAACTTGCTTTCAAGCATTGTTTTAACGGTTTCATTTTCCACTGTAATATTTGCGCTTACGGCTTTATTATTTATTTCAACAGAAATTTTCACCTTACCCATATTTTCGGGTTCAATATTAATTACTAAATTTCCTTTTTCCTGTTTTTCAATATATTTGGATACTTCCTTAATTACTTCCGTTAGTTTTACATTTCTAATATTGTTTTGTTTGGTAATAACATCGTCAAAAACTTTATTGTCCTTATTTTCAACATCACCTACTTTCAAGTTTACAGCTACGTTATTATCTCTATTTTCTTTACTTTCTTTATTATTTCCGCTATTGGTATTACTTTCATTTTTTGCCGATGCAATCACTTTTTCAAAATTACTTTCATTTTTACCGTGAATAGCTTCCGATGATTTGGTTGATGGTTTTTCAATAGTTACTTTTCCGGCATCATTATTTTTTACTTCGTTACTGTTGCCTTCAACCACATTTTTAAGATTTCTTTTTATTTTAATACTAACTGTATTTTCTGTTGAATCAATTTCTTCGTTATTTGTTTGTTTCCCTTTTTGAGCAGTAACATTATAATTTTCTTTACTCAAAACAGTATTGTCTTTTGAGTTTGGACTTTTTGTTGGTCTTTCTTTAATTTCATTTTCTTGTAAAGTTTTATCTTTATCATACAATTCAGTTTTTTCAATATTATCCGTCTTCGTTCTGGCAATAGTATTTTCATCTTTGGTTTTTATCGGAATACTCTTTTCACTATTTATCATATTTTCTTTTTTTGTTGAAACAAATTTCGTGTCAGTTGCTTCAATAAATATATTTTCTTTAGCATTTGATAAATTTTTATTAAAACTTTCCTTAATTTCGGCTTTACTAACCTGACGGAATGATTTTTTAACTCCTAACTCAAGTTTGTCATCATTAACAGCAATATTATCAGCTGTAAAAACTTTCCCTGTGTTTTTAATTTCTTTATTTATTACTGGCAAATCCGATTTAATATTTTTATTATCATTAACCTGATCATTATTATTCAGTTTATCTGATGGTCTTAAAACAAATGGTTTAATTTCTTTATTGTTAACTTTTTTATCACTTTCTTCCGAACTAGTGGTAACTGTAGTTTGGTTAACATTATTATCTTTTAATTCCAAATTGTCCGGTTTTTCATTTTGGGTGTTTTCTACAACTATAACATTATTTTCTATTTTTTTAGTTTGAGTCAAATTGTTTTCAACTTGTTCAATTTTTCCATTAACAATATTTGCTTTAACTTCAACTTCGGGACTGATTACTTTGGGCTGTGGATTAACCTTAACATCAAATTTTGAATCTTCTTCAGGCATTTCAGTTTGAATAAATTCTTTACTAACAACAGTATCCACATTTTGTTTTTCTATATGTTGGTCTTCAGTTTCCCGGGATATTTCATTTTTTGTAAAATTTGACGATTGCGTAACCGGTTGTTTTTCTGTTGTAATAACAACTGGTTTTTCTTTACCTAATGAATTTTCTTCAACTATTTTGCTCTTATCGCTTATTAAACTTTCAGCATCAACACTCGATTTTTCTTTATTTTCCGATAAAATAGTTTTATCTAAATTAATTTCCTCATTATCTTTAATAATGGCTGTTCCTTTGGGAGGAGTTTCTTTATTTTCAATAATCGGCACTTCATTATTATTTACAACTTTATTATCATTTTTAACATTATCTACTACAATGTTATTAATTTTTCCACTGACGGATTTTTCAATAATTTCAGTTTTTTCATTAATAGTTGTTTTATCAATTTTGGATTTGTTTATATCAACTTGTTTAATGTTATCAGTATCATTGTTTATTTTTCCGGTACCTTTATTATCTCCAAATTCCGATATTTCTGTTGCAATTTTATCTTCCGGAGTTAAAACTTTATTTTTGCCGCCATTTATTGAAAAATTGCTGTTGTTTTCTTTATTAATTTTAACAGATTGCACATCATTTGTGTCTGTAATTTCCGGGTTTAGGTTTGGCAATTCAGTTTTTTGTACCTTAGTTACATCTGTTTTTACAGCACTATTTGTGCTTTCCGCAGAAGTACTTTTTTGATTAACAACAGTATTAATTTCACTTTTATCTATTAAATTAGATTTGTAATTTATTTCATGATCAATATTCCGAGTTTCTGTTTTAACATTATTTATCTCTTGATTCGGAATAATTTGAGTTTCTGTTTTTGAAACAACTTTAATGTTTTCCTTTAATTCACTTCCTTGAGCAACAGGAATTTTCGTTTCATTATTTTTACTTAATTCAGACTTATTAGCTGTTTCCGAATTACCTTTAGTAACTTCCGGATTTTGATTTTTGGGATTCACAGTTTCAGGTGCGTTTCCTTTTAATTCAATATCTTTTTTAACCGGTATATTTAATTCAGTTTCAGTCGGCAATTCGGATTTGTTAATCACTTCTTGTTTAGAAGTTGTAACTTCGGGTTTCTGAATTTTTGGCTCTTCTGTTTTTGAAGTTACGTTAATATTTTGTTTTGATTCAAGATCTTTTTTAACCGGAATATTTAATTCATTTTCTGCAGGTAATTCGAGTTTATTAACCACTTCTTGTTTAGAAGTTGTAACTTCGGGTTTCTGAATTTTTGGCTCTTCTGTTTTTGAAGTTACGTTAATATTTTGTTTTGATTCAAGATCTTTTTTAACTGGAATATTTAATTCATTTTCTGCCGGTAATTCGAGTTTATTAACCACTTCTTGTTTAGAAGTTGTAACTTCGGGTTTCTGAATTTTTGGCCCTTCTGTTTTTGAAGTTACGTTAATATATTGTTTTGATTCAAGATCTTTTTTAACCGGAATATTTAATTCACTTTCTGCCGGTAATTCGAGTTTATTAACCACTTCTTGTTTAGAAGTTGTAACTTCGGGTTTCTGAATTTTCGGCTCTTCTGTTTTTGAAGTTACGTTAATATTTTGTTTTGATTCAAGATCTTTTTTAACCGGTATATTTAATTCAGTTTCAGTCGGCAATTCGGATTTGTTAATCACTTCTTGTTTAGAAGTTGTAACTTCGGGTTTCTGAATTTTTGGTTCTTCTACTTTTAGTGTTATGTTAATATTTTTTTTAAGTTCAGCATTAGTAGCAGTAGGAATATTAACTTCATTTTCAATTGGTAATTCGAATTTATAGACTACTTCTTGTTTAGCAGTTGGAACTTCCGGTTTTAGAATTTTTGATTCTTCTACTTTTGGTTCTGTATTAATATTTTCTTTTAATTCAATATTTTTATTAACAGGTATATTTAACTGATCGTAATTCGGCAATTCAGATTCACTAACCATTTCAGGTTTTTGACTGATATCAGTAATAATAACATTATTGGATTTTGTCTTAACACTCTCGGGTGCTATTTCAACAATCGGTAGTCTAACTTTTTCACCAACATTTTTTTTACTATCATCAATATGAGGTTCATCAGTTTTTATTAGTAAAACAGGTTCTTTTTCTAAAGTTGTTTCAGCAACAACTTTATTTTCATTTGAAATTTTGCCGGCATTCTTGTCAATAATATTGTTCAATGGCTTATCATCAACATCTTCAATAACAGTGTTACCGGTCTTCAATTGAGTTGATTTATTAAATTCTTCGGATTCGGATGTACCTTTGGCTGAAACATTTGGATTGGTTAAAGTTTCACCGGAAATTTTTGAATTTTTGGTCTCTGTATTTTTTATACTATCCTGAATATTAACAAAACTTTCTAATTTTTCAACTTCAACATTATCGGAAACTGTAAATTGATTATTTCCATTAAATGGTCTATTTGTAACAGATTTATTGTCTTCAGGTAATATAACAGTTGGATTTTCTAAAACAACATTAGGCTTTTCATTTATAACTTTGTTAGTTACTTCGTTTGATGTCTTTGCATCAAAATTTTCAACATTCTCATTAGTTCCATTTCCAAAAATAGTTTTAATATCGGGTTTGTTATTATTGTCATTATTTATTGGAACTTTAACAGCACCATAATTTTGTTCAACCACTGTTTTGTTACTATTTTCAGATTCCAAAGAATCATTATTTTCAAAATTTCCATTCGAACCCAATATTTCATTTGGTATGATCCCATCCTCAACTTTATTTAAGGCATTGCTCGTCATTAATCCATTCGAAACAACTTGATTATTAATTAAATTGCCGCCTTTAATTTTATTTAATTTATAACCCATTCCTTTCAGTTTTAAATTAACCGATTGCGTATTTTTATCTAATTCAGCACTTAATGTGTTTTCACTAGTTGATTCTTCATTTGTTTTTGTTTTTAGTATATTGTTGACAGGCAATGACGATATTATTTGATTTTCAGTATTCCCTGAATTTATACTTGGAGTATTAACATCAATATTTTTGGTGGCTGTTTCATTTGATTTAACATCAGCAACTGTTTGAAGATTATCAGCATTTTGGCTATTATTAACCATCAGCTTGTTTAAGTTAAAACCGTTATTAATTGGTATTTCATTATCATTATTTAATATTTGGTCATAGCTAAAAAACGAAACGTTGTTCTTGATATCAGTATTATTAGCTGTTTTTGTTTCGTTTTTAGTAAGATCTAACCCTGAACTTAAATTAAATTCCGGAGTCGTTGAATTGATATTACCGGTATAGGCAAAAGCCAATCCGAATGAAGGAATTTCATTTCCCTCATTATTTACCGGAACTTCTTTATATAAAACTTTGTATTTGTTTTCTTCTGTAGATTGCGGAATATTATAATTTACAATTCCGTTACTTGCGGTTTCTTGATCTGAATCCTCAACAATATGGAAATTTGATAATTGAGAAGCCTCATTTATTGAGATAAGAACACCTTTATTTTCTGATAACAAATCAACTATTTGTCCAACGGAGATATGTTGTGTGTTATTTGCTGGCTGTGAAGCGGAATCTGTTTTGGAAAATTTAATTTGCGAAATTATTGATTGTAAAAGTGAATTTAGTTTTTCCAGTTTAACCGAATAACTGTTACCGCTTGAGCTTTTAGATGTTTCCAAATTTGTGCTCAATTCAGTTTCATTACCGCCAAGTAATCCAATTAAATCGGATACAAATTTTCTAACATCACCTGATTTATATGTGGAAAAATCTATTTCTGCTGTTTGCAGTAAATTAAGTTCAATTTCTTCGTTTGATGAAAAACCTTTTCCAAATGCTTGCCCGGTTGCCCCGCTTCCTGATAATTGAGAAGTTTCATTATTTGTATAAACGTTAATAATATCGTTAAACAGATAATTGGCTCCGGCAATTTTCGGATTTTTTGTAACAGAAACACTTCCCGAATTAGAAGATTTTTCTAAAAACAAAGGATTAAAAATCATTTAATTAGCTCCTGTTAATTTTGTAACTCTGGCAGTACTCATATTTGCTAAAATCTCTGCCGCTTTCTTTTTCTTCATAGAATATATCAAATCTCTTGCCACATTATCACTAAGTTCCGAAATTATTTTAGCAGCTTGTTTCGAATCCATTGTTTCATACAATTTTACAGTCTGCCTTATCCAGTCCTTATAAACGCTGTCTTTTTTAGCCCCGCCTTGGTTTTTTATTTTCTTTAATTCTTCTTCTTTTGCTGCAATTTGTTTCATTAAATCTTCATTTTGTTTTTTTGCAACCGATAAATTTTGCTTTAGTGTTGAATCTTGAACAATAACTTTATAAACTGTATCCGTTTTAGTTTCCCAATAAAGCTTTTTTATACTATCAACAATTTCACCAGTAAATTTTTCACGAATAAAATTTCTAACTTTTTGATAGTCTTCAACTTTTAATGCAATTTTTTTTACTGCTTTTTCAGGAGGTGTAGTGGACGTAAGGTCAAATTTGAAAATATTTTTATATTGAGTATTTGCATAAAACAGCAATCCGGTAACTCCAAAAAAAGCCATTAAAAAAGCTAAAAAATAGGCTATAAAATTTTTCATGTATTACTAACCCCTTGTAAATTTTTTAGTTGCAATATCATCAATTTCTTTTTGCTCAAGTTTATTTTCTTCCAGTGTATATTCATGAAGATGTTTTTCTTCAAGTTTTTCAAACATCTTTGTTTCCTTCGATTTTTGAGTAAGTTCTTCTGTTTTCTTTTTGCGGACTATTTCCAAATTTTTTATGTCTTGTTCAATAGCTGCAATCTGTTCCTCAATCACTTTTTCAAAATTGTTTACAAACTGAATTTCGGAAACTTTTAATGATCGTTTTGATTTATAAATTGTTAATGTTTCGTTTTTTTCGGTAATAAGCGCATTTATTTGTTTTTTGCGTTTTTCAATTTCCAATTCAATTATTGAAAGTTCCTTTTGTGCTTTTTTTTCAACAATTTGTTTTACTTTTTTTATAGTTTCAAACTTATAATTAAACTTTGCCATTTATTATACCATTAAAGGTTTTTCGATTATTGAATTTAGTTTATTTACAGATTCTTGATATGTAGCCTGTTCATACATATCCTGTTTTAAATAACTGCGCAAAGCTGTTATTTTTGATAAAGCATGATCAATTGAAGGATTACTTCCTTTAACATAGGCACCAATGTTAACCAAATCTTCAGCTTCATAGTACGTTTGCAATATCTCTTTAAATTCCATTGCACGCAGTCTATGGTCTTTTGAGACAATATCGGGCATAACACGACTAACGCTTTGTAACGGGTCAATAGCAGGAAATTGGCCTTTGTTGGCAAGTTTACGCGAAAGAACAAAGTGACCGTCTAATATTGAGCGTACTGCATCTGCAATAGGCTCTGTCATATCATCACCATCAACAAGCACCGAATAAAAGCCTGTAATTGTTCCTACTGTGGACGTACCTGCTCTTTCTAGCAGTTTTGGTAAAATAGCAAAAACAGAAGGAGTATATCCTTTTGTTGTTGGCGGCTCACCAATTGTTAATCCAATTTCGCGTTGCGCTAAGGCAAAACGAGTAACCGAGTCCATCATTAATACAACATCTAATCCTAAATCTCTAAAATATTCTGCAATTGTAGTTCCAATAAATGCAGCTTTAATTCTCATTAATGCGGGTTTATCACTTGTTGCAACTACCACAACCGAACGTTTTAATCCCTCTTCGCCTAAATCTTTTTCAATAAATTCGCGTACTTCCCTTCCACGTTCACCAACTAATACAATTACACTTACATTTGCGTTTGTATTACGGGCAATCATACCAAGCATAACACTTTTTCCAACACCGCTGCCCGCAAAAATACCAACACGCTGTCCTTTTCCTGTTGTTAACAGCCCATCAATACAACGAACACCTGTTTGTAATGGTTGTGATATCCTTTGTCTTTCTAATGGATTTGGAGGTTCCCTATAAACATGCCTATATGCTTCATATTTTATATCACCTTTATCATCCATTGGATTGCCAAAACCATCTATTACCCTACCTAGCAGCCCGTTTCCCACACCTATCATTAAGCTTTTACCTGTAGCGCATATATTGCACGATGGGGAAATATTTTCAACTTCACCTAAGGCAATGGATAGTACTTTACCATCCCTAAAGGCAACTACTTCGCATGAACAAACAGCTCTGCCGCTCCTATCCACAACATGGCAAATTTCGCCAATTGCAACGTTTGGACCAATAGAAATAATAACAAGCCCAATAACATCAGTTACTTTTCCGTTAATTTTTATCAAATCAACTTCATTAATTAACTTCTCATATTTTTCAATATATGTTTGGGCAAAATCCACTTTATTTTCCTATTTCATTATTTAAGCTGTTTTCAAGCTGCTTAATTATTTCATCCAACTGTGAACTGATTCTGGCATCCACGTTACCTATTTCGGTTTCTATTAATCCGCCGCCTTTTTCAACGGAATCATCAGACTCAAATTTAAGTTTGTTAAAACTATTATTCAATGAAACAATAAAATTTCCTTCATTTAACAAATCATAATCGGATGGATTTATTCTTAGTACTATTCCATTTGCACCTAATACTTTTCCTACTGCATTTTTTAATGTACTCTCAATTATTGATTTGTTTTCTATTTCTCTATTTAATATTTTCTGCGCAATTTTTCCGGATACCGCAATAACAATACTTTCAAACGATTTTTCGTACGATTGAAGTCTTTCTTCAATTCCGGATAAAATAGAATAAAACTCTTCCGATTTTGCTAAAATTTGATCGGTATACTCTTGCTCCAGCTGCGATCTAGCAGCTTCAAATCCTTCATCAAAACCTTGCTGAAAATATTTCTCAAGCTCTTTTTTTAATTTATTCTCTTCTTCTTTATATATTTCATTTATATCCTTATCATTATTAAGGGTACCCGGTACTAATGCTTTTAATCCGCGTCCTGAATTACCAACTTTAATAACATTAGACATAAACTTCCTCTGATCCGCCTCTGAAACTTATTGTAATCTCTTCTTGCTCTTCAAGTTGTTTAATAGTATCTACTATTCTTGCTTGAGCTGATTCAACTTCTTTCAGTTTAACAGGACCCATATATTGCAATTCTTCTTTTAATAAATCAGCAGCACGTTCCGACATATTTGCGTAAATTTTACTCTGTACTTTTTCGTCTGCTATTTTTAATGCAAAACTTAAATCTTTTCTATCAACTTCTTTAAGAATTCTTTGAATATCTCTATCTTGCAAATGAATAATATCTTCAAATAAGAACATTAAGCGTTTTATTTCAGCCGCAACCTCGGGATCTTTTTCTTCAATTCCGGCAATAATATCCTTGCTTAACGTAACATTAGTTCTGTTTAATATTGTAGCAACACTTTTGGGGCCTCCCAATTTACTCATGGATTGATTCATTGAGAACCCGGCTAATTCGTCAACAACTTTTTCTATTTGTTTTAGCGTTTGAGGTGAAATCTTTCCAAGAGTTGCTATTCTAAACACAACTTCGGCACGCATTTCGTCCGAAAGCTCTTTTAATGCTTCCGCTGTTTGATCGGGATTAAGATGCGATAAAATCAATGCTATTGTTTGAGGATGCTCCTTATTCAAAAAATTCACTAATTGAGTAGAGTCTGCCTTTTTTAGCACATCAAAACCACGTAATGTGGTTATGTTTTTAACTTTTTCAATAATTTCCATGGCTTTTGCTAAACCGAAGGATTTTTCCAGTACTTGTTGAGCATAATCAATACCACCTTCAACCACGTATTCTTGAGCAGTAATTAAAGCGTAATAATCAGTTAAAACCTGATCAACTACATGAGATGGTACATTTCTTACTTGGGATATCTCTGCAGATATTGCTTCAACATCCATCGGATCTAAATGTTTAAACAAAATTGATGCTGTTTCAACATTCAGAGCAATCATCAGAAGTGCGGATTTTTGCACTCCGGTGAGATCATTTACCGTTAAATCTTTTCTTGCAAGATTTTTAGTTTTAGTACTCATCTTCTCTTAACCATGAATTTATTAGTTTTGCTGCTTCAGTTGGATTTTTTACCGCATAATGAACAATTTTATCTTGTCTTACACGTTTTTCTGTTGCTGCATCAGTAATTTCGTCTTCTATATCTCCTATATCCAACATTTGTTTCTTCTTAGGGCTTCCGCTGCTTAGTTGTGGAAGTCCGCTGCCACCACTTGATTCTCCACCGGCAGTTAAATCACCTACTGCTTCATCTCTATAACTTACTGTACCAACCAATATTTTTTCGTTTTTTAATTTTTTCATTAATCCTTTTAATATAAATAATGATGCTCCTACTGCAACAAACAACATTATTATATTTGACCATTCCTCAATATTAAAACTTGAGGTTGCAGTCAATTGTGAATCGTCCTCTAAACGAGTTTCAAAAGGAATACTTTCACAGGTTACAATATCGTTCCTTGTTTCATTAATTCCAACAGATTGTTTAATTATTTGTTCCAATTTCGTCAATTGTGCTTCAGGTCTTGGTTCAATAATTTTTTCTACCTTATCTCCGGTCTTTACTTCTCTTGTTATTCCATTTATTACCGCTGCAAGAGTAACACGTTTAATATTTCCGGCTCCTTCAATTACACGTTCTATTGTTTTGCTGATTTCATAGTTTGTTGTCGAGTTTTCTGATGTTGTTCCTGTCGAATCTCCTGCATTTTTACCGCCGGTATTCTGTTTTACACTTTGTTCGGAAACTGCCACCTGCGATTCAGGATCGTAAGTTTCCATAGTTTTTTCAACTTGATTAAAATCAAGATCTACATTAACTTTAACAATTGAATTTCCATAACCAAGTACATTATCAAGAATTGTTTGTGCTTTATTAGCTAAATAATTTTCTATTGCCGATTTAATTTCGTATTGTTTATTACTTACATAAGTTAAAGAATTTTCATCTTCGTTTTTAGATAATAATCTACCTCTTGTGTCAATAATTGTTACTTTACTTGTTTCCAAACCCTCAACACTACTTGAAACTAAATTAGATATTGCCACAATGTTTTGTTGATTTAAAGTAAAACCGGAATTTAATTTTAGTACCACAGAAGCTGTCGGAGGTCTTTCTTCCTCTTTAAATAAACTTTTTTCAGGAAATACTATATGCACCCGAACGCCTTCAATTCCATTTTGTTCCATAATAGTACGCGAAAGCTCTCCTTCCAAAGCTCTTTTAAAATTGAGCTTCTGCATAAATTCGCTCATACCCATCAGGTTTTGGTCAAATATCTCGTAACCAACAATTCCTGAACTCGGAATACCTTTTCCGGCAGCTGTTAAACGCATTTCATATACTTTATCTTTTGGCACCTTTATAGTTGCACCGCCATCCTCTAAAGTATATGGTACTTTTTGTGCATTTAACACTTCAATAATTTTATTAGCATCTTCGGGAGCTAAATTAGTAAATAACGTTGAGTATGAGGGCTCGTTAAAAATAAAAACCACAAACCCTAACAATACTAAAGTTACTACTAGTACTCCTCCAATCAGCATGCGTTGTTGAATTGAAAGTTTGTTAAATATGCCAAGCATGGCACTGACGTTTGTTTTTTTATTTTCCATTATCCTTGTAATCTCGTTAATTCGCGATACATATCAATTGTTTTGTTTCTTATTTCAACTAATAAATCTAAACTTGTTTTTGCTTTTTCTCCGGCAATCATTACTTCATGAAGTTCAACATCTTCTCCTTTAACAAATCTTTCTGCTAAATTGTGCGAACTAAATTGCTGCTGATTGACCTGGTTAAAAAAGTCACCAACCAGATTATCAAAGTTTGGCATACCTTGATTATTAGAAGTCATTGCAGAAACTTTGGTTGTGTTTTGATCATTATTGTAAATATCATTTATACTGCCAATGTCGCCTAATTTACCGATATCACCCAAGCTGCCTGTATTTTCCATCATGTTTGCAAACATATTGTCAAAACCTGCACCCCGCATGGGATTTAATCCACCCGGTTTTTGCAGCGAAGTTAGACTACTGGCTATTTTAGTTAAACCTTGAAGATCCATATTAACCTCTTCTATCAAATAATGAACCTACCGATACACCGGACATTTTTCCACTTCTCTGATAATAATGATAATCTATTATCTCGGGTTGGTTTTCAGGATACATTTTTGAAAAAAATTCCTTTTCTTCTTTTGTAACTTTTGTACTGGTGTCAGTAGTTTGAGAATTTTTCAACTCACTTACAGATTTTGAATTATTTATACTGTAAGGATTGTAATTACCAACTGTATTTGATGTTATTCTCATATTAAATCTCCAATGAATCTTTTGCTAACTGTTTTGATGCACTAAATGCAGTAAGATTTGCTTCATAACTTCTTGTTGCTGCTACCATATCAACCATTTCAGTAACAATATTTATATTAGGCATTTCCAAATAACCTTCGGAGTTTGAATCCGGATGGTCCGGCATATACACTTTATCGCCGGGTGTGTTATCTGTAATCACATTCATATTTATTTCATCATACTTGCTTTTATTACCTTTAATTCCTGGTGTCAATGGAAAATGACCAGGTTCTGTGATATTCATCATACCGCCGGCATCCATATTTTCAATTGCCCGCCCTAAAGAATTTGGTTGTTCAATCTGTAGGGTTTTCCGTTTGTAAGGTAAACCGGTTGATGTTTTTGTAGTATTCGAATTAGCAATATTTTCCGAAATTAAATCCAATTTTTTCTTTTGTAATTTCATTCCGGCTGCGCTAATATCAAAAGCTCTAAAATTTCCACCTATTTCCATTATCGTACCTTACTGATTATTGATTGTAAATTTTTATAATAATTTCCTACTTTCCGGGATGCAAATCTAAACATTATTGAATTTTGGGCCATATCAGCCATTTCTTTATCTATATCCACATTATTAAAATTTGATTCCAATTCAGGGTTTGTATCTTTTACAATTCCTTCGTTATTTGGATCTATACTTTTATCTGTCACAAAATTAATTTGTCTGCCATCAGTAACTTTAAGTTGATTTTGAGTTTCTGTTTTTAAATAATTGTCAAAGGAAACATCTTCACGCTGATAATTTAATGTACCAATATTTGCAATGTTTTTAGAAATTAATTTATTCTTTACACTGCTGTAATTCAAATACTGCTCAAATATACTCGGATTATCAGTTAACATCTTTTCACCTACTTTTTTTTATATTATTACAAACCAAATGCCAATTTTTTTACTTGGTTCATTTAGTATCCTTTTTACACAAATAATTTGCTAATATTTAGACCAAATCAGTCATCCGAAATTAAGAATTGGGAAGAATTGGTTCAAGGGTGGCTAGGTTGTTTCAAAAGTTAAAATATTGCACTTCGGATCTTACCGCCAACCCCAATGTTGTCAACTTAAGGATTATCTATTCTTCATTTTTACAATGTTACCCACTTACGGGGTTATGGTTCTTTTTTTAGCGTTCAGGCTACTGATATGAAACCCCATTCGGGGTTTTTTAATATAATCCTTTAATCCAAATAGAAATATAAATACTGAAAATCAATTTATTGCGTAATAACGCTGAAAGTCTTACATATCATTAGACCGCGGAACCATTAAAACCGGTTTCAACCCCCTATAGTGGGGTTGCATAAAATGGAGTAATTTGTTTAAGTTGACAACATTGCCCCCAACCCTACCACTTTGCGGAACAAACTCTACTCTTAAAAATAAGGGTGGAGTTATTGTAATATCAAATGTAACAATGAGTTGCAAGGATTTGTGTCTCCTCTTTTTTAAGAGAGGAGATTAAGAGGTGAGTTCGTTTTTTTAAAAATTTCACACAATCTCTTTAAGCTGGGGGCTTGGAAAAAGAAAATATTGGGTTTTAACCCAAGCATAAAAATAGTGGACGACAATGAAAAATTATAAAAAAAAATGTTTCATTCCCCAATTTTAACACGGTCTTTTTATGCTGGAGGCTTACAGAACAAATATATCCGGCTTTAGCCCTTATTCTTCTCCTCACTTCTTAGCTTAGGTGATTTAGAATATGAATCCTAGTGCTTTCTATTGCAAAATCCGGGTTTATAATAGTTTAACTGTTTTTTTAAAAACAGAAAGTGTTATAATTATGTTTCTAATGATTAATTAGAGTTTCCTCATTAAGTTAAATTTGTTAATAGATTTGTTTATTTACACAAATCCTTTTCATTTTTAAGTATCCTTATTTCTTTATATCCTAATTTGACAAGACCTCATTAACTTGTGATATGTGCAGACAAAGATATATCAACCACAGAGTGGTGAAATATTTATAGATAAATCAACCAGCCCACAAATACAAGCCCCATAGGGGCGACACTTAATATACATTAAACCGTTGTAATACAATAATATACAGATGCTATAATGTCGCTCCACTGGAGCTAAAACCGATATTGACGAGGATTTATTTTCTATAAACATTTCGCTCCCGCATTGCGGAACTGATATTTGCAAATATATTATAATCGGTATTTATTTACCCAAAATATTCACCAAATAGTTGCTCATTATCCTTAACAATTAACCTCTTCTGATTAATCCGACAAAATATTTGGCAAATTTTAGACGTTTGGATTAAATAATTTATTAAAGTCCCATGAATTTTAACCCGCCAAATGCATCAAATAATCAAAAATCGGCATATTACTTTGCACTTTATGCGGGTTTTATTTCCAATAAAATGTTATTATATAATATATTATGTGGTTTTGGGGAAACACTAATTAGGATAATTATTTGTTTGGGTTTGTTTTAGGGTTGATTAAAAAAAAGAATATTAATCATAATATTCTTTTTAATTTTTATCCTTTTCAAGCCAGTAATCAATAATAAAGTAGTTAATAACTTGAAGAATATGGATGTTTAATTAAACAGTTGGCTAAAGTTCACCAATTGTTAATTATTCTTCAGTATAATCTAAAATTACAGATTTCGTTTCACCGCAAGAACATACAAATTTTATTTCCTTAATGTTATCATTTGCATCTTTTTTTAAAATTAATTTAACACCGCCATGACTGTCTTCTTCAACTGATATTTTTGCCAGTCCAATTATTTTGGCCTTGTCACTTTTGATAACATTTCCATTTGCATCCAAATCGCGATACGAAATCTCTCTAAATATGGTTTCTTTAAATTCGTCTTCCATCTTAAAGAGCCTTATTTATTGTTTCATAAATTTTTTCTAATGGTACAATTGCGTCTGCATAACCGGCATCAACAATGGCTTTGGGCATTCCGTAAACCACACATGTCTCTTCGGATTGCGCAATACAATATCCGCCTAGACCTTTTAAATCTTTAACAGCTTCATACCCGTCTTTTCCCATACCGGTCATAATTACACCAAGTGTTTGTTTGCCATAAACTTTAATAAGTGAACGCATCATAACATCCACACAAGGTCGATGCAATGTATCTGAAGGCCTATCTGAAATATTAATTACAGCATCACCCGACCCGTTTTTTATTACAGTCATATGATAACCACCGGGAGCTAAATAAACCCAGCTTTTTTTAACAACTTCATTATTTTCGGCTTCTTTAACCGAAATTGGCGACAACGAATTTAATCTTTCCGCCAATGATTTAGTAAATTTAGGAGGCATGTGCTGAACAATAAAAATAGGAGCATTAATCTTATCATTAATAAATGGAATAACCTTTTGTAACGATAAGGGGCCGCCGGTCGAAATTCCAAGTCCAATTGCTTTATAACCAATTTTGGGAACAAATAAAGAAGCTTTACTTTGAGGCACTACAACTTTGTTTTTATCGCCAAGTTTTTGAAGTTTTTCAAGTCGGGATTGTAATTTTTTTTGTTTAACAATGGCTTTAATTTTTTTTATAAGCTCTTCTTTAATGTTAACAATGTTAACACTAACAAATGACATCTCTTTAGGAATAAAATCAACTGCTCCAAGTTCCAGTGCCTGAATAGTTGCTTCTGCACCCTCTGTTGTTAAGGAACTTACCATAATTACTGAGGTTGGACAATCGGCCATAATCTTTTTTAAAGATGTAAGGCCATCCATAACAGGCATTTCAATATCAAGGGTTACAATATCCGGCTTAAGAGCTTTAACCATATTATAACCTTCCAATCCATTTTTTGCAGTTCCAACTATCTCAATTTCAACATCAGAACCAATCATAATGGACAACGACTTCCGCATAAATGCAGAATCATCAACAATAACAGCTTTAATTTTATCCAATTTTAATCCGTCAGTTTATGAATCATCTCTGCAATATCAACTATCATAACTACAGTACCATCTCCCATAATTGTAGAACCTGAAACACCTTCTACATTACCAAGATAATTACCAAGAGTTTTAATAACAACTTCTTTTTGACCTATAAGATGATCAACCTTTATACCATAACGTTTTTCTGCTATTCCTACAATAACTATATATTGCCAGCCTTTTTGATTTATCATTTTTTTATTATAAAGGACATCGCTAATATCAATTAAAGGAAGAACATTGTCGCGTAGTTTAATACAATCTACTTTATTTACATGATAAATTTGATTGTTTGGAACTCGAACAACTTCAATAACCGAACTTAACGGAATTACTATTATTTCTTTATTTATTTCAACATAAAGGCCTTGAATAATTGCAAGAGTTAAAGGAAGTTTAATTACAAATTTTGTTCCTTTGTTAACCTCGGAAATAATATTAATAATTCCGCGTAATTTGGCAACGTTAGTTTTAACCACATCCATGCCAACGCCTCTGCCGGAAACATTAGTAACCACTTCGGCAGTTGAAAATCCAGGATAAAAAATTATTCCTAAAGCATCCTGCTTGGATAGTTCAGCAGCAGCTTCTTTAGTCATCAATCCTTTGCTAACAGCTTTTTCCTTTAATTTTTCGGTATCAATACCACCGCCGTCATCTTCAATTGTAATAAGGATATTATTACCTTCATGTTCGGCAGCAAGAATAACAGTACCTGTTTTATCTTTCCCTAATTTTTCTCTTTTATCGGGCGATTCAACACCATGATCAATAGCATTCCTAATTAAATGCACCATAGGATCATAAATTTCATCAATCAAGGTTTTATCAAGTTCAGTTTCTTCGCCTTTAATTATCAATTGAACTTGTTTCCCCATCTCTTTGCTTAAATCTCTTAATAAACGAGGAAAACGATTAAACACTTTACCTATTTTAACCATTCTGGTTTTCATAATGGCTAAATGTAAATCGGTTGTCATTAAATCTATATTACGGGTAGTTTCTGCTAAATCCCGTGCTATTTTTGTTCCTTCATATTCGGTTGATATTTCGTTACTAATTTGAGTTAAACTGTTTCTGCCTAATACTAATTCCGAAACCAAGTTTAACAACGAATCCAATCTTTCAACATCAACTCTAATTGAATTATCGCCTTTTTTTGCTGCCGAGCTTTTTTGTTCGGCTATTTTAGCAGCAGCTTCATTTTCCGCAGCTGTTTTTTCTGTAACAATTTCAATTTTAGGGGCAATGTTTTTAATCTCTAAAAGTGGTTCCGAAAAATCTTCCTCTTCTTCTACTTCACCCTCCGATTCAGATTCCAAATCGATATTTTTAGAATCATTTATTATTTCTTCTTTTTTAATATCTACTTTAGGCTCTTCCTGTTTTTTTTCAACTTTAGGTGGTTCAACTTTTTTGACAGGAATTGGTTGTCCGCTTTCTAAACGTAAAACTATATTATCAAGCTGAGCCACAATATTCTCAATTTCCAAATCTTCATTTTTACTATCGCATATAACACTTAATAACAACTTAATTGTGTCAAATGCTCCTAATATACCTTCAATAATATCGTCTGTTAAAACAGCATCACCTTTTCGAAGCTTATTTAAAATATCTTCGCATCGATGTGTAACACGCTGTAATTTAACAAGGCCCAAAAAACCTGCTGTTCCTTTTATTGTATGGAACGAACGGAATATTTGATTTAATAAATCTTTGTCATCCGGTCTGTTTTCCAATTCCACCAGATCTAGATCCAATGAATCCAAAATTTCACGAGTTTCAACTACGAAACTATCAAAAATTTCCTTCATTTCAGGATCATTTAATAACGAATAATCTTCTGTATTCATAATTTATGAGAATAATTTATCAATTTCTTCTTGCGAAGCTTGTTGTTTTTGTTCCGATATAATTTTATCTACATTTTGCTGGCGTTTCTCGGATTTGTCATATACTGCATTAGGATCAAAATTTGAACCTTCAGGAACTTCAATTTGAATAATTTTAATATCTTCCTTAATATCCGACTGGTCTATTTCTTTAATTAACGAACTTAATTTATGATTAACCGAATCAATTAAATGATTTACAGCAGCCAGTTGTTGAGTAGTAATATCTTGTACCTGTAATGATATAGTAATCTGGAAAATATCGTTATTTGTTTGGGCCAAAATTTCTTTTACTTGATTAGATGCAGTATTATAATCAGTATTATCTAAATATTCTTTTAATAACCCCATTAGTTCAGTATCATGGCCATATTTCTGTTTTACTATTTCTTTAATTTCAATTCTTCTTTGTTCTCCGGCTGCAAAAGATGAAAAAACAGTTTCAACTTCCATAATTTGATTAGTTATTCTATCAACCATATCCAAAATTTCAGTTGTTGCCATCTCGGTTTGCGAAGTAACATTATTTATTTGGTTTGCAGCTTTTGGCATCTGAGCCGTACTCTCGGATATCGAAGAATTAATATTTTCGATTAGAGGTACAATCTCTTTCATAAATTCTATTAAACTTTGGATAATAGGAACAATCTTCTCTCCAAACTTAAATACATTTTTTAAGTCATTTAATTTCGAGAAAACTTCCGACATATTTCCGCCTACTTTTTGCATTTAAGCCTCTAATAATTAGCTAAAATTGATTCGATTTTTTCTTTCAATATCTGTGGAGTAAAAGGCTTAATAACATAATTATTAACTCTAGCTTGAAGAGCTTCAACTATATCTTCTTTTACACCTCTTGTTGTAACCATTAATATTGGCAATTTTTCTAAATTCGGATCCGATCTAATTGCTCTTGTAAGTTCCAAGCCAGACAAAACCGGCATATTCCAATCCGTAATAACAAAACTTATTGAAGGATCGGCACCTAATTTTAATAGTGCATCTGATCCGTCGGCAGCTTCAACATAATTTGCATAACCAAGATTTCGTAATGAATTAATTACAATTCTACGCATGGTTACAGAATCATCCACCACTAAAAATTTCAAATCCATAAAATCTCCGTTAATTTAAATATTTAGCTACTTCGTATTGAATTCTTTTAGGATCAAAAGGTTTTACCATGTAAGAATTTGCTCCTGAACTCATACCTCTTTCAATCTCTTCACTTCCGGCCAAAGAGGATAAAATGATTATCGGAATATCTTTATAATCATCATTTTGTCTAATTGCTTTTATAAGCTCAAATCCATCCATATTTGGCATGTTTAAATCCGTTATTACTAAATCCACATTATGCAGCGGCAAAAGTTCCATAGCTTCCATTCCATCAATTGCAGATACTACTTCAAAGCCATGCATAGTCAATGAAAATGTAACAAATTTCCTTATAGTGGGTGAATCATCAGCTATCATAATCACTTTTTTCATGAATTAATTACTCCTTTTTATATCCAATAGTTTTTGGAAAACTTATAAGCTTAAATGCTTTAGAAATTCCATGCAATGTTTCCGAATATCCAATAAATAAATAACCATCCCTATTTAATGAATTATATAAATGTGAAACAACTTTAATCTTTGATTTGAGATCAAAATAAATTAAAACATTTGCACAAAAAATTATATCAAAATTTGTCATGGCACGCATATTCAAATCATCATATAAGTTCAAAAGTTTGAAGCTTACCATCCGCTTTATATTTTGGTCGACTTCAAATGTATTGCCGGATGTTTTAAAATATTTCTTCAAATAATATGCAGGAGTATTTCTTATTGAATATTCCTTAAATATACCGCTTTTAGCCGTTTCAACAACTTGATAATTAATATCGGTACCTACAATTTCTATAGAAAGTGCAGGATATTTCGGTTTAATAAGTTCATTCAAGATCATTGCCGTTGAATAGGCTTCTTCTCCTGAAGATGAAGCGGCAGACCATATACGCAATTTATTTTTGTTTGCTTTATATGGCGAGCTTAATATTTGTGGAACTACTGTTGTTACAAGCGCATCCAATTGAGGTTGATTTCTAAAAAAGAATGTTTCGTTTATTGTTATTACTTCATATAAATATTTTAACTCTGCATCCCGGTTTGAATTATATTTCACATATTCCAAATATTTTTCAAATGTATCAATCCCCAAAAAATTAATTCTTTTCTGTAACCGGCTTTCTAATAAGTACTTTTTATTATCCTGAAAATATATCCCGCACAAGTCGTATATATATTTTCGCCATTCTTCAAACGCTTGATCGGATAATTTAACTTCGGCTTTGGAGGAAAGTCCAAAATTAAATTGTGGGAACGGTTTATTTGTTGAAGAATTTGAAAATTGATTCATCATAGTATTACCTATTTCTAATATTATTATTCTTTAGAAGCTAATAAATTTTTTGCTTTTTCACTAACCATCTCTTCAGTATCTTGAGTTAGCTTTTGAATTGCTTCTTTACCTCTTGGATCATCAAAATATTCCAATATCTCTAATAAGCGAATTTTATTCCAAAAATCGTTATCATTAATCATTGTATCAATAAACATAAATGCTGTATCGGCATTTAAGAAAAACAACATTTCAATACAACTTCTCCTAATTTCCTCGTCCGGATTTTCTAAGCCGGCGGTAAACACATCACACAAATTATAAAACTCTATTTGCGTAAGATCTCTTAAACAATTTCCGCCCTCAATTTCTACAACTTCCTTAAATAGTTCAATTAAAGCTTTAAAATTACTAGGCGATTTTTTTAAATAATCACTTAATTTAGTATAAAGTGCTTTAGGTTTTTCAATAAATTTTGCTTTTATATTATCGTTAATTTCGTAATCTTCGCCGTATATTCTTAAACAGGCATCAATTATTTCTTTGTCGTTAAAAACAGAAATTAAATTGGATGCAGCTCTCTTAAATCTTACATCACCTTCAATTAAAGTTTTTAAAACAGAATTTTTCATATGCTCGTCAAATGGTACATCTAAATTTAGTTTATCTTTAAGCATATTTAATGATTCTACTGCAGCCCATGCTGTGGGACCATTTAAATTTCGTAAATCGGAAATAAGCAAAAAGAACGACTCTTCATTTCCTATCAAACCAATACTTTCTATCATTGAAAATTTTGTAAGTTCATCTACTTCGTGAAATTTTTTCATAATAAATTGTAAAGCTTCCGATGAACCTATTTTTCCTAAAGCTTCGATAATTGTAGGGCTGAATAGTTCACTGACTTCATAAAATTTAATTATTTCCGGTACTGCTTTTTCATATTTAATATTACCAATGGCCTCAATACAAGCCAATACAACATTTTCATTTTCGGTTTTATATAATATTTCCAAAAATTTCTCTGCCGGCCCAGGATCACCAATTAATCCAAGTATATCAATAATAAACTTCTTATCGTCATCATCACCTTTATCCAAATAATCTACCATCGAATCAATAACAACTGTCCCTTTTTTAAGTAAAACTTCGCCTGCAAGATTTCTTATCGAAATATCATTTGATGAGATAAAAGGCACTATAAGTGAGCCTATTTCCGGGTTTTCCAAATTAATTAAAGCAAAAGAAACGGAATCGCGTACTCCTTTATCAGAATCGGCTAATCGGCTTGCAAGAAGTTTAATTACAGTTGCCGGTAAGTTTTGATTAAAACTGATACTCTCGACTGCACTTCTTCTAATTTGTGGATCAATGGATTTTAGCCCTTCAATTGCATCGCTAATTTCTTTTGAATAGTCTTCCATATTGTCCTACCTATTTTAAAACCTTTTTTTGATATATTAATTACAAAATACAAATTTATTATTTATTTATCTGTAAAAATTTTCATTTTTAAAGATTTTTTTCTTTCTAAAATTAATAATCGAAATTTTATTGGATTTGTTTAGTGACTTCAATATTTAATTGTTCCATTCTATATCTCAACTTAGATCGTGATAATCCTAAAACCTTAGCAGCTCTAACCTGATTGCCTTTTGTAATTTCCAATGTTTTTTGAATTAGTGTTTTTAATACTACATCTATTGCAATTCCCTCGTTAGGTATTTGTAAAACAAATGCATTACTTTGTTTAATTTCCTCTTTTGAACTGTTTAAAAAGCTAAAGTGGCTTTCCTTTAATCTATTACCGTCTAACATTAACATAGCCCTTTCAAAGGCATTTCTAAGTTCCCTTACATTACCTTTCCAATTTTGCATTTTTAATAAATTCAAAACAGGTTCTTCAACTTCAATTATTTGCTTATTAAATTTCGCAGAAAATTCGTCAATAAATGTATATGCTAAAACAGGAATGTCTTCTTTCCTTTCGCGCAAAGGAGGAATTGTAACTTTAGCCACATTAATTCTGTAAAACAAATCTTCTCTAAAATTACCTTTTTTAACTTCTTCTTCTAAATTTTTATTGGTGGCCGCTAAAACTCTAACATTTACAGTTACTTCCTTTTCTCCTCCCAATCTGTAAAATTTGCGTTCCTGAAGCACTCTAAGCAGTTTTACCTGCATTTCAAAACTCAATTCACCTATTTCATCTAATAATATTGTTCCACCTTCAGCAAGCTCAAATTTGCCAAGCTTCGTTTTTTGTGAAGCTCCGGTAAAAGCTCCTTTTTCATGGCCAAAAAGCTCACTTTCAGCCAATTCCTTGGGAATTGAGCCACAATTTATTGAGATAAATACTTTATTTTTCCTTGGACTGATTTGATGAATGTATTTTGCTAAAACTTCTTTACCGGTTCCGCTTTCTCCCTCAATTAATATTGTTGTATCGCCGCTTTCAGCAAGTTTATCTACTTCTTTTAGTAATTTTTGTATCAGTTTGCTTTTTCCAAAAGTTTCTCTGCTTACTGTATCACTGCCAACTATTGAACGTAATGTTTCGACTTCCCTTTTTAATTTAAGATGATTTACGCATTTGTCCAATACAAAATTTAATTGTTCAAGATCAATTGGTTTTAACAAAAAATCGTATGCCCCTGTTTTCATTGCCGTAACAGCAATTCTAACATCACTATATGCAGTAATCATTACAACAGGAATATCAGAATATTTTTTTTGCAAATCTTTTAATATATCAAGTCCATTATGAGAAGTCAAATAAATATCAAGAAGTATTATGTCCGGATTAGTCAGTTCAACAACGTCAAAAACTTTTCCTCCATCCATACATAGTTCAACTTCATAATCCAATTTAACAAGTATTTTTTTAAGTGATAAACAAATCAAATTGTCGTCATCAATTATCAATATACGTGGCTTCATTCATTTTCCTCAATTTTTTTATGTGGAAATATTATAAAAAACCTACTTCCTTTTCCTTCATTACTTTCAAAATTTAATTCCGCATCACATTCATCAAGCAGCATTTTACAAACGCTAAGTCCTAATCCGGTTCCATGCGCTTTACTGGTATAAAAATCACTGAAGATTTTTATTTTATCCTCATCTTTTATTCCAACACCATAATCTCTAATTTCAAATAATACGTTTTTATCATCAAAACTGATTTTTATGTCAATTTTACTGTTCATAAAACTTGCTTCAATTGCATTATGAATTAAATTGACAAATACTTGCAAAATCTTATTTTTATTAACATTAATATGCGGTACAGGTGTTTGACAAATTAAATTTATTAAAATGTTTTTCCTTTTTGCTTCACCATCAATTAACGAAATTGCCTGTTGTAAAATATCCCCAATTGAATGGTAATTGACTTCTTTTGTCGAACGACGCGAAAAGTCAAGTGTGTTTTCCATTAAGATTTGAATTCTTTCAGATGCTTCTTTGCAAGCTTCAATACTTTCAATAAGTTCGGAATTAAGTTCATCCTTGCATAAAATTAAATAATCAAGGTTTAACTTAAGCGCAGATAAGGGATTTCTTATTTCATGAGCTAAACTTGCAGTAAGTTTGCCTAAAACAAGTAATTTATTACTTTGAATATCCCCGGTCAATATATTCCCCGTAATTTATATTTTTTTATAAAATCAATTTATGTATATTAATTAATTTGTTAAAAACTTGCAAATAATTGAAGTTTTATTTATGTTTTTATTTAAATGAAGAGTTTTGTTTAGAAAGGAAATGATATCAACATTAATTTTTGTTGATATCATTTAAAATTGCTTCAGATGTTTTTGCTAAAACATCTTTTGAATTATAAAATCCACTACTTATTTTTTCATGAATTTTAGAATAATCTTTTGCAGTAATATCTTTTGATTGCAGCACTCTGGCCTCTTTAGATATTTCTAATTTATCAGTAACTTGAATATTTTTTGCTGACACAGCCTGTGTCTGTTCCGGAGGATTAGTATATGTTTTTGCAAATGTATTTAATTGCGAATTTACGCTTTTAATATCCATTTCTTTCACCTGTAATTAACTATTTTTTTTTGATTTTCCAATGCACGAATTTCTTTACTAAATTCTTGCAGCTCAATATTTTTTATTCTAATTATATTATCGAATTTTTTGTCAATATGTTTAGTTATTTCCTTAATTTCTTTTTTTATTTTTTCAACAACTTCCAAGGGGTATTCTTTTTTAATTATTTCATAATATCCCTTAATCTCCGATAAATATTTAGTTATTTTTTCATTATTGGAGATATACTCCTCCCCCTCCATATGATCCAGACACCGGTCAATTTTTTCAAAATTCATTTTAATTTCACATATTGCCGTGGTTAACCTACTATCCATTTATGAACCACCGATAAGAGAATTTAAAGTATTTTGATTGTTTATCATTGTTGCATACTGCTGCTGCATTTGATAATACTTATTTCTCAGTTTTTCTGCGTTTGTATCAATTCTTGATTGGGTTGAAGTAATTTTATCCGTCAAATATTTAAGACTATTATCATAAGTGTTTTTAAGACTGGCAATAACACCTGTTGAACCCGTGTAGTTACTAACATTTGCATGTAATTTTGTTGCTATACCATCAGTTGCGGAAAACAAAGCCGCAACACTATCGCCATGGTCTGAAATAGAATTATTAAGTAAACTTTCATCATTCAAAGTTAAACCCGATTCAGGATCAAATATAATTCCTATTCTTGAAAGTCTCGAAAACTGTGAATCACTTACACCATTCACTTTTCCCATTGCTGAAGAAGTTAAATTTCTCAACAAACTTGAAGCAGTAGAATCCCCAACAAATACACCACGGGTTGTTGTATCGGTTGTTGAATTGTATTTAATTGTTGTATAAACACTATTAAATTGTTTAATAAAATCCTTAATTTTATTTGAAATAGTAGTATCATCATTAGCAACAGTTACATCAACCGGATTTACTGTATCTTTCATTGTACTTGTTAATGCAAAAGTAACACCGGCTGCTAAATCCGTAATACTGTTTGTATTTCTTTGAATATTTATTCCGTTAAAATTTAATTTGGCATTTAACTGATTATCTGTTGTACTGTTTGAAGTATAAACAAATCCTGCACTATCATCACCGGTAATTAATGTACGATTATTTAAGATAGTAGATGTTAATCCTAATTTGCTTAATGCAGAACCGGAAAGATCTTCAAGTATCAGTCTGTTATCATAACCGGTATTATCAGCAGTAATCGAAAACTTTGTATTTCCTGTTGATGGAGAAAAATATGAAGCAGTACTAATTGCAGATGCAGCCTTTTCTTTTTTAACATCAATTCCCATAAAAGAAAGAACACCCGCTGTGTCTTTAGAACTTTCAATTGAAACATATTTTGCGGAATCATCCACAGTAAGTTTTAATAGTCCGGTTGTCCCGTCTACTTCAGTTGTAATACCGCTATTATCACCAATTTGTGTTTTAAGATTAGCAGCAACATCACTATATGACGCATTATTAAAATCGTAACTTATTGTTTTTTCCGTTCCGTTAAGATTTACAATAAATTCACCTTTACCAGTAAAATTATTGCCTTGATTTGTTGTTGTAGATTTTACAACTGCTTTATCGGTATTTACTGCTGTACTTAGTTTTTGCATTAAAGTTTGATAATTCTCGGAGCCGTCAAATTCTACATCCACATAACTTGTATAATCACCACTTTTCATTTTAATAGAATGTGAGCCTGCCATATCAGTAATATCATAAGTATCAGCCGTAAAAGCAAGACTTTGCGAAACAAGTAGATCACTTTTAGCCAGCTGGTTAACTCGTATTGAATAGTTACCGGCATTGGCGGTTTTTCCGGCAGTAGCCGTAAAATAATCACTAGTTGATAATGAGGCTTTCTTCGAATTGAATAAAGAACTTGAAGTGGAGACTTTAAGGTCCGCCAAAACAGTTTTAAATGCATCCAGTTTTGAGCTTAAATCACCCCACGTGCTAGAAAGCGTATTAAATTTTGCTTTTCTGGTTTCAAGAGGACTTATAGTTTTATTATATTCTACTTGCGAATATTGGCTAACAATTTGTTGAATCCCCGAATTGGATAACGGGTTAACACTCATTTTATGACCTCATATTTTTATTAAATACAATTACCCAAACTTCGCGTAAATCACTTAGTATCTTTAGGGTAATTTCATATTTCCCTTTTCTCATCTGATCTTGAGCAAACTGATATAATCTAAATAATCCGGTTGAGATCTCTCGTGCTTTTTCATCTTCAAAATTAAGAGCGTTAATTAATTGAGTAATTGCTTTATTTGTTTTTTCTAAATCACCTCTTTGGCAGTTTACAATAGCAAAGTCATATATTTTTAATAACAACTTTTCCGGTGTAGCTTCCAAAATTTCTTTTGTTAAATAAGCATTTGCTTTATTATTCCGCTCGTACAAGAATGATGCTCGCTGTTGCATGTTCGTCTTCCGTTTATTTATAAAAAGCTCTTCCCGTTAAGGAAGAGCTATTAACTATTATTCAATTTTTATTGCATTAACTGTAAAACCTGTTGTGGAGCTGCATTTAATTGAGCAAACATAGAGGTTGCAGATTGTTGTAAGATAGTTCCTCTCATTGAGTTCAATTGTTCCCAAGCCATATCAGTATCGTAAATTCTGCTTATGCTGGATTTAGTATTAGAAATAGCAGTACCCAAGGTTTCATCCTTAATATCCAAACGTTGCGAGAAGTTACCAATTTTACCTAATGCAGTAGATACTGCACTCTTTAGTGATGTTAAAGCAGAAGTTAAACCAACTAATCCGCCTGCACCACCTGAAGTACTTGTTAAATACGAGGTAGAAACGTTTACAAAACTTGATAATGTTGCCGAGAAGTTTGTATCGTATCCATTTCCGGTAGAAGCCAATGTTCCTGCAAAATCTAATTTTAAGGTATCGCCAACTTCTCCAACCTGGAAAACAAATCCTTTTCCTGCAGCTGAGTACAACAAAGTAGAATTGTTGAATTTTGTACTCTTCATTTTGGATTCAATTTCTTTTGATAATGATGCAATATCATCTTTAAGAGCAGTAGCATCAGCAGTTGGGTTGGTAGCATCGGAAAGTTTACCTTCAATTTTGGTTAAAAGGTCGTTGATACCTAAAAGGTTGCTTTCACCGGTAGCCAAAAGATCTTTAGCAGCCGAGATGTTTCCTTGAGCACCTTCCATGATTTTTACTTTACCTTTTAACGCGTTACCAACGTTAAAACCAGAAGTATCATCCGATACGTTTTGAATCTTTTGACCGGAAGCTATTCTTAATTGTGATTTTGTAAGATCAGTATTGATCTTGGATAAATTGTAGTATGCACTAAGTGCATCGATGTTTGTGTTTACTCTAAATCCCATTGTGCTACCTCCATGTAAATTTATTTATAGAATGTTTCCATACAATATATTTTTTATCTCTACTCTAATTATCGAAAATTTTTCGTACAACTTTAGCAATATTAATAAAAATAATTAAAAAGAAAAAGTTTTATCAATAAAAATAATAAATTAAGCACATAAAACTAATATTTTTGCTTCGATTAATTTATTTATTCCAATGGAAATATAATTCCACTAATCATTATTGTCTAATTTAATAAAAAAGAACCATAGATTAAAGTGATTTTTAATTCCTAATAAAATAATTGTTCCTATTTTAAGTCAATTATTTCATCAAATTATTTAAAATAGTCATTCCTTATAATAAAATCAATCCGATAAAATAATTTTTGACCAATTAATAATTATTGCAGGATAAAACTAATTTATTTGAGGGAAATAAATCATTATTTTCGTGGTTCGTTTCATTATAATAATGGGTATTAAATTATTAAGGCTAACACTTAAAAAACACATTGGTAAACAGAAGGCATTATTATTTTACTAAATAAAAAGCTTTTTCATAAAAGAAAAAGCTTTTTATTAATTATCTAAACAAACTAACAAGCATCTGAGACGACATATTTGCTTGAGCCAACATTGCGGAACCTACACTTTGCAGCATTGAAGCTTTTGTTGAAATCATTTGGTCGGAAGCCATATCAACATCAGTAATTTTTGAATCATTTATTATAGAAGTTGAACTTAGTAGACGAGCAGTAGCTTCTTTTCCATCCAAGGTTACATTATTACTTAGAATTTTATTTGAAGATTCCATTACAGCGATTTTAAGTGTATCCAACGAATCGGATAACGTTTTAATTCCACTTTTCCCTTCGGAATCAACTTCAAACGAGGACGATGAAATATTAACAAGATTCGAAAGACTGGAAGAGAAATTAGATTGGTATCCATCTTCCGAGGATGCAATAGATTTTGCAAAATCGAAATTCATAGATTCACCGTTAGTTCCAAATTTAACTTCAAATCCTTTTCCGGCACCGGATGAAAATAATGCAGTACCATTATATGAACTATTTTTAAGAGTACTATCAACCTGCTTTGCTAAATCCGAAATATCTTGACTAAGTATGGTTTTATCTGCATCTGGATCAGTTACCGCAAAAATCTTCTCACCAATTTTGTTTAATAAATCATTAACACCTGATAAACTATTATTGGCGACTGCTAAAATATCCTTGGTGTTCGAAATTATTGTGGAATCATTATATATCATCGAATCTTTCTTTTTTGATATTCCGCTATCAATTGTACTTTTTGTAGATATTTTGGGATCGCTCATTGCACTGTTTACTTTCATTCCATTTGAAATTTTTATACTTCTCGCTTGAATGGTTTTGTTCATTTCCGCCAGGTTGCGGGAAAGGCTAAGGGTATCCAAATTTGAATTAATGGTTAAAGCCATGAAATACCTCCATGTAATTTATAATATTCCATTTTATTTATAACTTCACACCTTATTATCGAAATACTGTTAAAAAAGTTTAGTCAAATTTTTAATATTTATCCTTTAAATAGAAAAAAACACAAAATAAAGCATTTTAAATATCAAACTTATAAAACATTAAAATTCATATTCTTAAAAAAAATCAAGTTTTTAAAATATATTATTATTAAATTACTATTTAATTTAAAAAGGATAAAAATGGTAGATTTTTTATATTCAATTGATGTGGGAATTTTTTATTTTATTAATCATACGCTTTCCAATCCGCTTTTCAATAAGTTTTTCCCGTTTATAACCGATATTAAAAACTGGTATTTGACCTATGTTATTTTATGGTTTATTTGCTTTTTGAAGGGAGGAAGAGCCGGAAAAGTTGCTGCTATTGGATCTTTATTTGTAATTCTTGTTTCTGATCAAATAAGTAGTAATTTAATTAAAAACTTTGTGGGTAGAATTCGTCCAAGTAATGCTTTATCTGATGTTTATCTTTTGGTTGGGCGAACAGATTCCTTTTCGTTCCCATCGTCGCATGCAGTAAATAATTTTGCTATTGCTGTTTTCTTTTATAAATTTTTTCCAAAATTAAAATATGTACTTTTTATTGCAGCTTTTTTAGTTGCATTTTCACGTCCTTATGTAGGGGTACATTACCCTTCCGATATATTTTTTGGTGCTTTAATAGGTTCATTAATCGGTTATATAATGGCAATTGCAGCAGTTAAAACAGATTTATTCATTAAACAAAAATTTAACAAATAGCTTATGAAAACAAAATTAGAAATTGCAAAAAATTGGCTTCCAAGATATACAGGCACCGAAATAGACCAATTTGGAGATTATCTTTTATTAACAAATTTTAATAATTATGTAATTAATTTTGCCGAAAAGTTTAATTGCAATGTAAACGGTGAAGGAAAACCAATGCAGTCCGCAACTAACAATAGCGGATTAAGTATTATTAATTTCGGTATTGGTTCCCCCAATGCTGCAACCATAATGGACTTATTAATTGCTCGTGAGCCAAAAGGCATCTTATTTTTGGGTAAATGCGGTGGACTTAAACGGTCTACGGAATTAGGCCATTTTATTTTACCGACTGCTGCTATTCGTGGAGAAGGAACTAGCAACGATTATTTTCCACCTGAGGTTCCGGCACTGCCATCTTTTAAAGTTCACAAATTTGTTTCCGATATTATTCTAAAACACAAGATTGAATACAGAACCGGTGTGGTTTATACTACAAACCGCCGATTGTGGGAGTATGATCAGGACTTTAAAAAGTATTTAAATAGAATTGGAGCAATTGGTATAGATATGGAAACCGCTACTATTTTTATTACCGGTTATGCAAATCAAATTGCACGCGGAGCTTTATTACTTGTTTCCGATTTACCTATGTTCCCTGATGGAATAAAAACCTCTCAATCGGATGCACTTGTTACTAAAAAATATGTCGATTTACATCTAACAATTGGAATTGAAGCTATGACAGAGATAGGGATTAAAGGGGAGCAAATTAAACATTTTACATTTTAGTATTTGGCACTCCGTTTGTTGTTTAGTTTATAAATTTACGATTTTATGTAGTATTTTATTAAAAAAAGCAGTATTTTAGAAAAAGTTGATATAAAAAGTATACAGTAAGTGTATAAAAAATTAAACATTAACAGGTAAATAAAATGAGAAATAGAATAGCAGTCTTATTAACATTAGTTTTTTTTGCAGCATTAAGCAATTATATCTTTGCTCAAGACGATGCAGAAAAACAATTAATTAAAACTTCTGTTACAAAGCTTTTTGATCTAAGTAAATCAAAGGATTTATCCGGTGCAGCAACATTAATAGTTTATACCGGTGATGATCAGGCAAGGAATTTTAAACAGGCTTACAATGCTGCTAACAACGATGACATGAATCAAGTTAAACGTATCATGAAAAAAATTAAAGCCCTGCTTGACATAAGTGACTCCAATGCTTTTGCAGAATTTGGAGCATCTGCAAAAAATGACGTCAAAATTTATACATTAGCCGTACAATTCAAAAGTGGAGCTCAAACGTTAAGTTCAGTATTTTCTTTTGTAAAAATCGGCAATCAATTTTTACTGTCGTCTGTTGATTAGTTAGGTTTAAAATAAAGTTTTATTGCTAAATTCGATTTACAATAAGTATTTTAATTAAATAGATTTCAAAAAAAAGCGTTTAATATTTAACGCTTTTTTTTTGCCTAATTTTAATTTGTTAATTCATTTACAATAATAATTCTAAAAGATTAACAAACCGCCAAAGATTTTATTATTTGAGTAAAAATTTTAATATATTTATAATTACATATTATAATAAGTACCTGATTAATATTGTTGTTTTCCATTGACACATTTTAATATAAGGATGCTTTTAATGATTTTTAATTTGATACTAATTGGATTAATAATATTTTTTGCGGCATTTATTCAAAGTTTTTCCGGTTTCGGATTTTCTTTAATATCCCTACCTTTTCTTTTATTTTTTTTTGAATTAAAAACAGTAGTGGCTTTGGTGGCTTTGTTCGGACTTGTTATAAATTTTTTATTAGTCATTAAATTAAAAAAAGAAATAAATTTTAAGGAACTTAAAAATCTTTATATTGGTGCCGCCTTCGGTATACCAATCGGTCTTTTTATTCTCTTAATAGTTGATGCAAAAATATTAAAATATGCAGTTGCCGTAATAATAATCATTTTTGTTTTAATTTCATTTTTTAAATTTACAAGTCCAAAAGCACTTAATCCCTTTTGGGGATATTTTTCCGGCCTTATTTCGGGGGTATTAGGGGGCGCGTTAAATATAAACGGACCACCAATTTTAATTTATTTTTATTGTATCTCTGAAAACAAAATAAAACTAAAATCCTCAATAAGCGGATACTTTATTGTTAGTTCAATAATTATTGTAAGCGCACATATTATTTCGGGAATTACATCAACATTTATAGTATTAAATTTTTTGTATTATTTACCTTTAGTTTTAGGAGGGTTTTATTTAGGGAATTTTTTGTTTAATAAAATCAACACAAAATCCTTTAATAAAGCTGTATTGTTACTTTTAATTGTTATAGCATTTTTATTGTTTTTTAATTGATGTGTTTATTTTTTGTAAAATGTAATGATTCTACTTTTATTTTTACTAATTTAGCTTTATTTTATAAAAACATTTTTTAGGTAATAAAATGCGATATGAAGGAATAGAAGAGTTATTCTACAAAAACGGGCAATTACATGAATTAAAAAATTATAGGGCGGGCAAACTAAACGGCGAATACAAAATATACCATAAAAATGGTGCGTTGTCTGAATTATATACTTATTTAGACGATAGTAAAGAAGGTGCGGCTTTTAATTATTATGATAGCGGAATATTAAAATCGGCAATGATTTATCATAATAATGTAATTGATGGTGTGGTTAAATATTATTACGAAGATGGTGAACCTAAAGCTGAAGTAACATATAATAACGGCAAAAAAGACGGGGCTGTTCGAATTTTTTACAATTCTGGTGAACTTAAAGAAAAGTTTTCAAATCAAAACGAAAAAATTGAAGGAATTCTATCTACTTATTATAAAAGCGGCACTATTAAAGGTGAGTGGAGTTATAATAATGGAGTACCGGATGGACTTTCTAAATTTTATTACGTTTCCGGTGAACTTATGGCCGAAAAAGAATACTCAAAAGGGAAAGATCACGGTTTAACAAAAATATTCCATAAAAACGGAAACATCAAAGAAGAAATTTGTTTTAATGAAGGTATACGAAGTGGTATTAACAAACATTACGACAAAAATGGTTCGCTAACTAAAGAATTTCAGTATGAAAACGGCAAAAAAATTATAAAATCCAATCAAACTAACAAAAAAAATGGAAAGGTGAACCCTAATAATTTTGCAGAAAAACCGCATCAAAAATCAACCACACAAAAAGTATTAATTGCAGCTTCTAAAATTATTTTGCTTTTTATTTCTACATATTTAATTTATATATTACTCGTTTGGCTTCTCGGTTAATTATTAACAAATAATTTCCATAATTGAGTAGTAAAAAATGTTACCGTCAAACCCATCACAATTGGCATAAAAGTAGAAACTAAAGTCCATTTTAACGATTTTGTTTCTTTGAAAATTGTATAAATTGTTGTCGAACAAGGATTATGCATCAAACTGAACAGCATAAGATTAATTCCCGTTAATAAATTCCAACCGCCTGCTTTTAGTATATTTGCCGTCCCTTCAATTGAATTAACTTCAAACAATACTCCTGCGCCCGACCCTGCTCCATGTAAATTTGTTGTCATAACTGTAAGCATTAATATTGTAGGAACTACTATCTCATTAGCCGGAATTGCGATAATATAAGCCAGAAATATTACCCCGTTTAATCCAAGAAAAATCGCCAATGGATCTGACCAATCAATAAAATATTCACCAATACTAATATTATTGTACGTAACGTTAGCTGCAAGCCAAATTACAATACCGGCCGGCACTGCAAAAACAACTGCCCGCCACAAAACAAATAACGTTCTATCTATTAATGAAGTATATAACGTTTGTAAAATACGCGGAGGCCTATAAGGGGGCAGCTCCAAAGTAAAGGCAGAAGCTTCACCTTTTAGCACCGTGTTAGACAAGACCCACGAAACCACCAAACTTAATACAATTCCCAGTATTGCTACGCCAACAACAGCCCCGGCAGAAGCAAATCCGGCAATATAGGAAGGCACCGCTCCACCAATAAATATAGTTGCAATTAAAATCTGCGTGGGCCATCTTCCATTGCATAACGAAAAGTTATTTGTAATTATAGCAATTAATCTTTCACGTGGACTATCAATAATTCTTGTTGCAACAACTCCGGCTGCATTACAACCAAATCCCATGCTCATTGTTAATGCTTGTTTTCCGTGTGCACCTGCCTTACGGAACAAATTATCCATATTAAATGCAACTCTGGGTAAATATCCAAAATCTTCAAGCAATGTAAAAAAAGGAAAAAATATCATCATTGGAGGAAGCATTACACTTACTACCCAAGCTGCCGCCAAATAAGCTCCGTCAATTGTTACTCCAATAAACCATACCGGAAATCCAAAACTTGTAAAAATATGTTTTAGTGCCGGATGAACAGTATCAACCAGTAATGCGGCAATATATGCGGATGGAATATTAGCACCAACAATAGTAAGCCAAAACACAATTGCTAACAATAAAAACATTATAGGAAAACCCAAGTATTTGCTTGTAACAATTTTATCAATTTTTCTATCTAAACTATATTGTTTTTTATTCCCTTCTATTTCTACCGATTTTTCGGCAATCAACGAAGCTTCCTGATACAGTGATTCCATAACAGAATCATTCAATTCCTCGCCTATTTGCAGCCGTAGTTCATTTGCTCTATTTAAAATTTCAATATTAATTGTATCTTCCATTCCATCTCCTAAAAATCACTTGCTTTTTCTTGAAGCAGGTCAATTTTTGTAAGTACACCAAGTTCATTACTTTTTACAGCATCAATTATTCTTTGGTCACCTTCCAGCAGTCTTAAAGCAACCCACCTTAAATTTGGCAAATTAGGATATTGTTTTTCTAACATTACCGATAGTTCGTTTATTGCATCATTTATTTTTTTATCGTTTATTCCCTTAATTCTCTTAGGTTTGCAAACAAAAGCACCTGTAGCAACTTCATAGATACTTCTAAGCAACTCGGGAATACCAACTTTCTGTCTTGCTGCAGTTAAAACAACGGGAATTCCTAAATCTCTTGATAATGATCTTTGGTCAATTTTTAAGTTATGTCTTTTTGCTTCATCTATTAAATTAACGCAAAGCACTGCTCTATCAGTTAACTCCAAAATCTGTAAAACTAAATTCAGATTTCTTTCCAAACGTGTTGCGTCAACAACAATAACTGTCACATCAGGTTGGCCGAATAAGATAAAATCTCTTGCAACTTCTTCGTCCGTACTTGTAGAAAGAAGTGAATAAGTACCCGGTAAATCAACTATTTTAAACTTTTTTTCACTAAACAAAAAACCGCCTTCAGCTCGCGAAACGGTTTTGCCGGGCCAATTGCCAGTATGTTGTTTTAGTCCTGTTAAACTATTAAAAACTGTGCTTTTCCCTGTATTAGGATTGCCTGCAAGAGCAACTACAAAATCAAAGTCGCCCATATCTATGCCAAGTTTAACCAGATTACCTAAATTATGAGCCGGACAAGTTTCGCATTTACTTAAATCCGCCATGCTAAGCCTCACTTAATTTGTTTTCAATATAAATATGCTCGGCCTGTTTATTCCGTATTGCAACAGTAGTACCTCTAACATAATATCCGCGGGGATCTCCGCTTAAACTTTCCAACTCGGCACGTATTTTTGTACCCGGAACAATGCCAAAATCCATTAATCTTCTTCTTTGTATTCCGCGGCATGCCGGTGATATTCCCGCAACAACGGCTTCATCTCCCTTATTTAGAGAGCTTAATGTGTTATATTTTTTCCTAACTTTTGAAATTGAATCTTTAACAACTGTTATATTCTGAGCAAACGATGGAGCCAAAACACAGTCTTCTCCATTAGCTGTAAATCTTATTCTTTCATTACTCAATTCAATTATTTTCACCTGCATTCCGGGATAAATTCCAAGTGCAATAATCTGTGCAAATATTTCGGTCGGTTCATCTTCAATGTGGCTTATAAATCCAATTTCCCCTTTTTCCAAACTTCCTAATGATATCCCCTGCCTATCCAAAATACGTCCATCAACAGATGGAATTGGATCTCCGTGAGGGTCAAAAAGCGGGTTTCCTATTTGAGCAGCCAGCTTATTAGCTTCATCATAACTAAGATTATGTTCTCTGTATTCAGCCTCCTGGTGCCATTCGGATTCAATTAAACTTGTTTCATCAGCTAAATACCTTTCCCAAATTCTATGTACTCTAATAATTCGCAGAGCATAACTTCTACCTTCATCGGTAAGTTGTACTTCATCTTTAACAGATTTAACCAAACCCATTTTTTCCAGCCCGGCAAGTAAATTAAATGCTTTATTTACGGTTATATTTAATGTTCCGGCTAAACTTTGCGAGGAAGAAGTAGTACCTTTATATTCATTGTCAAAAAGGTGTTTTAACCCATCCTCTATAAGTACACGTTCCGAATTGTTATGTATTTTTTTCCAGAATTTTAACAACCCCCATTTAGGATGTAATAAAAGTCCTCCGATAATTACTATAACTAACCCAATAATTAACGTATATGTTGGCGACATATTTATTCCGCAAATTTTTGTTTATTTTTTTAATTAATTTACTAATAATTTAAACAAAAGATTACTCAATTACGTTTCAAATATGTTAAATAGGCATTTTATTTAAATTTTTTCTTCATTTTGAAAATTGGCAAGTAAAACCAGGCAGAAACAAGAACATTAAATTTAATTTTTTAAAAAAAGGATTGCAATACCTGTTACAGCCACAACTGCACCCAAAATTGAACTTATGCTTAATTTCTCTTTGTAGAACAACCATACAATAGGAAGCATAATAATTGGTACAGTTGACATCAATGTTGATGCAATTCCCACATAAGTGTGCGAAATTGCAATTAAACTTAAAGTTATTCCTAAATACGGACCAATAATAGCCCCTATAGAAGCATACATTAATGCTTTTTTATTTTCGGCAAATTTCCTAATCGGATCATTCAGTCTGTTTGAAAATTTCAGAATTGGGTAAAACAGCAATAACGAAGCACCAAGTCTGATAAAAGTAGCAAAAAAACCGTTAATTTCTCCTTCGTTAAATGCCAGTTTTGCAAATATTAGTCCACCGCCTTGACCTACAGACGCAAAAAAAGCAAACAGAATTCCCAAATACTTATGTTTGCTTTTATTTATTTCGGTATCGTGCTTTTGTATTAAAACAATCAATATTCCTAAAAATGTAATAATAATTCCTATAATCCCCCAAACAGAAATATTTTCATTTAGGAACAAATAGGCAAAAAAAGCTGCAATTATTGGCGATAGACACATTAATAGCATACTTAATCTTGCTCCAATTAATTCAAAAGCCTTAAATAAAAATGCGTCACCAATGGCAATTCCTATTATTCCGCTAACAATTAAATTTATATACTGTGAACTGCTTAAATTATAGTCAACATTTAGTATTAAGATAGTAACAAGCAATAAGGATTCTCCTATTACCATTCTTGTAATATTAACCAAAGAAGAACCGACTGTACGCGAAGCTTCAGTAAAAGCTATGGATGAACCCGACCATAAAAAAGCGGTTATTAAAGCAGCTATTTCCCCTAAAAACATAATTATCCTTTTTTGTTATTCATCAAATCATCAAAACATTTACCCACTTCACTAAAAACATCATCCCATATATTTGGTTCAGTCTGTCTAAACAGTGTGCCCGAAGGATACCATGGCGAATCCGAACGTTTTTCCAGCCATCTCCAATCAGCCGAAAAGGGCAATAAAATCCAAGTTTTTATCCCCATTGCACAAGCTAAATGAGCTATAGATGTATCAATAGTAATTATTAAATCCATTTTACTTATAATTGCTGCTGTTTGCGAAATATCCTTAATTTCGGACATTAAGTTAATTACGTTGCTTTCTTTTAATAATAAGCTTTCTTCCTGATTGATTTCGAATTGTAGATTAAAGAATTTAGGCTTACGATTATAACTTTTAGAATTAAACAAATTAATAAAATTATTTAACGTAGTATGCCTTTTTCTATTATATGGAGGATTTTTTTTACCTCTCCAGCAAATGCCTATTTTTTTGGATTCAGTTGAAAAATAATCATTGAACTTTTCTAAATTAGGTAAATTAAAATTAATGTACGAATTAAAAACCGGAATATTTGTTATTTCCGTTTTAAATAAACGTGGTAATGATAATAGAGGGATAATATAGTTAAAATCTTCAATAATTACTTTGTCAACAACTATAATTTTATCAAAAGAAAATTCAAAAAGTTTACGCAAATCTTTTCTTACTGATAAAGAAATTGAACTGTTAAGTTCTTGAAGAAGCAACAAATATCTGCCGAACATTATGTTATCCCCAATACCCTGTTCCCCTAATATTAATATTTTTTTATTTTTAATTTCCTCAAGGGAAGACGGAATTTTATCCAAATATTGAAAATAGTGCTTATCTTTTTTTATCCGCCATTCATACTCTTTAAAACCATTAACAAAATCACTTTTTACAAGTAATGATTCTGAATATCCCACATGAGTATCTGTGTCGTTAGGCTCCATTGTTAATGAACTTTGAAAACATGATTTTGCGGAATTATAATCAGTCAATTCATAGTACAACACACCTAAACTATACAGCACTCTATAATCATATAAATTTTTATTAATTAAATTTTCATATAATTTAAAAGCATCTAAAATTCTATAGGTATTAAAAAAAATATTTCCAATATTTAAATAGGCATCCAAATAGTTTTCATCTAATTGTATTGCCTTAATTAACAATTCATAAGCATGGTCATAATCTTCCATTGCAATATAAACGTTGCCCAAATTAAAAAATACTTCAGGCGAATCGGGATATTTTTGAACAGCCTCCATAAACAGGTTTGAAGCTTTTACTAAATGCCCGGTCGAACTATATAATAGTCCCAAGTTTAGAACTAATTCCAATTTATCAAAATCGGAATTTCTTAATTTTAAGTAATATTTTTCGGCTTTATCAAATCTTTCTAACCGCTGATTTAATAATCCGAGAAGAAATATTATTTCGTTATTGGCAGGAAAAATTCCTTTGGCTGTTTTTAATACTTTTTCAGCAAGGTTGTAATTATTTTCGGATATATATATATTGGAAAGGTTTAAATAAGGTGCAACATAATCGTACTTTAAAGCAATTGCTTTATTGTAATTATCAATTGCAGATTCAAATTGCATATTCTTTTGATAGGATAATCCCAGATTATTTATAAATCTATAATTGGTATTATCCAATTCAACACATTTTTCAAAACATTTTATTGATTCAACATAATTTTCATCGTTAAAATATTCAATTCCCATTTTTTCATAATGTTCGCATAAATTTGGTTCCGGTACATTTAATTTTTTTAAAGCGTTTTCATTTTTTGAATATTGGATAATTATTTCTTTCAGTTTACTAAAAACATTATCCCAATTCCCTTTAACATTTTGTTTAATTATAGTTACTGAAGGATATAAATGGCTTTTACCATTTTCTTCAAGCCATCTCCAATCAAGCGAATTGCAAAGCAGCAAATATACCGGTTTTTTCATTGCACCGGTTAAATGAATTAAAGCTGTATCAATTGTAACAATTAAATCCAAACCATCAATAATAGCGGCAGTATCCATAAAATTTGTTATATATGGGGCAAGATTAATTATTTTATCCCCAAATGCCAATAATTCATCTGTATTATTCCCCAATTGAAGACTATATAATTGAACATTTTCAATTTGTGAAATAGAATCAAAATATTTTAATTCTGTATGTCTTATCCTGTTTTCAACCGGTTCGGGATTCCCTTTCCAAACAATTCCGATTTTTAATTTGTGCGGATTATCTCCCAATTCCTTTGGTGTTTCCAAACCACCGTAATAACCAACGTAAGGGAAAATAATTATTTCATCCATAAAATTTTTATGCAAAACCGCAGGCAAACTTAATAATGAGATGTAATAGTCATATCCGGCATTATTATTTTTATCATCAATATCCCAATATTCATCAGCAATGTTATTAGCTTTTAATAATGGGATTAGTGTTTTTTTTGTGTTAAATATAATATATGCGTTTTGCAATTTAATATACTTCATAAACCTTAAAAACAGTAAAGCATCTCCAAAGCCTTGTTCGGTATAAACCATAATCTTTTTGCCGCTTAATGGCTCGCCTTTCCATTTTGCGCCTAAAAAGTGATATTTATAATTCTTCTTTTTAAGACGCCATTCATATTCGCTAAAAGCTTCTTCAAATCTTTTCATGTAAAACAACAATAACGATCTATTCCAATGGAATGAAGGATTGTCCGGTTCAAGAAATACTGCCCTATCATAACATACTAAAGCTTCTTTGATATGGTTTATATTTTCATAAACCACTCCCAAATTAAAATAAGCCGCCCCAAATTTGTTATTTAGTTCAATTGCTCTTTTATATTTTTCAACAGCTAAATTATATTGTTCAAGTTTTGTTAAAGTATTTCCTAAATTATAATAAATCAAATCATAATTTCTATTACAGCTTGCGCTAAGTTCAAAACTTTTTAGAGCATCTGAATATTTTTTAAGCTCGTAATAAAACACACCTTTATTGTAATGATATGTGAAATTATTTGGATCTTTGTGTATGGCAATGTTAAAACTTTCTAAAGCCTCATCATCTTTTTTTAATTTTTTTAATGTATTGCCCAACATAGAATAAATTGCAGGATCATTAGATATTTTTAACAAATATTTTAATGCGGCTTCCTTACCAATATAATCCGAAACGGTATTAAAAGAATCCAATAAATCATCAAATAATTCTAAGTCTAAAGGATTTTGTTCAATTTTTGCAAGATATTCTCTAATTTTTAGATTAGGAGAGGTTTTTATATGGTCCAGAACTGCAAGCAGTTCTTCATTTGTTTTCATTTTATTTTAGAATTGTCAGTAATTTAGTTCTCAGGGCAATTAATTTTGTTGTAATTTCATCGTCAGGTTCAAAAACAACAATTGCATCGTCAATAAGCTCTAATAGTTTTGACATCTTATTTAATTTATAATTCAGTGCAATTAAATTATTAATAACTATTGGATTTTTTTTGTCTAAAGAATAATACTCTTCAAATGTTTCCAGTGCATTATTATCGTTTCCCAATTTCAAATAAGTTTCTGCAAGAGAATATATTAGACCCAAATGTTGTGTATGAATTTCTTTTGCTTTGATTAAAATTTTTAGTTTAGTTTCTATTAAACTATAGTTCTGTAGTGCCAATAATAGCGATTCGAAATGTTCGTTACTCAAAAACAAATTAATATTTTGTGCAATTTCATCAGGTATAATTTTATTATTTAACACTAGATTAAATAATAATAATGTTTTTTCCCAATTATCGTCTAATTTAACTTCCGCTAATTTATAATAAAAGTCGTTAAACAAATTTTTATTAATAGTTAATAAAGCTATATTAACAATATGCTGTACAATTAATGATTCTTCAACAATAATTTCAAATGATGCTAAATCAGCTTCTCTTTTCAAAATTGAGTTGTATTTATAAGCTAAATGACAATATTTATCGGATAACTCAAAATCGCCATTGTATAAATAAATGTTACTTAAAATAATATTTAATAAAGGCTGCTTTTCGTTAATTTTTATTCCTTCATTTGCATAAAAAATTGCTTTATCATAATTTTTTTTAATATTTAGCTCAAATGCGGCTAGATATCTATAACAATGTGCTTTATGATTTTTTTCTAAATTTTCGTCTTTAATAGCAGCTAAAAAATAATCAATTGCTTTTTCTATTTTGCCAAGTATAACATAAGTTGACCCTATATGAAAAGCTTTATATCCATTTGGCGTTTTGGAATAATCATCCAACAATATTTCTAAATTTCTTTCAGCCTTTAAATTTAAAGTTTCGGAATCAACATCATAACCAATATGTTCTATTTCAATATTTGAAAACTCAAAAACATATCCCTCATTTTTTAATGAACCTTCAATTTGTTCATGCACTGCACCTTCAAAACAAATATTTGGATTATTTCTAAATAACCGCACATATCGCATTATATTAGTGCTTCCTCTTTGATAATCAGCACTTTTTACGTTGCAAAAAACACCAATATTGTTTTCGCTTTTTATGTAACTAATCAGCTCATTTATACTTTTTGAAGTTAAACGTTCATCAGCATCTAGATACAAAATCCATTTACCCGTACATTTTGAAAGCGCATAATTACGGGCTGCTGAAAAATCATTAATCCATTTGAAATTATATATTTTTGTATCATATTTTTTTGCAATCTCTAAAGTCAAATCGGTTGATCCTGTATCTACAATAATCAACTCATCAGCTATACCTTTTACCGATTCTAAACAATCCGCTAAATATTTTTCTTCATTCTTTACAATCATGCATAAAGAAAGATAAAATCCATTTGTTATATTATCCATAGAATGATATTAATTTATTGCATAATTAACGAATTATGACTTTTTGCAAGTCCAAGTTCACTATTTACTTTTGCAAGTCCGGCTATAGCAAAATTATTTTTTGCATTATTTTTAAGTGCCCATTCGTACATCACTTTTGATTCTTGATCTCTTCCTAACAGATAAAAAACTTCACCAAGACCGGCACATGCTTGTGATGATTCAGGACTTAATTTTAAAGCTTTTTCAAAACACTCTTTTGCTTTATTTTCGTCACCAAGTGATAAACAAGAAAAACCTTTAAAATTATTTATTCTAGCTAAAGTTTCATAATTTTCTTCTTTACTGAAATTATCTTCAACTATATATTCTGCATCTTCAAGCATTGTTAAAGCTTCATCAAATTTTTTAGCTTCAAATAAAATATAGGCCGAGTCAACAAGTTTGCCAAGTTCTTCAGTTTTGTCTTTTTTTACTTTTGGTATAAGTGAATTATCATTTTCTTTTATGCCAAGCTCTTTATTAACTTTTTGTAAACCTGCAATAGCAAATGCATTTCGTGGTTCATATTGTAATGCATATTCATACATTATTTTTGCTTCTTTATCTTTTCCTTCCAAAAACAACAATTCGCCCAAACCTGCTGATGCTTGTGATGAATTAGGATTTTTTTCCAAAGAATATTCAAAACATTCTTTAGCTTTTGCGTTTTCACCAAGACTTAAATAATTAAAACCTTTAAAATTTGTTAAACTTACAAGTTGTTTTTTTGAATCAAATTCATCAGTAACTGATAATAATAATTCTATTGCTTTATCAATATTATCAATTGCTTTAACATGTTTTTTTGCATCAAAATTTTCATAAGCTGATGTTATCAAACCAATAAATTCGCTATTTATTTCTTCCGGAACCCCTAAATCAAGACTGCTATGGTCTAACGGAAGCTCCAAAATTTTATTAACTTTTGCCAAACCTTGTATTGCAAAATAATTTTCGGGATTGTTTTTAACAGCCCACTCAAACATTGTTTTTGCTTCTTTATCATTATTATTTAAATATAAATATTCACCAAGACCCGCACATGCCTGTGAACTTCCGGGATTAAGTCGTAAAGAATACTCAAAAGTATTGTGAGCCTCATCTAATTTTTTTAACCCTAAATAATTAAAACCTTTGAAGTTTAAAATGCTGCTTAACAATTCATTTTTTCTTTCTTCTTTTGAATTTTGAATTAATTTTTCTACAACATCCAACTTTGTTAACGATTCTACAAATTTATTTTTTTCAAATAATTCATACGCAGCATTAAGTTGTTCATTTGCTTCTGCCGATATTTTTTTATCCACTAAAAACGTATATATATTATGCACCGGTGGAAGACCTAACCGTTCATTAACTTCTGCTAATCCTAAAGTTGCAAAATTGTCTTGAGGAGATATTTTTAATGCCAATTCGTACATTGCTTTAGCATCTTTAAACATGTTTTTATTAGTATACATTTTAGCTAAGCCGCTATATGCCGCAACCGAATCGGGATTTGATTTAACAACTGTTTCAAAACATACTTTACATTTATCAAAATCTTCAGTTGCAAGATATAAATTCCCCTTTAGCATATTAATATTTTCAGTAAATAGACTTTCAAGGTTGTTAATATCTTCCATTGCCGAAGTAAATTCATTAGACAAAAACTTTTCGTAAGCAGTATCATAAAGGATGTTAAAATCACTTCTTTCCTTAATAGTACTTTCTTCGGTAAACAGGCTGTTATGATCTTCATCAAATCCAAGAATTGAATTTATTGATGCTAACGCTTCTTTGGCTTTTGGATCTGATTCATCATTTTTTACCGCCCATTCAAACATTGCCTTAGCTTCATATTTCATGTTAGCAGCATAATAAGTTTTTCCCAGTCCTAGACAAGCCTCTACAGAATTTGGTATTTCTTTTAATACCTCAACAAATGCTTTTTGAGCATTCTCAAAATCCCCGAACAAAAATAATACAGTACCTTTAAAAATATTTAATTCTGCAATACTCATATTTCCACTTATCATTTCTTGTGGTAATTTTTCGGCTTTAGCAATTTTTTCTAATGCCAAATCATATTGTTGTTTTTTGTAGTAACTGTAAGCCTCATTAAACAATTGTTCAAAGCGAGACATTTTTCCTCCGGTTTATTCGTTTTTCATTATTATCAAAATAATTATTTTTATATTTTTGCATAAATTTGTTGCTTCAATTTTTCAATATCTTTTAATTCTATTAAATCAATGTTTTTCAAATTTTGTTTATTTATAATTTCAAGAACTTTATCAATATTTTCTTTTGCTAAATCATACTCTTCATTCAACGCGTTTTCTAAAGTACGCTTTAAATATTGTGAACCTTCATTTTTGCTTATAGCATACTCCAGATTACGAGTCTTTGGAACAATTCCCGTTTTCCATATCTCCTCAGAAGTTTCACCCCATTTTGCAACAAATTTGCCTTTATTTATTTCCAAAATCTTTTCGTACTTTTCTTTTCCATCAAGTAAAAAACTCTTTGAACCAAAATGATGTATAAACACGTCAAAAGCTATTATACCTTTAAACCCGCTGAGAAAACTACGCAAACAAAAATCATCATCTTCGTAATTTCCCGGACTAAAACGTTCATCCAAACCGCCAATAGTATCAATCACTTTCCGTGTAATAAGAACAAAAATAAAAGCTATTCTTGGATATTCCAAATATTGAAGATAATTTTTCTTTGTAATATTTTTTGCATGCTCGTACATCTCATCTAAATTTTTGTAATTTGCTTCGGTATCTATCTGAAATCCACTTCCATTATTTGTTAACGTACCCACAATTCCCACATTTTCCATTTGAGCAAATGCCATCATTTTTTCAATTGCACCTTCAGTAACAATAATATCATTGTTTGCAACAATAATATTATTACCTTTTGCCGCAAGAATACCCTTGTTTACCGCCTTTGGAAATCCTTCGTTTGTTTCATTTTTTATGATCCGAACTACATCATAATTTTTAAATGATTCAAAAACTATTTGACTTTCTGTTTCAGTACTCCCATTATCAATTAATATTATTTCAACAATTGCTTTAGCATTATTTAGAATTGATTGTACAGTAAGTAGTGTATTTTCCGATTGATTAAAAAAAGGAATTATTATCGAAACATCAAAAAAATCTTTTTTTAATACTTTAAAAACCAATTGATAGGAATTAGTTTCTTCCTTTAATATTTTGCTGTCAAGACCCATTTCTTCCAAACAATTATAAAACGAATTAGAAAAATTAAATGATTGCTGTAAAACTATTGGTAATGATAGAGTAACCCTGTATCCTGTTTCACTCAGCAATTTAATCATACTCGATTTTGTAAAAAAGCGCAGATGAGTTTTATCCAATATTCCATTTTCTTGATAATTCCACTCGCCTTTGAACATATCAAGTAAAACGGACCAATGCAAAATGTTAGGAACACTAATAATTATTTCACCATCGTCTTTAATTTTATTTTTTATTTGTTCAAGAACAATTTGAGGATTTATTAGATGTTCTAAAACATCCGCAAAAATAATCGCATCAAAATAATTATTTGGTAATTTTTCTATTGCATCCTCAATTGTGGAATTGATTACATAATCTAATTTTTTTGCGGCTTTATTTGCAACACTTTCAACAATTTCAACGCCCCATACTTCTGCGCCAAGCTGCATTTTTAATTCATACCCCAAATGGCCGGCAGCGCATCCAACATCGAGTATCTTTTTTGCTTTTTTGTTAACAAGTTTTTGTAATTCTGGACGGCTGTTAAAGTAATAATAATTTGTACGTTCTCTAATTTTTGAAATCAAACTTTCATTAGATAAATAATATAAATAAGTATCAACCCCATACTGCTCTTTAAAATATTCATATTTATCCAAGATGTAATCCGGATAATCTGTTTCCTCGTTCCAGCCTAAGTGATATGCTTTTATATTCTTGGCAAATCCAACCTTTCCGCCATTTCTTCTAATTCTTTCGCAAGTTTCCCAGTCCGTAACATACTTAAAATTAAAATATTTTCGCTTTATTGATTGAAATACTGTACCAACGTTGGATAACGTAATTTCATCATTATATATTTCTTTATTTCCCAAATAAACATCGGGCAGCTTTGGAGGTAGATTAGAACTATCCAAATTTAGTGCAATTAGACCAAAATCATCATATAAATTATGTAAGTCTATCACCTGTTCCAACCAGCATTTTTCATCGAATTTTGGAACTAATATATCGGGATCGCTAACAATAAAAGGATCGGACAAACTTTTATCAATTCCTTTTTGAAAGGCTTCCGTCCATTCGTTTTTTGTGTTAAATACTATTTCATCAAAAAGAAATGAATTGGTTTGTAAAAACTCTTTAAATTCGGCCCCACTATTATTATCAACAATAATTATTCTATACGGATATCTTGTATTTGAGATAAGATTATGTATAGTTTGTTTAAAATAGTCTAGTCTTTCATAAGTTAAAAAGATTATGTCAACCGGAGTAAAGCTTAAAGACCTTACAATATTTCTTTTAATATTTAGTAATTTTTCAGCGTCAAACACATTAACCATTGAATAAAATATTTTAATTTAAATTATTTAAATATATCAAATAATTTGCCAATTATTATACAAAAAAACAACAATATTTAACATGTTTTTTAGGTAATACTTAAAATAATTGAAGAATATTAACCATACACACAAATTTAGCCAATATTAAATAGCATTAGTCTTTAAATATTGCTCCAATATTTTTTCAATTTCATATATTTGTTCAAATTCGGGGAAATTGTTTTAATACCAAAAACCCTTCTTAGAGAAATTTATTTGTTTTGCATGAATGGAAATATTATTAAACTCAGCTGTAATCAAAAAGGATGTATCAAATTGTTCCATTATCTACAAAAACGTTTTGTCCGGTAATAGACGACGCAGATTCCGAAAGTAAAAATTCAATCATTTTTGCGACACTAATAATTGATACTGCTTCCTTTAAGGATGTTCTCTTATAGATTCTATTTTTTTGTTCATCGGTAAGAGAATTACTCATTGATGTCTCCATAAATCCGGCAACGACACAATTCGAACGAATTTTTTTTTCTCCCCATTCTCGCGCTGTATTCTTAGAAAAAGCTTCTAATGCTCCTTTCGATGCAGCATACATCGCCAAACCTTTATATCCTGTATGAGCACTAATTGATGATATGTGAACTATGCTTCCATTAATCCCATGTAACATCATATTACGAATTACATTCTTTGTAAAGATAATGGGGGCGAAAAGATTAATATCAAATGATGATTTTAATTTATCATAGTTCACATTTGTTACAATTTCATCATATACTGTAGCTGCGTTATTTACATAGCCGGATATTGGAATGTCAAGTGGAATAAAATCGACAAACACTTTTTCCTTGATATTAAAAACGTCCGACAAATCAAAACAAAGTGTCTTGAGTTGTTTCGGGAATTTAAGTTTTAATTTATCAAGTGCTTTAGTATGTGTGCGACTTACACCATATACAACATAGCCACTATTAAGTAGTAAATTAGCAGTCTCTAAACCCAACCCCCTTGACACACCTGTAATTAATATGTTTTTCATTTCCGTTCTATTTTCCCAGTACGTGTTACTTTAATTTCCTCAACAAAATTAATTATGCATGGTATTTTGTAAGGTTGAAGTCTTTTTGACAAATAACTTTTAAGTATCGCTTCCGATATAGAATCATCATTTTTTTCCACATCACACAAAATAATATTTCCAAGTACGGAATTCTTTTGGGAGTAAACATAACTATTTCGCACACCATCAAATTGGTTTAGAATTTCTTCAACTTCGGTTGGATAAACTTTATATCCTCCTACGTTAATTGATTCATTAATTCTTCCTATAAATCGAAAACTCAGAGGATCCTTTGTAATTATTTCTACTCTATCCCCCGAACAAAACCAACCATTCAAGAAATTAACGTCTTCTGATTTTCCAATCAATTTACTGCTAACAAATAATTCATCATCAACAATTTTAACAAATTGTTTTAATTCTGCTTTTACTAAAAATACATCTCCATTTGATGCCAACAGCGTTCCAATCTCGGTGGATGCATAAATATTAAGTATTTTTGCATTGGGGAAAAGTTTTTTAAGCGGAGCAGATAATGAATTAGAATATTTTTCCCCACCCATAGTTATATTTTTTACTGAAAGTAGATATTTCTTTTCATCTAGTAATAATCTATAAAAAGTAGGGGTGGCAGAAATATTCGTAATTTTATATGTTTGAATATTTAAGAATATCTCATTTTTCGATAATAAAAACAATCTAACAATATGATTTAGATTCATTAATGCTTGAAAAAATACTTGAACGCCTGCAATATGAGTGGGATTATATGCAAAACCCCAAATATTGTTTTTGGTATTATCATTAACCACAACAGCCTTTGTTAAAGATCTCAAAGTATGTGTAATTCTTTTAGGTTTACCGGTAGTTCCAGACGTATAAAGTGTCATCTCCCATTCAGTTGCATCTTTAATTCTATTAAGTAAATCGTTTTCATCAACCACATCCTTAAAATCACATTCAATCTCTTTAGTTAGTAACTCTTTTGAGAGATTTAGGCGATTAATTTCTTCTTCTGAAAGGTTATCATCTATTAAAAAAATATGTTTATTTGCAAGCAACGAAACAATAATATCCTTAAATATTAAATAAAATTCTTCATGGTTTGAAATAAAACAAAAACTTTTATTTAAATTTATATCATTAATTAAATCCGTATACGATTTAACATATAAATTTTGATCAGAATAAAATAATTTCATTTTTTCTTTTCTATTTTATCTATTATTTCCCCAATAGTTTCAACAATACCATCTTCAAAAACATCAATGTCAAATTCTTTTTCAATTCTCACAGTAAATTCAGCTAAATCCAACGAATCAAAATCAAAATCTTTTCTTAATTCCATATTGTAATTAAGTTCAGTTAATAAATCCAAATCCTTATTTTTTCGCATTGTATTAATAATTTTTAATATTTTTTCCATAATTAAAACCTTAATTCTTTTGCAGGGTTTCCAAATACTTTTTTAGGTAGTTTAATTGAATGTACAACAACCGAACCAACACCTACATAAATATCATCGGCTATTGAAATTCCTAAATTAATTGTTGAGGAATTACCAAAATAATTCCTGTTATTTATTTTTGCCCTTGCACCAATCATTACATTAGCAGCAATTAGATTATCATCTCCAATTTTTGATTCATGCCCAATTGTGGAACCATAAAATATCAAGTTAAAATTTCCTATTTCCACATTTGCACCTATTGAAATATTCTGGTAAAGAATATTTCCAAAACCAAGCTTTACAAACCGTAGGTTAATTGTCGGATGTATTAAATTAGGGTAGTCTGTTATCCCATATTGATTTGAATATCTTTGTGAAATTTCATATCTACATTTGCTATCAGAAAATACATTATTAACAACTGCACAATTTTTAAATTCCGATTTTATAAGCTCGTCACCTCCAATAATCTCATAACCATTAATCTTTTCACCATATAAAGCTTCATTTTTATCTAAAAAACCAAGTAAATTAAATATTTTTTTATCTTCGTTTATATCTTCAATTAATTTGATTATATCAGGATTTCCTGCACCAATTACTATCAGGTCTTTTTTCATGATAAAATTTCCGTCACGTGGTTTTTTAATTCTGTACAAATAAAATCAATTTGATATTTCAAAATACGAGAAAACATTGGTATAGTTATTAAATTGTTAGCCACATAGTCGGTTTTTGGTAATTCTTTATAAAAATCTTTGTAAATTAAAAACCGGTGTACTGCTGGATAATGGACACTCGTTTGTATTCCTAATTCAGCAAGTTTATTTCTGATTAAATCTCTTTTTTCGCATGTTGAATTACGGAGTACAATTGGGAAAATATAATTTGATGAAAACTCGCTATAATCTTTGAACGGCAGAATAATATTATCTATTCCTCTAAGTTGTTCAATATACAATTTTCTAATCTCAGCTCTTTTAGCTAAATCATCCAAAATTTTGTCAAGTTGTACAATTCCAATAGCAGCACGGATATCATCCATTCGATAATTGTAACCCAATTCTATAACATCGTAACTTGTAGAATGACCTTTAGAACGTTCATAAGAAAGAGAGGTCATACCGTGGGAGCGTAATAATTTTGCTTTTTCAAAATATTCCATATTATTGGTTACTATCATTCCACCTTCGCCGGTACTAATGTTTTTGTTAGAAAAGAAACTAAAACAACCAATGTCACCAATAGTACCAAGTTTTTTCCCTTTTAATTCGGAAAGAGGACCATGACAAGCATCTTCAACAACTTTTAAATTATATTTTTTTGCAATTAACATAATTGCTTCCATATCACACGTAAAACCGCCATAATGCATAACCACGATTGCTTTCGTCTTTGAAGTAATTTTCTTTTCAATTTCGACAGGGTCTATTGTTAAATCTTCGTAACTTTTAATATCAACAAAAACAGGTATTGCATTCATATATCTTATTGCATTAACAGTAGCCACAAAAGTTAATGATGGGCATAAAACTTCATCATTTTCTTTAATTCCAATCAATTTCATGGCTAAATGTAAAGCAACAGTACAATTTGCTAAAGCAACAGCATGTTTAACATTTAACATTTTTGCAAATTTATTCTCAAATTCGGCCATTTTTGGACCAGCAGAAATCCATTTGCTTCTCAATACTTCCAATACTGCATTTTCTTCAGCTTCATCAAAATTTAAATCAAATAACGGGATTTTGTATTCCATTTTATTCCTCAAATATTATAAATATCTGATTTTAAAGTATTTTTAAGTCGTTTTTTATCCAAATAATAGTTTCAATTATCCTTGTTTCTAAAGAATAAACAGGCATCAGTTATGAATAAGCACATATTTAATATCTTAACTAAATAATCTTTTAACGTCAAATCAACTGTTTCGATTAATAATAATGACTTTACATTTTTTATTAAAAGTTTAATTATAACAATAACTAAAATTAAATATTATGCAAAATAATAAATATATTAAAAGTTTACTATCTGCAAACAAAATAAAATCAACTATTGTATTTAAGCGAAATTAAATATTATAGAAATATGAACAATATTTATTCAACTGTCAAATATAAATATCTTAAAATAAGTTTCTTCCTTCAAAAAGAAGAAAACCCTTTGTATTTTAATAGAAAATCCTTAATTTCTACTTGTATTCGCAAGTATTTATTAACAACTTTGTTGAATTTGAGAATTAATAAAATCAGTTTAAGTTGCAATAATTTTATATGAATGAGGTATTGATAATTGCAAAAAGAAGAACCATTTATCTCTATATGTATACCTACATATAATAGATCAAAATATTTAATGGAGGCAATTGAGAGTGCACTATTACAATCATATAAGAACTATGAAATTGTAATAGTAAACGACGGTTCTAATGATGATACAGAATCAATAATATTAAACATTAAAAACAATAAAATCAAGTATTTTTTTAAAGTACATACAAATGCTCCGGATTCACGGAATAGAGCTTTGAAAGAAGCTAAAGGAGATTATCTTTTATGGTTAGATGATGACGATATATTGCACCAAGATATTTTGGAAATATATGTTGATTATATAAACAGATATCCTGATGTTGAAATTTTTTATTGTAAGTTATTGACTTTTAACGAAAATAAAGGACAAATGGGACAGTATACTTATTATGATTGGTACAATAAAAAAGATGAAATTGCGGCATATTTAATTAATGGACAACCAATACCAAATCCCGGCACTTTAGTAAGCAAAAAGGTATACGATGAAATAAGTGGATTTAATATTGAGTTTAATCGAGCACAAGATTATGAATTTTATTCACGAGTGTTTATGACAAAAAAATTTAATGTTAAATATGTGGATGAATTTTTGTTAAAGTATCGATTGCACCAAAAAAATATTACATCAAATTTACGTGGCGAAATAAATTTAAACTATGAAATCAGAATATTACGCAAATTATTAGAGTCTCAAAAAATAAGTTTTTTCTTTCCCAGCTATAACTGGGATTTAGATTACTTTAAATCATTAGCAGAAGCTCAATATACAATTGGGAAAAAGTTTTTTAATTACGGTGCATATATTGATAGTATTTTTTATTTTACAGCCTCTTTACGGATAAATAATGATTGTACAAAACTCAACAATATTATACAAGCATTTATTGGAGCAGGTGCAATAAAAGAGTTGAAAATATTGATATTTTTAGTTAATGAGTTTTTTTTAGAGTTCCCACAGCTAAAAGAAGTTATCAAAATAATTGATGATTATAAAGATTAGAAGAATAGCGAAATTTGAATTTCAGTATGAATTTAATAATAGCTTAACAACTTTCCTCGAATTTTTCTTTATCAATTTTAATTGGATAAAATATAAAACGCTTTTTATTAGAGAATTATAATGAAAATATTAATTATTGGTGACATAAATAGTCCATACATAATTGAGCAGTCCATATGGTTTCAGAAGAATATCAATATTGAATGTGTTGATATTTTTCCCTTGACCTCATTACACGATAAACAAAATGAAATTGTGTATAATAAAGTTTTTGATCCGGCAAAAAAAATTAATCATAATATTGTATCATTATTTGATAATTCAGCTAAAGAAATAATTTTCAGGTATATCCAAATAGAAAGTTTTTTAGATATAACAGATTTCTACGATATAATTCAGATTCATTTTGTTGATGTTTTTTTAATTGCATTATTGCCATATTTTAGGTCAAAAGGAAAGAAAATAGTCTTATCTATTTGGGGTAGCGATTTACTTCGTTCAACTTTTGAGCAAGATCAAATACGAAATATTTTATATAAAAACGCTGATGTAATAACCTTAACAAAAAATGAATACATGTTACAAAAGTTTATTACAAAGTATCCGGAAATTTCTATCAATAAACTTAAAGATATTAGCTATGGTGCCGATATATTTAACCATTTAACAGATGTAATGAATGAAATTTCTAAATATGAATGCAAGCGGTTATTAAACCTGAATTTAGAAAAAAAAATAATAACAATTGGTTACAACAATTTTGAGGCTCAAAGACATTTAGAAATAATAGAATCAATATTAAACCATGAAGGATTTGAGGAAGTAGCTGCTAATGTACAGTTTTTTTTGCCATTAACATATGGATCAACACAAGAGAACCGAAATAGTATTATTAATTATTTTAATTCAAAAAAATTAGATTTTGTGTATTTTGATAAATATTTAAATCAAAATCAAATTTGTATGATAAGGTATGCATCAGATATTTTTATTCATTTAGCAACAACAGATGATTTTTGTAATTCATTACGTGAGTATATGTACACTAAAAATGTAGTTATAACGGGTGAATGGTTCCCATATGGTGAACTCACTAAACAAGGTTTATATTTACGCCGGATTAAATCAATTAATGAAGTAGGCAAGGAATTATTAATTGTATTAAACAATTTTGATGAAGAATATACAAAATGTAGAGTAAATGATGAAAAACTTTTAATTTATTCCGATTGGTCTATTATAATAAAAAAGTGGATTAAAATTTATGATGACGTTCTAAGCGCAAATTAAATATAGTTTTATGTGAAAATATTTTAGTATATTTTTAATTTAATCAGTTAAGGATAGTTTTTGGTACATTAATTGTTGAATAAAATACTATTAATGAAGTTGTGACTTAAATATATTTTATGTTTTTTATAAAGAGTATACATGTTAATGTTCTATTTACATTACATTACATGTTTTGGCATAAGGTTTAATTATTTCTACATAAATTTACAATTTAATATTAATAAAGTATTATGGAATTAGTAGAAAATGATGAATTGTTATACAAAATTGTTTTAGTAAAAAATTTACTATGCCTTGTAATACAGAAGGAAATATTTGTTTAGGCTTGCAGCAACTATATTTATTAGAAATAAATAAATTTGAATAAACAATGGACAAATAATGAAGATATTAATGATTGGGGATGGAAATAATCCATATATAATTGAACACGTAAAATGGTTGCGTAAAACCTCCTCGATTGAAATTATAGACCTATATACTTTTAATTCTATAGATGACAAACAAAACGAATCAATTTTTAATAATGTTTTTTCTTATCACAAAAAAATAAATTTAGCAGCTGTTCAACTTTTTGATGATTTATATAAAAGTGCGATTAATAGATATATGCAAATAGCAGCATTTCTGGATATTGAGCAGTATTATGATATAATACAAATCCATTATGTTGAGGTAGCAGTTTTTAATTTTCTTCCATTTTTAAAACAGAAGGGAAACAAATCGGTTTTAACTATCTGGGGTAGTGATTTGTTACGCTCTTCGTTGGAACAAGACCAGTTTAGAAAAATGATTTATGAAGCAGTTGATGTTATTACTGTCAAAAAGAATGAGTTTATGTTAAATAAACTTAGTGAAAAATATCCAACTTTATCTTTAAATAAAATTAGGCATATTACTTTTGGTGCCGATATTTTTAGTAATTTAATAGATCTGATGGATAATATATCAAAAATTGAATGTAAGAAGTTATTAAGTCTTGATATCGATAAAATTATAGTTACTATAGGTTACAGCAGCAACGAAGGACAAAGACATAAGGAAATAATAGATTCCATAATTACTAACCAAGATTTTAGTAAAATTTCATCAAAAGTTCAATTTTTCCTTCCTTTAACATATGGCGATTCAGAAGCATACAAAAGTAGTATAATTAATTATTGTTACTCAAAAAATTTAGATTTTGTGTATTTTGATAAATATTTAAGCCAAAATCAAGTTAGTATGATTAGATACGCATCGGATGTATTTGTTCATTTGGCAACAACAGATGTTTTTTGTAATTCGTTACGCGAGTATATGCTGTCAAAAAATGTAGTTATTACTGGTGATTGGTTTCCGTACAATGAACTTATTGAACAAGGTTTTTATTTTCGCAGGATACATACAAGGAATGAGGTTGGCAAAGAATTATTATTTGTATTAAACAATTTTTCCGAAGAATATGCAAAATGTAGTGTAAATGATAAAAAACTTTTAGGTTATTCGGATTGGCCTGTTATTATAAAAGATTGGATTAAACTTTATGAAGAAGTTCTTAGCGAAAAATGATTAAAATTTTGTCTGTAAAAATTTTTGTAGTATATTCTAAAATTAATATTAATTAATTTTTTCAATATAATATTTTTGGTATAATAATTGTAAAATATTTTTTATAACGTTTATAAAATAACTTATTTATAGATTTATTAGGATAATTTATATGAAAGCTGTTATCTTGGCAGGTGGTTTAGGGGTTAGGCTTAGGCCATTTACTGAAATTATACCCAAACCATTGTTACCAATCGGTGAAAAATCCGTGTTGGAAATTCAAATAGAAAGATTAAAAAAATATGGTTTTGATGAGATTTTTTTAGCTACTAACTATAAATCAAATTATATTGAAAATTTTTTTGGCGATGGTAGTCGGTATGGGATAAAACTAAAAGTAAGCAAAGAGGATAAATCCTTAGGAACTGCCGGACCGCTTTCACTATTAAAAGACAAGCTTACGGAACCGTTTGTGGTTATGAATGGAGATATTTTATCACTTATCGATTTTGAAAAATTTTATAATTATTCAATAAAGCAGCAATCTGTTTTAACTATTGCTATAAAAAAAGAGATAACACCCTTTGCTTTTGGAAATATATTTTTTGACGGTAACATTGTAACTGGAATTGAAGAAAAACCGGATATAGTTATGTATGTGTTGGCAGGAATATATTTTATTAAACCTGAAATATTTAAATATATTCCCAATGACGAATATTTTGGAATGGATACTTTAATCAAAACTATGCTCAAAGAAAAAGAACCGATAACAAAATATGATTTAATGGAATATTGGTTGGATATCGGAAAACTAGAGAATTATGAAAAAGCTCAAAATATTTATCAAGAGCATTTTGAGGGAGAAATTTAATGCAAAAAGTTTTGGTTACTGGTGCGGCGGGATTTATTGGCTCGCATTTAGTTGAATTATTGGTAAAAGAAGGATTTAATGTTAAAGCATTTGTCAAATATAATTCAAAAAACAATTGGGGTTGGATAGAGGAAAGTGAAGTAAAAAACAATATTGAAGTAATTACAGGTGATATTAGAGATTATGATTCTGTTTATAACGCAATGCAAAAGTGTGATTCAGTTTTTCATCTGGCTGCTTTAATTGGTATTCCTTATTCATATGTTTCACCCAAAGCATATATTGATACAAATATTATAGGTACTTATAATATATTACAGGCTGCTAAAGAACTAAATACAGGTAAGATAATTACTACATCAACTAGTGAGACTTATGGAACGGCACAATATGTTCCAATTGATGAAAAACATCCTGTTGTTGGTCAATCACCTTACTCCGCAACTAAAATTGCATCCGACCAGTTGGCTATCAGTTATTACCGTTCTTTTAACTTACCTGTTAAAATTGTTAGACCTTTTAATACTTACGGACCTCGGCAATCAGCAAGAGCTTTTATTCCAACAGTTATTGCACAAATATTAAACGGAAAAAAAGAACTCAATTTGGGCAATTTAACACCAACACGAGATTTAGTATATGTTAAAGATACGTGTAAAGGTTTTTTTTCGATATATGAATCTTCCGAATTATTTGGTGAAATCACTAATATTGGCTCAAATAGCGAAATTAGTATTGAAAATTTAGCCTATAAAATTGCCGGACTACTTGACACTGACATTAAAATTATTAGCGATTCACAACGCATAAGGCCACAAATGAGTGAAGTTGAAAGACTTTTATGCGATAATTCAAAAATTAGAAAAAAAACAAATTGGAAGCCGGATTTTACTCTTGAAAAAGGATTAATAAAAACAATAGAATGGTTTAAAACAAATTTACAGTACTATAAGGCCCAAATATATAACGTTTGATGATGATGGAAAACAATATACCATTATTTAACTTAAATTTTAACAATGGTGTAAAAAAACAGTTAAAAATATATTCATCAGTATATGGATATTAATTAAAAAAAACAACTATACTAATTATATAATTGATAAACAAATTAAGATAAATAATGAATAACCCAAACGATTATTTTAAGAGATTAAACCAGTTTAATTCTTCAGAAAAATATCAGAACGAGATGCAATTTTTGTTAAATTTATTACAACCAGTTAATAAAAATGAAATAATTCTTGATTATGGATGTGGTACTGGAACATTAATAAAATTTTTAAAAACCAACACACAATCTAATGTTTCTGGATTTGACATTCATAATTACATGCATCCGGAAATAAGTCATTTATTGATCAAGGAAATATCCTCCAAGTATGATAAAATAATTTTTATGCATTCTTTAGCTCATATCCAAAATTTGGATAAAATATTAATTAAACTTAAATTAAACTTAAGTGAAGATGGTAAAATTTTTGTTATTACACCAAATAAAGATTTTGATGATTACTTTAAAAAAATAAAAGAACAGAATTATATCCCCGATCAAACAGTAGTTAAACATTATAATTTAGAAGAATTACAGAACCTATTCACATTTTGTGATTATCAAGTCCATTTTATTGGCAAGTTTGGTAAATTAATAGGTAATATACACGAGAGATGTTTTCTAATTGCAGGTAATAATAAGTTTTAATAATTGCATTTTTTTGTATTTTTAATAATTGTATGCAACCTTAATTTATTTTTAATAGAATAAAAAAAGAGAGGTTGCTAAATTTTATTGATAAACGGTTATATAAGTTAGCAATCAGTTTATAGCAAGTGTTTTTATAAATATGAAGTTTGGATGTAAAACAATTATATAAAGTTGTACAATTATTAAAAATGTTTAATTGAAAGTAATAATATTGAAGGATTAATAAGTGAAACCGAACGAACCTTTTATTTCGATATGTATACCAACCTACAACCGGGGGAAATTTTTAAAGGAGGCTATTGAAAGTGCTTTGTCGCAAACTTATAAAAACTATGAAATAATAGTTGTTGATGACGGAAGCACAGACAATACGGAAGAAATAGTTTTGGGTTTTAATAGTGACAAAATAAGATATTTCAAAAAAGCTCACTCAAATTGTCCAGACACACGAAATAAAACATTAATGGAATCTAAAGGTGAGTATATTATTTGGTTAGACGATGATGATATATTTGCTGAAAATTTATTAGAAGTTTACGTTGATTATGTGAACAAATATCCCGATGCGGATATATTTTATTGTCATTTATTACTTTTTGATGAACAATCAGGAATTTTTAATGAGTGGATTTATCAAGACTGGTATAAAAGGAAAGACGAAATTGTAGCCCATTTAATTAAAGGTCAACCTAATCCTCAGCCAAGCTCGCTAATTAGCAGAAAAGTTTTAAATGATATTGGATTTTATGATATTAGTATTAATGTTTCAAGTGATTATGATTTTTATTCTCGAATTATCATAACAAAAAAATACGAATTTAAGCTTGTAAACCAATTATTATATAAATATAGATACCATGGTGGCAATATTTGCTATAATGCTTTAGGCAAACCTAGTAATTATTATGACACCAAAACACTTAGAAAGTTAATTTCCGCCTATGAATTAAAAATATTTTTTCCTCATTTTGATTGGAAAAATAAATATATATCTTCACTTGCTGAAGCTCAATATACACTTGGCATTAGATTTTTTAATTATTTTGCATATTCTGATAGTATTTTTTATTTATCATCATCATTAAGGATTGAGAGAAATATTGAACAATTAAATAATTCTATTCAAGCTTTTATTGATAGAGGTGCAATAAAGGAACTTAAAATATTTTTATTTTTAGTTAAAGATTTGTTTGAAGATATAGCGGAATTAAAAGAAGTCACAAAAATAATTAATGATTACAAGGATGAAAACGGGTAGAAAAATAACTTTACAAAAAGGAAAAAATAGTACCTTTATGTTTAATCTACTAATTTTACAATTATTTTATAATTCTTTTAATATATTTTGAATTTTTACAAATTCTTTAATTGGTCTTGCCGGAAATCTTACCCACACTTCATTTGCAGGTATTGATTTAGGAACAACATTTCCTAATCCAATTGTTGAATCAGCACCAATTTCTATTATATTCATTAATGAAACAGAAGGTGCAATCCAAGCTCTATCTCCAATAATAGTACTTCCGCCAATCATGCTGTTTGCAATAATAACCGAGTCGTTCCCAACTTCAACATTATGCGCAATATGTACTAAATTATCAATTTTAGCACCTTTTTTTATTAAGGTATTTCCTAAAGTTCCTCTATCAACACACGTATTAGCCCCAATATCTACATTATCTTCTATTATTACCCCGCCTACATGCGGGAATTTTTCCGTTTGTCCGTTTTCATTTCTCTGGTAGCCAAAACCATCTGCACTAATTACTGTACCGGCATGAATTGTTACGTTTTTACCTATTTTTACATTCTCATAAATATAACAGTTGCCAAATATTTTTGTACCCCCACCAATTTGGCAGTTACCAATATATGTAAATGCTCTAACAAATACTTTTTAATAATTTTAGCTTTTTTATTAATTTCCGCTTTAGGATGTATAAAATATTCAAATTCCGAAATAAAAAACTCTTCCACCAGTCGTAAATAAACCAATTTGGGATTATCCACCAGCAAAAAACATCTGTTATTTTTCATCTCATCTGTAATTAAAACGGTTTCATCACATATAATCAATCTTGATTTAGAATTTTCAGCAAAGTAATTTTTTTCCTTTTTTTAGGATTTATCCAGCATAAAGAAAATTCGTCGGCATCCATTATTGGTTTAACGTTATTAATTTCTACTGTACTAAAATTGCCAATAATTTTGTTCTGCAAAGTAAGCTTGTCAATTATGCTTTTTGCTTTTATATTTTCATTCATCCATTATTAATTCTAATTATTTTTAATATTATAATTTTCAATTAATTTGATAACCTCATTCAATTCATCAACTTCTTTATAAAAATCTTTAGTAAAATACAGGAGCATTTTAATTTCTTCAATTAACCCAACTTGAATAAAACTTTCAATAATATGTTTTAATCTTAGGAAAAGAGGATTTAAGCGAAGAGATGCAATTAAATAAAATAATGAATCCGGATAATCCACATAATTAAAAAATTTAATTCCAATTGCATAATAAGCTTCAGCCAAGGCTTTTTTTTCATCCTTTTCCCATTCTAAATTTGGGAAAAAGATAATTAACTTATTATTATTTAGAAGAGATTTCATTATCCTAATCTCGTAGGAATAATTTATTTGCCCGCTCAAATTTAATGTAATGTTTTTCTCATGAATTCTATAAAAGTATAAGTATTCGTCTACATATTTTATTTTATACTTATTTTTTAGAATAACACGAGTGTAAAACTCGTAATCATGAGCTCTGTCAAATTCAATATTATAAAACCCAATTTCATTAAATACTTTTCTTTTAAATAAACTACCCCCGTTAGGAATCGGTTGGCCATGCAATAAAAGAAATGGAATTAATTCGTCATTTTTCAGATAATAATCTTTATAATCAAATTTTCTTAGAACCTTCATTTCATTAGAAAAAGCAATTATTTTGCAGTACAAAATATCAATATCAGTAAATTTGTTCAAATATTCAACATACATTTCCAGTAAATTCGGTTGTATATAATCATCGTCATCTAGCCAAAGTAAATATTCGCCTATTGAATTTATAATGGCATAGTTTCTGGCATCCGGTGCATTTTTATGTTCTTTTCTATAATACTTGATTTTTGTACTATTAAGCGTTGTAACATATAATTCTGTTTCAGTTCCTTCACTTTGATCAATTATTATAATTTCATAGTTATTATAAGTTTGATTAAGAGCACTATTAATAGAATCCTTTAAATATATAAGTCTATTGTACGTAGGGATACAAATTGAAATAAGAGGATTAAAGTTTTCCATTAAGCAGCCTTAAATTAACTTATTTAATTAATTATTAATTTTAACATAACCAGTTATAACTAAAATAGCAATATACTTTATATATTTTTCCAATTATTTTAATCTTTAAATATCCATTAAATTATAGTTTTGCTAGCAATTAATAATTAAATATATTATTTTTCTTTAACCTCCTACAAACAACTCTATTAAAACTAAAAAAGTCCTGTACAGTTAAGTACAAGACTTTAAGCTAAAAACAAAAGCCGGGCGGCTACCTACTTTTCCACACACCTGCGCATGCAGTATCATCGGCGTATAAGGGCTTAACTTCTCTGTTCGGAATGGATAGAGGTGTTTCCCCTTAGCTATAACCACCGGGCTATAAACTTTTACATAATTTTTTTGGATAAATTTGTAACTGATCTAACTAATATATATAGTGTAAAACTAAAACAATATTTTTGATTTAAAATAAAAAAGTCTCTTACGGTAAACGTAAAAGACTTTAAGTTAAAAATAAAGCCTGGCGACTACCTACTTTTCCACACACCTGCGCATGCAGTATCATCGGCGTATAAGGGCTTAACTTCTCTGTTCGGAATGGGAAGAGGTGTTTCCCCTTAGCTATAGTCACCAGACATAAACTCATTCATAATTTTAATAGAAAGATTGAATCCGAAACAAACATCTTGTAAAAAACAAGAAGACTTTTATTAAATTTTAAGGTTAAGTCTCACGACTTATTAGTACTACTTGGCTGAATACATTGCTGCACTTACACCTATAGCCTATCAACCACGTCATCTCCGTGGAGTCTTTAGTCCGGCATCACTGCCGGAAGGGATACATTATCTTGAAGAATGTTTCGCACTTAGATGCTTTCAGCGCTTATCATAACCGAACATAGCTACCCAACGATACCACTGGCGTGATAATTGGTTCACTAGAGGTTCGTTCGCTCCGGTCCTCTCGTACTAGAAGCGACCCTTCTCAAGTATCCTGCGCCCGCATAGGATAGGGACCGAACTGTCTCACGACGTTCTGAACCCAGCTCACGTACCGCTTTAATTGGCGAACAGCCAAACCCTTGGGACCTTCTACAGCCCCAGGATGCGATGAGCCGACATCGAGGTGCCAAACCTTGCCGTCGATATGAACTCTTGGGCAAGATCAGCCTGTTATCCCCGGAGTACCTTTTATCCTTTGAGCGACGGCACTTCCACTTGCTACCGCCGGATCACTAAGTCCTACTTTCGTATCTGTTTGACCTGTATGTCTCACAGTCAAGCTCCCTTATACCTTTACGCTCAACGCACGATTACCGACCGTGCTGAGGGAACCATTGAGAGCCTCCGTTACAATTTGGGAGGCGACCGCCCCAGTCAAACTACCCGCCTACCACTGTTCCGGATCCAGATTCATGGACCGCGGTTAGAATCCAGATAAGCCAAGGGTGGTATTTCACATTTCGACTCCACCGAAGCTAGCGCTCCAGTTTCACAGTCTCCCACCTATTCTACACATGACGTATCCGAACCCAATGATAGGGTGCAGTAAAGGTTCACGGGGTCTTTCCGTCCATATGCGGGTAACCGGCGTCTTCACCGGTACCACAATTTCACCGAGGCCGTGGTCGAGACAGTGCCCAAATCGTTACACCATTCGTGCAGGTCGGAACTTACCCGACAAGGAATTTCGCTACCTTAGGACCGTTATAGTTACGGCCGCCGTTTACTGGGGCTTCGGTTCAAAGCTTCTCACGATTACTCGCAATAACCTCTCCCCTTAACCTTCCAGCACCGGGCAGGTGTCAGTCCCTATACTTCGTCTTGATTGACTTCGCAGAGACATATGTTTTTGTTAAACAGTCGCTTGGGCCATTTCACTGCGGCCCCTTTCAGCTTGATTTGTACAATCTTACCTACTCAGGGCACCCCTTTTCCCGAAGTTACGGGGTTAATTTGCCGAGTTCCTTAACCACGGCTCTCTCGAGCGCCTTAGAATATTCATCCCGTCTACCTGTGTCGGTTTGCGGTACGGACCGATAGTACTCTCCTGTACGAAGATTTTCTTGGCAGCCTGATTACAGTCAGTTTATGAGCTAGGCTCTCCTGTTCGTGCCTCGAAGTTAATGAAAAGGTGGATTTGCCTGCCTCTTCCTTCTACACACTTAAACCACCTAATCCGACAGGTGGCTGACTTTCACTCCTGCGTCTCTCCTTACAGTCAAACAAATACTACCGGGTACAGGAATATTAACCTGTTTTCCATCACTTACGCCTTTCAGCCTCAGCTTAGGACCCGACTTACCCTGAGACGATTAACGTTGCTCAGGAAACCTTAGACTTACGGCGAGAAGATTTTTCATCTTCTTTATCGTTACTAATGCCAACATTTGCTTTTCTATCCGCTCCAGCAAAGCTCACGCTTCACCTTCATCGCAAATAGAATGTTCCTCTACCGATCCATTGCTGGATCCTACGACTTCGGTAAGTAGTTTAGTCCCGAATATTGTCGGCGCTAAATCGCTAGACTAGTGAGCTATTACGCACTCTTTAAATGTGTGGCTGCTTCTAAGCCAACATCCTAGTTGTCAAAGCAATTAAACATCCTTTCTCTGTTAACTACTATTTGGGGACCTTAGTCGGTAGTCTGGGTTGTTTCCCTTTTGGCAATGAAGCTTATCCCCCACTGCCTGACTCCCGAAAAACATATATACGGAATTCGGAGTTTGTCTGGGGTTGGTACCGTTGTGACAGCCCTAGCCCAATCAGTGCTCTACCTCCGTTATACTTTTAATCGAGGCTAGCCCTAAAGCTATTTCGAGGAATACGAGCTATCTCTCAGTTTGGTTGGCCTTTCACCCCTACCCTCATCTCATCCAAGTGGTTTTCAACCCACAATAGTTCGGACCTCCATGAGGTTTTACCCTCACTTCATCCTGGACAAGGGTAGATCACAAAGTTTCGCGTCTGCCGCATGTTACTATTCGCCCATTTCAGACTTGCTTTCGCTACGGCTGCCTTACTTAGTAAGTTAACCTTGCAACATACGAGCAACTCGTTGGCTCATTATCCAAAAGGCACGCTGTCATTCCAATAAATTGGAACTCCAACTGCTTGTAAGCATACGGTTTCAGGTACTATTTCACTCTCCGGTTAGGAGTGCTTTTCACCTTTCCCTCACGGTACTTATTCACTATCGGTCATAAGAAAGTATTTAGCCTTTGGAGATGGTTCTCCTAGATTCCCACAAACTTCCACTTATTCCGTGGTACTTGGGAAAGTATTAAAAGAGTTATATTGTTTTCGCCTACTGGGCTGTCACCGTCTATGGCTGATTTTCCCAAATCATTTGACTAACAATATAATTTTTTACTCTTCGGCTTAGTTGCAATTCAGCCAAAATACTCCCCGCAACACCGCTAACACAACGATTGCACTCTTTAACATGTTAGTCGGTTTAGGCTGTTTCCCGTTCGCTCGCCACTACTAAGGAAATCACTTTTGTTTTCTCTTCCTCTGGTTACTTAGATGTTTCAGTTCACCAGGTTAACTTCTCATACTCTATGGATTCAAGTATGGATAACAGAACATTACTTCTGCTGGGTTGCCCCATTCGGAAATCTGCGGGTCTTTGGTTATTTCCACCTAACCGCAGCGTATCGCCGGTAATTGCGTCCTTCGTCGTCTTCTTATGCCAAGGCATCCACCGTATGCCCTTAGTAACTTAACCTAAATATTTACTAAAAGACTCTACTCGTTTTCTTTATTACATTTTGTTTATTTCGGATCGTAAAAAATGATTCATTTCTTACGCATTCAATCTTTCAAAGAACTTTTTTTTTCTTTCTTGTGGAGCTAAACAGGATCGAACTGTTAACCTCCGCCTTGCAAGGGCGGCGCTCTCCCAATTGAGCTATAGCCCCTTCTATTATAAAGGGGGTACTACTTTCAATAATCTACTTCTGGATTTTTTGCAGGACAGATATCTTTGCAGCACCCTTACTTGGTGGGCCTGAGTGGAATTGAACCACTGACCTCACGCTTATCAGGCGTGCGCTCTGACCATCTGAGCTACAGGCCCAAAAATTTTATTTCAGCCTAAGCTGCTCAGTCAATATATAAAAGTGAGTAACTAAATTAATAAATTTAGTTGTAGTTTAGAATAATACTCTAGAAAGGAGGTGATCCAGCCGCACCTTCCGGTACGGCTACCTTGTTACGACTTAGCCCCAGTCACCAGTTTTACCTTAGGCGGCTCTCTCCTTACGGTTGAGTCACCGACTTTGGGTACCCCCGGCTTCCATGGCTTGACGGGCGGTGTGTACAAGGCCCGGGAACGTATTCACCGCGTCATGCTGATACGCGATTACTAGCAATTCCGGCTTCATGGAGTCGAGTTGCAGACTCCAATCCGAACTGAGGATGCATTTGTGGGATTGGCTCCACCTCGCGGCTTAGCAACCCATTGTTGCACCCATTGTAGCACGTGTGTAGCCCTGAGCGTAAGGGCCATGCTGACTTGACGTCATCCCCACCTTCCTCACTACTTGCGTAGGCAGTCCTATTAGAGTGCCCAGCTTAACCTGATGGCAACTAATAGTAGGGGTTGCGCTCGTTGCGGGACTTAACCCAACACCTCACGGCACGAGCTGACGACAGCCATGCAGCACCTGTACAGCGGCTCCGAAGAGAAGGTTGCTTTCACAACCGGTCCACTGCTTTTCAAGCCCAGGTAAGGTTCTTCGCGTTGCATCGAATTAAACCACATGCTCCACTGCTTGTGCGGGCCCCCGTCAATTCCTTTGAGTTTCAACCTTGCGATCGTACTCCCCAGGTGGAATACTTAATGCGTTAGCTGCGGCACTGAACTATTATTGTCCAACACCTAGTATTCATCGTTTACAGCGTGGACTACCAGGGTATCTAATCCTGTTTGCTACCCACGCTTTCGCGCCTCAGCGTCAGTTACGAACCAAGAGATCGCCTTCGCCACTGGTGTTCTTCCAGATATCTACGTATTTCACTACTACACCTGGAATTCCATCTCTCTCTTTCGAACTCAAGGCTTGCAGTATCAAAGGCAGTTCTGCAGTTAAGCTGCAGGATTTCACCTCTGACTTACAAGTCCGCCTACGCGCCCTTTACACCCAGTAAATCCGGACAACGCTTGCCCCCTACGTATTACCGCGGCTGCTGGCACGTAGTTAGCCGGGGCTTTTTCTGCGGGTACAGTCAAGCAATAACCCTTACGAATTACTGTTTTTCGTCCCCGCTAAAAGAATTTTACGATCTTACGACCTTCATCATTCACGCGGCGTTGCTGGGTCACCCTTGCGGGCATTGCCCAATATTCCTCACTGCTGCCTCCCGTAGGAGTCTGGACCGTGTCTCAGTTCCAGTGTGGCTGATCATCCTCTCAGACCAGCTATCGATCGTTGCCTTGGTGGGCTATTATCCCGCCAACTAGCTAATCGAATACAAGCTCATCCGTAGGCGTTACATTGCTGCAACTTTAACAACATCACCATTTGGTGCCGCTGCATTATTCGGTATTAGCGCCAATTTCTCGACGTTATTCCAATCCCATGGGTAGATTACTTATACATTACTCACCCGTGCGCCAGTATCCATAATCCATTACTGAATTACTTTCCCTTGACTTGCATGTGTTAAGCACGCCGCCAGCGTTCGTCCTGAGCCAGGATCAAACTCTCCGTTGTAATCACAACTTCGATTTTGTTTATTTCAAAAGCTTGCGTATTTTTTTGTTTCTTACCTTCTAAACTATTCCTAAAGGTTTTCCTTTAGTCACTCACTCTTTCAAAGAACTTGTATGTTTTGCAAAGTTTCAAATTTCTTTTTCGCTTTGCGATGTTTCGTTTTCGTTTGTCATCATGTCTTAAAAAATGACAGAACCAAAGTTAAGGTTTTTTTTTTGAGAAAGCAAGAACTTTTTGAAAAAAAATTATTTTTTTTCTTTTTATGGTCATTTTGTACCTTTTTATCTCTTTTTTGTTTGTTTTTAATATTGTGGTGCATAATTTACAATATAAAATTCTTTTTATTAATCATTAGATTTGGTGTTATGTATAAAAAGCTTAATTATTGTTCTTTTTGGTTATTGTGTGTGATGTTATTTGTTAGTGTTCTTAATAATACTTCTTATGCACAATCACAATTTGCAAGTCTTCGCGGATTTGTCACCGATTCAACAAGCGGTGAATCAATTGCGTTTGCCAATCTTATTATAGTTGGCACAACACATGGTACTTCTTCCAACACTCGCGGTTATTATTATATCCCTGCTATTCCTGAAGGTTTAGTGACTGTTCGAGTTTCTTATCTTGGTTATGATTCCAGAGATATTAAATTTGAAGCCAGGAGAGGTCAAATTTCTCAAATTGATATCCGGTTAGTTCCCAGAAGTATTGAATTACAGGAATTATCTGTTGTAGCCCAAAAACCTGTTCGTGAAAACGAACCCAACCTTGGAATGCAAAAAATCTCTATTCAAGAGATTAACATGCATCCGGCAGGATTAGAATCTGACATCTTTAGAGTTATTCAGGCTTCTGCGGGTGTAAATTCCACCGGTGATGTTACTTCTAAATATTATGTACGCGGCGGGAACAGCGATCAAAACGCTGTTTTGTTAAATGGTGCCACTATATATAATCCTTTTCATGCTTTAGGTATATTTAGTGTAATTGACCCTGAAATTATATCCGTAATGGAATTTTTTAAAGGTGGTTTTTCTCCTAAATACGGCAGCAGATTATCTTCAATACTTAATGTAGTTACACGTGACGGCAACAAGAATTCATACCATGGATCTGCTCAATCAAGTTTAATTTCAGGAAAACTATCATTAGAAGGCCCAATACCAAACGGCTCTTTTTTGGTTACCGGCCGAAAAAGTTATTATCCAAAGATTTTAAAAAAATATCTTAACGATAAAGAAGTACCTTTTGATTTTTATGATTTATCATTTAAGACCAATTATAATAGCACAATTTTAGATAATAACAGCAAGTTTGTAGCCCATGGCTTTTTAAGCAACGATAAAGTTGATAATGAAGATCCTTTTTTTGAAGATTATAAAATTAAAAATACTGTATTAGGATTTAACTGGCACAAAGTATGGTCCAGCCCGTTATTTTCTGTTATTACGGTTAATTACAGCAGATTTGATGCTCAGTTAACTCCTAATTTAAGCGAATCAAAAGCGCGTAAAAACGTTTTATCCGATTTTTCTACTGATTTTAATTTTACTTATGTATATGATAGTAAGGACGAATTGGAATTTGGCGTACAAAATAAAGCAATAACAACCGAGTTAAACATGGAAAATTTAAATGGTTTTCAAATTAACTCCAAACAATCCGGTTTTGATTTAAGCATGTATTTTAATTATAGATTTTACAGGTGGGAAAACTTAGGATTGGATTTAGGACTGCGTAGTAAATTAGTAGGAATCACAAAAAAACGTCCGTTTTTATTTGAACCAAGAATTAGCGCTACTTATATATTAACAAGCGGATTATCGGTAAAAGGTGTTATAGGGCGTTATTCGCAGGAACTTACTACAATTGCTGACGAAGGCGAATTGATATCAGTATTTGAACCTTGGGTTATTATCCCCGATTATTTAGCCGCACCGGAAGCTACTCATTTTATTGTCGGTTTTGAATTAAAACCTTCCGATCAGATTGCTATTGAGATTGAAGGATATTATAAGGATCTTATAAACCTTGCCGAAATAAACCAGAAAAAAACCAATCCTACTCAAAACGACTATATAAATGTTGACGGCGAGGCTTACGGAATGGAATCTAATTTTTCTTTCCAAAACAGTTCCCTATTCTTTAAAACATCTTATTCGTTATCTTGGGCCTACAAAATTAAAAACAACGTTAAATATTTCCCAAGATACGACTCGCGCCACAATCTTTCTATATTGTTTAGTGTTGATTTGGGATCCGGTTGGCTGGCAAACGCAAACTGGGCATTTAAATCAGGCATGCCTTATACTCCAATTTCAGGATTTTATGACCAACTTATTATTGATCCATGGGGTAATACTTCAACTATAGGATTCCTGCCATCTATATATTGGGGAGATAAAAACAGTCAACGACTTCCTGTTTATCACCGGCTTGATTTAAGTATTACAAAGAAGTTTAATTTAGGTTTTGCAAATATATCCCTTGGTGCAAGCGTTATTAACGTTTATAATAGAAGTAATATTTACTATTTCGACAGCAGTACAGGAAAAAAAGTTAACATGATTCCTATTTTACCATCAGTTTTTGCAAAGGTTGAATTATGAAAAAGATAATATTTAATATTTTAGTATGTGCATTTGTATCTTTAATTTTAATTTCTTGTGAAGAAAATTTCAGTCCTAAAACAGAAATAAAAGATAAACAGTTTTTATATGGAATTATTACGGCTGACGATCAGCCATATTCACAAAAACAATATGTTGTTTTAAATGAAGTTTATGATGTTGATGGTTACGATCCCTCAACAAGCCAAACTTCCCACGATATTAAGAATGCTGTTGTCACATTAAAAGTAAATAACAGGTCGTATACACTTACGCCCGAAACCATTACCACAAATAATCCGGACAGACCGGAGCAATATATTTATTCAATCGATATGAAAATTAATTCTTACGATTCGGTAATGATTTTTGCAACTTTGCCCTCCGGAAAAGGATTAAGTTCTAAAACCAGAGTTCCAAAATATGTAAATTTAACTTTTTCTTATCCTTTTAATCATGGATTAACAACAAATTTAAATCAAGTTGTACCAATCAATTCATGGTCAATTTATTGGACAAATCCGGAAAGGTTACATTTATTATTTCCAAGATTACGCATTGAATATTATCAAACCGTAAACGGCGTTGAAGTATTTAAAACTGCTGATGTTCCAAATAAACTTATTATGCGAAACAACAATAAAGAACCTTATTTTACAACTTATACCCGCGGTGAGGAAGTTTCGTACGATTTTGACGCTATTGATTATGCAATGGCAAAGATATCCGAAGGTGATACCGCAAAATCCAATTATCTTATTGTTGATTTGTTATTCCAGCTTAACGAATTTGACGGCCCCCTCTCTAATTATTATTCTTCAACCAACGGTTATTTGGATGCATATTCGGTTCGATCGGATGTTTCGGTTTTTAATAATGTAAGCGGCGGTGCGGGACTTTTTGGTTCTAAGTTTATTAATAATTACATAAAAGAAGTTGATGCTTTATATATTAGGTCATTTGGTTATGTAACTCAATAAATTATAAGTGTTTTTTATCAAAATTATTTTTATATTAAAATAAAATAATTTTGGGCATATTAACAATTATGAAATATTTGTTGGTATTATTGTTTGTTCCTTTAATGATTTTTGGCCAAAACAATATCATTAAAGGAACTGTTACAAAAGGAGCGGATTCATCAAAAGCAAAGAATATCACAGTCAAATTAATCGAATTAAATCTAGTTTCCACAACCGATTCAAATGGTACATTTATATTTTCAAATATTGAAGATGGCGTTTATTCTTTTGAAATTATAACCGATAATTTTATTCCATTTTTATCAAAACCTTTATTGGTTGCTAATAATTCCATTTATATTTTAATTTTTCATATTTCAAAACTCCCATTTAATTTTGATAAACCGATATTATCCACATTAAAGAGAAACGATAACATCTACAATTCCACTTTTCCGGTTAACATTATTGAAACAAAAGATTTTTCTACAAAATCTTCATTAACTGAATTGCTAAATCATCAATCCGGTTTCCAAACAATATCCGGCTTTAGTCCCTTTGGTAATACGTTTTATTATGGACTACTTAATGACAATGTTATATCTCTTGACGGAATTAAATTAACAAGTTCAAATAATTATTTATTAAATAATTTATTTCCTATAGAATTTATTAACAAACTTGAAATAAGCGGACAACCTTCAAGCAGTTTTAATAAAACCGATAATGCGCCAGGAATCAATAATTTATTCAGCAATAAAAATAAAAACATTTCCGAAGTTGCAATTAAAGGGAGCCTTAATTCAATAAAAGGGAATTCTTTTAGCACATTATTTAGCAAGTATATTTCATTAAACAACAATTTTGCCGATTCGTTATTTATCATATTTTATATAAATTATAAATACAATAACAAAAAAATCTCAAACCCGGCTTTATTTAATTTTCCTCAAACAAATTCCCAAAACATCTATACCAATATTGATGTTTGGTTTTCAAACAAATTAAGATCTAACTTTTTTGCCTTTTATACAAACAATAAACTTAAATATCCGTCATTCTCTTATTTTTATAATTCAACGTTAAATATCAATAAAGACAATAACTTTTCCGCGCTCACATCGGCAATTAATATAAATTATTTATTGGGTACTAAAAGTATGTTAACAGCTGAAATAATTTTTAATAACAGCATTGAAGATAAAGACTTTTATTATTCACCTTTCAATAATATTAAGGCCAACAAATTAACTAATACAATATATTTTTCTTCAAATTTTGGCAATTTGTTTTCTTACAATATCGGTCTGGAAAATAATTATGAATATGGAGTTTTTTCGGGTAATAATGATTCGGAGTATATTAATAGAAACAATTCAATGTTTTTTATTTCGGATTTTAGATATAAAGAAATATCCGCCTCAATAAATTTTCATTTAACAAATTACGCTAAAAATAAATTTATTTTTTCTCCCGATTTAAGTGCTTTAATAAGGATAAATAATTCCTCATCTTTAAGGATAAGTTACGGCCTTGGATACAATTTACCAAACAGCATTTATTTATTTCCATTTTATAAATATGAAGGTTATGATATTTATTACAAAGGAAACAAATGTTTAAAACCTGAGTTTACTCAATGTTTTTTGGTTGGAATAAATTATACGGATTTTGATTATTATAATATTAATTTAAATTTGTTTAATAATAAAACCACAAATATTATTAAAAGTTACAACTATACCAACACCGAAAACAATATTGTATTCAGCAACATTAATCAAGGGGAAATAAATAATACCGGGGCGCAATGTAATATCGATTTGTCACTCTTAAACAATTTGGACATCAAAATTAATTATACTCATTTGATTTCAAATGACAAGCACGGTAATACTCTTTTATTCAGGACACCTAATACCGCAAATTTATTTGTTAAATATATCATTCCCCGCCTTAATTTTTCAGTCAATGCAAATCTACATTGGATTGACCAAAATAATGTTTCCGATGAACAGTATTTAAATAATCTTAATTTTTATTATTCAAACATACCAGTTTATACCATTAAGTCATATTGGCTGATTGATTTATTTGCCGTAAAACAAATATCCCCAACAATTAATAGTGAATTTGGAATAAATAATTTATTAAATTACCGAACACAAAAGTTCGGCAATTTTAGAGAAAGGGAATTTTATTTTGCGTTAAAATTTAATTGGCAGCAAAAATAAATAATTACTTTTGTAATATTTCTTTTAACCTTAAAAATGTCTTATACCTGCAACTTATTTTATAACATTAACACATACTTCCGCAAATCTCAAGTTTACTACAAAACAAAGCAGTTTGTATTTTAACTGTCAATTGTTTTGTAATGCAATCAAATTTAACGCACTTCTGGCTTTAAACCACTCAATCTGGTTTTCATTAAAGGTATGATTTAATAATATCTCGTCTGTATTCCCGTCAATATGTTTTAATATCATTTTTAACGGTTTGCCGGGAGTAAGATCCTTAACTCCAACAATACTAATAATATCATCCTCCAAAATTTTATCATACTCCTTTACAGCGGCAATTGGCCCTGTATATATCCCTTCTTTTGGGTATGTAACGCAATAAATGCCTTTGTATATTTTTGTTTTTTGCATATATTACGGGGAAACAATATAGGCAAAAGACGTGAAATATTTGTTCTGGTTATTTTTTGTTCCCTTAATTGTCTTTGGGCAATCAAATACAATTAAAGGAACAATTACCGAGGGAGTTGATTCAACAGCATCCATTAATACTTTTATTAAAATTGAACAATTAAACTTAACTACCAAAACTGATTCTACAGGTTCATTTTTATTTAAAGATATTCCGGATGGTGATTACATTATTATAATTGGTAAAAATGGATTTATGTCACAACATTCAAACCCAATCCTTGTTGCAAATAATACCATATACAATTTAACATTTCATTTAGATACTTTGGATTTCCCAATTAGTTTAGGACCCCCGTCTATAAAATATTACACTTTTTATACAGATGATTTCAGTAGAAATTATTTTAGTGGTGGTGATAGTGAGCTAATTGAATTTGGTTTCGACAATACATTAAATCATTTAATAAATAGGAATACCAATATAACTATGATTTATCAGAAATACTCTGATGGATTATTTCTTTACAATGGAATTGCCTTAGAAAACAATATTTATATAGATGAAACAAAAATTTCCGGCATTAATCCTCAACTGTTTACTCATTTAATCAATACTAATTTATTATCCTCTATTGAAATTGATGGAATCTATGGTTCTGATCCAGGTTTGTACCCACAAACAAAAGAAATATTTTTACAAAGCGAAGAGAGGGATAAGGTGAATTTCTTTGCTTCTAATAAAAATTTTACGTCAATAGTTTCGATAAATAGAATAATATCTTCTAACTTATTTGATGTGATAAGGTACCACTTTTCTTATTCTAAATCAGTCAATAATTACAATCAGAACAAAGAAAGCAATGTCGATTTCCCAAACGCAGATATTAACAATATATATTGTGTTGCCGAATTTGAAGTAAATCCATCTCAGAAATTCCACATTTCTTATTTTTTCTTAGATTCTGATTTTAACGTGAATAATAGTGCTAATTCAGACCAAAACTTTTTGTATAATCACCCCCAAAATATAAACTTAAATAGCATTAATTTTAACTCATCTACAACAATTAACAGAGACCAATTTATAGACTTTAATTTTACGTATAATAAAAGCAATGAGCGTAAAAGCAATTATTATGTAGAATCAAACAATTCAACAACAATATTAACTTCGTATATTAATTTTAATGCGGATATATCTTCCGATATTTATTTTAGAATCGGATATCAACATAATTACTACATTACCGATTTTAGTAATATACGAAATTTCGATAGAGACCATTCATTAATCATGACAGCTTTTCTGAATTTTAATAAACTTTCCATCGATCCATTTTTTAGCTTATTATACTATGATAAAGACAAATACCTTTCATTACCCGGAGTTAATATAGCTTATTCAATATTTAAAAATTCCAAAATAATAGTTAACTATTCAGTTGGTTATAATAGGAGAAACGTTGAAAACTCTATTGAATATGGATATGAAGGCATCTACAATTGGAGAACTTTCAGTAAATATCGTCCCGAGTTGTATAAAAACTTTTCAATCACTTTTAAGTACGTTGGTTTTGATTTATTCGGCATTTTAGTATCAGCTTACCATATTAAATACGAGAATATTGCGAAAAGGGAGTTAAAGGCAAATACTACTTCAATGATTTATGAGCTAACTGGATATGAAAATATAACAACAAATGGAAGCACTATAAATTTGAATATTTGTCCGATAGAAGAGTTTACTTTTTCAATTAATTATACATTGCAGGATATAAAAGATAGTCAATCAAAGGACTTAAGATTAAGACCTAATCATTCCGGATTTGCGACCCTCCAATACCAAAGCTATCATTTGAAGCTTAATGCTGCAATTGAGTTAAGATATTATGGCAATAAATATGCCCCTGTTCAATACTCTGAATACAGCAATTTTAATGTTTACGATGTTGCAGAATACAAAACAAGCGATGCTTTAATTACTAATGTCTTTATAGAAAAAAAACTTAGCTCTCAATTCGCTTTTACTATTGGGGCTTACAATATTTTTGACCGCAAAACCGAAAATTATTGCAGTTATCAATCAATTGAATATTTTCTAAAAATGGATTATAGGTTATAAAATAACAAACCTCTGCAAACCGAATATACAGAGGCTTTTAATGAGCCGGATTTAATACAAATTTTATAAATTTACTTGCTTAGCAATCAAATTTAACGCACTTCCGGCTTTAAACCACTCAATCTGGTTTTCATTAAAGGTATGATTTAATAATATCTCGTCTGTATTCCCGTCAATATGTTTTAATATCATTTTTAACGGTTTGCCGGGAGTAAGATCCTTAACTCCAACAATACTTATAATATCATTTTCTAAAATTTTATCATACTCCTTTATATCGGCAATTGGCCCTGAATATTTCCATTCTTGTGGGTATGTAACGCAATAAATGCCTTTGTATTTTTTTGTTTTTTGCCTATATTACGGGGAAACAATATAGGCAAAAGACGTGAAATATTTGTTCTGGTTATTTTTTGTTCCTTTAATTGTCTTTGGGCAGTCTAATTTAATAAAAGGTACAATTTCGGTGGGGATTGACTCAACAGTCATAGTTAATGCTTTTGTAACAATAGAACAATTAAACTTAACTACCAAATCTGATTCTACAGGTTCATTTTTATTTAAGGATATTCCGGATGGGAATTACATTTTTAAAATTATCAAATATGGATTAATGATATTCCAATCAAACCCAATCCTTGTTGCAAATGATACCACATGCAATTTAAAATTTCATATTGATGAAATCATTTATCCAATATTAGGCCCGGTAACTGGAAAACAACACTTCCTTTGGGATGATACTTTCAGTAGTTCTTACGATGATATTAGTACTAGAGATTTGATTGAATTGAAATTCTACAACACATTAGATAACGTATTAAATAAAAACGCCAATGTAACTTTGATATATCAAAAATACTCTGATGGATTATTTCTTTATAATGGAGCTGCTTTAGAGAACAACATTTACTTGGATGATACAAAAATTTCGGGCATTAACCCTGAATTATTTGCTCATTTAATCAATACTGATTTTTTAAGCGGAATTGAAATTATAGGGAATTATGGCTCTAATCCATGTGATTACCCGGAGGCAGAAAAAATAAATCTGCGAAGTAACTTCTGGGGAAGTTCAAAAGCAAATTTCTTTGCTTCAAACAAAAATTTGTCGTCAAATGTTTCATTCAATGGAACAAAAAAATTATCTTCTAATTTGTTAGAGGCAATAAATTACTTCTTTTCATATACAAAATCAGTTAATATCAACAAGCACAGCAAAGATAACAATGTTGATTTCCCAAACGCAAATTTTGACAATTTTTATGGCGCTTCCCGCTTTGTCATAAATCCATCTCAAGATTTCAATTTATCTTATTTTTTGTTAGATTCTGATTTTAAAGTAACTGAGAATTCTTATTCAAACCAAAATTCTTTAAATAATTATCCCAAAAATATAAATTTAAAGAATATTAATTTCCACTCAACCACTTTCATCAACAAAGACCAGTTTATAGATTTAAATTTTACATATAATAAATGTAAAGAGTATAAAAGCACTCAACACGCAGAATCAAACAACTCAACAACAACATTAACTTCTTATATAAGGTACATGACGCATATTAATTCTGAAATACGTTTTTTTAGGATTGGATATCATCATAATTACTATATTACCAATTTTAGTAATATGCGAAATTTCGATAGAGACCATACATTAAGGATTTCAGCTGATTTACAATATTATGGATTATCCATTGATCCTATATATAGACTAGTATATTATGATAAAAATAAATTTCTTTCATTACCCGGAATTAATTTAGCTTATTTAACTTCAGATAATTCTAGAATAATATTTAACTATTCTGTCGGATATAACAAAAGAAACGCTGAAACTTCAATTGAATATGAATATGGAGACATTTACAATTGGAAAACATTTAGTAAATATCGTCCCGAGTTATATAAAAATCTTTCAATCACTTTTAAGTATACCGATTTTAAATTGTACACTATTGAACTTTCAGCCTACCAGATGAGATATGAAAACATAGCAAAAAGTGAATTACAATCAAATACTACTTCCATTTTTTACAGACTAACTGGATATGAAAATATAACAACCAATGGGAGTGATTTAAAATTAAGCATTGGTCCGATAGAAGAGTTTACTTTTGCAATTAATTATACATTACAGGATATAAAAGACAGTCAATCAAAGAACCTAAGATTAAGGCCCAATCATTCCGGATTTGCAACCCTTCAATACAAAAGCTATTCTTTGGATCTTAATGCAGCAATTGAGTTAAGATATTATGGCAGCAAATATGCCCCAACCCAATATACTGAATACAGTAATTTAAATGTTTACGATGTAAATGAATATAAAACGAGTGATGCTTTAATCACGAACATATATTTGGAAAAAGAATTATTAAGAGGATTAACTTTAACAATTGGGGCAAATAACATATTTAATCATAAAACCGAAAATTATTGCAGTTATCAATCAATTGAATATTTCCTAAAAATAAACATACCTTAAATAATAACCATTACTAAAAAAGCCTCTGCAAACCAAAGATACAGAGGTCTAAAATGATTCGGATTTGATAAAATTTTATTTATTTACTTGCTTGGCAATCAAATTTAACGCGCTTCCGGCTTTAAACCACTCAATCTGGTTTTCATTAAAGGTATGATTTAATAATATCTCGTCTGTATTCCCGTCAATATGTTTTAATATCATTTTTAACGGTTTGCCGGGAGTAAGATCCTTAACTCCAACAATACTAATAATATCATCCTCCAAAATTTTATCATAATCATTTGGGTTTGCAAAAGTTAAAGGTAACATTCCTTGTTTTTTTAAATTAGTTTCATGAATACGCGCAAAACTTTTTACTATTATAGCTTTACCGCCTAAAAATCTTGGTTCCATTGCAGCATGTTCACGACTGCTTCCTTCGCCATAATTTTCGTCGCCAACTACTACCCAGCCTATATTATTTTTTTTATAATAACGGGCAGCTTCATGGACTTTGACATATTCAGTAGTAACTTTGTTTTTAACTAATCCCGGTTCACCGGTATATGCGTTAATTGCACCTAAAAACATATTGCCCGAAATATTATCCAAGTGTCCCCTATATTTTAACCATGGGCCTGCCATTGAGATATGGTCGGTTGTACATTTTCCTTTTGCTTTAAGTAATAATGTTAAATCAGTAAAATCTTCACCATCCCAAGGATTAAATTTTTCAAGCAGCTGCAAACGATCACTATCCAGATTTACTTTTACTTCAACATCACCATCATTTTCTAGAGGGGCTATGTAACCCTCGTTATCTTGTAAAAATCCCAGCTTCGGCAGTTCATCACCATACGGACTTTGTAATTTTACCTTTTCACCTTTTGAATTTAATAATTCATCATTCTCAGGATCAAAGGATAAACTCCCTGCTATTGCTAATACTGTAGTTATTTCGGGACTTGCAACAAACGCCAATGTATCGGGATTCCCGTCGTTTCGTTTTGCAAAATTTCTGTTAAACGATGTAACAATTGAATTTTTTTCTTTATTAACATTATCCAATCTTTTCCACATTCCAATACATGGACCACAGGCATTTGCCAAAACCACACCGCCCAAATCGGTTAACGTTTTTAATTGTCCGTCTCTTTCAATTGTTGCTCTAACCTGTTCACTCCCCGGAGTAATGGTAAATTGTGCTTTTGTTTTAAGTCCAAGTGCTAAAGCCTGACGTGCTATACTTGCGGCTCTGTCTATATCTTCATAACTGGAGTTTGTACAGCTGCCTATTAACGCAACACTAATTTTATCGGGATAACTTTTTTCTTTTACAACATCTTTCATCTTTGAAACCGGAACAGCTAAATCGGGAGTAAACGGCCCGTTTAAATATGATTTTAATTCATCCAGATTAATTTCAACAATCTGGTCAAAATATTTCCCCGGATTATTATATACATCATCATCAGCTTTTAATTCGTCTTTTAACAAATCGGCTAATTCTGCAACATCCAATCTACCGGTAGCGGCTAAATACAAAGCCATTTTTTCATCATAGGGAAAAATTGAAGTTGTCGCTCCAATTTCGGCACCCATATTACAAATGGTTCCTTTTCCCGTACACGAAATTGATTTTGTTCCCTCTCCAAAATATTCCACAATTGCACCCGTTCCGCCTTTAACTGTTAATATCCCTGCAAGTTTTAGTATTACATCTTTTGGGGAAGTCCAGCCCGAAAGTTTTCCTGTTAACTTTACTCCTATTATTTTCGGCCATTTTAATTCCCAGGGCATCCCGCTCATTACATCAACAGCATCAGCTCCGCCGACTCCTATTGCTGTCATTCCCAAACCACCTGCATTTGGCGTGTGCGAATCCGTTCCAATCATCATGCCGCCCGGGAAAGCATAATTTTCCAAAACAACCTGATGAATTATTCCCGCACCCGGTTTCCAAAAACCGACTCCATATTTTTGGCATACACTTTCTAAAAAATCATATACTTCTTTGTTTTCGCTTTTTGCTGTTGCAAGATCTTCAGCAGAGCCATCTTTAGCCTGAATTAAATGATCACAATGAACTGTACTTGGAACATAAGCGGTTTTTCTTCCCGAATGCATAAATTGAAGCAATGCCATTTGTGCCGTAGCATCCTGCATGGCTACTCTATCCGGTGCCAAATCAACATAATCAACACCGCGTTTATATTCTTTAACCGTTTGATCCCATAAATGCGAATACAAAACTTTTTCAGCGTATGTTAAATCTCTGCCCAATATTTCTTTTGCTTTATTTACTTTTTCCTTAAAACTTAAATAAAAAGATTTTATTCTTTCAATATTTGCAGTCATTGTTTGCTCCCGCTTTATTAATTTTTACTTTATTTTTCAAAAAATTTTATATTCTGTAATATAATTATAATTTATAATAACAATTCAATTACTTTTTTCGTTCAAACAAATTTCACTAATCCAATTTGTTCCGCAAAACCCGAATAACATCGCACAAATAAATACAAATTATTCTTGTGATTATATGATGCAAAAAGAGAGAAAAAGAATCAAAATTAAATTATAAATTGTGAATTAAAACAATAAAAGTAGTGGATTATATAATAATCGAAAATAATTCACAATTTACAACTCACAATTCATAATTGTTTTTATCAAATCCACACCAGCGGCACGTTTGTAACCAAACAAGGCCAAAAACAACTCCACAAATACAGAGTAGAAGTATCCCGATTTGCTTTTGTTGTAATATTAATTCCACAAAAACTCATAAATTTATGATATATTTAGAACAAGATATATCAGCCACAGAGTGGCGAAAAGGGTATAGCAACATCAGCCCCACACACAAATTAAGCCCCATAGGGGCGACACATAACTAATTGTAAAATAACATGTTATTGGCATATAAATGTCGCTCCGCTGGAGCTAAAACCGATGTTGGGGATGTCCATTATTTCTATAAACATTTCGCCCAACAAGCGGGCTGATATCTGTAAATATGTCATATTCAGTTTATATATGCCCCAAACATATACCAACAAGTTACAAATTATTCCCAATTCCTAATTTCCAATGACTTGTTTGGGTTTATTTTATAATCATAGTTGATCAGCACAAATCTGCTTAACCTGCGTCATCCGTGTTCTATTCTTTGTCTGTCCTTTTCTTTTAAAACAAAAAAACCGCAGATATTATTTCTACGGTTTTGGTTTTACACTTAATATTTTAATATCAACTTTAATTATTGATTATTGATTATTTTCCCCATACATAATAGTCTCAACAGATTCGCATAAAATATGCGCAACGGTTATATGACCTTCTTGTATGCGTTGGGTATTTTTTGAAGGTATAACAATTGAAACATCAACAATATCCTTTAATTTACCGCCGGTTCCGCCCAAAAGACCAATTGTAACAAGTCCTTTTTCTTTGGCTTTTTCAACAGCTTTAATAACATTAGCCGAGTTTCCACTTGTAGAAATTCCAAGTAAAACGTCCCCTTTTATACCCAAACCTTCAACCAAACGTGCAAAGATATTATCAAACCCTATATCATTTCCGCCCGCAGTTAAATTACTTGTATCTGTAGTTAATGCAATTGCAGGTAAAGCAGGTCGTTGTATTACATGACTTAATCGTATCATAAATTCAGCAGCTATATGCTGGCAGTCTGCCGCACTTCCGCCGTTACCGCATAATAATAATTTACCGCCGTTTTTGTAACTATCAACAACAGTATTTACCATTTTAATTATATCACCGGAACATTCATCTAAAATTTTTAATTTTACCTCTGAACTTTCAATCAATGAATTTTTAACAAAATTATCCAAATTCATATTGTTATCCTTATGTGGTAATAATTTTAGTTTCTTTAACATGAATGGCATCAGCAAATTCTTTTAATAAATTCCATTTGCTTTCATCTTCAAAATAATTGCCCGTAACTATTACTCTTGCGCCGGCCAAAACTTTTGCTTTTGCATCATCAGCAGTTCTAATTCCTCCGCCCGCAATAATAGGAATTGAGCAATGTTTAGCTACCATTTTAATCATTTCGTTTGGCACACTTAATTCCGCTCCGCTGCCGCCTTCCAAATAAACAAACTTCATTCCTAGGTATTCAGCGGCTAATGCAGTAGCCACAGCAATTTCGGATTTATTACGTGGAATTGGTTTAGTACCGCTTACATACTCAACAGTTGTAACTTTCCCCGATTCAACAAGCATATATCCTGTTGCAATGGGTTCAATTCCATACTTTTTTATTAAGGGTGCTGCTAAAACATGTTCGCCTATTAATTGATCGGCGTTTCTTCCGCTTATTAACGAAATAAACAATAAAGCGTCCGCGTTTGGTGAAACTTGATTTACTCCACCCGGGAATACTATTACCGGTAATTTTGAAGTGGCTTTTACAGTTGTAATAGCCTTTTCCAAATCACCGCTTAACATTAAACTCCCGCCAACTAAAAAACCGTCAACACCCGATTTTTCGGCAATGTTTACAAATTCCGTTAATTTATCACCATTGGTTATATCAGGATCAATTAAAATAAAATAGGCTGCGCCTCTATTTTCAGAAGTATCTAATATATATTTATAAGTATCCATCAACTCTAAAGTTTGAATTTTAATTATTAAAGATACTAAACTTTATTATAATTCTCACCTAAAAATTTATCTCTTATAGGTTTTTCTGTCAAATTTACTACAATATTATACAGTAATATTAACAACTTATCCATTTTATCTTACAATATAAACAAATTATATAAAAATGAAGCGGGGTTTAAAATCAAACAACCCCGCTAAAATCATTAAAATAACAGCTAATTAAGGTTCAATTACCGAACCAAGAACTTTTAAAAACTGACTCATCCAGGCAGGATGTGCCGGCCATGCAGGGGCCGTAACAATATTTCCATCAGTTAAAGCATTATCGGCACCCGGAGCTACTTCGCCAAATTTTGCGCCTGCAACCACACATTCGGGCCCAACAGCGGGGTAAGATATTACACATCTTCCCGTTAATACCCCTGCGGCAGCTAATATTTGAGGACCATGACATATTGCGGCTATTGGCTTTTTATTATCAGCAAAATGTTTTGTAATTTCAATAATTCGTGGATTTAATCTTAAATATTCGGGGGCTCTTCCACCCGGAATAACCAAAGCGTCAAATTCTTCTTCTTTAACTGCATCAAAATCAAAATTTACCAAAAATCTATGACCGGGAATTTCAGCATAAGTTTGATCACCTACAAAATCATGAACGGCAGTTTTTACGGTATCGCCGGCTTTTTTACCCGGACAAACAGTTAAAACCTGATGTCCTACCATTGTTAACATTTGAAAGGGAACCATTGCTTCATAATCTTCAACAAAATCACCAACAAACATTAAAATTTTCTTTACTGACATAACGCCTCCGATTAATTTATTTATAAATGTTATTTTTAAAGAGTATAATTTCTTAAAATATCAAAAATATTAGTCTTTTCAAATACATAATTTGTTTTTAATCTAAATTTAATATGCTATTTTTGTTAAGTCTTATTATATTTTCAAAGAATTATCCGTTATTGCAACAATTTTTAATTTGCTGCGGTTTAATATTAAATTATCAGATATTTTATTATGAACAAAACTTTAAGTTTTTTTATATTATTTTTTATATTTTCTTTATCATTTGCACAGTCTAAGTTATTAATATTTATGGACTTAAAGCAAACCGATCATTTAAAAGCATATGGAATTACTTTTAATGCCTTAAAAGAAGGCAGTTTGGCCGATTGGCTGTTAAATTACAGGGGTGGTTCATTTTTATTGGATTACAGCGATAATTTGGCATTAAAATGCAGAGTAAAAGGTGTTGCTTTTGAACAAATTTCTTTAGCCCAGGCAAATGATTTATATGCTCAATTGCAAAGTGACGACTCAAACACTGATGTTGTAAGGTTGGAAAAAGCACCGGAAATTGCTGTTTATGTTCCTCCCGGTTTTCAGCCTTGGGATGATGCTGTGGTTCTTGCTTTGGATTATGCCGAAGTTCCTTATACAAAGTTATGGGTCGATGAAATTCTAAAAGGTGACTTAAATAAATACGATTGGATTCACCTTCATCACGAAGATTTTACCGGCCAATATGGTAAATTTTATGCAAGTTTTCATAATGCTCCTTGGTATATTGAACAACAGATGCTTTACGAAAACGAGGCAAAAAAACTTGGATTTAATAAAGTATCCGAAATGGAAAAACAAGTTGTTTTAACTATTCGCAATTACGTTTCTAACGGTGGTTTTTTATTTGCAATGTGTTCGGCAACCGACTCGTACGATATAGCTCTTGCCGCTGAAAATGTTGATATTGTTGATAAAATGTTTGATGGTGATCCTCCAGATCAGAATGCTCAGGCAAAACTTGATTTTTCAAAAGCCTTTGCATTTGAAAATTTTACAATTGATATGAATCCTTATGTTTATGAATATAGCGATATTGACATTCAGCTTGAAGAAATAGGCAGCGAACAAAACGATTATTTTACTTTATTTGAATTTTCAGCAAAGTTTGATCCCGTTCCTACTATGTTAACCCAAAATCACCTGAATGTAATACGCGGTTTTATGGGACAAACAACAATGTTTCGCAAAAAATTAATTAAAAAATCCGTTTATATTTTGGCCGAACGTCCCGGAACGGATCAAGTTCGTTACCTGCATGGAAATTATGGACGAGGAACATTTACATTTTACGGAGGACATGACCCTGAAGACTATAAACACGCAGTTGGTGATCCCCCAACTGAATTAAACATTTATAAAAATTCACCCGGTTACCGATTAATTTTAAATAATGTTTTATTTCCTGCAGCCAAAAAGAAAAAACAAAAAACTTAATTTGAAACCTTTTTAAACTTTTTATATCTAACTATATATGAAAACAATAAAACTTAAAAACAGCAATAAAGAATATCATGTTGGCAAAATAGTTTGTGTTGGAAAAAACTATGCCGCACATGTAAAAGAAATGGGAGGCGAAATTCCAGAATTCCCTTTAATTTTCTTAAAACCAACTTCCGCTCTTATTTTTTCGGGCAGGATATTCCCCATCCCGATTATTCAACCGATTTACAGCATGAGGTTGAACTTGTTTTATTGATTGGTAAAACAGTTAAAAACGCTTCAAAACAAGAAGCCGAGGACGCTATTGCCGGTTATTCGGTTGGACTTGATATGACTTTAAGAGATCTGCAAAGGTCATTAACAGCAAAAGGTCATCCTTGGACATTAGCAAAATGTTTTGACAATTCAGCCGTAGTTGGCAGTTTTATTGATAAAAAGGATTATCAATTAACATTAAATGAAAGTATTACACTTTCCGTTAACGGTACAATTAGACAAAGCAGCTATTTAAACATGATGTTATATAAACCTGTTGAAATTGTTGAGTATATCTCTAAAAAGTTAATACTTGAAGAAGGTGATTTAATTTTTACCGGTACTCCCGAAGGAGTAAGTAAATTAAATGTTAAAGATCTTATATATGCAAAAATCGAAAATATTTCCGATTTAAGTACTTTAATTGTATAAAGGAGTTTATAATGCCAATTTTTGAATATGAATGTAAAAAATGTAATAATAAATTTGAAGTTTTACATAAATCCATTGCCAATATTGAAGAAGTGATTTGCCCCAAATGCCAATCAAAAGAAAATAAAAAATTATTTTCTTCTTTTAGTGCTTCTGTAAAGGGTAATTTTACTAAAAGTTATGGCAGCCATTGCGAATCGGGCAATTGCGGAGTGCCAAGCAGCGGTGGTGGCTGCGCTAACGGTATGTGCGGTTTATAAATAAACCTTGCTTTTCAACAAGGTTCATTCATTTAAATTTTCCGCTTTTTTTATATTAAATTTGGGTTTTTAAAAAACAGTATTAACCAAAATTTCTATTTATTTAATACTTTACCACCAAGATGTTTTGCTAAAAATGTTTCCATTGCTCCGTAAAAATCAAATTTATTTTCTTCGTTATGGAAACCGTGTCCTTCATTTTCTTTTACAATATAAGGAACTTCAATTCCTCTTTTTTGTAAAGCTTCCACCATTTGATCACTTTCATTTTTATTCACTCTATTGCTTCCTTTTTACTCTAATTTTGCACTTTTTAATTCTATTTGTTATTATTTGTTAATCATTATTTGAATTCTATTTTTATAGAGACGGCTGCATTTTTAAGATAGCCGTTTCTGTTTTTGATTTTTACGCTGCTTATTTCTCCATCGATCCAGTTGTTAGCTGTCCGGGGTCTAATTGTTCCCATGTTAAGCCGTTATCGTACGAAAGGAAAATATATGTTTTATTTAAAATTGAGTAAGCCATCATATTTTCGTGAACATCAAGGCTCAGTATTTGAATTGCGGGAAAAATTTGATGTAAAATCTTCCAGGTTTTTCCGGAATTTGAAGTTTTTATAATTTGGCCTATATCGGTTGCAAAATAAATATTTAATGAATCTACAGCGGAAACATCACATAGATGTCGTTCGCCAAATATTTTATTCCATGTACTTCCACCATTGGTCGTTATAGAAAATCCGGTTGTATAATTATAACCAAAGGTTGAAGTTAAAAAATTGAGCTCACGCGAATCCGCATCAATATATTCCCAAACATCATACGGATAAGATGACTTAAAACAACTGGCTTCACCATCATAAAAATATAAATTACTTGGAAAACGAAAAGCTGTTATGGTATAACTTTTTGGTGTAAACAAAGGTTTACTACTCCAGCTGTTTCCGCAATCGTAAGAACTATACAGTTGATAATCGCTTCCTGTTAGGTGAATTACGCTATCTTTTGCAGCAACGCTGGTTATTGACGCAACAAATGTATTTAGCAATGTCCAATTATCTCCTGCATCAGTTGTTATATACAACAAATTGGCCTTATTAAAATAAGCTGTTGAATCGTTAATAGGAGTTAAATTCCCCATCATATTATTACCATTTAAAGAAATTTGTTCAAACTGATGGGGTCCAGTTTGCCTAAATACTCCTTCATTACTAAAAACAAATAAAGTATTTCCAACAAATTTAACTTGAGTATCAAATGAAAATATTGTAATGTTACAAAAAAATAAAAATATAAATATCCTTTTAACCATATTAATATACCCCTAGTCTAAAATTTCGAAATTCTATTTTATTAAAATCATCTTTTTGGAAACTGTTTTATTTCCATATTGCATCTTATAAAAATAAACGCCATTTGCCAATATATCATTAATTAAATTTGTGTTAAATACAACTTCAAAAGTTCCTGCATTATAAGTTTCATCCGTTAAGGTTGTAATTTTTTTTCCTAATAAATCATAGATACTTATATTTACATAACCTCGTTCGGGAATTTCAAATCTTATTACAGTTGAAGGATTAAAAGGATTAGGATAATTATTATACAAAGTAAATTTATTGGGAATTTTAATTTCTTCATCAACCGGAGTGAGTAAAACCGGATTCAGTTTTTCCCAAGTTAATCCTTCGTTATATGAAACAAAAACTGATTTTTCACCGACTATTGAATATGCCAAAGCTTCGTTACTTACGGCAAGAGACAGTATCTCAGCATTTGGTTCTTGTTGATCAATAATTTCCCAAGTTGTACCGTTATCTGTTAATTTAATTATTTTAAATACATTTGTACTTAAATAAATCGCTGTTGAGTCCAAGGCACAGACACTGGAAGTTTTCCATAAATTTGATACTCTTCTCCAGCCGGCCCCCCCGTCTGATGTTATTTCGAAATTATTACCTCCCCACAAAGTGGAAACTGTAGAATTATACCCATAGCTGCCTGTTAAAAAACCAAGCCCTGTAAAAGTCCAAGGCGTTGAATTCATTTGATAATATGGATAGCTTGAATAATCCCACTTCTGTATTGGCCATAAATAGGGCTTGTGAATATATGATATATATATTTGGTTAGGTGGCTTAATAGCAAACAATTTATAACCGTATGAGGGTGCCGCCAAATTGACTGCAACATTTACCCAATTAGATCCGGTTTCTAATGGATAATACAAACGGTTGTCACTTCCCCAAATAACAATACTGTTTTCGCATGCAACAATGTCTATAATTGATACTGAAAATGTTTTAATTAAAGTCCAATTAGCACCGTTATTAGTCGTTTTAAATAAATCCTTATCTCCAACCACATAACCCGCCGAGTCATTAATGCAAATAATTTGTTTTGGTAAAATATTATTATATAAAGTTATTTTTTGAAAATGTTGTGAATCTATCTGTCTAAAAAAACCATCATCGTTTAATACAAAAAGGGTATTCCCTATGTACTTAACTTGTGTATCAATTGGTAATATTATTGTATTTAATAATATTAAAAACAGAGCTATTTCCTTGAACATTTTTGACTTTTCCCCAAGTTCTTATTTAACAAATATCATTTATTTAATCTATTTTTTTAATGTCATTTTCCCACTTCACATACCATTTACAAAACCCATACAAGTATTTATACTTTTATTGAATATAAATTCTTAATTTTCTATTTAACAAAACTCATCTGTAAACGCAACTAACTCTTTTTTATGTAAATCAAAAAAAAATATTTTAATATTTTTGCTTTTATTTGTGAAACCCAAATTGTGGCAGTTGTATTATATATTTTAGGATAATTGTCCAAAAACTTTAATTTTACCGGTAAAGTTTTTTCGTTGCCTGAATAATTTAATAAACTGGAATTGCAAGTAATCCATGTCATTCCGGTATAATTTGATATAAAGTTGTTGTTGATTTTATTATTTGAGTACTTTAACTGATTATGATACATAGGGATTGCAATATTTCGATTCATTGCCCCATATAGAACACTTCCCTTTATGCTAATATCATTAGTTTGTATCATTTTATCATTAAACATGATTTTAAAAATTATTTAACCCTATTTGTCAATATAAACCATCATTATTACTTTAAATTAGTGTATTCCCAAAACACTTAGCCAAGCAATTTATATCAAAAAGAAAAGATTTTTTAAAGCAACATTTTTACCCAAATATCCATTTCAAAAAAAAATTTTCCCAAGCATTAACCATAATAATATAAAAACTTTTTATCATAATTACAAATTTTATCTAAATCCCAATTAAATATTTTAAAATTATTTAAATATTATCAACTTATCCAAGTTTGTGAAAACAGGCTTGACATTTCTGACATATATTCCCCAACTTTGTTTTATGTAAGAGTCTGTTTTGTAGAATAAGACCAGATATTATATCCGTCCGCTTGATGAAAGTAAATCTCTATTAAATATTGCTTTCAGCTTTTTTCAACTAATAAACTTTTTAATTTAGTGTTTTCTTAAAACAAAAGCTCGTCAATTTTTATTATATACTTTACCACCCAAATGTTTAGCTAAAAATGTTTCCATAGCTCCGTAAAAATCAAATTTATTTTCTTCGTTACGGAAACCGTGTCCTTCATTTTCTTTTACCATATAAGGAACTTCAATTCCTCTTTTTTGCAAAGCTTCCACCATTTGGTCGCTTTCATTTTTATTTACTCGCGGATCTTGGGCACCCTGAGCAACTAATAAAGGTGCTTTAATATTTTTTACATGATATACCGGGGATGTTTCCCACAAACTTAACGAATCGCCTTCAGGATTTCCAACCATCTCGTAAAGCATTTCCAAATATGGTTTCCAGTAAGGGGGAATTGATTTCATAAAAGTAAATAAATTTGAAACACCCACATAATCAACTCCTGCGGCGTATAATTCGGGGGTAAATGTTAATCCTGCCAATGTTGCATAACCGCCATAAGAACCACCATAAATTGCTATTTTTTTTGGATCTGCGATTCCTTCATCAATTAACCATTTAACGCCGTCCGTAATATCGTTTTGCATAGCACGGCCCCATTCCTTAAAACTAGCCTGCCAAAACTTTTTGCCATATCCTGTCGAACCTCTAAAGTTCATTTGTAAAACACCGTATCCCCTGTTTGCAAGAAACTGAACTTGGGGATCATACTGCCAAATATCGCGTGCCCAAGGTCCGCCATGCGGATTTACAACAATAGGAATATCCTTTGCCTCTTTTCCTTTTGGAAGGGTTAAATAACCGGGTATAATTAAGCCGTCACGAGTTTTATATTTAATCGGTTTCATCTCGGCCATATTTTCTTCCTTAAGCCAAGGATTAATTTCAGCCAGTTTATCCAATTTTTTATTGTTTAGATTGTAAAAATAATAGGCGCCGCGTGTTTTATCGTTATATGTTTTGACTATAAATTTATCCTCGTTTTTAGTTGAACCAAAAATCATAATTTCATAACCCGGTAATTTTTGTTCCAAATCTTCCTGCATTATTTTTCTATCTTTATCAAAAAATATTGTTTCACGTTTCCATGTCTCAACATTTACACCTAAAAGTTTTTTATATTTTTTTGAATAAAATAAATCGCTTACATCAAAATCATCATTTTTGTATATTATTTTTGTTTCTTTATTTTCTTCCAAATTATATTCAACAATTTCCGATTTATCCCTCATTATATTAGAAGAGGCATAAATATTTTTATTATCAAAAGTAAAAAATAGAGGTGTAAAATCCTCTTTAAATGTTGTAGTTAAAAGTATCTTAAATGTATCGGATTCATTTTCTCTATACAAAATACTACTGTTAACGCCGTCAGTTGTAACCGCAACTCTTAAACGTCCGTTATGGTCGGTAAGCCATGATGTAATATTTCCCGGATTTTCTGCTATCAGTTCTAACTTCCCTGTTGTTATGTCAATTCTATATACATCAAATAAATTCGGATTTCTTTTATTCATCTGAATTATTAAACTATTTGGATATTCTTCCAAATTATCTACAATTTCAACCCTTACTTTTTCAAAAGGCGTTAAGTCAATTAAACTTGTACCATCAATATTAACTGAATATAAATGAAAATTTTCGTCTCCTTTGGAATCTTGTGTATAAACTATTTTGTTATCACCTTTCCAAAAATAACCCGCAATATCTCTTTCTTTAGAATTTGTTATTTTGACCGCTTCTTTTTGACCAATTTTTTGAACATAAATATTTAATCGTTTTTCCCACGGCTGCATAAATGACAAATAGTTGCCATTGGGCGAAAGCTGGTATCCGGTTTTCTCCGGATTCCGGAAAAAATCCTGCATCGGAATTAATGGAGCTTCTAAGTTTTTATCACCGGTACTTGAACATCCAAATAATAATAGAACAATAACAATTGTACTAAACAAACTCTTATTTTTCATAATTCTCTCTTTTTTTTACTCAAAATTAAGGCAATTATTCCAAGCAAAAAAGGTAATTAAAGGGTATTTTTGTTATAAAAATGACTATAGTGTTTAATGAATTAAATTAATTATTTTATTTAACCAAACCGGTAAAATAAGTTAAATGGTAATCTATGGTCTCACACCAAAATTCCCAATTATGATTACCCGGTCGTGTGTTAAATTTTATACTTACTCCAAGCAATTTGGCTTCATTATAAAAGTTTTCATTCGATTGATATGCAAAATCTTCAGTACCGCAATCTACAATAATGTTTGTTTTTTTTGTGTGATACTTTTTTAAGGTTTCAACAGCGGCATATTTATCCCAAACTTTTTTATTATTTTTATATTCGCCCAGCATTTCTTTAATTTCCCAATTGTTTGGGAAAAGTCTAATGTCTAATACACCGCTCATACTACCAGCAGCTTTAAAAAATTTCTGATTTCTCAGGTATATATTTAAGGCACCATGCCCTCCCATACTCAACCCGGTAATAAATACATTATTTTTATCAACTTTATATTGCTTAATAATTTTAGGAACTAAGTCATCCCAAAAGAATTTTTCGTATTGGCTGTTTTTCATTTTAGTACTGTTTACATACCACGAATTATGATATCCATTTGGGCATACAATAATAAAATTATATTTATCAGCCAGTTTTTGAATACTGATATGTCTGTTCCAATCCGCAAAATTACCGTCGTAACCGTGTAATAAAAAAAGCAACGGATAAGTACCATTGCTTTTATCATTATGTGGTGTAAATATCAGCGAATAATTATTTTCCGGCAAATACGGTTTTGAAATTTTCACCGTATCCTGAGCGAATACAAAACTCAGATTAAAAATAAGCAGTATAACAATTATTATCTTTTTCAAATCAAGTCCTTACAAAAATTTATATTAACAAATCCGGTTTAACTTTTTCTTATCACTTTTCCATTATATTTTCCGGTAAATTCTCCATTGTTAATAGTTAACATACCGCTTACAAATACACAGTCAATTCCTACTGCAAATTGTTTTGGATCCACAAAAGTTGCTTTATCAATAATTGTATCAGGATTAAAAACAACTACATCGGCAATATAATTTTCTTTTAATAAACCTCTATTCCTTAAACCAAGTTTTTCGGCAGGCATAGAGGTCATTTTTGAAATTGCCGTTTCCCATCCAAATATTTTTTCTTCACGGCAATATTTACCTAAAACACGCGGAAAAGTTCCATAATATCTTGGATGAGGTTTTCCTTCACCTAATTTGCCTAGTGGTGAAGTAGCATTTCCATCTGAACCAATCATAACCATTGGATGATTTAAGAATCGTTTCAAATTTTCTTCATTCATTGCAAAACCAACCATTCCAACCGATAAGTCTTCTTCAATCAATATTTGAATTATAAAATCCAACGGATCCATATTTCTTATTGCCGCACATTCAATTATATTTTTTCCTTCAAATTCTTTATTTTTTGCTGTGTCCACATTACTTATAACAATGTTCTGCCATCCGCCCAAACGTTTTCCTCGGCTATCGGAATATTCCTTAATTTTAGGAGTTAAACTGCTGTCTTTTAGTCTAGCAATTATTTCCTTACCTTCACCTTGTCTTGACCATAAAGGTAAAAATTGGCTTAATCCGGTTCCGTATGCTATATAAGGATATCTGTCAGCTGTTACCGGTAAACCCTCATATTTAGCCTGTTCAATCATCTCTAAAACTTTATCAATTTTATGCCAATTGGCAGGATTACATGTTTTAAGATGTGCAATCTCCAAACTTGCTCCTGAACTTTTGCATATATCTAAGGCTTCTTGAATAGCTTCTATCAATGTATCATCTTCATTACGCATGTGAGTGTTATACAACGTGCCATATTTAGCGCAAACTTTGGCAAGTTCTATTAATTCATCCGTTTTTGCATAACTGCCGGGTGCATATTCCAAACCTGTGGAAAGTCCAAAACTTCCGTTTTTTATTGTATCTTCTAAAACTTGTTTCATTTGTTCCAGCTGTACTGAAGTCGGAGGAACATCATTTCTTCCCATTACAAATGCTCTTAAATCGCCATGACCGGTAAACGAAGCATAATTAATTGCGGTTTTTTTATTTTCTAATTCTTTATAAAACCCTTCAATCGATTCCCAATAAGTTTCAATTCCATAATTTTCTTTTAAGTGTTTACTTGAATCTTCAGCGTCCTCTTTTAAATATGGGAAAGGAGATGAACCGCAATTTCCGGCCACTTCCGTAGTTACGCCCTGCCTTAATTTACTATCCCCGCTTGGATTAACCAATAATTCCACGTCTGTATGCGTATGGATATCAATAAATCCGGGTGAAACCATTTTCCCTGCCGCATCAATAATTAGGTCAGCGGAACTGCTCTGCAAATCACCAATAGCGGCAATTTTATCGCCAATAATTCCAATATCACTTTTAAATAATTTTTGACCGGAACCATTTATTATAGTACCGTTTTTAATTATTGTGTCAAATTTGTTTGTAATTTTGAAACCCATTGTTAAACCAGCTGCCAATATTGTGCTTGTTTTAATAAAATCTCTTCTTGTAAATTGCGTATCCATATATCCTCATCAAATTATATATAATAATAAAATCATCCAATTAGAACTTATAAAAAAAGTGCATTATTTACAATTAAATTATTTAATATTTTGTTCATTAGTCCTTTATTTTTTATACAAAAAAAACCATAAGTATTTAGTCACCTATGGTTTTAATTAAAAATTGAGAATTAAAAATCCAAAATTTCTTTCACTTAACCTTAAACCTTTAACACTTAACCTTATTTTAAAATCATCATTTTATTGGATAATATTTTATCCTTCATTTTTAGTTGATATATATATACACCACTGGTAAGGTTTTTAACAGTCTCCACAGCATTAAAATCAGCCTCGTAATTTCCGGCATCCATATATTTATCTACTAAAGTGGTTATTTCTTTTCCTAAAACATCGAATATTTTAAGACTTACAATCCCACTTTTATTAATAGCAAATCTTATTTTTGTTGAAGGGTTAAACGGATTTGGATAATTTTGCGATAATGAATATTCAGTTGGAATTTCTCCGCTAAGCTCTTTAACACTGCCACCCATAAACCCAATTGTTAATGTTTTATTAACAGGCATAAAATTGTAATTATTACCAACACCTGTTGATCCGCCACAAACGCAAATGTATTCATCAAACTCTGCGTCAATGGATGCTGAATTTATTGAATATGAATAAGGCATTTTATATACATTCGCCCAAGTATCCATTCTGTTATTGCACAAAAACAATACATAAACTCCTACATAAGTATCCCCGTTTTCTTCATAAGAATAAATTATTTGGCCATATTCACCACTGGGACCTATTACTAAATCATGAACAGTGGAGTTTGTATGAAAGATTAATGGACTAGTAGTAAAATACTTTTCAAAGATTTTATATTCAGGATCAAAGGTCATTAACCTATAACTTAAACTGTCACCATTGTATATTAAATACAAATATTTTCCATTAAACATTTTATGATCTGTATTTAATTTTGGTTTGTACCCTAATTGCCAATTTGGTTCCCCTGGAAAGAAGTAATCACTAACAGCTGTAAATTTATTTGTAGACGGGTCATATTCTTCTACATTTTGATAAAATGTATTACCATAAATGTCCGTGCCGCCAAAAATAGTTGCTTTGCCGTCAGTAGTTGAAACCAAGGTTAAACCAGCGCGGGGTGTATTTAACGCACCGGTAACTGTAAATGTTTGTGTAATTGGATTATAAACTTCACCATAAGTTGCACTCGGTTCGTCATACCAGCCTCCGGCAATTAACACATTGCCGCTTGTTAATAATGAACTTCCCAAAAACATTCTGCCGTAATTCATTTCTGCCGGTACTAAAGTAAATGTCATATTATAGGCATCGTAAATTTCAGCTACTTTATTCCCTGGTGCAACACCCAAATCAGCCGATCCTCCTAATAGTAAATATTTATTTTGTTCAAGTTTAACAATTGAAGCATAATCATGTGTGGCATTCATTGTTAATACCGGAACAGGATTGGAATTAGGCATATATATTTCACATGAATTCAAAGAAATGAAGTCTGTTCCGTGCCCACCAAACAGTACAATTGAACGGTCATCGCTAACTATATGAAGTTGATTCATTCTGTTATAATGTAAATCCGGGCCTATTTCGTAAATAATGCCATATTGTGCCCACATTGATAACGGAAGGATTAGATATAAAACAAACAAAGTTATCTTTTTCATAACTGCCCTTTTTTTAATTAAAAATTGGGAATTAAAAATTCAAAATTTCTTTCACTTAACCTTAAACCTTTAACACTTAACCTTATTTTAGGATCATCATTTTATTGGATAATATTTTATCCTTTAATTTTAACTGATATATGTAAACGCCGCTGGTGAGGTTTTTACTAACATCAGAAGTATTAAAATCAGCCTCATAGTTTCCAGCATCCATATATTTATCCACTAAAGTAGTTATTTCTTTTCCTAAAATATCATAAATCTTCAAACTTACATTACCGCTTGTATTAAGCGAAAACCGTATTTTTGTTGAAGGATTAAAAGGGTTTGGATAGTTTTGTGCCAACGAATATTCGGTCGGAATATTATTATTTATTTCTTTAACACCAACACCACATGGAGTAATAATTAACGTATTGTCAACCGGAGTAAAATTATCCAATGTAGTACCTCCGCATATCAACAGTCTAAAACCTTCTTCAGTATTAAATCCGTCAACAGAAGCAAAACTAAAATAATAATTATATGTAAAATAACTTAACATATTTGAACTACTGTAATTTGGCTCAGCTAATTCACAATATCCCAATCGTGTTCCTCCGGCATCAGGATATGAAAAAACAATTGACGCAAAAAAATGGCCTAATTCTCCATGGTAATCATATAAAACAATATCAAGAACAGAAGCGGAATCAGGCAAATCTAACTCAGTATCGGTATAAAATTTTGCGAATGTTTTTGTGATTGGATCAAATGTCATTAAACGATATTTTAAGCTATCGCTATTATAAATTACATACAAATATCTGCCGTCATACATTTTTGCTCGCGAACCGAGTTTTGTGCTATAATTAAGACTCCAATTTGCTTCACCGGGGAAAAAATAATCCGATACAGCAGTAAATTGATTTGTAGAAGGGTCATATTCCTCAACTTTTTGAAAGCTCCCATTGCCATATATTCCCCCTCCTCCAAAAATAGTAGCTTTTCCGTCCGATGTAGGTACAATGGTTGGATATGAGCGAGGTGTATTTAAGGCACCTGTAACAGTAAAAGTATTTGTGTTTGGATTAAATACTTCTCCATATGTTGCGCTGGGCTCATCATACCAGCCGCCCGCAATTAAAACATTCCCGCTGCCCAGTACGGTGCTTCCAAAAATCATTCTTCCATAGTTCATTGTTGCCGATACTAAACTAAAAGTATTAGTGTTTTCATCAAATAATTCCGCAATATTATTACCCGGGGCTATACCCAAATCGGCCGAACCTCCCAAAATTAATAGTTTTCCATCATTTAACTTAACAAAAGAAGAATTATCATGTGTGGAGTTCATATTTAACATTGTAAACATATGGGTTTGCGGATCAAAAATTTCGGCGGTATTTAACGAAATAAAATCGGTTCCATGCCCGCCAATTAATAAAATTTTATCACCGCTTATCTCTGTATGCAGATGGTTCATTCGTTTTACGTTCATAGGATAAGTTGTAATAATGGACTGTGCCCATATAGTTAACGAGAAAATAAAATACAAAACAAACAAAGTTATCTTTTTCATAATTGCCCTTTTTATTATTCTAAATTATTTATGTAAAATATTTATATTTTCCCAACTTTCCAAATAATTGTAATTTATTTCCCACCATAACAAAAATGTCCAAGTATTTTAACAATTACAGTTTTAATTAAAAATTGAGAATTAAAAATTCAAAATTTCTTTCACTTAAACTTTAACCTTTAACACTTAACCTTATTTTAGGATCATCATTTTATTGGATAATATTTTGTCCTTTAATTTTAATTGGTAAATATAAACACCGCTGGTAAGGTTTTTACCAGTCTCAGCAGCATTAAAATCCGCCTCGTAATTTCCCGCGTCCATATATTTATCCACTAAAGTGGTAATTTCTTTTCCTAAAACATCGTATATTTTTAAACTAACATTACCGCTTGTATTAAGTGAAAAACGTATTTTAGTTGAAGGGTTAAACGGATTTGGATAATTTTGCGATAATGAATATTCGGTTGGTATGTTGCTATCAAGTTCTTTAACACCTGATTGGAAAAACCATATATAAAGAGTGTTATTTACCGGCATAAAATTATAGTCATAACCTACTCCGGTTGTTCCCCCACAAATCATTAAAGATTCTTGTCCTACAGGATCTATGGATGCGGATCCTAACGAATAAGCCGAAGGCATTGAATATACACTATTCGATTCGTCTAATGAAGAAGTAGAAAAAGTTACCATATACGCTCCGACTTTGTGTGTTTCATTTTCCAAAAAAGAATATACTATAGATCCATATACTTTAGTAGAGCTTAATACAATATCATTAACAAAATATGTGGAAGGTATATTTAACTCTGGATATGTATAATATTTTGCAAATGTTTTGGTTTCAGGATCAAAAGTCATTAATCTGTATCTCAGGCTGTCGGAATTATATATTAAATACAAATACTTCCCATCAAGCATTTTTTGATCTGTATTTAATTTGGGCCTATAGCCAAGACTCCAATTTGGTTCACCAGGGAAAAAGTAATCACTTACAGTAGTAAATTGATTTGTGGCCGGATCATACTCCTCCACATTTTGATAAGATGTGTTACCATAAATATCTGTTCCGCCAAAAAGTGTTGCCTTTCCATCATTTGTTGAAACTATTGTTGGGCCGGAGCGTGGAGTATTTAGTGCTCCAGTAACCGTAAATGTTTGAGTTGTTGGATTATAGACTTCACCATAAGTTGCACTTGGTTCATCATACCAGCCGCCGGCAATTAAAACATTACCAGATATTAAAAGTGTACTTCCCAAAAACATTCTTCCATAATTCATTGTTGTAGGTAATAAAGTAAAATTTCTATTATAAGCATCAAATATTTCAGCAACATTATTACCTGGTGCAACTCCCAAATCTGCAGATCCGCCTAATATTAAAAACAAAGAGTCGCTAAGTTTTACAAATGACGCATTATCATGCGGTGCATTCATGGTTAATACTTGTGATGGATTGGAGTCTGCACCAAAAATTTCGCACGAATTTAAAGAGACAAAATTTGTTCCGTGTCCCCCAAGCAGTAATACAGTTACGCCATTAAATGTAGTGTGCAATTGATTCATCCTATTATAATTCATATTTGCACCTTCATAAAAGATTGTACTAACTTGTGCCCACATAGTTAATGGGAGTATAAAACACAAAACAAACAAAGTTATCTTTTTCATAATTGCCCTATTTATTATTAAAAATTATTCATGTAAAATATTTATATTTTCACAACCTTCCAAATAATTGGAATTTATTTCCCACCATAACAAAAATGTCCAAGCATTTTAACAATTATGGTTTTAATTAAAAATTGAGAATTAAAAATTTAAAATTTCTTTCACTTAAACTTTAACCTTTAACACTTAACCTTATTTTAGGATCATCATTTTATTGGATAATATTTTGTCCTTTAATTTTAATTGGTAAATATAAACACCGCTGGTAAGGTTTTTTCCCTCTTCGGTAACATCAAAATCAGCCTCATAATTTCCGGTATCCATATATTTATCCACTAAAGTGGTAATTTCTTTTCCTAAAATATCATATATTTTTAAACTAACATTTCCGCTTGTATTAAGCGAAAATTGTATTTTTGTTGAAGGGTTAAACGGATTGGGATAGTTTTGTTTTAGCATAAAGTCATTTGGAATTTTATTGTCAACTAATTCAACACCCGCACCATTGGGAACTATATAAACCGTATGATTAACAGGAGTAAAATTATCTAAAGTTGTTCCGCCGCAAACTAAAAATGTTAAATATCCAAATTTTACAAAACAATCTACTGATGCTGAGCTAAAATAATAATCAAAAGTATTGTAACTGGTTTCACTAACACCTAAATAATTATTATCGCGGTAAAATCGGGTTAAACCAAGTCTTGTACCAACACTATCAACAAATGAATAAACCAAATAAACTCCGCTGTTAAAATTTCCGCTGCCATCGTCAAATGGCAAAATATCAAGTACACTTGCCGAAACAGGTAAATTAAAATCAGGAAGTGTTATAATTTTTTCGAATGTTTTTGTAGCCGGGTCAAATGTCATCATACGGTATTTTAGACTATCACTATTGTAAATAACATAAATATATTTGCCGTCACTTAATTTAGGACTTGTATTAAGTTTGGTAGAATATGTTAATCTCCAATTTGGTTCGTTTGGGAAAAAATAATTAGAAACGTTTGTAAATTGATTTGTTGCCGGATCATATTCTTCAACATTTTGAAAATATTCATTTCCATAAATACCTGCACCTCCAAATATAGTTGCTTTTCCATCGGGCGTTGAAACCATAATTGGACCCGAGCGTGGTGTATTTAATGCTCCGGTAACTATAAATGTTTGGGTTATTGGATTATAAACTTCACCATAAGTTGCACTCGGTTCATCATACCAGCCGCCGGCAATTAAAACATTACCGCTTTCTAATACAGTACTGCTAAATATCATTCTTCCATAATTCATATTTGCAGGCACCAAACTAAACGTCATTGTATTTTCATCAAATAATTCAGCAACATTGTTTCCGGGGGCAATTCCTAAATCGGCCGAACCTCCTAATATTAAATATTTACCGTCATTTAACTTTACAAAAGTGGAGTTATCGTGTGTCGAGTTCATAGTAATAAGAGTGGAAATATTTAATTGAGTATCAAAAATTTCAGCAGTATTTAACGAAACAAAATCGGTTCCATGCCCGCCAATAAGTAAAACCTTGTTATCATTAATTATAGTATGAAGCTGATTCATTCTATTTAAGTTCATATCAGTTCCGGGATAAAAAATTGTTACCGACTGTCCATAAAATGTTAGTGGTAAAACTAAATACAATAAAAATAAAATAATCTTTTTCATAATTGCCCTACTTATTATAATAAAAAATATTCCTAATAAACTATTAATAAAATAGACAATTAGGAATAATTAAGCAAGTTTTGAGTAATATTATGTAATTTTTTTCAATAAGAAGTATTTAATTTATCAATTTTTTATGCATCTGACCGATAATGCATCGTTGGGATGAAAATCCCCCACTGTCAGTTTTGCAGTTTCGGATTTAAGCATAACAGCCGTAAAAGAATATTCGGCAGGATTAGCTGTAGAGCTATAAAAAGCACAATTAGTTTCAAACCATTGAAATATTCCTGTAAAGTCGTGCATCCCGGCCGGCAGGGCTGTAAAACCGCTTTCATTTGTTGCACCAATATTTGATGACACCCAATGATTTGTTCCTGTTTCTTTCATTTTTCCTCCGGCAACATTTACTCCACCCAAGTAATTAGCCAATTGTTCCCATTCAGCTTTACTTGGAACATGCCATCCTATAGGTGCAATGCCCTGTACATTACTTGGATTAGAATTGCTGCTGGCAGCTCCTTTCATAACAGCAAACGAAGAATATAATCTTCCATATGTTTTGATATTTGATGTATCATTATTATAACAATAACTTTGGATTGTGGTTCCGTCACTATAGTGTGTACTTTTTAAATTTTCCGCCATCCATATTTGATTCCCTATTTTTATTGTTTTATAAGTATTTCCGTCAAAATCAGTAATAACTAATTCATTTGCTAAAGTCACAAAAGAGATAATATTGCCATATCCCACACCTAATTTATTGATTGCATAAGCACGAACATAATAAGTTGTATTTGCATTCAAACCCGTAACGGTACTTACAAAATTCTCACTTCCAATACCATCTGTTGTTTTATTGGCATCTATTGTAGGTGTTGTATTAGTACTCCAACATATACCTTTAGAAGTTATTTCAGCACCTCCGTTTGCGGTAATATTGCCGCCGGTTGCTGCGGTTGTTTGTGTAATATTAGTTACCGGTTTGGTTGTTACAATCGGGATAGTCTGGTTTTCTGTTGCGTTTTCCTTTTGGCACCCCCAAATAAGTGCAATTAAAGCAACTAATCTAAATAATGGTAATATTTTGGTTTTCATAATTTGTCCGAATAATTAATGATTGATTATATTATTAGACTCTTGTAATATATACTTGTTTAATTTTATTGGATTTTTAATACTTAAGCGGTCAAATTTAATCTCGAGTGGTTAAAACATCAAGTTTTAAAATTGCAAATTGCCTAATAGATTTTGAACTTTTTATTATTGATTGAATATTGACAAGAGCAGCAAAAAACAAAAAAAAAGAATACAAATATTTAAATGTTTTATGTTTTAATAAAAAAAGTTATTATTTTAAGTAATGAAATTTCATTTCAAAATTTATTGAGGAAAAAATGACAAAATCGATTTTATTAATACTTGTAGGTAAAAGAAAAGATACCGCTGTAAAAGTTCAGCAGGTATTAACAGGCTGGGGTTGTATTATTAAAACAAGACTTGGTATTCATGATGGCGTTTTAGAAAACTGTACTGATGAAGGTTTATTAATATTAGAACTTTACGGATCAAACGAACAAAAAGAAGAATTAACACGTAAAGTTAGTGTTTTACCCGGTGTTGAAGCTAAGTTAGTTGAATTAAAGGTTGAAGAATAATTTTTTTTTGAAACTGCCTCAAAATTTTGAGACAGTTTCAATCAATTTAATTTTATGCCAATTACAAAAGAACTTACACACAAATCTAAATCTGCAATTGTAACATTTACAGTTCCCGAAGATATTTCCCGACTTCATTCAGCCTGCTCAATAGTTGGTGATTTTAACAACTGGAATCCAATGATCCACCAGCTGCGCCGATTAAATCAACACACTTCATTTTTTATTAAAATCGAGTTCCCTGTCGGACATCAATATGAATTTAAGTTTTTATTTGACGATGCTACTTGGTATACGGAAAATGAAGCGGATGGTTTTATTCAAAATGTACATGGCACTCAAAACAGTATATTAATACTTTAATACTTGTATCTTTTATTTTTCTTTTATTTTAAATCTTAATTTATTTAATCTTATAGATAAATCATCATCCAAAATTTTTCCTTCTCCAACAACCTCATAATTGGGAAATTCCATACGCAGTTTGTAATGTTTTCTTAAAGCATCAAAAAAATTTCCCTGCTTATTTTTATCTAATTCCAAAAGTTTTTTAAACTCAGTACTATCTTCATAAATTTTATAAATTGAATTTATTATTTTATATAAATTATTTTGAAATGAGATTTGGTTTTTGTAAATAAAACTATTAATTATATTTTCATATAAGCTATAATTCCACTCTTTATTAAAACCAAAACAATCGCAAAAACTGTCATATATCATCTTAGTGCCTATCACTTTCCCCTCAAACGAATACCCTGCTATATGTGGAGTGCCTATTTCAACTTTTTTTACAAGTTGGTTATTACAATCAGGTTCGTTTTCCCACACATCAAGAATAGAAATCATTTTATTATTTTTATTTATTTTTTCAAGCAATACATTATTATCAATTACCGGACCGCGAGATGTATTAAAAAATATAACATTTTCTTTAAATAAATTTATATTAGTCTCATTAATTAAATGATATGTATTGTCAACACCCCCAATATTTAAAGGAACATGCAAGGAAACAATATCGCAAGAAAGAACTTTTGACAACGAAGAAAAAGGATAAGGAAATCCAACCCTTTCCAGCGGCGGGTCATTTACAAATATTTTTAGTCCCAATCCTTCGGCCATTAAAGCTGTTTTTTTGCCAACATTTCCATAACCAACAATTCCTACGCTCAAGTCCTTAAGTTTGATATCGTGTTTTTTGGCAACTGCCAATAACCCGGTTAAAAAGTATTCTGCAACAGCAAAGGAATTACACCCTTTAGCATCAGCAAATTTTATTTTGTTGCGGTTCAAATATTCAATATCTACATGATCCGTGCCTATTGTTGCAGTTCCTACAAATTTAACTTTGGTGTTTTCTAATAGTTTTTCATCAACATTGGTTATTGAACGAATTATTAATGCATCAGCGTCACGTAATATTTGGTTTGAAATTTTTCGGCCGGGCAATAAAACTATTTCGCCATATTTGCCAAAGGCTTCGTCAGCAAAATTTATATTTTCATCAATTATAATTTTCATTTTAATATTATTTTTATTAAATTTCAAAAAGGACTAAAAAATCCGTATTATTATTCGATAATAACAACGGAATTATTTATTAATAAGGTATAAAATCTTACATTTAAATTAATTATTTTTTTTAACCAAATTAAAGATAAAAATTAATCGGAATTTAAATTCCATAAAAAAAGTTTTTAGTATTGTTTTTTAAGATATAAGGTACTATATTATACAATATTATAGCATACTTTTTATCTTTTTATAAATTTGCATTATATTTATTTATATTAATTAAAGGTGGAAAATGAAACAAAAAGCATTTATTAGTTGTGTGTTATTTATCTCATTTCTTTTTGTTGCTTTTACGGCAAAATCAAATGATGAAAAAAAAACATTCAAATACATTGGTGTAAATTCCTGCGCTAAAATGTGCCACAAAAGTGAAAAACAGGGAAGCCAACTATCAATATGGGAAGCAAGTTCTCATTCTAAAGCATATAAAACTCTTTTAACTGCCGAAGCAGACAAAATTTGCAAAGAACTTGGAAAAGGCGAAAAAGCTGCCGAATCCGATTTTTGCTTAAAATGCCACGTTACCGGACATGGTGAAGCTCCGGCTTTATTTGAGGAAAAATTCAGCAAAGAAGATGGTGTTCAATGCGAAGCTTGTCATGGTCCCGGTAGTGAATATAAATCCATGAAAATTATGAAAGATAAACAAGAAGCTATTAAAAACGGATTAAATATTCCAACCAATCCTGCAGACTATTGTATAAAATGTCATAATTCTGAAAGCCCTACATATAAAGATTTCAAATTTGAAGAAAAATGGGCTAAAATTAAACACTATATTCCAAAAGACAAATAATTCTTTAGGTATCAGATGAAAAAAATTATATGCCTTGTATTTGTTTTAATTATCGGTATTTCATTAAAGGCGCAAAATATTAACGGAAGATTTAGTTCTTCAATTTATTCATTCGAAAGATTTGACAGTTTAAATACTTCCGATACATATTTTAGGACTTTCCAATCTTTATATCTTAACATCAACAAATCTAATTTCAGCATCAAAACCCGAATAAATTTTGAAGCCGACATTGCTAATCCGCTTGATAATGATCCGCGGCTGCGGTTTTACAATTTATATTTTGAAGCTCGAAAAGTTTTTGATGTTGCTACTGTAAAAATTGGACGTTTGCCATTATTTAATAATGTTGCAGGCGGTATTTTTGACGGTGCCGATGTTACAGTAAATTCCGATAAATTTACTGTAAATGGTTTTTACGGCGGAAGTGTGCCGGCTTATCAAAAGTTAAAATTAATTGATAACTTTAGTGATAATTATATTTTAGGCGGCAAATTAACTTATAAACCAATTAACGACTTAAAATTCGGTTTAAATTATATTGATAAGAATTTTAAAGCCCAATCGTACGAAGCAATTCGTTTGGATGCCAATAACGACCCAATAACAGTCCTTGTACAGCAAAAGTCCAATCAATACCGTTTTGTTTCGGCAGATGTTTCATATTTTAAGGAAAACCTGTTTTCGGCTTATACTCGTTTGGATTTTGATATGAACTTGTATCGCGCTTCCAAATTTGAAATCAGCGGCAGATATGATCAGATCGAAAATCTTGGTTTAAGTTTGTATTATAATTACCGCGAACCAAATATTCGTTATAATTCAATTTTTGCAGTTTTTAATTTTGGGAACACTCAAGAAATTGAAGCCGGAGCTGATTACCGTATTGGAAATTTATTTACTTTTTTTGGAAAAGTTGCTCACGTTATTTATAATGATGAGACTTCACAACGGGTATCTTTTGGCATCAACTCAAATTATGGCGGTGTATCATACCGAAAAAATTTGGGTTATGCCGGCGAAATGGATGCTTTTTCAATTTATGGAGCCCATAGCTTTTTTGACGGCCTATTAACTCCTTCAATTGGAATTTCGTATACAGGTTATAAATTATCAACCAATTCCGACAAACTTACTATCACTTCTTTAATGGCAGGTGTTAATTTCAAACCTGTTAAAACTCTTTCTTTCGACTTACAATCGCAATATTTTAATAATAAAATTTATAAAAACGATTTAAGAGTTTTATTTAAAATTAACTATTGGTTTAACACAAACTTAAAATTGATATAATATGAAAATAAAAAAGTTCTATTTAGTTTTATTAGGCTCAATCTTAACTTTTTTAACCATTACAGCATTTACCACTGTAAATGATAATGGAGTAAATAAAACAAATAAAGATATAATCAAATTTTCTCACAAAACTCATAGCGGTTCTATTGAATGTGCGGAGTGTCATACCAAAGTTACCACTTCAAGTTCGCTTACAGACAGGTTAATTCCGGCAAAAGAAATATGCGCTGGATGTCATGATGTTGAAGATGAGAAAAATTGTTATACATGTCATTATGAAGATGTTAATGAGCCGTTGATTCAAAATAAATCGCAGCTTTATTTTAATCACCAGATACACAAATCGGGTGATAAATTAGTATGCCAAAACTGCCACAAAGGTATAGATAATGTTGATTATGCTTATCAGGCTGACGAACCTAATCCTTCCATGAAAACATGTTATGTATGTCATAACGAGGATTCAGCTGCTCCAAGTGCCTGTCAAAATTGTCATATGTCAACCGTTAATCTTAAACCAAAAAATCACCAGATTGTAAATTTTAACAAAAATCATAAAATAATGTATAATGCTAATCCTGATGATTGCAAAATGTGCCATAATAATGATTTTTGCGAAAATTGCCATACCGGAACAACCGGTTTTTCAAACACAAACACCTCAAAGGATTTTTATACTCCATATTCGCCAAACAATAATTCAGCTTCTATTAATCAGCAGCAAATAACTACTGTACACGATTTGAATTATCGTTATACTCATGGAATTGATGCAAAAGGCAAAAGTACCGAATGTACTACCTGTCATCAAAAAGAAACTTTTTGTGTTGAATGCCATAATGTTGACGGCGGAGATTTTGCTTTAGGCGGAGTTGTTCCTCATTCACACACTTCAAATAACTTTGTATTGCCGGGAACTTACGGAAGCGGCGGCGGTGAACATTCAATTTTAGCAAAACGCGATATTGAAAGTTGCGCTTCATGCCACGATGTACAAGGCGGAGACCCTAATTGTATTATGTGCCATACGGATAATGATGGTATTAAGATGACAAATCCGCGTACACATGACCAAAACTTTTTGAGTGATCTTGAAGGTGATTGGCATAACGATTCTAACGCTATCTGTTATACTTGCCATACCGATGCAAATGCAAGACCAAATGGAACGCCGGGAATGGGATTTTGCGGTTACTGTCACGGAGCGAACAATGATTAAAAACAGGTTATCAATCGGTTTTAATATTTATTTATTAATATTATTTTTTAGTTCTGTTTTTCTGCTTACAAGCTGCAGCGATACCGAAACTACAATTAATACACCAAAAGCAGTTGGTGTACATGATGTTGGATTTGCAGATTCCAATTCTCCAAATTTTCATGCAAATTATATCCGTACTACTACTTGGAATTTGACACAATGTAAAACTTGTCATGCAGACGATTATTTAGGCGGAACAGCAAAAGTAAGCTGTAAAACCAGCGGATGCCATACATCCTCGCGAGGCCCTGAAGCTTGTAATACATGTCATGGCAATTTAGATGCTGCGGTTCATTATAATGCTCCTCCAAGGGCCATTGGCGGCGAAACAAGCACTTTATATCAAGGTGTGGGTGTTCATTATACTCATCTAGCAGACGTTCAATTAGGCGCGGCAGTGTTAACATGTACAAGCTGTCATCCTACTGTTGTACCTGGTACTATCGGTTATGTAAAAGCTCATATTAACGGAGTACCTGCAGAAATGACATTCAGCGGTTTGGCTTTAACAAAAACTAATACCGATAGTTCATATTCGCGCGATGCCAGCCGTTCCGCTTTTGAACCGGCCCCGCAGTATAGTTTTGATAACGCCACTTGTGCTAATACTTATTGCCATGGTTACTTTAAAAACGGTAATGTTAATAATGTTATATCATGGGTAAAAAACCCTTCAAATACAGAAAGAATTAAATGCGGTTCTTGTCATGGTAATCCCACAACGGGAAATCCTTTACCGGGTGGAACTCATACACAGGCAACTTTTGCCTACAATTGTTCAATGTGTCATACCGATGAAGTATCGTCAGGGACTTCCAATTGGCAGATTATAGATAAAACAAAACATATTAATGGAAAGTTAAATGTCTTTGGAGCTGAACAGAGGCTTTAAAAAAATCAGGCTGTCCTTTTAGGACAGCCTTTTTTGTATCTCTTATACTCTCTTTTATTTATTTTATCATTTCTTGTTATTTATTATAATTCATCATTCTCAATTCATAATTATTTTAACAGCACCATTTTCTTCAAATCATTAAATACAGGTATTTTACCTGTTCCGGTTACTTCTAGTCTGTATAAATATATTCCGCTGCTGTAAGTGCTTAAATCTATTTGGGTTTCGTTATATCCTTTGTTTTTAGCTCCTTCAATAACGGTTTTTATTAATTCCCCTGTTACGGTGTATAGTTTAATACGTACTTCCCCTGGATCTTTTAAGTTGTAACTTATTGTAGTGCTTGGGTTAAAAGGATTGGGGTAATTTTGATATAATTCATAACTGTAATTTTCGGTTATTATCGCATCATTGTTACCGGTTATTGTTACGTTTATTTCCGTGCTTGGCCGGCTTTCATTGCCCGTACTATCAATTGCAGTAACTTTATAATAAACTTACCTGAGTTCGATGAAAAATCAAATTATCTCATTAAGCAAAAGCCCATTATTAAATTTAACTGAAGGTTTAACCTCCTTAAAATTATAAGCAAGTAAACAAGCTAAAAGATTAGCAATAAAATTTATAGGGCTTCTATGTCTTGAGTGCTCCAAGACAAAAATATTTTTTAATTGATCATTTATACTTTCAATTATTGCTCTTTTCCTTAGCAATAATTTATCTGAGATTTGCATTAGCTTGTTTTTCATATTCTTTTTGATTTTTGTAATAAGATGTAGCCCTTGATGGAAAAGGGTTTCAAATAAAGGATGAGAAATGTACCCTCTATCTCCAAACAGTTTACCTGCTAATCCTTTGCACAATGTTGTTACAATACCAATATTCTGATCACTTTTTGCTCCATTTGAAAGCATAAATGACATTATTTGCCCTTTTTCATTACAAACCAAATGCAACTTAAATCCAAAAAACCAACCCATTGAACTTTTTCCTCTCTTGGCTAATCCTTTGAATACTTTATGCGAATGTATTCTGTGATTATCGCATACTTTTAATGTGGTAGAATCAATAAAATAAATTCCTGTTTTTTCGTTTTCATTATACTTTTGAAGATAATAAAACATAGGCAAAATAGCTCTTGGTATTAATTCTACAAATCTGTTATACGATACTAAATTTGGGAACTCTTTCCTTAAAAATACACTAACATGCTTTATATAATAATCCTTAAAATCTTTGTAGCTAGATATTTGAAAATATATTAGGATTGTAATTATTTCACTTAAAGATAATCTGCTATTTCTTTTTATTTTTCCAATTGTTTTTGGTGATATTTCGTTTAAAAATGATTGAGTTGCATCATCTATGCGGCAAAATAATTCTGTTATTTCCATTATTAATACTCCTTTTCCGAGTATTAACAATCTTTACCAATTTTAAATTCCCTATCTTATTATTTTATTTATACTTACCGCCGAACTCAGGTTAAACTTTTTGTGTTCCTTTGGTTAAAATATCGTAATATAATGTGTCGGTTAATTTTGCAATTAGTTTTGTGCTGTCAATAATAAAATTTGGATTTATATCTTTATACAATTTATATTCCTTAAAATCCGCCTCCCAGCGTTTTTCCCATAATAATTTTATTCTATTGGTATCGGGTTGGTATTTGGCAGTTATATATTTTATTTGTTTGGGTGCTAAATCCTTATAAACATAACTTAAACCAAGCGGTCCGCCAAACATTCCAATATCGCTTCGTGTACCGTCAATATCAAGTATATTAGGGTCGCCAGCGTCTATTGCGGGCGAAAACTTCTGTAATCTGTAATCGTACAGCCCTTCAAGTGTAGCAATTGTATCGTTATTAAACATTGGGTCGGCTATTATATCATGTTCGCCTGGTGTTACATAATAATGCGGTGTAGCCCATATTTTATAAAACAGGTTATAATCGGCAGTAACCGGTTCGGCATTATATGAATATATTCCCCGTTTGCCGTAAGCAAATATATTGTTTTTTATTATTCTTTCTTTTGGTAGATTACCTGTCATTATACCATTGGATTTACAATATACCATTGTATTATTTATAATAAAAGTTGTATCTTTTGTCCCTGATTGAAAAGAAGACTCTTGAATAGCGGTACGCAACCTGCAAAACATATTATTTTTAATTTCCACACGTCCGTTGGTAAGCAGTATTATTCCATAATATCCTAATTCTTCCGAATCTTTTATCATTATATTATTGTATATTTTGTATTTACCGCCGCCTGCTCCGTTGATAATTACGGAAGAAAAAGGAATGTTGGATAATATATAAAAACAATTATTATCCAATTCAATACTTGGATTTGCAGCTGCAATTACATCTATGGCTATGTTGGCATTTTTCATAATATTACTACTTACAACACTTTTATCTAATAATCCTAAGCAATAACAGGTTGAATCGATAATACAATTAGTTATATTGGAAATCCCGTCATTTAAAAAAGCATAATAAAACTCGTAATTATCAACACGCTTAAATTTTAGTGTCATGTTTTTTAATGTAATTATATTATTCTTAAATTCACACATAATATATCTGCTTAATTTACCTTCAATTCCGGTTCCGTCAATTATACATTCGTCCGTATCAATTCCAATTATTGTTAAATTTTTATCTTTTACATATACTGTTTCTTTATATATTCCCCTGTTTACATAAATGGTGTCGCCGCTTTGGCAAAAATCAAAACATTTTTGCAGGCTGTCGCACGCTGTTGCCCAGCTTGTATAAGGAGGCGTTGGTACGCCTCCTGTTTTGCTTACATATCTAACTTCACCGTTAAGGATGTTTATTGATGATATAAATGATAGTATAAAATACAAAACTGCACAAGGCTTTATAAGCATTTAGTCACCATACTTGGCAAAATAATAATTAAAATTTTACATCTTAAGGTAATAGGATAAGTTTGCTTAAAAGAGCTCAGTAATTACCTCCTTACTTTCAAAATCACAAAAGAATTCTTTTTATTCCCGTAAATTAAAATAATTACAAAACATTTAAAAGAAAATATAAAAGCTTAATTTTGGTCAATTAATAAATGTTATTATTAAAAAGGAACAGAAATATGAAAGAAATAACCGTAACTCCGCTTTATTTAGGCACAATATATTACCAAAGAAAAATATTTAATCTATAAATGTACCGCTGATTTTGAAGCAGAGATTATTATTTTCCGAATTCCTTTGTTAATATTTTGAATTAGTAAATTTAATTGTATTTATTAAATTCTATTAATAATATTACTTTAAAATCAGGCCTAAAGGCCGAGTTGAGCAGTTGTTATCCCCACGCCCTAAAGGACGTGGTTATTTAAAATCCTTATAACTTATTATAAATAAAGCGATAATGTTATTATATCTCCCCGTTTAAATAACCCCAGCATTCATGCTGGGGGCTGGCGAAATAGATATAACGGGCTTTAGCCCTGATTCTTTTCCTCACTTTTTGGCTTAGGTGATTAACAATATCAAACTATTATTTTTTATAGCAAAATCTTTGGTTATCAAATATTTTGTGTGTTTTTATTATATATCAACGATAATGTGGTATTTCTTGATTATGACAAAGGGTATTAATTTTCTAACATCTATTTGGTATGGAGAAAAATCCCGTGCCTATATATGCACATAATTTAATATTACAATTGACTTGTAAACCGTTACATCATAATATATTAAAAGTATTTGTTGTGCCTAATTATCGGAAGTTACGGAAATAAGATAAAAACAGTTACAAAAGACCTCCTCAAGCTTTCATTTCCATTGAAAAAAGATTTAATTACCCATTCATCAATTATATTTTTGGTCAAAAAAAAAGCTGTACCAAAATCGCTTCTGATACAGCTTTAATTTTTTATTAACCTAACAGTCCTTTTATTTTTTCTTCAACTTTGTCCAAAGCGGTTTCAATTTTTTTAACCGATTTGCCACCCGCGGTTGCAAGATGCGGTTTACCGCCGCCGCCGCCATCAACAAGTTTTGCAAGTTCGCCTACAATTTTTCCCGCACTAAGTTTTTTGTTTTTAATTAAATCATCGGTAACAACACACACAATTCCAACTTTATCCTGCAACACCGAAAATAACACACCGGCACCGCTTTTTATTTTATTGCGTAATTCATCACCAAACAGTTTAAGTTCGTCCATATTTTCGGCATTAATAATTCCTTTATAAACATTAATTTCGTTTACAAATGAACTGTTTTTTAAAACTTTATCAATACCGCCAAGTTTTTCTTTAAATTTATAATCGGCAAGTTCTTTTTCTAATTTTCTTTTTTCTTCAGCCAATTCGGTTATTTTATCTGCATTCTTTTTAATTTCTTCAGTCTGCATGTAAATATATTTTTCAACTCCGGCAGCTGTTACCGCTTCAATTCGGCGTACACCGCTTGCAATAGATGTTTCATTTAATATTTTAAATATTCCAATTTGCGCGCTGTTTTTTACGTGTGTACCGCCGCAAAATTCCATACTGTAATTGCCAAATTGAACAACATTAACTTTATCGCCGTATTTATCGCCAAAAAACATTAAAGCACCCATTTTTTTTGCATCATCGTAAGGAATATTGTGATGATGATTTAAAGCAATATTTTGGCGTATTTTTTCATTAACAATTTTTTCAATTTGTAAAATTTGTTCGGCATTTACTTTTTCGAAATGCGAAAAATCAAATCGTAATCTATCGGGACCAACATACGAACCAGCCTGCTGAACATGAGTGCCCAATACAGAACGTAAGACCTTATGCAATAAATGTGTTGCCGAATGGTTTCGCATAATATCCCACCGTCTTGTTTCATCAACAACAGCAGTAACAATATCACCCGTTTTAATAGACACATTGCTTTTTTCAACAAGGTGAATAACTTTATTATTGTTTTTAATTAAACCTTTTACGGCAAATTCAGTATCGTTAAATTTAATTATTCCAAAATCTTCAACCTGTCCGCCCGATTCGGCATAAAACGGTGTTTTATCCAAAATTACAGCTAAATTATTTTCTTCTTCTTTTACATAAACAATTTTAGCTTCCGTAACCATTTCCGTATAACCCGTAAAAATAGTATCGGTTATATTTTCCATTTCGGAACTTAATCCGGTTTGTACAGAAATATTTAAGCTTGATAATTTATCTTTTGTAACTTTTCTTGCTCTGTCCTTTTGTTCATCCATCAATTTTTCAAACTTTTCTTCATCAATTGATAAACCTTTTTCTTTAGCCATTACATTTGTTAAATCAACCGGAAAACCAAATGTATCGTACAATTTAAATACTTCCTCGCCGGGAATTGTAAAACCATTGGCAGCAATTACTTTGGCCGCTGCATGGTCAAAAAGCTCTATTCCTCTATCCAAGGTAGTATGGAAACTATTTTCTTCCGAATGAATAATGTTTTTTACTTTTTCGGCATTATCTTTTATTTCGGTAAATACATCACCCATCAGTTCTACTAATTTATCAACCAGTTTGTATAAAAACGGTTCAGTTAAATTTAATTTTCTGCCATATCTTGCTGCTCTTCTTAAAATTCGGCGTAAAACATAACCACGCCCTTCGTTGCTTGGTACTGCACCATCGGTAATGGCAAATGTTAAGGTTCGTATATGATCGGCAATAACACGCATTGCAATTTTTTGATCTTCATCTTTATATTCAACACCCGATATTTTTGATATTTCAGCAATAATAGGAGTAAACACATCACTGTCATAATTTGAATTTTTCCCCTGCATAACAGCGCAAAGTCTTTCAAATCCCATTCCGGTATCAACATGTTTTGCGGGTAGTTCGTGCAAAACTCCGGCAGCATCTCTGTTGTACTGTATAAAAACCAAGTTCCATATTTCAATACATTCGGGTTTTCCGGCATTTACCCAGGCCGGATTATTATAATCATCACTTATATTTATATGAATTTCGGAACAAGGCCCGCAGGGTCCGGTTTCCCCCATTTCCCAAAAATTATCTTTTTCATCAAACTTTAATATATGAGCCGGATTAATATCTGTTTTTGTTTTCCATAATTCTAAAGCTTCCTCATCGGTTCTATAAACGGTAGCCCATAATCTTTCTTTAGGCAATTTAAAAACATCTGTTAAAAGTTCCCATGCCCAGCTAATAGCTTCGGTTTTATAATAATCACCAAACGACCAGTTTCCAAGCATTTCAAAAAATGTATGATGATAAGTATCATGTCCAACTTCTTCCAAATCGTTGTGTTTGCCGCTTACTCTAATACATTTTTGTGTATCGGCAGCTCTTTTATAATCTCTTTTACCTACTCCTAAAAATACATCTTTAAATTGATTCATCCCCGCATTAGTAAAAAGTAATGTGGGATCATCTTGCGGTACAACAGGTGCGCTACGTACAATATGGTGCGATTTTTGTTCAAAGTATTCTAAAAATTGTTTTCTTATTTCAGTTGAGGTCATCTTAATTCCTTAGTCTCTATTTTTTAACTTCTAAATATAATAAATTTTTTTTACTATTTTTTATTGCCTATTATTGGTTTTATGTTATTTTAGGCTTATTATTTCATTTTTTACGCTATATATAATTTAATTTGATTGATTTTTATTTCCTTTAATTTTAAATTTATAAAAATCATTTTAAAGGATTACTTTGGAATACAACAGGCTTTCAGATATCGAATTAATGGAAAAAATTACCGTTTACGATAAACAGGCAATTGAGGAATTATTTAAACGGTATTCCCAGCTTTTGTATACTATGATAAAAAAAATAGTATCCAACGAAAAAATGGCTGAAAATATTTTGGTTGAAGTATTTTGCATTATCTTCAAAAAAGCAAAAAGTTTTAATTTCCAAACGGATAACCCTTTTGTTTGGATTATCACTTTGGCACGCAACAGAGCTGTTGACAGTCTGCGCCGCAATAGAACCTCACTTTCCACAAAAGAATATTATAACGAAGACTATGAAGATTCTTTTGTTCTACCTGTAATTTCCAAGGAAATTGACGGATTGGATATTGAAACCGCCCTGCGAATAAGCCCTAAAATGACCGCCGCAGTCAGCAAATTAACCGAAATTCAAAAACATGTTATTAACATGGCTTTTTATGAAGGTTATACTATTAACGAGATTGCTAAAAACTTAAATCTTCCAATTGAAACAATACGTCTTAAAATAATGACTTCTGTATTCAATTTGCGTGATAGATTAATGGAAAACTAAGGTAACTTATGAGTGATGAAACAACTGTAAAAGAAATAATAAGTGCATTTGCAATTGGATGCCTTGAAAAAGATAATTACGAAAATTTTGCCGCTTATTTTCAATCGGGCAAGGCAACCGAACTTGCAGAACTTGGCAATTTGCAAAATGTTGTTTCTTTATTGCCAACATCGTTGCCGCTTGAAACAGTTAATCCCGAATTATTTGATCAGTTAAAACTAAAAATTTCAAACATTTATGATAATTTAAGCGATGAAGAACTTGAATATATAAAAGAAAACACCAAAATAAAAAAAACCGCTGAAATTAATATTACCGAAACAAAAAGTAAAACCCAAGTTCAAACTCCAATTGTAAAACAAGAAGAAGAGGAAGAGTTAGATAATAAGGTAATATCAAATATCCCTAATGACGAAAAAGCTTATAAACCCTTATTTGACGAAACTAACAAACCGGCGGTAGAGACACCTCTATTACCTATTAATGTTGATAAATACTCAAAAATGTCTTCCAAATATTTATTTATCGTTTCTTTAACTAGTCTAATTATTGCCGTTCTTTCTTGCATATTATTGTTTGTTACGCTAAACAGTTCATCAAAAAGAATTTCTAACTTAGAGCAAAAGATTGAAGTAATTGAGATACAAAATCATAATTCATTAACTTTTGTTGCCAACTATCAAAAATTTATTGAATTTATGAACCAAGGAAACATTAAAACAATTACACTTGCAGATACAAATGGTTTCATAGCTTCAAAACTTTTTATCTCGCCGGAAAACGGCAAAGCATTATTGCAAATTATCAATCTACCCAAAATAAACTCAAAAGAAACTTATCAAATTTGGTCGGTTGGAAATAAAGGCATCCAACCTGTAATTACTTTTGAACCGCAAATCAATCAAAAGTTTATTGAATTTGATAAATTCCCCGATCTTACCTCTTCGGAATTTGATTTATTTAAAATTACTATTGAAAACAAGGATGGTAGTAAATCAAATACAAATAAAACCGTTTATTATGGCGGGTTTAATAAATAAAAATAATTTAAGAAGTTGTGTTTATTTAGCAAATTAAAAACCATTCATATCACGCAATCCCCCAAATAGGGTAACATAAAAAACAAATAACACTGGGATTAATTCATTTAATTCGAAAGCATTGCCTAACGTCAGCCGATACTAATACTAAACAGATAACGAGATAATTAGAAAATAATTAATTGGTATTATTGCAATTTGTTTGAACAAAATAAATATTCACCAGCATTCTTAAGCACACAAAGTATATAAATTGAGAGAGAACCATTAATGGACTGCAAAAATATACCAACAATTAATTACGCTCCGGAGCACTTCAGAGAAGTGCCATGTTTGTAACCACGTGGCACCCCACAAAAAACCGCACGGCAGAGCCGTGCCACATTAAATATTTTGTTTTATGTCTCCGTCCACGGTTTTAACTTGGTTCATTCACAGATCTGAATTACAATATCCCTAACCTACACAAAAACCAGATGTCTGTTTAGTATAAACTGTTAATTATTTTCACTTTTAATTTTTTTTCGGTTACTAATCAACAACCAGCCGATAACAAACAATATCACCCCTTTATAATTTAGCAATTTGCCTATATATTGATTAATTGAATTAATAAAAAGGCTGTCCTTAAATTCAATTAAAAACAATAAACAACCTGCACATACCAGCGAAAGAACAATAAATATTTTACCTTTTGCATTTTCTATAAACAACATCAAAAATACTCCGCAGCAAATAATAAAAACGGACGGAAGTATTATTAAATCAATTGACCCGATATTAAATTTGGAAATTGTAAATTCCAAAACCCCTATTAAAAACATAAAAGTGGACCAAACAAGTTTACTGCGATTTGAATTTTGCAATGAATTAAAAACAGCTAATAATGAATTAACTATTATTAGAACCGAACCAATTAACATAATATCAATTTCCAAATCAAAGTATTTTTTAACAAAGAACAGAAATCCCGTAATTATAAAGGATATTGCAATTAAAATTATTTCATACTTTTTCAAGATGTTCCCCTTCTTTATATGGAATAATTATTGCTGACATTATATAAACGATTAAAAAGACACCAAACGAAAACAGCGTCAGTAATGTCCATAACACTCTAACGTTTATTGGGTGCCATCCTAAATAATCTGCCAAACCCGAACATACTCCGCCTATTTTTTTGTTTAATCTGCTTTTATATAATTTATTATCATTTATGTTTTCGGATATAGATATATAATTATTTGCATTCGCAAAAAGATAAAAGCCGGCAAGCACAAAAAAGATTCCCCAAATAATGTTTTTATCAACTATTCTAAACAAATAATTTATTATAGGAAATTGGGTTGCAAAAAAATCAAACAACACAACAGAAACAATTAATATTCCCATAAAATAACCAATGTTAGGATAATATTTATTTCCTTGGTTTGTGTCACTATTTTTAGGAATTAAAACGGCAAGTAATAAATATAACACAATAATCCATTGAGTGAATATTGTGCTTAACATAAATGCTGCGCGTATTATTAAAGGATTAAGATTAAAAAACTCGCCAAGTCCCCCGCAAACTCCAAATATTAATTTGTTTGAATTTGATTTTTGAAGTTTTATTATTTTTTGGTCTTCAATATTTTCTTCTTTATCAATATCAATAAAAACGGCATCTTCTATTTCATCAAATTCTTTTTTTTTATCATGTTCTGCCATTTAATCAAAATTCCTTAAAAACCCATTGCTCTGTCTTTAATATTAATAATTCGTCTTTCAGTAATAACTTTATCAACACGTGTATCATGTATATTTGACTCAATATATTCAAAAATCTGAAATTCAAAAGCAAGCACAACTTTTGGCGCAAAAGTTTGTTTTAATAATTTATCATAATAACCGCCTCCATAACCTACTCTATGTCCGCTTAACGAAACAGCAAGTGATGGAACTATAATCAAGTCTATGTCACTCATGTCTTCATCCATACCGTATCCGGGTTCAAGATAACCTTCACTATTACGGGTAATATGATCCCAATCTAAAAACTGACAACGTCTAAACTCTTTTTTTAATTTGTTTAATTTGGGAATAATAACAACTTTTCCATTACTTACCATAAAATCTATAAGAGTTCTGGTATCCACCTCTCCCGGACGGCTTGCAATATAACAATGTATTGTTTTAGCAAAAATAAAATCATCGGTCTGACTTAATCTTTCTATTATTCGCTTTGTTTTTGCCTTTAATTCCGTCTCTGGGTGTTCCATTCTTCTCTGCACAACTAACTTACGTGCTTCCGATTTTGGTATAAGTGTTCTAAGCTTCATTATACATCCCGGTTTATTTGACATATATATTATTTGATTATAATATTATTTTATAATAAAAGCAATTAGAAATTATCAAAAACCTTCATTTTATTAATTTAAGATACAAAATTTTAGATTCAAATTAAACTGAATTTCACATGCATAAACTTTACTCATTTTATTGCGTTATTAACCTAAAATTTTTACTGCATTTAATCAAGAATTTGATTACAATTATTGTTATTTTTACAAATTGTATTAATTATTAACAATAAATTGAAATTATATGGATACTAAAACTGTTTTTGTTTATTTATTAGACGGCTTGGCCGATTGGGAAATTGGTTTTATTTTAGCCGAATTAAATTCGAAAAGATTTTTTAAGAAAAACCGCCCTAAATACCAAATAAAAACAATTGCTTTAAGTGTTGAACCAATAACTACTATGGGGGGCCTGCAAATTACTCCAGACAGCACACTTATTAACATGGATATTAATGATGCCGCAATGTTAATACTTCCCGGAAGTGACTTATGGCTTACACAAACCAATCCTGAAATTATTCAAATTGCTCAAAAATTCCTAAATAACGGTATTCCGGTTGCTGCTATTTGCGGAGCAACAATTGCTTTGGCAAATAACGGATTTATGAACAATTGCAAACATACAAGTAATAACTTGGATTTCTTAAAGGTAGTCGCACCAAACTATAGTGGTGAATCTTTGTATTGTGAAGAGACCGCTGTAACAGATAATAATTTAATTACAGCAAGCGGTATTGCTCCTTTGGAATTTGCACATCACATATTAAAAAAATTAGATGTTTTTTCGGATAAGGCACTTGAAAACTGGTATAATTTATATAAAACTCAAAAACCGGAGTATTTTTTAAAACTTATGGGATCGTTGGATAATAATTAATTTTTTTAATTAAATAAAGTTTTTGCTTTTAACAAATTTATTGTAAAAGTACTCCCTGCTTTGGGTGCGCTTCTTACAGTAATTCTTCCGCCATTTTTTTCAACTAATTCTTTGCAAATAACCAATCCCAATCCGCTTCCTTTTTCATTTGAGGTGCCCAAAGTTGTTTGGTGAGCATTTGAATTAAACAAATTTTCTAAAATATGTCCTTCCATTCCAACACCTTCATCGGTAACCGAAACGGCAACATATTTGTCATTAATTTCGCTTGCAATTATTATTTGTTTTTCGGGATAAGTAAATTTAATAGCATTCGAAATTAAATTTCGTATTACTGACGATATCATATTTTTATCAGCAATAATATACAAACCGGGATCTACATTATTTATTATTTCTATTTTTTTATTAAAAGCATTCCCTTTTAACAACGAAACAGATGATTCAATTACCGTGTTAATTTCAAATTCTTCAAAATCAGGATTAATTCTACCGGATTCAATTCGTGACCATTCAAGCAAATTTTCCAACAAATTATAAACATTTTTTGCCGAATCATTAATTCTGCCTGCAAACATCCTTATTTCCTTTGGCTGCAAATCTTCCAAATCCTCTACCAAATAATCCGAAAAACCTATCAACGCGGTAAAAGGACTTCGCAAATCATGAGCAATAATAGAAAAAAGTTTATCTTTGGCAATATTAATGTTTCTTAGTTCTTCTTCACTTTCAAGAAGTTGTTTATTAACTTTAGCCAATTCTTTTACATAATTTTTTAATTGCTGTTCTGTTCTTTTAACATCAGTTATATCGCGTAAAATACCCCTATACGAAATAACCTGTCCGTCTTTATTTTTATATGCATAAGCGGTTTCTAAAACCACAACATGTTCATTATCTTTCCGTTTTATTAATATTTCATAATTTTTTACATAACCACGTGTTTCAACTAATGATTTGAATCGATCCCTATCTTCCGGAAAAACATATAAGTCTTTTGCAACATCAATATTTAAAGTTTCTTCTTTGGTTTTATAACCAAACAGTTCAATTCCTGTTTGATTGATATCTACTAATTTGCCGTCCGGTGTGCTTTCATAAACAACATCTTTAATATCGTTAAATAACGATCTATATCTATCTTGCGCTTCTTGTAGTTTCTCTTCCGCTTTAATAGTATTTGTCAAATCTAATGCTGAACCAACAAGGGCAATTGGATTTCCTTCATCATCTCTTACTATTCCTGATCGTAATGATATTAAAAACTCTGTTCCATCTTTACGTTTGTTATATATCCTTCCTTCCCACCCACCCTGTAATGTGCAGGGTAAAATTTGTTTGGTTATTTCGGGATTGTTTTTATTAGAGCGGATTAAAGCAATATTTTGCCCAATTATTTCTTCTTTAGTAAAACCATAGGTTTGTAAAAAAGCATTATTTACAAATATAATATAATCCTGCATATCAGTTATACTTATGCATTCATTTATACTATTTAATGTCTGTTCGGCAAATTTTGAAGAAAAAAATTGTTTATGAACGTTATTTATTTCGTTTTCCACTTTTCAAATTAATTATTAGTTGAGTATTATAATTTATTTAATTTAAAACAAATAATAAAGTTTTTTATTTATAATATTACCAATTATTCCGTTTTATTACTAATTATTTTCTTAAAAGACCATTTAATCCCTTTTACAATGGTATGTCTTTTCTTTAATTCATTATTCTCTTGATTTTAACAATACAAATTAATAAACTAAAATCAGAAATAAATTTTTTGGGGTCACAATTTTTATTTACTTACGGTGATTAAATTGGAGCAAAAATTTAAAGTCTTACTTAATCAATTATTATTATGCAAGACTGATAATTTATTGATTAAAGATTTGTATTCTGAAAGTAGTGATATTGCTACAGAATTAATTACCGATTTTTTTAACAATCAAAACCGGCCGGCCGAACCACGACAACCGCTAAACTCAAAAAACGAATTAGCCGATACTAGTTCTCGCGTTTCACAAATTTTTGAATTTCGCAAAGGCGAGTTATCAATACTAAAAAATCATGTTCCTGAAGATCATATTTTAAATTATTTTTATGATAGCAATTCATCATTGGTTGCACAACACTTCAATTTGTTTATTCAACTGGAAATTAAACGAAAATGTGGTTTGCCCTATGTTTCGCATTTGTTCCGGGTTTCCGCAACATTAAATGGATTATTTGAAAGCAGAAAGGATAAATATTTTTATTCAACTTTGGCTGCTGTTCACGATTCATTTGAAGATCTGCCAATAAAAATTGCCGCTCTTAACGGAAATATCCGGTTTTCCGATTTAGATAAGTTTTTAACAAATTTTGTTGCACCCAATTTTATTGATGGTTTAATAATTTTAACAAATGTTTACGATTTATTATTAAGTTATACCGATTATCATTTAATGGCTGAAGAACTTGCTATAAATGCTAAAAATATAGTATATATGCTAAAAAAATTCCTAAAAGAAACTACAATTTTTAAGATGGATATTGAAAAATTACTTATTCTGATTGAAAATTTTTCGCATAAAGAGGACTTATTCAGAAATCTTCGCTGGCAGGCTTATATTCAATATTATTTACCCAAAATTGTTCAAATGTGTATTGCTACAAACAATTATTCGTTAATTGAGCTAAAAACATTAGATTTAATTGACAATGCTTGGGGTATGAAAGCTTTGGACTTAACCGGAAAATTAAGACAAATTTTGAAAAGACAAAACTTTATAAATTTAGTAAAATCTTCAGGTGCCGAACTTGGTGTAATTAATCAACACATTAATGAATTGCAAAATTTGACATTAAAAGACGCTAAAAGCATTGTTTTGGAATTTTTAAGCAACGATAAACTACGTTTAGACTATCTAAAAGTTGCATTACAGACAATTAATGCATTAAAACCGATATTAACTTTTGACTATTGATTATTTGTATTCAACAAGATAGACACTAAAAAATAAAAAAAATATGCTGATGAACACCAAATTTAAATCCCATCTGCAAAAATCCGTTTAATCTGTATCAGCTGTATTCTTTAATTTTTATCAAAATGCCATAAAAAGATAAACAAAAATTATGGCATTCACAAAAACCACACAAATCCCGGCTCAAACATTGGTTTATAAGTTATATTTTTCTTTTATAGCGGTTAATTTTTGGTTAATTGTTTTAGCAAGTTCGTTTTCAGGCTCTTCTGCCAATACATTATCAATATATAACATTGCCTGTTTTAAATCATTTAAATTTAACGCCGCAATTCCTAAATTAAGATTTGTTCGTATAGATGACGGATAAAACTTTAACAACTCCAATAAAATCTGATAGACTTTTTCATATTCCTGGTTATTAATTAATTCTTCGGCAATATTATTAACATAATCTTCATATTTACTTACAAAAAATGTCTTGTATTTTTCATAGTTTATTTTTAATAACTCGGCATGAATTTCAGTCCATTTTTTTGTAAAGATAACAGAATTCCTAGCTAAAATATCTTTTGCCGATTCTTCTTTATCCATATATTTAATTAATCTATACGATCCAATACTTCCTCCCCAAATATGATCGTACGCTTTGGAAGGAACCGCATAACTTTTTAAACCTGCTTTTTTGATTTGAAGCCCTATGTCCCACTCTTCATAATAACATGGAGTAAATTTATTTTCAAATTTTAGATTAAATTTATCAAACAATTTATTGTTAACGGCAAACAAAAATCCAGATACGGCATCAACCTCTTGCGTTTCGTTAAATTTCCCTTTATCAAAATAATGAAAATCCGCTTTGTCTTTAAAACTAAAATACGATCCTTGAGGACCAACCATGGCAGCATCCCCTCTGTATTCAATAAGTGATGTAACCTTATCAACAACATCATTTTCAATATGAATATCGGAATTTAATATAAATGTAATTGGTGTCTGCGACATATTTAAACCAATATTCCATGCTCGTGCAACTCCAACATTTTTTTTCATTACCGAATAATAATCAATTCGGGGATGATCCTTAATTTGATCAGCCACTTCTTCGGAATTAAAAACAATAATTAATTTCCCTTCAATTTTTTCCAAGTCGGTTAAAAGAGTTTTTATATTGTATTTACTTGCAGGAGCATAATCTAATACAGGAATAACAAAACTGCGTTTTAGCGAATAAATATCTTTGAGAGATGTTTTTACTCCAATCAAAGATTTTTCTCTTATTTCGCTTCCGGTTAAAGTGTTACTTTTTGCACCCATAACAACATCAACAATGTCCAGCATACGATGTTCATAAGTATGCGCGTTTAATGCAATTTCCTGTCCGCGTTTTGCGATTAAATTTCGTAGTTCAACATTTTCAAGATAATAGGAAATCGAATCGTTAATGTATTCATCTTCATAAATACCTAAATCTTCTCCCGGAACAAAAAACTCTTCCTGCCCATTCCCCCACGTAGGGTCTGACAACAAAAAGGAACCGATTGACAAAGTTTCAAAAACTCTCATATTCAAATCGTTATTAACTGCATTATTGAATACTATTTTTGAACTGTCTAAAACTTTTGCCATATCATCCCAAAAACATCTTTTATAAAATACATCATGCTGCAATTTCATATGTTCAATTAATTGCACTCTGCGTGGATTTGACATCACTCCACCAACAAAACCAACATCATGCACTTTTGGTTGTCCTGTGCTAATATGTATATCAGGATCACATCCTAAAGGTATCCAATGTACATTTTTGCATCCGACATTTTTAAAATCTTTAATATATTCTTTTTGGGCTATAAACACGTAATTAAAATTTTTAGCCCATTCTAACTGGTACGAAAGATTATTAAGGTGTGAATCAATAAAATAACAAGCAGTTGGAATATTTAACTTGTCAATATTTTTAGGAAAATATCCAAATACCGATTCAACCCAAAAATACATATCCGGCCTTAAATCCGGCGGAGCTGAATTATACAAATCTAACATATCCGGTTCAGCACCTGTGGGTAAATTATGATCAAGAATCGGAAGCTTCATATTCTGAAGATTCCAGGTTTCAACCAATTGCTGATTTATTTTGGGACCAACTGTAATAACTTCAAAATGCTTTCTTAAAGCTCTTTCAAAATAGACTGCCGTAGTAACAGGATATGAAACGTACGCCAACCAAATATTCATATTTTTCTTGTTCATTATTCTCACACTTAATATTTAATATATTAATATAATAATCGTACATTAGTTTATTTAATTTATACTATTATAAAAAATATTAAATTTTTTCCTTAATTAAAACGTTTTATTATTATTATTTTCAAATATTAATGTTTTTTTGATTATTTTTTAAAGATTATCAACATTTTTTTGGCTTTATATTTGTTTGCTAATATTTTTTATTTATATAAATGGTTAAAATGGAAAAATTCCCATTATCCGAACATTTAGATGGAAATTTTGATAAAGCGGAAGCAAAATATCTTGAATTTCAAATAGAATACCCCCAAAATATTGACCTTTCGTTTTGGCTGGGATACTTATATTTCCAAAAAGGGGAATATGATAAAGCCAGAAAAAATATCATCTATTATTTGCAAATGTTACCTGCAAACAGCAAAGCATGGAATTTACTGGGATTAATTTATAAAAACCTAGGCGATTATAACCTTTCAAACAGAAGTTATAAAAAGGCCATTGAAATATCTCCCGCATATTATGACGCAAAATTCAATTTAGCCATCAATTATGTAGTTACCAAAGAATTTGATACAGCAATTGAATTATTAAATTTACTTATTCAAGTTAACGATAGAGACTACGAACCTTTATTTTATATTGGTTATTGTTACCAGCAGCTAAATAATTATAATCTCGCAATTCACTTTTATAACAATTCATTACAGATAAATGCTGCAAACAAAGACTGTTATACAAATCTTGCAATTATTTATATTCAGCAAAATAAATTTAATGACGCTTTTCAGATTCTAAATGATGGAATAGAAATTTTTAACGATGATGCCGATATTTTATTGACTATTGCTTTTTGCCACGAAAAATCCGGGAATAGCACGCAGGCTATTTTAATGTATAAGGATTTGATACTTAAAGAGCCTGATAATTATCTTCCGTATTATAACTTGGCAAATATTTATAAAAACCAATGGTGCCTAACTGAAGCTGAAAACAATTATTTATCTGCTCTCAAAATAAATAACTCGAATATAGATATATTGCTTAATTTGGGAACCGTATTTCATGCACAAACAAAATTTACTGAAGCAGTTCAATGTTTTAGTCAAATTTTAGGTGTAGATTCACAAAATATTGACGCATTAAATAATTTAGGCGGCACATATTTTGAGATTGGTGACTACAAATTGGCTATTGACACATACAATAAAGCGATTTTAATAAATCCACTTTCTCCTTTAGAACATTTTAACCTTGGAATGACTTTATTACTAACCGGTGAAATTCAACAAGGATTTAAGGAATATGAATGGCGGACTAAATTAAGCGAATTTTCAAGATCTTTTTATAAACCTAAATGGGGCGGTGAAAGTCTTTCGGGTAAAACAATATTTATTTATGCCGAACAAGGGATCGGCGATATTTTTCAATTTGTAAGGTTTTTACCGATTATTAAAGATTTGGGAGCCAATATTATTTTTGAATGCCGAAACGAAGTCGCAAATCTTGTGAGTTCGTTACCTTGTATAAACAAATTGATATTACGCGGAAGCGAAATATCGGAATGGGAATTCGATTATTATGCTTCTTTATTAAGTCTTCCGGCAATACTAAATGTTACAGAAAAAACAATTCCCTCTGCAACTCCGTATTTATTTCCTGATAAACTATTATATGAAAAATGGAATAAATACTTTTCTGATTTTAATAAATTAAAAATTGGTTTTGTTTGGAAAGGAAATCCATTTCCGCTTGAACACAGAAAACGGCATACACGGCTTGAATATTTTATAGATTTGGCTAAAAGCACAAATGCACAGTTTTTTAGTCTGCAATATGGCGAGGATTGTGAAAATGAACTTAAAGATGCAGGAATAATTGATTTAGCATTAAATTTAGACGAAACCGCGGCTATCATTGCAAACTTGGACTTGGTTATTACAATTGATACTTCCATTGCCCATCTTGCAGGTGCTTTGGATAAAGAAGTTTGGATTCTTCTTGCAAAAGTACCCGATTGGAGATGGTTTTTAAATTCAACAACTTCAATTTGGTACCCAAAAGCAAAATTATTCCGGCAAAATGAAATTAATAATTGGGATGATGTTTTTAACAAAATAAAATTACAATTGAATAATAAAACAAAAATCAATAATATGGATTTTATGAACGATAATTTATTTGGTGCTTTAAAAGAGAAAGCATATAGTTATTTAGAAAACAATGATTTTGAAAATGCAATTAAAGAATATACAAAATTAGTAAACTATAATTCGTCTGATATTGAAAGTAATTTATGGCTGGGAACAGCTCTTTTTATGAATGATGATTTATTAAATGCTTCAAAATATTTAATGGCATCAATAAAACTCTTCCCTTCACTCCCTCAGGAAGTTTATCAAAATTTAAGCGCTTGTTACATAAAACTTAAAGACTACGAAAACGCCTATATTACATTAAACACTGCAATTAATATTTATCCCGATTCCGCGATTTTATTAAACAATTTTGGTTTATATTATGTTGAAAGGAAAGAATTTAATAAAGCCGAACAATGTTTTCTTCTCAGTATTCAAAAAGACCAATCTTTCCTTTCAGCATGGATAAATTTGGTAAATATGTTTGTAGAGAATAAAAATTACAAACTTGCATTGGAATTTGGACTTAAAGCTATTGAATTTACAGAGACAAGCGGATTATTATTTAGACTTATTGCAGATAGTTTTTTGTTCCTAAAGGATAATACAAATGCCGAAATTTTTTATAAAAAAGCCCTGGTTTCTTTTGAAGATGATAAAACCAACAATAATTATGCAATATTATTACAAAAAGAACACAAAATTAATTTAGCAGAAAACTATTTTAATAAAGCCATACAAATTAATAAAACCAATTCCGGCTATTGGGGTAACCTTGGAAATAATTATGCCCTAAAACAAGATTTTAAAAATGCTATTGAATGTTATAATAAAGCATTAGAGATAAATCCCGCAGATTCTGAAATTTTAAGTCGAATTGGAATGATTAATTTATTGACCGGCAATTTTGAAAACGGTTGGGGAAATTTTGAATTAAGTTTAACTAAAAAAACCCGGTTCGATAAATTAAACATAGGAAAACCTTTTACAGGTGAAAATTTACAAGGAAAAACAATTTTAATTTATAGTGAACATGGATTAGGTGATATTATACAATTTTCAAGATACCTGCCTTTGGTAAAAGAACTTGGTTGCAATATCATTTTCGAATTCCCAAAAGAACTGAGAAGCCTGTTTTTTTATTCAAACGGCTATTATCAGCCAATTATTAGAGATGAAGTAACTTATGAAAATTTAAAATATGATTATTATCTATCTCTTTTATGTTTACCGAGATACTTTTGCACAAATATAGCCAATGTGCCAAATATCACCCCCATTTTTAATATAAATCCGAATGTTATTAATTTTTGGAAAACAAAACTCAAAACAGATACGAAAAAAATTGGTTTTGTTTGGGCCGGCAACTCAAATCATCCAAATGATCATAACCGTAGTATTAATCTGGAATTTTTACAGGTGTTATTCAACATTAAAAACACTCAATTTTATTTTTTACAGAAGACTTTTGGTTTAAACCAGAAAACAGAGATTATTAAGCAATTTGAAAATATTATTGATTTAGAAAATGATTTAGTTGATATTGAAACAACGGCTGCTATTTTATTGAATTTGGATATAGTGATAACGGTTGACACCATGATGGCACATTTGGCCGCCTCATTAAATATCCAAACTATTTTATTACTCCCCTATCTGCCCGATTGGAGGTGGATGCTTAATAGAACTGACTCAATATGGTACAATACCATAAAAATATTCAGACAACCGGTTCCGGGGGATTGGATTACAGTTATTGAAAATGTTTATGATTTTGTAAAATTATCAGTATTTAATACTGAATCAATAACAAAAATAAAACAATTGATTGATTTAACCGAATATGGAAAAGCAGTTGATTTAGTAAAAGTTGTATTGGAAGATCCGGAGCAAGAAAAATCGGTTTTATTAGAAGAACTTGGAAATATATTATTATTTACCAAAGATTATCCGGGTGCAATTGAGATTCTAAATTCGGTTAATAGTTTGGATAATAGAAACTACAATGCTCTTTATAATACAGGTTATTGTTATCATATTTTAAATAATATGGACAAAGCAAAGGAATATTATTATAGATCATTGGCAATTAACCCATTTCATATTAATACATTAAATAATCTGGGTCTTTTATTAAGGGATGAAGCCGATTATATAAATGCAAAAATAATGTTTACAAAAGCAATATCGCTTAATTATTATAAAGCTTTTCTGCATAACAACTTAGGAACTGTTTTAGAAGCTTTGGGCAGTTTAATTTCAGCAAAAGAACTGTTTTATACTTCCATAATTATTAATCCAAATTATGCCGAAGGATATATGAATCTATCAAACTCTTTACATTATCTTGGTCAATTGGATGAAGGTTTATATTATATTAATAAATCTCTTGAGCTAAACCCTAATTATGCAGATGCTCATTTTAATAAGTCGTTATTATTATTGCGACAAGGAAATTTAGCCGAAGGATTTAAGGAATACCAATGGCGTACTTTACGCAAAGATTATCCCAAATGGGTTTTTTCTAAACCACTTTTAACTAATTTAGATGATGCTGCCGGCAAAAGAATTCTTGTTTTTGACGAACAGGGATATGGTGACACTTTACAATTTTCCCGCTATTTACAAAAGCTAAAAGCGCTAAATTGTTATATTATAATGCAATGCCATACCGGATTAGTCGATCTTATGCGGGGTTGTAAAGGGGTTGATGAAGTTATTGGCAGAACTTCATTATCCGATCCGAATATTGATTATGACTTGCAAATACCGTTATTAAATTTAGGCACGTTTTTTGAGACTTCATTAGAAGATTTAGAAATTGATGTTCCTTACATATTGATTGATAAAAACTCAACGGATGAGTGGAAATATAAGATGGATTCTTACAAAAAAATCAAGGTTGGCTTCGTATGGAGCGGGAAACAAACACCGGGAAACACACACCGATCTTGCAATTTAAATGATTTTTTAATATTATTCAATAATATTGATTTTTCTTTTTATAGTCTCCAAGTTGATGAAATTGCGGATAATAGTGATGCGGTTTTGGCAAAATATGGAGTAAATAATATTGGTAAAGAAATCAATAATTTTAATGATACTGCCGCAATTATATCTAATTTGGATCTCGTTATTTCTATTGATACATCCGTTGCTCATTTAGCTGGCGCCCTTGGTATTGAAACATGGTTATTGCTTTCCACTAAATGCGATTGGCGGTGGCACGATAATAGAAGTGATAATCCATGGTACCCAACAATGGTGCTTTTTAGACAAAAAGAATTTAATAACTGGAATACTGTCTTTATAGAAGTTGATAAAAAGTTAAAAGAAAAATATTTATAAATTACTTAATCATTAATAAACAATAGGAGAAACGATATGCCATTCAGAATTAATACAAACATTGATGCGCTGAAAGCATATTACAATTTGTCCAAAATCAATACCGATCTATCATCATCGCAGCTCAAAATTGCTTCCGGCAAAAAATTGTTGCATGTTTCCGATGATACCTCAGGTTTTAAGATTGGTACATCGTTAGAAGGCAAATTGAAAATCATGGAAGGTGCTTTAGGAAATATTTCTGCAGCAAAAGACTTACTTTCAACTTCAGAAAGCAATTTAATGGGTGTAAACGACTTGTTAACAAAGATTGAAGGTAAACTTTCTGATTCAACAAACCCAACTGCTGATCAAACAGCAATCAAAGACGATATTCTATCTCTGTCCAAAGAAATAGAATCAAAGATGAAGAGTGCAAAATTTAACAACACTACTTTACTTTATTCAACAGCAGGTAATGGTTTTATCTTTAGCGTTGGAGAAGGTGGTGAAACATTAAAACTGGATTTCGCATCTTACCTTGCAAGCTCAGGTCAAGGATTCGAATCCGGAGTTTCTGCATCAATTACGAGTTTTATAAATATTTCCACTTCATATTTAACTTCAACTTCTGGTGGAGCCGGTGGTTTAGTTGGCTTGACTTCTGCATTAACTTCATTAAAATCCGCAGTTAGTAAAGCTCTTGGAAGCATCGGTAACTCAACACAAAGATTGGATATTAAGCAGGAAACTCTTAATACATCCATATCTAATGCAAAATCAAGTATCAGCCGTATTTTTGATACTGATGTGGCCTGGGAACAATTAAATGCTATGCGCGGAACTATTTTACAGCAATCGGCTACTTCTATGTTTGCACAATTGAATGCTAGTCCGCAACAAGTAATGCAGTTATTCCAGTAATTTGTCTTTCTGCAATCTGTTCTTGAATATGATTATTTTTATCTTATGGAGGAAGAAATTTATTTTCTTCTTCCATAAATTTTATATAAATATATACGCTTCAGCCGTATAATGGAGTTAAAATGAGAGAAGCTACATATGACCGTAATAATAACAACTTAAATAAAGCTAATGCATATTTAATGAAAGAAATTTCTGAAGCCACACCTCAGAAACTTATTATTAAAATATATGATTTAGCTATTGTTTGTTATCAAAAGGGAGATTTTGTTAAAGCTAATAGAGCCGTAACTGAATTAATAAATTCTTTAAATTTTACAGATGAAAAAGCCAAGGAAATATCTTACGGTCTGTTAAGGTTATATCAGTTTGCTCAAGAACAAGCCCGTAAAGGAAATTTAGAAGTTTCAATTAAAATTTTGCAAGAATTAAGAGATACATGGACCCTAGTTTTTAATAGGCATTCTTTATCTGTTAAATAGTTTGGATTTTTCTTTTTTTTTGTATATTGCTATAAACTTTTGTTGTTGTTTTCCGATAATATATTCAGAAAATCAATAACAAGGAAGTATAATTTCCCAAATATAATTACATGGAGGTAATACAATGGGATTTAGAGTTAACACAAACATCGATGCACTTAGTGCATACTACAATTTATCCAAGATCAATACTGATCTCACAAAATCACAATTAAGAATAGCTTCCGGTCAAAAAATTCAAAACGTAGCTGATGATACTTCAGGTTTTAACGTTGGTAACGCGTTAAAAGGTAAAGTAAAAATCATGGAAGGTGCTCAAGGAAACATCTCGGCTGCTAAAGATCTTTTGGCTACAGGTGAAAGTAACCTTTTAGGTATCAACGACCTTTTAACCAAAATTGAAGGTAAACTTTCCGATGCTACCAACCCAACTGCTGATGCTACTGCTCTTAAAGATGATATTGCATCATTATCAAAAGAAATTGAATCCAAAATGAAGAGTACAAAATTCAACAATTCTACTTTGTTGTACTCGGCTGCAGGAAAAGGATTTGTTTTCCAGGTTGGAGAAGTTGGCGATACCTTAAAATTAGATTTTGCTGGAACATTGGCTTCTACCGGAAATGGTGGATACGATACAAATTTCTCGGCAACTTTATCAAGTTTTGTAAACGTTTCTACCTCATATTTAACAAGTACTTCAGGTGGTGCAGGCGGATTAGTTGGTTTAACTTCTGCTTTAACATCACTAAAGAGCGCTGTATCTACTGCATTAGGTAAAATTGGTAACTTTGCACAACGTTTGGATATTAAGGATGAAACCTTAGGTACTGCTATTTCTAATACTAAATCCAGTATAAGCAGAATTTACGATACTGATATGGCTTGGGAACAATTGAACTCAATGAGAGGAACTATCTTACAACAATCTGCTACCTCTATGTTTGCTCAATTAAATGCAGCTCCACAACAGGTTTTACAGTTAATGCAATAAAATTTTTCCCTCTTCTGAATATTTTGAAAAACCCTTTCGCAAGAAAGGGTTTTTTGTTTTAAATTTAACTTACATTGAACCCCGCCTAATCATTTGGAATGGAATTCTAATCTCTTCGCAAAAAAAAGATCAGCCAAACCATATTCCAAATAAGTCATTAGAGAAAATATACTTTAAGTATATTTTGCTTTTTTATTAATCTTACCTAATTTTGAGATCCGGGCTATAATTAATAACTATCATTAGTCTTGCAAGGCAGACGAAATGTTATAGCTTATAAAATCAGTAAGGAATAATCCCTGTTGGGTGACACACAATCAGTTGTAAATGTAGATATTGCAACAATTGGAATGTAGATCTGCAAACCCTATTACTATGGTTTAAGAGTTTTGTAATCCTTTATATATTTTTTGCCGCATTGTAGTATTGATATCTGCATATAAAGCACTTATTATTTTCAATATATAAGTTTTTAACTGCTATTTTGGGGATAATTTTAATTTAAACACTAAACTTTTTTCTATTTTTTTCGATAATGTTAATAGAACCAAATATAGAAGTACACATTCCCAATTTAATTACATGGAGGTAATACAATGGGATTTAGAGTTAACACAAACATAGATGCACTTAGTGCATATTACAATTTATCCAAGATCAATACTGATCTTACAAAATCTCAACTAAGAATAGCTTCCGGTCAAAAGATTCAAAACGTAGCTGATGATACTTCAGGTTTTAACGTTGGTAACGCGTTAAAAGGTAAAGTAAAAATCATGGAAGGTGCTCAAGGAAACATCTCAGCTGCTAAAGATCTTTTAGCTACCGGTGAAAGTAACCTTTTAGGTATCAACGACCTTTTAACCAAAATTGAAGGTAAACTTTCCGATGCTACCAACCCAACTGCTGATGCTACTGCTCTTAAAGATGATATTGCATCATTATCAAAAGAAATTGAATCCAAAATGAAGAGTACAAAATTCAACAATTCTACTTTGTTGTACTCAGCTGCAGGAAATGGATTTGTTTTCCAGGTTGGAGAAGTTGGCGATACCTTAAAATTAGATTTTGCTGGAACATTGGCTTCTACCGGAAATGGTGGATACGATACAAATTTCTCGGCAACTTTATCAAGTTTTGTAAACGTTTCTACCTCATATTTAACAAGTACTTCAGGTGGTGTAGGCGGATTAGTTGGTTTAACATCTGCTTTAACATCACTAAAGAGCGCTGTATCTACTGCTTTAGGTAAAATTGGTAACTTTGCGCAACGTTTGGATATTAAGGATGAAACCTTAGGTACTGCTATTTCTAATACCAAATCCAGTATAAGCAGAATTTACGATACTGATATGGCTTGGGAACAATTGAACTCAATGAGAGGAACTATCTTACAACAATCTGCAACCTCTATGTTTGCTCAATTAAATGCAGCTCCACAACAGGTTTTACAGTTAATGCAATAAAATTTTTCCCTCTTCTGAATATTTTGAAAAACCCTTTCGCAAGAAAGGGTTTTTTTGTTTTAAATTTGACCTACATTGAACCCCGACTACTCCTTGGAAATTAAATTTTAAGCTCTTCCATAAAAAAGATCATCTAAATCATTATTCCAGGTCAGTCATTAGAGATAATATACTTAAGTATATTTCTCTTTTTTATTAATCTTACCAATTATTTAAATTCCTGCTATACTTAATCATTATTATTAGTCCCGCAAGGCAGACGAATTCATATTGCAAACACACAACCAGTTGTAAATATAGATTTTACAGGCACTGGAATATTGTTATGTTAGAGCTAAAACTATGGTTTAGAAGTCTTGTATTCCCACTCTTTGAGTTTCCGCCGGTCAATTTAAAAAATTTTTAATTTTAATACTAAACTTTTTTTTCTTTTTCTCGATAATACAGATAGAACTAAAAATAACATGGAAGTCCATTTTCCCAATTTAATTACATGGAGGTAATACAATGGGATTTAGAGTTAACACAAACATCGATGCACTTAGTGCATACTACAATTTGTCCAAGATCAATACTGATCTTACAAAATCTCAATTAAGAATAGCTTCCGGTCAAAAGATTCAAAACGTATCGGATGATACTTCTGGTTTTAACGTTGGTAACGCATTAAAAGGTAAAGTAAAAATCATGGAAGGTGCTCAAGGAAACATCTCGGCTGCTAAAGATCTTTTGGCTACCGGTGAAAGCAACCTTTTAGGTATCAACGACCTTTTAACCAAAATTGAAGGTAAACTTTCTGATGCTACCAACCCAACTGCTGATGCTACTGCTCTTAAAGATGATATTGCATCATTATCAAAAGAAATTGAATCCAAAATGAAGAGTACAAAATTCAACAATTCTACTTTGTTGTACTCAGCTGCAGGAAAAGGATTTGTTTTCCAGGTTGGAGAAGTTGGCGATACCTTAAAATTAGATTTTGCAGGAACATTGGCTTCTACCGGAAACGGATACGATACAAACTTCTCAGCAACTTTGTCAAGTTTTGTAAACGTTTCTACCTCGTATTTAACAAGTACTTCAGGTGGTGCAGGCGGATTAGTTGGTTTAACTTCTGCTTTAACATCACTAAAGAGTGCAGTATCTACTGCATTAGGTAAAATTGGTAACTTCTCGCAACGTTTGGATATTAAGGATGAAACCTTAGGTACTGCTATTTCTAATACCAAATCCAGCATAAGCAGAATTTACGATACTGATATGGCTTGGGAACAATTGAACTCAATGAGAGGAACCATCTTACAACAATCTGCAACCTCTATGTTTGCTCAATTAAATGCAGCTCCACAACAGGTTTTACAGTTAATGCAATAAAATTTTTCCCTGTTTTGAATATTTTGAAAAACCCTTTCGTAAGAAAGGGTTTTTTGTTTTAAATTTAACTTACATTGAACCCCGACTACTCCTTGGAAATTAAATTTTAATCTATTTCATAAAAAAGATCGGCCAAATCATCATTCCAACTTAGTCATTAAAGAATAATAATTGGGAATAATTTGTAACTTGTTGGTATAAATCAGGTATATATATAAACAGGAAATGACATATTTACAGATATTAGTTCCGCAAGGCAGACGAATTCATATTGCAAGCACACAACCTGTTGTAAATATAGATTTTACAGGCACTGAAATATTGTTATGTTACAGCTAAAACTATGGTTTAGAGGTCTTGTATTCCCAATCTTTAAATTTTCGCCGGTCAATTTGAAAATATTTTAATTTTAATACTAAACTTTTTTTTCTTTTTCTCGATAATATAAATAGAACTGAAAATAAAATGGAAGTCCATTTTCCCAATTTAATTACATGGAGGTAATACAATGGGATTTAGAGTTAACACAAACATCGATGCACTTAGTGCATACTACAATTTATCCAAGATCAATACTGATCTTACAAAATCACAATTAAGAATAGCTTCCGGTCAAAAGATTCAAAACGTATCGGATGATACTTCTGGTTTTAACGTTGGTAACGCGTTAAAAGGTAAAGTAAAAATCATGGAAGGTGCTCAAGGAAACATCTCGGCTGCTAAAGATCTTTTGGCTACCGGTGAAAGTAACCTTTTAGGTATCAACGACCTTTTAACCAAAATTGAAGGTAAACTTTCCGATGCTACCAACCCAACTGCTGATGCTACTGCTCTTAAAGATGATATTGCATCATTATCAAAAGAAATTGAATCCAAAATGAAGAGTACAAAATTCAACAATTCTACTTTGTTGTACTCAGCTGCAGGAAAAGGATTTGTTTTCCAGGTTGGAGAAGTTGGCGATACCTTAAAATTAGATTTTGCAGGAACATTGGCTTCTACCGGAAACGGATACGATACAAACTTCTCAGCAACTTTGTCAAGTTTTGTAAACGTTTCTACCTCGTATTTAACAAGTACTTCAGGTGGTGCAGGCGGATTAGTTGGTTTAACTTCTGCTTTAACATCACTAAAGAGTGCAGTATCTACTGCATTAGGTAAAATTGGTAACTTCTCGCAACGTTTGGATATTAAGGATGAAACCTTAGGTACTGCTATTTCTAATACCAAATCCAGCATAAGCAGAATTTACGATACTGATATGGCTTGGGAACAATTGAACTCAATGAGAGGAACCATCTTACAACAATCTGCAACCTCTATGTTTGCTCAATTAAATGCAGCTCCACAACAGGTTTTACAGTTAATGCAATAAAATTTTTCCCTCTTCTGAATATTTTGAAAAACCCTTTCGCAAGAAAGGGTTTTTTGTTTTATATAAACACCTTATATAATTAGCCCAAAAAATATAATATCTAAAGTAATTTTTTTTGAATAATCAAGCTGCTATAATTATTTATTTAATCTTGAGGAGTGTTTTTACCGAGGTGCAATAGTTTGGTGATATATTAATTGGATTTAGAAGTAATCGATATTTTTATTACTTAAATCCATATTTTTGAATATGTTTGTAAGCTAAATATCCAACTGCACCTGCTTGTAGAGTACCTAATATGGAACGCCAGGTATCATTTTTCTGATCTTCCATATATTGAGAATACAAGGGAGATAAAATATTTTGCGGGGTAAGGGTAACAAGCGGCTTTTGTACTTCATCAAAAGACGGCATGTTTATTTTCACTCTCAACTTTAGAAAATCTTTTTCCTGATATATAAATTGTTGAGGATTTATAATATTAGCACTCAAATTTCCACCAACTTTATATCCTAAATCAGTTTTAATATTAAGTGTATCATACAAATTTATAGATGGTTTTTCTTGCGCTTTTATATTAAAAGCCAAGAAAATAACAAAACACAAAACAATAGTTATGTTTAATTTTTTCATTTTATTCTCAATTTTTCAAATTCATCTTTTGCAAAGATTCGTAATATTTTCTAATTAAATCTTCATAATCTTTCGAATAACCCTCTTTAACAGCCTTTAATAATTCATCCTGTAATCTATCAATTTTATCCGAATTCAAATCCAATTCGTTAGGTGATTTTTTTTGTTTATTTTCTCCGCTGTTTGATTCTCTCTCTTTCTCAAAATCCCTATCATTTATTGACCGCTGAGCATCAAGAAGTTTACTTAATATTTTATCTTGTTTTTTAACAATATTATTATCAAAATCCTTTTGTGTACGCATATTTGAAACAACTTCATTCATATCGTTTAATAGCTTATCCATATTTGCTGCAATTTTTTTTGTTTGTCCGCTTTCTTTAGCTTTTTTATTTAATTCTTCTAACGATTTTTTTATCATTTCCTGTTGATTAGCTAATCTTTGCATTTCCGCCTGTTGCTGCATAGTCATTTGACCATTTCCCTGCATCATTTGTTGTGTCATTTGATTTAGACGCATCTGACCTTCTGAAAGTTGCTGAAATTGCTGCATTAGAGACATCATACCGCCTCCTTGCCCGCCTTGGCTCATCATTTGATCCATTGCATTTTTAACCATCATAGCAGACTGATTTAAGCTGCTCATTGCTTTTCCTTGATTTTGAGATGCGGAAAATCCGTTTTTATTTTGCATAGCCTGCAATGATTCATTCATTTGGGATTTTGCGTCACCAAGTGCTTTTCCCATTTCAGGTGATATTGCAAATGTTTTTTGAGCAAGATCACTCATTTGTTGTGTAATTTTATCCAAATCCCTTTGCAATTCCGATTGTCGCTTGCTTAATTCCTTAAATTGCGGAGAATTATATGGTAAATTTGCCGTCTTATTTTTAATTTTTTCCTGTTCTTTAGATAATAATAAAACATTATCTATCAACTTAAGCATATCTGAATAAACCTGCATTTGATTTTGCATTTCCATTTTGGATTTCATATTCTGCATCATTTTGTTCATCGATTTCATGTTTTTCGAAATCTGCTTTTGTTTTTGCATGGCCTGATTCTTTTGACTTTGCTGTAATTCATCTTTGGCATTTTCGGAAAGTTCTTGGTTATCCTGTTTTTCCATTTCTTCCAACGATTTTTCCATTTCTTCTTTTGGCACGTCTTTTAAATCTTTCATGCTTTCGTTTAACTGTTTTAGTTCTTCCTCAAGCTTTTTTATATCCTTTGATACTGCATCTTGTTTTTTTTGAAGCTCATTTTTATCTTTTTCATTATTCAAATTGCTTTTTTCAGTCTGTTCCGAAAGTTCATCTTGCTGCTGTGTTAATTCTTCGGTCCTTTTTACCATTTCGTCAATTTTCTGCTCAACTTTCATTCTTTTAAGCAGATTTAACGTACGTTCAATGCTTTTTTGGAACATATCTTCATTCTTTTTAAAATCCTCAAATGAATTTTGAACCTGTTCTCTGTTCATATTTTTGGTCATCTGCTGTAATTTTTCAAAAGCTTTTTTCATTTCATCGCTGCTTAATTCATTCATTAGCTTTTGCAATTCCATATATTTTTCAAGAGTTTTTTCCGAAAGTAGATTTTTCTCCTCCAACTTATTTTGTGCTTCGGATATTTTCTCTTTTATATCTTCCATCTTTTGCGATAATTCGTCATATTTATCAAAAGCTTGCTGAATTTTTTCTTTTTCTTCCCAGCTGATTTCTTTTTTGTCCTGTTTTAATTGATTATCTATTTTTTCAAGTTCATCCTTTAGTTTTTCCGCTTCTTTTAATGTTTCAGTAAGTTGTTTTTCTGCCTCATTCTGTAATTTATCGGCCTGAGTAAACACTTCATCAATACCGGGAACTCTAATAGTAAATTGTGTCGATTTAGTAGATTTTGGACCATTAATATTGTCATTATCATAAACTTCCAAATAATAAGTCAACACATCTTCAACCGCAAGCATCAACGGCGATAGATTCCATATATAATAAACTTCTTGATCTTTGTTTTGTTTATTAATACTAATTTCAGTCTGATTAAACTCTTTAACTTTATCTAATTCTTCCTGCGGAGTAAACTTTGAGGATGTAAGTTTATATCTAAGAACTAGTTTTGTTAAACCATAATCATCTTTTACCCTGCATATTAAGGCAAGTTTATTATCTTCAGTAAGATTAACATTTTTGTTTGGTGAAATAACTTCTATTTCGGGCAATTCATCCTGTAAAACATTTATATTATATTCAATAGGATTAATATTGCCAACTCCATTTTTGTCTTCAATCAAAATTTTATAATTTACATTTTTACTAATTTTAAAACTTCCCTCACCCAAACTATTCTTTACAACTAATAGTTTTTCAGTGCTGTCAGTAAACGATAAATAAGCTTTTTTTAATTCTTTGGAAGAAAATAATTTTACTGTAACAATTGAACCTATTAAAGCTGAAACATTACCATTATCTTTTTGAACTATTGTTTCCATCCCCGAATATTTGGGGGGTGTAATTGTAAGTTCAAATTGACTTATATATGGTTTGTTAATAACCTCTAATCTATAGAGATCACTTTTTACTCCATCAGCTGATATATAATAGTTAAACGAAGTTAATACTTTAGAAATTTTATAATTAAAATTATCATTTTTATCGCCTGTAATTTCAAAATGTTGAAATTCGGTTTGATCAATAAATTTTACATATAAATTTAATTTATTAATCTTTTCCCCCTGAACTGTAATTTTAATATTTACATCTTCTCCTCTAGTAACTTCCGAATTGCCTGGTTCAACAAAAAATTTAAACTTTTGAGGGATTACAAATTCTTTATTAAAATTAAGAACCCTAATTGCCGCTCCTCTAATTCCGGGAGAGAATAAAACAATTAACGCAAAAATAAATAATGTATAAAGTGCTGTGGTTAATTGCTTTTTTATTGTATTAAATTTAACAATCGAAGGGAATTTGTATCCTTTAACTCTATTATACACCGATTCAAACGCTTTTTCAATTAGTGCGTTGGAAAAACCATAATTAGTGGTTGAATTTGCAAGTTGTAAAACATTTGCCAATTCATCCTTTATATCAGGAAAGTTATTGCCTACATTTTTAGCTATTTGATTGTAATTATATTTTAAGTATTTGTTTATTAACGGATACAAAATTTTAATTATTAAAATTAATGCTAATGATGAACTAATTGATATAAATAGTATTGTTCTGCCAATGGATGGAAGATTAAAAGACCATTCAACCATAGTAATTAACAAAAAAACAATTATTAAAATTGTTAATAAAATAGAAATGTTTTTTGCAAATTCTACTTTATTTTGCTTATTCTGTACTTGTTTAAGTTTATTTAATAATTCGTCAATATATGATTTTTTAATCTGCATTATATCAATTTGTTAATGAGTATAAAATAATATTAGCACCAAGTTTTAATGCCTCTTCCCGTTTTGCCTGCGGATCGTTGTGTACTTCCGGATCTGCCCAGCCATCACTTGGATTGCTTTCAAAAGTATAATAAACTACAACTTTATTGTTAACAATAATACCCAATCCCTGAGGGCTGTTATTATCATGTTCATGTGTTTTTGGCAATCCATTGGAAAATTTAAAATAGATATTATATATTGGATGCGAATTTGGAAGCTCTACTAAATTTTTTTCCGGAAAAACTTTTTTTAATTCCCTTCGTATCGATTTATCCAAACCGTAGTCATCATCAATATATAAAAATCCGCCATTATCTAAATATGTTCGCAAGCGTTTAATTTCACTATCGCTAAACACAACATTCCCATGTCCGGTTAAAAACAAAAAGGGATAAGAAAAAACATCATTTGAAGCAATATCAACAAATACATATTCCGGATTTACTTTTATATGTAATTTTTCAGAAACAAATTTAAGCAGATTAACATCACTGGAAGGATCATTATACCAATCACCGCCTCCTCCGTATTTTAACCTTGCAATTTGGAAAGCTCCTTCACCTTGGGCATATAAAAAACAATTTATAAAAAATAAAACTAAAAAAAACTTTTTCATAAATCCGGCAAATTATTTAATAAGATTTTTTAATTGTTGAATTTCATCGCGTAAAGAAGCAGCTCTTTCAAATTCAAGATCTTTAGCCGCAGTTAACATCTCTTCGGTTAATTGGTCAATAAGTTCCTGTTTTTGATCATTGGACATATATTTAATAACCGGTTCGGCAGCTTTTAATGCAAAGGATTGCTTTTCAGGTTCTTTTTTTCTAACATCAGCAATTGAGGTTGAATTTAATATTTCTTCGCGCGATTTAAAAATTGTTGTAGGAATAATATTATTTTTAATATTGTACTCCTGCTGAATTTTCCGCCGTCTGTTTGTTTCATTAATTGTTTTTTTCATGCTGTCGGTTAACCTGTCAGCATACATAATTACAATTCCATTTGCATTACGGGCAGTTCTTCCGGCTGTTTGCATCAACGACCTTTCACTGCGTAAAAATCCTTCTTTGTCCGCATCAATAATAGCAACAAGAGAAACTTCCGGTAAGTCTAATCCTTCTCTTAATAAATTTACACCAACTAACACATCAAAATCACCAATACGTAAATCACGTATAATTTCAACTCGTTCCAGCGAGTCAACGCCGCTGTGTATATACCGCACTTTAATATTTAACCTTTCCAAATAATCCGTTAAGTCTTCGGCCATTTTTTTAGTTAAAGTAGTTACTAAAACTCTTTCACTTTTTATTACCCGTTTTTTTATTTCACTTATTAAATCATCAATTTGGTTTTTAACCGGACGTATTTCAATTTCCGGATCAAGCAATCCAGTGGGTCTAATTATCTGTTCTACATAACTGCCGCCGCTTTTAGTTAATTCATAATCGGCCGGAGTTGCGCTAACATAAATCGCTTGATTTACCATCCCTTCAAATTCATCAAATTTAAGTGGTCTGTTATCCATTGCAGAAGGAAGACGGAAACCATACTCAACAAGAACTGATTTTCTGCTTTGATCACCCATAAACATTCCACGTATTTGTGGAACAGTAACATGCGATTCATCTATAATCAAAAGGTAATCTTTAGGAAAATAATCAAATAAACAAGAGGGTCTGCTTCCCGGAGGTCTTCCGTCAACATGACGCGAATAGTTTTCTATACCCGCACAATACCCAATTTCTTTTATCATTTCAATATCAAAACGAGTCCGCTGTTCAAGACGTTGAGCTTCAACATATTTTTCTTCAGCCCAATATACTTTTAATCTTTCACGCAACTCTTCATCTATAGTAACAACCGCCCGTTCAACTTGTTCTTTTGTTGTAACAAAATATTTTGCGGGATATATTGGTATTGAATCGACATCTCTTAAACTATCACCAGTAATAGCATCAATAATGGATATCTTTTCAATTTCATCTCCCCACATTTGAATTCTTACGGCTTCTTCATACTGATAAGCGGGTATAATTTCAATTACATCGCCTCTTGCCCTAAATGTACCTCTTGTAAACTCAACATCATTACGAACGTAATAAATATCAATTAGTTTCCGTAACAATTCTTTGCGAGGTATTTCTTCCCCAACTTTTAAAAATATAATCTGATTTGCATATTCTTGCGGTGCGCCAATACCATAAATACAGCTTACGCTTGCAACAATAATAACATCGCTGCGTCCTTCAATTAAAGCTGTAGTTGCTTTAAGACGCAACCTGTCAATTTCCTCGTTTACCGAAAAATCCTTTTCAATAAACAAATCACGTTTTACAACATATGCTTCAGGTTGATAATAATCATAATAACTTATAAAAAATTCAACAGCGTTATTTGGAAAAAACGATTTAAATTCGGAATATAACTGTGCGGCAAGTGTTTTATTGTGCGAGATAATTAAAGTTGGTTTATTAACTTTTTCAATAATATTAGATATTGTAAAAGTTTTACCGCTGCCGGTTACCCCTAATAAAACCTGATGTTTTTCCCCCCTCATTAATCCTTCGTGCAATGTTTTAATTGCATCCGGCTGATCTCCCGAGGGGGCATAATTTGATACTAACTTAAAATCACTCATCAATAATATTTATCTAAAAACTTATAATATCATTATATATTATAAAAACCATCAATAACATTAAAATTACAAATCCTGCATTTTGTATTGCTATTTTTACTTTAATTGGAAGTTCTTTTTTAATTATTCCCTCAATTAAAATAATAACAAAATGACCGCCGTCTAAAACAGGGAAAGGGAAAATATTTATTATTGCCAAACTTAAGCTTAATGCTGCAATAAACGATAAAAACGAAACTATTCCGCTTTCAGCCGATCGAGCTGCAAACTGAGCTATTTTAAGAGGACCACCAAATACTTTATTAAATTCAACGCTTCCAACTATTACATTTTTAAACATGGAATAAGTTAAACTTGTATACTGGATAATATTTTCATAACTTGCCACAAAAGAAGATAAGAAATTAAACGTTCTCATCTGAATTGGCCCATCATATATATCGCTTATTCCAATTCCAATTTTACCCTGCATTGAAGGAGTTGTATTAACAGTAATTGTATCCTTTACTCGTAATAATTTTACAGGAACGGATAAATTTTTACTTTTAGAGATAACATCAATTACTTGCTGACTGTTTTGAATAGGCAAGTTGTTTATTGCTAAAATGATATCTCCTGATTTCATTTTAGCATCCATAGCCGGCGAATTTTTCATTACGTCTGTAATAATTGGACTGGTGTGGCTTATTGGTAAAAAGAAATTGGTTTTTGATGCTTTTTTAATTTTATTATGACTTATTTTTAATATTGTTGGTTCGCCATTTCGCAAAACCTTAACACTTAAGTTTTTGCCAATATTATCAATCATCATTGTATTTATTACTTCTTCCCAGTTATGGACTTTTTTACCGTTAACCGAAATAATTTTATCATCAGATTTGAAACCGGATTCCTGAGCAATTGTTTCGTTTTGAATAGTACCAATTTGGGTTGTATTAATTACCTGTTTGCCATGGAAAAAATTTATCCCCCAAAATATTATAAGGGTTAATATTAAATTCATTAAAACACCGGCAGTTATAACAAATAATTTTCTTGGTGTCGATTTGCTTCTAAATTCATAAGGTTGAGGTTCACTTTCAGCAAATTTATTATCAAAACTTTCATCTATCATTCCGGCAATTTTTACATATCCGCCCATCGGAATTAAACACAATCTGTAGTCGGTATGATCCCCGCCATCAAAATCTTTAGGTAATTCACCAAACGTAAAACCATTTATTTTGTTCCAGCCAAAAAGCCTTTTGCCAAAACCAACAGCAAAAATTTCAGCTCTCATTCCTGTCATTTTTGCAGCTAAAAAATGTCCTAATTCGTGTACAAGAACTAAAATTACAATGGTAATTACAAAATAAAGGATATAATCCATCTATATATTTCTCCTAATTATATTTTCCTAATAAATAATTTCTTGTTTTAATATCAATTTCAAAAATCATCTCTAATTCGGGGTTTTTATGATTTTCAAATTTGTTTAATGCATCTTCTATCATATCGGGTATATCTAAAAATCCAATAAGACCAGCCAAATATTTGTTTACCGCTACTTCATTTGCAGCATTTAGTATACAAGAAGAACTACCCCCTTGTTCCAACACTTGATAGGCAAGCCTTAGACATTTATTTTTTTCTAAGTCAGGTTCAAAAAATGTTAATTTTCCTATTTTGACAAAATTTGTATTCACAAAATCACTACTAAATCGATCAGGATAACTCAATGCATATTGAATTGGAATTTTCATATCCGGGGTACTCATTTGAGCTTTTATTGATCCGTCATTAAATTCAATCATTGAATGAATAATAGATTGAGGATGAATTACAACCTCAAGTTTTTTACTCGGCATTTTAAATAACCAAAATGCTTCAATAACTTCAAGTCCTTTATTCATCATTGTTGCCGAATCTATTGTTATTTTGTTACCCATTTTCCAATTTGGATGAGCTAAAGCCTCTTGAATTGTTACCTTTTTTAATTCTTCTTTACTTTTGTGTAAAAAGGGCCCGCCGGAAGCTGTTAAAATAATTTTTTTTACGTTTTTTACCTTTTCACCTACTAAACATTGAAAAATTGCACTATGTTCCGAATCAACAGGCAAAATTTCCGAATTATACTTTTCACATAATCCAATTACTAATTCACCGGCCGCAACTAAGGTTTCTTTATTGGCTAATGCAATTCTTTTACCGCGTTTAATTGATTCTATTGTTGGAGCTAATCCCGCAAAACCAACCAAAGAAGAAATTACAATATCATAATCTGCATTTTTGGCAATATCAATTAATCCATTCTGTCCGGCAATAATAACTACATCGCCTTTTATCTGCTTTTGTAATTTTTTTGCATATGTTTCATCTCTAACAACAACATATTTTGGCTTAAATTCTTCCATTTGTTGTTTTAGTAATTCAATATTTGTATTTGTTGTTAAAGCTTCCACTTCAAATTGATCTTTAAATTCGCGTATAACATTTAGTGAATTTACACCAATTGAACCTGTTGAACCTAAAATTAGAATTTTTTTCATTTTTATTCTATTAATTATGCAATAAAAATAAATATTTAACCTATTAAGTTAAATATTTTTCCAACAAAATCTTAATAAAGTATTGTTATTTACCTAAAAATATCAAAATATTTTAATTTTAGATACAGAAAAGTTTAATAGTTAGGCTGCCCTATTCTTCTTCGATATAACTTTTATAATACTTCACAAAATTAGAAAGGTCTTGATCTTCAATATTAAAGGTCACCACGTCAGCAAAGTTGTTTAATACAACCACGGAATTGATACTTGCGTCTTTTGATTCCAAATCGGCTATTTGCGCGGCCACATTTTGATTAAGAACTTTAATATCATCGTATATTTTCACTAATTTTTTAAATTCCCAATCCGGTTCTTTACCATATATTTTTCTCATAAACTGGGCAAGCAAATACATCGAAAATACTTTAAATTCAGTTTCTTCTAATGATGCAAACGGTAGATGAAATCGTACCATTGGTTTCAGTTTACCCATTATTGGACAACCGCTTGTAACCATTAAAATTCCAAGCATACTGCTTACGCCGCTTTGAATATCAGTATTTTTAAAGTATCCCCTTTCGTTAGATAATACTTCAATTTTTACTTTTTCATAAGAAGGTACATTATTAAACTCATTAATAACGTCAATAAGGTTTACTGCAATTGGGCAATAATTATGATCGCTTGGATTTAAAGGACAATGAGAGCACTTAAAATTTTCTAATTTAGCCCACTCCGGCGGTATATGATTGTTTTCACGAATCAAATTCATTGAAACAGGTTCTATATGAATATCAAACACTGTTACTTTCCCGTCAGAAAAAGTAAATTTAAATGTAAAACTTATTATATTGTCATTTTCAAACATATTTAATCTTTTATGTGTATTACAAATATAAGTTAAAAAATTATTCTATTAAATAGAATTATTATTATTTTTTGCTGTTTGGATTATTGTTAAATTTTAATTGAACAAGTACCGCTCCAATTGCAGCAATTAACATACCAATTAATTCTTTTATGCTATTTCCCTCGCCTAAAAACAACCATGCTAAAAATCCAATTTGAATTAGCATTGTTCCATTTATAATGCTCGATTCAATAGCACTTAGGTGTTTAAGAGTAAAATTCCATATTGTAAAGGCCACTGCTGTATTTATTATTGCCAACCATAATAAAAATATTGAAGTTTTATAACTTATTTGAGGGAAATCATAAAAACTTAATCCAATAACCAGCATTATTAATGAACCAAAACCCATACTAATTGCGGTTATTACAATTGGTGAAATTGATCCTTTTTTATTTATGTACCTGCCCAGCAATGATGAAGCCGCATTAAAAAATGTTCCAAACACCATAATTATTATTCCAATAATTTCTTTTTCAGTAATTTTTACTGGTAAAAAATATACTAATATTCCGGAAATAAAAATTATTACACCTATCCATTGATTTATACGTGGTCTTTCACGTAAAAATGATATTCCAAATAAAGCGACTATCAACGGAGTAAAATTTAGAATAAGACTTACAAGTACTGCAGGAAGATAAGCAAGTCCTAAAAACTGCATACCTTGTGTTAAAGTATAAAAAAGAACTCCCAATAATATTAACTCCCACCATTCTTTTTTTCTTAAATTCTTTATTTCTTCTCGGTACTTACGTTTAAGTAAAAAAGGGAACAAACATAAAAAAGCAATAAAATACCTTAATCCCGCATATAAAAGTGCAGGAATTTCCGCCAAACCAAGTTTGATAATTATAAATGATGTTGACCATAAAACAGTGACTAATAACGCCAACAAAACCGATGAGATATTTTTGTTTTTCATGAAATTTTTGCAGATATTTAGTGCAATACAAAATAGATTAATTAAACTAATTTAATTATTATTCGATAATAAAACTGAAATAATTTTTCTTCTCGTTCTTATTCTTTTCTTAATTCTACAAAAATTCACTTTTCTAATATTACCGAGGTTTATATGTATAATTTAATTATTGGAAAGTTTCGGTCGATTTTATTTAGTGCGATGTTTTCGTTTTTATTGTTTTTCGTATTTATTTCCCCAAATTATAATATTGATCACCAATCTATTAGTTCAAATTTGGACAATACTGAAAGACTATCAAATGTCAGTCAAAAATTTAGTTATTCCTTTGCTCCAATTTTTGCTCAAGTAACCGAAGTAAAAGATTCGGGATACAGCTTAACAACTTTAATAATAATTATTGCAGTACTATTATTAATAGTATATTTTTACGTTAAACTTAAGTTTATTGATCCTATTAAAGAAATGACCGAGGTAACAAAAAAAATTGCCGGTGGGAATTTGGATGCACAGATATCTAATAAGCTTACACAAGGGAGCGGATTAATAAGCGAACTAGCTGAATCTACAAAGGGTATGATTACTTATACAACTGAAAGAAATTTTTGGTATGAACAATTATTGGACTCAATTCCGTTTCCAATATCGGTTACCGATTTGAATATGAACTGGACTTTTATTAACAAAGCAGCAGAAACAGTAACAGGGAAAAAACGAAAAGAAGTAATTGGTAAACAATGCAGTAATTGGGGTGCCGATATTTGTAATTCGGATAGATGCGGTGTAAATTGCTTAAAACGTGGCATTAAAACATCATTTTTCAGACAACCCGGTTTAGAAATGGATTTTCAGGTGGATGGGGAATATATCTGTAATTCCCGGGGCGAAAAAATCGGACATATCGAAGTTGTTCAAGATATCACAAAATTTAAATCAATTGAAGAATACCTTACCAACAGCGCTTCAAAAATGATTGTTGAAATGGATAAATTTGCTGATGGCGATTTAACTGTATCCTTAAAAGCCGAAAAAGACGATGATATTGGAAAACTTTTTGATGGTTTTAATTTAGCAGTAAGTCGTATTGGCGAATTGATTTCAAAAGTTAGGGAGTCTGTTGAAACAACGGCAAGCTCATCAACACAAATTTCAGCGTCAACCGAAGAGATGGCTGCCGGTGCTGAAGAGCAAAGCGCGCAAACTTCGGAGGTTGCAAGTGCAATTGAAGAAATGACAAAAACGATACTTGAAACTACCAGACATGCTTCAGTGGCTGCCGAAACAGCTAAACAAGCGGGAGTTTTTGCAAAAGAAGGCGGTCAGGTTGTTAAAGAATCAGTTAATGGAATGAATAGAATTGCCGAAGTTGTAAGCAATGCAGCTTCTATTGTTACCGAACTCGGCAAAAGCAGCGATCAAATTGGTGAAATCATTCAGGTTATCAACGATATTGCAGATCAAACTAACCTTCTTGCGTTAAACGCTGCAATTGAAGCAGCCCGGGCAGGTGAGCAAGGACGCGGATTTGCAGTTGTTGCCGACGAAGTACGAAAGCTGGCCGAAAGAACTTCCAAAGCCACAAAGGAAATTGCAAATATGATTAATCATATTCAAAAGGAAACTTCCGGTGCGGTAATTTCTATGAATTCGGGCACAAAAGAGGTTGAAATTGGTAAAGAACTGGTAAACAAAGCCGGTACTTCTCTTCAGGAAATTATTGTAAGTTCTCTTAAAGTTGAAGATATGGTTAATCAGGTTGCAGCTGCCAGCGAAGAACAATCTTCAACTGCCGAACAGATTAGTAAGAGTATTGAAAGCATTAATAATGTTTCGCAACAAAATGCCGGTGCTGTTCAACAAGTTGCTAGAGCAGCAGAATCCTTAAATCGATTGACAGAAGAATTACAAAATTTGGTTGCTCATTTTAAGGTTGCAACAGAAAAATCTTTTAGTTCATATCAAAAAAAATCTTTTGATTCCAGAAAAGGTAAAAATACAAAATATCTAAATTAATTTTTTATCTACCGGAGGTTAAAACGTTTTAATCTCCGGTACTGATTTATAGTTTTAATTTAAATTATTATACACTTCCCGCCCTTCAATTAAGGTATAATAATTATTAAACTCGTTATCTATTAAAATTATATCCGCGTCTTTTCCAGTCTCTAAACTTCCTTTTAAATTATCCACTTTTAGCAGTTTTGCGGGATTTAATGTTACTGTTTGAACAGCTTCTTCAAAAGTACATCCGGTAAACTCCAAAAACTTACCCATAATTTTTAATAACGAAAAAGTAGAACCAATTAAAGTACCGTCATAATAACGTGCAGCACCATCTTTAGATAGATATTTTTTTCCATTATAAACATATTCACCTTCAGGCAGTCCCATTGCCTGAACTCCGTCTGTAATACATATACAATTATTTATTCCAATTGTATTATATAAAAACTTAATTATTCCGGGATGCAGATGATGACCGTCACTAATAATTTGACACGGAATATTTCCATTTTCAATAATTGCCGTTATTGGACCGGGCAGCCTGTGATGTAATGGATTCATGGCGTTAAAAATATGTGTTACATGCGATATTCCGGCATCAAATCCTTTTTTTGTTTCCTCATAACTTGCTTCCGAGTGGGCAAAAGAAGCTATGATTCCCCTTTTTGCTAATTCTCCAATAAGTTCAATATTTCCTGATAATTCGGGTGCAATAGTCATCATCTTTAACGAACCATCCGTAACTTCAAGTATTTCTAAAAGTCCGTTAATAGAAGAATCATAAATAGAACCTGCATCAATACCCCCCTTTTTATTAACATTTATAAAAGGACCTTCAAGATGGGCACCTAATATAGTAGCGCCGTTAAGCGGTTTATTAAATAAATTTCTTGTTATTTTAAGGTGATTATTTTTTAATGATGGTTTTACAACGGTAGTAGCCAAAAATCCGGTAGTACCCAATTTTGCCAAAGTATTACTCATAGTCAACAAACCTTCTTCGCTGTTATCTAATACATCAGCACCTCCGGCTCCTTGTATGTGTACTTCAATAAGTCCCGGTAAAGCTGTCAAACCGTTGCCATCAATTCTTCGTCCATTATAATTGCTAATTTTACCAATTTGGGATATTTTCCCATTTTTCACTAAAATATCTGTAGATTGGCTCATGTTATTGCACAAGTAACAATTTGTTATTAATATCTCGTTTTGCATAAATATTCCATAATGTTATGATAATATACTAAAAATACCAAATATATACATTGTTTAACAATTTTTATTTCCGTATTTTGCAGGTTAACTTTAAAAATTCATGGATCAAGATTAAGATGAAATTCAAGAAAAGGACACACACCTGTGGTGAGTTGAGCGAACTTCAAATTGGAGAATCGGTTGTTTTAAATGGTTGGGTTGATAATAGACGCGATTTAGGCGGAGTAATATTTATTGATATGCGCGATAGATATGGAATTACTCAAATAGTATTTGAACCAACTTTTAATTTACAAGCTCACGAAGATGGAAAAGATTTACGTTCCGAGTATGTTATTTCAATTGAAGGCACGGTTAGAAAAAGACCCGAAGGAACAGAAAACGTATTGTTATCAACCGGTTTTATTGATGTAATGGTTGAAAAAATAACTTTACTTAATCATGCTGTTACACCACCATTTCAAATTAAGGATGATCTTGATGTAAATGAAGATTTAAGATTAAAATATCGATATTTGGATTTACGCCGAAGTAAAATGCAAAAAAATATGGTTATGCGTCATAAAGTATGTCAAATTGCACGCAAGTATTTTGATGAAAATTCATTTTTAGAAGTTGAAACTCCGGTATTAATGAAAAGCACACCTGAAGGTGCGCGCGATTTTCTTGTACCTAGCAGACTTCATAAACATAAATTTTATGCACTTCCACAATCACCTCAACAATATAAACAATTGTTAATGGTGTCCGGATTGGATAGATATTTTCAAATTGTTAAATGTTTCCGTGATGAAGATTTACGTGCCGATAGACAACCGGAATTTACTCAAATAGACGTTGAAATGTCGTTTGTTGACACTGAAGGTGTGTTTGAAATTGTTGAAGGTTTAGTTAAACAATTTTATAAAGAAATTAAAAATTACGATTTACAATTACCTCTTAAGCGTCTTCCGTTTAAGGATGCTATGGAAAAATACGGAAGTGACAAGCCGAATTTAAAATTTGATTTGGAAATGGTAACACTTAATGATGTATTTGCCGCTTCGGAATTTAGAGTATTTAAAGAAGCAGTTGAAAATAAAGGTATCATCACTTCATTATTAGCTAAAGGCTGCGGTGAATATACCCGCAATCAATTAGATGGCTTAACTGATTTTGTAAAAAAAATGGGCGCCGGCGGTTTAATTTGGATGCGAGTTAAAGAAGATGGTCTTGAAGCTCCAATTGCTAAATTTTTAACAGATGAAGAAAAACAGAATATTATTGATAGAACAAATGCAAAACCGGGTGATTTAGTATTTATCCTTTCCGGTCCAAAATTAAAGACACTGACTATTATGGGTAATTTGCGTTTGGAAATGGCAAAAAGAATGGATATCATACCTAAAAACGATATTCCCGCTTTACTTTGGGTTACCGACTTCCCGTTATTTGAATGGGATGAAGAAACAAAACGTTTTTATGCCATGCATCATCCATTTACTTCTCCTGATGTTGACGATATCCAATATATGGAATCTGATCCGGGTAGAGTAAAAGCAAGAGCTTATGATCTTGTACTTGACGGGAATGAAATTGCCGGCGGCAGCATAAGAATTCATAATTCGGAATTGCAAAAGCTTATGTTTAAAGCTCTTGGTATTTCATCTGAAGAAGCTGAAGAAAAATTTGGACAGATTTTAAATGCATTTAAATTTGGTGCCCCGCCTCATGGAGGTATTGCCTTTGGTTTAGATAGACTTGTAATGCTTTTTGCAGGTGAATCTTCAATTCGTGACGTTATGGCTTTCCCAAAAACTTCAAGCGGCACTTCTTTAATGGATGATTGTCCTTCTTTTGTTGATGATCACCAATTAAAAGACTTGCATATAAAATTAAGATAATAATTTTGGAAATGCGGGTTACTCCGCATTTCCTTTTTTACATGTAAATTTTACCTTTTTGCCAAACTTTCCTTTCTACATTTAAAAAATTTCCAACTGAAACTAAATCCAAATTATTTTAATCCCTACTTTTACAGGTAGTGTAAAAATTGGGGAATAATAAGTCTAAAGGCGGCACGGCTCTGCCGTGCAGGTAGTTAGAAAGGTTGCACGTGATTACAAACATTTTACTTCTCCGAAGTGCTTTTATACGAATAATTATGTGATAACATAGTTTTTTTGCAATAAGTTATTAGTTTTTATATAACACCGGCTTTTATGCCGGTAACAAGAGTAAGCTAAAATTGGGTTTTAACCCAAGCATAATAATAGTGGACGACAATGAAAAATTAACAGAAAACGTGTCATTCCCCAATTTTCAAACGGGCTGTTTATAACGGAAATTATAATAATATGGATTATTACTTGCCCTAGAATAAAATAATAGATACAAAAGCCCTAACTCCCATAAAGGATGTTGCACAATAACTGTTGTTTATTCCGTAAAAATTAGTGCGAAAGCGAAAACAACTAATATTGAGGGGCACATTGGATAAATTTGGGTTGTAATCCCAAATAAGTCTTTAAGAATTAAAAATCGGGTATAATACAGTATCAGTTTGAAGTATGTATAAACAGAATATTAAAATTTATAATTGCAATTATTTATTATTTTTTTGTTTTAATTCATAATTGATAATTCATAATTTATAATTGTTTTATTCTGGTTCAATTTTTGCTTATTTAATTATAAAAAAAATAAAAAGAGGACCCAAGTGGGACAACAGCAGCTTTTATTAATAGTTTTAGGAATACTGATTGTCGGCTTAGCAATAATACTTGGAATAGAGTTATTTAGTTCAAATGCAATTACCACTAAACGCGATAACCTGGTAAATGAATGTATGAACTTATCAACATTGGCACAACAGTATTATTCAAGACCTGTTGCAATGGGCGGTGGAGGAAGAAGTTTTGCGGGATGGCAAATTCCGACTGAATTAAGAGTAACAGCTAACGGCAGATATGAAATTACTGAAAATTCAAATCCGGCAACTTCTATTGAAGTTACAGCAATAGGCAACGAAGAAGTAACTGCCGGTGATTCTGTTTCGGTTAAAGTACAAATTATGCCGCGTTCATTCCAAGTTTCCATAATAAACTAAAGTAGTTATTTTTACATGTAATTGTTACACCTGTTCTTTACGTATTGACAAATAAAATTGCAAAAACTAAAGTATATAGACTATAAAGTGGTAAAATAAGGCAATTTTTACTTTGGCACAATTATTTATGTACTATAAGCAGTTCTTAAAAAAATTGAAAATAATCAACTAAAAAACATAATAACAATTTAGGAGTATCTTAAAATGGGTCAACAACAATTATTACTCATCGTATTAGGCGTTATCATAGTAGGTATCGCTGTTGTAGTAGGTATCAACGTATTTACAGCAAGCAGCTCACAAGCTAACAGAGATGCAGTTATTAGTGATTTAACAAATTTAGCTTCTAATGCTCAACAATATTACAGAAAACCACAAGCTCTTGGTGGCGGTGGAAATTCTTTCACAGGTTGGACAATTCCTGGCAACTTAGCAGCTAATCCAAATGGTAGCTATGCAGCAACTGTAGCTGATCAATCAGTAACACTTGTAGGTTTAGGTAATGAAATTGGTAATGACGGTGCGGATTCTGTTCAAGTAACAATGACGGTTTCTCCATCAAATGTTACAACTGCTATTGATAATTAGTAGAATATTACAAAATATTTATTATATTTAAGCTGGTAATTTTATTACCAGCTTTTTTGTATTTAAAGAGGTAAAAATGATTGAACTTAGATTTAACGCGATCAAACAAAACGGCCAAACCATTAGCGGTACGGTAAACGCTGCATCTTCTGCCGAAGGCAAAAAAAAAGTGTTGGCTCTTGCTCAAAAACACTCTTTAACCGTTAAATCTATTGAAAAAAAATCCGCTTTTATATATAAAATCAGTAAGGGAAATGAAAAACCAATTATAGGCGAACAACGAGCCTATTCAAAAGACGAAGTTGAAAAAGCTTTAACTAAACTTGGTTATCGGGTAATTTCAATTCATAAAAAATTATTTGATTTCAGTATGAAACCCCCTATGCAGGATATAGTTTCGTATGTAAAAATAAGTGCGGAACTGTTAGACCAAAAACTGCCATTCAATGAAATTATTACTTTGTTGATAAATGACATTCAAAACAAAACGTTAAAAGAAACCTTAAAACAAATTAATAACGACTTAAAAAAAGGTGGAGATAGCGAAGAAGTATTTTTACGTTATCAAAATGTATTTGGCAAATTTACTGCTTATATGCTTGGCCTCGCTTCCAAAAGCGGAAATATGGCCGAAATATATCGTGCTACCGCCAAATTTCTTGAAAGACAGCAACAATTTAAAAAAGATTTAAGAAGTGCTTTAATAACCCCAATGGTAACTTTATTTGTTTTATTTTTGGCTGTTCTTTTTTATGTTGGATATATTTTCCCTGAGACAGCAAAATTATTTGTGAAATTTAAAATTGAACTACCACCAATGACAGCCGCAACACTTGGTTTTAGTGATTTGTTAATGAATAACAAATTATTAGTGAGTGCAATTTTTATTATACCGCCAATTATTCTATGGAGGTGGAGTAAAACAAAAAAAGGTGCTTTTTTAATTGATAAATTTATGTTAAGAATTCCAATAATGGGTTCGCTTGTTCATAAAACCTTAATTGAAGTGTTTTGCCGTGTATTTTATACTCTCTATAGTGGCTCAGCTGAAAGTATTGAACCAATTCGTATTGCCGCCGAAGCAGTTGGCAACGACTATTTTGAACATCAAATAAAAGCTGTTGCTATTCCATTGATGATAAAAAAAGGTTGCGGAATTACGGAAGCTTTTGAAGCTACCGGAGTTTTTACGGATACTGCTTTATCAAGATTTCACAGCGGAGAAGAGACTGGAACTATAAAAAACACAGCTAAACAATTAGCTAATTATTATGAAAGCGAAACAGTTTTTAGATTAAAAAACGTAATTGAATTGATTCAGGTTGCAATTGCTATGGTTATTATGATAGTAATGATTGGTTTAACCCTTGTATCGGCCGAAACCGCTACTATTAGTCCTAAACCGCCAAGCATGCACTTTTTATTAAACTATTTCTTCCGGTAGAATATGATAGACAATCAATTAGAAATGACCGACAAAATTGGGTACTTACTCCTGAAAAAAGGAATTATTGATATTAAAGTACTCGAAAAAGCACTGCATATTAAACAAACTGATGATGGAAAAATTAAAAGGAATTTAGCCCAAATTCTTGTTCAAGACATGGGTTTTGATCATGATGCAATTTTTCGTGAGGTTGCAGTTTTATATGCTTTTAAAGAATTAAATATTCAACCCGAAACTTTTGAAGAAACCCAAAAAGAAGAAATTAAAAAGCTAATCAATTCACAAGGTGAAGAAGTAAAACAAATTTTATTAAAACATAAAGTAATTCCTTACAAATATGATGATAGGATAAAAGAAAAATTAATACTTGGGGCAACAGATCCAACTGATAAATCACTTACTAAAATTGCATATACGTTAAACGCAAAAAAATACGAAATTGTTTATTTACGCAAAAGAGATTACGACAAACTGATTACGATGTTATTCCCTCCCGAAAATGAATTTTTAAAGCTAATTGAAGAATCAACAGAAGAGATGGGCGTTGAGATTGATGAAACCGCTGTTAATGAAGAAGAATTAGATGCCGAAATTAATAAAAGCGCTTTAATAAATCTTATTGAAGGAGCACTTGTTGAAGGTGTGCGCAAAGGAGTAAGCGATATTCACATGATTCCGAGATCCGGCAATAAAACGGAGATTCATTTTCGAGTTGATGGTAAACTTGCCCTATGGCATACTCAGGAAAACACACTGCCTGAAGCAGTTATGGCTGTTGTAAAAGACCGTTCAAAAGGAATGGATCGGTTTGAACGTGAAAAAGCTCAAGACGGTTTTATTCAACGTGAAATTGACGGACATATTATCCGTTTCCGTGTTTCGGTTTTGCCAATGGTTGGTACCGAATTAAAGAACAAATTTGAAAGTATTGTAATACGTATTTTGGATGATAGAAAAGTAATAAAAGATTTGAGTAAACTTGGATTAGTTGGTTATTCAAACAAAGCTTTTGTTAGGGCAATTAATCAACCGCAAGGAATGATTATATTAACCGGACCTACAGGAAGCGGTAAAAGTACCACTCTTGTTGCAGCTTTATATCAGGTAATTAATCCAACTAAAAACGTATTAACTGTTGAGGATCCCGTTGAATATGTTATTGAAGGAGCTAGACAGTTAAAAATTGGTTATAAAATGAATTTTGAGCAGGCAATTCGTGCAATTTTACGTCACGACCCCGACATTGTACTTGTAGGAGAAATGCGTGACAAGGAAACTGCCGAAACAGCTATTAAACTTGCAAATACCGGTCACTTAACATTTTCAACACTGCATACCAACGATGCACCAAGTGCTGTTGCACGTTTGTATAAAATGGGAGTTGAACCATTCCTTATTGCCTACGCTATTAATATTATTGTTGCACAAAGATTAATACGTAAATTATGCGACTGCAAAAAACGTGTAACTCAATTTGATGAAGTGCTAATGAAAACAGCCGGCTTAAATATTGATGAATGGAACAAATACGAAATATATGAACCCGTGGGCTGTCCGAAATGTAATAATTCCGGTTATAAAGGCCGTTTGGCTATTCATGAAGCTTTATATTTTACAAAAGCTATTCGTGAGATTATTGTCAAATCGGGTGATGATGTTGATGAAGAAGCCGTTAGGCAGCAGGCAAGACGCGATGGAACGTTAAACTTGCGTGAAGCAGGCTTGGAAAAAGTGGTTTTAGGTTATACTTCCATAGCCGAAGTTTTTTCGGCTACAAGTGATGAATAATATATTTAATTTATGTTTTATTAATAATTTATTCTTTTTTAATTAAATATTATTTAAATTAAAATAAAGTTTTTATATAAAAGTATATATATATGATTGGTGAAGTAAAAAACATATTGTCAAATTTTGCAAAACAAATTCCTCAGACTATATTAGGTCCCGAGCGGGTGAATTTTGTAATAAGCAATATCTCCAAACTCCCTAATAATCAACTTCTTTGCCTTATTATGTATGCTAATAAAATTTTATCGTTAATGATTGAAAGACAAGCTTCTGATGTTGAAATTGGAGGATATGGTTGTAATGGGTTTGTTTGGTTCCGAATTTTTGGAAAAAAGGAAAGAGTAACCGATTTACCCGAACTTACTCAAGACGAATCGAATATATTAATTATTTCAATACTTAACCAAAACCAATGTTATTTTTTACGCAATAACAGAAACTTAGATTTTAGTTATTCTTTCAGATACGATAAAGCCAACAAAGATGTTCGGTTTCGTGCCGATGCTTATTTTGATCTTGATTCAATTGCATTAAATATGCGTGCTATTTCGGCTAATGTACGACCATTAGACTCTTTGGAATTTCATCCTTATGCTCTTCAGTCAATGAGTCATCAATATATTAAATTCGGTTTATCACTTATAACAGGAATAACCGGTTCGGGAAAATCATCAACATTGGATTCAATTATTGATTATCACAACCATTATGATCCTGCTCATGTTGTTATAATTGCTTCCCCTATTGAATTTGTTCATCAGTCTAATGCTTGTATAATTAGACACAGAGAAGTTGGCCGTGATGTTCTTTCATTTAAAGAAGGTGTTATTCAAGCTTTACGTCAGGACCCTGATATTATTGTAATTGGGGAAATGCGTGACCCTGATACTATTTTGGCAGCATTAGAAGTAACTGATACAGGACATAAAGTATTTTCAACATTACATACTTCTTCCGCTGTTGAATCCATTGACAGAATTATAGCAGAAGTTAACCCTGTTGAGCAGGAACGTGTTAGAAACAGATTGGCGGATGTATTAATTTCTGTTGTCAGCCAAAAACTTATTCCAAGTTTAGATGGCAAACGTGTGCTGGCAAAAGAAGTGCTTATAGTTACTCCTTCAGTACGTGCTGCTATTAAAAACAACAACACCAGCGAAATTTATATGATGATTAATCAAGGTGCACAACAAGGCATGCAAACTATGGAACAAGATTTGTTACGTTTATTCAGAAGTAAAAAAATTTCACAGGATGATGCTATTTCGTACTCAAATAATAAAACAAGAATGTTACAAATAATTAAGGCTATTTAATAAATGAAAGCTGTAATTTGCGTATATACGGAAGGAAATGAAAATAAAGCTGCTGTTTTAACACATGAAAACGATGTGATTAAAATATTAAAAGTAGTTTCCACAGCTAATCCTCCGGCTAATTTATCAACAAATAATTCTCCTGCCAATGATGGACGGGTGATCATTGAGGATTCTGCCGCAGATATTTCTTTTGATGGATTGGATGCTGACACAGGCAAAGACGAATTCGAATCATCTTCTGTTTCAAATATCGATATTATCTCTGCTTCATTAAAAGAATTTAAACTAAAAAATTTCGATTTTGTTGCAATCGCCTCTGAACCGGCAATTGAATACCATTATTATGACAGAGAAAAAATAGAAGATAAAAAAAATGTTTTAAATACTTTAATTGAAAATATTAGAGTAACTAAAAACATTAATGTTCCAATCGATTGTATTGATTATATCGAATTATCCGACAAACAATATTTGGCGGTTTATCTAGATGGCGAAGTACCTTCCGTTGCTTTTATTAATGCAGTTGCAAATAAAAACAAAAAAAGGTTTTATAAAATAGCTTCAATTAAAAGCGGCGAAATTGCTTTAGCAAATTTAGTTTCAAAATCACTAAAATTTTTCCCCGAAGATTATACATTAATCATTTATACCGGTAAAGATTACAGCCAATTAATATTTTTAGAGGGTCAAAAGCTTATGCATATTGGAGCCACATTAGATATTGGCACCAAAAACCTGCATACATATGATGTTTATTTTTCTAAAATTTTATTGGAAATGGAAAACGGCGGTATACCACGTTTGGATAATGTTGTTTTATGCGGTGAGGATAACTCCGAAAATTTACTCCTTTCATTTTATGGCACTTTTCCCGAAGCTAATGTTTCAAATTTGAAATTTGATCTGTTCGATTCAAGTCTGTTAACGCCGGATGGAGTGGAAAATTTAGGGGCTTATTCAATACTTTTAGCCTCCGCTTTTGAATATTTCGAAGAATTGGAAAATAAGGGAAAAGGAATTTCAATTTTACCGCGAAAGATTAAAGATAATCAAAAATTTTTCCAATTCAGTTGGCATAGTTATGCTATGCTGCCAATTTTATTTGCAGCTACTTTTTATTTTACATTTAAAATTTTAAGTGGTTATAAAACTGTTGACGAACTTAATTACGAAATTGATAATTTAACAAGAATGGAAAGAGAAAACGAAAGTATTACTGCTCAAATTAATCCTTTATACGAAAGAATTGCAGGATTTGATAAAACTCAAGCTTTGCTGGATTCCGCAATGACAGGTACGGAAATTTGGAATACCGAACTTGAAAAAATCTCCACATTTATGGAAAGAAGACGCAATTTTTGGTTTACAAAATTAGATGCAAAAGACGCACAAAATATTGTAATAACCGGAATTACTTTATCCCGCCCGGTAATTACTAAATTTGTGGATGAAAACAGTACCGCCGTATTACAAAATGTTTTACATGAACCAATTAGAGAAAAAACAGCATATTCTTTTATTATAAACTATACTATCACTAAGGATACTACAATAAAAAGATGAATCGTAAAGTTGTAAATACATTAATGCTGCTTGTCATTTTTATTTTTATTTCTGTCATTGGCGGATATTTTGCATTTTTCCACCAGCGAGGAATAATAAAGGAAAAGGAAAAGAAGATTGAGCAGATGAAAAAAACAATGCTTAATAAAAACGAATTATTGGATAATTTAAGGCAATTAAAGGAAAGAGCTGCTGCTCTTGATTCAATATTAGCTTTACGTAAATTTAATATTCCGTTTATGCTTACTCAATCAAGGTTTTATGATTTTGTTAATCGGGTTTCTTCGGAATTTGCACCCGAATCGTATGTAAATATTACATTCGAAAATATTACTCAAGAAGGTGCATTTAGATATTATTTATATACTTTAAGCGGGACAGCATATTTTAGCGATTTTTATAAACTAATTTACTCAATAGAAGAAAGCAAAGAATTAAAGAAAATTCGTTCTATTACGTTAACTAATTTTATTAAAGTTGATGAAGATGGAACGGCTCAATATATGGTAAATTTTGTGGTAAAAGCTACGGTCTATTTTGCTGATAACGATCGTTTTTCAACTACTAATTATAAAGAAAATAGTCTTATCCCCAATTCTATTTATGATATTTTTTACCCCGGAATCCGAAATGAAATTCCGCCAAACACAGATAATCTTTTAGATGTACAAACCGCACAGCTGTTAGCCTTAATCCCCGACGGTGCTTTTTTAGTTGACGCAAAAGGAAAAACATTTTTGCTTTGGGAAGGTGATGAAGTTTATTTAGGATATGTTACAAAAATTGATTTTGATAAAAACGAAGTTCAGTTTATTTTGAATAAGGGCGGAATAATTGAAAAAGTTAAATTGACACTTGCTACCGAAAAAGAAAAAAAGAAGAGTGAAAAAAAATGAAACGAATATTAATACTTTTTATAATTGCATCTTGGGCTTGTTCTATTAATGCTCAGCCGGAATTACAAAAAACACTTAGTGGTGTTGTTAATCCTCAGGAGTTAATTACGCTTTCGGAAAACATTCCTTTCAGTACCGCAATTCAAGTTATCAGTAAGGTAAGCGAAAAAGTTTCCGGCAAAAGTGTTGTTTCAACTGTTGAAGTTAATAAACCGATTGGAATAGAATTAACAAAAATTCCTTATAAAAAAGCATTATTTATTATAGTGCAATATCAGGGTTTAGTTTACGAAGAAACAGAAACCTCTTTTATTATTAAAGCAGCTACTGTTCAAACCGAAAAACCGATGACCAAAGATTATGCTCCTATTACTGCAAGAGATGTAAAGATTTCCGCAATATTTTTTGAAGCTAATACTTCGGAAATGCGCGAACGAGGCATAAATTGGCAGTTACTTTTATCAAAAAAAGGATTAAGTGTTGGTACCGGGTTAACTTCTTTTGCACAAAGTACCGAAACTACGACCTCCGATTTTAATGTGAATGCAACATCCGAGTATGATATTGGTGAATTTGCCGGAACAGCCTCTACAATGTTCAGATTTTTTGAAAATGAAAATTTAGGCGAAATTATTGCCTCCCCTTCCATTACTGTAAGAGATCAGCAAAAGGGAAGAATTCAGATCGGTTCCGATATTTCCGTTAAACAAAAAGATTTTGCGGGAAATGTTGTTGAACAATTTTTTTCTACGGGTACTATTATTGACGTTTCGCCTTTTATTTATACCGAAGACGGAATCGATTATATATTATTACAACTGGATGTTGAACGCAGTTCTGCTTTGGCTGATGTTGAACGTCCCGAAATTCGTAAAACTAAAGCTACAACTCAGGTTTTAATGTTAGACGGTGAAGAAACAGCTATTGGTGGGTTATTTATTAATGAAGAAGTAAGTATTAGACGTGGTATTCCTTTTTTAAAAGATTTACCTTGGTGGGTGCTTGGAATTAAATACTTAACCGGATATGACAGTAAAGAAACCACAAAAAAAGAAGTAATTATATTAATTCAAATTGAAATTAATAAACCCCTGAAAGAAAGACTAAACATCAAAAAAGATGCGTTAAAAGAACAAATTTTGAAAAATCAAAATCGTCTTGAAGAATTAAAGCTTAACGTTCCTAAAAAGGTTGAGGATGAAAAATGATGGAATCCATTCTAATTGTAGATGATGATCATACATTATGTACTGTTTTGGCAGAAGAATTAAGCGAAATCGGATACGATGTTCGATTTGCTACAAATGCAGATGCAGCTTTTGAGTTTTTTGATAAAGGAAACACATTCGACTTAATTTTGCTCGATCTTAAAATGCCTGTTAAGGATGGATTTTATGTTCTCAAAACATTGCATCAAAAAGGAATTAAAACAAAAGTAATTGTTTTGACTGCGTATGCGGATGTTAAAAGTGCTATCGAATCTGCTCGGCTTGGAGCATCTGATTTTATTAGTAAACCTTACGACCTTGACGAATTGATAATTACTATTCGTAAAGTAATTCAAAAAGATCATAATGAAAATTAATGTACGGCTTGTCCTTATTACATTTGCGGTTACATTTTTAGTTTCCGTTTCTTCTATACTGATTTTTTTTTCGTTAACTAATCAAATACTTTTTAATCAGCATAGCAAAACCGTTTTAAATTCTACCAACCATTTTGCTATCACATTAGAAAATTCTCTCCAAAAAACGGATTCGGATTTTAACAAGCTAATTCCGTTTCTTAATGATTTTTCTAAAATTAATCTTGATAGTTTGGATATTGATTTTATTTTTACTTTAGTTAATGATTCATTAATTAATCCTAAATCATTTAAAGCCAAAAATGTTATTAGTTTTCAATCGGGAAATACATCCATTCATGGATTTGCCGCTTCTAATCCAAATATTATTTTAAAATTTACAAAGTCACGTAATACCAATAACACTTATTATTACGGAAGAATTATTGACACTAATTTCCTTAGTCAAATTTCTAAAATAATTCGTTCCGAAGTTGTTTTAGTACAAAAAAATAATAGTTTAATTGCGTCAAATCAATACCTAAACCGGCGTATAAGCTATAGTTTAAATAATGCTATAAATTATTTAACGTCCAAAAATAATTTTGATGTTTACGCCGAAGAACTTAACAATTGTGATTTACTTGCCGCTTGTTATTCTCCTAAAACACATATAGCCCCTTACGATAAGTTAAAATTTATTATTTTTTCTCTTTCCTACGAAACGGCCGAATACCGCAGTACAATGCAGATGATTATTATTATTTTAACTTCTGCTTCAATTGCTTTATCACTTATATTTGTTTTAATATTTACAGCAAAATTTCGTAAACAACTATCCTCAATTAGTAAAGTTGTTGAAAAAACAAGAGCTGATAATCTTACTGAACGGGTTTCTATAATTAGTCATGACGAAATTGGAAACCTTGGTGCAGTTCTTAACAAAATGCTGGATGAAATTCAACGCAGAGAAGAGATTGAACAAGAATATGTAGATTTTATTACCCTTATCAACGAAAACGCAACATTATTTCAAATATCCGATGCTGTTCTAAAAAAAATTATTTCTGCATATAATTTAAGTGTTGGTATATTTTATGTTTTTGACGGAAACAAGTTTCAACAGGTAGCATATTATGGTCTTAATAAAGAAACCATTTCGAACGAAATTATAGAAAATTTATATAGCCAGGTTATTTCAACCAAAACTGCAGTTGAATATTCTTTTACTTCAAATCATCCTGTTATTAAAACTTCAATGACTTCAATTATTTTGGAATATATTATAGTTTTTCCAATAATTTTTAATAAAGAAATAATTGGTATTATTGAACTTGGGGCTGTAACAAAACCCAAAATCAATTTATTGCAATATCTTGAATTGATAATGGAACAATTAAGTGTAGGCTTAAGTAATTCAATTGCTTATGAAAAATTAGAAAATTTAGTAACTGAATTAAAGTTCTTAAACGAGCAGTACCAAATTCAAAACTCAAAAATAACAGAACAAAATGAACAATTAAAATTTTTGCATAATGAATTAAAAGAAAACGCAATTGCTTTAGAAGAACAAAAAACCAAAGCGGTTGAATCGGCAAAAGTCAAATCGCAATTTTTGGCAAGTATGTCGCACGAATTAAGAACGCCGTTAAATTCTATTTTAGGGTTGACCGAACTAATTCTTAAAAACGAAGCTCTTTCCGATAAAAATGAAAACAGATTAAATATTGTTATTAATAACGGGAAAAAATTACTTGCATTAATTAACAATATATTAGAATTTTCAAAACTTGAATCTACTCAGATTGGAACAAATCCCGAAAGTTTTGTAATTAATAACTTAATTGACGAATTATATTCCTCCATTGAACCGCTGGTTATAGAAAAAAACTTAAAGTTTAATATTTCTTATGAAGACAATAGCGAAATAAATGTTTACACCGATAAACTTAAACTTGATCAAGTATTATCCAATATTCTAAGCAATGCAGTAAAGTTTACCGAAGTTGGAGAAATACAACTGCAAGTCAGTTTGTATCAATCAACCGGTTTACGGTTTGTAATAAAAGATACCGGAATTGGAATTGCGGAAGAGAATAAATCTCTTATTTTTGAAGAATTTAGACAAACCAGCGAAGGTTCGGATAGAAAGTATGGCGGAACAGGTCTTGGTTTAACTATTTCGAAAAGAATGCTCGATCTGCTTGGCGGAACAATTTCTATTAACAGCCAATTAGGACTTGGTTCAATTTTTACAATTCTGCTCCCCAATGTTGTTACTCAAGTAAAAAAATATAGTATTCCCACCAAAACAAAAGAAATGACGGTAAAGGAAACTTTTAATAACGATTTAACAAAAAAAATAATTATGCTTTTCTCTAATAACGAAAAAAGCATTGATTTATTAAATGGTTATTTAGAATCCAACAATTTTGATGTAAAAATTTATAAATCCGAACTGGATAATTTTGATATTATATCAGATAATAGACCTCAGGCTATTGTGCTGGATTATTTTTTATTTCCCAATCCTTTTGAATTTATAAAATCCATAAAGGAAAAAACTGAATTTAATGATATACCAATAGTATTAATTTGTTTTCCGGAAAATACCAACTTTGGTTTCATTTTTACCATTTCAGAATATTTAGTTGCTCCTTTAACATACGAGCAATTTATCACTGTTGTTGAACAAGCTGATAAATCGTACGACATTGAAATCAGTAAAATAATTACCCTTGGGAACGCATCTTTTTCGGGCAAGTCGCAACGGTTTACTGTTATCAATTATTCGGAAAATAATTTCATTATAGAAAAAATTATTTCCGAAAAACCCGATATGATAATTATTGATTTAATGTCTACGCAATTTAATTCGATGGAAATTTTATATGAATTATCTTGCACTAAAGAAACCCGAAATATTCCTTTAATCCTTATTCTTCCAAAAACCTTTGAAAATGTGAAGATTGAAGACTTAAATATTAAATTATTTGATGTTTTATCAAAAAATATTATCACAAAAATTGATTCTCTTCGTATATTGCGTGAAAAATTAAAAATTGGTTCTCCAAGTAATTTATTAATTAATGAAATATTTGATGAAAACGATCTGGAGAAATCTAAAAAACACCAAGATGAAATTGTTTTTATAAAACATAAAGTAATGATTGTTGATGATGATAAGGATACTTTGTTCACAGTCGGTCAAATTGTAGAAAGTTTAGGTTACGAAACAATTTTTGCTAAAGATGGTCTTGAATGTTTATTAATTTTGGAAACAAAAATACCCGATTTAATATTATTAGACATAATGATGCCAAAAATGGATGGCTTTGAAACCATAAAAAAAATTAGAGGAAATCCAAGGTTTACTAAACTACCCGTTTTTGCTTTAACTGCTTTTGCAATGATTGAAGAAAAAGAAGTTATAGTTAAAAATGGTTTTACCGATTTAATTACTAAACCTATTGATATTCCTTTTCTTGCATCAAAAGTAAATCAAATTTTTAATTTGGAGAGTTAAAATGAACAAAATATTAGTTGTTGATGATCAGCCGGATAATGTTTTTATTTTACAAGACAGATTAGAAAATGAGGGATATGAAGTAATAACAGCTTATGACGGTCCGGCCGGAATAGAAAAGGCTGAAAATGAGAATCCCGATTTGGTTTTACTTGATGTTATGATGCCCGGTATGTCAGGTTTTGAGGCTTGTAAATTTATTACTTCCTCCGATAAAACAAAAGATATTCCGGTTATTCTTGTTACTGCTTTAACAAGTGTTGAAGATATTAAAGAAGGTTTGAATGCCGGTGCTTTTGATTATATAAAAAAGCCGTTTAATAAAACCGAATTAATAGCACGTATTAAATCCGCTTTACGTTTTCGTGAAACCAACCAGTTATATCTGGAAATTGAAAAAATCAAAACTTATGCTGCAACAATTGTAACAGCCAACCACGAAATTAAACAACCTTTAACTCTTATAAATCTTTCTGTTTCCGCTATTAAACGCGAATTAGGGAAAGAAGACCTTTCAAGAGAGGCGATATTAAAAAGAGTTGATATAATTGACAATGCCGCAAAAAGTATTATTCAAATTCTGGAAAAACTAAGTTCTATAAAAAAACCTACTTTTGTAGATTACGTTAATAATACTCAGATGATTGATATTAATGTTGACAAAAAAAATATTTCAGTCGATTAAATTTTTTATATTGGCTAATAATTCATCAAAATTGTATGGTTTTTTGATGAATTTTGAAATTTTTAATAGTTCAAATAAATCGGTTTTTTCTTTTAAGCCTGATCCGCTGCATAAAATTATTTTTGTGGTAATGTTTAATTCACGTAATTTGTAAATACTTTCCAAACCATTCATTTTAGGCATTTTTTCATCAACAATTATCAAATCAAACGGTCCGTTTGTTTTAATCTTTTCTATTAATTCTAATCCGTTATAAGCTGTTTCAATTTGGTAATTGTATGAACTTAATAATTCGGTCAGCAGTTCAACCATAGATATTTCATCATCTGCAATTATAATTCTTTTTATCCCTACTGTTTTTTCGGGTACTGCAGTTTTTTGATCTGTTTGGTTTTCAATTATTTCCACTCTTCCCGTTGCAGCAGGAAATAATATTTCAAATTCGGTACCATGATCAATATTACTTTTTACAGTAATAGTACCGGAATATTTTGTAATCATTTTTTTTACAATACTTAACCCAAGCCCCGATTCGGTTTGTTTCTTTTTAGTGCTAAAACCGGCATTAAATATTTTTTCAATATTTTCTTTTTTTATTCCCTCGCCTGTATCTTTTATGCTAACTTTAACATAATCTATTTTTTCATTATTGTTAAAATAGTTTGTACAGTAAATTAAAATTTCTCCATAATCTTTTATTGCCTCTTTTGCGTTAATACAAATATTTAATAATGCCCTGTATAAGTCTTCAAAGTCAGCTTTTATTAATGGGATATTTTTATCAATTTCTAATTTAAATATTATTCGTTCGGGAAGCAGATTTTGTAAATCAATTGAAAGCATATTTAACAAATCGGGCAATGAAATTAAATCGGGCAAAATTATTTCATCTTCTTTATTTTTACTCATATTGCCGGCAAGTTGTATGGCTCGGAATAGATTGTTTTCTATACCCTTTATTGTTCTGGTTAGGTTTTTATCATCGCCTATTTTACTTTTAAGTAAGGTTACACCTGCATTAACAGCAGCCAACATATTATTTAAATCATGAGTAAATTCTTTTGCCAAAATTACTTTTTCAGTTAATTCATCGGTTTTATTACATATTGTTTCGGTTGTTAATATAAACGAAATATTTGCGGTTTTATACAATCTAAAATTTAAGCTCTCAAACTCAAACGAAAGGTCATCATTAAATATATCTTTTAATTCAAAAATAAATTTATTCAGTTGGTCAATTGGAATATTTTCAATTTCCTTTTCCATCGACTCGTTTTTCCAAATTATTCCTTCACTAAAATGCCCCAGGGCTAAAGATACTTCACTTTTTGGTGTATCTAAATTATTCATATTATTGAAGATTATAATTTTTAATTTTCGAATATAAGGTTTTTTGGCTTATTCCCAACGTGCGGGCTGTATTTTCTCTGTTCCAGTTTTGCTGATTTAAAACTTTTATAATATGGCTGCGTTCAACTTCTTCTAAAGTAATAACTCCTTCTTCGGAATCGTATTCATTGCTGGAGTGAAAATCTCTTTCTTTAGGCAAATTTAAATCGCGCGGTACTATTATATTGTCTTCACTAAAAATTATTGCACGCTCTATAATATGTTCAAGCTCCCTAACATTGCCGGGGAAGCTATAATTTAATAATGCCTTTTCCGATTCTATTGAAAGATTTTTAGGAGACCGCAATGGCGATTTTTTTGTTAAAAAATAATTTGCCAGTAATAATATATCTGTTCCTCTATCACGTAACGGTGGAATAGTTAATGTTATAACATTTAATCTGAATAATAAATCACGCCTGAAATTTTTCTTTTCGGCTTCTTCCATCAAATTTTTATTTGTAGCACCTATTACCCTAACATTTGATGATAATGTTGTAATTCCGCCAATACGTCTAAATTCGCCATTTTCCAAAAATCTTAAAAATTTTGGCTGCAAAGCTAAACTCAATTCACCTATTTCATCCAAAAACAATGTTCCGCCGTTTGCAATTTCCACTAAACCCTGTTTTGAGGATTTAGCATCCGTAAATGCTCCTTTTTCGTATCCAAACAATTCACTTTCTATTAATTGGTCAGGTAACGAAGCACAATTGATTGTTACAAGCGGCTTTTCATTCCTTGCCGAACATTTATGTATATATTCGGCAAACAACTCTTTACCGGTGCCTGTTTCGCCTTGTAACAGTATGTTGGAATCGGAGCGGGATGCTTTTTCGGCTAAATGAATTACTTCTTTTATACCTTTGCTTTCGCCAATTATTTTATGCGGAATTGCCTGGTTTATTTTTGTGGTAAGTATTGTATTTTTTAGCAACAATTCTTTATGCGCAAGTGCTCTTTCAATTGAAACCTGCAGTTGTTCAAACTGGTATGGTTTGTTTATAAAATCGTAGGCACCGTTCCTTATACATTCAATTGCAATGCGCATATCATTATTTGCGGTAAGTACAATAACCTGCAAATCGGGATGATTATCTTTTACATATTTTAATATGTCTAATCCCGAAATACCGTTCATTTCCAAATCAAGCAGTAATAAATCGTGCGAGCTTTTTTTTATATAATCAATTGCTTTATTACAATTGTAAACAATTTCTACAAAATATCCTTCACTAATTAACTCTTCCTTAAGCAGATAGCATAATGTATCGTCGTCATCAATAATTAATATGCGGGAGTTTTTCATTATACCAATTTTTTGTTGTAAAAAAGCAATTAGTAAATAATACAAATGTGTTAAATATTAAATATAATATTTATTGCTTAATTTACAAAAAAAAACCTAACTTTGTATAAATATTTTTTAAAATCCCGCGATTTGTAAAAAACAAATTCTTGGAGAAATTCACTGCCTGTAACCTACAGAACCACAACCCTCTCCATTCCATAACTAAGTTCAGTATCCTTTTGGCTGAACTGTGATTAAAAGATTGTCTGAACTATGATTTATGTGATTTTAATGATTAATATGATTTTAATTGTTGTAAAAAACAGATTAGCTAACTTTTTCATCGTATCAAACCCTCTTCGGAGAAGAGGAATGTTTGTAACCCACAAAACCCAAAAAGAACCACAACCCCAGCGTGGGTTGCATATTCTTTTGGATTTCAACATTTTCCAACTTGTCATAGTACACAAACCAAGTAGTGAAACCTTTGCCCGAACTATGATTTTTGTAATTTTAATGATTGACATGATTTTTTTTCGATTACCCTTTGTATGAACTTCATTTTATGCATAAAGGAACATTCGCCTACTCTGTAGGCGTTTCTTGCGAGGGGGCTACGTTTAATTACAAACATGCTTCTGCTCCGCAGAAGGTTTGAGAATTGGTTATTATTTTGTGTATTGGCATTTTGTTTACGGTACAAGAGGACGACACAAAATTGTATGAACCATAATTTGTGTGATTCTTATTATTGCCATTATTTGATTGGAAGATATTTTTGCTGTAGCCTAATCATTCTATAATTTCCTCGTATCATACCCTCTTCGGAGAAGAGGAATGTTTGTAATCCGAAAACCCCCAAAACAAGCCACAACCCCAGCGTGGGTTGCATATTCTTTTGGATTTCAACATTTTTTGACTTATCATAGTACACAAGCAGAGCAGAGAAACAATTGTATAAACTTTGATTTTGATGACTAATATAATTTATTAATCGGTTACTTTTTATATGAACTTCATTTTATGCATAAAGGAACATTCGCCTGCTCTGTAGTCGTTTTTTGCGTGGGGACGATGTTTAATTACAATCATGCTTCTGCTCTGCAGAATGTTTGAGAATTGGTTATTTTTTGTACCTTGGGCTTTTTGGTTTTAGTCCCGACGGGACGAGATCAAATTGTCGGAACTATACTTTGTGTGATTATTATTATTATTGCCATGATTTGATTGGAAATATTTTTGCTGTAGCCTAATTATTCCATAATTTCCTCGTATCATACCCTCTTCGGAGAAGAGGAATGTTTGTAATCCGAAAACCCCCAAAACAAGCCACAACCCCAGCGTGGGTTGCATATTCTTTTGGATTTCAACATTTTTTGACTTATCATAGTACACAAGCAGAGCAGAGAAACAATTGTATAAACTTTGATTTTGATGACTAATATAATTTATTAATCGGTTACTTTTTATATGAACTTCATTTTATGCATAAAGGAACATTCGCCTGCTCTGTAGGCGTTTTTTGCGTGGGGACGATGTTTAATTACAATCATGCTTCTGCTCCGCAGTAGGTTTGTTAATCGTTTATAATTTGTGCAATGATGTTTTAGTCCCGACGGGACGAGATCAAATTGTCGGAACTATACTTTGTGTGATTATTATTATTATTGCCATGATTTGATTGGAAGATATTTTTGCTGTAGCCTAATTATTCCATAATTTCCTCGTATCATACCCTCTTCGGAGAAGAGGAATGTTTGTAATCCTGAGACCCCCAAAACAAGCCACAACCCCAGCGTGGGTTGCATATTCTTTTGGATTTCAACATTTTTTGACTTATCATAGTACACAAGCAGAGCAGAGAAACAATTGTATAAACTTTGATTTTGATGACTAATATAATTTATTAATCGGTTACTTTTTATATGAACTTCATTTTATGCATAAAGGAACATTCGCCTGCTCTGTAGGCGTTTTTTGCGTGGGGACGATGTTTAATTACAATCATGCTTCTGCTCCGCAGAAGGTTTGAGAATTGGTTATTTTTTGTACCTTGGGCTTTTTGGTTTTAGTCCTGAAGGGACGTAACGATTGTAGCGAAAGCGGCGACATGATAAATAATTAAAATATCAGCTGCAAAAACAAGGTAGAATTAAATATTTTTTAGAGGAAATATTTACCAAATTTCAAACATTTTTTAATCAATACCATTAATACTAAACAACAAATCAACCAAAGTGTTAATAGCGTCTTTTATTTTTGTCCATCCTTGTTCGGTGGATATATCTACTCCGTTAAAAACCGAAACGGTTTTTGACCTTAAAACCAAATAATATATACCCCCGACAATAAGTGATGATATACCTTCAATATTAATATTATTATCAAATTTTTCCGCAATTGCTTGTAAATTAATTACTCCCGCTTTTTCTCTTTCACCGGCAATAAAATCGGTAATTTCGTTTTTATTGCTTAATTCCCAAATTAATATTTCCTGCAAAATTTTATTATTAAGCAAATATTTAAGCTGTTCAATTAAAATTGACTTTATAATAATTTTTAGTTCGTTTTGTCCGGCTTTTTCTATCAGCAAGTCAATATTATTAACATTCGAAAAATAATCTTTCCCTTTAATAAATTCCTTTAATAAACCGTTAAGATTAGTAAAGTACCTGTATATAAGTACTTTATCCACAGCGGCTTCTTTTGCAATTAAATTAATTCCTAAAGCCGCAAATCCTTCTTTAAGTATTATACTTTCAACAGCTTCAAGTATTTTTGCCTTAGTTTCTTCTTTATTTTTTGCCATTGTTAAAATCTCCATCCAAGTTTAACCGAAGCCTCAGGAACAATTGAAGATATACCATAGTTTTTTTCTTCAAATTTTAACTCGCTTTTTCCTCCAATTTTTGCGTGTACCGCAACCCAGGGATTTAGATATAAACCTTCCCAAATATTTAATACATATCCGCCGCCAACTGTAAAATAATAATTTTGGTAATCTTGTTTATTGTTTGATATCTTTTCGGTCACATCATTATCCCAATATTCAAAACCTGCACCTGCCCAAAAACCTTTTAATTCTTCTTTATCACTAAAAAAATAATCAATTATTAAAGCATAAGCTTTTGTGTTTAAGTTTTTAAACCCGTCTTTAGCAACAAATTCGGGTTGTGTTAATTTAGTAATAACCGGCCTAATTCTAAAATTATCTACTTTTAACCAAACCGAGCCATAATAACCGCTGTATATATATGGCAATGCATCTAATTCAATCCCGTAGTTTATTTTATGGCATAACTCTTTTTCTTGTGCATTTGTTAAATTTATTAAAAGCATTTGTAACACTAAACCGAATAATATTATGTTTTTCATTTTTTCCTCGTCAAATAATTAAAAATTATGCTGTACAATATATGTCACTATTTGGTGACATGCAACAAAAAAAATATTTATTTGTAAAAAAATTGCGTATTAAAAATATAATTTGCTAATCTAATTGTTGGCACTTACTTTTTAAGATGTAATAAAAATAATTAATAACAAAACAGGATTACAAAAATGCCTCCGTTTTCGCAAACATGGCTTCCGTTTATTTATCTTTATGGTGTAGGTGGTATATTCTTTATACTTTGTATGATAGTTATCCGCAAAAGCAAAGGTTTGGATTTGACCAGGAAAAGACATCGTTACTGGAACAAAATTTTATATTTCGGTTTCTTTTATTTTGTCTTTATACATCTAATTATGATTTTAGCAGCCCTTTATTTTTAAATAAAATAAGTACAGGATTATGGAAAGTTATCACAGTATAGGCACTGGTTTAGATTGGGCAATTATTATATTATACTTTATTTTAGTTACTGCTTTTGGCACTTATTTTAGTAAATATAATAGAACAACAAACGATTTCTTTTTTGGCGGCCGCCGTTTTACATGGTGGATTATTGCTTTTTCAATTGTGGCAACAGGAGTAAGTAGTCACAGTTTTATTAAATATTCCGCTAAAGGATTTGAAAACGGTATTTCTTCTACAATGACGTATATGAACGATTGGTTTTTTATTCCCCTTTTCTTTTTTGGATGGCTGCCTATTGTTATTTACTCCAAAATTCGCTCTATCCCGGAATATTTTGAAAGACGTTTCAGCAAAACAGCCCGTTCATTTGTAACCGTATTTTTATTAGCATATATAATAGGATATATTGGAATTGGATTTTTAACACTTGGTAAAGCTCTTCTTCCATTATTGCCGGAATTTGTTACAGTTTTTGGTATGCAGGTTCATATTAATTTAACAAGTATTGTTATTGTTACAGCTTTATTTACCGGAAGTTACATTACTGTAGGCGGTCAAACCGCTGTTATATTTACTGATTTAGTTCAAGGCATTATTTTACTTTTTGCCGGAGTATTATTATTTTTCCTTGGATTAAATTATATTGGCGGTTTTGATACATTTTGGCATTTATTACCCCCCTCGTGGCGTTTACCTTTTGCCGATTTTAATTCACCCCCAAGTTTTAATTTTGTCGGTATCTTTTGGCAGGATGGTTTTGACGGATCAGTGGCGTTCCTATTTATGAATATGGGATTGTTAATGCGCTTTATGGCAACAAAAAGCGTTGATGAAGGACGCAAAGCAGCAACCTTTAATCTATTTTTTATGCTTCCTATTGCTGCCCTTGTTGTTAGTAATGCGGGATGGATTGGTAAAGCAATTTCCGAAATGAACCCTAATTTAGTAAATCCTAATACAAAACCGGATGAAATATTTATTGTTGTATCTTATTTAATAGCAAAACCGGGTGTTTTCGGATTTATTGTTGCGGCATTAATTGCAGCACTTATGTCAACCGTAAGTACTTTTATTAATGCAACCGCGGCAATTTACATATACGATATTCACCAGCCGTTAAAAGAATATTTCCATAAAAAGAAAGGTACGGAAAAACAAGAGAACAAACAGGAATTATCCGCCGCCCGTTACGCTTCTATTGTAATGACAACACTTGGCGCGTTAACCGTTATTCCTTTTAGCCAATTTCCAACTGTTTACGAAGCTCACGGATATTTCCATTCTACTTTAACTCCACCTTTGGTTGTGGCAATATTTTTTGGTGTGTTATGGAAAAGGTTTTCTCCGGCTGCCGTAATTTCTTCTTTAATTGCCGGAGTTTCATTAATGGTATTAGGTGCTAAGTTTCCGGCTCAATTAATTGGCCCGTTGGCACACGGTACAGTAATGGATACAGCTCACCCATATATTTATATAAGTGCATTATATAACACTTTAGGCTGCGCTGTTGTTGCCGTATTTGTTACATTAATACATAAATACCTAAAAGCTTATGTTGAGAACTTAAAAAAATCACCTAATGTAAAAAAGGTAATTATAACAATAGATGTTATCTCAGCTTTATTATTTATAATAATATGTTTTGCACCACTACCATTATTATTATTATTAGCACTTAATTTTGTTTTAGCTATTCTTGTTGCATTAACTTCAACATATTATGTTAAATATGACGAACAAAAGGCAACCGATGGACTAACCGTTTGGTCAATTGCGCGCGCTAAAGAGTTATTTAAGGGAAGCAAACCAAACGAAAAAGAAGGACAAACAATTAAAGTTAATTGGGAACTTATCCCCGGCGAAAAGAACTTTGTTTATTTTTCCGAAAGCGATATGGAAAAAATGGAAGCCAATGAAGGTGATTTGGTTTATTTAAGTGATGCCCGCCGTTATTTGGGCGGCCTTAAATCAGTTCACTCAGTTTATGGCAAACCCCATTTTGAAGACGGGAAAGTTTATATTACCCAGGAACACCGAGAAAGCGCACAGTTTGTTTTGGGTAAAATTCTTATAGCAGATAAAGAGATGTAAGTTTATAGTTGTTTTTATTTAAGGGGTTTTGTTTTAATCGGCAAAACCCCAATAAATGATTTCATATTTTCAACAAATAAAATTTTAACCATTCAAATTATAGTTCAGACAATGTTTAATTTGTGTAAATCCGTGTTCTATTTTTTTTTCTTTGAACGCTGATGACGCAGATTTTACTGATAACCGCTGATTTAAAAACGGAATTTAATAGCAATACATCTTTATCAAAATCATAATAATCAAAATAATCATTCAAATCATACGAATCATAGTTCAGACAATGTTTAATCTGTGTAAATCCGTGTTCTATGATTTTTCTTTGAACGCTGATGACGCAGATTTTACTGATAACCGCTGATTTAAAAACGGAATTAAATAGCAATACATCTTTATCAAAATCATAATAATCATTCAAATCATACGAATCATAGTTCAGACAATATCCCAATATCATCATGTCACCCTTTCAGGGCTTTATTGTATTTTTTGGATTTACCTACAATCCTATCGCCCTGTCGGGGCTAAAACATTTTATAATTTAAGTACAATGGGTGATAGTATTCTTTTCACAAATCAATATTTAATCATAAAAATCATTCAAAGCACATAAATCATTGTTCAGACAATTATCAAAATCATGAAAATCCTTTAATCATGCGAATCATGGTTCAGACAATTTTTTAATCAGTGTAAATCTGCGTTCTATGATTTTTTCTTTGAACGCTGATGACGCAGATTTTACTGATAACCGCTGATTTAAAAACGGAATTAAATAGCAATATATCTTTATTAAAATCATAATAATCAAAATAATCATTCAAATCATACGAATCATAGTTCAGACAATATCCCAATATCATCATGTCACCCTTTCAGGGCTTTATTGTATTTTTTGCATTTACCTACAATCCTATCGCCCTGTCGGGGCTAAAACATTTTATAATTTAAGTAAAATGGGTGATAGTATTCTTTTCATAAATCATTATTTAATCATAAAAATCATTCAAATCACAAAAATCATGGTTCAGACAATGTTTTAATCAGTGTAAATCTGCGTTCTATGATTTTTTCTTTGAACACTGATGACGCAGATTTTACTGATAACCGCTGATTTAAAAACGGAATTTAATAGCAATACATCTTTATCAAAATCATGAAAATCCTTTAATCATACGAATCATGGTTCAGACAATATGCCAATATCATCATGTCACCCTTTCAGGGCTTTATTGTATTTTTTGGATTTACCTACAATCCTATCGCCCTGTCGGGGCTAAAACATTTTATAATTTAAGTACAATGGGTGATAGTATTCTTTTCACAAATCAATATTTAATCATAAAAATCATTCAAATCACAAAAATCATGGTTCAGACAATTAAAATCATTTCTCAGATAATATTTTAATCACATCATTAATCATTAATAATTCATAATTAATAATTCATAATTATAATTAAAGATCCATTGCCACTCTAAACCCGCTGTAGTTGTTATTGTTTTCGGGTTTATCCCAGCTTCTATTCGATATACGGCATCCATCCGCATAATTAACCCAGGAACCTCCTCTTAAAACACGTTCAACCCCAGTTTCCGGCCCTTTTGGATTATTATGCACACTATTTTTAAAATAATTATCCTCGTACCAATCTTTACACCATTCCCAAACATTGCCGGTCATATCAAATATTCCCAGTTCATTCGGTTTTTTAGTACCAACCGGATGAGTTTGATGATTTGAATTACCGGAATACCAAACAACATCTTCAATATTGTTGCTGCCGCTATAATTATAACCCTTCGATTTTTTCCCGCCGCGTGCGGCATATTCCCATTCTGCTTCAGTGGGCAGACGATACTTTTTCCCTGTTTTTGCATTCAGTTTTTCTAAAAAGGTCTGAATATCGTTCCAGCTGACTTGTTCAACAGGTAAACTGTCCCCTATAAAATTACTTGGATTATTACCAATTATCTCCAACCATTCATTTTGCGTTACAGGAAATTTGCCTATATAAAAACTATCCACACTTACTGTCCGCATTTTTTTCTCTGCCGAAAGCGGATTTGAAATATCCCTGTTAAAAATTCCGGCTTCAACTAAAACCATTTTGGGAATTATCAATTTGGCATGCAAACCTATTGTTTTTGATTCGGATAAACATTCTGATTTGTTATTAACTTTTGATTTGGCTAACTGTAAGTCACCACCACATTCACAACAATTTAGATAACGCAGTTCTTTACGTTTATTAATCATCTTCATTACCACAGCTGCCGTTTGATCGCTTATCTCCGGTTTTAATTCTTTTATATTTAAAATTTTATGGGTCACAATTTCGTTCATTACTCCAAAACTGCTTTTAACATTAACACCAAATGGCAAAACACCCGTTAACATTTCAAAGAATATAATTCCCAGACTATAAATATCGGTTCTTTGGTCAATATCAGTTTCTTCTTTTATCTGCTCGGGTGATAAATAATAAAGAGTTCCCATATCTATTCCTGCCTTTATCATTCCCTGCCTGCCAAGTATATTTGCCACTCCGTAATCCAATATTTTTATTTTATCCTTATTATCCAGCATTATATTGCATGGTTTTAAATTGTAATGGATTATTCCTTTTTTATGGCCAAAACTTACAGTCCCCAAAATCTGCTTAAAAATATTCAATGCTCTTTGTTCTTCTATTAGCCCTGTTTGTTTTATAATTTCTTTTAATGTTTTACCGGCCGCATATTCTAAAATTAAATACATATTATTTTGTTCAATTATAAAATTGAATACCGAGTTAATATTTGGATGTGATAGCGAGGTTTGAATTTTTGTATCTTTTTTAATGCGGTTAACAATTTCTGGATTTTTTAATGATGCGGGTTGTATTAATTTTGCCACTATTTTTAGCCCTAAATTTTCATCCTCCCCAATAAAAACCTCTCCTAAACTCCCATCACCTATTTTTTTTATTATCTTATATCCCTTGATAGCCTGCATAAACTTTCCCCGCTAGTATTTAGTTTACTATAGTTTATTTGTTAAGCTACATAAAGAACACTAATTGAATATCTGCTATTTTTACATGTAAAATTGCATATTATATAATAATTTATTTCTTAATCTTTAGCAACACATTTAATTATATTTTTTAACGTTTATTTTCTTTTGGCTTTTTACCAATTTTTTGTAATTTGAATAACATAATGTTTTGTAATTATTTTATTAATAGTTGATAGGTATGATATGAAAAAAGTTGTATTGTTTTTATTATTTGTTTGTTTTATTACAAATTACGCACAGGATTCAACCGTTACCATAATAGGTCCCGGAGTAAAATATCATTCAGTAAAAAAATCAAATCCTTACAATATTAAAATTTTAGAAATCGATATTACACAACCGGATATTAAAATTGAAACTGTATTAGCCCGGGATGTTCTTGGAACCGGATTTGAGAGAACTTCTTCCATGGCTACAAGAAGCAATAGACCCGGTCATTTAGTTTTAGGAGCTATTAATGGTGATTTTTTTGGAATTAGCGCACCAACCGATCCATACGGGTTTTTGGGCAGTTCTATGATTGCAAATTACGATTTTACACAAGGCAGAACTTCCGGACGAACATCGTTTGGTATGACTGATTCAAAAAAACCATTATTTGAAAAATTTAGTTTTGCCGGTTATGTTAAAGCAAAAAACAACCAAACCATCAATATCAATTCGGTTAATTTAACTCGTGAAGCAAATACAATGATTTTATACAATAAATTTATTGGAGCTAATACATTAACCAATCAATGGGGCGTGGAAATAAAATTAGAGTTAATTGACCCCTTGGCAGTAAATCAGGAAATTCGTTTTGTTGCTGTTGCAAAAGAAGATGGTATAGGGAGTATGGCTATTGGCAATTATTATGTTATTTCCGGACACGATTCCTGCGCAAGATTTTTGCGTAATCAAATAAATATTGGAGATACAGTCAAATTAAAAATTGGAACCAATCTTAATAAAGGCAACTTATTTTCTTTAATGGGAGGTGGCCCCAGATTAATGACTAACGGAATTATTCAAAATGATTTTGCCGGTTCAGAAGGTTTTGACGCGGCTTTTACCGATAGCAAACATCCTCGTTCTGCCGTTGGAATAAACAGAGACAGTACAAAAATATTTTTTGTTGCTGTTGATGGAAGACAAGCAGCGTTAAGCGTTGGTATGACTTTGTCCGAATTAGCTTATTATATGAAATCAATAGGCTGTTACCAGGCAGTTAATTTGGATGGAGGCGGTTCTACCGCAATGGTGGTTCGCAACCAAGTGGTTAACAGCCCATCCGATGGTAGTGAAAGATCAGTTGGTAATGCATTATTAGCGGTACTGGAAACACCTGTTATTAATTTAATTGAAACATTTTCACTTTCCCCGCGACAAATATTAATTGATTCAACACAAACAAAAAAAATTACCGTTACAGCTATTGATCATTGGGGTTATCCGGTTGAAGTTGATGCTTCTGAACTTACCTGGCAGGTAGAAGGCATTAATGGATTTGTTAATCCGGAAGGTTTTTTTGTTCCATTACAATGCGGAACCGGTATTGTTATTGGAACAGTAAATAACCAAAGCGATACTATCTCAGTATCAGTATTATCCCAGCAAGTTCCTGTTTGGTCTTTTTGCAGCACTTTAGGCAACCTTCCAACATGGTTTTCAACCACAGGAAGCACCGAAAGAGGGTTTGCTTATGGATATGTAAACAACAATCAAAGATTGTATCTTGTTTCCAGACCAAACATTTATATTATTGATGCTGCAACCGGTGACAAATTAGGAAATTTAAGTACAACCGGAACTGTAGGCGGAACTTATACAATTAATGATATTGAAACTTCGGAAGACGGAGTTATTTTTGGCGGTAACTTAACAGTAAATTCATCAACCAGCGCATTTAAAGTTTACAAATGGAATAACGAATTAGCTGATGCTGAAGCAGTTATTACTTATACAGGGTCTACCGGACGGCTTGGTGATAAAATTACAGTTGTAGGTTCGTATGCAAATAACACTGCGGTAGTTTACGCAGCAGTTGGTTCAAGTAATGTAGTTTATAAATGGGTAATGGAAAATGGCTCATTCAATCAAACTCCAACACAGATAACTTTACAAGGTGTAACATCGCTTGGAACTTCACCGGCTGTTTATCCACGCGGAATCGGAAATGCGAACATTTTTGTTAACGGCAATACTACTCGTCCTACCGAATATACCCCTGCCGGTGTTTTGGTTGCAACGGTTCCTACCTCAGTGGTAGACAGCAGAAGTAATTCCATGCGGTATATAGAAAGCGGTGAACAAAAATATCTTATTGTTTATCAATATGGTTTAAATAACGAAAACGCAAAAGTATTAAATATTTCCAATGGACTTGCAAACGCAACCGTAGTTGAAACAAGTCCAACACTTGGTGCAAATTCAAATACTGTTGGAACGTCCGGTGATATAGCATACAGATATTTGGCTCCGGGTAGATATATTTATTATGTGCTTGCTACAAATAATGGATATGGCGCTTATCAATTAATAAACGAAGCTCAGCTGCCGGTCGAATTGGTTGGATTTGAAGGCAAAATCCAATCCAATGGTATTTTATTAAATTGGAATACGGCAACAGAGCAAAACAACCTTGGTTTTGAAATTGAAAGAAAAGAAGGAAATAACGATTGGAATAAAATTGGATTTATAAAAGGTGCCGGAACTTCTACTTTACCCTCAGAATATTCGTTTTTGGATAAAATTGATATTTCGTCTGAAAAATATTTGTACCGTTTAAAACAAATGGATTTTAACGGTTCTTTCACTTATTCTAATGTTATTGAAGTTTCAAGTGTAATTCCAGCCGAATTTGCTTTATTTCAAAATTTCCCAAATCCATTTAACCCAACAACAAATATTAAATTTCAAATACCGTCAAAACAACATGTTACCGTTAAAATATTTGACGTTCTTGGAAATGAAGTAATAAAATTGGTTGATAACGATTTGGATGCCGGAATTTACAACAAAATTTTTGATGCCTCACAATACACAAGCGGAATTTATTTTTGTAATATCAAAACCGATGCTTTTAATAAAACTATTAAAATGCTCTTAGTAAAATAGTATCAAATTCATTTTATTTTGCCGGTAATAATCATTACCGGCCTTTTTTTGCGCAAACTCCTTATTTAAAACGGTTATACCTGTTATTGGATCTTAACACAATTCAGTTCTTCAATCCTTTTGTTATTTATTCACTGCCTTGTAAAAAAACTCGGCGTACAAAATATTTAATATATTCTGCAAATTATTGAACAAACATTCATTTTAGCCTAGAATACATTATGCCCTTATTACTATTTTTTGTAATTTTACATTTGTAAAGATGAATATTTATTTTATTAACAGTTGATAGGGATGATATGAAAAAAGTAATTTTATTTTTATTATTTATTTGTTTTGTTACTAATTACGCACAAGATTCTACAGTTACAACAGTCGGCCCGGGGGTAAGATACCATTCTGTAAAAAAATCCAGCCCGAATATTATAAAAATTTTGGAAATTGACCTTACGGAACAGGATATTAAAATTGAATCTGTTTTAGCCAAAGATGTTTTGGGAAATGGATTCGAAACTCCATCATCAGCGTCTAAAAGAAAAACTGAAAATGGACATTTTGTTTTAGGTGCAATTAACGCCGATTTTTTTGGAATGAGCACACCTTATGATCCGTTTTCTTTTCTTTGTGGCTCTATGATTTCAAATTCCGAATTTGTACAAAGCTCATGGGTGGGCTGGACAGGTTTTGCAATTGATAAAAATAAAAAACCTTTCTTTGATAAATTCGGTTTTAGCGGTTACGTTAAAGCTAAAAATAATTTAACAATTAACATTAATGCTGTAAACTGGAAGCGTGATGCTAATACTTTAGTTTTATATAATAAATTTATTGGTGCTTCAACATCAACAAATCCATACGGCGTTGAAGTTAAATTACAATTAATAGATCCTCTTGCCATTAATACAGAAGTGCGTTTTGTTGTTGTTGAAAAACAGGAAGGTGTTGGCAATATGACCATTGGCAATTATTATGTCCTTTCAGGTCATGATTCGTGCGCCAGATTTTTAACTAACCATTTTAATATAAGTGATACGGTTAAATTAAAAATAGGTACTAACTTAGATAGAGGAAACATCTCTGCTTTAGTTGGCGGCGGCCCAAGATTAATGACAAACGGAATTATTCCAAATAGTTTTACCGGTGCCGAAGGTTTTGATAATGATATAACAAATAATCAACATCCTCGTACTGCAGTTGGGATTAACCAAGACAGCACTAAACTATACTTTGTTACTGTTGACGGAAGACAGGCCGGTGTTAGTATTGGAATGACATTATCCGAATTGGCTCATTATATGAAATCAATCGGCTGTTATCAGGCAAATAATTTTGATGGCGGTGGTTCTTCAGCTATGATTGTTAGAAATCAGGTTATGAATGTCCCTTCGGATGGATCCGAAAGACCGGTTGGAAATATTTTATTAGCTGTTTTAGAAAGACCACTTACAGGTATCATTAAATCTTTCCATTTATCGCCCGAGTTGGTAGTCCTAGATTCAACTCAAACAAAAAAAATTAATATTAAAGCAAATGATATTTGGGGTTACCCTCTTGATGTTACCGCTGCTGATTTTACTTGGGAAGTAAAAGGTATTAGCGGATATGTTGATGATAATGGATTTTTTGTTCCATCACAAAGTGGTACAGGTATTATAATTGGGACAATAAATGATTTGCACGATACCATTTCGGTAAATGTATTGTCCCAAATATTACCCACATGGTCTTTTTGCAGTACTTTAGGAAATATCCCTTCTTGGTTTTCTACAACAGCAAGTACCGAAAGAGGATTTGCTGTTGGCAATGTTAGTGGTAATCCAAGATTATATATTGTGTCACGTCCAAATGTTTATATTCTTGACGCAAATACAGGAGCACAAGTTGGTTCATTAAATACAAACGATCTAACAGGTGGAACATATACAATTAACGATATTGAAGTATCCGATGACGGAATTATATTTGGCGGTAATTTAACCGCAAATGCTTCAACTAATGCTTTTAAAATTTACAAATGGAACAATGAATTATCAACTCCTGAACCTGTAATTACATTTTCAGGCTCAACAGGAAAACTTGGTGATAAATTTACAGTTGTTGGTTCATATGCAAATAATACTGCAGTTATTTATGCTGCAGTTACTTCCAGCAACAAAGTTTATAAATGGGTAATGGAAAATAGTGTTTTTAATCAAACTCCTATTTTAATTACTCTTCCGGCCGGTACCGGAACATCTCCAGCTGTTTATCCTCGTGGTATTGGTGATGCAAATATTTTTGTAAATGGTAATGGTGTACGTCCTTGCGAATATACATCTGCCGGCGTTTTGGTTGCAACAGCCCCTTCATCAGCAGTTGATATTAGAAGTAACTCGATGCGTTATTTTGAAAGCGGCCAGCAAAAATATCTAATTGTATATCAATACGGTTTTAACTTTGAAAATGCCCAAGTATTGGATATTACAAATGGTTTGGCAAATGCAACTGTATTAGAATCAAGCCCAATTTTAGGTACAAACTACAATACCGTTGGAATGTCGGGTGATATTGCATACAGATATATTGCTCCCGGCAGATATATTTATTACGTACTAGCAACTAATAACGGTTTTGCTGCTTATCAATTAATTAATCCCGAACAATTAACTGATGTAGCTGAAGTTTCAAACCCAAATCCAACTGAATTTAATATTTTTCAAAATTATCCAAATCCATTTAATCCAACTACAAGTATAAGATTTCAAATTCCGGCTAAACAGCATGTAGTAATTAAAATATTTGATATACTTGGGAATGAAATTTCTAAACTTGTTGATGAAGATATGGAAATGGGAGTGTATAACAAAACATTTAATGCTTCGCAATATTCAAGTGGAATATATTTCTGTAATATCAAAACAGAAGGATTTAACAAAACCATTAAAATGATTTTAGCAAAATAAAATGTAATAATATTAATTTTTAGCCGATAACTTCCAGTTATCGGCTTTTTTTAAAGTCCTAAAAAAATCAACCTATTTCAGAACACTACACTTCATTTATATCTGTTTTTTGAACATCATCGATGTTCCACGTTTGTAATTAACGTAAGCTCCCCGCCCACATAAAAGTACATCAGCGATGTGCAACATATACCCCGCATTAAAAAATGTCGAAAAACATCCATATTACTTTGCTTTAAATCACAAAATTATCTTTTCTCTTGACAAATAGTTGCATCTTTATTAAATTTAAACAGTTGTTTAAAACATTCGTTTGAATTTTATTATAATGATGACTATCAAAAAAGTATCAGCAAAAAATAAAATATTATTTTCAATTTTGGATTATCTAGAAAATGAAGGAAATAATAAACTCACTAGTGACAAAATTGTGGTGATTGCAAAAGTTGACATAGCTGAAATTAATTATCATTTTGGAAGTGAATACAAATTGCTTGAAGAAACGCTTGAAATTTTTTCGATTAATAATGCACGTTTGTTTGAGATTTATTAAATTTGAGAAGCCCAAAATGAAATTACCCAAAGAAAAGATATTGGCTTTAGTGTACAATTACATTCAAAAGGAAGGGATTCAGTCTATTACTGAACAAAAAATAGTAGAAATTACTAATGTTGCTATTACAGATATTGATTATTTCTTTGGCAGTAAAGAACAACTAATTGAAGAAGTTGTTGAATTGTCATTATATTATAAAAGTATGTTTGAATTAAAATAAAATTATGGAAAAAGAAAAAGAGTCAACCAAGGAAAAAATATTATTCTCTACTTTAGAGTACATCGAAAAAGAAGGGATTAATGCAGTAACTATTCGCAAAATAGCCGAAATTGCACAAGTTAATGTTGCGGCAATTAATTACCATTTTGGAAGTAAAGAAGTGCTGCTTCAAGAAGCACTTGAATTTTCAATGTACAATGCTTATAAAGACCCTTTAATTGCTATTCAAGAAAAAAAACTTACTATTTATCAGGCACTTCATTTTTTATTACATGACTGGTTTGAAGGAATGATAAATTATCCGGGAATTTCGCGCGCACAATTATTTGAACCTTTTGTAAATAATAATTACGAATCTCTATTTGTAAAAAAATTTAATGCATTTTTAGAGGACTTTATAACAAAGTTAAAAGAAAATGGTGAAGTTTTTGACGAACAGCAGCTTCGTTTATCTTTAGTTCAGATTATATCGGCAATTATTTTACCGGGTCTTATGCCCCAATTATTTTCAAAATTTATTAAAAAAGACTTAAAAATAAAAGAAAACAGAGAAGAATATTTTAATAATTTGTTATCTAAATACTTAGAATAAAAATATAACCAAGTAAAAAAATGTTTTATTAAAAAAAAGCCTATGCTTTTTTAGGTGTGAACTATGCCCTTTTTGAAACATTATTAACAAATATAGGAAATACAATGAGTAATAAAAAAATGCTTTTAGTATTGTTGTTTTTTATAACATCTAATTTAACATTTTCTCAAAATATAACTGGTATTATTGAAGGAGAGATTATTGACAAGGAAAACAAAAGTCCTTTAGTTGGGGCTACCGTTTTAATTGAAAATTCAAGTATGGGGAACGCCGCAAATATTGACGGAAAATTTGTAATTGAAAACGTTAACGTTGGCAGCTACAGTTTAAAAATAAGTTATATTGGTTATGAATCGATAATCAAAACCGATGTTATTGTACGGTCAGGCAGACGTACTTTTATTAAAGCAGAATTGCAGCCGTCAATATATCAAACACAAGATATAAACGTCACAGCAGGCTATTTTTCGGAGGTTGAGAAACAGCCGGTAAATACAGTCAGTTTTTCGTATGAAGAGATAAGACGGGCTCCCGGTGCGGCCGGAGACGTAAGCCGTATTATGATGAGTTTGCCAAGTGTTGCAAAAGTTAATGACCAAACTAATAACCTTATTGTACGCGGCGGAAGTCCTTTGGAAAACGCTTTTTACGTTGACAATATCGAAATTCCAAATATTAACCATTTTCCTACTCAAGGCGCATCAGGTGGTCCGCTGGGATTGATAAATGTAGATTTTATTAATGATGTTAATTTTTATTCGGGTGGATTTTCTTCAGCCTATGGTGATAAACTTTCCTCAATAATGGATATGAGTTTTAGGGAAGGCAACAAAAATAATATTGAAGGGCAGCTTGATTTAAATTTTGCCGGTTTTGGTGGAGTGGTTGAAGGTCCAATCTCCGATAAAGGTTCATATATGTTATCGGTCCGCCGAAGTTATTTTGATTTATTAGCAAAAACTATCAATATAGGAACTACGGTAGCACCAAGTTACGGTGATTACCAATGGAAAGTTGTGTACGATATAGACAATAGCAACAAATTGGAATTAATTGGAATCTGGGGTGACGATCATAATAATCAAGATCAAAAAACTGCAATAGAAAATGATATGATTTATTACGGAAATCAGGATATTTTTGAAAATACTACCGGAATTAATTGGCAGCAAGTTTGGGGTAAAGCGGGTTATTCCAATACTTCTCTTTCTTTTACCTCAACAAAATTTGATGAAGATTATTTTGAAACAGGTTCAGCCTTATTTTTGCGTAAAAATAATTCAAAAGAACAAGATATCAAATTTAGGAATGTAAATTATATTCGATTGAACAATTTATTAAATGTTACATTTGGTGTTGAAGCAAAATTTGGCAATTCGAAGTATGACAATCTGTATGGTACTTATACCGATGCCCTTGGTAATAATGTACCAGAAGAAAAACATATTATTACTTTTTCGGAGGACAAATATAGTGCTTTTGTAAATTTTTCTTTTAATCCATTTAAGCAATTAACTACTTCAATTGGTTCAAGAGCCGATTATTTTACTTTCAACAAACAAACAACATATTCACCGCGAGTTTCTATTAATTATCAATTGGATGATCTGTCTTCAATTAAAGCATTTGCAGGATTATTTTACCAAAATCTTCCCGCAATTTTACTTTCGCAAAGCAGTAAAAATAAAGAGTTAAAAGACCCCTTAGCAATTCATTACATATTAGGTTATGAGCGGTTATTAAATAAAGACACAAGATTAACAATAGATTTATATTACAAGAATTATAAAAATCTACCTTTGGATCCGGCACAACCTTCTTTATTTTTAATAGATGAAATATATTACAGATCAGGGTATTTTTTCAATCACTCCAATTTAATTTCCGAGGGAAAGGCATTTTCCAAAGGGATTGAAATAATGGTACAGAAAAAACTGGCCGAAGATTTTTATGGATTAGTCAGTTTTTCGTATTCAACAACCGAATACAAAGCTCTTGATAATGTTTGGCGCAAAAGAGTTTATGATAACAAAATTATAGCTTCAATTGAAGGTGGATATAAACCAAACACAAAATGGGAATTTAGCTTAAGATGGGTTTATGCAGGCGGAACCCCTTATACTCCATTTAATTTGCAAAAGTCGCAGGATTTAAACCGTGCTGTACTTGACGAAAATCTTCTAAATGCAAATAGATATCCTGATTATCACTCATTAAATTTACGTGTTGATAGAAGATTTAATTTTTCAAATACAAATTTAGTAGTTTATTTGAGTGTATGGAATGCCTACAGTCGAAAGAACGTAGCAACATATTTTTGGAATGAAACAGAAAAAAAACCTAATACAATTTATCAATGGACTTTAATACCAATTTTTGGTTTGGAATATGAATTTTAATTAAATAAATATCGTTAGCAAATAGGGATAATTAATTTATCCCTATTTGATTTTGTCTTAAATGTTATTTATTTTATATCTTATTGTTTTAATAGAAAAGATTTAAGATATGAATGAAGTGTTACGAAAAGAAATTGAGAAAATATTTTTAAGTGCTTCATGTCCAAATAAACTTTTTGATACTTTTCAAACAGCATTAAAAAATAGAATATCCGAGCCTGAAGTTTATCAAGTTTTATTAGCCAATCCCGCATTATCAAAAGAAGAAATAACTTTATTCGCCGAAAAATATTGCAAAGAATTTCCGGACCATGCTTATGAGGTTTATTGCTGGGTTGGTAAAATATTTGAACAAACAAATAAACCTATTGATAGAGAAGAAAACGCAGTTAAATACTTCAAAAAAGCAATTAATATTAAACCTGAAAATTTTGAACCTTATATAAATATGCTTAACTTATTTAACTACGAGTACAACTTTGAATTGAATAAGACCATAATAAAAACTATTGATGAGGGAATTAAAAAGGTTAATAATAAAAGAGTTTTATTTTTGAAGCTTGCAGATCATTTTAAGAATTTAGGAAATGAATCGAAAAGGAAATTATGTATCAGGTTGGCAAATAATTGTCAACTTAAAAACTCTAATAAGCATAACCAATTGTAAAGTAGAAAAATACTTCTCCCCAACTGAAAACATCTTGAACTCCGCCTTGTTTTAAATAAAAACTTCGTCCAACCGCAAAATCGGCCGGGCCAATTGGTGTGTCCAAAGATAACGTTGCCCCTATTCCATGCTTTAAGTCTTTAAATCTAATTTGCTGTTTGCTTGCCCAAATTGAACCAAGATCATATCTGAATTTAACATAAGAATCAAAAAATAATTTAACCGGAATAAAATATCTATATTCAAGAGACGAAACTAAAACTTGCCTTCCTCTAAATTCGTTATCTCTATAACCAAAAAACGAATTTTGACCGCCAAAAGTAAACTGCTGACTAAGAGGGAGAGTTTCATCGGCAAACCCAAGGGAAAACCTAGTAGATATAGTATGTTTATCCTCAATGGTAAAAGTACTGATATAATTACTGTAAAATTTTGTATAACCGATGTCGCCACCAAAATTCTGTTGAGCAGTTTCATAATATGCTTTCACATAAAAACCATTTCTTGGATAAGGGAATCTATCTTGAGAATCAATTGTTAAATCAGCTTTTAATGCTGCTAAATTTAATTTAAATATTGAACCGGAATAATCGTTTTTATTTTTTATTTCATTTGATTCATAACGGCCTTCAATTATGAAATTTCCAAGTTTTCCAACCTGACTGCCGACACCCAAAGAAACACCGTAAATAACCTGCCTATACTCGCTATCTTTTTTTCTTTTAAAGTTTTCACTGCTTTTTGTTGTATCATCGGTATATAAATTAATGTCCAACAAATCGTAATACCCTTTTAGCTTAAATGTAAAAAAAGTATTAACAATTCTGTTCGATTTATATTCAGTTAAAAATGTTCTATTTTTAACTCCCCCAACAAACGTTGCCCCAAACTCAGTTCCTGTTCCATAAACGTTTTCATCTCTAAAATCAAGCGATATTTGAGCTTGGTTTTCATTATCAATTCTAAAGCCAAATCGCAATATTGCCGGATTTTTTTCAACTACTCTTATAATAAATAAATTCCCTTCATAATTTTTTTGAATAGAAAGCTCAATTTCGTCAAAGATATTTGTACTTCTTAAACTGATTACACCTTTTTCCACTTTTGAATATTCAAAAACCTTACCTTCTTCCAGTGGGAATTCACGCAAAATTATTTCTTTATTGGTGGTAGTATTTCCTAAAACAATTATTTTTTCAATATATCCTTCCGATACATGGACAAGTAATTCATTACTCTTTTCATCAAAATTTACGTTTTCAACTTCAGCTAATGAATATCCTCTTTTTCTATATTCGCGCAATAAATGTAACACTTTATCTAAAACGTTTTTTGAAACATAAGGTTTTCCAATTAAACTTTTGAACAAACCATAACAACTTTCAATATTCAATAGTGAAACGCCTTCTATTTTCACTGATTCAATTGTCTTATTATATTCACAAAAAATACTTAATTTGGTAGAAACCGAATCGGACTCTGTTTCAAACCAAATATCTTTATAACAACCTTCACAATATATTTTATAAAGTCTATAATATAATTCTCTTAAATCAAACGAGCTTTTATCTCTAAAAACTGGTTCCAAACTATTTCTTATTTTTTCATCATCAATAAAAAGCGAATAATTGCTAATTATTTTTTCAGAGTCTTGTATCTTTGACAAATATAAATTTTTATAATAATTTTTCACGGAATCAACAATTGTTAACGCAGAGTTATAACCAATATCTATGCTGGTCGGAATTGAAGAAAAATTGTCATTTTTTAATTCTCCCAAATCAGGTACAATAATAAAATCAGCACTTTCCAAATGTTCATTTGAAATAATACTCATTGGAATACTGACCATCTGATCGGCAATTACCCATGGATAAGCTAAATCTTCTCTTTTATTTAATGGCGATGTAGAATTTACTGCAACTACAAGATCGGAACCCAAATTTTTTGTTACACCGGACGGAATATTAGAAACCAATCCACCATCAACAAGAAGTAAAGTATCTCGTTTTACAGGCGATAACAATAACGAAATACTTGAACTGGCACGCATCGCTTTTGCAAGGGATCCATCTTGTAAAATTACAATTTTGCCGGTAACTAAATTAGTTGCAACAGCTCTATAATTATATAATAAATCGCTAAAGTTTTTGGTGAAATGAATAGGGGCGTTAATTTCTAAAAGGCTTAAAAAATTGGCCACTTTTTGACCACCGATAATTGAATTTGGCAATACTGGTGTAAGTCCGTCAAACCTCAATGCAAAAATTGCTTTATCTTCAGTTATTTTTTGATCAATAAATAATTCCCTCCGATTAGCCTCACTGGAATTAAACAAATCATCCCAGTTTGCATTTACGACTATAGAATCTATTTCATGAAGTGTATAACCTGATGAATATAACCCCCCAACAATACTGCCCATACTAGTTCCGACTATATAATCTATTGGAAGCGAATTTTCTTCAAAAGCTTTAAGCACACCAATTTGGCTTAATCCGCGCGAACCGCCACCGCTTAATGCCAGCCCAAGTTTAGGTTTATTTGAAAAATCCTTATATGTTAATCCAAACGGAAGTTTTTTTTCAACTAAATCTAATTTGTAAAATATAGTATCTTGGGCAAAACAAAATTTTGCGCTTCCTAATAAAAATATTAATACTAATAATTTTTTTAGCATTGTTAAACTTATATGTCAAAACTATTTTCTTCTATTTCCTTTAGAATCGGATTTTTTCAATTCGTTCTGTTTTTCAGCCGCTTCCATCATTTTTGCAAAAATACCTTTTTTAACAGGTCCGGTAACAGGAACTAATTCAACATTACCTTTTTGTCTGTTATAAATAGCTTGTTGAGCAATTGAAAACAAGTTAAACATAAAATAATAAAGATTTAATCCTGATGAAAAATTCATAAACATAAGCGTAAACATAACCGGCATTATATAAACAAGGGCTGCCTGTGAAGGATCTTTAGTAGTTTGTTTTTGTTGTAAAAACATGGTTATACCAAGCAATAATGCAAGTCCGCTTATATGATTTACCCCAAATAAAGGCACGCTAAAAGGTAAGGTATATATAATATCAGGCGAAGAAAGGTTTGTTATCCAAAATATAAACGGTTCATGTCTTAATTCAATAGCAACGTTAAAAAATGTAAACAATGCAAATAAAATTGGCATTTGTAATAATGTAGGTAAACAACCTCCCGCAGGATTGATGCCATAAACCTGATACAATTTCATCGTTTCTTTTTGTACACGTGGTTGATCATCTTTATATTTTTCTTTAAGCTCAGCAATTTTTGGCTGTAATAATTGCATTTTTTTCATCGATTTCATACTTTGTTTTGAAAGCGGATGTAAAGCAATTTTTATAAGAAGAGAGAAAAAGATAATTACAAAACCGTAATTCGGAATAAACAAGTGTAAAAATTGGAATACAGGTAATAAAATATATTCGGAAATAGGACGTGTAATAAATTTAAGTCCAAAGAAACTTCCAAAATCATAAAGAGCTTGATAATTTTTATCGTAAGATTTTAACAAACTATAGTCAACAGGACCAATAAAAAATTTATATTTATCACTCTGAACATTTTCGCCATTAAAAGGTACTTTAAGACTAACTGAATAAATCTCTTTTTGTCCTCGGGAAGTAGCTTTGTGAACACCTTCAAAATTCGCTCCTCCTTCAGGATCAGGAGAAACAGGAGCAATAATAACAGCAAAATATTTATTTCTTAAGCCAACCCAGTCAATTTTTCCATTAATATCTTTTTGAATTTTTTCGCCAACTGATGAAGCATCAACAATTACCTGTTCTTCGCCGGCGTAAGCACTAGCATTTGCATAATTTGCTTCGTCAACACTATTTTCTTCAACAAAATTTATTCCTTCTCCCCAAACCAAATCATAACGCATACCACTGATAATATCTTTCATATTATCAAATTTTACTTCAATTAACGATTGATAATCATTTCCGTAAAAAGTAAAATGTTTTGTAATTTGTTTATTATTATCAAATTTATAAGAATAAGAGAGATCAAGTTTTTCTTTGCCTTTAATTTTATACGAAACATCTTTTAAGTCACTTGAAAAATCCAACAGTGATGTGTTTACTAATTTACCATCTTTTGTTACAAATACTAAATTAAGGTCACCGCCATTTTTTGTATTAATTAATTGTACATGACGATTATTAAAATCACTCTCTTTTTTATCATTATAATACCAAGTACCAAATTCTTTTAAGTAATATCTTTTTAATCTGCCGCCTTTGCTGGTAAGTTCTAGTTTAACCAAATCTGTTTCAATGGTTATTATTTGCTCGGGGGCGTTGTTAACTGCAAATGGACCGGTTTGGGTTGTAGTATCTTTAATTTCCTCTACAACATTTTTAGCACTATCAGTTTTAGATAAATTTTGTTTTGTAACTAATGTAGTGTCTTTGTTTTGTTTTGTTTGTTTTGGTGGTTCCGGTGAGTTAAAATATAACCAAGTAATTAATATCATTCCTATCAGTACAAAGGCTAAGGTTGTTTGCTTATCCATAAATTTTATGATAACCTCTAAAATATATTCAAATTTGGGATTTTAATGTCGATTTAACATTTTTAATAATGCTTATAACATCGGGCAAGAGATCTTTCAAGTAAATCTTATTGTACTTTTTTTTGTTCACGGAATTAAGTGATAATACCAGTAATAATGTTTGGCTTTTATCCTTGCACAATTCATTTAATTCAACTTTATTAAGTCTATAAGATTCCCTCAAAAGGCGTTTAATTCTATTTCGCCAAACTGCATTTCCGGCTTTTTTGTAAATTGCAAAAGCAACTTTTGTACCCGGGGTGTCTTGGTTTTTCAAAAAACAATAAATTGCTTTTATTTTTTTTGATTCAGAAAATATGATTTTTCCTGAAGAATAAACTACATCAAATTCTTTTTTCTGCTTGATTCGTTCTTCTTCAGGAAGGTCATACACTTTCACGACTATTCATCGCTTACGGTTAATTTTTTTCTGCCTTGAGCTCTTCTGCGAGCCAATACTTTTCTACCATTTTTTGTAGCCATTCTGGCACGAAAACCATGTTTATTTTTTCTTTTTCGTATACTTGGCTGAAACGTTCTTTTCATCTATCCACCTGTTTTTTGCAAAGAACACAAATTTATGAATTTTTTTTATATTTTACAAATATTTTCGTTCAATTCGTTTCTTTTTGCACTAAATTAATTGATTTTTTTATTTATCAAACACAATAAAACATTTATTCCATCAAAAACCTTGTTAATTTTTAGTTATTTCTAAAATATTTTAAACAACATGCGATTCTTTAGTTCTTTTAATTGTTGCTAAAATAAACCCAAATACCATTAGAAGTACTCCCAGCCAAACAAATATTATAAACGGTTTGATACTTACATCAATAGATAATGAAGGAGGAGTTTTAAAGAACATTGGATTTGGATCTGAAAGTTTGGAAAATTTAATACTTACAACCCCGGATGCATCCAAATTAGTCATTTCTAAACGTAAATCTGCATCTTTAATTTCAACAGGAACAAATTCTTTATTACTGCCGGTAGTTTTCATTAAAGTTTCAACGATTTCGGTTTTACCATTATAGGTTACATTAAATAACGCACCTATTTGAAAACCTGTTCCTGCGCTCATCGACTGCATAGCATCTTTTGGAAAATTAAACCCGGTAAAGGTTATTTCTTTTCCGTCAAACGACTGAGTTTCCCCTTTTTTAATAGTAATATCACTGCCTGTATTAGAACCCTGTTCTTCATTATAACCTAAAGGTTCAATATAAAAATCTTTAGTTACTAAATTTAGTATATCCGGTTCACGCATTAAACTGTTATTAAATTCAGCAATGTACATTACCGGTTTTGCTAAGGTTACATCATCACCTTTTTTAATTTCTATATTAAACGCATATTTAGTATTATTTTCAAATGGCTCAAAACCTGTAAAAGTTAACTGGTAACCTAAAACATTTGTCGGCTCGCCTTGAATCAAATCAATCTGCTGTTTTTCAGTAAACCCGGCAGTAGCAATTACACCCAGCATAAACAGTGCAATTCCAATATGTGCAATGTATGAACCGAGAAATATTACATTTTTAGTAATTTTATTTATTACAAATTCTAAATTCATTACTAAAGCAAAAACTGAAGAAAGGATAAATAACCCAAGCATAATATCTTTTACACCGCCAATTATTAAAATTGCTGCGGTTAAAACAATTGTAATAATTACCGTATATTTGGCATTTTTTAACAAATCTGCTTTTGAAGTGGATTTCCATCTAAGCAATAAACTGAATCCCATCAACAACCCAATAATAATACCAAGGGGCAAATGTGATTCGTTATAAAATGATGTCTCAACACCTTTTCCCCATATTGGAAGTGAAGTACCGAAAATAATAATTATTGCTGAGGCAATTAATGTTACTGCTCCGGTAAATAAGGCCAATTCACGTGATAATAAATCTTCTTCAAAATTAAAATGCTCATTTAAAAATTTCCATCTTTTAATAATTGCACCAAAACCAATTGCTGCAAAAACAATAACATTTAACAATAAAAATAAAAATACTATTCTTCCCGGTGCAACAAACGAATGTACCGAAGAATCACTTAAAACTCCGCTTCGGGTTAAAAATGTAGAATAAACAACAAGCACGTAAGTTAAAATTGACAAAATAAGATTTGTTTTTACAAACCGTCCTTTACCATTTGATATTTCTTGTGTTCTTTTTTGAACTAATAATGTATGGATGGAAGCAACTCCAATTAACCAAGGCACAAGAGATGAATTTTCTACCGGATCCCAGCCCCAATAACCGCCCCATCCTAAAACGCCATAAGCCCAATAACCACCCAACATTATTGCCAGACCAAGTACCATTGAGCCAAATAATACCCACGGTAAAGATTGTTTTACCCAATCCGAATATTCATTTTTTAATAATGCGGCAAGAGCAAAAGAATAAGGAACAGAAGACATTGCAAATCCCACAAACAATAGCGGAGGATGTATCTGCATCCAAAAATTCTGCAATAAAGGATTTAATCCCTTACCATGAATAATAAAATCATTAATATTTATACCGTTTGCGGTTAAAGCCGCATACGAATCACTTCCCAACTTAAAGAATTGTTTTTTAGCACCTTGATCTTCAAAAATGAAACTGCTTATAAAAGATAGATTAAGAAACGAAGGATTAATTTTTGTAAGCTCAACAAACGATGGTTCAGTCCATATAAATGCAAAAGGACTTTTTAATAAAGGACTTATCATTATAAGCAAAAAAGCTGTAACAAGTGAATAAATCATCATTACACGCTGCTCCAAATCACCGCGTTTTGAAGTATAATCCATCAGGATAAGACCGATTATAACCGTAAATAATGTCCACAATAAAAAACTGCCTTCCTGACCCGCATAAAATGTTGAGATAAGAAGCCCAATCGGCAAATCGCTGTTACTGTATTCGTAAACATATTTATATTGATATTGATGCGTTAATATTGCGTGTAGGAGTAAAACCGAAGAAGTTATAACCATAATACTCATTGTATGGTAACCAATTCGGGCTTTGTTTAATGTATTGTTATATCCTTTATAAGTAAAATAATACATTATTGTTGTAAAAACACTTGCTAATAAAGCAATTGTTAAAAATATATTCCCTATCATCAGGTTTCCTTATTAAAATTATGAATTTGTTTTAGGCATTTGTGTTTCATATTTTGACGGACATTTTGTTAAAATATCAGTTGCCACAAAATTTCCATTTTTATATTTTCCGGTAACAACTACACTTGTACATGATTCAAAATTGTTTGGAATAGCACCATTATAAACAACTTTTAATTCCTTTCCAAAGCTATCAACCATATAAAACGAAAATTCATTATTCGCTTTATCCATTGTATAGTTTTTACTTTTAACCCAGGCACCCGTAGCTTTAATAGTATGCTGTGAATTAATAATTTTACTAAAATCATTTTCATATTTTATATCTGTTTGGGTAAAAAGATATCCCATAATGGCAAAAAACACGACAATAATTATACCGCCAAATATATATTTATTTTTCATTATTTTTCTCCTCAAGTTCTAATTCAATTTTTTTTAGTCTTTTATCAAGGCTGTATAATGAAATAAATATACCAAACCAAATAGTTAAAACAATAAACAGAACCACATAAATTGAGTTTTTATCAAAAAACGCAAATAAACTTTCCATATTACCTCGAAATATATTTTTTTTCTAATTTTTCTTTAATTAATAACGATCTGTACCCAATTCTAAATAACCAATAATACAAAATTGTAAATGCAATAAGTGAAAGAATAAAAACAAGATACATATTTTTATCCATGTGAAAATTTACAACCGGACCCGAACTGTCATCGTTAGCCGACCCCGGGTGAAGACCTGTCATAATACGGGGCATAATAAAAACAAAAAATGGTACAGTCAAAAATGCAAATATAGAATAGACTGCCGAAAGACGGGCACGTTTATCTTCATTTTCTATTGCACTACGCAACGCAAATAACGAACCGTAAATAAGCAGCAGAATAAATATACTCGTTTCCCGTGGATCCCAATGCCAAAAAGCACCCCATGTAAATTTTGCCCAAATTGAACCTGTAACAGTTGCAAGGACGCAAAATATCATCCCCAGCTGCATTGCTGTAAACGATTTTACATCATTATCCAAATTTTGCGTTTTTAGATATTTAACGCCATAAATCATTGACATTAAAAATGCAATCACAGCTAACCAAGCTGTAGGTACATGGAAAAATATTATTTTAGCTTTTTCTTCTAATCCCGGAATCATTGGAAATTGATACCAATGCTCAGGTTTCCCGCTGATAATGGGAAATGCAATTCCGGCTACAATTACAAAACTCATTAATATAAACAATATTGTCTTAAGTATTTTATTCATATCTTATTTATACTCGTTTTATTTTAATTTTAATACACTAACATTCTTCAACATTTCAAAGTATCTTATTTGCAGTGCGAGATTTATCTCGCCAACTTTTCTTTTTTTGCTTACGAGCTGAAGCTCGCGCTACAATTAAATCACTCTTGCTTTTTAATTAGCAACATTCTTCAACATTTCAAAGTATCTTATTTGTAGTGTGAGATTTATCTCGCTAACTTTTGTTTTTGCTTACGAGGTGAAGCTCGTGCTACAATTAAATTTCCTTTGTTTTTAAATCACAATCATTCTTAATCATTTCAAAGTATCTTAATTGTAGTGCGAGATTTATCTCGCTGACTTTTGTTTTTCTTTTTTTTGCTTACGAGCTGAAGCTCGTGCTACAATTAAATCACTCTTGCTTTTTAATTAGCAACATTCTTCAACATTTCAAAGTATCTTACATTGTAGTGCGAGATTCATCTCGCTAACTTTTATTTTTGCTTACGTGCTGAAGCTCGCGCTACAATTAAATCACTCTTACTTTTTAATTAGCAACATTCTTCAACATTTCAAAGTATCTTACATTGTAGTGCGAGATTCATCTCGCTAACTTTTATTTTTGCTTACGAGCTGAAGCTCGTGCTACAATTAAATCACTCTTGCATTTTAATTAGCAACATTCTTCAACATTTCAAAGTATCTTATTTGTAGTGCGAGATTTATCTCGCCAACTTTTATGCTTTTTATAAATAACTGTAATTACAATAGTTCCAACGAAAATTTTCAGGCTTATCAGCTAATTTTATTTTTATCGGATTATTCAGAATATATTTAATAATATTTTCTTGTTCTGTTATATTCCGCACAATATGATCATAACTTTCATGTTGCCAAAATGAACCTTGTCGATTTAAAATAATATTGCATTGACGAGCAGTTGTCCCTTTTATTTTCTTTAATATCTCGGTTATAATATAATATGTTTTGCTCAATTCAATATCTTGTTTCTCGTTTTCTTTGGGTTTAATCAAAATATGTACGTGGTTTGGCATAATCGTACAAGCTATCAAATCATATAAAATACTATCCATAGATTTTAATGAATCAAAAACTATTTGTGCAACTCTATCATCTTCCAACCATTTTGGCCCACAATTAGATTTATCAATTAATGATTCATATTTAGCGAACAATCTGGATTGATAAAGTCTATATTCTTCTTCCTTTTCCAAAACATTTTGCACATTTTCAAGCTCTTTTAAAAAAGCTTCCTTTTCCTGCTTCAATTTCAAAACCACATAATTTGGTAAAGAATCTACCAATCTAAATGTAATAAAATAAACCAACCCCCTTGATTGATAGTGAGGTAAATTTCTTTTATAATATGTTTGTTCATTGGTTTTCAATTTAATCTATTGTTTATATTCAAAATAAATATTTGGAGTTCATGCTGCACTTAAATTACTCTTGTTTATACATCAATAACACTCTTCAACATTTCAAAGTATTTTATTTGTAGTGCGAGATTTATCTCGCCAACTTTTTGTTTTTGCCTACGAGCTGAAGCTCGTGCTACAATTAAATCACTCTTGCTTTTTAATTAGCAACATTCTTCAACATTTCAGAGTATCTTAATTGTAGTGCGAGATTTATCTCGCTAACTTTTCTTTTTTTGCTTACGAGCTGAAGCTCGTGCTACAATTAAATCACTCTTGCTTTTTAATTAGCAACATTCTTCAACATTTCAGAGTATCTTAATTGTAGTGCGAGATTTATCTCGCTAACTTTTCTTTTTTTGCTTACGAGCTGAAGCTCGTGCTACAATTAAATCACTCTTGCTTTTTAATTAGCAACATTCTTCAACATTTCAAAGTATTTTATTTGTAGTGCGAGATTTATCTCGCTAGCTTTTGTTTTTGCTTACGAGCTGAAGCTCGTGCTACAATTAAATTTCCCTTGTTTTTACATAACAAATATTCTTCATCATTTCAAAGTATTTTATTTGTAGTGCAAGATTTATCTCGCTAACTTTTGTTTTTGCTTACGAGCTGAAGCTCGTGCTACAAGTAAATTTCTTTTGTTTTTAATTCACAATCGTTTTTAATCATTTCAAAGTATCTTAATTGTAGTGTGAGATTCATCTCGCCAACTTTTGTTTTTTGCTTACGAGCTGAAGCTCGTGCTACAATTAAATCACTCTTGCTTTTTAATTAGCAACATTCTTCAACATTTCAAAGTACCTTAATTGTAGTGTGAGATTTATCTCGCCAACTTTTGTTTTTGCTTACGAGCTGAAGCTCGTGCTACAAGTAAATTTCTTTTGTTTTTAAATCACAATCATTCTTAATCATTTCAAAGTATTTTATTTGTAGTGCGAGATTTATCTCGCCAACTTTTGTTTTTGCTTACGAGGTGAAGCTCGTGCTACAAGTAAATTTCTTTTGTTTTTAATTCACAATCGTTTTTAATCATTTCAAAGTATCTTAATTGTAGTGTGAGATTCATCTCGCTAACTTTTGTTTTTGCTTACGATCTGAAGCTCGTGCTACAATTAAATCACTCTTGCTTTTTAATTAGCAACATTCTTCAACATTTCAAAGTATCTTACATTGTAGTGCGAGATTCATCTCGCTAACTTTTATTTTTGCTTACGAGCTGAAGCTCGCGCTACAATTAAATCACTCTTACTTTTTAATTAGCAACATTCTTCAACATTTCAAAGTATCTTACATTGTAGTGCGAGATTTATCTCGCCAACTTTTGTTTTTGCTTACGATCTGAAGCTCGTGCTACAATTAAATCACTCTTGCTTTTTAATTAGCAACATTCTTCAACATTTCCAAGCACCTTAATTGTAGTGCGATATTCATCTCGCCAACTTTTCTTTTTTTGCTTACGAGCTGAAGCTCGTGCTACAATTAAATTTCCATTGTTTTTTATTCACAAAATACTTCTTCTTTCAAAATTTATATATTTTTTCTATAAGTTACTTTGTTTAACAACCAAACAACCTAAAATGTTCATTTACAAATTTTATAATAAGTTAAGTTATCTTATTTAATGCAAAGTTAGGGAATATAAAAGAATAAAACAAGGGGAAATTGGGTAGTAGATAATTTTAATAGTGCAATATTGTAAAATAAAATAGTATTTTAAAGCTTAAATTTTTAATATATATGGATGTTGAAATGAAAATTATATTTAAACTAAGTTTATTATTTGTTTTGTTTAATTTTGCGGTAGCTGCCCAAACAAATACAATAACTCAATATTCAACAATTGATGCATTATTAAAAGGAAATTTTGATAGTAAGTTTACTATTAAAGAGGTAAAATCGTACGGTGATTTTGGAATAGGTACATTTGATAAGCTTGACGGCGAAATGGTTGTTTATGATGGTGTGGTTTATCAAGTAAAAGGTGACGGCTCAATAAATATTGTTTCCGATGAAATGACTTCTCCATTTATGACAGTTACTAAATTTACCGGTCAAATAACAAACCATTTTAACAATTCATTAAATTACACTAATTGTATTAAATTTATTGATTCGCTCCTCCCATCTCCAAACTATTTTTACGCAATAAAAATTACAGGCAAATTTAAAACAATAAAAACCCGCTCAGTTTATCAGCAGGAAAAACCATATAAACTATTAACTGAAATTGTCAAAAACCAATCAATATTTAACCTTGAAAATATAGACGGTACAATTGTTGGATTTAGAAGTCCTGTTTTTTCAAAAGGTGTAAATGTGCCCGGGTATCATCTCCATTTTCTTGCTGATGATAAAAAATCCGGGGGGCATATATTGGATTTTGTTACTGATGATATTAAAATTGAAATTGAAAAAATAACTGAATTTAAAATGATTTTACCTGAAGACGGAATTTTCCAAAATCAAGATTTTACAACAGATAACTATGAGGATTTGAAAGCAGTAGAGAAAAAATAACGGATATTTATGCATAAATATGTATATTTTTAAATTAGGAATCAAAAATTCACTTGACAATTAAATATTTAAGGATATATTTGTATTCATAAATTATGAACAACGCGAATACACATATAGCCCCTTTATTTAATACTGCGAAAAGAAATCGCAGCAGTCGCATTGTTACAGCTTTTTCAGCACTTAATATTTCACCTTCAGATATTACCTTATCAGGGATTATTATTATTAGCATTATTATTACAGTAATTATTAGCCTTCTCGGTCTAATTATTATTGTCGGCTAATCAATACGTCAATCCCTACAACTAAAACTTTACATACACAGCAAAAAATAAAACTTAGGGATTGACAAATCCTAATAAGTTTATCTGAATATTTGTTAAAAATTATTCAGAGGTTCAGTTGAGATCAGATTTAGTAAAAAAAGGATTCGATAAAGCTCCGCACAGAAGTTTGTTAAAAGCAACCGGTGTAATTAAATCGGATGAAGATTTTAATAAACCGTTTATTGGTGTTTGCAACTCGTATATCGATTTAATTCCGGGACATGTGCATTTACAGGAATTTGGAAAAGTCGTAAAACAAGCAATTCGCGATGCAGGCGGAATTCCTTTTGAATTTAATACTATTGGTGTTGATGATGGAATTGCAATGGGTCATTTGGGAATGCGTTATTCATTAGCAAGTCGTGAATTGATTGCCGATTGCGTTGAAACTGTTGTTGAAGCCCACCGTCTGGACGGAATGATATGTATTCCTAATTGCGATAAAATTGTTCCGGGTATGTTAATGGCGGCAGCAAGAGTTGATATACCCACTATTTTTATCTCTGGCGGACCTATGAAAGCCGGGAAATTGCCAAACGGCCAAAAAACGGATTTAATTTCGGTTTTTGAAGGAGTAGGACAATTCCAAACGGGTGAAATTAATGCTGCCCAATTAAAAGAACTTGAAGATTTCAGCTGTCCAACCTGTGGTTCATGCGCCGGAATGTTTACTGCCAACTCAATGAATTGTTTAATGGAAGCATTAGGTATGGCTTTACCCGGCAACGGTACAATTTTAGCTATTGACCCTAAAAGACTGGAACTTGCAAAAGCCGCAGCTAAACAAATAGTCTATTTAGTTAACAATAACATAAAACCATCGGATATAATTACACCAAAATCTTTGCGCAATGCCTTTGCTCTTGATATGGCAATGGGCGGAAGTACAAACACTATTTTACATACACTTGCTATTGCAATAGAATCGGGTTTTAGTTTTGATTTGAAAGAATTAAACGAAATATCCGAAAAAGTACCATATATATGCAAAGTCAGCCCATCAACAAAATTAGTACACATTGAAGATGTTGATAATGCAGGCGGAATTTCAGCAATATTAAATGAACTTTCTAAAAAAGAAGGAGTATTGGATACTTCATGTTTAACTGTTACCGGTAAATCATTGCACGAGAATATAAAAGATGCCAAAATTCTAAACTCTAACATAATACGTTCACTTGAAAACCCTTACTCTCAAAAAGGAGGACTTGCGGTATTATTCGGTAACTTGGCTCCTGAAGGTTCGGTTGTAAAAACAGGTGCGGTTGACCCTAAAATGATGGTTCATACAGGCCCGGCAAGAGTATATAACTCGCAAGAAAGCGCACTTACCGGAATATTAAACAAAGAAGTCCAAGCCGGTGATGTTGTAGTTATTAGATATGAAGGACCGGCAGGCGGCCCCGGAATGCCTGAGATGTTAAGCCCTACAAGCGCAATAATGGGAATGGGACTTGGCGATAAAGTTGCTTTAATTACTGACGGAAGATTTTCCGGTGGAACTCGTGGTGCTTGTATTGGACATATCTCCCCCGAAGCAGCAGCAAAAGGAGCAATTGCAGCAATAAAAAACGGCGATTTAATTTCTATAGATATACCAAACAAGTCAATTAAGTTAGAATTGAGTGAGTTTGAAATTGAATCCAGATTAAAAGATTTACCTGTTTTTGTTCCAAAAATAAAAAAAGGATATCTAAGCAGATATTCAAAGATGGTTTATTCTGCAAGTAAAGGTGCAGTTTTAAGTTTACCCGAAAATAATTAATATAAGGAAATATATAAAATGGCAAATAAATTAATGACAGGCGCAGACATATTTTTTGAGTGTTTGAGACATGAAGGGGTTGATACCATATTCGGTTACCCTGGCGGATCGATACTTAAATTATATGAAAAATTATATGACGTTGATTTTTTAAAACACGTTTTAGCCCGCCATGAACAAGGAGCTACACACATGGCTGAAGGTTATGCAAAAGCAACCGGAAAAGTTGGTGTTGTTTTAGTAACATCCGGTCCCGGCGCAACAAATACAGTCACCGGAATTGCTGATGCTTATATGGATTCAGTTCCTATTGTAGTTTTCACCGGACAAGTTGCCTCTCATTTGATAGGAAATGACGCATTTCAGGAAGCTGATATTGTAGGCATAACCAGACCTATCACCAAACACAATTTTTTGGTACGGACCGTTGAAGAGCTTGCAATAACAATTCGTAAAGCCTTTTTTATTGCTTCAACCGGAAGACCGGGACCTGTTGTTGTTGATTTGCCTAAAAATGTTATTAATGCCGAATGTGAATTTGAATATCCCAGCAATGTTGATATACGTGGTTACAAACCAACATATAAGGGACATGCCCAGCAAATTAAAAAAGCTGCCGAAATGATAAGCAATGCAAAACGTCCTTTATTGTATGTTGGCGGCGGTGTTATTATGTCCGGCGGTTCCGGCGAATTAAGGTTATTTGCTCAAGATAATAATTTGCCTGTTACTACAACCTTACAGGGTCTTGGAGCATATCCCAGTACTGATGACCAATGTTTAGGAATGCTGGGAATGCATGGTACTTATTGGGCTAACCAAGCGGTACAAAATTGTGATGTTTTAGTTTCACTTGGTGCAAGGTTTGACGACCGCGTTACAGGAAAAGTTGAATCATTTGCTACTAATGCATATAAAATACATGTTGATATTGATCCAACCGCTATTGATAAAAATGTTGTTGTCGATTTGCCTATTGTTGGTGACGTAAAACATATTTTAGCTGAACTTGCAATTGAAATGGTTAAAAAGCCTGAGGTTAGCGATTGGTGGAAACAAATATATGCATGGAAAGATGAATGTCCCCTTGTTTATGAAGATAATGACGGACGGTTAAGAACCGAATTTGTAATTGAACAACTATCTAAATTAACTAAAGGTGAAGCAATAATTGTTACTGATGTCGGCCAGCATCAAATGTGGACTGCTCAGTATTATCAATTTAACAATCCCCGCTCTTTATTAACAAGCGGCGGACTTGGAACAATGGGATTTTCCGTTCCGGCGTCAATTGGTGCTTGTTTTGGAGTTAAAGACAGACCTATTATTTCCATCAGCGGTGATGGCGGTTTCCAAATGAATATTCAAGAATTAACTACTGCACGAGCTAATAAACTGCCAATTAAATTTATAATAATTAATAATAGTTTTCTGGGAATGGTTAGACAATGGCAGGAACTATTTCATGCCGAAAAATATAGTTTTACCGACTTAAGTCAAAGTAATCCCGATTTTGTTAAAGTTGGCGAAGCTTTTGGAATTGAATCTTATTCAACCGATAATCCAAAAGAAGTTGATGGTTTACTTGAAAAAGCTTTTGCTATTACCGACAGACCGGTATTATTAGAATTTAAAGTAGTTAAAGATGACATGGTTTTTCCAATGGTTCCGGCAGGAGCTTCAATTTCCGATATGTTATTAAAACAATTAAACCCAAGGAATATGATGTAATGAAGCATATAATTTCAGTTCTTGTAGAAAATCATTTTGGTGCGTTTGACCGTGTTGCAACAATGTTCAGCGGAAAAGGCTTTAATATTATAAGCATTTCCATTGGTGAAACGGAAATTGCGGAAATTTCCAGAATGACCATTGTCACTGTAGGTGACAGTCAAATTATAGATCAGGTAGTCAAACAATTAAACAGGTTGATTGATACAATTAAAGTTGTTGATTTAACAGAAATAAATCATATTGAAAGAGAGCTGGCATTAATAAAAGTTGACTATAAAAAAAACAATTTGGAAGAAATTAAAAATCTTTGCGATATCTTCCATGGAAAAGTAGTTGATATAAATAACAAATCAATTATGCTGGAAGTTGTTGGACCGCCCGAAAAAATTGACGCGGTTATTAATATACTTTTACCTTTAGGGATAAAAGAAATTGCCCGCACAGGTACAGTTGCCTTAAAACGCGGTGAACAAGTTAAATTGCAGAAAAAAGAATATATATCAAATTAAAATTTAAATTAGAGGTTTAAAATGAAAGTTTATTATGATCAGGACGCATCACTAAATTCATTACAAGATAAAAAAATTGCCGTATTAGGTTTTGGTAGTCAAGGACATGCACATGTATTAAATTTAAAAGAAAGCGGTTTAAATGTTTGTGTAGGTTTAAGGTCAACAAGTGCTTCATGGCAAAAAGCGGAAGCTGCCGGACTTGTAGTTAAAGAAGTTGATGACGCTTGTAAATGGGCTGATGTTATTATGGTTCTTTTACCCGATCAACACCAAAAACAAGTTTATGAAAAATCTATTGCTCCTTATTTAACAGAAGGAAAAACTTTAGTTTTTGCTCATGGTTTTAATATTCATTACAAATGGATTGTTCCTCCTGTAAATGTTAACGTAATGATGATTGCTCCTAAAAGTCCCGGCCATTTAGTTCGCAGAACTTATTTGGAAAATAATGGCGTGCCTTGTTTAATTGCCATTCACCAAGATTATACCGGAAATACAAAAGAAATGGCTTTAGCTTGGGCATTGGGAATAGGCGGAACAAAAGCCGGAGTTATTGAAACTACATTTAAAGATGAAACCGAAACAGATTTATTTGGTGAACAAGCTGTATTATGCGGCGGATCCGCCCAATTAATTAAAGCCGGATTTGAAGTTCTTGCCGAAGCAGGATATCCTCCCGAATTAGCTTATTTTGAATGTATGCACGAATTAAAATTGATTGTGGATTTATATTATGAAGGAGGCCTTTCTCGTATGAATTATTCCGTGAGTGATACTGCCGAATATGGCGGAATGACAAGAGGAAGCAGAATAATAACAAAAGAAACAAAAGCTGAAATGAAAAAAATTCTTACCGAAATTCAGGATGGAACTTTTGCAAAAGAATGGCGTGCAGAAAATGACAATGGTTTAAAAAATATGGAAGAGTTGAGAAAAGAAAACAGAGAACACTCAATTGAAACTGTTGGAGCAAAACTTAGAAGTATGATGTCGTGGTTAAAGAAAAAAAATCCTAAGGAAGAGGTCGGTGTATGAGTTACAAAATAACACTTTTACCCGGTGACGGAATTGGTGTTGAAGTAATTAACTCGGCAGTACAAGTATTATTAAAAACTGCCAAAAAATTTAATGTTCAATTTGATATTGAAGAAAAACTTTTTGGCGGTTCATCTATTGATAAATACGGAACTCCGCTTACTGACGAAACTTTACAATCATGTTTTTTGTCACACGCTGTTTTAATGGGTGCGGTAGGCGGATACAAATGGGAAAATATTGAGCATAAGTTAAAACCTGAAGCGGGATTATTAAAGTTACGTAAAGAACTTGAGCTTTTTGCAAATATCAGACCGGCAAAGGTTTATCCGTCACTTGTTGATTCTTCTTCATTAAAAAAGGAAGTAGTAGAAGGAACTGATTTTGTTGTTTTTCGTGAATTAACCGGCGGAATATATTTTGGAGAACCACGGGGTTTTACAGACGAAAAAGGCTGGAATACAATGGTTTATTCAAAATATGAAATTGAAAGAATAACACGTTTAGCTTTTCAAACGGCATTAAAACGTAAAAAGGTTTTAACATCAGTTGATAAAGCTAATGTTCTTGAGGTTTCGCAGCTTTGGAGAAAAACAGTAAACGAAATTAATAAGGATTTTCCCGAAGTAAAAGTTAGTCACATGTATGTTGATAATGCCGCAATGCAGATTGTAAGAGACCCTAAACAATTTGATATTATCCTCACATCAAATCTGTTTGGTGATATATTAAGTGATATTTCGGGAATGATAACCGGTAGTCTTGGTATGCTGCCTTCTGCCAGTTTGGGAACAAAGTATGCTTTATATGAACCAATACACGGAAGTGCCCCTGATATTGCGGGACTAAATAAAGCTAATCCAATAGCCGCCATTTTATCCGTTGCAATGATGTTTGAATATTCGTTTAATTTAAAGGATGCTGCTAATTACATTACAAACGGAGTAAAAAAGACTTTAGAACAAGGATACAGAACCGCTGATATTGCAAAAAAAGATGATAAGATTATTGGCACAAAAGAAATTACAGATTTAATATTAACAAACTTAGAAAACATTTAGTAAACAGGTGATAAAATGTCTGAAAAAATAATAATTTTTGATACCACATTACGCGACGGAGAACAATCTCCGGGAGCTTCATTAAACGTATACGAAAAATTAGAAATTGCCAAACAACTTGAGAAGCTAAATGTTGACGTAATAGAAGCAGGATTTCCCGTTTCCTCGCCTGCCCAATTTGAAGCAGTTAAAAGGATTTCGGGGGAAGTAGGTGTAATTATTGCGGCTTTGTCGCGTGCAAAAGAAATTGATATAAAAGCCGCTTATGATGCAGTACGTTATGCCGCAAAAAAAAGAATACATACTTTTTCAAGCACTTCCGATTATCATATACTTGGTAAATTTGGCAGCGACAGATATGGTGTTTCGTTGGAAGAAAAAAGGAAAACAGTTTTGCAAATGTCGTACGACATGGTTTTATACGCAAAAACATTTTGTGATGATATAGAATTTTCCGCCGAAGACGCCGGAAGAACCGATATTGGATATTTGGCTGATGTTGTTGAAGCTGCAATTGCAGCCGGAGCAACAACAATAAATATTCCCGATACAACCGGATATACAATGCCAAAAGAATTTGGAGCAAAAATTGCCGAATTAAAACGCAGAGTAAAAAACATTAACAAAGCAATAATAAGTGTTCATTGCCATAACGATCTCGGACTGGCTGTGTGTAACTCGCTTGCCGGAATTGAAAACGGAGCCAGACAAATTGAATGTACCATAAATGGTATTGGCGAACGCGCCGGAAACGCCGCAATGGAAGAAATTGTAATGGCGTTAAATGTAAGAAAAGACATATTTAACTTACATACTGATATTAATACTAAAGAATTGTTTAACACAAGTAAAATGGTTTCGTCTTTTACCGGAATAATTGTTCAACCCAATAAAGCAATTGTAGGCGAAAACGCCTTTGCGCATGAATCGGGTATTCATCAAGACGGAATGCTTAAAAACAGAGAAACATACGAAATTATGGTTCCCGAAAACGTTGGTGTTCAAAAAACAAAAATTGTTTTGGGCCGACACTCAGGCAGGCACGGATTAAAAATAAGACTTATTGAACTTGGTTATCATGTAAACGAAGAAGAATTACAAAAAGTTTATGAAGCATTTACAAAATTAGCCGATAAGAAAAAAGAAGTTTATGATGATGATTTACGTGTTCTTATGGGTGATGAATTACATAAAGATGATGATTTTTATAAACTTACTTATATTAATGTTAACAGCGGTACAAATTCAATTCCAACCGCAACAGTAACAGTAAAAAGTCAGGATAAAGAACATTCCGATTCCGCAACCGGCGATGGATCTGTTGACGCTTTATTTAATGCTATTGACAGAGCTGTAAATATTCAAACACAAGTTGAATCGTATCAGGTACGTTCTGTAACTTCGGGAAGAGAAGCCCTTGGCGAAGTAGTTGTAAGAGTACGCTACAATGATAAATCATTTATAGGAAAAGGTGTTTCAACCGATATTATTGAAGCAAGCGGAAAAGCTTATCTACAGGCAATAAACCAGCAGGAAATTTACAAATACAAATTAGAAGCATTTAAAAACGAAGAACAAATTACTGATAATATATAGGAAAGTTGTAATGGGAAATACTATAACCGAAAAGATATTGGCAAAAGCTTCCGGAAGAACAAAAGTAATTCCGGGTGAAAGTATTTGGCTGAATGTTGATGTTCTTATGACACATGACGTATGCGGACCACCTACCATTGGTATCTGGAAAAACGAATTTGGAAAAGACGCTAAAATTTGGGATAAAGATAAGTTAGTTATTTTCCCCGATCATTATATTTTTACATCAAATAAACATGCAAACAGAAATGTTGAAATATTACGAGAGTTTGCAAAAGAACAAGAGTTAAAAAATTATTATGATGTTGGAACTGATAGATACAAAGGTGTTTGTCATTTGGCTTTAGCCGAGGAAGGATATAATTTGCCCGGCACGGTATTATTTGGAACAGACTCCCACACTTGCACATCCGGTGCGTTTGGCATGTTTGCTACCGGAGTTGGGAATACAGATGCGGCTTTTATTCTTGGTACCGGTAAAATTTGGGAAAAAGTACCCGAATCGATTAAATTTACATTTAATGGTAAAATGCCGAATTATTTAACTGCAAAAGATTTAATTTTACAAATTTTAGGTGATCTAACTACCGACGGTGCTACATATAGAGCAATGGAATTTACGGGTCAGGCTGTTTACGACTTATCCATGGAAGAGAGGATGACTCTTACAAATATGGCAATTGAAGCCGGTGGTATGAATGGAATTATTGCTGCTGATCAAAAAACCATTGATTATGTAAAACAAAAAACAGATAAACCTTTTGAAATTTTTACAAGCGATAAAGACGCAAAATACTTTAGCAAATACGAATATAATGTAGAAAACATGGAGCCTGTTGTTGCTAAACCTCATAGTCCTGATAATAAAGATACGGTTAAAAATGTAACCGGAACAAAATTAACAAAATGTTATATCGGTTCCTGCACAGGCGGAAAAATTACTGATTTTAGATTTGCAGCTCAAATACTTTTTGGCAGACAAACAAAAGTGCCGACATTTATTGTACCGGCAAGTGTGCAGACAGCAAAACAATTAGAAGTTGAAACCTTTAACGGAAAAACGTTAAAAACCATTTTTGAGTTAGCAGGCTGTAAAATTGCTTTACCTTCATGTGCAGCTTGTTTAGGCGGCCCCGAAGATACATTCGGCAGGGCTGTTGATAAAGATATAGTAATTTCAACCACTAACAGAAATTTTCCCGGTCGAATGGGAAGTAAAAATTCCGAAGTGTATTTAGCTTCTCCGTTAACTGTGGCAGCTTCATCAATTAATGGATTTATTACAGACCCAAGAGATTTTTTATAGTTTTTGAATTAATATGATTTATATTTTTTATACTGGAGAACAAAATGAATAAACTGATTACCGGAAAAGTCTTTGTGTTAGGGAATAATATAGATACGGATCAAATAATTCCGGCTGAACATCTTGTTTATAGTTTAACTGACGAAGAAGAATCAAATAAATATGGACATTTTGCGTTATCCGCTGTTCCCCCAAATCAATCGGGATTACCTTTTGGCAATATTCCTTTTATAAATGGAGGAGAAGTTAAATCCAAATTTACCATAATAATAGGCGGAAACAATTTTGGCTGCGGATCATCACGCGAACATGCCCCTTTTGCACTTAATAAAGCGGGAGTAAAGATTGTAATTGCTAATTCGTATGCACGCATTTTTTACCGTAATGCTGTTGACGGCGGTTTTTTAGTCCCTTTTGAAGCTAATGAAGATCTTTACAAAAAAATAAAAACAGGTGATATTCTTGTAGTCGATTTGGAAGATAATTTATTAAAAAATTTATCAACCGATACACAATATCAATTAAAATCGTTAGGCAGTGTTTTACCTATTGTTGAACAAGGCGGAATTTTTGAATACGCCCGTAAAACTGGAATGATTGTTTAGATTGCACATATTGTAGATTAAATAACTGATATTGGATAATTAATCATTTATGGTGGCAATTAATTTATTTATATAAATAATGCAACCCCACTTGCGGGGGTTGATAATATTTGGGGTTTTTAAGACTATTGATATGTAACGCTTTCAGCGTTATTACGCATATAATTATTTAATGAAATAAAATCTCATTAAATAATTTCTCGGAGTTTCAAAACCCCGAATGGGGTTTCATATCAGTAGCCAATACACCCCCAAAATGCAACAACCCCAGCGGGGTTGCATAGAAAAAAAGATTAAAAATGGTTACATCATTATTTTCAAACTAATGAGTTATTTTTAATTCATTATGTTCTTTTAAATGTTATTATATCATTCCCCGTAAGGGATACCCGTTAATTGACTAAAAAAACACGTATTTAAAACAAATTACATATATTATTTAAATTTCAGGAGTTACAATGCCGTTTGAATCGGATTATATTTGGATGGAAGGGAAAATGGTTCCTTTCCAAGATGCAAAGATTCATTTTTTAACAAGTTCATTGCACTATGGTACATCATTATTTGAAGGAATTCGTTCATATTCAACACCAAACGGACCGGCAGTATTTAGACTAAAAGACCATTTAAAAAGATTGCAGCAAAGTGCGCATATACTTGGTATAAGCGAACTTCCCTATCAAATAGACGAATTGTACGACGCTTCCATGGAACTTATAAAAGTAAACAAAATGGATGAATGTTATATTCGTCCTTTAATTTACATTAAGGAAGGAGGCTGGAATCTTTCAACCACCAATATTGGTGTTGATATGGGAATAGCCGTATGGAAATGGACAAACTATCTTGGCGAACAAGCCCTTAAAAATGGAATAAGAGCTAATATTGCCTCATTCCCGCGTCATCATCCAAATATTATGATGACAAAAGGTAAAATTGCCGGAAATTATGTAAACTCGGTATTAGCAAAAAGTGAAAGCTTAAAAGGCGGATTTGACGAAGCAATTATGCTTGATCCTTACGGAAACGTATCGGAATGTACAGGCGAAAATATTTTTGTTGTACGCAATAATGTAGTTTCAACAACTCCTAAAAACGGTGTATTAGAAGGTTTTACTCGTGATTCCATAATTACAATTGCCCGCGATTTGGGATATAAAGTTATTGAAGAAACTATTTCGCGTGACCAGCTTTATATAGCAGACGAAGTGTTTGTAACCGGAACCGCTGCTGAAGTTATTGCCTTAAGCGAAATTGATTACCGTAAAATTGGTGACGGAAAAACCGGAGCAGTTTGTTCTAAACTTCAAAAAGCTTATTCGGATGTTATACATGGTAAAAATCCAAAATACGATTTTTGGCTGGATTATGTTTATTCATCAAATGAATCCGAATTAAACGAAAACGCTGAAGCGGTTTAATAATTTATATAGAAAACTAACTTTTTGACATTGGGGAATAACAGGATCAAAAGCGGCACGGCTCTGCCGTGCAGGCTTTATGTGATGTTATGTGTGGTTACAAATATGGCACTTTACTAAGTTGCTTTAAAGGTAATAAATTAATGTTAACTTGTTTTTTGGTATTTAATAATCCCGCAGGGATGACATGTTATAGCAAAAATGAAAAAAGGCCTTAAAACCCCGACGGGGTGACATTATTTTGGATATCATAATAGCTATCTACATTATTTTTATACATTTTGTTTAGCTAAACAGCTGATGATTTTTTTATGAAACCAAATAACAATATTTCAAAATAATTAATTTTCTAAATAACTTTTTTACTGTTTGGTATAATATGTATTTATATCCCGTATTCTCAATTTTAATGGGTGGACGTAATGGAAATTTATTCGTATATTTGCATATATAATCTAAATGCCAAACGTCCACTAAGCTATAATCCCCGGACGAATAGAATACAATATTGTTTTGTTAGTTGTTTTTAGTTTTAGTACTAAATTTTAACAACAAAACAATTAAATAATAAATAAAACCTGCCATAGATTTTTTCTATGGTTTTTAACATTGTTTGTACTAATATATTTCAATAGAATTCATTGATAATTTTAAGTTTTGGAAACGATAAATCAGGAGTTATACCATGTTGATTATTGCGGGTGTTTTTGTACTTTTATTATTTATATTATTTGCTTTTGAATACAGATTACGCAAACCGGATCACTTAGTGCTTTATGAAACAAATGAAGTAATAAAATTGCGTAAAAGTCGTTATTATCCGCGCCATTTTAGTCTTGCATTGCCAAATACTACTTATTCATCACAGCAGGTTATTGAAGCTGCAGCAAAAGGTAATCTTGATATCAAGATTAAATTGGCGGTAACCGTAGCTGCATCATTAAAAAATATTCCCGCTTTAATACGTATAGGGGGCTGGAATGCAAATGCTATTGCAAAAGCGGTCAAAGAATTGGAAATAATAATTCAAAGTTTAGTAAAAGAATTTACGGAAAATTTTGAAATTGAAGAATTATCTTCCGAAAAAATACATAATCACTTAAAAAATAATGTTAATGAAAACAGCCAAAAACTTGGACTTGAGATTATTTCGTTAACAGTTCAATCATTCGAAGCAATGGATTCCAAAATTTCCGATTCAATGCGCCAGCAGGAATCCGCACGTATTTTAGAACAAACAGAATTATTAAATCAAAAAGCACGTATTGCTGCGGCTAAAACAAAACTTAAAGCTGATGAAGAAATTGCCAAAATGGAAAATGAACTTGTTTTAAAAAAATACGAGTTAAAAAAATCCGAATTGGAAAAAGAATCCTCCATAGCAAATAAACGTATGGAAGATGAACTGCAAAGGAAAAAAATGCTTCTTGAATATGAAAGCAAAGAATTAGAGATGCTAAAAAATAATCCGGAGTTATTAATGCTTACTCCACAGGCTGCCCGTTTAGCGGAAGCAAGCCAGTCATTAAAAAATGCCAGAACAATTGTTTCTCTTTCCCCTAATGATGTTTCATCGGGAATAGATTTAATAGGAATGTTTCAATCTTTTTTACAAAACGCTGTTAATAAAACAACGCAAAGTTCGGATGAAAAGAATAAATAATTTCTTATATAAATCTTAAAAAATGACAAAACAAACCGACTATTTAGAATATTTTAAACTACGGCCAATAAAAGCAGCCAAGGTTTCCGAAGTTAGTGAAGCTACCGCGTCTTCAAATGTTCCGCCTGAAGAGAGGGTTAATTTTCATATTGGAAACCCGGCCCAGGATATTAGTTTATCCTCGGCATATTTACGTATGGCTGTGGGAATTGACATTAAAAATGAAGATTTAACGGAAAATGATCTTAATTTATTTATAGAAAATTTGGGACGGAATAATAGCGATAAACATAAATTAGAGTTTATCTTAAGTCTTATTAAAAAAAGTGCCCCCTATATGCCACGCGGCGGGTATAATAAAAAAGCCCCTAATTATTTAATAAAATCATTTGTTAACTGGCTTATTAAAGACCAGCAGGAACCTCTTTCGTACGATTTAGGCGAAACTACAGGCAGGAGAGAAATTATTTTAAGTTCCGGCGGAATTGATGAAGCTTTAAGACTTTTATTACAGTCCTTAAACAATTATCTAATTGCCAAACCTGTTAAAATATTTTTGTATTCTTATGTTTTACCAAAACATTTGCTTTTTTTTCCTAATTTAATAATTGAAACTCTTCCAAATGAAGAAAAAGATTTTTTACAGCAATTAATAAACTTTTTTAATTTAGACAACAATACTCCCGTTTTTTTATTACTTGGTAAACATACCCAAGAAAAAAGTCGCCGCATTTTGCGTGAATTAAGCTTAAAACACCCGTTATTTTTTGTTGAGGTTAACGACTCGCCAAATCATCTTTCATTAGCGCGTGAAGCTAAGATGGAAAACAGAGTTTTGAGGTTATTAACACCGGGAATTTTTTCTCCGTTATTAAAAGATCTTGCTACAGTTTTTATTGCCGGAAATGCCGATTTTATTAAGGTAATTGAAACAATGCAATTTCAGTTAAAAGGAACACCTTCGGCAAGTGAAGTTGAATTACTTTCCTATATTTTAGAGTTTAATTTAATTAATCAAGATGTTTTAAAATCCAAAAATCATATTATTGTTGAACCGGCTTTTGAAAGTTCCTCTTTCCCGGTAATTAAAAATAATTTGTTACAGTCTTATTCTGCCAAATTTGAAGACAAACTAAACACAATTATTAATAACAAATCGGAATTAATTGACAGCTTTATTAATAAAATAACCGATATCGAAACAACAATATCGGCCAAATCGGAAAATCTTAGTTCGTTTTTTGCTTTTGACATATTTGCTGAAACTTTTGCTTTTGAGTTGTTAGACGAGTTGATAAAAAACATTAATTCGGATGAATGGATAAATGAATTAAAAAGCAGCTTTTTGTTTTCGTTTATTAAACATCATCCCGAATATAATATTGATAATTGTAGTGTCGTAAGTGGTTCTTCTCGTACCGCCCTTGGTATTTTAGGTTTCCATTGTGGAATTGAAGAAGTTGTAATTCCCGATTTAAGCTGGACATACGAACATTGTTTTCCGTTAGTTTCTGTTGTGCCCTTAACCGACAAATACCAGCTTGATGTAGACGCTATTATTAATTTAGTTAACCAAAAAATTATTAACAACAAAAATTGGGTAAATTACGGTGCTGTTGCAATTAATAATCCGCATAACGCAACCGGACAGGAATTTGACAAATCAGAATTAAAACGTTTATTAACTTGGTTATTGGAACGCAATATTAATGTTATTGATGATTTATCATATCAAAATGTTGCCCCAATTGAAAGTTTAATACAAATTAAAACATTACGCCAGCTTGCGGACGAGTTAAGTAGTTCAGGTTATATTACTACTGAAAATTCAAATCATATTATTTCAATTCATTCATTATCCAAAACCGATTCGTATGCCGGCGCGCGATTAACCGTTGCCGAAATTAGGGATAAGGTTTTATTGAATAAATTTAATGAGGTAAACTTACCTATTAAAAATAATATTGCGGCCATATTTTTGGCTTATTTGTTTTACAGAAATAAAGTTGAAGATGCTAATGCTTATTGGAGTTTAAGGAATAGAATATTTTTTAACAGAATGAACGCTTTGGAAGAAGCCGTTTCAATTTTACCCAAAGACAGAAATAAATTTGAGATAAAAATAACAGCTCCCAAAGCTAGTATGTATCCGCAGATGACAATTGAAAAACTTCCGGCGGGATTATCTTTAGATTGGCTTGCATCAGGCTTAGCCCGACAAGGAATAGGTCTTGTTCCACTTTCAACTTTTGCGCGTACCGAAAAAGGATTTGAAACCGGACGCAAAACTTTTAGGTTAACAATTGGCGGAACAGATAACGCGGAAATTTTATTAAAAAAAACCAGACGAGTTTTAATTGATTTAAATAGAATGATTGCTGAAGAAGAAGCAAACTATAATAAAAAACAGTTTGCCGTTAATCCTATTGTTTTAAATAAATCTTTCAGAATAGAAGATTACCAAAATATTTGGAAAGGTATTGAAAATAATCTGACTCTTAAATGTTCTGATAAAACACATTCGTATTTTGCCAAATTAACCGGCAATGTAAAAGTAAAAGAATACGAAAACAATTTTACTAATGATTTTTTACCGGACAGATTAAAATCGTTTAAATTGCGGTTTTTTGACCGCCTTACAATTATGAATGAACTTGCGGAAATAGCTAAGGCCGATAAGGGCAAAAGTTTAATAACCGCACTTGAAAAGGAATTTTTCAAAGATAATATAGAAAGAAGAGAAAAAGTTTTTAAACAAAGATTATACGATAGAACTGTTCATCCAACACAAATGTATTCATTGCAGGTCGAATTATCTTTTGAACAGATTATTGAAAATTTGTTAAAGCATAAAGATATAAATAATAAACTGATAGAAAATACTGCTGCTGAATTAATAAAAGAATTTATTGGGTTAAATGTATCAATTATTTCATCGGAAGAACCATCTGAATTGCTGCTTGATCTAAAAGCAATTATTACTGCCGAAAATTATTTCAAACTTCATTCAAATGAAGTTTTCCAAACTTTTGTTTCTTTTTGGGGCGATTGGGATGGCAGCAACCGTCCTTCCGGTCAAGGACATAGTTTAGTTGCTGCTGTTTTAATTGAAAATGTTTTACGGCAGGCTAAGCTTTTGCAATTATTATTAAAGCAAAACAGTTCAATTAAAATAAATTCAAGTTTGGCAGCTGAAATTGATAAATTGCCCGAAACCAATAAGCGGTTTTCTTATTTATTAACCCAAATTACTACACTTACACACCAGCTTGAAAAACGAATACGCGGTATTTTGCCTTACAATTTAAAGCCGGGTAAAATACGTAAAATTGGAATGAAGCTGCATTTGGCTAAAGATCCTATCACTTCCTTATGGAAACATAACGACAGGTTGGAAAGCAAAATGTTAACTTTGCGTAATCAGCGTAAAAACACGTTGGAATATTATTTTTCGCTTAATAAACAATTGCGCAAAACTTTATCTTCTCTATTGCCTGAAATTCAGAAAAACATAAATAACCACGAATTGTTTATTGAGGCCTGTTTATATAAGGATTTATTAAAACGGTTTATCATTACTCCGCGTATTCATCAAAAAATGATTACAACTCAGGATCAGTTTGCAATTGATACAACGGTTTTTAATATACACGAAATAAATGAAATATCCGGTAAATATGGCAATCCCGGTATGGTAATGGCTTTGCAGATTAGTATGTCTTCAAAACCGGAAGCATTAATTTCTCTTGATAGAAAAATGCACGCCCAGCGCGAATTAAATATCCGCGAAAACAATTCGGTAATTACACCTAATATTTGGTTAATTCCTTTATTTGAAGATATTGTTGCAGTAAAAAACTTAAAAAATTATCTAAATAAAATATGGGAATATTCATTCCAAAGCAGACGAATTAACCAGGATACAAGCGAAAGATTTAATGAAGTAATAACAGAAGTATTTGTAGCCGGCAGTGATTTAAGTCAGCAGGTTGGACAAACCGCGGGAATGAGTTTATATAAAGAAGCTAAATACGATTTAACTTTATGGCTTGCCGAAAAAGGTTTAATTGGCAAGGTTAGAATGAAAATGGGAAGCGGTGAACCTATGCAGCGGCAGGGAGGATATTATTCCCCTATTGTGGGAAAACCGGCTTTTATAAAATCCAAAGATTCAACAAAAAGATTTTCACTGTATCTTAAGGAATCTACTAAAAAAAGCACCGAATACGCCGCTACACCTTTAATTGGAGTATTTGCGGGCGGCGACTTAAGAACTTTTCAAAGCTGTATATCAGAAAAATTAAGATACCTTGCAGTAAATGATTTGTCTCAATTATTATATCACGTAAAAGAATCACAAAAGTTTTACGAAACCGAAATTGTACGAGCCGGAGAACCGTTAAACGAAACCCGTCTGCAATTTAAAACACGCGGTTTAAAAGAACTTGAAAGACTTACTATTGGCCGCAAAGATGAACTGTTCGAAAAATTTGTTTCAATTTTTACTGAAAACTTTAAACAAATTTTGTACGGTAAAGATGAAGATGTTGTAGGAATTCATATCATCTCATATTTTATTGCTCGTACTTCACCTGCTTTAAGGGACAGGCCCACAATTCGTCCCGGTCACGGAGTTTCCGGTGATGCAGGTCAAAAGATTTTGGAAAAAATTGCAGGTACAATTCCTTTTTCGCGTTATGGAAGTATGTTGCGTGCTATTTCGCATAATCAGGCCCAAACTACTGTACTTGGTATTAACCAATTGACCACAGGTATGTTCCGCGCGTTAGATGCGTTTATGCAGTTAAGTTTCCCTGATGGTGATTCGGCAGCAATTATTGAAGACCGAATTTTACCTAATTTACCTGTTTACGAAATTTTGCATACTTTAAGAATTTACCATGATACCGAATTAAAGTATATTAATAAAATGGAAAAAGCATTCCAAGCGGGTAATTCCGCATTACTAGCTTTGCGCGAAGATGTAGATGCTCAATCCAAATATTTGGTTTTATTCCAAAAAGAATTGCTGCGCCGTCATGGTTTAAATGTTACCGACTTTTTTGAAGCCGGTAAATTTATTGCCGATTTATTACCCACATTACGTCCCGATTTAGCTGTTTTATTACAATCCGATTTATACAATACCGATTATAATAAATTAATCAGTTCAATTAATGGGGATATAAATTCCGGATGGTTAAGCGAAATAAAAAAACTTCTTTTAATGCCAAAAGAAATAAATGTTTGGCGTAATAAAATATGGGAATTATTAGATAAACCTGTTTTTAATCGCGTTTCCAGTTTTGTTGAATTGGCTATTGCGTTGTTTTCTTTATCAGCAAACAGCAACACAAAAGAATTGCCGTTTTCGCCAAAACGGAAAAAAATGCCCTCCGATTTATCCAATGTATTTAAGTCATCGGGTGATGAAAACATGCAGCAGTTTTTAACCGCCGCTTTTGAATTTTTATCCGCCGCCACCGAAGAAATGGTTGAAGTACCAATAAATATTATTAAAGCTTTAAAAGAAGTTGAACGAATTATTAAAATTGAAGAACAGGCATTAAACCCAAAACAACAGGATTTGTTACGTTTTTATTTATTACAAATTGCCCGCCTTACCGGCGAGAATGGGTAAAATTTAGAAATTACTTTTTGGTTTAGTCCCGAAGGGACGTGAGGATTGTAGCAAGACCAAGCCGATAACGAACGAGCCCTGAAAGCGGCGACATGATTAACAAACCAATAATTTTGCACAAATAGAATACGGTATATTAAATAATCATTTCACCCATTCTGGGCTTGTAATTTTACTTTCCCCATTCATCCTACAATCCTGACACCCTTTCAGGGCTAAAACCTTTTTGATTTAACACCACTACAATTAATTTGTCAATAATTAGATTCTTTTTTGTTTTAGTCCCGACAGGACGATATGATTGTAGCATAACAAAAAGGAAAACAATTCCAGCCCTGAAAGCGGCGACATGATAATTATATCTAGAATCATAGTTATTTCTAATTTAATATTCTTAGGCTTAATTATTCTATCCAATTAAATAAATATTTTTCATCATGCTCAATTTCATATTTTTGAAGAAATTCAATATATTCTTCTTTAAATGTTTTCTTTTGATGATGTATTTCCTGATTTAATATATATTGATAAACATTATCTATATGAGAATGGGAATAAGAAAAAGCACCATATCCTTCTTGCCATAAAAACTTACCTTTTACAAATTTATTGTCATTAATAAATTTTGTAGTGTTGCTTTTAATATCTCTAACCATTTCCGAAATGCTCATTGATGGTTGAAGACCGAAAAACAAATGAACATGGTCTTCAACACCATTAACAATAATAGGTTTTTGGTTTTTTCCTTTTATAATACCATTCATATATTTGAAGACCTCAATTTGCCATGGTTTTTGCAGAAGATTTTCTCTTTCTTTAACGGCAAAAACAACATGAATATAAATTTGTGAATATGTACCGGCCATTTTCTTGCCCAAATAATTTTTAGATTTAACAAATTTTCTAAATGATAAACATAATAATTTTTAATTAAATATAAAATTATTTTTTCATCCAGATCTGACAAAACATTTAAACATCATTTCACCCTACAATCCTGACACCCTTTCAGGGCTAAAACATTTTTATAAAAATAATATTCACACCTACCATTTATCATAAAAATATTTTCTTTAGTTTTCGTCCCGACAGGACGATATGATTGTAGCATAACAAAAAGGAAAACAATTCCAGCCCTGAAGGCGGTGACATGATTAACAAACCAATAATTTTGCACAAATTGAATGCGGTTCAATGAATTATCATTTCACCCATTCTGGGCTTGTAATTTTACTTTCCCCATTCATCCTACAATCCTGACACCCTTTCAGGGCTAAAACATTTTTATAAAAATAATATTCACACCTACCATTTATCATAAAAATATTTTCTTTAGTTTTCGTCCCGACAGGACGATATGATTGTAGCATAACAAAAAGGAAAACAATTCCAGCCCTGAAGGCGGTGACATGATTACCGAACCAATAATTTTGCACAAATTGAATGCGGTTCAATGAATTATCATTTCACCCATTCTGGGCTTGTAATTATATTTTCCCCATTCATCCTACAATCCTGACACCCTTTCAGGGCTAAAACATTTTTGATATATAATACCATTAAAAATGATTTACTAAAAATTATATTCTTTTTGGTTTTAGTCCCGACGGGACGTGAGGATTGTAGATGCGGCATTATTACGTTTTACCCAACAAATATCATTTTCCCGGTTTTTTTCGTCATTTTTTAATCATAACAAGTACCGCAATCATATAAATCACTATTCAGACAATATAAAAATGACATAATGGATAATAATTTAAATAAAATAATATTTTTTATTTGCTTTATTTGCACAATTACCTTATATTTTGAGCCAAAATTAACATTTATCCTTACAAATTAAACAATATGACATTAGACAGCTTAGATATTAAAATATTAAACAAACTACAGGAAAACGGCAGAACCAAAAGAAGTGTAATTGCCGAATCAGTAGGACTATCTCTTCCTTCATTAAGTGACAGGATGAAAAAATTAGAAGATCATGGGATTATTGAAGGATATTACGCCAAATTAAACCGTAAAGTATTTAATTACGATATAATGGCTTTTATATCAATAATAATGGATTCTTCCAAAGATTATGCTTTACTTGCCGAAAACATTAAAGTTACACCGGAAATTATGGAATGTTATTCAATTCTTGGTGAAGGTTCACACATGTTAAAAGCTATGGTTAAAGATACAAAATCCCTTGAGCAGCTTTTAAGTAAAATTCAATTATGGCCCGGTGTAAATAGAACCGTTACGTCATTTGTACTTTCTACAATTAAAGAGTCAACTAAAATAAATATATAAAAGGAGCTTATATGCCAAAACAAAAATCAAGTGCACAAAAAGTGCTGGATTATATCAAAGAAAAAGATATCAAGTTTGTAGATTTTAAGTTTATGGATTTCCCCGGACAATGGCAGCATTTAACAATACCCGCCGCCGAATTCGATTTAGATAAATTTGAAAATGGTTTGGGTTTTGACGGTTCTTCAATGCGCGGCTGGAAACATATTCACGAAAGTGATATGTTAATTATACCCGATCCCGATACAATGATTTTAGATCCGTTTATTGAAGTTCCAACAATCAGTTTGATATGTGATGTTTACGAACCATCTACAAAAGAAAAATATTCACGCTGTCCGCGTAATATTGCTCAAAAGGCAGAAGCGTTTCTTAAATCTACCGGTTTAGCCGATACCGTATACTTTGGCCCCGAAGCTGAATTTTTTATTTTTGATGATGTTAGATTTGATACAACTCCAAACAGCCAATTTTATTTCCTCGATTCTAATGAAGGTAAATGGAATAGCGGCCGCGATGAATCTCCAAATTTAGGTTATAAACCACGTTTTAAAGAAGGTTATTTCCCTGTTCCTCCTACTGATTCATTAATGGATTTGCGTAATGAAATGTGTGTTAACCTTATGGAAGCAGGTATTCCGGTGGAAGCACAACATCACGAAGTAGCAAGCGGCGGACAATGCGAAATAGATTTAAGATATCAGCCTTTATTAAAAGCAGCCGATCAATTATTATTATTTAAGTATATTGTAAAAAATACCGCACGTTTAAATAATAAGTCCGTAACATATATGCCAAAACCAATTATTGGCGATAACGGAAGCGGTATGCATGTTCACGTAAGTTTGTGGAAAAAAGGTGTACCTTTATTTGCAGGTAACGGATATGCAGGATTAAGCGAAATGGCTTTGTATTTTATTGGCGGTATCTTAAAACATGCCCCTGCTTTATTGGCTTTAACAAACCCTACAACTAATTCATATAAACGTTTAGTACCCGGTTTTGAAGCTCCTGTAAATTTAGCTTATTCACAACGCAACCGCAGTGCTTCTATCCGCATCCCTATGTACTCAGCATCACCAAAAGCTAAACGTGTTGAATTCAGATGTCCCGATGCATCAAGCAATCCCTACCTTGCTTTCTCTGCCATTTTAATGGCTGGTATAGACGGTGTATTGAACCGTATTGACCCGGGTGAACCTTTGGATAAAGATATATACGACATGGCTCCTGAGGAGTTAAAAAACGTTCCTTCAACTCCCGATTCGTTAGGCGCAGCTTTAAAAGCTTTAGCGGAAGATCATGAATTTTTGTTAAAAGGTGATGTATTTACCGAAGATGTTATTAACACTTGGATTAATTATAAAATCGATAAAGAAATTAAACCAATGTCGTTATTACCTCACCCTTACGAATTTGCTTTATATTATGATATTTAAAAAATAAAATTCTCTTGTAATACTACTCAATACCCCGAACCCTGCCAAAATTGAGCCTTTGGCAGGGTTTGTTTTATATAATATTTTTTAACTCTCCCAAATCATCAATAATATAATTTGGATTATGTTTTTGCAGTTCTTCAACTGTACGATATCCGTACGTAACCGCACACGATTTTATTTCCGCATTTTTGCCGCACATTATATCCATTTCGGAATCGCCAACCATCAACATTTGATTTTTCTCAAGGTTAAAATAATCAGCAATATGCAATAATGGTTCCGGAGATGGTTTTATTTCCATACCAATCCGCCTGCCAATAACAATATCAAAATACTTGTGTATATTAAAATGGCTTAAAATTCGGTCTGCTTGCTCCTGCGATTTTGTAGTAAGCAATCCAATTTTAATTTTATTTGCAAATAAATATTCAAGTGTTTCAAACAAGTTTGGATAAGGTTCGGATTCGTTAATAAAACTAAAATAGTTGGTTTTGTAAACGTCAATAAAATGTTCAACATCATCTACTTTTATGTTCATTTCATCAAAAATATCCTTAAAGTGAAGTCCAATTTTTGAATAAAATTCATTTTCATCAATATCTGCAATAATATTTAAGTCATTAAAAGTTTTTACCGTAGCGGAATAAATATTTTTATGCGAACTAAATAATGTACCATCTAAATCAAAAACAACACATTTAATATCAGATTTCAAACTAACCTCTTTTTTTTACAATTTCGCTTAAAACAACTGCCGAAGCTGAAGCGACATTTAGTGATTCGGCATTACCAAATTTTGGAATTGTGATAATATTATCAACTGTTTTTAATAAATCTTTTGAGGGGCCATTTGCTTCATTGCTGAAAATAATAAAAGATTTTTCAGGCAGTTCCATATCGTAAACATTTTTACCATTTAAATCTGTGGCAAAACAAAAATAACCATGTTCTTTTAAAAATTTTATATGCTCAATCAGACGAATTTCAATTTCAAAATCCAAGTGAAAGATAGAGCCCATACTGCTGCGTATGGTTTTGGGGTTATAAATTTCCGCACAACCCTGACTAATAAAAACCGATTTCACTCCAAACCAGTCACAATTACGCAAAATTGTACCAACATTACCCGGATCAGAAATATTATCCATTCCAACAATAACTTTTTCCTCTTTAAAATTTAGATCAATAGGTTTTTGATCAAATACAGCAAAAATTCCCTGAGGAGTATTAGTATCACTAAGTTTGTTTACTTCCTGCATTTCAATTCTTTCAATAATTGAACGCTGTTTTACAAACTCCATAAAATCCTTATTCGTTTTGTAAAACTCCTCGGTTACAATAACAATTTCAACAGTAAAATTGCTATTCAAACCTTCCTGTACTAATTTTTTCCCCTCAACAATAAACTTATTTTCCTGCAGCCTGTATTTTTTATGAAGCAGCGATGAATAGTATTTTAATAAACGATTTGACAGCATAAATTTATATTTTGTTTATTTAAAGATAAATAAATCGGAAATAATATATTGCTAAAAATTATTATATTTTCTTTCCTAAATAAAAAATGCCCTATCCAAAAATCAACAGGGCATTGTAATATTAACCTACAAACAATAATAAACTATTTCAATTGTTTTCTAACCGCAGGTTTATGTAATATATTATTATTTTTAAGACCCGATTTTTTAAACTGTTCCGATAAAGATTGAAGCTCCATTGTTAGTTTGTTTAGATTTTCAGTAGCTTTTGCAACTTCCTGAATACCATCTGCTGATTGGTTAGCAACATTAGTTATTGCGTCAACATTTTTGCTTATTTCTTCCGATGTGGCAGATTGCTCTTCACTTGCAGATGCTACCAAATGAATACTTGATACAACATTTTGGGTAGCCGCAATAATTTCTTTTAACGAATCACCGGCTTGTCCTGCAAACTCTTTTCCATTTTTAACTTCTTCAGTTCCTTTGGATATTGATTCAACTGCAAGTTTTGTATCTTTTTGAATAGTTTTTATCATCCCGGCAATTTCTTTTGTTGCTTTTGTTGTCCTTTCAGCAAGTTTTTTAACTTCATCGGCAACAACAGCAAAACCACGCCCTTGTTCACCTGCACGAGCTGCTTCGATTGCCGCATTAAGGGCTAACAGATTAGTTTGATCGGCAATGTCATTAATTACTTGAATTATCTCACCAATTTGATCACTGCTACCACCAAGTGCTTTAATTGTATCAGCAGCTGTTAAAACAACTTCGGCTATTCTATTCATTCCTTCAACAGTTTTGTGCATTATAGAACCACCGTTTTCGGCTAAATCACCTGCTCTTTTACTATAAATAGCAGCTTCGGACGCACTGCGTGATATTTCAACAATTGTACTTGTCATTTCTTCAATTGAAGCAGCAACATCACCAACCTGCGCCGATTGCTCTTGTGAACCCGTAGCCAGCTGTTCAATTGTTACAGAAAGTTGTCCGGTCATATTAGTAATAGTGCCAATAGCTTCCTGTAATGCTAAAACCAAACTACTTATTTTGTCAACAGCTTCGTTAAATCCTTCATACAATTTTCCAATGTTATCTTCGGTTGTTACATCCAATTCTACATCTAACTCGCCTTTTGCTAAATTATTCATCTCAAATAAAATCTTATCAACGCTGTTTGACAAATAATTCTTTTCGTATACTTTACAGTTCTCTTTTTTATTTAAGCCATTAAATATGGCCGTTGCCATTTCTTCACATGTACGATATCCGCAGCTTGCACAATCTAAAATATCGGCTTTTTCTGCTTTAAGCATTATCTTATATATTTCGTCAACTTTGTTTTTATCCGGAATTTTTATCTTGGATTTAAAATTGGAAACAGATAAATCGACATATTTTCTATCATATAAACCGGACTGCCAATATTTGTTTAGCACTTTATTAATTTTCATTTTGTTAAATTTTTTATTCTTTAACAAACCCTTTTGGCTATATGATTTTTGATATTCTAAATTTCTTTTTTCAACAGCAGATTCCAATTGATCTACCGATTTATTCCTATCCGTACCGGTACCACCATTGCAACCATGCTCACAATTTAAGCAATCAACCAAAACAGGATTATCACCTTTTTGTACATCCTTGTAAAGATTTGAAAGATAATGATAAATAATAGTAGGACCTTCAATTTTGCGCGATACATTTAATAAATCTTTATTTTCCCTTTCAACTGTACGTAATAATCCACCTGGGGTTGAAAACAAAACTGCTCTTTCGGCAGGTTGATTATCAAAATCTGTTTCAGGAAATCTGGATAAATTAATATTATTTTTCTTAATATATTCTAATAATTTTATTTGGGTAACATTATAATCACCTTTGCCAACTTCTTCAAATTCGCGTTTTTTTGCTGTACAGGGTGATACAATTAGTACTTTATGATACATATATTCAGGATAATATTGTTTAACCATTTTTATGGTATGCATCATAGGACTATCGGCGGGAGCCAAATATTGCAATAATTCGGGATGATATAATTCAATAAACGATACAATTGCGGGACATGGTTGAGCAATGACCATCTTGGGAGCATTCTTTTTAACATGTTCCAAATAACTTTTTACAGTTAATTCCGCTCCAAAACTTACATCAAATATTGCTTGTACCCCAAGCGACTTTAACCATCCATTAAAATTTTTATAATTATTTGGAAATTCAGCTGCAATTGCAGGCGCAACAACAGCAACAATTTTTTCCCTATTATTTACAGCTTTCATAAATAAATCAAAATCATCAACTATTTTACGTGCGTCATGCGGACACCCCTGTATACATTCACCACAACCAATGCACAAATCATCAATCACACTAACATGATCACCGCTTCCGTCATTACAAAATTTAACAGGACAGACTGCTATACACCTATGACAGTTAACACATTTTTCTTTGTCAACCTCAATTATTTTTGCCAAATGCATTTTTATCTCACAAAATATTTATAAAATATTAACCTTTATTACTTAATAACAGATACGACCGTAGTCAATTTTATACAAGTAGGCGGTCAAAAAATAAGGCAATAGTAGCAAAAATTCAATTATTCAAATTCAAATCATCATTATAAATTATCTATTATCATTCACATAAGTAAATTAATCATCAAAAATCTTTAATTATTATTTAGCCAATTGTACAATAATAATGATTATTTTGATAGTAAAAAAGGAAAAAATACAATGATGTCTAATTTTAATTCAAATCCATTCAAAAAATAATTCTTACTCATACAAAAGTGTCATAAAACACAATTTATATGAGCACTTATCAACAAAATTAATACTGCATTTGTTTGTTGATAAAATAATTTTTAAGTTGAATTAGTAATAATAAAAAAGCCCCAAATTTTTTATTTGAGGCTTTTTTTATTAAATTTTTAGATGAAACTATTTTATAAAATTCATTTTTCTTGAAGCAAAATATTCGTTTACTTTAATTTGATAAATATAAATTCCGCTTGTTAATCCGCTTGCGTCAAAATTAACAGTATATTTACCTTGTTGTTTATTTTCACCAACAAGATTAGCAACTTCTTTACCAAGCACATCGTAAACTTTTAAAGTTACAAAACCTGCTTCCGGAATTTGATAAGAGATCATTGTAGAAGGGTTAAATGGATTTGGATAATTTTGCGCTAATTCAAAATTGTAATTTAAATTTGTTTTATCATCAACTCCGGATGGATCGGCAAAAATAAATTTAAATGCACATTTGCTATAAACATCAATAACATAAGCGGTTTCACCGTCATTTGAAAAAGCTACGTCACATGGCGATAATAATGGAGCACCATTTGCGGCCGGATTATCGCTGCTATTAAGCGAAGGTAATTCATCGGCAACTGTGGCAAATGAACCAAGAAGAGAAAATCCTTTTACCCAACGGCGTAGTGAATCAATTCCAGCTACCCACAAATAATTATTTTTTTTATCAACTGTAATACCGTAAGGTATAGAAGAATCAAATTGCAATAAACCAACAGCATCAATTACTTTTTGACTGGTGTAACCGGCGGGAGTTAAATAATTTCCTCCTTCCCAAACAGATATTCCACCATTTAAACTTGTTGAGGATAAAGCATTTCGTGAAGTATAAAAAGGTGTTGTTGTTTGAGTATAATCACCATTTGGAATTACAGCACAATCACGTATCATATCAAACGCACCGGTATGAGGACCGTTTACTTCCATTGGCTGAGATGACATAAAGAAATATGATCCGCGGCCCGGAGTTGTTCTTATTGTAGAAAAATTATAAAATCTGTATGAAGGACCTTGGTAAGGAATACCGCCAATAATTACTGAGTCTTTAGTTGCAGCTATTCCATGCACAGTTGTTCCCCAGCCGCTGCCGGCAATATTAAAACCAAAAACTTCATAGTTGGTTGGGTTTGCATTTTTAAAATAAAATACACTTGAAGCTCCTGCAGGAACTTGCTGGTTTGGTATGCGTGCTGTAACAACCAAATCGGTACCAATTGATGAAACTCCTATTAACTGGCCTATTCTGCCGCTGGCGGAATCTTCTTCGCCAATTTCAAAAAAATCAACAAATTTAGTAAATTCAGTTTGGTTTGGATCAAGATAAAAAATTGCATTTCTTGCATGGCTGCTTGTAACCTTAGAAGATATAACGTACAATCTGTCTTGTGAATCCATTGAACACAAATATGGATTTACATAATTTGAGTCCGCATGTGGAAATTGAATTTTACCGATATAAATCCATTGTTTTGTTTGAGCAAAGGAGAATATGGATACACATAAAAAAAGATACATTATTTGCATACGTAAAGATAATTTCAATTTAACCTCCCAGTTAAATAATTATTAATTGTCAAAAATAATATCGAGCGCCAATTGCACCATCTATTCCAAATTTAGTTGATGGAAGTAACTTAAAAACAGGTGCTATTTGTACAAATATATCTATAGGCATAGTTTGACTAACCCACGATACTCCTATTATACCACGCATTCCTAATCCAAACTCGGCTTCTTCTTTTGAACGAACTCTTATACCAAACCCATAAAAAACAGTAAAATTTTCTGAAGATTGTATTATTGTATTATTATGGTACAAATAATCTATGTGCATTGCAAAAGAATTTTCATTTCCAAATACACCGGCACCTAAACCAACTTCAACAGCATTGTTTGGACTTAAGAAATATTTTCCATTCAATCCGGATGGATCACCAACCATAAAACCAAGACCAAAGGAACGGGTTTGAGAGAATAAAGGACTTAGTGCTAATAAAAATATAATCATCGAGCTAAAAAAATATTTTTTCATTCTTTTCCTATTTTAAATAAAATTCAGATGTAAATTTAATTTTTTTTCTGATAAAATTAAATTCAATAAAAAATATTACACAAAATTTGTTTAAATAAATTATATATTTGCATAATTATCAAAAAAAAATGGTGCACAAATGAGTGATATAAAAAATAATGAAAATGTAAACTTATTAATTAATGAATATTCTTCTGAATTTAATTATACAAATAACGAAACAGCTATAATTTTGGCTGCCGGACACGGGAAAAGAATTAAATCGCAAACCTCAAAAATGCTTCATCAAATTTGGGGTGTCCCTACGGTTGAACGTGTATATAATGCATGCACTAAAGCAATAAATGGAATAAACATTATTTTGGTGGTTGGTATTAAAGCAGCTGATGTAATTAAAGTGATTGGGAAAAGAGATAACACTATATTTACGCATCAATCGGAACAACTGGGAACAGGACATGCCGTACAAATTGGACTTGAAGCAATTGATCCATCTAAATATGACGGAATTGTTTATGTTTATGCAGGCGATATGGGCTTATTAGATGATAAAACCGTTAAAATGTTTGGAGATAAATTTAAAGAGTCTAAAAGTGATATGATGGTTTTAACCGGACTTTATGAAGGAAGATCGGAAGAAAATAATTACGGAAGAATTATTAGAGTAAAAGAATTTGATGTTAATGGTGAACCTTCCGGCCCGGATTTTGGGAAAGTGATTGAAATTATTGAACATAAAGATATATTAAAATTGCCAAATGATAAACCTTATTTATTAAATTTTGGCTCTAAAACATTTAGCTACACAAAAGAAGAATTAATTGCAAATAATGAATTTAATTCAGGTGTTTATGCTTTTAAATACAATTATTTAGTAAATTTAATTCAAAAAATTGAAAATAATAATGCACAAAAGGAAATTTATATAACCGATTTGATTTCGATTTTTAACAAAAACAATTTAACTGTTTCTGCCGTAAGTCCTATTGAGCAGCATGTAATTATGGGTTTTAATGACAAATCCGTATTAAAGGAAATGGAATCTATTGCACGAGTAATAGCATATAAACAAATAAAAAATATTATTGAGATTGATGATCCTGATGATTTTTTTATTGACGAAACAGTGATAAACGATATTATTGAAATGGATAGCAAAGGAATTCCTCTTGATATTAGAATTGGGAAAGGTGTTTATATTGGTAAAGGCGTAAAACTTAATTATAATTTAAACCTACTTAAAAATGTTTATGTTTCCGGAAATATCATTTTTGGCGAAAACGTTCATATTTGGGAAAATGTACATCTTTCAACTTTTCCGCATCAAAAATTTATTATTGGAAATAACGTTGAAATATTATGGAACAATATAGTAAAGGGCAATATTACTATTGGTGATAATTGCAGAATTGAATCAAGCGTAAATATGACCGGAAGCGATGAATATCCTTTAATATTGGGCAAAAATATTGTCATTAAAGGAACGTCTTATATCTTCGGCTCGATAATTGAGGACGATTTATTTATTGAACATAGCGTTTTAATAAGTAAAAAAGTAAACAAATTAGTAAAAAAAGACGGCACTATTTTACCAATTAAATTTTATCTTCCTATGCCTGAAGGAATAGATGTTATCGAATCACTAAAGTAATTATGAATTTTTGTTTTTAATTAAAAAGAATTTCAAAACCGTATGCATAAATGCTGCGGTTTTTTTATTATAACATTATAAATATGATATTAAAACAGATAATTAAATAGTAATGTTATACAAATACAACCCTCATTTTTTACTTATTTGGAAAAATAACCCTAAAAGTTGAGCCAATATGTTTTTTGCTTTCCACTTCAATTTGCGCATTATTTAATTCACAGTATCTTTTTACTATCGCTAAACCAAGTCCGTTTCCTTCAAATCTGCGCGTATATCCTTGTTCCTCTTGCGAAAATGGAGTAAATAGTTCACTCATATATTCTTCAGATATTCCTATTCCTGAATCAGTAACTTCAATTATAATTTTATCATTAAAATTAGTTTTAATTTTTACAACTACAGAACCGTTAGTTGTAAATTTTATAGCATTTTCAACTAAGTTTGAAATAATCTTATGAGTGCTGTATTCGTCTGCATAAATTTCACCATCACTCAGTTCATTTATTATATCAAAATTTAATCCTTTTTTGCGGGCCTCGTTAATATTTTCTTGATAAACAAAATGAAGAATCCTATTTTGCAAATCAAACTTTCGAGGAGTTATTTCAAAAGAACCTGATTGCAATTCCGACATATTTAACAACAAATCAATTGTACGAATAATTCTTTTACCGGACAATTCCATATACTCAAAAATCGTTTTCAGATCATCTGTAATATCATCTTCAATTTCCGCTTTTAACAGCCCCGAAAAACTTAATAAGGAATTTATTGGCGTACGAATTTCGTGTGACATCTGAGCCAGAAATTCCGATTTTAATTGTTCCGATTTAACGGCTTTTTCTTTTGCATAAATCAATTCTTTTTCAAATTGTTTTTTTTCTGTAATATCTTCTTGAACACCTATAAAATGATTAATCTTACCTTTATAATCTTTAATTGGCGCTATTGAAGTCATTGCCCAATAGGACTTGCCGTTTTTTTTAATATTCCGCATTTCTCCGTACCATTTGCTGCCGGAAAGAATCATATCCCACAATATTTTGTATTCTTCTTTTGATTTATCGCCGGACTTTAATATACTTGGGTTTTTTCCAATTAATTCTTTTTTTGAATACCCTGTTAATTCTTCAAGACTCGGATTAACATATTCTATGTTCCCATAAATATCAGTAATTACTATCCCTGCGGGGCTTTGTTCAACTGCTTGCGAAAGTTTTCTTAAATCCGATTCTACTTTTATTCTTTCCGAAATATCTCTGCCTATTCCACAAATACCAATAATTTTACTGTCTTTGTTATAAAGGGGTGATTTAACAGCATGGATAACTACCGGTGTATTATTAATAATAAATGTATGCTGCTCATCAATTGATTCACCATTCAAAACCCGTTTATCAATACTATTAATATAATCGAGCTCATTAGAATTTAAAACCGTTTTATCCGTAAATCCAATAATTTCATTAATCGGCTTATGATGCAATTCAATAAATGCATTATTTACTACCGTATATTCAAAATTAACATTTTTAATAAAAATCACATCTTTTGCATTATCAAATATTGCCCGCAACATTTCTTCCGATTTTTGAAGTTCTGACTGAATATTTTCTTTTTCAACATACAACTCCCATTCGCGCATTGCACGTTGTAATAAATAATTTAGATTATTAAATGTTTCGGGCGATTTAACAATATAATCCAAAGCACCAAGTTTAATGGCTTCCACAGCTAAATTTTCATTGCCGTAACTAGTCATTAAAACTATAGGTTGCTTTTTGGAATAACCTCCAACCGAAAATAATTCAATTCCCTCACCATCAGGCAGTCTCCAATCGGTAAGAATTAATGTTGGCTTGTTTTGCAAAATAAATTCTTTTGCTTCAGCAATACATTTAGCTCTAAAAATTTTAACCCTTGATGATTCATCTTCAAAATGTCTTTGAATTAATTCAAAATGGGCATCATCATCTTCAACAATAAGTATTAATTTATCATTCATTTATTAAAAATTGCCTTTATAAGGATTTATATTCCACCCCAGCCAATAAAATCCTAAATCTTTCATTAGTTGGGTGAATTTTGTAAAATCCAATGGTTTAACTAAATAACTATTTGCATAATTAGAATAGGCAGAAACAAGGTCTTTTTCAGCATGGGAAGAAGTTAAAACCACTACAGGAATATTTTTTAATTTTTCCGAAGTCTTAATTCTTTTTAATATTTCCATTCCGTCAATTTTGGGTAATCTTAAATCAAGCAATACTAAATTGGGTAATTTTTGCGGATCATTCATATCTTCATTTTCAAATAAGTACTTATATGCTTCTTCGCCATCTTTTAAATGTTTAATTTTATTTGCTACGGCATTGTCTTCAAAACTTCTAACAACCAATTCAGCATGATCTTCGTTATCTTCAATTAATAAAATCGATAAAATTTCTCCTGTCATATTATTCCTCCTTGTTTTCCGTTATAATTTCTTTTAGTGTAAAATAAAATGTGGCCCCCTTTTGAATACCATCGGACTCAACCCATATTTTGCCGCCATGCAGCCCTATAATTCTTTTAACAATAGCTAATCCTATCCCGGTACCTTCGGAATGGGGATTTAATTTATCAAATAATCCAAATATTTTACCAAAATATTGTTTTTCTACCCCAAGACCATTATCTTTAACATAAAAAGTGGGATTATCCAAAACGTGAGTGCATCCAATATAAATTTCGGGTTTAGTTTGTTCCCCCATAAATTTAATTGCATTTTCAATTAAATTTTGTATTACTTCTCGTATACGCGGCTTATCGGCTAAAACAACCGGCATATTTTCCTCTATTACCATATTAATACTTTTGCTATGTAAAACTCCAAATAGCAACTCGGAAGCTTCTTTTGCCGCTTCAGTTAACGAAAATCGAGATGCGGGATGTATTATTCTGCCAATTCGTGAAAGTTCCAGCAAATCCTCCAGCAAATTTTGCATTTTATCAGCCGCATTACTTATTCGTTTCATATCATTAGGAATTCTGTCATAACGTTCTTTTAAAACATCAGAATCAATCATTCCTAAAAATCCTTTTATGGTAATTAGCGGACTTTTTAAGTCATGTGAAACAGTATAAGTAAACCGTTCCAATTCAGCATTTTTTGCTTCAAGTTCAGCAATTTGCTTTTGAATTATTTCCTCACTTTTTTTCTGCTCGGTAATAAAACGCGCCTGATGAATATTTTGAATAGCCAGTTTAGAAAGTTGATTAGCTATAACATATAAAGCGTCACATATTTTTTTAAACTTTTCAACAGAAAGTATTGGAACTTCATCTAATGCATTCTTAAATTCAACAGCATCGGCACCAATTTCGATAGCATATTTTTCCATATTCTCCTTGGAGTGATTTTCATCTAAAACCTGTCCAACAAGCCAATTTGCAATATGTTTTTCACCTGCAGTAATACTAGCTCCACCATCCCACAATCCACCACTTAAACAAGGCTGATAAATTGGACCATCGGGATTTAACCTTCCAATGCATGCATCCGAATGCATACAATTTTTTAGACCTTTATCGGTTTTACGTATAATATCGTTGCACAACCTTACAAAGTTACTTGGTTTTGTTATGGGTATTCCGTTTGCATCGGTTATAAGGGAAGCAACACCAGTTGCATTTGCAAATGCGTCTTGAATAGTCTGAATTTCCTCAATATTAAATACATCTTCAAACTTTAATTCCGAAAATTCACCCTGAGGTTGTGTTAATGTTACAATTCTTTTTTCCAATGCTTCTGCTAATTTCTTTTGTTCGGTAGTATCTTGAAATACTGTAGCAAATATATCTTTAACAGGAGAAAAACAAGATACACGAAAGTGCCTGCCTAGTGCTGGTGTAAATGTATCGAATTGAATTGGCTTACCGGTAATAGCAACTTTTGAAAAAAGATCCAAATGAGGAGGCGGATATGATTTATAAACTTCCGAACCCAGTTTGTTTTTAGCCAATTCCTCACTTAAACCTGTGTGTTTCGTAAACATTGGATTTATATCTAAGATTAAGTAGTCTTTTGGTATTCCATTATCATCAAATATCACCTCATGAAGTGCAACTCCCTCCAACATATTTTCAAATAAAGAACGAAGCAGTTTTTCATTTTCAAGTAGTAGCAATTCAGCTTCTTTTTTTTCGGTATTATCAAAATAAGTTCCTTTTAACTTTGTTACCACCCCATTTTCATCACGTTCGGCAACTATTCCATGAGTAGTAATCCATGCATATTTGTTATCTTCACGTTTCATCCTGTATTCAAATGAAAACCCTCGTTCGTTTTCATCTAACTGTTTCAAAATATCATCAAGAGTATATCTATCTTCGGGGTGAATTAATTCTCGCCATTGAGTAACGTTAAGAGTTAAATCTTTAACCTCATTTTTAGGATCTCCAAGCATTTTATATAATATTGGATCTACCGAATACTTATTATTTTTTATATCATAAACCCAGATTCCAAAATCAGTAGTAATAGCAGTTGAACTGTTCACTTTTTTTACATAATTATCAAATAATAAATTTTTACTTCTATTTGTTTTTAACTCATCTATATTATCATTATTCATTTTTCACCTAATTAAAAGTTACCGGAATACTGAATGTAAATTTACTTCCAAAATTTTCTTTGCTTTCCACTTTAATTGAGCCGCCATGCAATTCAATCATCTCTTTGCACAATAACAGTCCTAAACCTGTTCCTTTTTCATTTGCAGTACCCTCTGAGGAAAAATTTTGATCAATTTTAAACAATTTTTTAATGTTTATTTGACTAATACCAATACCTGAATCAATAATCGAAATATTTGTGCAATTGTTGCTCTTTTCAGATTCGACAACTATACAACCACCAACCTTTGAAAACTTTATTGCATTAGAAAGCAGGTTATGAATAACTGAATTCAGCATGTTTTCATCAGCTGTAATTATAACATCTTTATCAATATTATTTAATATTTTTTGTTTTTTGTTTTGCATGTTTAACGAAAACGTTTGAATTATAGCATTAAATTTTTGGGCAGTATTAATTTTAATTGGATTAAAACTGAATCCTTCTGATTGCAATCTAGACCACTGTAAAAGGTTTTCAATTAGATAATACAAATTTTTTAACGATGTATTTACACTTCCTACAATATCCACTATTTCTTCTTTTGCCAAAAGATCAAAATCACTTGATAAAATTTGAGCATAACCTAATAATCCTTGAAATGGACTCCGTAAATCATGAGCAATAATTGAGAATAATTTATCTTTTGTATTATTTGCCTCTTCTAATTTAGCTGCATACTCTTTTAATTTATTTTCAGTAATTATTCTCTCCGATATATTTCTAATTTCGGCAACTCTTGCCAATTTCCCATTATATGGAATCTGTCGGCCTAATATCTCTACATCAATATCAATTCCTGTTTTTCGTTGTAAACGAGCCGTATATGGAATTAACAAATTACATGCAATTGAATCTTCAACTGTTTTTTTCGAATCATTAATAAATAAATTAGGTAAATATAAACCCAGCAATTCTTCATATTTATAACCGGATAAATCACAAAAACTTTGACTAACTTCCAAAACAATACCATTAATATGTATAACTATACAGGCAAATGCGGCTTCTTGCAAAATTTTGAATCTTTGTTCGCTTTCTTTTAATGCTTGTTCTGCTTTTTTCCTTTCCGTAACATCACGGCATGTATAAACCATTCCGTATGGTGTATTATCTAAATTTCTAAGAACTTCCCCATTTATTTCAAGTGGAATTATTTTATTATCTTTAGAAATAAAATCATATTCAATTGGTCCTAGCGCTCTATGCATCATTTTACCGGTATTTTCTATTGCTCTGTTTACATCATCCGGAGCAATAAGTTCAAGCATGTTCTTTCCAATTAATTCACCTTTTTCATAATTTCCAATAAATTTTGCACTTTCATTAACATAATTAATTGTTCCGTCAATATTTGCAATTACTACTAAATCAGGAATAGCAGCTAATAATTTTTGATGAAGTTCATTATTATGTTGTAATTCGGTTTCTCTTATTTTTCTTTCAGTAATATCATACCATACACCATGCAAAATATCTTCGCCATCAACCGAAATTAATGTTAAAATAACGTAAACCGGGATTTCGGTTTTATCCTTTTTTAAATGAACCCATTCAAATTGATGATTACCATTTTTTGTAGTAAGAGCTATCATTTCTTCAGCTTTTTTGCTTGATAGAACGTTATTCGGCTGATACTGTGGTGATAATTCTGCAGGATGTTTATTTAACAGTTCTTCTTTATTATCATAACCAAGCATTTTCATTGATGCTTCGTTAAAATCGATAATTCTATTGTCTTTTATTAGAATAAAGGCGTGTGCGGATTTTTCAAAATATATTTGGAATCTGTTTTCCATTCATTGTCTCTAAAAAGTATTTCAATCGTTATCTAATAAATTGGTATTTTCTGATAATATATTATCGAAAAATCAGCGAACTTGTTAACAACTTTTTAATAAAAAAATTGGTTTATATTAATTAATTAAATAAATTAACTATTTTTAATATCTTTGTCAAATAGCAACTAAAATTAAATAATCCGATTAATTATTAACAAGGATTTTGGAGGTAAATTCAGTACCAAGATAAGTATAATTTGTTTTTATATTTTGGATTAAATCTGCAAAATGAGGTGTTTGTGATAATATCCTTGAATTTCCAATAATAAACAGATATTCCTTAGCTCGTGATAATGCTACATTTAATTTTCTGTCAATTAAACCGAAAGAATCAAATGAATATAAATTTTGTAATTGAGAGTAATGTGAAACGGCAAAAGAAAGAAATATTATATCCTTTTCCGAGCCCTGATATCTTTCTACGGTATCAACTTGTATTTTATTTAATAAATCATTTCCCTCAAGAATACTTTTTATTAACGATATTTGTGATCGCCAAGGAGTAATAACTCCAATGCTGTTTTCATCAAAACTATCAATACTGTTTTTAATTTTAGTAATAAGTATTTTTATTAAAAGTGCTTCATCTTTACAATATTTATAATATCTATAATTATTTGGAGCATCCACGTCAAAAAACACAACTCGTGATTTTAAAATATATGTATCTGATAACAGGATATTATTTTTGAATAAATTAGTATCTTCAGATTGTCCTTTTTTGCCGCAAACAAGCTGTTTATTATAATTTTCGTTTATCAACTCCGCAATACTATTATGCATCCTATAATGGATTTTCAGGGTATCAAAATGTTCAAACCATTTATTAATTTGGCAAATTTTAAATAATCGTTCAAAATATGAATCAGTTAACGACTTTACAAATATTTTATTTAGATCAACATCATTAACACTGCTGAATTTATTATCCTGAACAGAAATTGCCGGAAGCTGATTTTGATCGCCAATTAATACAAATTTTTCAAAACCGGATATAATTCCAATAATCTGCGGCTCTAAAATTTGCGAAGCTTCATCAATAATGACTGTATTAATATTAAAATGATAATTTATTTCCTCTGAATATAAAAGATATGACAAGGATGTTGTTAAACAGATTTGTGATTCATTAAATTTTAATCCGGTGTTAAAGTTGTTTTTTAATTTTGTTTTAAAAGAGTATTCTTCATCACTTGAGCTTGAAAACAAAGTAAAATTGTATTTGGTGTTTTTTAAATGTTTAATTATTTCTTCCAATGCTCTATTTGTAAAAGTAATAATTAAAACACATTTTTGTTCATTTAACAGAATTTCATCCAGATATTTTATTAAAAAAGAAGATGTTTTTCCGGTTCCGGGAGGTCCTTGCAGAAGAAAATATCTATCCGTTAAAGCCGCTTTTTTTACATAATTAAACATATCGCCGGTAATAATATGATTGTTATAAATATGTTTTTCTTTAGTAGGATTGCTCATTCCTAAAAGTTCTTTTTTTCTTCCTCTGTCGTTTTGAATAAAATTAAACAATGACCGAAAATTTGAATAATAATTATTATCAAATAAATCATGCTCTATAAAGTACTCCTCCGTTGAGTTAAAAATATTGTTGTTTAACTGATTATTTCGGAGCGAAATTACAATTTCGTCATAAGATACTTTTTTAATGGCGCATTTAAATATCTGCTGTTTTAACGGATTTAGATATTCGTTTTTATGTTTATAAATTATTCCAATATCATTATCTCTAAAATTTGAATTTTCTCCGTTATATTTAAAAGAAAATTCTTTTGCGGAATTATCGTATTTTTCAAAAACTAAATGCGGCAAAATAGAATTATTTTCTATTTTTTCCTCAATCGAATCAGTCCACAATGAACAAAAACCCGATCTGTTTTGTTTATTTTCCTGTTTTGTTCCAAGCTTTACGGCAATTAATTCATTCCATGTAAACTGTAAAAAAGTTGTAAAATATTTCCTTTCCAAACTATCATTGGAATTAAAAGCACTTTCAAATTTCCTAATATTTTCAACAGAATATTTTGGGTAAAGACCAAATTTATCAATTGTAATTAAATCTAATAATTTAAAGTTTCCTGTAGCCTGATTAAATATTTCACATATAATTAAATTACGAACTTTGCAAAAGTTAATTTCATAATCGGTATTTCTTATTATATTTCGATAAGTTTTTTCGGGTGAGGCGGAATACAAAATATTATTTGATCCTTTTCGATCTTTACCAAACACACTTTGCAGCATCAAATCGTATCCCACTGCCTGCATCATGTCATTTACCCATGCCCCGTTTTGCGGCGGGGTACCCGATTTTAGCTCTACAATTTCTTTTTTTAACGGATCATTCTCATATTCAATTAATATATCCAAACGGCCTTGCAGGCCATGTTGTTCCGAATAAAAAGTGGGTTCAATTGTAATGTTTATATTTTTATTTTCTTCTTTTAGTTTTAATAAAGCATTTGTAAATTTTACAATTTGAGGAAAATGTTTTAATGCAATTTCGGTTTTAATTTTTTCAAGTGTTTCTTGTTTAAATTTCGATATTTTTAATAAATTGCCTTCAATGGCCAATAAAAATAGTTCATCAAATGTTAATAACGGCTCCTTTAATCTAATATCCAACAACGAGTTTACCAAGCTGCCTCGTAATGTTCCTTCGGAAGATGTTGAACCAATAAACTTATCTAAAAAAAATAGTTTGTAATTTGGACCCTGTATTGTAAAACAACCCGAAATATCACTAACATCCAATAAAAAATCAGGTTCTAGCACAAAATAACTATTTAAGCTGCATTTGTAAATATTATGTTTGTCATCTGTTTTAGTTAAATTGTAAAAATTAATTTTGCATAATTTTTTAATTAAACATAAACTATTAAAATATTCATCATTATAATTATTGCCTTTTTCTATTCTAATTGTTAGTTCTATGTCATCTATAATTGAATGACATAATAATTCAATGTACAATTCTTTTGATTTATTAATAACCGGTGTAATTTTTTGTACAATTACCGATAAATATTCAAATTTGTTTTCTTTTGCTGTTTCGTCAAATTTTTCAAAACCCTTATAAGCTGGCAGGTTTTGTAACTCATTAATAATTGAACAATCCGAAAAGTTATAAACAAAATTAGAAATAATATTAATTATTCCCTCAATTTCCGCTGCTTGAGGAACATTTGTTTTATTTCGTGCAATTTTATTAAAATACAAATACAAATTTCTTAATGAAGCAGCATTTTGGGTTTTTATATTGTATTTATCAACAATAAACAAAATTTTGGCCAGCATACTTTGGAACGATTGGACTTCCAGGGATAATAATGAATCCAATATTTCATTAAATAACTTGCTTAATGTACGAACTTTTTTTCTTGTATCTGTGTCCTCAGTATAAATAAGCAAAAGCTTATCATAAAAGAGTTCGGCATATTCTTTATTTAACAGTTTGATTATGTCCACTTAAAACCCGCTTACAAATTTTCAAATTCTATAAGCTGTCTTTCGGAATACTTGAATAACGAAGAGTTTCTTTTTTGAATTTTGTTATTCCCAACTGCAATACTAAAAGCTTTTTTGGTTCCAATTACTATTAGTAAACGGGATGCCCTTGTAATTGCGGTATATAATAAATTGCGCTGCAACATTATATAATGCGCCGTAGAAAGAGGTAATATAACGCAGGGATATTCACTACCCTGACTTTTATGAACCGTAACTGCATATGCAAGAGTAATTTCATCTAATTCGGTAAAATCATATTCAACAATACGTCCCTCATAAATAATTCGTATTTTTTTATCTTCATTATCATACGAATGGATAAATCCAATATCACCATTATAAACATTTTTTTCGTAATTATTTCTAAGCTGCATCACTTTGTCGTTTAATTTATAGCGTTTATCGCCATATAAAAAAGCAACCGGATTATGATTATAAGTTTCCTGTAAAAGATTGTTCAAATAATGTACACCTATCTCCCCTCTGTACATTGGTGAAAGTATTTGAATATCCTCACGCAGGTTAAATTTATACCTTTGAGGAATAATATTACAACATAATTCCTTGATTTTTTCGGCTGTTATTTGCAGATTCTCTTCTTCTATAAAAATTAAATCGGTATCTTTTTCGTTTAGTTTTGGTAAAAGACCCTTATTTATTGAATGGGCGGCTAAAATTATTTTACTTTCTTCAGCCTGCCTGAACACCTGATTAAGTTTAACACTTGGTATTAATCCCGATGTAATTAAATCGTGCAAAATGTTTCCGGGACCTATTGATGGAAGCTGATCAACATCACCTACAAAAATAACTGTGGTACCTGTATCTACTGCACTCATTAAGTTGTACATTAAAAACGTATCAATCATCGAAACTTCGTCAACAATTAACAAATCGGTTTTTAATAAATTTTCCGAGTTATAATTAAACGAACCATCCATAGGATTATATTCTAATAATCTATGAATTGTTTTTGCATCCAGCCCTATTATTTCGGTCATTCTTTTTGCGGCTCGTCCGGTAGGTGCGGCAAGTAATATTTTTTTTTCTTTCTTTTTATATAACTCTATTATTCCACGTAATGTTGTAGTTTTTCCGGTTCCGGGTCCACCCGTTATAATTAATACATTTTGTTCAATTGAAAACCGGATAGCTTTAATCTGTTCTTGGCTATAATTTGATTTTACAAGTTCAATATATTTTTCATCAATTGGGGTAATGCTTTTAGTTGAACCGGCCAAATCCATCAAAGCCCGTTCAATATTCCTTTCCGAATGATATAAAACAGGAAGGTAAACTTTATCATCAACTACTATAAGCTGATTAATGTTTTTTAAGTTTTCAATCATCCCATCATCATAATCAAGTTTATAACCAAGCACATCAAATGCTTTATTAATAAGTTCATTTTTTGTTAAATAAACATGACCGTCACTCATGGCTTCAGTTAATATATAAATAATTCCTGCTTCAATTCGTTTTACGTGGAATTCATCAAAACCCAAACTGCGGGCAATGGTATCGGCGGTTTTAAAACCAACTCCCCATATTTCATAACTTAATCTATACGGATTATCTATTATCACCGCTTCGGAGGCTTTACCGTACATTTTAAATATTTTTAATGCTAGATTTGCCGACACTCCATGCGATTGCAAAAAGATCATTGTTTTTCGTATTTCGTGTTGTTCCGACCAGCTCTTTTTAATCAATTGAAGTTTAACTGTTCCAATTCCCTCAACTTCTTTTAACCGTTCAATATCATTTTCAAGAATATCCAACGTGTTTTCGCCAAAACAATCGTATATTCTTTGAGCAAACTTTTCTCCAATTCCTTTTATTAAACCCGAGCCCAAATATTTTACAATACCCTCGTTTGTAGTTGGATAAATTATACTGTACTTGTCAATTTTAAATTGTTTGCCATATTTGGAATGAGTGACAAATGTTCCGAATAATTCCAAGGAATCACCTTCGTTCAATTTTTGTAATGTACCAACGGCTATAGCACCGCCGGTAAGTTTAATTATTGAATATCCGTTTGATTCGTTGTAGAATATATATTTTTCAAATTCACCCTTAAGAGTTTCCAAGCTTATCTCATCAAATTGTTATAACTTCACTTGTAGTGTTTTTATGAGTTACTACAACTTTAATCTCTTTGTAATTTGTTCCTCTAAGTCTGTTCATCATTGTTGTTGTGGCTAAATAATTAGTATTACACTCTTGACTTATGTGAGCCAACAAAATTGCTTTGGGTAAAATTTGGGAATTTTCTAATACTTCGTATATTAAATCGGCACTTTGTTCGTTGGAAAGGTGCCCAATTGTTTTAATTCTTTCTTTAAGCCAGTTGCTTCTTCTCGAGTTTTCAAGCATAGTAACATCGTGGTTCGATTCAATTACAATCAAATCGGAATTTAAGAACCCTTTTACTGCGGTTTCAGTTGAATATCCTAAATCGGTAGCAATTGTAACTTTTTTAGTGGAAACATCATTTTTCATAAAAATGTTATAACCCCAGCATCCGCCCGGTACATCATGCGGAACCTCAAAACCCAGTATTCCAAAATTTGATATGGCAAAATCTTCGCCATCAAAAGCAAAAACTAAATTATCGGCTATCAGATGTTTAAAAATATCTTTTCTTTTTTCTAAAAGACTTTTCATCTTTTTTTGAACATAAACCGGTATTTTATTGCGATGCGCAATTTTTAAAAATGATACATTTAGATGATCGTTATGTAAATGTGTTAATAATATTCCTTTTAAATTACTAAAATTGATACCTAAATTATCAAAACTTTCTTGTATATATGAAGGGGAAAAACCACAATCTATTAATAATGCCGATTCATCATTCCAAACAACTGTACTATTTCCTGCACTTGTACTTCCTAAAACGCATAACTTTAATTTCATCAATTTCCTTAATAATAAAAATTTAAACTATAATAATACGGTATTTATTCCAAAAGTAAAATTATTTACTCCTTTATAGTTTAATTTCCATGTAAATTCGAATTTTAAAGGAAATAATGGGTGACCTAAACTAAAACCGGCTTCATAAAAAGGTTTAAGATATGTAATAGGTGTTTTTGTTAATAATATTTTCGAGTTACTTCTAATATCAAGCCATGCCGCACTTATATATCCGCTTAAATTTATATCGGAATTTTTGAAATATGGAATATGAGCCATTTTAAACAGTTCGTTTCTAAAATCATGTTCTAAACCAACTGTTACAGCCCGGTCTCCATATACTTCACCTAATCCTAACGAGCGGAAAGAAAAATCTTTTCCCGATCCTTCGATGTTGCCGGGCAAAGCATATAAATATTGAAAAGGCACATTACCGGTTGAATTTACTCCGGTAATATTAAATGTTAATTTAGCGGATTTAAAGGTGTTAAGCCTTCCATAAATATTTAATTTATAAAGATTAAAATTGGCTTCACTTTTTAATACTTTATTATTACTGTAAACCAAATCGCCATCAAAAACAGCATAAAAACCTGATCTGCTTACTCTTCTTATATATAAACCATCTTCAATATAATTTCTAAAATCGAACTGAAACATTGCTGTTAAAGCATTTATTCGTAAATCATCTATTATTTGGTTAGTCCTATATTTTTTCTTTTTATTAAAAAACGAAAAGTCTGTTTTGTTAGCTAAACTAACATCAGTATTATTAAAATATCCAACTCCAAGAGTTAAAACAGGAAACACTAAAGAGCTTAAACTTGTTTTAAAACCTTTCCGGCCAAAGTAGTCCCTAAAATCGTATTTACCAAAAAGACTTGCAATTGTAGAGGTTAGGTCATTATAATCATCAGATTCTGAAAACAGAACTTCATTTTTATTATAAGCAGCAAATTTTATTTTATGTATTCTGTATTTTCCCATAAAATATTCACTAGCAAAATCTGTTTTTACCTTTTTATCCGAAAAACCATAACCAAAATTAATGCTGCTGTTCAGTCTTTTATCTAACAAGTCGTAACCAAATAATCCCATATTTAACGAATGGCCTTCGACCACATTAAAACTATAAATTGATAATGGGCCGGAAATAGAAAAATTATCACTAATTCCTACATATGAAGAAAGAAATGAAAAATTATCCCAAAATGTCCGTGGAATTGCATTTACACTATCTATTTTTTTATATGCCGTAATCTCTTCAATTGTATTTGGAATTGTTTGAACATTTTGCCAATATAACGAATCTTTTTTATCTGCCTCGGGCATAACTGTTAATACCGCCATATCAAAAAAATCATCGTTTATTTCTTTATTTATTGTATAATTGTACATAATTGAGTTTAGATCAAATCCAAATTTTGCAAGTCCCAAAATATTAGCTTCAATAAACAACCTGTAATCAATAGGCATATATATATCATCTTCAAAAGGTACATATTGCTGAAAAATATTAATTTTTGTCAAGAGACCCGCGGTATTTGCAGCTTTGTTTAATGAAACGTCAACCTTTAGAAGAGCAAAACTTTTATCCATTATATAAATAAATCCATTAAATCCCGGATAAAATTCCTCCTCAGGTTCAAAATATATTTTATACACTTTATCGTTATCCATCGCCAGCGAATCAACTATTCTAAAATAATAATAATCAAGCGCGTTATTGCTTAAAGGGCTTGGCAGCGGTCTGTCAAAAAATTGTATATCATCGGTATAAAAATTTTGAACTAATCTGCCGCCGGTTAATAAATTTATGGATGATGGGAAATTGGCGGATTGTTTACGGGCAATTATTTCCTCTTTGTAATTGTTTGGTTTTTTGTAATAACCACGACTTTGATTTTCAAGAATTCCGTTTATCTGTAATGCTGTCGAATCCGAATTTTTTGTTGTATCTGAACTGCCAAGACCAATTGATAAACTATTTCCGCCTACCGACATATCCTGATCTGTCCTTATAGCTCCTTTTGTATATGCGGTAAAATCATAACTATTTAATTTTTCCGCTCTTTTGTTTTTATATTCAATTGCATTTTTAATTATTCTAATAGCCGGATTTATTCCCGGTAATACTGTAACTTCGGGTAATTTTATTGGAACCGGAGTGAGGGCAATATTAATGTTTTCATTATTATTTATAGAAACAGATACTGTATCGGATATATAACCTATAAACGATGATATCAAAGTATATTTGCCCGGCAATAATTTTAGCTCAAAATAACCTTCGGCATTTGTTGAAGCACCAATAGATAGACCCGCTGTTCGTATATTAGCATATATTAATCCATCGTGACTGTTTTTATCAAAAATTTTCCCTTTTAAACTATAATATTGTGCAAATGAAATATTAGCACCAATTATCAACAATAATACAATTAATTTTTTCAATATACCCCTCTAATAAAATTATTTTAGCGAAATTACAACAAGAAATTTATAATGTTCTATTTATTTATTTTGTAATAGTTCCCAATTTTATGGTGATTCTTTTTATTTATGAATTAATTGGTACTAATTTATTTAGAAATACAAATCCCAACACATAAATTGGTTTTAATATTTTTTTTGATAATCTGTTTTGTGTTTTAGTAAAAATTTATCAAATGTATTTAGACGTGGTTTTTATTATTTTGTTTTTCTTTGTTGGTTATTTTCTTTTAACTGGTTTAATAATACAGTATATACATCTTGTTTTACATTGCTTAAAACCATGGTCAAAAATTCGTTGTAATTTTTTAATTGCCTGTTAACTCCTATTTTTTCACCGTTATAATGGATATAAATTGCAATGGTAGGTTTGCTGCTAAATATCCCCCCTGTTATTGTTTCTATATCCTTTAATTTTATTTCAATTTTTCTATTATTAATTGCAAAATTGGAACATATCATTTTTTTCTTATCAATTTCTATACAATAGGGGAAATATTTATAATTATTGTAATAAAATCTGTTAATAAAAAAAACCAACAATAAATTTATGATAACAAAAAATAGATAATACCAATTTTTGTTTGGTGCCAAAATAAAAATAAATATTTGCGTAAATAAAATAAATGATACCAAAATGTTTGCATAACGGTAAATTATTTGCGCAACTAACGGATAAGTAAATTTTTTCATTGTATAAAAGATTATTTTATGAATATTAAAATTAGCTAAATTATTTATCCAAAATCAATATAAAGTTTGTGATGATAAATACAAACACCAAATTAGTGAGTATTTGAATTTCTATCTCAGTTATATTTTGTTTAGGAATTATCATTTTAACAATTGTTATTCTTTATTTTATTACAACTATTCACCTTACTTAATATTAGACAATAAAAACGAATAAAAATTTGTAATAAATATAAGCCATTACGGCACGGCCTATGTTATTTTGTCGCATTCACAAAACTCCTTTGCCATTTTATCACACGTCCGGCCATATTGACATATTTTATAATATCGCCAATTATTTCCATAACTCATTATATTTTAATATGTTACGTTAATTATAATATTTTGGCACGAGGGTTGTTTATTATAGAACAAAGATTAATAAAACAAAAAATAAACATAAACATTTTGGAGGATATAAAAATGACACTAGTAAGATTTAACCCGATGAGAGACATGTTAAACTTTGAAAGAGAAATAAGCAGATTGTTTAACAGTTTCGAAAACAAAGTTGGATTTCCTAAAAAAGAAGTTGATGAGGAGTTGGAAAATGCAGTTTGGTCTCCTTTAACAGATATAACCGAAGATAAAGATAATTTTTTCTTAAAACTTGATCTTCCGGGTGTAGCAAAAGAAGATGTAAAGATTTCTTTTAATAATGGCCAGCTTTGTGTAAGCGGTGAAAGAAAACAAGAAAAAGAAGAAAAAGAAACAACTTATCACCGCGTTGAAAGAATTTATGGCAAATATTACCGTTCTTTCACATTACCAAAAGAAATTAAACTTAATGAAATTACGGCAGATTTTAAGAATGGCCAGCTTTCCGTTACAATTCCAAAAGCTGAAGAAATTAAGCCAAAAGAATTAGAAATTAAAGTAAATTAATTTAATTCTTGCACAATTAACGAGAGAAAGTTAACTTTCTCTCGTTAGTTATTTTAAACAATTGAAAAATAAGAGTTCACTTATGCAATTTAAAAATTATTACGATGTGCTTGGAGTAAAAAAAGACGCTACTCAAGATGAAATTAGTAAAGCGTTTAGAAAACTTGCCAAACAATTTCATCCCGATAAAAATCCGGGAAACAAAGCTGCCGAAGATAGATTTAAAGAAATAAGTGAAGCAAACGAGGTCTTAAGCGATCCTCAAAAAAGAAAAAAATACGATAATGTTTCCAACGGATGGGGACAATATCAATCGCAAGATTACAGCAATGTTAACGATTGGTTTAAAAACTCGCAGTACGGCCGATCCAGAGCCCGAAACACCAACAATCGAGCAGGTGATTTTTTTAGCAGTGGCGGCACATCCGATTTTTTCAAAGCGTTTATGTCGGGAATATTTGATCAGCAGCAAGAAGCCCCCAAAACAACATTTGAAACTGAGGCCGCTAATCTTGATGTGGAATTGGACATAAAATTATCTCTTGATGAGGCATATACCGGCTGCACAAAACAAATAAAATCCAACGAAAAACTTTTACAGGTAACAATAAAAAAAGGAATAACAACAGGCAAAAAGCTGCGGTTAAAAAAGCAGGGCAGGCCATCGGGAAGAGGTAAAGTTCATGGCGATTTGATTTTAAATGTTACAGTATTGGACAATCCCAAATATATTTTGAAAGATAAAGATTTGTATTATGATTTGGAAGTAGATTTATATACTGCTATATTTGGAGGCAAAAAAACGATAACTACTTTAGATAATAAACGTATTAACATTGCAATACCACAAGGGATTGATTCCGGTAAAACATTAAGAATACCCGGTATGGGAATGCCGGATTACGAAAACGAGAACAAAAAGGGTGATCTGTTTGTAAAAATATTAATAAAATTGCCAAAAAATTTAACAAAACAAGAACTTGACCTTTTTGAACAATTGGCACAACTTAGAAAATAAATATTTATATTAGAAATAAAAACGGAGTACTTAAATGAGTGAAACAAATAAAACTGCACAGCAGTTTGAATTTAAAGCTGAAGTAAAACAATTATTAGATATTCTTGTACATTCGTTGTACAGCAGCAGAGAAATATTTTTACGCGAATTAATTTCTAATTCAAGTGACGCATTGGATAAATTAAGATTTGAATCCATAAGAGGAACAGAAATAGTTGATAACGATTTACCTTTAGATATCACTATTAAATTTGACGAAAAAGAAAACACTCTTACAATACGCGATACCGGTATAGGTATGACTAAAGAAGAGTTAATTGAAAACATAGGCACAATAGCTAAATCGGGTACTGCTCAATTTTTACAGCAGCTAAAAGAAAGTAAAGCTGACGCAAGTAATATAATTGGTAAATTTGGTGTTGGTTTTTATTCCGTATTTATGGTTGCAAAAGAAGTTGTATTAAAAACCAAATCATTTAGCAAAGATTCAAAATCGTACGAATGGAAATCGGATGGTCTTGGCAGTTACGAAATAAATGAACTTAGTGAAGATATATCACGCGGTACTGAATTAACCGTTTATTTGAAAGAAGACGCAAAAGAATTTGCTCAAAAATGGCAGATTGAAAGCATCATTAAAAAACATTCAAGTTTTATTTCGTTCCCCATTTATGTTGAAAATGAAAAAATTAATACTTTAACCGCAATTTGGCGCGAACCAAAATCTTCGGTAACAAAGGAACAATATGCCGAGTTTTACAAACATTTAAGTTATGATAGTGAAGAGCCAAATGACATTATTCACAATTCGGTAGATGCACCTATTCAGTTTTATTCGTTATTATTTATACCTAAAAAGAATGTTGATTTTTTTGGCTTCCAACGCGATAACTACGGTTTGGATTTATATGTTAGAAGAGTTTTAATACAACATAAAACAAAAGAGTTATTACCCGAATATTTAAGTTTTGTAAAAGGTGTTGTCGATTCCGAAGATTTACCATTAAATATTGCACGCGAATCTTTACAGGAAAATATTATTTTTACAAAAATTGCCAATAATATAACCGGTCAAATTTTATCTTATTTAACAAAAAAAGCTAAAGATGATCCGGCCGCTTATTTAGAGTTTTTTAAAGAACACGGAAGAGTATTTAAACTTGGATATGGTGATTATAGCAACCAAGAGAAATTCAGTAATTTGTTAAGATTTAATTCATCAATTTGCAGTACCGAAGATGAATTAATTTCATTAGAAGATTACGTATCGCGCTTAAAAGCAGACCAAAAAGAAATATATTTTGCATTGGGTACAACTCGTGCAGCGTTGGAAAGCGATCCCCATACTGAATTATTCAAACGTAAAGGCGTTGAAGTTTTATATTTTTACGATCCTTTGGATGAATTTGTTGTTTCTTCTTTACGCAAATTTAAAGATTTTGAATTCAAATCCGTTGAAGCCGCAGACCTTGGTAAAATGGAAAAATTAGATGACGTTGTTGAGAAAAAAACTAATGTTGAATCTTTAAGTAAAGACGAACAAAAAGAATTTGATGGTTTACTTGCCAAAATTAAAACCATTCTTGGCGATAGGGTAGTAGATGTAAAAGAATCAAAAAGATTAACCGGCAGCCCGTCATGTTTGGTAAATCCCGATGATTCCATGAGTTCTTCCATGCAAAAAATATTACGCATGAGCAATAAAGATACTTCAGTTCAAAAGAAAATATTTGAAGTAAATAAAGACCATAAATTGGTTAGAAATTTATTAAAAATATTTAAATCAAATGCCGAAGACAGCTACATATCAAATACAGTTGAACAACTTTTTGAATCAGCAATGTTGCTTGACGGTTCGTTAACCGATCCGCATAATTTGGTTAACAGATTAAACAAAATGTTGGAAGAAACATCGGAATGGTACAAAGAGAAAAATAATATTTAATAGTTTTCCCACTTTAACGCAAAAAGGAAATAGCTTATGCTATTTCCTTTTTTATTTTCACCAATCTTTTTATCCCAAATTTTGCGGTAGATATTTTTATATTCTGTAATCACTTTATTAATATATGGTTATGGAATATATAATTGTATTTATTATATCTATGTAAATTAAATTATTTTGGGCTGCATATTTTAACAAAAATATTTTCAAATCAGGCCTAAAGGCCATATTGCGCGGTTATTATTCTCCATGCCCTAAACAGGCTGTGTGATAATTAAGTTTTTGCTTTTTCCAATAAAACCATCCCAAACGGGGAATAAATACATCTATAAATTTATTTTCTAAAACTTTTTCAAAAAATATCGATTTTTGATCAAAAAAGCAAAAAAAGACCTGTTTTAGGTGGTCTTTAACTGTTTTTTTACCTCGTTTTCATTCATAATTCCTTTCATTAAATTTAATAGGCCCACCACTCCCTCTATGTTTGTCATCCGTTTTAAGTTGTATACAATCTGCCAGATATCTATTTCAATTTGTATCTTTTCTATACCCCGAAGATGGAGCGGTATCTTGCCCATCCATACTTTTATCGTTCCGAATATATGTTCAATCGTACATTTTCTTGTTATCATCTTTTCCAGTCCTTCCGGACTTTCAATTAAGTTTTCCATCTTTTTTACTTCTTCTTCTTCATGATATTTATTTACTTGTCTTCCCGTTTTTGACTTTGTACATATTTCTCTTTTAAGACATCCTATACATGATATTCCTTTGTATCTATCTACTTTTGCTTCTCTTATTGTCATGTTTTTTTGAGATAATCTTAACTCTTTTCCTTCTGAACATATATAGATTTTCTTCTTTTCATTATAAGTAAATTTTATTTCCTCTTCTTTTTTTCTCCTAACGGGCATAAAACATCTTAATCCTTCTTTCTTTTTTACTGCAACTAAATTCGCCACACTATAATATCCAACATCGGCTATTGATGTTTTTACTTCTTCTTGAAGCGTTTCTTCTACCTTTTCTATTGTCGGTATTAACATTCCTTCATCATTTTCATTTGAGGTAATTAAATTATCTATAATTAAATGATTTATTGGCTCTGCCATCATTTGTACATTTACTGCCGGAATTATTCCGTCTCTACTTAACATCATTCCGGCATCCGGATCTGTTTTAGCTTCCCATTTCTTATTGTTTTCTACTAATCGGTTATATATTATTTCCTGCCTTCTTATTGTTTCTTCTAATTCTTTTGTTTTCTTTTTTAGTGCTTCATTTTCTTGGTTAAATCCGGTTTCTACTGTATCAATTTTTTCTAACTCTTCCATGAAATCTTTTAGTTCTTTATCGCTCTTTATTAAAAACTTTTTTATCTCTTCTCTATTATTATAATTCTTTCCTGTATATGCTTTTACCTTTGTTCCGTCTATTACTATTTCTTTACCGCTAATATATCCTTTGTTTTTTAATATTTCAGTCAGTTTCTGTTTAACCTGTAGAATTATTTTTCCATTTGTTCTTCTAAACTTAGCTATTGTCCAGTGATCCGGTGTCATTTCGTTCATTAACCATCTTAGGTCTATATTTCGATAACATTCTTCTTCTATTTTTCTTGAACCTTTTATTCTATGTGTATAGCAATATAACAATAATTTCGCCATCGCTCTTGCCGGGTATTTGGCTCTTCCTGCCTCTTCGTTTGTATTATCTATTACGTTAAATATTTCGGGACAAGAATAATATACTAACTCAACTATTAATTCTATTATTCGTACTGGATTTGCTTCTCCAATTTCATCTTCCAAGCAATAACTAATCCTTATTGCATCTCTTGGTGTACCTTGTATAATAGCCATTATTTATCCTTATTGATATGCTAATATACTATTTTATAACGACTTATACAACTTTATAGCGGGGAATTACATCTTCTTTTTTATAATCCCCATATGTTTTATTATCCCCAATTTTCACACAGTCTGTAAAGGACGTGGTTATTTAAAATCCTTGCAACATATTATAGATTATGAGATTACGTTATTAACCTTCCCCGTTTAAATACCCCAGCATTTACAGGTTGTGTGAAAATTGGGGATAATATATCCAAAGGTGGCACGGCTCTGCCGTGCTGGTGGTTGGTGGGGTGCGCGTTATTACAAACATGGCACTTCTCCGAAGTGCTTGTATGGGAATAGTAAAGCTATAACTAAAGTTATTACAATAAGTTAGAAGGTTTTTTAATAACCCCAGCTTTTAAGCTGGGGATCTGGGAAAAGAAAATATTGGGTTTTAACCCAAGCATAACAATAGTGAACGATAATGAAAATTAACAGAAAACGTGCCATTCCCCAATTTTAACACAGTCTCTTTATGCTGGGGGCTGACGAAACAAATATAACGGGCTTCAGCCCTGATTCTTTTACTCACTTTTTGGCTTATTACATTACAAATATCAATTCCATTACTTTCTAATGCAAAATCAGGGTTTTTATTAACAGCTTAAAACTAACCCCATCCATTCATTCATTGTTGTTTTTTCAATTACTTTAAAGCCAATCTTTTGATAAGCAGCAACAATATCTTCCTCGTCTGTAATCAAAAGACCCGAAAGGATTACTATTCCGTTTGGGGTAACTTTTTGTTTAATTAATTCATTAATATCAAGTAAAATAGGTTTATTGATATTAGCTAAAATCAAATCAAAATTATCTTCAGCCAAATCACCAAGTTCGCCCAACACAACTTTAATTTTATCATCAACACCATTTAATATTGTGTTTTCATTACCATTAAGCGAACACCAGTCGTCATTATCCAAAGCCACACCGGATGCTGCTCCAAGTTTTACAGCTCCAATAACCAAAACCGCAGTACCGCTTCCTACATCTAAAACTTTAATACCCGGTTTTATATATTTTTCCAGTAAACTTAAAACAATTTTTGTTGTCTCGTGTTCGCCGGTTCCAAACGACATTTTGGGATCAATAGTAATTACAATATCATTTTCTTTTGGAGTAAATTCTTTGGTTGAAGGTTTAATTACTATTCTGTCTGTAACACGAATAATATTTAAATTTTTCTCCCACTCTTCATTCCAATTTTTTTCTTCATGTTCTTCAGCTTCAACTGTGTAACTATCAATATATTTCTCTTCAACAAGTTTATTAAGCATACTTTCAACTTCGGCTTTAGATAAATTCGATTTTTCACCGGCAAATATTGTAGCAAAAATATCATTATCCAAAAATCCGCCTATTTCAAGTTCCCACAAAAACCCGCTTAAAGTTTCAGGGTCGTATGGTGTTGTATAAATATTAAACTGTTTGTATTTTTTCATTAATCTCTCAATTTATGTTAAATAATATTTCGCATATTTCATCTTGAAAAGTTCTTACTTTAGAAGCGCTGCCTACAAAATTTTGTGTTATAATTGAAAATGAAAGTATATGTCCATTTTTTGTATTCATATAACCGGTTAACGAACTGACACCCGAAAGTGTTCCGGTTTTAGCGTGTACATTTGAAAATACTGTTTTATTTTTCATTCTGCTGCGTAAGGTTCCGTCAACACCACCAACAGGAAAAGAATTATAAAGTATTTTGAACAAATCGGGATTATTTTGATAGATGTACTTTACAACACCATTTAACAATTCAGCACTTAATAAATTATAACGCGAAACACCCGAACCGTCAACTATACTATAATTGTTTGGATTTTTTCCGGATAATACAATTAAACTATCAATTAGTTTTACCCCGTTTTCTGCCAAAGCTGGTTTGCCATAATATTTTAATGCCATTGCACGCAAAGTCATTTCGGCACTTAAATTGTCGCTTGTTTTATTTAAATTTACAATAACTTGGCCAAATGGTCTATCAAAAGTATAAATATGTTCAGCTTCAATTGGAAGAGCTTTGGTTTTTACAATTATTGGAACTTTGATACCTTGAGCATTTAATTCCTCGCATGCCAATGTTAAGAAGTAAGCCGCGCTGTTATATAAATTTATTGTCTCATAGTCGGGTTCCGAATCAACTTTCATATTTCCGCCGACTATAAATTTATTATTTCTGTTAAGCCAATCGCGTGTAACAAAAAATCTTTTACCTTTTTCCGAACTTGTAATTGCATTATTTTCAATAGAATAATACGATGATTTTGGTGTCACTTCAACAATTGGGGCTTTTCCTAATTCACCGGGCTGATAAGATATTTTTACACTTGCATCATTAATAATAAGCGGTGAAAGATAAGGGAAATCCATTGATGGGTCATCGTCCCACATCCAGCCGGCTCCCCAAAATACAGAATCCATTGCTGAAACATCACCGTAAACATTTCCCGCAATTTTATTAATTCCCAATTCTTTAACTTTTTTTACCATAAAAGACAAATCTGCACTGGTAAAATCAGGATCCATTCCGCCAACAAAATAAAGATCACCGCTGCAAACAGAATCTTTTATTTGGCCGGTATAATATACTGATGTCGAAAAATTATAATTTTCACCTAAAAATAATAATCCGGCAGCTGTTGTTAATACTTTTTCGTTTGATGCCGGTGTTAATAAATATTTTTCATTTGCACTATAAATTGGAGTATTAGTCGTCAAATCGTAAGCATCAACCGATACTAAACACGTTTTAAAATAATCCACATTTACCAAACTATCCAGTTTTGCTTTTACATAATCGCTTTCAGTCTGTGCAAAAACGTAACAAGTTTGAATCATTAGAAATAAAACCATAGCCATTCTTTTCATAAGTCACTCACTTTTAATTAGAAATATTCTCTTAATCTAAAATCTACACCAATTTCATTTATTACAAAATTTTTAGCAACTTCTGCATCTACTTCATTTAATCCAACAATTGACATAACAACATGGGTGTAATTTTTTGCACTTTTTGCAAAGTTTATCATTTCGGTGTGTAACGATTCATCAACACGCATTAATTTTGCATATTGTTCCGCTTTAACCGAATTAAGACTAATAGAAACAACATCTATTAGACCTTTTAACTCAGGAGTAATATCGCGTTTGTTGATAAAACTTCCATGACCATCCGTATTCATACGGGTAGAGCCGCCATTTTCTTTAACATATTTTGCAACTTCTTTTACTACATTCCAGCGTATAGTTGGTTCTCCATAACCGCAAAATACAATTGATTCGTAATTTTTAGGGTCTCCTATTTCATCAATATATACTTTAGCATCAGGTTCTTCGGACTTTTTCATTTTAAGATTATATCCGGCAATAATAGCTTCACCTTTTCTGTCACAAAACACACAATCAGCATTACATCTATTGGTAACATTAATATACAGTGAATTATGAATTTGATAAGTGTAACTTAATTCAGGCATTTTTTCCAATTCCATATAATTTAAAAACATTTTCTGTAGTTATACGTGCAATCTCTTCAATTGACAAATTATGTATTTCCGCAATAGCTTGAGCCACTAGTTTTACATGCGCCGGTTCATTTCTTTGTCCTCTAAACGGAACTGGAGTTAAAAAAGGAGAATCAGTCTCAAGTAAAATATTTTTAGGATCAACTCCTTTTACAACTTTACGTAAACTATCAGCTTTTGCGTAAGTAATATTTCCAGTAAACGATATATAATGCCCCATTTCAATCAATTCTTGTGCATCGGCTAATGAAGCTGTAAAACAATGAAATTGAGCACGCAACCCAGTACCCTTATATTTCCTCATAATATCCATTATGTCTTTATCAGCTTCCCTGTTATGAATAATAACAGGCATTTTAAGTTTAAGTGCTAAATTTAGCTGGTCTTCAAAAGCTTTTAATTGATCATTCTTAGGCGAAAAATCGTAATAATAATCTAATCCAATTTCTCCAATTGCGACCACTTTATTGTTTAGTGCAATGTGATTTATTGTTTCAAGCATACTTCCGTCCCAACCTTTAGTATCGTGCGGGTGAACGCCGGCAGCAGAATAAATAAACGGATATTTATTTGTTAATTCAAGTGCTTGTATTGATGATGCAATATCTGTTGCCGGAACAAGTATATAACTGACTCCAACATCAACCGCATTCGAAATAATTTTATCAACTTCACCATTAAAATTGGGATAAAATAAGTGGCAATGCGTATCTATAAACATAATAATTCCTATTTTTAATTTTTACAGAATTTGCTAAATAAAATGTAAAAAAAACATCATATCATCAAATTAAATTATTCTACTTCCCCAATTACAATTGCCGGTTCATTAATTGAATTGGATAATTCCAAAACTTTATCAACTTTTGATTTATCAACAATGGCAATTAAACCTATACCTAAGTTAAATACTTGCCGCATTTCTATATCGCTGATATTACCGGTTTCTTTAATCAACTTAAAAATAGGAAGAATTTCCCAGGCATTCCAATCAATTATTAATTTTAAATCTTTAGGAGTAACCCGTTTTGTATTTCCTATAATTCCACCGCCCGTGATGTGCGAAAATGCTTTAATTTCAACATTATCTTTTAACAGGGTAATTAATTTTAAGTACGATTTATGTACCGTTAATAATTCCGCTCCAATGTTATTTTCAAACAAATCTACATTATCCGTAACTTTATATTTTTCTAATAAAACTTTGCGTGCAAGCGAATAACCATTGGTATGCAATCCAACTGATTTAAACCCGATTAAAACATCTCCCGATTTAACGTTTTTTCCGTCAATTACTTTTGTTTTATCAACCACACCAACAATAGTACCCGAAATATCATATTCGTTAATATCATAAAATCCCGGCATTTCGGCGGTTTCGCCCCCAATTAACGATACTTCGTTTTCTATACAGGCTATCGAAAATCCTTTAATAATTTGTTCGGCTATATCGGGAAAAAGTTTCCCAACCGCCAAATAATCCATAAAATATAAGGGTTTAGCACCACAAACAGCAATATCATTTACACAATGATTTACCAAATCTTGTCCAACTGTATCGTGTTTATTCATCAAAAAAGCAATTTTAAGTTTTGTACCTACACCATCAACACTTGACACCAATACGGGTTTTTCATACCCTATAAAATCCAACTCATAAAAAGCACCAAAATGACCAATACCGGACAAAACATTTTTACTAAAAGTCGATTTTGCCAATATTTTAATTCTTTCTACTGTTTCGTCCCCTGCTTCTAAATTCACTCCGGCAGCCTTATATGTATTTTCCAATTCAGCCTCATATTTGATTTTTGATGTTTTAAAGATAACCTTATTATATGAAAAAATGAAACTCTTCAATTATTTTTTTTGTACAATGATTATATTTCTTTAACTTTTCGGCATAGTTTTTCTAAGCGTACTACTTATCGGTTGCTAAAACAGCTATAAAATATTATGTAGCAATAAGATACAGAATTTAGTAAGTTTGCGCACTCACTAAATTCGAGAAAACGGGGAATGCAACCAGAAAAAAGGCGAAAAATGCGTTGTATTTATTGTAATAGTTTGAGTACAAAAAAGAACGGTCGTAGGGAAATTGTACCAATAAACTTCCATAGAAAAACGGTACGCAAGGTAAAACGGTACAAGTGCAATGAATGTGGGAAAACATTCAGCAAAAGAGATGAAAAAAAACAAAGATATAGTTTTCAGGTAAAAATCGAAATAGCCCGAATGCATTTTGAAGAACGAATGAGTTGTCGAGTGATTTCAAAACGGATCAGAGAAAAATTCTCTATAAATACTACTCCAAGTAAAGTATGTGAAATTGTAAATGAAATAGCCGAACAGGCGAAATCAAGTTTGGGAATAAAATCAGATTTTTCACCAAGTTGGGAAGGAAACTTAACGATAGATGATAAATATATAAGCATACATGGTAAGAAATGTTTAACTTTAGTAGCCATTGATAGCAGTGGAGATGTTGTCCATTACGAATTAATTTGGGGAGAAGCCGGACAAAACAAATATGATGACTTTTTCTTATTTATAAAAGAAGTTCTAAAGTATCCGGCAAAATCAATAACCACTGATCTTGATATAATGCTTATAAAATCAGTAGCAAAAGTATATGGTGAAAAAGTATTGTACCAAAAATGTATTAAACATGCATTAGCTGCTGTGGAAGTAATAATAGAATATAGGCCTGTAATTAGGGAATATTTTAAGCAAAAAAAAGCATTAGGTGATTTAGTTCAGCAGAATAAAGAATTAATAGAATCATACACGGAGAAAAAAAAGACCCGTGATATAGTTAAAAGCTTGTTTTATTCTACAAATTCAAAGGACAGCGAATTAATTATGTTAAATATAAAGGAGGGGTATGGGCAAAAGTATCCTAAGTTAATAGAATTTATTGACAGGCATATTAAAAACTTATTAACTCATCAAAAAGATAGCACGATACAAAAAACAAATAATAGAGCTGAAAATCTAAACAAACAGATTGAAAGAAGATTAAAAACCATTGAAGGCTTCCAGACAGCCAACACAGCTTTTAATTATTTAATTTTGTATATTAATTATATAAGATTTAGAGCATATACTGATTGTAGAGGTAATAGAAGGAAGTGCAATGGATTATCTCCTTTAGAACTTTGTTCGGTAAAATTGAAATCCAATGATTGGTTAAAAAATTCTTTAATTTTACCCAAAAAAGCAACCGATAACTAGTACGCTACCTAGTTTTTTATATATCAATTTTATGTTTTTTTTGGTATATTTTAAAGTTGTATAATAATTTCTTTTGTGAAAAGTGGAAAGCTATAATTTAAGCGATAGAGAAAAAGCCATTCTCCGTAATGTGATTCATCAATTTATTTTGACCGCAAGTCCGGTTGGGTCGCGTAATATAGCAAAAAAATACGATTTAGGGCTTTCACCGGCCACAATACGAAATATTATGGCGGATTTGGAAGAGACCGGTTTTTTAGGCCATCCACACACAAGCGCCGGAAGAATACCAACTGATAAAGGTTATAGGCTTTATGTCGATTCATTAATGGAACTATCTGAGCTGGAAGACAAACAAAAGCAAATCATTTCATCAAGTTTTGAAAACGCAGTTACAGAAACCGAAGAATTATTAAAGTTGACCTCTTTTTTATTAAGCGATATTACAAATCAACTTGCCTGTGTTACGTTTCCAAGGTTTTCGTCTGCTATCTTAGAAAAACTTCAGCTTGTAAAATTATCAGCTACTCGAATTTTAGTGGTTTTAAGTATCCGTTCCGGATTGGTAAAAACTATTACAATGGAACTTGATAATGAAATGGCTCAGGATCATATTGAGGCCATACAACAATTGTTAAATGAAAGGCTTACAAATCTTTCCTTCTCCGAAATAAAAAATACATTTCAGGAAAGAATTAAGGATGTTACGTTAGATAAATATAAACCAATTATACGATTTTTCATCGATTCGGCAAATAAAATATTTTCCGATGTTAGTTATTCGGATAAAGCATTTATTACCGGAGCAAAAAATATTTTAAAACAACCCGGTTTTGACGATTTAAGCAACTTCCAAAGTATTATTGAATTAATTGAAAATAAAGATGTTATTATTCACATTATGGATAGTAAAAGACAAGAAAGCGGCTCTTTTTCTGTCTCCATTGGATCTGAAAATCAAATTGAATTATTCAGCAATTATAGTTTTATTGTTAAAGATTATAGAATTGGTGATAACGCGGGAATACTTGGAGTTATTGGCCCTAAACGTATGGAGTATTCCAAATCAATTGCCGCAATAATTTATATTGCCGAGCTTTTATCAATCGAACTCAAAAGAATTTAATTGAAAACAAAATAGATAATAAATAAATACAGGTTAATGTATGAAAGAAGTAAACGATCAAAATTCAAGCAAAAACAATATTGAAAATTTTAATATCCCCATTGATATTATTGATGCGGATAAGTCGAAAACTGCAAATTCACAGCAGGAAGAGAACAATATTAATGACGGCGAAAATTTTGCTCAAAAAGTGGCAGATTTACAAAATGAACTTAATTCTCTTAAACAAAAAAATAAAGAACTTGCTGCCGAAGTATCGGATTTAAAGGATAAAAGACTAAGAAATTTGGCAGAGTTTGAAAATTATAAACGCCGTTCACAAAACGAGCTTTCTAACTTTTTCAAGTATTCTTCTGAAAATTTCATCAAAAAGATTTTGCCTGTACATGATGATTTACAGCGCTCACTTCAACACATAGGTGACGCACAAAATTACGAATCATTTTTAAGTGGTATTAAAATGGTTTTTGATAAATTTACTAAAGTACTGGAGGATGAAGGAGTTAAAAAGATGGAAACGAAGGCGAGGCAATTCGATTTTAATTTCCATGAAGCTTTATTACAGCAGATTAATGCTCAAGTTCCCAATAATACAATTTTGGAAGAGATAGAATCCGGGTATATGTATAAAGATAAAGTTATCCGTCATGCAAAGGTTATTGTTTCTCAAGCACCGGAAGAATCTAATTCAATAAGTGATAGTTCTAAACAAGAAACAGAGAACTAATTTTAGCAAAGGGAATAAAATGAGTAAAAGAGATTATTACGAAATACTTGGTGTTGATAAAAAAGCCACAAAAGACGAATTAAAAAAAGCGTATAGAAAAGCAGCAATGCAGTTTCACCCGGATAGAAATCCCGGCGATAAAGAATCTGAAGAAAAATTTAAAGAAGCTGCTGAAGCTTATGAAGTATTAAGCAGTGATGATAAAAGAGCCAAATACGATAAATTTGGACATAATGGCTTACGCGGCGGACAAGACTTCCACGGATATAGTGATATTAACGATATATTCAGTAATTTTTCCGATATCTTTGGCAGTGCATTTGGCGGCGGCGGTGGCGGCGGTTCTATTTTTGACGATATTTTCAGTAATAGCGGAAGTTCATCACGTTCACGTCAAAAAACCGGCGGCACACCGGGTACTGATTTAAAAATAAATTTAAAATTAACTTTAGAAGAAATAGCTGCCGGAACCATAAAAAAAATAAAAATTAAACGTCATATAACCTGTTCAACATGCGGTGGTACAGGCGCAAAAGACGGTTCATCGTTTAACACTTGTACAATTTGTAATGGTACAGGCGAAATTCGGCAAGTTTCACGTTCATTTTTTGGACAATTTGTAAATATTGCTCCCTGTAGTAATTGCAGCGGTACAGGTAAAGTTATATCCGATCCTTGCCGTAAATGTTCGGGAGATGGCAGAATTCTTGACGAATCCACAATTAAAATTAACGTACCGGCCGGTGTTGTTGACGGAAGTTATATGACATTACGCGGCGAAGGAAATGCAGGCAAAAACGGCGGTCATGCCGGAGATATTATTGTTGTTTTCCGTGAAGCCGCACACGAGTTTTTTACCCGTAACAATGATGACATTATTTACGAATTAATGATAAGTTTCCCTGAAGCAGTAATGGGAACTGAAGTTGAAATTCCAACTCTTTCCGGCAGAGCAAAATTAAAAATTGAACCTGGTACTCAACCCGGCAAATTTTTGAAGATGCGCGATAAAGGAATTCAGCATTTAAATGCGCATGGCGCAGGTGATCAATTAGTGCGGGTTAATATTTTTGTACCGTCAAAAGTTGATGCTAAAGAAAAAGAATTATTAAAAGAACTTCAAAAAATGCAAAATATCAAAGTTCCTAATAGTTAAATAGAATATTGAAATTTAAGAAGCTGAAAAACGTATATATTAAATTTGGCTTTACTGAAACAGAAGGCAATGTAATACTTTTTTTATCTTTACTTTTTATTGCCGGTTTAGGTTTTTATGCATTTACGAACACTGAAACAACAAAAAAGGTTATTTTTAATTATTCAACAGAAGATTCGCTTTTTAATGCTGCAAAGATAGATACTGTTTCTGCAAAGAAGTTGCATAAAGGGAATAATTCTAAAAAGACAGATGGTAGTCTTAACAAGAATAATAAAAAAAGTAATTCAATAAAAAAATTTGACAATACGACTGCTGATTTTAAGAGAATAAACTTAAATACGGCCAATAAACTCACTTTAATGAAATTACCCGGCATTGGCGAAAAAATCGCCAACGATATTATTGCTTATAGAATTAAAACCGGTAAAATTAATTATTTGTTAGATTTAATTGCCATAAAAGGATTAAGCAGAGAAAAAATTAATAAACTTAGAGATTATGTTATAATAGAATGAATTTTTTGGTAAAAAAAACAAATACAAACAAAGAACCTTGGTATATACATGCCGGTCTTTATGTAATAATTATCATATTATCATATATTTTAGTTAACGTTGCATTTATTGAACCAAATAAGATTGTAAATCTTGAAAAATATTATAAAAAAGAATCAAGATTAAGAATGTTGAATTTACGGGAAGCCGAAATTTTATATAAACAAAAACATGGTAATTTTACAGATAAAATTGATGATCTAATTAAATTTTTAAAGTATGATAAATCTGTTATAGAAAGTATTTCAAAAATAGATTCAGTTTCTAAAGAATCATTAACTCCATTTAAAAATTTGACTAAATTTATATTTTCTCCAAAAATTTACGATTCTTTAAGATGTTCTCCAAAATCCTTTAGGCAATATAAAATATCTGTCGATACTTCTACCGTATCAGAAACAACTATAATCGGAACAAAGTATGTTATCGAATGTCCTGACGGATATGGCAAAATTGGTGATTTATTAAACGAAGCACTTAAAAACACAGCATCATGGGAATAAAATAAAATTATGCAACTATTTCAAAATAACGCAGGTTTTAATATTTCTAAATCAAAACTCCAGTTTGTCGAAGTAAATTATTCGGAAAACGATTTTTATTTAGAAAATGTAGACGAGGAATACTTTTCGGATTTTATCGATTCCTCAACTAAGGAAACAAAATTTGTATCCATATTACAGAGTGCTTTTAATTCTCTTATTTTACGCAGTCCGCTAAAAAGTAATATTGTTTCTTTTTCCCTTCCTTACGATTTCTTTAAAATTATTTCGCTGCCGTATGATAATACTTTAATTGACGCTGACTTAAAGGGTCTTATTGAATGGGAATTTTCAGTTTTATTTCCCAAATTATACGCGTCTGATTTTGCATTGCGTTTTATTAAGATTGATGACAGCAGTCTATTAAATAAAAACAGAATTATTGTTTACGCCATTGAAAAACGGATATTAAAAATTTTACATAAATTTGCTATTAAAAATAATTTAACAATTAAATTTATTGATAATGTTCATTTAACCGGTAATTTATTGATATTTTCCGATCCCGGTTTTAATAAACTTCAAAATTCAATAAGCCTTTTTGTTAATGAAGAGAGTATTAGTTTTATTGTTTTAGAGGGATCATCACCTATTTATGTTAAAACCCTTAATTATAATAATATTTCCGAACTTATTCCTAAAGTTTCGGAAGGCTTTAACAGTATAAACCAAATTGGAATTGATTCACAGTTAATTCATAAAGCTTATGTAATAACCGATTCGATTTCCGATAATATTATTGAACAAATTCGTACAAAATTAAACGTAAACTTATTACGCGTTAATCCATTTGAAAAAATAGAACAAAATCCTTTAATTAAAGAAAACGATTTAATTCAGAGGAAAATTTTAACTTTTTCATCAGCTTTAGGCGTAGTATTGAGGCTGGAATAATGAGAATAATTGCAGGTGAATTTCGCGGAAGAGTAATTAAATTTCCAAACTCTAAAGCTGTCCGTCCAACTACCGATAAAGTTAAAGAATCTCTTTTTAATCATTTGTGCAACGAAATTGACTTTGATTCTATTTCGGTTTGTGATATTTATGCCGGGTCCGGTTCGCTGGGTCTGGAATCAAAGAGCAGAGGTGCAGGATTAGTTCATTTTGTTGAGAGTAATTTTACAGTCCAAAAAATTCTTCAGGAAAATATCGATTCACTCAAAGTTACCGAATCATGTTATGTTTACAAATTGGATTCTGTTAAGTTTTCCAAACTTTCAACACATATTTCATACGATTTAATTTTGGCAGATCCTCCATTTTTTAAGTATGATATTTATGATGTTTTTAATAATTTATTGGCAAATAATTTTATTAATCCGGGCGGAGTACTAATCATAGAGCGTTCAATTCAAACATTAGATAAAGATATTTTTAATTTTAAAGCCGAACCATTTAAAAGGATTGGCGATAGTTGTATATTTAAATTTACATTTTAATTGATTTTATTACTTTTATAGAAAGATTATATTATGAGACGAGTTATTTATCCGGGAACGTTTGACCCTGTTACAAACGGGCATATTGATATTGTTAAACGGGCTATTGATTTATTTGATGAAGTTGTTGTTACTATTGCACGTAATCCCTCAAAAACCTGTATGTTTACAGTTGAAGAAAGATTATATATGCTGCGCGAAAGTTTTAAGGATTATCCTAATGTAGTTGTTGATGCATTTGACGGTTTAACTGTAAACCACGCTAAAGCTGTTGATGCTGTTGGTATTATACGTGGTTTGCGTGCTATAAGTGATTTTGAGTATGAATTTCAAATGGCATTAATGAATAGAAAACTTTCAAACGGCATAAAAACTATATTTTTAATGCCGCATGAAAAATATACTTATCTAAACTCTACAATTATTCGCAATTTATCGCAATTTGGCGGTGACGTAAGTGCCTTTGTACCACCTGTTGTTATTGAGATGTTAGAAAAGCGGAAAAACAAATAATTATTTTTCCGCAATAATTAACATTTCATAATCTTCTGTAGTAAGAATTTTTTCTCGGCTGAATGCGCCTAATTGACAGCCATAAATGTTAGTCCTTTTAAAACCAATACTATTAGTAAGCCAAAATATTTCGGAAGGTACGTAATACCTTTCATTGGATTTTAATTCTTTTTCGGCTCCGGCGTCATCTGTTACTACAAAAGTCGATTTTTCTCTAAAAGTCATTAAATCAAATGTAAGCTCTTTTGTGTCTGTGCCTACCTCATTTTCATTAATAAAATCTTTAACCGAATGGAATAAGGGATACAATCCATTAAGAGTTGTAAATATTAGTTTACCACCCGGCTTAATTGAATTATATGCATTTTTTAAAATACTAAAATTCATTTCATCTGTTTCCATTAAAGGAAACGATCCTTCACAAATCATTATTCCCAAATCAAATTTTTGGTTATAGTTAAAATCTCTTGCATCTCTTTGTTCAAATACAACATCAACTCCTGCTTCCGCTGCTTTTGCTTTTGCAAATGCTAATTGATCATTCGATAAATCAAAACCAAAAACATCATATCCCCTTTTAGCCAGTTCAATAGAATGTCTTCCGGTTCCACACCCAATGTCTAATATTTTAGCATTTTTGTTAAAATCAATTTCTTTTTCAATAAAATTTACTTCACCAATTGTTCCCTGCACAAACATTTCTTTATCGTACGACTTTGCATATCCGGTAAATAATTCCTCATACCATTGTTTCATATTTCCTCTTGTTTATATCGACATATAAATAACGTCATCTTCTATTATATTTTTAACTCTGTTAATACCCTTACAGGAACTAAATTTTACTTTATCCCCTTCTTTTAATTTTGAAACCGCTCCTTCAAAAACATTAAATCTAAAAAAGAATTCAGTTCCATTTGCGCGTATCCAGCCAATTCTTTTTTCGGGTAATATTTTTTTAACAACAGCCTGCTGCAAAAAAGATTTCCAATAACTTCTGCATTCTTCAAGAAGCACTTTGGACGAATAATTATTTATTTCGTCCTTCATTTTGACGTTTAATTCTTCTAAATGTTCTGGAATTTTCCAATTTTTTTCTACTCTTACTGCAAGTTCAAGTAAAATATGTTTATCGGCTAATTCAATTTCATTTTTTTTCCTCAATATTTCGGATAACACGTAAAACAAATCGAGTCTTAAAATTATTTCCCCTTTAACCAATGCAGCGTCAATTGCATATTGTAAAGCTTCATCAACTTTTCCTATCTTTAATAATTCCTCGGCATATTCTTTAAAAACAAACCATTCTTTTTTATGCAATAAAACATCATAAAGCATATTTGTACCGTCAATGTTTTCACCCAGTTTTATTTTGGATATTGCTATTCTTCTTTTAAGCCAAACAGCATTGTCGTAATGATAATTTTTTAGCACTGATAAGGCTTTTTCCGATTCAATAATACATTCATTATAATATTCAATTTCTAATAAGGCTTTTGTTTTATACGAATACCAATTTTCCAAATCGGATGCTAGTTCTATTTGTTTACCTGCTTTTGGACCGTTTTTTATTGTTATGATTTGAGGATTTGTATCCAATTTTTCGGTATCAACCAAATTTAATAATTCATTTATATTGTTCCAATCCGGATTTGTACAGCTTTTTTCATATTTAACAAACTGAAACAAAATCCTAACGCGCAAATTAGCCTCTTTGGGATTTTCCGTACTTAGTAATTTCAATAAAACATTAAGATATTCAATTAAGTCTACTTTTTCAATTTTTAGAACATTATGCTGCGGTTGTGTATTCCCGCTTTCAATATTCATCTCATCTTCAGTTTTAGTAACATTTTTTAATAAAAAATAGATATTCCAGCCAAATGAAACTAAAAAATAATTATCTGTATTTGGAGTGAATTTATACTTAAGATTATTAATTAAAAAAACCGCACCTTCTTCATATTTCGCCAATCCCTTATAGGCATTAAAAATATTTTTTATCAATAAATCATTCTTAACAAGATCTTCTCGTAAATACTGATTTTTGATTTCGGTGTTGTACAATTCAATAATTGTTTTGTGGTTTTGATGATTATCCTGGTTTTTTGCTTCCTTTGAAAGCAAAGAAATCTTTTGCGATACTTCTGCTAAGTTTACCATTTTTAACCTTTAGTTTAATAACTATTATTTATTTACAAAATATTATATATAAATTTATAATTTTATTATTAATTACATTTATTATAAAATAATAGTTTTTTTATAATATTAAAATATGGACACGGATATTATATTAAATTATTTTTTGATAAATAATTTTGATAGTGTTTTAGAATTGTATGTTTTTCGGTTTTATCAGCATTTGTGATATAGGGGTTAGAGATTTTTCTGTTTTTTGAATCATAAATATCAAAAATTATTTTTGAATTTCCTTTCATTTTAATATTTAACCGTATTGCATACGGACTATTAAATTCAATAACATTCGATTCAATTCCTAATGTTGCCAAATAATCCAAAAACCCATTTGCTGCTGTAGTTTGATTTATTTTTGAGTTGTTTTCTGCAGTCTCATTTTTTTTCGGATCGTTTAACGCACCAGCTTTTGCCAGATTATCCACAACATCATTCCATTTATTATTACTATGAGCGGCAACTTTTTGAAATTGAATTTTAATATTAAAACTTTTAATTGTTTTAGCAAATAAAATTGTAGCATCTGTTTTGGCTTTCCAAACTCCGGTTACAAATTTTGCCACACCAACATAATCGTGATAGATTTTTACCTCTTTATAATTTTTCTCTTTGCACCAAGTTAAAGCTTTAATTAATGATACTAATTCCCCGCCTACATTGTTTTGACCTCTGAATATATCATCTTCAACATACCCGCCTTGCTGATATATATTTTGATCGTTGTTCACAACAACAAATCCATATCCATAACCACCCTGATAAAACGAACCGTCAACATAAATTTCGGTAATTGCGGATTTGCCGGCTTCTGTATTTATCTCGTCTTTTTTTTCAAATAATAATTTGCCTGTAAATTTTTCCCAGTTTTCTTCTATTATATTTTTCATTCCAATATTTTGCATTTCAATCAAAACAAGAGAATATCTTTTTTTGGAAGGGCTGTAATATAAATTAATTCTGTCTTCATTATTTATGCTTATCTTAATATTATATTCGCGCAGCGATTCATTTATTACATAACTATCAATGTTGTTTTTTCTTAGATAATCAACAAACTCACTTGCTTTTGTTTTTAGTTCTTTTTCATATTTATATATCATAATTACCCATTATTTATTTAATTTTATCAAGTTGGATTTCAGCAGATAATCGGTTGAAATTAACATGTTGCTTGCGTAATTTCGCATTGAATCGGCTACTGCCTTATTTTCAGTAATATAATTTTTTATATCGTGCGATTTATATTTATATAAATATTCAATATCACTGCTCATTATTAAATAATACTCATCACTCAAACATCCTATTTTATCATCACTGCAAAAATATATGTACTTCCTTTGTTTATTTAATAAATCTATTCCTAACGAATTATTATAAAAAGGAACATTTAAAATTCCCATTACTGTTGAAAATATATCTATTTGGCCTCCTAAAGTAGAAAGTACTTTTGGCTGTTTAAAATAATATGGAGCATATAAAATTAATGGCGAATGTGTAAAACACAATGGAAGATCATAAAATGGATTTTTATTTGTACCGTGATCCGCAACAAACACAAATAATGTATTTTTAAACCACGCTTTCTTTTTTGCAATTGAAATAAAATGATTTATTGCCCAATCCGAATATTCAACTATTTGATCGGTAATTACATTTGTTTTGGGTTTGAATGGAATATCAACGGGTATTTTATACGGTCCATGATTACTGCTTGTTAAAAAAGACGCAAAAAAATTACCGTTTGTTTTGAATGCTTTATCTAAAATCGGAATCCCGAATTCAAACATATAATGGTCGGGTACACCAAGCGTGCTTAAAATTTTATCGGACGGATAATCATCTTTAGCAATAACCGAATCAAATTCATTGCCATACATAAAACCCCCCGCATTATCAAATTGGTCGTCATGGGTTGTAAAGTATAACGACTTATATCCAAATGGTTTTAATGAGGCTGCAAAGCCGCCTATTAAGGGAATGGAAGGCAGATTCATAGGATGATTTTTAAATAATGTCGGCAGTCCAAACAGGGTGGAAAAAGTACCGCAATATGTATGAATTCCCGATGTATAGAAATTTTCAAAATAATAGGACGAATCAATTAGTTTATCCAAAAAAGGAGTTAAATTTTTTGTTTCTCCGTTTCTTTTTAAATGCTCGGAAGACATACTTTCCATTATAATAACTACAACATTCATTTTGTTTGGCAATCCGGCAGGTATTATTTGTCGTGCAAACGGTGATCCATACACGTTGTCAGTTTGGATATCCATAGTTTTTAATACTTCTTTCAAAGCATTTTTAGCATCAACATTATTTAAAAATCCATTTTGCTTTTTTTTATCCAAAATATAACTGTTTAACAATGTAAATACGGGATTTAATCCTAATTTGTTTGGAAAAGGATACTGCGAAAAATATGCCGTTCCGGTACGTATTGGTGATTTTTCATCAATACGACCTCTGATACCAAGGAAAATTATAATTGCGAATAATAAAAAATAACCTATGTTAATAACATAAAATCCAGCACCGGTTTTTTTATTATATTTAACAGTTTTAAAAATGGTTTTAAAGATTCTATTAAAAATAAACCAAAATCCTATACACAATAAAACAAAAACAATAATATATACCCAATATGTCCATTCTTGTAAAATCATACTAACTACAAATCCGGTATTATCGGCCCATATAAAAGCAGCCGTTGTTATGTTATCGTAATAATGATTAAAAAACGGAATGTTTGCGCTGCAAATTAAAAATGAAATTGTATATAAAATACCGGCAAATAAATAGGGTACTCTTAACAAATATTTGTTTTTAACCTTAGTTAAATTAAAAATAAATAATATTAAAAATGGGATTGCTAATATATAACCCGAAATAACCGTATCAAATCGAACTCCCATAAAAAACGAAATACATAATAATTCAATATTATCAAACACAGGAAGTAAGGGCATATCTTTAGTATTTGAAACAAGAATACCAAATCTGAATAGTAAAAAAAACAACAAACCCCACACGTAAGTAATTAAAACAAACTGAATATATGCCGGAAGTTTTATTTTATCAAAAAGTTTTTTTAACATAAATTATTTATCCTTTATAGCAATCATTATTGAAGAACCAAAACTTGTCTGCTTATGTTCAATTGAACTTAACCCTGCATCGGCAAACCAGCTTGTTATCTCGCTTTCAGTATAAGTATCGCCTTGTACAGTGCTGGTTAACATATTAAGGGCAAACATAACACCAACCTTTGGTTCAATTCTGTCTTCACTCATTATGTAATCGTTAATAATAATCTGCCCTTTGGAATTTAAAGCCGAAGCACATTTTTTTATTAGTAGTTTATTTTCTTCAAACGAATTAATATGAACAATAGCAGATAATAAAATCAAATCGTAACCGCTGCCAAAATCATCCTGCAAATAATCACCGGTAATAAACGATATCGAATCACTTTTTCCGCCATTTTCAACATATCTTTGCGCCAATGGGATAACATTTGGCAAATCAAAAATAGCCGCCTTAATATCTTTATTTTTTTCAATAAACATCATTGAATATGCACCCGAGCCGCCGCCTACATCAAGCATTTTTTTTACGTTTGAAAGGTTTATCATCATTGAAAGAATTTTTGCCTGCCCCATACCACGATAATGCATTGCTGAAATAAAATCCTCAAGCCATTCTTTTGGTCTGCTGTTTATTGTTTTTTTGTAGGTTGAACCGCCTGTTTTAACTGCTTCTGTTAACGAACTCCACCTGTCCCATAAACTATTGGTATGATGCAGGTTACCCATATATCCAATTTCGCCTTTAACAAGAAATTCCGATATACCGGGGAAATTCATAAATTTTCCGTTCCTTTTTAATAGAAAACCGAGTGCCGTTAACGCATTTAATAACCTGTCTGTACCCCTCGGATCGGCTTCAATTTGTTCGGCAATTTCAGCAGAGGTTAACCTTTTTTTATTTAATACAGTAAAAATCTCAAGTTCTACAGCTGTAAGCAAAATCCTGCTTTCTTGAAATTTTTTGGCAATGTCTTGTATTTTATCAGGTGTAAGATCGTTGTAAGTTTCCATAAATAATCCATTAAAATTTAGTTTTTTTACAAAACCAAGCTATTATAAACTTAAAATTTACGGAAATAATTACGAAAAAACTAAAAATATAATTATGAATTGTGAATGATGAATTATTAATTGCCTCCGGGTATTATATGAACCACTATTTATTATTGTTTTAAAACATAAGACTCAAATATTATAATGGTTTTCATTCATAATTTATCTTTATAATTTATCATTGTTTTTTGTTGTCATACTCGTGGAAAAGATTTAATTGGGGTTCATTTTCAGCGGCAATTTTTCTTTTTATTTTATTAATTTCTTCAAGCTTTTTTTTCTTATTATGTTTCTTATAAATTATTTCAGCTTCATCGTATTTACCTAAATTAAATAACGAATCAGCAATTTTAATTTCATTTTTTCCATGTTTTGTATAATACTTTAATGCATTTGGATAATCTTTTATTTGGTAACAAACATCCCCGGCTTTTAAATATTTTCCAATCCCTATGTATAGATCAATTGATTTTTTATAATCCTTTGCGAGAAAATAAAAATGAGCAGCATCTTCTATATCATTTACGGATTCCAAATATTTTGCAAAAGCCGCATGTTCTGCTTTTAGAACGAAAAACCGCCGTATAAAAAAAGTGTCTTCATATTTACAAATAAGTTCGTAGGCTTTTTCCTTATGTTTGGAATTTACGAATAATAGGTAATTTGTATCATTCATTTCAAGTTTTTCGGTCAATAAATTTAATTTATCTTTTTTATCCAATATAAAACAAACCAATGCCGTTAACTCGTCCGCATTTTCAAAATTGTTTTCTAAATATTTTTCAAGCTCTTTATTAATCGTTTTAAACCAACGACTGCCAAAAAATTTACTTTCCTCTAATAATCTAAACAAGGCATTAATTTCGCCTCCTTTTTGAAAATATTCACAATTTTTAATAAGATATTTTCTATTATCATCCGCAATAAATAAACAATGTGCCCATCGCAGCATTTCAGCCTTTATTGAATTTGCAGCAAAATACTTATCCATTATTAAAACAAGCTGAGGAATTATTGTAGCCTTTAGATTGCTAAACTCTTGAATATCTACTCTACAAACCACTTTTGCACATAATTCCGGAATCTTCATAGAAATACAATATTCAATTATTGAACTTAGATCCGTGTAATCTAAAGATTTGTTCCACATTTCGGCGGCTTCATCATATTTATTTTGATGAGCATAACAAACAGCGGAATTATAATGATTATCATCAATCAAACTACATTGCAGTGCAACTTCATAATTCCTTTTTGCAAAGAATTTTTGACCTATTTCACTTAGTAATTTACTTCCAATCTTTTTACCAGTAATTTTTGAATATGCGTAATCTTTATTTTTGTCTTCTTCAGATAGAATAAAACAATTGAATGCATTAACTAAACTTTTTGCCTTTATAAATATTTCCCCTGCTAAATATAGTTCCCCTGTTCTTTCAAAATAATTGGCAGCTTCCAAATATTTTTTTAAATTAACATTTGTTAAAGCTACACCCCTTTCATATCCAGCTGCCTGATACGATAAATTAGCCCAATAATAATTTTTTAAATTCAAATAATTATCCCCTTGTTTTAACAGCTCATCTTTGGAATAATTTTTTCTTATAATTTTTAGAATATTAATGGAATCATTTATTTTTTCATAATGCTTCAACAACATTGGGAAATTGTTGATTTTAATATAAAGCTTTATAAGCTTATCGTTATTTTTCGATTTTTTCCAATTTATCTCAGCTTTTTCGTATTTTTGAATCCTTTCAAACAGTTCGGCTGCTTTTTCATATTTTTTTGCTTTGGCATAAAATTCTGCTGCTAATAATAAATCTGCCGCAAGCTCGTAATTAACTGCTACATTTTCATATTTTTTCATTTTATCAAATAACTGTGCAGCTTTTAAATATTGTTTACTTTTTGCATAATAATCGGCAGCTTTATTAAACTCTTTTAACAATAAGTACAAATCGGCTAAAGCTGCATAATTTTGATCTTTTTCATAAATCTTAATTTTACAATCATTTATTTGTTTAACTTTACCAATTTTAACCCACACAACAAGTGCTTCAGCAAAAAGATTACACATTTCGTAATATTTTGCCGCTTTTTCCAATTCTCCAAGCATTTCAAATCTTTTTGCTGCTTCAATAAAATTTCCTTTTTTCTCAAAATAAAAAGCTTCTGTTCTAAAAAGTTTGTCATCAGCTCCTGCATTTTTATAACACTCAATTGCTGCTAAATAATATTCACGTATAAAATAATAATCCCCTTGTTCAAGCCATTCTTCGGGAGTTGAAATTACATTCCAAATATTATCTATAAATCCCATATCATTGGATATAAAAACTTTTTCTCCTATTCTATTATTTTGCCAAATTACCGAAGTTTTTAGTCCGTCATATATTAATAAGTCTTTTTGTGCTCGAGTTATTGCCACATAAAGCAAATTAATTTCGTGTTTTATTTTTGCCGAATGAATAGATGAATAGTTGTCCGATAATATTGTATTCCATATATCCGCGGTTAGTTTTTCGCTGCAAAATTTCCAGAGGAAAACCGTATCAAATTCCAAACCTTTTGCTTCACCAATTGTAAATATCAACTCAGTTTCTAATAATGTTTTTAAGTATTCTTTTTCTTCTTCTGTTCGTACTAATATGGTTTTTCCGGCTCCGGTTGTACGAAGATTGTTAATTATTTCGAGTTCTTGAATTCCGGCTATAACAACCGGCGGCCTGCTCTTAAATTTCCAATTCTCTTGAAGCTGGTCGGAACTTAATCCTAGCAATTCGGTTTTTATATCCAACAAGCAGTTCGATAATTCAACAATACTCCCTGAACTTCTAAAATTTAAATTCAAGAAGTTAATATCGGGAATTTTAAGATTTCGCTCGTAAAAATGCTGCTTTAATTCCTCCCATCTAAAACCGCTTGGATTAATAATCTGTTTTGTATCACCACTTAGTACTAAATTATACGGATTTTTGACAAGACTAAAGAGAAGTTCGTGTTGAATATCTGTAAGATCTTGCACTTCGTCACAAATTACCAAATCATATTGAAGTGCCGACATATCCCGTTCATTGAAATTATTAATTACTTCTTTTGTTAGATCCAGTTCATCCCAAAGTTGGCTTGTTTCAAGTTTATCCTGATACCACTCAAAAATTTTGTAAATCTCTTTTCTATCAACATTAAAATTAGGGGCTTTCTTTTTACCCATCATTTCATATTCCAAAAATGATAGATATTTTTTTTGCGTAAGTTCTTTTTGTTTATCAAATAATTCAAGAATACTTTCTAAAATGGGGATAACACGTTCCGGTTTTTCACGTATAATTAATTCAAAATTTTTAATAAATTCAAAAAAATTCAAACGCAAATGCTTATTAATAAAATGTTCAATACGTCCTGATGATTCTAAATTTGAAAAAATGATAAATTGTCGTTGAAGAATATTAATAAAACTTGCATCAATTTTTGAAGTTTTAATTTTGTGAATAGCTAAATTAAATAATTTTACATTTAACTGTGGTAAAGCACCCTTAATAATGGCACGTATTTCTTCCCAAATTAAAGGAATATCAAATCGCTGTGTGTTCCTATTTTGTTGAATTAAAGAAACAAATCGCTCATAGTTTATTTCATTTTCAGGAAGAAATTTGTTAGTAAAACGGCTTGCGAAATGTAAACAAAATTCTTTATATGTAAAAAAATCGGGATAAGTATATTCTGCTGCCGAAGAATCGGAATTTAATAAGCCGGCATACAATCGTTCAGCAGCAATCTTTAAAAATTTATTGTATGTAATAAAAAGCTTACGGTAGCTTCCTAATGATTTTTTTAATAGATAATAAACACCAATAGTTGTTTTGCCGCTTCCTGCAGTCCCTGAAAGTAATATGGGCGGCGGTGTTTTTAGAACATCTATTTGTGTTGGAGTTAAGTACAAATATAAATCAAAATCATCTTTTGTATAAAGTTCAATTCTTTCCCAGTCAGTTTCATTCAGCCTATGCCATTTTTGTGAACCGGAATCATCCGAGATTTTTTTTGTAATATATTCTTGTGTATAATTAGTCTTATCCAGTTCATCAATATTCAAATCTTGAATATCATTTTCATAAAAGGGACTAAATTTTAAAAATGGTGCATTTGATGGAATTATTGCTCTGCTCTTTTTTGATATGTCATCGTGTGTTACAACTCCCCAAATATAAATTATTATTAATTTATTTCCCAAGTCCCATACCGACGATTCGTCATAACCTAAGGTAAAAATAATCCTATTACCTTTATCTAACCTGGCTTCAAAAACTGTTTTATTTTGCGGGGTTCCTTTAATTTTTTTTACTCTAACTCCACTATCCCACATACCAATTTCAAGAAATTCAAGCTGTTTCTTTAGTTTTTTTCGGTATTCCTGCGTTTGATTAAGCAGGTACTTTTTAAATACGTCATTTACTAAAATTTTAGTTGTAATGATATTTCCTATTTCTATTTTTTAATCACTAATTTCTAATTTTTTTAATGTATAATTTACTAAATATCAAAAGTTATTACAATTTTAAGTTTCAAATTTACTTCTTTTTTGTTTTTAACCCTTAATTAATAGATAAGCAGTTTTAGTATTTTATTATTTGATTAAAGAAAAAAATTTATTTATAATTAATCAATTTTTCTTGTTAATTTTATTATTTTAATTCAATTTACTAAAACAACTTACTCATTTTTCCGGTTGAGTAATTCCAATTTAATTTATTTACTTTTAAGCGAAATCTACAAATTGTTTATTATTAAAAAATACGTGTAATTTATGGAGAAAAATACTTTAAACGAACTTATTGCAGTTGTTAATCAGTTTGATTTTACACTTGACTGGCAATATACAACCGTACAAATTGAAAACAAACCAGAATTCCTTCAAAAAAACATTTACAAGTGTTATACGGAAAATAAATTTAAATCCTTACTGGAATTGGGATTTACAGATTTATTAATACCTCTTTCAGTTTCTTTAAGTTATGTACGGATTATTTCCAATACTTTTGTAAAAAAAGTGACAAAATTGCCCGAAATTGAGACAATTCGTAAAAATATTCAAATTGAACTTGAAGAAGAGGAACTAAACAATTTATTATCAAATATCCCGTATTTTATGGGCTGGGAATTTGTAGATGCCGGATGGATAAAAAGACTTTTTAATGAACTTAATAAAATTTTTACTCTCGAGCTTAAAAATTATAAAGGAAGCGTATCCGAATACCTCCTCTCCAAAAGTGCGGATATTAAAATAGTAGGCCGAATTTTCTTCCATCTTGTAGAGATAAAAAATGAAGCCGCTCCTTTTGCTTTTTTAGCAACTTATTCATCAGGTATTTCAAATACCGGTAAATCCAAACACCTTCCATTAAAAAACGCATTGGTTGAATATAAAAATGATGAAGATAAATTATTAACTTTACTTTCAACAGTAAACAAAGCATCTCAGAAAAGTGTTTTTATATCCGAAATAATTGAATCCGGTGAAATATTTCATCCCCTCGGGTTATCAACAAAAGATGCTTACGTTTTTCTTAAGGAAATCACTATATATGAAGATGCCGGAATCTTATGCCGAATTCCTAATTGGTGGACAAGAAGATCAAATAATGCTAAATTGAGTATAAGTGTTGGTAATAAGACACCTGCAATTCTTGGCAGAGAAGCTTTAGTTGATTTTAACATAATGATTGCACTTGGTGATGAAAAAATAACTTTGGAAGAAGCAAAACAACTACTATCGGAAGCAGAAGGACTAGCATTTATTAAAGGGAAGTGGGTGGAAGTTAATCATAAAGCATTAAATGAAATATTATGCGCATATAAACATGCTCAAAAACTGATTGAATCGGGTGCCATAAGTGTAGTTGAAGCTTTACAACTTCAGATGAATGCTTCAAAATTGCTAAAACTTGATGATAATTCAATTGATGTTGAAATCAACAATGGGCAATGGCTTAAATCTATTATTGAAAAATTAACATCCCCTGATAAAATTGAACCAATTGATATTGGAGAAAACTTTAATGGGAATTTACGAACTTATCAGGAAAAAGGACTCAACTGGCTTAATTATATGAAAACGCTGGGATTTGGCGCCTGCCTTGCCGATGATATGGGACTAGGAAAAACCATTCAAGTAATAGCTTTATTAAACAATATTAGAAATAAAAAGCAGGAAAAAGCATTATTGGTTGTCCCGGCTTCATTAATTAGCAACTGGTCAAATGAAATTTTAAAATTTGCCCCGTCAATTAAATTTTGTATACTTCACCCTTCCGAAGAAAAAATTTTTCAAACAAATGGAAATAAATCGAATATTGATAACAATTTATTAAAATCCGATTATTTGTTATATATTACAACGTATGGTATGCTTTCCAAATACGAATGGTTAAAACCGTTTGAATGGGACATTGTTATAATTGATGAAGCTCAAGCAATAAAAAATCCCGATACAAAACAAACAAAGGAAATAAAAAAGCTAAAAGCAAAATATAAAATTGCTTTAACCGGAACACCAATTGAAAATAGATTAACCGATTTATGGTCAATATTTGACTTTTTAAACAAGGGACTTTTGGGAAGCATTAAAGAATTTACTAGGTATACTAAAGAACTTCAGGAAAAGGCTGAAGGGTACACGTATTTGAGAAAAATGGTTAGTCCATTTTTGCTTAGACGCCTTAAAACAGATAAAACAATAATTAATGACCTCCCCGAAAAGATTGAAATGAAAACTTATTCCACTCTTTCAAAAAAACAGGCTGTGCTTTATGATGCACTTGTAAATGAATTGGTTGAAAAACTTGAAAATTCAGAAGGGATTGAAAGGAAAGGATTAATACTTGCTTCGCTTTTGAAGTTTAAGCAGATATGTAATCATCCTGATCAATATTTAGGACAAAAAGTTTATTCGGAAGATGAAAGCGGTAAATATGCAACATTGCGCGAAATTTGTGAAACAATTTATGAAAAAAGAGAAAAAGTAATTATTTTTACACAATTTAAGGAAATAACAGAACCATTAAGAGAATTTCTTGAATCGGTTTTTCAACATAAGGGACTTGTTTTACACGGCGAAACAATTGTTAAAAAACGAAAAGATATTGTTGCCTCTTTTCAAAGTACCGAATATATACCATTTTTAGTTTTATCAATTAAAGCAGGCGGCGTTGGACTAAATTTAACTGCCGCTAATCATGTTATCCATTTTGATAGATGGTGGAATCCCGCAGTAGAAAATCAAGCCACTGACCGTGCTTTTAGAATTGGTCAAAAGAAAAATGTTATTGTTCATAAATTTATTACAAAAGGTACCATTGAAGAAAAAATTGATATCATGATTGAAACAAAAAATAAATTAACTGCCGAAATTGTTACGGCTTCAAAAGAAAATTGGATTACCGAAATGGATAATAAGCAACTTTACGATTTATTTAAACTAAATAAGTAAAGTTTTATGAAAAGTTATAAATGTTTTTTAATTTTAGGTATTAACAACAGGATTTAATAAAATGTATTATAATGGTTATCCCCGTTATGTTTCAGCCGCCGAAAAAAGAGAAAAAGCTTTAAAAAGAATAGAAAAATTTAAAAAGAAAAATGTAAATCTATCGCCCGTGATATTACAAAATAATACTATTGCAAGCAGCTGGTGGGGTAAAGCTTGGAATAAAAATCTAGAAAGTTATGCCGATTATTCCAATAGAATAGGCAGAGGCCGAATATATGTTCGATCAAACATGGTAATCGATTTGCAAATAAATAAAAATAAAATTAATGGACTTGTTCAAGGTACAGCTGCTTCACCATATAGCGTGCAAATACTTATTGATCCGTTAAACAGACAGATTTGGCAAAATATTTTAAAAGAGTGCCAAGGGAAAATTGAAGAATTAGACGAACTTTTAGAAGGCAAATTTCCTAAACTGCTTGCGGAAATATTCACAAAACAAAGAACAGGATTATTCCCCGCTCCCAAAGAGATAAGTTTTTATTGTTCATGCCCCGATTCAGCTTACATGTGCAAACACGTAGCAGCAGTTTTATATGGAGTTGGTGCACGACTTGATATTTATCCTGCATTATTTTTTGAGTTGCGTGATGTAAACATGAGCGATTTGATTACTGAGGTAATCCAAAGTAAAACTAGTGAATTGATTAAAAAGGCTTCAAAAAAAGGTAAACGTGTAATTGATGATAAAAATTTATCTGTCATTTTTGGGATCGAGTTAGAAACAGATAAAAAAAAAGCACAAAAGAAAGTAAGCAAAAAATTGAAGGAATAAATTTATTAATGAATTAAATTCGTTGAAAAATTTATATCAGTAATTTTTAATATTCTTCAAACAAAAATCAACCTTCTATTGTAACAAATCCATATTTATTTCCGTATACTTATCTCATCTAAAATTTTTAAAAGATCATTTTTATAAAATGGTTTTGCCAAATAATTTGTACAACCGGCCCTCATGAATTCCGATTTATCGGATCCCATTGTGTATGCTGTTACGGCTATAATAGGAGTATTAACGTAACTTGAGTATTTTCTTATTTCTTTAGTAACTTGAATTCCATTCATACCACGGCCAAGATTAATATCCATTAAAATAATATCATATTTTTTTTGTTCTATTAATTTTAATGCATTTATTGCATCATCAGCAATATCTATTAAATATCTATTCTTTAAATAAAGCTTTACCACGTTTTGGTTTGTTATATCATCTTCTACATATAATACCCTCGGCAATTCTTTACTCGGGTGGTCAGTAGTACCAGACTCAACACTTACAAACTCTTTTTGCATCATTGGTTCAGGTTCTTCAACAATTTCTAAAATTGCAGGAAATTTTACAATAAACTCGGAACCTTTTCCTAATTCACTTTCTACTTCAATTGTACCATGCAAAAGTTCAGTAATTCTTTTTGATATTGTTAAACCCAAACCCGTTCCCTCATATCCCCGGTTTAATCCCTCGCTAATTTGTCTAAATGCATTCCAAATTATTTCAATATTTTCTTTTGAAATTCCAATTCCGGTATCTTTAATTTTAACGTAAAACAGACTATTATTGTTTTGGTTTTCTGTTCCAATTTCAATAACAATACTCCCTTTATCGGTATATTTTACCGAGTTATCAATTAAATTATATATAACTCTGGGGAAAAACTGTTCATCTAATTTTGCAAATATTTTCCTTTCCTTATTTATAAATCTGTAATCAAGTTTTTTTTGAAGTGCAGCTTCGGTAAATAATCCGGCAATATTTTTTACAATAGAAACCACTTCCAATTTTTTACTGGATATATCAATTTTTTCCGCTTCCACATCCGATAAATCAAGAATTAAATTTAATGTTTCGCTTAGTCTTCTGCCCGAACTTAATATTACGGAGGCCATCTTTATATGTTCTTGATCTTTAAGTTCTTCCTTCAAAATTCCGGCAAAACCTAATATTCCATTCAAAGGAGTTCTTAATTCATGATTCATATTGGCTAAAAAATTGGATTTTAATCTGCTCATCTCTTCTGCTTTTTCCAAAGCCTTTTGCAAATTAATTTCCATTTCTTTCTTTTTTGTAATATCTTCTTTAACTGCCACAAAATGTGTTATTTCTCCAAATTCGTTTTTGACCGGAGATATTGTTGCGGACTCCCAAAATAATTCACCGTTTTTTTTCCTATTGTGAAATATTCCTTTCCATTCTTTTCCGGTTATTAATATATTCCACATATCTTTATAATCATTTCCCGAAAATTCGCCCGATTTAAATATCCGCGGATTTTGGCCTATAGTTTCATCAACAGCAAATCCGGTAACTTCTAACAATTTAGGATTTACATATTCAATAACTCCATCCTTATTTGTTATTACAATTGATACTTGACTTTGTTCAACAGCACTAGAAAGTTTTCGTAAATTATCCTCAGCCATCTTACGACCTGTTATATCTCGGATAATTGATTGATATGTACCATTAGGCATCATTTTAGTATGCATTTCAATTGTAATTATTTTTCCATTGGAACATAAGATATTTCTTTCTATTAAAACAATATTTCCTTCAAGATGCAAATCAAATCTATAAGGCTCTTTATTTAATACTTCCCCACTAAAAAGAGTATTGATATGCAAACCTATCAGATTATCCAAAGTTCTGCCGGTTAATTTTTGCATATACGAATTAGCACTAATAATTATTCCCTCATGAGAACACATCAAAATTCCATCTACTGCAAGTTCAATTAATTCACGATATTTGCTTTCACTTTCCAGTAGTTTTTCTTCGGTTTGTTTTCGTTTATTTTCATTTTCAATTTCATCAGTAATTCTTTTAAGTACTTCAGGAAGTTTATCCAGGAAATATCTATTTTTTACTAAATAATCCCTTGCTCCAAGTTTCATCATTTCTACGGCAATATGCTCGTCCCCCTGTCCTGTTGATACAATAAAAGGAGGAATTACAAGCTCTGTTTTTTGCAATTCCATTATAAACTCTTTTCCATTCATATCCGGAAGTCTATAATCCAATATCATCAGATAAGGAGTATTAACTTTTAACCAATCAATTGCTTTTCCGGCAGATTGAATTGACGCAGTTTGAAAACCAAACAACTCTATTTTTTCTTTAACCAGTTCGGTTAAACCTGCATCATCTTCAACAATTAGTATATTCATAATAATACTTCCTTATGTGACATTAGTAAAATTTATTTATATTTTAACTACCTGGATAAATAGCCCCAGGCGTTTTAGCGTTTCTGTAAATCTTTGAAAATCTATCGGTTTAGTTATATAAACACTGCACCCTAATTTATAACAATTTTCAACTTCTCTTGGATCGTCAGTTGTTGTCAGCATCATAACAGGGATTTCTTTTAATTCCTCACTTGCTTTAATCCTCCTCAAAACTTCAATTCCATCCATTTTGGGCATATTAATATCCAACAGCAACAAATAGCTTTTATTTTTGTCTATAACAAAATCACCCACACCGGACAAAAAATTCCATACTTCTTCGCCATTCGAAAAGCGAATCATTTTATTACACACCCCGGAATCCTTTAACCCTTCCTGAATAAGTTCGGCATGTCCGTCGTCATCCTCAACAATAAGGATTGTTAGTTCTTTATAAGTTTCCATTTTTAAACTCCAGTTTTGTTATTCGGAGAATTTGTTTATTTGCAATTCCACATAAAAAGTACTTCCCTCGCCTTCCTTAGATTCGGCCCATATTTTTCCCCTATGCTTATCAGCAATTCTTTTAGCAAGACTCAATCCAATTCCTTCCCCAGCTTCCGATGAGGCCGAATCCACTCTATAAAATACATCCCATATTTTTTCAAGATGACGTGCAGCAATTCCAATTCCTGTATCTTTTATTATATAAATGACCTTACTAAACTGTGTACGACTGGAAATAGTAATTATTAATTCTCTTTCTTTATCTCTGTATTTTAAAGCATTACCAATAATATTAGAAAACAACTGATTGAGCTGATTTTCATCACCATAACAATCCACTAAATCTTCAACAATAACTTTTGCGGCTATATTGTTAATTTGGTAATTAAGAGATGAAATTATTGTTTTGAACAATTTATTCATATCAGTTTTATTAATGGTTAGTTTTATCTGCCCTGTTCTTGATATCTGTAAAAGACCACTTATTAAGATATCCATTTTTGTAACATTTGAGAAAATATAATTTAATGTTTTTGAAATATCCTCACCAGTTATTTTATCAATACTGGTCTTTGTTTCTGCATCTAAAACACACTTTGTTAGTACATCTTTTAATAAATCCGTTTGTTTTTGCAATCGTTGGCTAAATCCTTGAATATTGACAAGCGGCGATCTTAAGTCGTGAGATGCAACATATAAATAATTTTCCAGTTCTTTATTTTTATTTGATAATACTTCTTGTATCTGCCGGATTGTGGTAATATCTGTTGTAATGGTTGCAAAACAATTTTTAGAAGTGGGAACCACTGATATGATAAAATATTTATCCATTGGCTTGTAATAAGTTGAATATTCAAGCGGTTCCTTAGTTATACTCACACGTATGTATTCTTCCAGATATGGAGGGGTTCCAGTTTTATATACTTCGGTTGCTAAATTGCCTATTGCTTCTTCTTTAAGAATTCCTGTAATTTTTGTAAAGGTTTCATTACAATCTAGTATCCGGTAGTTTATTGCTTCATTATTTTCATCAAACACCAATTCATGCAGTACTACCATTTCTGTCATTGACCCAAAAAGAGTTCTTAATTTTTCTTCATTTTCATAAAGTTTTTCCTCAACCTGTTTGCGTTCAGTAATATCACGGATGCTCTCAATTGCACCAATTATGTTACCTTTGCTATCATGTAAAGGAGAAACCTTGGCAAACACCCATGCACCTCTTTTATTGTTTAGAGCTTTGCAGAACACTTCCGCCGAAAAAGAATCTCCCTCTTGTTTAACCTTGGGATATTGGGATATAATATCCCCCTGGTTAGAAAAAACCATATCCATCAGCATAGGTTTTATTTCACCATAAAACGGGATTGTATGCGCAAGATCACCTTTGCCCAACATTTCCGCAGCAGGAACTTGTGTCATTTCCTCCATGGCTTTATTCCAAATAATAATTTGGTTATCTTTATTAATGGCCATTATTGCATCAGGGAAAAACGTTATTATATCTGCCAGTTGTTTTTGGCTTTCAACAAGCGCTATTTCGGCAAGTTTACGATCTGTTATATCTCTGTTACTTTCCCGTCTGCCTAACCATTCACCGCTTTCATTAAATATTGAAGTACACCAATGACTTATCCAGCGAATAGATCCATCCGGTTTAATAATTCGGTATTCAATTTCAACGTTTTCTGTTTGCTCTTTATTAAAATCTAAATGATAATGTTCAAATACATTTTGTCTGTCATCGCTATGAGTTATTTTTATAACTAATTCCGGATCACTCATAAATTTTTGAACCGTATGTCCTGAAATGCGCTCACAAGATGGAGAAATATATACATACGTGCCATCCGGTGCTCTCCACGACTCCCAATCATAAGTAAAGTCCGCTACTATTCTGTATTTCTCTTTGCTTTTATTAAGTTCCTCTTCTGCTTGTTTACGTTCAGAAATGTCACGAACAATAAATACCATTTTTGTTGGCTGCCCGTCGGCATTCCTAATAAACTCCCCATTAACTTCCATATAAAAAGTACTTCCATCTAACCGTAAACCCCTGTATTCATCGGGACTATGTTTTAGACCTTGAAATAACAGAACAAGATTTGTGGAAGCGCGCCTCCAATCTTCAGGATAAATAAATTCGGAAATTAAATGGCCTATCATTTCATCTTCGGTTTTATAACCAAACATCTTCATTGCAATTGGCGAAACTAATAGAATGCGTCCTTCCATATCAGTAATGGTAATATCATCAGGAGAGGCGTTAAGAATAGAACGGTAAAGAGCTTCACTTTCGCGCATTGCTTCTTCGGCTTTTTTTCGTTCCGTAATGTTTTCGTGCATTAACACAAAACGTTCCGGTTTTCCATTATTATCATTTATTGGAAAAATAACCATGCGTATCCAAACAGGAACATCAGGCAAATCAACAGATAATATATGAGCATTAAAAAACAAATCCGGCAAATGAACAACTTCACCATTTTTAGCACGTTCAATTAATTCCCCAAAACCTTGTTGTTTTAACTGAAAGTCCTCAAGGACCGAATAATCAGAAGGCGGTACTGATCCAAAAAGTTTTGTGTGTGCCGAATTTACCCTAAGCGTATAACCTTCCTTGTCAACAACTTGTATTGAAAGAGGGTTCTTATCAATAATATCAAGGAACATTGCTTCAGCCCGCTTTCGCTTCGTAATATCCTGTATCACACCGGTCACCTTTAAAGGATAGCCGTTTTTATCTTTTATTAATTCTGCCACCGAATTAATAATTAGCCTCTCTTCCGATTTATATCTTCTAATCTCAAATTCAAGGTCATAAGGTTTGTTGTTTTCTATCAGGTCCACAAGAGCTTGGTTAACTCTTTCTCTTTCAATAATACAATTTAAAACTTCTTCTGTTGTAAAATAATCACTTGTTAAATTAAACCCATAAATTCTTTTTGCTTCATCAGAACCCCAAAAAGTATCACTATTAATATTATATTCCCAGCTTCCAATATGTCCAACTTGCTGAGCTTTTGTATAGCGTCTTTCACTCTCCCGTAATGTTTCCTCGGCAAGTTTACGTTCGGTAATATCACGAATACTTTCTATTGCACCAACAATATTACCATTTCTATCATGCAATGGCGAGGCTTTTGCAAATACCCAGGCTCCGTTATTATTGTAAAGTGTTTTACAGAATACTTCTGTTGTAAAGGAATCTCCTTCGCGGTTAATTTTAAGATATTTTGTCTCAAAATCTTCATTGTAGTTTAATATGAAATCAAGTAATATCGGTCTCGGTTCGCCATGAAATGGTACAGAGTATAAGTAGCCGCCTTTCCCAATCATCTCGGATGCCGGAACTCCTGTCATCTCCTCCATTGCTTTATTCCATATAATAACATGTTTATTTTTATCTATTGCTATGGTAGCATCCGGCAAAAATGTAATAATGTCAGCCAATTGTTGCCTATTTTCAAGTAGTACTACCTCAGCTTGTTTGCGATCGGTAATATCGCGCACAATAAATATAATTTTTGATGGTTTTCCATCCGAATCTTTAATACACTCGCTATTAACCTCAATATCAAAAGTAGTTCCATCTTTGCGCAATCCGCAATATTCGGCAGTACCGGTTACAACTCCCTGCGACCTAAGAGTAATCCTTAATATTGCACGTTCTCGATCTTCTGCAATAATAAAATCGGTTATTAAACGTCCCAGTATCTCTTCCTCTTGATAACCAAACATAGTTAAAGCTTTAGGTGAAACCATCAGGATACGCCCATTCATATCCGAAATTGTTATATCGTCCGGTGATGCATTAAGAATTGCTTTATAAAGAGATTCACTATCACGAAGAGCTTCTTCCGCCTGTTTGCGTTTAGTAATATCGGCAAGCATTCCAAAGGATCCTTCAAATTTTCCATCGGAATCAATTATTGCCCTTGCAGAAATAATTACCCAACATCTTTCGCCATCTTTATTTCTTAAGCAACGCTCATAAACGGCATCTTCACCTTTTCTGCGTATATTCATTTGCGCAAGATGTTCACCTAATTGTTCTTCCGCAATAAACAGTTCAAACTTTTGTCCCATCATCTCTTGAATTGTATATTTAAGTAATGATGCCATTTGTTGATTAATAAATGTTATTCGCCCATCACTATTTAATGTTATAATTCCTTCTATTGCCGTTTCTACAATCATTCGGTACTTCTTCTCACTTTCACATAGTGCTTTTTCCGCCTTTCTTCGTTCGGTAACATTTGCAGAAAAAGCAGTAGCCCCAATAATCTCATTCTTGTCGTTTAGTATTGGGTTGTATCTCGTTTCATAGTAATACCGTTCCAAATCACCATATTCCTCAACAGTCATATGGCTTTTGCCATTTAAGGCCTTATCATAATTGATCTTTGATTTTTTTCTATCTTCTTCGTTTGTTATACAGTCAAGTAAATTCATCCCTATATTAATATTTTGGTTATACGCCGCTTTCATAACTTGTTTGTGATAAGAATTATAACAGAGATACCTGTAATTTTTATCTATCGATAAAATAATCATGTCTTTCTGGCTTTCAATACTAGCTTGCAAAAGAATCTGAGTTGCTTTTATTTTTTCCTCTGCTTGTATACGTTCTTCAACTTCCTGAAATAACTTTTTGTTTGTTTCTTCTAAAGCCTTTTTAGCTTCTATCGATTTTTCCAACATTTGGATTGCTGTAATGCGGGAGGCCGTTAAATCATTATTGGCCTTTTTTAATTCGTTTTTTGCTTCAATTTCCTTTAATCGTTTTAGACCAATATTTGCAATTAGTTCAATGAATTCTTTGATAAAATCAATATATCTATTTTGTTTTTCTTTTGTCCATATTGGCGTCTTTTCTACAGCTTCCAAATACGCTCTTTCATCAAAACCAAATAATTTTGCCTGATTTCTGAAATAATTCAAATCCGGTTTTTCAAGGAAAAATTGTCCTATAAAGAAATTTCCCAAATGTTTACCATCAATAATTATTGGGAATGCACAATCAATTAAACCATTAGCACATTTGTAACAAACAGCGGGATTTGCTTCCAAAAGATGGTCTGAGATATATTTATCGCTTTTGATACATCCCTTTTCAGTTTCGGGATTTATTCTGTGAAATTTTGTGCATATATCCTGCCACGCAATGGCAATTAATATTTTAGCATCTTTATCAAGTATTGCAGTAGGAAACGAATAAATTGCTTCCAGCCTTTCTAATAGTACCCGAAGCATTTCCATATCCATTAAATCTTCTAATCTGTAATCCATATTTTCTCCTTTTTAATCAAATAAATTATTTAAAGGAAAACCAACCAAATCAAAACTTTCCGGAAATACAAAAAGAAAGACTACAATATTTCCACATTATCCAAAATAGTTTTTTTTATAATTAATAACAAATTGCATTAGGGGGTTTAGGGGTGATTTGTAATAGCAAAATAGAAATGTCACCGTTTCAGCAAAATAGAAATGTCATTAATGAACAGAATTCATTTTTTTTTTTTTTTATAAATAGGGGTAACGAAGGAGGACGTAGTCCGACTGAAGTTACCCCTATTTATTGCCCCTTTTGCTGTGCTTAGGCTTAAACATGTTCTTATTTAGCGTTCGCCATGGATGTTCTGATTTTGGCTTTCTAACAGTTTTATGGATTGATTTGGGTTTTGAGTTAAGTATTTTATAGGACAGTTCTTTATCGTTGTAATATATATGCAAACTATCATCAAGCCACTTACTTATCTGAACTTCTTTTCTCGGCATTGGTAAAGGTGCTTCACCTGTTAACAATTGTATATAAACCCCATTTAGTGTGATCGTATAATCGTTTCTTACCTGACGAGTTGTTTTATAACAAAAAATATTTCTTAAATCAACTGCTCCTACAAGATAATGTGAATTCGGAGCTTCTGTTTTTAACGCAAATTTTTCGTTGTATTCATCAATAAATTCATCGATTAGGTACTTATTTGCCTCACCAATATTCGATATCCCTTTTTCCCGTAACGCCTTTACTAATCGGTCTTGAAGTGTTCTATTGCCTCGTTCTACTCTTCCTTTGGCTTGTGGTGAGTGTGCGAAAATTGATTGGCACCCTAATTCTTTCATTGCTCTGCTAAAATCAGTTAATGTATCCTCGCCAGCATAAACACTGCCAAAATCAGTATATATGCTTCTTGGGACGCCATAAAGCCTCACATAATCTAACATTACCTGCATTGCATCTGCACTATTTTCGCTTACGGCAAATTGTATATAAACTCTGTTTGTTGCATCATCTATTGCTTGGAATAAACAACAATTTGCTCCACGTCCCTCAAACCAATCATGGATGCTTCCGTCAAATTGTAGTAGTTCGCCAAAGCATGTCCGTCTTTCCCGCTTTTTCCTATGTGGGCGTTTCTTTCGCATTGATGTTGTGATTGCGTTTTCCCTCATCCACAATCTTAATGTTTCATGGCTTATATCCAGATTGTAATTTTTTAATAGTTTCTCACTAAACAAGGTGGGTCCATAATCACAATATTCACTTCGATAGATACTTATTGTTTTTTCTTTTGTCTTTTGCGTGTAACCATGGTTAGATTTTTTCCCCTTCAACCCATGGATTATCGATATCGCCCCTTCCTTTTTATTCTTTTTCTTTAATCGAAATATTTGACGTTTACTTAAATTTAGTAATTTACAACATTCTTCAATTGTTATTTGTCCTTTACTGAGTTGTTCAATTGTGTTAATTTTATATAATTCTTCAACATTTAATTTTATTTCTTTTTGCATTTTCAGACCTGTTCTTTTTGATCTGAAATTTATTGCTTTGTCCTATGTTTTTCTCGCTATTTTACCTTTTTAGTGACATTTCTACTTTGTCGAATAGTGACATTTCTATTTTGCTATTACAGGGTTTAGGGGTGATTTATGATTTGTGAAACTATTTCCGTTTTCGTAATTCATTTTCATTTTATGCACCTTTATTGCTATAATTAATTATTATTTTCTGCAATAAAAAGTTAATTTGTTTCACTTATTTTTATTTTAATAATTGCTGTTTATATGTTCCAACATTTCCAACAAATCATTTCTCATAAACGGTTTTGTTAAATAATGTGTACATCCGGCTTTAATAAATTCGGCTTTATCAATTCCCATTGTATAAGCAGTAACTGCTACTATAGGCACTGAAATGTAGTTGGGATTTTCTCGTATTACTTTTGCAAGTTGTATTCCGTTCATTCCAATTCCCAAATTAATATCCAGTAGAATAATATCATATTTGTTTTCTTCAATTTTTTTTAAAGCACTTAACGCATCCTCTGCCGTATCAATTGCAAAATGATTCCGTAAAAATAATTTTACAACTTTCTGATTTGTGAGATCATCCTCAACGTATAAAACCGATTGTTGCCTCTGCGAGAATTGATTTCTTCGTCCTGGTTCAAGTTCACTTATTTTGCCTGAACCAATTAATTTGTTATTTTCAGTATCTTCAACAAACTCAGGAAATTTAATTGTAAAAACAGAACCTTTTCCTAATTCGCTTTCCACCTCAATTGTTCCATGCATAATTTGTGTTATTTTTTTCGATATGGTTAATCCTAAGCCAGTTCCTTCATACCCTCTATTAAGCCCTTCACTAACCTGCCTAAAGGCATCCCAAATAATATCAATTTTATTTTTTGGAATTCCAATGCCGGTATCTTTTATTTTTACAAAAAATTCTTTTTTCTTATTAATTTGATCTTTTCCAATTTCAACAATTATTGTTCCCTTGGCTGTATATTTTATAGCATTATCAATTAAATTATAAATTACTCGTTGAAAAAGCTGCTCATCCAATTCGGAATATATTTTTTCCTCATTTGCAATAATGTGATAATCAAGTTTTTTTTGTAAAGCAGCTTCCACAAATAATTTTGAAATATTTTTAATTACTTCGACTACTTCTAAGGTTTTGCATGATATTTCTATTTTTTCCGCTTCAACATTAGATAAATCCAATATCAAGTTTAAAGTATCACTTAACCTTTTACCTGATGATAATATTGTTGATGCCATTTCAATATATTTGGGATCATTTAATTCCTCACTTAAGAATCCGGCAAAGCCAAGTATTCCATTTAATGGCGTTCTTAATTCATGATTCATGTTTGCCAAAAAATTGGATTTTAATCTATTCATTTCTTCAGCTCTTTCCAATGCCTTTTGTAACTCAATCTCCATTTCTTTTTTTGCAGTAATATCTTCCTTAACAGCAACGTAATGTGTAATTTTTCCTTCGTCATTTTTTACGGGCGAGATAGTAGCCGATTCCCAAAACAATTCTCCATTTTTCTTTTTATTATGGAATATTCCCGTCCATTCTTTACCGGATATTAACAATTCCCACATTCCTTTATAATCATCTTTTGTATATTTTCCGGATTTTAATATTCGTGGATTTTTCCCAACAACTTCATCGTTTGTATAACCTGTAATTGCTAAAAATTTAGGATTAACATATTCAATTATTGCATCTTTATTTGTTATTTCAATAGATACTTGACTTTGTTCAACTGCTTGTGATAGTTTTCGCAAGTTATTTTCAGCTCTATTCCTATCGCGGTTGGCTAATGATAAAGCAATTTGATCTGAAAGCTGACAAACAAAAGTTATTTCTTCAGTAGTCCACTGATGCACAATATCAACACTTTCAAGGCAAAGCACTCCTAAAGTTTTTCCGGAATAATTGATAACTCCATCAAGAATAGACTTTATTTTGTTAGGCTTTAAGTATGTTTCAATATAACCAGTAGTTCTGGGATCTGTTAAAGCTTCATTAGCATCAACATATTTATTATTTTTTAATGCTTCGAATTCATTCTTAAATTCAAATTCGCGAAGTACAAAACCGTCTTGATGACTGTTTAATGATAATGTAAAAAGATCTACACATGTTAAAACGGTTTCTTTATTATTAAACAACCAAACAGAAACACGTTCAACAGCCATATATTTGGAAACACGTTCTGTTAAAAGTCGTGAAAGATTTTCGACATCACCATTAGCTATGGAATCTGATGTTGCAGTTTCAATAAGAATTTTTTGTTGATGCGCTAACTGTTCCCATTTTAATCTTTTTTCTTCATCATTATTTTTCATTGCTGTTATATCGCGCACACTTTCAATAGCTCCAACAATTTTCCCAACTCTATCATACAGTGGAGAAACTTTTGCAAATACCCATGCTCCTTTATTGTCATACAACGCTTTGCAAAATACTTCTGCCGTAAACGAATCACCATCTCTTGTTATTTTTGAATACCTAGAAGAAGTTGATTCTTCATCAACAAATACCAGATCTAATAATTGAGGTCGTAATTCACCGTAAAAGGGAATTGAATACGCATAATCACCTTTACCTAACATTTTTTCAGCAGGAATTCCGGTCAAAACCTCCATTGCTTTATTCCAAATAATTACACGTTTTTCACTATTTATTGCCATTGTAGCATCAGGCAAAAAGGTAATCATATCAGCAAGTTGTTTTCTGTTTTCCAGCAGCAACTCTTCGGCAATTTTACGTTCTGTAATATCACGGGCTGAACCAACAACGCCTATTAATTTGCCTTCATTGTTATACATTGGGGCTTTATGGACATCAAGAAAAACAAATTCTCCTTTAATGTAGCCATACTCATCAAATTGCATTTCTTTCATTTCTCTTAAAGTAATTTCATCCGAATCAGCACACAGTTCTCCAAAAGTATGCCAATTTCGATTTTCGGGATGCAAATCCCTTTCACGTGTAGCAAAAAACACATCTGTTTTTCCAATAGCTTCTTTTGTATCCACTGCATTTAGAACTTTTTGGCAATGAGCTTTATTTGCAAAAACAAATTGTTTATTTAAATCTTTTGCCCATAACAAATCCGGCATTGTATCACTCATCAATCGCATTAAAGTATATAAATCGTGATATTTTGCTTCACTTATTTTTAATCTTTCTTCTGCTTGTTTATGTTCTGAAACATCGCGGCATATACTTAACACAGAAATTATTTTCCCTTGGCTGTTAAATTCAGGCACCAGGCGCAAATTATATGTAAAAAGGGTTTTTTCGTCCGTATAATTAAAATATGTTTCTATTATTTCCAGGTTTTTAAATGCTTCATTAATTTTATTTTCCCAAAACTCAATAAGATCTTCCGGAAAACCTAATTCCCTATGAGTTTTACCAACAAACTCCTCAGCTTTTATGCCCCACATACTTGCCATTTTGCTATTTGTAAACATAAACCTAAAGTTTCTGTCAAATCGTGATATAATATCAGGACTATTTTCGGTAATGCTTTTTATTTCATCCCTGCTTACAATAAGATCTTTAGTTTGATTATCAACTAACAACTGCAGCTGTTCTTTCTGATTATTTAATAATTCCTCATGTTCAATTCTTTCCAAAATAACAGCAAGAATTTGAGTAGCATTAAAAATCATAGTAAATAATTCTGTTTCAGAGTTTAAGTTTTCATCAAAGATTATGTATCCGTACGTTTTATTTCGCGTACAAACCATTATATAGCGATCATTACCATTTTCATTTTCCTCTTCCCATCTAAAATTCATATCAAGAGAAATAATGTTGAGGCTTTCTATAAACAACTTAATTACCAGGTCTTTATTTTCTAACTGCGAAAGACTTGTTGTTAATAAAAAAAGATCTTGTGCAAGTTTTTCCATTATTCACCTTTAGCGGTTTAAAAATTGTGGTGCGTTTTCTGCCAGCCAAATATCAGGATGAACAAAATAAGGATTTTGGGTTATTACTCCGCCATTAATAGCAAACGGATGAGTACGCAAAACATTCATTATCATCCCGCCTGTCATTTTTGTAATATTATATAAACAAATACTAATTACTGTTCTGTTTTGAACAAAATAGTTCAATCGCGATTCGTATGCAAATAAATGTTCAACGCCGGGAATAGCTTCATGAGCCCAGGCCATTTCGGCTATTGCACGAAAATTACGAGGCCCATTCCTTTGTGTATATTCAAAATATCCATTTACAGCAGTATCCATTATCCACGGGTCAAATGTACCTGAAGGATAATAAAGATCTTTAGCTTTTTTTATCTCCAGACTTTCCGGGTTGTTAATATGAGCCTCACATTCCGGACAATGATGAATAAAATTGTTTGTGAAATTTTCCTCGCTCTGTTCGCTATGTATATACAGTGCAAAATCCGCATCCTTCATTCCTTGATTTAAATAGCCAAAAATAATTTCATCGCGCTCCTCTTCTTTTTCATAAAGCCCGCAAATATGACTACCCCAATTGCATGTATAATTGCCTATCCCAAGCTTTAAAATTCCAAGATCCGAACTTTTAATATGCATTTTAAACCTCACTGTTTTTTGGCTACAATTATTTATTCATATTTTTTTAAAGTAATATGAAAGGTACTTCCTTTATTCTCCTCGCTTTTTACCCAAATATTACCGCAATTTTTACTTATAAATTCTTTACACAATAATAAACCCAAACCAGAGCTAAGTTCACCTTCCGTTCCCCTGCTTCCAACTTTTTCATCAATTTTAAATAATTTATCACATAGTTCTTCCGACATTCCAATTCCAGTATCGGATATATTTAATTCTAATAAATTTTCATCATTTTCTTTGGAAGCGATTATAATTTCACCTCCTTTATTAGTAAACTTAACAGCATTTGATAATAAATTACGCAAAACAGCATCAATCATTTTTTCATCTGCATATATTGCTTGGTTTTCGGAAACATTATTAACAATTTTTATCCCTTTTTGAATTGCTCTTTGATTCACAATTTCAATATTTCGCTTAACAGCCGCCAATATATCAATTTTTGAAGGCGAAAAATCAATTGTATCTTTTTGAATTTGTGACCAAGTTAACAAATTTTCCAATAAATTATAAAGATTATTTGCTCCTTTGTGTATATCTTTAGTTATGGTCGATAATTCATCAAGAGTAAATGAACTGGTTTCATCAGCCAATAATTGTGTTAATCCCAAAAATCCTTGAAATGGACTTCTTAAATCATGAGCAATAATTGAAAAGAACTTATCTTTAGTCGAATTTAATTCTTTTAATTGAACATTTTGCTTTTTAATAATCAATTCGGCTTGTTTACGTTCTGTAATGTCACGAATAATCAATTGCACGGCAGGTTTATTTTCAAAATCAATTGACATTGCCTCGACTTCTACATCAACTTCGGTACCATCAAGCCGAACAAATCTTTCTTCCATTAGCGGCAAAACAACCCCTTCGGTTGCCGCCTTTTTCATTCGTGCAATTACAACAGAACGATAATCAGGATGAACAAATTCCACAGCCCATTTCCCAATTAAATCTTTTTGACTGGATGCCGCCATTAAACGAACACATTCATTATTTACAAAAACTATTTTTCCTTCAACATAAATCACAATTGCATCTGGCGAATTTTCTACCAGTTTACGGTATTTTGTTTCGCTTGCTTTTAATGCTTCTTCTACTCGTTTACGGTCAGTTATATCAATTGAGTGAGTAATGTTTAAAATAACGTGTCCAGCATGATCTTTAATTGGGTTACATTTTCCAATAAAATATAAAGTTTTGTCGGGCAAAGGAACTGTTACTTCAACCGGTTGAGTTAAACCTGTTTCGAAGACCTTTTTATTTATTTCCTGTCTTATATCTGCATCCTTTTGAGAATAAACATCCCAAAATGTCTTTCCTGTAAAATAATTGGGGTCTTTTCCAAATGTTGAAGCAAAGACATTATTTGTAAATTGGTACTCCCCTTTCTCGTTTACACAAAAAACGATATCAGTTGAATTTTCAATAAATGTCCTATATTTTATTTCACTAATTCGTAGCGCATCTTCAGCCTCCTTGCGTTTTGTAATATCTTCATGCATAAAAACAAATCGTTCCGGTTTGCCACTAATATCTTTAATGGGGAATGCAACGACACTGATCCAGGTAGGAACATCAGGCAATTCAACACTCACATCATGTACATTAAAATACAATTCGGGAAAAGTAACAACTTCGCCATTTTTAATACGTTGTAAAAATTCTCCAAACCCTTTTTGCGCCAATTGAAAATCATTAAATAACGACATATCCGGCGGGGGTACAGAACCAAAAAGTTTAGTATGGGCCGAATTAACTTTTAGTGTATAACCATCCAAATCAACTACTTGAATTGACATTGGATTTTTGTCAATAATATCAAGAGACAGTTTTTCTGCTTGTTTGCGTTCGGTAATATCACGAAAAATTGACTGGTACGTACCGTCCGGCATCATTTTAGAATGCATCTCAATTGGAATACGTTTACCATCCGGTCTTAAAAGATTTCTTTCTGTTAATACAATTTCTTCATTTTTTAACCGATCAAATCTAAAAGGGGTTTTTATTATTTCATCTTTGTCAAATAGGGCACTTATATGCAAACCTATCAGTTCATTTAAGGTTCTTCCACTCAAATTTTGCATATACGTGTTTGCGCCAACAATTATACCCTCTCTAGAGCCAAGTAAAATACCATCTACCGCCAGTTCAATTATTTCCTTATACCTGTTTTCACTTTGCCGTAAAGCTTCTTCAGCCATTTTGCGCTCTGTAATATCACGAATAATTTCAATGGCACCCATAATACGACCTTCACTATCGTGCAATGCTGAGGCCTTTGCAAAAACCCAGGCACCTTTATTATTATATAAAGCATTGCAGTAAACTTCGGCAGTTATAGAATCTCCTTCCCGTTTTACATTAAGGTATCTTAATTCAATATCATTTTTATTTTCAAATATAATATCCATTAACTGGCTTCGTGCAACGCCATAAAAAGGGATAGTATAAGCATAATCACCTTTTCCAATCATTTCGGCAGCCGGCACTCCTGTCATTTCTTCAATCGCTTTATTCCATATTATAATTCGCTTATCTTTATCAATAGCCAAAGTTGCATCCGGTAAAAATGTAATAATATCACCAAATAAAGTGCGGCTTGTAATTAAATCTTCTTCAACTCTTTTACGATCAGCAATATCTTTCTCATACATTAATTTTAATTCAGCATTCTCTTTCCTCAACATTTCTAATTCTTTTACAATATCAATTTCGTTAATTTGCTTCATAATTTAACATCCGGTTTAAATTTTAGTTAACTTTTGGTAAGGTAAATGTAAAAGTACTCCCTTTTCCTTCTTCACTTTCCACCCAAATTTTTCCGCCGTTTTTTTCTACAAATTCTTTGCATAATAATAATCCTAATCCAGTGCTTGCTTCTCCATCTGTTCCTTTTCGTCCAACTTTTTCGTCAATTTTAAATAATTTTTCACAGAGTTTTTTAGACATCCCAACCCCGTTATCAATTATTGCAATCTCTACAAATTGATTCTCGGTTTCTTTTGCTCTTATTATTATTTTACCATTCCGGTTTGTAAATTTCACTGAATTGGATAATAAATTTCTTAAAACTGTATCTACCATTTTTTGATCTGAATAGACGTTTTGGAATTCCGAAATTTCATTAATTATTAATATTTGTTTTTGTAAAGACCTTTGATAAATCACATCAATATTTGAAGTCATCAAATCCCTCAGATTTATTTCTTGAGGTTGAAATGTATACGAGCCTTTTTGCATTTGAGACCATTCCAGTAGATTTTGTAAGAGCTTAAATAGATTATTTGCACTCTCATTCATATCCTTTAATATTGCAGCTAACTCAGTCGGATCAAATGCATTTATATCCTCAGCCAATATTTCTGTCATTCCAAGGAAACCCAAAAAAGGACTTTTAAGGTCATGCGAAATTATGGAAAAGAATTTATCTTTTTCAGAATTTGTTTTTTCAAGTTTTGCATTTGTTTTTTTTATTTCCTCTTCAACTAATTTGCGTTCATGATTAGATAATGTTAAGGCAATCTGATCTGATAACTGACAAATAAACGAAATTTCTTCAGTCGTCCAATAATGAATCATATCAACACATTCAAAGCATAGGACACCCAAGGTCTTGCCGGAATATCGAATTATTCCATCCAGCAAGGATGTAATTCTATTTGGTTTAAAATATGACTCAACATAACCTGTTGTCCTTGGATCGGTTAATGGTTCATTAGCATCAACATATTTGCTGTTTTTTAGTGAATCAAATTCATTTTTAAATTCACTTTCGTATAACACAATACCTGAACTATGGCTATTATGTGAAAAAGTAAACAAATCCACACAGCGTAAAACTGTTTCTGTTTCATCAAATAACCAAACTGAAACACGTTCTATTTTCATATATTTTGATACGCTTTCAGTAAGTAAATTTGAAAGTCTTTCCACATTCCCATCAGCTATAAACGAAGAGGTGGCGGTTTCAACAAGAATTTTCTGCTGATGTGCTAATTGTTCCCATTGAATTCTTTTTTCCTCCTCATGTTTTTTACGATCGGTAATGTCTCGTTCAACAAATAAAATATGGGTTGGTTTTCCTGCGGCATCAAATAAAACTGTTGAATTTACATCAATAAAAAATCTGCTATTATCTTTTTTTATTGCCAGATATTCCTTTATTTGATATTGACCTTCACCCGAAAGCAATTTTTGAATATTATTAATCAAAATCCCATGATTTGATGGATCAATAAAATCAAATAAAGATTTATCTCTAAGTTCTTCAATTTGATCAATTGAATAACCATACATTAATGCTAATTTATTACTAATTAATTTAAGTTTACCATCTATTGAAACCATCCCAATTCCATCGGGCGAAGCTGATATAATAGCCTCCCATTTTTGAATGCTTTGGTACAATGCCTCTTCAACTTTTTTTTGTATTGTAATATCAACAAAACTTTCAAGAAGTTTTACCTTTCCACCAATGCTGATCTTTTTAACTGTTTTTAAAACTGGAACAGTTGTTTTGTCCGCCCTTAGTAAAATTCTTTCCGAATTATTAACCTCCTGCCCTTTATCGCAAACAGGACAATTATTTTCTTCAGCTGGGCATAAAAACCGATGACATCGGCGTCCAATTATACTTTCTTTTTGCTCACACATTAAAGTTGCAGCAAAAGTGTTAACAGTTTCAATAACTCTTTTTTCCGGATCAATAATTACTATTCCAACAGCAACATTTTCTAATAACGAACGTTGCAGATTTTCGCTTTCTTGAATCTTTTTTTCCATTTGTCTGCGTTCAGTAATATCATGAACTACTGTAAATCGTAGTTTTTTCTCTTGAACATAAATATTTTCGGCCGATAACATTACATGTTTAATATCTCCATTTTTTGCCCGCAAGTCGGCTTCGGCGTTAATTACTTTACCATTAGTAGTCGAATTTTCCAAAATCGAATCTATGGCTTGTTGAGTTAAAATACCCAAATCAGTAGCGGTCTTTCCAATAACTTCATCTTTCTCAAATCCTAATAATGAATAAAAAGCATCATTAACTTCAACATATTCTCCTGTGGATAATTCGCTCAAACCGCAGGCTGAAGGATTTACATAAAACACTTTAGAAAATTTTTCTTCAGATAATTTGATTTGTGTCATATCCTTAGTAACACCAAATAAAACCGGATTTCCGTCCCATATTCCTGGTTTAACTTTTGTTTCAACAGGAATTTGTATTCCGGTTTTTGTAATAATCGGGACCGGACAATATTCGGCTTGCCCTGTTAACATTTCACCTACAATCCGTCCCGCCTCTTCTCTTCTTTCCTCGGGATGAATCATAAGTACGGAAGTTCCTATTAATTCATCCTTAGTATATCCCAAACGATTAAACACAGTATTGTTAATATGAATAATATTTGCTTGTTCATCAAGGACAAAAAGAAAATCATTTATCGAATTAAAAAAGGTTTCATAATTTACACGGGTTTGTTTAAGTAAATTTTCCGCCTCTCTACGTTCAGTAATGTCGTGAATAATTGAAAAAAGAAGATGCTGCTGGTTCATCTCTATTTTTGATGAATAAACTTCTACAGTCCTAACCTCTCCATTTGCACGTCTATGAGGAAAAATGAAACAATTTCTTTCCCCATTAAAAGCATATTCCCTCTGTTTTGAAATTTCTTCAATATCTAAAATATTAATTCTGTCAATTGTCATACTTTTTAATTCTTCAAGCGAATATCCATAAAAATCAAAAGCCGAAGAATTTGCATCAATTATTTTCCCGCTTACCGGATCTATTAAAAGCATTATTGAACTATGATTTCGAAACATATTGGTAAACATTGTTAAACTTTCTTGCAAAGATTTTTCAGCTATTTTTCTGCTTAATATTTCATTATTTAATATTTTATTTTTTGTAACCATTTTTAAAGCAATATATAGCAACATTAAAATCATAACAACCATAATGAGTGATTTTAACAATTCAGTTAATAATAGATTTTTCTGTGAACTGGCATTATAGTCCATGCCAAATACTGCAATCACTTTTCCGGTTATTTTATCTTTTATCGGAATAAGCACGCTTATCCATGTTCCCCATCTATCTGAGGTTTCTTCGGTTACAATTGCTTTTCCATCAACAAATGGTTGTTTGTCAATTTTTTTTGCCTCAGTAAATTCTTGACCAGGAGGCGAATAATCTTGAGAGTTCTCAGGTTCAGAATCGGCCATAAAATATAAATCACCATTTTGCAACATATAGATGTAAGCAAATTTTGCACTATTATTTACTTTGATAATTTCTTTTAATATACCTTTAATAATTTTGTATTCGTATTTCCCGGTATCGGCAGATGTGATACTAAGACCTTTTAGATATTCCTTTGGGAGAGTAACCTCTGCTGTTTTAGCTATTTTCATCAAATTGTTGGATGTCTCATTTTTTACTGAAAACCACACATATCTAATGTAAATTAAACCTAAAACAACTATTAGCACAAATATCATCGATACAATAATAGATGATCGCTTTGATGATAAATCAATACTCATAATAAAATATCCGGTTTGTTTTCAATAATAATATTAATTTATTGGTCCATTATATTCTTTAATTGTTTTTTTTCACAGTAAAATAAAAAGTACTCCCTTTTCCTTCTTCACTTTCCACCCAAATTATCCCTCCATTTTTCTCAACAAATTCTTTACATAATAATAAACCCAATCCCGTGCTTGGTTCACCGTCTGTACCAATACGGCCAACTTTTTCCTCTATTTTGAATAATTTATCGGTTAGTTCTTTTGTCATTCCAACACCATTGTCCGATATATAAATTTCGATTAATTCTTTCCCGGTTTCTTTTGCACCTATTATTATTTTTCCGCCTTTATTAGTAAACTTTAGGGCATTTGATAATAAGTTTCTAATTATTGTGTTAATCATCTTCTCATCAGCATATACCAATTTCTTTTCCGGAATTTTATTTATAATCTCAATTCCTTTTTGTAACGCTGTTTGAATAATACTTTCAATGTTTAGCTTTACCGTACAATACAAATCTATTATTTGTGGGGCAAAACCAATAGTTCCCTTTTGAATTTGAGCCCATGACAATAAGTTTTCAAGCAATTTATATAGATTATTCGCACTATTGAACATATCTTTACTTATTGCAGATAATTCTTCTTGTGTAAAAGACTCATTACTTTCGACCAGCAAACTTGTTAATCCCAAAAATCCTTGAAAAGGGCTTCTTAAATCATGTGCAATTATTGAAAAGAATTTATCTTTAGTGGAATTAAGTTCTTGTAATTGGGCATATTGCTTTTGAATAATTATTTCGGCTTTCTTACGATCTGTAATATCACGGATATTACATTGAATCACTTTAAGATTATCCACCAAATATACATTACTTACAAACTCAACATTTATCGTCTTTCCATCCGCTGTTATAAGAGGTAAATTTTCATAACGGATAAATCCCATTTTCTGCAATTCAATAAATTTTTCTTTATTAGCCACTATATCTTTAAAAAGCCCAATTTCCCATATTGCTTTTTGAACATATTGCTCCTGCGAATAACCAAGCATTTTACTCAAATAAGGATTAACTTCCATAATTTTTCCGGTTTCCGCATCAAGTATAAGAATTCCATCTTTTGCCGATTCAAAAAGCCTGCGATAACGGGTTTCTGAAATAATTAAAGCCTCTTCTGTTTGTTTATGTTCTTTAACGTATTTATTATGCGTTTCTTGCAAACTGCAATTAGTCTGTTTTAATACCCTCAATTCTTGAATAAGTACTTCTTTCGATTTTTCAATCTTTTTCATATTATAATCCATATTCTAAATCAAGTGAAAGTGGGTAAAGTAAAATAAAATATACTTCCTTTGTTTTCTTTGCTTTCCACACGAATTTTCCCACCATTTTTTTCTATAAATTCCTTGCATAACAATAAGCCTAACCCTGTGCTTGGTTCACCCTCCGTACCAATCTGGCCAACTTTTTCTCCAATTTTAAATAATTTTTCGGAAAGATCTTTTGACATTCCAATACCATTATCCGATATATAAATTTCTATTAATCCATTCCCAATTTCTTTTGCACCTATTATTATTTCCCCGTTTTTATTGGAAAATTTTACGGCGTTTGATAATATATTTCTCATTACGGCATCAATCATTTTTTCATCTGCAAAAACAGTTTCGGTTCCAGTAATGTTATTAATAATATTAACCCCTTTTTGAATAGCCCTTTGATTAATGATTTCGATGTTAGTTCCTACTAAATTATTTAATATAATTTTTTGTGGTTCTAAAATAATTGTCCCCTTTTGCATCTGTGACCAAGCGAGCAGATTTTGTAATAATTTAAAAAGACTATTTGCGCTTTTGTGCATATCTTTGCTTAAATCAAGTAATTCGGCTTGTGTTAATGAAGCATTTTCATCCACCATCATTTCGGTTAACCCTAAAAATCCTAAAAAAGGACTTTTCAGATCGTGAGCAATTATTGAAAAGAATTTATCTTTTGTAGCGTTTAATTCCTGTAACTGTTCATTTAAAAACTGTAGTTCTTCTTTTTGTTTAATTACTTCTTGGTTGCTTATAATTAACAAATCGTGAACTTTTCTTTTTGAATGGTACGCAATAAATATGAAAACTGTGGTTATAGATATTAAAAAAGTGATAATCAGTAATGAGTTGCGAAAATATTTTTGGCTTGTACTTTCTCTTTGAAGTAATAGTATTTCCTTATCACGTTTTGTTTGTTGGAACTTTTCCTGCAATTCAGCAATGTCTTTATTCTTTTTTTCATTAATCAACGAATCACTTAAAACACTTGCTTGTTTATAATAATTGAACGCGCTTTTATAGTCACTTTTTGCTGAATATATTTCAGCTAACAAATTTAACGAAGCAGCCATTCCCCTTTTATCACCAAGCTTTTTTCTCATTTCAAAAGCCCGTAAAATATAAGAAAGACTTTTTTCATAATTTCCGGTTTTAAAATAGATCATCCCAATTCCGGAGATAGATGATGCCATTCCCCTTTGATTATTTACTTCTTTTTTTAACTGAAAAGACTTATTGTAATAACTAATCGATTCATTATATTTTTTTTGGTTTTTGAAAATTATTGCTAAATTTTCGTATGAACCGGCAACACCTATTTTGTCATTTTTTGTTTCCCTTAACTCAAGAGATTTTTTGACATGAAATAATGCTTTGTTAAATTCTCCGGTTTTAATGTATATCACTCCCAAATGTTCATGCGAAACTGCCAATACTAAAGCTTCATTAATTGTTTCACAAAACTCAAGTGCCTTAATTGATGCTTCTTTAGCTTTTGATATATCATTCAATACATAATATAGAATTCCGAGATGATTATACGATTCACCTAAAGCTTTTTTATCATTTGCATGTTCAAGAATACTAATTGATTGAAGACAATACTCAAAAGCTTTATCGAACTTCCCAAGAACATTATAAATCAGTCCTATTCTGTTTAGGCATCTTCCTATACCCTCTTTGTTATTTTGTTCTTTCATTATTTTATACGAAAGCTGGTAATAATCCATCGCTTTAGTATAATTGCTTTGTGCGTGATAACAAACACCTAACAAAAATAATATTTTACCTTCGCCTAATCGGTACCTTTTTTTTTGTGCTTCTTGTAATGCCTGATTTCCATATTCAAGGGATTTTTCCGGTTTTATCCTGTTATAATAATCCATCACTTTTGAATATGCCTCAATTTTTTCTTCAATTTTGGAACTATTCAGTCCGATTTTTAATGAATCGGGAAGTGTAAGTTCTTCCGAAGAATAAATAATTGCAGTGGGTAAACAAATGAAAAGCATTAATAATAAATAACAATATGTTTTAAGATAATTTCCCGGTTGTATAAGATTAAACTTATTAAAACATACTATATTAGTCTTTTCCATAATCTCTATATTTCCATATCACATTATATTAAAGTTATATTAATTTTGGGTAAAGTAAAATGAAATTTACTCCCTTTGTTCTCTTCACTTTCCACCCAAATTTTTCCATTATTTTTTTCTACAAACTCTTTACACAATAACAGTCCTAATCCTGTACTCGGTTCTTTATCGGTCCCAATACGTCCAACTTTTTCATCCATTTTAAATAACTTATTACATAGTTGTTCCGACATACCAATTCCATTATCCGCTATCGAAATTTCCAAAAAATGATTTCCGGTTTCTTTGGATTCAATAATTATTTTTCCGTCTTTTTTAGTAAATTTTACAGCATTTGATAATAAATTCCTAAATACGGTATCAATCATTTTTTTATCAGCAAATATTTCTTGCGACTCCGGAATATTATTTAGAATTTCAATTTCTTTTTGAATAGCTGTTTGATTTATTATATCTATATTATCGACAATGATGTTAAATAAATTAAGTGCTTGCGGCGCAAAATTTATAGTTCCTCTTTGTATTTGTGTCCATTCCAACAGATTTTGAAGAAGTTTATAAAGACTGCTGGCACTATTAAACATTTCTTTAGTTAAGTTTGATAATTCTTCCGGTGTAAAGGAATTAGAATCCTCCGCCAAATATTCTGTTAAACCTAAAAATCCCTGGAAAGGACTTCTTAAATCATGTGCAATAATTGAAAAAAATTTATCTTTTTCGGAATTTATTTTTTTTAGTCTTTCATTTGTTGTTATTATTTCTCCTTCCACTTTTATTCGTTTTTGGTTTGATAGAGTTAGGGCTATTTGATCGGAAAGCTGGCTGACAAAAGTAATTTCCTCAGTAGTCCATTGATGAGCCTTATTAACATGCTCAAGACAAAAAACACCTAAAGTTTTATCCGAATATCGTATAACACCGTCAAGAATTGCAGTTATTTTATTTGGCTTTAGATATGTTTCAATATATCCGGTTGTTCTTGAATCCGTATATGGTTCGCTTGCATCAACATATTTACTGTTTTTTAATGCCTCAAACTCATTTTTAAATTCATATTCTCTTAATACAGATCCGGAATTGTGTTTATTATTGGATAATGTAAAAAGATCTATACATAATAAAAGAGTTTCTGTCTCATCAAATTGCCAAACTGAAACACGTTCGATATTCATATATTTCGAAACTCGTTCTGTTAAAAGATGAGAAAGATTTTTTATATCGCCGTTGGCAATAAAAGATGAGGTGGCAGTTTCAACAAGAATTTTTTGTTGGAGTGCTAGTTGCTCCCAGCGGATTCGTTTTTCCTCTTCAAGATTTTTTAATTCTGTTATGTCGCGGCCAATACCAACTAAACCTATAATTTTATCATCTTTATCACGCAAAGGAATTTTAGACGAAATCAACCATCTTTTTTGTTGTTTCTCATCCAAAACATATTCTTCTCTGTTAATTATAAATTTTCCTAATTGCAACACGGTTTGATCGTCCGCATAAAATTTTTCGGCAATTTCCTTTGGATAAAAATCAAAATCATCCCTGTCAATTACTTCTGCTTCTGATGTTTTACCCATATTGTTAAGATCTGCTAAATTAGCGAGTGTTTTTTTGCAATTTAAGTCTTTTGAATAAACAGCATCCGGTATATTGTCAATAATGGCTCGAAGTAATAATTGTTCATTTTTTAGCTTTGCTTCAGCTTGTTTATGAGACGTAATATCTCTAAAAACCCCAAAGGCCCCAATAAATAGCTTTTCTTTATCAAATTGCGGAACAGCAGTTACAAGGATATTCCGTTTTTCTCCATTTAAACGCAAAATCTCCAATTCGTAAACGTTTTTATTCCCCTTTATTCGTTGTGAAGTTTCTTCTCTTAATAACTTAAATGCATCGGCAGAAACAAAACTTTTCATGTTCATTCCAACTAATTTTCCCAATTCAACTCCAAGTAGTTCTTCCGTAGCATAATTTGCAAAAATAAACTGTTCATCTTTATCCACAATACATATTCCCTCGCCGGTATTTTCAACAATAGTACGGAATTGTTCTTCCCTTCTCTCCAATTCCTTTTGGATATTAATGCGCTGCTTAATTTCCGATTTAAGTTTTTTTGAAATATAATAATAATAGTATGTAACTGAACCGACTAAAAACATAACACATATAAAAACGATTAAAATTCCCCAGTCAAATGGTTGCTTTACTTTTATATAATCTGAATATAACAGGCCTTTTATTGTAAAGGATGGATCTACTATTTTTTTTATTTTATAAATATTTAAAATCGATTCCCATCTTTTGGGATTAGAATACCCAAGTTCGACAACATTAGGCATTATTAAATTTTCCATGCGTTCTGCTTCAAATTTGAGATGCTCTTTTGAATTTCGCTTGCTATATTTACTAAAAATAATTTCAACTATTTCATCCGAATTATCCATCGCATATTTCCACCCTTTTAAGGAGGCTTTTCTAAAATTTTCAACTAACTCGGCATCATTTTCAATTAATTTATTTGTTGTAAATAAAACATCTCCATAAAAATCCACACCTCCCATCATTGGAGATATTATCGTATAATCAAAACCTGCGTTTTGTAATATAAATGGTTCGTTAGTTGAATAGGCTGTAATAACATCTGTTTTATTTTCCAATAATGCGTCAACATAAATATTTTGTTTTTCAATGATTATTTTATCCGCAGTTATGCCCTCGTCACTTAAGTACATATCTATATCTATCGCTTTGGGAATGAGGGCTATTCTTTTTCCAATTAAATCTCTAACATTTGTAATACCGGATTTTTTTGAAGCCAATAATATTTGTGCCGAATGTTGAAAAATTGCGGCCAACACAACAACATTTTTTCCCTGTGAACGCATTAATAAAATATCACTATCCGATATTCCAAAATCAGCATTGCCCTCTAGCACCGTTTTGCTTGGATTTTGTCCGTCAATTGCTTCAATTAATTTTACATTAAGACCTAATTCCCTGTAAAACCCTTTTTCAACAGCCGCATAATAACCTGCAAATTGAAATTGATGTTTCCATTTTAGTTGAAGAGTTACCGATTTGGTTTGATTATTTTTTTGCGCAGCATTTAGAAAAGAAGAAATAGATATTAATGCTAATAAAAACATTAATTTTACTGATAATTTTCCGATTAAATAAGTAATATTCAGTTTCAAAATACCATCTCCCATAATTCAGACTGTAAAATCCTTTAATTCTTATTTCAAGCTCTACTACAATGAAAATAATGATTTTGAACTAAAAATGCCAAATAAATTTTAGATTATGAATAAATCAAAAACAACAACAATTATACAATTGTTTTAAACTAACTTAGTTATCTAATTTGTTATTGCATAAATTGGAAAAGTAAAAATTAACGTGCTTCCTATATTAATTTCACTTTTTACCCAAATTTTCCCTCCGTTTTTTTCAATAAATTCCTTGCATAATAACAAACCCAAACCTGTGCTTGCTTCACCATCAGTACCGGCTCTTCCAACTTTTTCTTCTATCTTAAATAATTTTTCACAAAGGACCTCTGACATCCCAATTCCGCTGTCTTTTACTGCAATTTCAAGGAATTTACCCTCAATTTCTTTTGCACTTATAGTTATATTACCATCTCGTTTTGTAAATTTTACAGCATTTGATAATAAATTACGCAACACAGTATCAAGCATTTTTTCATCACCATACAGCAATTGGTCAAAAGGAATTTCATTTCTTATATTAATCCCCTTTTGAATTGCTCTTTGACTAATTATATCAATATTTTGAACAGCTAAAACATATAAATTTAATTCTTTGGGTGCATACTCAATTGTCCCTTTTTGCATTTGAGCCCAGGTCAATAAATCCTGTAATAATTTGAATAAATTATTTGCTGTATTAAACATTTCTCTGCTAAATACTGATATTTCCTCTTTTGTAAATGAATCGGCCGACTCAGCCAATATCTCAGACATTCCTAATAATCCTTGGAAAGGACTTTTTAAATCATGCGCAATTATAGAAAAGAATTTATCTCTTGTTGTTACAACTTCTTTAAGTTCTGCCGAGTATTTTTTAATTCTTTTTTCATCTTCCTTTATTATCATAAATTTTCTTGCGTTCGATATTGCTAATCCGCTGACTCTCCCTATCAAAAGTGACATTTCCTTGTATTTCTCAATGTATTGCGGAAAGGAAACTCCGGTGATTTCAAAAATGCCAATATTTTCTTCTTGATTGGAAAGATCAATGGTAAAACTGCTGTCAATATATTCTGCGGGAATTAAAACATTTTTTTTATAAAAAATCGGATTATTTTCATTATTATCCTTTGCTGGAATATATTTAATATTTATAGGTGCATATAACATATTCAAAAGATTAAATATTTTTTCCACTACATTTTTTTCATCAACATGCGTCACTAAATTATCAATTTGGCTCAAAACGAATAAATAATCTGCTGATTTACCTGAAACAATTGATAATTTTGTATTTAATAAAACACGCTCTTTTTCTTCACGCCAATGTAAAATGATTGAATCTAAAAAAAGTTTACAGTAGGAAAGTCCAACCGGCAAGATATCATACGGAAGTCCCATATGATTGGACAAAGCTTTTATCTGTATTAAATAATCATCGGGTAATTCCGTTTCAAGCAGCAGCAATTTATCAACATTTTCACTAATATATTTTTTGGAAGCTTTAGTATCATATCCCCAATTTTTTACATGTTTTTTATAATCCCTCAGCCATCCATTGGAAACAATATAATTTTTTTTACTTGTTAAATAATCTATTGTTGATTTATTTAAAAATAATTCCGAACAATGGTCTAAAACAATTATTTGAATATTATGGCTTCTTTTATAGTTATCTTTTTTACTAATTAAACAAGGTCCGCCAATTAAAACAACTTTTGAATATTCGCTTGCATGCAGTCTCACAATATCATCAATATTTTCCAATTGGTAATATTGATCTGCACAACTTGATTGGAAACTTTTTATTATCACATCAGGATAATAACCCGAGTTAATTATTTGTTTAACTTCGTCAATAAATGAACTGCAAATAAGAAGGCAAATTTTTTGTTCCATTAGTCATCTCCGTCAAAATGATATAAACAACTTGTTTTATTTAGATATCCAATTGAAAAAATTATATCATTAGTCCCTTGAAATGAACCTTTGCAATCATTACAATCTGCAAATGAGCAATATATTTTAGATCTCTCATCAATATTTTCATTATAAATTTGTTTTACTCTACTCATTATCAGGTAATCCATTTTGTTTACTTCTACTTTGCTTGAAATGATAATTTAGTGTATCACTTTTGAGTTGTTATACTACGCTGCAACAGTATTAACTTATTTTTACTCACCAAAAAATCCAAATAAATATTAAGATTTTTCAAAACATATTGAAGTTTATGAACTGCTATTAAAGTTTTAGTGAATTCTTTTTGATAAATAAATGAAAACTTATCAATTACTTTTTTGTAAATAATTTTACTTATATTTATTTTAGTTAAACCAACCTTTCCTTTTTCCAGGCAAATACTAATTCCGCAGCATACTTTTGCAAATTTGGGATTTGCAGTTTTTGTCGGCCCGCTTGTTTTGGCTGCTGTAAAAATAATTTTATAAACGGAATTATCATAAAGCATAAATAATGATCTTGTAAATTCATCTACATGATACTTAAAATCAGTCATATATGTATCCTGTAAAAATTAGGAAATAATCCATTTATCACAATTTTTATACTTCTTTTTATTTTACAAACTGTAAAATAAAAAATCTTTGAAAAATAACTTAAAATAATTATTGCGTATCATCCTACTAATAAATAAAACAAATAATCTACTATTTGTTTCTACTTATTAACTTTTATAAGTATTCATTTTTTATAATTATTTGTCTTTAATTATCATTTTCATATAATATTTAATATAATATAATTATATATTAAAAAACAAAATATTTTGAATTTAGTTAGATTTTTTAATATTTGAAAGTAAGGTCTGTTTTATATTATTTTGACAATTTGAATATTTTAAGCATAGATAATCTAAAACATCAAAATATTTATTATTCTATAATTAGGAGTGATTTTGCACCAAAGAATTGTAATTTGTCAAATTCTAAATTTAAATTCCTGTTTGGGTTGATTTTATTTATACAACAACAGCACTTTTACTTTATGAAGTCATATTTAATACATTTCGTTCGTCTTTATAAAAACAATTTATATATCTTTCTTTTTTCCCTGCTTTAATTTTATTAATATCAATTAAAATTAAACCATCAATACAATTTTCAAAATCTCTATCAACGCAAAAATCCAAAAATTTTAAACCGTCATCTTCACATAAATCGGAATAATGTTTATATAATATTGGAACTGTTAAACCATACGGTTTTAACATTTGTTTTAATTGTTTATAATCTTCTTTAAAACTTTGCCCAACAAAAATCAAGCTAAATTTATTTATTTTATCAATTGGAATAATAAATCGACAAAACGATTTTGCATAATCATTATTATCCTTAAACCACTTAGAATATATATACACCATCATTTGTTTAACATGTTCGGGGTAATTATTGCTTATACTTACACCGCCAAATAAATATTTTACATTGGGAAAGTTTGCTAAATAAGCTCCAATTCCAAGCCACAAATAATATAAAGCATTTGTATTCCAATATTTTGCCTGCACAAAACTTCGTCCAAGTTCAACACTGTTAGGCATTATTGTTTTTGTAAACAGCTCGGAATAATTAAAAAGTGTATTTGTATAAAATCCATTTTTACCATATTTTTTTAATATCTGTTCGCTATTCCCTATTCTGTACGAACCCACAATTTCCAATTCGTTTTCATCCCAAACAACTAAATGGTTATAATAATCATCAAATAAATCCAAATCTAATTTCCGTCCGGTTCCTTCTCCAACTTTTCTAAATGTAAGTTCCCTTAATCTGGCAATTTCCATTAAAGTTTTAGGTGATTCCAGCTTTGTTGTAAGTATAATTTTTTTATTATCCGGTGTTACTCCAAGCAATAATGAATTATTTAATTCTTTTTTAATAATTTTTCTATCAATTGGATGTATTATGTTTTTTTCGGTAATAAATATTCCTTTATTATCTTTGCTTAACGCATATACATGCGCTTTAAGTAACTTTGACTGAACATTATCATTAATAACATTTGAGGTAAAAGCTTTTGAAGGAATTGGATCCCCAATTTTTATTGTTATCGTTTTATTCTTTTTATTAAATACTTCGTAAGGAAGCAACAAAGTAGATAATTTTTTATATATTGTCGAAATTGAATAGAATAATGCGGAATTTCTTGCTTCAATATAAAATGGCAGTATTGGTGAATTATATTTTTTGGCAAAATGAACAGCTCCTTTGCTCCATCTTGAATCTCGTATTGTCAACCATTTTAGTCTTGACACCTCACCGGCCGGAAATAATATTATAGCCATTTCTTTTTCCAATGCATTTCCTATTGCCAAAACACTTTCTCTATTCATTCCCCCCTCAAATATATTCAGAGGTATAATTAAATTATTAATATTTTCTATTTCAGCTAATATATTATTTGCCACAATTTTTACATCAGCACGAATATCCGAAATGGTTTTAAGCAAAGCCAAACCATCTAAACTCCCTATTGGATGATTAGCTACGCAAATAATTCTGCCTTCAGATGGTATTTTTTTTACATCTTTATTAGCAATGCTGTATGAAAAATTTAATTTTTCAAATAATTCATCAATAAATTCAATCCCATATTTATTGTTATGTTCCATTATAAATTCATTTATTATATCAACACACAATATTTTTTTCAGCAAATTAACCATTAAGGATCTTAATATTTTGGATTTATTATTTAATAAATTTGGAAATCGCTCTGTAATTATTTTTTCAATATCAATGTTTTTCATTAAACACTCAGGTAGTTTGTTGATTATTATAGTATATATGCTTACGTAATTTTGTTTTAGATGCTAATTCGCTTTGATATATTTTTTTTACGCCATCCCCAAACGATTTTTCGATGTCTCTGATATCCTTTACTAATCTAAACATTCCAAGTACTTCAACTGATGAAGCCTGATCCGTTCCCCATAAAGCCCTGTCTAATGTAATGTGCCTCTCAATAAAATTTGCTCCTAACGCTACCGCTGCGTATGTTGGTGCTAATCCTGTTTCGTGCCCCGAATATCCAATAGGTACATCTGGATAACGTTTTTTGAATGTTGATATAGCATTAAGATTTAGTTCCTCCAAACTACATGGATAAGTTGATGTTGCCTGTGCTATTAGTATTTCTTTTTTTCCTAATATTTCAACAGCTTTATCAATTTCATCTATTTCAGACATTCCGGTTGATATAAATATTGGCTTTTTTAGTGATTTATGTTTTTCTAATAATACTGTATCTGTTAAAGAAGCCGAAGCAATTTTATAAGCTACCGGATCAAACTGATTTATAAAATCTATCGATTCTTCATCCCAGCACGAAGCAAACCAATCAATCCCTTTTTGTTTGCAATATAAATCTATCTCACAAAATTCCGAATAACCAAGTTCAATTTTATGTTTGTATTCCAAATAAGTTATTCTTCCCCAAGGAGTATCTCTGTAAATATTCCATTGTTCTTCCGGAACGCATAATTCGGGAGTCCTTTTTTGAAATTTTACAGCGTCACATCCCGAAAAAACAGCACCATCAATAAGTTTTTTAACATTTTCCAACGAACCGTTATGGTTAATCCCTATTTCAGCAATTATATATGTAGGATGACCGTTTCCGATTCTTTTATTCCCCACTTTCACACTACTCATTTTTTATCCTCTTTTTTGTGTGTTTTTTTTGCAAATAAAATTAATTCGGCAAAATCTCTAAAAGCTCCGTTACCACCTTTTACTTCAGAAACGTAATCTGCTTCTTTTTTTATTATTTCCATCGCGTCAGCAGGGCAGGCTCGCAACCCACACTTCTCCATTATTAATAGATCATTAATGTCATCACCAATATATGCTATTTCCGAAAAATCAATACATAAACTTTCCGAAATGCTCTGTAGTACTAATAGTTTGTCTTTTACACCACAAAACAATAATTCGATGTTTAATTTTTCGGCTCTACGTTTTATAATGTCATTATTTTCACCGGTAATAATTCCGGTATTAATATTTGCTTCTGTTCTTAATCTTTCAACGCCCATTCCATCCTTCAAAGAGAATTTTTTAAGTTCTTCACCAATTCCTGAATAATAGACACATCCATCTGTAAGTACTCCATCACAATCAGTTAATACCAGTTTAATTTTTTTTGCTTTTTTTAATAACCTTTTGTTACCTACCATATTGTAAATCCTCCGTCAATAACTAAATTTTCACCTGTCATGTATTTGCTTTCATCACTTGCTAAAAACACAATTGCACCTCTATAATCCGTTGGATCAGCCATCCGACCCAAAGGTGTTCTTTCTGAATATTTTTTAATAAAATATTCCGCTTGATAATTCTTTACCCCGCCGGGTGAAAGAGCGTTTACCCTAACACCTTTATTCCCCCAATACGCTGCCAAATATTTAGTAAGAGCAATAATTGCAGCTTTGGTTACAGAATAAACCGGTGGTTTATAAAATTGTTGTTCCCCATTCCGATTTTTATATAAATCTTGATTTGGAGCAACAATTCCGTAAGTGGATGCAATATTAATTATATTTCCGCCGGCGTTTTCCGCCATAAACGAGCCAATTATTTTTGACATTAAGAATGTACCTGTTAAATTTACATCTATCGATTTTTGCCAGTTGTCTAAAGGATAATTTTCAAATTTAGACAGTTCTAATTCCGTTTTTGGATTTTCAAACATATCGTTTATTGCGGCATTATTTATTAAAACGTCAACCTTGCCGAATTTTTTAACTGCCAAACTTAATAATTCCTCAATCGATCTTTCGTCGGTTACATCTAAATAAGAACTGTACGACTCGGTTTTTAATGTTGGTAAATACTCATTTATGGTTGATAAATTTATATCACACGCAATTATATTTGCTCCGGCATCGGATAAGGCAATGCAATGTTGTTTGCCTAATAATCCGCCTGCACCGGTAACAAGTATTATTTTATTTTGCAGATTAAACATATTAACTCTTTTTTGGTTTAAGATTAAAATTTTCGGTTTTTCGGAAAACCGGTTCAACAGGATTACCCAACAAATACGACTGAGTTTTGTTTTGGCTGACTGCCTTTTTTACAAGATGTAATATTTCTTCATACGCTGCTAAAGTGTATTTAATATCTTCGGCGGAATGTGAAAAACTTATTGTATGATACCCGGACCACAATATTCCTTTTTTAATTAATTCTTGCTGTATTAAAGATTTTAAGACTAACGGTTCTTTTATCTCGGAATCAAAGGTGAGCATTGTTCTATAATTATATCCCTTAACCTTAATATATTGTATTTCAATTTCAGCCAATAATTGGTTTAGTCCATCTTTTAATAATCCGCCAATATGGGATATATAATTAACAACATTTTTATTTCTCATTTCGTTTATGGTAGCTTTTGCTGCCGCTAACGATAAAGTTTCTCCCCCAAATGTGGTATAAAAAAACACATCTTTATCTAATAAATCCATTATTTCTTTTTTTCCGGTTAAAACAGAAAGTGGCATTCCGTTTGATATTGCTTTTGAATAACATGCCAAATCAGGAGTAATCTTAAAATACTCTTGCGCTCCTCCTAATGCTAATCTAAAACCAGTCCACATTTCGTCAAAAATTAAAACAATGTTTTTCTCTTTGCAAATATTTTCTATCTTATGCAAAAAGTTATCTTTAGGTTCGTCAAAAACAACCGGTTCCAAAATTATTGCAGCGGTATCATTATCAATTGCATCTAATAAGGCATCAAAATTATTATAATCGAATGTATTTGTTAAATCACTTATTTCTTTTGGAATTCCATTATTTCGTAATGTAACACCAATGTACCAGTCGTGCCAGCCATGATAACCACAACATAATATATTTTTTTTACCTGTATATGCTCTTGCTAAACGTATGGACGCACTAACAACATCTGCTCCTGTTTTGCTAAATCGTACTGCTTGGGCATTTGGAATTATTTCTTTTAATAACTCCGCTACTTCAAGCTCCAACGGATGCATTAATGAAAATGTAATTCCATCTTCTAATTGTGCTTTAATAGCATCATCAACCGCTTTGTACGAATAACCAAGAGATATTGGGCCAATACCCATATTATAATCTAAGTATTTATTATCATCAATATCCCAAACATACGCTCCTTTCCCTTTTCGTAAAAATATTGGCGCAACTCCAAACACATGTTGGCTTGGTCCTTTTGCTAAAGTTTGTGTACATGATGGAATTATTTTATTAATTCTTTCGTGTAATATCTGCGATTGTTCAATTACAGGATAGTTGTTATTAAATCGAACTCCATTCCGCATAATAAGATCCTTTTCTTTTGTTAAACTGAGATTCTATTTTTTCCGCAATTTGAACCCCGGAAAATCCTTCATTTATTAATATATCATCCAACATTGCAGGCGTAAAGTATTTTTTTGTTAAGCCAATTGGCACAGGATTAATATTAATTTGGTAATTGTTTGCCAATTCTAATATAAGCGTATATAATCCCCCGTATAAAAAGTGATCTTCAACTGTAACAATCATTGTACATTCGTTAAAAGCTTTTAGTAAAGATGTTGTATCAATAGGATTAATTGAATGAAGATTTATTAGTCGTACGGAAATATTCTTTTTTTCTAAAATATTTTTTGCCAATAATGCTTGATTAAATAACACTCCATGTGTAATTATTCCCACATCATTTCCATTGTCAAATATTTCAGCACTTCCCGGCGGAAGCAGCTTGTGTTTAACAAGTGCTTTTTGGGTATTATATCGTATATAACTTGGCACATTACTATTTAAATAATAGGGGAGATTTAATAACATATCTTCTTCATCTACCGGCGAAAATATCTGCATTGAAGGGATAGTGCGCATTAATGCAATATCTTCCACAGCTTGATGTGTTGGACCATTTGCTTCCGATAGTATTCCCGAAACGCCACCAATAAGCTTTACAGGCAACGACATAATACCTACATCTGTTCTAATAAATTCGTATGCCCGCATTGTTAAAAACGCTGCTAGGGCATGTAAAACCGGAATTCTACCGCATAAAGCCAAACCAGCTGCAATACCTACCATTGACTGCTCTGCAATCCCAACATCAATAAAATTATCAGGAATCAATTCCGGTAAATTTCTAATTGCAGCTCTGTTTTCAGCTGTCATTATTGTGAATCTTTTATCTTTTTTAATAAGTCCATGTAACATTTCTTCGTAATTCATAATCTTCTATTAATTATTTATTATTTCGGTTAAATATGAATTCCTTTCTTCAACAGAAGTGGTTACAAACCATTTGTCAACTCTGTTTTCAATCGATTTAATTCCTTTTCCTCGTATCGTTTTGGCAATTAAAACAGTTGGTTTATAAGTTTCTAATGGAATTGTGCTAAAAGCGGAACTAATTGATTCAAAGTCATGCCCATCAAACTCTTTTACCGCACAATTAAAGGCAATAAATTTGGCAGCTAAATTCTCAAGGGGGCTTAATTCTTCGGTCATTTTATTTGCTTGAATTCCATTTCTATCAATTATTATTATCAAATTATCTAACTTATATGCAGATGCAATTTGAATTGATTCCCATATTGTCCCTTCGTTAAGTTCACCATCACCCAACAAAACAATAATTTTATTATTTATTTTGCATAATTTGCTGTTCATTGCTACTCCAATTGCAACTGCAATATTGTGCCCCAACGAACCCGATATAAATTCTACTCCCTCAACTTTTGTATTCGGGTGCCAATAGATAACATCATTTTGTTTTAAATGATTTTTTAATCTACCGGGGTTGATGATTCCACATTCGGCTAATACCGAATATAACGCCGGTACTGCGTGGCCCTTTGAAAGGAAAAAATAGTCTCTGTTTTTATCGGATAATATATTTTTATTTATTTTCATATATTCTGTGTAAAGATATGTTATCACATCTACGCAAGATAATGCAGAGCCTATAAAACATCCGCCTTCGGCCGTCATTTCGATTATTTTTTTTCTAACATTTAATTTTGCTTTTTCAAAATCCAATTTTTTATTGCTCATTTTTTCTCATTTCTTTTTATAAAAGTCAATGTTTTTTAATTCATCTAAGTTATTTTCATACCAATATTTTCCAAGATATTTTGAGTTTATTTGGCGTAAATAAGGTTTTTCATAAAGTAATTCTAATATTTCTGTCAAACCAAAATTATTATTAGCCGTATATAATTCCTCATACACTTTGCGGATAAATATGTAATCTTCTTCATAATCAATTGTCCATCTGTAAGTTTTAGAGTAATCTTTTTTATCATCCCATTCCACATTACCAATAATATATTTACTGGGATTATCCCAAATATACGGCGTTGTATGCTCCCTTTCATAATTCAATCGCGCATTTTTCCAAGCTTGTTCCAAAGCGGTAAATTTCATAACTTCCACATCATTCCCATCCGGATATGACGGAGGATGTAAATTACTTACGTAATCATAATATGGAAATAATTTTATAAATTTTTTTATCACTTTTTCAATTACTGATGAATCTATTAAAGGACAATCGCTTGGTATTTTAACAACTGCATCTGCGTTTAATTGTTTTGCAACTTGATAATGCCTGTCTAACAGATCTATTTCATGCCCTCTAAAACAATATATATTTTCGCTTTTGCATAATTCTGCAATTAAATCATCTTCTTTATTATTTGTAGTAGCAATAACTAAAGTACCTATATTTTCCGCTTTTTTTACTCTTTCAATCATTCTTAGCAACAAGGGTTGTCCGCATAACGATAATACTGTTTTTGCTGGAAGCCTTGACGACCCCAATCGTGCTTGGATAATTGTAATTAATTTCATTTTTAAGACCTACTTAATAATAAAGTGTTAGAATCAATTTCTTTGGGATCATTTTGTTCATTTAATAACATTATTGCTACCTGAGCTATTTTTTTTGCTGATGTTCCATTATTTTGAATTGGAAGCAGCTTTTTTAATTCCTCAGTATTAAAATACGAATAGACTTTTTTATCTAACGCCAAACCAATATAAACTACCGAAGAATATTTTGTAATAAGAGTTGAACAATTGGCAATCATATTATCAATGTTTCCGGATTTAAATACAATGGCATTTGGAATTAAGTCCTTTATTTCTTTTTCTGCTTTATCGTGGTTTTCGTTTGGATGAAGTTTAAATATTATTTCTTGTTCACCTGCTATTTTTTTACATTCAAGAATAAATTTGTTTCTGTTTTCATATTTAAATGTTTCGCGTGTGTCTGATGTAGCAACTAACACGTAATCTCTATAAATGAAGTCGTTATTTATATTCTCTTTTACATTGTCAAAATTTGGTATGCCGGTTACTATTATTTTTTCAGGACTTACTCCCTTTTTTATAAACAACTCTTTATATCCCTCAGATGCAACACAAAAATATTTATAGTAATTAGATAATCCGGTGGTTGATGTACTGGCAAAATATCTTGGTAATTTAAGATATTTAACTATATAATACATTATATCTTCCGGATCTGTCATTCCTTCTTGAACTAATATTATCTTTTTACCCTTAATGTTTTTTTGAATTATTAAATCCGTACACGTAAACACCAAGTCATAATAATTACCCTCCCCTCTATAATCAATTTTTAATTTATTGTCCTTTAAATATTTTTCGCTTCTTTTTCTAAATTCTCCGCCCAAAATAGAAAAATCGAGAAGTTTATTTTCCGCGCAGATTCGTACTAAACCATCACCGTAAAAAGGAGTGAAATAATTATTACAAAATTGAAGCTGTAAGGATATTTTGTGCATCATTTTTGTCTGGTTTTCCGAACCGCATATAAAAAGAATATTTTGTTTTTTCATACTTTCTTTGTTTTTAGTTACAATTATAAATCTTTTTTTTTTATCTAATGTTAAGGAAGTATTATATTAATTTTAACAAATTGTTAATAGTTCAAATATTTTCATTTTGTTTTTTATATTTAATAATATCTTAATATTTTATTCATAATTCCTTAACATTCATTGCTTATTTTTTGTCAAGTAAAAAATAAACTTATGGTAGTATGAAAATAGCGCATATTTCGGATTTGCATTTATGTAGTTCTTTTAAAAGAAATAATATTATAAAAACTAAAAGGTTATTACAACATTTTGTTGATATCGGGTTTGACCATCTGGTTATTACAGGTGATATTTCCGATAATACTTGTGCGAATGATTGGGTATTATTAAAAAATATGTTAAAATCTTTTGGTATCTATAACAGAGATAAAGTTACTGTGGTTATTGGTAATCATGATATTTATGGTGGAGTGCAAACCGCTTTGGATATTCTAAGTTTTCCTAAAAGATGCTTAACTACCGATTATTATTCAAAGATTAAACAATTTATCCTCACTTTTAGAGAACTTCACGAGGATGTAATTTATTCTTTCCCCAATATTTATCCTTTTACAAAAATTGTTGGTAATTATGCTTTTATTGCATTAAACACAATTGATTTATATTCTCGATTTAGCAATCTTTTTGCTTCCAACGGTAGAATATCTTCTATTGATTATGACAATCTGAAACATCAGCTCAGTTCACCCGATTTGGCGGATAAAAAAATTATTGTAATTGCTCATCATCATTTTTATAAAAATAATGTCGAATCTACCTCTTCATATAGTTCTGTTTGGAATAGTGTTGAAAAATTTACAATGAAATTACGCGGTAAAAAGAAACTTATTAAACTATTCGAAAATAAAAAAGTTAGTCTTGTATTACACGGACATAGTCATGAAATTAAACAATATGTTAGAAAAAATATTTTGTTTGTTAATGCCGGCGGGGTTATTGATAATTTAAAACCCAATAGCTGTACAGCTATTTTAGTTGATACAAATTTTTCATTTCCCATAGTTGATATAAAAGAAATTCGAGTGAAAGAAAAAGAAGTAAATCTTGCTGAAGAGCAGTTTATTTTAACTGCTGTATAATCATTTTTATTTGAGTGCCTCATATGTACCGATAGATAAACTGCCGTAATTTTTTTATACGGCAGTTTTTTTATAAATTTTATAAATTAAATAATTCTTTATAACTACCTGTAATTTTTTTATCTAACCATTTATAATGTTTTAATACTAATTTTTTATTAAAACCATCATTTTGCATTTTTTTGATAATTTTATTTGTTTCTTCAACAACATTTTTTTCTAATGGTTTTAATTTTTGCAAAATTCCCGTATTGGAATTATTTATCAGTTCATCAATTTTTATATAGTTTTCGCCATTGCCTCTTTTAATTGGATAACATTTATCTTTAAGTTTATTTGCGTAATTACATATAGCAGCAAAACCTTCTTTATCCGATGAGACTAATGCAGGCAAGTTTTCCCCACCTTTTACCCAAACCGGAATTACTACTGATGTAAGAGGAAAACCAACTACTGACCACATAACTGTTAAATCAGGCGATTCGTCTGCTTTAACTCCCTGTATTACCACTGATGCAACTGACGAACTCCTAGGAATAAAATCTTCAAACGGCACAAACGAAGTTATAGGTTTAAATGTAGTTAAATCTACCCCCGTCAATGAATTCTTCAAACATCTTGAACCTTCTGTAAATACATATTCTGGCGTTAATATATTTTGAGCAACTGCACTTTTTAATAAATCGTCTGCTGTATTGTATCTAATGTAACCATACCCTGTATTTGGATTTCCGGTAAATGAATAATTAGTTCTAATAACATAACCAAATGGTGCCACTTTGGGATCATTAACATCAATTTTTACATATTTAAATTGATCTGTTTCAAAATACGCTGCACCACCTTTTGCATCTATAACACCAAAATTTGCCTGAACACCTAATGGTTTTGGTAAACTTTTTAATAATTCTTCAAATTCATCAACAGTTGAACATTGCTGCAAAGCAAGTTTCATTATTATTCCTTCCTGATCAACAAACTTAATAGAATCATCTTCAATTAAATTGTACGATGCTGAATTCATAATTGAAAACCCCGTGCTGTTACATCCTGCCCAAACACTTTCTCCTTTTGTATCTTCGCTGTTAACTAAACCAATAAAATCATATTTCCCTTCCTTAAAAAACACTAATTTATTGTTATTCCATCCGGCATCTCTATGTTTCCATAATATTGGACGCCCATCTACCGTACATTTTCCTGTGATAATTGCTGTAGTACATGGTTTTACAGAATAAACAACTAAAAACAACATTAAAACTAATAAATAATAACGCATAGCTCTATTCCTTTTCATAATTAATCAAAAAATCTGGATAAATATTTTACTTGATTTGATTCTGCCAAAATATAAACTGTATCATTTACTGCAAAAACAAATGAGGTTTTAGGACTCATCAAATCTTTGCTGTTACGATGTACTTTTAATACATTAATTTTATTTTTTCCCTGCCATTCCAAACTGGATATAGACTTGCCCATTACAATAGAGTTTTCTTTAACAACATATTGAGTTAACTCCAAACTAGGAGCACAACAATAAGTTACGCTAATTAAAATAACCGCTGAAATCAAAACTTTTAAGTTCATATTACATATACCTTTATTAGTTTAATATTACAAACTCGGCTTGTAAAATAACTTTTTATTTCCCATTTAACAACTTTCTTAATTCATTTATTTTTAATGGTTCACTTATTAAATAAACAATATCATTCTTTTTTATTGTATAGTCTCCGTTTGGATTGGTGATAACCTCTTTTTCCTTCCTTACAAATAATATTGCTGCATTAAATTTGTTCCTAAAATCCAATTCTTTTAGATTTTTACCAATTAACAAACATTTTTTACCTATTTTTATTGATGAAACTGTTACTTCCGGTATATCAATTTCACCGGCTTTTACTTTTTTGGGTATTGCCCTAAACAATTTGTAACTATTAGCACGTATTTCGTCAATAAAATTATCTATTTCTTCTAACGGAATTAGGTACTTTAATAAAACTCTTGTAAATATCTCAATACTTGTTTCATATTCTTCCGGCACAACTTCTTCCGCACCCAAATTAAGCAAGCTGTTTATCTCACTTATATGTCGTGTTCTAACTATTAAATGAATATTGGGATTTATATTTTTTGCCGTACTTACTATTCTTCTAATTGCATGCGGATCATTAATTGCAATAACCATTATTCTGGCTTCATCAATGTTTAATTGCCTTAATATTCCATCTGTTGTTGCATCACCATAATATATTGGAATTCCTTTCTTTTTTTCTCTTTCAACCGTATCAGGATTTAGTTCTAAAACCACATATGATATTTTAGATGCAATTGCTGCTTTACTTAAATTTTTGCCTGTTACACCATAACCAATTATAATTAAATGATCTTTGAGTTTTGTTTTTATAAAATCTAATTTTAGATGCGTATTTCTTTTTCCTAAATATTTTTGAGCTATATCGGCAAGTTTGGCAGCATACCTCATTAAAAACGGACTTAGCCCAATAGTTAAAATAGATATCGATAAAAATAATTGATAGGTGTTTTCGTCTAATATTTTGTAACTCATCCCGGATTTTGCTATAACAAATGAAAATTCACCTATCTGGCTGATACTTAATCCCACCACGACTGCTGTTCTGATTGGATATTTTAATAACAAAGTTGATATAATGCCCCATGCTGATTTTATTGCAATAACCAATAAAGTAAGCGTAATAATTAACGGTATATGCTCCAGTGCGTATTTAGTATTTAACAACATCCCTATTGAAACGAAAAATATACTTAGGAATACATCGCGGAATGGTAATATATTTCCAAGTGCCTGATGACTGAATTCGGATTCCGATATTATTAATCCGGCAATAAAAGCTCCTAGGGCAACAGATATTCCAAGACTTGCCGAAATCCAAACAATTCCAAAGCAAATAACTAAAATGCAAATCAAAAACAATTCGCGCATTTTTGTACGCGCAATTTGAAATAACAGATATGGAATTATATATTTACTTAAAACAAAAACCATTATTATAACAAGTACTGCCTTTAAAATCAACCAATGTAATGAAAACGACACACTTGTTTGTTCACCTGCTAAATATGGCACAAAAAGTATCATCGGAATTGCAATAATATCCTGGGCTATTAATATGGCCAAAATTGTTTTCCCATGCGGACTATCTATTTCACCTTTTTCGCTTAATATTTTAATAACAATTGCAGTACTGCTTAATGCTGCTATAAATCCAATAAATACTGCTTCACTTATATTGTTAATAAAAAAATACGAAATCAACGAAACAAAAATTGTTGTAAATAATACTTGAGTTGTTCCACCTATAATTAATGATTTTTTTATTTCAAATATTTCCTTAAATGAAAATTCTATTCCAATTGTAAACAATAAAAATAAAATGCCAACTTCGGCCAATAAATCAACTTCATGTACTGATTTTATTAAGCCTAAACCATAAGGACCGGCCATAATACCGGTTAATAAAAAACCAACAACTGCCGGAATTTTAATTTTGTTAAACAATAGTATTACAACTATTGAAACCCCAAATAATATAACTAAATCATTTAATAGTCCATATTCCATCTTTTATCACCAAGCCAATTTAAAAATAATAGGTTCTATTATTATTTTGTCAATTTCTTCTATTATATTATACAAATTAACATCTTTATCATAAGCTATACGTATAATATTTCCATCTAGTAATGTAAATAATAACGAGGCATTCAGCAAATAATTGTTCTTTTTAAGTTCTCCTTGTTCAATTCCTTTTTTTAATAATGATTCTATAAATTTTTTCATGTTTTGCATGTACGAATAATATTCCAATTTATTTGCCGCAGAATTAGTTAAACGCGAAATAGTTAATAAGGTTATCTCTAATTCTTTTTTATGCATTAACCAGTATCTAATAAATTCTTTAATAAAAAACCTTAATCCAATTAATGCACTGTCGTAACTTTCACTTTCGCGCATCAAATTTACCAATGGTCTCATTATTTCATTATTAACAACAAATAACAGCTCTTCCTTGCTGCTAAAATGATGGTATAAACCTCCCTTGCTTAATTTTGCCCTTTCAGCTATACTATTCATTGTAGTGTTTTCATAACCCACTTCAATAAATTCAGTTAAAGCAGCGTTAATTATTGAATTTATCCTATCTACTTTGGTTGTTTCCATTCATTTTCTCCATAATTCCGACCGTCGGTTGGTTAAATATAAACAGTTTTCATATAATAACCAAATAATATCTTGCCTAATTAATAAAATAAAAGCATATTTCCCTACCGACCGACTGTCGGTTGGTTTTCTCTTATTCAACTTCGTTTAATTTTATTATTTTGATTGTCTTTGTGTGCTTAATTATAAAAGCAAATATATTCTGTGTAATTAAAACGGGTAATTATTTTTTGTACAATAGATTTTTTAATTAATTTATAATTTTATTAATATCTATTTTATGTTAAACAAAACCATATAATATAATTTTTTTGATAATAATTAGCATTTAGCATTAATTTCCAATCGATTATTAAACCCAAACAACCTTTATTAAATCATAAATTAAAATAAAATAGAATAAATGATATTAAATATTAATTTATTAACTCAAAACCATAAAAGAATTCATTGGAACTAAATCAACCGATTTTTTGGTTCTTAATAAAAGGACATAATGTATGTTTAATAAATTTTTATTCTTTTTATTACTAAGTGCAATCATTTCTTGTAAAGCACAAAATATAAATAAAACCGAAAGGGAAAACACAATGAAAATTCATGCGCCTAAATTTGTTGGCGGATTAAGTTGGCTAAATGTAGATAATCCAATTAAATTAGAAGATTTGAGGGGAAAAATTGTATTATTAGACTTTTGGACTTATTGTTGTATTAATTGTATGCATATTATACCTGATTTAAAAAGATTGGAAGAGAAGTATAAAAAGGAATTAGTTGTAATTGGAATTCATTCGGCAAAATTTACCGCAGAAAAGAACACGGAAAATATTAGGCTGGCAATTTTACGGTATGGTATTGAACATCCGGTTGTAAATGATAATAATTTTGAAATATGGAAAAGTTATGCAGTTCATTCCTGGCCAACTTTAATATTAATTGATCCAGATGGTTTTATTGTTGGTTCTCACTCGGGAGAAGGTATTTATGATGTCTTTGATTATAATATAGGTGAATTAATCACTAAATTTAAAAACAAGCTTAATTTAACTCCTATCGAATTAAGTCTTGAAATAAATAAAGTACCAAAATCAATATTAAATTTCCCTGGAAAAATATCTGCCGATACTATTAACAATCGTTTAATAATATCAGACTCAAATAATAATCGAATTATAATTGTAGATGTTAGTGGTAATATTATAGATATCATTGGTTCCGGAAATAAAGGTGCCGAAGATGGTTCTTTTGATACTGCTCAGTTTTTTAATCCTCAGGGTACAACAATAAAGGATAATTATTTATACATTGCTGATACAGATAACCATACAATTCGCAAAGCTGATTTAATTAACAGAACCGTTGTTACTATTGCCGGAACTGGTAAGCAGGTATATAATAGATACCCCAAGGGTAATGCTGAATCAGTTGGATTAAATTCGCCATGGGATTTAACACTTGCAAATAATAGTCTTTATATTGCAATGGCCGGCACACACCAAATATGGTCTCTTGATTTATTAACAAATACTATTTCTCTTCATGCAGGCAATGGTTATGAAAATATAGTAGATGATGATTTATTAAACTCGCAATTGGCCCAGCCTAGCGGAATTACAAATGACGGTAAAGTTTTATATTTTGCGGATAGCGAAGTAAGTGCTATACGGTATGCCGATATCAATAAAAATGGAAACGTAAATACTTTAATAGGAAGCGGATTATTTAACTATGGCGATTAAGACGGCAATTTAGATAAAGCGATACTACAACATCCTTTAGGTATAGTATATTTCAACTATAAATTATATGTGGCTGACACTTATAATAACAAAATTAAGATTGTAGATTTAGAAAATAAATCAATTAAAACAATTGCTGGAAATGGCATAGAAGGTTATATTGACGATGACTGGAATAGAGCTCAGTTTAATGAACCAGGTGGTTTGACTATACTTAACGGTATAATTTATGTTGCCGATACAAATAACAATTTAATTAGGATAATAGACTTAAATACAAAGACAGTCAGCAGTATGGTCATTAAAGGAAAATTGAAGAATACCGGCCATGACGTATTAAATATTAGGAATTATGACAATGTTATAATCAGTTATGCCAATATTACTGAAGCTAATCAGATCCGTGTTAATTTATCCCCATCTAATAAGGTTTCTTTAAACCCCAACGTTAATAGTTATGTGAATATATATGATTGCAACGGCTCTTATATCTCCTCATATTTTTTAAATTCTTTAAATTCTATAATACCCTTGTCCCATAATATACAATCTTCGTGCATTTATATTAATGTTGTAATATATTATTGCGATTATGAGAAAGATGGTTTATGTTATTATAAAGATTTATTATTTAATGTACTAAATAAATCATCAGATGATAAAACAATAAGTATATCTATCAATTAGTAATATTATCTATTATTATTTTTAATATTTTGTATTTTATTTTGCATGCCCATTAATCCCTGTAACCCGCCGGTATGAACGGCAACAACTTTTGTTTCCTCAGGGAAATATTTATTTTTAATAAGATCATTTATACCATACATCATTTTTGCGGTATAAACCGGATCAAGTGGAACATTATTTGTTTTAGTAAGCTCATCCATAAATTTAATAAGGTCATAATTAATTTTAGCATAACCGCCAAAATTATAATCTAATATTAAATTGTAATTTTTAATGTATTTACCATTATACTCAAAAACAAATTGGTCTATTGTGTCATATAAAAACTCCGCACCTTTTAGCGAAGGGAAACCTAAAACTTTTTTCCTTCCGTTTAAGCCGCTTATTAAACCGGCAATTGTACCACCGGTTCCATTTGCGCAGCATATATAATCATAATCAATATCTATAGATTGTATCACTTCAGCTGCCCCTTTTAATGCAAGCATGTTTGAACCACCTTCGGGCACAATGTAAGCATTACCATATTTTTGTAATAATGAATTTTGAAATGAAATGTCATTTCTGTTTCTATAAGTGGTTCTATCAAGATAATGAAGCTGCATTCCACAATTTACCGCAAACTGCAGAGTTGGATTTAATGGTAAATGCTCTTCACCGCGGATAACACCAATTGTGTTAAATCCAAAATTTTTACCGGCACTTGCAACCGCATAAATATGGTTTGAATAAGCACCTCCAAATGTTAGCAATGTATTAAAACCTAATTGAGAGGCGTTGGATAAATTATACTTCAGTTTCCGCCATTTATTGCCGGAGATTTCAGGATGAAGCAAATCGTCACGTTTAATATAAACTTTAATTTTACTTTTATTATCAGGTAATTGTACTTCCTGCAATATCGATTTACTTTCGTCAATAATATTTTTATAATTTAACATTTATCAAACACCTTAGTAATTTATATAAGTACAATAATAACAAGCATACGTAAATTATAGTTTATTTTTCGATTTTTCTATATTTTTATTAATAATGAAATGTGATTTTTATTTAATTTACTTCTAAATTAAAGCAAATTATAACAATAATGTGGATATTATATCCGAAATTAATTTCCTATAAACCCCTTACTTTAACATTTTTCTTATGTATTAATAATAACTTAGTTGGGATTTCTCTATAACAATGTATGCTATAACCGCTCTAAAACCCACCTGTTTTGTACTAATTTAATTCCACTATAAGCATACAATTAGTTTTTTTCTGCATTCTTGCTGTAATTCCCTATTTATTCAGCAATTTCGCAATTTTTAATACCCTAAAAACGTATATAATTAAATTTATTTATTTTAAAATAATTACTAAATAATGCTATAATATTTCCTATTATTTACGATAATGTCATTAAGCTTAGTATAATTTTGTTATGCACTCTCTTTTATAAAAATATTATCCAACTTTTTGAGGTTATGATTGTATTTATGATTTACGATGACAATAAATTTATATTTGAAACGATAAATGGAAACATTGAGTCATTCGGTTTTTTAGTAATGAAGTATCAAAATATTATGTTTAATTTAGCAATTAAAATAGTCCATAATACCAACTCGGCTAAAGATATAACACAAGAAGCTTTTATTAAGGCTTATAATAATTTAGAACACTTTGATACTAAAAAAAGCTTTTTTAGCTGGATTTATAGAATAACGCTTAATGAAAGTTTAAATTATAACAAACGAGCACAATTTACAGAAAGTATTGAAGATGATATTATAGGAAACGATATTTCAATCTTAAAACAAATTGAAGAAAATGAGTTGTCTTTAAAAATACAAAACGCAATTGACCAGCTTGAAGATAAATATAAATCTTTAATTATATTAAAACATTATGACCATTTAAGTTATGAAGTAATTGCCCAAATTATGCAATTACCCATTGGAAAAGTTAAATCTCGTCTGTATTTAGCCCGAGAGAAGTTAAAATTAAGTTTAGGAGATTTAAAAAATGTCTGATACCCTAAAAGAATTAACAAATAAGTTTATTGATAAAGAACTTTCTAAACATGAAGAATTACAATTAATTGATCTGTTAAAAGATAACGATAATAAAATTTATTTCGAGTTGTTAACAAAAACAATTAATATTTTAGAAACAAATAGACCCGAGGAACATGAAATAGATATTAAAGATGCTGTTATACAAAAAATTAATATCAAAAAAAAGGAAACAATAAGCACAAAATTAAAATCATATTTTTCGAAATTGTTCAATGGCACTTCACATAGCTATGCAGCTTCATTTGCCATAGGGGGTTTATTTGTTGCTGTTATTTTTATGTTGTTGCCTGCAAATACACAGGTGAACGATACTTTTATGCAAGGTGTTATGGCTAACAGTAATAATGACGATACTCATTTTATAAATGAAGGTCCATTTTCCGGTGCTATAAAAGTACAATACAGCAGTAATGTTGTAGTTTTAGATATTGATTTAAGTTCTTCTGAAATAATTGATTGCCGGTTAACATTCAACAAAGACCAGTTATCTTTTTATGGTGTAAAAGCGGTCAAATCGAACGGGAATTCAAATTTTTCCTCTGGTGGAAATTTAATTCAACTTTCAGATATTAGTTCAAACCATTATTTGGTTTTTTTAAAAAAGGTAAATAATAATTTTAGCCAAGTAATGGCTTCTTTTTATAAAACAAATGAATTACTTACAAATATATCACTAGAAATAAATAATTAAATTGGAGATACAAATGAAAAAGAAAAACTTAGTAATAGTTTCGGCGTTAGTTATTGTGGCAATATGTGTAATTGCAATATTTTATCCTCCGGTAGATGAATCCGGTAGTGCGGGAACAATAGGTCAAGTTGATAAGTACCGGAACACTAAAACTAATCAAGATAAAATTGTTTTGAGAAATAGTTTTTTAAAAGATACAACTGCACTTATATCGGTTATTAATTTGCTTCAAGTGAACGAAAACTACTTAGCTTCTTTACCTAAAGAATTTAAGGAATGGGAAACTTCGTTAAAACCGATTATAGCAAAAGATAAAAAAATAGCAGAGCAATTTAATCAGCTAAACCAGCTGGCAGTTTTTATGAATAATAACATAGCTACAATTAAAAACACAAGAATATTACTAACTAAATATTACACAAAAGATACTCTAGATATGTCAATAGATGTTCAAAACAACTTAATCCAATTTGATACATTTATTACCAACTTAAACGAAAGAAGTAAAGTTTTTGATTCTTTATTTACACAAATTAATGGAATGGTAAACCAAAAAGTATTAGCTAAACTAACCTCTACCAAACAAGAAGCTGAAAAACTTAAGGAAATTAGGGAAAAGATGTTAGGTTCAATTATCGTTTTTGCAGTAACATTAGGAAATGAGTCTTTATTAAATACATCATTAAGCTGCACTATTCTAAATGGTGCTATTCTCAACAAACAATTAAATGCCGCTCTTGCCTGTTTTAACGCAAAAGAAGGTGCAGATAAGTTAAATGTATTACTTAACAAAGACGCATTTAATAGCATTCTACAGGGGAAGAATCTTGGTTATCGATATACTGGAAAAGATGATTTGAGTGCCCAAGCACTTACGTGTATGAATCTTGGTCTTGTTTCGGATTTTTTTAATTGCAAAAATTTAGGCATTATTCAGCTGGATAATAAATTTGTTTTTGCAGTTAATGCAAAAGATAATTTAGGAATAATGGCAAAAAACAGTTTAGAAGCAATTACAAATAATGCCAAAGTATTTTGCAAAATGGGTATGATTCCTGATCATTTGGCAGCATTATAGTTTATTTTATTACAAATGGAGCTGTTGCTAAGAAATGTAATAGCTCTGTTTTATAATATATTTTAGGTCAGTAAAAATTATAACGTTACGATTTATTTAACTTTTTTCCAAATTAGGTATATACAATTTTCAAAATTGTGGGATTATTTTTCAATGAAAATACATTTTTTTCGTTTATTTTATATTTCTTTAGCTATTATTGTTTTTTCTTGCAGTATTAGTTATTCTCAGCTTTATAAACTGGAAACAAAAAACTCTACCATAATATATTATGGCAAATCATACGACTATTTAATTCCGCATGTTGGTGCAACGTTAGAAAGTGCCTACCGTTTTCACCAAAACTATTGGAATTACAACACAAACGAAAAAGTTGATGTTTTTCTTAATGATTTTAGTGATGTTGGCAATGGTGGAACAATGACAATTCCACGCGATCTTCTGTTTATTAACGTTGCCCCGTTTGATTATACATTTGATGTATTACCGGCAAACGAAAGGTTTCAATGGTTAATGAATCACGAACTAACTCACCTTGTAATGGCTGATAAATCTACTGGAGCTGATAATTTTTACCGAACTATGTTTTTTGGAAAAATTAGTACGGACAATGAAAATCCGTTATCAATGTTTTATAGTTATCTTACTTCTCCAAGATGGTATTCCCCTCGGTGGTTTCATGAAGGGATTGCAGTTTTTATGGAAACTTGGATGTCGGGTGGTTTAGGACGAGTACTTGGTGGTTATGATGAGATGGTGTTCCGTTCTATGGTAAAAGAGGACGCATATTTTTATAAACCGATTGGTTTGGAAACAGAAGGAACAACAGTTGATTTCCAAGTTGGGGTTAACTCTTATCTTTATGGTACCCGATTTGTTTCGTATTTAAGCACAATTTATGGCATGGAAAAAGTAAAGGAATTTTACAAAAGAGATTCGGAAAGCTCTAAATTTTACGCAAATCAATTTAAAAATGTTTTTAATAAAAGTGTAGTTGATGTTTGGGATGAATGGATAAAATATGAAAATGAATTTCAAAATAATAATTTACAGAAGATAAATACCTTCCCGTTAACAAGTAAAAATGCAATTACTCAAGAAAATTTAGGTTCTGTTTCACGTCAATATTTAAACAAAACCAAAAACGAAATTTATTGCGCAATTAACCGACCCGGCGATTTGGCAAGTTTAGTAGCGTTAAATATCAATTCAGGCAAAATCCGAAAAATAGCAGACGTTGAAAGTCCCGGTTTATATTATGTAACAAACTTTGCTTATGACGAACAGAACAATAGAATATTTTGTACCACACACAACCAAAACTGGCGTGGATTAAAAACTATAGATTTAGATAACGGTAACGAAGAAACACTTTTTGATTATATCCGAATATCGGAATTGGTATATTCTCAAAAAGAAAAAGCTTTATACGGAATGCAAATTTTTGACGGTAGAACAGCTATTGTAAAACTTACGGATGATTATAAAAATGTTACCCGGCTTTATTCAATCCCTTATGGAAACAGCTTTTTTGATATCGATATTTCACCCAATGGAGATATACTTTCCGGTACTTTTGCTGATCTTGCAGGCAAACAAAAATTAATGATTTTTAATTTAGATTCACTTAACCAAGGAAAAATTGATTCAACAACTGTTTATGAATTTAAGGATAACAGTTCATCAAATTTTGTCTTTTGTAAAGATGGTAAAAACTTAATAGGCACATCTTATTATACAGGTGTATCAAACGTTTATCAAGTGAATATTGAAACAAAAGAGGCTAAATTAATGACCAATACGGACATAGGATTTTTTAGGCCTCTTGAAATTTCAGATGATTCTGTTCTTGTTTTTGAATATAAGGTTAAAGGTTTGAATCCGGTTAAAATCAAAAAAGAATATCTTGATGATGCTTCATCAATTGATTACCTTGGGATGAAATCAGTAGAGAGAAATCCCGAATTATATGATTATATTCCCGAACCAGCTTCAAGATTAAACAATGACGAATTAATACTTGAAGAGGGAGATTATAGCATTTTTAAAGAAACAAGTTTTGAAAACATTTACCCAATTGTTGAAGGATACAAAGATTATTTGGCCTATGGGCTACAGTTCAATTTATCGGACAAAATTATGATTAGCCGTGCCAATATTAAAGTATCTTATACACAAAACCAATTAATCCCTAAAAAAGAAAGACTCCATTTATCATTAAATTATAAATATTGGCAGTGGCAATTTAATGCATCATTAAATAAGTCAAATTTTTATGATTTATTTGGGCCAACCAAAGTAAGTCGTGCAGGTTATTATTTTAGTCTTGGTTATACTTACAACATTAATACTGAAAAGCCTATTGATTCCAGACTAGATTTTAAAGTAGGATATTTTGGCGATTTACAAAAGCTTCCCCAGTATCAAAACATCAATGCAGGGATTTCAGAACTTACAACCCTAAACCTTAATTATAATTATTCAAAATTTACCAGATCTTTAGGTGCTGTTGAATACGAATCCGGATTTGAAATAAAAGCGAATTTAGAAGGCGCGTATTTTAATAAAGAGATTGTACCAACCGCAACTGCCGAATTTACCAAAGCATTTTTATTCCCCGGTTTAAGGAATTCGTCTTTGTGGTTTAGGGCTTCAACAGGAAGAGTTCTTTCGAATACTCAATCATCTTTTGGTCAAATCTATTTTGGTGGTTTTGGAAATAACTATGTAGACAGATTAAATGTACAACGTTATAGAGAATTAGAAAGTTTTCCGGGTAAGGAAATAAACGAGTTGTCTGGCAAAGATTTTGCAAAATTTGGTTTTGAATGGAATCTTCCGCCAATTATGTTCAAAGAATTTGGCTTTTTATCGGCTTATGTTCGTTTTGCCCGCTTATCATTTTTCCAAAGTAACTTATCAACAGATATTTCAGATAAAAATATAAGAACATATTACCATAATGCCGGAGTTCAGTTAGATTTTGAACTTGTATTTTTCTCACTATTAAAATCAACGCTTTCGTTCGGTTATGCTCAGGCATACAATCGTTATTTGTCACCTACCGACGAATTTATGATTTCATTAAAATTATTATAAAATATGTCAATAATAGTAAGTCTTTTACCTGTAATAATGTTTTTATTGCTGCTTAATTCGCTTGATACTTTTAAGCTTTTGAAACCTAATATCATTGCAAGTGCAATGATATGGGGATTTATTAGTGCCATTTTGGCATATCCAATAAATACTTATTTCTTTTTCATTTTTGACCAAAAAATTGTTTCGGGTCTAACTGCCCCAGTTATTGAAGAGACCCTAAAGATTGGTATTGTTGTATATTTTTTTTATAAAGCCAAAGTTGGCTTTTTGGCCGATTCGTTAATTATTGGATTTGCCTCCGGTGCCGGATTTAGCATAATTGAAAACATTGTCTATCTTAATCAGTTTGCTTCACAAAACTTTATGCTTTGGATAATAAGAGGATTTGGTACTGCAATTATGCACGGAACTTCTACTGCCATTGCTGCCGTTGTTATCCAAAACCTTATTAGCAAAAAAGAAAAATTTAAAGCTTATTATATACTTTTCGGATTAGCTGCAAGTGTTTTTATTCATGCTGTTTTTAATAGTTTTTTATTACCACCTCTAATGCAAACAGTTTTGCAAATTACTTTATTGCCTTTAATTGTAATAAATATTTTTAACAGAAGTGAAAAATCATTACGATATTGGATGGAAGAACAATCTAATTCCGAGTTTGAGCTATTAAGAATGATAAAAAAAGGTGAATTTAAAACTACTAGAGCAGGTAAATATATTTTATCAATTAAAAGCAAATTTTCACCTGAAGTTATTTTTGATATCCTCGCATATATTCAACTTCATCTTGAGTTATCTATTAAGGCCAAGGGAATGTTATTGATGAAGGAGTCAGGATTTGAGCCCGAAAAAGAAAATGAAGAAATAAAATTAATGTTAAATGAACTAAATTTTTTGGCTAAAAGTATCGGGAAAACAGGAATGAGAACCTTGAGTCCAATTATACAGGTAAACAACAAAGATTTGTGGAAAATTAATCTGCTTAAATAAATTATTTATCTATATTAAGCTGCACACAACCCAAACAACGTTTATTTAAAATAAAAAAAGGGCTGAAAATCAACCCCTTTTTGGAAACAAAATTTTACTTATAAATTAAGCTTCAGCTTTTTTACCATATTTTTTATTAAATCTTTCAACTCTACCGGTTGAATCGATCATTTTTTGTTTTCCGGTAAAGAAAGGGTGGCATTCCGAACAGATTTCTAATTTAATCTGGCTAACAGTCGAACGTGTTTCAAAAGCATTTCCACAAACACAAGTTACTGTACATTTTCTATAAGCAGGATGAATACCTTTTTTCATTTTAAATACATCTCCTAAAATTAAGATTACTAATTTAACATAATAATCTTTAAAAATCAAATAATCTTATCTATTTCTGCTTTTATTAACAGCTTTTTTTAAAGAATCCACTCTTGCTTTAAGACTTTTTACAGTTGTATCTTTATTTGGTTTAACTAAAAACTCGTCCATAGGGTAATAATCACTACCTTCACTAACTAAACGCACTTTGCTGTTATTACTATTTGTTCCGTTTTCGCCGGATAATATTTTATCCAAATCAACTGATTTTGAATCATCAAGCGGAAAAAGAGTTTTTCCTTTTTTTACAACATCATTAGATTGAACCACTACAGAATAAGTTTTTTGCTGATATGAAAAAGAACTTTCATTTATGTTTCCTGTTCCTTTACCTGACTGCAAATTTCCCATAGTATATTCTTTTACTTTTAAAGTTTCTGCGGTTTGTATGCCTGCATTTTGTTTAATTCCGGGTTCAAAATTAAAGGGATCTTCTGAATTTTTAAAATTTTCAGTAAAAAAGAAAAGCACCAAAAATGCAGAAAGCACAACAGCTCCCGCGGGAGCGAAAACAAGCAGCCATTTGTTCGTTTTTTTAGTTTCGGTTAAGTTGAAATTTTTGTTCTGAATTCTTGTCATAAGATTAAATTCAAAATTATCCGGTGCTTCAACTTTAGGAAGGTTTTTCAAAAGACCAATAATTTGTTCATTTTCTTTTTCTTTAATATCGTATTTTTTGTTGTTCATAGGCTACTCTTTATAAATATTTTTAAGCAATTTTTGCAGCTTAGTTCTACCTCTGTTAATTCTTGATTTTACTGTTCCAATTGACAATTTTGTCATCTCAGCTATTTCTTCATACGAAAAACCTTGAATGTCGCGTAATATAACTACCTCTCTGTAAACCGGACGAACCTTTAATAATGCTTTTTGGATCATTTCATTTTTAATCTTACCATCCAAAATAACATCCGGTTGCAATATCGATCCATCTTCAACCTGAAGCGGTTGTTCATCATAATCGTTTGATAATGAAAGAATGTTTCTGCGTTTTCTTCTTTTTAATTCGTTTTTAGCTAAGTTTCCGGCAATTGTATAAATCCATGTGGAAAACTTTGCAAACGATTTATAAGAATTTTTGTTCAAATAAAACTTAATCATAGTTTCTTGAACAATATCACTGCATGCATTTCTATCACCAACAAAACGATAAACAAAGTTCATTAAAGGATCTTTGTAACGCTTTACTAAAATCTCGTAACATTCAATTGCATCAGTTGCTTGAAATTCTGCAATTAACTCTTCATCGCTTAGTTCAGTAAATTTCTTATTCAATATTTTATACTTTTAGTTTTTTAAAATTGTTTCAATTATTTACAAATAAAAATAAACTAAATACTTAAAAAAAAACAAGCACTTAATTTTTAGCCTATTTTCCACAAAATTTCTATTGTTTTAACCCGCAAAACACATCAGTTCTTTTGCACTTATAATACTTGTTTCAGTAATTATTTCACCGCTTAATAATTTTGCTACTTCTATTGTGCGTTCATCTTCATTTAATTTTCTTACTTTGCTTAATACTCTGCCATTTATTTGATGTTTTTCAACTGCATAATGTGTATCGGCCAAAGCAGCAATTTGCGGCAAATGTGTAATTGAAATTATTTGATGAAATGAACCAAGTTTTTTTAATGCAGCTCCAACTTTTTGGCCAATTCTTCCGCTTACACCTGTATCAATTTCATCAAAAATCAACAATGGCAATAAATCTTTTTTAGCCAACGATGATTTTAACGCAAGCATAACACGCGATATTTCACCACCCGACGCTATTTTTGCCAAAGGTTTTGCTGTTTCGCCTAAATTTGTTGATATATAAAACTCTACTTCATCAATTCCATTCTGATCATAATAATATTTATTATTTTCGGCAATTATATAGTTATCGCCCAGCAAATTTTGTTTATTATTAATTTTTACTTCAAAAACCGAATGATTAATTCCTAGATATTTTAATGATTCTTCAACTTCTTGTTTTAATTTAACACATGCCAATTTCCTCTCTTTGGAAATTTGCAATGCAATTTTTCCGGCTTTTTGTCTTTCTATATCTAACTGCTCTTTTAATTCCTCTATTTTGGAATTGAAGTTTGCCGCCAAATCTATTTCCGAAAATACTTTTTCTCTGTATTCCAACACTTTTTCAATTGTAGGAGCATATTTTTTCTTTAGTCTGGAAAATGACATAATTCTTTCGCGAACTTCTTCAAGTCTTTTTGGATCAAGATCGACTTTATTTAAGTAACTTCTTACATAATCAGCTATATCCTGAACTTGGGCAATAGCAGCAACACACTCGTTTTGTTTTTCATTAAAAGAATTATCAATTTTACCTAATTCAACAAGCTGGTTTTTAACTTTAACCAAACTATCATAGACGGCATTTTCGCTGTCATACAATACAGAGTATATTTCATTATTTGCAGATGTAAGTTTTTCCGAATTTTCTAAAATATTTAATTCCAACTCAAGTTTATTTTCTTCGTCCAACTCGGGAGCTACTTCATCAATTTCTTTTAATTGATAACGGTATAAGTCCAATTTTTCATTTAACAGCGTTTCCTTGTCCAATAATTCTTTTAATTGGCGTTTTGTTGTATTTAGTTTATTTAAAGCCGAAAAAAATTCATCTTTTAATTGATCCAAATCAATATAATCATCTAAAAATTCAATATGTTTTTCACTTTTTAACAACGATTGATGTTCATGTTGGCCATGCAAGTCAACCAATAAATCGCCAACTTCTTTTATAGTATTTAAATTTACCGGAGTATCATTTAGAAATATTCTGTTTGATCCTTTAATTGATATTTCCCTGCGAATAATTAATTCATCTCCGAATTCAATATCATTTTCATTTAGTAATTTAGCTATTTTTATATTGTCTGTAATGTCAAATAAGCCTTCAATAACCGCTTTGTTACAATCCCTTCTTACTACATCAACTGTGGCTCTATCGCCCAGCAGAATGCCCATAGCGTCTATTAAAATAGACTTGCCGGCTCCTGTTTCACCTGTAATAATATTTAATCCTTTTTCAAATTCAACATCAATACTTTCTATTAAAGCATAATCTTTTATTTGAAGAGATTTTAACATAACGTTTCCAAATTATATTTTATCCGAATTTTAAATTTACGCTAAAAATTCATCTTATTCCAAAAATAATTTTATTTCGTTGATTATTAATATCATTAAACCGATTATTTATTGTTTCCTTCTTAAGGAGTCTTTAAAAAGGAAAAGGACAGGAACATACTAAGATGATCCCATCCTTTTCTTTGAACTAGGGGGACTTTTTTACTTTAGTAATGCCATTTTTAAAGTTTTGGTATATGAACCGGCTTTAATTGAATAGAAATATACACCGCTTGAAAGTTTTGAAGCGTTGAATTTTAATTCATAATTTCCGGCTTGTTTGGTTTCATTTACTAAAGTTGAAACTTCGCTGCCTAAGATATCGTAAATTTTAATTGTTACTACATTAGTACTAGGAATACTAAATTTAATTGTTGTTTCAGGGTTAAAAGGATTTGGATAATTTTGACTTAAAGCAAATCCTGTTGGTATTGCTGATTCTGATTTTACTTCTGTTAATGATGATGTTGTTAACGAAAGATTTACTAAAGGTGAATAATATGAATTATCAGTAATTTCAACGTCTGTTAATTCAGCATCATCATAATCATAACGACCGGCCATTATTGTATAATTGCCTGTACTTAAATTAGCAGTTGTAAAATCACCTGTGCTGTTAGTAACACTTGCAGAAACAATATTATTATTGTCATCTTTAATTAATATTACGGCACCATTAATAGCAATACCATTTTCGTCGTTAATTTTACCAATTATTGAACCATCGCCATCTACAACACGGCTTAATAATGTAAAATTAATATCGCTCAAATTAGTTTCTTCAGCTATATCAAGTGTATCAGCATCATGTTTATGGAAAGTTTGAACGCCGTCAAATCTAAAATAAGTAGGAATATAATTAGGGAATGAACATGCAAATAATAAATAATTCCCCGGAACTAAATCGGTTAAAGTATAAGCGCCTGTAGAATCGGAAACCGCACTAACTTTATATCCATTATGATGATTATTGTTTTCGCCTAATTTAAAAGCGGTAACTGAACCAACAATAGGCAATCCTAATGTATCTTTTAATAAACCGGTAATTGAATTATTGTAAGCAGGTCTTGGATCCAATACAAAATCAATATTTTCTAAATTTGCAGTAACAACCAAAACATCAGCTTCTTGAGCTGTTAATTTGTTATTATAATATTCAGGAATTAAATCGGAATTTACTGCTTCGGCATATACAATAACAGTATCGTTTTCATTTAATCTTACAGAATAATTACCTTCGTGATTTGTATTTACATAACGAACATTATGCAAAGTTTCATTTTGTAAAATCACTTTTAAGCGGGCACGAACACCTGTTCCGCTTGTATCGGTAACTTTACCTTTTAAAGTAAAATGTTGTTCAATAACAAAAGGAGCAAGAGCAATATTTAATACTACCGAGGCTGTATCAGATACAGTTACAACGGTTGCATCATGCATGTTTGTTACGTTATCAAAAAATTCACATTTATACATATGTTTACTAATTGAAACATAATAATCACCGGTTGGAACGTTAGCCGTAAAAGCTCCCAAACTATCGGTTTCTAATCTTGTAACAAATGGGAAAGAGAATCTGTTAGGAATCAGTTGTACTTTTGCATCAACTAATGGCAATCCGGTAACTTCATCGGTAACAACACCGCTTATATTTCCCGAAACTACAACAGGCTCTTCAACTGTAACACTAATTGTATCGCTTGGCAAGCTTGAAACACCGCCGGCTACTGCAACAACATAATAATTATATGTTTTGCCTAATTCAACAAAATAATCTTTGTATTCTTTACGCGGCATAAAAACATGCATTTTTACAAACTCTGTAGAATCTGAATTTTTTTTATAAATTTCAAACTTTACATCATGCAATTGAAGCTCATGTTCCCAGGTAAGCTTTATATATTTCCTCATACCCCAATTATCAACCGTACCGGTTAAATCCGTAGGTGCAGCAGTTTGAGCAAACATCAACCCCGCCGCAAAAATGAATAAAAGTAAAAAAAGACTAACCTTATTTTTCATAACAACTCCTGTTTGTGATATTTTGACAACTGTAAAACTTAAATGGTTTAAATTTATATTTCATATTTTTCAATAAAATTTCGTGCCACGTTAATTTGGGGTTATTTTATGTTAATAATTCAAATAATGAAGAACAATACTACAAATTTTGTCGAAGTACTCGACAGAATTGACGAAAGTGGAAATAATTTCAAAATAATGTATTAAAAATTAAAAATCAAGCATTGTGATCTAGACTAAGCGTACCTACTTATCGGTTGCTAAAACAGCTATAAAATATTATATGTAGCTAATAAGATACAGAATTTAGTAAGTTTGCGCACTCACTAAATTCGAGGAAAACGGGGAATGCAACCAGAAAAAAGGCGAAAAATGCGTTGTATTTTATTGTAATAGTTTGAAGTACAAAAAAGAACGCGTCATAGGGAGAAATTGTACCAATAAACTTCCATAGAAAAACGGTACGCAAGGTAAAACGGTACAAGTGCAATGAATGTGGAGAAAACATTCAGCAAAAGAGATGAAAAAAAACAAAGATATAGTTTTTCAGGTAAAAATCGAAATAGCCCGAATGCATTTTGAAGGAACGAATGAGTTGTCGAGTGATTTCAAAACGGATCAGAGAAAAATTCTCTATTAAATACTACTCCAAGTAAAGTATGTGAAATTGTAAATGAAATAGCCGAACAGGCGAAATCAAGTTTGGGAATAAAAATCAGATTTTTCACCAAGTTGGGAAGGAAACTTAACGATAGATGATAAATATATAAGCATACATGGTAAGAAATGTTTTAACTTTAGTAGCCATTGATAGCAGTGGAGATGTTTGTCCATTACGAATTAATTTGGGGGAGAAGCCGGACAAAACAAATATGATGACTTTTTCTTTATTTATAAAAGAAGTTCTAAAGTATCCGGCAAAATCAATAACCACTGATCTTGATATAATGTCTTATAAAATCAGTAGCAAAAGTATATGGTGAAAAAGTATTGTACCAAAAATGTATTTAAACATGCATTAGCTGCTGTGGAGAGTAATAATAGAATATAGGCGCTGTAATTAGGGAATATTTTAAGCAAAAAAAAGCATTAGGTGATTTAGTTCAGCAGAATAAAGAATTAATAGAATCATACACGGAGAAAAAAAAGACCCGTGATATAGTTAAAAGCTTGTTTTA
>CAXXGC010000006.1:0-638374 GCA_963667875.2 Melioribacteraceae bacterium
TGATCAGTATTTACGACAACAAGGGTTTACAAATTTAGTTTCCGATTCCAATCCGGCAGTAATGGCAAAAAAATTAATGACGGGAGAAATAAACGCTTTTGTTTGTTCGGCTGTCACTTTCCCCGATATTCTAAAGGAATTAGGTTATCAATATAACCAGGTAGTCCCTTCTTTTGAACTAATGTCTTCAGATTATTATATCGCTTTTTCTAAGAATACTCCTGCCAATTTGGTAGCCCAATGGCAAAATGCTCTTAATGCCATAAAACAGGATGGTACTTACGATGCAATTTATAATAAATGGTTTAATTAATATATTTGTTTAAGTATTAGCAATGGTTCAATAAACAGCTAAATTATTTTAAGATATGATAAAATTATTTAGCTGTTTTTTTTAGCATAAACGATTTTTTTTATTTCAATTTAACCTATATTAAAATAAAAGTATTATTTGTAAAATTATAACCGCTATACAACATCCTTAGGACACAAACAATCTATAAATCCATAATAAACCAAACAACACATTTATATTATTACTCATTTTAGGTCATTGTTTTTTCACTTGTAATTACCCGTTAACGTGAGTAATTTTCAATTGTATTTATTACGGTTTAATTTTATATATTTGAATAAACGGAGGGATAATGAAATTATCTAAAGTAACATTTTACAATTTAATTTTTATTACGATATTAATTAATGCTCAACAGAATCATACCACAACAGCAAATTCCAATTATCCATTAATTGATGATATTTCAATTACCGGATCAAATAATTTAAGTAGTAACAAAGAAAAAACAGATTCCCCAATTGATATTTTAGAGACAGATTTATTATTTAATAATAGCACTTCTAATTTATATAGACCAAGCTGTGTAATTACCAATGACGGAGAATCACGCTATACGTATGAATATACAGCTCAAGGGAAAAGGTTGATTTCATTGGTACTTGAAGATCTTAAAGATGGAGTATGGGTAAATAAACAAAGAGTAACTTATTTATACGATTCAAATGATAATCCCGTTTATAAATTAAATGAATTTTGGATAAATGATTCTTGGCAAGGACGTTACCGCATTTATTATACTTACAATAGTCGTAACCAAGTTCTAACATATACAAAAGAGCAGTGCGTCGATAATTCATTTGTAAAAATATTTAGCAGTATTAACATATACGATATTAATGGAAATTTATTGACTTGTAGCTGGTCAAATATCAGCTTATCTAATAACGGGCATGATATATTTACTTACGATGATAATAATAATTGTTTAACTAAAATAAGTGAAAAGTACTCCAACAATATACTTGAAGTGAAAACAATTAATACATTTACTTACGATTTAAATGGTAACAAGACTTCTTGTACTAATGCATCTTGGTCCGGTATTAATTGGAACTATTCCGACCGGTATTTATATTTTTATGACCATGGTAATAATTTAACTTCCCTTCAAATTCAGCAATGGCGCAATTCAACATCTGTAAACAATTTTAATTTGAACAACTCAAATTTTTCTTCTGGGGAATTATTAGATGCTGATTGGACATTTGTTGAAGAAAGTGTTTACACTTATGATTTAAATGGAAACCGTCTTTCAAGTTTAAATAAAATATGGAATCAAGATCATTGGGAAAACAACAATTATCAGGAAATAACTTATAATCAACAAAATAAAATGTTAACCACAAGTGTTAAAAGATGGGAAAACGGGAATTGGTTTGACAATGAAAAAACAACTAATACTTATGACTTAAACGGAAATTTGACAAAATACACACGTGAGTTAGTTACTGATGGTGAATGGTTAAATAATCAGGAAATAACTTATCAACTTGATGAAAACGGAAATTGTACATTTGCTGAGTTTAAGATTTGCAATTATGGTAATTGGAGTCACATGTATAGCAATGGACCAATTTATTATAACAACAGTAAAGATAGTTTATTTGTTACTTACATTTACAATTTATCAATTCAATATCAGGTTTTTACGGGACTTACCAAAACAACAACTTCTCCTAATACATTTTTATTATCGCAAAACTATCCAAATCCATTTAATCCCACTACAACTATAAAATATTCAATCCCCTCTTCAAATATTGTTACATTAAAAGTTTACGATATTTTGGGTAATGAAGTATCAACTTTAATTAATAGTTTCCAAAATGCCGGGACTTATGAAACCAATTTTAACGCAGGTAATCTTTCATCGGGAACTTATTTTTACAAATTAAAATCGGGTAATTTTACTGAAACAAAAAAATTATTACTCCTAAAATAGGTGTTGATAAATACCTTAAGGAATGACCATTATTAAGATATTTATTTAGATGAACGTAACATAAAAAAAATTAAATTTGGCTGTTTTCTTTTTTAGCTAAAATAAATCAATAAAAGTTATTTTAGGATGAACTCTTTGCTTTTTTTATGGTCAATGAATTAAATAAATGAAAACGAATAATAAGTATTTTTATGTTTCGATCTTGCTGATACAGTAATAATTATCCTTTCTTTTATTCCTGAATTTATAATATCGTTTTTTATATTTTTTGTGTTAGCAATACGTGAAGAAATTCTATTTAGAGGTTATGTTATTATTAATTTTAGCGAGGGTTTAAATTCCAAACAAATGGGCTCAAAAATTTCAATATTAATAGCTTTAATTTTATCTTCGCTAATATTTGTTTTAGGTCATATAGCAAATTCAAATGCAGGTGTTCTTAGTTCATTATGTGTATTTATGGGAGGGTATAATACTTGGATTGGGTTTTATTCTTACCGGCGAATTAGCTATTCCAATAGGTTTTCATTTTGCATGGAATTTTTTTCAGGGAAATATTTTTGGGTTTACCGTAAGTGGAGATATACCATCTTCAGTTTCTTTAATTGGGGCAAAATTGAATGGACCATTATTCTGGGTTGGTGATCTTTTTGGTCCCGAATCCGGTATGTTAGCAATAATTGCTGTAACAATTGGCTGTCTATTAATTATAGCTTGGATAAAATATAGATATAAAAATGTTGTATTTTTTTCAGCAATTGCACAAACACAACATGGGAAATCAAACAAACAATTAAGTTAGCCCAATTTAATTAAAGAGATATTTGGGCATATTGTGGAGTAATTATAATATACATCAAAATCTACCATTCTCAAACATATTATTTAATATTTTTTATTTCATTTATTTTTGATACTTTAAGTATAGAAATTCAAAATAATAATAAAGAAAAAATTGTATCAATTAAACAATTGGGGTTCATATGAAACAAATTTACATTTTTTTGATTATGGCTTTTTATATTAATTGTTATGCGCAAAATCCGTGTCCCGGAGTAACAACTGTTGATTATGCAGGTAAAACATACAACACTGTGCAAATTGGCAATCAATGCTGGTTAAAAGAAAACCTGGATTTGGGTTCCAGAATTAATAGCAACTCAGTTCAGTTAAATAATAATGTTATTGAAAAATATTGTTACAATGATGATCCTGTTAACTGTGATACTTATGGAGCTTTATATGAATGGGCCGAAGCAGTTCAATATTTGAATGGCGCAACAAATTTTAAGTCACCATCTCCTGAATTTTCAGGTAATGTGCAAGGTATTTGTCCAAACGGATGGCATATACCTACAATTCCGGAATTTCAAATTATGATTAATCAAGTTAATAATGACGGGAACGCCTTAAAAGCAATTGGACAGGGAGCGTCGTTGGGAACCGGAACAAACACAAGCGGTTTTTCTGCAATGCTTGGCGGTTATAGTGATGCAGGTGGTTATTTTTTTCAAATAGGTATTGGTACTTTCATTTGGAGTACATCTGAAAGTGGGTCCGGATATGGTCGTTATTTCTACTTAGACTGGGATGAAAGTGCTTCCAGCATTAATAGTGATTTTAAGTTAAATGGTTTTAATGTTCGTTGCTTAAACGATAATTTTACGGAGGTTGGTGAGAATAATACAAATCCAAACACATTTTCGCTTGCACAGAACTACCCTAATCCTTTTAACCCTATAACAACTATAAAATATTCAATTCCCTCTTCAAATATTGTTTCATTAAAGATTTACGACATTTTAGGTAATGAAGTTACAACTTTAATAAACACTTTCCAAAATGCCGGGACTTATGAAACAAATTTTAACGCGAGTAATCTTTCATCGGGGACTTATTTTTACAAATTAAAATCGGGTAATTTTTCTGAAACAAAAAAATTATTACTCCTAAAATAATTTATATTTTCAAAGAACAACTGAATTTTTATATTATTTTTTATTTGTATTAATTCAGTTGTTCTTTTTTTTAGAATCTGTAGAATAAACTTATTTTACACAATTATTCTTATTTTCCCGCAAATGTTTTTATCTTAAACAATCGTTGCTATTCTATTACCGGTGAACTTTAAAGGCATACTAAGATTTCATACTACAAATATATTTATAAATCAAATATTTTTTGCTTTTTCGTATTAATTAAATTAACTTGTTATAATATATAAAAGTTGCAAAAGAACTTTAATTTTTTTTATAAAAACGAATTATATTAATTTTTTGAAATTATTATTACTTTTATTAAAATAAAGCAATTTTTATGTTAAACGTTTTGATTAAAACTTGTATGATTTGTTTTAAATAATATATAAATTATTCAAAATTAACAAATTGATGGGTGTAAATATGAAACGAATTTTACAGACAATAACATGTTTTTTTGTTTTAGCATGTGTTATCAGTTCTCAACCTCTTTTAAATAATTCAATAATTTGTCACAATTCCAACTCATTTGATATACAAGGAATATCATCAAATTTATCAGACCCAATTAATCTAAATGATTTAAATTCTTTTAATTTTTCTCAGCAATCAGTGGCTGCATCAATTAAAAAAATTAATACAAAATCTACTTTATATAAACCAATATCCGCATTATTAAATAATGGTCAAGAACGTCATAGTTACACTTATGATACCAAAGGAAATTTATTAACAAAATTAATTGAAGTATATGATTATCCGTCTTATATGGGTTATCTGCGTTTTACAAACACCTATGATTTGCAGGGTAATATTTCACGAGCTGTTACAGAGATATGGTTAAATACAGCATGGGTTAATTCTAATAGCCACACATACACAACCGATACGGAAGGAAATATACTAACGGATTTGTCCCAAACATGGAGTAACGGTGAATGGGTGAATAATTTTAACGATACATACACTTATGACAGCAAAAATAATATCTTAACCGATATAAATGAAAAATGGTTGAATGGAACTTGGGAGAATTATTTCCGTAACACATACACCTATGATACCGAAGGAAATTTATTGGTTTGGTTAAAAGACGCCTGGTCTTTCACAGGTCTTTTTTGGGATGGTTATCAGCGTTTCACTTATACTTACGATACAAGAGGAAACCGCCTAACCTATTTGTGGGAATTATGGATTAGTTATAAAAATAGTGACAAAGCATATAACGGATTTATGTTACATACTTATACTTATGATGAACAAGGGTATAGAATATCAGATTTTGCCACCGTTAATTCAACCAACGGCTGGGAAAACGAAAACCGTCACACATACACAAATGATTCCAATGGAAACATGTTGACTGATTTTGAAGAAACATGGACAAATAACAATTGGGTAAATACTGCGCGCAAAAATTATACTTATGATGTTAATAACAATTGTACACTTGGTGAATTTAATGAATGGTTAAATGGTTCATGGTCACCCGCAAACGGCAGCTTAAATATTTATTATAATAATGGTAATACAGTTTTAGATTTTACCGCTTCCACAGCTTCTATACAATACACATCTTTTACAGATGTTAATGATGAAATAAATTTACCCAACTCATTTTTACTATCTCAAAACTATCCAAATCCTTTTAACCCGGTAACTACTGTACAATATTCAATTCCCTTTTCAGATATAGTTACATTAAAAGTTTATGACGTTATTGGCAACGAAATAACAACTTTAGTAAATGAATTTAAAAATGCCGGAACTTATGAAGTTAATTTTAACGCTTTAAACCTTTCGTCAGGAATTTATTTTTATAAAATTAAGTCTGGAAATTTTAACGAAACAAAAAAGATGTTACTATTAAAATAGAATATATATTTTTAAAATTAAGATCATTAAAATTTAATTAGTTCTTATTACGGAATATTATTTAAAATCATAATTAATTAATAATTAATTACAGGAGTAATTATGAAATTCTTTTTTACTTGTTTAATTTTAGTATTTATCAATGTTATTTATCTTGCACAAAATGTACAAGTTGAAAAACCGGTTTATTCACCCAATTATACCAATCTTTGGGGAAATGATTTGGTAGTGTTAAATAATGAACCTGCAGGTGTAATGCATGGAATCCAACAGTCTAATGGTGATATTTTTATTGCAATTAATGATACCCTTTCAACAACTAATTTAGGTTTAATTATTAGAAAATCAACAAACGCCGGATTATCTTGGGAAACAATAGGTGGAATAACGAACCGCGGCAAATATGAAAACATTAAATTAATTAGAAGTTCACTAGATTCAATTTATTGTTTTTTTCAATTTGGCTACAGGATATATTCGTGGAACATTAACACAGATAATGTAAAACCATTTGTGCAAAACGACTATAGAGCTTTTGATGTAGAAATTTCCAGTACAAATAATATGTACATTTTTGTTGATTCACTTGCAAACAACTCACTAGTAAGATATTCATCAACAAATTTTGGTTATAATTGGGGTAAACGAGGTTCTGTTTCCTCAGCTGCCGCATTTCCCAAAGTAACTAAATCATTAAGTGGAGATACTCTTTTTCTCAATTATTATGGACCTATTTTAGCTGATACTACTACATCCATAATTAGAGTTGCACGTTACCGTGAATTGAGTGCAGGGACACTCAGTTCAGACGGTTTTCAGGATTTAGCAACAAGCAATTTAAGCAAAAATGAATATAAAATGGCTGTTAACAATGGAGTAGTTTGGTTTATCTATTCAGTTGATGATGCGAAGTCGGAAATATGGGCCCGACAAAGCACCAATAACGGAACTACTTACGGAACTGCTTTTAAAATAAATCCGGCGGAAACGGTTAATAATTTTTGGTTCGATATCCAAAGCAAATATCCGGCAGGTAGTGGATTTGATTTAATATACTATTCTGATAGCACTCAAACAGGAGTTCCAACAATACTAACCGATAAAATTCAATTTGGTTTTTCAAATCAAAATAACGCTTCATTTTTACCATTTAATTCAATAAATGATGTACCGGCGGTTTTATCCACAAATAAATATAAACCCATTATTGTTGAACTTGGTTATTCAAATAATACAGGAATTGTTTGGGTTGGTGAAACAGAATCCGGCAAAAAAGTATATTGGGATTCTTTTTTAGCAGTTCCAGTTGAGTTAATTAATTTTGGTGCTGAATTAAATACCGATAAAATTATTCTTAATTGGTCTACAGCTACCGAAACAAATAATCTTGGTTTTGAAATTGAAAAGAAAATATATAATAATTGGGAAAAAATTGGGTCTGTTGCTGGCATGGGTACTTCTTCGGAATTAAACAATTACTCCTTTACCGATTATAACACCTCTGCACATAATGTATTTTACCGATTAAAACAAATAGATTTTGATGGTACAATAAAATATTCAAAACAAATTGAAGTTAATATTCCTGAAGTTCCATTGAACTTTTCACTTTCGCAAAACTTCCCTAACCCATTTAATCCTAGTACTTTAATTAAATATTCTATTCCTAACGCAAATATTGTTATTTTAAAAATTTACGATGTGCTTGGCAGCGAAATAACAACTTTAGTAAATGAATTTAAAAATGCCGGAACTTATGAAGTTAATTTTAACGCTTTAAACCTTTCGTCAGGAATTTATTTTTATAAAATTAAGTCTGGAAATTTTAACGAAACAAAAAAGATGTTACTATTAAAATAGTATCATTTGGCTTAATATACAGCTAAGGTATTATAATATTTTTTTACAACAATATCTTGGCTGTTCCTTTAAGGATTTAACAACAATGTGTTATCAATATATTAAATATAGGTTTAGTGTTAGGTGTGTAAAAAATTAAATATCGCTTTTAATAATTGATAACAGAGAGTAATAGAATTAAATTTATTACTCTCTGTTATTTTTCTAATGTCTTTTATATATACTTAAAATTAATATCTTTAAAAACGTATTTTAAGATTTCCGAAGTATTCACTTTTTGGTCCGGGTTGATAAGAATTTCCATCAGGATCGGGTTCCGTAAATGCAATATATTTTTCTCCGGTAAAATTACGGGCAAAAACACTGCATTCCCCATTTACACCTAAAAGATTCCAAGAATAAGCTACTCTTGCATTAAACAAATTGAATCCATCTTCCCAGTTCTGATATATCGCAGGATCTAATTGACCGCTATAGGCCTTCGAATCCGTATAGATTGCCCATTTGGATTGATATTCACTTCCTAAGCTAACACGTATGCTATTACATGGAGTATAAACAAGTTCCGAATAAAGCTGATGTCTTGGCGAATTTGGCAGCCATTGACCATCAGCAGGTGGTGTTGTTAATACGTAGGCTGGATCTATATAAACAGGGTCAACGCTTGCTGATGTATATTTATAATCAGCATATGTATAGGCTACCTGCAAACTTAAATTATCAAGTATTTTATACGAAACAAAGGCTTCGATACCATAACGTTTGCTGTTTCCCGCATTACCATAAAATACTTCCTGATTTCCTCTACCGGTTTGTTTGAAGCGGAAGAAATCATTTTTTGTGTCCATCATAAAACCGGTTAGTTCATAATATATTTTATTATTAATAAATCCGCGCGCACCAATTTCATAACAGTTGGAAGTTGCTGCAACCAAATGTGTATTAAATCCTGAATATCCAACCGGATTATTAGCTAATTCCTCTGTTGAAGGTGGTGTAAATCCCTGGCTGAAATTTGCAAATACAGTTAATTCATCAATAAAATTGTAACTTGCCCCAATTCTAAAAGATGTTTTATCAAAATCTTTAGTGGTTTTGGCACTATCAAGAGCAAACATTTTATTTGTCAACTCATTATTCAAATAATCGTAACGAATATTTCCCATCAAATTAAATTTATCAATTTCCAACTTATACAATGCAAAAAAACCACCGCTTTGTTGATAAATAATTTGATTGGCTAAAAGATTACTTAATTCAACGTTGGTTTCATCAGTACTTTCAACTCTATTAGGATTACTTCCACTTTGAAGTTTGTACATGTCAATATTTTGCCATTTAAAATCCGAACCAAGGCTGATATTATGTTTAATATCTCCTGAAGTCAAATGTAAGTTATATTGAGCACTAACACCCGGGTTTGTAATTGTTCTATATTCAGCACATTTGTTGCTTGTTTCTTTGTAATTCCAATAACGTAAAAATGAAGAAACTTCAATATCTTGTTTTTCGTTTATTATATATGAACCTAATAATCCTAAAGTAGTTCTGTTGGTTTTTTGGTATTCATTAAATGGGTTAGCATCCGGATTTGCTTGCTTCAGGTCATTAAATTGTCCCAGGTTTAATCCTTCCGGATTTTGCTGAAAATAATCGGTATGCGAAATAATCTGGGTTAATTTAACTTTATCTGAAAAATTAAAATTAGATTTTTCGTATAGTTTATTACTCCAAAAAGCCTGATGATCTCTATATCCGGCACCATCGGTTCTTGAATAACTTAAACGGTAATCAACAATATCCTTAACGCCGCCTAATTGTAATGATTCTTTATAAAACCCATTTGAACCTATGGTTTGATTATATTCGCCTTCAATTGATGAGGCTCCCCCATTTTTTGTAGAAATAGATAATATTCCGGCAGCGCTACCACAGCCATATAAACCAGCCGCAGGCCCTCTTAATACTTGTATGTTTTGAACCGATGACCAATCAACATCATATAAATCCGGTGCAAAACCTGAAGGATCATTAACAGGAATACCATCAATAATCACTCCAATACCGCGTAAACCGCGTTCAGTTAAAATTCCTTGTCCTCTAATTGATACATGAACTCTTTCTCCATCATGCTGGTTATCAATTCTAACACCGGGAACCAAACGTAATGCTTCTTCAACAGCAATAGCTTTTGGCATAAGAGTTAGCATATCGGATGTTACAAGAGAAATGGAACCCGGATTATTTTTTAATTGAATGGGCATCCGGTTGGCATTAATAATTACTTCTTGCAAATTGTATGTAAGTGTATCAGAACTTTTAATTTCTTTTTTGTATTGTGAATAAACATTATACGAAAACACAATAGAAATTAGTAAAAATAAAATGGTTTTTTTCATTTTTTCCCTTTTCATTAATTTTAGTTAAAAGAATTTCTTTTCAGTTAAAAAAAGCATAGTTATTGGCCGATTTTTCAACCAAAAGACTTAATGTAAATTTTATCTAATTTTTAACTAATCTCGGGAGGGGGTGATATGGGAGTTTTGTAAAAAAATAAAGGAATTTGTGATGAATATGTCAATCCGTTTTGTTTTGTCTGTTCAAAAAATAATTTAATATTAATTATTGGTAAAGCCTGCGAAATAAGATTTGACAATATAGTTCTTAATTTGGGACTTTTTGTTTTATCATTAACAAGTTTATTAATATTTTTGGTAAATGTTTTTACCATCGTTTCTTCACGTTTATCATTCAGGGCATAAACAAAAACATAATTATTATCATTTTTATCCTCGGAAATTTCAACAATATCAAAAAGCTTATTATCTTTAAAGAACTCTTTCTTTTTTTCCCATATAAAACCGTTTCTATTGTTAAAAAGATCTTTTTTGGGTATTCTAAAACTAATCAATTCATCAAACAAATATTTATGGCATTTTATATACTGAAACATTTCCTGGTTAATTAAACTCCTCATCTGATAAAATATTATAACAAATCCACCGGAGTTTATAAAAATTAAAAATGCTAATAATATGTTTATTATTTTCTTCACTTTATACAAATTTATTTGCAACAAAAATACGGATTCATTATTAATATAGCAATATCTGATTTAATTAATTATGACCAGCAAAATTGGATTGTTAAGAATATGCAAATAATCGATTTTTTAATTGTTTGAAAAACATTAAAAGGAAAAATTTATTTAAACTGTTAATACAATAAATTTAAAAATAATATAAAATATTATCTACAATAAATCATATTTAGTTTTGAAGCGTCTAAAGTAATTATATATTTTTAATTTGCTTTGAGGTTGTATTATAAAGTTATAATTAAATTAGCTCAAAGAATAAATTACAAAGTTTTAGGTTTATTTTTTATCAATATTAATTAAGGAATTGAAATGAAAAAAACATTACTAACTTTATTTTTATTTGCATTTGTTTTATCCATTTATCCTCAAGAAAGTAAAATGTGGGATAATGTTTCCGAAAAAATTAAAAGCCGAAAATATTTTAAGAGGTATGAGTGGTTTTATAGACAAAGAGCTACACCATTTGATACAATCAACACATCAAAACTTAATAGTGAATTTGTAAAGGAAAAAGCAAAAACCTTAATTGAAAATAAATCAACTTTACAATGGCTGCCAGTTGGTCCAAAAGGAATAACACAAATATTTCCTAGTCATTGGGGGGTTTCAAGTGGTCGTTGCCGGGCACTTGATATTCATCCGCAAGATCCAAATATTGCATATATTGGTGCAGCCTCAGGAGGCATTTGGAAAACAACAGATGGAGGACAAAATTGGCAATCGATAAGTGATAATTTTAATTCAATCACTTTTGGTGCAATTGCTATTGATCCGAATAACCCGGAAGTGGTTTATGCGGGCACCGGTGAAGCATGTAATGGTTTATCTCCATTTACTTATTATGGTGATGGTTTATACAAAACCACCGATGGTGGTTTGACATGGACAAAAATTGGTGCAGAATTAAATGTAAAAACACATGTTGGTGATATTGTAGTTAATCCAAATAATTCGAATCTAGTTTACGCTGCTTTTGCCGGAGGAAACAGTTACATTCCAAATCCTGAACGAACAGGTGTTTGGCGAAGTACTGATGCCGGGCAAACTTGGCAAAAAACTTTATCGGTTTCGGAAGCTTATGATATTGAATGTAATCCAACAGATGAAAATATTGTTTATGCAGCTGCCGGAGGAGCAAATAATAATGCCGGTTTTTACAAATCAACAGATAAAGGACAAACTTGGGTAAAAAGCAATAATGGATTAGGAAGTACTTCAAACATAAGCAGAATGCAGATATCTATATGTTACGGCTCACCAAATATTATATATGGATATACTTTTGGATCTTCCACTAAAGCATTTAAAACAACTGATGCCGGTACCAATTGGGTTGAATTAACTTCAACTAATCCTCTTGGAGGATATCATGCTTCGATGGGATGGTATGATCAAGGGAATTACGACCTAAGTGTTGCAGTAAAACCAGATGATCCAAATTTTGTTTTAATTGGTAATGTCGAATTGCATAAATCAACAGACGGCAAAAATTTTTCTGTTTTTAGAATTCCCGGTTCAACTGATATTTGGGGTTCCCCTGTTCATGTTGATTATCATAAAATTGTATATTCTAAATCAAATCCGCAAATAGTTTATCTTATCTCCGATGGTGGTGTATTTAGATCTACTGACGGAGGAAATTCATGGAAAAATAAAAATAATGGAATTTCAACTATTCAATTTTATTGTATAGCTTCCCATCCCACCGATAGGAATAAAATAATTGGCGGTGCTCAGGATAATGGAAATTTTAGAACACTTGACGCCGGCAGTACAAATTGGGAGTGTTCATCAACTGGCGATGGTATGAATTGTTTTTTTGATCACACAAATCCAAACACAGTATATTTTAGCACTCAATATGGCAGTTTATTAAAAAGTAATAACCAAGGGAATTTTAATTCGGTTACTTCAATAAAACCAAACTATTCAACAAATGAAAATCCTTTTTGGAATGCTCCGTTTTTTATGCATCCAACAAATAACAATATAATTTATGTAGCATCTACCAGATTGTGGAGGTCAACAAACGCCGGAAATAATTGGACTCCAATGAGTTCATATTTTAATGCAAGTGTTAGTTCAATGGATCAAAACAGATTATATCCGGAAATTATGATTGCCTGTGCAGGTGGAAATTTTTCATCTAATCCTACGGTTTATGTTTCTACCGATGAAGGAATTACTTGGACAAGTGTAGATCAAAATATTCCGGGGTCAAAAAGATTTATTTCAAATGTTAAAACAGATCCAATAAAACGAAATATTATTTATGCAGTACGGTCGGGATTTGGTTCAGGAAAAATCTACAAATCCGATAATTTAGGTTTAACCTGGGTAAATATTAGCGGCAATTTACCGGATATTCCTCATAATGATTTATTTATCGATCCTTCAGCTCCAGGTTATTTATATACCGCAAATGATTTTGGTGTATACCAAACAACTGATGGCGGGGTTAATTGGACAAGAATAAATAATGGAATGCCAATAGTTCCGGTAATGGACTTAGATTATGTAAAATATGGAACAACAAGATTATTACGTGCCGGTACTTATGGACGATCGGCATACGAACTTGAACTTCCTGAAGCAAATTTTGCGTATGTCAGTTTGATTACTCCTTATGCCGGAGAAAAAATTACTGAAGGAAGCAGAATTAATATACGCTGGGCAAGTAACGATATTAGTAAAGTAAATATTTATTTTTCTAAAGATAATAAAGTCAGCTGGCAGTTATTGGTTAACGGATATACTGCAACCTCTCTTGAATATTCGTGGTTAGTTCCAATTGGTATTGCAGACAGCTGTTTTATTAAAATTGAAGATAAATTAAATCCTCAAAATTTTCAGATGAACGATAATGCGTTTTCAATAATACACTTAAACTCCCCCAACATTATAAGACCGCTAAATGCTGCCGTTAATTATGATAATGAACCGGCGGTTTTTGAATGGCAGGTTATTTCCGGTATAGATAAATACGCAGTTGAAATATCTACCGATTCCCTATTTTCTAACGTAGTTGTTTTTGACAGTTTAATTTCTACAACAAAAAAAGAAATAACCGGATTATTAAACAATCAAAAGTATTATTGGAAAGTTGGTGCCCGTAATGAATTAGTTCCCTATCAAATGTCAAATCTATTTAGTTTTGAAACGCAATTAGCAAAACCTACATTATTATTGCCTCAAAATAATACTACTAATGTACCAACTGTAACAGATTTTAGTTGGGAAAATACTAACGGGGCCCAATATTATCATTTACAGCTTTCAAAAAATATTTTCTTTAATCAACTTGTTGTTAATGACAGCACATTAACAAATAATCAATATCATATATCGGGATTATTATCAAATAAAATATATTATTGGCGCGTACGTGCAGGCAGCAATAATGGTTATGGAAAATACTCGCAATATTTTAAATTTACAACTGCTGTTGCCAGTGCAATTGAGGATAATTTAAATGGGTCGCCAAAAGAATTTGTATTAATGAATAATTACCCAAATCCATTTAATCCTGAAACAGCAATTCGTTTTGGAATACCTTCAAGCGGTGCTGTAAAATTAATAATATATGATGGATTAGGAAAAGAAGTTAAAGTAATTAAAAATTTATACTCCCAAGCCGGTTATTACGAAATTGTTTGGGATGGCAAAAATTCTTCTTCATTGCAGTCGGCAAGTGGTATTTATTTTTACCGACTTGAAGCAAATTTGGATGTTAACAATAATAAAACTAATTTTAAAATTGGGAAGATGATTTTATCTAAATAAAATAGACTATTTAGCAAAGAAATAGTTACAATTTATAGAAGCCGGTTTTTAAATAAATCGGCTTTTTTGTTATTTTTAATCTAAGTAATTTTCACATTTAACTTCGTTTTCCATACGACCTACCCAAAAGTAGTTCCTTTTTCGTTCTTTAGCACTATTGTTTTTACATCTTCATTATAGTAGTTTGTATTATAAAATTAAAAAACATCAGTATAAAACACGGAGATATTATGTCACGCAATAGTCGTATGGCCAAAAGCATTTTAATAGGTTTTTTATCAGGTGCTATAGTTGGTACCTCAGCAGCTTTACTTTATGCCCCAAAATCAGGTAAAAAGTTACGCCGCGATATAAAACATAAAGCGCAAGATCTAAAAGAAGATGCCGATGAATTCCTAAATGATGTAAAAGGAAAAGCAAACGTTGTTTTAAATGAAGGAATAAACAAAGCTGAGCAGATGATATCAGACGCTAAACTAAAAGCCGGGGAAATATTGCGTGATATTCATCAATCGTAAATTTATTAAGACATTTTTACTTAAGATTATATATTAAGTAATAGATTGAGTATCTTTAGAATTATTTTAACAAAACCATTTTGTTATTTGATATAAAATTACCCGTTTGCAATTTATAAATATAAATGCCGCTGCTTAACTGTGATGTTTCAAAATTTACTGAATGATATCCGGCACTAAAATTATTGTTTACAAGAACAGCTATTTCATTGCCAATTACATCATATATTTTTATTAATGTATTTCCTGTTAATTTTTGATTCCATGAAATAATTGTAGATCCATTAAATGGATTTGGGTAATTTTGATATAATTTAAATTGATTTGGTTCATACAAATTAATATCATCTGTATTTGAAGTTTCTTGATATAACGACATTTTAAAAGCATCAGCTCTTATTACCGGCCCTGTGCTGCTTTCTCCCGAATCGATAACTTTTATTTGTACGGGTTTGTTTGCCGTAAATAAATATCTTCCTATGTTTTTCCAGGCACCACTCCCCTCATTTTGATTAAGATACAATGAATCAATCAAAACTCCATCGGAAATAATTTTATATAAAGCATTATTTGCTGAATTAACCGTCACCGGAATGATTTCAAAAACATCAAATAATCCTGTTCGGTTGGGTAAAAAATTAAATGCAGCTGAAGGTCCATTAAACGAAGTTTGTATATAAGCATACCTGCTTGATAAACCATATGCTTGAGCTACGCTTGTAAACCAAGATCCTGTTTCAGTATAGAATTCACTGTTACTGTTATCCACAATTCTAAAATAATTTTCAACTAAAACTGAAAAAGGAATTTTACAAATAGGATTTATAGGATCATCACTTATAATAATTATGGTATCATTTACTGAACCAATTGTTTGTGGAATAAAACTGATTGGAATGGTAATTTTTTGCATCCCGCCAATAAAAAGAGGCAAATCCGTTAAAATATTAATAATACCTTTAACGGAATAAATATTACTTATTTTTAATTCATTAATTCCGGTATTTGTAATTTCAAAATTAATCCTTAAACTATCATCAATACTAATTTCTTCAGCATCAATGTATTGCTCTTTAATAGTAATTTGTTTATCTCTTACATAAGCCGTTTGTTTTATAACATCAGCCGAAAGTACTTTATTATTTTGACCTGTATTTTTAGCATACATTTCTAAAATAATATTTTCACCGTTAACAAAATTAATGGTAGTTACATATATCCATTTTTTTAGATTCCCTAATGCCGGTAATTGAATAGTTTTATCCACAATTCCGTTTTTAATTAAATCGAATTTAACTGTATCAATAAAATTTGATATTTGCGGAAACTGCACAAATATATTTTGCACTCCGGTATAATCCGAATTAAGTACCCATCTTACCTTAGCGGAATCTCCGATGTTTAGACTTGTTATTCTTGAATCAAGATTCCATGCACTATTATTTGATGTTGTCCAGTTTCCGTATATTTCCGAATAGCGCGAATCTCCGTTATCAATATAATTATCATCAGGTATATATTTTATAAATTTTGTAGAAAGATTTCCTGCTGTATCCGTTATTGCAGCACCAACTTTACCAAGCTCATTTTTTGGAAAAGATAATGTTGTGCGCCAGCTGTTTTGTGATAATCTTTCACAATCAGCAAGTATATATCTTTCGTATTTGTCTTTAACCGCAACAAATGGTTTCATCTGAAAGATTGGTTCGTTTGAGGTAATTAAAAATTTAACATCGTTTCCGTTTATTTCGTCAGATAATAAAAGTTCCGGCTTAATATTATCATTATTATGAAGCCAATATTGATAAGCCTCTACAGCAGTGCAATACCTAAACTTTACTGCAGGATAATTAATTGCCGCTTGATGAATAATATTATTTACCTGCTGGATTTCACTTAAAAAACCTTCTTCCGGCAAATGTGACCAGCCGCAAACCAGTTGATCAGTTCCTTGTTTTGCTTTTAGAAACACTTTATTAATCATATCTTGTGTTATAGATCCCATATACTTAGAACGAACATTCCAACTTTTGCTATTACCTGCCAATTGATAATTTAATGGTGAAGGATGAAACGGAACAAATTCGGACGATGCCTGAGACCAATCGTAAACATTATCTATTGGTTCATCAATAGAAGAGCGCACATTTGGATAATCGTTATGAAGACTATACGGAAGAATTTTATTTAAATAATTTTGCCAATTATTATCCATGTAATGCCATCCGCTTCTAAAAGAAACCGGAAAAACATCTTCCTCCAAAAGAAATTGCGCCAGAGTATAATTAAAATCATTCATTGTTTCAGTAAAATTATGTGCCTGATTCCAAAAATATTGTCCGTCACCATTATAATCAGTCCAGTTAAATGTATGGTAATGAAGTGATAATTCATCACCCCATAATTCAATTTGTGGACCAAAATATTTTTTCATCAAATACAAAGTCATTGTATTACTTACAGGAACGTTGTTATTTTTGGCATACCTGAAAATATTTCCGGCCATCATCCACCATGTCATTTTTAATTTATTCCCATACGAATCCAATATTTGATTTCTAAAAGTTTCATCCATAACAGCAGCAGTATTGGTACCTTGGGCAGTAAATAACTCTAAATTATAATAGTTGTGATAAGTTGCGGTACCCATTCCATCCCAAATACCCGTGTCGGAACCAAGCACAATATATACTTTACCTTGCGCAAGGATGATATTTGACAAAATAAATATAAATATAACAACAAAACGAATCAAAGAGTGTAAGCTCATTATATCACCATCTAATCATAAACAGTTCATTTAAACTTATTAAAAACAAAACCCAATTTCAATGTTAACTCATTTTCTAAAATAACTTAATACTGATTATTAGAGTAATTTAGTTATAAATATAAGTAATTTTTTCACTTCCCTATCAATAATAATAATTATTAACTGAAGTGTGAAAAAGTAATTGACTTAATCAGAATTTTTTATCTTATTTGGAATATCAAAATTTAATAATAAAATAAACTTTAATTAATTAGTTAGCCGCTAAACCAAGGACAAAAATTATGGTTGATTCAATCACAGTATTAACTGGTCAAACGTTGGCTTATACGTTTTACGTGCTTGTTATATTATCTTTAATGGGATATTTTGCTTTTAAAGTTACACGTGACGGAAAAAGTAAAGAAATTAAGCCTGCAATATTTTATACTTTTGTTACTTTTTTAGTTATAATAGGAGTTTCACTTCATATTGTAACACATTATACTATCCCCTGGAAACAAATGGATCTTGACAGAGCAGACATTAAACCTGATAAGGCTTTTAATATTACTGTTGCCAATCATCAGTTTAAGTTACCTTCCGAAAAGCTAAAAATTAAGGTAAATGAAAAAGTTATGTTTAATGTAACATCTTCCGATTTAACTTATGGATTCGGTCTTTTCCGAAAAGATAATTCAATGTTATTCCAAATGCAGGTCATTCCCGGACATAATAACGATATTCTTTGGGAATTTGACAGACCGGGTGTTTATTCAATCCGCTCAACGGAATACTCCGGTTGGAAAGGAATAAATATGATTAAAAGAGATGTTGTTGTAGTAACAGAATAATTTTATAACTTAAAACGAGAATAATAATGAGCTTTTTAAATATTTTATTAAATGGTGAAAATGAATTATTTAAACCTAATTCATTAACCCCAATGCAAAAACTAACTCTCCGTTTTGTAGTAGTTGGTTTAGTATATTATGCATTTGCGGTTATAGAAGGTATGATTATGAGGGTATATCTAGCTGCCCCCAGTGACATAATATCAGTTCAGCAATATTTTGCCATATTAACGGCACATCCGCTTGTTGGAATATTCGGTTCCACATATTCTACAGTTTTTGGTGCATTTTTGTTTTTAGTCCCATTTTTAATGAAAAAACCACTTTATAGTATCAAAATGGGTAATTGGACATTGGGATTTGTAGCAATTGGAACTTTTGTATTTTGGTTTTCAGGGTTTGTATCGCACTATTCACCATTATACACTTTATATTGGCCTCTTCCCGCCGATTTTTCACAATTTAGTGTAATTGGCGGAACCTTTTTTATAGTTGGAATAGCGTTAGTTATGGTTGGTACTGTTTTATTTGTAATTAACATTTTTAAAACAATTACATACACTCCCGAAGGATGGGAAAAACAAAATGCCGGGGCTTTATTAAAATCAGCTTTAGGACTAAGCGGATTTAAAAATTTGTTAACAAAAAATAAAAAGGAACATTTAGTTTCCCTGCCGGTTGCTGCAATTGCCCGCGGTACAATTGATACCGCTCTTAATGCTGGAATTATTTTATTTACGGGTGTATTAATATTAGTTTATATGGTGGCTGCTCTAATGGGATTTGATTTAAAACACTCGGCTGTTGATGCTTTGTTATATAAAAACTGGTTTTGGTGGGGATTAGATTTAATTGCAGACGGTTTGGTTTTGATTTTTGTTGCAGGTACTTGGTATTTACTTGCAACTATGATTACCGGTAAAAAATTATTTATGGAAAATATTGCGCGAGCCGCATTATTTATTGAAATGGTTGTATCTTGGACTGTTTGGTCACATCATTTAATGTCCGATCAAGCCCAGCCCGGTATATTAAAAATTCTTTCGGGCGAAATGGTAACAGCTTTTGAACTTATTACACAGGGCTTAGCATTTTTTATTACTTTAGTTACATTATGGAGTGCTCGTCCTTTAAAAATGACAAATCCTCTCAAATTTCTTTTGGGTGGTTTAACCGGATTTGCATTAGCTGTACCTGCCGGAATTATGCAGGCTGATTTGGGATTAAACAGAATTTTACATAATACACAATGGATTGTTGGTCCTCATGTTCATGTTGCTGTTTTAGTAGGATTAACAATGACTTTGTATTCAGCTATTTATTTATTACTTCCCATTTTAACCAATGGAGCAAAATTGTATAGTCAAAAATTGGCTAATTTCCATTTTTGGGCGCATTTATTGGGTGGAATTGGAATGGGTGCCTTTATGGGTATGGCCGGATTAAAAGGTATGTTAAGAAGGAACATATATTTTAATGGGGAATTTGATAATTATATGATTTTAGCTGCACTTTCGGGTGTTTTACTGTTGTTTGCGTTTTTAGCTTTCTTTTATAATCTAGTCATGACTTTAGGATTAAATGGAGTTATAGGAATCTTTATGCCTTCAAAATTTAAAACACAAGATCTATTACCAAAACAATAATTATTTAATATAATCCTCGCCATATTACTAATAAACTTTTGGCGAGGATTATTTATTTTAACTAATATAGTTATACTCTAATAAATTTCTATATTAAGATATTCCATTTAAATTCAATATTACATCAAATAATTCCTTTTGCAATTAAAATATTTTGCCATAAATTTGAGTACATAAAATATGTTTATTCTATAAATATCAATTAATTAATGTTTTTAATTATACAGAACTAAAATAATTATGAAAGAAAACGAACCGGATTTTACATTAGCGGCAGTTTGCGGACTATTTTGCAAATCTTGTACTGTTTACATTGCAACTTTAGATGATCCTGCCAGGTTAAATAGAATTGCCAACGCACAAAATACATCAGCTGATAACGTTAAATGCGAGGGTTGTCGTACTTCAAAACGAAATACTTATTGCAATAATTGCTTTATGTTTAAATGTGCTGCTGAAAAAGGAATTGATTTTTGCGCTTTATGCAACGAATTCCCCTGTCCTCAATTAAAAGAATTTCAAACCAAATTCCCTCATCGATTAGAGTTATGGAAAGATGCACAAAAAATCAAAACCGAAGGTTACAAAAAATGGTTTCTTGATTCAATTGAAAATTACACTTGTAAACAATGCGGTACAATAAATTCAGGCTGGGATATAAAATGCCGTAAATGCGGTAATACCCCAAGTTGTAATTATGTTGAAAATAATTTACCTGAAATAAAAAGAAGAATGGGATTATCCTAAATATTGTTAAAAACATAATTTGTAAAATAAATTAACAAACTTTTGGATAAATTATGGTAAAACAGTCAAACGAAATAAAAGAATTAATCAATTTAATTCCTGTATCTGATTATGTAAAACTTCTTATTAAGGCAGCATCCGAATCGCAATATTTTCATAATTATTTATTGTTAACATATTTTGATAAAGAATCGGCTGAAAAAGACATATTCAAGAAAGCAATTTCTGATTTAAACGCATTATCAAATAAAAGATATAAAGGATTTTCTTATCAATTACAGTTGTCTAATTATTTAAAAGAATGTTCTAAAAGAATTAATGAATTCAAAAAAATCTGCAAAAATAAAAAGCTTGAGGCCGATTTAATTGTTCATATACTTGATAAAGTCTGTAAAAATGCCAGTATTTTTGGAACTTGTTTTACGTCTTTTGATTATAGGGTTGGGTTATTATTAAATAGACTTTGCAAAATTGTAAATTCTGAATTACATGAGGATTATAAAATTGAATATTCCGATAAAATAAGACAGTATATTATTGTATCATTGGGAGACAATTAGAATTTTTTTAAATATTCTTAATTGAATAATTCATCAAATTTGTTAATTGTTAATGATGCACTTCCCTCTTAGTGATTATTCACATTAAGGTAAATATCTACTTCTCTTGGCTTCAAATAATTAACCATTTCAATTATTTTTATTATTTCGTTATCTTTTGGGGAAATTATTTTAGTCTGGTTTTCACTGCTTTTTTCTTCAATCTCTTTTCTGTCTTCACCATGAAGCCTTATAATAACCTTGCAAAAAAAACATTCTTAAATTGTTTCTTTTTAAATAATCAAAATAAGTTTGTTTATATTGATGATTAAATATATAGCATTTTTGGTTTTACACAGAATTATATTCTTATAAATTTGCATTTTCTATTAGTTAGTCTAATAATTTATTAATATAAGTTCATTTTTATATTTTTTAGTTCCTTGATTTAATTTAAAAAATAGTCTATCTTCCTAAATAATGAAAATTATTGAAATATTATATTACAATATTAGGGAATTCGAAAATATGAAAAATTCTTTACTGTTTATATTTATTTTAGGTATTATTATTGGTTGCAAAAAAGAAAGCAATCCAATAGAATCTGATACGGAAAAACCTGTTGTAACTATCTCATCCCCAATAGATTTATCATACATTAAATCAGATTCGACAGTTATAATTAAAATTGGAACTATTGATAATTTTGCGATAAATCAAGTAGTTTTATATATGGATGATATAAATGTAAAAGTATTTACTATTTCGCCCTACCAATATCAATGGAAACCAACAAATGGTATAGGAATGCATTCAATTTATGCAACTGCAACCGACCAAAGTGGAAATGTTGGTCAATCGAATAAAATAATGGTGACGGTATTTGGTACAGAATCAATTCCATCTACACCCCAATTATTATTACCTGAAAACAAATCTAAAAATATTTCGACAACTCCAACTTTAGTATGGGGAATTGCAAATGTTGCAACCAGTTATAATTTACAAGTTGCTACAGATACTTTATTTACTAATTCTAGTTTAATTTTAAATGAAAATGTTGGAAATTCAACAAACAAGTTGCTAACTAATTTAATTAACTCCAAAATTTATTTTTGGAGAATTGCTGCAAAAAATAATTATTGTTCTTCAAGTTGGTCTATTATTTATTGTTTTACAACTATGGCAGAAGATTATTTGCAATTAACAATGGTTAATGTTGCTGCCGGAACGTTTTTGATGGGAGCAAATAGTGGTTATCCGGATGAACAACCTATACATAGTGTTGCCATAAATGGTTTTTATATTAGCAAATACGAAGTTACGCAAAAATTATGGATTGAAGTTATGGGCAATAACCCAAGTTATAATAAAGGTAATAATTTGCCGGTCGAAAATGTCGGCCCGGATAAAGTTCAGCAATTTATTACTTCATTAAATCAAAAAACCGGAAAGAATTATAGACTGCCAACAGAAGCTGAATGGGAGTTTGCTGCACGTGGCGGCAACGCTAGTTTGGGTTATACATATAGCGGCAGCAATACTGCAAATGAAGTAACATGGTTTGCAAATAATACTCCTACTACACAACCCGTTGGTTTAAAAAAACCAAATGAACTTGGTTTATACGATATGAGTGGAAACGTTTGGGAATGGTGTAGTGATTGGTACAATTCCGATTATTATAGTATCAGTCCAACTAATAACCCACAGGGACCAAGTAGTGGTACTGATTATGTTATTCGGGGTGGTTCTTTTGGTGGTGTTAGTAATCTCTGTCGATCTGCAAGTAGGGATTGGCACATCGCTAACGGTTACAATCAGTATATCGGATTCCGTTTAGCTTGTAATTTATAATAAAATTTATTGTTTATTATTCCAATCGTGTCCTGTTTTTAACTGAATATTTCATTGTTTATATCTGCTTCTGAGTTAAATAATTTTTAATTCTTTCAATTGTAAGCGGAGCACTCCCCTCATAGTGATTATTCACATTAAGGTAAATATCTACTTCTCTTAGCTTCAAATAATTAATCATTTCAATTATTTTAATTATTTCGTTATCTTTGGGTGAAATTATTTTACTCCAGTTTTCGCCGCTTTTTTCTTCAATCCCTTTTCTGTCTTCACCATGAAGCCTTATCATAACTAGTTTTTCTAAAATATCTTTATATTTATTAAACACTTCCCAAACATTAGGCATATAATAACCTTGTAAAAAAACCATTCTTAAATTATTTCTTTTTAAAAAATCAAAATAAGTTTTATTCAAATAATTTGGATTTCGAATCTCGATCCCGTATTCATATTGGCTGCTAATATTTTTAATAAAATTTTCAAAACATGATAAAAATTCCGGTTGCCCACTCATTTTTAGTTTATTCAGATATTCAAACTGAAATATTAATATTCCAATTTTGGTTTTAAGTGGTTTAATTGATTCAATAAATTCGGCAAATAAATCAGTACTTAAAAAATAAGGATTACGTATTAAGTCCCCCGATTTGTCCTTTTGATAAAAATGAGTTAAAGTAATACAATTTGGGATTTTAATAGTAAACCTAAAATTGTCAGGAACAGCATTAAAATATTCTTCAACTGTCTTTTTAAGCGGCAAAGTAACTTTGTTTAACCCAAACAACGACCAAAACCATTGATCGATTTCAACCGTGTTGAATTTTTGCGCATACTCGGATAAATAATTTTCCGGTTTTGTGGTTGTATAAATCAGGTTTTTCCACGATTCATATTTCCAGCTGCAAGTTCCAATCCTTAAAGTTGACATATTATTATCAATTTTTATGTGTTATAGTTGTTTTTAAATATACTATTATATTAAAAAATAAATTAACATACTTGTTTTTAAATACTTTTTTAATTAATATAAATATACTTGTGAACAATATCAATGTTTTAACTAAAGTATTATTAGTGAGATAAACATAGTTAATTGGTTATATAATTGAAGTTTTTAATATATACAAGCATAAATAAATTAGGGGGAATCAATGAAACATGTTTTATTATTTTTGTTTATTTTAGGTTGTTTAACATTTAATACAAAGGCTCAACTTCATTCACAAATCAATTCATCTTATGTTCAGCCTTTTTTATCGCACCACAATGAGTTATTTAATGAATCCGGCTATATTCTTAATACCAACAGTACATATCAAACAAATGATAATCAACATTCCCCCAATCACTCAATTCATAAAAAATCAACTTCAGCAGTCATTTACAAACCTTCTTTAGCGGTTTTAAATTTTGGTGAAACTCATATAAGTTTTATCTACGATACTCAAGGGAATATATTGGTTCAAACTGAAGAAAAATTTGTAAATGGAACCCTAAATGAGGGTTACAAACATACATACACGTATAACTCGTTAGGAAATAAGCTTACTTATGTATACTATTCATACATAAATGGTGTTTGGGTAAATTCCTTCCGGATTACTTACAGTTATGATATTTATGAACATCTATTATCGGAATTACTGGATTATGAGATTAACGGGGTATGGCATAACCAAGAATTATATACTTATACTTATGATTCGTTTGGAAATAATCTATCAAAAATTCAACAAAAATGGATAAATGACACTTGGGAGAATTTAAACCACTACACTTACACTTATAATTCACTGGGAAATGAACTTACTCAATTGCATGAAGTATGGAATAATAACACTTGGGTTAACAGTTCACGTTTCACTTGCACGTATGACGGTTCAGGGAATAAGCTAACTCAGTTGCGTGAAGTTTGGTATGGTTATTGGGCCGGTAATAGTCTTGTTACAAATACTTATAATAACTTTGGTAATCCGCTTACTTCCCTAACCCAAACAATGGGGGCTTTTGATTGGCAAAATTACATATTATTAACATATAATTATAGTTCACCACAAAACACAATTCTTACCCAACGTTGGAATGTTGATTGGCAAAATGTGGAATTACTTACTACTTCCTTTGATACTAATGGAAATCTCATAAATGAAGTTACTAAAGCCTGGTATATGGAAACTTGGACAGATTATTTAAGAACTCTTTATACTACTTACAACGCCGATGGAAACTGCACAGAAGCAAAAGCCGAGAGGTGGCTTGATAATACTTGGCAGGCAAATAATGCCGTATTTACTATGCATTATAACAACAATTCAAGCTCACTTGAAGTAATTGGCAAAATAATTTCAGTTCAATATATATCATTAACAGATGTCAATAATGATAAAAAAAATCCGACTTCATTTTTATTATCTCAAAACTACCCCAATCCTTTTAACCCAAGCACAACAATAAAGTATTCAATCCCCGCTTCAAATGTTGTTTCGTTAAAAGTTTACGATATTTTGGGCAAAGAAGTAGCTAATTTGGTAAATGAGTATAAAAATTCAGGCACTTATGAGATAGAATTTAATGCGGCAAACCTCTCTTCAGGTACATATTTTTACCAATTAAAAGCCGGTGAATTTACCCAAACTAAAAAATCAGTATTATTGAAATGATATTTCTATTTTTGACATTTTTTAATTTGATTTTTACATCAATAATATTATTTTAAAATTTTGATATTAACGAACAAATAAAGGGATGTTATATGAAATATTTTTTAATTATTATATCATTACTATTTTATATAAACGCATTCTGTCAAAACCCTTGCCCAGGGACTGAGACAGTTGAGTATCAAGGTCGAATTTATCATACGGTTTTAATTAATAATCAATGTTGGCTAAAAGAAAACATTAATATAGGAATGAAAAAAAATAATCGCATTGGTATGAATTTAGTAAATCAGTTTGATAACAATATAATTGAAAAATATTGTTATGATGATTTAGAAAGTAATTGTGATGAGTATGGAGGATTGTATCAATGGGCGGAAGCAGTTCAATACAAAAATGGTGCTTCAAACAATACTACTCCTTCTTTCACCGGTTTTGTGCAGGGCATTTGTCCTGAAGGTTGGCATATACCCCAATACTCTGAAATAAAGAAATTAGCAACTTATATTGATAATGACGGAAGAAAAATAAATAAATTGGGTACTAACACAACAGGTTTTTCAGGTTTGCTTTCCGGTTATAGTTACGCTTCAAGTTTAATATATTTAAATATGGGTTATGAAACTTTTTTTTGGACAACAAAAACTTTGGAAAACATTCATGCAAGTACAATGTGGTTATCCACCGAAACAGCCTTTTCAATTATTCTTGCCGAACCAAAAATTAATGGTAATTGTGTTCGTTGCATTAAAGATATTACAACTCCCGTAACAGATGAAGTACAAAACGTGAACAAATTTTCACTTGATCAAAACTTCCCCAATCCTTTTAACCCAAGCACAACAATAAAGTATTCAATCCCCGTTTCAAATATTGTTTCTTTAAAAGTATACAATATTTTAGGTAAAGAAGTAGCAGATTTGGTAAATGAGTATAAAAATTCAGGCACTTATGAAGTAGAATTTAACGCAGCAAATCTTTCGTCGGGAACTTATTTTTATAAGATAAAAAGCGGTAATTATATGGAGACCAAAAAATTATTATTGTTAAAATAGATTTACGTTAACTTTAATTATGATATTGGGAAATTATAACTCAATTCTGCAACTCTTAGTCAAAAGTTATCCGGCCTTCTACACAAAATGTTTGGCTATATTCCTCATATTTTACACTGTTCCATTGAAAGTTGCCATATATAACAAATAAATATATTCCATCATTTAATTTGTGATTTCGGGCACAACAAATCGTTTTATTTTTTGTATTTTAAACTAATATTTTTATTATGTATATATAACTTTTTTTGAGAGGGATGTATGAAAGTGGTTAGATTAGTATTAGTAGTTTTTTTAATTTGTTTTTTTAATGTTATGGCTCAAAAAAACTTTGACATTTTTGATAACATTAAAGGGCAGGAACTAAATCCAAAAATATTTTCTAATTCTTCATCAACTGTTTATAAACCCTGTATTGCTAATTTGGAGCCGGCGGGCAATTTATATACTTATTCAACAATTATATATACATATTCTAAAACCGGTTTATTAATTGCAGAGGTAAGTAAAAACATAAAGCTGGGAGAAACTTATTATTTACGTAACACATATAAATATAATGAATCCAACCTGTTAATTGCAAAATTATCGGAAAATTTGGTTAACAAATATTGGACTTCAACGGAACAATGTACTTATATTTATAATAATAATGGCAATTTACATTCCGAGCTTTTACAAAAATGGACAGAAGATAATTGGGAAAACGTCAGTCAAATATTTTATTTTTATGATAATGTTGGAAATCTATTGGACAAAGATATAGAGGAATGGAATGAAGGTGTTTGGGTAAAAAAAGAGCATTATAATTTTGTTTATGATCATAACAATAATATGATATCTCAATCCTATCAAATATTTAATGGTACATGGATTTATAAATGGCGTTACTTATACAATTATAATAATTCAGATAAATTATCGGAAAAGATTTGGTCTTACTGGAAAAACAACCTCTGGGTTGATTCAACACGTTCAACTTGTACTTATAATGATTTGGGAAAATTAAGTTCGCAGTTAAATTTTGGTTGGAATTTGACTAATGGGGATTGGGAGGAAAAAAATGAAGACATATTTAGTTATGATTCTAGAGGGAATCTGATTTATCGCATAAACAGATATGATTATTATACATTGCATGGATGGTATCGTTATAATTACGATTATGCATATAGTTTTGATTCAAACGACAATTGTATTTCAGCTGAATGTAACTCATATTATTATCAAGGCACTACTGAATTTTATCGTTTACGTAACTCTCCAATGTATATATATTTCAATAACAATTCGGAATTTTTGTATTTAACAGCCGCCAAAATTTCCGTGCGATATTCCCCTATCACAAGTATTATGGATTCTGTTAAAATTCCCTTTTTTAGTGCTGTTACAAATGGTAATAATATTACATTAATATGGAAAACTGCTGTGGGTATTTATAATTTTGGAATTGAGATTGAAAGAGCTGACAGCAATAACAATTTTTCAACTATAGGTTTTATTGAAGCAGTTAATGACAACTACATTTCAACAGAATATTCATTTACCGATTATAATCTAGGTAATCGTGAATATTCTTATAGATTAAAAATAATTAATCATAGTGGTACACAATCATACTCGCAAACTGTTAAAGTTGGAGTAGCTTTCTTTTATTTATCCCAAAATTTTCCAAATCCATTCAACCTAAGCACAACTATTAAATATGCTGTCCCTTCGTCAGGTAATATTTCTTTAAAAGTTTACAATATTTTGGGTAAAGAAGTAGCTGTTTTAGTAAACGAATATAAATATTCAGGCAATTATGAAATTAATTTTAATGGTGTAGGTCTTGCATCTGGCGTTTACTTTTATCAATTAAAATCAGGGAATTTTACCGAAACAAAAAAATTATTATTATTAAAATAATTTTTGCAATACAAATATCGGAGAGCTTATCCGGTATCTTGAAATATTTTATTGAAACAATCTTTATTGTTACTATCATTTATACTTTATATTTTTAAAAGTCTCAGAGTGTTCCTCATCACATTCCATTTTTTTCAAAATAATTGTGATAAAAAACACAAAAAAACAATTTATTTATTGTATATTTACAAAAGTATTTGAACTAAATTTTTAAGAGGGACAAAATGAAAATTAAAAATACTCTTCTTCTGTTTATTGTACTAAATGTTAATTTGTTTGCTCAAGTTATTTTACCCGTTTTTGAACAAAATCCACTTAGTGAGATTCAAAAAGCGAATAGTTCGGCATTATGTAAAAATAATACAAATTTTTACAAACCTTCGTTTGCTTCATTATATAATTGGAACAATACTGATACTAAAATTTATTATACTTACAATTCAGATTGGCAACTAACATATGAACAAATCCTATTCCCATCAGGCAGCAGACACAAAGTATCATATTTTTATGATGAAAGCAAAATAACACTTAAAACTATTGATACTTTAAAAGGTACTTTTTGGAAAAGTTATAAAAAATATATTTATTCTTACGATAACAATGGAAATAATAATTTGATTTTGAGTCAAGTCTATTCCGATTCAATATGGTTGGATGAAAGAAAAGATATTTTCACATATACAAATCAGAATCAAGTTTATACACATATCATTGCCAATTGGGTAGATACAACTTGGGTAAATATTAATTCCTATACTTATAATTATAATAATGGTGGTTTATTATTATCTTTAACCGGTGAGAAATGGGAAAACGATAATTGGGCACCCAAATCACGTAATCGTTATGAATATAATATGAATAATGTAGTCTCAACTTTTTACAGAGATTCTTATATTGGTGGTATTTGGAATCAAGAAGCTCAATTTCGCGGTTCATTCGATTCTGTAGGAAATGCATTAAATTATATTTATTATTCCTACAGCCCTATTTACGGATCTGAAGAAAGGGAAAGCTATAGTTATACTTATGATACAAATAACAACTGTATTAAAGCTTATCATTCGCAAACAACCTATGGTGTAATGCATTTTGCACTTACAACACCTGCATCTGGAATTGTAAGACTATATTTCAATAATCAATCCGAGTTTATTGAATATAATAGTCCTAAAGTTTCAATACAATATGTAACATTTACAAATATCAATGAAAATTCTTATTCTCCAACTAAATTGACTTTATCCCAAAACTATCCAAACCCATTTAACCCAACAACAACTATAAAATATTCAATTCCCGCTGCAAGTATTGTTTCATTAAAAATATACGATATTTTGGGTAAAGAAGTTGCTGATTTGGTAAATGAGTATAAAAATTCAGGCACTTATGAGGTAGAATTTAATGCGGCAAATCTTTCCTCAGGCACTTATTTTTACCAATTAAAAAGCGGTAATTATACCCAAACAAAAAAATTATTATTGTTAAAATAAATTTATATAGCTCTTAAAAAAAGCGGGCATATTCCCGCTTTTTTATTTTTTGCTATTACTTGCCCTTTATTAATTACCAAAATAACATTACAACTATGTGATGCGTAACACAGAATTTGTTTACCTATTTAATTACGTGATTGGCGACACAATATCTTTTTAAAATATATGTATTTTTAACAATTATTTTTATTGTTAATTGTTATTAAATAATTATTATGATGAAGTTATGAAAAAGCTATTATTCGCCCTTGTATGTTTTGTTATTTGTTATGTTAATTTGAATGCACAGCAAAATTTTCAGCAAGTTGAAAATAACAATTTAATTTTGCAGCAGTTATCAACAAAAAACAGTATTTCGCCAACTAGTGATAGACCATCTTTAATAAAAGTATATTCTAATAACAATGTTGTTAAAACAATCAAATATAAATATAACCAAACCGGGGATTTATTAGCCGAGCTAACTCAAATATCAAACGTAATACAATATAGAACCACATATTCGTACGATAAAAGCAGAATAATTCAAAAAATGATTGATACCCTTTATAACAATACTTTCCAAAACTTTGAACGTTATAATTATCTTTACGGTTCAGATGGGAATTTATCGACTGAATTAATTGAACGGAAAATAGAAAATAATTGGTTAAATCACTTAAAAAACAATTACAATTACGATCCTTACGGAAATCTTTTAAGTAAAACCACAAAAAAATGGAAAAATGGGAGTTGGGAAAATCATATACAATATCAAAACATTTTCGATGGTCAAAATCATCTATTAAACCAAACATTTTGTAATTGGTTAAATAATAACTGGGTATATAACAGTTCTATTTCCTACTGTTACGATAACTCAGGTTTGTTATTAAGTAAGGCAAATAATATTTGGTGGAATGGAACTTGGGTAAAAATGGATAGGAATAGATTTCAATATAACAGATTAGGTTATATGATTAGTTATTTTTACGAAACTTATAACTCCGATAATCTTTGGAATACAATTGAGTCTTTTAATTGTGTAAATGATTCGACCGGAAATTTATTAACAGCCTCCAAATATGAAAGCTTTGGAAATAATTACAATTTGGAAACCGAACGGTTTGAATATAAATATGACACCAATAACAATTGTATATCAGCCTCACATTCAAATACAATTTACGGTAAAATGTATTTCCCTTTTATTAGTAATCCCCCGGCCGAAATGGATATATATTCAAACAATTACAATAACAAAATTAGTTTTTACGCTTCACAAATTACGGTTCAATACACTTCCGTTAATAATTTTGGAAATGTGTTAAAACGATCATCCGTAAGTGTGTTATAAAAAGCCGCAAGATATATTCCCGCGGCCTATAAACAAACTAATATTTTAAACTACAATTATTTCTAATTAATCACTTTCCGTAAATATTAAACAACGGTAAATCGACCGCAATAAAGGCTGTTGCACGGAAACCGTTGGCTTTATTTAGTTCTAAATTTTGGTCATCAGTAATAGCACGAAGCTTAGGTAAGTATTCTATACCCAAACCGAAGTCCAAGGGAAAATCCGCAAAACCATGCATATAAAAAATTCCAGGTGCAATAATATGTTCAAATTTAATAAGTGGAACATTATCATCAATATTGTTATCTGTGTTAGTATTCTTAAATCTATAACCGGCGACAACACCTAAATCTAAAACACTAAAAAATAAGGAATTGGATGGACTTGGTATATCTTCTGTTCCATCACTCCAACTAAAATCAATTCCAATGGGTAAAAACATTCCGGTATATCCGGCAGGCTTTTTATCTCCATCATCAAGCCATTCAGCACCTCCATTTATACCAACATAAGCACTAATTGATGAGCTGTAATTAAAGCACCTTTTTAATCTGTAACTTCCTGTTGGTAAAATTGCCGCTTCAAAAATATTTGAAGCATCCTCTGATGTTTTTGCTTGTGAGATATCAGCGGCAAATGTCAAATATTTTAATAAATCTTTTTTAAAAGTTCCATTTTTATAAGTATGTATATTTTCATCAACAATTTTTATAGCCGTCAAAATAGCTGAACTAAAATTTTTCTTGTGGATATCAAATACAAATTCATTTACAAATGCAGCATTATTTAACCCTTTTTCAATTTCTAATCCACTTTTCGAAATATTTTTATTAAGATCAGTTACATTTTTAATCATTGAAATTACATTATTCGTTAAATTATATATTAATTCACTAACATCTTTGGTTTTTGAAGAATTTTCATAAGAATTGAAATCTTTAATTTTTATTTCAAGTCCTGATATTTTTGTAATAATATCAAAAATTTTAGGAGCCAAACTTTGAGCTTGTACCATATCAAAATTTGTCCAATTTAACAAACTATCAAATGAGGGTTTGTTTTTATTATTGTTATATATAAGGCTAATATAATAATTAAGACCTTCTTGATTTAAATAATTAGAATAATTGATTGAATTTAGATTAAGCCAAACATCATCATTGTTATTACCGGTAATTTCGCTATTATCCAATAAACTTTCTGAAATACCACAAAGTAAATTTAGGACATGGTCAAATTTGTTAGAATGTATACTAATTTTTGGACGAATATTCTTAAATATGATTGCAGGATGGCTTTTATTTTCTAATTCAACAATTGTTTTATATATTGTTTTCGAAAGAGTATATTGGATACAGCTTTTATAATCTTCAGGAATAATATACTTATCAATATTCAATAATAATCCTTGTAAATCCTTTTCTAAAGCAGTTTTAAAGGTATTATTTAGTTGAATATTAATAAATTGAGTGCTATTTTTTAAAATAAAATACAAATTTGGAAATAAATTTTTTAAGTAAATAGGTGATATTTTATAATCCTTATGAACAACATCATTTAAATAAAGTTCATTTATAATAAGTGAATCCTTTGCTTCAAAACGTTCTGCCATTTTGCTAAAAAATGCTGTTGCCAATTCTTCTTTCCCTCTTTCAATAAGAACATCCGTTATAGCAATAATCAATTCTGATTCGGATATCCCTGTTTGGAGGTTAGAATTGGGTGTCTCAATTAAGTCAGTAAATTTGGTGTTACCAGAACCATCTTTTTGTATTTTTTCATTTTGTAGCATTATATATTGGTTTTTAATCAGATCCACATTTATTTTATCGCTAACTGGACTTTTTGTAAATTCGCGTAAATTTTGAATATTAATATTACCATTATAACTTAAAATGAAAATTCTATTTTCCTGAATGCTTTTCGCTAATATCAATTCATTTTGAGCATAAATTAATATAGGAATGTTAACTAAAAATAAACTTATCAATAAATATATTTTATTAAATTTCATTTTATTCCCTCTTAAAATTTGTTATAATATAATTAGACTAATATTACCTGTACAACGTCTAAAATCTTCCAATTTACCATTTTGCGGCTCAATTAAAAACAATCCTTTATCGCGTGTAAATACCCAATTTATTACATGGTATCCTTTTACCCATTCAAACTCACCCCAAATAAGACCTACCGCCCAGCTATGGGGTTGTCGCGCTGTATTTCTGTTAAATATTGCTATATTCCCCTTTAATGCAAAAGCAAAATCATCGCAGTCAAATCCTTCTGTTTTGCCTAAAGGATCGTTTGGCGCAACAATTATTCTATTATAGTAAAGATAATTTTCAATCTCTTGTTTGGCAGGCGAATAATAAAGTTCATCATTAAATCCGATGAATTTGTTCTCTGGATTTACCCATTTGTTTTGTGTAGCATTAAGTATTTCATTACTTATTTTGTCTTTTGTTACAAACATACTCTACCCCCGTAGATTATTATTATTTGTTATTTATTTAAATCCTTATGAAGGATTTTATTAACTTTTACAAAATATTTATACTAATAAAAAACTTTATACTTTAGTTTATATTATACTAAAGTGGTAATAAAACACTTATTAATATTAACGAATAATAAAACAGGTCTTCCTATGATTTTGAAATAATGTATTTCCTTTGCTTTGCCTTAGTAGTGTTGTCCTACAAACTCTCCTAAAACACTATTAATAAATTTTATAATTTAAAATATTAAATAATAAACCCGTCATTTATTTATTATTTTATTGCCGAGTGAAATTAATTACTTTAAATTAAATTGTCAAGATGGGAGAGATATTTGTTTGGAAAATATTTTTGGATAATCCTATTTTCCAAATCTTTGTTGTTAATTTAATTCTTTGCTTAATAAAATTAATCTTTCGATATTTCCATAATTTTTTCTCTCCTTTTCCTTATATTTATTTTTATATTATAATAATATTATTTATTTGAGGATAATTATGCGCCAAAACTTTAAGTATGTTTTTGTTTTATTATTTGTTTTATTTTCTACTCTATCGGCAAATGATAAAAAAGAAATTAATGTAATGCCCATACCGGCAAAATACGAATTATTGGACAGTAAATTTAAACTTGATAATAACTTTGGTTTTACTGTTAAAGGAAATGTTGATGAACGGTTATACCAATACGCTACCAGAGTATTACGCAGATTATCGGGACGTACCGGTTTGTTTTTTAAACAGGATGTAATTACAAAACAAAGCGCAAACCAAAACAATTTATTTGTTATTGATTGTAAAAAAAGCGGCAAAGTTGTTTTAGGTGAAAACGAAAGTTACGAACTTAAAATTAATTATAATATAATTACCCTAAATGCCGAAACCGATTTAGGTATTATGCGCGGACTTGAGACCTTTTTACAGTTATTAACAAACGATAAAGACGGTTATTATTTCCCTTCAGTAAATATACAAGATAATCCCCGTTTTAAATGGCGCGGATTAATGATAGACGTATCGCGTCATTTTATGCCTGTTGATGTAATTAAAAGAAATATTGACGCTTTGGCAATGGTTAAAATGAATGTTTTACATTTGCATTTAAGCGATAACCAAAGTGTACGTGTTGAAAGCAAATTATTTCCTCAGATACAACAAAACTGCACCGATGGCGAATATTTTACACAGGAACAAATAAAAGATATTGTATTATATGCTTCAAACAGAGGTATTCGTGTAATTCCCGAATTTGATATTCCGTGGCACAGCACCGCATGGTTTGCCGCGTTACCTAAATTAGCAAGCGCACCCGGCCCTTATACTTTGGAACGCAACTGGGGTGTATTTGACCCTGTGTTTAATCCTGCCATTGAAGAAACTTATGATTTTTTTGACAAGTTTTTTGGTGAAATGGTAAAGTTATTCCCGGATGAATATTTTCACATTGGAGGTGACGAAGGCACACCAAAACATTGGAGTGAAAATACCCAGATACAGGCATTTATGAAAAAGAATAATATCCCCGATATACAGGCAATGCATAACTATTTTAATTTAAGAATATTAAAAATATTAACTAAGTATAACAAAAAAATGGTTGGCTGGGATGAAATATTGCAGCCGGGAATGCCTACAAATATTGTAATTCAATCGTGGCGCGGTCAACAATCGTTATTCGAATCGGCAAAAAAAGGTTATATGGGAATTCTTTCCGCCGGATATTATATCGATTTGATACAATCGGCCGAGTTCCATTATTTGAACAATCCTGTTCCCGATTCCGTTAAGTTACAACCTGCCGAACTTGATAGAATACTTGGCGGAGAAGCAACCATGTGGGCGGAATTGGTTACGCCGGAAAATGAAGATTCGCGTATATGGCCCCGCACTGCCGTTATTGCCGAAAGATTTTGGTCCCCTTCTTCGGTAAACGATATCAACAGCATGTATCAAAGAATGGATAGAATTAATTTCTTATTAGAAGAGGTTGGAATTTGCAGTATCAAAAATCAAGAAATGATGTTACGCCGTTTATGCAATAATAACAATACTAAAGCATTAAAAACATTAATTGATGTTATTGAACCGGTAAAAGGTTATACCCGCCACTCGCAAGGTGTTAAATATACCACTTATACCCCTTATACCAGAGTGGTAGATGCTGCTTTCCCTGATGTTAAAACTGCACGCGATTTTAGAAATAAAGTTGACGAATATTTAATTACTAAAAATATTGATATATTAAAAGATTTAACTAATTTGTTAACCACTCTAAAAAACAATCATTTGGAAATAAAAAACTTAATTTCTCTTTCCCCTATCTTAAAAGAAATAGAACCGCTTTCACTTAATTTATCAAAACTTTCATTGGCGGGTCTTGACGTAATAAATATTTTAGAAAACGGCCAAAAGCTATCAGCATCAGCAAAATCAGAAATGTTAAAAACAGTTGAAAACTCTAAAAAACCTTATGGTCAAACGGAGATAATGATAGTCAGCGCAGTTGAAAAATTGATTAATGAGGCGGGGAAATAAAATTATTATATAATTACCTGTTTAGGATTACTAAACAGGTAATAAATTTTTTATAATAGCTCTTCCAAAACAATTTCAAACTTCATCGGTTCATTATTTCTTAATACTTCAATTGTTACTTTATCACCTGCTTTTCCTTTTAATATTTCTTTTAAATCATATAAATCGCATTTTCCATCAATTTGTATGTCATTAATTTTAGTAATTATATCGTTTGTTAAAATACCGGATCTTTCGGCAGGAGTACTTTTGGACAGATATTTTACGGAAGGGTTGCACAATATTTTTTAAATTTTGGGCATACATTAAAACCTTTGCACAAATTATTAACTTTTTTGTGCATACTATTTTATATGTGCACAAACTTTAGTAAATTATGACATAAAAACTTGAGTAAAAGATGAATTTTAATCCTGCTTTACCATATAACGAATTACCAATATTACCTCCAAATTTTAATTTTGAAGATATTGATATATTAAAAAAATTAAATGTAGCAAATTTGGCTTTATCAAAATTAGACAACATTTCTGTATCAATCCCAAATGCAGATATATTTATAGAACCTTTATCTATACGAGAGGCAGTTGCAAGTTCAGAAATTGAAAACATAAACACTACTGTTGAAGAGGTTTTTCAAGCATCATTATTAGAATATGGTAAAATTTCAAAAGCACAAAAAGAAACACTATATTATAAAGAAGCTTTGTTGCACGGGTATAATAACATCAAACTTTTTGGTTTTATTAGTACTAATAATATAATTGAGATTCAATCTATCTTAGAACCGGAAAGATGCGGTATTAGAAAATTACCAGGAACTAAAATTCAAAACACACTTACAAATGAAATTATTTTTACCCCACCTGTTGGAGAAGAAAATATTCGGAATCTTTTATCTAATTTGGAGAAATATATTAATCAATTAGATGATGATGTTGATCCTTTAATTAAACTTGCTGTTATACATTCACAATTTGAATCAATTCATCCTTTTTATGATGGGAATGGACGAACAGGAAGAATATTAATGGTTCTGTATTTAATTCTGGTAGGAAGGTTACAATTTCCAATTCTTTATTTAAGTGGTTATATAAATAAAAACAGGTCCGATTATTATAGATTATTGCGTGATGTTACCACAAATAATAACTGGAAAGATTGGACTTTATTCATTTTGACTACTATTGAAGAACAAGCAAAAATAACATTAGAATCAATGAATACAATCCGTCTTTTAATGAATGAATATTCCCATATTTTGCAAAACTCGGAGTTAAAACTAATTTCTAATTCATTAAATAATTATTTATTTTCAAGGCCATTTTATAATATAAAAACTATTTGTTTAAGTCTTAATATTACAAGAAATACTGCTTCAAAATACTTTAATCAACTTCTAAATTTGGGATTAATTGAAAATTTTAAGATAAAAAACATCTCTGTTTTTTATAATCCAAGGCTTTTGGAAATATTAAAATAATAATATTGTCAAATCAAATTTCTAAGATATATACATAATTTTAAAAACATTTTTTGGAGAATAATCATGCAGCTATCAAATATCCCATTTATAACAACAGACTGGAGCACAATAGAACCAACCGAACATAAAGGTGAAACAGGTATGGCATATTGGAGAACACAAAACTTTGATAATATCCGTGTAAGAATGGTTGAATATACACCAGGATATTTGGCAGATCATTGGTGTTCAAAAGGACATATTATATTATGTTTGGAAGGTGAGTTAAATACCGAATTAAATGACGGACGGACTTTTATTCTTAAACCCGGAATGACATACCAGGTTGCCGATAATTCCGAAGCTCATAAATCAAGTACCACAAATGGCGCAAAATTATTTATTGTAGATTGATTACAAAGTTATATTAGGAATAGAAATTACAAATTCAGTCCCTTCTCCAACTTTGCTGAAAACATCAATTTTACCATTATGGTTTTTAATTATACCGTACGAAATTGAAAGGCCTAATCCTGTTCCTTTCCCCACTTCTTTGGTGGTATAAAAAGGTTCAAAGATTTTTTCCTTAACAGATTCTTCTATCCCTTTACCGGTATCTTTTATAGATATATATATATTATTATTATCATTCCAAGTTTTAATAAATATTTTCCCCTTATCAATTATAGCATCTTTGGCATTTGTTAAAATATTTAAGAAAACTTGATTTAATCTGCCCGGATAACATAAAACCGTTGGAATATTTCCCAAATTTAATTCAACTTCAATTTTATTTTTAAGTACATTTTTCAGCATTATTAAAGTTGATTCCAAACCGCTGTTAATATCCCCCATTACCATTTCACCGGTATCCGTACGCGAAAAATTTCTTAAACCTTTTACAATATCAGCAGTTCTTTTAGCACCATCATCCATTCCGTCAAGTAAATTTTCAATTTCATTTAATAAAAAGTCAAAATCAATATCCTTTTTAAAAGAATATATAATATCCATATGCTCTTTGTAATTATCAAGTCTAATCACTTCTTCATATTTCATTAATAGGTTTAGAATATCTTTTATATCTTGGCGTAAAGGAGTGATATTTGACATTACAAAATTAATAGGGTTATTTATTTCATGAGCAATACCGGCAGTTAATTGCCCCATGGATGCTAATTTTTCGGATTGAATTAATTTATTTTGTGTATATTTTAAATTTTCTAAAGCCTCTTCCAAATCTTTGTTCTTTTGTTCAATTAATTTTGTCTGATTTTCCAGGAATTCCGATTTTTGCTGCAATAAAAGATTTGTTTCCTGCAATTCTTTTTGCTGATTAATTAATTTTGAGGATTGTTCATCAGTTCGTATTCTATATTGCTTAATTGAATCGGCCATTTGGATAAATGTCTTTGCTAAACGTCCAATTTCATCTTTACTATTAATATCAAGCCAAATATCCAAGTTCCCCTTTGCAACAGCAGCAGCAGCCCTGTCTAGCTGTTTAATAGGTATTGTAATAAGTCTAATCAAAAGAAAAATTAAAAAAGTTGATAAACCAATTGCAATTAATACTATAAATCGTGAAAAGTTTTTAGTATCAACAAATGTCTTCTCTGCACGTTTTGTAGCCTTAAATGCATCAAGCTTGCTTAAACTAACCAACGAAACTAAATCATCACCACAATTAGTATAAATATCTTTTGCTTTACCTAAAAGTAACTCTATAGCGGCGTTTTTATTATTTTCTCTTGAAAGTTTTATAATATTAAAACTAATATCAACATATATTTCCCAGTTATTAATAAACCCGGTATATAAATTTTCTTCTTTATTTGAATATATGTCCTTTTTTTTATATTTCTTTTTTAATTTTTCGTATTTATCAATATTATCATTAATTTGGTCAATTAACGCAATCATATCTTCTTCTTGTCCGCGCATCTTAGCTTGATCATAAGTAAACGCGTGTTCAAGTTGAAATGAGCGCAACTGCGAGGTATTTAAATTAAGATCGGATAATGTGACTGCACGTTCAAGCCAATTATTGGATATTTCCTCTATCTCTTTATTTAAGGAACCCAAATTGTACACCGAAAATGCATTTATTCCGGCCAAAATAAAAAATATTAGACCAAACGAAATGCCAAGTTTTATTCCAAATTTTAAATCCTTAAAAAAGATCATATTCTCGTCAGTATTATTTAATAATAGCTATGGTTTTAACATTACCCTTAATTTTATTTAGACTAATAAATCCAATTGACCCTGGAGTATTTTCAACTTTTTTAAGCATCTCTTCTTCTGAAATTACCGACTCAGGCGGATCGCCGTCCCCCGATAACATCTTTTTCATCCAAATAGATTTCATTCGGGCAGTATTTTTTGCAACATATTCATAAAACAAATCTTTTACTTCGTTTTTTGGCTTAAGGTCAAAAACAATAATTGGTTTGGAATTTGGCCAGTATTTAATATCGCCGGAGTAATAATCCAGCAATTGCGATTTTGTAATTCTATCAATAGGCACACTTTTATTAGCAATTACTGCAACTTGAGCATATAATCCTTTTGATAAAAACAATATTAAGAAGAAAAGTAAAAAATATTTTTTCATACTCATCTCCACTTAAAAAAATACAGAAATTGCTGCTGTATAATAAAATATTAAACTTGAATGTTTTGGGGTTCCTGTAATATCAACATCAACCCTGGCAAATTGCCCTTTTATTTTTATTTTATCATTAATGTCATAAGCCAAGCCAATATTGGGTGTAGTAACAGATACTTCAGTATTTGAATCCATATAACCCGGAATATTTATGTTGTAATGCTCTTGAATTGAATATAAGCTAAAATATCCCAATAAATCATCTGTTATTCTATAACCTAATGTTACATATAAAAACTGTTTATCTAAGTCCATCAGATTGTTTGTATCGTAAAGCACCTTAATATACTCCGCCTGGAAATTGACTTTTTTAAAATCCATTAATATATCATGTCCAATTCTAAAACGAGGGATATTATCAAATTCATATTCAGGCAATCCAAGATACTTCTCTAATTGGTTATATTTTTCTATTTCATCATAAGTAGCCGAAAATCCAATTTTTATATCTTCATACCGCAACCCTACTCTTCCCCCTACCAAATATAAATTTGTAGTATCAATTCCGCTTTGGCTATAATCGGATGACTTTGAACTAATATTAGGACTATTACCCACATAAAAAGCATAATCAAGTTTTGTATCTTCTATTGGAATAAATCCGTATATTTGAGCAAATGCCCTTCTAGGAGTAAAATCATCTAAATTTAAAAATTCATTAAACGAAGTTTCGTATGCAAGCGGCCTAATAATGTACGGTAATAATGGGGTTTTATTGCTCATCTCGTTAAGATTATTAAATGGTGGTATTTGAAGACCTAATTTAAGATTAAATCTTTTACTTAAATAATATTTTACCCATACTTCATTAAGACTAAAGTCACCCCACGATTTACCTGACGAATAATTGTTAAGGAATTCAAAATTTACAAAAGCAGACCAGTTTTCTGTTAAATCGCGTTGTAAAAACAGGTTAAACTGCTGCATATTAAATGTTTTTTTATCAGGTTCCTCTTTAATCAATTGCTGCATAAATGATAATTGAAAATATCCAAACATTCTAAATGGAGTTTCATCAAATTGAGCATACATTTTAGTGACAGAAACAAGTAAAATAATAAAAGCAAACTTTGGTGTTTTCATTTAAACCTCTGGATTACAACAAAAATAATAATTTGAAATATACCAAAAAAAAGTAACATTTTTAAACAAACTTTTTATGCGGAAAATTAAATAGGAAAAATATTATATTTATTATTCAATCAATAATAAATAATTTGTGGAATTTGAAAACCATTGTGGAATAAAGAGAGCGAGCGACGGGATTCGAACCCGCGACATTCAGCTTGGGAAGCTGACACTCTACCAACTGAGTTACGCTCGCATTGTGGAATTTTATGGTGCAATAATACTAAATTTTAAAGCTAATTTCAATAATATTTTTATTTTGGTAAATGGAGTATAATTAAAATATATCATCCTCATCAATAACTTCAACCACTTCTTCAGTAGGAATAGTTATAAAAAAGGTACTACCCCCACCAATATTATTTTCAAACCATATTTTACCTTTATTTAATTCAATAAATTCTTTACATAAAATAAGGCCAAGTCCTGTTCCTTTTTCATTCATTGTTCCGGCTCTTGATTCGCCCCTATCGATGTTAAATAACTTATCCTTATAACTATCCGATATTCCAATTCCATGATCGGTAATTGAAAGAACTGCTTCATTATTTCCGGTATTATATCCTCGTACTTCAATATTGCTAAAAGGGTTTGAATATTTTATAGCGTTAGTTAATAAATTGCGAATTACGGTTGTTAATAAATCATCATCAGCAAAAATGGTCAGATTTTTTTCAATATCAACCCTAATATCAATGTTTTTTGTTACAGCTTGAGGATTGATTAAATTTTTCACTTCGTTTACAAGATAATTTAAATCAAATTCATCGGGTATATATTGTATTTTTCCTGTTTGTGCCCTGGCCCAATTCAATAAATTATCTAATAATTGATAAGAACTTTTTGATACTTTCCTGATTTCATCTATATATAATCTTTTTTCTTCATCAGTTAATTCATCATAATCAGTTGTCAATAATTCCGAAAAACCTAACAACGAATTAAATGGATTTTTAAGATCATGAGCAATAATGGAAAAAAATTTATCTTTAGTTTTGTTTAATTCAGAAAGTTGTAAAGAAAACCGTTTTAATTCATCTTCAGCTTTTGCTCTATCCTGGGCATCGCGTAAATTAGTTAATATTAAATGGTCATCCAGATATTTAACAGTATTAATTGTCATATCCATTAATCTAACACTACCATCCTTTTTAATAACTTTTCGATATGATAATACAGGACCATAAATTTTAATATCATTTATAAGTTCTTCTGTTTCACTTTCTGTGTTGCTTTCAAATAAAATGTTAAAATGAGAACCGATTAGTTCTTCCGGTTTGTAACCTAAAAGTTGTTCCGAAACCTTATTAATTTCAATTATTTTTCCGGTTTTACCATCAATTAATAAAATAATATCAAATAAATGGTTGAACATCGCATTATATCCATTTATTTTCCCTTTTAATAAACTAATTTCTTTTTGCTGTTTTTCAATTTCAGCTAACAATAAATCAACATTATTATTAATATTATCTTCAATTATTTTATCTTGATACTCGCTCATATTCAACAGTTTTTTTGTTATATGTAAATATAATACATTATTTCGAAAAAATATAAATGATTATTTATCGCGGAATGAAACTGTTATAGGAACACCTTTAAATCCAAAATGTCTACGAATAGTTCTTTCAACAAATTTTCTGTAATTATCACCAATATGGTCTGCTTGATCAGCAAAAAGTAAAAATATTGGATAATTATCGCCCACTTGATTAATATATCTAATTTTAACTTCTTTTCCAAATTGTGTTGCAGGTGGTGGTGATTTAAGGAATTCAGCTAAAAGGACTTCATTTAATTCGGTTTTATCAATTTTCTTTTTTCTTTCAATATTTATTAATTTTGCAAGGTCAATTAACTTATAAATACGTTGTTTTGTTAAAGCCGACACAAACACAATTTGTGCATAATCAACAGATCCAAGATCGTATTTTAGTTCCTTTTCGTAAATTTGGGCGGTTTTTGTATCTTTTTCTAATAAATCCCATTTATTAACAGCAATAATTAAACCTTTTCTTCTTCTTACTGCTTCTTGAATGATCTTTTGATCCTGACTTTCAAGGCCTCTTTCAACATCTAATAATACTATAGCAACATCACTTTCCATCAAGGCACGATATGTTCTAACATTAGAATAATATTCAATATCCTCTTGTATTTTAGCTTTTTTTCTTAAACCGGCAGTATCAAGCAATACTATTTCTTCACCATAATATTTTAATACCGAATCGATGCTATCCCTGGTTGTACCGGGTACATCAGTTACTATACTTCTATCAAAACCTAATAAAGCATTAACCAACGAAGATTTGCCAACATTTGGTCTTCCAACAATAGCAATTTTTAATCTTTCATCTAATTCGTAAGGATCGTCACCAATGTTTAACGAATCGATTAACACATCTAAAAAGTCACCTAAATTTCGTCCGCTTATAGCGGCAATATCATACACGTGATCCATTCCCAACGAATAAAATTCAGATTTTAGGTATCCTTTTTGAGGAGTATCTAATTTATTAACTAAAACAAATACCGGTTTTGCAGAACTTCGTAAAAGTTTAGCAATTTCATAGTCAGTTGGTGTAATGCCATCATTACCGTCAGCCATAAATATTATTGCATCCGACTCTGAAACAGCAAATTTTACCTGTTCTCTTATTGCGCTATCAAAAACTTCATTGGAATCAGGAACATAACCGCCTGTATCAGTAAGTTTAAAATATTTGCCATTCCATTCAACTTCTCCGTAATTTCTATCTCGTGTAACACCGCTCAAATCATCAACAATTGCTGAGTTTGATTTTGTTAAACGGTTAAAAAGTGTCGATTTACCGACATTTGGTCTTCCCACTATACATACTAATGGTATTTTCATCACTACCTCAATTAAAAAGCATAACTTAAATTTAACTGAGGGTAAAACTCTGTTGTTAAACCTAAATTCATTTTTTGTAAATTCACATTTATTTGTAATCTTTTATTAAACCTATTTGCGGACCATGCAGCATCCGCAGCACTAATGATATGATTAATTACAATTATTACTACTGCTTTAGAAGCAACATTATAATAATCATTTGCCTTTCCTCTTTCCTTTGAATAATACTTAAATTTATTTGTAAGTGGATCGCCGTATTTATAAGGAGTATATTCGTCCCCAAAATCATTCCAACCGGAGTTAAATTGCGGATATTTACCAATTAATTCATAATACTGCTGTTCGCCATAAGCAGGCAATTTATGACTATACCATCCGCCAATATCAGTCTCTAATTTATTTAACACACTCCAATTAACCTTGGTTCCGTTTTCATAAAACAAACCGGAATAATCATCAACATGAAGATCGGCATTTAATGAAGACAAATTAGTTATTGTCCATTTTGCATATCTAACAGCAGCCCAGTTCTGTTGAGCATACTCATGATATAACGCGGTTTGGTCGTCCCCTTTTTTATCATAAATTAACCCAGTCGTTATTGCTGCAGCTTCCGCTGCCACAAATATTGCCGACATAATATAATTTTCCGAATAAAACTCACCTGCTCCGGGTACAACAAACGATAATACTCCGGCTAACAATGGTGATTTTTTATTTTGATTAAAATTTATTTTATTTGTTTCATCACTTTTAATATTATTTAACGCAATTTTACTATCAAAATTAAGAGAACCACTAAACATACTCTTTTCTGTTTGAGCATTAATAATAACAGAACAACATAATATTACTAATAATATTTTTTTCATTCTTAACCTTTTATATTTTAGAAACTAAAATCAAATAAAATTCCACCGTAGAATTGCCATTCTTTACCGTAACTTACAGTAGTAATTTTATTGGCTCCTCTATCAACTTTTCTGTCGTATTTATCAAATGAATAAGCAGCATTAAAAAATAAACTTGTAGGGAAAATATAAAAAGATACCATTTTAATACGTAATTCCGCACCAGCTCCTTTTTTAAATTCATTCCATTTAACCTGGTTTCCAGTCCACGCGTTACCAAAATCACCATATAAAGATAAAAATATTTTATCTAAATACAAATGTCCAAATTTACCATCAATGTTTCTAAATAATGGAAAACGATAAGTTAAATTTAACCATGCTACCTCATTTCCGCTTATTGCATAAAATGGATAAGAACGCATTCCAATTAAACCGCCAAGATAATAATCAAAAAAGTCGGGTACACGCGGAGCTAATATAGTACCAACTCGTACTTGCGCATTTATAGTATGAGTATCAAATATTGGAATATGCTCTTTATAATTAATTTCAACTCTGCTGAATCTAAAATTTTTATAAACAGGCACAAGTGAACTATTTTCAACAGTATAATTTCCGTCAGGATTATATTTATTAAATTCGTAATTATATTGCAATTCAATAGTACGTCCAACCGGATTAATATCATTATCAACAGAAGGTAATATAATTTCGTGCGAATATTTTATTTGGACATTTTTACCAACAAAATATTTATCTTTTGTTGTTGGATATAAAGATGTAGAATTAGGGACAACAAAACTACCCAAAGCTGCAACATAATCGCTATAAATAAAACGAGCTTCAATATTATTTCCTTCAGCAAATATTTTGTGTTTTGCTACAAAATCAACTTCAAATAAATTATATGTAACATCAGTAGATGTTGAATACGAATCGTCATATTCGTCAAAAATAATATCAACGTCAGCTTTTCTGCTTATACTGTAAAGTTCAAGTGAAACTTCCGGTTTTATTCCCAATGAATATAATAATGGTAATTTATTTCTATATTCAAACGTTAAAAATAAATCTCTTTCCCCTCTTTTATTAATAGAACCACCGGCAAAGAACCCATATCTATTTAAATAATCATTAGATGTAACAAAAACACCCGGTTTAATTTTATCAACTGCCGATTTTGATGTATTATAGTTATCATATCTAATAAATGGGAAAAATGACACTTTAGAAAAGAAACCCGTATATTTTTCTTCTTTATAATCTGGGGTTTCATAATCATTAAAATTTTTCAACTTTGTTAGATCATAATTCCCAATATCACCATTTGGTTTATCATTTTGCAAAGGAGGATTATTTATTTGAATATATTTTTTAGTACTATCAACTTTTTGCTGTTCATCAACTGTAATATAAAACAATTTATATCCGCCGGAAGTGTATCCTGCATAACTAATGTTGCCTAAATCATCAACAACAGGCATAAAAGCACCACCTACAACATTTGTAAGGCGTGTTTTTATTTTTGTTTCAAAATTATATTTATATATATTAAAAATTCCTGTTTCATCCGATGAATATATCATATCACCATTTTTACAGAAATTTACATTCCTTTCATCTTTGTTAGTAGCAATAACCATTTCAAAATTTGAACCGTTGGTATCAACTTTTGCTACATCTCTTCCCTGGTGGTATGAATAATCAAAATATACATGTTCGTTATTTAAACTAAATTTGGGATTATATACCAATTCGCCGTTTTCAAAAAAAGTAATTCGTTTAAAATTTTTACCATCAATATCAACTAATCCCAAATTTGTTGTTCCATCCATTTGGTATAAAAATACAATTCTTTTACCATCACTCGATACATCAGGATTATTTGCACGTAACCCATAAGTCAAACGGGTTTCTTCTTCTGTATCAACATCGTAAACGTATAAATCGTGTATATTAGCCCAATTTTTATTGTCTTCGCTTAATTTTGCATAAACAATTTTATTCGTATTTCCAACAGTACTAACAGTTGAACGAATTCCATCTTTAACAAGTTTACTGGTTTTAGTTTTAACATCGTATTCGTATAACGATGACAATCCCATATAATCGGCACCTTTATTGGATATATAAAGAATTTTATCGCCGGTTTTATTAAAACTTGGATAAAAATTTCCAAAACCGTCATTGTTAATAACTTCACCCTTTACAACATTTTGTTCAACATCCAAAATTCTCTTTTTATAATCTGCAGTAACAAAAGTTTTCCACTCATTGTATAGATCAATACCACTTATACCTAAAACATCCTCAACAGCAGCATCCATAGTAAAATTTTTCCAGATGCCAAGTCTTTTTGTAATTAGTCTTAATTTGTCTTCACCATATTTTTGAGAAATATATCTTGTTAACGCAAAACCGGAATTGTATACAGATTCATTTCCCAAACTGGTTTTTTCAAAAACACCCATTTGGTTCCAAGTTAGCATATTTCCATCTATTGCATAACTGCGCAAAATCATATCTCTATGACTATCCCAATTATCATAATTAAAATCCTTACGCATATATTGGGCAGTACCTTCGGCAAACCACGAAGGAATATTAATTGTTGCTATTGGATAAGAAACAATTGTGTTTGGAAATCCATACAATATATCCGGTCTTCTTTTATCCTCGTAGTTCAAAAATTGAAGATAAAAGGCTGGTAAATTACGAGTAAGTTTCATTCCTGCTTGAATTTGAACCATGTGAGTAAATTCGTGCGAAATTACATTACGTAACCAGTTATGCGTACCTCTCAAATCGAAATCAAGTGAAGAACTCCAAATTTCAATTTTGTTATCAAAAAAATAAGTTGCGCCGTTGGAATAATCATCAATATCTTTAATTAAATAATGAACAGGATCTGGTTCGTATCCATATAAAGATGTTATTGGCTCCCAAATTTCATCGGCTATTTTGCATACAACTCGTGCAGTTCTTTCAGCTTCTTTATGATAATGTACTAATACATGTTTTCCTTTAATAGTAAACCAATCATATTCAGCATGATATTCATTAAACTGTGCGTTTGAGTTAGAAAATGCTATCAAAATAAACAGAAATGCAAAACTTATTTTTTTCATAATTAATATTAGTTATTAATAATTGTAAAATGTTGAATTTTTAATTGTATAAAACAGAAGAAACTTAAATAGCTGTTATTTGATAACAGCTATTTTAATAATTTTATTGCCGGATTTACCTGAATTACCTGTAGCCTCAACACGGGCTAAATATACACCACTTTGAATATTAGTAACATCCCAAGTAATTTCACTATCCAATCCGCCCGCAGCATAATCATTTAATTCTTGAACAAATCCACCTGCTAAATCAAATATTTTAATATTTATTTTTGAATCTTCAGAAACATAATATCTAATATTTGTAGAGTTTTCATAAACCGGATTTGGCCAGTTATAAATTTTATTTTCCGGGAAATATTCCGTAATAACATTTTCAGTTTTTGCAGAAACCAAAAACGAATTGTTATATAAATTGCCATATTTACCATTAAAATAAATTGTTGAATTTGCAGAATTATAATCTATTTTATACGAATAAAAACAATTATTGCTGTTAATTAAATTTAGTACAATTTTATTAACACCACCTTCAAACATTTCATACATTACCGGGTATCCTTTAATTTCCGAACCGCATGAAATAGGAAAACCAGTAAGCATTTTTTGCTCATAAGGTGTATAAGCATATATTTTACCTTTGGTTGTAAAATACATTATTTCCGAATAACCGTTTCCATCAAAATCGGCTGCTAAAACTTGTTTGGTAAACGTCTCACCTGTTTTAGCTTTAATTGGAAATCCATCAACTACCGCACCCGATAACAAATACGAATAAATGTAATTACTATCTGTAAATACTATTTGATAATCTCCTGTATGGAACAAATCGCAAAGAATAAATGATTTTATCGAATCCATCGAACTAATTTTGAAGCTGTTGGTTAAACTTGCACCTTCAAATATGTAAAATGTATTTTGGTTATCACGTGCTATAAAACTTAACGAGTTATCTGCCTTTTTAAATACAGCAACTTGGTCAAATTCATTTATTCCATCTAGATTAAAAGAGAAGCCGCTTAAATGTTTTTTATCCAAAACACAAGGTGTTCCTGAAACATAGAAGCTTTGAACGATTTGTTTATCACTAACATAACTATCTAATACTGCGGTTATTTGACCTGTATTTAAATTAGGAATATTAATATTATAAACTTTACCGGAAATAGTACCAATTTGAATAAATGAAATGTCTCCTGATATTATAACAGCCGGTACAGTTGTTATTTTTTCATTTAGTTCTAATGAATAAACAGCATCATTATTTATTGAATACACATTAATTTTAGAATTAAATACACCTGCAATTATTCCGGTTTGCTCATTTGTCATCAATTCTTTATTTGAAAAATCGGAATATTTAAATACAAAATCGTTTTGACCGTTATTTTTTGAATAAAGCGAGTTATTACTTAATACAAATGATCTATTATTTGCATATGTAATTTTATCAATATCACTAACTTGTGATTCAAAAGATTCAACTAACGCAATATTTGTTGACCCCAAAGTTAATTTAAAGTTCATAATATTTTTTGACACAGAAAATCCTTCAAAACTAATTAAACTATTAGCACCTGTATTGGAATTTGTGTTAGGTTTTGTAGAAGAATCAAATTTATTTGTATAAAATTTTGATTTATTACCGGCATACCATAAATCGACACTATCACCTTCTCCAATAACCTGGTCGCCAAATATTGTTGTAAATTGTTCGCCAATATCTTGAATTCCATCGGCTTCTTCAACATCAACACCGCGATTAAATTTTTCGGTATTTATTTTGTTTGTGCTTAACTTTGCATTAATAACATTCTCATCAATATGCCAAACAACAATTCCATTACCCGGAACTGCCCAATCATATTCATCAACATCTGTAACAACACCGGCTAACGAATCGATAGAATAACTGCTGAATCCGGTAGTATCTTTTGGAAAAGTTTTTATTAAAGATTGGCCATTTAAATTAATATTTAAAATAGCACCATTTTTATTAACATCTCTTTGACGATTTTCAACTAAATAATATTCAGTAGAATTAATTGGTATTTTATAAATCTTACTATCGGTCAAGCCTGCTGCTAAAGCAGCAGCAACCGAAACATTATAAACACCAGTTTGATTTAATAATACAGGAGATTCCCAGCCCAAATATATTTTTTCCCAAGCTGAAGGTTGCGGTGGAAATAATCCGCTATATGCAAATATTGACTGTCCGTCCATTAAACCAAATCTTCCAATTGCACTTAACCCTGTTTCAGTATCAAACAAATCCGGCAATCCTAAATGACTTGCAATACTTGAAACAATCAAACCATTTATTGTTAACTCCAACAAGGCAGAACCGGTAACACCTGTAATTTCTCTGCTTTCGGTTTCCGGTAAAATCATTGTATTTTGTATATTAGCGTTATTAGCCGGGAATCCAATAAAATCCGCACCATATATTTTTTTAAATGCGTTTAGACTTAAATAAACAGATGGCAAGTCTTTATCATTTCCTAAACTGCCTGAAATATTAACATCTCTACCAACTCCGGCATGAAATATTGCAAACAAATTATATTCGCTAAAATTCAAACCCGGATTTGCAGCAACTACCATTTCCCATACTTCTTTTGATAAATTGCCCATTAAAGTATAATCGTCCGAATCTTTTAATGGAGAATATTCTCTCATTTTTTTGGTAACTTTGTAAACCGTTGGGAGTAATGAATAATTTACTGTAACATGACCATTAGAAACATTATTATAATAGTTTTGCGCAAACTTAAGGTGGCTTTCAAAATAATTTGCATCGTGTGGAAGCGGATCAATTATTTTATCACCATAATCTTTTTCGTAAATCGAACCGAAGGTTCCTTTACCATAAGTAGCACCGTCATTATCTTCTAAAAATTCAACCATAACAGCAAGAATTTTGATATTTGTATTATCTGTTGTTGTTAATTGAACTTCAGAAGGAAATGGATTTATTTTACCAATAAATTTTTGGGCAGAGATACTGCCCAAAAATATAAATAACAAAATAATTATTCTACGAATATATTTCATAAAATTTAGATTCCTCTAGGAAAACCGGTAACTTTTTGAGGAGCACTTCCCCAGCCAATTAATAAAGAAAAACGTAAAGTTTCTGCTAACGGATGATTTTCATCACCGCCAACTAATGAAGTTGTTAAATAACTGAAATCAAATCCGTATAAATCGTAACGGATACCGGCTCCAAAAGTTGCAAATTTTCTATTTCCATAAGATGGATCTTCATAAAAATACCCTGCTCTTAATGCAAACATAAATTCTTCAGGAATTCCATACCAATATTCAACACCCATAGATGTTATAACATCGCGCAATTCATTACCAAATGATTGGTCACCCCAAGCGGTAAAAACTGCTTCATAGAATGGTTTTCTATCTTTTGTACTATCTGTACTACGGTCAACTAACAATTTACTAAAATCTAAAGTATATGTTAACGAATTATATTCATCTTCAAATATTTTTGCTGCAAATCCTAAACGGAAGTTTGTAGGAATAGGATCGGCTTGTTCTTGATCAATATAATAAATTTTTGGACCCAAATTACTTAAATTTACACCAATACTAAGTTTATTTCCAATATCACCTAAAAATGGCAATTCTAAATGTTCCGGTCTCCACATTGCAGCAACGTCAAAACTTACTGATGTTGCTACACCAGAACCTTGTTCCTGTTCTGTAGCTTTATCGGAAAGTTTACTATGAATTAATCTAAAGTTAAATCCAAGACCCCAATCACTTGAAATTTTTGTTGCATAACCAAGAGTTAAAGCGGCATCAAATGACGTAAAAACTCCAATTGGTTCAGGAGAATTTGATGCAGTACGAACAAATTCACCAAAGTTCATGTATGTAATACTTGCGGAAATATTACCATCAATTTCTTCTATATATTGTCTGTAAGTCAAATAATCATAAAACAAATCTAAATTAAACTGAGGAAGCCAGTTACTATGTGTAATACTAACTTCTGAACCGGTCAAAAATGCTAAACCTGCAGGATTCCAAAATATTGCCGCAGAATTATCTGCCAAACCGGCACCGGACTCACCTAAACCACCTGCTCTTGAATCAGGAGCTAATAACAAAAACGGAACAGCTGACTCGCCTTGTGCGTTAATTTTATTAACACCTAAGACCATTAATCCTAATACAAAAAACAACATTGTTTTCTTCATTTTTCTATCTCCAAATAAATAAATAAACTTTTATTTTATAATTGCCAATTTACCAAGAATGCTTTCCTGATAATCACCATCTATCGTTTCTACTACCAATTTATAAAGATATGTACCGTTTGCTATTTTATTATTATCCTCGTCTTTACCATCCCAATCGATTTTTACAAATCTTTCGTTAACATCTTTTTCTTCAATCTCTTTTATCAATCTACCTGCTATTGTATAAATTTTAATTTTAACATTAATCGATTTTGTTAAATTATGTTGAAATGTAAAAGTAGTTGAATATGAAAATGGATTTGGATAATTAACTACATCTTTTACAGTTAAGCCACCACCATCAACAACAGTAAAATAAGATTCTTGAGATGCAAAATTATTAAATACATCCCATGCTTTTATTGCAATTTTATATTCACCGGGTGTTTGATTGGAAAACTTATAATTAATTAATCCCGATTTACCGCCCGAATCCAAATCACCAATAAAAAAATTTGTTAAATCAACAGGATTTTCTTCATCATCATTAATTAATCCTTCCAGTTTATGACCTATTCCGCTTCCGGTTGTATTCAAACCAGTTTCATCATATAAATTAACCAACAGTGCAAAATCAGGATTTACTAATTTTGCATTGTTAAACGATATATCGTCAAAATGAATTTCAATATCAGGACCTTTTTTATCATCAATAATTGTCGAATCCGTTCCGCCAATTGTAATACTTTTGGTAAATCCAATTCCGTCAATAGTAGAGTTATAAATATAAGACGTAACTTTTCCACTTTTATTTTCGTATGAAATATCTTTTGGAACAGTAAATGAGGTTGCAAATTTACCATTTTCAATTGATACTCTGCCCCTAAAAATAACACCACCTTGTACTTTCATATTCATTTTAATATCTGAAAGGTACACTAATTTTTCGGAATCAAATACTGTTAAAATTCCTTCACCGTTAAATCCGCTCTGAATATTTCCATTACCATCCCGAACCGAACCATTAATTTTTGCTTTTCCAAATGCACTTAATTGAACATTTGTTGACAAATTATTGCCATTAATACTATCAATTGAAACCGGTAAAAGAGGTTGAGCTAATCTTAATACAGGCTCTGCAAACAAGTGAAATTTTTCATCATTTTGCTGATATCGTAACTGCTTTGTTTGAAAATATGCATTTCCTATCGTATTAGGTAATTCCGAATTAAGTTCATCTTCAAATATATGTGAATAAAATAAATTATTAAGTGCAGCATTTTCACCTGAAACAACTGCTCTGCAAGCTGAAAACCCTCCAATCATTCCTGCAGAAGGCATAAACAACATATCTTCAGTTGCACTTTGTATTGCAGGATCATCATATTTTCCAAAATCACATGTGGCAGCAGTTAAAAAGAATAATTTGTCATTCTTAAACAACGGTATTGTTGAGGCTCTTTCCAAAACATATTCATGCGCCCAAACATCAGGATTGCCATGCCCAATATAATTTAATATCAAAGTTCCATTATTTACTGCATTAATAATAGCTTCAGTTACCGCCGGTTTTCTTCGTCCAAGACCAGTAATAACAGTTGGGTATGCGGCTAAATAAATTTTATTAAGATCAAAAAATTGTGGAATATAGTCATTTGCCAAACGTTCCGATTGACTTGAATGTAAATCGCCATCATCACTGGTTGAAGTCAAACCATCATCAGCAACCAAAGTTATATTATTTTGCCACAATCCTCTATCAGTGTTATTTTCATAATTGATAATTTTTTCAATAATAACATTTCCTTCGTTTTGTGTACGAATTGGAATTCTGCCAATTGCCAAATCTACTTTTTTATCACTAATTCCGCCAACTAGTCTACCATAATAATCATCTGTAGGATATGAATAAACTTCGTTTAATGAACCTTCAGTTTGATAAGTCGGAATAAAATTAGTACTATAACCTTCAAAATTCAAATAATCATAATCGCCGTCACCAAACAATAAAACATAAAATGGTTTAGTATTCCAATTAGTATATACATATTTTAAGTAATCCCTAATAGCTGTTGGATCTAAAACGCCGCAATTTATTTCATTAAGTAAATCATCAATGTAAACTACTGTAGTAGTAATTTTATTTGGTGCTGTATTATTTCTATAATCAGCTAATTTTTGTGCCTGTTCACTAAATGTTTTGTTCGTCAAAATAATATATTCATAACCATCTGTATTTCCGGAAATATTTGAATTAACAACAGCAGTAAAAGCACCCGGAGTTCTAAATTTAGTGGAACACAACGCTAAATATTTAGAAACATTACCGACTGTTTCATTTTTGGAAAAACTAAGTTCACTTGCACTGATAGTTGCATTAATTTTTTTTACATTCATAAAATCAGTAACATCAAAGGCATAAATTTCGCTGTTTGTAAAATTACTTGGTTTATAACTAATTTTTGCCGTAGTATCTTTGGAAAAGAATATTAACTCATCAGTTCCTGTTTTTAGTAATTTTTGATACTCGATTTCAAAATAATCCAAATATGCCTTTGCTGATGCGCTTGTTATATTAAAGTTAAAATTCAACAAACTTCTATTTTCGGCAATAGTACCTGTAAAAGAACCTGCTCCGGAATGTAATTCACCATAGCTATACCATCCGGTAGCTCCATATAATGAATTGCTAAAAATTTGAGTATCTCCTTCCGAAACTTTTAATGTACACTTTACTGTTGAAAAATTAACAACCTGGAAATTGTATACTATTGGAGTATTATCAATTCTATTAGCTAAAGTTGTAATATATGTTCTACTTTTAACTGCCGATGAAAATTCATCACCAAAAGACATGCGTCCGGCTTTTAACAAATTTACTTTGTTCTCTTCAAGATATTCAAATCCTTTAGTAACTGTTTGTTCAACTGTTCCTGATTGGAATGAATCACCTTCACTACTCATTCTTTTGCCGGTATTACCACCGTATGTTAAAAAATAATAGTTTAATTTTGAATAATAATGTCTATTTCTTAATATTTTTTCACTGGTTTTATTATACTCCCAAAAATTTACCCCACGCCCATAAAATAAAACATAATCAGTATTATCAAATTTACCGTCAGATTCACCTTCAACAAAAATAGCATTTTCAAGTAGGGTGTTAGGTTTTTCCAATTCGGGATTTTCCGATAAACTATAACCGCCGTTATTGTATATTTTTAATGTACGAGGATCAAGTGTAGTTAAGTCAATACCTAAATTTTGTAAAATCGTTTTATCAATTTTATAAATACCTTCATCAGTAATTTCAACTTTAAACCATTTTCCTTGCGATAAAGGAGAATCAGTTAGAGTTTTATTTAATCTAGTTGTTGGTTTATTCCATTTTTCAGCTTGGTCATAATTTATTACAGTACCATTCAATTTATTATCTGCTGAAAAACTTAAATTATTGTTACTGCTAAAATTTATCTGAAATCTAATTTTTTTATATAGTTTTATTTTATTGGTGGAATTATCATATTTAATTGGACGGACAATAATAGTTTGTGAAAACAACCCTCGAGTATTGCCAAAATCACCAAATTCAACTAAATTTTCATTTGTTGCAAAGCCGCTATAATTTTCGGTGTAGTTAAAACTTACATTTCCATTTTTATAATCGGGCTTGCAAATTGGAGATAATTTTCCATCAATATATTCATATTCTGATGATAAAATTTGGATTGTATTTCCAAATTCAGCCGGTACAGCAACATTTAATAATCTTACTTCTTCAGCTGGTAAACCAAAACTGTTCTCGTTTATAATAAACCCATATTTAAGGTCTATTTTTAAATAATCCCTATTGTTAATTGTTATTTGGTTTTTTCCAATATAAGCAGGAGTATAGTCAATAACTATAGAAGATGAATTCGAATTGATTATTTTGATATCAGATTGGGCACCGTGAAGTAAAATCTGAAATAGTAAAAATAACACAATAGAGAATTTTATTTGCATTTTCCTGTCTCCAATTAATTAGCCATTAATATTTTTAGGCTTTCAATAAACCTGAATATTTGGATAAAAGGTAAAAATTCTCTATAACTATTCCTTTGATTTTAATGATACAATTTACTTAACAATTGTACTAATTGTCAAGTCATTTAATCTTTAATACTAATTAAATTGCTTATTTTGCTTTAAATCACACTTAAAATTAATCAGATACTGAGTAAAATTGAATTTATTAAAACAAAAAGATATAATGACTTAGTTAAACTTTGTATTAAAATGTTATAGAGAATTTTCCATTCATTAATTAATATTTCGCAACCTGTAATATATAAAATATCAAGATAAAAAGCTACAAACCAAGGAGATTACTCCCTTTCTTCATTGCCTCAATACAAAATGAAATATGTTCATCTAAATCGATATTAAGCCCAATAGCACCATTAATAATATCTTCTCTGTTTACAGGTTTTGCAAATGCTTTATCTTTCATTTTTTTTCTTACAGATCGAACTTCTACTTCAGCAAGTGATTTTGAAGGACGAACTAAAGCAACCGCTGTCAAAAATCCACTTAATTCATCACAGGCAAAAAGGGCTTTGGAAATTTTATTATCACGTTGTACTCCTGTTCGTTCACAATGCGATAAAATTGCATTTATAAAGATATCCTCAAAACCTAATTCGCGCAAAATTTCCGCTCCTTTTATTGGATGATCTTGTTCGGTTGGGTATTGTTCATAGTCAAAATCGTGCAATAACCCAACATTTCCCCAATAATTTTCATCTTCATTAAATCTTTTAGCATATTCTTTCATACACAATTCAACTGCATAAGCGTGTTTTAATAAACTTTCGCTTTTTGTATATTTTTGTAATATACTTAAACAATAATTTCTATCGGTATGAATATCCATTTTTAACCTCAATCTATATTTTTTTGCTAGGACAATATAAGCTTATAACACAATCGCCGCATTTTGGTTTACGAGCGTTACATATTTTTCGGCCATGGGTGGCTAACCAATGCGAGGAATTTGTCCAATAACTTTCGGGCAGCAATTCTTTTAATTTATATTCAATTTTTTCAGGGTCGGAAGATTCAATAAAACCCAATAAATTGGATAATCTCCTTACATGTGTATCAACTGCTATTGCAGGTATTCCAAAAGCATTTCCAGCAACAACAGACGCCGTTTTTCTCCCTACTCCCGGTAATAAAGCCAATTTGTCAAAATCAGCAGGCACGCTGCCATTAAAATCATCAATCAACATTTTGCAGCAATTTTTTATACTTTTAGCTTTTTGTTTATAAAATCCGGTCGAAAAAATATCCTTTTCCAATTCTTCCTGTTCAGCCAAAATAAAATCCTTAGGATTTTTATATTTTTTGAATAATTCTTTGGTAACAATATTAACCCGTTCATCGGTACATTGTGCCGATAAAATAGTTGCAATTAATAATTCAAAAGGATTAGTATAATCCAACGCAGGTTTTACTTCGGGATATTCAACGCTTAAAATATCAAATATTTTAAGTGCTTTGATTTTTAATTCATTTTCATTCATAACAATTAATTCTTTTTATTATTTTTTATAAAACAAAATCTATTGGATAAACACATCCTTAATAAAGCGGCCTAACTAAAAAATAAACATTAGTTTTAGTCTTTATAGTTCAAATAATTCATCAATTCTGTTAAGTACAGATTCAATTTTTAATCCTTCTTCTCCTTCATAGCTGCACTTTTTAGGATCATTGGGACAATAATTTTTGCAATAATTATCACTGGGCATTAATACTTCACCTTTGTTTCCAAGTGGACCCCACAATTTTGGCGAACAGGCTGTTAAAGGACAAAAAACTGAAATTGTTTTTATTTTTAATCCCGCGGCAATATGTAATGGCCCGGTACTTGCGGAAATTAAACAATCCAGCATCGAAATATTCCTAATCGATTCACGCAATTCTATCCCCTCATTTGGATATTCAACCGAATCTATATTTTTTAACTCAACCGGAATTTTATTATCTGTGACAAATATTTTTAGGTTTTTCCGCTTTAATAATTCTAATAACAATTGTTTATATATCTCAGGTTTCCAATTTGGTGCACTATTTCCGCTGCTTGAATGAATCCCAATTAAATATTTCACTTTATTATTTAAAAGTATATTTTCCTTTTTAATTTTCACACTGTATTGTTCTTCATCCGAAAGATAAATTTCCGGATAAATATTAGAAGTTTCTACGCCTAATTTTCGCACAAAGTCCATACAATAATCGGCTTCATGTCTTAAAGGAATATATTTATTTCGGCTAATTCCTTTAGTTCCGGTAATAAACTGATAAAATTTATGTCCCGTTCCATATCTATTTTTTATGCCGGCAAAAAAAAGTATGTAATTAATCCGTTCATTTGGAAGAATTAGAAATGAATGAGTAAAATGATAACTGCGCAATTGATTTGAATAATTAAATATTTCCGTTTTTTTGCATTCAAGCATATCATCGGCAATAATTATTTCATCTACATAAGGATTATTAATAAATATGTCTCTGGTGTAACTCCGTACTAAAACAGCTACAAAGCTATCCGGATATTTTTTTTTAATTTCCCTAGGCATTGATGTTGTTAAAACCACATCACCAATTCTATCAATCCTAACAATTAAAATTCTTCTATTCACTTTATTTAGTCAGATTACTAAAAAGTTTTGGTTTGGCACGTTTATATTCCTCTTCCCAGTTTAGAACTAACGAAGCGGCTAAACAGTTGTCTTTATATCTTTTTAATTCTTCAGGGGAAGAAATTAAATTTTCAACACTTTTAACAATATTATTTATTTTTTCATCTTCAGTCATGTTTTCAATTTCAATAACTTTGCCAACATTGTAATCTTCAATTATTTTTTTCATTTGTGGAAGATTTGAACTTATAATTGGCACTTGAGCATTAATATACTCAAATAATTTATTGGGAAGCGCATAATAATAACTGACACTAATATTTTCAATTAATGAAAACCCAATATCGGCACCTGCTGTATATTTATCTAAAAATTTATGTTCAATTGTACCGTAAAAAAAGACCCGGTTGGTTATATTTAAGCTTTTTGCCAACTCAGTAAGTTCAGGCCTTAAAACTCCATCACCTAAAACTATTAACACACAATTTTTTAACTTTGCCAAAGCTTTTAATATTAATTTGGTTCCTCTTCCCTTTAATAATACCCCTTGATAAAGTAAAATTATTTGGTCTTTACTTATACCAAGTTCATTTCTAAAATCATGTTTTTCTACCCCTTGTTTTTTTAAGGGAATATTACGTATTACACATGTATTATTAATATTGTAAAACTTTTCAAGAAATTCAGAGTCCATATCCCCTGTTGTTAAAACAAGATCGGTCTTTTTAATAAAAAAACGTTCAATTGCCGTAATAGTTTTTTGTAATAATAATTTTCCGGTTAAACCACCTAAAAACGCATAAAATTCTCGGCTGTTATACAAAACAACTTTACCCTTTAATTTTGCAATAAAAGTAACAAAAGGTAAAGTATACACATCTTCGGCAAAAAATATTTGCGAATTGCTATGTATTAATCGTTTAAGGGTAATTAAAGAAAAATGCAGATAAAATACTATTGAACTTTTTTTTGATATTTTATAAACGGAAATGTCGCCAATTATTTCAGTAAAATTTTCTGTAAACCAATCAAAAGAAATAACATTAACACTATAACCATCTGCTTTGAGCGAATTAGTTAAATTTGTTATTCTTGAATCTTTAAATGCATTACCTAAAAAATAAATGTCAATTTGCACAATTATTTATTTAATCAAGTTTAAGATGAAATGTGTTACGCATAATTGTTTTAGCGTCAAACTTTTCCTTAAAATCAATAAGATTAATACTTGGAGTCATAGGATTTGCTACTTTAGTATCCTGCGAAACACCAATATCAACATATTGGTAATTATTTTCTGTACAGTATTTAACAACTTCGTACATAACACGCTGTATTGGTTTAAGGTACTGATAATCGTATATAAGCATATTATAAAAACATATTGCAACTGTTTTATTAGCAAAAAACATTGAAGAACCGGCAATAGGTTTATCTTTATAATAAATCATAAACAGTTTTAGATTATCAGGCATTAATTGAGTAAGTTTTATTAGATCTTCCAGCGAATGAGTAGGTTTTACATTGTGGCGAGCTTTATTATCAAGTAAAATAGGATAAAACTCATCGTATCTTTCGTTTATTTCAACTCTAATATCGGGATTACTTAAACTTTTACGAATATTTCTTCTTGTTGAAGAATGGAAACGGGAAATAATATCGGTGTTTTTATCCAACTTAATTGCACTTGAAATATAGTGCAAACTAAATTTAAACCCAAGCCATAACATCGCAAAATCCAAATTCTGATTTTGGTATGTTTCATAAATCATTGGGGCGGGAGTTAAATAAATTTCTTTAATATTATTAGCTTTACAATAATCAATTAACATTTGAACTAAATCTAAGGTTTCTTTAAATGTAATATCCTTGGTAACTATAGAACCATAAGAAGCACCAACCGGAGATTCAAAAATCCCGTTTCTTAAACTACCGGGTAATAAAGCAATTATTTCCCCTTTTTCAATAAACATTAAATGATTAAAAGTGAATTTTCCGGGAACATGATAATCAAAAAATTTCTGCATATGAAACATTGTTCCATTATTTGATTCAAATACAAATCTATCCCATTTTTCTTTCCACTTTGAAGAATATTCTATAATTTCCATTTTAAGTCCAAATAAATCTCTAAAAAAATATTTTATTGCTAAAAATAACCAATTTATTTAAAATATTATTATTATTCTCTAAAAATTATACATTAAAGATATTGAATGTGAATCACCAAGGTCATAATTATACGGTGTGTATGCATAATCTATGTTAAAATTATTCCAATCTACTCCAAATCCGGTTGTAATCCCCTTGGCATCATAACCTGTAATATAACCAACACGTACCGATAATAAGTTATCGTATTTAATATCAGCGGCAACACTGTAATGAATATCATCCTCTTCTAAATATTTATTTAAGCCTGCTGCAAAAACAACATTACTTTTAATTTGTTCAACAGGTAATAAATATGAAGAACCAAATCTTAAGTCCTTTGGCAATTCTGTTGATTGGTTTCTTAATTCATTCATTTTGCCAATATTTCTTAACGAAAGACCTAAGTTTAAATTAGGTATGGCGTTTTTATATGCAAAGCCAAAATCCAAACCATAACCGGTTGCTTCATCGGTTAACATTCCTTCATATAAATACTTTAAGGTTAAGCCGGCCGAAAAATTATCGGTAAGGTAAAATCCCGAAGATAAACTGCCATAAAAATAATTTGCATCAAATTTAGAAACTGCTTCACCCGGAACATTTCTAATTTCAATATCACTTACCGAAGATGTATTTATTCCCACAGCAAAATTTATACCCTTTATGCTAAATCCAAAACCAAACATTTCACTTTTTACATCCTGAATCGATTGGTTATGAGTTAAATGTAACTGTAATTTATCAACTCCGGCTAATAAGGCAGGATTATAACCTAATGCAGTAACATCATCAGCTAAAACAACGCCCAAATCGGCTAGTGCAGCATTTTTAGCACCAAAACTAAATTTTAGAAATGATAAACCGTTGCTTCCTGCATTTTGTGCTGTAATTATTCCACATGATAAAATTATGATAGCAAGAACTTTTTTCATTTATTCCTCAGTTTCAATTTTTTTTTATAAAATAAAATTTAAGCCGACAACATGAATATTGTTTATTGAATACGGCTCGTAAATATAAGCATAATCAAATCCAAATTCCCAACTTTCAAATTTATAATTGTAAGTAAACCCAATACTTGGTTTTGCAGAAACATCCGAATTATTTAGATTTATTTTATCTACACCGCATCTTAAAAATAAATTTTCATAAAGGTTGTATTCAGCGCCAAATCTTAAATAATTTGTTTTAGCGTTGCTGTTTTCCAATTCTACAACAGTTAATATTTTAGGTTCAATAAAATTATAGGCAACAGATAACTTCTTTAACACAGGAAATTTATTTTCTTCATTGTTGCCGTCCTGACCATATAAATCTGTAGTATCCCATTTATATTTGCTGTTAATATCTGAAATTACAAATGCTGCTGAAAAGTTAGGATTAAATATATAAATTGCTCCTAAATCAAAACCCATAGTTGTGCTGTTTATATTATCATATAAATGAAAATAATATAATTTTACCGCAATACCAACAGCAAATTTTTCCGAAAATCTGTTTGCTAAACCAATAAAAAATTGATTTTCAGAAGTTGATAAATCTCCAGTTGCAATTCCTTGATTATCTCTTCCGTCAATTTTAGATACTCCCGCATTTATAACCCCAACGGATATACCTGCCGATCTTGTTCGTTTTTTAGTAGTATCTTTACTGGAAAATTCAAAATTTCGGGTAAAACTTGCAAAATTTAATGAACGATCCAAAGATAAAAAACTATATCCAACTTGTGCGGAGTTTTTTGATTGAAAAGCCGATAATGCAGGATTGTAATACGATACCAAATTACCGGTATATACGGAACTTAACGCATTCGACATGCCCATACCACGAGCTCCAAACCCCATTCGGCTAAAAGATCCCGGATAACTGCTTATATCACTAAACTTTGCCTGGGCATTTATTATTGTGCTTAACGTTATTAACATTATAAAAATTTTAAGTTTCAAATTATCCTCGCTCTAATTACATTAAAACAATAATTTTTCCAAAAACAGGGTCTTTATCACCTCTATCAATACGGTAAAAATATACTCCGTTAGGAACAATTTTTCCGTTTTCATCCCTACCATCCCAAATGGCATAATTATCGCCAATTGTATTGTAAGTTTCATTTTGAACAACAGTACGCACTAAGTTCATACCAAAATCCATAATTCTAATTGTAACACCATCGGAACTGCTGCTTTTGTTAAACTTAATTTTGACAAGTTCAACATCGGGTGAAAAAGGATTTGGAAAAGCAAATGTTTTATCATTTCCGCTTAAAGGTTGTGATGACAAATATATTTTCCAGTCTCCGGTCCACATACCATTTGTTTCAATTAATCTGGCTAAACCCGATGAACTGCCAACCCAAACAACATTATTATTGTTTTTTTTGTTCGAATTAACCGAATAAAATGAAGTTTCGTAAGGAGTAAGTCCAAGATTCAAATTTTTATCAAAAATGCTTGGCGGTGCAAACCAAGTTTCACCGTTATTCCCGCTTCTAAATATTCCATTATCAGTAGCTGCAAAAACATAATTATCAACAGCAACATAGTCACCGGGTTCATAAATAAATCCAAAGTTATGGGCCTTTTCCCCTTCTAAATAATTTACCCAGGTATTACCGCCATCGTGTGAATAACTAATACCATAATATTCCGTGGATCCTTCAGCTTTCCACGAAGCAGCCCAAATATTATTTGTTTCTGCAATTGTTCCTAACGCTACAACAAAATTTCCGCATATAGGGTCATTTTGATTTGTATGATTAAATTTAACCCAGCTTATGCCGTTATCAGTTGTTTTATTAATACCGCCTGCTGTACCTACATATACTGTAGAATCGTTAGAAGAAGCAACAGAAAAAACTCTGTGGTTTAAATAATTTTCGTTTCCAAAAGCACCGGCAACCGGTTGAAGTGAAAAATTTAAAACATCAGTTGGTTTTATTGAACTTAAATAATCCGGTGGAATTACTACTCGCTGCCATGTAGCTCCCATATCGGTAGATTTACGCAAACCGCCTGCAAATGTTGCAATCCATATTGTGTTTTTTGAAAACGCAATATCATAAGTAATATTATTAATATCTACAGTAACCGGCAAAGCCCGTAAAGTATTAATTCCGTAAACAACACTGGAATCACCTGACAAATCTTTTGGTTGTGCAATAGTTGTCCATGTTGAGCCATTATTGGTTGAATATCTTAATCCGCTTCCCGTTGCTAAACTTTGACCGTCTCTTTCGGTATTGTGTGCTGTTGCAGCCCATATAACACCGTTATTATACCCAATTGCAGAAATACTTTCAGTTCCAAAATCGGCAGTATTATAATAATTTGTAAAAGAAACTCCTCCGTCTATGGATCGGCTTAAACCTTTTGTTGTACCAAGCCAAATAGTATCTTTAACAATAACAATATCTAAAATTGAATTGCTTAACGGAGTATTATCGGATATTTTATACATTCTATCAAACTTATAATCGTTTACAGCTATTTGAGCATTAATAATGTTCACCAGAAGAAACAAAAAAATTATTATTTTTTTCATAATTATTTAATTAAAATTTTATGATGAATTATGTTGCTTAATTTACTTCCTTTATCACGTGCTCTAAATTCAAATGTATATTCACCTTTTGCATTATTTGATGTAACGCTAATTCCGGTAGAATAACGTCCATCTCCGGCAACTGCATCTCCATGGTCCTTAGTAATATCTGGATTTGGCCCATCATCATACAAAGTAAATTTATCTCCGCTTGTTGTGCCATTTGGTCTGTACGTAACAAAATAAACACTACTAATATCAGATAATCCATTCGAATCAGAAACAGCTACCGATATTATCATTGCCACAGTATCGGATGCAGCTACTGTAACAGAATCAGGCATAATAACATCAGATATTACAGGGGCAGAATTAGCACTACCGTTATTGTAGCTAAACTGATGAACGGCAACCTTTTGATCAATTTTTTGTTTTCCAAGGTTATAATTAACAAAATACTCAATAATATAATTGCCGCTCGAAAATTCATTTGACATGGGAACTATTGCGGAAAAATTATTGTCATTAGCGGTATAATCGCCATTGGTTGTAACATTTCCGTTATCTAACAATACTATGTGACTTAAAACATCATCGCTTCCATCTGCCAAACGAACGTTTAAATAAACTTCATTGGCTGTACTTCCATTTTTAATTTGAATAGAAGTATTAAATTTGGTATTTATTTCAGTACGTACAAAATTAGTTGGTGCTTGAAGCGTAACAAGCTGATAAGTTGAATCATCGGTTGATACAATATCATCAGGTATATTATCGCATGCAGCAGCCAATAGAGAAACAATTATTATTAATAAATAATTAAATTTCATTTAATACTCGCATTAATTTTAAAGTGGTAAAAGGCCCATAAGGATTATTATTTAAATATAAAGAGATTTTCACTTGTTCATTTCTTCAATTGTTGTTTAATAGTAAAAATTCTCTATACATTCTCCTAATTTGAAGTACTAATTTGCAAACTTGAACTTAAAATGTCAAGTACATAAAAAATATTTTTTTAATATTTATTCCATATTTTACAATAATTAATATGTTATTTCAGGTTTTACTTTCAAAATGTAACCCAAAACCGAATAATGATGAAAATAATCATCCAAACAACGAACTAATTAATACTAAAAAAAAACCGTGGATAATTTTTTTAATCCACGGCTTCCGAAAATGTATTAATTAAAAATTAAGAACTAAAAATTCAAAATTATTTAAGCATCATCATTTTTTTGGTTTCAACAAAATTTGGTGTTTCTATTCTGTAGAAATAAACTCCTGATGGTACTGTTATACCAAATTCATTTTTTCCATTCCATGTAACATTAAAACTGCCCGAATTAAAATTTTGATCACTAATTAAAGTAGTAACTTTTTGACCAAGTACGTTATAAACCGCTAATGACACAACCGATGCTTCAGGTAAATTAAACCTTATTTGTGTTGAAGGGTTAAACGGATTTGGGAAGTTTTGTTCTAACGAGTATGTATTAGGAATTCCCTGCAATTCTTCAATTTCATTAACGTCAGTTACAATCGAATTTTGCATATCGTCTAAATAAATAGCACCGGTCAACGAACCACCGGTAGCCTGTTTAATTACAACGCTATGGAATAATTTATCACCTGTTCCGGTAATTTCATTAACATTAATATATTTTAATTTCCAGCCTGTCCAATTTAATGTATCAATTTTTACAATAACGTTAGATGACCCTGAATGATAGAACCAATATTCTAAAGCATTGTAACTTAAATCGCCATATATCCACATTCCAAATTTAGAAGCTGCACTTCCAATATTTGGTTTTGTTGAATTATGAGTACGGCAAACACCATTTACGTCTGTAAATGTATATGATATTTTACCTGATTTTGAACCGTTAACTTTTTTATCTGTCACTATTGTAAAAGTAGTTGCATCCGGGTTGGTACCACCTGTGCTGCCGCTATTATTAGGATCCCACCAGCCGCCAACAGCTTCAAAAGCATCTATTACTGTACCTGACTGATAAACTTCCGAATCTACAGTAAAATTAAATTCATAATCTTGACCAAGGAATAAACCTTCTGTATCGCCAACACCGGCTTTAATTACTAATTTATACGATTGATTAGGTGTAAGAGGTGTTTGCGGGTCAAAAGTTATTTTGCCGTTAGCATAACCTGCTAAATCAACATAAATAGGTACAGATGAACCATCCGATTTTGTAAAAGACATATTACCGGGTAAAGTACTTTGTTTAATTGGAGCATCAAAAATTGCACGAACGTTTACGGTTGTGCTAATTTTTTCATCATTATTTTTTGGATAAGCACTTAACAAATTTAATTTTGAACGAGTATTAAAAGTAAAAACATAATTTTGTGCTAAAAAGACATTAAAAATAGTTTTAGCTGTATTTTTTAAAGTTACTTTTATTTCGCTGCCTATTGGGTAATATGTTGATGGAGTAAATGTCATTTGTTTGTCATCATTTGCCCATGTATATGTTCCCGATATTGCTGGTTCAATCACTAAAGCACTTTGTGTGGTAGCAGTATTCATTTTTATATCAAAATTAAAAACTATAGGAGCTTTTAACTTAATTCCTTGTGCTAAATTTGCCGGAGTAGTAGAAACAACTTGAGGTGCATTTGGATTTGCTACCATTGTAAGATTTTTATCGGCAAATACTGTTTTGTTTGCAACAACAGTTACAGTTGAAGAATCTTTTTTATAATTTTCAGCCTCATAAATTACTTTGTACTGTCCGGGAGCTAAATCTTCAATTAAAAAATATCCATTATTTTTAGCATCACCGTTATAAACAATGTTTCCCGGTTGAACTGTAATTTTTATATTATTAATTGGTTTTTTAGCATCACCAAGTGAACTGATATAATAATATGTAACTGTAACAGCAGGATCACGTACTATACCTGCAATACAACCTGATGTAGAAGGAAAATCATTAAAATAGGAAATAAATGATCTAGTAATTGAAATTGCTTCATGTTTTCTGTACGATTCATTCATTAATCTCCAAGATTCAGGAATATAATCGTGGAAAGAACCTTCGGAAAGTGTACCCGGCATAGTTAAACCACGTAAAACTCCAAGACCCGAAGTGCCCCAATCCGGATAAAATGACCAGTCACCTCTGTTATATTTTGCTGTAGTTCGGTTATCAAAATTTAAATTATTCATTAAATAAGCACCCATGGTTTTTGAACCTGCATAAACTGGAGCATCATCATATCCACGGAATAAAATTAATGTATAATTAGATTGTCCCAAATAACCATTACTATGGATAGAATGGAAATAATCAGCATTATAATCATTTGCAATTTGTGAGCGTGTTGAAAGACCTAAATCATCGGCATCTGTATTACCGGAACGGGTTAATTTTACACTTGCTCCAAGAGTTTCAAGCATCGGTTTTAAATAATTAGCTTTTGCCCAGTTACCATCAGATTCCCAAAAACCTGTAGCTGCAATATATCTATCATCTGCAGCATCATGTCCCCCGTGACCCGGATCAATAACAATTTTTGCGCCTGTTAATGTTTCGGTACCATTTATTAAAGGTTGTGCATTAATATTAGTTATTACAACAAATAAAAATAAAATCATAAATATTCTTTTCATATCAGCCTCATTCAAAACTTACTTCAATTATAAAAATACGGGCATCCGCTGTACAATAAGCAATCTTTTTACCATTTCCCGACATATTTGGATATAACTCAATTTGTTCAACACTGTTGGTTACGTTATATGTTTTTGCACCATCAAAAGTCGAAATTAAAATATCGGATGAAATAATCGATTGTCCGTCATCTTTGTCATTCATATAAACAACAAATTGTCCGTCTGTGCTGAATATAGGAGCATTAGCCTGCCCAAGTTCATACATCTTATTTGTGTTAAAATCATTTACAAATGTTCCTTTTCCTGCATAAGTAAATAATAATTTATTATCAACACTTGAAGAAACCCAAATATAATTGCCTGGTCCAAATGGCTGATATTCTAAAATTTCGTTATTTCTATAAATCTTAACAATGTCATTTTCCATCATCGCAAAATTTGGAATTGAACTTTGTTCAATTGCTCTAAATTCTTTGAGATTAAAAGAGCGAGTTACATAAGCAGTTTTTACAATCAAAGAATTTGTTTCCGGAGATCTATAAAAATTCATGAATCTTTCTTTATTTATTAATACTGTTTTTGTATTTGTAGTTAAGTCAAATTCAACTAAACTTGAGTATCTTTTGATACCTTCAAATTCATCTGCTTTATATATAATTTTTGTTCCATCTTCCGAAAACACCGGTCTATATCCGGCACCGGGTTCGTCACTAATAACACTTAATGTTTTTGTGGAAACATCGTATAACATTAACCCATTATAACCGTCTTTTGTTAAAAGTACTTTTGAACCATCATAATTTAATGTTGGAAAATAAAGATTTTTTCCTACAACATCCGTCAATTCCGTACTGCTAACCACCTTAAGCTCTTGTGACCAAACCATCGAACTAATAAACAACATCACAATTAAAAGTTTTTTCATTCTTTTAACACTCCATTTTTTAATTAAATATTAGTATTTAAAATAGTTATTTTTTTATATTAATAAAACATAAAAATAGATGACGGCATTACGATTATTATAAATAATAATTAATGACCTGTATTTTTATTGTAAATCATTCATTTTTAACAATTTAAGAACAATAACCAATAATATTTTTAATTTATTAAAATAACAAAAAAAAAAGCTGCCTTAATAAGACAGCTTTTTTAATATCAATTGAATTAGATATTAAAAATTTAAAGGATAAACAAAAGATACTCTTGGTTCAATCCATTTTTGTGGTTCATAACCAATAATATTATCATCACTGTCACGAACAGGTGAAAATGTCCAGTTATATACCATGGAAACTACTAAATAAGGCATAGGTTTATAACCAAGTTCAACAAAAAGATATGATCTTTCATCTAATGTAAATAAATCTTTTTCATCTTCAATATTTATTTTATCATAACCAGCACGAACAACATAAGGTAAATCTTTAGGTATTACCTCACCGGTAATATGTAAAGCACCCGATTTTGGTTCTTTATCTAAACGTTCATAACTTCCAAGTACTCTAAATAAATCAACAACATTTGCTTCCAATTCACCAAAGAAACCATTACCAACTGATGACTGTAAAGATTGAAGAACTTGAATTTTACTTCTAACTTGTCCTGTTGTTTTATCAAAATTAAATCTTTCAGTTTCATACATCGAATTGAAATAAGAAGGAACAAATTCATCATTATTAAATCTTCTTTCCAATTTTGCAGATACTTCAACCAATCCTAAACCTTTTAAAGTTGCGCTTATGCCGGCTGTTGAACCGCTTCCATAATTAACAATTTTAGCAAAATCGTAATATAAATCTAAATTAAACATATCGGTACGTATAATTGGCAAACCAATATCAAAACCAAATCCAGATACTGTACCATCATCTTCTATAGCTTTAAATTCACCGGATACAGAATCAATTTTACCACTTTTTACACCGGCATATTTATTAAAATCAGTAACATATGAAGCACCAATTTCAATATTGCTAATAATTGGAATTTCTTTCATTGCTGTTAATTTTAAAGGACGAACATAAGCACGAATACCAACAACACCGGCTTGTGCAAAATTACTATAAATCGATTCAAATCCAAATTCATTAAAATCCATGTCAAATTGAGCACCAATTTTTCTAGCATCAAATGATGGAGAATTATTGTACATGTACATTAAACTACCATGCCCAAGAGTTGTATAATCCAATGCGCCAACTTTAACATAAACAGGATCATGTTTTTGTCCATATCTTGCATATCTGATAATACTTAAATAATCCGAAAATTCATTATAATTTTCTTTTCTCATATTACCTTTGGAATCGATAGCCAGGTTAAGATCTAATCCCAAACCAAAATTTGCAAATCCAAATTCCGGACATATACGAAGAGCATAAAATGGCTGGCCGTCTACCCAGGTTAAACCTAAGCCGCCCTGCATCATTCCTTCGTTTGGTTTTAGATTGTTTTGAAATTGAGCATTTATACTAACAACACTCAACAAAAATATTACCATAAATATTTTTTTCATTTTCTTTCCTGTATTAGTTATTTAATTATTGTTAATTTTAATGTGCAACATACAAAATAAAAACTTTAGATTATTTGATTAAAATCATTTTTTTTGATAAAGATTTTGTTAAGGAACTTAATTTATAAAAATAAACACCTGATGTTAAATCATCTGAGTTAAATTTGTAATTATAATTTCCGGCTGACAAATTTTGAAATGTCCATTTATTTACCAAACTTCCTTTAACATCAAAAATCTCAATACTAATATCCATCGTTTTATTTAAGGAAAAAGGTATGGTAGTTTGGCCATTAAAAGGATTTGGATAATTTTGAAATAATGAAAAATTATTCACTACAATAGGTTCATCATCAACTTTTGTTACAATAATACTAACTATAAAAGAGTATTTTTGACCGCCATCATTATCAAGCTGATTTAATCTGTAATAAAACATACCATTAGAACTTAAAGTTGTATCGTAAAAGGAATAATTATTGTAAACATAACTGGTCCCATGTCCATCTACAAGTCCAAGTACATCAAATGCTGTAAAATTAGTATCGGTACTTCTCTGAACTTCAAATCCATAGTTGTTTAATTCGGTAGCAGTACCCCAAAGCAGAACAACAGTATCATTTTGAAGTTGAGGATAAAAATAAACCAGCTCAACAGGCAAATGGTCATAGTCGTCAAACTTGTTTAATAGATTGTTTTTATCTTGCTGTGAGAAAACATTAACAGAAAAAACAAACAAAATTACAAATAAATATTTTATATAAATTTTCATTTTAAACATTTTTATTAACAAACTAAATTACAAACCCTAAAATTAAAAACAATACCGCGGTTATTAATCCGGCTGTTATTGAGTATGGGAGCTGCGTTCTTACGTGATCAATTAAATCGGACGCGCACGACATTGAAGTAATTAAGGTTGTATCGGAAATAGGCGAACAGTTATCTCCAAATACTCCACCACTAAGAGCTGCGGCAATTGTTAAAGACAAGTCGGCACCTAATGTTTGCGCCATTGGTACACCAATTGGAATCATAATAGCAAAAGTTCCCCAGCTTGTTCCGGTTGCAAATGCAACAACGCAACCAACCATAAAAATAATAAAAGGTACTAAATTAGGAGTAAGCCAAGCTTTTGTTAATCCAGCAATATAAATACCTGTTTTAAGTTCAACGCATACGGCTCCAATTGTAAATGCAAGAAGCATAAGCAAAGCAAGAGGAATTAATGCTGAAATTCCGCTGATTACTAAATCAATTGATTCCTGAACTTTAAATATATTTTGAGCTCTGTATAGAATTATACTAACAATTATTGAAGTTAATATTGCAATTAAAACCGAAGTTGAACCCGATCCCAATCCAATTGCCTGAATTGAAACACTATACCAAGGCAAAGAAGCAGCATTTTGAACATTTGGATAACCGGTTACTACAAGCATTATCGGCATCATAAATACCATGGTAAAAATAGGAATAAGCATATTAATTGCTCGGGCCGGAACACCTTCTTTTCTTTCCATAGCCAACACATCAGTTGAAAGAAGTGGTTTTGCGCCGTCATTCATTAATTTACCTGTTTTTCTTGTTCTTTCTTCAGCCTTTTTCATTGGGCCAAAATCTTTTTTTGTAATAATTAATATGGCAATTAACGCAATAGCAATCATGGGATAAAAATTAAATGGAAATGCACTGACTAAAACTTGGAATGGATTAGAAAAGCCTTGTGCGGCAAGCAGACCCATTATATATGCACCCCAAGCATTTAAGGGTATCAAAACGCATATTGTAGGCGACATTGAATGTGCAATATATGCCAATTTTTCACGCGGAATTTTTAAGTCATCACAAATTGGACGATAAATTGAACCAACTGTTAAAATATTAATACTTGTTTCAACAAAAACTAATGCTCCTGTAAGCATAGCCATTAATTGAACAATAACTCTGCTGTTACCTGCTTTTTTTGCTTCAATTTTTAACAAATAATTATGTACTATTTTAATAAAACCTTCTGCTCCCCCGCTTCTTTGAACAAAAACAATTAATGCTCCAACCAAACAGCTGAACATAATAGTTCTTGTATTGCCGGGATCCTTAAAAACATTCACCAATGCCTGAACTGTATTATAAGTTCCCAGCAAAGGGTTAAAACCGCTCAAAATTAACCATCCTACCCAAATACCAACTAATAACGAAATAAAAACCTGCTTCGTACGTATCGCAAGAATAATTGCCAGTGTTGGAGGCAATAATGACCAAAATCCATAACTTTCCATACTCATCCTATTTTATCGTTAAATAACAATTTTTGACCATACAAAATAAACAATAATTAAAAATTATCTAAACAAAAAGAAGCAATAAAATATCTTTTTTTTCTTATTTATTGGATATTCGAGTAATGTCCGTTTATGAAATAGGATTTTTTTGATTGGGTTAACGCAAAATCTGTAGGGAAAAGAATTGTATTTTCTAAAAATCCATCTTATTAAAATGCAAAAAACTGCCCTTTGGTAATTTTTGCATTTTTATATCTAACAAAAATTTTCGAATAAATGCAGATTTTAATCTCTTCTATCTTAAAAATTTTCTATTTGAACCAACAGGAGATCTGCTTTTTGAAATATTTTCAGAGCCATTTTTCGAAACATTAATATTAAAGCGGGATGTTAATTTTAGAAGATTTTCAGTTAATCGGGTTAAATCTTCTGTGGTCTGGGCAATTTGCTGGATACCCGTAGCGCTCTCATTAGTAACGTGGCTAATTAATTCAATATTTTTATTTATTTTTTCGGCCGAACTTGATTGCTCCTCAACTGATGAAGCAACCAAAGTTGAAACACTAACAACTTGTTCAACACCAATAATTATATCTTTTAACGACTGTCCGGCTTTATCAGCCAATAATTTACCTCTTTCTACCTCTTCCGTTCCGGTATTCATAGATTCAACCGCACCGCTTGTATCCTTTTGTATCTGTTTAATCATTATTGCAATTTCTTTTGTAGCTTTTGTTGTTCTTTCAGCTAATTTACGGACTTCATCAGCTACAACGGCAAAACCTCTACCCTGTTCTCCCGCCCTGGCAGCCTCAATTGCTGCATTTAAGGCAAGCAAATTTGTCTGATCCGCTATATCATTTATCACCTGCACTATTTCACCAATTTGATCACTCCCTTTACCCAAAGCATTTACAGTTTCTGCCGATCTTTTTACTACATCTGCTATTTTGTTCATTCCATCAATTGTTTGTTTAACTACTTTTTCTCCTTCTTTGGCAATTAAACCGGCATTTTTTGCTGCCATTGCAGATTTAGTTGAGTTTTGTGAAGCTTCAATTATACTTTTTGTCATTTCTTCAATTTCAGTAGAAATTTCCATTATTTGACTATTTTGTTCTTGAGCACCCGCTGCAATTTCTTCACTACTGGATGAAATTTCCGAACTGGCACTAGCGGTTGCTTGCACAGCTCCAATCACATTTTCAATAATCTCACTTATGTTTTTAACTGATATATTAAAACCTCTAAACAATTTTCCTATCTCATCATTTTCATTTTCAGGAACAACCTCAATGGTTAAATCGCCATTAGAAAACTTTTCCATTTCGTTTAATAATTTGCTAGTTGATCGATTTAAATACGATTCCATCTTCTTTTGTTCAGTAATAGGTGTAAGCGATTCAATAGCACCAATAATACTGTTATCTAAATCAACAATTGGTGTACTAGTGTAAAGAATGGGAATATCTTCAAAATGCGGATTGGCAATAGTTTCAGCTGTAATCATTCTATTTTGTAATATAGCCTGATGTGATGCACATGAACTTGTACTGCAATGTCCGGTTTTAAAATATTCGTAACATTTTTTTCCATTTAGTTCCTTTTGATTCTTTCCAACAAACGAGGCTCCTACTTTATTTATGTATTGGATGTTAAATTCTTTATCAATAGCCATAACCGGTGCAGGAATATTTTCCAGATACTGAACAAGAAGTTGAACTTTATGACTCATAACACTAAAGGTATTTGTTAACGTACCAATTTCATCATCATTAGTTACTTCAAGTTTAATGCTATAATCCCCTTCTGCCATTTTGGATGTAGCCGTTGTCAGATTGTTCAGCGGAATTCCTATAATTTTTTTAATAAAGCTGTTAGAAACAATAAATGTTGCTAAAATAGTTAACAAGGCTAAAAGAATAGCTACAAGGCGTTGCTGCGACAAATCGGCATAAGTATTTTCAAGCGAATATCTAAGACTTACAATTGCTAAAGGATCCCCTGTTTTAGTACCATGGCAATCATTACACGATTCATCGGACAAAATGGGTGCTATTGATCTTAATACACTGGTATTTCTAAATTCTTCCGAAAAACTTATACTTTGTTTTGTATTAAGAACTGATAATTCTTCGGAATCCAAATTTGCTTGAGAACCTGCGGTAATTTTATCGGTAGGAGTAATTCGAAGTTCACTTAATGAATTAATATTTTTTAGTTTTTCAATGTATGGTTTAACATCTGTTGCACCCTGCGCCATCGAAAAAGATATAGAATTTATAATTACTTGGCTTAAGTTGTTATTTTCTTCACCGGCAGATTCCAGTTTTGAACTTTTTTGATTCATAACCAAAACAATAAGCATTATGGTTAAAGTAATAACTAATGAACCCGCAACCGTTAAAGCAACTTTTTTTGATATTGAATGCTTCATAAAATCCCCAAACTAATAACTTATTTGATTGGAAAACCGTTAATACTACATTTAAGTTTAAATCTTTAACAAAAAATAGTTTTTCGATCGGGTCTATTTAGCTAAATTCAATTCCAAGATATCCATAAGTCCACAACATAAAATCATACAATAATTATATTTTTGTATGATTATCACATTTTAAAACAATGTAAATATAATATTGAATAAAAATTATTATAAAGTTTTTAGCGTACAAAGCCATTTTGATAAAACTTCCAATTCTTTTTCGGTACCTTTAAAAAGCGCAGGGTGTTGTTTATCGTTAATTTTTTCTTTTTTCATAAGATATTTGTTTAACAAATCAGCATTAACCGATTTTCCAATTACAGACAAATCCACAATATCTTTTTTCTTTAGTTTTGCTTCTATGTTGAGAGATTTAATTGAATGGCAGGTATTACATTTGGAGTCAGTGAATATTTTTTGCCCTTCCGGTTCAGTATTTGATGAAATATTTAGAAAAGAGAATCCAAAAAGAGTTAAAATAATAATAAACGATGTTAAATAATAAAAAACGGTTTTCATAATCTATTCCTTAAAATAATTTTAAAAACTACTTTTTTAATGTTACAGAAAAACAGAAATAAACCCATTTATATTTGTAATATTTTTAATAAATATATAACAAAGGTTAAAAAGAAGTTATTGCTTTTATTTGATTTTGTCAATAATAATTTTAGAAGATATTCGAATTATTTTATCTGATATGCTTATTTTGATAAAATGAATATTTTAGAAGTTGTTTGACACGTCATTTTCGTTAATTCCCTTACTAAAAAATTCAGGTCTAAATTCAAAATGCATAGTATCATAATGGTACCACTTGCCGCCCCAAATAAAACCGTGTTTTTCAAAAACATTTACAATGTCAAACGGAATTCTGTTTACATAATTTTTTGCACTGGAATTTCGCCAATAATTAGAAAATTTTGTATTTATATCAATTGCCAAAGCAAATGAGTGCATACTATGTAGTTTTGTACCGGCAATATTCCGCCAGCAAAATGTACCTGAAGTAACCGTAAAATATTTTTTCATTTCTTTGGGTAATGCAGATAATTCTCTAATAATACTATTTAAACTATCGGCTGCCCCATTAATTTTGTTTACAAGAATATTTTTACCAAACCAGTTTAGTTTAACACAATTTTTAAGTACCTCTGATTCCGAATTACCATAAATTGCTTTTAAAAATTCCTCATTTCTAATCCTTCCCGGACTATATTCAAAAGCCGGCGGAGAACTCCAATTTACACCGGTTATGTATTCCTGCGAAACCATATCTTCCAAATCAGCATTCTCAAATTTTTCATCAAAAGATTTGTTTTTTCCATCATCCCATATAAATGATTTACCCGATTTAAGTTTTATTGTTTTATCATCAGCAGAAGCAATAAACTTATTGTAAGCATTTAAGAAATTTTGTTTAGCAAAACTTGTGTGTTTAGATGATAATTTTATTGCTTCGATAGTGTTATTACTTGAAGAACGAAATATTTTTTTAGAATATGTTGAAGTCCAACCGGATATTAATAAAATAAAACAAATTATGGTTATTTTTAGAGCTGCTTTTTTATATTTATGCATTATTAATCATTCTTTACTATTATACAATATCCTTTTTTATTCAATTATTTCTATTTTGTTCCGGGATACAACACATTAAAGGTTATTTATAAATATATAAAAAATACCCAACTTCAACTTGGTTGTAAAACTTCACAACATCCTCATTCCTCATTCTAATACAGCCGTGACTTGCGGGACTGCCAATCATTGCTTCATTATTGGTTCCATGAATATAAATTCCCCGTTTCCTTGAGTCAACAATTTCGCCTTTTTTATTTTTTCCGCTATTTAATGAGGATTCTTTCCCGTCAAGCACCATTACTCGTGTAAGCACTAAATCCGTCATTTCCTTTTCAAGATCTTTTTTATTGTAGACTATTTTTGCAATTTTATTTGTATTTCTTTGGCCTCGGAATATTGTACCGATTTTACTGGAATCTCCAATTTTTTTTGCAATTTGATGCAATCCAACCGGAGTTTTTAATGATCCCAAAATTGCATTTGAATCTGTGCCTGCTTTGCCGGTACTAATAACATATTCTTCAATTTGTTTTCCGTTTTTCATCAAATACAACATTTGTTTATTTGCATCAACAATAATTAAGTTTTCAGGTACATGATTAATTATTTTTGTTATTTCAGTATATAGTTTTTCAGAATGTATTGTTTCGTTTTTTGCGGTTTTTTGTGCATAAACCAAACCACTAATAACAAATAAAATCGTTAATATTTTTTTCATAAATGCCTTTTTAAGTTTTTAAAGTATCAAGATCTTATAAAATAATCATCTTAACATAAATACAATAGACTGCATAATTTTAAATTTCAAATGTTAAATATAACTAATTGATTATTAATTTTCTTTTAATTAATAAAAAATGCGAAAACCGCCAATTAAGGCAATTTTCGCATCAATCTCCTGAAAGAAAAAATTTACCAATTACTTAAGATAAATCATTTTACGAGTTTCGTTAAACTTGCCCGCTTGCAATGTGTAAAAATAAATTCCGCTGCTCAAACCGGTTGGCTGCCAATCTTTTTGATAAGTTCCGGCACTTAATTCTTCATTAATAAGTACACATATTTGTTTACCTAAAATATCGTAAATCTTTAGTGACACAAATTCCGATTTTGGTAAATTAAAACTAATTGTTGTATTTGGGTTAAAAGGATTTGGGAAATTTTGATTTAGAATAAATATATTTGGCAACGGGTCTAGTACTCTTACAACTCCACCCTCATTATATACTGCCAAACCGCCAAAAAATGTTCCAATCCATTTATTTCCGTAAACATCTATTACAATATTATTAACCGAATTATTTGGCAAACCGGAATTTGATGAATTATAAACAGTCCAATTAAAATCATCAAATTTAGCTATTCCACCTCCTGCATTGCCTATACCACCTCCATTAGTAGCTATCCATTTATTTCCAGCAGCATCTATTTTAACATCACTAACTCCATTATTAGGCAGGCCGGAATTATTTTGGTAATAGACCGTCCATGTAGTTCCATGGAATTTAGCTAATCCTTCGTTTGTTCCTATCCATTTATTACCCTCATCATCACAGGTTATTGAATAGACCCAATTATCTGGCAATCCTGAATTGTTTTTATTATAGATACTCCAATTATCACCATCAAATTTTGCAATTCCACAATCGCTGTCAAAACAAATCCATTTGTTTCCACTACTATCAATTGAAATCATTTCAATCGCGTTATATGGTAATCCGGAATTGTATTTAGTGTATATTACCCAATTTGTTCCATTATACTTAACTAAACCTGCAGCAGTACCTATCCATTTATTACCAAATTTATCTACTGCAATTGAAGTCACATATTGATTAGGTAAACTCGAATTAGAAGTGTTATAAATAGTCCAATTAGTACCATCAAATTTTGCAAATCCTCCAAAATCTTCAAACCAATACCCAATCCATTTATTTCCTTGTTTATCAATTGCAATAGTACTAATATTATTACACGGCAGCTCCGAATTAGAGGTGTTATAAATAGTCCAATTTGTACCATTAAATTTTGCCAACCCACCTCCATTAGTTCCAATCCATTTATTTCCTTCTTTATCAATAGCTAAAGCCGATACATTATTGTTTGGTAAAAAGGAATTATTAGTTTTGCAAGCTTTCCAGATAAAACCATTAAATTTAAATAAACCACTTTCAAAAGTCCCTATAAGTTTGTTACCTTCATTATCTAATATAATAGACCTAACGGAATTATCTAACAATCCGGAGTTGGATGTATTGTATATTATCCAATTTATTCCATCATACTTAACTAAACCTGCATTTGTACCAAGCCATTTATTTCCTTCTTTATCAACAGCTATGGAATGAACCCAATTATCAGGCAATCCAGAATTAGACGAAAAATAAGCTGTCCAAGTTGTTCCGTCATATTTTGATAATGAACCACCCAACGAACCAAACCATTTATTACCACTGCTGTCAAAAGCAATTGAACAAACATGATCGCCTACACCCGAATTTGCACTATTATATTCAGTCCAAGCAGTTCCGTCAAATTTGTCTAACCCTGCACTTGTTCCAATCCATTTAATTTCATCGTCATCTATTAAAATAATATATATGTAATCAGAGGATAAACCGGAATTTAATTTCGTATATATAGTCCATTCTGTTCCATCAAATTTAGCTAAACCGCCGCCACAAGTTCCAACCCATTTTGTTCCGTTCCTATCAATAGTAATACTACGAATTGAATTATTTGGCAATCCAGAGTTAGAAGTATTATATATTGTCCAATTATTTCCATCAAATTTAATTACTCCTCCATTTTCAATTCCAATCCATTTATTTCCGGCAGCGTCTATGGCTATTGTATTAATAACATTATTTGGCAGCTCCGAATTAGAGTTATTATAAAATTTTGATTCATTGGTAACTTTATTTAGTTTTACAAGTCCATCGTAAGTCCCTATCCAAATAATAGTTCCTTCTTCTGCTTGGCAAAGTATTCTTTTACCTGAAGAATATTGTTTCCATTCCGGATTTTGAGCTAAATAATTAATGTTAAAAAGAATATAAATGATAGAAGTAAAAAATATTTTTTTCAAAATTCCCCCTAAATATAAATAGATCTTATTTTTAATATAACAAAACTAAATTAGGGAATCAATATTCACATCCAAATTATATTTTATTTAAATTGGTAAATAAAATAATTCATTTAAAATAAAAAAATGCGAAAACCGCCAATTAAGGCAATTTTCGCATCAATTTTATTGCGGAAAAGGGGAGATTCGAACTCCCGGTCCGGCAAGCCGAACAACGGTTTTCGAGACCGCCGCATTCAACCACTCTGCCACCTTTCCGAAAATAAATAGACTTGTAAAATACTAATAAATTATACTTATTTCAACAAAATATGTAAATTTCATCATTTTTTATAATAATTTATTAAAAAGTTTTAAAATTGAGTTTAATTTTTAAGTTTTTATTAATATATTTGAATCCTTGATATACACGGATAGGTGCAGGAGTGGTTGAACTGGCACGCCTGGAAAGTGTGTGTACGTCAAAAGCGTACCGTGGGTTCGAATCCCACCCTCTCCGCCAGACTAAAAATAAGTGCTAAAACTGCAATAACAAGCAGTTTTAGCCTTTTTTTTTGCCCAAAAATATGTACCGTAAAAATAATTTATTGCTCTTTCCCACCATTGCAACCAAAACAAAAAGTTTTTTACTTCAAACTCCCCTTCTTTTTATATTTTAGTAATAATTATCCTTAAATGATTCATAAATATTTTTTAAAATTAAAAACTGATTTAAATTACATAATAAGTACATTTTTTCTGTTTATAATTTAACAAAAAGTAAAAATTAAAGAATAAGGAATAATTTAATATTGACTTTATCCAAACATATTAATAACTTTTTAGGTGTGGAAATAATTTATTATTAATCAATTAATATTTTACAATTTTTAATAAAGATTAATTATTAATTTAAAATGTTTAACAACATTAATAGATTTTGTTTAGACGATGATGAATTTAATAAACATCTAATTAATGTAATTAAATTTATAAAAAAATAAGCTGAAAAATGCTTTTTTGGTAATAATATTTTAAAACAATGTGGAGCAGGTGTATGAGGAAATTGAATTTATTAATCATATTTTTATTTTATTTTTCTTTTGGTTTAAGCGCACAGATCGAAAAAAATAAAATGCCAATTGTTGATAATATGTTATATCAACAACTAGATACACAGTTATCTAATAATGAGAATCTTCAAACCAATCAAAACCCTATCAATTTATATCCAAAGATTCAATATTTAACTAAACTGAAAACAAATATAAACACAAATACAATATTTTATAGACCATCAGTGGCTTTATTAGATGATTGCAATTCTCAAATTACTTATACTTATGATACTAACGGGAACATTATATTATCGCTAAGTGAAAAATTAATAAACGGTGTTTGGGAGAATTCTTCTCGCACTACAAATTTGTATGATGCTAATGGGAACAAGTTAACAATTTTATGTGAATCTTGGACAAATGGAGCATGGGTTAATTACAGCCGTTATGCTTATACTTATGACTTTGAGGGAAAAGAGTTAACAATGAGTAAAGAATATTGGGAGAACGGAGATTGGACATATGCTGAACGGTATAATTATACATATAACACAAATGGGACAATCAGTACCGAAATTTTGGAAAATTGGGGAATGGGCGGCTGGTGTAATGTTATGCGAAGAAGTTGGACATATGATGCACAAGGTTATTTGTTGACAGAACTGCATGAATTTGGAGGCATAAATTCCAGTCGAATTACTTATACATATGATACACAAGGAAATAAAGTAAAATCTATAAATGAGAACTGGGATAACGGAGTTTGGGTAAATAGCAGATGTAATACTTCCACCTACAATTTGCAAGGAAATAAGATAACTGATATAATAGAAAATTGGAATAACGGAGTTTGGGTAAATTCTATGCGTTATGATTATACTTATGATGCACAAGGAAATAAATTGACCGATTTGTGGGAACACTGGCGAAACGGAAGTTGGGTTGATGTTTTGCTTAGAACTTATACCTATGATGATAACAATAACGGAATTAGCGGTACTTCTAATAGCTGGAACGGGACAACATGGGTACCTTATACCGGGCCTATTGATATAAAATACAATAACAATGAAGATTTGATTTCCATTTACGCTCAAAATGCAACGGTAAAATATGTTTCTTTTACAGGAGTTGAAAATTTTGAAAACTTGCCTGAAAATTTTACTCTTTCTCAAAACTATCCTAATCCTTTTAATCCAAGCACAACAATTTCGTTTGGTCTGCCAAAACAAGAATTTGTAACATTAAAGATTTATGATGTTTTAGGCAAAGAAATAACCACACTTATTAACCAAGAATTAAATGCGGGGAACTACCAAAAAAATTGGTCTCCATCGGAAATTTCCAGCGGTGTTTATTTTTACAAATTACAAGCCGGAAATTTTATTGAAACACGCAAAATGAATTTTGTAAAATAAATCTTTTAACTTGCAATTTTATTAGGCTAAAACTGCCCTAAAAAGCAGTTTTAGCCTTTTTTTTGTCCAAAAATATGTACTGTGTTTGTAAAAACAAATCCTTATTTAATTTTATAAGTAACATCCTTGCCCACAATAAAACAATTGTTTGATTTAATTATTTTGAATAACGGCAGATCGGTTAAGCTTATTACTTCTTTATCCAAATTAAATAAGTTTGTTTCTGTATTAAACGGATAAAAATTTATTTTGTCCCCTTCCTCAACTATCAAAAATAAATTATTTTCATATTCGCAAAAATTAATAAATCTACCGGTACCCGTGTACTTTTGGCCGAATTTAACTTTATTATTTTCTAAAACAACAAGTTGATTATCGGTTAAACATATTAAATAATTATTATAGTTAATAACCTTGTTAAATTTATACAAATCAGTTGAGTTTATTATTTCCAAATTATCATTTAGAAATAACGAAACATTGGCATTTGCCCCATTGGTTAATTGAATACCCGAAATTAATATTTGGTTATTAAATACATTAAAACATGTAACAACAGAAATTGGGAATCTGCTTTTAACTACTTCCTTTAGATCCATACTAATTTTATACATCCAGGTATTCTGTTCAATTGTTTCAACAGTTGCCGGATTAGTTATATTACGAACAACATAAATATACTCATCATCAATATTTATAAAATTTTGTGTTTCGGTATCATATTTATAACCATCCGCAATATCCAAGGTGTTAATATCATTGTTATCCCAAACGGTTAAAACACTTGTACCGGGATTAAGTATTACTACATTACCATTATTATTTACATTATATACTTTTGCCGGATAATCTCTATAAATTGTATCTTGAAAGGTGGTAACAATATTATATTCACCGTCAAAAACAAACGAATGTAACTCGCTTAAGCCTGATTTATCCGTAAAATAATAATTTTGAATTAAAGTAAATTCTTCGTTTTGCGAAAATTTAACAGTTTTAAGTCCGGTTAAACCTTTTTGAAATATTAAGTTATTTTCTTTAAATATTTCTAACTTATCTTTTTCAAAAACTATTTTATACCCATTATTTTCACAAAAAGTACCGGCAAGTTTTTCAACATTCCAATTTTGATAATTATTTTGAGCTACTGTTTGACCGGATAAAAACAATAAACATAAACATATATAATTAATTACTTTCATTTTTATTCCCAAATAAACTTATTATTTTTTAATTACTTTCTCTTAATTAGTTAACTAAAACGCATTCATATTAAATTATTTTAAAACCGTCATTTTTTTAGCCTGAATAAAATTACCGGCTATAATTTGGTATATGTAAACACCGCTTGCCAATTTTGAAGCGTCAAAAGAAACCGAATATTTTCCGGCCTGCTGCTGGTTATTTACTAATGTAGTAATTTCTTTTCCTAAAACATCATAAACTTTAAGCATTACCTTGGAATTAACCGGAATTTGATAATTTATAACCGTAACAGGATTAAATGGATTTGGGTAATTTTGTGATAAACTAAAATTTTCAACAATAATATTTTGATTATCCTCTACATCGGTAATAATTCCAAAATAAGAAAATATTGAATTCATTAAATTTTTACGCTGATCTAAATTACCTATTGTTTCAAATGGAAACGACATATAAATCATTTGTCCGGTTTTATTTGGATTAGCAAAACTGCCCGAATAAGCTACACCGGCAACTTTAGCATTATTATAAATTAAAACTTGTTGACTTCCATTTGTTGTATCAATAACATCGGGATAATCTTCAGGATAAGGTGATCCGGCCGTTGTAATTCCATACGACAAATTTATGCCGTTAAATGGTGTAGAAGTAATTCCATTAACTATTTTTGAACCTGAGTTATCCTCAACATATTTAGCTTTTAAATAATTGTGTAAAAACAATTTATCTATTGTTGTGGATGTTGATTCACCTTCAAGATCCCAAGCAATTTCCGACCCTGAAACAAACAACTTTCCACCGTTATCCAAAAATTGCGAAACCTTTATTTTTTCAGCATCGCTAAATGTTTTATCTGTAGTTGATTCATCCCCCAACATCCAAATAACAGCTTCGTAATTGTTTAGGTTTATAGTTCCATTTTCAACTTCACTATTGTGGGCACAATCGTAACTTAATGTAAAAGCATCACTATATCTAATAATAAAATCGTGATATTGGTAAGCCCAGCTTCCACTGCCGCCAAATCTATTAAATCCGTCAACAATAAGAATTTTTTTATTGTCATTTTTTATTCTAATTCCATAAACATCGGAATTAATACTTTGGTTTGCTATGGAGGAAGAATCAACCGCGTTTAATCTTAAAAACAAAGGATTTTGCGAATTGTATTGATATTGTTTTTGAGTTATTTCAGACGTTAATATACTTTCATTTTCTCTTAAATTATAAGTTGAACCTGTTGGACTATAAAACAGCCTATAACCTTTTAAATCATTATCAGCCGGTTTTTTCCAGGCAATTGTAAAATAACCCAACGAATCCTGTTTTATATACTTTAAATTTGCCTGTCCGGGGGCAATAAGATCGATATCGGTTGTAGCAATATTAACATAAACGGTATCCGCGTTGCCCCTTGTATCTCTTGCAAAAACCATTAATGTATAATTTCCATAGGGAAATTGACTTACATCAAAATAACTATTACTCACCACTTGGGTATTTGCAATATTAGTTGCTCCGGTTCCATTTGTTGCTATATAAACATGTGTGCTTGTATTTGCCAATGGTCTAAAATAATTTACATTAACATAACTATTATTGGGGAGATTATAATATCTAAACCTCACACCATCATCGGGCGGATTGTAAACAACCGTTTGTCTATCTTCACTTAATATTTTGTAGCCTAATTCATAAGTTCCATTATTACTATTTGATGTGGATGGGCCTGTAACTTCTTCAACATGAACAACAACATCTATTTTACTTCCAAGCGCACTTGCACCAACCGAAGTTTCACTATTATCAAGATAAAATTTAATTGTTCTAATATGTGGTTTCCAAGTATCTATAAAAGGCGTTAATCCCCCATTCGGTCTTATTGCGTTTATATGTCCGCTGGTTACATTTCCTCCTAATTTATATTCAACAAAATGAATATGATCAATTGCAATTTTAGCTATTTGCTGCCCTATAACAACAGCCTGCCCAACAGTTACAGTTGGCCGGCAATGATAATATGTTATATTTTTTGATTGACCATTAATAGAGGAAGTAACGCGAACATACGAGTCATAGCCTGTACCTCCATCATCATAAGCAACGGCTACTGTTCCCGGCAATACACACAACACAGGTGTTCCGCCGGCAGCCCCAATATCAACTCCATTATGGTAATGTCCATCTACGCTGGTACTTCTGTATTCGCCAAAAGTCCCCCCAATTCCTCGTTGTAAAGTCATTGGATTTAATGGCCACGAATATTTTGTTGTATCGGTTTGCGCAAAAGCATTTAATGCAATTAAAAAAAATAAAATCAACATAATTTTGTTCTTCATGCTCACCCCTGTTCAAAGTTTCAAATTTAATTAAATAATTTTCAAATTACATACTAAACATCATTTATTCCTTTCCCAATTTATTATTATAATTTGTTTTTTCAAAAGGTTTTATATTTAAAAGTTAAGATTTTAAAGAAGTTAAATTGGGGTTTATTTTTTCTTTAAAATAAGGTTAATTTATTTATTGGGGAAAATAAACCGACAAATCAATTTTAATTTTTCTTTTGAACCCTTAAAATGTTTCTTATCAGTAGATAAATACAACCGGAGAACAGAACGACTCCGTCAGCGGGGTGCATAAATATCTTCCGTAATGGATAATAACAAAACCATCATCCAAATCAAATAAATCATAGTTCAGACATGATTAACAATCGAACACAGATACCACAAATCAGGCATATTATAGCAGATAACATAAACTAAAATCAGCGCAAATCAGTTAAATCTGCGTTATCAGCGTTCTATAATTATTTGCAGCAATTAAAAATAATCAATATCATGGTAATCCCTTAATCCTTTAATCATAGTTCAGACAATATTAAACACAGATACCACATATCTGGCAGATTATTGCAGATAACATAAATCAAAATCAGCGCAAATCAGTTAAATCTGTGTTATCAGCGTTCTATAATTATTTGCAGCAATTAAAAATAACCAAAATCATGGTAATCCCTTAATCCTTTAATCATAGTTCAGACAATTTATCAGCGTAAATTAGTTAAATCTGCGTAATCTGCGTTCCATTATTTTTAATTGTCAGAACCGGGATTTATGTGATTTATATGATTAACATGATTTTAATTTATTTTAAAACCATAGAACACAGATAACGCTGATTTGACAGACGACCACAGATAACATTAACCCAAATCATGGTAATCCCTTAATCCTTTAATCATGGTTCAGACAATTAAAATTTTGATAATACCGAGTATTTTTTACCTTATAAATAAATTGCAGACTAATTCCCTTTGCAATTAGGTTATATTATCCATAATTTGGTAATTACTAATTTGCAAAGGAAGTGTTATGAAAGCCGGATTGTATTTATTTTTATTTTTTTTTGCTCAAACAATTTATTGTCAAACAGTACTGTATTACGAACCCACAACTGTTCAATTTTTAAATAATCAACAATCTCCTCTTTTGAATGGTGCAGGACAAATTGGTGCTGCAATTCCGCAGGATAACGCATGCGGATTTTATTATAATCCCTCTTTACTTGGATATTTTGCAAATGTTAACAATCTGTCGGCTTTTATGATGCCGCAAAAAACCGAATTAATCCCCAATATGTCAACTATAACGTTTAATTCGTTTGGTATGGCTGCAGGGTATAATTTTAACAAAAACGATAACGGTTTGCCGCTATCAATAGGAATTGGCTACATTCACAACAAAATGGACTATGGGAATTATAAACGTACTATAAACCCCAATTTTGAAATAGTAGGTTCTTATGATCTTCTGGAATCATTTGATTGTTTTAGTGTTGGTGTTGGGTATAATTATTATTTAAGTTTTAATATTGGTTTTTCTATAAAAAGATATTCCTCAAATTTATCACTAAATATGCAAAATATTCCAATTGAAAGTAGTGGTACCGCATTTGATTTTGGTGCAATGATAACTGCACCTATTTCTAACCTATTTTTTAATGATGTTAAATTAAATTTCGATAATAACACATTCATTAAACCAAAAACCAATTTTACGTTGGGTTATTCGTTAACAAATGTTGGAAAAGAAATTACACGAGACTATGTTTTGCAGGCTGATGTAATTTATGGTTACGAAGCCATTGGAAACCAACCAATACCCAGAACAGCAAGATTTGGTTACACATTTGATTTTGGCTTTGAATTATCCACAAAGTCCATAAATATAAATATTTTGCAATATTCTTTTACTGCTGAAGCTGAAAATTCACTTATTGATTCAAAGGCTTCATACTATTATAATGTTTCACAGTTACCTCCTTTGTACACCGGCAAATATGAATACAAAAATATTATGGGTGATATTAATATAGGTGAAAATTTAATTCAGTTAAAAAGTAACAAAACAGTTACTGTTCATAAAGGACATATTTTTAGATTTTTTGAAACATTCACAATTGTTTCGGGAAGGATTAACGGAAATGGTTATAACAATTACAAATCGGGCGGTATCGGTTTTTCTACAGAAGGTTTATTTAAATTGTTAAATATTGTATATAATTCCCCTACTATTAATTATATTACAAATCATTTTGTTTTGGAATATTACAATACTTATTCTTTTATTGATACTGATTTTGAAAAAAATTATAAAGGGTTAGTGTTAAGTTATAGAGGACTTGAGTGGTAATAATGCAAATAAGTTTGTTTATTATACAAACTTATTCTTAATTTTAATTTTTTAAATAAAATTTGTTCATTAAGTAGTTAAATTTTTTTTTATATTTTCGATAATATAAATAATAATTTAATAAAAATTAATGGGGATATTTTATGAAACGAGCATTACTATTTATTCCATTTATTTGTGTGTTTTATTCAACTATTTATAGTACAAATTATATTGTTGTTGGATCGGGAAATTCGGCAATTAACGGTACCTATGTGGAAAACGGAACGTATAATGATAAACCATTATATCAAAAAGCCGGAACGAATTATTACATAGTATATGATTATGGATACTGGACAATTAGCATGTATGAGGATATGATGGGTTATATGAGTATGCATACAGTTAACTCGTCAGCAAATACACCTCCTTATACAGGGTGGAGCGGAAATCCGGCCCCTATTTTAACTGATGATATACCAACTTTAATTTATGATAAAGATTATTTTTACGAAAGTACCGCAAATGACGGAAGTATTGTAAATTCAATTATAATAAAACACAATAACTATAATAACGCAACATTCAGCGGTTCGGATGGAGATAATTTTGTTGCCGGCGGAAAAGTTTCCATTACTAATTTACCTTCAGGGTTGACTGCTGTTTTAACGCGAAACAACAGTTTACAACTTACTTTATCCATAACCGGTAATGCTGTTAACCATACAACCGATAATAACATAAGCAATTTAACTATTACATTTCAAAATACCGCGTTTAGCGATAATAACGCATCGCAATATATAGGTTATTTAAAAAATAATATTAAAATTTATTTTTATAATGATTCTGGTGCAAACCTTCTTCAAAATCCGGGGGCGGAATTTGATTACGATTCGTGGATAAAAACCAATGCCGGTTCCGGTTGGACAATTATTAATGATGCGCCAAGTGCTCATTCCGGATCAAAATATTGGAAATCCTCTTATAATGACAACATACTTGAACAGACAGTAGATTTATTAACTGCCGGTTATTCCGCTGCATATCTTGATGAAATTCCAATGATTATTACCGGAGTTTATGTTTTACCAGGACATACAAACGGATCTCCCGGGCACATGACAATAATGATTCAGTTGTTGGATAGCGGCGAAAATGTTATTTACACTTATTATATTGCTAACGAAGAGGATGTACCGGATTTATATACATGGATTCATAAAACAGGTACAATTGCAGGATATCCGACCGGATTACGAAAGTTAAAAATGACTTTAGTAGGTAATAGCTTTGTAGGTTGGGCAGGCCAATACGGTCCTTCTTTTGATGATTCGTACTTACAAATTAACGAACCCCTGCCGGTTGAATTAACTTCTTTTTCAGCAATTGTAGTGGATAACCAAATATCTTTAAATTGGAACACAGCAACCGAAATTAATAATTATGGATTTGAAATTGAAAGAAGTTTTAATAATACTGCAAATTATGAGTGTTTAGCATTTGTTGCCGGAAACGGAAATTCCAATAGTTCCCATAATTATACCTTTATTGATAATAACACACAATCCGGAAAATATTATTACCGATTAAAACAAATTGATACCGATGGTAATTTTACTTATTCCAAGGATGTGGAAATTGATGTTAATTCAACTTTAAGCAGTTTTAATCTATATCAAAACTACCCAAATCCTTTTAATCCTAATACAACAATTAAATATTCAATTCCAGCTGCGGGGTTGGTTACATTAAAAGTTTATGATGTTTTGGGTACTGAATTGGTTACTTTAATTAACGAGAACAAAAATCCCGGTACCTATCAAGCTAATTTTAACGCTTCTTTCCTTTCATCGGGCATTTATTTTTATAAACTTACTGCCGGAGCCTTCTGCCAAACTAAAAAATTAATATTAATAAAATAGTATCATATGACCACAGGAGCAATTATTACCAAGCAGATATAAAGATATAGGGTATATCTATAATTAGAATAAGAATAAGTTGGAATAGTGTATTTACGAGGAGTTATAAATTAACAGATAATATGTTGAACTCCTCCAGAGTTCCGGTTTTGTGTGTAGTGTTTGGTTACAGCCATAGTACTTCGCTGAAGTGCTCCCATGAGGATAATATCAGGCTATTATGCTTTATAACAACAAGTTATGTGATTTTAAATAACCCCAGCATTTATGCTGGAGGGTAAACAAAACCAAATATTGGGTTTTAACCCTTATTGTTTTTAACATTTATTTGCAGCTTATATATAACATATATTATTTTGTTTCTAATGCAAACTTTGGGTTTGTTAAACAAAGTTTTAATATTTTGAAAAAATTGTTTATAACTATCTTGTTGTCTGTTTGGTGTTACTTTACGCCACATTCAGTTCGTATAAATGTTTTTGAAAATTAATAAATAACGAACTGATATTTGCAGTCTCGCCTAACACTTGTTTGGCATCTTCAAGGGATTGATATTTATTAGTTAATAAAACCGGTAATTTATCTTGGTCAAGTTCATCCACACCCGATTCGATATATTTGCTTAATACAAATTTAATAAATTCTTTTTGTTGTGGGTTTAATAATGCAAAAATTGTTGTTTCCGCGGCAGTTACTCTTTCCTCACGTGTCAATGTTTTAATATCACTATTAAACACATACTCTAACACATCAAACAAATCACTTTTTTCCAAGTTTACTAATTTTTGTAATGTCAGCAAATCATCTTTACTAAAACCTGCATCACTTAATTTTTCTAATAAAGTACGTCTTGTAAGCGGATTACTCCATAATTTTCTAAGTTCTTCCTCGCTATTAAATAATTCGGGTAATTTGCCAAACAAACTTTCCATAAATTCAGTTACAGATAAAAGTTTACCGGCCGGACTCCAAAAAGAAGTAGCAATCATGTGTTGAATTTCTCTTTCTTTACCATCCCGTAATTTAATTTTCACTTTCTTTTTACAAATGCATGGCCGCTGTCCGCATTTTGGGCAGGGCTGTGGTGGTTCTTTTGGACACTCACAAGGTAATTTACCACACTTATTGCAGGGTTTTGGTTCTGGTTTCTCGCACACGCAAGGCGCCTCCCCGCATTTTAGACAAGGCTCGCCATCTAATGGTTCCCCATCCCATTCAGGATCGGCAAAATGATGATAAGCATCTACAAAATCGTATATTGTAAAAAACTCTTTCCCATCAAATAAACGTGTTCCACGTCCTATAATTTGCTTAAACTCAATCATTGTATTAATGGATCTCATTAATACTATATTGCGAATATTCCTTGCGTCAACTCCTGTTGATAATTTTTGCGATGTTGTTAATACTGTAGGAATCAACTTTTCATTATCTTGGAAATCCCGTAAAAATTGATCACCTATCCCGCCATCATCGGCGGTTACACGTACACAATAATGTGGATCTTTGGATTTTTTTAATTGGTTTACAAAATCACGTATAATAGCAGCATGAGCTTGATTTGCACAAAAGATAATAGCTTTTTCGTTTTGATTGGCTTCATCCATAAATATTTTTACGCGTTCTTTTTCCCTTGCCAATATTTCTATATTTTTATTAAAATCGGGTTCGGTATAAAGTCTGCCTTCTTCAATTTCTCCTTCAATAATTTGGTCGTCACTAACGTATATATAATCATCTAATGTGGTTTTTATTCTTTTAACCTTAAACGGAGTTAAAAAACCATCATTTATTCCTTCTTTAAGTGAATAAATATAAACAGGTTCGCCAAAATATTTATATGTGTCAATGTTGTTTTTACGTTTTGGTGTTGCGGTTAATCCCAGCTGAACAGCAGGAGCAAAATATTCCAAAATTCCTCGCCAGTTGCCTTCATCATTGGCTCCGCCTCTGTGACATTCATCTATTATAATAAAATCAAAATAATCAGGCGGATAATCTCCAAAGTATGGTGTCGGTTTTCCTTCTGTATCTGTACCCGTCATAAAGGTTTGGAATATTGTAAAAAAGATGTTTCCGTTTGTAGGCACTTTTCCATTTTTACTAATTTCTGCCGGATTAATTCTAATTAAAGCATCTTCAGGAAAAGCGGAAAAATTGTTAAATGCCTGGTCGGCCAAAATGTTTCTATCGGCCAAAAACAAAACACGCGGACGACGGTTAGTAACTAATGGTGAATTATGAATGGTGAATTGTGAATTATTGTTTACTTTTAATTCGTCATTTATAATCAATGGTGAATTGTTGTTTCCTTTTAATACATCATTTTTAACTAATGGTGAATTGTTGTTTTCTTTTAATTCATCATTTTTAATTGATAATTCACAATTATTAAGGTTCCAGCGCGATTGAAATAATTTCCAAGCAATTTGAAACGCTATGGGAGTTTTTCCGGTTCCGGTTGCTAAAGTTAATAATATACGTTTTTTATTGTCTGCAATTGCTTCAAGAGTATTATTTATTGCAATTTCCTGATAGTACCTTAATTTCCATGTACCGCTTTTATCTTCATAAGGTATTGAGGCAAATTTTTCGCGCCAATAGTTTTGAACTTCAAATGTTTTATTCCATAATTCATCGGGGGTTAAAAATTCGGTTACGGTTTTTTCTTCGCCTGTTTTTTTATTAACAAAATAGATTTCTTTTCCGTTTGTGGAATAAGCAAAATCCAATTTCATTTTATCTGCATATTGTTTGGCTTGCGCTACTCCTTCGCCAACTTCTACATCACGGCTTTTGGCTTCTATTACCGCAAGTTTAATCCCCTTATATTCCAACACATAATCGGCTTTTAGTTTTTTGCTTCGTAAACCGCCAACCTGTATTTTACCTTCGGTTATATTAAATTCTCTATATACTTTTGAATTTTCAACTATTCCCCATCCGTTTTGTTTTAACTTTGGGTCAATTAGTTCCGCTCTCGTTTCCGCTTCATTCATATTAATTGTGAATTGTGAATTATTAATTGTGAATTATTTTGTTCTTCATTGTTACATGACCATTACATTAGAACCTATTACTTTATAAGCACTTACAAAATTTTTTCATAATATTTATATTATTTATCACATGACCGTCACATAAGAATTGTGAATTATTTAATGCATTATTCATTTATTTTATTCTTGATTGAAATAATTTAATTATCCCCAATGCAAAATCAAACGATTTTTGTTTTATTATATTTTCGTTCATTACTTACAATTTATATTTAACCATCATCACAGTCGTGTTATTAGTTCATCATTCATAATTGATAATTCACAATTATTATAATTCCCCTTTAAACGCCTTTTTCAATATACTTTTTTTTAATTCTTCTAAATTTTCTATCTCTTTTTTATATATTGTTTCCAGTTTTTTTGTTTTATATAACAATTCTTCTATTTTATCAACAATAGTTTTCTGCTCTTCTATACAAGGTACAGGAATAATTATCCCCTTTAATATTTTTGCAGCGGGTACATTTGGAATTGCTGCACCGCCAGCATGTTCAAATATTATATCTTGAAATATTTTACTTCTCATCCAATGCTTTAGAAAATGGACATATATTTCTTTTTTAGGAGATAATTTTAATAAGGCCTGGTTTATTATTCCTTTGGGAATACTAACTGGTATAACCGCAACTTTACCTAATGTAACACCGGAACAACTCATTATAATATCACCTGCTTTCACTTCAAATCGCTTCATCTCATTGAATTTGTTTTCGTCAATGAAATATCTTAATTGATTAAAATGGTCGTGAATTGCATGTTTTTGCTCATAGATGGCATAACCATTTTTTTTGAACATTGATTTCTTTAAACTGCCCCCAAATGGACCTCTTACAAAATCACAAAGTTCTCCCCATTTTTTTCTTTTCCAATTCTTTGCTTTCTCTTGAAAAATATTATTCAAATAACTTTCAAAAAGTTCTTTAGCGTTTTTAAGGTTTTGTTCAGCAATAGTTTTTGCTTTATCAATTTCAGCAAAGGCGTTATCTAAAATGTCAACAATACGTTTTTGCTCGTGGTATGAAGGTATATTTACAATAATTTGATAAATATCATTTCTATTAATACCCGGTTTAACACCTTTAGCATATTGTGGCAAATTTAATTTTAATAATAAATTATAAAGAAATCTTAAATGATATTTTTTATCGTCATATTTTATGTAATAAGTAACATCAAGTGGCCAAAATTTATTTTCACTTAAGTTTATTTCACCAGAAGATCCTTTTCTGCCAACTATAATGCTTTTTTTATCATAATAAAATTCATCAGATTTTGCAATTATTCCGTTTGCGCCATAGACTGGATATTGTCCAGTATTATCTCTTTTCTCTTTTGGGAGTGGTTTGCCATATTCTAAAGTAAATACCTCCCCTAACTTTTTAACTTCCCACTCGTCTTTCATAAATTGCACTTTTTCATTTTAACTGCATTATTTCAATTATTAGCCTAATCAATTTGCTACTCAGCGCGTAGCAAATTTCAAAATTGTTATAAATATTATTTTTCAATTTTCCGGTTTACATTTTCTTCATTTACAAAGTACGTTCACAATTCACAATTTTTCCAATTTTTTCAAGTATTAATTTGCTTTCTTCATCTAAAACTTTTATTTCTTCCAAAATTTCTTTTGGCTGGCGTAAAGCGGTTTCTTCTTTTTTGTTTGGGTTTTTAGCCGATAAATCAAAAGTTTCAGTATTTATATCTTTAATATTTACGGTCCACGCGTTTTGGCTATTGGCTTTAGTTTTTTGCAGCTCAACAAATTCGGCTAAGTCTTTTTCGTTTAATGCATTAGTTTTGCCCAAGTTTCTTCCCAAATTTAACTGGTAAAACCAAACATTTTTAGTTGCCGAACCTTTTTCAAAAAACAACACAACAGTTTTTACTCCGGCACCGGTAAATGTACCGCCGGGTAAATCCAAAACGGTATGTAAGTTACAGCTTTCAAGCAAATGTTTGCGTAAACTTACAGAAGCGTTATCGGTATTACTTAAGAAAGTGTTTTTAATAACAACACCGGCCTTACCACCTGCTTTAAGTATTTTTATAAAATGCTGCAAAAACAAAAAAGCGGTTTCACCTGTTTTAATTGGAAAATTTTGTTGTACTTCGGCACGTTCTTTTCCCCCAAAAGGAGGATTAGCTAAAACAACATTGTAACGGTCTTTTTCTTGTATATCGGCAATATTTTCGGCAAGTGTATTGGTATGTATAATATTAGGTGCTTCAATGCCGTGTAAAATCATATTCATAATGCCAATAATATACGCCAGCGATTTTTTTTCTTTGCCGTAAAATGTGTTTAATTGTAATGTTGTTACATCGGTAGTTGTAAGTTTTTTAGATTGTTTTAAATATTCAAAAGCTTCGCATAAAAATCCCGCGCTGCCAACAGCTCCGTCATAAATTTTATCTCCAATTACGGGAGCAACAACCTTAACAATTGTTCTAATTAATGGTCTTGGAGTATAATATTCGCCTCCGTTACGTCCCGCGTTACCCATGTTTTGTATTTTCGATTCATACAAATGACTCATCTCGTGTTTTTCGGCATGGGTTCTAAACCTAAGCTGGTCAATTAATTCAATAACTCCGCGTAAATTATAACCGCTTTGTATTCTGTTTTTTAACTCGCTGAATATCTCGCCTATTTTATATTCAATAGTATTTGCGCTAACAGCGGATGTCTTAAATTTTTTAAGATAAGCAAACAATTTATTGTTTACAAAATCAGTAAGGTCATCACCAGTTAAAGCGTTTTTATCAATTTTTCCATCTTTATCTTTAGGCGCAGCCCAGGTATTCCATTGGTACTGGTTATTAATAATATTATGGTAAGATTTTCCGGTAAGTTCGGCAGCGGTTTGTTTATCCCGTTCTAAATCATCCAAATATTTTAGAAACAACACCCACGAAGTCTGTTCCACATAATCCAGTTCACTGCTGCAGCCGGCATCTTTGTGTAATATATCATCAATATTCTTAAAAGTTTGTTCAAACATAATTGTAGTATTCTTTTGTTTTTAATTGTATAGGCATAATTGGGTAGGATTTATAAGTATTCCCCCATCAGCAATAAATAATAGTCATAAAAACATTATTTTGCTTTTATTTAAGCCATTAACAAAAATAATAAAAATTTAAAGTAATAACACAATTATTTATTAATTAGGAATAAAACAATTTTGCCAATCCCAATCCAAAAACCAAACAATTATAAAAATTTAAATAAAAATACGTTTATTCAGCACTTCCTGTCCAACAATTTAGGCGGTAAAATGAACATACTTTTCAAACATGCGCAAAGTATTGCATTTATTACATTGTTTATTTAAAATTAAAAAAGCCATAAAAAAATAGTTTTTATGGCTTAAACTAACAGTTAAAACAATTATTTTGCTAAAATCATTTTTTTGGTTAAAGTATTAACGCCGTTATATTTAACACTGTAAAAATATATTCCGCTACTTAAATTATTTTTAACCGAACTGCTGTTAAATTCAATACTGTGTTTACCTGCACTTAATTCTTTATTTATTAAGGTAGTTATCTCTTTTCCTAAAATATCATATATAATTAGTTCTACATTTCCATTATTTGGAATGCTGAAGTTTATTGTTGTATTAGGATTAAAAGGATTAGGATAATTTTGATTTAATACAAATTCATTTGCATTAATTGATGCATTTCCATCGTTAATTCCTGAAATTATTAAAGTTTCATAACCATCAACCGGATAAGAAGTGAAGTGTTTAATTAGTGCTTTATCGGCAGCAACAATTCGGTAATTTAATTTATATTCCCCAGTCAAAACACTCCATTTTGGAATTGCCGCTGAAAAAATATCGTTTTTATTATAATTCAACAACAATGAATCAATTTGTGTTGAGTCAGTTCCGTTTGAATAATAATAATATATTTTTGCATAATCAATATAAGTATACGATTTGGTTGTATCAAAGTAGGTATCGTTTGCGGAATATTTATGATTTATCTTAAACCGTAAAAGATTATTATTATTAGTTACCGAAGCATTTAAATAACTTATTACCGGTTTAGCTGAATCGACATAAACGGTACCGTCTGCTAATATACACCCAATTAAAGTGGATAGAATTCCTACAGCTGCTGTACCTCCACCTGCATTCCCGAATTCATAAGTGGATATCATTCCTATGTTGTTCATAAAAAATGATTTATCCCACATGCGGCTATCAAAATAATTATATCTGCCTAAACAATATTCATGTCTGTCAAAAAACGAACATGTGTCGGTTATCATATGTCTCCAATCAAAACTCCAGCCAACCGGCTTTGAAAAATCCCAATATAAAGCATTATGTGTTGCAGTTGGATTTGTAGTATACCACAAATATCTTACTATTTTAGTTTCAGGATTATAATTTGCGGGACCAATTGGCGAATCAAAGTAAAACAAATCACCTTCATAAGTGGATGTGTCTGTAATTTCAGCTGATTTTAATTCATAAGTTGTTTTAATTTCAGCAGGCCACAAGGTTTGACTTGTAGTTTTAATTCTATACTGCCATTTATTTCCAATTGCTAACGGAAAATAACAAGTATCTTCTTTTGTACTTTGAGCATAACTATTAATTGCAGAAATTATAATAAAACAGAGTATTATAATTTTTTTCATACTTCCTCCAGAGCTATTATTTATTTTTTTATTAACCTATTAGCACATTAAAACTTATATAAACTGCAGCCACCAAATCAAACTTAATTATGGATGATTCACTTAAATATTTATTATACTTACTTGTAATATTATTTTTAACAACTTCATATTTATCTTTAATAATAAAATATGCCTATTGTTAATATCTCACTCCAGATAATAAAGTGCCGAAGTCAAAAAAAAATCATAATATTCCACACCCTACTTTTTATAAAGTAAATTTAATTAAATATTATATACTTGTCAATACCTATAAGAATACCCAATTAAATCTTTTAAAATGTGGACAAATAAATATTTGTAAATATTAAAAAAATAATTTTTTACAGCACTTCCCTTCCAACAATTTCGGCGGCAATAGTAACATAATTTTTACAAGTGTGCAAAGTATTGCAGCCGGTACATTGGGTAGTGGGTAAACTGTTTTTTATTTGTTCCTGTATTGCCAATAATTCACCGCAATTATACGAGGATGTAATTTCTTTAAATTTATTGGCAGCGGACCTTACAATTTCGTAATGTTTGGTTTTTGCTTCTTTATCATTAACATCAACAACCGGGTAGCGTAAACCCAAAGTTAAAAACATTCCGGTTACCGCACCGCATACTTCGCGTAAACGTCCCATTCCCCCGCCAAACGAAGTTGCCAATTTTGCGGCAAGTTCCGGTTCCACACCGTAAATATCGGAATAAGCCATAAATACGGACTGTGAACAATTATACCCCGCATCAAAATATTTAACAGCCATATCAATTCTTTTTTGTAACTCAGCATTATTATTATTCATATCATCGCTCGTTATTTATAAATAAATTTAACGCGTAAAAATACAAAATAATTTATAATTGTGTTAACTATGATTTATGTGATTTTTATGATTGATATGATTTTTATTATTTAGATCATTGAACACAGATGCCACAGAGAAGGAATTATAAATTATGAATTATGAATGATGAATTGCCTCCGGTTATTATATGATCCATAAAAAACATTAGAACACAGATGCCACAGAGAAGGAATTATAAATTATGAATTATGAATGATGAATTGCCTCCGGTTATTATATGATCCATAAAAAACATTAGAACACAGATGCCACAGAGAAGGAATTATAAATTATGAATTATGAATGATGAATTGCCTCCGGTTATTATATGATCCATAAAAAACATTAGAACACAGATGCCACAGAGAAGGAATTATAAATTATAAATTATGAATGATGAATTGCCTCCGGTTATTATATGATCCATAAAAAACATTAGAACACAGATGCCACAGAGAAGGAATTATAAATTATGAATTGTGAATGATGAATTGCCTCCGGTTATTATATCATCCAAAAAAAACATTAGAACACAGATGCCACAGAGAAGGAATTATAAATTATGAATGATGAATTGCCTCCGGTTATTATATGATCCATAAAAAACATTAGAACACAGATGCCACAGAGAAGGAATTATAAATTATAAATTATGAATTGTGAATGATGAATTGCCTCCGGTTATTATATCATCCAAAAAAAACATTAGAACACAGATGCCACAGAGAAGGAATTATAAATTATGAATGATGAATTGCCTCCGGTTATTATATGATCCATAAAAAACATTAGAACACAGATGCCACAGAGAAGGAATTATAAATTATGAATTATGAATGATGAATTGCCTCCGGTTATTATATCATCCATAAAAAACATTAGAACACAGATGCCACAGAGAAGGAATTATAAATTATGAATTATGAATGATGAATGATGAATTGCCTCCGGTTATTATATGATCCATAAAAAACATTAGAACACAGATACCACAGAGAAGGAATTATAAATTATGAATTATGAATTATCTCCGGTTATTATATGATCCATAAAAAACATTAGAACACAGATACCACAGATTAAGCAGATAACCACAGATAATATAAACCAAAATCAGCGTAAATCCGTTAAATCTGCGTTATCAGCGTTCTATAATTTATAATTGTCTGAACTATGATTTATGTGATTTTTATGATTGACATGATTTTTATTTCCCGGTATTCAATGATTTTATTGTTTTAATAAAATATATCATCATTTTATCATCTATTAACGGGGCCCACCTGACGGCGGATGGATGATCATTATTTTTTGTAATCCGTAATAATAAATTTTAATACATAAAATAAATAAACAATAAACTTATAACAGCAATAAAAAACCAAAGTATAACACCCAAAACAAGAGGTTTAATACCAACCGTTTTAAGTGTAGCCCGCGAAAGTCCAGCCCCAATAAAAAAAAGCGTCAATGTTAAACTCTGTCTGGCAGCAGATACAATTCCGTGTGTTATAACTTTATAAATTGGTACATAAGTATTTATTACCATTGCCAACACAAAAAGAAAAATAAACCATGGAATTACAATTTTATCCCCTTTTGACTTAAAATAATACGATGTAAATAAAGAAAGCGGAATTATCCATAATGCACGGGTTAATTTAACTGTAGTAGCAACTTTTAATGCTTCTTCGCCAAAAGCAGCACCTGCCCCAACAACCGAACTTGTATCGTGGATAGCAATTGCGGCCCACAATCCAAATTGATGTTGTGAAAGGTTAAATAAATGACCTAATACGGGAAAAATAAATAATCCCACAGCGTTTAATACAAAAATAGTACCTAACGATACCGACATATCACTTTCGTTAGCTTTAGCAACAGGACCAACCGCGGCAATAGCACTTCCTCCGCAAATAGCAGTACCGGAAGCTATTAAATAGGATGGGGTTTTTAACATGCCTAAACGTTTGCCAATATAAATTCCGGCAAACATAACACTAACCACCGAAAATATTGTAAATAACATACCATCGGAACCCGCTTTAACCGAATCCATTAAATTCATTCCAAATCCTAACCCCACTACAGAAACCTGGAGTAAATATTTAGATGTTTTTTTGTTAAATTTTGGAAATGGTGAACCCAAAGCCAATGCAAAGACTAATCCTAAAAACAAAGCAATAGGAGCAGTAACAAAAGGTGTTAAACATATTAATGCCAAAATGATATATATAATTTCAACAGAATGCTTTGAAGATAAAAGTTTTTTCATATTAAGTAAGTTTAGGTGGATACATTTAAAAGTTAGTAATTCAAAAATAAATAAAAAAGGGGCTAATTGAAATGCTATTTATTCAGGTCTGAACCATAAATATTAATTAATTAATCATAATATAAACCAAAATCAGCGTAAATCGGTTAAATCCGCGTTATCAGCATTCTATAATTTATAATTGTCTGAACTATGATTTATGTGATTTTTATGATTGACATGATTTTTATTATTTAGATCATTGAACACAGATGCCACAGAGAAGGAATTATAAATTATAAATTATGAATTATGAATTGCCTCCGGATAATATATGATCCATAAAAAACATTAGACCACAGATGCCACAGAGAAGGAATTATAAATTATGAATTATGAATGATGAATTGCCTCCGGTTATTATATGATCCATAAAAAACATTAGAACACAGATGCCACAGAGAAGGAATTATAAATTATGAATTGTGAATGATGAATTGCCTCCGGTTATTATATGATCCATAAAAAACATTAGAACACAGATGCCACAGATTAAGCAGATGACCACTGATAACATAAACCAAAATCAGCGTAAATCAGTTAAATCTGCGTTATCAGCGTTCTATAATTTATAATTGTCTGAACTATGATTTATGTGATTTTTATGATTGACATGATTTTTAATTTTTAGATCTTTGCGCACAAATACCACAGATTAAGCAGATAACCACAGATAATATAACCAAAATCAGCGCAAATCAGTTAAATCTGCGTTATCAGTGTTCTATAATTTATAATTGTCTGAACTATGATTTATGTGATTTTTATGATTAACATGATTTTTATTTTTTAGATCTTTGCGCACAAATACCACAGATTAAGCAGATGACCACTGATAACATAAACCAAAATCAGCGTAAATCCGTTAAATCTGTGTTATCAGCGTTCAATTATTAAAATATTTTTAAAAATAAATAATATTTTATTTTCCTCTCTTGATATTCGTGTCTTGTTATATTATTTTAGGGGGTAAAATAATATTTAGGTATATGGAAGAAAAACAAAACAAAGTAGAAGTTATATCACAGCTGGTTTGTTGTTTAACACGCACATGCAGCATTAAAGAAGATTATTTCGCTTCTTCATTTAATTTATCGCCCACGGAAGTTAGAATGTTACGTTTATTCAGTTTCTCCCCTTCTTATACAATAAAAGAACTAAAAGAAAAAATGAAATTAACTCCGGGACGTATAACACATATCATAAGTTCCTTAGAAAATAAGAAGTTAATTAACAGAGTGCCCGACATTAATGATAAAAGAAACATTACAGTTTCCTTATTACCAAAAGCGGCACCTTTAATTGAAAATTTATTATCAAGTTATAACCGTCTCCATTTTGAAATATTAAAAAGTCTAAAAGAAGAAGATTTAGATAAGATAACCGAATCTTTAAATTCAATAGTTTCGGTTTTTAATAATTGGGTAGAACAAAAAGAATTTTAGACCATAAAACAATTTAATTAACAATTAATAGTCAAATATGAAAAAAATAATATTAGCTCTATCGGTACTTGGATTAATATTTATTATTGCTTATGGATCGTTTAAGCAAAAGGATATTGAACCGACATTACTAATGAAACTTAAGGAAAAGTATTCGGAAAAACATACTCCGTCTGTTGACCATTCAAAGTTTGCTTCTTTGCAGCAAAAATTTTCATCACCGCAACAAGTAACTTCATCGTGTATTGTATGCCATAACCAGCGCGATAAAGAAATTATGAATTCCAACCATTGGAATTGGGAACGTGAAGAATATGTACAAGGACGCGGAATAGTTTATCTTGGCAAAAAAAATGCTATTAACAATTTTTGTATAGGCACCCAAGGTAACGAAGGCAGCTGCGCAAAATGTCATATCGGATATGGTTTGGATCATACAGGTAAAAGTTATACCGATTCAACTAATGTTGATTGTTTGGTCTGTCACGATAATACCGAAACATACACAAAAGCAAACGAAAAAGCGGGCGCACCGGTTGACACATTGAATTTTAACAATATTGCCCAGCACGTTGGCAGACCTAAAAGAAGCAACTGTGGTGTTTGTCACTTTTTAGGCGGAGGCGGTAATAACGTTAAACATGGCGATTTGGAAACCGCAATGTTTACAACAACAAAAGATATTGATGTTCACATGGGAGCGGACGGAGCAAATTTTGACTGCGTTGATTGTCATTTAACTGAAAAACATAATATTTCCGGTAAAATGTATTCCCTATCTTCAATGAATAGAAACAGGAACAATTGCGAGCAGTGCCATACAGATATGCCTCACAAAGATGATATATTAAACGAACATACAATTAAAGTGGCCTGCCAAAGCTGCCATATTCCTGTTTACGCAAAAGTAAACGCCACTAAAATGGCGTGGGATTGGTCAACAGCCGGCAAGTTAAAAAATGGTCAGCCTTATGTTGAAGAAGACAGTATGGGAAATCATGTTTACATGTCTATTAAAGGATCATTTAAATGGGCTAAAAATGTTAAACCCAGTTATGTGTGGTTTAATGGTACAGCTTCACATTACCTTGAAGGTGATAAGGTTAGTGACACAACAAAAGAATTGGTATTAAATCAGCTTAACGGTTCATATGCCGATGAAGATTCTAAAATTATTCCGGTCAAAATTCACGAAGCAAATCAGCCTTTTGATCCTGTTAATAGAATATTAATTCAACCAAAACTTTATGCAGATAAACAGGGCGAAGGAGCTTTTTGGAAAGATTTTAATTGGCTTCAAGCAGCAAAAGTTGGAATGAAAGATGCCGGACTCCCTTTCAGTGGTCAAATAACTTTTATTAAAACTAAAATGTATTGGCCTGTTAACCACATGGTATCGGTAAAAGAAAACACAGTAGGATGTATTGAATGTCATGCGCGTGAAAACGGACGGCTTGCGGGATTGACCGATTTTTATATGCCGGGACGAGACTATTCCCCTGTTGTTGAAACTTTTGGAAAATTATTGTTATTATTAACTTTGCTGGGGGTAATTACGCATGGTATTATAAGAATAATTGCATTAAAAAATTTAAAGAAACGAGGTAATAAATGATTACTAAAAAAGTTTATGTTTATAAAGCATTTGAACGTTTTTGGCATTGGATGCAGGCAGTATTAATATTCTTTTTGGCTTTTACCGGTTTTGAAATACACGGCTCTTATTCATTTTTTGGATTTCAAAATGCAGTTATTTACCACAATATAGCTGCTTATATGCTAATAATTTTAATTGTTTTTGCAATTTTTTGGCATTTTACAACCGGCGAATGGAAACAATATTTACCAACCACTCAAAATATTAAAGCACAGCTTAATTATTATATTTTTGGCATCTTTAAAAACGCTCCGCATCCTACTAAAAAAAGCGTATTAAGTAAATTAAATCCACTTCAAAAACTTACTTATTTTGGATTAAAGATACTTGTTATTCCCGTTATTGTTACTTCAGGTATTTTCTATATGCTTTACAGATACCCACAAAAATATGGAATTGAAGCTTTAAACATTCAGTCTTTACAAATTATTGCAATAATTCACACTATAGGAGCTTTTTTATTACTGGCTTTTATAATTACACATTTGTATCTAATAACTACCGGTGAAACACCAACTTCTAACTTAAAGGCAATGCTTACAGGATTTGAAGAATTGGAAGATGAACACGAACGTTCAAAAAAAGAACCGGAAAATAAAATTAAAGGGAGGAAATAATGGAACCTAAAAAATATATGAATCCTTATTTGGCAGGTTTATTATTGGGGCTGCTTTTAACCGCTACAATATATATTACAGGAAGAGGTTTAGGAGCCAGCGGTGCCATGAAAAGTGTAACGGTTGCGGCAGTAGAAACAGTTGCTCCATCTCATACAGCAAATACAAAATTTTATACGGAATATTCGGAAGGCCACAGTGGAAGTCCATTAATGAATTGGCTTGTATTTGAAGTTGTTGGTGTTGTAATTGGAGCATTTTTATCCGGTTTAATAGCAAATCGTTTGGATTTTAAATTAGAACGTGGTCCCCACTCTACCACAAAAATCCGTATTGCAGGTGCTTTAATTGGCGGTGCATTATGGGGGTTTGGTTCTCAGCTTGGAAGGGGCTGCACAAGCGGTGCGGCGTTAAGTGGTATGGCTGTTCTATCAACAGGCGGCATACTTACAATGCTTGCTATTTTTATGGGTGCGTATGCTTTTGCATACTTTTTTAGAAAACTTTGGCTTTAAACAGGAGAATTAACTATGGGACCATTAGTTCCTGATATAATTGGAAATGATTTAAATTTTATTGTTGCTTTAATTATTGGTATTTTATTCGGGGCAATTTTAGAACAGGCAGGTTTTTCAACTTCAAAGAAACTTGTAGGTTTGTTTTACGGATACGATTTTACAGTTTTACGAGTATTTTTTACTGCCGGAACCGTTGCTATGATTGGTGTATTAGCCCTTTCTCATTTCGGTTACCTCGATATGAATCTTGTTTATATTAATCCAACTTTTTTGTGGTCGGCTATTGTTGGCGGTTTAATAATGGGACTTGGATTTGTTATTGGCGGTTTTTGCCCCGGTACAAGTGTTTGCGCGGCCGCAATTGGTAAAATAGACGCCATGATATTTGTAGGCGGAAGTATAATTGGGGTTCTATTTTTTGCCGAAGGTTATCCCCTTTTTGAAGGATTATATAAAGCATCTAATTTAGGAAGTCCGCAAATTTTTACAACTTTGGGTATGTCGCAGTCGTTATTTGCTTTTTTATTAGCAATTGTTGCTGTTTCAGCTTTTTGGGCTGTATCTATTGTTGAAAATAAAGTTAATAAAGTAAAATCACCTTTAATTAAATTTACTCCTTATTATGTTTCATTAGGTGCAATTGGATTGTTAATAGCAGTTTCGGCTTTTGTTTTTACCGATAGAAAAGAATCTTTGCTTGATAAAGTAAAAGATACAGAATTTGTAAATAATTACAAATTAAATTATATCACTTCCGATGAGTTGGCTTTTAGGATTATTGATAATGATAAAAAAATTCAAATTATCGATTTTAGATCTACTGATGAATTTAAGAAATTTAATCTTCCAAAATCTACTTTATTTACAGTTGATAATTTGTTTGAAAAAGAGCCAAATCAGGTATTAACATTACGTCACAAATCCAAGATAATTATTGCAGATGACGAACTATCTGCAAAAAAGATAGCTGTTATTGCATCCGAATTAGGATTTAAAAATTTACGGGTACTTGTCGGTGGGTTATCTGATTTTAAAAACAACATTATTGAATTTAAGGCTCCAAGTGTTGTTAATAACAAACAAGAAACCGATACATACCGTTTTAGAACAAAAGCAAGTATTTTGATTAAACAGTTAATTGAAAAGAACAAAACTGCCGGTGCTGTTGAAAAGAAACAAAAACGTGTAATTGGCGGTTGTTAAAATTTTGATTTAGTTATAATACTGATTGGATGTTTTTTATGTCATCATTCAGTCAGTATTTTATATTTCGTTGTTATCTTCTCTGATTGTTCATATCAAAATACTTAAAATCATAATTCAAACAATTTTTAATTATATTTTTATTTTAACTAAATTATGTATTCTGCCAAGCTCTAAATAACCATGAAGTCGTAATTTAATAACCTGTGTAATTTCTTGTCCCCTGCCAATTAAAACAACTCCTCCTTTATCCACTACATCCAAATCAATTATCATTCCTGGTTTAAGTTCAGATATTCTTAAATACTCTTGATTTAATCTTTCTTTTTTGGAAACCGCTTTTTTTAATTCAATTAGCTGAAGAGCTTCTTCTTCTTTTCTTTTCCCTTCCAAAAAATGATCTAGATCTAATGCTTTTTTTAATATTTTTGCAATAGTATAGGTTTCGTTGTCCTCTTTTTCATTTAGAGGAAATTGATCGGGATTTATCCTTTTTAACTGCAAAGAGATTGCTTGGGCTACTGATTCTAATCTTGGAATATTTTTTAATAAAGCTTCGCCAACCTCGGGATGTGAGGTGTATAATTTATTCTCTGCAAGTGTTAATGTTTTGCTGTGTTCAATTTTTTCCAATATATCGTTAGGCAATGAAATTAACCCAATTTGAGATAATAATGCTGCAAGTTCAATTTTATAACTTAAATCTTCCGAAAAAGTTTTAGTAAGTTTTTTTACAATATTTCTCAATCTTACAGCTTTAGAAAAGGCATAAGGATTCGTGATATCCAATATTTCAATTAATAATTTAATTGCGCCACGTAAAGTCTGTTGAAACAATTCTCTTTCACTTATAATTAATCTATATTGCTCAAGTCCGTCAACAATTGCTTTATTTAACCTTTCATTTTCACATGGTTTAGTTAAAAATCTAAAAATATTCCCCTCGTTTATGGCTTCTACGGCCGCATCAATATCGGCATATCCAGTTAGCATTATACGAACAGTATCAGGAGAAATCATTTTTAAGTTCGAAAAAAACTTGTTTCCATCCATTTCGGGCATTCTAAAATCGGATACAGCAACTGCAAAGGGTCCATTATTTTTAATTATCTCTAATGCTTCTTGGCCGGATGTTGCTGTCGAAATATCATATTTCCCGCGAAACAATCTAATTATACCGCTCAAAATATTGGGGTCATCATCTAAAAAAAGTACTTTTTTCATAAGTTTTCAAAAATAATTTATAAAAATAATTATTATTTAGGTAATTGGATAATAAAAGTTGAACCAATTCCAACTTGCGATTCAACAAATATCTTACCGCTATGTTTATTTACAATAATATCGTGTGCAATTGATAATCCTTGTCCTGTTCCTTTTCCCACTGGTTTTGTTGTAAAGAATAGATTAAAAATTTTATCAAGGTTCTCTTTTTTTATACCATTTCCTGTATCACTAATTATTATTTCAATAAATCCGGCAAAATTTTTAGTAGTAATTGTAATTAACCCTCTTTCTTTTTTACCGCTTTTAATGGCCTCATCAATGGCATGGGCTGCATTAATAATGATATTCAAAAAAACCTGATTAATCTCATCAACAGTACAAAGTACTTCAGGTAAATTGTTACACAATTCCAATTTTAAATCTGCAAAATACTTCCATTCGTTTTTACTAATAGTGGATGTAACTTCGATAGAGTTATTTATATTTGCATAATTTTTATCTTTTTGTCCCGGATGTGAAAAATCTTTCATGGCTTTAATGATTTTTATTACTCTATCAATGCCTTCTTGCGATTGTCCGATAGCACTGGGAATTTCAGAAGAATAAAAATCAATATCAAGTTCTTTTCTAACAGTTTGGTACCATTCAATTAGCATTTTAACCGACATATTAGTTTTGGTAGTAATTAATTTTTCTTCCAACTTCATAATAAAGTCATTAAATTTTGAAAATGCTTCTTTTTGAAAACGGTTGTTATCATTAATGTATTGCATTGGTGTATTAATTTCGTGAGCAACCCCGGCAGCAAGCTGACCAATAGATTCCATTTTTTGTGAAAAAGCCAATTGTTTTTCTACATTTAATCTTTCTGTCAAATCCCAAATTACGTAAATATATCCGGTTAAATCACCATTTTTATTTTGCAGCTTATTAACACTAATATTGATTACTAAACTTTCTTTCTTTTTAGTTACAATATTAAACGAATCGCTTTTTTCATCATTAGGATTAATAAATTCCATAAATTTAATTGCTTCGTCTTTTAATCTGTTTTCATCATCATTAAAAATTAGGTTCAAAAAATACCTGATATTTTTTCCAACCAGTTCCTCCTGAGTATATCCAATAATATTTTCAGCAGCTTTATTAATCGAAATAATGATATCATTTCTGTCAACAGTCATTACTCCATCAGTTATACTTTTTAGGGTAACTTCCAATTCTTCTTTTTCAGAGGCAATTAAGTCGTCATTTTCCTTGCGCTTTAAAGCGTTAACAAAAACATTCGCAATTGTTTCCAGCTGCGTAATTTCAAAAAATTCTAAATTTTCCCCTTCAATGTTCGATTCAATTCCAATATATCCTTTTAATTCATAATTCGAAACAATTGGAAGAATATACACCGATTTTGTATTATATTTTCGAAAATCATTTTTTTGAATTCTATAAATATTTAAATTTTCTTCAACATCTTCAATCAAAACCAGAACTTCGGAATTAAGAAGTTTTTTATAAATCTTTAAATTTGAAAGGATTTTGTAATTTTCTAAAAATGAATTTCCAATAAATTCAGTATTTTTGTACCAGGAATAATTCAACTTTATCATATTTCCGGTTTTTTGAAAAACACCAATAAATGTTGTATGTAAAAAATCTCCAAGCATTTTAAGATTTTCATTTATTGCTTGGTAAATGCCGCTTCGATCAATTGTTATTAAATTTGAACTAATTTTAGCAATAAGTGCCTCAATTGCAACTCGTTGTTTTAATTCATCCTCAACTAAATGACGTGATGTAACATTTCGTAATACACTTAATATTAAAACCGGAGTATGTTCAATCGAAATATAAGTATTTAATGATTCAATCCAACATTCGGTTTTATCCCACAAAATTACTTTTTCTTCCGAATGGCTTTTAATTTGATTGGTATTATACCTTTGTTTGAATATTTCCAGTTTATCCGAATCATCATAATATATTTTTGTAAACCTCTTTCCAATAAGTTCTTCCGACTTTTTACCAACCATTTTACAAAACGCTTCATTAACTAAAAGCATTATACCGTTTTCATCAACCAGCCTCATTCCATCAAGAGAATTTTCCCATAAAGTTCTAAATAAAGTTTCTGATTTTTTTGTTAATTCTTCATTTTCCCTACTTTTGTTATAAATATCTCTTTCAGCAGTAATATCTTGTATCACCCCAATAAAACCACCAAAGCCCCAACTTGAATTTAAAAATGGTGATTTGGTTACTCGGAAATATTTACATTTGCCGTTTTTACTTTTTATAATCTCTTCGGTTTGTATTGTAACAGTATTCTTGTAGATTTCTTCATCATTTTCCAAAAAATTTAGATTTATTTTTTTTGCGTGTAATTTATTCCATTTTTTATTCAGATAATTGAATTTAGAAATTCCGACAAACTTCTCAAACGCCATATTACAACTTAACATTATCCCGTTTTTATCTTTGTAGTAAATTGGGGTTGGAATCGAGTCGAGTATTATTTGCGAGAAATTAAAATTTTCCTTAATAATTAACTCGGATTTTTTATTAGTAGTAATATTGCATATAATAAATTGTAATAATTCTTTTCTGTTTTCTAAATCAATAATTTTTTTAACTAATATTTTTACCCAAAATGTCTTTTTATTATTGTTTATTATACATACATCAAGCCCATCAAAATTAAATTTGTCTTTTTTAATATATTCAATTAACCGTTGTTTATCTTTGGGAATTAATAGATCAGTAAAGTGAAATTCGTTTTTTAAGAGCAATTTTTGATCAAATCCATATTCTTTAATATTTGAGGTAACAAACAAAATTTTATATGAATCGTTATTTTGCAAAAGGAACATTACTGCCGGGAAATCGTTATAAATGCTATTTTGAACAAACAATTGTTCAGCATTTTTTTTCCTCATTTTTGTTTCCTCAATAAATTAAATATTATTTAGATATTCTGAAATTCTTTTTAAAAGTTCTTTCTTTAAAACCGGCTTTTGAATAAAACCATCAAGTCCTGCATCTTTTAAACTTTCCGGATCATCTGTCATAAAATAAGCGGTAAAAGCAATAATTGGTTTATCAACAAATATTTTTTGTTCTTTTAATGTTTTGGCAAGCATAATACCATCCATTGGCTGCTTTAGATTTATATCCATTAAAATAAGATCGTAAACATTGTTGGATATTTTTTCTAAAGCTTCTTCAATAAATCCGGCACTATCAATTATATATGTCCCCTCACACATCTTTTTTATAATTTTAATAGTATCTTGTAAATCCTCAACTAAAAGTATTTTGGGTAAATTATCCATATATAACCTATTAAGTTTTATTAATTTATTATCGATAGAAAATACAAATAATTTAATTAAAATGGTAAGAAAATGAAATAATTTAATTTGATATTACAGATTGGGTTAAACGGTGAGGTTTTTGATAAATTCTTTTATTTCATTAAAACATGGATTATCAAAGTCCCAGTATTTTTTTTGCGCACCAAGACCTAGATTATTTACAATTGGAGTTTTAGAAGATAAATAGATTTGTACTTTGGATTTCGATGATTCGAAACTTTTATCTTTATTAGGTATACAACCAATAAAATCACTAATGCAATCATTAATTGGCAAATTCTTAATAGACTGTAGACACAAATCCTCAAGCATTCCACAGCTTTTATTATCAGGCATAATAAAAACACCTATTCGTGGATTTCCATTTGAATATAAACCAGAAGAAATTGGTGCGACATAGTTCTTAGTTCTCAAAACGCTGCAGATACTCTCAAATGCACTTTTGGCATTATTATCAGCGTCTCTAACAAAACCAATTGATTCAACATCACTAAAATTAGGAGCTTTAACCAACGTATTAAACTTCGAACTAAAATTTCCTTTTCCCGAAACACCTATCACTTGAATTTTATTATCATAAGCCATTATTGAAAGCAAAGCCTGAAAAAAATTTTCCTCATCTTTTCCTTCAACTAATAATAGCTTTTTAGAGCTTATCTCTAACCTTTCAGCACCACTACTGACCATACCCTACCAAATTTCCCAATTGTTCTCAATTGAAGTTTTTAAATCTTCGTAAGAAAAATTTATTGCTTGGGTGTTTTCATCTTTTTTTTCCAATCTATATAATTGCAATAAATCATTCTTTGATTTTTCCAAATTAGTTATTTCCAAACATGCAGTTACACATTCATAAGAGTGTGTTGTTACGAATATTTGTACATTAAACTTAATAGCAGCAGCAAATATAGCCTTCCATAAAGATTTTACAGAACTATGATGTAAACCATTTTCTATTTCATCAATTAATAAAACACCATCTTTTAATATATACATTGTAACAATATAAGATAAAACTCGCCTAATACCATCTCCCATAAGATTTAATGGAATTAATTTGGCTAAACCAATATCGGCATAAATTATTGAGTTAACACCAATTTTAATATCAATTAATTTAGGTTCAATTTCTTGTAAAACAGAAATAATATCATTAAGTTTTTTATCAATAATAATTTTTTCTAAATTTTTATCTAAATCCAAAAACATTGATCGGGATGTTAAAAAAGAACAATTGAATTCTTTAACAAGTTGCGGTACATTAATAGTAACCTTTTTATCGATATGAATTTCGGAATAAGGGCGTTTGCGGCGTAGCTCTTTATCGCTTCTAAGAGATTCCAATCTCAAACCATCAATTTTTTTGGATTCAACATTGGACAAACTCGATTCAATTGTCCGATTATTTCCATTTGATATATCATAATTATTTGTTAGAGTATTAAAAGTGGGTATCAACTTCAGAATACGTTCTTCTTCTTTTCCAATATTTGCTTTAATTAATAATGGTTGTGTAAAATTCATATCATAAAATAAATAAACAAAATCATTATCCGATAAAACAGGTAAATCTCTAAAAGAATTAATCTTTCCAGGTAATTGTGCATTTGATAAACCTGAAAGCAAAAAAATAGCTTCCAAAACTGATGTTTTACCACAATTATTTTTCCCGACTAAAAGATTAACCTGTTTAAGACTCTCAATTGTTAATTTTTTAATTCCCCTAAATCCATTAATTGTAATATTGTGGTATTGCATATTTTTTTATTTTTATTGTTATATTAATTTAAGCTATTAATAATTAAAAATCAAAAACAAACAAAATATTTTGATGAACCCCCCAAATTAATTGTATTTATTTATTGAATATCAACTTTATTAGATAATAATTATTAATTAATAATTAAAAATTACCCTTCGTTTTCTATTTCTACAGTTTGATCGTTATGCTCAATGCTAAACAAAAATTCAGCTTTTGGATTTTTTTGTTTGGCCATATTTAACGAAAACTCAGTTTCGGCAATATAAACCAAGTTTTTATTTTTATCGTAAAATAGGTTATTGGAACGCAGACGATTTAATTCGTCAATATCTTCTTCGTTAGTGTATTTTACCCAGCAGGCTCGGTAAAAGTTATAAGGAACAAAATCGCAGCTGGCACCAAATTCGTGTAATAATCTGTATTTAATAACGTCAAATTGTAATTCGCCAACAACACCAATTACTTTTCTGTTGCCATAGCTGTGGATAAACAATTGAGCCAACCCTTCATCTGTTAATTGACTTACACCTTTTTCGAGTTGTTTTGTTTTAAATGGATCGGTATTACGTAATTCCCTGAATATTTCAGGTGAAAAACGTGGAATTCCTTTAAACATATATTTTGCGCCTTCTGTTAAAGTATCCCCTATTTTGAATATGTTTGAATCGTACAAACCAATTACGTCACCCGGATAAGCATCCTCTATAAGGTTTTTGCTTTGGGCCATAAAACTTGCGGGGTTAGGAAATTTAATATCTCTGTTTAACCTGACATGATGATAAAATTTATTTCTTTCAAATTTACCGGAACATACCCTTAAAAATGCAATTCTATCTCTATGGCGCGGATCTAAATTTGCCTGTATCTTAAACACAAAGCCGCTAAATTCCGGAGTATCAGGCTGTAATTCACCATCTGTGGTTGTTCGCGAACGTGGAGATGGTGCAATACTTACAAATGTATCCAATAATTCTTTTACACCAAAATTATTTAATGCGCTTCCAAAAAATACAGGAGAAAGGTTCCCGTCTGAGTATTTTTTTGCATCATAGTTTTGATAAACTCCATCAATTAATTCTATCTCTTCTTTTAGTTTTACTGCATCAAGACCAAACAACTCATGTAATTCGGGATCATCTAATCCGTTAAAGGTTTTAACTTCATCTTCAATTTTTGTTTTATTGGAAAAGAAAAAATTAAATGTATTTTGATAAATATTATAAACGCCTCTAAAACTAACACCCATACCAAGCGGCCATGTCATTGGTCTGGTGTTAATATCCAGCTTAGCTTCAATTTCATCCAACAATTCAATAGGAGGTCTTCCCTCTCTATCAAGTTTATTAATAAATATAATTACTGGAGTATTCCGCATTCTGCAAACATTCATTAATTTTTCAGTTTGTTCCTCAACACCTTTTACACAATCAATAACTAAAATAACACTATCAACCGCAGTTAACGTACGATAAGTATCTTCAGCAAAATCCTTGTGTCCCGGTGTATCAAGCAAATTTATTTTGCAACCATTATAATTAAATGAAAGAACTGATGTTGCAACAGAAATTCCGCGTTGTTTTTCAATTTCCAAAAAATCGGATGTGGCTGATTTTGTTATTTTATTTGATTTAACAGCACCGGCTATATTTATTGCACCGCTATAAAGTAATAGTTTTTCTGTTAAAGTTGTTTTTCCGGCATCAGGGTGACTAATGATAGCAAAAGTTTTTCGTTTATCTATTTCTTTTTGAATACTCATTTTATATAAATTTTTAATATGGGAAAATTATTATCGTTTTTGTGTGTTTTTATGCGGTAATCAAGAAAAAACCGTTTTTACCAAAAATATTTTTAAACAGCTTTAAATATACAAAAGTTTTAAACTATTTGATAGTCAATAATAAAAGACAAGTTTTGATTAGAATAAAGGAACTGAGATAAAGATAGAAGGAGGATTCTGAAAAACTTCAAGGCCTTGCTTTTGAGGGTTTTTATGTAAATTGTGTGTATATTTTGCAATAAAATATCCAATTGCCGATCCCATAAAAGTATCACTTAACCAGTGTTTATTATAGGCAATTCGTGAAGTTACAGTTAAAAGTGCCGGAATAAATGCAACAATTTTTCCAATTGTGTTTTTACTATTTAAAACAAGTGTTGTAGATAAAGCAAAAGCCAAAGATGAATGTCCTGAAGGCAAGGAATAATAATCATCTCCGTCAAACGAAAAAGGGCTAAAATTTAATGCGTTTTTATTTGTATATGGCCGTGCCCTGCCAAACGATATTTTTAACATGCCTGTAACTATTGCAGTATAAGTATACGATTGAACAATTTCATAACCTATTCTTTTATTAGCTTCATTTTCATTAATTGAACCTTGAATAAGAAACATACTTCCTATTATTGGTGCGGTAAAAGGCTCGCCCCAAACTCTTCCAAATTCAAAAAATGTACTTTGATAACTTATATTATCTTTTGTGACCTCATACCTAATATCTTCATCAACAAATGTTAAACCATAAGTTCCAGCGGTTATACTGCTTAAAATAATTAAATCTCTAACATTCCATTTAATTGGACTTTTTACAAATTTTTTAGTTTCGTTATAAAATTGCGTCCCGTTATAAACAAAACCTTGTGCAAAAATAGTATTATAAAATAATAAACAAACTATAAAATATTTCAGCTTATTAATCAACATTATCTCTTTTTAGAAGGAACATATTTAATAATTTCTGCTTTTTCTAAGGTTATTAATCCGCCGCAGTTCGCTTCTTCAAATAATTTGTCCAATGTAGGCATAAATTTTTCAATTTTTTCAATGTCATCAACTATCTCAATAACCATTGGCAAATCCGAAGAAATTGTGAGAAGTTTTGCAGAATGAATAATGCTGTTGTTGCCATATCCCATAATTCCTTTAAATACTGTTGCGCCCGCTAAACCTAACTTGCGTGCTTCAACAACAATTTTTTCGTATAAATTTACCGATGATAACATATCACTATCACCAATAAATATTCTAATTAGTTTTGCTTCCTTTTCACTTTTCATATTATCACCTAAAGATTAAGTACGCTAAATATATACTTCCTAAACATAAAACCAAAGAAAGCACAATATTTAATCCGCCAAGCAAAAATTCGGAATTTTTTAATAAATTAATTGTTTCTAATGAAAATGTGGAAAAAGTTGTAAATCCCCCGCAAAAACCAACAGTTAAAAATATTTTCAATTCCGATGATAATACCTTATTTTCATCAAAACCAAATATAATAACTCCAAGCAAAAAACTTCCTAAAGTATTAACAACAAGGGTTCCATTTGGAAAATAAATAGGCATTATTTTATTTATATAACTGGACATAAATAAACGTAACGAACCGCCTAAACCTGCACCTACAAAAGTTAAAAAATATTTCAACATAAAATTAAATCTTTATTAATACAATAGTACAAAGATATTCTTTTTTTTGACTTAACTCAACTATTACATACCTAGCTATTAATGAATTTAAAATAAAAACGGCTGTCTAAAAACAAAATACAGTATAATATTTTGAATTAAACAGCCTGTACATTAACAACCAACTTTATAGTAAACTATTATTTTATTCCAAAACTTAAGGATAAAACTAAATTTTGCGGTAAACCCGGTTCAATATATATTGGATTTTTATTTGAATCCAAATCAGGGTTAATAAATGCCGAGGCTACATATTTTTGATCAGTTAAATTATTAACTGTAAAAAAGCCTTTTACACTTAAATGATTTTTTATTAAGCATAAATCTTTTGTACCAATTGTTGCATTAATAATATTATATGAAGGAACTTCGGTAATGTTGGCATCATCAACAAAATATTTACCCATACCGTTAAAAGTAAAACTAACAAATGCACCGTATAAAAATTCCGGAGCATAAGTTAATGTAGCTGAATAGAACATATCAGGTATTCCTGCTACTTTATTATCTTTATAATCAGCAAATTTTCCTGCGTTATTATAATGAACCGAATCAACCATATAATCATCATATTTATTTTCAGCATAAGTAAAAGCGGCAGCAACTGAAAAACCATGGGCAAATTGTAAATTTGTTCCAACTTCCAGACCCATTCTGTGTGTTTTACCTGCTGTAAAATAAAATTTTCCGCCTTTATAAGGAATAATGTCATTTTTTATATTAATATAGTACATTGCAACATCATACGAAGCTGATTGAAGTATGTTTTCTTTTCCTAAAAATAAAACCTGTTTTGTACCCACTTCATAGGTTGTAGAAACAATAGGTTCAAGTAATGGATTTATTGCATATTCACCTGATGTTGCAGGATCTGTTTCATTTCCGGCAGGAACTTCAACTCCTCCTCCTAAATTAAAATATACACTGTGCGAAGGTGAAAACATATAGGTTAAACCGGCTTTTGGTGTAAAATGCTCAAAAGCTTTATCTTGTAAACCTAAACTGTTATCAATAAAACTTTCACTATAATATGTAACTTTATCATAACGGCCGCCAATAATTAAACTTACTTTCTCATCAAATTTTAACTCATTTTGTACAAATGCGCCAAAATTATTAGCTCCTTCACGTTTATTGTCTTTTAATGTGCCACCACGGCCATTTGTAGCTGATAATGAATAAAATAATATCGCTCCATCCTGATATGCTTCATCCAATCCGGCACTAAAGCTATTATTAATTTTGTCACCAAAATTATATTTATTTCTGTAAACAATGTTTCCGCCTACATGGTATCGTGTAAAATCGCGGAATGTTCCTCTTTCGGATCTTTGCAAATATTTTGGATTAACATACACCATTGATGAAATTTCGTGGTTTTCATTTATTTCATGATCAAAGGTTACTCCCATTCTTCCAAGGCGGTTGTATCTTCTCTCGTCTCTATTTTTGTATGTAGTGTTTGCTAATTCGGGATTAGAATCATATTCAGCTTTTGTTAACGGACCAGGAATATGGAATAAATTGCTTGAACCAATTACAAAAACACCAAGTTTAGTAACATCGGAAAGATTTGATATAAAACCGACATTAACTACCGATCTTGTACTTGCAGAGTGTTCGCGCCAGCCATCCGAAAAACTTTTCGAAAATGACCCATATAATTGCCCGTTTTGGAATTCTGTTCCGGCACTAACAGTATATTTATTAAAACCATAACTGCCTGTAAATCCCTTTAAGTTGAAGAATGAGCCTTTAATATTTGGGACTGTTGAAATATTAACAATACCTCCCGCGGCATTACCCCATAATGCCGAAGCATTAGAACGGATAACTTCAATATTGGTGGCTTCGCTTAAATCAATTAAATCAAAAGATGTTCTTCCATCCGGTTCAGTTTCGGGCATCCCGTCAACCATCACCCTAATACCTCTTGATGTACCTGAATTAGATCTATCACCAGATCCTCTGGCTCCAAAACCGCGTATTACTATCCTTACATCCTGTGTACCTGCACGTGATTGTGTAAGAACACCAGGCACACTGTTTAATACTTCATCTAAACCATAACCTTTTACATTTGAAAGTTGATTAATTCCAATTATTGAAACAGCATAAGGAATTTCAATAATATTTTCCATATATCGAGTGGCTGTAACAGTAATTGGGTTTACAACATAAGTTAAAGTATCGTTTTTTACTTCGTTTTTTAGAACTTGAGCATTAATATTAGTAATTAAAATTAATAGAACAATACTTAATTTTATATATATCTTCATATTTTAACCATATTTTATTTAAAATAATTTTTAATTAATAACGCAATCATATAAGATCAATGAAAAACGCAATAATCTCAATTTCAATTGAAATGAGAAAATGGCAATTAATTTGAAATCTTAATTTTTAAGTGTTTAAAACACCTTCAACAATATTCAAACCAACTTCTTTTTGTTAAAAGAATATGTGGTAAAAACATTTTGAAAAAATTAATCCACAATATGTAAATGTAAATAATTACATAAAAATATAGGATTAATGAAAATTAAGAGATATTAACAGGGGCAATTACTTTGGGGAGGCGGAGTTAAAACTTCAAAATCATTTTGAATTGAAACTATTTGATATATTATAAATAGATTAGTTCTTTGAATATTAATACTTGTCAAATTACTATTTGGCAACATCCAATCAAATTCAAAATCCTTTAATAAACTTTTAATTGGGGTGTTTTTACTATTGGTGGAGTTATCGTTATTAAATTGTTCTAAAAATGCCTTCTCAAGAATATCTTCGTTTTTGTCGCTAATACATAAATAATACACCGTATCATTTATCTTTCGTTTTTTAATAATGTCAAACATTTCTCCAAAATATCTAATTTCTTTGTTTTCTATAAATTGAATATTTTTGGAATTTTGTTTAGTTAAGCTATAATGAATTTTTATTACGTTTAACATTTCTTTATTTGGCAGGTTATTATTAACCGGATTAAAAAAATTGAAATTTTTAACGGATTTTATTGCAGCCAATTCACGTACTTTTCCTATTCCGGTTTGTTTAAATGTCTTATTTAATTTCCAATAAATAAAAACATAACCAAACGAATAAAAAATTAATAGCAGGCTTAAAACACTTACTAAAACTTGTATATGTAATTTACTTTTAATTATTAAACCTAAATTTATATTCAATTAATTTAAAATAATTAATTTGAAATCAAATTAATACATGTTTTTCATTTTTTTATGCATTTTATTGAATAAATTTGGGTTAAAAGGTGATTTGTATCATAAGCTGTAAAAATTTTAAATATTTACTTAAATTTATTTGTATATTTGTTTTGAAAAGTGGTAAAAATTTGGAACCATATTGTTTTTTATTGCTTTTAATTGTAATTAATACATATTTTTGTTATAAATAAAAATTTATTTTCCGGAGGATTATCGCGATACTGTTACTTTATTAATTATTATTCATTAATAAAATAAAGGGGAAAAACATGTTAAGCCCTATCAGTAATGAAGAAAGACTAAATCCTTTATCAGATTTAATAACTGACGATGTATATGAACTTCTGGAAAGTAAAGGATTAATTAATGAAAAATCTGTTCGCGATTACATCATTAGAAGGAAGTTTAAGAATTTGAGGGATGATAAATTGAGTGCCTCAGACGCAATCGATGCTCTTAGAAATGAATATCCTTATCTTCAATTTGATACTATACGAAAGATTGTTTATCAAATAAATAAATAATTTTTAATTTGTTTATTTATTAGTTAAATTTGTTTTCAATATTAAGTTTTTATGCCCATTTTTTTAGATGGGCTTTTTTTAATAATTGTTGGAAATATTATGTCAAAAGTAAAACGTACTACTACAAAAGTTTCTAAAACTGTTGCTAAAGATCCTTTTTCAGACTATTGGACAAAAACAAATATAATTTTAACAATTGTATCAATTGTTGTTATTACTTTTGGATTTATTTTAATGACAAAAGGTCCATGGGACAATCCCATTTCTTTAACTTTATCCCCTATTGTTTTAATTATTGCCTATTTTGTTTTAATACCTGCTTCAATTTTATTTTTTGGTAAAAAGAAAACCAATTCCGAACCCGAAAAAACTGCGGAGTAAAGAGTGTTTCTGGCCAAAATTAAAGGTAATATAGTTTCAACTCAAAAAGATAAATTTTTGGTGTCTCAAAAATTGTTGCTTGTTCAAGCTATCGATTTGGAAGGAAACTTTATTGGCTCGAAGGATTGGATTGCGTTAGATTTAATTGATAGCGGTATTGGTGATACTGTATTGGTCGCTCAAGAAGGCGATGCTGTTCAACAAATTCTTGGCCATAAAAATTCACCCGCCAATACTATGATTATTGCTAATGTTGATGATATTGATATCCCCGAATAAATAATTTATGCCTGCCGAAGAAATTAATATTGAAAAGATTGCAAAATTAAAATTATTACTTTCAGTTGAGGGCGTTGGCCCGGGCAAACTTCTTAACCTGTTTTCTAAATTTAATTCTTTTGATGAAATCTTACGTGCTCCCTTAAATTCATTAATGAGAGTTGAAAATATAAGTTCAATTCTGGCACAAAGGATTTATTCAGCCAAAGCAAATTATGGAAGTTTTTTATCTTCTACCGAGCAGGAAATTACAAAGTTAGATCAGATTGGCGGTAAGATATTAACTTATTGGGATGATAATTTTCCTGAATATTTGAAAAAAATTTACTCTCCCCCAATTTTATTGTATTATTGCGGCAATATTGAATTATTAAATAGCGACTGTCTGGCAGTTGTTGGAACACGAATTCCTACGGCATACGGTAAATTGATAGCTGAAAAAATTTCTAAAGAACTATCCCAACAGCAAATTACCATTGTAAGCGGATTAGCACGCGGAATTGACTCAATTGCTCATACTACTTGTTTAGCTAACAACGGAAAAACAATTGCAATAATTGGTTCCGGTCTGGATATAATTTATCCTCCGGAAAATAAAAAATTGTTTAGTCTAATTAGTCAAAATGGACTAATAATTTCGGAATATCCATTAGGCACCAAACCTGATCCTCAAAATTTCCCAAAACGGAATAGAATTATTTCGGGTTTATCTCTTGGCACTATTGTAATTGAAACCCGCTTAAATGGCGGAGCAATGCAGACAGCACGTTTTGCGTTAGATCAAGGCAGAGAAGTATTTTCCGTCCCCGGTAATATTTCTTCGCCCCAAAGCGAAGGTACTAATTTGTTAATTCAAAAAGGTGAAGCCAAACTAATAACAAATGCCCAAGATATTTTAATTGAACTAAACCTCAAGAACTTTTCAAAATCAAAAAAACAAATTATTAAACCGATTATTGATTTAACCTTATTTGAACAAAAGATTTACGATACTTTGTGTACTTTACCTAAACATATTGATAATATAGCTAATGAAACTGATTTGAGCACTTCCGATTGTTTGGTAAATTTGCTTGGATTAGAGTTTAAAGGAGTAGTTAGACAATTACCCGGTAAAATGTTTGTAATTGAGTAATTATTCAAAAAATGTTATTTTTATAAATACTTTTGTTAAGGCAAATTTTTCCTTTGTATTTATCCATCCGTAACTTCCGATAATTAGGCACAACAAATACTTTTAATATATTATGATGTAACGGTTTACAAGTTAATTGTAATATTAAATTATGTGCATATATAGGCACGGGATTTTTCTCCATATCAAACAGATGTTAGTAAAATTAATACCCTTTGTCATAATCAAGAAATACCACATTATTGTTGATATATAATAAAAACACACAAAATATTTGATAACCAAAGATTTTGCTAAAAAAATAATAGTTTGATATTGTTAATCACCTAAGCCAAAAAGTGAGGAAAAGAATCAGGGCTAAAGCCCGTTATATCTATTCCGCCAGCCCCCAGCATGAATACTGGGGTTATTTAAACGGGGAGATATAATAACATTATCGCATTATTTATAATAAGTTATAAGGATTTTAAATAACCACGTCCTTTAGGGCATGGGGATAACAACTGCTCAACTCGGCCTTTAGGCCTGATTTTAAAATAATATTATTAATAGAATTTAATAAATACAATTAAATTTACTAATGCAAAATATTAACAAAGGAATTCGGAAAATAATAATCTCTGCTGCAAAATTAGCGGTACATCTATAGATTAAATATTTTTCTTTGGGAATATATTGTGCCTAAATAAAGCGTAGTTACGGATCCATCAATAAAATTTTTATTCGTTATTTTGCATAATTTGAAAAAGATCCATGCAAAACTTGTGATATTTCGTAACCTAAAGCATATCTGGAACCAACAATAAAAATATCATTTTTAAACAAAGATACTTTGCCGCTAATATTGCTCCCATTGGTTGGCAAGTTATAAATGTATTGAATATCTGTTCCATTGTAATGCATGATCCCATCTGTCATAATAAAAAATATATCATTTTCATTCCTTCCACAGGCATAATAATCATAATTTACATTTTCAACCCTTAAAAACTCCGTCAAACCAGATTCATTATATTTCATCAAACTTTTTCCTATCATAAAATATAACTCGCCGCCAATAAGTTCAATATTCACTCTGCCAATAATATTGGATTCGGCTTTATAAATTTCATTAATACTACCATTTTTATATTCATCAATTACATAATAATTTTTATCATCACTATCGCGAAGATATCCGGCCAAATATAAATTGGATTTATATTTAATAATATTAAAATACTGCAGTGACGTTTTTCCCTTAAATAATTCCTCCCAGCTGGCTCCATTATAATGCAGTACAACGCTTCTATAAACATTAAACGAATCTTTTACCGAAGCAGTTCCTACAGCATACAAGTTAGAACGTGTACTTCCCCATAATTTATTAAATTTCAAAAATTCAAGATTTGCATCGTTATACTGAAAATCTTTTACCCATGTGCTGCCATTATAGAAATATATTCCGCCTTTATCATCACCAATCCAAATATTTGATTCATCAATACCAAAAATACAATTGGCATACATATCATTGGGAGTATTACTACACCAATCCCAATTGCTTCCGTTAAAATGCCAAACTTGAGGAATAAAAACATAAGTTGAATACCCTACTATCCACACATTATCAGAACTGCTTCCCCACATGGAATAAATTTGACTATTTTGCCCATATACAATATCGGTTTGCCAAACATAATCTCTTCTGCCAGGTTTGCTTATTGTTTGGTCATTGTTTTCATTATCAGTAACCCCGCAGGATATAAGCAAAAATATACTTATAATTACCGATACACAGTATAACATCTTCATATTAATCTCCAGAATAAAATTTAACAAACGGAAAATATTTAACCATCCTAATACATTCCCTTTTATAAATTATAACAATATTTTATAAATTTCAAGGGTAATTAAAAGTATTTTTATTGGATAATGTATTGTTTACGATTGTTTTTATTGTTGGGAATAAATATCTATATGATGTTTATATTGCTAAGGAGAAAATCGATTTAATACTTTTATTTTGTTGGTATCAGCATTCCCCAAAATAAAAGGAGCTGTAGTACAGCTCCTTTTTAAACCAAAACCTAATATTTTATTACTTAAATAGAATAGGGATAAGTCGAATATAAACACCGGTAATAATAGCAGTTGTAATAACACCGCTTATATTAGCTCCAATTGCAATAGGCAAAATAAATGCATCGGGATTTACTTCTTTAATAGATTTTTGTGCAACTTTAACAGTTGTAGGAACACAACTTACACCGGCAATACCAATAACCGGATTAAACTTTCCTTTAGTTGCAAAATACATAATATAACCGCCTATTAAACCACCGATTCCTGAAAATAACAAAGCAGTAATACCCAAAATCAGAAGTAAAAAGATTCTTGGATCCAACAATAAATGGGCTTCGCACAAAACACCAAGCAATGTTCCCAGCAAAAATGTAGAGCCATACAATAGAGGCCCCTTCAAAAAATCAATAAGATGTGTTAAACCGCTTTCTCTTACCGCCACACCAACAAATAACGAGAAAAATAACGGAGCAGCAACAGGAAATAACAAACATAATAACACGCATGCCACAACGGCAAAAGTTAATTTTTGATTTGCGGAAATATTTTTTTCTTTGGTTTTAATTACCGTATGAACACCTCTTATTCGTCTAGGTACCATTAATTTAATTAAATAAGGATAACCGCCGTAAGTTAATCCAAGATACAAATATGCAACAACAGTAATTGGAACAAACAAATCTTTTGCTAAACTTAACGAAGTAAAAAGAACCATTGGACCATCCGCCCCGCCAACCATAGCAATTGAAGCAGCTTCACCCGGTTTTAAGCCCATTGCAATTGCAATGGGAACCGTAACAAAAGTACCAAGCTCGGCAAATAAGGCTAAAAACATACTTAAAAAAGGACGCGCAAGCAAGTAACCAACATCCAACAAAACACCAATACCCATAAAAACAAAACAGGCAATTAATCCGTTACTAAACATAAGTGTATAAATTGGCTGTAAAAAATCTATTTGCATCACATTCATCAACTGGTTTGTATCTGTAAGCATTGGGTCAACAAATAAATTTCCTTGTACTCCGTTTGGCATTATTAGCACGCCGGAATTTATTGCAGCCATTCCAATACCCATAGGGATCATCAATAAAGGTTCTAATACTTCTTTTTTTCCAAGATAAACAAGTGCGCAGCCAAGAAATATCAAAAACACTCTTGTAATTGCAACCACTACATCTCCGCTAAAAAGAGTCGATACACCTTGAAACATATTCGCTAAATCATTAATATTCATTGTAAGCTCTTAATCTCTTAATTTTTGGGATAATTTCTTAAGCCATAAATTTTGGAACTCCAAGGAGAATATGGCTTTACTATTTTTTGAATTGTTAATTTTAATTTTTCATAATCATCTTGCTCGTTTAGATACATATGCAGGGCCAAACTGATAACAGCTTCAGTTTCATGTTCCTGATTTGTACCACCAGCATCTTTTTGAATTTTTTCAATATTTTGAGCGGAAAAATATTGCTCGTTTTGTTTTTTATTTTTCTTTTTATCAAAAAACCTTAGTATAATCATTGTCACTTTTATTAATAAAGCAACAAAAAACGATATTATAGTCGAGATAAAAATCAAATATAATATATTAAGTGTGGTTTGCATTTTAGTCTCTGTATTTTTTAAATTTGTTTAATTGATTAACAGAATGAAATATCCGGCGGTGCCCGTAAGCAAAGGATATTATCAATATCAATTATTAGATATCTGCTGTAATTTATTTTAATATAACTTATGTCATCGTAAAAATAATCAAACCTTTCAATTGATAATGATGCCAAAATTGAAGATTTATTTTTTTCAGAAACATCTCTTGTTAGTTGATTATTATTATAAGTACTTAAATAATAATCATTTATTAATCTATTCGAAGTTAACTTAAACTCTAAAATTTGTTTAAGATTCAGTTTGGATTGCGAAAATGTAGTATTATACTGGCTTAAAAGCAGTAAAATGATAATAAAATAGTTAATAAATTTATATGAAAACGACTTGTTCAACTTTGTCAAGAATGATTTTTTTTGTTATGTAAATCTAAGTTAAAAATAAGTTAAAACAAAAAAAAACCACAAAATTATTTGTGGTTTTTTTTATTAAATTGCATTATTTTTTTTACTTGATCATTATCATTTTGTTAGTTAAGCTTAAAGCTCCACATTTTAAATTATAAAAATACACTCCACTGGCTACTAAAGCACCTAAATTATTTGTACCATCCCATCTTATTACATAATTTCCTTTTTGCAAATTTTCATTAATAAGATTTTTTATAATCTCTCCATTTATATTATAAATGGATAATTCGGTATTTGAATTTTGTGAAGAATAAGGTATAGAAAAATTAATTAGGGTTGTAGCATTAAAAGGATTTGGGTAATTTTGTGCAACTAAATAGTCTGGAACTTCAATTTTATTATCATTATTTTCAACTGATGTTAAAAGGTTTGTTCCCGGTCCCCTTGTTTCACCAATATTATTTGCTAAATATATGTTAACCCAATCCGGCCTTAAAGCCAAGTTTAAATATTGATCTTTCCATTCTTCATCGGTCAAACGTAAAAAACCAGTTGTTAAATAATCATAAAAACTATAAACAGGCCCTATAAAAGCACAAACCTGATTATCGGGCATTGTAACAGCAGTAACAAGCATATCTACTTTTCCTGTTCCTGCATGTTTAACCCATCCAACCATTGCACCACTTTCATCAGCAGGTGAAGTATGATAATCGGCAATAATGTAATTCGGTTCAAATAATGCGGCTGTTGTCAATTCCTCGTAGAATAATTTTGTATACCATCCATCATATCCGGTAGTACATCCAACATTAGCAACCCGTATCATTTGTTTTAAGAAAAGTGTTTCTGCTTCATTTAATATAGTTCCGTCAAGTTCTTTTTGAGAAATTGCTGCTAATGTATCACTAACGTTTTTGAGATGCCCAAAATAGTTAATAACTTTTTCTTTAGCGTATTGATTAGAAAATGGCAATGTGGCAAATTTATCAATAGCTCGTGCAGCAACATCCTTTAATGTTAAATAAAAATATGGATAAGGTTCAACATAACTATATGGATATGAGCAAATTGGCACACCGGTATATGATTGTTTTGCATATAACAAATTATCGTGTCTTAATTCTGCCCATGAGGCCAACTGTGTATTCATTTTTTCCTGCCACCATGCACCGGTTTGCATAAATGCAGGTAAATTTGTTCTTCCAGTCGGCGGGTTAAGGGTTTTTATAGCTTTTAACCACGAATTATAAAACGAATAATTCCAAAAATCTTCCTGATATGAATCAATTAAATATCTTAGGGATGCCAAATTTTGTGAATATCCATATAAGTTAATTTCGTTTTGCAATAATTGCAACGATGCATCATTACCAAGTGAAAACAAAACGTCAAGAGGAGATGGAAGCATTCTTCGTACTGCGTTTCCGTTTACTCTAATTTTATCATAAACTACACTGCCTGTTACGTACGAATCAACAACAAAACGCTGCCCGTATAACATAAAAGCAGAGGCCGGTTTAATTGAATCGCCCGAAATGCCGTTGCTAACTAAAATTTGACTTAAAATCATTTGCCCTGCATACGATTTTTGAGCCAATATATTTTGAAAATTAACCATAGCCAATGAATCAGTCAAATATCCGGCATTTTCAAAATTAATTTCAGCTTTAATTTCTAACAAGTTATTTATGGTAACATTATCCTGATAACCAACAAAAAAGTTGATAATCTCTTCAATATTATTGTATGTGGTTGTATTATCCGCTAAATTAATTAATTCAAGCATTAGAAATGAAACAATAGTCTGGCGTTGTACATCTTTAAAATCAGGAGGATTAAAAACCCCTTTAGGTTCAATTAAATACAATTCAGTCCTTCCAAGCCACATTAAAGCCCTAAAATATTTTTTTAATTCCGGATACATTTCATCGGTATAATGACCTCGTGGTTTAAACTGGCTAAAATCAATTTTTCTATAAGTATTTGATAAAAACTGAACTTCTTCCACCTGTTCGGCATAAACATAAGCAACAAAAGTATCAATAATAGCGTTATTACCAACATAATAAGGTTGGGCGTTTTCATTCAACAGTTTTCTTGGCACACCAATATAAAAATCCAAATCTTTTAATCTTTGCAGCATCACATTATTATTAATGTATCTTGCTTCCAAAACCGGAATCTGATCTTTCATATTATTTAATAATAATGTAATTCTTGGAATTAAATCCCCCACTTCACAATCTTTTAAAATTCTATCGTACGATTGATGAAAAGCGTGTAGAATAGCATCAGTAGAAATAAAAACCGGCAGATCTTTATGGAATATATCTGCAAATTGTTCCATAAATGTTCCTTTGGCCAATCTTTCGGTAACCCCAAAACCTTTTAATCTAACTAAATTTAATTCATAATTGGTTAAGCTATATTTTTGTGCTATAGTATCGCTATATAACGAACCGTCCCATAAATTAAGTGAATTTGAATTGAATAATCCGGATTGGTGTAAATCTGTTATCTGAGAATAGGTCATGTTTTCATGCTGCTGAAAAAACAATCGATATTCATCCAAGTTAAAATTTGTAACTTGGGCAAAATTTTGTGCAACTGAAATAAGCAGAATAAGGGAAATGGTTGTAAATATTTTTCTCATAACACCGCCTCTAATTAAAAACTAATATTATGATATTTTTAAATAAAAATCAAGTAATAGAAAGATTTTTACCTTTCTATTACTTAAATGTTATCTATACTAAACTTTAATAAATATTTTTTTTGCGTATAAAATCCACATTAATCCAAGCCAAATTAAAATATAAGTTATAGCCCAGGCTAACGATGCATTTATTGGATCTAACCAGCTTAAAAACATATTTTGAAACAAATAACCCTTTAACGATATTTCAGTTCCATCAGCAGCAATCCAAGTATACAACGACATCGATTTACCAACTAAACCTGATAGGAAGAATACTGTAATTGCGTTCATACCATAAACAACAAAAGGTTTTGTCCACCATTTAATGCCTTTAACATCAATAAGCCAATAACATGAGGCTAAAAACAACATTGCCAATCCGCCGGTATATAATACATACGAACTTGTCCATAAACTTTTATTAATAGGAAACCAACCGCTCCAAATATAACCGGCAAGCAAAGTTATACAACCATAAGTAAAAAGTGTAGCAATTTTTGCACCTTCTTCAACTTTTTTATTACGCAGCCAATTACCGGTCAATATACCTAAAATAGCTGTTGATATAGCCGGCATTGTACTTAATAAACCTTCAGGATCCCATATTTTTGTAGCCGACCACATATGGCCCGATAAAAATATACAATCAAACCACGAAGCAAGATTTTTTCCTGCAATCAAATTTGGATAGCCAACTCCCGGTACTGGTATAAATGACATTAAAAACCAATATAATACTAACAAAGCAGCACCAACATAAGCAATATGTTTTATGCTTATTTTTAAGAAAAGAACGGATGTAATTAAATATACAAGCCCAATTCTTTGCAAAACACCCGGAAATCTTAAAACCCCTAACTCAAATTTTGGAAAAGCTGCCATAAACAGACCTAAAAATATTAACATTCCTGCTCTTCGGGCTATTCCTAATATTAACTTTGTTTGATCTTCTCCAGCATCTTTCTTTTTAGATAAAGCATAAGTTATTGCAACACCAACAATAAATAAAAAAAACGGGAATACTAAATCTGTTGGCGTACAGCCATGCCATGCGGCGTGTTCTAAAGGTGGATAAATTGTATCCCAAGTACCCGGGTTATTAACTAAAATCATTCCCGCAATGGTAATACCCCTAAAAACATCTAACGATAGCAATCTTGTTGGTGCTTTTGTTTCCATAATATAACTCATTAGCTCGTTAAAAAATATTTTTTTATTAAAACAATTCAATTTATTTGCAACTGGTTAAAATATATAATATTAATTAAATAAAAAAGATTTAACTAAAATTTTAAATATTTTGACCTATTTATTAAAGCAATTTTTAGTATTTTTACAACTTTAATTAAAATGAGTTAGAATGAAAGCATTAAAACGTTTGTACGACTGGGTACTCCATTGGGCTGAAACACCTTATGGAGCGATTGCACTTTTTATTTTATCTTTTGCAGAATCATCTTTTTTCCCTATTCCGCCTGATGCTTTATTAATTGCATTAGTTTTAGGTGCCCGTAATAAGGCTTTTAAATTAGCTGCTAATTGTACAATTGCTTCTGTTTTAGGGGCACTTTTAGGTTATGCGATAGGATATTATGTTTGGTGGAGCGGGCCTAATCAGTTTTCAGGCGTTGCAATGTTCTTTTTTAATAATATTCCAAGTTTTAATACTGCTCTATTTTATGATGTAAAAAGTTTATATGACCAATGGAATTTTTGGATAGTTTTTACTGCCGGATTTACACCTATTCCTTATAAAGTATTTACTGTAACAGGTGGTGCTTTCCAAATTAATATCTTTTTGTTTGTATTGGCTTCAATATTAAGCAGAGGTGCTCGGTTTTATTTAGTTGCGTTTTTAATTTGGAAATATGGACCTCAGATTAAAAAATTTATTGACAAATATTTTGATTTATTGGCAATTGGATTTACAGTTTTGTTGATTGGGGGTTTTTTAGTTATAAAGTATATGATTTAATGGTTTTTATTGTGCATAGAATTGGTTATATTAAATAATTATATTATTTATTTGATAAGGATAATTATATGGAAATTGAATTTATTGGTGCCGCACAAACTGTAACCGGTTCAATGCATTTAATAAGGGCAAACGGGTACACTTTTTTATTAGACAGCGGATTATATCAAGGTAAACGAAAAGAATCATTTGAATTAAACCGTACTTTTGATATGTTCGATCCGAAAGAAATCAACTTTATTGTTCTTTCGCATGCTCATATTGACCATGCCGGTAATCTTCCGTCTTTAGTAAGGCGTGGTTTTAGAGGAAATATCTATTCAACATTTGCCACTCGCGATTTATGCCAGATAATGCTATTGGATAGTGCACATATTCAAGAAAAAGATACAGAATATGTTAACAAAAAACGTAAAAAACAGGGCAAAAATTCATTTGAAATATTATACAACGAACAAGATGTACGCCAAACAATGAGCCAATTTGTAGGTGTAAATTATCATCGTGAGTTTGAAATTAAAGACGGAATAAAAGTTACTTTTTTTGATGCAGGTCATATATTAGGCTCTTCCATTGTATTTTTGTCAATAAATGAAAACGGAAGATTAATAAATTTTGGATATTCCGGCGATTTAGGCAGAAAAAATATGCCAATTCTCAAAGATCCCGAAAAAATACCCGATGTTGAGTATTTTATTTGCGAATCGACCTATGGCGGCCGATTTCATGATACACCGCTAAATAGCCAAAATAAGTTAGCTGATGTTATTAATAAAGCTAATGAAAGAAACGGAAAAATAATTATTCCCGCTTTTAGCGTAGGTAGAACTCAAGAGCTTGTTTATGAAATAAATCAAATTTTTGCCTCTAAAAAGGCAAAAAAAATACCTGTTTATGTGGATAGTCCCCTATCTGTAAATGCAACAGAGATATTTAGAAATCATTACGAATGTTTTGATTCGGAAACATCTCAATTTATGCTTAAACATGATGATCCTTTTGGTTTTAACGAACTTCATTATATTACGGATGTTGCTGATTCGAAAAGACTAAACGAAGTTAGGCAGCCTTGTATTATTATTAGCAGCTCAGGTATGTGCGAAGCAGGAAGAATTTTACATCATTTAAGCAATAATATTGAAAATCCTAATAACATTATTTTGATGGTTGGATATTCTGCAGCAGAAACACTTGGTAAAAGACTTATTGAAGGAGAAAAACTTGTTAAAATATTTGGCGATGAACGTCAAGTAAATGCAGAAATTATTGTAATGAACTCATTTTCAGCTCACGCCGATAGCAACGAACTTATTGAATATGTCAATCAATTTGATAAAAGTAGAATGCAGAATATGTTTTTAGTCCATGGCGACCGTGACCAACAGGATAAATATAAAATAAGATTAAATGAAATAGGTTTTAAAAATGTTACAATACCTGCACGCGGAGATGTTTTTACTTTATAATATTTGTTATGAAACTTCAATAGATTAATGAAAAACTGCCGAATCTATATTTATTTTTTATTTTTTTTGTTATCTGCCCATTCTGTTTTTGGGCAGACAACTCCTCGCGATAGTTCAAATTTTTCACAATCCGATTATCTTCAAAACAAACTAAATAATTTGTTTAACAAACAGCTTAATACTTACATTTTAAATACTGAGTTTATTTATTCATCCAGAAATAATAATTTCTTTTGGGGTATTAAGGAAAATTATACATCAACCATAAATAAAACTTCTTTTAATAATGTAAAAGATGAACAATATTTATCTTTTATTGCCGATTATAGAATTTCGCAATTTTTGCAGCCTGGTTTTATAATAAAACATTCTATTTATTCGGATGACAGGAAGATTGATATTAATCAAGCCTCGTATTTAGATGCAATTTTATATGCAAAATTTTATCCAATGAATAGAATTCAAATCACTCCTTATTTTGGTTATTCGGATAATCAGCAGGCATCGGAAAATAACAAAGGGACAATCTACGGAATTGAAGGTAACATAAATAAATTACAGTTAAATGATATTAATATTTTTACAAATGCAAAATTTGAAAATGAAGATATAAATCCGCGTAAAAATCAATTGCGTTTTATTAATCTTAACCTTGAAAATGAATTTGATGAAGGACTAAAAAATAACATTTCCGTGTATTATACTTCATTAAGACGTGATTTTTATTTTGAACCAGATACAACCACAGCCGCTTTTTTTAAGATAAATAATAACATTCAAACCAGGACCGAATCCAATTATTATTTACAGGAACGCATTTATTATTATGCTCCACAATCAAATATCGGCTTCGATGTAAGCGGAAAAGTAACCTGGCGCGATGTTGATAAATCTACTCGATACATTTATGTAAACAATGCTGCTCCAAGTACTTTTGATTCCAAAATTAATGAATTCAGACTGGATTTTAATTCTTCATTTGATTATCGAAATGATTTTATGTCATCTAATATCCGATTAATTTATACCGAACAGGAGGAAAAACATCTGGCAAAAAGAATAAGCGGTGTGAGTAATATATTTTATGATGAAAGAAATGAACTCGAGAAAGAGCTAAATAATAAAGCAAAACAGAGTACTATTACTATAACAAATAATTTTTTAATATCAGACAAAGATGAGCTTTCATTCAGTTTGTTTCATCGTAAATTAGTTTACGATACTCCAAGTGAAAATAATTATGATGATAGAGACGAGTTGTTAACCATGCTGCGAATTTATTATTTGCGGAAAATCAGTCCGTTTTTTGATTTTTTTGTAAATCTTGAAGGAAATTTTAACAAAATTGTTTATATATTTGCTGAAAGAAGTTCAAACAATAACGTAAAACGAGTGTTAAAATTTGCATCAGGAGGATATTATTTTGGAAAAAACTTTGCAACATCTAACAGTGTTGAAGTGTCGGCTAACTATGTAGTTTACGATTTTGAAGATTTAAATCCAACATATCAAAGTTATTCTTTCCGACAGTTTCAGTATCGCGATTCGACAGGTATAAATATTGATAAAAATATTTCCTGCGTTATTAACGGATATATTAAATTAAGCGAACAAGGCGATTTTAGCTGGACTGATTTTGCCAGTAAACCACAACGCTTTTTAAAAGAAATTTATACAGAACCCAAAATATTTTATCAATTGAACAATTTAAGATTTGGTATTGGTATGCGCTATTTTGAACTTTCTACTTATACCTATACAAGCGGAACAAATAAAAAACTTGAGACAAAATATAGAAGTATTGCACCTTTAAGCGAAATAACTTACATTATTGTACCTAAATTAAATATTAAAGTAAACTGTTGGTACGAGTTTATACGAAACGAAAAGAACAATTTACGAAATCAGACATATATGAATGTCGATTTACACTGGAAATTTTAACAATTTCCAATCTTTATAAAAAATTGTCTTGCTTTGTTTAAGCAGGAATTTTATTTTGTAGTTATAAGATATAAAATAACCGTTTAATTTTTGGAGAAAATTTTGAGCATAAAAATATATCAAAAATCAATTATCAGCGATCCTAACTTAATGCCCGAAGTTGAAGAATTTTTGTTAAATGCGATAGATGAATTAAACCTTTCCGACGAACAAATAAATTATCTAACTTTATCAGTTGCAGAAGCGACTTCCAATTGTATTGTACATGGAAACAAATTAAATCCGTCAAAAAATATTTTTATCAAAATTACTATTGATGAAGATACTATTACAATTTGTTTAAAAGATGAAGGATTAGGTTTTATGTTGGAAAATGTTCCCGATCCTACTACTCCCGAAAATATTTTAAAGGATAATGGTCGCGGAATTCATATTATGAAAACATTTTTGACTGATTTAAAATATAACTTTACTCCTACCGGAACTGAAGCAATTCTTGTGCTGAAATACAAATAGTATTATTAATTTGAACAATCTCCATTTAATTAATGTTTAAATTAAAAATTATTAAAACAGGAGCATCAAAATGGGAAGAAAAAAAATATCGCTAATTGGCGGCGGCCAAATTGGCGGCGTATTAACACAACTTATTGCACAAAGGGAAATTGCAGACGTTGTATTATTTGATATAGTGCCGGATTTACCGCATGGCAAAATATTAGACATTGCAGAAGCTTCGCGTGTTGATTTATTTGACATAAATATGAAAGGTACTAATGACTATAAAGACTTGGAAGGCTCGGATTTAATTATTATTACTGCTGGTTTGCCGCGTAAACCCGGTATGAGCAGAGATGATTTATTAGTTTCTAACGCAAAAATTATGCAATCCGTTGCCGAAAATGTAAAAAAGTATGCACCCGAAGCTATTGTTATTATTATTAGCAACCCTTTAGATGCTATGGTTACTTTATTCCAAAAAATTACAGGTTTCCCTCATCATAAAGTTTTTGGCCAGGCCGGAGTATTAGATTCTTCCCGTTTTTCAACATTTATTGCATGGGAGCTTAATGTATCTGTTAAGGATGTTAATGCTTTAGTGTTAGGTGGTCATGGCGATACCATGGTACCATTAATTAGATATGCCAATGTTAACGGATTGCCTGTTATGGAATTATTGGAGCGGAAATATAACAGTAAAGAAAAAGCTGTTGAAGTTATGAACTCTATGGTACAAAGAACAAAAATGGCCGGCGGCGAAGTAGTTAAACTATTAAAAACAGGTTCAGCATTTTACTCCCCTGCTTCAGCAGCAATTCAAATGGCAGAAGCTGTATTAAAGGATGAAAGAAGAGTAATACCAACATGCGCATATCTTAAAGGCGAGTTTGGCGTGGATGGATATTATGTTGGTGTGCCTGCAATACTTGGTAAAAACGGAGTTGAACAAGTTATTGAAATTTCCTTAAATCAGGAAGAACAATCTGCCTTGGATAATTCAGTTAAAGCTGTAAAAGAATTAGTTGAAGACATGGAACGACTCGGTTTGTAGATTTTTTTAGCCCCGTTATTGCGGGGCTTTTTTTATTACTTTCCTCATACGAAAATCATTGCTTATTTATTAATTCCTCACATGTTTGTGTTTTATATCACATTATTTTGTATCCTGCATCACAATTAAAATTGCTTGACTATTGACAATATATTTTTTTTTATATATTTCATTCAGCTATTTAATTGTGTAAGTAATACAAGTAAAATTCCCCCCGTAATAATCATTTATTCAGGGTTTGCAAGTTAGCTTGCAGCCTTGAATAAATGTATTTTAATTATCCCATTTTAGATTAAGTAATTACCAAGATGAAATAATAAGTATCTTATAAGAAATAGTTTGTAATTTAACAATCAGATAATTATTAAATTTCCTGTATCAGCCCACTTTTTGGGCGAAAGATGTATAGGTGTAGGACTTCCATTTGTTAGAGATTTGGAGCAAGGAAAAGAGTCTTTGTTGCTTAATAAAGTAAATCAAGTCTTATTTCTTTTTGGCAATCAGTTAGGCCCTGTTAAAATTACTTTTGAGGATAATGAGCATTAGCAACCGTAAAGAAGCTTGAAATATTAGCAAGTACTTCTAAAATTAACGATTTTAACACAAATAAACAGACTTCCCAGTTAATATTTACCTTTGAAACCACCGGAATTTTTTTTAAATTTAAGTTTATATTTTTTAGAGGTTTTATGCTTACAAGTATGACCGGTTTTGGCAAAAGTATTGTAAAATTCAACGATTTGATAATAGAAACTGAAGTAAAGAGCTTAAATAGCAGATATTTAGAACTTAGCTTTAAAATGCCTAAAAGTTTAACTCAAAAAGAATTTGAAATACGCGAATTAGTAAAAAGTAAACTTACCCGCGGAAAAGTATTTGTTGCAATATATATTTCCCGCGATTCAAGTTCAAAAACAAATTCTTATGTTGATAACGAAGGTTTGGAAAAAGCAGTTGGAATTTTAACTGAACTTAAACAAAAATTGAATATTAAAACTCCATTAAAAATTGAAAATTTAATCTCATTTCAAAATTTATATTTAACCGAAACAGTAATTGATGAAGAAAACGAATTTAAATACGTTCAACAAGCTATTTTATTAGCCATTGACGATTTAAATATTATGCGTAAGCGTGAAGGTGGTGAACTTGAGGTTGATTTAAATAAAAGAGTTACTTTAATTGAAGATCAGTTAAATTTTGTAGAGTCATCCAATCCTGACATTATTAAAGCTTATTTTGAAAAATTAAAAGAACGTGCAAAACAACTTGCTGTTGACTTGGTTGAAAATCAAGATAGATTAAACATGGAATTAGCATTGTTAAGCGAACGTTATGACGTAACCGAAGAATGTGTTAGATTGCATAGTCATATTATGCAATTCCGCGAAACAATGAATTCTGGAAATGAAGCAGGCAGAAAATTGAACTTTTTATGCCAGGAAATGAATAGAGAGGCTAATACAATTGGAAGCAAGTCAATTTCATCTGATATCACTTATAGTGGAATAACAATTAAAGATGAATTAGAAAAAATACGCGAACAAATACAAAATATCGAGTAGAATTTGAAAGGGAACATTATTGTAATATCTGCCCCAAGCGGCACAGGAAAAACTACCATTATTAGAAAAGTAATGGATATTATTCCCGAATTAACTTTTTCAATATCTGCCACAACACGCGATAGAAGAAGTTTTGAAATTGATGGAAAGGACTATTTTTTTATTACTGAAGAAGAATTTAAGAAAAAAATTGAAAATGATGAATTTGTAGAATGGGAAAAATTTTACGATTATTATTATGGAACATTAAAGTCGTTTGTGAATATAAACTTAGAGAACAACAAATCATTAATATTTGAAGTAGATGTTATGGGTGCATTAAGTATTAAAAAATGTTATCCCGAATCTCTATTAATATTTATAGAACCGCCAAGCATTGATGCATTAAAAGAAAGATTAATTAAGCGGAATACTGAAACCGAAGAAGATTTTAAGAAAAGAATTGCACGAGCAGAAATGGAAATAAATCATAAAACCAAATTTGACTGTTCTGTTATGAATATTAATCTTGATAATGCAATTGAAGAAGTAAAAAATATAATAATAAATAAATTAAACGGAGTAAATCATGGAAATTAAACCAATTGATTTAAAACTAATTGAAAAAAAAGCTGCTAATGTTTATGAATGTATAAACGTTGTTTCCAAAAGAGCACGCCAAATTAACAATGACGTTAAACTTGAATATCAAAGTCAAATAAAAACAATAGCTAACACAAGTGATGCTAATGACGAAGAAGAAAAAGAAAATCCTGATCAATTAAGATTATCTTTAGAATTCGAAAAAAGAGCAAAACCACATATTCAAGCTATTCAAGAATTTTTAGCCGGTGATGTAAAATTCCGTTATAAAAGTAATGAAATCTTATAAGAATCCAAATCTTATAATTGAATCTTTAAAGATCCAAAAAGAGATTTTTGGCGATGAGCTTTATACATCATTGGAGTTAGACAAAATAAAAACTCCAATGTTAAAAAAAGTAGAGCAAGTAAGTTTTTTAAATTTAAAAAATGAAGAAAAAGAAATAATTAAAGAATCTGCATCTAATACGAAAAGTGAAAATTCAGGCTTTATGAGTGCTAAAAGTATAGATGAATTGCATGATATGATTAACAATTGTAAAAAATGCAGTTTAGGTGAAACACGTACAAAATTTGTATTTGGTGTAGGTAATCCAAATGCTGATATTTTACTTGTTGGTGAAGCTCCGGGTGCAGAAGAAGATAAAACAGGAGAACCATTTGTTGGAAGGGCCGGTAAATTACTTACCGACATATTAAAAGCAATTGATATAAAGCGGGAAGACGTTTTTATAGCCAATATTTTAAAATGCAGACCTCCCAATAACAGAACTCCAATACCTGAAGAAGTATCTACTTGTATCCCCTATCTTAAAAAACAAATAGATTTAATTAAACCAAAATTAATTCTTTGTTTAGGAGTTACCGCAGCCAACGGATTATTAAACGCAAAAAATTCGTTAATTAAAATGCGCGGAAATGTTTACGAGTTCCATAATGTAAAACTTATGGTAACTTATCATCCGGCTGCTTTATTACGCAATCCAAATTGGAAAAAAGAATGCTGGGAAGATGTTCAAAAATTCAAAAAATTATATCTAGAAATGACAAACTAATTAGGTTTTAATAAATGAGTGAGAATGTATCGGCAGGCAGGAAATTACCAAGTGTTCCTGAAGTTGAAGAATTAGTATTAGGGGCAATGTTAATTGATAGAGAAGCCCAGTCCAATGCATTTGCATTATTAAAAACTGATGCTTTTTACGAAAGAAAACATCAGGTTGTTTTTGAAGCCATGATTGCTTTGGATAACGAAAAAGAACCCATTGATGTTGTTTCTGTTTTTGAAGAATTAAAAAAAATTGATAATAAACCTGATGAAAATTGGGCTGCTTTTTTAGCTTTATTATCTCAAAATATTGCATCTGCAGCTAATGCCGAATATCATGCACGCCTTGTTTTGGAAAAATGGATTTTACGACAAATTATTTCAGTATCCCACGAATTAGCCGCAAAAGCTTATGATCAAACAGAAGACGTATTTGACTTATTGGATGCGGCCGAAGCTAAAATATTTAAAGTTGCAGAATCCGGTTTAAAGCAAAGTTATACTCCTTTTAAAGAAGCAATTCAGTCAGCGTTAGAATATATTGAATCAATCCATTCAAAAAGTATATCAAATTTTGCAGTACCAACAGGATTTTTTGATTTGGATGAACTTCTCGGCGGGTTGCAAAAATCCGATTTACTTATTGTTGCTGCTCGTCCTGCAATGGGTAAAACTGCATTTGCTTTATCGCTTGCACGTAATGCTGCTTTAGATCATAATGTTCCGATTGCGTTGTTTAGTTTGGAAATGTCAACCATTCAGCTTGCTACACGTTTTATTTCATCCGAAGCCAGAATAAACTCACATAGTTTACGTACAGGTAAATTTAAGGCTGAGGACGGCCAAAAAATAAGTAAAACCGTAGATAGATTAATTAAAGCTCCAATATTTATTGATGATACTCCGGGTCAATCTGTAATGGAAATAAGGGCAAAATGCCGAAGATTAAAAGCCGAAAAAAACATCGGATTAATTATTATAGATTATTTACAACTTATGACTGCCGGCAATAGTAAATATGACAGCAGAGAACGTGAAATTTCTACAATATCCCGTTCTCTTAAAGCACTTGCTAAAGAATTGGATGTGCCTGTTATTGCTTTATCGCAGTTAAACCGTGCTGTTGAAGACCAAAAAGATAAAAAACCTATGTTAAGCCATTTGCGCGAGTCGGGTGCTATTGAACAGGATGCGGATGTTGTTATGTTTTTATATCGCCCAAGTGTTTACGGCATAACTCAATTCAGCGATGGTGCTTCAACCGAAGGTTGTGCAGAGGTTATTATTGCTAAACATAGAAATGGTCCAACCGGTGAAGCAAGAATGGCATTTTTATCGGATTACGCAAGATATGAAAATTTGGAATTGGTTCATCGTGATCTACCTAATAATAAAGAAAACTATTCACCAAATAAAAGGGACGTCCCATTTTGAAAAAGTTACTTATTTTTATTAGTTTATTTGTTTATGTGCAAATATTTGCTCAAGAACTTTATACTGAAAATGAACCCGTAGTTTGCAAAGATAAGTTTGAATTTGCGGCAAAAGAAAATTTAAACAAAATTCCTATTGGTAAAGTTATTGAAGCTGTAGGAAAATCTTTTATTGGCACTCCTTATGTTCCCAACACGTTAGAAAAAGGAGATGTAGAACAATTGGTAATTAATCTTACAGGATTGGATTGTACAACATTTTTAGAGACTACTCTTACTTTTAGCCGCTGCATCAAAAAAAATAAAACCACATTTGACGATTACAAAAACGAATTAAAATTTATAAGATATAGAGACGGCAAATTAGATGGTTACCCTTCCCGATTGCATTATACAAGCGATTGGATAATTAACAATGAAAAAAAAGGTGTTGTAAAAAATGTTTCTAATGAAATTGGCGGAATAGTTTACGATAAACAAGTATTTTTTATGTCAAAATATGCCGATAAATATCAAATATTAAAAGCAAATCCGCAATTTGTACCGCAAATTTTAAATTTTGAAAATGAGATTAATAAAGTTGTAAAATATTACATTCCAAAAGACAAAATAATATCAGTTGAAGATAAAATCCAAACAGGTGATTTTATCGGTTTAGCTACTACAATTGAAGGTATGGATGTTTCACACGTAGGTATTGCAGTTAAAGGTGATGATGGTCATGTTTATTTTTTACATGCACCTAATGTAGGCAAAAAAGTTACACTTACTACCATACCTTTAAGTGAATACATTGCGGACTTAAGCAAAAACACCGGTATTATTGTTTTTAGACCACAAGAAATACAGTAGATATTTTACTAATTCCTGATATTGTTATTTATTCCCTAATCAAACTCCTAAGCACACTAATATTTTCCAAATCTTCAAGCTGTTCTTTTCCTTTGGCGGTTTCCAAAACTTTAGGAATGGATTCTAGTCTTTTATCATTCATTAATAATCTAAATCCTTCCAAACCTATAAATCCTTTACCAATATGCTCGTGCCTATCCACTCTGGTACCTAACGCCTTTTTACTGTCATTCATGTGAAAACACTTTAATCTATCTAAACCGATAATATCATCAAAATCTTTAAATACTTTTTCATAAGTATCTTCTTTTGAAATATCGTAACCTGCTGCAAAAATATGAGCCGTGTCTATACAAACAGACATTCTTTCCTTTTGTTCAACAAGGTCAATAATTTTGCGTAGATGTTCAAACTTATATCCTATAGCTTTTCCTTGACCGGCAGTAGCTTCGAGCATACTTTTAACATTAAAACCTTTAGTTTGTTGATGAACTAAATTTAAAGATTCGGCAATTAATTTTATTGCATCTTCTTCGCTATTTTCTCTGTAGGCACCCGGATGAAAATTAAGATGCGGTATTTTTAATGTTTCACATCTTTGTAGTTCATCTAAAAAGGCTTCCCTTGATTTAACAAGCATTTCAGGATCTTCCGAACATAAATTTATTAAATACGAGTCGTGTGCAACTATAAATTCAATTTCCGAATCATTTTTTTCATCCAAAAACTTTTTAATTTCAGTTTCTTCTAATTCTTTAGCCTGCCATCTGTTATTATTTTTAGTAAATATTTGTATTGCGTTAAATCCAAGTTTTTTTGCACGTATAATAGCATTACTAACTCCACCTTCAATTGATGTATGGGCGCCTAATAGTTGTTTCATCTTTCCTCAAAATTTTATAAATTTATATATCTTAATTATAATTATACTACGGATAACATGCAAACCTTATTAAAAGTTTATGAAAAGAATGAAAGATTAGTTTTAGGACTAATGTCCGGTACTTCATTGGATGGAATTGATATTGCTTTGGTTAAAATTAAAGGAAACGGCACTAATACTCAATTAGAATTAATAGCTTATAAAGAATACCCTTTCCCGGAAGGATTCAAAGAATTCGTATTGGCAAATTCATTAACAAACAATAGTAACGTAACTGATATTTGCAAAATAAATTTTTTAGTCCCCCGTATTTACGCTGACGCTATTGATAAGTTTTGTATAGAATTTAATATAAACAAAACCGATATTGATTTAATCGGTTCACATGGTCAAACAATACATCATTTACCTAAAAAAGAATTTATGTTTGGATTTTCCACGGCTTCAACTTTACAAGTAGGCGATCCATCCGTATTAGCCAAATTAACAGGTATTTTAACCGTAGGCGACTTTAGACCGGCCGACATTGCTCTTGGCGGTGAAGGGGCTCCGTTAGTCCCCTATTTTGATTATATTATGTTCTCATCGAATACTTTTAACAGAGCATTGCTTAACATCGGAGGGATCTCAAATTTTACTATTCTTAAAACAAATTGTACATCAAATGACATTTTTGCCTTTGATACAGGCCCCGGCAATATGTTAATTGATTATTTGATGAAAAGTAATTTTAATGTTCCTTATGATAAAGATGGCGAAAAAGCACAAAAAGGTAATTTGGTTAAACGTTTATTAGATGAATTAGAAATAAATGATAACTATTTAAATAGGGTTCCCCCAAAATCCACAGGAAGGGAATATTATAATGAAGATTATTTAAAACCAATTATTGAACGAGTAAAAAACGAACTAAATAACATCACTATTGAAGATATTATACATACTGTTACATATTATACAGCATATACAATTTATAAAAATTATCAAAAATTTATTTTAAAAACTGTCAAAATTGATGAACTATTTGTAAGCGGCGGCGGTGCTAAAAATCCGGTGATTATGAAATATTTAAAGCAATTGTTTGGTAAAGATACAATAGTAAAAAATTGCGACAGTCTCAGTATTACATCCGATTCCAAAGAAGCGGTATGTTTTGCCGTACTGGCAAACGAAACAATATCAGGAAATGCCGGTAATGTACCAAAAGTTACAGGTGCAAATAAACCAACTATATTAGGTAAAATATGTCTTCCATAAAAGTATTGGTTACAGGTGCTGCCGGATTGTACGGCAGTTATATGATTAAAGAATTCTCAAAGAAATTTGAAGTTTTAGGAACCTACAATTCACATAATAATAATCCCGTAAAAGATATTAACTATGTTCAATTAAACATTACTGATTTTGAAAAAACCAGAATAGTAATAGAAAATTTCGAACCGGATTTTTTAATCCATGCGGCATCATTTTCTAATCCTGAATTTGCTGATGCTGCACCACCAAAATTGGTATATTTAACAAATGTACTTGCAACGGAAAATATTGCAAAAATTTGTGAAACAACCGATACAAGATTACTTTTTATTTCTTCCGACCTTGTATACGCCGGTTACAGAGGTTCTTTATTAAAAGAAGATGATAAACTAATTCCCGCATCATTATATGCGGAAACAAAATTAGTTGCTGAACAAAAAATTGAAGAAAATTCTACAAATTATACCATTTTACGAAATTCTTTAATGTATGGAATAATGCCCGAAATATATTTAAGTTCATTAAACAAAACTTATCAAGATCTAAAAGCTGGTAAATCGGTTCGTTTATTTTACGACCAATTCCGTTCTCCTTTAGCATTTTTTGACGGAGCAAGATTATTGGGCGAATTAATGTTATCAATTTATTGTGATAATAAAATATTTGAAAATGAAATTGTTAATTTTGGCGGTATTGAAAGATTATCACGCGCCGAAATGGGTAAAATACTTTGTGAAGAAGCCGGATTAGACACGTCTTTATTAAATTTAGTCTCCTTATCCGAAGTTAAAGACTTACCCCAAGTTGCTGATGTATCGATGAACATTAACAAGTTCTTAAATATTGGTTTAATACCACTTGATTTTAGAAATTCGATAAAAGAAATATTAAAAATGATTTAGATTAAAACTAATATTATTTAAGGTAAAGATTTGTCTATTCAATTGTTATTTAATTGGTAGTCATTTTATATTACAATCAAGATTTTAATAAATAATATATACTATCGTTAAATTTTTTATAAAGATAATTGAAACAATTTATTTTAACTCTTTGTAAAACCAACGTTAAACAAGTAATTAAATTACGCTAGAGAGGAATAAGTGGAAATAACAGAATTAAACGAAAAGATACGAAAAGAAAGTGAGTTTATTGACATTTTGCTCACTGAAATAGGCAAAGTAATAGTCGGTCAAAAACCTATGGTAGAAAGACTTATAATCGGTCTTCTCTCCAATGGACATATTTTATTGGAAGGTGTTCCGGGATTGGCTAAAACATTGGCAATTAAAACATTAGCATCGTCAATGAAAGCAAAATTTCAACGTATTCAATTTACTCCCGATTTATTACCGGCAGATTTAATTGGAACAATGATTTATAATCAAAAAGATGGAAATTTTGCTATAAAAAAAGGACCTATTTTTAGTAACTTTATCTTGGCAGATGAAATAAACCGTGCTCCCGCAAAAGTACAAAGTGCATTATTAGAAGCAATGCAGGAACGCCAGGTTACAATTGGTGAACACACATATAAATTAGATGAACCGTTTTTAGTTTTGGCTACACAAAACCCAATTGAACAGGAAGGAACTTATCCTTTACCTGAAGCACAGGTTGATCGTTTTATGTTAAAAGTTAAAATATCATATCCAACCAGAGATGAAGAAAAGAAAATTATGAAATTAAATTCGGGAGCAGACATGCCCGAAATTAACAAAGTAGTTACTCCTGAAGATATTTTACGTGCCCGCAAACTTGTTCAGGAAGTTTATCTTGATGAAAAAATTGAAAAATATATTTTAGATATAGTTTTTGCTACTCGTAATCCAAAAGAATACGGTTTGGAAAAATTAACCGATTTAATTAATTTGGGAGCATCTCCACGTGCTACAATTAATTTAGCTCTTGGAGCACGTGCAATGGCATTTATTAGAGGCCGTGGTTATGTTATTCCGGAAGACGTTAGAAGTATATGCTACGATGTTTTACGTCATCGAATTGCACTAACTTATGAAGCAGAAGCAGAAGAAATAACAACAGAAAATATAATTCAAGAAATTTTAAATACAGTTGAAGTTCCATAGTAGATAGATGCTTACAAAAGAGATAATAAAACAAGTTCGCCAAATTGAAATAAAAACACGCGGTATGGTTAATGAAGTTTTTTCCGGTGAATACCATTCAGTATTTAAAGGAAGAGGAATGGAATTTTCCGAGGTGCGTGAATATCAAATTGGTGATGATATCAGAAATATTGACTGGAATGTTACGGCAAGACTCGGTCACCCTTTTATTAAAGTGTTTGAAGAAGAACGTGAATTAACTTTAATATTATTAGTGGATATGAGCGGTTCGCTGCAATTTGGGAGCATAAGTAAAACTAAACAGCAGATAGCAGCCGAACTTAGCGCAATTTTAGCTTTTTCCGCATTAAAGAATAATGATAAAGTTGGTTTGATTTTATTTACCGATAGAATTGAAAAATTTGTTCCTCCACGTAAAGGAAAAAGCCACGTATTGCGTATTATCCGGGAAGTATTATCGTTTGAACCAAAAGGTACCAATACAAATATAAAAGCAGCGCTTGAATATTTTAACAGTGCAATAAAAAAGAAAGCAATTGTATTTTTATTATCCGATTTTATTGATACCGGATATGAAAAAATAATAAAAACCGTATCAAAAAAACATGATTTTGTTAGTATAAATCTCCAAGATCCAAGGGAGCTTAATATCCCCTCTTTGGGACTTATTAATTTCATGGATTCGGAAACTGGTGTTTTGCGTTATGTTGATACCGGAAATAAAATGGTTCAAAAACAAATTTTCGAAAACATACAAAACAGAGAAAAAAACAGAAAACAGCTTTTTAAATCAAGTGGAATTGATACAATAAATATTTCAGGTGTTAATTACCTGAAACCATTGATTGAATTCTTTAAATTACGCGAGAAAAGATGGTAAAGATAAAATATTTTTTATTTTTTGTTTTAATAATTCTTTCAGTACAAATTAAAGCTCAAGAAGTGAACTTAAAAGCTTTTACCGATGCTACAAAGTATTCTATAGGCGATTATATTAAGTATACTATTCAAATTAATCATAATAAAAAGATTAAAGTAAATACGCCAAATGTTAAGGATAGTTTGAGCACTATTGAAATGCTTGGTTTTATTCATACCTCAAAAGAGCTTGAGAATGAACAGTTGGAAGATAAGTTTGTTTATACTTTGGCTAAATATGATAGCGGAACCGCAATTATTCCGGCAATTAAAGTTGAATTGTTAGATAAAAACAACCAGGTTTCTACTTTATATACTAACAAGTTAGTAGTAGAAGTAAAAACTTTAGATGTGGATCAACAAAAAGAGATAATGGATGTTAAAGCTCCTCTAAAAATCCAACTTGATTGGTTGTTTATTTTAGCGGTTATATTAATTTCTGCTCTCCTTTTAACAGGTGGATATTACGGTTATAAATATTATCAACGTAAAAAATTGATTAAACAAGGGTTAATTGAAGTAATAGTCCTTCCCCCTTACGAAATCGCTTTAAATTCACTTAAAGAATTAGAAGATAAAAAGTTATGGCAAAAAGGTCAAGTAAAAGATTATCATACTGAATTAACTTTTATTATACGAAAATATTTTGAAGAGCAATTTAAGTTTAATGCCCTTGAAATGACTTCGGCTGAAATAATTAATTATCTTAATTCAGTTTCTTTTAATAATTTGGTAATCCAAACCGTAAACAACTTCTTTTCAAATGCAGATATGGTTAAATTTGCCAAATTTCAACCTTTACCTACTATTAACGAAACCATGTTAAAAGAAGCATATTTAATTGTAAACGAATCTAAACAAAACGAAACTAATAAACCTTCAACACCTACAGAAAACATAGAGGTTAAAGATGTTTAATGGAATAAGTTTTGCTTACCCAATAGTTTTGTATTTGTTAATATTAGTTCCTATTTATTTATATTGGAAAATATTAAAGTTAAGAAAATCTCAACCAACAATTCATTTTCCAACTTTAAGTATTTTTAGTAATATTAAACCTACATTAAAGGAAAAATTTTGGTATACACCCGATTTATTGCGCGGATTGGCAGTTGCTTTATTTATTGTTGCTTTAGCTCGTCCTCAATCGTTTACAAGCGGTGAAGACATTTATACCGAAGGAATTGATATTGCTATGGTGCTTGATATATCCAGCAGTATGCTTGCGGAAGATTTTAGACCTAACAGGCTTGAAGCCGCAAAAAAGGTTACAGATGAATTTATTGCAGGTAGAACTACAGATAAAATAGGATTGGTCATTTTTTCAAGCGAAAGTTTTACCCAATGCCCATTAACTATTGACTATGCAGTATTACGCAACTTGTTAAAAGATATTAAAAGCGGTATGCTTTTGGACGGAACTGCAATTGGTAATGCAATTGCAAACGGTGTAAACCGCTTAAAAGACAGCAAAGCAAAAAGTAAAGTAATTGTATTATTAACTGATGGTGTTAATAATGCCGGTCAGATAGACCCAATAACAGCTGCTCAAATTGCTTCAACTTTTGGAATACGAATTTATTGTATTGGTGTTGGCACAATCGGCCAGGCACCATATCCTTTCCAAACACCGTTTGGAACAAGATATCAAATGGTTCCTGTGGAAATTGACGAGAGAATATTACAACAGGTTTCTTCTATTACCAAAGGTAAATACTTTAGAGCTACCGGCAACCAAAAGCTTGAACAAATTTACAAAGAAATAGACAAATTAGAAAAAACCAGAATTGAAGTTACATCGTATAGAAATGCACGCGAATTATTTCATGACTGGGTACTAATTGGTTTATTGTTATTATTTATTGAGTTTTTATTAAATAACACTGTTTTTAGAAAATTGCCTAATTAATTTGACTACAGAATATGTTTAGATTTGGACATACAGAATACTTATATTTATTATACTTATTACCTATAATTATAGGCTTATATTGGTATATTTTACGAAAGAATAAAAAGCAATTAAATGATTTTGCCGATAAATCGCTGCACAATACCATAATGCCTAAATTGAGTTACAAAAAATCTATATTTAAATTTAGCGTTTACGCATTAGCGTTTGTTTTAGCAATATTATCTTTAGCAAGTCCTCAAATTGGCGCCCGTTTAGCCGAAGTAAAACAAACCGGTATTGACGTATTTATACTTCTGGATGTTTCCAAAAGTATGCTTGCGGAAGATATTAGACCCAGCAGAATGGAAAAAGCAAAATTTGAAATTGCCCGCTTAATTCAAAAATTACGCGGTGATAGAATTGGATTAATTATCTTCAGCGGTCAAGCTTACGTTCAATTCCCTCTTACTACCGATTATTCAGCTGCAAATTTATTCTTAAATGCCGTTGATGAAAGCTCTGTACCGCAGCAAGGAACAGCAATTGCGGCATCGTTAACAATGGCATTAAATTCTTTTAAAGAAGATGCTAAAACAGAAAAAGCAATAATTGTTATTTCGGATGGTGAAGATCACGAAGGTGACATTGAGACTGCAATAGATGATGCAAATAAAAAAAATGTTAAGATTTATACAATTGGGTTAGGTTCTATAACAGGAGCACCAATACCTGTTTATGGTCCAAACGGCTCACAATCCGATTATAAACGTGATAAGGAAGGAAATATTGTAATTACTAAACTTGATGAAACAATGCTTGAAAAGCTTGCCGATAAAGGAAATGGTAAATATTTCCGCGGTTCAAATACGGAAGATGAACTTGAATTAATTTACAATGAACTTGCAAAAATCGAAAAAACAGAATTCGGTACTACAAAAATTGTGGATTACGAGGATAGATATTATTTCCTTTTAATTCCCGCTCTTCTGTTATTGTTAATTGAAGGGTTTATTACAGGTTCAAAAAGTAAGTTTTTTGAAAGACTTTTTAGGAAGGAATAATGAAATTTAATCTATTATTAATTATATTTACTTTATCTGCCAATTTAGTATTTGGTCAATCTGTAAGAAGTTTGAACAATGACGGAGTTGAATCATATAATAATAAGAAATATAGCGATTCGGAAGTTAATTTTAAGAAAAGTATAGAAAAAGATAAATCAATTTTTGAAAATCATTTTAATCTTGGGTCCTCTTATTATAAACAAAAAAGATATGATGAAGCCTTAAAATCTTATAATAAAGCATTATCTTTGACCGATGATAAAATGCGCAAGTCAAAAGCCTATTATAATATGGGAAACGCTTTTTTGAAGAATCAAAAAATTGACGAAGCAATTAATTCGTATAAATCATCATTAAAATTAGATCCGAAAGATTTGGAGACTAAATACAATTTATCGTATGCTTTAAAAATGAAACAGCAACAGCAGCAAAACAAGGATCAGAACAAAAACCAAGACAATAAGGACAACAAAGATAATAAAGATCAGAACAAACAAAACGATAAAGATAAAAAAGACGATAAAAATAAAGATAATAAAGATCAGCAAAATCAGGATCAGCAAGATAAAAAGAATGATCAAAAAAATGATCAGAAACAAAATCAGCCTCAGCAACAAAAGGATAAACTTTCTAAACAGGAAGCCCAGCGTATGCTTGAAGCCATGAAAAACAATGAATCCGATTTACAGAAAAAACTTAGAAAAGTTAAAGCTAATACATCATCACGTGAAAAAGATTGGTAATTGGAAAAATAAACTTGAAAAACATAATGAATTTAATTTACACATTTACTAAAAAAATAAAGTTGGTTGCATTGTTTAGTGTTATATTTTTAGCACAAATTAATGCACAACAATTTACAGCTTCTACTGATTTTACAAAAATTGGGGTTAACGACCGGTTTCAGGTTACTTATGCTTTAAGTGGAGCCGATAATTCAAATATTTCTAATTTTAGACCTCCGTCATTTTCCGGTTTTAAAATTCTATCAGGCCCTAATCAATCCAGCAGCGTTCAAATAATAAATGGAAAAATGTCCGCAGCTTACTCTTTTTCGTACATTTTAGTTCCTACTGCTGTAGGGAAATATAAAATTGGCTCTGCCTCAATTTCGCAAGGGGGTAAAACTTTTAACAGTAATGAACTTAGTGTTGAAATTGTACAAGGGAGTTCACAAAGTTCAAAAAATAATAATTCGGGCGAAGTAAGTAACGCTGATATACGCAAAAATCTTTTTATTCTCGCTATTCCCGATAAAAATACTGTATATAAAGGCGACCAGGTAACTGTAACTTATAAAATATTTACACGTTTAAATATTTCATCTCCACAAATATCAAAACTTCCTCAATTTAACGGGTTTTGGACCGAAGAACTTGATTTGCCTAATAATATTGTTCTTAATGATGAAATGTACAATGGTGAAAGATTTAAAACTGCAGTTATAAAAAAAGCCGCATTATTTCCAAGTTCATCCGGTTCATTAAAGGTAACACCGTTTGAGCTAAAAATTCCCGTAGTTGTTAAGAAAAAAAGAAACTCGCGAAATTCGATAGATGATTTTTTTGATGATCCGTTTTTTAGCAGAACTGAAACACGGGAAGAATTAATTCCATCTAACACAATTACAATTAATTCTCTTCCTCTCCCCTCCTCAAATGTTCCCAGTTCATTTTCCGGTGTAGTAGGAAGTTATACATTTGAAGCGACTATTGATAAACAGACAGTCACTCAAAACGAACCATTTACACTTAAATTAGTACTTACCGGAAAAGGTAATATTAAATTAGCCGATATTCCTAATATTAAATTACCGGGTGGATTTGAAAAATACGAACCTAAAACTTCAGAAAAAATAAATAGAATTGGAAGTGTGTCGGGACAAAAAATTATTGAATATTTAATTGTTCCAAGAGTAACCGGACAACATAAGATACCTCCGGTAGAGTTTGCCTTTTTTGATCCGGGGAAAAAATCTTATGTTGTTTTAAAAAGTCCTGAATTTAATTTAACGGTTAAAAAAGGAAACGGAACATATGACGTTTCGTCCAATGGTTTAGCAAAAGAAGATGTACAGTTATTAAATGAAGATATAAGATTTATAAAAACGGATCTTAACGACTTAACCTATGCTAATGACTTTTCGTTATTAACCAGCTGGTTTTGGTTTTTCTTAATTGCTCCAATTTTCCTTTTATTTGGTGCAATTAAATATATTAAACAGTTAGATACACTTAACGGTAATATTCAACTTTCAAAATATAAAAAAGCAGAAAAAGCCGCAAAATTAAGATTAAAAAATGCTCAAAAGTTTTTAGAATTAAACGATTTACCCGGATTTTACAATAGTACATACAACGCTGTATTTGGTTATTTGGAAGATAAATTGGGAATTCAAAAATCCGATTTTACAATGGAAAGCGCAATAGCGGAATTGACAAAACGGAACATATCCGATGACTTAATTATTCGTGTTAAATCATTAGCTGAAAAATGCGAATTTGTTAGGTTTGCGCCAAAAGGTGAATCGCAGGAAACAGCCCAATCATTTTTTGATTTAACAGTAAAACTAATTATTGACTTAGATAATAACATAATCGGCAGGAAAAAGAAATAATGAAAACTTTTAATAAAATTATATTTGTTTTAACTATACTTTTATTTTCGGGTATTAATTTATTTGCTGCTGATGAAAATATGTTATTAATAATGAAAAAAGCAAATAAACAATACCAGGAACAAAATTACGAAGAAGCTCTTTTAAATTATAATAAAATTTTACATACCGGACTTGAAAGCAGTGAATTATATTATAACTTAGGCAATACATATTATCGTATTGGTAAACTTGGCTACGCAATTTTAAACTATGAAAAAGCATTAAAATTTTCACCCGGAGACGAAGATATTAAATACAATTTAAGAATTGCGAATGCTCATTCGGTTGATAAAATTGAAGAACTTCCGCAAGTTTTTTTTATTGAATGGTGGAATTCGTTTGTTATGTTATTTTCAGTTGGCGGCTGGTCATTGTTAACAATATTAGTATACATATCTTTTATTTCAATAATTGGTGTTTATTATTATTTTAGAAACAGTTCATACCAAAAAGCAGTATTTCTTGCAGGATCTATTAATCTATCAATTTTAGTACTTGTTACAATATTATTTATTAACCGGATTACAAAAGAAACCGGAAATGAATACGGTATTCTCCTTGAAAATACCGCAAATGTTAAAGTCTCCCCTGATGACAAAAGTAACGATGCTTTTATAATCCATGAAGGGATAAAGTTTGTTATTGAAGACAAAGTTAACGATTGGTCCAAAATAAAACTAAATGATGGGAAAATTGGCTGGTTAAATAATAATTATTTCAAATCGATTTAGTAATATTTAACAATCTGCACAGTTTAATTTTAATTTATTTTTCTTCATAATTATTCCCAATAGCACTCAATCCAAAAATAATTGGTTATAACATGTCACAATTAATTATTTAAAATTAAATTATTTGATTTTTTACTTAACCAATTTGGGTTTATAATTATATTTTAATATTTTAGTTTCAATATTAAATAATAATTTACATTTATAATTTTGCTTAAGAAATATTTTGAAAAAAAAAGAAGAAATAACTTTAGATCAACTTGAATATACTGTTTTAGATGTTGAAACAACAGGGCTTTCTCCAAAAACAAATAGAATTATTGAAATCGGATTGGTAAAAATTAAAGATGGAAAAATTACAGAATCTTTTCGTTCTTTTTTTAATCCTTTTTGTCAGCTTCCAACAGCAATTACCAAATTAACAGGTATTACAGATGATGACCTGTACGATGCTCCTGCTTTTTCAGATTTGATTTTCCAAATCAATCAGTTTATTGGCAATTCAATAATAATTGCTCACAATAGTCAATTTGATATTTCTTTTTTACAAAATGAATATTTGCGGGTTGAAGAAAATTTTTTACCTAATCCTGTTTTGTGCACATTAAAGATATCACGTAAGTTATTCCCTTTTTTAGAAAGTAAATCGTTAAAAGATGTTGGTAAACACTTGCAAATACGCCATAAAGATTTGCACCGAGCACTTTCGGATGCTACACTTACCGCAAAAATCTTTATTAAAATGATGGGAATAATAACTACAAATTATATTATTAATAACATCGATGAACTATCTGCTTTTCAGCAGCTCCCGGCTTCTGACAATCCGAATATTTTGATAAAAAAAGGAATTGGTCATGATTTTGTAAATTTACCCGATACACCGGGTGTATATATTTTCAAAAACAGTAAAGATAAAGTGTTATATGTAGGAAAATCAAAATCATTAAAACAACGAGTTACCAACCATTTATCAAAAACAGCAGGTAAAAAATCAAAAGATATAATAAAAAAATCATCCAGCATCGAATACAAAGAAACTCCCAGCGAATTAACTGCCCTATTAGCTGAGTCACAATTAATTAAGTTTTACATGCCTAAATTTAATGTTCAACTTAAAAATTACAGTTCCAATTATTTTATTAAAGTACGTTTGCAGCATTACGCACCGGATATTTCAGTGGTTCAGGATATCGAATTAGATGGAAATGATTATTTTGGTCCATATCATAACAGAGAAACAGCAAAAAACTTAGTAGATATTATTGATAAAACTTTTTTATTACGCGAGTGTACAGACAGAATAATTACTAAAAAAAAGAACTGTTATTTATACGATATTAACAGATGTTCAGGAATTTGCCTGCCAGAATACAACAGAGAAGATTATGAAAAGGAATTAGAAAATGTATACGATTTTTTATCCGGTCATAACCAATATGCATTAAACCGTTTATTGGAAAAAATGAAAATTTTATCGGAAAAACAAAAATATGAAGAAGCTGCCGAAATACGCGATATTGTTAATTCCTTACTTAAACAACTTACTAAATCATCAATAATTAGTGAACCAATCAATAAAGCCAAGGTGTTAATTGAGGTTAATTATTCGTCAAAAAAAGATTATATTCTTTTATTAGAAGGTAAAATATTTATTAAAGACTATATTTTGAATGAAAAAGAATTTTTTGAAGATGCGATTGATGATTATTTTAATAATACAATTAATAATCATTTTGATATAACACAAAAAGATTTAGATCATATTAAAATTGCACTAACATGGCTTGTTTATAACCGAACAAAAGTAATTATCCACTATTTAACCGAATACTCATCAAAAGACGAGTTGATTAATAAACTTGGATTGCCAAAAACAAAACTTATAAAAAAATATAATAAGCAGAAAAAAGTGTAATTGTAATAAGAATAGCTATAAATGCTTTTGAAGTATGTGCTCTTAACTCTTTTGAGCCTCCAAAACCAATTAAAAACATTTTAAATATCGTATTTGCCCCAATTGCCATTAAAATTGCAGCCGATATAACATTTAAACTTAATAATTTGTTTGATATATCCATTACAGAAAGAACAGCAGCATCCAAACTGGCAAAACCGCCAATAAAACTTGCTAAATATATACCATTATTTCCCAGCAAATGGTTTGCAACACTTGAAGCAAACAAAACAACGGTAAAAATCAATCCAAATTTAACCGCAAAGAATAACTTAAACGGGTTTGTAAGTTTTAAGTTTTCTTCATTCCCTTTATGTGTATTTTTCCAAATTCGTAATCCAATTGTAATACAGATTAATGATAGAATTAAAAAAGGAACTGAAAGTTGCACAGCGATTGCTTGATTAAATAAAAATACAATAAACAAAACTCTAGGATACATAACTGCAGTTGCAAGCAAAATACCGCTGCTAAAATCAGCACTTAAAGTAGGACTTTCTTTACTTCTTTGCGAAAATGATAAAGCAACTGCCGTACTTGAAGCTAATCCGCCTAATAATGCCAAAATCAGTATTCCCTTTTTTGTACCAATAATTTTAAATAACACATAACCAATAAAGTTGATAGCAGAAATTAATACAACTAAATACCATATTTTTAATGGATTAAGAACATTATAGGGGTCAAATGTTTTATCGGGCAATAAAGGCAATACTATAATTGTAATTATTGCAAATTTTAATGTTGCAAAAATGTCTTCTTCTTCAATCTTACCGGCAAAAGATCTAAATTTTGTTTTTAAACTTAAAAACATAGTAATAATAACGCTTAAAGCCGCAGAAAGGAGCAGATAGTTCCAATATACCAGACCCCCTAAAACATATACAAGAAGTAAAGTTAACTCCGTAGTACCCCCTAATTCGCCCTTAGAAGCTGTAACATAATACTCAATGGCAACAAGAATGCCAAAGATAAAAAACCCAAGCAAGAAAACATAAATTGTTGTAAAAGATGAGATTAAAGCCGTAACAAATCCTAAAATGGAAATAAGTGGATAGGTTCTAATGCCTGCAAAGGCATCATGTTGAGGACTTTTTGCCCTCTCTCTTTCAACTCCAACAAACAAACCAATTAATATGGCAATTAATATTTTTTGCCATAAAAGAGGTATTGATTCAGACATATTGTTCTGAAAAATGGTTTCCATAAGGAATTACCCAAATGATTGTTCATTTATTTAATTAAAAATTTTGTAAGAACAAATCGTATGATAATAACAGAAGTTAGAACTAATAATGTGTAAACAGCCAGATTTTTTACAGAGTCTTTAGTTATAGTTAAAGTAGATAAATATCCCCTCCATCCACAATTTCTACATCTGTAAGTATTAAAAAATGTAAAACGCTTTAAGGCCTGCTCTATAAATGAACGCGAACGCGATCTGTGGAGTGAAGCCGGCATGTTACACTCAGGGCATTTTCTAAAAATTGGATTTCGAGAATAAATAAGTTTTAAATCTTTCATAAAATAATCAATAATTAATAAAATACAATGTACAAAAATAACAATAATTTAATATTACAGAACACTTATTTTATAAATAATTAATAAATAGCGCACTGAGATATAAAAAATTAATAAAATTTCCGGAAATAAAACGATTAAAGGTATTATTTAATTATGTAAATATAAAAAATGGTTATATAATTTTTTGTTGTTAATGATGTTAACAGTTGTAATTATTTGCTTATCTTCTTTTAATGATTCGCGAATTCTACCGTTTCTGCCTTCATTTCGTAATGCAAATTCTTCATTAATTTTAGATATTATTTCATTTTTATATTTTTTTAACTCGTAATCTTTTAGTGCTTTGGATTTAGTAATTAAATTATCCAACTGACTGCTGAATGACGAATCTACCTTTTCATTTTTAACTTGATTTTTCAGATCTATTAACGATGTTTCAATTTTTGTTTTAAAATTAATTTTTTCTTTGTGCAAATAATTTACAAATTCGCTGTAAATCTGCTCGCTGTTTGATGATTTTTTAGGAAGCAAATTAATATTTTGCAAATAATTAGCATAATTAAAAAATACTCCGTTTGCTATAAGATCGTTAATTATTTTGGAATCCGAATCATTAGTAACAACAGTATCGGGCATAATACCGCCGGCAGAAAATACTTTTCTTTGACTATCAGTAAGATATTCAGCTTTTACAAAACCAACTTCAGGTGTTAAAACATCATTATTTTTACTATAATCAATTTTTTGAATACATCTTCCGCTGGGTGTATAATACTTTGCAGTTGTAATTTTTAACGATGTTTTATATGGTAAGGATAAAATAGTCTGTACTAAACCTTTACCAAAAGACTGTGTACCTAATATTACACCTCTATCATGGTCTTGTATAGCACCGGCTACAATTTCACTGGCCGAAGCTGTTCCGTTGTCAACAAGAACAATAAGTTTTGTATCTCCGGCTATTGGTTCTTCCTGGGAATAATATGCCTTTGTATTTAAACTATCGCGTCCTTTTACCGTAACAACCAATTGACCTTTTTTTAAGAACTTTTCACTTACATCAATTGCAGCATCTAACAAACCACCGGGATTACCGCGCAAATCCAATACAATTGAATTTATTTTAGCTTTATTTCTAAGATCAATGATTGCTTTTCTAACTTCTTCGCCGGCTGTTAATGAAAAACTGCTTAGTTTAATATAAGCTATCCCTTCCGATTCCGACAGGAACCCGGAATATGTAACATTTTTAATTTCTATTTCTTCCCGCACTAATGAAAAATTTAATTCTTCGTCAACTCCGTCACGTTTAACCGAAATATTAATAATTGAACCGGGATCTCCTTTTATCTGTTTGCCAAGCGAATTATAATTATCTTTAGTTAATTCTTCATTATTAATTTTGGTTACAACATCACCAATATGTATCCCCTGACGTTGTGCGGAATAACCTTCAATTAGCTCAAGAATAGTAATTTTATCATTTCTAATGCCCATTGTAGCCCCAATGCCGCCATATTTTCCTGTAGTAATTAGATCAATCTCCCCTTTTTCTGTTTGTTCAATAAAAACAGTATAAGGATCTAAAGAAGCAAGCATTCCATCTAAACCGGAAACCATCAATTCTTCCGGATTAATTTCATCCACGTAGGTTGTTGCAACCAATTTATATACTTCACCAAAAATATCTATACTTTTTGATAATTGGAAATAAAAGTCGTCATCACTTTTTAAAAAACCGGTAAATAAAACAAATAATAATGGAAAGAATATCCATTTTTTGTTAAATTTAAACATTTTCACCTCATAAGTCTAACAAATTAATCGCATCTCTAATATTTAAATGGATTTCATCAATTGATTTAGTACCATCAATAATGCAAAAACGCGATTCATTTTTTGCTATTTGGTGATAACCTGTACGCACTTTTTCCCAAAATTCCAATTCAGAACTCTCAATTCTGTCCAAATCTTCCTTTTTGCAGTTCAATTTTCTCTTTTCAATCTCGCTTATTGGTAAATCAATAAAAAATGTAATATCAGGAGAAGAATTATTTACAACAAAATTGTTTAATTTATCAATAAATTCAACAGAAAGACCTCTTCCATATCCTTGATATGCAGTACTTGAATCATGAAATCTATCACTTATAACAATATTTCCTGCTGCTAGTTCCGGTAATATTTTTTCTTTTATTAATTGAGCACGACTAGCATAAAACAACAGCAATTCGCTTTCAATGCACATTTCATTATTTTTTTTATCAAGTAATATATCTCTTATTTTTTCGGAAATAAGTGTACCACCCGGTTCGCGTAATAAACAAACCTTGTTCCCTTTTTTTTCAAGATATTCAATTAATAATTTTACCTGTGTGGATTTACCACAAAAATCTAAGCCTTCAAAGGTTATAAACATAATTAGTTTTGTTTTATTATATATTCAATTTTTTTTGGTTGGATATCAATAATTGAAGTAAATGCCGGATTTTTCACAACCGGTTCAAGAAAACCGAGTGTATCATTAAAGGCAGTTCTAAAACTGACAATTGCAGATAAATCTTCACTTGTCATTTTGCCTAAAACATTAATTCCGCCTCTCAATTTTACAGTAACTACATTGGGTACTAACTGCAAATTAAAAGAAACAGGCAAATCTTCAACTTGTACTTTAATATTATCAAAAACTTTATCAACAATTTTTTGTACGTCTAAAGTTAGATAAGTATAATTTGTAACATAATTTATTAATTTTATAGGTTTTAAATCTAACCGTTCCCTAATTTTTTTATCCAGATTTTCAAACTCGTAAAATTCAGTTTTTATATAGTCAATATTAGTTAGAACCGATAAAGGTCCAAATATTTTAATCGAATCCGGATTTAATTTTCCTTCATCAACCAAATTAAAGCCTTCTTTATAACTCAATCTTATATCCGGTATAATTCTAACATATTTTGAACGCAATTTTTCAATATGAAAACTTAATCGTTCAGGGGAAATTTCAGATATTTGGAAGTTAGTTGTAAACCAAGGATTATTTTCTAATTCACTTCGTGTTGAAATAACTTGATTTCCAAGGCGGTTTTTTGTTCTAATTGCAAATGTTAAACCCTTTGTTAAACTCAACTTAGCAAGCTGCCAACCCTGGCCTTTAACGCTTATTACCACCTCTTCGTTACTAATATTACTAACAGCGGAGCTGTCAACGGAAGTTAAAAAAGAGACAGGAATTTTTATTGTTGTAAAATATTCTTCCGATAATGATATAGTTCCCCATAGCACAATAGAAAATAAAGAAATTAAAGAAATGGTTAATATTTTAGTTTTCATAAACCTAAAAAAAACTCCACCTAAGTGGAGTTTATATTTGCATATAAATTTTAATTTTATCTAATTGTATTAAAATACTCAATTAATTGAGGTCTATTAGCCTTAGATATTTGTCGTCCTTTAATAGGAAACGTTGAAATACTTCGTGCAAGATGTCTTAAATCATGTACATTCATTTTTTCCAATTCTTCTTGAACCGGAATAAATATTTCCGATTTAGAACCAGATTTAGGCAAATCTTCAGATGAATTTATTTCTAATTCTTCAGATGAATCATCAATTGCTGAAAGTTCCTGGTTATCCAAAATACTATTTTCTTCTTGAACACTTTCAGTTATTTCCGGTTGTTCAAAAATTATTTCTGTGTTTTTTTCATCAATATTTTCAATAATCTCGGGATCAATTACAATATCCAAATTTTCTGCTTCAGTGCTTATTTGTTCAGGAATTGAGTTTTCAGACTCTATTTCTTTCTCAGCAGTCAAATCCATTTGTTCAATCGGTTCAATATATTCAGTTTTTGCTATAATATCTTCCGATAGTGATGAATATGTTTCATCTTCCAATTTTTGTTCAAAGTCGTTATTAAAAACATTTTCGTCATCTGAAGCAAAATTCTGTTCATTAAGTATTTCGTCTTCAGTGTCCGATTCAAAATCGTTTTCAAAATATTCATCTTCTTCAGAAGATGTTTCTAAAGCAGAAAGTGATTCAAATGGTTTAACAACATCAGCCGATAGCTCAGATTTTTCAACAATTTCAAAATTTTCGGAAATTATTTCCAAATCCTCATTAGTATTTGTTACTTCAATTTTGCCAACAATTATTTCTTCAGCTTTAGTAACCGGAGCATCATCAATAAAATCAGATTCAATTACTTCATCAGCCAAAGGAATATCCTCATCTGTTTTTTCATCTTCTTTAAGCTCAGAATCAACTGATTCAGTTTTTTCTTCACTTGTATTAAAATTATCGTTTTCCGAATCTGATATTTCCTGCTCCAACTCCAATTCAAAGTTATCCGTTTCCGGTATAACTATTTGTTCCTCTTTTTCAAAAGAATTATTATTTTCAGTTTTTACATCCTCAAATAACTCAGCAGCAGCTTCTCCATCATCATCAAAAAAGGAAAACTGTTCTTCTTCTTCAATTTCGGAAACATCATTTTCTTCCGATGTTTCAAAAAATGTAGGAGCATTGGAAACATTCTTTTTCCTTCCCCGTTTTGCGGCAGGAGCAGGCTGATTATTCAAGTTATTAATATATGGTTCTAATTGGTCGTCGGGACGAGGAATAACATGGGCAGTAAGCAATTGTCCCACACGCTGAGCGGCAGCTGCTCCCGCATCAACGGCAGCACGTACTGCAGCAACTTCACCAACAATTTTAATGGTAACCATTGCAGCAGTAATTTTTTCTTTGCTGACAAGTTTAACATTGGCTGCTTTAAGCATAGCATCAGCAGCCTCAATTGCTCCAACTAATCCTTTTGTTTCAATTAAACCAAGCGCAAGCTGCATTATAATTTAGGTCTTTTAGGAAGAATTAATTCAACATCTGTATGCGGACGTGGTATTACGTGAACCGAAACCAATTCACCTACTCTTTGTGCTGCTGCTGCTCCGGCATCAGTAGCAGCTTTAACTGCTCCAACATCACCGCGAACCATAACAGTTACATAACCGCCGCCAATAGTTTCTTTTCCAATCAATTCAACTTTTGCTGCTTTTACCATTGCATCTGCAGCTTCGATAGCACCAACCAAACCTTTGGTTTCGATCATTCCAAGTGCATCTAACGTCATAATTTGCTCCCTTTTTCTGTTTTATTTTATAGCGAAAATAACCTATAATTGTAAAAATGTCAATTATTATTTAATATTTTTACAAATTTGTCTTATTTAATTATATTTGTTTCTCGTAAATAGTCTTCTAATATAATTGCTGCGGCATTTTTGTCCAAAAGTCCTTTATCTTTACGCTTGCTCCGCTTACTTACCGATTCCAATATACGTCCTTTTGCCAGTTCACTAGTATATCTTTCATCAGCAAAAATTACTTCTTTATTTAATCTTTTTTTTAATTCTTCCGCAAAAAGCTCAATTTTTTCCGTAACCTGCCACTTGCTCCCATCCTGCCGCAATGGATATCCTAACACAAATTTATCTATTTCGTAATTACTAAGCAATTTAACAAAATTTTGCCAAAAATTACTATCATTGTATAAAGTTTCTAAAGGATATACAAAAATCATTAAAGGATCAGTTATTGCAATTCCTATTCTTCTTTCACCATAATCAATACCAATTATTCTTTTTTCAGTCAAATGTACCTTGCCTTATTCGTTGGAATCAAATCTTTCCACAGAAAATACTCCTCTGCAGCTTTTTATTCTTTCAATTAGACGTTGCAGATGTTCCAAATCTTTAACGTAAACCGAAATAACACCTGAAAAAAATGATTTTTCAGTATTAATATTTATTCCTTTAATATTGGTATTTTTTATTGTATTAATATTATTAGTAATACTATTTAATAAACCCGGTGAATCTTCTCCTCTAATTGTAAGAGCAGCAACAAAACTTTCATCAATGTTTTTTGACCAGTCCGCTTTAATAAATCTGTCATTTTGCTGAACATGTAATTTTATCAAATTAACACAATCTTTTCTATGAATTTTTATCCCGTCCCCGGTTGTAATAAACCCAACAATAGGATCACCAGGAATTGGATTACAACATTTTGCATAACCGTAATTTATTCCTTTTGTATCACCTTCAATTAAAACACCGCCAACATCTGTACGTGTAATGTTTGCAAATTCATCAAAACCAAAGTCAGCAGCTGGAGCATGTTGGGTTTCTTCTTCAGTTTCTCTTAAAATATCATCAACTTTTATTTTTTCTAAAGCAATTGCGGAATAAAAAGCATTCATATTTTCATATTTATGTTTGCGGACAAACTTATTTAGTTCATCGGAAGAAAATACTCTTTTTAACTTTTTGACTTTTTTATCCCAAACTTCTTTACCGGTTTCAATTAGTCTTTCTTCTTCTTTATTTAAGTATCTTCTTATATTTGCTTTTGCTTTATGTGTTTGAACAAATTGAAGCCAACTTTTATTTGGATGTTGGTTTTTTGAAGTAATAATTTCAATTTGATCACCGCTGTGTAAAATTGTATATAATGGTACAATTTTTCCGTTTACTTTTGCACCAATACAATTTGAACCAATTTTACTATGAATTTCAAATGCAAAATCAACAGGTGTTGAATTTGAGGGAAGCTGTATTAAATCTCCTTTAGGAGTATAAATAAAAATCTCTTCCTGGTTTAATGTTAGCTTAAAATTACTAATCATTTCCTTTGAAGATTCACTTCTTGAAGTATTTTCAAAAATATCACGCGCCCAATTTACCCATCCGTCCAAATCCATGTTGGTTTTTACAACATTTTCTTTATATTTCCAATGGGCGGCAATTCCACGCTCTGCAATGTCGTGCATTTCCCTGGTTCTTATTTGAACTTCAACTAATTTACCTTCAGGACCAATAACAGTATTATGTATAGATCGATAATTATTTTTCTTTGGTACAGAGATATAATCCTTAAATCTTTCGGAAACATTTTTATATACTCCGTTAACAACTCCTAAAGCCATATAACACAATGTAGGGTCGTTTTTTTCCATAATAATTCGTATAGCAAGAAGATCGTAAATTTCATCAAACGATTTATTTTGATTTATCATCTTTTTATAAATACTAAATAAATGTTTAGGTCGTCCGCCAACAGTATAAGGAACACCAAACTCTTTTAATTTTTCATGAATCGGGCTGCAAAACTTGGATATATAATTTTCTCTGTCTTTTCTAGTATTGGTTACCTGGCGGGCAACTTCATCATAGGCTTCCCTGTTCATATACTTAAATGCAAGATCTTCCATCTCCCATTTTATTTGACCAAGACCTAAACGATGTGCAAAAGGAGCATAAATTTCTACTGTTTCCCTTGATACACGCATTTGTTTTTCAGGCGAGCAATAATTTAATGTGCGCATATTATCAAGCCTGTCGGCAAATTTTACCAAAATAACACGCACATCATTTATCATGGAAATAAGCATTTTTCTGTAGTTTTCAGCTTTTTGAATTTCCAGTCCCTTAAAAACCCCGCTTATTTTTGTAACCCCGTCAACAATATCAGCAACTTCTTTTCCAAATTCCTGTTGAATGAATTCCAAACTTACTTCGGTATCCTCAACAACATCATGTAATAATGCACTAATAACCGAAATATCGTCCAATGCAATTTCTTTGGTAATAATTAATGCAACTTCATAAGGATGTGTAAAATAAGGTGCGCCTGATTCCCTAAAATCGTTTTTATGGGATTCAAAACTTAGCATGAAAGCTTTTTTTATTAAATCTTCCCTAACGCTCGGCAAACTTTCTTTACATAAAGTAAGAAGATCATCAAGCATTTTTTTCTGTTTTAACGGGCCAATTATCATATTTGTCAACAATTAAACTTATTTGTTAAATATGATAAAAAAAATTGTATATAGAATCAAATTATTTTTTAAGATTCTCAATTATTTCCTTTCTTAATTTTTTTACTCTGTCCAATCTATCATCTAATTGATCAATAACGTAGCTGCTTAAGTGATCAATACTTAAAATATCATCACAATATTCTTTAGCTTTTTCGTAATTTTCCAACGCAGCATACTGCATTGCAATTTTATGTTTTATCTCAATTTCATTTAAATGATTATTTCTTTTTGAGGATGTGATTGTTGATAGTACCTCTTTATATAACCTGATTGCTTTGTATTTATCAACCTCAACATATATTCGGGCCAATGAAAGCTTACAAAGTCTGTTATTTGGATACTGTCTTAAAACATCATTACAAACTTCTATTGCATTTTGATATTCTTTTCTTTCAATATATACCCATATCAAACTATATGCTGCAAGGTAATGTGTATAGGTGCCTTTATTCATTGCTTTTTCTAATAACCTTCTTCCAAGATCTCTGTCATCAGATATAAACGGAAGCCAGGTTAAAGATTTTGTTTTTGCGCTTCTCCAATAATAATACGAACCCAAAGCTACGTACGAATCATAAAAAAGCGAATCTATTTCCAAACATTTTTCATAATAAGAAATAGATGATAATCCGTTTGTAAAAGCAGTAAGGTAATCGCCATTTAATCCTTTAAAAGCAGCATAAAATCCGTCAGAAATAGCCATATAATAGTTATTCCACAAATTATTATTGTCGGCATCATATAAACTGTCACTTAATCGTCTAGCCGATTTTAATAAAATATTAATATACTTTTCATCAAATTGTTCACCATAATCAACAGATTCGGCTATATCAACTGCTGCAAGATAGATTTTGCCTAACGGATTATAAGGATACTGTCTATTTAATTCCGAAAACTTCGATTTTGCAGCATCAAAATTTTGTTTAAGAATATAATCCACACCAATTCTAATAATGTTATCAACATTTTTATCGGGGAAATTTTTTGCAGATAAAGTAATATTAAAAGCAAATAAAATTAAAAATATTAAACTATAACGTACCAAATGTCCTATCGCCTGCATCGCCTAATCCTGGAAGTATAAAACCATTATTATTTAATTCTCTATCATACGCTGCGGTAAATATTAAAACATCGGGATGTTCCTCACCCAATCTTTTAACTCCTTCGGGTGCAGCAATTAAACTTACAAAACATAAATTTTTAGCTCCGCGTTTTTTTAAGGAATTGATAGCAGCAATTGCACTTCCCCCTGTTGCCAACATTGGGTCTAACACCAAAACCTTTGAAATATCTAAATTTTTTGGCGTTTTATAATAATAATCAACGGGCAGTAAAGTTTTTTCATCTCTCTGCATTCCAATATGTCCAACTTTTGCGTCAGGTATCATTTCGGTAAACGCATCAACCATACTTAAACCTGAACGTAATACCGGGACTAAAATTGTTGGATATTTTAATTTATATCCTTTTGTTTTTTCAAGCGGGGTAATTACTTCCCTTTCATCAAGTTCAAGATATTTACCAACTTCTATTGCTAAAGCAAAAGAAATTCTTTTTAATGCCAGCCTAAATTGATATTCTTTTGTTTCCTTATCTCTTAAATAAGTAATATCACGTTTTACCAATGGATTATCTAAAACATATAACATTTATTTTTCCTTTTTAATTTTTTGTCCTAATACCGATAATATATTTATAAACGGCGATACAGGAGGAGAATAATTAAAATTAATTTCACCTAAATTTTCGGCCTTAATATTATTCAAAATAAAAACGGATATAATATCCGCATACGAACTTACTTCATTTCCACCTTTAAAAGCAGCACCAACAACTAATCCGGTATTTGCATTATATAAAATTTTACCAAATACGGGTTTATTATTAGGCATTACTTTTACCAAATTTGTACCAATTGCAGAAGTGGTTTTAACGTTGATATTAAGATTTTGACATTCTTTAGAAGATAATCCTACAAAAGAATAAACAAAATCTAAAAATTTAAATGTAACATTTTTTACCACCGGTTTAACATATTCATTACCACCGGCGGCATTACAACCTGCAATATGACCAAACTTGCTTGCTAATGATGCAATTGGCAGATAATCTTTCTTTTTTGTAATAAAATTAACAACTTCAATATTATCCCCGGCAGCATAAATATTATAATCGGAAGTTTTTAACTTTTGATCAACTTTAATACCGCCGCTGTCTCCCAATTCCAACTGTGCCCCTGCAGCTAAAAAATTATTTGGTAACACCCCGGTTGTTTGAATTATCAAATCGGTATTTATAACCCTTCCCGATATTTTTACAAAATTAACAACGTTTTCCTTAATTATAAAATCTATTTTATCAGCACCGCCAATAAATTGAATTGATTTTTTCCCAAGTTCCTCTAAAATAAATTTTTGTATTTCGCTATCTTCGTTTGAAATCGGGAACTCATTTTTATCAATTATTGTAATCTCAAATCCTAAATCATTCAAAGAATCCGCTATTTCAAGCCCGGTATATCCGGCACCAATTATTGTAATATTTTTAATTTTTTGTGTTTCAAATATTTCTTTAATTTTTATATAATCGGATATGGTTTTAAATTTTGAATAATTTTTAATTTGATTATTAAGTCCGCTTAACGGTTTAATATATGAACCAGTTGTAAGCACAAGTTTATCATAATCAAACACTTGAGTATTATTAGTAGTCGGGTCAGTTACAAAAATTTGTTTGTTTCGTCTATTTATGTTATTTACAACTCGATTTGTAAAAACAGAAACCCCTTTTTCGGCTAAAAATGTTTTATCATCATAAAAAACAATTTTTTTATAATCGTCAATTGTGTTATTTAATAAATAAGGCAGTTCACAGGTTCCGGTCGAAATATATGGACCGGCTTCAAAAAGTAAAACTTCGGATTTTTCATCCACTCTTTTTGCTTTGGCTGCTGCCGCGGGACCCGCTGCATTACCGCCTATTATTATTATTCTATTCTTTTTATTAATAATCACAATTTTTAATATTATTTAAATACAAATATAAAAATTTTTTAGCACTATTCCATATTTGATTACTTTGCATTTAAATTGCCTTTAATATTAACAAATTGTTAAGCCAATGTTAATAAATTGTTAAGTCATTATTATCAAATTGTTAAATCGATTTTTATGGAGCACATATGTTTGTTTTTATTTAATAATTGAATTAGATTTTGTAACTAAATTTTATAAAAATGATTTAAATAACAAAACGGTAAAAATATTATGTTTAAGTTTTTTGTACCAAAAGAAGACAAATATTTCGATGATTTTAACGAATTAATTACAAATGTTAATGAAATGGCTCAGTTAAATAAACAATTGTTTACTAATCTGCCATACAGTTACGAAACAATTCAAAAAATGAAATCATTAGAACACAGATGCGATGAAGTTTCTTCAAAAATAATAAAAAGATTAAATAAAACTTTCATCACTCCTTTTGATAGAGAAGATATATTAAGCCTTACAAAAAAAATTGAAGGTATTAGCGATGCTTTAAAATCTTTAGCAATAAGAATAGAAATATATGATTTTAAGGAAAAAATGGATTCGGCCGATAAAATGGTTGATATGATTGCCCTTGCTGTTAATGAATTAACAACAGCAGTTAAAGAATTAAAAAGCGGGAAAAATACAATTAATGAAATACGCGTTGTAAAAGATATTGAAGTTGAAGCTGATGCCGTATTTCAAAACACTCTAAAAAAAATATTTGCCGAAGAAAAAGATATTATTAGATTATTGAAGAAAAAAGAAATGTTGGAGATGCTTGAATATACAGTTGATAAATGCCAAGTTTGCGCCAACCAAATTTTAACAATTTACATTAAAAACAGTTAATTAATATTATGATGATATATCCACTAATTATTATTTTTATGGCGTTCATATTCGATTTTTATAACGGTATGAACGATGCAGCTAATTCGATTGCAACAGTTGTATCAACCAGAGTTTTAACACCTACGCAGGCAGTTATTTGGGCTGCGTTTTTTAATTTTGCCGCAGCATTTGTTTTTGGTGTTGGTGTTGCTAATACAATAGGAAAAGGAATTATTGATGCTTCTGTTATTGATAACACTGTAATACTCTCCTCGCTTATTGGAGCTATTATAACAAGCGCTGCAGCTACACACATGGGATTCCCTATAAGCGTATCACACGCAATTATTGGAGGATTAGCAGGTTCAGCTTTATTAAAGGCAGGTACAACTGCTTTAATCGGTTCCGGACTTATCAAAGTTTTTATTTTTATTTTTCTTGCTCCTGTAATTGGTTTTGCAATATCCATAATTTTTTCAATTTTAACTTTATGGATAGTTAAAGGACAAGAGCCACACAAAGTTGATAAACACTTTAGAAAATTACAACTTTTATCAGCCGGTTTATATAGTTTAAGCCATGGTTCAAATGATGCTCAAAAAACAATGGGTATTATCACTATGGTTCTTGTTGCAAATGGTTTTATAAGTACTTTTCATGTACCTTTTTGGGTTGAATTTACCAGTTATACTGTTATTTCATTAGGTACACTTATTGGTGGTAGGAAAGTAATTAAAACACTTGGAATGAAAATGACAAAATTAAGTCCTTTTGGCGGATTTAGCGCAGAATCTTCTGCAGGTTTAACAATTATTTTAGCAACTATTTTAGGAATACCGGTTAGTACAACACATACAATAACAGGATCTATTGCCGGAGTTGGTGTTTTGAAGGGAGCAGGTGGACTAAGATGGGGCGTTGCACGTAACATATTGTGGGCATGGATTTTAACAATTCCATTATCAGCTCTTTTTGCAATCATTTCATATAAGGCAATAAGTTATTTAATACATTTCTTTTAATAAACACAACCAAAAATTATTCTATTTTTTTAATTTGGGAAATGCCTTAGAGTGATTAACTTTAAGGCGTTTTTGTTTTACCCAACATCAATTTCTAAAACACATTGCTAACCTATTTTAACTATTAATCTTTTTTGTTAATTAAATTGAAATTATCTTTTTCCTTTAGATTTAATTGCTTTTTGCTACATATTTTATACCAATTTAACGCAGTTTTTAGATAATTTGTTGAAATTAATAAGATTTAATATTAATTTAACACCAAAGTTTTATTTTTATTATATTCAACTAAACAAAGACTAAATGATTACTTAACTTTATACTACTTGCCAAAATGACAATTTTAATGTACAAAGTAATTTTGGGCAATTAATAAAATATGATTTATATAACAAAACGGTAAAAAATAAAATGTTTAAATTTTTCGTACCAAAAGAAGACAAATATTTTGATGATTTTAATCAACTGATTACAAATGTAAACGAAATGGCACAATTAAACAAACAATTGTTTACAACATTGCCATATAGTTTTGAAACAATTCAAAAAATAAAATCATTAGAACATCGTTGTGATGAGATATCTTCAAAAATCATTAAAAGATTAAATAAAACTTTTATTACTCCTTTTGATAGAGAAGATATTTTAAGCCTTACAAAAAAGATTGAAGGTATTAGCAATGCCTTAAAATCTTTAGCAATAAGAATTGAAATTTATAGCTTTACAGACAAAATGGATTCAGCCGATAAAATGGTTGATATGATTGCTCTTGCTGTAAGTGAATTAGCCTCAGCAATTAAAGAATTAAAAAGCGGCAAAAATACTATTAACGAATTAAGAATTGTAAAAGATATTGAAGTTGAAGCAGATACTGTTTTTCAAAATACATTAAAGAGAATATTTTCGGAAGAAAAAGATATTGTTACCCTGCTTAAGAAAAAAGAGATGTTGGAAATGCTTGAATATACAGTTGATAAATGCCAAGTATGCGCCAATCAAATTTTAACAATTTATATTAAAAATAGTTAGTACATATTATGATATATCCATTAATTATAATTTTTATGGCATTTATTTTCGATTTTTACAACGGAATGCATGATGCCGCAAATTCAATTGCTACAGTTGTATCAACCAGAGTTTTAACTCCGGTACAAGCAGTTATTTGGGCTGCGTTTTTTAATTTTGCTGCGGCTTTTATATTTGGCGTTGGTGTTGCAAAAACAATTGGAGCCGGAATTGTTGATGCTGCAGTAATTGACAATACAGTAATAGTTTCAGCACTTGTTGGTGGTATAATTACCAGTGCTGCCGCAACACACATGGGATCTCCAATAAGTATTTCGCACGCAATTATTGGCGGGCTGGCTGGTTCAGCATTTATTAAATCCGGTGTAACTGTATTAATTGCTTCAGGTATTCTTAAAGTTTTTATTTTTATTTTCCTAGCTCCTATAATTGGATTTTCGATTTCCATTGTTTTTTCTATTATCACACTTTGGATTGTAAAAGATCAGGAACCACATAAAGTTGATAAGTATTTTAGAAAATTTCAACTTTTATCCGCCGCTTTATATAGTTTAAGCCACGGATCAAACGATGCTCAAAAAACAATGGGTATTATTACATTAGTTCTTGTTACTAATGGATTTATACATTCATTTGAAGTACCTTTGTGGGTTGAAATAACCAGTTATTCCATAATTTCGATGGGTACATTATTAGGCGGATGGAAAGTTGTAAAAACACTTGGAATGCGTATGACAAAATTAAATCCGTTTGGCGGATTTAGCGCGGAAACTTCTGCAGGTATTACAATTATTATGGCAACCATTTTCGGTATTCCCGTAAGCACAACACAAACCATTACCGGTTCAATAGCAGGTGTTGGTATAATTAAAGGTGCAGGCGGATTAAGATGGGGTGTTGCCCGTAACATATTGTGGGCTTGGATTTTAACTATTCCTTTATCAGCTTCTTTTGCAATTATTGCTTATAAAATTATTTCATTTATTTTAAATTAATTGCATCTTTAGATAATTAAATGATTAAGAATCTATTATTAATAAAAAAATTGCTTTGCGGTTATCTAATTGCTTGGCAATTTTTATTTTTAATAATAGTAAATATTACTGCTGAATCGCCGTATCATTTCAATAATCCCCAATCTCATCTCGCTTTTATTGAAAGTTCAGATATTTATGCAAATTCAATTAATCTTCCTACCAAAACTAGAGACACAGGCTCTCAAAGATTCAGTATTAATAATTTCAGCTTTAGTTTTGACCAGCTTGCTTCAACTGTGTTATTTCGTTCAAAAATAAAATCAATTGAATATAATTCGTCTGATTCTATTCCAATACATCAAACAAACCATCCTAATAAGTTTAGTTTTCGCGGCCCGCCGTTAGTTTAATTTTTATTAATAATATGTTTTTGTTGTTTAGTATTGTCATTTATAATTGAACAAATGACAATCTATTTTATTAATTAATTTAAATTTTTTAAACTATCGAGGTATAAAATGGCTAAAGAAATAAAAGAAGTAACTGAAATAAATGAACCATTTGGAAAAAAATTATTACGATTATGGCCTGTATATTTAATGGAAGGTGTAATTTGGGTTATTTTGGCTGCAATTGTATATTTTATTATTTTCGGTTAATATTTACTTAAATATATAAATTCAATCCCCTCTTCCAAAAGAAGCGGGGATTTTTTGTTTAAATATACTAAATATTTACCCACTTAACCTTTTATGTTTATCATTTTTTTAACTCCATAATAAAAGCAAATTACACCGATTTGCACAGATTAAACCAACGTCTGAACCATGATTAACCTGATTAAAGGATTCACGTGTTTTTAATTAAAAATAAAAAATTAAAAATTGAGAATTAAAAAATCCTTTTTATCAAACCCACATCAGCGATGTGGCATGTTTGTAACCTAACGCCACCCCAAACACCATACAACTCCAGAGCGGGTTGCATATTTCAATAATAGAACGCAGATTACACAGATTTAACAGATTAGCACGGATTTTAATATTTAGATTTGACTAAGTACTATTTCGCTATTCATCCGAATACTTTTAATTGTAGGGCGAGATTTACAGCCTGCGTGGGAATTGGGGAATGGCACGTTTTCTGTTAATTTTCATTATCGTCCACTATTATTATTCTTGGGTTAAAACCCAATATTTTCTTTTTCCAGATCCCCAGCTTGAAAGCTGGGGTTATTTTAAAACCTTCTAACTTATTTATTGTAACAACTTTTGTTATAGCTTTATTATTCCTATACAAGCACTTCGGAGAAGTGCCCTGTTTGTAATAACGCGCACCATCACCAACCACTTGCACGGCAGAGCCGTGCCACCTTTGAACTTATTATTCCCCAATTTCAACACGGTTTTTGAAATCCGCACTACAATTAAAAACAATTATAATTTTAGGTTACTTTCACACGAATCGGTATCTGTTTTATCTGTTTAATTCACAATTTATCATTCATAATTCATAATTATTTTAAAAACACCATTTTCTTCAAATCATTAAAAGCAGGTATTTTTCCCGCGCCGGTTACTTCTAACCTATATAAATATATGCCGCTTGTATAATTACTCATATCTATTTTTGTTTCGTTATATCCTTTGTTTTTTGAGCCTTCAATAATTGTTTTTATTAATTCGCCTGTTACGGTGTAAAGTTTTATTCTAACTTCTCCCGGTTCTCTTAAACTATAACTTATTGTAGTACTTGGGTTAAAAGGATTTGGATAATTTTGGTACAAAGCATAATCCATATTTTCGGTTATGGTTACTTCTTCATTTTCGGTTACGGTTACATTTACTTCTGTTGAGTTTACTCCTTGGTTTCCTGTGCTGTCAATTGCTGTTATTTTATAATATACTTTTATGGTTCCTTTATTTAACGTATCGTAAAATATTGGTTCTTTGGATACAGCTATTCTGTTCGTGCTGTCTATTGTAAAATTAGCCTTTATATCTTTGTAAATATTATACTGCTTAAAATCCGCTTCCGTGTTTTTATTCCATGTAAGTTTTACGCGGTTTGTATCCTGCTGGTATACAGCTTTTAAGTTATTAACCTGTTTGGGCGCTAAATCCAAATAAGTATACGTTGTTCCAAACGGCCCGCCATACATTCCAATATCACTTCTGGTGCCGTCAACATCCTTAAGAGCCGGGTCGCCTCTATCAATAGCGGGTGAATACTTTTGCAGCCGGTAATCGTAAGTTCCGCCTAATAAAGCGGCTGTATCGTTATAAAACATTGGGTCAGCTGTTATATCATTTGGGCCTAAAGGCAAATTTTGGTAATGCAAATATATGTTGTCGTAAAACATATTATAATCCACATCCCCCTGTTCGCCGTACGACCACACTCCTTTATAATTATGCGCAAAAATGTTGTTTTTTATTACAAACGGTTTAGGCAAATTCCCAATTTCTATGCCGTAATAAGCACTTTTTAATATAGTGTTGTTAACTACAAACGTGGTGTCAAGTTCAGTACCGGGCAGGGAAAATAACCCCATGCCGTATTTAAAGCCGTATATTAAATTATTGCGTATTATTATTTTTTTGTTGGTGGAAAGTTCCATTGCGTAATAACCATCGGGGGATGGGTCGGTTATTAATATATTATCTGTTATGGTATATTGGCAATTGTCATCCATATTGTAAATACCTTTTGAATAGTTTTCAGTATTTAATATATGAATTACACAGTTTTTTATTTCATAATTATAACCATTATTGTCTCCGGCTCCAACTCCTTTTACGGCGTTTCTAATAATGGTATTTTTAACTATTCCACCAATTGGAATACTTAATCCTCTATCCGTGGAATCAATATTACAATTATTTAGATTACAATAACTTCTTCTAAAATATAAAGCAAAATAATTAACCGACTCTTCAACCTTTTTTTTCTTAAAAGACAAATTTCTGATATTAATATTTGAATCTTCAAAAAAACATAAAATAAACTTATTTATTTTCCCATTAATTCCTGTTCCGTCAATTATACACTCATCGGTATCCACGCCAATTATTGTTAAGGCTTTATTTTTTACATATATTGTCTCCCTATATATTCCTCTGTCAATATATATAGTATCACCGCTGGCGCAATAATCAAAACATTTTTGCAGGCTGTCGCAAGCTACAGCCCACGTAGTATATGGGGGAATACTACTGCCTGTTTTACTTACATATCTTGTTTCACCAAATAAATTAGTTGACACAACCAAAAAGAAAATATAAATTAAAGTTTTAAAATATGAACCTAACATAAATTTAACATCGGGTGTTTGAGGAGAGTGAAAATAAACAATAATTTTACACTTTTCATTTGTTACTCTCCTTTGCTTTTTAAATAATCTTTATAATTATTTTATTGACCACGTTTTAAAATACCAACTAAATATTTAAAAGCAAAAAGTTTATTGCATAAATTAAACAAAATTGTTTTTACTATTTCTGTTTTGGTTAACAAACACAAAAATTATTTTTAATAAATACTGAAATTAGAAAACGAATAGATTAACAATAAATTTTCTTTTTATTTCCCATATAGCAGTAAGAGCCTTTTAAATTGCTATTTATTTTGTTAAATTTACAAATTAAATTATAAGTAAATATGAAGATACAGAACAGTTACGATTTAATAATCTTAGGAGCCGGTATTGCCGGAGTAAGCGCTGCAATAAAAGCCGGCAGAATGGGGGCAAAAGTCCTACTAATTGAGAACCTTGGTTTTTTAGGCGGAATGAGTTCAGCCGGTATGGTATCTCCTTTTATGAAACATTCTGTGAATGGCCAACCTCTTGTTGAGGGCATATTTAAAGACCTTGAAAACGAAATGCGCAAACAAAAAGGGATGATTGATAATGGGTTTTACGCAAATTCGTTCCGCAACTCCTCTTTTAACCTAATTTCCGATTCAAACGTTACAATCCTGTTTAATTGTGAAGTATTGGAAGTTCTAAAACATGAATCTACAATTAATTCAATTATTCTTTTTGTTTATGGCCAAAAAATATCAATTACCGGTAAAATTTTTATTGATACCAGCGGTGACGCTTTGTTGGTTTATTTAGGCGGCTTCCCTTTTATAAAAGGTGATGAAAATACTGGTAAAATGCAGGCACTCACTCTGTTTTTTAGAATTAATAAAATAGACATGCCAAAAGCGTTAGATTATGTTAAAAAGAATAAAAAAGATTTTTTTGATTGGATGGATTATGATTTTGATTTAAATAAAATTATTTCGGTAGCCGGTTATTTTAGCAATGTCAAAAAAGCTGTAGAAAAAAGGATGTTGTCCAACGATGTAAAATATATATTTTTTACCACACTTCCCTCCTCCGGTGAAGCTTCATTTAATACCTCAAATGTTTTAGGATTGGATGGTTCAAATTCTTTTGACCTAACAAAAGCTGAATTAATTGGCAGGAAACAAGTAGATGAAGTAGTAAATCTTTTGTTTAATGAAATCCCCGGTTTCGAAAATGCCAATCTTTTAGAAACAGCTGTACAGGTTGGAGTGCGGGAAACTAGGCGAGCAATTGGAGATTATGTTATTACAGGAAAAGATATTAAAGAAGGTCAAAAATTTAAAGATGCAATTGCACGGGGTTGTTACGGAATTGATATTCACGGTCAAACCGACGATGAAAGCAGAATGGAAGATTTAAAAGAAGGTGAATATTATGAAATTCCGCTTGGATCATTAATTGTAAAAGACGCAAAAAATTTGCTTGTTGCCGGAAGATGTATATCTGCAACTCATGAAGGACATTCGGCATTACGAATTATGCCAACTTCGGCAGCAACCGGCGAAGCGTGCGGAACATTGGCCGCTCTTGCAATAAAAGAAAATAAAAAAATACGTGAAATTGATTATATTAAAATAAAATCAAATTTAGCTGGAAATATTTAAGATACTTATAAAACATAAACTTTAAGAAATAATATGTCAATAATTTTTGGAACAGACGGCTGGCGTGGATTAATTGGCCAAGATATTAATGAGGATACTGTTAGTGTAGTTGCACAGGCATTTGCCGATTACCTGCATAAAAAATTTTCCTCGCCAAATGTAATAATTGGTTATGATAATAGAAATTTTTCAAAAATATTTGCCGATTCTTTTGCCGAAGTGTTAAGCGGTAATGAAATATCTGCTTTTGTAAGCAATAGAATTATCCCTACACCTGTTGTATCTTATAATGTTAAACATCTTGGTTATTCAGCCGGGGTGATGATAACTGCTTCGCATAATCCGGCAAAATATAATGGAATTAAGTTTAAATCATCTTATGGTTCACCATTTTTTACAGAAGATACTCAAGAAGTTGAGACATTATTATATAAATCACAAATAAAACGGAATAAAACAAAAGTTAATACAATAGATTTGTTAAGCGATTATATATTAAAAGTTAAAACTTTAGTTAATTTTGAAATAATTAAAAATTCAAATATTAAACTGCTTGTTGATTCAATGGGCGGAGCCGGACAGGAAATAATATCAGAAATTTTACAAAATTATTGTAAAGTTGATACTATTTACGGAATTCCTTCAGCTGAATTTTTTGGCAGGTATGCCGAACCTATAGAAAAGAATTTATTGCCCTTATCCGAAAAATTAAAAGAAAATTTTGCTTATTCATTTGGAATAGCAAATGACGGTGACGCTGATAGAATTGGCGTAATGTTAGATAACGGCAATTGGTTAAGTGCGCAAGAAACAATATTACTTATTACAGATTATTTAATTAACAAAAAGAATATTACGGGTGATTTAGTAAAAACATCATCAGTTACCGATAAGTTAATTACCAATTTTGAAACTTCAACACGTAAAGTATTTGATGTGCAAGTTGGATTTAAGTATATTGCAGAAAAAATGATTTTTGAAAACATTGCATTCGGTTGTGAGGAAAGCGGTGGTTTTGGCTACGCAAATCATGTTCCTGAAAGGGATGGAATACTATCGGCATTAATTCTTTGTGAAATGTTAGCCGGTTCAGGTTATAATAGATTATCGGATTATATTGATGAAAAACGTAAAATTTTTGGTGAAATATTTTACGATAGAATTGATTATATTTATGAAAAAGAAAACAGGACTGAAATTTTACCAAATTTATACATTAATCCACCTTTGGTTATTTCCGGTTTTGATGTTGTAAATACAATCATGTTTTGCAGCAGCAGAGGGATTATTAATGGAATTAAATTTAGATTAAGCGGAAATCCAAGATGGCTGTTAATACGTGCATCGGAAACAGAACCTTTAATAAGGTTATATGCGGAAGCTGAAAGTATAGAAGAAGTAAATGAAATTTTAATAAGTGGAATAAAAATAATTAACGGATAAACCATGAAACTTAACAACAGAATTATATCACCCGGCATGGCTGGCGAACATTTAAGCCATTTGAGCGATGAATTTGCAATTATTAATAATCCCGAATATATTTTTCCTCCAATTGAGCTTTTACCGCTTGCCCCAAAGATTTCGCATAAACGAGATCATATTACTGCTTTTGTAACGGATATGGATGGCACCACCACTACTACTGAAGAATTGTGTTTATATTCTTTGGAATACATGATACGAGCGATGAGCGGAAAACTTACTGTTGGCGATTGGCATGGTTTGGATAAAGCTATTGATTATCCTAATATAATTGGTAACAGTACCACCAAACATGTTGAGTTTTTGATAAACAGATACAGTAATTTTATTAATAAAAACTTTGCATCCAAGGCTTTAATAAAAGGAATGGTTTGGCAGTTAATTTTCGGGAAAGATAAAGTCAGAAAAGAAGAGATTTGCAATAATATCAAACATCTTCAAATAAACGGGTTGTTAACGGATCCAAAATTTGAATTACTTAAAAGCAAAATTACTTTATCTGAGTTTAATTCTTCGGATGAACTGGTTTATTTAATGCAAAACTATACTCCTGTTTTTGATAGTTTAAATCATTCATCTTTGGTTAAAATTGGAATTGATATTTATTATTATAAATATCATGAAATTTTAGAACGGTTAAAAAATGGTGAAAGCAGAGAACTTGCAATTGAATTATTTAATGATGAAAATAAAAATTTAATTGAACCAATGCCGGGAATAGGCATTTTTCTTGCGTTGGTAAAAGGCTGGCTTGGTGAAAATGTTGAATTATTTATTGATTTGTTAATTAAAGGATATAAAGCAAAAAGCAATTTAGCTTTTATTTGTAACGATAAAGAAATTCTAAAAGACGAATTAATTCAATTAGCAAAAAAATTTGCTAAAAATCCTGCAAAAATTGGAATAGTTACATCATCAATATTTTACGAAGCCGATATTGTATTAACTGAAGTTATAAAAGTAATACAAAAACAAATAAGCCAATTAGATATAGACGAATCTCTTAAAAAACTAGCTTCTGAAAAATTTAAAAATTACAATTTGGTTTATGATACTATAGTTACAGCAAGTGATTCAAACGAAATAAGGTTAAAACCCCACCGCGATTTATACAGCATTGCATTGCATAATTTACATGTGCCTAAAAGTGAATTTATTAATGTAATTGGTTTGGAAGATAGTGAAAGCGGTACTATTGCAATTAGAGCAGCCGGAATAGGCTTTTGTATTGCCGTTCCTTTTGCCCAAACTTCTCTTCATAACTTTGATGCAGCATCTGTACTTGCTTATGGCGGATTACCGGAATTAATATTAAAACATAAGTTATTTTTATAAATAAGGAATATAATGGATAGAGTTTTTCATGTAATTTCAAACACTCATTGGGATAGAGAATGGCGTTATCCATATCAACGCAACAGACAAATGTTGGTTGATATGATTGATTCGGTTTTAGAAATATTAGAGAAGGAACCTGATTATAGAGCTTTTCATTTGGACAGTCAGACTATCGTTCTTAATGATTATCTCCAAATTAAACCTCATAAAAAAGAAATAATTGATAATTTTATTAAAGAAAAACGTCTTTTAGTTGGACCATGGTATATTTTGCCGGAAGAATTTCAAGTCGGCGGTGAAAACTTAATAAGGAATTTATTGCTTGGGCATAAAATAGCTAAAAAACACGGTGGAGTGTCTAAAGTAGGATATTCACCATTTTCGTGGGGTCAAATTTCGCAGCTGCCACAAATTTATGCCGGTTTTGGTATAAATTTAATAATGTTTTATAGGGGTGTTAATTCCCTGGATAGCAAAAAAGCCGAATTTTTGTGGATTGGCGCCGATGGTACTAAAGCCGTAACATCGAGATTTTCCACAATGCCGAGATATAATTTTTATTTTTACATTTACAGACCAACAGTCCATAACGAATTTTTTGCTGATGTTGAATATCCATGGAAACGAGGCGGACTCCCCTTTCATTTTTGTGATGATAAATTGCATAATGAGGATTATTTTATTGCCAAACCAAAAGACGAATATTTCCCTGAAAATATCGAAAAACAAATAAATGCGATAATTGAAAATCAAGCAAATGATTTTACAACACCACATGTAATTTGGATGGAAGGACACGATTCAAGCGGTCCTAATAAAAAAACAGTTAATTTAATAAAAGATATTAAAAATAAATTCCCCGAACTCAATGTGGTTCACAGTACACTTGAAGATTATTCCGATTTACTTTTAAACTCGGTAAATATTGACGAACTTGCCGTTGTTAATGGCGAACGAAGAAGTGCTCAATACGATTTACGCAGCGGTAATATGTACGGTTATACAACTTCGGCCAGAATGTATTTAAAGCAGCTTAATTTTGATGCGGAACGCTGGTTACAATTTTATGCCGAACCATTTAATATTTTAGCCGGTTTGATGGGAAAAGATATCAAAGATAATTACATTGATATTGCGTGGGAGTTAATTATTCAAAATTCCGCTCATGATTCAATTGGAGGCTGCAGCCTTGATGAAATTCATGAAGATATGATAAACAGATATAAACATTCAATCGAAATTTCGAAAGGCGTTTTTGAAAGAGCCTTAAAATATATCTCAACTAAAATTAATACAAATGAGATATATCAAAATTCCAGTGTAAGCGGACAATTTAATTTGTACGATGTAAATCTTGTTATTATAAATCCTGCTAATCAAAATAGGAACCAAATAATAAAAGTACATTTGGATATTCCAAAGCAGCATGATATAAAAAATCCTAATTTTATTGATAACGAAGGAAATATTTATAATTTTTTACCAATAAATCAAAAAAACACCATGCCTGTTGTTGAACAAATGATTGACAGGCCTTTATACATGGATATGAATACTTATGAAGGTTTTTTGGAAGTTTATGATATCCCAAAATTTGGAATAAAAACACTAAAACTTATAGATTACAATGATCTTGTAAATGATTCAAAAAAGATTGTTAATAACAATAACAATCTTTATTTGGAAAATGAAAATCTAAAAGTTACAATAAATTCAAATGGTACTTTTAATTTATTTGAAAAGTTTAATAATTGCAATTATAATAATTTAGGTTATTTTATTGATGAAGGTGAAGAAGGTTTTGCCTGGACAAATGTTCCCTTTCAGCCTATTTTAGACACTATTAACAGCAAACCCGAAATTGCAATAATTACCAACAATAATTATTGCGGTATTGTAAAAATCATTTTTAATTTACCAATACCTATGACTTATGAGGATAGGAAAAATAATATCTTAACCGGAAATTTAATAATTGAACTCTTTATCAGTTTATATAAACATTCCAAACGAGTTGAGCTTGAAATAAAAGTAAATAATATTGCAGAAAGTCACAGATTACGTATAATGCTGCCTACAAATTTAAATGCGGATTATTCGTATGGTGAGGGTCAATTTGATGTAGTAGAACGTACTTTAAATCGCCCTGACACCTCCAATTGGGTTGAGCAGCCAATGTACGATTATCCAATGCATCATTTTATGGATTTAACTGATAATAAAAACGGACTTGCTGTTTTAGTTGACGGATTAAAAGAATACGAAGTACTAAATGATGAAGCCAAAACAATTGCAGTTACATTATTCAGAGCATTCAGATTTATAATTCAACCAAGTTCCAAACAGGATTATACTTATCAAAAAGGGTCACAATGTTTGGGATTAAACACGTATAAAATTGCGGTTTATCCGCATAAAGGAAATTGGGAAGATGGAAATGTTTATCAGGAGGCTTTAGATTATAATCTTCCGGTTTCCGTAATACAAATTGGTGATAATGAAAGTGATGTGGATAATAATATCAATCTGCTTGATATAGAACCTTCATCAATTCAATTTAGCACATTAAAGAAAAGCGAAGAAAATCCTGACTCGGAATATGTATTAAGACTTTTCAATCCCTCAACAAAAAACGAATCTTGTACGGTAAAGTTTTTCAAGAATATCAATTCTGCATTTTTGGTTACACTTGAAGAAAAAACTATAAGCCAATTAGAAATAAATGACAATAATACATTAAAAGTAAAAATAGATAATAAAAAAATTATAACATTAAAAATAAAATTTTCTAAATAATTTTAGGTTTTACAGATGATTAGCAATAAATATGGATATTTTACAGAAGATAACAGAGAATTTGTAATTACCAATCCTCGTACTCCCCGACCATGGTTTAATTATATGTGGAATGAACATTATGGCGGTTTAATATCACATACAGGCGGCGGATTCAGTTTTTTAGATTCACCGCGCGATAACAGATTAACACGGATGCGTTATAATTGTTTACCTTGGGATAGACCGGGACGTTATGTTGTTGTTAAAGATGCTGAAACCGGTAAGTTTTGGTCGTTAAGCTGGGCGCCTACAATAGAATTAAAATACGATTTGTACGAATGTCATCATGGACAAGGTTATACTAAAATTATAACTGAAATATTCGGCATAAGAGGAGAAATTACATATTTTGTTCCTTTGGAAGGAAATGCTGAAATTTGGCGGGTAAATTTAACTAATCTTACCTATTCCAAACGAAAACTTGAAATTTATTCTTTTACTGAATTAATGATGGGAAATGCATTAAACGACATTATTAATCAGCCCAACGATAAGCATTTTACGGATATAACATTTGATAAAGAATTATCTGCTCTTATTGCAACTAGACGTTATTGGGTTTTAAACAAAAAAGTATCTGTTGCACAGCCAAATATTGCATGGGGTTATAATTTATTTTTTCATCAAACATTACCAATATCAGGTTTTGACGCCAGTTTGGATAGTTTTATTGGTAAATGGAGATCGGAAGCTAATCCGGTAAATATTGAAACCGGAATTATGACAAATACCGAAATTACTGCCGGAGACCCTATAGCTGCTTTACAGTCAAAAATTGAACTGAATGAAAATTCATCAATAAATTTTGCCGTTGTTATGGCTGTAATAAAAAAAGAAGAAAATGTTACCGATTATATTAATAAATATAGTTTTAATCAGTTAGCTTCGTTGGATGAAAAGTTTTTGGGCTTAAGGAATTACTGGAATAATTTTTTTGACCATGTAAATTGTAAAACACCCGATGATAAATTTAACACAATGATAAACGTATGGAGCCAGTATCAAGCTGCAGTTACATTTGATATGGCGCGTAATTCAGGATATTACCATGGCGGTTTGTTATTTGGTACCGGTATGCGCGATCAATTCCAGGATATTATTGGCATGGTAATAGTAAATCCCGATAGAGTTCGGGCGAGATTATTAAATGCCTTAAGATTTCAATTTAATGACGGTTCTACTCTTCACAACTTTTTTAAACTTACCGATTGGGGTGAAAAAACAAATCATTCAGATACACCTTTATGGATACCATTCGGATTAGTTGAATATCTAAATGAAACCGGTGATTTTTCGATTTTAGATGAGGTGGTAAAATTTTACGATAGTGGTGAAGATACTGTTTTTGAACACTTAAAACGAGCAATAAATTACGCAATCTCGGCTACAACAGAAAGAGGATTACCTAAAATGATGAACGGCGACTGGAACGATACATTAGACCATGTTGGCCCGCTTGGTAAAGGCGAAACAGTTTGGGGTGCTTTCTTTTTAGCTTATGTTATTAAAAAAACTTATGAATTATTAAATTACAAAAATGATTTTGAAACTTTAAGCAAATGGCAAAAAACTTACGACAACTTAAATAATGTTTGCAATTCTTCCTGCTGGGATGGACAGTGGTATATACGTGCATTTAGAGATAACGGAGAACCTCTTGGCGTAAAAGCGCATAAACAAGGTAAAATATTTATTAATTCTCAAACTTGGTCGGTAATCTCAGGATGCACAACAAAAGAACGGGCAAATTCAGTTCTTAATTCGTGTAAAAAACATTTATCCACTCCTTACGGAATGCAGATTTGCTGGCCGGCTTACCGTGAAGTAGAAGATAATGTAGGTTTAATAAGCCGATGTGTTCCGGGCAAAAAAGAAAATGGAGCAGTATTTAACCATGCTTCTTCCTGGTTTGTTTTGGCTTCAATTATTAACGGCGATGTTGAATCTGCTTATGATTGTTACTCAAAAATGCTGCCTGTTAATTCGTCTAAAAATATTGACAGATATGAAACCGAACCTTACGTTTTTTCGGAATATGTTACAAGTCCCGAACATCCAACTGAAAATCAGGCAAGTCATTCTTGGTTAACTGGTTCTGCTGTTTGGATGTACCGAATTGGACTTGATAATATACTTGGTTTTAAAACATCTTTATTTGGTATTACAATTGAACCCAATATACCTGCGGAATGGAAAACTTATTCTGCCACCCGTAAATTTAGAGGCAAAAAAATAAATATTGAAGTAAATAATCCAAACAATAAAAATTTTGGTATTAAAGAAATTTCAATTGATAATAAAATTGTTGATTCAAATTTTATTAAAATATCCGACTTTGAAAACAATGAAATTAATGTAAAAATATTATTAGGATAATATGTCTGATATATTAAATATCGGTTTAGTTCAATACTCCCCTGTATGGGAAAACCCTCAAGGGAGTATTGAAAAAATTTATACTCTTTTAGAAAAAGAGTTTAATGAAAGCAAAGTGCTAATATTTCCGGAAATGACCTTAACCGGTTTTACATTTAAGTCAAAACATTTTGCCGAAGACATAGACGGTGTAGCCACTCAATTTTTTATTAAATTAGCACAAACAAAAAAGGTTGATATTTTTGCCGGATTAATTGAAGAAGAAGACGGGAAATATTATAATTCTTTAGTTCATTTTGATTCAACCGGATTAATTAAAGCACGGTACAGAAAAATTCATCCGTTCAGTTTTGCGGGTGAAAACAATTTTTACAACGCTTCTAAGGAACCGATAATTACCAAAATTGCTGATCACAAAATTGGTTTATCAGTTTGTTACGATTTAAGGTTTCCCGAATTATTTAGGTTATATGCAAAAGAAAGAGTTGAGGCAATTATTAATATTGCAAACTGGCCTGTTAAAAGAATTGAACATTGGAAAGCACTGTCCAAAGCCAGAGCAATTGAAAACCTTTGTTATTTTATTGGGGTGAACAGAGTTGGAACCGACCCTGATAATGAATATAATGGAATGAGTACTATTATTAGTCCGAATGGTGAAAATATTAACTTATTAAATAACAAAGAACAAATTATTGCATCAAATATTGATTTTAATCTGGTATTCGAAACGCGTGAAAAACTGAAATTTTTAGATGATATTAAATTGATATAATTTTTTTATCAAGGTATAAATATATACTCAAATAAATGGGAATAAATACTAAAGTTTTTTAAATATTTTTCGATAATGAAGATATTTACTGAACAAATATTCACAAATATTCATTTTATTTATTATATTTTAGATTGTATAATTAATTACCGAGACCAATAACTATCTGAAAGAAATAACGATGAGAAGCTTAAAAAAACACACAAAAACAGTACTCTACTGTTTGATATTATCATCCTGGATTTTTAACTCAATTTCAATAGCACAACAAAAAAAAGTATTAAACGGTCTTGATCCAACAAAAAAAATAACCCAATACATATTGGATGTATGGCAAACTGATGACGGATTGCCTCAAAACTCAATTCAATCCATTTTACAAACTGATGATGGATTTATTTGGGCGGCTACTCAAGAAGGTTTTGTTCGATTCGATGGAATTCAATTTAAAGTTTATGATATTAAAAACACCCCGGAATTAAAAAATAATTATGTTAATTATTTATTTGAAGACAGTAAAAAAAATATGTGGATTGCCACTAACGGTGGTGGTGTTACAAAGTATTCGTTAGGTAAATTTGAAACGTTTTTTACTGAAAATGGATTTCCAAGCGACTTTATTAATTCGGTTACTGAAGATAAATCCGGCAATTTATGGTTTGGTTCGCAACAAGGATTAATAAAGAAGAACGGGAAAAATGTTAAAGTATATACTACAAGCGATGGCCTTCCTAATAATATTTTAACACAAATCCGAACTGCTAATAATGGAGATTTATTATTATGTACTGATGGCGGTGGTTTTTCTATTTTTAACGGTTCAACATTTAAGTATTATAACGAATCAAATGGACTTTCAACTAATAGTGTTCAATGTTGTTATGAAGATACACGCGGAAATATCTGGATTGGTTCTATTGCAGGTTTAAGTAAAATTTCAAATGGTGTAGTTACTAACTATACTGAAGCTGACGGCGTTCCGGCAGGCGGATTAACATATATTTTTGAAGATAGCAAAGGAACTTTATGGTTGGGCGCAACAGTTGGTGGGTTAGTACGATATAGATATGGAAAATTTGAATTGTTTGATTCCAAAGCAGGATTAAGTAATAATTCTGTATTTTCTTTATTTGAAGATAGAGAAGGAAGTTTGTGGGTTGGTACAAATGGAAATGGTTTGGATAGATTAAAAAATTCTAAATTTACTTGTTATACTGTTTCCGAAGGATTAAGCAGTAATTTTGTATGGTCTGTTTCCGAAGATAAAAGCGGTAATATATGGGTAGGTTCAAATGATAAAGGAGTAAACAAATTAACAAATGGTGTAGTTACATCGTCTCTTTCAGATGGAAGCGGATTAACCTCAAATAATGTCCGTTCATTATGCGCTTCAGCTAATGGTGATGTTTGGCTTGGCACAAGCGGCGGCGGGTTATTAATATATTCAAACGGCGGTATTAAAAAATTTCAATATGACAACCAGCTTGGAAATGAATTTTTACGAGTTTTGTACGAGGATTCCAAAGGTAATATGTGGATAGGTACAAACGGCGGCGGAACAGCAATTTACAGAAACGATAAATCATTTAAAAAATTCACATCAGCAGATGGTATTACAAACGATTTTCCAAAAGTTGTTTATGAAGATTCTAAAGGTAATGTTTGGGTGGGAACCAATGGTGGTATTTTTAAATACGATGGTTACAAATTTACCGGATATGATAAAACAAAAGGATTATCAAGCGATCTGGTTCGTTCTGTATATGAAGACAACCAAGGCATCATTTGGATTGGAACAAGCGGTAAAGGATTAAATAGATTAAAAAACGGAAAGTTTAAAGCAATAACTACACAAAACGGATTAATTGATGATTTAATTTTTTCAATTCTTGAAGATAACCAGGGTTATTTTTGGATAAGCTGTAATAAAGGAATTTTTAAAGTTTCTCGACAGGAACTAAATAAATTTGCTGACGGCAAAATTGATAAAGTAAATCCTATAAGTTATGGCAAAGCCGATGGTATGAAAAGTACGGAATGTAACGGCGGTTCGCAACCTTCGGCATTAAAAGACCGCAGTGGAAGACTATGGTTCCCTACTATGGCAGGATTTGTTACAATCGATCCTCAAAATTTGCAAAAAAATCAATATATTCCGCCAGTAGTAGTTGAAGGAATTATGGTTGATGATGTTTGGTATGATTCAAATTCCGAAATTGATATTGACGCGGGAAAAGAAAGATTTGAATTTCATTTTGCAGGGTTAAGTTATTTATATCCCAAAAGCGTAAAATTTAAATATATGCTTGAAGGAGTTGATGATGATTGGGTTGATGCAGGAACACGAAGAGTTGCTTATTACACAAATATTGCTCCCGGCAGTTATACATTTAGAGTAAAAGCCTGCAACAATGATGGTATTTGGAATGAAACCGGTGCATCATTAGATTTTTATTTTTCTCCTTATTTTTATCAAACTTATTGGTTTTATGCTTTAGTAATCTTGTCAATAGGATACGCCGGATTCAGATTATATGATAAAAGAATGAAAAGTATGAAAGCCCGTGAGATAGAATTAAAACGACAATACGAATTGGCTGAAGAGAGTAAACGTCAACTTGAAGTTAAAGAACAACAATTGTTAGTTGAAATGCAAAAATCGAATGAAGCATTTGGAGTGCTTGAAATAGAAAAAAAATATCTTTCGGAAAGTGTTTCAACAATGCTAACTGAAATTAATAATTTTTCAAATGGCGATTTAACTGTTGTCCTAAAATCCGACAAAAAGGATGAAATTGCTAAATTATTCAATAGTTTTTCGGATGCTGTTAATAATGTTAGGGAAATGTTTGAAAAGGTATTTCAAGTTATTGATCATACAACTTCATCAACTGAAAAAATTAGAGAACAAACCGAACAGGTTGCTGCCGGGACTCAAGAACAAAGTGCTCAGTCATCGGAAGTTGTTGCCGCTGTTGAACAAATGACTGTTAGTGTTCAAGAGACAACCAGAAATATTAAATTTGCAGCCGAAACAGCAAAGGAAGCCGGTGAATTTGCAAGTGAAGGAGGTAAAATTGTTCATGAAACTATTATTGGCATGAATACAATTGCTGAAATTGTACTTGGCTCTGCCGAAATAATTAAAACATTGGGTGAAAGCAGCAACCAAATTGGTGAAATTGTTCAAGTTATTAACGATATTGCAGATCAAACTAATTTGCTTGCCTTAAATGCCGCAATTGAAGCTGCCCGCGCAGGTGAACAAGGACGTGGATTTGCAGTTGTTGCAGATGAAGTGCGTAAACTATCCGAACGGACAGCAAATGCTACCAAAGAGATTGCAGGAATGATTAAACGGATTCAGCATGATACAAAAGAAGCAGTAAAATCTATACAAAAAGGAACCACCGAAGTTGAAAAAGGAAAAGTATTAGCTTCAAAAGCTGATGAATCTTTATCACGTATCATTGAGGGAGCTCAAAATATTACGTCAATTATTAATGAAGCTGTTGCTGCAAGTGAAATGCAGGCATCGGCTAGTATTGAAATTGGTAAAAATGTTGAAGCCATAAGCAGTGTAACACAAGATACAGCAAAATCTGTTCAAGAGATTGTATATTCTATTGAAGATTTAAGAAACCTGACAAACAATCTGCACGATTTAGCTACCCAATTCAAAATTAGTGATGAAGAAGAAGAACTTGAAGAAATGACAGTTTATAGAAGGTGATTTTTTACATAGTGTATTAAAAAAGCCCATTTTGATAATGGGCTTTTTTTTGTTCCATCTTATTTACAAAAAATCTTCTGCATATCGGCAGCCCGTTCGTAACCCAATTCATTGGATTTTTTTAAGTCGTTACAACCGCCGCTAAAATCAAGAAGACTAAATTTTGTTAATGCCCTTTCAAAAAATCCTTCGGCAAATATTGGTGTTAAAGCCAAAACATAATTAAAATCTTTTAATGCCTTTTCATATTCCTTTTTATTGTCGTATGTAATTCCCCTATAAAAATACGAAATTAGGTCATTTTTATCAGTTTTAATAATATAATCAAAATCAGCAATAGCCTCATCATATTTATTTAATTTATTTAAGCAATATGCTCTGTTACTATAAGCAGATAATTCATTGGGAAAAACTTTAATAAATTCCGTAAAATCATCAATGGCACCGGAATAATCTCCGCCATACAATTTAGCATTACCACGATTAAATAATGCCTGATGATAATCCGGTTTAAGAATTAGTGCGCTGTCATAATCCAAAACAGCTCTATCATACTCCCCCAAATCATAATAAACAATTCCTCTATTAAAAAATGCGTCCTGATCTTTGGAGTTTTTTTCGATGTATTTGGAATACTCCTTAATTGAGCCATACAAATCTTTATTGTTGTATTTACTGTATGCTTTATTAAAATGAATATAATAATCTTCGGATTGAGCAAATATTATTTGATATTGAAAAACAACCAGTATAAATAAAAATAGTTTCCTCATAAAATCTAATACCTGCTATCAATTTTTTTATTAATATTTATCAATAGATTGATAAGTTTTGTTATTGAAAAGAAAAACAAAATTTCAACTCCACCCCAAATAATAATTAATTTCCATTTTAATGGTTCGGCAATATCCTTTGATGATAAAAAATAATCCATAATATAAATTAATATGATTATACTAAAAAATCGTACCAAACCGCTAAAAGATATTTTCCCTTTAAATACTTTATTATACTTATTTGATGAAGAACTTTCCATTAAATATATTCCTTTTCTAATTCTAAAATCAATTCATTATTTAGTTTTTCTTTTTTCCGTATCTCAGAAAATTTATTGAGCAAATCGTTTACAGTCAAACGTTTTTTTTCATTCAAACTGATATCATCAATAATTTCACCTTTATTCATCATAATAGTCCTATTTCCCAGCTCTAATGCCTGCTGCATACTATGGGTAACCATTATAGTAGTTAAATTATCCCGTTGAATAAACCTTTTAGTTAAATTAATAATTTGATTTGCTGATTTTGGGTCTAACGCAGCTGTATGTTCATCAAGTAGAAGAACCAACGGTTTTTTAATTATTGCCATTAATAATGTAACAGCCTGTCGTTGTCCGCCCGAAAGTGTGCCAATCAAAGAATCAAGCCTTTCTTCCATCTGCATTTCCAATTGTTTTAATTCTTCTTTATAAATAGATAAAGCTGAAGAATTTAATCCTATTTTTGGCATCCTTGACATACCGCGTAAAGACGCTAAATGCAAATTTTCTGCAATTGTCATATCCGCTGCAGTACCCGAAAAAGGATTTTGAAATACCCGGGAAATAAATTTTGCCCTTTTGTGTTCTTTGTCGTTAGTAACATTAACACCATTAATAATCACATCTCCCTCATCGGGACTAAATGATCCGGCAACAGCATTTAACAATGTCGATTTACCGGAACCATTTGTACCAATAATGGTAATAAAATCTCCGGTGTTTATATCAAGATTTACTCCTTTTAAAGCATAAACTTCGTTAAGAGTACCAATATTAAACTTTTTATGAAAATTTTTAATACTTATCATATTGTCACCTTAATACTTTAGCAGCATTTTTAATAATTGCGTTATCAATATTTACACCCAACTCTTTTGCAAGTTGTAAGTTAAGATACAATTTTTCAGGTAAAAACTTTTTAATTTTAAGGTCTTGTGTGCGTGAACCATTTATTACTTTAATTGCGTATAAAGCAGTTTCCCTGCCTACCTCGTAATAATCCGCACCAAGAGAAACAAAAGCACCTCTTTCCACATCCGAAAAAGCATTGGTAAAATAAGGTATTTTATCATTCTTCAACATATCCGCAATTGTTGCCACTGCCATATTAACTGTATTATCCCCGGAAGTCAAAAACAGATCGATATTTTTAGCAATTAATGATCTTACCGCATCCTGTACTTCGCTTGTTGAAGATACATTAACTTCAATTAATTCAAAATTGTATTTTTTACATGAACTACGCGCCATTTCCGTACATGCTTCCGAACAAGCTTCGGCAGGATTCCAAACAATACCAATGGTTTTAGCTTTTGGAAACATTTTACGCATTAATTTTATAGTTGATTCCACAGGTTGGAAAGTCTGCACACCTGTAAGATTTGGAAAATGATGCATCGAATCCGTTGCAACTCCCATTCTGTAAGGATCGGTAACATAACCAAAAATATGAGGTATTTTTTTATTATTATTAGCCATAACCTGTAATGCTGGAGTTGAAAGAGTAATTATATAATCAAAGTTTTGAGTAATAATTTTTTGAGAAACGGATTGGGCTAAATCAAATTCATTTTGCGCATTTAAAGTTGTAATACTTAAATTTTTCTTTTCATATATTTTTTGTTCTTCAAAAACATCTGTCACACCTTTGGCAACTTCCAAAATAGTTTTTTGGTCATTAAAAAGGAAAAGCGCCAAATTAAGTTTCTTTTTGTTTTTTGCAGTTTTATCTATAACAGAACCATCTTCATTTACAATCATGGTTCCAATAGATTTTATATTATCAGGAAAAGTTATTCCTATTTTTTTTGCCACTTTTAAATTTACCCCTATGGAAAGCCGTTTATATCTTTCAAAAGGTATTTTGGCAATATTTTCACCTTTTAATACCCTATCGGCAATATGGGCAGCCTGAATACCGCTAATAGTATAATCATATCCGTATGTAAATAACGCCCCGCTTTCCAAACGTTCCACATCACTCATTATAATGGGAATATTTCGCATCTCCGAAGCTTTAACAATTGATTCAAATGCCGAATAAACAATATTATCCGGAGGCAGTAAAAACAAATCAATATCTTTTGTTACCAACGACTGGGATGCTTGATAAACCTCATTAGACGAAGATATGTGTACCCCTTCAAATTTAATATTTGGATGTTTTTTTAATGCTGTTTTTAATTGCTCGACATTAAAAACGGAATTAGCCTGGCCCGGATCCCACATTGCTCCTATTTTTTTAATATTAGGAACAATTTGTAAGGCATACTCCAGTGTTTTATCCATAGGCACCCATCCGTACACTCCTGTTACGTTTGCCAGATGAGTTGTATCATTTATGCCGGCTTTAATAATAAAAGGATTAGCGACTGTCGCAAAGATTATTGGAATATCTTTAATTTTTTTAATTGCTGTTTGTGTAGTTGGAGTGGAAATAGATACAATCAAATCCACTTTTGCCATCCTGAATTTATCTAATATTGTATTAACGTTTGATATTTCACCATTGGCATTTTCTACAATTAGATTACAATTGGATTCATCGTAACCAATTGCTTTCATTTCAGCTAAAAAACTTTCACGTGTTACGTTTAACAACCCGTTATCGGCAAGCTGAATTACGCCAATTTTATACTTTTTAATATTAGCCGCATTGTGTTTATTAACAAATATTATTGTGCTTATTATTGCAATTAAACCAAAGCCAATAGCCGTATAAGAAATTATTTTTTTTCTGGCGGTAGTTTTAATAACACTTGGATTGCTGTTTGCTTTTTTATTATCACTTATATATTTTGTAATAAATAACGTTAACAACACAAAAACAGCTGTCAACAATTTTAGATCATTTGGATTTATTCCAACATATAAAGCAGCAGCTATCATAAACCGGAATACAATTGAACCAATAATTGCCGATAAAATTTTGAGCGCAATACTTCTGGATTTAATAACCGATTCGCCAATAATTACTGAAGCCAGTCCTATAACAACTGTACCAATACCCATTCCAATATCTGCAAAACCTTGATATTGTGCTATTAAACCACCCGATAAACCCACAAGTCCATTTGCAATGCTAACTGAAGAGATTTTTATTAATTCAACATTAATCCCGGAGGCCGAAGACATAATTGGATTTGATCCGGTTCCTCTAAATGTTAATCCTAAATCACTTTTGAAGAAATACGACATCAATCCCCAAAACAAAAGCACAACAAATAATAGTACTATTGAGAACCATATTTCTTTATTTAAGCCAGGATTAAAACCATTAATAATTTCAAAAAAATCATGTTTTTCCAATAAAGGAATATTGGATCTTCCCATTATATGTAAATTAATGGAATAAAATCCAATCATCACCAAAATACCGGCTAAAAGACTGTTTACCTTTAATTTGCTATGTATTAAGCCAGTACAAAGCCCTGCAATACTTCCAACTATAAAAGCCAATATTAATGCCGCAAAAGGATTTAACCCCATTACAATACATATTGCCGCTGTAGATGCACCGGCTGTAAAACTTCCGTCAACGGTTATATCTGGAAAATTTTGAATTCTAAATGTAATAAATACACCAACAGCGGCAAAAGCATAAAGAAAACCTAAATTTAAAGCACCAATCCATAATTCCATATCAACTCCCCAGCTCAATTATTCCAATCAGTCCCCTGTTAAACAGAGAATTTGGAAGAATATGCTGAACTTTATAAATTTGGAATTCGTTAATTATCCGTTTAATTTCATCTTCAAATAAACTTGTATCGTTACTAATAATTCCCTTTTCAAAAACTGCCCCGTGAATATGCAGCAAATTTCCTTTATTAAATATTCCACTTGTATCTTTAGATTCTATTGTATCGTTTCTTCTGACAATACCAACACCCAAAATAATATTATCAATATCCGCGGGTTCTACCGGATAGTTAATCCATTCAAATATATTTTTATTTTCAAATACCTTAGTATCATCAACAGGTTTGTTTTCCACAATAGGTACTTTTTTTAAGTTCATTCCCCATAGACCTTTACTTTCGGCTAAAAGTACAATACCTAACAAATCGGATTTTACAGTTTTAAATATTGCCTCAATTGTATTATTAATTGTTGCAAATTCGTTAGTGGAAGCAAATTCAATAATTTTATTAAACTTTCCGTTAAACCCAAATCCATGAAAAAATTGATAATAAATATTATTTGAGTTTTCAGAATACAATAAATAGTCAACGGCTGAGTTTTTTACCGCTGGGTAAAAATACAAATTGTTATTAATAACTAAAGCTTCACCAAAATAATCTTTATATTCGTCATAATTTTCACCAAATCCTGCTAAACCCACACCATATTTTATTTGATTTGGATTTAATGGAACAACATCCTCTTTTGTAAATGTAGAAGTGTTTACCTTTTGTGAATCTCCAAAACAGAAAAAATCTCCTTTATTTTGGGTGTTTAGTTCTAGAATTTCAAGATCAATATTATTAAAGGATTGGTTAATTTTTTTTATTTGAGGTAAATCTTTTTTATTTTGAGTAATATACTCTTCAAGACTTGAATAAAATTTAAATAGCTGAGCAAAACCGCCCATATCAAAAACATCAAAAATGGGTTTAGATGCCCCAATAAAAATAATTTCGCCGCTGGCTTTTGTAAGTTGTTTTTGAAAAACCAAAAACACTCTTAATCCCGCGCTGCTAATGTAAATTACATTTTGAATATTAATTAATATTGTTCTTAAACCTGTATCGACAATATTATTTAATTGCCTTTCAATCTCAGGTGATGTAATGCTGTCTATTCTTCCTGTAATTTCGAGAATTGTATTCTCTTCATACTTAATAATTTTTTGTTCTATCATATTTATCTCCGCAATTGTGCTACAATAAGTTTTCCTTCCGGGATTAATTAATGTATATTACAAACAAAAGGATTAACAACATATTATTATTCTTCAACTTTGATATTAAAAGATCCTGTTATTTCTCCCAATTTCCATTTTATTGTTCCTGTTCCGGATGATTCCGGATAAAAATAATTATCTTTTATCTTACCTTTAATTCCTTCAAATGTCCAAGTTATCAATTCACATGGCACGTTAAGCTTAAATCCCCATTTGTCCCAAGCAGTTATTTTAATCTCATCATTATCAGTTAACGAAATTTCATCATCATCAAATGAAATATTAACCGAGGAAACAATATCTTTTAATGAATCAGTATAACAAACAAATAATCCATTATGTACTTTCCTTTCTCCTGTTAAATCGGTTGGACTGTTAACTACACTATCGCGTAATACCATGGTTGTAGAACCGCCACCATCAAAATTTAAGGCATTATAACATCCAATGGAAACCAAATATTCGGATAATTGAGGTAAAGTATAACCAACACTATGTTCGGCATTTCTGCCATCAACGGCAATAATAAATATTTTATCTTTTGTTTTATTATACCCAATAGCAGTACGGGGATTTTTCCCAATAAATTTAGGACTGGTTAAGCCTTCAAGTCCAATGAAACTTTTTATGGCTTTCCCGTCAACAATAATTCGTGGCAACCCGCCTATTAATGTTTTTATATTTTTTATTTCGGGTTTAGTGCCTAAAAATACATCAATTATATCACCCTTTTTTATATTTTTACCATCTAAAAAATAAGTAGGAGTAATTATAATATATTTATCCAAAAGTAATATGTTTGATAATTCTTTGGTAAAAACATTTATTACTTTAAATTTATTTAACGAATTTATAGTAATTTTATCCTGCGGAATTAAAACAATAGCTGACTGATTTTTTCTTAATTCAATATCGTCCTTAAAATAATTATTAATAATAGCCGATTCATCAATAATTGGTAATATGTTTAAATATGATAATTTTATTTTAGTTTCGTTTAAGTTAAAATACCCGTTAAATGGCAAAGAATCAATATATGGTTCATTATTAAAATCAAACGCAAATAATGATCGGTTAATATTAGTCCCTTTTGCAAAAATCCCATCTATAATCATTGAATTTTCCGGTTGCTGAGGATCACCGCCAAAAAAATCGCCATTAACGCCCGAAAGAACTATTTTCCCGTTATCTAGCATTCTTTTAGACATTTTTGACATACATTCGCCGCCTATCCCCAAACCATCATTTGCAATACAAAGATCTAAAGAGATTTTTTTTGTAAGATTTATCTCAAGCAGATGAATTGAGAGCGGCTCATTTGTTGCTAATTCGTAATATTTTACACCGGGGCCAATGTTTTTAACTGCAACTGTATCAATTGCGTAACAACTACAATTAAGGAAAAATATTGTTAAAACAAAAATAATTATTTTCTTCTTCATTAATCCCTCTAAATATGATAACTTCATCTTTTAATATTTAAAAAATAGCATTATTTCTTAAGATTTTTTACAATAATTTATAAAATTAATTATTAATTAATAACATAGTCAAAAATCAACTTTGAAATTTGAGCACCTGTATTAATGCTAATATTGTTTGATTCAACATTTTTGGATAAATAAATTAAAACGTAATCTTTCCCGTTATTTGTATACACAATACCGCAATCGTGAACAACATTATCAATTGTTCCTGTTTTATGCGCAACAATAGTACCGTTTGGCAGCAAACCCGGAATAACCACATTATGTTCCTGCTGTTTGAGTATATCAATCATTTGATTGCAATAATCTTTGTTAATTATTACACCATCGTATAATGCTTTGTAAATTAAATACATATCATAAGCAGTAGTAGTATTATTCAGTTTTTTGTCAAAAGCTTTCATATCTTCAACACCACGCAAAATTTGTATATCATTTGCTCCTAATTTGCGCATAGTTTTATTTACATTTTTTGCGTCAACTAAATCAATTAAAATATTAGTTGCTAAATTGCTGCTTACCGTTATCATTTGCTTGATAAGATATTTAATAGACACATAAATATTTAATAAATCGTATATCGAATCTCCCGTATCCCTGCCGATATCCATACTATATAAACTACTGTCAACAATACTCTTAAATTCATTTTTAACAAGTAAAGTATCATCAAGCTTAAACTTACCCAAACTTATTTGATTAAACACTTCAATCATTACAGGTGTTTTCATTGTACTTGCAGTATGAAAATTCTCTTTTTCATTAACATATAATGAATTTTTAGGGTTTTTTAAATCCTGATATAAAATTGCATATTCACCTTTTTTACTGCTGATAATCTCTTTAATAGAATCCTTTAACGTTTCTAAACTCATAATATTCACCTGTGCGTAATAATTTTGTAAAATCGAAAACATTATTAATAAAAATACTTTTTTCACTTTATTATTTCCCTTTTAAAAACAAATCAGTCCAATTTTCAGTATCTAACGATCGTATTATTTCTTTTTCTTTATTTTCGCTTAAATATGAACCCTTATCATCATTATCAATAATTCTGCTAAAATCCTCACTTTTTATTATCTTGCATGAACAAACCTTAGCAAGATTTGTAATTCCTAAATCGGACGAAACAATAGTAAATAATTTTGGATTTTTAGCTCCCTCAATATCATTACGTATTAATTCATCAGCGGTTTTGCTATTGGAATATTGAATTTTAACTTTGCTGGTTTTAATTGCCTCTTTTGGAAATCCGTCAAAATATACTGTACAACTAATATTTTTGTTAATAAAATATCTATCAAGCAAAAATGTCAATTTTTCGCGTGTGTCCTGTTCGTTTTTTTTGGCAAGTTTGGTTAGTTTTGGCATTTTATGAATAATATTATTTCCATCAATTAAATAATTATTTTTCATATTACCTCCTGCCGCTATATAATCCTTGCGATTTGGTAACTTTTATATCCCTTAATTCAGGAGCTTTCATACGTATTTCGAAATTAAAACCTCTGTACCGCCCAAGTGGATTCCAAGTAAAATTCATTTCCCAGCAGTGCAAATCCCTGTTTATTGTAATCTGCGGAGCGGATATTTCCTTTTCTTCCAAATCATAATTGGCTCGTAAGGTAAGTTTCCATTTTTCCGATAAACTCATACTTGCATTTGCACCAATATTAGTAGATACAGTATGAGTGCTGGGATAAGGTTTACTGAATGTATAATTAAAATTAAGACCTAAAGTCCAAGGTATTTTAAAATCGGGAGGTTGTTCATCGTATAAAGCAATGTAATCACTACCGCTTAATGCTAAAGCATCTCCCTCGTCTTCTTCAGTTGCTGCTTTTTTATCGGTTGAATTTTTCTCCGTGCCCATTATTTTATCACCTGATAAATTAGTTGATAAGGATAATGAAAAATTCGTTAATCTTAATAAACCTTTGCCTTGTGAGGACAAAAACTTATTTATTCTGGTTCTATTATCATAATCATAAAAAGTATAAGCAGTAGAACCATAAATATTCAAATAATCACCTAATTGAGTTCTATAACTAATATTCAAATCCGATAATTTTAAACTGTCAGCGGCAAAATTGTATCCAATGCTTGCGTTTATGTTCATTAATGTTATTTTTTCCGCCTGTGATGTTGTATCAGTCGGATCCTTCAATGTTTTTAACTCAAAAAGGTTGCCAACCGAAAAACTAACACTTTGGCTTTCGGAATTAGATGCTCCGCCAAAAACTTCATTCCCGTATTTATCATAAGTTACGGGATTGCCATATTTATCGTAAATTGTTTCATAATATCCCCACTTTTTCTTGGAAAAATCAGGGGAATAATTATACGAAATACTTGGCGTTACGGTATGCCTGAAAGCTTCTATTCCAAAACTGTTTACCGGCATAAAACCATAAATTTTAGTTGATGCCGAAACACCAAGACTAAAAGTCCTTACTGCGTTTATTTCCTTAATATCTTCAGTTATTAGTTTTTCATTAAGATTTTTCTTAAGTAGTCCATCTGGTTTACCGTTTTGAATATTATATGTATAATATTTAGATATTCTTTTATTGTACCATTTTTCAGTATAACTTATTGACGGTGAAATATTAAAATAACCTAATTTAGGAGATGCGCTAAAACTAAAATCATGTTCAATACCGCCTCTAATACGTAAATTGCCATTTGTTTTAATACGGTTATTTACCAATTTGCCGTTATACGAGTACCCTATATATTCGTACCAAGCCATATTTTTTTCAGTCGATTCTTCATCTCTAAACGGATATTCAAAATTTTTATTAAACGTTAAATTCGGCAAAGCTTCGGTAATATTTCCGCTTGACAAATTTTGAGTTCTTGAATAATACAATGATAAACTATTTCCGCTTTCTTCCCATCGTTTACTAAAAGTAGCATACGATGTAATATTTTGATTTAATAACTCGTTTAAGTTTGAACTGTTATTTTGATAATAAGTTGATGATACAAAGCTTAGATTAATCACTAAATTCATGGTTGGATCAATTGTTTGATTATGGTATAATCCTAAATTCCATTCATCACTTTCAGTTCTTGTTGGGTCACCTACTTCACCAATAAATGTTTTTGAATAATTTAACGAAAAATTTCCGGAAAGCGAATATCTTTTTGCATAACGGGATCTTGAATGTAAACCATATCCTCCCCTCGTATAATAATCACCCGTTAAAGCTACATCAAAATAGTCATTCATTGCCCAATAATAACCGAAGTTTCTAAAAAATTGGCCCCTATCGGCTGTTGTTCCATAAGCAGGAATAATAATTCCGCTTCTTCTTCCCGATTCACTTGGAAATACAGCAAATGGAATTGGTATTGGAAGAGGAACACCTCCAATATACATAAAAATCCATTTGGCAACTATTTTATCCTTATTAATCACTTTCATCTGCTGGGCAGAAAAAAAAGTATGAGGTGTATCACTATCACAAGTAGTATAAATGCCATCTTCTATAAAATATGTATCTTTATCAACTTTTTTAACTTTATTACCCTCATATCTAACATCGGTCATTCTATTTTTTGCAGCCGAAATAAATCCTTTTTTACTTTTAAAGTTGTATTTTAATCTGGCACCTTCATAATTTTCACCCCCGTCCTTTAATACAGGAGTTTCAACAATTTTATTTTTTCCGCCTGTTGTATCAACCCGGCCTTCGGCATAAACATCATTAGTAGTAAAATCTATGTTAATTTTACCACTTTTTAATTCGCTGTCTTTAAATGTTATTATTCCGGATCCATACAAATACATCTTTTTTTTATTAATATCAAAGGTCAGTGAATCAGAAGCCGTAGCAATAATTACTGCATCAACATCATCGTCATTTTTTGTAGTGTCAATTATGTTAAGTGAATCTACATTTTTAATTACAGTTGAATCAGGAACATTTGAGTTCAAGAATAAAGAATCCCTGTTATTTACAAAATTGTAATTTCCGTAAATAAAAACAGGGATTAAAATAAATATATAAGTGAGTAGTTTTTTCATTCGAAATTAAAATAATCTGCTTTTATAACCTATAATAAACTAAAGCAGAAGCACCCATTATACCTGCATTATTTTTATACATGGCAGGAATAATCTTTATTTTCCCTTTTTTAGGAATTAATATTCTTTCGTTAACTGTATTTAATATTTCATCAAATAACAAATCACCAAAACCGGCAACTCCACCGCCAACAATAACAGTACTGATATCCAAAATATTTATTGCCGACACTAAACTGTAACCTATATGCTGTCCCATTCGTTTAATTACGCTAACAGCGTAATTATCGCCAAGTACAGCAGCCTGATGAATATGCAAAGGTGTCAAGATATCAAGATTATTTTCAATAATTCCAAATATTTTTGAATCCTTATAATTACTAATTTCAGCCTTAACCATATTAATTAAGTAATTATTCCCGGTATATGCTTCAACGCAGCCAATTGAACCACAGTTGCATTTGTTACCGGCATAATTTATTGTCACATGTCCAAGTTCACCAGCCGAACCGGTTTCTCCGCGGAATATCTTTTTATCAAAAATAATTCCACCGCCAAATCCGGTGCCTAATGTAATCATAATAAAATTGTTTATTTTTTTACCGGCACCAAATATTAATTCGCCAATGGCAGCAGCATTTGCATCATTTTCTACAAAAACATCCATGTTAAGTTTTTTCTTAACTAAGCTACCAAGGGCTACTTTTCCCCAGTTTGCAAAATTAGGGGGATTTTCGACCATACCTTTTTTTAAAGTAACACAACCCGGAGCTCCAATACCAACGCCGGCAATACTTTTTTTGTTACCGTCTAATAGTTTTTCAATTCCATAAACTATCTGTTTTACTACTGATTTAGGTCCTTCACTGGCTTTAGATTCAACACAGATCTGTTTAATAATCTCGCCATTTTTAGAAACAAGACCAATTTTTATACTGGTACCACCTAAATCTACACCAATGGAAAATAAATCTTTTTTACTCATTTATTAACCTTTAGTTAAATTTATAATCTACAACTGTAATATCACTTGGATACTGTAAATCACCAAATGGAGTTCCCATAGTTGGTCTTACTACAAATTTTAATTTACTTGATGATTTATTTGACCCGCCTAAAGCTAACACCAAATTAACCATTTTTTCCAATCCTTGTTGTTTAAAAAATTTCATTAAATCAAGGCTTACTTCAATAGGAATATTTACATTTTCACCTTTACTGGGAATATAAACCGGTTGTGAAATATTGCCGGTAATGGTCTCAACATCATCAATATAAAGTTTCCAAGGGAATGACTTTAACGTAACAGAATTATTTGAAACTCCGCCGCCCTGTCCTTCGTTAGGATTTTTAGCTTCAATATTAACGGTTAAAGAAACAGGAAATTCTCCTCTTGTTACTTTAGACGTAAGACTTATAATATCCAACGGGTTAAAATCACTTAATTTACTTTTATTGGAAACCGAAATATTTGAAACTTTTACATTATCAACTTTTCCAATTTTAAATTGCAATCTCATTAAATTTTGGTACGTTTGAACAATACCGCAGCCTGCTGCAACAATTACAATTAAGCCTAATACAATTAATACTCTTTTTTTCATAATATTTTTTGTTCCTCAATTTTGGAAATAATTTTTTGTGCAACAATTAAAGCCTTTAGTCCATCTACACCACTTACAACAGGCTTTTTATTTTCTAATACGCAATTTGCAAATAATTGTAATTCGTATTTAAGTGCATTTACTTCAAGCAATTCAGGCTGTTCATAAACAACCATTTTTTTCTTTTCACCAATTCCCATTTCACCAAACGAAATAAAATTGCCGCTGTTTACAGCTTCCGGACTAACTAATCTATAAATTTCAGAAACGCCTGTATTAAAATCTAAAGTAATATAAGCATCCTTTTGAAACATTCGCATTTTGCGCATTCTTTTTTGGGATATTCTGCTTGCAGTTACGTTTGCAACAGCACCATTTTCAAATTCTATTCTGGCATTAGCAATATCAATTGTATCGGATACAACAGCAATACCGCTTGCATGAACCTCTTTAACTTCACTTTTAATCAAACTTAAAATAATATCAATATCATGAATCATTAAATCCAATACAACCGCAACATCAGTACCTCTTGGATTAAACTGAGCAAGTCTATCGGATTGAACAAATTTTGGCTCAAGATTATATTTATCAAGGGATAACAAGGCAGGATTAAATCTTTCGATATGCCCAACCTGTAAAGTAAGATTTTTTTGTTTTGCAATTTCAACAATTTCTTCAGCTTCTTCAATAGTAGTTGTAATAGGCTTTTCAACAAATACATGTTTATTTGCCAATAATGCAGTTTTAACAACTTGATAATGAGCACTTGTTGTTGAGACAATAGAAACAGCATCAACTAAATTTAACAACTCATCAACTGTAGAAAAACACTTTACGTTATATTCAGCAGCGGCATTTTCAGCCATTTCCGTATTAATATCAAATAATCCTACAAATTCAACGTTTTCAATAGTTTTGAACATTTTAATATGCAGTTTACCCAAATGGCCGGAACCAATAACACCAACTTTTAATTTCATATTATATCCTAATAACAAAAAATTAGTTTAATTTAAGCTAAATTATTTCAACACATTTAATAGAACTGAAAAATACAAATATTTGAAAAACAGTTCCCTCTTTTTCTGCTTCAAGATGTAAACCATCATCATACGCAGCAATCAATTTGCCTGTTTTAAAAACAATTTCATAAAAACCTGGTTGTTCTTCGGGTTTGTTTTGTCCATAAACAACACCATAATTTTCATTCATAGTCACATTTACTGTGTGACCAACGAAAGTGTTCCAATCCATCTTCATAACTCACCTTTTTAAATTTATTTTTTTTGTAAATTTAAAAGTACCTAAAAAACTAATTTATTACAATATATTCTTTAAGCTAATTAAAAGTAATTTATTAGATAAACCCGGATTTTGCAATAGGAATTATAATAATCTTTAATTTCTTTATTAGTAACAGTTTATGCAAAACCATTATGTATTTTATTAATGCAAATTAAATTATTATCCAAAGTAAAATAATTGAAACTAAAAATATTTACTAAGGCTTAAAGGCCATATTCCGGGTTATTTTTGTCCACGTCCCAAACAGGTTGTGTGAAAATTGGGGAATAATGGATTCATAGGTGGCACGGCTCGGCCGTGCTGGTGGTTGGTGGGGTTGCCCGTGATTACAAACATTGCTCTTCTCTGAAGTGCTTTTTTGGGATTATTAATGCGATAACATGCTTTGTTATTTTAAATTATTGGTTTTTATATAACACCGGCATTTATGCCGGTGACAAGAATAAAATAAAATTGGGTTTTAACCCAAGAGTAATAATATTGTATGATTGTTGGAACAATACAACAAGAAAAAGCATCATTCCCCATTTTTAATACAGTCTCTAAAAGACATGGTTATTTAAAATTTATTCTAATTTGTTGATATATAAGCATTTACATGGTCAATATCTTTTGTTTAAATAACCCTAACCTAAAGTTTAGTAAACCAGCATTTATGCCGGGGTTGCTACAAACAAAATTATTGGGCTTCAGCCCTGATTGTTTTTACTCTTTTTCTTGGAATATAATGATGTAAAAACACTTAGTTTTATTTCTAATGTAAAATTCGGGATAAATATTGATTTAAAAATGTTTATGTATAAAGAAATGTAAATAATTATTTATATAACACTATTGGGTTTAAGCCCAATAGTGTTAATTTAATTATCTATAGGTAGTAGTTTTATTTGATGTTATAACAGACAGATTGTTTTTGGTAAGTTTAAATCTTCTTACAAGTTCCTGTAAATCGGATGTAAGGTTGTTTAAATCTTCAGCAGACCGTGCTATTTGTTGTATTCCCGTTGCCGATTCATTAGTAACATTATTAATTGATTCAATATTTTTACCAATTTGCTCAGCGGCACTCGCCTGTTCTTCACTTGCAGCAGCAACTTGTGTAACAATATCGGATACTTTTTTTGCGCCTTCAACTATTTTATTTAATACATCACCAGCTTTATTTGCCATCTCTTTCCCTTTTTCAACTTCTGTTGTTCCCTGGCGAATTGAATTTACAGCATCAGAAGTATCCTTTTGGATTGTTTTAATCATTACGGCAATTTCTTTGGTCGCTTTTGTAGTTCTTTCAGCAAGTTTTCTTACTTCATCAGCAACTACTGCAAAACCACGTCCCTGTTCGCCGGCTCTTGCAGCTTCAATTGCCGCATTTAAAGCTAATAGATTAGTTTGATCGGCAATATCGTCAATTACTTGAACAATTTCTCCAATTTTATCACTATTTTGCCCAAGTGTATAAACAGTATCTGCCGATTTTTTAACTACTTCTGCAATTCTATTCATTCCCTCTATTGTTTTATTTACAACTTTTCCACCATCTAAAGCATTATCACCGGCAATTTTAGCCGTATCGGCAGCAAATGATGTGTTTTTAGTATTTTCATATATAGTACGTGTCATTTCTTCCACAGCACTAGCTACTTCAGTGGTTTGTGCGCTCTGCTCCTGTGCTCCGGCAGCCATTTCTTCGGTAGAGGAGGAAATTTCCGAAGATGCATGGGCTGTAGCCGCAACAGCTTCATTCACCCTCATAAGCATCTCGCCTATGTTGTTTATTGCTTTATTGAAGCCTTTAAAGAGTTTTCCTATTTCATCATCATTTTCAACTTTTAATTGTACAGTTAAATCCCCTTCTGAAAAGGATTCCATATTAACTAAAAGTTTATCAACACTATTAGATAGATATTGTTTTTGTTTTTCTGCTATCGTTTTTGATTTTTCAGCTTCTTTTGCAGCATCTTCTGCAATTGCCCCTTTTTGTTTTACTTCATCCAAGGCAATTCTTATTTCGGTAACCATTTTGTTAAACGATCCTGTTAATTCCCCTACTTCATCAATTGATTTTTCATCAATAGAAACATTAACATCTCCCGCTGCTACTTTTTTTGCCGCTTCATTGAGAATTTTTATTGGATTTGTTATTCTTTTTGAAAAAACAAGTCCAATTATAAAAGCTATCAATAATCCAATAATTATTGCTGTCAATATATCACTTTTTAATGTTGATATTTGCTCTTCAACATCATCAATATATAAACCGCTTCCAATAAAACAATCCCAATTGGCATAATACTTAACAAATGAAAGTTTTGGCAATGGGATATCGGAACCAAGTTTAGGATAATAATATTTTACATACCCTTCCCCTTTTGACTTTGTAACGGCTATCATATCCTGAACAAATTTATTACCTAACTTATCTTCAACAGCATACCTATTTTCACCTTTTTTTTCAGGAGCTGATCCAAGCGCCATTACCACACCACTCATATCATACATAAAATAATATTCCTTTCCTCCATACCGCAATGCGTTGATTGCATCAATAGCTTTATCTTTTGCCTCTCCCAAAGATAAGTTACCTATACTTACTTCCCGGTTATAAACATCAAGCACACTATAAGCTGATTCGACAACACTTTTTAATTCTTTTTCACGACTGGCATAATAATTTGCTTCAATGCTTGGCAAAATGAAAAAATAAAATATTAATAAAAGTGGTAAAAGTGTAAATACAATTAGAATAAATATTTTTGCTGCTAAAGACGACTTAAAATACTTTAACACACTCATAATCACCCCAAAAATAATTTAACAATTAAAAGTTAAGATAATAAAATACTGATGTATATGCACGGATATTTTCGGCATTTTTTGTGTTTAATACTTTTCCTTTATTATCTTGTTTTCCATAAGATGCTGAAGTATATTCAACTTCAAACGATAATTTTACATTTCCTTCCTTATACTGAATTCTAGGAGCAATTCTAAAAACATTATCAATATCGGAACCTCGCGAATAATAAGTGCCAACAATTTTATCATCAGAACCTAAATTTTTTGTATAACCGGCAAAAACACCAAATTCAAGTTCATTTCCGTAAATCAAATCAATCCAAGCCGAAAATGTTTTTATAGGAGTATATTTTTCAATTTTTGTAACAGTATCAATATCTTTTACTGCGTAACCACCTAACATAGTATAGTCTGCTAAATTTGTTCCATAAACACTTTCCAATTTAGCTGTGAACGGTTTAAAAACAAATTTTGCAAAACCTGAAACAGCATAACTATTAACTTTATTTTTTGAAATAATATTTTTGGAAGTAACAGCAGTTGGCAATATTGATTTGTATTCACCGGTTAAACCAAACAGATGTTCATTCTCTTTTAATATAAACTGTAAATACATAGCAGGAATTTTGGAATTTTTCAAATATTCGTTTGTGCCGCCTTTTGGACCAAGGCTAACAAAATCACGTTCAGCTGCTGCAGTTATACTTGTTTTTAAATCACCAAGTTGATAGGAAAGTCTAACTTGAGGATTTCTTGCAAACGGTTGAAATGGTGCACCGGCATTAGAACCAATTTGATCAGGAAAACATTCCGGAATAAATAAGGGGTTCCAATATTGTCCAACCAGTAAAGTAACATCTGCCCACTTAAAGTCAACATAAGCATGTCGTATTCTTAAACCATTTACATCGGCATCCGAATTTCCCATAAATTCAACTTCAACTAAACCTCCGGTTTTGGCTCCAAGAAAAGTTCCACCTGTAACTTTAGCAGAAAGTTTTGTTTGAATTGACGCCATTTGAAAATTACCAATTTTATTTATATCCTCACCTTTGGAATTTAGAACTTCTGGTTTTGGATAAAGTAAAAAATGCCCCTCTCGTACTGCAACAACCTGCCTTGTATCATATATAGCTTGAAGATTTACAAAACCTCCAAATTTTATGGAAAAATCATTATTTTCCGCTTGAGAAAACAAACTCCGTGGCACAAAAACAATGACTATTATTAACATTGTTATAAAGTTTTTCATTTTATCCTCTATTATTTCTTTTTTATTCTATTTTAGTCTGTCGTAATTAATATGACTATTGAACTATTATCTTTTAATCATCTTATTTTTGAAATTATAACCGGCCAATTTAAATCTGGATACCAATTCCTGCAATTCAAAAGTTAGTTTATTCAAATCTTCCGCAGCAGTCGCTATTTGCTGAATAGCATTTGCAGATTCGTTTGTAACATTACTTATTGATTCAATATTTTTCCCAATTTCTTCTGCAGTTGCAGCCTGTTGCTCACCAGAGGCAGCTACTTGAACAATAACATCGGATACTTTTTTTGCTCCTTCAACAATTCTATCTAAAACCTCACCAGCTTTTGCAGCTTTAGTTTTTCCATTCTCTACTTCGGCAGTACCACGTTTCATTGAATCAACTGCTTCACTGGTATCTTTTTGTATTGTTTTTATCATAACCGCAATTTCTTTTGTAGCTTTTGTGGTTCTTTCTGCAAGTTTTCTTACTTCATCTGCCACTACCGCAAAACCGCGTCCTTGTTCTCCGGCTCTGGCGGCTTCAATTGCAGCATTTAAGGCAAGCAAATTTGTTTGATCTGCTATATCGTTAATAACTTGAACAATTTCACCAATTTTATCGCTGTTTTGACCCAGAGTAAATACCGTATCAGCCGATTGTTTTACAACAGCTGCAATTTTATTCATTCCTTCAATTGTTTCGTTAACTACTCTTCCACCTTCCAAAGCATTGTTGCCTGCATCTTTTGCAGTTTGCGCAGCATAAGAAGTATTTTTTGTATTTTCAAAAATTGTTCTTGTCATTTCTTCAACTGCACTAGCAACCTCTGTTGTTTGAGCACTTTGTTCCTGAGCACCTGCAGCCATTTCTTCGGTTGAAGAGGATATCTGGTTGGAGGCGCTTGCTGTTGCGTTAACAGATTCTTCAACTTTATGCAGCATATCGCTAATATTATTTACCGCTTTATTAAAACCGTTAAATAATCTCCCTATCTCATCATTATTTTCCACATTCAACTGAACAGTTAAATCACCATCAGAAAATTTTTCCATATTAACTAATAACAAATCAACACTTTTTGCCAAATAAAGTTTTTGTGCTTCGCTGGTTTGTTTTGCCTTTTCAGCTTCATTTGCAGCTCTTTCAGCAACTTCACTTTTTTCTTTTACACTAAACAAAGCCGATTTTATCTCTTCAACCATCTTATTAAATACTACGGCTAATTTACCAACCTCATCTTCACTTTTTACAGTAACATTTATATCAACATTACCCTGAGCTACTTTTTGTGCGGCTTCATTTAATTCTTTTATTGGATTTGTAATTTTACGGCTAAAAATAAAACCTACAATAAAAGCAATTAATGAACCGAAAACAATAGCCCACATAGTATCACTTTTTAGTGCGGAAATTTGTACTTCAATATCATCTATATATAAGCCGCTACCAATAAAACATTGCCACGCGCTAAAATATTTTACATACGATTGTTTTGGCAAAGGAATATCGGTACCCAAACGAGGGAAATAATATGTAGTATATCCTTCCCCTTTAGACAAGCAAATATCAACCATATTTTTGATATATTTATTACCTAACTGGTCTTCTTTATCTAACCAGTTTTCGCCTCTTTTTTCCGGTGTGCTGCCATGGGCCATTAATATACATTGAGTATCAAATAGAAAATAATAACCATTATCACCATACCTAAGTGCGTTAATTTCACTTATTGCTAAATCTTTTGCTTCTTGCAGAGTAAGAGAACCACTAGTAACTTTTTGATTATAAATGTTTAATATACCATAGGCTGTTTCAACGCTACTTTTAAGTTCCTTTTGCCTGCTTTCATAATAGCTGGTTTCTATTTTGGGCATTATAAAAAAATTAAATATTATAATAATCGGCAAAATAGTAAATACAATTAGCGCAAGTATTTTTGCAGCTATTGAAGTTTTAAACAATTTATATATGTTCATGATGATACCTCACTAATATTGTGATGATTTTAATTAGCTGTTTTTCTTAATTCAATAAGTTTTGAGTAAATCACCGTCTAACAAAACCAATCAAAATTAAAAATAAATAATTGACAAGTATAAATAGAATTTCAGACAAAAAAAGAAGTACGAAAGTATATAATACTTTTAGTTATATAATCGAATTTTTGTTAAAAAAGTTTAATAATTTTTCATTAATATTGAATATTTTTCTATCATATTCATTATTAGCGAGGTAAAATCGATATTTAATAAATGCAGCTTTGGTTTTTATTCATCCCTGCTTTCAATTCGTTCGGTAAAGTTAATACCCTCTTTTTTAAGCTCTTCAATTACTTTTGTATATATTATCGGTTGGATAGGAATATAACATCCCGAGAGTGGTAATTCTTTATTTAATATAAGTTTAGCAGCAATGGCAGCAGGCAGCCCCACAGTTTTTGCTATTGCAGTAAAACCATTAGGATCTCCGTATTCTACCATTGTAGAAATTATTTTTTCTTTTTTGTTTTCTTTTGGATACTCAACGTCCAATTCATGAATAAGTATAACCATATCTCTTCCGCCGGCAGGCAAAATCAATTTTTTCTTTAATATATTTGTTAATACTTCTGCAGCAGTTTTTGGGTCAGAATCGATTTTTTCATTTGTAAATAATCCAAACCACCGCAAATTATCCATTATTTTTCCGGTAGGATTAATACCTAAAAAGTTAGCTACTCTTGTATCTAATTTAGTACCATTTGCGTTCAACGGCAAAAACATCTCCGTAAATTCGGCATAAGTTATTTTATTGAGATTTGGAATACGCATTGTTTCATTAGGCATGCCAAGTTTAACTAATTGACTCCAGGTTTCACACCATCCGGGATAACGTAATGTACCTCTAATCATGGTATCTACGCGTTTAAGATTAAAAACATCTATATATATTAGTGAATCTCTATTGGGGTAAGCTTCCAATGTTCCTACTCCATCAACTTCTACTGCCCAGGTGCGGTTAAATACATGTGATTGTGTTAAAACCTTAATTTTTCCATTTTCCATATATTGTGCACCCGATTCTCCGGCCATTGCAACATTACGGGGATTCCAAGTTATAGCATACTTTAATGGATTTGCTACAGATTCAGGAGCCGGCAAACCACTACCATAAGAAAGAATTGAAGTGATTATCCCGTCATTAGCCCGAACTTTATCTATAATAGACATTGCCCAAATATGATCAATGCCCGGATCTAACCCCATTTCGTTTAATATAATTATTCCTTTGCGCATTGCATCTTTATGCAAATCGCGGGTTCGTGCGTTTTCGTACGAAGCAGTAACACAATGTTTTCCCATATCCAAACATTCAAGAGCAATTTGATACTGAAAAACAGGAGCTAAAAAATTTATAACAATATCACATTTACCAATTAAGGATTTTCTTAACATTTCATCATTTACATCAAATTCAACCGCGGTTCCACGGGGATGCCTGTTAATTCTTTCATTAGCAAGATTATAATCTTTATCTCCAACTATTATAAACCAATCATATTTTTCAGCGTACTTTAACATATAAGATATTAAATAAGGAGAACTTTGACCTGCACCAAGAATTAAAACATTTTTCATAATTATTCCTCTAACTATCTTTTTTGGTATTTGCGTAGTTAATAATCATTCCTTCACGCATAGCATAAGTAGAAAGTGCTAATTGTTCTATTCTAAACATTTTAAATATTTCAGATAAAATTATTATTCCGGCAGGAAAAATATCCGCCCGTTTATTTTCCAAACCTTTTAGGTTCAACCTTTCTTCTTTTGAAGTTTTGGATAAAATTTCATTTTCCAGTTTGAAAAGATGTTTTGCTTTAATAATACCGCCATTTATACTTTCCAAATAAACACCCGCTTCTTTCTTTTCAATCATTAAATAAGTTGAATATATTGTTCCGGAAGCACCGGCATAATTTTCAATTTTGTTCATATTTATTTGATCGAATACTTCATTAGCTAAAATTTCTTGTACATAATCGCGACATTTGTTAATATTTTCAGTTGTTAACAAAAAATCCTTAAAAAACATTTTTGAAAGACGAACTGCCCCAATTGGAATACTTTTTGAAAAAATAACCTCATTTTTATTACCGACTATAAATTCGGTACTGCCTCCGCCAATATCAAACGCCATTATTAAATGATTTTGCAAATTAAGTGACTTTGCAATTCCGGTATAAATTAAATAGGCTTCGTCAGATCCGCTTATTAAATCAACATCAAGGTTTAATTCGGTTTTAATTCTATTAATAAAATCGTTACCGTTTGATGCTTCTCGTACAGCACTTGTAGCACAAGCCAATACTACTGCTTTATAAATTACAGCAACAGCCAAGTATTTTTTAATTGTTGTAATGGCTCTATCCATTGCTTCATTACTTAAACTTCCCAGATTGCTAAATGTATCCTCGCCCAGCCTAACTACTTCCCTCTTTCTATGAATTAAATCAATATTGCCATTTTCATCAACATTTGCAATAATCATATGTATTGAATTTGTACCAATATCAATAGCTGCTACTATGTGTTTTTTGTTCATAATTTTATATTTTATTTTCTAATATTTTTTTACACAAAATTAAAACTTCTTCAACTGAAACATCATTTATCAGTTCAGATTGATTTTTGCAAAAAAATTTATTTTTGCCTACAGGAGCCCAATTATATGGATTTGTAGGTCCAAATATCGAAATTTGTGGTGTATTTGTACTACCTGCAACATGCATAACACCTGTATCATTAGTAATAAATAAATCCGATAAGGCTATAACTGCAGCTAATTCCGGTATTTTTTTATCAATAAAATACCCAATTTTATAATTTAGATTATCTTTAATATAATCAATTTCCGCTTTATCACTGCTGCTGCCTGTACAATAAACTAATGCGTTATATTTTTCTATTAAATATTTAATTACAGTAATATAATTATCTAAAGACCACCTGTTTTTGGGTTTTCCTGCTCCCACGTGCAGCCCAACAATATTTTTATAAATAACACCCGATGAAATAGATTTGATAAATCCTTCGGCTATTGTTTGGTCATCTTTATCAAATGAAATTACGGGAGCAAATTTTGTAGTTGTTATTCCAAACTTACGCACAATATCCAATCCAAAATCGGCTACATGCTGATCCGGATATATTCGCCAGTCAAGCGGAACTTTGACATCAAAAAAATACGAATACTTATTTTTAACCCCATTAAGTTCACTTGCCCCAATTCTAATCTTTGAATTTGACAATCTTCCCAATAAAGAACTGGTAAAAGATAAAGATACTGTTGAGGGAACAATTGCCAAATCGTATTTTTGGTTAAGTATATTCATTAATTGGTTAAAATAGATGGGATTAAATATCTGTTTCTTATCAAAAACAAATAGTTTATCAATATATTTATTTTTGGTTACAGCATAATAGTTTTGAGGACTTACTAAAACGGTTAGTTTGCAATTGGGATATTTTTCTTTAATTGCTACAAATAATGCGCTGCTGGCAAGCAGATCTCCAAATTGATTATGCTGGCGGACAATAAAAACATTATTAATTAACGGAAGCGATTTAAGATTTGACTCTTTTAATCCAAGTAATTTATTAAAAATTTCTACAATTAATGATTTCATTTTTGTCAGTAATTAGTCAGCATCTTTTGTTTTTTCTTTGTTTACCGAATCATCTTGGTTAATTTTTATCTCTTCGTATTCTGCTTCAATCACATCTTCAGCTTTTATTTTATATTCTTTTTTTTCGGTCTTTTTTGTCTGTGTGAATGAATCGGTATTTTTTACATTTTTTTTGGGAAAGTAACTTTTAATTAATTTATAAAATAAATAAATTAAAACTGCCCATATTAAAAATCTCATAATTTAAAACCTCACTTGAGGATTAAAATATTCCATAAATCCCCTGTCTTCTCTAAAAATAGCATTACATAAATCATCAAAATCTTTTTGATTATTAACAAAATCGATTTCATTTGTATTAACAATTAAAAGCGGTGTATTACTATACTTGAAAAAATAATTATTATATGCCTCGGAAAGTTCTGAAAGATATTCTTTTGCAATATGCTTTTCCATCCTTCTGCCGCGTTTTTTTATATTTGAAACCAATTTATCAACATTAGCCTGCAAATATACAACTAAATCGGGTTTACGCATTTCTTTATTTAAAGAATTATATAATATATCGTATATATTAAATTCTTCATTGCTTAAATTGATAGCTGCAAAAATTCTATCTTTATCAAAAACATAATCGGAAATAATATATTCATGAAACAATTCTTCATGATTGATAAATTGAAGTTGTTTAAATCTGTTTACTAAAAAAAACATTTGTGTTTGGAATGCAAATTTTTTCCGGTTATCATAAAATTTTTCTAAAAAAGGATTAATCTCAAATTCTTCTTTAATCAACCTTCCATTAAACTTTTCTGCAAGTTTTTTTGCCAAAGAGGTTTTACCGGCACCAATAACACCTTCAATACAAATATATTTTAGTTCAGACAACTTAATTCCTCGTTTGTATTAATGTTTAACTTTTTTATAATATACTTTTCTTCTAATCTTTCATACATCCATTTAATAGGTTCTTTATTAAGCGGACATACAAAATATTCAGCTATTTCAAGCATCGGGAAAATAAAAAAATCCCTTTTTGCAAATTCCTTATGCGGAATTGTCAAAATATCAGAATTTAAAACTACATTATTATAGAACAAAATGTCAATATCTATTTGTCTGGGACCCCACTTTTCTGATTTAATTCTGCCCATTTTTTGTTCTTTATCTTTACAAAACCTCAATAATTCGTATGGTTCATAATCAGTACTAATTTTACAAACGCAATTATAAAAATTTTCCTGTTCGGTAAAACCATAAGCTTTTGTAACATAAACACTTGAAATATCTAAAACAGAAATTTTCGAGTCGGTTTTAATCATTTTAAGTGCTTCATAGATATAATTTAGTTTATCACCAAGGTTTGAACCCAAGGCAAGGTAAACATTATTCACCATTTTTTTTAATAACCTCGGCTTCAACATAATCAATTAAACCACCGGCAGGGACATTACTTTTTCTAACTCGAACAGCAATTTTAAATATTTTTGGATACTCTTTTAATAAACCATCAGCAATTAATGTAGCAAGAGTTTCTATTAAATAATATTTTTTAGTATGCACAATATTATTAATTATATTATAAACATCGGCGTAATTTACTGTTTTTTTTAAGTCGTCATTTTTGGCTGCTTCCGAAAAATCGGTATATATATCAACATCCGCATCAAATTTACCGCCAATATTCTGCTCTTCTTTTAATACTCCATGATATGCATAAAACCGTGCATTTTTTATTTTAATTATATTTTCCATTTAATAACTCGTTTTTCATATAAAATTGAAATCAATCCTTTTAAATTAGCAAATAATATTCCAATTAGCACTAAAGAACTTCCAATTAATTCACGAACTGTTAAAACCTCTCCTAAAATTAGCCAGCCCAAAATAACAGCTACAATTGGCGTAATAAACGCGGAAAGAGATAATAACACAACACTAATCCTTTTCATAAGCCAATAATAAGTCGAAAATGTAGCAATTGTGCCAAAAAGTGCTAAATAAACGATGCTAAAAAAAGCATTAAAATTAAAAACAAGTTTGCTTTTATCTTCAACCAATAAACCAAGTATAGTTAACACAATACCGGCAATAAATACCGGAACAAGATTCATTGAAACCGGATTTAATTTTTTACCATATTTTTTAATCATCACCGCAATCATTCCTTGAAGCATTGCACTTAATATTACAGCTATATATCCAAATATTTCTTTTCCAAAATCAATTTGCATACCATCCGAAAATATTACAATAATGCCAATAAACCCTAAAACAGATCCTATAATTTTATATTTATTAACATCTTCTTCTTCAAAAAATATTTTTGTAAAAATTATTACAAAAAATGGGTAAGCGGCAAATAAAATTGAGGCAAGTCCTGATGGAATGAAATCTTCTGCCCAATAAACCAAACCAAAAGGAACAACAAAGGAAAAAAACCCCATTGCAAAATAAAGTTTTAAGGATAATTTATCGGTTGCGACTTTTATATTTTTAATTTTAATAATAATGAAAAAAAACAAAGCTGCAGTCGAAAATCTTAATCCCGCCGATAAAAACGGTGTTAACGATTCCAAACCCATTTTTATAACAAGCCAGGTAGAACCCCAAAGGACACAAATAAGCAAATATCCTAAAAATACTTTAAGTTTTTCGGAAATCATTAATTCTCCTTTAGTACAATTAAGCCAAACGCACGGCCGGAGTGTTTTCCATCTCTTCTGTAGGAGTGTAAAAGATTTTTTTCTCTAAACGAACAAAGTGAAGAAACCTGAATATTTTCTCTTGGAATATCACAATTATATAACATATCCAAATTACATGATGTTATATCAATATAACTTTTACCATTATTATTAAATGCATATCTTTTATCAAACATACATAAAACATCTTCTTTCACTTCAAAATTTTCTTTGCTTATTGAAGGACCAACATAAACAAATAAATTATATGGTTCGGAATTAAATTTTTCTTTCATTAAAGATATTGTTTTAAACAATATCTGCTTTTGTGTACCTCGCCATCCGGAATGAACTCCTGCAATAACTTTATTTTTATTGTCATAAATAAATATATTTCCGCAATCGGCAGTTGAAATTACCAAACCAATATTGGGTTTATTTGTTATTAAGGCATCACTTTCGCCAACAAAACCGGGTTTTTCTACAATTGTTACCGTATCAGTATGTTCTTGACGCTGCAAAGCAATTGACGAAGGTAATAACCCAAAATGATTATAAAAGGCATTCCGGTTTTCTTCTACAGTTATATCATCATCGTCAACCGATTTGCTAGTATTAAAAAAATGAGGTGCTTTTCTATTTAGACCAATTTTTGTACTTAAACCAAAATTTATTTCTTTAAATTTGTTCAATAAAATACTTTTTAAAATTACCATAATACCTATATATATGTGTATAATAAGGAATGTTTATTTATTACTTTTTACTTTAAGCAGTTTTTCTTTAATATTTGCCATACTTTTTTTATCAATTAAAAACTGATTATTATTTTTAAAAATCAAATCGTTATAATTAATATTTAACGAATTATTAGGCATCCATTTATTAATATCAATAAGGGGGAAAAGATTAATCTGTTCATTATTTCCTTCTTGTATATAATTTGGATTTTGGAGTGTCGAATCGTTATAAATCTGTCGGTAATAATTTGTATAAAAATCATTAATTGTGGTACTGTCTTTTTTTACTTTCAAAAAGCTAATACCGTTATTAGTAAGCAAATATTCAGCACCACAATAATTAATAATTGCATAAGCTGTATCTCCTTTATTTATTTGATATCCGGTTTGGCCGCAAATTAATAAAGGGATAATTAATACTAATGTAAAAACAAATTTTATCACTTAAATAATACTCAAAGATTTTTCTAAATCATTTATAATATCGTCAGGATTTTCCAACCCCATTGCTAAACGAATACCACCCGGATCTAATCCTTTTTCAAGCAATAACTCGGGTGGTACAACCGAATGAGTCATTGTAGCAGGATGTTCAATTAATGTGCGTGTATGTCCTAAACTTACGGCAAGTGTCATTGTATATGCATTATCAGCAGCATAATTCATAAAGTTTTTACCATTTTCTTTCGATTCGGCCGGATCCTTGCCTTCGAGGACAAAATATATCATACAGCCCGGTGCAAAGTTACCATCAAAATCCAACATTTGTCTTTTTGCTAATTCATAATATTTGTAATTAGGTAAACCCGGATAATTTACAAATTTAATTTTTGGGTGATTACTTAAATATTCAGCAACTTTCATGGCTGAATCAATTTGTTTCTTTAATCTTAAAGCTAATGTTGGTAAACCATACGTTAATATAGCCCATGCACTTTTAGGATTTAATATACCGCCAAAATCTTTTCTATATAGCAATAATGAATTTCTAAAACATTTTTTACCAATTACGGCTCCACCCATATCGGCACCAAAACCGCCAATTCCTTTTGTTAACGAATAAACAACAAAATCAATTCCAAATTCAAGCGGCCTTTGGCAATAAGGAGTAGAAAAAGTGTTATCAACAACAACATAAATTTTTTCGTTAATATTTCTTTCTGCATTAATTTGTTTAACATAATCCGAAACTGCTTTTAGGTCAATAATATCTAAATTTGGGTTGGCTGGAGTTTCAAAATAAATTACACGTGTATTTTTGCTTATAGCCTTTTTTAAGTTTTCTATATTAGTTAAATCAGCCGTTACGGTTTTAATATTATATCTTGTATACCAATTATTAAATAAAGATATTGTACATCCATACAAAGTCGGGTGTGTTATAATTTCATCCCCTGTTTTTGTTAAAATACCTAATACCGCCGATATTGCAGCCATTCCTGATGCAAATGACACCGCAATTTCACCTCTTTCAACAAAAGCAAGGTTTTCCTCAAGCATATCCTTATTTGGTTCTCCAAGTCTGTCATATATAAATATTGGAGCTACATCATCTGTAAATGATTCCAGTTGGGCAAATTGAACAAAACCCTGGGCACCTCTTTCAACACTATCTAATCGAAATGTGGTTGAAGAAGAGATAGGAGCTGTTACGTGATGTGAATAATCCCATTTATTTGTAATATTTTTACCATAAATTAAATGGGTATCCATAGAATATTTTGATTCGTTTTCATCGATATTAACAGATTTTTTTTCGTCCGCCATTTTATCTCCAATTTATTAAACGTTTAACAAAGTTAATTAAAATAAAACTTCTTACCAAAAATTCAAAAGTTCATAAATTCACAAAAAATTATATAGAACTATCAAAATATTATAACTACAGCGCAAGTTTTGCAGCCAGTGTAAAATTGGGATTGATAATTTTTGTTTATCTTTTTCTTGCTCATATTCTATTAATTGATACTTGGGTTAAAACCCAATTTTCGTTTATTTCCATCACCGGCATAAATTCGGTTTACTAACCTTTAGGTTGGTGTTATATAAAGTCACAAAACTTGTTGCAAAAATGTATTTTATTGCAATAAAAGCACTTCGGAGAAGTGCAATGTTTGTAACCATGCGTAACACCACTAACTACCAGCACGGCAGAGCCGTGCCACCTTTGAACCTATAATTCCCCAATTTTCACACAACCTGTAAATGACTGGGCTGATAAATTAAAAGATTATTTAGCTAAAAAGATACTTTATTTTATAAGAACATAAATTTAACTGTGATAGAATTAAAAAATATATCTATTACATCAACGCTTGATTAATATCTTCAATCAAATCTTCAACATCTTCAATACCAACACTCAGTCGTACTAAACTTTCGGTAATTCCAAGACTAGCTTTTAATTCTTTAGGCATACTTCCATGCGACATGGTATCGGAATGATTAACTAAACTTTCAACACCTGCCAAACTTTCTGCCAATTTAAATATTTTTAATTTTTTAAAGAAACTTTTTGTAATTTCTATATCACCCGTATCAAAAGAAATCATTCCGCCAAATCCGGTCATTTGTTTTAACGCAAGTTCGTATTGGGGATGTGTTTTTAAGCCGGGATAAAAAACTTTTTTTACTTTTGGATGTGTTGTCAAAAATTCGGCAACTTTTATTGCGTTTTCGTTATGTTGTTTCATTCTTACAGCTAATGTTTTTGTAGAACGAAGCACTAAAAAACAATCAAACGGACTTGGTACAGCACCAATGCATTTTTGAACAAAATGTATTTTATCGTAAATTTCTTGATTGCTTGTTACAATCATACCGCCAATTATATCGCTATGACCATTTAAATATTTTGTAGTGCTGTGCAAAACAACATCAGCACCAAGCAGCAATGGTTTTTGGAAATATGGACTCATAAAAGTATTGTCAACAATAGATATTAAATTATGTTCCTTACATATTTTACATACTGCTTCAAGGTCTATTAAAGTAAGCATTGGGTTGGTTGGTGTTTCAATAAAAACAAATTTTGTATTTTCTTGAATATGTTTTAAAATATTATTGGGGTTTTCCATATCAACCCACGAAAAACTTACACCAAAACCTTTCAAAAAAACTTCAAATAATCTAAATGTACCGCCATATATATCTTTGGTAGCTATTACATGATCACCGGCTTTTAATAATCCCATTAAAGATTGTACTGCTGCAACACCTGAAGAAAAAGCAATTCCATATTTCCCTTTTTCAAGGCTTGCAATATTTTCCTCTAAAGCTTCTCGTGTTAAATTATTTGTTCTTCCATAGTGATATCCTTTATTAACCCCAAGTTCTTCGTGAGCATAAGTAGAAGTCATATAAATTGGAGTAATTACTGCACCTGTTGCTAAGTCGGGTGCCTGACCAGCATGAATTGCGTCTGTTGAAAATCCCATCTTCTTAACCTAATCATATTAATAAAAAAAGTTTATCTTGTGTAGTTAAGCAATTTTCCGTTAATTATCAATAACATGTAAAAATTATTCTTGTATGTTTAAAATATTTTTACGAATATAATTAATCAAAAATTAACTACTAAGAAAACCATGAAAATAACACTTATTATCTTATTTGCAATGATTTTTATCAATTATTCCGCTCAAACTAATCAACAAAAAGAAAAAGAGATGCAAAAATCCGACAACAAAAACGAAAATTTTGTACCCGAATGGGCTAAAAAGGTTGTTTGGTATCAAATATTTCCTGATCGTTTTAGAGATGGCGACAAAAATAATGAACCAACTCTTGAGTCTATTAGAGGTTCATACCCTCACGATTATGTTTCACCTTGGCAGTTACATCCATGGAATAGCGACTGGTACAAAATGCAGCCGCACGAAAAAGCTACCGGCAAAGATATTTGGTCTAATATACAAAGAAGACGTTACGGCGGCGATTTGCAAGGTATTATTGATAAATTAGATTATTTACAGGATCTTGGAATTACCGCAATTTATTTAAATCCAATTTTTACATCCCCTTCCCTGCATAAATATGACGGAGCCACTTATCATCATGTTGATCCATATTTTGGACCAAATCCCCAAAAAGATTTGGAAATGATTAAAACCGAAACTCCTCATGACCCAAAAACCTGGGTATGGACTGAAGCCGATAAATTGTTTTTAAAATTGGTTAAAGAAGTACACAAACGGAACATGAAGATAATTATTGACGGTGTATTTAATCACTTGGGAATTAACTCGTGGCCGTTTAAGGATGTTGTGTTAAATCAGGAAAAATCGTTATATAAAGATTGGTTTAAAATTGTATCGTTTTATGATTCAACCAAAGGAACAAAATTTGAATATAAAGGCTGGTGGGGAGTTAAAGAACTTCCGGAACTAAACCAGGACGAAAACGGAATAACCGCAGGCCCTAAAAAATATATTTTTGATATTACTAACAGATGGATGAATCCTAATAATGACGGCGATTTAAGTGCCGGAATTGACGGCTGGCGTTTGGATGTTGCGTTTATGGTTAAACACAATTTTTGGAAAGACTGGCGCAAATGCGTAAAATCTATAAATCCAAATGCGTATTTAACAGCCGAAATAATTGACAGCGTAAAAGCAAATGTACCCTATCTTGAAGGAGATGAATTTGATGCGGTTATGAATTACAATTTTGCTTTTTCCAGCACCGAATATTTTATAAACAAAAACAATAAAATTAACACATCCAAATTTGATAAACAGCTTGAAGTTTTACGGAATGCATATCCAAGTTGTGTATCGTATGTGCAGCAAAATTTGTTTGACAGCCACGATACTAACAGATTGTTATCGCACATTGTAAATAATAATCTCGAAAAATTCCGTAATTGGGGCAAATATTTTGATCTTTCCAAAGGTAGTAATCCTAATTACGATACCCGCAAACCGGATGATGAAGAATACCATTTACAAAAACTTATGGCCATTTTTCAAATGACCTACCTTGGTGCGCCTATGGTTTATTATGGCGATGAAGTTGGTATGTGGGGCGCAAATGATCCTTGCTGCCGCAAACCGATGTTATGGGATGATATAACCTACGAAGACGAAACAACAATGCCTGATCAAACTTTAAAACCGCAAGCCGATAAAGTAGAAATTAATTACGATGTTTTTAATCATTATAAAAAATTAATTGCTATTCGAAACAATAATATAGCTTTGCAGCTTGGCACTTTTAAAACTGTTATTGTGGATAACAAAAATGGCATTTACGGTTTTATACGTGAATATAAAAACAATAAAGTTTTAGTTGTATTAAATAATTATTTTGGCGAAAATAATACTACAATTAATATAGATGGCGGCAACACTTGTTATGACGTTTTAAATGACGAACAATTAAACATTAAAGACGGCAAATTAAATATTAAAATCCCCGGCAAATGGGGTAAAATAATAATACTAAATAAATAACGGAGTAGTTATGAAAAACATTATAAATTGGTTCGAAATTCCCGCGGTAGATTTTGAAAGGGCTAAAAAGTTTTACGAAACTATATTAGCGTGTGAACTTTTTCCTTTTCCAATGGGCGAAGATTTAATGGCGTGTTTCCCTATGAAAGACGGTTCGGTTGGCGGAGCAATTGTTAAAGCCAAAGATTTTCCCCCATCATTAACCGGTATATTAATTTATTTAAATTGTGAAGACGATTTAAGTCCCGTTTTAGCACGTATTGAACCCGCCGGCGGAAAGGTTGTATTACCAAGAACCCTAATTACCGAAGAAATTGGTTATTTTGCCCGTTTTATAGATACCGAAGGTAATATGATGGCGTTACACTCGGCACATTAAAATAACAGAAATATATAATTTTTATATGTTATTAAAGCCCGCCAATTGGCGGGTTTTTTATTGCATATTATTCGTTCTTTTTTATTTGTAACCACACTGAAAATTTATTAAACCAATTTGTTACATTTTTAAAAATTAATTAAGCTATATTATTATTTAAGTGTTATTTTTGTTTAACTAAGTTTATTAAACAGGTAAAAATTGACAGATGTATTTTGAAGAGATAAAAAATAAATTAAAGTTATTAAATTCTAAAAAACCATTTTCTCAGGGTACTCTTAATAGTTTAAGGGAAAATTTAATACTTGAATGGACATATAATTCAAATGCAATTGAAGGTAATACATTAACATTACAAGAAACAAAAGTTGTAATGGAAGGGATTACTATTGGCGGAAAAAGTTTAAGAGAACATTTTGAAGTTATTAATCATCGTGAAGCAATTTTTTTTGTTGAAAGTATTGTAAACAATCAAGAACCCCTCACCGAATGGCAAATTAAAAGTATTCATAATTTAGTACTTAAAAATATTGACAATAAAAATGCAGGAATTTATAGAAAAGAAAACGTGTTAATTTCAGGTGCAAAACATATACCGCCCGATTATTTTTTTGTATCAGAACAAATGGAAGAGTTAATTAATTGGTACAACAATAATAATAACCTTAATCCAATTGAAAAGGCGGCTTTATTACACACAATTTTTGTAAAAATTCATCCTTTTATTGACGGTAACGGACGAACAGCAAGATTATTATTAAATTTTGAATTAATGAAAAACGATTATCTGCCTGTAATAATTAAAAAAGAAAACAGACTTGAGTATTACGAAACCCTTGACAAAGCACATTCTACCGGAGAATGTTCTGATTTTATTAATATTATAGCAAAACTTGAAATCGAAATGCTTGATTTTTATTTAAAGATTATTGGTTAAAATTTACAACCGTAAAAAATCCACTCTTCCCAATACTATTCATATTTTATCCAACCTCAATTCCAAATAAATTAAAAAATTACTTTTTATTAGATTGAACTAAAGATATTTTTTACATAACTTAAATATTAGATTTTAATTTAGAGGCAAAAATGAAAAGAAGTATTTACTTAATTTTAACGTTCTTTTTGGTTTATTTAACAACTTATAGTCAAAACTCATCCGATTATTTTCCAAGTTCTGCGGGTTACAAATGGAATTTTAAGACATATCCGTTGGACAGCTTAAATAATCCAATTGAAGAACTTGTTACAGCTCAAGTTGATTCCTTTGCCGGAACTTCATTACAATATGGATTGGATTCAAAAATAATCCTTTCAAAAACAGGCGGTATTAATACAATTAACTTTCAGCCGTATATCGATTCTACTTTTTTTAATTTTAACGCAGCAAAAACAAATGTTTATTTTTCACTAGTTGGAGCTATTGATACTTCTGCTGTATTGGATTCCCTGCTGTCATTAGTTGACCCAAGTTTAATAAACCTTTTTAAATACTTACAATCATTAACCGCTTGGTACCCTGTTTACGATTTTGCAAAACCTGTAAATCAATCGTACACTTTAATAACCAAGGATACTACAATAACTATAGATTCGATTACAGTTCCTATCCGTTTTGCAATCAAGTGCAAAAGATTAAATGACGAATCGTTAACAACTGTATTGGGAACATATACATGTAAAAAATTTGAAATTTCAGCATCTATAGGAGTTTTAGTTCAAATACTCCCTCCCCCATTTCCGGTTACAGTGTTGGATTTATTAACACTTCCTATGACAAAATGGATTGCTCCAAATTTGTGGGTGTTAAAAGATTATATGCCAAACGTAACTACTGTTACAATACCGGGATTTGATATTCCATCTGTAACTATTCCCGGTTATTTAAGTTTAATAACCGACGGGTTTGTAAAAGTTGAAGAAAATGAAATTACCAATCCGGCCGATTTCACTTTGTATCAAAATTATCCCAATCCTTTTAATCCGGAAACAAATATAACTTTTAATATAACTGAAACGTCTAATGTGGAACTAACTGTTTTCAATAATTTAGGAGAAAAAATAACAACTTTAATTAACGAAAACTTATCCGCAGGCAAACATGAAGTAAAATTCAGCGTTAGTTCTATAAAAGGTTCAAACGCTCTTTCCAGCGGTATTTATTTTTATTCTCTAAAAACAAACAACGGTACAATTACTAAAAAAATGACATTAATTAAATAATTCATCTAACAAAAATGGTAAAAAATATGTTAGCAAAATCATCTACTCTTAAAACTACTTATAAGGTATTATTTTTTATGATAAGTGCATTATTATTATCAAATTTCAGCAACATGTCCGGTCAGGAATCAAAGGGAGGAGAACTTCCTAAACATGATCAGGTTCAAAAAGAATATACATGGAATGTTGCGGATATTTATGCTTCAGAAAGCTTGTGGGAAAAAGACTTCAAATTTGTTGAAGAAAACATGAGTAAATACTCAAAATTTACCGGTATTGTTGGTAAAGATGCTGCTACTTTGGCTGAATTATTAAAATTTGACGAAGAGATAAGCATAATTTTGGGTAAACTTTATTTATATTCTTCTTTATCAAAGGATTTAGATTTAGCAGATTCAAAATTTCAGGCAATGTTTGAAAGAATTAACAACTTAAGTACTCAAGTAGCTACAATAAGTTCTTTTGTACGTCCGGAATTAGTAGCAATACCGGAAGCAAAGTTAGCTGAATTTATGAAAGAGAAAAAAGAATTAGGAATTTACAAACAAATGTTTGATAATTTATACCGCACAAAAGCTCATACATTATCACCGGAAATGGAAGAATTATTAGCTTTAGCAGGTCCTATTGAACAAGTTCCTTATAACACTTTCAGCTTCTTTACAGGTGCCGATATTCAGTATCCTTATGTAAAAGATGAAGAAGGTAAAAACGATATTAAAATAAGCGACGGCAGATATTATGCTGCTTTATATTCAACAGACAGAGCTTATAGAGAAAGAGTTTATAAAGGATTTTATCAGCCATATAAAGATTACAAAAATACTTTATTAGGTTTATTTACAGGTAATATTAAAGCGTTAATTTTTGATGCTAAAGCAAGAAAATATAATAACACACGCGAAGCAGCATTAGACGGTAATAATGTACCAATAGCTGTTTACGACAACTTAGTAAACTCTGTTAACAAAAATTTAGCTTCAATGCACAGATGGTGCGAATTAAAGAAAAAAGTACTTAATTTACCCGATTTTCACCCTTATGATACTTATGTTACATTATTCCCGGGTGTAAAAAAAGATTTCACTTACGAACAAGGAAAAGATGTTGTTCTTAAAGCATTACAACCACTTGGTAAAGATTATATTAATAGTTTAACTAATGCTTTTAATAACAGATGGATTGATGTTGTTGAAACACAAAACAAACGCAGCGGAGCATATTCATCGGGTACAACATTTGGTGTTCATCCTTATGTTTTGTTAAACTGGAACGATGAATTAAATGATGTATTTACTTTAGCTCACGAAATGGGCCATAATATGCATTCGTATTATACCGGTTTAAATCAACCTTACCCTTATGCCGGTTATTCAATTTTTGTTGCCGAAGTAGCTTCTACAACTAACGAAGCATTATTATTAGATTATCTAATTCAAAATGCACAATCAAAAGAAGAAAAATTAGCTTTAATTGAAAAACAATTAAATAACATTACCACTACTTTCTTCCGTCAAACAAGATTTGCCGAATTTGAAAAATTTGTTAACGAACAATCAGAAAACGGCGTTGCTTTAACTCCTGAATATTTGACACAATCATATAAAGATATGTATCAAAAATATTGGGGACCTGCAATGGTAACTGACGAAGAAGAAGGTTACACTTGGGCTCGTATTCCTCATTTTTATTATAATTTTTATGTATTCCAATATGCTACTTCGTATGCAGCTTCACAAGCAATTGTTGCTAAAATTAAAAAAGAAGGACAACCTGCTATTGATAAATATTTAAATTTCTTAAAATCAGGAAGATCAAAATATCCAATAGAAGTATTAAAAGAAGCTGGTGTTGATATGACAACTGCAGATCCTATTATTGCTGTTGTAAATAAAATGAACCAGTTAATGGACGAAATGGAAAAATTATTATCTGAAAAATAGATAAATTTTAAAAACTGTTTTTAAGGCGAGTCTATTTTTAGATTCGCCTTTTCTATGAATATTAAGGTGCATTATGAAAGTTTACACAAAAGAAGAACTCAATAACTATGAACTATCCTTAACTTATGACGATATAAGTTTAATACCTCAGCATGTTTCGCATTTACGAAGCAGAACAGATGCAGTAACTAATTGCAATTTTATTGGGTATAATTTGGGTTTGCCGGTAATATCAAGTCCAATGGATACAGTAACAGGAATTGCAATGGCTCACGAGTTAAAAAACTCCGGTTGTTTGGGTGTATTAAATCGTTTTGACTCTTCCTTAAAAGAAATTTTAGCAAATGAAGATGCTTTTAATGATATTCAAGCTGTTTCGGTTAGTTTAACCGCTTCTGAAGAATTGCTTGAAAAACTTGCCGAAAAGAAATTATTAATCTGTATTGATACTGCAAATGCAAATAATATTCATGTGCTTAACATGTGTGAACACATTAAAAGTAAATATGATGTAAAAGTTATGGTTGGTAATATTGCATGCGGATATACATTAAAAAATATTGTAGATTCTGGAGCTGATGCTATACGTGTTGGAATTGGCGGCGGCAGTATGTGTACTACCTCAGTTCAAACAGGTATTGGTATTGGTCAAATTTCATCTATATTAGACGTTTATTTTGCCCGTCAAAGAGATAATTTAAATATTAACATTATTGCCGACGGCGGCATTAAAAGTCCCGGTGATGTTGCCAAAGCAATTGCAATTGGGGCCGACTCAGTAATGTTAGGCCGTATGCTTGCCGGAACAAAAGAAACACCCGGTGAAGTTATTAAATATAACGATCAATTATGGAAAAAATACAGAGGTTCCGCTTCCTTTGGTGTAAAAATGAAAGGTGAATTTATTGAAGGCGAAGAAACTATGATCCCCTATAAAGGAACGGTTAAAAGTGTAATTAATGCTATTTCGGACGGATTACGCAGTGCAATGAGTTATATGAACTGCGATAATTTGGATGAACTACGCAAAACCGAATCATTTACAATTTTAAGTAATAGTTCGTATATTGAAAGATTACCCAAAAGATAAACTTATTTTAGAATAAAAATTAAATATAATTTATAATTAATAAAAGGATAGATTATGTTATCAAATAGAAGGAAATTAATTAATAGTATTAAGGTAGCATTTATTATGGGAAGTTTAATATTTAGCGGCAATACAAAAATGTTTGCTCAAGAAACTTCGGGCGGTGATTTACCTAAACACAGCCAAATAGAAGCACAGTACACATGGAATTTAAAAGATATTTACGCAACAGAAGATTTGTGGGAAAAAGATTTCAAATTTATTGAAGACAACCTTAAAGAATATAATAAGTATGTTGGTAAAGTAGGATCAAGTGCCAAGACATTATTAGAAGTTATTAAGTTTGACGAAAAAATAAATATTATTTTAGATAAACTTGGTTTGTATTCTTCATCGGCAAAAGATTTGGATTTAGCCGAACCAAAATATTTAGCAATGGACGAAAGAATAAGCGGATTGGAATCAAAATCTGCCGCAGCTGCTTCTTTTCTAAAACCTGAGTTGGTAGCAATTCCAAAAGATAAATTGGAAAAGTTTATAAGTGAAGAAAAAGAACTTGCCATTTATAAACAACAGTTTGATAATTTATACCGCACTCAATCGCACACATTATCACCTGAAATGGAAGAATTATTAGCATTATCAACACCGGTAAAAGATGTTTCATCAAATACGTTCAGTTTTTTCAGCGGTGCCGATATTCAATATCCTTTAGTTAAAAGTGAAGATGGCAAATCCGATATTAGAGTTTCACCCGGAAGATATACAGCCGGTTTATATTCAACCGATAGAGCTTACAGAGAAAGAGTGTATAAAGGATTTTATCAACCATACATGGATTATAAAAATACTGTATTAGGTTTATTTACCGGAAATATTAAATCCCAAATTTTTAACGCAAAAGCCAGAAAATACAAAAACACAAGAGAAGCATCTTTAGATCCTAACAATGTTCCCCTCTCTGTTTATGATAATTTGGTAAATTCGGTTAATGCCAATATTAAAGTATTACACAGATGGTGCGATCTTAAAAAGAAAGTATTAAAATTAAACGATTTTCATCCTTACGATACTTATGTTACATTATTTCCTTCTGTTAAAAAATCATACAATTATCCGCAAGGAAAAGAATTAGTAATTGAAGCTTTAAAACCACTTGGTAAAGAATACATAAAGAATTTAAATATGGCTTTTGATAACCGCTGGATTGATGTTTACGAAACACAAAATAAACGCAGCGGTGCTTATTCATCGGATGATGCATATGGTGTTCATCCTTATGTATTATTAAACTGGAATGATGAATTAAACGATGTGTTTACATTAGCCCATGAAATGGGGCATAATATGCATTCCTATTTTACTATTACAACACAACCTTTTGCTTATGCAAATTATTCAATATTTGTTGCAGAAGTTGCATCAACAGCTAATGAAGCATTTTTATTAGATTATTTAATTCAAAATGCTCAATCAAAAGAAGAAAAATTATCTTTAATTGAAAAAGAATTAAATAAAATTACAACTACATTTTTCCGCCAGACAAGATTTGCGGAATACGAACAATTTGTAAATGAAAAATCGGAAGAAGGTGTTGCATTAACTCCTGAATTTTTGACAAAATCGTACAAAGATATGTATCAAAAATATTGGGGTCCTTCTATGACAACTGATGAAGAAGAAGGTTACACTTGGGCTCGTATACCTCATTTTTATTATAATTTTTATGTTTATCAGTATGCAACTTCGTATGCTGCATCACAGGCATTATTTGATAAAATTAAAAAAGAAGGCCAGCCTGCTATTGATAAATTTTTAACTTTCCTAAAATCAGGATGTTCAAAATATCCTATTGATGTGTTAAAAGACGCCGGTGTTGATATGACATCACCAGCTCCAACACAAGCAGTAGTTGATAGAATGAATCAGCTTATGGATGAAATGGAAAAATTGTTAGCTGAAAAATAAAAATATTTTATTCGGTTTTTTAAGGCGAATCTATTTTTAGGTTCGCCTTTTTTGTTTTATGTTTGGAAATATTACCATTAATTAAATCCATATTTTCCTGAGTTTGACACATGTAGAGCAAAAAATGAAGATGGCGCTATATAAAACAACAACTTACAGCGATTTTTTTGATTTTGCGAAAAAAATGTAGTATAAACTTTTATGTGGGGAATAATTAATAATCACACAATAGTATTGTATTAGAATAAGTTAACTATTGACAGAAAGTAGTATAATCATTATATTGCCTTAAATATTTTCGAGGCTTATATGTTTCTTAAATCTACCATATCAAAAGGAAATACCTACTTACAAATAGTTCAAAGCTATAGAGAAGGTGATGACATTAAACATAAAGTTTTTGCCAATTTAGGAAGACTAGATTTTCTATTAGCCAACGGATTGGGAAATATTGTTAAATCACTACACAAATACCTGCCGGATGAAGGAGCACCAAACAAACTCGATATAACCACATTAGAAGAAAAAGAAAGAGTAAATTACGGATACATTGCCTATAAAAAACTTTGGGATAAGTTTTCAATAACCGAATTACTAAAAAGCTTAAACATCAGTAAAAAAATAAAGTATGAATATGTCGATATAATCTTTTCATTAGTAATAAACAGATTAATGCAGCCGTCATCAAAGTTATATCATTACAACCATAGAGAACATTACTTGGCTACCGACAACGAATCTGAATTACATGATATATATCGTAGCTTAAAAGTGTTATCGGATAATAAAGAGGAAATACAAAGAGATATATTTGAGAAGAACAGAAACTTGTTTAATATGAAAGTTGATATTGTATTATATGATGTTACAACGTTCCATTATGAGAGCCAAAAAGTTGATGAACTAAGGAACTATGGATTTAGTAAAGCACACAAAATAAACGAAGTACAAGTGGTAATGGGGTTATTGGTAGATAATGAGGGACGGCCAATAGGTTATGAATTATTTCCGGGTAATACCTTTGATGGAAAAACAATGATTAAGATATTACAAAAGTTAAAAGAGAAGTTTGAACTTAACCAAGTAATAATAGTTGCAGATAAGGGATTAAATTCAAAAATCAATCTTAAGGACATAAAAGAAGCGGGGTTTGATTATGTAGTAAGTGCAAGAATAAGAAACATGACCGGAAAAGTGCAAACTGAAATATTATCTCAAGAGAACTATGAAGAAATACCAACCGAAAAGAAAGACGAATCATATAAATACAAGGTAATGGATCACAAATATAATTTTATATATGAAGAAAAAGATAATAATGATAAAGTTACAAAAAGAGAGAAAATAAGTTTAACAGAAAAATTAGTTTGCACATTTTCAACAAGACGGGCACGTAAAGATGAAAGTGACAGATTAAGAGGAATTGAAAAAGCACAAAAAATAATTGATCGGCAAGACACATCGTCCTTGAATAAAAAGAAGGGGTTCCAGAGATATATACACGAAGAAGTTAAAGAAGAGAAAAAAAAGGTATTAAGTCTTGATATAGAAAAAATAAAAAACGAAGAAAGATTTGACGGGTATTACGCAATACAATATAGCAAATTAGATATGTCCCCATTGGAAGTCATAAATAAATACCATGATTTATATAAAATCGAGGAATCATTTAGGATATTAAAAACCACAATGGAAACGAGACCAATATTTCTTAGAAATAACGAACATATTGAAGGACATTTTGTTGTATGTTTTTTAGCATTCTTGCTTGAAAGAGAATTAGAATTAAGATTAAGACGTTTAGAAATAGATTATTCAGCAGAAAAAATAAAAGAAGCTTTGAATAGTTTAGAGTTTAGCAAAATAGAAATAGAAGGACGAACATTTTATATGAAATCAAAATGTCAAAGTCTTGCATCGAAAATTATGGATTTATTAAGGATAAAACAACCCGGCAATTTACTCAACGAGGAACAGATAATAGACTATATGAAGCTATAAATTCTATTTATAAATATAGTCCTCTTCATTTGCACAAATCAAAATTGTAGTGGCAATTTCCGCAACTATTTTTATAATTATTCTTATTTTACAATAACTTACAGCTCCCATGTGTCAAACTCAGGACATCACCAGCTCCAACACAAGCAGTAGTTGATAGAATGAATCAGCTTATGGATGAAATGGAAAAATTGTTAGCTGAAAAATAAAAATATTTTATTCGGTTTTTTAAGGCGAATCTATTTTTAGGTTCGCCTTTTTTGTTTTATGTTTGGAAATATTACCATTAATTAAATCCATATTTTGCAATAGGAATATATATTACAAAAATGTATTTAAAAACCGTAACTTCCGATAATTAGGCACAACAAATACTTTTAATATATTATGATGTAACGGTTTACAAGTCAATTGTAATATTAAATTATGTGCATATATAGGCACGGGATTTTTCTCCATACCAAATAGATGTTAGAAAATTAATACCCTTTGTCATAATCAAGAAATACCACATTATTGTTGATATATAATAAAAACACACAAAATATTTGATAACCAAAGATTTTGCTATAAAAAATAATAGTTTGATATTGTTAATCACCTAAGCCAAAAAGTGAGGAAAAGAATCAGGGCTAAAGCCCGTTTTATCTATTCCGCCAGCCCCCAGCATGAATGCTGGTTTACTAAACTTTAGGTTAGGGTTATTTAAACGGGGAGATATAATAACATTATCGCATTATTTATAATAAGTTATAAGGATTTTAATTAACCACGTCCTTTAGGGCGTGGGGATAACAACTGCTCAACTCGGCCTTTAGGCCTGATTTTAAAATAATATTATTAATAGAATTTAATAAATACAATTATCAGTGCAGCAAAGCGGGAGCGCAACGTTTGTAGAAATACGAACCCCTCTACATTGGTTTTAGCTCCATCGGTGGGTGTTGCATAAGTCAACTGGGGTTAATTGAGTACCAATATTATAGATATAATTTAAATAAAATTAAACATTGTAAGAATCAGGGTTAAAGCCCAAATTCTTGCTCCTCGAAATCAACAGCCTAAAGGCTGGGGATATTTAAGTATATACACTGACTGTATATAATAATATTATGACATGTTATGGATTTAAATAACCCCACCATTTATGGCAATGTTGTCAACTTAAGCAAATTACTCCATTTTATGCAACCCCACTATAGGGGGTTGAAACAGGTATTAATGGTTCCGAGGTCTAATGATATGTAAGACTTTCAGCGTTATTACGCAATAAATTGATTTTCAATATTTATATTTCTATTTTGATTAAAGGATTATATTAAAAAAACCCGAATGCGGTTTCATATCAGTAGCCTGAACGCTAAAAAAAGAACCACAACCCCGTAAGTGGGTAACATTGTATGAATGAAGAATAGATAATCCTTCAGTTGACACCATTGCCATTTATGGTAGAGTATGGTGTAAGGCTAATAATTCGGGCTTTAGCCCTAATTCGGGAATATATTATTTTTGCTTTTCAATTGGCGAATTTGGTCATTGAATAAGATTACTATCCCCATCAATTATTCATATCTTCCTTATGCGGCATCCACCATCGGAGCGACATTCATATACCTATAACATGTTATTGGACAATTGTTTAGGTGTCACCACTATGGAGCTTCAATTGCATGGTGGGTTAATTGTGCTATAAACTTTTCGTCCCGCCTTGCGGGACTGATATATCTCGCTTGGCATATATCGCATCTTAATAAATCTTTGTGTGATTTATATCAGAAGAAAATGTACAGTAATATTTATAAATACGGCAAACAATTATATTATAATGATTTAGCAAATCTATTCAAAATATAAGTTGTCAGTATTTCATTTCTAACAACTAATTTGAGTATATTTAACATAAATATTTTTAATTCGGGTTTGGTAATTAATTTATTTGATTGCATAATAATATAACTTCAATAGAAAATTAGAAATCACTAACTTGTGTTAACATTGGTATAACTGTTAATAATTAAATATGTTACATCAACTATCAGTGTCTATCATTACCCATGCTTAAAAAATTAAATTGCTACTTATTAAATTTTTAGTTAAATATAATATCTTAAATTTTTAATTTTTAAGATTTTATTTTTAAACAAAAAGGAATAGAAATGTCAATCTTTGATAAGATTAAGGAGTTTTTTACAAAAAAGGATCAAATAAATCCTCCTGGGGGAAACAAAGCAATTGAAAAGCAAAAATCAATGGGTAAATTATATGCCCGCGATAGAATTGAGATATTATTAGATGAAGGTTCGTTTCAAGAAGTTGATTTATTTGTAAAGCATACAACAAAAGATTTTGGGTTAGACAAAAAAGAATTACCCGCAGATGGTGTAATTACCGGAACCGGAACAATTTATGGTCATCCTGTTGCAATTTATGCGCAAGATTTTACAGTTGCAGGCGGTTCACTTGGTTTAATGCATGCACGGAAAATTACTAAAATAATGGACTTAGCATTAAAAAGCGGTATTCCGCTAATAGGAATTAACGATTCCGGCGGTGCAAGAATTCAAGAAGGCGTTAATGCTTTAGCAGGTTATGGTGAAATCTTTTATCGTAATACTTTATCAAGCGGTGTAATACCACAAATTTCTGTAATTTTAGGCCCTTGTGCCGGCGGTGCTGTTTATTCCCCCGCTCTTACCGATTTTGTGTTTGTGGTTGATAAAATTTCCAAAATGTTTATTACCGGACCTGAAGTAATTAAAACAGTTCTTGGTGAAGATATTTCTATGGAAGATTTAGGCGGTGCGCGAGTTCAAACCGAAGTTACCGGAAATGCTCATTTCTTTGCAAAAACCGAATATGAATGTTTTGACCAGATAAAACAACTTGTAACTTATATTCCTTGGAATAATACAAAAAAAGCTGATCCAATTGAGCCAAAACCACCGAAGTATCCTTTTGAACTGGCAAAAATATTCTCAACTGAACCTACGAAACCTTATGATATTAGAAATGTTATTAAATCTATTGCCGACAGTTCTGAATTTTTCGAAATTCAGGCAAATTGGGCTGCCAATATTGTAATTGGTTTTGCACGATTAAACGGTAAAACTATTGGTGTAGTTGGAAATCAGCCATTGGTATTAGCCGGAGTTTTAGATGTTGATTCATCTGATAAAGCTGCCCGTTTTATTAGATATTGCGATTCATTTAACATTCCTTTAGTAACTCTTGTTGATTTACCAGGTTATTTACCAGGAATTGATCAGGAACATAATGGTGTTATTAGACACGGTGCAAAATTATTATATTCATATAGTGAAGCTTCTGTACCAAAATTAACCGTTATATTACGTAAAGCCTACGGCGGCGGATATATTGCAATGTGCTCTCGTCATTTGGGTGCTGACTTTGTTTATGCTTGGCCTACTGCCGAAATAGCTGTTATGGGCCCAGAAGGTGCTGCAAATATTATTTTCAGAACCGAAATTACAAGCTCACCGGATCCTGACACTACACGTAAAGAAAAAGTTAAAGAATATACCGAAATGTTTGCTAATCCTTATGTTGCTGCTAAAAACGGACATATTGATTCGGTAATTAATCCTGAAGATACTAGAAAATACTTAATCCACTCATTAAGTCTTCTTGAAAACAAAAGAGATGAAAGACCATTTAAAAAACATGGCATTCCCCCATTTTAACAGAGAAGAATTATGGAAAAATTAAATATTGATTCAACATCGTATGAAACCAATTTAACTGAAAAGTTTAAGAACAGAAAAAAATATACTGTACCTAATCCCAAAGTTATTTATACTACTATCCCCGGAACAATTAAAGAAATATCCATTAAACAGGGACAGACAGTAAAAAAAGGCGACCCTATTTTAATTTTGGAAGCTATGAAAATGCTTAATCATATTATTTCACCAATGGATGGTACAATTAAATGTATTTTTGTTGACATTAACGATATGGTACCAAAAGGAAGAGAATTAATTAAATTTGAATAAACTTATTTAATTGTGAATTATGAATGGTGAATTAAAACCATTAAATAATTTAATATTTGATTTGATTGTTTTTTTAACGGGTATAATTGTTTTTTGGTTTTAACCCGTAACGGATAAAATGATTGTAGCCGTGTAACATTTTTCCAAACCACCATTATTTTATACGTTTTTTTTGCTTTTCATTCATAATTAATAATTCACAATTCATAATTGAATTTATTGCTGGGCTAATCAAACGAAATTGTCACATTTGCATAACGTGATAAAAGATTTTATAAGAACATTTGCTACATCTTTTCTTTCGCAAAATATTCTATTTATTCATTAATTGCCCTTTATCATTCATGTTTTAATTCATAATTGATAATTCACCATTCATAATTGTTTTATTTTATTCCCATCCCCAAAGGAATGGGCTTTTCAAAAACAATTCTTTTTCTGTTTATATTTATAATTAGTTTTATAAGAACATTTTTTTGCATTTTTTAAATTCTTTACATTTACCGTATCTTCTTATAAACTCTTTTATTCAACTATTGCAAATCAATAATTCCTTTTGTTTAACCCATCCATTTATGGATGGGCAACAAAATCATATTATAACGCCATCAATGGATGATATAATAAATGAATGGGCTAATCAAACAAAATTGTTACATTTGCATAACGTGATAAAAGATTTTATAAGAACATTTGCTGCATGTTGTCTTTCAAAAAAAATATTCCATTTATTCATTAATTGCATTTTATTATTCATGTTTTTCATTCATAATTGATAATTGATAATTCATCATTCATAATTGTTTTATTATATCCATACCGCATTATTTAACACAATAAAAAACCGTAACCAATTTTTACATCAGTTACGGTTTTAATTAAAATATATATTTAAGCTTTTAACTTAAACTTTAACCTTTAGCATTTAACCTTACTTAGCCAAGATCATTTTTTTAACAGATTTAAAGTTACCTGCTTCCATCTGGTAAAAATAAATACCACTTGTTAACTGACTTGCGTTAAAATTAACTGAATGGAATCCGGCTTCTTGATAACCGTTAACTAAAGTTGTTACTTCCTGACCTAATGTATTAAATACTACAATTTTAACGCTACCTGAAGTAGGCATATTAAAATTAATTGTAGTTGAAGGATTAAATGGATTAGGATAGTTTTGAACTAAACTAAATTCAGCTGGTATGCCAACAACTACTTCGGTAACATTAGAATATTTAAAAGCACCGTCATTATCAATTTGTTTTAATTTGTATTGGTAATTACCGCTTGCTTGTAATTTAGCATCTGAATAAGAATAATTTCTTACAACATTGCTGTTTCCGTTACCATCAACAGTACCAATATTTTCCCAGTTTCCATCATTAATTTTTCTTTCAATTTCAAAACTATGGTTATTAATTTCGGTAGCTGTCTGCCAGTTTAAGGTTACAACTGAATTACCTAAACTTGCTGTGAATGATGAAAGTTCAACAGGAAGAGGTTCCGATGAACCAAATCCAAATTCACTAAAACCAGTCTGAATTAAAGCACTTTCTAAATAATCATCATCCTGATTACCAATTGTACCGCTATTGAAATATGTCATAAAACCCAAATCATTAAAAGTACCATGACCAGGATTTGAACGTTTATATAGTTTTATAGTTGTAATTGAACCATTATCAAATTCAGATATCCCGGGACAATCGGCAACTTCAAATCGTAATGTATATCCGTCTGCCTGTACAAAAGCCATCGAGTTATTTGGTTCAATAATCCATCTGTATTGGCTTACATTTCCTTCAATACCATCTGGGTTTGATGGAGTATTATTAAATCTGTTTACATTAACATTACCACCATGAGTTACATTATTAAACAAAATATGACCAACACCTGTATTATTACCAACAGTAACATTTTGGTTATTACCCGGATTAATTGGCGGGTTATTATTAATATTTGATGTTGACACAGATATTGTTGAAGAATTTGCACTTGTACTTGTTGAGCAAAATGCACGTACTCTATAATAATAATTTGTTCCGGCTGTTAACCCAGTAACTTCTTGTGAAGTTGAATTAACTGTTAAATTATCATAAGAAGTTAAATTTGATGAGTATGATATTTTTACGTTATCCAGAAAAAATCTTTTTAATGTACTCTGAATCTTAATTTTCGTAGTAGCAGTTCCACCTGTAATATTAAGTGAATAAGTTACAAAACTAGAAGTTGGTGTAATATTAGAGCCAATTTGACTAAATGTCACATTATCAGTAGCTAAGAAAACTTGAACTAAACCAGCATCACTAGAGTATTGCTTAATATCAAAAGATAAGGTACTTGTACCGCCATTAACCGATAAATCTAATGATGGAGTAATTATATACCCATTAGCTGAACTTGTTCCTAGTTTTGTGTATCCGTTCATTTCAAAAATTTTTGAACCAGTCCATCCAGCAGTCTGTAAATAAGTATCTAAACTGCTAGTTCTATCAGTCCCACCGGTACCACCACCGTCATCAGTAAAGCCACTAAAATTCTCGGAAATCACAGTATTACCGAATTCATTAGTTGTACTTACATCCAGCCTATAACTTGCTGCTCCTGCAACAGCTTCCCAATTTGCTGTAAAACTGGTAGGGAAAAATCCGGAAGCATCTAAGGCAACCGGAGCACCAAGATTATTTGTTGTGAAATTATATTCAGTACCATAATTTGTTCCAACACTGTTTGTTGCGTAAGCTCGCACATAATATTTTGTGTTTGGAGTTAAACCAGTCATGTTTCCGGTGATTGCACTGGGACCAACACCCTCTTCTGTTTTATTATCATTAATATCATCAATGGTAGGATTAGTGGAAGTACTCCAAACAATACCTTTTTGCGTAACAGTCTCTCCACCAGATGCTGTAACTTCTCCACCCCAAGTAGCTGTTGTTATACCATTTGTTGATATTGCAACATTTGTTGTAACAACTGGAATAGTTTCAATTGTAGCTGTAATCGAAAGGAAATTACTTGTTAATATACTAGAACTTGTACTTAATTCAATATTATTAATGGAAACCTGAAAATTAGTTACGTTAACGTCAAAATCAGTTCCATCATAACTTAAATTAATTGTAGCCTGAGTTGGGCTAACATAATCAATTGTAGAAATACTTGTACCAGTAGGTTGATTATTTAATGTAAAATTTGAAGAATTTAGTGTTCCGTCTGCAAATGTCTCATTTGTTAAGTCCAAAGTGATTACTGCCCCATTTAAATTTTCTTCAGTTAAACCGGCATGAGAAATTGTTAAAGCTGGATCTACCGGTGTAGCAGTTATTTGGTTACCTGTGCCAGGAGAAGTAGTAAGATAATTTAATCCTGCACCAGAACCATTATAATCATAAACGGCAAAATAGTAATTTGTTGTTGGGGAGAGATTAGTAATTGTCGCAGAATTGCCTGGACCGTTATAAACAATTTTGTTTCCTGATCCTTGATCAGTTGCTAATCCAAAATTACTATTTACTCCACTTGCTGTAACCCCATCTGTAGGGGCATAAGTTACAGTGCTCCCACTCTTTGCTATTACTATTCTGTTTGCTCCATCACCACCACTAAAATTCACAACAATAGAATTTGAAGTTACTGTTCCAAATGAAATTGAAGATTGTGTAGTTGGTTCTGAAGCAACGGTAGCAGATGGTAAAGTATTGTAAACTGCAATATCATCAACTTCAAACTGTGCGGTAGTTGTATAAATTTTAAAAGCCGTAGCAGCTAAACTGCTAGTCGCAGCAGAGTATTCATTTACATAGGATCCATTAATCCATACATGACATTTATTTGAAGGTAATGTTTTAGAATCACCATAAGAAAGAGAACCTGCTGTATTGTTAAAAACAATGCAGATTTCATAAGTTGTGTTAACTGCAACGGTTTGTACAGTTGTCCATGCACCTGCGGTTCTTATTTGTAAACTCGTACCAGCGACTTGAAATGCTGCCGAAAGATGCGCTCCGGTAAACGTAGATCCACCTCCAAAAGTACTACCTGATCCAACTGCACTCAACATGACAGCTGTAGTCAAAGAACTTGGTGTTTTAAATTTAAAAGTAAACGTACCACTAGAAAAGGACGTTAAACCTGTTTTATCAACAGTTGAAATAGATCCTCCTTTTGCACTTATTAATGCTGAACTTCCAGTAAATGATCCGGGATTAGAAGCAACTATTTGATTGACGATTGTATTTGAAGTAGTTGAAGTACCTACTCTTATATAACTAAAAGCTGTATTGCTTGTTGTTAATGCCGTATTATTTGCTAAAGTTCCAAAATTTTCCGAAAAAATCGGACTTGATAAAGTACCTTGCGCAAAACTGATTTCGGAAAAAGCACAAATAAACAGGAAAAATAAAAGTAAAACAATTTTTTTCATAAAAATCCCTAATTCAAATTAAAATTAATTGTACTAAAAATTACTAATATTTAAAATACAAACAGAAAAAATAAAAAACTAATATAATGCGTTAAATAATTGTTAAATAAGCAAATAAAATGTGTTTTTTATAAATATTTGGCTAAATAATGCGTTTTTTTTTTGCCTTAAAATATTTTTTATAGTATAACCAATATATTTTGTTTTTATTTTCGTCCCATCCCTAAAGGAATGGGTTAATCAAAAACAATTCTTTTTCTGTTTACATTTATAAGTAGTTTTACAACAACATTTGTTTTACATTTTTATAATTCTTTACATTTACCGTATATTCTTATAAACTCTTTTATCCAAATATTTTCAAATTATTAATTCCTTTTGTTTAACCCATCCATTTATGGATGGGCAACAAAACTACTTTATAACGCCTTCAATGGATGAGATAAAAAATGGCTGGGCTAATCGAACAAAATTGTTACATTTGCATAACATGATAAAAGATTTTATAAGAATATTTTCTGCATGTTATTTTTTATAAAATATTCCATTTATTCAATAATTGCATTTTATCATTCATGTTTTTAATTCATAATTGATAATTCACAATTCATAATTGTTTTTTTGTGTTTTTCATTCATAATTAATAATTCACAATTCATAATTAATTTATTATATTTAGTTGTTTATTATTTGGAACTGCTATGAAAAATTTACCTATTGGCATACAAACATTTTCTGAAATTATAAATGAAAATTATTTATATGTAGATAAAACAGAAGTAATTGAACGATTAATAACTAGCGGGAAATATTATTTTTTATCCCGTCCACGCCGATTTGGCAAATCGTTATTAATTTCAACTTTAAAAGAAATTTTTAGCGGTAATAAGGAGCTATTTAAGGGTTTATATATTTACGACAAAATCAAGTGGGATAAATATCCGGTAATACATATTAGTTTTTCGTCAATAACCTATTCAAGTACAGCCGACGGTTTTCGTTCCAAAATTGTTGATTATTTATATACAATTGCTAAATTTTATAATGTAACACTTACTACAAATTCAATTAGGGAAACTTTTACTGAATTATTAGTTAATCTTAATAAAATTAACAGAGTTGTAATATTAATTGATGAATATGACAAACCAATTATAGATTATATAACAAATTTGGGAAAGGCTCAAGAAAACAGAGATGTATTGCGCGATTTTTACGGTTCAATTAAAGATAACGACCAATACATAAAATTTTGTTTTTTAACAGGTGTTTCCAAATTTAGCAAGGTTTCTGTGTTTTCAGGTTTAAATAATTTGTTAGACATTACTTTAGATGCAGAATACTCAACAATTTGTGGTATAACACAAACTGAACTTGAAGAGTATTTTTCTGATCGGATTACAAATTTTGCATCAATAGAAAATATTAGTATTCCTGATTCCAAATTGTTGATAAAAACATGGTATAACGGATATAGTTGGGATGGAAAAACAACTGTTTATAATCCTTTTTCATTACTTGTTTTTTTCAAAATGAACACATTGGATAATTATTGGTTTAGTACCGGAACACCAACCTTTTTAATTGATAAATTCAAAGAAAGTAAATATAAAATTGAAGAAATTAAGAATTTTACTGTCAATAGTCTCTTTTTTGATTCATATAATACTGAAATAAAAGATTATAGGCCTTTGTTATTTCAAACCGGTTATTTAACAATTAAAAAATATGATAGAGCAAATAATGAATACACACTCGGATACCCCAATAAAGAAGTAAAGGATGCTTTTTTGTCTCATATTGCCTCTACATTTATTGAAAAGGAACCAAGCGATATTGGTTACCTTAACAACAAGTTACGAACATATTTACTAAACAATGACCTTGAAAAATTTTTTATTACATTAAAAAGTTTAATTGCAAGCATCCCCTATCAATTACATATTCCAAAAGAGGCATATTACCACTCTTTATTTTATTTAATAATGGAGTTAGTTGGCATTAAAATGGATTTAGAAGTTAGCACTTCGCAGGGTCGTATTGATGGCGTAATAGAATTTGAAGAAAATATCTATATTATAGAATTTAAGTATTTAGCAGATGATAAAAATGTAGATGATTTATTAGATACGGCAATTAACCAAATAACAACAAATAAATATTTTGAACCGTATTTAAATAATAACAAACCGGTTAAATATTTAGCAATTGTGTTAAATAGAGATATTGTTGAATATAAATTGGAAGAATAAACGATTATGAATTATTTGGAACTGCTATGAAAAAATTACCTATTGGCATACAAACATTTGAAAAAATAATTTCAGAAGATTTTTTGTATGTTGATAAAACCGAAGTTATTTTTAAATTAATAAGTACAAGCGGTTTTTATTTCCTTTCCCGTCCACGCCGATTTGGCAAATCTCTCTTAATTTCTACATTAAAAGAAATATTTATCGGTAACAAAGAGCTTTTTAAGGGTTTATATATTTACGACAAAATCAAATGGGAGAAATATCCGGTAATTAGATTAGATATGTCTTCTGTTATAACATCCGAAGGAAAAGATAAGTTTAATAAAAGTATTATAAACATGCTTAATTTTATCGCTCAAGAGTATAAGGTAACAATATTCAATCCAATTAATTACACAGATGCTTTCAGAAAATTAATCTTTGAATTAAGCAAAATTAATAAGGTAGTTATTTTAATTGATGAATATGACAAACCAATTATTGATTATATCTCCAAACCGGAAATATCTAACGAAAATAAGGATTTATTGAGGGATTTTTATAGTATTATAAAGTCTTTTGATCAATATATAAAATTTTGTTTTTTAACAGGTGTTTCAAAATTTAGCAAGGTTTCAGTATTTTCCGGTTTAAATAATTTGTTAGACATTACTTTAGATGCAGAATACTCAACAATTTGTGGTATAACACAAACTGAACTTGAAGAGTATTTTTCTGATCGGATTACAAATTTTGCATCAATAGAAAATATTAGTATTCCTGATTCCAAATTGTTGATAAAAACATGGTATAACGGTTATAGCTGGGATGGAAAAACCACTGTTTATAATCCTTTTTCATTACTTGTTTTTTTCAAAATGAACACATTGGATAATTATTGGTTTAGTACCGGAACACCAACCTTTTTAATTGATAAATTCAAAGAAAGTAAATATAAAATTGAAGAAATTAAGAATTTTACTGTCAATAGTCTCTTTTTTGATTCATATAATACTGAAATAAAAGATTATAGGCCTTTGTTATTTCAAACCGGTTATTTAACAATTAAAAAATATGATAGAGCAAATAATGAATACACACTCGGATACCCCAATAAAGAAGTAAAGGATGCTTTTTTATCTCATATTGCTTCAACATTTATAGAGAAGGAACCAAGCGATATTGGTTACCTTAACAACAAGTTACGAACATATTTACTAAACAATGACCTTGAAAAATTTTTTATTACATTAAAAAGTTTAATTGCAAGTATCCCCTATCAATTACATATTCCAAAAGAGGCATATTATCACTCTTTATTTTATTTAATAATGGAGTTAGTTGGCATTAAAATGGATTTAGAAGTTAGCACTTCTCAGGGTCGTATTGACGGTGTAATTGAATTTGAAAACAATATATATATTATTGAATTTAAGTATTTAGCAGATGATAAAAACGCTGCTGATTTGTTAGATTCTGCAATTAACCAAATAAAAACAAACAAATATTTTGAACCATACCTAAACAAAAACAAACCAATTAAATATTTAGCAATAGTTTTAAACAAAGAAACAGTACAATACAAAATAATTATGAATGATGAAGAACAATTGTGAATTGTCAATTATTAATTATGAATTAAAACCATTAAACAAATGATTTTTTGATTTATTTGTTTTTTTTTATTTATTCCCATCCCTAAAGGAATGGGCTATTCAAAGAACATTCTAATTCTGCTAAAATTGTTAATTTATTTTACAAGAACATTTATTTTACTATTTGTATTCTTTATATTTTTCTTATCTATTTATAAACTCTTTGATCCAACTATTTGCAAATCAATAATTCCTTTTGTTTAACCCATCCATTTATGGATGGGCAACAAAATCATATTGAAACACCATCAATGGATGAAATAATAAATGGCTGGGCTAATCGAACAAAATCGTTACATTTGCATAACATGATAAAAGATTTTATAAGAACATTTTCTGCATGTTATCTTTCGCAAAATATTCCATTTATTCATTAATTGCATTTTATCATTCATGTTTTAATTCATAATTAATAATTCACAATTCATAATTATTTAAAGTTTAGGTCAAATGACCATAGGAGATTATATTTGAAACTAAAAAAAGAGGTACTCCTATGGAAAAAATTAACGATCCGGATTCTTATGGCATAAAACGCCTTGAATCTAAGAATGCTAAAAATGCAATTGTCCAAAAAATCTCTCAAGATTTTAATCTTACTCCTATTATTGCTGAAGCTTTTTACAAACAAGTTTCTTTTTATTTCCAAGAACATTCCAACATAACTCTTTCAAGCGGTGAAGTTTCTTATGAAGCTGTTTCTGCTGCTGAACCGGCAGGCAAACATATCAGATTAACCTGTAAAGTTACTATTAAGCTTAGACTTATTGATATTAATTCTGATTTTGATGTTCTTGCCAATTATGGTCTGGCCGGACTTAGACAACATCGAATTGAACGTCTCACCAGACAAGCCTATGATCAAAATGCTTTACTTTCTTACGAAGATTTAGCTATTGTTCTTACTACTTCTCCTGCTACTGTTAAAAGAGATATTCTATGTCTCCGAAATCAAGGTAAATTTATTATGACTCGGGGTGCTAAACTTGATATGGGGCCAGGACTTTCTCATAAAACCATTATTCTTGAACTCAATTTTAAGGGTTACACATTTACTGATATTGAACTTAAAACTAATCATTCTGAAACATCTGTTAAAAGATACCTCGCTGATTTTGTTCAAGTTGCTATTCTCTATAACCAAAAATTCTCTACACAACAAATTAGACGAATTTCTCAAAAATCCGAACGTCTCGTTAGAGAGTATTGCCAGATTTATGATACTTATTATAATCTCAATACTCAACGTTTAATGGATATCATTTCTCCTCAACCTGCCGATTCCAATGCTAAAAAAAAAATCATCACCTCATGCTGGCAGAGGAGGTAAAACTGATGAGTAAACCTTTAACAAAAGAACAAACTCAACTTAAAAAGTTTAGACGTCTTAAGGATAAATCTCTTGAACAAATTCTCCTTTATCGTTTTCTTAATCAATATGGTTACGATAGAGGTCAAATTACTGCTACCGCTATTATTCAAGATATACTTACCATTATTGATGATTTTTTCCTTGTCTCTTCTATCGATAATGATCTTCATCATGTCAACTATGGGCAACTTGTTTGGATGGCTGTCCCTGTTGATGAATTTCCTCAACGTTCTAAATCCATTGCAAATACCAGGCTTAAACCTGTTGTCCTTTCTTTTCTTACCGATCATGATATTGCTCATATCGCTCATGGTTTTGATTCCAAGACTCTTCGCAAAAACAGACTTAAACGCTGGACTGAGGAAGCTTTCGACCAAGGAGCATTACTTACTCAGCTTGATCTTGCTGCTTTGCTTGGTGTCTGTGATGCTGTTGTAAGTACTTATGTTCAGGAAATCCAAGCAGATGGACATCTGCTTCCTACTCGGGGCAATATTCATGACCTTTCTGGTGCCATTACTCATAAGCGAGAAATTATCACCCTTTATTTGCAAGGTTACCTTACTCCTGAAATTGCTTTGAAAACTAATCACTCCAAAGAAGCTGTTGATCGGTATATCAAAGATTATCACAGAGTTGAATTGCTCTGGCAGCACAATATTACCGATCTTGATAAAATTGCTGAACTTTCTAGACTTTCTAAAAGAGTTGTTTTGCAATATATTGATCTTTTGCCTGCTAAATTTAAAAACAGCTTGTCAAAGAACGATTCTTAATTGATTTTTTTTATTATTTTTGTTCCTGTTGTTTTTATTTAATTTATCTTTTTTACTCTGTTCTTTATTAATTCTTTATATTTTAATAACTTAACTGTTCCTCTGGTCATATGACACTATTTTAAAAGCATCATTTTTTTTATCTGCATAAATTCACCCGCTGTAATTCTGTAAAAATAAGTTCCGCTTGCCAAATTGCTGCCGTCAAAATCTACAGTATAATTTCCGGCTTCCTGTTGATCATTAACTAAAATTTTAACCAACTCGCCAATTATTGAATAAATGCTGATATTTACTTGTGAACTTACAGGAATTGTATAATTAATTTTTGTTACAGGATTAAATGGATTTGGATAATTTTGTAATAATTCATATTTATCGGGTGTACCAACAACTACTTCAATAGTATTTAAATATTTATAATTCCCGTCATTATCTATTTGCTTTAATCTATACAGATAATTACCATTAATTGATAATTTGGAATCAGTAAAAGAATAGCTGTTTATTGTGCTGCTATTCCCGTTTCCCTGCACAACACCAATTTTTTCCCAAATACTATTATTAATATTCCTTTCAATCTCAAAACAATAATTATTTATTTCTGTTGCTGTTTCCCAGGTTAACGATACTGAATTATTAATCAAGTTTCCTTCAAAACTAATTAATTCAACAGGTAAAGGACCATTAGGATTATAAGCCACATCATCCATATAAATTTCCCAATTTTCGGAATTATTTGGAGCAAAAAACATAATTGCATCAAGTGTTGCAGTCGGTCCGTTAATTATTCCATTTCCGTATAAAAAGCTACTCCAACCGCTCCCCTGCAAATTCCATTCGTACAAATGCCACTGTCCATCATTAATTACACTGGTTTTTGGGGATAATTCCATTGCCGATCCATCATCCAAAACAACTGCAACTAACGCACTATTTGAAGCGGTTTTTGTTTTCATCCAAAAGCCAATATATCCATAATTGTGCAATAATAAATTATTTGACGGATTACCTCCGCCTGATAAAAATCGCACCTGCCAATTATCTGACGAGGAACTATTATCAATTAGTGTAACTTTTAATGAACTCCAGCCATTGTTTGCCATTCCAATATTTCGTGCAGCTGTAGAAGAGTGGGAAATCCCATAATTAGATCCGCTGTAATTGGGTGTATTATTAAATACCCCTGTTGAAGTTTCGAAATCCGAAATTATTGAATAACTTAAATTATTAGTTGAAGCGAATGATTTTTTTAAAGCTCCCCACAAATCGGTATTTGAACCATCGTAACTTAAAGCCCACATACCTGTTCCACCACATCCATATACTTTTAGAGTATCATATTTTTTAGAAATACTTATCGAATCCTCGTACCATACCTGATGCCAATCACTTCCGCTTTGGTATCTATACCAAGGCACGTTATATGTTGCATCAAAAAATTTATTTTCTTCCGGAATACTTGATAAAGTCGTTTTTATCTGGCTAAATGTTTTTGTGGATGCACTTCCTGTTGTAGCTGCCATTTTTGTACTACTTGTTACAGGCCAATCATAACCATAATAGCCAAATCCTGTAATAATTTTTGAATATGGTACACCATAAGAATTATAAGCTTTTAGACTTCTTGTAACATGTCTGCTATCAGTACCCGTTGTTAATGGCGAAACCGGACCTGCAGTTGTACTTCCGCTATAAAAATAATCATAAGCCATTAAAAAATAATAATCAATTACATTTTTGGTATAATTATTAAAAGCCGTATTATAAATACCGTTCCAATCAACCGCCGGAATACAAACAGTCAATTCCTTTCCGTTTGCTTTAAGAGCAGTACCCAACTCGTAAAGAAATAATCTATAATTATCTCTTTGAGCAGCAGCAACAGCTTCAAAATCGATGTTTACTCCATCCGCGTCACGCAAATTTACTTGCACAATAATATTGTTTACCAAATTTGTTCTATACGCAGCATTTGCCAATACTCGACTGTGATTATCAAACATAATAACACAAAGATGAATTTTAACATTATATAATTTGCAAAAATTAACAACTTGTGTGGAAGCCCAATTATGTGTAGTACTAAAACCACCTGTAGTTGTTGTTGTCCCGTCTACTTCAGCACCAAAATAAGCAACATGGGTTAATAAACTATAATAATACCCGGCAGCAGTAACATCTGTTACCCAATATGGATGAAATCCATAAACTTTGTGTGAAATTGATAATGTAGAATTATCGTTTTCAAACGGAGTACTTTTCAATAAACATTGTTCAGTAGAATCGATATTTTTTGAATAATATTCCGATTGTATTTGATGAATTGATTTTTCGTTTTGGGCAAATATTAAAATATTAGTCAATAACAGAAATAACAAAATTGTACAGGTTTTAGTCATATTTAGCAGTAATCAATTATTAAAATATTATATTATTAAACGGTTATTTATAAAAAACCGCCGTTAATTTTTACATTAACAGCGGTTTTTATTAATTTGAGATTTATGTATTTAGATTAATATTTAATTTTTGTTGACACTTAAACTTTAACCTTAAACACTTAAAATTATTTAGTAAGTATCATTTTTTTAACATTAGTAAAATTAGCCGTTTCTAATTTATAGAAATAAATTCCACTGGATAATTGTGAAGCATTAAATTGAGCTGAATGGAATCCGGCTTCAAAATAACCGTCAATTAAAACAGCAACTTGTTGACCTAAAGTGTTATATACAATAATTTTTGCGTTGCCGGCATTTGGCATCGTAAATTTAATTGTAGTTGAAGGATTAAACGGATTAGGATAGTTTTGACTTAATTCAAATTGATCAGGATTTCCGACAACTACTTCAACAGTATTAAAGTATTCAAAATTGCCATCGTTATCAATTTGTTTTAATCTATATTCATAGTTTCCATTTCCTTGTAATTTAGTATCAACAAATGAATAATCGCGAACAACATTGCTATTACCATGTCCAACAACAGAACCTACTGTAACCCAATTATTTCCATCAATATTTCTTTCAATTTCAAAACATTGATTATTAATTTCGGTTGCAGTCTGCCAGTTTAATACAACTGAATTATTCATGTTATTAGCCGTAAAAGATACTAATTCAACAGGGAGTGGAGCATTTCCCCAAATGATTCCAACTCTGATACCATCGATTGTGATATTTTGTGTAGCATCGTATTGGCGTAAACAAATCCTATCAATACTAGATTGCCCTGTTCCAGCTGCAGTCACCTCAGGTGTACCAGCTAAAGCTTCAGTCTCAGGAATTCCTGATGATTTAACCCATAGGCTACAAGTTCCAGTAGTTGAAACTTCGTATTTTACAATAATAATATAAGTAGCATTAACATTAAAATCTGTTGGTGTTGTTGCATAAGTTGCTGTACTTGTATTAGAAATACCAAAATTTATAAAACCTGAATTCGTACTAGGCTTAACAAAAATCCTAGCTGCAAAAGCCGAAGTACTTCCTCCCAAATTTAAAAAATATCCTGCTGGTCCATTAGAAACATTAACTAAAAACGAGAAAAAAATATTACCACTTGTAATTGGACTAGTTATAAATAGTTTACCAAGGTCTTCACCAGTATTATCTAACCTTGCCGCATTTCCAGTCACAACACCTGTTATGCCAGTCAGCCCTGAATATCCATTATAAGTTAGACCGTTTGAAGCTCCAACATCCATTGAATTCGAACCTGAACTATTAACTACCCAACCATTTGATGTTAATAACGCATTATCTGCATAATTAAAATTTTCTATAACTAGTTCAAGCCCATTAGTTATATCAAAAGTATTACTTTCTTTAGATAATAAACCTAAAGTGGCTGTAACTGTTAACCCAGTTCCAAGTGCAGTGTGAATAATATTACCAAAAGTTCCAAATCCTGATGTTAAAACAGCCGTCACTGGTTCAGTCATTGTCCCTGTTGAGGCAAGTGTAACTGTACCTGTTTTATCTAAATCGCGATTATTGTTTGCATCTACAGCTTCAATAGTCACAGCGGGCGTCATAACTGTGTTAATACTAGTATTAGAAGGTTGTTGTATATATTGTAATTTTGTAGCAACAACATCAATTAAAATTTGGTTGGAAACCGGGGCAGAAGCGAATGTTTCTAAAAAAGTAGAACCTGTTCCATCAGCAACAAAGCCATGAGAAGATGCTGTTGCATCAACTTTAAATTCAAGAATCTGGTTATCAGTTAAACCAGAACTTTTTAAATAAACATATAAAGATAGAGTAACTACATCAGCATCACGAATATTCAGATTATCAGAAGTAATTGGAATAACTATTGAAGAAGCTGAAATTACTGGCGTACCAATTGTTACAAAATGAATTCCACCATCAGTTGATAGTTTTACTCCAGCAATTGTATTTACCCAGTTAGCAGTATTGTTTGTACCGGCCTTAATTGTAATTTGTGTAATTTTTGTAGGTTCCCCATCCGAAGTTCCATCATCATGAACGTCCATGTCAAAAACACGAACAGCACTACCATCTCCCACCACTAATGACGAAATTGTAACAGGGTTAGGCTGAGTGCCCAAAGCAGGTCCTGAAACTTCAGAAGTTGCGTCTAAAGGTGCCTTAGTTGTACCATTTGTACCCGGTATGGTTCCATCAGTTTTATAATTATAAGTTTCATTATTAGCACTATTATAATTAAATGGAATAAGTGTAAAATAATAAGTTGTACCGGCACTTAAACCGGTAATATTAACCAAAGTCGCAGAATTATTTGTAATTGCAGCGACAGTACCATCACCTATTGCATTTCCAACAGCGTAAGCATTTCCATCAGTAGGTGTACCAGTAGGAGCAGAACCTACTTTCTGAAGGATGATATATCCATCAGCATTAGAGATTGTACTTGCAGCATCAAATGCTAGATTTATTTGAACTTGTGAGATTACCGAATTACTGAACGAAGTTGAGTGTGCAGAAGGCTCTGGAGATAATGTCCAAAAACTTAACAGATTTCCATAACCAGCACCCGCTGTATTATTTGTGGCATATGCACGTACATAATAATAAGTTTCTGAATTTAACCCAGTAATGCTGCTTGAAAATGAACCTAAGCTTGTGCCATCTGAAGTATGCGAGTCGGTAGATACTGGATTTGTTGTTGTATTCCAGCAAACACCACTTGATGTAAGTGCTTCGCCTCCATTTGCTGAAATATTACCACCGCTTGAGGCACTATTAAAAGTAATAGATGAAATTGCAGTTGTAGATAACGTTGGTACAACTATCCCATTTGGAGTAGATGTAATGGAAATATTATCTATACTGATTTTAGGTCGCGAACCTGTTGTTCCTCCACTACCATTATGATAATAAAACCTAACTCGAGCTGTTGAGCAATCATTAAAATTGGAAGGTAATGAAATTGAACTTATTGATCCACTCGAACTAACATTATTTACAAAATTAAGTACTTGTGCTCCTGTTAACTCCGTATATGATGTTCCATCGATACTTGTATAAATCCTAAGTGAACCGGCTCTGTTACCTGTCGAGTTGTTAACTTCTGCCCAATCAAAACTTATTTTCCCAGCCAATCGTCCAGTAAAATTTAATCGCAGATCAATTGCACAAGAACTTGTATTATCTGTAGAACCTGTAGTTAAAAGTACAATATTACCACTACCTCTTTGAACACCAGCACTTGAACCAGTAACAAATGTCGATGTAGCGTTTGTTATTTTTACGCCATCAGGAATTGTTCCAGTACTATTAGTTGCTACTGCTCCCCAATAAGCTGCCCCTATACCTGCTGCAAAATTATTAGTCCAATTTGTTATATCACTAAAGTTTTCAGAATAGTCCGCACTTGTCATATTATAATATGTCTGCCCACGCATTACATTAGTAAAACCTATTAAAACCAAAAACAGTAAAACTATCTTTTTCATATATCACCTTTATTTATATTAAATTTATTTACTATTAAAATAATATTTATTTCCCATAGTTTTTTTAGGAAACAATTATTAAGCAGGTATTAAAATTTTTAATAATTGATTAATAACTATTTCCAATTGCTATTATAAAATAAACATTATTAAATCCCCGCATCTTTAATTTGTTAAAAATGCGGGGCAAAAAACAAAGAACTATTTTATTTAATTAACAACATTTTTTTAGTTTGAACAAAATCGTTAGCACTAATTCTATAAAAATAAGTACCGCTTGCAAGATTGCTGCCGTTAAATTCAACAGAGTAATTTCCTGCTTCAACTTGTTCATTAACCAAAGTTTGTACTAATTCACCTGTAATAGAATAAATACAAATACTAACTTTTCCGCTTGTAGGAATTGAATAGTTAATTTTTGTACTTGGGTTAAATGGATTAGGATAATTTTGTGAAATTGAATAAGTAGTTGGTATACCAACTTCAACTTCAACTACTTCACTAAATTCAAATGCACCATCATTATCAATTTGTTTAAGTCTGTAGTAATATTTACCACCGCTTACACTTACATCAGTATATTCATAATTTTTAACCGAATTGGAATTACCATTAGCTTGAATGTCGCCAACTGTAAACCAATTATTGTTATCACTGCTTCTTTGTATTTCAAATAAATAAGAATTTATTTCAGTAGCTGTTGACCAGTTTAATTTTACTAAATCACCGGTAGATGATGCGGTAAATGATGTCAATTCTACAGGAAGAGCATGTGAACCATCATCGAAACTGAAATTTGAAAAACTTGTTACTGTTGCTGAACCACTATGGGTTGTTGTATTAATAACAGTTGGTAATACTGTCCAAACAAGTCCGTCTTTTTTGTTTATACGCATTGCGGTTTCAGTAAAACCATTTAATTCTGTAGCAGCATTATAGAATAATACAATATCAGCACTCCATCCGGGTGTACCATCAGCAGCGGTAATTGTAAAGTTTCTGTAAATACTTGGGTTAGTTGTTCCTGTAGCTTGAACACCGGGAGTATAAGTAAATGTAATAGAAGTTGGTAAAGTACCAGTTCCTGAATGCCATGTTATTTGAGCGATAATTTTGCCATCAACACCGGTATAAGTTGTAACGCCTAAATCTTCAATAATACCTGTTTCAACTGCTGATGCACTTCCAGTTGCAGTATATTCGTCTGCACCAATATCAACCGGGCCGGTTGTTTGTAATACTGAACGTGAGTTACCGTCAATATCGTTAGTAACTATTGCAGTTGGTTGTCCCTGACCTGAAGGAATCCAGTTTGCTGCTTTAATATGTAAATCATAAGGTGCTACTATAGTTTCAAAAGCAGGAGTAATGTCGGTAAGAATTGAATTTAATTCGCTGCCGGCAACTACTGTTTGATGTGCTGCTAATGTTGTTCTTAGCGTCGTAAAATCATAAGAAATACCATTTGTTGTACCTAAAGCACTATAATAATAAATATTATTATTTGATGTTGATGCTAATCTTACATAATTTGAATTAGCTGAAGGCATTAAACAAACAGATTTACCTGTTGTTGAATTCATTGTATTAACAAAGATATTGTTTCTTAAATCAATTGAGCCGGTTCCCATATTAGCCCAATAAATACAAGTTGAATAATGAGCAGGCTCAGTTGGTGCTACATCATTGTTTAGATAAACCGTGTTATTATAGATAGAAAAAGTCGCTGTTCCAGCAGCATTTTGAACATCAATTCCTCTTGCAGAAGGTGCACCTGTTGATCGAGGAACTCGAATATCAGAAATCATATTGTTGTAAATCTTTACTATTGCGCCAGTACCTGTTGACATATACATACCTAATCCTATTGCACGTGCGGGAGCAGTAACAATAGGTGGTCCAGGGTTAGTAATAGCATATGTACCATTTGAAAAAATATCATAAATTTTATTGTTATATACTTGATATTCAGTATTGTTAGCAACATTATTGCATGCAATACCAACCGCAAAACCAGAGGTTGTAGTTGTACCGGTATTTTCAAGGTTATAAATAATATTATTCCTAATAATATTTGTACCAGACATAAAGTTTGTTGTACTTGAAGCAGGATTACACCAAATACCATAAATACTATTAGTTGTATTTATTGAATTTGATATGTTTTTAATTGTATTATTTTCAATTAATAAACCATTTTGAACATCCATTTCAAGAGCTCTAATATCTGAACCGACACCTGTACCAATAGCAACATCTCCAAGTGTACAATTACGCATTACATTTCCTCTATCAGGATTTGCACCCTTAATACCGAAATTTTTCCATCCTGCACGCCAAAAACCGGTAATTGTGCAACCGTCAATTAAGTTGTAACTTGTTGCTTTGGCTGTATCAGTTTCTACTGAACTTGTAGTAAAATATCTTATTCCTATTGAACCGGCATGGTTTATTCCGGTTGTACATTTCATATCAATATTTAAGTTTTTGAAAGTGTTAAATCTTCCACCTGATCTCATTGCCCCACTAGTAGTAATGGAATTTCCAAGGATGATACCCATCTCAAATTTTAATGCAACAGATGCTAAACCGTTGTCTGATAAATACAAATTTTGAATTTTAGTATATTGAGTTCCATCTAATCTAATAATTCCATCAGAAGTTGCAGCACCGGCAGTACTTATTGCACTTCCATTATTTGGTGTAAAAGTTACCGTTCCGCTTTCGTTAGTTAAGGTAATTGTGTTTGCGGCAGAAGTTCCAGCAACATCTATTAAATGGAAAATATCATCGTAAGTACCTTCTCTAACATTTAATAAAACAGCACCACTTATTCCGCGCATATTTAAGTTCATTGCTGCGTCACTTAAAGAAGCATAAGTTGGGCCTATGCCTCCAATTGTATATGTACCTGCGGTAATTGGGGTAACATCAATTGGCGTAAATGTAAATACCGTATTCGAAGTAGGCGCATTATTAATTGCATTAAATAAATGACCCATCGTTTGATGATAAACTCGTGAACCAACCGAACCGCCAACATTTATACTAATAAAAGTCCCTGTTGAAGGATTTGTAACATAAGTTAAAGATGAATTATCATTCATACCTATTGAAGCTGATCCCGCTGTTGGGGTTCCCATTGTTCCATAAGCATATTCAATTTTGCCATGATATTCGTATAATTTGATTTGGAATTCTGCATTTGCAATAGCTGTGTTATTCCATTTAACGTTTTTCCATTCAACCGTTAATATTCTGTTCGGTGCTGTACCATCTAGTTTATAAGTTATATCAGTTGCAGTTGCAGAAACCGAAAGGTTATCCCACAACGGAGCTAAAACTGAACGAGTTAATTTACCGCTAAGAGAGTCAATACTTCTAGCATTAGCTAAACCTGTTCCAAATTTCAAAAATCCATTAGTTGATACTTGGAATTGTGTAAATTGTGCTCCGCAATAATTAAAATTAAAACCAATATTTGTAGCAGTAGTATAACCTTCATCAGCTGTTGCACCTGTTGCCCAAGTAAAAGCATTTGCATCAGCCAAATAAGTAAATGTACCAATTGTAGTACTAAGTTTATAGTTTAATTTTGTAACTAAATTTGCTTTGTAATTTAAACCACTGTTATTAGCATAATTAATTGTATAAAAATCTGCTAAATTTTCAGCCGGAGCAACTGCCTGCTGGATAGTTGTATAAACATAATATTCATAAATTTTACTTTCTTTTGCAATTGTTGCACGCCATTTATTTCCTGTTTGGTCCAAACCTGCTTCAATTGTTGTGCTTGTTGTCCACGTGCCATCAGTTGTATAACGTACCCATACTTTTTCGTTGGTGCCTTTTGCACCACTTAATTGAACGTCAATTAAATAATCCGAACCTGAAATAGATCCTTGAACAGATGTAATAGTAACAGGAGCTGTTGTACCATTATCAAAAATGGCAAAATTACAATTGTTATTACCCGGATCTTTTCTTGTTTTAATTACATAATAATTACCGGTGGTAACTGCAAAATAAATTGCTCCGCCGCCATTCATATTATTAAAATAATACGAATTCCACATTGTCCCAGCACCATTATATAATAAATCCCCACCTGAATTAGTCCAAAAGCCACTGTTATCAGCATTTGACGAAGTTTCGCCAAATTTAAAATAATGGTTTGTTGTTGCGGTTGATAAAAATTGCCAGCTGTAAGTACTACCTAAATTAGCTGTTCCCTGTGTTCCTGTTGTCCAATTCCATCCACTGCCGTTATCACTACCAAAGATATAATCTGGGCTAGTCTGTGCTTGCAGACTCGTTGCAATCATCATGGTAATTATCATTACTACCGTAGAAATAATTTTGTTCATCAATAACCTCATTAAATAATTATTTTATTAAACTGCTACATCTTTGAAACCATGTGTAAAATCACAAAAAATACAGCAAGCAAAACAACACCAACCAAACTGTAAAAAGTATATTTATATACTTTGTCACGTTTAATCAGTTTTTTATGCTGCATTTCATAATCATCGCATTGGGATAAATAATCCCCATATGCAATTGTCCAATTCTTTGGTGAAACATATTTTTTTTGTTCCATTTTCACTCCTTTTTTAATATTTAATTGTTTGATTTTATAATTTTTTAATTATTTTTATTTTTATTTTCTCCATCCCTAAAGGAATGGGTTATTCAAATAATATTCTAATTATGTTCAAATTGTTAATTCGTTTTACAAGAACATCATTTGAATTAAAATTGTTAATATTTTATTTCGTAATTGTTTTTTAATAATTCATAATTCATAATTCATAATTTTATTTATGCCATTTATGGATGGGCAACAAATTACCTCATCACGTTATCAATTTCTGGGACATTTCACAAATCATTTTTATCGTTTTTCATATCGATTTGTTTATAATTCACCATTCATAATTCACAATTCATTTTTACGTCTTTAACAATTGCATCGCTGTGTTTAGCAAATAAGATCAATGGAATAGTCATAAATACCAAAAACAGGTCAAACACTATTGATTTATTTTCGGCATAATATTCTTCCATTTCAATTAAATTAACTACCCCTTTTTTTCTGTTTCCAAAAATTTGCCAATAACCGGATATTCCCGGTTTAATATTCATATTGTTTCTTCTGTTGTATAATATGGGTTCAGTAGTAGAAATAATCGTCAAATCGGAAATAGACAAAGGACGTGGTCCAATTAAACTCATATCCCCTTTTAATATGTTAATTAACTGTGGTAGTTCGTCAAGACCGGTTTTACGAAGCCATTTACCAATAGGAATTACCGAATCGTTAAGTTCGTTTTGAATAAATACATTTGAAGTATGAATTGATTTAGAATGATTATTTGGATAGAGTGTGCGTAATTTAAATATTTTAAAATTAAATTTATCTAAGGTTAATCCCCGTTGTTGTACGTAAATCGGATTATTTCCTGTTTGAGCATAGATAATTATACAAAACAAGATTAAAAATGGGGCAACCATTAAAAGTAATATTAATGAAAAAACAATATCAAACACACGCTTAATAAAGAAAAACAAGGACTCGTGCAAATTGATCTTTTTGCTTAAGATTAATTTATTGTAAATAGAATATTCCTTCATTATTATCCTTTTATATAAATAAATAGTAATGTTTAATTAAATCACTTTTGTGTTAATTAAAAGATTTTCAGATATTGATAGAGTATTATTAGTAAAAGTAATATTCTCCAATATTTCCTTAATTGTTATGTTAATAATTGACTTATTATGAAACAGAAGGTATTCTTCTTCCGATAACCGATTCATCGAAATAACCATCAAATTTAAAGTGTACCCTTTGAATATTTCTTTTATTTCCATTACAGAATTGTTGTAAAGTTGAATATCAGTTTCAACAATTGGGCTGTTTTCAGGATATATCTTGCATAATAGTATTTGTTTTTCTTCTTTACTTATTATACACATCTCAAATTTATGTTTTCTATTCCAAATAGGTCCAACTTTGGAAATTGTAAAAGGGAAAAATCTACGAATGAATAGTTCTTTATCCCCGTAAAAAATCAATTCTTTAAGCAACGAGTAAAATCTATTATTTAGATATTCATCAATATTTGATTGAATAATGGATAATAAATTATCGTATGACCTAAGTTCAAAAAATATTTGATTTGGCTGCATAAACCTAAACCAAAAGTTTTCGAAATAACTATTGATAAAATATTTTCCAAATTTTGAATTGCTTTCATTTTCAAGATGAATTGGCAGTTTACGGCTGATAATATTTTTTATAAGTACTAAATCATTCAAATATTTCATCAAAGTAGTAGCTTGCACACATGTATCTTTAGCAATTTCGGAAACCGTACTTTTACCGGCCGCAATAGACTGTAAAATAGCTAGATAAGTTTTATTGGATTTGGAAAAATCGTTCAATAAAAACTCTTTGAACTCAAATCCTAGCGGTGAATAATCCTGTAATATTAATTTTTGCAGTATCTCGATTAAATTTCGATTCCACAAATTATTATTATCAATCAAAAAATAATATTTTGGCAGTCCGCCAAAAACCAAGTAAATTTTTATTATCTCATTAACAGGTAAAACTGATTTATTTTCTCTGTACAATCCGCAAATATTTGATAACTTGAATGGATTTATTTTAATTTCCGCATTGTTAAACATGTACAATGGCGAGTGTTTATCTTTAAAATTTTTACGTATTGAAGTTAAATTTGACGAAATAAATAAAATAGTAAGCATTGAATAGGCATTATGGGTTTCATACAATTTTTTTATTTCCGAAAAAACACTTCGCTCAATCAAATCGAAATTGTGAAACTCATCAAGAGCTAAATAAAACCTTTCTTTTTTTGCTATAAAATAGAAAAATTCAAATAATTCGTACCAAGTACTAAACCTTGGAACATAAAAATCGAACTGATTTAATGATCTTAGATATGTAGAAATGTCTTCAAGCTGCAATTTTGAATTATTTGAACTTATAGATAAATAAATGCCATTATTTGAATTCAGAAATTGTTTAACAAATTCTGTCTTTCCAACTTTTCTATTTCCGTAAATTAAAACACTTCCAACTTTTGCACGCGGATTAGAAGTTATTGAAGTTAATTGCTCTATTTCTTTTTCTCTAAAATAAAATTTCATTATTATTATTCAAATAATTATTATAGTTGTAATATTTTTTGGTAGATATAAATTAATGCTAAAAATCACAAATGTCAATACTCTTTTTTAATAAATTGGATTTCTGTTGAAATTGGACAGTTAAAAAGGCTGTTTTTTACTTGAAAACGTTGATAAATAAATAAATTTGAAGCATAAGATATTTTTAATAAATTCAAGTATTTTTTATTAAAATAATTGTTACCCTGGCCCATACATCAAGCATAAATATTCAACTAATTCAAACAAATGAAATTTATATATTTTATAATAAATATAATCTATTATACATTCTTAATATTAGTATAATTATTACAATATACTGGTTAAATTTAATAGAAATTAGCTTCGTATAAGGCTTGTTTTTATTTTAATCAGAAAATTAAAGACAATATATTTTTATACAATATTTACAACCCGGCCATCTAAAGGTATATTCTCTCCTCAAATCCGAAAAGTTGTGTCTTAAATACTCAATTATTAAACACCCTATTCAATAAACAGAATTATTGGATTACTTGTCGATTATTTATAATTTAAAATAAATAAGCCTCCAAAGAAAAAATATCCCTTGGAGGCTTAAAATATTATTAAATATAATTATTTAATTAACGAAAACGCAACAGTTAAACCACTAAATACAATAGCAACCATACTCATTAATTTAATTAAAATATTTAAGCTTGGTCCTGAAGTATCTTTAAAAGGATCACCTACTGTATCGCCAATAACAGTAGCTTTGTGCGATGATGAACCCTTTCCGCCAAGATTTCCTTCTTCAACATATTTTTTAGCATTATCCCAAGCACCGCCCGAGTTAGCCATAAATATAGCAAGAACAAAACCTGTACTTAAGGCGCCGGTTAATAATCCCATCACGCCCGGAACACCAATTAATAAACCGGTTGCAATTGGAACAACAATAGCTAAAACAGAAGGTACAATCATTTCAATCTGTGCACCTTTAGTTGATATTTCAACGCAGCGTGCATAATCAGGTTCATTTTTACCTTCCAAAATTCCGGGTATTGCTTTAAATTGTCTTCTAACTTCATCAACCATTTTTTGAGCAGCACGGCCAACAGCGTTCATGGTCATACCGCAGAATAAAAATGCCATCATCGAGCCAACAAACATTCCACCTAACACAAGAGGATTCATTAAATTAATATTATAATAGATCATAAAATCATTTAAATTGGCATCTTTTACAGATTTTGTAACATTTTCGGAAACCTGGATAACATCAGTACCCAGACGAATTAATCCCATCTTTAACTCTTCAACATAAGAAGCTAATAATGCAAGAGCTGTTAGCGCAGCCGATCCAATAGCAAAACCTTTACCGGTTGCAGCTGTAGTATTACCAAGTGAATCCAATGCATCTGTTCTTTGTCTTACTTCCGGTCCTAAACCGCTCATTTCAGCATTACCGCCGGCATTATCAGCAATTGGTCCATAAGCGTCCGTTGCAAGTGTAATACCAAGTGTACTTAACATACCTACAGAAGCAATACCAATTCCATATAATCCAAAGCTAATATTTGCAAAATTAAAGCCCGAAGCAAACAAAAATGCAAAAGCAATTCCAAGGACAACAGCTAAAACCGGAATAGCAGTAGAAATCATTCCAAGTCCAAGTCCTGAAATAATAACTGTAGCAGCACCTGTTTTAGAACTTTCTGCTACGGCTTGCGTAGGTTTATAAGAAGCTGATGTATAATATTCAGTAGCTTTACCAATAACAATACCTGTAATTAAACCAACAACAATAGAACCCCATAATCCTAACCAATTAGGCATATCAAGTCCGTACATAATACCAAAAGATGCAACAACAATTAAAGCACCCGAAGTATTAATACCTGTTGAAAGTGAACTTAATAATTGTTTTTGTGAAGCTCCCTCTTTTGTTTTAACCATAAAAATACCTACAATGGATAGCAATATACCTATTGCAGCAACCAGCATAGGGGCAATTACAGCTTTCATTTGGAAACTTGGTTCATTCATAAACGCAGCTGCACCAAGAGCAGCAGTTGCCAATATAGAACCGCAATACGATTCATATAAATCAGCACCCATACCTGCAACGTCACCAACGTTATCGCCAACGTTATCGGCAATAGTAGCGGGGTTGCGAGGATCATCTTCAGGGATACCGGCTTCAACTTTTCCAACCAAATCGCCGCCAACATCTGCAGCTTTTGTAAAAATACCACCGCCTACTCTGGCAAATAACGCTTGTGTAGAAGCTCCCATCCCAAACGTAAGCATTGTTGTAGTAACCATAATTAAGTTGTGGCCATCACTTGCATTTGGATAAATAGAATTTAATACAACAAACCAAATAGAAATATCCAATAAGCCAAGTCCAACAACAACCAAACCCATAACAGCACCGCTTCTAAACGCAATTCTTAAACCATCATTTAATGATTTTTGTGCTGCATGCGCTGTACGTGCCGAAGCATAAGTTGCAGTTTTCATTCCAAAAAAACCTGATAAAGCTGAAAAGAAACCACCAGTAATAAACGCAAACGGAACCCATGGATTTTGAACACCAAACCCATAAGCCATAATTGCAAATATAATTGTCATCACAACAAAAAAGATCCCAACAACTTTATATTGCTGTTTAAGATAAGCCATAGCTCCTTTTCTTACATAGGAGGCAATAGTTTTCATCCTATCAGTACCTTCACTTGATTTAAGCATTTGCCTGTAAAAATAATATGCAAATGCAAGAGCTAAAACAGAACAACCGGGAACTAACCAAAACAAATTATCTAACATATTTTATTCTCCAAAAGATGATTAATATAAAACGAATAATTATCTAAATCCTATACCTTGGGCGCTTCGCCACCAAGGATAATATTTATCTTGCAAGTCTTCTTTTTCAGGGAAATGGTAATAAAGTAAAATTTCTTGGTCGCCAACAAAAAATCCATTTTTACACGTACGATATAAAATATCTCCCTGTAAATATCTTATTACGGTTTTAGTCGGTTTATTTTTATCAATATTAATGCTTGATAAACAATCACGCAAGTGATCGATGTTAAGATAAGGTAAATTTTCTGCCGATGCGGATTTTGGATTGTTAGCTAAATCTTCAAGAATTAATTCAACAAAAATTAATTTGGGCACAGAAACAGGTTGCGATCGGTCTGTTACAAATTTTACAAATTCTTGCGGATTATATTTACTTGCAATTTGAGGAGTTACCGGACATAACTGCTGATACAAATGCAAATTATCTCCGTTATCTCTGTTATAAACTGATTTTTCCAAACATAAAACTTTGCCATCCTCTGTAACCAAGTACAAATTAAGCAAATTAGACAAAGGAATATTTTCCAGCACTCGATAAATGGATAAATATACAGAACACTTCGATTTTCCATCAGGATGCGGATTACACCTATCATCGATGTGTTTAAAATCAAAGTATTCGCTTTCAAAATCAGGATTAACTTCAAAAAAGATCGCCTGACCTCGTGTTCGCTTCTTACTCCCAATGGCTAAGTAATTCCCAAAGTCTTCGGGAGCTAACATCGAAGCAATTAATGCTTCGGGCATTAGAGAAAAATATAAGTAGCGTTTCATACCCTTCTATCCTATGTTTTTTTTGAGATAAATTTAGTTAACTAATTCTCAAACGATAAAAGTAAATGTTGATAACAATTTAATAAAAATTAATATAAAATAACAACAATTAAATTTAATTATTCTACATTTTATTGTTTTTTTTGAACCTTATATATTTCAATCCGTCTTATTATAATTAGATTAAAAAAATTCATAGTATTAACTTTTAAATAAAGATTAATTAAGTAATTTTGTATATTAGTAAAACTATTTATAACGAGTGTTTTATGGAAAATAAATTTTCAATTTTATATGTTGACGATGAAGAACATAATCTTATCGCTTTTAAAGCAGCGTTTAGAAGAGAATACAATATATTAACAGCTATTAGCGCAAAAGACGGGATGGATATCCTAAAAAATAATGAAGTTGGATTAATTATTACCGATCAAAGGATGCCGGAAATGACCGGTGTAAAGTTTTTGGAAAAGGTAATTAACGAGTATCCAAATCCAATTAGAATGATTTTGACCGGATTTAGTGATGTTGATGCAATTATTGAAGCAATTAACGGCGGCAGAGTATTTCGTTATATCACAAAACCATGGGACCAAAACGAACTAAAAATGGCTATTGAAAACGCCAAACAGTTATTTACTTTGCAAACAAATAACAGACTTTTAATAGAAGAATTAAAAGCTAAAATGTTAGAACAGGAACGTACATTAAGATTATTTGAAAAATATGTTCCAACTTCAGTTGTGGAAAAAGTTTTGGAAAATGGCGATGATTCTATTTTTGAAGGTGAATTACGAAAGGTAACAATTTTATTTTGCGATTTACGCGGTTTTACATCACTTAGTGAAAGATTAAATCCAAAGGTTACGGTTCAATTTTTAAATTCATATTATTCAGTAATGACCGCATGCGTAAAAAAACATCAGGGATTTGTAGCTCAATTTGTAGGTGATGAAGTATTTGCTGTTTTTGGCGCCCCTATGGACGATCCAAACAGTGAACAAAATGCTGTTTATTGTTCGCTTGATATGATTGAAAGTTTAAAATTATTAAATAAAAAATATATCAGTATAATTAATACTGATGCTAAAGTGGGAATTGGAATAAACTGTGGAGAAGTTGTTGCCGGAAATCTTGGTTCTGAAGATAGAATTGAATATTCAATTACCGGTGATACAGTTAATACCGGAAAAAGAATAGAAATGCTTACAAAGGAAAAACCTAATTCTATTTTAATTAGCAGTAATGTTTATAATAAAGTAAAAAATTTATTCCTATTGGATGAACAAGAACCTGTTTCGGTAAAAGGAAAACAAGAAAAGCTCATTTTATATGAAGTGTTAGGCCGAAAATAATTAAAACGCTAAAGTCCACAACAAATAATCCAAAATTAAAATTAGAGCTGAAGCAAGTACAAATGATCTAATTGTAGAAGAACCAACACCTTCAGCTCCTCCTTCAGTCCTAAATCCAATGTGACACCCCATTAACGAGGTAAAAGCCCCAAATATTATACCTTTAAATATTCCGAATAAAAAATCTCCTACAACAAAAGACCTTTTTGCTGAATCGAAAAATACATCAAACGATACTGATAAAAAATATTTAGAAATAACAAATGCACCAAAAATTGCAATAGTATTGGCAAATAAGATTAATATTGGCATCATAAAAACAGTTGCAAAAAAACGGGGCATTGCTAAGTATCTAATTGGGCTAATACCCATTGTTTCAAGAGCATCTATTTGTTCGGTTACCTTCATAGAACCCAATTCGGCCGCAATAGAAGCCCCAACACGTCCCGCAATTACAATCCCTGTAAGTACAGGCCCTAATTCCGTAATTATGGCTTTACTTGTTGCTGTTCCCAAAAAAGAGAGAGGTGCTAAACCCTTTAACTGATAAGCTGCCTGCCAGGCAGATACCGCACCTGTAAATGTTGCAATTATAATAACAAGCGGTAAGGAATTTACTCCAATATGTTCCATTTGCGCCAGCAATAATTTTCTGCTCTTAAACATATTCGGAGCAAATTTGAGTATTCTGAAAAATAACAAACTTACTTGTCCAAATTCAATCATAAATTTTAAAAATTTATGGCCCAATATCTCAAAGGGACGTCTAATTGATAATTGCATATATGTCATAATTTAGTTATTAAACAATTAATTTATTGTTTTTCCAAATAATCCAAAAAGAATTCTTCCAATTTCAAAATTATCCTTTATACCGGTAAAGTTTTCCGCACCGGGTCCTTTGGCAAAAACTGCAATCATATTGGCCGCATGGTTTTTAGTTGTCCAACCAAGTTCAAATTCTTTGGTTTTAAGATCACCACCTATAATAGACAAACCACCAGTATCATGATCTGCCAAAACAATTACTAAAGTATTTTTATCCTTTTCTGCAAAATCAAGTGCTGTATTTACAGCAGTATTAAAATCAGTTAATTCTGCAATTAAACCGGTTTTATCGTTACCATGATTCACGTTATCTATTTGTGAACCCTCAACCATAATAAAAAAGTTTTTATTTGTCTTTTCCAAATGTTTTAATGCGGATTCCGTAAGTTGCCCTAACGTAAACTTTCTGTTAATAGCTTCAGGCATTTCATCGTAACCAATTAATCCAAATAAAGGAACTTCTCCAGCATAATTAATTATTTCATTAACATTTTCAGTATAATTATACCCTTTATTTTTGAATTTTTCAACAACATTTACAGAATCGGGTCTTGTGCCGCCAAACGACTCTGGTAAAAAATACTGCGTTCCACCACCTACTAAAAAATCAATTTTTAAATCAGCATATTGATTAGCAATATCATAATATTTATATCTACTTATATTATGAGTACAAAAACATGCCGGTGTTGCATCGGTTAAAGAACTGGTAGCAACAATTCCTGTTGCAAAACCCTTTTTAGACAAATACTCCAAAATAGTTTCGACTTTTGTACTATCTGTTTTTGTGCCAACCATTAATTTATTTGTTCTATAACCTGTTGAAAATGCAGTTGCTCCGGCAGCTGAATCTGTTATTAGTTTATCAGCTGAACATGTAACAACTAATCCGCTATAAGTAAATTTTCTAAATGGACTGTTATCTAAAAACAATTCTGAAACTGAAACAGTGTTAACGCTCATTCCATCGCCAATTAAAATTATTACATTTTTTGGCTTTTGTTCACAAAAAACGGTAGCAGTTAAAATAACAGCTACCGTTATTAAATAAATAACTTTTTTCATTAATAACAACAAACCTATTTTATTTTACAAATGTTAACCAATTGTGTCTATCCTCAACTCTGCCATAATGTATTCCGGTAAGTTCATTATAAAGTTTTTTACTTAACTCACCTGCTTCATCATTACTGAATTGAATTAATTCATCTTTGTATTTTAATTTACTTACAGCGGATATTGCAGCTGCAGTACCTGAACCAAATATTTCAACTAAATTTCCATTTTTATAACCATCAAAAACTTCTTTTAATTCAATCATTCGTTCATTAACTGTATATCCCCAATCGCGTAATATTTGAAGAACAGACATTCTTGTTATTCCCGGTAAAATCGAACCTGTTAACATAGGTGTTGCAACTTCATCCTTGAAACGAATAAAAATATTCATAGTACCAACTTCTTCAATATACTTCTGTTCAACACCGTCCAGCCACAAAACTTGCGAGTAGCCCTGATTACGTGCTTCACGCTGAGCATATAAACTTGCAGCGTAATTTCCTGCTGTTTTACAGTTTCCAACTCCCTTTCTTACTGCACGAACATATTCATCTGTTGCAAGAATTGGCACCGGTTTAAAACCTTCAGGATAATAAGGACCAACCGGACTTAATAAAATAAATATTTTGTAAGTATCGGATGGACGAACACCCAAAACTGCATCGGTAGCAATTACAAAAGGACGTAAGTACAAAGCGTGTCCGGGTCGTGTTGGAATCCAGTCTTGATCTAATTTTACTAATTCAATCATTGCTTGTAATAAAAAATCAGGATCTAATTCCGGAATACACATTCTTTTGCATGAATTATTAAGTCGTTCAATATTCTTTTCCGGACGGAATAACGCAATTCGTCCGTCTTCTTGTTTGTAAGCTTTTAATCCCTCAAATATAGCTTGAGCATAATGGAAAACCATTGAAGCCGGGCTAATATTAAAAGTTGAATATTCTTTAATTGTTGGGTTATACCATCCACCTTTTTCGATATCATAATCCATTTCAAACATATGTGTTGTAAAAGTTCTGCCAAAAACTATATTTTCAGGTAAAACAACTTCTTTTTTAACTGCAGCAGTCTCTAATGTGATATTGGATATCATAAAATCTTTCCTTCTATGTTTTTTAACTTTTTTTAGATTAAAGGTTTAAAATAAAAAAGCCCAATATTTCCAATTGGGCATAATTATGCTTTCTTTTGTAATTCATAATTATGTTAATATTTATTAATAGACTTCTCATTATCAAAGTATTTAATTAGCATAAACCTCTAATCTATCACACTTCAATATACTAAAATTAGTTCAATCTACAATGGAAAAAAGATTTTTTTTGAATAATAATTATACTTAACCGATTAGGAATAAAAAAAGTTATTTTTTTAATTCTTTTATTAAAGTTGCAATATCGTCAGGCAAATCGGAATTAAAAAACACTTTTTGTTTTGTGAATGGATGAATAAAACCTAAAGTTTTAGCGTGTAATGCTTGTCGCGATATTATTTCAAGTAAATTTTCTACTCGACTTTTCATTTTTGGCAAATCCGATCCATAAATAATTTTTCGGCCATTATAAGTAGGATCTCCAAAAATAGGATGATTAATGCTTGATAAATGAACGCGAATTTGATGTGTTCTTCCTGTCTTTAATCGACAGCTGATTAGTGAAGCAAATTCATATTCTTCAATAACTTTATAATTTGTATGCGCAAATTTCCCATGATTTGGGTGAACTGTAAATATTTTTCTATCTTTTACGCTGCGTGTAATATTGCCGGTTATTTCCCCTTCCTTGTCCTTAAATATACCCCAGCATACTGCCCAGTACTCCCTTTCGGTTGTGTGATTTGCAAATTGTTTAGCCAAAAAAGCATGCGATACCTGATCTTTTGCAATTAATAACAATCCGCTTGTTTCTTTATCAATTCGATGTACAATACCCGGTCTTCCTGGTTCGCTGCCGTCACTTAACTTATTTATATGAAACAATAAGGCATTTACTAATGTCCCTGTATAATTTCCAAGAGACGGATGAACAACTATTCCGGCAGGTTTGTTAATAACCAGTAAATAATCGTCTTCATAGATTATTTCAAGTGGAATATCTTCTGCTTCGGTTTGATCAGGTCTTGGTGAGCAAGGGATTGAAACATCAATAATATCGCGTGGATTGACATTATAATTCGATTTAACAGGTTTTCCGTTAACAAAAACATGTTCAGCTTTAATTAATTTTTGGACTTTGGTACGAGTTGAGTTTTCTATGGAATTAGTTAAATAAAGATCGATTCGTTCTTTCTTTTTCCCGTCAGGAATCTCAATCCTTATTTTCTTCTCTGTTATTATATTTGCCATTTTCCGATTGAATAGTTTTTGAATCACTTTCAGGATTTATTTCAGTACTTGAATCAACCACTGATTGATTTACTTCTAAATTTGCAGGCTCCAAACTATTCTCAATATTTGATGAATCAGTTTTTCCTTCTGAAGATTTTTCTTCAATTTCGGGAACTTCAATTTTATTAAATATCAACAATAATACTACTCCAATACTTACGGCTGAATCAGCAATATTAAATATTGGGAATCTTTCATATGTCTGGCCAAACAAATGGAAATCAAAAAACTCAACATTCAAAAAATCAACAACATTACCAAAAAATAAAGGAGCATAACCATAAATAACACCATAAAAGGTTCTATCTATAAGATTGCCAATAGCTCCACCTAAAATCAATGCAAGTGCAACTCGTAAAACAAGTCTTTGCTCGCGCGATTTAAACATGTAATAAATTATTCCGATACTGGCAACTAATGAAAATATTGATAATAGAAGCTTTATTTCGGAAGAGACTCCAATTCCAAATGCCATGCCCGGATTTTCTACAAATGTTATTTTGAAAAAATCGCCGAACACATTAATACTTTGACGCTCGCTTAGGCCAACAATATTTATATTTAGAAATGGAATACTTATTCCTTTAATAAATATTTTAGAAATTTGGTCGGCAATAACTACAAATAATGTGATAAAAAAAACTTTCACTCAGATGACCTTATTATATTTTTGAAACATTTTTGATTTTAATTTTATATTTTAAATCATAAGTTAAATGATTCGTTTATTTTGTATTTCTTGCATTTAGATCATTATTTGACAGATTAAAATCTTTGTTAACAATTTTTTTTCCAAATTTTGTTGTATCAAGTATATTCAATATTAACAATAAAAAAACACCTATACAAACAGCAGAATCCGCAACATTAAAAATAGGAAAACTTCGGTAATTAAATCCCCCAAAAGTAATATTAATTTTGATGAAATCCACTACATTTCCAAAAAACAAAGGAGCATAACCATAAATAATACCATAAAAAGCTCTGTCAATAAAATTGCCTACGGCTCCACCTAATATAAATGCAAGGGCAATTCGCAAAACAAGTCTTTGATCGTGTGATTTATAAATATAATATATTATTCCAATACTGGCCGCTAGTGAAAAAAGAGACAAAAGGATTTTTATTTCAGAAGATACTCCAATGCTAAAAGCCATACCCGGATTTTCTATACATGTAATTTTAAAAAAATCACCGATAACATTTATGCTCTGCCGTTCAGTCATTCCCACAATATTTATATTCAAAAAAGGAATATTTATTCCTTTAATGAATATTTTAGAAAATTGGTCGGCAATAACAATAAATAATGAAAAAAATAAAACTTTCAATAACGTAATCCAATAAATAATAACAACTATTTAGACTGCATTTTTTGCTTAACCTGCAAACAATGTTGTGTATGCGGTACAGCTAAAAGTCTATCTTTAGGAACTAAAGGACAAGTTGGGCAAAGATTCATTGGTTCATCAATACATTCAGCACAAATTCCAAAAGTACCTGCATCTATTCTAATTAAAGCATTATCTAAATATCCAAGGAATTTATTCTCTCTCTGTGCCCACAAATATAGTTTTTCTCTTTCCTGAGCATCTGTTCCTTGTTCAGCCATATGTAACGAATAAGGAGAATTTTCGTTAACATACTGACCGGTTGTAGGATCCATCATTTGTTCTTTAAGGTTTTGAATTTGTTCAAGTATTTCTTCACGTTTTTCTAAAATAACAGCCTTGAATTCATCTAATTCCTTTTTAGAGTATCCTTTAATTTTTTTCAGCTTTTTTGTAGGTGATAATATTTCAACTTCGTTTAACGTAGTCTGTTTTTTATCATCCTTAGATTTAGTCTCCTCTTGTTTTACTGGAGAATCGACAACTTTTTCAACAACATCTAATTTAGCTGTCTTTTCTTTTTTAACAACCTTTGAGGGTTCTTTTGGTTCGGCTTTTGTTTTTTCAGTCTTAGCCATGTTACCTCCAATCTATATTATTTATTAAATTTCTCAATTGCAATAATACATTTATAATCAACAATTTCAAATTCTTGATTTTGTCCTGAAACTGATTCAACCGAATAGATTCCATCAGCTAAAGTTTCATTTCCAATATATTCGGCAAATTTATTAACATATTCTACTAATTTTGCATCAGTATTAAAATATATTTTTATTCTATCAACAATATCCAATCCTGAATCTTTTCTCATATTTTGAATTCTGTTAACAAATTCACGGGCATAACCTTCCGCAATTAAATCTTCGGTTAGTTCAGTATCAATTGCAACTGTAATACCATTATCGGTTTCTACTAACCAACCTTCAATATTTGAGCTAATTATTTCAACTTCATCTAATCCAATCACTAATTCAGTACCGGTAACGTTAACTGTAAGTTTACCTATTGTCTCAATGGTATTTATTTCTTCTTTAGTCAATTCCTTTAGTCTATTGCCTAAATCTTTTACAAGTTTACCATATTTTGGTCCAATAACTTTAAAGTTTGCTTTAGCCGATTTATTTACAATTCCTGATTCATCATCTAAAACCTGAAGTTCTTTGATATTTACTTCATCAAGGATAACACTTGTCATATTTTCAACTGCTTCCCGTTTTGTATTATCGATAGCAACAATGATTTTCTTTAGGGGTAAACGAACTTTTAAATTAGATTTTGCTCTCATTGACCTGGTTAAATACACAACACGTTGAGCTATATCCATTTTTTCTTCTAATTTTTCATCAATAAATGTTGGCTTAGGAAATTCAACTAAATGTATTGATTCAAATTTTTCAAGTTTTGTAAAGCCATTCAGATTTTGATATAATTCTTCTGATATCATAGGTGCAAATGGAGAAGCAAGTTTTGCAACTGTTATTAAACATTCGTATAAAGTTTGATATGCGGCAACTTTATTTTTGTTAACATCCGATTTCCAGAAACGTCTTCTGTTTCTTCTAACATACCAATTAGATAATTGATCAATTGTAAAGCCGGAAACTAATCGTGCCGCCTTAGTAACATCATAGCTTTCCATTAAGGATTCGTATTCTTTTATTAAAGAACCAAGTTTAGAGATAATCCATCTGTCAATTTCAGGTCTTTCATCATAAGGAATGGGTTCTTCATTATAATTAAATTTATCAACGTTAGCATACAGTGCAAAAAACGAATAAGTATTCATCAACGTTCCAAAAAACTTACGCTGAACTTCAACCAATCCTTCTTTATCAAATAGGGTTGGTTTCCAAGGAGGTGATGTTGTAACCAAATACCATCTTGTAACATCAGCACCAAAAGTATCAAACAACTCAAAAGGATCAACACCATTTCCTTTTGATTTAGACATCTTTAGTCCGTTTTTATCCAAAATAAGTTCATTTACTAAAATATTTTTATATGCAACTTTTCCAAATAACATTGTGGATATTGCATGTAATGTATAAAACCATCCGCGAGTTTGATCAATTCCTTCACAAATAAAGTCAGAAGGAAAATGTTTTTCAAACCATTCCTTATTTTCAAAAGGATAATGAAATTGTGCAAAAGGCATAGCACCGGAATCGAACCAAACATCAATTAATTCAGGTGTTCTTTTAAATTCTTTACCATCTTTTTCAAAAAAGATTTCATCAACAAACGGTTTATGCAAATCGATATTTTCAAATTCAGAAATAAAAACTTTTTTTCCGTCTTTATAAACATACCCTTCTTTTAACTGCTCAATGCTTCCTACAGCAAACATATCACCATCTTCGCTTACCCAAATTGGTAAAGGAGTAGCCCAAAATCTATCGCGCGATAAAGCCCAATCTTTATTATCTTCAAGCCAATTTCCAAAACGTCCGCTTCCAACTTCAGGAGGATACCAATTAATTGTTTTATTTAATTCAATCATTTGATCGGCAATAGATGTAGTTCTAATAAACCATGATTCTCTTGCATAATAAATTACAGGTACATTATCAAACCGCCAGCTGAAAGGATATGAGTGAACTATAGTTTCTTTTCTATATAACTGTCCCATCTCTTTTAATTTATAAATAATTCCGGCATCAGCATCTTTAACAAACTGTCCGGCAAAATCGGTAATTTCCGGTGTAAAAAGTCCGCTGCGTGTAACTGGCTGCAAAAATGGCAAATTATATTTTTTTGAAACTTCATAATCGTCAGCACCAAAAGCAGGAGCAATATGAACAATTCCCGAACCATCCTGTGTGCTTACAAAACCGGCTTCAATAACGTAAAATCCAGGTTTATCAACTGTTAAATACTTAAACATTTGATCATATTTTTTACCGGCTAAATCTTTACCAAGATATGTATTAACAATTTCATATTCTTCTTTAATAACCGATAATCTTTCTTTTGCTAAGATATAATATTTTTCTTCAATTTTTATTTTTACATATTCAATTTCCGAACCCACAGCAAGACCGACATTAGATATTAAAGTCCAAGGTGTAGTTGTCCATACTAAAAAGTAAGTATCTTTTCCATCAGCAAGTTCTGTATCAAGTACTTTCATTAATACATAAACCGAAGGATCTTTAGTTTCTTTATAACCAAGCGCAAGTTCATGCGATGATAATACGGTTTCACTTCTAGGGCACTGTGGTACAATTTTATAATCTTTGTAAATTAATCCTTTATCAAATAAAGTTTTTAAAGCCCACCAAACCGATTCAATATATTCGTTTGTACAAGTTATGTAAGCTTCGTTTAAATTTACCCAATAGCCCATACGTTCTGTCATTCTTTCCCAATCTTTTAGATAGGTAAAAACAGAATTACGACAAGCGGTATTATATTTATCAACACCAAATTCGGGAATTTCACTTTTACTTTTAATGCCAAGCTGTTTTTCAACTTCAATTTCAACCGGTAATCCATGTGTATCCCAGCCGGCTTTTCGATTTACTCTAAAACCCTTTAGTGTTTTATATCGGCATACTAAATCCTTTAATGTACGAGCCATTACATGGTGAATGCCAGGCTTTCCGTTAGCAGTTGGAGGACCTTCATAAAACGCAAATGGATTTTCTGCAGGACGAGAACTTATACTTTTTTCAAATATTCCGTTTTCTTTCCAAAATTTTAATATATTTTCCTCTATATGAGGGTAGTCGATTTTTTCATTATACTGCTTAAACATTTTACCTTATCTAATTTATTATACAACTTTTATTCAAAATCCGAACTCTCATAGTGTTTAATCAGCTCTTTTTCAGATGCAATCAACTCTTTGAGACGTGTTTCTAATTTTTCTTTTTTTCCTAATATTTCATTATATTTTTTTTCAGCTTCGTAAATCATTTTTTCCGATTTTAATTTGGCTTCTTCAACAATCAACGTAACTTGTCTTGAGCTATCAGTTACAGGCGTTTGATTTTTTTTGGTAGATTCGCAAGCTAAAAGACTATTTTGTAAAATAATAACTTCTGAAACTGCCATTCCAAAAAAAGCCATACTTCCTATGCTTATAATCCGTAAAGAATACAATATCAAATTTTCAGTAGTTCTTTCGGTAAACCCAAAATACTCGTTAAAAAAGGATACCATAAAAAGCCCAATTACAACATTTGCAATAATTACGGCAAAAACCACTTTCCCACCATACGAGTAACCAAGTGTTTTATTCATAACCCAGCCACAGGAAAATGCAAATAATGAAATTATAAACCATACCGCATAACTTTGAACACCAACCTGAAACAAATCTGCTTTTATAAAATTAGAATAAAAGACTAAAATTGTTAATAATGATGGTGTTAGATAATATATTAGTTTTGCTTTTGTCACAGTTTATTTATAACCTCTTTCATAATTTTTGTCATTTTGGGTTCCGCTTTCATAGCGGTTTCAATAATTTCAGAAACATCAACTGCTTTTAATGATTCAGGAAAACATTCATCTGTAATTATACTTAATCCAAGAACACGCATTCCCATTTGATTAGCAACAATATTTTCCGGTACCGATGACATTCCAACAACATCAGCTCCAATTGCACGCAAAAATCTATATTCTGCTTTTGTTTCTAAATTTGGACCTGCAACAGCAACATAAACACCTTTTTGAAGTTTTATCTGGTTTTCCAAAGCTGCTTCTTCAGCAAGTTTTATTAAATTAAGATCATAAGCTTCACTCATATCAGGAAAACGAGGACCTAATTTATCTTCATTTTTACCAATCAACGGGTTATCACCTAATAAATTGATATGATCAACCATAACCATCACATCACCGCGTTTATAATAAGGATTCATTCCACCGCAAGCATTAGACAACAACAAAGTATTAACTCCCAGCATTTTCATAACTCTTACGGGGTAAGTTATTTGCTGCATTGTGTAACCCTCATAATAATGGAATCTTCCCTGCAATGCCATTACATTTTTACCGGATAATTTTCCAAGTATTAATTTTCCGTGATGCGATTCAACAGTTGAAAGTGGAAAATGAGGAAGTTTATCATAATCTATTTCATGTTCAACTTCTATTTCTTTAACTAGTCCACCTAATCCGGTACCTAAAATAATTCCTATTTCATAATTGTTTTGGGTATATTCTCTAATAACTTTTATTGTTTCATCAATTTTAGTTAATAACTCACTCATAATAATTTCTCCAAAATTTTGTCAACATTTATTTCCGATTTATTTTCGGGTATTGCTGTTTTTATTCTGCTTTTATTTTCGGATTCCGGTACATCAATTGATACTTCTAATAAATTTGCCTGAGTTTCAACCATAGCCTTTAATTTGGCTAGTAATAAGCTTTTTTCTTCTCTTAATTTTATTACAGAGTCACGAATATAATTAGCCTCTTCTTTTGCTTTTTCAATTGTTTGATTAGCTTTAAGTTCAGCCTCTCTAATAATTAATGCAGTTTGTTTTTTTGCTGTTTCAACAGCTTTTGAAGAAGATTCTTGAGCATTAACTAATGTACTTTGCAAATGTTTTTCAATTTTTCTAAATTCTTTATTTTGTTCTTTTATGGAATCCAATTCTTTTTTATAAATGTCATTTTCATTCTGCAAAATTTCAAATTCTTCTGCTAATCGTTCCAAAAAGGCTTCAACTTCTTCCTTATTATACCCTTTTATAGCTTTATTAAATTGTTGATTTTTTATATTTAAGGCAGTAAATTTCATATAATTCCTATAAATAAACTCTTTCGCCAAAAATGGCTGTACCTATACGAAGCATAGTCGAACCTTCTTCAATTCCAAACTCAAAATCATTGGTCATCCCCATTGAAAGTTCAGTTAAGTGGTAGTTATCTCTATTCATTTCGTCAAAAACACTTTTTAATCCTTTAAATGTTTTTTTAATAACATTTGTTTCATCAGTATACGGAGCCATTGTCATTAAACCTTTCAACTCCAAATTACTACAGCCTTTAATATATTCAGCAAGTTTCCATATTTCTTCGGAATCAAGTAATCCCATTTTAGAAACTTCATTCGAAATATTACATTCAATTAATACTTTTTGAATTTTATTTATTCCTGCTGCTTTTTTATTTATTTCTTCAGCTAAACCAATTGATTCAACAGAATGAATATATTTAGCTGCATTAATAATATATTTAACTTTATTCTTTTGTAAACCACCAATATAATGCCAATTTAAACTTCTTTCGCTTAATTCGATACTTTTGTCACGCAATTCGTAAGCTCTGTTTTCTCCAAAATCCAAAAGACCTATATTATTTGCATCGATAATTGACGAAATTGGATTATTTTTTGAAACCGCAATTAACAGTACTTCTTCTCTTTTCCTGCCAACCTGTTCGCATTTTAGGCAAATAATCTCATTTAATCGTTTTATATTTTCTGCAATCATAAAAATATCAAAATTTTTAATCTATCTCTTTTAGTTTCAAAAATCAATGAAAAAATATTTAAATCAAACCGTAATAAACCAATAAAAAACAAGTTTTCAAAGCAGTAAATATATTTTATTATAGCTTACAATAATAATTAAAATTGATTTTATTAACAAATTATTAATACTGGATTAAAAATTAATATGATAATCAATTAATTCAGTGTAAATTAATAAATGAATCAAATTAGGTTAAAGAATATATCTACACGATGTTTTTATGGTTTTTATTAAAATATACAACAAAAGTTGTTCCCTCACCTTTTTTACTTTTCACCTCTATTTTTGCGTCGTTAAGATCGGTATATTTTTTAATCAAAGCTAAACCTAATCCATTCCCTTCAAATTTTCTGGTATATCCTTGTTCTTCTTGCGAAAATGGTTCAAATAAGTTAGGAATATATTCATCCGAAATACCAATGCCCGTATCTTTTACTTCTACGGCCAGTTTATTATCTTCAAAATCAAATACATTTACATCAATTCCGCCTGTAAATGTATATTTAATTGCATTATCAACTAAATTTTTAATTATTTCATCAAAGGTATATTCATCTGCAATAATTGTTTTTGACTTGGATTTATAATTATAATTCAGATACAATTTTTTATCTGAGGCGGATTGTTTAAAATCGTATTGTATTGCTTCGGAAATTTTGGAGTCAATATCTATTTCAACAAAAACAGGTTGGAAATAACCGGTTTTCATTTCTGCCATATTTAATATTAAATCAATTGTTCTAATTATGCGTTTCCCTGCGCGTGTCATAATTGCAAAACAGGTTTTTAAATCATCTTCAATTTTATCTTCAAGTTCATCTTTTAATAATCCGGCAAAACTTAAAATAGCATTAATAGGAGTTCTTATTTCATGCGACATTTGCGCTAAAAATTCATCTTTTAATTTATCTGCTTTTTCTGCTTTTTCTTTTGCCTCAATAAGTTCATGTTCAACACATTTAATATGAGTTATGTCTTCTTTAACAGCCAAATAATGTGTTATTTCACCTTCATCGTTTTTAATTGGTGATATCGAAGCCAATTCCCAATACAATTCGCCATTTTTCTTTTTATTATTAAACTCGCCTTTCCATTCTTTTCCGCTCGAAATTGTTTTCCATAATTCCTTATATGTTTCATCCTTTAAATAATTTGTTTTTAAAATTTTCGGGTTTTTATATTTCACTTCTTCAAAAGTATACCCCGATATTTTTTCAAAATGAGGATTTACATATTCAATTAATCCTTGTGTATTAGTGATAATAACCGAAATTGGGCTTTGTTCAATTGCTTTAAGATACTTTAGAAATGTTTCTTCTTGTTCCCTCGATTTTGTAATATCTTTAGTTATGCCGTCAAATCTCAAACTTCCGGTTTCCGTTTTTGTTAATGTAATATTTTGTTCTATCCATTTTAATTTATCATCTAATGTTGTTACACGAAAAACAAACTTTGCATTATTTGACACACCATTAATCAATTTATCATAATTTGATTTAAGAACATGAATATCATCTTGTACAATTAATTCTTGCCATCTATTAACATTGTCCTTAAAATATTCTAAAGGATAACCATATATATTTTCTATAACAGGCGAAAAATAGGAGCTGATAATATTATTTTTTGAATCGATATCGGCACTCCACACACAATCGGTAATTGAAGATAAAACTTTATCAATTTCTTCTTTTGATTTTAATAATAGTCTTTCAGCTTTTTTGCGGGCAATAACATTAAATGAAAGAATAAATATTAAAATTAAGAGGACAATAAATCCAATACTAACTTTTATAAGTATATCTTTATTTTTATCCCAATAACTAACCGGCATATTAATTATAACTGCCATTTTGGGTAAAATTGATTGATTTATTCCATTTCTTTTTAGCTCTTTATAATCATAAAAATAATGCGCTGAAGTATTTTTTATAATCTTAATATCTTTTGGATGTTTTCCCTTTAGAAGCTGAAATGCTAAAAGACCTGCAATTCTACTTTGGAAATACGGATTAATTAATTTACCGCCAATTACCCCTTTGCGAAGCATATCAATCTCATTTCCAAAAAGTGGAACTTTTGCAACGTTTTTAATAATTGCAGTAATATTTGATGGGTTATTTACAATTCCATTTCTGTCTTTTCCTAACTCCCCTTGAAAAATCACCTGTCCTTTTTTGAGTTGCGACAATTTAGATACCAATTCGTCAATTGTTGGATTCATAATATTGGTAAATTTAATGTTTCCAAAATTTTTAATACTTTTAGAATACTCTTTATAAATCAGTTGACCGAAATCCGTACTATCAAAAAAAGACACAATTTCTTTTGTTTCCGGCAGTATTTTAAGAATTATTTCAATATTTTCACCAAATTCAAATTCAGGAAACACACCTGTAAAGTTTTCTTTATTAACAAAAGAAGAATCCGAAAGATCATTCATTCCACAAAAAACAAATGAGGCTTTTGGGAAAAGTTCATTTCCGAATTTTTGTAAAAAACGGAAAGCATCATTATCAGTACATAAAACCACTTTAAAATCAAAGCCTTTATATTTACGCTTCAATAAATCATAATACATCGGTTCCATTTCCGAATAATCAAAATTTTTAGTGTCCAAATATTCAATATATAAATTTCCTGAGTAATCAACATGTTGTAGCGCATTCCTAATGCCGGACACTTGATAAGTAGTCCATTTAAATTCAGGATGATATGAATTAAGGACAAAAATTGGCGGATCGTTTTTAGCATTAATGTTACAAAAGGCCCCCAAAACCAGCAAAACTACAATAATATATTTTTTCATCAATAAACCAATTATTATAGTGTTAAATGTTCAGTATTTTTTATTCAAATTCAAGAAAAATATTTTAAATGGCTTAGTTAATTTGCATTTTACAATGAGGACTTTTAAGGAGAAATGATATTTATTAATTATTAAGTTCTATTTTTTAATATACCTGGCTATGGCGTTAGTGTATATTTTTGTTAAAATATACTATAAAAGTTGTACCTTCACCTTTTTTGCTTTCAACTGTAATTTTTGCATCATTAAGATCGGTATATTTTTTAATCAAAGCTAAACCCAGTCCATTCCCTTCAAATTTTCTTGTATATCCTTGTTCTTCTTGCGAAAATGGTTCAAATAAGTTAGGAATATATTCATCCGAAATACCAATGCCGGTATCTTTTACTTCTACAGCCAGTTTATTATCTTCAAAATCAAATACATTTACATCAATTCCACCAGTAAATGTATATTTAATTGCATTATCAACTAAATTTTTAATTATTTCATCAAAGGTATATTCATCTGCAATAATTGTTTTTGACTTGGATTTATAATTATAATTCAGATACAATTTTTTATCTGAGGCGGATTGTTTAAAATCGTATTGTATCGCTTCGGAAATTTTGGAGTCAATATCTATTTCAACAAAAACAGGTTGGAAATAACCGGTTTTCATTTCTGCCATATTTAATATTAAATCAATTGTTCTAATTATGCGTTTCCCTGCGCGTGTCATAATTGCAAAACAGGTTTTTAAATCATCTTCAATTTTATCTTCAAGTTCATCTTTTAATAATCCGGCAAAACTTAAAATAGCATTAATAGGAGTTCTTATTTCATGCGACATTTGCGCTAAAAATTCATCTTTTAATTTATCTGCCTTTTCAGCTTTTTCTTTTGCTTCTATTAGCTCTAATTCGACACCTTTAATGCGAGTTATATCTTCCTTCACAATTAAATAATGGGTTATTTCCTTTTCATCGTTTTTAATAGGCGTAACTGAAGCTAATTCCCAATAAAACTCCCCGGTTTTCCTTTTATTATAAAACTCTCCTTTCCATTGATTACCGATTGAAATAATTTCCAATATTTCATTATACAAATTATGGTTTTGATAATCAGTTCTGAAGAATTCCGGATTTGTATCTTTTATTTCGTCGAAAGTATATCCTGATGTTTTTTCAAAATGAGGATTAACATATTCAATTAATCCTTCAGTATTAGTAATAATTACCGAAATAGGGCTTTGTTCTATTGCTTTTAAATATCTTAAAGAAGTCTCTTCCTGCTCCCTAGATTTTGAAATATCTTTTGTTACTCCATTAAACCGAATACTCCCATCTTCTTTTTTATTAATTGTAATGCTTTGTTCAACCCATCTTATTTTATTGCCTGCAGTTATTATCCTAAAAATTAAAGTGTTATTATCTACTGTTCCTTTTAATAGTTTTTCTATAGTTGTAAAAACAATTGATATATCCTCAGGGAAAATTAACCCTCTCCATCTATTAATATCTTTAGTTAAATATTCAGCTTTATAACCGGTTATTGTTTCAATAACCGGCGAGTAATAAGATTTAATTACTTTTCCATTCTTATCAAAATCCATACTCCAAACTAGATCCGTAATTGATGCTAATATCATATCGATTTCATTTTTAGAATTATAAAGTGATTCTTCAGCTCGTTTTCTTCTAACAATATTAATCAAAAGAATGATTATTAGTGTTAAAAGAACTAAAAATGCTATTCCAACTTTTATCAAAAGATCTTTATTTTTTTGCCAATAAGTAATCGGTTCATTTAATATTCTTGAAGAGTTAGGAAGCATAGAAGAATTGATTCCAAATTTAGAATAAGCCGCATAATCAAAAAAATATACTCCGTCAAGGTTCTCAACAACTTTTAAATTTTTAGCCTTTTTATTGTATAATATTTCAAGTGCCAAGGTACCTGCAACCTTACCTTGAAAGTAAGGGTTAAATATTTTTCCTCCAACAATACCCTTATTTATCATCTCGTTTTCACTCCCCCAGATAGGTACTTTGGAAACTCGTGAAATAAGTTCGCTAATATTTGAATAATTAAACACTTCACCATTTTTATCTCTGCAAAATTCACCCTGATAGATTACTTGTCCCCTTTTTAATCTTGCTAAGATCGTAAGAAGCTCACTAATTGAAGGATTTATTATAGTAGTAAATTTAATTCCTTTATTCTTAAATATTTTAATACTATTTATGTATTCTTTATAAACTAATTTACCGGATACCGTAGTATCATAAAATGAAACTATTTCTTTTGTATCAGGAAACAATTTTAATAACATATTAATGTTATCATCAAACATAAATTTAGTTATCACACCGGTATATTTATTCCTATCAATATTTAAGGAATCGAGCGGGCCATTAATACCGCAAAAAACAAATTCGGCCTCAGGGAAAAGCTCACTTCCATAACTTTGTAAAAATCTCAAGGCATCATTATCGGTTCCTAAAACAACCTTAAAACTAACGCCTGTATATTTACGTTTTAATAAATCATAATACATTGGTCCCATTATTTTGTAAGGAATATTTTTCGAATCCAAATATTCAATATAAATATCACCCGTAAAACCGTTATTTATAAGTGAACTTTTAATTCCGGTTATTTCAAACATGGTACTTCTAAATTCAGGATGAAATGAATTTAATATTAATACGGATTGATGAGCTTTTGCGCCAAGATCGAAAAAAGTAATAAAAAGCAGAAGGAATAAAACGCAATTTTTTTTCATTTTCTAAACCAATTTATTAATTAGCAAAGCAACACTTTTATTAGATACAAAATACAAACAAAATAAACATTAATTCGTTTTTTAATTTTATTAAAATAATAATAATTAACTAAATTACATAAAAAAAGCAGGGCAAAACCCTGCTTTTTAAATTAGCCATATACAAAATTATATTCCTTTTTCCTCAAGCCATCTTTGGGCATCAAGTGCTGCCATACATCCCGAACCGGCAGCGGTTATTGCCTGACGATAAGTTTGATCGGCAACATCTCCGGCGGCAAAAACCCCTTCAATATTTGTGTGTGTAGTACCGGGTTTTACTTTTAAATATCCATTTTCATACATTTCTAATTTACCGGTAAATATTTTTGTGTTTGGCAAATGACCTATTGCAACAAAAACACCATCCACAGCTTCTTCTCGCAGTTCGTTTGTTTTTGTGTTTTTTAATATAACTGATGTTACATTTTTTTTATGTCCTTCGCTTACACCTTTTACTTCCGTAATTACTGAATTTAGAGCAAATTTAATTTTGGGATTATTTTGTGCACGTTCAATCATAATTTTTGAAGCGCGGAATTCATCGCGTCTATGTACAACTGTTACTTCGCTTGCAAAACGGGTCAAATAAACTGCTTCTTCCATTGCGGTATCTCCCCCGCCAACTACCATGATTTTTAAATTACGATAGAAAAATCCATCACACGTAGCACAAGCCGATACGCCATAACCCATATATTCTTTTTCTGTTTCAATTCCTAACAAACGAGCCGAAGCTCCAGTAGCAATAATGACAGAATCAGCAGTATGAATTTCGTTTCCGGTTTTTAATATAAAAGGATGCTGATTAAAATCGACTTCTTCAATTTCTTTAAATTGACAATCGGCTCCAAAGCGGGTTGCTTGTTTGCGTATTGTATCCATTAATTCAGGACCCTGAATTCCATTTTCAAATCCCGGGAAATTTTCAACTTCTGTTGTAATAGTTAATTGTCCACCGGGCTGTATTCCTTCAAAAACCACCGGACTTAAATTAGCACGTGCAGTGTATAATGCAGCGGTCAAACCGGCAGGACCGCTTCCTATAATTGCAACCTTGTGATGTAAATTATTCATATTTTCTCCATTTAATTTCATATTAACTTTTAATTGGATTCATTTTCCTTTAAAAGGTTTCTTTCATTTGACAATTTATTAAAATTTAAATTCCTTTTTATACCTTTAAGTTTTGGACGCAAAATTGGACTGAACTTAAATTTGTCTTTAAAACCCTTTGAACTTAAACTAATTAATTCATTTTCTTCAAATTCAACATTTTTACCTTCAATAAAGTTTATTTCATCTGTTTTTTTCGCAAATTTAATATTCCACGGACAAACTTCCTGACAGATATCACATCCAAGAAGCCAATTATCAAATTTACCTAAAAATTCATCGGGTATCTCTTCTTTATTTTCAATATTAAGATACGAAATACATCTGCTTGCGTCAATTTTGTAACCATCAAAAAGTGCATTTGTTGGACATGCTTTTATACATTTATTGCAGTTGCCGCAAAAATCGGTTATTTGATTATTGTAATTAATAAATTCAATATTACAAAATATATTTCCAATAAAAAACCAGCTGCCAATATTTTTATTTATTACATTAGTATTTTTTCCCATCCAGCCAATTCCCGAATTAACAGCCCAAATTTTATCCATCACAGGACCGGTATCTACATAATATACTGCTTCAAACGAATTGTCATATTCTTTTAATTTATCTATTAAATAATTGAGTTTTTCCCACATAACAAAATGGTAATCTTTTCCCCAGGCATATCGGCTTATTTTGTATTTGTTTTTTAATTTTGTATGTTTTTCACCGCTATAATAATTAAGAGCTACAGATATAACGCTTTTTGTTTTTTCAAATATTAACCGCGGATCTTCCCGCTGTTGAATTTTGTTTTCCAAGTAGGTCATTTTTCCGTTATACTTTTTGGAAAGCCATTTTTGATAATACGTAATTTCTTGGGAAAGCTTTTTAACAGGAGAAAAACCAACCAATGAAAAACCTAGTATTTTAGCTTCTTCAATTACAATTTTGTTGGTAATAAGCATTTAACTTACCAATTATATGATTGAGGAACAACTTTTACATATAAATAATTATTAATAATTGTATTCTCAAAAACTCTTAAACCGGTTCGCCCGCCTGCCATTTTTCCGGTTTCTAAATTAAAAGCCCATCCATGAGCAGGACATACTATTTCATCCTCTTCAATAAAACCATCAAAAATTATTCGTGCATGCTGATGGGGGCACATATTGGATGTAACATAATATTTACCTTTAACATAAAAAACCGCAATTTCTTCATCGTTTATAATAAACTTTTTACCTGCGTTTTCTTTAATCTCGGAAATTGGGCATACTTTACTAAAACCATCGGGGATTAAAATATTTTCCATAATAATTCCATTAACTTATAAATCTTATGATAATTATAAGTTAAAATAATATAATTTTTATTTATATGTTTGTTATTAAGAGGCGTTTTTTACGTTTTTATTAAAATATACAATAAATATTGTGCCTTCACCCTTTTTGCTGTCAACAACTATATGAGCATTATTAATGAAAGTATATTTTTTTATTAAAGCTAAACCTAAACCGTTTCCTTCAAATTTTCTTGTATAACCTTGTTCTTCCTGCGAAAATGGTTCAAAAAGCTGCGGTAAATACTCGTTTGAAATTCCTATTCCTGAATCTTTAATTTCAACCGCCAGTTTATTGTCTTCCGTATCGTATACTGTTACTTCAACACCGCCAAAAAAAGTATATTTAATAGCATTATCAATCAAATTTTTAATAATTTCATCAAATGTATATTCATCTGCCAATATTTTTTTTGTATTTGAATGATATGTATAATTTAGATACAATTTTTTATCTTTTGCAATTTGTTTAAAATCGTATTCAATAACTTCCGATATTCTTGTATTAGCATCTATTTCTTCAAAAGTCGGCTGGAAATATCCGGTTTGCATTTCTGCCATGTGCAAAATCAAATCAATTGTTCTTATTATTCGTTTTCCTGCCCTTTCCATAATAGAAAAACTAATTTTAAGATCATCATCCAACTTATCACTAAGTTCCTCTTTTAATAAACCTGAAAAACTTAAAATTGCATTAATTGGGGTTCGTATTTCGTGCGACATTTGGGCTAAAAATTCATCTTTTAATTTATCTGCTTTTTCAGCATTTTCTTTTGCTCCCCTAAGCTCGGTTTCAACACTTTTAATGTGGGTAATATCCTCTTTTACGGCTAAATAATGAGTAATTTCCCCTTCATCATTTTTAATTGATGTTATTGTTGCTAATTCCCAATAATTTTCCCCATTTTTCCTTCTATTTAAAAACTCACCCTTCCACTCCTTTCCTTCCTTAATTGTATCCCATAACTTTTTATAATCTTCCTTCTTAAAGTATTCTGTTTTCAAAAATCTCGGGTTTTTATTTTTAATTTCATCAAAATGATAACCGGATGTTTTTTCAAAATACGGATTAACATATTCAATCAATCCTTCTGTATTAGTAATAATTATTGAAATTGGACTTTGCTCGATAGCTTTTAAATATCTTAAAAATATCTCTTCTTGTTCATGCAGTTTAGTAACATCTTTGGTTATTCCATCAAAACGAAGAGCACCCGACTCCGATCTTGTAACAGTAACGTTTTGTTCAATCCATTTTATTTCATCATTTGCGCTTTTTATTCTAAACAAAAACAGTTCATTATCGGTAATATTGTTTTTTAAATTACTTAACGATTTTTCAAGAATATGTTTATCTTCCGATAAAACCATCTCCACCAATCTTTTTCTATCAGCAATGAAGTATTCAGCCGGATAACCATATATTTTTTCAATTACAGGAGAAAAATACGAACTTATCACTTTGTTCGATGAATCGAGATCAATACTCCAAACACATTCGGCAATGGATGAAAGCACTTTATCTAATTTAACTTTTGATTCCGTTGATAATTTTTCGGCTTTCCTTCTTGCAATAATATTAACAATTAAAAACAGTATTAAAGCTAACATACAAACAAATGCAACCCCAACACGTATTAATAAATCTTTATTTGTATCCCATAATGTAATCGGTTTATTAATTATAATACTGTTTTGCGGTAATAAATCGAGATTGACACCATATTTTTTCAAAACTAAATAATCAAAAAAGAATTTTCCTTGTAGATTTTGAACAACATTAATATCTTTAGGTGATTTTCCGGCCAATATTTTTGAAGCTATTACACCGGCAGCCCTTCCTAAATCAAAAGCGTTAATTAACTTACCACCAATAATTCCTTTACGCAGCATATCGTTAATACCACCAAATATTGGAACATTACAAACATTATTTAAATATTTAGTAACAGCCGAATGATTATAAACAACCCCATTTTCATCTTTTCCCAACTCACCCTGAAAAACAACCTGCCCCTTTTTAAGTTTCGCCAAAGATGCTAACAATTCCTCAATTGTGGGATTTATAATATTTGTAAATTTTACTCTACCTTTAAATTTTTCTGTGCTTTGTTTATATTCATTAAATATATTTATTCCGGTAACAGTACTATCATAAAATGATACTATTTCTTTTGTTTTTGGAAATATTTTTAATATTAATTTAATATTTGCTTCATAATCTATTTTTTCGGACACTCCGGTAAATTTTTCCTTATCAATTATCAACGAATCCGAATACCCGTTTATTCCGCAAAACACAAAATCCGCTTCAGGAAAAAGTTCTTGGCCATATTGTTTAATAAAATTAAAAGCATCATTATCAGTACAAACAACTACTTTAAAATGATATCTTTTATATTTCTTTTTGATTAAATCGTAGTACATGGAAGCCATTTCGGAAAACGTGAAATTTTTAGTGTCCAGATATTCAATATAAATATTACCCGTAAATTTTTTAATTTTTAGAATATTTCTAATACCATTAACTTCAAAGGTAGTCCATCTAAATTCCGGATGATATGAATTGAGGATAAAAACAGGAGCGTCATTTTTAGCTTGAAGATTGCAAAATGTCACCAAAACAAAAAAAGCAATAAAGAAGTATTTTTTCATCAGTAAAATTTAATATTAAAGAGTTAAAGTTTGAATTTTTTTTATTAAAATACAAGCATAATTTTATTACGATACAAATTTTTTATACTCACTGTATCGTTTAAGTACATTTTTAACAAAAGTTACTGTAGTTTTACCAACACAAAAACCATTTTGAACAACTTCATCATTATAGTATCTTTGATTCGATTTTTTCATCAATAATTCTTCGACGTTATTTTCCCAAATATGCGGATTTTTTCCATACTTAAACGCCAAATTTATAGCGTCTATTACATGTCCGGGCCCTAAATTATATGATGCTAAAATAAATTTAATCCTTTCATCGTTGCAATAAATATATTTTGAAAATATTTTATCTAAATATTTAATATACCTTATACCGGCATTAATATTTGAATCCGGTTTGGAAGCATCTTCTATTCCAAAATTTTTTGCGGTTTCCGGTAGTATCTGCATTAGTCCTACAGCACCAACCCACGATCTTGCTGATGTATCAAAATTTGATTCTTCATATATTAATGAAGCAAGCATCCTCCAATCCCAATTAATTTTTTTAGCCGATCGTTTAATCAAATTATCATATTCGGAAATTATCCCATTCTTTTTAATAAAATAATTACTTCGTACTTTGGCATTAAACGCAAATCTATTGGCAAAGTATTTATGATAATATCCTAAAATTATATTTTTCTTTTTTTCTGAGGCAATCCATTTGTTTAATTTTTGCAGCAACTCGGGCGAGTTTTTACGAACTGCCCATGCAATTTTTTGAGGTGATGACAAAACCACTTGAGTGTTTAAATTAGAATATTTTGTTTTATATAATCCTGCAATATTTTCATCTGCAACTGCATAATCAATTTGTTTATCGGCCACCATTTGAATTAAATCCTCGGTAGCCGCTCCGGTAGTATCTTCAACTATATTAATATTTATTTTATATTCGGCCCTAATTTTTTGCAGCTGCTTAACATAAGCAGTTCCTTTACGCACATATATTGTTTTATTATTCAAGTCATTAAGTTTTGATACAAAAACCTTTTTTGTGCTGTCGTTATAACAATTCCGCTGTATTAATAATTGTTTTGCATAAAATTGATGATCGGTAAAAACCACTTTTTGCTTTCTATCGCCGGTAACGGTCATACTAAAAGCTATTACATCCCCTTCACCCCTGTCTAACATAGCTAACATTTCAGGAATATCTTTTACAACTTTTAATTCTAAACTTAAATTATTATCATCTGCAAATTTTTTAATCAACTCATATTCAAACCCCATCATCCGCCCTTGATAAATGAAATAACTATATGAGTTATATCCTGTTATTGCTATTAATTTCCCTCTTTTTTTTACATCTTTGAAATCAATTTTAGAAGAATATTCATCATCAAAACTTTTTATGCAGCCATTTATAAGGAGCAGTATACCGGACAGTACAAAAAGTAATATTGAACTAAATCGTTTCAAAAAAATTTCCTTATTTATTAATTGCAAAATAAAAAAAATAATTTAATTATCCACTTAAAAGTGTATACAATATACACCTACACTTAAATTTAGGATTGAATTTACCATATTTAAGCATTTTTTTTGCAAAAATGGCTAATTTTTGCTATTATTATATTTCTGTTTATTATTTATTGCCCCGGTAGCTCAGTAGGATAGAGCGTCAGTTTCCTAAACTGTAGGTCAGAGGTTCGAATCCTCTCCGGGGCACTTAAAGGAATGTTGAGTGCTAAAGGTAAAAGGGTAAATGAAAACAATTTTGAATTTTTAATTAAAAATAAATTTTCCTGCATTAATTAAACCTTATTATTTTTGTCAATTAATAAATTATCTAAAAAATCTTATAACTTGTTTTAGATAACGGGGTTTGTCAATTGCCCAAAAACCATAGTTTCAAACAATTTTACAAATCTTTTTTTAACATTTGCATTATTTAACTCTCCATCCAAAACACCATTACTACTTCATCCTAGCAATCATAATTATAATTCCATTCACATTCACTAATCACAATTTAGCCAAAGGGTACCCCGCAACAGACGGACAATATTGATTAATTCATTTCACTTACCATTTAACCTTCAACCCTTAACATTTCCTTTTATTGTTTTTTAATCAAGTAAATCCTTTAATCCTTTTAATCACGGTTCAGACAATCTTTTAATTTAACCACCCGCTCCCCGACTTAAGACGTGCATAATTCATAATTTATAATTCACCATTTCCTTTTGCCTTTGATTTTCTATTTGAATTGATTACTTTGGCTTTTGGTTTTTTTAACTTACTTTAAAATATGGCTTTTATTCAATTGTAAATTATTAATAAGTTTAGGCGGGAAAATGGTTAGGACAATTCTATTAGTTTTATTATTACCTTTAGTTATTTTTTCACAACAAAATAAAATTGTAAAAATAATTGGTGCCAATTATTTTGAATTGGGAAATGGCGATAAGATTAGTCTTGTTGATATTAAAGTAGAAGACACGCCTGCTAATATTAGATGGTGTGCCTTTAATGTGTTAAACAATAGTTATATGTTTTACAAAAAGCATACTTCTGCCGATACAATTTATGCAAAGTTGTACAAAATGGAAGTTGACCCGCCTACTGATTTAAGTTCAATTTTTTTAGTTAATAATATTGGCTTTTATATTGGGAATTCGTCAGATCAAAACTTCAACAATTACTCTAATTTAAATAAACTAAACTACAATAAAAATCAGGAAGTTGAATTAATAACAAAACGTCCAAATTTGCTTTTATTGGGTGCTGCTTCTTATTTTGGAATACAGTCAATTATATTTCTTGCAGTAGCAGTTGCAAACAATGATGCGAGACCAATTTGATATTTAATTGCCGGACTTAGTACCGTTGCAACCGTAACTACAACAATATATGCATTAAAAACCGAAGTTACAATTTCACCTAATAGTGCCTCTATTAATATTCCTTTGAATTAAATAAATAATAAGTACAAATATTTAACCAAATTGCAATTAGGAATTGAGAACATTATGTAAAATCCTAACACATTCAATCTTTTAATTCCTCATTCATAATTAATAATTTATAATTATTTTTAATAAAACTTCACCCTAATTACTACTTCGCTCGTTCTTCCTTTATCATCCATACACAAAATGTAGTTTTTACCGTTTTTTGGATTAAAAAACAGTTTTTCGGTACTTTTTATTTTGCCCAAATAAATATTATTAACATACCAGTAATGAAAATTTGTATTTAACTGCGAAGCAGCCTGCAGCATTATTTGTTGTTTGGAATTGGTCTCAATATAATACTCATAATCCTTTGTTGGTGATATAATTTTGGGGCCTTCTTCCGATAACCTAACACTGCAATTGGGATTATGTTTTGGCGGTTTATTAATTTTAATATTACTTTCTTCATACCATATTAAAAGCTCAGGGTCATAAAACGGATATTTTTTCTTTATATATCCCGAGTCAGGCAGGCATGATACACAATATTCAATTTTTTCATCCAAACTTACATAAGTATCTTTGTATAAATCGCATGCTTTTTGTGACGATTTATTTTTTATGTAATAATCATCTACAATAAAATTACAATCATCACCTGGAATTAATCCCGTTTCCGAACACACTTTACGCAGTCCAATATTTTTTGGTTTTTCAAACCATTTGTTATTCTTTTTTCCAAGCATATTAAATAAATCGAATAATAATGGGACTGCCATTTCCGCACCGGAAAGATGAGGAGAACCAACTCCGTTAAAATTACCAATCCAAACTCCAACCGTATAATTTGGATTATATCCAATAGCCCATGCATCCCTTTTACCGTAAGACGTTCCGGTTTTCCACGCAATTTTTGGTCTTCCTGTCATGTCAATCATCTCTGCGGGAAAATCGGGTCTTACATTTTTGGATAACATGTCACTTATCAAAAAACAGGATTCGGGACTTAAAATCTGCACACCTTTACTTTTTTCACTATTATCACTAAAATAGTTTAACGGAAAAACTTTGCCCGAATTTGCAAAAATTGAATACAACCGAACCATCTCATCCAAACGAACACCACAACCGCCAAGTATAACTGATAACCCAAGTTTTGATTTATTTTTATTTATTTCATCAAATCCTGCTGTTGTTAACAATTTTATAAATGATTCCATTGACACCGATTTTAACAACCTTACGGCAGGTAAATTTAAGGAATTTACTAAAGCAAATTCAGTTGTTACTTCCCCATTATAACTTAGGTCGTAATTTTCAGGAGCATACCCGCCATAATCCAAAGGTATATCCAGCATTTTAGATTTTGGAGTAATTAATCCAAATTCCAAACCCAAAACATATAAAGCCGGTTTTAATGCCGATCCGGGAGAACGAACCGAAATAATTCCGTTTACTTGTCCTGAGTTAATATAATCGTTAAAGTCGGACGAGCCGCAATAACATATTACATTCATTGTTTTATTATCAATTATTAAAACTGCTCCGTTATTTACTAATTTTGCTTTTGCCCGTTCTACATAATTTTTTAATAATGCTTCTGCTTTATTTTGTATATTAATTTTTAAGGTTGATTTAATTATTGACTGATTTGTTTTGCCTGCCAAATAAAACGAAAAATGGGGTGTTAAGTTAGGCATTTGATAACGGACATTTTTTATCGGTTCGTTAATTGCATCGTTTATTTCCCCTGCATTAAATGTATTATTCTTTAAAAATATTTTTAAAAATTTATTTCTAAAATTTAACGAAGCAGTGCTGTTTTTATCTATTCGATATTTATTGGGATTATTTGGTATACAGGCCAACAATACCGATTGAGCCAAACTAAGTTTATTTGGAGCCTGATTAAAATATAAATATGAGGCGGATTTAACTCCCTCAACATTTCCCCCGTAAGGTAAACAGCTTAAATAAATTTCCAATATTTCTTTTTTAGAATAATGAAATTCGAGTTGAATTGCTTTTATTATTTCACGAAGTTTTGATAAATAGGTCCTGTTTGACGGGTAATACATTCGTATTACCTGCATTGTAATTGTGGATGCCCCAAGTGTTCTATTACCAAAAAATAAATTGGAATAAAAAGCCCGTACAACAGCAAACGGATTAACTCCCCAATGCCAATAATACCATTTATCCTCCTTTTCAATAATTGCCTTAATTAATTGAGGACTCACGTTATCGTAAGAAGTAAACAATCGCCATTTGTCATCATGGGTCAAATATGCCGTCAACAAAACATTTTCGGCCGAATAGATTGATTGGCTATACTCCTTTTGTGTAAGCGGCGGATATAGTTTATCTAAAAGCAGTAAAATAAAAAATACTACAACAATTATTTTACTGCTTTTTTTATTTATAAAATACCAAAACTCCGATGATTTTATATTTTGGATGTTATAAAGTATTTTAGGATAATTTTCCATTTAACTCTTTATTATTTCAACATTTCCAAAAAATCACATTTCCGTAACGTATATAACATTTGCTCCGTTTACTGAACGATAAGCTCCGTTATACATCGATTCGCCGGAAATTGGTGCTAGTCCAAATTTACCTTTATTAACAACTCGCAGCAAATAGGAATATTCCGTAATACTTCCGGCTAATACATTTGTAAACAATATTATTCTGTCATCACGAACATCAAGATATTGAACTTTCATCGGATTGGCTACATTCCAATTAGCACCTGCCAAAACAGAATATCTTGGATTTTCAATTTCAAATCCGGCGGGTATTAAATCGCTGATAACAACATTATCAACCGATTGCATTCCCCCTGATAAAGATATTTTACAAACAATAAGATCGCCTTGTTTAAATTTATTACCCATTTCGGATTTGGTAATAAAGTTATAATAGGTTCTTCTTACTTTAAGACTATTATCAAATTCCTTTATTTTACCGGATTTTTTAACACCCGATTTTGTCCAAAAATAATAAACTTCCCCTGTTCCCTTGGCTTTTAATAATAACTCTTTGTCGTTTAATTTAGAACTTGAATAAACTAATTCGGAGTTATTATATTCGGTAAGTTTTTTACCACCGGCCAATATTTCAACTTTAAGATCCGAATTCCCTTTTAATCGGGCAGCTTTTCCTAAAGCTAAAAAAACAAACGCATTTTCCTGAGTAGAATAAACCTGGTCTAATTTGGAACTTAAATATTTTACCATAATTGGTATTTGTTTATTACTTTTATCTACTTCCAGCATTACATTTAAAATTATTGCATTGGCGCGTATTTCGGAATCAAAGTCTCCTCCGGTTAAAGTTTCCGTTTTTTCAGGTAAATATTGTTTTGGAAGTAATTCACCATACGAATTCCATTTACCCATTAAGGCAAATGCACCGGCAAGTAAATACCTTGAGTCGTTAGTTACCAAATACAAATTAGATTTATAATAATTAGAAGTTGATATATCTCCCCTTCCGGCCAATGCTAATACATATAACGAATATAATATTTCTTTATTGGCAATTTTAACAATTGTTTTACTGTTGTTATTATACGATACATAATTGCAAGTAGATTTTTGTTTTGCTTTTTGACCAATGTAATCCATTAATTTTTCGAATGTACTATTATTTACCGCATATCCGGCTTTTTTTTGCTTCAACTAAAAAATGGGCAGCGTAAACAGTACTCCACCAATTTTGGTAGTCGCCTTGTTCCCAATACGAAATAGAACCGTCATATATCTGCATTGATTCTATTTTTTTAATTCCGGCTTTAATAAAATATTCCGGATTGTTATGCTTATAAATATCAGGAGCAATTATTTTTGCAATATCCGCAAAATAAAGCTGCGGGAATAATTTAGAAACAGTCTGTTCCAAACAACCATAAGGATATTCAACTAATCCCTTTAACTGTTTAGCAAATTTAACTGCCGGATATTTGCTTATTATCAACTGTATATTTTCAGTTCCTTCAAGATATCCTTTGGGCAGATTAAGTTTTAAATTATCACCGGCCTTTATTGTGCCTGATCCATATTCAGCATAATAAGATGATAGCGGACGAATACCAATATCAATTGTTTGATTTACATTTGCATAACCTGTTGCGCTAAGTTTTATTTTTGCATTTCCAACTTTCGAATCAGCCTTAAAGCCAATATGTACTTGTTTTAAACCATTAGCCGGAATTTCTACATAAAATTGTTTTTTTGATTTTACATATAATAAACCTTCAGTATTAACGTTTAGGGTAACTTTTCCTGTTTTATTGGTTGTATTTAAAAGTGATACTACGGATATAAGTGAATCATTAGCCGAAAGGAATCTTGGTATTTCGGGTTCAATAATTAAATCATCCATAACTTTAATTTTTGCTTCGCCCGATCCGAATCTGCTTCCCGAATAAGCCAAAGCCATTACTCTAAGTTCACCGTTATATTCAGGAATATCCACTTTTACTTTTACGGTACCGTCTCCATTTGTCTTTTTAATACCGCTCCAAAAACTAATAAGTTTGTATCTATCAGTTCTAATCGGATTCATTCTTTTACCAATTTGACTTGCTAATTCATCACCGCCGCTTGAGGATGTTATTTTTAATATTTCAGGCAATAATAATTTATACAAATCATAACTTTCTACCGAAAGCGTTTGTTTGGTGTACATCCATTTATAAGGATCGGGAGTAACATAATTTTTAATTTGCAAAATGCCTTCATCAACTACTGCAACCGTTACATAAATATCCCTTTCCGAAATCGTTTTTATAGTAATTTCCTGAGTGGTTTTAGGTTTAATTTTTTGCGGTGCTATGATAGTAATAGGTAATTTGTTTGAAATTTTATCTACTTTAATTGATGCAAATCCGTGTCCAACCAAAAATGGAGTTTCTACACTGATTGAATGGGGTTTAAATAATGTTGCGGTTATATATACGTTTGGTAAAAAATCATCTTTTATAGGTAAGTCCAACTGATATGATTTATTTTTAACTTCAACATATTTATAATCATATACACCATTTTTTTCAAAAGTAATTAACATTTTACCGGAAAACGGAGTAGTAAATAATATTTTTGCGTTTTCGCCGGGAGCATAATTCTTTTTATCGGCCACAATATCAATTCGCCCTTCTTTATCAACATGAAATGATGTAGCAGTTGCGTTACCCCAGCCGTAAGTATAAAACGAATTAACAATATAACTGTTTTCTTCGCCTTGTTTACTTAATCGAAGTTCATATTCACCTGAGTTTTTGGTAGCAAACGAAAAATTGGTTTCACCACCGTTTAATAATATTCCCTTTTCCCATTCAACAATTGCTTTTTTTTCAGATGAATAATAAAATCTATCGGAGTAATCTTTTTTTAATACAGTCTGCCATTCATATCTAATTAATTTTGCAGTAACCGGAAAATTAGTCAAATCTTTATCATCACCGTTAACAGCAACAATTTTAAAATTTATATTCGAATTCGAACTAAAATAATACCCTTTTGATAAAATTCCCAAATAATAATCATTTGGAATAATATTAAAAGTTGCTACTCTATTTACAGTTCTGCCTGTTAAATCGAATACACTTATAAATGTATAACCTTTAATAATTCCGCCTCCGCCAAACGTATTTGGAATTGAAAAGCTGAAATTAGTTTTACCGCTATCGTTTAATTCCCCATTATAATTATAACCTTCAAAATAATTATTTTGAACCGAATTGTTGGCAAAATTATAATTTTCATATTTTTTACTTACAAAAGGAACATGTTTAAATTGTAAATTATACTGATATTTTAATTTTGAGGCTTTTGCGCCAAATAAAAATTCGGCATCAACAGTATGTTCAATTTGATCATTTATTTTATATTTTTCTTTATTAGTTTTAATATTTACCCTAATTTTATCGGGTACAAACTCTTCAACCGAAAACGAATAAGACCCAATTAATACTTTTGCCCCTGTATAAACTTCAACCATATAACCTCCGGTTAAAGCATAATGAGGTATATAATAATTAACTTCAAATGATCCCTGTACATCCAAATCTTTTTTAAACTCTTCAAGCACTTTACCATTTGGACTAATTATTTTTACAATAACCGGAATATCGCGAACCGTGTTTATTTTATCATTGCGGATAATGCCAACCAAATTTGCTTTCTCTCCGGGTCTGTATAAATTTCTATCCGAATAAAACAAACGAAGTTAACGAGTTTTCGGCAAGTTTTTTACCGCCTACATCAAAACGGCTTGTTTCAATTTGGGTCTCTTTTAGATCAATATAATTTAAATCTTTTCCTTTTGTTACAATTACCAAACGCGGAACAAAATCTTTAATTTTTTCTATTACTCCGGTTATTTTGCAAACACCGTCCATACCGGTTTTTCCGGTTAATATAACTTGATTATTACTTGAAATCACTTCAATTTCTGCATCTGTTATAGGTTCGGTTGTAGCAATTGAATTAATAAAAAATACCATTTCATTTTCCGATTTTTTTGCAATAATCCCCAAATCGGACATAGCAACCACTTTTGAATCCTGAATCCAGCGGTCGTTTTCATCATAAACATTTACTACATAAATTCCATTAAATTTTTGGTTAAGTGCTTCATTAAGATTTATACTGAATTTTTGCAGCCAATTATGACTATCCTTTAATTTAATTTGTTTTTTGAAAATTGCCTTGCCAAGTTCATCCACATAATAATTTTCATTATAACCGTAATCATATTCAAAGTCATACATGTAATCGTATCTGGTTACAAATTGCAGAATATTATTTTTAAATATTTGTGAAACTTCAACTTCAACTTTATTCATATTTACTGCATTTACCTCAATATTTTTTTCACCGTAAAGCATTAAATATTTCCCTTTTTTATCGGAAAAGTTTATTGATGGTAATAAATCCACAAGTGATACTGACTGGGTATATTCATCTTCTAAGTATCCCCCAAACAAGCTTGGTAATCCTTTTTTTATTAATAATTCAACTTCTGTTATTGCGCTAAAATTACCTTCAATTCTAAATCTGTTTTCGTTAACATAAAAAATTAAATCGTTTACCGGTTTTACAAATACAAATTCTTTAATTCGTTTTTCATCAACGGTTTGTGTTGTTGCCACTTCAATCCAACCTGTGGAACCGTCAAAACCGGAAGTTACTTCGGTTACAACCATTTTTGAAATTGGGGGTAAATTGTATTCAAATGTTCTTGATTCTTCCATTCCATTTTTACCAATAACAGAAACCATCCCTTTATTTATGGTAACAGAAAATTCCTGTTCTTTATCGGTTTGTTGGATTTCGCCAAAATTAATAGCAATAACATCGGAATTTTCTTCTGTTATTATTGTATATTTTTTAAATTCATCACCCTGTTTTTCTACGCTCAAATATTTATATAATGTTTTGGGATCAACAGGATAAGTAAAAGTTAAGTTTGCCTGAACACTCATTTTATGATTTTGGTTTGGAATCATAGTCCAAAAGAATTCAATCTTTTTTGCATCAAACATTGGAGTATTAAATTCATATTTATCAAAACTTCCGCTTTTTCCGGTATTAAACAAAACTTCATCGTTTATATTTGCCGTATATTTTGTCATAGGTTTTAATGGCACTTCGGGAGAAAATATTAATGTTTTTGAATCAATCCACTTAAATTTTCCTTTTATTTTTGGTTCAAAAGTAACAAATTCATCATCAAGCCAATTATCCAGTTTATTGGCGGGAGCTAATTCTTCCGAAAATTTAATTGTAAAAGAGGTTAATGAACCAACTTCACCTGTAGGAGAAAATTCCACTACATGAACACCGCTTAAAATTCCACAGCTGTATACAACAATTGCCAATAAAACAATAACAAAAAAACCAAATAACTTTTTCAATTTAACTGCTCCCATTATTTTGTTTGACACTAAATTAAAATATATAAATTATATATTAATCCCAAATTTTTGATTAACAAAAGATGATTATCTTTTGTTATATTTCGTAAAATTTTTTACGTAATAAAAAGATAAAAACAGGGGCACCAACCAAAGCGGTTATTGCTCCAACAGGAATTTCGGCAGGTAATAAAATTGTGCGGGCAATTGTATCGGCAATTACAAGATACATGCCCCCTATAAAAAAGGAAGTAGGTATAATAACTCTGTTATCATTTCCAAATAACATACGGCATATATGCGGTATAATTAAGCCCACAAATCCAATAATTCCGCTTATTGACACTATAAAACCGATTAATAAACTTGCAACAATATAACTGAAGTTTTTAACAAACCTGGTATTTACTCCTAAAACTATTGCATTATCGTTGCCTAACGAAAGCACATTATATTTTTGAGCAAACAACATTAATATAAAAGATAATACACATGTTATTGGAAAAATAAAAACTACGGTATTAGGATCGGCATTTGCCAAATTACCAATCATCCAAAAGATAGCAGTCCTTAATGAATCGTTTAATAATGTAATTACCAACAATATTAAAGCCGAAAAAAACGCGCTAATCATTATTCCGGTTAATATGAGGATATTTGGTTCTAATTCGCCAAATCTGCTGCCAAGTATAAAAACTAAAAATATTATTAATATTGAACCAATACCGGCAAAAACAGTAACATACCAAAATGAAAAACCAAGGAAAATTGCTAATATTGCTCCAAACGTACCGCCGCTTGAAACACCAAGTATATATGGTTCGGCAAGCGGATTCATTAAAATGGATTGAAAAACTGCTCCGGTAACACTTAAACCAGCCCCAACCGAAAAAGCAAGCATTACTCGGGAAAACCGAAGACTTAAAATAGTAAATAACTCGTTTTCCGAAAGATTATTTCCAATTAAAAAATTTATAACATCACTGTAACTTATTTTTATGCTGCCAAAGGTTATTGCAGCCAAACAAGTTATTAAACTGAATAAAAAAAGGATAATAATTTTAAATAAAAGCCTGTTTTTATTTAGTCGTTCAAGAGTTTCCATAAGTTTTCCAAAAGATCTTGAATTCCATAACCCGATATTGAAGAAAACAATAAAGGTTTTCCTCTATAACCTTTAATTTTTCTACTTTTTATTTCTTTTATACCATCTTCATCAAAAACATCAACTTTGGAAAAGCCGACCAAAATTTTCTTTTTACTTAACACTTTACTATAACTTTTTAATTCGTTGCGTAAAATTTCAAAATCTTCCTGAAAATTTTCGCTCATTGAATCAATAAGAATTAAAAGTATTTTTGTACGTTCAATATGCTTAAGAAATTGTATTCCAAGTCCCTTTCCAAGATGAGCACCTTCAATAAGTCCGGGTATATCGGCAACAATAAATGTCTTAAAATCTTTATATTGCACAATACCTAAATTTGGTGATAAAGTTGTAAACGGATAATCTGCAATTTTTGGTTTAGCCGCTGAAATAACAGAAATAAGTGTGGATTTACCGGCATTAGGAAAACCAACCAAAGCAACATCGGCTAAAAGTTTAAGTTCTAATTGAACGGTTTTTTCTTCTCCGGGTCTGCCGTCTTCGGCATATCTGGGAGCTTGAACAGTAGGAGTAGCAAAATTTGAATTTCCACGTCCGCCTCTTCCGCCTGAAACAACAAGTACTTTTTTCCCATTTTCATCCAAATCGAATAATATCTCACCCGTTTCAGCATCTTTAACAATTGTACCAACCGGAACTTGGATAATAATATCATCACCATATTTGCCGTCTTTTAATGAAGAGCCGCCCGGATTTCCGTCTTCGGCTTCATACTTAAAATTATATCTAAAATCGAGCAGAGTTGTTAAATTATTATTTGTTTCAAAATAAATACTTCCGCCTCTTCCGCCGTTTCCGCCTGACGGGCCTCCTTTAGGAACATATTTTTCCCTTCTGAAAGCTATTACTCCGTTTCCGCCTTTTCCGGCTTTTAATTTAACTTCTGCAACATCAATAAACATTTATTCACCTTTTGCTAAAATACTCTGTAATTACATTTTTAAATAATTGTGTTTCTTTTTTATTTTTGTCTATTCCAATATTATAACAGTATGTTTCAATAAACTGTATAGCTTCTTCTTTTTGGCTAAAATTTCCCATTTTTTCTATTGTTTCGGCAAATTCCTCTATATCATCGTTAAATATTACTTCAACAATTTTTTTCATTTCTTTTTTGTCTATCAGTTCATTGATATCAATATTAAACGAATTTGGTTTATCGTCAATTAATTCATCAATAATATTATTACTAACAATAACCGGATTTTCTCCTGTATTTATAATATAATCTTCATTAATTATTTCCGAAACTAAATCTTCCGCAAAATTTAACTTTATTTCTTCTTCAAATTCATCTTCATTTGTTTCTGTATTTTGATTAACAACCAAATTTTCTTTTGTATCCTCAGTAATAACAACATCAGAAATTTTATCATTCATTGTGTCGGTAATAATGTCATCTACACTCAATAATTTATCTTCGTTTTCCAATTCCTCATTAACATCTTCATCTTCAATTACATCTTCAAAATCATAGTCGTCTTTTGTTTCGGGTATTTCAAATATTTCAATTTCTTCTTTTATTTCTTCCAAATTATCATTAATTGTATTATTATAGTTATTATTTAACTCAGCAGAATTATTTACGTTTAATTCATTTGTTTGCGTAAATATTTCTTCCTCTGTAACGTTAATTTGGTCATAACCAATGTTATCTTCTATCACTTTTTCTTCTTCAACAACCGGAACGAATTTATCCAAGTTTAATTCTTCTTCATTATTAATAACAATTTTATTATCAATAAAATTCAGATCATCAATTAATTTAACTTCTTCATTAATATTTGTTATACTTGAATCAATATTGTCCAAATTTTCTTCAATATTAGAAATACTCGATTCAATATTATTCATCTCTTCTTTAATAACTTTATTGTCTTCAGGTTTAATTTCATCGGTTACAATATTATTATCAATAATTATTTCTTTATTAATTTTGTTTTCATCAGTTACTATATTTGGATTAACAAAATATTTACCTTGTTCTTCTGTTTTTGGTTCGGTTTTGATTAAAAGATTTTCCGGAATTATTGTTTTTTGTACTACCCTCTGCTCCATCTGTTTTTGTTTTTCAACCAACATTTGAATTGGGTTGTTTTTAATTAATAACTGCAAATCACGTAATTCTACTTTAACCTTTAAGTCATCACCATAATGTTCTTTTAATAAAAGAATATATTCCAATAGATTTTTTTCACCCAAAAACAACTCGAAAGCCGTTAAGTGAATTTTTGTTTTGTTAATACCGCCAATATTAAAAAAATCGGCAACACCATCTAAATTATTTTCTATAATAGCGGGTAAATAATTATCCATTCCAATGTTATCTACTTTAACCAGCAATTCTTCAAAATCTGTTTTGCTTATAGAAATTAATTTTTTCTTATTAAAATATGAAGTTAAAATTGAGTTAATATAATCGTAATAATAAACATAATTTAACAGCTGTTTTATTTCGGCAATTGTTTTGGATTCTTCCTTTTCGAAAATAAAACGTGTCAGCGTCCATTGAGGTTTTACCAAATGATTAATATTAAATGAAACCGCATACATTACAATTCGCGCAATATGTTCGGCATCAAATCTTTTTGTTTTTTTAAGTTCGTCCTCAATTAATCTAAATAAATTCATTACATTTTTACCTGAATAATCAAAAACCGATTCTTTCAGCAATTTTTGTCTATCCTCAAATATCATGTAACTTATTTCACCGGCTATATATTGTAAAATAGCAGGATGGATATCAGCACTTACCAACTCATCATAGGTAACATAAGCACCTATTCTTTTGATTTTATTTACCGTAAAATCGTAAATAAATTTAATCTCACGCTGAAACATAATTTATACACATTTTTTGTTGTATGATAACGGAAAATATAACTAAAAATAAATAAAAAAATATGAGGGTTTAAATTTTAAAATACAAATATACAATTTTTAAACGTTAATTGCCCTAAAATTAGATTTGAATGTTTATAATTGGTTTAATATTCAACAGTTAGGCATAATTAATTATTTTTATAACAGATTTTTTAAATCATCCAATGTTAATGGTAAACCGATAACTTTTTTATTTTTATCAAGTAAAAACATCGATGGAGTTGCATAAATATAATAATCAATTACTCCTTTGCCGCTCCAGCCGTTAAAATCACACCCGTTTAACCATTGCAAATTGTTGGTATTAACAACCTTTTGCCAGTCTGTTTTTGATGTATCAATTGAAATGGCAAGAACTTCAAACAATTTTGGCTTTTGGTTTTTATACAAATCATATATTTGCGGCACTAAAGTTTGGCAGTGCGGACACCAGCTTGCATAAAATATTATTAATGTTTTTTCCGATTTTATATCATTTAGGTTTATTTTTTTACCATTAATATCAGGAATTTCCAAATTTGGAACTGAAGCACCGGCTTTAAAATTTTTTGATTGCTGGATTCTTCTTTCAAGTGATGTTTCCAACTTTTCATCTAAACATAATTCATCTTTAATTACATAATTATCAACCATATAATTAATAATAGCGTCAAAACCAAAATCCCGGAACCCTTTTATTAAATATTCAACCAACTGCTGATATACAATACTGTTTACTTTTGCTTTATTTAATATTGTATCAACCGCTACAGTAAACTCTTTTTCAAGCTGGTCTTTTGTTGATTGCGGATTACGGTAAAAAGTTAAATATTCAATTGCTTTATTAGTAAACACATCACTATTAATAAGTGATACATCGCTAAAATCAACTTTATCAAGTCCGTTTGTTTTTAAATAAGCAAGCTGTTTTTCACCGGGTAATTCATAATTTATTATTGGCAGTTGTGATGATTTAATATATTTGGCAATAAATTTGTTCGGATTTTCAACCACAACACTATTAATAAAATATAAATATTCGTCCTGTAATTTATTTAATCTTAGTTTTGTAGTTGCATAATATTCGTCATTTTTAGGAAAACGGGACATTACAAATTGTAATAATTCGTTTTTGGTTTTGTAATCTCTGTTTAATTTAATAAAATCAAAAAATAATTTATTACTGTTGGATTTTATTACCAGCATATTTTCCAAAATTGCGGAAGCTTCACTTTGTAATTCAATATCTTCACCGTCAACAATAAAATCGAGCCAATTATTGGGTGAAAATATTAGTCTGTATAACCCTATAACCGGAGATTTTTTATTTAAATTTATAAAAAACTTCCCTTTTTCTTTTGTTATGATGGTATCAATTAAGGAAAGTTTATCGCCCGAAACAGTATATAAAACCGCTTTTGTATCATTTGAGTTATTTAAATTTACATTTACCTGCTGAGCTTTAATATTATAAAAACAAAATAAAAGCAAAATTGCTAGAAACCAATTTTTCATAAATAAATCCTTTGTTTGCCAAAAAACCTAAATTTTACTTGTGGAATATAATTAAAATAATTTTACAAAAGAATAATTTTGAGTTGTTTGATTTGCAAATAATAAATTAACGAGTTTGTTTTGATATGATTGTTTGTCATTTTAAACATTGAACACACAAAACACAGATTAGGCAGATAACCACAGATAAGAATAATTAAAAATCAGCGTAAATCAGTTAAATCTGCGTTATCAGTGTTTTATGAATTGTAAATTAAAGTTAAAACAATGGAACACAGAAAACACGGATTAAGCAGATAACCACAGATAGGAATAATCAAAAATCAGCGTAAATCAGTTAAATCCGAGTTATCAGCGTTCAATGATTTGGGAAAACAATGGAACACAGATGACACCGATTAAGCAGATAACCACAGATAGGAATAATTAAAATCAGCGTAAATCAGCCAAATCCGTGATATCAGCGTTTTATTATTTATTAATCAAAGTCAAAACAATTGAACACAGATAACACAGATTATGCAGATAACCACAGATAGGAATAATTAAAAATCAGCGTAAATCAGCCAAATCCGTGATATCAGCGTTTTATTATTTATTAATCAAAGTCAAAACAATTGAACACAGATAACACAGATTAGGCAGATAACCACAGATAGGAATAATTAAAAATCAGCGTAAATCCGTTAAATATGCGTTATCAGCGTTCTATGGGTTGTAAATTAAAGTTAAAACAATGGAACACAGAAAACACGGATTAAGCAGATAACCACAGATAGGAATAATTAAAAATCAGCGTAAATCAGTTAAATCTGCGTTATCAGCGTTCCATTATTTATTAATCAAAGTCAAAACAATTGAACACAGATAACACAGATTATGCAGATAACCACAGATAGGAATAATTAAAAATCAGCGTAAATCCGTTAAATATGCGTTATCAGCGTTCTATGGGTTGTAAATTAAAGTTAAAACAATGGAACACAGAAAACACGGATTAAGCAGATAACCACAGATAGGAATAATTAATCCGTAACTCAGAAGAAAATAAGTAATAGAGAAAAAATATTTTAGATAACCGTAAATAAACACTTTACTTACGGTTATTTTTTTATTAAATTCATATTACTTAAATAAGGAATATGCCATGCCTCGTTTAGCAAAAAAGTATCCAGATTGGGTTTATGCACACAAACCCGAAAATAGTGCCATTCACTTTATTAATGGAATTTATTATGTATATGGCGTTTCTAGCAAGTGGAATCCGGAAAAACAGAAACCAAAGAAAATCACAGGAGACATTCTTGGCAAAGTAACGCCAGATGGATTTATTCCTTCAGAAAAAAAAGTACTTAAGGAGGAACTGGCTGCACCTCACTCAGTTAAGAACTATGGTCCAACGGCTTTGTGCTTGCAGCTAATGGAAAAAGAACTACCTCAATTACAGAAGTTTTTCCCTGATTTATGGCGACAAATATTTATTCTTGCAGTTCTTAGAATCGTTCACAAAACACATCTTAAAATGATTCCATTTCACTTACAAGAGAACTATTTTACTCAACAATGGGATTTAAACGTTTCAGAAAAAACATATTCTAACTTATTATTTACCATCGGTCTACAAAGAGAAAAAATAATTGAATTCAAAAAAGCTATATTTGCCGGAAAAAACTTTTTGTTAGCCGATAGTACTAATGTTTTTTCCGAATCGGATCAATTAAATATAAACTTACCCGGTTATAATAGTCAGCGAGAATTTCGACCACAAGTTAACATGCTTTATATCTTCTCATCTGAATTAATGATGCCGGTTTATTATCGCCTTGTTCCGGGAAATATTAGAGAGGTTAAAGCTTTTAAGATATGCATTGAGGAGAGTGGAATACAAGATGCAATTATTGTTGTGGATAAAGGGTTTTATTCAGAGAACAACTTGTTATTATTAGAGAAAGAAAGATTCCAATTCATTATTCCATTGCGTCGCAATAATAACCTTATTCATTATTCGGATTTTGGAAAAAAGGAAAAGGATGATAACACCGGATTTTTCAGGTTTCAGGACAAGTATATTTGGTATAACCGTTATAAGATTCAGGATAAATGGGTGACTATTTTTTTTGACGAGCATCTAAAAGTTGAGGAATCACAAGATTATCTCATGAGAATTGATGCCGAATATGAGGGATATACAGTTGAAGAATATAAAAGGAAAGAACAAACTTTTGGTACCCTCACATTATTGAGTAACATAAAAGAGCAAGATCCTGCAGAGTTATATGAGAACTACAAATCACGTGTAAATATAGAGGTTTTATTTGATGCTTTTAAAAATATTCTTAATGCGGATAAAACATATATGCAAAAGGAAGAATCTCTTGAAGGCTGGATGTTTATCAATTTTTTAGCAATGCGATTGTATTATGCACTTTATAGAAACTTAAAAAAATATAATTTGATTACCAGATATTCACCAAATGATATTCTTACTATTGTTGATGCTATAAAGATGATTAGGATAAATAATAAATTTAGATTAGCTGAAATCCCTTCTAAAGTTGAAGCTCTTATGAAAAAACTTAACATGCCTATTACGTAAATTTTGCGGAGTTACGGATTAAAAATCAGCGTAAATCAGTTAAATCTGCGTTATCAGCGTTCCATTATTTATTAATCAAAGTCAAAACAATTGAACACAGATAACACAGATTAGGCAGATAACCACAGATAGGAATAATCAAAAATCAGCGTAAATCAGCCAAATCCGTGATATCAGTGTTCTATGATTTTTGTTTAGATGGGATAAATTAAATCATGGTAATCAAATAATCATAAATCGGGCTTAGACAATTATAATGTCACCACCTTCGGGGTTCTGGGTTTTGGGTCTTTTGGTTGTCCTACAATAATGCCATCCCGTCGGGATTAAAACCAATAATATTTTTTTACTAAATAATATTCATAATTAAACGAATATCAAAAATCATATTAATCACAAAAATCAAATAAATCATGGTTCAGACAATTTAATTTTTGAACACAGATAACACAGATTAGGCAGATAACCACAGATAGGAATAATTAAAAATCAGCGTAAATCCGTTAAATCTGCGTTTTCAGCGTTCTATGATTTGGGAAAACAATGGAACACAGAAAACACGGATTAAGCAGATAACCGCAGACAGGAATAATTAAAATCAGTATAAATCAGTTAAGTCCGTGTTATCAGCGTTCGGTTATTTATAAAATTATGTTTTTTACAATCTTTTAATTCATAATTTATAATTTATAATTCATAATTTTCTTTTAATCATGGTTCAGACAATTTAGATTTTGAACACAGATGACGCTGATTTTGCAGATGACCACAGATAAAAATTTATTAATCAGCGTAAATCCGTTAAATCCGTGTTATCAGCGTTCGGTTATTTATAAAATTATGTTTTTTACAATCTTTTCATTCATAATTAATAATTTATAATTCATAATTTTCTTTTAATCATGGTTCAGACAATCTTTTAATTTATAATTTATAATTCATAATTCTTTTTTTTGCTTCTTCACAAACTAATGGATCCTCGTCATTTTTTGCAACATCCAAAAGAATAGTTAAATCAGTAATTTTTTTTACCGCTTCCAAACGAACAAACATTCTTTTATCGTTTTTTGCAAAATTATTAAGTATGTTTTGATTAGTAATATTTTTTACCGCTTCTTCGCGTAACGAATCTTCATTAACATTTTTTGCAATTTCTTCAAGTACGGTCTGATTAGTTAACTTATTTATGGCTTCTTTACGTATTCCCCAGTTTTTATCACCTTTGGCAATTTCGGATAAAACAAATTGATCCGTTATTTTTTTTACCGCTTCCTCACGTACTTTTAAGTCCGTATCGTTTTTTGCAATTCCGGCTAATACGGCTTGATCTGTTATTTGTTTTACTGTTTTTTTACGCAAATCCGCGTTTTTAGCATTTTTAGCAATATCGGCCAATATTTTTTCATCTGTTATTTTGTGTACCGCTGTTTCACAAATGGTTTTTTTATCATCATTTTTTGCGGCGTATGCCAGTACTTCCTGATCTGTTATTTTATTTATTACAGTTTCACGAACTTCGGCGTTTTTGTCGCTTTTTAAAATGTCCGCCAGTTCTGTTTGATTTGTAATTTTAATTGCCGCCTCTTTACGGACTTCAGCAATTTTAGCATGCTTGGCAATATCGGTAAGTATTTTTTCATCTATTATTTTATGTACGGCAGTATCGCGGACTATTTTTTTGTCATCATTTTTGGCAATTTCGGCAAGTGCGGTTTCATCCGTTATTTTTTTTACCGCTTCTATTCTAACATTCCAATCCGTATCATTATTTGCAACATCAACAAGTTTAATTTGACTTTTAATTTTGGTTACCGCTTCAGCGCGAATGGCAAAGTCCTTATCATTTTTTACAATAAATGAAAGTCTTTTTTGATTTGTCAACTTTTTGCCGCACTCTTTACATTTACAACCATCCCAACTATGAAACCCAATTGTACATAAAAAACTCATATAATTTTATCCTTAATAATTATTAGCAGTTTATAAACTTAAACAGAAAATAATAACAAATCAATAATTTATTAACAATAATAACCCAAATTATAGAAAAATTAAAAGACAATGGAACACAAATAGGATTGATTAGTTGGAGTACCATAGATTTAATTATTAAAAATCAGCGTAAATCATTTAAATCCGTGTTATCAGAGATCTATGGTTTGTTAATTAAATCAAAAACAATGGAACAAAGAAAACACGGATTAGGCAGAGAACCACAGATAAGAATAAATATAATCAGCGTAAATCAGTTAAATAAGCATCCTATTCTTCGATTAAGCCGGGTCAGTCAATCTTTTCATTCATAAGCCGGACAAGCCGGAACCAAAAAAAAGCATATATTTGTAAATTCAAATTAACAAACAAATGTGAGCAGAACAATGGCAGAGACAAGCTCGGATTTCCATTTGAATAACCAAAGCAAAATTGCCGGCACGGTCAATTGTTTGGACAGGGTTATTATTCAAGGTTCCTTAAGCGCATGGGGCTGCCCTTACAGTATAAATTCATTCCTAATAACCCAGGGTATTAAGATAACAGAATATAGGGCATATGCATTTGGCAAAAATAATGCAGTGCGTGCCCGTATTGAAAAAGTTGCCTTAGAAAACAATTGCCATATCGTACATATTAACAGCCCGAAACGATTTGATAAAGAATATCATATCCAACAAATTTTACTGAAACGCGGAAATAAAGAAGGAATAGTTCAAATCTATTCTTCAATGGAAATTTGCGATTGTTATAAAGAAAATTATGATAAAGCGAATAATAAATGTTCCCTTGTTTATGTTACAAGTAAATGTCTGCATTATTACATATACTTTATCGACCGCCAATTTGGACTTTGCTTTATTAGAATCCCAACATACATTCCTTTTCGTATTCAATTCTATATGAATGGACATAATTATCTTGCCAACAAATTAGAAGCAAATAATATTAGTTTTAAGATGGAAGATAATGCATTCTCTTTTATTAGTGATTATGAACTTGCAAATATATTAAGCAATGGTATTCGTGCAGAAGATATTCACGCTTCTCTTGATGCAATAATAAAAAGATATATTCCCTTTTTAGAAGAAACTAAACAGGTCTATCGTTGGACTATTTCTCAAGCCGAATATTCAACAGATATTATTTTTAACAATGATAACGAATTACAACTACTTTACGACCAATTAGTAATTAATTGCATTCACGCTGTGAAACCTGGCAATGTAGCTACTTTCTTTTCAAGGAAATTAGCTCCAAAGTACAAACAAGATGTTGGAGGTAATTTTAATCTACAAATCCAAGGAACTCGGATTAAACACCACATGGGTGTAAATAGTATAAAGATGTATAACAAAGGTAAAAATATTTTGCGTATTGAAACCACAATTAACAAAATTACTGAATTTAAAATCTACCGTATGGTATCGCAAAGAGATGGTAAACAAGTCAGGAAATTAGCTGATATGAAGAAATCAATTTATAGTCTTTTTGATCTCTGCAAGTGTTGTCAAGCTGCTAATTTTCGCTATTTAGATTACATAGCCACTTTTGATGATTATTCGGAAGGGAAAAAGAACATTGATAAACTGTCCCAAAAAGTTAACGATAATGGTCGTTCTTCAAGAGGATTTAACCTTTTTGATCCTACTGAAGCACAAATATTATTGGCTACTGATGCAGGCGAATTTAATATTAATGGGTTTAGGAATAAAGATATTAGAAATAAACTCAATAATACATTTTCACCACATCAAACTTCACAGATCATTAAGCGGCTTTTACTTCACAAGATTATTAAAAAGGTTAAAAATACTTACAAATATTATCTGACAAAATTTGGTAAACAAGTACTGGCTGGTGCTCATATTGTCAAAGAACTTTTAATTATTCCAGCTTTAGCTGTTTAATCATTACCCTTTTTTTTAATATTGTGACCATTTTGCGTTCAACTTAATTGCTAACTGAATAATTAATAATTCATAATTCATAATTTCCTGTTAATCATGGTAATCAAATAATCATAAATCGGGCTTAGACAATTATAATGTCACCACCTTCGGGGTTCTGGGTTTTGGGTCTTTTGGTTGTCCTACAATAATGCCATCCCGTCGGGATTAAAACATTAAACACAGAAAACATGGATTAGGAAGATAACCACAGATAGGAATAATTAAAAATCAGCGTAAATCCGTTAAATCCGTGTTATCAGCGTTCGGTTATTTATAAAATTATGTTTTTTGCAATCTTTTCATTCATAATTAATAATTCATAAGCCGGACAAGCCGGAACCAAAAAAAAAGCATATATTTGTAAATTCAAATTAACAAACAAATGTGAGCAGAACAATGGCAGAGACAAGCTCGGATTTCCATTTGAATAACCAAAGCAAAATTGCCGGCACGGTCAATTGTTTGGACAGGGTTATTATTCAAGGTTCCTTAAGCGCATGGGGCTGCCCTTACAGTATAAATTCATTCCTAATAACCCAGGGTATTAAGATAACAGAATATAGGGCATATGCATTTGGCAAAAATAATGCAGTGCGTGCCCGTATTGAAAAAGTTGCCTTAGAAAACAATTGCCATATCGTACATATTAACAGCCCGAAACGATTTGATAAAGAATATCATATCCAACAAATTTTACTGAAACGCGGAAATAAAGAAGGAATAGTTCAAATCTATTCTTCAATGGAAATTTGCGATTGTTATAAAGAAAATTATGATAAAGCGAATAATAAATGTTCCCTTGTTTATGTTACAAGTAAATGTCTGCATTATTACATATACTTTATCGACCGCCAATTTGGACTTTGCTTTATTAGAATCCCAACATACATTCCTTTTCGTATTCAATTCTATATGAATGGACATAATTATCTTGCCAACAAATTAGAAGCAAATAATATTAGTTTTAAAATGGAAGATAATGCATTCTCTTTTATTAGTGATTATGACCTTGCAAATAAATTAAGCAATGATATTCGTGCAGAAGATATTCATGCTTCTCTTGATGCAATAATAAAAAGATATATTCCCTTTTTAGAAGAAACTAAACAGGTCTATCGTTGGACTATTTCTCAAGCCGAATATTCAACAGATATTATTTTTAACAATGATAACGAATTACAACTACTTTACGACCAATTAGTAATTAATTGCATTCACGCTGTGAAACCTGGCAATGTAGCTACTTTCTTTTCAAGGAAATTAGCTCCAAAGTACAAACAAGATGTTGGAGGTAATTTTAATCTACAAATCCAAGGAACTCGGATTAAACACCACATGGGTGTAAATAGTATAAAGATGTATAACAAAGGTAAAAATATTTTGCGTATCGAAACCACAATTAACAAAATTACTGAATTTAAAATCTACCGTATGGTATCGCAAAGAGATGGTAAACAAGTCAGGAAATTAGCTGATATGAAGAAATCAATTTATAGTCTTTTTGATCTCTGCAAGTGTTGTCAAGCTGCTAATTTTCGCTATTTAGATTACATAGCCACTTTTGATGATTATTCGGAAGGGAAAAAGAACATTGATAAACTGTCCCAAAAAGTTAACGATAATGGTCGTTCTTCAAGAGGATTTAACCTTTTTGATCCTACTGAAGCACAAATATTATTGGCTACTGATGCAGGCGAATTTAATATTAATGGGTTTAGGAATAAAGATATTAGAAATAAACTCAATAATACATTTTCACCACATCAAACTTCACAGATCATTAAGCGGCTTTTACTTCACAAGATTATTAAAAAGGTTAAAAATACTTACAAATATTATCTGACAAAATTTGGTAAACAAGTACTGGCTGGTGCTCATATTGTCAAAGAACTTTTAATTATTCCAGCTTTAGCTGTTTAATCATTACCCTTTTTTTTAATATTGTGACCATTTTGCGTTCAACTTAATTGCTAACTGAATAATTCATAATTTCCTTTTAATCATGGTAATCAAATAATCATAAATCGGGCTTAGACAATTATAATGTCACCACCTTCGGGGTTCTGGGTTTTGGGTTTTTTGGTTGTCCTACAATAATGCCATCCCGTCGGGATTAAAACATTAAACACAGAAAACACGGATTAGGAAGATAACCGCAGATAGGAATAATTAAAAATCAGCGTAAATCCGTTAAATCCGTGTTATCAGTGTTCGGTTATTTATAAAATTATGTTTTTTAGAATCTTTTAATTCATAATTCATAATTTATAATTCATAATTTCCTTTTAATCCCGGTTCAGACAATTTAGTTTTTGAACACAGATGACGCTGATTTTGCAGATAACCACAGGTAAAAATTTATTAATCAGCGTAAATCCGTTAAATCTGCGTTATCAGCGTTCGGTTATTTATAAAATTATGTTTTTTACAATCTTTTAATTCATAATTTATAATTTATAATTCATAATTATAATGTCACCACTTTCAGGGTTCTATATCATTGGTTTTTTGTATATTCTACAATAATTTCATCCCATCGGGATTAAAACATTGAATACTGATTAAATTAACAATAATCTAAAATCCGATAAATCTGCGTTATCAGTGTTCAATGTTTTTTGTTTATATTTAAAATCATATTAATCACAAAAATCAAATAAATCATAGTTCAGACAATTTTTAATCATGCCAATCCTTTAATCCATAAATCACAGTTCAGACAATTTAATTTTTGAACACAGAAAACACCGATTAAGCAGATAACCACAGATAACAATAATTAAAAACCAGCGTAAATCCGTTAAATAAGCATCCTATTCTTCGATTAAGCCGGGTTCAGTCAATCTTTTCATTCATAATTAATAATTCATAATTCATAATTTTCTTTTAATCATGGTTCAGACAATTTAATTTTTGAACACAGATGACGCTGATTTTGCAGATAACCACAGATAAGAATAATTATAATCAGCGTAAATCAGTTAAATCCGTGGTATCAGTGTTCCATGGTTTGTTAATTAAAGCTAAAACAATGGAACACAGATGATATTGATTAGTTTGGGATACTATTTTTTTAATTCCCCCTCTATTTTTTAGAGAGGGGGAATTAGGGGCTGCGCCCGGCTGATTTTCAGACGGGGTGAGTTCCTTAATTTTAATTTTTAACTTTTGCGCTAAAAAATTCCCTGTTCATGCGGGCAATGTTTTTAACGGAGATACCTTTTGGACATTCCGCTTCGCAGGCGTAAGTATTAGTACAGCTGCCAAAACCAAGTTCATCCATAGTTTTAACCATAGCTTCAACACGTTTGTATCTTTCAATTTGGCCTTGTGGTAATAAAGCAAATTGTGATACTTTTGCGCTTACAAACAACATTGCCGATGCGTTTTTACAAGCCGCTACACAAGCACCGCATCCAATACATGCAGCCGCGTCAAAAGCTTCGGCGGCAATGTGTCGTGGAATTGCAATTGAATTAGCATCGGGCACTCCGCCTGTATTAATTGATACATATCCTCCGGCTTGAATAATTTTATCCATTGCCGATCTGTCAACAATTAAATCTTTCATAATAGGAAAAGCTTTTGCACGGAAAGGTTCAACATAAATTGTTTCACCGTTTTTAAAATTACGCATGTGTAACTGGCATGTGGCAATACGCGGAATTGGGCCGTGAGGTTGTCCGTTTATTACCAAATCGCAAGTACCGCAAATACCTTCGCGGCAGTCGCTTTCAAATGCAATCGGTTCTTTTCCTTCACGCTCTAAATTATTATTAATTTCATCCAGCATTTCCAAAAATGAAGCATCGGGTGAAATAGAAATTTTATATTCAACAAAACTGCCCGCGGTTTTGGGACCTGTTTGCCGCCAAATTTTTAAAGTTAAATTTAATTTATTATCACTCATTATTTATAACTCCTTTGGGCTAATTTAACAAATTCATAATCTAACGATTCTTTATGCATTGTCCATTTACCCAGGTCGTTAAATTCCCAAGCCGCAACATAAGCATAATCATCATCATTACGTAATGCCTCGCCTTCTTCGGTTTGATATTCGGTTCTAAAATGACCACCGCACGATTCATTTCTATTTAACGAATCAACAGCCATTAATTCGCCAAGTTCCAAATAATCGGCTAATCTTCCGGCTCTTTCCAGGTTTTGGTTTAAGTCATCGGCTTTGCCTACAACTTTAACATTTTTCCAAAACTCTTCTCTTAAATTGCTTATTTCAGTAATTGCTTCTTTTAAACCTTTTTCGTTGCGGGCCATACCAACTTTATCCCACATAATGCGGCCAAGTTGTTTATGAATATCATCAACCGTACGTTTACCGTTTATTGAAAGCAATTTATTGGTTTTATCAATCAGTTCATTCTTAACTTTAACAAATGTTTCGCTTTCACTTTTAGCCAAAGATGGTTTTTCGGAAGCTAAATAATTCCCTATCGTATAAGGAATAACAAAATAACCGTCTGCCAAACCCTGCATTAAAGCACTTGCGCCAAGTCTGTTTGCGCCGTGGTCGCTAAAATTGGCTTCACCTAAAACAAACAATCCGGGAATATTACTCATTAAATTATAATCTACCCATAATCCGCCCATTGTATAATGCGGAGCCGGATAAATTTTCATTGGACTTTGATAAGGATTATCACCCGTAATTACTTGATATATATCAAATAAATTGCCGTATTTTTCTTCAATTGCTGCTTTTCCCAACCGATTAATTGATTCGGAAAAATCTAAATAAACAGCGTCTCCGCCTTCTGCACCTCTTCCTTCATCGCAAACTTCTTTTGCGCTGCGCGAAGAAATATCGCGGGGTGATAAATTTCCGTACGAAGGATATTTTCTTTCAAGATAATAATCTCGGTCACTTTCGGGAATATCATTAGGTTTACGTTTGTCATCCTTTAATTTTGAAACCCAAATTCTTCCGTCGTTACGCAAACTTTCACTCATTAAGGTTAATTTGGATTGACTTTCGCCATGTAACGGTAAACAAGTCGGGTGAATTTGAGTATAACAAGGATTTGCAAATAACGCTCCTTTTTTATGAGCACGCCAAATTGCGGTTGTATTACAGTTCATTGCATTTGTAGAAAGGAAAAATACGTTTGCATATCCCCCTGTTGCCATAACTACAGCATGGGCCGAATAATTTTCAATTTCGCCGGTAACTAAGTTACGGGCTACTACTCCTTTTGTAATACCGTCTTCAACTACCAATTCAAGCATTTCGCGGCGGGTATACATTTTTACAGTACCCAAATTTATTTGACGGCTTAACGCACTATAAGCACCAAGTAATAACTGCTGGCCTGTTTGTCCTTTTGCGTAAAACGTTCTGGAAACCTGGGCACCGCCAAATGAACGGTTATCAAGTAAACCGCCGTATTCGCGCGCAAACGGAACACCCTGCGCAACACACTGATCTATAATATTGTTGCTTACTTCCGCAAGTCTGTAAACATTGGCTTCGCGGGCTCTAAAATCGCCCCCTTTTATTGTATCGTAAAACAATCTATAAACGGAATCGCCGTCATTTTGATAATTTTTTGCTGCGTTTATACCACCTTGTGCGGCAATGCTATGCGCCCGGCGCGGACTATCGTGATAAGTTAAAACTTTAACATTATAACCAAGTTCGCCAAGTGTTGCAGCTGCCGAAGCTCCTGCCAATCCTGATCCTATAACAATAATATCATATTTTCGTTTGTTGGCGGGATTAACAAGTTTCATATTAAATTTGTGGTTTGTCCACTTTTCTTCCAATTTACCGGCAGGTATTTTTGAATTTAGATTTGCCATTATTTACCTCCGTAAAAGAATAAAAAATAAATAGGCATCGAAGAAAATCCGATTGCCATAATTACAGCATAAGCAGCTCCAATAAACTTTACCAAAGGAGTATATTTTTTATGCGTCCAGCCGAATGTTTGGAATGCGCTTTGGAAGCCGTGATTTAAGTGAAACGCTAAAAAACAAACCGCCAATACATAAAACCACGAATAAATTGGATCCATAAAAGCCGTTTTTACAAGGCCAAATATGCTATTACCCTGATGCAGCAATGTATGTTTTACAAAAAAGCTGTATAAATGAATTACCAAAAAGATAAATACCGTTGAACCTGTTATAATCATTGTACGCGAAAAAATTGTAGTGTTTTTCCGTATTCCTTTTACAGTATAATTAATTGGACGTGCTTTTTTGTTTTCAAGCCATAATCTTAATCCATTAAATATATGAAAAACAAACAGCAAACCCAGTCCAACTTCAAAAATTACCGTAAACTTCATACTGCGTAAAAGTTTTGCATAATTGTTAAACGCTATTCCGCCATCATTAGCGAACAGAGTTAAATTTCCTAAAAAATGCACAGTCAAAAACATTATTAAGAACAAACCCGTAACAGCCATAATTATTTTTTTACCTATCGAAGAATTTAAGCTTTCTGAAAGCCAACCCATTAAGGTCCTCCATGTATTTATGGTTAATTGAATTTTTAATAACGTAAAATAAGATAATTTGTATTAATTATCAAAAATTGAGTAAAAAAAATGAAGTTTAATATTAATATTGAATATTTTGCAATTTAATTATCTTAGCAACTAAGATTAGAAATATTAAAAACGCTATGATTACAATTGTTATATAACATTACAATTTATTGGATTTTTACATAAATTCAAGTGATCTGCATCATACCCACCCTAATAATTAATAAAAAATATTTTGTTATTTGGATTTTTTTATTAATTTATATTTCTTAAATAGCTTAAATAATGTATGAAAACAAAATCCGTAATTGCATCAATATTATTTGCAGATATTAAAGGCTCTTCCAAAGTAAAAAGTGACAGCTTAAAGGAAATTATAGCCGACAAGTTTGACAATATTAAAATGCATTTATTAAACGACAGCAACCATTTTTTTTACAAAAGTATGGGTGACGGAGTATTAATTTGCAGTTACGATTATCTTGATATGGCCGATATTGCTCTTAAAATACGAGACGATATTAAAACCACTAACTGGAAAAAACTAGGTTTTGAAAGCAATTTATCAATCCGTATTGGAATACATCTTCAAAAAATAAGCTTAAAAGAAGAAAAAGGGTTTGTATTTGATGTTTTTGGAAGCGGGGTTGACACTGCAGCCCGTATTGAACCGGTTACTGAAGAAAATAGTGTTTATTGTTCCCGCGCGTTTTATAATTTTTTATTTCAAGAGGAAACAAAACATTTTAAAGCCATTCCATTAGGTTTACTTCCGCTTGCTAAAGATTATGGCGACATGGAATTATATAAATTGTTGTGGAGTCATGAATCCGGCAATGAAGGAGAAATGAACCAGTATGATCTTGTTTTTTCCAGTTCAACTATGGATTTTGCTGAAATTCCTATTCCAAAGCTAAAAGTTAAATTTACCGAGGATCAAAAAAATAGCTTTGTTACAAATTCATTTACTGACATTCAAAAATATTTTAAAACCGCTTTAATGGTATTTAACGAAAAAGTACCTAATGTTGAGGTAAGTTTTATTGAATCACTTGACGAAAAATTTGCATGCAAAATATTCTATAAGGGCGAATTAAAATGCAAATGCAAAATATGGGCGCGCGATAAGTTTTCCCCTTTTACCAATTTCCGCAGTATTGCTTATTCCGAAAATTACCAGGAAATGACAAGTGATAACCGCTTTAACCAATGGATAACTGTTGATGATAATGCCGAACATGTATTTTTAAATATTTCCAATATGGGTAAATTTAATAATCGTATCGGTTTTACTTATAATCAAATAAACAGTAAAAAAGCTGCCGAAGTGCTTTGGGTTTCGTTCATCCACCCTTTTGAAGAGATGTAAATTACAAATTTGTTTTGAATATAATATAACCTGCTAATAATATAAAACACCTGTTTTACTGGAATCCTAATCACAAAGATCAATTTTCACCTTAATTTTAGCCAACACATAATGATATTTAAAAATAATTTAAATATTTTATTATTTTACCGAAACATTTTAATAATTATTGCATCTATTGTATTAAAAGCAATATAAACGCGGAAAATTGGTTTTGAACAAATTTGAACAAATAATTGATTTTACATTGTGTTATAACAAATACAAAGCTAAAGTCTTTAATTTTACCTTAAAAATGGTAAATGATAGAGATATAGCCGAAGACATTGTTCAAGATGTATTTTTAAAATTGTATGTAAATTTTCCGCTTATTAAAAATAAAAACAGTATAATTTTTTGGATTTTTAAAACAACACGTAATTTAATTTATACTTATTACCGTGAAAAACAAAAACTTGAAAAATTAATTAGTATTGAAGATGAAGATGGTGAAACTATAGAAATTGGCTCAAATGAAGATTTGCTGCAAAATTATGAACTTAAGGAATTAAAACAGATAGTACAAATAGCTTTGGAAAAAATTCCTGTTGAACAAAAGGAAATATTTTTATTAAAGGAATATGGCGAATTAAGTTATAAAGAAATAGCACAATTATTAAATATTGATGAAGAATTAGTAAAAGGACGTTTATTTAAGGCTCGTAACAAATTAATTAAAATACTTGCTAAAAGAATAAATGAATAAAGGTAAACAAAATGGAAACCGAAAAAATAAAAGAATACATAAATGAATATATTGATGGCGAGTTAGCTTTTGACAATGAAAAATTAATGTTTTTAGCTCTTTCAGAAGATGAAGAGTTAAGGAAATATTACAAAGTTTGTACAAGTTCAAAAAAAATTATGCAGCTAAATAAAGAAGATTACCCTTCTAATTTGGATAAATTAATTTTTAATTCAATTAAGTTAACAGGTACAGAAGTAAAAAAATCAAATAAAAATTTATTCTTTGGATTTTCTTTTGCATTTTCAATTATCATTGTTCTTTTTTCGTACATATTAATCACAGAAAATATCCGCTTTAAACAAGACATTAATCAAACAATTAATAAAGTAAACGAACAAAATAAAAAAATAGAACTGTTGTTAAATTCATTTCCCGCTGTTGAAGTTAAAACAAGTTTTGATAAAGAAATAATAATAAACTAACAAGAGGTGTATCATGCGTTTCAAATTTTTAGTTTTATCAATGTTATTATTAATGGTATTAAATACCGGCTGCGGGAATAACACCTGCTCAAATGATAATGTATTTATAAATCCTGCTTTAGTTGACCAAAAAGCAAGCATTATTACGAATGACAATGAGATTTTAAAACTTGTTGATACCGAATTTGACGAACAGTCTTTATTTTCTAAATTAGGTGAAGGCAAACACATTTTTAAAATTTCAGTAGCTTTATTAGATGATGGAAGTTGTAAACATTTAGGGTTTATGTATGGCGGAAGCAGCAAATTTGAGACTAAAAATTTGTTAAATGAAATTGATAAATTTAAAAAAGTTTATAGTCAATTAAAATATCAGCCTGCAAAAGTAGCCGGAAAAACTGTTAATTCATTTGTTACTTCGCTTATTTATATTTCGTTTGACGGAAGCGGAAAAGTAATTGATAACTGGAAAATTATTAATACCGAATTAGAAACAACCAGTCAATTGGATAGTAAATATGGTGAATATTCTGCAACTCCCGAAGTTCAACCTGAACTTATTGGCGGAATGGGTGAATTAGTAAAATATATTGTTTATCCTGATTTAGCTAAAAAAGCAGGTATAGAAGGAAAAGTTTTAGTAAAAGTATTTATTGATGAAACCGGTAAAGTTATAGATACCCAAATTTTAAAAGGTGTTGGTGCCGGTTGTGATGAATCCGCAATGGATGCTATTAAACAAGTAAAATTTAAACCTGCATTACTTAAAGGCAAACCTGTTAAATGCACAGTTGTTATTCCAATAATGTTTAAGTTATCCTAACAAATTTTGTAAGGAGGGGTTTTCCCCTCCTTTTTTTTGCCTATAATCATAAATTCTTGTGATTAAAATCACCTAAAAGTCAACCCTATTAATTTATCTTGGAATTTGAATCCCTATTTAATATCTTGCATAATCGAATTGAGCAACCACAGACTTTTTTAACTTGGAGGACAAATGAAGTATTTTACTTCACTTATAGGTATTCTATTATTTTTTAGTAATTTATTTGCACAAACAGGAACATGGACACAATTAACAGCACCCAATGACAAAGATTATTATGGGGCTAAATTTATTACTCCAAATACAGGATATTTTGTTGGAGTTGGCGGTAATGTATACTCTACAAAAGATGGCGGTACTACATGGTTAACTACTTATTTAGGTGCAAATTATCTTCTTAGCGACATCGACAGAGCTTCAAATGGAACATTATTAGTTTGCGGCGGCAATGGATCTATTCACAAATCTACAGATAACGGTTTCAGCTGGATAAAAAAAACATCTACTGTTAATACACAGTTAGTTGACATTTTATATGTGAATGATAATTTAACATTTGCTGTTGGATATAATGGTACAATAATAAAATCAAATGATGATGGCGAAACTTGGATAACAATTCCTATCAGTACTACCGGAGATTTACAGTCTATTTGTTTTACTGATGAATTTACAGGTTTTATTTGCGATTTTAGCGGACAAATCTTTAAAACTACTAACGGCGGTAATGATTGGGTAAAAAAAGTATCAAATACAACAGAACAACTTTATAATATTAGTTTTTATAACAAAAATTTAGGATTTGCCGTCGGCGGAAAAGGTACTTTTTTAAAAACTACTGATGCTGGAGAAAACTGGTTTGTAATGCCCTCTCCAACAGGTTCTGCAATCTCTGCTGTTTACTATATTGTTTTTTTGAGTGAAACTCATGGATGGGTAAGTGCCGGTTTATCAATTTATGAAACTTTTGACGGCGGTCAAACATTTACAGAAAGAATACGTTGCAATAGATCACAAAATTCATTAATCTTTTTTGATGAAAATTTTGGTTATACCTTTGGGTATGGCGGAACAATATATAAATTTACCGGAAACGGAGTTACTGACGGTTGGGTTACAATACAAAGTCCAATTAATGTTAATTTTAGAGCTGTTGATTTCCCTTCTTTTAATATTGGTTATGCAGCCGGTGATAATGCAACAATTATTAAAACTACAGATTCCGGGTTAACATGGAACACTTTAACAACCGGAGGAAGCTCAACTCTATTTGGAATTAATTTTACAAATGATACGGTTGGTTATGCTTGTGGTTATTTAGGTTTAATTGTTAAAACCACTAACGGCGGAACAAATTGGTTTACATCTTTTAATGGATCAACACAAGGTTTTGTGGATATCCTATTTATTGATGAAAATATAGGATTAGCAGTTGCCAATGAAGGATTAATTTTAAGAACAACTGATGCCGGAACATCTTGGAATACAATTACATCAGGCACAACAGCTTTTTTAAAAGATATATATTTAGGCAGTAATTCTGTATTATATATTGCTGGTGAACAAGGAAAAATGCTTAAATCAACCAACTTGGGTTTAACCTGGACTTCTTTAAATTCACCTTGGGATTCTTACGAAACGGTATGTTTTACAGACGATTCTACAGGTTTTGCCGGCGGCAGTTATGGTTATATACGTAAAACTACCGGTTCCGGTGATTCGTTATGGTCAATTGCAGCCTCAGCAGGTTCTTCATCTTGGATTAATTCAATTTATTTTGTTAATAGTTTAACCGGATATGCCGCTTGCGGTACTGTTATTATGAAAACTACTGATGGCGGAACTAATTGGGAAATAATAAAGGATGGTTTATCAAAAATTCCTTTTGATCTTACTTTTACCGATGAATTAACCGGATTTGCTGTTGGTTCAGAAGGTTTAATTTTAAAAACATATATGGCTGGAATTACTCCTGTTGAAGAAGAATTAACTTCAAACACAAGTGTTTCTTCTTTTAGCTTAGAACAAAATTACCCTAATCCTTTTAACCCTTCTACTATTATAAAATATGCAATAAATGAAAAATCAAACGTTAGCATAAAAGTTTATGATATTTTAGGTAAAGAAGTAGCAAATTTAATAAATGAAGAAAAATCAGCCGGAGCTTACCAAATACAATTTAATGGTACCGGATTATCTTCAGGAGTTTATTTTTACACTATTAAAGCAGGTAATTTTAACGCAAGTAAAAAAATGATGCTTTTAAAATAATTATGAATTGTGAATTATAAATTATGAATTCAAACCGCAGCTATTTTTGCTGCGGTTTTTTTTATTTTAAATAAAATCCTCTTCTCGTTGCACATCGCTGATGTGCTGCCTATTTTGGGTGATTGTTGGGTTACAAACGTTCGACTTCTATGAAGTCGGTTTGAGTATTTCTATTTAGTCTTATGTCTGGATTATTCTTTTAAGTTCAACCATATTCATTTGAACTTCGTTAGAATTTCCACGTTTGTAAGAAACACTGAACACATAAAAGCCTCCACTACAGCGTAGTGGCACAACTTGCAAGGTGTTTACTTTGTGGCACATCGCTGATGTGCTGCGTGTTTTGGGTGATTGTTGGGTTACAAACGTTCGACTTCTATGAAGTCGGTTTGAGTATTTCTATTTAGTCTTATGTCTGGATTATTCTTTTAAGTTCAACCATATTCATTTGAACTTCGTTAGAATTTCCACGTTTGTAAGAAACACTGAACACATAAAAGCCTCCACTACAGCGTAGTGGCACAACTTGTAAGGTGTTTACTTTGTGGCACATCGCTGATGTGCTGCGTGTTTTGGTTGATTAGTAGATTACAAACGTTCGACTTCCATGAAGTCGGTTTGTTTATGCGAATGTTTTAACCCCTCCAATTTAAATTCTTTCTTAAATACTTTGCCATTTTTTGAAAGATATTTACATTCAAAACTGTACTACTTGGATTTATTTTTATAGAACTTCGTTAGAAGTTCCACGTTTGTAATAGACCAAACACTCTCACTATTCCCCACTACAACGTAGCGTCACAACTTATCATTATTCCAAATCAAAATTAAATAAGAATTCCGTATTATAATCAACACAGTATTTTTCTAAAAACTCAATATATTCTTCTCTAAATGTTTTCTTTTGATGATGTATCTGTTGATTTTGAATATATTTAACGACTTGATCAATTTGACTATGCGAATAACTAAAAACACCATAACCAGTCTGCCAGTAAAATTTACCCTTAAAAATATTCTTATCATTGATATAATTTGTACTATCTTTTTTAAGATCTCTAACTAAATCCGGAATTTTATCATTAACATCAAATCCAATAAAAATATGTGCATGGTCATCAACAGAATTGATTGCAATAAGTTTGTGTCCTTTTTTTTGAACAATTCCAGTCATATATCGATGTAAATCACCTCTAAATGAATCTTTCAACATTGATTCTCTGTATCTTACAACAAAGATAAAATGTAAATATATCTGAGAATATGTATTAGCCATTTTAACCCTTAAATTTTTACTAATAATAGGTTAAAATATTTATTTTGAACTTCATTTGCAAATGGAAAATATAGTTTTGTGGCACATCGCTGATGTGCTGCGTGTTTTGGTTGATTACTTGATTACAAACGTTCGACTTCGATGAAGTCGGTTTGATAATTTGAATGTTTTAAACTATATTTTTAGAAAACATCTACATTCACAACTGTACTACTTGGACTTGTTTTTAAAGAACTTCGTTAGAAGTTCCACGTTTGTAAGAAACACTGAACACATAAAAGCCTCCACTACAGCGTAGTGGCACAACTTGTAAGATGTTTACTTTGTGGCACATCGATGATGTGCTGGTTTGATTGGGTGGATTTGTGATTACAAACATTCGACTTCCATGAAGTCGGTTTGTTTATGCGAATGTTTTAACCCCTCCAATTTAAATTCTTTCTTAAATACTTTTCTTATTTTTGAAAGGTATTTACATTCACTACTGTACTACTTGGATTCGTTTAAAGAACTTCGTTAGAAGTTCCACGTTTGTAAGAAATACTGAACACATAAAAAACCTCCACTACAGCGTAGTGGCACCGTCCGCCATCCACACAAACTCAATATTACATATTTCAATATTTTCATTAAAAAACGAATGAACTGATTTTAAGTTATCCACCCCAAAATTAGTAATTAATTTAACCTCATCACCAAAATACAATTCGCGTTTATAATTAACATTTATTTCGGTAATCCTGTTTTTATTAATCCAGTCCAACGGTAACGAATCTAAAGCCCATTCAACATACCGAATATTATTAACATGATTATTGGTATCAATATCATCGTTTGATATTTGTATTGAATTAATAATTGAGCCGACATTAACAGCTGTTATCTGATTAAGTTTATCAAATTTTGTGTACGAATCGTTTGATATCCCAAATTTTAAATATATATCATCGGGTATCTGACACGGTTTTCTTGTTTGCGTATCAGCAAAGATCCATACCGAATTTGCCTCTGCCAACAGATTGCCATTTTTGTCTTTTACCCAATATTCCCTGTTAGCTAAAAATCTTTTGAAGGTTGTTGGTTCGGTAATTATTGTAATTATCTGTTTAAATTCCGGCATTGAATAAATTTTAAGCGACCAATTAAGGAGCATAAATCCCCTATTCATATTTGCGTAATCATCCAGTGAAATGCCAACATCGGTGCTATTAAGAATTGCAATATCCTGCAAATAACTAATTAATACTGCTGGTTTTAACTTTTTATTTTGTCCAATTTCATAATAATGGATTAAGTAATCTTGTATATATTTCATTTTTCCAAAGTAATATTTATTCAATAATTAAATTTAGAACATAAATAACATAAATTCAATTCATTATATTTTACATTCGGTTTACTTTTATACAACAAAATTCCATTTCTTTTTTGGTAAATAGGGTTAATTATCATTATTTGGGGCATAAACAGCCATATAATTGTTAATTTAAATATGCCAAAGATTATATTAAAAATATTTTTTTAATTGCTTATAAGGCTTTATTTTAAGTGGTATTTTTATGGTTTCCTTCGTGCTCCGCCTTCAAACTTAAATATATAAATACTATACTTTAATATTGCTCCTGTTAAGATGCTCCATTTTTGATTTTCATTTCTCGATTTTGCTTTTTTAAGTTTAATTAATACGTTTAATAAACCATCAGTTAATTTGAACTTTGTAAATACTTACGCAAATAGCTTCAATTATTACAACATTTATATGCATCCGGTTGCACAGTTGAACTTAAATATTATTGCATTGTTCAGTAAATTAGTTCCTTAAGTGAATTTAATTATCGCTCTTTTACCCTATCAACCTTACACGATTTGAAAAATAATAATTCTCCTTATTAAAAAATATTCACCTCCAAAAGTTTAGAAACAAACGGATTAATATTGGCTTATATTATTTTAATATTGTTAGTTACATAAATTACCTCAATTAACAATTTAGTTATACTGATTATTTATACCGATATTTTCAAATTATAATCTGCTCCGTATATATTTTAATAATCACCTAATTTTTATAAGCCAATGGTTGTTATTTTATTTTAATATAATGCCTTAATGGCTTTAATTAACAATATAATTACTTAATTGCTGTAAATAGATTATAAATTAGCATATTAAAATTTGTCTAAATTAATTTATGCTCCGTTTTTTAGTTTAAATTTAAATTTTTAAGACTAATTATGTGTTTAAACATTTATTATTTAATAAGTTATGTATATTATTTAAGATAATTATTAATTTATCTGGTTATTCCAATATAAATCAATAAAAAAAGGCTGCAATTATATTTTCAATTACAGCCTCTTTATTAAATAAACTTGTTAATTTGTTATAATATAAATTATTAACCAAATTAAATAAAAGAAATTATTTATCTAATTAAAATCATCTTTTTTGTCTGTACAAAATTGCCTGCTTTTAAAGTATAAAAATAAACGCCGCTGCTTAATTCTTTACCGTTATTTGCTTCTTTTGCGTTAAATAATACTTGATAAGAACCGCTTGATTTTTCTTCATCCACCAATGTTGCCACCTCTTTACCAAGGATATCGTACACTTTTAATGAAATAAATCCGGCATCTGCCACCTGATAATTTATTACAGTACTTGGATTAAAAGGATTAGGATAGTTTTGCGAAAGCGCATAATTATTAATAACGCCTTGCTCCCCCTCTTCAACAGAAACTAATGTTGTATCGCCATAAACAACACCATTAATAACACATCCTTTAAAAGTGGTTAATTTTTCACCAAAATCCCAGCTTTCGTATTGCGAAAATAATCCAATCCCTTGAACTAATTTTTGCCACCCTAAACTAAGTGATTCATAATTAAATAATTTAATTCTTCTTAAATCATTAAAAAATACTGAATCTTTTTCAATAACTGAACTAAGTCTATATCCGCCTTCGCACGAATAACTGTCGCCATTAACAGCTGATAAATCATATATTAGATGTTCTGCGGCAGTATAACTGCTTTTATTAAACACTTTTCCGGTACTTGAATCAATTCGTACATAATTACTATCTGATAATTTATAATACGATAAATTATTGATAGTTAATTTCTCTAATACTTTTAATTCGTAATTACCACTAAAATAATTTGGGAACAACTGCCCGTTAATATATTCTGCATTATATCCCGAAATATCATAAAACCATCTATTACCAACTTTTAATGGAAACAAACTTAAAAATCCTCTTACTGACTTTTGATTAACAGCTTGCAAGTTATTATTTGACAGTTTAACTATTGAATTAGCAAATGATATATATAAACAATCCATTATAGGTTTTTTATAAATTCCGGTAATAGTCTTTTCAAACTCTTTGATTTGAGTAAAACTTAATCCATCATTAGTACTTTTATAAAGTTTTCTACCCCCGGATACATAAATTAAACCGGGCACTTTGTCATCAATTGAAACAGAAACGGGAGCATCAAAGGTTTGAATTAGCTGCCACGAATCCGGTTCTCCCATATTGGAAGAAACATAAAATGTATTACCGTTTAACGCATAAATATGTTTATTGTCACTATTAAAATACATTTTTGTATTCCAATCTCTCCATGTGTTATTTTCAACTACACCAATATAAGTTTTACCGGTATCAACGGACTTGCATAGTTTCCCGTAATATTCTCCAAAAATCATTCCGGCTTGATATGGGTTACCGGCTATAAAATAAAAACTTAGCTGAATGCCAACGGAGCCATGATACATATCCGGCCAAGTTAATCCAGAATCGCTGCTTACAAAAATTTTATTATCAGCCGCTACATAACAAAATTTCTCATCATTCTTATCAATCCAAAAACCGTCCATCACAAATGCTCCAAATACAGGATATTCCGAATTATAACGAATCAATTTTGCATCAGGATCATAGCTTGAGCATTGGAGCACGTGAATATGTTTTTTAGGATCCTTGTTAAAAAACCCGAAATCTCTAACAATTTGTCTTTCTTCTCCCGGGAAAAACAGCTGTCTGCCACCCATAAAAATTACTGAGTCGGTACCGGTAAATGTATTAAAATGGTAATAGTTATACGAAATTACTGAACATTGCCCCCATCCAAGACCATCTTCCGTACCATAAATTAGCTGTGTCATGCCATCTGCCGATTCAAAACCGCTTAAATTTGTTATTACAAGACCATCCTGAGCAAATGTAATACTTGAAATAAATACTAATAAAAATAGATATACACACTTTTTCATTTAATTTAACTCCTCTACCTTATTAAAATCATTTTTTTAGTTTCAGTAAATTTTCCTGCATTTAATGTATAAAAATAAATTCCGCTGCTTAATTCTTTGCCATTAATAATTGAATTAAAATTAACTTGGTAAACACCGGATTGTTTTTCTTCATTTACTAAAGTAACTACTTCTTTGCCAAGTATATCGTACACTTTTAAGGTTACAAATCCGGTATTTGCCAACTGATAATTTATTATTGTATTTGGATTAAACGGGTTTGGATAGTTTTGAGATAATTGGTATTTGATATTCAAACTATTCTTTTCATCTTTAACAGATACGCGGGTAGTAGTATCGCCATATGCAATACCATTTATTATACAACCTTGCAGGATAACATTATTTTCGCCAAAATCCCAAAAGGCATCATGATAAACTAATCCAATCCCTTGAACAAGTTTATCTTTCATTCCATGTATATCAGTAAAAGAGAATAAAAATTGATTCCTTTTTTTGCCAAATAAAGTTGTATCACTTGTTGTTAGACTGCAAGTAGAACTGTGAGTAAAATAAGTATAACCTACAGGTAAAAACAGGTCGTATAGTAAAGTTTCTTCACTTTTATATTCATATCTTTCGTAAATTTTTCCACTTAATGTATCAATTCTAAAAAAATGTTTCGATTCATATGGCGGATAATCAACCCCAAGCCTTTTTTCATATACCATCACAAAATACTTTTTACCGTCAATAATTTCAGTTTCATCTAATATTTTTGCGTTAAAATATTCCGAATAACTATTATAATAGGTATCGTACCAACCACCATAAGTATAATAAATCCATTTATTCCCCGGTTTTAGCGGAAACATATCTAAAGTATTTTGTATTCCTTTTTGCAAAACCACTTCACTTCCAAAGTCGTTATACTTAATAATTTTGTCTCTTAAAGCTACAAAAACAATATTCTCACCCGATTTTTTATATATTCCTCTAATTATTTGTTCAAACTCTTTAACAAATACAAATGAAGACCCATAATTATTACTCTTATATAATTTATTGCCATCAGCTAAATAGATTAATCCCTGAGTAAATTTATCGCCCGAAAAAAGAGGTGTGTTCTCAAAAGTTTTAATATATTGCCATGTATCGCCGCTATTTTTTGAGGTGTAAAATTTATTTCCCCTAATTCCATACATATAAGTGGTATTAGCATCAAAATATATTTTATCATTATAATCCCAGTATTCCGAAGACACTATGGTTGTTGTTTTACCTGTATCAATCGATTTAACCATTTGATGTTGATAATTAATACCGAACATCACATTTATTGATACAGGGGAGGCTGTAATGAAGCCAAAATTAATGTGAATTCCGTTTGTGTTAGTCCAATCCGGCCAAGTATAACCACCATCTGTACTTTTAATAATTGAGTCATCATTTATAGCATAAATATTATTAGTATCTCCCCTTTGAGAAAATATATTAACCATACAACTTGATGTCCAAAAGACATTGGGATTATCGTATCTTCTTATAGCTCCATAACCATCCGTAAAACTCCCCGCAATAGTATATATATATTTTTTAGGATTATTATTTAAAAAGATATAATCGGTAACACTTACTCCATCGGGATGAGGACTTGTAATATGATATTCAAAATAATCAGGGAATATTACAGAATCGGAATAAGAATATGTATCAAAATGATAATAGTCATTTCTTTGGCTTACAAATGAAGTACCTAAATTCCTATAATCAACTTGATAAATTAACTGAGATTTTAGATCTGATGATTCAAAACCGGATAGTGTAGAAATTAAGCTGTCTGTTTGCGCTAAAAGATTAATTTGCAAGATAAAATCCAGAGCAATTAAATATAACAACTTTTTCATATTTGCCGCCTCCTAAGTTGGGTATTATATTATTGCTTAATTTAATAACCTTTTAAATAAATAGCAAATTATGAGCATTAAATTGTGGTAATATTTAAACAAATTTTCAGAAACTTGTTAAAATTTCATTACTTAAGTAGCTTAAAAGCTAATTTTTAAGTAATTTGTATTTTTATTTTTTATCAATAATTAACTTTCAATTAAACAGGTATTTTTTATGAAAAAAATGACATACCTTTTTTGCTCACCTATTAAAATCACATTATTTTTTGTTCTTTTTTTGACACTCGGATTTTCTTCAATTTATGGAGAAACTGTTGTATTAAAAGATGGTTCAAATGGTGTTAATATTAAAGTTCTTTCAACAGATGGTAATTCAACTAAAGTTGAATTTAATTTTTACAGTTATAATACCGAAAAAGTATTAATTCAAGGAAAAGAATTTGTATCAATTTCTGCTCCAAACGCACATCAGTTATTGGAAGCAGGTAATCCTGATTTACCAATTTTACGTAAAAGTATAATAATTTCGGATGATAAAGCAGTTACTTATAGAATTTTACAAAGTGACTTTACCACACAAACTTTATTATCCGTAGCACCTTCAAAGGGTAATTTTACACGTAATATTGATCCACGGTCAGTTGGATATACATTTTCCAATATTTACAAAACCGATGAATATTATCCTGCTGCAAATTTTTCATTAAGTTCACCTTACGTAATACGCGATTTACGCGGTATTACAATGCAGTTTAATCCTATTCAATATAATCCTGTACAAAAAACATTAAAAATTTGTACACGGTTAGTTGTGGAAATTTATAATGATAACAGCAGATCAGCTGAAAATCCATTGGTACGTAATAGTTCGTTTAAAGGGGTTTCAAAAGAATTTAATGATGTTTATCAAACATTATTTGCCAACTATGGCAGCGAAGGTTTGGAATACAATTTCATTCCTGAACCGGGCAGATTATTAATTATTTATAATCAAACTTACGCCGATCAAATCATTCCTTTTTATAACTGGAAAGTAAGTAAAGGTACTCCTACTTTATTAGCAAAATACCCTACCGAAACCGGAACAGGTGCAGCTGCAATTAAAACGTATATTCAAAATTTATATAATTCAGCTGAAGGTGTAACATACATTATTCTAGTTGGTGAAGCTTCGGAAATACCATACTTAAGCGGTGTTTACGAAGGTGCCCCATCGGATCCATGTTATGTTAAATTAGCCGGCACAGATGCTTATCCAGATGCTTTTATTTCACGTATTTCTCCTAAAAGCACTGCAAATTTATCGTACATTTTAGATAAAATTCAACGTTACGAAGCTTCACCATTTACGGGTACAAACGCCTCTTGGTATTTAAAGGGTGTTGGCATTGGAAGTGATGAAGGTACACCTGCCGATTGGGAACGCTGTAACGAATTAAGAACAATGTTATTAAACAATATGCATTTTGTTTCGGTAGATCAAACTTATGATCCCGGTGCTTTAGCTTCAACAGTAACAACAAATGTTAACGAAGGAAGAAGTGTAATAAACTATATTGGACACGGTTCAGGAACTTCATGGGTTACAACAAATTTTAGCGTTAGTAATGTTAATGCATTAAACAACGGATACAAAAACCCGTTTATTTTGGATGTTTCCTGCGTTAACGGTGATTTTACAACTACCGAATGTTTAGATGAAGCATGGCTTCGTGCCGGCGATATGACCACCCCAAAAGGTGCGGTTGCCGCTTATGGTGCTTCAACAAATGCAAGCTGGGTTCCTCCTTGTGACATGCAAAATCAAGCAGTATTATTATTAACTACCCGTCAAAAAATGACTGTCGGTGGCGTTTGTATTAGCGGTTTGATGTATGCAATGGATATTAATGGCGGAAGTACAGGTGAAGGGTTAAAAATGATGGAACAATATCATATTTTTGGTGATTGTTCAACATTATTAACTTTCGGTTTAAACCCTGATACAATTGCACCAACAGCAATTAATAATTTAGATACAATCGAACCATTATCAGGCGCAATATCGGTTTCTTGGTCAGTTCCTGTTGATTCATCTATTGGCGGAATAATAAGTTACGATTTACGTTATTCAACATCCCCTATTACAAGTGCAAATTTTGATGCGGCAACTTCATTAATTATTTCCGGTGACGGAGATGTAGCAGGTTCAACAAAAACACACGAATTTAAAAATTTGGGATTTAATACAACATACTATTTTGCTATTAAATCGGTAGATATTTGGGGAAACATCTCAAATATTTCGAACATTATTTCGGGAACAACATTAGCAGCTCCTCAAATTACTTGTTCAGCTGTTAGTTTAAATTATGGTACTACAGCCGGAAATGTTTTGACTGACTCATTATTAGTAAACAATGTATCTGCAAATGCATCAACTTTAGATTTTTCAGTTGAAATGGCAAACAGCACTTTCCCTGAAAATACATTACATTTAAATATTGCCCCTTCGGTTACGGTTAGCGATATTAAAGAATCAATGAATAAAGAAAATCCTACCGAAATTAGAGGTATGAGTATTGAAGCTAACGGCGGTCCTGATGCGTTTGGTTATAAATGGGTTGACAGCGATGATTCAAACGGCCCTGCTTTTGAATGGAATGATATATCAACCACCGGTACAGAAGCAACTAACTGGATTGCAACAGGAACCTATAGTGCAAAAGATGAAGGTTATGCTGCTGTAAATTTAGGATTTAACTTTAAATTTTACGGTAATGTTTATTCAAAAGTATATGCATGTTCAAATGGTTATTTAACTTTTTCTTTACCAACAGCAAGTTCATATACTAATGCAGGAATTCCAACTGCTGCAGAACCAAACAACTTTATTTCGCCATTCTGGGATGACCTTGACGGCAAAACAACAGGTAAAGTTTTTTACAAACAAGAACCTAATAAATTAACTATTCAATATTATAATTGGGAAAAATACGGTTCGTCTTCAACAGGAGTATTAAACTACCAGATAGTATTATTTTCGAGCGGTAAAATAATGGTTTATTACTCTAATTGTACAACCACATTAAATTCAGCTACTGTAGGTATAGAAAACCCAACAGGAACTGACGGTTTGCAAATTGCAAAAGATGCAAACTATGTTAAACCAAATTTAGCTGTTAAAATAGGTGCTGAACCTGAATGGCTTGCTGTTAATTATCCTTCGGCTTTAGTTTATAATGGCAACTCGGCCAAAGTAAAATTAAATGTTTCAACAACCGATCTTGAAGATGGTGTTTATACAATGGATTTGGTTATTAAATCAAACGATCCAAATAATACAAGTCTTACTGTCCCCGTTAAGTTAACAGTTGGAAATATTATCCCTGTTGAATTAACTTCGTTTACCGCAGTAACTACAGGAAATAATGTTCAATTAACTTGGTCAACAGCTACTGAAACCAATAACAACGGTTTCGAATTACAACGTAAATCAGCAGGTGAAGATTGGACAACAATAACTTTTGTTAAAGGAAACGGTACATCGGCAGAAAGACATAATTACCAGTATTTGGATAATTTAAGTAATATTAAAGGCAGTAATGTTTCGTACAGATTAAAACAAATTGATTTAGACGGAAGTTATGCTTTTTCTAAAACTGTTGAAACTATTTTAACTCCAAGCAATTTTAGTTTGGAACAAAATTATCCTAATCCATTTAATCCAAGTACTACCATTAAATTTAGTATTCCTGAAAAATCTAATGTCAGTATTAAAATATTTAACTCACTTGGACAAATGATTGAAGAATTGGTTAATAACAGTTACGAACCGGGATATTACACAATTCAATTTAATCCAACAAATTATTCCAGCGGTGTTTATTATTACCAAATGCAAGCCGGTAGTTTTACACAAATTAAAAAAATGATGATGATAAAATAATTATGAATTGTGAATTATAAATTATGAATCGAGTAGGAGGCATGGAATTAGTTTCCATGCCGTCCTCTCACACCACCGTACGTGCCGTTCGGCATACGGCGGTTCGTTAAACATGCCATTTTAGATATAAAGTACTCATTTCCTTTAGACCTATGGTATTAAAGTATTCGTTGGTTAACGTTTTGGATAATATACCTGAATGCGCTGTTCGACTGTAACTTTTCCTTGTGTTTGAATTTAGGTGAGCTTGCCAGTCCTTCATTCCAAGAATTTGTAGTTGTCTATTTCGATTGCGCACCGTCTTCCAACTTTTCCAAATGCACATCCGTAATCGGGTTCGGATTTGTTCGTCTAAGGTCTTAAGAAAACCCTTACAGTCTGCTATGGCAAAGTAGTTTATCCATCCTTGTATTTTAGCATTCAATAGTCGGATTCTTTCTTCAAGCCTTATACTTCGCTTTCTTTGCGTTTGCTCTTTAATCCCTTCCTTGATTTTCTTTTGCGCTTTCTTCCCCAATCGTATTCGATATTTTCCTCTCATTCAGTAAAATGAGAACCCCAATAAGTTGCTTTTACTTGCAAGATTTATTTGGCTTTTCTCTCGGTTTACTTTTAGTTTGAGTTTCTTCTCAATATACATCGTTATGCTTTCCTTGACTCGTTCGGCTGCTTTATTGCTCTTGACATATATACTGCAATCATCGGCATACCTTACAAACTTATGTCCTCTCTTTTCAAGTTCCTTATCAAGTTCATCTAAGACTATATTGGACAGAATTGGACTTAACGGACTTCCTTGAGGTGTACCTTCGGTTTTCCGGTTTTCTATTCCGTCTATCATTATACCTTTTGTTAGAAATTTACGTATTAGTTTTAGTAATCGTTTATCTTCTATCATTCGGCTTAATTGTTGCATAAGTCTATCGTGATTTACTTTGTCAAAGAAACTTTCTAAGTCTAATTCCACTACATAAATATTTTTCTCGTTTACATATATTTCTGCCTGACGAACTGCTTGGTGTGCTGAACGTTTTGGGCGAAATCCGTAACTATACTCTGAGAAACTATCGTCATAGAGCTGATTTAGTTTTTGGGCTATCGCTTGTTGAATCAATCGGTCAATTACTGTTGGAATTCCTAATTTCCGAATCCCTCCATTGGGTTTTGGTATTTCTACTTCTCTTCCTGCACAAGGGTTATATTTACCTGCTATCAATTTTGCTTTAATTTCTGTCCAATTCTTTTGCATATATGGAAGCAGTTCTTCTACTGTCATTCCATCTATACCACAGGCTCCTTTGTTTGAAGTTACCCGCTTATAAGCTTTGTCCATGTTTTCTTTGCCAAATATTTCTTCAAGCATTATTTATTTTCCCTTGTAATTTGATACGGCTGGTTGTTCTCTTGGTGTTGCACCGGATAATTCGGCTGCTTCATACTTTTACTTTCAGTTGACTTCTTATCCTCTGTATGACAGCTCTTCTTTAAAAAAAAAGACTTTCTGCTTTCTTTACTTCTCCGGTAAATCTTCCTTGTCTTTCAACCGTTTAACGTTCAGTCCTTCCTCCGTTTTATCAGAGTACTATGACCTCTGCTGACTTCTGTGGTGTCAATTACATATTGCTATGCAGTTTATCTCTATATCTGACTTCCGTCACGTGAAGGCGAGACTTTTCCACAGATCTCCCCAGGTAAGTTCAATAACTTTCATCCCATATATTTGCTGCATTTACGTTCACAAGTTCGGAATAGTGATAGGGCTTTGTTTTGTAATGCAAACTCACCCACTTGTACCCGCCTTATATGCAGTTTCTGTTCGTCAAACCGGGACTTTGCCTCCGACTTCTTTCAGATTCCACCTCACGGTGGACACCCTTGTCTTCGACTAACGATTGTTACTATCCTTGTCTCGTGGAGGACTTGCACCTCTTAGTTATTGGACATGCTGGGCACACATTAAAAACCGTGGTTAAATAAAATTAACCGCGGTTTTTTGTTTTAAATAAGAAATCAATTAAAAAGATTATTTTTAGGGTTGATTATTAGTCTGTTCCGTAATATATTATTCATTTCCGTTGTAAATAGATTACCCCGGATTTTGCAATCGAAAGCAATTAAATTGGTATTATTAATCAGATCATATATAATATGTTATAAGGATTTTAAATATCCAAAGGTGGCACGGCTCTGCCGTGCTGGTGGATGGTGGGAAACGCGTTATTACAAACATGGCACTTCTCCGAAGTGCTTCTTTGGGTATAGTAAAGCTATAACTAAAGTTGTTACAATAAGTTAGAATGTTTTTAAATAACCCCAGCTTTTAAGCTGGGGATCTGGAAAAAGAAAATATTGGGTTTTAACCCAAGCATAATAATAGTGGACGATAATGAAAATTAACAGAAAACGTACCATTCCCCAATTTTCACACATTCTGTTTAGGGCGTGGGGAAAAACAACCACTTTATATGGCCTTTAGGCCTGATTAAAAAATATTATTGTTAAATGATATAGCCAAAAATAATTTTATTTACTTGAATGAAATAAATGCAATTAAATTTACTATAATGTTATACAAATAAAGCGATTACAGACTTTAATAAAATCTAATGCAAAATTTAGTATAATTAATAATTTTGGCGGAAAAATGAAAAAAATAATTGAAACGCAAATTAAAAAACTTGAATCAACATACGAAGCCGAAATTTGTGCACACATGATGGCAAATACAGAACCCTGGGTAACACTGGAAAGGAATTATGAATCAGCATTAAAAATTATTACTGATTCCTTGCGTGAAGTTTATGTTGTTATTAATGAAGGTGTAATTGCCGGATTTTCAATTATTAATATGCAAGGTGCATTTATTGGATACATTCAATCAATTTGTATAAACAGCAATTTTCGTAATAAAGGAATAGGGAGTAAATTGATTGACCATGCCGAAAAAAGAATTTTTTCGCAAACCCCAAATGTTTTTATGTGTGTTTCTTCTTTTAATAAGGATGCTCAAAGATTATATTTAAGAAAGGGTTATGAAATAATTGGCGAATTAAAAGATTATATTGTTACTGGCCATTCCGAAATATTATTACGAAAAACTATATCATCGTTAAATGATTTTTCAAAGAAAGATAAAACATCAATTCTACCTAATTAGGAGAAATATTATTTTTAACCCAAATTAGCCATTAGAAATTAATTTATAGTGCATACAATTTGGAATATTCCGCCAAACAAATACAACATAACAAGTTACACCTTTTAAAAGTGTAACTTTAACGAAACAACTAATTACTTTTTGGTGTCATAATTTGCACCCTGTTTCAAAGTCTCACGAATACGGGATATATGTTGAGTAGGAAATATCATCCCGCATAGCGGGAGAAATATTTATAGCAGAATATAACCCCCGCACAAATCAAGCCCCATAGATGGATGTCGCATATGTCGGATTTTTGAAATATCTTGAAATTATAATCCCCATGCAATTTTATTTTGATTCTCTACATTGTGTTGTTTTGTAATGTTTAATATAAAAGATATTCCCCTCTCTTTTTAAGAGAGGGGCAACTTATTTTTCTATAATCATGCGGTCCAATGAACGAAAATATTTACAGTCTCTTATCCAATTTTTTTAAGAGCTTTTGCAGCTTGTTTTCTAACAAAACTATTCTTATCCGATAATAATTCTGTAATTTTACTTTTTGCTTTCTGCGATTTCATTTTCCCTAATACACCAATAACATGTGCCACAACATCAGTATCATCTAACAAATCTATTAATAAATCTTCCGCTTTTTCAGCGTTTACTCTTCTCAAAGCATAAACAAACATTTGACGAGAAGCCCCATATTCTTTCTTCTTAATTATTTCGATTATGTCATCAACATCTTCTTGGCAAACAACTACCGCCATAGTATTTCCAATTGCCCAGAGTAAATTGATGTTTTCCTTTGGTATTCTATAAAACTCCTTAATTAAAACTTTATTGCATAATCCACGTGCTTCTTTTACAGCTAAAGATCTAATAACACCTTCTATTATTTTTTTATCAGATAGTTCTTTTTTTAGCGCATTAATCAATATAGGAATTGCTTCAGGATACGGAATAGAAGTATTTACTAAATCCCAAATATCTTCTATAATAATACCGACTTTTTGAAGTTCCATTTTTAAAACATCAGATTCATTATTCATAATTTCATTGTCCGTATATTTGTTTAACATTTATTATACCCTTTTCAATCAGCAGAGTTAATTTTCTGATTCATTATGAATATATATTGGTAAATAACCCAAAATAATACTATTGTAAAAGCTGGTCAATTTAGCCATATCATTACCTTTAACACATACTGATTCACTTTCCGGTATTGTCAGATATTCAAGATCTTTATCATATCTAAATGTACCAATTCCAACCTCGATCAAATATCTTTTATAATTAGATGAACTATCCTTTTCAATTTGGATATGTAAATCAATAGAGACGCTATCTGAAGGGTTTAAAGTCATTAATTTATTAACCAGATTAAGAGATCCATCAAAATCACCCCCAAAATCAAAATATATTTCTAAATTGTGAATATGCGGTGTAAACTTATAATATCTATAATCATGAATAAAAATAGGCGAATCAGACAAGTTTTTTATGAGACAATTTACAACAATAGAATCATTATAAGAGTATGATAGTTTATCTATTGAAATAGAATATTCAACATTCTCATTTTCTGTTGAGAGTGTATATTTACCGGATTCTTGACCAAAAGTCATTGATACAAGTATTATAAAATATAATAATATTATTTTCCTCATTTTATACTCCTATCTAATACGTTTATCCAAAAAGCCATCAGCACCATCTGTATCAACTCCATCTATTTTTGCTCTTATAATTACCGCTTCTCCAGATTCAATAGGTATTTGTCCCATTTTTTGTAGCATGGCAATCCTTTTTCAACCATTATTATAATTTGTTTTAATATTACGTTCTTTTTCCCACCTAATAGGTGGACAAGCTGTAAACTTATATTTTTATCTACAAACCTAACTATTTATTAACTGCAACTTGCTCTGCAAGGTGTTTTTGTAATACAAAATATACAATAACAAAGTAGCAAATTTAACTTTCCTAAGCAGCTGTTAATAAAACAAGCTGAATTATGTAAATTTTTGTTGATAAGAATAAACAAATGGCATCCCCCTATTTTAGAATAATATAATAAATATTATCCTTAATAAATTTCCCTTTAGGAAATCTATAAGTACGCTCATTGACAAAGTTTTCAATTACACTTCTCCCAACTTTAGAATATAAATAAAGATTTTTATTATTATCAAATATCATTATTATATTTCTGTTCCAATGATTTACAACTTCCAACAAATCATATTTTTCGTATATATCAATAATATCGTACATCTTTTTTAAAAGGATGTTCCTTTCTTTTGCGTTTGACAAATTAAAATAAGCCGAAAAATACTCCGCTATATTTTCTTTTGATTGTTCTTTTATTTTTAAATCACTCGGATTATTTTTAGTAAAACCCTCTACATTAATAGTTGCTCCTCCATTAACTGTTGCTCCTCTATACGCTAAAAAGGTAATGGAATAATAACCACACCGTTTTGTTATATCAATCCTCTCTAATTTTTTAATTTCGTTTGAATCAAATAAACTATTTATGTTATTGTGCGTACATGTCATAAATACCAAACAAATTGTTAGAAGAATTATTCCCGTTTTTATCTTCATCTTTACCTTAAATTTTAATAAAAAATGACCTTTATTTATTGCATGTTGATCTGTTGGATGATCTTTGCCATTCCCACGTTAATCAGGTTCAGTAACAAAAATTATTTCCTAGTCCCATCATAATCCATAAATTCTTTTATTTCCTGGAGTAGTTTCCACATAAATTCTGTAAACGAATTACAATCAATATCAGGCAAATCATCAGAAGTATATTCATAATCATGCTGCCAAAAAACTACTGGACATGTTAATCCTTTCTTATCAATTGATTTGAGATCAAGGCAATAGTGATTTCCGAATCCATCAGGGTAAACAGGCAGCAAATAATCATAAATAGGATTTCCAACTTCATCTTTTTCAAATATATAAGTTGAAAAAAGATCAAGATACTTGATATCCTTGTGGATACCATAAACCATGTCGGACTTTATTTGAAAGCCATTAATTATTGAAATAAAGTCTTTAAACTCTTTTGGCAGTTTGAAATTTATTTTTTTTTCAAGTTCAATTATTTCATTTTCATCAATACCCGGATACAAAACACTAAAAGCCTCCGAATATTTCTTTAATTCACTTACTATTTTTTCAAGATTCATTTTTTGTCCTCTAAAATAACAAATTATTTAATTATCAGTAAATACTTCCTCTAATATTTCAATAAGCCATTGTTTGAATTCGTCTTCATCCCCTATCCAAAAATCTCCATTCTTCATAACATGAAATTCAATTATATCAATTAAGTTATCATTTCTATTAAACCATATTTCAATTTCACTTGTATATGTCTTTGGTCCTGAATTATATATTTTAAGAGATGGGTTCATAATAACTATATCTTTTTTTGTAAACTTTTCCCTAACCTTGACAAGTTCGTCAGTGACAATTTTTAAAATATTATTTTCATATTTTTCAAATCCTTTTTCCATTATTCCTCTTCAATTGTTTCTGTGCCGGTCCATTCATCAGGGATACTTCTTGTTATAATACTAATCTGTACCTATATTATAATTTTACATTTTGCCATTCCCACAATAAGTAGTAAACCTGAAAATATTAAATAGATTCCCATTTGGTCGAGAATGGCAAATTAAATATTTCGAAAATTTCGAGATATCATTCTAATTTAAACAGATAGAAGGTCCCTTCTACTATTTTTCTTTTTGTTAAATTGACCAAAAGAGCTGCTGAATTAGTATAGAAAAAGTCACTTGTGCTAAAACAGATTCCCTTATCCCAGTCGCCCTCATATTCTTCTTTAAATTCGAGATTACTAAAGTTAAATAGATCTATCGCAATTTTTTTTTCATTAAAGCTATTTTCAAACCCCCAATACTGTCTGTAATAACCTCTAAGCTTTAAGTCATATTCTTTTTTACCATCTATATCGTCCTTATAATATAATGTAGCTACACTATCCATAATTTTTTCAGCTTCAATAACATCTTCTTTGGTAAGCGTAATCCTCTTGTCCGTATTGTTAGGATATCCATCATAATCTACATCTCTTCCAAAAACAACTCCTTTACCATCATAAAACTCTTTTAGCTCTATAATATATGTACTATCGTTTTTTGTTTTTTCATCTTGAGCATAATTATTACAAATCAAGACAAAAAAGAATAGAACAAGTAGCGAATTCATTTTTAATATTTTCAAAATATACCTCTATTATAGAAAACTAAAAGAGACTGTAACGGACACATATAGATTGCCTTTTTTATTTTCTCAACCAACCTTTACAGGCAAATATCAATAACTTTTATTTTTAGAACCTCCCTTTGCCTGCAGCATGCATTACAAATTCCATAAAATAAAATAGCATCAACAAAAATATTATAATAAAATAAATTGAAGTTCTATATTTCTTTCTTAGAGCGAAAATTGTGGATAAAACTAGCATAGATAGCATAACGATGATATATGATCCATAGACAATTGGGAATCCTATTCTTGGACGAGCAGGAATAATTTTATCAATTAAGTCTACAAAAATCCATAAAAATTTTGAAATCCAAAGGTAAACTGCCTCAAATAGGATTTTAAAATATTCCAATATTTCACCTTTTGAACTGTCCAGAATTTTGTGTAAACAAAAATAATAGATAACCTGATAATAATCAAACCCCATTCAACTATTTGATGCGTCCATTTTTTAGAAAAATCACAAAATGATAATTATAAAGATTTAACTAAAGCATCCTCACTAGGGAAAAAAGTATTTGTTTTAGTAACTTTTCTAAATTGCATATTTAAAGCTTCAACATAATTTGTTATAAAAATAACTTGTATAAACTTTAAATAAGTCAAATGTTTATATTTTTAGAGTGAACCTTTTTCAGGAAGATGCAAGTTTTAACTTCTTAACTAAATCATTTAAATCCTTTGTTTCCAATCTGGCCTAAAAGCATTATCAAATAACCCAGCATTAAAAGAAATATTATTAAAAAATAATTTGAAGTTCGTAATTTCTTTTTTAAGGAGAACCTTACTGTTAAAACTCCCATTGAAATCAGTGTAATGAGATATAATCCATAAAAAATGAAAACCCCATTACCTTCATCAGCGAAAAAATTTTATCAATTAAGTCTATAAAAAAATAAATAAAACTAGTAGACCAATTGAAAACAGTCCATAATAGCGTTTTAAAAAATTCCATTCGAACCACCTTTCCTGTTTATATAGCTCTTGTTTTTTTTCACAACTTTATTTTGCATCTAAGAAATGATTAAATGAATTATTTTAATCCATTGTTTCCAATATTTATTATCCATGCTATTATGTAACCGATCATCAAAAAACATATTATAAAAAAATAAGATGAAGTTCTGTATTTCTTCTTTTCAACGAATTTTATTGCTAAAACCCATGTTGTAAATATGGTAATTACATAGGAAAAAATCACAATTAAAGGCCCAATCCCCTTTAAAGATTCCGGGACAATATAATCAATTCCGTCACCTAAAAACCAAATAAAATCCCAAATCCAGGCAAGAACCGCTTCAAATATTGTTTTTATAATTTCCATTATACCCACCTTTTAAAATGTCCAGAATTTTGTGTAAACAAAAATAATAGATAACCGGTTAATAATCAAACCCCATTCACTATTATATTAGTTTTAGAAAAATCACAAAAGAATAAACGCAGATTTTGCAGTAGGAATTAATAGAAAGATAATATTCATCATCCAGGGAAATAAGTGAGTATCAGAATCAGGGCTAAAGCCCGTTATTTTTGTTGCGTCAGCCCCCAGCATGAAGAGATTTTGTGAAAATTGGGGATAAATATATAAGGATTGCCGTTTTGATACAACAAATAATGTCACCCTTTCAGGGTTCTATTGATATTTTTTTGCTTTTGCTACAATTATGTCATCCCTTCGGGATTATTTAATACCATACAACATGTTACAATACAATGAGTTACCGCTTATTTGCTCACTCAGTAGCACGGCAGTGCCGTGCCACCTCTGAACCCATTATTTCCCCAATTTTCATACTGCAAATAAATGAAAAGACAATCAGGGTTAAAACCCAAGATTTGGTTTATTTTACCCCCCAGCATAAATGCTGGGGTTATTTAAATTCACATAACTTGTTGTAACAAGCTCTATTATCGCATTAATATTCCCCTCATAAGCACTTCGGAGAAGTGCAATGTTTGTAATAACGCGCAGCACCACAAACTACCAGCACGGCAGAGCCGTGCCACCTTTGAACCCATTATTTCCCCAATTTTCATACTGCAAATAAATGAAAAGACAAGCAGGGTTAAAACCCAAGATTTGGTTTATTTTACCCCCCAGCATAAATGCTGGGGTTATTTAAAATCACATAACTTGTTGTAACAAGCTCTATTATCGCATTAATATTCCCCTCGCAAGCACTTCGGAGAAGTGCAATGTTTGTAATAACGTGCGACACCACAAACTACCAGCACGGCAGAGCCGTGCCACCTCTGAACCCATTATTTCCCCAATTTTCATTAATATTAAAAATACCCGAGAATTATAAATTCATAACTCTTTTCCTTAACCTATAAACTTTTCGCCACTCTGTGGCTGATATATCTTGTTCTACATATATACCGAATTAGTGAGACTTTGGAAATTATTTATTTAACTAAAGTGCAAATTTTTACACCTGAAAAGTAATTAGTCGTTTTATTAGAGTTACTTGTTGTATTAAATTTGTATAGCTTTCGATTCCAAATTGTATTCACTATAATTTCATTTCTTAAAAATTATTTGGGTTAAAAATTCTTTTCTCACTTAACCTTTAACCTTTAACACTTAACCTTGTTTTTTTATCTTTTAATTAAAAATTAAGAATTGAGAATTCAAAATTAAAAATTACCTAGCGTGTTTATCTGCATGATACGAACTGCGTACCAAAGGAGCGGATTCGACAGCACGGAAACCCATTTTTAATCCCTCTTCTTTATATTTGGCAAATTCTTCTAAAGTTACATATCTATCCACAGGTAAATGCTGGCGTGTAGGCTGCAAATATTGGCCAATGGTTAAAATATCGCAATTATGATTGCGTAAATCGTGCATTAATTCAATAACTTCCTCATAAGCCTCGCCAATTCCAACCATTATACCGCTTTTAGTGCGTAATCCTTTTTGTTTGAACCAATTAATTAATTCCAAACTCCGTTCGTATTTTGCTTGGGGACGAACAGCATGGTATAATTTTTTAACTGTTTCCAAATTATGGTTTAAAATATCGGGCGGGTTTTGCATTATAATATTAAAAGCATTTTCATCCCCTTTAAAATCGGGTATCAAAATTTCAATTGTACAATCTTTATTTTTTTCTCTAATAAGACGTATTGATTCGGAAAATATTGAAGCTCCCCCGTCTTTTAATTCATCGCGATTTACCGAAGTAATAACCACATGGCGCAAATTTAATTGTTCAACCGATTCAGCAACTCTTCTTGGTTCATCCAAATCAAGTTCGTTTGGCATTCCCACTTTAATATTACAAAATCCGCAGCTTCTTGTACATGTATCACCAAGTATCATAAATGTGGCTGTTCTATTATTCCAACATTCCCCCATATTAGGACATTTGGCTTCTTCGCATACAGTATTTAATTTGCTGTTGCGCATTAATGAAAGCACGTCTTTATAATTTTGTCCGCTTGGCAATTTTACTTTTAACCAGTCAGGCCGTTTTCCTAATTCACCTTTTTTCTGTTCAGCTTCTTCTTTAAATTTTCTTTGATGTTCATTAATAATCAATTTAGTTACCTATCAAATTTTTATGTTAAACAATATTAGTATCAAAATTTTCCAATGTATCTTTTACGGATTTTAAGAACTTTCCGCCAAGCATCCCGTCAACCAATCTATGGTCATGACTTAAAGATAAATACATCATCGGCTTAATGGCAATAGTATCCATTCCATTTATTTCAACAACTACCGGTTTTTTAGTTATTGCTCCCACGCCCAAAATAGCTACTTCAGGCTGGTTTATTATTGGTGTACCAAACAATGAACCAAAAACACCGTAATTTGTAATTGTAAATGTACCATTCATTATGTCATCGGGCAACAGCCCTTTATTACGCGCTTTATAACTTAAATCCGTTATACTTTTGGATAGTCCGCGTATATTTTTTTCATCAGCATTTTTAATATTAGGAACAATTAGTCCGTTTGGTTCAACAGCAACTGCAATACCTAAATTAATTTGCTTCTTTAAAATAATATTATTTCCGTTAATTGACGCATTAATATATGGAAATTCTTTAAGTGCTTTTGCTACAGCATAAGCAATAAACGGAAGATAAGTAATTTTTATTCCCTCTTTTTGTAAAATACCGGTTTTATTTTGCTGTATATAATTATAAATTTTAAATATATCAACTTCAATAACGGCACTCACATGTACAGACGTGTTTTTACTATTAATCATGTGGTTCATTATTTTTTGTCTTATATTATTCATCGGTACAATTTCAGTATCATTGCTAATATTTTCGGTTGAACCAGTTACAGTAGCCGACTCTAATTGTTTTACTTCTGCATTTGTTAAAGTTGTTGTATCTGCATTTCTATTTTTAAGATAATTAAAAACATCGTTTTTGGTAACTCTGTTGTTAATTCCGGTACCATTAATTTTTTGCAGCTCACTTAACGGAATCTTTTCTTTATTGGCTATACTTAATACCAAAGGAGAATAAAAATTATTATTCCCTTTTATTTCATTATTTTCAATAACTTCCTTTTTTACATTAACCGGGTTTTCATTTGCAACAGCCAATACTGTTTCTTTAGGTTCTTTGATAATCGGTTTACGGACAATTCCGGTATTTGATTCTATTCGGGCAACAACAGTGCCAACAGGAACAGTAGAAGTTTCACCAACTAAAATTTCGTACAATACACCATCAATTGGCGAAGGAACTTCAGTATCAACTTTGTCGGTACTAATTTCAAAAATAGTTTCATCACGTTTAATTAAATCACCAACTTGTTTAAACCACTTAATTATTGTTCCTTCCATTACCGATTCACCCATTTTAGGCATGGGAATATCAATTAATTCGCCGCCTACTTGTTCAGTAGAGGGAATTTCCACTAATTTTTCTTTCGCATTAGCAGTTTCATTTTGTTCTGTTTCAATTACTGCAACTATAGTATTTATTTCTACCGTTTCCTGCTCAAATACTTTAATTTCAAATAAAACACCATTTTCGGGACTTGAAATTTCGGTATCAACTTTATCGGTACTTATTTCAAAAATAGTTTCATCTTTTTTAACATTATCACCAATTTTTTTATGCCATTTGATAATTGTACCTTCATTTATGCTTTCACCCATTTTAGGCATTATAATGTTTACTTTCATTTAAATTCCCCTTTACTTTATTAGTAATCTAATAATTTTTTAAAACCATTATACACTTTTTCCCTTGTGGGTAAAATAGCATATTCTAAATTAGGGTGATACGGAATTGGTGTATCTTTAGCGGCAATTCTTTGTACAGGTCCGTCAAGATATTCAAATCCATGTTCTGCGATTCGGGCAGCAATTTCAGCACCAAATCCTGCCGTTAAAGTATCCTCGTGTACAACAATAGCTTTACCCGTCTTTTTTATGGAATTAAGAATAGTTTCTTCATCAAGAGGAAATATAGTTCTAATATCAATTAATTCAATTGAATAACCCTCGGCTTCTAATTTTTTTATGGCAAACATCGATTCGTATACCATAGCCCCATAAGTGATTACAGTTAAATCATTACCTGCTTTTACAATATTAGCCTTGCCAAAAGGTACCAGATAATCGGAATCGGGTTCGTTGGATATAGCATAACTTTGCCTGTATAAACCTTTATGTTCCAAAAACAAAACCGGATCATTTAAACGTAATGCCGTTTTTAATAATCCTTTTGCGTCCGCAGCATTTGAAGGATAAGCAATTAATAATCCCGGCATGTGTGCAAAAAAAGCTTCAATATTTTGACTGTGATACAATCCCCCGTGAATAAAACCGCCAATTGCAACTCTAAACACCACAGCAGTTTCAAACAAATTATTTGAACGATATCTATATGTTACAAGTTCATTTCTTATTTGATGAAAAGCCGGGAAAATATAATCCCCAAATTGAATTTCCACGCACGGTTTTAATCCTGCCAAACTCATTCCAATTGCAACACCTGCAATACTGGCTTCGGCCAGCGGGGAATTAAATACACGGTTTTCACCAAATTTTGTAGAAAGCCCTTTTGTAGAAGTAAATACTCCCCCTTTTCCATCGGCAACATCCTCACCAAAAACATAAATTTTTTCGTTGCGTTCCAATTCTTCATGTAACGCATGATTAATTGCATCAACCATAACCGCGGGTTTGCCGGATGGTTCGTTTTTAAAATATTCAAGTTTGTCTTTTTTACCGCTTTCATCTAAAACATATAATTCCGCCGTTTCTGCTTTTGGTTCAGTCTGTTTTAATGCCCAATCCGCGGCTTCATTTATATGATTATTTATTTCTTTTTTTAATTCATCATAAGCTAATTCAGTTAATACACCTTTTTTTATTAAAAGATTGCTAAAATGCTCAAGCGGATCTTTTTTTAAGTCTTCTTCAAGTGACTCTTTTGGTCTGTATTTTTTTTGGTCATCGGATGAGGAATGAGAAAATAATCTAACTACTTTTGCTTCAATTAAAGCCGGACCTTTACCTTGTCTGGTATATTTATAAGCGGCTTGAGCAACCGCATTAACAGCTAAAAAATCAGTTCCGTCTACACCTAAGCGCAATAAATTTCCATACCCTTTCATCATTTCCAAAACAGATGCGTTTTTTCCTCCCGTTTGATTTTCAACAGGTACGGAGATCGCCCATCTATTATTTTGAATAACAAAAACAACCGGAAGTTTTTCGCGGCTGGCCCAATTTACCGCTTCGTGAAATTCACCCTGACTGGTTGTACCTTCTCCGCTGCTAACATAAACAACCGAGTTATTACCCATACGTTTATTTGCTAATGCAACTCCTACAGCCTGTAAAAATTGTGTTCCGGTAGGACTTGATTGTGTAGGCACATTAAACTCTTTAGAAGCCCAATGACAAGGCATTTGACGTCCGCCGGTCATTAAATCCACTTCTTTTGCCAAGGCTTGTAAAAACACTTCCTCGGGTTTGGTTCCTAACGCCAGCATAAAAGGCATATCGCGATAATATGGAAATGCCCAGTCAACTTTTTTATTCATCCCCAACCCAAATGCTATTTGAGCCGCTTCATGTCCGGCTGCGCCCATATGAAAAAATGCTTTACCCTGCTTAAGCAAATTCATCACTTTATGATCTATTTGTCGTGAAAGATACATTAAACGTAAAACATTCATCAGTTCATTTTTTGTTAATCCCCCAAATGAATCTTTTTTTCCTGTTGGAGTTTTATCATTTAATGAGTCATTTATATTTTTTTCAATTTCATTTTTGTTTTGTAATTCCATTATCTCCCCTTAGTTTTTTTCTAAGTTATAAATTTCAGGATTGGTAATTTGTAATTCGGAATAATTGAACATAATAATAAATTTTTCTAAAATTTTTTCTTTTACTTCTTCAATATTAAGTTCCTTATTTAATTCTTTTGCTAAAGAAGTTACTTCTTTTCCTTTTATTCCGCATGGAATAATCCCGTCAAAAAGGTTTAGATCAGTATTTACATTAAATGCAAATCCATGCATTGTAACCCATCTGCTTATTTTAACCCCAATTGCACAAATTTTTCTATCCTCAATCCAAACTCCGGTATATTCTTTTTTGCGACCTGCGTTTAAGCCATAGTCATTGCAAACTTGAATGATTATTTCTTCAAGATTTCGCAAATAAAGATGTGTGTCTTGTTTCCAATTTTTTAAGTCAATTATAGGATAACCTACAATTTGTCCGGGCCCATGATAAGTTATATCCCCGCCTCTGTCAATTTCATAAACCGAAATACCCTTTGATTTAAGATATTCTTCACTGCCAATTAAATTTTCTTTATTAGCTACTTTCCCCAACGTGTAAGTGTTGGGATGTTCCAGCATAAAAAATGTATCATTTATATTATTATCTACTCTTTTAGCAAAAACATCATGTTGTAAATCCCAGGCTTCTTTATAATCAATAAAACCGAGATTACAATAATTAAGTATTTTAGATGTGTATTGATTCTCCATAAGCATTTGCAGCGGCTTCCATTATTGATTCTGATAAAGTTGGGTGTGAATGAATTGTTTTAATTAATGATTCCGGTGTTGCTTCTAACGTTTTTGCCAGGCCAAGTTCCGCAATTAATTCCGTTGCTTCACTTCCTATAATATGGGCACCTAAAAGTTCGCCATATTTGGCATCAAAAATAAGTTTAACAAAACCTTCTCTTTCGCCAATTGCAAAAGCTTTTCCGCTTGCCATAAAAGGAAATTTTCCAATTTTTATATCATATCCTTTTTCTTTGGCTTTTTCTTCGGTGTAACCAATACTTGCAACTTGCGGCTGGCAATATGTACAACCGGGAATTGAATTATAATCGACACTAGGAACCTGTAAACCTTTAATTTTTTCCACACAGGTAATTCCTTCGGCAGAGGCTACATGAGCTAACCAAGGCGCACCAATAACATCCCCAATTGCAAAAACACCTTCAATATTAGTTTGATAATTTTCTTTATCAACAACAATATTATTTTTTGATGTTATCACTCCCAGGTCTTCCAATCCAAGTCCTTCTATATTACCCACAACTCCAATAGCATTTAAAACTTTTTCTGCTTTTAATTCTTTTGTTTTTCCTTCTTTTTCAATTGTAACAATTACTCCATCATTTGTAACATTAGCACTAATAACTTTAGTACTTGTAAAAATTTCAATTCCTCGTTTTTTTAAACTTTTTGTCAAAGTATCGGATATTTCTTTATCTTCAATAGGCAATATTTTATCAAGCATTTCTATAATTGTTACTTTTGTACCTAAAGTATTATAAAAATATGCAAACTCAACACCAATTGCTCCGGCTCCAATAACAATAAGTTCTTTTGGTAACTTTTCCAAACTCATTGCTTCTTTACTGGTTATAATATTTTTTCTATCAACCGGTATGTTGGGTACAAAACGCGGACGGGCTCCTGTAGCAATAATAATTTTTTTGGCAATTATTTCTTCGGTAAAATTATCTTCTTTTGTAACTATAATTGTTTTTGCAGTTGTCAGTTTGCCAACACCTTTTATACGTTCAATTTTATTCTTTTTTATTAATAATTCTACATTTTTTGATATTTTTTCGGAAATGCCTCTGCTTCTTTTAATTATTGCTTCAAAATCAAAACTTAATCGCTCAACATTAATTCCAAACTCTTTAGCGTGATTTTTCATATTATCATAAAGTTCGGCATTTTTAAGTAAAGATTTTGTAGGAATACACCCCCAATTTAAGCAAACACCCCCTAAATTATCTTTATCTATCACAATAGTATTAAATCCAAGCTGGGCTGCTCTAATAGCAGCTACATAACCACCCGGACCTCCGCCTAAAATTGCAATATCATATTGTTTTAACATATTTTTCCTTTCTAAAACTTATCTAATAATATATAAACTTTATTAATCCATTTAAAGTTTAATTTATAATACTTTTAAGCTAAAAGGATTAACACAACACCAATAAACATTATAAAAGCACCTAAAAGACGGCTTTTTATGTCAGCTTCTTTTAGAAAATAATATCCAAAAAATACGGAAATTAATCCCGAAAGTCGTTTTAGAGCTACTACATACGCAACTAAAGTTAATGATAACGCAACCATATGAAATATAAAAGAACTAACCGCAAGTCCGCTTATTATTAACAATGGTTTTTTGTTATCAATAAGATTTTGTTTGTTAAATTTTTTCTTAAAGGCTGTAAAAGCTGTTAAAAATACAAAGATAAGTACATTTATAAAAATTAAGTGTTGATATACAGAAGAACTGTTAATGGATATTTTATCAAAATTGGCCGAAATACTCCAAATAAAGGCAACAAACAACATATAACGTGTACCTTTATTTATAAATAACGATTTAAATGGTTCCAATATCCCCTTTTTATTTGTTTTTATGTTTAACAAATAGGAACCAATGCCAATTAATAATACTCCGCAAAAACCATAAATATTTGGAATTTCCCCAATTAAAAATGGAGAGGTTAATAATAAAAATACTGGTGTAAAACTTAACATTGGGATTACCGAAGAGATATCACCAAAGGCTAATGCTTTATTATAAAAAATAGTTGCCGTTAAGTTAATAAAGGCAGTAATTGAAACCGCCACCCAAAATGTTAAGCTAAATTTAAGTTCTATAAAAAAAAGTCCGGGTAAAAAACAAATAAATGGTAAAACATAATTGGACCAGGCAATTATTAAAGGATCTACTGTTTTTGACGTTTTTTTAGAAATTAAACTCCGTATTGCTTCACTTACCGGATTTAATAAGGCAAAAATTAACCACATAATATTTAAGTATATTTTTAATTGGAAAGTTTAAAAATAGTCAAAATATATATCAGTTAAAATAAGATTTTATGTCTGATATTTGAGTTCTCTATAATTGAAATTATTAATTTAATTAAAAACCAAATTATTAATCAACGTACTAAATAATATCTGTTTTTTAAAATTTATTTTACAATTGTGTTGTTTTTTGGAATAATTTCCAATAATTTATTAAATAGGAAAAATAGTTATAAATTGATATTCTTAAAGTATATAGGAATAAAATAAATGAATATGTCATTTGAAAATGCAGATGGTTTTATTAATGACCTTCCAATTGGCGTTTATAAAACAGATGACAAATATTTCCTTATTTTTAAGAATAATTACATAAACAAACTATTTTGCACCAACAACAATTCACAAGAAACCGACAAAATAAAAGACCTTATATTCCCTACTGAAATTATCCGGCTGATTGAAAATTTAGAAGTTTTAAGTGAATATTCGACTTTTACTTATAAAACGCTAGACAAAAATAATAATTGTATTTGGATTAAAAATAATTGTAAAAAAGTTGTTGGTGAAAATGGTAGTATAACAATAGAAGGGACTGTTGAAGATGTTACATCAATTAAATTATCAGAGGATTTATTAAAAGAAAACGAACAAAAATTCAGAATGTTATTTGATAATGCACCTCTTGGATACCAGTCGTTGGATGAAAACGGCAATTTTATTGAAGTTAATCAAGCTTGGTGTAATACTTTAGGTTATCAGAAGGAAGAAATAATTGGGAAATGGTTCGGCGATCTTTTGGCTCCTGAGTACAAGGATAAATTCCGTACTAATTTTCCTCTTTTTAAAAAAGCCGGCGAAATAAATGGTATTGAATTTAAAATGTTTCATAAAAATGGATATTATTTAACGGTTTCATTTAACGGCAAAATTGGGCATGACCTAAATGGTAATTTTAAACAAACTCACTGTATTTTAAAAGATATTAGTAATGAAAAAAAAATATCATTAGAACTAATGGCTGAAAAAGACCTTGCTCAAAAATACATAGATACTGTCAGTCTGATTATTCTGGTAATTGATAAATTTCAAAACATTGTCCTAATTAATAAATATGGAGCAGAATTGCTGGGGTTTACTCAGTCAGAACTAATTGGTATAAATTGGTTTGATAATTTTGTTCCCGCATATATTAATAAGCATATTAAAGAAGTATTTACAAAAATTTTTATTGATAATGTATGCAAAGAATTTTATGAAAATGAGATAATAATAAAAGATGAGGAAATAAGGATAATTAGCTGGCATAACAACTTATTAATAGACGAGCTTGGGAATGCACAGCAAATGATTTGCGCCGGAGAGGATATAACTGATAAAAAAGCTATTGAAGAAAAATATCAAACGCTTTTTGAAACGATGGCTCAAGGTGTTGTTTATCAAGATTCTACCGGAACTATTATTTCTGCAAATCCGGCAGCAGAAAGAATTTTAGGGCTTACACTAGATCAAATGCGGGGAAGAGCATCAATTAATCCGGAATGGAGAACAATACATGAAGATGGTACTAATTTCCCGGGAGATACTCATCCTGCTTCATATACACTTAGAACAGGTAAGGTTATCAAAGGAATAATAATGGGCGTTTACAATCCAAATTTGGATAATTATGTATGGATAAGAGTTAGTGCTTCACCATTATTTGCATCAAACAACCGGATACCAAAAGGAGTATATGCAACGTTTGAAGATATAACCGATATGCGTAATGCTCAAAACGCTTTAAGGAAAAGTGAAGAAAGATATAGAACATTTCTTAATTCAAATTCGGATTTTGCATTTTTAAAGGATGATCAATATAGATATTTGATGGTTAATAAAGCTTATGAAGCGTTTTTGGGCTGTTCAGAAAATGATGTTATTGGGAAAACTGATTTTGAATTAATGTCAATGGAAGCAGCATCAAACTGTTTTAAATCCGACAAAAATGCTTTGTCCAAAAACGAGTTAATTATTTCACACGAAAATGTAAATGATAAAATATTTCAAGTTCAAAAATTTCCTGTTTTGTTACAAGACAATAAATATGGTGTAGGCGGTTATATAAGAGATGTAACCATATTATATAATACTGAAATTGAATTAAGAGAAAGTGAAGAAAAATATAGAATAATTGTTGAAAACCAAACAGAATTAGTTGTAAAAGTAAATAACGAAGGACAGTTTTTATTTGTCAGTCCCTCGTATTGCGAATTATTTGGAAAATTGGAAGATGAATTATTAGGAAAAAACTTTATTCCTTTGGTTCATCCTGATGATCAAAAGCAAACTATTAACGCAATGACTAATTTGTATACTCCTCCTTATGTTTGTAATATTGAACAAAGAGCCATGACAATAAATGGCTGGAGATGGCTGGAATGGAATGACAAATCAATCTTAAACAATAATAAGGAAGTGATTTCAATAATCGGAGTTGGCAGAGATGTAACACAAAAAAAACTTGCCGAATTTGCATTACGCGAAAGCGAAGAAAAATTTAAGCAGATTGTCGAAAATATCAAGGAAATATTTTGGTTAAGAGATATTAATGATGGCGAAATTATATATATTAGTCCGTTTTTTGAAACTATTTGGGATATTCCTCGCGAAAAAATTTATAATAAAACTATAGATATTTTTGATATTCTACACCCATTGGATAAACAAAGAGTGATGGACGATATCAATAAAATGAAAATCAACAAATTTAATTCAATTGACGTTGAATATAGGATTTTGCGTAATGATGGCTTAATTAAATGGATACATACTCGATCATTCCCTATTAAAAATTATGATGGAACTATTACCCGCCGGATTACAATTTCGGAAGATATTACTAATTTGAAAGAAACACAGGCAAATTTGGAAAGATTTTTTACAATCACCGCTGATTTAGTCGGAATTGGAGATACTAACGGTATTATTAAAATAGTAAATAATGCATGGACAAATGTATTAGGTTATTCAACTGAGGAATTGATAGGAAAAAATTTTTTTGATTTTATTATTCCGGAAGATATCTCTATTACTACAGATACTGTAAGTACATTAGCTGCTCAAAACAGTATTGAATCATTTTGTAACAGTTTTTTTTGCAAAGATGGTTCAATTAAAACAATAGAATGGAAAAGTATTCCTTCAGGTGAGTTAATTTTTTCAGCCGGTAGAGATGTAACCGAAAGACATAAACAAGAAGCAATATTAAAAGAGGCTAAGGAAAAAGCCGAAAGCGCAAATAAATTAAAAACAGAATTTTTGGCTCAAATGTCGCATGAAATTCGTACTCCTATTAATACAGTATTAAATTGCACTTCGTTATTAAAAGATTTAGTAGATGAGACATTTGATCCTGAAATTAAAGAACTATTTCCAATTATTAATAGCGCGGGAAATAGGATAATTAGAACTATTGATTCAATAATAAATATGTCCGAACTAAATTTGCAGACTTACGAGCCTAATTTTAAAGTAACTGAAATTGTAAATGAAATTTTAGTAATAATTTGTGCGGAACTAAAAATTGCAGCAAATAATAAGGGACTAAACTTTATAACTAATTTTGAAATAGAACAATACAAAACCATAATTGATAATTACAGTGTAAGTCAAATTTTTAGCAATTTAATTGAAAACGCTATAAAATTTACAAATACAGGTGAAATTGTAATTAGAACCTACACAAATTCGAAAAATAAGTTTTCTATTGATATTAATGACACCGGAATTGGAATAAGCGAGGAATTTTTACCTGAATTATTTCAGCCTTTCCGACAAGAACAACAAGGTTATACAAGAATATTTGAAGGTAATGGGTTGGGATTAGCTTTAGTAAAAGAATACTGCCGTATAAATAATGCCGAAATAAGTGTTCAAAGCACTAAAAATGTTGGGACAAAATTTACTGTAGTTTTTAACGAGTAAACATTTATTCCCTTATTAATAAGAATAATTATTGGAAATAATAAAGAATATTTATAATTTGTAAATTAAACTAATTTAAAATAGGATATGATATGGAAAAATCTATTTCACGTATAATTGCAGAATTTGCCGTTAATTTAAAATATGAAGATTTACCTGAAAATGTAATATTTGAAGTAAAAAGATACTTATATGATTCAGTTGGATGCGCTTATGGGGCTTATAATACTAAAGATGTAAAAATAATGAAAGAACTATATACCGAAATGGGCGGAAAACCTGAATCCACTTTAATTGGTTTTGGTGATAAAATTCCTGCTGTAAACGCTTCATTGGTAAATTCTCTTGCTATAAGAGCATTGGATTTTAATGATATATATTGGAAAGAAGATCCATCACATCCATCGGATATTATTCCCGCTGCCCTCGCGGTTGGCGAAATGATGAATCTTTCGATGAAAGATGTTATTGTAGCAATTGTTTTAGCTTATGAATTTGAACAAAGATTATGCGAATTTGCTACTCCGGGAGTAAGAGAGCGCAAATGGCATCATGCAACTTTAACACAATTTGTTTCCCCTATTGTTGCCGGTAAATTACTTGGCTTAACTGTTGATCAAATGGTTTATGCTATTGGAATAAACGGCTGTCATAATCATACAATAGGCTGCCCTACTGCCGGAAAGTTGACTATGATGAAAAATACAGTTGACCCAATGGCTGTTCAATCGGGTGTATTTGCTGCATTAATGGCTAAAAAGGGTTATATTGGAACCGAAATGGTATTTGAAGGAAAAGAAGGATTTATGGATGTATTTTTGGGCTGGGATGTTCCAAATCAAAGTGTTAAAGAAATTACTGTTAATAATCATAATTTATCGTGGGATGTTGATAAATTAGTCGGCAACTTAGGCAAAAATTATAAAATTTTAGATTGCAGTATGAAAGCCTTCCCTACTGAAGCTTTAACACATACTCATATAACCGCAACCTTAAAAGCAATGATAAATAACAATATTGATTATAACAACATTGAAACCGTTACTGTTACTACTATTGCCCGCGCCTGCGATATTTTGTTTGATACACATAAATATCACCCGGAATCAAGAGAAACTGCCGATCACTCGTTGCCTTATTGCATAGCAGCTGCAATTGTTGATAAAAAAATAACTACTCAATCTTTTTCGGATGAAAAATTAAACGACCCAAGAATTAGAGAAGTGATTGTAAAAATTAAAGGCGAAGCCTCTCTTGAATTTGAAAAGATGTTCCCTGCTAAACAACCTTCAAAAGTTGTTGTAAAAACCAAAGACGGATCCGAATATACTGAATATCTTGAATATCCAAAAGGTGACCCGCGTGAACCAATGACTATGGAAGACCTTGAAAATAAATTTAATGCTCTTTCTGCCGGGTTGATTAATACCGAAAAACAAAATGCAGTAAAAGATTTAATTTTTAATTGTGAAAACTTTAATGCCAACGATTTTATGAAAGCTTTAATAGTTTAATTTGTAATTATTTAGAATTTATTTAACGAGTTATATATGATTTCACAATTCACACAATCCACAGCCGGAAAAAAAGGAAAAGATGTAAGAAGTGATTGTTTTATTGAACTTACACTAAAAAAAGAAGGCGGAATTGAAATTGATTTAAAAAGTAAAGTAAAAGCATTATATGGCAGTTCAATAATTGAAAATATTAAACAAATGTGTTTATTTTTTAATCTTGAACATGTTTTGGTTACAATTGAGGATGCAGGTGCATTACCTTATGTAATAGCAGCACGATTTGAATGTGCCGTAAAAAGATTATGTCCCGATATTACTAATGAATATCTTTTACCAATGAATAAAAAAAACTTATACTCTACTACCAAAGAAACATTAAGAAGAAGCAGATTATATCTGCCGGGAAATGAACCGAAATTTTTTATTAATGCCGGTCTGCATGCTCCCGATGGAATAATACTTGATTTGGAAGACAGTGTAGCAGCTGCCGAAAAAGATGCAGCACAATTAGTTGTCAGGAACGCTTTGCGAACGGTTGATTTTTATGGTACTGAAAGAATGGTAAGGATTAATCAGCTTCCACGGGGTTTAGATGATCTAAAATACATTATACCTCATAATGTAAATTGTGTTCTAATTCCAAAATGTGAATCTGCGGAGCACGTTAAAATGGTTGAAGATGAAATTTTTAATATAAAAAAGCAATATAAACTTAAAAATGATGTGTTTATAATGCCAATTATTGAAAGTGCTCTTGGAGTTATAAATGCATATCAAATAGCAGCTTCTGCCGACTCAGTTTGCAGTTTGGCTATTGGATTGGAAGACTACACAGCCGATATAGGCGCACAAAGGACAATTAGCGGTGAAGAAAGCTTTTATGCACGTTCAGCAATAATAAATGCCGCAAAAGCCGCAGGTGTACAGGCTGTTGATACTGTTTTTTCGGATGTAAGCGATATGGAAAACTTGAAAAAAAGTGTGTTGGAAGCAAAAGCACTTGGATTTGAAGGAAAAGGATGTATTCATCCGCGCCAAATTAATGTAATACATAATGCCTTTGCTCCCACATTGGAAGAAATTGAAAAAGCCAAAAAAATTGTTATTGCATACGAAAATGCCGAAAAATTAGGATTGGGAGTTGTTTCTCTTGGGAGCAAGATGATTGATGCTCCCGTTGTAAAACGCGCTATACGAACAATTAAATTAGCCTTGCAAAATGAACTGATTGTTGAAAATTGGCGTGATTTGAATTAATATTTTAATTTATTAATTACGAGTATATTATGAATTTGAAAAAAAATGCTGCCGGAAGAATGGTTCCTGATATTATAAATGGTCTTAAACAAACTCCTTATATGGGTATTGGCAAGTTTAAGCCCAAGGGGAGCAAGGCAAAATCGTCAATAAAAAGTTGTGCTGATTATCCTTTAGATGGAAATAAAGTAGTTAAAGACTTAAAAGAAGCATTGATTAAATCCGGTATTAAAGATGGAATGACTATATCTACACATCATCATTTAAGGAATGGCGATATATTAACAAATTATCTTTTTGATATTATAAAAGAAATGGGTATCAAGGGAATAAGGTGGTTTCCAAGTGCTTCATTTCCCTGCCACGAACATTTAATCCCCTATCTTGAAGATGGAACTATTCATCATATTGAAGGGAGCATGAATGGACCGTTGGGAAAATTTACCAGTTATGGTAAAATGGCCGGAACCGGCGTGCTCCGCTCTCATGGCGGTAGATATCAATCTGTTCAAGATGGTGAAGTGCATATTGATATTGCTGTAATTGCCAGCCCTACAGCCGATCCTTTTGGAAATGCAAATGGAGTAAACGGACCTTCGGCAAGCGGATTGATTGGATTTGCTCTTGCTGATTCGGAATACGCTGACAACGTAATAGTTGTTACCGATAATCTTGTTCCATTTCCATGTATTCCATGGCAAATACAAGGTAATAATGTTGATTACGTTGTTCAACTTGATTCACTTGGTGATTCTTCAAAAATTGTTTCCGGTACCACCGAAGTTACTAAAAGTCCCGATAGATTACTTATTGCGGAATTTGTTGCCCAATTTATTGAAGATGCCGGAATATTAAAAGATGGTTTTTCATTTCAAGCCGGAGCAGGTGGTACAAGTTTAGCGTTTGCTTTATTCTTAAAAGAAAAAATGAAAGCCAAAGGCATTAAAGCCCGTTTTATACGCGGAGGAAGCAACAAATATCTTGTTGAAATGCTTGAAGAAGGATTAACTGATTATATACTTGACGGACAAACATTCGATTTGGAAGGTGTTCGCTCGATGCGCGAAAATCCTAATCATGTAAATACAAGTCCATTTACAAGTTATAATTACCATGGTAAAGGAAATTTTGCCTCAATTATTGACGCTGTTGTTTTGGGTGCTACCGAAGTTGATGTTAATTTTAATGCCAACGTTGTTACTCACAGCGATGGATTATTATTGCATGGTATAGGAGGATGGCAAAATTGTTTATTCTCAAAATGTACAATTTTGGCTATTCCGGCATTTCGCGATAGAATTCCGGTTATTGTTGATGAGGTAACTACCCTATGCGGCCCGGGTGAATTAATTGATGTTATTGTTACCGAAAGAGGTATAGCAATTAATCCTAAACGAAAAGACTTAATTAAAGCAGTAAAAGATTCAAAACTTCCATTTAAAACTCTTAAAGAGTTAAAAAAAGAAGTTGATTTAATTTGCGGCGAACCTTTAACAAAACCCAACTTAAACAAAGATAATGTAGTTGCAATTGTTAAATGGGTTGACGGAACCGTATTGGATTCTGTTTTTCAGGTTATTGAATAGATAATTATTAAAATTTGAGTGTTGTTAGATTACGTAAACCCCTGTTTAACAGGCAATGCTGTCAACTTAAGGAGATTTTTAAAATTTAAGAATTATAATGCAACCCCATACGGGGTAGATTATGTTTGGGTTAGTATTCAAGGCTACTGACATGTAACGCTTACAGCGTTATTACGCAACAAATTGATTTCCCAACATATAAATTTCATTAAACTTGATTAATTGTAAAAAAACCCCGAATGGGGTTTCATGTGAGTAGTCTGAGTTCAAAAAACAAATACCACAACCCTGTTAATGGGTTGCATAGTAAAAAGATCTAAAACAAAACAATCCTTAAGTTGACGGCATTGGTTTAACAGACAGTGTTATAATTAGGGATTGATGGTAATTAAAGGGAACTTTTCCCCTAAATCCCCTTCTCTTAAAAATAGAAGGGGACTTTATTACAAGTTATTATATAGTGTTTTATGGTTTTAAATAATCCCGCATGGCTGACATTATGTGTTATATTAAATAGCCAACATTTTATATTTATTCCAGATTTTCATGTTGTCTGTTTAGCTATGAATATTTGTTTTTCTATCCATTAAATCAAATTCTAAGCTTCTTCTCTGCTATACGCGCCACACACAATACAGATATTAATAGTACCAAATTAATACACTTGAAAGTGAGGATATATCCTCTTAAATTAATTGAAGAAAATATAAATGTTTTTGTAAAGGAAGCGGTAATGATTGATAATTTTTTATTTTTTTTCATTTAAATCAATTATTGGTTTATGAAACCATATTATTCAATGCTTAAATAAATAAACTTAAAAAAAATTCACTTATTCAAAAAAAAAAACTTGAGGTAAAATTGAAAAACCTATTTGTATTATTGTTATTTCTACTAATCAACAGTTTGCAGGCTCAAGGTACGGAAGAAAAAGCAATTTTCTCCAATGTAAACTTTAGTGTTTTAAGCGGAATGAGTTTTAACTCGTCACCAACAGTCGGTGGTTCAATATGTTTGGAAGTAAAAGCTAATATTACATCCAATATTAACACAAAAATATCTGTAGGTTATACAAAACTTTTTGATAAAATTTCTTATGATATAAAAAATTATAAATTTGTCAGCTTTTCAGGCATTTCAAAATATGTTACAAGACTATATGCGGTTGACAGAATTAAATATACTATAATTCCTATAACAATAGGAGCCGAATATTTTATTTCAAAAACAAAGTTGGCACCATTTGTATTATTTGAAGCAGGATATAATTTTTCAAGTGCCTTTGCCGAAGGAAATACCTACGATGGAATTGCAGGAACGTACGACACGGTTGACGAGATTCCCGATGAATATAATAAAAACGCATCGGCTTTAGAAGATGGCTCGTCTATTACACTTGGTATTGGTGCAGGAGTGAAATATTTACTTACCGAAACGATTGATGTGAATTTTAGGTATGTTTACAGGTATAATGAAGCTATAATCAATAATCATCAGTTTTTAATTGGTTTTACTTTTTAGTTTAAGTGTTTATAATGTATGCATCTAAATCAATTAATAATGAACATTAAGTGTTAATGTAGTTTATTGGCAATTCCCTCACTTTAAAAACATGTAAAAATTAATAAATAACCGTGGCCAAATTAATCAGCCGCGGTTTTTTATTAAAAATTAAGAATTAAAAATTTTAAGTTATTTCAACAAAGTCATTTTCCTTACTTCATTGTATTTCCTTGAATCGATGATACTTGAAGCGTTAAGCTCAAAGAAATAAACTCCAGAAGCAAAGTCTTTTGCATTCCATGTTACCGAATAATAACCTTCTTTTTCAACTCCATTTTTAAGTACAGCAACAATTTCACCCAAAACATTAAATATTTTAATGGTTACTTTACTTTCGTTTGGAAGAGCATACTTAATTAAAGTAGACGGATTAAACGGATTTGGAAAGTTTTGTGAAACAGAAAATTCAGTTGGAATTATATTGTTTTCAACTGAAGTAAATAATGTTTTAATTGTTACTGTATTTGAATAATCGGAATAGAAGTAATCATTGTAAGCTCTAACTCTGTAAGTATAATTGGTACTGTCTAATACACTTTCATCGGAATACGTATTAATATTAGCATCAACAGAATCAATAACAGCAAAAGTATCAATATCTGCTTCAGTTCCCAATTTCCTTTCAATAACAAAACCGGCTTCATTGGCCGATTGATCTATCCAATTTAATAACACTTCTCCAATTGATGGAGTTGATGCAATCAATTCTTTTGGCCTTGGAATCATAACAACATCAACTATAGTTGGAAAAAGATTATTAACCTCATTCCATTCCGGTACTTGTTCCAAAGGATCCAGGAATACATATACATTACGTAATCCAATTGGTACATTATTTGGGAATTGGAAAGAAACATTTAATGTGTCGTAACCTCCTACAGGTAAATCGACAAAATAGTCACCACCTAATCTGTTTCCTATTGTTAAAGGATTTTCATCATAAAACCGGACTAATGCATTAAAAACATCTGTATTCGAGGTATCATTATTTTTGAATACAACAAAGAAATTTAAAGTATCCCCCGGTATAATAGGAACTTCGTTTGAAACAGCTTTTAATTTTCCGTTAATTACCGATGTTGAAGTAACTTGACAAGAAACAATATAGATATCTTTTTGAGAAGCTACAATATTAATATAAGCAATATTACTACTGCTGTCAGCATGAGTATCATAAACTCGTAACCCAACCTCCCCTTGATATTCATTATTAAAAGTTAATGTTACCTGGGGGGTAGAATAATCACCAAAAACTCCATCACCGTTTGCATCCCATTTATAAACCACAACAGAATCGCGAGGATAATCCGGATCATAAGAATAACTACCATCAAGTTTAATTGGCTCTCCAATCTTTCCGGCGTATCCTACTCCCATCCCCGGTGGTATTGCAACTGCAACAGGTGGATTATTTGTAGTAGTATCATTAATTTGAATTAACATGGTTTCTATATCATACATTGGCGGTTCGCTGTTATCCATAATTCGTAATGAAATTGTATACTTACCGCTATCAGCATAACCAGGATTAACAGGATTAGGTCCAAAAGCATCAGGGTCATCCCAATTTATACCGTTTGAAGCATCCCAGTCCCACTTCCATTCGATAATCGATTTATTCGGATCTTGATGATACGAGTTGTTTCCATTTACAATAAATGATGTATTAATTGGATGTGAACCCACAGGATCAATTACTGCAACAGGAGGCGGAATAACAACCCCTTGAGTAAGTACTAAAACAGCAAATGCCGAACTCAAAGTACCTGAGTTAAAGAACTCATAATTATACCAATGACCATCACTCTGCTGGCCAAACGTAGGATCCGTTAATAAAAAGTTGGAATATTCTTCATACCAATTATGGGAAGCAACATTATTAACACCTACACGATGATTAATAATTCTTAATCCCTTTGCCATTCCATATAATGCATATAAATTTCCATAAAATTGACCGCGCCAACCATAAGGATCACTTACATCAAGCCAATGTCCGTCCGTATATACTAATGCGTTTGCAACAGCTGCTGAATCTGTATTATACCCTAAATATGCGTACGAACCAATGCCGGCACCTGTTTTTGCAATATTAACATACATCCATGGATATTGATATCCAAATCCGCCATCAGCCTGCTGAGAAGCAATAAGCCATAATTTTAATTCATCCTTAACAAATTGAGGAGTACTCATGCCCCAGCTGTTTTCTGCTGCCTCTAAAACTAACACCGGCCACTGAACTGCAGAGTTATCGGACGAGTAGGCATTGCTGGTATTAATATTATATCTCCAACCGCCTCTTTGATCGCCCGCATCCGCATCCGTTTGGCTGTAAGCAATCATATCAATGGCATCAGTAATAAAATCAAAATAAGTCTGCCCAATATATGAACCTACGCCTATTGTATCGGCTTTTGCGGAAATTTGACTTCTGTGAGCACCTATTAATGCAAGGAAACCGATACCGTTTGAATATGTGCTTCCACCGGCTAAATATACTCCAAATCCGTCTCCATCCGAATCGGGATTACCGGCAGCCTGAGGCCCAATTGCCATTTGATATGCCTGCGACAAAATATAATCCAATCCGCGTCTTACATATTTTGCATAAATGTCATCATAATAATTATTTGTGGGTAAATGCCCGTTCTCTTCAAAGGAAAGAACCGACATTGCTGTTGCAGCAATATAATCTTCTCCTGCCCAATAACCATCGGGATATTGATTTAAATACAAATACAAAAGCCCTTTTTCAATTGCAATATTAATTTTTGTCTGCTGCGAGGCTGCTGCAAAAACCCTTATTAACGATTCTTTTGTTCTAATCACACTATCAGCGTCAATTACGGTAAATTTTACAGTTTTTACCCCTGAATTTAAGTATTGGTGATTAACTCCAAAAAAATGCGCATCGGTTACAGCTCCACTATCAGCAGTACCATCTCCAAAATCAATTATATAATTGTATGGTGGTGTACCGCTGGTAATATTGCCCCATACCATTATATCTTGATTAATAACTGCATTTGCATATTGCTGGCTTGCTCCATAACTTGGCATTGTACAAATATAAAACGGATTAATTTCCCCGTTAGCAATTGCAACTGCATCAATTTCGTTCCAACCCGAAATGGCCGGGGAATTTATTGCCAATCTCACTTCTGAAACATTAAATGCTGTCAGTGGAAAAGTTACTTCAAATACTCTTGCAACATAAATTGGTACTGCATCCCCCTGCCATACTATTTCCCAATTTCCGGTATTTGGATTTTTAATATAAACAGTATCAATTGTTCCACCATTAAAAGTTTCATATACTCCAATGTTGCTAATAGGAATGCCGCTAAAATGAAGTTCAATGTATTCTCTTTGATTATCGGCACTACTTGGAGCCCACGAATTTCCATTGTCCCCATAACCCGGATAAACATTAGGTGTACCGATCACCTGATTTGCAGAGTAAACACCGGCTGAATATTCCGAACTAAAAGCTATTACCGAATCACAATAATGAACTGTAGTTAGGTTTTCCATAGATTTAATATATTCTTTTTGCCACATCTGCTTAGCAGATTCAATGGGTGTTATTTGATTAGGGATTTTTACTGTATAATCCTTTAGCAAATCTTGGGCTTTTTTTATATAGTCCTTATTTTGCGCCATTGTATTATTAACTAAAAATACAAGAATGAGAAAAACACTAAAAATGTAACATTTTAACTTCATCTTTCCCCCTATTTATTTGTTAATTTTATTTAATCCTGCTATTTCTTCTAAAGCCAACAAGGTATACGAAGTAACTAAAATGGGATTATTTTCCCACCATCTTCCATTTTCATTAATCCAAAAACCCTCTGATTTTTGTAATTTTAACAGCTGGTTGGAAAGATCATTGCGCCAGCTATTTTTATTGCCGTTTTTATCCACAATTATTTCTTCATCATAAATACTTAAAGCTTTTGCCATAGTTTGATAATAATAGTATAATCCCTGCTCTCCAATTCCCGGATTTTCAGTAACAGTATAATTTTCGCTAATCCATTTAAATGCAGCAATAACTCTTTCATCATTTTTATTTAGACCGGCAAAAATAAAACTCTTTAAACCAGCATACGACATTCCGCCATACGATAATGTTCCGCCTGCCTTACTATCGCCGGGTCTATACATAAAACCACCGTCATTTGCGGCATATTTTTTGGTCATTTGTTTTATAATTTTGTGTCCTTTCTAAAAATTTTAAAGCTTTATAAAAAAAGAGTTTTCTTTTTGTTTTAAGATTTTCATCTCCTTTATTTTTAGGATTATCCGACAATTCTTCATCTTTTTGTAAGGCTTCAATAGTCCATTGAAGATTTGAAAGATCGGGTGCTTTGTCTTTAGCGCCATAACTTACTCCGCCATAATAAATACTGTCAACAGAATAGCCGCCAATTTCATCTAATTGAAGATTCATTAAAAATGATTTTGCATTATTGATTAATGTTTTATGTTCCAATAAATTTAAATCTTCATAAGCCATTAAACAAATTGCCGTACTGTAGGCCTTCATATCATCGGCATAAATTCCACCATCAGGTTTTACATATTTATTTAAAAAATTAAATCCGCATAAAATTACAGAATCTTCTATACCAATATTAGGATTTGAGCGTATAAAAGCAGATAATACCAGTGCGGTAATTGGAGGATAATGATCCCACGACCCATCAGAACTTTGCTGGGCATATAACCACTTTAACCCTTTTACTACAGAGTGTTGTATTTCCTTTTGCAAAGAAATATCTACTTTTTGTGCAAACAGATCACCCGCAAATATTGTTAATATCAGTATAATTATTATCTTTTTTATCATAATCACCTCTTATTTTATAATTTATAATTTAAAATCAACAGCAACAATAAAATTTCGCCCCATTGAATAAATTCCCGAACCGTGTGTTTTATAATATTCATCAAAAATGTTTTCTAATTTCAAATAAGTAACCAGCCAATTATCAATTAAATACGAAAAATTTAAATTATGAGTAATAAATCCTTTAGTGCCATTTATACCAATTCGATAATCTTTTTTATCACTTGAAGATATTCTGTTTTGTTTATCAGACCATAACATATAATATTCGGCAGAAAAACTGTTTTTACAAAAACTTAAACTTATTTTACCATTTAAAGGGGGAATCCTGGAAAGAGGTTCATTTAAGGTAATACTTTGACCATAAGTATAATTTATTTGATTTTGCAGACTGATACAATCATAAATTTCGGTACAGAAGAACCATTCAAAACCATGAACGTACCCTTTTTCCATATTTTTTCTAACATACACAGGATAACCCTCTATTGTTGTTTCACCGTTATAGGAACCTAAAACCGGATTAATAAAATTGTGCAGTTTGTTATAATAATAAAAAAAAGAAGTATTAAAATATGTATTTAAGTATTTAACCCCCAATTCGTACGAGTTGCAATATTCAGCATTTAAGTCAGTATTAGGTACATCAAATCGGGCTCCGCTGCCTGAGCCAGATTTACCATAAACAGAAATATCTTCCAAACTTGGTGTGCGGTAACCTTGCGAATAGTTTAATATAAAATTTAGACTGTTTTCAATTACCCTGAATAATACACCTGCGTTAAATGAAAAATTATTTTTGGATAAAATAAAATTATTAAATGGTTGACCAAGTTGTGCCGAAATTTTGGAATAACTATATCTAACACCAAACGAAAAAGTAAATCTGTTAAAAGTATAATGATTTTGTAAAAACAATCCCAAAACATTTGTTTCGGAGCTATCGGCAAATTGTGGTTTTTGCAATTTTTCCACACCTGTTACCAAATTGGACGAAGATCTTTCACTATAAATATTATCGTTGTAATAATCTATTCCAATAACACTTTTAAGGTTACTTAACCACGTAAAAGTTACATTATTTGTAAAACCAAAAGTACTCACTTTATCCAAATCGTTAATTTGGGTAGTGGTAACTTTAGTACTAATATTTTGTCTGCCTTCAGTATTTTTTATATAAAATAATTTTGTATTTATTGAATTTAAAAATAAATCATCAACATCATAATGATAACTTAAAACAAAGGATTCTCTTTTTTGAGGGTTAAATAAATATTTAATATCATTTCCCGCAGCGTATCTGTCAGTTCGCGGCACATCAAACGAACTATTGTTTTGATAATTAAATTCAAATTTATTTAATGAATCTATTTGATACCCTGCCTTAAAAAACAAACTAAACTCATTGTAACCCGATGGTTTTTGAATATTACCGCTATTTCCCGAATTTACATCTTTTGTTTTTTTATAAGAACCGCTAAATATTAGTGATAAAGGACTAAAGTTTTTACTTAAACTAATATTTTGATAAATTCCTTTATCTCCTGTACTATATCTTGAATATGATTCTAAATTTTTACCATTTAGATTTGATTTTGTAACAATATTAATTACACCGCCAATTGCATCCGAACCATATATAACACTGCTGGGGCCATTTATAACTTCAACCCGTTCAATAATATTGGGATTAATTGTATTTAGGTATTGATTAGGTCCATATCTAAAAATTGAATTATTTAATTTCACACCATCAATTAAAACAAGAACCCTGTTGCCAATCATTCCTCGTATAATTGGTGAACCTCCCCCATAATTTGTTTTTTGCATATAAACACTCGAGTTGCCCAAAAACAAATCGGGAAGATTTAAAACATTTTGGTTTTTAATCCCTTCTTCCGATATTGTCATAATAGAGAAATTTTCAGCCATCTTGAATGTAAACATTGAGGAACCAAAAATTGAAATTGGAGGTACCAGATATACTTTTGAAGAATCTAAATTTTCATCCGATAATTTTTCATTATTAGCAATAATAAAATTATTACACATAAAAAGTAATATGCAAAATAATCCTATTTTACAACTCACAGGTCACCTCTCCGTTAATAATTGTTCCGGCCGAAGGATACAGAAGTTTTTTTTGCCCCAACATATATCCTTGAAGAGAATAATGTTTATTAAAAATATTGTTAACAAAAAGAGCAATTTTAAAAAACGAATATTTATATGCAATATTTGAATTTACCAGCACATAATTGGGAATTGTATATTTGTTTTCATCATCCAAACATGTTTTACTATTATAGTTAGCATTTAAAGTTATTGTCAAACCATTATTGAACATGTATGATAATCCAACATTTCCAAAATATGCAGGTATTCCTTTTAAGTAGTTTTTATTGTAATCCCCTTCATTAAACTTTACCGAGTTATATGTAAAATTTAGGTATGAACTTAATTTGTCAAAAGTGGAAGTTAAATCAAATTCCATTCCTTGATGTATAGTATTTAACAAATTTTCATATTTGTAACTTTTTAAATCAAAATCAATTTCATCTTTAACATTACTATAATAAGCTGTAATTGACAGTCTGTTTGTAAAACTTTCCATTAAATCAAAAAAATGGACTAATCCAAGTTCGTAATTATTTGAATATTGTGGTTTTAGATGTGTGTTATTAAATGGTGCAACGTCAGTAATATACGGCATATAACCAATAAACATAGGAACAAAGACTACAAAATTAAGCCTGCTTAGATCTGTTAACTGGTTTACGGTTGGCGATTTAAATGATCTTGTATAATTAAAATATATACTGCCATATTTATTATATTTAAAATTAATTCCAAATTTGGGACTGAAGGCATTAGAAGATATATCAATAGAAGTATCCGGTTTTTCACCATTTAAATTATCCTTTATGTAATCAAAACGTAACCCTAAATTTATGTTTATTACATTCGAAATTTGATATTCGCTATTTAAATAAACCGCACCTTTAAACCTATTTCCTTTTGTGTTAATTGTTTCCTGTCCTCTTTGTAAAGAACCATTTAAATAATCCAATTCAAAACCATTTAACCAATTATAATATTTGTTTGTAAATAACGAATAGTTCAGTTCTGAACCCAAAACAAATTTAATATTTAGGTCTTTAAGATTATTAAAATTATTAAAACTTAACCCAAAATCATCATAAATAAATTCTCTTTCGTTGGTGTCTCCAAAAAAAGTTGTATCATATATCCCAATTACCTGCATTGTATAATCTACTACCGGAGCAATATTTACGAATGTTTCTATTTCTTTGGCTGTTTTATGTTTATACAACAAACCAATAGTTAATTCCGATTCAGCAGATAAATAATTTTTATATTCTAAATTAGCGAAATAACGCTGTTCATCTTTGTTATCTTTTTTGAAATACGGCATAGTATTTTTTCTGTCCGCATTAATTTCAGATTCCAAATTTGGACCCGGAATATCATATTTATTTATTTGGTTTACAGTTAAAAATTTAATTTTGGAATGTGTATTAATCCGGTAATTAACTTTTCCGCCAAACGATAAATCAGTCCACGATGAATGATTTCTATATCCGTCTATTTGCTCATTGGAAAGATAAATTCCAAAATCGCCTTTATTATAGTGATTATTAAATATATATTTCCCTCTAAAAAGACCGTTATTACCTGCGCCAATGGATAGACTATTAAAAATGGAATCGGTATACGATGGTATAACATTAATAACTCCTCCAATTGAAAAGTCACCATATAAAACCGAAGCACCGCCTTTTAATACTTCAATTGAGCTAATGTTATTTATTGGCAACAAATTCCAATTAATTATACCATTTTCGACATCATTAACAGGAATTCCGTCATACAAAAGGGTAATATATTCCGATTCCCCGCCTCCGTAAAAACCCCTTGTACTTAAAACCGGAACTTTACCAAACCCATCCATACTGCTAAAATTTAAACCGGATGTTTGATTTAATATGGAAACTAAGTTATTACTTGCAAATCTTTTAATTTCTTCCGATGAAATTATTGTTAAGGCGGAAGTTCTATTTAATAAATCATTTTCAAACCTATCAGCAGTAACCGTAACGGGATTTATATGGTAAACCTTATTTGTATCCAAATAATACTGAGCTTGCAAATTTTTAAATATACAAAAACAGAGAATTGTAAAAGCACTTTTCATAAAATACCTCTAATTAGTTGCTTTAATTATTAATTTAACAGGTGTATTTTTAGGTGGAATTATTTTAGAATTGGCAAAATATACTTCATCATTATTACCATCTTTTAATGGATTATCTATTATGGTGAACGGATCGTTATATGTAGTTATTAAAGACCTGTTTTCATCAGCCATAAATTTACCATTAATAATTTTACTGCCAATAAAAATCCATTTGGTATGTTTCATTGTACAACTGTCTTTAATATTAAAAAGTAAATCTTCAGCTTTATAATATTCTTTTTTCCCATCCAACTCCCATTCAACGTAAATTTCAACCAAATCCGCTTTTTGTTTGCTGCCCAAATAATCATTTAGTTCTGTTGAATTTAGACCAAGTAATAAAAGAGAAACCTGTAAATAATATGGAACTACATCCAAAACTAAAACCGATTCGTGTAATTTGCCAAAAGGGGCACATGCAAAAACTTCAATTAATCCCGAACTCATATTAACTTTACCGGGAATTTGAATTTCTCTTTTTTCTGTATCAATTATTATAGTGGCTAAACGGTAGGTGTTTTCCGAAATTTCTTGAAGTTGTGCCAAGGAACTATCAGAAATCTGTGAAAATATTGTTGAAATAAATAATTGTGATAATAAAATTAAAAACTTCATGTATCACCCTATTATTATGATATTTCATCAACTAATATTAGTTAATATTTAATTTAAATAATATTTATTAATATTCAAATTATTTTTAATATTTTATTCAAATTTGTGATTTTAATCAAATAATTGACTTGCTTAATTATATATATTTTAATATTATTAAAGATATATATGCATTATTATAAGGATGCTTTTTATAACAATTTGTATCTGATTTATATTAGGAGCAAAAAACTAGGGGATTTTATTTATGTACAAAAAATTATTAATTATAGGGTTATGTTTTTTAAGCTTTAATTGTTATGCCGGTTATTCCCATACTCAGTACTTAGGCAACAAATTATTGGTTTTGAATAATAATGGTTTTTTTATTCAGTTATCAAAAAATAGTTTCAAAAAAATTATTTTAGGTGATGATGCATTAGATGTATCTTGGTTTACAATTGCTGATAGTGTAACTGCTTATGCAAATACTACGGACTCGTTATACAGAACAACCGACCAAGGGAAAACATGGAAAGGAATTTTAGAAATTAGGAGCGGTTTTATTAATTTTGAATCTAAAATGAATGTAATCGCTTTATTATATTCCAACAACGAATTAGTATTTTCAACAAATAAAGGAGTAGACTGGAGCACCCGAGTTCTTTCCTTCCCTATTACTAATATTTGCACAATTCTCATTGTGGGAATACAACCGCCCGACAAGGTACAAATTGAATTATGGGAGCATTTTGCCAGCTACCATAACATATATTTTTATAAATCAACTCCTCCTTATAATAATTGGATAAATGTTACAAGTTCAACCGGATTAATAGGTGCAAGCACATCTTTTGATTTTGTAACTGAAACATTTGGATATCAAACATCCGAAAATGTTTATTCTGTAACTACTAATGGCGGAACTACGTGGATAAAAAGAAGTAATCTTGGGGATGGCGGGTTTTTAATGAATGGATTATTTCTTAACTTTAAACATGGATATTTATATTTGCCATCTGCATGGGGACCCGGAATTTACCAAACCACTAATGGCGGGTATATGTGGAACAAACTTATTACAACAGAAAATGTTGCTTCCATTACAGCTACGGACAGTTCCTTTGCTTATACACATAATAATGATAATTTGGTTTATGTAACCAATAATAACGGTGTTACGTGGGAAATATTGGATCCTTTTTTACTTTTAGATGTAGACAATGAAATACAAACACCAAATAATTTCACTTTATATAACAATTACCCTAACCCTTTTAATCCGTCAACCGTAATTAAATTTGCTATACCTGAACGCAACAACGTAAAAATTAATGTTTATGATTTATTAGGAAAACAAATTGCGTTAATAACCGATAAAGTTTATGATGCCGGAACATACGAAATAACATTTAATACCGAATCAATAAATGGCGGGCTTTCTGCCGGAATTTATTTCTATACAATGCAATGCGGGAATAATGTTCAGACAAAAAAAATGATTTTGGTTAAATAATTAATTTTAAAATATTTTCTTGCGAGTATTATTGTGTTAAAAAAAATTATATTTTTATCAATTTTGTTTACAGTTTCTTGTTTTGCAAGAGAAACTTCCGTTAAATATTTAGGAAACAAGCTGTTAATCTTAAATAATGATGGATTATTTATTTCCAAGTCGAAAAACAATTTTAGAAAAATTACATTAAGGAATGGAACATCCGAGGTTAAACAATTTATAATTGCGGACAGCGTAACTGCTTATGCTTTAGCTGACGACTTTTTGTATCGAACAACTGACCAAGGTGAAACATGGCATGGGATCTCTATTATTCAAAACGAATTATTTCAGCTTTCGGCAAAAAATAATATTGTGGCTTTGCTGTATTCAAACAGTGAATTAGTAACATCATCGGATAAAGGGGAAAATTGGAGCAGCCGCATTTTATCATTCCCCGTTTCAGATTATGAATATGTTAAAATTTCAACAATTCAGCCTCCTTCAAAAATTTACATTGAACTTTGGCAGTTTTTTATCACCTGTCCAAGGCCTTATCATTTTTCGTCAATTCCACCATATACTAATTGGGTTGATATTACAAATGGAAATGGATTATCAAATATAAGCGGTTCCTTTGATTTTGTTACTTCATTATTCGGCTATCAAACATCATATGATATTTATTCTTTAACTACTGATGGAGGAAATACTTGGATAAAAAAGAGTATAGGTGAAGCAAGAATTTTAGAGTGTTCACTGTTCCTTAATGTAAATATTGGATATGTATATATACAGACCACAACTGATCCGGGAATTTACAAAACAACAAACGGAGGATTATATTGGAATAAATTGGTTGGATTAGATTGGGATAACAGAGCAAACTCAATGACTGCTACGGACTCTACTTTTGTTTACGCAAACGCTCAAAACGGTTTAGTGTATAGAACCAAAGATGATGGAATATCGTGGGAAATATTGGACCCTGTTTTACTTTTAGATGAAAACAATGAAATTCAAACTCCAAATACTTTCACTTTATATAACAATTACCCTAATCCTTTTAACCCATCAACCGTAATTAAATTTGCTATACCTGAACGTAATAACGTTAAAATTAATGTTTATGATTTATTAGGAAAACAAATTGTTTTAATAACCGATAAAGTTTATGATGCCGGCACATACGAAATAACATTTAATACCGAATCGGTAACTGGCGGGCTTGCCGCGGGAATTTATTTTTACACAATGCAATGCGGGAATAATATTCAGACAAAAAAAATGGTCTTAATCAAATAAAAAATATTAACTATTAAGTGCCTGTTAAGCAGGAGCGTTTTTGTTGATGCAGTCTTAAGAATTTCAATATTTAACATTTCGTAAAGAAATTTACTTTGTACTATAATACAACCTTTCTTTAGATACCTTAAATTTTAATGATAATTTTTTGTTCCCCGCCATATAACACAAAATAAAAACCAAATAATTTTATATGGAACCTAAACTGGCAAAAACGAGTTTTGGTAAAATGATTTTTGATACACCAATTTTTTTTCATTATTTTTGGTTGGGTAATATTTTTTATAACGCAATTCGGACTCAATTCGAATTTGAAAATATTTATAAAATAAATTGCTTCACTAAATAATTTTCCATAAATTATAAACATTGTTTTGATGGAAAAATCTCTGGTTTATTTGGAATATAGGGTTGGTTGTTCTGATGATTTTTCCTCCTGAAAGTACTTTTTAAATATTTATTGGTTTATAATTTCTTAATAAAAGAAATTTATTAACTTTTTGAAGTACAATTTGAGAGGTTTTAAGATTATGTCAAAGACGAAAATCAATATTTTAACTTTTCTATATGCTCAAGTAATTTTAAATAAATAGCTGTTGCTTGGCACTCTAATGATAAAAAGATTAACATCTTTTATTCTAATTGTAAGTTGTTTTGCACTTCATGCTGAATTGCCGGAAACAACCTTAAATAAATTAAGGGCAAACTATCCGCTAATATTATCCGCTGCAAATTTAACCGATATTAACCCAAATTATTTGGCTGCAATTATTTATACCGAAAGAACATTAAATTACGACTGGGAAGATGACACAATGGATATTATTTTAGCAAATGCCGGCCTAAATAGTTCAATAGGTTTTTGCCAGGTTAAAATTAAAACGGCGTATTTTATTGAAAAAAACTTACAAAAACAATACCTGCCTTTAAGTAAAACATTTGAACAATTATTAACAAAACTGCAAAATGATTCCTTAAATATTTTATACGCTGCGGGGTATGTTAAACTTATGATAAACAGGTGGGAAAAAGAAAATTGCAGCATAAAAGAAAAGCCGGAAATACTGGGTACTTTATACTCCGCGGGTTTATATTACCGTGACGGCAAAGAAAGAACCCCGAATACCAATCCTAAACCAAATCAATTTGGCAGCCTTGTAAAAGAGGCGGTTGGTATATGGGAAAAATATATAAACAATTTTACTATTAAATAATTATTTGTATTAAAGGAAAAACAAAAAAATTATTAAGGAGGTGCAGAATGAAAAAGAAATTTTTATATTTTAAGTTATATTAATTTAATAATTTTTTTGATTAAAAATTAGGATTAAAATGAAAAAGCTAAATTTATTAATAGTAATTATGTTATTGTTTTTTATACAAATATTACCCCAAAATTGGCCTACTGCCCCTGAAGTATGGAGCGAACCTGTTTTGTTGGATTCGGTTTTTAATGTACCGTATAAGTGGCACGAAGCACCTGCTTTAACACCCAATTTGGATACAATCTATTTTGCTAAAGGAAGTATCTGGTGTTCTGTAAAATCAAATGGCAGATGGGAAACCCCGGAACAATTAAATTTAAATATAAATCCAAATGGAGTATATACTCGCAATTGTTCAATTAGTAAAGATGGGAAAAGATTGTATTTTTCGGGTTGGGGTGGTTATGGTGGTTGGGATTTGTGGTATTCGGATTGGGATACTTTAACAAACGATTGGGGTCCTAGATATAATATGGGGCCGGCAATTAATTCCGCTAGTGTTGATTTGTATCTTTATGAAGTTAATAAGGATACAATATATACAACTTCGGACGTTGGATTTCCCAACTATTTCATTTATGACAATAAAAAAGAACAATGGGTTAAGGTTGATAGTTTCTGGAATCATCAGTTAGGCGGTGCTGAAATGATGGGCCTTAGTTTAACAAAAAATAAAAAAAAGATGTATTTTGGCAAATTCCGCAATGAGAAAGAATGGAGCCTTGATTTATGTGTATGTTATTGGGATACCGTTATAAATTACTGGGGAGATGTAAAATACTTAAATATAAATACAAAATGTATTATAGTGGGTAATCTTAAACGTAGAGGTGCTGAATGTTATCCATGGATTTCTAAAAACGGAAAGATATTGATATTTTCATCAAACCGTGATGTTTCATTGGAGCCTGATAGCAGCAATACAACAAGTTTATACATTTCTTATCTTTTAATAGATGAAAACGGTGATACGGTTACTACTGTAAGCAAAAATGAAACACCCAATATAAAATCTTTTACGTTAGAACAAAATTATCCTAATCCGTTTAATCCAAGCACTATAATAAATTATTCTGTTTTTGAAAATGGTAATATTAGGCTAGTTGTTTATGATGCATTAGGCAAAAAGATAACAGAACTTGTAAACGAATATAAGCTTAAAGGAAATTACACACTTCATTTTAATGCTCGGAAGTATAATTTGGCAAGCGGCAGTTATTATTATCAATTAATACAAGACGGAAAATATGAAGTAAAAAAAATGATACTTACAAAATAATCAATCTTATAAGCTTTTTTTATTTTAATCAAATTTAATTCTTTCAGCGCAATTTTGTCCGTCCAAAGCGGCGGAAATAATTCCACCTGCGTATCCGGCTCCTTCACCAACAGGATATAAACCTTCAATATTAACGCTTCTAAAGTTTTCGTCTCTAACAATCCTTAAAGGAGAAGACGTTCTTGTTTCAGGTGCAAGCATAATGGCATCGTTAGTAATATATCCCTTAATTTTACTGCCAATTTGCATTAATCCTTTTCGTAATCTAAATGCGGCACGTCTTGGTAAAACATCATCTAAATTTGCGCTAAAAATACCCGGAATGTATGAACTTTCAGGCAAAGTTGAAGAAACCTTTTTTTCTATAAAATCTATTACACGCTGAGCGGGAGCTTTTTGTGTTTTTCCTGCTAATTCATAAGCTTTTTTTTCTATTTTCTTTTGGTATTGTATTCCGGCAAAAAGTCCGTTAAAACCTTCTTTTAAAAAGTCATCTTTAGTAACGGTAGTAACCAAACCGGCATTTGCAAATTCGGAATCTCTTTTGGAAACCGACATACCGTTTAATACAATTTCTTCCTGTGTTGTTGAAGCGGGAATAATTAATCCCCCGGGGCACATACAAAAAGAATAAACTCCCAACCCTTCAACCTGTGTAGCAATATTATAACTTGAAGCAGGCAAATTTTCCGGTCTCGTTTCGCAGCTGTATTGCATCTGGTCAATTAACCCTTGAGGATGTTCAATTCTAACTCCAATTGCAAAATCTTTTTCTGCAACCTGAACTTTTTTATTTATACATAATTTATAAATATCACGTGCACTATGTCCCGTTGCAAGGATTACGGAATCAGCTAACACTTCAATGCTGCCGTTAACAATTACACCAAAAACTTTATTATTTTTAATAATTAAATCGGTAACCAAACTGTTAAAATTAATTTCTCCATTACACTTAAGTATTGTTTCACGTATCGATTCAATTATTTTTGGTAATCTGTTTGAACCTATGTGCGGATGAGAATCAACCAAAATATCGGTATCGGCACCATGCTGAACAAACATATTCAGGATGCTTATTATATCCCCTCTTTTAGTTGCACGGGTATATAATTTACCGTCGCTGTAAGTTCCCGCTCCCCCTTCACCAAAACAATAGTTCGAGTTTTCATCAACCAAATTATATTGTTGAATATTCTTTAAATCTTTTCTTCTTTCTCTAACGTCTTTTCCTCTTTCAAAAATAATGGGCTTAACACCAAGCTCTATTAATTTTAATGCAGCAAATAATCCCGCGGGACCGGAACCAACAATAATTACTCTTTTGTCACCCGATACCGGATTAAATTCCACCGGAGCAAATAATTCCTTTGGAGTTTCGTTAACAAACACTAAATAACGTAACTTAAAAACAGGTTTTTTTCTTGAATCAATTGAACGTTTTATTAAAACCATTCCGCTTAAGTCTTCATAACTAAGTTTTAATGCTTGTGTTACAAGTATTTTATGAAGACCCAAATTATTTAATTCTTCCGGTTTTAAAGTAATTTCTACTTCTTGCTGCATTTTACCCTCTTAATAGGTTGCCTTTGTTAAACCACCATCAATATTAATAGTAGTTCCCGTAATATACGCCGCACCTTCGGAAGCTAAAAAGCCGACCAAATTTGCAATCTCGTTTGGATCAGCAAATCTTTTAGCAGGAATATCATTACTCATTTTTGTGACCATTTCTTCGTATGTTACTCCGGCCGTTTCAGCACGGTGTTTAATCAACTGATTAAACCTGTCTGTTAACGTATAACCCGGCGCAACATTATTTATTGTTACATTATATAATGCATTTTCGCCGCTGATTGTTTTAGCAAATGCGGTTAACGCACTTCTAAACGCGTTGGACAATAACAAATTATCAACCGGCTGTTTAACTGAAACCGAAGTGATATTTATTATTCTGCCCCATTTGTTTTCTATCATTTTTGGCAATACAAGTTTTGTAAACCTAACTGCGCTTAATAATACTTGATTAAACGAATATTCCCAATCTTTTTCGGTAAGTGTTGCAAAAAATCCGGGGATCGGACCGCCGCAATTATTAACTAATATATCAATGCAGCCATATTTGTTTTCAACAGATTTTGCCACATTTTTTATATCTTCCAATTTATTCAAATCGCAAATATAACCTTCTACATTAGTGTTATATTTCGATTTGATTAATTCCACGGCTTTATCAATATTTTGTTGATTTGTTGAGCTGATTATTACATTGCATCCTTCCGAAGCAAATAATGAGGCAACCGCAAAGCCAATTCCTTTGCTTGAAGCAGTTACTAAAACTGTTTTTCCTTGCAAATTCAAATTCATTTAAACTCCCTAATTACTAATGTTATTCCTTCCCTAATCATCATAACAGCATACGCGGCTAAAAATAACGAAGCAACTTTTGCAAAAGCTTTTGCACCTCCTTCGCCAATAAGCCTTGTAATTATTTTCACATTTGCTAAAACTAAAAATATTATAATAAAATTTACCACTATCGAAAGTAATGTTAACGGGAAACCGTGTTTATCGGCAAGAATTAATATTGTTGTTAAAGCCGCCGGTCCCATTATTAAAGGAATTCCAAGCGGAACTATACCCACATTTGTACCGGGATTTCTTCTTGTTTCCGATGAGGACAATGTATCGTTTATACTTAATATTAAAAGTACTAAACCTCCGGCCATTCTAAAATCATTTATTGTAATTCCAAGAAAACGTAATATTACTTTTCCCGAAAAAAGAAAAATAAGTGCCACAATAAATGCCGTAGCCAAAGCCTGTATAATTAAAGTTTTTCTATGTTTGTCGCTAATCCCTTGTGTAAAACCCAAAAATATTGGTGACGTTCCAATAATATCAATAGACACAAAAAGAGGAATAAAAACAAGAAGAAAATGTTCGTAACCCATTAAAATTACTCCAATTTTATAAACAAAAAATCCCGCAAAATGTTATTCGGCGGGATTTTCAAAGAACAAATATAATGTATTTCTATTGCAAATACAATTAACCTAAATCAATAAAATGAATTATTTAGCCAATTGTTCATTAACAATTGTTTCGGTATCCAAAGCAATTACCAACTCTTCATTAGTAGGAATTCTTAAAACCTTTACTCTCGAGTTATCTGAAGAAACCGCACATTCACCTTTTACATTTTTATTTTTTTCAAGGTCTAACTCGATACCTAAAAATCCCATATTGGAACATACTGCTTCGCGCACCATTGTTGAATTTTCGCCAATACCGCCGGTAAATACTAAAGCATCCGCACCACCCAAAGCTGCTAAATACGAACCAACGTATTTTTTAATTCTGTAAGTAAATGCATCAAATGCACGTTTTGCGCGTTTATCACCTTCCATAACTCCGGTTTCAATTTCGCGCATATCACTGCTGTCGCCGCTTAAGCCAATCAATCCGCTATGTTTATTCATTAATGTATTCGCTTCTGCAAGTGAAAGTTCTTCTTTTCCCATTATATATAAAATAACAGATGGATCCATATCACCGCAGCGGGTACCCATAATTAAGCCTTCTAATGGAGTAAAACCCATTGAAGTATCAATTGATTTTCCGTGATTTATAGCTGCCATACTTGAGCCGTTGCCCAAATGAGCGGTAACAATTTTAAGTTCATCAAATGGTTTACCCAACATTAAAGCAGCTTTTTCGGCTACAAACCTGTGTGATGTTCCATGGAAACCATATTTACGAATTTTATATCTTTTATAAAGTTCGTAAGGAATACCATACAAATATGCGCTTTCGGGCATTGTTGAGTGAAATGAAGTATCAAATACGCCAACTTGAGGAGTATTTGGCAAATGAGCTTTTGCGGCTTCAATACCTTTAATATTCGGGGGATTATGTAATGGAGCTAGTTCTATATTATCAACCAATGCTTTTACTACTCTATCTGTAATTAAAACCGAACCGGAAAATGTTTCACCGCCATGAACTACACGATGACCAACTGCGTCAATTTCATTTTTATCTTTTAATACACCATGAGTTGGACTTAAAAGAACAGCAATTACATATTCAATAGCAATTGTATGATCTAAAATTTCGCCAACTATTCTTACTTTTTCTTTACCTAATGGTGTATGTGTTAAAACAGCACTTGCCATACCAATTCTTTCAACTAAACCTTTTGCAAGCAACAATTCTTTTGTTGTATCAATTAATTGATACTTAATAGAAGAACTGCCGCAATTTAAAACTAATATTTTCATCTTTTCCTCAATAATTCTTAAGATATAATTTTGCCTTCGTTATCGTATTTATAAAAACCTTCTCCGGTTTTTCTACCAAGTTTTCTTTCACGAACTAATTTACGTAAAATTGGACAAGGTCTATATCGAGGTTCACCTAAAGTGCTCCATAATTGTTCCATCCAGGTTAATACTTCATCCAAACCCATTGCGTCTGCCATTTCTAACGGACCGTTTTGAAAATTGTAACCAAGTTTTAATGCTGTGTCAATATCTTTGGCTGAGGCAAGCCCTTCAAGCAAAATATGCATAGCTTCGTTTAATAACGGAACTATAGCTCGTGTTGTTACATAACCAGGATATTCATACACTTCTACAGCTGTTTTACCAATTGTTACGGCAAATTTTTTAACTATGTGGATTGTTTTTTCACTTGTATCAACTGTTCTTATTAACTCAACTAATGCCACTTTTGGTACAGGGTTAAGGAAATGCATACCTATAATTCTATCCTGTCTTTTGCTTACTTGAGCTATTTTTGTTAAACTAAGTGTGCTTGTATTTGAAATTAATACAGCATCTTCTTTTGCAATTTCATCAAATTTTTTGAATAAAGACTGTTTTAGTTCTAAGTTTTCTTCAACTGCTTCAATAATTAAATCGCAGTCTTTAATTTCTTGTAAGTCTAATGTCCAAGTCATTCTGCTTAAAATAGATTTCATTTCGCTTTTTGTCATTGCCCATCTGGCAATTTCTCTTTCCATACTTGCTTTTAGGCCTTCTTTAGCTTTTTCGATGCCTTCTTCGTTTTTTTCAACTATTAAAACGTCAATTCCGGCTGAAGATATAGTTTGAGCAATTCCTTGTCCCATTACACCAGCACCAACAATTGCTACCCATTCAATTCGTTCGTCGTCTTCAGCTTGTTTTTTTTCCATAAGCAAATCTTCTAATTTTGCTACAATTATTTTCTCATCAGCCATGTTTTACCTTTTATTAATTTTTACTATTCACAGATTTTAATCTTTTAATTTAAATCATTCGCTAATTGTTTGCAAGTTCCATACCAAAAATAGTTGCTTATTTTTGCGCTTTTTTTCATCATAATCGAGTAAAAATTATCATTATTAAAAACTTAGTTTTTAATTTGAGAATTATTATGGGTTATCTTATTAAAACGCTCTTAATTTTTACATTTTTTTTGACTATCTTTATTTATTATTTTTATTCTTTTGATTTATCCAAATTATGAAATACCCAATAGATATACTTAAAGAAATTTTCGGTTACGATAACTTCCGCTATAATCAAGAAGAAATTATTAATGAAATTATAAACAAAAAAAACGTATTGGCAATTTTGCCAACCGGTGCCGGTAAATCTCTTTGTTTTCAAATCCCCTCTTTACTTGCAGACGGGCTTTCAATTGTAATTTCGCCTTTAATTGCTTTAATGAAGGATCAAGTTGATTCGTTAAACAAAAAAAAAGAAGTTGCAGCTTTTATAAACAGCTCTCTTGAGTTTAAGGATATTGAAAAAATATTCAATTCTATTTATGCCGGCAATATTAAACTTTTATATTTGGCTCCCGAAAAACTTGAAAACAATAGTTTTGTTGAACGTATTGCCAAATTAAATCTTGAATATCTATTTATTGATGAAGCACATTGTATAAGCGAATGGGGTCATAATTTTAGACCAAGTTACAAAAAGATTAAAGATTTTAAGAATTATATTAAATTCAAGACTATTGCAGCATTTACCGCAACGGCAACCCCTAAAGTACGTGAAGATATTATAACCCAGCTCGATTTGGAAAACCCTATTGTGTTTGCAAGCGGTTTCCAACGTGAAAACTTAAATTTACGCGTTATTAAAACCAATCAAAAAAAATTCAAAACTTTAGAGCTTGTTCAAAAACATAATACAACTACAATTATATATGCCGCAACACGCAAAAACGTTGAAGAAATTACTCAGTTTCTAAAATTTAATAAAATTAAAGCCGATTATTATCATGCGGGACTAACCAGTCAGGCAAGGAAAATTATACAAGACGATTTTATTAACGGCCGTATTGATGTAATTTGCGCTACAACCGCTTTTGGTATGGGTATTGATAAAAACAATGTTCATTTGGTAATACATTTTAATATTTCCTCTTCTATTGAAAATTATTACCAGGAGATAGGAAGAGCAGGCCGTGACGGTGAAGAGTCGTTTATTTATCTTCTTTATGAAAAAAGAGAACGTGATATAATAGAGTTTATTTTATTGGGCTCTTTCCCCACACGCGAGCAGATAGTTGTTGTATATAATGCGTTGTGTAATTACGGACAGATTGCTCTTGGTAAAAAAAACGACCGCCCTATTCCCCTTGATAAAGGTTTTTACAAACTTCTTAATTCGGCCGATTTCAGCTCTAATTTAGTGCATTCAATAATTGGTGTTTTAGAAAAAGCAAAATTTTTACGTTATAATCATAATTACGATACTAAACATTACGCTAAAATAATATTTTCTCCTGCGGAATTACGGATTTATATTGATAAAATTGCCAATAATACATTAAAAGACATAATATTATTAGTATTACGCGAATACGGCAGCAGTTTATTTAATAATAACACAAAAATTGATTTAGACAAATTGGGGTTTAAGTATAATATTGCCCCTGCGGAGATTGAGGAAAGTCTAGTTAGGTTAAACGCAATAGGCATTATTGATTATTCGCCCCCAATTCAAACACCGTATGTTAATTTAGAGGTTCCGCGAACTGATTCTAAATCATTAACGTTGGATTTTAAGGATATTGAAAAACAAAAAGCTTATTCGCTTGCAAAAATTGATGAAGTAATTAATTATGTTTATACTGAAGGATGCCGGTTTAATTTTATATTAAATTATTTTGGTCAAAAAATAGATAATTTTAGATGCGGCAAATGTGATAACTGTAATGGTGAAAATGGAATAAACTCCTCTTCCGTACAATTTTTGGAGGAAATAATTCTTAAAACAATTCATGAGTCTTTCCAACGGATAAGATCTAAAAATTTATTTACTGTATTAACAGGAAAAACCAAATCGGATAGATTTAGAACACTTTCCACATTTGGCACATGTTTACATTTTTCGCGCAATGAAATTGAAAACAGTTTGGGTTCGTTAATTGATAAAGATTATATTAAACATGTTAATGGTCTGCTTGTATTAACCGAAAAAGGGATTGATATTATAACAAAATCGCAGGCTGCCGAAACTACGGCGGTTAAAGATGAAGTAACGGAACAATACGAACTTAATATTGAACTATACAACAGATTGCGCGAAATACGAAAAACTGCGGCAGCAAAATTTTCACAAACGGCTAATTTGATTTGTCCCGATGAAGTATTACGAAATATTGCCCTAAATAAACCAAACCGTCCCGAAAGTTTAATTCAAACGGAAGGTTTTAATCAAAGGATGTTTTATAAAATCGGTTCGGAATTATTAGCTGTAATTAATGAATTTTTACAAGAAAAAAAAGACACAAACGATATACTTGGAATACAAAAAGAGCATAATTTACCAAACAGTATAATTGATACTTATAACTTATTGTTAAAAGATTATACGTTGGAAGATATTGCCGCTTTATTAAGAATGCACGAATCAATTGTTGCCATGCAGATTGAAACAATCCTTGAATTTTTACCGGAAACAAATATTAGTAAAATTGTAACCAACGAGGAACTGCAAAAAATATTTACTTATTACGATAGAGGTTTAACAGAACTAAAAAGCGTAAAAGAATTTTTACCCCATATTTCGTACGCTAAATTACGAATTGCTTTGACCAAATATAAAACAATTAAAAAGGTTAACTAAAATAATATAAAACCTATTAACCAACATAAAAAATAATTTAAAATACTATAGCTATTATTAACAAAAATTATTATTCTTATAGATAAAATAAAAAAAAATTGGTATGGAATTAACAGACGCGATTTTTACAACTTTGTACATATTTATGATTCTAATGGTTATTGTACTGTTAGCTTCATACATTAGTTTTAAGGTGCGAAAGAAAAAAGAAGGTAATCTTGAAGCTTATCAACGCGAAAGTGCTGTTACGGCCACAGGGAAGCCTAAAATTGCTATAAAAAATCAATCAGTCAGTTCTTCCTCAGATAGTCAAAGTAGTTCTTCGTCCAAAAGCCGTCAGTCTTCAAACAGACCTTCATCTTCCAAGTCGCATACTTCATTAAATGCAGGAACCGAAAGGAACAGCGAAAGGGAAAAAAATAAACAAAGATCGCGTGAAGAAGAAAAAGAACGCCAGCGTGGAAGAGACCGATTAAAGGAAGAACGCCGGAAAGAGAAAGAGAGAGCTGCTCGTTTAGCTGAAGAAAGAGAACGTCAAAATTCAAAAAGAATAACACGTGACGACAGAATTCAGGTACTTAACCCTATTAAATCAGGCGATAGTGAAATCCAAACCAAAATTTACAGCCGTCCTGCAACACCAATAAGGCCTAAAAATACACCGTCAGGCACATTTAATAATTCTCGTAATTCAAATGATGATTTTAATTCTGCTCAAAAATATTCTAATAAATCGGATAATAAAAAAGACGGCAATATTTTTGATAATTACACCGATAATGATGATTCCGACTTCTTTTCACCAAAAATTTCTTACAAGGGAAAAGATAAAGATTCAACCAAAGATTAAGAGCTTTTAGCTTTTGCCTGGTTTATTTTTTCCATCAATTTTTCTTTGTATTTAGGTTCTAAACTTACAACTTTTTCCCAATCGGCTGCAGCACCTTTATATCTTCTTAAATCAAAATTTACTTGTCCCCTGTTATAAAAAGCTTCTAAATAATTAGGTAAATATTCAATAGCCCTTGAAAAATCCTCAAAAGCTTCGGCAAGTTTTTCTAACTTTTTATGTGCAATACCCCTATAGTAATACAGTTGCGGGCTTTGTGGTCGTATAGATGCAGCTTTGGTTAAATCCAAAACCGAACCATGAAAATCGTTATGTTTAGCTTTTAATAAAGCCCGGGCAATCCAGGCTTCGTAATAATTTGGGTTTAATAAAGCTCGGGTATAATCGGAAATAGCACCATGATTATCGGCCAGGGCTTCTTTAACCTTGGCTCTATAATAAAACGCTTTATCATTTTCAGGATTAAAGGATAAAAGATAATCAAATTCCTTTATTGCCTCTTGATTTTTTTTTGCCCTATAGAATAATATTCCCCTTTCCAATATAGCGTCTTCATATTTAGGATTAATTTCAATTGCTTTATCAAAATTCTTTTTCGATTCACCATATTCTTTTAATTCATTTGTAATTAAAGCTAAATTAAAATAATACTCGGCATTCGATGGTTCAAGCAAAATTGCATGATTAAAATCGCTTTTTGCTCCGGAAAAATCGAACAATACTTTTTTCAATTTTCCGCTTTTAAAATAAAATATCGAATTATTAGGAAAATATTTTAGAACATGTTTATAATCACTCAGGGCTTCGTCCGGTTTATCAAGTGTAGTAAATATTTCCGCACGTAAAATATATGCTTCAGCAAAATCGGAATTTAATTTAATTGCAATGTTCAGGTTTTCTAATGATTCTTCCAATCTGCTTGTTTTATGCAATATTAAAGCATAGGTATAATACGAATCGGGGTAAGTATTATTCAAGTTTATGGCATTTTTTACATCGTTTAATGCATCCGAATAATTTTTATTGATAAAACGTAAATATCCCCTCATATTTAATACTTCAGGAGAGTTGGCTTTTGTTTCCAAAGCTTTATTAATATCAATTAACGCTTTTTTTAGCTGATCGGTTTTTATTTTCGATTTAATGGAAAGTAACATAGCTGTTAAATTATCAGGTTTTACAGCTAATATTTTATCACAATCATCAATTACTTCGTTATACTTTTCAAATCTATAATTTAAGTCGGCGCGTAAACTTAAAGCCTCTTCCTTGTTGGTTGCATTAGCAATATAACTTGAAAGATATTTGACAGCTTCTTCAATATTTTTATTATTTATTTCAATTTTATATAAATAGTTATAACTATCAAAATATGTATTATTAGGGGTTTTTATTACATTAATAAACTCCTGTTTAGCTTTATCAAAATTATCCAAATAAAAATCCGCCTTAGCAATTCCGTAAATTGCATTTGGATTATTTTCATCAATGGACAATACTTTTTGAAACTTTGGCAAGGCATTTTTGTAGTCTTTTTCCGAAATATAATTATTAGCTTCTGTTAATAATTTTTCGATTTCCCCTTTTTTTAATAAACGCGTAATAAAATTCATAACACTCATTAGTTTAAATTATAATACACAACTATCATTATTAATATAAGGTAGATTTTTTTAATAAAAAAGGGGGAATATAATAATTCTTATTTAAAACAATGATCAATAAAATAAATCCAGTGAATATTGAATTAAAAATACAATATTTAACTTAAAAGATTTAACTGATATTGAGTGCATTTAGTGGGCAAAAAAAGAATGAGATAAAAACCGAGTAACAATAACCAAATATAACTACAAGATATAAATATATTTTAATCCCAAAGTCACCACAACAATGGGATTAATAATTTTTAAAAATCCAAACCAACTGATAGATAATACCTTGGACGTGTGAAATGTTGTCCATTATAAGCCCAGGCACAATCAACACGCCATAAAAAGATAAAATACATTCTTATGCCAAAACCAGTTCCAATTAATAAATCTTTTGTAACAGTATCGTTTTTTTCATTTTTTTCAAACAATTTTAGCTGTTTTGTATTATCCCATGCAGATCCCATATCAACAAAGGCAGCACCCAAAATATTGGAAAACAAAATTGGCAAAGGACCGGTAACCAAATATCTAATTAACGGCATTCTTAATTCCAGATTAAGAAGTGAATATTTGGTACCAATTTGCTGTGCATAATCATAACCTCTTAATGGCAATGCGGGGGTTAAAAAAGCAAAATCACTTGCCGAATTTATAGGTACTTCTTGGGTTGTAAATTTCCTATTAATCCAATTTTCAGTACCGCCAATAAAAAATCGCTGCGGGTTGCCGCCGCCGGAATAACCACCCGACAAGCGAAATACAAATGAATTATCATACCAAAATCTAAAATATTCCCTATAATCCCATACTCCGGAATAAAAAGATTTATTTTTATCCCCAATACCGGGATTGCCAAATACGGTTAAACTAAACCTATTGCCTTGTATTGGCGAAAAATATCCCCACAATGTATTATCGTGTACTAAACTGAGTGACGGCAGTAAAAATAATGTTTTTTCTTTCGGAATACTCAAATCATCCAAATTTTCGCTGCTTACATTTAACGCACTGAAACCACCGTCAATTCTATAAAATCTGCTGATAGGGTAACTTACCGAAAAAACAGCACCATAGTTTCTAAATCTATATAATTGTGATCCGTAAGGTCGCGAAAGATAAACAAATCGTGCTGTATGGAATCCCTGAATACCATAACTTACTCTGTTTGCCAAATAATAATAAGCTAATCCATAATCACTGTTTTTTAAATCAACCTGAAGTGAAGTCACCCCAACAAGTCTATGATTTCCCAGCATGTCACTAAATGATAGTACTGTAGTACCAAGCAGTCCATATAACGAACTATACCCTGCATTAGCATATATCAAATCCGGTGAAAAATTTATTTTATATTTATTTACCAGGTAATTGCCGTCTTCATCCAGCTTTTGAGTAAATAAGTTTTGTCGTGTAGTATCAATTCTTGTTGAATCAATAATAAAAGTATCGCCGCCAAAAATATAATTTTTATAATCTTCATCTTTTGAAATGGTTGCTGAATCTTTTGGCTGAATTAAAGAACCAACAAAAATTTCCGGTTCTTTATTAATTAACGAATCAACTTTTTCCTGTTTAACAGGTTCAATTTTATTATAGACAATAACTTTTGGAGAAGAAATAAATATTGAATCCGATTTGGTTGAATCTTTAGTTGTATTATTGATTTTATCAACATAGTCTTTCATAAACTTTGTTGGAACTAATTCATTTGATACTTTTTCAAAATCAAACGGATTATTTAATTCGTATATATTGTAACCTGTATTATATAAGCTAGTAAACACAAGCTTTTTTGTATCTTTTGTAAGCGAAAGCTGATTTATTCCGGAAAGTGAATTAGTAATTGGATACACAGTTTGATTAACGTAACTTGTAGTATCATTATCATATTTGGAAATATCTATTTTGTATAAATTGTCGATACCATTTTTATCGGAAACAAAAATTAAACTCAAACCGTCAGGTGAAACGACAGCGGATTTTTCGTTGCTATATTTCCAATCCGTAATTCTATTTATTTGTTTACTTAATAAATCCATTTTGTATAAATCAAACTGACGGAAGTTATGATTATAAATTTCAAAATCCTTAGGAGCTTTTGAAATATTAGTATATTCTCCTCTATCAGACGAAAATATTATGCCTTTACAATCCGGCATCCAGGTAATATCAGTTTCTGTAAAAATATCATTTGTAACATTTACCAGTTCTTTTTTTTCAAAATTATAGATATATACATCGGATTGTTTGTTATTGCTCCCAATTAAAGCTATTTTATTACTGTCAGGTGACCAACTTACAGATTCAATTCCTTCCAATTTAAAAGGAAGGGCTTCCGATTCATCTTCCTCTGTATCAATTACCTGTATTATATCGTAACCGCCTGATTTAACGGATAATGCAACTTTTTTATTATCTGGCGACCAAGTTAAAGAAGGGAATAAAACATTTAGTTCTTCAAAATCATTTGTACGGCCGCTTTCAACAATCCGTTTTATAATTTTACCATCCAAGGCATTCATAACAAAAATATTAAGATAAACATCTCTGTCACTTATAAAAACAATTTTATCACCTTGAGGTGAAATTGCCGGACTTGTATTATAAAAACCGCCGTCTTTTTTATTATTTGTTAATCTTTTGGAAAATTCATCAGGATCTAATCTGTTTTCAATTTGAGGCCAATATTCTTTTTTTAGGAATTTTTTCCAGTTGTCGTTTAATTCTTCCAACGTTAAACCAATGGAAGCCTTTATTCCTTCATCAACGCTGCCCGATCCTTTAATTTTTTCTAATATTTCACCAATTTTTTCGACACCGTATTTTTTTGAAATATAATAAAATAAAGATTGTCCACCCCTGTAAGCATAATAACCATTTAGCATTTGAATATCTGGCAGCGATTCATTTATTATTGCATCACTGATAAACATATCACTATTGGTTTCCCAATTAGATGACATATATTCAGCCATTCCTTCCATATACCACAATGGCAATTGTAAGGAAATACCTTTTGCAATAATATTTTGAATTGTACCGCCGTACAACATATCCATCATAAACGCATGAGTAAGCTCATGGCTAATTACATGTCTGAATTTTTCGTATGAACCTTCAAATGGTAAAACAACACGGTTTTTAAATGGTTCGGTAAATCCACCCACACCCTGACTTAAATATTCATCAGTTGTATTAGTCTCTTGGAAATCGTTATGCGAATTATAAATAATTAAAGGAATACGATTATTTATTTCATATTTTAATCTTGTCTGTAAATCCTTTAACGAACTTTCCGCAACAAAAGCCGTAAACTCTGCAATTTCCGGCGATTCACTGCCAAAATAAATATCAAAATGTATCGTTTGAATATAATTCCACGTATACGATTTGTACTGAACCTTATTTTGCCCAAATTGCGAATATGAATTGCTTAATAAACCAAAGAATAACAGAAAAACAACCAAGTTAACAAGTTTCATACAAAATTCCTTTAATTAATATTGCTATATAAGAGGTTTTTTATTAATCCGAAAGTATAAAATCGAGTTCCTTTCTTTCTTCATTAACTCTTACCAATTGAACAACAACCTTATCCCCTAGTTTATATTTCTTTTTCTTTGTTTTCCCAATCATCATAAAATTAGCTTCATCATACATATAAAAGTCATCTTCCATATCTTTAAGCCTAATCAATCCATCAGCTAAAATATCATTAATCTCAATAAACATTCCAAAATGCGTTAATCCCGAAATAACCGCGTGAAATTCATCACCTATTTTACTGCTTAAAAACTCAATCTGTTTCAATTTTACAGAAATTCTTTCTGCGTTTTGAGCTGCTCTTTCCCTTTCGGATGAAAAATCACTAATTGTATCCAATTGAGCTAAAGTAAATTCAGGTTTTCTTTCAATCAAATAATTATATATCAATTTATGAACAATTAAATCCGGGAATCGGCGTATTGGTGAAGTAAAATGTGAGTAATATGGGAACGCTAACCCATAATGACCAATATTAGTAGTGGAATAAACAGCTTTTGCCATTGAACGTATTGCAAAATCGTTAATAATAGGGGCATCATCAGTACCGGCAATTTCCTCAAACAATTTTTGGAATTGTTTAGGAGTATCAGCCGATGAAGGATCAAATGAATATCCAAATGTTTTTACAAAACGGGCAAATTCTTTAATTCTATCCGCATCGGGTTTGTCATGTATTCTATAAACAAAATTTGTTTTTTCTCTTGTCAAATTTACATGTTTAGCTACAATTTGATTAGCCAAAAGCATGTAATCTTCTACAAGTTCATTACTTTCTTGAATTTTTTTTATTTTTATTTCAATAGGTTTACCTTTTTCATCTAAAACAAATTTAACTTCCGAACTAAAAAAGTTGATACTCCCCTTTTTCATTCGGCTGGCACGTAAAATTCGTGCAATTTTATTTAGATTTAATAAATCAGAAGCAAAATCACCTTTACCGGTTTCTAATATTTCCTGTACCTCTTCATAGGTAAAACGTCTTTTGCTATTAATAATTGATTTAGAAATTTGATAATTTACAACTTTACCTCGAGGTGTAAATTCCACCATAACCGAAAAAGTTAATCTATCTTCATTAGGAACTAATGAGCAAATTTTATTAGATAAATGTTCAGGGAGCATAGGTATTACTTTACCAACAAAATAAATACTTGTACCCCTTTTAAAAGCTTCGTTATAAATTGCACCATCGGTGCTTACATAATGCGAAACATCAGCAATGTGAATACCAATCATATAATTGCCGTTTTCCAGGACTTCAAAAGATAATGCATCATCAAAATCCTTTGCATCCTCGGGATCAATTGTCATCACATTTTTACTTCTTAAATCAAGTCTGTTTTTTATTTCTTCACTTGAAATATTATCATTTATTTTTTCAGCTTCGGTTAAAACAGATTCGGGGAATTTATAAGGAAGGCCCAATTCACGTGCAATTGAAGCCAGTTCAGTATCATATTCTCCTTTTTTACCTAATATATCAATAATTTTCCCGTGTTTTACAACTTTATCCTTTGGGTCATCAAAGATTTCAATAATAACCTTATCGCCATGTTTAGCACCGTTTAATCTTGCTTTTTTAATATGAATTTCGCTATTATTGCCAAGCTCTTCAAGCTTAACAAAATATTGTTCTTTTCGCTTTTCAATTGTACCGCTATATTCGTGTTTGCCACGTTTAACAATTTTAACAATTTCCCCTTCTAGGCTTTTACCGCGGCCTTTTTTGTTTAGCTGAACTTCAACAATGTCACCGTTCATTGCTCCGTTAATGTTTTTAGAATGAATATATACATCATTTAATTTGCCGTCATCGGGCTTAACAAAACCATATAAACCTTTGCAGCTTTCAAATTCACCAACAACAATATCTGTTACCGGTTTTAACAAAAACTTTTTCCCCTTTCTTTCCAAATATCCTTCGGAAGCTAAAGTATTAATTGTTTCTTTTAATTCGGAATATGCATAAAATTCCGTAATATCAAATTCATCGGCTATTTCATTTAGCTTATATGAATTATTTGGATGACTTTTAAAAAACCCTTTAATATCTTTTTTCATAATTAAAATTGGAACCTATATTTAAGACCCATTTCGTTAATTTTATCTTCTGAACCGAATGTTTGAACAACGGGTTCTTTGCGTTCTAAACGAATGCTGAAATCCGGATTGAATAAATACTCAATTTTTAAGTTTGCGTTAGAAATATTTTTGAAAACATCAGTTGTACCGCCAATACTATACTTAAAATTTTGCAATTTCCCTGATACACTAAATTTTGTATAACCCATACTTTGGCTTAATTGTATATTATTAATAGCATCGCCAAATACGGAATTTGCTACACTGCTTAATACAGAACCAAGAAGCATATCTGCTTGTGAAGCCAAAACTGTTTGGTCAATGGCTGTTAAATCTTTTACAAATTTACCAACCACAATAAATGAAAAAGCATCCGCAGCTCCAAGTTGTTTATCTGCTACTCCGTTTTCAATATTTCGTGCACCAACATAAACTGAAATATTTTCGGGATTTGATGCTAAGTTTTTACCAAGTTCATCAACAGTTCCTTCCAATACTAATTTTACGGCTACTTCTTCAGTAGTACCGCTTGTTGTAACATGTGTACTCTGATATGTAGCTAATACATTAAGATAAGGATTTGTAACATCGCTTTCAAATCGTATTGAACCTGTTGCATCAAATGTTTTAATAAATTCAAGTTTTGAACCGGCTAACAATTTAAATTCACCTTGTGCTCTGGTTTCACCATTTTTGCTTTCGTAATTAATTTCACCTGTCGATTCAACAGTAAGTTTTTGGTTAGTAAGTTCGGAAAGAACAAACACAAGTTTAGCATTATTTGCAGTAGTAACCCGTACTTGATAATCAAAACGTGATCCGGTAGATTTTTCAATACTCCAGCTTGTTTTGGCATTATTTTTAGCATTTACCAGTTTATTAAAATTTAATTCCTCTTTATCTATTTTTGAAGAATCAACAATAAATTTGTAGTTATAATTTGAATTTATTTGATTATATGTATTCTGATCAGGTGCAAAAACCAAATTAGTTTCTTTTAGTGATACTCCGCCGGTAAACAAAGCTTTTTCATTTTCGTAAACAAAATTCCAATTACCAACTGAACCAATAAATAAATCACCATAAAAAATTGGAAGTGCTGACTTTGATCCAAAAGAAAGAACGGAAAGATCTCCATCCATTTTTGCTGTAACTTTTTTAAGATTAAAGTTATCAAACTGCATCAACCCTGATCCGTTAATTGTACCCGATTTTTTTACTCCGCCATGATTACTTACAACAAATTTAGTTATTTTTATTTGCTGTTTTTCCAAATTCAATAAAGCATTTGCATTATAATAAAGATTATTCTTTTTCATTCTAAATAATCCGTCAATAAGCTCAAATTTTCCGGCATATTTTACGTCATCAAATGTACCGCTAATTTTTACATCGCTGCTTATTATCCCGTTTTTAAATCCAACAAGTGGCAATAATTCCCCAAAAATGCCGAGATTAAAATTATCAGATGTTAAAGCAATACTTAATTCATTATTATTCAGTAATCTTGATTTCACTTCTTTTGTTCCCAAATAGATTGGTAATGTTCCTGCAAACAATAACCTGGGTTTATTATAATTATCATCTGCATCAAGAAATCGCATATCAAAAACCATATTGCTGTTAATGTAATCCATTTTGCAAAACAAATTACCAAGTTTTAACTTATTATATGCAATATCTTTAACTTCAAATTTTGAATTGATAATGGGATTTTCCATATTACCTTTTACAGTAGTATTAAAATCTATATCAAGATTTAATTTTTTATCAATTACACCTTGAACATAATGGGTTAATAAACTACCATTAATGTTATTTACCCCAAAGGTCAAATCTAAATCGCCATTTGTAAGTACACTTCCATTTCCTGATAATTCGGTATTTTTATTAAATAAATTAAAATCTATTAATTTTATGTAGTCAGGTGATATGTCAATAGCTATATTATTTTTATTACTCCAGTCTTCATCCATATATTTAACAGATAAATTTTCCACCTCAATTGTCTGGACATTGGGTTTCATCAATAATTTTCCATCAATTTCGGTATCAATCATATTATTAATTGATGCAGATGCGTTAAAAATTAATTTGCTCTGGTTAAATATTAAATCGGCATTTAAATTTCTAATTTCACTGCCTGTATATATGCGTTTATTTGTAAATGATAAACTACCAAAAAGATTATCAAATGAAACGTTTTTGTTATCACGACTAAATTTAATATTTGTATTTACACCGGACATATAAATTAATCGCTCTTTTACCACGTTTATAAAATAATCAAGATTAATATCAGCATTTATACTAAAGTTAGTCGAATCACTTGATACAAAACCTTTTCCGGTACCTGCAATATCTAATTTATCAAACCCTAAAAATAAAGCAACTGCTTCAAAATCATTAAATTCAAAATTAAAATCAAATTTCATTTTTTTATTAATAAAATCAGGAATTACGGTATTTGGCTTTACTACAGTCAAAACTGTATCTTTTAAAGTTGCAATAGGATTAAGTTCAGCACTTTTTTGTTTAATAAGTTTAAGTATTGTGTCCGATTCATACGAGAGAATATTAATGGCATTTTCAAGCGAAAATGAACCCGTAATATCAAAATCCATTAAATCACTACTAAGAGATATTTTTCTTTCATTTGCCGTTTTTTCCATTTGCAGCTTAAAAACAGATTCATCAATAGGCTGATTTTGATATTCCGATTCTAATAATTTAAAATTGATAACCCCTATTAAAGAATCAATATTAAAACTTTCGGCTTTTGCGTCAAAATTAAAATTTAGATTACTGGTAATAAGTGTATCAGCAAAAAAACGGCCAATATTCAGTTCTTTAACTTTCCCTTCTAATTGATATTTAGGAACGGATTCATTTGTAAAATCCAAACTTGCAGTCAAATTTGCAATAGCTTTATTTAAACCTGTTGAAAAGTTGAGTTTAATAAGTTTGTCTTTGGCAGAACAATTAAAATTTAAAGAATCAATGGAATAATTTATTACCTGAGAGTTTACAGCGTTGAGAACTACATCGGCAGTAATATCTTTTATGCTGGTACCAATACCGTTTATATTTCCAGTTAGATTTAAGTTAGTATTAGTATTTGTAAATGAAACAACATTCAGGTCTTTAGTAAAAAATTTAAGACCATATTTCATTTTTTCGCCGGAAAAATCTAAATCGGTATCTAAATTAATTCTGCCGGAATTTAACAACCCATCCAATTGTGCATTAAATTTTTTAATCCCGCCTTTATACTTTATACTCAAATCGGTCAAAGCTAAATCCTTGTACAATGGCAGTTCAAGAGACGGCATCATTGTGCAAATATCTTTTTCAATTAGCTGCGATTTATTTAGATTGAGATCAAAAAACATATTGGAAAACTGGTTGAGATTTCTAATTACGCCTTTAATGTTTAATACTGTACTAAGATATTCCAACCTGAAATTATTAATATATAAAGCTCCTATTTTACCTGAAGCTCTAAGATCTAAATTTATTTTACCTTTTAGAAAATCAAACGACTCAATAACTGAATTAATATCTCTAAAATTAAAACTATTTGCATTCAAGTTAAAACTAATAGGAGAATCAACTAATTTTGCCATGCTAAAATCTTTAAAAAGATTTATGCTATCAATAGTAGCTATTAACGATACATTACTGCTATCGCTTTTAAAATTAAAATCACTGATTTTTATAAATTTATCGGTAATACCAAACGTACCCGAAAAATTATTTAGATTAAAATATTTTAGATTTGACTTAAAATTAAATTCTTTTAATTCCAAATAATATTCTTTATTCTTAATATCCGCTATTGCATTAGCTAGTAAATTAAGATTGCTGATTTTTACATTTTCCGAATTAAAGTAATCAATTTTTTCATATTTATTAATATTTTCGTACGACTTCCTCTGAAAAGAAGTATTAACCAAACTTAAATTATTAACCTCTATAACAAAAGGAAATTCGGAAGTGGTAGTATCTTCAGGTGTTGGTTTAACTAATTTTTCAATGTTCCAAACATGCATCGAATCTTGCAATATCCGTATATCGGCATTTGTTAATTCAACTTTTGTAACTTTAATTCTGCTAAATAATAGCTGCAGAGGATTAAATTTTAGATCAATTTTATCTGCCTGCACTAAAGTATCTGAATTTAGTGTAACTGCAACATCGTAAATTTTTAATGTAGTTAGAATTGATCCTTTAATAGACCCGATTGATACCTTTCCATATAAAGCATCATTTGCAAGTATTGTTGCCTGTTCTTTTAATATCCCTCTAAAAGTACGCGTCTGTGTAAATCCAAAAACCAGCAATAACAGAACAAATAGCCCAATAAAAAAGAGGATAAAGACGTTAATTATCTTCCGGAATAATGATCTTTGGGTAATTGCTTTTAATTTACTCAATTTTAAATTTACTTAATATTGTTTGAATAATATTTGATGTTGACTGATCTGTAACAAAATCTATAGTTTTAACTTCACCGCCATTACTTTCAACTGTTTCTCTTCCAACAATTTTATCAATTGCCCAATCACCGCCTTTAATTAATACATCGGGTATCAAAAAATCAATAATGTCACCGGGAGTATCCTCGTGGAATAAAACCACGTAATCTACTGCTTTTAAATTAGATAATAAAAAAGCCCTATCATTTTCATTAACTATCGGTCGTTTTTCACCTTTTATTCTTTTAATTGAATCATCGGCATTAAGCCCTATAATCAAAACATCACCAAGTGCTTTAGCTTTATTTAAGTAGTCAACATGTCCTGCATGTAAAATATCAAAGCAGCCATTTGTAAAAACAACCTTTTTACCTTCTATTTTTAATTTTTTACGAATAATTAAAAGTTCTTCTTTCGATAAATACGGTTTCATTAAACTATTTCCATTTTAACAGCGTTAAATAATTTATCAATTTCAATAGGAACAATACCTACTTCCTCACAAACCAACCCGCCGGCAAAATTAGCCAAATATACAGCTTCATTTATGTTTGCTCCGGCAACCAAAGCAGCTGTCATTGTCGAAATAACTGTATCACCTGCGCCTGAAACATCACGTACTTTTCGGGCTTTTGTTGGTGTTTTTCGCGGTTCTTTTCCTTGTTGAAAAAGAGCGCTTCCACCTTCCCCTAATGTAACTAAAATATATTTAGCATTCAATTTTTCTAATAAATGTTCGCCAACTTTATTTATTTCTTCGTTATTATTTAATGTCATTCCGGTAGCATCTTGTGCTTCTTTTCTATTTGGTTTAAATACCGTCACATTTTTGTATTCATAAAAATTATTAAATTTAGGATCAACAGTAATTATTTTGTTATGCTCGTTTGCAATAGAGATAATTTTTTGTATTAATTTATTAGTTAATACGCCTTTGTTATAATCCTGTAAAATTAAGCCATCAATATTTGTTATGTTATTTTTAAAAAAATCCAAAATTGAATTTTCTGTTTTTTCTGAAATGTATTTTTTACTTTCTTTATCAATTCTAACAACATGCTGATTATTTGCAATAACTCTTGTTTTAATTGTTGTTGGCCTTTCGTTATCCTTAATAATCCCTTCATTTGTAATACCTGCTTCAGTCATTAAGTCTGCAAATATTAAAGCATTATTATCGTCACCTACAACTCCAATTGGTATAGGTATAGAACCAAGTTTAATGATATTTAATGCCACGTTTGCTGCGCCGCCAAATCTATAAAACTCATTATCAACCTCAACAACAGGAACCGGAGCTTCAGGTGATATCCGTTTTACATCTCCCCAAAAATAACAATCTAACATCATATCGCCAATAATGGCTATTTTTTTATTTTCAAACTTTTTTCTTAGTTCTTCTAATCTTTCAGGTGTAAAACTATTCATTACTATTAACACTCCATTTTGCTAAATCGTTAGTAATTGCAATTTTATAAACTCCGCCTTTAGTTCCAACCCACATAAAATCACCATCAAAACATAAACTCAAAACACTTGCCGGTATATATTCTTCACTTATTGTAATTATATTTCCGTTTTCCCTGTTAATAAGAGCAACACCTCGTCCATATTGTTCTTTTGCTTCTTTGCCAAATTGATAAAGAGCCGCCCATATATAATTTCCTGTCCTGGCTAAAGATGATATTCCATTGGCTCTTAAACCATTCTCCGTATCAAATCTTAACCACTGGTTTTTTTTATCATATTTAAATAGACCACCTAAGTTAAAAGTAGGTCTATCCTGCGTAATAAATTCATCCAGCCCAATCCAAATATTATCACGCTCAACTAATATTTTGGAAATCGAAACTTCTTCACCTCTTCCGTTAAAATAATTTAAACGGTTATCGTAAAAAGTTAATGCACCTTCGCTATTCATTTCCATTGTTTTATTGTATTTGTGTAATCCGGCTTCTGTTCCAAACCAAACATATTTTCCGTTTTCAACACCAATTGTTTTAATTGAATTAGTTTTGGCAACATTTTCAACAGTTAAGTCGTAATCAGTATAACGTTTGGACTTAATATCATATTTTGTTAAATACATAAATCTGCCAATCCAAACACAATCCGAATATTTATCGTAGGTTATTCCTCTTATCCAGTTGCTAAGCTGTCCGCCTAAACCAAATTTCCTTCGTGTCCATTGGTCGCGTTTAATATCCAAAACAAAAAGTCCGTCAGTAGAACCTGCCCAAACGTAATCATCTGTTGCTTCAATACAAAAGAAAAAATCATTTTGGATATTTCCGTCACCTGTAGAATAATGTTTCCATTCGCATTCTGTCAAAGAATATTCGTAAATACCGTTTCCTTCAGTTGAAAACCAAAGTTGGGTACTGTTTTTTGCAATACCGTTAACAATTGCTCCATCCAAAAATTTTGCAATATCAATGGGCATTTGAGCAAACAAATTATAACTGAATAAAACAAATACAAATAATAACAGAAATAGTTTTTTCATTAAAAAAGGACCATAAATTTCACAAAATTTCACACAGATAAAAACTCAATTTCCCATTCTTTTTTAAAACCTAAAATTAAACACTCAACAAGTTTGTCATAATCAACTTTATTTTCAACAATTGTATCTAATTCGATGGTTTTTGCATTAAACTCATTTTTAATAACTTTTAAATCATATTCGTCAATATTTTTTAGGTATTTTATCAAATTTCTATGATAATTACCACATAAAATTGAACCATGTTGTAATAAATTTCGCCCAATTTTCCTTTGAGCACTTCCTACTAATTTTTTTCCGTTGAATTTTATTTCACTTTTTGCTGTGCTGGCAAAACAAACCATACCGCTTGGCTGTTTGTGAATTTCAGCAAAATTAGGTTGAATATTTTCTAATTCAACATCGCTTAATGCCGCATCATACTCTTTTAATCCCCTCACTAAACCTAAGGATATTTTTGTATAAACTTCTTTTGCGGTTAATTTAGTTGTTAAAGGCATAACTACCGAATAAGTAATTTCATCGGCATGTAATATAGCTCTTCCACCTGTGGGACGCCTAACAACATCAATATTATCGCTTTCGGCTTTTTTTATATCAACATCATCAATTGACTGAGTATAACCTAAAGATATACAATAAGGTTTCCACCTATATATTCTAAATTGGGCATTATCTTCTAAACAATTTTCAACACTATGCAGATCATATTCCATATTATAAATACCGGTGTTTTCACCGGTATTTATTAATTTCCAAATCATGCTCTAAAACCGGGGCGAGTACTATTTTCAAAAAAAGCCAAAATTTCTTTTGCGGCCCAATTATCAGCTAGTTCTGTTCTCAATTTTTCTTTTGCGGTAGAAAAATTTAATTTAGATAAATATAAAATAAAATATACATCTTTAATTTCTTGAATTTGTTTGTCTGTAAAACCTCGGCGTCTTAACCCAATTTTGTTTAGACCCATAAATTTTATCGGTTCACCGGCGGCCATTACATAAGGCGGAACATCGTAAGTAATTCTGAAAGCTCCGCCAATCATTGAATGTTTGCCAACTTTACAAAACTGATGAACCGGTGTTTGACCACCTAAAATTACCCAGTCTTCCACAATAACATGACCTGCTAATTGAACTGCGTTAGCTAATATACAATTATTGCCAACAACTGTATCGTGGGCAACATGAACATAAGCCATCAACAAACAATTATCGCCAACTCTGGAAAAACCGGTTTCAATTGTACCACGATGTAAAGTAACAAACTCGTGAATTACAGTATTATCTCCAACATAAAAAAGTGTTTTTTCATTTGCATATTTAAGATCTTGTGGAGCATTAGCTACGGAAACAGACTGAAACAACTTAACATTTTTACCAATTCGTGCTCCGTCATAAATACAAGTATGCGGACCAACTGAAGTACCGTCTCCTATTTCCACATCATCATAAATAACAACATAAGGACCAACTTCTACATTTTCACCCAATTGTGCTTTAGGGCTTACTATTGCGGTTTGATGAATTTTTGTCATATAATTTTCTATTTTTTTATTTGGTTTCTTCTTCTCTATCAACTATTGCAGCCATTAATTCGGCTTCAGTAACTAATACATTGTCAACATAAGCTTTTCCTTTGATAACAATTGTATTTCTGCGCTGCGATATTAATTCAGCTTCCAATATCAATTGGTCGCCGGGTACAACTTGTTTTCTAAATTTAACTTCCGAAATTTTCATAAAAAGAACTAATTTTTTTTCCGGATCAGGAATTGCGTTAAGCAATAATATACCGCCTGTTTGAGCTAATGCTTCAACAATCAGTACACCCGGCATAATTGGCCTGCCCGGAAAATGTCCTTGAAAAAATTCTTCGTTCATTGTAACATTTTTAACGCCTACAATTTTTTTATCCAATTCAAGATGAGTAATTTTATCTACCAATAAAAATGGATAACGATGCGGAAGTATTTTTTGAATAGCTAATGTATCGAATACTACCCCTTCTTTTTTAACATGTTGAAATTTCTTTTCAAGTTTTTTCTGCTGGAACATTTTGCGGATTTTTTTTGCAAATTCAACATTCGATTTATGTCCCGGTCTTGCAGCTAAAATTTGGGCTTTTATTGGGAAACCGATCAAAGCTAAATCACCTATTAAATCTAATAATTTATGTCTAACAGGTTCATTTTTAAATCTTAAGTATTTATCATTCAAAAATCCGCTTGGACCAACTACCAAATCAGATGTTAATTCCAATTTAATTTTAAGTTTATTTAATTGTTCTTCATCCAAATCATGATCAACAATAACAACAGCATTATCTAAATTACCACCTTTAATTAATCCCATATCGGCTAATTTTTCAATTTCGCTTAAAAAGCAAAATGTTCTTGCCGGTGCAAATTCGGTAACAAATTCATCAAGGTCAAACAACCCTGAATGTTGGCTGCCAAGTGCAGGATTTTGATAATCAACCATAACGGTTAATCTGTATCCATCTAAAGGTAAAGCTACAATATCAACATGATTTTCTTCATCGTGAAATTGAATAGTTTCGTCAATTATCAAATAATCTTTTGGAGTATCTTGTTTTACAAAACCGGCTTCTGTTAATTTATGTACAAATGGCATTGCACTGCCATCACCTACGGGTGGTTCTATTCCATCTATTTCAATTATTAAATTATCTATTTGTAATCCATAAATTGCAGCCATAACATGTTCAACAGTATGTACACGGATTTCACCAATACCAAGTGTAGTTCCTCTCGAAATATCAACCACATAATCTGCATTTGCTGGTATCTCAACAGATCCACCAATATCAACACGTACAAAACGAACACCATAATTTACAGGTGCAGGTTTAAATTTTAACGTGCATGATGTACCTGTATGCAAACCACTACCGGATATAGTTACTTCCTTTTCAATAGTACGCTGCATTTCTAACATTTATTACTTCTCCTATTATATTAATAACTATCTTTTTTGCTTATAAGTTTTTCCAATACTTCAATTTTTTCTTCAAGCGATTTTATTCTGTTCGCATAATTTTCAAAATTTCTATAATGCGATTCCAGTCTTAAACTTGTTTTTATTTCTTTTGCAGGGGAACCAAAATAAATACCACTTTTCTTTATTGATTTTGATACTCCGCTTTGTGCCCCAATAATAACATTATCTGCTATTTCCGAATGTCCAACTATTCCAACCTGTCCGGCAAAAATACAATTTTTACCTACTTTGGTACTGCCGGATATTCCTGTTTGAGCAGACATTACTGTGTTTTCACCAACAACCACATTATGAGCAATTTGAACCAAATTATCAATTTTCACTCCGCTTTTAATTCTTGTTGAACCAAAAGAAGCTCTGTCTATTGATACATTTGAACCAAGTTCCACATTATCATCAATAATAACATTGCCTATTTGAGGGATCTTATGTGATACTCCATCTTTATCGGTATCATATCTAAAACCATCAGAACCTACAACAGTACCGGAATGGATAATTATTCCATTACCAAGTTTACACTCTTCACGTATTGTTACGTTTGGAAATATTAAACAATCAGCACCTATCACAACATTATCCATTATTACAGTGTTATGATAAATTTGTGTATTATCCCCAACAACAACGCCGTCGCAAAGAACAACATTTTTGCCCAGTGCAACATTTTTACCAAGCAATACATTTTTGCCGCAAGAGGCGGTATCATCAATACCGGATAAATTAAAATCAGGTTTAAAATAAATATTAATTATTTTATTTATTGCAACCCCTGGATTGTCAACAACAATATAATTAATATCTTCTCTGGTTCTGTTTAAATCGGGTTTAACCAATACAACCTTAGCTTTTGTTGTATTTAAATACTTCTCGTATTGAGGCATGTACAAAAATGTGATATCACTTTCAGCAGCTTCTTCAATTTTAGCCACATTAGTAAAGGTGTCCTCGCCGTTACCAAATAAAATGCCGCCTAATAAATCGGCGGCGTCTTTTAATTTTATTTCCATCAGATTTTACTTTAATTTTTCTAAAACAATGTTTGTTATATCATACTCCGGCTTAGCATACAAAAATACAATATCACCACTTCTATCAAAAACAAAATCCAAATCTTTTTCTTTTGCAACTTCTTGTATTACGCTAAAAATCCTGTTTTGTACAGGTTTCATAAGCTCTTCTTGCTTTTTAAATAGTTCACCATCAACACCAAACTTTTTCTGCTTGTAGTCAGCTATTTGTTTTTCCAAAGCAGTAATTTCTTTTTCAATATCAGTGCGAGTTTGTTCACTCATTATTAGTTTTCTTTTATCGTAATCGTCCTTTTTCTCTTTAAGCTGAGCATCAAATTTCTTTAACTCATCCTGCCATTCAGCAACTTGTGCATCAATTTTTGTTTGAGCATCTTTTGCATCAGGCATTTTTTTTAGAATAGTATCCGAATCAACATAACCCAGTTTTAACTGGGCTATTGAAGAACTATAAAAAACTAATAAAAAAAATGATAAAAATATGAACTTATTTTTCATTATTTATCCTTATTTCAAGGTTTTTAATACATCAAGTACTTTAAATGTAATATCATATTCAGCTTCAGCATAAAGTAACATTACTTCACCAGCTTTGTTAAATACAAATGTATAACCTAAATCTTTTGCTACTTTTTCAATTGCTTCACGGATTTTTTTGTTAATTGGAGCAAATAATTCTTCTTGTTTTTTATTTACTTCACCATTAGTACCAAATTTTTCTTCTTGGAAAGCTCTAAGATCTTGTTCTTTTTTCATTAAATTTTGTTGAGCTTCTTGTTTTTTGGCATCAGGCATTGTGGCTAATTTTTTCTGAATATCAGCATATTCGGTTTGTAAATTTGTGTACATGGAATCGATTGTTCTTCTCCATGTTGCGGCAATAGCTTCCAAATCACTTTTTGCTTTAATTGATGCAGAATATTGTGCTAAGATAGCATCTGTATCAACATAACCTGTTTTTTGTGTTGTTGTTTTTGTAGTATTACCTTCTGTTTGTGCTTGAACAAACAAAAAAGGTAAAATTAACAATGCAATTACTAATAGTTTTTTCACGTGTACCTCTAGTTTATTATATTACTAATTAAAATCCTTTTCCAAATTGAAAATGGAACATCCATTGTGGATCTTGACCATCAACAGATTTTCTATCAAAACCATATCCAAAATCAAATCCAATTAAACCAATTGGATTAATAAGCAAACGAGCACCTACACCTGCAGATCGTTTTAAGTTATAAAAATCAAAATCGGAAGCATTTTCAAAAACATTACCTGCTTCTGCAAATAATAAAACATAAATAGGAATCGGTTCCAAAGCTAAAGCTGCTCTTAATTCAGCAGTATATTTAGTTTTTAACCTGCCGCCTATTACATTCCCGTCACTATTCATTGGACCTACCGTTCTGTCATCATAACCGCGTAACGGGGTTGTTGCTATTACTAAACCGTTTCCACCCATAAAAAAGTATTCAAATGGTTGAATAGATGTTCCGGGAACAATCTCATCCAAAAATCCAACATCAACACCTGTATAAAATGTTAAACGACTTGTATTAAATAATCTTCTGTACCATTCCGTTGAAAATTCAATTTTATAATAATCAACATCTCCCGGTAATAAAAGTCCACCGGATACTTCACCCGACAAAGAAACTTTTGAACCTTTTGATGGGAAAATAGGATTATCTATATCATTACGTGATACTACAACACCAAGTGTATATTGACGTGTTAAACCTTCGTTATAATATCCTTGTCCGTCAATTACATCATTATATTGGAATTTAAAAGATCCTTGTACATAAAAATAGTTATCCGGCCAAGTTAATCTTCTACCAACTTTTACGGAACCACCAGATTGTCTTAAATCGTAAACATATTGCTGGCGTGTATCAAAAATATCAAATCCCACTAATGTTGGAGTATCCATAAACCAAGGTTCGGTAAATCCAAGTGTAAATGTTCTATAATAGTTACCAACACCAAACTGCCAGCTAAAGTTTAATATTTGTCCGGCTCCCATTTGAAATGGATCGGTAATTGAAAAATTTGTTAATGTAATACCTAACGAACCGCTGAATCCATAACTTCCGCTATAACCAATCGAAGCATTTAAATAATCGCTCGATTTTTCTTCAACTTTATAAATTAATGAAACTGTACTATCACTTGATGGTCTGTAATCAACACCTTCCTGATATAATTTTTCAACATTAAAATATTGAAGATTTGCAAGCTGTTGAATACTGCGGAAAATATTACTTCTGCTAAAATAATCACCGGGAATAGTATATAATTCGCGTCTTATTACTTTATCTTTAGTTTTATCGTTTCCGGTTATTTCAACTTTATTTATCGAAAAACGGTTGTTTTCATTAATTTTTACAATAATATCTATCGAATCAACACCTACTTTTTCTTCTTTAGCATCAAGACTAAATGCTAAATAGCCATTATCTTGGTATAAAGACGAAACGTCGGCTTGTTTATCGTTAAAATATAAATTTTGCTGGAATTTTTCGTAATCATAAACATCGCCGCTTTGAAAATCAAGTCTTTCATTTAAAGCAACCTCAGGATATACTGTATTTCCTTTCCAAACAATATTATGTATTTTGTATTGTGGACCTTCAAAAATATTTAATACTATATCAACTTTCTTTTTATCTTCGGAATAAACTAAAGTATCGCTTAATATTTCAAAATCGCGATATCCGTTTTTTCTATAAAATTTTTCTAATAAATCTTTATCTTTTTTGTATTCATCTTTTTTAAGTTTAGCACTTTGCCAAAATTTCCACCATTTGGATTCGTGCGTTTCACTGAATTCACTGGTTAAATCACCATTTTCAAAAGCAATATTTCCATTAAACTTAATTTCGTTAACTTTTACAATTTCACCTTCGTTAATATTATAAACCAACAAAATTCGTTCCTTCATTTTGGTAATCATATCACTTTTTTGATCGGAATCATAATCGTATACTGTTTCATAGATATTTTCAGCATTTAACAAATCATGCCAGGTAACAGTTATTTCATCACTGGAAGTATCTGCTTTAAAAAACTTATATTCAGTAGGAGTAATGACAGCATTTAATAAACCTTCGTCATTATATAATGCTTTAATTTTTGTTTTTACACGGTAAACATCTTGTTCTTTTAATGTTTGACCTTTAACAAAATTGATTTTAGCATTTATATCGTCCTCATCAATTTCATCATTGCCAACTATAAAAACCTTGTCTGCTAAACGATAAAATTCTTTTACCTTTATGGTAAGAAAAACACCGGTTTCAATTTGTTTGGCTATTTCAATAGAAACATCCGAAAAAATATTTAATGCCCAAAGACGTTTAATTGCGTCAATTGTAGCATCGCCGGGAATTTCAATTTCATCGTTTACTTTTAATCCGCTATTGGCAATAATAGTTGCAGCGTCGGCACTTCTGTTACCTTCAACAGATATACCAAGTATTTGATAATTTGCTCGACCTGTCTGTGGAAGAACATTAGTTAATAAAAGCAAGTAAATAAATAAACTATACTTCAGTAGTTTGATGGGAAAGTGTTTTAGCATTCTTATTCTTTGTATTTTTTGAAATCTGTTCACTAACAAGTCCAAATCTTCGTTCTCTTTTTTGATAATCTGTTATAGCCTCTAATAAACTTAAATAATTAAACTCAGGCCATAAAGTTTTAGTTACAAATATTTCTGCATAAGCAATCTGCCACAACAAAAAATTACTTATCCGCATTTCGCCGCCGCTTCTTATCAACAAATCAGGATCAGGTAAATCTTTTGTATATAAATGTTCAGAAATTACTTTTTCGTCAATTTTATCGGAACTTAATTTTCCGCTTACTACTTCTTTTGCAATAGCTGTTATTGCCTGGGTTATTTCTAATCGTCCGCTATAACTTAATGCCAAATTCAATGTCATTCGTGTATTATCTTTTGTTTTTAACATCGAATCATTTAGTTCTTCTTGTACTAACTTTGGCAAAACACCTATATCGCCAATTGTTGTTAATCTTATATTATTTGCGTGAAGTTCATTTGTTTCATTATGCAAACTTCTTACAATTAAGCGCATTAAAGTTGATACTTCTTCTTGTGGTCTTTTCCAATTTTCCGTAGAAAAAGTATATAAAGTTAAATGTTTTACACCAAGCTGTGTACAAACTTCTACCATTTCCCTTACAACTTCAACTCCTTTTTTGTGCCCGGCAGCTCGGGGCAATCCTCTTTGTTTTGCCCATCTCCCATTACCATCCATTATTATTGCTATATGATTAGGTACATTACCTAAATTTTTTACTGCATCAATTTCTTTAATCGTTTTTTCCGATAAATACCTTTTCAAATCTTTCTCTTAAAATTTAAAATTAACTTTACAAAATAAAGTTCTAAACGTAAAATGTCAAGATTTGAATCCGCCCCTATACATAAATCAGCCGTTCAAATCTTTAATTTAGGGATTAAACAACAAGGTTTCTATTTTGTGCCCGTTTTTTTGAAATTATTTTAATTTATTTTATTAAAAGTAATTACGCAAAGTACAAACTTAAAAAACCTAGGAAATTGTCAGTTTAGAATTTTAATTGACTAAATAATTGAATTTAAACAGTAATATACGAATAATTGTTAATATATAAGATAAACAAAATTTTAATCCTTCTTTTTTTGACCTTTTTATTGAATTTGATCAATGGTACAAACTATGATTTGTATGATTATTTTGATTAATATGATTTTCTAATTTATTCAATTGACCTATACTATTTTGATAACATATTTATTAATTGCTAAATATTATTTGTTAAACAAATAGGACAACATCCCAACATCTAAAACATCTGTATAATTATTTTTGGTTATTTTTAGTTTAATCAAAAAATAATTCGAATCAGATAAATCATAGTTTAGATAATTACTCTATTCCAATCTTCAATACACTTATAATCCCCCAATTATGAACTATTCCTTCTATTAAAAGGTTAAAAAATTAAAACGGAATTTTTATGAATTCGACAACGCCAAATAAACTTATAAATGAAAAAAGTCCTTATTTGCAGCAGCATGTTTATAATCCCGTAAATTGGTATCCTTGGGGATCAGAAGCTTTTGAAAAAGCCCAAAATGAAAACAAACCAATCTTCTTATCAATTGGTTATTCAACGTGTCATTGGTGTCATGTAATGGCACACGAATCATTTGAAAACGAAACCATTGCGGAATACTTAAACAAATTTTTTATTTCGATAAAAGTGGATAGAGAAGAAAGGCCGGAAATTGATAATATTTATATGAATATCTGCCAAATAATGAATGGAAACGGCGGATGGCCTCTTACTGTATTTATGGATTTTAACCAAAAGCCGTTTTTTGTAAATACATATTTCCCTCCTGAAGACAGATACGGCCGAATTGGTTTTTTAACCTTACTTAAAAGAATTAATGATATTTGGTTGATGGATTTTAACAAAATCGAACAGTCAATTGATGCTATAAGCAATAATATGACTTTGATCAATGAACAATCGGGAGGGACTTTTTTAAGTAAGGGCGTTTTAGATATTGCCTTTGAAGAATTTTTGCAAAGTTTTGATAAACAAAAAGGCGGGTTTGGTAAATCTCCCAAATTTCCATCACCGCATAATCTTTTGTTTTTATTAAATTATTTTATTACATCTCAACGCACTGAAGTGTTAACAATGGTCGAAAAAACATTAACCCAAATGCGTTATGGCGGAATTTTCGATCAGGTAGGTTTTGGTTTTCACAGGTATTCCACTGATGAAAACTGGTTAGTCCCCCATTTTGAAAAAATGCTTTACGACCAAGCTATGTTAATATTAGCTTATACCGAAACATACAGAATTACAAAAAACGATTTTTATAAAAAAACTACTTACGAAATAATTGAATACCTCAAAAGAGATATGTTATCACCTTACGGCGGATTTTATTCTGCCGAAGATGCAGATTCGGAAGGTATTGAAGGTAAATTTTATGTTTGGACTTACGATGAAATCTTAAATTTATTACCTGACGAAAGTGGGTTATCTTTTGTTAAAAAATACAATGTTAAACCGGAAGGCAATTATTTAGACGAAAGCAAACACATTAAAACAGGAAATAACATTTTACACTCAAATGAAAAATATGTGTTTAATTTAATTGATAAGGAAAATTTGTCTGTTTTATATAAAAGCAGAAAAAAACGTATTCCGCCGTTAAAAGATACAAAAATACTAACCGACTGGAACGGATTAACCATTGCGGCTTTGGCTAAAGCCGGAGTTGTTTTTAATGATGATTCATTAATCAATTTAGCAGCTGACTGTTATAACTTCATTAAAACAAATCTAATTAACGAAAAAGGATCATTACAACATCGATTTATAGAAGGGCAAACCGATTTTGACTCCACAGCCGAAGATTATGCTTTTGTAATTTGGGGTTTGCTGGAACTTTATAATAGTACATTAAATTACCAATATTTATTGGATGCTGTTAAGTTAAACAACATTTTTATAAAATATTATTGGGATGAAACTAATAACGGATTTTATTTTTCACCTTCAAATGGAGAAAAATTAATTTTACGCAGTAAACAGCTTTTTGATAACGCAATTCCCTCTTCTAATTCTGTTGCTTTACAAAATTTAATTCGTTTATCAAAACTTACAGCTTTACCACTTTACGAAGATTATATCCAAAAATTATTAAATATTTATGGTGCAGAAATTGAGAAATACCCGCGTTCGTTTTCTATGGTACTTTCGGTATTTAATACATATATTCAAGAAAATGCGGAGATTATAATTTTTGAAAATGATGATAAAATTAATGCCGACAAATATTTGGAAATAATTAGGAATAAAGAACTTAATAATTATACGTTATTATACGTAACACAATCAAATTATACCGAATTATTAAATATTGCCCCATTTTTGGAAAATTATAATAATAAAGCACAAAATTGTGTTGTTTATATTTGTAAAAATCATCAATGTAATTTACCTGTTTCTAATATTGAAGATTTAATAAAACAAATAGAATTACTTTAAAAATTGTACTATTTTTACATATTAAATTTTATTAAACAGGTATGTAATGAACTGGAAATTGTTTTATATTGTTTTGGGATGTTTATCAATTATTCCAATTTTAGGACTTAGAATGTTTGATAACGATTTGCAAAAGGAAAAAGAAGGTTTAAGTTACATTAATAAGAACTCGCTTATTAATACGGTAACATATTTAGCAAGCCCCGAACTTGAAGGCCGTCTTGCCGGAAGCCCCGGTTATTATAAAGCCGCAGAATATGCTTCAAATATATTTAGTAAAATCGGTCTGAGACCAATAGATAACAATTCCTATTTTCAGTTTTTTAATGTTGAATACAACGAAATAAAAGAACCGATATTATTTAAATTAATTGATGATAAAAAGTCCATTGAGTATAAATTGGGCAACGATTATGTTTTTAGAGGTTTTACAGGAAGTGGTAATGTTACTGCTGATGTTGTATTTTGCGGTTATGGATTATCAGATACTCAAAAAGGATATGATGACTACGCCGGAGTAAATGTAAAAGATAAAATTGTAATGGTTTTTAAATATAATCCTAAATGGAAAATTGGTGATTCCGATTTTGGAAACGGAAATCCCCGCGAAAAAGCAGCCCTTGCAGCCCAACATGGCGCAGTTGGAATTTTATTTGTCTCTCTTCCTAACGATATTAAACCTCAAAAAACGATAGGCTCTACAGTAGCAGGTTCCGGCGAGCAAAATGTTAATTTCCCGGAACTTCATATTGATTTGCCCGTTGCAAATGATTTTTTAAGAAATTCGGGTTATACATTAAAAGAATTACAAACAAAAATTGACTCCCTTCATAAACCGTTTTCAACATATTTATTGCCAAAAGCTCAAATAATGGTTACGGCAAAATACAATAAAGAACAAAAAACGATGAATATTATTGGAGTGCTGCCGGGCACAGATGAAAAATTAAAAGATGAATATGTAATTTTAAGTGCCCATTTGGATCATGTAGGCAAACAAGGTGATAGAATATATTTCCCCGGCGCTAACGACAATGCTTCAGGTTCCGCAGCGTTATTGGAAATAGCAAAAGCTTTTCAGAAAGCGGAAATTAAACCAAAACGAACAATTGTTTTTGTTCTTTTTTCCAGCGAAGAAGCTGGTTTGCTTGGAGCAACTAATTATGTAAAAAATCCCATATTCCCTCTTGATAAAACTGTAGCAATATTAAATATGGATTGTATTGGATATGGCGACAGCATACAGCTTGGCAATGGAAAAAGCGCGCCAAATTTATGGAATATGGCTAAAGAGATAGATAAAAATAATGCAAATTTTACAGTCCAAAATACTTGGAACGGCGGCGGTGCCGATGCTTCCCCATTCCACGATAAAGGTATTCCCGCATTATATTTTGTTACAACAAATAGTTACGAACATTTGCATTATATGACCGATACACCAGAAACTTTAAACCAGCCTTTATTTGAAAATATTACAAAATTGGCATATTTAACAATTTACAACGTTGCTATGGGTAATTATAATAGAGAAACGGTAATTAAATAATTGTGAATTTTCTATTTACCAAATTTAATAATGTGTTTCACTTTGAGTTCTTTGTTAAAATTTTAAAATATTACGTAATTCACAATTTATAATTATTTTTGTATATTATGTATCTATTTAGCGGATAAAATATGCAAAATCTACCAATTGGAATACAGACTTTTGAAAAAATCATATCGAATGATTTTCTTTACGTTGATAAAACGGAACTCATCTATAAATTAATAAATTCAGGCGGATTTTATTTTCTTTCACGTCCACGTAGATTTGGCAAATCGTTATTAGTTTCCACATTAAAAGAAATATTTAGTGGTAATAAAGAACTGTTTAAGGGCTTATACATTTACAATAAAATCAAATGGGAAACATATCCGGTTGTTCATATTAGTTTTTCTTCAATTACATATTCCGGCACATCTAATGATTTTCGTTCAAAAATTGTTGACTATTTATATACTATTGCTAAAGATTATAATGTTTCATTAACAACATCTGCTATTAGCGAAACATTTAAGGAGTTGATATTAAATCTTAGTAAAATTAATAAAGTTGTTATTTTAATAGATGAATATGATAAACCAATAATTGACTATATAACTAATTTAGATAAAGCTAAAGAAAATAGGGATGTTTTACGCGAATTTTACAGCTCAATAAAAGATAACGACCAATACATAAAATTTTGTTTTTTGACCGGTGTATCTAAATTTAGCAAGGTGTCAGTTTTTTCCGGCTTAAACAATTTAAGAGATATAACAATTAATGATACATTTGCTAACATTTGTGGAATTACACAAAAAGAACTTGAGTTATATTTTTCAAACAGATTTAATTCTCTTGAACAAAAGCTTAATTTGGATTATGAAAAATTAAAGCAAAAAATTAAACATTGGTATAACGGATATAGTTGGGATGGCGTTAATACTGTTTATAATCCTTTTTCAATATTAAACTTTTTTGCTGATGGTCAATTTAAAAATTATTGGTTTAGTACCGGAACTCCAACATATTTAATTGAAAAATTCAAACAAAGCAAATTTCAGATTAGCGATATAAAAAGCTTTAACGTTACTGATGTTTTTTTTGATTCATACGAATTAGAAAAATTTGATTTTCGTTCACTATTGTTCCAAACCGGTTATTTAACTATAACAAAATTTAATATCCAAGAAATGGAATATACGCTTGGTTATCCTAATAATGAGGTTAAAAATGCATTTTTAGTTAATATTGCTGCTATTTATATTGAACAAGAACCGGGTGATATTGGATATTTGAATAATAAATTAAAACAAGCAATTGATGTTGGAGATATTGATAGATTTGTTTCAATTATTAAAAGCATTATTGCTAAAATTCCTTATCAATTACACATTAAAAAAGAAGCATATTATCATACTGTTTTTTATTTAATAATGGAATTGATGGGAATAGATATAGATATGGAAATTAATACATCTATAGGACGTATTGACGGTGTTATCGAATTGGAAAATAATATTTATATTTTGGAGTTTAAGTATTTAGCCGAGAATAAAAATGCTGCTGAATTATTAAATGTGGCAATTTCTCAAATAAAAACAAAAAAATATTTTGATCCTTACCTTTTAAAAGATAAATCGATAAATTATTTAGCAATTGTTGTTAACAAAGAAATTGTTGAATACAAAATTGAAAACAGACCAACATTTTAGTCCGCATATTTTTAATTCCTGTATGTTTGATGTATATAAAACAACCCCTTAATTTATTTTAATAAACTAAAGGGCCGCCTAATTAACTAACAACATCTATTGAGGGTTTTATTTAATCTGATTTACTTCTTTTTCTAATTTAGAAACCAATTCATCAAATTGACCGCAAACAGCTAAATAAGGTTTTGAAGTTGTAAGATCAACACCTGCTTTTTTAAGCTGTTCCATTGGGTAATCGTTACCGCCGGATTTTAACAAATTAAAATAATTTTGAATTTTTGCTTCTTTTTCTTTTCCACTAAGACCTTGTATCTCGTTATATAGTTGTGCCGAAGCAGCATAACATGTAGCATATTGATAAACATAAAATGGAACTGTATAAAAATGACTTATTCTTGCCCAAACGGTATTAAATAATTCGTCATGCACAACTGCTTCACCGTTATAAACCTTATATAAATCGCCCATAACTTTATTTAAAACATCAGCAGTAATAGGTTCACCATTTTCTACCATTTTATGAACTTGTAATTCAAAATCAGCTAATTGCGATTGGAAATAAAAAGTACCGTTAATATTTTCAATTGCCTGCATAATTAAAGCAGCTCTTTCTTTAGGATCTTGTGTTTTTTCCAACATATAATCAAGTAAAAGTCTTTCATTAAATGTGGAAGCAACCTCCGCAACAAATAATGTATATCCGGCAGTAGCATAAGGCTGGGTTTCATTAGCTAACATAGTATGAATTGTATGACCAATTTCGTGCGCTAATGTAAATACATAACTCATAGTTTCGTTATAATTTAACAACATAAATGGGTGAACCGAATATGCGTCACCGGAATATGCGCCGGTTCTTTTTCCGGCGTTTTCAAAAACATCAATCCAACCCGATTTTAAAGCTTTACGTACTCTATCCTGATATTCTTTTCCTAACGGAGCAACTGATTGTAAAACTAATTCCTTTGCTTCTTCGTATGGATATGTTTTGCTAAATTCAATTAATGGAATAGATCCATCGTAATTGTGATATTCTTTAAGTCCCAGTACTTTTGCACGTAATTTTTGATAACGTTGTAAAGGAGCTGTATTCTGTTTTGTGGTATTAATTAAATTTTCATAAACAGCAACAGGAATATTGTTACTTTCTAAATTTGCTTCCAAACATGATTTATAGTTTCGTGCTTGAGTATAAGCCCAATCTTTTTGGCAAATTGCGTTATATATTGAAGCATAAGTATTTTCATTTTGTTTGTAAGTATTATAATGAGCTTCAAAAATTGTTTTTCTGTCTTCCTGATTTCTGTTTTGCCTTAAAGTTTTACCGTAATTACCGCTTGTTGCAGCAAGCTCTTTTCCATCCGATAATGTAACTTTAGGGAAATTAATGTCTGCAGTTGAAAGATCGGAATAAATCGAATTGGGTGTTCCTCCAAACTGACCGAAATATGAAATTAGTTTTTCTTTATCTTCGGTATAAACATGCGCTTGAAGACGGAATAAATCTTCAATTCCAAAACGGTATTTCTCCAATTCTTTGTTTTCTGCAATCCATTTTTGAATTGTAGGTAAAGTAACCTCCAGCATTTCAGGACTAATCCATGAAGTTGCTGTATTGTACCTTGAATATAAAACTCTAACTTTTTGTAAATTTGCTCCGGCAACTTGATCTTTTGTATTAATATCGTAATTTAATGAAGCGTAACGATATACTTTACCCGAAAGAATGCCAAGGTCATCTTGCAGTTCACATGCTTTCAAAAATGCTGAAGCACCATTTTTTAATGTTCCCTTAAGATTAGCAATTTCATCCATCTTTTTTTCAAGAAGATTTAGATCCTTTTCCCAAGCTTCCCAATTTGGATACAAATCTGTCATACTCCATTTGTATTCCTGGGGAATATCTTTTCGATCTTCAAAATATGTTTGAGCCTTTAATATACCGCTGTTTAATATAACAATTGCGGTTAATAGAATTAGTACTGCATTTTGTTTCATATCGTTTCCAGATAAGTTTAAGTATTTATTAATTAGGTTAATCAGTATTTATTTAAAAATAAACATCTTCTCGTTTTAGGAGAAGAGCAAAGGACTATGCCCGGCTGTTTTGTAGCCGGGTGAGTTCCCTATTATTATTTATAAAACTTTCTTTTTGTAACATAGCAATAACATATCTTTTCACTATCAATATAAATTTATTTTTATAACCAATACGAAATTTTTACCATAAAAATATTATCAGGTCTTACATCAAACATTGTATCCATTGAATGGCCGAAACGGAACTCTCCATCGGAGGTATAATCTTCTCTGTTTTGTGTCCATACCAAGTACAAAGTTGAACCCGGCATATATTCCCAGCGTAATACTGCACTTCCTCTTAAAGAGATATAATTAAAATCCGGATTTCCTAATGTTCTTGGGGCAGATGGCCCATTGCCGTCAGCGTCAATTGTATAAGTTATATCACCTGTTTCGTAAGTTGTTTTTACTAAAGAAGAACCTTCCTGTCCATATTTTAAGTAGCTATATTTTTTAGGAGCTTTTAATGTCTTAAAATCATCATATTTTCCCGATGCAATAAGCGGTTGCAAATAAGCCTGGAAGCTTAATTTTGAAGTTATAATCCAGTTTACTCTAATATCCGTAGCAAAGGTTGTTTGTTTAAGATGAGCAAAAACATATCTTTTTTTATAAGTATCAGTTGCTGTTAAGTCATTATATGCGGTAATCCACTGAGTTCTCATATCATCTATTGAAAGATTAGGATCTATATTAACAGTTAAAGTCGGGGTTATTTTTAATTCCAATCCTGCATAATAATAATATCCGTCTGCATCCTCGCCGGTTCTTATTTGTCCGCCTGCATAAACAACATACCAAAGCCTGTTATCTGTATAACCATTAACACTTATTGAACGGCTAATTGGATTACGAGTTAATGGACCACCACGAGTTTTTCTTGCATTGTATGTTTCAGGATTATAAGCAAACGAAGCATTTGCTCCATATAAATCCTTAAAAGTAATATTTCCGCTGAAATTATAACCATTTCCTGTAATATTACCACCAAAATCATAACTTGCATAAGTTCCAAAGGTTACGCTTGCATTTTGATATAATGAGGTCGGTGTATTCCATCTATATCCTGTATATAAATGTGCATTCATAACATCGCTAAACGAATTAAAACCAAGATCATTTGATTCGAATTTTGGACTAATAAATCCAAAAGCCGCATTTAGCATAAAAGCACCTCTGTTTTTATTAAACATTAAACGTCCTGCATATCCGGTCAAGGATGTAGCAGAACTATCAACATCAATATGAGTTGCATCGGGACGCTGGAAGTAATGACCTGATCCTCTTTGTAAAGATATCATCCTGTTTTCGTTACCGCTTACTCTGGATATAGCTCCCCATCCGTTTAATACATAAGTTCCGTCATCCGACAAAAAGCTCCATCCATCGGCTCCAACAACAAAAGCATCTTTATTTATAAAGTTTTGAATATTTTCATTATTAAAAAACCTATCGGTAAAAGTTGCTAAAACTCCAACTCCTTGTTTTCCGCCATTAAAATCCCTTTGTGCGCGCAAAACACCATAATAAGTTAATGGCTCTATTTGAACACTGGATCTTTCATTATTATATTCGATATCCGCAAATTCTCTTTTTGTAACGGCATGTATTGTTCCTATTCTCCAATCATCACCAATTTTACCCGATATTTTTACAGCGCCTAAAATATGAGTACCGCTTGGGGCATCTACATAATCGTAATAAGGTAACCCGCCTTGTGGTGCGCGGCCAATTCTGCGACTGTAAAAAATAGTTGGTGATGTCCAATTATAGCTGACATTATTATTTATTCCACCCCTGCCAAATTGGTAAATTGTTACACCTTCAGTAAAAAATGGGCGTTTTTCTTCAAAAGAAGATTCCACATCTGTTAAATTTACAACAGCGGGATCAACTTCAACCTGTCCAAAATCGGGATTAATTGTTGCATTAAGAGTTAAACTACTTCCTAAACCTGCTCTTACATCAAGTCCAAAACCAGGACTATATTCTTTTCCTGAATTAAAAGGATCATTTGGATCGCTGCCAATATATTCAGCTTTTCCTGTCATATATGGCAATAATTCGTAGCGGGCCGGAGGAGTAATTCCTTCAATTCCAACTAGTTGAGGAAATCTTGACGTAAATCCGCTTTCGTTGCGCGGTGTGTATGCGAGCATGTCGGTTTCGGCATTACGACTTATAAAACGCTCAACATTTATTCCCCAATTCTGATTTTCTCCTTCTTTAAATCGTAATTGAGAAAAGGGAATCTTCATTTCTATTGACCAGCCATCTCTTTCAATATGTGCAGCTCCATCCCAAACCGCATCCCATGTAAGGTCATTCGGTTGTTTTACGTCATTTTCAATTAGTCCGTCAGCAATACCGCCGGCAGCAGACACATAAAAGAAATATCCGTTTCTCTTGTCTCCAAACGAATCAAAATATAAAACACATCCATCCGATGGATCTCCCCATATATAATCACGTCTTACTAAACGCGCAATAATAGAATCGGGGTTTTTATCATAATATTTTGCGGCAAAATAAATAGCCTCGTTATCATAAGCTACCCACATTTCCGAGTGTTGTGTGGGCTTTACACCTTGAACAGGTTCTTCCTGAACTAAACCTGTAAATCCGGGACGCTGCCATACTGATTCCGATAATACTGCGTCAATTGATACTCTTTCGGTTAAACGAACAGCTTTTACCTGGTTCACCAATTTTTGCTGCTCGGGTGTTTGTGCTTCAATAATTAATAACGGAAGCAAAATAATTATTAGTAATATTTTTTTCATTTTACGCCTTTTGGTTATTTATTTTAAATAAGTCTAATTTCATTGCATAAGTTTTGCGTATATATGATGAATCGTTAAATGGATTTTGTTTTAGTCTTATAAAACCTAAATTTCTATATAAAATATTTGCGGCAATAAGCTTTTCGCACGTTAATAAAAACAACTCTTTTTGTCCTTTTTCTTTTACCCATTGTACCGCCGATTCTACTAATAATTTGCCTATTCCTCGGTTTTGATGTTTTTGAGTTACAGCCATTTTTGCAAGTTCATATTTATTATCTTCATGTTTTATTACCGCACAAGTACCAACTACTTCATCATCCAATAATGCAAAAAATATTATTCCGCCATTATTTATTATCAATTCTTTTGGATGTAGCAATATATTTTTATCTTTATCTTCAACCGTAAAATATTCTTCCAACCATTCATAATTAAGTTTTTGAAAATACTTTTTCATCTTTGGACTATACTCAATCACTTTTAGTTGTCCCGGCAAAGTTCCATATAAATTTTGCCATACTCTTTCATAAATGCTAAACCGGTTTAATTCTTCTTCAATTCGGCCAATTGTTGCTAACAGATAAGGGTCTATATTATCAATCAAATTTTTGTTGACCAGCTTAATTTCTTCCCAAATCGGTTCTAATTTTTTGCAAAGTTTTTTTCCGCATTCACTTAAACTTAATAACCGTTGTCTTTCATCAGTTTCATCTTTAATTGACGTGATATATCCTTTAGCTATTAGTTCTTCGGCTAAATTATTTACTGCGGTATGCGTAACACCTAAGTTGGCCGCAATTTCGGTAATTGTCATTGGTGATTGATCGCGTAAAATTGAAATTATTGCAAACCATTTTGCCTCAAAATCTATATTCATTTTAGTATAAATTAAAGTTACATCTTTTGTAAGTCTTTCGCTTAATCGTTTTAAACGTGTGGCAAATGCAAGTTCTTTTAATTCTTTTACGCTATCCAATCCTATTCCTGCTATTTTACGATTAAGACGAAGAATTATGAAATAAGTTTCGTAATTGTTTAAATATTTTTAGGGATTTTTTTTTGCATGGGATTAATTATATATATATTTAATTATTCTTACATAAAGTTATAATAAGTAGTTTTTATTCTTTTTATTTATTTTCAGCACCCATAATCAAATTGAATTGTGAATCCAGAATCATTATTTAATTAAAAGTTTTAAGTATTATTTTTAATAATTTTTAACTTAGATTTGAAACAAAAAAATAGGGGAAAACATTTTTAATTTCGTAAAGCTATATTTAAATAAGCTTTGAAGTTTTTTATTATAAAAAACTTTATATTTAAAAATATAAAATTATTTTTATGGCATAAAAACACAGTCCGGTTGGTAGTCCGGATGCGGGAATATTTAATAAATTATTTTGAAAATATTATTTTTTATAATTATGTATGTCCTTTGATTATGAGAATATTTAAAATAATTAGAACTTTTATTCTCGTCGTATCCTTCCCCTCTTGGGTCGTCCCTTGTCATAGTCACAAAAACAAATAAGAGGGAAATATGCATTTTACAGTATATTTTAACGGACAATTTTGGGTTGGACTAATGGAAAGGTATGAAGGCGAAAATTTCTTTTCCGGACTTTTTACTTTTAGTGAAGATCCACAAGACGGCCAGTTGTTAAATTTTATTAATTTTGATTTGCCAAAGCTAATTGATAAGCAAAACGAACATGTAACAGCAGAAGTAGTTGAGAGAAGAGTAATTAATCCTAAAAGGTTAAAAAGACTCGCAGTAAAAGCGCTAAAAAGAAATCCAATGTCAACTAAAGCTAAGGATGCTATTAAAAAGCAACAGGAGAGCAATAAAAAAGAAAGCGAAAAAATGACACGGCTGCAAAAGGAGCAAAAAGAGCAATATAAAAGAGAAAAAGCTATTGAGAAAAGGAAAAGTAAACTAAAAGGACATTAATTTTAAGCCCGTTAATTGTTAAATGACGGGCTTACTTAAAGATTATTCCCTATTTTACCAGCATTAATTTTTTGGTTTGAACAAATGAACCGGATTTTAATTGATAGAAATACGTTCCTGAAGATAATCCGCCATTAATTGAAGAAGCATTAAAATTAACTTTATATGAACCTGCTTGTTTATATTCATCAATTAAACTTTTAACTTCCCTTCCAAGCAAATCGTAAACCTTCAAAGAAACTAATCCGCTTTCCGGAATTTGGAATTCGATTGTAGTGTTTGGGTTAAATGGATTAGGATAGTTTTGCGACAATTTAAATTGACTTGGCAAATTATTTTCTTCGCCGGCAATATTTGAAGGTGGATTTAATTCAAAAGTCACTTTAAATTTGCCGCCTATATTTGCATCAAGATGTAAAACATGAGTTGATGAAACAAAATTATTATATTGCTGATCATTATATAATACTTCGGTAACTTTGTAAGCATCAAAAGGTAATTCAATTGGATTAAGATATATGTCTCTTTCACTGCCTGCTTGAAAATTATAATATAGAGTTATCGGTTCTTTTGTTACAAAAAACTTACCGTATAAATAAGTATAATAACCAAGTTCAATAGAATGATATCCCGCTTTATTGGGATTCCCTTTATTTTCGCCCCAGGTTTGTCCGCCGTATCTGGTTCTGTTTTCATAAACTTCACCATATTGGTGATCAACAAAATATTTCATAAAAAAGTCCAATGTTTCATCAGCCATCTTTAAGTAAATATCTTCTTGTGTCACCTGATACATTTGTAACCCTGCTGTTACAGCTTGTTCCATTTGCCACCATGCTTTTGCGGTATCAGGATTACTCCACATAAGCATTTGACCGGTTACTCTGTTATAATCCTTATATGGTCCGCCTAATTGGATATCGTACCCTTTTAGCAATACATTTGATATCAGTTTGTGTGCGTTAGTTATATAAGTAGTATCCGGATTAATTTGGTACACACGGGCAAAACACCAGGCAGTTTTTAATACATGCCCCATAATTGTCATTGTTTCACTTGTATTAACGTTCCAAAATGCGTTATAAACTTCCGCAAATCCAATTGCATGGTCATCCATACTTGCAACAAATCTATTTTTCATATTATCAATAATTTTTAAGGTTTTATCCAAATATTGCTGATCTTTTGTAATTAAATATAAATATAATAAATGTGTTGTAATTGCATCAACGGTTGCGTTAAAACTCTTTCCATTTTTATTCGACCAGTTTTTACTGCAATAATCGTAATATCCAAAATATTGGGGATCATTATCCCACATTTTTGTTTCATTATTATTGTACGATTTTTGTATCCAATTCCAATCTAAAGTATCCGATGTTGCTTCGTAATATGCCATTGGGCCAAGTAATCCGTAATGCTGGTGAAAAGCATCTTTATTAGTATTGCTGGATGTCGGATTTCCGAATTTATCCAATTCCCAATACCATCCCCCGTTTGTATTATCCCATGCATGAGTATACATAAAAGTTAAAGCCTGTTTTGCTTTAATAAGGTAATTATCATTTCCGGTAAGCATAAATGCGCGAACAAATCCATACGCATTACGCGATTGAGTTTGCATATTTTTTTGTGTTCCAGACGAAGTTAATAAATTACCGGTTTTGCCTATATTTGTGTAAAATCCGCCATTTACGGAATCGTAAGCTTTTACCCAAAAGGCAGCACAGCTATCTACATATCCAATAACTTTTTCAGGATTTTGAAGATATGGTGATTTTACCTGGTATTGGGCATTTATTAAAGAAGTAAAAAGTAGAAATAAAGTAAATATTTTTTTCATATATGTATTTTTTGTGATAAATTTTTGAATTTAGGAAAACGGCTTTTTGTGTTAAATAAAATCATTACACTTGATATTCATTAATGAATCTAACTATTATTATATTAACTTACAAAAAGTTTTATTTAAGCGGGATATAAAATTATATCTTAAGAATATAAATACTTAATTTTTTTTACAAATCCGATCATCTTATTTTACGCCTCATCGCACAGGTTATTTGATCAGTTTGGGAGGAAATAACAACTTGAAAAATCATTATTAAGATTGTAACAATTGAAATAAATAATCCGACACATAAAATAAGTGAATCTAATCTAAAGAAACCATACGACATTATTACTACTGACATAAATAATATTACAGCTAAAACTAATGTTTTTGCATCTATTAAATCTTTTTTAAATCTCTGTCTATACAATTTATTTCTCCTAAAATAACAACTAAAAAATATACTCTATTATTAATAAGATAATTTTTATTTAGCCGAAATTAAAACTATTTGGGTAGAAATACAAATTGAGATATATAATATTACATTTATTTACATTATTTTACATTTGGTCACTTTGTTTCAGCCCAATCTTATTGAAACTAGATACAGCAGATTTAAAAAATAAATGTAGATCTCTTATATTTATTCTATTGAATAATAAAATTATTACTATACGAACCGCCAATAAGATCGTACCCGAATTGAAAACTTGTTGTGCCCAATATTTTTCCTCTGACTAAAGGATGACTGCCGCTTAATTTCCATGCTGAATTACTTTCTTCGCATAATAGTTCTTGGTGCCCAATAAAAGATATTCGAACAATATTTTTTATTTTAGATTGTACCGGCGGAATAATTACCTGCATGCCTCTTGAACCTGAACTAACAACATTTAGATTTGGTTTGCATTCACAATTAACATTTAATCCATCCGCAATAATAGAGCCAAACCACTTTCCAGTTGAATTTTTCCATAGTTTAACATCCCCATAACTTGCATAATGACCTTTTTTATTCATATAAGCAACATACTTTTTATCGGGCATTAAAAATTCCAAAGCTAAAAAGGGTTTACCCGGGCCCAAATCTATAGTCGAATCTGCCGGTGCCACACGGGCAAACCATAATGCCGCAGCTCCATTTTTAGGCCATTTAGGTGATTTTCCGTCAATTTCAAAAGTTTTCATTCTTACAATTTCAATAAAAGATATACCCCAGTTTTTGTGTGCCGGATATTTGTTTAAATATTCTGCTGCCCAGTTAATATTAGATTCGGAAAGTTCATTAATGGTAATAAACCGCAAATATGAAGGAATTTTCTTTTTTACAGTTGTTGGATCAAATACTAGATAAGTAACAATTTCTTCCGGTTCATCAATTACCCAATTTGTTTTTGCTCCTTCGGGCAATTCAGGCATTTGAGCCCAAAAATCTTGAACCAGAATTGTTAAAAACAAATAAAGAATTGATAAAAAGTACTTTAACATAATTTTACGCTGTTTATATTTGTTATCTTTTTTGCAACAACCACAGTTGTTCATTCCATATTTATGAAAAACCGAAAAAAAATCAAATTTTTTCTTATATTTATATTCAACTTGATATTTATTAAACAATCGAATGTAAAGTTTCACAAATTTGTTTAAACAAACTTGCTTTCATAATATAAATATTAAGTATTTTAAAATATAATGGGTTCTGTAAGATATTTTTAATTAGTCTTCCGGTCAAATTAACTTATAATATTTCCTAATCATTTTCTTTCATTAGGTTAAACCTTTTTTTAGGATCGGTAAAAACAACATCATTTGGATCAAATGCAGCAGGATCAAAGTTCCCACCCATCCAATTAATTGTATCTTTATATTCCTTAGATTTAGGTTTTTTTAATATATTCAACAAATAAGAATAACCATGAGTACCCCCGCAATCTTCCGGCGGACAGGCCATTTTACCGCCTGTGCAAATTGGATACTGCACATCGTCCTCAGCAGGAACAATTTTTTCCAATTCAATTTGATGTTCCCACCAATCTCCAAAATCGTATATGTACATTGCTTGGGCATTGTTTTCGTTAAAATATTCAGATAGTTTTATTTTATCATCCGGTAATATTTCTTCATAATCTTCATCGGGTATTCCAATTTCAACTTTTTTTCCCGTTAAAGGGTTTATAATTTTAAATGCATGAAGATGATAGTCTTCCCAACCCATCGAATCTTGAATTGCTACATGTAAATCCCAAAATGAATAATTTGATGGAACAACAATACTTCTCCATATTACTGGTTTCGATCCATTTAAAGTAATTTTAAATTGATATACTTCTTTTATTTTTTTATTCATAAAATTAACTCTAATTAATTATTCGTAAAATATTTTTGTTTATTTAGCTGTTAATTATTTATTACGTAATAACTTAACTGTTCCTCTGGTCATATGACACTATTTTATCAACAATAATTTTTTAGTTTCAGCAAACGATCCCGATTTTAATTCGTAAAAATATGTTCCCGATGAAAGTTTCGAGGCATCAAAACTTATTTCATAAGAACCCGGATTTTTGAACCCATTTACTAAAGTTGTAATCTCAGTTCCCAATACATCATAAACTTTTATGGTTACAATATTAGACTCCGGTATGGAATAATTTATAGTTGTAGTTGGATTAAAAGGATTGGGATAATTTTGTGCAAGTGAAAATGAATTAGGCTTTGATAAATTTTCACCCACTTCCGAAAAAACATCTTTTAAACAACGTACACTAAATCCATAAATTTTATATGCTCTATAATTATTAATAAACTTGTCAGTATTAATCAAATTAATGCTATAAGCCTCACTTCTGTCATATTCATTAATACTCCAAAAGCTTGTTGAGGATCCAATACTTAAGTATGTACCATAAAAGGAACAGAAGCCGGTTAATAAAGCGGAAAAACCACTTGTATTAGTCCCTATACCCCCGCCTATACCTTGATCTTCTCTTTTAAGTTTATTCCCATCATCACCCACAGCAGTTTTTAATATAGTAAACTCTGCAACTGTTGGTATATGCCAGCCCGTAGGACAAATTCCCTGTACATTACCCGTAAATGCTGGAGATGGAGAAGTTCCGTTGGCTGCCCCATTTTGGTACTGCACAGCTTCTGCCCATTGATATACTCCGCCATAATCAGCACAATTTGTATCATTATCATTATTACAAAACTTTTCAATTATTCCATTGTCTGCTTGCCCCAAGCTGCCGTTAACTCTTACACCAATATCAAGATTTTCTTTTAGCCAGCATTGGGTTCCTACCTGTACTGTATGATAAGTCTTTCCGCTATACTCAACGGTTGGGGTTCCCGGACATGAATTTTGTGCATAATAGTTATTACAAAAAATTATAAAAACTAAAACGTAAGCATATTTCATTTAGGCCTCTGGATGTTATAAATGAAAACTAGAAATTATTTGTCATGAATAATTCTTAATAAAAACAGTTATTTGTTAAGTCGAATAAATAAAATATTGAAATCTTGTCTATTAATATACAAATTAACGAATTTTACAGGAAATCCAAATTGATTATTTTGATAATAATGATTGAATTACTTAATTTGTTTATTTATTTCTATTAATTTGCAAAACAACATAAGTACTTATATAATTATATTATATTTCTGATCATTTTTGAAAATAAAGCGTATGGAATTAAATTATTTAATAAAAGGAATTATTGTTGGTTTTTCAGTTGCAGCACCCGTTGGACCAATTGGAATTTTATGTATTCGGCGAAGCATATTTAAAGGTAATATTTCCGGATTTTTGACCGGATTAGGCGCAACAACCGCTGATGTTATTTATGCAATTATTGCCGGATTTGGGTTTACATTTATTTCTTCTTTTTTAGTAAAACAACAATTTTGGCTTCAGATTATTGGCGCAATATTTCTTCTATATCTTGGAATCAAAACGTTCATAAAAATCCCTAATACTTTTGAAAATGAAAAATCAAGTGGTAACGGATTGTTTTTTGATTATTTGTCAACATTCTTTTTAACAATTACAAATCCTGTAACAATTTTGGCTTTTAGTGCAGTATTTGCCGGAATAGGTTTAGGGAAATCGACCGGAAATTATCTTTCGGCAATAATACTTGTTTCGGGTGTTTTTATTGGTTCAACATTTTGGTGGTTTTTGTTAAGCAGCTGTGTAAGTATTTACCGAACAAAAATAAATTCAAAATTTTATAAAAATATAAATAAAGTTTCAGGCCTAATTATAACCGGATTTGCATTATACATATCTTATGCAATTATTAAAAACTATGTATAATTTTTTTTGGGGGGGGGGAGGATATTAAATTAGGGCAAAAGAAAACAAAACCTAAAAATGTTCCCCAATACAAGGGAACAATTCCGGTTTTATCAATTTTGGTCCAAATAGACGCAAAACTTTTATTTCGACAGCCACAATATAAAACTAAATAACAAAAAGCTATAGGTTTATAAAATAGCCTTAATAAATTTTTGTTTTATTTACTTAAAAGCCCGTGATTCTTTTTTTCGTCCTTTTTATCACGTTTAGCTGCTTTTTTCTCCTTTTGAGTTTTTGTAGGAGCTTTTTTTGCGCTTTTTTTCACATCTTGACTTTTACTCATAACGTTCCTCTTTGATTAGGATGATGATTATTTTATTAGTAAATCAATTTTATATTTAATTGCATTAATAAAATTTTTATATTTACATAATATGTAAAAAAAATGTACAATGCAATAAATAAAATAACGCAAAAGAAAAAGCAAATTTATAAATTTACCTCATCATAAAAAGGATAATCCGTAAACCCTTTTTCTCCGGGAGTATAAAAAGTATTCATATCCAGTTCAGCTGCCAACGGCCAATTGTTTGCAAAACGGTTTACCAAATCCGGGTTGTTAATAAACGGTCTTCCAAAAGCAACAATATCCGCAAATCCGTTTTCTAATTCTGCCTCAGCACTTTCTTTTGTATAACCGCCGCTTAAAATAAGCGTATTATTAAATATTTTACGAATATCTCTTTTAAGTTCAACCGGCACTTCGGGGGCACCCATGGCACGATGATCGACTAAATGGATATAAACTATTCCATTATCGTTAAGTTTTGCAGAAAGATATTTATACATTTCATTTATCTCGGGATAAGGAGCCATATCACTAGCTACACCATATGGGGATAATCTTAAACCAACTTTCTCTTTTCCAATTGCTGAAATAACTTGATCAACAATTTCTAAAAGAAATCTTGACCTATTTTTTATATTTCCGCCATAATTATCAGTTCTAATATTGCTATATGGAGATAAAAACTGTTCTAACAAATATCCGTTAGCACTATGAAGTTCAACCCCATCAAATCCGGCTTCAACAGCATTAATTGAAGCATTAACAAATTCCTGTTTCGTCTGCAATAATTCTTCCAAAGACATTTCTTTAGGTGTCGGGAAATCCTGCATTCCATCGGAATCTGTCCATATCTGTCCGGCTGGTTTAACGGCAGACGGAGCAAGAATAACAGAATTTAAAGGCATATTTGCTTTGTGACTTATCCGGCCGGTATGCATAAGTTGTACAAATATTTTTGCTCCTTTGCTGTGTACTGCATCTGTAACTTTTTTCCATCCTTCAATTTGAGCATTATTAAAAATTCCGGGAATTCTGCTGTAACCTAATCCGTTTGGTGAAGGCGATGTACCTTCTGTAATAATTAATCCGGTTGAAGCCCGTTGTTTATAATATTCAGCCATTAATTCATTTGGAATATTATCTATTGCGCGCGAACGTGTCATTGGGGCCATCACTATTTTATTTTGCAGTTCAATTAAACCGAGTGTATAGGGAGTTAACAACTTCTCTGTTTTCATTTTTATCTTCCAAATATTTATTATTAATATTATGTTTAATATAAATAACAATCTAACATCTTAAAAAATTCCACAGGTCTGGGGAGGTAATATTTGGGGAAAATACATACAAATTTTGAATGAAATAAAATTGGTTTGCTTATATAACGAATCACTTTACAATAATATGCTGTTTATCCGTTATAAATTTTGGGAATTGGTATTAAAAAGCCAACAATGGATAAAATAATTAATTCAAAATAATTATTTTAATATTTTAAACAAATCAGCCATTTCTATTGCGGTTAAAGCTGCATCCCAGCCTTTATTACCCGATTTAGTTCCGGCTCTTTCAATAGCTTGTTCAATATTATCGGTAGTAATAACGCCAAATGAAATTGGAGTATGATATTTTAAGGAAGTTTGGGCAATTCCTTTTGAAACTTCAGAAGCAACATAATCAAAATGAGGAGTATTGCCGCGAATAACCGCACCAAGACAAATTATAGCATCATATTTTTTTGATTCAGCCAAAATATCTGCGGCCAAAGGAATTTCAAACGCTCCGGGAACTTTAACAATCGAAATATTTTCCTCAACAGCATCATGTCTTTGAAGACAATCGATTGCACCTTCAAGTAATTTTTGGCAAATAAAATCATTAAATCTGCTTACAACAATTGCAAATTTATAATCTTTGGCAATTAATTTTCCTTCTTGTATATTCATATTATTCTCTAAGCACTATGTTTATAAACTAATTTACGCATTGTATCTACAAGTTTTGGATTAATATAAAACTTACCCAAGTTTTGTTCGTCATTTTTTGTACCGCCATGGAAGTCGGAACCTCCGGTTTGCAACATAAAATACGAGTTAACTATTCCTCTATAAAATTTAATCTGATTTTCATTATGTGAAGGATGAATAACTTCAATACCGTCAATACCCGATTTTATTAGCGATATTAAAATCGATTCACTAACAAATCCGGGATGAGCCAAAATTGTTAATCCGCCCGCGTCACCAATAAGTTTAATTGCGCTATAAGCGGATAAATGATTCTTCTTTTCATAAGCGGGACCATTATCACGCAAATATTTTTCAAAAGCCTCATAAAAATTATTTACAAACCCTAAATCCACAAGCGCATTTGCAATGTGCGGTCTCCCTATGGATGAATGTTTTGCTCTTTTAACAACATCATCAATTGAAATATTAACGCCAAGATAATTCAATTTTTCGATTATACGTTTTGCCCTGTTAAGTCTTTCAATTCTAAAAAAAGTCAGATAATTTTTAAGATTAACATTCTCAACGTCAATAAAATAACCTAACAAATGTACTTCTTTATCTTCTACATCCGTACTTATTTCAACACCTGGAATAATTTCAATCCCAACCGATTTGCCGTATTTGACAGCTTCAATTACACCGTTAACCGAATCGTGATCAGTAATACTTAAAATGTTAATTCCATTAAGCAAAGCTTTATCAATAAGCTCAGCCGGAGAAAGAGCACCATCAGAATAAATCGTATGAGTGTGTAAATCGGCCTTTGGTAGCATAGATATTATACGTACATCTCCTTAAACTTTGCGTAATCTAAAATTTTCAATTTTGAACCATCTAATTCAATTAATCCTTTTTTTGAAAAAGAATGTAAAGTTCTGGAAATAGTTTCTCTTGATGTACCGGCCATATTTGCAAGGTCCTGCTGTAACGGTATTCTTTCAATTTCCACAATTCCATTTTTAATTTTTCCTAAATCATCAGCAAGTTGTAAAATAACAGTTGCAACCTTACCTTCGGCATCTTTTAATGATAAAGATTTAATTTTAATATCTGCGCCCCGCAACCTTCTAGTTAATTCTTGAAGCAGAGATATTGCAATTTCCGGATGTTGTTGTAATAAATCTAAAAATTGATTTCTTTGTACAATAAACAACTCCGAGTCTTCAATAGCAGTAACGGTAGCTGAACGTGCTTGCCCATCGAGAATTGCCATTTCTCCAAAAAAATCAGATTCTGCCAATATGGAAAGAATAACCTCTCTTCCATCATTACTGGTTCTGCCAACTTTTACTTTACCTTCTACAATAATAAAAAGAGCAGAGCCGGCATCTTCTTCCATCATCACAACACTATCACGTTTATAAAATTTTTTGCTCCCAACTTGCGATATTTTTTCAATCGTTTCATCGGGTAATTCGGAAAATATTGGTACGTACTTCAAAAAATCCGAGGATGAAGACATAAATACCTCTTAAGTTTCAAAAAACTTGTGATTTAACTCACATTTATAATGAATTTATTTATATTAAGCAAGAACATTTTATTGATATATAAAAGTTAATGAAAAAATAATAAAGAATAATTGATAAAATAAAAAAAAATATTTAAGTTTACATTATATTTAATTAATTATTATTAATGGAGGAAAAATGCCAATTAAAGTTGGAATAAACGGATTCGGAAGAATCGGAAGATTAGTATTCAGAAGAGGTTTAGAATTAGGAAATATTGAATTCGTTGGTATCAACGATTTAACAAACGCTAAAACCCTAGCTCATCTTCTTAAATATGATTCAGTTCACGGTAAATTTAAAGGCGAAGTTACTGTTGACGGTGATAATATTGTTGTTAACGGTAAAAAAATTAAAATTACAGCCGAAAAAGACCCTGCAAATTTGAAATGGGGTGAATTAGGCGCAGAAGTAATAATTGAATCAACAGGTGTTTTTCGTTCACAAGAAGCTTGCTTAAAACACATTGCCGGCGGTGCTAAAAAAGTTATTTTAACAGTACCTTCAAAAGGCGAAATTGATGCTACTATAGTATTAGGCGTTAATGAAGAAGTTTTAACAGGCAACGAACAAGTTGTTTCTAATGCTTCATGTACAACTAACTGTTTAGCTCCTATTGCTAAAGTTCTTAATGATAAATTTGGAATTGAAAAAGGTTACATGACTACCGTTCACTCATATACAAATGATCAACAAGTACTTGATTTACCACACTCAGATTTAAGAAGAGCTCGCGCTGCTGCAGTTTCTATCATCCCTACTACTACCGGCGCTGCTAAAGCTGTTGGTAAAGTTATTCCTGAATTAAAAGGAAAATTGGACGGCGTTTCATTACGCGTTCCTACTCCTGACGGTTCTATTGTTGATTTAGTTGCTGTATTAAAAAGAGACGTAACAATTGCTGAAGTTAATGCCGCTATGAAAGAAGCTGCTGAAACTACAATGAAAGGAATTCTTGAATATACAGAAGATGAAATTGTATCTGCTGATATAGTTGGAAACGATCATTCAAGTATTTTTGACGCTGCTTCAACTATGGTTAATGGTAACATGGTTAAAGTTGCATCATGGTACGATAACGAATGGGGTTATTCTTGCCGTGTTGTTGATTTAATTGAAAAATTAGTAAAATAATTAAACAACTTAGCTTTTAGTTTTATAAAGACGCAGGATCCCCTTGCGTCTTTTTTTTAGTAAATTAAACCTTTTTTGGAGGATTAAATGAATAAATTAATGGTTGATGATATTGAACTTAAAGGCAAACGCGTATTAGTTCGTGTTGATTTTAATGTTCCATTAGATGAAAACTTAAATATCACTGATGATATCAGAATTACATCGGCATTACCTACAATTAAAAAAATTATGGCCGAAGGCGGAAGAGTTATTTTAATGAGCCACTTGGGCCGTCCAAAAGGAACACCAAATCCTAAATATAGTTTAAAACCTGCTGCAGTCCGTTTAAGCGAATTATTAGGTGTTGAAGTAAAATTTGCACCCGATTGTATTGGCGATGCTGTTAAAGAAATAGTAAATTCACTTAAAGACGGTGAAGTTGTTTTGTTGGAAAATTTAAGATATCATTCCGAAGAGGAAAAAAATGTTCCTGAATTTGCAGCACAATTAGCTCAGTTAGGTGATGTTTATGTTAATGATGCTTTCGGCAGTGCACACCGTGCGCATGCTTCAACTGAAGGTGTTACAAAATATATTCCTGTTTGCGTTTCCGGTTATTTAATGAAAAAAGAATTAGACTATTTGGGTACAGCTGTTGCCGATCCTAAACGTCCATTTACTGCTATTCTTGGCGGCGCAAAAATATCGGGCAAAATTGATGTAATAAATAATTTATCTACAAAAGTTGATAATTTAATTATCGGCGGCGGAATGGCTTATACTTTTTATAAGGCTATGGGTTATGAAGTTGGCAGCTCGTTATTAGAAGTTGATAAAGTTGAATTGGCAAAACAAATTTTAGAAGACATGCCTAAAACAGGCGTTAATTTTATGCTTCCTTGTGATGTTGTTGTTGCTCCCGAATTTAACAACGATTCTCCTTCTACCGTAGTTGGTATTGATGGTATCCCTGCCGACCAAATGGGTTTGGATATTGGCCCTGCAACTATTGAAGCATTTAAAAAAGTTATTCTTGAAAGCAAAACCATTCTTTGGAACGGTCCAATGGGTGTTTTTGAATTTGATAATTTTGCTACAGGAACAAACGCAATTGCAATGGCATTAGTTGAAGCAACCGAAAAAGGTGCTATTACTATTATTGGCGGCGGAGATTCTGCAAGTGCCATTAAAAAAGCCGGCGTTGAAGATAAAGTTACTCACGTTTCAACAGGTGGCGGTGCTTCGTTAGAATTTTTAGAAGGTAAAGTACTTCCCGGTGTTGCTGCTTTAAATGATAAAAAATAGTTTTTTAAGGGCGATTTTTTTCGCCCTTTCTTTTTTTTAAAAAGATAGAACAAAATATAACCCTTAATAGTCTAATCGCTATAAATAATATACTTTTAATTATTATAAAAATAAGTTAACTTTGTAATTAATATTTTTACGAGAAAATAAATGGGTTCATACGATAGAGATTATTATAGACCAAGCGGGTTCGGATTTAGTTTTTTCCCTCCCGTTATAAAAAATTTACTAATTATTAATGCTGCCGTTTTTATTATTCAAACAATATTTGAAAACCTAATGTTTGGTGGTGTACCCGGCTGGTATTATGTTAACCGATATTTTGCTCTTAATCCTCTTGTAGGATTAGATCAGGTAAATCAGTCCAATAATTTCCAATTTTGGCAGTTAATTACATATCAATTTATGCATGGCGGTTTCAGCCATCTGTTATTTAATATGTTTATGCTTTGGATGTTTGGAATGGAAGTTGAAAATATTTGGGGTTCCAAAAAGTTTTTAATTTTTTATTTAATTTGTGGTGTTGGCGCCGGTATTTTCCAAACAGTTATGCCGTTAATTTTTGGATTGGATTTAGCCCCTACTGTTGGTGCAAGCGGTTCTGTTTTTGGCGTTATGATTGCTTTTGCAATGTTTTTTCCTGATAGATATATATTTTTATATTTTTTAATACCTGTAAAAGCTAAATATTTGGTTGCTTTTTTGGTTGTTATTGAATTTATGTCTGTTGGTAATATGAGTTTAGTTGCACATTTGGCTCATATTGGCGGAGCGTTAACAGGATTCTTTTTTGTACTTATTGATAGAAGAAATCATTACAATTTTGATTCTTTATTAAATAATTTCAAAAGAAAACCTTCATCCAATGCTGCAAACTTCCGAAAACCCTCGGGGACTTCTACTTTTTCGCATACAGTTGAAGATGCCGATTTTGTTGAGATCAACAAAAATCCTCAACATGCCGATGAAGAAATTAATCAAGCCGAAATTGACAGAATACTTGACAAAATTAGCGAAAGCGGTTATAATAATTTGACTGATAGAGAGAAAAAAATTCTCTTCCAGGCTAGTAAAAAATCTTAATGGAAAAGCCATTTTTTATGTTATTAAAAAAGTATTATAAATATTTTTGTTTTTTAGTATCTATTATTTTTTTATCCGCATGCAATAACCCCAATAAAATAGACAAGGTTACAATGGGCAAAGTTTATGTTGAAGTTTTAGTAGCCCAGGAAACTTATTTACCCGATTTTAAATTATTAAAAAAAGAAAAAGCTAAAATATTTTCCAGATATAAAATTTCCGAAGCTGATTACAAATATACCTTAAGCGAATATGGTACAAGCGAAGAAGAATGGGAAGAAATGTTTAAAAATTCGTTAGCTTATCTGGATACTTTGCGCAAACAAAATTTAAAATAATTTTTGTTCTCTTAATATCTTAATACTCAATGAAGCTATTTTTGGATGACAGACGTAAAACCCCATCCGGCTGGGTTAGGGCCTTTACTTCTGAAGAGGCTATAGAAATATTGACTACCGGAAATGTGACCGAACTAAGCCTGGATTATAATCTTGGTGATGAAATGTGCGGTACCGGATATGACGTAATTATTTGGTTGGAAGAACAAGTGATTAACAACAATTTCAAATTACCATCTAAAATTACTATTCACTCCGATAATATTTTATTAAAACCCCGAATGGAATCTGCAATTAAAAATATAATAAAACTTTCGCAAAACAAGCCGCAAAAATAATATTATAAGGGGATCATTTTTATAATCCCCTTAAATAATTCTATTTATAAAACTCTTTATCGTTTAAATATTTATTGCTTTCTTTAACAATAACAGGAGTTAATATTAAAATTGCGATAAGGTTTGGTAAAGCCATTAAACCGTTAAAAATATCCGAAATTCCCCAAACTAAATCCAAATCAACTAAACAGCCAACCGCAACAACTATTGTAAAAACAACTCTATAAGGGAAAATAACTTTTTCACTAAATAAATATTCCATTGCTTTTTCACCATAATACGACCAGCCAATTAACGTTGAATAAGCAAATAATACAAGCCCAATAGTAACTATATATTCACCCATAACAGATCCAATCCCTTTAGTAAAGGCTATTGAGGATAATTCAGCTCCGGTTTTTCCGTTACTCCACTCCCCTGAAAGAATAATTACAATACCTGTCATCATACAAACAACAATAGTATCAATAAATGTTTGTGTCATTGAAACTAAAGCCTGGGTAACAGGATTTTTTGTTTGGGCAGCGGCAGCGGCAATAGGAGCACTTCCCAACCCTGATTCGTTTGAAAATAATCCGCGTGCAACACCCATACGCATAGTTAACATTACAGCTGAACCGGAAAAACCGCCAACCGCAGCAGTTGGAGTAAAAGCATGAACCATTACAAGTTGAAATACACCCCAAAGTTTATCAAGATGCATAAAAATAATTATTAATGCTCCGCCAACATAAAACAATATCATTACCGGAACTAAAACACTTGTAAACTTTCCAATAGTTTTAATACCGCCTAAAATTACTGCACCTGTTCCTACTGCTAAAACAACTGCTGTAATCCATGTAGGGATAGAAAAGGTTGCTAAAAGCGCCTGTGCAACTGAATTGGATTGAACAGCATTACCTATACCAAATGTGGCAATAGAGGCAAATATGGCAAATAAAACACCCATCCATTTCCAGCCAAGTCCTTTTTCAATATAATACATAGGACCGCCGCACATATTTCCGTTTTTATCTTTTTCTCTGTATTTAACGGCTAATAAAGCTTCGGAGTATTTGGTAACCATTCCAACTAAACCTGTCATAAACATCCAAAACAATGCACCCGGCCCGCCGACAGCAATAGCGGTTGCTACTCCTGCTATATTACCAGTTCCAACGGTAGCCGCAAGAGCAGTCATTAAAGCGGCAAAATGCGAAATATCACCATCATCTTTAGCATCTTCTTTCCGTTTAATAAATCCCAAATATAAAGCATGCCCTAGTTTTGTAAATTGCAATCCACGTAATTTAAATGTGAGCCATAAACCTGTTCCAACCAACAATATTATTGTAGGCGGACCCCATACAACACTTCCAATATCAGCAATAATTTTCATAAACATTTCGTACATAATAATACTCCTTAATTAAGAAATTGCGGAAAATTAATTTACTTGAATTATTTTTAAAAAGGAATAAAAAAATTTTCTGAATAATAATAAAAATGGTTTTATTATATAATTTTTGGGGGGTTAGATTTATTCTGTAATTTTAACACAAACAATTGTAATATCATCATTTTGTAATGCGTTATTTCTAAAAAATGCTATTGAACCAATAATTGCGTTTTGTATGTTGTTTGCGGTTTCGGAGGAATGCAAAACAACTGTATTTTTTAAATTATCAAAACCAAATAAATCCATATTTTCATTCATCGCTTCCGAAACGCCGTCAGAGAAAAATACAAAAATATCATCTTTATTCATTGGAACAACTAATTCTTCCAAAGTCGAATCAAAAACTTTCCCTTTTTCAAGACCAACACCAATTCCCAATGTTTGATAATATACGGAGCTACAATTGTTAACCACCAATACCGGAGGATGACCGGCACGGCATATATTTACTGTTTTGCTGTCTGTATCAAATAATGCTAATGAAATTGTAATAAATGAATGTCTGTCAATATTATCAAATATAATTCTATTAACTTCAATTAATATTTCCTTTGGAGTTTTATTTTCGGCGCAAAATAAACGCATCATAGTTTGTAATTTAGACATATAAAATGAAGCGGATAATCCCTTGCCCGAAACATCTCCAACAATAATAAATGTTTTGGAATCACTTACCTTTATTACGTCAAAATAGTCACCGCCAACATGCATAGCTGGAATCATTTTTCCGGCAATGTCTAAATTTTTTGTAAATGGTATTTTTTTTGGTAATAAACTTTCCTGAATTTTGCGGGCGTTTTCCAACTCTTTTTCAAGTTTAATATTTTCCAATTCCAGATTATATAATCTTGCGTTTTCAATTGAAACAGCAGTTTGATTTGAAGCCGCCACTAACAATTCCAAATCTTTACCCGAAAATTGTGCTCCCGAATACTTTAATCCGAATAATAATAAACCAATTATTTTGCCTTTAATTTGTAAAGGTATAATTGTATATATATTTTCAGCAACTAATTCGGCATAATTTAATGGGAAAACAGCTTCAAACTCACAACGTTCAATAACAGGCAACGAAAGTATTTTTTCCTTTTCCTTTAGTATTTTTAATACGCCTTTGTTAATACAGTTTAATCTAAATTGGGTATTATTAAAACCCCAGCCCGATCTATAATCATAAATTTGATTTTCTTCTTCCCACAATAAAATACCAAAATGTTTAAGTTTTAACGATTCAACGTAGGTTTTATTTGTAAAATTTAATATATTATCCAATCCAACAACCGAAGAAATTTCGTTGCTGAATTTTAACAATACTTTTCTAAAAGCAAATTGCTCAGGATAAAACTTTTGTGTAATTAATTCTTGAAATTTATCCTTAGAGGACTGAAAAACAAGGGCAAAAAGTATAAATATAACTCCGGCAATTAAACCCTGGTATTGTGTACCAATGGCACTGCTTATTCCAAAACCAATTAAGTAAAGAATTATAAAATACGATGCGGCAATACTAATGGTTGCGGTACCGTAAAAAATTGTATTTTTAAATACATCACTCATATCCATTAACGAATACTTAAAAATAGCATAAGCAAAAGAAATTGGAATAATTGGAATTAAAATTATAGGAGTAAAATATTCCGGCGAATTAAACAAAGTATCAATTGTGGAATTAGCAGTAACAGTAATAATATAAATAATTGTAGCTACTCCAATTGCGTACCCAATTAATATTACAAAAATTGAATTTCTTTCTTTTTTGGATTCGATTTTTAAATAATTTATAAATAGAATTACTAATCCCGAAACCATACTGTAAATAATTAGTGTAGTTAATGGCGTTGAAATATAACTAACATAATTTACTTTCGAGTTTGGATCAAAATAAATAAATCCAATACGAACCACTAAAGTATAAACCAAAACAACTAAAGGAGTAATACTCAAAATCCTTGAAGTATATTTATACTTCATTAATGCGGATTCCTTTGGAAAAGTAAGGAAAAACTTAAGCCAAACAAAAGGTAAAAAACATGCGCCAATAGACCATGTTATATCAATAACAAGCCGCAAATATGGCAAAGTAAATGTTGGATTTTGCTGAGGTGTACCCCACATTAAATAAAACAACGAAGCAAGCGAAAAATATGCTCCAATTCTATAAAACATCTTTTGAGTTATACCTTCTTTTTTACCAAGTAAAACCAGCGTTCCCACAATCAGCCAAATTGACGATAAAAGTATTACGCCAATACCTTGAAAATTTAGTAATTTTTTTATTTTTACGTGTTTTGTAAGTATTTGACCATCGCGCTCAACAGTATACGTTGCATATTCCCCTCTTTTAATGGAATTAATTACAATCATTCCATCCATAGGAGAGCTTAATTTTTTATCATTAATGGCTATAAGATAGTCACCATCTCTTATTCCCGCCTGCCAGGCAACACCTTCAAATTTTACAAAATCAAAATATATTTTACCGCCTTCGGAATCTTTTTTCTGCAGCCATAAACATTCATCATTGGAAGTAGGAAGAAGCTCAAAAATAAAATAAAAGTTAATTACGGCTAATAATAACAATATACCTGTATTAACTAAGGTTAATTTATTTTGATGTTTTAACAGCCAATTTTTGATAGTTTTCATATATATGTTTTATTTAATTTTAATTATTAATAAAGTTATATCGTCGGATTGTTCAGCACTTTTTGTAAAAACCTTAACATCGTCATTAATAATTTTTATCAGTTCGCCTGAACTTTTATCAGTATTAGCCAAAACAATTTCTTCCAGCCTTTCGTCGCTGTATTCAGTATTTTCCATATCCATTGCTTCACTAATACCGTCAGTAAAAAGAACTATCAAATCATCTTTTTGTAATTGGATTGTTTCGGAAACATAAGGAATTATCGTTTCCATTACTCCAAGTATCATTCCGCCTTTTTTTAATTTTGTTATCTGACCGTTTCTAATAAGTAATGGCGGATTATGTCCTGCATTTACATATTCAAATTCCAATGTTTCATCGTTCAAAGTACCCCAAAAAAAAGTTATAAAACTTCCCATGGTAGTATTTTCCGAAACTAAATCATTTATTAAATTAGACGCTTGATCAAGCGGAATGTTCTGTTTGCAAATAGATTTTAAAAACGCCTGCATATTTGCCATTAATAATGCTGCCTGAACACCTTTACCTGAAACATCGGCAATAGCAAATAGTGTTTTAGTTTTATCAAGTTTAACCAAATCATAATAATCACCCCCCACCTGGCGGGCTGATTGTGTATAAGTTGCAATATCAAAATGATTGGTTTTGGGCACTTTTTGCGGTAATAAGTTATGCTGTATATTACGTGCTATTTCTAAATCTTTTTCATACTTTTGTTTTTCTAAAGCTTCCTTAAATAATCTTCCATTCTCAATTGAAATGATTGCTAAACCGCTTACAGAAGAAATATATTCAATATCCGATTGCGAATACGGTAATTTATTAAATCGTTTTCCTAAAATAATAAGTCCTTTAGTTTCGCCTTTAATATTCATTGGAATTATCAGTTCAACACCATTTTCAACTAAATCGGAGTGTAAATATTCGCGTTCAATAGGATTTGTGAGGTTGCAATAACAATCGGCATTAATATGTTTTGCAATAAAATCGGTATTATATTTCGATTCAATTATATCTATTTGATTTCCTTCAAAATATACAACCGCATATTTGGAAACCATTAATTGACCGATAATTGAAAATACTAATAACTTCCCTACCCTGCTAACTTCTAATATACCGCTGAACTCTTTGCTTAAATCGAATAGCGAGCTTAATTGGTTCACCTTGGAATCTAAATTTCTATTTAATATTTTTAATTTTTCAACAACCATACTGTTTTCAATGGATGAAGCAGCAATATTTAACAAGGTTGTTAAAAAATCATAATCATCTTCTTCGTAAGGTTTTTTGGAAAGTTTATCCCCAAGCATTAAAAATCCAAGTGTATTATTGGATGAATTAATACACTTAAACATTTTAATATCAAACTTATTAATAAAAGCTTTTATCTCGATATCATCTTCGCAATAAACAGAACTTATAACCGGAAAAGATTCAATAAGTTCTTTATTAAAACCTTTGGATATTTTTATTTCAAAAATTCCATTTTCATTACGTAATGCAATTAATCCTTTTGTGGTAAGCAATTTACTAAAACAAGTAAGCAATAAATTGTTTAATGTAAAATTAACATCTAAGCTGGAGTTAATTAAATTGCTAAAATCAACCAAAGCGGAAAGATTTCTGAGTGCAGATATATTATTTAAGTTCATTTTTTAGGAAAGATATTTTACTAAAATAACTTGGTTTCTATTATCTTGCAAGTTTTCATAGTTTACTTCGTCCATGAGTTTTTTCATTAAAAACATACCAAGTCCTCCTGTTTTTCGTTGTTGATGATATATTTTTAAATCTGGATCAGGAATAACTGATGGATTAAAATGTGTACCACTATCAGTAATAGAAACAGTAAATTTTTTATCGGAAAAAGTAACAGAAATATTTATTTGTCCGGTTGTTGCATATTTATATGCGTGTTTAATAATATTTGTACAAGCCTCATCAACGGCAAGAATTATTTTGCCAATCGATTCATCTTTAAAACCTACATCTTTCGCATTGTTCGTTATAAAGTCTCTAATCAATGAAAGGTTTTCAGTTGTACTATTTACAGATAATTCATTCACCACAATTTCACTCTGCTTTTACTGAACCATCATGATCATCAAATTTTTTAACTGCCTCAATCTCATCACCAAAGAACTCATATAAAGATGGAAAACCTAAAAGATCAAAAATATTATAAACTCCGTCTTTCATGTTGGCAAATTTTATATCGCCTTTGTTGTCACGCATGGTTTCAACATATGCCATAAAAACTCCTAAACCGGCACTGCTGATGTAATTGAGATCGTTAAAATTTACAACTACCTTAAATTGATTATTATCAACAAGTTTGGTGAATGCCGCCTCTAATTCAGGGGCCGTGTGCGCATCCAAATAACCTTTTAATTCAATTACTTTGATTTGTCCGGAATCTCGCACATTTACATTAAACTCTGCCATTAATAATCTCCGATGATTTGTTTTTAAAATTCCACTTAAAAATAACTAATGTTATATCATCGTGTTGTTTGTAATCCTGTGAAAACATACTAACTTCTTTCATAATGTTATTTGTAATCTCATCAATTTGTTTGTCACAATTTGCACGAATAACTGTTGTTAAACGCTCCATTCCAAAATCTTCCAAATTCTTATTTTTCGATTCGGTAATGCCGTCACTATACAGTACCAAAATATCGTCATTCTTTAGATAAAATTCCAATTCTTTTAAATTATTTATGAATTTTTCTCCATAATCCAAGCCCAAACCAATACCTTTTGGAGTTAAATAATCAATTTTGTTTTGACTACAGTACAAAATTGGTGTATGGCCAGCTCTTGCAAGGTTAACTTTACCCGTTGTTAAATCAATTATACCATATATTGCTGTAACAAAATTTTTCTTTTCCAAGCTTCCTTTAATAATTTCATTTGCTTTAATAAGTATATCTTTGGGATTATTTAACAATTTGGATAAAGATTCAAATATTCCTTTGATTTCAGCCATAATAAAAGCAGCTGTAATTCCTTTGCCGGAAACATCGGCAACCACAAATCCTAATCTTTCATCACTCATTTTGAAAAAGTCATAATAATCTCCGCCTACTTCAAAAGCAGGGACAAACAAGGCCGAAATTTCTAAATTTTGGCTATTTGGAGTAATATTTGGCAGTAATTTCGATTGAACTTCCCTAGCAACATCAAGTTCCTTTTCCATCCTTTCTTTTTCAAGGGATTCTTTAATCAATTTTGCGTTTTCAACGGCAACGGCAGCATAATCGGCAAATGAAGCTATAGCTTTTTTATCTTCTTCATCAAAACCAAAATTATCTTTTCTTGCGGCAAACAAATATCCGTTTGTTTTATTATGTACTTTTAAAGGCGCAACAGCAATAGATTTAAATTTAATTACTTTAATGTCGTTGTTTATCTGTATTTTAAAATCTTCATGCTGAATAGTTTTAACTTCATTAATAATGCTATTATTTTCCCTTAATAATACTTCGGTAATTTTTTCAGCTTCAATAATGCTAATGTTTGTTACCGCGTTTAATTTTAAGTCTGCATTATCATAAGTTAAAAGCCATGAAGAATCGGAATTGCATACTTTAGTGGTAGTAGTTGTAACTGATTCGGCTAATTCTTTAAAATCAAAAACCTGTGTCATTAAATTACTTAAATCCATTAATGACGAGATCTCTTCGACTTTCCTATCAAAGGCTTCAGCGGTTGGCAAATGGAATAAGGCAGTAAAAAATATTACACCAAAATAAATTGCTCCATACAGCATGGTTAGTTGTAAAAAAAACTCAACGGCAGGAGAAAACAACTCTAATTCTTTTGCTAATAAACTATCCAACGAAAAAACGGAATTAAAAATAAAAACAGTAAAAATAATTATTGATAAAAACAATAAATTAAGCTTTTGTTTTTTGGTTAGAAAAGCAATCCAGGTTACTTTTATTGAATTTATTGAAATTAGAATTATTGTAACAACACAAAATGCATTTTTTACATACTTTAAAGAAGGTTCATAAACCGCAATTGTATTAGCAAGTGAAGAGATTACCATAAAAATAAGCATGGTATTAAATACACTGCTATTATCTTTTTTCTGGCGTAAATAATATAATTCTTTTAATGTTGCAAAAATATACGAGAGGCTGAATATAACCATATATGCAACAAAAATGGTTATTAAATCTTTTAATAAATCTTTTTCAATTGAATTAAATATCTGAGCTTCTGAAAATTTTGTTGATACCGACGAAAAGAAAAATATGATTGCACTAAATATTCCCATATTGATAATAATAGGAATAGGATTTATTATTCTAATTTTTACAAAATCAGCAATATATATTGTAATGGAAGCAATTAAAAGAAAAACTATAATCTCATTTAAAACAATATAAGCCGAAGTTGGTCTAATATCGAATAAAATTTTTAGCACAAAAAGAATAACCGCCAAGAATATGATATTCTCTAATTTTTTTGCACTACGAACAAAATATTTTTGTATTTGATTCAATATACTAGCAATTCCATTTTTTTAACTAATCATCGGATGATTTTTGTTTAGATTTATTCTTTTTTAATTTTTCCATTTCTTTTTTTAATTCTTTTAATTCCTTTGTAACTTCTTTAAGACGTTCCAAAGAATCCGTGTCGGTTGTATAACTAAAAGATGTTGATAACGAATCCATTTTTAGTCCAAACTGTACCCAGCTTTTAATATTATCTTCTGTAACAATACTACTTATACTTGCATCAATAATAGAATCTACATCTTGTAAATTTGTTTCAAATTGTATTTCGGGAACATAAGGTAAATTTTCCAATTTTTCAATTTGATTTTTTGAATGTTTGTTTAGTTTTGGTATTTTTTGTTCATCAATTGCAGCAGCATACGAATAAATTGAATTTAGCATAGGCATAACAATTTTAGCAACAATTCCGTCATTTTTCCCAGTCTTATAAATTATTGAGTCTTTTAATTCACTAAAATCAACAAACCCGGATTTGTTTAAGTCATCTGCATTTACAAACACGTTTACTTTATAATTCCCGTTATGTAAATTATTATTTTTGGCAACTGAAATTTGATTTTTAATTTTTTCCGGATTAAACTTACATTGTATTTTATAAACACTATCCGGTGTAAAACACATATAAGAACCATTAATTGTATTATTTTTTGAATTTATATTTTTAACTTCATCAAATATCTTAATTGCATCATCCGAAAAACTTTTTGTGGAATAAATATTCAAAAACTCCCCAGGCTGAGTAATTTTGTTATTTTCTAAATATTTGGCTATATCATAAACCAATGATTCGCGTAAAACTAATATCTTAGGATCAATAGCAACAACATTTTTATCATTAATTAATATGGAAGAATAAACGTTACTTTTGTATGAATTGAGGATTGAATCTAAACTTCCTTGTTGAGTATTATTTAACTGAAAGTGAGATACAAATTTATTGTAATTTGTGGTATTATTAATTTGGGTTTTTGTAACTTTAAAACTAACCTCATTTCCATCACTATTTATTATTTCTAAAACTTTATTATTGTGTTTATCGATAGGTAAATTTCGATAAAGAGCAAAATTAAAAATATCTTCGTTGGTAATTTCAGTTTTTACAAATAGAGGCTGCAAATTTTTAGCATAAAAATTTACTATTTTGTTCTCAATATCCGAGTTTTTCTTAAAAACAATCATCAAACCAATTGTCAATAAAACAAGACCTATAATTCCGCTCCATTTTTTTATTGAATTGGAATTGTTTGGTTTTTTCTCTTTTTCGGTAGTATCATTGTTAGTATAAGTCATTGTGATATGGTTCCAAAATAAATTTTAAAGTTTCTCTGGCACGGAAAATTCTACTTTTTATTGTACCAACTTCACATTCTAATTTTTCACCAATCTCTTTATAGCTTAACCCGTCAATATCTCTTAAAATTAAAGGGACTTTTAGTTTATCAGGCAATTTTTGTATTGCATCATTTACTAAAACAGGAATATCCATATCTTGTTGAAAAGAACGTGAACCCGGCAAATCTTCTTCCTCTACTGCAACAAATATGCTCCGAACTTTTTTCTTGCGTAAAAAATCACGGCATTTATTTACTGTAATTCTATACAACCAAGTAGTAAATTTTGATTCGTACCGAAAATCGCGAATGTTATAAAAAACACTAATAAAAACATCTTGCGATATATCGTCAACGGGTTCACTTTCACCAAGTGTTAAGTAAACAAGATTTCTTACTTTTTCCTTATGCTTAGTTACAAGCTTAGTAAAAGCAGCATCTTTTCCGCTGTTAAATTCACGGATTAAATCAAAATCTTCATCTTCGGAATTTTTTATATTTGTACTCTGTTCTAACTGAAGAATTTCTTCATTTTCCATATATTAAGACGCTTAAAATATTTTTTGGTTCCAATATTTAAATTACAAATAAACTTTCTTTTTTCATAATATTTCTATAACTTATAAGTAATTTTTAATAAAATAAATTATATTTATTAAGATTTATTTTTATATTAGTTTTAAAGAAATTAAACTTTTTGTAAAATTCGAATTATTTAAGAGGAATCAATGAAACTTAAAACTGTTGAGAAGTATAACGCCATAGTTTTGGAATTAAAAGGAAATGTAATGGGTGGAGCAGATTCACAAGAATTTAACACTCTAATACACAAACTTTTAGACGAAGGTAAAAAAAATCTGATTGTTGATTTATCAGACGTAAAATTTATGAACAGCTCAGGTTTGGGTATGTTGATTAGTGGTTTTACAACCATGAAAAATGGCGGCGGCGTATTAAAATTAGCTAATGCTACCGATAAAATTAACAGTTTGTTAGTAATAACAAAGTTAATTACTATTTTTGAAAATTTCAGTTCGGTTGATGAAGCTGTAAAAAGTTTTGAAGTTCAATAAATAGATTTAAGCTATCTAAAGTTATCAGCTTTGTTTAATTTAAACCAGGTTTGTTTTTTAACTACCTTTAGATAGCTATTTCTCTTTCCGTGATGTTTTTATAATTGGAGATTTTATGAGTGTTGCAATTCTTGTTGGCAGCCAATGGGGTGATGAAGGTAAAGGAAAAATTGTTGATATTTTAAGTGATAACTATAAAATTGTAGCTAGGTATCAAGGGGGCGCTAACGCAGGGCACACTATAAAAATCGGCTCCCAAAAATTTGTACTTCATTTAATTCCTTCGGGTATTTTACGCAGTGATGTAATTTGTGTTATTGGCAATGGCGTTGTTATCGATCCAAAAGCTTTATTAGATGAAATAAAATTTTTACATGATAACGATATTTCTACTAAAGGCAGATTGTTTATTAGCCAGAATGCCCATTTAATAATGCCTTATCATAAAATACTTGATTCGATAAATGAAAGCGGTACCGTAAAAATTGGAACAACAGGACGCGGAATTGGTCCTTGTTATATAGATAAGGCTGCTCGTAAAGGCATTAGAATTGGTGATTTGCTTAACAAAAAAACTTTAGAAGAAAAAATACGTTATAATGTTGCAGAAAAAAATGAGATTCTGAATAAACTTTACAACCATGAAGGTTTGGACGCAAATGTTATTGTTGACGAATATTTATCTCTTGATGATTCAATAAAAGAATACATAACAGACACTTCAAGTTTGTTAAATGCATCTATTGAAGATGAACAATCTGTGTTGTTTGAAGGTGCCCAGGGTGCTTTGCTTGACGTTGACTTTGGAACTTATCCTTTTGTTACTTCATCAAACCCAACAAGCGGTGGAGCATGTACAGGAACAGGTGTACCGCCAACTAAAATTAATAAAGTAATTGGAATTGTAAAAGCATATACTACTCGTGTTGGTAACGGACCCTTCCCTACTGAACTGTTAGATGAAGTTGGTGAAAATTTACGCAAGTGGGGTGCTGAATTTGGTGCTACCACAGGCAGACCCAGACGCTGCGGGTGGTTGGACGCATTTTTATTAAAGTATTCCTGCCAAATTAACGGTATAAGCGAAGCTGCAATTACAAAATTAGATGTTCTAAGCGATTTGGATGAAATAAAAGTTTGTATAGGTTATGAATATGACGGCCAACAATTAGTTACATTTCCAAACGATATTGAACGCTTAAGTGCGGTAAAACCCGTCTATAAATCTTTCCCGGGTTGGAGAACTGATATTACCGAAGCAAAATCTTTTGAAGAATTACCTATTCAAGCTCAGGAATATTTGAATTTTATAAGCCAATTTTGCGGCTTTAGAAATGCAATAATTTCAGTTGGTGCCGATAGAAGCCAAACAATTATATTATAAATTTTATTAAAATCCCAAATCACTTTTGGGGTTTTTGTTTTTATGGGCTAATTCATTAAAGGATGTCATTTTATACTAATTTATTAAAAGATTTAATAGTTTGTAAACTTAATTATAATAATTCATAATTTATAATTCACAATTATTTTATTATATTTAATTGTTTATAATTTGGAATTACAATGAAAAATTTACCAATAGGAATACAGACTTTTGAGAAAATTATTAACAAAAATCTTCTTTATATTGATAAAACGAAAATCATTTATAAACTAATTAATGAGGGTAGTTTTTATTTCCTTTCCCGTCCCCGCCGATTTGGTAAATCGTTATTACTTTCAACATTACAAGAAATATTTAGCGGAAACAAAGAGCTATTTAAAGATCTATATATTTACGATAAAATAAGTTGGGAAAAATTTCCGGTTATTCACTTATCAATGAGCAATTTAAAAGGAACGCAGGATTTAACCAATATTTATGAAAGTGCCCTTTTAATGTTACATAACAATGCCGCAAGTAATTCTGTTTCTATGCCTTTATCAAAACAGCCGGCTTTAGCATTTAGTCAATTAATACAAGAACTTTCAAAAATTAACAAGGTGGTTGTTTTAATTGATGAATATGATAAACCAATAATTGATCATATTAATGATTTATCCATTGCAAAACAGAACAGAGAATTTTTAAGAGATTTTTATAGCGTACTTAAGGATAATGATCAAAATATAAATTTTTGTTTATTGACAGGTGTTTCTAAATTTAGTAAAGTATCCATTTTTAGCGGATTAAATAATTTAAGAGATATAACAATTAATGATTCATTTTCTACCATTTGTGGTATTACTCAAAACGAAATGGAAGATTATTTTAATGATAGATTTGAAGACTTGGGAAATAAACTTAATTTAGATGACCAAAGCTTAAAACAAAAAATTAAAACTTGGTATAACGGTTATAGTTGGGATGCAAAAAATACTGTTTATAATCCTTTTTCTATATTAAATTTTTTTGCTGATGGTACTTTTAAAAATTATTGGTTTAGTTCAGGTACACCTACTTTTTTAATTGAAAAAATTATTCAAGATAAAATTCAAGTGGATGAGCTTGAAAATAATCGTATTGGTTTAGAAATATTTGAGAGCTTTGATTTAGAGAACTTAAATCTTATTTCTTTATTGTTTCAAACCGGATATTTAACAATTATAAGTATTGATTACGATGAAGGCATTTGCACATTAAATTACCCCAACCAAGAGGTAAAAAGGTCATTTTTAGTCTATATTGCGGCCCATTATTTTAATACATCAGTTATTAATGTTAGACCTTTATACATAGATCTGATTGCTTGCCTTACAGAAAACAATATTAAAAAATTTATTAATTCCATTAAAAGTATTATAGCAGGTATTCCCTATCAATTACATATACAAAAGGAAGCTTATTACCATTCGTTATTTTATTTAATAATGGAGTTAATGGGCATTGATATGGATATTGAACAAAACACTTCCAAAGGTCGGATTGATGGGATTATTGAATACGATAACAATATTTATATTATCGAATTTAAGTATTTATCCGAAAATAAAAATATTGATGAATTATTAAATACTGCTTTAAACCAAATAAAAACAAAAGAATATTTTGCCCCCTATTTAATTAAAAACAAACCCATTAAATATTTAGCAGTAGCAATAAATAAAGAAACGGTTGAATATAAACTTGAAGAACACTTATAAATTGCTATCAGCAAATTATAAACCGGACAAGCAACAGCATAACATAATGTTAACTTATTCAAGTTAAATAAGTTAAACACCTTTTAATGCTCACGAAATGACATGATTATAGCAAAATTTAGTAAAACACATGCCATTGCCTCAACGGAGTGACACAAATATTCTTTTATCTATTGAATTACCAAAACATCTGATGTTTTTTTCTAATTACTCATCAAAACTCACTATGACATATTTAATACAATATTAGTCTTTTTGAAACAATTTATTTATTTTTAATGTTATTAATTAAGTAAATTAAATTATAAATTGGAGCAATAAATGGAAAACTTGGACATAAAAATTGAAGGAATGAATTGTAACCATTGCGTAAAAGCTGTTCAAATTGAACTGGAAAAACTGGAATTAAATTCATCAAAAGTGGAAATTGGCAAAGCAGTTGTTGAATTTGATTCTAATTTAGTAAAAAAAGAAGACATCTATTCGGCCATTGAAGAAGCCGGTTTTACTCCGGTTAAATAAATAAAATGAAAGAAGTATCTTATCCTATAAAGGGAATGACTTGTGCCGCTTGTGTAACACGGGTAGAAAAAATATTAAAAAAAATTGACGGTATACAAGACATATCGGTTAATTTGGCAAATGAAAAAGCTTATTTTAAAATTGATGAAACCGTAGATATTAATAAAGCTGTAAATTTATTAAACGAATATGGTTATTCGTTAGACATTACGACTGAAAAAAAAGATAATATTACTGACGAAAAAAGTTTGGAGTTTGCCAAACTAAAAAGTGATTTTATATTTGCCTTGGTTTTATCAGTTCCCGTATTTGTTACCAGTATGACTATTGATATGTTTTTTATGGATAAAGTCACTCCCCTGTTTCAGGAAAATATTAATAAAATACTTTTAATTTTAACTACTCCCATAATTTTTATTCCCGCAAAACGATTTTTTATAGCCTTTTGGAAAAATTTAAAACACTTTAGCGCGGATATGAATACCTTAATTGCAATAGGCACCGGTTCTGCATACGGATACAGTGTTTTAGCTACACTTTTCCCTCAGGTTTTTGCTCATCATGGCACACCGCATGTATATTTTGAATCGGCTGTGGTAATAATTACTTTGATACTATTAGGTAAATTGCTTGAAGGAAACGCAAAAGAAAAAACAAAATCCACAATTAAAAAGTTATTGGAACTTAAGCCAAAAACCGCAACAATTATTGTTAACGGTAAAGAAACAAAAACAGATTTAACGGAACTAAAGTTAAATGATGTGGTTGTTATTAAACCGGGCGAAAAAATTGCCGCTGACGGAATAATTATTACCGGATATTCTTCAATAGATGAAAGTATGATTACCGGTGAAAGTATTCCTGTTGAAAAAACCGTTGGCAATAAAGTTATTGGCGGTACAATTAATTATTCCGGTACATTTACTTTTCAAATATCTTCGCTTGGCAATAATTCTGTTTTAGGCAAAATAATTAAATTGGTTGAAGCTGCTCAAGGATCAAAAGCACCAATACAAAAACTTGCCGATAAAATTGCCGGTATTTTTGTACCTGTTGTTATTGGAATTGCGTTATTAACGTTTATATATTGGTTTTTTATGGGAACTGATTATTCCTTTAGTGCTTCATTAATTAATTTTGTTTCTGTACTTATTATTGCTTGTCCCTGTGCATTAGGACTTGCAACTCCAACAGCAATTATGGTTGGAACAGGAAAAGGAGCCAATTTGGGAATTTTAATAAAAAATGGCGAAGTATTGGAATCCACCAACAAAATAACCGCTATTGTATTAGATAAAACAGGAACATTAACCGAAGGTAAACCTGAGGTTGTGAACTTTGTATCAAATTATGATGAAAAAGATTTGTTAACACTTGTCGGTTCCGTGGAAAATAAATCCGAACATCCCCTTGCCAAAGCTATTACAAAATTTATTAGAACTAAAAATATTGAATTTATTACTCCCGCTAACTTTGAAAGCAAAACCGGATTTGGATTAACCGGATCAATTCAATCAAAAGATATTAAAATTGGGAATGAGAAATTTTTAACCAGTTTAAATATTTCAACAAATGTTTTTTCTGATGAAATTAACAAATTATCGTCCGAAGGTAAAACCGTTGTATTGGCTGCAATAGATTCGGTTTGTGTAGGATTATTTGCTTTGCAGGATAAACCAAAACCCACTTCCATATTGGCAATTAAAGAATTTGAAAGACTTGGTATAAAAACCTATATGGTTACAGGTGATAATCAAAAAAGCGCGGACTTTTTGGCTAAACAATTAAATATAAAAAATTATTTTGCCGAGGTTTTACCACATCAAAAAGTTGAAATAATTGAAAAATTACAAGATGAAGGCCAAATAACCGCAATGGTTGGAGACGGTATAAATGATGCTCCCGCATTGGCAAAAGCTGATATAAGTATAGCAATAGGTTCAGGAACCGATATTGCAATTGAGTCGGCAGATATTATTTTGGTAAATAGCGATATATTAAATGTTGTTAAAGCTATTTCTTTATCCAAAAAAGTTTTAACTGCCATTAAACAAAATTTGTTTTGGGCGTTTATTTACAATATAATTGGTATTCCACTTGCCGCTTTAGGATTGCTTAATCCAATGATTGGGGCTTTGGCAATGTCATTTAGTTCGGTATCGGTTGTAACAAACTCATTACGATTAAAAAAAGCAAAAATTTAACATAAATCCAGATTAGTCATTAAAAATTAAGATTTGTGAATAATTGGTAACTTGTGATATAAGTTTGGGGCATATATAAACAAGAAATGAAATATTTACTGGTTTCAGCTCCGCTTTGCGGGACGAATTGTTTATAGAAAAAACAAGCCCCTACAACATCGGTTTCAGCTTCACCGGTGGATGTCGCATAAGTAAATATTGGTTCTTTAAGAACTGAATAGATAAATATAAACATGTCTTGGGCTAAAGCCCGAATTTTATTTATCCTCAATCCCCGACTTAAAATTCGGGGTTATTTAAACTAAAACTTTACCTATATTTGACTATATTATAATAAGTTATGGGCTATTATAACCCCGCCATTTATGGCGGGGTGAGGCAAAAACGAATAATTCGGGCTTTAGCCCAAGTTAAGAATTCTATCATTTCTTGATATTCAATTATTAATTTACATTTGAATGTAATTATTCCCCTTCAGCTTTATTCATATACTACTTATGCAACACCCACCATTGGAGCAATATTATTACGACTGTAACATATTTTATTCTAATATGTTGTATGCATTATAATTTCATTTCTAATGACTAATTTGGGTTAAATTTTAGCGGTAATTATTAATAAAAGAGGATTAAAAATCATTCTTTAGAAATAATGACTCCCGGTTGTACCTGCCAGTAGTAAATTTTACCACATTTAACAAAATCGATCCCCGCTTTTAGGCGGGGAAAATGTCAAATAGACTAATAGTCTAAATCCTTGCAGCACCTAACACTAAAGCCGTAATACTTATAGTTACCGGCCAAACTGACACTATGACTATAATTGTTCAGGCCTATGATGGATGCGGTATTAAAAAAAGAGTCCACCGTGACGCTCCAAAAGTAAGTGTAGTTACCTAACTCGTAAAAGTCGCCATTGGTGTAGCGATAGCCGGTAAGCAACGCAGAAAAACCGCTTATGTTTGTCCCTACGTTTGGACCTATTCCTTGATCTTCTCTTTTTAATGCATTACCGTCATCATTTATTGCTGCTTTTAATATTTCAAATTCTGTTTTTGTTGGAATATGCCAACCGGTTGGGCATATTCCTTTTACATTCCCCATTAATGCAGGAGAAGGAGATGTATTATTTGTCGCTCCCTCTGGAATTTGAACAGCTTCTGCCCATTGATATAAACCGCCGTAGGTTGTACAATTAGCTTCATCATTGTTATAACAATACTTCTCAATGGTATTATTATTTGTCGAGTCAACAATACCGTTTATTTTTGTTCCAACATCAAGGTTTTCTTTTAACCAACATTGGCTGCCTATTTGAACTGTATGATATGTTTTGCCCGAATATTCAATTGTCTCCATATCAGGACACGATATTTGCATTTGTAAAAAACCAACATCTAAAATTTGTCCGGTTAGTTCCGGTAAATTAATAAATGTTTTAGTACGCATTAATCCGGCACTTACTACAATGCTGTCTATATAAGTATTATTTGTGGATTTAGAATAATTTTCAGAACCAATCTGATCTACCACAGATAAATGCTGGCTTCCATATAATAACATTAATTTTCTTACAACAGTGTATTGGTTATTTACATTAATTCTGGCAAAATATACCCCGTTTGGAAGTCCGTTAAGTTCAAGGTCAATATAATTATTGCCCGCTTGCATTTCTTTTTCTATTCTATCCCCTACATTTTGCCCAATTGTATTAAATATTTCCACTTGTATTTTACTTGTTTGCGGCAGTAAAAAATTTATCCTTGTTCGGGGGTTAAACGGATTTGGGAAATTATTTGAAATAGAATAATTTTTAGGAAGCGTTTCTTCTTTTACTTCTGTCAAATTTATGGTAAAAAAACCTTCTATATCAGTTTGTGTTGTATAAACATTTGGGGTTATAAACAACTTTACCTGGTAATTTTTTAAACCCGTTTCTGTTTCATCAATCACCAAACCGGTAATAGTTTGTGCCGTTAAATTGCCAACACAAACAAAAAACATTAATAGATATGTTAAAAATAATTTCATCGTTATTCCTCCTAATTTTTAATAAAATTTATCGTTATTGTATTTTATTTCCAAAACACTCAATCTTTTAAACACCTAACACTAAAACCATGCCCCTTATAGTTATCGTATACGATGGTACTACTAACATTATTGCTCAGGCTTAGGCTGTATGCGTTTGCGGCATCGTTCTCCGTGGAACTCCAAAAGTAAGTTCTGTAACCAAAATTGGTAAAGTAACCATTGTAGTTGCTATAGCCGGCAAGAAACGCAGAAAAATAGCTTGTGTTTGTACCGGTTCCTGAACCTGTTCCCTGATCTTCTCTTTTTAATTTATTGCCGTCATTGTCTACTGATGCTATTAATGTCTCAAATTCTGCAAATGTTGGTATGTGCCAACCGGTTGGGCATATTCCTTTTATATTCCCCGTAAATACAGGAGAAGGTGATATACTATTTGTCGCTCTGTTTTGATATTGAACAGCTTCCGCCCATTGGTATAAACCGCCGTAAGTATTACAATTAGTTTCATTATTATCATAACAATATTCTTCTATTATATTATTATTTTCCTGTTCAATAAATCTGTTTATTTTTGTTCCAACATCAAGATTTTCTTTTAACCAACACTGATTGCCTATTTGTACTGTGTTATAAGTTTTACCTTGGTAAATAATTGTTGGTATTCCCTGACATGGTTTACCAGTTGTTGTTATTATGATATCTTGTTTGTTCACCAGCCCCTGTTTTATGTTTACCGAAGCGGAATAATTATTATATCCGTTTTTTTCTGCATATAATGTATATGGCCCGCTTGCTATATCATCTATTAAATAGTTTCCTGAAGCATCCGAATAAACTGTTACTGTTGCAGGTGAAGTGTAAATCTTATAATTATTTTCCGGAATATTATTGATTGTTTTTACTTTACCGCATAATATGGTTGAAGTTGAATTTGAAGTTCTAAAAGACCAAACATCCGACCAAGAAGAAGTATCACCCAACATAATTGCGGCAACTTTCCAATAATAAGTCTCAGAGGTTGTTAAATTAATTAATCGTTTATTGGTAATATTTCCAACATTTTCATTAACAATCATTTCCGAATTTTGGAATGAATTATTTGTTGATACTTGCACTTTATAACTTGTTGCCCCCTCAGTCGCATTCCACATTATTGTTTGAGGGATATTAATATCAGTTGAATTATTTACAGGTGTTATTAAAACCGGTGCAAACATATTTGATCCTGTAGTAAAAGACCAAATTGGGCTTGAAGTTGATAAACTTTGATCCTTTGCAATAACTTTCCAATAATATTTCGTAATTGGCTTCAAACCGGCACATTGATAATTGGTTAATGTTTGTCCAGAAGAAATAAGTGTGGCGGGAGGATTTATTGTATTAATGTAAATGTCATAAGTTAGTTCATCATTATCCGGGTCATTACATTTCCAATTTAATGTTAACGAAGTATTTTGATTTATTGCCCCATCTTGCGGTAGCACTGTAATAGGAGCACTTGGTGCTTTATTAATAGGTGTAGTTGGTAAATTATCTTTTTTACAACCCCCTAAAAACAAAACAATAAACGTTAAACATACAGCAAAAACAGTTTTTGCAAACCCTTTCATATCTTTTCAACTATTATCAATTAAATAAAATTTCACAGGCAAGATATTCAATACATGGGCTATTGTCAATTTAATTAAATTACTAATGGGGGATGTTTGATACATATCACAAATATCATTGGCCAAAATATTTCATTTTTCCACTGACAAAGTCTTCACTCAGAGAAACAACTATCACTTATTGGCAGGCATCACTATTCTACTATGCGATTTATTGTGGTTGTAGCAAATAAAAAAGCCCGGTAAAACCGGGCTTTAGTGATTGCAGAAAAGTTTTATTGCAAATAAAATTTTAATATAATAAAACCATCTTTTTAACATCTGTAAAATTATCGGTTTCTAATCGGTAAAAATAAACACCACTTTGCAAATTACTTGCGTTAAATTCTTTTTCGTAACTGCCTGCGGATAAATTTTCGTCAAGTAAAGTTGAAACCAACTGACCTAATACATTATAGATTCTAATAGCCACTTTTGAATCTTCAGGTAACTGAAAAGCTATTTTAGTAGTAGGGTTAAATGGATTTGGATAATTTTGATTTAATTTATAATTAACAGGTTTAAGGAAATTAACCATAACTTCCTGTGAATATTCAAAACTTCCGTCAAAATCCAATTGTTTTAGTCTGTAATAATATTTACCCGGAACTGTTAACATATCAGTAAAATCATATCTGTTAATTTCAGTACTATTGCCGGCTCCTTTTACAAAACCAACATTTTCCCAATAATTAACATCAGTAGCCGACATTCTTTCAATTTCAAAACCATTGTTATTGGTTTCGGTAGCTGTTTCCCAATTTAGATTAACAGAGTTTTCATTAGAAGTAACATTAAATGAAGTTAATTCAACCGGTAAAGCCTGCACACCAACTACACGTGGTAAAGTACCATTAATTTTATAATTAATTGTGCTGCCTGTTCCTTTATAAGGAATAACAGTGAAATAATATTTTGAACCATTGGTTAAATAATAAAAAGTAATGCTGTTACTACCGGTGTGTGCAATTGCTTTTCCATCAGTTAAATCAGCATCTTCGGTATATTCGTCACCGTCAATTGGTAAAAAATAATTATCTACATTATAAGCAATTACCAAATAACCGGAAGGCAAATTTGCACCTGTAGAATTTGTCCAGTTTAGTGTAATTGTATTATTTAACACTTCAGCAGCTAAACCTGTAACATGATTTGAAGGTTCAACTTCAAAAACAGGATCTAATTTGGTTAAAGTATTAAAATCTATGTATTTCACATATTCCGGATGATCTGTGTAAGGATTTCTATTTTTTTGAATAGTTTGAATATAATTATTTCGTTCAACTTCTCTTTTTTCCGGTGGATCTTGTTTATGCCATTCAAGTAACAAAGCTAAATTTTGTGGTGCTTCGTTAACACTTGGTAATCTTGTACCATTTAACCAGGCAAAAGTCCAGTTATTACCTGCAACATCATCATATTTTGTACACATATATAATAAAGCGCGGGCAGAATTACCTTTTTGTTCAGCTCTTGGTTCATAAACAATCTGGTTTGCTGCATTAGTACCTAACTTGCCTTCCATAAAAGTATAGGTGGCATTTACAACATTTCCAAGAGGATGATTGCTTCTTCTTCCGTTAGCGTTGTTTTGATGTGATGGGAATAAATGATGCTGATCGGAATATTCATCACCTGATTCGGAACTGTAAGTTGGCATCCAGCTGTGGCACCATGTATGTTCACGACTCATTGTACCCCAAGAAAATGTACCTGAATATATATATTCAAAATTTGAATACACGCAGAATACGGATTTTGTGCCATTGCCATTATTAATAGCAGCAAAATTGGCAACGTTGGTTTCATCAAACTGGTCATACGAAATTTTTGTATATGGGGAACGAATCCTTGCTTTTAAGCTAGTAATAAACGAACTGCTTGTTACGTCAAGGGCATCGTAATATGTTCCTGCTTGAGCAAAAATATTTTGGTTTAATGTTAATAAAACCAAAAAGAAGTAAAAAAGATTAGAAAGTTTTTTCATATTAAAACTAAATTAGTAATTGGATATTTGTTTATTAAATAACAAAAAGGCAAAAAATAATTTGCCTATGTAACTTAGTAAAATACTGAATTTTTTTAAGAATAAAAAATAGATTTTAAAATTTATTAAAATTTTGTCAATTATTTTCTTTTAAATAGCTTTCCAACATGTATAAACAATTAATATATTTAACATTTTTATATTCATCTAAAATTGACTCGTTACCATTGGAAAATACTTGTCCGCCGACTATTATTTTTTGATCCGGAAATTTTTCGGTAATCATTTCAATCTCTTTTAATAGACGTATTACATTAATATAATAGTTGCTTGAAATCGCAACAAGGTCAGGTAAAGTTTCTTGTATTGTTTGCAGCAATTCATCAGCCGGTATGTTAGCTCCTAAAAATGTTGATTTCCACCCATTTAACTCAAAGATATCTGATACCATCCTTGCCCCAAGCTCATGAAATTCTTTATCGGCACACGTTACTATAACTTTTTTACCTGTTTTGGGAATAGCCAAAATACTGGGATAAATTTGACTTATCATTAATTCGGTTATTTTTGTTGCTTGATGTTCTTTAGCTATGGTTGTTTTATCCAACTCCCACAGTTGCCCTATTCTGTACATCGAACGTTTTATAACATTAGTATATATTTCTTTAACATCAACTCCATCATTTAATAAGGAATTGATAAATTTTGAACAACCTTCCTTATCGCCGTCTAATAATAACGATAAATAATGTAAATAATGTGATTCTAATATCATAAAAACCTGTAAAGTGGGTGTTTAATTCACTAAACAGATTTAATTATTATTTAATTCCATTTACATTAAAATATGTCGTTGATCCTTTTAGCAATTATAAAGCTTACATACGCAAAAAATGGAGCAGCAAAAACATCAATAGAATAATGTACATGCTGCATTAAAACCAGCAATCCAATCGATAAAGTGCCGATTAAAAGTAATGTTTTTAATAAACCCTTTTCCAAACATAAAAACATTAAAAACATTGTTGCAGTATGTCCCGAAAAAAATAAATCTTTTTTAAATGTCATACCTGTACTAAAAAAAGCTACAAAAGGATCTGTTAAAGTAATAATATCAATTGGAGGATTTAATGGTAATAAAAACATACATATCACTCTAAATATTAACATTATTGCGTATGCCTGTAAACCCAAAAAAAACATTTTGGGTTTTTTTGATAACCAAATTAATGTTATAGGAATTGAACCGTACATTATTATAAATGTAAACCAAGTAACATCAATTGGTTTAAACATAAATAATATCGGATCCCTAAAGCTAAAACCAAATCTTTGTTCGTTATACCCTAAAAACTGTGTAACGCAAAATAAAACCATTGCTAAAAACAGAATAGTAATAAGAATATCTAATCTAAATTTCTTATTTTTTAATTCTTTTTTCCAACTATCAATAAATTCAGATACTTTTTCCATATTTTTTTACATAATTTGTATATAAATCATCAAAAAACAACAATATTTTGTTTAGGCACTATTTTTGCTTACTTTTAATAAAATATTGTATTTTTTTTTATTAAAAGCGAAACAATTTAGTAAAAAATAACGTCTAATAAAACAAAGATTTAGGAATTATATAAATAATGAAAAAAATTATACTATTAATATTTTTATTATCCATTACTTTAATTGCTCAAAATTCAAATTCGGATTTTGTTAATTTGCAGCAGCGAAAAAGTGGTAATGCTAATACAAAAATAAATAATAATGAAAATGGGCTTGGATTTGTTAAAGATCCAGCGTCCGGATTAATTGTGTACAAAATATCTGACAATGTGTCTCCAAATCAATACACCTTGGATCAAAATTATCCTAATCCGTTTAATCCGACTACAAAAATCCGATTCAGCATAGCAAAAGAATCGACAGTAAAATTAACTGTATATAATATGCTGGGACAGGTAGTAAGCAGCATTTTTAACGGCAGACTTGAAGCCGGCACACATAGTGTTGAATTTAACGGCTCCTCTATTCCAAGCGGAATTTATTTTTATCGTTTAGAAGTTGATAATTTTGTAAAAATAAAAAAAATGACACTTATGAAATAATGATAAGTGTTGAAGGAAGAACAATTCTTAATTTTTAAGTTTGAATCGAGTAGGAGGCATGGAATTAGTTTCCATGCCGTCCTCTCACACCACCGTACGTGCCGTTCGGCATACGGCGGTTCGTTAAACATGCCATTTTAGATATAAAGTACTCATTTCCTTTAGACCTATGGTATTAAAGTATTCGTTGGTTAACGTTTTGGATAATATACCTGAATGCGCTGTTCGACTGTAACTTTTCCTTGTGTTTGAATTTAGGTGAGCTTGCCAGTCCTTCATTCCAAGAATTTGTAGTTGTCTATTTCGATTGCGCACCGTCTTCCAACTTTTCCAAATGCACATCCGTAATCGGGTTCGGATTTGTTCGTCTAAGGTCTTAAGAAAACCCTTACAGTCTGCTATGGCAAAGTAGTTTATCCATCCTTGTATTTTAGCATTCAATAGTCGGATTCTTTCTTCAAGCCTTATACTTCGCTTTCTTTGCGTTTGCTCTTTAATCCCTTCCTTGATTTTCTTTTGCGCTTTCTTCCCCAATCGTATTCGATATTTTCCTCTCATTCAGTAAAATGAGAACCCCAATAAGTTGCTTTTACTTGCAAGATTTATTTGGCTTTTCTCTCGGTTTACTTTTAGTTTGAGTTTCTTCTCAATATACATCGTTATGCTTTCCTTGACTCGTTCGGCTGCTTTATTGCTCTTGACATATATACTGCAATCATCGGCATACCTTACAAACTTATGTCCTCTCTTTTCAAGTTCCTTATCAAGTTCATCTAAGACTATATTGGACAGAATTGGACTTAACGGACTTCCTTGAGGTGTACCTTCGGTTTTCCGGTTTTCTATTCCGTCTATCATTATACCTTTTGTTAGAAATTTACGTATTAGTTTTAGTAATCGTTTATCTTCTATCATTCGGCTTAATTGTTGCATAAGTCTATCGTGATTTACTTTGTCAAAGAAACTTTCTAAGTCTAATTCCACTACATAAATATTTTTCTCGTTTACATATATTTCTGCCTGACGAACTGCTTGGTGTGCTGAACGTTTTGGGCGAAATCCGTAACTATACTCTGAGAAACTATCGTCATAGAGCTGATTTAGTTTTTGGGCTATCGCTTGTTGAATCAATCGGTCAATTACTGTTGGAATTCCTAATTTCCGAATCCCTCCATTGGGTTTTGGTATTTCTACTTCTCTTCCTGCACAAGGGTTATATTTACCTGCTATCAATTTTGCTTTAATTTCTGTCCAATTCTTTTGCATATATGGAAGCAGTTCTTCTACTGTCATTCCATCTATACCACAGGCTCCTTTGTTTGAAGTTACCCGCTTATAAGCTTTGTCCATGTTTTCTTTGCCAAATATTTCTTCAAGCATTATTTATTTTCCCTTGTAATTTGATACGGCTGGTTGTTCTCTTGGTGTTGCACCGGATAATTCGGCTGCTTCATACTTTTACTTTCAGTTGACTTCTTATCCTCTGTATGACAGCTCTTCTTTAAAAAAAAAAGACTTTCTGCTTTCTTTACTTCTCCGGTAAATCTTCCTTGTCTTTCAACCGTTTAACGTTCAGTCCTTCCTCCGTTTTATCAGAGTACTATGACCTCTGCTGACTTCTGTGGTGTCAATTACATATTGCTATGCAGTTTATCTCTATATCTGACTTCCGTCACGTGAAGGCGAGACTTTTCCACAGATCTCCCCAGGTAAGTTCAATAACTTTCATCCCATATATTTGCTGCATTTACGTTCACAAGTTCGGAATAGTGATAGGGCTTTGTTTTGTAATGCAAACTCACCCACTTGTACCCGCCTTATATGCAGTTTCTGTTCGTCAAACCGGGACTTTGCCTCCGACTTCTTTCAGATTCCACCTCACGGTGGACACCCTTGTCTTCGACTAACGATTGTTACTATCCTTGTCTCGTGGAGGACTTGCACCTCTTAGTTATTGGACATGCTGGGCACACATTATAAAACGCAGCAAATTATTTTGACTGCGTTTTTTTATATTAATAATACTAAAAAAACAATTTAATTTGACATAAAGGTTATTTTTATTTAATTTATTAAATAAATTATAAACACAAAAGGTGTGGAATGAAAAGGCTGTCTATCCTACTATTAATCATCAATGCATTTTTTATTAATTTGTCAATTGCTCAACCAAAAACCGCTGATACATGTTATTTACCTTTAGAGGTAGGCAATAAATGGCAGTACATTAAATTATCCGGAACCACAACGGCTAATTATGAAATAAAAGAAACTGTTATTACAAAAGACACAATAATAAATAACAAAAGATATTTTTATAACGGTTCCGGTTGGCAAAGATATGATAAAAATAGCCAATCGATTTATAACCTCAATATTTCTTCGGGTAATGAGACAAAATATTATGACTTTAATTTACCGCTGGGCAATACTATTGGATCCTTTACTGCAATAGGAGATAATCAGAAATTTTTGGGGTACACTGAATATTGTAAAGGATTTGGAATGTATGCAGCAGGTGACCATATGTATAAAAGTTATTATATGAATAATGTAGGAATGGTGTTCTATTATTATTTTGAATTTGTACCGGGAACTGATTACAGGGAAGAGCAGTATTTAGTAGGCTTTTATTCCGCCGATCCGGCTTATGCAACACAAATAGATAGATCTGCGCCTACAATTAAATTAACACAAAACAGAGGCAGATATAACGGCAATTTATTTTTGCTTTTTGAAATAGACCACAAATACTCAAGCGGCTGCTTTTTGAAATCGGCAGAATTTACAAATCCCCTTCTGGCTTATTCATATATTCAATCAGCAAATATTAAATATTTTTATAGTAATGGAATTGATACATTAGTAAATTCCGAATTACCTTTAACAAAATTATCCGAGTTTAATTATTCCCTTGAAATTCCCATGCGATATGATTTGTTAAATTCAGGATATAAGTTCTATTATCAAGTTAACGCCACCGATAAGGCACTTTTACCAAATACAGCAACAATGCCGGCATCCGGTTTTGCTGAACTGCAATTAACTAAAAATGAAAATACCGATCATTATCCGTTAAAAATTGGCAATAAATGGATATATAATGTAAGTCAAATTTTACCTGGTGGTAGTTTGAGTTTTGTAAAAAAGGAATTAGTTAAGGTTGTTAAAGATACTTTGCTTTCAAACGGACTAAAATATTATAAATTAAACTACGGAAGTGATACATTTTTTGAAAGAATTGATACAACATTATGTAAAACTTACCGCGCTGCTTTTATTAATGGAACAATTGAAGATAAATTATTAGATGTTCTTGTAGCAAATTCAACACAAAATTATTCGTTAGTTCGTTTAGGGGCAGAAAATAAATTTTCTTGTATTACAGGAACTCCAATTGTACTTTTTACAAATTATTCAGTGGATAATAAAAAATTTATTCAAACTGATAATGAAAATAATAATTATACCATAGGTTATAAATTTGGTATTTTAGAAAAAAACTTTATTATTGATGAATTTGGAATACAAAAGAAATATAATGCTAAATTAACCGGAGCTTATCTTGACGGTATTGTGTACGGTGATACCAATGTGGTTGTTGATGTAGAAGAGGAAGAGAATGGATTGATAATAAAAGATTATTTATTAATGCAAAATTATCCAAATCCCTTTAATCCTGCAACAATAATAAGTTTCAGCTTACCTAAAGAAACTAACGTAAAATTGACTGTTTATAACATGCTTGGGCAAATTGTAAGCAGTATTTTTGACGGAAGATTAAATGCCGGCACCCATAGTGTGGAATTTAATGGCTCTTCCTTGCCAAGCGGAATTTATTTTTATAAATTGGAGACAGATAATTTTAGCCAAACGAAAAAAATGTCTCTTTTGAAATAACGTAACCTGTTGAAAAAAAAGCCCAGCAAATAAATTTGTTGTGTTTTTTATTTTTTTATATCACAATAACAAAATTCAGCCTTATAAAAAAAACCGGATTAGTTATTTGATAGAAATGATATTTTTATTAAATTTAAAAGATATTAAATTATATAAGGTGTGGAATGAAAAGGCTTTGTATCCTTCTATTAATCCTCAATGTATTTATTACTAATTTATCCTTAGCTCAAACAAAAACCGCTGATACTTGTTATCTTCCGCTTGAGGTAGGGAATAAATGGCAATATATTAAATTAGTCGGAAACACCTATCCATCTTATTCACTTGTAGAAAGTATAATTAGACAGGATACCATTATTAATCATAAAAGGTATTTTTTGTATGATTCAAATTGGCAACGATATGATAAAAGCACACATTCAATTTATTATCTTAATATTTTAACTGGCGAGGAAACTCTTTATTTTGATTTTAGATTGCCCATAGGGACAACAATGTTATACGGTTTGTACCGAATAACTGCAATAGGTAAAAATTACAATTTTATTGGGCATACTGAATATTGCAAGGGATATTCGACTCCCAATGAATCATTTTACTTTTCACGTGATTTTTATTTTATGAACAATATTGGCAATGTATATTTTGACGGCCTCGACATGCATCATTATCATGAGCAGTTAATTCTTTTGGGTTTTTATTCCGCCGATCCAGCTTATGCAACACAAATAGATAGATCCGCCCCTACAATTAAAATAACACAAAACCGAGGCAGATATAACGGCAATTTGTTTTTACTTTTTGAAGTAAAACATAAATACTCTAGTGATTGTTTTACCACCTCAGCGGAGTCTGCAAATCCCCTTCTGGCTTATTCATATATTCAATCAGCAAATATTAAGTATTTTTATAGTAATGGAATTGATACATTAGCAAATTCCGAATTACCTTTAACAAAATTATCCGAGTTTAATTACTCCCTTGAAATTCCCATGCGATATGATTTGTTAAATTCAGGGTATAAGTTCTATTATCAAGTTAACGCCACCGATAAGGCACTTTTACCAAATACAGCAACAATGCCGGCATCCGGTTTTGCTGAACTGCAATTAACGAAAAATGAAAATACCGATCATTATCCGTTAAAAATTGGGAATAAATGGATATATAATGTAAGTCAAATTTTACCTGATGGTAGTTTGAGTTTTGTAAAAAAGGAATTGGTTAAAGTTATTAAAGATACCACACTTTCAAACGGATTAAAATATTATAAATTAAACTACGGAAGCGATACATTTTTTGAAAGGATTGATACAACTTTATGTAAAACCTATCGTGCTGCTTTTATTAATGGAACAATTGAAGATAAATTATTAGATGTTCTTGTAGCAAATTCAACACAAAATTATTCGTTAGTTCGTTTAGGGGCAGAAAATAAATTTTCTTGTATTACAGGAACTCCAATTGTACTTTTTACAAATTATTCGGTGGATAATAAAAAATTTATTCAAACCGATAATGAAAATAATAATTATACCATAGGTTATAAATTTGGGATACTTGAAAAAAATTATGTTGTTGATGAATTCGGAATAGAAAAAAAATTAAACTCTAAATTAGTTGGAGCTTTTCTTGACGGTATTGTATATGGTGATACGAATGTAGTGGTTGGAGTTGAAGAGACGGGAAATATATCAATAGTAAAAGATTATTTATTAATGCAAAATTATCCAAATCCTTTTAATCCGGCAACAAAAATAAATTTCAGTTTACCTAAGGAATCTACAGTAAAACTGACTGTTTATAATATGCTTGGACAAATTGTAAGTTACATTTTTGATGGCAGATTAAATGCCGGCACCCATAGTGTGGAATTTAACGGCTCTGGGCTGCCAAGCGGAATTTATTTTTATAAATTAGAGACAGATAATTTTAGCCAAACAAAAAAAATGACACTTATGAAATAACGTTAATTGTTGAAGCTCAAAGGAAAAACAATTCTTAATTCTTAATTTTTAATTCTTAATCGAGTAGGAGGCATGGAATTAGTTTCCATGCCGTCCTCTCACACCACCGTACGTGCCGTTCGGCATACGGCGGTTCGTTAAACATGCCATTTTAGATATAAAGTACTCATTTCCTTTAGACCTATGGTATTAAAGTATTCGTTGGTTAACGTTTTGGATAATATACCTGAATGCGCTGTTCGACTGTAACTTTTCCTTGTGTTTGAATTTAGGTGAGCTTGCCAGTCCTTCATTCCAAGAATTTGTAGTTGTCTATTTCGATTGCGCACCGTCTTCCAACTTTTCCAAATGCACATCCGTAATCGGGTTCGGATTTGTTCGTCTAAGGTCTTAAGAAAACCCTTACAGTCTGCTATGGCAAAGTAGTTTATCCATCCTTGTATTTTAGCATTCAATAGTCGGATTCTTTCTTCAAGCCTTATACTTCGCTTTCTTTGCGTTTGCTCTTTAATCCCTTCCTTGATTTTCTTTTGCGCTTTCTTCCCCAATCGTATTCGATATTTTCCTCTCATTCAGTAAAATGAGAACCCCAATAAGTTGCTTTTACTTGCAAGATTTATTTGGCTTTTCTCTCGGTTTACTTTTAGTTTGAGTTTCTTCTCAATATACATCGTTATGCTTTCCTTGACTCGTTCGGCTGCTTTATTGCTCTTGACATATATACTGCAATCATCGGCATACCTTACAAACTTATGTCCTCTCTTTTCAAGTTCCTTATCAAGTTCATCTAAGACTATATTGGACAGAATTGGACTTAACGGACTTCCTTGAGGTGTACCTTCGGTTTTCCGGTTTTCTATTCCGTCTATCATTATACCTTTTGTTAGAAATTTACGTATTAGTTTTAGTAATCGTTTATCTTCTATCATTCGGCTTAATTGTTGCATAAGTCTATCGTGATTTACTTTGTCAAAGAAACTTTCTAAGTCTAATTCCACTACATAAATATTTTTCTCGTTTACATATATTTCTGCCTGACGAACTGCTTGGTGTGCTGAACGTTTTGGGCGAAATCCGTAACTATACTCTGAGAAACTATCGTCATAGAGCTGATTTAGTTTTTGGGCTATCGCTTGTTGAATCAATCGGTCAATTACTGTTGGAATTCCTAATTTCCGAATCCCTCCATTGGGTTTTGGTATTTCTACTTCTCTTCCTGCACAAGGGTTATATTTACCTGCTATCAATTTTGCTTTAATTTCTGTCCAATTCTTTTGCATATATGGAAGCAGTTCTTCTACTGTCATTCCATCTATACCACAGGCTCCTTTGTTTGAAGTTACCCGCTTATAAGCTTTGTCCATGTTTTCTTTGCCAAATATTTCTTCAAGCATTATTTATTTTCCCTTGTAATTTGATACGGCTGGTTGTTCTCTTGGTGTTGCACCGGATAATTCGGCTGCTTCATACTTTTACTTTCAGTTGACTTCTTATCCTCTGTATGACAGCTCTTCTTTAAAAAAAAAAGACTTTCTGCTTTCTTTACTTCTCCGGTAAATCTTCCTTGTCTTTCAACCGTTTAACGTTCAGTCCTTCCTCCGTTTTATCAGAGTACTATGACCTCTGCTGACTTCTGTGGTGTCAATTACATATTGCTATGCAGTTTATCTCTATATCTGACTTCCGTCACGTGAAGGCGAGACTTTTCCACAGATCTCCCCAGGTAAGTTCAATAACTTTCATCCCATATATTTGCTGCATTTACGTTCACAAGTTCGGAATAGTGATAGGGCTTTGTTTTGTAATGCAAACTCACCCACTTGTACCCGCCTTATATGCAGTTTCTGTTCGTCAAACCGGGACTTTGCCTCCGACTTCTTTCAGATTCCACCTCACGGTGGACACCCTTGTCTTCGACTAACGATTGTTACTATCCTTGTCTCGTGGAGGACTTGCACCTCTTAGTTATTGGACATGCTGGGCACACATTATAAAACGCAGAAAAATATTTTTGTCTGCGTTTTTTATAACCGTAACTCCGCTTTATTTAGGCACAATATATTACCAAAGAAAAATATTTAATCTATAGATGTACCGCTAATTTTGCAGCAGAGATTATTATTTTCCGAAATCCTTTGTTAATATTTTGCATTAGTAAATTTAATTGTATTTATTAAATTCTATTAATAATATTACTTTAAAATCAGGCCTAAAGGCCGAGTTGAGCAGTTGTTATCCCCACGCCCTAAAGGACGTGGTTATTTAAAATCCTTATAACTTATATAAATAATGCGATAATGTTATTATATCTCCCCGTTTAAATAACCCCAGCATTCATGCTGGGGGCTGGCGTAATAGATATAACGGGCTTTAGCCCTGATTCTTTTCCTCACTTTTTGGCTTAGGTGATTAACAATATCAAACTATTATTTTTTAGCAAAATCTTTGGTTATCAAATATTTTGTGTGTTTTTATTATATATCAACAATAATGTGGTATTTCTTGATTATGACAAAGGGTATTAATTTTACTAACATCTATTTGGTATGGAGAAAAATCCCGTGCCTATATACGCACATAATTTAATATTACAATTGACTTGTAAACCGTTACATCATAATATATTAAAAGTATTTGTTGTGCCTAATTATCGGAAGTTTCGGTTTATAATACTTTTCAAAAATTAGAAAAAGGTTTTATTTACAAAAATATGTTCCAAATTTATTTTCAGCAATTTGAATATTAAAAACCTTTAATCCAATATCTTCCCCTTTTTTAATTAAAGGAGCCGGAACAAAATTGGTAATTAATAAATAAATTTGCCCGTCGGTTAAACTTCCGGCGGCACTCATTACTTTACCAACCGGATGCTGTCCGTTAGCAATATCCTCAATGGCATCGTAAGTTGTTACAATATTTTCTTCTTTTAACCAATAGGGTTTTAGTGATTCTTCCAAGGTTATATTCTCCTTTATTTTAAACACTTCCAAATTTGCTTCTTTTCGTAAAGTATTTACCAATTCGCCAAGCGGTATCTGTCCAATAGTTGCAGCTTGTTTTAAATTAGTTACTTTTGCAATTGTATTTCGTAATCCGGGATTTTTTAATGTTATAAATGCCGGAACCAATTCAATCAGCTTATTTTCAACACCCGGAAATTTTTCAAGAATTTCCATTATTGTTGTTTCAGGGATTATATCTAAATCTATATTTTCCATTTTTACCTTTTTAATATTTTTATCTTTTATTCATAAGATAAAATTCGTTTTTCGCCTTCAATGGCTTTAAATCCGGCAATATCCTGTGTAACTTCCAATGTACCCAAATATTCGCCGGCTGCATTGCGCATTGCATAATATGCAATATGAACATATTTGCCGCCAAAGTTTATCCAAAATGCGGCGCTATCCTGTTTTTTAGTTCTAAAATCGTCAATAATTTTGTTAACAATATGTACGCTTGAAGGAGGGTGGCAAAACTGAACTTGTCTACCCAAAATTGCTTTGTTTCTGTCAAATATTCTTTCTTTGCCTTCTGAAAAATAACGTACTTTATCATCCTTATCAACAAATGTCATATCTATTGGTAAAGTATTTAAAAACGATTCAAGTTCTTTTAATGTAAATGAACCGGTTGGTAATTCTATTTTGCCTGATTCATTAATAGTTGTTTCTTTTTCAATTATATCAATCGGTTTCCATTCAACTGTTGGAGCTGCAATTGTATAACCTATTTGGTTGCTTTGTTTATAAATCTCATACCATTCAATATCATTTAATGTATCCATACACATTGGGAAAAGAATTTTTTCTTCTTTATATATCATTTCCTGAATAGCGTTTGCAGTTGGCACAAAAAATACTTTAGAATACCCTTTTAATTCTTCTGCGGAAGCGGTTTTAACCACACTGAATATTTGCTGAATTGATTTTAAGAAAGACCTGATTTCATCATGTTTACCCCACATTACCATGGGCGGTCCCGTAATTTCATATTTTTCCAAATAAGGAAAAACTAAATTTTCTTTACGTGCATAATGTTTTTCTATATCCATTAGACCATTAAATAACTGTTTAAGTTGCAATAATTCGTTATTTGCAGAGATATTGTTTTCTAATGCTTCTATTTTATTAAGAAGATCCTGTAATTTATTTAATTCAAGCAGTATTAATCCGTTTTCTTTTAAAAATGTGTCAATAGGGTGCCCAGCCGGCGCAACTTTAGCGTCATTTAAATCTATATTTGCTCTTAAAGCTTGCGAATGCATGTCGCAGAATTTTAATATTTCTTCGGTTTTCATTCCATCGGCAATAAGTTCTTGTTCTGCTTGAACAACTTCACCATAAGGAACAGATCCCAGTAACTCAGCTAATTTTGCTTTTGCTTCCTCTACGCTTCCGCCTTTATGTATTTGACTAATCAATTTTTTTAAGTCAGCTATTCTTTGTTTACTGTTATTAATCACTTCACTCATTTTTTTATCTCCAAATTATTTCAAATCAGATTTTTAATTCTGATTTAAAATCTAAGGAATATAATTTCAAAAAGCAAGGGGAAAAACAATATTTTTATTATATGAGCAATATTTTATTATATGAGGTGTTTTTATCAAAAAACCGTAAACTTAAAGCCTACGGTTTATCAAAAAGATCTGTTTGTTCTTTTAATTAAAAATTCAGAATTGAGATTTCAAAATTATCCTTTCCCCCCACTTAAACTTTAACCTTCAAAACTTAACCTTAACTTATTTCACCATTATTATTTTTTTTGTACTTACAAACTTCCCCGATTCTATCCGGCACAAATAAATTCCGCTGCTTAACATTGAGGCGTTAAAACTGATTGAATAACTACCTGCTGTTTTGTATTCATTAACAAGAGTTGCTATTTCCCTGCCCAAAATATCATAAATTTTAATAACAGTATTGTTTGCATAAGGTAAACTGTAACTAATAGTTGTTGTTGGATTAAAAGGATTTGGATACGCCGCAATGTTATATTCAATTGGAATTATGTCATCTTTAACATCCGTAAATACATTATTTTGACCGGGTGTTGGTAACATAAACACCCAGTTATCAGCTCCATCGGTATATCGGCCAAACGACACATCAGTCAATTGCGGGCCAAAACTTAACGAATCAATAATAGACACACCGTCATTTTCAACAATAGCAATATATTCTCCTGATTTGCTTAACTTAAAACTGGCATGCAAACCGGATTGTGTGGTCTGGTCATCAAGCCAAACCAATAAAAACTCGTCCGGATTAATAATTATTGAATCAGCTATTGGAAACATCCATTTATTTAGTTTGGTAGGATTATCTGTTAAATATTTACCGCTTAACAAAACAGGTTCAGCACCTTTATTATAAAGTTCAACCCAATCGTCATGTTCGCCGTTTGGATCAGTTAAAGAATTGACGTTATCCGCTAAAAATTCATTAACAACAACGGAATTTGAATTGCCGGTTTGAGTTTTAATAATTATTTTCCCGGTACGGGGATAATTTTGGCTTTGTCCTGCTGTATTTATCAAGTTAACATAAAATTCCGCAGTTTTACCATCTCCCAAAGGAGGAATTATACATACATAACGGTCATATTCTTCAACTATTTTTGTATTTGAAACAGGAGAATAATTAAGCGGATAAATAGTTTCGTTTGCTGTTCCTGATAATTTTAGTTTAACAGATGTAGTATTAAAACCGGTATAGCTGAATGCTGATACATATATATAAATTGAATCAGTACCTTTTGGGTTTTTAGGGAAATAATCTATTTTGTATGCAATAGGTTTTGCGCTTACATAATTTAACTGATTAATCAGATTAGAATTTCGGAGATTAACATATTCTTTTATTGAATTTTTTACATGATATTTTGAATATCCTGTAAGAGAATATGAATTATTAAAATCATTCATACTAAACCCATAATCCAAAGTTCTAAACGAATCGGCAATTGCGGCGTAAGTAATCATTTCTTTAAGGCTGTCAAGATGTGGTTGCCAAAGATTTAATTTAAATACATTATTGCTGTAAAACTGTAAAAAATGAGTATATAAATTTTTATACTGATTATTTTGCATTATCTTTTCAGCAAGCGGTTTATTCCCTCCCGAAACAATTGGAGGAGAATAAGGATTTACAGCACTCCAATCATTATCCGACCAGTCAACACCAAATGAATTATCGTAATCGTAAGGAATTAAACTAAATTTTTTGGTTGTTGGATTATTGTATAAATAATAATTGTTTGATAAATTCCAATAACTATCCCAGCTGCCAAATAATATATTCCATGCAAAGTATTTTAATACAGTTGAAACATCCATCACGGATTCCAAAGAATCCTCAAAAGCAGCGGTCGGAGTTTGGTTAATTATTTTAATTAGATTTACTAATCTGCTAAAATCTCCAATTTCTTCATTTGTGCTTAATTCGTAAACCGGTGTTCCGTTATTATTTAAGTTTTTGTATAAATTTGGATCATTTCCAATAAACTTTAAGTCAGCGGGATATAAACATTTCCACAAATTTCCGCTGTCATCGGCAAAATTCTTTTTAATAAATTCTTCATCAATATGTTCAACTGAAATATATAAACCGAAATTTTTACCGTTAATAAATACTTGCATATGTGCGGCTCTGCTTGCAACAACTCCCGATTTACCGAACAAATCAAAACACAGTTTACTTCTAATAATTGACGGATCGTTATGTTCGCCATTTAGATTTAGTTTTTCAACTCCAAAGAAGTCTCTTCCTTTTATAAAAGAATTAAACGAAATTTTGAAAGACTTTTTTTTAGCTTCTCTTGAAGTATTGCCTCTTAATCTAAATCCCACCGAATCGATTGTTTGGTCAATGTATTTATTTCTAAATCTTACAGTAGCAACATGTTCCGAATCACTATAAATATGGTTGTACATATAAGATAATGCTTCAGGCGCAACAGTAACATCAATACGCCCCAATTTAGTATCATCGTATAATTTCCAGCTTTCATCAGCTGTTTGGGCATATAAAAGTGAAAAATTTACAGTTAAGACAAAAATAAAAATAAAAATAAAAACTCTTTTTAAATACATTGGTTACTCTTTTAATATTTAATCAAAAAAAACTGCCAAGATGAACAGATCTTTTTAATATTGGAGATTGATAATTTTTCTGTTTATTTTTTTTCGTAATCATTCAATATTATCATGTCAGGGTTAAAACCCAAAATTTGTTTCAGTTTCAATCCCGGCATAACATAGCCTGTGTTAAAATTTAAAAACGAACTCACCCGTCTATAAAGCAGCCGGGCACGGCCTCTTAATCTTCCCGCTTTGCGGGATAAACTCTACTCTTAAAAAGAGAGGAGACAAAAATCCTTATAACTCATTGTTTTATATGTTTTTACAGTTACTCCCCTTCTTTTTTAAGAGAAGGCTGTGTACTTAGCGGGGTTTGCTGAGTCGAAGGATGAGTTCCCTTTAATTGTTGTTATTCCCCAATTTTCGCACAGTCTGTAAATCTCGCACTACAAATAACTTTAATGCATTTTTTAATACATCTATATTTATTTTATCTCATAACTTGTTAATGTTTCTCTAATAACTTTACTGGTATCGGCAAAATCAATTTTTCCGCTAGCTAAAGTATTTATAATTAAAGCATTTCCCTCATATTGGGTTACGCCTATGTTTTCAACATACCATGCAAAAGCTGTGTATTTTTGATTAAAAAAATCGAATATGTTAGCCGGATTTGGTAATGCCAACTCAACATCGTATTTAATTTTAACAGCCGATTTATTACTATTTAATGCAGACACATATATATTTTCTGTTCCGGCATAAGTTGCTGTAAGTTTAATTGCAGTAAATGTTAACAATGTACTAAGATTTACATTAAACTTAAATGCATCCCAAGTAATTGCAGGTAAGGGGTAAGAAAACAATAAAACTTCCGGATCAATAGCGTAAGTTAACTGAGGTAATAAAGTATTAGATATTTTAGACGATAATCCGGTAGTATCAACCTTTGAAAATATTCCGTTATCAGTACCACGCATTAATACTACTCCGCTTACAGAGCTATCAGGAGTAATAACATAATTTGACATAACGCTATATTCAATGCTATCAACCGTTATTTTTTCGGATATATGAGAGCTTCGGGTACCGAAACTGACAAAAGTATTTGTCGATTTATTATAAAGATATTCCGAATAATTATAATAGGTGCCTACATTTCCAAAATAATAATTTTTTGCAGTTAAATTTGAAACAGGTGTAACCGGATTATCTTTATCGGTTTTGCAGCCAAAAAATCCCAAAATCAATACCAATATTACCAGATATTTTTTCATATAATTTTCTTTTCAATTAATAGTTGTTTTAGTTTATTAAAAGATAAACCTCTGTGACTGATTTTATTTTTTTCATCAACTGTTAATTCGGCAAGCGTACAAACAAATCCATCGGGAACAAAAATAGGATCATAACCAAAACCCTGTTTTCCCGATCTGGTTTTAACAATTTTTCCTTTTAATTCGCCCATTGAGGTAATAAATTGGCCGCCGTCATAATAAATGGAATAACAAACAAATGAAGCTTCATGAGGTTCAGGATATTGTTCAAGTTCCTTGAGCATTTTGGTATTATTATCATCATAAGTGCAGTTTTCGCCTGCATATCTTGCCGAATATACTCCGGGTCGTCCGTCAAGCTGGTTTACACAAATGCCGCTGTCATCAGCAATTACAGGAACCTTAAATTGATTATACACTGCCAAAGCTTTAATTTTTGCATTATCAATAAAAGTTTCGCCATCTTCAATTATTTCAGGAAATTCGGGATAATTACCCAAAAAATCAAGTTCAAATTCATTAAATATTCCTTTAACTTCTTTATACTTACCTTTATTACCCGTAGCAAAAAATAATTTCATTTAATTCTCGTCAATTCTTGTTAATAAACCTTTTAATTCCGCTTTTGCAGAAGCATATAATTCATCTTTATCATAAACAACCGATTGACCATCGGTTACAACCCAATTTCCATTAATCATTACATGTTTAACAGTATCGTGTGATGCTGAATAAACAATATTGGAATATAAATTTTCGTCATTATCCAACAAACATTGGTCGGGCTGCTCTAAATTTAACAAAACCAAATCCGCTTTTTTACCAATTTCTATTGAACCAATCTCTTTTTCCAAATGTAAAGCTTTTGCACCTTCAATAGTAGCAAGTTTAAATGTGGTTTTTGCGTCCATTTCGGTTGAACCGTGAATTGGCTTTTGTATTAATGCAGCAAGTCGCATTTCAGTAAAAATACTTAAGTTATTATTACATGGTGCACCGTCAGCTCCAATGCTAACTTGTATTCCTTCTTTTAAATATCTTGGGATATTAGCAATACCGGATCCAAGTTTTAAATTTGATGAAGGACAATGTGAAACGCGGGTTTGTGTTTCTTTTAATAGGCCAATTTCTTTTTCATTTAAATGAATACAATGGGCTAAAACTGTTTTATCGTTTAATACACCTATTGAATTAAAAAACTCAACGTTTTCAGCACCGTATTTTTGTTTTACTGCTATAATTTCGTCTTTATTTTCGGAAGAATGAGTATGATACAATGATCCTTCAAGATTATTAACCAAATCAACTGTATCTTTCATTAAACCATAACTGCATGATAATGCAAATCGCGGAGCAAAGGCGTATTTTACTCTGTCACTTTCAGTATTGTGATATTTTTTTGCAAGTTCCAAACTATATCTTAAAGACCTTTCGGTGGTTTCTTTAAATTTAGGAACCAAATCATTTTCGTCTATCATACATTTACCCGATAAACCACGCATTCCCGACCGGAGCATTTCATCAAAAACTGCTTCCATGTAATTTAATGTACCCATATCTAATAAAGTAGTAGTACCTTTAGTCTGCAATTCGTAAATGCCAAGTTTTGCCGAAGCATTTAAAGAATTATAATTATGTGCATTTTCAAATAAAAATATTCTGTTTTTTAACCAATCCAACAATTCCAAATCATCGGCCAATCCACGGAATAAAGTTTGGCACAAGTGAATATGTGTTTGAACAAATCCGGGAATTAAAGTTAAATTCGGATAATTTAATATTTCCACATCTTCATTTTTTTTAATATCTTCAACAGGAAGTATATTTGTAATAATATTTTCCGTTATTTCAACTGCATAATTTCTTAATACTTCATCTTTTCCATTTACAGTTAAAATATGTTTAGGAACAATTATTTTTTTATTTGTTTTTTTCATCTATTTTTCCTTCATTAAATAATTCATCTAATTTTTCCATTGCGTACCTTAAGTGGGGTATTACAATTGAACCGCCGGCAATTAAAGCAACATTAAAAGTTTCGTAAAACTCAGACCGTGTAACACCTTCTGCTACACATCTATCCAAATGATATAAAATACAATCGTTGCATCTTAATACCATGGAAGCAACTAATCCCATTAATTCTTTTGTTTTTATAGGAAGAGCTCCTTCCAAATATGCCTTGTTATCCAAAGCAAAAAATTTCTTAAAATCCATAAACCCGGAATTAAGGATTTTATCATTCATCTCTTTTCTGTATAATCTAAAATCTTCTACTGAATTTTTCATATTAACCTCAATTAATATTGGTATTTATTAATTTGCTGTTTAATTTCTTACGCTCATTCGCAATATTTATTCTTTTCTTGGGCTAAAGCCCGCCGTTGTTTTTTACTTTTCCACGCCATAAATGGCGTGGTTATTTAAATTCCAAAGATACCAAACTAAGAATACAATCACTCAACATACTTTTTATAATCACGCCATTTATGGCGTGAACTACATATCACCAAACCCAGGGCTTTAACCCAATTTCTTAATACTTTTAAATCGAAGTCCTAAACAATCAACTTCGTTTTATAACCACGCCATTTATGGCGTGGACTAGTGAACACCATACACCTGGGTTTTAACCCAAGTTCTTAAAAACAATAATATCAAGATTCCTTAAAAATCTATATGGTTTTTATAACCACGCCATTTATGGCGTGGACTAGTGAACACCAAACACCCGGGTTTTAACCCAAGTTCTTAAAAACAATAATATCAAGATTCCTTAAAAATCTATATGGTTTTTATAACCACGCCATTTATGGCGTGGACTAGTGAACACCAAACACTCGGGTTTTAACCCAAGTTCTTAAAAGCAATAATATCAAGATTTCTTAACAATTAATATGGTTTTTATAACCACGCCATTTATGGCGTGGACTAGTGAACACAAACACCCGGGTTTTAACCCAAGTTCTTAAAACCATATATCTTAAAAAATTCCTCGCACTCCTCTGCAAAACTCTTAGTTCTATGATGTTCCTCTTGTTTTGCAACATAATTCCTTACATTCTGCAATTGTGATTCACTAATTGATGTTGCAAAATATTCCTCGGCCCATAAAAACTTAAAAGTTGTTAATTTATTTTGATTTATCCAATACGAAGATTCACCTTTTATTAAGTGTACAACATCAGAAATACTTTGTTCAGCATGTAATGCAACAATACAGTGAAGATGATCTTTATAACCGTTTATGGAATCAATATAAATATCTTTTTTCTTTGCATTTTCTTTAATATGCGTTATAACTTGTTCTTTAATTTCTTTTGATAAATTTGCTTCTCGATTTTTTGTACCAAAAACTAGATGAAGCCAAACTTTAAGATAAGCCATTTCAACTCCAAATTATTTTTCTTGGGCTAAAGCCCGCCGTTGTTTTTTTCATGCCCACGCCATAAATGGCGTGGTTATTTAAATTTCAAAGATACTAAACTAAGGATACAATCTCTCAACATACTTTTTATAATCACGCCATTTATGGTGTGAACTACATTTCACCCAACCCAGGGCTTTAACCCTAGTTCTTAAAACCATATATCTTAAAAAATTCCTTGCACTCCTTTTCAAAACGTTTCACTTTATGCTGTTCTTCTTGTTTTGCTCATTACCTGCAAATACTAATTCAAATTATTTTTCTTGGGCTAAAGCCCACCGTTGTTTTCTTCCATGCCCACACCAAACCACTTTGGGTTTTAACCCAAGTTTATTAACCACCCAACTTATTTTTTTCTAATCTCGTAAATTCTTTTCTTAAATATAATCCGGTCAAACTATTAGGCAGTTGCATTATCTCTTCAGGAGTTCCTACACCAATAATTTTTCCACCCTTTTCACCGCCTGCGGGGCCTAAATCTATTATAAAATCAGCAATTTTAATTACATCCAAATTATGTTCAACAACAATTACCGTATTCCCTTTTTCTACAAGTTTATTTAAAACTTCCATAAGAATTTTTACATCTTCAAAATGCAAACCTGTGGTGGGTTCATCCAAAATATATACTGTTTTTCCGGTGCCTATTTTACTCAATTCGGTAGCAAGTTTTACACGCTGGGCTTCTCCGCCCGAAAGTGTTGTTGCCTGCTGGCCTAAACGGATATAACCAAGCCCCACTTCGTTAAGAGCTTTTATTTTTCGGTTTATTCTTGGTAGATCTTCAAAAAATTCCAAGGCTTCTTCAACGGTCATTTCCAATACTTCCGAAATTGATTTTGTTTTATACAAAACCTCCAAAGTTTCGGCATTGTATCTTTTTCCCCCGCATGTTTCACACCTTACATAAACATTGGGCAAAAAATTCATTTCAATTTTCATTAATCCGTCACCTTGGCATTCTTCACATCTGCCGCCGGAAACGTTAAAACTAAACCTGCCCGGGCCGTAACCTCTTACTTTGGATTCCGGTAATTGCGCATACAAATCGCGTATAAAAGTAAATAAACCTGTATATGTAGCAGGGTTTGATCGTGGTGTTCTGCCTATTGGAGATTGATCAATTTCAATAATTTTATCAATTTTATCTAATCCTTCTATTCTATCATAAGGTAAAGGTAAATCCTTAGCGTTATAAACATATTTCATCAAAATTTTTACTAAGGTTTCGTTTACCAAAGTCGATTTTCCCGAACCGCTTACACCCGTAACACAAATAAATGTACCAAGTGGAAATGAAACTTCTAAATTTTTTAGATTGTTCCCTCTTGCTCCGTATATGGTAAGTTCGTTACCGTTTCCATATTTCCTTTCTTTTGGCACTTCAATTAAAAGTTCATCGCACAAATACTGAAATGTTAAACTTTCTTTATAACTTTTATTATCTAATAATTCCTGTGTAACACCAACATTCATTACTTTTCCGCCATGTTCACCTGCTCGGGGACCTAAGTCAACAATATAATCGCTGCTTTCTATTGTTTCTCGGTCATGTTCAACAACAAGAATGGTATTGCCTAAATCGCGCAAATCTTTTAATGAATTTATTAGTTTTTCATTATCACTTTGATGCAGTCCAATACTTGGTTCATCCAAAACATATAAAACTCCTGCTAGCTGAGTTCCAATCTGTGTTGCAAGCCTAATCCTTTGCGATTCTCCGCCCGATAGTGTCCTTGCTCCTCTGTTTAACGAAAGATAATCCAATCCTACATTTAATAAAAATCCAAGTCGTTCTTTTATCTCTTTTAATATTGGAGTTGCAATAAGTTCATCACGGCTTGTAAATTTTAAGTTATCAAAAAAATCTTTTGCTTTACTTATAGAAAAAGCCGATACTTCGCTTATATTATAACCACCAAGTTTAACTGCAAGTGATTCTTTTTTTAACCTTTCACCGTTGCAGGCAGGACAAGCCATAGTACGCATAAATGCTTCAGCGTCACTTCTTATTTTTTCGGATGATGAGTTTTTGTAATTATCCCAAATATAAGGTATTACACCCCTGTATTTTAGATTTAACATAGTTGTTGCACCGGAAGCAAATGAATATTGGAATTTAGTTGATTTTTTACTTCCGTTTAAAATAATTTCAAGATGTTCTTTTTTAATATCTTTTATCGGTGTTTTTAGGTCAAATCCCAACTGTTTGCCAATAGTTACAAGCTGGTCAAAAAAGTAAACATCCCGTTTTTTACCATACGCAACAATTCCGCCCTCTTCAATAGTTAGGTTAAAATCCGGAATAATTAGATCAACGTCAATTTCTTTTTTTTCACCTAATCCATCACATTCGGGACATGCGCCTGAAGTTGAGTTAAACGAAAACGAAATTGGCGCAAATTCCTGAAAACCTATTCCGCATTCCAGACAAGCAAATTTACGGCTGTAAACCGAATCTTCTTTATCGCAATTAACTATTAAATAACCTTCACCATAATTTAACGCCACATCAACGGATTCTTTTACCCGCTGCCACGAGTTTTCTTTAACATTTACTCTATCTATTACAATTTCAATATTATGTGTTTGGTAACGGCTTAATTTTAATCCTTCGGTAATTTCAACAATTTCGCCATCAGCGCGTACACGCATAAATCCGTCATCAAGTATTTGTTCAAAAAGTTCCTGATAATGTCCTTTACGGCCTCTAACAACCGGAGCTAAAATATTTATTTTTTTGTCTTTAAATTTTGTTAAAATCGATTCAATAATCTGATCCATACTCTGTTTTTGCACAGGTTTGCCGCATTGATGACAGTGAACAGTACCAACACGGGCATAAAGCAGACGCATAAAATCGTATATTTCAGTTACGGTACCTACTGTTGAACGCGGATTTCCTGATGTAGATTTTTGTTCAATTGAAATTGCGGGACTTAACCCTTCAATTAAATCGATATCCGGTTTTTCAAGCTGGTTTAAAAACTGGCGGGCATAAGCCGAAAGTGATTCAATATACCGCCTTTGTCCTTCGGCGTATATTGTATCAAAAGCAAGAGATGATTTACCTGAACCCGACAGACCTGTTATTACTGTAAACGAATCGCGTGGTATTTCTAAATCTATATTTTTTAAATTGTGCTCGCGCGCACCGCGTATTACTATTTTATCTTCAAAATCCATTGTCTTAGTCAAAAAGTTTAAACCTTTAATTATACTATTACAAAGGATTAAAATCAAATAATTTTTTAAATTAATAATTTATTGTTTAGTTTTAATTTTCCCTTCCCCTTAATTTTTATTATGTTTTTATCTTTTAAATAATTATTTAGAATTTATGCCAAAAAGTTGACTATATACTTATAAACAATTATTTCAAAAAAATTAAAACTTGGTTTAATAAACCCAAATTTTACATTAAAAACAAAAATAGTAGATGTTAAATATAGATTGCAAATAAATGTTAAAAGCAAAAATCAAATTCATTATAAAATTTCATTTTATCAAACCTACATCAGTTATGTGACATGTCTGCAAACCTAACGTCACGCCAAACAATACCACCGCACCAAAGCGGGTTGCATATTCTTTTAAACAAAAACCATAGAAAGCTGATTTACACAGGTTTAACTGATTAGCGCAGATTAAACCATTGTCTGAACCATGATTAACCTGATTAAAGGATTAACATTATTTTGATAATTGCCATGACTACGATTTGTATGATTTTACAGTTGTAAAAAACAGATTATCTAAAATTTTTATCACATCAAACCTTCTTCGGAGAAGAAGCATGTTTGTAACCAAACGCCACCACAAACACACCACAACCCCAAAGCGGGTTGCATATTCTTTTAAACAAAAACCATAGAACGCTGATTTACACAGGTTTAACTGATTAGCGCAGATTAAACCATTGTCTGAACCATGATTAACCTGATTAAAGGATTTCCATGATTTTAATTAAAAATTGAGAATTAAGAATTCAAAATTGATTTATTCATTTACACTTTAGCACTTAAACTTTAACCTTATTTTACAAAAACCATTTTTTTCAAATCATTAAAAACAGGTATTTTACCTGCTCCCGTTACTTCCAAACGGTATAAATATATTCCGCTGCTGTAAGTACTTAAATCTATTTGGGTTTCGTTATATCCTTTGTTTTTTGAGCCCTCAATAATTGTTTTTATTAATTGGCCTGTGATTGTATATAATTTAATTCTAACTTCTCCCGGGTCTTTTAAGCTGTAACTAATTGTTGTAGTTGGGTTAAAAGGATTTGGATAATTTTGATACAACTGGTAACTATAATTTTCGGTTATTACCGCATCATTGTTGGTTATTGTTATATTTATTTCCGTGCTTGGTAAACTTTCATTACTTGTACTATCAATTGCCGTAACTTTATAATAAACCTTTTGCGTTCCTTTGGTTAATATATCATAATATAATGTGTCGGTTAAAACACCAATTCGTTTTGTACTGTCAATTGCAAAGTTTGCAGTAATATCTTTATATATATAATATTGTTTAAAATCCGATTCGGTGTTGCGTTTCCATGTCAATTTTACACGGTTTGTGTCCTGCTGATAAACAGCGGTGACCCCTTTTACCTGTTTTGGTGCTAAATCTTTATATTCATAACTTATTCCCATCGGCCCGCCGTACATTCCAATATCACTCCTGGAACCGTCAACATCAAGTATACTTGGGTCTCCAGCGTCTATTGCAGGGGAATATTTTTGCAGCCTGAAATCATAACTTCCGTTTAATGTTGCGGTAGTATCCTTATTAAACATAGGGTCGGCAACAATTTCGTTAACACCCGGGTTTATTAAATGGTAATTCGAAGTCCGCATCTTAAAATATAAATTATAATCGGCATAAATAGGATACTCGTAAGAATATATGCCGTATTTGCAATTTGCTATAATATTATTTGTAATTCGCCTTTCTTTTAAAAAATTACCCGATTCAATACCATTTCCTTTACAATTTAAAATTGTATTATTAACTATAAATGATGTGTCTTTATAGCCGCCTTCAAACGATCCGTCTTGGATTGCACATGAAAAACCATAAAAAAGATTATTTTTTATATCAACGCTATTATTTGTAATAATCATTATTCCAAAGAACAAACGATTCCCGATATTTTGAAACATAATATTATTATAAATTTTAAAACTTCCTCCTCCGGCACCATTCTGTATTGCGGTAGGGTAATCACCAGCGGAAAGAATTTGAATGATATTATTTTCAATTGTTATTTCAGGCGATTGATATCCATTAACCCCAATAGCAGATATTGTATTTTTAAAGATTGAGTTTTTTACATTACTTGAGGTAATTAAACCTAAAGAATTATCAGTCGAATCAAATATACAGTTATTTACATTGGCATAACCATGTGCATAAATTACAGCAAAATAAAAATGATTATTGTCTCTTCGTTTATATTTAAAAGTCATATTATCAATATTAATTTCCGAATCTTCAAACCAACACATAGTATATTTATCAACTTTCCCCTCAATCCCCGATCCGTCAATTATACACTCGTCTGTATCAATACCAATGAGTGTTAAATTTTTATTATATACAGTTAATACTTCATTATATATTCCTCTATCCACGTAAACAGTATCGCCGTTTTGGCAATAATCAAAACATTTTTGCATGCTGTCGCAAGCTGTAGCCCAGCTTGTATATGGGGGCGTTGGTACGCCCCCTGTTTTGCTTACATATCGGGTTTCACCAATTAATAAGGTTTGTATTAAACATAATATAATAAAAATTGTTTTTTTCATTTTGGTACCATTGAACTTAAACATTTCAGTATTTTTAAGTTGTAGAGTGATATTTATCTTCTTTAATTAGAATTTCGTATTTTATTAACTTGCGAGTTGAAACTCGCGTTACAATTAAAAATAATTACAATTTAATTTTAATATCACCCTAATCAGTAGTTATTTTATTTGTTTTCATTCATAATTAACAATTCACAATTCATAATTATTTTACAAAAACCATTTTTTTCAAATCATTAAAAACAGGTATTTTACCTGCCCCCGTTACTTCCAATCTGTATAAATATATTCCGCTGGTATAATTACTCATATCTATTTTTGTTTCGTTGTAACCTTTGTTTTTTGAGCCTTCAATAATTGTTTTTATTAATTCGCCGGTTACAGTGTAAAGTTTTATTCTAACTTCACCCGGATCTTTTAAGCTGTAACTTATTGTAGTACTTGGGTTAAAAGGATTTGGGTAATTTTGGTACAACTGGTAACTGTAATTTTCGGTTATTATTGTTTCTTCATTTTCGGTAATGGTTACATTAACTTCAGTCCTTGGCCTGCTTTCATTACCTGTACTATCAATTGCCGTAACTTTATAATAAACCTTTTGTGTTCCTTTGGTTAATATATTATAATATAATGTGTCGGTTAAAACACCAATTCTTTTTGTACTATCTATTGTAAAGTTTGCAGTAATATCTTTATATATATAATATTGTTTAAAATCCGATTCGGTGTTGGGTTTCCATGTTAGTTTTACACGGTTTGTGTCCTGCTGATAAACAGCATTAAATCCTTTTACAGGTTTGGGAGCTAAATTTTGGTATAAATAACTTTCTCCAAATGGCCCGCCAAACATTCCAAGGTCACTTCTACTGCCGTCAACATCCAAAATATTGGGGTCACCTCTATCTATTGCTGGTGAGAATTTTTGAAGTCTGTAATTGTATGTACCTCCCAATACTACTGCCGTATCATTTACAAACATTGGGTCGGCTATTGTGTCGTGCGCACCGGCCGGTAAATTATGGTATAAAGTTCCCGGTATGTTGTACATCATATTATAATCAACGTCTCCCGGATTTCCATACGAATATATCCCGTTTCCAGTATTGGCAAAGATATTATTTTTAATAATGTAATGTTTAACCATGTTCCCTGTTTCTATACCATAACTATAGCTGTTAGTAAACGTATTATTTATGATATATGTTGTGTCTCTTTCTGTGCCTTGTTGTGCAGCAGCAAGTATACTTGTTCGAAATCCATAAAAAATGTTGTTATTAATTTTAACTTTCTGGTTTGAACGTATAGAGAGCCCAAATGCAGTATTTAAAATGGGTTTAAAAATAAAAATATTATTATTTATATTAAAATTCCCACCACCAGGCGCATTGTCAAGCCCGCCAGGAAATGAATCCCTCGATGATATTTGGATTATACAATTACCAATGGAATAAGTAGATAAATCAGATGTTGAATAAATTCTAATTCCAAGATGTGCATTTTTAATAATAACATTACCAATTCTGCCACCGTTATCCATATACAAAGAATGGTGCGTTGAATCAATTATACAATTTTCAATACAACAAAAACTATTTATTGCACATACACCATAATCATAAATATTTCCATCTAAATCCTTTTTTTTAAATGTTAAATTCTTTAATACAATAATTAAGTTATTAACTTCAAAGAGTGCCCAGTAATTATGTAACCCCTCAATTCCAGTACCATCTATGATACATTCATCAGTATCAACACCGATTATTGTTAAATCTTTATCCAGTATATATATTGTCTCTCTATATATTCCTCTATCAACATAAACTGTATCACCGGTTACACAATAATCAAAACATTTTTGCATGCTGTCGCAAGCTGTAGCCCAGCTTGTATATGGGGGCGTTGGTACACCACCTGTTTTACTTACATATCGGGTTTCACCAATTAAATTGGTAGTGATACTCAAAAAGAAAATACATATCAAAAAGATTTTAATTAATTTTAACATTACTTCAATTTAAGATAAGCAATAATTTTGCGGGTATCATCAAATTCACTCCCAAATTTTTAATAATTTTGCAACTATTTTATTCCCATTAAATTAAAATAGGGACAAAATATTTAAAAACCAATAATAAAAATTAACTGTATATTAACTGCAAAATATTATAAATGAAAAAAATACATTTAAATAGATACTGTGTAGATTTAATATTTAATTGTTTATTCAATCAATAACGTTTCACCTTCCGATTTTGCAATTATTACTGCACCACAAGTATCGCTAAACACGTTAATTGTTGTACGGCACATATCTAATATTCTATCAACCGCTAAAATAAGACCAATACCTTCAAGAGGTAAACCTACTGCCGAAAGAACAATTGACATCATTACTATTCCTGCCATTGGAATTCCGGCGGCACCTATTGAAGCAAGCAAAGCAGTAAATACAATTATTCCCTGTTGAAGCGCACTCATTTCAATTCCGTAAGCTTGCGCAATAAACATAGCCGCCACACATTCGTATAATGCAGTTCCATCCATATTAATAGTTGCCCCTAAAGGCAAAACAAATGAAGTTATTTTATTACTTACTCCGGCGTTTATTTCTACTGCTTCCATTGTTAATGGAAGTGTTGCGTTTGAAGAAGAAGTTGAAAAAGCGGTTAATAATGGTGCCGACATTGCTTTTAAGTGTTTAAATGGATTTACCCGGCCAACAAATTTTACTAACAGAAGAAGTGTTATACCACTATGTACAATTAATCCAATCAGTATTGTAGCCATATATATACCTAAATGGCTGACTAAGGAAACCAGCTTTTCCGTATCACCGGCTTGTTCGGCTGTAAGTTTTACCACAATACCAAAAACGCCCAAAGGAGTAAACTTTATTATAAATAAAGTTATTTTCATCATAATTTCAAAAATAGCATTAAAAAAATCGGTTAATAAAACCTTCTGTTTTATTTCAATTTTACAAATAAAATAACCAAAAAGAATTGAAAAAAATATAATTGAAAGCATTTCCCCTTCCGAAAATGCTTTAAATAAATTATCAGGAACTATTTTTATTAAAGTTTCAACAAACGATTGATTTACTAATCCTAAATTTGTTACACTTTCTTTTAATCCTAAATCTGCTCCTACACCGGGTTTAAATAAATTAACAAAAAATAAACCTGTTAAAATTGCAAGCAAACTTGTAATAATATAATAACTCATTGTTTTAAAACCTAAACGACCAAGATTTTCGGCATTGCCAATGTTTGCAACTCCTGTAATAATTGAACTTAAAATAAGTGGAACAATTAACATCTTTAAAGCTCTTATAAAAAGTTCGCCCATCCAAGAAGTATAAGCAACTGTAGAAGGGAAAAAGAAACCGCAGATTATAGCAGCAATCATTGAAATTAGTATTTGCCAGTGCAATTTAAGTTTTAGCATGTTTCCACCAATCTAGTTATAAAAAACAATAATAGTTTATTATTTATTTGGGTGTGTGTTAGTTACACCCATATTTATTTTAAACTTATTTTAAATTAATAAATAATTTTATTAGATATTACTATTATTTTTGGAGGATATTGAGATTAACTCAAATTTTGTGAAATGAAAAACTCAATAAACTACTCACTTGTTTAAGTTCTTATCTTTCAGCTAATTAGCCCATGTATTTTTTTATGCATTTAATTTTCAGCACAAATATTCGATAATACAAATAAGAATGAATTGGTATAAAACCGACAAAAATGACTAAATGTAACAGTTATTCATTTTAACATTTTTTTTATTCAAAACATTCTGTATTTTTGTAATTGACAATTTTTTTAATAAGCATATATATAAAAGAAAGTGGAACAAAAGAAAGAAAGAATATTATTTATTGATCTAATGCGTGCATTAGCAGTATTATTGATGGTTCAAGGGCATACCATACATACTCTTCTTGGTAACGAGTATAGAACATTAGACAGTGCATTTTTTTATTCATGGCATACAGTACGCGGTTTTACAGCTCCTATTTTTATGTTTACAGCCGGTTTGGCTTTTACATATTTATTGCGTGTAGGCGGACAGCCTATAAATGGAAATCCGCGAATTAAAAAAGGACTAAAAAGAGTAGCTATATTACTTGGCATTGGTTATTTATTACGTTTTCCCACATACAATATTTTTGATTTTTCGGAAGTAACATATTTACAATGGCAAACATTTTATACTGTTGATGCTTTACATCTTATTGCCATGGGTTTATTAGTTGTAATTGGGCTTGTTTACATTGGCGATAAATTTAAATTAACTGATAACGTAGTATTTACATTTGGCGGATTATTCTTTTTTTTGTTGGCTCCAAGTGTATTAAACAGTAATTTTTACACTCATTTCCCCGGCCCAATAGCTGCTTATTTTACTGAAAAAGGCGGTTCGTTATTCCCGTTGTTCCCATGGACAGGTTATGTAATAGCAGGTGCGGTATTAGGAAGTTTTATTGCAAACAATCAAACATTTGCAAAAACAAAAGTGTTTAGTTACAATTTGATCTTTATCGGTTCATTAGCTATTTCACTTTCGGCAATAATAAGTCAATTAAATATACATGGGGCTATTAGAGACGCTGTTTGGGTTGAAATTACTAAATTAGTGTTATTACGTGTTGGTGTTGTAACTGCTTTGTACGGTGTTGCATCAATAGTTGAAAAAAAGATTACTTATCTGCCTAAAATTGTTCGTCAAATGGGCAGTAATACATTATTAATTTATGTTGCTCATTTAATTATTTTGTACGGTTGTGCATGGTTCCCCGGACTTAGTTCTATTGCCGGTGAACAATTAAATGCTTTTGCTTCTGTAAGCGCAGCGCTTGGAATGATTACTTTAATGATTTTAATGGTTATATTAACCGGCAAGTATAAATTACATCGTAAACATACTGCCCAATAAAATATGCGAAAATCTGAAAACACCAATCCATTACCAAAAGAAGAGGAAATTAAGCTTGATAATACCCTTAGACCTCATAGTTTTGATGAGTTTATGGGTCAGCAAAAAATAATTGATAACTTTAAGGTTTTTATTGGTGCGGCAAAAAAAAGGAATGAGGGTTTAGACCATGTTTTATTAACAGGCCCTCCCGGATTAGGCAAAACTACATTAGCAAATATTATTGCCCAAGAAATGGGAACAAGTATTAAAGTTACAAGTGGTCCTGTTTTGGAAAAACCTGGTGATTTAGCCGGCATATTAACCAACATGGAAGAAAATTCGGTTTTATTTATTGATGAAATACATAGATTAACACCTTTGGTTGAAGAATATTTATATTCCGCTATGGAAGATTTTAGAATTGATATTTTAATAGATTCCGGACCAAACGCCCGATCCGTTCAAATTAAACTACCCAGATTTACATTAACAGGCGCCACTACCCGCGCCGGACTGCTTACAGCTCCTTTACGCGATAGATTTGGCATTAAAGTTCGTTTGGACTATTATACCGATACAATTTTACAAAAAATAGTTAAACGCTCAGCCGGAATTTTAGATATTCAGATATACGAAGATGCCGCTTTGGAAATTGCAAAACGCTCGCGAGGGACACCGCGTATTGCTAACCGATTATTAAAACGTACACGCGATTTTGCCGATTATGAAGACAAAAATTCAATTGACATGGCAACTGCTAAAAAAGCTCTTTTGGCTTTGGATGTTGATGATTTTGGTTTGGATGAAATGGATAAAGATATTATTTTAACCATTATTGAAAAATTTAACGGCGGTCCCGTTGGTTTAAATAATTTGTCTGTTTCTGTAAATGAAGATCCCGGAACAATTGAAGAGGTTTACGAACCGTTTTTAATTCAACAGGGTTTTATTCAGCGTACTCCACGCGGACGTGAAGCAACAGATTTGGCATATAAACACTTTGGTAAATCCAAAAGTAAAAAAATTTCGCAGGACTCTCTCTTCCAATAAAAAGAGGTTTGATATTGATTACCTTAAACAATATATCTATTGGCAATAATAATCCTTTTGTTTTAATGGCCGGGCCATGTGTAGTTGAAAACAAAGAGATCACTTTATATACTGCTAAAAAAATTAAAGAAATTACAACAGAACTTGATATTCCGTTTATTTTTAAATCAAGTTATAAAAAAGCCAACCGTACTAACTTAAATTCATTTATCGGTTTAGGTGATGATGAAGCTTTAAGCATTTTACAAAATGTTAAAGATCAATTAGACTTACCTATTGTAACTGATGTGCATACAGCTGAAGAAATTAATAAAGCAGCCCAAGTTGCCGATATATTGCAAATACCTGCTTTTTTATGCCGCCAAACCGATCTATTAATTGCAGCCGGCGAAACAGGAAAAATTGTAAATATAAAAAAAGGACAATTTTTAGCTCCCGAAGACATGAAACACGCTGCTGAAAAAGTAAAATCAACCGGAAATAATAAAATTATGTTAACTGAAAGAGGAACAACTTTTGGATATCATAATTTGGTTGTTGATATGCGTTCGTTGGTAATAATGCGCAATTTGGGTTATCCTGTTGTTATGGATGCAACTCATTCGGTACAAATGCCAAGCAGCAGCAATATTACAGGCGGAAATCCCGAATTTATTCCGTATCTTGCAAAAGCCGCTGCAGCAATTGGTATTGATTGTTTGTTTTTGGAAGTACATCCCGATCCCCCAAATGCTTTAAGTGACGCGGCAAGTCAACTAAAACTTGACTTGTTAAAGGATTTGTTAATTGATATAAAAAAGATTGATACTATTACAAAATCTAAATAATTTGTTCTTAAACATTGTGGAAAGTTGAACTCCGCCGGAGTTCTTGCCGTTGGCGGGGTTCTATTTGGTTACAGACATGGCACTTCTCCGAAGTGCATATATGGGGATAATATTTCTTTAACTTGAATATTCACAACAAGTTAGAAGGTTTTTATATAACCCCAGCTTTTAAGCTGGGGGTTTGGAAAATAAAAAAAATCGGGTTTTAACCCAAGCATAATAATAGTGGACGACAATGAAAAATTAACAGAAAATGTGTCATTATCCAATTTTCACAAAGTCTGTTTATGGTGGGAGTCTGCGCAAAGGAAAGAATTTGGGCTTTAGCCCTAATTGTTTTTATACATTTATTTACAACTTGTAATAGAACATATTTTATTTTTGTTTCTATTTACAAATTTGAATTTAATAGTATCTAAAAAGGTTAGATATTAAAAAATTTATTAATCATTGAATAAAATATTTATACAAATAAAAAATTAAAGATTTAAAATGAGTAAACTGACAGATAAAGAATTAATTGAACAAGGTAAAAAAGTAATAAAAATTGAAAGTGAATCGATTGAAGGACTAATTGAAAAAATTGACGATTCGTTTTCAAAAGCGGTTAAATTAATTTATAAATCAAAGGGACGGGTTATATTCTCAGGAATGGGTAAATCCGGACTAATTGCACGTAAAATTGTTGCCACATTAAATTCCACCGGCACAGCTTCTATTTATTTACACCCCACAGATGCTGCACATGGCGATTTGGGTATGGTACGTAAAGAAGATATAGTAATACTTATATCAAAAAGCGGATATACGGAAGAATTGCATAATCTTGTACCAATGTTTAAACGTATTAAAGTACCTTTAATTATGATGACAGGTAATCCAAGCTCTAAAATTGCACAAGAGTGTGATATTATTTTGGATTGTGGTGTTAAAGAAGAGGCTTGTCCTTATGATCTGGCTCCTACTGCTTCAACAACCGCAGCTTTAGTAATGGGTGATGCATTAGCAATTGTTTTACTTGAAATGCGAGGATTTACTGCTGAAGATTTTGCTTTATTACACCCTTCCGGTTCACTTGGCAAACGCTTATCGTTAAAAATTTCCGAAATAATGTATCAAGGTGAAGATGTTCCTGTTGTTCACGAAGATACATCAATAAAAGATTCAATTATTGTAATTACATCAAAACGGCTTGGAACTACTGCGGTTGTTGATAAAGACGGCAGACTTACCGGAATTATTACCGATGGTGATTTAAGACGATTACTTGAAAAAACATTGGAAATTAAGAATCTGACGGCTAAAGATTTAATGTCTAAAAATCCAAAAACTATAAGCCCTGAATATTTGGCTTCGTTTGCTTTACAGCAAATGGAAAAATTTAACATTACAACTCTTATTGTAACGGATGAGTTTTTACATCCTGTTGGAATAGTTCATTTGCACGATTTAGTAAAACTTGGACTTCAAAGCAGATGAAAATTTTAATTCCGCTTTTATTTATTGTTTTAATTTTTACATCCTGCCAGGAAGAAAAACTAAAACCGGTAATTGACAAAAATGTTAATGTAATAGGAAGCACTCCTGTTCAGGAAAGTTGGAACTCTAAAATTTATTTTTCAGAGGAAGGTAAACGAAAAGCTGTTTTATTTGCAAAATATATTAGGATGTTTGATAATCCCAAAGTTACATTACTTGACGGTGTAACAATTGATTTTTATGACAAAAACGAAGTTAAAACCACTACCCTCACTTCAAAATATGGCAAAGTTGACGACATAACCAAAAACATGTACGCAATAGAAGATGTAGTTGCTGTTAACGACAGCGGTGTTACATTAAAAACCGAAGAATTGATGTGGAGAAACGCCGACAGGAAAATCACTTCCGATAAGTTTGTACATTTAGTATCTAAAACCGAAGATATTCAAGGTTACGGATTTGAATCGGATCAATCGTTACGAAATTATACAATTTATAATATTACATATTCAACTGTTTTTACAGAAACCAAAACAGAAACGAAAAAAGAAAATGAATAAATTAGCTGTTTTATTTTTATTATGTTCCACATTATTATTTGCGCAAAATGGAAATATGCCCGTTGTGGTTATTGGTGATAGTTTAATTGGTCAAGAAATAGACGGCGTAAAAATGCGTTTGGTTTATGGTCATGTTGTTATTACACAAGGTGATGTTAAAATTATCTGCGACAAAGCTATTCAAAATATAGATAAAAATGAAGCTGAATTAATAGGTAATGTTGTAGTTACACAAGATACCATTACAATACGTACCGAAAACGGATTTTACCAGGGCAATGACCGGATAGCTTATTCTAATGTTGGAATAACATTGGAAGACACACACATTATTCTTAAAGCTAAAAATGGTTATTATTTTTTTAACGAAAAAAGAGCGTTTTTTTACGAAAATGTTAATTTATTTGATAAAATTAATAATCTTTTTTCCAATAAACTCACCTATTTTCATACCGAAAACAAAGCTGTTGCTGTTGGCAAAGTTGCTATTTCGGACACATCATCTTCTATTTTTTCGGATAGTTTAATTCATTTTAGGAACACCAAAATATCTTACGCATACAATAATATTACAATTAAAAATAGAAGCAATAATGTAACTATTTTTGGTGAATATTTAGAAAACTTCCCCGATTCGGGTTATAGTAAAGTAATTGGCGATCCTTTTTTAGTACAAATTGATACTGCTGATGATGGTAAAATTGATACATTATATCTCTCTGCTCTTAGTCTCGAAACTTTTCAAGATTCCGTTGAAACTTATTTAAAGGCAATTGATTCCGTAAAAATTTTCAGACAAGGTTTTATTTCCAAAAACGATTATACCTTGTATTATAAAAATGCCGAAAAGTTGTTAACCTATAAAAAGGAAGATGTTAAACAACAACCAATAATGTGGTACGACAACTCGCAGCTAACAGGTGATACTATTTTTGTTTATTCAAAAGATAAAAAACTGGATTATGTTGATATTATAAACGATGGATTTATGATCTCCAAAGTTGATAGTTTCGATTTTAGATATAATCAAATATCCGGCAAAAATATTAAAATGTTTTTTAATGATTCATCTTTAACGCATACAAATGTTGAAGGAAATGTATTAAGTATTTATTATACCTTTGAAGAGGAAAAGCCAAAAGGGTTAATTAAATCGTCAAGCGAAAAAGCCAAAATGATATTTGCTAATAAAAAAATAAGCGATGTAAGATTATACGTTTCTGCTATAAGTGAATACCATCCCGAAAAACTTGTTACCGGAAAAGAAAAAGACTTTACTTTACCTTTGTTCCAACTGCATACCGATAAGCCGGAAAAAAGTTTTTTTATAAATAAGTATATTTCAAAAATTCAAAAAAAATAAAAATATGTCATCATTAATTTTACAAAGCAATGAATTAAAAAAAGTATATAAAAAACGTGCGGTAGTAAATAATGTTTCTGTTTCCGTAAAACAAGGAGAAGTAGTTGGTTTGCTTGGCCCTAACGGGGCAGGAAAAACAACAACTTTTTATATGATTGTTGGTATGATTAGACCGGACGAAGGAAAAGTTTTTTTAAACGAAACCGAAATTACCAAAGAACCAATGTACAAAAGAGCTAAATTAGGAATTGGATATTTACCGCAGGAAGCTTCTATTTTTAGAAGATTAAGCGTTGAAGATAATATAATGGCTGTTTTGCAATTGATGAAATATACTGCTGCTGAACGTAAATCCGAAATGGAAAGATTATTAGAAGAGTTAAGTATAACACATATTCGTAAAAGTCTTGGTTTTCAATTAAGCGGTGGTGAACGAAGAAGAACCGAAATTGCTAGAGCTTTGGCTTCCAAACCAAATTTTATACTATTAGATGAACCTTTTGCAGGTGTTGACCCTATTGCAGTTGAAGATATTATGTCAATAGTATATAATTTAAAACATAAAGGAATTGGTATCTTAATTACCGATCACAACGTTCACGAAACTTTAAGTATTGTTGATAGAGCTTATATATTAATAAATGGGCAAATTTTTAAAGAAGGAACAGCTGAGTATCTTGCCGAAGACGAAGATGTAAAAAAACTTTATCTTGGAGTTAACTTTAAGCTGGATAGATACGTCTAAACAATAAACATTACATGGTTACTTATGAATAATAAAACAAAAATAATCGGATTATCGTCAGCATTAATTTTTTTAAGTATTTTTATTTTTGTTTTATTTTATCCTGCTGCAAATCCGCACTATAGTATTGCGCCAAAAATTTCTAAAGACAGCATTATTACACTTACAAAAAATACATTACATAAGTTAAATATTGGTAATGAAAATTATATTGTTGAGCTTAAATTAAAAAGCAATTCTTCACTTGTTTCGGAAACACAGCAAAAATTTGGTCTAAAAAAAGGCAATGAACTATTACGGAATAAAGTATCGGCATATTTTTGGGAAATAAAAATAGATGATTCCAATACTCATCTAAAGTTAATGTCAAATAATGAAGATAAAATTGCAAAAGCCATCATAGGAAAATTAAACCTTAAATATGACCTTTCCGGAAATTTGATATCTTTAGATTCACAAATACCTGATACTTTAATACTTCCTTCTATTCCATTTGAGAGTGCTTATAAAATTGCAGAAAATTTTCTTAATGAATTTACTAGTTATAATAATTTGCAATTGGATACAATATCTATTAAAAACCAAACAAAAAACAATAAATCCATTACTTATAGCATAAATAGTGATGGATCAAAAAGTGAAACAACAAATCAACCCGACACACGAACAGATTATAAATTTTCGGTTACAACCTTAAATAAAGTATTAAATAATAAAGCATTAATTACAGTTGGCGTTACCGGCAATTTAATATCATTATTTAAAGTTGAAGAGACAATACCTGAAAAATATGTTGTTGATGATTCAATTGTTGTTAAAATTACTACAGTAATTATTTATGCAGTATTAATAATAGTTCTTATATTTTTGGCTTTTAAAAGATACCGCGCTTATGAAATTGGTTTTAAGTTATCAACAGTAATTGGTGTTTTGGTTGGACTTGGTGTAATATTTGATGTAATCATCAGTACGGAAATATACAGCTGGGAAATATTATTACCAATAATTTTTGGTTTTTTATTTGCCGCGGCAGGAGTTGCTATTTGTTGGGCAGTAAGCGAATCGTTGACACGCGAAATTTGGAAGGATAAACTTGTTTCAATTGATTTATTATATAACGGTTATTTTTTCCATTCAAAAATTGGAAAATCGTTATTGCGCGGGCTTAGTTTTGGTTTTGGCTTATTAGCTTTGTGGTTAATTTTAACTACACTTATAAGCAATGTTTTTGCAATAACAATTATTCCTTCATTAAACGATTCATCAGTTTATAATAATAGTTATCATACACTTTGCGCGGTTATTAAATCTTTTAATCACATCTTATTTCCTTCAATGATAATATTTTTATTCCTTGGAACAATTGCCCGTTCAAGAATAAAAAATAATAGTGCAATTATTGTTATAATTGGATTTATTTGGGGTTTGATAATGCCCGGAGAGATAGATCCTATTTATATAGGAATACCGCTTCAAATTATTATAGGCATTGTATCTGCTTACATATTTTTTAAGTATGATTACCTTACTATTTTTATTTCATTGTTTGTTTTTTATATGCTTTATATAGAAATTTCATTATTCTATGTTCCTGTAGAAATAAATAGTTATTCAAATTATATATTTGCAGCTATTCTTTTTACTGCATATATGTTTTCAATAGCAGCAATTTATTCAACCAAAAAAGTTAAAGATTTTGATTTGATAACCCCTGCTTTTGCCAAACATATATCCGAAAGACAACGTATGCAAAGCGAATTACAAGTTGCGCGCGATGTGCAAATGTCATTTTTACCTCAAAAAAGTCCAAGTTTTGAAGGAATAGATATTTCGGCTAAATGTATACCAGCTTACGAAGTTGGCGGCGATTATTACGATTTTATAAACATAAGCGAAAAACGGTTTGGAATTGCTATTGGGGACGTTTCGGGAAAAGGAACAAAAGCTGCTTTTTATATGACTTTGACCAAAGGATTTTTAAAAGCCACTTCACGTTTTTATGTTTCCCCTGCTGCCATTTTAAGTAATATGAACAATATGTTTTACGAAAATGTTGAAAGAGGCAGTTTTATAAGTATGATTTATGCTGATGTAGATCTTCAAAATAAACAATTAATAATGGCTCGTGCAGGTCACAATCCTTTAATTGGCCGTAAAACAAGCAGCGGAATTGTTGAAAACTATAAACCCGGCGGTATTGCTTTAGGTTTGGAAAAAGGTGAAATTTTTGGAAAAACAATTAAAGAGAAAGTAATTACATTTAACCAAGGTGATGTTTTTGTATTTTATACTGACGGTATTACTGAAGCTGAAAATAATAAAAAAGAAGAATACGGCGAAGACAGATTACTTGAAATTATTAAAAACTCCGATGATTTATGTTCAAAAGATATTATGGAATTAATTTTGGCAGATGTTCATAAATTTACCGGAAAAACTCCCCAACACGATGATATGACTTTAATTGTATTAAAGATTGAAGGATAATAAATATCACTTTATTAATTGTCTGATCCTAAACGGATGTCAAGTTATTGGGTATGTTTAGGTTTATAGTTAGCTGGCGAGATGAACATGCAGTTTTAAAATGGGGTATTTTTTGAGGATGTAAAGTGTTAAATTTCAAGTAGAACTCCGCTGGAGTTCAGGTTTTGGTGGCGTTACAAGTGGTTACAGACATGGCACTTCGCTGAAGTGCTTTGTGGAATTGTTAATTGTTAATACATTGCATTATAATATGTTATATGGTATTCAATAATCCCAAAGGGATGACATGATTGTAGCAAAAAGCAGAAAAATAACATAATAACCCTGAATGGGTGACATTGTTTGTCGTATCAAAACAGAAATTCTTATATTTAACCCCAATTTTCACACTGTCTGTAAACGCTGGTTCACTAAACTTTAGTTCAGGGTTATTTAAAATCACATAACTTATTGTTATAATGTACATTAGCGTAATTTTATTCTCAGGAGCACTTCGGAGAAGTGCCATGTTTGTAATCACATGCAACACTACCAACAACATTAAAAACCCCGAATGGGGTTTCATATCAGTAGCCTGAACGCTAAAAAAAGAACCACAACCCCGTAAGTGGGTTGCATTGTAAGAATGAAGAATAGATAATCCCAAATTTTGCAATAGAGAAAAAAGAAATGGCATAAAAGCAATAAAAACAGTAATTTAGGGCAAAAAATAACCGGAAGGAAAAAATGCAGCCAAACGGGGAAAAATCATACATAAAATACGAGTATACCGACAAGAATATATCCTCATGGGGCGGAATGAGGATATTAAAAATATTAATGGATGAAACAGGTATAAAGGAAAAGCTAAAGAGCTTAAATTTACCAATATCAGGAAGTAATTGTGGATACAACGCCATTGATATAATAGAAAGCTTTATGGTATGTGTTTGGTTGGGAGGAGTAAGATTTAGTCATACAGCATTAGTTCGATTTGATGAAGTATTAAAAAAGATATTTGGATGGAAACGAGTAGCCAGTATCAGTACATATACAAGGTTTTTTAGAAAGTTTAGTAATAAAAGGAACAACGAAATATTTCCTGAATTGAATCAATGGTTTTTTGAACAAATACCAATAAAAAAGTATACACTCGATGTGGATTCAACAATATTAACGCGATATGGAGAACAGGAAGGAGCGAAGGTTGGATATAATCCAAAGAAACCGGGTCGAAATGCACATCATCCATTATTAGCTTTTATGTCAGAATTACGAATGGTAGTCAATGCATGGTTAAGACCAGGCAATGTAGCATCAAACAGTAATATATATAAATTCTTAAAAGAAACAATTGCTATATTGAAAGATAAGCAGATAGGATTATTAAGGGCAGATAGCGGATTTTATGGACACAAATTCTTTGAATATTTAGAAGAAAAAGCAATAAACTATATAATAGCATGTAAAATGTATCCAACGCTAAAAAGACAGATAAAAGACTTAAAAAAATGGATAATAGTAGATAAAGGGATACAAATAACAGAATTTGATTTCAAAGGAAATAATTGGTTAGGCAAAAACCGACGGATGGTAGTAATAAGGCAATCAGAAAGGTTAAAACCAAAAGCAATGGGAAAAATGTTATTTCCTGAGCTTGAAGGACTAAAAGAATATCGATATCAATGTTATGTTACCAATCTAGATTTGCCGGTAAAAGCAATCTGGGATTTATACAGAGGAAGAGCAGATGCCGAAAATAGAATAAAAGAATTAAAATATGATTTTGGAATAAATAGCTTTTGTATGGATGAATTTTGGGCAACAGAAGCCGCATTTAGAATGATTTGTGTCTCGTATAATATTATGAGTTTATTTAGGCAAGTAGCCCTAAAAGGGAATGTATTTCCAACATTATCGACCATAAGGTTCCAATGCTTTGCAATAGGAAGCTATATAAAGAAGGACGGTAGAGATGAGGTATTAATGCTCTCGGTTAAACAGAAAAAACGGGGTTGGATTGATGGGTTATTCTCAAAAGTCATTGATCTAGGACCACCTTTCCCCATACATTTTTAATATTTGCTAAATTTTTAGGGGATTCTTTTTAAAAAATCTGATTTTGTTTGATTTTCTATTGCAAAATCTGGGATAATCCTTAAGTTGTCACGTTTACCTACTGTAGGTAGGCATTGACTTTTAAGAGAGGGTAGTGTATTCAGCGGGTTTTGCTGAGTAGATTGGTGAGTTCCCTTATGCAATATTTTAACTTTTGAGACAGCCCCTTCACCCTTATCTCTTTATACTATATTTCATTTTTTTACTTCGGTATATATCTATTTTATCTTTTCCACTAATTTTACTTAAGAACCAATTTTTACAAATTAACATCAAACATATATACCATTGGTTTTTATTTCATTAAACAAATATTGATTCATATTTTTATGAATAGTCACAAGGTCAATTTTCTTTTTTAAAAGTTTTTCTAACTCTTCTTTTATCGTAATCAAATCAAACATATTTGCAGGTTCATAATTAATAAATATGTCAATGTCGCTTTTTTCGTTAAATGTATCTTTAGCGTAGGAACCAAACAAACCAATTTCCTTTATATTTTCTCTATATTCACAATACGATTTGTATTTTCGCAAAATGTTTATCAGCTCATCTTTTTGCATACATAACTCACTTTAATTGCACTTAACTTACAACTTTACATCGCTTAACGGAAAAGTAGTATTACGCATACTGTGAACCTTATTTGCAACCGGAATTTCTACATTTTTATGTACAGCTTTTTCAAATTCATCACGAAAACGCTGTATTGTAAATTTTACAGGCCATGCAGCTGCATCACCAAGCGCGCAAACAGTATTTCCTTCAATATTATTGGCAACGTTAATAAGCAAATCCAAATCTTCAGTTGTGCCATTTCCTGCTGCAATACGTTTTAATGTTTTTAACATCCAGCCTGTACCTTCCCTGCAAGGAGTACACTGTCCGCAGCTTTCATGGTAATAAAATTTTGCTATACGGGTTAATACTTTTACAAGGTCTGTATCCTCATCCATCACTATAACGCCTCCGGTGCCTATAGCCGAGCCGACGCTTTTTAGCGACTCTGCATCCATCCTTACACCTTCTAATTGATCTCCACGTATCGGAGGCATTGATGACCCACCCGGAATAACGCATTTTATCTTTTTATTTCCCGGAACGCCGCCTGCTACATCGTAAATTAATTCTGTAAGTAAAATACCGGTTGGTAATTCATAAACGCCAGGTTTATTAACATGTCCGCTAACACCGTATAATAATGTTCCCGGATGTTTGGGAGCACCTATTGCCGAAAACCATTCCCAGCCTTTTTCAATAATTTTTGGAATATTGGTAATTGTTTCAACATTGTTAATAGTTGTAGGTTTACCCCACAATCCGCGTTGAGCCGGAAAAGGAGGTTTAACTCGCGGGTAACCACGGTAACCTTCAATTGAATTCATCAGCGAAGATTCTTCACCGCAAATATATGCTCCCGCACCTTTATGAATATAGATATCACAGTAAAAATCTGTACCATATTTCTCTTTCATCCTTTCGCCAACATACCCGGCTTCATAAGTTTCATCTAATGCTTTTTGCACTAATTTAATCCACTTATGATATTCACCACGTATATACAAATAGGCCGACTTAACACCAATAGCATAACAAGTTATTATAATACCTTCAATTAGCTGGTGTGGGTTAAATTCAAATATAGCTCTATCCTTAAATGATCCCGGTTCACTTTCGTCACCGTTTATTGCCAAATATTTTAATTTGTCATTTCCTTTTGGCATAAATGACCATTTTAATCCGGTGGAAAAAGATGCTCCGCCTCGTCCTCGTAAACCTGATTTTTTAACAATATCAATAATGTCATCAGGTGATTTTTGAAAAGCGGATTTAGCGGCATTATAACCGCCGTTATTTAGATATACATCTATTTTATCTAAATCTTTTATATCGGGTAAAATAATTTTTTCTGTCATTTGCAAACATCCAAAAGTTCTAAAACTTTTTCTTTGGTTAAATTTTCATAAAAATCTTCGTTAATTGCAATCATCGGAGCATATCCGCATGCTCCCATACATTCAACTTCTTCCAACGAAAACTTCCCGTCAGGTGTAACTTCCATATTACCAATATTTAGTTTTTGTTTAACAGCTTCCCAAATTTCAGTTGAACCGCGTAACATACATGAAACATTAGTACAAACCTGAACATGATTACGTCCCATCGGTTTTGTAAAATACATTGTGTAAAAGGTAACAACACTTAACACTTGTACTTTATCAATGCCTAAAATTAAAGCTATTTCTTCCATAACTTCATTGGAAACATAACCATTTTGTTCCTGAGCAATATATATTGTATCCATAATTGCTGCTAATGCAGTTGGATATTTTTTTCTTGCTTTTTCTATTCTAATAAGATTTTCTTCAGTAAATTTAAACGGCATTACTAAAAACCTCTTTAATTTAATTTTTATTTATCTGCTTCACCCATAACAGGGTCTAAACTTCCAATAATTGCTACAACATCCGAAATCATGTGCCCGCGGCATAAAATGGGCAATACTTGTAAATTACAAAAAGACGGTGAATGTATTTTCATTTTCCATGGCTGTCCCGTTCCATTACTTACAATATAAAAACCTAACTCGCCTTTTGGGTTTTCCGCCGAAAAATAAACATCACCCACAGGAGGATTAACACCCTTATTTACAAGCATAAAATCATGAATAAGTTCTTCCATCTTGCTGTAAATTTCACCTTTACGAGGCAAAACCTTTTTAGGTTCATTAGCCATAATTTGGCCGGCAGGCATTTTATCTAAAACTTGATTAACAATTTTTACGCTTTCTTTTACTTCATCCCCTCTAATATAAAATCTGGAAAGGCAATCACCTTCGGTATAAGTTGGAATATTAAAATCTATCTCATTATAATATAAATACGGTTTTGCTCTTCTAATATCATATTCAACTCCCGATGCACGTAAGCTTGGTCCGGTAACCCCGTAAGCAATAGCGTTTTCTTTTGTTAAAACACCAATGCCTTCCAATCGTTCAATAAATATCCTATTCCCATTAAGTAACGTTGCCATTTCACCTAAAGCAGCATTAAAATCCCTTAAAAACTCTTTAATCATATTTATTGAAGTTTCATCTACATCTGCTCCCACACCGCCAATTCTTGTATAACTAGTAGTAAAACGTGCTCCCGCCAATCTATCAAATATACTATGAATTTTTTCTCTTTCTCTAAAAGTCCACATTACCATGGTAACTGCGCCAACATCCATGGCAAAAGTACCAATTGCCACCAAGTGTCCCGCAATACGCGATAATTCCGCAACCAACATACGAATATATTGGGCTCTTTTAGGTGCTTCAATTCCAATTAATTTTTCAACTGCCAAAACATAAGCAACATTATTGCACATTGTGGAAGTATAATCCAACCTATCTGTATGCGGTATAAACTCGAGGTATGACATGTTTTCAGCCATTTTTTCGTAACCTCTGTGCAAATATCCAAGTTCAGGAACTGCTCCCATAACTCTTTCACCATCCAATTTTACCAGTACACGCAAAACACCGTGTGTGGCAGGGTGCTGAGGTCCCATGTTAAGAACCATCTCATTTTCTAAAACATCATCAATAACAAAATCTTTTGTTTCATTTAATAATGCGTTATATAATCTTTCATCGTTTAGGTTATTTGTCATTTTTTCCATATCATGCTCCCATTTCAGGAAGTGGTAATGAACCCGGAATTCCCAACACAGGGAACTCTTTACGCAACGGATTATATTCAAATTCTTCAGGCATGTACATACGCCTTAAGTCGGGATGATTTAAGAACTTAATGCCATACATATCATAAGTTTCTCGCTCATACCAGTTGGCACTTTTCCACACGGAGCACACACTTTGCACTTCGGGGAAATCACCTTCTAAATTTACTTTTAGACGTAAATATTTATTTAATAAAAAGGAATACAAATTATAAACAACTGTAAACCTTTCTTTTCTTTTTGCCCAATCAATTGCAGTCACATCCCTGCAAACAATAAATTGCAGTTCAGCACAATCATGCAAAAAATTGCAAAAAGTTAATAAATCTTCCTTTTTAACAGTTAAACTTAAATCACTTCTAAATTCATCAAAAGTAATTTCTAATTTTTTTAGCTGTTCATTTAACAAAATACTATTTATTAAAATATCCTTTAATTCCATAGATTTATTTATTTACCATTATTTTATCTTGAAAATCGCGGGCTTTAGTTTTACTTATTTTTTCTTGAATAGTAATTAATGCATTTAATAAATTTTCCGGTCTCGGCGGGCATCCTGCCGTATAAACATCAACAGGTAAAAACTGGTCAATTCCCTGCACTACCGAATAAGATCTATACATTCCACCCGATGATGTGCATGCTCCCATAGCAATAACCCACTTTGGTTCAGGCATTTGGTCATAAATGCGGCGTACAACCTTTGCCATTTTGTAAGTAACTGTTCCGGCAACAATCATTAAATCGCTTTGCCTAGGGGAAAAACGCATAACTTCCGAGCCGAAACGCGCAATATCATATTTTGGATCCGCGGCAGCAATCATCTCAATTGCACAACACGAAATACCCATAGGCATAGGCCATACAGAGCTTTTACGTGCCCAAGAAACGATTGCATCAATAGAAGTGGTTAAATATCCATCTGTTAATAACTTAGCCTCTAATCCCATTTTAATCCCCCCTTTTTATAAAGGTATAAAAAACCTAACTCCAAAACAACTAAAAATATAAACATTGGGAAAAAAGCATAAACACCATATTTTGCAAATAATTCTTTAAACTGTACTCCCCAAGGATATACATATATTACTTCGATATCGAAAATTATAAATAACATTGCAACTAAATAATATTTTATTGAAATTCTTTCTTTTGTAGAACCGATTGGATTTTTACCGCTTTCGTAGGGCATTAATTTAATTTTATTTGGTCTAAAAGGCCCAAATAATTTAGAAGAGTATAATATAGCCAATGCAAATACAACAGCTATAAATAATACAAGAAAAATTGGAATATACTCAATTAACATATTCTATCCTTTTTTTTATCCTTAAAATTATCTAAAATAGCACTTAAAGTCAATTTTAAGATTTGGTTATTAACTTATCAAACTGCTTTGATAATTACTGTAACAACTATCAGTTATTAATAATTCAAAATTTTTAATAAAATTATTAGTATTATCTTGAAAGCCAGCTTTCAGGATTTTGATAATTTCTATCGTTCCAAATTTCAAAATGAAGAATATTCCCTTCCAAACTTTCATTTACGGAACCAATTACTGTCCCTCTTTTTACTCTGTCACCTTCATTAATAGAAATATCACCCACATGTCCATAAACTGTTCTAAAATCATTTTTATGTGTAACTATAACAACACTACCAAATCCGGGGATCCAATCAATTGCGGAAACTACACCTTCCGCAACAACAGTAACTGAGGAACTTGATCCGGTTTTAATATCTATACCATAATTAAGAGTAACTGTTTTTAATCTTTCGTTTGTATTTTCGCCAAATTTACGGACAATTTTGCCGCTTTTTACAGGCCAGTTAAGTTTACCTTTTAAAGTAGAAAAACTTTCAAATGAGTCGTAATTATAATTATTATATGTTTTTTCGGGTGCTGTGGTATTTTCTGTTTTCTTTTTATCGGTTATTATTAATTTTTGCTCTTTTTCTTTAGTTTTACGCACTCTTTCCAATTCAATAAGTCGAGCAATCATATTTCTAATTTCGGTTTCGGCGTTTCTCTTTTCTGTAATTTCGTTGTTTAAAAACTTTTTATCTTTTCGCAGTTTTTTAACTAATTCATTCTTTTCAGTTTTTTTACTGATAAGAGAATTTTGCTCAACTTTTTTTTCCGCAACCAGTTTTTCTTTTTCAACAATTTCTTTTTTTTGCTGTTGTTGAACAAGTATTAATACTTCTTTTTTACTACCTAAACTATCCAAATTTTCTTTGCTTTTTTTTGTTATATAATTTAGATACTTTAACCTTATTATAGCCTGATTAAACGATTTGGAATCGAGCATATATTTCCAAAATTGCGAACCTCGATGCTTATAAACCCATATAACATATTTGGAATAACTATCAGTAAGTTTTTTTATATCTTTTTTTATTTTTGTTATATCATTTTCCAAGGAATTAATTAATTCCTGTTTTTCATTCTCTTCTTTTATTAAACTGTTTATTAATTTACTTATAAGAAGATTCTGCTGATTAAGTTTGTCAAGAGCTTTTAATGATTCCCATTCAACTTTTTTCTTGTTATCTAATTCTTCTTCTAATTTAGCAATTTGTTCTTTAATGTCGGTTAATTCATTTTTTTTTTCTTTTATTTGGCCGGTAGTTTGCGCTTTAATATTAATAAAAGTAAAACAAAACAATAACAAAAGGGATAATATGGTTAAGTTTTTTACCATTCTATAATTTCAACGTCCGAAGGGATACTAATATTTATTTCATCAATAACACTATTAACGGTAATATTTCGGTATTCAATACTTATTTTTTGGCCCATTTGTTTATTTTCAATAGCTATTTTATACGGAAGAGATACATCTTCAAAATTTCTAAAATCCGAGAATACACTTTGTAATATCATATTGGAAGGAAACTTATAATAACTATACTGGTTGATGGCCAGTGTTTTAGAATTAATGTCATATACGCTTTTAACTTTTTTAATGGAATCGGCATAAGTCATTAAATAACCATTTTCTTTAATTTCATAATAGGATGGTGCAAGTCTTAATTTTTCGGTCAAATTTACTGAACCGGCAAATGCATCAATTAAATTATCAAACGATAAATCGACTTTAAAAATGTTTTTAATAACATCGTTGCTAACTGCTCCCTTATGAGCAGTGTTATTCATAACATCATAAAAAATAAAATCTTGTTTTGTAACTAAAATATGAGCTAAATCAATACCCCAGGGCCCATAAATTGAAACTTTAATTGTATCAGGTTTTTTTATAGTAATTTCAAAGTTTCCTTTTGCAGTCAATTTGCTGCTTTCAACATTAATAATTCCCGTACCTTCAAATGTTTTAATTTTTCTGCGGTTTGCTTCAAGTTTTTTTACTAATCTATCAGCCGGTAAAACCTGTTCATCATTTTCTTGTATCGAAGTACTGGCACATCCATAAAATATATTTATAGTTAAAACAACAAATAAAATCCAAAATATCCTAAAATTTTTCACAATTCACCTTTTTCAATTTTTGTTTTTACTTCTGTTAAAGAAGGATCAATACTTAATGCCTTATTCCACATTTCAATTGCTTTTTTCTTATTCCCTAATTTAAAATATACATCACCTAAATGCTCAACAACCACAGCATTTTTAGGATCTCCTTCTAAAGATTTTTCAATGTTTTCTTTTGCCAATTTAAAATTGCCAAGCTTAAAATATATCCAGCCAATAGTATCTAAATATGATGAATTTTTTGGCTCTTTTGCTACTGCTTTTTGAGCCATAGTTAAACATCTGTCTAACTGAATTCCTCTTTCGGATAATGAATAAGCATAATTATTTAATAAAAGCACATCGGAAGAGTCTAATTCTATTGCTTTTTCATAAGCTGAATCGCATTTTGCCCATATCTGTTTTTTATCATAAATCATACCCAGCATGCCATAAACTTGTGCATTTTTTGAGTCAAGTTCAATTGCTTTATTCAAATATTTTAATGCTTCATCACTTTCACCAAGCTGGTGAAGTGTATAACCGTATGCCGAAAGCACCGATAAATCATTTGGATTTAATTGATTAGCTTTCTCAAAAAAACCTTTTGCTTTTAGATGATCCTGTTTTTGAGAATACGAATAGGCCAATATTAAATTTATTACAAAATTTTCCGGATAATGTTTTAACCCCTTTTCCATTTCAACAATTGCTTCATCGTAATGTTTTCTATCAAACAAAAAACCGCCTAAACGAATCCAAAGCTGCTCATTCCATTCGCCTAATACAGCGGCTTCTTTAAAATACTTAATGGCAAGTGAATCATTTTGTTGAGAGGCATTAATTTCTCCCAACAGAACTTTAATCTGCCAATGTGTAGTATCTTTATCCATTATTAAAAGCATATTTTTTGCATATTCAAAACAGTTGGTATCTTTTTCCGCTTCTTCATTAAATCCCGAAATTATACGCAATTTGTTTTCAAATGTAACTTTATCGCTTTTTATCAATTTTGTATATTCCAAACTTCCGTCTTTCCAGTTTTCAAGCCTAACCAAAGCATTTGCTTTGTATTCAATAAGTGCTAAATCATCCGGGAATAATTCAAGTGTTTCATTTATTAGAGCAACAGCTTTTTCGTAATTTTTATTTTTAATATATGCTTCAATAAGCAGCTTTTTTAATTCCAAATTACTTGGATTCAAATTTACAAGATCTTCAACCGTTGTTATTGTTTTTTCGACATTACCCATTCGTTCATTTAAATCGGCTATTTTAACCAACACGTTCCATTCGGGTCCAATAACCTGTACTACTTTATAATATATACCCAATGCTTTTATCGGTTTTTCGGTTTCGTATAACTGAGCTAAATTATATAAAGCCTGGTAATTAGTCGAATCGACATTTACAATTTTTTCAAATGTTTCAATTGCTAAATCAGTATTATGCGATACTGTATATAACTGGCCTAACAAATTGTAATACTCAAGATTGGTCGAATCCAGTTCGATAGCTTTATTAATATTTTGAATTGCTGACGGAATTTTATTCATCCTTAAAAAATCTTTTGCAATTGCATAATATATACCGGCTTTAGGATCCAGTTGAAGGGCTTCCTGATAGTTTATTATCGCTTCGGCATTGTTCCCTTTTACACTTTGTATTAATCCGTCAATATACGTTCTTAACGCGGCATCTTTATTAAATGATGACGGACTTTTTCCTTTTTTAGGAGTATCAACAGTTTCTTTAGTTACTTTTGCCGAACAGCCAAAAAGCACACAAATAATAGGAATAACAAATAATATTTTTTTCATAACCAATTTTAAATTAAATTTAAAGATATAATTTCTACTATTTAATCACAAGGTAAAATACAACTTAAACGTTAAAATGTTTCGTAGTTGGATAAAACAATTTTATGAATAAATTTGATTTAGCTATTTCTTACATCTGGGAGTACGATATTGATTTTGTCAATCAAATAGAAAAAATTCTTCAGAGCAAGGGACTACTAACGTATGTCATCTCCAAATGGAATATTAACGAAACTATTGAAAAAGTAACAAATAAAGAACTTGGATTTTTTGCTTATTTTGATAGAGCAAGTGATGCCGATAAAGAATTTACTCCACTGACTAAAATATTGGCCAGAAAAAAAACTTATTTAATAAATCCTTACAGTCAGGTTGAAAAGTATATTAATAAATCCATAATGCACAATATTTTGCTGCGCAACAGAATCCCTGTTCCTTTTACCATAATTTTGCCTCCATTACAAAAAAAAATTGATACTTTGATTAGTCTTAGAGATATGGAATATTTAGGACAACCATTTGTTATTAAACCTGCTTTTTATACCGGCGGCGGTGATGGGGTTTTAATAAACGGAATGTCCTTATTTGACGTAATTCATGAAAGGGGCCGATTTGTGGATGATTCGTATTTAATACAAAAACGTATTTACCCAAAATATCTTGATGGTAAAAGAGCATGGTTTAGAATTTTGTGGGCCTTTGATCAAATTATTCCTTTTTGGTGGAATGATCAGACTGATATTTATGAAATTTTGACAGACGAGGATTTGAAAAAATATCAGCTTCAAAAATTAATTTCAATTACTTTAAAAATTGCCCGTATTAGTAAGATAGATTATTTTTCAACAGAAATTGCGCTTTCGGAGGATGATTCATTTTATTGTATCGATTACCTTAACGATCAATGCGATATGCGGTTTAAATCCAAACATTTTGACGGTGTACCGGACGAAAAAGTAACTCAATTTATTGAAAGATTACATTATAAAGTTGTTAAAGTTAAAAAAGCATATCATCTTCAATAGTATGAAGTATATTTAAATAACTTTCAAATCTGTAAGGTGATATTATTCCCTCTTCTACTTTTTTTTCTATTTCACATCCCGGTTCGTGATTATGTGTGCAGGTATTAAATCTGCATTCAAGATGATGCGGATAAAATTCGGCAAAATAATGTCCCAAGTCTTCTTTTTTTATTCCGTATGGGTCAATTTCTCTAATACCCGGAGTATCAATTAAATAAGTCTCATCTTCCATACAAAGCATTTTAACCGAAACGGTTGTATGTCTTCCTTTGTTGTTGGAATCACTTACTTCTCCAACCCGCAAATCGAGCTGCGGATATATTTTATTCAGCAAGGAAGATTTTCCTACACCCGACATTCCCCAAAAAATTGAGGTTTTGCCTTTTACAAGTTTTACTAATTTATTTATATTGTATCCGGTTTCGACACTTGTTTTTATAACGTTATAACCAATTTTTTTATAAATTTTCACCCATTCGACTATATCGTTATCTTCATCCAAATCTATTTTATTTATTATTATTATCGGTTTAAGATTTGAGGATTCGGCAACAACTAAAAATCTGTCAATAACTCTGTTATTAAATCGGGGTTCATCAAAACTGGATACAATAAAAAAATAATCAATATTGGCTGCAATTATCTGCTCCAAACGTTCACCGCGGAATGTTGCACCTTTTATTTTGGGGGCCTTACGGGATATAAAATTATTTCTTTCGTAAATATTAGTTATAACACCGGCATCGTCACCGCTTTTTTCAAAATCTACTATATCACCAACACAAACAATATCCAAAACCGACTGTTTGTTCTTTTTTAACTCGTATTCTTTTTTATATCTTCCTCGTAAAGAACACCTGGTTATTTCGCCTTCATCTGTTCTTACATAATAATCTTTACTTTCAATACGTATTACTTTTGCTTTGATATTCTTTATTCCCAATTTTAACAACCATAATATAAACAAAAAAAGCGTCCTAAAAAATAAGACGCTTTTTAAAAACTTTCAAGAATTTATTAAAATCTATATGAAAGTGAAAAAACCATCTTATCATATTTTATATCTTGCGTATATGTTGAACCACCTGTTGAATAACTATCACCATAATCGTTCCACCAGCCATGAATGTATGCAACATCAATTTCAACTGCTTTTTCCAATAAATAACCAAGTCCGAATGTAAAATATTTTTTGGAATAATCCGATTCATTATCGGCCTTATAAGCCGAAGGATTACAAATATATCCGGCACGTACCCTTAAATTTGAAGGAACAAAATTATATTCGGCACCAATACTGTAGTTAAAAACAGAAGTCAAATTATCATTTATAACATTATTTTTACTTGAACGTGAAGTCTCATCAAATCCGCTTGAAAATTCAGCTTGTGAATAATCAATAAAAGTTGTTTGTCCGCTTATTATTAAACTTTTATTAATTGTATAGGCTGCACCAAACGAAAACTCAAAAGGAGTTCTTATCTCATATTCAATTTTACTTTCAACTGCTGCGGGTATTAGATATTTTTTACTGCCGAATATGGCATAAGCATCGTAATAATAATCTTCTTTAATTGTATAAGTTGTTGGTAATTTAGCTGTCATACCAAAACGAATGTTATTTTCGGTTATATAAATAAGACCCAATTTTAAGTTATAACCGCTGATATCCCAGTTAATTTCATCTTTAAGATTAAATGTTACAAAATTTTTGGTTGTAGCATCACCGGGAGTTGTTTCAAAATTATCGCCATAAACATTTTTTGTATCATCTTCAAAATAGTTTTTTGTTTGTTTAAAAGTACCGCCAAGTATATTAAAACTTAAACCAACAAACAAATTTTTTGCAGCTTCAAGAGAACCGGATAATGTATATTGATTTATACTTCCTGTTTGAACAATTTCCGAATATTGATTTAAATTACCTGCTATTTTTGTTTCATCATATAACCAATGGTCATTATTGTCATATACCAAATAACTTAACCCCAAATCCAAAGGAATGTTATCAGTTTTTGATGTCAAATCCTGTATCATCGAGTTATTTCCGCTGTTAAAACCTGAATATTTAATTGTTTTATTATAATCAACAATTTTATTGTAACCAAAAGCAAAAACAAGACTTCCCTGTACTGTTGGCAGCGGATAAACAAATCCAACCTGATTAAAATTAGTCTGCGTATTTTCATTATTTACGGTATTGCCAAATAAGGTAGCATCATTTTTATTTACATTATGCTCAAAACCTGTGCTTAATTCAAAACGTTTAACAAGTCCAAATCCCGCAGGATTAAACATCGAAGCTGAATAATCATCACTTAAAGCAGTATAACTATTGCCCATACCTAACGAACGGGCTCCACCGCTTATTCCGTTTTCCGAAAGTCTTAAAGCATCACTTATTCCCTGTGCGTTAATTAACAGCGGGAATATAGCTAAAACAACAATTAACATTTTTTTACTAAACATTATCGCCTCCCTGAAGTAGTATTTTTTGTACCGTCCGTTTCCCTTGTGTTATTATTAGTATTAGTCGGCCTTGTAACAGGTTCATTTTTATCGTTTGTATTTGTCCTTTCCTTAGTAACCGGAGTATTACCACCTGTAGGACCCGGAACTGTTGGCCCGGGTAAAAATATTGGAGGATCATAAGGTTCGCGTGGAGTTGGATAATATCCTGTTCCTGCTGAATTTATAACCGGTGCAGTACCCATTTCCAATTGTGCCGGAGTATATTCGTTTGATAAAGTAATTTCAAACCACCAAGGCATATTGTAAAAATAAGCAATATCGTCATATTTTAATTCGGTTGATTCATCCAGCGAATCAACATCCATAAAAACTTCTTTTTTTACATAATAATTATATTTACCCAATTCTTCTTCACTGTGGCACGATTGGCAGTCGTTTTTGTAAGATACTTCAATAATATCTACACGTTTGTTTTCATCTTTATGAACAACATTAGGATGAGTGTAAATTGTGTAACAACCGCCAATAAAAATGCTGCATAATACTGCAAACACAATATTTGCTTTCATGGTTATCTTCTCCCTCTGCTATTTCCGTCATTTCTACTATTTCCACCACTGTTTGTATTACCGCGTTGGTTTCCTGAATTGGTAGGCGGTGGCGTTGGATTATCATTACGTACAGGGGCCTGGTATTCTCTTGTTGGAGTTTTTGTTTGAGTATCATTTCTTGGCTCTCTGTTTTGTTTAACAGGAGGCTGATAATCGTTTTTTGTACCACGGTCTCTGTTATCAGTATTTGTAGTTGTTTCACGTGTTTGTCTGCCGGTGTTGCCATTATCGTTTACCGGTTGTTTGTACTGATTTGTAGTACGGTTAACATCATCACGTTTAATATATATTTTTTTGCGAGTAGTTGTTGTTGTTTCACCATCAATTTTGTTTTGATTATTTCTAACCTTCGGATCATCTAATTTAGGTTGATAATCTTTGGTACGGGTTGTACCGTCATTTTGACGAACTACAATTTTTTCCCGTCCTGTTTCAGTATCGTTTTTAATATTATTTCTGTTAATTTTAATTCTTGAAGTTGATATACCCAAGTCTTCAGTTTTACGGCCTGTTATGTCTCTTGTTTTAACAACATCATTCCGCTTATCAACATCATTATTTCTTGAAGTTACAACTCTTTTATTAATACTTTTAATTTCGCGTGTTTTAGTAATTTGAGTGTTATTGTTACCGCCTCTGTCGCCAAAACTGGTTCTTGTTTTTGTTCCGCGTCCGCCGTCATTATCTCTTGTTTTTCCAGGATGAACACCGCCCGAATAATAATCATTACCACCGTAATAACCGCCATAATAGTTGCCATAGTAGTCATTATAATAACCGCCGTAATAACCGTAACATCCATTATACCAAGGATCCCAATAATTATGATAATAAGGATAATCCCAACCCCAGCCATAATAGCTGTCATAAAAATAGTTGGTTGGCGAATACCATGAATTTACATACCAGAAATGATTCCAATTAGCCCAAAAAGGATCGTAATCTACTACAACAATCGGTAAAACAACCTGTGAATCGTTATAGTAATATTTTTTTACAGTATTGTCTTCAAATCCGCTATACCCTTCTTCGTTTTCAGCTGAATTTTGGTACTCATCATCATCGTAATAAACAGTATCGTATACAACATTTTCATCTGTATTTTCATTATCATCCACATACGAATACTGTTGATAACCTTCGTTTTCTTTATCTTTAACAGCAACCTGAGTATAACAGCCGGTAAGAAAAGCACTAATTACAAAAACAAATAATACATTTTTCATTTCACACCTCATCAACTTATTTACTAAGTAAGTTGCAAAAATCGTACCTAAAAAAACAGGGAAAAATACAGTATTTTCCCCTTATTTTTAAAATAATTGTTGATTAAATAATACACAATTGTATATTAAATAATACAACTAAAAAATAGCTTTTATATATTCAATAAATATAGCTCTATCAGCTTTGGATCCGTTAACTTTTCTGTTATCGGATAAATTTCTTAAATCAATTCCAAATGTAAAACCGTTCCCCGGTGAAAAACGACCACCTATATTAAGGTATCCCGATCCTTCTCCATAAGCGCCGCCGTTATTATCATTTGTGCCTAAATTATATTCGGCAATAACCGAAAATTGGCTGCCTATTGTTTTTTCAAACCCAAATGCCAAATTTACATCTTTATCGCCGTCTTTTCTTTCCAACGAATAATTAATTGAACCGATTAAATTCATATAACCAAGGAAATTAAAATTACGCGATACGGAAGCAAAAAATCCGGGTGATTTAATGTCAAAACGGGATTGCGAATCGTAATAAACTCCTTTTCCCTGCGAATCAAATCCAATTGTAACAGCCGGCATCTGTTCTGTTTCATCAAACAATCTAAAACGAACATTTACACCGGGCAATTTATACCAATCTATTGTACCTTGTCCAATAACATTAGCACCGCCGTAAGAAATTCCAAAACTGAAGTTTTTAAAAACGCCGACTTCAATTTTTGTAATAATTACACCAAGCGGCATAGCATCCATAGTAATACCAACAAATCCTTTTTCTAAAACACCTGTTGTTGGTACATCAATTAAATATCTGTATTCATAATTTGCGTCTTTTCCGGCAGTCCCCTGACAAAACAAACTACCATTAACTACAAACAATAAAGCAATTACCAAAAAAATATTTTTCATAATTCCTCAATTAAATTTTACTTAAAATCAATTGTTATAATTTCATCGGCAAGGTTATACTTACAGTTTATTTTAAGTATTACCTTGTTCCCTTTTGAGGGGGTTACTTCCAAAGTTTTATCATCAATCATTTTAGAAATTAAATACTGACCTCCTGTTACCTGAACAGTAAATTCAGCCTTACGAAAAGGAATCTTCATTCCAAATGAATTTAATAAATCAACTTTAACCTGATAAATTTTATTCCTTCCGCTGTCTTTTAAAAATACAGCTTCGGCTTTAGTTTCGTATATATTAAAGAAAAAATAATGTCCTACTAACAGAATAGCAGCAATTGCAATCAATTCCATAAATATTAACATCTTTTTCATTCTTTATTTTGATTTATTAAAGTTAATTTTTTCATATTTAGCTGTTTATTTTAAATGTAGTACCTGTTTTAGTATCTTGCAGTACTATACCTAACTTATCTAATTCTAATCGAATTGTATCCGAAAGTTTATAATTTTTTTCAAGTTTTGCGTTTGTTCGTAACTGAATAAGCATTTCAATTAGTTTATCAGTTAACGTGTTATCTGCTTTTATTTCTTTAACAGGTGCAATAATTCCTAAAACACCTTCGGCTGTATTATATACAAAACTTTTAATTTCTTTTACAAATTCACTTGATATTGCCGGATTTTCATCTAAAACCTTATTTGCGTCACGGACAAAATCAAAAATAACAGCTACAGCTTTTGGAGTATTAAAATCATCATCCATTGCTTCTGCAAACTGTTTTTTATAATCTTCAATTACAAAAGCCGGAGTAATACCGCTTTTATTTAATAAAATTATTTCATCCAACCGTATTATAAAGTTGTTTATTTTATCCAAACCTTTTTGCGTAGCGTCAAGTAATTCTGATTTAAAATTTAACGGACTTCCATAATTGGACTGACTGAACAATAATCGTATTGATTCGGCAGAATAGGTTTTTAATATATCGCGAGCGGTAAAAAAATTACCAAGTGATTTAGACATTTTTTCATCGTTAATATTCAAAAAGCCGAAGTGAAGCCAATAATTTACAAATTTTTTGTTGTTTGCGCATTCACTTTGGGCAATTTCATTTTCGTGATGCGGGAATATTAAATCGTTGCCGCCTGCGTGAATATCAATTGTTTCACCTAAATGTTTTGTGCTCATTGCGGAACATTCAATGTGCCAGCCCGGTCTTCCGTTACCCCATGGACTTTCCCAATAAGGTTCACCTGGTTTTGCTTTTTTCCATAATGCAAAATCAAGCGGATTTGTTTTTTCCTCATTTATTTCAATTCTTGCACCACTTATCAAATCATCTATATTTTTGCCGCTTAACTTACCATAATCTTTAAACTTAACAACATCAAAAAATACGTTTCCATCTATATTATATGCGTAACCGTTATCCTGAATTTTTTGTATAATATCTATAATTTCTTTTATATGTTCGGTTGCTTTTGGGTAAATTGTAGCCTTTTTAACTTTTAATTTTTCGATATCCTCAAAAAAAGCTTCTGAATATCTTTTGGCTATTACATTGGAATCAACACCTTGGGCATTTGCTTTTTTAATAATCTTATCGTCAACATCGGTTAAGTTCATAGCAAAGGTTACATTATAACCTTTATATTCCAAATATTTCCTTAAAATATCGCTCATTATAAATGAACGAGCATTGCCTATGTGAAAATAATCGTAAACAGTAGGGCCGCATACATACATTGTAACATTTTTATCATTTATTGGCACAAACTCTTCTTTTTTATTGGTTAACGTGTTATATAAAAACATTAAAACTCCTAACTATTTACACATATTTTTAAAATATTCAACTAATAAGGTAATAAAAATAATTAATTATTGAAATGGTAAAATAAAGATGATTAATAATTATGAATGGTGAATTATGAATGGTGAATTATAAGATTGCCTGAACCAGGATTAAAGGATTATGGGTTTAACATGATTTTAATAATTGTTTGAACTATGATTTTTATGATTTTAATGATTTTAATGATTTTAATGATTTTAATGATTTTAATGATTTTAATGATTTTAATGATTTTAATGATTTTAATGATTTTAATGATTTTAATGATTTTAATGATTTTAATGATTTTAATGATTTTAATGATTAATATGATTAATATGATTAATATGATTTTATTAATTCGGGTTTTAGTCCCGACGGGACGTAACGATTGTAGCACAGCGAAAAGAAAAGATATAAGAGCCCCGTAGGCGGCGATATGATTCTATATTAAATTATTTTCATATTATCTAAAACACATATTATCATGTCACCCATTCTGGGCTATAACTTTATCTTTTAAATTTACCTACAATCATTACACCCTTTCAGGGTTGAAACATTTTATATTTGAACAAATCTTTTATTTCAAACAATACAATTTTAACAATGTGATGTAACAATCATAAAAAAGAATTTCGGCGAAATTCCATGTCTGTAACCTATCACCAACTCGGGTACAAGCGTGCTTCGGAGATGCACCATATTAAACATTGTCTGAACCATGATTAAAGGATTATGGGATTACCATGATTTTAATAATGGTAGTAACTATGATTTTTGCGATTTTAATGATTAATATGATTTTTTTATTCGGGTTTTAGTCCCGACGGGACGTAACGATTGTAGCACAGCGGAAAGAAAAGATATAAAAGCCCCGTAGGCGGCGACATGATTCTATATTAAATTGTTTTCATATTATCTAAAACAACATATTATAATGTCACCCATTCTGGGCTATAACTTTATCTTTTAAATTTACCTACAATCATTACACCCTTTCAGGGTTGAAACATTTTATATTTGAACAAATCTTTTATTTCAAACAATACAATTTTAACAATGTGATGTAACAATCATAAAAAAGAATTTCGGAGAAATTCCATGTCTGTAACCTATCACCAACTCGGGTACAAACGTGCTTCGGAGATGCACCATATTAAACATTGTCTGAACCATGATTAAAGGATTATGGGATTACCATGATTTTAATAATTGTTTGAACTATGATTTTTGTGATTTTAATGATTAATATGATTTTTTTATTCGGGTTTTAGTCCAGACGGGACGTAACGATTGTAGCACAGCGGAAAGAAAAGATATAAAAGCCCCGTAGGCGGCGACATGATTCTATATTAAATTGTTTTCATATTATCTAAAATAACATATTATAATGTCACCCATTCTGGGCTATAACTTAATTTTTTAAATTTACCTACAATCATTACACCCTTTCAGGGTTGAAACATTTTATATTTGAACAAATCTTTTATTTCAAACGATACAATTTTAATAATGTTATGTAACAATCATAAAAAAGAATTTCGGAGAAATTCCATGTCTGTAACCTATCACCAACTCGGGTACAAACGTGCTTCGGAGATGCACCATATTAAACATTGCCTGAACCATGATTAAAGGATTATGGGTTTAACATGATTTTAATAATTGTTTGAACTATGATTTTTGTGATTTAAATGATAGATATTATTTTATAAACCGTAAAAGCAGAATATCCATCTAATTTCATCCGCATCAAACCTTCTTCGGAGAAGAAACCTGTTTGTAACACAAACACACCCCAAATAATCCCCACAACCACAGAGTGGTTGCCTATTCTTTTTTAACAAAATAATTAGAACGCTGATTACGCGGATTTTACTGATTTACGCTGATTTTTGGTTTTATTAATTTGTGTTGAGATGTTTAAATTAAAAATTAAGAATTCAAAATTCAAAATTCAAAATTTCTTATCCGTGTTCAATTATCTCACCATTATTAAAAAAGCTCATCCCCTTAAAAGGAGATGAGCTTAATTGTAACAATTAGGATCATATAGATTATTCTATTAACTGCAACCTGTTGTGTTACCGCATGTTTTACAATATAAACAGGTACCCTGGCGAACCATTGTGTTGCTATGGCATACATCACAAATATCACCTGTATAACCCTTGTTCCTTGCTTCCGTAAACTGAGCTTGTTTTTGCGCTTTGTTTGGGGAACTATGTGAATGACCATTCCCCTTGCCGCTTAATTTAATCGGCTGATCTGTATCGGGTTTTAGTTTATCGGTTTCAAGTTCAATAGTACGTACACTTATTAATTCTTCACTTTCAAAATCATCGTAAGCGTGCGATTTGCTTTTAGTTTTTTGTTCAAGTTCTTCTTCTGTAACATGGGCCAAATCATTTCTGCCCAAATAAGTAACTGCAAGTTCTCTAAAGATATAATCAATCACAGAAGTAGCCATTTTAATTCTATCGTTGCCAACAACCATACCGCTTGGTTCAAATTTGGTAAATACAAAAGCTTCAACAAATTCTTCCAAAGGTACACCATGCTGCAAACCAAGAGAAATAGCAATTGCAAAATTATTAAGCAAACTTCTAAAAGCAGCACCTTCTTTGTGCATATCTAAAAAGATTTCACCTATCTGGCCGTTTTCATATTCACCTGTTCTAATATAAACGGTTTGTCCGTTTATTTTAGCTTTTTGCGTATAACCTATTCTTCTATCCGGTAATCTTCTGCGTTTGGCAATATAACGGTGAATAATTTTTTCGGCAATTTTAACCAAATCGTTATTCTCTTTATATTCCATAATTTCATCAATTTCATCAGCGCTAAACGAATTTAACGGCTGTGATAGTTTAGATCCGTCACGATATAATGCTGTAGCTTTTAGCCCAAGTTTCCATGATGCTAAATAACATTCCTGAACTTCATCAATTCCGACATTGTTTTGCAGGTTGATTGTTTTGGAAATTGCACCCGAAATAAATGGCTGAGCTGCTGCCATAATTAATAAATGCGCTTTTGAGCGGATAAAACGTTTACCTTTTTTACCGTTTTTATTAGCACAATCAAAAATTCCATAATGTTCATTTTTTAATGACGGAGCACCTTCAACTGTCATTGTACCGCAAACATAATCATTTGCAGTTGAAATTTCTTCTTTGGTAAAACCAAGTTCTTGAAGAAGATTAAACTGAAAATCATTTATTTGTTCTTTGGTAAATTCAAGTGTTTTAACACAAAATTCTTCACCAAGCGTATATTTGTTAAAAGCGTCTTTAAGTTCAAAACAACCGCTTAATTGTTTTTCAATATTTTGTAAAACTTCTTTTGTAAATCCTTTAGTTTTTAATGTTTCAGGATTAATATAAGGGCTTCCTTTTAATGAACCGTGACCTATAGTGTATTTTTCAATATCAACTATTTCTTGTTCAGTATATCCCAAATATCTAAGAGCGGTTGGAATTGATTGATTAATTATCTTAAAATATCCGCCGCCGGCAAGTTTTTTATATTTAACCAACGAAAAATCAGGTTCAATACCAGTAGTATCACAATCCATTACCAAACCTATTGTTCCGGTTGGTGCTAATACTGTTACCTGTGCATTCCTAAATCCGTATTTTTCACCATTTGCCAAAGCCAAATCGGCATCTTGGCGTGCAGCCACCAATAAATCGGCTGGACAATGATCGGGGTTAATTCCCATAGGAGTAATTGTTAAATTTTCGTATTCTCCCGGTTTGCTGTTGTAAGCAGCTCTTTTATGATTACGGATTACGCGTAACATACCTTCTTTATTATTTTCGTAACGAGGGAAAGGTCCTAAATCTCTTGCCATTTCCGCACTTGTAGCATAAGCAGTTGAATGAACAATTGCAGTTAATGCACCTGTAACGGCACAAGCTTCAGGGCTGTCATAAGGAATTCCGGTACGCATTAATAACGAACCAAGATTTGCATATCCCAACCCGAGTGTACGGTAATCGTAACTGCGTTGTGCAATTTCTTTGCTTGGATATTGAGCCATTAAAACGCTTATTTCAAGCGCAATAGTCCATAATCTTGCACCATGTCTTAACTCGGCAATTTTATACTTATGTTCTTCATCATCATAAAATTTAACTAAATTTAACGAAGCCAAATTACATGCCGTATCATCTAAAAACATGTATTCACTGCAAGGGTTAGACGCTCTAATTTCGCCGTCTTCTATACATGTATGCCATTCGTTAATAGTATCATGGAATTGTAGTCCGGGGTCGGCACAAGACCAGGCTGCAAAGGCTATATCGTCCCAAATCTTTTTGGCGGATACTACTTTAAAAGGATTAGCTTCTCTGTTTTCTTTTTTGGCTTTCTTTAATTCAGTTCTCCAATATAAACCCCAGTTTTTATTTTCCAAAACTGCGTTCATATAGGCGTTGGAAATTCGTAAGGAATTATTTGAGTTTTGTCCGGCTACCGATGCATAAGCTTCGGAATTCCAATCGGTATTATATTCAGGGAATTCAATTGATTTGTAACCAAGCTTTGCTAAATGGATTACACGTTCAATAAAACCGTCAGGAATAAAACTTTTTTTTGCTTCCGAAATAGCCTGTTTTAATTTTTTATTTGAATTTTTATTAAATCTGTCATTTTCAGGATGTTCTGCAAAACATGCAGTCATAATATTATTTAAATGAAGATTGCATAATTTTGAACCTGCCACCAATGCGGCAACTTTTTGTTCTTCAACAACTTTCCAGCTTATATACTCTTCAATATCTGGATGATCAATATCAAGTGTAATCATCTTAGCGGCACGCCGGGTAGTTCCACCCGATTTAATAGCACCTGCGGAACGGTCGCCAATTTTAAGGAAACTCATCAATCCCGATGATTTTCCACCTCCGCTTAACGGTTCGTTTACACCGCGTAAACTTGAAAAGTTTGTTCCTGTACCTGATCCGTATTTAAATAACCTTGCTTCACGAACCCATAAATCCATTATACCGCCTTCATTTACAAGGTCGTCTTTAATGGATTGAATAAAACAAGCATGCGGCTGCGGGTGTGTATAAGCATCAACCGAAGCGGTTAATTTGCCTGTTTGATAATCAACATAATAATGTCCTTGTGCAGGGCCGTTTATGCCATAAGCCCAAAACAGACCTGTATTAAACCATTGCGGACTGTTTGGAGCGCACATTTGATATGCAAGCATAAAATACATTTCATCATAATAAACTTTTGCATCTTCTTCTGTATCAAAAAATTTAGCTTTCCAGCCCCAATATGTCCAAGTACCGGCCAATCGGTTAAACACTTGATCAGCACTGTTTTCTGATATGTATCTTTCATCAGCCGGTAAAGAAGCTAATTTTTCCTTATCGGCTTCACTTGCCTGCAGCCATTCGGGTACTCCCTCTTCGGTTACCTTCTTTAAATATTTCGGTATTCCTGCTTTACGCATATATTTACTTACCAATACATCAGCAGCTACCTGGGACCAAAAACTCGGAACCGATACGTTTTCCATTTTGAAAACCACACTCTGATCCGTGTTTTTAATCTCAGATATTCTTTCTTCATACAGAATATTACAGTCAGGTTTTTTACCTAATTCAGTAAACATTCTAAATATCTTCATTTATTCTCCCTAATTTACAACACTGTTTAGAACAGCGAAAAAAATATTTAACATCTATATCTATAGTTATGACATTAACCTTTTGTGTTTTATTTAAAAATGAAATTGCTTCAAGCTTAAATAAATAAAATTTCAATTTTTCAAATTTTTTGGATTTTTAGAAAAAGGTATAATAATCCGAGGAAGTCAAAATATTTTGACCTTCAAAATATAAAAAACATAATTATTTTTGAGGTATGAAACTTAATTTATTTTTTAGACTAAATCAATTCAAAACAATAAAGCAATAAATTAATTTATTTTTCAAAAATAATACATTTAGTTTAAATAAATATTTTTTTAAATGCTAATTAAATTTTAAATAATTTTTTGTAACTTGCATAAAAACAATTAACAATTGAGGTAAACATGAATTTTGAAAGATGTGCAGGAATTCTATTGCACCCTACTTCTTTACCGGGCAAATTTGGCATTGGCGATATTGGCCACGATGCTTATAAGTTTGTTGATTTTTTAGTTTCATCCGGTCAAGTATTATGGCAGGTTTTTCCTTTGGGTCCAACAGGTTATGGTGATTCTCCTTATCAATGTTTTTCTGCTTTTGCCGGAAATCCATTACTTATAAGTCCGCAAATGCTTTTTGAAGATTCTTTATTAAATCAGTTTGATATCGATTCATACCCGCAATTAGATCCTATTAATATAGATTACGGGAGAGTAATTGGATTAAAATCATTTATTTTGCATAAAGCTTATGAAAATTTTAAATTATTAAAATCAAATTTCATAAACGAGTATAATCAATTTGTTGCAAACAACCACGACTGGTTAAACGATTATGCGTTATTTATGGCTTGCAAAGAATACCATAATGGCGTTGCCTGGCCTGAATGGGAACCTGAAATTGCATTCAGAAAAAATGACAGCGTAATAAAATGGACTGAAAAATTACAAAACGAAGTTGATTATTATATTTTTATTCAGTTTATGTTTAACAAACAATGGATGCAATTAAAAGAATACGCATCATTAAAAGGAGTAAAAATTGTAGGCGATTTGCCTATTTTTATTGCTTTCGACAGCGCCGATTCATGGTCGAACAGAGAACAATTTACAATTGACGAAAACGGTAAATTATTAACCTGTGCAGGCGTTCCTCCCGATTATTTTAGTCCAACAGGCCAGTTATGGGGCAATCCGCTTTATAAATGGGATGTAATGGAAAAAGATAATTTCTTGTGGTGGCAAAAACGTTTTTCAAAACTTTTTGAAATTGTTGATTATGTACGTGTTGACCATTTCCGCGGATTTGACGCATTTTTTGAAATTCCAGGCGATGCACCTACCGCACAATTTGGCAAATGGGTATCTGCCCCGGGTGATAAACTATTTACAGTTATTAAACAAGAACTTGGTGATGTTCCTATTATTGCCGAAGACCTTGGTGTAATTACAAAAGGTGTTGTTGACTTAAGAGATAAATTCGGTTTCCCGGGAATGAAAATTTTACAATTTTCGTTTGGTGCAGATGGCGAAAAGAAATTTTTACCACATAATTATATTAATAATTGCGTTGTATTTACAGGTTCACACGATAACGACACAACACGCGGATTTTTTGAAGAAGCAAAAACTAAAAATCCTGATGTTTACAACTGGGCACAACAATATCTAAACTATTATGGCGATGATATGTGCAAGCAGTTAATACGCGAAGCATATAAATCCATAGCTAATTTTGTAGTTATTCCTTTGCAGGATATATTAAATCTTGGTTCCGAAGCACGTATGAATTTTCCCGGAAAACTTGGCGGCAATTGGGGCTGGAGATTTACATGGGATCAACTAAACGAACATGTAGCAGCCGAATATAACTGGATTGTTGAATTATATGAAAGAAATCCAAGAACAAGAAAAATTACAAAATACGAAGAAATTTAAACTGAGGAATAAAAATGTTTGACGCTTTAAAAAAATTATTTTTAGGATGTGACAGCCCAAAAGATAATGAGGCAAATGAGATTGAAAGAGTTAATAATAAACAATTAAAGATTCATTTGGCCACATGTTCAATTTTTTTGGAAATAGCTTATTCAGACGACAATTTTTCCGATGTAGAACGGAAAACAATTATAAGCATTATGAAAAATTTGTTTTTATTGGAAGAAGAGTATATTGAAGAATTAATAGAACATTCCGAAAAATTAATCAAAAAAAGTGTCAGTTTATACGAATTTACCGAAATTATTGATCAACATTTTTCGCACGATGAAAAATATGAAATAATTGAGAACATTTGGCGTATTATTTATGCCGATAATAAGCTTGACCAATATGAAGAATTTTTTATTAGAAAAGTAAGCAATAATTTAAATATTCCTCATAAAGAGCTCATTGAAGCAAAACTTGTTGTTAAAGAAGAACTTAAGAAGGCTACTTCTTAAGTTCTTTTTCTAATTTTCCCAACAACTCATCCGAAAGCGGGTCTATTTTACTTGAGTAACGGGCAACAATTTCCCCTGTTTTGGATATCAAAAACTTTTCAAAATTCCATTTAATATCCCCTTTTTCAGTATTTCCGTTATTGGTTAATATATCATAAAGGGGTGCTTTTTCACTTCCTAAAACTTTAATTTTATCAAACAATTTAAATGTTACCATAAAATTAGTTTCACAAAATTCTTGTATCTCTTTATTTGTTCCCGGTTCCTGACTTCCAAAATCGTTACACGGGAAAGCTAATATCTCAAATCCTTTATCTTTATATTTTAAATACAGTTCCTGCAAACCTTTATACTGTTTTGTAAATCCGCATTTACTGGCAACATTAACAATTAACAAAACTTTTCCGTTGTAATTGCTCAAAGCTACATCATTGCCCGACATATCCTTTACTTTTATATCGTTAATTGTATTCAAATTGGTTTTCCCTGCGTTTTGCGCAAATAAGTTAACACTTAAAAAAGCTAATAAAAATATATATTTGTACAACATAATAGATTCTCCATTTTTAACTATTAACATATTTACGTGATCGCAAGTTCATAAGATTAAAAGAAAATTATGAATTGTGAATTATGAATGATGAATTAAAAGATTGTCTGGACCATGATTAAACATTGTCTGAACTTTGATTAAAGGATTGAAGGATTACCTTGATTTTGAGAATTGATAATTGTCTGAACCATGATTTTTTTGATTTTAATGATTTATGTGATTATTTCTTTTTTGTTTTAGTCCCGACGGGACGTAACGATTGTAGAAAAACGGAAAGAAAAAATATATAAGCCCTGAAGGCGGCGACATTAATTAAAAGAAAATTATGAATTGTGAATTATGAATGATGAATTAAAAGATTGCACAAACTATGGTTTTTGTGATTTTAATGATTATTATGAATTTATAAACCATTTAAACAGAATGGGCTTCTACTTTCATCATATCAAACCTTCTTCGGAGAAGAAGTCTGTTTGTAACACAAAAACACCCCAAATAATCCCCACAACTACAGCGTAGTTGCCTATTCTTTTTAAACATAATCTTTGAACGCTGATGACGCGGATTTAGCGGATTAACGCTGATTTTTGGCTTAATTTAATCAATGATATTGTCTGAACTGTGATTTTTATGATTTGTGTGATTTATATGATATTTACTTTTTCATCATTTATTCAATCAACACATCATCTACATTTCTAACATACAAAAAAACATGTGCGCCTACGCTGTAGGCGATTTTGTGTGGGGGTTTTGTGGTTACAAATATGCACCTGCGCCGCACGTGGTTTGAATACTGACAATATTTTGTACATCAGCGATGTACAATGTCTATAACCTGTAACCAACTCGGGTACAAACGTGCTTCGGAGATGCACTATTTAAAAATATTGTTTGAACTGTGATTTTTGTGATTTATATGATTGTTATGATTTTATAAACCATTTAAACAAAATGGCCATCTTCTTTCATCATATCAAACCTTCTTCGGAGAAGAAGTCTGTTTGTAACACAAAAACACCCCAAATAATCCCCACAACTACGGAGTAGTTGCCTATTCTTTTTAAACAAAATCATGGAACGCTGATTACACAGATTTTGCAGATTTACGCTGATTTTTGGCTTTATTTAATCAACGATATTGTCTGAACTATGATTTATATGATTTGTGTGATTTATATGATATTTGTTTTTTCATCATTTATTCAATCAACACATCATCTATATTTCTAACATACAAAAAACACATGCGCCTACGCTGTAGGCGGTTTTGTATGGGGGTTTTTGTGGTTACAAATATGCACCTGCGCCGCAGGTGATTTGAATACCGACAATATTTTGTGCATCAGCGATGTACAATGTCTGTAACCAATAACCAACTCTGGCACAATCGTGCTTCGGAGATGCACCATGTAAAAACATTGTCTGAACTGTGATTTGTGTGATTAATATGATTATTATGATTTGTTTGCTTGCTGGCAATTGTTTTGCTTTCAATCCTGAAGGGATGGCATTATTGTAGAATAACCGACACCCATACAACCCTGAACCCCGGAGGCGGTGAAATTGATTTTATACAATAGAACACTGATTACACAGATTTTGCAGATTAACGCTGATTTTTTGGCTTTATAAAATTTATTATATTGTCTTGAACTATGATTTAATTAAATGTTAGCAAATCTCACCCTCCCCAACAACCACAAACAATTTTTACCGTTTACTATGTTTTCTAAATGCACTTAAAAACTTGTATGTACCAACACCTACAAATATTTTACCCAACAACAACCATAATGGTGTCCAAAAAGTTGTTTCATAATTTCTTTCGATCAAATCTGTCTTATTAACAGGATTAATAAAATCAAAAAAACCATTCACCAATGTTTTATCAAATTCGTTCCCGTTAAAGCACCTACCTATTGACCACAAGTAAAGAATATAAAAAAGAATTGCTGTTGTGATGGTAAATCCCAAAGCCTTCAACCAACTTTCGCCATGGTTGTTTGATAATTTATTAAAAATAAAAACAAACATATCCTGTGCAATTACCTTTATAGGTATTATAAGAATTTTAAGTATTGCTAAAAACCATCCATTTAATTGCCAAATATTTTTAATATTATCTACAATTTTCCGCCATAAATATTTCTCTTGCTGCTTTGCCCACTTTGCCTGAAACTGAGTTGCTCTGTAAATATCACCGCCCGCTTCAAATATCCTTTTTAACTGGTTATAAAAGGAAGCTTTTTGGTTATACATCTCCGCACCGGTTTCTATTATTTCGCCTTTTGCGTTAACAATTTTAACATCATCAGGTATTGTACCACCCGTAATAAAACAGTTAGAGATATTAGAATTATTAAATTGAAATTCAAAATCGTTTAGCGGGCAGTCGGAAAATTCTGTTTTACCTAATGATGATTGAGAGATACGGATTGTTGGATAGTTGAAAGCGTTATTTAATTTTTTAGAAAAATCCATATATCTCTTCTTCAATAATTTATTGAGTTCTAAAAAATCCGACTCTTCTGTGTTAGAATGATACCATTCAATAAGTGATTTTGCTTTTTCAATTCGCCTAAAGTATAAATTACCGAGTATAGTTAATTTCTCCATATTAATCACATTAATAATTGTCCCTTCAATAGTAATAATTGTATTTTGGTTAATAATAGTACTTGATAAATTTAGTAAATTTATTTGTCCATCAATAATACATACTTCAAGTTTAGAGGCCAGTTCTAAACGAAAAGAAGGGATATTACAATTTTTCAATAACAAGATTGAAAATACTGACGATGAGACTAAAAAGGAACAACATAAATTATCAGCATAAAAACGCTTAATTATGCTTTGCATAAAACAAAAATCGCCTGTATTACAATTTTCAAAGTAAAAATTATTAGTACTACTTTTTTTTACCATGGTATCACCAATTGAACTTTTTATAAGATTCAAATGACTAATTATGCTATCATTAATATAAATGTTCCCAATAAAGCTCGAAGAACTAATATCAAGAATTCCAATTACCGAATTTTCTTCTACGATTATTTTTTTAATACTACTGTTCTTTAAATTAAAATCTCCTATTTCTGCATGTTTGGAAAGAATTATCTGTTTTAATTTACTATTAATTATATCAAATTGTCCCATCAAAGAATTTTTATACAAAACAAAAGATTCCATTTCTGAATTAGTAAAATTAATATCTCCAACTTTACTGTTTCGACTTATTTCGATATTCCCCAAAACGCTTCTGTCAATGTTAAAATTATTCGTTATCGAATCAACGAAGTAAAATGTCCTCGAATTTTCATTATTAATATTTTTTAATTCTGATCTTTCAACATATATAATTGCCAATCTTGATTTATAAAAAAATAGGGGATACCTGTTACTTTTTTTAATATTATTAATAAATAAATTTCCAACTATGTCGGTATTGGAAACAAAAATTATTTTTTGATTATTAAATTCATTTGTTGCATACCCAGAATCCGACTGGAACTTTATATTTAATTCATTACAAGTTAACCTCTCCACTCCTTCAACCCCCAACTCTTTTTTTAATTCTTCAAACTTATCATCATCAGCTAAAAATAATTTAACAAAATCATCTGCTTTTATTTTGTATTTGTAAGTTATGGGGAGTAGATCTTGTGCCATAATAAAGCCCTAATTTATAATAAGCAATAATTTTTGCCGCCTATCCAGAGATGTTTTATTGGGCCGCAATTAACCAATATATTTATATTGTAAAATAGATATAATTTTAATAAACAAAAAATAAATTTTTATCAAATTTTAATGTCACCCGTTCCGGGTTTATTTTTGCGGGGGATTATTGTTGCTATAAAAATTTCATCCTTTCAGGATTTATTTTATTATATATAATATTGCCGTGTTATGTGGGGTTTTTATTGCTACTAATTGCTTTATATCTGTGTTTGGATGTTTTAATTAAAAATTGAGAATTAAGAATTAAAAATTTCTTATCTGTGGTCATCTGCATAATTAAAACATGCGGTTTAAATGTTTTAATCCGCAAGCTGAAGCTTGCTCTACAATTAAATTCAATTGCAATTATTAGAATATATCCCCTTTGTTTTTTGTATTGGATATAAATTTAGATGATGATTATAATTAACTATTTGGCTGTTTGTGATACAGATAATGGACGGTAACATTAAATTACCGCCCCAAATGTTTTAATTAAAAATTAAGAATTCAAAATTCAAAATTTCTTTTAATTCCGGTCCTATTTGGCTTTTACTGCGGAAGCTTTTGGACTTGTTTTGACATCCTTTTTTACTTCTGTTTTTGTTTCAATTTTATTTTCGGTTTTATCGGTCTTTTTAATCATTGTCTTTTTTTTCTTTTTTCTCTGTATCCTGAACACATCTAAAACCATAGGTATAAAACTTAATATCTTGTGCCTGATTATTTCTATAACCAGAATTTCGCATTCCTTCCGGTGTTGATTCAAACGAACCGCCGCGTATACATCTGGTATCACCTGTTTCCGGGCCTAAAGGATTTTTTTCAGGACTGGTTGAATAATAAATTCCGTCATAATAATCGGAACACCATTCCCAAGCGTTGCCTGCTAAATCGTATATACCAAGTTCGTTTGGCAATTTTTGACCAACTTTATGTGTTTTATTACCGCTGTTGGTTTCGTACCAAGCAACCTCATCTATATTATTACTTCCACAATAAATAAAATCTTTACTTTTATTGCCGCCTTTTGTAGCATATTCCAGCTCCGCTTCGGTAGGTAATCTTTTCCCTTTCCATAATGCATAAGCAGCTGCATCGTTCCAGCTTACATTTGTAACTGGACGGTTATATTCTTCTTTTGGAATTAATTCACTCCTCGAATCATATCTCCAGTTAATTCCTTCTTTTGTAACCCATCCTAATTCTTCATCATAATCATTAACAAAACCGTCTTTTTCCGATTCGGTAATGTATTTTGTTTCATTAACAAATTTTTCAAAATCAGCTATTGTAACTTCATATATATCCATATAAAAAGAGGAAACGGTTACCTTATGTATTGGGGACTCATCTTCCTGAGCCGGTTCACCTTCAGCACCCATTTTAAAACTTCCGCCTTCAACTAATACCATACCATCGGGTATAGGTTCTTTTGATTTATTAATTAACGAAAAGTTTAATAATGGTAACGCTATTGCAATAAAAAGAAATACTTTTAACTTTTGCATTTTTCCCCTTTTTAAGAAATATTTAATTTATAGTTTCATTAATTTTAGTAAACTCATATCCCATAGCTTTTAAATTTGTAATCATTTCGTCTAAATGATCATATAATTTATCGGTTCTGCGCGGATCTGTTCCAAAATGAATTAATAAAATAAATCCATTTAAACCGTTTGGATCTGTTTTTTCGTATTTATAAAATTTTTCCAATAATTCATCACTGCTGTAATATTTACTGTCAGGCACCGGTATTGTCCAATCCTGATTAATTCCCGTACCCGGAGAAATATTGACCATTTGTACGCCGTATTCTTCCGCCCATTTGCAAGTTTGTTTATTGTGCCATTCAAACGGAGGCAAATAAAAAGGAGCATCCTTTTTGGTAATTCCAAATTTGGCCATCTCTTTATAATTACCTTCAATATCGTTAATTAATTCTTCTTTTGTAACAAGTGTCGAATCTCTATCTTCCCAAGTGGCATATAAAATATGTTTATTGGAATGACCGCCTAAATAATTTCCGTTTTCTTTTAATGTTTTAATCATTTGGGCGTTTTTTTCGTTTCTGTAAAGATCACCTGTAAAGAAAAATGAGACCTTAATATTATGTTTATTTAAAACTTTTAAAATTGTTTCGTAACCATCAACAAACTCGTGAGCTGTAAACACAAGATTTATTTGTTTTTTGGTTTTATCGGTTCTAATTATTGCGCCGTTGTTAACCGTAAGTTTTGATAAATTTTTATATTTTTCGCCTTCGGCCTGCATTTGACCAAAATAATATGTCAGTCCGGCTGTTCCGTCCATTGTTGGTTCGTTTGTGCTGTAATCACCAAAATCATCGTGATAAACAACTAATTTCGATTGAAATTCTTCAAATTCATCACCATTAACAATTTTAAGCCATTTTAAATTATTAAATATTGCTCCATAAACAGGACCGTCAACAAGTCCCCCGGTAAGTTTATAATTATACAAATGAGCTAAAGACGAATGGGGATCCAAAGGATATCTTCCATCTTCGGGCATACCGATAATCATACTTACACCCCAAGGGTTGCAGCCCAAAAGCCAATCGCGCAGGGATGTTTCCATTTCAAGATATTTTGAATCTTTGGAGGAATTATAATATAATCTGCTTAATGTTATAGCTGCCAAAACTAAATTGTTTGAACACCAGATAAAAGGCACCCCAATAAAAAACGGATTCTCTTTTCCCTTTTGATAAATTTTTTCCAACCCTTCTTTCATATATAAGTTGAACAAATCTTTATTGGCAGTAATGTTGTTATTATTTGCAGCTATATAATTTGATAAATTTACAAATGGATACCATTGATAATGACGGGCGGTATCTTTACCCATCCATGGGGTATATTTTTCTTTTTCCCCAAACACCAAAATATCGTTGTAATATAATTTATTATCGGTTAATTTGTACAACTGAGCCGCAGCAAGCTGCATATCATCGGTATAGTTTTCTTCTTCATAAAAATAAGGTGCTTTACCGGGAGCGGTTTGGCAATAACCCGGGTTTGATTTAGCGTAATTATATGCGTCAATTGCTTTTTGATTTAACAAAACAGAATATGAAGAATCAATATTTTTAAACAACATTGCACCTAACGAAAAAGTACTTGCAAATTTTGCAATTGATGAAGCCGAACCCGTTGTACGATTTTTATAACCAAATAAACCTTGTATTTTCCCGTCAATAAAATATACAGGTCTTTCCAATCCTTTTCCATAGTTTACCGAATCTTTATTGGGAAGTCTAAATCCGGCATGATCTCTATCATCGGCAATTTGGTTATAATATTCATTTTTGTTGGGATTCATTTTTAACAGCCAATCCAATCCCCATTTTGCTTCATCTAAAATATCAGGAATGTTGTTTTTCCCTTTATTGCCGTTTTTATCAAATTTATCGCTAAACGATGAAGGATTCTGTGAATACGCAAACATCATTTGGTAAGCGGTAGTTGCCGATGTTGTAACATATTGCAAATAATCGCTTGCATCGTGCCAGCCGCCTATTGCATTAATATGTTCCATTTCCGAACCCGGTTTGTAAATAGCAAAACCGTCATGTGTATGACAAGAATCTTTTAAAAACGGATTATATCCGCATCGTTGCTGCCTTAAGTAATTTAATAAAAAATCGGCACTGCCGTTATATACATCGTTCCCTATTCTAAACATGGGCGATTTTATATTTCCGACTTTAATATAATAGGAACCAATTGTTTTCAGGTTATCAAAATTAAATCGGTACCCTTCGTTAAAAGCAGCATAATTATAAAATTTTATTATTCTATTCGATCTAAAAACTAATTCGTCCGTAAAATAATCGTACACAAAAAATTCGTTAATACTTAAATTTTCTTTAGATACCATAACTGCTGTTTTAATATCATTGGTTAAATAACCAACTTGATTAATTCGTATCCAGCTTTTTTCCTCAGCATTTGTTAAAATACAAATGTTTACTAACATCATAATCATTAAAATCTTTTTCATATAATCACACAATAAAAAATTAAGAAAATTAAATAATTAAATTTGTACCTGAAAATTGGTATTGTTTTAGGATTGAAATTGTTTGTTTAAACAGAAATAAGTAAAAAATAAATCAAATAAATTATTGCTAATATAAAAGCCGAAACAGCCATATAATTCATTGTTAATATAGTTTTTTCCTTAAATGTTCTTACGTGCTCAACAGGTTTTGTTATAACAGGAATTATCACTTTTTCTAAGGTTGGTTCAACTTCTTTTTCGCATACACCACCGGTAAATACAAACTCTTTAATCAACTTACCGGATGAATCGTAAATTTTGTTAGAACCATGTTTTTTGCCCTCTAAATAATTTATTTCTTCTTTTATTATACCATTTTCATAAAATAATTGAGTCAGACCCTCTTCTTTACCTTCTTTATAATTTTTTGAACCAAACAACGCACCACTTTTATAAAAGAATTTATTGTTTCCTTCCGGTTCACCTTTGGAAAAATACCATTCCTCTTTAATACCGCCGCTTTCATAATATGTTTTTGTTACGCCTTCTCGTATATCATCTCTATTATTTTCAACAACTTTTAATGTTCCGTTGTTATAAAATATTTTTGTAGTGCCATTTTTTTTGCCGTCTTTATAAATCACTTCAGCTTTTAACTGTCCATTATCGTAGTAGTATTTTGTAAGACCATTTGGTGAGTTATCTTCGTAGTTTATTTCTTTTATTTTATTCCCTCGTTCATTGTACATAATATAAGGACCGCTTTTACCCCCCTTATCGTATGTAATAAACTCCAGCAGTTGTCCCGATTCGCTGAATATTTTTTCCTGCCAATGAATTTTACCATCAACAAAATAACGCTGGCTTTGTACTTTTCCGTTTTCATGATATGTTAAAGCAATACCGCTTCTTTTATCGGTAACTTCATTATCAAAATAAAGGATTTTATTTTGACCGCTGGATACATAATTTATAATTTCAATTAACGTACCTGTTTCATTATAAATCTTTTCTTGAACAAGTTTTTGCCCATCAGTAAAATATTTTTCTGATTTAACTTTTCCATTAGCAAAATAAGTTATTTCAGGTAAGTAAAAATCCGATTCCTTGTCTAAATAAAAATGAGTAAGATTTGGAATACTCATAAACTCCACACTGTAAATTATGCACTAATATTAAAGATAAATCAGAAAATTTTTATAATCAATAGAAATACAAAATATTTCTAAAATAATCCTTCAATAGATAGGTATCTTTCTCCGGTATCATAATTAAATGTAACAATAGTTTTGCCTTCCGGTATTTGGCTTAATTTTTTATTAATAGCTGCCAAAGATGCTCCTGTTGAAATTCCAACCAAAATTCCTTCTTTTTTTGCTGTATTAGCCGCAAAATCGTATGCTTCGTTTTTACTTACAGTAATAACACCATCCAATAAATCAGTATATAAATTTTTAGGAATAAATCCTGCACCAATCCCCTGCAAAGGATGAGGACTTGGCGATCCGCCGCTTATTACAGGCGATTGTTCAGGTTCAACAGCAAATACTTTTATTGAAGGAAATTTTTCTTTTAGTACTTTTGCGCATCCGCTTAGATGACCACCTGTACCAACTCCGGTAATTAAATAATCTATTCCATCGGGGAAATCATTAACTAATTCTAAAGCTGTGTTTTCAATATGTGCTGCTACATTATCAACATTTTCAAATTGCTGTGGTGTCCACGAATTTTCTTTTTCACTTAACAATTCAGCAGCTTTTGCAATGGCTCCTTTCATTCCTTTTTCTTTTGGAGTTAATTCAAATGTTGCCCCGTATGCCGACATTAATTTACGTCTTTCAATTGACATAGATTCGGGCATTACAAGAATCAATTTATATCCTTTTACCGCACAAACCATTGCAAGACCAACTCCGGTATTTCCGCTTGTTGGTTCAATTATTACGGTATCTTTATTTATATCGCCTCTTTTTTCGGCTTCTTCAATCATTTTTAATGCAATTCTATCTTTTATACTTCCACCGGGATTGCTTTTTTCTAATTTCAACCAAACATTAAAAGTTTTAGGAAACAAATTATTAATTTTTACAACCGGTGTATTACCAATAAGTTCCAATACATTATTTACTTTCATAGTTACTCCTTAATAATTAAATGTTAAAGTCTAATAATTCAGCTGTAATTTTATCATTTTTAAACCCAATTTTGCTCCTGTTATATACAATTGAATTTTCCGGTACGCTTTCTGTAATCCATACATTACCGCCAATTGTACTGTTTTGACCTATAACAGTTTTTCCGCCCAAAATTACTGCTTGTGAATAAATTACAACACCATCTTCAATTGTTGGATGACGTTTAGTATTAGCAAGTCTTTTTGACACACTTAACGCTCCTAATGTAACACCTTGATATATTTTTACATTATCACCAATAACAGTAGTTTCACCAATTACTATTCCGGTACCATGATCAATACAAAATGATATTCCTATTGCGGCTCCCGGATGAATATCAACACCCGTAATTTGGTGTGCATATTCCGAAATTATACGCGGTAAAACAGGTACTTTTAATACATATAATTCGTGAGCAAAACGGTAGATAGTAATTGCCAAAAATCCAGGATAGGCTAATATAACTTCGTTTATACTGTACGCGGCAGGATCACCTTTATATATTGCTTCCGAATCCAATAAAAGTTTTTCATAAACTTCGGGTATTTTTTCAAAAAACTTATCCGCAATTGTTTGCTCGTCTAATTTTTCTTCAAAGGATAATGAGCATAATAAATGCTTTAAATCTTTTTTTAATAAATTTAATTCGGATTTTATCTCTTCCGCATTATAATAAACGGTATCCGAAAATTGCGGGAATAACAACTGCAGCAATTTGTCAATATAATGTTGAGCTTCTTTTTTTAAAGGAAGTCCGCATGAATGACTGCTGCGTGATTCGAAGATAATGTTTTCAAATGTCATATAGAGAAATTTTTATTGATATAAATTTACTTATTTAATTTAAAAGTGTAATTTAACAATTTTGCATAATTATGCAATAAAAAAATATAATTTTTATAATAATTTAAATTTTATTATTATTTAATTGTCAAAATGTTAAATTTATGTATAGTTTATTAACAAAATTTTACAATTTAAAGTTTTATATAATTTTGAGGTAATAAAATGCGACTTATAATAAACAATCTGACTGTCTATGAATTCGGAAATCCTGTAAATCCAACTGTAGTTTTTGTACATGGGTTCCCCTTTGATCACAGGATGTGGGAACATCAAATAAATGCTCTTCAAAACGATTATCACATTATTGCATACGATTGCCGTGGATTAGGACAAAGTTATGTAGGCGACGGCCAATATACAATGGAATTTTATGTAAACGATTTGTTTTCAATTTTGGATGACTTAAACTTAGACAAGGTTGTGTTATGCGGTTTATCTATGGGCGGTTACATTGCGCTGCGAGCAGTTGAAAAAAATATTAATAGATTTAACGGTTTGATTCTTTGCGATACTAAAGCAAGTCCCGATGACAACGCTGCAAAAATTAAACGCGGTGAGGCAATAAATCAAATAAATGTTGAAGGTCTGGAAAAATTTATCAATACATTTATCCCTAATACATTATGTACTGAAACAATCCAAAACAATCCGCAATTGTTAAAAATGTTAACTGCCAGAGCTAAAAGTCAGGATCCAATTGGAGTAAAAGGTGCGCAATATGCAATTTTAAGCCGTACTTCAACTGAAGATTTCCTCAAAAATATTAACATTCCATCTTTAGTTATTGTTGGAAAATTTGATGCATTAACTCCGCCTGATGTAATGCGCGAAATTCATAAGCAAATACCAAATTCCGAATTTGTTATTGTACCAAAAGCGGGACACATGTGTCCATTAGAAAATTTTGAATTTGTAAATGAAATAATAAAAGGGTTTTTAGATAAGAAGCTAAAATAATTTAGTTTATTTGCTTTCCATTCGGCAAACGCCGTCCCAATCAATTGGAGGGTTTTCTTTAAATCTCATTACTCTTGAGTAAATAGCTATTGCGGATTTGTCATCTTTATAACTTTCTAAATATTCGGCAAACCCTTTTTCTGCTTCAATCCAATTCCCTGCATAATAAAAATTAAGGGCCGATTGATATTTATTTATCTTAAAATTTATTTGATCTAAATTATTTAGCAAATCTTCTTTTTTACCAATAAGTTCATAAATTACAACACCGTTCGATTTTCCTTTTACGGCAACTTTATCCAATTCGCGTACAATAAAACTACCATCCAAAAACGATCGGGTTGATTCAGCAATTACAATTTCGGTACCATAAAATTTATTAATTGCTTCCAGTCTGGAAGCTAAATTCATATTATCACCAATTCCGGTATAATCAAAAAGTTGTTCGCTGCCCATATTTCCGCAAATCATCGAGCCGGTATTTAATCCAAAGCGGGTTTTAATGCCGCGCAAATGTTTATTTGGGAAATTATCAATAATTTCCTGCGATTTTTTTTGCATTGCCAAAACACATTCACAAGCAAATACGGAGTGGTTTTCCAACTCAACCGGAACACCAAATAAGGCTACAATTGAATCACCTATATATTTATCAAGCATTCCGCCTTTATCATATACAATTTGTGTTAATGCTGTCATATATTTTTTAAGGAAATCGGTTAATTCGGCCGGAGATATTTTTTCGGAAATATTTGTAAAATTTTGAATATCCGAAAATAATGCCGTAACGGTTTTAATTTCACCGCCAAGTGTTAATTTTTCGGGATGTTCAAGCATTTCGTTAATAATTGAGGATGAAACATATTTTGCAAATGTTTTTTTAATTTTTTGTTTCTCTTTAAATTCTGTTTGATACTTAAATACAAGAATTGACATAAAAGATAAAATTTCAAATAAAATTAAATAACTTTGGTCAATTAACATGTTTGAAGTTTCAAACAATACGTGAACACCTGCCAAAATAAAACCCGCAATAACCGGAAATATTACAATATTCCAAATTACATCAAAACGCCAAAATACAAATAAACATAATGATATAACAAAAATTGATAAAAACAATCGTGTTAATAATGAAGGACTTGTAATAAAATTATTTTGCAAGGCATTATAAATAAATGTAGCGTGTAATTCAATACCCGGATAATTATCATCAATTGGTATTGTTTTAAGGTCACGCAGCCCAATAGCCGAACTGCCTATTAATACAATTTTATTTTCAAAAAATGATGGATCTATTCTGTGTCTTACAACATCACTAAATGATATGTACCTAAATTGTTTCTTTTTACCATAAAAATTTAACGGAGTTTTTCCGTTTTCATCAATTGGAATTTCTAATTTAACATTTTTTTTATTATACAAAACAGCATTGGTTCTTGTAAACGAAACCGAATCGATGCCTAAATAATCCAAAACAAGCTGCATACTAAAGTTTACAACAAGTTTATTATCATACTTAAAAAACGTATCATAATGACGTGTAGTACCGTCGTCGTCAGGAGAAATATGTGCAAAGCCAAGTTTGTGTGATGCCGTTGCCAGAGAAGTAATTGGAAAATTTGGAGAATTAAATTGCTTAAATTTTGGAATATATTGTGTGGTATCTATATTAAATCGGGTTAAATTATCAGGCAGATCAACTTTTTTAAATTCTTCTATATTAAAATCATCAAACGCAGCCAATACAGTCCGGTTCGATTTTTTTAACGAATATGCAAATTCATGTTCAGTATCTAATGATTTAATAATATCGCTTAATGTGGTGGAATCGACCTTAAATTTGCCCTTTAGATTGTTTACATATAAGTTTACAATATTTTTATTTAATCTGTCCGGTTCGGTAAAAAATATATCAAACGCAATAAGTTTTGCACCACCTTGGGCTGCATAATCAACTGCTTTTCCGTAATACTCAAGCGGCCATGATGAAAAACGTCCTAATTTATTGATACTCTTTTCATCAATATCAATTATAACAATATCATTTATTTTTTTATCGTCAAATTCTTTAATATTAAAATGTATATCATTAAAAAAAAGATCCGCTCTTGTTAAAAAAGAGCGAATAAATGGTATTTGTACAAAAAGTACAAAAAGCAAAACCGAAATTACGTAAAACTTTAAAAAAGTTTTAATCTTTTCCGATTTCATAAATTATTTTTTACTTTCCTTCATAATAGAAAGCAGTTCACTGTCAGGGAAATCGCGTAAAAAAGCTTCCAAATGCTGGTTGGCTTTTGTTGTATTTTTTAATTCGGTATAAATTGTTACCAAACAAGCTCTTGCTATTTCGGCCTGTTTTCCTAACGGATTTTGCATTACAACTTTTTCAAAAAGTTCACTGGCTCTTTCAAAATTGTTATCCTTAAAAGCGGCATATCCGTCATTAAAGTTTGTTTCCTGTAATGGCTGCCAATATAACGAGTCTTTTGCTTCTATGTTAACTTCAGTTCTTCTAACACCGGCAACGCCCCGTACGTTAGCGTTTTCATTATCGGTTAACAATATACCAACTTTTTTCTTTACTCTATCCAGCCAGCCTGTTTGAACCTTTAAACCTTTTAATAACTCGGTTACTTTAACTGTTTTTGGACCGCTTATTTCGGTTGTTTCGCCGTTATCCCAAGTAATTTCCATTTCTGTATCGTCAATCAGCTTTAACACATGATTGCTGGCAATTTTGGAACTCATCTTTAAATTTTCCCAGTTATTTGTTCCTTCAACCGCACTTTGAGCCTGCCCTAATAAAAAACTTACCTTCCCAACTGTTGTTTGTGCATTAAGCATTACAACACTTAACACAAAAAGAAAAACCATAAAAATAATTTTACTTTTCATTTTATCCCCATTAATTAAATCTTTTTATTAATTCAGCGTATTGTGTAGTAATATCGGGATTAATTTTTTCTGCTTTGGATAAACACTCTTTAGCTTTTACTTGTTTACCCATTGCAAGATATAATCGTGCCATATTTACCAACAATCCCGCATTATTTTCATCAATTAAAACCGCTCTGCCGTAATACGATTCGGCTTTGTCGTAATTTTTAAGTATATAATAAACATTTCCTAAACTAATTAATGCTACTAAATCCAATTTGTCTTCAACCAAAACATTTAAAAACTGAATTTCGGCTTGTGGAAATTTACCATTACGGGCATAATACAAACCTAATTTATCCGAAACATAAGTGTTTTTAGGATATTTTTGTAATATAGCCTGTAATTCTACTTCAATATTTTGAGTGGTTGATTTTGTAAATTTAGCTATATTTTCGTTTATTTTTGCTTTTACTCCATCATAATCGGGCACAACATTTGTTCCAAATGGTGCACCGGGATATTGAATAGGAGAATAAGAATCGGATGCATTTTTTACTTCAATAAGTTCTAAACGCTGATTGCTTTTTAAAGTTTCCAAATACCTTTTTATTCCGGCATCCCACGATTCGTTAAACGAATTTTTACCAATAACCGTTGTTTCTAAAGGAATCCAAACTTTATTATTCTTAATAATTAAACTATTTTCATTAATTCCGGTTTCCATTAGTTTTTCAGCACTTAATCCTGCATCAAAGGCCATAAAAACATGCCCGGGAACGTCAAGTACAGCTGTACTAATGCCAATAGTTTCCAAACAAGTACACATTAAAGTTACCAAATCATCACAATCACCCGATTTACGTTCTAAAGTTTGAGAAGCAAATTGAACATAATCAATAGCCTTCGATTCGGAAACTACTTTGTATGAGGTGTTGGGATCTTGAACATAAGTTAAATTTAACGCTCTTAAATATTCCCAGATTTGCATAGTCTGTATTAGAGGTTTAGGAATATTCGGATTAGCTAATGTAATATCGCTGAATTTACTAATTATATTTCCGGTAATAAAACTGCGGATACTTTCATCATTAGGATAAATAAACCCTGCCAAATGTTTTTTATCTTCCCATGAAATAGAATTTAATGAGTTAAGCTTTATTGTACGCTTTTCAGTAATTCGTTTTTCTTGTTCTTTTTGTTTATATGTAATAGTAAAATTAAGGGTGTAATCCTTAACTCCATCCATCGATTTTTTTAACAAAATTTCTTTAAGTTTTAAATAAATTAAATTTTCTTTAAAATCATTTGGTAGCAATAACGAAACATTAATTACTGCCGATTCATCCAATAATTCAGCAGAGGATATTTCAATTTTAATATCCTCAAAAGCTTCATTTTTGGTATTAAAAATAGTAATTGAACCGATTGGCTGATTTTTATAATAATTAAATAAAGTTGGGAAAAGATCATCTAAAACTATTTTATCTATTTCAATTGGATCACGTTTGGCATTAAATTTATCTCTTGTAATAAGTGCTTTATCCAAACAGGTTTTTATTTCAGCGTTTTCAGGTAATAATTTATTTGCGTCAATTAAAAGCCTGCAAGCATAATCATATTTTTTTTGGTCTAAATAAACTTTACCAAGGCTAAACAAAACAGCCGGATTATTTGGTGCTAAAGTAAAAGCTTTTTCGTAAGCTATTGTTGCTTGTGGTGTATTATTGGAAATTTCCAAATCATTGCCAAGCGCTAAATAAAAATCAGCCTGTGTGCTGTCTAATTGAACAGCTTTATTAAAGGATTCAATTGCAACTTTTTTATTTCTGTTTTTAGAATGAGCAAGTCCGAGCAAGTAAAAATATTTAGCTGTTTTTGAATCTGCCGTTATAGATTTTTCAATCTGCATAATTGCATCGGCATATTTTTCTTTGGCAATAAAAGCTTCTGTTAAAGCAGCATTTAATTCCGCGCCTGCAACGTTAGTGTTTTGTGCTTGTGTATATAAGCTGATTGCGTCATCTGTTTTTCCAGCCTGCAAAAGTAATTTACCGGCTAAAATATAATAACTTTCTTTTCCTGTCTTTAAAGCCAAATCTTTATAAATCTGCAAACCTTCTTCTTTTTGATTATTGCTTACATAAGATTCAGCTAAACTTACCAATATTTTTTCATTATCCGAAAATTTTACCAATGCTTCTTTACAGATTCCAATTGTATTAGTATACTCTTTATTTAAGTAACTTAAACGAATTAAACTTAAATAAACATTGGCATTATCCGAAAATTTGTTTTTTGCATCTGTTAATACTTTTATACCGTCGCTAAACTTTAACAACGCTTTATAAGCATTTGCAAGTTCTATATACGAATCAAGATCTTCCGGTTTAATTTTAATAATTTCCTGCAATGTACTGATAACCATTTCGTAATTTTTATCGGCGCGGTATTTTTCAATTAAATCACGATATATTAAACTTATACGCGTAATAACTCCGGTTGGATTTAGCTCTTTCATTGTTTCAAGTTTTTTTATAGCTTGTTGAGGCTGATAATCTTTTAGAAACAATAAATACGAAAATTCATCGGTTACCTTATCGGAATTAGCACTAACCAATTCATCTTTTGAAACCCCAACAATAGAATATTGATATACAAATTCCATTGGAGTTTCTATGGTTATTTTTGGCTCTGTCGATTTAGTGTATAATTGAAAATCCTTGTCCTCATCTTTTTTTCTATAGATTCTGTAATATGCAGCACGCTGTTCGTCCCCTTTCCAAATAATTTCGGCATAACCGTTATTATTTACCGTTAATTTAACATCCGAAGGAGTAAAAGGAGGAATTAATAATTTATATACTTTACTAAAATTTAAGTCTTTGGTTCCAACATAAATTATATTTGCCAATAAATTAACACTTAAACTGTTAACAGTTTTCATTTGTGTTGTCCCTTCCCCTTTTGAAAGGAATTCCGACACTTTTTTATAATTGTCAAAAACATAGATAACACCAAAATTTTCATCGTATGCAAGCAAAATATTTTGATCTATTGCGGCTATAGTTGTTATTTCATAATCGGGCTGAAGTGAAGTAACAGATAAAGATTCAAGTCTGCTTTTTTCTATGTCAATAAAATAAATACTTTTTTTATTTTCCAACAAAACATATAAAACATTTGATAACGTGCTTGCAATTTTTAATGGTCTTGCATTTGGAACTATTATTTTTGATATATACATTCCCTGTTCATTATAAACATTAATGCGGCTGTTTTTGTAATCACTTACATAAACTTTTCCATTAATATCGGTAGCAATACTATTGGGACTGTTTAACTGACCGTCGTTGCTGCCGGATTCGCCAAAACGGGAGACATAATCACCTGTTTTTGCATCAAACATTAATACTGCATCTTCGCTTTCATCAACAACATACATTTTATTGTTATTTACCGCAATTGATATTGGTTCGGATAAAGTAATGTTTTTTTGTTTGGTTGTTTGTTTTGTTATTCTAAATACTTCTTCGTTTCCTCTTTTGGCAAGTAATGTATTATCGGGCAGTATATAATAAAATATATCGTTATTAATAGCTAAAAACTTATATGGATCTATTTTTGCGGATTCAAGAAATTGCACATCAAGTTTTACCTGAGGAGCAATTAATTTTTTCCGGTCGATTTTAATAATATTATCAAACGATTGAATTGAAACAAATTTATCATCATAAACATAAATCCTATCATCTTTATCATTTACATATTGATAACATATTTTTTTAGGCTCCGCAAATGTACCTACGTTTGCATTGCTTCCTTTAATACCAATTTTTTGATTAATTTGTTTTCCCAAACTGTCAAACTGGAATACACTCCCCTGATCGTAATCAACAACATAATATTCATTAAATCTGTTAATTACTAAATCGGTTGGTTCTTTTAATGCCCGTAAAGCCAATTGATTTTTTAATGTTAATTCTTTGGTAAAAACTTGAATTGTATTTATATCGTCATTATTAACAAGTACATGAATAGTTTGGTCCGTTGAAACAGCAAATGAGATAGGATTTTTAACACTTATTGAACCGCGGTATAAACCCTGCTGATTAAATTTTATTATTGTTTTATTGCCGGTATCCAGCACATAAATATTACCGTAATAATCAACTTCAATTTGTGCCGGAGTATCAAAATTGCCAAGGTCGCTGCCTGATGTGCCAAATTCGCTTAATTTTTCGCCCGCATTGTTTAATATTATTACCTTTTTTAATCCCTTATCAAGCACTAAAATTGTACCGTCTTTTAACACTGCCAAATCAACCGGTGTATCAAATAATTTTGTTGTGTTTTCGGCAGGTATTTTTTTTACAAGATCAATATTCGAATTAAATACTATTACTTTTTTGTTATCAATATCCAACACATAATAATTAAAATACTCGTCAACATATATGTTAGAAACATCACCAATGTTAATTGCTTTCTCTTTTAAATTTAAGTTTTTTTCAAACTTAATTTCTGCATCCTGGGTTATTAAACTTGTAAAAAGAGATAATATTGATAATAAATAAGCCAACATTTTCCACTCTAAAATTTATTTATATAATATTTTATTTATCATTTTAACTGTAACAAAATAACAATTTTCTATTTAATATTAAATCAATTTAACATTATTTTTTAACATTTAATACGTTTTTATTGGATTTTATTATGTATTAATTTGGTTCCATAATTTTATATACTTAAAAGATTAGATATTTTAATAAATTCCGTAACTTATTACATATTACCGCATAAAAAAAACCGTAAATAATTTTACTTATTTACGGCTTTTGTTTTTAATCTTTTAATTCAAAATTAATAATTGCTTTCCTATTTTAAATAAACCATTTTCTTTAAATCATTAAAAACTGGTATTTTACCCGCACCTGTTACTTCCAATTTATATAAATAAACTCCGCTGCTATAATTACTTAAATCTATTTTGGTTTCATTATATCCTTTGCTTTTGGAGCCTTCAATAATAGTTTTTATCAATTCGCCTGTAATGGTATATAATTTAATTCTTACTTCACCCGGTTCTTTTAAGCTGTAGCTTATTGTTGTTGCTGGGTTAAACGGATTGGGGTAATTTTGATATAATTCGTAATTATAATTTGGTGTTATGTTTACCTCGCTTACGTCTGTTATTGTAACGTTTATTTCGTTACTTGGTATACTTTCATTTTCCGTACTATCAACAGCGGTTACTTTATAATATACTTTTAGTGAACCTTTTGATAATGAATCGTAATAATACTTATTACGAGTGACAGCAATCAGTTTAGTTGAATCAATTGTAAAATTGGGATTTATATCTTTATAAATTTTATAACTCTTAAAATCAGCCGCATCGCACTTTTTCCAAGTTAGTTTTACCACATTTGAATTTTGTTCAAATACACCGATTAACCCTGTTACAATTTTAGGTGGTAAATCTTGATAATAATATTTAATGCCAAGAGGGCCGCCATACATTCCTATATCACTCCTTGAACCGTCAATATCAAAAATACCCGGGTCACCTGCGTTAATTGCAGGTGAATATTTTTGAAGTTTGTAATTGTAAGTTCCCCCAAATATTGCCGATGTGTCATTTACAAACATTGGATCGGCTATAAAATCGTGTTCTCCTTTTGGCATATTTGTATATAATGCCCCTTGTATATCATAAAACAGATTATAGTCCGATTTTGATTTATAACTATATGTATAAATTCCTTTTGTTGAATGTGAGAATATATTGTTTTTTATTTCGTATTCTTTAGGCAGGTTGCCTGTAATAATACAATAAGCAGCAATATTTGAGAAAACATTATTTATTACATAATTTGTATCCAATTGGTTCAAATTTGTGGTATATAATTCTACCCCGCTTCTAAAACCATAGAACAAATTATTCTTTATTTCTACTCTTGAATCAGTAACAATTTCTATTGGATTGCTATAAGTTGAAGAAGGTGACATTAACATAATATTATTGGAAATGTCAAATTTTCCGCTGCCCAAGTTATCAGAAATTCCATGCAAAACAGATGAATTATCACTAAATGTAAATAGTGAATTTGTAACAGTAGATACTTTTCCAATATAAGAATTTATTTCAATAGAAGATTCGGAATTCTTTAAAAACGAATTATTTACTTTCCCACCGGAGATGAAGCTGATACAACAAGCCGTCGAATCAAAAATACAGTTATTGACGATCCCTTCTCCTAAATTAAATAATAATGCATAATAATATTTATATTCATTATATCTTTTAAAAGTAAATTTTAAATTTTGCAGTTCTATATTTGATTGATTAAAATAACACATAACATATTGATAAACAGTACCGATAATATTTGATCCGTCAATAATACACTCATCCGAATCAACACCAATAATTGTTAAGTCCTTATTTTGCACTTCAAGCACTTCTTTATAAATTCCTCTATCAACATAGATAGTATCCCCGGTATTACAAAAATTTATACATTTTTGAATACTATCACATGCAGTTTGCCATGATATATAAGGAGCAATACTGCCCCCAGTTTTACTTATATATCTTACTTCACCTTTAATGTGATAGGTTATAAATAAAACAATAATTATTAATTGAAATATTTTATTTATATTTGACATTTTTTTATCTATCTATGGTTAAAATTATTTTATAAATAACATTTTTTGTATCACGTAAAATAAAAAAGTATTTTTTGCTCGTGTACAAAACTATAAAAAAAACCGTAAACAATTTTATTTATTTACGGCTTTTGTTTAAATCTTTTAATTAAAAATTTAGAATTAAAAATTCAAAATTATTTTCCTATTTCATTAAAATAGATTTAATTGTTTTACGAATACTTCCGGCTTCCAAAGTGATAAAATAAATACCGCTTGTTAAACCATATTGTGCAGCATTTAACACTACGTCATGTTTTCCTGCTTTCATTGTACCGTTTACTAAATCGGCTACTTTTGCGCCCAAAATATCGTAAACATACAAATTAACCTGTCCTTCTTCTTTTAACGAAAAACTAATTTTGGTTGAAGGATTAAACGGATTTGGATAATTTTGTTCCAAAGCATATTCAAAATTATTTCCGGTATTAACTTCAACAACTTGTGAAAGACTAATTGTACCGTCATAATCGAACTGTTTTAATCTGTAATAATTAGTTGAGTTTAAGTTTCTAGTATCGGCAAAATTATAAGTATGAATTTCGGTAGTTGTACCAAAACCGGGAACAAAACCTATTTTTTCAAAACTAATTCCATCACTGCTAGCTTCAATATCAAAACCCGAATTGTTTTCTTCGGTTGCTGTTTTCCAGTTTAATTCAACTTTATTGTTGGTATAAATAGCGTTAAAACTTGTAAGTTCAACAGGAACTATCATTCCTACTCCGGTAAAAGCAAGGTCATCAATATACCAGCCTTTTTCAACAATCGATGCATCCGAACCGAATTCAAAACGTAATTTTATATTATCGCCTGCTGAAACAATACCGCTTAAATTAAATTGAGCTTGTACCCAATTTGAGGAAATTACATAAGCAGCTTGTCCTCCAAGCGGATTTTCATAAGAACTTGAAATTGTTCCGGGATAACCGCCAACAGGCGTAATTAAAGTATATGGTCCACCGTTTTTTGATAATTTTACATTCCCGCCGTCATAACTCGATTCAAAACTGTACCAATGCCAAAAAGTAACGGTTGCGTTATTTTCAACAACCTGCATTACAGGTGTTTCCAAAGTAGAAAGCAACGGCCCTTGAGTATAGTCGGAAACTAATTTAGTTCCCCACAATTTTGTTCCGCTGTGCGATGTTGGATAAGGACTTACTGTTGTTCCCCATTGCCAATCGTTGGTTCCTGTTAAATTACCGTTATTGGTGTCAAAATTATTTGAATAAATTATTACATTAGCTAAATTAAAAGAATTATATCCTGATGCCGGAACGTTAACAACGTTAGGTGTTAAAGCGGAATCAATTGCAATAATTTTGTACAAAACAACATCACCTACACTTACCGTTGATTGAGGTACAGGAAAATAAGCCGAATATACGTTTGATGCAGCATCTTTAATTAAATTAAAATCAGGATAATCGACATTATTAATTTTAAATTTTACATAAACTTGTTTCATTGCCAAATTATCGGTAACAACTGCTTCAACCTTTGACGGCCAAGTATAATACGATTGAGGACCAAGTGCACTATGAACAACTACCGGAGGAGTTGTATCGGCACCCACCTTAAACGAAAATACGCTAACCGGCGCATTTTGAGGCAGATACGAATAAACATTACTGCTGTTTTTTGCTTTAATATAATATTTTACAACAATATTGTTTGATGTAACAGGAATAACAGCGTTATAAAATCCGGCGGGTGATCCTTGAACAAATGCAGTAGAATCGTAAGATACACCATTATTTACAGAATAAAGTAAATACAAACTGCTTTGTGTAAGAGGTAGTTCACTTGTAAACTTTACAGTTACTTTATGCTGGCGGTTTGGATTTTCAGTATCGGTTAAAGGTGAATGAGTTATTTGTACTCTAAAATAATTAATTGCTGCAAGAGCATCTAAGATTCCCCATCCGTATTCATTATTCGGACTATTATGCAACGATGCTGTATTACGCATAGCATCCCTTACCTGCATAGGGGTTAATGTTGGACATGCCGAAAGGATTAAAGCAGCAACACCGCCTGCTAACGGCCCGCTAAATGATGTTCCGTCACTGTTTGTGTACCCTGAAACATTAGTTGGACTTGCAACACGGACATTGGAACCCATTGCCATAACATCGGGTTTAATTCTGCCGTCAACTGTAGGGCCTACACTGCTGAAAGAAACTCTTGAACCATCGGATGAAACCGCTCCAATGGAAATAACACTGTCGCCATCGGCAGGAGCGCCTAAAGTATTGTGCGATGAATTTGATCCTTCGTTACCGGCTGAGTTAACACAAACAATACCACGTGAAACAGCTAAATCGGCAGCAATAGTAATTCTGCATGTATTGCCGTTCATACTCTGCCATGTATAACCTTGGTATGGTGAATCAAAATCGATATATCCTAATGAAGTAGAAGTAACATCTACACCAATACTATCCATCCATTCAATACCAGCAATCCAGTTATCTTCTTCAACAGGAGTTTCGCTATCGGTATTTTCGGTTTTTGCTAAAATAAAACTTGCACCAAAAGCAGGACCTATCAACTTTCCATCTTTAAAACCGCCAATTGTAGAAAGTGTTTCAGTTCCGTGTGAACCCTCGCCCATATCATTTCCATCACCTACGTTAGGATCATGATTAACAAAGTCATAAGCCGCAATAATATCCATGGTGGCAAAAGCTTCGTGAGGAAGATTACTAAAACCGGCATCAAGCACACCAACAACAATACCTTGTCCCTTTATTCCAAGTTCATGAACCGCGGGTACATTTATTTGCTGCAATTGGGTAAAAGATTCACCATAATTGTATGTATAAATCCCCTTAGGTTTGTATGTTACACTGTTTTCAGTAAAATTAGTTTTAATTTTTTTAATCGAATTGTATTTTTCAACTAATTCAATATTTTTAACAAAACTAAAATTAGTTAATAAACTTAACTGCTGCTGTGTTACGTAACAGCTAATTCCGTTTAACCAACGCGATTTATTTTTAATTATAATTCCTGAGTTGGTTATTATTTTTTGATATTCCAAACTAACTGGAATATCCAAATAATCTATTCCACGTTCAAAACTATGTAATTTTGCACGTCTGTTTATTGATTTTTGACTTAAAGCCAATAAAGGATCTGCATAAAACCGTTCCAAATCGTTTCCTTTATCGGCAAAAAACGCCCAAACCAAAACTTTTTCTTCATTCCCTAAATTATTTAACTTATTAATAACGTTTGGGTTTATTTTTGTAGTTTGTGCAGTAACAAAAGAAAAAACAAAAAACATTAATACAGCTATTTTGTAAAATCTAAGCATAAAATTTTCCTGCTAATTTAATTAAAGTGTTTTGGTAAATAACTAATAATTTTGTTTTACTAATTTAAATATAGTCAAAATTTAAAACTTCTGCTTTAATGAGGAACAAAAAAGAAATAGTTTGAGTAAAAAAAATAAGAATTTTGGATTTTTAATTAAATAATTTGGATTTTTTTTCGATAATAAAGCAGGAAGTTATTTCCAATAGGAACAAAAGCATGGAGGCTGCAATATGGAAATAAACAAAGTGATTTCCGATATCGGATCTTATGGAGTTATAGGACAGACTAAAAAGCGGCCCGAAATTACGGAAACTGCTGACAGCTTACCTGTAAAGGATGCAAGGTTATCAGATTCTTCCAGCGAAAAATTAATTCGAATGGTTCTTGAGATGGCTAAAGACAGCCAGCCCAAAAATTCAACCGAATACAGTTCCCTAAAAAAAGGGTCAGTTGTTGATAAATACGCCTAATGTTCACAACTTTTAGTGATGTTCCTATTTATAGCGGGAGTTTACTCCCGCTTTTTTTTAATCTTTTGGCGGCATTTGATTTAGAACTAACCAATATAAACCAAGTTCTCTTACTGCTTCAACAAATTTGTCAAAATCGACCGGTTTAACAATGTAGCTATTTACTCCAAGTTTATAACTTTCAATTACATCTTTTTCTTCTTTGGAAGAAGTTAATATAACTACAGGAATAATTTTTGTGATAGGATTATTTTTAATTTCTCTTAAAACTTCCATTCCATCAACCTTTGGTAATTTTAGGTCAAGCAAAATTAATCTTGGTATATTGTTAATATCTCTTTGATTAAATTTTCCTTTTGCAAAAATAAACTCCAAAGCTTCTTCACCATCGGTAACAAGCACTAAATTATTAACAATTCGATTTTTCTTTAAAGCGCGTATAGCTAATTCGGCATCGTTTGGATTATCTTCAACTAATAAAATTTCAACTGGTACCTTATCTTCCATTTTTTCTCCAGTTTATAAAAATATGTTATTTAGTAATATTATGTTTTATTTACCATTTAGGAACAGAAATATAAAAAGTTGCTCCTTCATTTAACTTGCTTTCGGCCCAAATTGTGCCCCCGTGTCTTTCAATAATACGCTTAACAACGGCAAGACCAACGCCTGTTCCTTCAAATTCTTCAGTTTTATGCAATCTTTGGAAAACACCAAATAATTTACCTGCATATTCAGGATTAAATCCTACACCTGAATCTTTAATATAATAAATTATATTCATATTTTGCAAATAACTGCCAATTTCAATTTGCCTTGACCCTTTGGGCAATGTATATTTTATAGCATTTGAGATTAAATTAACCCAAACTTGTCTAAATAAAATTTCATCACCTCTAAATTCTAATAGCGGATGAAGTGTAAACTCAAATTTTTGCCTGGTCTCTTCCTGAATATTTTCATAATATATTCTTTCAACTAAGGCAGTCATATTAATTGGTAATAAGTTTAAGTCACCCCTGTTAACACGCGATAGTAAAAGCAAATCTGTAATAAGCTGATCCATTTTTTGCGTATTTGTTCTGATTACATTAAATAATCTAATTCCTTCCGGATCTAAAATATTTGTATAATCTTCCAATAAAATTCTTGAAAATCCATCAATTGCACGCAGCGGTGAACGTAAATCGTGCGAAACCGAATAAGTAAATGCCTCAAGTTCTTTGTTTGCCGATTCAAGTTGAGCGGTTCTTTCCATTACTCTTTTATCAAGTTCAGCATTAAGCGTTTTAATTTCCATTTCATTTTTTTTCATCTCGGTTATATCACGTGCAGTTGCCAAACAACCTTTTAAAATTCCATCTTCGTCAAAAAGTAATTTACACCACCAGCCAAAAATCCGTTCTGTTTTATCGGCTCTGTAGTGGGTGTCTTCAACATAATAAATGCTTTTATTATTATTAATTTGATAATCAAATTTAAAAATATCGTTTTGATTAATTGAATATTTTATTGCAGGTTCTCCAACAATATTTTTTCCAAAAAATTCCAAACCCGCTTTATTAACCCAAGTGTAAAATTTATTAATATCAACTTCAATTATTATATCGGGCACGGCAGCTAAAATAGCTTCCTGTCTAAGTCGCATTTCCCTAAGCGATTCCTCAGCTTGTTTCCTTTCGGTAATATCCAAAGCAATACCACCCAGCAACGAATCCAAACCCTCCCGTAAAATTGCAAACTTATGCGTTTCATAAAAATGGATCTTTCCATCATTATGTGGAACAAATTCAATTACACGTTTATATTTTTTTTCTATTGCATCCTTGTCATCGGCCATCATAGCTTCCCCAATTTCCGAAGGGAACATTTCTTTTGGTGATCTGCCTATCCAAGTTTGAGCATTAAATGCATCCTCTAAAAATTTATTTACAAAAATAGTCTTACTGTTTTCATCTTTAATAAATGCCCCGGCAGGAAGATGGTGCATAAATTGAATAAACTGCGATTGACTTTCTTTAAGTTTTTCTTCGGCAATTTTTTGCTCAGTTATATCAGTAGAATTTATTAATGCCGCATTTATTTTTCCATCACTATTTTTTACCGGCTGAATACTTGCTCTAAACCAATGCGATTTTCCAAGAATAAAAGACTCCGATTCTTCAATAATTCCGTTCTCATTATCAATCACATGCCGGATATTAGATATATATCCATTATATACCTCCGGCGGAAATAATTGTTCTAAATTTTTACCAATTAGATTCTCTGCTGATTGGTGAAAACTGTTTGCCGCAATATTGTTAAGATAAATTATTAATCCGTTATAGTCCGACAAAACTATTACCGAACCTGAGCTTTCAATTAAACTTTTATATTTTTCCTGATTTTCGAATAATTCTTTTTCTGTTTTTGTTCTTTCAACTAAAGCACTTATTAAACGTGAAGAAGATTCCAATCTTTCTTTTGCCAAATCAATTATATACTCAGGTCGGCTGTCGTAACTGCTGCTTATAGCTGCCAATTTTTCAATATTAACATTATACTTCTCCGCCAAAGTATTTAGTGTTTCTTTATCCTTCGGGGGATCACCATAAGCAAAACTAATACTACCAACTACATCTCTACCGGCAAAAATTGGAACAGCATATAATCCAAGTCCACCGGCACATTTAATATCAACTATTTGCCTGGTCTGGCCAACAAGTTTAGAAATATTTTTTCTGCACGATTGATGACACAACCATTTTTCACAATTGTCTGCATCTTTAACTGACTTGGCCCCGCATAAAGTAAATGAAGCATTATCTAAAAAACGGCACCATTTTGAAGAAAACACTCCAAAAGCAAAGTCACCATTAATTTCATTTATGGATGATGAAGTTTCCAGCATTTTTAGATAATCATTGGAAATATCATACAATAAATCTTTTGCAATTGAATTTTTAATTAACCCGTCTTTATTTAATTCTGTTAAATCAGTGTATTCTTGTTCAAAATCGTTAAGTTGTATATGCTGAATGGATTTTTTTGATAACATCCATTCAATTTTTTTTAATTCTAATTCTGCAAGTTTCCTTCCATTAATATCGGTTCGGGTACCAAGAATTCTTATTGATTCATTGTTATCGGATTTTGTTCCATTTCCGCTGTCTTTTACCCATAAATAACCGCCGGTCTTTTTTTTTAGCCGATATTCAACAATAAAATTTTTATAATCGGAATTGATTTTATCATTAAATAAAGTAAATGTTTTTTCTTTATCATCAGGATGAACTAAATCGGCCCATTTTTTATAATCTAATTCAAATTCATTATATTCGTACCCAAGCAGCATAAATGCACGAGGACTCCAATACAAAGTATTATTTTTAATATCCCAATCCCAAATGCCTTCACTTCCCGCTTCCAGTGCTAACCGAAGTCTTTCTTCTGTTTTTCTTAAATTTTCTTCATTTATTTTTCTATAGGTAATATCCTGAATAACACCAAATACTTTATTTTGTTCGGCATTATAAACAGCTGTTGAATGAATATCTATTATTTTATTATCTGAACTTCGTTTTATTTTAAATTCAATACTGTATGGTTTATGGTGGGTTATTAAATCCTTTAATTCTTTGTCTAACTTTTCTCTGTACTCACTTAAAGGTAAAACAAGAATTTCTTCTAATTTGGCGTTATTTCCATTAAATCCATATATTTCAACAGCTCCATCGGAAGCATATACTGTTTTATTGTTTAAATCAATTTCCCAGTTTCCAAATCCTGCTACCTTTTCAGCTCTGCTAAGTCTAAATTCACTAATCTCCAGTGCCTTGGAGTCGTTTATCTTTTTTTGCATGAATGATGCTATTTGTCTTTTCCAAATAAACCCCAAACCAAACCCAGTACCTCCAATAAACACAAAAATAAGGAAAACTAATTGCCGCAGCCTTGAAATTAACGGACCATTAATTTCCGACTGATCTATTTTGGCAATTAAATACCAGGGCGATTTGGATACTTTTTTAATGTAAGAAACAACTTCAACTCCACGATAATCATTCCCCAAAAATATTCCTGTTTTTTTATGCATGGCTTCAACAGCGGGAATATTTCGTTTGCTTAAGGGTATTTTTAATTTTAACGCAGCATGTTTGTTAAATTTTAAATTATTTAAAAAAACAACTTCGTTTTTTCTTCCTTCTATCAACAACGTTTCACCTGTAAGTGTAGGAATAGGCCATTTTGATAACAAGGGATATAAGTATGTTTCCGGGTTAATTCGAAATGCAATAACACCAATTGTTTTTCTTTTTTGATTTTCGCTTAAAATAGGAACAAAAACATTTAAATAGATTTTATTATTTTTATCATTTATATAAAAATCATCAAAAATAATTTCCTTAATAGAGCCGACTATTTTTATTTTATTAAATACATGCTCCGAAACCAGTTTATTTGTATCCGGTAACATAAATATTGGGTTGCTATCGGTATCAAATAATGTAATTTTATCGTATTTTTTTGTTTCGTTAAAATTACTAAGCCAAGTATTTAACACCTTTTTTGAATTAGGATTGTTTACGTCAGTTATGTAATTTTCAACGACTTTTGAAAAATATTCATTTTTAAAAAATACTTTTACATCATCAAACCTTTCTTTTTTATATTGTTCTAGTTCACTTACTTTCAGCGAAGCTATTAGTGAAAGTTGTTCTTCCACTCCGGTAATGTGATGTTTTTGATAATTAGAATAATAAATTCCGGCAATAATAATTATTCCTAAACTAACAATAATAAATATGGCAATAAGTATCTGTAATATTCTACGTGCTTTTTTATCGGTTATTTCCATTGTTGATAACCCTGACGAAAGTAAATTTTAGATAAAAATTGAATTTTTCATTATCGTATTGAATATAATAAATTCGAATAACAATATAAACAACGAAAAATAAAATATTTTTTTATAAAGTAGATAATTTTTATCTTCTTTTGTGTAAAAAAGTATTATATTACACAAAAAAAAGTGAAAAAATATGCAAATTACTATAGCCGGAGAATATGCAGTACGGGCAATGTTATTTATAGCTGAAAAACCTTTTGGTTTACTTTTTCAAACTTCGCAAATTGCCAATGATGCTCAAATTCCTAAACCATTTTTACGCAAAATCCTTTCTACACTTACAAAAGCAGGTTTAATCGAATCAATTAGGGGTATTGGCGGTGGTGTAAAACTATTACGTCCAGCCGAAGAAATTAGTTTATTAGAAATAATAGAAGCAATTGATGGACAAATATTTTTTAATAAATGTTTTTTTGAACCTGATTTTTGTCACCGGACTAATTGGTGTGCAATTCATGCTGTGTGGAGTGAAGCTCAAAATTTAGTACGAAATTTATTACAAAGTAAAACACTATCTAATCTTGTTTTATTAAATAAAAAGAATAAATCTTGTTTAACAACTGATTTAATTATTAATTCATTAAATACTAATTTATAATTATTTTCATTTTTTATAAGGAGTAAAAAAATGTTGGATCCTGTATTGTTAGGTCGTATTCAATTTGCAATGACAGTAGGATTTCATTTTCTTTTTCCACCCATTTCGATTGGTTTAGCATGGTTAATATTTATACTTGAAACCTTTGGATGGAAAAGAAAAGAAGAAGCCTATGTTAAACTTGGCAAATTTTTTGGTAAATTATTAGGTTTAGTTTTTGGTGTAGGCGTGGCTACAGGAATAGTCATGGAATTTCAGTTTGGTACAAATTGGGCTGAATACAGCAAATTTGTAGGAGATATTTTTGGTGCTCCTTTAGCAGCTGAAGGTATTTTTGCTTTTTTCCTTGAATCAACTTTTTTGGGACTATATTTATTTGGACGAAATAAGGTTTCCAAAGGTGTGCATTGGTTCTCATCGTTAATGGTCGCATTTGGCGCAACTCTATCAGCTTTTTGGATTATTGTGGCTAATTCATGGCAGCAAACTCCAACCGGTTATATCTTAAAAAATATGAAAACCGGCGAAATTATTTCGAATGAAGCGTTTGCCGCAATGGAACATTCCGCATTAAAATATGTTCGCGCCGAATTAAATGATTTTTGGGGTGCAGTATTTAATCCATCTTCACTAATTAGATATTTTCACACAGTTGATGCAGCTTTAATAACAGGTGCCTTTTTTATGGCCGGTATTTCTGCATACCTTATTTTAAAAAATAAAGATGTCGATTTAATGAAAAAATCGCTTAAAGTAGCTGTAATTTTTGGATTTATTGTTTCCCTATTGGAAGTATTTCCCTTTGGACATGAACATGGCAGACAAGTTGCAAAAACTCAACCCGAAAAATTTGCTGCCATTCAAGGTTTATACACAACACAAGACGCAGCTGCCGTTGTTTTATTTGCCTTTCCAACAGATAAGCCCCCTCAGTTAAAAGCAAAAATAGAAATTCCCGGTGTTTTAAGCTGGCTTGCTTTTGGTGATATGAATGCAAAAATCAAAGGTATAAATGAGTTCCCTCGCGAAAACATTCCACCTTTGTTTTTAACTTTTGTCTCTTATCATAATATGGTTGTATTAGGAATGTATTTTATTTTTGTTATGGGTATTGCTGTTTTCAAGTTAAAAAGAAATACTCTGTATACAAGCAAAAAATTCTTAAAACTTTTAGTTTGGTCAATTCCGCTTCCTTTAATTGCCTGCCAATTAGGGTGGATTGCCGCGGAAGTTGGCAGACAGCCCTGGATAGTTTGGAAACTAATGAAAACCCGCGATGCTATTTCGTTTAGTGTTCCCGCCGGTGAAGTATTATTTTCAATAATTTTATTTGCGCTTATTGATATTTTTCTTTTTGTATTCTTGTTCCACTTCCTAAAAAAAGAAATAGACAGAGGTCCAAATTTTATTAAATCTAAGGAGGTTACAGCATGATTGACCTTAATATAATATGGTTTTTATTGGTGGGCATATTAATTATTGGATATGCTATACTTGATGGTTTTGATTTAGGTGTTGGCATTTTACATTTTTTTGCAAAAAACGATAATGAAAAAAGAGTAAATTTAAATGCCGTAGGTCCGGTTTGGGATGGTAATGAGGTATGGTTATTAACAGGCGGCGGAGCTATTTTTGCTGCTTTTCCTGTTGTTTATGCTACTGTTTTCAGCGGATATTATTTAGCATTGGTTTTACTTTTATTTGGCCTAATTGCAAGAGCTGTTTCATTTGAATTTAGGAAACACTCGCATGACGATCAAATGAAAAAGATTTGGGATATGGCTTTTGTATTTGGAAGTTTTCTTCCCGCTTTGTTATATGGAGTAGCATTTGGCAATATTTTACATGGAATTCCGATTGGTGAAAATGCTCAATATTATGGCAACTTTTTTACTTTATTAAATCCATTTTCCGTTTTGGTTGGATTGGTTGGATTATTTATGTTTATTATGCATGGTGCTGTTTATATGACATTAAAATCCGGCGGCGACCAACAAGTTAAAATGTTTAATTGGGCAAAAAACAGTTATTTTATATTTTTAATTTTATATATTTTAGCTACTATTTATGCTTTTATTGGTTCAAATTATTTATTTGCAAATAGTTTTTCAAATCCTTTGTTTTATATTTTAACTTTAGTTTTGGTTGCTTCAATTATATATATTCCAATAGGATTAAAAGCCAAAAAAGCCGGATTAACATTTATTGCTTCTTCAGTTATGATTGGAACAATGATATTGCTTTCCGCTTTATCACTTTTCCCTCGATTGGCACCTTCAAGTATAAATTTAGAAAAATACAGTTTGACAATTTATAATGCTTCATCATCACAAAATACTTTAATGGTTATGCTTATAATGGCGTTAATTGGTGTACCTATTGTGTTAGGTTATACAATATATGTTTATAGAGTATTTAAAGGTAAAGTTGTTTTAAACGATGATGGTTATTAATTATATATTTTAATTTTTAATTAGAACCTCTTTTACATTAGTTTTGTGAAAGAGGTTTTTTTTTGTTTCTAAATTTGGGCTGCATATTATTAATAACGAGTAATTTGCAGGATTATTTATTGATAGAATTGGTTAAACTAAAAACACTTTTTATGGATTCAGCTGTTTTTTTAGTTCTGCCAATTCAATTTTAAGTTGATTAATAAGTTCGTTTTTCCAAATTATTAGTTCTTCAACCAAAAAAAATCTAGAATTACGTAATACTAACTGTTTATAATTGGCAACGGAAATATTTTTTTGTGTATCTTGATCGTTGCTCCCCTCTTCTGAAAAAAATTCTTCAAGATCAGTAGTAATTATATAAAGTGATTCATTAACTTTTTCAATTGATAATTCCAGAAATGCAATACGGTCATCGAGGGAATCCATTTCATGTATTTTTGAACGAATATTACTAATATCATATTCGTTTATTTCATTCATTGTTTCTTCATCAAATACAAAAGTACTTTTCACTTATTTCTCCAACTTATTACAAATACACTTTTTGCAAATTAGAAATAAAAATACTGATGCATCAATTTACAAAAAATTTTTTAAATAAAAACTATTTTCTGCATCTAATTAATTATTTAATAACTAATTACAGAATATTTTAAACATGTAATAAGTATTTGTTCCACATCAAGTAAAGAATTTTATATTTTGCACTTTTTAACCATACTAATTAGATGATTTATATTTCTTTGAGTACTATTTTAAGCTGTTCTTCGTTAATATTTGTGGGAATTGCAATTTCCGACCAATGATTTTTGCATCCGCAATAATCCAACAATAAACATTGTGCCGGTATGTCAAGGGCTTTTAATTCAAGACCACCTGTTATTAAATTTAATGGACATGCGACACCAATTACGCCAATGTTTTTACCAACGGCCCATTTTTTTAACCATTCTGAAAAATCAGACGAGTGTGGAATAACATGAACACTAAAATTCTGCTCAGTTCCTGCCTTACGATATTTATTAATACTACATCCGGCTGTACATCCCGTACAAATAAGATCCAACCCTTTTTTGACGGCTTTACAACTTCCATCTTGTTTTAGGCGCATACATGCAGGCAATAACAAAGCTCTTTCTGCTGTATTATAAAAATCGTTGCTAAACGCCCTATTCATTAATTCAGCACCAACCATACTTAAATGATATTCAATTTCCGAACGGCCGCAAAAAATATAATCCTCTTTCCACTTATAATTCTTTAAGTTTTTGTTATGGAATTCATCAACATTTTTGGTATAAACACCCAATATTTTTTTTGCGTTTTGCCCAAAGGAATTTGCATAATTAATAATTTTCAAAATCAACAAGTTGCTTTGTTTTTCGGACATAGTATCTACATATTTTAAAAATAATTCAGCTCGTTTAACCTCTTCTCTAAATTCATTTGTGGCATCCATCCAGTGGATAAGTTTGATTATTTTTTTCTTAACCGACAAGTTTGCTGACAAATTATTATTTTTTTGCACAGTCAAAAACAAAGTAGCTAATAATCCTCTAACATAATCTGCATTTCTTTTTGTTTGTTCATTTACACGGCGTAACTTGATTAAGCCTAAAAATATTTTGTAATTAAAATATGACAAATTTAATGCATTATTAATGTATAACGACCAAACAACTCCAACCATCAATAAATCATATAAATATTCTTCTTTGCTTCTAATATTTTCCAAATTATTATTTTTTACAAATAACATATACCTATTTAATAATTTATCAAATTCATTATCTGTATTGTTTAACAATTCATCGGTAAAATTTTTAACGCACAAATAATACTCGTTTTGAGTATCGTTTTCCGAATTAAGTAAATATGTAATACTATTCATAACCAAATAAATTTAATTGTTTATCATTAAGTCGTAAAAAAAAGGAAATAGTTCTGCAATTTTAGTACAAATATTTTAGTAATACAACCTAAGTTGATATATATCACTTTAAATTACTTATTTTTTCAAAAATATTATACACAAATATTTGTGACCTATACAGATTGCGTAATGAACCATAAACTATTTGGAAACTTAATAAAAACAAGTTTTCGAACTGAAGCTCGAACTACAATTAAAATAAGTTGCAATTAATTGAGAATGATATTTCATGATAAAGTATAGTAATTCATTAGCATGGTGCGTATTTAATTTGTAGAGCGAGATTCACAGACTGTGTTAAAATTGGGGAATGGCATGTTTTCTGTTAATTTTCATTATCGTTCACTATTATTATGCTTGGGTTAAAACCCAATATTTTCTTTTTCCAGATCCCCAGCTTAAAGAGATAGTGTTAAAATTCAAAAACGAACTCACCTCTTAATCTCCTCTTTTAAAAAGCAATGTTGTCAACTTAAGCAAATTACTCCATTTTATGCAACCCCACTTTCGGGGGTTGAAACCGGTTTTAATGGTTCCGCGGTCTAATGATATGTAACGCTTTCAGCGTTATTACGCAATAAATTGATTTTCAGTATTTAAATTTCAATTTGTATTAAAGCATTATATTAAAAAACCCCGAATGGGGTTTCATATCAGTAGCCTGAACGCTAAAAAAAGAACCACAACCCCGTAAGTGGGTTGCATTGTAAGAATGAAGAATAGATAATCCTTAAGTTGACAGCATTGCTTAAAAAGAGAGGAGACACAAATCCTTACAACTCATTGTTATATATGTTTTTACAGTCACTCCCCTTCTATTTTTAAGAGAAGGCGGTGTACTCAGCGGAGTTTGCTGAGTCGATGGATGAGTTCCCATTATTTGCGATTATTCCCCAATTTTCACACAACCTGTTCATCTCGCGGAAAGGAACAATAACGATTGGAATTTTATTTATATTTGATTACACAACTATTTAATTAAAATCCCACTTGATTTTTACTTTAATTTTTATTTATATATATTTATATTTTTGGAGGAAATAGTATGTCGCAAATTTATGAAGATGGAGTACCCCAGAAAGAAAGACGTGGAATGGTGTTAATTGAGGGTGGAGGATTTAATATGGGCAGTAACGAGGGTGAATCCGATGAGATGCCGGTGCATAATGTATTTGTAAACAGTTTTTGGCTGGATAAATTTCCGGTTACGATGGGACAATTTTATTTGTATTGCGGTTCAGTTGGCAAGGAATTCCCTCAATTACCGGATTGGGAGTATAATGAAAACAATCCAATGGTAAATGTTTCATGGGAAGAAGCTCTTGAATATGCCAAATGGGTTGGAAAACGACTTCCTACGGAAGCCGAATGGGAATATGCAGCACGAGGTGGTATTAAGTCTTCTTCGTTTAATTTTTGCGGCGGCAATGACCCAAATGAAATTGCCTGGTATTGCAGGAATACCGAAAATCCAATGCCAATTGGATTAAAAAAACCTAACGAATTGGATATTTATGATATGTGCGGAAATGTTTGGGAATGGTGTAACGATTGGTATAATGAAATGTTTTATTTTGAACGAATTGAAAACAACCCCAAAGGACCATCAAGCGGATCACTAAAGGTTTTACGCGGTGGTTCATTTTTTAATGACAGCTATTTTTTACGCCTTTCTAACAGACATCGATTGGCACCGCATAAACGCAATAGCATGATTGGTTTCAGATGCGCTAAAAACATGTAATCTTTTATTTTATATATTAAAAAAGGCTGCCCTTTTGAGGCAGCCTTTTTTTGTTTATGAAATAAATATCATTACTTCAATAATACAAATTTCTTACTGTTTACAAAGTTTTTACCATTAGTTAATGATGTAGCTGTCATTCTATAAATATAAACACCGCTTGCTAATTTATAATTATCAGCAGAAATATCTAATGTATAGAAACCGGCTTTAACTTCTGTATTAAACAATGTAGCAACTCTTTGACCTGTAATATCATACAATTCAAATGTTACTTTACTATCAACAGGGATGCTATAATTAACGCGTGTAGTTGGGTTAAATGGGTTTGGATAGTTCTGTGATAACGAGAATGTACCCGGAACACTTAATTCAACTTCAACAACTGCGCTATATGCAAATGTACCATCAAGATCAATCATTTTTAATCTGTACGAAACATTTCCTGTACCGTTAACTTTTTCTGTGAAAGTATATTCTCTTGGTTCAGTGGTTGTACCGGCTGCATTTACTCTGCCAACAGAAACCCATGAACTTCCGGATTTTCTTTCAATAACATATTCTTTACTATTTACTTCAGTTGCAGTAATCCAACTTAAAGTAACAACACCGTCATTTGACGAAGCAACTAAAGAAGTTAATTCAACAGGGATTGGTGTAGTTGTTCTATAAGCACCAAAACCATTGTTTGTTGAAAGAACAAAAATATCAGCACTACCATCTGCATTTAATTTAAATGCTATGTCACCGGAACCATTTGTATTAGGATTGATACCTAAAGATGGTGTAACATCAAAAATTGTTGCATTATGTATTGCTGTTTTTGGTAATTGCATAATTTTACAATTTTCGTTGCCAGCTCCGTATTGGAATACAGCAACAAATTCGTTATTACCAACTTCACCAATATATCTAACTGCGTTTGCACTTGCTGATAATATTGTTGTAGAAACAGTATCAATCAAAGTACCGTCAGCCTGATATTTTTTCAATCTAAATCCGGTAGCTTTCCAATAAAAATCTCCATTTGGTAATGGACCAACAGATGCACTTGTAGGAGTACCTGATTGGTTATCACTTAAACTAATAACAGTAGGAACTGAAGTAAATGCACCACTTGTCATTGTAAATTTGTAGATTTTTTGGATACCGCTTGTTGCAGAAGCTGCATAAATTACTGCTGTTCCGGCGCTAAAATCTCCGGCAACTGTAATTTTATCACCCAAACGAACTGCATCAGTACCTAAATAAGTAACAATGTTTACAGGAACTGCTGCTTCGTTATCCCACATATACAATTTAAATGCGCTTGTAGAAGCATTAGTAGTTAAATTTCCTGCAAATATTTTACCATCAACTGAACAGTCAACATCATTAATTGAATATGTACCGCCGGTTACACCGGTTGTATTTAAATCACCAACATCATTTCCGGTTGTAGCATCCATTATTTTTACAAATGTGCCTGCATTACGCGAAGCAACAAATAAACGTGGATTTGATTCAGTTGGAGTTGTTGTATTTCCAAAAGCTAATCCTCTTTCCAAATGAGTTATTGTAAACCAAGTAGGAAGATTATTTTGTGCTTTACTGCGTTGCCATAATGTATTGTACTGTGGAGGAGTATATGAAATACCAACAACACGCAACATCCAAGCACGTTCAGTTGTTATTACTAAAGGTGACCACAATGTGTCATTATTTGTTAAGAAACTGTGTCCGGCTGTAAATCCGGTATTATGAGCTCCCATTGGATAAGTTACTGCTGATGAGAATTGAATACCAACCCAATATGTTTGGTCTGTTAAGAAAGTAGGTGCGTTATTACCTAATGGTAAGGTAACATATGCGCCTGCATCACCTGAGTTGATGTAATTTTCACCGGCAAATTTCTTAACATAAATAAGAGTTCCAGGAGCTAAACTATCTGCGCCTGCTGCCCATACTTTTACAGTTATTGAATCTGAATTTGCTTCGTTACGATATAAAGCATCGATATTTGCTAAACGCATGTTTTCAGTTGCTTTAAATCTTACTGCTGCTGTTAAAGGTTTTGGAGTTGTTGCGCCAAAGCCAATAAATGTTGATTGTAAATTGGCACCATTATCATATCTAATTTTGATCATTGGATCAGGGTAAACTAATGTTTTAAAGTTTGTATTAGCATTGTTTAAAATATTAGTAGTATCACCAACAGAAACTATAGTTGTAGCTGTAGTAAATGTACCACGGGCTGTTGGTGTTGGGGTAAAGCCTAAACTATCAACTGTATTAAATGGAACACCTGGTCTATTTATTGCAGTACCAAGGACACCATTAAATGTATAGTTAAATGTAAATGCGTTTGCTAACATACCTTGATTTTTTACTTTTGCGTAAAAATTAACAGCTTTGTAACCTTCTGTAAAAGGTGTAGAATTTACATAAGATACAAAATTAGCTGTAGCATCTTCTGAACTATATACTGGTTGATAATCATTTGAACTTCTTGATAATCTATAACCTAACTCTTTTTCATTAATTGAAGTTTCAGTTGTAACACCTTTTGTTTCTTCAGATTCTTTAAATGGAGTTGGAATTGCATTAATCTGAACTAACTCACTTATTGCATAATCATGATTTGGAACAATACCAATTTCAACATCGTCCAAATATAAATTATACATATCGGCCAAAGAATAAGCCATAAATCCTACATAATACAGTCCGTTTGCAGGAACTGTAAAATATATACCATTATTTTGATATACAGTATTAACAATATTATTATGATCAGCCAATACTGAATCAACTGAAGCTGCATTAGGTGCGTCACTTAATACAACTTTCATTTTTTCGCCATAAGTAGCTGAAGCTGCTTTATAATTATAAGAGATGAAATAAGTTTTACCGGTTTGCAAATTTAATGCAGGGGTAAACAAATAATCATTTCCCGGTAAAGAACCACTATAAAGATAAGCTGCACTAGCAACACCTGTACGAGGTGCTGTAGTAGAACGTACCCATGTTGTTCCACCATTTACATCTTCTTTTGTCCAACCTATCGGCGGGAACATAGTGCTTTCAAAACCTTCAACCATTGGGAAATTATTTATGGTTAAAGGATTAACTGTTAATACACCCGATGGAGCTGTTGATGCATTCCAGAAACCGCCATTACCGCCATATTTAATTAAACCGCCTTGGTATTGGAATTTACTTGCAAAATAATATGTACCAGCAGGTAAATCGTAACCAATTTTAGCCATAAATTCATCATTGTTTCCGGCATTTACATTAAATGTAGCAGGAATCCAAGTTGTCCATGTAGCAGGATCAGTATTTGTTGAACTTACGCCAATCCAGCAGTTTAAGTCAGGTGTAACACCCGGATTTTGTGTAACACCATTAATCCAAGCCTGAGCATATACTGCAACTGTATCACCAGCTGTTGTAACAGGTGCTAATGGCCATTGTAAATTACACCAGTCTACAGAAACAGTTGCAATTTGTTCAACGGTTAATTTATCTAAATACATATTATTGCCATAAGCACTTGTAGCCTTAAGCATAATAACTCTTCCGCTGCCTAAAGTTGTATTTGGTAAATCAAACGAATATTCATACCAGCCGGCTGCAGCAACTACAGGAGCTAAAGTAATATTACGATTAATTGTACCTAATAGAGTTGCTGTTGCAGCATTATTTTCAGTGTTATAAAATACTTCTACTTTATCAACTGATGAAGCATAACCAGCATCTCTGTACATCCAGAATTTTACTTTATAATTCCCGGCAGGGAAAGCAAATTCAGGAGATACTAAGGTGGCATTTGAACCACTGGTATAATTAAAACAGGCGTATTTTAACATGTTGGTACCATCATATGGTGTACATGTAGGATATGTACCTGCTGTAACTCTAGTGAATAATTTATCTGATGGGCTTGATTGTGTCCAGCCTGTTGGTAAAAAGTCAACTCCATCCCAGCTCTGAACATAAGGGAATGTAGACACTTGAGGATTAGGAGTAGTAATACCGGCTTTAAAAATGTAACCATTGGAACCTACAGAATAAAAATCTGTTATTCCTTTTGTACCGCTTGCTTTATATGAAAGACCAAACATTGTAGAACCGTTAGTGTTAATTGATTCCCAATTTACACCACCGTTGCTGGTCTTAAAAGAAGCACCAACGCTACCAGCAATAACAATGTTGTTTTCATCATAAGCGGATAGCCTTGTAAAGTAATAATCGCGTGTTGGAATTGAAATTGTATCCCAAATTGCACCACCGTTTGTTGTTTTATATACACGGCCGCTACCAGTACAATAACCAAGGTCGGCAGTCAACATTTGAATGTCATATACATAACCGGCAGCATTTCCACCGTCAATATATGCCTGAGCAACCCAAGTAGCACCGCCATCTGTGGTTTTCCAAGGTTTAGGATTGTTATTAGCAATATAACCAATGTTTTCATCAACCATATCAGCAGCCCAAATAGTGCCAACTGTAGCATATAGTGTTTGAGCGGTCCATGTAGCACCACCATCGGTAGTTTTCCACGATACGTTGGTAGCTGAAGAAGGTGCTGAAGCAAATACCCATCCAACATTTGCATTAACGAAATCTATTTTCTTTAATGTAATTGTGTTAGGAATACCGGCTGCAACTGAATCCCAAGAAACGCCACCATTAGTTGTTTTATAAATGGCACCAAAAGTACCGCATGCAAATCCGTTATTATCATCAAGCATTTTCAAAGCCCAAATAGCGGATTTTGGATTAACAACATCAATTGAATTTTTATTTTCTTCAACATATTGTTGTTCTTCTACAAAAACAGGTCTATCAAACTGTGTTGATTGTCCTTTTGTTGTTGTAGAAATTTTCCATGTAGCACCATTATCTGTAGAATACATAAACTGGTCAAAAACTACACCGGCAGATGAAGGAGCTCCAACAGTAATTATTTTACCGGTAGCATTCATCCATATATCATTTATTTGACCAGGTCTAACAAAAGTTGTAAAAGTTTTAATATCATTTACGCTTGTTCTTTTGTTAAATAAACCAAAACCACCAACGGTTAAAAATGGTTCACCGGTGGCAGAAAATTCGGAAGCATAATATGTAGTTGTCCATGGTTGTTGTGCAACCGGAGCAACTACACCAACTGTATCCCAGGTAGTACCATTATCGGTACTTTTGTAATTATAATATGAATTACCTGTTAAATAAATAGTTGAACCTACATTATCAATATCGTAAAAAGATGTTGAAGGTAAAACAATTCCGGGTGCTGTTCCTACAGCGGCAGTCCATGTTGCACCGCCATCAGCAGTTGTATAACATTTACCTGATGCACCGGCTACAAAACCTCTTAAAGCATCAATAAAATTAATTCTATACATAGCTGCTGAACCACCTGTACTAACAGTTGCCCATGTTGTACCACCGTCTGTTGTTCTTCTAATATTACCGGATGTTGTTGCAACGTTTATTGTAACATCGTCGGCAGTATAAATATCATACAAAGTTGTTGCAACACCGGTTGAAATTGATGTCCAGCTGTTACCACTGTCTGTAGTTTTTAATAATGTACCACTACCTCCAACAATATAACCAACATTATCATTTAAAAAGTACACTTGATAAAGAGTTACTGTACTTGATAATGCTAATGGATTAGTAGTTGGTTCGGCCCAAGTGTTTCCGGCATCAGTTGTAACGGAAATGGTCCCGTTTGAACCAACAACAATTCCACGATTTAAATTAAACCAGTGGGCATCATAATTGTAATTTTTTTGCCCGGAATTTCCGTAGTTTCTACCAACTTTGTGATGGAATGTCCAAGACGTTCCAGCATCTGTTGTTTTCATAAATGTACCGGTGTAACCGCCGGCATACCATGTGTTTGCATCAAACATTTTAACCCAGCGCAAAGTATTCCCCTGTGGCTTTTCATGCTGCCATTTCCAAAGGGAGTTTTCTTGAGCGAATGAATTAAATGTGAAGACAAACAAAATGGCTACTAAAAGAGGTAAAAATAATTTCCTCATAGAACGAACCTCATATATGTTTGTGAATTAAAAAGTAACTTTTTAATTTAATTTGCTTTAAATAAATATGCAAGTAAAATTTATATATTAAACTAAAGAATTAGTCTTTAAGATTTAATTTCTTTTAATTTATTATTAAAAATACTCATTTTTAGATGAATAATTAAAAATACTAAAAATAATAAAATTATTAAAAATTGTGCTTGCTTAATAGTAATAGTTACAATATTTTGTAGAAATGTTTTTTTACCAATTAAAATGGAATAATTTATGAGAACAATAGTATCGCTGCCCGGAGATGGAATTGGAAAAGTAGTTACACCAGAAGCTATAAGAGTGTTAGATGCCGTTGGATTTAAAGCTGATTATGTGCATGGAGATATTGGCTGGGATTTTTGGATAAATGAAGGTGATCCCCTTCCAAAAAGGACAATTGAACTTTTAGAAAAACATAAAATTGGATTATTTGGGGCAATAACCAGTAAACCAAAAGAAGCTGCAGCTAAAGAATTGGCACCTGAATTACAAGGAAAAGGTTATGTTTATTATAGTCCTATTGTTGCTTTACGCCAACATTTCGATTTGGATTTATGTATTCGTCCATGCAAATCGTTTAAAGGAAATCCATTAAATTTTATACGTAAAGGCGCTGAAGATATTGAAGAACCTATTGTTGATACTGTTATTTTTAGACAGAATACCGAAGGGCTTTACAGCGGTGTTGAATGGACAAATCCCCCAAAAGTTGTTCGCGATGCTTTGGAAACTCATCCCAAAATGGCTTTTTATAAAGATGTGCCAAGTGAAGATTTAGCTATTTCGACTCGTATTTTTTCGCGCAATGCCTGTAGAAGAATAATTAGATCAGGTTTTGAATATGCCAAATCATACGGTTATACGAATCTGACAATTTGTGAAAAACCAAATGTTATCCGCGAAACAAGTGGAATGATGCTTAAAGAAGCAAAAATAATGTCAAAAGAATATCCCGGTATTGATTTATGGGATACAAATATTGACGCTCAAATGATGTGGTTGACTAAAAATCCTGAGAATTACGGTATTATTGTTGCCGGAAATATGTTTGGTGATATTATTAGTGACGGATTTGCCGGATTAGTAGGCGGACTTGGTTTTGCATGCAGTGCAAACATTGGTGCAGAAGTTGCCGTATTTGAACCTACACATGGTTCAGCTCCTAAATATGAAAAATTAAATCCTTCAATTGTTAATCCTATTGCAATGATTATGAGTGCATGTATGATGCTTGATCATATTGGTGAACATGAATACTCACTAAAAATTCAAAAAGCAATTGCAAAAGTAATTGAAGAAGGAAAAGTTAAAACTTATGACATGTTAAAACTGAAAGGCGGACCTGATGTGTTTTCTAAGGGAGCCTGCACAACAAGTGAAATGACAGACGCAATTATTGCTCAATTATAAATTTTATTAATCCCCATTTTTTATAGTGGGGATTTTTTGTATCTAATAACAGGATGAAACTATTATGAAAGATAAAATATTAAAAATATGGCCCGAAATTAATTGGATTAAAAACGAGGAATTAAAGGAAAAGGTTATTGCTTGCTGGGTTTACGCGGTGGAGAACAGTGTTCTTTCCCCAGAAGATTTGGAAATTATCCCCTTTTCTTTACTTATAAAAGATTGCCAAGTATCATTTATGAACCATAAAAGAACCTGTGTTCAATTAGCTGTTGAAATGGCAAAAATTATGCAGACAAACTTTAAAAATGAAATTATAATAAATATGGATATGCTTATTGCCGGGGCAATATTAATTGATGTGGGCAAATTGATTGAGTATGAATTAATTGACGGAAAATTAGTTACTTCAAAGGCCGGCAAATTAGTTCGTCATCCTTTTAGCGGTATTGCCGTTGCAGATAGATTTCAGTTACCTCCTGAAGTTTTACATATAATAGGCACTCATTCCAAAGAAGGTGACTTAGGAAAAAGGACTGTAGAATCAATAATAGTTCATCATGCCGATTTTGTAAGTTTTGACCCGTTTAGACCAGAAGTTACAATTAAATTATAGACGGAGGATAAAAATGGGACAAAATTTAATTGAAAAAATAGCTCAAAAATATGCAGTTGGATTAGAAGACGGACAAAAAGTTTACAGCGGGGATTTTATTTCCATTAAACCTGCTTATATAATGACTCATGACAATACCGGCGCTGTAATTCCCAAATTTAGAAGTATAGGCGCAAAAAAACTTGCCAATCCGCGTCAGGTTGTTCATACTTTAGACCACAATGTACAAGATAAAACTGATAAAAATTTAGAAAAGTATAAAAAAATTGAAGAATTTTCAAAAAATATGGGAGCCGATTTTTATCCGGCCGGAAGAGGTATTGGACATCAGGTTATGTGTGAGGAAGGTTATGCTTTCCCCGGCACAATGGCAGTTGCTTCTGACAGCCACTCTAACATGTATGGCGGACTTGGCTGTTTGGGAACTCCTATTGTACGTACTGATGCCGCATCTATTTGGGCAACCGGTCGTACATGGTGGCAGGTACCCCCAATTGCAAAGGTTAATTTAATTAATAGTTTAAATAAAGGTGTTACGGGAAAAGATTTAATAATTGCTTTATGCGGTTATTTTAATAACGATGAAGTATTAAATTATGGAATTGAGTTTTCCGGTGATGGAGTAAAAGAACTTTCTATTGAACAAAGACTTACAATTGCAAACATGACAACCGAATGGGGTGCACTTGTTGGATTATTCCCTATTGATGAAACAACAATAAATTGGTTAAAAAGACGTAGTCAATATTTAGCAAAAAGAGGTTTAGCCGGAGTAAATTCCGATATTGACGGAAATGGAAATCATCCCCGTATTAACGAGAGTACAATTAATAAATTAGAAGCAAATTTAAATGAATTTAAACCTGATGAAGATGCTTTTTATTCAAAAATCATTAACATCAATTTATCTTCAATTGAACCTTACGTCTCGGGACCAAATTCAGTTAAAAAGATGACCAAGGTTTCTGAAATTACTAAGGAGAAAATAATAATTAACAAAGCTTATTTATTATCTTGTGTTAATAGTCGTGTTGATGATTTAGCAGAAGCCGCAGGAGTTTTAAAAGACAAAAAAGTAGCTGACCATGTAAAATTTTATATTGCTGCAGCATCAAATGAAGTTCAACTTGAATCCGAAAAACGTGGAGATTGGCAAACATTATTAAATGCAGGAGCAATAGCATTACCTCCAAGCTGCGGACCTTGTATTGGATTAGGTACCGGATTGCTTGAAGATGGTGAAATTGGAATTTCGGCTACAAATAGAAACTTTAAAGGAAGAATGGGTGCACCCACCGCTATAGCTTATTTAGCATCTCCTTCAGTAGTTGCCGCAAGTGCGGTAGCCGGTTACATTACAGGAATACCTGAATGCAATTCCGTAGAGTTAGTTGCAGATATCACCTCTTTTAAACCAAACTCAACAAGAAGTGAAAAGGTAAAAATTGTTCCGGGATTTCCTGAAATAATTGATGGTGATTTAATTTATTGTTATCAAAACAATCTTAATACTGACGGGATATATCCGGGCAAATATACTTATAATGATGATTTTACTCCGGAAGATCAGGCAAAAGTTGTAATGGAAAATTATGATCCTGCTTTTAAAGATATTGCTTGTAAGGGAGATATTTTAGTTGGCGGATTTAATTTTGGCACAGGTAGTTCACGCGAACAAGCCGCTACTGCATTAAAGTACAAAGGTATCAGTTTAGTAATTGCAGGCTCTTTTAGTGAAACATATAAAAGAAATGCCTTAAATAACGGCTTTTTAGTATTGGAAGTACCGGAATTAACTAACGATTTACAAATTAAATATGGAATGAAAAATTTAACCGTTAAACCAAATTTAAAAATTAATATTAATTTTGTTGATTCTGTAATTTCTTTTGATAACAAAATGTATTATATTAGTCCTGTAGGTAAGGCTGCTCAAGAACTTGTAATTGATGGTGGATTAGAAAACTGGGTTTGTAAAAATTTGGAATAAACGCATCAATAAGGTGCTACATAAACAAATAATAATGAGGTGGTAGATGATATTCACACATGAATTTACAACACCGCGTAATCTTTACGATAAACTTATCCGTGAAAATGAACATTTGGATATGGTTGTAAGTGGAGATACATTTTTAAATTTTGTTAGTACTGCCGTATGTTTGCATGATTGGTTAAAAAATGCACCTCAAAACGAAACTGCTTCTGCATTTGTCAGCAAAGTTTCGCGCGATTCAAATATGAAGTTATGTAAAGAGATACTTGCTTGTAAAGTTACTTTTTGTGTTAAAATAGAAGATCCAACTTTAGAAGAAGGAGCCATTTTTGAACATGTAAGGGTTCCTGAAGCCTATGATCTTTTAGCTTACACAAACGACACAAAGAAATTTTCTTTAACTATTGGTTCAAAAGAGATCGATATTTTTAAATTTAAGGAAGAAATAGCCTTATTATTTTCAGTTTATTTTAAGGTTTAATAGTTAAAGAATTTTGTTATATATATTGTTAGGTAAAAAAATGGCAGCATAAAATTAATTATTGCTGCCATTTTTTTTAATATTTTGGTTTAACAACCGGCTAATGCTTTTGAAAGCAGCGCCTCCACATCAAAAGCAAATTTTTCCATTAATGGATTATCCACAACTTTCATTAATGGAACCGGATTCATTATTGAAATTTCCACTTTGTCATTTTTATGTTTTTGAATAATCACACTACAAGGAAGCAACACCCCCGCTTTATCTTCATTCTGCAATACTTCGTAAGCAAATTTGGGATTACAAGCACCCAATATTTTATAATCCCTAAAATCAGCATTAATTTTGTTTTTTAAAGTTTGCTTAACATCTATTTCCGTTAATATTCCAAATCCAATTTTTTTTAATTCATCTGTAATTTTAACAACTGCTTGTTCAAAATCAAGATCGACAATTTTGGTTAAATAATAGTCCATTGAATCTCCTTTTTTAATAAATTAGATTCATAATTTTCAGTTTAGATTCAAAATTATTTGCTAAGCTCTTTAAGATACTGATATGTTAATCTTACACCATAACCCGTGTCATATTTTCCGGTATAACTTTTTAACTTATATTTAATTGAAGGTCCGGCAATATCCAAATGTGCCCATTTAACATCATCATCAACAAAATGTTCTAAAAATTTTGCAGCTGTTATTGCACCTCCCCATTTACCACCAAGATTTTTTACATCTGCCAAATCACTTTCAATAAGTGTATTATATTCATCCCACATTGGAAAACGCCATAATCTTTCATCTGTTATTTTTGAGGATTTTAATAAATCTTCTGCAAGTGCATCATCATTTGAAAATAATCCGGCGGCAAATTCACCAAGGGCAACCACGCAAGCACCGGTTAAAGTTGCATAATCTATTAAATAATCAGGTTTTTGTTTGCAAGCATAATGTAATGCATCTGCAAGTATTATTCGACCTTCCGCATCAGTGTCTACAACCTCAATGGTTTTACCCGAAGCAGTTCTAATAATATCGCTTGGTTTATATGCCCCACCCGAAATTACATTTTCAACTGCGGGGATTACTCCAATAATATGAACCGGAAGTTTTTGTAATGCCGCAGCTTTAATTGCACCAATTACAACTGCTGCTCCGGCCATGTCTGCTTTCATTTCTACCATACTTGATGTTGTTTTTAATGAAAGACCACCGGCGTCATAAGTTACACCTTTACCAACCAAAGTAACTTTTGCCTTTGCTTTTGCTTTTGGTTTATATTCAATTACAATTAAGACGGGAGGATTAATACTTGCTTTACCGACAGAAGATATACCCCACATTCCCATTACTTGAAGCTGTTGTTTAATAAATAGTTTTACGTTAACACCCAATCTAATTAACTCAACTTTTGCTTGTTTAGCTAATTCTTGCGGAGTAAGGAAATCCGGAATTTCATTAATCAAATTTCTTGATAAATAAACCGCATTCATTATATTTTCGGCTTCACTGGCTGCTTCGCTATTTATTTTAGTACTATTGCTTATTAAAAATACATTTAATTTGTCAAGTTCCTTCCTATCCGATTTATATTTATTAAACGAATAACAGCCTAAATATAATCCTTCGGTAAATGTTTGATGAAAATAAAATTCATCGGTAAAATACTTTTCAAATTTATTAAAATCAGGGATATAAATATATAAGTTTTTTACAGGCTCTTTTTCTAACCGAATAATTAAAGAAGACAAATAATCTCTAAAAAAATCATTATTAAATTTTTTATCAACTTTTACTTTTTTTAATAACGCCAAATACGGAGCATCCGTTTTGCCGCTTAATGTTAATTCCGATTCTTCATTTGAAAGAAATTTATCTTTTTGGACGGAATTAATTTTTTTTCTGTTTTTTTTCAAAAAATCAGCAATGGCTTTATTTAGATTCTCATCATCCATACAAAAATTTACAACAATTGATTTTTCATCAAAAGTCTCAATTTTATCCAATGCCTTTACTGTTAATTTAAACATTTTTATCTCCCGATTGATATTTGCTTATAAACTCTTCTGCTTCTTTAATTAATACTGATATATATTTTTCCAATTTCTCATTTATAAATCTGATTCCTGATGCATGGTAATGTCCTCCGCCGCCATATTTTTTTGCTAAAATATTAACTGGTACATTACCCCTTGATCTTAAACTAACTTTGAATCCATCAGATAATTCAAAAAATAAAATTCCCACCAAAACACCTGCTATTGATAAACAATAATTTACAAATCCATCAACTTCCGATTCGTCAACATTATTTTGTTTTATCATATCTTGTGTAATTACCATATAACTTACATTTTTTAATTCATTTAGATGTAATGTAGTTAATACATCACCTAACAGCTTTAATTTACCATACCCCGAATTATCATAAATTTGTTCATGTATTTCACCCGGTATTACTCCCAAATCTAAAAAGTCAGCAATAATTCTATGTGTTTTAGCTGTTGTTCTTTCGTACCTGAATGAACCAGTATCTGTCATTATTGCGGCATATAATACATATGCAATTTTGTAATCCAATTTAATGATTTTTGACTCATTAATAAAATTAAAAAGTATTTCCCCTGTTGCGCTGCTGTTTGTATCAATAACCATGTTTTCCGTAAAATTGTCAGGATATTCGTGATGATCAATACAAATCATTGTTTTATTCGCATTTCGAATAATAGTTTCCAGACTTTTAGTTCGGCTTATATTGTTAAGATCTAACAACACTATTACTTCACAATTTTTTATTATTTCATCATGTTTATCGGAATAATATTGTTCAATAATATTATTTTTATCTAAAAATAATATATTTTCAGGTGTAGCACTATGATTAATTATTTTAACTTCTTTATTAAGACTCTTTAAAATATAATAAAAAGCCATTTCGCTTCCAATTGCATCAGCATCCGGATTTACATGGCACGTAAGCACAAATTTTTGATTTTCTTTTATAAGTTCAGCTAATTCAATAAATGTTATCATTTTTACTCAGTAAACTTTTTTTAAAGGGGCTAAAGCCCGTTTTGTTTTGTATAACCACGTCATTTATGGCGTGGATTAAAATCACAATAGCTTTGGGTTTTAATCCAAGTTCTTAAAACTATATATCTTAAAATATTTCTCTCATTTCTATGAAAAACTTTTTACTTTATAATGTTTTTTTGGCTCTCTTACCAGAAAAGCAAATCAACATTATTTTTCTTGGGCTAAAGCCCGCGTTGTTTTTTGCCATGTCCACGCCATAAAGAGATTGTGTTAAAATTGGGGAATGGCACGTTTTCTGTTAATTTTCATTATCGTTCACTATTATTATGCTTGGGTTAAAACCCAATATTTTCTTTTTCCAGATCCCCAGCTTAAAAGCTGGGGTTATTTAATAACCTTCTAACTTATTGTAACAACTTTAGTTATAGCTTTACTATTCCCATACAAGCACTTCGGAGAAATGCCATGTTTGTAATAACGCGCACCCCACCAACCACCAGCACGGCAGAGACGTGCCACCTTTGGATATATTATCCCCAATTTTCACACAACCTGTAAATGGCGTGGTTATTTAATATTTATTATGTAATCCATCCAAAATTTCACTTTTTAATGTTCGAATGCTATTCTTTCAACAAACAAAAACTTTATATTTTGTCTTGCTGTTTATAATCCCAAAGGGGTGAAATGATTTTAGCAAATTAATTAACAACCATAAAAGAACCCCTAAAGGGTGAAATATTTGAGACATAATAATAAAAACAATACCCCTGCTAACAAAAGACAGGGGTACAATAAGTTGTTTTATAACTTTTCAAAAAAATATTAACTAACTTTCCAAGTACTTGTACCATAAAGTAATTTTTTCAAATCGCCTTTACCTTTTTTAGCGGTAACTGTTTCAATTTGCTCAGCCACATCGCCATCGTAAGTAGGTTTAAGTATTTGACGATAAATACCAATAGGAGTTGGCATTCCGGCATGATCCGTTAGATGTGCTAAAATAAACGCACGTATCGGATTTGGATCAAATTCATCATGTACTAAAGCATCATTAATTGAATTATTAGTATCGTTTAGATCGATGATTACCGGAGAAAAACCGTCAAGTTTAATTGCTTTATCTTTATTTTTACCAAATACCATTGGCTGATTGTGCTCAAGAGTTAAAACAGTATCCAGTTTAGTTTCTTTATTAGTTAAATTCTCAAATGTACCATCGTTAAAAATAACACAATTTTGATATATTTCAATAAATGCCATTCCCTTATGTTGGGCAGCTCTTTTTATCATTTCCTGCATATGTTTTAGATCTCTATCCAAAGTTTTAGCAACAAAAGTTGCTTCCGAACCAAGAGCTAAAGAAGCAGGGTTAAATGGATAATCAACAGCACCATAAGGACTTGTTTTAGTAACCTTCCCTTTTTCAGATGTTGGTGAATATTGACCTTTTGTTAATCCATATATCTGATTATTGAACATCAGAACTTTTAAGTCAACATTTTTTCGGCATGCATGAATAAAATGGTTACCGCCAATACTCATTAAATCACCGTCACCGGTGGCAACCCATACAGAAAGTTCAGGACGGGCAACTTTTAATCCGGTTGCAATTGCAGGAGCACGGCCATGGATTGTATGGAATCCGTAAGTTCCCATATAATATGGAAATCGGCTTGAGCAGCCTATTCCGGCAATCCAAACAATGTTTTCTTTTTTTACACCTATATCGGGAAAAGTTCTTTGAACTTGAGCCAAAACAGAATAATCGCCACATCCCGGACACCATCTAACATCAATACCTGATGAAAAATCTTTTGATGTAAGTTTTATTTCTTGCGGATCTATTATATTATTTTCCATTTTCGCCTCCAAGTATTTCTCTAATCTTATTTTGTATATCATGCGCTTTAAATGGCAATCCTTTCATAATATTAAGCTGTTTTACATCGGCCAAATATTCACTTTTAAGTATAGTGGCTAGTTGTCCTAAGTTAATTTCGGGAACCAAAATATGTTTGTATTTCTTTAATATTTCTCCTAAATTTGCAGGGAAAGGATTTAGATATTTGATATTAATTTGTGCTGCTTTTTGACCTTCTTCTCTAACTCGTCTTACAGCTTCCGATATAGCACCAAAAGTACCACCCCATCCAACAACTAAAATATCGGCATCTTCATCACCAATAACTTCAAGCAAAGGAATATCTTTTGCAATTCCTTTAACTTTTTTAGCACGTAATTTGCACATTAAGTCGTGATTATCAGTATCATAACTAACTGCACCGGTAATATTAGCTTTTTCAAGACCACCAATTCTATGTTCCAATCCGGGAGTACCTGGTATTGCCCAGGGGCGAGCTAAATTTTCGTCTCTTAAATATGGAGTAAATCCTTCAGCTTCTTTTCTATAACTTACTTTTATTGGTTTTAATTCGTCAATATCAGGTATTTTCCAAGGTTCAGCACCATTAGCAATATATCCATCGGTAAGTAATAAAACCGGAGTCATATATTTTAATGCTATACGGCTGGCTTCAATTGCCATATAAAAACAATCGCTTGGAGTGCTTGCAGCTAATACCGGAATAGGAGATTCACCGTTTCTTCCATACATGGCCTGTAATAAATCGGCTTGTTCAGTTTTTGTAGGCAACCCTGTACTTGGCCCGCCTCTTTGAACATCAACAATTACCAACGGCAATTCAGTCATAACAGCTAAACCCATTGCCTCAGTTTTTAAAGCTAAGCCGGGTCCGCTTGTTGTAGTAAGTGCTAATGAACCGCCAAAAGCAGCCCCAATTGCACTGGTTATACCGGCAATTTCATCTTCGGCTTGTACGGTTTTAACGCCATAGTTTTTATATGTACTTAAATATTGCAATATTTCGGTTGCTGGGGTAATTGGATATGAACCTAAATATAATGGTAAATCAGCTAATAATGATGCTGCAACAAAGCCAACCGCAGTTGCTTCATTACCTGAAATATTTCTATAAACTCCTTTTGGTAATTGAGCCGATTTTACATCAAAACGAGTTGTAAACAATTCAGTATGTTCACCATAATTATATCCCGACTTAAGCACTATTTCATTAGCCTCCTTAAGTTCAGGTTTTTTTGCAAATTTTTTCTCAATCCAATCTAACGTAGGTTTTATTTCACGGTTAAACATCCAATACATCAATCCAAGTGCAAAAAAGTTTTTGCATCGTACTATTTCTTTCATAGAAAGTTTAGTATCTTTTAATGCATTTGATGTTAATGTGGTTATTGGAACAATATAAACATTGTAATTAGCCAATGAACCATCTTCCAATGGATTGGCTTTGTATTTTGCAGTTTGTAAATTTTTGGAATCAAATGCGTCCAAATTTACAATAATTGTTGCTCCCTTTTTTAGGTCTTTTAAATTTACCTTTAAAGCAGCAGGATTCATAGCTACTAATACATCAGGACTATCTCCCGGAGTATGACTAACCTTTGAACTAAAGTGTAATTGAAAACCGCTTACACCATAGGTTGTTCCGGCGGGTGCCCGTATTTCAGCCGGATAATCGGGTAATGTACTCAAATCGTTTCCAAACAAAGCCGTAGTATCGCTAAACTGAGATCCAGTCAACTGCATCCCATCACCGGAATCTCCGGCAAATCTAACAGTTACTTCTGTTAACTCAAATATTTCTTTCTCTTGTGACATTTTACTCAACTCATTTTTTTGAATTTGTTAGTGTATGCAAAAATAATAAAAAATTATTATTAAACAATCTTTATAAATTTATTTTGCTTTCTTCATATAATCTAAAAATTCTTGTGCATTTACAAAACCTGTAAGCCTTTTTACCTCATTTCCCTTATTATCTATTATTAATACGGTAGGCATACCTAATATATTAAACTTTTTACGCAATTTTTCATTCTTTTCCGAAAGTGTTTGTGTCATATCAACTTTATAAAAAGTAAATAAATTTGACTCTTTTATTATTTTAGGATCAGAAAAAGTTAATTTATCTAATTCTTTACAAGGAATACACCAGTCGGCATAAAAATCTATTACCATTTTTTCGTTATTTGCAATTGACTGATCGTATGCTTCCAAACTGAATTTTTTCCATTCAGGTGAAACTTTTTGGCTTGGGATTAATAAATAAACTGCAAATGCTAAAACAACAAACGAAAAAACATATTTAAATAAATTAAATCCTTTTACATTTTTAGCAGAGTTATCAAAAAACAAAATATACCCGGCTGCAATTATCATAAATACCGGAAGGATATAAGTTTTTACCGGTTCCGGAATAATTGGCTGCAAAAAGTATATTGCCATTCCAACTAAAATAAAACCAAAAATATGTTTAATTGCTTCCATCCATAAACCGGCACGCGGCAGACTTTTAATTTTACCCGAAAACAATGCTAAAATTAAATATGGAGTTCCAAGTCCAACTGCTAAAGTAAAAAACATTAAAAATCCATACCAAGGATCCCCTTTTGCACCAACTACAGTAACCAAACCTAACACAAAAGGACCAATACAAGGAGCGGCAACTATACCCATGGTTAATCCCATAAAAAACGCTCCCCAGTAGCCGGATTGCGCTCCGCCTGCTTTCATAACTAAAGAGTCGGGTAATTTAAATTCGTATAACCCAAACATACTTAATGCTAAAGCAATTAATACAAGAGCAATTATTATTATTACAATAGGATTTTGTAATAAAGCTCCAAAAACTGCTCCGCTTAAAGATGTAACCACACCAACTATTGAGTATGTAAAAGCCATACCCAAAACATATAATAAACCAAGTACAAACAAACGTGATGTTTTGCCTTCACTTTGTCCGCCAAAATAACCTATTGTAATTGGTATTAGCGGATAAACACATGGCGTTAAATTTAATGCAAGCCCGCCTAAAAAAACTATAATAAGGCTAATAAATAAACCGCTTGATTCCAATTTTTGGGCTAAACTTTCTTCTTCTGCTGGTTTAACAACTTCTTCTTTATTGTTTTCGGTTGCGGTTGTTAGTTCTGCGGGAGTTTCATTTTTATTTTCGGTAATTTGGGAAGCACCACTTACAACTGAAAAACTAACAACATTTTTAACAGTTGTTGGCGGCATACACGAAGCATTATTACATGCTTGATAAGTAAACTCGAAATTTAACTTATAATCCCCTATTTTGGTTTCTTCCGGAACTCGTACAGTACCTTTTACCGTTACCAATCCTTCATAAACAGAAACCGGTTTATCGGAAAAGCTGAATTTTATTTCTTTGGATTTAGGGAATTCAACATTATAAAATCTGAACATCCCGCCTTTAATAAGTTCAACTTTGGAAGCAATTAAATACTCATCGTTGGGAGCATTTGAATTGATATGCCAGCCTTCACTAATTTTTAGATTAAATCTAATTTTTAATTCCATTCCTGGTTTTAACGAATCGAACGATTGTGTGGTTTTAATTTCAACTAAATTTTCACCAAATTGAGCATTTATTGAAATAACGCCAAAAAACATCAATAAAATAAACATTTTACGTAACATAAAGCTTCCTTTTAACTTTTTTATTAATTTCTTTTCCAACCATGAACAATTGGAAATCTTCTGCCGTATCCAAAAGCTTTTGTTGAAACTCTTAAAACCGGTGCAGCTTGTTTTCTTTTAAATTCATTTAAATCAACAAGACGTAATGTCTTTAAAACAATTTCTTTATGTCCAATAGTTTCAATTATCTGGTTACTTTCTTTATATTCTTCCAAATACATCTTTAATACAGTATCAAGCAAATCGTAAGGAGGTAAAGAATCCTGATCTGTTTGATTTGGTCTTAATTCAGCCGATGGGGCTTTTTCAATTATTTCAACCGGAATAATCTCTTCATCTTTATTAATATATTTTGCAATTTGATAAACTTGAGTTTTGTAAACGTCTCCTATTACTGCTAAAGCACCGCACATATCGCCATACATGGTTGCATAACCAACAGAAATTTCACTTTTGTTTCCCGTTGTGCATAATAAATAATTAAATTTGTTTGAAAGAGCCATTAAATATAATCCGCGAGTACGCGATTGTATATTTTCTTCCGCAACATTTGGTTCAGTTCCTGCAAAAACAGGATCTAATACTTCCAATACTTTATCAAATACCGGTTGAATGCTAAACGTATTAGATGAGATGTTTAATTTTTCAATAAGTTTCAAAGAATCATCAATACTGCCTTTGCTGCTATATTTAGACGGCATCATTACAACGTGTACATTTTCTTTTCCAAGTGCTTTTACTGCAATATATGCAACAATTGCCGAATCAATTCCTCCGCTTAAACCAACCAATGCTTGTTTAAAACCGGTTTTAAAACTATATTCTTTAACTCCATAAATTAACGCATCCAATACTTCTTCTTCATAACAAGATTCAATTTCTTTTACAGGTTCATAAGTTAAATCGGTATCAAATATAAAATAATCTTCAGCAAATCTTTTCCCTATTTCCTGTAAATTACCATCAGCACCAAAACACATACTTGCACCGTCAAAAATTAAATCGGTTTGAGCACCGGCACAGCAAGTATAAATTAAAGGTAATTTATTAGTTTTTGTTAAAACGGAAAGCATTTTTCGTCTTTGTTCACGTTTACCGTAAGCATAAGGCGAAGCGGAAATATTAATTAATAACTCGGCACCTTTATCCACTAATCTTTGTACAGGATCAACCGAATAACGTCTTTTTTTCCAATAATCAGCATCATTCCAAATATCTTCGCATATCGAAATGCCAAGTTTAACACCTCTAAATGGGAATACCGATACTTCTTTTGCCGATTCAAAATACCGTACTTCATCAAAAACATCGTAATTTGGCAATAAGGTCTTTTTTTGAACAAATTGTACTTTTCCATTAAAACATAATACAGCCGAATTATACAAGCCGCTTCCGACCGCATCAAATTCTTCGGTAATAGTACCAAAAATTAAACCAACTTTGTTGGTTTCCTCAGCAACCAAGTTAGTAACTTCGGTTAATGATTTTCTAAACTCTTCTTTTTCAACTAAATCCTGCGGAGGATAACCACATAATGAAAGCTCAGGACAAATAACTAAATCAACACCGTCTTTTATTCCTTTATAATAACTTTCCAATATTCGTTTTTTATTCCATTCTAAATCGCCAATTATAGAATTTAACTGGCATACGGCAATTTTCATAAAACTCTCTTTTAATTTTTATTTAACTTGTAAAGTTACCTAACTTTAATACATTTTTCAATTGAAAACTAAAATAGTTTGTTTTTGCTGATTTGTTTGATTTTTGGATGAATTGTCTTGAACCATGATTAACCTGATTAAAGGATTTCCATGATTTTGGAAAATGTCTGAACTATGATTTGTATGATTTAAATGATTGCCATGATTTTAATAAAAGACCTTTTTTATCAGTAACTGTTTTACAATTAATAATTATTTTTATTGAATTGTCTGAACTATGATTTCCGTGATTTAATTGATTATAATAGTTTTAATTAAAAATTTAGAATTAAAAATTAAAAATTCCCTCGTATTAAACCTTCTTCGGAGACGAAGAATGTCTGTAGCCAAACGCCACCCCAAACAAACCCACAACCCCAGAGCGGGTTGAATGTTCTTTAGACAAAAATCATAGAACGCTGATTTGCACAGATTTAAAGGATTTACGCAGATTATAATGATTAAATTGTCTGAACTATGATTTTTATGATTTAAATGATTATTATGATTTTTTTATAAACATCTTTTAAAACCTCGTTAAAATTTTTTGTCAGTAGCCTAAACATCAACAAAATAAGAAGACACCCACAAACTTGGGTTACATGTTCTTTTAACCCTATTTGAATAATAAGACACAGATTACGCAGATTATTAATTAATTTTATCTGTGTTCATCTGCCTAATCTGTGTCATCTGTGTTCTATTGTTTTTAATTATAATTCAAAATCATTTTAATAATAAAAGTTTTTTTGTTTCACTAAAAGAACCGGATTTAATTCGGTAAAAATAAGTTCCTGATGAAAGTTTGGAACCGTCAAAATTTACTTCATAAAATCCTGCATTTTTGAACTCATTTATTAAAGTTGTTACTTCTGTTCCTAAAACATCAAAAATTTTAATTGTAACCATATTGGGGGAGGGGATAGAATATTTAATTGTTGTTGATGGATTAAACGGGTTTGGATAATTTTGTGCTAATTTAAATTCCGTTGGAATATTCTCAACTTTAATTTCAATTGAATCGCTATAGAAGAACCTACCATCATTATCAATTTGTTTTAACCTGTAAAAATATTTGCCGCTTATTGTAGTTTTATCAACAAAAGAATAACTTTTTGTGGAGTTGCTGCTTCCATGTCCTTCAATAAATCCAATTTTTCGCCAGTCGTCCATTAATTTATTATTATATATTGTTCTTTCTATATCAAAACCGTAATTATTAATTTCATTAGCGGTTTGCCAGTTTAGGGTTACATTACAACCTGAGACAATTGAACTGAATGAAGATAGTTCTACGGGTAATGGATTTAAGCCTTCAATAGCGCCCATAGTAGGATAATTTACAGATCTTGTGGTTTCAAGATAATCAAGTAAAATATTTAAACCTGATTGGCCTGTAAGTGTTGCCGCCGGTTTATAATCTAATGCAGTCGTTCCGCCTGCATTAGCAAATAAAGGATTTGTATTCAAACTATTCGCATCCATTCCGGTAATTAAAGGCAACATTGTTACATCGGAACTATTGTAATATCCCAACATACCTCCTACGCCTGTTGCATAGTAGGTATTGTATCCAAGTGTTAAATTTGAATTTGAAGCATAATTAAAATACAAAGAATAATGCAATTTTTGTCCGTCAACTGTTGAGCGGGCATTATAGAAAATGTTGTTTCTAAAATCCCTGATGTTCGTATTTGCATTGCTATAAAACGCATACGATTTTTTTATATTGTCAATTCCCAAACTTCCGCTCAAATAGATAGTATTGTAATAAATATTATAATTATTATTAGCAGCACCACTTTCATAAATTCCATATATAGTTGCTGTTGGGCTACCTCCAATATTTATAATGTTATTAGATAAAGTTGCAGCACCTGAACTTATTTTGATACCGTAAAGACTTGAATATGATGCAACATCATTTGCCGATAAATTATATATAAAATTACCTGAAACGGTACTTGGAGTTGTTATATCTGCGGAAATGGCTATTCCCAAAACATTATTTTCAAATAAGCTGCTTGAGGAACTATTTATTAGATTGGCTATAATATTTCCGGTAATATCACAAAAACCGGGACTTGAATATATCCCATATATTCGTTGACTATTGCTTGTTGAATTTGATGAACAGTTAATACTATTTGCGGAAGTTGTACTACCAATTATATTATTACGGCAGATAAAATTTCCGCTGCCGGATTTATTAATTCCTATAAAATCTGTTGAATTTGTAGAAGAGCTGTTTCCTGCTGTTATAGAACCAATTTTATTATTTCGCACATCCACATTTCCGTTGACGGTGTTTATTCCTCTAAAGCCTCTACCACTTCCCCCATTTATCAGAATAATGGAGTTAGTTCCTGTTTCTTGACCAATAATGTTACCGGTAACTGTACCTATATTAACACTGCCCGTAGCTTCAATTGCAGTAAAATTTGCAAGGGAAGAGTTTGTCCATGAAAAATTTTTAATTACATTACTCTGAATATTACTTGGAGTGGATGTGCCCACAGCAATACTAATTACTGCAAAGGTATTATTAAAGCCGGTTTTTGTCCATGCATTACCTTCACATAATGAATTTTTGCCTCCAATATAATTGTTGCTTATAGTAAAATTATTACCGGCAGAGGCCCTAATACAAATAACAAAATAATTTGAATTGTCATATTCGGAAACAAAATCGGAGGTTTCGTAAAAACTATTTCCGGAAATTTCCCAATCAGTATTATATGTATTTAAATATATTCCATAATACGAAGAAACTGTATTAATACCACGATGGAAAAAATTGTAGATATTATTATTTTTAATAACATTACCGCTGTTTTCTTTTCCCGAAGTACCCAACGAATATATTGTTTTATAAGGTCTATTTAAATCTGATGCATTAGTAATATCATTGTATTCAATGCTGTTATTATCATTACCGGAGGTTTCGGTTGTTGTGCTAAATAATAACACCCCACCATTTGCATTAGTTGATGAACCTTTAATAGTACAATATTTAATTATATTGTTAGACGCATCATTTATAAAATTAAAGGTTGAACTCGAAATATCGGTACTAATGTTTGATATTGTCCATTCTTTTACAGAACCTGCTCCACTTTCCCTGCCATCAAAAGTAATTCTGTCGGCACCGTTTAATTGAATCAAGTTGCCATTACAATCCCCTGAGGTTACTCTACCTCCTGCCCCGCTTTTTACACGGATTGTTACTGCCCAATCCCCGCCGGAAGTAAATAATTGATTAAAAACAATTGGAAATGTTTCGCCTGTTGTTCCATCGTAATTGTTTGTCATTTCATAAATTACATTACCTTGAAGTGTTGAAATATTCAATTCATTTGCAACATCTTTCAATTTCTCAAGTGTTGATCCGGTTCCCACGTCATAGGTCCCGGCAGCAATGTAATTGGTTTTAATAAAACTTCTTAAATTAGCAGTTACGTCTGGATTTGAGGTATAATTTGGCGGATCTGACACGCTAAAACCGGGAAATTCTGCTGTCCATATAGGATTAACCCAAATACCTATTCCTTCACCTTGTCCATCGCGGGCAGCAATATAAAAATTGTACGTTTTGCCCGCATCCAAAGGGAAAAGTGAAGTATCCCACGCATAAACACCATTCATTGAACCGCTTGGTTTTGAATCCGCATCAAGCCCGGTAAAAGCACCGCTGCTTGACGAAAGACGATACCACAATCTTACAATGGCGTTAGTAAATGAGGTGCTATTATCGTTAATTGTACAAAAGATTTCAGGATTTATACCCGAAATTACGGATACATTTGAAATAACCGGGGCGGATTTATCTACTTGAGTAACTGAGGTTTCGTAAGCTCCAATATTTGGACGGGTAACATCTCTTAATATACCATTTATGTCTGTTGTAATTTCGGGTATGGGAGTACCGCTGTTGCGTGCAGGGGAGGAAATTAGAAGTGTTAAATCAGTCGAACTTGTAAATGCCGGGTCATAATTACAACTTCCGCCTTCATTGCCATCCGTTGGTGCAGTACCGGAAGTTGAAGCGGCAAATTGTTCTAAACTAATTCTATCAGCACCTCCACTAAAGCCTACAAAGTTATAAGCACTTGTAGGCGTGTATAATACATTATTTGAAGATGTAACCGTACTGGATGAAGAATAAATGCAATATGCTTTAGCTGAACCTATTGGAGTAGAATAATTGGCAAATATATTATTTTTTACATTTACATTTGAGCCATTATTGTAATATGGGGCAGAAGTCAAATTCGATTCCGCCAAAATTCTAACCGAGTTAAAGTAAATATTTGCATTTGCACTTGAACTTGAAGTATAAATGCCATATACATTGTTTGAAAGACTAACTCCGTTATTTAGGGAATAAATTGCATTGTTGAAAATATTAGTGGTTAATGTAAGTGTTAAATTAACGGCACTAATAGCATAAACTCTATACGAATTTGAAGTTGCTATATTAATTTTTAAATCGTGAACTTTACAGTTAGATATTGAAGGATTTCCCATGCTATATAGTGCATAAATACCATAACAATGGTTGGCGGTTGAAGTTAAATTCCTAACTTCCGTATTAAAAATTTTAAAATTGTTTTGACGTGATAAATATATACCATAAACGGCACTAGCTCCTCCAATATCGTCTGAAGAAGAACCTCCTATGACACTCCAATTATCAGCCGAAGTACTCCCGATTTCACAATTTTCGTCTAAGTAAGTTGAGCTTCCACTTGCAAGACTAATACCACCAAACGAATTTTCAATAGTAATATTGTAATATTTATTATTGGAATTTGTACCTGCCAAAGAAGTAGGGGTTGTACCTCCGGCAGCTTGGCATATACCTTTTGAATTAGTGTTTGTCCTATCTAAAGTAATTTTTGAGTTTTTAATTGTATTAAATTGGGCACCATTAGTTGAACCTGAATTTTTAATATAAAAACCATATTCTAAAGCGGAACCACTTTCAACCATAATATCAATGCCATCAAAAGTAATATAGTCTCCTCCGCTAATTACTATACCTGCATCTGAAGTTCCGATTCCGCCGGTGGGTTTAATAACAGGGTTTGCACCATCTCCGTTTTTTTGGAAAACAACTTGTCTTGTGGCCGTTGCAGTTGTTATTGATATTGGCGGACAACTTTCAGTAAAGCTTAGATCGGCATCAACATAAAATATCACTCCTCCCGGACCAACACCTTGCGTATTTAAGTCAGTAATTGCAGCGGTAAATGTAGAATAATCACCCCCTGATGATTTAATGGTTCTTGTACCTGTTAGGTCTCCATAAATATTCCATGGAAGAAATAAACTTAATATAAAATATAAACAAAAAAATAAATTTGGGTTTTTCATATTTGCTTTCCAAAAAAAACAACTAAATAATGTATGCAGTTTTAATAATTATTTTTTTTACTTTAGAAGCGGAAAAATAGTATTATTAAATAGCAATTATTTTATATTGCTCGCCTTTTGCAAAGATAAGGAGACGATATATTTTAACTAGTACCAAATGCCAAGTTTTACAAAATCGTCTATAAAAGTTGACTTTATGAACTAGTTAAGTTAAGGATTATATTTTGAAATGCAAAGGATTATTTTTGGGTAGCGTACTAGTTATCGGTTGCTTTTTTTAATAAAACAACTTACAACCAATCATTGGATTTTAATTTTCCGAACAAACTTCCAAAGGCGATAATCCATTATAAAATAAAGCCACGCATTAATGAGTGGTTTTGCAATTATTTTCTATTTTAACAATAAAAGTTTTTTTGTTTCACTAAAAGTACCTGATTTAATTCGGTAAAAATAAGTACCTGATGAAAGTTTGGAACCGTCAAAATTTACTTCATAAAATCCTGCATTTTTGAATTCATTTATTAATGTTGTTACTTCTGTTCCTAAAATATCAAAAATTTTAATTGTAACCATATTTGGGGAGGGGATTGAATATTTTATTGTTGTAATTGGATTAAACGGATTAGGATAGTTTTGTTGTAATTGATACGACAAAACAATATTATTTACTTCAACATTTGAGGTTGCCACCAAATCTTTTTGTCCGTTAAAATCTATTTGGTACAGTTTATAGTTATAATTGCCTGCTGAAAGATTTTTATCTTCAACCGAATAAAATTGTTTTTCAGTTGTACTCCCATTTCCTTTAACAAAACTTATTAACAAATTATCTCTTAATAGTTCAAATCCGTAATTATTTGTTTCGGTTATTGTTTCCCATTTAATATTAACATCATTATTTACACAAACGGTTGAAAAAGCATTTAATTCGACCGGAACACCACCCTCTTCGTATAATAAGGTTAAACTGCTTATATCATTAAGATCACGCATTTCCGAACTAAACCACTTAACACCATTATGATCAATTAGAATAGAAGATATATGGTCGCGTGGGAAAGGAGCTGTCGTTGAATTATATAATGTCCAGTTTAATCCATCAAATTTTGCTACACCACCGCCAAATGTTGCGATCCATTTATTGCCATTATTTTCAGCTTTTATTGCAGTAAGATTACCATTTGGTAAAGGTGAATTACCACCATTATATGTCGTCCAATTTATTCCGTCAAACTTAGTTAACCCGCCTCCCCACAAAGTACCAATCCATAATACCATATTTTCATCCATTGCAAGAGCAGAAATCCGATTTAATGGTAAACCTGAATTAGCCGTAGTATAGATAGTCCAGTTAACATCATCAAATTTAAATAAACCACAATTTACAGAACCAGCCCATTTAACATTATTTTGGTCAACAATTACTATTGCAATAAAATCATCCATCATAGGTGTATTATAATGGTTATAAAGGATCCAGTTCAAACCATCAAATTTAACCAGACCATAAAAAGTTCCTATCCAAAGCACACTGTTTGTATCAAGAGCTAAAGAATATATATCATTAGCCGGTATATTTGAATTAATTGTATTATAAATAGTCCATGTTTCATCTTTTGAAGGAGTACCTGAAATTTTAACAATTCCGCCACCTATTGTTCCAATCCATTTATTATTATTTGCATCAACAACAATAGATGTAACATTGTTGCTTGGCAAACTTGAATTAAGAGTAGTATATACTGCACCATTATTATAATTATCGTAAATCCCTGCAAATTTTATTAACCCTGCCGTTGTACCAAACCATTTAACTCCATTTTTATCTTCCGCGCTGCAATTAATATACGACTGGGTCAAATTTGAATTATCAATATCTGGTCTGGATAAATTTATTTCGTCCCATCTTGTTAATCCGGTCTCAAATGTTCCAAACCATTTAACTCCATCCGGGGTTACAGCTACAGCGGTTAAGTTATCATTAACCAGTCCAACATTCGGACAAGCCAAATAAGTCCACTGAATTCCATCATAATCGTAAAGACCCTGTTTTGTTGCAACCCATATTTTATTTACCAATGGATCTATAGCTAAATCTGTAACAAAATGATTCATAAAAACATTTTGATTATTATAGATCGACCAAAATTGATCATCAAACCGGGCTAATCCTGATTTTGAACCAATCCATTTAATTCCATTAGATTCTATAAGACAATTAATATCATTATCCGGTAATCCGGAATTTGAAGTATTATATAAAGTCCAAGTTGTATCAGCAAGTTTTACCAACCCGCCATTTCCAGATCTTACACCTATCCATTTTGTTCCATTAGCATCAATAGCAATATCGGAAATATCATTTTGCGGTAATCCAGAATTCCACTGATCATATTTAGTCCAATTTAAACCGTCAAATTTTGCCAGTCCCCATTGAGTGCCAATCCATTTATCACCATTAATATCAAAAGCAATACATGTAACATAGTTGTATGGCAAACCAGAGTTTGTTGAATTGTAAAGCATCCAAGTTTGATTGTCAAACTTAACCAAACCTCCGCCGGAAGGGCCGGAGAATGTAGCTGCACCAATCCATTTATTTCCGTTGTTATCAATTGCAAGTGCTGTAATTTTATTGGAAGGAAGCCCTGAATTTGCCATATTATAACAATGTTTTTCGCCTGATGTTCTATTAAATTTTACAAGCCCGCCGTCAGTTCCAATCCATAAAAAATCACCCTCATACGCAATAACATTTATATTTTGTACATTAGTATAATTAACCCATTCAGGTATTTGTGAATAAACACAAGTAACCAGAAGAAAATACAATAATAAATAAAAAGTTTTCATAGTATATCCCCCTATTAATTTTGTTTAATATTTAACCGATTAAATTATTGCCTAACGTTTAATATTGTTTTAGCCTCCATTTTAGATTAAATTTTATAGGGATAGTTATACTTCAGTAATATTAATGAACAAAATTTTTATAAATTCAATTATTTTTAATTTACAATTAATAAACCTGCGTGTCAATGAGGAGAATAATAATAATTGGTTTATTTAGTATAATTTAAGATATGCTATTAACAATAAAAAATGATATATCTGTTAATTGTTTTCCAATTTTTCATTAAAAATTAAAAATTGAGAATTCAAAATTAATTTACTTGCCTCATCTGTGTTTTATCTTTTAATTAAAAATTGAGAATTTAGAATTAAGAATTAGAAATATTTTCTTTTTAATTTTTGTTAAACTTTGTAAATTGTAATATCTAAAAACAAAGAAGATTTTATGACAACTACCCCCTTTAAAAAATTAGGATTGGCACTTACTTTTTCGCCTTCCATGCAGTATAATTTGGAAACAAGTTTGCGTTTAAAACGGTTGTTTAACGCGGAATTATGTATTATTCATTCAGCCGAACATGCAAAAGAAGATAAAGAAAGGATGGAAAAAATTTTAATTGATTCCAAATGTGATCTAAATAAAATTAAAATTTTATCACAAAGCGGTGATCCCGTAAAAGTTATATTAAAAATTGCAGAAGAAGAAGGGATTGATTTATTAATAGCCGGTGCCTTGGAAAAAGAAAATTTAGTAAAACATTATGTAGGTTCAGTTTCCCGCAAATTAATGAATGAAGCAAAATGTTCTATATTAATATTAAAAAAGTCAAAATTTAAAGTTCACGATTTTGGCAAGTTTTGTATAGCTGTAAATTATTCAACCGAATGTGAAAAAGCTATAACCGCCGCATACAATTTTGCCGAATTAGAAAAAGCAGAAAATTTTTCATTGATACGTGATTTATGGATTCCTGGTTTATCACTTACAAATATGGATACAGGTTCAACAAAAGATTCAGACGAAACTAAAAAAGAACTTGTAAATGACGAAACCGAAAAAATGAAGTTATTTGTTAAAGAATTAAACTTAAGTGGTGTTGTACCTATTAATATAGAATGTTTTTATGAAAACAATACATCTTGTGTTTCTAATTTTGTTAGAGGTTTTAACGCTGATATCTTAGTCCTTTCAACACCTGTAAAAAAGACAAATATTTTTAACAGACTTGTTGTTGATGAATTTAAAAATATATACGATGATCTCCCTTCAAATTTATTAATAATTAGAAAAAATAATGCTAACACTTAATCATCACGAAGTTACTGTATTATTAATACAGCTTTCAGTTTTGCTTTTTTTTGCCCGCTTATTTGGTGAATTAAGCAGAATGCTGAAGCAACCGGCCGTAATAGGAGAAATTCTTGCCGGAGTGATTTTAGGACCTTCTCTTCTTGGTTTTATATTCCCAAATTTATTTAACTATATATTCCGGTCATCACAAAATTCCTTTTTTGCATTAGATGGAATTAGTTCAATTGGAATAATTTTACTTTTATTTGTGGCCGGAATGGAACTTGAGCTTTCTTTAATTATTAAGAAAGGTAAAACTGCCGGAATTATAAGTTTTTTTGGAGTAATATTTCCATTTTTATTAGGATTTGCGTCAGCTTGGTTTTTTTATGAATCTATTATTGATTTTGATCCTAAATTTAAATTAATTTTTAGCTTATTTTTTGGGACTGCACTTTCAATTTCCGCATTGCCCGTTATAGCTAAAACACTTCTTGATTTAAATCTGCTAAAATCGCAAATTGGCAGTCTTATTCTTGCTGCTGCAATGGTTGATGATTTGATTGGATGGATGTTATTTTCTGTCATTTTAAGTATGATGGCAGGAACTGCTGCAATATTTAATTTGCCAACTGTAATTATTAGCGTATTAATTTTTATAATACTGGTTTTAACTTTAGGCCGAGCCATTATTGATAGAATAATTCCGGTAATTAACAAATATATTTCGGGACCAAGCGGAATAATTGCTTTTTCGCTTGTGCTTTGTCTTTTGGGTTCTTTATTTACTGAATTTATTGGCATCCATTCCATTTTTGGAGCATTTATAATTGGAATTGCTGTGGGCAATTCAAAACATTTTACACATGAATCGAGGGAAATAATACATCAATTTACAGCAAGTTTTTTTGCCCCGCTATTTTTTATTATGATAGGGCTAAAAATTGATTTCATTCAAAATTTTGATCTTACTCTGGTTTTGTTTGTTATGTTTTTTTCATTTGCAGCAAAAATTATTGGTGTTGGACTTGGTTCGTATTATGTTGCTAAACTTTCCAAATTTGAATCTTTGGCAATTGCCTTTGGATTAAATGCTCGAGGTTCAATGGCAATTATACTTGGATTACTAGGATTAAAGGCCGGAGTAATTAATCAGGAAATGTTTGTTGCTCTTGTAATTATGGCAATTGTAACCAGTATAACAAGCGGACCATTTCTTAATTATTTTGTAAAAAATATTCGCTCTTTAACATTAAAAGATATAATTACGCATAAGTTAGTTTATTTTACTAACCAGAGAACAAAAGAAGAAATAATAAAAGAATTGTGTGCTAAAGCCGCAAAAGAATTTAACATGAACGAAAAAGAAATTTATCTTGCTACAATGCAGCGTGAAAATTTAGCTTCTACAGGTTTGCAAAATCATCTTGCTTTACCACATGCCAAATTAAGTTTAGCCGCTCCTATTGTTGCAATTGCTATATCTAAACAGGGAATTGATTTTGATTCAATAGATGAACTTCCGGCAAAATTAATTGTGTTATTAATAACCCCAACGGGAGAAAACAACCTGCAATTAAGTTTTTTGGCGGAAATTGCAAAAACATTCCATTCAAGTGAAATTATTGAAGAGATAATATCTTTAAATGATTCCGAAAGCGTAATGAAAAAAATAAAAGACATTAAATATTAATTTTAGGAATATTATGAAAAAATATCTATTAATTATATTATTAACATTATACACTTGTTCATCTGCTCAAGAATTGCTGCTGTTAAATTCAGCATATATTCCCCATACGGATACATCATATGTGTTTATTCCTAAAAACGCGGTAAGTACCGATCATTTTCCTACGGTTATTATGATGCATGGATGGGCCGGCAGTTATAAACAATGGAACGAAATAATAGATTTGCAAAATATTGCGGATTCCTTAAGATTTATATTAATTTGCCCTGATGGTTTTTACGACAGTTATTATATCAATAGTCCTGTACGTGAAGACAGTCAATTTGAATCGTTTTTCTGGGAAGTTTTTATTCCGGCTATTTTTAATAAATATCCAATTGATAAAAAAAAATCTTTTTATAACAGGATTAAGTATGGGCGGTCATGGGGCAATATCCTTGTTTTTAAAAAGACCCGATCTATTTAACGCTGCTGCAACAACAAGCGGATTGCTCGATTTAACTGCTTTTCCAAACCGGTCTACCATTAAAGGAGCAGCCGGCAATACAGAAGATTATTCGAATGTTTGGAAAGAAAATTCAGCCATTAATCTGCTTACAAACATTGTTGGTAAAAATAGAACCATTTATTTAGATTGTGGCACGGAAGACTTTTTATATGAAACCAATATTAAATTTAAAGAACGGTGTCAGTCTCTTGGAATAAATTTAGTTACAAAATTTCAGCCCGGCACTCATAACAAGGAATACTGGAACAAAAGCATAAAAGATCATTTTACATTTTTTACAAGTATGTTAAAAAAATAATTTTAATTTGTTGAACCTTTAAATATAAGGTGCGTCTAAAGATATGAACAACAAATAAAAAGGTGACGCTATGAGAGAAAAACTTTATCGTTCGACAAGGCAAAAGGTTATTGGAGGAGTATGTGGCGGACTTGGAGAATATTTAAATCTTGATCCGGTACTAATTCGAATCGTTTTCGTTTTGCTTGCTATTTTTAATGGCGTTGGTGTATTAGTCTATTTAATAATGTGGGTTGTTATACCGGCAGATAAAGATGTTAGACCTGAAGTAAATTTTAAAAAATCCGAAAAAGAAGCTCCAAAAGCGGAAGGTGAAACATTTACTATTGTAGATGAAAACGAAACCGAAAAAACTCAGGATAACAGCAATAATGTAAACATCCAAGAAAATGATGTAAAAAACGGACGATCGACTGGACGTTTATTATTTGGAACTGTTTTAATTTTGTTAGGTGTGGCATTTTTTGCGGAAAGATTTATTAATTGGTTTGGATTTGATGACTTTATACCAATTATATTAATTATCATTGGTCTTGCATTACTTTGGAACTCAATTAGAAAATAAATTAATTGGAAAAAATATTATGAAAAACGGACAATTATTTTGGGGCAGCTTTTTTATAGTGCTTGGGCTATTAATCTTTGGAGCCAACTATAATATTTATAGATGCGACTGGGAGTTTATTGGGAATCTTTGGCCTCTGATACTAATATTTTGGGGTCTGCTTGTAGTAAGTAAAAATACAATTTTTAAGCCAATTTTAAGCGGATTGTTTGGACTTTTTGTTGCTGTGCTTGTATTTGGTACAGTTTATTATCTGTTTGATGGTATAAACTATACTTTTCATGAAGACTTTTCGGATGGGAATTATAAAGCAAACCTATTCAGAAGTGAATTTGATGATTCCGCCAAATATGGTAATTTAGAAATTCAAACGGGTGCTGCAACTGTAAAATTACAGGATTCAACTGATGCCTTAGTTGTAGGTAAAGCAAAAGGCTCGTTTGGTAATTATTATTTTAATACCAAAGTTGTTGATAGTACTGCTTTTGTTGAATTTAATAACGAAGGTTCGCATGAATACCACTTTAGAGAAAAAATTAAAAACAATTTGGAAATTATGTTAAATCCAAAACTAATTTGGGATTTTAATATTGATATTGGCGCAGCAAAAACATATCTGGATTTATCGGGATTTATGATTCGCAATTTAGAATTAAATACAGGTGCCACTTCCAATTTTATTAAAATCGGCAATAAATTGGAACGTACTTATATAAACGTTGAAATGGGTGCAACAAACTTAAAAATTAAAATACCCAAAGAATCGGGCTGCCTGATTAATGGTGATTTAGTTTTAAGTTCGCATAATCTAAAAGGATTTACAAAAACCAAAGAGCACTCATTTGAAACTGAAAATTACGACAGTTCTAAAAACAAAGTGCTTATAGATATACAAGGTGGTGTTTCTAAATTTACTGTGGAAAGATACTAATCTTCAAAGGCTTTGTACATTTCCTCAATTAAGTCTTGATATCTGCTTTCTATTTCTTTACGTTTAATTTTTAATGATGGAGTAAGAGTTCCCTCTTCAATACTAAAAGGTTTATCAAGAAGGGTGAACTTTCTTACTCTTTCGTAATTAGCAAGTTTCTTTTGAAATTGAACCAAATCTTTATCAATAATATCATATATCTGTTTCATATTCAATAAATCATCAACACTATTGTACTGAATTCTATTTGCATCAGCATATTCTTTTATAGCTTCAAAATCGGGTACAATTAAAGCACTTAAAAACATTCTTCTATCGCCAATTAAAATAAACTGATCGATATATTTGCTTGCTAAAAACATGTTTTCAATTGGCGAAGGTGCAATATATTTCCCTTGTGATGTTTTAAATAAATGTTTTTTTCTATCCGTAATAATCAAAAAACCTTCCGCGTCAAAAACTCCAATATCCCCTGTGTGCAGCCACCCGTCTTTTAATACTAAATCGGTTTCTTTTTTATTATTAAAATAACCTTTCATAATATTAGGACCATAAGCAAGAATTTCACCGTCCTGGGCAATCTTAATTTCAACGCCGGGAAATAACTTACCAACTGTACCAAACTTATAATTATCAACTCTGTTAACGGCTAAAACCGGAGATGATTCCGTTAATCCGTAACCTTCCAAAACAAGTATGCCCACCGCTTCAAAAAATTGTCCTAAATCGCGCGATAACGGAGCACCGCCGGAAATAAAAAAACGTAATTTTCCGCCGGTACGCTGCTTCAATTTATTATAAACCAATTTTTCAGCTAAAGCATGTTTAACTGATAAGGTGAGCGATACGCCTGAAGGTGATTTTTTTGCAACAGCATATTCCTTCCCTGTTTCAATTGCCCATCCAAATATTTTCTGTTTGTTTACCGATTGGCTTTCTATATTTCTTTTTATTTTGCTATACATCCGCTCAAATAAACGTGGAACAGCTGTCATTACAGTTGGATTAATTTCTCCCATATTCTGAGCAACTTTTTCAATACTTTCCGCAAATGCAATAGTACAACCTCCGCCAAGCGCAGTATAATAACCAGCCATTCTTTCAAATATGTGGCATAATGGTAAAAATGATAAAAATGTATCGGTTTCATCAAGTTTAAAAACTTCGTGAGCGCCAAGCACATTACTAACAATATTCCTGTGGGTAAGTAATACTCCCTTAGGTTCACCTGTAGTGCCCGACGTATAAATAATTGTACTTAAATCATGTTCATTTACTAATTTTATAGAGTCTGAGAAATATCTAATATTTTCCGCTCCAAATTCTTTACCTTTTCGTTTTATATCACTATACCTATAAACAGCATAATCGGCAATATAGTCTTTATCATTCATTACAATAATAAACTTAAGGTACTTACATTTATCACGGATTTTTAATACTTTATTTAGATGAAATTTATTTGATACAATTATTGCAACCGATTCGCTGTCGTTAATAATATATTGAATTGTATCGGATGTTAATATTGGATACAAAGGAACATCAACACAACCTAATCCCAATATTGCAAAATCGGAATATACCCACTCCGGTCTATTTTCTGAAATTATTGCAACTTTATTGCCCCGTTTTAGACCTAGAGATGCAAGCCCGTTAGCTAATTGTTCTGTTTCTAACTTAAATTCATCATAACTAATAGATTTATAAACGCCTTCTACTTTATGTTGTAATACCGGTTTTTCTTTGCCTTTTCCATATACTTCTGTTAAAAAACTAAATATTTCGGGTATTGTTTTATATTTTTTTAATGCGGGCATTTTTTACTCCATTCGAATAATGAATTTTTATGCATATTTATTCATTTATAAATTACAATTATAACTATTTTTTTTAACATATAAAAAAATTAGATGTGTAAATTAAGATATTTTTTTTAATTAAAAAAATTCGAGCATGTTAAATCACAAATCGCATTCTCAAAACATGAGTATTGTTTACGTTTATAAACAAGGTTTTATACAATAATAGGATTTAATAATCAGCCAAAGTTTATATCACCAGACGTTGGTTAAACAAATATAATAAACACAAGTTATATTTTACACCCATCAATAATAACGATTTTTATTGTAAATATTATATTTTTTGATTAATTTACTACCCTAATTTTCGGGGTGTAGCGTAGCCCGGTAGCGCGCTTCGTTCGGGACGAAGAGGTCGTAGGTTCAAATCCTATCACCCCGACTTGATTAAAGGACACAAAAAAAACCTCTTACGAGGTTTTTTTTATTTTAAATAAATTTTTTAATGTTTAATTCATCTAACGATTAATCAATTTTTCATTTTTGGGTTTTTCAATAATTTTTTCTTTAGCCCTAAATAAAATAATAACACCCGCAATTACTAATGGAATACTTAACAACTGCCCCATATTTAACGGCATTGAACTTTCAAAAGCTTCCTGATTTTCTTTAAAATATTCAACAAAAATTCTAAATCCAAATATACCTATTAGGAAATATCCAAATATTGCACCTTCTTTAAGTGTTTTATAATTCTTTTTATAATAAAAAAACAAAAACACAAAAATGGCCAAATATGCTAACGCTTCATATAATTGGGTTGGATGACGGGGAACATTATCAACATATTTAAAAATAAAACCCCATGTGCCATCAGTAGGTTTACCATAAATTTCGGAATTAAACAAATTACCCATACGAATAAAAAAAGCAGCTAAAGCAACTGTAACTACAACTCTATCAAATACCCACAGGTAATTAATTCCTTTATGGGTTTTAGTATAATAATACATTACAATTAAAATACCTACTGCTGCTCCGTGCGAGGCTAAACCACCATGCCACAAAGCTAAAATTTCCAACGGATTACTTAAATAATAACCGGGAGAATAAAAAAGACAATGTCCAATTCGTGCTCCTACTACAGTACCGGCTATCATGTACCATACCAAATCGTTTAAATCTTTTTCGCTTCGTTTTTCCAACTTAAATATCCATGTCATTATCTGAAATCCAATAAAAAATGACATAGCAAATAATAATCCATACCACCGCACAGCTAAAGGACCTATAGAAAATATTTCCGGATTAACGCTCCATTCTATCAAGTTTTCCTCAATCTTAATTATTTAAAACTGTAATCTTTTTTGTGTTTTTAACTTTAACAATTAACAAACTTAATAAATAACTTATAACTGCAACTATTATAATAGTAGCTCCTGACGATAAATTAAGATAATATGATACAAACAAACCAACAATATTAAATAAAAAACCAATTATTGAACTTAAAATCATCATACTTTTTAAACTTTTTACATAATGTAGACTAATGGCACCAGGAATTGTTAATAAAGCAATTACCAAAATAATACCAACCAATTTTATTAAAATAACAGTTGTTAAAGCAATAATAATAAACAAAATATAAAAATAAAAATCAACTTTTAGGCCAATTGCTCGGGCAAATTCTTCATCAAAAGCAATTGCCTGAAATTGGTTAAAAAAGACTATAATAAAAAAAGCAATTATCGCATCCAAAATAATCATCATATAAAGTTCCTCAGTTGGAATTATAAGAATATTTCCAAACAGATAACTCATTAAATTAGGAGCATAACCGGGAGAAAGGTTAATAAACAAAACACCCAATGCCATTCCTAACGACCACATAATTCCAATTAATGTATCTTCGTAGCGATATTTTTCTTTTCTTAAAAATGAAATTATTGATGCCGCTACAATGCTAAAACCCACAGCTCCATACATTGGGTTAAAACCTAGTAAATAACCCAGTCCTATTCCTCCGTAAGCGGTATGCGAAATACCTCCGGCAATAAAGGATATCCTTTTTACAACAATAAAACTTCCAACAATACCAAATGCAATGCTTGCCAGCAAACTGGCTAATATTGCATTAATCATAAAATCATACTGAAAAATTTCAAACATAATATTAATCTACTTTATAATCACCCAATACTCTATGTGGAACACCATGCGCAATTAAATCCACCGGGCAATGGTAAGTTTCCTCTAGCATATCGTGAGTTATTTCTTTTGAGTCATGGAAAATTAGTGTTTTATTTAAACAGGCAATTTTTTTAACATATTGCGATAAAACTCCAACATCATGTGAAACTAAGATAATTGTAATTTCATCATTAAGCTTTTTTATCAGCTCATAAAATGTTTTACCCGATTTTGTATCAACGCTTGCAGTTGGTTCATCAAGCAACAATATTTTTGGATTAGCGGCTAAAGCACGCGCTATTAAAACACGCTGCCTTTGTCCGCCTGAAAGCTGGCCAATTAGCCTGTCCTTAAATTCAAGCATCTCAACTTTACTAAGTATATTTAATATGTTGTTTTCTGTTTTATCCGATTTATTACCTAAAGTTCCCATTTTTACAACATTGTAAACCGAGATAGGAAAATCTTTTTCAAAATTAGAGAATTGAGGAACGTAGCCAATATATTTGCGATTAACCTTTGGAGTGTCACCCAATATTAATATTTCACCGCTTGCAGGTGTAATTAATCCTAATAACGCTTTTAACAGAGTAGTTTTACCACCTCCGTTTGGACCTATTATCCCCAAAAATTCTTTTTCATGTACATCAATGTTAATATCTTGCAATACAAGAAAATCACCAAGTACAACATTTAAATTATTGATTGAAATAACACTTTTCATTTATTGCTATTAAATAATTTTGAATGTAATTTTTTAAGATTATTTAAATAATCGGTAGGCATAGGATTTATCACGCCGATACTTGCTTTTAGCTGCTGTGCAATAGACGTAGCAATCTCTTTATCAAATTGAGGTTCAATATATATTACACGTATTTTCTTTTCTTTTGCAAAGTTAATCACATTTTTTAAATCCAATGCATTTGGTTCTTTTCCATCCTGCTCAATTCCTATTTCGGTTAAACCGTAGTGTTTGGCAAAATAAAACCATGCCGGATGATACACTAAAATATATTTGTTAGTAAATTTTTCAAAACTTTGTTTTAATTCTTTATCGGCAGCATCAATTTTTATTAAATAACTTGTTAAATTATTTTTAAAGTAAATACTGTCTTTAGGGCTAAATTCTTTCAAAGCATCATAAATATTTTGGCATATTATTTTAGCTTCATCAATACCCAGCCAAACATGAGGATCATTATTAAAAGTTATTATTCCCTTTGAACAATCAGCAATTTTTATATTGCTCTTCAAGTTTTTTATTTTTTCAAGCAATACTTGTTCAAATGTAAAGTTAGTACCTATTTTAAAATAAATTGAACTTTTTACAAGTTCAGTAATTTGTGTTGGAACCGGTTCATAATCATGAGGATTAGAATTTAACGGAATCATTGTGTTAACATCTACTTTATCCCCGCCAATATTTTTTACAAAATCGGCATAAGTAACTATTGAAACAGTAACTTTTATTTTTTCATTTTTGGGTTGTTTTTTTGTACTGCAATTTACAAGCAACAGCAAAAACAATATATATATTATTCCTTTGTACATTCCGGGCATATTCCGCTAAACTCCATATTATGTTCTTCAATTTTAAATTTTGTTAATTTTTCTATCTCATCAACAACACAATAATCTAAAAAACTCACTTTACCGCATTTTGTGCAAACCAAATGATGATGATGTTTTTTTTCGTTTTCAATTTCGTAACGTAAAAATTTTTCCCCAAAATTCACTTTGCGTACAATTTTTAACTCGACAAATAAATTTATTATTCTATAAATACTTGCAAAATCACAATTGTTAACCTTAGTTTGAATTTCTTTTAATGAAATTGGTTTTTGCGAATTTAATAATATTTTAAGAATCTCACATCTGTTTTTAGTTAATTTAAAACCGGAGTTTTTTAATATTTCAATAAATTTTTCCATTTGCAAATGTAACACTACTTTATTTTAAATGCAAGTCGCTTGCATTTACGCAGTTTAGAGTATAAAATCGAAATAAGTTAAAATTTATTTACCTAAAATTTTATCATAATATTTTAGATATTGCGGGATAATATTATTTTTATTAAAAACTATTTCTGCTCTTTGGCGGCTGTTTTTAGAAAAAATAGCGTATTTTTTTTGATTACTTAATAAATCGATTGCGTATTTAGCCATTCTTGATATATCCCCTATTTCGGCAATATACCCCGTTTCGTTATGAATTACTAATTCGGGTAATCCTCCTACTGAAGTACTAACAACCGGAACACCGCACGACATTGCTTCAAGAGCCGAAAGGCCAAAACTTTCAGATTGTGACGGCATTAAAAACAGATCCGAAGCACTTAATATTTCCTGCAAACCGTCCTGTTTACCAAGAAATACAACATCTTTTTGCAAATTTAATTCTCTAACCAAACGTTCACACTCCGATCTATCGGGCCCGTCACCAACCAACAATAATTTAGATGGTATTTCTTTTCGTACTAAATCGAAGATTTTAATTGTATCGGGCACACGTTTAACCGGTCGGAAGTTGGAGGTATGGACTAAAAGCTTTTCCCCGTTTTGAGCAACATGTTTTTTATAATTACATTTGCACCCGGGTTTAAATAATTCGGAATCAATAAAGTTGTAAATAACTTCAATCTCTTTATCAATATGGTAATTAGTTAAGGTTTTTTCTTTTAAGAATCTGGAAACAGCAGTAACCCCGTCACTTTCTTCAATACTAAATTTTACCAAGGGCGAAAATGAGGGTTCAAGACCAACCAATGTAATATCAGTACCATGTAATGTAGTAATAATTTTAAGATCTTTGTGATTTTTTTTCATTATCTGTTTTGCTAAATAAGCACTTACGGCATGAGGAATTGCATAATGAACATGCAACAAATCCAAATGTTCATATTCCATCACTTCAACCATCTTACTGGTCAAAGCCAAACTATAAAGATGTCCGTCAAAAAGCGGATATGTACTCACCTCAACTTCATGGAAAAAAATATTTTCAACAAAAGCTTTTAATCTGTATGGTAAAGCAGAACTAATAAAATGTATCTGATGACCTAAAGAAGCTAGTTCTTTCCCAAGTTCCGTAGCTACAACACCGCTTCCTCCATAAGTTGGATAACAAGTTATTCCAATTTTCATTCTATCTTTCCAATTATATTTGTAATTTATCAGTTGTAATTTTTATATTTAAACAATATAATTTAATTAAAAATTCAATGGGAATACATGAAATTATTATTAATTGGCAGTTCCGTAATAGATTATATTCATGAAAATGAAAAAATAACAATTAAACCGGGCGGAGTATTTTATTCAGCTTGCGGATTAAGCGCTATTCAAAATAACCCGCACGATATGTTTCTTCTGTCGGAATATAATAAAGATAATTTTAATATGTATAGTGATGTTTATAAAAACTTTAATCTATCATTATCAAGTTGTGTTGATCAATTACCCGGCATTCATCTTTTTTTACACAAGGATAAAGAAAGAACCGAATGTTATCAGAATATTACCGAAGAATTATTAATTAATAAATCGTTAAACTTAAACGAGTTTGACGCAATTTATATTAACATGATAACGGGTTACGATGTATCATTAGATACTTTGGAATTTATTAGAAGTAAATTTACAAAATTTATTTATATCGATATTCACAGTTTGGCCCGCGGGATGGAGGCTGATAACATGCGTAATTTTAGGAAAATTCCTCAAATTGAAAGATGGTTAAAATGTGTGGATATTATTCAGGTAAACGAAACCGAATTTGAGATGTTATCTTGTAAAGATACAAAAGAAGAAATATTAAATAGTATATTTGCTTTTGGTACTAAAGCAGTAATAATTACCAAAGCCGAAAAAGGCGTTGAAGGCCATATAAATACGGAGGGAATTTTTAAATCCGTTTATTTAGATGCATTAAAAATTGACCAAGCAAATAGTGTAGGGTGCGGCGATATTTTTGGCTCAATGTTTTTTTATTATTATATTTCAACATCTAATTTTGAAAAATCACTGAAATTTGCCAATCATTCAGCCGGATTATTTTCAAGTTATAAAAATGTTAATGAATTTAAGGTTCAAGGAAATTTATGAGTAATTCCCCTATAAAAAAAGTTTTAATTATTGGTTCAAATGGAATGTTTGGACAACGTTTGACTTATCATTTTTTAAGTAATTCATTGTTCCAAGTTTTTTGTACCTCAAATGAAGATGTATCATTTATTGAAAATGTAAAATATAAGCAAGTAGATATTACAAATAAAGATGATATAACTTCCCTTATATGTAATTATTCGCCTGACTATATTATTAATACAGCAGCATACACCAATGTTGATAAAAGCGAAATTGAAAAGGAATTAGCCTGGAAAATTAATGTAACCGGAGTAAAATATATTGCAAATGCTGCAAAAGAAATTAATGCTTTTGTAATTCATATTTCTTCGGACTGCGTATTTGACGGTGTTAACGGACCATATACGGAAAATGATAAAACAAATCCTATTGGTTATTATGGTTTAACAAAATTAGAAGGCGAAAATATTTTACATAGTGTTGAAGTTAAACATACAATAATAAGAACAAACGTTTTGTATGGCCCCGCAAAATTTGGCAGGCCCGATTTTGTTAAATGGGTATATAATAAACTAAAAAACAATGAATCAATTAATATTGTTACGGACCAAATTAATAATCCAACCTATATTGATGATATTGTAAAAGCCATTAATAAAATTATTGATCTAAATATTGAGGGATTATTTAATATAGGCGGAAATGAATTTCTAAACAGATTTGATTTTACACTACGAATTGCCGATTATTTTAATTTAAATAAAAATCTAATAAATCCAATTTTAACAGAACAGTTAAATCAAATTGCTAAACGTCCGTTAAGCAGCGGTTTAATTACAACTAAAGCTGAAGAGACTTTCGGTTACAAAGCAACTAATATTGAAGAAACATTTAGGTTAATGCAAAAAGAATTAAATTTGTAAATATTTACAACGTATCTCTTTTACTTTTAATAAATTCAACTAATTTATTAAATTTTTCTTTCTGATCGTATGAAAGGTAATTTTGCACCACATCAAACGCAATATCAAGATATCTTAAATTTATATTCCTTATTGCCCTGTTAATTTCAATTTCAAACTTTTCAGGTTCAGGCATTACTATTGAAGCAAACTGCAAAGCAGCCAAAATATTAAGTGTGTTATGAATAGCAGAGTTATTGGCAATTAGAATTAAACTATCAACAATTTCCTTATACGATGAACATAACTCAATTGCCTTTTTGCCTGCTTCAATTTGTAAATCGTTTTTTTGCATCAATTTTAATTTATCGTCAGATGCAATTTTAAGCAGTGATTTAAATTTTTCCTCAGCATCAAGTCTGTTTGTAGGTGGAGCTGTAAAACTTTTTCGCATTAAATTAATAACCGCGGTATTAATATTATCAATTGCATATTTAGCCAGTTCACCACTGTTTCTAATATCTTTTGATATGCGTATCAATTCATCATATTTTCCGTCTTTAGTCAAACCGTCAATTGATGCAAGACTAACTTTTTCCAAGGTGTTTTTTTTCTTTGAATCTAGATTTTCCCAGCTTTCTTTTTTATAATATTTGTCACTGATTTTATTAAAATCCATATTAATTGCTTTGGAAAGCATTAAAATGGTAAATTTATTTATATTTAATTTATGAACAAAATCTTCATAATTATTTTCATCAACATCAAATGAGATTATAGCCTCACCGCCAAGCTGCCCATATTTAAAATTAGCAACTTTTAACCCGGTTGTTGTCGACTCCAGAAACTCAATTAATGTTTTGAATCTGGCAATCTCATTTGAATTAATTTTTACAGTAACTTTTTCTGTTTTCATTTTCCCTAAAATAATTATTTTAGTTATTCGGAATATTTTACCTGCATATCATAATTCCATTTATCAAAATACAAATTACCACCACGCCATTCAACTTCGCCACGTTGAAAATCTATTGTTTCGCTTCGCGGATATATTTTTGCAGGATATAATGGCTGCGAAAAATCATCATTAACAATTAATCTGTACGAATCCATTCCGCCTAAATAAAAATATTGTACATCTTCATTTGTTGAATTTTTCATACCAAACGATTGATCTACAGGAAGCCAGCCATATCCTTCAAAATATACTTCGCCCCAATCATGTAAATTTACATTGTCAGGGTGAAGCATCCAGCCGCTTTGCCATTTTGTAGGTATTCCGTTGTATCTGCATAAAGTCATAAATAAAAGAGTTTGAATTCCGCAATCGCCATGCCCGTTAGTTAAACAATAATCGGAAATATTGTAAATTGTGGAGTACTCTCTTGCTCCGGCCCAAGGTATATTTTTATCTATCCATGTAAATATTTTTTTAGCTATTAAATAAGGATTTTTTTCATCCCCAACAATTTCTTTAGATATTTTTTTAATTTTTTCGGTAAAAACAATGTGCGGAGGTCTTTCAGCCGAAAACTCCTTGTATAGTTCGGAATTAGTATTATACAGTTTCACATCTTGAGGAATAATTTTATTAAACTCAGCAGAAGCTGAATATTCAATCTCATAATTAAATACTGTTTCTTTATCTTTTTCAGCTGTTTTTTCCAAATATATTGTTCTTTGTTTTTTTTCTTTATCCGAAACGATATATTCGCTGTTGTTAACAGATATAAGTTTAATATTTTGTTGTCTTCTGTTTGTTTCACGCGGATAAGGCATCCAGCATCTAATAACTTCGCCGGCAGGCACTACATTTGGTTTTACAGAAAGTGTATAATTTAATATAATCTTAACCGGATCAGTTAAATTAGTATTTTGTTTGTAATATTTATCAACTACTTTTGGAATATATTTTTCTAAAAAAGTATTTAACCCGTCAACTGAAACACCGTCAACTTTTTCTTTAACTTTTTTTGCTTCCTGGTTAATCAAAAACAGATTGGAATTAGAACGGTCAAAATATAATTTTTTCCCATCTATTATTTTATGTTCAAGTTGATTGTTTTTTTCCCACTTTACTAAATCTTTTGATTTAATATTTGGATAATATTTACGCAAATATTTTAATATATCATCTTCTGTTTTCCAAAAATCACTTTTAATTCTATCCATTCTTTCAATTTCAAAAGATAAATTTAGTTTTTCGGTTTCCGAAATGTTTTTATCTTTAAGCATCTTTTGGATAATAACATTCGCTTTGTTAAAATTTCCGCTTTCAATTTGATTTTTTACAAAATCCAAATTTTCCTGAGCATACATACAAACAACACTAAGTAACATAAAAACAATAAAATAACGCATAATTAATCCTCTTCAGAATTTTGATTTTTTAACACTAATTCAGCCAACTCCCTAAAGGCTCCATCACCGCCTTTTCGTTTACAAATATATTCTGCCCTTTCCATAATATCATCTACTGCATCAGCAGGGCACGCTGACACTCCTACAGAGCTGATAATTTCCAAATCATTTACATCATCACCAATAAAAGCAACATTTTCTGCTTCTATTCCGTATTCATCACATAAATCTAACATTTTTTGCTTTTTATTCCAAATACCAATATATGTAAAATCCAGTTTTAATCTTTCACCTCTTCGTGTAATTATGGGTGAAACATCAGTGGATATAATACCGCAAATTATTCCTTTTTGTTTAAGTAAAACAGCACCCATTCCGTCTTTTACATTAAATTTTTTAATTATTAATCCATCCGATGAATAATATAAACCGCCATCAGTTAATACACCGTCAACATCCATAATAACCATTTTTATTTTTTTGAGTTTTTCAATAAACTCTTCGCTCAATTTTTGCATATTTCCATATTATTAATAAACAATATATAAGATATAAAATAATAGAATAAAATTCAAAAAAAATATATAAGGTGTGTTTTTATTACTTAACACATATTTTTAGGTGGTTGGTTCAATTTGATTATTTTTAACACAACAAATCAGTGCCACATTAAATCCGGCTTTTTGAACACCAAATAATATGTTACTGCTTTTTAATCAATATATGTTTTTGTTTAACAAATAAGCATTGTGATTATGTTACCTGTAGCTGATTAACTTTTGGTTAGAGTTAAATACATTTATTTATTATTTAATGTTAACTGCTTATTATTAGCGGCTGTAAATATGCTTGTTTTGGCAATATTCAAAACTTCTGTTAAAATTTGCTTTGCAATTAAAAATGACATTAAAATTTAATGAAAGCTGTATTAATTATTATTTTGTTTTGTAATTTTTATTATATAATTTACAAATAATATTCATTTCAAAAACACCATTTTCTTTAAATCATTAAACTTAGGTATTTTACCCGTACCGGTTACTTCAATTCTATATAAATATATACCGCTGGTAAATCCGCACATATCTATTTTTGTTTCGTTGTAACCTCTATTTTTGGTGCCTTCAATTATTGTTTTTATTAGTTCACCAGTTATAGTGTACAATTTAAGCCTTACTTCACCCGGTTCTTTTAAACTGTAACTTATTGTTGTACTCGGGTTAAATGGATTAGGATAATTTTGATATAAAGCATATTCCATGTTTTCAGTTATTATAACTTCATCATTTTGTGTTATTGTTACATTTACTTCGGCCGAACTATAACTTTGGTTATTTGCACTATCTATTGCAGTTATTTTGTAATATACTTTTTGGGTTCCTTTATTTAAAATATCATAAAATAAAGTATCCGTTAATATTCCAATTCGTTTTGTACTATCTATTGTAAAGTTTGCAGTTATGTCTTTGTATACATAATATTTTGCAAAATCGGATTCAGTATTTTTATTCCATGTTAATTTAACTCTATTTATATCCTGTTCATAAACAGCTTTTAACCCCTTTACAGGTTTGGGTGCTAAATCTTGGTATAAATAACTTTCTCCCAACGGTCCGCCAAACATTCCAAGGTCGCTTCTACTGCCGTCCACATCTAAAATATTGGGGTCACCTTTATCAATTGCAGGTGAATATTTTTGCAACCTAAAATCATATGCACCAAACGGTCTTACAATAGTATCTTTTACAAACATCGGATCGGCAGTAATATCGTGCAAACCCGGCGGTATATTTGTATATGTTACCCCGGTGTTATCATAAAACATATTATAATCAACATCTCCTTGATTTCCATAGGAATATACACCGCTGCCACCATGCGCAAATATATTATTTTTTATTTTATAATATTTAACAATGTTGCCTGTTTCAATTCCATATGGTGAACCTATTATTGTATTGTTGAATATATACGTTGTATCTTTCAAACCACCTTGCAATGATAAGGCTCTAATTGCAATACATAACCCATAAAACAAATTATTATTTATTTTTACCTTTTGATTCGAACGCAACTCAATTGAAAAGAGAGCACGAGGAGATGCATCTGTTATAAAAATATTATTATGTATGTTAAATTCACCTTCACCAGCACCATTATTAATACACGTTGGACCGCTTTCATTCGATTTTATATAAAACAAACTATTTTTAATTTCATAGTAATAACTATCTAAATAGGTCTCAATTTTTACTCCTTTGCGTCCTTTTTTTATTATAAAATTATTAATTATACAGCCCATATGTATTCCAAAACCATAACTTGTTGAATCAACGGTACAATTGTTTATAATGCAATTACCCGATTCAAAATATAGTGCATAATTATTTGCTGTGCCTTCAATTACTTTTTTCTTAAATGTAATATTATTTATGTTTAAGTTAGCATTTTTAAAATAGCATAATATATATTGACCGATTTTTCCTTCAACACCCGTTCCGTCCAATATACATTCGTCTGTATCAACTCCAATTATAGTTAAATTTTTATCCTGAATATATATTGTTTCTCTATATATTCCCCTATCAACATAAATAGTATCACCGCTTACACAAAAATCCAAACATTTTTGAAGACTGTCGCAAGCTGTCTGCCAAGTATTGTAGGGGGCAATATTGCCCCCCGTTTTACTAACATAACGGATTTCAGAAATTAGACTTATTCCCGGGAATATTATAATGATCAAAATCGCCAATATTTCGGTAAATTTTAACACAAGTTTTAGTTTAATTTTTTGATAATGTATTAATCAAAAACAAGAATATAAAAACAGGTAGTTTTGCACTTTTCATATTATTTCTCCTTTGTTTTCCATAAAAATTAATTAGTAATTATTTTTATTGCCTTATTTTAATTTAAATATAAATTTTTTAAAAGCAAATAAATAATATTTGTCTAATATTTTATTTAGATGTTATACGTGGTTTTTTTTAGTATATGGTTCCTCCAAATTTATTTTTTAAACTAAAAAAGCCTTTGGATTTCTCCAAAGGCTTCAAATTTACATTCTAATTAAAAATTAGAAAGAATATCTAATACCAAACTGCATAGCCCAACGTGAGTTAACGTTATCAGCTGTGTAAGGATCTTCAGCACCATTAGTATTTAATGAATATACTGCACGACCAGTATTATCACGACCTGCTAATTTTACTATTTGGTATGTACTATAAACGCTCTTATCCCATCCTGCTTCAGGATCGATTAAGTTTAATACGTTTAATATATCTAATGTAACTTGGAATTTACCAAAACCGAAATAATCAGGAATTTCTTGGGCTATTCTTACATCAAATACATCTCTCCAAGGATTTCTTGCACCATTTCTTTTTGACAGTTTACCGCGATTTTCACTTAAATATTCATTGTTGTTTATGAATTTTTGTAAAGCTGCATAATCAGCATCACTGCCTTTTACAAAAGCACCACTAACAATTTTACCAAGTTGAATGTCTGAATTGTCACGAGGTATATAGAATAAATCGTTAGAATCAAAACCGTCATTATTAACGTCACCATATACAACAAACGAATAAGGCTGACCTGATTGACCATTATAATAAATTGAAAGAGAAGTAGATGCGTTTTCAATAAATTCGTGAGTATATGATAATGAACCAAATACTCTGTGTTGAATTTCATATAATGATGTAGTTAATTCAGGGCTGTTTGGATTATTCGAAATAGGATTATATCTAACTTGCGATTTAGCTTGTGATGAAGCAACGCTGTTTAAGTCTTGGGATTTACCAAAAACATAACCGGCATTAATTGAAAATCCACGGTTAACATTTCTTTGAACTTGGAAACTTAAATTATATGAATAACCTTTGCTTGTATTTTTTAATACTAAGATATCATAAAAGTTATTATTGTAAGCGTTTGTTCCGCCCCAAATAACTCTACCGTTTTCATTAGCATCTGTACCTGTGGAAGGTTTTAAATTAGCTTTTTCATAATTTAAGTCATTAACTGATTTTGAATATAAGAATTCAACCGTTCCAACAAAACCGAGTGGTAATTGTTGATCAACTGACATGTTAAATCTTAATATTTGAGGCATTTTGAAATCAGGATCTGTTAAGTTGATTTCTGATTGTACTTTTGGACTGCCTGTTCCGTAATCACCTGGATACCATTGTTTATTAGGATCTAAGCTGAAACCAGGATAAATTGTAGCTGAAGCATTTCTAACTTCTGCATATAACATACCGCTGTTTGTATAAGCGTTAGAAATCCATACATAAGGAACACGGCCTGTAAACAAACCAAAACCACCGCGTACTTGTGTAGTTCTGTCACCAAACACATCATAATTAAAACCAATTCTAGGCGAAAATAAAATATTACCGCTTGGAACTTCATCGGTTTTGTAATTTGATAAATATTTTGTCAACGAATCGTTAGCTAATGGAGTATCCGGGAAGAAAGGAATATCAATACGAGCACCTAAAGTAACTTTCAAATTAGGTAATACTGACCATTCGTCCTGTACATAAAATCCAAATTGATTTACTGTAAATTCAGCAGCTTGACTTGGATCACTTGTTCTTGAATATTTGTGTGAATAATAAGAAACTTTATCATTTTGTAAATCAGTTAAATTTGCAAATTCGTAATATCCATGGAATGCACCAATAAATAAATTACGGAATGAGAAAAATTCGTTATGTGTACCAACTGTAAATACATGGTTGCCCATTAAATAAGTAAAGTTGTCGGATATTTCAAGAATGTCTTGATCTAATTCGTTTGCTGATGAATATTGATCAACACCTGCACTCATTGATAAACCTGATTCTTTTACTAAAATTTCGGGTGATTTACCATTTAAACCTGTTCTTCTATCTCTAATGCTTGTATAACCAGCAATAAATTCATTACTCATATCATTGCCTAAGTTGCTATGAACTTGACCAACAAGAGAATGAGTTTTATTTTTGATTTGATAAGCATACGAATCAAAACTTAATCTGTTTGATGCTGTTCTATAACCTAAAATATCTTGTCTTGCGTCAACAAAATTGTAACGTAAAGTTATTTTGTGTTCGTTTGATAAGTTATAATCGAAACGTGTAAATAATTTTGTGCTTGGTCTTTCAATTGTGCTTTCACCATAAGTTCCGGCATCAAAACCTTTTGCTTTTAAGATATCATACATTTTTCTTGCTAAGCTATCATTTTTAGCAATGTTTGTACCTTGAGTTAAAGATAAGTTTTGTGATGGACGTGAATCTTCTGTTAATTCACCGTTTACAAAGAAAAACAATTGATCTTTCATAATTGGACCACCAACACGGAAACCATATTGATAATCTTTAAATTCTTCAAAATCTTTTCTCTTAGATTCATCCTTGTTTGGGCTTTTACCAACTAAATCTTGGTTTCTTCCATAAAAATAAGCTGATCCGCTATAATTGTTGGTACCACTACGGGTAATAGCATTGATACCGCCGCCTGTAAAACCGCCTTCGCGAACATCATAAGGAGCAACTACAACTTGAAATTCCTGAATAGCATCCAAGCTGATAGGGTTTGTTCCAGATTGACCACCAGGGGTTCCTGAACTTCCTAAACCAAATAAATCGTTGTATTGAGTACCGTCAATCTGAACGTTGTTATATCTGTTATTTCTTCCGGCTGCTTGCATATTTGTACCGGAAAACATTGGAGATAATTTTGCAAAAGATTGAAAGTTTCTACTAATTGTAGGAATTTCTTCAATTTGTTTTAAAGAAATATTTTGAGATGATCCTGTACGACTTTCACTTATTAAGGCATTTCTATCTGCTGTAACTGTCAATTCGTTTAATTGAACTGATTTTTCAGATAAAATGAAGTCCATTCTTAAATTTTGACCCAATGTTAAATAAACATCATTTAAAGTTTTTTGTGAAAAACCTACAAATGATACAGTAACTTCATAAGGACCGCCTGTTCTTAAGCCGTAAATATTAAATTTACCGTCCGAACGTGTAGTAATACCATATTGTGTACCTGATGGTATATGAACAGCTACAACGTTTGCACCCGGTAAAGATGCCCCGTTTTCATCACTAACAACACCATTTATTGCTGCTGTAGTAGCACCCTGTGCAAATACCTGTTGGGTATTTATACTCAACATTGCCATGATAATAATAATGATTATAGACAAAGAAGCAAGTCTCATGCTCTTCTCCGATTTGTTATTTGATATGTATTTAGAAAAAAAAGTTTCATTCCCAAATATTCGCACTTTTATTGTAAAATTCAAGTATTTCTAATTTATTAATAATTTAATAACAATTTTTTAACTTGATTTTATTGCTGGCACTAAAATAATAAATTTTTTATTCCTAATAGTATTTATTTTGAAAATTTAATAATTTTATAACCTTTTCCGGGTAATTCCAACTTCATTGTGTTTTTATTTATTGTATAGTGTGTTCCGTCAATTAAATCCACTCCCGATTTTTCCAAATATTCGTCCGGAATATTTATTTCGACAGTTGAATTATTAAGACTTTTATTTAATACAACTAAAATTCTTTCGTTAAAATCGGAGCGAATATAAGCAAACTGGTCCTTTTGAACCAATACAGGGAGCAGATCGCCATATTTAAGTGCTGTAGAATTTTTTCTAATGTTAATAATTTTTCGGTTTTTATCTAATAACGATTTTTGATAACCATCTAATTGATCTTCAAATTTCATCATTCTTCTGTTATCAGGATCACTTGCACCAGTCATTCCGGATTCAGTACCATAATATACAACAGGAAGTCCGGGTATTGTATTCATAAATGCCATGTATAAAGCCACATAATCGTAACTTTTAGGATTATCCACCACCGGAGGATTATTCCATCCCATCTCAGCACCTAAACCTTCACCGCCGGGTTTAATATCACCATCGGCATAAGCCATAAATCTTACTTTATCGTGACTGTCAATAATATTTCCCATATAGTGAGGATTACCATAAACACGTTCAGTTTGTTTTAATTCATTAGATAAGGCACTAAACGAAACCGTTGTATCAATAAAAACAGGAATAGATCTGTCGAATAAATTAAAATTAAACTGTGCGCTCAATTGTCCATTATTAACATAAGAACTTATTAAACCGTAAGATCCGAATGTTTCACCAATTTGATATACCTTACAATTATTAGGGTACTCTATTTCGGTTTTTAATTTTTTTGTTAAAGTTCTCCAAAATTCATTGGGCACATGTTTTACAGCATCATGTCTAAATCCATCAGCACCGGTTTCTTTAAGCCACCAAATTGCATTATCAGATACTGCTTCCATCCCTTCCGGCGAGGACAAAAAATCAAAAGATGGTAAATATGGTTCAAACCAAGTTGTTAATCTGTATTCATCCCAAAATCTTAAATTTAATCTTCCATCCGGTAATTCTAGTTTCCCGAACCATTCGGGATGTTTTTGGAAATACGGGTGCTGAATATGAACATGGTGCGAAACAAAATCCAATAATATTTTAATACCCTTTGAATGTGCAATTTTAACTATTTCTTTCAAATCGTCCATTGTACCAAAATGTTCCTCAACCGTATTATCGCTTATCGGCCAATAACCATGGTAGCCGGAAAACCATCTATGAGGGGCCGGATATTCCCGGTAAGCATTATTAGGATTATCGTACACGGGAGATAACCAAATAGCATTAACGCCTAGTTTATCAAAATAACCCGAATTCAGTTTATCCAAAATACCTTTAAAATCCCCGCCTTTATAATTAGCCTGTTCAAATAAGGAATCTTGTTTAATAGGATTATCGTTACTTTTATCGCCATCATTAAATCTATCAGTCATCAAGGAATAAATTATAGCGTCATACCAATTAAATGGACTGTTTATGTTTTTAATATCTCCGTCATTAATCATAACCGTTTGAAGGTTGGTTAATTTACCGTTAACATCCACCAATATTCTAAATGTATGTTCACCTTTTAACTCTTTTTTATCAAGCTTCACGCTAATAATATTATTTTCAATTTCAATAAAAGTTTTTACTTTTTTATTATCCAAAAGCGGATAAATATTATTAAAACCTATTTGAGTATCTTTTGAATCACCTTTGTACTTAAAAGTCAGTTCTAAATAATCTTCCAAATTCTTTTTATCCAATATAAACAAATACGAATTCGAAGCGGCTTGATCAACAATATTTAGGTTTGTATTATAACCACCAATCCCATTAGGAATTGAATCGTGATTTTTTTGATCTAAAAATTCCGCACCATCAACAAAATATTTATATTCGTAACGTCCGGGATCAAACGAATAGGTTAACGAATACCAGCCGTCTGCCTGCTCTTTCAGGTCTAGTTCCTGTCTGTTCCAGTTGTTAAAATTGCCAAAAATGGTTATTTTTTTAGGTTTATAAGTTGGTTTAAAACTAAATGTATAATCATATTTTAATTTGCTGATTACCAATATTGAATGTTTTTGCCCCTGATATTCAAAATCTAAAAATGTTGAACCATTAAATTTCTTTTCGGGAGTGATATATAACAAGTGTTTTTTTATATCAAAATTTACATTTAAGTCATTATTTGGTAGAAATTTAACATCGTAATCATTTGAATAAAACATATCATCAATAACTAAAGAATCTTTTACACCTGCATAAACAGTAACAGGTTTTATAATGTCTCTTAACGGTTGAGCTTCTGTAATGTTAGAAAAAAATACTAATAATATAAAAAAGTAAAAAAGATTTACATTTTTCATGAAAACTCCGGTATAAATAGTAATTGAAAATTAACAGTGTACAAGTTACTAAAAAAAATTTATTATTCAATTAATTCAAACAAAAAAATCATCATTTATTTAATTTTTAATATATAAAACTCTTCCTTAAAATTCTTAATTAATTGGAATAGTTATTGATTTTACAAAATATTTTTTATAATTTATTAATCCCTTTTTTAAGGGGGCAAAAAATAATTTTTAACATACGGAGGTTTTATGTCATATCGTTTATTTACTTTTTCTTTATTCTTGTTTTGTATTATTTGTATAAGTAATATTTTTGCTCAGGATGAAATATCTTCTAATAATGATGAAAAAACATTAAATAAAAATGGCGGTTTAGCCAGAATTATGAGTATGGGTGAAATTCTTTTTATTGAAGATCCGCATGACATGCTTAATAATGCTGCATACGGTGCCACCTATGATAATTTAATTTGGGGTGATATTGGTTCTACAAAAACAAATTGGGGAGATGATGGCAAAAGTCAATATTTTGGTGCAAATTTTAGATTAAATAAAAATTTTACTTTAGGAGCCATTCTTTCCAGAAACGATCTTATATCCGAAATGACAATTTTAACGGTTGATCCATTTTATGCCGAGGCTGATTCTGCCGTTCTCCATTATTTACCAAATAACAATACCGAAATTTTTGGTAGTTTTACAACCGGAAATTTAGCATTTGGATTAGGAATATCGTATTTAACCGCAGGAAAAGAATTAACTTACGCAAACGAACCTGAAGGAAATGAAGAAAGAACTTTTTCTCAAATTGGGTTTAATGCCGGTGTTATTTTGAATATGGATTCATTTGGTAAAGTAGAAGCAGCAGCCAGTCTTTTATTCCCACACCTAAAAATGACCAAATCAACAGAAATCGGCGAACTAAAACAAACCATAATAAAAATGGATTTTAGAGCATTTATCAATTTACAAAAACATATAAAATTTGTTCCGGTTTTAAACTTTTTGTTGGCAAGCGGATCAAATGATTATACAGATAAAATAAATAGCCAATATAGCTACAACAGCGATCTAAATTCGCAACAGCAGATGTTGCTTGGTTTAGGTGTACAGTATGAAAAAGATAATTATTTACTCTCCGGAGGTCCTTCTTTAATGTTGGCAAAAGAAACCGAACACGCTGAAAGCGGCTCAAATTATGCAGATGCTGAAAATACTGTTAGCGCAATTTTGTGGAATTTTGGAGCTGAAGTTTATTGCACAAACTGGTTAACTGCCCGACTGGGATACAAAACAATAACAGGTTCGGTAACAATGCAGGAACCATTAAACAATAAAAAAGTAAATGAAAGAAGTTTTACAACCTATGGTGATAACGATGGATTTACTTTAGGTTTAGGTTTGCATTTTGGAACTTTTGCAATTGATGCTACTGTAAACGATGACGTTTTAAGACAAGGTTTAAACAATATTGGCGGCGGCCATGGCACATTAGGTTTTGTATCAGTTAGTTTTGCGTTTTAAGTTTTAAGTTTTATTAAATTTTTAGAATTTTAATATGGGTGTCTTTAATTTTGGACACCCATTTTTATATTAATAAACCAGTTATAATAATTTATTCTTCAATTTCATTATCAGCTAACAACTTTATCGATTCGGCAGCGGGCATCTCCTGGACGGTTTGTAATTTCCTTTCAATAGTTCGTGAACGTTTAGATGCCTCCCCTATCTCTTTACTTGCAGAATCTAATTTTTGTTGGGTTTTTTCCAAAATATCTCCAAAACGAATAAATTCAGTTTTAACCGCACCAAGCAGTCTCCAAACCTCGCTGCTCCTTTTTTGAATTGCAACAGTTCTAAATCCCATTTGAAGACTATTTAATAAAGCCAATAAATTAGTAGGTCCGGCTATTACAACTCTATATTCCCTTTGAATAAAATCCGAAACTCCCCTAAGGCGTAATACTTCAGCATATAATCCTTCAATTGGCAAAAATAAAATGGCAAAGTCGGTTGTACCGGGAGGATCCAAATATTTGGTCGATATACTTTTAGCTTCCGATTTTATTCTATTTTCAAGTGCTTTTCTGTATTCTTCTATTTTACTTATATCCCCTTTTTCCTGTGAGTCAATTAAATTTTGGAAATCCTCTAACGGAAATTTTGAATCAATAGGCAGATAAACCAGATCTTCTTTTAAATCATTTTTACCAGGCAATTTAATGGCAAATTCCACTACATCACGGCTTCCTTTTTTTACCGCTATATTTTCAGAGTACTGATCGGGAGTTAAAACTTGATCAATTAAATTTTTTAACTGCATTTCGCCCCAAGTCCCCCGTACCTTAACATTATTAAGTACTTTTTTTAAGTCTCCCACACCCACTGCCAAAGCCTGCATTTCGCCAAGACCTTTATGCACATCTTCCAATCTTTTACTTACCATTGAAAATGATTCGCTTAATCTTTTTTCCAATGTGGAATGGAGTTTTTCATCAACAGTAAGACGCATTTCTTCAAGTTTTTTATTGTTATCTTCCTGCAAATGTTTAAGGTTATTTTCAACTTTGGTTGTTAATGTTTCCAACCGCGTGTCGAAATTGGAAGAAAGTCTGTTTATTTCCTTAGAAAACAAATTTAATTGTTCCTTTAATAAAACAGAAACATCTGTCATTCTACCCGAAATATTATCGCCAAATAATTTAATATTGTTATTAATTTCCAATCGCAAATTACTTGCGGATTTTTCATTTTCGGTTCTTATTTGGGTAATTTCCGTATTAATACTTCTAATTATATTTTCCGTCGATTTTTCTATCAACAGTTTGATTTCGGAATTATACTTATTTGTTTCATTAACCTTGTTAAAATTTATTAACAATAAAATAAAAGATAATATTGCAAATATCATAAGAATAATTATATACGTAATCAATTCAGCCTCTTTTCTATAATTCACTGATTAAAAATAATTATTTTTAATTTAATAAACTTACAGTTTGCCAATCAAAAATTAAGTAAAATATGTTATTATCAATCAATTTTCTAAATAATTCCTTATTTTTAATATATTAATAATAAATTGTTGTAAATATGAAAAATTGGCAAAAAGTTTTATTAGGTGTAGGTATTACATTTATAGTTGTACTTATATCAATTATATTCTTTTCGTATAGAATTATAAACAATACATTGCCGGATTATGACGGTGAAGAATACAGTAAAGATGTTATGAGTAGTGTGGAAATTTACCGCGATTCATTAGCTATTCCTTATATTAAAGCACCAAACGATTTAGATGCTTATTTTGCACTTGGTTACGTTCATGCTCAAGAAAGACTTTTCCAGATGGATTTAATAAGAAGAGCCGGCAGCGGCAGACTTTCCGAAATTTTTGGAAAACGTACACTCCCTTACGATAAAATGTTCCGAACTTTAGGACTTCAGCGCGTAGTTGAACAAAATTTACCCAAAACCGATAAACAGACTTTACAGGTTTTATCTGCTTATTCAGCCGGAGTTAATTATTTTATTCATCAAAACAAAGATAATTTACCGCTGGAATTTGCCGTACTTGGTTATAAACCGGACGATTGGAAACCGGTACACAGTTTATTAATTGCAAAAATGCTTGCTTGGGAATTAAACATCAGCTGGTGGACAGATTTTAGTTTTACACATCTGGTTCAAAAATTTGGAGCAGAAAAAGTTAAGGAAATTTTACCTAACTTTGAACAGAACAAGGAATATATTATTTCAAAACAGATAAAATCGCTGGAATTAATTAATTCCGGTTTAGTTAATACCGATAAAAAATTTAGAGAATTTGTTGGTTTTGACGGTACTCATATCGGTTCAAATAACTGGGTTGTAAACGGCGCCCACTCAACAAGCGGTAAACCTATTATTGCAAATGATCCTCATTTGGCATTTCAGGCTCCCGGCAGGTGGTTTATTGCAGTAATTAAAGCAGACAACAAAACAATGGCAGGATTAACGTTACCCGGGATTCCGGGAATTGTGATTGGCAAAAACGACAGGATAAGCTGGACAGTTACAAATGTTATGGCCGATGATGCCGATTTTTATATTGAACAGCTTGACAGTTCAAAATCCAATTATTTATTAGACGGGACTTGGGAAAAATTAAATGTCATAAAAGAAATTATCCATATTAAAGATGAAGATGATATAGAATTAAAAATAAAACAAACCCACAGAGGCCCCATTATTTCCGATATTCATCCTTATAATGTAATGTATCCAAACAAATATCGTAAAAATCCGGTTGTAAGTATGCGGTGGACAGCATTTGATTATAGCAGCGAATTATCCGCTTTTTTAGCAATAAACAATGCTAAAAATTTTGGCGAGTTTAAAGAAGCAGTAAAATATTATCATGCACCCGGGCAAAATTTTGTTTATGCCGATATTGACGGAAATATTGGTTATATATGCGGAGCAAAACTTCCAATACGTAAAACATCATCTCCAACATTAGTGTTTGATGGAACAACTTCAAATAGCGACTGGAGCGGTTATGTGCCCTATGATGAAATGCCCAAAATCTATAATCCGCCTGCAGGTTTTATTGCAACAGCTAATAATAAAGTTGTTGAAAGTTTTCCTTATCATATATCAAATCTTTGGGAACCAAATTCAAGAATTTTAAGGATTACAAGTCTATTAAAATCAAAAGAAAAACATTCTGTTAAAGATTTCAAGGCATATCAAAATGATTATTATTCGGAATATGCTTCGGAACTTGTGCCTTTTATTATTGATGCTTTTAAAAATGCTGAAATTAGCGATAAGAACTTGAACCTTGCCTTAAAAGTATTAAAAAAATGGGATTTTAAAATTGGGGCCGACAGTCAGGCTCCAACAATTTATACAAATTTCCTTCAGCATTTAATTGAAAATATCTTTGCAGACGAAATGGGAAAAACATATCTAAAAGAATATTGTTTTATTGCAAATATTCCTTATAGAGTTGTATTACAGCTTTTATATCAAAATTCTTCATCCTGGTTTGATAATGTAAAAACATCCAAATATGAAATGCGGGACGATATTATTAGAAAAAGTTTGACCGATGCTTTGTTGGAACTTGAATATAAATATGGAAGCAGCTTATATTTATGGCAATGGGGTAATTTACATCAAATAACTTTTAAACATAGTTTTAATGGATTTTCGAGTTTTACAGATAAATTTGTAAATATTGGTCCTTTTGAAATTGGCGGAGACGGAACAACAATAAATAACGGTGAATATTCCTTTAATAAACCATATGCAAATAATTTAGGTCCTTCAATGCGGTTTATTTTTGATTTTGCTGAACCGGATAATTTTTATTGTATATTACCAACAGGTCAATCGGGACATATTTTTAGTTCAAATTACAAAAATATGACAAAAAAATGGTTAACGGGAAAATATATTAAAGTAAATACTGATTTTAGAATTATTGAGACTGGATTTTCGAATAAAATTTCATTTAATTCAAAAAATCAGGAATAATATAGTTAAGAATTAAAAAAAATATTACATTAGTAATTTAAATTTTTAGGGATACAATGAAAGTTATAGAACATTTAATAAAAGCAACAAGACCATTGATAAGTTTTGAAATAATTCCCCCAAAACGCGGAGGGAATATACATCAGTTATTATCTTTATTAGATGATATTATAAAATACAATCCGCCTTTTATTGATATTACTTCGCATGCGGCAGAAGTTATTTATGAAGAAACCGCAGGTGGAGGTTTTATTGCTAAAGTTAAAAGAAAAAGACCGGGTACGCTTGGTATTTGCGCTTTAATACAAAATAAATATAATGTAGATGCGGTTCCGCATGTAATTTGTCAAGGTTTTACTCGGGAAGAAACCGAAGATTTTCTTATTGAATTACGTTATTTAATGATTGATAATGTTCTTGCTATTAAAGGTGACGACAGTGCTTTTAACAAACCGCTTAAATTTGGCCGAAGTGTTAATTCAAGATCAATCGATTTAGTTAAACAAATAAAAGCTATGAATTCCGGGAAATATTTGGAAGATTCACTTTTGGACGCTGAACCTACAAATTTTTGTATCGGTGTTGGCGGTTACCCCGAAAAACATTATGAGGCACCAAATTTAGATATTGATATTAATTATATAAAAGAAAAAATTGATGCTGGTGCCGATTATATTGTTACTCAAATGTTTTATGATAATCAAAAATATTATACATTTGTTGAAAAATGCCGTGCGGCCGGTATTCAAGTACCTATTATTCCCGGATTAAAAATATTAACATCCCGAACTCATGTTAATTCTTTGCCAAAAAACTTTTATATTGATATTCCAAAAGAATTAGCAGATAACATTATGAACGAAAAACCTGAACATTCAATGGAAATAGGAATTGAGTGGACAGCCCGTCAAGTTGAGGACTTATTAAACCATAATGTTCCGGGAATACATTTTTATGTTATGCAGACTTCAAGACCTATTAATAAATTAATGGCAAAGTTAAAAATTTAAAGGTATTATGAAATTAAAAGATAAAATCCATTTACCTCATCGTAAATCGAAAAAATTAAGATGGGGAATTGCCGGATGCGGCAGATTTACTGAAAATGTACTTCTCCCTACTTTACTACAGATAAACAAAAACAAAGTAGTTTCTATTTTTAGCAACGATATTACAAGAGCAAAATATATATCTACTAAATTTGCGGCACCATATTCATTTAATAATTTTACCGAATTTTTAAAATCCGATTTTGACGCCCTTTATGTTGGCAGTATCAATTCCGATCATTACAGTCAGGTTCTTGAGGCTGCAAAAATGGGTAAAAATATTTTGTGCGAAAAACCTATGTCATTAAATTCAGCACAAGCTTTGGAAATGGTCGAAACATGTAACAAAAATAATGTGTTATTTGCACTAAATTATGTAAACCGTTTTCATCCATTAGCTCAAAAAGCAAAAGAATTGATTGATAACAATTTTCTGGGTAAAATTGTATCTATTTCAGTCAGTTATAATACGGAATATATGCCGGATGATAATTTCAGATTTAAAAAAGAATTAAGCGGTGGTGGAGCCTTACGCGATATAGGAACCCATATGATAGATCTTTTATTATACTTTGGCGGTAATATTACAGAAATTAAAGGATTTATGGATAATATTATTTTCAAAAGTGAAGTTGAAGATTTTGCTTCTGCTTTAGTAAAATTTGAAAACAGCGGTTACGGCTCTTTTAATGTTTCGTTTAATACTCCCAAAGCATTTAACAGAATTGAAATACTTGGTTACAAAGGCTGTATAGCAATTGATAATATAATTGGAAAACGTGGAACCCCCGCCAAATTAACAATAGATTTGAATGGTGAAGGTCGAAAAGCTTTTAGAAATAGGGCGCATAAACAATTATTTTTGCTCCGTTCAGTTTGTAATTCGTTTTTGCATCACGAAGAACCTGCAATTACCGGTTATGATGGATACATCAATATGCAGGTAATGGAAATGTTGGAAAATCAATGTCTTTAAGAAATGAATTAGTTGAAATTTGCAAAAAAGTTTATAACAATGGTTTTGTTGCCGCGCTTGACGGAAATTTATCTGCAAGAATTAGTGCTGATAAAATATTAATAACTCCTTCGGCAAAATGCAAAGGTGAGATTACTGAGGATGATTTATTAGTAACTGATTTATCCGGTAATCTTATTGAAGGAAACGGAAAAATTTCCACCGAATCTAAGATTCATATTCTTGCTTATAAGTACAGACCGGAAGTAAACGCCGTTATTCATGCTCATCCGGTTTTTGCAACAGCTTTTGCTGCAATGGGAGAAGGTTTTACAAAACCGGTATTTCCTGAAGTAATATTAACGTTGGGTAAAGTTCCTTTATGTAAATATTCTACCCCTTCAACAGATCAGGTTACACAATCTATGATGCCCTATATTGAATACGTTTGGGCGTTGCTGCTTGAAAATCATGGGGCTGTAACTTTTGGTACTTCAATAAAAGATGCTTATTACAAAATGGAAAAACTTGAACATACGGCAAAAATATTTTCTGTTATCAGAAGTTTTGGAAGTGAAAAAATAATACCCGGATATAAATTGTCCGAATTATATGATATAGCAAAAAACACTTATAATTTAAATATTGATAAAAGAAATAGGATGGATATAAGATCCTATTAGTACGGAAATAATATGAAAAAAGAAAAAAAAATTTTATTATTAGTTGGTGGTATCTCCCCTGAAAGAGAAGTATCAAAATCCTCCGGTGAAAATGTATATAATGCATTAGTTAAACTTGGTTACGATGTAACAGTAGTAGATCCTGCTTATGGTGATAATCAGCCAAAAGAAAATAGACTATTTTTTGAAAGTACAGATTATTCTTTAATCAGCCGCGAAAATTATATCAAGGCTATTAATTTACCCGAATTTGACAATGTTGATCTGGTATTTAATTCATTACATGGTAAATATGGTGAAGACGGAACAATACAATCGTTATTGGAATTAAAGAAAATAAAATACACAGGTTCAGGTGTTTTAGCAAGTTCGCTTACAATGGATAAATGCGCATCTAAAATATTATTTCAACATTTTGATGTCTCTACTCCTAAGTGGTTTTTTGTTTCGGAAGATTATGTTAATATGACCGAAATAAAAGAAAAAATAAAGGATTCGATATTATACCCTTGTGTTATTAAACCAAACGACCAAGGTTCTACAATTGGGCTTTCAATTTGTCATAAAGAAGAAGAAATTGAAGCAGCAGTTAAGCTTGCACTACAATTTTCATCAAAAGCATTAATTGAAGAATTTATTGAAGGTTTTGAATTAACAGTAGGAGTTTTAGACAGTTTGGTTTTACCTCCGCTTGAAATAAAACCTAAAAAAGATTGTTACGATTATGAATGTAAATATACAGACGGAATGAGCGAATATGAAGTTCCCGCACAATTCCCTGTTGAAGTGTTAGATAATCTTAAAAACCAGGCTAAACTTGCTTTTGATGCATTAGGGTGTACATCGTATGCCCGTATTGACTTTAGAGTTAATCGTAAACATCAAATTTATTGTTTAGAGGCAAATACATTACCCGGAATGACATCACATAGTTTATTGCCAAAAATGGCATTTGCCGCCGGAATAAGTTTTGAAGAACTGATTGAAAAAATTATTACTTATTCATTAAAATGAAAAAAATTAAGATAAATAAAAAAATTAAGATAATTATATTTGCAGCTGTATTATCAATAATATTAGTTTATATTGTTTTTAATGAAAGCGGTGTACTGAGTTATTACTCTATTAAAAGTGATATTCAAGATATTAGAACACAAATTGATTCATCTAAGACAAGGATTGATAATCTTAATGCCGAAATAGATTCACTTAAAACAAATAATTTCAAAATAGAAAAAGTTGCCCGTGAAAAATACCATCTAAAAAAACCGGGTGAAAAGGTTTTTAAGATTAAGGTAAAATAAATGGATATTAAAATTCCCCAAACACCACTTGCGGAAAGAATACGTCCAAATACATTGAACGATTATTTTGGACAAGAACATTTAACAGGACCCGGCAGACCTATACGAAAAATGATTGAGAGCGATTCAATCAGCTCGATGATATTTTGGGGGCCGCCGGGAACAGGCAAAACCACTCTTGGACGAATAATTTCACATTCAACCTCATCCGAATTTCATATTATTAACGCTGTTTCATCCGGTGTAAAAGATATTCGTATTATTATGGAAATTGGGAAAACCAATAAAGAGAATAATAAAAGAACAATTTTATTTATTGATGAAATTCACAGATTTAACAAAAATCAGCAGGATGCACTCCTTTCATCAGTAGAAAAAGGAGACATTATTTTAATAGGAGCAACAACTGAAAATCCTTCTTTTGAAGTAATTCCTGCTTTACGTTCCCGAGCCCGGACATATATTCTGAAAGCTCTTGACGAAATTAACTTAAATAAAATTTTAGATCATTCATTAAAAAATGACGAATTTCTTTCCGCTTTAAAAATTACTATTCCCGATAGAGATTTTTTAATGTATAATTCAGGCGGTGATGCCCGTATATTATTAAACATAGTTGAAGCTGCAGCAATACTTGAAATTGACAAAGAAGAGATAATAATAAACAAAGAGATAATTGAAAATATTACTCAAAACAAAAACTCTATTTACGATAAAGGAGCCGAAGAACATTATAATGTAATTTCAGCGTTTATTAAAAGTTTGCGTGGCAGCGACCCCGATGCAGCTCTTTATTGGATGGCAAGAATGATTGAAGGGGGCGAAGACCCGCTGTTTATTGCTCGAAGAATGATAATTTTTGCTTCTGAAGATATTGGAAACGCATCTCCTAACGCTCAGCTATTGGCAGTATCAACATTTTCCGCTATTGAAAAAATTGGAATGCCGGAATCAAGAATAATATTAGCACAATGTGCTACATATTTAGCTTCTGCACCAAAAAGTAATGCTTCTTATATGGCTATTGAAAAAGCTCTTGAGGATAACCGCACCCGTCCGCATTACCCTGTTCCGCTGCATTTACGAAATGCACCGACTAATTTTATGAAAAAAATCGGTTATGGAAATAATTATAAATATCCGCACGATTTTCCAAATAATTTTTTTGAAGAGGATTACCTGCCCGCCGAATTAAAAAACACTCAATATTATTTACCTTCAGAAAACGGACAGGAAAAAAGTATTAAGGACAGATTAAAATTTTTGTGGACTAAAAAGAAAAAATACTAAACTACTTCAATTTCAAATAATCTTCCTTTTTAGAAAAAACACCAAACAAACCACCGCTATGCAAAACCATTATATTTTCGTTATTCTCTTTTTCCAAAAAGTTTTTTACAAACGCATAAAAAGCTTTGCCTGTATATGCAGGATCAAATAAAATTCCGCTTTGCCTTGCAAAATCATTTATAATATCAATTTTTTCTGCAGTAATATTTGTATATCCTTCTTCCGAATAACCGTCTAAAATTTCAAGATTATCAAAATTAATTTTATGCTCAATTTTGAATTCTTCTCTGCATTCCTTAGCTAGATTTATTATTTTATCTTTTATAATATCTTTTGGATACAAAACGTTAACAGAATAAATTTTTAGAGGGAGATTATATACAGCACAGCCAACCAATAAACCTGCGGCTGTTCCGCCGCTTCCCGCAGCGGTAATTATTCCGGTAATATTATTTTCGGCAACAAATTTTTTAATTTCGTTAATAAAATTAATATAGCCCCATATTCCAAGTGCATTTGAACCGCCTTCAGGAATTACTTCTACATTAAATCCTGCTTTTTTTAATTCATTCTTTTTGTATTCAAGTATTTTATCAATATTATCATATTCTTCTTCTGTCACATAATTTATTTCAGCATTAAATATCTTATCTATAAATAAATTCCCTTCAATATCTTTTGGTTCCTCACCAAAAAGATAAAGTTTTGATTTAATACCAAGCATGGATGCTGCTACCACAGTTGCGCGTGCATGATTCGATTGCACTCCGCCGCAGGTTAAAACCATTTCTACGTTATTCTGTTTAGCATGATATAATAAATAATCTAATTTTCTTACTTTATTCCCCGTTAATAAACTGCCTGTCATTTCATCATGTTTAATAAAAAAGTCTTTTCCTTTGTATGAGTATTTTTTTATCGGAGTATTTAAAAAACCAATATCTAATTTACCGGGAGTATTCATCTAATCATTTTCCTTCATTTTTATTTATAAAAGCTTCGTAGTATCTGCGCGCATGTTCCAAATCACCCGGAGTATCCACCGATATACTTTCGTAACTGGTTTCTACAATTTTTATCCTCATCCCATTTTCAAGCATTCTTAATTGTTCTAATTTTTCGGTCATTTCCAAATCAGTAGGCTGTAATTGAGTAAATTTAATCAAGGAATCAAATCTATAAACATAAAGTCCTATATGTTTGTAAATATTCCCCAGTATCAATCTTTCCATATAATTTTTTGCATCTCTAACGTAAGGTATTGGAGAACGCGAAAAATAAAGTGCAAAGTTATTGTAATCAAAAACCACTTTAGGAATTGACGGAGCCTTTAATTCTTCAACTGTTTTTATTTTTTTTGCCAATGTCGATATATCAACACTTTTATCAAATAAAAGCGGTTCAATTGCTTCATCAATCATTCGTCCCTGAATAAAAGGTTCATCACCTTGTATGTTAACAATAATGTCAACATCTTTTAGATCTTTAACCACAAATGCAATTCTATCCGAACCTGTTTTAATATCCTTTGGCGTCATTACAACATCTTTACAAAAACGGGAAACAACTTGAAATACTTTTTCATCATCAACTGCAATTATAATTTTATCAATCATTTTTGACGTTAAAGCACTTTCATAAGTATGACGGATCATCGGTTGACCGCCAATATCGGCAAGGGGTTTACCTAATAACCGAGAAGAACCAAATCGAGCCGGAATAACACCTAATATCACATTTCACCTTTATTGTTTAATAACTTTAGGTACTTTAAAATATACACCATCAGTATCGGGGGCATTTTTAAGTGCTTCTTCAGTATTTATGCTTTGTTTATTAATATCATTTCTAAAAAAATTAACATTATCAATTGGATATTCCAATGGTTCAACATTTTCGGTATCCAATTCATTTAATTTTTCAACGTAATTAAGTATATCATTAAATTTATGTGTAAATTCAACTAATTCATTATCCGAAAATTTTAATCTTGCCAAAGCGGCAATATATTTAACATCTTCTGTATTCATTCCCATATAATTCTTTTATTCTATTATTACTAAAAATTGTTTTACTAATTGATTAGCTATATCCTGAACCGTAACTGAAGTTTTTGAACCGACAGAACCCTTTGCTTTTAAGGTACATATTGAATTGTCCGTGCTATCCACTGTTGCGCTTATGTTATTTAAATTACTGGAACTCCAAGTATATATAGGTACACTGGCACCCAAATACGTCACCGCATTAACTATGGCACTATCATCTTTAACTATTTTTACAGTATCAACACCCGAAGGATATATTGATGAAGCATTAATATACAAACCGGGTAAAACCGAATAAAATCCATTACTATTAAATGAACCGTAAATATAATAATTTGCACCTACGTATGGATTGCTTTTAACTGTCAATTTAAGAGAATGGACAAAATTTCCTCTTTTGGGACTCATATATTCAAGAGAATAAAAACTATTGGCATATTTTTGTAAACTCAACTGAATTTCCAAAAATTTAGTTGTTATCTCTGTAACATTACTGGTAGAATAGAATCCGGCATTCCCAATTCTCTGCAATACAACCGGATCAATTTCAGCACCTAAACCAATGGTATAAACTCTTTTTCCGCTGATTGCTGAAAGTGCTTCATTTAATGTGTGGGATCCTTGTGTATCCGAACCATCAGTAAAAACAATCATAGCTCCTTGAATAATTTCAGCATCGGTAAATGAATCCTGCCATCTTCCGGCACCGGTTACAACAGCCCCATATAAATTAGTAGTTAGATAGCCCAGTTCAATAGAATTAATTGCAGCAATCAGCTTTCCCAAATCGCTTGTAAAATCTTGAACTAATTCTGCCGTTTCGGAAAATTTGTAAATTGCAATTTCCTGTTGATCTATTTTACTGCTTACCAAACTTAACGCCGCGGATTTGATATCCCCAAGATTATTTTGAAGGCTCCGACTATTATCAAGCATCAGAACAGTTTTTAATTTGTATGGCGTCCCTTCTCTTTTTCTAATTATCATTGATGATTCACTTTCGGAAATAGGAAGGTCATTTTCATACAATTGGAAATTGCTGGTATAAAGATTATCAACACCTGCCCCATTTAAATCGAGCACCTGAAACATTATTTTTACATAACATGGTAATTCGGTTTGAATTTGTTTTTTTATTAACATGTATCCATCGGAATAATCCTGAGTTTTAGTTACAAAACTCCATATATCACTCGATTTTGTTGTTCCGTCTGTCATATGATTTACCACTTTCCAATAATATCTTGTTGAATAATCAAGTCCAACAACAGTTACATTGGGAGTGGTAATATTTTGTATGTATAAATCCGTAGGTGGATTGGATTTACTCAAATAAACATCAAATTTAACATAATTATCGCATTTCCAACTTAATATTAAAGCATTAGCCTGATCAATTGAGTTATGGGCAGGGGTTGGAGTATTGGGTTGGCCTACTGTAGTAACCGGTGTATTATCTCCACCATCTCCGCTTAAGGAACATCCCCAAATGCCAATTGATATGATAAAACAAGAAGTCAATATTTTTAATAATTTCATAAAACACCGTCATTTAGGTGAATATTTAAATTATATTTGTCTTTTTTAAAATAATTTGTCATATATTTATTTAATTTACCGTTATTTATTATTTAGCAGCCATTTGTTAATTAAAGTTGATTTATTATACAAGTTATAAATTCGCATATTCTTTAACTTTTTCTAAAGGCAAATCTAATATTTCCGAACATTGTTCAAGCGAAAAACCTTTTTCTAACATATTTTTTGTGGCTTTAATGTATGCCAGTCTTTCACCTTCTATTTTGCCTTCAACTTTGCCTTCAACTTTGCCTTCAGCCTTCCCTTCTGTTTTACCAACAATTAGGCCTTCTTTGCGGGCAGCTCCAATAGCAAATTTTTGGGCCATTTCTCCTTTTTCGCGTGCTTCCATTATTGCACGATATTTTGAAGAAGTTGATTTATTATACAAGCTATAAATTCGCATATTCTTTAACTTTTTCTAAAGGCAAATCTAATATTTCCGAACATTGTTCAAGCGAAAAACCTTTTTCTAACATATTTTTTGTGGCTTTAATGTTAGCCAGTCTTTCACCTTCAGCTTTACCTTCAGCCTTCCCTTCTGTTTTACCAACAATTAGGCCTTCTTTGCGGGCAGCTCCAATAGCAAATTTTTGGGCCATTTCTCCTTTTTCGCGCGCTTCCATTATTGCACGGTACTTTGAATTTGAACTTTTTTTTCTATATTCTTTAATAGCCATAATTATTTCAGTCTCCTTTTTTAATACTTTTGGAATATTTTCTTCATCAATTTCTTTATAGCTTTCACTATATTTTACAGTATGCATCCACAAATCGAATTTATTTTTTAAATCAACAGGATTTGGATGAATAAACTTATCCAATTCAATAAAATGGAGTTCATTTAAGTCAATTAACTTATTAAAATTTTTGTCATGCCTAAAACTAAAAGTATTATGTATCTCTTTATAATTAGGAAATAAGATACCATTACTTATTATAAAAATACAAATTGCTTTGGGAAGATCAACATAATTACTTCCTTCAATTAATTGTGAAGCAATTAACTTTGCATTATAAAAATAGGCTCTGCTAATAAAACCAATTGGAGTTCCTATTTGCATTTCTATATCATAAATATTTTTTAATTCATCCTCGGCTTTTATATCAAGAATTACCAGCTTATCAGTCAAATAGTCCTGGTAAACAAATGGATTTAAAATATTTATTTTTTTAAGTGCATTACTGCCTTTAAGATCCAAAATTGAATTTAATAAATCAGCTAATATATAGCTGTTTTTCTGAATCCCAAATACTGCTTTAAATAGAATATCATTTGTTAAGCTAATATTCATCTAATAATCTCAGTAATTATCCAAATTTACAAAAAAAATATTAATTGTAATAACTTAAATTATAACTAAAATTTATTTAATTAAACTCATTTTAATTGTTTTTGTAAAGCTGCCGGTCTCTATTTTTGCAAAATATAAACCGCTTGATAATTTTGAACCGTCAAAATTAACAGAATATTTCCCTTTGTTTTGATCTTGATTTACCAAAACAGAAATTTCTTTTCCTAAAACATCATACACTTTTATTGTAAGATGAGTATTTTCTGCTAACTGATAACTAATAGTTGTATTAGGATTAAAAGGATTTGGATAATTTTGCGATAATTCAAATTTATTAAGTATCGAATTTTCATCATCTACTGCACCATGAAGAATTAACCAATCAAACATTCTATTAAATAAACTGTCGCGAAGACTTTTTGGATATACTGTTTCAAATGGAAATGTTAAATAAATAGATTTATACGGACTCTCAACGTAAACACCTGCTCCGCCATTTACAGCAGCGTCAACACCTGTAAATGAAAACAAAAGATCGGAGTTGTTTGGTTTTATTGCATCCGGCCATTCAGTATTATAAAAGCCATGAGTTCCATCATCATAATTAAAAGATCCTAAATCACTAACAAAATTTGTACCGGCCGGCGAAATATTATAATAAGTAGAAGAAGTTCCCATTGGCGCATCGGCAACATAAGTTGCACCCAAATAATTATTAAAAAAATCAAGGTCAGCAGTTGATGAGGTTCCGGTTCGTCCAAGATCCCAGCCAATTTCCGATCCGCTGATAAATAGACTTTTATCCCATGTTAAATAAGCTTTTAATTTTTCTTGCTCTATTGTATTTAATGTTTCATCAGCTGTACTTTCTTCTCCAAGAATCCATATTACAAGGAAATATTCACTTAAATCGACATGATTTAAATAAACAGCTTCATTATTTGCACAATCATAGTTGTAATACAAATTACGATCAGCAAAAGTAGTTGCATATGTTTTTATGTAGTCCCTTGTATTGTCATTTTGAATTATTCTATCAAAACCGTTAACAATTAATACACCCGGATGATTAGACATAGGACGAATTGCAAAAACTTCGCTAAGCGCAGAAGACCCGGCTAAATTAAATGCTTTAAGCTTGATATAATAAGTTTGAGTAGTAAACAATCCATCCAAAATAAATTCGCCGCTTGTAAAAGTTAAGGAATCGGTATAATTAATTCCGTCTGTACTTTTATATACCATAATCCCGGCTGCATAATTTGGAAATTCACAACTAACTTGTGCTGAAGTTGTGGTAAGATTTTTAATATACGTCCAACTTGGTATTGCGGGTTTTGGTGAAGTACTGGTACCGTATTTATTACTTATTAAATTCCATAATTCTTGTCTTCCGGAATCATAACCTAAGGCCCACATACCAATTCCTTTAAGGTTTTTAGAAATAGCAAGATCATATTTTAAACCCAAACTTGAATCATCGTCAAACCATACCTGATGCCATTGATTTGATGCCTGGTACTTATACCAAGGAACCTTATATGTTGTATTCCAAATATATCCGTAAGTTGATGATGCGGGATATGTTGAAGAAAAACGTGGTGAACCGGGATAAGAAATTACAGTAGCTGCACCTGCATTTTCTGTTTCAGTAATAAAATGAGTGCCAAAATACGGTACTCCTAATATTAATTTTTGTGGATTAGTATTCACAACAGATGAATATTGCGAAATAACAGTGTTAGTAATATTATAACTTCCTCCTGTTAATGGTGCTGACGGACCACTTGTTGTACTCCAGCTGCCAAAAAAATCATAACCCATTATAAAAATATAGTCACAACTGGCAGCCAAACCCGAAAAATTCCAGCCTGACCAATTAACTGCCGGACCTGCAAAAGAAACTTCTTTGCCAGGTAAATTTGTATGGACATAATTTGTAAGATCAGTCATAAATGTATTAATTATAGTCCCCCTATCGGCACTATTTAAACTTTCAAAATCTATATTTACTCCGTCCATATTATAAGTTTGTATTTTTGATACAACATTACTGAAAAAAGTAGCTTTAACCGTACTATTAGTAATAATTGTGTGAATTTCATCGCCGTCAAAATTTGTAATACACATAATAATTTTAACTCCTTTATTATGTGCGGTATTTATCATGGTTGTCCACGGCCAGCTGGATGGATTACCTATTGAACCGGTTGTTGTGGCTGCAAAATCGAAGCAGGCAATATGTGTTAATAACTCATAATCAAAATAATTTTGAGCACCGTTTAGATATTCCCAGTCGGGCAAATATCCAAATATTGCACCTGTCAACGATTTTGAAGTATTCTCTTGTAATGGGAGTATTCCTTTGCCGGATATTTCGGAATCGAGTGGTTTTTCTTCATTTAGCCCATATAAAATTTTTTCTTGTTGATGTACACTAATTCTATTCTGTGCATTCAGCAAACAAAAATTAACCATAACTATCATTAAAACAAATAAATACAATCTACGCATATTGTCTCCTAACAAATTATAATTACTAAACTTCAAATTTAAATCATTGTACAATCACATACAATAGATTTAATCAGGGCAAAAGAAATTCTTTAAATTAATTAGTGGAAATGGTAAGAAGGTTAGTAATTTTTAATTACAAAAATGTAAAAGGAACGATTATTTTTCCGAATAAAAACTTAATAATTGATTATCAGAAAAATCCCTCAAATTTGAAATTGTTAAACTATTTCTGTTAAAACCATAATCAACTGAGGATTCATAATCAGTACTTATTCTTTTATATCTTGAATGTGAACCATTACCTACTAAGGAATATCTTTTTTCGGAACCTGAAAATTCGAAATTACTTTTGCTATAGCTTCTTGGTATGTTATATTCATTATTTTCTTCGGTACCGCGCACTACATTATATTTTTTTTTGTTTATCTCTAATTATTCTACTTTCAGGAACCGGTAGTTTTTTTTCCTCATCTCTTCTAACTATTCCTTGCGGTTTATTTGTTATAACATACAATTGTGCAGCAGGTTTAGGAATATCATTATAAACCTTTTTTATTTCGGGTTTTTCACTTCTAAACTTATGGGCAATATAAGAAACCACTAACACAATTATAAAAAAACCCACAACTATCAATAAACTTGAATATACAATTGGTATTAAATTCATATTTAACCTAAAGAATTTTATTAACTATTATATTTATCACAAGTTTAGTGCCAAGTTTATACCCGCTAATAACAATGAGATTCATTAAATTTATTGGATTGTTTTGTATTATTTTGACAACCAGGAAAGAGATGTATCATAATGAAACATTTCAATCCCTAATTTTTGAACAATTTTAATTGAATTTAGCAAAATTTTTGGTTATTATTTATTGAAGTTTTATAATTTGCATAAATAATTTTATAACCAACTTTTATTAATTATGACTACTTATTCAAAAATAACAGTATATTATTTTTCGGGAACCGGCAACTCAAAAAATGTTGCAATATGGCTAGCTAATACCGCTTCTGATAATAATATTGAATGTGAATTAAAGGATATATCAAAAACAGAAAGAAGAAATTTAGAAACCCCTTCATTAAATACACTAATAGTTTTTATTTCTCCGGTTCACGGATTTAATTATCCTCCAATAATGACTAATTTTATTTTTCACTATCCCAAAGCTAACAATGATGTAGTGTTAATGAATACAAGAGCCGGGATGCTTATTGGTAAATATATTACTCCCGGATTAACGGGTATTGCCTTTTATTTAGCGGCATTAGTATTAAAGATCAAGGGATATAAAATAAAAGGAATGCTGCCTGTTGATTTGCCTTCAAATTGGATATCAATTCATCCCGGACTTAATGAAAGGACAGTAAAATTTTTGCATGAAAAGAACAAAGAACGAGTTGTAAATTTTTCCAATAAAATATTTTCCGGTAAAACAGTTTTTTCGTGTGTAAAAGAAATTTTTCAGGATTTGTTAATTTCCCCTATCTCAATATTATATTTTTTTATTGGCAGGTTCTTTTTAAGCAAAACTTATTATGCTTCCGGGGATTGCAATAATTGCGGACTGTGTATTAAAAACTGTCCTGTAAAAGCCATTAAAACAGTTGATAACAGACCTTATTGGACATTTAACTGCGAAAGTTGTATGAAATGTATGGGTAATTGCCCGCATAAAGCAATTGAAACCTCACACGGTTTTACAATATTAGGTGTTTTAGTTTTTATGTCTTTTATTATAAGCCCATTTTATAAATATTTTGGACTATATTTTTTTGAGATAAAAAATGAGTTTGTTAGATTTTTTATTGAATCATTTAGTTTTCTTGTATTTTTTGGTTTTATTTACAGGGTAATGCACTTTTTATTGCGTTACAGGTTTTTTGAAAGAATTATCGTTTATACGTCTTTGACTAAGTACAAGTTTTGGGGAAGACGATATAAAGCACTTAAAGAAAAATAAGTTATAGTTATTAATTGTCTTTAATAGACAATCTTAGCCATTGTATTTAATATGCCATTCATTGTTTTACAACGAATGGTTAATAATTCAATTTATTTGGAGTAAAAATGTTTATAATATCCATAACCTACATCCGTCCACCCGAAGACGTAGAAAATCATCTAAAGGCCCATAGAGACTTTCTTAAAATTCAGTATGCAAATGGTCATTTTATAACATCAGGCCGAAAAGTTCCTGTTACAGGTGGAATTATCTTAGCAAAAGCAAACTCTATTGAAGAACTGAATAATATAATTATTCGGGATCCATTTTATATAGAAAAAATAGCAAGTTACGAGGTTATTGAATTTACTCCAACTATGGTCGGTGTTGGATTTGAGAGCTTAATAGGAATATAACATAAATAATATTCAATTCAATTACCATTTATTACACCTTTTTATTATTTTTATTATATTGTTTAAAATTTTAATGCTTTAATAATTTCCGCTCAAGAATGTTTTTAGAATTATTATTAAGTATTAAAATATTTTTTTGTAAACGCAACCTAATTCAATTCAAACATTAATATTAATATGGAGTGCAGATGTTTATTGTATCAATAACTTTTACCAGTCCCATTCCTGAAGTTGAAAAACACTTAAGTGCTCATTTAGAGTATATTAAACAACAGCACGAAAAGAATAATTTTGTTGCTGCAGGCAAAAAAGTACCATTAACCGAGTTATTATTTTTTCAAAACTTAAAACAAAACATGAATTAGAAACAATAATATTCGATGATCCTTATTATAAAGCCGGTGTAGCCGATTACGAAATTACTGAGTTTATCCCTTCTATGACTGCCAATGGATTTGAGAATATAAGGGAAATTTAATATTTTTTTGATGTTAAATTCTAATGCAAATTTTTAAAATACAAAAAATAAATATATTATTAAGGAGAATTATGTTTATAGTATCATTAACTTATAAATGCCCGCTTGAGGAAGTAGATAAACACTTAAATGCACACATTGATTATTTAAAAGAGCAGTTTGCTAACAAAAGTTTTATTGCCGCAGGACGAAAAATTCCAAGAACTGGCGGTATTATTTTGTCAAATGTTAAAACAAAAGATGAACTTCAATTAATTTTGGCTCAGGACCCTTTTTACAAAGCTGATGTAGCTGACTATGAAATTACAGAATTTATACCAAGTATGACAGCAGACGGATTTGAAAATTTGAAGGAATAATAATTGTCATTTTCTAAAAATAAAAACTTATGTAAAGAGGGAGTAGAATGGAACGATTATTTAATTACATTAATGACTATTTTGGTAATTTCTTTTATGAACCTAATAGGTCTTTTTTTTTAATTTCTAATTTAATTATATTTTTTGTTATCATAATTGTTTATAGAGTGTATAGGAAAAAAATTCTAGAATCTG
>CAXXGC010000007.1:0-248512 GCA_963667875.2 Melioribacteraceae bacterium
ATTACGTTTTTCACCAAGTCGTCCAATATATATTACCGATTGCGGAGCTTCCGGTTTATCAATTATATAAATAATTTGTTTTTCAACCTGTTTTGCATTTGGAGATACGATGGTTTTTATTTCTCCGCTTTTCCAAACCCCAAAGTATTTTTCTAATTTTGTTTTTAATTCATCTTTTTTGATGTCACCCACAACAATTATGGTTGCGTTATTACTTAAAAAATTATTATCATAAAATTTTACCAAATCTTGGCGCGTAATACTTTTAATACTTTCTTCGGTTCCTAAAACAACCTTTCCGTATGGATGTTCATTTCCAAACAGTAATTTGTTAAATCCAATATTAGCAATTGTTTTAGCTTTATTAAACCATTGGAGTATTATCCCAAGATAATCGTTTTTTATCCTTTTGATTTCAGCTTCGGGAAAATCGGGTTTTAATACAATAATCCGATACTATTTTTAATGAAGCATCAAACTTTGATAATGGAGTGTGTAATTCAACAAATGAAGTATGAAAATCGCTTGTAGTATTTAATTCAACACCTAAAAAGTCTATTTCATCCGATAATTCCAATGCCGTTTTGCCTGCGGCTCCCTCATCAAGCATATCCATAACAAAGCTGCTAATACCCTGTTTATCTTTTGGTTCATCAACCAAACCCGAATTAACAGCAATATTTAGCTGTATTAAAGGGACTTCATGTTTTTCGATAAAAACAACTTTTAAACCGTTTGAAAGTTCAAATCTTACAGGCTCCGGAAGATTTAGTTTTTGGCGGTGCCGGCAATGTTGGTGGTTTTGTACGATCAGGAGTTTGTGCAATTAACAAAGTTGTTGCAAATAAAAATAATATTAATCCGGTTGTTATTATTCTCTTTTTCATTATTTTTTCTCCTTGCCGTTATTTGTAGCCGCTAATTCTTTTTTACCTTCGGGCACAACACTTAATACAAACCGTGCATTATCTTTTAAGTAAGTTTGCGTTATGGTTTGTATATCGTTAACCGAAAATGCTCTGTATCTTGAAATGCTTTCGTTAAAATAATCGGGGTTACCGGTATAAAAATAATATTCATTTAATAAATCACCTTTGCCGCCAAAACCGCCTACCATTTCCAAATTATCTAAAAACCGTGCTTCAAACTGGTTTACGGCTCTGTCAAGTTCTCTTTGTGCAGGGGGTTCTTTTTTTAATTTATCAATTTCTGCTTGAATTGCGTCTTTAATTTCTGTTAAGGAATGACCGTCTCGAGCTGTTGAAATTATCATAAAACTTGAACCCAGTTTTTGATTATCTTGAAACGCTGCAACATCTTGCGCAATTTGCATTTCGTATACTAATTTTTGGTACAACCTGGAGTTTTTTCCACCGGCCATAATATTGCTTAACACTTCCAATTCGCCATCACCCGGTAAATATTTTGCGGGAGTTAACCACGCCATGTATAAACGCGGCAACTGTACTTTATCTTCTAATACAACATTTTTTTCTTCCAATATTTTTGCAATCGGAACGTCAATTGGTGGTACCGGTTTTCCGGCAGGAATTTCGCCGAACCATTTTTCAACTAGTTTAATTGTTTCTGTTGGATTAATATCACCGGCTATTGATAAACTTGCATTGTTTGGTGTATAATAAGTGTTAAAAAAACCAACAACATCATCATAAGTTGCGGCATTTAAATCTTCCATAGAACCTATTGTTGTCCAGCTATACGGATGTCCAACCGGATACATTTCTTTTGCTAATATTTCCCAAGCTCTTCCATACGGCTGATTATCATAACTTTGTCTTTTTTCATTTTTTACAATTGATCTTTGTCCGTCCACCGTTTCGGGTGTCATTGACCCTGTTAAGAATCCCATTCTGTCGGAATCTAAAAACAAGGCTAATTCTAAAGCATTTGAGGGAACATTTTCCCAATAATTTGTGCGGTCGTTGCTTGTAGAACCGTTATTATCACCGCCTACTGATTCAAGCCATTGGTCAAATTTGCCTTCGGGAACATTTTTTGATCCTTCAAACATTAAATGTTCAAACAAATGCGCAAAACCTGTACGGCCTACTTTTTCGTTTGCGGATCCTACATGGTACCACATATTTACACTTACCATTGGAATAGTATGATCTTCGTGCAAAAGAACATTTAATCCGTTGGGAAGCACATAACGGGTATAGGGCACATTAATTTGTGTAACCTGCCCAAACATTAACGTACACAAAAAAAACAGTGTAATATAGAATTTCATCTTCCACCTTTAAAATTTAAAAACAGAATATTAATTAAACTCACCCCACTAAATAAGGTTTTTAAAGTTAAGTATTTTTATTTAAATAAAATTGGGATTATTAAATTAATTTTTGCGGCAAATTTAAAATATCATAATGAAAAGATAATATTACTCCGGAGAACTTCTCCTTATTAAAACAAAAAAAACCGTAAACAATTTTACTCATCTACGGTTTTAATTCACAATTAATAATTAATAATTATTTTTACTTATCTGCGGTTTTTAATTCATAATTTATAATTCACAATTCATAAGCCGGACAAGCCGGAACCAAAAAAAAAGCATATATTTGTAAATTCAAATTAACAAACAAATGTGAGCAGAACAATGGCAGAGACAAGCTCGGATTTCCATTTGAATAACCAAAGCAAAATTGCCGGCACGGTCAATTGTTTGGACAGGGTTATTATTCAAGGTTCCTTAAGCGCATGGGGCTGCCCTTGCAGTATAAATTCATTCCTAATAACCCAGGGTATTAAGATAACAGAATATAGGGCATATGCATTTGGCAAAAATAATGCAGTGCGTGCCCGTATTGAAAAAGTTGCCTTAGAAAACAATTGCCATATCGTACATATTAACAGCCCGAAACGATTTGATAAAGAATATCATATCCAACAAATTTTACTGAAACGCGGAAATAAAGAAGGAATAGTTCAAATCTATTCTTCAATGGAAATTTGCGATTGTTATAAAGAAAATTATGATAAAGCGAATAATAAATGTTCCCTTGTTTATGTTACAAGTAAATGTCTGCATTATTACATATACTTTATCGACCGCCAATTTGGACTTTGCTTTATTAGAATCCCAACATACATTCCTTTTCGTATTCAATTCTATATGAATGGACATAATTATCTTGCCAACAAATTAGAAGCAAATAATATTAGTTTTAAAATGGAAGATAATGCATTCTCTTTTATTAGTGATTATGACCTTGCAAATAAATTAAGCAATGATATTCGTGCAGAAGATATTCATACTTCTCTTGATGCAATAATAAAAAGATATATTCCCTTTTTAGAAGAAACTAAACAGGTCTATCGTTGGACTATTTCTCAAGCCGAATATTCAACAGATATTATTTTTAACAATGATAACGAATTACAACTACTTTACGACCAATTAGTAATTAATTGCATTCACGCTGTGAAACCTGGCAATGTAGCTACTTTCTTTTCAAGGAAATTAGCTCCAAAGTACAAACAAGATGTTGGAGGTAATTTTAATCTACAAATCCAAGGAACTCGGATTAAACACCACATGGGTGTAAATAGTATAAAGATGTATAACAAAGGTAAAAATATTTTGCGTATCGAAACCACAATTAACAAAATTACTGAATTTAAAATCTACCGTATGGTATCGCAAAGAGATGGTAAACAAGTCAGGAAATTAGCTGATATGAAGAAATCAATTTATAGTCTTTTTGATCTCTGCAAGTGTTGTCAAGCTGCTAATTTTCGCTATTTAGATTACATAGCCACTTTTGATGATTATTCGGAAGGGAAAAAGAACATTGATAAACTGTCCCAAAAAGTTAACGATAATGGTCGTTCTTCAAGAGGATTTAACCTTTTTGATCCTACTGAAGCACAAATATTATTGGCTACTGATGCAGGCGAATTTAATATTAATGGGTTTAGGAATAAAGATATTAGAAATAAACTCAATAATACATTTTCACCACATCAAACTTCACAGATCATTAAGCGGCTTTTACTTCACAAGATTATTAAAAAGGTTAAAAATACTTACAAATATTATCTGACAAAATTTGGTAAACAAGTACTGGCTGGTGCTCATATTGTCAAAGAACTTTTAATTATTCCAGCTTTAGCTGTTTAATCATTACCCTTTTTTTTAATATTGTGACCATTTTGCGTTCAACTTAATTGCTAACTGAATAATTATCTTTATTCAATCAACTTTGGCATATCACCAACAACATCTTTAATTGAAAGAACCTTAACCTCGCCAAGATTAAGCTTTTTAATTGGCTCTTCAATTTTACTTCTATCGCCAACAATTACTACAATCATTTTTTCGGGGGTCATATATTTTTGGGCGGTGTTTTGAAAATCTTTTTCATTTACCTTTAAAATATTAGCCACAAAATCGTTAAAATATGTATCGGGTAAATTATAATTTACCTTATCTTCAAGCTGGTCTGCAATATCGCTTACAGTTTGGAAACTTGCCGGATAACCTAAAGCAACATAATTTTTTCCTTTATTTAATTCCTCACTGCTTATTGGTTTGCTTATATTATTCAATTCAACAAAAAACTGAATTAAAGCACTGTCCGTAATTTCTGTCTGCACCGAAGAATATGCGCTAAACGGCCCGGCTTCTTTTCTAAAAGCAAAAGATGAATGGGCACCGTAACTGTATCCGTGTTCCTCACGTAAGTTGCTATTTAATCTTGATGTAAACAATTCTCCCAATACGGTATTCATTACTCTCATTGAATAATAATCTTTTGTATTACGGGGTTCGCCAATTTTACCTATAAAAATTACAGATTGGGCAGCTTCAGGCTTATCAATAATATAAACGGTTCTTTTATCAACCTGTTTAACTTTTTCAAAATTTACAGCAGGTACATTTCCTTTTTCCCATTTACCAAAATAAGATTCCAATTTGTCTTTCAGTTCATTTTTTTTAACATCACCTACAACAACTATTGCGGCATTATTACTTCTAAAATAAGTTGAGTAATAATCTTTAATCTCCTTTTGAGTAAAGCTTTTAATTGTTTTTTCATTACCAATAGCTGATCTTCCGTAAGGATGATTTTTCCCGTATAAAAATTCATTAAATCCAATGGATCCAATTTCGGCTGGTTCATCGTACCACTGCATTATAGCACTTAACCTGTCATTTTGTAAACGTTTAAGTTCCGATTCAGGAAAATCCGGACGCAATACTATGTCGGATAAAATTTTTAACGCATCGTTATATTTTGCAAGCGGGGTATGAAGCGAAATATTAGAAATATGATTGCCGCTGCTTGAATATATTGATGCCCCCAAGAAATCAATTTCATCAGCTAATTGCAAGGAATTATTTCCGGCTGCACCTTCATCAATCCAGTCCATCATTAAATTAGTTATACCCGATTTTTCATTTGTTTCATTTACCAAACCTACATTAATTATTATATTGGTCTGTACTAAAGGAACTTCATGTTTTTCAATTAAAACCACTTTTAAACCGTTTGACAGCTCAAAATTTACCATTTGGGGTAATTTTAGCTTTGGAGGTGCCGGTAAAGTGGGCAGTTTAGTACGATCAGGAGTTTGTGCAATTAACAAAGTTGCTGTAAAAATAAATAATGTTAATACGGTTGTTATTATTCTCTTTTTCATTATTTTTTCTCCTGGCCATTATTTGTTACAGCTAATTCTTTTTTACCTTCAGGTACAACACTTAATAAAACACGGGCATTGTCTTTTAAATATGTTTGGGTTATAGTCTGTATGTCGCTAACCGAAAACGCCCTGTATCTTGCAATACTTTCATTAAAATAATCGGGGTTGCCGGTGTAAAAATAATATTCGTTTAATAAATCACCTTTACCGCCAAAACCGCCTACCATTTCCAAATTATCTAAAAACCGTGCTTCAAACTGATTAACAGCTCTATCAAGTTCTCTTTGTGTAGGAGGTTCTTTTTTTAATTTATCAATTTCAGCTTGAACAACATTTTTTAGTTCGGTTAAAGAATGTCCTTCGCGTGCCGTAACAATTATCATAAAACTTGAACATATTTTTTGATTATCCTGATATGCTTCAACATCTTGGGCAATCTGCATTTCGTAAACCAGTTTTTGATATAATCTGGAATTTTTTCCGCCTGCTAATATATTGGCTAAAACATCCAATTCACCGTCACCCGGTGTATATTTTGCCGGTGTTAACCATGCCATATATAAACGGGGTAATTGTACTTTATCTTCTAATACTACTATCTTTTCTTCAGTTAATTTAGCTATTGGAGCATCAATTGGGGACACCGGTTTTCCGGCAGGAATTTCACCATACCATTTTTCAACAAGTTTAATTGTTTCGGCCGGATTAATATCCCCGGCTATTGATAAACTTGCATTATTTGGTGTATAATATGAATTAAAAAATCCAACAACATCATCATAAGTTGCGGCATTTAAATCGTCCATCGATCCTATTGTTGTCCAGCTGTAAGGATGTCCTTTGGGATATAACGTTTTTGCTAAAATTTCCCAAACCAAACCGTAAGGCTGATTTTCGTAACTTTGTCTTCTTTCATTTTTTACAATTGATCTTTGTCCGTCAACTGTTTGAGGCGTCATTGAACTTGTTAAAAAACCCATTCTGTCGGAATCTAAAAATAAAGCCATTTCCAAAGCATTTGAGGGAACATTTTCCCAATAATTTGTTCGGTCGTTGTTTGTAGAACCGTTATTATCTCCACCCACCGATTCAAGCCATGCGTCAAATTTACCTTCGGGAACATTTTTTGATCCTTCAAACATTAAATGCTCAAACAAATGTGCAAAACCTGTACGGCCCGGTTTTTCATTTGCAGATCCAACATGATACCACATATTAACACTTACCATTGGTATGGAATGATCTTCGTGTAAAAGAACATTTAATCCGTTTGGCAGCACATATCGGGTATAGGGCACATTAATTTGTGTGACCTGCCCAAACATTACCGTACACAAAAAAAACAGCGCAACATAGTATTTCATTTTTCACCTTTAAATTAATAAAAAATAGCATATTAATTAGACGCCTTTAATTATATAAAGTTTTTAAAGTTAAGTGTTTTTATTGAAATATTAGCGGCTATAACAATCATAATTAACAATAATAATTATCCGTTAAATGTATTTACTTTACATTTTTAATTTTATACATTATATTATATCAATGGGTAATTTATTTAACTTAAATTATTTTATAATTTATTTATTTTAAAATTTTGGGAGTGACAAAATGGGAAAACCAACCTTACCGTTAAAATTATTTTGTATTTTTTTTAGCTTAACAATGGTCATTTATGGACAAACACAACTTGTTTGGAACCAAATTAACGACTTAAATTTTCCCAGGAATTTATACAGCCAAATAATGTTATTAGATGACGGACGGATTTTAGCTGTGGGCGGTATTAGTGAAATTTCAGATTCAAACAAAACCGCCGAAATTTTAGACAGCTTAAATGGAAGCTGGCATTATGTTCAACCCACACAAATAAAAAGACAGCAGGGACATCAATTAGTTAAATTGGATGACGGCAAAATTATTGTTATTGGCGGAATGGTAAAAATTAATGAAACTACTTTTGAAAGCACTAAAAGCTGTGAAATATTTAACCCGTCTTTAAACACATGGACTAACGCTGCCAGTTTAAATATTGATAGGCAATACGGCTTTACTGCTACTAAATTATCTGATGGTAGAATTTTGGTTATAGGGGGTATTCAAATTATCGATAGTCTTAGAAGGGGGATTAGTCAATGTGAAATTTTTGACCCTTTATTGAATACATGGACAATTACGGATTCATTAAAATTTCCCCGGCAAGATCATAGCGCTGTTCTTTTGAATAATGGTAAAGTTTTGGTAGCCGGCGGTTTAGACGGCATAAGAAATCTTACAAAATCTTGTGAAATTTTTGATCCGGTTACGGGAAAATGGTCTTTTGTTGACTCTACCAACGATACTAAAATGTATTTTAGTATGAAACAACTAAGCAATGGTTCGGTTATAGCTATTGGATGTTCTTCTTCGTTTGAGGTTTATGATATTGTTAATAACAAGTGGACAATTAAAACAAATTTGATTGATTATCCGGCTATGCCGTATTTGTTTGAAAAAAACAACAAGGTTATTGTATTGGGACGAGATAATCTATTTTCGTTGGATTTATCAAATTTTACTCAGCAGTTTCCTACTTTAATTAACACTCAGGAATATGATAGTCATTACATTTATTTAGATAGCAATAAAATGTTAAAAATTGGCGGCGATACTTTTATAGGTGATATGATAGCTCCCAGCAAAAGATGTTATATTTGCGAAAACATAAACATTGTTAATGTTGATAACCAATCCACAAATAAACTACCAAACACTTTTGAATTAGCTCAAAATCACCCTAATCCTTTTAACCCAAGCACAACAATTTCGTTTAGTTTACCAAAAACTGAATTTGTAACATTAAAAATTTATGATGTTTTAGGAAAAGAGGTTGTTACTTTAACTAACGAAGAACTTAGTGCCGGCAAACATACTAAACAATGGAATGCCGATGGTTTTAGTAGTGGAATTTATGTATACAAACTACAAGCCGGAATTTATTCTACTGTAAAAAAGATGTTGCTGCTTAAATAATTATGAGTTGTGAATTATAAATTATGAATTCAAACCGCAGCAATTTTTGCTGCGGTTTTTTATTTTAAACTGTAGGGGGAGTTTCCTATTTGTAACCACCGCATAGCCCAGTCACAAATCAGAGGTTGAGCAGTTGCCAATTCTTTTTTTACAACAATTACGTAATATAATCGTAGCACCCTTGTTCTAAAATAAATCATATTAATCATCAAAAACATAGTTCTGACAATTCTTGCATGAATTGAGTTGAAGAATAGGCCACTTCGCTGAAGTGGTTTGTTGTTTGGGGGTGTTTTTTTGTTACAAAGAGGCCACTCTTCCAGAGTGGGTTTAATACTTGGTTATTTTAGCAGCACTTAATTTAATAATATTTTGTAAAACTGCGGAGCAGTTTCCTATTGTGCGCCTGACATGTTAAATAACTAAGGGATGAAAGATCCCAACGAGCCTTGATAGTAGGAATCGTTAGCTGAACGGCAAGGGTGTCCATCGTGAGGTGGAATCTGAAGGAAGCCGCAGGCAAAGTCTCGGTCTGACGAACAGAAACTGCATATGAGGCAGGTACAGATGGGTGAGTTTGCAATGCAAAACGAAGCCCGATACTATCCGAAATCTGTAAATGTAAATGCAGCAGATATATGAGATGAAAGTTACTTAACTTACTCAGGGAGGTCTGTGGAAAAGTCTCGCCGTCATGGGACGAAAGTCTGACATTAGGAGACAACCTGCATAAAGATATGCAATTGACACCACAGAAGTCAGCAGAGGTCATAGTACTCAGAACCTAACAGTTCGAGGAAGGACTGAACGGAAACAGTCAATTATTTTTTCAATAATGTAAGGAATACGATGAAGCAGAACAGAAATAATGGACACTACTTAACAATGACAGTTTGGAAAACTTGCCATATGTTAAGAGAGCAAAGTATTCCTTCAACAAAAGGAAGAAAAGAATGACAAAGTTAGAAGAAATACCAAATAGTTCAACTACTAATCTTATGGAAGCAATTCTTGATAAGGATAATATGAATAAAGCCTACCTACAAGTTAAACGCAATGGCGGAGCACCCGGCATAGACGGACTTGGGGTAGATGATATTGCAGATTATCTGAAAGAGAATAAAACAAAGATAATAGAAGAACTATTAAACGGAAGCTACCAACCCAAACCGGTTAAAAGGGTGCTAATACCAAAATCCGACGGTGGAGAACGTCAAATTGGAATACCGACAGTATTAGACAGAATAATACAACAATCAATAACACAAATATTGTCTCCAATCTATGAGAAGATATTTTCAGACCATAGCTATGGATTTAGACCCAAAAGAAGTTGTCACATGGCAATACTAAAGGCAAAAGAATACATTGAAGAAGGAAACGAATATGTTGTAGATATTGATTTAGAAAAGTTCTTTGATACAGTAAACCACAACAAATTGTTAAACTTGATAGGCAAGGAAATAAAAGATAAGACGTTACTAAGCTTAATCAATAAATACTTAAAGTCAGGAATAATGATAGGTAAGGATTATAAGGAAACCGAAGAAGGAACTCCACAAGGTGGAAATCTCAGTCCATTATTGTCTAATATCATGTTACACGAATTAGACAAAGAATTGGAAAAAAGAGGACACAAATTCTGCCGATATGTAGATGACTGTAATATATATGTCAAAAGCGAAAAGGCGGGAAACCGAGTAATGGAAAGTATTAGTTACTTTATTGAACAACGGTTAAAGTTAAAAGTAAACCAAAAGAAAAGTGCAGTAGGCAGTCCATACGAGCGAAAATTTCTTGGATTTAGCTTTTACAAAGGGAAGGACAAGAAACTGAAAATACGAGTGCATCCGAAATCTATTAAAAAGTTAAAGGACAAAGTTAAGAAACTTATGCCAAGAAAGACTGAAAGAAGCATAATCCAAATAATTGCATCCCTGAATCCGCTTTTACAAGGATGGTGGAATTATTACCGCATTGACGAATTCAAATCAACAATGCAGGACATAAACGGATGGATAAGACGTCATATGCGTTTGTGTATATGGAAAAGCTGGAAAGGAGTAAAATCCCGATTTAATCATTTAATCAATTATGGTATCAAGAAAGAAAACGCAATCAGATATGCCAATACTCGAAAAGGGGCATGGCGTATCGCAGGTAGTCCAATATTAACAACATCCTTAACCAATTGTTATTTTGAAAAACTCGGATTTAAAGGTCTTAGGAGTTAGGAATAGAAACTAATCGTTTCCGAACCGCCGTATGCCGAACGGCTTGTACGGTGGTGTGAGAGGACGGCTTGGGAAATAATCCCTTGCCTCCTACTCGATTGTAACCACCGCATAGCCCAGTCACAAATCAGAGGCTGAGCAGTTGCCTATTCCTTATTTCAACAATTATGGGATATAATCATAGCACGCTTATTCAAAATTGAATCATATTAATCATCAAAATCACATAAATCATAGTTCTGACAATTTTGCACTTATATAACCCCACACCTTAAATAAAACCGTAAACAATTTTATTTATCTGCGGTTTTTAGTTCATAATTTATAATTAATAATTCATAATTATTTTAATAGCATCATTTTTTCCAAATCGCTAAATACAGGTATCTTTCCGTTACCCGTTACTTCTATTTTATACAAATATATTCCGCTTGAATAACCGCTCATATCTATTTTTGTTTCACTATAGCCTTTTGCTTTTACACCTTCGTTTAAGGTTTTTATTAATTCACCTGTTATGGTATATAATTTTATTCTTACTTCACTTTGGTCTTTTAAGTTATAACTTATTGTGGTGCTAGGATTAAACGGATTTGGATAATTTTGGTATAAAGCGTATTCCATATTTTCAGTAATTGTAACTTCTTCATTTTCCGTTATTGTTACGTTAACTTCCGTTGAACTGTAACTTTGGTTATTTGTATTATCAACGGCGGTTAATTTGTAATATACTTTTAATGTTCCTTTTTGTAAATTATCATAAAATAAAGAGTCTGTTGTTATTCCAATTCTTTTTGTGCTGTCAATTACAAAGTTTGGGTTAATATCTTTGTAAATATAATATTTTGCAAAATCCGATTCCGTATTTCTTTTCCATGTTAATTTTACCCTGCTTGTATCTCCCTGATAAACAGCTTTTAATCCTTTTGCCGGTTTTGGAGCATAATCATTGTAAATATATTTTTTACCTAACGGGCCGCCGTACATACCTAAATCACTTCGGCTGCCGTCTATATCCAAAATATTAGGGTCGCCTCTATCTATTGCAGGCGAAAACTTCTGTAATCTGTAATCGTAATTTGTGCTTAAATTAACTAATGTATCTTTTACAAACATCGGGTCAGCTATTGTATCGTGTACACCCGGATTGACATTTGTGAATAATACTCCCCCGTTATTATAATACATATTATAATCGGGTTCTTCAGGTTTGTAATAGCAATATAGCCCATTAGCGTTATTTGCAAATATATTATTTTTTATAACATATTCTTTACCCGTATCAAATAAATTTGAGGTCATTAACACATAATAAGTGCTGTTCAACAATATATTATTTAAAATATATGTTGTATCCTCAGGTACTCCCATTTCCGAAATTATATAAATATTACTTCTAAATCCGCTTATCAAATTATTACTAACAAATATTTTTTTGTTTGAAGCTAAATCAATTCCTCTATAATTATTTAAACCGGCCTCTTTAATTATAATATTATTTGTTATATTAAAGTTTCCTCCACCAATTGAATTTCCTATCCCTTGTGGATAGGAATAATCATAATTAATATACATTAAGTTGTTGCTGATATTATAACAGCCATCAGAAGTATAGTCGCCTACATTTATGCCTTGCAGTATGTCTTTAAATATACAATTTTGAATATCACAACCCATATGTAAGCCGACAGCATTCTGCGTTGAATCAATATTTACCCCATTTAAATTAAGAAAACCATGTCTTATACTTATTGCTTTATAATTCTTAGCTTCATTAGTTGATTTTTTCTTTAATGTGATATTATTGATATTAATTGAATTACATGAATCGAATACACACAACACATTTATAAAATAAACTGTATTAATTTGTCCATCAATGCCGGTTCCATCTATCACGCACTCATCCGCATCTACTCCAATTATTGTTAAATCTTTTTTATTAACATATATTGTTTCTTTATAAATTCCTCTATCAACATATACAGTATCGCCGCTCAAACAATAATTTAGGCATTTTTGAAGGCTGTCGCACGCTGTAACCCACGATGTATAGGGGGCAATATTGCCCCCCGTTTTACTTACATACCTTACTTCGCTAATTAACTTTGTTTGAACAACAAAAAAAATAATAATCGCAATTAAAAACTTGATTATTTTATTCATACATTTTTCCAATTTACGGTTTATTATTTCATTAATAACATTTTTTTGCTTTGTGTTTTATCGTTATACCGAACTCTGTAAATATACATTCCACTTGCTAAATTATCACAATTTATATTAATTTCATAAATTCCCTGTTCCTGCATGCCTTCAAATATATTTTTTACTTCTTTACCAAGTATATCGTATAATTTAATTGAAACTTTTCCGTTTGCGGGCAAGATATATTTAATATGTGTAGTTCCGTTAAATGGATTAGGATAATTTTGTTCAATTCCAAATTCTTTTATTAATGTATTTTTTTCGTTTTCTACATTTTCTTTTGGGAAAATTGGTATTGACACTTCGTTTGTATATGTTGTTCCCTGTAATACTTTATACCGCATTGTATATGTTCCGCTTGAAACTATTTCATCAGTATCAACAAAAAACTGTTTATGTGTGGTATCGCCTGCCGATATTGATACAGTACCAATCAATGCCCAAGTACCTCCGTTATACTTATAAACATAATAGGTTTTAGGACCGGTTTGATATCCCCAAATTAATTTTGGATGAGTGTTTTCAACTGTAAAAAACAAGGAGTTTGACCAAACTTCGTTTATTATTTTTCCGCCGCCGGTAAAATTTATATTCCCGCACCCTATTCTATTAATACTTGCACCACTTTTTACTGTTATTGTTTTTGATATAGTATATGTACAAGAATCATTTATGTAAATCTTTTTATTGGCGTTTATTTGCAAATTCTCTGTTAATAATGTATTATGCGTAATATTCTCATCAGTACCAATTTGGCCGCCATATTTTATAGCCGGCATAATTTCAAGTAAAGCAGCCTCTCCTTTTTCAATTGTATCATAAATATAAAGATACCCGCTTGATAAACAATTATAAAACGTTGTACCTTTATAATGATTTTTAATTTTCCAGTTTTTATAACTTAATTGCCCATATCTTAAGCTTACCATATTATATTCCTCATCTTCGGGACTGTCGGGATTATAAAATCTGCTTGCCAGCATAATATATTTTTTATCTTCATTTCCCGTAGTATTATTATCAAAAAATCCGTAATCATATTCATATCCCGCTTCTTTGATTATCCTAATATTTAAAGTGTCTTTTTGATTTGTTGTTGAATTTAAGTACCCTTGTGAAGTTTCCGTTAATTTTTTTAATAATTTTCCGTAACTCCCTTTTAATTTTGGACTTACTTCATTTTTTAATGTATACCATAATTGAGTACGCACTGTAGTAGTATCATTTAAATTATCGGGATAAACACCAAACAATGATGTTCTTTTTGTTAAATCGCCATTTAGAAAATAATAATAATCATTCATTTCAATGCCTTTAGCGCCATACAATAAGTCAACATTTATATTGTACAAAAACTGTTCTCTGGTTGGAGTAACATTTAATTCGTCATGATCGGCATCAACAATCCATTTACCTGTCTGCACACTGCTCATAAAATATTCATCTCTGTCATTTAATAATCTTAAATGATTATTAATCATATCGCCAATATTAGCCTGCCAAAACGACAAAGTATTCCCTTCATAAGGATAATTATAAATATAATTATTAATTTTTCCGCCGTGATATTGTGCTCTTTTATAATATTCATCAACTTTGAATGGTGTCCCCGGTATTTCCCTTATTATTCCGCCCCAGCAACCGGCAATTGCAGTAAAAAGTCTTTTGTGGTCTGTTGTATTATTATATAAATAATCATCTATTAGTCTTACACATTCCAAGTCATCTATATAATTGGGTTCATCTATAGGTGCCCAGGCAACTATTGCGCTTGTGGAACTAAAACCATCAAATCCGTTATGAATTTCAGAATATAGATTATCATATGGTTCATCATCTCCCGCATATAATTTTAGCCCTTCAGGATCATGTAATGTCACTTTATCAACATAAAGGTCCAAATAACTGCTGCCTTTCCATACAACTTTAAACTCCACACCGGGTATTACCTGCCAAACTTTTACTCCGCTGCCCAAATCGTATTTGGATTTAGTTTGAAGAAAACTTTGAGGAATTGGATTTTTAGTATTACTGTATGTGATCGGAAATTCGTGCCATTCATTATACCCCTTTGCAAAATCATAAACAAACAATATTCGGCTGCCCATTATTTTATGATGCCATACATTAGCCGCATCTTTGTATTTTGTTGTAGCATAAATAACACATACAGTATCACTGTTTCCGCTTGTTCCTCCCGGCGGTGGTGTTGTGTGATGCACAATTTTCAATTTAAAGTCCGCTGTATATTCAAAGACTTTTGTGTTATCAAATAAAGAATTATAAAGTTGATAATATCCCGGCCCCTGTATTAACGTATCGCCCGACGCATTAGTATTTCTAACGGTGCCATCAATTACACTTCCTTTATGTGTAAGGTTAACTACGTAATTACTGTTTCCTTCTGCTTCCCACACTGAATAAGCTCTTTCCGAATAATACGCTATTCCTTTTCTGGCTCCCCAAAAATGCTGATATGGTATTATTTTAACTTTTGAACTTACAGCGTTATATACATTTGGATAAATATTGCCAACCACGGCAGCATCAATGCCCGCTTCAACTAAATCATTAAAATCATGGTGTAAATAGATGGCATCTTCATGTCCCCATAAATTGGCTATTATGGGTATGCCGTCATAAGTTAAAAAATAGGGACTTTGCGCAAATAAGATATTAGCTCCGAAAAAAAAACAGAGCAAAAACAATTAAAACTTTGGTACTTCTCATCAATTATTCTCCTTTTCTAAAAATATAAATTATTTAAATAAATATTTTGTGGCCACAATTAAAATTAATAATAATTTTTGTAAAATGAAATAATAGGGGTAAATATATTTAATTATTTCGATTTATTTATGTTCTTTTTAATTAAAGAAGCCCGAAGATTGGTGACAATAGAATAAACCCTCATATCCTTTTTTAGATAATTAACACCTAAATTTTTATTACTAATTAAATTTTTAATATACAAAAATATAACCATAAACAATTTTACTCATTTACAATTTTAATATATAATTTACAACTATTTTTTCGATTTTCCCTTCCCCTTTTCCTTGTTTTTTTCTTTAACTACTGCCTTTACTTTTATCTCTCCCGCGTTTTTAAACTTAAAGGTTACGGTTTTTTCATCATTGGCTTTTAAATTTTCCGTTAACTCAATTAACTTAACATGAAAGCTTTTAGGTTTTAATTCTAAGGTCGATTTAGGCTGAATTTTAAACTTAGTTACCTGTCTTTTACCTTTTTCCTCATCTTGTTTAAATGTTTCTATCAATTGTGCAGTTTTTGAAAAATCACAATAAACGCTTAATAATTCTTCCTGTGTATTGCCGTTATTTTTAATAGTTACAAACAAGTTAGTATTTTTACCAAGGTTATCTGTTTTTATCCATGCATTTTCCAAAACTATGGTATTATCGGATTTAATGAATCCAAAACTTAAAAACAGCACAAAAATTAATATCATTTTTTTCATTTTTTCCTCCAATAGTTTATTATTTTATTAATATTTTAAATTATTTTTTACTGCAAACAAACCACGTGTAAAATATAAAAAATCCAATAATTTGGCCACAAAAAACTGACTTAGATAAAATCATTAATCTATTTATTTTAACTGAAGAAAATATGCTCAATTTTCCTTATATTTAATAATTACAAACAAATTTTTAGTTTTTATGTTAATATTAGATAAACAAGCCGAATTAGTAAAAAAATTTGAAAATTTAACCGATTGGGAAGAAAAATATCAACTTATTATTCAATACGGCAAACAAATGGCCGCTTTTCCCGAAGAATTAAAAATTGATAAAAATAAAATAGACGGCTGCCAAAGTCAAGTTTGGATTAGCGCAAAACTTGAAGACGGCAAAATTGTATTTGCGGCCGATAGCGACGCAATGATAGTAAAAGGGTTAATTGCAATTTTAATTGATGTATATTCAAATCAAACCCCAAACGATATTTTATCTTCACCTCCAGATTTTTTAAAAAAGATTGGAATTGATAATCATTTATCACCTACCCGTAAAAACGGTTTAGGTGCAATGTTAAAACAAATTCAACTATTTGCTTTTGCGTTTAAATCGCTAAATAAAAATTAGCGGATAATAACAAAATTATTCTATAACAAACTTATAGATATTGAAAAAGATTATAAAAAAAAATCTTATTATTCAGCCGCGCAGTCTGATGTTTGTTTTTTTTACATTAGCTTTGTTAATTATAATATCATTTTTAATGGAATATTATCAAAGCAAAGGTGAATTTAACGAACTGATGAAATCACAAACCCACGCTTTGTTGGAAACAACTACTATTTCTCTTCAAAACGCCCTGGCAACCGGACATGAAGTTGATGACCAATTAACAAAAAGACTTCTTAATAACGCGGTTTTTATTAAAATATTACTTGAAGACGGCAAAATAAACAATTTGTTATTAAAAACCATTGCAAAAGAAAATGAGATTTTTAGGATAAATATATTTAATTATCTGGGCGAAAAAATTTACTCCAGTCATCCCGAAACTATTAACCGCGATAACAAACAAGGTCCAAACGAGGCGTTATATCCTATATTTGAAGGACAAACCGATACCTTAATTATAGGTTTAAGAGAAGCAAAAGCCAAAGATGAATACAGATATATTGTCGGTTTGGCCACAAAAGATGACGGGGCCATTGTGTTGGTACTGGATGCAGATAAAATATTTAACTTTAGAAAAAAACTTGGTTTTGGAATTCTTTTAAAAAATATAACTTCCGAACCTAAAATAATTTATGCTGTTTTGCAGGACTCTTCGGGTTTTATTGCTGCTTCAGGCAAATATTCCACATTGGAAGATATTAATAATTCTAAATTTTTAACAAATTCCGTTGGAGATACTGCTTTTACTTGGCGTATTTTTGAAACCGATACATTAAAAGTATTTGAAGCCGTAAAACCATTTTATGTTAATGGTAATTTGGCAGGATTATTGCGTATTGGCATTTCGTTGGAAACATTACAGGCAATTAATAATAAACTTTTAACCCGTCTTGCCATTTCCGGAATTATTTTAATTATAATCGCTTTTGTTGTTATATCCTTCATTTTTGCTAATCAAAATATTAATCTGCTTAAAAAGCAATATAGTGCGGTAGAAACTTATTCCGAAAAAATATTACTTAATGTTAACGATGCTATTTTGGTATTAACTAAAGATAAAATTGTAAAATCGGCCAATAAACGCGGCCATGTGTTATTTGCCGAAGCTGATTTGGTTGGCAAACATATAAATGAAATAATTAACGATAGTATGCTGCAAAGTTTATTTGATGACGATTTACTTTCAACTCAAATTACGTATAAAAAGGAAACTTTCCGCAAGATATTTATTATTTCCAAAAGCAGTTTTTACGATGAAAACAACAATATAAATTATATTTTGGTTTTTAACGACTTAACCGATCAAAAAATATTAGAAGAAAAAATTGAACGCCAGGAGAGGCTTGCTGCAATGGGTGAACTTGCCAGCGGAGTTGCCCACGAAATACGGAACCCGTTAAATACTATTGGCACTATTACGCAGCAGCTTGGCAAAGATTTTACACCTGCCGAAAACAAAGAAGAGTTTGTTAATTTAACAAAACTTGTTTATCAGGAAGTTAAACGTATCAACCAAACTATTGTTAGTTTTTTAAAATTTGCCCGTCCCGAACCTGTTAATCCTTCGGATTTTATATTGTCCGAGTTATTTAATCAAATTTATAACCAATATTTATCCTATTTTAATCAAAAAGAAATAAAATTTAATATTAACCAACATTGGGATGGAAATGTAAATTGGGATAAAAATAAAATTTTGCAAGCTTTAATGAATTTACTTCAAAACTCGTTTGATGCTACTCCCCAAAGTGGAATTGTTAAAATTGAGGTTTCATTAAACAACAATGCTGTTGAAATTATTGTTACCGATAATGGTGTCGGAATTCCGGAAGATAAACTCAGCAAAATTTTTAATTTATATTATACAACCAAAGCAAAAGGCACAGGATTAGGTTTAAGTATTACTCAACGAATTATTTATCAGCATAACGGAATTATATCCGTTGAAAGCAAAAACGAAACCGGGACTGCTTTTTTTATCACAATTCCCGTTTTCCCATTTCAAAACCGAGCTTAAAATGAATAACTTAAATGTTTTAATAGTAGATGACGAAGAATCACAAATACAATCGTTAAAAGGTTTTTTATTACGCCGAAATTATAGTGTATTTACTGCAGTCAATGGTATTGAAGGTATTAAAATTGTTAACTCAAATCAAATTGATGTTATATTAACCGATTTTAGAATGCCCGAACTTGATGGTTTGGGTGTATTAAAAAACGCCAAAGAAATAAATCCCGAAATTGATGTGGTTGTAATGACTGCTTATGGCAACATTGATGATGCTGTTAATATTATGAAATCCGGGGCTTATGATTATTTGACTAAACCTATTGATTTGGATGAACTTGAAAATATATTAAATAGAATTAGAGAAAAAAAGTTTTTAACCGAAGAGAACAAAAAATTAAAAGAACAGCTTCAGTCCAAATTCAGTCTTGAAGGAATTATTTCGCAAAGCAAAAATATGGAGGAAGCAATTAATACCGCTGCCCGTGTTGCTGCAAGTAAAGCTACGGTTTTAATATTAGGCGAAAGCGGAACAGGAAAAGAACTTGTTGCAAAAGCTATTCATTATTCAAGCAACCGAAACAATAAACCTTTTGTTACTGTTAATGTAGCTTCTTTATCCGAAAATTTGATTGAAAGCGAGTTGTTTGGGCACGAAAAAGGTTCGTTTACAGGAGCTTCAAATTGGCGTGCCGGACGTTTTGAGGAAGCCAACAACGGAACATTGTTTATTGATGAAGTTGGAGACATTCCTTTACAAACTCAGGTTAAATTATTACGGACAATTCAATTTGGCGAAGTACAGCGCATAGGAAGCAACACCACAATGAATGTTAATGTAAGGATTGTTGCCGCCACTCATAGAAATTTGCCTGAAATGATTAAAGAAGGCACGTTTAGAGAAGATTTATATTATCGATTAAATGTAATTACAATTAATATACCTCCTTTGCGCGAAAGAAAAGAAGACATTCCTTTGCTGGCTAATTATTTTTTGCAAAAGTATTCGACAATTAACGAAAAAGGAATAAAGGGGATTACCAATGCCGCAATTGATAAGTTGATGAAATTCAATTATCCCGGAAATATTCGAGAACTTGAAAACAACATGGAACGTGCTGTTCTTTTATCTAGATATGAGTATATTGATGTTGCCGATTTACCAACTTCTTTGCTGCAAATTAGCGAAAACAAGCTGCTGGATCCAAAAAATTTAGAAATGGATTACGAAAGTAAAGTAAAAGCATTTGAAATTGAAATAGTAAATGAAGCACTTAAACGAACAAACGGAAACCAAAGTGCGGCAGCCCGGCTGTTGCAAATTTCCGAGCGTCATTTACGTTCACGTTTAGAAAGATTAGGATTAAAAAACAACAATAATTAATATGAAAAATAAAACCGATTTTTTACAATTTGTCAGCAATCCTCAAAACGTTAAAAGGATTCTTGTTATTCGTAATGGATTACTTGGTGACATAACATTTATTACTTCGGCCTTAAACAGACTTTCAAACACTTTTTTCGATTCTGAAATTGATGTTATTACAGGACCTATTTCTACTCCTTTGTTGGAAAATTTTCCGCATATTAGAAATATTATCCCGTTCAACTACAATTTAAGTTTTTTTTCCGTAGTTAAGCAGATTTTTTTCTTTTTAAAATTACGGCTGCATAAATATGATATTGTGGTTGTTCACGAGGTTAATTCACACTATACTTTAATGGGCAAACTTGCCGGTGGAAAATATTTAGTTACCTTTGAAAATGCGCAATCAAAAAATGCCGATTATTCTATTCCGCGCCCAAAACAAGTTGCTGTACTTGCCGAACTTGTTTTGGTACAAGATTGGACAAAAAAAATAAATACCGATAAATCATATTTATATGTGACCGAAAATGAAATTAAAATTGCAAAAGAAAAACTGCACTCCGAAGGTTTATTAAATTTTAATAGAATAGTATTAATTAATTGCGGCAACAGCCGGGGTCAAGATTCAAAACGTCAGTGGTATAACCAAAGATTTGCCGAATTGGCCGATAATTTGATTATTAAACAAGGGGTTACAATTGTTTTTAATGTCGGTCCGGGTGAACAGGAAGAAGTAAAAAAACTACAAAAATTAATGCGGTTTCCTTCTTATACAATTTCGGGAATACGTTCATTGATGGCGATAATAAAAATATCCAAATTAGTTATAGGTTTAGACACCGGTCCTCTTCATATGGCCTGCGCACTTGGAACCCCAGTTATTATGCTGTTTGGTTATGCCGATCCATCCGATACGGGACCATACGATCCAACCGGATTATCAAAAGTTATTGCCGTAAATTTGGAATGTATTCATTGCGTTCATAAAAATCCAAAACCAACTCAATGGAATATATGCAAAGATATGCGTCCCACAAAATGTATGCAGGAAATTACTACGGAAATGGTAACAAATGCCGCAAATGAAATTCTAAATAGATTTTGATTTTTTAATCTAAATGAACATCCAAAGCACTATTATTTCTAAAAACAACTGTTTTACTGTTAAAAACGGGCAATAATTTCGGAATTTATTATCCGCTTTTGATAAAATTCTCCCCATAGTTGAAAATTCAGCTGCTTTTTAAGGGTAATTATTAACAATTTGACCTATTTATCCAAATGATTTTGGAAGGAGTTTTGTTTTAAATAACACCCTTTATCTTATTTAAACCCATAAAATTCCTCCTGTTTTTTCAAAAAAAAAGCACTTATTTTATTAATCAGTTAAAAATATCCGATATTTTAATGAATATATGTTTTGTTTTATTCATTAATTGCATTATATTTTATTTTAAAGCAAAGATGTAAAAAAAATTTTAATTAACATTTACAAAAATACTTAACGAGGTTCTACATGAAGAAACTATTACTATCTATTGCGTTATTAGGGGGAATATTATCCGTTTGTCTAGTAATTCTCGCTTCAATAACAACTACTAATCCTATTCTTCTAAAATTTGAGCAGATGCATAATAAGGGAGTCATTAAAACACCTCAGGTTTTGGGTGTAGTAATTGGCGATTCCGTATACTTAAAAGAACTTGAGCTAAAAGGAACATGGCGTCTTCCTGAAAGCGGCAGCGCTTTACGTCCTTATCAAGCTTTTCAGTGGTATTCTGATCCGAATAGTGATTCGCCTCTAAAACTTCTTAGCTGGACCGGAATTGTATTTGATACAACTTGGGTAAAAACTGTAATTAACGCGGATTCTGTTACTTTTTCTATTCCAAATAAATCTTTGAAGGCATTCCGTACTGCTGCCACAGGCTGGACTATTACCGGCGGAGCTGCTGCAGTTAAAGGCTGGATGGACACAACCGCAACTTATCTTGTTGATGTTTATGGAGTTTCGGCCAAAGGTGAAGTTTTATTAAAAACATTAACATTCCAAGGTTTTACAGGCGGCACTAAAAACTTTACCGACTGTGAATACGAAATGAAATATATAGCAGCCGGTCATGGTCATAATTCGGCAGCTTTAACCCCGCAAACAATTACTTCCGGTGAAACCTATATGCGGATGAAATTTAAAAACGGTTTAACCGGATTTAAGTTTCCTATAGTTGCAGGCACTAATAGTTTAAAAATTGTTTGGAGAACTCCAGCTTTAACATTTAATACTCAAACAATTGGTATTACCCAAACCACCACATCAGGAACAGGTTTAAAAGGACAAGTTGAAATTACAAATACTCCTGTTTCAGGTTATTTTAACGCCGGTGATACTGTAAAAATTAACGTTTTTGCAAAATCAGATAGTGGTGCTGTTCTTGACTGGCAGACACAAGCATCACAACTTGGTATAACAAGAGTAGGTATAATTGTCAGCGGTCCTAAAAGAGACTATATGAGAATAATGCCATTGCAATATCTTGTAAACAATTACACCTTGCAAACTTATCCCGCAGCCGCTTGGTCGGGTATGCCGGCAGGAACACCTTTTGCCAATCAAATTAAGGTTGTAATTCCTGCCGATTCGTTAAATAAATTTGGGAAAGGTACATATACCGCCTGGATAACTTTAAGAAGAATTTTTGGTACAGCCGGAACTACAATTAATGCTACGGCAAAAGTAGATTTTCAGATTGGGAACAACACGGTTGATTTGTGGCCGATGTCGTCTCAGTTAGCCGGACAGTCGTGCGCTTCGTGTCATGGATTAAACGGCCCAACTCGTCATTATGGCGCAAAAGGTGTTGAAGATTGTTTGCCTTGTCATACCGATAACATGGAAGTTCCATTTTATAAATTATTGCACGCTGCGCATATTGAAGCTCCAACATATCCGGCAAACCCAGGTGCTTGCAGTCCTTGCCATATTAATGACTCGGCTAATAAATTTACGACTGAAGCAAATTATATATGCAGTACATGTCATTCTAAGGTTCCGGGTCAATCGCTTTCTCATTTAACAGCAATTCCTTTATATGCTTCAAGCGGGATGTCGTGTGCAACCTTAAATTGCCATTCTGGCGGAAATTTAGGTTCATTCAAAACACCTATGGAAACTCACGAAGCATTACTGACAAAATATGCAGGTGGAACAGTAACCGCTAAAAAGACCGACACTCCAATTACTATAGACGGAATTCCGGATGTGCAATGGGGTATGGTTGATGGTATTACATCTGTTTCCGGTATTACTGTAAAATTTTTATATGATGATACATACTTATATAGTTACGCAAAATGGGTTGACGGTCACAGAGAATATCCGTCAGGTGCTGTTGGATCGTCAAAAAGTGAATTTAGAAGACAATGGAATTACGACGGAACAACATGGACACGCAGCACAAATGATGAAGACAGATTAGCATTTGCTTGGAAAATGGATGACAATTTGGGTGCATCTTGCGGTAGGACATGCCATGATGCAAAACCGATACATGCTACTAATAACACCAAAATGGATGTTTGGCATTGGAGAGCACAAAGATCCAATCCTCTTGGACTTATGGATGATCAATATTGGGATGCTACAGGTAGAAAAAGTGATGTTGTAACTTCCGGATCATTTGGTGTAGATAACATTACAGGTACGCTGCCTACAATGATGGGACCTGATGCAGCTTCAAATCTTAATCCTTGGTTATTACAAACAACTGCAATCCCATTTGTAAATTCGGGCTTTATAGCCGGTTCAAAACTACCCGGTTACATAATAAATAACGCAACCGTTCCCGCAGTAGTAGGAAGCCGTGGAGATATTACAGCAAAAGCTGTTTATGATAATGCAACCGGAACTTGGACTCTTGAAATAAAGAGATTATTAAATACCGGAAATGCCGACGACTTTGTTGCAAATGTTGCAATCGGAAATGAATTTACAATTGCAAAATTCGATAATGTTGGTTCAGATCACGTAAGACAGGGAATTGATCCGGGAGTTTATCATTTAATATATTCACCGGAAATTATCCCTGTTGAATTAGCTTCATTTGAGGCAAAAGCCGAAAACAACAAAGTTAATATAACTTGGAAAACAGCTACGGAAACCAATAACAAGGGATTTGAAATTGAAAGGAAAAACAATACCGATTGGGAAACCATAACATTTATTGGAGGAAAAGGAAGCACCACCAATATTTCCTCATATAGTTATACCGATCAAGTAAACGTTGTTGGCAAATATATTTACCGCTTAAAACAAATTGATTTTGATGGAACCGTAAATTATTCTAATGAAGTTGAAGTTCTCGTTCAACCATCTGAATTTTCGTTAAGTCAAAATTATCCAAATCCATTTAATCCTAGTACAACCATAAAGTTTACTTTGGCTGCAAAAGGACAAGTAATAATAAAAGTATTTAGTATTAATGGCCAAGAAGTAGCTACAATTATTAACGAAGAAAAAGACGCAGGGTATTATTCAGTTCAATATAATGCTTCAAGTCTTGCTTCGGGAGTTTATTTGTATAGAATGGTTGCCGGTAAATTTAACATGACCAAAAAGTTTATTCTCCTCAAATAAAAAGCAATAATAAATCATTATTAAGGCCGTCTTTCAAAATTGTGAGACGGCCTTTTTTTATTGGTTAAATTTTATTTATTATAGGGAATGATAGTGGGTTTACTGTCCCATTAATCGGAATTATCGTATAACCACTAACCAAACCAATTATTGTTCGATTAACCATTCTTTAGCTTCTTTTACCGAAAGACACGGATGAATATATCTGCCGGCTGATTCGACCATTGAAGGGAAAATATTTTTTTTAATACCAATAACACCGGCAACCGCACTTGCTTTAATATATGGTGTATTATGTTCGGCAAAATCTTTCAACAAATTAAAAGTGTCTTTATCGTTATTAGTGGCGGTTATATCTGTAAGCAGAAGTAAACTTTTAAGAGGTTGTTTTGATATTTCGGTTTTTGCAGTTTCAATAATCCGAGTTATTTCCTGTTTATCGGCCAACCCAATAAAACTTACCATAAGAATTGTCTTGGACTTATAAGTCTCAAAAGCTGTTCTTTCCATTTTAATTTACCAAAATTTATTTTATTAATGCTAACGATCTCAGTTTATTAAAATCATCTGTTGATTTTTCTTTAACTACATTACGTATCGTTACATATGGTTCATCAAAAGAAGAGACAATATTTTGTGCTTCGGTAATAATTTCTTTGTTTGATGAATCCTGTAAATTTTCACTTTTCTCAATTAAAATTTCTATCGCAAATAATATATTATCGTTTAATCTAAATTTATCATCAAGTGTAATATCCGGTTTGTTTTTTAATACATCCGCCGCTAAATTATATATACATTTAGCCGTTTTTACATTATTATATTTTTCCGATTTTGCCGATAACAGAAAAAAATATAATGCATCTTCCTTTTTATCAGGCTGTTTGTTTATTTTAGAATAATAAACAATGGCGTTTTTGTAATTGTCGTCAGCTTCTTTAACATCTTGACCGCAGTAATAAAAAGATACAATAAACGATAAAAATATAATCTTAATTAGATTTTGTTTTTGCATATTATATTATTTAAAATACAATAAATTTGTATAAGGCAAATTACTTAAATAATCCTTAAATGTTGTGCTGCTATTATCTCCAAAAAAATCGATATCCCCATCTTCGTCAATATAAGCAGAAAGGAAATCAGAGAACTCCAAAAACACCATACTCCAGTCTTTATAGGGCTCATCATGTACCGCTTCAAAAATATGTGATTCTTTGGATAATAACGGATTTACAAAAACCAATAATTCATTTAACTGGCTGCGGCAAAATGGTATAAACGGATAATTAACATTACCTTCGGGTGTAAATTTCCACCGTTTTTGTTTTAAATTTATAAATTCTTGTTTAACCTCTTCAATACTAAATAAGTAGTTGCTGTTCCATTTAGCATCTTCAATCCCAATATCATCCATGTCGCTTAATAAGTTAATAAATCCGCCATTAAACGATTTCATAAATTGTTTATACGAAGCAGGTAAAAAAATGTTTAATTCTTTTTCAATTTGTTCAATTTTATTAATATTAGTTTGTTTTGGAAAAACAAATTTGTTGGGTTCTTTTTCGGTCTGGATACTTATTATAGGAATGATGCTTTCAATTAATTTCATAATTAATAATTTTTTATTTTAAATTAATTTAAATTTACTGTTTTTTTTGACCAAAATAAATAACCGGAGAGAATTATGTGACAATTAAAACAATAAATGATTATTAAAACATTACACGTGCATGGTTGACAATATTTAATTTGAATTGTTTTATATCGCTTGCAGATATTATTTTTGTTCTGCTCTAAAATAATCAAAAACAATTTTGGCTTTGCTTTTGCCAATCACTTTTTCTAAATTTTCTATTGGGGCTGCTTTAATTTCGTCAATGCTGTTAAAAGCAGTAAGTAATTTTTCAGCCACATTAGTCCCTATTCCTTTAATATCTTCCAGTTCCGAATGGAATGTTCTTTTACTTCTGCGTTCGCGGTGAAAAGTAATAGCAAAACGATGTGCTTCATCGCGTATATGCTGTAATAATTTTAGACTTGATGATGTTTTAGGAATAGTTTGCGATTCACTTTCATCGGGCAAAAATACTTCTTCAAGTCTTTTTGCAAGTCCAATAATTTCATACTTTTCAATATTTAATTCATCAAGAACTTCAATTGCGCTCGAAAGTTGTCCTTTACCGCCGTCAACCATAATTAAACTTGGGAATGTTAATTTTTCTTCCATCACTCTTGAATAACGCCTTAAAATAACTTCGCGCATACTTGCAAAATCATCAACACCTTCAACAGTTTTTATAATAAACCGTCTATACAAACTTTTTTTTGGTTTGCCTTCTTCAAAAACAACCATACTTGCCACAGTGTCGGTTCCCTGCAAGTGGGAAATATCAAAACACTCGATAATATTCGGAATATTTTTTAACATTAAATCGCGTTTTAATGAAAGTAAAACATGAGGTACGTTTTTTTCGCGTTTAAGACGCTGCAATTTAATTTCACCAAGCTGTAAAATAGCATTCTGCTTGCACATTTTAAGTAATAATTGAGCTTCACATTTTATTTTAGGAATATTGTATTTGGGGCGTTTACCGCATTTATTTTCAAGCCAGTCCAAAAGCGATTCCGATTCTTCGGGTTCAATTTCCAAAACAATCTCTTTTGGAATATCAACATATTCGTTATAATAAAATCTAATAATTGAAGCATATATTTTTTCCAAACCGTCATCAATTTCGCTGCTCAGCTTTAAGTTTCGTTTGCCTACAAGTTTGCCGTTTCTAATGTTTAATATACTTGCCGCTACGTCTTTACCTTCTATTGCGGTGCTAATTATGTCTTTATCGTCTAAATCGGAAGACACCACTTTCTGTTTTGAAGTATAAACTGTTAATTGTTCAATTTTATCGCGTAAAACGGCCGCTTTTTCAAATTCAAAATTGGCTGAAAGTTTATACATGTTTTGCTGTAGGTCCTTAATCAAATCATCTGTTTTACCTCTAAATACTTTAATTGCCTGCTGCACCATCTCGTTATATTCATTTTGCGTAATTAATCCTTCACAGGGCCCGTCACATTTTTTAATATGGAAATCCAAACAAACTTTATACTTTCGTTTTTCAATACTTTCCATATCCAAATTAAATTTACAACTGCGTATTTTAAAAACATGATTAATTAATCGTAAAGAAGCTTTCATACTTTTTACGTCTGTATAAGGTCCAAAATATTTTGAGCCGTCTCTAATTATTAATCTGGTTGGAAATATTTGCGGATAGGGTTCATTGGTAATTCGGATATACGGAAATGTTTTATCGTCTTTTAATAATATATTATAACGGGGTTTTAATTCTTTAATTAAATTATTTTCCAGCATTAAGGCTTCAACTTCGCTGGTGGTAATAATCAATTCCAAATCTTCAATTTTATTTACAAGTGCTAATGTTTTTGTATTTGTTATATTGCTTAGGAAATAAGATTTTACTCTATTTTTAAGATTTTTTGCTTTGCCGACATAAATTATAACGCCGTTAATATCTTTATATTGATAAATACCGGGTGATGAGGGAAGATTATTAAGTTTTGTTTCTAACAGTTCATTCATGTTTAAAATCTTATTTTTGCCGGATATTACTCCAATTAAATTAAATTATTTAATACGTCTATATAAAAAATTGATTTATAATTTGTTAACAAAAAAATTAGCGTAATTAAGGCTTAAATATACAAAAACAATAATTATTACAACACTTAATAAGGAAACGATAGTTCGTAAATAATTTCTTTTTTTTGTGTCGGCACTTAACATTTTGTCGCCAATTTTGTAATATGTAATTCCCGATATAATAATTAACACATAACATCCTAAAATTAAAATATAATTAATTATATCATTAACTTTTAAAACATATATAAATGCCGAAAGTCCAATAATTGATGTATTTAACTTGCCCACAAAAACTGAACTTACTACTTTTCCTTCTTTTTTAGAAATTATCATCCCAAACACTAAAATTAATATGTCTCTATACATTAATAAAAAGAATACTCCGGCGGGATAACCGCGGAACAAAATCAATCCAAGCAGTACAAAAACACCGCATATTTTATCAGCAATGGGGTCAATAATTTTACCAAGTTCCGTAACTTGATTAAATTTACGGCTAAAATAACCATCAAAATAATCACTTATTATTGCTATAAAACCCAACACAGCAACAAAAACAAATGAAAAATCATCAGTTTTACTTAGGTAATAAAATATCGGAATTCCAATAAAAACCCTCAAAAGACTTAACAAATTGGAAATATAGAAAAATTCTTTTATTTTTATGTTCATTTTAGATAAAATAATATTTTACAATGGTGTAAAGTTAATTAAAATAACTGATTATTTAAATAAAACTTGAAAATTTAAATAAAATAACATATATTTGCTTTCTATTTTTAAGTTGGCGAGGTAGCTCAGTCGGCTAGAGCAATGGAATCATAATCCATGTGTCGGGGGTTCGAATCCCTCCCTCGCTACAAAGATAAACGGAGATATTGATGTTTACATTATTAATGACAGTAGCAGTTATAGTTGCAATACTATTAATAATTATGGTATTGTTACAGTCAAGCAAAGGCGGCGGTTTAGCAGGTACTTTTGGCGGCGGTGCTAATGTTGGTGCAGTATTTGGAACAAGAAGAACAGCTGACTTTTTAGGCAAAGCCACATGGTGGTTAGGCGGTGCTTTATTAGTATTGGCAATTGTTATCAACTTATTCTTTTTACCAACAAGCAGCAAAGGCGTAAAAGAAAGTATTATTCAAAAAAGCAGCCAGCAGACAGTTCCTACTACTCCAAATTTACCACAGCAAAAAAAGTAATTATATAAATTTTTTGTTTATAGCAAGCGACTACTAGTTGCTTGCTATTTTTTTATTTATCCATCGCTAATTCCTCATAATCAATTATAATTTTACAATGTTTGTTTAATTTTAAGTATTTTGCGTTAATAAATTTAACAATAAAAATTTTATGTTGACAAATGTTATATAAAGAAATTTTACCATCCGAAACCTTACAAAATTTTATTAAATGCTTTTGGATATTTCAGGATACCGAAAAGGATGTTGTTAACACAATACTTCCTGATGGATATTTTGATTTGATACTTAAAATAGAAGACAACAAATTAGTTGATCTGTTTTTAACCGGAGTTTGGACAAAACCTAAAGATGTTATTACTAAAAAAGGAATTAAACTGATTGGGATTAGGTGTAAACTTATTTCCGCGGAGTTTCTTTTTAAGCAAGAAATAAACAATATTTTAGATTCTTCAACACCGCTTCCTTTGAACCATTGGTCAATAGATCAATTGCCTTATAACAATTTTAATAAATTTGAATCGTTATTATCATCTTCTATAATACAATATTTACAAGACCTTAAAAAAATTGATGAACGTAAATTTAAACTTTTTAATATTTTATATCAAAAGGAGGGTTGTTTAGAAGTAAGCGAACTATCCGAGTTGATTTTTTGGAGCAGCAGACAGATTAATAGATATTTTAATAAACAATTTGGTTTCCCACTTAAAACTTTTTTAAATATTTTGAGATGTCATGCTTCATATAAAGAAATTGCCCGAGGCGAAACATCTGCCCCGCTTAATTTTTACGATCAAGCTCATTTTATTAAAGAAATTAAAAGGCATACCGGAAACACACCAAAGCAATTATTTAATGATAAAAACGACCGATTTTTACAATTAAAAACCATTGATAAAAAGTAATTTTATTTATTAATTTTTAATTTTAAGGAGAATAAAATGAAATTTGCCTCAATGACACCGAATTTTGAAGTTTTAAATGTTAAAGATACGGTTAATTTTTATGTGGATGTTTTAGGTTTTTCAGTTGTTATGGCTGTTACAGAAAGTCGTGAAATAGTTGAAAATAAGTTTCCGCAAGACACAGAATGTGTTTACGCTTTTATAGTAAAAGATAACGTAATGCTGGCTTTTCAGCGAGGGGATGCATTACGAAAAGATATTGATTTATCTCATCAAATGAATATAGGTGCAAGCGTTGCCTTTTATATTGAAGTTGAAAATGTGGATGAACTATATGTTAATATTGCAGGCAAAATTAGCGAAATCACTGAAATAAAAAATGCCTGGTATGGAATGCGGGAATTTTATTTTAAAGATATTAATGGTTATCTTTTAGGGTTCGGTTCAAAAATATAATTAAGGAAAAGCAGAATGGATTTAGAGGAATGCCGTAATTACTGTTTATCGTTAAAACATACTGAAGAAAAGCTGCCGTTTGACGAAACAACGTTGGTTTTTACAGTCAAAGGTAAAATGTTTTGTTTAACAGATATTAGGCTGTTTGATTACATTAACGTTAAATGCGACCCCGAAAAAGCTATTGAATTGCGTGAACGTTATGATTCCGTAACCCCCGGTTACCACATGAGTAAAAAACATTGGAACAGTGTTAAAATACGAGGAAACATACCGGACAAATTGATAAAAGAATGGATAAAAGATTCTTACGACTTAGTAATTTTATCGCTGCCTAAAAAGATTCAAAACGAATTAAATTTGTAAAATACTAATATTCAGCTTCAATTAATTCTATTATTTCATCTTGTATATTTTTGTAATAATCTGCCCCCTTTTTATTAAATTGGAATATTATGCTAACAACGTAATATTCCTCTTTTTTTGTCAGTAAATATCCGGTAACAGACGACACTCCGTTAAGAGTACCGGTTTTTCCCCAAAATCTTCGTGTTACATCGGAATTAAGCCGTCCGCGCAAAGTACCTTCAACACCTGCAATTGATAACGAATTTCTGAACGATTCAAAAAGTTGTGGCTTGTTGTACATTTCTATTAATAAATCGGAAAGTGTTTTTACGGTCACTTCATTAAATCTTGATATTCCCGAACCGTCAACAACAGCAACACCTTCGTTAAAAATATCATGTTCGTAAATAAACTCATTTATTGCCTGGGTTGAATAAAATGAATTCCCCTGTTTTTGACTTTTGATTGCTCCAAGCGATTTGAATAAACATTCGGCTAAAAAATTATCACTGGGTTTATTAATTCTAGAAATTAAATCTAATATTGCTAAAGGGGTTGAAGCAATAAAATTAACTTTTTCCGGTGTAACCCCTACACTTGGATTACCCATTACTTCAATCCCTTCTTTTGTAAGTTTACTATGTAAAACCGAAGCCATAAAAAACGAAGGATTATCAATTTTTACACTATATGCAGTATTACTATTTCTTCTTAAGTTGCCCGAAACGGACAACACAAATCTTTGACCATCAAAATCCAAACTGACATTTGGTTTGCGTTTACGTGAAGTTACTTTTGCACTGTTTTGTATTTTAACAAAATTGTTAAATGGATATACGTTTACTCCAATTGATTTTTTCCCTTTGCTGCCGGCAGATAATTCAATTGTCATCATATTTCTATTTAGCACTAAAGCAGATACCGCCGGCAAAGGAACATTTGCCGTTTCGTCTGTAATCCAATCGTCACGTGTATATAAATCATCCAAAAACGAATCGTCTCCAATTACTTTACCTATAACTTTTTTTATTCCAAGTTGTTTTAACTCGGCAACATATTCATCCAGATCTTTTTCGGTAAACATGGAATTACCATAACCTTTTACATACAAATTGCCGTCAATAATTCCATCTTTTATATCAAAATCATTTGTAAAAAGTTTTGTTGTAAAATCGTAAGTTGTACCTAACATATTTAAAGCAACAGATGTTGTAAATAATTTTGTATTTGAAGCCGGAATCATAATTTGAGTAGAATTATGTTCGTATATTATTTCATCCGTTGAGGCTTTTGTGACCTGAACTGCGGCAATTGTCGAAGACGGAACCCTGCTTAAAATGTCGTTTATTTTCTCCCCAATGGTCTGTTGAGAATAAACATTAATAAAGCAAAATAAAAGAACTAAACAACTTTTAAGCATTAATCTACCTTTATATCTTTTTTGTCTAAAATGAGATTGTAAATGTATAAAACATGAAGGTAAGATTCAATGAAAAATTACAGACATGTATATTGCGGTCAAATTTAACAATTAATAATTTAACGGACTAATATTGTTCTTGAACTAATTGAATAACTTTGTCTTGAATTTCCTTGTAAAAAAATCTTGATTTTTCCTTAAATTGGAATACCATACTTACAACATAATACTCTTGTTTTTTTGTTTCCAAATACCCCGAAATAGAAGTAACCCCGTCAAGAGTACCTGTTTTACCCCAAAACTTGTTTTTTAATTCATCATCCAACCTTCTTCGTAAAGTTCCTTCCACTCCGGCAATGGATAATGAGTTTTTATATATTTCAAAAAAACGGGGCTTATTGTACATCCCTGTTAACAAATCGGAAAGGGTTTTTACCGTTACTTCATTAAATCTTGAAATTCCCGATCCGTCAACTATAGAAACTCCTTTATCGTAAAGATTATGCCTGGTGATAAATTCAAGAACGGTCCGTGTGGCATAAAACGAATTATTATATTTTTGGCCTTTTGAAGCACCAATTGTTTTAAATAAACATTCCGCCAAAAAATTATCGCTTCGTTTATTTATTTTTGAAATTAAATCCACTATTAATAGAGGTGTTGAAGCTAAATAATTTATTTTTGGAGGTGTAATTCCCGCTGTTGGATTTTCACTAATCTTAATACCTTCCGCATTTAATTTGCTATGTAAAACAGAAGCAATAAAAAAGGACGGATTTTCAACTTTTACACTAATACCCGTACTAAAATTTCTTCGTAAAGTACCTGAAACATTTACAATGTAATTTTTACCATCAAAACTTAATTTTACCCTTGGTTTACGTTTTCCATCAGCTGCAGTTGCGCTATTTTGTATTTTTACAAATTTATTAAGTGGAAAAACGTGTACTTCTAATAAACCGCCTTTCTTTTTACCGGACGAAAATGAAACAATCATTTTATTTTCATTCAAAGCTAACGCGGAAATTGGCGGAAGAGGAACATTATCAACTTCATCCTCAATCCAATCTTCGCGCGAGTATAAATTATCCAGATACGAATCATCGGCAATTATTTTACCCGTTATTTTTTTTATTCCAAGACGTTTTAATTCAGCCACATAATCATCCAAATCGTTTTCGCTGAACATTGAATTGCCAAAACCTTTTATATACAAATTTCCGTCAATAACTCCGTCTTTTAAATTATCATCATCGGTAAAAAGTTTTGTTGTGAACTTGTATTTTTCACCAAATGTGGTTAAAGCAACCGCTGTTGTAAATAACTTTGTGGTGGATGCCGGAATAACAACCGTAGTTGAATTATGTTTATAAATAACTTTATTGTTGGAGGCTTTTGTTATTTGAATTGCCGCAATAGTGGATTTGGGGACTTTATTTAATAATAGGTTAATTTCTTTTTCAATAGATTGATTTGCAAGAACATTAATAAAACATAAAATCAGAACAATAAAACTTTTAAACATTAATTTTCCTTTTAAAACTTTTCTGTATAAATGGGTTTTAAATGTAAAAAAGTTGAGGTTAACATTCAATGTAAAAATCTACTAACAGAAATAATTGACGTATATTATTAAATCAATCCTTAAGCATTTACTTTAAAATATAATTTTACAATTTGAACCTGATCAACAAATGCACGTTAAAATATAAATCAGAGCAATGATTTGTTAATTAATAAATGTATATATATTGCTAACTAAATGTATATATATTGTTAAATAAATATTTGGATGTTGTTAAATGTTTAATTTATCAATATATTTGTAACATCTTTTATTATAACAAGATAGACTTGCTACATGTTAAATGTTCCAAATCATATTGTTAAATAATAAATTAATTAATAAGTTAATTTATTAAATAATTAAACGGACAAAAGAAAATGTCAAAAGCTAAGTTTGTTCATTACGATTTAAAAATAGTAGAGCCTTCATTTGGCTCAAATATTACCGATTTAATTATTGAATTGGATTATTTAAGAAAAAAACAACTAGGTGGTTCAACACCACCAAAAGTTTTTTTTCAATTAAAACACATATTTCATACATTGGAAAGCGTTGGTTCTGCCCGAATTGAAGGCAATAACACTACGATTACGGAATATATAGAAACCAAAATAGATGACAATAAAAACGTACCGTTTAGCATAAAGGAAATTCGGAATATTGAAAAGTCTATGGCTTTTATAGAAGAAAACGTAAAAGATCATCCAATAAATAGAGTTTTTGTCAGTGAACTCCACAAAATGATAGTTAATGACTTGGAAGTTCCTCCGCATGGTGAAGGCGATCATACACCCGGGGAATATAGGAAAATAAATCCCATAATTTCGAATTCTTCTCATCTTCCTCCAGACTGGTTGATGGTCGACGAATATATGAGAGAGTTATTTGACTTTATTTCAAAAAATAACGAACCCAAATATGATTTGCTTAAAGCCGCAATTGCTCATCATCGTTTTGTTTGGATTCACCCTTTTGGAAACGGAAATGGTAGGACTGTACGTTTGTTTACGTACGCGATGTTAGTTAAAACCGGATTTAATGTTGACACAGGTCGAATTATTAATCCTACAGCCGTATTTTGTAACGATAGGAATGCTTATTATACGAACTTGTCGGAGGCTGACAAGGGAACCAGCGAAGGTATTTTAACTTGGGCTGAATATGTTTTACGGGGATTAAAAGAAGAGATTGAAAAAATTGATAAGTTGTTGGATTATTCTTTTTTAAGGAAAGAGATTTTAATTCCTACTATAAATTATTCGTTAGAAAGAGAACATATTACAGAAACCGAAGCAAAAATTTTAAAAAAAGTCGTTGATACTAAAGACATGATTATTCAGGCAGGGGATGTTAGAGAATTTTTTGCTGGGAAAATGCATGCGGAAGTTTCAAGGCAAATAAAGAAGCTTATTGATAAAAAAATGCTTGAGCCAATCGAAAAAGGAGCAAGGAAATATTCTATACGTTTTGATAATAATTATTTACTAAGAGGGGTTATAAAATCATTAGATGAAAAGGGGTTTTTACCAATAAAAAATGAATAAAAACCTTGTTTCCCAACAAGATAGTAACACAAATATTAATTATTTATTTTATGTTTGAAAATTGTTTTTTTATCAACAAGCATAAAATATTATATTGCAATAACTTAATAAGCCATTTTGTTAAATGTTTAAAATATAACCAATAAAAAAACCGCCCAATTTTTACATTGCAGCGGTTTAAGATGTTTTAATTCATAATTGATAATTCACAATTCATAATTGATAATTATTTTTTCGGTCTGTACAAATGTGTGCTTTGGCCAAAAAATACTTCTGCCGATTCCATAATTGTTTCGGATAATGTTGGATGCGGATGAATACACAAAGCCAAATCTTTAACATTTGCCGCCATTTCAATAGCAACAACACCTTCGGCAATCATTTCACCTGCGCCCGCGCCAACTATTCCCATACCAAGAATTCGCTGTGTATCGGGATCAATAAGCAATTTTGTAAGGCCGTCATTTCTATCAATTGTTGTAGCACGTCCTGAGGCACCCCAAGGAAATTTAGCTACTTCCACTTTAATTCCTTTTTCTTTAGCTTCGGTTTCGGTTAACCCGGCCCAGGCAAGCTCAGGATCGGTAAACACAACCGCAGGGATGGCACTTGGTTCAAATATAACTTTATGCCCTGCTATTGCTTCAACGGCAACCTTGCCTTCGGCAGAGGCTTTGTGCGCCAGCATAGGATTACCTACAACATCACCAATTGCATAAATTTTAGAATCAGCTGTCTGGAGTTGTTCGTTTACTTCAATAAATCCGCGGTTATTTACTTTTACTTGGGTGTTTTCTAATCCAAATCCTGTTGTAACCGGACGCCTGCCGATAGAAATTAAAACTTTATCGAACTCTACTTCTTCAGTCGGGGCTTTTGCTCCTTCCAATTTTACATATATTTTACCGTCACGTTCAGCCAAACTAACAACTTTTGTGTTTAGCAAAACAGATTCCATTTTTTTAGAAATACTTTTAGATAAAACAGCGGCCATATCTCTATCCGCACCGGGTAATAAACCGGGGGTCATTTCCACAACCGTCACTTTGCTTCCAAGGGCAGCATAAACGGAACTTAATTCAAGACCAATGTAACCACCGCCTATTACAAGCAATTTACCAGGAATATCATTCAAAGCTAATGCAGCTGTTGAATCCATTACCAAAGGTGAATCGATAGAAAGTCCCGGTATTTTAGTTGGCACCGAACCGGTTGCAATAATAGCGTTTGTAAAAGTCATCTCTTCCGTAGTACCATCAACTTTTTCAACAGACAAAGTTGATGAATTTACAAAAGTTGCTTTTCCGTTAATATAATTAATTTTCCGCTGTTTGCTTAACATACCCAAACCGCCGGTAAGTTTAGTAACAACACTTTCTTTCCATGTACGTAATTTTTCTAAATCAATTTTTGGTTTTTCAAAATAAACGCCCCAGTTTTTTGCTTCTTCAGCTTCGTTTAATAATTTTGCAATATGCAACAAAGCTTTAGAAGGAATACAACCCCTATATAAACATACGCCGCCGGGATTTTTTTCCAATTCAATCAATGTAACCTGCATTCCTAAATCCGCTGCTAAAAAAGCAGCCGCATAACCACCGGGTCCGCCGCCAATAACTGCCAATTGAGTATTATTTAACATCATTTATCTCCATTTTCAAATATATAAATCATCCTTCAAGTGCCAAAAGGAATGGCTGTTCCATTGCTTCCACTATCCACCGTATAAAACGGGCACCATCAGCACCATCAATAATTCTGTGGTCGTAAGATAATGAAAGCGGAAGAATTAATCTAGCTTCAAATTTACCGTCTACATATACAGGTTCGTAAGAAGAGCGCGAAACTCCAAGAATTGCTACTTCGGGAGAGTTTACAATTGGAGTAAAAAATGTTCCGCCAATACTTCCCAAATTACTTATCGAAAAATTACCGCCCTGCATATCTTCAATTGTTAACTTTTTATTGCGTGCTTTTACCGAAATTTCACCAAGTTCTACCGCTAAATCGATAATATTTTTTTTATCAACATCTTTTATTACAGGTACCAATAATCCTCTATCGGTGTCAACCGCAACTCCAATATTATAATATTTTTTGTAAATAATTTGATTTTTTTCAACATCAACAGTTGCATTAAATTGGGGATAAACCTTTAATGCCGAGGCAATTACTTTTAATAATATGGCAGTTACGGTCAATTTTGCCCCTTTTGTTTCCGCTTTTTTACCGAATATTTTCCTGATTTTTTCAAGTTCAGTTATGTCGGCTTTATCAAACTGGGTTACGGCCGGAATACTGCTCCACGCATACGAAAGATGTTCGGCTGTTTTTTTTCTAATATTACTCATTTCAACTCTTTCAATATCACCCCATTTCGAAAAATCGGGCAATGGTGAAGGATTAACTCCAAACGACTGTGAAGCAGGACTTGATAATATTTTTTGGTTTAACGATTTTGCAAAGGCTTTTACATCCTCAATTGATATTCTACCGCTTTTGTCACTTCCGCGTACAAGATGTATATCAATTCCAATTTCACGGGCAAAACGTCTGACCGAAGGAGCGGCAGGAGCAATTTTACCGGGCATTGTATTCCGTGCGGGAATAATTGGAGGAGTAAGTTTATTTACATCGGTTTCGTCACGTTTTATTACTTCTGCTTTAAAAACCGGTATAACAGGTTCTGCTTTTATTATTTTTTCTGTTTTGGGTGCCGGTTTTGTAATATTTTGTCCGGATACAGTGAAAATCACCTGTCCAACTTTTGCTTTTTCGCCCGATTTAACAAATACTTCCGTTACAGTTCCGCTCATATCTGCGGGAACTTCAACAGTTGCTTTATCAGTTTCAATTTCCAAAACAATTGTATCGTTATTAATTAAATCACCTTTATTTATTAATACTTTGGTTATAGTTGCCAAAGTAATATTTTCACCAAGTTCGGGCAGCTTAAATTCAGTTTTGCCTGATGTTATTTCCAAAACAGGAACTTCCTTTTGCTCAGCGGCAATTTTTACTTGTTCTTTAGGTGTCTCCGGTTTTTTTACCTCAACAGAAACTGTTTTTTCGGGTATCTCATTTCCGGATTCAAAAGTAAATACAACAGATCCTACTTTTACTTTTTCACCTTCCTTAATAAATACTTCTTTAACAACACCTTCCAATTCTGCCGGTACTTCAACAGAAGCTTTATCGGTCTCAATCTCTAATACGGATTGGTCTTTTATTATTTTATCTCCGGTTTTAACAAGAATTTTTGTGACTTGCGCACTTTCAATATTCTCACCCAATTCCGGCAATTTAAATTCATTTATCATAATCAAAACCTAATTTTATTTTCTTTAATTATTAAGAGTTATGTGGATTTGGTTTATTTGGGTCAATTCCCAAATTTTTAGCTGCCTGCTTTAACACAGCTGCTTTTATTTTGTTTTCTGTAAAAAGTGCATACAAAACCGTATAAGTAATATATTTTGAATCTACTTCAAAAAAGTTTCTTAAACTTTCTCTGCTTTCACTTCTTCCAAATCCATACGTCCCTAAAGTAAATAAAGGACTTGGTAAATCTTTTGAAATCGAATCTTTAATAATTTGAACATAATCCGAAGCTGCAACAAATACACCTTTTTCATCTTTTGTTAATTGTTTTAAATAGGATTCTTTTTTCTTTTCAAAAGGATTTAACATATTCCATCTTTCGGTATCCATAATATCGGTATGCAACAACTTATAACTTGTAACGCTCCAAACATCCGCCGATACATCATATTCTTCTTCTAATATTTTTTGAGCTTTTAAAACCTCATTCATTATTGCACCGCTGCCTAATAACTGAGCTTTTAATTTTACATTTTTTTTCTCAGAAGACTTAAATTTATACATGCCTTTTAGAATTCCTTCTTTAACTCCTTGCGGCATTGCCGGCATTGCATAATTTTCATTCATTACCGTTAAATAATAAAATACGTTTTCCTGTTTTTCATACATTCGGTAAATACCGTCACGAATTATAACGGCCAGTTCATAAGCAAAAGCCGGATCGTAAGTTAAAATTGTTGGAATTGGATAAGCAAGCAAATGACTTTGTCCATCCTGGTGCTGTAATCCTTCTCCGGCAAGAGTTGTCCTTCCGGCAGTTCCGCCAAGTAAAAATCCTCTTACGCGCATATCGGCACCGGCCCAGGCAAAATCTCCCATTCGCTGGAATCCGAACATGGAATAATAGATAAAAAATGGAATAGTATTAACACCGTGATTTGCATAAGCACTTCCGGCCGCTATAAATGATGATATACCACCCGCTTCTGTAATTCCTTCTTCCAAAATTTGACCGTTTTTTGCTTCTTTGTAATAAAGCAGACTGTCTTTGTCAACAGGTTCGTAAAGTTGTCCCGGATGCGAATAAATTCCGATTTGGCGGAATAACGATTCCATACCAAAAGTTCTTGCTTCATCGGGTACAATTGGTACTATTAATTTTCCAACTTCTTTATCGCGTAACAATTTGGAAAGAATTCTAACAAAAACCATAGTTGTTGATACTTCTCGTCCATCAGTTCCGGTGTAAAATTCTTCAAACAATTCTTCACTTGGAGTTTGAAGCGGCTGGTTTTTTAATATTCGTTTAGGAAGATAACCACCTAAAGATTTTCTTCTTTCTTTAAGATATTTAATTTCCGGACTATCTTCCGTTGGTCTGTAAAATGGGGCTTTTGCAACATCTTCATCGGAAATAGGAATACCAAATCGTGTTCTAAATTCACGTAATTCTTCTTCGTTTAATTTCTTTTGACTATGTGTTATATTTTTCCCTTCTCCGGCTTCACCTAAACCATACCCTTTAACTGTTTTTGCTAAAATTACAGTAGGTGCGCCTTTAAATTCAACAGCGGCTTTATAAGCGGCATATACTTTTTCAGGATCATGCCCGCCCCGTTTCATGTTTTCTAATTCTTCATCGGTATATTGTTCAACTAACTTAAGTAATTCGGGATATTTACCAAAGAAATGTTTACGAATGTAAGCACCACCTTCAACAATATATTTTTGATATTCACCGTCAACAACCTCATTCATACGTTTAATAAGCAAACCGCTTTTGTCCTGTTCAAGCAGGCTATCCCATTCACTTCCCCATAATACTTTTATTACATTCCATCCGGCCCCACGGAAAACAGCTTCCAGTTCCTGTACAATTTTACCGTTTCCTCTTACCGGTCCATCTAACCGCTGCAAGTTGCAATTTATAACAAAAATTAAATTATCTAATTTTTCGCGCGAGGCTAACGAAATTGCGCCTAATGCTTCGGGTTCGTCAGTTTCTCCGTCTCCTAAAAATGCCCATACTTTGGAATCATTAGCACGTTTTAGACCTCTATCCTCCAAATATCTGGTAAAACGGGCTTGATAAATTGCCATAATTGGGCCTAAACCCATCGATACCGTTGGAAATTCCCAAAAATCGGGCATCAACCATGGGTGAGGGTACGATGATAAACCGCCGTTTCCTTTTAACTCACGTCTAAAATTTTCAAGCTGCTCTTTTGTTATCCTGCCTTCTAAAAAAGCGCGCGAATATATTCCTGGTGATGCGTGACCTTGGAAAAATATTAAATCACCGTCTGAATTTTCATCTTTGCCTTTAAAAAAATGGTTAAATCCAATTTCGTAAAGTGTTGCTGCCGAAGCGTAAGTGGAAATATGTCCGCCTATACCGTTTTCTTCTTTATTTGCTCTAACAACCATTGCCATAGCATTCCAGCGGATTAAACTTTTTATACGGCGTTCAATTTCGCGTCCACCCGGAAATTTAGGTTCTTTTTCGCGCGGAATTGTATTAATATATGGTGTATTAGCTGTAAAAGGTAATTCTACTCCTGCTTGATGTGCATAAGTATCCAGATCGTGAAGAAGTTTTTTTACTTTTTCGGGTCCGCCTTGCTGTAACACATATTCTAAAGATTCAAGCCACTCTTGAGTTTCTAATTCATCCTCACTTAAAGGGCTGTTTTTAATATTTTCATCCATTGCTTATTCCTATATTAATATTTTTAATTTTCATATTTATACAACATTGCAAAATAATATTTAGTTTAACAAATAATAATAAAATTTATAACTTTTTTTCATTTTTGATTATAAACCTTATAAATAGACAAGATTAATATTATTATGCTAAACCTTCAAAAAAACATTTATTCCTTTTTTTCCCTTTTTTATTATAATTATTCAGCCATTATTTACAAATAGAAAAAGTTATATCACCTGATATGACAGGTAAAAATTACATCTCGCGCTTTGTCTTGATATTAACAAATTACAGGTAAAAACTTCTTTTTGCTAATATCACCTGCAAAACATTAAATTTTAACAAGATAGCACTGTTTAACATCGGTAATTATTACAGATAAAGTAATAATTTGATATTATTTGGTTGGTATGTTAATTGATATAATTACTAAAACAACAATATTGAAATGACATGAACACAGGACAATTATTACTGACAACAAGTGCAATGGTACTTCTATCATTATTAATTTTGCGCGTTAATAACGGATTTTTATCAACAAACACCGTTATGATGGAAAACAAATTTGGAGTACTTGCAATTTCAATAGGCTCTTCACTTCTTGAAGAAGCAACAGGAAAAGCGTTTGATGAAAGCACTGTGGAAAACACAGTAACAACCACGTCCCAATTAACTGCTATTGGGAAAGAAACCGGCGAAGTTTATCCTAATTTTGATGACTTTGATGATTTTAACAATCTTTCAAAAGTCGACAGCACTATGCCTTCGGCAGTTTTTAATATTAATTGTACTGTTTGTTATGTAAACGCATCAAATCCAAATGTCAGCGTCGGTTCTTCGAAGACCTGGCATAAAAAACTTAGTGTAACGGTTACAAGCCCTTCAATGGCCGATACAATAAGATTTTCTACAGTTTATAGTTACTTTTTTTACAGGTAGGTATACAATGGGATTTAGTACATTATTAGATATATTAGGTTCTACGGTAATAGGCGGTATGCTGCTGATGATTTTGCTTAGAATGAATGATAAAGCAGTTGAAAACACCTATACACACGGAGCCGAACTAATGGTACAAGAAAACCTTGTGGCAGTAGTTGAATTATTAGAATACGATTTCAGAAAAATTGGATTTTGCCGAAAATGGAATGTTTTACCAGATCCCGCACACTCTATAATTGCTGCGGATTCTAACGACATAACTTTTTTGACCGACTTGGATAATGACGGCGCAATTGACACATTGCGGTATTACACCGGACCAACATCCGAGCTCAGCAGTACTGTTAATCCGCGTGATATGATGTTGTACAGAATTGAAAACAACGAACCCCCAATGGGCTCAAATTTAGGTGTTACTCAATTTAGGATTACATATTACGACGCGCTTGGCAATTTGCTTCCTTTCCCTATTGCTGTACCAAGTGCAATTTATATTATGCAGATTGATGTTACTGTAGAGAACTTTGAATCATATAATCAGAATTATTCAACAGCTTTCTGGAGACAGATTCGTCTTGCCGCCAGAAATCTAAGTAATAGATAAATGAGGTATTATCATGGGTGGTAAAGCATCTATACTTCTTGTTTTAGGTTTTAGCTTAATTTTTCTTGTAATTGGACATAATTTTAACCAGATCACTCTTCGTTCGGTTGGTAATTCAACAAATTATTTTCTAAATACAAAAGCATATAATATTGCTGTTTCCGGTGCAAATATGGCCGCAAACCAAATATTTATGGATAAAACATGGCTGGCCGGTTACTCCAATCTTTCATTTGACGGCGGAACCATTAATGTGTACGTATCAAACAATATATCATTAACCGGAAAAACAATACTTTGTCATGTACCTCCGGGAAATCCGGCTAATCGTCACACAATTTCTGTAGGCAGCGGCGGAGCGGTTAACGCGCATCTCGCTCATGGTGATTATCTTGGGGTCTGCACCGGTGATACATTAGATACCGAAATGGCTACCATAGTTTCAGAAGGTACTTACCAAGGGGTTACAAAAGTTGTAATTGTTGAATTACGACCAAGTTTTTATTCAAAATTCGGTAATTATTATTCCTCTATAAGCGCATCTCCCGCCACAGGTGATACATTTAGAGGCCCATTCCATGTTAATGCAAAATTAACAACTGTAGGAACACCTGTATTTTGGGGAAAAGTAACTAACAGAACAGGTCTGACAAAAAGCGGTTCACCGGCAACTCCTCAATTTTATGGCGGTTATAGTACAGGTGTTGATTTACCTTTACAGTTTGATACAACAGGAATGCGTAATTTAGCTGCAACAGGTGGAAAGTTTTTCAGAGATACCACAAATACAGGAAAATCAATTGAAGTAAGACTTTATTTTAATTCAACCGGAACCGTCACTTATAGCACTAACAATAACAATACGGGCTGGAATACAGCGCGTACCGTACCATTAACAACATTAGCTCCAAACGGAATCATTTATGTTGAGAAAGGAAATATTTACACTAAAGGTGTTGTGAATGGTGCGGTAACAATTGTATCAACTAAAAAAGGTGTTAACGGAAAAGGTAATGTCTATCAGGAGGATGATTTATATTATGCCGATAATCCGGTTACAAACCCAAATTCCACAAATATACTTGGCATTGTTGCTGAACAAGATATACGAATAAAATCAAATGCTGCTAATCTTGGCGGCAATGTTATTACACAAGCCTCCATGTTTTCATTAAACGGAAATGTAGGCCCCGAAGATGGTTTGGTTACGCAAAATTATTTAGGTTCATGGAAAATTTTGGGCGGAATTATTGCAAGTACAACTCGTGTTACCGCAACTTATGGAACTGTCGGCGGTGTGACCGTTCCCGTTAAAGGTTTAAGACTGGTTCATACTTACGATAACCGTTTTATGACTTATGTACCGCCTAATTTCCCTCACACTCAAAATTACGAAGTTGTTTCATGGTTTGAATAAATGGTACTCCTAGTGATAAAGTAACAATAGACCCTGCTTACTAACCGGCAGGGTTTTTTGTTTTAAACTAACTTACATACATTATCAGTTTCAACTAATTTGTCTTTAAAATTACAAATCATTATTTTATACCTTCTGGATTTTTCTATTTTAATTAGTATTTTAATTTATAAAAGGAGAAAGTGGATGAAAACGGAGGTTTTGTTAAAAGATGTTATTGAATTACTAAAAAGGAAAAACTACATTATTTATACCGAACCAAAAAGATTAAATATTGCAGGTATAAGAAGTGTAGATAAAACAGTTAACCTTTTTAACGATTTATTTTGGGTTTTTTGGATGGAAGGTACAGAACAAAAAAGTTTTTCCATGGCCGGAACTACTGACCCGGGACTTACTTATTTAAAAACTTTATTAAATCCCAAAGGAACCGGAATATTAGTTCCGGGGCAATATGACTATAAGCTCGGTCTTCATAAAGGTAAAATAAAAGCTTTTGTACAAGACGGCCCTGTTAAACTTTACCGTGATAAAAACAAAGACGACAAAATTGACATTAACCCTAATACAATTGACAGCGGTTATTATGGAGTAAATATTCATCCTACAAGTGTTTTTAATCCCAAATTTATTGGGCCCTGGTCTGCTGCCTGTCAAGTACCTCAAAACAAAGAGGAATTTGCCAGACTTATTAATTTGGCCGAAGAACACAAAAATTTATACGGAAATAAATTTAAATACTCCTTACTGCTTGAAGAAGAAATTGATTTGTTTTTTAAACCTGAATAGTTATACGAAACATGGCTGTTAATCGTTTTGCAATAGAACTTAGGCCGATTATTTATTGTTTTTGGGGCAACATTAGATTTTAAAGTAATGTAATTTTTCTTAATTTAGCACAAGACAATACTTAAAAGAATAACAATACTTGCACTTTCTTTTTAAAAACAATAAATTAATTTCATCAATTTTAATTGTTGATTTGATTTAATTATTTAAGTTATTTTTACAAACTGAGGGGTTGTAATGAAAACATTAAAAATATTAGCATTAACAATTGTTTTAACTAATCCATTATTTTCACAATTAGACTCTACAAACTGGTATCCTTTACAAGTTGGAAACAAATGGCAATACACTTATGGTTTAGAAGATGTATATTATTATACCGTGGAAGTAATTGGTGATACAATTATGCCAAACGGTATAACTTATCAAATTTTAGATGTCGCAGGAGATTTAAAGTATCAACGCAATTTAGATAATAAACATGTTTTTGAATATGCCGGAGCCGACTATCCTGAAGTTTTGTTGTACGATTTTATTTCGCCGGATGGGTCAATTTGGAAATCAAGAATTGAAAACTATTATTATGGTATTGTTGAAACGGTCAATGAATACGATTATTATAGCAATACTCAAACTCAATATAAACTTTTTGATTATGCGCTAATTAACTCATCTGTTACACCACCGGATACAATCTTTGGAGCAATGCTGGAAGTTTTTCCAACAAAAATAAAAAAAGGGATAGGAGTGACTTCCTATGATTATACTCAAGATCCGGGTTCTTCCGGTTTGGTGGCAGCAATTATAAATGGAGATACTTTAGGTAGATTTACGGATATCAAAGATCAAAAATTTGTTCAAAATTTGTATAATCTTTCCCAAAATTACCCTAATCCGTTTAATCCTGTTACAAATATTAATTTTTCTATTCCACAAACCGAATATGTTGAAATTAATATTTATAATTCACTCGGACAAAAAGTCCAAACCATTTTAAATAATATAATTTCAAGTGGTTTTCATAACATACAGCTTGATGGCGGAAAATTTTCAAGTGGAATTTACTTTTATCAAATAAAAACACAAAATTACTGTGAATCAAAAAAAATGATTTTACTAAAATAGTGTCAAGGAATTACAGGAAGATTTAGGTTATCAGAGTATAAATATTTTAAAAGAGCCCAATAAAAAAGCCCTGCAAATAAAAACTTACAGGGCTTAACAAGTGTGCGCCTTGCACAAAACTATTTTTTTTATTTTGTTAGTAATAAATGTCTGTCTATTTTTTCTTTAAATTCGCTTGCAATTATTTCAGCCGATTCTTGAAATAAAACTTTACAATTATGCTTATTTAATTTTGCGTTTGCAAACTCTCTTATTTTATCATCAGCTCCCGCATAGGCCAAAAAATATAATATTATTTCATCTTCGGCACCTTCCAACTCCTCAGTTTTGCCAATCCATTTATATATTTTTTCTTTCTGATTTTTTACTTCCTTAATATCCAAAGATAAAGGAGTTAAAACATGATATTTCTCATTTTTCCAGACCGAGTCAAATTCAAAGGAATCATTTTTGGTTGTAAATATCTTTTTATTAAAATAACCGTCAATGCCAAAGTTCTTAAAATAATTTTTGTAAGTCTGCCATGTTTTATCATCATTAATAAGACTATGATGTTCTTGGATATCTGTATGTTTTAGAATATATCGATAATATAATTGTTCAAAGGTTGCATCAATATCCAAAGTTAATTCTTTATAACATTGACTGAATTGATAAGAACTATCATCCTTAACCAAAATACTTTCCGTAATAGCTGAAATAGAATTATATTTCTCAAAAATTCTCTTGGTAAAATCATTTGCAAAATCCTCAAATTTATTTTGTAGGGTTCTTAAATAATTTTTAATTTCACGTGTATTATTATAATTAAAAAAATGCGCCGCACGATTTGTTTGCGTGTCAAATCTTGTTTTTAATGTATTCTCTTCTTTGCAAAACAATACAATTCCAATATTTACAAATTCTCCGGTTAATATATCCGGACGATATTTTAATATCTGATATTCTACTGTTTTCACGACAACACTCCTTTTATTACATTCATAAAAGAATCTAAATTTTCTATTTTTAAATTAAGATAATTTTTTATTTTTTTAAAGTAATATAAATTAAACATTTCATTTGGTATAATAGTTTCTGCTCTTTGCCAAAATGCATTATTAAGGTTTTTTAATTTTTGTTCCATGCTAAAATTTAGATTATTTCTTCCTTTTAAGCACTGGAATAAAATATGATTTTTTGTCATATTATAAATATCTTGATCAATGGGAGGTTTAGGTAAAACATCCCAAATGAAACCTAAGGATAATTCATGATCAATGACATAATAATCCTTTATTGAGTTAAAGTTTGTTTCTAAAAGATTGGGCTTAATTGTTCTTCTATCAACATTTTCAACAAATAAGTCAAAAATAAAAATATCACACAACTTTGACACATCATTCGGTTTTATATCGTTCATATTAATCATATAACTCTGTTCAATATACTTGGTGGCAAAATTTTTACCAATACTTTTTGTTATTTTATCTTTAATTATAATATCATTAATACTTTGAACAAATTCATTAGTAATGTTAACAACAAACGGTTGAGCAAAATTAATTCCAAGTTCGTCTGCAATAAGAAGTGCCAGAAATTCAATTAAAGAATAATCATTTGACATTCTAACATTATTGTTTAATTTAATAACAACATCATAAAATACAGAAGTACAAATATCAATACATTTTGAAACTATAACTGTATTTGATGAACCATTAATTTCATGCAAATAAGATAATGCAAATAATTCAGGAATTATACCATTGATTTTTTTACCCATTAGTTACTCACAACTAAATTATATTATGACTATTTATCTATAACTAAATTAGCAAGCTTCATTTATTGCTTTTCTTTTGAAAATAAATCATATTTCGAATCAACATGGGTTGCCATAGATGAGCAGCCATTTTTATTACAGTTCGCTGGAATCGGTTGTGTACAATGCGGGCAATATGTTGCCTCTTTGAAAATTAATTCTTTGCAAAATGGGCAACGCACTTTGTTTCCGTCTTTTGCAACAATAATTATTATTCCAAAAATCCAAAGTAATGCCCCAAACCAAAAACCTTCAACCTTATAATTCTTTTGCGAACCTGCAATTAGGCCAATCAAACCCCAAAACAAACACCCAGTCATTATAACTAAAAGATTAAATATTTCATCCGGCATATCTCTTGTCTCTCTATTTATTTCTAATTATTTACGCCAGCTTATGCCTTATTTATGAATGATGTAGGCGATTAACGTATATTTTTTTGCTTGTATTTATACTCTATTTCCCAAATTGTAATATTATATTTGTTTAATTTCTAAATTAATTTTAGGTAAATATGTTGCATTTACTATTAATTTTAGTTTCCCGTTTATCATTTCACCGTTTTTTACATATTGACCTGTTATTGGTTTGAGTAAGTTGATATTATTATACCTGTCTAACGAATAGTTATCGCCTGCTTTGAAATACTTTTCTTTATATTTAGGTTCCTGTTCTAATATTTTACCATCAATTTCTTTTATTGATTTTAGAATAATATCAAATCCAGTAATGTTAGTAACATCTAAATCAATTAAATATTCGTCTTTATTACCATTGCTATTTTCTATCAAGTTTAACTGAACTTCATTTATTCTTAATAGTAATTTTTGTTCTTTGTTTGTTATTAAGAATGAATTATCGTCATTACCAGAATATAACATTTTATAAATTTCGCACGGGAAGATAATATCTTTATTCTCCCTGTGTTGCATAATATAACTTGCACAATGTGGACACTTTGTTGCTTTTGGACTAACTAATTCACTACAGTTTGGGCAATCTTTTCTATTTCCCTTACTCAGGATCATTATAGGTATTGCAAATATACCTAAAATTAACCCCAAAAATAATCCTGTACCGGTTAAATCTTTTCGTGCCCCAATCATTAGACATACACCGCCCATATAAAAATTAAATAACAAAACAGATATAATTAGTAATCCCGTTGTTGAATCTTCCATTATCTTAAACCCTTTTTAATGATAAATATTTGTTTATCTTTTATGTCTAAAAAAAACTTAATGATTTTCTAAAATTTGAAAATTTTTCGTTTGCATAAAGAATACTTTCAACCATATAATATTTCTCATTTATCAAACTTAATTGTAATTTTTCTCAAGTGCCAAACTTATAAAATTGATTTTCGCTAAATTATGGCATATTCCTTTATTTTTTATTTCAGCATCGATTTTGCAAAACCAGATTTTCCCTCTTGTTTTGTTTATAACCAAAGAAATATTTTTTGTACAACTTATATTAAAATAAATATTTTTTCATAATTTACAAACGAAAATTTTTTATTTAAAACAAACAAAGCCCTGCAAATAAAAACTTACAGGGCTTAACAAGTGTGCGCCTTGGGGGACTCGAACCCCCGACCTGTTGATTAAGAGTCAAATGCTCTACCAACTGAGCTAAAAGCGCATTGCAAATATACGACTTTATTTTTTACTTACAAAAGTTATTTTTTATAATTATATTGGGTATTATTTATTTTCCAAAATGTATTGATATGAAATTATTATTTAAAGTTTTTATCTTAAGTTTGGTATTAATATCAGCTTTTACCGCTTGTAAAAATCCTACCAAAACCAACAAATTAAACACCATAATATTAACAGACGACTTAAACCATAAAATAAAAATAAAAAAAGAACCTAAACGAATTGTAAGTTTAGCCCCAAGCATTACCGAAATGATTTATTTTTTGGATTTGGGTGATAAGGTTGTAGGTAATACTTTATATTGCGATTATCCCGAAGCAGCCAAAAAAGTTACAAAAGTTGGCGATCTGCTTTCTATTGATGCCGAAAAAATATTAATGCTTAAACCCGACATTGTATTTGTTTCCGTGGAAGGCAACACAAAAGAGAACTACGAAAAACTTGTTAAAATGGGCATTACGGTTTTTGTTTCAAATCCGCGTAATTATGATGGAATAAAAAAAACGTTAAACGATTTAGCTCAAATGTTTAATAAACAATCTAAAGCCGATTCGGTTATAAACAATTGGGATAAACGTGTTGAAAAGTTAAATCAGTTTTCTAAAGGTATTACACCACAAAACGTAATGTTTATAATAGAGTTAAAACCATTAATTGTTGCAGGGAAAAATACTTTTTTAAACGAATATATTAGAATTTGCGGGATGAAAAATATTGTTGACGACAGCAAACTTAATTATCCTATATTAAATCGTGAAGAAGTATTAAAACGTAATCCCGTTTTTATTATGTACGCCACGGATAAAAAAGATATTAAAAAACTTTTGCTGGAAATGTATCCCGAATGGAGGAATATAGATGCGGTAAAAGAGGATAATTTATTTATAATTGATGCGAATATATTTTTTAGACCTGGACCGCGATTTATTGACGCGGCAGAGCAAGTATTTAGATATCTTCATCGGAAATAAAAACATCCGGGTCTGATGCAATAAATAACTTTGAACATTCTTCGCCCTTAAATTTGCCTGTTTTTTGGCAATTCTCAAAATTAGCTTTTACAGCTTCTACTTGTTTAACCCGTTCCGACAAATAAAATTCGTTTAAATCATCGCCGCATTCAGTACAGAATTGTTTTTCTATATAGGGGCTTTCTTCTTTAATCTGTAATTTCTTCTTTCTCATAACTATTTAACTCTGGTTCCCAATCTAATCCTTCACAAGGCAATTCGGATTTTGTAGGATATTGATCATGTTTAAGGCAAAGTACTGCGGTTTTATCAAAATTTTTACATGATGAACATAAAGTATTGTCTATAATTTCCTTATTCTTTTGCATAAATATTTTATACTGGATTATTGCGGGGTGAATAACAACGCCATAAACTGACATCATTCCAAGTATCCACCACGATTGATATTCCATCAACTTATATTCATACATTATCCATAATACAGGAATTAAAATTGCGCTCCTGATTATAGTCCAATAAACAATTGCTCCCATAATTTTATTTTTTTATTGCAAACTAAGTATAGTGTAATTAATAATCAACACCTAAATAAAAGATAAACACTAATTATGGTCTTATTATTTAAACAATGTTAATTTTAAATAAGTTCAGTATCAATTTAGGACATATATAATATTTAGCAAAACCAAAGGTATTTGTATCTGATTGTTTATCCATAATCATTATTAATTTTCATACAAACCAACACCTACCTGCTGTAGGTTGGCATTGCTTATAAACGAATGGTAAATACCGTTTCTTCGTTTGGCTTAGAGGATACACTAATACTTCCAAAATGAGCGTGGATTATTTGCTGCGAAATACTTAAACCAATTCCTGAACCATCTTTTTTTGTGCTGAAAAACGGAATAAAAACTTTTTCAATAATGTCTTCAGTAATTCCTTCTCCATTATCAATTATTTTAATTATGGCACGTCCTCTATCGTCAATTGCCGCTATTAAGTTAATTGTGCCGGCAAGGTTTTTTAGATTATTCCTGTTTTTTAATGACTGCACCGCATTATTAAGAAGATTTATCAAAACCTGTTCTAAAAGATCAGGATCAGCTGTTATTTCCAAATGTTCAGGACTTATTTCGTAAGCAAATTTTATCCCGCAATCTCTTAACCCCGATTCCATCAAAAGTTTAAGTCTTTCAAATAAATGAACAGCTTTAAATACTTCAAAATTTGGTTTTGGAATTTTTGCAAGGTCGCGATATTTTTCAACAAATTTAACTAACCCCTCACTTCTTTTTTTTATTGCTATCACCGCAGCCGAAATATCATCCATTGTATCGTTATTCATTATTTCTTCTTTACTGTTGGAACTTAACCACAAATTTACCGTTGAAGCAAGTGATGATATAGGAGTTACCGAATTCATTATTTCGTGAGTTAACACTCTAATTAATTTTTGGTACGCCTCTATTTCTTTTCGTTCCAGTTCGGGTTGAATATTTTGCAGGGTAACAAGTTTGTAAAGTTGTCTTCGCATTTTAAATTCGGTAGCATATAACAACAGATGAATGCTTTCGTCTTTTGTAATTATTCTATTTGTACATTGCTGCCCCGGCTCAAGCTTAAAAATATAATCCCCAAGGTTAGGGCTTATGGAATTTAACATGCTTAAATTTTTAACGTTTGATAATTTTAATATTTTTTTTGCGCTGCGGTTAATTAAATCAATATTTCCTTTTGAATCAAACGAAATTAATCCAACTCCAATATGTTCAATTGCGGTTTGCAAATAAAGGAAACTTTCCTCTTTATCACTTCGCGACTGCTTAAATTTTTGCAGTACTTTATTAAACTCATCCGATATGTCTTTAAACGATTTACCAAGTGCATTAAAATTGTAATTAACCGAATAATCGGAATAATTAATTGCCTGTAGAAAATCAACAAGTTCCTTATTTGTTTTTTCCACATATTTAACAAGCAATACAATTTGATATGGTATTAAAATAACCGAATAAATAACTGCAAAAAGAATTAAGCCCAGATATAATAATAAAAACGAAACACCAATTGTACCGGCAAGCAATAATACTTTTATTATTAAAATAAATCTAAAGTTTTTCATGTTATAAATTGTGTTTTTCTATTCTTCTATATAAGGAAGCTCTTGTTAATCCCAATTCTTTTGCTATTTTAGAAATATTCCCCTCGTATTTTAACAAAGCTTTTTGAATTATTGTTTTTTCTATTTCTTCCAGATTAAAAGTATCCACATAATTATCTTCTGCTTTCCTTTGCAGCGGTTTAAAAAAGAAATCGGATGGTTTAAGTGAATTTCCATCACACAAAATAACTCCCCTTTCAACCGTATGTTGAAGTTCCCTTACATTTCCCGGCCATTCGTAAGCTTCAAAATGTCTTAAAGTTTCAACCTCAATTACCAGGTTTGGTTTATTATATTTCTTTTTATAAATTGATAAAAAATATTCCACTAGTAAACTAATATCTCCCATTCTTTCTCTTAAAGGAGGAAGATGAATTTCAACAGTATTAATTCTGTAAAGTAAATCCTGCCTGAATTTATTAGCAGAAACCAAATCGTAAATTGGCAGATTAGTTGCGCAAATTAAACGGATATCAACCGAAATGGGTTTATTTGAACCAATTCTGGTGATCTCTCTTTTTTGTATTGCAGTCAATAATTTTGATTGCAGTTCTAACGGGATATTTCCTATTTCATCTAAAAAAAGTGTTCCGCCCGATGCGTATTCAAACCGTCCCGGTCTGTCTTCCTTTGCGTCTGTAAATGCACCTTTGGTATGACCGAATAATTCACTTTCAAAAACCGAATGTGTAATGGAACCCATATCTACACTAATAAAAATATCTTTTGCCCGTTTTGATTTTTTATAAAGTGATCTTGCAACAAGTTCTTTACCTGTTCCGTTTTCACCAAGAATTAATACATTAGCATCTGTTTCGGCAACTTTGGAAATAGTTCCGAACACTTTTTTCATTGGTTCGGAATTTCCTATAATATCGCTAAAACCGCTTTCGCAGTCGTTATTCAAAAAAACTTGTCTGGATTTTACTTTTTCCAATTCAAGTCTAGATTCCCGTAATTTTACAGCAGAAAAAAAAGTGGCTAAAAACTTTTCGTTTTGCCATGGTTTAAGCACAAAATCGGTAGCACCTTCTTTCATTGCACGCACCGCGGTTTCAACATCACCAAATGCTGTAATTAAAATTACTACGGCCAAAGGATCAATTTTTAAAATCTCTTTTAACCAAAAAAATCCTTCCTGTCCGCTAGTCATATCTTTGGTAAAGTTCATATCTAAAAAGATAACATCAAACTTTTCATCAAAAATCAGGGTTCTGATTTTTTCAGGATCTTTTTCGGTAATTACTACATTAGCTTGTTGTTTTAATAACAAACGTGCGGCTAATAAAATTTCTTCGTTATCATCAACAATTAATACTTTTGACATATTTAAATACTTATTATTTGTTTTAGTTAATTAATAAAAGATTTAATCAAAAATTATACCTTATAAAAACAGTGTAAAAACAGAGTTTAATATACTAAAATATGTTCATTTTTGAACACCCCTGTTCAACTTCGGACGCTAATATTTACTAAAACGTACAAATTAACCACAAATACGGCTTATTTCCTATGGCATACTTATTGTCTGTTATCAAAATCAAATGTATGATGAAAACATCACATAATTTACCTATTAAACTCGTTTTATGGTTATGGATAAACAAATAATTAAAAAGAAATGGACATTACAAAAAATAAGTGTTTTATCAATTATAATATTGTTTTTACTTTTTGTTACATATATAATCTTTTTGCGCGATACAAGTTCAAAATTAAATGTAGAAAAACAAAAAATTTCAATATGTGAAATTAAAAAAGGGCCCTTCCAGGAATATATTCCAATTATGGGAACAATAGAACCTTTTCAAACATTTTTTTTGGATGTTACCGACGGCGGAAGAATATTAGAAAAATATGTTGAAGAAGGGGCGTTTTTAAATGTTGGGGATAAAATAGTTAAACTGGATAATCCAAATTTAACTCTTCAATTAATGAATACTCAATCTAATTTTATACTTGCCGAAAGTCAATTAAGCCAAACAAGACTAACTTTTGAACAAAACCTTCTTTATAAAGAAAATCAGTTGTTGGATGTAAATACCCGTTTATTACGTCAAAAACGTGAATATTTAACAAATAAATCATTGTTCGAAAAAAATTTATGTTCCGAAAACGAATATAAAACCAGTAAAGAAGAGTACGAATTTTTGGCAAAAAGCAAAGATTTAATGTATGAAGCATTAAAAAAAGATACCTTAACATATTATCAGCTTGTTCAGCAAAACGAAACAAATGTAAATCGTTCCAAAAGTTATTTGCAGCTTGTTGAAGAGCAGCTGGCAAGTTTAACAGTTAAATCTCCTATTAAAGGACAACTTACATCATTAAATGCCGAAATTGGGCAGTTAGTTGGAACAGGTTACAAACTTGGGCGAATTGACAATACGGATTCGTATAAAATACGAGCAGAAATTGATGAACATTATATAACCCGAGTACGAACCGGTTTAACAGGAGAATATGATTTTAATGGTAAAAAATTAATTTTAACTCTTACTACCATTTATCCCCAAATAACCAATGGAAAATTTTTAGTTGATTTAATTTTTGATGGTCAACCGCCGGAAGGAATAAGAAGGGGACAAACCGTACATACAAAACTCCAGTTAGGAGAACCCGGCAATGCGTTATTATTGGAAAACGGAGGTTTTTATTCAACTACCGGAGGAGAATGGATTTTTGTATTGGATAAAACAGGAGAAACCGCAAGCCGAAGAAAAATTAAAATAGGAAGACAAAACCCTTTATATTTTGAAGTATTGGAGGGATTAGCAGAAGGCGAAAAAGTAATTAACTCCTCATACCAAAACTATGGGGACATAGATAAATTAAAGATAAAATAATAGTGGTGTAACAATGATTAAGACCAACAATCTAAAAAAAATATTCAGAACTGACGAAGTTGAAACAACAGCTTTAGATAATGTAGATTTGGAAATCAAAAAGGGGGAATTTGTTTCAATTATGGGCCCTTCGGGATGCGGAAAATCCACCTTGATGAATATTTTAGGTTTACTTGACGATCCAACTGACGGAGAATTTAATTTTTTAGGCGTAAACGTTGCCAAATTTCCCGAAAGAAAAAGAGCCCAATTACGTAAAGAAAACATTGGATTTGTTTTCCAAAGTTTTAATTTGATTGACGAACTAACAGTTTACGAAAATGTTGAACTTCCTTTATTGTACTTAAAAATTTCAGCAACCGAACGAAAGAAAAAAGTTCATGAAGTGTTAGACAGAATACAAATTATGCACCGTAAAAACCACTTTCCGCAACAGTTATCCGGCGGTCAGCAACAACGGGTGGCAGTTGCCCGCGCCTTGGTAAGCGACCCCAAATTAATATTGGCAGACGAACCAACCGGAAATTTGGATTCAACTCACGGTGATGAAGTAATGAAAATGTTAACCGATTTAAATGATAACGGAACTACAATTGTTATGGTTACCCACTCGCCGTCTTACGCCGAATATGGAAGCCGCGTTGTACATTTATTTGACGGAAGAATTGTAACGGAAAATTTTAATCAAAAATTTCACGTTTAATTAAAATATTAAATTTTAAAACTAATTAACAGTTGCCAAAATGTTTAAAAACTATTTAGTTACAACTCTTAGAAATATTAAAAAATATAAGGGTTATTCGTTCATTAATATCATTGGTCTATCAATTGGTGTTGCTGTTTGTATGCTTATACTGATGTATGTTCAGGACGAATTAAGTTATGATAAATTTAACGAAAAACATGACAGAATTTTTAGAGTATATCTTGACGGCGCAATAGCAAATACAAGTGCAAAAACCGCCACATCTAGTTCCCCATTGGCTTCCGCGTTAATAAGTGAAATTCCCGAGGTAGAAGCCATTGCCAGATTTAGAAATTACGGGTTTCCCGTTTTTAGATATCAGGATAAAGTGTTTAGCGAAGAACGCATTATTTGGGCAGACTCTTCAATATTTAACATATTTACTTTTACTTTTTTAGCCGGTGATCCTAAAAATGTCCTTTCCGGACCAAACAGTTTAGTAATTACCCAAACAGCCGCAAAAAAATACTTTGGAAATGAAGATCCGATGGGAAAGGTTATTAACTCGGATAAAAGATTTGATTACATTATTGCCGGTGTTATAAAAGACATACCTTTAAATTCGCATTATCATTGCGATTTTATAGCTTCGCTGGCTACTTATGGAGATAGTAGAAGTCCTAATTGGTTTTCCAACGATTTTTATACTTATGTTCTTTTAAAAAAGGGAGCAAATTATAAAGAAGTTCAAAAGAAAATGGATATTGCTTTATTAAAATTTATTAAACCTCAAATAGAACAGGCTTTTCAAACCACATGGGAAGAATTGGAAAAAACCGGGGCCAGGTATCGTTATATTTTGCAGCCTCTTACAGATATTCACCTCAACTCGCAATTAATGACCGAAATTGAACCAAATGGTGATATAAATTACGTATACATTTTTTCTATTATTGCATTTGGTATTTTAATAATTGCGTGTTTTAATTTTATGAATTTATCGACGGCACGTTATTCCGGCCGAGCCAAAGAAGTGGGAATTCGTAAAACGCTTGGATCAAGATTTTCGCAGTTAGTAATGCAGTTTTTAAGTGAATCAATTATTATTGCGTTTATTTCGGTAACAATTTCTATATTTTTTATTTATTTAATGATGCCGTTATTTAATAATATTTCCGGTAAAAATCTTTCTTTTAATTTACTGGTAAATCCAATTATTATCCCTTTATTAATATTTTTTATTTTTTTTATTGGAGTTGTTGCCGGAATTTATCCCGCCTTTTTCCTTGCATCGTTTAAGCCAATAAAAGTTTTAAGCGGAAATACACGCGATAGCGTAAAAGGAAAAGCATTCAGAGGAGTTCTTGTAGTATCTCAGTTTACAATCTCAATAATACTTGTAATTTGTACTGTTTTTGTTTTTAAACAGCTTAATTTTTTACAAACCAAAAAATTGGGTTATAATAAAGAACAGCTTCTAATAATTAAAAAGACCGATGATATTGGTCGAAACATAGAAGCATTTAAAACAACGCTAAAAAATACACCTAACGTTTTGGAAGTTTCAAACTCAAGTCATATCCCCGGAATACAGTTAGGCGATAATCTTTACGATTCATATGTAAACGGTAAAAAATACTCACAATTATTAAGCCTTATGGTTTCGGATTATGATTTTGTAAAAGCCTTTGATATTAAAATGGCTGCCGGAAGGTTTTATTCAAAAGAATGGGGCGGTGATAGTTTAAATTCTGTTGTAATAAACGAAACCGCAGCACAAAATTTTCATTTTACCGATCCTGTTGGTCAAGAAATTTATGAACCGGAAGGAAACAGAACACCGGGTAGAATTTTTAAATATAAAATTGTTGGGGTAATGAAAGATTTTCATTTTGAATCACTTCATCAACCTATTAAACCATTAGTGGTAATTCTTTACAAGCACGGAGGATTTGGCAGATTTACAAGTGTTAGATTAAAAACTAACAATATCAAACAATCTATCGTATCAATCAAAGAAATTTGGTCGTCATTTGCAGGCGGACAAAATTTTGAATATTCTTTTTTTGACGAAGATTATAACAGGTTATATAAAAGCGAAGAAACAACAAGTAAATTATTTGCCTCTTTTTCAATTCTTGGCATTATGATTGGCTGTTTAGGATTGTTTGGTTTGGCTGCATTTACCGCAGAAAAAAGAACCAAAGAAATAGGTATTAGAAAAGTTTTAGGTTCTTCCATAAAATCAATTCTTTTATTATTAACAAAAGAATTTTTAAAGTATTTATTAATTGCAAATTTAATTGCCTTTCCAACGGCTTATTATTTGGTTGATATTTGGCTGCGAAATTTTGCTTACAGAATAGAAATTGATTATTCGGTATTTATTATTTCAGGTATATCCGCAATAATAATAGCATTAGTATCAGTAAGTTATCAAGTAATAAAAGCCGCAGTTGCAAACCCAATTGTATCTTTAAAATATGAATAGAGAATTAAAAAAATGTTAAAAAATTATTTTAAAACTGCTATAAGAAATTTAATTAAGACCAAACTTTTTTCGTTCATTAATATTTTTGGTCTTGCTACAGGAATGACTGTTTTTCTGTTAATTTCGCATTATGTAAATTTTCAGCAAAGTTACGATCGCTTTCACCCCAACAGTGAAAGGATTTATAGGCTGCGTTACGAAAGAACCGATAAGGATGGAGAAGCGGTACGATTTGCTTCTTGTTGTCCACCGGCGGGACTTCTTATAAGAGAAACTTTTCCTGAAGTAAAAAAAGTTGGACGCGTTTTTAGAACAGTAGGCACAGTAGCCTATGACGATAAAATGTTCTTTGAGGAACGTATCTTTTTTGCCGAACCTGATTTTTTTTCTATCTTCAAATTTAAATTTATTGAAGGCGATCCGCTTACCGGTATATCAGAGCCAAACAAAGCTTTTATTTCAAGTTCAATGGCTAAAAAATATTTCGGAAATAAGAATCCCATTAATCAAATAATAAGTATTGATAATAAAACCATATATCAAGTTACCGGTGTTTTTGAAGATATTCCCGAAAATTCGCATATAAAATTCGATTTCCTCCTTTCTTACAAAAGTTTGATTGCAAAATTTGGACAAGATGTTGAACAGTCGTGGGGTGATTCGGGCTGGTACACTTATCTGCTTTTTAAGAAAAATGCCGATGTAAACGGCTTTCATAAAAAGTTAACAGCAATAATTGATAAAGAGATAAATGAGTTTTGGAAACCATATAATTTACGTATGGATCTGGTTTTACAGCCATTAACATCTATTCATCTTAATTCGGTTTATCAGCAGGAATTTGAGGTAAACGGAGATGAGGATACTGTAAACTTTTTATCTATTATTGCATTTCTTGTTATTTTGATAGCATGGGTTAATTACATCAACTTATCTACCGCTCATTCGTTAACCAGGGCAAAAGAAGTTGGACTTCGAAAAGTGGTTGGTGCTTCCCGATTTCAGCTTATTATTCAGTTTTTCTTTGAAACTATTTTAGTTAATGCTTTAGCTGTGTTTTTAACAATATTACTAATATTTATTTTTCTTCCGGAATTTAGTAATGTTACGGGTGTGCCAAAAACTTATGCTATTTGGAATCAAAACTGGTTTTGGGCTGCCATTATATTAATTTTTATTGCCGGAGTTTTCCTTTCAGGTTTATATCCAATACTTATGTTATCGTCATTTAAACCATCGGTTGTATTAAAAGGGAAACTTGGAACTGCTCAACCCGGAAAGTTCAGCCTGCGCAAAGGACTTGTTGTGGTACAATTTGTAATGGCAATTGGTTTAATTACTTTTACCCTTGCTATTTTTAAACAGCTTAACTTTATGAAAGAATACAAACCCGGTTTTGATAAGGAAAAAATTCTTGTTGTCAGGGCTCCGCGAGTAAAAGACAAGTCGTTAGCAAGTAAATATAAAACCATAAAAGAAGAATTAATTTCTAATTCTCTTGTGTCAAAATTTTGCTTTGTAACCGAAGTACCGGGCAGACAAGTATTATGGGATGCCGGAGCAATATTCCGTGTTGGAAGCGATGAAAACAAAAATTATCAAATAATTGGATGTGACGTTGATTTTGTTAATGTATTTAAATTAAAACTTGCTGCCGGAAGAAATTTTTCTTTAGATTTTCCTGCGGATTCAAGTTCTTTAATTCTTAACGAAACCGCTTCGCAATGGCTTGGATTTAAAAGTGCCGAAGATGCTATTGGGAAAAAGGTCAGTTATTGGGAAGTTATTTATACCGTTGTTGGTGTTCTTAAAAATTATCATCAACAATCGCTAAAACAAGAATTTGAACCTCATATTTTTAGATATTTACCAACTGGCAGAGATTCCAGAGGATGTTTGGCTATGAAAGTAATTAGCGATAATCCATCTGCATTAATAAAAGCATTGCAAAAAAAATACAACGAATTTTTTCCGGGTAATGCGTTTGAATATTTTTTCCTTGATGAATACTTTAATCAACAATACCAACCCGATGAACTTTTTGGCAAGGTTTTTTCAATTTTTGCTTTTTTAGCAATTTTTGTTACTTGTTTGGGTGTATTAGGATTATCCTCTTTTATGGTAGTTCAAAAAACCAAAGAAATTGGTATCCGCAAGGTTTTGGGTGCCAATGTTATTAGTATTGTTCTTCTTTTGATAAAGGATTTTTTGGTGCTGATAATAATTGCTTTTGTTTTATGTTTACCATTATCGTATTTTTTAATTTCAAAGTGGCTTGAGTCGTATGCTGTTAAAATGGATATGTCAGCAGGTTTGTTTATTATTCCGCTTATTTTAGTGTTTATTATTACGGTTTTAACAGTATCTGTTTACGTAATTAAGGCTGCTTTAACCAATCCTGTTAATTCGCTTAGATATGAATAATATTTGCCGGCAAATTATTTGTTGAGTTTAATATTTATTTAGAGTGAATTTGGGATCTTTAAGACGGGGGAGGCTGTTCATACTCTCTTATGGGAGTATGAACGCTGTTTTTATTATCCGGATGCCTGCCATTTTTCGCAAACAATCGTTTAAAATATACAAATTAAATAAATTCAATATTTAACAAATGAAAAATATTTACCATGTTGTGTAGAAACCGGGGAGTTAATGATAAGCAGGGAAATAGATTTTAAGGAGGGAACATTGCCGGTGTTTCGGTTTAATGCCTGTCAAAGGCAGATAGCACCTAGATGGCAATATTGTCAACTCAATAATTATCTATTCTTCATTCTTACAATGTTACCCACTTACGGGGTTGTAGTTCTTTTTTAGCGTTCAGGCTACTTATATGAAGAGGCTGTCTCAAAAGTTATAAACTTGGGCTAAAGCCCGAATTCTTCCGTTTTACAATCCCCAGCTTAAAAGCTGGGGTTATAAACTAACCAAATATTTTGTATATCGTTACAGACATATATTCCCCCTCTATTTTTAAGAGAGGGCGGTGTACTCGGCGGGGTTTGCTGAGTCGATGGGTGAGTTCCCCTGTGCAATATTTTGACTTTTGAGACAGCCTCTTTTTAATATAATCCTTTAATACAAATTAAAAATTAAATACTGAAAATCAATTTATTGCATAATAACGCTGAAAGCGTTACATATCATTAGACCTCGGAACCATTAATACCGGTTTCAACCCCCGAATGTGGGGTTGCATAAAATGGAGTAATTTGCTTAAGTTGACAACATTGCCTACAGAGTAGAAACATGTTTGTAACCACAAAACACCTCCGCGTAAAAACGACATCAGGTTTTAAGCTGCAATTGTTTTTACTTGTCCTCGGCACCTCATAATAAACAATCTGCTGTTTTATTTCTATTGCAAGTTTCTTAATTATGCAAACAATTTAATTTTTTATATATTTATTATACTGTTTTAACACTAATTAACATTGTTTACGTATTGAAGATATATTTAGATTTAAGTATGAATACTGATAACGACTTTATTACAATTAAAAATTATATTACCAATAGATACGGAATTAAGTTTGATGAAAATAACATTTTCGATTTAACACGTAATTTATCTTCCATTTGCAATAATTTAAATATTTCCCTCAGCACTTTATCTTATAAAATTTCATCAAATACAATTTCTAAACACGAAGACACCTCATTAATTAACGGTATTACAATAGGTGAAACTTATTTTTACCGCGATTCGATTATGTTTGATAATTTGTATAATAATATTCTTCCAAAATTGATTTCGAAATCCGAACCGATAAATATATTAAACGTGGGTTGTTCGACCGGTGAAGAACCTTATACTGTTGCTATATTATTAAATAAATTATTACCCGATAATTTTTCTGCTTCAATAAATATTTATGGTGTTGATGTAAATACGGACTCTATTAAAAAAGCAAAAGCCGGTGAATATAGAGAATGGTCGTTTAGAGACGCACCGGATTGGTTAAAATCAAAGTTTTTTATTAATAATGAAGACACTTATAAAATTAAAGCCCATATTAAGGATTTGGTCAGCTTTAATTATGCCAACATAACAGATATTAGTTCAAATCATTTGTTGGGGAAATTTAATTTTTTTGATATTATTTTTTGCAGAAATATTTTAATATATCTGGATAAAAATATTGTAAATAATATTTTAAATACATTTTATAAATTATTAAAAGAATCCGGTTTATTTATTACATCTCCGGGCGAAAGTGTTTATTTAGACTCCTCGAATTTCAAAAAATACAATAATATAACCTCGTCTGTATTTTGTAAATCACCTTTTGTAAACAATACACAAAATGGTTATAATAACACCTCAAATAATAATGCTGTATATAAAAATAACGTATGTAATAATGGCATTAAACCGAGTTCTATTATAAATAAAAACTACTCGGCTAAAAAGACAGCCGCACCTATTAGCAACAGCTTCGACTATAACAAACTACTCGTGTTATTTAGGAGCAATAAATTTGAACAGCTGGTTAAAGAGGGGAATGTTTATTTAGACCAATTTGCGGATATTAATAATACCGATAAATTTAATTTATATGTTTTAATGGGTAAAGTTTATTATAAAACACATCAGTATGAACTGGCCTTAAAATATTTTACCCACTCATTAACTTTAGACACATTATCGGATAAAATATATTTTTACATGGGGCTTGTTTATCAGGAGTTAGGGAAGTATGATTTATCAAAAACCATGTTTCAAAAAGCATTATATTTATCCCCGCGTGATGTTGGAGTTCTCAGTGCTTATAGTCATTTATTGCACAGCATGAATGATAACAGCTACAAATTATATTACAAAACATTATTAAATATTCCCGACCATGAAATAAAATTATATAAGGATGATTTGTATAATATTGATTAGTGCCATTTTATTAACACAACCACATAAAGATATACAATTTAATTAGCCATATTTATTTTAACAAAACAATTTTAGAGGTCTGAATAAATCCTTTATCGTTTGATTGAAGAGGGAAAGCGGAATATCGGACAAAATAAACCCCGCTTGATAATTTCCCACCGGCAAAATTATCATCAATATATAAATTGTATTTACCAGCCGGTTTAATTTGGTTTATTAATGTTTTAATTAAACCACCTGTAATATCAAACATTTCTGCTTTAATTAAACTTGTATATGGTATGTAATATTCAATTTGTGTAGTAGGGTTAAACGGATTTGGGTAGCTTTGAGAAATATAAAAATTATTTAGTGTTTCATTATCTTCAACTTTAACTAAAGTTGTAACTTTTTTTAGTATTGTACCTTTTTCTCCAACAGCGTATGCATAAACCATATAAGAATTTTTGTTTTTGGTGGATAACTCTTTAATTACGCTTACTCCTTTTAACCAATTTGTTGTGTTGCTCATTTCGGGTATCCAAGCCGACCCGTTAAAATGAACAATAGTACCATCGTCACCAACTCCATATCCACAGTTTGGATCTGCAAAACCTAAACCCATAATTCCATCGTTTGTTTGTAAGTGTCTAACAGCCATTGTATCGGGATCTACTTCTACCAAAGTACCTTCCGAACCGGATATCCACCCCTCGGCCGGATTGAATAAATATATACACGCTAAATAAGTAAAAAAACTTGGAATATTTCGTGTTATCCAGTTATCGCCTCCATTTGTGGTTTGTAAAATATAACCGGAATCACCCGCCACTAATACATTGTTTTCGTCAATTGCGTTAACCGAAGTTAACCACGCTGTTGTTCCGCTTTGCTGCTGAAACCATTGCTGCCCACCATTTGTTGTTTTTAATATTAAACCATCTTGCCCAACCACATAACCTAAATTGTTCGTAACAAACGATAGGGAATTTAATATTTTTGTTGTACCGCTATTTTGATTAATATATTGCCCGTTTTCATACTTCATTATTTTCCCGTTCCCTCCGCACAAATAAAAAATACCACCTACTCTTACTCCATTAACGCAGCGCCAAGGGTTATTAATAGCCATAGTGTCAATATCATCTAACCATGTTTCTCCTCCGTCACTGGTTCTTAATGTAATATTGCCGCCAACTGCTGTTCCGTTTTGCGAATCGGAAAAATAAACCGAAGTTAAATTATATTCTTGGTCGCCATGTTGAACAACCCATTCCTGCGCATTATATTTTTCGATTAGTAAAAAAGAAATAATTATTATTAAGAAAATTTTCATAAAAACCTCTTATACTTTTATTGTTTTTGCTTGATAAAGCCTTTTTGAGTTAAATTTTAACTATGTTATTTTAACTTAACGGCTCCTCTGGTCATTTGATACTATTTTATTAACATTAGTTTTTTAACCATATTAAATTCCGGTGTTATTATTCTATAATAATAAACACCACTTGCCAATCCTCCTTTAATAGCATTTGCGTTAAGTATATAATTATAATATCCAGCTTCATATTCGGTATTAATTAATTCTGCAACCAATTGACCTATTGAATTATATAACACAAGATTTACTTTTGTAGCACTTGGCAGCGAAAACTTAATTGTTGTTTCCGGATTAAAAGGATTGGGATAATTTTGAAAAACTTCAAAAGTAACCGGAATTATTTCAACATTTACTTGCTGTGAATAATTAAACGATCCGTCATTGTCTACAATTTTTAATCTGTATATAAATCTTGTTCCGCCGGTTACCATCTTATCAACAAAGTTGTATTCGTTAACAGTATTACTGTTTCCGGCAGCTTGAATATATCCTGCATTTTGCCATTCTTTTTCAGTTTTGTTTATTGTTCGTTCAATAGTAAAACCATTTACATTTATCTCAGTTGCTGTACTCCAATCCAAATTTACACAATCGGCGTTAGTTGTTGCAACAAAGGATTTTAACTCAACCGGAAATGCATTTTCGCCGGTACTGCCAATACCAAATTCCGAAAAAGAAGTTAATCCAGTCCACTTTAATATTGGTGCAGCCGAAATGTCGTTTGGTACACCTAAATCGGCCCAAGTTTGTGTAGAATTGTTTCTTTTTAACAAATGTATTGTGGAATAATTAGATATACCGCCAACCCCTGTTAAATCTAATGTTAACGTATAGCTTGCCGGATCATCCAAAGTCCCTCCTTCAATTGTAATTGCCCAATATCTTGAAGCTAAGGTTGTTAACCCGGCCGGTAAAGTTCCACCCGGACTAATTGCGTATCTATCCACATTTATTAATAACGAATCCGAATTTAATGTAGAAAATTTTAATGTAACGCCTGTATTGCCAAAACTTATTTGATTTGTAGTACTATCCGGTATTATGGTAGATCCATTTTGATCCGGTATTTTTTCAATAAAAATATCATCAATTAGTGCCCCATACGACAGCATGGTTGCATCTGTTTGATCTCTCCATCTGAATACAACCGTTTTGTTGGCATAAGCGGCTAAGTTAACTATTTCCTTTTTGTAATTTAGTTTTGGTTCATCGTCCGAAAGAATTGCCACAGTAGTCCATGTACCGCCATGATTTGTTGAAATTTCAAGATAAGTTGTATCATGTCCCACAATTAATGGAGTTATTATATTATTACCCCCGGAGAATGTTTTTTCCATCGCGGTCGAATAATAATCAGGGTCCTGATCCAGCCACCAAAATCTCATTCTCATATTTGGTTCAAGAGTTAACTTAGGTGTTTGTAAAATAGCCGGATAATTGGGATTGTGATTATAACATACGCCTGCTGCCTGATTGCCGTTAAAAGAAAAATTAGTTACTTCCCAATATTGTATATCCATCTCGTCCGAATACTGTCTCCAGCCCGTTGGTGGAAAAGTAACCGATTCAAATCCTTGGGAATAAGGGAACGATGTAATTATTGACCCTGTTACGTTCATTACTCCGCTTACATTATTTGTTCCATCCCATATTCCACCGCCATCGCTGCTATAACCGCCATATACATAATCATTATCATTAAACTTAAATCTAAAGGCATAATAAAAAGTACCAACACCAACCGGCTCATTTCCGTCATAAATATAAATGTGGCTGTCATCATAAGCATCCCAAAAGGAAACCTCGCGCCATATTAACCATGTATTAGGATTTGTGTTTTCCGGACTGAATCCTACCCATGCTTTAATATAATCACATGTATCATCAATACTTGTTACACCATCTATTTTTACGCCTCCATACAACTCCAAATAGTCATTATTTGCTAATGTTACCGCGTTGGTTTCTAAATTTGCCCAACTTATGGTGGACTCAATTATTGTTACTGTTCCATTTTTATTTGTTGTGCCATCCCAAATTCCACCGCCTGATGAACTAAACCCGCCATACACAATAGGATCGTTATCAAGTTGAAATTTTGCCGCTGCATAATATGTCCGTAAATCCAAATCAGCCCTGTACGTTATTTTATATTGGTCTTGTGTAGCGTCAAAAGATGTTCTGTAACCCGATATTGTTGCCGCTGTCCAAACTGAAGGATCTGTCCATGTTGAAGGGTCTGTATTTGTTTCACTAAATCCTATCCATGCTTTAATCCTGCTTGTTGAACTTGTATTTAAAGTTGTAATACCATCCACAACAACCCGCGCATAAAATGTCCCTTCAGCGGCTTGGCCTAAAGTTGTTTCATTAATGTTATCGTAATTAGCCCATGTAATCACCGGATCCGTTATTGTTAATACTGATGAAACCTTTGATACACCATCCCATATTCCACCTCCGGTCAAACTATATCCGCCATATTTATATCCACTATGTTTAATTTTATATCTGCTTGCAATATAATATGTACCACCGGGTAAATTTCCGCCATTACCTTTTAAGCCCATACCCTTGTAATAATCATCTCGTCCGTTTGTTTCTGTTCCATTAGCATTGTAAACCGCCGGCAGCCAAATTGAATCCGGCCAAGTGCTTGGATCGGTATTAAGTGTATTATATCCAATCCAGCACTGAATATTTGGACCTTGATCCATATTTTCGGTAAGGCCTTCTTCAAATATTTTTGAATAATAATTAGTTGTTATTCCTTCTACTGTTGATAGGTTACCCGATTCTAAATTACACCAATCAATTTCCGGCACTCCGGTTCCTGTTTCGTACGCGCCAATAGCAGGCAATGTTAAATGTCTGGCGGTTCCTTCAATATCTGTTATAATTCCGCTTATTGGTATACCTGCTGAAAATAACGGAGATGTATTTAACGGTTTTAAATTATTATCATTTAGGTATAACGGATCCACCGATAAGGAATTTACATCTTGACCTGTAGCCGCTCTCCAGTTTTCAATTGTACTTTTTTCACCACTAAAATAACCCAGCACACCTTGTGCACCATTAATATAATAATTATTATAATTAATTGCGGTAAATGCACCTGTACCCGCGCTGCTGTAAACAGCGTACGATTTTGAAGTGGTACTTGTTGAAAATGTGGTAGTATTTGTAATTGTATTGTTTATTATCTCGATATTTGAAGCGGCTGCCGAAATATATAAGCCCGTACTTATTGCTGTTATATTATTATTTGTGCCGGCCATACAAATAGAGTTGTTATATATTTTGACTCCGCCGCTATTATTAAAAATGCCTATACCAAAAATCGAATATTCAAAGTTTGTGCTTGAGGCTCTATATCCATTTATTCTTCCAATACTGTTATTAGTTATTACAATGTTGCTGCTTGCGTTTTTTGTGTTAACCTCAATTCCTCCTGCTCCATAATTATCGCTTGAGTTTTGGAAAATAATATTATAAAGTTTATTTTTGTTTATATTTAAATTAGCAACACCTTCACCCAAAAATATTCCCCTTAGTTTACCCAAAGAATAATTATAATTTATCACATTAAATATTTCGTTATTGTTTATTGCAGAACTATCCGTTTGCTCTAAATAAATTCCATATTGACCAATATAATAATTTTTAGCTTCTTTATAACCTATGCTGTTATTTTCAATTAAAATATTTTTTGGTTTATCGGTGCTGTTTCCTGTTACACAAATTCCAAATTTAGTTTTATATATTTTGTTATTTACAATTGTATAATTATCATTATCCGCCCCCGTTGATGTTGTTGCGGGTGAAGCACCGCCGACAAAAATGGCAAATGCATTATAATAAAAAGTGTTAGTATATATATTACAATTACGGATTGTATTGTTTTGTGAACCTTGCCCAACTCCGGAACTAATAAACTGCAAACAAGCAATTGCGTTTGATTGAGCCGAATTATAAAAAGATAAATAATTTCCAATACCTTCGTATCTTCCATCAATGGTTATTTTGTCAGCACCGTTAAACCTAATTAACCCTCCGGAATAATTTCCCGAAATTATTTTTACAGAGGCATCGTTTGGTTTAATTGCAAAACCATACGAGGAACTAAAACTATTTAACGCTATCGCTCCGGTTTCCGCTATATCGGAAGTGATTTTTGCCGTAATATTACCGGTTACCGTACTTGCGTTTATTTTAGCAAATAATCCGTCTGTACCTGTTAGTGTTGTATATACTTGGCCTGCGCCAACTAAAAATTCACCAGACACTCCTTCACGTAAGTTATAACTGTTTATTGTTCCACTAATAGGAAAATTAGTTGATGTTAATATTACCGTTAAGGGAATGACCGCAAATGTACCGGAATTAATTCCCACATTCGGAGTGTCTGCCGAATCTTCCGCAACCACAAAATATTGAATATTATTCCCTACAGCTAACGGATAAGAATTTAATTTGGAATAATCTATTACAAATTCAAATGGCGATGTTAAGTTTGAGGCTTCTACATACTTCCATCCGGCAGTACTATTAGTATTATCATTAAATGTATTTTCGTCAGTCGATTTTTTATAATACATCTTTGGCTTTATACCTTCGCTTATATTTACACCCGATTTATCGCTAATGCTTATTCCTGTAACTGTTCTTGTTTCTGCAACAACCGCATCTTCCAACAGCGTATAAGATATTACGGGGTCAATACCATCATTTCCGAACAAAAAAGTTCCCTCATCGGCACCCAAATCGGGTGATGTAACAGTTCTGTTTTCATTGTCAATATCTTTTGTTATTGTTATTGGCAATGTTATCTGCTGTCCCCCTCCTTCAACTTGAGTTGCGGTGTTTGTTTTTATATGAACATCTATTTCGGCATCAAGGGAATTTGTTAATCTTACAAATGGAGGAAGTTCGGTATAAGATATTTGGTCTCTTGTTGCCATCCGTGTTCGGTATCCTCTAATAGTCGGCTCACTGTTGGTGTTGTCGTAAAAAATTAGATTTTTTGTGCCGGGTGTACCTGCATAATATAAATTGTTGTTGGAAAGAGTGCTAAAGTTGGTATATATTGAACCTCCGTACCAAAATGCCGCTGCAAGTGCCCCGGCTGTTGAAATATCCGTGTTATTAACAAAAATATTGTTTCGTAAAACCACCGTGCTTGTATACGAGTTAGGTGAGGATACATAAATAGCAGTACTTCTGTTGGACGCATTTGTACTTGTATAATTTAAATATACTGTATTGTGTTCTAAATAAGTGTTAAATCCCGAATAACTTGACGAACCGATATAAAACCCGTTTACACTTGCATAAGTGGTGGAATAAGGAGCGGAATTTGGACTGTTTAAGTCATAAATAAAATTATTATAAACATTGTGTACCCCTCGTTTATTAATCCCAATTCCTTTAATTATTTTTGTACTGCTTCCTGAATAAGTTACGTCATAAATTTTATTGTTATATATTTTTGTTGTTCCGCTATTTATTTCCATACCGTAAAAGTTTTCGTAATCGAATGTAAATCCGTGTATAATATTATTATATATTTCAATTGCGCTTGTTCCATCATCACTATTACTTATTACATATATTATTCCATCTGAAGTACTTGTTGAATTAAAATTACTAAACTCGTTGTTAAATATTTTTGTAGTTCCTGATGTTGGAGCATATTTTATGTAAACACCCATTAAATATGTACCTGCCCAGATGCAATTGTACATTTTTGTGTTATAAATGGATATATCTTTTTGATATCCGCACTGAATGCCATAAATTGGATAAGATTCTGAACCCCCCATATTTTTTAATTCGCTAATTCCGCCGTCTATTGTTCCTATTTCGTTATATTCGTCATTGGAATAAGAACTCCCCTCTAAATGATAACCTATGTAACATTCGGTTATAACGTTATTGTAAAACTTATTATAACTGTTTTTTCCTAATGTGCTTGAATAATCGGCATAAGTATAAACACCTTTTGTAAATTTATTATTTGCATAAAGATTAATTATACAGTTTTTTACTGTATTATAATTACATCCATTTGCAGTTTGGGCTAATAAATATATTCCATACTCGGTATTAAAAGTTGATAAAGTATTATCATCTCGTATCTCTAATCCGTCAATTGTAAAATAATCACTGCCTGATAGTTTTATACAAGCGTCTGAAGTAGCCGAAGTTCCCGTAAATTTTAAAATCGGTTTTAAGCCGGTACCGGATTGCCTAATAATAACCGGACGGCTTTCAATTCCGGTTTCGGTAATATTTATTAAACCCGGTTCATCAAAAGTTTGCCCGTCGGTTATTAAAAAAGTTACTCCCCCAGGGCCTACTCCTGCATTGTTTAATGCGTTTACAGCCTCCGAAAGTGTAGAATAATCACCTCCACTGTTCGAAATGGTTTTTGTTCCCCGTAATCCTTCAATCAGGGTTGAATTTCCCGCGGGATTTGTTGGGTCGGGAACAACAATTGGATTATCGGTTTGGGTAGTTGTAAAACTTAAACATAATGCATCCACTACATTGCCGCCTAAAGCACTTTCCGGGATGTTATAAACCAACCAAAAATAATTATTTCCCAATGCTAACGGCATTGTTGCAGTAACGTCAAATTCGCCATTTGGCAAATTTGTGGTTGTACCAAATTGTGTAACATTTGAAAATGTTGTATTTGTTGTATAATATACTTTTGCTGATGAAATATCCGATGAGTTTGTTGACCCTGCTGTACTAAACTTTATATTTGTTATATTTAGCGGATTTGCAAGTCCATCAGTAACCACATTTAATCTTATTATTTTATTATCACTCGAACCAACTTTTATTGTATTATCCGACACCTGTTGTGTAGTTGAAGAAATTACTTCAATCGGTGGCGGATCAAGAACTTGTATATCATCAATAAACATGTTGTTGCCATAAAACGATACTCCTCTTATTATAAGATAATTTGCCGCTCCTGAATATGTTGACGGTATTGTAAAACTGTAATTGTACCAGCCCGCAGCCAAAACAACTGGGCTGTTTTCAGTATATCGATATACTGTTCCAAGATGATAAACGTCATCAGTAGTAATTCCTGTTGTGTTTATATATATTTCCATTCGGTCATTTTTTGCGGATCCGGCATCGCGATACATCCAAAAATTTACCACCGGTCTGTTTGTTGGACTTGATGTTGTTAAATTGAATGAGTTGCTTATCAAAAATCCTACGGTACCGGAAGATAAATTACAACTGTTAAATTTTGCCATAGCAACACCGCTGTGGGGACTTGACGTTGGATAGGTTCCGGTGGTTACCCTTGACCAACCGGTACCGGAACTCCAGCCTGTTGGCGGGTACGTTGTTCCATCAAACGATTCGGTTGTTAGATATGTTTGAGAAAAACTAATTATTGGAAAGAATAAATAAACTAATATTATAAAATGAATACATTTACGCGCATAATTCCATTTCATAAACAACCTCATATATAAATTTAATTATTAGTCAGCTTAAACCGCATTAAATAAAACAATCTATTACAAAAATTATTTATTTATTGGGTATAATCAATTAGTTGTTGTTAAGAATTCGGAATTGTTTACAACAAAAATTAATTTGTAATTTGGAGTAATAAAAAATTAGGCTACTTGACCGGTTTGGGTGGCGTTGTTTTTATAAAATGACGGAGTTATTCCCGTGTATTTTTTAAAAGCTGTGTTAAACGAAGGTTTTGAATGAAATCCCACCATTTCGCCAATTGCTTCTAACGATAAATGTGCGTATTCGGTGGATATTAATATCCGCCGGGCTTCTTTAATTCTTAATTCGTTAATAAAATTTGAAAAATTTTCGCCAAAATGTTCGTTTATTATTTGCGAAAGATATTTGCCGTTTAGGTTTAACATGCCGGCTAACTTTTCTATTGTTAAATCCTTATCTAAAAATGGTTTTTTTGTTTCAATTAAATTTGTTAGATCCGACATTATTTTATCTTTTTTATTATCACTTAATGTAGAATTTTTATATTTTAGATGATTTTTAGTAACATTTTCCATCTGAATAATCTTTAACTCGGGATGTTCATTTAGACCTCGGTCTTTCATCAGCATAAATTTTTCTTCAGCGTCTACAAGTTCTAAATTCTTTTTAACTAAATCTTTATATGCTAAATTTCTTTTTCTATACAAAACAACAACAATTATTAAGGTAACAAAAACCAAAATAAAAATTATTGTTTCGGCAAATAGTTGGATATTTTTTTCGGCCAATTCAAGGTCTTTTATTTGCAAGTCTTTTTCTTTATTTTCAATATCGTATTTAGTTTGTAATTCGGCAATAGCTTTAGAGTTTGCCTCGTTAAAAACAGTATCGCTAATTAACTGATGTTTTTTTTGATACTCAAACGCATTTTTAAAATCCAACATTTCCGCATAATACTTTGCCGCATTTTTGTATAAAATTTGCATTTGTCTTTTAGCATTAATTTTTTCCGCTATTTTAATGCCTTCCAATGCATAAAATAATGCTTTATTTTTATCACCTAATTTGTTAAGTATATCCGATAGATTTCCTGATGTTTCCAGTATCAACTCAACATCTTTTGTTGCTTTTGCTATTTTAAATGATTCGAGTGAATATTTTTTGGCTTCTGCGTATTTTCCTTGTCGCGAATAACAATATGATAAATTATTTAATGCGATATTTTCACCATAAGTAAAATTAAATTTTTTGGCAAGTAAATAACTTTTACGAAAATTTTCAATCGATTTATCTAAATCACCCATTTGGTCGTAACAATTTCCAATATTTAAAATTGCCAATACCCATTCGGATGTTGCGGAAGTGTTTTCTGTTATTTTTAATAATTTGTTAAAATATTCCAATGCAAGTTTTATGTTTCCCGAGCGGGCATTTATTACGGCAATGTTATTAATAGCTTTAAGAAGATATCTTTTTATATTATGTTTTTCGCTAAACTTTTCGACAATAATAAATTTTTCCAAAGCATCTTTTAAATCGGATCGTTGATAATAATAATAAGCAATTTGATAAAGGGCTTCTGCTTCCCCTTTTCTAAATTTAACATCTTTTGCCAATTCCGCCGCCTGATGGGCGTAATTTAACGCTTTTTCCGGCTTATCCTGCATATATTTTGCGCTTATTTTAATAAGGATATTTACTTTTGTGGTGTCAACTTTAGAGGACTTAAATAAATTTTTTAACGAGTCAATACTTTTTTCTTGGGCATAATTAGTATTAATACAAAATACCAAAATCAATATTATGAATAGTGTTTTCATAGTTATTAAATTTTTATGGATTATAATATAAAATATTGAATTTATATTGTTTTGTAAAGTTTTTTTTGAGGAAATTACCTTATAATGCTAATTATATAAATATAATAATACCATATCACACAAATTGGTAGGAGATTTTATAATTTATTGCATTGCCATAGAATGTAAAAAATTTTATTTATCCGGCAAATCCTAAACAATTTGACAAAAAAATTATTTAAACTAATAATTAAGTCTAAAAATGAAATTAAACTATAAATTTTGGATTTGTAAAATGATAACTTAAACCGGTACTTAAATTCCTAACAACCCAAATATTTCCGCCGTTTCATCTTTTAATTTACTAATGATATATTTCCGGTTATAATTTGTCAACTAAACCATTATAGCGATTATTATAATTTTTTCTGTTTTTTTTGTTAATTGTAATTTTTCCGATATTTTTTGTATATTTCTTTTTTATATGTTGTTACAAACGGACTTCGTTTGTTTTAATAATTAATTATTTGAACAGCTTAAATTTATTGCTTAACAACTTTTTTTACTTATTTTGATTTAATTTTTTGTGTTTCAGTTAAGCAATAATTCATTCTAATTTTTTGTTTATTGGAATATTATTTTGTGAACATTCTAAAATTTGCTCCTTTATATATGTTAATTTTGGCGATATTTACTTTTTTTAATATCAAAATAACAGCCGCCGAACAATCATTTAACACTATTACTCCATCAACTCCGGTAATTTACCTTCAAGGATGGGAGATGGTAAAAGATATTGATCCTAACTCCCCCATTCCCGATTATTCGGATTTTTCTTGGATAAAAGTTAATTCTTCTTTAAATGAAAACTTGTATTCAGAGGGCAACTGGATCATTAAAACTTCAATTATCATAAAAGATTCATTAAGCGAAAAAACTGTGTTTGGAATGTTCCCAAGTGGTTTTATAACTGCATATCAAATTTATTGGGATAAAATTATAATTGCTAATAATGGGCAAATTGGAATTAATAAAGCCAACGAAAAACCGGGTTTGCGTAGGTTTAATTTTGTTCTTCCTCACAAGCTTATGAACCCCGGAAAGCATGAAATTGTACTCCGGCTGTCAAATCACCGAAATATTTCACCCTGGAAATGGTTTTATGGAACTGTTGCAATTGGTCAATATGATTTTGTGCTTAACAAGGGATTATCGAATGATTATATAACGTTATTTATTTTGGGCGTTTTATTTGTTGCTTTTTTCCTTAATCTATTTTTATTTATTAGTCGAAAAGGAATAATTGAACATTTGCTTTTCAGTTTCGTTTGTCTATTAATAATTTTTGATTATTCTGTATCTATAGCTCCTAAAATATTTTCTTTTACAAACACATACATACATTTTGAATATTATTTCTATCAGTTTAATTCTCTTTTATTTGTTACTCTTTTTCCAACTTTTTTAATATATTATTTTTCCTTGCCTAAAAAAACAACAGTAATTATTCTGGCATTAAATCTTCTTGTTTATTTTTTATTCACAGATATCTTTAATATATTCGATATTTTATCGCTGACTGTACTTATACTTAGCACTGCCTTAACAATCTGGGCTTTAATACTCCGCAGAGAAGGAAGTATAATTATTACTATAGGGCTTTTTATATCGTGGGCCGCATTTTATTTCAATTTTGCTTTTGCAGGGCTATCAACAACAATGGCTATATGTACAAGTTTTTCTATTGCCAGACAGTTTGCCAAAAAAGAAACGGCAGAAAAAGAAGCGCAGCTTAAATCGGCACGTTTGGAAAATGAATTATTAAAAAAGAATATAAATCCACATTTTGTTTTAAATACTTTAACATCCATTATTGTTTGGTTACGAAAAGATTCTGCCTCCGCTATTAAACTAATCGAATCGCTTGCTGAAGAGTTTAGGATGATTAATCAAATTTCCAGTTTAAAACTAATTCCAATTACTCAAGAAATCGATTTATGTCGAGCTCATCTAAAAATAATGAGTTTTAGAAAAGGTGCTGATTATAAATTGGAAACTTTAGATATTGATGAAAATGATGATATTCCCCCCATGATATTTCACACACTGATTGAGAATGGATTAACTCATGGATATGAAAACAAATCATCCGGTCTTTTTGTTTTACAACGGATAAAAAACCAAAATTCTGTTAAATATATTTTAACAAATGATGGCGAATTTAACTTTGAAGATTCTGAAACCTCTACTGGTTTTGGAGCAAAATATATTAAGGGCAGATTAGAAGAAAGTTTTCCGGGTAAGTGGAATTTCACTTCAAACAAACTTGATTCCGGGTGGCAATCAACAATAGAAATCAAGAAAAAATTATGAGAATATTAATTGTTGAAGATGAACGACCAATAGCCGAGGATATTAAATTTCTTATAGATGAAATTCTAAAAAAAGAAATTACATCCATTCATATTGAAACTACTTTGGATAATGCGTTAATATTTTTGAAAGAAAAACCTATTGATGTATTGCTTTTAGATCTTAACCTAAATGCTAAAGATGGATTTCAGATACTAAAGCAGATGGTAAGCCAATCGTTTCATACAATTGTTATTTCGGCCAACATCAATAGAGCTATTGAGGCTTTTGAATATGGGGTTTTAGATTTTATTCCCAAACCTTACAATCTGGAGAGATTAAAAGCTGCTTTTGATAGACTAAAATCAAATCACGCCGCAGATGGTCATGCAATTAAATATTTATCTATAAAAAAAGGGTATGAAATTAAGGTTGTACCAATTGAGGATATTAACTACTTCAAATCGGCCAACATTTATACCGAGCTTTATTTAAAAGACGGACGGACTTTTATATATGACAAGTCAATTAAAGATCTTCTTCCAATTTTACCGCAAAACTATTGCCGCATTCACAAATCCTTTATAGTTGATAGAAACAAAATTGAAACTATCCAAACCCTTGGTGGCGGAAAATACCGTGTTGTTTTAAAAAGTGGCGAATGTTTACCGGTTAGTCGTCATAAGATTAATCTTTTAAAAAACTTTGGTGTTTGAGTTCATTTAGTTTTATCTAGTTTTTATAAACAATTTAGATTCAATTTTTCATTTCAAACAAAGTTTTAGTGCACTTTACAAACTCCCGGTGCATTTCACAAGTAATTTATTCCCAATCCCTTTATTATCAATTATTTTACCAATATGTTTAATTAACTATTTGTTAGTTGGATGCACACAAAGATCTAAAATTATTTTTATATATAAGGAAAAACTTATGAAACTATCACGTTTTTTTATTGTGTTAATGTTAATTATCTCATCACTTTTATTTGCACAAGAGATTCCTCAAGACAGTTTATACTTGGGACAAACACCTCCGGGCAACACTCCAAAAATATTTAATCTGCCGGTCACAAACGGACTTCGTCCTTGTGAACGAATTGCAATTTCAGCGGATGGAAAGGAAATATTCTATGGAGAACTGGATTCGTATCCGGTTAGTACAAGCCGAGTCAGGTATCTAAAATATCAGGATAATAAATGGCAGGGTCCTTATAATCTATTTGAAGGATTTACTGCACCCAAATTATCGGTTAATGACAGTATCCTGTATCTGCAGGATAAAAATTTTTATACCTACAATTCAAAAAGAGTGAATACCGGGTGGAGCACTCCGGTACGGCTTGTTTCAGGAAACCAGCACATGCATTATTTCCAAACAACCACCCTTAACAACTCGTATGCGTCATCCTATTTTGAAGGATCCTCCAATAATGGAGATATATGCAAAATGATAATTGTAAATACCGACACCATATTACAAAGCCTGGGTTTGCCGGTAAACACACCAAATCATGAAAATGATTTTAGCATGGCCGCAGATGAATCGTATCTGCTTTTTAGCCGGAATGTTGTAAATGGAGCAGGTGATATTTATTTAAGCTATCATAAAGCCAACGGCAGATGGACGAACCCTAAAAAATTGGCATCGCCAATAAATAGACCCGGTAATTACTGGGAGTACGGGGAATTTATAAGCAGCGATAAAAAGTATTTATTTTACACCAGCGGCGGTACAAGCATGGGTACCTACTATACATATTGGGTTAAAATTGATAATATCATTGATAGTTTAGAACACACTAATTTTATTCCCTATTTATTTAATAAAATACCTAATCAAATTGATTCTGTTGGTTATAATTACAATTACACTTTTCCGGATACGACATTTATTGATGATGATGGAAATAATACATTAACATATTCGGCAACATTAAACGATGGGAGTCCTCTACCCGATTGGTTAAGTTTTAATGCATCAACCCGAACGTTTTTTGGTACACCAACTTCAACAGGAAATTATTCGATAAAAGTAGTTTCAACAGATACTGCAAATGCCAAAGCAACATGTACATTTAATCTTAAAATTAACAATCCTTGGTCCGATATTAACGATGATCAACAAATTTTAAATGATTTTAAACTTTTTCAAAATTATCCAAATCCATTTAATCCGACCACAAATGTGGAGTTTTATTTAGGGGCAGCCGGAAGATATAAACTTGATTTATATAATTCACTTGGCGAATTAGTTAAGAATGTTTTTGACAGAGAATATAATCCGGGACAGTACAACGAAACATTTGATGCAGCCGGATTAGCAAGTGGAGTTTATTTTTATACTTTAACAGGGAACAATATAAAATTGATTAACAAGATGGTAATTCTTAGATAGATGTTATTATGATCTCGGATTTTGCAATAGGAAGTAATATAATTGATATTATTAATCAGCCAAGCCAACAAGTGAATAAAAGAATCAGGGCTGAAGCCCGAAATCTTTGTTCTGTATGCCCCCAGCCTAAAGGCTGGGGTTATTTAAACATATATACTGCCTGTATATATTTATATTAATACGTGTTATGGGTTTAAATAACCCCACCATTTATGGCGGGGTATGGTGCAAGGACAACAGTTCGGGCTTTAGCCATGATTCAAAAATATATTATTTCATGGTTTTTAATTAGACGATTTAATCATTGAATAAGATTACTATCTCCATCTATCATTCACATTTTATTTATGCGACATCCACCAGCGGGGTTACACTTTTGGATATATTATCCCCATTTTTCACACAGTCTCGTGAATAAAAAATTGAACTAATTTTTGTGTTTTGGAATTGTAAAATGGAAACTTGAACCGGTACCTAAATTACTTGTCACCCAAATTTTTCCGCCGTTCCTTTCTACAAACTCCTTACATAATATTAATCCAAGTCCCGTACCCTGCTCATTATTGGTACCTGTTCTTGTTTGTTGAACGTCAATTTTAAAAAGGGCATTTATTGTTTTTTCATCCATTCCAACGCCATTATCGGAAATAATTATCTGATAAAACTCGCCTTCATCAACATAATCAACCTGAATATTTCCGCCTTCGTAAGTAAATTTTATTGCGTTTGAGCATAAATTACGGAAAACGGTTGTGATCATATCTTCGTCAAAAAAAGCTGTCATATCATAAATGGTGTTGTTAACAAGTGTAATATTTTTTGCTTTTGCCTGCGATTCCAGTAAAGTTAAAGTTTCAAACACTATTAAAGTTATATCTTTTTCTTTTGGAATAAATTCCATTCTGCCGGTTTGCGAGCGCGACCATTGTAGTAAATTTTCCAGTAATTGATGCGATTTTTTTGCTACTTTTTCCATTTCGTTCAAGTAGTCAAGCCGTTCTTCATCAGTAAATTCATAATAATCGGTTATAAGCATACTGGAAAATCCAAGCATTGTTATAAACGGATTTTTTAGATCATGTGCAATAATTGAAAAGAACTTATCTTTTGTAGCGTTTATTCTTTTTAATTCTTCTTTTGAATTCTTCAATTCAAGATGTGCTTTAACTCTAACAAGCAATTCGGCATTGTTAAAAGGTTTTGTTATATAATCAACAGCACCTAAATTTAAACCCATAACCACTTCTTCGGAAGCGGTTTTTGCCGTTAAAAAAATTATAGGAATATCCGCCGTTAATTCATCATTTTTTAATATTTTACAAACTTCATAGCCATTCATTTCCGGCATCATTACATCCAGCAAAATCATATCCGGTTTTACTTCCTTAACAGTTTTTAATGCCTGTAATCCTGTAGTTGAAACCGCAATTTCATAATTTTCCTGACGTAAAACATTTCCAAGCAACTGTAAATTCTTATAATTGTCATCAACAATCAAAATAAGATTTTTTGTTGCGTGTTCTGTTTTATTTTTTTCCATTTATTTCTCAATAATTAGCAAATCATTCTGTCTAAAATTAATAAATTTATTATTAATAAAATGAAAAAAATGAGCTAATATGGTTTTAAATAGCGATTTTGTAATGTTATTTTTATATAACAACAAATCATTTGTTTAAAATAAATAAGGCGACCATAAAAAAAGCCGCCTTGAGTTGATTTATTTATTATTTTAAGAGAATGTGGTCTAATTTTTTTCTACATATCCGGTTTTGTAAGCATAATTGTACAATTTTGAATATAACATTTTACGTGCTCTGTGCAACCTTGATCTAACGGTACCAATTGGACACGATAAAAACTCAGAGATTTCTTCGTATGTAAATCCTTCAACATCACACAATAAAATTATTGTTTGGAAATCTTTTGGAAGTTCTGCAATTGCTGTTGTTACCTCGTCATCAAGTGTATTGCTGAATGCATCGCCAACAACATGCATATAACTTACTTCTGTCTCTTTTATTGTTTCATAAAAGTTTTGTACATCGTCGTAGTCAACTTTATTGGGTTGTTTTTGCACTCTGCGGTATTCATTAATAAATGTATTACGCATAATACTAAATAACCATGCTTTACAGTTGGTGCCGCGTTCAAATTTATCAAAATATCTATATGCTTTTAGATATGTTTCCTGTACTAAATCATCTGCATCATCCATATCGTTTGTCATTTTTAATGCAAAATTCATTAATGCTTCTTTATGCGGAATTGCTTCGGTTTCAAAGTCTAAATATCTTTTTCTTTCCAATTCCGTGATACTCAAGTTTTTTACGCTGTTCATAATATTACCTTTCTAATTTTTAGTTTTTTTGAGTACTTTATATACAAATGATTATTTTTGAAAAAAAGTTCAATTTGTGGAGGTTTTGTCCTCTTTTATTTTTAAATTTAGACATTTGGTGTTATTTTGTGGTTTTAAGGGCCTAAATGCGGTAAAACATCTATAAAACTGCTGACATTAACAATGTGGGTTTTAGATTTCCTAATGAATATGCGCCTGCGCTGCAGGCGGTTTTTGTGTGGGGTGTTGTGTGGTTACAAACAAACTGGAAGGTTTGATAATTAGTAATAATTTAAGCATGGGCTTTTTGTTTTTGTACAAACAACATGATTATTGTCTGTTGAATTTCGGAGAAATTCCATGTCTGTAACCAACCAAAACCAAACGGACCTGCGAGGCTGTATCAAAAGTTATAAACTTGGGCTAAAGCCCGAATTCTTTTGTTCTACAATCCCCAGCTTAAAAGCTGGGGTTATGAACTAAGCGAATATATAGTATAACGTTATAGCTATATATTCCCCCTCTATTTTTAAGAGAGGGCGGTGAACTCAGCGGGGTTTGCTGAGTCGATGGGTGAGTTCCAAAGTACAATATTTTGACTTTTGAGACAACCACAAAATGTACTAATTGTTTGAACTGTGATTTGTGTGATTATTATGATTGCCATGATTTTTATTTACCTAAAAGGTGTTTTCGCCTATCATGTAGGCTGGTTTTGCGAGGGGCGTTGTGTGGTGGCAAACAAACTTCTGCTCTGCGGAAGGTTTGATTAAAATAATTATTCAGTTAGCAATTAAGTTGAACGCAAAATGGTCACAATATTAAAAAAAAGGGTAATGATTAAACAGCTAAAGCTGGAATAATTAAAAGTTCTTTGACAATATGAGCACCAGCCAGTACTTGTTTACCAAATTTTGTCAGATAATATTTGTAAGTATTTTTAACCTTTTTAATAATCTTGTGAAGTAAAAGCCGCTTAATGATCTGTGAAGTTTGATGTGGTGAAAATGTATTATTGAGTTTATTTCTAATATCTTTATTCCTAAACCCATTAATATTAAATTCGCCTGCATCAGTAGCCAATAATATTTGTGCTTCAGTAGGATCAAAAAGGTTAAATCCTCTTGAAGAACGACCATTATCGTTAACTTTTTGGGACAGTTTATCAATGTTCTTTTTCCCTTCCGAATAATCATCAAAAGTGGCTATGTAATCTAAATAGCGAAAATTAGCAGCTTGACAACACTTGCAGAGATCAAAAAGACTATAAATTGATTTCTTCATATCAGCTAATTTCCTGACTTGTTTACCATCTCTTTGCGATACCATACGGTAGATTTTAAATTCAGTAATTTTGTTAATTGTGGTTTCAATACGCAAAATATTTTTACCTTTGTTATACATCTTTATACTATTTACACCCATGTGGTGTTTAATCCGAGTTCCTTGGATTTGTAGATTAAAATTACCTCCAACATCTTGTTTGTACTTTGGAGCTAATTTCCTTGAAAAGAAAGTAGCTACATTGCCAGGTTTCACAGCGTGAATGCAATTAATTACTAATTGGTCGTAAAGTAGTTGTAATTCGTTATCATTGTTAAAAATAATATCTGTTGAATATTCGGCTTGAGAAATAGTCCAACGATAGACCTGTTTAGTTTCTTCTAAAAAGGGAATATATCTTTTTATTATTGCATCAAGAGAAGCGTGAATATCTTCTGCACGAATACCATTGCTTAATATATTTGCAAGTTCATAATCACTAATAAAAGAGAATGCATTATCTTCCATCTTAAAACTAATATTATTTGCTTCTAATTTGTTGGCAAGATAATTATGTCCATTCATATAGAATTGAATACGAAAAGGAATGTATGTTGGGATTCTAATAAAGCAAAGTCCAAATTGGCGGTCGATAAAGTATATGTAATAATGCAGACATTTACTTGTAACATAAACAAGGGAACATTTATTATTCGCTTTATCATAATTTTCTTTATAACAATCGCAAATTTCCATTGAAGAATAGATTTGAACTATTCCTTCTTTATTTCCGCGTTTCAGTAAAATTTGTTGGATATGATATTCTTTATCAAATCGTTTCGGGCTGTTAATATGTACGATATGGCAATTGTTTTCTAAGGCAACTTTTTCAATACGGGCACGCACTGCATTATTTTTGCCAAATGCATATGCCCTATATTCTGTTATCTTAATACCCTGGGTTATTAGGAATGAATTTATACTGTAAGGGCAGCCCCATGCGCTTAAGGAACCTTGAATAATAACCCTGTCCAAACAATTGACCGTGCCGGCAATTTTGCTTTGGTTATTCAAATGGAAATCCGAGCTTGTCTCTGCCATTGTTCTGCTCACATTTGTTTGTTAATTTGAATTTACAAATATATGCTTTTTTTTTGGTTCCGGCTTGTCCGGCTTATGAATTGTGAATTATGAATGATGAATTTAAAGAATGTCTGAACTGTGATTCGTGCAATTTTTATTTTTACCATGATTTGATTGGAGGGTGTTTTTGCTACAGCCTAATTATTCTAAAATTTCCTTGTATCAAACCCTCTTTGGAAAAGAGGACTATTTGTAACCAAAAACCCAAAACACCCACACAACTACAAAGTAGTTGCCTATTCTTTTTCCATTCTTCAAAATTTGTGGTAATCAACCTAATCCGTGTTTTCAGCGTTCAAAAGATTGTCTAATCCGCAATGCGGGTGAGATGATTACCATGGTTTTTGTTTAACCAAAAAGAATGTTCGCCTGCGCTGTAGGCGGGTTTTGCGAGGGGCGTTGTGTGGTTACAAACAAACTGGAAGGTTTGAAAATTGGTAATAATTTAAGCATGGGCTTTTTGTTTTTGTACAAACAACATGATTATTGTCTGTTGAATTTCGGAGAAATTCCATGTCTGTAACCAACCAAAACCAAACGAATCCGTGCTTCGGCGAAGCACAATGTTATTTTTATATAACAAAAAAACCGCAAACAATTTTACTAATCCGCGGCTTTTATGTCTTTTAATTCAAAATTAAGAACTAAAAATTAATTTTTCCTTTCACTTAAACTTTAACCTTTAACACTTAAAACTATTTTAGAAGCACTAGTTTGCGGGTAGCGTTAAAATTATCGGTTTTTAGCGTGTAAAAATAAACACCGCTTGAAAGATTTGACGCGTTAAAATTATAAGTGTATTTCCCGGCGCCAAGATTCTCGTTTACAACCGAAGCTGCATGTCTTCCAAGGATATCGTAAACATCAAGCGACACATTACTTTGAACAGGCAATTCAAAAGATATAATTGTTTGGCCATTAAACGGATTAGGATAGTTTTGACTTAAGTTATAATTGTTAATAACAACATCGTTATTATTATCAACATTAGTAATTTTATCATAATATTTTATAGAAATATCATCCACATAAAAACCATCCTGCTGAACTCCGCCGTCTGTAACTAAAACAAATTGAATTAAAATGTCTTTTCCTATATATCCGGAAATGTTTATTAATTCATCAATCCATTTTAATTGTTTACCGTCGTAAAGTGGCAAGTTGGTTGGTTGAAAACTGCCGGAACCCTTTTTTGTATATCTTCCTGTTAATGCTGTCCAAGTACTTCCGTTATTGGTAGAAATTTGAACTTGAGCATAATCATAAAGGTATTCAATATCCCACCGGGCTTTAAGTAATATTTCTGCTCCAAGCGATCCGGCCAAATGAACCTGGTTTTTCATTTTAATTTTAATTGTAGTGTTTGCTGCATAATTACCTGCCGGAGAATCCGTTAAAGAATATGGAGCCGATACATATTGATTATTTGATATACCTGCCGTACCGGATAAAGACCAATTAACCGCATTGTTTATATTGTCGGCAAAAACCGCTGCACCATCGGCAACGTAAAAGCGATAATAAGTTAAAGGCGGTATATTCCCCGGCGGATTAAAACCTTTTGCACCCGTTGGTAATGAAGCTATAAAAGTTGAAGAAGTATCTTGAACGGCAATATAATAATCAACAACATTACCCAAAGTTATTTGGGGTAATACAAATTTAAATTTACCTGATATATTTTCCCGTTCCCCTTTTATTTTATTAAAATTTCCAAAACCTGTTCCATTATTTGTTCTGTAATATAAAGTTGGGGCGGCATCATTTATTCCTACTTCTAATCCTGTTAAAATATCTGCATACACGGTTATCTCGTCGGCCGAACTAATTGACTGCACCGGTTGGTGTTGTAGATTTAAATCCATATTTAAAGCATAATCAACAAGGGTGGCAATAGAAAGTTTTGCACACTTAAGAAAATAAGGGGCATTAAAATTTCCAATTGTATCGCCAAGCGTGTGATAAAAATCGTTAAAATCATCACCATCTTCAATTATTTCCATAGCTGTATAATTGTTGCTCCAAAACGAAGCGTGATCACTTCCCACTCCACCCGGATTTTCGATATAACACGATAGACCAATGTTTAAGATACTGTTTAATTGGCACATTTTATTTGCCATTTCAACTGTTCGGGCAATTGGCCGCGTACCTAAAGTTAACACATTACTATTTGAACGGTTCCAGCCAATCATATCCATATTCACCACCGCCAAAATAGTATCACCGGCAATAGCAGCATTATTTGCATAATATTTACTGCCGTAATGTCCACCCTCCTCTTCATCCCAAAGCGCATAAACAATAGTAAATGGGAAAGTATAATTTTTTAACAACCTTGCCGCTTCAATAACGGCTGCGGTACCGCTTCCATTATCATCTGCCCCGTATGATATATTGCCTGCGGGCATACAATCGTAATGAGCGCATATTATTACTTTTTGATTTGGGAATTTATTTCCAAGTTGAACAGCACAAATGTTTCGGCCGGTACTGCTGTAATCTTCCTTAACCACCGATGAATTATATTGAGATAACTTTTGATATAAATAATCGGCTGCTTTTGCATTATCGGCATTATCCTTATGGCGTGATACAATTTTAGTAGGCTGCCCATTTAAAGTAATATTAACCTCGCCCGATAATTCTTTTACAAAATACATTAACGAGTCAATATTTACATTTTGGACAACCTCGTTCATAATATCATTTTTAGGCTGTGCGGGTAAAATGCCGCAAAAAATAAAAAACATAATCATAACGTATCGTTTCGTATTCATATATATCCTTTGTTTGTGTATGGCCAACTTCTACATATTCAACATATCAATTATTTTAATTATCCGGCCGGCATAAATTACATTATTTAAGAACACTTAATATTATGGTCATTTGATACTATTTTAATAATACTAATTTTCGTGTTGAAGTAAAACCATCTGTTTTTAATGTATAAAAATAAACTCCGCTTGAAAGATTTGAAGCGTTAAAATTATACGTATGTTTTCCCGCATTTAATTTATTGTTCACAATTGATTCAACTTGTCTTCCAAGAATATCATAAACAACAAGGGAAACATTACTTTGGGTTGGCAGCTCAAATGAAATTATTGTTTGACCATTAAAAGGATTAGGATAATTTTGATTTAAACTATAATTGGTTACAGTTGTATTATTATCTTCAACATCTGAAAACTTATTATAACTTTTAATTGTTATATCGTCAAAATAAATACCATCATCCTGCAAATAGCTGTCCGATTTTAGCAAAAATTGTATTAAAATATCTTTTCCCTCATAACTTGAAAGATCAATTAATTCATCCACCCAATCCAATTGTTTACCATCATATACAGGCTGGCCGGTTGGTTGAAAATTACCGCTGCCAAGTTTTGTATACTTGCCTGATAATGGTATCCAACTGCTTCCGTTATCCGTTGAAATCTGAACTTGTGCATAATCATAACCGGGTTCAAGACTCCATTGAGCCTTGTATGATAATTCTAAACCAAGTGCTTCCATAATATGAAGTTGATTTACGAGTTTCATTTTATTTGTGGCGTTTGCGGCATAATCACCTGCGGGAGAGTCAGTTAATGAATATGGGGCTGAAACATATTTTGTATTTGACAAACCGGATGTTCCCGATAAAGTCCAGTTATTGGTATTCGTAATACTATCGGCAAATACAGTTGAAACTTCCGCAACATAAAAACGGTAACAAGCGGCCGGAGGTATATTACCCGGAGGATTAAAGCCTTTTGCGCCAAGAGGTAAAGATGTTATTAATGATGAGCCTGTGTCTTGAGCAGCAATATAATATTCTACAATATTACCCAAACTTATTTCGGGAATAATAAATTTATATTTTCCCGATGATCTTTCAAGCTCACCTTTAACTAAACTAAATCCGCTAAAACCGCTGCCGTTATTTGCTCTATAATATAATGCAGGAGCAGCATCGTTTATTCCAACTTCTAATCCCGTGGATATGGTTGCATAAGTTGTTATTTCACCTGTAGCACTTTGAGATATAATTTGTTGATGCTGTAAATTCATATTTAAGTTTAGCGCATACGAAATAAGTGTTGCAATTGAAAGTTTTGTACATTTATCAAAATAATTGATATTAATGTTTCCAATTGTATCGCCGGGAGTATGATAATAAGCATTAAAATCATTATCATCTTCAATTAATAAAACAGCCGAATAATTGTTATCCCAAAACGAAGAGTGGTCGCTATACGTTGCACCCGGATTTTTAATAACAGGATTAAGACCCAGACCTAAAGTTGAATTTAACTCAAACATTTTATTTCCAAGTTCAACCGAATTAGCTTTTGGTGTGGAATGAATTTCCACAACATTATTGTTGGATCTATTCCAGGCAATCATATCGGCATTTACAACCGCTATAATTGAATCGCCATCCGCAGCAGCTTTATCAGCATAATATTTACTGCCAATTAATCCTTGTTCTTCTTCATCCCAAAGAGCATAAACAATTGTATAAGGAAGTGTGTATTCTTTTAATAATCTTGCTGCTTCAATAACCGCAGCTGTTCCGCTTGCGTTGTCATCAGCCCCCGGAGCCAAACTGCCTGACGGCTGCGAGTCGTAATGAGCGCAAATTATTAATTTTTGATTAGGAAATTCGGTTCCCTGCTGAACAGCATAAATATTTCTGCCCGTACTGCTGAAATCCTGCTTATAAACAGGAATGTTATATTGTGAAAATTTTTGATATAAATAATCAGCAGCTTTTGCATTATCGGAATTATTTTTATGACGTGAAACTATTTTTGTCGACTGGCCATTTAATATAATATTTACTTTGCCCGACAATTCTTTTACATAATACATTAACGAATCGATATTAATGTTTTGAATAACTTCGCTCATAACATCGTTTTTTGTTTGTGCGGGTAATAAACCGCTGAAAATAAAAAGTAAGATAAAGATAGTTTTTGTTGTTTTCATATTTATGTCTCTTAGTTTGAATTTGGCCAGCATTGAGTACTGGAATCGTGATGTACCCCGGTAATTATCCACCCGTAATAAAGAACGTTGCAAAAAGTTGCACCTCTTACATCGGAATAACTCAAAAAGCAATATTGCATATCTGCATTTGAAAAATTAGTATTTTGAAAATTAGCGTATGTCAATCTGCCCGCATAAAGCGAACTGGCATGAAAACTTGTTCCAACAAAAATTCCGTCTTTCATATCAACATTTGTTAAAACGGCTTCCGAAACATCCGAACCGGACAGATCTACTTTTTGCAAGTCATAGTTTGTTAAATCTATTAAAGCTAAATTACTGTTTTTACATTCGTATTGCGAAAGTTTTAAGTTGTAAATATTTGTTTTTCCTGCCGGAGGATAAACGAAAATGTTTTGAAATCCTTTGGCGCTGTCTATATAATTTACAGATGAGCGGAATTGCAAAATATAATCACCTTTATTTAAAGCAATACTTTTTAACGTGTCCGAATCACTTAATATTTCGGTATATTGCGATGTAACACTGCTCCATATTTTAACCGAACAATGTAAACCGGTATCTTTATTAAAAGTATATGTTCCGCTTTCGCTTACTGTAATTGGAATAGCATCAATACCTCTGCCGCCGGTATCTTTTTCGTAATCACCAAGCGGAGATCCAATATCTTCAAGCCGTGTAACAATTACTGCCCCTATTTCAGCCCGCAATGTTGAATTTACGGCAAATTGGTTTTCGCCAAAAGCGCGATATACTTTTTTATCTTCATTTTCAGTACTTGTTGAACATGAGATAATAAACGGTAACAAAATAAGCATCTTTAGATAATTCATGGGTAACTCATATTAAATATTATGGTAAAAATAAAATTACTAAATAAATCTATATAAATAAACGATTTTCTTTTGAATCCTTTTTTTTACCCTAACATCATACTAATAAATAAAAAAAATAATTAAGCAAAAATATAGATTAGCGAGGAAAAAATGACAGAGCATTTAACAAAACAAAAGTTTCTTTCAGAAGTGTTTGATTATGAAAAAAGCACCGAATGGAATTATGCCGGCAAATTACCATGTTTAATAGATTTTTACGCCGATTGGTGCGGGCCGTGTAAAATGGTTGCTCCGGTATTGGAAGAACTTTCAAAAGAATATGATGGGAAAATTAAAATATACAAAGTGGATACAGAAGTTGAACAAGAATTAGCCTCTGTTTTTGGAATCCAAAGCATTCCTTCATTATTATTTGTTCCAAAAGACGGTAAACCACAAATGGCAAAAGGTGCTCTTCCTAAAGGAACGCTTATTAAAGCAATTGATGAAGTATTATTAGAAAATCCCGTTATAAATTAGTTAGTATAGTTGAAGTACAAAAAACCATGTAACAACTTTTGTTGTTCGTGGTTTTTTTGTTTTAAAATTGGTCTAACTTTTAATATATAACTATATATCGGCAGTAAATGGCGTTTACTGCCGATAATTTGAATTATTATATATTATTTTGTATATTTAAAATAAAAAAATGAGAACCAGTACAAACATTAGATATAAAATCGAGGATCTAAAATATTCGTTTAAGAAAAATGGGGTAATTTATTTAAACGAACTTTTTGAATATTTTAAGCTGAACGAACCGAATATTACAAAAACTACATTTAATTGGCGAGTTTATGATTTGATCCAAAAGGGAATTCTTAGTCGTGTTGGCAGGGGCGAATTTTCTGTTGCGAACAAGATTAATTTTATTCCTCAAATTAATGAAGATCTTATATTCTATTATTCGAAAATAAGAAGTCATTTTCCTTATGTAAATGTTTGCGTTTGGGATACTTCTTGGCTTAATAAATTTATGTTACACCAAACATCTGTCAATTATTTATTGCTTGAGGTTGAAAAGGAGGTTGTTGATCCTGTGTTTTATTTTTTGAAAGAAATGGCAAATAATATTTTTGTTGAGCCTACTTTAGATATTTTAATTAAATATGCATCCAATAATAAACATTCAATAATTGTAAAATCTTTAGTATCTGAGGCCCCTATTCAAGAAATACAAGGTATTAATACAGTAACAATTGAAAAAATACTTGTAGATGTTTTTTGTGATAAAGATTTATTCTTTGCAAATCAAGGTTCTGAATTAGAAAATATTTTTTCTGAAATTTTTAATAATTACACTGTCAATAAAAACCGACTGTATAGATATGCTTCTCGAAGGCAAAAAAAAGAAAATTTACAAATATACATTCAAAACAAATTTAATCCGGATTTTTAAATGTACTATTAGCAATTGAGGTTGAAATGATTGACAATTTGTTAACTCTCGAATCAATTACAGCTATTTCAATAAAGAACAATAATGCAGATAAAATTTTAATTGAAAAAGCATTACGGGCTTTCTCTCTTCTGGAAGGACTTGCTGAACAACATTTGGATTTTGTTTTTAAGGGTGGAACTTCTTTAATACTATTACTGGGCATAATTAAGAGATTATCAATTGACATTGATATTATTATTGAGAAAATACCCGAGAATTTTGACACATTATTAGAAAATATTGTACAGAATAAAGGGTTTATTAAAGTTCTAAATCAAGCGCGTATTCCACAAACAAATGTACCAAAAACTCATTATAAGTTTTACTATAATTCCATAATAACCAATAGTCAACCAGAAGATAATATTTTATTAGATATACTTTTTGAAAAACCCCATTATAATACCCTTGAACTTAAAACAATTAAATTTCCCCTGTTTCCACATGATTCAAGTCAAATAAAAGTAAAAGTGCCATCAGTAGAAGATATTTTGGGAGATAAATTAACAGCGTTTGCTCCAAACACTACCGGAATACCATACTTCAAAAATGATAGAAGTATGAGCATGGAAATAATTAAACAATTATATGATATAGCTAATCTTTTTGACGTTGCGGCTGATTTAAATATAATAAAAAGTACTTTTATTAACTTTGCAACAATTGAACTTGGATATAGAAATCAATCAACAAAAAGTTATGCAGATGTTGCAGAGGATGTTTATAATACAGCTTTATGTATAACATTAAGGGGAAATGATGGGAATGGTAATTTTAATGAATTGCAGAATGGAATTAATAGAGTAAGCCGATTTATCATATCGGAAAATTATCACATTGAAAAAGCAATAGTTCATGCAGCAAAAGCGGCCTATATGGCTGCTTTAATAAAAAACGAGGCGGATGTTATTGAAAAATTTACTGATCCTTCACAAATTTATAATTGGATAATAGAACCACCACTTAATTCAAAGTTAAACAAATTAAAGAAATCAAACGCAGAGGCTTTCTTTTATTGGTATAAAACAAGCAAATTAGGAAATTAAAATATCGCCATTTACTATATATCGGCAGTAAATGGCGTTTACTGCCGATATATAGATTTTTTAGTATTCAATAATTACATTTGCCGGAAATTCTTTAACAGTAATGGAATTATTTGTAAATAATTTGGATTTTTTGCCGTTTATTAAAACATTTTTGGGTTTTTGATTTTCATTAAAGTTTTTAATAACAATATTTCCTTTTGGCATTGTTATATTACCGGAAATATCGAAGTTGTATATATTTCCTTGTTTTTTGATACTATAATTTATATTGCCATAATATGTTTTTAAATTGTTTACGGCCATCCCGTCAGGACTGTCAATCCAATCCTTGTATAAACCGGTTCCTAATATCAAAGAATTGTCCAATTCGTTTTCGTAAACAAATATTGTGCGTGCTACCGTAATATAATCACTACCAACCCAAGTATGCGGCATATCACCAATAAAACCCGGAAATTTCGGATCACGCCAAACAACTTCGGCCCACTGGTTCCATCCTTGCGGACGTTGGTCTTTAAGGAAATAGTCTAACAATTCATGTGTTCTTTCCGGCTGGTCTAAATATAAAAATGCTCCGGCGTTTCGTATTTCGTATGGGGTATAACGATCCCACACATAATTTATGTCATCTCGTCTTGAAGTAAAAAAATCATAATATTTATCAAAAGTATTTTGCAATAACTTGGCAGGTAAATTTTTCCTTTCGTTACAAGGATATAAAGAAGTAGTTGTTGAAGTAGCGTCAAAATCCCCTTTTTCTACACAGCCGGGCAAATAATCAATTTTATGCAGTTTTGTTGAAAGATCAATCGATTTATATAAATTTTTATTAAAATTGTCTCTTAATAATGTAAATCTTTTAATATCATCTTTATTATTTATAACCTTTGCAATTTCAACAGCGTCTTTTAATCCTTTTAATGTAAAAAAATCGTCCCAATACGAATGCATCGGTTTATCGGAATACCCTTCATGACTGATTGATTCGGGCACTAAACCAAAATATGGAATTAATTCTTTTTTAGTTTTATAATCCGCTGTTGAGCGTTGCTGAACAAGATAATCAATGTAATCAACAGTTTTAACTACCTTAGGAAATATGGACTGTAAAAAGGAAGTATCTTTAGTAAATAAAAAATATTGATAAACCGCAAAAATAAATTGTCCGTGACTGTCATTTTCCGGCACAGAATCGGCACCGCGTGTATCAACAACACAAGGTATTTTTCCGTTTGGATATTGGTATTGACCGTACCAGCTTATAAAATCTTTTACCTGATCCGTAATTCCAAGTTTTAATAATGTTGATGATGTCATAGACCCGTCACGTATCCAGGATCTTTCGTACGAACGTGATCCGGGCTGGAAACCATGATTGTCTTTATTAATTAAGATGTAAGCCAAAGTTGACCGAAGTGTGTTGATTATTTTATCACCTGACTTTGGTAATTTAAATGTTACATAATTAAGATTATTTTTCCATAATGTTTTTGTTTCATCCAAAACGGATTTATAATATTCCTCATAATTTTTTGCAGCTTCGTTATAATTAAAATCGTTTTGATTATGAAACGGCACCGATACATAATATTGTTTTGATTCGCCGGGTTTTAAATTTATTTCACATTGAATAACCCCGGAAGCATAACCATGTTCATCGCTCACATTATTTGTTATGGGGATTATATTTCTTGAAATATAATCCGTAATATATCCCGCATCAAAAGCAGTCGCCCCAACATTATAATTAAAGGGAGACACATAAATAGACTTGTTATCATTAACAACAATTCTATTTTCTTTTTTTTCTATTTTAGTAATTTTACTTGCCCCACCTATACTATTTAAAAACTGATACGAAGGATTTACCTGAAACGGTATTATTGAGAGATATAAATTCCCTACAATATCATTTTCGCTTGTATTTGTAATAGTATAAATAATATTTGCGGTTGATTTATCTTTTTTGCCGGAAGCAAATAGTTTTGTGTTTAATGTAAAATTATCACCACTCCACAGCACATTTTGTATTGGCAGATAATCTTCTTCAAGAGCCTGTTTTGATGTTATATTTGCCCACGAATAATACTTATTGTTAACAAATAAAGAAGGTTGAATTGAAAAATCATTTTTATCAACTTCTACCTGACCTTCTTCATTTATTAACGCTTCTTTTGTATCATCAGGAATTCCGGTTATTGTAAAATACGATTCTTGGGGAATTAAATATTTCGGGAAACAGCCTTGTGGGGAATATTTAGAGATTGTCTCAAACATTTTATTTCCATTTTCAGAAAACTCAACAGGCATTAATCTCAGTTCTTTAATTTCAAAACATGGAATTGTATTTTTAGATTCAAAACTAAATTTTAAATATTTTGCTTCACATTCTTTAAGAGGTATAAAAGCTATTCCGCCTTTTCCGTTTTTAACCGAATATATTTCTTCCCAAGTAGTTTTATCATCCGAACTGAGAACCGTATAAAAATCGGGATAATTAAGTGTATCCCAATTTACAATTACACCACCCAGCTCTTTTGCCTTATTAAAGTTGATTTGGAAATATTCGTTATTGTTTGATGTTTTGCTTTTCCAGCTTGTATTTACCTTATTATCTGCCGCCATAAACGGATTATAATTATCAATAAACGAAGAAGCCGTAATTAACGGTTGTTGTTGATCAAGAGAAGGCACTTCTTTTTCTTCTAAGGATAACATATCAATATATACACTTCCTTTACCGCCATTTACCGAAGTGATAATTATTTCTATTTTATCAATTTCTATTGGTTTATCTAATTGCAGCGGCCCCCAGGCTTTTACAATATTTCTTTTCTTAAATTTAAGTTTTGTCCATTCCTTTGGAAAGTTAAAATTCCTGGTATTAACCCACCAAACATTATCACCTGATTTATCAATCAATTTAAATTCAAGAGTGTTGTCGGGAGAATCCGCCTTTATATAAAAAGAGAACACGTAATTTGCAGGTAATTTAATAGGGAATTTCTTTTGAATACCGCCATAACCACTTCCTGACGTAAAATTGTAATTAATTTTAACACATTTTCCTGTAAAACCATCCGCCAATTCCGGTTTAACTTGTACTTGATCGGAGGCATTAATATTCCAATCTGTAATCAAATCAAAATCATCAAGGACGCTGATGTTTTGCGCTTTATAAATATTAGAGGATAAAAGCATTACTAAAAACAGATAGAAAAACTTTACTAATTTGGCATTTCTCATATTTACTATCTCCTGTAGCTGCAAATGGTATAAATTATGTTATTATTATAAAAAAATAAAATTCAAAACTTGACAAATAATTTAAAAATGTTTAAGTTAAATATCAATGAAAACGTTTACATTAACATTTTTTTTATTTTATGGCCATAACAATCAAAGAAATAGCTAAAAAAGCTAATGTTTCAATTGCCACTGTTTCGCGCGCTTTAAATAACGACGAAAAGGTAAAAAGTGAAACCAAAGAACTTGTTCGCGCAATTGCTGACGAGCTAAACTATAATCCTAATTTATTAGCACGCAGTTTTGTTAAAAAAACCTCCAGTATTGTTGGTTTAATATTACCGGATATATTTGACGAGTTTTTTACCGAAATTATTCGTGGTGTTGAGCAGTACTGTTTTAGCGAGGGTTATTACACAATGGTAACTAGTTCGCACAGTAAAAGGACTACTGTTGAAGCCATTATTGACTTTATGGGAACCGGTTTGGTCGGCGGTATTATAATGATGGCTCCCGCAGTCAGCGATCAGGTTAAAGATGTTTTGGCTCGATGCTCTATTCCTTTTGTTATTATTAATGGAAGAAAGGAATATTCAAATAACGATTCTATTAATGTAGACAACTATAACGGTGCGTATAATATGGTTGATTATCTTATTAAGGAACGTGGATATACCAAAATTGCCCATATTTCAGGTCCCGCTGAAAACGGTGACGCTGCAAGAAGATTAAAAGGTTATACCGACGCGCATAAAAATAACAATATAAAGATTAACAAATTGTGGATAGTTGAAGGGGATTTTACAATAAATAGCGGCGTAGAAGGTTTTAATAAACTTATGACGCAAAAAAATAAACCGGAAGTTATTTTTGCTGCCAACGATATGATGGCAATAGGTTGTTATAATGCGGCACGTACACTAGGTATTAAAATACCGGGTGATATTGGAGTTGCCGGTTTTGATGATATCGTAATATCGCAATATTTGACTCCCCGCTTAACAACTGTTCAAGTACCAATTTCGGAAATAGGATTAAGTGCAGCCCGCATGTTGCTGCAAAAGATTAACAGTAACGAAGATTACCAACCACAACACTTAAAAATACCTACAAAATTAATTGTAGGCGGCTCTTGTTAAATAATTAAATTAATAAATAAATTAGTATATAAAATGAAACAATTTGAGACCAAATACGGGTTTTTCTCAGATGATGGGAAAGAATATATCATTAAAACACCCAAAACTCCCAAACCTTGGATTAATGTAATTTCCAACGGCAGTTATGGGTTAGTAATTTCACAAACCGGAGGTGGTTTCAGCTGGAATGAACACTCGGAATTTAATCGAATTACCCGCTGGCATCAAGATATGATACAGGACAATTGGGGAAAATATTTTTATATAAGGAACAACAAAACCGGTGAATATTGGTCGCCGACATGGCAGCCTGTAAAAACAGATTTTGACAATTATGAATGCAGATACGGTTTTGGTTATTCTGTTTTTACAACCGAATATAAAAACGTAAAAGTAATTTTAACAATATTTGTTCCTTTTAACGAAACTGTAGAAGTTTGGGATTTTAGTTTTGAAAATAAATCGAATGAAGAATTGGATTTGTCGGTTTATTCTTATTTTGAATGGTGTCTTGGTTCATCTAACGATTTTCACCGTGAATTCCATAAAACATTTTTAGAAACCGAGTTCGATTCAAACTTAAACGCATTAGTTGCAGCAAAAAGATTATGGGATATACCTTTAGGTGACAGAGGACATTGGAATATTCAATATGAATATCTCGGATTTATTTCAAGCTCAAGACCTATTGCCGAATATGAAGGTGATAAAGAGGCATTTATTGGAAATTACGGCAGTCTTGATAAACCAGCCGCTATTGTTGCAGGAAAACTTACTGGAAAAACCGGAAAATTTAACGATTCCATTGGAACAGTTAAAATAAATCTTAAAATTGACAAACTAGGCACAGAAAAAGCCGCATTTTATATTGGTTTAAAGAGCAACAAAGAAGAAATAAAAAGTTCTATTGATACTTTAAACCAACCCGGCAAATTAACAAGTCTGCTTGAGGACGTTAAAACGGAATGGACAAATTTATTGGGGGATTTGCACATTGAAACTCCCGATGCAGCCATGAATTTATCTGTTAATTATTGGTTTAGATATCAGGCAATTGCAGGCAGATTATGGGGCCGTACAGCATATTATCAGCAAAGCGGGGCGTTTGGATTTAGAGATCAACTTCAGGATAGTTTGGTATATTTGCCTATTGACCCTAAACGAACCGAAAATCAAATCAAATTACACGCTAAACACCAATTGGAAGACGGTGCTGTTTTACACTGGTGGCATCCTATTGCAGAAGTTGGTCTTGAAACAAAAATGGTTGACGATTTATTGTGGCTTCCGTTTATAATTGTTCAATACTTAAACGAAACCGGCAATTACGACTTTTTAAATACAATTGAACCATATTATAAAAGTGAAAAAAGCGATACATTATTTAATCATTGTATCAAATCAATAGAAAAAGTATATACACGAATCAGCAGCAGAGGAATTCCTTTAATTGGTGCTGGCGATTGGAACGACGGTTTAAGTGCTGTTGGTTTGGAAATGAAAGGCGAATCTGTTTGGATGGCTGAGTTTTTATATTATGTTTTAATCAGCTTTGCAAAAGTGACAGATAAGTTTGGCAAAAAAGATTTAGCCGCCGATTATAATAAAAAAGCCGTTGAATTAAAAGAAGCTTTTGATAAATACGCCTGGGATGGCAAATGGTATTACAGAGGGACCAAAGACAGCGGTGTAAAATTTGGAAGTGACGAATGTGAAGATGGCAAAATCTTTTTAAATCCGCAGATTTGGGCAGTAATGAGCGAAATAGCTCCTGAAGATAAAAAACAACAAGCAATGCAGGCTGTAAAAGATATATTATTTAAGGACAACGGCCCGTTATTGTTGTACCCGGGATATTCAAAACCGGATAAATATATTGGTTACCTTTCGCGTTACGCACCCGGAAGAAGAGAAAACGCCGGAGTTTATACACATGCCGCCACTTGGTCGGTATGGGCCTTTGCTAAAATGGGTGACGCTGAATTTGCTTATGAAGCATTTAAAAGACTTAGCCCAATATATAACGGTATGAATCCCGACAAATGGGTTGCGGAACCTTTCGTAACTCCCGGAAATATTGACGGCCCGGATTCACCAAATTACGGAATGGCCGGCTGGACATGGTACACAGGAAGCGCATCTTGGTTCCAGAAAGTAATTGTTGATTGGATTCTTGGAGTTCGTACAACCGAAGACGGTTTGGTAATTGATCCATGTATTCCAAAAGAGTGGGATAGTTTTAAAATAAAAAGAAAATATAAAAATACAATTTTTAACATTACGGTATTAAACAACAATCATGAAAGCAAAGGTGTAAAATCCGTTACTGTTAATGGTGTTTTACAACAAAACAATATTATTAAAGATTTTACCGGGACCAGTGCCGAAGTAATTGTAAAAATGGAATGACCTTATGAGGAATTATAGTTTAGTGTTTTTTTTGTTTTTATCTGTTTTTTTTTCATCATGTTATTGTCAATCGCAAACAAAAGACAGAAACGCAAAAGATAGTTTAAATTATTTTCCTCACAATCTATTAACAGCCAAACCGGACGCCACATTACCCGATTCGTTGTTATTATTAAATATAGCAAAGGATACCTGGAAATTTTTTGATAATTCAACTTATGGCAATACCGGTTTAGTGGTTGATAAAATATTTGTTGATAAACAAAACGCAGCACATTTTACATCCATCACAAATATAGGTTTATACCTTGTTTGTACCATCAATGCGTATAAATTAAATATTATTACACGCAACCAGGCAATTAATAAAATTACAACAACATTAAACACACTTCAAAAATTAGAAACTTATAACGGTTTTTATTATAACTGGTATGAAGTTGATATTTTAAAGCAAAGCGGCGGATATATTTCAACAGTTGATTCGGGCTGGTTATATTCATCGTTATTAATAACAGCCGAAGTATTTCCCGAACAGTTTGGCGCAGTTTGCCGGCAGTTAATAAATAAGGCAAATTTTAAATGGCTGTATAACGATAAAGAAGGTGCATTTAGGCTTGGGTATGATATTAAAGAGGGATTCAGCCCTTATCATTATAAATTACTTTGCTCCGAAGCACGCATAGCTTTTTATTTGGGCACAATAAAAGGCGATATTAATCCGGACGACTGGTATAAATTAAGCCGCACTTTATCGGCTGATATCGATCAAGAACAAATACCGCAAGGCAGCTATAAAACATATAAAGATATAAAATATTTTAACGGATATTATTTGTATGATTCGCTAAAAATTGTTCCTTCATGGGGCGGCAGTTCTTTTGAATCGTTAATGACCGATTTATTTGTTGATGAACGAGTTGCGGCAAAAGGTTTTGGCTTAAATAATTATAATTATATAAAAGCGCAAATTGATTACTGTTTTAACAAAGCAGGTTATGACGTATGGGGAATGTCGCCATGTTCCACACCTGACGGCGGTTATTCCGAATATGGTATTGATAAAATAGGTACAATGAAGGGCGGTTATAAGGACGGAGTTGTTACACCTCACGCTTCAATTATTGCAATTAATTATTATCCTAAAGAAGTAATAAGCAACATTAAAACCATGATAAAAAATTATGATATTTACGGCGAATATGGTTTTTATGATTGTATTGATATGAAAACAAAAAACACCGGAAAAACTTATTTAGCTTTAGATCAGGCAATGATTTTTATTTCTTTATCTAATTATTTAACGGATAATTATATACCTAAAATATTTATGAATATCAGCGGAATTAAGCCAATATTACAGATAATTAAAGAAGAGGAATTTTATAATTAAGATGGAAAAGAATTCTATTAATATAAACGGGTTATGGACTTACATTTTAGATTCTAAAAACAAATTAAAGTATGACTTTGTTATTAAAGAATATAAGAGCAATAAATTATTAGATAAAATGGAAGTTCCTAATAATTGGCAATTAGCCGGACTAAACAACTTTAACGGCTCTGTTTGGTTTATTACAGAAATAAATGTTCCCGACAAATACAAAAACTTCCAATTGCCAATCTTAAAGTTTAATGGAATTGATTATTTTGCAGACGTATGGATTAATGATGTAAAAATTGGAACGCATGAAGGTTATTTCCAAGAGTTTTATTATAACGTTCAAAACAATTTAAAATATAATGAACCCAACTACCTGGTTGTTAAGGTAAATTCACCCAAAGAAGAACCGGAAAAAGTTTGGCCGCTAAAAAAACAATTAATAAAAGGAATATTTAATCACCACGATTGCCGTCCCGGCGGGTGGAGTTATGAATTTGGCCAGGATAAAAACACCGGCGGAATTTGGAATGATGTAAAACTTATATTTAACAATGGTATTTATGTTGAAAACGTAAAAATTACATCAAAACCGATTGATAATAATAATTATGCACGAAACACCATATTATTATCGTATATATCTAACATAATAGAATCCTTTGAAACCGAAATAAAAATAAATGTAACAAAAGATAAAATCAGTATAAAAGAATTCACTTCTAAAGTAAATATTCAATACGGGAAAGGTGAGTGTTTAATTACTTTTGATATGAACAATCCCGAATTATGGAATACTTGGGATCTTGGGTCTCCTAATTTATATAAGGCGGTTATTAAATCCAAATATTTTAATACTGTTGAAACCGTTTTTGGTATTCGTACAGTAAATTTAGATAATAATCATAATTTTTATATAAATGGGAAAAAGTTGTTTTTACGCGGCACTAATATTATTCCCACTCAATTTTTAAGTAGTTTTGATACAAACAAAATTACAAAACTGGTAAAGTTAATTAAAGATGCCAATATCAATGTCGTAAGGGTTCATGCTCATGTAAACAGAAAAGAACTTTATGATGAGTTTGATAAACAAGGGATTTTGTTATGGCAGGATTTTGCATTACAATGGACTTATGACGAATCAACCGCATTTGTAGGAAACGCAGTAACCCAAATTAAGGATATGGTTAAACAACATTACAATCATCCTTCAATTGTTTTTTGGTGCTGCCATAATGAGCCGGGAGAACAAATAAAAACTCTTGATCCGTTTTTATATCAAGCTGTTTTAAGTGAGGATAATTCACGTATAATAAGAATGGCCTCTAATTACGAAGAACATCCTTATGACGGCTGGTACTGGGGAAACAAAGAGCATTATGCGGCTGCTCCAATGGGTCCGCTTGTTACCGAGTTTGGAGCGCAGGCAATTCCTTGTTTAAGCTCGTTGCAAAAATTTATGACGGATGAGGAAATATATACGCCGGATTGGAGCAAATGGGAATATCACAATTACCAATACGAACAGACCACATTTATTGCCAGCGTTGATATGGGGAAAGATATTAATAATTATATTTCCAATTCACAGCAATATCAATCCGATGTTTTGCGAACAGCCATAGAAAATTATAGGCGTAAAAAAAATTCAGGAATTACCGGTATTTTCCAGTTTATGTTTATTGACTGCTGGGAAAGTATCACTTGGTCTGTTGTGGATTTTTATGGGGAATGTAAGCAGGGTTATTATGAACTGCAAAAAATGTATTCACCAATATTTATTTCAACGCGTGTTAGACAAAACAAATATTTAACAAAATCATTTTTAAATATCGACATGTGGGTTATAAACGATTTACACAAGGAATATAAAAACTCAATATTACGGTTTACCCATAACAATAAAGTTATATTTGAGATTGATGATTTTATGCTGCCTGCTAATGATGTTGTGTTTATTGACTGGGAGACTTTAAAAACTCCTATTTCCGATCATTTTAACGAAGGCGAACATACTGTTTTTATAACACTATTAAACAATAATAAAATTATAGCAAATTCGGATTTTAATATTTCAGTAGTTAAAAATAAATTACATTATTAGAAGTGGATTATGAAAACTAAATTATATATCTTATTTTTTCTTTGTCTTAGCTTATCAAGTATTATTAATGCTCAAAGTTTTGTTTTTTTTGACGATAGTCCTAACAATACTTATTACGAAACAAGCTGGGGATTTGCCTCAAACGGCAGTACATTAGAATTAATTAACTCCAGTAAGTTTCCCGTTGATGCTGCAATTAAATATTCAGGATTAAATTGTTTGCGTTTAAGATGGAAATCGAATAATGGCGGAGACTGGGGTATTGCCACTGCCGGCGCAAATTGGGCAGCCCGAAATTTGTCCGATATGGATTCGATTGTGTTTTATGCATATACAGGTTCGCAGCTTTCTTCTAACGATTTACCTGTAATGTTTGTTGAAGATATTAACAACAACAAATCTCCCAAACAGGTTATTTCTTCTTTTGTGGCTTCAATTAATGTAAACACTTGGACTAAAATTAAAATACCGTTAAGTATTTTTAAGCAAAATCTTGGCAGCGTTGACATAACAAACATTAAAACAATTTATTTTGCACAAAATCCTGCAAATGGTGATGGGGTTGAACATACTTTATATATTGATGAATTAAAAACCACCAAAGGTTTTGATTTACCTCCTGCTTCTCCTGTTAATGTAACTGCTAACGGATATTATAAACATGTTGATATTTCATGGGACTTAAATTCGGAATCCAACATTGGCGGTTACCGAGTATATAAATTAATAAGCGGCAGTTACCAGATGATTGGCACTGCAAACAGCAGTGATCGTTTTTATATTGATTTTATTGGGGCTGCTGATGTTCAGGCAAGTTATAAAGTATCGGCAATTAATACAACTTTAACAGAATCCCCCTTAAGCAGCGAAGTTTTTGCAACAACGCATCAAATGAATGATGACGAATGGCTGGATATGCTTCAAGAAGCAAATTTTAGATTCTTTTGGGATTATGCCCACCCGGTTTCTGGATTAACACGAGAACGTTACGGTTCAGGTGATAATGTTACTTCGGGTGGTTCAGGTTTTGGTGTTATGGCAATAATTGTTGGTATTAATAGGAATTTTATTACTCGCCAACAAGGGTCGGAACGTATACTAAAAATAGTTAATTTCTTAAAAAATAAAGCTCAGCGTTTTCATGGTGTTTGGCCTCATTGGTTAGATGGCGAAACAGGTGCTGTTATTCCTTTCAGTCAGTACGATAACGGCGGAGATTTGGTTGAATCATGTTTTATGCTTCAAGGTTTATTAACCGCACGACAATATTTTAATCAAAATAATACTACCGAAAATAGTATTCGGTCTGTAATTACCCAGCTTTGGGAAGAAACCGAATTTGACTGGTACCGAAGAACAACTACAAGTAATTTTTTATATTGGCACTGGTCGCCAAATTACGCATGGCAGATTAACATGGCTTTACAAGGTCCTAATGAAACACAAATATGTTATCTGCTTGGAATTGCATCCCCTACTCATAGCATACCCGCAAGTTTATATAGAAACGGCTGGGCAAGCAGTTCACATTATGTTAATAATAAAACTTTTTACGGTTATAAGTTATATGTTGGGTGGGATTACGGTGGTCCTTTATTTTTTGCGCATTATTCTTTTTTGGGATTTGACCCCCGCGACAAAAAAGATAGCTACGCTAATTATTTTGTAAACAATAAAAATATAGCTTTAATACATAATGCTTATTGTGCCGCCAATCCAAACAACTTTACAGGATACAACGCCTCAACATGGGGATTAACGGCATCCGATGATCCGACAGGATATCGTGTACATGAACCTGTAAATGACAATGGTACTATTACTCCAACTGCAGCTCTTGCATCGTTTCCTTATACACCGGAAAAATCAATGGATGCATTAAAAAGTTTTTATAACAATTACGGCAGCAAGATATGGGGAATATATGGATTCACCGATGCGTTTAATGTTAAATTAAACTGGTATGCCGATAGTTATCTTGCTATTGATCAGGGGCCGATAATTGCAATGGTTGAAAATTACCGCAGCGGTTTGTTGTGGAATAATTTTATGAGTAATCCTGAAATTCAGCCTATGCTTAACGCTATTGGATTTGTTCCCGATACTACCACATCGGTTCAAGACGAAATAAATATTATTAAGGATTTCGAGATAGTGGGGAATTATCCAAACCCGTTTAATCCCTCAACAACAATTGTTTTTACAATTCCCAATAAAGGCAAAGTTAAAATTGAAGTGTTTGATATGCTGGGTAATAAAATAAATACTTTATTAGATGGTTATGCTAATGCCGGCAAAAACGAAATAATGTGGAACGGCACTAATACAAACGGTTATAAAACATCAAGCGGGGTTTATTTATATCGCGTTTTATATAACAACACTATCTTAAGCAAAAAAATGTTAATGGTTAAATAGTATTTCTAATTAAATTTCAAATTAATATTAAACTAATAAAACAATGTTAAAAAAAACTATTTCGTTAATATTACTTTTTTTAATTTTTGTCTCGTGTTCTAAAAAAGAAAGCAAACAAACTGTTATTAATTTTTGGGCAATGGGTGCGGAAGGGGAATATATTCAAAAACTTATTCCTGAATTTGAAAAAAGGTATCCGAACATCAAAGTTAAAGTTCAAATGATTCCTTGGACTGCCGCTCAGGAAAAACTTATTACGGCTTACGCAAGTGATAATTCGCCCGATGCTTTTCAGCTTGGCAACACTTGGATCCCTCAGTTTTCCGAGTTAAAAGCACTCGAGGATTTGTCTCCTTTTATTAACAAAAGTAAAAATATTAAAAAAGAAAACTATTATGAAGGTGTTTGGGATACAAACATTCTTAACGGCAAGGTATATGGTATTCCCTGGTACGTTGATACACGTTTATTGTTTTATAGAAGTGATGTGTTGGAAGAAGCCGGATATAAAAATCCTCCCAAAACGTGGGATGAATTATTAGATTGCGCACGTAAAGTTAGAAAAGTATTAAAAGACGATAACAAATTCCCTATTTATATTCCAACTAACGAGTGGGTGCCGTTTATTGTTTTTGGCAAACAAGCCGGAAGCAGCATATTAAAAAACAATGATTCCTATGGCAATTTTAGCGGTAAAGAATTTAAAATTGGTTTTACATATTTAATGCAATTTTTTAAGGAAGGTTTATCCCCAATAGGAATTTCGCAAGTTACTAACGTATATCAGGCCTTTGCCGATAAATATATAAACATTTATATATCCGGTCCTTGGAATATAATAGAATTCAACAAAATATTTGTTGGTGATCTTAAAGGCAAATATAAAACCGCTCCTATGCCGGGTTACAAGGGCGAATACCCCGGATTATCGTTGGCCGGCGGTGCAAGCATTGTAATGTATAAAAAGTCCAAACACAAACAAGAAGTTTGGAAATTTATTGAATATTTATCCAAACCAAAAGTACAGGTTCAGTTTTATAAATATTTGTTCGATTTACCTGCTGTAAAAAGCGCATGGCAGGATTCATCAATTGTTAACGATCCAAACATGCAGGCATTTTATCAGCAATTTCAAAATGTTGTCCCAACTCCTAAAATTCCCGAATGGGAACAAATCGCTTTTTCTAAAGTGCAGCAATATGCCGAATTTTGTTCGCGCGGTACCCTGACTATTGATGAAGCGTTAAAAAAATTAGATAACGATGCCAATAATATTTTAGAAAAACGGCGTTACATTCTTTCAAAGCGGAAGTAAAATTATATGAAGTCAAAAAGAAAATTTTCCGGATTTACTATAAACGCGGCTTATATGTTTTTAACGCCTGCTCTTGGAGCCATATTTGTATTCTTTTTTATTCCCGTTATTGCCGCTTTTGTAATAAGTTTTACCGATTTTGATATCTACGCGCTGGGCGACATTTCAACCACGCGGTTTATTGGATTTGAAAACTATTCTAAAATATTTTTAGATCCTTTATTTTGGAAAGCTCTTGGCAACACATTTTATTTTGTGGTTTTTGCCGGGCCTCTTTCTATTGCCGTATCGCTGATGGCCGCAATGGTATTAAACGCCAAAATAGTAAAATTTAAAGGTATTTTCCGGTTAACTTATTTTATACCGGTTGTAACCACTTTAATTGCGGTGGCAATTGTTTGGCGTTTTATTTATCATCCTCGCTTTGGTATGTTAAATTATTTATTAAGTTTTGTAGGTATTAATCCTATTGATTGGTTAGGCAACCCCACATTTGCGATGCCGGCAATTGTTATTATGGCGGTATGGAAAAATTTTGGTTATAACATGATTATATTTATTGCAGGATTACAAAATATTCCCGAACACTTATACGAAGCTGCTTTTCTTGAAGGAGCAAACGCCTGGCAGCGGTTTAAATTTATTACATTACCAATGCTTGCGCCTACTACCATATTTATTAGTGTTATTACAATGATAGGTTTTTTTCAGTTGTTTGCCGAACCTTACATTATGACACAAGGAGGCCCGTTAAACAGTACTTTAAGTATTGTTCAATATATGTACCAGGAAGGATTTAGATGGTGGAATATGGGGTACTCTGCCGCACTTGCTTTTGTATTGTTTATTATAATTTTAATTGGCACATTAATTCAATTTAAAGTACAAAGGAGTTCGGGAGAATGAAATCACTACGCTCGTATATTGTGCATTTTTTATTAATTGCTTTTGGTGTACTTACTTTAGCTCCTTTTGCATGGATGCTTTCAGCATCATTTATGGCAGACGGTAAAGCAAATGTATATCCCCCTAAGTTTTTCCCTGATGAGTTTTTACTTGTTCAATATCAAAACTTGTTCAGCCGATTAAATATAAGCACAAACTTTATTAATAGTTTGTTTTTGGCTGTCATTGTAACTTTAGTTTCTCTTGTTTTTAATTCAATGGCGGGTTATGCTTTTGCTAAACTGCATTTTACCGGCAAAAACAAACTTTTTAATATGCTTTTAAGTTCTATGATTATTCCTTCGCAGGTAACAATGCTGCCATTATTTTTATTATTAAAATATATGGGTTTAATAAATACTTATTTTGCTATTATTATACCGGGTATGGCAAATATATTTGGAATTTTTATGGTTCGTCAATATGCTCTTTCAATTCCTGATAGTTTAATTGAGTCGGCACGTATTGACGGTGCCACAGATTGGCAGATTTATTATAAAATTATTTTACCTTTATGTATGCCAATTTTAGTTACGCTTGCAATTTTTTCGTTTTTAGGTACTTGGAACGACTTTTTATGGCCTTTGATTGTGTTAACCGATAACAGCATGTACACGTTGCCGGTTGCTTTAGCCAATTTAATGGGTGAACATACTAAAGATCCCGAATTGATGATGGCAGGTTCCGTTTTAACTATTATTCCGGTTATTATGGTATTTTTAGCACTTCAAAAATATTATATTAAAGGAATTATGATGGGTGGTGTTAAAGAATAAAAAAACCCCTTCGTTTGGGTAAGAAGGGGCGGTATTACAGATTCGACCAATTGTATATTAAAGTTATTACGGTGGGGCTATTTAATTGTTGTTACTGAAGCAAACAAAGTATCACGACTTTCTTTAATTTCGGCATATTTTTTATTTAGATATGAAAGATATAAATGATGGCACATTTTGCGTACTTTACAATCATCATTATATTTGCATTGGTTTTTAACTAAAAACAAACCACGTTCATCTTCAAGTTTTACTAATGTTAATGCTGCCATTGTTTTTGCCCGCGGATCGGGATCATTACGCAATGTTGACATTAACAACAATATTGCTTTTTCCGATGGTTTAATTTCCCCCAAAAGATATGCACAGCTTACACGAAGTCCAACGTTATCCGACTGTAGGCCAACCACTAAATTTTCTTCAATTTGCTGGTTTGTAATTTTTTTATTTAAATTTTCTGCAGCTGATAAACTAACTGCGAATAGGAGTACAAGACTAAGAATGGTAAGAAATGACTTTTTCATGTTACATTTTTCCTTTTTGTTAAGAAAAACTTTTTATTTACAATTATATAGACGCTATGAAAAGTGAAAAAGTTTTTGAGTGTAAAAATATTTACATTGGACGTTTTATTACAACCTTTTAAATTTGTTATCGTCTAAAAGAAGTTGTTTTTATTTAAAATTTTGAATGTATTTACAACAGTTTTTGTTTTAATATTAAATTAAGGAATTTTTATGAATTGGAATATTGTGATATTTTTTTCTATTATTATTGTAGTATATTTTTTAGTTAATTTTTATATATTTATTAGAGGACTTAGTGCTTTACCCACCGATACATCTTTAAGATATTACTACATGGCTATTTACAGTCTGTTGGCATTATCTTTTTTGGCTGGAAGAGTTTTTGAAAATTATCATCCTTCTTATTTTACAGATATTTTAGTTTGGATTGGATCGTTTTGGCTTGCCTTTATTTTATATGCATTTTTATCGGTTTTATTTATTGATGTTTTGCGTTTAATAAATCATTTTGTAAAAATCTTTCCGGAATTTTTAACCATCAATATAGTTAAAACAAAACTCTATTTATTTTACGGAACTTTTGTAATTGTAGTACTTACGCTAATTGGGGGTTATATTAATTTTTCACATCCGCGTATTAAAAAATTAGATCTAACAATTAACAAAACAACAAAAGCAATAAAGTCTATTAATATAGTTATGGCATCCGATATTCACATGGGCACAATTGTATCCAACGGAAGAGTTACTAAACTTATTAATATGATTAATAGTTTAAACCCGGATTTGGTTTTGCTGCCGGGTGACATTTTTGACGAGGATTTGGAACCTATAATTAGAAGAAATTTAGGAAACGATCTACTTAAAATAAAAGCCAAATATGGTGTATATGCTGTAAATGGAAATCACGAGTTTATTGGCGGAGTTTTAGGAGCCGACAAATATTTAACCGATCATGGTGTTGTAATGCTTAGGGATTCTGTTATAACCGTTAATGACCAAATAATTATTGTTGGAAGAGAAGACAGGAGCATAAACAGAATTAAACAACGAAAAACTTTAGATGAATTACTTTTAGGTTTTGATAAGACTAAACCTATTATTATGATGGATCATCAGCCGTTTCAATTAAACGAAGCTGAACAAGCAGGAATTGATTTGCAGCTTTCAGGTCATACACATCATGGACAGTTATGGCCATTTAATTATATAACACAAAAAGTTTATGAATTAAGCTGGGGTTATAAGAAAAAAGGAAATACACATATATATGTTTCAAGCGGTGCCTCGGGCTGGGGGCCTCCGGTTAGAACCGGCAGTAGAACTGAAATTGTTAATATTAAATTAAGTTTTAATTAGAACACATAATTATTTATCCCCTTATTTAAGGGGATATTTATTATAAAGATTTTTTATTTTATTATATTGTAATAATAGGCCGAATCTAAATGAACCGGCACATATTGTATTCCGTTAAGAGACAAGTTTCTTACAAAAGCTCTTAAATGATTTTCACTTCCTCTTTTAAGATTATTATATACAAAAACAATATCTTGATTGTCAACTTCCCCTTCCAATTGATTTACTAAATCCAAAATGTCAACCTCTTCAATCAGTGCTCCAACTTTCAAAGCTTCAATTGCGGAAACATTTCCTTGATTTATTAATTGAGTATAGAGGTTTTGCAAATCCACATTTTCAAATACTCCTGGCTGGTCATTACTTGCGGGATCTGAAATACCATATTTATTAATTAAATATTTTATTGCGTTTGTATGTACTGTTTCGCTTTTATTGATGTTCTTAAATATTAATAATTTATATTTATTGTAAAAAACAGAATACACATCACGTGCTAATTTTTCTTCCTCCCGCATAAATTGCAAACTTAATATTTCTGAGTTTGACGGGTCAATAAAAGCATATTTATTAAGCGATGCAGCATTAAGTTCTGGTTGGTCAAGAATCGCTAAATCGGCCGATTTGTTTTCTATATTGTTACTATCAGTTGGATTATTTGTACATCCTATTATTAATGCTGAAAATAAAACAGCAAGAACGATTGGGGATAATTTGGTTTTCATCTATTACTCCATATATTTATTTGGTTTTAGTCCATAATACTAAAAGCATGCCATGGTAAAAGCTATATTATATATAGATATCAATGATTAATTCGACATTTGAGACGAAATGATACACATGACGGGCGAGTTTTAATTTTTGAATCCTTTTTATTTTTACATCATCGTATTAAATACAAAAACAAAATTAAATGGAGATTTTTATGTTACGCACAAATTTAACACATGTATTATCGGAAAAAGATCATGCCGAATTATTAGCCAATAACGAAAACGTAATGATATGCTGCGGAAGAATGGGACCTATGTGTATTCCTGTTTATGAAGTAATGGAAGAGCTTGAAGGAGAATATAAAAATGTAAAATTTGCCGATATGGAATTTGATACAGCAGACGCAAAAGTAATTAGAAATTTACCTGAGTGTAAAGGTTTTGCAGGATTACCTTTTGTTGTTTATTACCAAAAAGGCAAAGTTGTAAAAGCAACAAGCAGTATTCAATCCAACGAACAAGTTACTGAAATACTTGATGCAAATTTTGGAAAATAATTTTGAATAATAGGGAATTATAAAGGGAACAACGAAAATGTTATTGTTCCCTTTTGTGCCCAAACATTATTGAACATTATTAAGAACTATAATATCCTCGTGGGGATTATTAAATAATTGGAAAAACAATGGAAAATCATTTTGATGTAATTGTAATAGGTGCCGGTGCTGCCGGTTTAACAGCAGGTATTTATTTATCACGCGCCAAAGTTAAAACCCTAATGCTTAACGAAGGTGCCGTTGGCGGACAAATGGTGTTAACCCACGAAATTGCAAATTATCCGGGGGTTAGTTCAATAAGTGGTTATGAACTGGCACGCAACATGAAAACACAAGCCTTAAACTTTGGATGTGTTATTAAAAGTAATATTAAAATTACTAAACTTAATCTAACAGAATCAATTAAATCGGTTGAGATTAATAATAAACAAACATTTACCTCAAATGCTGTTATTATTGCCACAGGCGGCAAATCGAGGATGCTTGGTGTTGTTGGCGAAGAGAATTACAAAGGAAAAGGTGTTTCGTATTGCGCAACTTGTGACGGCGACTTTTTTACCGGTAAAGAGATTATTGTTGTAGGCGGCGGGAACTCGGCTTTGGAAGAAGCAGTATCCTTAACCAAATACGCCTCAAAGGTCACTGTGGTACATCAGTTCGATCATTTCCAGGCTCTTGAACATTATATTGACGAAGCTAAAAACAACAGTAAAATCAATTTTATAATGGAATCGACCATAACCGGTTTTTACGGTGAGGAAAGTTTACAAAAGGTTGTTGTAAAAAATTTATATACCGGTGAATTAAAAGAGATTAGTATTGACGGTGTATTTATATTTATCGGTTATGTGCCAAATACCGAAAAGCTAGGGAATGATATAAACCTCAACAAATATGGGGAAATTATTGTTTCGCAAAATATGGAAACAAACATTCCGGGTGTGTTTGCGGCAGGGGATTCAATTGTAAAAAGATATCGCCAGGTTACAACTGCAGTTGCAGACGGAACAATTGCCGCATTAAGTGCTTCGGAATATGTTAATAATATAAAAAAAGAATTGGTACAAACGCCTACGCTTTAGGCGGGTTTGATAAAAACAATTATGAATTATTAATTATAAATTATGAATTAAAAACATTTAAAGACCGATGAAGCAACCGGGAATAATTAATGATCCTTTCACTCAGTCAGAGCTGAAAATTTTTGGCATTAAAATAATTATTTGCGATTTAGTCCCGAAGGGACGTGAGGATTGTAGCGAAACAGAAACGCAAATAAACAAAGCCCCGAAGACGGCGACATTATTCCCCAACCTTAAATTTGCCAATTGGCTACAAAAGCCGTTATCATTTCACCCGTTCCGGGCTGCTGTTTCATTTCTTTTATTCCCCTACAATCATAACACCCTTTCAGGGCTGAAACATCTTTACCCTCCCTAAAATATTTGAGGATACTCCATGTCTGTAACCCGTAATAAAACACACAACCTCCTGCTTTAGAAAAGAATATTCGCCTACTCTGTAGGCGGGTTTTGTGTGGGTGGGGACGTGGTTACAAACATGCTTCTATTCTGTAGAAGGTTTGATAAACATAATTATGAATTATTCAGTTAGCAATTAAGTTGAACGCAAAATGGTCACAATATTAAAAAAAAGGGTAATGATTAAACAGCTAAAGCTGGAATAATTAAAAGTTCTTTGACAATATGAGCACCAGCCAGTACTTGTTTACCAAATTTTGTCAGATAATATTTGTAAGTATTTTTAACCTTTTTAATAATCTTGTGAAGTAAAAGCCGCTTAATGATCTGTGAAGTTTGATGTGGTGAAAATGTATTATTGAGTTTATTTCTAATATCTTTATTCCTAAACCCATTAATATTAAATTCGCCTGCATCAGTAGCCAATAATATTTGTGCTTCAGTAGGATCAAAAAGGTTAAATCCTCTTGAAGAACGACCATTATCGTTAACTTTTTGGGACAGTTTATCAATGTTCTTTTTCCCTTCCGAATAATCATCAAAAGTGGCTATGTAATCTAAATAGCGAAAATTAGCAGCTTGACAACACTTGCAGAGATCAAAAAGACTATAAATTGATTTCTTCATATCAGCTAATTTCCTGACTTGTTTACCATCTCTTTGCGATACCATACGGTAGATTTTAAATTCAGTAATTTTGTTAATTGTGGTTTCGATACGCAAAATATTTTTACCTTTGTTATACATCTTTATACTATTTACACCCATGTGGTGTTTAATCCGAGTTCCTTGGATTTGTAGATTAAAATTACCTCCAACATCTTGTTTGTACTTTGGAGCTAATTTCCTTGAAAAGAAAGTAGCTACATTGCCAGGTTTCACAGCGTGAATGCAATTAATTACTAATTGGTCGTAAAGTAGTTGTAATTCGTTATCATTGTTAAAAATAATATCTGTTGAATATTCGGCTTGAGAAATAGTCCAACGATAGACCTGTTTAGTTTCTTCTAAAAAGGGAATATATCTTTTTATTATTGCATCAAGAGAAGCATGAATATCTTCTGCACGAATATCATTGCTTAATTTATTTGCAAGGTCATAATCACTAATAAAAGAGAATGCATTATCTTCCATTTTAAAACTAATATTATTTGCTTCTAATTTGTTGGCAAGATAATTATGTCCATTCATATAGAATTGAATACGAAAAGGAATGTATGTTGGGATTCTAATAAAGCAAAGTCCAAATTGGCGGTCGATAAAGTATATGTAATAATGCAGACATTTACTTGTAACATAAACAAGGGAACATTTATTATTCGCTTTATCATAATTTTCTTTATAACAATCGCAAATTTCCATTGAAGAATAGATTTGAACTATTCCTTCTTTATTTCCGCGTTTCAGTAAAATTTGTTGGATATGATATTCTTTATCAAATCGTTTCGGGCTGTTAATATGTACGATATGGCAATTGTTTTCTAAGGCAACTTTTTCAATACGGGCACGCACTGCATTATTTTTGCCAAATGCATATGCCCTATATTCTGTTATCTTAATACCCTGGGTTATTAGGAATGAATTTATACTGTAAGGGCAGCCCCATGCGCTTAAGGAACCTTGAATAATAACCCTGTCCAAACAATTGACCGTGCCGGCAATTTTGCTTTGGTTATTCAAATGGAAATCCGAGCTTGTCTCTGCCATTGTTCTGCTCACATTTGTTTGTTAATTTGAATTTACAAATATATGCTTTTTTTTTGGTTCCGGCTTGTCCGGCTTATGAATTATGAATTTTGAATTGTGAATTATAAACATTTGAAGACAGATGAAGCAACCATTGCATGGTTACGTACAGGCTTTTAGTCCTGAAGAGACGTGAGGATTGTAGCGAAAGCGGCGACTTTATTCCCCAATATTAAATTTGCCAATTGGTTAAAAAAAGCCGCTATCATGTCACCCGTTCCGGGCTGCTGTTTCATTTCTTTTATTCTCCTACAATCGTAACACCCTTTCAGGGCTGAAACATCTTTACTAATCTAAAACATATGGGGAAATATTCGCCTACGCTGTAGGCGGGTTTTGTGTGGGTGGGGACGGGGGTACAAACATGCTTCTATTCTGTAGAAGGTTTGTGAACATGTATTGTTTGAGCATTAGCTTTTTGTTTTAGTCCAGACGCGATGAAACGAAATTGTCTGAACTATGATTCGTCTGATTTTTGTGATTGTCATGATTTTTATTTGTTAAAATTAAAATAAATCTCCGCCCATAACCAACAAAAAAACCGCAAACAATTTTACTTATCTGCGGTTCTTTGGTTTTTAATTAAAAATTAGGAATTAAGAATTCAAAATTATTTTCTATTTTTGGTATATTATTTTTTGCGTTAACATTTGGCTTTTAAACCTTATTACTGCAAAATATACACCTGAGCTTAACCCCTTAGCAGTCCATGGAATTGAAAAAACTCCCGCATTTTGGTATTCGTTTTTTAATACTTCTAATTCTCTACCAAGCATATCGTACATTGTAATATTTACAAATTCCGCTTCCGGTATTGTATATTTTATTATTGTTTGGTTGTTGAACGGGTTTGGGTAGTTTTTTATGGTTACTTTGTAATCAACCGGGGTTAATTCGTCTTCAACATCAACACCTATTATAATGCCATACTCCACGCCGTCAATTATACATCCATTCAATGTTTTTTCTCCACCCTCCCACCAGTGTGAATATAATCCTATACCTTTAACTAAATAATCCCCGGAAGCCGCAAAAATCTGTGAAGTATCTGGACAATACCAAAAGCTCCAATCAAAATCAATTTCATCAATTATCTCATCTCCTATCATAACTTCCGAATCATAAGAATACATCATCCAAAATTCATCCTCTACAATATTCCATATGGTTTTCAGCGGTATATTAAACCGGTATAACGGTTTTGAATAAACACGGGAATATACCAAACTACTATCCAAAACTATTTTATCAGCCCAATACATGCTATTGTTGTAATAAATATAATGACTATTTGTTTCGTGTGATGTATCAATTCGTGTTATTTTTTTAGTGGTAAAAGTACCGGTTTGAGTACTAAAGTATTGCCAAACATCATTTAAATGATACGGATAAAAATCTTTAAGCTGCGGATAATTTTTTGGATTATCTTGACTTAATAAATTAGTTCCGCTAATTAAAAATATCAAAACAAACAAACATTTTATATGTAATTTCATTTTAATAATACCATTTTTTTAGTAAAATTATAATCATTTGCTTTTAATTTGTATATATAAATTCCACTTGAAAAATTTTCCCCGTCAAAAACAACAGAGTAACTGCCTGACGATTGATATCCGCCTACAAGCTGTTTTATTTCTCTACCCAAAATATCATATACTTTTAATTCAACAAATGCATTTTCCGGGACTGTATATTTTATAGTTGTAACAGGATTAAAAGGATTTGGATAATTATTATTTAATTCATAAGTTAAATTTTCTTCCAAATCGTTTTGTTTTTGTATTCTCCAATCATATCTTACTGAATCAAACTCGGATTTAGTTGATTCAAGATTTGTAGTATCTACAGCTGTAACTTTATAAAAGACCTTATCATTCCCGCCACCGGTAATAGTATAATCTTCATCCGTGAAAGTTGTTGTAGGGTGATTAACATAACCAATATAGGAATAGGTAATTTCTGGAACTGTCATTAAATTGTTTGGCATCCATGCTGTACCTCTATATATTTTATATTTTCCGCGTTTTGTGGTTTTTCCAATCACGTCCGGTTCTTTATTTGCATCCCAAGTTAAAACTGGATTACGGTTAACAATATGAATTTTTAAATTTTGCGGTCGAGATGGCGGAGGACTTAATAAAGTACCGTAAGCAACAAATTGTTTAACTTTTAATAGATTATTTTCAGAAATGATTTGAAATGATACACCATTAACCGGAGGATTACTATATAAACTCATAACATCAACGTATTCGGGTTTCATCATATCAAGTCCATCTCCCTTAAAAAGTTTTACAAAAAGATTTCTATCATTAACTGTATCACGATAAGCGTGTATCAGTCCCGATACATTTCCATCCAAAACAGATTCAGTATCAAAAAAGCCATATTTATTTGAAACCCCACGTATAAAAACCGGCACCTCAGTTGAAGAAGCAGGGAGAGTAGCCATACCATAACATTTCCAATTGTGTCGACCTTGTGCATTTATGAACTTCGTACCACTTTCATAATCACTAAATTGGCCAATAACATAGACACCTTTCCCATCGTTTGTTCCATCAATATTATCTAATCCAATTTGTCGTTGGTGATTTTCTAAATAATAGAACATTTCCGGCCCATCATTGGTATTTTTTATTCTTAAGGCATCGCCTGTTGTTATATAGTCATTTAAAGCAATTGGATTTGTTGGATTATAGTTGTATTGTTTTGCGGTTGCCCATTTAAGCCGATGCCTTTCGTATGAATTAACCATTTGGCTTCTCCCTCCATATTGCGACATCATTCCCCAACCTCCATCAGAAATATGTGGCTGTTTTGCCCCGATTAAGTGATGTCCAATTTCGTGAACAATTACATTACGGGTTAAATCTAAACCATTATAACCATACATTACTGTAATCCCCGACATTTTCCCGTCCCAACTTTCAAAATCAATGATTTTTTGTTCATCTTCAACATAACACTCGCCTCCATTTACGCCAAGATTAGCAACACCCGACCACTTAATATATGTGGTATCGTATTGTAGTGTGGAATCTTGTTCAATTGTTCTTTCACCAAAACCGAGTTGAAAAGCCAATTTTCCAAAAGGCCGAGTATCTTCTTCAATATTTCTATAAATCATAATTATCATATCAATATAATCATCCATACCCCAGCTTTGGGTATATTCGAAATCTTTTTCCCATTTGTCATATAAATCGTAATTTAAACTGTCATCAAGCATAATCAGTAGCTGTTTATTTATGTCAGCTCTTTTATACCCCATTTGTAAATATTGCTGCCGTGTATTTGGTGTTTTTATATAATAACAATTACCAATCAATTTAAATTTTCTCAAACTCATAATATTATAATAATGTGTTAAGTTGTAATTATTGGAGTTTGTTGAAGTGTCAGGGTCTATAATATTTGTACCCATCCATGATGTCGGTTTTTGATTTAAAGGCCAATTTACCCAAGCAGGTAAATCTAACGAGTCATCTTTAAATTGTACAAATACTATTAGTGCTCTTAACGCTTGAGTAGAGGTCATTACTGATGGTAAATACATGCCGCCGGGTTGTCCAAAGTCTCTTTCAGATTCCGTAGTATTAAACGGAAGATCAGGATCAATTATTTCTTTTTCAATTTGGTACTGCCCGAACATGCTACTAAATGTAATTAAAAAGATAAAAAGATAAAACAAAGCACTTTTTCATACAAGCCTCAAATTGTTTTTTAAAAAATTGATTATTATTTCTATCTATTCAAACAATAAATAGGTCAAGAATAATCAATAAGGTAACCTTTGCTTTGTAGTTTTGCCATCTTTCCCCATAACCTACCCAAGCCTTTGTATATAATAAAAAATACACTTTTACCTCATTGCCAAATATTTAATTATTTCCTCAAATAAATAATATTTAGGTTTAAAATAAGTAATAATTATTTAAAAGCAAATAGAAAAAAACAACACACAATAGCAATGAATATAATTTTAATATTTTCTTGTAATTTCATTTAAACTAAAAAACCCGCAGCCAATTACTTAACTGCGGGTTTTAATTCATAATTTATAATTCACAATTCATAATTAATAATTATTTATAGTTAGTCTCATTTGATACCAAAGGAAAAGTTAATTAAATTACAAATAAAATTCCGAGGTACTAATGGACTCAAATTTTCAAGAACGGATGGAAAGCAAAAGCATACGTGCATCCATCATTAACAGTATTTCAAAAGATTTTAACTTAACCCCAATACTTGCAGAGGCTTATTTTACTCAAATCAAGGAGTATTTTCAAGAACATTCCGATATTCAACTAACTTCCGGTCAAGTACATTATCTTGCAATAGATGACAGAGAACCTGCCGGTAAACCTGTTTCAAGTTGCAGAAAAGTATCTGTTCTTTTAACTCTGCACAATCCAAGTGCAGATCTATCTACTTATAAAAACAAAGGATTATCCGGTCTTAGACAAGCTAGGCTGCTTCGTATTACAAAAGAGGCTATTGAACAAGGGGCTCTCCTTTCTTATGAAGATATTGCCTTCTTACTAACAACATCAGTAATTACTGTTAAACGTGATGTCGCTGATATTAGACGAAATGGCCTTGTTATTCCTACTCGCGGCTGGATTCATGACATGGGTAGAGGAACTACTCATAAAACTGAAATTCTTTCTCTTTATTTGAGAGGTTACCAATTCTCCGAGATTGAAGCAAGAACTCATCATTCCGAAAAAGCTGTTCAACGATATATTCAAGATTTTGCAAGAATTATTATTCTAAACCAAAAAGAAATGAATATTGACCAAATTAGAATTGCCACCGGCTTTTCAAATCGGCTTATTCAAGAATATATTGACCTGTTCCACAAGTACAAAGATCTGCAAAATCCACAACTTACAGCCATTTTTGAGGCTATTAAAAAAAAATATGGCGGGGATCAAAATGAATATTAATCATAGCTTAAAATTTACCCCTAGAGATACCCGTGATCATTCAAATAAGGCTATTTCAGTAAGAAGATCCAATAGGTTAAAAGGTAAAACTCTTAAACATATTCTTATTGATCGCTTTCTTAATTTGTATGGTTTTGAAAAAGGCGAAATTGTTGCAACCGCTATTATTTCTGATATTCTTAATATCATTGAACAATTTTATCTTTTCCATGACCATTCTTTCCTAAAGGAAGGTCAATTTGTTTGGCTGGCTCCCCCAATTGATGAATTTCCGCAAAAGGCTAAAACTATGGCTCAAACTAAGCTTATTCCTATTATTCTCGATTTTATTACTACTTCTGATCTTGAAGATATGAAAATACCTCTTCATCATAGAGAAGTTAGAATTAAAAAATGCGAAAGATGGACTAATCAAGCCTTTGACCAAGGTGCTTTACTTTCAAATCTTGATTTGGCTACTCTTTTACATGTAAATGAAAACTCTGCTGCGGAATATGTTAGAGAATATTATAGTCTTTATGGTATACACTTACCCACAAGAGGTAATGTTCAACTTATTGGTGGTGGACAAACTCATAAACAAATTATTATTGCTGATTATTTGAATGGTTATACTACGCCTAAAATTTGTCTAAGAACTAATCATTCTAAAGAAGCAGTTGAACGCTATATTAGAGATTTTCTCGCTGTCCAACTGCTTCATAGTAAATTTGATAGTATTGAAACTATTTCTTTGGTTACTAGACTCTCAAAAAGAGTCGTTCAACAATATATTGATTTGATACCTATTGATTCTTTTTGATCTTTATATTATTTTATTTCCTCTTTTCGGTATCTTTTGATACCTTACTTCGGTATCATTTGAAACTATTTTATCAGCATCATCTTCTTGCTTAAATTAATATTGCTGCCTGTTAATTGATAGATATAAACGCCTGATGCGTAATTTGTGGCATCAAAAGTAATTTGGTAATTACCCGGTGTATATTCACCCTTAAAAGGAACATTAACCAATTGGCCAAGAATATTATATACTTTTACTTCGTAATAACCGGCTTTAGCAACACTTACTTTAATAGTAGTAGTTGGGTTAAATGGATTTGGATAGTTTTGACTTAATGAAAATTCAGTAGGAATTACATTAACGTCTTTTACTTCTGTAAGAGGATTATCCATTATATAAACTCTGCCATCCGAAGTACCTGCATAAAGTGAACGTGTGTCAGGAGAAATTACAATTGAGCTTACACCAAAACCGTTCATACCAAAATTCTTCCATGTGGATTCGGTTACAACTTCGGAATAATAATATACACCGCCGTCCCATGCACTTACAAATACGTTATCCGAAGTATCAACAGAAACAGCATAAATATAATTACTGCTAATTCCGTTTTCATGTGACCAGGTAACGCCATTATCCTGCGAAGTATATAAACCGTTGCTGTATGTACCTGCAAACAACATATCATCGGAGTTTACACCAAGGGCCCATATATAACTGTATGTACCGTTTATTGGCAGCCAGTTTGCTGCACCATCGTGTGTTTTGCTTATACCGCCTCCAAATGTTCCAACAAAGATATCATTTGCACTGTTAACTGTTAATGCATGAACTGCAAGACTATTTAAACCATTGTTCGATTCAACCCAAGTTGTTCCGTTATCGGTTGATTTAAATATTCCAAGTCCCCATGTTCCTGCATACAAGTTTTTATTTCTGTCAATTGCAAAAGCTCTTACATCTTGTCCGGCTAAACCGATAACTGTCCAGTCTGTACCGTTTGCACTTTTGTATAATCCTGAATTTGTTGCGGCATAATAGTTATTTAAGCTGTCAACTCCAATACCCCATATATAAGCAACATTCATAGTTTCGTTAATTCTTGTCCAATTTGTTCCGGCATCGTTAGAACGGTAGATTTTTCCACCCCAGGTACCGGCCAACAAATTTCCCTGCATATCAAAAGTTAAAGTCCAAATAATTTCATTAGAAGCAAAAGAAGTAACTTGCTGCCATGTTGCTCCGCTTGGAGGTGTATTTCCGTTATTAGGATTAGTTGCGTAATTAACAATTGCTACAACTTTACTATAATCATCTTCAGTTATTACACCATTGTTAGGTGTCGAATCCGGATCTAACTGATCTGAAGTTTTTACTTCGGCTACGTTAACAATATTAACTTCTCCCGGTATGTTTCCAACAAATAACGAGTTGTTAAATTGTCCAATTCCAACCATAGAATTTGCAATAAACTGACCGTTAATAACACCGCTTGCAAAATTAACATCTGCAAAAGGAGCAAATACGGTTCCTTGTACATCTATATTATGAATTGACAAATGATCAGCTTCGTAGAAGTTATATAAAACATTAGTGGTGGTTGTACCGGATAATACTAAACCGCCTTTCCATTCAATACTTTGACCATTTATATTTACCAAAACAACCGAACTGTTTGGAACATTAATCCGCATGTCGTTTGCAGCAGAAAGAACATCTCCGCTTACTTCAAACACGTTTATAAAAGGATTGTTTCCTGTCAAATAAATGCAGCCGTATTGCACACTGTCAACACCGCTAGTTGCGTTTGTGCTTAATTGTGTAGAAAGATCTTGAAGTTGTGTTTTAGCAGCCACAAAATCTATTGGTGAATCTTTTCTTAAAACACCATCTGTAATGCTTACTACCATTTGCGGCAAGTTTGTACTATTTCCATAAACTGCATTACCACCGTAAATTCCACCGGAGATAAAAGTAAGATTTCCACCAACAACTAATACATCTTCAGCACCATTAGAGTTTGGCAAAGGATATCCAATACTATAATTGGAAAAATATGCATCGCCGCCGGCAGCAAGTTTACCTTCTGTATCAGATGAAGGCTGACTTATATTTCCTAATACAAAAACGTTAAATCCGGTTGCGGGGCCAAAATCAACAATACTGTTGCCCACAACACTATCTTTTACTTTTACAGTAATTGTTAGTGTAGCCGATTGGTTAGCATTAACTGTTCCAACTGTCCAAACACCTGTAATAACATCATAAGTGCCTAACGAAGGAGTTACAGATAAAAATTCAATACTGTTAGGTAAAACATCCGAAACCGTAACGCCTGTAGCTGCCGAAGTACCAGCATTGCTTAAAGTTAACAAATAAGTAATTGTTTCGCCAGGTTCAGGGTTGTTTTTGCTAACTGTCTTAACCAAACTCAAATCTGATTGCTGAATTTGAGGTATTTCATACATTCCGGCATCAACGGTTAAATTTGATTGACCGGCAACAAGTGAATAACATCCTGTTTTTCCTGTTGTTAAATCAGCGTCTGAATCTGTTAAATCGTTTGCACCTGCATCTTTTGGACTAAAAGCATAATTATCAGGCAAAATAAATTTTACATAATAATCGCCAACAGGAATATTTTCAAAAAGATATTTCCCTGTATTATTAGTTGTTGTTGTTGAAACAAAAACGTTATCGCAAGTATATAATTTAACTGTTACATTAAATAATCCTGCTTCGGTTCCATCTTGAATACCATCTTTATTTGTATCAAACCAAACATAATCACCTATTGAGGCAATCTGTGGAACAGGGATATACATACCGGCATCCCAGCTCAAATCTGTTTCGTTTGCAACAAGTGTAGTACAAGTTGTTTTTCCTGTTAAAAGGTCTGCATCGGAATCCAATCCGGTATCATTTCCTTGGTTTTTAGGTGAAAAAGCATAACTACCGGTAAGATTAAATTTAACATAATAATCGCCGGGGGTTAAATTTTCAAAATAATAGACACCAAAGTTATCTGTAACAGTAGAAGAAATAAAATTATTATTACAGTCATATAATGAAACTGTTATGTTCGAAATCCCTGCTTCATTGCTGTCTTGAATTCCATCATGATCAACATCATTCCAAACAAAATTTCCAATTTTTGCTGTTAAAACATAAATTCCGGCATCCCAGGAATTATCTGTTTCACCGCTGACAAGTGTAGAAACTACAGTTTTTCCGGTAGTAACGTCAACGTCCGAATCTAATTCGTTATCAGCACCTTGGTCTTTTAAGGTAAAAGCATAACCTGCAGGCAATTCAAATTTAACATAATAATCGCCCGGGGTTAGGTTTAAAAAATTGTAGATACCAACGTTTGAAGTTGTGGTTGTAGAAACAAGGACATCCGAAGAATTGTATAATTTTACGGTTACACCGGTTACGCCGGGTTCATTAGCATCTTGAATTCCGTCTTGATCCAAATCTAAAAACACTTTATTGCCTAAAGCAGCCGGAGTTAATACGTCACAAGAAGGTCCTGTAATATTTCCATAATAAGAAGTGGTTCCGGCTTTAACGGCAGCCTGAACACTGGCGGTAGGGTAAATACCGGAGAGTGTAAATGTAAATGTTTTGGAACCGCCAATAGAAACGGAAACATCCCATTTAATTCCATAAACGCCGGTACGAGGATCGGTATTAACTTCATAATTGTAATTTGAAGAAACGACATGATGTCCGCTGCATAAAGCCACAACCCAATGCGACAAATCTTTGCCGCTGCCGTCTCCGGTTACTTTATAACTAAAAGTAGTAGTATTTGCCTGATAGTTATAAGTAACTCCTAAAAAATCTACTTGATAATCGCCTATCTTTTGTGCTTCAATTTTAGTTGAAACAAACAGGCCGAAAACCAATAGGAGAAAAAAGAAAAATGTATTAATATGTTTGTTCATATAATCACCTATGTTTAAAGTTATTAATTGTCATTGAAATTTTTATGCCAAAAATAAGTGCTTAAAACCGCATTAAAAACTGTTTTATTAAGCAAATACTGTCTTATTTTAATAAACAATCTTAATATGTATTTAAATGATACAAATACTGTAACTTTTGGTTTATAATTATATTATCGAATTTTTTTATAATATTTCAAGTACTTAACTCTTTAAAATTTTATAAAATTTACGATAATAATATAAGAAAAAACACAAGGATGTGGAAAATGGCCCTTAATATAAATTCATACGATAATACTATAAATTTACCTCTGTATTTTACCGATAAATTATTAAAAACCAATTCAAATATTACTCCTTCCAGCTCAACTTTTGAAGACGTATCTGCAATTTCCGATATTGGTAAACAAGTCTCACAGCTTCCATTTGTTATTGGAGGTTCAAATGCCGTTTTAACCAAAGACGGTATTAAATTCGATTTAGCATATTCGGATAATGAAGTAATTGATTTACATGCCAACGGGTTTTATTCGTTAAAAGAAAAAAAATTAGAATCAAATTTTAGTTTTATTTATTCAAAAGATGTTACTGAAGATGGAGTTACAAAAACCAAAAAGTACCAAGTTGATTTTGGGTTTAACTTTAAAACCAGCAGCGAACTTTCAGTTCAGAAAAGCAAATCAAAAGAAGATATAATTAAATTTATGAAAAGGGTGGTTGGAAGAGTACTTGATATTGTGCGCAAAAAAGACCAAAAACTAACAGGAATTGTTTTTGAAGATGAAGATTTAAAAGATTTAATGAGTATGGATGATTCTTCTAAACCGGGCCAAAGTTTAAAAGAGCTAATTTATATGATTCTTTCTTTTGCTTTATTTAAAGAATTAATGACCAAAAAGAAAGATGCCGAAGAAATTTTATATAAACCAAAACGCATTGTGGAAGAAGAGACCAAAATTAACCTTAATGATAATGAAGAATTGGAAATGAACCTATCAATACAAGAAATAATTGATGAAAAAACTGACGAAGCTGTTGAAAAACTAAATAAAGAAAACACAACTGAAACATCAACTAAAAACAGTATTGGCAACTCAGAACAAGTAACCGAAAAGACTAATACAACCGATACCACACAAACAAAATCGGGAACAGATGATATAACAATTACTTCACAACCTGAACAGGTAACGTAAAATAAAACCTACTGCCAACATTTAATGTGCTTTTTACTCCAATGTTGCCGCCATTGGCTTCAACTAACTCCTTGCACAAAATTAATCCAAGACCCGTTCCTTTTTCGTTATTAGTACCAAGAGTTGTAACATGTTCATCTATTTTGAACAACTTTCCTAAATTTTCCGGTTTAATCCCTTTTCCTGTATCAATAATAGAGATTTCCACAAAACCATCATTTTGTTTTGCGCTAATAGTTATAGTCCCATTTTCGGGAGTAAATTTAAGAGCATTTGATACAAGATTTCTGATTACTGTATCAACCATATTCAAATCGGCATAAACCAAAACATCTTTTTGAACTAAACTATTGAGAAAAACCGATTTAGATTTAGCGTTTTCTTCAAAAAGACCAATAATATCCAAACAAATATCAAAAAGTTTTAACACACTCGGATTGTTTGGCATTCTTCCGGTTTGAATTCTAGCCCAGCTAAGCAAATTTTCTAAAAGGCTGTAAATTTTTTTTGAAGTGTTATAAATTGTATGAATTGATTCTTTTAGTTCCTCTCTGCTTATTTTTTCGATATCCTCTTCAATTATTTCAGTATAACCAATTAATGTTGTAAACGGAGAACGAAGATCGTGGGCAATAATAGAAAAAAATTTATCTTTGCTTGCATTTAATTCTTGTAACTTTTGTTCGCTTTCTTCCAATTTAAGATTAAGTTCAACAAGTTCATAAGCATGTTGTTCAACCATGTCGCGGCTTAAAGCCAACTCTTCAACATATTTTTTTTGGTCTTCTTCAAGTCTTTTACGATTTGTGATATCGGCCAAAATACCAATTGAGCCAATTATTTTTCCATTTTCATCATACCATGGGTTAGAGTGATCGCGAAGCCATCTAAAATTACCCATTTTATCTTTTATAAGATAATCGGCATTGTATTCATCAATATTTCGCTCAATTCTTCTGTTTCTCATTTGTTCCAGAGTATATTCATCAATTGTTTCAACTCTGTTTACAATAGAAGGAAACTTAACTTTATTAATTTCATTGAGCGAATAACCGGTTATTCTTTCAAAAGCCGGATTCAGATAATCATACTCCATCGTTTCATATTTCAAACGATAAATAATATCACCGCTGCTTTCGGATACAATTTTAAATTTTTCTTCTGATTCCAGTAATGCTTTTTGGGCGGCTTTCATTTCGGTAATATCGGAAATATGGACTATATAATTTGTAGGATCTTTTTTTTCGTTATAAATTGTGGCAATATTAGTCAGGCCTATTACAAGCAAATTTTCTTTTGTAAAAACCTCAATTTCAAAAGGATGTATTGATATACCTTTTTTATGTTCTTCTATTTTAGCAAAAAGATTTTTTCTGCTTTTAAGGGTAAATATCGGCAAATTCGAAGCATCGCTATTAATTAATTGAGTATGTTGTAACCCAAGCCAATAACACACTTTATCATTAACATCAACAACAAGTCCTTTAATATCTATAAGGATTATTGCATCGGGGGATGAATCGAATATTCTTCTAAATTTAGTATTATCATCAAAATTATCAGGTCGGCTGATTTTAAATTCTGCAAGTTCTTTTTTAAGATTGCTGTTTTCGTCCTCTAATATTTTTATTCTATCGATAAGAGCATTTTCGGTCATATTTTTATCATCTTTTAATCTGATATAATCCATCAACAATTTACAAAATACTTGCTTTATAAACATTAAAAAAATAAAAAAAACATCATAAAAACTACCCCAACTGCTCGGTATTATTAATGTATTTTAAATCACATACAATATTAAAGCCTTTATTATAACAAAATAATTTGATAAATTACTGTGTTTTAATTATGATTTAAATGAGAAGTAATAAATGAAACGGAGTTTTTTATGAAACTGAAATTTGTTTTAATTTTGATAGTCTTTTATGCGGTTGGTTGTTCAACATTTAAGGAGCTGGAACCCGATCCTGAATTAAGTCCTCTCGAAAAAGGGTATATCCAACTAAAAGACGATGATGAAAATTTTGAACTCGAGAAATCGGGGAAATATTTCATTAAATTCCCAAAAGCTGTTGAAAAGAATTTTTATGTTGTATTGAGCACAAAAGATAAAAATTCCATCACTTCTTATTTTACGGATTTTTTTGATGACGGTAAAGGACAAATAAAAAAAATAAATGATGAAAGCAACGGAATTGATAGTTTGCTTGTTTATAGAATCGGCCAAGATAAAGAATTTTATTATTGGGTAATTGAAGATGTAAAAAATGATATGCTTTTAAGTATGAATTATAGATATTCACCTATATGGAGACTTAAATTTGAGTTAAAATATGCCGATTATAAACAAATACTTAATGATAATCTTACTAATAGGTCCATTTATAAGGCAATTAGCGTTAATTATAATTTTGACAATTTCGATTTTGACAAAGAACTTTCCGCAATAAACAAAAGACGGGAAAATATCGAATCGATGAATAAGGAATTGGATGAGTTAAATAATATTTTTCCGGATAATATTGCAAACAGCGGTGATATTGCTTATAAAAATTATATAAATTTACGCGGTGATGTTGATGATGAACTTGAGTTTTTAAAAAATTACGACCTTGTATTATCATGTTTTAAAAGCGTGAATGAATCCGACAACGATATAAGCATATTTTTGGATTCAAACAATAAAATGTTAGAATTACTGACTTATCCAAACAGATATACTGCGGGAATAACCGCAAAAGCTAAAAAAGAGTTTGCTCAAAAGTTAGCAGGTGCTTATAATTATTATTATTCTTTACTAGAGAAAAAAAATGATGTTAAGCCGTTAAATTTTAATCCCTCAATTAACGATGTAGAAAAACTATATAAACTTTGTACAAAAGTTATTCCAACCGATTTTGCCGACCTGGTAGAATATGTAAATAAATTTGATACAGAAGCAAAAAAAGTTGAGGCTTTTACAAAAAAAGAACAAGAAATGAAGGATGAATTTAAAAATACTCCTTCATGGCCTAATAATGCCTTTTATCCTAAAGTATTAGATATAGTCAGGGAAATGAAAGATATAATCCCGACCGTTGAACCTGTAGATGTGGAACGATTTAACGGATTAAACTGCACAAATTTAATTAATAAAGCTGCTACCAGTGCAAACAGAAATATAGTTAGACTTGAACTAGGTTTTCAAGTTGCCGAAACGTTAGTTCCAAAACTAAACAATTTAAGACGTGAAGAAAGATACAAAGAAATGGAAGCTCTTTTAAATCAAAACAGAGAGTTAGACTATTTATTAAACCAATATACCGAACTTGATAATTTATATATTGAAAAACAAAAAAGCATTATTAAAAGCAATATGAAAAAGTACGGCTTTGGTTTAGCGGAACAAACATTAAGAGATTTATTTAATGAAAATGGATTTGTAAACAATAAAAACGCTGAATACAAAAAAAATCAGGCCGTTAACCAATGTGAAGACGAACTGTTTGAATCTGTAAAGAGGATATCTAAAGTATCAGTCGATTCGTTTGTTGCCCGCAACCAAATGACAATTACAAATGTAAAAGCTTTGTATGAAGATTCTTCGTTTGTTCCTGTTTACCAATTATCGTTTTCATCAAAAGGAAGCGCTGACCTAGAAGACAAAAGAGCCCAAATACAAAATTATTTGGATAATATGAAATATTACCAATTGCCTGAAAATGCCGTTCGTAATATTTATCAGGATTTTGTTAAAAACATAAACAATCGCGGCGTTGATAAAGCGCGGGCAATAGTTGAACATGGCCGCTATTATAAAGGAACCGATAAAACAATTAAAACTATAATTGAAGAATGTGATATTAATGTTCCCAAATGGATTAAAAAACCTATGGATTACAGAGAAGTATATGTTCTTCCTGTTACTACAAATAAAAACGGAATGAATGAATATATGTTTAAATTGCGTCTTCAAATTCCTTCGGATGCGCAATTTCCGGTTTTTGATATAAACATAAAACTGCCGGATGAAGTAGCTAAAAATTCCAACAAAGAACAATGGTTTGAAAAAATAACAATTAATAATAATATTATTAAAAACGAAGGACGTGTAAAAATAACTGCTCCAACTTCATCAAATGATTATGAAACCCAAATTTCTCCTGTTCAAATGGACAAAGACGGTAGAAACATACTTGAAGTAAGATTTAAATACCCCGGTTATAAGGTATTTAAAATAAGTGCAATGGCTCAAAAACCTATTATTAAGAAAAATTAATTATACTTATAGTGACGAGGAAAAAGATGAAAAATAAAAAAGTAATGATTATTTCGGGTGTTTCCGTTGTAATAATTGGGCTTGTTCTGTATTTTGTTTTTAGAAAAGATTTATCAGATCAAATTGTAATACCATATATATCGCACCAAAAACCAGCGGTTGATCCTCATCTGCCAAATTCAAATCCTCTTGCCGATAAACTTGACGAAGTTCAGTTTGACGGTTTGTTTAACATTTCAGCAAATGCAAGCGGAATTGTTTATGAAGACGGCTTGGGCCAATTAATGGGAGTTGATGAAAACAATGTTGTTTCAATTAAATTAAAACCAAATATTAAATGGCACGATAGTTTTAAAGCCGAAGTTGACGGCAAAGATGTAAAAATGACACCGCTTGCAAATACCGTTTTTACTGCCGAAGATTTGAATTTTACCTTGCGCAGAATACAAAGTTTGGGGAGTTTATCGCCCGATTATATTTTAGTTTCCCAGGCAATGAATGAAATAGGTTTTGAAGGTCCCGATAACGAAAATATTATACGTTTTAAGTTTAAAGGCGATAGAATTTGGACCGAAGTTGACATTAAAGAAGTTTTATCATTTAAAATATTGCCTAAAAACAGCGATCTTAATGCGCTAAATTATAATATCGGTACCGGCAATTACATGTCAATTCCTAACGAAAAAGGGAATCCGAGTTATTATAAAAAACCGCAGGGTCTGGCTGCTATTTCTTTTTTGAATTTAGCACCTTACGTTGATAACAGTACTTTTACAACAGAGTTAAGCAATACAAATATTAACGTTATGCTTGACACTCCTTTTGGAGCCATTTCTCCCATTCTTGCCGATAAAGAAGATTATTTTTATAAATCCAGTATAAGTACTACATTTTTTGCGGTTTTGTTTAACACCCAAAAACTTAACTTAAATCAACGTATTGCAGTAAAAGGACTAATTAATAATAAAAAAGTAATTGACCGTTTCTTTAAAATTGGAACCGAACAACAAAGAAATATTGTTGATTATAAAGGGAATAAAAACAATTATTACGATTATCTTAACAACAGCGTATTTCCAAAATCAACATATTATGTTGAAGAACAAATTGTTGTACCGCTTGTAAACAATTTGCAACCCGATTTATCGGTATTGCCGGATACAATTAGAATTGCGGCTTGTGTAAATTATGGTTACAGAGAAGAATATTCGGAATTAATTGAAATATTAAACGATCCGGCTATTACTAAAGGTAAAATTAAAGTTAAGGCGGTTCAAAACAGTGATATTAAAAATGGTAATTACGACGCTGTTCTTGTAGCATTTACGGGTTATAGAAGTAATTTTTTATTTGATTTATACGATATATTTTTCCGTGAACCAAATTTAGAAACTTACAAGATCAACTTACGCACAAAAGATGACGCTGCCGGATTAAAATCACTGGATTATTCATCGCTTCGCGGTGATAATAATTTTTGCAGGATTAACTTAAATGATAATTCGGCCGAAACAGAAAAGTTTAAGGTGTTTTGCGATTATATTTACGGATTTATGTCAACCCGTGAAATTGGAGACAAACAAGAATACGCGGCAAGAATTGATGCTGTGGAAAACGAATTAACACTTGGCACCTGGTTGTTTTCTGTTCCATCACTTGCATATTTCAGTACTCAATTTGATAAAAACAGTATTAACTTGTACGGTGTAGCATCACAACTTTCTACAATTGAAAAGTGGAAAGAAAAGAAAAAATAGTTTTGGTTGAATAATCTGTTAAGCTTTAACCACATGATAAAGTATAACTACTCATTCGAGAAGTAAATATTTTATTTGTAGAGCGAGATTTATCTTGCGGAATGATACAATTATTATTGGGAAACTATCAAAAACTGGTTTTCGATCTGAAGCTCGAACTACAATTAAAATAAGTTAAAATAAATTGATACGTATACTTAATGATAAAGTTTAACGGAATATTTTTTGGTTTCCTATATTTATACAACTATTCATTTGTAATCCCTTAGTTAATTGTTGTTGCTTTTATTATTAAAACAGTTTATTATTGCAACCATGACAAAATACTTATTAACGGTTTTATTTTTTTTATCTTCGCTGCAGTTGTTTTCGCAAATTAATGCTGATTTTGTGATTATTGAAAAACCACAAAATCTTGTTATTTATAATAAATTTAAACAAGTTATATCCAGTGACGAAAAACAACTATTTACTCCTTATAAACCTTATCAAATAAAAAAGACATCAGGATTATTTAGCGACGGTGTACGCGGATATATGGAAGTTGAGACAAACAATTCTTCTTTTTATTTTGTTAAAGATGCAAATGGTGATTATTACAATAAAAACAAATCAGGCGAATGGACTTTTTACAATAATAAAAGGACTTATTACGATTCGATAGTTGTTTTAACAGATAATAAATTAACTTTTTATGAAATGTTGCACAAAAAAGAATATTTTTTAAAACATGGTGATTTATTAATACGAATTTTTGAGGATAACCAACAATTTTATTGTAAAAACGCAAAAAATAACACTTATGGCAAAATTGATTTAGGCGGTAATAATAGCGAATATTTTAAAATATTAAACTCAAAAAAATCCGGCGGAAGTAAAATTTTATCGTCTGAAATAAAAACTAAAATTATTTCTAAATTTGATGAAAGTAATAAATTATTAAAAAAATTATTTGCTTTTTTTAACACAGATAACAACAAAAATTTAAAACCTCCGTTTTGGATAGTTAAAACAAATGGAAATAACATTGAGGCTGTTTTTTCGCATTCAATTAAAAGTTTTTCAAACAGCAACAAATATTTAATTAATCAATTAGAAAATATTGTGCTCGGAACAAATTTAAAAGTCACAACATTAACAAATAAAATTGTTATTGGTTTTTAGGATTTATAGATGAAAAGAAAAGCATTAGAACATCTATTCAGTATGGGTTTTGTAACTATAGTTTTTATATTTGTTTATTATTTAATACCCAAATCGACCGAAACCAGAGACAATAATTTACTTGTTAAAAAATATTACAATTTAGGCATTGTTGACTTTAGCGATTCCTACCAAAAAAATTTATTTAACGATGTTCTCAATATCTATTACCCAAAAGATCTTCAAAAAAACAGGATGCTTGTTTTTGATATTGATGAATACAGACTAAGTCAATTTGTAAACCAGGATGCAAAAACCGGGGTTGAGGAAAAGGGATTAACCGCAAAAAGAATACGAAGCATTTTGGGAATGTATTTTGTGTTTTTATTTGTATACATCACTGTTATGATTATTATTCATTATCTTGCCCAAAGTTTGGCTATTATCCGTTTTGTAAAAATTAAACAGGGAAGAACTTCGTATTTAAAAGAATCGATATCATACTTTAAAGAATATAAAAATATTGAAAATACAAAAACCGAAAAAACTGAATATCTAAAAAAAGTTATTATTTCTGTAATTAAAGGTGCATTTAAAATTGCAGCATACTTTATAATTTTTTCTCCGGCATACGTTGTTGCATATTCCATTAAAACAAGCGTTAACACCGATTCGGTTTTGTTTATGATTTTATTAGCGGTATTTACAAACGGATTACTTGTTAATTATGCTTATAAGTTTTTTTCGTTATTAACCTCCGAAAGCAAATCGGGATATGTTGAAACCGCAATAGTTAAAGGATTAAGCAATAACTATTACGATTCTATTTTTAAGTATGTAAAAATATTTCATTTTAATAAAAAATTTCAAAATCATGTTTTCCATCATATTTATATTAATGCCAAATATCAAAACATTTTAAATATTAAAGCATTATCCTCATTTTTAATAACAGGACTTATTATTATCGAAATGGCTTTAAATATTCAAGGTTATATGTGTTACGAGTTATTACAAAATGTTTTATATAAGCAATATGATGTTGTAATATTTATTGTATTGTTAATATTTTTTACAGTTAAAATGATGGAATTATTTGTAGACTTTTGGTATTACAGGTATTCAAAAAAATATGAAAACAAAAATTAATTTATTAAAGAATATTGAAGATCAAAACGATATAAGATGGTTATTGTTTTGGCTTATTGGAATTCAGGTTTTACTTGTTTGGGATAAATTATTTTTAAATGCTCCTGCTTTTAAATTGTTAGAAAAGGCTTTTTTAAATTCCTTTGTAATCGGCTTTTTTGTAATATTATTTTCTATAATTCTCGCATGGGGAATTATTAATATCTCGTATAAACTTCGTTCCAACAATAATTCAACCGGGTTTTATATTTTAACATTTATTATAAATCTAATACGATCGATACCGCAGATACTTGGTGTGCTTATTGGTTATATTATTTTAACAATTATTCTAAACGATGAGATATTTAAAAACGAAATTTCTGTTTTAATTTTTATCGCTTTTATTATCAGTATTTTTGTTTTTTTAGAATTATATGACGAACTTGAAGCGCGTATTGAGCATTATAAAAAAAGTGATTTTTATCCCGCAATGCTTGTTTGCGGCATTAGTGAATATAGAATAATAAACTATGAAATTTTATTTAAAAACAGCATTGCCAACATATTTCATAAGTTGTTATCGTTGTTTGGCGTTGCTTTGTTTTTACAATGCAGCATAGATTTTATTGTTTCTGTTGGACTTTCCAATGACGTAAGCTTGAGTAATTTTCCTATTACTTTAGGAGGATTGCTTGCAAAGATGGACAGCAAACAGGATATACTGGCTTTAGGGAAAACAATAACAGATCCTTTATATTTCTTTAACTTGTTTTTTAAACATTTACAAGGAATTTCCGTTGCTTTTGTTATTGTGTTTACATTATTAAGTATATTTAAAATTTCAAACGGTTTTGTAAAAAGGATAAGCAGATAAATAATGGACTTGAAGCTTCAGATAGAAATTAAAAAGAACAATAAAACACTTGTTAATATTGATAATTACTCCATTGCCGATAAAAAAATTACCTTTTTATTTGGCGAATCGGGTATTGGAAAATCTTTAATTTCTAAAGCTATTTTTGGTTTGTTGGATCCCGAGGATCTGGATATCAGAATTAACAAACAAGAATATTCAAAGTATATTAAAAATAAAGATACCGGCGAATTAATTAAAAACGGCTTTTTCGTTTTTCAGGAACCATCATCACATTTACATCCGTTAATTACATTGGAGGAACAATTAAGCGAAGGGCAGCTTGCTTTAGCGGATTCCGATGTTGAAGATTTAAAAAAACTATGGAAAGGTGCAGACGGGGATGAATTAAAAAATTTGCTGAATGTTTATCCTAAACCTTATAGACCCAGCGGGGGCGAAAAGCAGCGTGTTTTATGTTTAATGGCATTAAAAAAAATTAATTTAATGCAGCGAAAAAAAACAGCGGGTTATGGTTTATTTGTTTTTGATGAACCAACGGGTAACTTAGACAATTTTTTTAGAGATGTTTTTTTAAACGCACTTTTTGATAAATTTATTAAACAGCCTTTTACTATTACATTTATTACTCACGATTATTCAATTTTATCTTTTATAAATAAAAACTATAAAGACCTTTTACCCTATATAGAATTTAACGAGCTATATTCGGCCCCTACAAAGTTGGCAATACGCAGTTTTTTGCCCGCCGAATATTTAAATTGGGTAAAAAGCATTGGTGTACGTGTAGCTGATGTTGATTTTTCCAATCAAAAACGAATTTTATGGTTTAATAAAGATTTTTCCGTTTACGGCAAAAATATGGCTATATTTAAAAATAGCAGCCACACAATTAAAACCGACTTAATAATTGAACCAGGGGATTTGGTTTATTTAAAAGCTCCAAGCGGAATTGGGAAAACCACTTTTGCCAAAATTATACTTGGTTTAACAAATGCCGAAAAATTTAATTTTGTTATTGACGGAAATTCTGTTGACGAAAAAACTCCCATAAGTTTTTGGAAGGAACATTTATGGGGAAAAGCTGCAAGTATGGTTTTTCAGCATGCAGACGAAGCTTTAAATCAAAAATCTAAAGTTAAAGAGGTTTTTGACGGTTTGGAGATAAATAGAAGTATTTCTATATTAACCATACTTTCGGAATTGTTTGATACCAATATGCTCTCCAATTTTTTTGTTAATAAAAAGATTTCCGGTTTAAGCGGCGGACAAAAACAAAAATTAAACCTGTTGCGGGGATTTGCGTTAAACACCAAACTTTTGATTTTAGACGAACCGGTTAATGGAATGGATTTTGAAAGTATCAAAAAAGTAATAAATATGATTGATAAAAAAAGAAAACTTGGAATGGGTATATTATTAATATCGCATAACGAGGAAATTTTTGATACTTTTGTACCCGATGAAAAAAAATATTATCTAAAGGTTTTAGATTAGGTGTTTTTGTTTGCCGAATTAAATATTTCCATCCAGGTATTGGGTGTTTCCACTACTTTCCAGCCAAACTTTTTATACAAACCATGAGCATCACGAGTGGCTAACAGCCATCTTTTTAAGTCCTTTAATTGAGGATGTAACATTATACTTTCAACAAGCCATTTACCTAAACCTTTACCGCGATATTCTTCTGTTATAATTACATCGCATAAATAGGCAAAAATGGCATAATCCGTAACCACACGCGAAAATCCTATCTGTTTTTCACCATCATACAATCCAAAACATAACGAATTTTTGATTGAAAGATTAATAACTTTTTTGGTTCTTTCACTTGCCCAATATGTTTGAGCTAAAAGCAATACAACTGAATCTATATTTAATTTTGTTTTGTCGGTGCTAATTGTGTAATTATCTTTTGATAGTTGGTATATCATTATACTTCTCTATTTAAATTAATAATTTACATTTAAGGTGTAAAGGTAATAAATCATTTTATTATATAAAACATACAAATATTTTCATTTTAGTTGAAAAATAATTTTGTAAACAATTAACATAATAAATTGTAAATTTGTAATTCACCTTATGAAATAATTATGAGTTATGTTATGAAACGATTTGTTATGTTATTTGTATTATTTATTTCTTATAGTTCCCTTTTTGCGCAAAACACTTTGCTGGATTCATTATTAAAAGCGGCGGTTAAAGAAAATGATGTTGTTGGGTTGTCCGTTGCTGTTATTAACCACGATTCCTTGGTTTTTTATAAAGGTTATGGTCTAAGGAATATTAAACTTAATTTACCGGTGGATGATAATACTATATACCGTATTGCATCTATTTCCAAAATGATTACTGCCACAACATTATTAACATTGTTTGATAAGGGTTTGTTTAAATTAGATGACGATGTAAGTAATTATCTTGGGTTTGTTTTGCGTAATCCTAAATATCCCAACGATCCAATCACTTTTAGAAAACTTCTTTCGCATACAAGCAGCATTTTGGACGGCTCGAAATATGATGATTTCTTAAATGCCTCAAAAACCGATAATCCTCCGGCTTTAACCGATTTATTTTTACCAACCGGTAAATATTATACCGATGATATTTGGATGGATAAAAGTCCTAATGACTGTTTTTTTACTTACGCCAATATAAATTTTGGTTTAGTAGGAACTCTAATTGAACGTATTACAGGAAAACGGTTTGATCTTGTTGCCCGTGAAAATGTATTAAACCCTTTAGGTATAACCGGCAGATATAATGTTGACGATTTAAACGATATTAACAACTTATCTGTGATTTACGAAAAAGTAAATTCTGTTTGGGTTCCGCAAACCGATAATTTTAACGGCGTTAAACCTAACCGTAACCTAAACAACTATGTTATAGGGTCCAACGGAGTAATCTTTTCGCCCACAGGCGGATTACGCGTTACCGCCGCTGATTTGGCAAAATTTATGACTATGCATAAGAACAACGGGATTTTAAATGGTAAACGAATTCTTTTGCAAGAAACCGCAAAAATGATGCACAAAAGCCAATGGATATTTAACGGGGCAAATGGTGATTCCACAATTGGAAAAATTCAGAATTATGGTTTTGCTTCATTTATTGTGAATGATATTTTACCCGGTGTAACATTAATTGGGCATACCGGCGGTGCTTACGGTTTAATCAGCTGTTTGTTTTATTCCGAAGAAAAGGATTTTGGAATTGTATTTATGTGCAACGGGGGTATTTATAAAAAAGATGTTAACAGCAACTGGCGAAAATTAGAAGAACAGATTTTTACAGCCGTTTATAAAGTTTTTGATGGTTTTGACAAATAGAACCGGAGAATTTTATTTATATGTTTTCATTCGGATTTATTTTACTTTTATTATGAGTTTATTTTATATATTAATTATTATTTCACATTATTGAGAATATTATGAAACGATTTGTTATGTTATTTGTATTGTTGATTTCTTTTAGTTCCCTTTATGCTCAAAACGCTTTATTGGATTCGTTATTAAAAGCGGCGGTTAAAGAAAACGAAGTTGTTGGAATGTCCGTTGCGGTGATTAATCATGGTTCTTTAGTTTTTTATAAAGGATACGGCTTACGCAATATTGAAAAAAACCTGCCTGTGGATGACAACACCATGTACCGTATTGCTTCAATTTCCAAAATGATTACCAGTACTACATTAATGACTTTGTTTGACAAAGGATTATTTAAGCTGGATGAAGATGTAAGTAAATATCTTGGATTTTCTTTACGGAATCCAAAATATCCTAACGATACAATCACTTTTAGAAGACTTCTTTCGCATACTAGCAGTATTTTAGACGGCTCGAAATACGATGACTTTTTAAATGCTTCCAAAACCGATAATCCTCCGACATTAACAGATTTATTTGTACCCGGCGGAAAATATTATACCGATGATATTTGGATGGATAAAAGTCCAAATGACGGTTATTTTACTTATGCAAACATAAATTTTGGTTTGGCCGGCACCATTATTGAAAGATTAACCGGAAAACGTTTTGATATTGTTGCACGCCAAAATGTTTTAGAACCGTTAGGAATTACCGGCGGTTTTAATGTTGACAATCTAAATAATGTAAATGATTTATCTGTAATTTACCGCAAAGTAAATTCTGTTTGGATTCCGCAAACCGACAGCTTAAAAGGTATAAAACCAAACCGTAATTATTCAAGTTATGTAATTGGCACTAATGGTGTAATTTTTTCGCCAACAGGCGGATTACGTGTTACAGCTGCCGATTTGGCAAAAATTATGACAATGCATAAAAACAATGGAATATTAAACGGCAAACGAATTCTTTCCGAAAACACAGCTAAATTAATGCATAAAAGCCAATGGTTATTTAACGGCTCCAACGGAGATACAATGGGCGGCGAAATGTTAAACTACGCTTTTGGAAATTATTCCATACAAAACCTTATTCAAGGTGAAACACTTAACGGACATTCCGGTTCGGCATACGGATTAATAAGCGACATGTTTTATTCGGTTGATAAAGATTTTGGAATAGTTTTTATTTGCAACGGCGGTACATTTTTAAAAGGTGTACATAGCAGCTGGTACAAACTTGAAGAGGATGTTTATGCTTCGGTTTACAAAGCATTTGACGGTTTTAAGAAATAAGTTAGTTTTTATTGTGTTTATAATCCCTTTTTGTGCTTACAGGAAGGGATTTTTTTTGTCGTTTTGGGTTACATACATCCAGTTTCTCCAAAATTCTAACTAAAAAAATGTTTCCGCCCAAAAATGGTGTTATGATTGTAGGTAAATTAAAGGAATCGTAATCATAGCCCAGAATGGGTGACAGGATTATTAATTATTTTATCCAAATTTAAAATTAATGTCGGGGGATCATGTCGCCGCCTTCAGGGCTTGTATAGTTGATTTTTTATCTTCATCTACAATCCTCACGTCCTGTCGGGGCTAAAACACAAAGAATTATTTTAATGCCTAAAATGTTTCAGCCCTGAAAGGGTGATATAATTGTAGGTAAATTAAAGGAAGCGCAATCATAGCCGGGGACGGGTGACAGGATTATTAATTATTTTATCCAAATTTAAAATTAATGTCGGGGGATCATGTCGCCGCTTTCAGGGCTTGGATGATTGTTTTTTATATTCACCTACAATCCTCACGTCCTGTTGGGACTAAAACACAAAGAATTATTTTAATGCCTAAATTGTTTAAGCCCTGAAAGGGTGATATGATTGTAGGTAAATTAAGGAAAGCGCAATCATAGCCCGGAACGGGTGACATTATTGCAGAGTAGGCGATTACACATTTGGGAAAATTAAAATCATGGCAATCATAATAATCATAAGAATCATAGTTCAGACAATTTAATAACGGCCCATCAGGACTAAAACACAAAGAATTATTTTAATGCCTAAATTGTTTCAGCCCTGAAAGGGTGTTACGATTGTAGGTAAATTAAAGAAAGCGCAATCATAGCCCGGAACGGGTGACATTATTGCAGAGTAGGCGATTACACATTTGGGAAAATTAAAATCATGGCAATCATAATAATCATAAGAATCATAGTTCAGACAATTTAATATCGTCCTGTCGGAACTAAAACAAAAAAATTATTCATTTAAATGCCTAAAATGTTTCAGCCCTGAAAGGGTGATATGATTGAAGATAAATTAAAGGAATCGCAATCACAGCCCGGAACGGGTGACATTATTGCAGAGTAGGCGATTACACATTTGGGAAAATTAAAATCATGGCAATCATAATAATCATAAGAATCATAGTTCAGACAATTTAATAACGGCCCATCGGGACTAAAACAAAAAGAATTATTTTAATGCCTAAAATGTTTCAGCCCTGAAAGGGTGATATGATTGTAGGTAAATTAAAGGAAGCGCAATCACAGCCCAGAATGGGTGACAGGATTATTAATTATTTTATCCAAATTTAAGATTAATGTCGGTGGATCATGTCGCCGCCTTCAGGGCTTGGATGGTTGTTTTTTATCTTCACCTACAATCCTCACGTCCCTTCGGGACTAAAACACAAAGAATTATTTTAATGCCTAAAATGTTTAAGCCCTGAAAGGGTGTTGCGATTATTAATTATTCCCGGCTGTTTCATCTGTTTTCAAAGTTTTTAATTCATAATTAACAATTCATAATTCATAATTGTTTTTATCAAACCTTCTGCAGAGCAGAAGCATGTTTGTAACCATACACCACCCCCACGCAAATAGCGCCTACAGCGTAGGCGAATTTTTTTTTATGTAAAAGGTCTAACGTGCAAAAAGAACAAAGATTTTAAATATCATATTAATCATCATAATCACATAAATCACTGTTCAGACAATTTTAATTAAAATTGAGAATTGAGAATTAAAAATTGCTTTTCCCTTATTTGCTTAATATCATCTTCTTAACCAAATAATTTTCGCCACATATTAACTGGTAATAATAAACACCGCTTGCCAATTTATATTTTTGTGTTTCAAAATTTATTTGGTATTGTCCCTCGTTTTTATAATCATTAACAAGTTCGGTTATTTTACGGCCAATTGAATCATAAACAATAATTTTAATATTTCCTTCTTTTGCTATTGTATATTTAATAATAGTATTTGGATTAAAAGGATTAGGATAGTTTTGTTCTAACGTAAAAGATTTTATTGCAGGTGTCTCATTTTTGTCTACCGAGGTAACAGTATCACCATTTTCGTCTATTAAAAGATAAGAAATATACAAAGTGGAATAATTGCTGCTATCAGGGTGTAATGAAACGTCCCTATTTGAGGCAAATACTAATTTTTTACCATCTTCAGATATCCACGGATAACATTCTTCACCACGCTTATATGTATTGCCAACTTTAATTCGTTCGGTATTAGTATTTAAATAATAAACATTCCCCCAATAGTTTATAGTTGTATCCCAATAACATACACATAAATCTAAACTCCACTCATTAAAACGCTTGATTCCAAAATACATCTTTTTTTTATCTTTAGTTAAATTAACGCCAAACATAAATGGTCCACCTAACGGATGATGTGGAAAACTGTCAATCTTACACCATTGATTTATTTTTTTATTAAAGGAATAATAATTTAAGGAAGTAATATTCTGCAAAACATATAATGTGTCTTTATTAACCTCATAAATGTAAGCATCATTACCGGAGGAGTTTATTTGGGGACCCATATTATAACCGGGGCCCCAATCATTTGTTACAGAATCCAAATTTGAATACCATAAATCCCAGCTGCCGTAACCGCCATATCCGGAAAAATATAATCTCCTTCCGTCACGGCTTATTGAACAATCACGCACTCCGGAGTTTGGAGGATTAATGTATGAGTTTAATTTTACCGACTTGCTCCATTTACCGTTTACTTTTACAGAACGGTATATACATGTTGTTGAAAAATAAATTGTGTCAAAATTGGGTGTAAGTGAAGATGATTCAATGCATTCGTAAGATCTGCTTAAAATCGAATCAAATAAAACAGGTTCACTCCAAACTTCAGGAGCAGTAGGCCAATTTTGGGGCAATATTTGTATTGCAAACAAAAACATAAAAACACATATTAAAAATAACTTTTTCATAATTCCCTCAAATTATAATTCTTAATCAAAGTTATATATTCAAAAACCATCCTTAATTGTTCCCCAAAATGCAAAAAACATTCTTTTCATAAAATAAGATGTTCATTTTCAAATAGCAATGATATTCTTTTACCAATAAAATAATTTGTGTAAAAATTTGTATACTTTTTGCATTTAACGTTTTTTTTTATTATAGTTGCAATAGTTCTTAAAAATATCTGTCGGGATTTAACGCAAAATTGCAACGACATTAAACAAATAGCTAAATAGCAAACAAAATTTATTTTTACTAAAACCCGCTATTTGGCGGGTTTTTTGTTTTAAATCCCATCACGTCTCGAGTTATTGTTATCAAACGAATTTTTATTATGGTTTTTATGTTAGTTAATAAAACCATTGGAAAATTTTGATAAATAGACATATTGCAACGACGTTAAATAGTGCTAAAAAGTCATGGTAGAAATTTTAACCCCGTTTTTTAGCGGGGTTTTTTTGTTTTAAAATTAAATTATATAAATAAAATAAAGGAGTATTAAAATGAACGAATTAACCGCAATATTGGAATCGATACCTGTTGACCCTTTAACAGGAGCTGTTGCAGTACCTATTTATCAAACATCTACTTACGTTCAGGAGGCACCCGGCGTAAATAAAGGTTTCGATTATACACGCACAAACAATCCGACACGTAAAATATTAGAAACAATAGCCGCCCAACTTGAAAACGGTAAAAACGGATTAGCTTTTGCAAGCGGACTTTCCGCAATTGATTCGGTTGTAAAATTACTTAAAGCCGGCGATGAAATACTTGCCGTTGATGATATTTATGGCGGAGCTTTTAGATTATTTACCACAATTTATAATAATTTTGGTATTACCGTAAATTTTGTAGATACAACAAACGCCGAAAATGTTAAAAAAGCAATAACCGAAAAAACAAAACTCATTTGGCTTGAAAGTCCAACCAATCCTTTGTTAAAGATTTCGGATATAAAAAAAATTGCAAAAATAGCAAAAGAACACAACATATTGGTATGCGTTGATAATACATTCGCATCCCCAATTTTCCAAAAACCGTTAAATCTTGGCGCCGATATTGTAATACACAGCGCAACCAAATATATTGGCGGTCATACCGACGTTTTAGCCGGATTAGTAATAACAAACTCCGATGAACTTGGCGAAAAATTAAAATATATACAAAACGCTACCGGCGCGGTATTAAGTCCTTTTGACAGCTGGTTATTAATAAGAAGTATTGAAACATTAAAAATCCGTGTTGAACAACATTCCGCAAACGCTTCAAAAATTGCAGACTTTTTATCCAAACGGAAAGAAATTAAAAAAATATATTTCCCGGGATTAAAAACGCATAAAAATTATAAAGTTGCACAAAAACAACAAAAATTACCCGGAAGTATGATTTCCATCTCTTTTAACGAAGACACGGAAGAAAGTGCTGTAAAATTTGTTACATCAACAAAGTTGTTTAAACTTGCCGAAAGTTTGGGCGGCGCAAAAAGTTTATTGTGTCATCCTGCAACAATGACACATAAATCTATCCCGCGCGAAAAAAGACTCCAAGGCGGAATTACAGACAGTTTAGTACGTCTTTCGGTTGGATTGGAAGACGCGGACGATTTAATACAAGATTTAGAACAAGCATTAGTTAAATGTTTTGGCAAGAAAAAATAAATTATAAAAACAGAAGCAGAGAAATAAATTGAAACGTAAAGTATATAAATTTGGCGGTTCCTCAGTCGGCAAACCGGAAACAATCCAAAAAGTAATAAAGATTGTATCCGAAAGCTTAAATAATAACGAAAACACAGTAGTTGTTTTTTCGGCATTTCAAACAATTACCAATCAGCTTATTACAGCGGGTGAATTTGCCGCTTCCGGTAACGAGGAATATAATTTAACTATCAGTCAAATAAAAAATATTCATATTACCGCCATTGAAAAACTGGTGACCGGTAAAACATTATATCAAACACGGAATAAAGTCCATAAACTGCTGGAAGATTTGGAAAAACTGCTTTATGGAATTTTTCTGCTTCGCGAACTTTCACCAAGAAGCAAAGATCATTTAATGAGTTTTGGTGAAAGGTTATCATCTACAATAATTGCCGGTGCTTTTATTAGCAGCGGAATAGAAGCTGAATTTTTAGACAGCCGGAAATTAGTAAAAACCGATTCCAATTTTGGGAACGCAAGAGTAAATTTTCAAACAACAAATACACTTATTAAAGATTATTTTGAAAATGTAACCTCTTTGCAGGTTGTAACGGGATTTATTGGAAGCACAATAGATAACGAAACAACCACTCTTGGACGCGGAGGCTCCGATTATACAGCATCTATATTTGGAGCTGCCTTAGATGCCGAGGAGATCCAAATTTGGACAGATGTTGATGGTGTTTTAACAGCCGATCCTAAAAAAGTTAAAAAAGCTTTACCTATTGAAAAAATGAGTTACGAAGAAGCTTTGGAGATGAGCCATTTTGGGGCTAAAGTTATATATCCTCCTACAATACGTCCGGCTCTTGTAAAATCTATACCAATAAAAATTAAAAACACTTTTAATCCTTCTTTTGTTGGTACCGAAATTACAACATCAGCAATTTCAAGCAGATACGCCATTACCGGTATTTCCACTATTGAAAATGTTGCTTTAATAAAAATTCAAGGTACCGGATTGGTAGATGTTGCAAGTGTTGCCGGAAGAATATTTAAGGTAATGGGCAAAGAATCCATTAATGTAATATTAATTTCACAAGCCTCATCGGGCCACTCCATTTGTTTTACCGTTTTGGAAAGTCAGGCTAAAAAAGCCGTAGAATTTATTGAAGAAGAATTAAAATATGAACTTACCGAAGGTTTTATAAACAGTGTAGAAGCCGATCTTGAAGTTTCTATTTTTGCCGTAGTTGGCGAAAATATCCGTAATATGTCCGGTGTTTCGGAAAAAATATTCCAGGCACTTGGCCGCAACGGTATAGAAATATCCGCCATTGCTCAAGGTTCATCACGTTTGAATATTTCGCTTGTTATTAAACGTAAAGATGAATCAAAAGCACTTAACGCAATACACGAAACTTTTTTCCTTTCCGATTACAAAGCAATTAACGTTTTTGTAATAGGAACCGGCTCAATTGGCAGAACTTTATTCCAGCAGATTAAAAACCAGCTTAATTATTTATATCAGGAATTAAAACTTGATATTAAAATTGTTGGAATTGCAAATACAAAAAAAATGCTTTTTGATTATGACGGTATTGATGTTAACCATTGGGAAGAAAAATTATTAACCAAAGGTGAACAAAGTGATATTAATTTATTTTTTGATACTATTAAACAAAGCAATTTACCAAACTCGGTTTTTGTTGATTGTACATCAAGCGAGTTAATTATTGACAAATATTTGGATTTATTATCTTCATCAATTTCAATAGTATCTCCAAATAAAAAAGCCAATACAAGCAAATACGAATATTATCTACAGCTTAAAAAAGCAGTTCAAAAATATAATGTAAGTTTTTTGTACGAAACCAACGTTGGTGCGGGTATTCCTGTAATCAGTACATTACAAGACCTTGTGTTAAGCGGTGATAAAATTCTAAAAATTGAAGGTGTTTTAAGCGGTACTTTAAGTTATTTATTTAATACATTAGACCAAAACAATACTTTTTCTGCTATTGTAAAAGATGCTCATTTAAAAGGTTTTACCGAATTTGACCCTCGCGAAGATTTAAATGGACTTGATATTGCCCGTAAATTATTAATTCTTGTGCGCGAAGCAGGTTACAAGCTTGAGTTGGAAGATATTGAGATTGAAAATTTAATACCTGAATCATTAATTAACAATGTTTCAACAGACGAGTTTTTTAACCGTCTGCACGAATTGGATTTGTTATACGAACAAAAATGGTCAAACGCAAACAAGCAAGGGAAAGTTTTACGTTACCTTGCTAAATACGAAAATGGGAAAGCTTCCGTTAAGCTTGAATCGGTTGATGTTACACATCCTGTTTATTCGTTATCTTCAAATGACAACATTATTACTTTTAAAACTGTTTATTTTAACGAACGGCCTGTAATAATTCAAGGTCCCGGTGCGGGAGTAAAAGTAACATCAGGCGGTATTTTTGCTGATATTGTTAGAATTGCAAATTATTTTTATTGATTTTGGGGGAATACTAAATATTTGTACTTGCATTAATAAAAAATATATTTTATATATGATTATAGTTTTATTAATTTGTTCAAAAATAAACGTTTTAAGTAATTTAATTATAAAAAAAAAAATATAATGTTAAATATAAATTTAGTCTCTACATCAACAGTTACCCTTACTACCATAACCCCTAATTTATTTAGGGACTGAAGTTGGTGTTTTATGTAATTTTATAAACCGACTTTAGTCTTACTAGGTCGGTTTTTTTGTTTTAAACTATAATTGGTATCTATATGAAAATATTAAAATTTGGCGGTTCATCAGTCGGCAATTCCGAAAGGATTAAAAACGTTGTTGATATTGTAATTAAATCGTTAAAAACCAACGGGAATATTGCCGTAGTTTTTTCAGCTTTTCAGGGAGTAACCGATTTATTAATTGAAGCCGGTACCGTTGCTGCCCGAGGTGATGAAAAATATTTAGATCTATATAACACTATTTTTATTAAACATAAAGAAATGTTATTTAATTTAATAGAAAAACCAAGTGCCGATGAATATGAGATATTTATAGATAAAACATTAAAGGAACTAAGCGACTTATTACATGGTGTTTATTTAATTAAGGAACTTACTCCCAAAACATTGGATTTTGTTATGAGTTTTGGGGAAAGATTATCGGCGCGGATAATTTCGTATTGTTTAATTGAAAAAAACATTTCCGCTAATTTTTGCGACAGCCGAAAACTAATTAAAACTGATGATAATTTTGGCAATGCAAAAGTAAATTTAACAGAAACTTACTCCCAAATAAAAAATTATTTTAACAACAATACCGATCTGCAAATTATTACCGGTTTTATAGGCTCCAACAACTTAAATGAAACAACAACTTTGGGAAGAGGGGGTTCGGATTATTCTGCATCTATTTTTGGTGCCGCTCTTGACGTTGAAGAAATTGAAATATGGACAGATGTAGACGGCGTATTAACAGCAGACCCACGCAAAGTAAAAAACGCTTTTTCGGTAGCTTCGTTAACTTACGAAGAAGCAATGGAGCTTTCACATTTTGGGGCAAAAGTAATTCACCCGCCCACAATGTACCCAGCTATGGTTAAAGATATTCCAATTAGAATTAAAAACACTTTTAATCCCGATTTTATTGGAACTTTAATTGGCAGCCAAAGACAAAAGGAAATTTTTAGAATTAAAGGTATTTCATCTATTGATGAAGTTTCGTTGTTACGAATTCAAGGCCCCGGAATGGTTGGTGTTGCGGGAATTGCAAAACGGTTATTCGGCACACTTGCTTCTGCGGGCATTAATATAATTCTTATAACTCAGGCTTCATCGGAACATTCAATTTGTATTGCCATATTGCCTAAACATAAAGCCAAAGCTAAAAAATTAATTGAAGCCGAATTTGTTTATGAAATAAAAGATGGGATAGTAAACGAAGTTATTGTTGAAAATGACCTTTCAATTATAGCTGTTGTTGGCGAAAACATGAGGTTAACAGCCGGCAACGCGGGAAAAGTATTTCAATCGTTAGGCAAAAATGGAATTAATATTATTGCCATTGCACAAGGTTCGTCCGAATTAAATATTTCGATGGTTATTGCTAAAAAAGAATTAGTAAAAGCATTAAATGTAATTCATAACGAGTTTTTCTTTTACGATCATAAAATAGTTAACTTGTTTATTGCAGGAATTGGAACTGTTGGGGATACTTTACTGAATCAGATTAAAAACCGTCAGCATTATTTATTAGATAAACTTTCTACCGATATTAAAGTGATAGGTATTGCCAACTCAAAAAAAATCTTTTTTAATAACAAAGGTATAGATCTTTCCAATTGGAAAGAACTTTTTGAAACAGAATCGACCGCAATGGATACAACATTGTTTTTTGAAAATTTATCTTGTTTAAATTTACCGAATGTTATTTTTGTTGACTGTACTTCAAATGATATTATTGCCAATAATTATTCCTCGTTGCTTTCATCGGGAATTAATATTGTTGCTGCAAATAAAAAAGCTAATTCCGGCAGTTATGAATATTACAAAAAGATTAAGGATTCCATTAAAGGAAACACAAAATTTTTGTACGAAGCTAATGTTGGGGCGGGACTGCCAATTATAAGTACTATTAAAGATTTAATTGCAAGTGGTGATGAGATTATTAAAATTGAAGGTGTGCTTTCTGGAACTTTAAGTTATTTATTTAACAATTACGATGGTAATAAATCATTTTCGCAAATTGTAAAAGAAGCTCAAAACAAAGGATTTACCGAACCCGATCCTCGTGATGATTTAAATGGAATGGATGTTGTCAGAAAACTTTTAATATTATTGCGTGAAACGGGCGGTAATTTAGAAATAGATGATATCAAAAAAGATAATTTTATTCCCGGTGAGTTTTTTGATGTTAATACTGTTGAAGAATTTTATGATAAACTTAAAGAATATGATTCTATTATTGAACGGGAAAGAATTGAAGCCGCTAATGAAAATAAGGTTTTAAGGTATGTAGCAGAATATTCGGATGGAAAAGCCGTTGTTAATTTAAAAGCTGTGGATAAAGGAAGTCCTTTTTACGGATTAACCCATAACGATAATATGATTGTTTTAACAACCAAATACTATTTTGAACGTCCTTTAATTATTCAAGGACCCGGTGCCGGAGCTGTAGTTACAGCCGGTGGTGTATTTGCCGATATAATGAAAGTAGTGAATAACCTTGGATAATCTTCATTATTAAATAATGATTATGTGTAACTAAACATTCATTAAATGAAGTTAGTTTTAATAATCAGGGCTGAAGCCCGATTTTTTTTCAGTACAATCCCCAGCATAAATGCTGGGGTTATTTAAAGGAACACTTTTTATAATATAAATTATTTAACTAATTCTTTGTTTTAAATAACCACGTCCTTTAGGGCGTGGGGTTAAATAACCACTTAATGTGGCCTTTAGGCCTGATTTGGTGATATCATAATTAATAAAAAAAAATTTTATTTAAACGTATTAATAGATAATTTAGATATTATTATAATTTTTAACCATAATTTGTGATTATTTATACTTAAGAGATTTTATATGTTAAAAGAAATTAGAGTATTTGCCCCCGCGTCTGTTTCAAACATTGCATGTGGTTTTGATGCAATGGGTTTTGCCATTGATAATCCGGGGGATGAAGTTGTGTTACGGTTTACTGATAATGTTGGTTTAACAATAAAAACAATCACCGGTGATAATAATCAATTATCGTATAATATTTCCGAAAATACTGCCGGAGCTCCTGTTGCTGCTTTAATGAAAGATTTTAATATTCAACAAGGAGTTGAAATTGAAATTCACAAAAAAATGGCTTTGGGAAGCGGACTTGGTTCAAGTGCCGCAAGCGCCGTAGCGGCTGCTTATGCTGCAAATATTTTGTTTGAGTTAAATTTAAGTTTATTAGAACTTTTACCTTACGCAATAAAAGGTGAAGAGATTGCAAGCGGTGCCGTACATGCCGATAATGTTGCCCCGTGTTTATTTGGGGGATTTATTTTAATACGCAGTTATTCGCCTATTGATATTGTAGAATTACCTGTTCCCGACAATTTGTATTGCACAATTATTCATCCCAATATTATTATAAACACAAAAGAATCGCGCAAATTGTTACCAGTTGATGTTCCGTTACGTTCAGCCATTACACACTGGGGAAATACAGCCGGGCTTGTTGCAGGGTTATATAAAAATGACATTAGTCTTATTGGGCGTTCCATTGAAGATGTTATTGTTGAACCGGTAAGGGGAATGTTAATTCCGGGTTATTATGATATTAAAGACGCTGCTTATGAAGCAGGTGCAGCAGGTTGTAACATAAGCGGTTCGGGACCTTCGATATTTGCTTTATCCAATTCTTTAATGGTTGCTAATAATGTTGGGGCACGAATGAAAGATGCCGCAAACAGAGCCGGACTTTCTTCAAATATTTATGTTTCAACAATAAACAAAGTTGGACCAAAAGTACTTTATAAGTTATAGAGATTAATTATGATATTTTACAGTACGAATAATAAAAATAATAAAGTGTCTTTAAAAGATGCCGTATTAAAAGGTATTGCCGATGACGGCGGATTATTTATGCCCGAGTATATTCCGCAGCTATCTAAAGACTTTTTTAATAATATATCTTCTTATTCTTTTCAAGAGATTTCGTATAAAGTTGCCGAAGAGTTTTGCGGAGAAGACATTTCCGAAAACGAATTAAAAGATATAATATATTCATCAATCAATTTTAATGCTCCTATTGTTGCGCTTGATGAGGATACTTTTATACTTGAATTATTCCACGGTCCAACATTTGCTTTTAAAGATTTTGGCGCGCGATTTACTGCAAAAATAATGTCGTATTTTATAAATAACCAAAACAAAGATATTAATATTTTAGTTGCCACATCGGGTGATACAGGCAGCGCGGTTGCAAACGGATTTTATAACGTTCCCGGTATTAAAGTTACTATTTTATACCCCTCAAACAAAGTAAGTTATTTGCAGGAAAAACAGCTTACTACTCTTGGCGGAAATATTACCGCTTTGGAAATAGACGGCACTTTTGACGACTGCCAAAGATTAGTTAAGGCGGCTTTTGCCGATAAAGGGATTACAAATTATAAAAATTTAAGTTCTGCAAATTCAATAAATATATCTCGTTTATTACCGCAAACATTTTATTATTTTAATGCTTACGCGCAATTAAAAAACAAAACAAAGGATTTGGTATTTTCTGTTCCCAGCGGTAATTTAGGCAATTTAACCGCCGGTTTAATTGCTTATAAAATGGGGCTGCCTGTTTACAAATTTATTGCAGCAGTTAACAACAACAAAGTGTTTGCGGAATATATTAACAATGGTCAATTTATAACTAAACCTTCCGTTTTAACTTTATCAAACGCAATGGATGTGGGCAACCCAAGTAACGCTGCAAGAATTTTTGATTTATTTAAAAACGACTATTCTTTAATAAGTGATTTAATTTTCAGCAGATCAAAATCCGATGATGAAACATTAACAGCTATTGAAGAAGTTTACGATAGATACAATTATTTAATTGATCCTCATGGTGCAGTTGGTTATGCTGTTTTACATGATTATGTTGATAATCAGGATATTAAATATAATTCCATTATTTTGGAAACAGCACATCCCGCTAAATTTACAGATGTGATGAGTAAAATTATTTCCGAAAATATAATTTTACCGGAAGAGTTAAATAAGTGTTTGGAAAAAGAAAAAGTGTCAGTTAAGATGTCCAATAAATACGATGATTTTAAGTCGTTTTTATTAAGTTAAGTTGTTCTTTGTTTTGTATGTGTAATTATGAAGTTCCACAAATGTATTATCATTGTATCGTTTTAATTTGTAGTGCGAGATTTATCTTGCAAGTTTGGTTTGTATGAATTTATTTTTAGCTTACGAGCTGAAGCTCGTGCTACAATTTAGATTACTTTAAGTGTGGGGATATTACGCATTGCAAGGGCCTTTATTTGTAGCGCGAGATTTATCTCGCGAGCTTGTTTTAATGTTTATTATTCTCATTCGGGGAGATATTATTGTAATACGCTACATAAGTATTGTTTTGTGCCACTACTCTGTAGTGGAGGTTGTGTGTGGTTATGCGTTATTACAAACGTACACCTGCTCTGTAGGGGAAAATAATATGAACATCATAGATTTTCCACGTTTGTAATATAAACACACCCCATAACGATACAGCACATCAGCGATGTACCGCAATAGTTGTTCTTTTGCATTATGTGTTTTATGTTATAATCCCCGAAGGGGAGATATTGTTATAGCAAGGGATAACGTAAACAAAATAGAACCCTGAAAGGGTGACATAATCTTATTATTAAAATTGTGTTAAAAATCAATGTCACTCCTTCGGAGTTTATTATTTTGTTTTTTCTTTTGTCTACAATAATTTCATCCCTTCGGGATTATTGATAAAAAGGATTTTAATAGAATTTCCGATAAACATTGTTATCCGGTGTGTTATTATATTTACGTGCACCTGCTCTTATAACACGAACATCATAGATGTTCCACGTTTGTAATCTAAACATACCCCATAACGGTATAGCACATCAGCTATGTGCCGCAATAGTTGTTCATTTACATTATGTGTGTTATGTTTTAATCCCCGAAGGGGAGATATTATTATAACAAGGGATAACGTAAACAAAATAGAACCCTGAAAGGGTGACATAATCTTATTATTAAAATTGTGTTAAAAATCAATGTCACTCCTTCGGAGTTTTATTTGTTTGTTTTGTCTTTTTTCTACAATAATTTCATCCCTTCGGGATTATTGATAAAAAAGATTTGAATATAATTTCTGATAAACATTGTTATACGGTGTGTTATTATATTTACGTGCACCTGCTCTGTAGGGGAAAATAATATGAACATCATAGATTTTCCACGTTTGTAATATAAACACACCCCATAACGATACAGCACATCAGCGATGTGCAACTTGTTCTTTATAATGATTTATTTATAGCTTACGAGCTGAAGCTCGTGCTACAATTTAAATTACTTTATGTGTGGCGATATTACGCATTGCAAGGGGCTTTATTTGTTGCGCGAGATTTATCTCGCAAGCTTGTTTTTACTATTTGTTAATAATATTATTAAATATATAGGTTTAATTATGAAAAACAAACTAATATCCGTTGGAATTTTAGGCGCAACGGGAAGTGTGGGGCAAAAATTTATTTCCTTATTGGAAAATCATCCTTATTTTAAGGTTACTGAAGTTGCTGCTTCCGATCGATCCGCCGGAAAAAAATATTTTGAGGCTGTAAATTGGATTGAAGATAAATTTATTCCTGTTGATATTAAGGATTTGACCGTTAAATCATGTTCGGATAATTTTAACAGCAAAGTTTTATTTTCCGCATTAGATGCAGGAGTAGCAGGTGAAATTGAAGAAGATTTGGCAAAAAAGGGACATATCGTGATATCTAACGCAAAAAATCATAGATGGTCACCTAATGTTCCTTTAATTATTCCCGAAGTTAATCCGGATCATTTATCGTTAATAAAATTGCAAAATTATGGTTTGGGTTGTATTGTAACAAATCCTAATTGTTCTACAATCGGATTGGTTTTATCTTTAGCTCCGTTACACAAACATTTTGGAATAAAACAATTAAACATTGTTACAATGCAGGCCATTTCGGGTGCCGGATATCCCGGTATACCAAGTATTGATATGATTGATAATATTATTCCTTTTATTGGCGGAGAAGAAGAGAAACTTGAAAAGGAACCAACCAAAATATTGGGAGTGCTAAAGGATAATCAGCTGACAAACGCAAACATTACAATAAGTGCTCAAACAAACAGAGTTTTTGTAAAAGACGGCCATACTGAAACCGTTCAGGTAAATTTTGAAACCAAACCTACAAAAGATCAAATATTGGAAGTTTGGAATAACTTTAAATCCCTTCCACAAGAACTGGATTTACCTTTTGCACCAAAACAGCCTATTATTTATTTGGAAGATCAAAGATATCCTCAACCGAGATTACACAGAAATGTTGATAAAGGCATGGCCGCTGTTACCGGCAGATTAAGAGAATGTAATATTTTTGATTGGAAATATATTGTTCTTTCACATAATACTATTAGAGGTGCGGCTGGAGGAACTATTTTAATTGCCGAATTAATGTACAAACAAGGATACATAAATTAACATTTTGTAATGATTTTATATATCTAATGAATGTTAAAATTTAATATTTTTGTATATTTATACATTAAATTAGTGATTATTTGCACTTGTCCGCTTTCTTTAATGGAGTAATAAAGACGTCATGTTAAAAAAAGATTTTCGTTTTAGAGAAATTACTTATAATTACACATCATTTTCCGATAAAGAAATTGTCCTTAAATATTTTAACTCTGAAACATGGGATATAGTTAACGAACTCCGGGCCCATCGTATTACCGGGCGCAGTGCAAAATTATTATATGAAAATATTGGCGATATTTTTATTATTGAACGGAATCCTTATTTATTTGAGGAATTTTTAAATAATAAGAAAAAAAGAACCCAGCTTAAAAATATCCACCAAAGCCGAATTGAAACTGTACAAAACAACGGAAAGGATAATCCTCTTGTTGAAAAAATTATAAAGCAGATACGTGTTGTTAATGACAATTTTTTCAAAAGTTTTTCGGCTGTACGTTTATTGCGTAACCGATTAAGTTTTGCGTTAACCGGTATTACTTCACATAAAAATGTTCATTTTACACCTTTTCATCGTATTACCCACGCAACCGATGCAACCGATTGGCGTGTTGAACATCCTTTTGCCGTGGTTTATCCTGATACTTTTTTAGAAATACCCAAATTAATTAAAGCAGCAAAAAAATTAGGACTTTCAATTATTCCACGCGGCGGTGGTACCGGATTAACAGCGGGAGCTGTACCTGTTAACAAAAAAACCCTTGTTATAAATACCGAAAAGTTATCAAACATTGGTAATATTGAAATTGTAAACGAAAACGGAATTGACTTTCCTATTGTAACTGTTGAAGCCGGAGTTGTTACCGATAACATTATTGAACATTGCGAGCAAAAAGGATATATATTTGCAACCGACCCCACTTCTTCGTGGGCGTCTACAATAGGCGGCAACATTGCCGAAAACGCAGGCGGTAAAAAATGTGTAATGTGGGGAACTGCAATTGATAATCTTTATTCGTTTTTAATTGTCGATTCAAACGGGGACATTTTAACAATTAAACGGACTAATCATCCTTACCGAAAAATATTACCTAACGATATTGTTACTTTTGATGTTATAAAATATGAACATAAAAAAGAAACCATCATTAAAACAATAACACTTAACGGAACTGATATCCGCAAAAAAGGTTTAGGAAAGGATATTACAAATAAGGTGTTAAACGGTTTGCCCGGTGTACAAAAAGAAGGCGGGGACGGAATTATTTTATCCGCTCAATTTGTTTTATATACTCCTTTTAAATATTGCAAAACTTTGTGTTTGGAGTTTTTTGGAACCAATATGATTGCTGCTTCACACGCTATTGTAGCAATAAATAACATGTTTGTTGAAAATAATATAGTGTTTTTAACTGCTCTTGAACATTTTGACGAAAAATATGTTAATGCCATAAATTATAGAAATAAATCAAACAGAAACGAAATTCCAAAAGCTGTATTGTTAATTGATATTGAAAGCAACGACCAAAACAAATTAAATGACGGCTGTGAAAAAGTCGTTTCATTAGTAACGGGTTACAATGCCGAAGGTGTTTCAGCAAAAGATGAAAAAGAAAGAAAGACTTTTTGGAATGACAGAAAACATCTGGGTGCAATAGCCAAACATACAAACGCTTTTAAATTAAACGAAGATGTTGTTATTCCTCTCGATAAACTTCCCCAATTTGCTGATTATATTGAGCTGTTAAATTTTAACAAAGAATTTGCAAATTCTATTTCTACAATTGATAACATTATTCAATATTTATTAAATCTGCTGCAAAATTCCAACGATGATGTTCCAAAAGAAAGAATTGAATCTTTTGTTGAAAAATTAAAAACTATCAAAGAGAATTATTTATATTTATATGATGCAATAAAATTAGACAAAGATTTTTCGTCCGATACAAATTCAGGTGATAAATCGATATTCCACAAACTGCAAGATGGGGATATTAAATATTCTTTTGAAGAAGATGTAATTAAATACTTTGCTAAAGTTTTTAACGGTTACGATATCATTTTAGAAGAGTTTAATAGTGTTGTTGCTGCCGAACAAAACCGTAAACTTATTATTGCCACACACATGCACGCAGGTGACGGGAATGTACATGTAAACATTCCGGTTCATTCCAACGATTATTTGATGATGCAGGAAGCTGATGAATGTGCTTCATTTGCAATGAATGAAGCTGTTAAACTTGGCGGCGTTGTTTCAGGCGAACACGGAATAGGTTTAACAAAACTTAAATTTATTGATAAAGAGATACTTGACAAATATCAAACTTATAAAAAAGAAAACGATCCGGACGATTTATTTAATCCGGGCAAATTAAACAGTAATTTCCCTTTATATCAAATTTATACTCCGTCTTTTAATTTGCTTGAAAGGGAAGCTATTATTTTAGAATCAACCGACCTTGAACAATTAACACAAGCAATAGCTTCGTGCGTTAGATGCGGTAAATGTAAATCCGTTTGCAACACACATTACCCCGTGGGTAATATGATGTATAATCCACGTAATAAAATATTGGCCGTGGGGTTAGTTACCGAAGCGGTTTTGTTTTCGGCTCAAACTCTTGAAATGAAATCATTTGAAAATTTTAAAAATTTACGGGAAATTTCGGATAATTGCACCGCGTGTCATAAATGCCAAACTCCTTGCCCCGTTAAAATAGATTTCGGCGAAGTATCATTGACCATGAGGAAACAATTAGTCCACCGAAAAAAAACAGCACCCAAAATGTTTACATCCGCTGCTTTATTTTATTTGGGACGAAAAAAATATTTTATTAATAAATTATTTAGAATCGGGCTGCTTAAATTCGGTTATAATTCACAGCGTGTTGTTTCATTAATAAATAAACCTATTTCAAATTATACCGGTTTATTATTGCCCAAAATTAATCAGCTTCTAAAAACACAATTCCCCAAAAGCGGTGCAAAGTCAATCCGTGAGGTTTTTAAACTTTCAAATCCTAACATGTTTTATTGTTTTGAGAATCCTAATATTCCCGCCACAAAAAGTGTTGTATATTTTCCCGGGTGCGGTTCCGAAAGAATGTTTCCCGAAATCAGTTTTGCAACTATTGCATTATTATATAACAAAGGAGTACGTGTAGTTATTCCGCCCGAATACTTATGCTGCGGATATCCTTTTTTAGCCAACGGTAAAACTGAACAAGCCGATTTAAGAAGTTATGAAAACCGTGTTATTTTTCATCGTATTGCAGATACTGCCGGTTATCTTAATTTTAACTCCGTTTTAGTTTCCTGCGGTACGTGTTACGAAATGCTTGATAAATATGAAATTGAAAATATTTTTAATAATGCCTCGCTAATGGATATTAACGAATTTATTGTTAAAGAAAAATTATACTCAAAAACGAATAACGAAAATAATCCTGTTTTTTATCACGAGCCATGCCACACTCCATTAAAACATAAGGGATATGATAAAACTTTTACGGAATTATACGGCCAAAAACCTGTTTGTATCCCAAACTGCTGCGGTGAAGCGGGAACTCTTGCTTTATCAAGGCCGGATATTGCAAATACGCTTAGAGAAAGAAAAGAAGGTATTATAAATAATTATAAAATTGATAACGATCTGGAAGTGTTAACAACTTGTCCAAGTTGTGTAATGGGATTAACAAAACTTGACGCCAATACAAACGTTATTGGTAAATCGTTGGTTGTATATAATGCCGAACAATTTTTAGGCAAAGACTGGCAAAAAATATTTATACGTACTGTTAAAAAAAATGGGGTAGAGAAAATTTTGTTTTAACCTATCAGCAATAAATTTTCCTATTTGAGCCTATTTTCCTATGTAGGAAAACAGTTATTTTTAGTAAAACAATTTTATCTTTTTCAATTTGCCTTTTACCGTAAAACCACCATCTTTTTAGTTTCTTTTAAGTTGCCTGAAATCATTTGATAAAAATAAACGCCCGAATTTAAGTTTAATTTATCAGCATCAATAATTATTTTGTAATTCCCGGTTTCTTTATATTCGTCAAATATAACCGTTACTTGCCGCCCCAAAACATCATATATTTTTAATGAAGTACGGCCGGCTGCTATTAAACTGAAGTTTATGTTTGTGGAAGGATTAAACGGATTTGGATAGTTTTGCATTAATTTAAAATTGTTTGCAACTATATTATTGTTTTCTTCCACACTTGTAATAAATCCTGTTAACGATTTTTGCGCAGCTTTATATATATTTTCCTCAAGGGCATACCATCCGCTATAACCGCCATCGGTAAAAGTACCACCGTTACATATAAAAACAACACCAAAATCTTTAATTTTTGAAAAATACATGTCACTTACCAAACCATAAGCTTCTCCCGGATGACCTATTAATGTTTCGCCCGGCATTAAATCCGTTGTTGTATGATTGGCAAACGCATATTTTTTAAATATTCCACTCATTGTATCACCGTTTGATCCGTTATAAGTCCATACGGTTTTTTGCATTAAAGTTACAGCGGCTTCCGATAAAATTCTTGTTGTTCCGTAAAGTCCGTTGTTTAATTGAACAACCATAATTTTTGCCAAATCGGCAGATGATATTCGCAAACCTCCCGTAGGCGAAAATATTATTCCGTTTGTACCAATTACATAACTTGATAAATTACGAGCGGGGGGTTTTACACCTTTATAGTTATCAACCTGAGCTGTCCATACATTTCCCGATTTACGGTAAAGAGCAGCAACGTCATTAATTACATCTATATCTTGTATATTAAAACTTCCTTTTATACCAAGCGGAATTAATACTTTTTCCCTCACAACAATATCAAATCTTTTTCCGGTTAATTTTTCAATCAACGTGCCTATTACACCAAAATTAATATTAGCATATTCAAAATAACCGACTTTGGGACTTCGTGTTTGAAACATATTTGCAGTATAATAAGCACCGCCCGGTTTTAATAAACTTTCCAGTTTGGGTGGATTTGTTCCAGCTGTAGCACTTAAAAAAGTATCATAACCGTCACCATCCAAAAGAGAACTTGTATGCGATAACAGTTTTCGTATTGTTATTGTATCGTTGGGAAAATTCGGATTACGTAATGTAAAACCTATATATTTGCTTATATCGTCATTTACGTTAAATAAACCCTCATCCCATAATGTCATTAAGGTCATTGTTGTAATAAATTTTGATATTGAAGCAATTCTGTACATTGAGTTGTTATCTACTGGTAAGTTTCTGCCAACATCCCGTATACCGTAACCTTTGTTAAAAACTAAAGAATCGGTTTTAATAACCGCAACCGACATTCCCAATACACCGTAATTGTTTTTTACAATTTGTAAAAGGGAGTCGAGTTTGTTTGTTTGGGGAAAACAATTGGAACCTAAAAACATAAAACCAAAAATTAAAAGCATAAAAAATCGTTTCATAATATTCTCATAGTTTGATATGTAAATTTACGGCCATATTACATAAATTACCCTAAAAATGTAAAATTATAACAAATTATTAAGATTTTAAATAATCACGAGGGTTGATATTACAAATTATTCATTTTACCACTTAACTAATAAATAGTTGTTATTTTATCTATTATTACCGATTTTGTTGGTTACTATTAATTAAAATTGATGGATAACTTAAATGATATATAACAAATTTGGCAAATCCGATTTAGAGGTTTCAGTTTTGGGTTTTGGAGCCGGGGAAATAGGGGATTTTGCAATAGAAGATAAAACTGTACACGAAATATTAAATTTTGCGCTTGATAACGGCATTAATTTAATAGATACAGCTCGTGGTTATTACGCTTCGGAAGATAGAATTGGCCGATTTATTTCTCCGCGCAGAAAAGAATTTGTACTTTCTACAAAATTAGGGTACGGAATAGAAGGGGAAGCAGACTGGAGTTACAATTGTATTATTAAAGGAGTAGAAGAAGCCTTAAAATTACTCCGCACCGATTATTTGGATATTGTTCATCTCCATTCGTGTGAACTTGATACTTTGCAAAAAGGGGAAGTTATTTCGGCATTGTTAAAAACTAAGGAGCAGGGAAAAATTCGCTGTGTCGCTTATTCCGGTGAAAACGAAGCTTTGTTATATGCGGTTAATTCCGGTGTTTTTGATTCTGTTCAAACTTCCTTTAATATTTGCGACCAACACAATATTAATAATATTTTTCCTTTAACATTACAAAATGATATTGCCGTAATTGCAAAAAGATCTATTGCAAATGCTCCATGGTTATACAACGAACAACCATACGGTAAATATGTTGAGGAATATTGGAAACGTTTTACCCAAATGGCTATAAATAGACCTTTTAACTGGTTTGAAACCGCATTACGTTTTACTGCTTTTACTAAAGGCATTACAACTTGTATTGTGGGCACAACAAATATAAATCACTTAAAACAGAATATAAATTACATTAACTTAGGCCCTTTACCTGATAATGATTATTCGTTAATCCGGGAATCATTTATAAAAAACCAAAACAATTGGGTGGGGCAGGTTTAGCTGTTATTAACGGGTGACGCCCACGGCGTCAGTACGGTAAAATTTTTAGGTAATAATTTTTTAGAACCTCGTAAGAGGTTCCATGTTAGTAACCATACAAAACAAAAACAATCATAACCCCGTCAGCGGGTTACATAAATTATTCAATATGGTTCATAAATATTTTCTTTTTTTTACATTGGTCTTCATTGGACTACATTGGAGGACAAATTCCCTTGATCTGCGTAAATCATTCCAATCTGTGTCATCTGCGTTCCATTATTATGTTTTAAACTTTCGTGCCCTGATGAAAAATAATCTGCCAATTATTATTTTCATATTTCCAAATGGAGCTGCGTTTTGCGATTGATTTTTGACCGGAAGGTAATGTTGTTATTGTATTAAACAAGGCCAAATAAAATAATTCGCCAAGTTGTTTTGTTGTAAAGTCTTTAATAATTATTTCCGCATCAGTCCCTTTTATCAAAAATTCTATTACTTGTTTTTTATTATAAGTTACACCGGAACTGCCAATTTCAATAAAATCATCTGCAATAATTTCATTTAAGAAAGTTTCATTTGTTCTAAATTCATTTTGAACAATTTTAGTTTCTAATTCTAATAATTGTTTTGTTACTACTCCACCTAATTTCATTTATTCTTTTACTCTTCAAAATAGTCGATATCAATTTTTTTTATTTCATAACTTGTTTTTAATGAAACCCCTATATTATACTCAATCATATAGTTTGCCAATTGGATACCATCAATTAATATTATTCGGGGATCTGTTTTATTTACATAAGTATAGGCACTCTTAGGGAAATCTGAAGTTGTAATCATAATTCCCTTTTTACCTTTATTTTCAAGTAAAGCTCCACCAAACTCCCTTACTTTTGCAATCGGAACGGTAGCATCATATTTTTTTGCTTGGATATATATTATGTCAAGCCCCAATTTGTCTTCGTTAATAACTCCATCAATTCCACCATCTCCGGATTTTCCAATTACTGCTCCGGCTTCTTTTCTTGAGCCGCCGTATCCCATTTTAATTAATACATCAACAACAATATGTTCGAAAAACCGCGGGGTGCAATTTTTTAATTGCTCAAGTAATTCCGAAACAAGTTCTTCTTTCATAAAAGAATATGATTCTTCCAATAATTCCTCGGGGGTTTTAGTCACAAGTAATGGTTCTTCATTTGCCACTACGGAATTATTCTTTTTAATCCTAGAATTATTATGCCATTCTAAAAACTCGGGAATTGACTTCAAATATTTTACGTTAATACTTTTGGGTTGAGATGCAATAACCTGTTTGCCTTTTTCTGTAATATTAAAATAGCCTCTTTTTGATGAGGCAATAAGATTTGCCTTTTTAAGATATGACGATGCCCATCCAACTCGATTATTTAGAACCTCTTGAGAACCTCCCGGGAGCATCTCACGAATTTCATCGTTTGATAGTTTAAAAATTTTGGCTATTTGTTCTACCAAACTCCTAAATTGGTGAATTTGTCCATCTTCTAAACACTGTAGTAATGGTAACATTACTGATTGAAAATCTGGTATCATAATTTATTGTCTTGTATGATTATAATTTTAACTAATTTAAATTAAACAAATATCCTCTAAACTCAAAACATTAAAAAATTATTTTTAATTTTCTGTGTTGAGGATTGTTACAGATTTTTACGTTAAAACAATCCCGGTGGAGACGATTTATTAGGGGAAATCTATCTCAATAGAATTTAGGGGGTTTCAGTTGAGGATTTCTCCACCGGGTATTTAATAATTTGTATTTCTAATCTAAACAATAAACCCGGCAGAGAAGATTTATTTGGGGGAAATCTATCTCAATGAATTTAAGGAGTTCTGTTGAGTTTTTCTCCGCCGGGCAAATATTATTTAGTTCACATAATTTCCTGTAACCTGTTGATAGGTTATATATTTTATTCTATATTCTGCTTTTGTATCTATCAAATTTTCAAGCGCCTGCTGATGTATTGCTTTGGCTTCAAGCAAGTCCGAAACATTTACAATTCCTTGTTTAAAGCTATCGTTATTTACTTTTAAATTTTCCTCAGCCTGTTTTAAAGTTTCCTCAGCCAACGATATCTTTTGGTTTGCTTCGGTTAATTCATTCCAAGCTTTATTAATTTGAAGAACTAATAATTCCTCGTTATCTTTTGCGCTGTTTTTTGCAATTTCTTCTTTAATACTTCTTTCATTTAATTTATAAGCACCGCCCCACCATTTTGAAATAGGCACACGTACTGTTCCAAAAAATAAAAGATGTGTACTTTTTTTATCTAACATATCCATATATAAACCATTCACTCCAACTGCTACAGTAGGCAATAATTCACCAAGTGTCATACTGCTTTTTAATTCTTCGGCACGTATACTATGCTGCAACAGTCTATATTCACCTCTTTCCGTAACTGCAACATTAGGATCTTCAAAAATATTTTCGGGTTTATTATAAGTAATTAGCGAATCACTTAATACATAATCCGATTTATATTCAATTCCAATACTTTGACAAAATGCCATGTAACTTAGTTTAATTCCATTGGTAAGTTTTAATTTATTTAATTCAATTTCACTTTTTTTAAGCACAACTTTTAATACATCGTTTTTAGTAATTAAACCGGAATTGTAAGCGTCATTAACCTGTATTAATAAGTTATTTAACAAAGTTTCGTAATCATTTAAGGTTTTTAATTTGTTGGTTAACGAAACTATCTGCCAATACTTTTCTTCCGTTTTTATCAATTCTTCTTTTTGTGTAAGGTTAAGCAGTTCATTGTTAACATCTACACCAAGATTTGCTAATTTATTTCCGTTAATAATTTGCCCGCCGGCAAATATTGGCTGCATTGCAGTTACCGTTGCAATGGTTGTTTTATCAAGCAACGAAATCGGCATACCCAGCATATTCATGTTAACAATATTATCATTCGATTTAAAAGAAAAAGCGTCAGCTTCTATTGTAGGGAAATAATTTGTAAAAGCATCATTTTTTATTTGTTTAGATGACTCAACTTCAAGTTTACCGTTTTTTATTTTTACATTGTTAGTTAAAACTAAGTTTTTACACTCATTTAACGACAAGTACGTTTGAGCAAAAGTCGAATCTATACAAACTGTCGCCATTAAAACATATATATATACTTTTATTAAATTTTTCATATTTCCTTTAATTTTGTTCAACTAAATTAGTTTCGTGTCTAAAAAAGTACCAATACAATATTGGTAATACTAATAATGTTAAAGCCATTGAAAACATTAAACCAAAACATACTACAGCTCCTAACGGGCCCCATAATGATGAACCGCCAAGGATCATTGGCACCACACCAATTGCGGCGGCTGCAGATGTTAAAAATATTGGTCTCATTCTTCTTTTGGCTGCTTGTATTGCGGCTTCTTTAACTTCAATATTTTGATTATATCTTAATTCATCGGCATAATCCACTAATAATATTCCGTTACGCACAACCATTCCGCATAAGCTTATTACTCCCGCAAAAGATGTAAACCCAAAAGGATAATTTGTTATTAATAATCCTACAATTGCTCCAAGTATACTTAAAGGCATTGTAAGCATTATTAAAGTTGCTGTTTTTATTCTTTTGAATTGGAATAATAGAATAAAAAATATTAACACAATGCTCACAAAAAGCGATATTGCCATTGGAGTATAACTTTCAATTTCGCTTTCTATTTCTCCGCCATAATTTACATTAACCCCATCATCAAATTTCATTGTATCAATTACCGGTCTTATTTTTCCTATTACAGTATAAGCTAAAGTATGTCTGTCAACATCTACTCTAACCGTAAGTGTACGCTGTCCGTTGCGTCTTACTATCGAACCTTCTTCCCATTCCGGGGTTGGTTTTACCAGCTGCCGAACAGGAACTGTAGCAACTAAAAACGGAGATGTTATATATTGATTTTTTATAGATTCAACACTATTCTTTTGTTTTTCTTCCTTCATCATTACTATATCAACCGGGTAATCACCTTCCCATACTGTAGTTATGGGAATACCTTTTAATCCCATTGCAATAGAATATCCAATTGTGCTTTTTGTAAATCCAAGTCTGTTGCTCATGTCCAAATCAACATCTAAATTTACAGCCTCAATCAGATCTCCATAATCGTTGCGAACCCAAGCCACACCTTCTACATTATGGAACAAGGCGGAAATTCTTTCAGCTGCATATTTTATGCTTTTTAAACTGTCTCCGGTAATTCTAATTTCTATTGGTGCCGAAAACATTGACATATCCAGCTGTTTCCATTTTATATAAGCGTTTGGGAAATAATTTGCGTATTTTTTATAATATTCGTCTAAAATGTTATAGGCCGATTCTTTTGTATCCGTATTTACAATTAACTGCGCATAATTTTTTGACGGGAAATTTGGCGCATACGTTGTATGAAAACGCGGCGAACTTTCCCCCGTAAACGAAGTAACGTTTGTTACACGTTTATCCTTCATTAATTTATTTTCCAAAAACTTAACAACTCTATCTGTTTCTTTTAACGATGAGCCGTCCTGAAGATATATTTCTACAGCAAACTGATTTCTTTCTACTTTTGGGAATAATTGTCGCGGTAAAACAATTGACAATAAAACTGCAATAACTACCGACATAACTCCAACAATAATAGCTCCTTTAGGAAATTTAAAAGCGTATTCAAGAGATTTATCATATATTTTTTGCACTTTATCTAAAAATGTCGGTTTTGCGGGTTTAGTACTGTTGTGATCTTTTAATCCTTTTTTAACAAATCTAAAATTTAAATAAGGAACAATAAACATTGCCACTAATAATGAACTAAATAATGCAATTCCTATTGTAAGAGGAAATGTGAAGATAAAATCACCTGTTTGACCTGTCAAAAACAGATTCATTGGCATAAATGCTGCAAGTATTGCCAAGGTTGCCGTTAATACCGGAATAAATAAATCGGTTGCGCTTTCCCACGCTGCGTTCCATGGGGTTAAACCGTTATCTAATTTTTCAACATGGTCATCAATAACTACAATCGAGTTATCAACTACCATTCCAAGCACTACAATTAATGCCGCAAGTGTTACCGTATTTAATTCAATTCCCACAGCATATAATATACCCATGGTAATTGCAATTGAAATTGGAATTGTAATGGCTGCTATTGATGAAACACGAAGTGGTAATAAAAGCATAGTTACAATTATTACCGAAATTATTGCCATCAAAAACTCAAACATAAAATTATTTATTGATTCTTTTACAGCCTGCGGCATATTAGCAATTTTATTTATACTAACGCCTTCAGGTAATTTTTGTGATACTTTTTTTATTACCTTATCAACATCTTCGCCAAAACTTACAATATTATTACCTGTCTGCATTTCCAACGATAACAAAACACACTTTTTACCATTTGTTTTTATGTACGAATCCGGCTCTTTGTACTCACGTACAATTTTAGCAACATCATTTAATCTTATCAAACTACCTGTCGGATCACTATAAATTATTTGTTTAGCCACATCGTTTTCCGAATTGTAACGTGACGGCATATATACCGGCATTATATATTTACCATTATCAATTTCACCGGCATAACTTACGCTGCTTTCCATACGTAAGGCACCCAAAACAGTTAATGGTCTTATTCCGTAGTTTGCAAGTTTTTCGTCTTGTATATATATACTTATTTGTTCTTTTTGAAGGCCGTATCTTCTTAACTTAGAAACAGCCGGATTTTTTCGTAATTCGTTTTCCAATTGTTCTAAATAATCTTCAAGTTCTTTATAAGTTTTGTTATCCGATTCTATAGAAAGCAATAAAACAGATGTATCTCCAAAATCATTGTTTCCAATAAGAGCTAAAACTTCCGGCGGTAATGTACTTTTAAATTCGGCAAGCCCATGTTTTAATTTTGACCAAAACTGGTCTGAATTATGTACATTATCATTTAATTCCACCATTACTATCAGCATACCATCTTTGGAAATGGAATACGTTTTTTCTTTTTTTATTTCTTTATAGCTGAATAAATAATTTTCTACTTTTTTTGCAAGCTGTTCTTCAACTTGTTTTGATGAAGCACCGGGGTAAACGCCAATTACCAGACCTTGACGGATTGTAAATTCGGGAAATTCTTGTCTTGGCATAACAAACAAAGCCACAATTCCAAAGATCATTAAAATTCCGGCTATAAGTAAACTTATCTGTTTGTTTTGTAAGGCACCTTCAATTATATTATTGTTCTTTTTCATATTTGGCCGGTTAATTGTTTGTATATTTTAATATTTTAATAGAAGCTTGATCGTATAACTTATGGTAACCGGAAATAATCACTTTATCCTCTTGAGTTAAACCATATAAAATTTCCAGATTGTTTTTAGTAAAAGCTCCTATTTTAACCTCTTTTTTTATAGCTTTAGTTAAATTTTCATTGGTTACATAAACATAGTTAACACCTTCTTCATCAACCAAAACAGAATTGCTTGGCACAATTAAATTTGTTCGTTTTTCCAATCCCGTTAAATCAACATTACAAACCATTCCCGGTTTTATTTGCAAATTAGAATTATTTAATGCAATTTTAATATCATAAGTATGCGAAAAAGGATTTGCCATTACTCCAATTTCTTCAATTGTTCCTTCACGAAACATTTCATCAAGGGCAGTTATTTGAATTTTTGCTTTATTCCCTTTTTTAATTTTACTTATTTCATTTTCCGGAATAGGCACTTTTACAAACACTTTATTAATATCCATAAGTATAAAAGCGGGATTTCCCGGAACAGCACTCATTCCCGGTTCAATTAATTTTTTCCCAACCACCCCATTTGCGTTTGCATAAAGTTTGCAGTCATCCAAATTCTTTTTCATAATTAAAGCATTGGATTTTGCCTGCTGTAAACTTGTTTCTAACTCAACCATTTTAATTTCGGGATAAGTACCGTTTTTATACATAGGCTCCAAACGTTTATATGCGTCTTCGGCTTGCTTTTGGCTTGAAAGAGCAATTTGGTAGGCGTTTTTATAGGTTTCGGAATTTATTTCGGCCAATAAACTTCCTTTACTTACATGTGATCCTTCATCAAAATAGACTTTTTCAACGGTTCCGACAACCGAAAAACTTAACGATGTTGTTTGGGAGGCTTCAATAGTTCCGCTGAACGATATTTGTTCATCATCTGTATTTTTTTTAACCTCTTGAATTATTACACCTATTTTATTATCCTCTTCTTTTTCTGAATTATCGGAACAGGCGATAAATGTGGTACAAAACAACATACCGGCACTAAGAATAAGATATTTAAGTTTACTATTTTTCATATTTTCTCTTTATTAAATTGAACATAAAACGTTATTAGTTTTTTAGTCGATATTTTGGCAAAAAAAATTATTTTTTTAATCCATTTATCATAATATCAATTAAAGTATGTATCCTTGATTCTAAATTTGGATATGGGTTATCATAAATAAGATTTTCAGTTATTCCGCGCAAAGAAACAACCAAAACATACGCCAAAATTTCAACATCGCCATCTTCCAAACGTCTGAACTCACCATTTTTAATTCCCATACGAAAAATCATTGCAATTTTGTTTATTTCCTCATTGTTAAATTTACGCTTAATTTCGTCAACAATTCCCCAATATTCCCTTATCTCTCCTCTTACAACATTATATAAATTAATTTTTTGTGTTAAACAGGAAACTGAGGACGTCATATAAGCTAATATTTTTTCGGTTGCTGTTTTGCACTTATCTACTTGTTCATCTATGTAAACAGTTGCTTCTTCCCCTTCTTTGTTTGCCACAGCTAAAAATATTTCTTCTTTGTTTTTAAAATAATAATAGAGTGTACTTTTGGCTTTTCCCGCTTTTTTCGCAATATCTTCCATTGTGGTTTTAGATATACCATATTGTTTAAAGAGATCTTGTGCAGCCCTAATTATTGCGCTTTTTATTATTTCGTCTTTGTTAATTTCTTCGTTCATTTCGTTTTTTCGACCATTATCGTTTTCTGGTCGAAAAATTAACACAAATAAAAACAAAAAGCAAATTATTTTTAAATTTTTTAATTTTTTTTTTGAATTTATGCGAGCAGCTAAATTAAGCAGATAATTAATGGATATTTCAATAAAATAAATAACGGGTTAAACCTTGTACAACAATTACCAGCCCGGCATTATTTTTCTATAATTTCTTCATATTTATTAAACAGATTAGTATCGGTTAATTTATGTTTAGCCAAAAACCAGTTCATCATTAGTTTGGCACGGTTAATTCTAAAAGCATTTACATTGGTAATACCTTTATCTTTATGTATTACTTTAATTTTTCCATTATAGATTATATCATATCCGGCCTTATAAACTCTAAACGCATGATCAATATCTTCTACTTGAGTAGGCGAAAACTCCAAATCCCACAAACCGGCTTTTTCAACCGCAGCTCTTTTGTACATTAAAAACGGTCCGCCCGCTATTTTCGTTTTAGCTATAAATTTATATTCGTCAATGCTGATGTTTGTCGGAAATCCGTAAACCCCCGCATAATGTAAACTAAAGTTTTGATCTTCTTCAATAATAATTTTTGGACTAACAATTCCGGCATATGGAAATAGATGAAACAATTTAATCAATTCTTCAAAGCAGTTGTTACTTACCTCCACATCATCATCCATTCTTACAACCACGGGAGATTTTGAAATAGTAAACAACCAGTTAAGCGCGGCGGGTAAACCAATATTTACCGGTGAATTTACAATATTAAACAAACCTTTATTTTTTGCGCTAATACTATTTAAATAATTAAACGTACCGTCACTGCTGCCATTATTATAGATATATATTTTAATTTTTTTATAACTGCTATCCATAATTTTTTCAATTGTGCTTTTTAACTGTTCAACGTTATTCATTGTAACAATCATAATATCTATACAAGCATTATTTTCTATGTTATTAAGAATATCGTGGTTAATTTTTTTAATCATATTTTTATTAAAATATTTCTTCCTAATAAAATTATAATCAGGGTTAATTAAATTCCAACCCCATTTTTTCTTCCAGAACTCGCAAAACATTTCAATCAGTTTATCAGGATATTCGTAATCAATAATATTTAGATCTATTAATCCTGCATTTTGGGGAAGATTATACACTGTGTGGTTTTTATTTTGTACCTGCATACAAAAATCATCTATAACAATCGATTTTGCTATATATATTTCTAATAATTCGACAAATAAAAAACCGTGTTGGACAATTTTATATGGAATAAACATAAAAAAATAATCCACCGAATCAATTTCAATAATTGAACATTCTTTAATTGAATACAAAGATTGTCCATAGTTAACTTTAGTATCTCCGGTAAAATAGTTTCCCCGTGTAATTAATTTATCACCACAGGAATAAATAATTTTCGATTTCCTTTTGTTCTGTTCTAGTTGAATAACAAGACTGCCTGTCAATAAGATATTATATTCAGTCTGCCGGGCGTATGATTCAAATTGATTTATAAAATCAATCGATTGGGGAATTATATTAAGATCCAAAACAAAAATATTACTTTCGGAATATGCTTTAATAACTTTATTAATGGTATTAAACACATTTGAAGATTTTACAATATCTAAATCGCTGTAGTTTGAAAGGTTGTCGCTTCCATAATTAATAAAAAATACTTTTTTACTTTTGGTTATAATTACTTCAATATTTTTAAGATTATTTAGAATGTTTTGTTCATCATAAATCAACAGAATAGAAATCAAATCCATATTTTAACTGCCGCTTTTTATTTATTATATACCCATTATTTTCAATAAATCCTCAGCACTTTTTTGCCATGTAAAGTTTTTCATATACTCGCCGGCTTTTGCTCCTTTTAATCGTATCTCTGCTCTATTATTATAAGCGTATTCAATTTTATCAACCAGCTCAACAATTGATACATCTTCCCAGTCGGCCCATAATTTGTTGTCGTTATCATATAATCTAAACGGTTTCATTTGTTTTAACGGATAAGATATTTCATCTGTTAAAACATCTGTATGCCCGCTGGTATATGAAGCAATAACAGGGCGTGCACAAGCCATATATTCCATCAGCACTAAATTAGTTCCCCCCTCGCATCTATTGGGGAATATTCCAATATCGGTGAGCGCATATAATTCGCGCAGTTGTGTGTTGGGTACAATTTCATAAGTCGCAACACGTGCAGCATCAATATCATTTAGTTGATACAGATGTTCCATTTGTTCAATCCAGGTAGTGCCAAAATGTTCAAATTTTATATGCGGGGAATTATACATTAAATCCATTGTATGCGGCCACATATTATACCAAACATTTACTAAAACAATATTAGGATATTTTTTTTGTAATATACTTACAGCTTTTAATACCGAGTCCTGCCCTTTTCGTAATTCAAACTTGCCGCCGGAAAATATTACAAACATATCTTCGTTTTGTTTGTTTTCAACCGGATAAAATATTTCAGGATCTATTCCCTGTATTAACACGTCAACATTATTTATCCCTTTTTCCAGCATTTTATCTTTGCACCAAGTTGAACCGCCAATAACCAAATCGTAATTTTTTGCGTTTTGTATTGATTTAGGCAATAGTTCATTTTCAAAAAAAGTATAACCGTAATTTTCGGTTCCTCTTATTTTGCTAATGCTCTCAAACTCTATTCCGGTTATGGCGTGAAATACCTTGCCGTCAATTATTTCCTCATCACCGGTTTCTTGTTCAAAATCCCATTCGTATGTTTTAGAATACAGTTTTGAAACTTCTTTTCTTAGATATTTACTGCAAACACCCCACCCAAAATTTTCGCCTTTACTTAAGGCAAGATATATTTTTTTTTGCACCGATTGTAAGTTGTGGGCTTTAATTTTATTACAAAAATACATCCAAAACAAATCGTTATGTAATGTGTTTTCTCTGTGTAGATTAACATCAACATTATCAATTACATTAAAGTTGGCGTTTTCAAGATTTTTTTGCCATAGTGCTTTAGTATATAAACTTTTATCACTTTGTTCAATTTTTTTATCAGTTATAATATTTGTATCGGCAGGAACCTCAACATATAATAACCCGTCATCTTTTAAAACTCTATAAAACTCTTTTAGTGTAAAACTTGGGAATATACTTTTTTGCAGCGTATGTTTTGACCAAATTATATCAAAAGATTTGTCAGGAAAGTTAATAAAAGACTGATCCATTAGATGAATATTTTCAAAGATATATTTTCCAACCTCGTAAGCTTTTTGATTTGAGGTAATACTCGTCACCTTATACCCTTTATCAATAAAGAAGTTTATCTCTTCAAGCGAATTATACAAGATAACTAAAACTCTTCTATCGTTTTCAGGTGGAATTATATCAACAATTTTATTTATTACAATTGATGAAACATCCAAAAAACGTTCGTTGCTTTCCATCTCAACCGATTCTTTTAAATTAACCTCCAAATAATCCAATAATCTTTGCAAGCCAAAATTTGAAATAAATTCATCATTGTTTTTCATAAACCCAGCTATCATAACATACTCATATTTTTATATTGTATAAGTTACTAAATATTTTTATTTCCCTCAAATAAAAAGAGACGATTTATCTAAAATAAACTTCAGATAACGGAATATTTATTTGCTGATAATATCTCGTAAATATCTGTTAATTTCATTAATAACATTAAACCAGGTTTTTGAACTGTTTTGACGAAATATTTTAATTGATGGGTACCAAACAGTTTTATCAGTTTTTAATCCCCAACGCCAATCGGGAACAAACGGGACAAGCAGTAAAACATTTTTGTTTAATGCTCCGGCTAAATGTGCCAAACCGCTGTCTATTGTTACAACCATATCCAAATTATTTAATATTGCTGCAGTATCTTCAAAATCCTTAATTTCTTTGGTAAAATCAAAAACATTTTTATAAACACAATTTTTAAGTTCAGTATCGTCTTCAAACAAAAACGAATACCAATCTGTATCAGGAGCTTCAAAAAGTGGATAAAAATCCTCCAGCTTTGCATGTCTTTTTTTATTTATAGGAGGATACGGATTTCCTTTCCACAAAAAGCCAATTTTTAAGTTGTTATTATTGTGAATAACATTTTTCCAATAATTTTCTTTTGTTTCTTTAACTTTCAAATAAGGGAAATCGGTTTTTATTTCCATATTATTTAAATGAAACAAAGCCGGAATACTTGTCAGCGGAATTTGGAAGTCGGGAATAAATTTATCACCCTTTTCGGGAGTAGTTAACTCATCAAAACAGCTATTATTGTTTTCAAAAAGATTATATAAATTTGCCGGACATTCAAAAATTAACTTGCCGCCTAACTTTTTTATATACGGCAAATATCTAAAATAGTTTATCGCGTCACCAAATCCCTGGTCCGAAAAAACGTATAAAGTTTTTCCTATATAACTTTCTCCTTTCCACAACTTACCTTTTATTTCTCTTTTAATTCTATCGCCCGATAAATATCCCCAGTCTTCGTATTCTTTCCAGCCCTCAGTAAAATTACCAGTTAATAAGTCTAACAACCCCTTATTAAAATGGGCATCGGCACGATTCGGATCAAACTTTATTGCTGTTTTATAATATTCAATTGCTTTATTAATTTCTCCATTTTCCTGAAGTGCAATTGCATAATTATAATGCACATTTGAATTATTATCATCCATTTGTAAAGCTTTTTCAAAATATTCGGCCGATTTAACATATTCAGTTTGCGTATTGTATATTATTCCCAAATTTAAATAAGGTGCCGCAAAATTGGGTTTTAAGCTAATAGCCTGTTTAAAATATTCTTCTGCTTTGGCATATTGTTTTAGGATGCCGTATATTGCTCCCAATTGGTTAAATGCCAAATGCAAATCTTTTCCGCTTTGCAGCTGTTTTTGAACCAAAACCAAAGCTTCTTCACAGTTTTGTAAAGTTAATTTATCATCAATATTCATAAAAAAATACTAAGGTAAGATGTTAGATGAATACTATTTTGAACAGATTTCATTTCTATCAATTGAATTTAATTTTTCAATTTCACAACAACTTAATTTATAAGATGTGTTTTGTTTTTTTATTAAACTTAATATTTCATCCGCAAAAACAAAACTGCTGTTATTGTTTATTTTGTAAATAACCCATTTCCCGTCTTTTTTGTCTTCAATTAAACCGGCATCCCGTAAAATTGACAAATGCTTTGAAACTGTTGAATTGGCTAATTTAAGAAGACAACTAATTTCGCATACACACAATTCCTTGTATTCAAGCATTTTTATTATTTGAAGTCTGTTTTTATCGCTTAAAGCTTTAAATACTTTTACCATTTCTTCCATAGTTACATTCTATTATTCATTAAAATCAAAATATAGCCCAATCGAAGTAAAATGTCAAATGTTTTTATATATTAGTTTTTATTTGAAACTATTTTGTGTTAATTTATATTATTAACATAATATAATGGAGTTCAAAATGAATAATAGCAATATTAAATTAAACGATTTGATTGCCAAAAGATGGAGTCCCAGATCTTTTTCAAATAAAGCAATAGATGATAATTTATTGATTAACATTTTTGAAGCCGCACGATGGGCACCTAGTAGCATGAATGAACAGCCATGGATTTATTATTATGCTAAAAGAGGCGAACCGGGTTTTGATAAAATTTTGGATTGCCTAATGCCCGCCAACAAAATTTGGGCAAAAAACGCTGCTGTTTTAATTATTAGCGCGGCAAATAATAAATACAAAAGGGGCAATACTCCTAACCGCCATTATATGTACGATTCGGGTTCAGCAAATCAAAATTTATTGCTTCAAGCTTTGGAATTAGATATTTACGGACATCCGATGGGTGGTTTTGATGTTGAAAAAACCATAACTGATTTTTTATTAGGTGAAGAAATAGAACCGATTTGTATTATTGCATTAGGATATTTGGACCAGCCCGAAAAACTTGAAGAGCCATACCGCTCGCGTGAGACCGCCGAAAGGAAAAGAAAACCTATTGATGAAATTGTACGTAAGGTCTAATAACCTAAATTAATAGTTGGAAATGATATTTTACAACCTCCTACATAACAACAAGTTCTGTGATTTTAAATAACCCCACAATTTACAGCCTGTGTGGAAATTGGGGAATGACACGTTTTCTGTTAATTTTCATTATCGTCCACTATTATTATGCTTGGGTTAAAACCCAATATTTTCTTTTCCAGATCCCCAGCTTAAAAGCTGGGGTTATTTCAAAACCTTCTAACTTATTGTAACAGATTTTGTTATAGCATTACTATCCACACACAAGCACTTCAGAGAAGTGCCATGTTTGTAATAACGCGCACCCCCACCAACTACCAGCACGGCAGGGCCGCGACACCTTTGGATATATTATCTCCAATTTTCACACAACCTGTTTATGCTGGGGGTAAACTAAACCAAATATTGGGTTTTAACCCTTATTGTTTTTAACATTTATTTGCAGCTTATATAGAATATCTATTATTTTTGTTTTTAATACAAACTTTGAATTTCTTAAACTAAGCTTTAATATAACGAAATAATTATTTATACCTATCTTGTTTTCTGTTTTGTATTAGAGTAATATTTTATTCTTTTCGTTTCTTTCGGTTATAAAATTGCTTACATTTTAATAAATTCAACTCTTCTGTTTAATGCTTTTCCAACCGAATTATTATTATCGCTAACAAATTCTTTTTCACCCATACCGTCAGTAGTAAATCTATCGGCATTTAATCCAAAAACATTAACTAACACATTTTTAACGGCTTCGGCTCTTTTTTTTGAAAGGGCCAAATTAGTTTTTTCATCACCGTCACTATCGGTATGCCCAACCATTTTGTAATTAATTGAAGCATTTTCCTTTAATATAGAGGCAATTTCTTTTAAAGTTCCATACGATTCGTTTTTAATAATATCCGAACCGGAATCGAACAAAATTCCGTGAGTTACAAATTTATTTAAGGTAGTAACTTTGCTTCTTAAATCGGGCGAGCCGACTGAAATTTTTAAATTGCTTAAAAATGGGATATTGGGAATTTCTTCATTAAAATCGGTTACTCCAAAACGCATCATGTTATAGTTTGCAATATTAACAAATTTTGGAAGATCAAATATTTTTTTGTCATCAAACCACAACCTAAACCTTTTACCATTTACGGAAATTGATACTTTAATTATTTTATTTATTTTTCCAGCCGGTACATTATCATGAATTTCTTTAAGCTCTTCTCTTGACCTTTCACCATTTGCCAAATCTATCATTCCTTCGGCAAAAAATTGCGATTCATCAATATTATTAAGCCATGCATAAGTATAAAAATCGGCAGTACCTAATTCTTCAGCATTTGGTCCTCCAATTTCCTTATCATCCGGATTTTTTGCTGCAAATCCAATATTAATTTCACATAAAGCATAATTATCTTCGGTATTAGGACACGAGATAAGTAAATCAAATTCTACTGTAAAATTTTCGGGTAATGTTGCATTAAATTCAGGAACATAAACCGATCCCGTTTTTAATTTAAGCCACTTGCCGGCATAACCACTAAGCGTAACAACCTCACCGGTTCCGGTGGTGTTCCACAAGGCAGGGAAATCGCCAATATTATCTTGTTGATAATCGTCAAAAAAAATAATTTTATCACCCGGCACAAAATCAAACTTCGAATAACTTTTAATACCTTCATTCTGTCCAAATAATGATAGATAACCAATTAAAAATACACCAATTACTGTAATAACTTTTTTCATTTATTCTCCATGCTTCAATTAATTCTTTAGAATAAAAAGGTTTGCTATAAAATGATGTGATTTAAATCACATTAATTTTGTTAGCAAAAAAAATAATATTACTGGATATTTTTATCAAATATTCATTATATTTGGAAAGCAAAGTAAAATAAACCTGAAACAGAAATGAAACATGTTAACGAAAGTATAATTCCATTTATATTTTTGGTAACAATGATTTATATTGTTTTTTTTATTGCATTAAATTCATTGTTATTGGAAGATGGTAGACCATATTTGCCGCATAATATAGCCGAGTATTTCTCGAATGCGGAAAAAAAAGCGGCAACAACAACTATTGATTTTACGGGCAACAACTTTTATGTTAAAAATAACAGTTTAAAAATTAGTGGCAAACAATACGTAAACTGGCTTGATTTAAAGAAAGGAATGAGCGGAGAAGAGGTAACACAAATTATCGGTTCACCGGCATCAATTAAAAAGGGGATTACCGAAGTTTGGAATTATGATATTGATTCTAAAAATACGGGAATGATACTTTTACACGCCAATAAAGTAATTAATTGGAATGCGCCCGGTTTGGTCAAGAATTTTAATTAAAACCTAAAATTCGTTTGCAATACCAAAATGAATCAAACCCTGATTAAAAGTTTGGCCTTGGGCAATTGCATAACTTACTTTTAGCATTCCCAAACCTGTTTCCAAACTTAACCCAAAACCATACCCAATTTTAAACCCGTCTTGTTTAATAATGTTATTAAGTAAATCTTCATTTCTTAAATAATACCCCGAATCCAAAAATATAAACGCATACGAACGCCTTGTTAACAAAGATCTGAATTCAAAATTAGACCAAAACATTCTGTTGCCTACAAACTGTTTTTCTCTATATCCGCGTAAGGTATTAGTTCCGCCAAGCTCGTATAAATCACTTACCTCAAACAAATCGCCCCTCATTTCGCGGGCATGCAGACCAAGCATTAACACCTGTCTGTTAAATATTTCATAAAACATACTAAAATCGAATTCGTATTTTTGCAGTTCAATTTTTGTTTTAGTATCCCCTGTTAAATATTTTATTGGTCCGTTTATTTTTTTTGTGCTGAATTTGTAAACACTTGTAAAATAAAAACCGCTCCTTGGTGTGTAGTAGTCGTCCCGCGTATCTACCGTAAAACTTACACCTGTTTGTAACGAAGTGGAATTATAAACCGAAAATTTGGAATAAAGATTTTCGGTTGGTATAGTAGACAAACTTGAAATAATTACAGAAGCCGAAATATCCTCGCTTGCCATATATTCAATGTTGGCTTCGTAATTACGCTGAACATAAGTTGTATCTTGTTTTTTTTGGTACAATCCAAAAGTGATATTAAATGGATAATTAAAAAGCCAAGGTTCCAAATATTTTAAGTCAAACTCCTGTGAATATCTGTTTATCTGCTGCCATTTAATTGCCGCAGATCTTCCGGAACCGAAAATATTTCTTAAATTCACATTAATAAAACCCGTAACATATCCTTTTTCCTTATCACCGGAAGCCGGCACATAACCAATTACGCCGTCAAAATTATTTGTTTCCAGTTCCTTAACAGTAATTTTTAAAATTCCGGTATTGTTTTTATCAAAATAAAATTCGGGCAACAATACAGGTTCAAAATATCTTAATCTGTTTAGCCGTTTTGGAATTTCTTCAAGTTTTGCCTGCGAATATTGTTCGTTTTCTGAAAAACGTAAGGTCCTTAAAATTACATAATCTTTTGTTTTTGTATTTCCGGCTATTTCAACACTGTCAATTATACTTTTTTGCTGTTTATCAATAAATAGATATAAATCAGCCAAATATTTTTCATCTAACGAATCGTAAAACACATTAACCGATTCAATTTTAATCAAAGAAAAAGGGTGTCCGTTGTTTTCAAAATAATTTAATAATTCCGAAAACACATTTTCAATTTCACCGCCAATAAAAACCGTTTCTTTAAGAAAAGACAGATTATCATAAACGTATTTTGTATCCGCCGTATCTAAACCGGTAATAAAAAAATTATTTATATACGTCTGCACGCCCTCATTAATATTCACTAAAATATCAACCGAAGAACTATCAGAACTATACGAACAATTAATATTATTAATTTTAAAATTGTGGTAGCCCTGTAGGATTAAATTTTTACTGATAATTTTATTTAACGAATCGGTCGAAGATGGGGATAATTTGCTTTTAATAAAACCGGAACACCATTTTTGATATTCAATTTCATCAATATTATTATTACCCTTTATATTAATTTTGTTTATTAATTGAGCATTTAATAAACCGCTGAAAATAAAAAGAAAACAAATAACAAATCTAAATGGTCGGCCGGTCATCTATCAATTTCATTTTTTTTCCAACTGTTTCAACAACAATATTTTCGGTTATATTTTCTATTTCATTAAAATCAAAACTACATGTTTTCCACGAAGCAGCATTAACCGCCCCAAGAGCCGCAGCTATTTTAATAAATTCATCAAAAACCAAATCTTTTTCAAGACCGTAAGCAAGTCCGGCAACAAAACTATCACCACTCCCGGTACTGTCAAGCACGTTAATTTTAGGATTAATTATTTTATAATGGAAGTTAAATTTTGAACAATATGTATCGCCGGCACCATCGGTTAAAAATATTAATTTAATCCCTTCGTTATAAAACCTGTTAAGAAGTTCTCTTTTAGATTTTTCATTGGATAGATCTAAACTTAACGAATGTGATATTTCTTCTATATTATTATGCAAAACCGTAGGGCTTTTTTTAATACAATTTTCAAGATGATTTCCGTAAGTATCTAAAATTGAAATTTTATCGTATTTATTTGCCAGTTCAATTCCATAAGGGAAAATAAAATCAGTTTCTTTGCAAGGGGAACTGCCGGAAAAAACAACAACCGAACAATTTGAAATCATTTTTTCCAATTTATCGGCAAATTCTTTTGCTTCCGATTCAGTAATAATTGGATTTGGAGGAAATAAAGTTGTTATTTTAGCCGCTTTTTCATCAATTGCCAAAACCGCTTCGCGCGTGTTTGATTTTGTTGAAACCGCATAATAATTTAATTGTTCCGAGTGATATATAGAACGTAATATTTTGCCCGAAGTTCCGCCTAAAAATGTTAACGCCTGATTATTAATATTCAGATGATTTAATTGGCGGCTTACATTTATTCCTTTGCCGCCTGAACGAAATTCTTCTTTATAACTTCTATTGGAATTATTGCATAAAAAGTTATCAAAAAATAACCTTTTTTCTAAAAGAGGATTTAATGTTACTGTTAATATCATATTTATCTTTAATTATTGTCTGTATCTAAACCAATCGCCATAAGCACGGTTAACAAGCCTGTATTCACCAAACCCCGATTCATCCACAAAAAGGAAACTTTTATTAACCGTATAATATTCCCATATTTCATAAGGTTTGCTGTCATATTCAAAAGGATGCCGTTCCACATTGCTGGGGGGGCCTAAAATTATATAAACCATACCCATGTCTGTTTTCCAGCCATCATAATAGTGTTTAAATTTTTCGTTGGCGTAAGCAACCCTTCTGTAATATTCGTTAAACACTTCATTTTCTTCATTATTAGGTGAAGGATCTTTTGTTTTCCAATATGCCTTAAAGCGTTTTAATTTTTCTTCGTAATTTGTTGCGTCTTCTATAAATTCCTGTTCGTCATCAGTTGCAATATATATCATTTGGTCAATTGCTTTATCTAAATCAAGAATAGACCGTGGAAAACCAGCCACTCGCGAAAAGAATCTTTTGTTCATAATTTTTTGAATATTATCTGTTTCATCCTTAATTTTAACAACAAGCGAATATTCACCAATTGAAAACTTTACATTACTAATTGTTTTAAATATACGGTTTTTGTCCTTTTTTAGGTTAAGGATGTTAGTTTCGGAATAAATTTCTTTTTCCGATTTGTCACAAATTAAATAATCAATTATTACTTCTTTGGTAGTATCGCTAAAAATATCATAAAAGAATGTAAAACTTGTATCATCGCTTGTTACATATCTGGATATATTAGGAACTATTTGATCGTTAATAACACCGCTTACCAAAATAACATCGCTAATATTTATTTTGTCATTAAATGACGTTACATTAATTACAGCTTCGGTAATGCCGTTTTTTTTGGAATCTTTATCAATAATTTCACTGCGTAAAACATATTTACCCGGTTCGAGATTAAATGTTTGATAAAAATACTTAAAGTTTTTTTCGGATACTGTTTCTTCAAAAGTATTGGCAACAAGTTCCTGATTCCATAATTTTTCGAATTTGATATTTTCTTTATCTTCATCATAAAAAATAAGCGAAATACTATATTTGGATTTAAATATTTGGCCTTCTTTAACAAATTGCAAATTTGCGTAAGGTATCTGCAAAAAAACATCAACTTTTGTTTTACCCACATCAGCACTTTTATAATTAGCAACATCAATAAAAAAACTTGGGGAAAAAGAATATACATTTTCACTTTTAGAATTTTCAACTTGTGCTGAAATTAAAGTTGAAACAAAAAACAAACCGATAAGTACCCGTTTAATAAACATAAAATTCCCAATTATTGATGTAATTTACCAAATAAATCAAATTCATCACAGTCAAAAATATTTACTTTATAAAAATTACCACTAATTAAATTATTGTTTTCTTTTTCAATAAGCACTTCACAATCCACTTCGGGAACATCTTTTTCACTTCTTCCAATATAAAAATCGCCTTCTTCTCCTTCAACAAGCACATCAATTACCTTATCAACCATTTGTTGATTTTTTTGGTGCGAAATTTTTTCTTGAGCCAACATTAATATACTTTTTCTTTTTTCTTTTTCACCTTCATCAACCGGATCACCCGCAGAAAATACTTCGGTGTCATCTTCAACCGAATATTCAAAAACACCAAGCCTGTCAAACTTAAATTCTTTAACAAAATTTACAAGTTCGTCAAATCTTTCTTGGGTTTCGTTTGGATAACCTACAATAAATGTTGTTCGTATTGTTATACCCGGTATTCTTAAACGGAGGGTATTCAGCAATTCAATTGTCCGGCGTTTGGTTATTCCTCTTCGCATCGATTTTAATACTTCATCATTGATGTGTTGAAGCGGAATATCAATATATTTACAAATTTTAGGATTATTTGTTATTTCATCTATTAAATCTTCCGGAAAATGTGAAGGATAAGCATAAAGCAATTTTATCCAAACAATACCGTCAATTTGGCTTATTTTATTTAATAATTCCGCAAGATTACGTTTACCGTAAATATCTTTTCCGTAATCCGTTGTGTCTTGTCCAATTATTAACAGCTCTTTAACTCCCTCTTTTGCTAAAAACCGGACCTCGTCAAGTAAACTTTCCATTGGTCTGCTTACATGTTTGCCCCTCATCAAAGGAATTGCACAAAACGAACAAGGATTGTCACATCCTTCCGAAATTTTTAGATATGCATAATGTTTTGGGGTTGAAAGTTCTCTTTCGCCAAGGAGTTCTTTTTTTAAGTCTAACCCTAGTTCGGCTAAAATACCGTCATAATCCTCCGAGCCAAAAAACGCATCCACTTCAGGAATTTCTAATTTTAGATCTTCTTTATATCTAACAGGCAGACAGCCTGCTGCTATTACTTTTTTTATTTTGCCCTGTTTTTTTAATTCTACACCTTCCAATATGGCTTCAATTGATTCTTCTTTTGCGTCTTGTATAAAACCACATGTATTTATAATAACATAATCGGCATCTTCAGGATTTTCAACAATTTCAATGCTGTTTAGTTTTAATTGTTTCATTAAACGTTCGGAATCAACTGTGTTTTTTGAACATCCAAGCGTAATTACGGCAACTTTATTATTCATTATTTTCCTTTTAAAATATATTATTCTAACAAACTTAAAAGCTGTTCTGTTTCAAATTAAATGTAAACCGGATTTGTTAACAAAGTTTTTAGGCTTGTACCAACAGGTGAAAATATAAATATATGATTGGTGCTGTAAATAAAAGCGAGTCAAATCGGTCAAAAAGACCCCCGTGCCCGGGTATCAGCGCAGAAGAATCTTTAACATTTGCGTCTCTTTTAATTAAACTTTCTATCAAATCGCCAATTTGACCAAAAACACCCACTACAATTCCCATTACCAAAATATCCTGCCAGGATAAAAAGTCGAGAATAATAGATTTTAATGCAATTACTGTAATAACCGAAAAAACAAAACCGGCAATTGCACCCTCCCAACTTTTATTAGGACTTATTCGGGGATAAAGTTTATGTTTGCCAAATGGAGAGCCGATAAAAAAAGCAGCCGAGTCACAAATCCATATTGTAATAAGTAAACTAATAATAATTAATCCACCTCTATCATAAATAAAGGTCGAAATATTATAAAATTCCCTTATTTTTACCAGCGAGGAAGCAAAAAAGCCTATGTAAAAGACTCCAATTAACGTGGAACCGGCATTATTAATTGCTGAATTCTTTTTTCTAAACAATTCAATAAAAAATAATAATATAACAGCGGAATAAATTAACACTTCAAATTCTATAAAATTGTAATACGAATTTAAAATCAAAATTGTTACGGTTATATATCCTACAAATTTATCAACATGGTTGTTTTTTTTAGCGGCCATTGAAGAAAATTCGTAAAACGAAATTAATCCTAGTGCCGTTACAAAAAACAAAAACGGTAACTTGCCAAAATAACACAAAAATAGTATTATTGGCGCGGCAATTAATGAAACGACAATTCGGGTAATAGTATTTTTTCTAATTGGCATCTATTCTTCCGTTTCCTCCTCAAGATCAATATTTTTTGAGTTTATATCTTCTATAATTTCTATTGCTTCTCCAATATCTTTTTTCTTAACAAGTACTTTAATTACAGAGAGATCTCCGTAAGCCGGAAAATTTCTATCTTTTTGAGACCAAATTAATGATTCTATTTCTGCACTTTCTAAATTAGCCTTTAACATTTCGGCTTCATATTCTTCACTACAGGTATAAACTATAACCCAATCTTTAGGATTAACCAAGTTTCCTTCGTATTCCTTTAATGGTATTAACTGTGTGTCACAGTCTGGGCAAACTTGAATACCATCAACATATTCATATTCACAATTAGGACATATCATATTGCCTCCGTTATTATAGTTTGTTTTTTATAGTAATTAAATATATATCTCATAAGTAAAATAAATATAATTAAAATTATAACAAAAGTAAAAAGATCCGAATATATATTCCCTTGAGTAAAAACATCGGTTTCTTTACCAAGTTTATCTTTAAACATATTCATTACCGATACAGAGAAGAAATTATTAATAAAATGTAGAAGCATTGAAATGAGAATTGAATTGCTTAAATAAACAGAATACCCAAAATACATAGCAAGTAAAATTAGCGGTATTAATCCGTAAGGATTAAAATGGTAAATACTGAAAATAAACGCTGTAATAAATATTGCGGTTCCTGTTTTAAATCTTAATTCAAAACTTTTTTGGACTAACCCTCTAAACAAAAACTCTTCGCATATTGCAGGCGTAACTGCCGCAAATATTATAACTCCAATATACTCAAGCGGATTATTGGCAATCATAACTTTGCCGTAAACGTCATCCAGCGAACTATTCATTGTATCTAAAAACTGCTTAATACCATTAAACGTTGGGCTGATTTTTGCAAAATAATCGACCGCATAAGTTTGAAACGCCATAATATATTGCAATAAAGGAGTTAATAAAACAAACCCGGCAAAAAATAATCCAATTTCAAAAAGTTTAGGTTTTTTTACACGCATAATTGCTGTTACATCTTTATAAACGTATTTAGCAATAACCAAAGTTGGAAAAAGCATAAACAAAACCTGCCCACCAACCGTAAGAAGCCGAAACATATTAATGTCGAACGCAGTAAATTTTTGAATATTAAGAACATCGGCTCCAAAAATCAATAAAAATATTCCTGATCCGGCCAATTGATAAAGAATGAATATTGAAATTACGGATGCCAGCCCAGTAAACAACGGCGGCAGCTTTGGATATTTATTATCATTATCGTTGTTTTCAATATTTACTTTATCATCATCGTTATTTTCAGCCATAAAATTCTTCCATTTTATAATAAATATAATTTAAATATAATTAAAAAGATTACAAAATTATTTTTTCGTTTGATGGTTTTCCGATTTTTCTAAAAACTTCTTTATATTTTTTATATACTCCTCCTGTTTTTCCAAATGATGCATATGCGAAGCTTCTTTAAATACAATTGATTCGGAATTTTTGATTTTTTGGGCATAAAATTTTAACGTTAAAGGTGTAATTTCGTCAAACTCGCCGCATGTTAATAAAACCGGAATATCAATTTCCCCCAATCTATTGCTTAGGTCATAATCTTTTAATATACCAAAGATAGAAAATTCACTTGGTCCCCACATAAAACTGTAAACATCAAATCCCATTTTATCAAATGTATCTAAAAAACTTTTAGGCCATGGTATTAATCGGCATACATGTTTTTCATAAAAAACATTCATTGCCTCCTGATATTCATTTGAAGTAAAATTTCCGGTTTTTTCGGCATTAAAAATAATATTCTTTATCTTTTCCGGCAGTTCATTTACTTCACGCCTAACATCTTCGGCAAACATTGGAGCACTCAAAAATGGGCCTGATAAAATTAAACTATTAACTCCATTATTTTTGTTTTGTAAGAAATATTCAACCGCAAGCATGCTGCCCCACGATTGTCCAAGAATGTTTATTTGTTCTAAATTCAGTTTTTCTCTTATAATAGATATTTCTTCTACAAATCTTTCAACATTCCAAAGTGTAGTATCGTTAGAACGATCTGAAAGTCCGCAGCCTAATTGATCATAAAAAATTACCGGACGAAAGTCCGAAAGTATTTCCAAATTTTCAAGATAATTGTGCGGTGCGCCGGGTCCGCCATGTAGTATTAAAAGCGGTGTTCCCAATTTATCTTCTCCAACAATTTTACACCATATTTTACCGCCGGTTACGTTAAAATATTCCTCTCTCATTTATAATCTCCTATTTTACACACTATCTTAAACTTTTTTACATAATAATTATTAGAGTTTTTAAATTTATGATATTTTATTGGTTTATTAAAAAATTACAAAATATTCTATCCGTATGTAATTATTTTAATCTCAGGTTTTATAATAGAAATATATACTACAATTTTTATTTTGATTTTGCCATTAAATATATTGTTCTATTTTTAATAGTTATGAATATTAATAAATTAATTATTTAACACAATTAAACAAATTATATAATTTTTTCGATAATAGTTTGGTTAATTAAGAAAAATAAATTGTTTTTAACAAAAAGGGGAACTACCGATGAAAAAATCAATTACAATATTAGCTTTTTTTTTATTTGCGTTTAGCAGTTATCTAATTGCACAGGAAGAATGTGAAAAAACATGTTCGGATAAATGTTTTGTTGATGTTAGTTTAGGAGCAGATGTTGTTAGCCGTTATATATGGCGTGGCGTAGAATATGGAGGAGATCCGGCTGCTCCTCAATTTCAGCCTTGGATAAGTTTTAATTTTCAACTAAATGAAGAAAACTCAATAACACTTGGCGGTTGGGGTTCGTACGGATTTTCGGGCGATTACAGCGAAAACGATTTAAGTTTAAGATATGCTTATTCTCCGGCAGAATTTGGAACTGTAGCTTTAACTGCAAGTGATTATTATTACCCTTATTTGGGCATTAGTTTTTTTAATGTAGAAAACGATGGTTTAGGTGCCCACACTATTGAATTGGCACTTTCTTATGATGGAACCGAAAAATTCCCAATTCATTTAGCTGTTTCCAATAATGTATTAAATGATATTGGCGGTACAAAATCTTTTTATTCGGAAATTGGATATACTGTAAACGTTAAAGATATTTCTTTGTTTTTCTTTGCCGGCGGTGCTTCGGGTGTTAGTCCCTGGTATCTGATTGAAAAAGATGGATTTAGAATAATTAATGCCGGTGTAACAGCTTCAAAATTGGTTAAAATAACTGAAGATTTTTCGTTTCCGATTGGTTTATCATGGATTGTAAATCCCGAATTAAAAAAATCATATATTGCTGTTAAACTAAGTTTTTAATTTTATTTAATGATTTCACTTCGTTTATTCTTTAGATTTTGTTTTTGTTCTATTTATTAATTGTGGTTTATCGCTTAATTAATTTTAGAAGGTATAATAATGTTTAAACTTGACAGTATTAAATCAAAATTGCTTACATACATTCTTTCAACATTTATAATTGTTTTATTAATTGCATCTTATATTATTATTTCATCAGTAAATAAAGCACAAACAGAATCCACTTACCAAAGTGCACAAGAGATGGCTTTACATTATGCAAATAAAATAAACTCTATTGTCATAAAAAATGATGCTATTTCTAAAACATTATGTTCATGGTTAAACAATTATACAAGTAATGATCGTTACGAAATTGTTAGGACATTAAAAAGTATAATTGATGAAAATCCAAATTTATTAGGAACATATACTACTTATGAACCAAATTTACTGGATGGAAAAGATAACGAGTTTATCAACAACTCCAATACAGGAAGTAACGAAGCAGGTCGATTTGCTCCTTATTGGAATAAGCTTTCAGGATCTTTGGTTTTTACTGCCGAAAATGAAACCTTAGCTGTTGACGGCGATTATTATAAAATTCCAAAAGCCACAATGGCTTCGGTTATTTTGGAACCATACATTTACGAAGGAGTTATGATGACTTCTTTTGTTTATCCTATCATTAAAATGGGTCAATTTGCGGGAATTGTAGGCAGTGATGTTTCATTAGAAGAGTTAAATAATGTGACTAATGAGATAAAAATATATAACACGGGATTTGCAGCATTAGTTAGCAACAACGGTACTTTTGTGGGTTACAAAGATAAAAGTTATCTTGGAAGTCAAACAATTTCTAAACTTGCATCAAAATTATCTGCTCCCGAACTTGAAACTATGGCCGCAAATATTAAACAGGGTATTGGCGGTATGATTGAAACCGAAAAACTCATTGAAGGACAAGATTTAATAGCTTTTTACCAGCCCGTTGAAAAAAGCAAATGGGGCTTAATTTTATTTGTTCCTAAAGATGAAATTTTTGCCAGTGTTAATTCTATTACCAACTATCTTATTTTTATTTTCCTTTTGGCTATTTTTATTATTACCGCAATTGTTATTTATATTTCAAATATTATTACTAAACCTATTAACAAAACTGTTGAAGCTATTAAAGAACTTGGGAAAGGACATCTTTCTACCAGATTAAATATGGATAGTGATGATGAAATTGGTGTTATGGCTAAAACTTTGGACTCTTTTACTATTGACCTTCAAAAACTTGTTAATTTAATGCAAAAGATTTCCGAAGGAGATGTTAATGTTTATTTTAACGCCAGAAGCAGCGATGATGAAATTGCTCCGGCTATTAATAATACAGCTACTGCCCTAAAAGGACTTATTGACGAAGCTAATTCTCTTATTACTTCGGCTGTTGAAGGAAAACTTGATGCCAGAGGAAATGAAAATAAGTTTCAAGGTGGTTATAAAGAAATTGTAAAAGGTGTTAACGAGTTGTTAAATGCTGTTATTTTACCTGTAAAAGAAGGTTCCGATGTTTTGTCGGTAATGGCAACAGGTGATTTAACTGTTAGGATGCACGGTAATTACAAAGGTGACCACCAGATAATTAAAAATAGTATTAACTCTCTTGGCGATTCACTTATGCATGTTCTTGGTGAAATTACCGAAGCTGTTCAGGCTACGGCAAGTGCTTCAAGCCAGATTTCCGCAAGTACGGAAGAAATGGCTGCCGGTGCTCAGGAACAAAGCGCACAGGCTTCGGAAGTGGCAAGTGCCGTTGAAGAAATGACAACTACTATTATTGAAACAACTAAAAATGCCAATGTTGCAACCGAATCGGCAAAAGAGGCCGGTGATACTGCAAAAGAAGGAGGAAGTGTTGTTAGTCAAACAGTTGCCGGAATGAATAGAATTGCAGAAGTTGTTGAACAAGCAGCCGAAACAGTTCAAACCCTTGGCAAAAGCAGCGATGAAATTGGAGAAATTATTCAGGTTATTAATGACATTGCCGACCAGACTAATTTATTAGCTTTAAATGCTGCTATTGAAGCAGCCCGTGCAGGAGAACAGGGACGCGGTTTTGCTGTTGTTGCCGATGAAGTTCGTAAATTAGCTGAAAGAACTACTAAAGCCACAAAAGAAATATCAGTAATGATTAAAAAGATTCAAAAAGATACACGCGAAGCAGTCGATTCAATTCAAAAGGGAAAAGCAGAAGTTGAAACCGGAAAACAATTGGCAAACAAAGCCGGCTATTCCATGAAAGAAATTGTTAAATCGGCAAATAAAGTTGTTGATGTTATTAATTCAGTTGCTTCGGCAAGTGAACAGCAGGCAAGTGCGGCTGAAGAAATAAGCAAAAACATTGATGCAATAAGCAGTGTTACTCAGGAATCGGCTAATGGAGTACAACAAATTGCACGTGCTTCGGAAGACTTAAACAGGTTAACTGAAAATTTGCAGGCTTTAATTAACCAATTTTCAATTGATTCGACCGTTTCCCATTCACAAAAACGAATTCCGGGAAAAGATAAACGTTTCTTAAATTAATATTTATTTATATTTGAACTAGGAAACTGCCTTATAAATCAAAAAGATTATATTGCAGTTCCTTTTCTTTTTAACTTACTTTAAATTTTTTCAATCATCATCATTTAAAAGCATTATCTTTGTAATTTAATAATAACCTAGAATGTAAATTATTTGTATCGTTTTACTTATGAATATTTTATTCTTATATTCACAAATAAAAAATCATTATTTTATTGATTTAATTAAACATATTTGTTAGATTATTCGATAATACGATGTTTCTTTAAACAATTAAGAGATTTTAATGGGTGGTTCTAAATGGAATCCTAAATTAGGGGATTATAAAAAAACTAATGCTTCAATAGATAAAAAACGACTTATACGCAAAACTAAAATTCACAATTCATTATTATTGTTTTTAGCAATAATAATATTTTTATTACTCTTATTTTCAATAATTAAATTTTAATTTTATTTAACATCCCGGGAGAATTACTAATGAAAAAATTATTTACAATTTTAGCACTTTTTTTATTTGTTTTTAGCAGTTATATGGTTGCTCAGGAACAATGTGAAAAAACTTGTGAGAAGACATGTTCGGATAAATGTTTTGTTGATGTAAGTTTTGGAGCAGATGTTGTAAGCCGTTACTTATGGCGCGGAATGGAATTTGGCGGCACTTCAAACTCACCTGCCTCTCCGCAATTTCAACCTTATATTAATTTTAACTTTAAACTAAACGATGAACACTCCATTACTCTTGGCGGATGGGGTTCGTATGGATTTTCGAATGAATACGAGGAATGTGATCTTTCATTAAAATATGCTTATTCACCAATTAATATTGGAACTTTTTCCTTAAAATTGAGTGATTTTTATTTCCCTCATCTTGGATACAGCTATTTTAATTATGATAAAAAAGGGTTAGGCGGTCATACTATGGAATTAGATTTTGCTTATGACGGAACCGAAAAATTCCCTGTCCATTTATTAGTTGCCAATAATGTATTAAATGATGCCGATGCCTCAAGTTCATTTTATGCTGAAGTTGGATATACTGTAAAAATTAAAGATGTATCGGTATTTTTATTTACCGGCGGCGCAACAGGTATCAGTCCTTGGAACCAGATTTATGAAGATGGTTTTAAAATCAGCTTTACAGGTTTGACCGCTTCAAAAACAGTTAAAATAACTGACGACTTTTCATTGCCAATTGGTTTAACTTATATGGTAAATCCTCACTTAAAAAAATCGTATATTGCTGTTAAATTAAGTTTTTAATTATAATTTGTAGTTTTATTTTGTTCTTTTGATTCTGTTTCTGCTTTATTTAATAAATAATCTTTTATTAGCTTTTATTTATAACTATAGGTATAATTATGTTTAAACTTGACAGCATAAAATCCAAGCTGCTTGCATATATTCTTTCTACATTTATAATTGTTTTATTAATTGCTTCATATATTATTATTTCATCAGTTAAAACGGCACAAACAGAATCCACTTATAAAAGTGCCGAGGAAATGGCGTTACATTATGCCAACAAAATTAACACTATAATTTGCGAAAATGATATTATTTCTAAAACACTTGGTTCATGGCTTGATAATTATTCCAGTAACAATAGATACGAGGTTGTAAAAACTTTAAAATCTATTATTGAATCCAACCCTACTCTTCTTGGCACTTATGCCACTTTTGAATTAAATACATTTGACCAAAAAGATAATGAGTTTATAAATAATAAAGAATCAGGCAGTAACGAAGTGGGCCGTTTTTCTCCTTATTGGAATAAACTTACAGGTTCGCTTGTATTTGATGCGGTTAATGAAAAACTTTCAATTGATGGTGATTATTATAAAATTCCGCAACGTACTTTAGCTCCTGTAATATTAGAACCTTATTTGTATGAAGGAGTTATGATGACTTCTTTTGCTTATCCTATAATACGCAACGGCCGTTTTTATGGAATTGTTGGTAATGATGTAGCTTTAACTCAATTAAATTCTGTTGTAAATGAAATAAAAATATATAACACGGGATTTGCAGCATTAGTTAGCAACAACGGTACTTTTGTGGGTTACAAAGATAAAAGTTATCTTGGAAGTCAAACAATTTCTAAACTTGCATCAAAATTATCTGCTCCCGAACTTGAAACTATGGCCGCAAATATTAAACAGGGTATTGGCGGTATGATTGAAACCGAAAAACTCATTGAAGGACAAGATTTAATAGCTTTTTACCAGCCTGTTGAAAAAAGCAAATGGGGCTTAATTTTATTTGTTCCTAAAGATGAAATTTTTGCCAGTGTTAATTCTATTACCAACTATCTTATTTTTATTTTCCTTTTGGCTATTTTTATTATTACCGCAATTGTTATTTATATTTCAAATATTATTACTAAACCTATCAACAAAGCTGTTGAAGCTATTAAAGAACTTGGGAAAGGACATCTTTCTACCAGATTAAATATGGATAGTGATGATGAAATTGGTGTTATGGCTAAAACTTTGGACTCCTTTACTATTGACCTTCAAAAACTTGTTAATTTAATGCAAAAGATTTCCGAAGGAGATGTTAATGTTTATTTTAACGCTAGAAGCAGCGATGATGAAATTGCTCCGGCTATTAATAATACCGCTACTGCCCTAAAAGGACTTATTGACGAAGCTAATTCTCTTATTACTTCGGCTGTTGAAGGAAAACTTGATGCCAGAGGAAATGAAAATAAGTTTCAGGGTGGTTATAAAGAAATTGTAAAAGGTGTTAACGAGTTGTTAAATGCTGTTATTTTACCTGTAAAAGAAGGTTCCGATGTTTTGTCGGTAATGGCAACAGGTGATTTAACTGTTAGGATGCACGGTAATTACAAAGGTGACCACCAGATAATTAAAAATAGTATTAACTCTCTTGGCGATTCACTTATGCATGTTCTTGGTGAAATTACCGAAGCTGTTCAGGCTACGGCAAGTGCTTCAAGTCAAATTTCAGCAAGTACGGAAGAAATGGCTGCCGGTGCTCAGGAACAAAGCGCACAGGCTTCGGAAGTGGCAAGTGCTGTTGAAGAAATGACAACTACTATTATTGAAACAACTAAAAATGCCAATGTTGCAACCGAATCGGCAAAAGAGGCCGGTGATACTGCAAAAGAAGGCGGAAGTGTTGTTAGTCAAACAGTAGCCGGAATGAATAGAATTGCAGAAGTTGTTGAACAAGCAGCCGAAACGGTTCAAACCCTTGGCAAAAGCAGCGATGAAATTGGAGAAATTATTCAAGTTATTAATGACATTGCCGACCAAACTAATTTATTAGCTTTAAATGCTGCTATTGAAGCAGCCCGTGCAGGAGAACAGGGACGCGGTTTTGCTGTTGTTGCCGATGAAGTTCGTAAATTAGCTGAAAGAACTACTAAAGCCACAAAAGAAATATCAGTAATGATTAAAAAGATACAAAAAGATACACGCGAAGCCGTTGATTCAATTCAAAAGGGAAAAGCAGAGGTCGAAACAGGAAAACAATTGGCAAACAAAGCCGGCTATTCCATGAAAGAAATTGTTAAATCGGCAAATAAAGTTGTTGATGTTATTAATTCAGTTGCTTCGGCAAGTGAACAACAGGCAAGTGCTGCTGAAGAAATAAGCAAAAACATTGATGCAATAAGCAGTGTTACTCAGGAATCGGCTAATGGTGTTCAACAAATTGCACGTGCTTCGGAAGACTTAAACAGGTTAACTGAAAATTTGCAGGCTTTAATTAATCAATTTTCAATTGATTCGACCGTTTCCCATTCACAAAAACGAATTCCGGGAAAAGATAAACGTTTCTTAAATTAATATTTATTTATATTTGAACTAGGGAACTGCCTTATAAATCAAAAAGATTATTTTGCAGTTCCTTTTTTATTTTAAATTTTATTCTCTAAAACTTGTTAAACCAATAAGAAATCTCTCGCCAAACTGTGTTCTAAAAGGAAGTTGAATTAAAAATTCACCTATTTTTTCTTTTTCGGTTTTGGTTATTTGCGGATCGCCGGCCATACTTAATTTAATTCCTTTTTCTTCTAAAGCGGCACGTATTCTTCCCGCAATAGTATTTAATATATCCGAATACGATTCTTTTGCGCCATCATCAATAGAACAAGGCATGTTTCTAATCAATTTTGCAGATGAAACCAAATCTTTTTCAGTACAGTACATAATAATATTTACAAAAATCCGCATATCTTTATGCGTTAATGTAACAACAGCCGAATACAAATCACTTTCAAAATTTAAGTCTTCGCACCCAATTGTGGTTAATTCCTGGTTTGTCATAACACCAAAAGTTTGTTTTACCGCACTAAGCAACTGCATTGGCATTATTCTATTAATAATATCGGTTAATGCGGCAAAAATGTCATCCTGCCCAATTACCGTTTTGTTAAATTCTTTAAGTAAATTTTCCGGTACAAAAGTTTTTTTAATTACACCGTCAAAAAAGAATGTGTCGGTATTGGTTCCGGACGGATTATCGGCACATAAATAAATGTTAGTTTCATTTCCTGTATCCAAAGAACGTATTTTTTGGGAAAGTAATTTTTCATTTAATAAATTTAACCTTTCCCCAAGTATTACATACTGCGGATGTTTTTGCATATATTTAGATAATCCTTCCATCCCGGAGGAAGCTTCAATAACTTCAAATCTATCGTTAAAAAGAGTGGAAAAAAACGATCTGAAATTGGAATCTCTTTCAACCATTAATACTTGTATTTTACCATCGTTTTTAGTTAATATTTTTGCACGCCTTATTGTTGTGGATTTATTCTTTTTTACATTTGTTAAAACTCTATAAATCCTGTCGTACGCATAATCAAAATCCAAAGGTTTTAATAGATAATCGGAAATTCCTTTTTCAATTAGTTTCCCTACACTTTGTTTGTCGTTTAAAGCTGTTAAAATTATTACGGGAATTTTTGATGTGGAAGGATCCGTTCTTATAGCTTCAAGTGTTTCTTCACCATTCATAACGGGCATAGAAACATCTAAAAAGATAATATCCGGTTTTTCTTTATCAACTAATTTTAGTCCTTCTAATCCATTTTCGGCTTGAAAAAGTTCGCATGTAATTTTTCGTTTTAATAACCGGCTAAGTATTAGTCGTTGTCCTTCATCATCATCTACTATTAAAATTTTAAACATTTATTTCCCATAAAAAAATTAAACTACATTTATTTAATCTAAACCAATAATTAATAAAAGTCAAAAGAAATTATGCGCAAATCACCTATTAATTTATTTCATTTTCTTTTTAAGTATGTTTATTTTTATTAAGATAAATTATTGCACTTCTATTTTACTTTTTAATTATTTAATATTCCAATATGTAAAATAAAATAGATGTTTTAATTGAAGCAAAATGTGGAAAAAAATATTATATTTACATATAACAACTTTTGTACAAAACAACTTTAAAGGTTAATTTTATGGAAAACAGAGTTTTTAATTTTAGTGCAGGACCGGCAGTACTACCGGAAGAAGTTTTATTACAAGCTCAAAAAGATTTTTTTATATACCCCGGCGCAGGTATGTCGGTTATGGAAATGAGCCATCGCGGTAAAGTTTATGATAATATTATTAAAACAACTGAAAAAGATTTACGTACTTTATTAAATATAAGTGACGATTACGCAGTATTGTTTTTACAAGGCGGAGCAACATTACACTTTTCAATGATACCGTTAAATTTTATGCCGCCTAAAAACAAAGCCGATTATTTAATTACAGGTGTTTGGGCAAAAAAAGCCGCTAAAGAGGCTAAACGTGTTGGTACTGTAAATGTTGTTGCGTCTTCCGAGGCTGATAATTTTAATCATTTACCAAATGTTGCTGATTATAAATTTGATCCGGAAGCTTCTTACGTTCATTTTACTTCTAATAACACAATTTATGGAACACAATTTAAATCCGAACCTGAAGTAGGTAATGTTCCTTTAATTTGTGATGCTTCATCGGACTTTTTATATAAAAAATTAGATGTTTCCAAATATGGCGTTATTTATGCCGGTGCTCAAAAAAATATGGGTCCTGCCGGTTGTACTGTAGTTATTATTAGAAAGGATTTATTGGAACGTTCAAGCGATTCGTTACACACTTATCTTAATTATAAAATCCATGCTGAAAACGAATCCATGTATAATACTCCTCCTACTTTTACAATTTATATGATGGGATTAGTTTATAAATGGTTATTAAATATGGGCGGACTTGATGTAATGTATCAAAAAAACATTACAAAAGCCAATATTTTATACAATTGTTTTGATAACAGCGATGGTTATTATAAAGGAACTGTTGTTAATAAAGAAGACCGTTCGTTAATGAATATTACTTTTAGATTACCAAGTGAAGAACTTGAGAAAAAGTTCCTTTCCGAAACAGCTGCTTTAGGTTTTTCAGGATTAAAGGGTCATCGTTCTGTTGGAGGTATTCGTGCTTCCGTTTATAACGCTTTCCCTCTTTTGGGTGTTGAAAAATTGGTTGAATTTATGCATCAATTTAAAGCTAATAATTAATTTTCTATTTTCCTTTCTTTGTTTCCCCTCTCTTTTTAAGAGAGGGAACAAAGGGGTGAGTTCGTTTTATTTTTATTATTAAATTTTGTGGTTTACTTTTTGGAGTTAGATATGCGTTTATTATTGTTATTCGGTTTGGTATTTTCTTTTTTGTTAATTTCTTGTTCAAAACAAGAAGAAAAACTTGAATTATTTAGTCCCGAAGCTTTTTGTTATTCTCTTGAACCCGGATGGGAATTAAATAGTACTGTTAATATTAAAGGTTTTACCCAAAAAGAAAACAAAGAACAATTTTTAGCTAAAATTTCTTATACAGTCGATTTAGTCCTCCCAAATAAAAAGCTTGTTAAAGATGTGTTCAAAGATGTTGTTAAAAAAGAAAACAATGAAAAATTCATGGATCTAAGTTTGGAATGTCAATTGGAGCTTGATTCAACTTACCAAAAAGGGGATTACGCGATTGTTTTTAACGCTAAGGATGAATTTTCCGGTAAAACAGCAGTAATAACAAAATTATTTAAGGTGGAATAATTGAGTATTGTTAATCTGCAAATCTTTGGTACAAGCGACTGCCAGGATACTCGAAAAGCCGAAAGGTTTTTTAAGGAAAGGGGAATTAACTACCAATTCCGCAATTTGGCCGATAAAGGAATAAGTAAAGGCGAACTTGACAGCATTAGTCGTAAAATATCACTGGATGACTTATTTAATACAAATGGTAAACAATTTAAAAAGCGGAATATGAATTATATGAAATATGATAAGGAAACAGAGCTTTTAAGTGACCCTCTTTTGTTTTCCACTCCTATTGTCCGCACAAAAACCGATGTTACATTGGGGTATCAGCCTGAAATTTGGAAAAAATGGCTGGCCGACTAAGGTACTTTGGAATTATCAAAAATTTATGTTTTGCGATTTTTTTGCGTTTTTATGCAAATTATTAAGTTTTGTTGTTTTTAATAAAATTTTAGCGATTTTTGAAAAAATATTCGTTTTTTTTTATAAACAGCCTGTTTTTATTAAATTTTATAAAAAATAATGTTGCGTTTTGATTTTTTTTACATTAATATGTCAAAATAAATTTAGTTGTTAAATAAATTTGTAAAGCAGGGATAATATGTTGGCAAAAAGTTACAGTTTGTTTGAGGGAAAAACTTATACTAATTCCAGCCCACTAACACTTACCAGACCAAATAGCCTGTTTTTGTATTAAGGTTTTATTAAATAAGTTTTTAGTAAAAATATTTGTATGGCTTTTTAATGAGAATTAGATATTATTTATTAGTATTTAGCTTTTTTTATTCCTTTTTATCGGCACAAGACTTAAAAATCACATCAGTTTCCCCACTTCAAGCTCAAATTGGTGTAGCGTCAAATTCAAACATCCTTGTTAAATTAAATCAACCGATAAACACTCTTTTACCTATTAATAAGCAGATTATTAAAGTTTTCGGTTCTTCAAGCGGAATAATTAACGGGGTAACCGAAATTGATTCGGTTTCAAATTCTTATATTTTTACTCCTGCCAACCAATACAAAGCAGGTGAAATTATAAATATTTCTTTTGGACCAGTAGTTTCGATATCACAAGACACGTTAAAATCTTTTAATTGGCAATTTACAGTTGAAATAATAAATCTTAGCAACGCTAAATTTGACAGTTTGGCTCGTTTTAATCTGCCAAGTTTTTATCCAATTACAATGGATTATAATCATGACGGCTTTGTTGATATTATTTCCGGCCTCACAGGAACTGTTCTTTTAAATAATAAAACCGGCGGTTTCACTCAATCTTTGTCAATACCCGAACTTGTTGGTGCTAGTTTTATTAACGATTTAAATAATGACAACATTTTAGATTTGGTTGTTAACAATACCGGTACCGGCGAAGTTGTGATATTTAGAGGAACCAACGCGGAAAGTTATCTTTTAAGTCAAGTACTATACCCGTTTGAACAAATTGGCGGAATAATTATTGCGGAAGGTGATATTAATGGAGACGGATATATTGATTTGATTTCCAAAGAAATATATGGAATTAATGATTGTTCGTGGCGTATTTTTTTGAATAACGGTTCCGGTGAGTTTATTAGAGATCCTTCTTTGGTGAATTTGCAAAATTGGATAAGCGAAGCCAAACTGATTGATATGGATAAAGATGGGGATTTGGATTTGGTTTTATTGAATACCTGGGCACAAAGTTGTGACGAATTTGACGGGGTGTTTATCTATTACAATGATGGTTTGGGACATTTTAACATTTTCAAACAGATTGAGTTTGTACCTAGTGTTATTCTTGGCCGTATAGCTGATTTGAGACAGTTGTTTGTTACCGATTTTGACCACAACGGTTATAATGATATAGCGGCTTTTGGGTCTATGAACGGCGGTCTTATATTACTGCAAAATTCTCTTGGTGAATTTCATTGTGACGGTAATACTTCATTTGGCGGAGCGGAAAACTTTGCCTTTTTTACTGCCGGAGATGTTAACGGTGATAATAGAATAGATGTAATTGTTTCTAATTACCAGGTTTGCCAGGAGTGTGGCGAAGATGCAATGGTTACTTTTGAAGCTGACATAAATTGTGAACAAAATTATTTTTGGGGCAACACTACATCCGGTGGTATTTTTGAATTGGGAACCAGAGATTTAGTTGGTAATGCCGTAACTCCTATTACCGCCGATATTGATAACGACGGGGATTTAGATATTATCCATGCCGGTTATCCCACAATTGTTACTTACAATCATACTCATATTGTTGAAGTTGAAAAAACTGATATAATTCCAAATCAGTTTTGTGTTTCGCAAAACTACCCCAATCCATTCAACGGCTCAACAAACATCAGTTATTCTATTCCTCAGTCGGGCAATGTTAAAATAACCGTATATAATTCTCTTGGTCAAATGGTTAAAATTTTAGCGGGCCAAGTGCAATCTGCTGGAACACATAACTTAACATTTGATGCTTCTAATTTAAGCAGCGGTTTATATTTTTATAAAATAGATTACGCGTCTCAAAGTCAAATAAAGAAGATGCTTTATTTGAAATAAATTAAATTTTTGACTGCTTTTAAGTTACCATAACAGATTTCTGGTTTTATTGACGGGTTGTTGTTTTGCTGTTTGGCGTTTTGTTTTTGGGCAATTAGTATCATTTGAATTTTTTATTCAAACAAATACCTATCCTTGTGATATTTCCCCTAAATAATATTTTTTTTTGCCGGCAGTCAATTATCATTTTAATTGGAAAAATTTTAATGATTATCTCGATTTGTTTTTTTGTGCTCGGATTACATAATTTTTATAAAAGTTTTATTGAGTTTTGTATTATTGGAATATGTTTTATGTAAAAATCAACTCGATTAATTTTGAACCTACAATTTTTGTAACCCGAATCGTTTGTGGACTATATTTATTCAAATAAATATATATAAAACAATAAATTCAAATTAGCAATGGAGGTACCAAATGAAACAGCAGTTTCTATTTCTATTATTTGTTTTACTATTTACTATAATTACTAATACTTATTGTCAAGAGCCCGGGTTGCCGTGTAGTGTTGATAGTTATAATAGTCTGCAATATGTTAATTCCAACGTTACATTAAAAGTTATTTTAGTTGAATTTTCGGATATTAAGCACAGGTTACCCGCTTATACCGCATCAAATTTTACAAACATGTTATTTTCCTCCGGTATTTATGCCAGCCCCAACATGTATTCACCGGATAATCAACAGGTCTTTGGCAGCATGCGCGATTATTATTACAAAATGTCGGATGGTAACTTAAATTTAACCGGTTATATTGTTAATGGTGTAGTCAAAAATATTCCTTTATGGATAACTTTGGATTCTTCCAAGGCTTATTATAATAGTTGTTCTGTTGATACTTTTCTTAATCATATTAATAGAAAAGCAAATTTATTAAACTTAAATATCGGCGGTTTGGGGCAATATGTTAAATTGGCAATTATTTATGCCGGTCACGCGTATCGACAATCACCACTCGGTTTAATTCCCAGCAAGTGGGGAGATAAATATATTATGAGCGAACAGTTCGCACCCGGAGCACCTTATGGTTCTGAACATCCCTACAGAACTTTTTCGCATATCGGAATTCACGCTCATGAATTTGGACACACTTTAGGATTGCCCGATTTATACGATCCGTCAATTAATAATGGACGTTGGGATTTAATGGCTTCAGGACACTTTAACGGACCCAATATTGATGGTGCTTGTCCGGCTCCTATTAATCCGCAATTACGGTTTGAAAAAGGATGGACGACATTTGTTGAAATTAATACCGACCAAACATTTGAGGCTAATTATTATTTGCAGGATCCTGAAATCTTTCAAATTCATTATTCGGCAGGGTCTTATCCTTATTTTTTAATAGAATATCGCCAATTTAATTCCACAATGAATATTGGAAATACGACATGTCCCGATTACAACAGTTATGTTCCGCATGGAACTCAAATATCCGGAACATTGGTCTGGAGCAGAACTTATGATGTTTCACATGGAAACATTTTACATGCAAACGGACTTGCTTGGAGTGGAGGTCAATTGGGTTCCGAAGGAGATTTGTTTCCCGGGTCAGGTGGAGTTAAAGTATTATCACCCTGGTCCGATCCACGCAATCCTTGGTCGCAAGTTAAATGGTACCCCAATACTAAACCCAGCACCAACTGTGGAATGGAAATTATAAATATTGGTTCAAACTATCATCAAATTAGCTTTTTTTATGTTTCACCTGTTTCCGCTTCACCAACTTATCCAAAAAATGTTGCTTTAAGCGCAAGTTCTTCCAACCATCCGCTTATTTATTGGACAGCCAACGGAGAACCCGATATAACATACTACAAAATTTATAAAAAAGTTACCGAGGAATTTGGCTGGTTCCTTTTAGCCACTACTACATCAAATTCATATCAAGATTTTTCAGAAACCTATAATTTTAATGGGGATGGAACACATCCGGTTTGGTATAGAGTTTGTGCTTATGATTCGCAAAATAAAGAATCAACTCCTTCGGTTGAAATTCAGACAACGGTTAATGGGGCTTTTCTAGATAAATCGAACATAAATAATTTTGATTTAAATTTTGAATATTCGTTAGCCCAAAACTATCCTAATCCTTTTAATCCGGTTACTAATATTAATTATAACTTAAAACAAAGGGGACACGTATCTTTATTTGTATATGATGTTCTTGGAAAAGAAGTTGCCAACTTGGTTAATAACACACAGGAATCGGGGGAACATTCTATTTCTTTTGATGCTAAAAATTTGCCAAGCGGAATATATATTTATTCTTTACGGGTTAATGATTTTACCCAAAGCAAAAAAATGATTTTGTTAAAATAATTTTACATTTATATTATACAAAAGACCATAAGCTGCTTATGGTCTTTTTCATTTAAAATTTTTTTAATATTTAATATTCCTGCTGGTAAAATCTCTAATTAATTTTTCATACGAAACATATTGAACTGCATCCCAACCCATTGCTTTTGCCCCTTCAACATACTCTTCCACATCATCAATAAACAAATGTTTTTCGGCTGCTTCATTCGTAAAATTCATAACTGCTTGGTATATTTCGGGTTCAGGTTTAACAGCGTGCACTTCATGCGAAAGTATTAACTTGTCAAAATTTTTCAAAAAATGGTATTGCTGCCAGCCATATTTTTGGTGTATATAATTTGTATTGGATAGGAGAACTAATTTATAGTTTTTCTTTAATAACGGCAACAAATCTGTTACTTGTGTATTAACTGTAAATACTTCGGAATAAATTTTACAAAAAGTTTCAGCATCTATTTTATTATCAGCCCATTTAAGCATTATTTCAATAAATTTTTCCGTTGATATTGACCATTTTTCAAAATCTTTGTGAACATAATAATTGTTTTGATAAAATTTATAAAACCTTACACCTAAACCTTCTTCAATATTTTCTAATTTATTTATTATAATATTGTAATCAAAAGGAATTAAAACATTTCCAAGATCAAAAACTATTACCGAAAAATTGTTCATTTAACTTCTCCACACGTAAAAATTAACTTGTACAAAAGTACTTATTACAATAATAATAAACTATTATTTTTTTATTTTGATAACTAGAAGACTCTGGTTTACAAAAAGATTACGAGATTTGGTTGCTTCATTAAGTAAATATATTTAGGTGTATTTGCAATTTCATCCCCATTTTCCCAACTTTTATAAACATCGTAGCCGGTTTTAAAATTCCTTTAGAAAATTTGGGTGATAAAATCCCAGATTCTATTGATGTTTTTATGGTATGTAGTGAATGTTTTTTGCTTTTGCTTTTTCAATTTTTACTTTTGATTAGAAATTAAAAACAATCAAAGGATAAAAGTTATGAAAACCAAAATATTTTTCGCAGCCATGGCAATTTTTTTGATTAGCAGCATCTCCCGTGCACAAACACAAAACAATGAAATGAAACCACCCAGTATTGAAGAAAGATTAAAAATGGTAGAAACTAAAATCTGTTTACCTTTAAAGCTTGATAGCAATCAAAAAGAAGTTGTGATTTTGGCTTTTAAGGATTTTTTTATTGAGATGGATAAACTTATGGACTCAAATCCAAGAACGATAATGCCGGAAATATCTAAAGTTGAACCATTAGAAAAGACCAGAGACGAAAAAGTGAAACAGGTTATTGCTGATACTTTATTCACTAAATATCTTGAATTGGAAAAATCATCGCGCCCCCCAAGACCAAACGAAGAGAAACCCCCAAAAAGAAACTAATAATTCACTTAAATAAGAGTAGAATTAATACTAATAAAGGAATATTTATATGAAAAAATATCATAATTTCAAAAAAATAATAATAGCACTTTCTTTTTTAACGTTTCTTTTTTTAACATTTGCCTGTAATGAAGATGTTGCGTCAACAACAAATAATAATACCAACCCAACTAACATTACCGGATATCCCATTGTAAGCACTAATCAAACCACATATTACGACAGCTTAAATGAAATTACGGCTCCTGCAAAAGGGAGCCCGTTTTATGGACAGAATGCCATGTATGTTGGAAATGAACCAAAATATAAAAACAACGGTGATGGTACTATTACCGACTTGGTTACAGGTTTAATGTGGCAGCAAAGTCCCGATAAAAATGTTGATGGCATAATTAATTCATCAGACAAAGTAACATATTCGGATGCGGTTGCAGGAGCCTTGGTATATAGGCTGGGTGGATATTCCGATTGGAGATTACCAACCATAAAAGAACTTTATTCCCTCATAATTTTCAGCGGAATTGATCCTAGTGGTTACGAAGGAACTTCTACTGACGGGTTAACCTCTTTTATTAATACTGCTTATTTTAAGTTTGGTTACGGTGATACGGATGTCGGGGAGCGAATTATTGATGCTCAATTTGTTTCTTCCACTCTTTATGTTGATAACACGATAACAGCTGATTTTGGTGTAAACTTTGCCGACGGACGAATAAAAGGATATGGTTTAACTTTTCCAGGAGGGGAAAAAACCTTTTATTTATTATATGTAAGAGGAAATTCCGAGTATGGGAAAAATAAGTTTTTAGATAATGGTAATGGAACAATCAGCGATAATGCTACCGGGTTAATGTGGATGCAAAATGATAATGCAACAGCTGTTAATTGGCAAGATGCTTTAGAATATGCCGAAAATATTGAATTTGCAGGATATAATGACTGGAGATTACCCGATGTAAAAGAATTGCAAAGCATTGTTGATTATACACGTTCCCCCTTTACCTCAAATTCGGCTGCAATTGATCCTGTTTTTAATTGTACAAAAATAACCAATGAAGCAGGCAATGAAGATTATCCATATTATTGGAGCAGCACTACTCATGTAAACTGGTCTTTGATGGGTGCATCCGCTGCGGCTTATGTTTGTTTTGGACGTGGAATGGGATATATGCCTGAATTCGGCGGGTGGATAGATGTTCATGGGGCGGGTTGCCAAAGAAGTGATCCGAAGATCGGAAATTCAAGTGATTTTCCTAATGGACGTGGACCTCAGGGTGATGCAATAAGAATATTAAACTTTGTTCGTCTTGTACGAACCATTAGATAAAAAATTAATCAGAAACAATAAACAAATAAAAGGAAAGTTGTGAAAAAAATAAATTTAATTCCCCATTTTGAAAAATTATTTTTTCTTGTTTTAATTATTTTAACATCAGGCGGATGTAAAAATAACCCTGTAACTACTATTGATGAAATCGAAGTCGTCCCTCGTACAGAAGCATATGCAGGTTGTTATCCTATTGTTGGTACAAATCAAACCGGGTTTTGGGACGGCACAGGTAATATTATTACCACACCTGTTTTAGGAGATGCTTTTTATGGACAGGATGCACAATTTTCCAGCATTAAATCTTCTTATTCAAATAGCGGTGATGGGCTTACAGTTACGGATAATGTTACCGGCTTAACATGGCAGAAAAGCTATGATAGCGGTATATATCATTGGGCAGCTACTCAAACTGTTGTAAACAATCTGAACAAGCAAAATTACGGTGGTTACAACGATTGGCGTCTTCCAACTATAAAGGAACTATATTCTTTATGGAATGTGAGCGTGGGATGGCCATATATTGATACAAACTATTTTACTATCAGTTACAGCAGCGAGGAAGATTTAAGTCATGCAATTTTTTGGAGCAGTAACAAATATACCGGAGTGTTGGGTAATATAAGCGGAGATACTCCCGGCGCAGAACTTGCATTTGGAGTAAATTTTGGCACTGGACATATAAAAGCTTATAGCATTAGTATTGGTCCAAAACACTTTGTTCGTTGTGTAAGGGGCAATCTTTCCTATGGCGTAAATTTATTTCAAAACAATGGGGAGGGAACTATTACTGATTTAGCAACAGGTTTGATGTGGCAACAAACCGACAATGGTTCGGGTATAGATTGGAAACAAGCGCTGGCTTATGTTCAATCGCAAAATAACGCAAATTATCTTGGACACAACGATTGGAGATTACCTAATTCAAAGGAACTTCAAAGTATTGTTGATTACACACGTTCTCCGGGGGCAACAAACTCCGCCAATATAGGTCCTGCTATAAATTCATTATTCAGTTGTACTGCAATTACAAACGATGGAGGAAAGTCTGACTATCCTTATTATTGGACAGGTACTTCTGCTATTTCAAACCCAAATGGTACATATAGCAATGCATGGTATGTTGCTTTTGGATTGGCAGAAGACGGAAACGGGGAAGACCTTCATGGTGCCGGGGCAGTACGTTTTGACGCCAAGATATTAGGAGGTAGCCAAGGTGAAGAAAGAGTTTTAAATTATGTTCGTCTTGTGAGAACAAAATGATAAAATATATTTTGTTTATTTCATTTATATTAACCCAGCTTACATTTGCTCAAAACAATAGGCAAAATATAAGAGGAATTATTGTTGATAAACTTTCTCAATCCCCGTTAATTGGCGCTACTGTTCAAATAATTAATAAACCGGAGAAAAAAGGTGCAACAACTGAAATAAATGGTAATTATGTAATCTCTGATGTTACACCGGATAGGTATGAAATAAAAATTTCGTATGTGGGTTATAAAACCATAATTGTTCCAAATGTAGTTGTAACCTCAGGAAAAGAAACAATTTTGGATGTTACAATGGAAGAAGACTTGTTACTTCTAAAAGAAGTAATTGTAACAGTAAATGAAAAAGACAAAACAATAAATGACTTAGCTTTTATTAGTGCCCGTACATTTTCCACAGAAGAAGTAAATAGGTATGCCGGTGGCAGAAGCGATCCTGCACGTTTAGCTGCAAACTTTGCAGGAGTAAGCACACCGGATGATTCAAGAAACGATATTGTTATAAGGGGTAATTCTCCTGTAGGTGTATTATGGCGAATAGATGGAATGAATGTAACAAATCCAAATCATTTTGCATCTGTAGGTACTACAGGCGGTGCCGTAAGTGCATTAAATACCAATATGTTAAAGAGTTCCGACTTTTTTACTTCTGCTTTTCCGGCGGAATACGGCAATGCTGTTTCCGGCGTTTTTGATTTAGGTTTTAGAAATGGAAACTCACAAAAAAGAGAGACAACTCTTCAATTAGGAGTTATAACAGGTCTGGAGGCCACTACCGAAGGACCTATAATTGAGGGTAATGGTTCCTCATATTTAATTGGGTATAGGTATTCTTTAGCCGGAATTGCACAAACAATGGGAATAAATATAGGGACTACTTCTACACCCTCATATCAGGATCTTTCATTTAAAATAAATAGCGGAAGTACTAACTTTGGTACTTTTTCGTTATTCGGAATTTTAGCAACCAGTTCAATTGACATAGAAGATTCTAAACCAAGCGATAATAATTTATATGGCAATGGAGATAAAACAAATTTTGATAGCCAAATTGGAATTTTGGGATTAAAACACTTCTTTCAAATTAATAGTGAATCTTTTATTTCTTCAATGTTAGGCATAAATTATTCTAAAACTAACCAGATAAATTATTTTACAGATAGACGAACCGGTATTTCCGATAGCAAAGAAGAAAATAATGTTACAAAAACCGGTTATAATTTTATTACAAATTATAATTCAAAAATCAACTCAAGATTATTTATTAAAGTGGGTGTTCAGGCTGAACTTATGGATTTGTACCTTTATTCAAAAGACAGAAAAGATATACTTGATAATTGGAGACAAATTTGGGATTATAACAGTTATTCAACCTTGGCACAAGCTTATGCACATGCCAAATATAGTATAAATGAAAATTTTACTTTGAATGTTGGCGTACATTCACAGCAATTTTTTCTAAATAATTCTTTTTCAGTTGAACCTCGTTTCGGATTAAAGTATGAATTTAGCAAGTCTAGTATTTTTAGTTTAGGATATGGATTACATTCTCAAATGCAGCCGATAAATATTTATTTTTTACAAACACAAAATGCAGATGGATCTTATAGTTATAACAATAAGAATTTAGATTTTACTAAAAGTCATAATTTTGTTTTAGGATATGATTTTTTACCCTTTGAAGACTGGCGTTTGAAAGCAGAAATATACTATCAATATATTTTTAATGTGCCGGTTAATAATTTTTCAAGCAGTTACTCTATGTTAAATACCGGCGCTAGTTTTAAAACCGACTTGGAAAATAATCTTACAAATACCGGCAAAGGAAAAAATTACGGTTTAGAATTAACAATTGAAAAGTTTTTTAGTAACGGTTATTATGGTCTATTTACTTCTTCTATATATGATTCAAAATATACTGCAAGTGATGGTATAGAAAGAAATACAGCTTTTAACGGTAAATATGTATATAATGTTTTATTAGGAAAAGAATGGAAAGTAGGCAGCGAAGAAATTAATAAATTAACGGCGGACTTAAAAATCACAACCGCGGGTGGACGATATTATACACCTATTGATTTGCTGTCATCACAAATCACCGGAAATGAACAGCTAAAAGGGGATAATTATGCATATTCAAGCCGTTATTCAAATTATTTTAGAATGGATTTTAAAATTGGTTATGCCATTAACAGCAGTAATTCACAACTGTCTCACTCGTTTTCGTTAGATGTTCAGAACATTACTAACAATAAAAACGTTTTTTCGCAAAGTTACGATAGAGGTAACAATTCAATAAACACAACGTACCAGCTGGGAATATTCCCAAACTTCACCTATAAATTAAATTTTTAGTAATAGTTTGGTAATTATATTAACTTTATTAAATATTGACTATAGAAATTAGTTTTAACATGTTTTGACAGTTAATAAATATTTCACTTTATTAAAATTAATCATAAATTTAAATCATGAAATTAATACAATTAAATGCTCGTAAAATAGAAATATTGCTTTATGGATTAGTGTGGCTGCTTGTCTTTTCCATTTCGGTTTTTAATGGACGCAATTTAAATACCACAGATTGGGATAGAATTATAAGAGAATGGATACATCTTTTATGGTTTTTGTTTATATTTTTGATAAATGTTTTTGTTTTAGTACCACAATTATTATTCAAAAAAAAATATTTGTATTATTTAGCGGCAAGTATATCAATTATACTAATAGTAATAGGTGTTCAAATTATCCTACAATCTCGCTTGCTGCCTATTAGGGAACTTTCAAACGTCATTTTACCTAATGTTAATATTGTTACTCCTCCTCCGAAACCTCTTTTTATGGTTATTATCGATAATTTTATTATTGCCATTCTAATGATTGGAACCGGCACCGCTTCCCAACTAGTATCTAAATGGTTAAATGAAGAAAAACTGAGAAAAGATATTGAAAAAGAGCAGCTCAAAACTAATCTAGCATTATTGCGCCATCAGGTAAGTCCTCATTTTTTTATGAATACTCTTAATAACATTCATGCGCTTATTGATATTAATCCTGAAGACGCAAAAGATTCAATTATTCGATTATCAACTTTAATGCGTTATTTATTGTATGATTCAGCACAAAACAAAATAAATTTTCAAAAGGAAATGGAGTTTATTAACAGTTTTATTACACTAATGCGACTTAGGTTTTCGGATAAGGTTCACATTTCTGTAATCGTTCCCGAACAAATTCCGGATATTCAAATACCGCCAATGTTATTTATTTCTTTCCTTGAAAATGCTTTTAAACATGGTGTCAGTTATCAATCGGAATCGTTTATATTTTTTGAAATAAAAGTATTTGAAAAATTTTTACAGTGTACCATTAAAAACAGCAAACACCTCCTTACACAATCTCAATATGGTGAATATTCGGGAATTGGGTTGGATAATATAAAGAAAAGTTTAAAATTATTATACAATGAAGATTTTAAGTTGATTGTATTGGATAAAGAAAACGAGTTCGAAATAAATCTTACTATTCCATTATGAAAATTCAATGCATTGCAATTGATGACGAACCGTTGGCATTAATACAAATTGCCGGGTACATTCAGCGGACACCTTTTTTAGAATTGACCGCTGAATGCAGCAGTGCTTTTGAGGCTATTACAGCGATGAAAGACAAAACAATTCAGCTTATGTTTGTTGATGTTAACATGCCGGATATGAGTGGTATGGAATTTGTAAAATCGCTTATTGTTAAACCATTTATTGTTTTTACAACGGCATATAGCGAGTATGCTGTTGAAGGGTTTAAAGTTGATGCAATTGATTATTTATTAAAACCCATAAGTTATAGCAGTTTTCTTAAGGCTGCTAACAAAGTAAAAGAATTAATAGATCTTAAAACAGTTAATCAAATAGAAAACATTAAAACCTCGGCCGATCACTTATTTGTAAAATCGGAATACAGACTTATTCGGATAGAATTTGCAGATATTAAATACATTGAAAGTAAACATGAATATGTTTGCATTCATTTAACAAACGCCAAACCCGTAATGACCCTTTTAAGTATGAAGTCTCTTGAGGAACAGTTACCAACGGATAGATTTATGCGAGTACATAGGTCATTTATTGTTAATCTTGCAAAAATTTCAGTAATTGAGCGTGACAGAATTGTTTTTGATGGAAATGTTTACATTCCTGTTAGCGAACAGTATAAAAATAAATTCTACGATTATGTGGAGAAAAGTTTTTTAAATTAAAGCTTTTTTATGATGGTGTTAAAAACAGGTTAAGTTAAAAATCGAATACTTCTTATTTTTCAAATGTTAAAGTTATTTTTGTGCCAACATGTTTTTTACTTTTAATGTTCAGCTTAATCCGTAACTCAGAAGAAAATAAGTAATAGAGAAAAAATATTTTAGATAACCGTAAATAAACACTTTACTTACGGTTATTTTTTTATTAAATTCATATTACTTAAATAAGGAATATGCCATGCCTCGTTTAGCAAAAAAGTATCCAGATTGGGTTTATGCACACAAACCCGAAAATAGTGCCATTCACTTTATTAATGGAATTTATTATGTATATGGCGTTTCTAGCAAGTGGAATCCGGAAAAACAGAAACCAAAGAAAATCACAGGAGACATTCTTGGCAAAGTAACGCCAGATGGATTTATTCCTTCAGAAAAAAAAGTACTTAAGGAGGAACTGGCTGCACCTCACTCAGTTAAGAACTATGGTCCAACGGCTTTGTGCTTGCAGCTAATGGAAAAAGAACTACCTCAATTACAGAAGTTTTTCCCTGATTTATGGCGACAAATATTTATTCTTGCAGTTCTTAGAATCGTTCACAAAACACATCTTAAAATGATTCCATTTCACTTACAAGAGAACTATTTTACTCAACAATGGGATTTAAACGTTTCAGAAAAAACATATTCTAACTTATTATTTACCATCGGTCTACAAAGAGAAAAAATAATTGAATTCAAAAAAGCTATATTTGCCGGAAAAAACTTTTTGTTAGCCGATAGTACTAATGTTTTTTCCGAATCGGATCAATTAAATATAAACTTACCCGGTTATAATAGTCAGCGAGAATTTCGACCACAAGTTAACATGCTTTATATCTTCTCATCTGAATTAATGATGCCGGTTTATTATCGCCTTGTTCCGGGAAATATTAGAGAGGTTAAAGCTTTTAAGATATGCATTGAGGAGAGTGGAATACAAGATGCAATTATTGTTGTGGATAAAGGGTTTTATTCAGAGAACAACTTGTTATTATTAGAGAAAGAAAGATTCCAATTCATTATTCCATTGCGTCGCAATAATAACCTTATTCATTATTCGGATTTTGGAAAAAAGGAAAAGGATGATAACACCGGATTTTTCAGGTTTCAGGACAAGTATATTTGGTATAACCGTTATAAGATTCAGGATAAATGGGTGACTATTTTTTTTGACGAGCATCTAAAAGTTGAGGAATCACAAGATTATCTCATGAGAATTGATGCCGAATATGAGGGATATACAGTTGAAGAATATAAAAGGAAAGAACAAACTTTTGGTACCCTCACATTATTGAGTAACATAAAAGAGCAAGATCCTGCAGAGTTATATGAGAACTACAAATCACGTGTAAATATAGAGGTTTTATTTGATGCTTTTAAAAATATTCTTAATGCGGATAAAACATATATGCAAAAGGAAGAATCTCTTGAAGGCTGGATGTTTATCAATTTTTTAGCAATGCGATTGTATTATGCACTTTATAGAAACTTAAAAAAATATAATTTGATTACCAGATATTCACCAAATGATATTCTTACTATTGTTGATGCTATAAAGATGATTAGGATAAATAATAAATTTAGATTAGCTGAAATCCCTTCTAAAGTTGAAGCTCTTATGAAAAAACTTAACATGCCTATTACGTAAATTTTGCGGAGTTACGGATTAATTTTATTTATGTCACAATACCCTTTTACTAAAGAAAGGCCAAGTCCGTTTCCTTCGTATTTTCTTGTATAACCCTGTTCTTCTTGGCTGAACAATTCAAATAATTTTTGCTGGTATTCTTCGGAAATTCCTATACCCGTATCTTCTATTTCAATATTTAGCGCATTAGAATTTTCAAACAGATTTACGTTTATTTTCCCTTTTTCTGTATATTTTACCGCATTATCCAATAATTGCTCAAAAATTTGAATTAATGAGTATGAATCGGAAATAATCTCCACACCTTCGGTTTTATCATTTATTTCAATAGATAATCCTTTTTTTTGCGCAATAGGCTCATAAGTTTTTAATGTTTTTTTTATGATATCTGTATTTATGTTTATTTTTTCTTTTAACGGTTCATAAGTTTTATTATTTATTTCCGCTACATTTACCAATAAATCAATTGTTCGTGTTATTCTTTTTCCCTGATTTTCAATAATATCAAAACTCATTTTTAAATCATCATCTATTAAATTAAAAACTTCTTCTTTTAATAAAGATGAAAAGCTTAATACAGCGTTAATTGGGGTTCTTATTTCGTGAGATATCTGAGCTAAAAATTCCGATTTTAATAAGTTTGCTTTTTCTGCGTTTTCTTTTGCAGTTATTAATGCATTTTCAAATTCTTTTCTGTTGCTAATATTTTCTACCGTTGCAATTCCACCGCTTATTATTCCGTCTTCACCATAAATTGGAGTGGTTTTAATGGAAATAATTGCACTTTTATTATTAATTATTGAGTAATAATCTCCCTCATAAAACCCTTCTTTGCCTAATAACGCGTATTTAAAAGCATTAAAAATTTCCAAAGAATTTAGACTGCTTAAATCGAAGTTTTTTAGTTGATCATTATTCAAATCAAAAAGTTGAGTAAATTTTGAGTTTATTTTTGTTATTTTTAATTTATTATCAAATGATACTATTCCAAGCGGTGAATTATGAAATAATAATCTATATTTTAATTCGTTATCGCGTAATTTTTTTTCGGCTTTACTTCTATAAATTATCTCTTTTTCTAATTTTAAGTTCGATTTTGTTAAATCTTTTGTACGTTCAATTACTTTTATTTCCAATCTATCATTTATTTCATTTATTTTATTTTGAGCAATTATTTTTTCGTTTAATTCTTCCGATAGTTTGTTTTTTAAATCATTTATTCTTTTTAAAATAAAATATGCAGCAACAGGTGCAATCAAACCTGTAAAAAAAATTGTTAACAAATGCGATTCCCAAATTGATATTTTGGGAATTATTTCTTGCTTTACAACTTCATAAAGTGTCATTAAAACTATGGTAATAACCGAAATTGTTAATAGTGGCTTAATTAAATTATCTTTTTTGATATAATTTTGATTAAATTTTCCCTTTTTTGATATAATGCTTTTATCTAAATTAAGCTCTGCTATAATATTTTTATATTTAAGAACAGAGGTTTTACAAAACATAATAAATGAAAAGGATAAGTAATTTTCCAAAGATTCTCCCTTAATTGTTTGTTGATTTGGGAATACAAATTGTAAAGGTTGACCCAACAGCAGGACAGCTTTCAATAAATAATTTTCCGTAATTCATTTCCATAAACTCTTTGCACAATAACAATCCCAAACCGGTGCCTTTTTCATTTTTTGTACCCCGTGTTGAAATATTTTCGTTTATGTTAAATAATTTATCTAATTTCTCTTGTGGAATTCCAACTCCGTTATCGGTTACCGAAAGAAACACTTGGTTGTTTTTTTCTATGCAATCAATTGTTATAACACCATTTTCTTTTGTAAATTTTATTGCGTTAGAAACTAAATTCCTTATTACAGTTTCAATCATATCGTGATCGGCATAAACGTCATAATTTCCATTTTCAAATTTTTTAATAGCAATTGTTATCTGTTTTTGTTCCGCACTATTACAAAATAAAATATATACCTCATTTATAACGTTTTTTATTTTAAACACTTTGGGTTGATATATTATTTTTCCTGTTTGCATACGCGACCATTGCAGAAGATTTTCTAACAATCGATAAAAACTTCTTGAAGAGTTATTTATACTTTTTGCAAATTCTTTTATTTCAATATGGTTTAGGTCTTCCACTTCTCTTTCTAACATTTCGGTTGAACCAAGCAAGGCGTTAAAAGGGGAACGTAAATCGTGTGCTAAAATTGAAAAAAACCTGTCTTTTGCGGCAACTAATCCTTTTAATTCCACTTCGGAGTTCAATAATTGTTCATTTAACATTAAAAGCTGCTGATTTTTTTCCTCTAATAACTTTTTACTTTCAATTATTTTTGCTGTATTAATCCTCAGTTCATCTTCAACGGTTTTTCGCAAATTTATTTCATCTTTTAATAATTCGTTTGTTGTTTTTAATTCGGCGGTTCTTTCTATTACTCTAATTTCTAAATTTTTGTGTGCTTTTTGAAGTTCTTTTCCAATTATTTTTTTTTCATCTAACTCCAGTAATGCTTTTTGCCGCAATTCTTCAATTCTTTTAAGAGCAAAATATGCTCCAATTGGCGCAATAATACCCGCAAATAGTATTGTAATTGTATGCGATTGCCACAAAGTTAAGTTGGGAGAAAGAACCTCTTTTACAGATTCGTATATAGTCATTAAAAAGATGGTTATTAAAGAAACATAAGCTAACGATTTTGAAATATTTGCGGATTTTCGTTTTGTTGGGTTTTTGATATCTGTTTGGCTTCCATAACCTTTGTTTTCAGTTATCAAACGGAAATACAAAAATATTTTTTGCAAAAGACTATTTGCAAAGATGGTTTTTATAATTACAAGGCTATATTCTTTAATCATTTTTTGCTGCTATTCAATTTATAATGATAGTTCAAAGGTAAGGTTCTTTGTTTTTTATTTCTGTTAAGTAATTATTAAATTTATCCAGTTGTATCGTTTTAACAAATAAGTAGTGTATAATATTTTAAACTTAAATTAATTAAACATAAACTATTTTATTTATCAAAGTTTCTTAAATATTTGTACAAGTTTTTGCAGGCGACGGTTTTTAAATTAAACCATTTTACTTAATTATATTTACATATAAAATTGAATAATAAAATGTAAAAAAGAAGCCTATAACTTATTACAATTAAATAAGATAACAGGTGTTTATTTGAATTTATCAGCCAAAATTTAGGGTAATTATTAAAAATAACCAGTGTTTAATAAATCTGTTATTTTCTCTTTTTATTCATAAAATTATTTAATTCTTTATTTTAAATATTTTTTTACTTAATTAAAAACTCAACTAATTCCCTTAACTTATTGTAAATAAAGCATTTACCAAATAATTAATTTGTTATATTAATTAAATTTTGTTATATTTATTAATTTTTTATAAATAATTATGTAAATATGAATATATTACAAAATGATACCATTGCTGCAATTGCTACTCCAAACGGAGAAGGCGCAATTTCGGTTATCAGAGTAAGCGGTGACGATAGTTTTAGCGTGGTTGACGCAATATTTAAAGGTAAAACCAAAATCAGTTTTGCCGCCACCCACACTATTCATTATGGTAAAATAATTGATAATAAAAAAAATATTATTGATGATGTGCTTGTTTCTGTTTTTAGATCGCCAAATTCGTATACCGGAGAAGATTCGGTGGAAATAAGCACTCACGGAAATTCCCTTATTGTTAAAAAAATACTTGAATTGTTATTAAGCAAAAACGTTCGTGGTGCAGAACCCGGTGAATTTACAAAACGGGCTTTTTTAAATGGCAAAATAGATTTAGCTCAAGCCGAAGCGGTTTTGGATGTTATCAAGTCAAGAACAGATTCCGCTTTAAGGGGAGCACGAAATCAACTTGATGGTTTATTATCTCAAAAAGTTGAAAGTTTAAGAGAAACTTTGATTAATGCTTCATCACTAATAGAATTGGAATTGGATTTTTCGGAAGAGGGTTTTGAATTTTTACCAAAAAAAGAAATATTAGAAAAAATTAACAACGTTAATAACGAAATTAATAAACTGTTAGACACATACCGTTTTGGAAAAGTATTACATGATGGTATTAATTTGGCAATTATTGGTGAACCTAATGTTGGTAAATCTTCTTTGCTTAATTATATTCTTAAAGAAGCAAGAGCTATTGTAAGCGATATTCCGGGTACAACGCGTGACATAATTAGAGAAGAAATTTCTATAGACGGTGTTTTATTTAAAATATTTGATACCGCGGGAATAAGACATTCGGTTGACGTAATAGAAAAAGAGGGTGTTAAACGCTCATTTGAAGCCATTAAAAACGCCGATATTGTAATTTGGCTGACGGATATAGAAAACGAATTTCCGATAGAGATAGAAAATCAATTGGAAAAATATACCAACAAAAATAAAATTATTAAAGTTGTAAACAAGGTTGATTTAGGTATAAGCGAAAAGGTTGTTGGAGAAGTTTATATATCTTCAAAAACCGGAAAAGGGATTGAACAACTTTTTGAAGCTATGAAAAAACATACTGTTGGTGATGCTGTTTACACAGAAAAATCGACTATTATTTCTAATGTGCGCCATTTTAGCGCTCTAACAAAGTCTGTTGAATATCTTGCTTCAACAAAAAATTCAATAAATAATAACATGAGCGGGGAGTTTATAGCGGTTGATTTAAGAAATGCTATAGATTCTTTATCAGAAATCATCGGTATAGTTTCTTCCGATGACATATTAAACAACATTTTTGCCAAATTTTGTATTGGAAAATAATTTATGTTTCACGTGAAACTATTTGTAAAAACAAGAAAATCTGTTTCACGTGAAACGAAAGGAATAAATGAGAAGTTTTGATGTAATAGTAGTTGGCGGCGGTCATGCCGGAATTGAAGCAATCCACGCAGCAGATAAAATGGGCTGCTCGGTTGCTGTTATTACTATGGATAAAAACGGCTTTGGTAGAATGAGCTGTAATCCTGCAATTGGCGGAAGCGCTAAAGGACATTTGGTTCACGAAATTGATGCTCTTGGCGGTGTAATGGGGTTACTAGCAGACAACACCGGAATTCAATTTAGGATATTAAATAAATCAAAAGGTCCCGCTGTTTGGGCCGGAAGATGTCAATCGGATAGAGATTTATATTCAAAAGCTGCTTCAGCGTTTATAGCATCTCTTCCAAACACTACAATAATTGAAGATTCTGTTATTGAAGCAATTGAAGAAAATAAAATTATTGTTGGCGTTAAAACTTTAAATGGAGAAGAAATTAAGTGTAAAGCTTTGGTAGTTTGCTCCGGTACATTTTTGAATGGTTTAATGCATACGGGACTAAAATCTACTAAAGGCGGAAGATTTGGAGAACAACCGGCAGTTGGATTAACAGAATCGATTATTAAAATGGGTTTTGAAGCCGGAAGATTAAAAACGGGAACGCCTCCGCGATTAAACAAAAATACTATCGATTATTCTGTTTTGGATGAACAGAAAGGGGATGATATACCACAGCCTTTTTCATTTAAAACAAATAAACTTTTATTTCCATTTTTACCGCAGGTAAGCTGCCATCTTACATATACCGACCTGCAAGTGCACAAAATTCTTGAAAAAGGTTTTGATAGAAGTCCGCTTTTTACGGGAGTAATTAATGGTGTTGGTCCACGTTATTGTCCTTCAATAGAGGATAAAATTGTTAGATTTTCGGAAAAACCAAGACATCAATTATTTCTTGAGCCGGAAGGATTAGATACAAATATTATATATATAAATGGCTTTTCAACTTCTTTGCCTGCAGATATTCAGTACGAAGCATTACTTAAAATAAAGGGATTAGAGCATGTTGAAATGTTACGTCCCGGTTATGCGGTGGAATACGATTATTTTCCGCCTTATCAGGTTGATTTGACTTTAGAAACAAAAAAAATAAAAGGTTTATATTTTGCAGGACAAATTAACGGAACTTCGGGATACGAAGAAGCAGCAGCGCAAGGATTAGTTGCCGGAATTAACGCAGCGTTAAAAATTCAAAATAGGGAAGAGTTCGTATTAAAAAGAAGCGAATCGTACATTGGTGTTTTAATAGATGACCTGGTTGGGAAATCTACAGAAGAACCATACAGGATGTTTACTTCACGTGCGGAACATAGACTTCTTTTAAGACAGGATAATTGTGATATTCGTTTAATGGAGTACGGATATAAATTCGGATTGGTTTCGGATGAATTGTATTCTGATTTCAAAAAAAGAGAAATATTAATAGCCGAATCGAAAGAATTTCTTTCAAGGTTAAGAATACAGCCGGACAAATACAATACAATAGTTGACGATATCAACAAACTTGAATTTTCGGAAACGATAAATAAACTTATAAAACGTCAGGATGCCGACTTAAAAACATTATTAACCCTTGTTGAAGAAAAAGACGATGAAATTGTAAAAGAATTATTAAATAACGACATAGTAATTGAGCAAGTTGAAATTGAATTAAAATATGAAGGATATATAAAAAGACAGCAGGAAATAATTGAAAGATTTGAGAAATTAGAAAATGTTTCAATACCGCTTAATTTGGATTACAAATCACTTCATGCTATTTCAACGGAAGGAAGAGAAAAATTAAACAAAATAAAACCGAGATCCATTGGACAAGCGTCACGAATTTCAGGGGTAACGCCATCCGATATTTCGGCACTATTAATATATTTAAAGAATTAAACTGAGGCTGTTTTGGATAATCAAGAACAATATTTGCGTGAACTAAAGAGCTTTTTCTGGGAAAACAATATTTCGCCGGATATTTATCAGCTTGAACGTTTAGCGCATTATGCTGCACTTGTTGTGCAAAAAAACGAAGTAATTAATTTAGTATCACGAAAAGATATTGAAAAAATAGTAGAAAACCATGTTTTTATTTCTGCTTTTATATCACATTTTATTCCTGATAAGGTTTCTAAATTTTTAGATATTGGCACCGGGGGGGGATTTCCCGGAATACCTTTAGCAATAATGAGACCTTTAATAAAAGGAGTGCTTGTAGATTCCATAACAAAAAAAATAGATTCGGTTTCGGAATTTGTTAAAAAATTAAAATTAAGTAATGTTACAACCGTTAACGATAGAGTAGAAAGCGAAGAATTCAAACAGAAATATGCTAATACTTTTGATCTAGTAGTCAGCAGGGCAACGGTTCCACTAATAATTTTATTTAGATATTCATTGCCTTTAATTAAAGAAAAAGCTATTCTTATTGCTTTAAAAGGGGGAGAAATGGAAGAAGAATTTAAAACAGCAGAAATGAAATATAAATCGCATATAAAAAAATCAACTGTATTTGAATTGGGGTATAAGCCTACTAATTCAAGAAATGAAAAAGGAAAAAAACTAATATTACTGGAACTAATTAAATGAGTAAAGAAAACAAGTTGTTATTTGATGAGATTTCTAAGTTAAGCACCGAACAAAGAAATCCCAAATCAATGGATATTGATGCTAAATCGACCGCGGAAATTTTGAAGATTATAAACGATGAAGATAAAACCGTTCCATTAGCAGTAGAAACAGAACTGCCTTACATTGAAGCAGCTGTTGAAATAATTGTAAAAGCTTTAAAAGCAGGCGGCAGATTATTATATTTTGGTGCCGGAACAAGCGGACGTTTGGGAGTAGTAGATGCTTCGGAATGTCCTCCAACTTTTGGAACACCTTTTGGAATGATAGACGGATTTATTGCCGGAGGCCGCGAAGCAATGTTTCGCGCTCAGGAAGGAGCCGAAGATTACGAAGAAAACGGAGCACGTGATGTTATTAAAGCTAACGTAACCGATAAAGATGTAGTATGCGGAATTGCAGCAAGCAGAAGAACACCCTATGTGGTTGGCGCAGTAAAAAAAGGAAAAGAAATTGGCGCAGCTACTTTATACATAACCTGCAACCCTCGCAGTAATTTTGATTTGGATTTTGTTGACGTTGCCATTTGTCCATTTGTTGGACCCGAAGTTGTTATGGGATCAACACGTATGAAAAGTGGTACAGCTCAAAAACTAGTACTAAATATGCTTACTACCACCGCAATGATTCGTATGGGCAAAATATACGAAAATATGATGATTGATCTTCAGATGACTAACAAAAAGCTTGTAGAACGCTCAAAACGAATAGTAATGACCATTACAGGCCTGGATTATGATGAATCGGCTAAATACTTAGCGGCTGCCGATGGGCATGTTAAAACAGCTTTGGTGATGATTAAAGCTAATGTTGACGCCGCCGAAGCAAAAAGAAGATTAGAATTATCGGACGGATTTGTTCGCCAGGCAATTGCCGGAGAAAGCCGTAAATAAATTATTAATGGAGTGAATTTGGAAAATGAGGTTTTTTTAAGATATCCTACTTCACGCGACATTGTATTTTTTGTTGGAGCAGGTGCTTCTCATGCAGACGGAGCACCTCTTCAAAAACATCTCCTGCCTTTGATAATGGGTAAAGACATACCCGAAATTGCTGATTCCGAAATTGGTAAAATTGTAATTAAGTTTATTAAAGAAAATTTTTCGTATAATGTTGAAAAAGACTATTATCCGCCTCTTGAAGCTGTTTTTGGTTATATTGATTATTTTATTCAACTGGATGAATCCCTAAATGAAGAATACACTAACCGGAAGTTACGTTTAATTAGAGAATATTTAATTAAATTAATTCATTATGTGGTTGATATTAAGGCAAGCAAAAAAAGTCCTTATTACCATTTGTTTTGGGAAGCTATTGATAAGTACAACAACAATGTTTCCATAATTAACCTTAATTATGATACATTAATGGAACAGGCCTTTGATTCGTTATATGACAAACAGAGATTTATTGATTATTCAATCTATTTAATGAACTTTGAAAACATTGAACAGATTAAAAAGTATAATTTTTGGATTAACCCAAAAGAGCCGGTAAAAGCAAAACCCGGAGTAAATCCTAAAGCATATAAGGTGTTAAAACTACATGGTAGTTTAAATTGGAAATATTGCAATTGCTGTAACCAGGTTTTACTTACACCGTGGGATAGGAAAATTGATTTGAACAAAGGAATATTTTTGGGTTATACTTATCCCGATAACGTACCTTACGAGTACTTTTGCCCGTTGGATAACACAGAATTTCAGACTTTAATTTTACCGCCGTCAAATGTTAAACCTCTTTCGCATCCGGTAATTTCACAGTTATTTGCGGAAGCATCACGAGAAATTAGAAAAGCAAAAAAAATTGTTTTTATTGGTTACTCATTATCCCATTCCGATATTCATATAAAAGCTCTTCTTAAAAAAAATATAAACCCTAATTGTGATATTGTGGTGGTAAATACAAAAGACAGTTTATCCTTTAAATCCAATTACCTCCCCCTTTCAAAAAATGTTAGATTTCTGCAATCTTCATTTCAAGAATTGGTTGAAAACGAAGAATTAATTAAAAAATTACTTACAGTAAAAAAGTAAATATATGAGTTGGTTTTGCGGCCTTTTAGGAAATTTTGATAAATCTGACATAGATAAACTTAGTCTTTTTAAAACTAATACTTCATTAAGTATTGATAATGAAAATTTCCATTTGTTAATTGGACAAAAAGACATTAATATCTATTATTCGGAGCAAACAAAAACATCAGGATTTTGTGTTAGTGGAATTGGGATTAAAACAAGCGAAATGAAATTTAACCTTTTAAATTCCAACAGTTGGGAAACCTATAGCAACTCAACAGAAAACAGCAGCCTCCCCGAAGGTCATTACTGTGGTGTTGTTTGGAAAAACAACAAAGTGTTATTTTTTAATGACCTGCTTGGAATAAAGTATATTTATGTTTTGGAGTGTGATAATAAAGTATACTTTTCAAATCGTGTTGACATATTAACAAAAGTTTGCGACAATTTTTCTTTTGATTTAAATGAACTGATGCCGGCATGGTTTTTAACGGCAAAAACAAGCACCAAATCACTACTTAATAACATAACTCGTTTAAATGGAATTGTCACTTATCAAAACGGTAAAATAATAAAAAACACAAAAAACGAATGGTCCCCTGATTTTGATACAAAAACAACCACTTCGGATTTTAATGAAGTTCTACAAAACATTGTACAGTTATTTGTAAACGATAATAAACATTTATCTCTTGGTTTTACCGGCGGATTAGATTCAAGATTATTATTGTCATATTTGCTTAAAATTAAAAATAACAACTGGGATACATTTACTTTTGGAAATGATAATTTACCGGATGTAAAATATTCAAAAAATATTTCGCACAAACTAGGTTTTAAACATTTAATTTATGATTACGAAGTTCCGAACTCCGAACAATTATTAAACGATCTTAAGACTTACATCAGCTATACAGGAATAAGTATTCCCGTCTCCGAAATGATTCAGTTTGGAATGCACAAACATTTTGCCCAAAAACAAATGATTACTATGGACGGCAGTTACGGAGAAACTTACAGAAGGCAAATGTTAAACAAACTTCTGCTGCTGGGAAAAGAAGATTTATTAAACAAAAACACTCAAAACATAAGCAAATATATTAAAAGCAGCAGGCCAAATATTTTTAACGCAGACCTTGAAAATAGTATTGTTAATTCAATAAATAATTCAATTTTTGAAGTGTTTGATTTATTACCACCAATTAAAGAAATAGGGTTTGAAAACTGGCTGGATTTATATGCAATAAAAGTAAAACTGCCCAATACAACTGCTTTAAGCCAGCAGTGTTTGGATACTATTTCTACTTCTTATACAGCTTTTATTCAGCCTTCATTATTAAATATCGGTTTGACTTTACCCTTAAAAGAAAGAATAAACGGAAAAATGTTTAGAAAGTTAATTAAACAAAATTCAGCGCAGCTTACACAATTTCCGCTTGTAAAAAACCAATCGTCATATCCATACGGTTTGGGAAATAAAGCATCATGGTTATGGACAAAAGCAAAAGGCAAAATAATACCCCCTTTCAAATGGAATTTAAATCACTTGGTTTTAAATATTCTAAAAGAATATATTTGCGATAAAACCAACAATCAAAATTTTACACAAAACAATATGTATAACACACAATTAATTAAAACCGCTGTTAACGAGTATTACAACGGAAATAATTCATACGCCGGAATTGTTGAATGGTCTATTACTTTTGAGTTGTGGCAGGATAGTTTGAGGAAATAAAACATCAATCTTGTTTGTTTAACAACTCAAGCATTTTATTGTGGACAAGTCTGTTGGTTGCTAATATTTGTTTAGAATAAATATCAATTGGCAAGTTGTTAAAATCGGTTACAATGCCCCCGGCTTCTTCAATTAACAACATACCCGCAGCAATATCCCAAGGGTGCAAATATACCTCCCAAAAGCCGTCAAAAACTCCGCTTGCAACATAACACATATCAATTGCAGCCGAACCGAGCCGGCGTACAGCGCGCGAATTTAAGAGCATTGTGTTAAATTTTTGTATGGTATCATCAGGATTTTCTTTTAAATCGTACGGAAATCCGGTTACTAAAAAACTTCTGTTTATATTATCATTAGCGGAAACTTGTAATTGAACACCGTTTTCAAATGCTCCGCAATTTTTTTTGGCCGAATAAACAACATCACGCATAACATCATAAATAACCCCATAGGTAGTTACACCTTTATACTGCACACCAATTGAAACAGAAAAAAGCGGAAGTCCGTGAGCAAAATTTGAAGTCCCATCTAAGGGATCAATTACCCAAAGATAATCTCCTCCGGTTTTTACATTACCCGATTCTTCGGTTAAAATTCCATGAGTCGGAAACTCCTTTTTAATAAAATTAATAATACATTTTTCCGAAGCTTCATCAATTGACGTAACCAAATTAGATTCGTTAGTTTTAAACTTCACAGAAAAATTTGTTTTAAATCCGGTTCTTATAATTTCGCCGGCTTCTTTAGATATATTTATAATTTTTTGTAACATTTTTTCCTCATAAATAAAAAAGGTGCTTAAAAACATTTGGCTTACAAATTAAAGCAAATCTTTTTAAACACCCAAAATTTTATTAATTCAAAATTAAAAATTTAGAATTAAAAATTCGTTTTTATCTTCTTCCGCGGGCTATTTCATCAAGACGTTGTATTCTCTCTTCAACAGGAGGATGAGTTGAAAATATTTTCATCATCGATTTGCCTGATAAAGGATTAACAATAAACATATGAGCACTTGAAGGACTTGCATCCATGGGAACTTGTTTATTATAATTTGTAAGTTTATTTAATGCAGAAGCCAAAGCTAAAGGTTTGCCGGAAATTTTTGCACCACCTTCATCGGCACCAAACTCGCGTGAGCGCGAAATAGCAAGCTGAATAATAACAGCTATTATTGGAGCTAAAATCATTAAAGCAAGAGAATAAAAAGCATTGCTGTCATCACGGTCATTGCTTCTGCCGCCAAACATAGCAGCCCAACCGGCCATACGAGCAATCATTGTAATTGTACCAACCATTGTAGCAGTAATAGTACTTATTAATATATCTCTGTTTTGAACATGGGATAATTCGTGAGCCATAACACCTTCTAATTCATCACGAGTAAGAATACGTAATATACCGGTGGTAGCTGCAACAGCGGCATGTTCGGGGTTTCTGCCTGTGGCAAAAGCATTAGGAGTATTATTTTCAATTATATATACTTTGGGCATTGGCAGCATAGCTTTTTGAGAAAGTTTTTCAACCACATCATATAAAACAGGAGCTTCAGATTTAGATACTAAAGTTGCCCTGTACATGGTTAACACTACTTTATCGCTAAACCAATACGAACCAAAATTTAAGACAACGGAAAAAGCAAAAGCTATCATTAATCCGTTTTGACCGCCAATTAAAGAACCTATCAACATAAACAACATCATCATTAGGGTCATTAAAAAAACGGTTTTAAAGGTATTCATTTTTATCCTCAATAATTATTATCATTTTCGAAATTTTACAAATAATCTTAATAATAGTTCCTTCTACTTACCACGCATAAACTTCGGGTGCTTGATTACCGGGCCCGGGCCAAATTAAATCAAGTTTATTTACAACTTCCGGACTTAATTTAATATCTAATACTTGCACATTTTGAACTAATTGTTCAGCGGTTCGCGGACCAACAATAGGAGAAGTAACAACAGGGTTATTTAACACCCAAGCCAAAGCAACATCGGCGGGAGCATAACCAATTTCTTTGCATAAATTTTCATAAGCTTCAATTTGGGGTTTTAACTTTTCTGCAGCCTTTAATAAAGGAATTCGGGTTCGTCTACCCTCTATTTTTTCATCCAATATACCGCATAAAAGGCCCCCGGCAAGCGGACTCCAGGGTATTAATCCGACATCAAATCTTTTTAGTACCGGGATAACTTCAAGTTCAATATTCCTGTTTCTTAAACTATAAATGCTTTGTTCGGAAATTAAACCAAGAGCATGTCTTTCTTTTGCAGTAAAAAAAGCTTCGGTAATATTCCATGCGGCAAAGTTGCTGCTGCCGGCATAAATAATTTTTCCTTCTTTAATTAACAATTCAAAAGCCTGCCAAATTTCTTCCCATGGAGTATCTCTATCAACATGGTGCATTTGATACAAATCAATATGATCGGTATTTAACCTTTTTAAACTGTCTTCACATGCTTTTTTAATATGACATGCCGAAAGTTTTGATTCATTTAAACCTGCTCCCATTTTACCGTAAACTTTAGTTGCCAAAACTATATTATTTCTGTTTGACTTGTTTTGTGTTAACCATTCACCAATAATTTCTTCGGTTAAGCCTTGTTTGCCTTCTCCGCCATAAACATTTGCAGTATCAAATAAATTAATGCCCAAATCTAATGCTTTGTCCATAATGGCAAAACTATCTTCTTTGGAAGTGAAATTACCAAAATTCATAGTTCCAAGCGTTAACCTGCTTACCATCAAACCGCTTCGTCCAACTTTTTTATATTCCATATTAATCTCCTTTTATTTTAATAAACCAAATTTAACAAAAAATAATTCAAGTAATTATAATAAATCAAGATGGTAAAATAGAAATGTTATTAACGAATATGATTCATTATTAAATAATTGTTTTTACTCGATTTGGCTTAAACATATTTTAATTCTTTCTTTTCCTCGGGAGTTCTTGTTTTGGTTTTCTAACTGTTTTACAAAATTTCATTTAATTTATTATGATATTGTTGTTTTTATAATCGATTTATATACCTAAACACAATTATATAAACTATTGGTTTATATGAACTGTTTTTTATCAATATATTATATACATATTATAACAAAAATAAACCAAAATATATTGGCGTGGCCAAAAGGTACTGTATAAATCAGAATGGGTTTTGAATAATATCTAATATCCTAATAAACTAACTATTTTATATTCCACATTAAAGTCATTTATTAAATCAAACAAAATTAAAAATTCGAAATATTTTAACAGTTAACAAGAAAATTATTTTTGAAGTACAGCCTTAGAAATAACATCAGCAAAATATTTAGCTCCAATTTCGGATGGGTGACCATCATTAACTAAATATATGGTTCTCAAAAAGCTTGGAGGCAAATTAACCATTTTGTAATATAATTCTATATTTTCAATATTCCTTTCTTTAAGGAAATCAGAAAGAGAATAAAAATTGAAATCGTTTTTATTTATTAAAGCCTCAATAACCGGACAACGAACAATAATTAGTTTTTGGTTATAATTTTTAGTCATATAAATTATTTTTTCAAGCATTTTTTTTGCCAAATCAATACTATAGTAGTGCATATATTTTCTATAAAATCGGTTCAACAAATAACTGTTTTCAAATAAACTTGTAAGACAACTTTTATCTTCACGAATTCTCAATTTTAATGAATCATTATTAATACAATAACTTGGTTTATTCATACCTTCAGCTTTTCTAAAGGCTTCAAGAATTCTAACAATATCATCATCTATGTAAAACAAAACCACTATATCGGGCTGCAATAAATTATTAAATTTTTGATAAGTTAAAATACTCTGATCAATACCATAACCGGGTATTCCCAAATTAATAATTTTGTAATCCTTTCCTAATGCATTTTGTATATTGGATGCAATTGTTTTATCTTCAGACAAATAGACTGACATTATAAAAGAGTCACCAATAAGCATAACTTTTCGGGTCGAATCTACTATAGACGTTTGGCAAAAATCAAAATTATTACGAAATCCATCTTTATTGATAATGTATTTTATGGGCAACTTATTATAAATTTTATTGGAAAATTTAAGGAAAGAGTCGCTGTTACAAACCCAACCCAACATTTTGTCTTCTTTAGGCCAATGAACATTATTAAGTTTCAAAGTGAATGTTCTGTTTTTATTTTGATTTGGATTAGTTCTTTGATATAATTGATAATTTGGAAAAACAAATCTAAAAACCAATTCACCCAACACCAATAAAAGAAAAAACAAAAGAAGATTAAAAAAAAGAATTTTGAAATATTTTTTCATGTTATAAAATTATTAATCAACTTTTTAGAACAAATTATTTTATTACAATTAAAAACATATAAATTTTTAATTTTTAATTAATAATTTACTAAATAATTGACAAATATATTATTATTAAGTAACTTAATTTGTAAATTCAAAAAGTGAAATTATTATCTTGTTTAAACAATAAACTGGCTAATTTATGAGTGGTGATAATACACAAGAGCTTTCTGACCAAAATCAATTGATAGATTATTTTTTAAACACATATAAAACAGCGGCAATTTTATCTTCAGTCGAAGACCTAAAAATAAGTTTTTGCAATCCTTTAGCAAAAAATAATTATTCGTTTTTGAACACAAACGAAAACAATACAAACTTAAAAGAAATATACCCCTCACTAATTACAGATAAAGTAGTAGAACTTATAACAAAAAATGAATTTGACAACACAGAATTAAAATCGGAAAAATTTAACCTTGCAATAAAGAAATTAATATTTGAAGAAAAGGAGTATTTATTAGTAACCGAAGTTGAAATTGATAACTCGTTTTATTTAGACAATCGCGAATTTAGAACCATAACCGAAAACACAGCTGACGTAGTAGCCAAAATTTCAATTGACGGTCATTTTATTTATATTACACCAAATTGTCTTTTAATACTGGGATATAATCAAAACGAAATGATTGGGAAATCGATACATGATTTTTTACATCCCGATGAAACAGAAGACTTGGAAGAGTACCAAAGAACAGAATTAAGAAAAAATTTAACTTCCTCAATAACACTTAGATTTAGGAAAAAGGATGGTAAATATCTTTGGATTGAAACAAAAACTAAAAGTCTTCGTAATACTGAAACTAATAAAACCGAATTTTTAATTTCAATATTAAGAGATATAACCGAAAAAAAAACAGAAGAGGAAATTTTAAATGCCCGATTACGTCTGCATAAATTTGCGGATAATAATACACTTAACGCCCTATTACAAAAAACTTTGGAAGAAGCCGAAAAATTGACCGACAGCAAAATTGGGTTTTACCATTTTGTAAATCAAGATCAACGAACAGTACAACTTCAGGAGTGGTCAGTAAATACAATTGAAAAATTTTGCGAAAGAGTATATGATGATCACGCTTACGATATTTCCAAAGCCGGAGTATGGGTTGATTGTTTTTATACCAAAGCTCCGGTAATACATAATAATTACAATACACTGCCGCATAAAAAAGGGATGCCCGCCGGGCATGCAGCGGTAATTAGAATGTTAACAGTACCTGTAAAAAGGAAAAATAAAGTTGCAGCTATTTTGGGCGTGGGGAACAAAGAGTCAGATTATACAGACGGTGATGTTAAAATAATTTCACGGTTAGCCGATTTAACTTGGGATATAGCCGAAAAAAAAATAGCTGAAAATAAATTGGCCGAACAACAAAAAAAGATACATGGTATTTTTTCCATAGCACCGGTTGGTATTGCAATGGCAATAAACGGTATTATTCATGAAATTAATGATACCGCTTGTAACATGCTTGGTTATAACAGAAATGAATTATTGATGAAAGATTCAAGAATACTTCATTGTTCAGACGAGGAATATAATAAAATAGCAGACAATATTTACACTAATGTAAAACTAACCGGAAGTTATTCCGTTGAATCAAAATTGAAAAAAAATGACGGTTCTGTTTTAGAAGTACTTCTCAGCTATATTCCTTTAGATATAGATAATTTTGAAAAAGGGATTATCTTTACCGCAATGGATATTACTGAAAGAAAAGATAACGAAAGGAAACTTAATAATCTATTAAACGAGGTTTTAAATTCAAACACGCTAATTGAAAAAAACTTAAAAGAAAAAAACGAATTGATACAGCTTCTGGCAGCATCAGAAGAAAAACTAAAAAGATCAAACTCAGAAAAAGATAAATTCTTTTCAATAATTTCGCACGACTTAAGAAGTCCTTTCCAGGGTTTTATTGGAATGAGCCAGCTTTTAGCAGAACATTTTGATTTATTAAGCAACCAAGAAATAAAGGATTTATCAAAAGAATTATTGAGTTCTGCTTCAAATTTATATAAATTGTTGGAAAATTTACTTGAATGGTCTAAAATGCAAAGGGGAAGTACTGAAATAAAGTTTACTAAAAATAATTTAAGTCACATTGTTATGGAAATTGTTGTATTGTTGAAAAAAAATGCTGCTGCCAAACAACAAATAATTAACCATAACATTCCCGATGATTTTATTGTTTGTGTTGACACAAACTTAATTACCGGTATTTTACGAAATTTACTTTCAAATGCAATAAAGTTTACCGATATTGGCGGTGAAATAACTATCTCGGCAAAAAAAAGCAGCACCACGGAGATACAAATTTCCGTTAAAGATACCGGAATTGGATTTTCGGAAACGGAACTGGATAATTTGTTTAAATTGGATAAAAAAGTATCAAAATCGGGAACAATGGGCGAGTTAAGCACCGGGCTTGGTTTAATTTTATGCAGGGAATATGTAACAAAACTAAATGGTAAAATTTGGGTGGAAAGTGAATTAAAAAAAGGTACCACTTTTTATTTTACAGTAAAAACCGAATTATAAAACTTATATTCTTTTAAATATAGTTAAAGTTAAATCATCCGATTGATCGTTATCACCCCGAAAACGAAATACGGAACGAACAACTCTGTCTCTTATCTCTGAAACACTTTTTTCTTTGTTTTTTAAAATAACATCCTTAAATCTTTCTTCGCCAAATTGTTCCATACGGATATTCATAGCTTCAGTAACACCGTCGGTATAAAAAACAATAATATCATTTGGTTCGGTAATAATTTTAATTTCTTCCAACGTTGTTGCAAAAAGCCCTTTATCGTTAAATCCAATTGCAAGTCCTTTTGGACTAATAATATTAATAGTATCTGTTTTGGCGGAATAATGATAAACAGTGTTATGCCCTGCACGAGAAAGACAAATTGTACCATCGGCTTTAACAACTGCAGAAATAATTGTTAAGAAATTTCCGGAACGTAAATCGGCGGACAAAATAGCTTTAAGCTGTATTAATAATTCTTTGGGAGAATAGTTTAAATGAACCAAGGAATGAATAATTGCCCGCACCTGTACCATATACAAAGCAGCCGACATACCTTTTCCCGAAATATCGCCTATAAAATAATACAGGTCGCCGTTTGTCAAAGGAATAAAATCGTAATAATCGCCGCTTACAATTTTTGCGGGTTCGTAATGAGCAGCAATTTGATAACAATTATTATCCGGAGGCTGGTTTGGAACTAAACTGTTTTGAACTTTACTTGCAATATCCATTTCGCTTTTTAAATTAAGCTTATCGGCCAATTCAAAAGCAAGCAGCAGATTAACCAATAAAAAAGATGAAAACAAATAAAGCGTATTTGCACTATTGATGCCAATAAAAAAGATTATTAATGCGGCAAAATAAAAAACACGGCGGGCCGGAGTTAAACGTAATACAAACGCATTAAAAACTCCCCTAAAAAACTTAAAACCACGCCTAAATCTATTTTCATTAGGATCAGGTTTGGGAATATTTGCCGTAAAAAATTCATAAACATCAGCAGATTCTTTTTTTATAAGTTTTTCTATTTCGGAATAACTTAAGTCGCTTGTATATAAATCAAATAATCTTCTAATTCTATTTGTTTTTGCAGCCATATATATTTTTATCCGTTTTGCGGTTTATTATTTAGACGTATCAAATTTAAGACAGATAGATAACTTATCAAAGATTTATTTTGTTTATTTTTATAACTAATAATTATTATTTTGCATAATATATTTATAAAGGATATGAATTTGAAAATAATAGCTGTGTTTTTGTTTTTTTTAGGAATGATTAATGTTTTTCCGCAGTCGACAACAAACATGGAACAAATTAACATTTTGCTTGACCGGATTTGTAAAGACATTAATAAGAATAGTGGCACTGAAATAAATTTTAGGTATGACAGTCCGCCAAATATGGGATTTTTTCAAAACAGACTTGAAGTTTTACTTACTGAAAAAGGTAATAAGATAATTGACAGCAGCTTTGCCAATACATATCATGTGTTTTTAACAATTGAAAATGCCGGTGTGAAATATAATAATATATTCAAAACAGGATTGTTTGGTGATTATGTTGTTGAACGAGAGATTTATTTAACAGGTAGCTGTAATATTAAAAATAACGGTAAAATAATTTTTTCGGAAACAACAAATAAAACTGTTGTAGATTCAGTTAATTATGACGACATAAATAAAATAGAAAACTATTCGTTGCCATTTACAAGGGGTATTTTACCTGCCGAACCTTTGGCTCCATCTCTTTTAGAACCTATAATTGCAATAACAAGCGCAGTAGTTACAACTATACTCTTTTTTGTAGTACGAAGTAAATAACTAATTTAACTGCTTCCAATCTTTGCCGTCAAAATAAATCAGTTTTGTTTTATTCAAATCCAGCCATTTTGGTAATTCGTAAGTAATTTCAGAATATCCGCGGCCGGAAGGACTTGGTTTGGTAGATATGATTTTACAATCATGATTATCCGATTTAACTGTTTCAAGGTAAATAAGCGGTTTAAATGACCGTAGTTTAATTGTTCGGCCATTTAATTCGGTACGTACAACTTTATTTATAAAGTTGTTTACATCTAATTCCAAAAGAGCACTATAATACACATAAGGTGATAATTTAATATTTGACTGACAGCCAAAATCTTTATTCTTGTAATAGTATAACTCGTAATCTGCCAGATAAGTATCTGTTGCCCCCAACACATAATTGATTTTTGTATTATCAATACAATTAACCAATCGTTTCATATTGTTTTGATATATTGTTATTATTTTATAATTATCAACAAATTTGATTAATGATAAAGAATAAAAGATAATTAGAATAATTACAAGCGTCAATTTTTTGTATTGATATCTTGATTGAAGTAATCCAAAATATAAAAAAATAACAATCCAAAAGATGTAAATCGAATTAATTCTTTGGCTTCCCGGACCAAAAACACGGGGAATACTTATTATACCAATAAATATTAAACCGTAAAATAATCCAGTCCAAAATATTTTTTTCCTAAAAACAATTAATACAATAAGTAAAAAGATTAAAAGAAATAATGCCGGAAGTTTGTTAACAATAAAAATATTATAAATTGTTTGTGAATATATAGGAAGAATAATATGGATAAAAGTTCCTATTAAAGCAAAGGGTTTTTTCCATAAGCTACTAAAAAAAAACTCGGACCCGCTAACAAACAGTAAATTCGAAATAAAAAAGACAGTCATTACTAACAAAAAGGCAAATAACACCACATATCCTTTATTGTTTAACTTAAACGATATAAAGTTATATTTATAATTAATAAATAAAAAGAAAAGCATTACTAGCGGAAAATGTAAACCGTTCTGCTTAGCTAAAATTGAAATGGTATAAAAAACTAACGATAAAACGAAATATACAATATGTTTTTTTTCAACAAATAATAAAACAAAATAAAAAGACAAAAGATAAAAAACAAAACCAAGTAATTCGGTTCTGTTCGAAATCCAAGATACCCATGTAAACATATCAAAATGAACAGAAAAGATTAAAAGCAAACTAACTATAAAAAAAGAATTGTTTTTTATTTTGAAAATATTTCCAAGTTTTATTAATGATATATAAAAAATGAATAAAACGACCAAATGAATACCAAGAGAAAAAAATTTCATTGGTAAAAACTGAGGACCCCACAACTTATAATCCAACCAAAAGGAAAAATATGAAATTGGACGAAAAAACAAACTAAATATTTCATGTGGATTAAAACTAACCAAGCGTGTTATGTTTGATTTTATAATACCAAATACTATAAAATCATCATAAACAAATCCGGGAAATATTAAAAGGACTGGAATATACACAAGAAAATTTACAAAGAATAAAACAAATAACGGAGTATATTTAAAATGTTTAGACATATAATAGTAATTTTAGTTAATAGGTAAATTTTAATTATTTATATTTGCAATATATTAATTAAAACAACTATGCAAATTATAATTATACATCAAATTTACGGAAAATAATTATTCTAAAAATTATAAAAAATCTTGCGGTTCTATTTTCCGGTGAATTTGTAAGCAGGGCCATCAATTTTATCTCGTTTGCTTATTTAGCCCGAGTGCTAAGCCTAAATGAATTTGGCATAATCGGTTTTGGTGCTTCTATTTTAGCATTTTTAAGTAATTTTATTATCTTTGGTTTTGATAGAATTTGTACTCGAGAAGTAACAAACAACCCTGAATTTGCAAAAAAATATTCCGAAACAATAGTTTTGGGAAGAGTAATTATTGCTGTAGTAATTTTTATATTTTATTTGTTATTTATCTTTATGTATTATCAAAAAAATGTGTTGGTTTTGGGTTTTTTGGGTTTGGGGTTAATTTTTCAAGCATTGTCATTCAATTTTATTTTTCGCTCAACTGAAAAATTTAAAATAATAACCTTAAACCAAATTTTTTCAAGTATAATTATTTTTATATTATATTTTATATTTGTTAAAACTAAAACAGATCTGATTAAAGCAGTAATAATAATTAATATAGGCAGTCTGATAAGCATTGTTATTTATTATTTTGAATACAAAAAAATTTGGGGGAAATTCAAACTTCTTATCGATACAAAACTTCTTAAATATTTGTTTAAGGAATCATCTCCATTATTTTTTTCGTCAATAATGGTGGCAATTTATTATCACTTGGATATGATAATGCTTGGATTAATGAAACCAGAAAGCCATGTTGGAATATATTCTGCGGCTTATAAGGTTTTTTTACTTGCGGTAGTTCCTTTTCAATTAATTGTAAATGCCTTTTTACCAAAAATTTCACACAAAAAGGGGTTTTACGGTAATAATTTTATCGGATATTTTTTAATAATGGTTATTTCCGGCAGCATAATAGGTTCAACTATTAATTTCCTTTCAGCACCCATTATTAATATCATATACGGTTTTAATTATTCATTGGCCAGTATACCGTTATCGGTTTTGGCAATAAATATAATAATTGTAAGCGTTAACATGTCATTTGGGGAACCTTTAACTGTTTGGGGCATGCAGAAAAAACATCTATCAGCCGTAAGTTTTGGGGCTGTTTCCAATATTGTATTAAACTTTTTACTTATTCCCAAATATTCTTATACGGGAGCAGCTTTTGCAACTCTATTATCCGAAATAATAGTATTTTTTGTATTAGTTTGGATAACAAAAAACACCAAAAGTATTATTTAAGGTTTAGTGGCAATTATTACTTGACTAATTCCAAAACATTTAATTAATGGTGCTTTTTCAAAAACAGAAAAAAGTACTCGTAAAAAAGGGGAGATTTTAATAATAAAAGGATGCATTTTTCCGGTAATATTTTCAACTGTCTGCCAAACATATCCGTTATGCGTTATTACAAAGGATTGCTGCATAACAAGTTTTCGTAATTCCCAAGGAAAATAATTTCGCGCCCAATATCTAAAATAACATTTTCCAATAGTTAAGGGAATATAAGGAATAAACGGTAAATAAAAAGGAAGCATTTTGTTGCTTTTTTTATTATATACTCCATGAGTTTCAAACGGATATAGTCGGTTTGGAGCAAATATTACTAATTTACCCCCTGGTTTTAATGCATTAAACATTGAGTTTAAAGCTCTTTTATCATCTGAAATATGCTCAATAACTTCATTTATTACAATAATATCAAAAACTGCCTTGTAGGGAAGATTTTCGATATCGCCAACAATTACTTTCTTTGCATCCACATTTTTCTTTGAATAAATTTTTACTTTTGCTTTTGAGTATTCAACGCCGTAAGAATTAAATCCCATTTTATTAAGTAAAATCAAATAGTCTCCTTCTCCACAACCGCAATCAAGTAAAACTTTATTTTCGCAATTAACTATAGATGTTAGATACTTTATTCTTTTATTTAAATTTAACGGAGAAGAAGTATCGGAACCGCCTGGTAAAATCTCATTCATATTAAATAAACCTAAAAATATTAATTTCTTTACGTAATAATACTTATTTTTACATTACTATTTATAATTAATTCAAAATAATTTTATCAAATAAATGAATAAAAAAAATATTCGCTTATTGTTTTTACTGAAGGATTTGGATTTAGGTGGGGCCGAAAAATCGACTATTAATTTTTCAAATTATTTGGCAGAAAAAGTTGATTTTTTGTCAATTATTGGAACCCCTGGTTTTTATTCTTCAAATAATATTACCAATCCTAAAATTCAATTATTTACAAATTTTTATACTTTTTCAAGTATTTTTCAATTTATTAATAATGTACTCAAAATTTCACGCATAATAAAAAAGAATAAAATTAACATTGTTCACTATCATTATAGAATTTTTATACCTTATATTTATCTAATTAAATTGTTCTTTCCCAAATTAATAATTGTTTATACACATCATTCCTATTATCAGGATTATATTACAAATTTTTTATACGCAGATCAATATTTGGCAATTTCGTCAATCATAAAAAATGATTTGCAACAATTTAGTTTTAGAAAAAGAAATATAACAATATTTAACAACGGCATTAATGTACCGGGGGAAATTAACAAGAAAAAACAAGGTCAATTTAATTTAGCCGTAATAGGACGATTTGATGAACAAAAAGGAATTAAATTTATCATTAATTTCTTCAACCAAAATAAACTGCTGCCGGATAACATTAATTTGATTTTTAGAGGAAGCGGACCATTAACGGATTACATCAAACAAAGTTGTAAAAACAATGATAAAATTAAATTGTTTGTCCCGCAGACAGAAACATCAAAGATTTATGAAGATGTTGATGTTTTGTTAGTACCATCAATTTTTACAGATAAAAAATCGGGTGAAGGAGTTCCAATGATTATATTAGAAGCAATGTCATATGGCATTCCGGTAATTGCATCCGATATTGGCGGAATTAAAGATGTTATTAAAAATAATTATAATGGGCTTTTATTTTCACAAGGAAATAAAGAAGAGTTGCAGACTTTATTGTTATCACTAATTAAAGAAAATGAATTGTATAAAAAACTTGCAAAAATGGCAGAAAAACAATTGAAGACAACTATTCAATTGAAAAAAACTCGAAAGAACTTATTAAAACATATAAAAGATTATTAAACGATGAATAAAATTTTTAGCTATAACATATATAACGGAAATATATCAACTTTATTAGGTGAATTTAAACCTTATAATTCAACAAAATAAAAAAGTAATAATTAATCCTATAAACGCTTTTATTTTTACCTTAAGTTTAAGAAACAAAGAATTAAGAACAAGTTTATTAAATAGCGAATTTATTCCCGCCGACGGACAATCAATAATTTGGGCATTAAACTTTCTAAATAATTTAAAATTAGAAAGATTAACCGGTATTGATTTAATGTATGCATTGTTTGAAACAGCCGTTAAAAACAACTATCGAATTTTTTTATTTGGTTCAACAGATGAAACTTTACACAAGATATATTTTTCTGTTAAACCTGAGATAAAAAAAACAATTATAGGAATGGAAAACGGATATTTTGAAAGCAATAAGTTAAATAAAATTGTTGAAAAAATTAATATCACAAAACCAGATATTATATTTTTAGGATTAAATTCACCTAACAAAGAAATATTATCTTTAGAACTTAAAACTAAAACAGAGGCCAATATAATTTTAAGTGTTGGCGGAAGTTTTGAAATTTTAGCAGGAAACAAAAAAAGAGCTCCACATTTATTTCAAACATTAGGTTTGGAATGGTTATATAGATTAATGCAGGAACCGAGAAGGCTTTTTAAAAGATACTTAATAACAAATGTTCTGTTTGTAACAATAATAATTATCGAAAAAATTAAACGATTAATTAAGACTTAAATATTTATCAACTGCTTTTAATACATCATTAACCGTAATTGATGTTAAACAATACTTTTCTTTGTAAATGCAATTCCACTGGCAATTAAAACATTCCATTTTGTGATATAACAAATTATGCTTGTTGTTATTGTTAACATAAAATCTTTTAAACGCACCACCCCCAATAACAGCAACAATAGGAATATTTAATTTAATAGCCAGATGGGTAATTCCGGAATCATTACCTATAAACAAACTGCTATTACTTAAAATTTTTGCTGTTTGAGTAATTGTTGTTTTTCCTGTTAAATTAAAAACGTTTTTAATATTTAAAAGACTATAATTTAATAAATGAACTTCGTTAATGCCGCCAACAATAAATACAGCATAATTTTTGCTTAATTCTTTTATTAAATTATAATAGTTATTTAAACCCCAGGTTTTAGTTAAATCGGAGGCGGTTGGAGATATTACAATATATTTTTTTTTATTAGGAATAATATTAAATAACTTTTGCGAATTAAGTGTAAGGGAATCAACTTGTTTACCGGTTAATAACGATATAAGATTATAAGTCTTGATGTATTCGTTATTTTTAGTATCAAAAAGAATATTTAAATAATATTTATTTATAATAGATTCATAAAAAGGTTTAAGAAAATTGGATTGTCTGTTTAGGCAGATTATTTGATTAGCACCGCTTAACAAAGAGATTTCTTCGGTCAGCATACCTCTTCCGGCACATAAATTATAAAAACTGTTTAATCCAATATTTCGTATTTTATTTAATAATTCAAAACGATAAATAATAGAAGACCTGTATTTTTTTAGATCGTACAAAATAAACTTAAATTTTCCTTTATAGTTAATAAAAAGGTTAGCGTATTCTTTTCTAATTAAAATATAATAAATTGTATCTTGCTTAAAATTTTCCTCGTTTTCAATAATAATTGAAGTTATAAACAAATCGCCAATTTGACCGTTATTAAAAAACATTACACTGTTTGAAAGTTTAGGGGAATGATAAACCTTATAATAAAGAGTAAATAATTTAAAAATTAAAAACATTACACTGTTTTTTATAAAATATGAAAACAACTTTAGTGTGTTTTTTAGATTATACATTAATTTTTTTTAACATTGTTAAACATTCTTTGTATACATTATCAACCGAAATATTATCCAAACAATAAGGTGTTTTGTATTTACACACCCAATTACAATTAAAACAATCTAATTTATTAAAAATAAATTTATTGTTAGGAAATTGACCGAAAGGGAAATAATACCCAAAAGCTCCACCCCCGATTATACCTATTAATGGTGTGCCTAATTTGAAAGCAATATGTGTTAATCCCGAATCATTTCCAATAAATAATTTTGCGTTTGAAATTAGATAAGCCACCTCAAGTAAATTTGTTTTTCCGGCAAGATTAACAACATTATTAATATTAGAAAATATATCCCGTGAAACTTCAAAATCATTTTTATTGCCAACAATAATAATTTTATATTCATTAGATAATAATCTGCAAAGGTCAATATATTTTGATAAGGGCCAGGAGTGAAGAGCACTTGAAGCAAAAGGAGCAATAATAATATATGTTTCGCTGTTTTTTACATTATTAGAAAATGTAATATCATTTTTAATTTCATATTTTATATTTTTCTTAAAAATTTTATTAAATAATAAAAAATGCCTGTTATATTCATTGTTTTCGGTATCTGTAAAAACGGTTTTATAGCGTTTATTAAATAAATTTTGAAAAATGGATTTAGATTTTTTCCAATTATCGTTAAAACAATACAATTCTTTATAATCTAATAAATACAGTATACTATCGGTTAATATGCGGCGTGACGATGTTAAATTATAAATTTGTTCATACGAAATCATTCGAAGGGATAAAATTATTTTTAATTTATATCTAAACGACGAAACGTATTTTTCAAAATTTATACTAAAAATCTTTACATCACCGGAATAATCCTCAAAAAGTTTGATAAATTTTTCATCAACCAATAAACATATATTTTTTGAGTTTATATTTTTTTCATACAAATCAAAAAGTATTGAAGAAATAACTAAATCACCAATTTGACCAAAATTAACAAAAAGATATTTTACTTTAGATTTATGCTTATTTTTAATCAGTTTATCATAATAAGAAATTCCCTTTATGATAAAATAAATTAAAAAGCATTGGAAAAAAAATCTTATTTTTTTTTCCATAAGTACACTTTTGAGTTAATAAAATTTGGAAAAAATTTTCGGTCAATTAATGCAAAATTTCCATGGTTGTAAAATTTTTGACACTCTTTAGACAAAATATTGCGTTTTGTAAATAACGATTTTAATGAAAAAACAACAATTCCTGTCACTTTAAAAAAGGAAAACCAGTATTTATAAAAAATTGCAATTATAAGATTACTTAAAATTAACTTAAAAGTATATTTAAGCACACTAAAAGTCGAAAAATTACTTAATAAAAAAATTGAATAACTTAAAAAATAATGATAGTATTTAAACTCAGATTGAAATGGATTAACTTCAACATTTTTTCGGGCAATAATCGTTTGTAAATGATAAACAATAACAGAACTTAAATATATTATATCAAATCCAGCATTATAGCATTTTGCCGACAACTCAATTTCATTAAAATAAATAAATATTCTTGAATTATAATATCCTGTTTTGTTAAAAATTATTTTTCTAAACATAACCCCGCAGCCATTAAAAAGCTTTGGATGAAACTCGAAATTTTCGGTTTCACAAAAATTATATCTTAAATTGATTATCTTAAATGCAACAATACCAAGCCTATTATTCAAAAGAAAGTGATTAATTCCTTTTTCAATAGCTAAATTTTCAGGATAACTATCATCATCTAACTGTAAGATATATTCTCCCGTTGCAGCTTCAAGTCCAAAATTTAATGCAGAAACTCCAATATTACTTTTTAATGAAATAATTTTTATTTTTGGATATAGTTTTCGTAGTATTTCGGGAGTATTATCGGAAGAATTATTATCTATAATAATTATTTCAATGTTTTTATAGCTTTGTAATAATAATAATCTAATAATTTTTTTCAAAATTTCAATTCTATTATATGTAAGAATTATTATACTTACAAGTGGGGATTTTTTCATTATTTTGTTGATTAAATTTTAAAAGTTTGTAACTAAAATAAAAAAAAAAATTCATTCAAAATAGTGTTTTGTTTTTTATTATTTTTAATTTATTATAATTGTTTTATCTTTAAATATTATTTAAATAAAAGAGTGTTAAATGAAAAATATTTTAGCTGTTTTATTAGTATTTCTTGTATCAAAAACATTTTGTCAGGATATTATTAAAGAAGAAGTTAAAAACAATTCTTATATTATTTCATATAAAAATAATATACAATATACAATTGTTAATAATAAAACAATTGAATTTGATTGTGACCTGGCCGACTATACAAAAGCGGGTTCTTTTTGTTATCCCCAAAAAGATTTATTTATAGCAATTCCTGCTAACACAAAACCAAAAATTAACTTTCAGATTTTGGATAAACAAATAATTGATGCTTTTCCAAAAACAAATCCAACTTTCATAAAAACCTCTGATAGTACTGCACAAGAAGAATCTGTAGAATTTAACAGCAATTCAGCAGTATTAAATAACAATGATCAATATTTCAAAGTTCAGGGTTATTTATTTATTGAAAACAGATATTGTTTACATCTGAAGATTCAACCGTTTTATTATGATAGAAGTACAGGAAAAACAATTCAAATTGTTAAGTTTAACATCAATTTAGGTTTTGAAAATCCTATAAGCCTGACCGAATCAAATAATGTCGAAACAAACAGTCTAATCTTGAATAAATATTTTGAAGAAACAAACAATAAATATACAACACTTTCTACAGACAGCTGGATAGATTATTCCAAAGAATATTTAAAAATAGGAGTAATAAAGGATAATATATATAGAATAAATAAACAAGATTTATTAGATAAACAAATTAATGCCGGCGGAATTGATCCAAAAACATTTAAAATGTATTATAAAGGAGAACAGCTTCCAATATATGTACAAGGCGAAAACGACTTGGTTTTTGATGATGCCGACTATATTGAATTTGTTGGAATGAGAAATAATGAACCGGATTACAGAGAAATTTCAGCTCCAAACACACCATATAAAGAATATTTGAATAGATATACAGATACAACAGCTTATTGGTTAACCTGGGATGGTGATTACGGATTAAGAGTTGATACAACAATTAACGTTTCAGCAATTCCGACTGATACTCTTAAATATTATGACGAATTTCTACATTACGAACAAAACCCATGGTTTGATTTTTCATTAGATGGGGGAACAATCAGAAGAGAAGACCCTGATTATTTAGAAAACGAAACCTGGATTTGGTGGACACAAGGTGTAGGTATAAGAACACAAAGCTTTAGTGTTAATAATTTGTTTCCTGATAAACCTGCAAAAGCATACGCTAAAATGATGAATTACGCATCAAGTGTTTCAACAAACGCACATTTGTTAGCATTAAAAATTAATAATTACGCAACCCCATACGATTCAAGTTATCTTAATAAATATCAAACAAAAGTTTATAAAGCCGAATTTAACTCTAGCCTTCTTATAAATGGTTCAAACACGTTAAAAATTGTTTCATATCCAACATTAAATACAATTAATACGTGTATAGGTGATTGGCGAGAAGTTGAATATCCAAGATATTTAAAAGCCACTAACGATACATTAACTTTTGGATACAGAAGTTTAGAAACACCGGTATTAGCTTATTTATATTTAACTAATGTTACTACAAACAATTTTGTTTTATATAAATATTTCAAAAATGGTCAAAATATAAAAATTACCAACTATACAAAAACAGGTAATATTATTACATTTATCGACTCCGTGAAAAAAGGGGATTTATATATTTTAAAAACTCCGGCAACTATTCAAAAACCTATTTTTTATTATAAAAAGAATTTTATAAATTTAAGAAATTCAGAAAACCAAGCAGGTTATTTAATAATTACTCACCCCAAATTTTTTGAAAATGCCAATAATTATGCAAATTTTATTAGTGTACAGTATAATGTTACGGCTAAAGTTATAAATGTATTTGATATTTATGATGAGTTTAATTACGGCTTTTTTGCTCCTGAACCTATTAAAGATTTTTTAAAAACTGCATATTATAATTGGCAGCAACCCCGTTTAAAAAACGTATTTATAATTGGACGTGCAAATTATGATTATTACGGAAATAAAGTAAAATATGCCGCTTCACCGGTAGAAATTTGTTATGTACCTTCTTATGGTGTTCCGGTTAGTGATAGCTGGTTTGTAATTTGGGATTCTACAGGAGCAAATATTCCACAAATTAATATTGGCAGACTTCCTGTTAGAAGTAATGAAGAACTAATTCATTATTTTACAAAACATCAAAATTATGTTCATAATTTATATGATGAATGGAATAAAAAATATTTGTTTTTTTCAGGCGGCAATTTTACAGATCCAAATCAAATAAATACCCTTAAAGGAATTAATAATGAAATAATACAAAATTACGTTAATCCTGCACCAATTGGCGGAAGTTCTACTCATTTTTACAAAACGACTGATCCAATTTCCAATTTTGGTCCATATACTGCGTCATTTTTCCAAAATAAAATTGATTCGGGTAGTGTTATTATTTCATATTTAGGTCATAGCGGTACTCAAACTTGGGATAACAGTATAACAGACCCTATTCAATTACGTAATATTACTAATAGATCATCTTTTATCACAGATTTTGGATGTTCAACAGCTCGTTTTGCTGAACCGGATATTACTTCTTTTTCTGAATTATTTGTTAATGGTATTTCCGGACAGGCTATTGGATACATCGGAAATTCCTCCTTAGGATTTACCTCAACTTCTTATGTTGCCCCAAAATTATTTTATGCAGAACTGTTACAAGATTCTTTATATAATTTGGGCAATTTACACAGACTTTCAAAGTATAAATTGTTATCTACCTATGGTTCAACCGGAACGTATAGATTATTTTCTTTAACAAATACTTTGGTTGGCGATCCAATTATAAATTTAGCTATTCCACCTAAACCTAATCTAAAAATCAGTATCAGTAGTATTAAAATAGAGAATAATATTAGTGATGTCATGGATTCAGTTTTATGTAAAATTACATTTTACAATATTGGCAAAATAGTTGCAGATTCTTTTAATGTACGAATCAATCATTTATTTAATTCGGATATTCTTGATTCGAAAGTATATAGACGGGGTTTACCATTTTTTAACGACTCTTTATCGATGTGGCTAAATGTTAAGGGTTTGGCAGGGGAGCATAAAATAGAAGTATTGTTAGATGAGAATAATGAAATATCTGAAATGTATGAAAATGATAATAATATTATCTCTAGTTTTAATGTATTAAGTTCATCTGTCCGTAATTTATTTACATCTGATATTGAAAATAATATAAAATCAAAAATCACTTTATTAAATCCTATATCAAAAACCAACTCGGAAAGTTTGATAATTAAATTGTCAAAATATAAAGATTTCTCTCAAGCTGATTCTCTTATAATACCTTTTTCTAAATTAATTACAGAAGTTAATTTAGCATCATACACTTCTTTTGATAGAATATGGTTTAAAAGTAAAAATACATCCTCGGCTGAATATGGTAATACCATTTCTTTTTATCCGGGTGATAAAAATCAATATTTGATAAATGATAGTTTAAGTTTTTATACGGGAATTTTTGATAAACTATCTTATTCGGATAATTCAATAATTATTGATTCGTTAAATTATCATTTGTATGCATTATCAGCCGGTTATAATGCCGGTAGAGGAGCTATTATAACACTCAATGGTCAGAATTTGATACCGGAGAATATACTTCGTGGTTTTCATTTATGTAAAATAAATAAAAGCGATTTATCTTTAATTGAATACAAATTATTTGAAATTTCAAGTGGTGGAGCTTCGGTAACAAATTTTATTAATTATTTAGATGCAATAACAAATAATGAACTAATAATAATTTCTGTTGCCGATGATGGTCAGGTAGGAATAAACGCAGCATTAAAAAATAAAATAAAAGAATTTGGTAGTAAATATATTGATCAGTTGGGATTTAGAAATTCATGGGCTATAATTGGTTATAAAGGAGCACCTATAGGTTCTGTACCTGAAGGTTTAAAAACAGCTTTTGCGGGAAAAGTTGAAATTGACACTCTAATTAAACGGATGCCAAACGCAGGCACATATACTACTTCGACTATAGGACCTGTAAATAATTGGCGAAGTATGGAAGTTAACCAATCAATTAATGAAGGAACAGACATTAAATATAGAGTTATTGGAATAACTGATAGTAATACTGTTGATACATTAAATTATGTGCCAATTAATGAAACAGGTGTTGGTGATTTAAATAACATAGATGCAAAAAAATATCCTAAAATTAAAATATTATCAGAATTCTCCGCAGGCCCAAATACTGATTCACCATCAATAAAAACACTGGCAGTTAATTACGTAAAATTACCTGAATTGGCCATAAACTATCAAGTTGTTTCTGTTTCTCGTGATTCTATTGATCAAGGACAAGAAGTAGATTTGAATTTTTCAACATTAAATGCCGGTGGTGCAAAAGCCGATAGTTTTTTTGTACATGTTAATTTAATTAAAAATGATAATACTAAACGTATTATAATGGATTCGCTTATAACACAACTTGATACAATGGTATTTAAAGAGTTTAATTATAATTATAAAACAAATTTTGACGATGGATATGGTAATATGGCTTTTGAAATATTTATTGATAACGAAAATAACGTGAAAGAGTTATATAAAGATAATAATTATTATAAAATTCATTTTTATGTAATTAAGGATACTATAACTAATATGCATTCTGCAACAATTAACACAAAGTTTGATGATGTTGATATTGCTGACGGTGATTTTGTATCCTCAAGCCCTGTAATTTCGGTTGAAATGAATTATATGCCTTTATTCCCATATAGTGATACCAACGCTGTAAGATTTTACTTGGACGGAGTACGTAAATTTAGATCACAACTTGATAGTTCTGTTTACGATACAGCAGCAAGGTGTGTTACTTATAAATTTAAACCTGCGTTAAATGATGGGGAACATTTAATTAGAATTTCCGGCGAAAATCTTGTCGGAAATTTGGAAGGTGCCAGCGGTTATCAAAAGAATTTTATTGTTTCCTCGGAAGCTAAAATTTTATATGCTTATAATTATCCAAATCCATTTACTAATGATACTTATTTTACATTTAAGTTAACTCAAATTCCTGACGAACTTAATATCAAAGTATATACTGTAGCCGGTAGACTTATTAAAAAATTTGATATTAAACAGTCCGATTTAACAATTGATTTTAACAAAATTTATTGGGACGGTAAAGATGAAGATGGGGATGAAATTGCAAATGGAGTTTATTTTTATAAAATAATTCTTAAAAAAGGAGATAAGCAAGAAAACATTACCCAAAAACTTGCAAAAGTTAAATAGAACAATAAGAAGGGACACTTAATTATAAGTGTCCTTTTTTTTAACGTAATATTATCATTTTTTTAGTATCACTAAAGCTGCCTGCTGTAATTCTGTAAAAATACACCCCGCTTGATAATCCGCCATTAATTGAATTAACATCAAAATTTATAGTATAATAACCGGCTTCTTTCTCAGTATTCAAAAATGTAGTAACCAATTCTCCGTTTATTGAATATAAACTTATATTTACTTTACAGGTTATTGGAATTGTAAAACTAATATTAGTATTTGGATTAAAAGGATTGGGATAATTTTGGTATAAGCAAAAACTTTTAGGATGTTCCATATTTACTAATATTTCCTCACTATACTCATAACTACCGTTGTTGTTAATATGCTTTAATCTATAATAATAAATTCCGGTATTTACATTATAATCGTTATATGTATAATTGTTAATTTTAAAACTTGTACCATGCGAATTAATTTCGCCAATATATTTCCAAATATTATTTTCCTTAGTTTTTCGTTCAATTTCAAATTTAACACTATTTAATTCTGTTGCTGTTTGCCAATTAAGAATAACAGAATTATTATTTGTTGTAGCATTAAAAGATGATAATTCAACAGGTAAAGGTGTTGTTGTATTTTCATCTGCTCCTAAATATGGTTTAGTTGAATTTCTTAATTCCCCATCTATATCAGTCATAAAATTTGTAATGGGAGTTCCGGCCAATAATTCATTACCTATTGATGCATCACTCAAATGCAAATCGGTATTATTAACAAATGTTACCGTGGTTGAAACCGAATTTATATCCAAATTGGCAGCGGAGGATTTCCAATCTGCTAATGTAGTTTTAGCAGTACTGTAAAATCCAACAAAATTATTTGTCCCAGAAGTATTAATATAAAAATCGTTATAATCCGAAGATTGAATTGTTCCACCTGTTAAATAAATACAAAACCTTTTTGATGTCGCACCATACGAGGAAGTATTAACAATTAAATTATTTTTAATATAAAAATTACCCACAACCAAATGTAATGGTATTGATGAAGGAAATTCATTTGAATTAATTACGATTGTATTATGGTAGATATAATAATTACATGACCCGGAAAATAAATATATTCCACGCAGTAATATTGTTGGAGTAACCGTTGTATTTGCACAGCTTATATTACTTATCATATTATTGTAAACATTAATTGTTGTACCGGCATTTGAATTGTTTGATAAAAAAATTCCAAAGGAGGAATTATTGACAGCGCTTTTAATATTATAAATTTTATTATTAAAAATATTATTTGTATAAGTAAAACTAATAATGGGAGAACTATCAATATAAATTCCATAAGCGTTTGCAATACTGCTGATATTTCTAATAATATTATCCGAAATTGTTAGGTTACCGCCGTAACTAATTTTTATTCCGCATTCACGTATATTATCCGCTGCTTCCAATCCAATGGTACAATTTTTTATTTGGCAGCCTTGGAAATAGCCATCAGCACTTAATCCGCCAAGAATAATTCCACTTTTTACATTTTCAATATAAATATTTGAAAAAATATTATACGAATTTTCATAAGTATTGTTAGTTGGATTTGTTTCACATAATTGATAAATGCCAACTACATTATTGTTATTGGTTTTTTCCAAAATTATGCTGCAGTTTTTAATTGTATTATTTTGGGCACCATCTGTTGCAGAACTATTAGTAATTCTAATTCCATATTCCATTTTTTTACCATCAGTTGTGTTACTGCTGTTCTCTTTAAGATCAATACCGTCCCATGTAATGTAATCGCAGCTGCTAAGTTTTAATATATAATCATTTGATCCAATACCGGTTGGAGCAGTAATGATTGGATTGTTCCCGCTGCCAGCTTTTTTAAATATAATTGGATTTAAAGCTGTTCCGGTTGCAGTTATAAGCCCCGCGCTGGTACTTGCAAATGTTTCTGTATATCCCGCCGAAATATTAAAAGTAACGCCTCCGGAACCAACGCCATTAGCATTTAAAGAATTAATTGCTGATGCAATTGTAAGATAATCTCCCCCGGAACCAATAATTTTAACTCCGGTTAATGATAAAAAAGAATAAATATTATTATACCCAAGAAAAGAAATAATTAAAATAAAAATAAACGATTTCATCTATAGCCCCGTAATAATGTAAAAGTTCAATTTTTTATAATAATGATGAGACCCTCACAAAAATTGTATAATAGTATAAATTTAGTGTCCCAATTCTGCAAAAATAATAAAATAAATTATTATTAATCAAACATATTTTTTGCATTTGTTAAGATTTTTAATAAGGTATTTGGCAACGGTAATTTTTATTGAAGTTAATTTATTCTTGTATATTTAGTTACACTAATTACATAAACATCCAACTAAGGCAATTTATCATAACAATCAATACTAA
>CAXXGC010000008.1:0-234255 GCA_963667875.2 Melioribacteraceae bacterium
TTTGTCGATTTTTATGATCACCATGATGCTTGAAAAATATAACACAGATGCCACAGATTAAACGGAATTTAGAATGTTTTAATCAGCGGTAATCAGCCTAATCCGTGTTTTCAGCGTTCAAATCATTATCCGTTCCACAATTTGGGTGATAATCACTTAACCCGTTCCGTGGTATTATTTCATTTCATTTATTTGTTTTACCAATTCCGGCAAAACAACACCTGCGGCACCAAACAACGAATATTGGGCGTACGATGTAAGTTCGGTAGCTTCTATATTAATTTCAACAATAATAGAACCATACTGGCGGGCAAGCTGAGGAATATTTGCAGCAGGAAAAACAACCGCCGATGTACCAACCACAAAACAAATATCGCTGTTCATTGCAGCTTTTTCAGCAGCCTCAAACACACCTAAAGGAAGCATTTCGCCAAACCAAACAATATCCGGTCTAATTAAGCCCCCGCATTTAGTACATTTGGGTACTTTTTTATCGTTAGTGGATTTTAGGTCATCGTAACGTGTTTTACACTTTATGCAATAATTTTTTTCAATATTGCCGTGTAATTCCAATACGTTTTTACTTCCGGCACGCCTGTGTAAATTATCCACATTTTGTGTAATAACTGTTACATTTTCAAAAATATTTTCACAGTCGGCAATGGCTAGATGTCCCGGATTAGGTTTGTTTTCATCAATTATTTTTTTTCGTAACTGATACCATTCCCAAACCATATCGGGATTTTTTAAAAAAGCATTAAAGTTAGCTAGTTCTTCGGGTTTTAATTTATTCCAAAGCCCGTCTTTTCCCCTAAAGGTAGAAATACCGCTTTCGGCGGATATTCCTGCCCCGGTGAAAAAAACAATGTTATTTGCTGCTTTAATTTGAGATAATAATCTTTTATCAAATTCCATTTTATTTGTTTTTTATTTCTTCCAACAATTTTTTAGCTTCATCTTTACGTTTTTGATCATCTTCATCCTGGATTGGACTTGATAATGCTTTATTTAACAAAGTTGCTGCCAAATCGTATTTATCGTCATCCATATATGCTATTGCAAAATCAACATAAAACATAACATAATTAGGTCTTAACTCAATTGCTTTTTTAAAGTTATCAATAGCTATATCTGTATCGGCCCAGCTTAATCCCGCAACTTTGCGTGCAACCCAGCTTTTTTGCATTAATTTTGCGTGTGTACGTGCAAGCACATAATGTGCTGTTGCCTGAATTTCATTTCCGCCATTACCAAGTTTTATAGATTTTTCGGCATCATTTTTAATTGATTCCACTACTTTGCCAACGGAAAAAACACCCTTAAATAATGCTATTCTGCCGTTAACAACCGCACGTCTTAAATATGTTACCGATTTATCGGGTGCCAATTTAATTGAGCGGTTAGCATAATCCAAACCTTTTTCAAACATGTTTAATTGTGCGTCTTCCTGGTCGTCCGTACTGTTTGGCATGTGTTCGCCAATATCAACACAAGCACGGCTCAATCTCCATAAAATTTCCCAGTTGTCCGGCGAAAGTTTATCGGCTTGCTCAAGCATTTTAAGCGAATTTTGATTATCAAATTTATCATAATACTGTTCACTTTTTACTATCAACTCGTTAACAGTTTGAGCAAATATTACCACATTTGCCAAAAAGAGTATTATTGCAATGTTAAAGAATGTTATCTTATATTTCCCCATAATAGATTCCTTCTTATTTATTTATTAAAAATCATCTCTGGATATGTACAGAGATGTGTTTGCTAAAGGTAAAAACCGGGTCCAATTACCGGTTTTGTTTTCTTCCGATTTAATTGCGTATTTATAAGCGTTTGTTTTTGCGCTTAATTCATCAGCATGATACAGTACTATAGCTTCTAACGTTTTTGGCTCAACAGGAGTTGCAAATTCAAGTTTTCCCTGATGACTTAAAATTAAATGTAACAATTCCATCTTTAAATTTTCTGGAAAACCTTCTATTGTGCTTATTTTTTTCTCAACATCCATAGTTCCCAATACTATATGCCCTATTAATCTGCCAATATCGGTATAATCAAAATTTGCGTTAAAACTAAGTTCTTTCACTTTTCCAAAATCATGAAATATTGCGCCGCATATTAATAAATCGCGTTTAATTTCCTTATGAAAGGTACTCATCAAATCGCAAATTTTTATTATTTCCAATGTGTGTTCCAATAAACCGCTTATATACGAATGGTGCCACGATTTTCCGGCTGGAACATGTATATATTTTTCGTAATTTTCGGCAATTAATACTTCTTTTACAAGCCGTTTTAGGTATGGGTTTTTAATAGATTCGATAACTGATTTTAATTCATTTATCATAACATCTAAATTTCTATCGCTTACTGTCAAAAAGTCCTGCAAACTTACATTATCAGCATCAACAACTTTACGTATTGCTTCAATTTTTATATTAATATTTCCTTGAAACTCTTCAACATTCCCTTTAACCTTTATTACATCACCTTCTTTGGCCGAGCTGCTGAAATCTTCAAAACCATCCCACATTCTACCGGCAAACGATGCGGTTTTATCCTTAAATTCAGCATAATAAAAGTTTCTTCCGTTTTTTGCAGTCTTAATTTCACTTTTAACTAAAACACAATAATGTAAAAAAGGATCACCGGCTTTTAATTTATTAAATTCAATTTGATTAAGCATATATAACCTTTATAAAAATTTCTAATTCGGATTTAATTAAACCAAAACAAATAATTAATTTACAATTATTCTTTTATAATAATAAAAAATTGAGAAATGGACTATTTATAAAAAAGTAAAACTAAACTTCTTCTATATTGTCTTCCGTTTTATTTGTTTCAGCAATTATACTGGAAGCGGGTAAATGGATAATAACTGAACGATTTAAGAGATCAATGTTAACACCAAGAATTCGATCGTCATTATTGCTTTTTGCAATTATACCCTCAACACCTTTAAATGGGCCTTCAATAATTTTTACCAATGTCCCTATTTTTAATAAATCGGTAACAAAAGCTTCCGGCGAATTTATTAACATCTTTTTTAGATTTTCAATCTGCCAATTAGGAATAGTAGCAGGGGTTCCGTTAAAATTTACAACTTTTACAATTCCCCTCGCCTGAACCGATAAAAATCTTTCGCTTTGACTTGCATATATAAATATATAACTTTTAAATAAAGGTTCAATTACCTTTTTTTTCCTATCACTCCATTGTTTAATGGTGGTGATTGTTGGAAGATATGTTTCTATTCCCATATCCAGCAATTGTTTTTCAGCTTTAAATTCGTTTTTTGGTTTTGTATATAAGGCAAACCATTTTTTATCAATACACATATAACCTTTCTATTTTATTACAAAATAATATATTAAACTTTATCCAACATTTTCCTGGATCAAATCAATTAAATATCGGCTTTCAATTGGTTTCGGAATCATTTTTTTAACGCCCAGCTCAATATATTTTTGTCGTAAAATATCATCAAATTTAGCAGAGATAACAATAACGGGGATACTTTTATTTCCTTCTTTTTTTCGTATTGCCTGGCAAAGCTGAACACCGCTCATAAGCGGCATCTCATGGTCCGTAATAACAATTGATGGATGTCTGTTTAACAATACCTGCATTGCTTCATAACCATTAGCAGCCTGTACAATTTCAAAATTTACCAGGGCCTTACTTATTATATTTTTATATAAGTGTAATAAATCAACATCATCTTCTACTAATAAAACAATATTTTTAGCTTCCGGAATTGTAAAATGGAATTCTGTTCCAACATTTAACGTAGAATAGAACCAAACATCGCCGCCATGTTTTTCAATAATATCTTTTACAAGTATTAAACCTAAGCCGCTCCCTTTTTCTCCTTCCGTACCATTAAGCGAAAATTTTTGATCCAGTTTAAAAATTTTATTTTGATCTTTTTCGGCTATTCCCAGCCCTTCATCTTTTATTACTACTTCTATAAAACCTTTTTTAAATTGTTCCGCTGTTATAGTAATACTTTTTCCGTTTGGTGTAAACTTAATTGCATTGCCAATTAAATTACAAATAACTTGTGTTAAAAGTCTTTCGTCGGCATTAATAAATATTTGATCATCAACGGCAATATACACATTTATATTTTTGCGAATTGCCGAACCGGTTAATAATGAAGCTGCGTTTGATATTAATGATTTAGCATTAATTCGGTGTGGTTCAACAGTTAAGCGTCCGGTTTGTAGTCTTGACCAATCCAATAAATGATTAACCAATTGAAGTTCTGTTTCTGCGGCACTGTGAATATAACTTAAATATTCGTTTTTCTCTTCTTCGGCAATATCTTTTTCATTTAATAATATCTCCGAAAAACCTAAAATACTGGTAAAAGGTGCCCTTAAATCGTGTGATACTATTGAAATAAATTTATCTTTTTCAGCATTGATCTCAATTAATTTTTCAAAATCTTCCGTTTGTTTCGATTCAAAAGTATGCTGTTCCGTGTTTTCATGGTTTATGGTTTCAACAACAACAACGTTTCCAACATTATCACGTTCCAAAAATATACTTTGATTAATCCATTTTGTTTTATTTTCCTTTGTAACTATTCTAAATGAAATTTCTCTTGCATTTACAATACCGGAAAATAATTCGCCCATTATTTTTTTTACAGTATATTTGTCCTCTTCACAAATTATATTGGAAAGCCCGCCCATTTGATTTAACAGTTCGGCGGCCGTATAACCGGTTACAAAAAATACCGAATCTGAAATATAATTTTTTTTACCTTCGGTATAGTAATTTATGGTAACAAATTCATTCTTACACTTATTAAGAAGATTGGTTATACGATTTTCAATATTGGGCATATAATGTTATTTAAATTTTTCTATAATATACAAAAATAGTAAAAAAATAACTATTATTATTATTGCCCACCAAATTTTATTCTTAATTTTAATTTAATTCCTTCAAAAATTTTATAAAAAATCCCTTTTCGCCTGCTTTTATTTCAACTAATAGTTCGTTTTTATTTGTTAATGTATATATCAGTTTTTGGGGGAAATCGTGAGTGGGATTTTCAAAAACCGCTTTATCATTCGTAATTTCTGTAAGCTTAAAAGATACGGGATATTCGTTTTCCGCTACTTTTGCTATATAAAAAATATCAGTCCCCATTTTTGTTAAAAGCAAATCTTCAAAAGCCAAAATTTCCTTTGTTTGATTATTAATCCGCATACCTTTACCGCTATATACATTTGCCGATAACCGTTCCCAAGTCTCTTTTTGCGATTTATCTCCTTTTTCACTTATCCAAACACCTGTCATCCATTTTAACGAATCTAAATCGATGTTTTGAGCCTTTATATTGTATCCGGCTAAATATATCAACAACATTATACAATAAGTATATTTTTTCATTTTATTTCCGTACTATATTTATATTCATGATCTAATAACCATTGTTTACGCGGCAATCCGCCTCCATAACCGGTTAAGCTGCCGTTTTCGCCAATCACCCTGTGACATGGAATAACAATTGAAACTCTGTTGCTTCCGTTTGCCGTTCCAACAGCACGTACCGCTAAAGGTTTATTTAATATAACAGCTTGTTGTTTGTATGACCTGGTTTTTCCATAAGGAATTTCAAGTAATACATCCCATACAGATTTTTGAAAAGCGGTTCCGGGAGTGTCTAACTTTACTGTAAATGTATGCCTTTTACCTTCAAAATATTCTTCAAGTTCTTTTTTTATTAAGTCTAAATGTTCATTTTTTCCGGGTAATATTTCCGCGTTAAGCAGCCTGCGTAAATCTTTTAATTCCGTTTCAAGCATTCTTCTATCTGTAAATTCTAACAAACATAAACCTTTATCCGTAGCTCCCGCGTACATAGGGCCAATTGGAGTTGTTAACCTTATTAGATTAATAATTTGTTTATCACCTCCTTTTTTAGGAGAATTTCCAAATAAATTTGTATATCCCGAATTAAACCCACTTAACGATTCATACCCCGAATCGAAGGCTGTTTCTGTAACCATATTTCCTTCTTTAATATTATTAAAAGCTCCATTTAAACGTAACATTCGTTGATAAGCCTGAAATGTAAGATTATGATTTTTTTTGAACCACCGTCTTACTAAACTTGGCTCTATTCCTTTAAGTTTTAAATCGTAGTCTTTTAACCGTTTATATGGATTTACATGCAATTCTTTAATTAATTGTTTTATTACTTCCGGGGCTTCTCCATACATTTCCATTGGTTTACATATTTTACAAGGTCTGAATCCATTAGCAAGAGCCTCTTGCGCGGTTTTATAAAACTCAATATTTTCCGGTTTGGGTCTGCGAGCGGTACATGTTGGTCTGCAAAATATTTTAGTGGTTTTAACCGCAACTATAAACATACCTTCATAGTTAGAGTCTCTATTCATAAACGCTATATAATTTTCATTAAATTTATTATCCATATAAAACTCGTTTTGTATTACACAAAGCTAAATTATAATATGTTAGTATGCTACCGAAAATTTAACACGCTTATTATTTAATAAATTTTTATAAAATTTTACTTACTTATAGGCCAATACTATACGTACCACGACCCGAAAGAGGATCTTTTAGAAAATCAACAAAACTCATTGGAAAATCGATATAAAAATGTATCGCAATTACTCGTCCAAGATCGTAATTGGATTTTTTATACTGCCATCCCATATAAAAACCGGCGGCAGTTGCACGCAACGAATACAACCAGCCATTATTAGGCACATGATATAGACCAAATAATACTGATGAAGCAATCAATCCAAAATCAGGATTTACCGATTCCGATAGTTCAGTTTGAATCATTCCCCTAAATAACATCTCCTCACCAACCGATACTAGTGTCAAAACAAGATACTCAGCAAAAGTATTTCCAATTGTTGCCGTTGTTGGCGAAACATCATAACCCAACCAATTTAATGTTTTTGTTTGGAATATTGATGGATGTTTTTCGTCGTTAAGTAATGCAGCCCCAGTAGATAAAAGTAGCGGAATAAAAGCTTCCGGTTCCCGCAAATATTTCCATTTAAACGGAGAAAGTGAAAGTTGCCACAACGATTGATTACTCATAGAAATTGTATGGACTTCATTTTTGCGATATTTTTGGTACGATAAAAACGCATCCACAGGTCTTAAACAATGAACAAATAATTTCGAATATCTTTGAAAGGCTATTTGACTATAATCTCCCGGTGAAAATCCACGAGCACCTCTTTTATATAGTACATTTTCATTTGAAATAGCCGGATAATTTAAAGTGTCTTTTTTTAGATTAAGTGCCCGATTTCCAAAATAATAAGTAAGTCCTTCCGTTACAGCAAAACTTGATCCAACAAAATAATCTTCGTGTAAAAAATGTCCAATCCCTAAAGGAGGTAAATCAACATGATCAAGCCCCAAGGTAATAAGCGGAATTGCATACGATTTATTTTGTCCTAATACAAAATTTAATTGTAATAAATTTGTTAGTATTAAAATAGCAACAACACTTTTCATGTTTTTCTACCCAAATGATAACACTTTAATAATACATCATTTAATAAATACAACAAGCTTACTAACGCTATTAAAGTAATTAGAAGACCAAATCTATATTAATTACCCGCTCAATAATGCAATATTTTTTGTATATTATTTAAATAACGAGTTGTTTTAATTTAATATTATTTCAAATTCTTGTCAATTAAAATCAAGGTGATTTGGAATGAATATAAACTAATTATTTACAAAATATTAAAATATTTTCTCTAAAATAAGTTTAATCCTGCACATACTCCAAAATGTCTCCCGGCTGGCAGTTAAGCGCTTTACACAAAGCTGATAAAGTTGAAAAACGGATAGCTTTTGCTTTTTCGGTTTTCAGAATTGAAAGATTTGCTAAAGTTAAATCCACTTTTTCGGCTAATTCCGTAAGCGAAATTTTCCTTTTTGCCATCATAACATCAAGATTAACTCTAATTGCCATATTATCCTCTTATACCGTTAAATCTAATTCGTTTTTCATCTCTGTTCCCCTAACTATCACTTCCCCTATCACAATAATAAACAACCCTAAAATTAAATATGGACTAAAAAATAATGTTAAACTTAATGCTAATTTCATCAAAATATTTGTGTAAGCAGGTACCTGTATTATATTTGGAGAAATTAAAGCGTCTTTTATTGATACAAAAACCGATATCATTACAATTACATGCCCAATAAACTTTAAATTTTTTCCGTTTTCTTCAACAAACGGATTTTGATTAAGCACATTAAGTAAAAATTTGTTTAATTTAATTATTCCCAAATAAACCGAAATAAAAATAAAAAGATTACTGCTTAATATTATAATAAATGAGATAATAGAAATGTGTTTTATTGTAATACAACTTTTTGAATTAACAAACAACTTAAAAAAATCAATGTCAAAATATTTAGCTCCAAGCCCAAAATAACTAAACATACCTAAAACAGTAAATAAAACATAATATACAGGAAAATATGTCCTAAAAAGTTTTGCGTAAGCACAAACTGTTTTAATAATAAAATTATCTTTCATTAAATACATAAACACCTCAAAAATTTGTTTAGAACAAATTAATAAAATATTTATGCTTTGTCAATAATATTTTATTGTTTATCAATAAATTTTTATTGTTATACCGAAGTATGTACTTAAATAAAAGAATTATCTTTTTGAAATGTGAACACCCGATTTTTATATAAATACAATTGGTGCATTACCTGTTGGACCGATAAATAATAAAACAGGGGTACTTTTATTAGAAGCACCCCTTTTGAAAATAACTAAAGACATTTCAAATTAAAACAAAAATGCGGCAATACCAATTGTCAAATTTATCTTATTTCCGCTGGATGAATTACCATCGTTAGATAAATTATCAATTTGATAGCCAATTTCTCCAAAAAGTCCAATAGCTTTTGAAAGCATTTGACATACACCGCCGCCAAAATAGATTGTTGATCCGCTTACAGTAGTTTCGGATGTATGGATCGTTCCATAATAATCGGTATACTCCGATTTATAAGTATTGCTTACATACAAAACAGAAGCCCCAATATATGGATAAGTTTTTGTATTTGCATCACCAAAATAATATGCCACTTGAGGACCAATACCAATTGCTGTTTGACTTTGATCACCTTGGCTTGCCCGGGCAAATAGAACTTTACCGCCAAGATTAAAACCGGGTGAAATAAAATATCCAATTGAGGTATTTAACTGCATTGTAACTAAATTGTTATCTTCGCTATCTTTATAAAGGTCGCCTCCGGCACTTGAAAATGAAAATGCGCCGCTTATCAGCATACTTCCTTTATCAATAGCGTAAGATTGTGAATAGGTAGAACTTACCAAAAACAAAAAAACAATAAAAAATTGTAAGACAAGTAATTTTGTGACTTTCATATTTCCCCCTACTTTAGTTTATGATATATGTATATACCTTTTTAAAAAGGTTAATAACTTAAATATCTTATCTAAAAATAGAATCAACAAAATTATGTAAAATGATAATAATTTAATTTAAATAAATAAATTGGTATAACAAACAAATAATTATCTTTTTTTATAAATAACATAATCCCAAATTGGTCATTAAAAATTAAGGAATGGGAATGTTTTGCAGCTTGTTGGTATAGATTTTGGACATATAAAAACGGATAATGATATATTGCAACTTTACAAGTTTTTGTTAAAAAAAAATATCAAAATAAAAGAAAAATTAGAAAGCCTATAAATACAATTTGGGGATGTTAACTACTTAAAATAAAAAACCGGAGCAAAAAACACCGCGGTTTTAATTCATAGTTTACAATTCACAATTCATAATTATTTAATCAATATCATTTTACCCGTTTTAATTTTTCCGGAAACATCAATTTGATAAAAATATACTCCACTTGATAATCCGTTGCCCGAAAACTTGTATTTGTGTTTTCCTGCCGGTAAATTATCATTAACTAAAACAGAAATTTCTTTACCTAAAACATCGTATACTTTTAATGTAACATTGGAATTTTTATTAAGAAAATAACTTATTGTTGTAGCAGGATTAAAAGGATTAGGATAATTATTATATAAAATAAAATCATTGGGTATTTTGTTGTTTTCTGTTACAGCTGTTAACGAATCGTCAATTTTTGCAATGTAAATACTGTTTGAACCAAACCCTGTTAAATAATAAAGAAATCCGTTATTATATACCAAACCAGCATATTCAGTTGGATCAGGCAAGTTATAGGAACCAAACCATAAAATATTTCTATCAAGCAATTCGCCCTGATAACATTCAAGGGGAATATTATTTGAATCAACCCCGCCTGCCACAAATAAAGATTTATTTATTATTACAGTTCCCGAATGATTATTGGTATTAATAGGAAAATTGGATCTAGCCCAAGTTTCATATATTCCGGCCGAAGTAATTTTTGCATAATGAACCATATTTGTTGTTACATAATTATTATTTACAATTCCTTTACCGCCTATATAATAAATTACACTGTCACAAATAACCGCTTCACCGCCAATATGAGTGTTTGGTATTCCGGGCAGATAAGTCCAATCCGAAATATACCCATTAGGCTGTATATCGCAATAAAATGTTCTATTTACATAGGTGCTTATGTTATCTGTAAATAATCCCATTGCAAATATTCTGTTTCCATTTATTACTGCTTTAACGTTTATTAAAGATAACGGGAAAGATTGCAACTCCTGCCAATTTTCCAACAAACCCGAATCAGATATTTCCGCCATAAAGTTTTTATTATCCCCATCACCAAACAAATAAATAAAGTTGTTATACACAAATGAACTGCCATACGCAAAATCATGCGGTAAAAAGGTTAATAATAGAAAGGGATTTAATGAACCATCCACATTAATTTTTGAATAATAAACACTATTTGACAACCCTGTTCCGTTTCCCGATGAGTCACCACCGAATACATACAAATAATTATTGTTTATTGCCGCTGTATATCCAACCACATTATTGTTTTTTGGCAGTACAATATTACTTTTTTGCCATATTAAATTTAAACTTTTTAAATAAAATTCATTGCTTGTATCCTTTAACACTCCGCCATTTGCGGTTAAAACCAAACGGCAATAATTATTACGCAAAGATTCATTTGGTGTCCAAATAAATTCGGTTGTATTGCTGTTTGTTAATAAATTTTCAACTAAAACTCCATCCCTGTTTATTAAATCCAGACTAATATTTTCAATGGGTGTTTCTTTACTCCATCTGATTTTGTAATTTTTACTAATTTGAATAATTGAACTTAATTTATTGGGTGTAATAAAATTAAGCGGTTTATAAACCGGTTTTATTAATTTAATTTGTTCAGCCTGCTGAATTTGGCTTAAATTAAACTTTACCCCTTTTTTATAAACCAAAGCCGCTATTTTGCAATTAATTTCATTATATTCGGCGGGTAAGTTATATGTATAACTAAAACGCATTGTATCACCCGGCATCCATGAACCTGAAATAGGAATTAGATCTCCAACCGCACCGGTAAGTACTTTCCGACAAATGTTGTTAAATACAAATTCACTTCCACCGGGACAATCATCTCCATCGCCCACCTGTGCCGCCGTAATACTATCCTCAGTCAAAATCAATTGGATATAAAACTCGCCATCTAATTGTTCTGTTGGAAACACGGCTAAATTAATTTTATAATTTCTGTCGGCTGAATTATAATCTGTTTTAAGATCAATACCAACATTGGCCGGAACCCGGTTTCTATCGCCAATTATATAACCACACGCACTCAAATTGGCGGGCGACATTGTTCTATCAACTACTCCACTCGGATAACCGATTATTCCTAACGAATCAATTATTTCATTTCCTTCAAATCTGGCAAAAGGATCGGAACTGGTTGCATAACCATGATATGATATTATTACAGCGTTTGGATAACTTGGCATTATGGTATGATTGATTATAACATGCCCGCAAGCACAGCTTCCGCACCACGTACCGGTTCCGTATTCCAAAACCGGATTGCGTTGAACTTGAGCAGTTATATTTATCTCTTTGAAAACAAATAAAACTAACAAAAAAACAAACAGCCTGTTTGTTTTAATTAACCAATAATTTATATTATTAATATATTTCATAAACTATTTAACCATTTTAATAAATTTTGTGCTTTTCGAGCAAATGTGTTTTAACTTCGTTTAAAATTTTTATTCCTTCGTTATATCCTTGTATTATACGTTTATTAATATTATCGGGATTAAAATCAAACGTGCCGTCAATAAATCCCCACTGGTCTTCCTGTGGAATAATTCTCCATATTTCGGTATTGGTAAACGCTTGTTCTTTCCCCCAAAAATCGCCCCATTGATTTGTAGTTACCGATATTACTAAATCACAATTATCAACCACAACCGGACTTATTGGAGTATTGGCGCCAAAATAAGGAATTCCTCCATCATAATATTCATTGCCGTCTACTTCAACTTTATCAAAAACCAAAGGCATTGCCGTTGAAGCAAGCAATAATTGAATTGTTTTGTCTTTCCCAACTTTGTTAAGCTTAAAATATTCCGGTTTATTTTGTTTTATATTAAATGCGCATGCGTAACATATTGTATCCGTATTTTGCAGCGAAATAAAATCAATATTTTCTTCAATCATCTTTTTTAATTCACTTTGAGTAATCATTCCCAGGGAAATATATTTACGCATTACCGATTGGAGATAATTTTTTGTTGATTTCAACTGAGGAAGCATTAATTTATCAACAAACGGAAACAAGTTGCTGTTTAAATATTCCACATTGGGTTTAACAATTACTTCGGAAGAAATATTTTGCCATAACTTTTCTGCTTTATTTATATCGCCCGCTATAAATAATACAGCGTTTAAAGCGCCAACGGATGTACCTGACACAACTTTAACATATTGATCCAGCCCTAATTCAACCAAGGCTTTCCACACCCCTATTTCGTAAGCTCCTTTGGCTCCGCCGCCTGAAAATACAAGACCTATCTTCAATATTTTTCCAATAATTGTTTGTACAAAACGGGTTATACTGTTGTTATTGCATTTACTTCTTAAGCAATAATTTATTATATTCAAATTTATCTATCATTGTAGCGCGAACTTTAGTTCGCAAGCTGTTTTTTACAAAGTTTGCGAGATGAATCTCGCACTACAATAGTGGTTCTTCTGTTTTTATTTGCACTTATTGCTTAAGTAATATTTTATTATATTCCAACTTATCTATCATTGTAGCGCGAACTTTAGTTCGCAAGCTGTTTTATCACAAAGTTTGCGAGCCGAATCTAGCACTACAATAATGGTTCTTCTGCTTTATTTAGCATTCATTGCTTAAACAAATATATCATTGCATTTTAACTTATTTATCATTGTAGCGCGAACTTTAGTTCGCAAGCTGTTTTTTTACAAAGTTTGCGAGATGAATCTCGTACTACAATAGTGGTTCTTCTGTTTTTATTTGCACTTATTGCTTAAGCAATATTTTATTACATTTCGACTTATCTATCATTGTAGCGCGAACTTTAGTTCGCAAGCTGTTTTTTTACAAAGTTTGCGAGATGAATCTCGCACTACAATAGTGGTTCTTCTGTTTATATTTGCACCTATTTCTTAAGCAATATTTTATTGCATTTTAACTTATTTATCATTGTAGCGCGAACTTTAGTTCGCAAGCTGTTTTATCACAAAGTTTGCGAGATGAATCTCGCACTACAATAGTGGTTCTTCTGTTTTTATTTGCACTTATTGCTTAAGCAATATTTTATTACATTTCGACTTATCTATCATTGTAGCGCGAACTTTAGTTCGCAAGCTGTTTTTTTTACAAAGTTTGCGAGATGAATCTCGCACTACAATAGTGGTTCTTCTGTTTCTTATCAGTCTAATTATTCAATATTTCTAAATATCCAAATGGAAATAAGCGCGAACAAACCAGCCAATTCCAAACGAAATTGCCGATACACTTAAACTTATTGCAAGCATTTCTAAAAATCTTCTTTTAAAAGGCAGGTCTTTGGCAACCGAAATATAAAAATTAAACAATAATATTATTAATATTGCCAGCGACATTGTAATGCCTAAATTAATAAAATAATTTTCAAAAATAAAAAATGGCAGTACCAATAAAATCACAGTAATTATATATGCAATTCCTGTGTATAAACTCGATTTTCCCGCATCCTGTTCATTGTCTTCCTGCCTTTGCGATAAAAACTCACTTGCCGACATTGATAACGCGGCCGATATACCTGTAATTAAACCAAGCATTGCAATAAGTCTGCTGTTTTGCAATGCCAACGTAAAACCGGCTAAAGCTCCTGTTAATTCAACCAATGCATCGTTTAATCCAAGAACAATTGAACCCATATAATTCAATCCTTCTTCGTTAATCATTTCAATAAGTTTCTTTTCATGTTTTTCTTCTTCACGCATTATTTTTTCAACTTCCGGCAAAAATGTACCTATGTAACCGTAAATATCTTCAGCTTTTCTTTCCCCTAATTCCATTAACTTTAACGAAAAAGTTAATCCCAAAACACGGGCAAAAAAAGTAAAAAGAACTATTTTAATACTTCCTGCTTTAACATCTTTTTTAGTATATTTTTTTATTTCGTTATAATGCTCAAGTTCGTTGTTGCCAATAGCTTCCAAAACTTTTGCGTTTTCCTTATTTTTAATAATTTTTGCCAAATTTTGATAAATATGATAACTTGTAATCTCGTCCTTTTGTATATCGCATAAATTACGTAATAATTCTTGTGTCATTTTAATATCTCCTATATTCATTCCTATCTTTTCGGTCTATTTTAACCGATAATTCTTAAAATAATTGTTATAAATATAATAAAAATTGTGGTAAATTATATAATATTAAGCTGTAGCGTATACTGCCTGTGTGAAAATTGGGGAATAATCGCAAACAATGGGAACTCATCCATCGACTCAGCAAACCCTGATGAGTACACCCCCTTTTCTTAAAATAGAAGGGGAGTAACTGTAAAAACATATATAACAATGAGTTGTGAGGATTTGTGTCTCCTCTCATTTTAAGAGTAGAGTTTATCCAGCAAAGCGGGAAGATTAAGAGGCCGTGCCCGGCTACTTTATAGACGGGTGAGTTCGTTTTTGAATTTTAACACAGCCACTATAAAGCAGGGTTTAACACCATCTTTAATTGTGATTTTGTTAATTGTCTTGAACTATGATTTTTGTGATTATAATGATTGATATGATATTGCTCTTTTCACCTAACAAATTCGACTGGTTGTTATGTCCCATTTTTCCCTTTCATTCCAATGGGATAATATTATTTTGGCAAGGCAAAACTCCCACACTCAAACCGTAAAATTATGTAATTAATTGCCCTTAGGAGCTTTAATAACCGGTCTATCTTTAGCCGGATCGGCAGCAGGATTGCCAAATATTCTTACAGCTTGATATACCCACCAGGCACGTACAGACCACATTCCATCTTCCAAACATATTTTTTGCAAAATTTTATCTGCTTTATCCCTAAATGTATCGTGATCTAAATATTTTTCTCTCATCAGCTGGTATAAAGCATCATGTACCAAAGAACCGCGCATAAAATTTAATGTATCAATTGTTGGTCCCGAAGGGCCGTCCCATGCGTAACCTTTACAAATTATTAATTTCCCTTCAGCATCCAATTTAATGAAGTCGGCATCAATAATTTGAGGGGGAACAATATCAACAACAACCGAATAAGTTTCGTGCAGCTGGTATTTATATCCGTCACGATAGGTTATACATTCCATTTAGTCCTCCTTTTTGGAAATTATATCTTTCTATTAAATTATTTACTGTTTTAATTAATAATATCTATTCTTATTCCAAAATATTTCCTTAAGCTGTTCGTAAACATTAAACACAATTGGACAAATTCTATAATTGGATACCACACCAAATAATCTACTGGAAAATTCATTTTTGTGCAAATGTGGATATTCTTTACATTCTTTAGGACGATAATTATAATTAATACACTTATTATCTTTTAAAAAGGGACAGGGTAAAGTCTTAAATTCATATTCTTTTTCTCCATCAACGGAATTCACCAAATAGGCGGCTTTAAATTCCTCACAATTTTGCTTTAGACCTGATGCAAATTTTTTTACATCCTTTTCTTCCAAACCGGTAATTGTTACATTACAGCAGTTTGCGCATTTTGTACAATCAATTTGTGCTGAAATCTCTTTATATAAGCTGTGGACTATTTTGTCCAACTTACTGCCGGACATATTCATATTTTTTAAGTAAGAACGGAACCTATAATTTTGCTCCTCTTTAATTTCGCTGACTTCTTGAATAACCTTTAAATCAGTTTCTATTTTCATATATTAAAATCCTCGTTTTGAAACCATTAACAACTAACTTGCGCAAACTAAAATAATTTGTTTTAATAGTCAAGGTTAATTGTAAAATTGGCAGAAATGTGGTTCGTTTGATTAGAATGATTAACATGGTTTTTATAATTGTCTTGAACCAAGATTTATGCGATTATAATGATTACCATAATTTTACGCAAAACTTCAGAGAAGTTTAATGTCTGTAACAACAATGATACAAACGGAACCGAACTTCGGAGAAGTTTAATGTAAATTCACTAGAACAAGGCGGTTGTACATTGTACTCTTCCAGAGTACTTTTGGTTGGAGCGGTTTTTTTGGTTACAGCCATTCATCTACTCTGTAGATGTAAACATCGGCTGAACTATGATTTATGTGATTATTATGGTTTTGATTATTTTCTATCATATTCCTTTGGGCTGTATTGGGATTATATTATTCCCCTTTTGTCACCCGTTCCGGGTTTGTTGTTGTGGGGCATTGTCTTTTGCTACAAAAATTTCATCCCGTCGGGATTAAAACCGTTGTTTGAACTATGATTTCTGTGATTATTATGATTACCATGATTTTAATACACCTGCATTTTAAATGCAAATTGATTATCAAAATTTAATAGTATTAAACCACTCTGGAAGAGTGGCCTGTTTATAACACGACAATCGCCCAAACACTTCTCAACTCCAGCGGAGTTGCCTATTCTTTATTAGCTATCGTCTGTTAAATCAGTGTCGTCAGCGTTCAAAAAAAATTACAAAATACAGATTAAACAATTGTCTTGAACTGTGATTTATGTGATTATAATGATTAATATGATTTTGATTATTTTCTATCATATTTCTTTGGGCTGTATTGGGATTATATTAACCCCTTATGTCACCCGTTCCGGGTTTGTTTTTTTTGGCCATTGTCTTTTGCTACAATAATTTCATCCCGTCGGGATTAAAACCGTTGTCTGAACTGTGATTCGTTTGATTTTGATGATTACCTTGATTTTACGCAAAACTTCAGAGAAGTTTAATGTCTGTAACAACAAACATACAAACGGAACCGAACTTCGGAGAAGTTCAATGTAGTAATAAAACTAAAAAAACAGTCTCATGTTTAATTACACATGAGACTGGTAATTATTATTGCTATCTTAATATTTAGTTGTTGAATTAGGGATAATTTTAATCGGCGTTAGTTTTTTTAGTATTTATTTTTTGTTCTCCACCACTTTTATCCAATTCGGAACTTACTGTATATGTAACATTTCCTTTAACTATTACTGTACTAACCTTATTATTAAGCTGGCTGGCTTTTAAAGCCTGGGTAACAGCCGTTGTACCATCACCAATTATTATTCTTCCGGCTCCACTGCTTGTTGCGCTAACAGAAAAACCTGTTCCCAACAAATTCGCTCCGGAAAGCACAGAAAAATCGGAAGTGTTGTCTGCAAAACTGATTTGCCCGTTAAATACGCCTGATCCACCGGACATTACTGTAAACGTTTTGGATGCCGAAATTGTAATATATGCGCTATTACTTGAAAATGTATAATCGCCCATTTTGAGAACCAAATCAGAAGTAAGGGACACATTACTGTTTAATGTATAATTCCCAACCATTAATTGCTGAGCATCTGCTGAATAACCCGAACTCAATAAGCCGGCAAATGTAGCATAGTATTCACCTAAATCATTTTGGAACGCAGCTGTGTAATCAGCTGAAATTCCAAAACAATATTTACCAACACCTAAATCAGCCGAAAATCCGGTAATATTTGTCCAATATCCCGCATCATTATTTATAACATTTGGCGTGCCTGTAATATTAAACGCTGAACTTCCTGTTGCAAGAGTAAAATAATATGTGGTTCCGGGGGTTAATCCGGTTGTTGAAACACTCCCCAAATCAACTTCAATATGTTTGTTTAAATGTATTTGTGAATTTGTTGCATCATCCGAATAGATATTTCCGTCTGTTACTTCTATAAAATTATTATACCCGGGTGTTCCCCTTGTTCCATCTTTGGCCGTAGGTTTAAATTTAATTAATGGAGCGTTATTAATGTATCCATCCAGATATAAATTTTTTGCTAAAATCAATTTTCCGTCATTTTCACTTGAAGTTAAATTAAGAACACCATAAGTACCTAAAACAATTGAATTATTTGAACCGTCATAACCAGCTATGGTAAATGCACTGTTTTTTTTAACCAAGGTAGTAGCTGCGGTATAACTATTTGAGAGATTAATTTTACCGCCTATTGAAGTTGCGGATAAAAGATTAGCGGTATATCCGTTTCCTAACACAAGGCGTCCATAAAAGTTGCTAATATCACTGCTCAAATTTAAGTTTGCGTTAAGATTAAGAATAGCTGTTGAGTTGTTGTTCATAGTTTGTGAAGTAATAGTACTGCTATAATTAGTATTAAGTATTACAGTTGCACCATCAGCTATTTGAATTTCTTGAGCATTAAGATTAACAAATAACACTGCTAAAGAAGTAAAAAGTATTGTAATTAACTGTTTCATATTAGTCCCCTTAATGTAATAATTTTATTTTAAGTACATCATTTTTTTATTTAATAATATATTTTGACCGCTGCTTTTATCTTTGGCTATTAATCTATAAATATATACTCCGCTGGCCAATCCTCCGTTAATTCCATTTGCATCAAAATAAAACTGGTAATATCCGGCATCTTCATCTTTATCAACAAGTACCGAAACCAATTCTCCGGTTATTGAATAAAGCTCAAGCCGAACGTAACTGTTATTAGCTAATTGATATTCAATTTTTGTTGTTGGGTTAAAGGAGTTAGGATAATTCTGTTTTAATTCGGTTGAATTTGGATTCCCGATTTCAATTTTTAATTCATCGCTATAACTTGAAGAACCATCGTTATCAATCATTTTTAATCTGAATTTATATTTACCTGTATTAAGAAAATCATTTTTGTACGAATACTCTTTGAGTGAGTTTGAATTGCCGCTTGCAGGGATAGATGTTACTCCTGCCCAATTGTCATTAATTGTATTTTCCCAATCATTAACTTTTTCTAATTCAAACTTATTTAGGTCAATTTCAGTTGCTGTAGTCCAATATAAAACCACCCCATGCTCAAGTATATTGGAATAAAACGAACTTAAGACAACAGGTAAAGGACCGTCAGCTTCAACTATTAATGTAGTACCGCTTTCACTTGTAGATGGGAAATAAATATAAGCTGTTTGGCTTGATTCCAAATCAAATTCAAGCCTTCCATTCGGCTGAATTTCATATGTAAGATTGTAATCACTTGGATGATAAACATCAAAAATAACCGGATTTGGAGTTGAATAAACAATTATATGTATGTTGGCAGAAGCCACAATTCTACAATAACCATCAATATTGGGTGGATAAACCGTAGTTTTTGAAGTTATCATTGGTGCCGAGGCATCGCGCATATTCCCTAAAGTTTGAGCAAAAACCGAACTATTTAAAACTATAAAAAGGGAAACAATAATTAACCTTAATAAAATATTATTCATCGTTGCCTCGTTTAAGGAAGTATTGTTAAAGTGGTGTTATTATTAACTTTAATTAAATTTACTTTGTTGTTTAATCTAATATCATCTTTCTTAAAACTTAAATTAAACACCGATACACCGTCGCCATATTCAAATATCCCCGAACTTCCTGAGGGTAATATTGAAAAGTTATCACCAAAAGCATTGTCAGCAAGGATTCTGATTATTGGAGAAGCGCCTTCAAATTCAACAATAGGATTAAGTCCTAAGGAACAGGCTACCACAAATCTAGATAACGATTCAATATATATTTTATAAGCATTACTTGCGGTTGGGTTATAAAACAGAGTAGAAGAATTTTGTACAGTTATTAAACCATAGAACCCGCCTAAATCTCCAGTTATAGATGACTGTCCCCCCACAGCAGCAATTGTTGTATTTGGAGAATTTCCTACACTTACAACCGTATAATCTAAATCCTGATCTAATAGATCTATGCTGGAACCCTCATGAAGGTTAATTATTGCTTGGGCGCGCGATAATTGCGGGAATCCGATAAATATAAAAATTAACAGCAAAATAAATAGTTTTAATTCTTTCATAACCAATTCCTAAAAAGATTAATAAGGTTATCATAAATAATCACAAAATTATTATCGGAAAATATTTTATTAACTTTAGCTTTATTGCTGCTAATATTATTTATTATTAAATATTTACGGTAATGATTATTGGTTTGAACTGTGATTTGTTTAATTATAATGCTTTTGATAATTATCTGAACTGTGATTTATGTGATTATAATGATTGACATGATTTAACCCAAAACTTCGGAGAAGTTTAATGTCTGTAACAATAAAGACACAAACGGAACCGAACTTCGGAGAAGTTCAATGTGCAAAATGTTGCCTTAAAGCTGCTTTACATTGTACTCTTCCAGAGTACTTTTTGCCGGGGTGGTTTTTTGGTTACAGCCATTCATCTACTCTGTAGATGTAAACATTGTCAGAACTATGGTTCATATGATTTTAATAATTACCAGGATTTGGCTTATATTTTCTATCATATTCCTTTGGGCTGTAATGGAATTATTTTGGTCCATTATGTCACCCTTTCCGGGTTTGTTGTTGCGGGGCATTGTTTTTTGCTACAATAATTTCATCCCGTCGGGATTAAAAACATTGTCTGAACTGTGATTTATGTGATTATAATGATTATCATGGTTTCACGCAAACTTCGAAGAAGTTTAATGTCTGTAACAATAAAGACACAAACGGAACCGAACTTCGGAGAAGTTCAATGTAAACACTCTGTTTTAAAGGCAATTAACATATCATTCAAAACGCTGCCTTAAAGCTGCTTTACATTGTACTCTTCCAGAGTACTTTTTGCCGGGGTGGTTTTTTGGTTACAACCATTCATCTACTCTGTAGATGTAAACATCGGCTGAACTATGATTTTTGTGATTATGATGATTATCTTGATTTTGTTATTTTTACCCAACATATTCGTTTGTGTTATTGGAATTTTATATAATTTTCTCCTTTAATCCCGACGGGATGACATTATTATAGGACGGGATTTAACCCACGCGACCCCAAAACCCCGAAGGTGGTGGCATTGTTTTTTGTATCATTAATAAACAGGAACAGATAAATTTTTACGTATCAGCCCACCTGCCGAACAATATGTTTATAGCAGCTCTTCATCTTCATCAGCACACTCATAATGTTCAAAATATGTTTGATCTAACATTTCCGCATAATCAGAGCGGATCTCCTTGATATTTTCCATTAAAGCATCAATTCTATCTTTGTATTTTGCTAAAATCTTTTCTTCATAAAATATTCCTAAACATTCTATAAAATAATTTGCAGTAGTTACATAAAACGATTCGCGAGGACTTTCAAAATCAATAATATACGAAATTGCACACTCCACATTATATAGTAATAAATTTGCATATATTTCAGGTGATACTCCAAGTTTTTTAAAAGAGACAATTGCTTTTTTAGCTATAGATAAATCATATTCGTAATTTCGCAAACAATACGCTTTATTAACTTTTTCTTCATATTTTTTTAATAACACTTCTTCATTTGGATTAACATAAAAATCAAGATATTCTTTAACATTGTCAAATTTTGAATATAATTCCGTAATATGTTTAATTAGCATTTCTTTATCTAATTTCTCAAGTTCTTTTTTTAATTCTCTTCGTCCCATAAATACAAAACACCTTAATTTTAATATTATAACTATAAATTTTAGCTATGGTAAATATAAAAAAAATTGATTAATTGTTTGAGAAATATGATTGATTTTGATTTGGTTTTATTTTCAATATTTGCACTTCATCTGAATTATATTTATCCCCTTATGTCACCCTTTCCGGGTTTGTTTTTGTGGGCCATTGTCTTTTGCTACAAAAATTTCATCCCTTCAGGATTAAAAACATTGTCTGAACAATGATTTATGTGATTATAATGATTGATATGATTTAACCTAAAACTTCGGAGAAGTTTAATGTCTGTAACCACAAACACACAAACGGAACCGAACTTCGGAGAAGTTCAATGTAAATACTCTGTTTTAAAGGCGATTAACATATCATTCAAAACACGGCCTTAAAGCTGCTTTACATTGTACTCTTCCAGAGTACTTTTTGCCGGGGTGGTTTTTTGGTTACAGCCATTCATCTACTCTGTAGATGTAAAACATTGGCCGAACCATGATTTGTGTGATTATAATGATGGATATGATTTGGCTACAATAATTTCATCCCGTCGGGATTAAAACCGTTGTCTGAACTGTGATTTGTGTGATTATAATGATTATCTTGATTTTGTTATTTTTACCCAACATATTCGTTTGTGTTATTGGAATTTTATATAATTTTCTCCTTTAATCCCAACGGGATGACATTATTATAGAACGGAATAAAACCCACGCGGCCCCAAAACCCCGAAGGTGGTGACATTGTTTTTTGTATCATCATAAAATTGAAACAGATAAATTTGCACGTATCAGCCCACCCGCCTAAAGAAATGTTTATAGCACCAAACAGCCCCCACGCCCCGGTTTTTAGCTCCGTAGGATGCGGCACAAATTATTTTAATTCGTATTTTACCAATCTGCTGTTATATGGGGTTTGATACGATATATATTCGCTAAATCCTACATGTTTTTTAATTGTTAATTCGGATCCTGAATCGCACATAAGCGGCATATAATATGCAAAATTCATTGTAGAATCTGTTTCAAGCTGACTGTTTGCCTCATAATAATCGTCATACCATTTCATTTTAAAACGAACATGACCTGTATCAGCAAAAATTGCCCTAATTGACATATTTTCCTTTTTAAATTCCCAATGAACCGATATTTGATAAAGTGTATCACCGCTGATGTTATAATAGATGCTGTCTTTTGCACGAATTGTTCCATCACTATTCATTGAACAGCTTTCTACTAAATAAAACAATTTACCATCTAATTGTCTGGGTCTAATTACTTCCATTGTGCTTTCTATGTATTCGGGGTGTTCAAATTGTTTGGTCTGATGATTCCATGTTTGGTAATACCATTTATTGCCAACCGCCAGCGGAAAATAATCGGAATTTGGTTCTGTTTGTTGTGGTTCTGTGGAGTTTTGGTAGGCAATAATAAATAACGCAATTAACAATAAAACCGTTTTAAGTAATAATTTCATAAAAACCTCAAATCATCTTTTTAATACTTAGTCAATAATAACAATACAAAATATTAGTATAAATATTTATGCGGATTTACACATTTAAATACTACAGAACCAATATTTACTTTTGGCAAATTATGGCATTTATATTAAATTGGCAATATTATTATTCCCTGTTTTGGGGTATTTATTTTTGGATAAAATTTAGTTAATCTAAGGATTAGACTTTAATCAAGATGGTATTACAAGATTGTTGTAATTAAAAATATTAAAAAGATTATATTTTTAATATTTCGCATTAAGTAATACATTACTTAATACGCCACTATTTTAAAATTTAAATGGTGGTTTTTGCAATTAAATTTTAATCCAATAATACTCAATTGGAATTAAATAGTTATCTCGAAGGTATTTTAAAAATTCCTTAGACTCAATTGTAGGCTCAAATTCACTAGCAATTACTAATTTGTCGGCATTTTTTTTACCATTTAAGTGTGCATATTCTAATAATTGTCCAATTGCTTGTCTAATACAATCTTGTACTGAATTACCAGTTTTAACTTCATAAAAATAATATTCATTACCGGTTTTTACAACAACATCAATTCTTTTATTTAAGATTGGATTCTCCAAACTAACATTTTCTTTACCATATATTTTAATAAGTTCATTATACAACCACCGCTGCAAAATTGTATGACGAATATCAAGATTTGTATTTATTTCGGTTGTAGTAAATTTTCTTGCTTCTGGTAAATTTTTAGCTACAGCATCAAAAATAAAGTTTTTCGGATTGTCTTCATTTATTAATTTTACTTTTCTTTCCGGATCTAAAACCAATTTATAGACCTCTAACAAGTAATCAAAAACAACTAAAATCTTATTATAATCAATATTAGCGCGGTCCATTATTTTACCGATGAATATAAACATTCCCCGTTTTATCAAGTCATCAGGAATTTCACAGACATTAATCATTTCACTTCTGGAATGGGATTCATCTTCCCACCACATTTTATAATCATAAAAAAATTCCGGACTTTCTCTAATTTTACTGTTTAATATTAGTATTTGTGTATTAAATATACTAATATCGGGTAATGTTCTACTTGGCTCAAGTGAAAAAGCAATGCCATATCTTAACAATTCATTTTCAAAGCCGATATTAAACTGTAATTCAGTCCGCCCACCATGATGAAAAGCCCAACCTTCCTTATCCGATATCGTTTGAGCGGAAAAAATATTTGAACCCGGTCTAATCGTAAGTCCTAATATTTTTTTTCTAATTTCTTGTAATTTGCCAATATTATATTCGGAACTTTTTGAAAGTTCATTTAATTTATAAGCAATTTCACTTATTTTCATATTTATCCTTGTTTATTGTTTTTTTTTGCAAACAAAGAATCTTCACTGAAAAAGATCTAATTATAATTTACTTCACCAGTAAAACATTCTTGATTTTACAATCAACTACAAAACAATTAATTTATTATATTTTGTTCGCCTTTCATATCATCGGTATTAATAGTCTGTTGAGCATTATATTTTTCATTTATAGCTTTATGTATTTTTTTTGCAAACTCATCAAATTTTTCATTTATATAATCCGAAATACCTTTCTTATCTTTAATTTTTAATTCGACAGTATTAAATTCCTCGCTTGAACCAATTATTTGTTCATCCCAGCCTTTATCCTTAAAAACAATTATTTTATCAAACAATCTTAAGTTTATTTTTGATATAAACGGCACAATTATTAAGGAATAATTAATCAGACTTGGGTATTTTCGATTTGCTTTAATTTCCAAATAGCCATATGTCATCTCCGTTGTAGGCTCCACTCCATCAATTATAGTTTTATATTTTTTAGGTACTAGATATTTAAGGGTTGTTGGAAGATAAAAATCAAGTCCTTCATATTTGGAAGGCTCTTCAATTTTTTCTTGATGTGATAAATGTCTTACAAAATAGTTGTGCTTAATTTGAGAAAAATATCTTCCAATTTGAGAAACATTAGGTATATCAGAGTATGAATCATTATTGGACACTTCTAACTCATACAAATCTTTTAAAATATCTTCAAATTTGTTATTCTTAACTACCTCTTTTAAATATTCAAGTATATCATTTGCTTCCTCTATACTGCAATAGTCATTAGATTCTAATATAATTAAATCAATTAGGGAATTATTTTCGCCAGTAATATCATCAATGTTTGGTAACTTAAATGGCTGATTTTGAATTGATAACTTTAGACTATCTTTTGATTCTTGAGAAAAATTTGCAAAGACTTCAGAATAATCAGCCTGTACAACAAACAATGGAGTTTGTTCAGGACTTTTAAAAGAATCCGAAATGTAATCCATAATATTTTTATATCTGATTGTTTCTTGTGGGTAATTTGCAATTGATTCAACAAATGACTTTGTAAATGAACTTAACACATTGTCCTGGTAGGAAGACTGATTACTCTGTGAGGAAAAGAAAAAGTAACATTTTTGAAATTCTGGATTGCTTCCCTTGAAATAAGATTCCAAATTTGCACTATCTTTCACATAACTAACACCAGATTGGCAAGCATCAATAACTTTTACAGTAATTTTTGGCTTTAATTTTTTAATTAAACTGTCTAATTCTGAATTTTCAAAAGATGTTTGCTTTTGTTTGTTTTTTTCATAGTTGGAAAGCATAAAATAAAATTCTTTCCCATCAAAACCGCCATGACCAGTATAGTAAAAAAACAATTCATCAATCTCTTCCACTCCTACACCATCAATAAATTCAATTAATTTTTGCTTAATTATTCCTAAGCGTACTACTTATCGGTTGCTAAAACAGCTATAAAATATTATGTAGCAATAAGATACAGAATTTAGTAAGTTTGCGCACTCACTAAATTCGAGAAAACGGGGAATGCAACCAGAAAAAAGGCGAAAAATGCGTTGTATTTATTGTAATAGTTTGAGTACAAAAAAGAACGGTCATAGGGAAATTGTACCAATAAACTTCCATAGAAAAACGGTACGCAAGGTAAAACGGTACAAGTGCAATGAATGTGGGAAAACATTCAGCAAAAGAGATGAAAAAAAACAAAGATATAGTTTTCAGGTAAAAATCGAAATAGCCCGAATGCATTTTGAAGAACGAATGAGTTGTCGAGTGATTTCAAAACGGATCAGAGAAAAATTCTCTATAAATACTACTCCAAGTAAAGTATGTGAAATTGTAAATGAAATAGCCGAACAGGCGAAATCAAGTTTGGGAATAAAATCAGATTTTTCACCAAGTTGGGAAGGAAACTTAACGATAGATGATAAATATATAAGCATACATGGTAAGAAATGTTTAACTTTAGTAGCCATTGATAGCAGTGGAGATGTTGTCCATTACGAATTAATTTGGGGAGAAGCCGGACAAAACAAATATGATGACTTTTTCTTATTTATAAAAGAAGTTCTAAAGTATCCGGCAAAATCAATAACCACTGATCTTGATATAATGCTTATAAAATCAGTAGCAAAAGTATATGGTGAAAAAGTATTGTACCAAAAATGTATTAAACATGCATTAGCTGCTGTGGAAGTAATAATAGAATATAGGCCTGTAATTAGGGAATATTTTAAGCAAAAAAAAGCATTAGGTGATTTAGTTCAGCAGAATAAAGAATTAATAGAATCATACACGGAGAAAAAAAAGACCCGTGATATAGTTAAAAGCTTGTTTTATTCTACAAATTCAAAGGACAGCGAATTAATTATGTTAAATATAAAGGAGGGGTATGGGCAAAAGTATCCTAAGTTAATAGAATTTATTGACAGGCATATTAAAAACTTATTAACTCATCAAAAAGATAGCACGATACAAAAAACAAATAATAGAGCTGAAAATCTAAACAAACAGATTGAAAGAAGATTAAAAACCATTGAAGGCTTCCAGACAGCCAACACAGCTTTTAATTATTTAATTTTGTATATTAATTATATAAGATTTAGAGCATATACTGATTGTAGAGGTAATAGAAGGAAGTGCAATGGATTATCTCCTTTAGAACTTTGTTCGGTAAAATTGAAATCCAATGATTGGTTAAAAAATTCTTTAATTTTACCCAAAAAAGCAACCGATAACTAGTACGCTACCAATTATTCCGGCTTCACTATTTGAATTATCATAAAATATCTTATCGTATTTCTTTGTAAGTTCTAATATGTGTTTAATTAATTTAAAATCGTTTTGACAGCCCGGTAAAGCATCTAAATCTTTTGTATAGTTGCTTACTGAAATTACAACAGCAATATTCATATAATCTCCTTATTTTTTATTTTATAATTTTGCGCATTGAAGACCCTTTAACCAACAGATAAATGGTGAATGTATAACATTCAATTATTTAGTTCTGAAGATATGTTATCTAACCAAATTACAAGATACAATATATTCCAATTTGAAACGACACAGATTTTTCTATTTTCCTTATTTCCCAACATCATTATTTGCAAACTAATTTTATTTAAAGTGATTGTCAATAACCAATTCAAAAAAATGATAATTATTTGGTTCGAATTATGGGGTTTATTTTAGCCGGCGGTTAAATTTATATAATTTATTGCAAATCAGGGGGCAAACCAAAATTTACCCCCGAACGGTTAACGTGAGAAACCGAACGGGGAATAAACAACAAACAATTATTTTGTAATTTCGGATTTCCAATAATTTATAATTTCTGTTACAAATTTTGGATTTGGGGAGCCCGCTGTTTTTTTGCGGGTTAATGACGATTCCACAGATAAATAATCCGTAACGGATTCATCAAAAGAAGGATTAAATTTTTTAAGTTCGGGTAATGTTAATTGGCTGAGGCCAATATTATTTTCTTCGGCGTATTTTACAACTTCGCCAATTATTTTATGGGCTTCCCTAAAAGGAATTCCTTTTAACACCAAATAATCGGCTATATCTGTAGATAAAATAAAACTGTTTTTTAATTCCTCATCATACTTATTTTTATGGATTGTTATCGAATCCATCATTAATGCCATTATGATTAAGCTGTTATAATAAGTATCAAACGAATCAAAAACAGGTTCTTTATCTTCCTGCAAATCACGGTTGTAACTTAACGGCAATCCTTTCATTGTAGTAGCAAGTGATATATAGTTGCCGTATACTCGTCCGCTTTTACCGCGTATAAGTTCGGCCATATCGGGATTTTTTTTCTGCGGCATTAACGAAGAACCGGTTGTAAAACTATCCGACAACCTTACAAAATTCCATTCGCTTGACGACCACAAAACAATCTCTTCGGCCAAACGGCTTAAATGCATCATACCAATAACAACGGTGTTCAGCAGGTCAAGTAAATAATCCCTGTCCGAAACAGTATCCAAAGCGTTATTTGTATAACCGTTAAAACCCAACAAATTTGCGGTAAGTTCTCTATCTAACGGCAATGTGGATCCGGCTAATGCGCCTGCTCCTAATGGGGATTTATTTGTCTGGTCAAAACAAAAGTCCAAACGTTTTTTATCCCTTTCAAGCATTTCAATATACGCTAATAAATGAAACGCAAACGAAATTGGCTGCGCGCGCTGCAAGTGTGTATAACCGGGGATAACAGTATTAATATTATCCTCAGCTATATTTAATAAAATTGTTTGTAAATTATTAGCGGCGTTTTTTAATTCCACAACGGATTTTTTTACCCACAGTTTCATTGCCGTGGCTATCTGGTCGTTTCGGCTGCGGCCCGTATGTAATTTGCCGGCAGCAGCTCCGGCAACAGAAAAAAGTTTTTCTTCTATTGCCGAATGAATATCTTCATAAATATTTTCATCGGGGATCCATTTGCCTGATTCATAATCACCTTTTATTTTATTTAGTCCGGTGGTTAATATTTCCGCTTCCAACTCGGTAATAATTCCGCATTTTGCAAGCATTGTTGCATGGGCAATACTTCCTTCAATGTCTTCGTTAATCAAACGTTTATCAAAACTTATTGATGACGAAAACTTTAACGCGTTATTATCAAGAGATTCTTTAAATCGTCCCCCCCAAAGCATTAACAGTACTCACACTTTTGTTCGGCCGCTTTGGTAACAATTGATAATGTTTTATAAGGCAGTCCGTATATAGTCATAAATCCGGTGCTTGCTTTATGGTCAAATTTATCATCGCTTGTATATGTTGCAAGTTCTTTATTATACAAACTGAAAATTGAACAGCGTGATGCAATAACAATATTCCCCTTGTAAAGTTCTAATGTAATTTCGCCGGTAATATTTTCTTGTGTACTATCCACAAACGCACTTAATGCTTTAAATAACGGAGTGAACCATAAACCGTCATAAATCATATTGGCAACTTTATTGCCTACGTCCTGTTTATAACGGAATGTTTCTTTATCCATAATTAGTTTTTCAAGTTCAAAATGCGCTTTGTGTAAAACGACGGCAGCGGGAGCTTCATAAACTTCGCGCGATTTAATACCAACCACACGATTTTCAATCATATCCATTCTGCCAATTCCGTGCATACCTGCTATTCTGTTTAATTCAGTAATAAGATCAACAGGATCCATTATTTCGTCATTTAATTTAACAGGAATTCCTTTTTCAAAACTGATTTTAACAAATTGGCTTTTTTGTGGGGCATTTTTTGGATTGATGGTTTTTTGATATACATCTTCCGGCGGTGCCACAGTCGGATCTTCCAAAACGCCGCATTCAACTGCTATTCCCCACAAATTTTCATCTATCGAATACGGGGAATCTTTTGTCGATTTAACAGGAATATTATGTTCAATGGCGTAATCCATTTCATCTTCACGGCTTTTAAATTCCCATTCGCGCAAAGGTGCAATAATTTCCAAATGCGGTGCTAATGTTTGTATCCCAACTTCAAAACGAACCTGATCATTTCCTTTTCCTGTACAGCCGTGAGCAATTGCATCACAACCTTCCTGTTCTGCTATATCCACCATCATTTTAGCCAACAGCGGACGACCGATTGCACATGCTAACGGATAAGTACCTTCGTAAAGTGCGCCTGCTTTTAATGCCAGCCACAAATATTTTGTCACAAATTCATGCTGTAAATCAACAATAACTGCTTTTACAGCTCCGGTTTTAATTGCTTTTGCTTCTAATCCTTCCAACTCGGCATGCTGACCAAGATTACCCGTAGCGGTAATAATTTCAGCGTCATATTTTTCGCATAACCATTTTACCATTACAGATGTATCTAATCCACCGGAATAAGCAACAACTATTTTTTTAGCCAATTTGTATCTCCTAATCTTTATTTTTGTTTGACTGATTTAACATTATGTCTTTAACCAGTGAAACAATTTTTCCTATATATGAGTGCGAACTTGGGATAATTAAAACGGTATCATCACCGCCAACCGTTCCCATAATTTCGGGCATATTTAATCTATCAATATGATAAGCTACACCTTGAGCTCTTCCTGCCAATGTTCTAACAATAACCATCGATTCGTTAGATTGAACATACAAGATTTCAAAACTTATCAATTTGGAAATTTGTTTCCCTGATTCAAGTGAATTAAGGATATATTTTATCCCGTTATCACTTATTGTGCGTATAACACCCAACTCCGCAAAATCTCTGCTTAAAGTTGCCTGTGTTACCTGATAACCTTCATCGGTTAATATTTTTACTAGTTCTTCGTGACTTGAAACAGTCACGCTGTTTAGAATATCTTTAATTCGGTTCTGCCTTAACAATTTTGCTGACATTTTAACACCATTATATATTAAGAATTATTTGTTTAATATCTCAGTAAGTTTCTCAACAAAAGTATCAGCTTCTTTTTCCGTAATTATATACGGCGGTAAGATGCGTAATACACTTTCGCTTGAGGTGCCTACAACAATACCTTCTTCCAATAATGAGATAGCAATTGATTTAGCAGAAATGTTTTCATTAAATTCAATTCCTATCATCAAACCTTTACCACGCACAGATTTAATATTTTCAGAAACTGAATTTAAATTATTTTTTAAGTAATTACCAATTTTTAATATGTATTTTAATTTTTCTTCGTCTAACAAATCCAAAACAGCGTTTGCCGCAGCTACCGAAACGGGGTTTCCGCCAAATGTTGAACCATGCGAACCGGGAGTTATTGTTACACCAACTTCATCGGTACAAATAACAGCACCTAAAGGCAGTCCGTTGGCTATTCCTTTGGCTAGTGTAATTATATCAGGTTTAACTTCTTCCCATTGATGTGCAAAATATTTCCCTGTTCTTCCCATTCCGGCTTGTACTTCATCCACTATTAAAAGCAGACCATATTTATTGCAAAATTTACGCAGACCTTTCATATAACCCTCAGGGGGCAATATGATACCGCTTTCACCCTGAATAGGTTCAACCATAACTGCAACAACATCCGGGTAATATGAATCTTCAAGAACTTCCAAATCGCCGTAAGGAACATAACAAAAACCGGGCATCATAGGATAAAAACCTTCCCATAATTTATATTGTCCCGATGCGGCTAAACTTCCCATGGTTCTGCCGTGGAAACTGCCAAGTGTAGTAATAATTGTGGAACGTCCTTTACCCCATTTGCGGGCAAATTTTATTGCTGCTTCGTTGGCTTCAGTTCCCGAATTGCAAAAAAACACTTTATCCAAACCGGAAATATTAGTTAATTTTTGCGCAAGTTCTTCTTGTTTGCTAGCTGTAAATAAATTGGATACATGCCATAAACTGTTAACTTGTTCGGTTACGGCATTTTTTATATATTCGTTATTATGACCAAAACTTGTAACTGCAATACCGCTTAAAAAATCTAAATATTCTTTTCCTTCGGTATCAAATAAATTAAAACCGTCACCTTTTGCAAATTCAACATAATATCTTGAATAGTTTTTTAATAAACTGCAATTAGCAGCATCTACGGATTTAGGCTGATTTAACAATCCACGTTCCTCCTTTAGTTTGAAAATTTTCTTCGTAATTCATTTGAATATTTTTACCAATCCAAACTTTTTTTATTCCTTTATTAAGAAGTTCAATACAGCTTGTTAGTTTTGGAATCATTCCGTCTGTAATTTCTTTGCTGTTTATTCCTTCTTTAATTTGATATTCGTTTACGTATAACTGATACACACCCGAAAGTTTAACACCATTAACGTCAGATACAAAAAATACCGATTCGGCTTTTATTGTTTCTGCCAATACTTCCGTAAATAAATCGGCGTTTACATTCATTAAATTGCCAGTTTTACTGCGGCATACGCTGCTAAAAACCGGAATAACCCCTTTATCTATTAATTCGTATACCCAGTCAATTGAACCGGTTACAACAGGAACACCAACATGACCCAAATCGAAATTAATATTTTCGGCAATAAATGTTCCTCTGTCAATTCCTGATAAACCTACCGAATCAATTCCTTGAGTTAATAATCTGCTTACAATTTTAGAATTTAACATTCCCGATTGCACGGCGGCAACTACATCCATAATTTTTTCGGTGGTTACACGTTGTCCGTTTATAAATTTCGATTCCAAACCTAAGGCAGCCGACCATTCGGATATATTTTGTCCTGCACCATGTACAATTATTAAACCCCTGTGACTATTTTTAAGGTTAATAATTGTATCAATCCATTCGTCATTTGCAAAAATTTCGTTTAGTGCTTTACCGCTTAATTTTAATACTGCAATGTCCATTACATTCCCCACTATTACGATCTGTAATCAGCATTTATTTTAATATAGTTTTCTGTAAAATCGCACGACCACCAAGTTGATTTAAACGACCCGCCATTTAAATTAACATTAATTGCCACTTCCGATTTTGATAATACTTCAGTTGCTTTTTTTTCATCAACCACAATGTTAAATCCGGGTAAAAGAATAGGCACTTCATTAAATGAAATACTTATATTATTTGGATTAATTTCCGCACCGCTCATTCCAACAGACGACATAATTCTACCCCAGTTGGCATCTTGTCCATATACAGCTGTTTTTACCAGTGGTGAATTAGCAATACATTTACCTGCTAAATCGGCATCAACCTGAGTATCAGCACCGGTAATATTTATTGTAATAAGTTTAGTAGCACCTTCACCGTCCGAAGCAATTGATTTTGCCATTTCGGTGCAGATTGCTTTTAAACCTGCTTTAAATTTATCAACATCAGCCGTGTTTTTTTCAACTTTAACACCACTTGCGCCGTTTGCTAAAAGAACAACCATATCGTTTGTGCTTGTTTCACCGTCAACGGAAATTTTATTAAATGTAACATTAACTACTTCCAATAAAATAGACTGCAATAATTCCTGTTCAATAAAAGCATCGGTTGTAATAAAACCTAACATTGTAGCCATATTTGGCATAATCATTCCGCTGCCTTTACAAATTCCGCCAATTGTAACACTTGCATATTCCAACTCAACGGATACAGCGTAATTTTTTCTTTTTGTATCGGTTGTCATTATTGCTTCTGCTGCGTCAAGTCCGCCGTTTTCCGATAGCTGCGGAATAATACTTTCAATACCGCTTAACATTTTATCAACAGGCAAACGCTGGCCAATAACACCCGTAGAACTCAATAAAACCTGGCTTTGTTTAACATCTAGTTTTTCGGCACAATATTTTTGTGTAATAAGTGCATCTTCATATCCGGGTTCACCTGTACAAGCATTTGCGTTTCCCGAATTAACAAGAACTGCTTTTATTTTATTTCCGTCAGCAATCATTTGTTTTGATAATACAAGAGGAGCTGCTTTAACTTTATTTAAAGTAAATGTACCGGCTGCGTTACACGGCAATTTTGAATATATTAAGGCTAAATCTTTTCTTTTTTTCTTAATATTTGCAAAAATTCCGGCCGCATAAAATCCTGCTGCCGATGTAACACTGCCGTTTTCAATAAAATTATACACTTTTTAGACTCCCAAGGAAAGTAATCCTAACGATTCTTCCCAATTAAATAATTTGTTCATGTTTTGAATTGCTTGTCCTGCAGCTCCTTTTATTAAATTATCTATAGCTGAGGTAATAATTAAAGTTTTACTTTTTAACGATAAATTAATATCACAAAAGTTTGTACCTGTAACCCAGGTTAAACTTGGCGGTACTTTCCGTAAACGCACAAACGGCGATAAGTTATATTTATCGTAATAAACTTTATGTAATTTTTCAGCATCAATTTCTTCTTTAAGTTTAATTGTTGTGGTTGAATAAATTCCCACAGCAATTGGCAACAGATGCATTGTAATATTATATTCTTCTTTTAAACCTGCTTTAACAAGTTCCTGGTAAATTTCCGGCTGATGACGATGATTGTTAACATTATATGCTTTTACATTACCATCCATTTCCGACATTAACAAATCAGTTTTAGCCGATTTTCCGGCTCCGCTTGTTCCCGAATAAGAACATGTATTTACTGTGTTGATCATTGACGAAAATTCATTTACAAATGGTAATAAGGCAAGCAAAACTGAAGTGGGATAACATCCCGGATTGGCGATTAAATTAATTTTTGAATAATCGCAACAGCAATAATCAGCCAGGCTGTAACACTTTTCCTCTAATAATTCAGGTGATGTATGTTCTTTATTGTACCAGGTTTTATATTCTTCGGCTTCGTCAAGTCGGTAATCACCGCCTAAATCAATAACTTTTTTCCCTGCTTTTATTAATGCAGGCACATATTCCAAAGCTTCGCCGTGTGGTAATGCTATAAAATATAAATCGTGTTCAAATGAAATATTTTTTACCGATTTGATATCAGTATCTTTAACTTGGTTTAACAACTCAGGAAAAACATCGTTAATTTTTTCTCCCGCAGTAGAAAATCCATACACACTAATTTCTTTAATTTTAGGGTGAGCCGACAATATTTGCAGTAGTTTTTTTCCTGTATAACCGCTGCCTCCAACAATTCCAACCGTAATCATTTAAACTCCAATTCTCAAAAACACGTATATCACTTTCATTTTGAAGTGCAAACATAAATAATTATTTTGTAGAAAACAAGGCATTTTTGCATAATTATGTATTTATTTTGCATAAATACTGCTTTTTTACCATTTTTATGCATATTTATGTATTTTTAATGAATATATCGGCGGAATAATTCATTAATAAATGTAGGAGTTTTTATCCGATTATCATCAAAACCAAGCATACTAATCATACAAATTACAGTTCCGGCAATTATTATAATCACGAAAATCCTTTAATCAGGTAAATCACAGTTCAGGCTATCTTTACATCTACGGTGTAGATGAATGTCTGTAACCAAAAACCAAAGCAAACAAATAGTACTCTGGAAGAGTACAATGAATAACCTCTTTGAATTACGTTTTACAAACCATATTATATACTTTAATATATTAAGTCTACATTAAACTTCTCCGAAGTTCGATTCCGTTTGTGTGTTTATTGTTACAGACATTAAACTTCTCCGAAGTTTGGTTTTAATCATGTCAATCATTTTATTCACACAAATCATGGTTCAAGATAATTTGTGCCGCTCCCTTGGGAGCTAATAACGAGGTGTGGGTTGTTTGGTGTTATAAGCCAATATGTACAAATTTATCTGTTTCTAGTTTTTGATGATACAAAAAAATGTCACCACCTTCGGGGTTTTGGGTTGTATAGGTTTCATTCCGTTCTATAACAATGTCATCCCTGTTATGTTAAAAGTCAATAGTCCATAATAATATTTTTATTCTTTTCGCAAAAAAGTTAAATTTGTAATAGTATTTCCCACTCTTTTTTTTATTAAAATACGATATTTTATTCTTTGTTTGCATAGCTTATGGATTAAGGAGGGTGAGGGTAAATTTATATTTCTCCTTATAGGTAATTATCCAAAGGTTATGTAAGATACTAGTGAATACCATTGTATAACAAAAAGAGTTTTTTCATTTGCTTTTATAGTTGCATAATTATCTCACAATTATTTCGAGAATAATAATTTAATTTCTTTATAATAAATCAACCTGTTATAAACAGTCATCCTTAATTATTATTTCTAAAAGGAGCTGCAAGATATATAATTAAATCAAAAATGTATCGCCGCAATCTTCGGGCAACAAAACTGAGTTTTGCAAGGGATGAACAACGGTCAATACTAACAATTATTTAATAAAGAAAATATATTATTCCTCGATTAATTATAAATTCGTTTTTTTATTCTTTTTACTACATTATTCAACAACTGATAACGAGTATGGTATTTCATTTTTCCAAACAGTCATTATTCTATTAAGAAGCTTCTTTGCTATTTTTATTATTGCAGCTTGTGATTTCATGCGAACTTTGAGTTGTGCAAATCTTAAAGCTAATGCAGGATCCATTCTCGATGCTATCCAAGATGCTTCTATTAAAAGATTTCTTAAATATCCATTCTGTCTATTTGTTATCCCGCATACAACTTCCTTTGCCCCTGAAGAACGAGTCGATGGTACCAATCCTACAAAAGAACAAAATTCATCCAGTTTCTTAAAGCGGTTGATATCCATTATTTCGGTATAAAAAGATATAGCCGTTATAAATCCAATCCCGGGTATTGTCATCAATAATGGTACTATTTTTTGTGCTTTTTTATCTTCTTCCGTGTATTTCGCTAATTCTTCCACCACCTTAGCTATTTGTTCTTCTAAGTATACTAAATTATCAATGAGCATATTCAAGGTTATTTGTGTCTCAGGATAATTGAATTTAATAGTTCTTAAATAATCAATAAATTTTTTACTCCAGTATTTCCCTTTAATATCCTCAGGGAATATTATCCCGTTATAATTTAAGAGTGATTTAATTTGATTCTTCTTTCTTGTTCGATCAGCAATTAGTTGATCTCTTAATCGGCGTAACGACCTTAACGATTCTTCTGCTTCTGTTGGTATTCTGATTCCGGTTAAACTTTTATTAGCAAGTTCTCTTGCTAATTTCTTTGAATCTCTGCGATCATTTTTTTGATCTTTTTCCTTATGGGTAGTTGGAATATCGGCAGCATTAACAACAATGTTTTTAATACCTCCGTTTATTAGATCTCTATGTATCCAAAAGCCACTATAGCTTGCCTCATAGGCAGAATAGTAGTTTCCATTTGGATAATTCTTTTTTAAGTGTGTTACAAGTTGTTGAGGTTTTGGCTCCATGCAATAAGTTGTCAGCCACCTATCCTCAAGATTTATTGTAACTTTCCAAGTCGCTTTGTGTGTATCTAACCCCACATAAATATTTTGATTTGTATAATCCACTTTTTTTTCGTTATTTTGTGTTTGCATTTGAGTATCCTTTACTGTTGTTATTATTTGTTTAAAAGTAATTAACTAATTAGATATTATTATAAATAAATTAAAACTAATTTGCAGAAAGGATACTCTTTCTTTTTCTGCTTTTAAACATAATATCTTCGGGATTAAAGGAAAAGAATAGTTGAATTTACGAATTAGCCCAATAAATTGTGGGATAAAATCATAAATATGATATTTGCATGTCAAGCCAACGTATTTAAGTTGTAGCTTGAGCTTCAGCTCGAGTAAAAGTATCTCTCACATTGAACTTCTCCGAAGTTCGGCCTGTGTGCGTTTTTTTTATTACAGACATTAAACTTCTCCGAAGTTTGGGGGAAATCATATCAATCATTATAATCACAAAAATCATAGTTCAGACAATTTCAAAATCATATCAATCATTATAACCAACAAATCATGGTTTAAACAATATTTTTTAATCCTGAAAGGATGAAATTATTGTAGCCAAAACAATGCACCCACCCCAACAAACCCGGAACGGGTGACATAATGTATCTAATGGATTTCAATTGCCGAATGTGTAACCATGTACAAAATCATATCAATCATTTTAATCATATAAATCATAGTTCAAGACAATGTTTTACATCTACAGAGTAGATGAATGTCTGTAACCAAGAAATCGCCCCAACAAAAAGTACTCTGGAAGAGTACAATGTACAACTTCCTTGTGCTAGTGTATTTACATTATACTTCTCCGAAGTTTGGGGAAAATCATATCAATCATTATAATCACATAAATCATAGTTCAGACAATTTCAAAATCATATCAATCATTATAATCACAAAAATCATAGTTCAGACAATATTTTTTAATCCTGAAAGGATGAAATTATTGTAGCTAAAACAATTCCCCCACCCCAACAAACCCGGAACAGGTGACATAAAGTATCCACTATATCCACAATGAAATATGCGTGCATATATACAAAATTATATCTATCAACGCAATCTTAATATGAAAAATGAAACCACCTGCGGAGCAGGTGCATATTTGTAACACACCAATCCGCCCAGCCAAAAACACCTACAGAGTAGGTGCCTATTCTTTTTATATAATTATATACATCCCCATGAAACATCTCGGAACTTCCAACAAAATCATACCAATCATTATAACCAACAAATCATGGTTTAAACAATATTTTTTAATCCTGGAGGGATGAAATTATTGTAGCCAAAACAATTCCCCCCAAACAACAAACCCGGAACGGGTGACATAAAGTATATAACGGATTTCCATTGCTGAATGTGTAGCCATATACAAAATTATACCAATAACAATTCGGGACAATAATAAAAAAAGCCGCAAACAATTTTACTTATCCGCGGCCTTTCAAATCTTTTATTCATAATTTATAATTCATAATTCATAATTATTTGAGCAGCATCATTTTTTTAATTTGCACAAAATCATTTGAACGTAATTCGTACAAATAAATTCCGCTTGTTAAATTATAATTATCTGCATGGAAAGAAATATTATAATCCCCTGCGGTTTGATTTTCATTTACCAAAACAGCTATTTCTTTTCCCAACAAATTATAAACTTTCAAACTTACAAATCCGTCATTTGCAATCTGATATTTAATTCCCGTTGAAGGATTAAACGGATTAGGATAATTTTGACTTAAACTATAAGTCTGAGGAGTTGGCAAGGATACTTCAACAATATTTGAATATTCCGAATTGCCGTTATTATCCATTTGACGAAGTCTATATTGATAAACTATGCCGGCAAGTGCAAAACCGTCTGTAAAAGAATACATGTTTATTGTACTACTGTTTCCATGTCCATTTACAAAACCTAATTTTACCCATTTATTATTATTCCCTGATTCCTTTCTTTCAATTTCAAAACCATAGTTGTCAATCTCTGTTGCCGTTTTCCAATTAAGATTAACATTTTTATCATTAATTTCAGCAGAAAACGAACTTAATTCAACCGGCAAAGGATCACTTGTATATGCTAAAGCCCAATGGGAATCACCCAAATTAAAACTTGGGGCAGTAATTGTATTGTTACCGGCATCAATTACACAACCCACCCATTTTGTCCAAGGCTGGTCATAATTAGTTCTGTATACTAATACTAATTTACTTTCATCAACTATATTATCTGCACCGGCAGCGGGATTATATGTAATTGTAATGTCGCCAATAGAACCGGTTCTTCTTGTATCATAAAACATTTCCCAGTATCTATGATTTAATAATTGAAAAACATCAGCATTTTTTGTTCCTTCTATCATGCCGCCTGTTATTTCGGCAACAACCACCTTCATTTTTGTGGAAGCGACATGTGAAACATCATTTGTAACATACGTTAATGCCGAATAATTAATAGAAAGATCCGTATTTAAAAAAACATTATTCCCGATTGCATTAATTTCTTTTATTTCATAACTAAAATCAGTTGGGTAATTATCTACTTTATTCCAAAATTTTATCGGTTTTGGATATAACCAATATACAACGGCCTGCCCGCTTTCAAGAGATACTTCGTTATATTGAAATGCTTTTTCACAATTTACCAAAACCCTGTCATGTAAATCAACCAAATCGAAACCATTTGCTCCGGTTTGAATTGCATTAAGAAGATTATTAGTGGTTGCTGTTATAGTTGAATGTGTAATTGGGAAACCGCATCCTGAATAATATGGAGCTACAGCAGTACTACTTACAATAAAAAAGTCGTCAGAAGTATTAAATAATCCATCATAATCATAAGCACTCCATGGATCATTTGCATAAAAAGTCATCGGACTAGGCAAACTCGCCCAATCATTTTCGTAATGAAATGGTTCTAATGTTATTGCACCATCGCCAACATTTGTAAATTGAAAACCGGGATTAATTTGAGTATACGGTGAACCATACATTGGGCTAGGATCCAAAATTATGTATCCAACACCACCAATAACATGTAAAGCACCGTTTTCATATTCAATTATATTATGCCATTCATTATCTGGATTTCCGTTCAATGTCCAATCTTCAAATCTGTCGGGTAAAAAGAAAGCATTTGCATTACCGGTTGGCGAAACAGGTGCATTATCATATAATGTAAGTCCAAGTATTCCGGCTTTAATTTCTACAGGGTTACCGCCGTTAGCAATTACAAATTTGCTCATATAGTCTGACCATTTGAAATCGGTATACCCATCTCCCCCTCTTGTACCCGTAATCATATTTGTGACATGACCATAGTCATCAACCGTCAAATCTAAACCAATTGCATCGCCGCCAAAAGATGCAGTCGAAAGTGTAGTTTGACCAAAAGCTACGGTGGATAAAGCAAAAATTAAACAAAGTAATGTTGTTTTCATAAAATTTCCCTAATAATTTTATTTTGATTTGTAAATAAGTCTTTATAATTGAAAATATTAAGTAAAAACTAAATACGCAAGAAAATTAAATTGTTTTGGAAAAGTTGTGATCTATATCACTTTATTTTGACATTTTACGGGCAAAAATATTATTCTTTATTATAACCTACTGTTTGTATTAAAACAATTTTCTGTTCCTGTTTAAGTTTTAATATTTTGGATAATTCCTCTCTGTAAACCATTGCTCTAATAACGGTTGCTAATCCTTCGCTGGTACAATACAAATACATATTCTCAGAGACAAACCCTGCATTCATATAGGAATAGTCCATTTTGATTTTTTCATCAACTTCCATTTTTGCCTGATTGGAAACAATAACAATATCAAGCGGTGCAATTTCTACAAAATCCTGCAAGCCTGTATTTTTTCTAAAATCCCCTTTTGTAATTTCGGTTATTTCATGTTGTTCAGGCTGATAAAAATAAACACCGTCTTTATTTACAACATATAATTCAATATCCTGCATGTTGCGGGCATTTGGCGCAGTCCTTCGTCCGTCTTCTCTGTTAATTCCGTATGCGGCCCATAATATATTGGAAAGGTGCTGGATATCAATTTCTTTTGTAATAAAATCTCTTGATGATTTTCTATTATTTAACAATTTCATAATTGGGATTTCTTTTTGCACTTCGGGCAATTTCATTTTATTTTCCTCATAAAAATTTTAATTATTGCAAATAAAAAAAACCACAAATAATTTTATTCACTTGTGGTTTTAATTAACAATTCAAAATTTAGAATTAAAAATTATTTTATTTTTTCACTTAAACTTTAACCTTTAACACTTAAAATTATTTGAGCAGCATCATTTTACTCATCTGTGGTTTTTATTCATAATTCATAATTCATAATTCATAATTCATAATTATTTTAATAGCATCATTTTACCAACAGCATTGTTATTATTCGTTTTTATTGAATAAAAATAAATACCGGAGGATAGTTTTGACCCGTTAAATTTAAAGTTATATGTACCGGCCTTTAATTGATTGTTTACCAAAGTTTCAACTTCACGTCCTAATATATCGTAAACAATTAATTCAACTTTGCTTTCATTAGGAATAGCAAAAGAAATAATTGTTTCCGGATTAAATGGATTAGGATAATTAGAAAATAATTTAAATTCCTTAGGAGGATAATTAGTAACAACTTCTTCAAGACCCGAGATAAATATTGTAGGATCAGGAATACCGTCACCATTTTTATCAACTTGAATTTTGGCAAGATTAATCAAGCTGTCCGGTCCGGCGTTTCCGTCAATATCTTCATTATCCGGAGCAGAATCTCCGCCGCCCCAGTTAAATCCTCCGGCAACAATAGCAACCATTTCTATATCGGCATTAGCCGGAACTAATCCCGCACCAAGTCCATATATATCGTTCCACGAAATAGCCATTTCGCTGTCATATCCTTCAACACCACGTTTTGAATTTACTAAAGCAGAAATATTGGTTGATTGATTACCCTGTATTGAATAAGCATTTGGTTTGGTCAAATAATATGCAGCGGTAAATAATTCAATACCGTTATTTGCGCCAAAACGGAAATTTTTGGGATAATCACCATTATAACCACCGGTGGAATTAAAGTTTGTAACTCCGCCTTCTTTTGTATCAAGATATAACATAAGGGTATTGTTTTTATCATTAATGTAATAATTTACACCCAGATACAAAGAATCCGAATCCCAAGTAGCAAAGATGTTAAATAATTCATTATTTAAGGAATCAACTGTTCTCCAATAACTATCAGTACCGCTATCGGCAATAATCAACCATTCCGGGAGCCAATCGGTATCACTTACATTAATAGTACCATCTATTGTAGGTTTACCATAAGTGGCAATTAATGTATCGGAATTTTTCTTAACATTAATTGTAAAAGCTGTTGTATCAAACGCACCTTTGTAATCTGTAACACTTAATACAATTTGATAATTTCCTGTATCTTCAACTGTTGGAGTACCGGCAATTAAACCGGTTGAATTATTAACACTTAACCAAGTAGGCGATTGAATAAAGAAATATTTTAACGAATCGGAATCGGTGTCAACTGCAATTGATTGTTTTTCAAAACGCTGTGCTGCAATTGCAGTAGTATCGTTAATTGTGCTTAAAACCGGTGCATAATTTAATAAAATAGAAACATCAAATGTATCAACGGCAGTACTATTTTGTGAATCCGTAATTTTAAAAATTACTGTTTTATTTCCTACATCTCCAAATTTTGGAGTTCCAAATAATTTACCGTGATTATTAACACTCAACCAAGCCGGATTTCCCTGTAAAGAAAAATTTAACACTTGATTGTCGGCATCACTATAAATAGTCTGAAATTCAAAATAGGAATTAGTATAAGCTGTTTTATTAGGAATACTTTGTAATACCGGAACATTATTAATTGTTTGAGTAGTATCAGGAACATATATTGCATAACTGCGCGGGGGAGCCCATAATTCTACTCTTCCGTCAGCTTGTGATATTTTATCCATGGCTTTTCCGGTGTAATCGCGGAATGTTTGTGACGGATGGTTGGAATTAACCCAAACACCGCGCCATTCTGTTGGATGGTTATTTAATATTAAAAATACCTGTGGTTTATTATTACCGCCATCTCTTCTGCCGATATATAAATTTTTTGCTAAATCGGATTGAACACCATTTCCGCCAAGATACCATGGATTTAATCCGCTTCTTTTAGTTGTTCCGCCATATACAAATGTTTTACGAATCCAAATTAATGTATCAATTTTTCCGGCAAATCCGTAATCAACATAATCTTTAAAAAATACAGATGGACGACCTTCACTCATAAGAGTATATGCATAAGCCATTTCCTTATTAGTAATAACCGGATCATGTCCATTATCAATAGAACCATCCCAGCCAATTCTATCCATATCGTGATTTTCTACAAAAGTTGAAACGTCAAATCCCGATATTCCCGAATTTATTAAACCGGCACCGTCTAAAGTATTCATATCAAATGTACCGGATGTATTATTACACATATCCTTTAATACAAAACGCAATGGGAAATCAAACATCGAAACATTTCCGCCATGTACGTTTTGAGTTTGGTTTAACCAGTAACCGATATCACCGGTTGAACCATAATATTCAGCCACATTAAATCCGCCGCCGTTTACTGCCTGAATCCAAGGACCCATAAAAGCGGGATCAATCCCTTTTACCGCATCAAGTCTAAATCCGTCAAAACCGAGGACATTTTTTAAATACTTTCCCCAAGCAATTAAACTATCTCTTACAAACGACCTGTCTTTTGCAAGCCACATTCCAAACTGGTATATTGGGTCATCTGCTCCATGGTAAGGAGGATTTACATTACATGTTTGGCTGTTTGGATAAAAATAAGAAGCGTCTTTTTTAAATCTTCCCGAGCCGTAAGGATAATTAAATATTACCCATCCTGAATCAGGATAAGACGGATACGGTTTACATTCGTAAGGAGCTTTGGCTTCGCCGCCATTAACATGATTCATTACAGCATCGGCATAAACTTCAATACCCACCTGATGAAAAATATTTATCGCATGTATTAATTCGTCTTTACTTCCAAACCGTGTTTCTTTGGATCCCATTTGGTAATACTCGCCAAAGTCGTAATGATCGTAAGGATCATACCCCATAGAAAAACCGCCGCCGGCACCTTTAACAGGTGAAGGAAACCATATTCCTCCAAATCCCGCAGAAGCTAAACGCGGAGCTAAATTACTTAATGAATCATACCATATACCTGCAGGCGGGGAATTCCAATAAAAGCCCTGAAGATATACGTCCGATTTTTGCACGTTTAATAATTCTTGATAATTTTGTTGTGCAAACAAAATATTGACCGTAATTATAGTTAAAAGTATTGCTTTTTTGATCATTTTTATCCCTGAAAAAATTTAATTACTAATATATGTATTTTAAAATTAAAGCCAAAATAGTTGGCAATAAAAACACTTTTTTTCTGGTGTCAGCCAAATCATATAAGTTAAATATTTATTATTTTTATACTTAACTATTATTTTTGCCTCCAATTTTTATATATCTTAATTTTGGTATTGTTTAAAATATCGTTATTTTATATTGTCTGTACATTTATTCAAATAAAACGGAGAAAAAAAGGATGGATCAGGCATTTCAAACAATGATGGATAACATTTACAAAAATACCGGCAAAACTGTTGACGAATGGGTAAAAATTGTAAGAGAAAAAAATTTTGCAAAACATGGCGAAATTATAAAATTTTTAAAAGAAGAACACTCCTTTACACATGGATTTGCAAATTTTGTTGCACTTAAATCCAAAGGTTCGGATGCAAATTCTGTGGAAGATAAAGATTCTTTAGTAATAAAGCAGTATGCCGGAAAGGAGAATTTAAAACAAATTTACAATAATTTAATTTCAAGAATTATGGAATTTGGGGACGATATTGAAATTGCTCCCAAAGTAGCTTATGTAAGCTTAAGACGGAAAAAACAATTTGCCATTTTACAGCCTGCAACCAAAACCCGATTTGAAATAAATTTAATTATAAAAGGACAGGAAGCTATAGGAATACTGGAAGCAATTACTACTGCAAATTCAATGTGTTCACATAAAATAAATTTAACTTCGGAAAACGATATCACATCCGAAGTAATAGATTGGCTAAAAATAGCTTACCAAAAAGCAGGTTAACTAAATATTAGATTTAATTTTATATATCAATTTTAAAATTGTAATTATTTATTTGTGAATTTGTTGATATAAGTGAAAGTTCCCCTAATAAATTATTGCACATAAATTATGAGCTGAAAATGAAAAAACCGAGTGTTTTCAATAAAACGTCCTTTTTTATAGTTCTTTTAATAATAAGTTTTTCTTTTTTAACATATTGCGGCAATTCGGAAGATAAACAAAAAGCTGAGGCAAATCAAAAAATTGTTGATTCATTACGAAGTGCCCAAAAAATGCAAAAAGAACATGATCAGCAAAAAAATGAGCAATTGGAACAAGATGAAATCAAAAAAAAGGAATTGGAAGCCAAAGCTGTTAGTTTGATAGGAACTTATGTTGGTACTTTTGATAAACGTACAACTACCTTAGAAATAACGGAACAAACAGGAAATACTTTTAAGGGAAAAATTCAAATTGATTATAGGGAAGTTATTTATCAGCAAGTAAGCGGCCAGTTTAATCCGAAGGATAAAATAATTACTATGAAAGATTTTTTGCACAGCCGTTATGCAGGCAGCTACACCGGCAAATTATCCGATGATTTAAAAACATTTAGCGGTGTTTTTACAATGACTATTGATAAAACCACTTTCGATTTCAGCTTAACTAAAAAATAATTTCGGTTGTGATGTTTTTGCTGGGGTTTTATACAATTCATTAATCAATATCGAAATTTATATGCCAAACAAGCAATATATCAACAGCTAAAAAAAGTCAACCTATTTCAGGATGCTAATCTATATTTTGTCCTTGTTTTGATTGACTTTTTATCCCAAATTTTGCAATAGATATTATTAAAGTTTGTAATCTCTTTATTAATATAGGTTTAAGGAAAATTTAATTGCATTAATTATATACTTGTATATTAAATTATTTTGGGCAATATAAATTAATAATAATATTTTTATAATCAGGCCTAAGGGCCATAATTAACGGTTATTTGTCCCCATGCCCTCAAGGACGTGGTTATTTAAAATCCTCACAACTTGTTATATATAATCTAATTATGTTATTAATTATCCCAGTTTAAATAACCCCAGCATTCATGCTGGGGGCTGACGAAACAACTATAATGGGCTTCAGCCCTGATTCTTTTCCTCACTTATTGGATTCGGTGATTTAGAATATGAATCCTACTACTTTCTATTGCAGAACCTAGTTTATTCTTTTCGAGTCAACCTATTTCGGGACGATTCATATTCTTTTCGGACAAAAAAAATCCCCATTAAAGGGGATTTAATTCCAAATTATTTGTAATAAAAATTCTATTTTTTGTGTAATAAAATAAAAACTTCCAAATTGGCCGAACCCGGGAACATATCCAAAGGAGCAATGGTTGTTGGTACATATCCATACTGTTCCCATTTTTTTAGTTCTTCGGGAATATTGTCAACTCCGCAAAAGATATGTAAAACTTTTGCAGGATTTCGCTGGGCAACAGCTTGAATTACCCGGTCTTCGGTACCCATTTTGGGAGGATCTAATATAAATATTTCATCATATCTAAAACTTTTAGGTATGTATTTATCAATATTTGCATTAGTTACGCGCATAGCTAAAAACCGTACGTTATGTTTAGCAGCAAACTCAACATTTTCTTTTGCCGATTTTACAGCATTTATATCAGCTTCCATTCCAATAACATCAGCAAAATTATCAGCCAAATACAACGAAAACAATCCATATCCGGAATATAAATCTATTAATATATTATCCTTTTTAGGCTGCAAAAGACTTTTAACTTTTTCCAGCATAGCCGGAACAATACTTTCATTTACCTGCGAAAAAGATGTTGGCAAAAATGAATATTTATTTCCGGCAAAACTTACAAGTACTTTATCCGGTCCAAAAATATTTTTATAATTAACCGAAACGTCAGGTCTTTGACTTTCAAAATAATAATCCGATTTTGTTGGATCCAAATATAAAAATACTGATCGTACATTTATTTTTAACTGTTTAATCTCATCACTAAGCATTTTTACTTTTCTAACAACATCGGCGTTCATTTGATGAACATTAAAAACAAGTGTAAAATCTAAGTACGTTCCCCTAATTATTAAATAATTAAGCGATTTGCCAATTAGACTATAAGCCGGTAAATTTATTTTTTCGGCAACAAACAAATATAAATCTTTATGTTCAACAGGTTCCAAAGCAGATACACTAATTAAATTATTACCATTTAATACATTTTCTTCTTGGAAAACCAAACAAAATTTGCCTTTTTCAAAATTCAGTTTTCGTTTTGTGGTTGTTCTGTAATTTCTTGATTTAACAGACGGAGTAATTTTTTCAATTTTACCGTCAATATTATTTTTCTTTAAATAATCGCGTAAACTGCTTTCTTTTATTTTTAATTCATGTTCATATTCAAGTAAAGCCAAAGGTTCAATATTTAAGAAATTTTTATTTTCCAGAATATGTTTTGGAATTTGCCTTTTAATAAAATCGGAAAAATACTTTAATTCCGAAGATATTGGCGTAAAATGTTCTTTTTGTTTAAAGCTTCTATTATCTTTACCTTTTTTAAAATCAGGTTTCCCTTCAGGTTTATTTTGAAACTTGCCAAAATTTCTGCTTTCATGCCTGTTTTCGGATTTATTATCCCGTCTGTTTTCCGGTTTATGATCTTGTTTAACTTCAGGATTTTCGCCTTCTTTATCCGGTTGTCTGTTTTCGTGTTTATGCTCCGGTTTACGAAATGGTCTTTTGGTAAATTTTTCTTTAGATTTATGTTCAGATTTAACTTCTGATTTTTCTAAGGGTTTAACATCCGTTTTAATTTCAGCTTTTTGTTCTATTTTATCGTTTTTAACAACAATTTTATTGTCAGGATTTGTATTTTCCTTTTTATTTACGTGTTTATTTTTGTTAAAATGAGTTTTTTTAACAAATTTCTCTTTTGTATTAGAGTTTTCGTTATGTTTTACATTTTCTGTATTTACAGAAGTTTCAGTTTTGGGCTTACTGGACAAATTTTGTGGTTTGTCAATATTTGGATTACTTTCGGAAGGATTGGATTTTTTTTTCTTGTTATAAAAATATTTTTTTTTGTCCACGTTCTATTTCAACATTAGTTTATAAATTACATCATGTAAAATAAAAAAAATTATTCGAAATTGTAAACTTGTTATGCAAAAAAAAACTTTTATTTATTAATAACTTAAATTTCAAAGAATTTGTTACAAATAAGAGAATATTTATTTATTTTAGTAAACAAAATTAAAAAAATTATTAAATGAAAATACCTGAACTTTTATCATCACGAAAACCCGGATATAAAGAATATTTTTATAATTTTTTTGCAACATTAACAGGGTTAGGTCTATTTACCTTAGAATTTTTCAAACAAATTTTTATTCCCCCATACGAAATAGCTGAAATCAAAAAACACATGGATGAATTGGGAGTAAAAACCTTTCCAATTGTTAGTATAATGGGTATTGTAATTGGTCTTGTATTGGGTTTACAAAGTTTTCCCGTTTTACAGCGTTTTGGTGCAACCGATTTTTTACCGGCTATGGTGTCAATTTCGGTAGTAAGGGAATTAGGACCTGTTCTTACGGCATTAATATTTGCCGGACGCGTTAGTTCAGGCATTGGTGCCGAATTAGGCTCGATGCGCGTTACCGAACAAATTGACGCTATGGAAGTTTCGGGTGTTAACCCTTTTAATTTTTTAGTTGTTACCCGTATTTTTGCTACAACAATGATTTTACCGGTTTTAACAATTTATGTTGTTTTGCTTTCAGTATTGGGCGGTTATATTTCGGTTATTATTACTGAAAATATGAATTTTATTTATTATCTTAATGCAGTAATCGATTCAATCCAATTTGGCGATTTAGTGCCGGGTATTGCAAAAACCTTCTTTTTTGGATTTATTGTTGGGTTAGTTGGTTGTTACAAAGGATATACAACTTCGGGCGGAACTGAAGGAGTTGGAAAAGCTTCAACTACATCAGTTGTTATTGCTTCGTTATTAATTTTAATTATGGATACAGTTTTAGTAAAAGTCACTTTATGGTTATGGCCGACAGTTTCTTAGTAAAAATAGAAAATTTATCCAAGTCATTTGGAAAAAGTGTCATTTTGGACAATGTCTCTTTAAATGTGAATACAGGTGAAAACTTAGTTGTATTCGGTCAAAGCGGCACTGGAAAAAGTGTGTTATTAAAGTGTATTATTGGGTTGTTAACTCCCGATAACGGTAATATATATATAAACAATCAGGAAATACACTCCCTTACAATAAAACAATTAAACGAAGTAAGAAAAAAAATTGGATTTTTGTTTCAAGGTGCCGCTCTTTACGATTCAATGTCGGTGCGTGAAAACTTATCCTTTCCACTAAAAAAAATATTTGCTTTAGGCCAAAAGGAATGTGATATTAAAGTTGAAAAAACACTTGAATTGGTTTCTTTGGCTCATGCAATAGATAAAATGCCATCGGAATTATCCGGCGGTATGCGTAAACGTATTGGGTTAGCCCGTTCAATTATAACCGATCCGCAATTGATGTTATATGACGAACCGACAACAGGGCTTGATCCAATTACAACAAAAGAAATTAGCAAATTAATTTTGGATTTGCAAAAACAGTTAAAAATGACCTCAATTATTGTAACGCACGATTTAATTTGTGCTAAAATAATTTCGGATAGAGCAATTTTTTTGCGGGAAGGAAAAATTGCTTATCAGGGGGAAATTGAAGATTTAATTTTATCACAAGACAATTTTTTACAGAACTTTTTTAGTCAAGAAGCTTTAAAGTAAAAAATTTAGGAGTTTTGATGCTTAAAAACTTAGAAGGTGCCCGATTAGGAATTTTTATATTTTTTGGTTCCGTCTTATTAATACTTTTTATATTTTTTATAGGCAATAAAGAGTCGTTGTTTGAAAAGACTATTTATGTTAAAGCGTATTTTACTGCGGTTGAAGGATTAAAACCGGGTGCTCCTGTACGATTAAGCGGTTATGATGTTGGAAGTGTAGAAGGATTAACACTTTCGCCGGATGCCAGCGGAAAAGTAGAAGTAACATTACGAATTCAAAAAAGTTTGCAGCATTTTATTCGTTTAGATAGTCAAGCTTCCATTGAAACTGAAGGTTTGGTTGGTAAAAAGCTTGTAACAATAACTCCGGGTTCCGAAAACAGCCCAATGGTTAAAAATGGTTCCGTTGTAAAATCTAAGGATCCACTGAATGTTTCTAAAATTATTGAAGAAACACAAGAGATTATGGCTTATGTTAAAGTTATTACAAAAGATTTTTCAGGAATAGTAACTAAAATTAACGAGGGTGAAGGAACAATTGGCAAACTTATAAATAATGATGAACTTTATAAATCTACCGTTAGTGTTACTCAATCGGCAGATAAAAGCTTAAATGCAATAACCAGCCGCCTCAACCAGATTTCGGATATTGTTGTTGAAGTTGGACTTGGATTGCAAAAAGTAATGGTTAAAGTAGACACAACCATGAACAGCATAGAAGATATAGTTGTTGGATTAAAACAAGGCAAAGGTACACTTGGTGGATTATTAACTGATAGAAAAGCGCTTGATTCGGTGCAAGTTGTAATTAATAATCTTATTGAAACTACAAAGGCAGCCCAAATTGGTACTGAAGCTTTTTCCGAAAACATGGAAGCTTTAAAGCGCAACTGGTTATTTAAGACTTATTTTGAACAGCGCGGTTATTGGAGTAAAGGTGAATATGAGCAATCTTTAGACTCTAAAATGAAAGAAATTGAAAATCAGCAAAAGAAATTAGATGAAAAGTTTATTGAATTAAAGAAATTGGAAGACACAATAAACAAGTTAAAAAACAATTCAAATTAAATTAATGTTTATATATAAAACTAATGACAAAAGAAAAATTAATTATTATAAAGGGGGCAAAAGAACATAATTTAAAAAATGTGAGCCTCCAATTTCCGCGAAATCAGCTAATTGTATTTACCGGCGTTAGCGGCAGCGGCAAATCATCATTAGTTTTTGATACAATATATGCCGAGGGACAAAGAAGATACGTTGAAAGTTTAAGCTCTTATGCCCGACAATTTTTAGAAAGAATTAATAAACCCGATGTTGATTCTATAACCGGTATTAGTCCGGCTGTAGCAATTGAACAAAAAAGCAGCACCCGAAATCCCCGCTCCACAGTTGGAACAACTACCGAAGTTTACGATTATTTACGTTTATTATTTGCCCGTATTGGAAAAACAATCTGTTTTGTGTGTGGCAATGAAGTAATTAAAGATTCCGTTAAAACAGTTTCCAAATGGATTGAATTACAACCTGTAACCGATAGATATTATTTATGTTTTCCGTTAAAAGCGACCGAACATCGGACAATTGAAGAAGAATTCGATTTATTAAAAAAACGCGGGTTTTACAGATTTTACATTAAGGGGAATTTTTATGATTTTACGGAAAACGCTGTTATACCAAAATGTAAAAAAGAAGATGTATTTATTGTTATAGATAGATTCAAGATTAAAAAAGATAAAGTACGCGAGCAACTAGCCGATTCAATTGAAACCGGATTTAAAGAAGGTGAAGGCAGACTTGCTGTAATAAATGCCGATACTACTGAAATAAAAAAATTCAATAAGTTTTACGAATGCTGCGATATTAGATACGAAGAACCGGAACCCCGTTTTTTTTCGTTTAACAATCCTTTTGGGGCCTGCCCTGTTTGCCAGGGATTTGGAACAGTTTTGGGTTATGACCCCGAATTAATTATTCCAAATCCAAATTTAAGTATTGTTACCGGAGCTATTGCCCCATGGCGCACTCCTAAATTTCAGCATAATTTAAATCTTTTATTGTTGCTGGCTTCAAAAAAGAATATTCCAACCACTGTTCCTTTTTCCGATTTAACTCAGGAACAGGTTGATTTAGTTTTTAACGGTTTTGATAAATATCACGGTATCCATGGGTTTTTTAAATCAATGGAAAAAGACAGTTATAAACTTCACATAAAAATTCTTATTAATAAATATCAGGGAGTTACTCAATGTTCAGCTTGTAAGGGTTCACGCTTACGCCGCGAAGCTTTGCAGGTAAAAATTGGGGGGTTATCAATAAATGAAGTGGTAAAAACTCCAATTGATAAAACTCTAAAGTTTTTTACCGAATTACAATTATCCGATTTTGAACTCTCAATTGGTGAAAGAATTCTTAAAGAAATTATTAAACGGCTAACTTTTTTAAATGATGTTGGATTGGGATATTTAACTTTAGATAGATTAAGCAGCACACTTTCGGGTGGTGAATCGCAGCGAATAAATTTAGCCACATCACTTGGTTCGGCATTAATGGGAACTTTGTATGTATTGGATGAACCGAGTATAGGATTGCATCCGCGTGATAATGAAAAACTGATAAAAATTATAAAATCCCTTAAAAATATTGGAAATTCTGTTTTAGTTGTTGAACATGATAATGCTATAATGAGGGAAGCGGATTTAATAATTGATATGGGGCCTAAAGCCGGTGCTTTGGGCGGTGAAGTTGTACATATTGGCGATTACGATTCGTTGTTAAAAAATAAAAAGTCGTTAACAGGTCAATATTTATCGGGTGAAATTACTATTCCTATACCTAAATATGAAGGACATACTACTCCTTTTTCCATAACTATTAAAGGTGCACGCGAAAATAATTTAAAAAACCTGGATGTTGAAATTCCCTTAAATCAATTTGTTGTAATAACAGGTGTAAGCGGTTCGGGTAAAAGCACTTTGGTTCACGATGTTATTTACGGAGGTATTTCCAAAGAACTTGGCAGTAATCCGCCTAAAATAGGAAAATTTAATTCTATTATCGGTTCACATTTAGTAGATGGAATTGAAATTGTAGATCAAACTCCAATAGGTAAATCACCTCGTTCTAACCCAATTAGTTATATTAAAGGTTATGAAGAAATACGCGAGCTTTATTCCTCAACACCACTTGCGCGCACACGCGGTTATACACCCGGATATTTTTCGTTTAACGTTCCCGGCGGCAGATGCGACACATGTAATGGTGAAGGTTTTGTTAGAGTTGAAATGCAGTTTTTAGCCGATTTATATCTTGAATGTGAAGATTGTAAGGGAACTCGATTTAAAAAAGAAATACGAGATGTTACATTTAATAATAAAAGTATTGTTGATGTTTTAGATATGACGGTTGATGAAGCTAAAGAGTTTTTTAAATTAAACACAAAAATTGTCAAATATCTTAACACTCTTTCGGATGTGGGGCTTGGATATATTAAACTTGGACAGCCGTCAAATACACTTTCCGGCGGGGAAGCCCAGCGAATTAAACTTGCATCACATTTAATTAATATTAATAAAACAGGACATACTCTTTTTATTTTTGACGAACCTACAACCGGTTTGCATTTTGATGACATAAAAAAATTACTTAAGTCATTTAATATGCTGCTTGCAAAGGGACAATCGTTAATTATTATTGAACATAATCTTGATATAATTAAGTGTGCCGAACATATAATAGATTTAGGACCTGAAGCCGGAGAAATGGGGGGCGAAATAATTGCTTCAGGCACACCTCAAGATATTATGGATAATCCTAAATCGTATACAGGGAAATACTTAAAAATGCATTTGGGCTGTTAAACCGTTTTTGCTAAAACTTCCCGCATATTTGAACTTAATATTTTATCGGCATCCAATAATATTCTAACTTCATCATTTATTTTTACCATTGCAGATAAATAATTATTGGTGTTGTTAAGTACAAACGGAGGCGGCTCTTCAAGATCCTTGGATTTTACATCTATAATTTCAGTTACCGAATCAACCGCAATTCCAAAACGTAATGTTTTACTTCCAACACTTAGTTCTATTATAATAATGTAATTTTTTTCTGTGTATTCAACCGTTTCCAAATTTAATATTACCCGCATATCAACAACCGGAATAAGCATCCCTCTAAAATTCATAATTCCTTTAACATATTCGGGTGCTTTAGGAATTGTTCTAATATTGCCCAACTTGCTGATTTCAATTATTTTTAGAATTTCAATACCATACAAATGTTCGCCCAAGCTAAACATTAAATATTTACCTTCTTTGTTTAATAATGTTTTTTCGGATTGTTTAGCGGATTTTGTATTATTTCGGGTAAGAATATTTAATGCCGTTTTTTCATCATCATGCAAAGTTGAAGGTTTTTGGGCCGTATTATCATTTGCGTATGCAGCTTTAGCAAACCGTAAATCAACAAATTCTTTAACATTTATTTTATTTCCAATCCCCATTGTATCGTGCATATAATTTTGGATTTTTTCCAAATCTTCAATATTTGGATAAAGGTCTTCGGTTTTAATACCTAGCGGATCCGTTAAAACATTTTTTAATAATGCTGTTTTAAGTCCCAACGATTTATCGGGATCTAAAAAGTTAACTGCTATTTCTGACGCTAAGCCCGGTTTTGTTGCAATAACTTTTCCCGCTTGAACTAATAATTGTGTAAACTCAAATACTGCATCTGTATATTTATCAATAATATCCTGCTGAAATGTTACAATACAACAAGGATGATTATCCCACAATTCACTTGAAAGGAACTGCTGTTCGGCAATACCCTGTGCAATTGCTTTAGTACCAATAGGTTCGGCAACCAAATATCCGGCGGCATTATTGTTTCCGTTAATAAATTCGGGCATTTTAATAGGAGGAGCAACTTCAAAACTTATATTAACATCCTCTTTTCCAATTACACCAGGTTTTAATCCTATTTTTGTAAAAAACAAATGCGCAAGCATATTATGTATTGACATTGTATGAGGTATATAAAATGATTTTCCTTTATAAAACTCAACACTTGCTTCACCGCTTTCGCCGCTTTTATTGCGTACAAAAATAGATCCATTTTTATGGGCAAGCATAACTAATCTAATCGGCACGCCATAACTGAATAAATCCATTGCAATTGGAGCTAAAACGCAGGCTCCATCAACCGTCCCGTCTTCCAAAGCTTTAGCGACAGGATTCCAGCTGGAAAGGCATTGGGTTTCAAGTTCAAAATATTTAGGTGTCCATTCTCCTTTTTGAATCATATGTTTAAGTACACCTAAAACTAAATGATCGGTAATTTGAATGTGCGCTATTTTAAATTTTACTTTGCCGTCTTTAACTTTATTTTTTAGTTCTTCTTCTTTATCAACAACCTTTATTTCTTCGTTTATTCCAAACGCTTCATTAATTTTAACATCCAGTTCGGCAGCGTTAAACGGTTTGGATATAAAACTGCTTACGCCTGCTTCGGATGCTTTTGCAGCTTCTTTTTTTTCTCCCCGGCCTGTTGCCATTAAAAATGGCATATTTTTATGAACGGCATTAGCTCTAACCCAAACAAGTAATTCGTAACCATCCTTGTTGGGCATATTCCAATCGCTGATAATAAGATTAATATCACTTCTTTTTTGCAAAATATCTATTGCTATATTACCATCCTCTGCTTCCGTAATGTTATTGTAACCAAGGGCGGATAATGTTTTTCGTTCCATCTTCCGCATCACACCTGCATCTTCAACCAGAAGAATATTTATATTTTTTGTAAGCTGCATATTAATCCCTTTAAATAAACAATATGTTATAAAATATATTTATTATCGAATATATTATAACATTTATTTAGCAATTTATAAATATTTTTTGTTTAATAATAAAATAAAAATTTTTGGACAAATTGCAGGCGAATTACAATAGGGCTCAATCGGGTTTAACCTTAGTTAACTCGTTTTGCATATTTTATATTATTGTTTTGTCCGGCTTACTTAAAACAGAGTAATTATTCGAATGTACTTTGACGTTAAATTTCTAAAATTCCAAATATCATTAAAAATAAACGTATATTCCAACTTGACGGGGATCAATAACGCTGTGTACTTTTCGCAGTTGATTATCCTCTCTTGTTTTTTCTCTATCTACCGAATAATCACCGGAGCTATTAACATATTCGTCGGGTACTCCCAAAGGGAACGCTTTGCAAATAATTTTTTTTGATTCAGTCCCGCAGATAAAATGTTTACAACCCAAACATTGAGGCAATATACTCACTTCATCCTCCTTGTTCATTCAACACCTCTTTTTTTTCTATTCATATACAAAATATAATATAATGGGGTTCCCTATTTACAATAAATAATTAACCTTTTACATTAATAGTTGTATAGCCGCAATTGTTAACAAAAAATTAAACCCTAGTTTTATTCCTTGCAGATAAAATAATCAAAAATTCCTAATTATCAAAAAAAAATATTTAATAATACAAAATTCCTATCAAAACCCTATATGCACAAGCATTAATTCATTTTTTTTGATACGAAGCCATAAATGAATACCAATACATTTTGTTGTTTGCAAATTCCACAAAATAGGAATTTCCATTGGAAAAATCTAAATAACCGTTTTCAAAAAAATATTCAGTTGTGTCTTCCGTTGCTGTAAAAATTGAGTTAAATAATAAATCTTTATTTATTTTACAATTAACCGAATCGGTATTAAATGTATATAAATATTTAATCTGCCCGCCGCTGTATTTTGGATTTTTATCCCTTTCATAAACACCTGCCCAAACAGTATTAGTCCACCTGCCTTTCATTTTTTCATTATAAACATCAACCGGTTCTAAAACTTGAACTTTTTGCAGGCACAAACTCCCCTCAAGAAATGAAATTTTTACGCAGCTAATAGGCGAAAGCATTCCGCTTATAGCAGAGCTGTCCTGCCACATACTGTAAATCATTTTTACATCATAAAAATAAATAATATCATCAATTACATAATATTTCCCTTTTACAACATATTCGGCTTTAGGCGAAGTAGAAGTACAAAACCAGGTTTTAGATGAATCCGTAAAATTTCCATCGGCTGTAAATTCAATTCCGCCGTAAAACGTTGAATGCCATTTGCCTAAAATATCAGATCTTGTATTGGTTGTATTTTGAGGATCTGTAACGTTATCCTTACAATTTGTAAGCAAAATAACTAATATAAACATCACGCTGAAACAATAATTTTTCTTCAAATAATTTTCCGAACAATCAAATCATATCAATTTTTGTTATTTAAGTTTATCAACAATATTTTTTTTGTACTCATTTCTAAAAATATTATTTCCGTTATCCTTAAATGTAACAACAGACACATTTAAGTTTGTCAGTTTTGCATTAACCGTATTAATTCTATCAATTGGATCGGGATGCGTTGATAGGAAAGTTTCTATTTTGCTGCTTTTTCCCTGAATTAAATTATCAGCCTGCATTTTTTCAAAAAAGAATTTTACAGCACCCGGATAATATCTTGTATCGCGTAAATAATCTACCGAACTGGCATCCGCTTCGTCTTCATTAGCTCTTGAATTAGCCAAAAAAGCAGCACCAACAAATAAATTAGAAACTATTTCAGATAGCTGACTTGGATTTTTGCCGAGCACTAATCCCATCAAAATTGAAGCACCGTAATATTTTGTCATACGCTGCGTTGAATGTCTTTTTTCGGCATGTGCAATTTCATGCGCAATTACTCCGGCAAGTGCGGCTTCGGAATCCAAATATTTTAACAATCCTGTATATACATAAACATTGCCGCCCGGGAGTGCAAAAGCATTCATAATGTCATCGCGTTTTACAATTTCAATGTTATAGCTAAACACTCCTTTTTTAGTAATTTTACCGGAATTAAGTATATGCTTAAATATTCTATCGTTAATATATTGTTTTACGGATGGATCGCCGTTATATATAGGATATTCTTTGGGATCTGCTTTAATTTCCTGCACTACCTGCTGCCCAAGCTGCACATCATCGGCATCCGAAAATAGATTCACATTATTTACAATGCTGCACGATAAAGGCAAAAATGAAATTATTGAAAATAATAAATAAATTTTAAGCTTTTTTAACATGTTTTACTCCGCTTATATTGTTAAGACCATACTTGTCAAATTAAACACCCCTGTAAAAATACCATTATTTTATTTATTTTTCCATTTAAGGGATATTTATTCAATAATATAATAACATATTAAAAAGCCGTTTTGTTTTATGTTTTGTAAAATTTTTTGTCTTTTATTTTGTTTTAATCCCAATTGGACGATAGAATTGTTGGTTAATATTAAGTTTTCATTTCACCCGTTCCGGGCTCTATTTTTTGTTTTATAATTATCCTACAATCCTGACACCCTTTCAGGGCTAATTTTTTTTTTGCATTTTTAGAATTTCGGAGAAATTCCATGTCTGTAACCACACAACCACAAACAAACCCGTGCTTCGGAGAAGCACAATGTCCCATCTGTCTCAACCATGATTTTGAAAAGGTGTTTTGACTATTACCTAATTATCTAATAATTTCACCGTATCAAACCCTCTTCGGAGAAGAGGAATGTTTGTAACCCGCAAAAACCCAAAACACCACACAACCCCAGAGCGGGTTGCATATTCTTTTAGATTTTAATAACTTTTAACTTATTTTGGTACACAAACCAATCGGAATCCCATTCATCAAAATCTGCGGTAATCAGCCTTATCTGTGTCATCAGCGTTCAAAATGTTATCCAAACCACAGATGATTATTGTTTAACCGGATAATCATTTTACATATTTGCTAATAATTTTACGTTTTTAATAACCACTAAAAAAAACCATATTATCCCGACTTCTTATCCTTTATACCAAAATCCATACATATATTAATAATAATTGGCATTAAACATTATAAATTTTTATTTTTACAGTTCTATTTAAAGGAAATAAAATGTTAAATTCAAAATACGAAGTAGTAATTGGACTTGAAGTTCACGCGCAATTAAAAACCGAATCTAAATTATTTTGCGGCTGTTCCACAAAATTTGGTATGCCGCCTAATACAAATATATGCCCTATTTGTTTGGGGCACCCTGGAGTTTTGCCCGTATTAAATAAAAAAGTTGTTGATTTTGCTATTTTATTAGGACTGGCAACCAATTGCACCATAAATAAAAAATCCATTTTTGCCCGTAAAAATTATTTTTATCCCGATTTGCCAAAAGGATACCAAATCTCACAGTACGAAAAACCTATTTGTGAATTTGGGTATTTAGATGTTTCTCCCGTTGGTTACGAAAAACGTATTGGAATTACTCGTATACACATGGAAGAAGACGCCGGAAAATCAATCCATGATATGGGATTTTCCACACTAGTGGACGTTAACCGCTGTGGTGTTCCTTTGCTTGAAATAGTCAGCGAACCGGACATGAGAAGCGCGGAAGAAGCTGTTTTGTATTTAACCAAACTTAAACAAATTGTAACATATTTGGATGTTTGTGACGGCAACATGGAAGAAGGTTCGCTTAGATGTGACGCTAATATTTCTATTCGCTTAAAAGGACAAAAAGAACTTGGCACCAAAACCGAAATAAAAAACATGAATTCTTTTAAGAATGTTGAAAAAGCAATTAATTTTGAAATAGAAAGACAAATTTCGTTAGTGGAAGACGGAATTAAAATTGTTCAGGAAACATTATTATGGAATGCCGATAAAAACTTTGCAACTTCAATGCGCAGCAAAGAAGAAGCACACGATTACAGATATTTTCCCGATCCCGATTTAGTTCCTATTGTTTTAAGCGACAAAACAATAAACCAAATAAAAGCCACATTACCAATATTGCCCGAAGAGAGGAATAAATTATTTATTGAAAAATATAAACTCCCCGCTTATGATGCAGGCATTTTAACAAACGAAAAACCTTTTGCCGATTATTTTGAAAAAACCGCCTCTTTAAATACAGACTATAAAAGTATAAGCAACTGGCTTATGGGTGATGTGTTTAAATATTTAAACGAAAACAAACTAAAAATTGAAGAGTTTAATTTATCTCCTGAAAATTTATCAAAATTAATATCTTTGGTTAACAACAACACAATAAGCATTAAAATTGCCCGCGATATTTTTACTGAAGTCATAGAAAAAAATATAGATCCCGGAATAATAATAAAAGAAAAAAACCTTGTTCAAATTAGCGATACAGGCGAACTTGACATTATTATTGATAAAATTATTGCAGCCAACAAAGCCGAAGTTGAAAAATACCTTGGCGGTAAAGAAAGTGTAATGGGATTTCTTGTAGGTCAAATTATGCGCGAAAGCAAAGGAAAAGCAAATCCGCAAATAGTAAATACCGCATTACGCAGCAAATTAGCTTTATTAAAAGAAGGTTTATAAGATGAGTAGTTTTATTAACAGTCCTAATATTTTGGATTATTTAAATGCTAATAGACCTGTTATTGACCCGCTAATAGCTGAAATGGAAGAATTTGCTTTATTAAATAAAATACCAATTTTAAATTGGAAAGCTCTTGAACTTTTGGAATTGTTGATTGAACTAAAACAACCTGAAAACATACTTGAAATTGGTACGGCTATTGGTTATTCATCAATTCAAATGACACGTAAATTAAAACAACATGTTTGTTTGGATACAATTGAAAAAAGCAAAAATAATCTGCCGCTTGCCCAAGGTTTTATTAATAAAGCCGGATTAACGGATAGAATAAATATTTTGTTTGGTGAAGCGGAAGAAATAATGCTTGCTTGTACAAAAAAATACGATTTTATTTTTTTGGATGCGGATAAAACCTATTACCAAAGTTTGTTAAATTTATCGTTAAATTTATTAAATCCGGGCGGAATTATTTTTATAGACAACCTTCTGTGGAAGGGTTATGTTGCTGATGATAACGTTCCCGCTAATTTTGTCAACTCAACAAAATTGGTGCTTGATTTTAATAGTATATTCTTAAATAACCGCCTGCTGGATGCTAAAATATTTCCAATAGGCGACGGTATAGGCGTTGGAATTAAAAAGGCTTTTTGTAATTAATAAAAAACGCTGGCGAGATAAAGAGATTGTGTGGAAATTGGGGAATAATGGGTTCAAAGGTGGCACGGCCCTGCCGTGCTGGTAGTTGGTGGGGTTGCGCACGTGAGTATAAACATTGCACTTCTCTGAAGTGCTCTGGAGTGAGTAAACAAATGGTAACTGATTGTATTGTAATACATTGTATATCATAAAATAATCCCGAAGGGATGACATTATTGTAGCATAAGCAGAAAAACAGCAGTAGAACCCCGAAAGGGTGACATTATTTGTTGTGTCAAAACAGCAATATTTATATATTCACATTCAGCCTTAACACAGGCTGTTTAGTTCACAAACTGATTTTTCGGTTTTAACAGATTGGTATATTTTGGTGCGGAAATATAAGGCGGTTTTTTGTAGGCTTTCACCAAATTATTTATTTTAAAAATGGCACATAAAACATAACCGGAAATTTATTATGTCATACATATACAACAAATCAGCTAAAGAATTATTAAACGATATAATTTTATTTTCAAACAATAAAATTGTTAATAACGAAGATTTGGAAAGATTATTTGAAATTGTAATAACCAACAATTTAGGGGAACCTTTTGAAAAGATGTTATTTAGTTCAAAAGTAATTACGGGACTATTGCGCATTATTCAAAACAGTGATAACTATTTTGATGAAATTTATTTTAGTAAAATTAAAAACGAGTTAAAAGATAATACCTTAACCGTTGTTAATTGTCTAAAAGATATAAGCGGTTACGGCAGCAATTTTTTAAATTCTATTTTTGAAGAAAAGTATTATTTGTTAAATTCGGAATGTTTACAAAATTTGTATCTGTTATGCAGCGATTTAAATTTTGTAAAAATGTATTTAAATGATATTAAAAGCGGGATCAAATAAATAAGACCCGTAAAATTTAACAGGTCTTATTTTACAGTTTAAACTAAATTGGTTTGCGTAAAGTTTGCGAATATTTTTCGGCAACTTCGTGAACTGATTTACTTGAAATAAGATTATAAATTCTGTTGCGTAAATCGGCCCATTCTTCGTGCAGCGGACATGGAAACTCATCCGAACATTCTTTTAATCCGGTAACACATTTTAAATTAATAATTGGCCCTTCTACTCTTTCAACTATTTCAAGAATAGAACTTTTTCTTGCTAATTCAGTAATTTGAAAACCGCCGCCACGCCCCTTAAAGGAATCCACGTATCCGTATTTTGCCATTCTTTGCAATATTTTTGCCAAATAATGAGCAGGAATTTCTTCACTTTTGGCAATTTCGGAAGACATAATTAAATTACCTTTAGTTTGTCTTGCCAAAAACAATACTGCCCGTATTGCATATTCACCTGTTTTGGTGTAAATCATCTGTTAACCTACTGAATTGGTTAATGAAATTAAAATATTATTTGTGGAGCTATTTATCCTTTATTAAAATAAGTAAATAAGGACTTTTTGTCAAGAATTATAATAAGATATTTAATATTTTTATCCGATTTTAATCAAAGTATTTAACAAACCGTATTGATATTGGGAAACAATTAAACAATAGTAATTTTAAACAAGCTGAGCGGTACTGTAATTCCCCATTTTTTGGATTACTAATCTACCCGGAAAAACTTCTTCAACATCTTGATTATGTGTAATTACAAATATTTGTTTAAAATCTTTTGAAATAGCCTGAAGCGTATTTATTAATTCTTCACGTCTGTTTTGATCCTGACTGCCGAATATTTCATCCAAGGCTAAAAATCCCATATTTTTCCTTCCGGCAAGAGCCGCAATCCGTTTACTAATTGCAATGCGTAAACAAATACTTGCCAAATCTTTTTCACCTCCTGAAAGTGTTTCCAGAGGAACATTATTATTATCTCTAATTACTGAAAATGAAAAATCTTCATTTATTGCCAACCCTAAATATCTTCCTTTTGTAATTTCCACAAATAGTTTATTTGCAATATCCGAAATTGCAGGCAGTTCATAAGATGTAAGTTTAGTTTTAAAATCTTTTATAAAGGATATTAATTTTTCAAACGTAACGACTTCTTTTTTAAATTGGTTTATTTCTTCTAAGTTTTTGTTATTATCAGCTAAATCTTTATTTATACTTTTAATTTGATTGGCTGTTTCTCTTTCATCTAATTCGTATTTATGTAGTTTTTGTTTAACCTGATCTACAATTTTTTCTGCTTCATCTCTTTCTGCTTTAATTTTATTATATTCATCTTCGTTAAAATTTAATTCAATAATTTGTTTGGCCAGTTCTTCTAATTTTTCAAGTAATTCGGTTAAAACAATTTGGGCTTTTGATTTATTGTTTTCAAATTCCGGTATTTGTTTTATTAATGCTTCTATTGCAAAATAATTTTCGCTTTTAATTTTAAGCTTATCCTTATTTATTTTTACAATATTTAACTCGTTTTCGTAAAATATAATATCTTTGTATCTATTGTATTCCTCTTCATACTGTAATAAACTTTCGGTCAAACTTTGTTTTGATTTTTCTAAATCATTTAAACTTTTAAGTGTATTTTTTTTATCACTTTCGGCTCTACTTAATTTTAACAACTCATCGGAAAGTTTTTGCAATTCAATTTTTTGTTTATTTATTTCCTCATTAATCTCATCAAAGCCCAATTCTTTTTTATTTTTTAATTCGTTTAATTCTATTATGGAAATATTATACGATTTAAATAAAGTATTATAATATTCTTCTCCAAGAGTTCTCTGACACTCGGGGCATGGCGAATCGAAACCCAGTTCTTTTAGTTTTGTTATTCGGCTTGTTTTTTCTGTTATATCTTTTTTTAATGTTGATATATGCGAAAATATTTCGGTTTTAGTTTTATTTGCAGCATTAAGTAAATTATCGGTATATGTTTTTAGAGTATTTAATTTTTCAATTTTTTGTTCCAATCCATCAAACGAAACTAAAACAATTTTTAAGTTATCTATTTCTTTTTGTTTTTTAATTATCTCATTTTTATTAGCGGAAATTTTATCGGTAATATTATTTTTTTTAGTAAATAAATTCTGCTGTTTTAATAATTCCTCATGTTTTAATAATAACTTTTCATAATTTAGTTTTTCGGGTAAAAGCAGATCTAATTCAATTTTATTTTTATTTAACTCAATTAATTTATTTTCATAACTTTTAATATTATCGGTTAAAGATTTAATTTTAGAATTAACAACCGCAGTTTCCGATTCTATTTTTTTATACTTTTCTTTTATTTGATCAGTTTTGTTTACTTTAATTTTGCTGTTTTCATAAGTATCCACAGCTTTTTTTAAGTTTAAACCAATATTTTTTATTTCGTTTAATTGTAACTTGTTTTCTTCATTTTTTAAATGAAGATTAGTATTTAATTCTTCAACTTTTTCATCGCTTAACAAATGTGTTTGCAGATTTTTTAAGTTTATTTTTCGTTCATTACTTTCAATGTTTATTTTATCTCCCAGTTTATCCAATTTGGATAAACCCAGCATTTTGCGCAATTGTTTTTGCCTGTCGCTCATTTTTAAATCAATTAAAGCTGTAACTTCTTTTTGTTCTGAAAAAAATGAATTCTTAAAATTAACTGCATCAATTTTTAAAATTTTAGTTATTTTTTTATTTACTTCGGTTACTCCCGTAATGTCGCAAACAATATTTTCACTCGTGAACAATTCAGCTTTTGCAGTTAAACCTTTACCCCTAAACTCGCGGATAACTTTATAACAACAATTGTTATCCTCAAAATTTAATTCAATAATAACCGGGTCTTTTGCAGCTGCAAAATCATTTTTCATCCGTTCGTTATTTTGTCCGTATTTTCCATATAAAGCCAAATAAATAGCTTCAAATATTGTCGATTTCCCCGCTCCGTTTTTTCCCACAAATCCAAGTAATCCGTCAGGGAAATTAATTTCGCAATTTTTATACTGCTTAAAATTTTCCAGTACTAATTTATTAATCCTCATTTAATTCATCCTCCTCAATCTGATCCAGCATATTTCGAGTTAACTTGTAAACTTCGGAATATTCACTTAAATCGGTAAAATTCTTTTTAAGCTCCTCATTTAGGTATTCCCGCAGATCAAACGATTGGCTGTCCAAAATTATTTTTTCGTCACTCCCTTTAATTGTTTTAGTGATGTTAAAATATAACACGCCTGTAAATATTTCAGCCAAATCATTTTTCCCTATTTCGTATACTTGCAGTTGTGCCATATCAATCAGTTGAATTGTAAAAATACCTCCATTAAGATCTAACCCATTAACCGCTGATAATATTTCATTAATTATTCCGGGTTTATCTTTGGTATAACAATCTTTTATTTTTATTGTTTTCATCAGCCTGCCTGCAATATTAACAGGTTCAACATTCATAAATTTATCATACGTACACAATAAAAATACCTTTTGATACTCCGTTTCTTTATCCGAAAATCTTTCCGTTGAACCGGAATAATAAACATTGCCATAACTTTTTAAGTGTTTATATTTATGCCAATGACCCAAAGCGGTATAATCGAAATTGATTAAATATTCCAATTTTTCTTCCGGGAAAACCCGTTCGCCATATTCTTCCATAAGATAATTAGGCATGGATACATGTGTAATTAATATGTTCGGTTTATCTGTTTCGGTTATTGCTAACTTTAGGGACTCTTCATTATATTTATTTTCATTATTTATATGCGGCAATGTATGCAAATAACAAAATCCGTTATCAAAAACAGAATACTCCTCGGCATAAAACATTTTACAATATTTAAAAGAATCAAAAAGATTATGTATTGGTGTTGTAAATACTGACTTAGGGAAATCGTGGTTTCCAGCTATTATATAAATTGGTATTTTATTTTCTTCAAGTTTACTTAATTGATTGCTTAAAAATACCAAAGCCCTGTTATTTGGCGAAGAACGGTGAAAAATATCACCTGAATGAATAATAAAATCAACTTTTTTATCAATTGCATAATTTATTACAAATTCAAAACTTTTATAAACATCTTCTTCCCTAATATTAAATTTTTCTTCTTCATCTAAAATTTCCAAGTCGGAAAATCCAAGGTGGGTATCACTAACATGAATAAACTTAAATGGCATAAAAACCTCTTTTGGAATACCAATTAACTTAATGATATAATTAAATAAAATCTCCTTTCCGGTAATCAATTAACATACGGATTGGCCCATTTATTAATAATTAAATATACAAAAAAAATATAAATTAATCTTCTTTTCAAATAAGAACCTTGTTTTGGCTATTTATATGTTCTATTTTTTAATTTTCTAAATCACAAGCATTATTCAGACAAAAAGTCTTATTATTTTAACAAATATTAGCTGTTATTCCTCATTTTTCTTGTAAAAAACAAATAAATATCTTAACTTATAAAAGCAAATTATTAAATAAGACATGGTAACTTAATTTAGGTGGTTTTCTTCGGTTTTATGCAGATTAAAGAACTTAATACAACTCAAATTAGCGATAAAATAATATGCTTTCATTGCGGTGACGAATGTAAATCCGGCGATATTGCCATTGGGGATAAATATTTTTGCTGTAACGGATGCAAAACCGTATATCAATTATTAGAACAAAACGATTTATGCGATTATTATCAAATTCAAAATAATCCCGGTATTACAAAAACATCTAATAAAAGAAATTTTGAATTCCTAGATAACGAAAGCATAAAGGATAAAATTATTTTATTTAAAAATAATAATTTTTCATCAGCATCTTTTTATATTCCGCAAATGCATTGCAGTTCGTGTATTTGGATATTGGAAAATCTCTCTAAATTAAATGGTGGTATTATATTTTCAGAGGTTGATTTCCTAAAAAAAACCTGTTCAGTTCGGTTTAACGAAGAATTAATCACCTTAAAAAATGTCGTTGAATTGTTAGATTCGCTTGGTTACACACCTTTATTTAATTTGGATAACAACACAAAACAGAATAAAAACAGCTACAAGTCGTTATATTATAAATTAGGTGTTGCCGGATTTTGTTTTGGCAATATTATGTTGTTAAGTTTTCCCGAATATTTATCGTTAAACGATTTTGAAACCGATAATTTAAAAACAATTTTTGCATACTTAAACCTTATACTGTCAATTCCTGTAATTTTATTTAGTAGTTCCCAATATTATATATCTGCTTTTAAAGGAATAGTAAAAAAAATAATAAATATTGATTTTCCTATTACTTTGGGAATTGTTGTAATATTTATTAGAAGTGTATTCGATTTATTAATGGGATTTGGACCGGGATATTTCGATTCACTTTCGGGACTTGTATTTCTTTTACTGCTTGGTAAACTTTTCCAAAACAAAACATACGACACTTTAAATTTTGAAAGAAATTATAAGTCATATTTCCCTTTGGCAAGCACTAAAATAGCTCACGGAGTAGAAACTCCGGTTCCGCTTGAACTATTAAAATTAAAAGATGAAATTTTAATACACAATAATGAACTAATTCCCGCAGATTCTGTTTTGAAAAAAGGGAAAGCTAATATTGATTACAGCTTTGTAACAGGCGAATCGGTTCCCGTACAGCAGAATGTAGGGGATGTTATTTTTGCAGGCGGAAGACAAATAGGAAGCAGTATTATTGTGGAAATAGTAAGAGAGATATCACAAAGCTATTTAACCCAACTATGGAATCATAAATCGTTTACCGATAAATTCCATAGCAAAATAAATACTTTAACTAATAAAGTAAGCAAATCCTTTACTTTTTATGTTTTAGCTATAGCGGTAATAGCTTCCGGTTTACATTACAACAATATTAATATGGCATTAAACATTTTTTCTGCTGTTTTAATTATTGCCTGTCCATGTGCTCTTGCTTTAGCGGCTCCGTTTACACTTGGCAACACGCTGCGTATTTTTGGAAAAAACAAATTTTACTTAAAAAACAGCGATGTAATTGAACAATTGGGTTCAATTACATCTATTGTTTTTGATAAAACAGGAACTCTTACAAAAAACTCGCAATTTAGCGTAAATTTTATTGGTGATCCACTTTCGGAATATGAGCAAAAACTTATAAAAACCGCAACAAAAAGTTCATATCATCCTTTCAGTCAGTCAATAAGTGCTTCCATTAAAGGCATCTCCAATTTTGAAGTTACAGAATATGAAGAAATTGCAGGTTCAGGTATTGTTGCGCAAATTGATAATAATTTGATTAAAGCCGGATCCGGTACATTGGTTGGAATTAGCTCAAATGACAATATCAGCAACTCAACACTAATTTCAAAAGTTTATATTTCCATAAACAACAATTTTAAAGGTTATTATACTTTTACTAATTTTTATAGAACCGGAATTGAAGATTTAATTGCCTCGCTTTCCAATAAATTAAAGCTATTTGTTTTATCGGGCGATAACGAATCCGAAAGTGAAAACTTAAACAGAGTATTCAAAAACAAAGCTGTTATAAAATTTAACCAGTCTCCTTTTAATAAACTTGAGTTTATTGAAAAACTTCAGCAATCAAATGAAAAGGTACTTATGGTTGGTGATGGTTTAAATGATGCCGGAGCATTAAAACAAAGCAATATAGGCATAACAATATCGGAAGATATAAATAATTTTTATCCCGCCTGTGACGGAATAATGGATGCCGATTATTTTATCAAATTAAAGGATTTTTTGAATTTTGCAAATTTTAGTAAAAAAATAATCATAACCAGCTTTATTATTTCACTTTTTTATAATATTATAGGTTTAGGATTTGCAGTAACTGGTTCATTATCTCCATTGGTTGCCGCGGTCTTAATGCCGGTAAGTTCAATTTCTGTTGTGGTATTTACCACTTTTTCAATAAATTTATATGCTAAACGGAAGGGGTTTTTGTAATGTCGGTAATTTTACTTTTAATTGCTTTTAGTCTTTTTGTGGCATTAATCTTTTTAGGGGCTTTTATCTGGGCTGTAAAAAACGGACAATACGATGATAAATATACACCCTCTGTACGAATTTTATTTGACGACAAAATTTTAAATAAAGAAAACAAAAAAACCAATTTCAAGTTCCCCAATAAAACAGGAGCCGGAGAATGAACGTAGAAAAATTCAGTTATGACAATCAAATTGTTAAACAATTTTCAATAGCCACGGTAATTTGGGGTGTTATTGGAATGCTTGTGGGTTTAATAATTGCATTTCAATTATTTATTCCCGAGTTAAATCTTAAGCTTTCATTTACATCTTTTGGAAGAATACGTCCTTTGCATACAAATGCCGTAATTTTTGCATTTGTTGGAAATGCAATTTTTGCGGGGGTTTATTACTCTATGCAGCGTGTATTAAAAGCAAGGATGTTTAACGATAAATTAAGTCAAATTCACTTTTGGGGCTGGCAGCTTATTATTGTTTCCGCTGTATTAACTTTACCATTAGGATTTACATCAAGCAAAGAATATGCTGAATTGGAATGGCCTATTGACATTGCAATTGCTGTAGTTTGGGTAATTTTTGGCATCAACATGATAGGTACTATTATTAAACGCCGCGAACAACATATGTATGTTGCGGTTTGGTTTTATATTGCTACTTTTGTAACTGTGGCCGTTTTGCATATTGTTAACTCTTTGGCTCTTCCTGTTTCATTTCTTAAAAGTTATTCGTTGTATGCAGGTGTTCAGGATGCATTAGTTCAATGGTGGTACGGTCATAATGCTGTTGCTTTTTTCCTAACAACACCGTATTTGGGGTTAATGTATTATTTTCTTCCAAAAGCAGCAAACCGTCCGGTTTATTCATACCGACTTTCAATTTTGCATTTTTGGGCATTAATATTTTTATATATCTGGGCAGGTCCTCATCATTTATTATATTCATCTTTACCTAACTGGGCACAATCATTAGGAACAGTTTTTTCTATTATGTTAATTGCTCCTTCTTGGGGCGGTATGTTAAACGGGTTATTAACTTTACGCGGAGCCTGGGATAAAGTAAGAGACGAACCAATATTAAAATTTATGGTGGTTGCTGTTACTGCTTATGGGATGTCAACTTTTGAAGGCCCAATGCTTTCATTAAAAAACTTTAATGCTCTAATGCACTTTACCGATTGGATTATTGCTCATGTGCATATTGGAGCTTTAGGCTGGAACGGATTTTTAACTTTTGGGATATTGTATTATATGATACCTAAAATGTATAATACAACTTTGTATTCAAAAAAACTTGCCAATATGCACTTTTGGCATGGAACTCTTGGAATTGTAATTTATGCGTCTTCATTATATTGGGCTGCTTTAACTCAAACTCTTATGTGGAAACAATTTTCACCGCTCGGCGTTTTGCAATATCCAAATTTCCTGGAAACAGTTATTCAAATTATTCCAATGTATATTATGCGCGCAATAGGCGGATTAATTTATTTTGCCGGTGTTTTAATGATGGTTTATAATTTGGTAATGACAGCAAAACAAGGTAAGTTTATTAAAAATGAAGAAGCTGAAGCGGTTCCTTACAAATCGGTTCAGGAAAAATTAAAACCGGGTATGATTCACAGATGGCTGGAAAGCAGACCCATTCAATTTATGCTGCTTGCCACTATTGCTATACTTATTGGCGGAATTGTGGAATTTATTCCTACATTTTTGGTAAAATCCAATATTCCTACTATCGCAAGTGTAAAACCTTATTCTCCGCTTGAATTGCAGGGACGAGACATTTATATACGCGAAGGATGCTTGAGCTGCCATTCACAAATGGTTAGACCATTCCGAAGCGAGACTGAGCGTTACGGGGAATATTCCAAAGCGGGTGAATTTGTATATGACCATCCTTTTACCTGGGGTTCAAAACGTACCGGACCGGATTTACACCGTGAAGGTGGTAAATTTTCAAACTTATGGCATTTTATGCACATGGAAAACCCTTCATCAATGTCGCCGGGTTCAATTATGCCATTTTATCCTTGGTTATATACTAATAAATTAGATTTAGCGTCAACACCGGATAAAATTAACGCTCTTAGAACTTTAGGTGTACCGTACGCAAAAGGATATGAAAAAATAGCAAATAAAGAACTAATTAACCAGGCAAATCTTATTGTTCAGGATTTGGCGGCTAATGGAGCTGTAACTGAACCGGATAAAGAAATTGTAGCTTTAATAGCTTATCTGCAAAGACTTGGAACTGATATTAAAGGAATTAAAAAATAGGATAATTATGTTTTCAAAATATTTTAGCAACTTAGAAAATGTTTCTTCATTCGGAATTATTTCTTTTTTAATTTTTTTTGGTTTATTTATTGGTGTAATTATTTGGATGGTTACTACTAAAAAAGAATACTTTGTTAAAATGGGAAATATTCCTTTAGAAGAAAATGAATTAACTACTAAAAACAGCGAGAACTAATATGAAAAGGAATAAAATATTACTTGCTATAGTTGGCATCCTTTGTTATTCAAATATTTTTGCGGCTCCGGCAGACACACTCCCAACGTTTATGTCAATAATGCTTTGGATTACAATTTTATTAATTGCTTTTGTAATTTGGCTTGCTGTTGTATATAGTGAAAAAAACGATTTTTCGGGCAGCTTTTTTTTGAATCCGTTAAGAGGTTTCAAAAATTATCTTACTCGTATGGCACCCATGGATAAAGAACAGGAAATGCTTCTTGACCATGATTATGACGGAATTCGTGAACTTGACAATAAAATTCCCCCATGGTTTAATTTTTTATTTTATGGCACTATGTTGTTTGCTATTGTATATATAATAAATTATCATGTTATTGGCTCCGGTCAGGTGCAAGAAGAAGAATACGCAAACGAAGTTTCGACAGCAGCAATGGAAAAAACAATTCTTGTTAGATCGGGTGCTTTTATTACCGAAGCAACTGTTGTATTAAAAAATGATCCTGCTACTCTTAATGATGGTAAAGTAATATTTACCAAAAATTGCGCTGCCTGCCATGCAGCTGACGGCGGCGGGATTGTAGGCCCAAATTTGACAGATGATTATTGGATAAATGGCGGTGGAATTAATAACGTTTTTAAAGTTATAAAAAACGGTGTTCCTGCAAAAGGAATGATTAGCTGGCAGACACAGCTTAACCCTACACAAATGCAATCTGTGGCAAGTTATGTTATCAGTCTATACGGAATAACTCCCGCTAATCCAAAAGCACCGCAGGGAAATAAATGGATTTCGGCAGATTCAACTGCTGTAGGAATTTAATTAAAATGACACCAGAAAAAGATAATAAGTTCAGAGACGAACTTGCTACTGTAACTTCAGCAGGAAAACGCAAATGGGTTTATCCTAAAAAGCCCTCCGGCAGATATTATACCGCAAGAAATTTTGTGGCAGTTATTCTTTTGCTTATTCTTTTTATTACTCCTTTTATTAAAATAAAAGGACACCCGTTTGTGCTTTTTAATATTTTAGAAAGGCATTTTATTCTTTTTGGTATTCCGTTTGGTCCTCACGATTTCCATTTATTCGGTTTATCAATGATAACTTTTATAGTTTTCATTTTTTTGTTTACTGCTGTTTACGGACGGTTATTTTGTGGCTGGATCTGTCCCCAAACAGTATTTTTGGAAATGGTTTTTCGCAAAATTGAATATTTTATTGAAGGTGATGCAAACAAACAAAAAGCTTTGGATCAACAAACATTAAACGGTGAAAAATTTTTTAAGAAAACAACCAAACATATTATTTTTTACGGCATTTCTTTTGTCATTTCTAATTTTTTCCTTTCCTATATAATTGGAATGGATGCCTTGATTAAAATTATTACCGATTCACCTGGCAATCATTCAACGGGATTATCGATAATGATAATATTTTCATCTGTTTTTTATCTTGTTTTTTCCCGATTTAGAGAACAAGCCTGCACAATGGTTTGTCCTTACGGAAGATTACAGGGAGTATTGCTTGATCAAAACTCAATAGTAATTGCTTACGATCATATTAGAGGTGAGGAACGCGGAAAAATAAATAAAAACGAAACCCGCACCAAAGGTGATTGTATTGACTGCAAGTTGTGTATTGATGTTTGTCCTACCGGTATTGATATAAGAAACGGGACACAATTGGAATGTGTTAATTGTACTGCCTGTATTGATGTTTGCGATTCCGTTATGAAAAAGGTTAAATTTCCGAAGGGATTAATTAGGTATGCGTCCAAAAACGAAATTATTTCCGGGAAAAGAAAAATTTTTACACCGCGGGCAATTGGTTACACAATAGTTCTTGTTTTACTTGTCAGTCTTTTGTCTTCGTTATTAATAAATCGTACAGATATGGAACTTTCCATTTTACGAACAGCCGGTATGTTGTATCAGGATCAGCCAAACAATAAAATCAGCAACTTGTACGATATGAAGATTATTAATAAAACTTTTAACAATTTTTCTACTCGACTGGAATTAGTTGGAATAAAAGGCGAAATCAAAATAATTGGAAGCGACTTAAAGATTAAGCCAAATGAAATAATTGCAGCAAAATTTCTTGTTATTCTTGATAAAAAGGATTTAGCTTTACTTAACACACCAATAAAAATTGCTGTTATTAGCAATAATAAAATTATAGATATTTTTAAAACATCATTTTTAGGAAAAATAGAAAATAAGGAATTAAAAAATTGAAGATCTCCTGGGGTAGTAAAATAATATTTGTTTATGTTGGTTTTGTTGTATTTGTTCTTGTTGTTGTACTTTATGCATTCCGACAAGATTTAAATTTAGTTACAGATAATTATTACGAAAAAGAATTAGTTTATCAAAATCAAATTGATAAAGAAAAACGCGCAGAAGCCTTAACCGAAAAACCCGCTATTACTTTTCAAAACAAAGTTTTAGGAATTATTTTCCCTAAGGTTTACAAAAATAAAGATATACTGGGTAAAATTCACTTGTATAGGCCTGCAAACGAAAAAAAGGACATAATTTTAACTCTGCAAGTTGATTCAACAAACTCGCAATACGTTGGTTTAACCAGTGTTGAAAAAGGACTTTGGAAGGTGAAACTTGACTGGAGTTATAACAAAATTGAGTATTTTAGCGAATTAACAATTATGGTGGAATAAATATGGAATTATTACCTTTCTTTTTAATTGGTTTAGTAGGAAGTTTGCATTGTATTGGGATGTGCGGCCCAATCATTTTAGCATTGCCCGGCAGTAACAATTCAAACGCTTCACTTTTTATTGGAAGAGCTTTATACAATTTAGGCAGAATTTTAACATACAGCTTAATGGGTACTATTGCAGGATTATTTGCTAACAAATTCATTTTGGCCGGTTTTCAACAATACGTATCTGTTGGTTTGGGTATTGTAATTATTATCTATTTGTTATTACCCCCCAAATTAAAAGCAAAAGCTGCCAATAATTTTATTTATAATAAAATAACTTCAATAATGAAGATTTTTTATTCTCAGTTGAATTCAAATAAATCCTATTTTACTTTTTTTGTTTTTGGGTTAATTAACGGGCTTTTACCATGCGGATTGGTTTATATTGCCCTTATCGGTTCTTTTTCTGCAAATGGAGCTTTAAATGGGTTTTTAGCAATGTTTGCATTTGGATTAGGTACTTTTCCTGTAATGTTTATTACTTCAATATTGGGCAAATTTATTACTTTAAATATCCGAAAAAAGATAACAAAACTTGTTCCCTATTTATCTTTTCTTTTAGCTCTATTATTTATACTGCGCGGATTAAATCTGGGGATTCCTTATATAAGTCCCGATTTAGAAAAAATGCAGATAAAAACCGAAGAACCCGTAAAAGATTGCTGCCACTAATTGCTATTTTTTAATTTGTATAGGCATTAAGTGGTTGAGATGTGTAAAACAAAAATAATAGATATCTGTAATCTAAAACATCTACAAAACACAAAATTGTGGTGCTGTTCCATATTTTTGTACTTCACCAACAAAAAGAACATACTAAAATCGTATTAACCCGAATTTTGCAATAAATATTATTGTATTCTGTAATCTCTTTATAAATTTAGGGTTATGGAAAATTTAATTGAATTAATTATATACTTGTATATGAAATTATTTTGGGTAATATAATTTAATCTGTAACTCCGCAAAAAACACGTAATATAATTTGATAAAATGAATAAATAACTTGACTTAGAGGGATTTATGTATTATATTTGTATTACGTAGATACGGAGGCTTTTATGATACCTGAATGGGTTAAAAAATATCAACCACCCAAAACAGAAGTCCGAGACTTCAACGGGAAATATTATGTTTATGCTATCTCAAGCAAAAGGGATAAGATAAAAGGCAGATCCAAAAAAATTACAGGAAAAATTCTTGGTAAAATTACAGAAGCTGGATTTATTGAATCTGCTAAACGTAAACTTGAGAAGCAAATTCTTGCTGAACCTTGTGTAAGCAAAGTAAGCGTAAAAGAGTATGGCAGTTATTTTGCGACTAAACAATTATTAAAAAAAGAAATTGATGTATTAAAAGAAATATTCCCTGAACAATATCAAGAAATACTTCTACTTTCTTACCTTCGATTTTTCCATAATACAACAATAAAAAACACACCATATTATTTTGAGCAATCCTTTGCAAGCGAAGAAATGAAAGCAAAACTAACTGAGAAGAAAACATCTGCATTATTTGAGGACTTGGGTAAGAACAGAGAAAAAATAGTGAGGTTTAAGCAGGCTTTTAATCAGGGGGAAAATTTTCTAGCTATAGATATGACAAATATTTTATCGGAATCAAAACATTTAGGCAGTAATTATATCGGTTATAACAGTAAACGAGAATATAAAACACAAGTAAATTTATTATGCATATTCTCAAATACACGAAATGAGCCTATATATTATCGCCTAACAGACGGAAATATAAGAGAAGTGAAAATATTCAAATTAAGCTTAATTGAAAGCGGAATTACAGATGCCGTAATCATCACGGATAAGGGCTTCTATTCAAACAACAATATAACAATGATGAATAATGAAGGTCTTAATTATATTGTTCCTTTAAGACGAAATAATACATTAATAAGTGATGAATTATTAGAACAAAAAACAAAAGACGTATTTAAAAATTATTTTATGTACCATGATAAAGCCATATGGTATTGTCAGTATAAAAAAGATGGAAAAGATATAGTATTATTCTCAGATAACACACTAAAAGTTGAAGAAGAAAACGATTATCTCAGGAGGATCCAAAGCCATCCTGAAGATTATAGCATTGAAGGTTATAGAGAAAAAGAAAACAAGTTTGGAATAATAGGATTTGTACACAATTTAACAAATACAAAACCGGAAGATATATATTTGCATTATAAAACGAGGGGTAATGTAGAGTTATTTTTTGATAGTTTTAAGAACGTAATTGAAGCCGATAGAACATATATGCAAAACAAAGATACATTAGAAGGATGGATGTTTGTTAATTTCCTCGCAATGAAATTATATTACAAAATATTGAACTTGCTGAAAGATAAAAATTTATTATCCAAGTATTCACCGCCTGATATTGCCATCAGATTGAGTAAAATAATGCAAGTTAGAATGAATGGTAATTGGTATTTAGCAGAAATAAATACCAAGGTTACTACTTTGCTAAATTCTATTGATATTCGTATTACGTAATTTCGGCGGAGTTACGGGTTAATAATAATATTTTCAAAATCAGGCCTAAAGGCCATATTGAGCGGTTATTAGTCCCCACGCCCTAAACAGACTGTATTGAAGTGGGGAATTATAGCAAAAAAAACAGGAACTCATCCATCGACTCAGCAAACCCCGCTGAGTACACCGCCTTCTCTTAAAAAAAGAAGGGGTGTGACTGTAAGAACATATAAAACAATGAGTTGTAAGGATTTATGTCTCCTCTCTTTTTAAGAGAGGAGATTAAGAGGTGAGTTCGTTTTCTGATTTTCACACGGTCTCTAAAGGACGTGGTTATATAAAATCCTAATAACTTAATATAAGTAAATCTATTATGTTATTATATATCCCCGTTTAAATAACCGCAGCATTTATAGACTGTGTGAAAATTGGGGAATGGCACGTTTTCTGTTAATTTTCATTATCGTTCACTATTATTATGCTTGGGTTAAAACCCAATATTTTCTTTTTCCAGATCCCCAGCTTAAAAGCTGGGGTTATTTAAAAACCTTCTAACTTATAGCAACAACTTTAGTTATAGCTTTATTATTCCCATACAAGCACTTCGGAGAAGGGCCATGTTTGTAATAACGCGCACCCCACCAACCACCAGCACGGCAGAGCCGTGCCACCTTTGGATATATTATCCCCGATTTTCACACAACCTGTTTATGCTGGGGGCTAACGAAACAAATATTTCGGGCTTCAGCCCATATTCATTTCCTCACTTATTGGCTTTAGTAATTAATAATATCAATTCTATTACACTCTATTGCAAAATTCGGGATTAACTTTCCTCTATCTAATCTTTTTTTTCAATCACCCCTAAATTTTTTCAAAAATATTTCGATAATAAGAATAAGAATTGGAATATGTATGCAAACGATTGAGTTTTCAAGTAGCAGTGTTAATTCTTTTAAGGCTTATATTAAGAATAACACCACAAAGATAACAGATAATAAGTCTTCGGATTCAAAATCCGACTCCATTGATATATCCGCATCTTCTAAGGCATTTAAGAAAATTGATGATTTTTTAAATCTAGGGAAAGCGGATAGATTAGATACAAGTGATTTAAATCCTTCCGAAAAAGAAGAATTCTTAAAAATGCTTTCTACTCTTTTAAAAAAAGGTGTTATTGGATACGAAATTTTAGAAGTTAACGGTAAACCCGAAAAACATTATATTGTAAATCAAATTGGGGACGAAAGATTAAAAGGGGCAAAATTGTGGAAAAAAGACAATTATTATAACACAAAAGGTTTGTTATAACATTAAGTTAACCAGTCTGCCTGCCATTGAACGCAACGAAGGATTAAACAACGATTTTAAATTATAACTACTATCTTCAATCTTGGGACTATTTGCCGATACCTTACTTAAATGTTCCGAAGGCATAGTAATAACATATCCGCTATTATATTTTTTAGCTTTAACTTCTTCAACAGTATAACCATCTTCTTGCTGGTTGTATTCCGACTGACCAGTTTTTCCGACCTTAGAATTATTACTTGTTTTTGTTTTTTCGGTACCGGTATTACTTTCTTTTAGACGAGTTATTGGTGATTTGTAGGAATATTGTTTTGTTATTTCTGTAAGAAGTTCAGTAGAGCTGCTATTTATTGCATTATTTACTTCATTGTTTTTATTAGCTGTTTCAGCGGTCGGAACCGGAATTTGACCTATACCAACGCCATCGTCAAAATTGACGGAGTTTATTGGGACCTGCACATACGCAGTAACTGAACTTATAGGGCTGATAGTCATTTTTAACTTTTATTTTTGTGTAAGTTTACAAAATATTTCTTCAATTAGCAAGTGGGGCAAAATTGATTTTTTTATTATTTTGATTTAAATCACATTTATTTTATAAAACAAATTTAGTGGGTTGTTGGTTCTTTTTAATTTATTCTAATTTTATAGGTTTTGATAGAATAATAAGATTATTTGACCAACTAAATTCTCTCACCAATAGCGAGAGGATCTCCAAATCCGCATAAGCTTCATAAAATTGTTTCATCCGCCAAAGGTTTTGTTTCGAAAAGCCCTTAGAGTTTTCCATAGTCTTTGACAAATATTCAGCTAATTTTTCAACAACCCCTGCTCCCCACTCATTTTTTTTAATTTTAATGCTTATATTTTCGCCAATTAGCCAATACAGCTCAATTAGAGCACTATTTACAATTTTTAAAGATTAGTACCGAGTTTCGTTTATTAACTTTTTTATATCATTAAACGAATTTTCAAAATATGTATTTTTTAGTTCATGCATAATAAAAAAAAAGCTGCCCTTTTGGGCAGCCATTAAATCATTACTTTATTTTAAATGCCATTTATTTGCCATAAGTGAATCAATTATTAATCGACCTCTATGCCCAAAAATCGGGTGATTCACTTCCGACATTTCATCGGCTAATTCAATAGCTTTTTTAGCCGGCGGCATTCCTGTTTCTTTTGAACCATTTAAAACACGTAAGGTTGTTTGGTAAACAGAATACTCCCATTCTTTATTTAAGTGCTGTTCAATTAACGGATCGTTGTCAACATATCCATATTGTTCATTAGCACAATTTACTATACCCATTCTGTTTGTTAAAAAGTCCGGCACATAATAAATTCCACGTTTTTGTAATAACACATCGTCTCTATCGCTGTCTTCTAATTGGTTATTAGCAGCACCGCACACAATTTTTGCCTTTAATGCGGCAATTGTATTTGGATTTAATATTGCACCTGTTGCGCATGGAGCAACAACATCACATTCTTCGGCTAAAATACTAAAGTCACCAATTGCAGTTACTCTTGTTTCCAAGTTTTTACCGGGCAATTCGGCTTTTAATTTTTCAATTGTATTTACATTAATATCGCAGGCAATTACTTTTTTTACGTCTTTTTCAAATAAATATTTTATTACAGGGCCGCCTACATTTCCCATTCCCATTACTGCAATAACTTTATCGGAAAAATCTGTTCCAATAAAATTTAATGCGGCTTCCATTCCGGCTACAACTCCGCGTGCTGTTGGAGCAGAAGGATTACCGCTGCCGCCTACTTCCGCAGGAATGCAGGTACAAAAACGGGTAGTGCTAAAAACATTAGCCATATCACAAGTATTTGCGCCAACATCTTCGGCTGTAATATAACAACCTTTTAAGGTTGTAACAAAACGTCCATATTCCTTAAACAAATATTCGCGGGCTTCTTTATCCTGAAAATCTACTTTTGGATTATGTAAAATAATTCCTTTACCGCCGCCCCACCATAAACCGGCTAAAGCGTTTTTTCTTGTCATACCACACGAAAGACGTAAACCATCGCGGAAAAAATCTTCAAGAGTAAAATAATCCCAATATCTTGTACCGCCGGCAGCTTGACCTCTGTTTGTTTTATGAACAAATGCACCCAATAAAGAATCATATTTTTCGGTTAATTCAAAAAACAAACCTTCATGTTTAACATAATCTCTTTTGTCGTCTGATATAAAATCGGCAATCGGTTTTAATTGTTCGTGTGAAGAAACAAGTCTATTCGTTTTTTCATCTGTAACAAAATAAAATTTTTTAATACCTGTCTGTTTTAAATATTCAATAAATTCGGCAGGTTTCTTTTTTAATAATTCAACTACTTCAGTCATAATAATTCCATCCTCTTTAATTTAGCACATAAATTAAATGCTTATTTACTTGTTAGTTTAAAATAATAAATATTTTATACGTTAAAAAATATAAAAATAATTTTTTATATATTAAGATATTCATTCCATATTTTATATAATTCATATGTTGCTTTTAAATCTTCCCCGCAATATTTTGCTATTTCTTTTATCCTTCCTGCTTTATATAAATTTTTCACTTCCATGCCGTTTGTTTTATCATCTTTGGGGGATTTAATACCAAAAGTATTGCAATAAAAATCCAAATTAAATTTTTTAATTATGTTGTGATAACATAACGAATCCTGTAAATCGATATGTGTAACTTTATTTTTTTTTAGATTCATTAAGTTTAATAAGGGTTTTACTTTAAGTATTGCAGAACGGAGCATAATAAACGGAAGATCAAAATTTTTGCCGTTAAAGGTAACAATTGTATCTACCTTTTTTATATAATTCCAAAAAACCTGTAATATTTCCTCCTCGCTAAACGATTTGTATTTCACCGTCTTATCTTCATTTTCAAATTCTTCAGATACATTATCCAGATATAATATATTTGCTTTCCCGCTGTCAATATTTAACAAACCGAGGGAAATTATGTTGGAGGTAAAAGGATACAAACTTAAATACCTTATTGCCTCTTCCCTTTTTTCCGTTTTTGATTGTTCTTCTTTTTCTTTTTCCGCGTATCGTACAATAAATTCCTGCTGCGATTCGGTTAAAGAATCGAAATCATATCCGGCGGTTTCTATGTCTAATACAATTTTCATTATTTTTGAATAATTTTCACCATTGGATCAAAAAGTTTGACGGCATTATAAAACTCTTCCGGCAGCGGTGTTGACGTATGATATTTTTTGCTGATATGTACAAAAATTCCGCTTCCCTTTGCAATAATCTCTTTTGTTTTTTTATTTTCAACTATATGCTTAAAACCAAAACTGGAATTTTTAATAAACTCGATACGAGTATATATATTAAGTTCATCATGCATAATTGAAGGTTTAATATAATCGCAATTATTATTAGCCATAATAAAAAACGAATCCCCTTCAAGAATGGTTTTTACATCGAATTTGTTTTTTAGATTTTCCAAATAACCAATTCGCGCATCTTCAAAATAACTAAAATAAACAGCGTTATTACATACACCCAAAAGATCAATATCTCTAAATTTTACTTCTTCTGTTATGCTGAAATTATAATTGCTTATTTCCATATAGTTTTCCAATTTGGTTTTTTTTGATTTTCATTTACAACACGATTTATAATTTTAATAGCAAATTCAATTTCTTCAAATGAAACATCCAAATGTGTAACTGCTCTTACGTACCCCGGTTTTCCTTCCGAAAGCAACAATCCCAGTTTTGAACATTCCTCAATAAAAAACTTCATTTCAAAATCATTAATTTTAAATACCACCATATTTGTGTGAACATCATCATAATTTATGCTGAATTCATTATTTTTAGCTAAATATTCGGCAAGCATTTTCGCTTTAGCATGATCTTCATTTAATATCGGCAGATTATGATTAAGCGCATATAATCCCGCAGCAGCTAAAATACCCACTTGCCGCATTCCGCCGCCAATTGATTTACGAACAACAAATGCTTTGTCCATAAGTTCTTTGGTGCCCATTATAACCGTTCCTACAGGTGCTCCAAGCCCTTTGGAAAGACAAACCGATATTGTATCGAAGTATTTGCCATACTCTTTATACGATATCTTTGAAGCCGTTGAAGCGTTCCATATTCTTGCACCATCCATGTGAAAGTACAGATTATGTTCTTTTGCTAAATTATGAAGTTCTTTAATATTTCCAAGAGGTTGAACAACTCCGCCGGCTCTGTTATGTGTATTTTCCAATGCAATTACTTTTGTTCTCGGCATATAATAAGCTTCCAAAGGACGAATACATTCGGCGGCGGCTTGAGGATACATTACCCCCTTTTCACCTTTCACCGGATACAGTTGGATACCGCTTAGTTTTGCGGGAGTACCCGATTCGTAATGAAATATGTGGGCGTCACTTTCGCAAATAACTTCATCACCGGGATTTGTAAGAATATTCAAACAAATTTGGTTGCCCATTGTACCGCTTGGAACAAATAAAGCGGCTTCTTTGCCAAACATTTCCGCTACTGTTCTTTCTAATTTTAGAACAGTCGGATCCTCTCTATAAACATCGTCACCAACTTCGGCTTCATACATTGCCCTTCTCATACCTTCGGAAGGCGTTGTAACCGTGTCGCTGCGCAAATCAATTATTTTCATATCAATACTAATCTTTTATTCTTAATAGTTTTTTTAATTTATTTAGAAAAAATAATGCAATAATTATTAATGTAACAAAAACTGCAAATACAGGAATTAAGTTATGAAATTTTGTATAAAAAGTCATTTCATTTAAAATACCAACTTTTCCGGTAACAATGTTTTTTGTAAACATTTTTGTTTTAACAACTGTTTCACCCAAAGGATTTATTATACAGCTGATACCGCCGTTTGCCGCACGTAAAACGAATCTCCTGTTTTCTACGGCGCGTATTGCTCCCATTGCCTGATGCTGATACGGTCCGCTTGAATTTCCATACCACGAATCGTTAGTAACAACTGATATCATTTGAGCTCCCTTTTTTACAAATGAAGCAACAAAATCAGGATATATCGATTCGATACAAATAATAGAAGCAATTTTAATTGTATCGTTTTTTGTTTTATCTAAGTTAGGCACTTTAAAAACTACCGTATCATTACCCACATTCCAACTTGAAATTCCAACTTCCCATTTAATTAAATCACCTAAAAATGGTATATATTCAACTAAAGGAACTTTTTCGCCAAAAGGAACAAGCATTATTTTTCCGTAATAGTCAATCCTTCTATCAAAAGGTTTAAATAACAATACCGAATTATATGATGTGTAACTTATATCAGGATTTAGTGTTAGTTTGGAGTTTTTAGGGAAATTACTTTTGCCATAATGATAAAATATATTAGGCATACCTGTTAATATTGTAACATTATTTGAATCGCAAAACCGGTGGATTTGACTTACAAAACGGTAATGCTGGCCATCCAACAAATAAACAGGCAATGCAGTTTCCGGGAAAAACAAATATTCGGCACCTTTATTAATAGCTTTTTGCGATAAATCGAAATAAAGACTTAACTGAGTTTGTGTGCTTCCGGCTTCCCATTTATCCCAAGGATTAAGATTTGGTTGAATTAATCCAACTTTAATAGTTTTGATTGGTTCTTTGTGCGATGAAATTTTATAAAAGCCATAAATTAACGGTACAACAATTAATACTGCCGTAATAATTATAAGTTTTTTATTGAATGTTTTTTTTATCTGATACTCTTTAAACAAAAAATACAAAACAATGTTAATATATAACACAGATAAGCTAAGCCCGTAAACACCAACAATATCGGCCATTTGTATAAAAGATGTAAAATATGCAAGAGAGTTACCAAGCGTAAGCCAAGGAAATCTAAATTCGGTTAATGTATATGCATATTCGTAAGCCACCCAAAATAAAGGGAATAACAATAAAGCTGTTTTTTTACTAAAAAATTTCTTTGCAAAATAATAAACCGTTGATGGTATCAAAAACAAAAGTGGATTAAAAAATAATAAAATCCCCCCGGAAAGCATTAAAAAGAAGTCTGCTTGTTTGTCCCAGCTGCCAACCCAATATAGAGTTATTACATTTAAAAAGAACGCAAATACATACGTAAGTTTATTAATGGAGATAAGCGATTCCCTTTTTTCCAATTCAATTAAATAAGGAATAAAAGCAAAAAATATAAAAAAAGGAAACGGTATTGGGGGATAGGAGAAACCAAGCAAAACTGCACTTAAAACACCAAGCCAAATATTACCGACACTTATTTTATTTAAATCTTTTCTGTAATTTTTAAATAATTTCATTTTTCCTTTTTCTTTTTTCTTTTAAAATAAAAACGAATAACAATTAATAAAGCGATAACACATGTTAAAAGTATAACTATCTGGGAATAAGTAGTAAGTAATCTGTCAATTAATTTTATATTATTCCCCAACATATAACCGGCGTAAATAATAATAAAATTCCATAAAAAGGCACTAACGGCAGCTGCTAAAAATGTATAACCTATTTTTAATTTATGTACTCCCGCAAAAAAACTTATAACCGATCTTGTACCGGGTAAAAAGCGGTTGGCCACAATTAAATAATACCCGTATTTTTTAAACCACGAGTCCGTTTTGTTAAGATCCGTAATATCTAAAAACTTAAGTTTGCCGCTGCTTATTATTTTTTCGCCAAAAAAAAGTCCGGCATAATACATAAAAATAAAACCAAGAGCACTAAAAATACTTGTGGAAATCAATATGGGTATAAATTCTATTCCCGTTGTAGCAATTAAACTGGATCCAAGTATAATAACCATATCACTTGGTGACGGAGGGAAAACATTTTCTATAAACGAAAAGAAAAGTAAAACAAAATAGATGTAAGTAACATCCATACCGCTTATATAATGCATAATTTGTTCAAGCATAAATTATTCCTTATAAAGCAGAACAACAGCATACGCTTCTGCCCCTTCTTCCCTGCCTGAAAATCCCATTTTTTCGGGTGTAGTTGCCTTAATTGAAACTTGAGAAACATCACTTTCTAAAAGTCCGGCAATTACAGCCGCCATTTCGTCAATAAACGGAGCAATTTTGGGTCTTTGTAAAATAATTGTGCAATCCAAATTACCTAAAACATATCCTTTTGTTTTAATTAATTCGAACACCTTTTTTACAAAATTTTTACTGTCATAGTTTTCGTAATTTTTATCTGTATCGGGAAAATGTTTTCCAATATCACCAAGAGCCAAAGCACCAAGCAAAGCATCACAAATTGCATGAAGTAAAATATCTGCATCGGAATGACCAAAAAAACCTTTAGTATAAGGAATTTCAACACCGCCTAAAAACATTTTTCTATTTTCGGTTATCTGATGAACATCATATCCAAAACCAATTCTAAAATTATTCAACTATACCTCACATCAAATGTGTTAAATTCGTTTTTAAATTCAGCCCACTCAATTGTTGCTTTAGTTACCCGCGAATAACTTGGACCGATTTTTATTTTCTTAAACAAATCATCTATCTTATATTTTTCGCCTTCAACAACTGTTAAAACTTCACCCGTATACAAATTTTTTACATATCCGTTTAAATTAAGGAGTTTTGCGTTTTGGTAAACATAATACCTAAATCCAACACCTTGAACAAAACCCAAAACAATTATTTCAGCTCTGCAAAATTTGTTTTCCATCTTTTTTCCATAATATTATCTAATATTTCCGAAAAAGCCAACCCTACAAAAATAAGAGCACAACCAAAATAACCTAAGCCGTTCATGGTTTCGCCCAATAAAATAAATGCAAATATTGCGGAAAATATCGGTTCAAAAGAATAAATAATTCCCGCTTTTGACGGAGAGACCGCTTTTTGATATTTAGTCTGCAAAATTGTATTAATTAAAGTAGCAAAAACCGCTGTATATATCAATCCGGCAAACAAGTTGTTCGTTAATATTAATTTATATGGTTCAAAACTAAAAGCATTAAAAACAAAAGCAAAAACAAAACTCATTACAGATGTTACCGCCAATTGAGCAAACACTAAAACCCAAAGATTGTATTTGGCGGAAAAAATATCCAAAAACACAACATGAAGCGCAAAAACCACGGCACAAATTAATGTTAAAAAATCACCAACATTAAAACCTTTTCCCAGTTCACCAATAAACGAATAAATTGATTTACCGCCGCTTGATAAAATTATTATCCCGGCAAAAACAAAACCGACACCTATCAACGCTCCTTTTGTGGGTTTTTTCTTTTTAATAATTAACTGAAAAAGAGGCACCAAAACCACAATAGAACCGGTTAAAAAACCCGATTTTGTAGCACTTGTAAATTGTAATCCGGCCGTCTGCGATGCAAAAGATAAAAATATCAACAACCCAAGAAACAAACCGGGTAATATAGATTGTATATTTAATTGTTTTCTGTTTTTATAAAAAAGAGGAATGAATAGAATAGTGGCAATTGAAAAACGGAAGCCGAGGAATAACATAGGCGAAACATCTTTTAAAGACGATTTTACCGCTACAAATGTTACTCCCCAAAATAAAGTAACAAGTAATAAAACCGCCTCGCTAAAATATTTGCTTTTTGTAAAATTCATACTATTCTTCTGAACTTGTAAAATACCCAAAAGATTTTAATGCTTTTGGATCTTTTCTCCAATTACTTTTTTCTTTAACCCTTAGCTCAAGATAAACTTCTTTACCAATAAACTCTTCAATATCTTTACGGGCCATTGTGCTTAATTTTTTTATTGCTTCACCGCCTTTACCAAGGATTATTCCTTTTTGTGTATCACGCTCAAGCAATATTACAGCCGAAATAAAATCTTTTTTATTTGGTCTTTCATTGTATTCTTCAACAACCACTTCACTGCTGTATGGAATTTCTTCTCTGTATAACTCAAATATTTTTTCGCGTATAATTTCCGAAACAAAAAATCTTTCATTTTCATTGGAAATTTGGTCGTCGGGATAAAATTTTACGCCGGCCGGTAAAAGATCTAATACTTTTTCCTTTAACAATTCAATGTTTCTTTTTAATAACGAAGAAACCGGAATAACAAAATCATACAATCCTGTTTCCGAATAACTTTTAACCAATTCGTTCATTAAAATTTCATCGGCAATATCAATTTTATTTAACACCAAAATTCTTTTTTTTGTTGTATCCTTCATCGATTTATTATATGCTTCGGTTGCAAATAATTTTTCACCCTTCGGATCATCGTGTATATCAAGTATATATAACAAAACATCAGCGTCATGTATTGATACATTAATTATATCAACCATCTTTTCCTGCAATAAATAATTAGGTTTTAATATACCGGGAGTATCTAAAAAGATAATCTGCGATTTTTCGTCACTTAAAATACCAAGAATTCTTTTTCTGGTAGTTTGCGGTTTTGATGAAATTATTGAAAGTTTTTGACCTAAAAAAGCATTCAATAAAGTTGATTTACCGGCGTTTGGATTACCGATGATTGTTACATATCCTACTTTTATATCCATAAATTCCCTATTTTTTAATCTGTTTTAACATTTTATTAATTATGCTTAAAGCATAATCAATTTCTTGTATTGTGTTTTGATATCCGAATGAAAATCGAACAGTTCCTTTTGCGTCATTTACATCTTTACCAATTCCAAGTAATACATGTGACGGTTTTAATGTTCCGGAACTGCATGCGGCACCACCTGATGCAGCCACTCCATTTATATCCAAATAAACTAAAATTGTTTCAATATCGTTATTGTAATAATTGGAATTAAACGATATGTTTAATATATACGGCGAACTATTTTTATCGGAATTTATTATAATCCCCTTATTATCAATTTGCGTAAGCCCGGTAATAAAATAATCTTTTAAGCCGGAAACAAAATTATAATAATTGTCCCTCTCCTGTCTGAAAATTTTAACAGCCTGTCCAAAACCTATTATACCCGGAACGTTTTCGGTTCCTCCTCTTCGGTTCCTTTCCTGCGAACCACCAAGCATAAATGATTCCATAGGCGTCCCGGTTTTAATATAGGCAAAACCTGTTCCTTTTGGTCCGTTTATTTTATGCGATGATCCTGTAATTGAATCTATATTTATTTTTTTTAAATCTATATCGTATTTACAAAAGCTTTGCACGCAATCGGAATGGAACAACACCTCTTTATTTTTTAATAAATCGGATATTTCGGGCAGCCGGTTAACAACTCCAACTTCATTATTAACGTGCATAAAGGAAGCAAATAAAGTTTGGCTGTTCAGCAAAGTTTTAAGCGATGTTAAATCTAATACACCATCATTATTTAACTCAGGGTATTTAACTACAAAATCCTTTGATAAATAATCCTTAATTGTGTCTAAAACAGCATGATGTTCAATTGCAGAAGTAAATAATTCTTTTTTGCCATTTTCCTTAAAGGCAGTATTAATTATTCCTTTAATTACAAAATTATTGGCCTCAGTACCGCCGCTTAAAAAATATATTTCACTTGCTTTGCAATTTATGGTTTCTGCAATTATTCCGCGTGTCTCTTCAATTGCTACCCTTACTTTTGTACCATAGGAATGAATTGAAGACGGATTACCATAATATTCATTAAGGTAGGGCATCATCGCTTCAATTACTTTAGGATGTACGGGAGTGGTTGCGGCGTTATCTAAATAAACCTGCATAATTATTTATTACTTTCGTTTGATATTGAACAAAATATTAGCGTAAACTTACATCTCCAAAACTTATCCTTTCAGTTCCATCATTATTTTTTAACAATAAACAACCGTCATTATCAATATCTTCAAAAATACCAAATACTTCTTTTTCGTTATCAACAATTTTAATTTTTTCGCCAATCATTCTACAGCGGCTTCTCCAATCTTCCAAAACTTGTTTTGGATTAACCATAAGAACATTTAAAATTATTTCAAAATTGTTTAATACTTCGCTTAATAATCTTTCGCGCTGGACAATTTTTTTTGTTTCTTTTTTAATTGAAGTAGGAACAATATTATATTTTGAAGGAAATGTAGATTGATTTACATTAATTCCAATACCTACTACAATTTTGGATATAACATTACTTTGAGAAACAGATTCGCATAAAATGCCGCACAATTTTTTCCCTTCAATTAAAACATCATTAGGCCATTTTAAATCAACTTTAAGCTGATATAAGTTTTCAATAGATTGAGCAACAGCTAAACCGGCCGCCAAACTAATTAAATTAGGATTTTGGTTTATAAATGAGTCTTTTAATAATACGGAAAATGTTAAGTTATTATCGGGAGTAGTATCCCACATTCTTCCTAAACGACCGCGTCCTTTTGTTTGATTTTCAACTAAAAAAACGGTACCTTCTTTATCAAATTGAACATCATTTAATAATACAGTATTGGAAGATTCTGCTTCTTCGCAATAAATAAAATTTCTTCCTAATATTTCAGTATCAAGCTTTATATCAAAGCTTTCTATTTTAAACAAATTGAACCTCTTAAATAATATTATAATACAAATTTAAAGATAAAACATTTTGAGGACTTTTCAAAAGACAGAAAAATATACATTTGGTGTTATTTGATCCAAATAAATAATCATAATGGAATAATGCGGGAACAATAATTTCAAAAATCCGACTTATGCGAGATCCACCATACGGGGTTTTATAGAATTTACCAAGTTATTTATATGCTGGGAAATCAATTTATGACGTAATAACGCTGTAAGCGTTACATGTTAGTAGCCTTGAATTCGATCCGAACAATAATCTACCACGTATGGGGTTGCATTATTAATGTTATAGTTTTAATACAGTCTGTTTAGGTTGCTATTATTTAAAATAACATAACTTATTGAAATAATGTCTATTATCGCGTTATTATTCCCTCATAAGCACGTCAGAGACGTGCAATGTTTGTAACTCCAAACGACTACACAATCACAGAACTCCAGCGGAGTTAAACCTTTGAATCTATTTTTTGGCTCTTTGGTAGTTAATAAGCCGTATTAAAAATGCATATTGATAGTATAAACCATCATTAATTAACAGATCTCGGATTGTACAAATTCTTTATTATCGTAGTATTTCTAATTATTCAGAAACGAATTATTTTTTTCGCTGTTTTTAAACAATAGGTGGATTGGTTTTAAAAGCTCGTTTACACGCGACATGGGATAGGTATTAAATTCTTCACATTGAAACACTTTAGATAACGAACTAATTGCCTTTTGTAATATTACACCTAAATTATTTTTTTCGTAATGTATTCCGGCAGGCAATAAAAAAACCAAATCACATGCCGATATTTCTGCAAGTTCCAGCAGTTCGTCATATCGCAGCGAAAATATAGTAGCCTTGGAATGATACATTTTGATTTTGACCCGTTGTTCAAATTCAAGTTTCATCCTTTCGGTTATCAGCATTACAGCTGTATTATTTGGTATTTTTAATTCTATCATCTTTAATGTTATTTTTTTAATCAATAATCGAATATTTTTAATAAAAGTTTAGTTTTGCACAAAAACACTTAATTAATATCTAATAAACAACTTTAATAAAGCATTAATTCACTTTCTATTGTAAGATAATATAACTTGCTGCTAAAATCAAATCCAATTATTAGTGTTGTGAAGCACATCACAAATAGCAGAAAGAAATATTACAGAAAAAAGAAGAGAGACAAATCAAAAATCTGGTTAAAGCAATGTCACCAGTTCAGGGTTGTTATTATTTTTTTGCAAAAATTTTGAAGTTGTTCCAAATGTTAAAACTTACTGGTGTGCAAAAAATTATCTTTGCACACCAGTAAAATTTAATAAATCGACCAATAAGCCGAAAGGAATCCGGAAACATATTTATAACTTGAGTCATTACGTGATGAACTTCCCATAGTTAACTTTGCTTGAATTACAAGTTTATCCATAGGTTTGTATTCACCCGAAGCGTAACCTTCCATTATAACAAAATCACTAACAGGAACATAACCTAACCTGCCGCCGATATTTAATGTATATTCATCCTTTTTTTCATCCAACAGATATTCGCCCCATAAAGCATGTGATGAAAAATTATTTGGCGAATAATATAATGCCGTTGTATATCTGTAATTTGAGAAGAAATATTCGTAACCTGCCGTAAATTCTTTATCAAATTTGCGCCCAACTCGTAACTGAAGATCGTTACCTTCATTATTACCGTATGTTGCATCCATTTGATAAACCTTGATATATTGGAAATATCCGTTAACAACAACACCGTTCGGATGAGTATAGTTTCCATTTATTCTATAGTGGTCGGCATCATATCTAACGTTTACCAGATTTGAAGAATAAAGCAGCAGCGATGCATCGGTACGCAAATATGTTCCCTGCAACGAAAGTTTATCTTTAATTACATAACTAATAAAAGCGTCTGTTTCTTTTTTAGACGCGATACCCGAACTGTTTACAGTTCCATATCCGGCACCTGCATTAATCCTTTCCGAAACTCTTATGTACAAATGCCCCTTAAAGACATTAAAGGCCCGCGAATCCGTTTCGGACTTGACCTGATTTTGGAAGAAAGAAACTCCAAGCGAAAAGAAACTTGCCGTTCCAAACTCTAATCTGGAACCATATTTCATTAATTTAAAACCAAGATTATCACTATAAAAAGCAGCTGACGGAGCTAATCCGACTGCAGTTGGGAAATTTGAAATTATATCAGTAAAACCGGATCTTGTAACCCAGCTTTTTCTCATTTCCAATAATCCTATTTGTGTTGAATCCAAATCACGTGCTCTTAAGGAATCATATACAGCTCTGGCAGTATCAAAAATGCCGACTTTTGCGTAAGCATCACCCAAATATAAATTTGCTTCAAAATCCTCAGGTTCTTGTTTCACAACTTCTTTAAACGAAATAAGAGCATTAATCGAGTCGCCCATTGCAAAATATACTTTTGCGCGCTGCATACCAATATCGTAATCAAATCCATTGGTTGTAAGCAGATCGTTATAAATTGTCAAAGCTTCGTTATACGATTTAGCGCAAAAATAAACATCTCCCATTTCCTTACGCACCTGGTCGTTTGGACCCGCAGCGTCTAAATATTGCTGGTAATAACTTATTGCGTCTCCGCAGTTGCCGGCCATCACCTGTTTTCTTCCGTCTTCTAAAATAAGATATAATCTTTCCTGCTCAGCTCTTTCTTTATGAAGTTGAATATCATCATTTAACCTTGCCAAATCAGGGTTTTCGGGTGCAATTACTTTTGCTTTATCTGCAAACGATTGAGATGCCTCAAAGTCGCCTTTCCCTAATTTTAGTGAACCCATACTAATTAAAGCCTCAAGATTTTCAGGCTCTTTAGCAAGCACATTATTTAAATACCCTTCGGCACTATCCAAATCTCTGCCAGTCCATACTGAAAGCTGGGCACGGAACAACTGATATTTTAAATTATCAGGTTCAAGGTTTAATACTTCATCCATGGCGGTTATTGCGGCATCAAAGTTTTGGCTCCAAGCTAAAATTACAGCATATCTGTATTTTAAGTCCGCATCTTTAACATCAGGGGCATCGGTAAAATATTTTTCCAATACCGCCAGAGCGTTGTCATAATCCTGCAAATATTCATAATATTGGGCTATTTCTTTAACAGAAGCCAAATCCTTTGGATTTTTTTCCAACTTTGCAGTTAATTTTTCAATTTGAGTTTTGTAATTAGTATCTCTATAATTTATTACAAAATCATATTTTTCCTGAAAACGAGGATCACCGGGCGAATTTGCATCAATATAGGTTAATTGCTGGTAAGCTTCTTCCATTCGTTTTGCTTTTATCAATTCCTCAACCAATTTGAAGCGAGTTTCCAAATCATCCGGCTTTTGTTTAAGCATCCTGGAATATTTATCAATAGCATATTCCTGCTGTTCAAAGGCTTTAGGATCTTCTTTGGTTACATAACCTTCTTTTCTTGCCAAATCCAATCCATCTTGCGCTTCAACAAAAAACGGTTTAAATCCAAGAGCGGTTTCAAATGCTTTTTCGGCCGGTTTGGCTTTACCCAGCCACAACAAAAAGTATCCGTAACGACTCCACAATCTCCAGTCGGTTGGATATCGATCGGTATAAATTTTTAATATTTTTTCGCCTTTTACTAAATTGTTGGTTTGTGCTAAAATTTCAGAATATCTTATTATTTCATCAGGCGAGGCATTATCATCACGTTTTAAGTATTCATCATACCATTGTTCGGCAGTTGACCATTGTTCAAGCCACCTGTAACATTTTCCTATTTCCAAATAATTAGTTGCTTTATTGGCATTAATAGCTATTTCTCTTTTATATCCTACTATTTTTTTTTCTAACATAGGATACCAAACCTTAATAACTCTATTTAAATTTTGATGTATTTCATTGTTTTTGGGAGCTAATTTTGATGCTCTTCTAAAATCTAATACTGCATATTCATACTGCCCTCTTTTTTCAAAACATAAGCCGCGTATATTGTATCCATCCGGCACATGGGGATTTGCAGTAACATACTTATTTAATAATTCAATTGCTTCTCCATATCGACCGTCTTTCATGTGCGCTTGTGCAAGCACTTTATAGTCAACATCTTTTTTTTGGGCAAAAGCAACAACACTTATTAACATTAAACATATTATTAAATAATATTTTTTCAATTTCATTTTTATTCTTCTATTTTATTTTAATAACAAATTTAAATAATTTACTTTAAATATAACACAAAAACAGATATATTAAACCCAAAAATTTATATTGGCTCAATAAATCTGAAATAAGTGACATAAAAACAATAAGTTACCGCATAAATCCAACATCTAAACTGGTAAAAACTACAAATATTTTTGAGTAAAAGAATTTTGAAGTGAAATAATTTATTTAGGATGGTTCAAGGATTTTTGACAATAAATCAACTATTCGTTTTTTAATTCCTCAAACACACTATATACATTATTTACGCTCAATTCTTTAATACATTTAAATTGTTTATCGGTTCTTGAACATAATAAGGGTACAGGGGAATAATGGAAACATGGCGCACATTCAAGGTTTAAAGTAGCGGCCTTATATTTTGTTTTCCAAGGTTTAATATAGTTCAAACTGGTGGGGCCAATTATTGGCACCAGTTTAATTTGTAAAGCGGCGGCAATGTGCATTAATCCCGAATCGTTGCTAATAAACAAATTGCAATAACTCATTACAGCGGTTGTTTCAATTAAACTTTTTGTTTTAACCAAAACCATGTTTGCGGAATTTACTTCTTTCATAATCTGCTTGTTTAATTCTTCCTCATCAGGACCGCCAAACAATAAAACAGTTACATTATTTTTATTAATTATTTGCCGGCAAAGTTCAACAAAGTTTTCAGGTTCCCATCTTCTGTTAATATGATTTTTTAAAAGTGAACAACCTGCATGTATACCAACTAATATCTTCCCTTCCAGCCGGTTTTTTTCAATATATTTTTTTGCAAATAGTTTATCAGCATCATTTAAAACCAATTGCAATTCCGGAATATCGGTTATCTGTTTGCCAATAATTTTTTCGCAAACTTTTATATTTTCTTCCACATTATGGAATTTATCATCTTCCAAAATTGTACTGTTATTTAAAAAACCGAATTCTAACGAATGTCTTCTTAAATATTGTACAGCACCTCTTGTTTTTGCACCAATTAATAATGCAATAACATTATATTCTTTACGGTTGGAAGGATAAACATTAATCGAAACATCATATTTTCCTCTTAAACCAAAAATGAATTTTAATGATTTAATTCCACCCTGTTTCAAAAAATCAAAAAATATTATATTATCGGCTAATTCAATACGGTCATAAATTTCTTTGACACCCTTAAACATCACCAAAACGTCTATTTGAGCATTCGGATATTCCCTGCGCAAAACTTTAAGCGAAGGGGTGAACATTAGGGCATCGCCAATGCCCGATAAGGCTAAAATTAATATTCTTTTTTTATTTTCCATCAATTTACTTTGGATATATAAAAAAATACCCCGCTTAACGGGGTATTTTTTGTAATAATTACTTTATTTTTTTACCGAATCCTTTAATTCAACTTGCTGCTTATTTAATTCTGAAGCAGGCATACTTGATAAAGCAGTATATTTTGCAATCATTTCCAAAACACTTTGATCATTTGGGAAATATGTTTTCAAGCGATTTGCAATCTCTAAAGCTTTTTTAAATTCGCGCAAATTTTCGTATGTATCTAATAAAAGTCTATATGGATTATAATAACTTTGAACATCCATAGGATTAATTTCCAGCTGCTTTAATGCATAAGCTTCAATATCTTTTGCTAATGAAGCATATTGTTTTGTTCCGCCGGCAGAATAATAAATAGAACCTAAATCGAATAATAATCTTGGATCCATTTCAATATTTTTCCTTGGCATTGTTAATTCCATTCGGTCAAGAACTTCAATTACTTTTGCAAAATCACGTTTATTATTTAGATAATATAAAGCCAAACGCAAAAATGAATTTCTGTAATTTTGAGTTAATCTAACATGGTTGTCATCAAAAAAGATAGTAGAATCATTTAAACCGCGGAATCTGAATCCCGGTTTATAAGTTGTGCTATATGTATCTTGATTGTTATTAAATAATTGTTCAACCATGGCTTTTTCATTAACAAATTCCAAATGTCCGGGACGTTTTTCCGGTACCAGTTTAAATGCCAAACCTTCCATTTTTAGATAATTATCCAGCCCTATTTTGCTGTCATCCGAACATGTAACAGCATAATAAATCGGTCTTTCCCAATTAGACGATTTAATAATATCCAAAACAGCCAAATCCTGAACTCTTAAACCCTTAAAGCTTCCAAAGTTTAAAGTCGGCTGTAAATTCCAGGTTAAGCCTTTATTGGCCAATATTGATGAATCAGCCACACCAAATTTTGCAATTTGGCTGTCGGAAAGAGGTAAATATTCAACTTTTCCTGTAAATCGTGCATAACCGATTCTTTCAATCTGTTCGTTGGTCATTGCCATTGGTACTTTTAACGATCCGTGAGGAGTATTGTTTTTCATTTGCAAAATATACCAAGGTGTATTTAGCAAACTTAAATTAACAATTCTTACATCTCGTCTAACACCTTCAACCTCCTGCAAATACCACAATGGGAAAGTATCATTATCGCCATTTGTAAATAAAATTGCATTAGGTTCAACACTTTGCAGCATGTTATACGAATAATCCCAAGGAACGTAATTTCGTGATCTATCGTTTTTATGATAGTTTGCGCTTATCATTTTTGCAGGTACTAACAAAGTAAGAGCAACTAAAAGTCCGGCAATAACCGGTTTTAATAAGGCTTGCTCTTTAAAATAAGCACTCAAAAGATCTATTATTCCACGTATGCCTATTGCAATCCATATCGAAAAAACAAAAAAGGCACCAACATAAAAATAATCCCTTTCGCGCGGTTGCGGCTCCTGCTGATTTTGATAAAAGGCAGTAAGATATCCCTGGAAAATAAACATAACCAAAAATACCGCCCCCATTTTCCAGTCGCGCTTAAATTGATAAAACAGACCAAACATTCCAAGTAAAAATGGAACACCCCACAATACCGACCAATCAACCGGAGCATCCTGAACTGTTGATGAGTTTCCAACATAATTCCACAATAAATATCTGTTAAACATATGGTTCATTTGGTATGACCATAAGAAATCCAAATCGGAAGAATAATTAGTATATATTTCGGTTTGATGGTCTTCTTGTGAAAATCTTCTTTTAAATGTTGGAAAATCACCATATTGTTCACGATTTAAATACGATTCCAATTCCGAAAATGTTTTAGGACTATTTAAATTTATTGGTGTATCTTGGTTTGAACGGATAATAATCATTGAATAAGATGTATATCCTAGTACCGCAAATAAAATGCACTTACCAACCAAATTTAATGTGAATTTTTTATTTTTATAACTATAATAAATTAGGGCAACAATAGCTAATAAAATTAATACAATAACAGCTATATCCATTACAACATTATTACCGGCTATTGCACTAATTAATTTAGGTAAATCTTTAACCAAACCGGGATAATAAGCAACTAAAGCTATACCACCAAATATTATTGGGATATAAAACGAATTTCTGGTAAATACTTTTTTATAAAAAACACCCATAAATACAGCACTTACAAGTAAAGCCATCATAATAAATTTGTTATCAACGGCTTTATAATCTTCAGGCATTGGCGGTGTTTGGTCTGTAATACCCATCCATAAAACAAATGCTACAACAACAATAATAGCCGAATGAATTACAAATAAATAACCTGATTTTTTTAATAATTCATCATCAGTAACATATTTACGGAAATAAATAACCATTGTGATAGGAACTGCGGCAAGTACCGACATAAGATGCACACCGGTAGATAACCCGATAAAATATGCTATTAAAATCAAATACCGTTCGTTTCCCGGTTCATCAGCTTTGTCATTCCAAACAACTACTAACCAGGTAACTAGTGTTATAAAAAAAGTTGATGTTGCATAAACTTCGGCTTCAACCCCGTTAAACCAAAAAGTTTCGCTGAATGCAAACGATAATGCACCAATTGCAGCAGCACAATAAGTTACAACTGTATTAAATACAGAAGTTGTTTTTGAAGGAGTTAAATTTTGAATTAGTCTTACTGCAGATAAATATAAAAATAATATTGAAAAACAGCTTGCCAAAACCGACATTGTGTTAACTCTAAAGGCAATATTATCCGCAAAAGGAATTAATGAAAAAATTCTACCTAGAAGTATAAAAAAAGGCGTTCCCGGCGGATGCGGTACTTGCAGCGAAAATGATGAAGCTATAAATTCTCCGCAGTCCCAAAATGATACTGATGGCTGGACTGTTGAAAAGAATACAAATGCCGTAATAACAAATACTGCGGCCCCGAAAAATCGGTTTAATAATTTTAAATTCATTAGTTCCTCGTTTACTGATTATTGCTTTTATTCTTGCTCGTTATTTTCTTCGTCAAATTGTTTAAACTCACTGCTTTCATTTTTTCTAAAATACTCATCGTAATTCTTCTTGTCACGATTAGTATGATATCTTTCATAATATTCTTTTAATCGGGCTAAAGATATAGAATCTAAATCTTCATCATCTGTATGTCTTTTTTTTAACATACGAAAGTCCTTCATTTCTTCGTAGGACATTTGTTTTTCGTACCTTTTAAGTACGTTAATGTAATTTCCCTGTTCTCTGTATCGCATAATTATTGCAATTTGTTATAAAAAAAATTTAAACAATAAATATATAAAAAATTTATATTTAGTTTTAGCTTTTTTATTAAAAGAGTAATTCTTATGCAGTTATATGATAATTTTAATCCATTTGTTTCAATAATTTTGCCAACTTACAATCGCCAAGCACTAATTAACCGCGCAATAGATTCTGTAATTAAGCAAACTTACAAAAACTGGGAATTACTTGTAATTGACGACGGAAGTTACGATAACACTTTTACTACTGTAAAAAAATATACCGAAAGGTTTTTTAACGTTAGATACATGTATCATAATAATAAAAAATTGCCTTTTACGCTTAACACAGGCATTCAGGCTTCATGCGGTAATTTTATTGCTTTTATTGGAAGCGACGATGAATATAAACCGGACCATTTGGAAAAAAGAATCGATTATCTAAGCAACAACCAGGATATCGATTTTATCCACGGCGGAGTTGAGATTATTGGCAATGCTTATGTTAAGGATAAAAATGATATTACGAAACTTATTCATTTAAGCCAATGTACAATTGGCGGAACATTTTTTGTAAAAAAAGAAGTTTTGCTTCATCTAGATGGTTTCCAAAATATAAATTATAGCGAAGACTCCGATTTTTTTGAACGGGCTTCAAAATTATATAAAATAGCTAAAGTGGATTTTCCAACATATATCTATCATCGTGATACAATGGATAGTATATGCAACACAATATAAACTATAAAATTTAACTATATGAAACGTAATATTATTCTTTTTGGCGCATTTATGTGCTTATCATCAGTTTTATTTTCTCAAAACAATCATCTCGCTACTATTGGAGATATTTCAATTGACTCACAGGAATTTTCTGAAAGATACGAACTTTCGCCCGTGTTGGGAAAAATAAATATGACAGAGGATAAAGGGGCAAAATATAGCCTCCTTTACAGTATGATTGGTGAAAAATTATGGTCGCTTGAAGCAAAAAAAAATGGGATTGACACTTTTGACGCCGTTAAAGCTCCAATGGAAATAATTGAAAAATTATATATTCGGGATGCCTTATACAAAAAGATAATCCTTTCGCAAATTAATATAACCAACCAGGAAATTGCTGAAGGTGTTGGAAAATTCATGCGAAAGTTAAAAGTTAAATATATTTTCTCTGAAAATGAAGCTGAAATAAAAAATAAATATTATTTACTTAACAGCGGTTATTCTTTTGATTCTTTATACACCGCCACCGTAACTTTAAACAATGAACGTGAAGTGATTTACGGTGAATTGGAAGAAAACGTAGAAAATGCTGTTTTTAATTTAAAACCAAAAACATTTACAGCCTCTGTTTTTTACAATAAAGGCTGGTATATTTTTTATTTGACGGAAGAAAACACTCAGGTTTTTACCGATTCGCAAGGCAAAAATAATCTGCCCGAAAAAATAAAAAAAATAATTAAAGATAGAAAAGCCGCAAAACTTACAAACGAGTTTTACAAATCTTATTTTAAAAATATTAAAGCCGAATCGAACAAAGAATTAATTAACATTACAGCTAATGGAATTTTTGAAATTATAAAAAACAAAAAAGCATCAAAAGATTCAACAGGTTATTTTTATAATTTAACATTTGACGAAGGGTTGTACCTTCAAAAACAGCTAACATCAAAAAATTTAACAAAAACATTTCTTAAGATTAATACAAAACTAGTTCATTTACAAAAGTTTATTAACAATTTAGTTTTTTTCGGTTTTCGTGTCGAAAAAAACGATTTAAGTTCAATTCAAATAAAACTAACCCAGCGGGCAAAACAATTTATTGAATACGAAGTTCTTGCCGAGGAAGGTTATAAACAGGGGTTAAATCTTGATCCCGAAGTAATTAGACAAGTACAAATTTGGAGAGATAATTATTTATTCCAGGTTTATAGAAATAAATTTGTATATGATAATTTTGTTTCAATTAAAGATTCTATATTAAATCATTACTCCGACACTACTGATATTAGAAGAGTTTATAAAATAGTTGAAATTGAGTTTTCTAATTTGGACTTAGCGGAAAAAGTATTTAACGATTTATCAGATATGGATTATAACTCATTTTCTACAAAATATTCGTCACAAGCTGTTGTAAATATAAAAGACATAAATTTATCCAGCGCAAGTTCAAACGAATTAAATCTCGCGTCCATATTACCTAACATGCAAAAAGATGAAATTTACGGGCCAAATAAAATCGGTTCATCATATACCATAATTAAACTTTTAGAAACAAAAACAGATACTGTTAAAAACGGGATTAAAGAGATTAATGCTATTAATGAAATAGCACAAAACAAAGCCGGCGAATTGGTAAAAACAAAAACAGCGGAATTTGCAAAAAAATATAATTTCAGTATTAACGAAGATTTATTAAAATCGTTAAAAGTTACAGAAATAAACGCTTATGTTGTAAAAGTTTTTGGATTTGGAGGAAGAACGGGAGCAGTACCATTACTACCCCCATTTTATAACTGGGTCGAAATTTATAAGAATCTTAAAAAAGACAGTCTATAATTTAATATGATTTTTTTTGTATGAGTGATTTACAATAACATCACTCATTAATTTTGAGTTGGGGATAATATAAAATTTTTCATTTTCCCCTTCAACCAAAGTTGTAAAAATTCCAATCTGGTCAACTGTGCCTTTTGAACTTGATGCTTCAATATAATCACCTACACGGATTGGGTGAAAAATAATTAACATTACTCCGGCGGCAAAGTTGGAAAGCGACCCCTGCAAAGCCAAACCAACGGCAAAACCAGCCGCACCAAGAACTGCAATAAAGGAAGTGGTTTCAACCCCTACCTGGCTTATTGAAGCAATAATAACAAAAATAGTTAAAGCAACTTTAATAAAACTTGTAACAAATTTTGTTAATGTTATATCAACTTTTCTTTTTGTCATTAATTTAAAAAACGAGTTAGCAACTAGTTTTGACACCCAAATACCTATTATTAATATTGCCAACGCGCCTATTATTTTTGCACCATAGGCAATAATTAATTGTTGTGCCTGTTCAACGTATTTTTCCATTATTTTATCCTATTTAATATTTTTAAAATAGTGTATATGTAATACCTAACTGTAACGCTTCTTTTAGCTGTGTTTTTAAAGATTGTGATTTTTCATAAATCATTAAAACATTAAAATTTACGTTAACTAAAGATGTTATTTTTGCCACAATTGTATTATCAAACCTAATATCCCATACATCAATATGCTCAAATCGCGTAAATAAACGCAATTTGCTTGTTAAAAGTAAATTTTCCTGTAATGAAAATTTGGTTTCCGAAACTGATTCAACACCCGTTTCAAATTTGAATGCTTCAATATCAGTTTGTGTATCCGGTTTATCGGAATAATTCCGGTATTTGTTTGTAAACACTTCTTGTATAGCAATACCAAGTCGAGTGTTAAATCCTTCAATTTTATTGTAGCTAAAACCAATACTTTGGGTAATATAACCGGGGTCAAAAAAATTGGATATAGGAACAGGATCGGGTTTGCTATAATCAAAACCTTTAGTAATTACTGTACGCACAGTATTGCTTAAATAAGGGTCAATCTGCCAGCCCATTCTATATAACATAACTGTTTCCAAATAAATTTCGTTGTTATTGGTTTTGTAGTTTTCATCGCCATTTTTTGTTTTACCATACGAAATTTTTAGGTTATTATTAACTACTAACGAATCCTTTACATATTTTAGTCCAAAATCACCAAAAACAGACCATGTTAACGAGTTTTCACCGCCTTGCGACCAATTAGTAAAAGAGATTTGACTTACATTTAAGCCGGCAACTCCCGATGAATACACACCATTTGTTTTAGTTGTATCTTTGGGAGGATTTGCACCAATTAAGTCGATTATAGAAAGCAGCATTAAAATCAATTTCATATTTTCCTCAATTAAATTACTTTTTGATTATATATAGTGCTTATTAAATTCATTTTATTTAAATTTTAATATAATGTTTTAAAATTTAAGGAATATTATGGAAAATTGCATTTTTTGTAAAATAATTAATGGCCAAATCCCTTCTTTTAAAGTATATGAGGATGATTTCACCTTTGCTTTTATGGATATTTCGCCAATCAATCCCGGACATTTATTAGTTGTACCCAAAAAGCATTTTGCCGAAACAAAAGATTACGATGAAGTAACCGGAGGTTATGTTTTTAATACCGCCGTAAAAATTGAAAAAGCATTGCGAAAAAGCAACATAGTAACTTGCGAAGGGACTAATTTTTTTGTTGCTAACGGCACTGCTGCCGGGCAGGAAGTTTTTCACAGTCATTTGCACATTATTCCAAGGTATAAGGGCGACAATTTTAAAGTCCGAATTGAGAAGTCCGAAAAACCTTCTATGGATGAATTAAAAAACATTGCATCTATTGTTAACAGCAACATTTAAGGTTATTTTGTACTAATTTTTTAATTAATTGTAACAAATGACAAGATAGTTTTGTTATATTATTTTATTAATCAGTTTTTTAAACTTAATTTACAAAAATCCATTTTTTTTAGTAAATTTTGTATTAAGTATTTTTTTTGTTTGAACAAATTTAAATTAATATAATTGGAGATAAAATGAGGTTAAAAATTTTAGCCGTAATTTTTGTAGTAAGTTCACTTTTTGCCGGATGCAGTTCATTATTACTTACACCCGTAAACTTTGCATGGCCTCTTGAAAGCGCATTAAAGGTTGATGAAAGTGGAAATATAACTGAAAATCGTTATGCTGTAACGATTAACGTTAAAAATATGTTTTTGGATGAAACCGGTGTTGCCGATAAATTTGCCGGAAATGAAGTACACATAATTAGAAATGAAAAAGGCTTTTATTTTTTAACAGCTGCAAAATTTAAAAATGTTTATATTTTTGTTGCTGCCGAAGGAAGTTTAAAGCTTACAAACAAGATTTTAGTTGATGCAAAAGGAATTGAAAACCCTGCTTTTAACCAAAGAGAACCAAACATTGAATTAATAGTAAAAACCGGAAATCCTATTGTATTAACAAGTGATGGAATTGTTGGAGGAAAAAATGAAAAATAAAGTTATAACCTCCATTTTATTCAGCTTTATTGTACTTTTATCTTTTGTTCAGATTAAAGCTCAAGGTTCCGATTTGGAAGTTACAAAAAACTTTAAATCAGCCGTTCAAACTTTGGAATCGGATATTGACAAAGCACAAAGTGTTGCCGAAATTCAGGATTTTGAAAATCAAGCCGTTGCCTTAAAAGATAAATATACTGCAAAAAAAGCATTATTGGATAAAGCTTTGTATCCCGAAACATTTGAAAGCACTTTTGAAAAAATTAACAAAAAATTAGAAGTTGCAAAAGGGAAACTTAGCCAAATAGGCGATTTGCAAGTTGAAGTTGTTGACTTAAAAGGAAAACTTCAAGAATTAAAAGAATATGTAAATAAATTAAGCGAAGATTATTACACTACTTTACGCGAAGTTGTAAGTTTACGCGAAAGTAATAAAAAAGACAGAAAAACAGTTGATTCGTTAAAATCTTTATTAACCAAATTACGCGACAATTCAAAAAAACGTAACAGTTTAATTGACGAATTGGCAAACAGCTTGTTTTTTGATAAAGAACACAACGTTGAAAGCATGAATGACGCTGAAAAAAAAGAATTATATGTTAAGTTTAAAAGTTCTAACATGTTGGATAACATTAAACGTTTAATTAGCGATAATGTTAAATTTATGGAAGCTAGTGCTTTTACAACACAACAATTAGACGAACTTAAACAAGAACAAAAAGAATTTAGTGCTCGATGGAAAGCAATTGGACCAAAAATTGCCCAAGTTTACGCAACACCTAAAGAAAAAGATGCCGAACTTGCTGTTGTTGACGGTATGTTAAGAAAATGGGATTCAACAATTAACGAAAATATCTGGCAAAATGTTGATGTTCAATTTAGAATTAAAGATATAACTTTAGAAAGATTTTATGACGGCGAATCATTTTTTAATGCTGTTGTAGGTTATATTGAAAAACAAACAAAAAACAGTGATCAAAAAAATAGCGAAGAAAGATATACTGCTTATAATACATTTGCCGATAGCGTTTGGAATGCTAATATCTCTGACGTATGGATTCCTTTATTAACTCGTTACAGATTGCTTTCAAACAGCCAGGTTGATGAAATAAACGACAAGTTGGATAAATGGCACGAATCTCTTGGCGAACCAATGCCTACATGGATTTATCCTCTTGTAATTGGTGTTTTAGTATTAGTTATTATTGTTTTACTTGTTATGGTAGTTGGAAAAAGTAAAAAAATAAATCAAATTAAAAACACTTAAACTTTAATAAATATTTATTATCACAAAGCCCCAATTTTGGGGCTTTTGTGTTTATACCAATTTTGTTTTTTTGATTATTATGATTTTAATTAATTGTCCTAACCATGATTAACCTGATTAAAGGATTGCCATGATTTTGATAATTGTCTTGAACTATTATTTATATGATTTAACTGATTGCCATGATTTTAACAAAACCCGGTTTGGTAGATATTTATTTTAGATTTTAACCCTGAAGGGGTGGAATTATTGTAGGGTGGAATTATTGTAGAATATGGACGGAAGAGATGAATTAAAACCCGGAACGGGTGACATTATAAAACCAATAATTTGCCCAATAAAAACATACATCTGCTGTTGCATATTCTTATAAACAAAAACCATAGAACACAGATTACGCAGATTTAACAGATTTGCACAGATTTTTATTTTAAGATTTGACAAAGCACCATTTCCCTATTCATCTGACTACTTTTCAAGTAAAAATAATTATTATAATCTCCGGATATAACTCTCTCCCGACAGATTGATTATTATAAAAAAAGCCCCAAATTTTGGGGCTTTTTTATTTTACATAAGATAAAATATTTTATATAGCGTCTAATCCAATATATCCTTCTAGGTTTTTAAGGCATGCGCTTGATTTATAGTATTTTAGTCTTTCCTGAACGATGCGTATCTTTTCGCGAATTTCTTTTACATCTTCATCTAATAGATTAATCGAACTATCAAGATAACTATTTAGATATTTAATACTTTTTTGGGCTAAAGCAATATCATTTAGCTGCTTGTTTAACAACCTATCATTATACCATTCGCTTTCAAGAAGTGATTCAATAGTAAACATATTTCTTATTTCGGGATCTTCAATAAGTTTGCCTTCGTAATTACCATAAGCCATAATATGCAACAATGCTTTAAGCGGAGGGCAAGCCGCTTCAATACTTCCGTCTTTAAAGTATAGTTCGGCTACTTTTTGTTGTGCTTCAACAATATTTTGAACTCCATCGGCATATGTTTCCATATCCTGCAATTCCGGTTTTAACATTTCTTCACTAAATACAGCATCCGGATTTTCGAATACTCTGCCAAAATATGTTCTAATAAACTTGCCGGTTATTCTATAACCTAGTCTGCTTGCTAATATTTTTTGACCTTTATATTCAAAATCTTCAACTTTTTCCATATAACCGTTGCTGATTAAATGTTTGTAGTCTCTTTCATCGGTTTTTAAACGGCTCCAAATTTCGGGTATAAGAAGACTCACATCATGATCAACTTTATATTTTGGCCCAATATAACCCGCAGCGGTTGTATAACCGTCATACCCCGTTAAAATGTACGAAACAAGGGCGTTATTTAAATCCTTAATTGGTAAAAGAGCATTAAAAGGCCCTTTTGTTAAAGCACCTTCGGAACCGGCACCCGTAGTTGACGGAGACTTTCCTGTTAAGCTGCATGCAAAATCCATAAATAATTCCGGCAATTCCTGAAAATGAATAGGATTATAAACAGCTAGTGAACGAATACCTTTTTCCGGCGGATTATTTCTTCTTCCGGCCAATACCGAATTTACAGGAAATAAAACAGGTTTATCAACAGGAATTTTTCTAAATAAACGGGTTCCAACTTCGGCAATGTATTTTTCTTTATGATTAACTAAATCGGGTCTGTTTTGTAAATATCTCATGTTTTTAGAAGGTTTTCCTTCAAAAATCCTTGGGTGAGACGAAGATACAAAATAAGTACAATCATTACTTTTTACAACGTCTTCAATTAACCTTTTAATTGGTGTAGTATATTTATCAAATTCAATTGCGTCATGCATAATTGCAACTGCATCTTTAATAGTTAAAGGTTCAAAGTTGGAAATAAAAGTGTTTGGTGTTGCCAAATCAGCTTCTGCCTGTTTATCAAATCCACGGTGTATTGCTTCATCAGGACGCTGGAATAATCGATATTCACAATTTTCAGTAAATTTAACGGAATAATTATCATATTCGTTACTTAAGTATTGCAATTTATTGGTAGGTATTACAATTGAGGCAGTAATATCATCTTCCATTTGTATTTTATCGGCTGCAATAAAATCTTGTCGTAATTTAAATGTACGCCAAGCACTATCTTTTAATAAACCTATACGCAAGTAACTGGCAATAATTTTTCTTCCGTTAAACTTTAATTCGTTGCCATATTTTCCGTCAATAATGTCAACAGCAAAATATTTTTGCCAATCGGAGCCCCATTCGGGTTTATAAAACCGTTTAATTAAATAAACCAACCCTTTCACAAAATGAGGAATATCATTTAACCAGTCGTTATATTCGGAAGTATATTGAACCGGAGAAGGTGTTAATAATTTAATAACCGATCCAAGTGATCTTTTGGGGCTTAACAATGGTCTGCTTGTTCCCGGCTCTTTATCTTTAATTTTATATCTGTCACTATAATCTTTATTTATTATTTCTTCAACCTTTTTAAAATCATTTTCGTAATCGGCTATAAAAAACGGTCCATACAAAATGGAATCGTTTATAGATTTGGATATTTCCGATTTACCGCCGCCAGAAACCGTACTTGGTTTATGGCAAAAAGTTCCTTCAGCAACAGTACCAATCAATCTCCAAGTAGGAATAGCCGGATTTTTTTCCATTCTTATTTTATAACCGGCAGGTAAAATGTAAGTATTATCGGGATGAAGACTTAATTGTCCTTCTTTACCATCTTTTATCCACTTAATTTTTTGGTCTACCAAATTAAAAGACGAGTCTTCAGGAACATAATAAATGTCTTGAAAGTTTTTATCAACCGCGTATCCTTCCGGTAAAACTTCCATAAATGAAGAATACATTTCCGTCATTTTATCAAATGTATGATTATCGGTAATTATTTGATTATCATCGTGAAAATCATCACCTAGTTTGTAACTTGGGAAGGCTATTGCTCCTCCTGCATGTTCTTCTTCAATATTACCAAATAAATTTGCCACATAACTAATTTGAGTTTTAACTTCTTTTTTGGAATACCCAAAATAGTTGTCGGCTATAATTGTAAAGATAATTCCTTCTTCGGTTCGTGCTGTAATTTTGAACGAACTTCCATCGTTATATTTTTCGTTTTCGTTTGTCCAACACATACCGTCTCTTTTTTGGCGTTCAGTAGCGTCTTTGATATTTGGTAATCCCAGCTGCTTTTTAGTACATTCAACCAAATGCGGAGCTAAAATAACACAACCGGTATGACCTGACCAGCCTTCAATATCCAAAGCTGCGTCATTTTCCGGCAAATAAGGATCGCCGGCATTTCCAAATATTGATTCTACAAAATCGATATTGCTGACTAAATTGCCGGGGGCAAAAAATCTTATTTCCATTCGTTTTTCTTTGCTTACACCGGGCACTTCGGGACTAACAACGGGCCTTAGCAATACAGAAACAAACAGTTCGGCATGTTCTTTTTGCGAAGCAGTATAAGGCAGTTGTAATAATTCCTTTGGGGGATTTAAGGCCGCCAGCAATAATGTAGCAAATGTTTTTTTAGGAACCGATTTTTTATCATCGGGAATAGGCAAACCACCTTCGGCAACATGAAATACACCTACGGTTGTTCTTCTATCCGATTTAGGATTATGTAAAACGCCCTGCTTAATTCGATACGATCTGATTATATCCGAAACAAATTCGTCTTTATCAGGCGGCAAAGAAAGCATTCTGGATATTCCATGGCTGTCTATTGTAAAAGTGTTGGACGGCAGTCTTAAATTGATTTTTTCATTATATTCAGTTAAATAAGAATCAATAAAATCCTGTATTCTTTGATCGGTAGGACAAAGATAATTAGATAACAGTCTGTTTTTTTCTTTATAATTTTTTATAAGATCATTTGCCAAATCAAAAAATTTATTTTCGGATGAATCAATAAAAGCAGGTTGGCCTAAAGCAGCTAATTTTAAGTTAATATACTGTTTTAGCCTTTTTGTTTTTACTATTTCATTTGTTCCGTTTTCGGTTAAGCCGAATGATTTTTTAAGATCCATTAAAGTTCCTCGATAAATTTATTTTACAGGGCAAAAATAAGATAATACCAGGTTATATGCAGTTATTTTTACATTAAATTTAATATAAAAATTTTTCCATAAATAAAACCTTGTATATTATATAACTTTTTTAACGAATAAACAGATCTTAAAGTTCAATAGAACCGATTTTTGCAATACAAGAGAGGTTTTAGTCTTCGTTTATTACTTCTTTTACATTTAACGCAATATCAACTAATTTTGCCAACATTTCGTTGTAATTTGGATTTTTAGTATCATTTATTAAAAATACAATTATTGTAGTATTTTTTTCAATATCATACATACATAAATTCCATAGCCCATTATATTCACCAAAACTTCCATATCCAAGTTTTGGTACATTTATACATCCTAACCCATATAACAACTGCGGATTTTCAGTTGGTAAACTGTTCATTATCAAATATTTTACATTATTAATGCTAATTCCGGCTTCTCCATTAAATAACTTAGAATACCATTTATTCAAATCTTCGGCATTTGTAACTAAAAGCCCGCTGCCGCTAATAATAGTATTAATATTATCATTTTCGTTATAATTTAACAACTCTTCTTTTATTTCATTTTTTTCGTTAAGAGAAAGAAACCTGGTATGTATTAAATTATTTGGTGTTAAAAAGTTATCGGTTATAAAATCCTTGTATTTTTGACCCGAAACTCTTTCAATTATTTTTATTAATAAAAGATAACCCATTTTTGAATATTGGAAACTTACTCCCGGTTCAAAACTAAATAGTTTATTTTCCGAAATAATATTTATCAATCCTTCGGTGTTTAGATAATAATCCGGCTGATTTAATTCGTCAATAATATAATTGCAATAATTTTTACCGGCATATGGAACATTTATTGTATTTGGAATAATTCCCGAAAAAATATCAAAATACCTGCTCTGTGTTGTAAAAGCTGCCTTATTGTGATATTATTTTTATAAGGAATACCATACTCTGCGGATTCAGGGATGTATGGTTCGGTACTGTTTGGAATAAGACTTGTAATGTAACTATCTAAATTTAGTTTTTTTTGCTGATAAAGGAGCAATACGGATGATGCAATAAAAGAATTATTATTTTTATTTGTTAAATATTTTGTTAAATAAGTACTGTTTTTTAATTGACCTAAACTTGTATAAAAAAAACCTTTGGGACTATTAACATATATCGCATATCCGCGCGATGATGTATCTTGTTTTGTTAAAACTGCGTCCCAACAGCTGCTTATTACATGTTCTATTTTACTTTTTACAATGGTATTAGAATTTACGATTTTTTCATCTTCGTTGCAACTTGTTTGAAAAATAGAAAAAAACAAAACGAAGAGGAACAAAAACAATCTATACATTAGATATCCACCTAAAAAGTTAATTATAATTTAATAATTTAATTTAACAAATAAAACCTTTTGAAATAATTTTATAAAAATATTAACAAACTTAAATTAATGTATTTTAAATCACATATTAGCAGTGATTAAAAACACATAATTGGCCAATTACAAAAATGTTTTTAAACTCCGCTTGTGTAGATAATTTATTTTTGTTAAATTTTGAATAGTTACTAATTAAAAAGGGTTTTGAAATGAAAAAATATTTATTTGTTTTAGTTTATCTACTAACTATACCCATTTTTGCAAATGGAGTAGCAATTTATAACGATGAGACCGGCACATGCTTACGATTAATGAGTAGCAAAGTTGAAGTGACAGTTAATAATCAAGTTGCAGTTATTAAAACAACACAAACTTTTTTAAATAATCTTGGATACGACTTAAAAGTAAAATATGGATTTCCACTTAATAATGCTGCAAGCGCAACACAACTAGGCTGGAAAGTTAACAATCTTTGGCATACCGCAAATATTTCGGCAACACCTCAAGATACAACTCACCCGGGCGGAAACACAAATGTAAATATTCAACAATATTTAGGAGCCACTCCTTTATACTATAGTATCCCAAATCAGATCAAAAAGGATTCAACAATTTTAATTGAATTAACTTATGTTCAATTATTAGACTATCAGTTTGGAAAAGTTTATTTCACTTATCCTAATGATTACAGAAAAATTCAGCAATCAATAATAATTGATCAAGTATTTGATTTTAAATTACATTCTGACCGAACCATTGACAGTTTGTTTTTAACAAGCCATTCGGGTGCCACAATTACAAACAGTGGCAACACTGCCGAGATATATTACCATACAATGGAAGCATCTGCAAATGCAAATTACAAAGTAAACTACAGTTTATCACTTTCACAACTTGGTTTATTCGGTTTTAGTACATTTATTCCCGAAAATGAAGTACCGGATAATTTAGGGAATGGATTTTTTACATTTGTTGTTGAACCCGATCCAAGCGCAAATACAAACGTTATTAATAAAAGGTTTACCTTTATAGTTGATCGCTCGGGAAGTATGTCTGGAACTATAATGGATCAGGCAAAAGAGGCCGCAAAATTTGTTGTAAACAATTTAAATGAAGGTGATAAATTTAATATTGTTTCATTTTCCAACGATGTAACTTCTTTTATGCCCCAACATGTTGATTTTAACTTAACCAACCAAAATGCCGCAATAAATTATATTAATACTATGCAGGCAAACGGATCCACAAATATTTCAGGCGCGTTTAATACAGCAATTACTCAATTTACAAATACCGGTAATACTTATGCAAATATAATAATATTTTTTACAGATGGTGAACCTACAGCCGGCATCACAAATATAAACGATCTTAACACCTACATACAAGGATTAGTAACTTCATCCGGTGCCACTATTTGTATTTACAATTTTGGTATTGGTCTAGCCAACAAACAATTATTAAATTTAATTGCTTCAAACAACAATGGATTTGCAACATTTTTAGGTTCAAGTCAGTTGCAGCAGACCATATCCGATTTTTATTTAACAATCCGTAATCCTGTATTATTAAATCCTCAAATTTCTTTTCAGCCAAATATTGCTCAGGAAATTTACCCCGTAGATTTACCTGATTTATATAAAGGAAAACAAATGATTATTTCCGGAAGATATTTGCAACCCGGCCCAACAAATGTTAAACTTTCAGGAAATGCTTTTGGTAATAATATTGAATATAATTATAATTTTAATTTCACAGATACTTCAAGTACAGAATTTCAGTTTTTAACTAAAATTTGGGCTAAAAGTAAAATTGAATATTTATTAGTACAATATTATAATCTACCGGCTAATTCGCCGGAAGCAAACGCAATAAAAGATCAAATTATTATAATAAGCCAATTATATGGCGTAATAAGTGAATTTACAAGCTTTTCAGGTGATGATGGGGTTGATGAAGAATCGCAAAATAAAATTATAGCAAAGGATTTTGAATTATTAGGAAATTACCCAAATCCTTTTAACCCTTCAACAACTATCCGTTTTATGGTTAACGAAGCTATTTATGAAACTGCCGATATTCGCATTTTTAACTCAATTGGTGAATTAATTTGTGTTTTAAGTGTTGATATTCGTGGTAAAGGCACTTACGAAGTACATTGGAATGGAAAAGACAGCAACGGCAGATCTGTTGCATCAGGCGTTTATTTGTATTCCTTAAGTCTTGGAAATACCGTTATGATTCAAAAGATGGTGCTTAGTAAATAGTTCAAATTCTGAATTAAAAGAACCGTAATATAATTTTGCGGTTCTTTTTTTGCAGAGGGGGGGGATATAATTTATGGTCACATCAAAAAAATTAACATATAAAATAAATTATTTGCAATAAGTTTAATAGGATAATCCAACTAAAACTACCAGGTTGGATGAATATTTATTTTGACTTATTTAAAGCAAATATAACAAATAAAATATAATTTATTAATTTTTGGAGGTAAAATTGAAAAAGCAGTCATTAGTATTATTATTTTTTTTTATATTAACATGTCGTTCTAGTTTTGGACAACAATATGGTTTAAATGATATACCTTATAATAGCATTATTGCAAATAACACCCAATATGTTAATTCAACAGTAAATCTTATGGTTGTACTTGTAGAATTCTCTGATATAAAACATTGGATTCCAGCTTATACTGTTACAAATTTCACAAATATGTTATTTTCAAACGGAATATATGTAAGCCCCATGACTTCTCCTGATGGAGATACAGTGTTTGGAAGCCTCCGTGATTATTACCATAAAATGTCTGATGGTAATATTAATCTAACTGGTGACATAATAAATGAGAGCGTTAATGATATCCCTACTTGGATCACATTAGATCATTCAAAAACTTATTATAATGAGAGTAACCCGAATACATTTATTTTAGAAGTTAGATCGAAATTAGATGCACTTGAGTTAACAAATGGAAATATGACATCAAACGATGTTCTAGTAATCATCTATGCGGGTCATACTTATTTCAAAGATTCAAACGGAGGAACACCAAGCGGCCTCTCTCCAAAATACAGTAGCGGAGTTTACTTAACTGGAGAACAGTTTGTTCAAGGGGCACCTTGGTGTGCTGAACATATCAATAATAAATTCACAAATATTGGGATACATGCACATGAGTTAGGCCATGCTTTAACTCTCCCGGATCTATATCCAGGCTTGAATATTAACGAAAACAATGGATATTGGGATCTCATGGCATATGGTTGGTGTAACGGACCTAATAGTCGGGGAGAATGTCCTGCACCTATCAGTCCACTATTGCGAAATAATAAAGGATGGGTTTCGCTTGATCATATTTTATCAGATGATTCATTTGAAGCAAATTATAATTTACAAGACCCAGAAGTATTTTATGCTAGTGATATAAATAATACTCGTTTTTTATATGAGTATCGTAATTTTAATTCTACAATGTTAATTGGTGCCACAAGTTGCCCAGATTATAACAAATATGTTCCTCATGGAACTAATACTGGCGGGATTCTTATTTGGCGTGTCAATAACGATGTTCCTTACGGACAAATAATTCATGCTGATGGTTTAGCTTGGGGAACTACTCTAGGAAACGGGGGAGATTTATTTCCCGGTAACAGAGGAGTACGTGTTTTTTCTCCTTGGTCAGATACTAGGACGCCTCAGTATCCGAATTTTTGGGTGCCAAATTCACGACCAACTACATCCATCGGCCTAGAAATTCTAACAATGGGTTCGACTTATTCGGAAATTCAAATATATACGGAAGCAATTATTTTTGGTTCTCCAACATATCCTAAAAATTTATCAGTATCTAGTAGTAGGACTAATCATCCTCATCTTTATTGGACTCCAAATAGCGAGACCGATATATCCGGTTATAAAATATATAAAAAAGTTACTGCCGAATACGGCTGGCAATATCTGGCAACAACAACTTCTTCAACATATGACGATCTAAGTGAAACGTATAATTTTAACGGTTCAGGTACTCATCCTGTTTGGTATAGAATAACAGCTTTAGATAATCAATCAAAAGAATCAATACCATCAAATGAAATACAGACAACTGTAAATGGTGCTTACTTAGAGAAATCAAATGTAAACCAAGATAATGCTGTTTCCTATTATGCTTTGAATCAAAACTACCCTAATCCTTTTAATCCAACTACAAATATTAACTACCAAATTAAAGAGAAAGGTCACGTATCTTTGATTATCTATAACATATTAGGAAAACAAGTTGCTGTTTTAGTAAATTCGACTCAGGAACAAGGTAATTATTCAATTACTTTTGATGCAGGCAATCTACCAAGCGGAATATATGTATATTCTTTACAAGTAAACGATTTTATGCAAAACAAAAAGATGTTATTAATTAAATAGAAATTAATCTATATTATTTTTATACACCGCAGATAAATTACCGTCTGCGGTTTTTTTATCCTTTTATTAATTGCACATTATTGCACATACCATTTAAAAACAAAAAAACAGTCAAACTAATCAAGTATAATTCAAAAATTTGGGTTATTTTGCTTATACAATTTAAAGTTAGTTTAATATTATATATTTAAGGTCCCATTTTAGATGAAAACAAATCCTATTCACCTGAGTTTGACACATGTAGAGCAAAAAATGAAGATGGCGCTATATAAAACAACAACTTACAGCGATTTTTTTGATTTTGCGAAAAAAATGTAGTATAAACTTTTATGTGGGGAATAATTAATAATCACACAATAGTATTGTATTAGAATAAGTTAACTATTGACAGAAAGTAGTATAATCATTATATTGCCTTAAATATTTTCGAGGCTTATATGTTTCTTAAATCTACCATATCAAAAGGAAATACCTACTTACAAATAGTTCAAAGCTATAGAGAAGGTGATGACATTAAACATAAAGTTTTTGCCAATTTAGGAAGACTAGATTTTCTATTAGCCAACGGATTGGGAAATATTGTTAAATCACTACACAAATACCTGCCGGATGAAGGAGCACCAAACAAACTCGATATAACCACATTAGAAGAAAAAGAAAGAGTAAATTACGGATACATTGCCTATAAAAAACTTTGGGATAAGTTTTCAATAACCGAATTACTAAAAAGCTTAAACATCAGTAAAAAAATAAAGTATGAATATGTCGATATAATCTTTTCATTAGTAATAAACAGATTAATGCAGCCGTCATCAAAGTTATATCATTACAACCATAGAGAACATTACTTGGCTACCGACAACGAATCTGAATTACATGATATATATCGTAGCTTAAAAGTGTTATCGGATAATAAAGAGGAAATACAAAGAGATATATTTGAGAAGAACAGAAACTTGTTTAATATGAAAGTTGATATTGTATTATATGATGTTACAACGTTCCATTATGAGAGCCAAAAAGTTGATGAACTAAGGAACTATGGATTTAGTAAAGCACACAAAATAAACGAAGTACAAGTGGTAATGGGGTTATTGGTAGATAATGAGGGACGGCCAATAGGTTATGAATTATTTCCGGGTAATACCTTTGATGGAAAAACAATGATTAAGATATTACAAAAGTTAAAAGAGAAGTTTGAACTTAACCAAGTAATAATAGTTGCAGATAAGGGATTAAATTCAAAAATCAATCTTAAGGACATAAAAGAAGCGGGGTTTGATTATGTAGTAAGTGCAAGAATAAGAAACATGACCGGAAAAGTGCAAACTGAAATATTATCTCAAGAGAACTATGAAGAAATACCAACCGAAAAGAAAGACGAATCATATAAATACAAGGTAATGGATCACAAATATAATTTTATATATGAAGAAAAAGATAATAATGATAAAGTTACAAAAAGAGAGAAAATAAGTTTAACAGAAAAATTAGTTTGCACATTTTCAACAAGACGGGCACGTAAAGATGAAAGTGACAGATTAAGAGGAATTGAAAAAGCACAAAAAATAATTGATCGGCAAGACACATCGTCCTTGAATAAAAAGAAGGGGTTCCAGAGATATATACACGAAGAAGTTAAAGAAGAGAAAAAAAAGGTATTAAGTCTTGATATAGAAAAAATAAAAAACGAAGAAAGATTTGACGGGTATTACGCAATACAATATAGCAAATTAGATATGTCCCCATTGGAAGTCATAAATAAATACCATGATTTATATAAAATCGAGGAATCATTTAGGATATTAAAAACCACAATGGAAACGAGACCAATATTTCTTAGAAATAACGAACATATTGAAGGACATTTTGTTGTATGTTTTTTAGCATTCTTGCTTGAAAGAGAATTAGAATTAAGATTAAGACGTTTAGAAATAGATTATTCAGCAGAAAAAATAAAAGAAGCTTTGAATAGTTTAGAGTTTAGCAAAATAGAAATAGAAGGACGAACATTTTATATGAAATCAAAATGTCAAAGTCTTGCATCGAAAATTATGGATTTATTAAGGATAAAACAACCCGGCAATTTACTCAACGAGGAACAGATAATAGACTATATGAAGCTATAAATTCTATTTATAAATATAGTCCTCTTCATTTGCACAAATCAAAATTGTAGTGGCAATTTCCGCAACTATTTTTATAATTATTCTTATTTTACAATAACTTACAGCTCCCATGTGTCAAACTCAGGAATTACCGTCTGCGGTTTTTTTATCCTTTTATTAATTGCACATTATTGCACATACCATTTAAAAACAAAAAAACAGTCAAACTAATCAAGTATAATTCAAAAATTTGGGTTATTTTGCTTATACAATTTAAAGTTAGTTTAATATTATATATTTAAGGTCCCATTTTAGATGAAAACAAATCCTATTCATTTTTTTTCGTATTTGCTAATATTTTTTATCAGCAATTTTTTATATTCACAAACAATTCTAATTAACGAAGTTCAATCAACAAATCTTAATACAATTTTAGATGAGGATAACGAATCATCCGATTGGATAGAATTATTTAATCACAGTAATAATGATATTAATCTAAAAGGTTATTCGCTTAGTGATGATAAAAACGAATTAAATAAATGGATTTTACCTGATATTACAATAAAAGCAAACAGTTATTTGTTAATATTCGCTTCGGGCAAAAACAGAAGCAATTTTATAGGCAGCTGGCAAACAGTTATTAACAAAGGAGATAATTGGAAATATAAAATATTCAATTCCGAACCTCCGGCAAATTGGAAAAATTTAGGATATAATGATAACTTGTGGGGTTCGGGACCCAGCGGTTTTGGTTACGGAGATAATGACGATTCAACAATTATTCCTGCTACCCTTTCTTTATATTTGAGAAAAACATTTACAATAGCTGATACATCGGGTATTACTGATGCCTTTTTACATGTTGATTATGATGACGGATTTATTGCTTATTTAAACGGAATAGAATTAACACGTCAGAATATGGGAAACGAGGGAGAATTTTTTGGATATAACAGAGGAGCAGTTAATTCCGTTGAAGCAAACATGTATTCGGGAGGAAAACCTTATGCATTCGAATTACAGCAGTTATCAAATCTTTTGATACAGGGAGAAAATGTTTTAGCAATTCAAGTACATAACAACTCAATAGGATCATCGGATTTAACATTAATTCCTTTTTTTACTCTTGGATTAAATTATACATCACAAGATACAAGTTATATTAATCCTCAGCTTGAATTAACTTTTCCACGATTGCATACAAATTTTAAGATTTCCTCGGACGGTGAAGAACTGTTTTTAACCGATAACAATGCACAAATAATTGATTCCTTAACAGTCCCTCCTTTAGTTTCCGATATTTCGTACGGAAGGAATCCTGACAGTTTAAGTAATTGGTTATATTATAACAATCCTACACCCGAGGGACTAAATTCCATATCGGGATATAACGGTTTTACACAGGCGCCTCAATTAGATAACGAAGGTGGTATTTATACCAATTCACTTAGTTTAGCTGTAACAAACAATAATTTTATTGAAAAAATTTTTTACACAACAGACGGCTCAATTCCTGATACAAATGCTGTTGAATATACTACTCCGCTAAATATTCAACAAACTACTGTGGTACGATTTATTGGATACTGCTTAGGTAAATTGCCCAGCGAGGTTATTACAAATACTTATTTGATTAACGAAAATATCAGCATGCCTATTATGTCTATCTCAACTAACCCCGAAAATTTATGGGATAATGAAACAGGCATTTATGTTTTAGGCAACAATTATGATCCTGCTTTCCCCTACTATGGTGCTAATTTTTGGCAGGATTGGGAAAAAACGGCACATTTTGAAATATTTGAAACGGACGGTGTTACTAAATACAAATCGAATGCCGGCTTAAAAATTCACGGTAATTGGAGCAGGGCTTTGCCTGAAAAATCGCTTGCATTATTTGCAAGAGGAGAATACGGAAATAAAGAATTTGAATATAAACTATTTCCAAATAGGAATATAACAAAATTCAATAATTTTATTTTACGAAATTCGGGACAGGATTATTGGAGTACAATGTTTAGAGATTTATTGATGCAAAATCTTGTGGAAAGTCTCGATTTGGATTTAATGGCTGGCAGGCCATCCATAGTTTATATAAACGGGAAATATTGGGGTATTCATAATATCAGAGAAAAACTCAATGAGGATTTTTTGGCTGCGCATCATAATTTGCTGCCGGATGAAATAAATATTTTAGAAAACAATAGTGATATTGTACAGGGAACAAATGAAAGATATTTGGAATTAATTACCTTTATTACGCAAAACAACTTAAGTAACAACAGCAATTATTCCTTTGTAAAAACGCAGATGGAAGTTGAAAATTTCACAGATTATGAACTTGCACAAATTTATTATGCAAATACCGATTGGCCCGGAAATAATATTAAATATTGGAATACACAAAGTGATACAAGTAAATGGCGGTGGTTAATGTTTGATACGGACTTTTCATTTGGGTTATATGATAATTCTGCCCACACTTTAAATTCACTTGACGCCGCTTTGGCATCAGATGTTCCCAATTGGCCAAATCCACCCTGGTCAACTTTATTGCTTCGTAAATTAATTGAAAACGAGCAATTTAAATATGATTTTATTAATCGATTTGCGGATTTATCAAATTCTATTTTTAAAAAAGAGATTGTGCTTGCAAAAATTGATTCAATGAAAAATTTATATCTTCCCGAAATTTTCAGACATATAGCAAAATATAATGCTTTCAATTATTCACAATGGCTTAATAATGTTAACTACTTACGAACATTTGCCAATTCCAGGATTTCTTACCTCCGTTTGTTTTTTATACAACAATTCGGTTTACAAAGCACCAGTATAATAAATTTAGACGTTAATGATATTAGCAAAGGTCAAATAAAAATAAACAGATTACATGTGGATTCGTACCCGTGGAATGGGGTGTATTTTAAGAATATTCCTGTTTTAGTTACCGCAATACCTCACAAAGGATATAAATTTTTAAAATGGTCGGGTAAATCAAATTCCGATAGCACTTCAATTTTATTAATTCCTGACGGGATGGATAGCCTTAAAGCTATATTTGAACAAGATACTACTTACGGCACTATTGTTATTAATGAAATTAACTACAATTCATCCTCAAGTTTTGATACTGATGATTGGGTTGAATTATATAATTCTTCTTTGGATTCAATTAATATTTCCGGCTGGATTTTTAAAGATGAGGATGACACTCACTCTTTTATTTTTCCAAACAATACATTTATACAACCAAAAGATTATTTGGTTATTTGTAAAGATACTTTATTGGTTAAAAATCATTTTCAAGGTGTAACAAATATTATTGGTAACATGAGTTTTGGTTTAAGCAGCAGCGGTGAGTTGGTAAGATTATACGACTCTGGATTAAATATCATTGATTCATTAACTTTTGATGATAAATTACCATGGCCCGAAGGTCCTGACGGAAATGGTGCTTCTTTGTCCTTAATTAATCCTGATTTAGATAATGCATTAGCAGCCAGCTGGAAAGCTTCTTTAAATAATGGTACACCCGGAGCTATTAACGATATATTTACGGAACTAAAAGAAACAAATACTATTGTTTCTTATTCACTTTCACAAAATTATCCTAATCCTTTTAATCCCTCTACTAAAATCCAATTTTCAATTCCTAGCAACGCTTTTGTTAAAATAGAAGTATTTAATATTTTGGGTGAACGTGTTGAGGTATTATGTAATGAATACTTAAACAAAGGATTTTATGTTAAAGAATTTGACGGGTCTACCTTCTCGTCAGGTGTTTATATTTATCGGTTATCAGCCGGCAACTTCATACAAGTAAAAAAAATGACGTTAATAAAATAAGTTTAAATTTGACTATATTAAATAATTAAGTATTTTTGTTAAATAGGATGTTTAATCTGTTTAGTTTTGTTTGTAATACTTTATCTTTTGTTTGACATACCGACTATTTTTATTTGACTTATGTTGTGTTTTGTTTGTTTGTAATATTAACTTGTTAAATTATTCACACAAATAATATATGGAGTTCAAATGAAACATGTTTTTACTATTTTTCTGAGTTTTATCTGCCTATTGTCAGTAGCAAAAGCTCAAATAACCATGACTTCTACCGATGTTAATAATTATTACAGCCTTGGAAGTACATTAGTCAGCCACCAAGATACTCTGACAACTAGCTTGAATATAGGCGCTCCAGGCAATAACACTTGGGACTTTTCCAATTTAGCTTCACACACTCAACAGTTATTTACCAGTGTTGATGTTGCATCATCTCCTTTTTCTACTGACTTTCCGGGTGCTAATATTGTTCTCAAAACTCCAATGGCGGGAATGGGAGGTGTAGCGGTAGATTATTATACTTATGCAAATTTATCTTCCGGAAGTTTTGTTACTTTGGGCGGAGCTATGGAATATACATATGCTATATATCTTATAAAGACTAAAATGACAAATACTCCGGGTAATGCATCCATTGTTTTCCCGGCAACTTATAATTCGCAATGGACAGATGTATTTACATTTACTGCCGGTTCTACTATGAATGGAAATCCTATGAATTCATATAGCGAATCACATAATGTAACCTATAAAGTTGATGCTTATGGTACGGCAAAAATGCCGGGTGGAGATGTACTGCAGGCATTAAGAATTAGAGAAGACAATAAATATATATATTCGCCTGATGGTTCACATAGAAGGAAGGTTTCTTATACTATTGTTACAAAAAGCGGATTTAGTGTTTCAATTACCGCTGTTGATACATCCGCACCTGATAATGGCGTAATAGCTGTTACAAAAGTTAGCTGGACTAAACCTGGTGTAGTTGGCGTAGAAGACGAGACTCAGATAGTATCAAATTATTCTTTACTTCAAAACTATCCAAATCCTTTTAATCCATCCACAACAATCCGTTTTTCCGTAAATGACAATAACGAAGAATTTGCAAAAATCAATATCTTTAACTCCCTTGGCGAATTAATTAATGTATTAAATGTAAATTTGCAAGGCAAAGGGACTTACGAAACTCGATGGAATGGAACTGATATTAATGGTAAAACAGTTGCTTCCGGTATATATTTGTACTGTTTAAACTTGGGAAATAAAGTTTTATCTAATAAAATGATTCTCAGTAAATAGAATTAAATATTGATGTTTATTTAATCTAAAATTGTCAAATTTAGATTTAAGAACGCAGACAAATAAAAATGTCTGCGTTTTTTTATATTAAATATTTTTAGTATCCTGCCTGCTTTTGTTGTATCGATAGTATTTTTTTATTAATTTAAAATAGCAAATAAATCCATTAGAGTGAAGAATGAAAAGAGCGCTATTTTTATTAATTTTTTTGAGTACTATTCCTATGCTGGCCAATGGTTTAGCTATTTACAATGTTATTAATGGTACATGTCTGCGTTTAATGAACAGTACTGTAGACGTAAATGTTAATAATCAGGTAGCAATCATTAAAACCACACAGGAATATAAAAATAACCTTGGCATTAATTTAAATGTTAATTATGCTTTTCCGCTTGATGAAAGAGCAAACGCAACTCAATTAAGATGGAAAATAGATGGGATTTGGTATCAGGCAAATATTTCTGCTACACCACAAGATACTTCTCAGATTGGTCCAAATAGTGACGAAGATATTCTTGAGTATTTGGGAAATAAACCTTTGTTTTTTAAAATCCCCAACCAAATAAAAGCCGATTCCACCCTAATTGTTGAACTTAGTTATGTACAATTATTGGATTATGAATTTGGGAAAGTATTTTTTGAATATCCAAATAATTACAGCAAAATTCAATCGCAAGTTTTGTTTTCGCAGGTATTAAAATTTTCATTAACTTCCGATAGAACAATTGACAGCCTTTTTTGCACAAGTCATTCTGGGGCGTCAATAACAAATAATGGCAATCAAGCCAATATTTATTATCGTAAATTTGAAGCTCCGGCAAACAAAAATTATAAAGTGAATTACAGCATTTCCCGAGACGAATTAGGACTTGCCGGGTTTAGTACTTCAATACCTGTAGAAAATGTACCCGATTATTATGGAAACGGATTTTTTACATTTGTTGTTGAACCGGATCCTAGTGATAATACCAATACAATTAATAAACGTTTTACTTTAATGATTGATAAATCGGGCAGTATGTACGACAGCACCATGGCACAAGCTAAAGAAGCGGCCCGGTTTATTATCAATAATTTAAATGAAGGGGACAAGTTTAATATAATTTCTTTTTCAGATACCGTTTCCTCGTTTAAACCGCAGCATGTTGAATTTAACGAAGAAAATAAAATTGCCGCATTAAACTACATTTTGGGTTTAGAAGCAAATGGATTAACAAATATTTCAGGTGCATTTCAAACAACAATTTCCCAATTTGCCAACACTGGTGAGCCATTTGCAAACATAATTATATTTATTACAGACGGTGAACCATCAGTTGGAATAACTAATATAAATTTGCTTAACACTTATATTCACAATTTAATTGCATCAACCGGAAGTACTATTTGTATTAATAATTTTGGAATCGGACCATCTGTTGATGCTCAATTATTAAGTTTAATTGCTTCCAGTAATAATGGTTCGGTTGCTTTACTGGACACTACTGCAGTCTTAAAAAAAATAACAGAATTTTATTTAGCTATCCGAAATCCTGTTCTATTAAATCCACAAATCACTTTTCAGCCAAACTTAGTTCATGAAGTTTATCCTGTTACTCCACCGGATTTATACAGGGGGAAACAATTAATAATTTCCGGCCGTTATTTTGATGCTGTTCCAATAAATATCAAATTATCCGGTACAGCATTCGGAAATGCTGTTGAATATAATTATTCATTTAATTTAAGCAGTTTTAACAACCTTAATTATCAGTTTTTGCCCAAAATTTGGGCAAAGAAAAAAATGGAGAGCCTTTTAATTCAATATTACAATTGTGGCGCGAATACCGATCAAGCCCGTGTAATTTTTGATCAAATTGTTGCAATTAGCCAAACCTATGGGGTTATATGTGATTTTACCAGTTTTTCGGGTGGTGCTCCTACAACGGGCGGTATTTTTGATGATGATCAGCAAAATATTTTAATTATTAAAGATTTTGAATTGCTTGGTAATTACCCAAATCCGTTTAATCCTTCTACAACAATTCGGTTTAATGTAAATAAATACATTTACCAAATGGCTGATATTAATATTTACAATAGTATTGGTGAATTGATTTGTGTGTTAAATGTTGATGTACGCGGTAACGGAACCTATGAAGTTAAATGGAATGGAAAGGACAGTTTTGGGAAACCTGTTGCATCCGGTGTATATTTGTATGCTATAAGTTTAGGAAATACGGTTTTGGTAAAAAAAATGGTGCTTAACAAATAATTATTAATTATAAATGGTGAATTATGAATTAAAACCTGTAAAATATAGCATCATATAATAACCGAAGGCAATTTATAATTATTTTTATTATGCTACAGTTAAAACCCATTTATAATTTATTTTCAAAATCGGCATAAGCACCTAAAATATTAACTTGTTGTAACCATGTATATTATTGTATTATTTCCACAAGAGTGTTTGTAATAACGTACAACACCGCCAGCTGCCAGCAAGGTAAAGCCGTACCAACTTTGTACCCATTATTTTCCCAATTCTCACCCAGTCTATTTATGCTCAACAATGGGAACTTTTAACAATTTTGGATGATTGGCAATTACAACTATCTCCACTATTATTTCTTCGCAATGAATTTTTCTCGCATCTCAAATGTTCAAACATTTCACGTTTAAGCTGTTCTCTGGTTAATTCCATGGTACTTAACTTTGTATAAATGGTTTATAAAATATATAATTATTATAAATATTTTATTTATTTTATTTCAATTTAATAATCCCCATCACATGAGGGGGATTATTATTCACATTTTACTACCAATTAAAACAACAAAACAATGGCTCATTTATTTACCGGAGGTAATTCATAATTCATAATTCATAATTATTTTTATCCTATTTTGTTAATTCAGGTATTCTTCCCGGTGTATAAGGAGCATTGCATTTTTCCATCTGAGTTTCAATTTGTTTAATATCAACATTATAAATACTCTTTAAGTTTTCCAGCAATGGAGGGAATTGTTCCATAATTGCATTGTAGGCGTTTTTTTCGTTTTGAGTAATATTAGATGTTGAACGCCAATGTGTGTAAGCCAAAACATTCATTCTTTCGTTAATTGTAACTTGTGATGGCTGATTTTCTTCAGCACTTGGACTATCCGATTCCCTTTCAAACTTACGCGAAATTTCTCGTAATTTAAAATAAACATTGTCAGCTTTTGCAAATAATTCCGCAGGTGCGCTTGGAGTATTTATTAATGCCTGTTTGATACTTTTAATTTTTTCAATCAGATCCGTTAAGAACTTATTAGTTCCCCATACGGTTCTTGCAAGTTCGTTACTTTTTTTCTGAAAAGCAATCAATTCGTTTCTATCCTCAACGGGCAATGTTGTATTTCTTAATGGAACTGCTTTAAATTCAACCGGTTCAACTATTTGTTTAATGCCCAAACGTGAAACCATTGTTAAACTTACTTTATATGTACCGGGCATAATTAAATTATTTCCCCTCATTTTAGCAACCGGATCATACTTATCAACTTTGTCAACAGGACTTAAACTTGGATATGTTAAATCCCAAACAATTCTTTGTATTCCTTTCCCTGCCGGAGTATTTATTTTTCTTACAATATTACCCATATCATCGGTAATTGTAAAAACAAAATAAGGGGCTATTTCTTCTCTTTCGGCAAACAATAAACTATCACTTGGCTGAGGTATTGGTTTGCTTTCCTTAAATAATTTCTTTTCGGCTTCTTTCCTTTCCTGTTTTAAAGTTTTAGGAACGTCTTTTACGTAATAAGTAAATACTGCCCCAAAATCGGGATTTGGTGCTTTGAAATAAGTTGCACCCAACGAACCACCCGAAGAAGCTTTTACAAACATCAATGCATCTTTAATTGGGTATATATATGCTTCTTTATCTAAAACATTTTTTTCAGTATAACGCAACGGCGAATAATTATCCATCACATAAATACCTCGACCAAACGTAGCAATAACTAAATCGCTTTCACGTTTTTGTATCGTTATATCTCTAACAGGAATAACTGGTAGACCTGATTTTAACGGCACCCAATTTTCTCCTCCGTCGGTAGTACAATAAATTCCAAATTCCGTACCTACAAAAAGCAAATTAGGATTCATAAAATCCTGCTCAACTGCATGTATTGAACCGTTGACAGGTAAATTTCCGACAATTGATTTCCAGGTTTTTCCTTTATCGTTACTTTTTAAAAGATAAGGTTTAAAATCATCTCTTAATAAGTTGTTAAATGAAGCCAAAACTACATTTTCTTCAAATTTTGATGGGCAAATATCACTTACGTAAGTATTTTCGGGTACTCCCGGAAATTCATCAATTTTACGCCATGTTTTAGCATCTTCACTAACCTGTATTAAACCGTCATCGGTTCCGGCATACAATAAATTTTCCTTTACTGAGGATTCGCATAACGAAATAATAGTACCATACAATGAAGTTGATTTATCTTTTGCAACAGCATCATAACTCCAATATTTATCCATCACTTTCCATGTGTTTCTATCAATTTGGGCAGTAAGATCATCACTAATTATCTGCCATGTATTGCCCCTGTCATCACTTCTGAAAACTTTATTAGCGGAACAATACAATCGGGTATTGCTAAACGGACTGATAAACAAAGGAGTATCCCAATTCCATTTATAAGTCAATTCCCCCTTTTTTGGTTCGGGACGAATATCAATAGCTTCACCGCTTTTTTTATCATATCTTACCATTCCGCCATATTGCGATTCGGCATAAACAATATTTGGATCAACCGGATCAACCGAACTCCAAAAACCATCACCGCCGTTAGTAACAAACCAATCATTGTTTACAATTCCATCGCTATTTATTGTTTGCGAAGGCCCGCCTAAACTGTTATTATCCTGCGTTCCGCCATAAACATAATAAAACGGCTCTGTATTATCAGTTGTTACACGATAAAATTGAGCTACCGGCAGGTTTTCTTTGAAATCGAATGTTTCACCTAAATCAAAGGTTTCATAAACTCCGCCGTCACCGCCTATTAAATAATGACGCGTATCTTTTGGATCAATCCAAAGAGCATGGTCATCAACATGTCTGTCATTAATACTTATCGATTTCCATGTTTTTCCTCCGTCATTGGTTACTTTTGAAACTGTTTCCAAGGAGTATACTACATCAACATCTTTGGGATCACAACAAATTTCGTTAAAATATTGTCCCGACGACGTATAACTGTTCATTTTATCCCACGTTGCGCCTCTGTTGGTTGATCGGAAAAATCCGCCTTTTCCTTCGGCCGCCTCAACGATTAAATAAAGCACATCAGGATTAGCCGGAGAAATATCTATACCCATTCCGCCAATATCAACACCGGGAAGTCCTTCCATAATTTTATCCCAGGCTTCACCGGCATTAACCGATTTATAAACAGCGGATTCTGGCCCGCCTCCAATTTTAGTAAAAACATGTCTTCTTCTTTGCTCGCTTGTTGCATACATTACATCAGGGTTGCGGGGATCAAACAATACATTATTAACCCCTGTATTTTCGCTTATCTCTAAAACTTTTTTCCAGGTTTTACCACCATCTATAGTTTTATATAAACCCCTTTCTTTTCCGGGACCCCAAACTGAACCTTCGGCAGCTGCAAAAACAATGTTCGAATTGCGAGGATCAACAATAATATCACCAATTTGTCTGGAATCTTTTAATCCCATGTTTTTCCATGATTTTCCGCCATCTACAGATTTATAAACACCATCGCCATATCCTAGAGCACGTTGATGATTATTTTCACCGGTACCAATCCATACAACAAAAGGATTACTTGGATCAATTGTAACACATCCTATTGAATAAGCACCGTAATTATCAAATACAGGGTCAAATGTAGTACCGTTGTTAGTGGTTTTCCAAACATTTCCGCTTGCAACCGCAACAAAATATTCGCTATGGTTATTAGGATTAACAGCAAAATCAGATATTCTACCCGAAGTAAAAGCAGGGCCAATACTGCGCCACTTTAATCCGTTAAATATTCCTGCATCCACAGAATCTTTTTTATTTTGAGCAAAAACAGCCGTAATTGACAGTAAAAACATAAGAATAAAAAACCGTAATCCCTTCATAATTTTTCTCTTGTTTTGTTATTAAAAAACCATTTATAATTACACATAATAATATTTTATTTAGACGTTAAAAATAGCAGTCGGTTTGTAATAATAATAAAATTATTTGTAAAAAGTAAAAAAATGCGGATTTAAATTGCAACAATGCATTAACAATTACCTAATATTTTTTTAATTTTTGTTATATTTGTACTTTAAGTAAAAAAATAATTAGTGAGGTTAGCTATCGCACAGAATAATGCTCAAAATTCCGTTGTGGATAAAGTTGTATCATTGGCAAAACGTAAAGGTTTTGTATTTCAATCTAGTGAAATATATGGCGGGTTAAACGGCTGTTGGGATTACGGTCCGTTAGGTGTTGAATTATTACGCAACATTAAAGAAGAATGGTGGAAAGCCATGACCTACCGCGAAGACGTGGAAGGTTTAGACGCTTCTATTCTTATGCACCCTAAAGTTTGGGAAGCTTCGGGTCATGTTGAAAATTTTACAGATCCAATGATTGACTGTAAAAGCTGCAAAGCCCGTTTTAGATTAGACACTTTATCCGATTTAATAGCAGACAAGAAAAAAGAAAAATCCGTTGATGAATTAAAATCAACTCTTGAAGATACAAAACTTATATCCGATTTGGATTTAATTTTAGCCAATAATGGTTCAAAAGCAAGTGCATTTGAATCTATTTTGGAAAATAAAGAATTAGCCGTTAAAATGCTTGCTATTATTAATTGTCCGCAATGCGGCAATAAAGGCAATTTTACCGAACCACGCAGTTTTAATTTAATGTTTAAAACATTTTTAGGTCCTGTTGAACAGGAAGGAAACGTAATTTATTTACGTCCCGAAACAGCGCAAGGTATTTTTGTTAATTTCCTAAACGTACAAGGCGCAAGCCGTCAAAAATTACCGTTTGGTATTGCTCAAATAGGCAAAGCATTCCGTAACGAAATTAACACAAAAAATTTCCTCTTCCGCACACGCGAGTTTGAACAGATGGAAATGCAGTATTTTGTTAAACCCGCAGACGATAAAAAACATTACGATTATTGGAAAGCTACCCGTTTGGAATGGTATAAATCACTTGGTATGTCGCCCGATAAATTACGTTATCACGACCATCCTAAAGATAAATTAGCCCATTATGCTAAAGAAGCTACAGACGTTGAATATTTATTCCCGTTTGGCTGGGGTGAAATTGAAGGTATACATAACCGTACCGATTTTGATGTAAGCCGCCACGAACAGTTTTCCGGCAAATCGATGAAATATTTTGACGAAGAAGCAAAAGAAAAATATTTCCCATATATTATTGAAACTTCCGCCGGCGCAAGCCGTTCGTTTATGGCATTTTTAGTTGATGCTTATAACGAAGAAGAAGTTAACGGCGAACAAAGAATAGTGCTTAAGTTTAATCCAAAACTTGCTCCAATTAAAGCAGCTATTTTCCCTCTTGTTAATAAAGACGGCATGCCCGAAATTTCGCGCAAAATTGAAGCTGATTTACGTCCGTTTATGCGTGTATTTTTTGATGATAAAGGTGCAGTTGGCCGCAGATACAGAAGAATGGATGAAGTTGGAACCCCTTTCTGTATTACTGTTGATACTCAAACATTATCCGACCAAACAGTTACAGTCCGCGAACGTGATTCGATGGAACAAGTACGTGTTGAAATTCCTAAACTGTTAAACTTTTTGGCTGAAAAATTAAGATAAAAATTAATGTTGCAAAAGCGGAACAGTTAAGACATTAATTCGCAAAAACCCTGTCAGTAATGGCAGGGTTTTTTGTTTTAAACCCATTGTAGGGATTATGATATGGGTGATTTTGAAATTGTCCGAACTGTGATTCGTATGATTTTTATGATTACCATGATTAAAAGAAAATTACGAATTATAAATGGTGAATGATGAATTAAAAGATTGTAGAAACTTTGATTTCTGCAGAAGACATTTAAACTGTAGCCAAATCAGCTAATAATTTAATCGTATAATACCCTCTTCGGAGAAGAGGAATGTTTGTAATCCGCAAAAACCCCAAACGCTCCACAACCCCAGAGTGGGTTGCATTTTTATCCGCCAAATCCGTGTCATCAGCGTTCTTAAGATTATCCAATCCGCAATTAGGGTAATTATTGCTTTACCGGATTATCATTTTACCCTACAATTGATTCCCCTTTTCAGGGTTGAAATATTTTCATCAAATTAGAATTTCGGACAAATTTCATGTCTGCAATCGATTTTTGCACTTAAACACGTTATTTAATTAACAACTTCTCCTTTATTCAAAAACAACGTTTGTGTTGGGTATGCAAACTCAATTTTTTGTTTTTCAAATTCTTCAATAATTGCAAAATTAATTCCCGTTTGCGCATTCATATATTCTTTGTAATCGGGCGAGTCATAAAAAAATACAACCTCAAAATTAAGACTAAAATCGCCAAAATTATTTAACGAACACCTGTCAAATTCAGCTTTTTCACAACTCGAAATAATATTTTCAACCAAACCCGGAATAGCCTTTAACTGTTCAAGTTTTGTTTCGTATTTAACCCCAATATTAAATGCTGCCCTGCGTTTTTTAAGTGCTTTAAAATTATGTACCCTGGCATTAGTTAAATTTGAATTTGAAATTATTATTAATTCGCCGGTAAGGCTTCTTATTTTTGTTGATTTAATGCCTATTTTTTCAACTGTTCCAACTTTTGTATCAACTGTAATTGAATCGCCAATTTCAAACGGTCTGTCAAAAAAGATAACAAAATAACTAAATAAATCGCCTAAAACTGCCTGGGCCGCCAAAGCAACCGCAATACCGCCAATACCTAAACCGGCAACTATTGCAGTAATATTTACGCCCAAATTATTTAATAAAAACAAAAGTCCTAAAACATAAACTATAACATTAAAAAGGGATGTAAGTGCTTTTATTTTTTTCTTATCGCTTTCATTATCCGATTTATCAATAAATCCGGAAAGAATATATTTAACAACCTGGCTTGCAAACCTTATTATATACCATGTTGTAATAATAATAAAAGTATTACTTATAATTTTTTCTATGTTTTTAGGAATTGTTAAACTTTCAATACATAAATAAATAGCCCCAAGATATAAAAACGGTATTAAATGTTTATTAATATTATACAATTTAAATTTTAGTGCCTTTTCTTCAGCAGCATTTATTCTAACAACATGTTTGGATACAAAATATTTTGTAAGTCTAATAGCAAAAAAACTTATTACTAATATTGCGGCGGCAATAATGTATTGCAATAACGTATTTCCGTAATACGACTGTGTTAATAATTTATTTATCAAAATTTTACCTCGTTAAAATTAAAACCATTTTTTCTTTTTAAACCATAATCCAAACGCTGCTCCAATAATAATCATTATACCCCATATAATAAAATACCCATACTTGTACTCTAATTCGGGCATATATTTAAAATTCATTCCATATACTCCGGCAATAAAGGTTAAAGGCATAAATATGGTGGAGATAACTGTTAATACTTTCATAACTTCGTTCGATTTATTACTAATTCCAGACATATAAACATCCAGCATACTGTAAATTAATTCCTTATTTGCTTCGTAAGTTTCCATAATGTGCGAATAATGGTCGGAAATATCCCTAAAATATATTAAAGATTCCTTTTTAATAAAATTCAGTTCCTGTTTTTGCAGTCTGTTTAATACTTCGCGAAACGGGAAAATTGCCTGCCTGATTTTATGCATTTCTTTTTGTACATTTTTTATTTTACAAAGCCCGTCTTTGTCAAAAGTTTCAATCAACTCCTCATATAAACTTTCAATATTTTCACCCAAATCATCCATCACCGAAAAATAATTATCAACTAAAAAATCAATTATTATGTAATATAAATAATCAATTGAATTACGGATAGAACCTTTACCACCTAAAAGCCTGTCATCAATTTGTTTAAATGGATTTTGTTCATTGTCATAAAAAGTAATTATTAAATCACCCATTAAAACAATGTCAACTTCTTCAACAACAATAGTATCGCTGTTATCAAAAAACACATTTTTTACAACCGTAAATGTATAATTTTCATAATCTTCAATTTTTGCGCGCTGAAACGGGTTTAATATATCCTCAATTGTTAATGGATGTATTTTAAAATATGTACATAATTCGGAAATAAATTCTGTTTTACCAACGCCGTTTATCCTCAGCCAGCGTAATTTTGGTGTAACATCGTTATTCAGTTCAGTATCCAGATGTTTAATATTTTTAATTTCACGTATTACACATTCGCCTTTATCGTATTCAATCAAACTCATTTTAGTTAATAGATCGGGTCTATTACCTAAATATGTAATTGTTCCGGCAGGTAAACCTATTTTTCTGTTTATTTTTTTTCTTTTTTTCAATTTTAACCTAAAATCAAAAATATTTTACAATAAAGTTAATTACTTTTTTTACATTATCCGTATAAGGAGGATATAACAATTCCATGGCTGAAAATTTTTGCTGCATTAATATTCCCTTTTCATTTGAAAACTCCTTAAATCCGTAATAACCGTGCGATTTACCTATTCCGCTGTTATTTACTCCTCCAAACGGTAAATTGGGATTTATAAAATGAAGGATAACATCATTTATAGAACAACTTCCGGATTGTGTTTTGTTCAATATATCACCAATAAACTTTTTTCTTTTACTAAAAACATATAATGCCAAGGGTTTTGGATTTTTATTTATCAGTTCAAAAATCTCGTTTTGTGTTTTATAAGTCAAAACAGGTAAAACAGGTCCAAATATTTCTTCTTTCATAATGGCCATATTTAAGTTCACATCACCAATAATTGTTGGCTCAATATAACAATCATTAATATCATTTTCACTACCAAATAAAACATTTGCCCCCATTTGTTTTGCCTCTTCAATTAACCCAAGAATTCGCAAATAATGTTTTTCATTTATTATTCGCGCATAATCGGCTGATTCCTTAATTGATTTGCCGTAAAAATGGATAATATTTTCTTTAATTTTTTCAATTAATTTATTTTGAATAGATTCATGGACTATAATATAGTCAGGAGCAATACAGGTTTGCCCGCAATTAATAAACTTGCCCCAAGTAATTCGTTTTGCCGCTTTATTTATATCACAATGTTCATCAATAATAACCGGCGATTTACCCCCCAACTCCAAAGTAACAGAACTTAAATTTTTTGCGGCTTTTTCCATTATAATTTTTCCAACCGCACTACTTCCGGTAAAAAATATATGGTCAAACGGAAGATCAAGCAAAACAGAGGCTGTATTATAGTCTCCCTCAAAAACTTCAACTTCACTGGCACTAAATATTTTATTAATTAGTTTTTTTATTAATGCAGATGTATTTGGACTATATTCCGAAGGTTTTATTATTACTCTGTTTCCCGCCGCTATTGCCGAAACCAGCGGTGATAAAGCTAACTGAAACGGAAAGTTCCATGGTGAAACAATTAAACATATCCCTTTTGGTTCAAAAAGTATTTTACTTGATGTGCCAAATAAAGTAATGGGTGTTTTTACTTTTTGATATTTCATCCATTTGGTAATATTTTTTATAGCAAATTTAATTTCATCAATAACGGTTAATATTTCGGTTAATTTAACTTCCTCGTCCGGTTTTTTAAAATCCTTGTAAATAGCTTCACTAATTTCTTTTTGGCTTTCATATATCAATTTAAGGAGTGATAATAGTTTATTTACCCTATATTTTTTATCAGTATAGGAATTTTTATTGTATTCCTCCTTCTGCAGCTTAAAAACATCTTTTATTTTTTGTTTTTCTTCTTCTGTCATTTATAATCACCAAATTAAAAATTAAGTAATATTAAAATATTAAAAGCCAAAACCATTTCAAAATTTTACAATTTATAATTTTTAACACTTTTGTATTATTTCTTGACTATTTAATCACAGATTTGTAAACTTAATTGTTATGTTATAAATATTTATTTTGGTATTTTTTAATATTAGTTTGATATAATTATTACGTTTCGATAAATATAATCTAACAATTTGGGGTAAATTTATGAAAAATATCTTCTCACTTAGCACTTTAGCACTTATCTTTTTATTAATTTCAAACAGTTTAACTTATTCTCAATCTTTTGCAATTGATAAGGGGAGTAAAATTATTGGCGGGTCTTTTACGTTTTCAAGTTCGGGCGGCGGCTTACACGAAAATTCCGAAGGGGATAATTTATTATCAATAGGATTAAACGGTACATTTGGTTATTTCCTTTCACCAGGCCTATGTATTGGCGGCAATATATTATTTAACCACCGCAGCCAAGGTGAATACAGCAACAATCAATTTGGTATTGGGCCAAAATTTAGTTATTTTTTTGGAGAAAGTGAAAAAAGTTTTTACCCTTATTTAACAACCAGCATTTTGTATTTAACCAGTAAATATAAAGATAGTTATACATACATGGGTGAAACCGAATCATGGGAATACACAACCTCAGGTTATGAAATTTATGCCGCTGGCGGAGTTTGTTTTATGCTCTCAAATACTATTGGGTTATTTAGCGAAGCCGGTTATCAATATGAAAAAGTGAAATATGACGAAGTGTCGGAATCAGGCAACTGTATTAGTATTACTTTTGGTGTTAATGCGTTTTTGTTTTAAGTTTATTACAAAATTATTTTCTATCTCTAATTTAAGTTTAATTAGAACTTTTTAAAACAACATTATAAGGTAAAGATGAAAAGTATTAATTTATTCATTTGTTCAATTTTTGTTTATTTATTTATTTTTAACGTTTCAATTTATTCTCAATCTTACTCAACGGATAAAGGAAGCAAAATTATAAGCGGCTCTTTTTCGTTTTCAAGCGCAGGCGGCGACATTTACGAGAACAGTCACGAAGAAAGATTAACTACTGTTGAATTAAATGCGGATTTCGGTTTTTTTACATCACCAGGATTTGAAGTTGGCGGGAAGGTATTATTTAGTAATATAAGCCAAGGAGGTGCAAGTTATTCACAAATTGGCCTTGGGCCTCAACTTGGTTATTTTTGGGGTGATGGTGAAAAAAAATTGCATCCGTTTGTAAATGCAAGCTTTTTATATGTCAGCAGAAGTAATTCGATAACAGGTTCTCAGTTATATTTTGGCGGCGGTATTTGTTTTATGATTTCCGATGCCATAGGTCTGGCAGGAGAAGTTGGTTATCAGGTTGAATCATTATCTTCCCACAGCCATTCGATAACAGGAGATAGAATTAATTTAAGTATTGGAATTAAGGCATTTTTATTTTAGAATAAGATATTTATAATTATAATTAAAAAAGCTGCCATTTAATAAATGACAGCTTTTTTTATACAAATATATTACCCAAACAAAACTATTTATTCCCTGCTCATCTTTTGCGGGGAAATCATATTTTCAGGGGTTAATAATTCATCAAGAACTTCTTTAGCTAAAAGATTTTTTTCTAACACTAATTCGTAAACACCACGGTCTGTTTCTAAAGCTTCCTGTGCTAAAACTGTACACGTTTCATATCCTAATACAGGATTTAATGCTGTAACAATTCCTATACTGTTTATTACATAATCGCGGCATTTTTTTTCATTTGCGGTTATTCCGTCAATACATCTGTACATTAATGTTGTCATACCGTTTTTAAGCATTTCAATCGATTCAAATGTGCTTTGAACAATTACAGGTTCCATAACATTAAGTTCAAGTTGTCCTGCTTCGGCTGCTAATGTAACGGTTAAATCGTTGCCAATAACTTTAAAAGCAATCTGATTAACAACTTCAGGGATAACCGGATTAACTTTACCCGGCATTATTGAAGAACCCGGCTGCATTTTAGGTAAATTTATTTCTCCAAATCCAGCCCGAGGTCCGGACGAAAGCAAACGTAAATCGTTGCAAATTTTGCTTAATTTTACAGCAAGACGTTTTACTGCGGACGAATACATAATAAATGCGCCTGTATCCTGTGTAGCTTCAACTAAATTAGGAGCTAATACTATTTTAAAACCGGAAATATCACGCAAGTGTTTAACAACTTTTGCGCTATATTCGGGATCAGAGTTAATTCCCGTGCCAATAGCGGTTGCACCCATGTTAACTTCCAAAAACAACTTTGCATTCTCTTCAAGTCGGCTTATTTCTTCGCTTAACGTTGAGGCGTAGGCTTCAAAACCTTGGCCTAAAGTCATTGGAACCGCATCCTGTAATTGAGTTCTTCCCATTTTAAGTACTTTACTAAACTCTTTTCCTTTATTATGGAATGATTCAATTAACAATTTAAGAACAGAAACAAGTTTATTGTTTGCTTTAATTAATGCAATTTTTACGGCTGTGGGGTATGCGTCATTTGTTGATTGCGATAAATTTACATGATTATTAGGATGACAATATTTGTAATCCCCTTTTTCATACCCAAGTTTTTCTAAAGCTATATTTGCAATAACTTCGTTTGCGTTCATGTTAGTTGAAGTTCCGGCTCCGCCCTGAATAGTATCTACAACAAATTGAGCATGAAATTTACCGTTAATAATTTCATTACAAGCTTGTACTATTGCATCGGCAACAGGTTTGGAAAGGAGATCCAAATCGTAATTTGCTTTTGCGGCAGCCATTTTAACAATTGCCAATCCTTCAACAATGGCAGGATAAAATGATATTGCAACTCCGCTGATATTAAAGTTTTCCAATGCACGCAAGGTTTGCACACCATAATAATATTCGTAAGGAACCTCTCTGTCACCCAAAAGGTCATGTTCGGTTCTGGTTCTCCCCGATTCGTACTGGGCGGAAACATTTATAACCCGTGTGTTTGTCTGCCTCATTCTGCGCGAAATTACCCTTGCAACATGAGCAAATATTTTTACTGCTATTGATCCATAATCATCTATCAAATCTTGGAATTTTTCGCGGCTTAAAACAAATATCGTTGATTCCAATAGTGCACGAGCACTTGTTGAGTGAGGGGAATCATCTAACAACGCACCTTCACCTAAAAAATCATATCTGCTAAAAAACGCCAATCTTTTTTCGTCACCAAAAGGAGTTTTTTTAAATAACTCAACTTCTCCTTCATAAATCACATACAAATTTTTTCTTGGATTATTTTCATTAAATAAAAACGAATCCTTTTCATAAGTTTTAACTTCAATTAAATTGGTAATCAACTCAAGTTCGGTATCATTCAATTCCTTAAATAACACAATTTTTCTTAAAAATTCTTTAACAATATTTATATCCATTGTTCACTCATTTTATTAATTATTAGTTATAAATTAATGAACTTATTTGTGCAATTCAAGTATTTTATTTAATTAGTTATATAATGCAGCATTGTTTTTAATGCAATATCAATATTGTTCCGGGATTTATACCAACATCAAATCTTTTTTGTTCAACTCCATTTAAGTCAATCACTATTATTTCTCCTGCTTGTTGAAAATCTTTTGGATTTCCGCAATATAGCTGCTCCGTTACGCTGTCAAACGCAATAGAATAAATCACGCCATAAAGCGAATTAATAGCCATACTTGAAATAAAAACATCCGCATCCGCAGTCATTGTTGTTAAGTTTACTTTTAATAAACCCATATTATTAGCTACAACCATTTTATTATTTGTTATTAAACACGATTCGCCAGGATTACTGTTTATAATAACCGAATCGGAAACAACATTATTGGTAGTATTAATTTTATATACTCCACCCTTTCCAACCGCGTCAAATTTTCCGCTGCACACTATATACACACTTCCATCGTTTCCTTTATGGACAAAACGAGGATTATCTCCAACAACTAATGTTTTTTCAACCATATCAGTAGTAATATCAACAACACTTACTGTATTGTTATACCCAAAACCCGAATTGGCTACATAAATTTTCCCCGCACTGTAAACGGCTCCTTCTGGTTTAGCACCAACTCCAATTTCTTTAATAACTTGTTTTGTGGAAGGATTAAATTTAATAAGCTTATCCTTATATAAACTTGTCACATAACCAATTGTTGAGTCAATAATAACCACATCACGAGGACTTCCTTCAACCCCAAGATCGATGCTTCCCAAACTTTTGAAAGTGTTAATATCAATTATTTCAATCTTGTTGGAATTATCAACAGCCAAATATCCTTTATTTCCAAACACTTCAATATCGTTTGCATTATCTCCTAAATTTATTCCTTCGTTTGCCGAAGAATAAACATTATTTGAAACAGATTGTGTTTCAAGATTATAAAATGAAATTGTAGAATTATTGTGGCTGTATAATCCTTCGTTTACAATAAATACACCCTTAAATTTTGTTTCAACGGGTGTTGGACCAACTCCGTCATCTTTTCCGCACGATACAAACAAAACAGACGAAACCAATATAAATAATAGTATCTTTTTCATAACAACTCCAAAATATATGTTAACGTAAATGTTCTTAATGGCATTGGGTACGATTGAATGACAAAATATTCGTTATTAAATATGTTTGAAATAGAAAGCGTAACCGTGTTTTTTAAATCCAGCAAATTGTAACTTGCCGATGCTGCCAAGTCGCAGATATAATATTGCCGCAATAAATTATTGCGGTCATTATCGGCAGTATAATACCTGTCACCCACAAAACTATTAAAAACGGAAAGTGAATAATTTTTGTAAATGGCCGACACATTCAAAATTAAACGTTGTTCCGGCGTGTAAATTAACTGCTTATTGTACGAATTATCCCCATTATACAATAATGTTTTATTAAGTGCCCGGGTATAATTATAAATAATATTAAAATTGATTAAATCAAAAAAATTATTGTTTAAGTTTGCTTCAAACCCGTTGTACCTTATATGCGCATAATTTTTAGGAACCTGTAATGCCTGGCGCGATGGCACCCAAACAATTTTATCCCTGCTTATCATATCATAATACGATATGGATATTGAGGATTTCCCCCAAATATCATAATTGTAATCTAAGTTAATATCCCAGCTTTTATATTTTTCTTTTTGTAAAACCTTTGCGTTATATAAATTGGAATAAAATTGTTCATTAAATGAAGGAGTACGTAATAAATTTGAATAATTAAGTGTTATATATAAATTGTTGATAAATTCAGGAGTGACGCCAACTGCAAACCGATACGAAAAATTAGAATTGTAATCTTTTTCAAATATTTTTTCGTTTGAAAACTCATAAAAACATGTACCCGAAAAAATTACATTATTAAAATATGATATAGGGTTTTTGATATTATAATTAAAAGAACTAAAAAACTTATTTGTCTTTTTATTTAATAATAAAGTTATATCGTGTTCAATCGGCAAATCATTAGTCAAATCCGAATACAAAAACTCATATCCAGCATTTAGATTAAAGTTTTCCTTTACATACTTTAATCTAATTTGAGCTGCCCAGTCGTTTAATTTTGATTGTTGGACAGTCTTATTTGAAAATATCTGTTTTAAAGGGTCATTAATAATTAATTTTTGGGTATTAAAAGAAACCAGAGTATTAATTGAATAAATACTATTTATGTTGTATGTATTGTTTAATACAGCCAAAAATACTTTTGAATTATTTGAAGCACAGCTTGATTGAGTATTGTTTGTAACAACAAAACCGGGAACACCATTGTTTAATATTGAATAATGCGAGTAAAATTTTAAAGTGTTTTTATTTATAGTCCAATTTAAGTTTGCGCCTATAAAACTTTTAGAAAAAAATGCGTTTTTTCTTTTATAACTTTCCCCTTCAAAAATATACTTGTAATTATTGGAAGAATATGCTCTTTCGTAATTAATGGAATAAGCTATTTTTTTATATCTGTTTTGGTATGTACCAAAAAACGAAGTTAATGATTCAGGATTATATTTAACTCCGGCTGTTAGTTTTGTTTCATCAGCTACAACATCTGAATATAATTTTATTATTCCTCCGGCTGTAATTTCAGACGATTCAAAATCGGAATTTTTATAAACCTCAATTTTATTTATACCTAAGGGACTAACAAGTGAAAAATCAAACATTCCGGTGCGCAAATCATTAACACGTGCTTCGTTAAATAATACTGCTGTATTTTCGCTTCCTAAACCTCTTAACGAAGCTGCTTTTACTCCTGTATAACCGCCATAATCTTTTATGTATAATACAGATTCATTTTTTAATAAATCACCTGTTGTTTGATATATCGATTTTTTAAGGTCATCTATTTCCAGTTTTTGCACATTGGATTGGTTATCAATTAAAGAGGATATTACTTTAACTTCACCTGTTTCAATATTTATTAATTTTAGGTAAACAGTGTCTTGTTTAAATAACCAATCATTTTTTACTGTTATTTTTTGGTACGCAATGTGGGAAATAAGTATTGAATCGGCATTGTTAATTTGGTTAATAATTATTTTGCCGGTATTATCGCTAACACAGTTTATGTTTGCACCAATAACAAATACATTAGGAATACCTAATCTGGTATTATTATCCGCAATAAATATTGTTTTATTTTGGCCAAAAACATAAAGGTTCAGCATAAATAAAACAAACGTTAAATTTTTACACAAATGCATAAAAAAACATTGTTTAATATTAAAAATTCTTCGCGGATATAATGAAATGACAAATAAGAAAAGAGTATAGAACTGTAGCGTAAATACTTTTCGTTATAAATCTAACCTCTCCCACGAAGGTTGACTATACATATTTACGGCAGGTCTCCTGGCTTTAAGCAACACACAACGTCTTCCCACCTAAAAGGCAGTGACATATTGTTGTGTTTTACGCTTATTACAGTTGCGGGGCAGCTACGGAATAAAACCGTATTCCCTATTATTCCTTTTTAAAAAGGACACCGTAAACTTATAAAGAACAAATTAATTATTTAAATGTAGTTTATTTTAAATGTTTTTGCAAATTAAATTTAATATTTTGAGTAATTTAATAGAAAATATTCTAATTTTGTTAGAATATTTAGTGCAAGAATAATAAATATTTTTAAGATACGCAATTTTTTCTTGCATAATAATGATAATTTAGTTAATTTTGCCATAATTAACACAACATACGCAAAAGAAACAACACATGTATATGGAACTAATAGAAATAACTATCGGTGGATTTAAGAATATAAAAAGGACCACTATCAATTTTGAGGGGAATAAAATCACTTCATTAATAGCTCCAAACAATTATGGCAAGTCAAATTTACTGGATGGAATAGATTTTGCCCAAAGGTTTATTAATTCAAACTCAAAAGATAAAAAGAATTTGTTATCTTCACATTATTTGATTCCAATAAACAAGTTTATTGATAGTTCAAATTTTATTTTTGAAATTGTTTACTTATTAAGAGAAGAAGAAAGCATTTTTATGAAATACAGTTTTGAGCTGGAGTGGAAAAAAACTGCCCAAAAGAATAGTGGTAGAATTATTTACGAATCCTTTTCTGTAAAAGGAGATACTCCCAACTCAAAATTCAAACTTCTATTTAAAAGGGACAAAAACATTGCAACCTACTTATCATCAAAGAAAGGAAGATGCGATACTCCAATATCAATAAATAATGATGAATTATTATTAAATAAAATCGCTAATCTTGAAACCCTTTTCTACAACAGTTATTTATTAAACATGTTATCAATGGATTTACATATTTCTAAGTTATTCGAAATCGACTTTTTTGTTGAAGGAATTAACATCTCCAACGATCCATCCGGCGATTTAGATGATGGCAGAAATATTTTAAAGTTTTTATTTTTTCTTAAAAAAGACAAACCTTCACGATATCAACTTTTAGTTAATTCCTTCATTGATTTAATTCCAGAGATTGAATATATCAAGCCAATTGAAATTGATTTAAAAAAAATCGCAAACGACAAAAACATAAAAGATCCCCCATTTGAATTACCCGAGAAACTTTATGATTTGCGAGTTAAAGAAGTTAACAACAATCAAATAACGGGAATCGGCTATCTTTCAACCGGAACTAAAAGAATTTTAGCCATATTAGCGTTAGTTGTTAGTAAAGACGAAAAAAGAACTTGTTTATTAGCTTATGAGGAATTAGAGAATTCAATTCATCCGAAATTATTGCAAAAACTATTAATTATCCTTACTGAAATAGCTTCAAATATAAAAATACTGATTGCAAGCCATTCCCCATATTTAATACAATATTTACCACTTAATTCTGCATATTTAGGTCTTCCAAACACAAAAGGACTTGCATGTTTTTCGAAATTAAAATATGCAAAACAAAAGAGCATTTTAAATATTGTAAATGAAGAAGATATTTCGCTTGGGGATTATCTTTTTGACATTTTACAAAGAAAGGAGGATGATCAAGATTTTCTAAATGAATATTTTGAAATGCGAAATGAGGATTTTTAATTGTCTCTATCACAAAAAAATATGTGTGTTATTTTTACTGAGGGTGAAACTGATAGGCTGTTTTATCTGAGACTTATTGACTTTTATGTAAAAAAGTATAAAAAATCGAAATGCACAATCATTATTAAAAATTTAGAGTGTATTGGAAATTTCAAAAAGAAAGCAGCAGCATATTTTAATAATGAAATTTGCAAAAAGCATCCTGATTATAATTATTATATTTTTCTCACTTACGATACTGATGTATTTGAATTTTCAGCCAAACCACCCATTAATTGGGTAGAAATTGAAGTAAAATTATATTCTTATAATGCTACAAATGTTTATCATATTAAAGCAGAGAAAATGATTGAAGATTGGTTTTTGTTCGATATAGATGGAATATGTATTAATTTGGGTATTAAATCACCGCACAAAATCAAAGGAAATACTGGTTTGGAAAAAATCAAATTTTTATTTAAGCAAAAAAATAGAATCTATGTAAAGGGGCATAACACTAATGATTTAATAAATTCCTTAAATATCGAAAAAATTCGCAACGCTATTAATAAACAGCTATCTTGTTTGGAAAATATTTTATATCCTAAACTTCACAAAAGCAAAAAATAATTTAATTCTTCTCGTAATATTTCTTTATTTAGTTACTTATATCATTAAATAACATCAGCACTTGAACTTGCCACATTTGAGCATATAAATAATATCGAGTACAACAATCCGTTAAAATAAAAAATTAATTAACTATTTTGTTAATGACTTAAGCTATTAATTTTATTATATTTAAATTATTGAAAATAATGTAAAATTAATTAATTAGGTAGAAGATTTTTGATGATTCAGAAAAGGCAATTGCTATTTTTAGTATGCTTACTAGAGTAGAGGAAAGTCCGGACTCCACAGAACGGGGTGCCGGGTAACGCCCGGGGGCTTAAAGCGCAAGCTTTTTGCTACGGAAAGTGCAACAGAAAATATACCGCCCTTTTTAGGGTAAGGGTGAAATGGCAGGTTAAGAGCCTACCGCATCTATAGTAATATAGGTGGTCCTTTTTAAAAGGAGTATACTTTATGTATATCACTGAAAACCCCACTCGGAGCAAGGTCAAGATGAAAAGTTTTCCGGTAACGGAAACAAGGTTGTTCGCTTTGAAATCTTTTCGGGTAGACCGCTTGAGTAATGGAGTAATCCATTAACTAGATAAATAATTGCTATCTGCTTGCAGATACAGAATCCGGCTTATTGAATGAATCATCATCTTTCTTCGCCTTTTGACGAGGAAAATGCTCAAAAAGAGATGGATTTTTAAAGACGAACCTGATATTAACACTGTATTAGCTTTGGCGGACAGTCTTAATGTTTCAAACGTTCTTGCAAAACTGCTGATACACAGGGATGTTACTGGGTTTTTTGAGGCAAAAAGCTTTTTCCGTCCTACTTTAGATACTTTATACGATCCGTTTTTAATGGATGGTATGAACGAAGCATCTAATAGGGTTATTGAAGCTATTACCAACAACGAAACAATCTGTATTTATGGCGATTATGACGTTGATGGTACTTGCGCTGCTTCGTTAATGTATCTTTTTTTAAAAGATCTAGGTGCTGATGCTTTTATTTATATTCCTAACCGCTTAACTGAAGGTTACGGAATTTCTATTACCAGCATAGATTTAATAAAAGCAAAAAAAGCAAGTTTGTTAATTTCTGTTGACTGCGGTATTACTGCTGTTGATGAAGTAACATACGCTAATACACTTCACATTGATGTTATAATTTGCGATCACCATAAACCAAAAGAAGTTTTGCCCGCCGCTTTGGCCGTTTTAGATCCATTAAAACCCGGTTGCAATTACCCTTTTAAATTTTTATCGGGTGCCGGAGTTGCATTTAAACTAACACGTGCTATAGGTCATAAAATTGGCAAAAAAGATAACCCCTTGCAATATTTGGATTTGGTTGCGCTTGCCGGTGCTGCTGATATTGTTCCCCTTTTAGATGAAAACAGAACTTTGGTTATGAAAGGTTTGGAACTTATCAACTCCAATCCTCGTCCGGGTATTTTAGCACTTATACGCATTTCGCGTATGGAACCCGGCGATTTATCGGCCGGACAGATTGTTTTTACAATTGCACCACGCATTAATGCTGTAGGCAGACTTGGAGACGCAAATCGTGCGGTAGAATTATTTACTACTTCCAATCATGCTGAGGCGGCTTTGCTTGCAAAAATACTGGAAGAAGAAAATTACGAAAGAAGAAAAATTGATGAAATGACTTATTCTCATGCGCTTGATATGGTTAACACTAAAATCAATCTCAATACCGATATGGGAATTGTTTTGCACGATGATAATTGGCACCCCGGTGTTATTGGTATTGTTGCCAGCAGATTAGTAGAAAAATATTACCGTCCCGCTGTTATGTTAACTACTATTGACGGAGTTGCTAAAGGAAGCGCAAGAAGTGTTTCGGGATTTAATATTTACGAAGCTTTGGAAAAATGCAACGACCTGCTTCTTCAGTTTGGCGGACACGAAGCAGCTGCCGGTGTTGCAATGGAATTACACAATATTGATGAGTTCAGAAAAAGATTTTCTGAAATTTTAAGAAAAACATTAAACGAAAACAGTGTAATGCCCGAAATTTTAATTGATTCTAAATTAACTTTTAACGAAATTACACCTAAATTTGTACGAATACTTGGACAATTTGCTCCGTTTGGACCGGGCAACTTACGGCCGACATTTTTGACGGAAAAAGTTAAAATTGTTTACCCTCCTCGTATTGTTGGTACAAATCATTTAGTTCTAGTTATTAAACAAAACGAAAGTGATAAAGTTTTTGATGCAATTGGTTTTAATCTTAGTTATTTTGCGGATTATATTGATAAAGATAAAAATTTAATAGATATTGTATACACAATTGATAAAATTGTTAAAGACGGAAAAAATTATCCTCAGCTGAGGATTAAAGACATTAGAATAAGTGAAAATAATGATTAAAAAGTAGGAGTATTTATGTCAGGTCACTCAAAATGGGCTACAATTAAAAGGAAAAAAGCCGTTCTGGATGCCAAACGCGGAAAAGTATTTACTAAACTTATTAAAGAGATCTCTGTTGCCGTTCGACAGGGTGGACCGGATGTAAATGGCAACCCGCGTCTTCGTCTTGTTGTTGATAACGCAAGAGGAGCAAATATGCCGCAAGATAATATTGATAGAGCAATAAAAAAAGCATCCGGCGAGCTTGAAGGTGTTAACTACCTTGAAATTACTTATGAAGGTTACGGCCCCGCAGGTGTAGCTATTATGATTGAAAGTGTTACAGATAACAAAAATCGTACTGTAGCAGAAGTAAGACATCTTCTTTCAAAATATGGCGGTGGTATTGGCGAGGCCGGTTCCGTTGCTTGGATGTTTGATAGAAAAGGTGTTGTCACTTTAGCTACTCAAGGGAAAACCGAAGATGATTTGATGGAAATAGTTCTTGATGCAGGTGCTGATGATTTATCAACCGAAGAAGATTTTTTTGAAGTTACTTCAAGTATTGAAAGTTTTGAAACAGTAAGAAAAGCTATTGCTGAAAAAGGTCTTCATATTGATAACGCTTCGTTACAGTGGCTTGCAAAAAATACTATTACTGTTAGCGGCGAAGAAGCAGAAAAAGTAATGAAATTAATTGATGCTTTAGAAGATTGCGAGGACGTTCAAAACGTTTACAGCAACGCCGATTTTGCCGAATAATATTTTTAGGACATTTTTGTGATAATTTTAGGTGTTGACCCCGGAACTTTATTTACAGGTTACGGGGTTATCCATTACGATAAAGAGTTAAAATATATAAGCTCAGGGATAATTAAATTATCATCAAAACAGTCAATGGCTGAAAGGCTTGAAATAATTTATAACGAACTTCACAATGTAATAATACAATTTTCACCAACCGAATTTTCAATTGAAACAGCATTTTTTGGAAAAAACGTGCAATCAGCTTTAAAGATTGGATATGCCCGTGGTGTTTCTATTCTTGCTGCTGCGCATAATAAGCTTTCTGTTAACGAATATTCCCCGCGTGAAATAAAAAAATCCATTGTAGGCAGCGGTTCAAGTTCAAAAGAACAAGTTAATTTTATGGTTAAAACTCTTCTTAGGCTGGATAAAGAATTTTCAAAATTGGACGAAAGTGATGCTTTAGCTTCTGCTATTTGTCATGCGTTCAGATATAAAAGTTTTAATACAAAAAGTGGTTCGTGGAAGTCTTTTATTGACGCAAATCCGCATTTAATAATTAAGGGGTAACTAATATGATTGGGTACTTGACCGGAAAAATTATTTCGCTTATTCCTTCACGTTTGTTAATTGATGTTAACGGTGTTGGTTATATTGTACATATTTCTTTAAACACTTACGAAAAGCTAAACACGGCCGACAATGTTATTTCTGTTTTTACATATCTTAGTGTTAAACAGGATGGTTTGGATTTATATGGCTTTCATTCGCAAAACGAAAAGGACATGTTTGAACTATTAATTTCCATAAATGGAATTGGTCCAAAACTAGCCCTTGGAGTTCTTTCGGGAATTCAAACCGATGACTTAAAAAATGCTATTCAATTTGGTGATGCCGCGCGAATTAAAGCTATACCGGGTATTGGTAAAAAAACCGCCGAACGATTAATTTTAGAGCTTAAAGATAAAATGGGTTTAATTGCCGATGAAGTTTCTTCTACTTTTTCTACAAAAGCTTACACAGTTAAAAACGATGCCGTTTCTGCTTTAAATATGTTAGGTTATTCCCCTAAAATATCCGAAAAAATTATAAAACAAATAATTGATGAAAAACCCGCAATTACTTTGGAAGATTTAATTAAAAGCGCCCTTATTCAGTTAAATAAATAATGTAAAAGTGATTTGCTTAAAACAGAAACATCAGCAATTTGTTCATTATGTTATGGTATGAACAACATTTCTTCTCTCATTTATTTGGATAATTACGAATACCTAATTATTTTTATTTACTTATTTATTTCATATTAGTATTTTAGTATTAAATTTTATTGGTGAAAATTGAGCACAAAAGCTAACAAATCTAAAAAGCAGAATATAAAACCCGTAAATAATCCGGCAGTAGTAAATGTAAAAAGAATAACTCCAAAATGGTTTTATGTAATTGCCGTATTAATTCCTATTTTATTTTTTATATTGCTTGAATTCGGTTTACGAATGTTTAACTATGGTCAAAATATTGAGCAATGGGTTAAAGTTACCGACAGCCAATATATGCTTAATCCCGATATTGCTTATCGTTATTTTTATTCAACCAAAGGGATTCCATATTCATCAAAAGATTTATTTTACATACATAAACGTCCCAACACATTTCGTGTTTTTGTGCTTGGCGAAAGCAGTGCCGCAGGATTTCCTTCCTCGCCCAACGGAACCTTTCCCCGTTATATTGAAAAAAGGCTGCAGCTTCTTTATCCCGAGAAAAACATCGAAATGGTTAATCTTGCAATGTCGGCAATAAATACTTATACTTTACTTGATTTATTACCGGGTGTAATTGAACAAAAACCGGACCTTGTTATTTTTTATACAGGACATAACGAATATTATGGCGCACTTGGCGTAGGCTCAATGGAATCTTTAGGAGCTTATAGAGGTGTAGTTAATTTGATGTTGTCCCTTAACAAATATAAAACCGTAGAATTATTGCGCAACACCATTAAATCTGCAATGGGACTATTTTCAGGCAGCAACGAAGGCAAACATGGCACACTTATGTCGCGTATGGCCAAAGATCAATACATTCCTTTGAATTCAACCACTTTTGATTTAGGGTTAAAACAGTTTGAAGGAAATATGCGCGATATGCTTGATATGCTAAAAAAGAATAAAATTCCTGTAATTATGGGCAATTTAACCTGTAATTTGTTAGACCAAAAACCATTTATTTCCGATAAATCGGGTAAAACTGCCAGCGCAATGTTAGTTTATAAAAAAGCCGAAGAAAAACTTGCACAAGGAAATATTACGGAAGCAAAAAAATTATTTATAAAAGCTAAAGATTTGGATATACTTCGGTTTAGAGCTCCCGAACAAATCAACAATCTTATTTCTGAATTGGGAAAAGAATATAAAATTCCTGTAGTTAATATAGATTCCGGCTTTTGCGCTATAAGCAAATATGGAGTACCCGGTGATGATTTAATGACTGACCATCTGCACCCTACAATTGGCGGCTATAATTTTATGGGCAAATTATATTTTGATCAAATGGTAAAAAGCAATTATTTACCGGCAAAATATTCTGCAAATATCACTATGGATGAACAAGACAAATTCGCTTTATCAAAATTAAAATTTTCGCATCTTGACTCATTAATTTCGCGTTACAGAATTACAATTCTTAAATGTGACTGGCCGTATATTGAAAAACAACTTCCCCTTCCCGAAGTGTTAAATAAATTTAACATTAGGAATTATTTGGATAGCTTGTCATTATATGTTATTGACAGTAAAATGACATGGGAAAAAGCTCATAGAAGCGCAGCCGCCTGGTATTTGGCACATGGCAGAACTGAAGATTTTATTTACGAAATGGATTTATTAATTGATGTTTATCCAATTATTACTGAATATTATCAGCTTACATATAATCAGCTTTTAAAAATAAAGGCATTTGACAAGGCATATTATTATTTAGAAAAAGAACACCAAATTACACCCAATGCTTTTAATACAAAGTGGCTGGGTATTATTGATTTATCGCAAAATAGAATTGAGAACTGTATAAAATATTTGGAAGAAAGCTTAGGTTTTAATAATTCAGATGCTCAAATTTTATATAATCTTGCCGGTGCTTATGCAAAACATAACAATTTAAATAAAGCACTTATTAAGGTTAATCAATGTGTAAGTGTTAATCCAAATTTCCCTGGTGCATTACAGTTGCAAGCTCAGTTAAAGGCAATTGCACGATAATATATTGTAGGAATTGTACTAGACAGACTTCGACAGATTGTGTTAAAATTGGGGAATGATAGAAGAATTTTCGTTTTGATACAAAAGACAATGTCACCCATTCAGGGTTCTTTTGTTATTTTTCTGCTTTTGCTACAATCATGTCATCCCTTCGGGATTATTTAATACCATACAACATATTACAATACAATGAGTTACCGCTTATTTAGTCACTTAGGCGCACTTCAGAGAAGTGCCATGTCTGTAACCACATGAAACCCTACCAACAACCAGCACGGCAGAGCCGTGCCACCTTTGGATATATTATCCCCAATTTTCACACAACCTACCTGAAATGGGGTTGTTTAACATTTATTTGAATAAATATTTTTATCAATTATACGTTTTTAAATTGACTATTAATATGCACCCAATATTTTTATCGTTTTAAAAAATTGCGTAAATAAAAGGTGCTAAAGCTGAACCCTGAGTTAAAATTATTAGCCCACCCAATAACACTAAAAAGAAAATTATTGGCATAAGCCACCATTTTTTACGATGTTTTAAAAATGCCCATAATTCCGATATTATACTTAATTTGCTCATATTAAAATTGCCTTTCCGTTTCTATTTTTTCGTATTTTATATTTTCTCTATATTCCCAATAACTGCTTTTTGATTTATCAATTTTTTTATTTAACGGATCCTTGCCCAATATTTTAAATATAATTGATATTGGTGTAATTATCAGATAAAACAAAATGGTTAATATCACCCGTGTTGAAACAAATCCCAGCAGAACCGCAATAATCATCCACAATATGTATATCGGTTTTAATATCACCGGAGCAATAAATCCAATACACATAATTACCATTCCCATCGGTATCAAATACATAAAGGCGGGAGAATTATAAAAGATTGATACAACGCCTATAAACGCAATTATTCCACCAATTAATAATCCAAAATTGATTATATCCTTATTGGTTTTTTTTATATTTTTTATTTCTTCAATAATCATTTTTAATCCAGCTCAAATTCTTTTTTCCAATCAGTGTCGTTTAACAAACTTTGCTGTTTAGTTTTATCCAGCAAATAATTACCCAAAATTAAATAATCTATTTTTGTGCGCATAAAACATTTAAATGCATCTTCGGGCGCACCTACAATAGGTTCTCCTCTTACATTAAATGATGTATTTACAATAACTCCGCATCCATATTTTTTGTCAAATTCCGAAATAATATTATAATAAAACGGATTTGTATTTTTATTAACAGATTGCACTCTGGCCGAATAATCAATATGTGTAATTGCAGGAATATCACTTCTTATAATATTCAGCTTGTCAATTCCAAACAATTTTTCTTCTTCGCTGCTCATTTTAAGCTGCCGTTCTTTTTTTACATCCGCAACCAATAACATATACGGACTGGGTCTATCCAACTCAAAATATTCCGATACTTTTTCTTCTAAAACACTTGGTGCAAATGGACGAAAACTTTCCCTAAATTTAATTTTAAGATTCATTATTGACTGCATTTTTTTTGATCTTGCATCACCAATAATTGATCTGCCGCCTAACGCCCGCGGACCAAATTCCATTCTGCCGTGTAAAATGCCAACAATTTTTTCTTCCGATAAAATATCACTCACTTTTTCGGTTAATTTTTTTTCTTCAAATTTTTGGTAAACAATATTATTTTTATCTAAAAATGTTTTAATATATTCGTCATCATATTCGGGTCCTAAATAAGCACCTTTCATAAAATCGGTCTTATTATCGGCCTTACGCGGATTATTTAAGTATTGATACCAAACAAACATTGCGGCACCAAGAGCACCCCCCGCATCGCCTGCAGCAGGCTGTATCCATATATCATCGAATATTCCGGAACGTAATATCTTACCGTTTGCCACACAATTTAAAGCTACTCCCCCAGCTAAACATAAATATTTCAAGTTGGTTTCTTTTTTAATATGTTTGGCCATTTTAAGCATTATAATTTCTGTAACGTCTTGTATTGATCTTGCAAAATCCATTTCTCGCTGTGTTAATTTACTTTCGGGCTTCCTAGGTTCTCCGCCAAATAATTTATTAAAATTATTATTTGTCATTGTTAAACCGCTTGCAAAATCAAAATATTTCATATTCATTTTAAATGAACCGTCTTCTTTTAAATCCATAAGTTCATTTAATATTAAATCAACATATTTCGGTTCACCATACGGAGCTAATCCCATCACTTTATATTCGCCGGAATTAACCTTAAAACCCGTGTAATATGTAAATGCCGAATACAATAATCCCAGCGAGTGCGGAAATTTAATATCAGCTAAAATTTTTAATTCATTACCTTTCCCCATACCAAAACTTGTGGTAGTCCATTCTCCAACACCGTCAATTGTTAAAAACGCAGCCTCTTGAAATGGGGAGGCATAAAATGCGCTTGCCGCATGCGATTGGTGATGTTCCGGAAATAAAATTAAACCTTTATAATTTAGCTCCTTTTTAATAAGTTCCTTCATCCATATTTTTTCTTTAATCCATAAAGGCATTGCTTTAATAAACGATTTAATTCCTTTTGGAGCATAAGCCAAATATGTTTCCAGCAATCTTTCAAATTTTAATAAAGGTTTATCATAAAAAGTAACATATTCTACTTCATCTATATTAATACCGGCAAATTCCAAACAATATTTTACAGCGTTTACCGGAAACCTATGGTCGTGTTTTTTTCTTGTAAATCTTTCTTCCTGTGCAGCGGCTATTATTTCACCGTCTTTTAATAAGGCCGCAGCACTATCATGATAAAAAGCAGATATACCTAAAATGTACATATTTACTCAATTATTATAAAATTATTATTGCAATTTAAGAAAAATTGGCAAAATTCTTTGTCTTTATTTGAATTATTTTTTACCAATAATTAAATGGCTTATAGTTTGCCCTAAATTTACTTAAGCTTAAAGATTGACTAATTTGTAATAAATACAAAAGATTGCTGCGGAACTTTACTTATTATATTATTGATTGTTGGTTTGCTAAACAGCTTCTAAAAAAGATCCATAATTTATTAAATATTTTTATCCCCGGCCATACCTGCCTGATTGATCAAAAAAAAATATTAATTTATTTTAATTCACAATTATAAATTATTTAATCTTTTAACTTAAACTTAAACCTTTAACATTTAACCTTATTTTACCAAAGTCATTTTTTTTGTATCTATAAAATTATTAGATCTAATTGTGTAAAAATAAATTCCGCTTGTTAAGTTTGAGGCATCAAAATCGGTTTTATAAGTTCCGGCAGCTAACTCTTCGTTAACTAATGTAGTAACTTCTTGACCTAAAAGATCATATACTTTTAACGTAACTAATCCGGCTTTAGGAATACTAAAGTTTATTATAGTAGAAGGGTTAAACGGATTTGGGTAGTTTTGTGCTAAATTAAAACTTGCCGGTTTTGGACCCAACTCCTCATGTACTGACGGGGGCGGAAAGATATCACCCCAAACTGAATTAGCAATAACAAATTCGGAATTATTACACAAAATAATTGAGTGATTAATTCCTGCTGCCAACTCATTATCATTACTTCCACCATTCGATGGCAATCCCCAATTGGCACAATATTTATATTCAATATTTAAATTCGTAAAGATTGGGAAAATTATTTCTTTTGACCAATAACCGTCGCCGGCTAATACATCGCCGTATAAACCGCTATCGTTTAAGAAAATAACTTTTGATGAATCAGCATTGGGCCATCCGCCATCGGGCCATGTTAATGGATTAGCATTACCACAAATACCTACATTTTCTATTACAGGAAATGGTTGCTCTGTAATTGCATTTATAGCACCGGTCATATAAACAACAAATTTAATTATTGTTGGTTGATGTGTTACTGTTGACAAATCCGCATTGTTAAACGAGTGACCAAGGTTTGCCCAACCGTTTATTATATCGGTATTTGTAATTGTATAAGTATAGTTATCGCCATTTTCCCAATTTGTGCCGGTTGTGGTAACATAAGCATATTTGTAATTAATAACGTCATCCGGAAAAACCGCAAAATTAGCAACACCTTCATAAATGTTAGGATCACCAACTGAAGGAGTCATAAGTGTTGCATCACTTGACCAGCCGTTAAAGCTGCCGCGTGCACTTAATACGTCAGTTACAGGATTAAATCTTCCGGCAACAATTTCAAGTTCCATATTACATGTAAAATACAAAGGAATTGTAATACCACCGCCTAAATCTGTGTTCCAATAATCGGTAAATGAACCGTTTGGTTGTACAACATATTCTCTGTTTGGATCATCTTCCCATGTTGATGTATTATTAATATATTTGAAGAATAATCTAGTGCCGGGAACCAGATCAGGAACTGCAACGGAATAAATTTCATCACTATCAGGATCAGCTAATTCCAATGTGTTACTGCTCCAGTTATTAAAACTGCCAGCCAAATATACTTTGTCTGTTCCAACAGCAAAACTGCTGTCAGCAATTTGAACTGTCATGTTAACATTAAAAGTAACTGTAGTTGGGGTTAAATCTCGTTGGAATACTTGTACTGCCGGAAAATTATTAACACCAAAAGCACCTATATAAACTTTATTCCCATCATTGCTAAAAGCAATAGCCCTTGGTCTAGGCTCTTGTCCGTAATTACCCCAATTTAATTTAAAACTGTCAACATAAGTTTTATTTGTTAAATCATACGAATACCAGCTTCCTTTTGTAAACATGTTAAATGGCTGGTCATTTTGTGATCCGCCGCTAAACCATAAACAACCATTCTTTTTATCCCATGCAAAAGATTCTGCTCTTGCGCCTTCAGCCATAGAATCAGCCAAAGCGAAAGCATCAAATTCACCAGCACGGGTATAAATTTTAATATTTCCTTTATCAAAGCCGGCCCAATAGATTGTTTTACCGTCCGATGATACAGCAAATGCTCTTGAATAACCAATTGTTGCATCAATTCCATTTATAAGTACATTTAAGTCGGTGTCAAACATAATTAATGGATTACCCGAGACTACACACGCACAATAAATATTACCTGCGGCATCGCCCACGGCTGCTGTTGGAGTGCTGGGCATTGTAGCTTTTGCCATTAATTCACCGGTCTGGAAATTAATTTTGTACAACATATTTGGATGACTTTGTGAGTGTAAGATGTTTCCATATCTATCAACTCCCAAACCACGTCCGTTACCTTTAAGTGTATCGGATACACCGTCTTTGGTTAAAATACGGATTGGTGAAAAAGAAGCAGGTGTACCATCAGCATTATAAACATAAATTGCCGAAACGTAAACCTTAGATTCGTTGGAATCATGTACCGTATCTAATTTCGAATAACTGCTAACCCAAACTTTACCATCAGGGTCAACGGCCATACCTTGTGTTTGAAATTTTAATGTGTCCGGATTTGGAGGAGGAAATAGACCTTGATATGAAAATTGAGCTTTAACTATGTTAAAAGCTAAAAAAACTACTAAAAAACTAATCCAATAATTCCTCACAATTACTCCTTTGAATAAATATTTTTTCTTATTTAATTTACCAATATTCTTTCACCTTGTCAAATTATTATATAAATATAATTGATCATTATTTAAAAAGTGAGGATAATCACAATTTTATGTTAAACTCCCCCAATCCAAAAGAAGTAAATCATTATCCATATTGAAGATTAATCCCAAATAAGTCATTAGAGATTAAGAATTGGGAATAATTTGTAATTTGTCAGTATAAATTCGGGGCATAAATAAATAGGAAATGACATATTTTCAGAAATCAGCCCACTTGTTGGGCGAAATGTTTATAGCAAAACAAGCCCTCTCAACATCTGTTTTAGCTCCATCGGAGCGACATCGAGAAACCTGTAACACGCTTTATTATTATATGTTGCGTGTCGCCCCTATGGGGCTTAATTTGTTTGGAGGTTATATTTTGCTATAAACTTTTCGTAACTCTGTGACTGATATTTCTTACTCAGGATATATACCGAATTCGTGAGATTTTGAAATATTTGTATTTAACCAAAGTGCAAATGCAAACACCTAAAAAGTAAATAGTTGTTGCTATTGAGGTATACTTTATAAAGAATTAAATTGTTATATTATATATATTTAGTGGTTTATTCCAAATTGTATGCGCCATAATTTCATTCCTAATGACTTTTTTGGATTAATGTTTTCTTTAGATCTTCTCTTTAAAAGCACAAAAGCCGACTTATTCAGCCAGCTTTTGTGTTTATACTATAAAATAAGAAATCTTATTTTACTAACATCATTTTCTTTGTAGCTACAAAGTTATTAGAGGTAACTGTATAGAAATAGATACCGCTTGTTAAGTTTGAAGCATTAAAATTAACATTGTAATTACCGGTTGCTAAATCTTCGTTAACTAAAGTAGCAATTTCTTGACCTAAAAGATCATATACTTTTAATGTAACTAAACCAGCTTTTGGAATACTAAAGTTAATTGTTGTAGATGGGTTAAATGGGTTAGGATAATTTTGACCTAATGAATAGGTTACTGGTAAATTATCATTTTCTTTTTCAACACCAACAATTGGACAAGGTGACATATCAGCCCAAACGCAAGGAGCTTCAACGTATGTAGCTTCATTAGGCATATCTACTATAGAGTGGTTAACACCTGTTGAAGATTCATTATCATTACTTCCGCCATTAGTTGGCAAACCCCAGTTAGCTCCAAATTTAAATTGGAAAGTGGTTAATGTATATTGTGGGAAAGTTACTTCTTTTGACCATGAACCGTCACCGGCTACTAAGTCGCCTTCTAAACCGCTATCGTTTAAGTAGATTGCTTTTAATGAATCTGCATTTGGCCATCCGCCATCAGGCCAAATTAACGGAGTTACTGCACCGCATACAAATACATTAGTAATACTTGGGAAAGGTTGAACTGTAATTGCATTAACAGCACCATTCATATTAACAACAAATTTAATAACAGTTGGTTGATGTGTAACAACTGATAAATCGGCATTGTTAAACGAGTGACCTAAGTTAGCATAACCATTTGTTATATCTGTATTTGTTACAGTATAATTGTAGTTATCGCCATTTTCCCATGTTGTACCGGCTGTGGTAACATAAGCAAATTTATAACCAATAACGTCATCAGGAGAAACTGCAAAATTAGCAACGCCTTCATAAACGTTAGGATCACCAACTGAAGGAGTCATAAGTGTTGCATCACCTGACCAGCCGTTAAAGCTGCCGCGTGCACTTAATACGTCTGTTGAAGGATTAAATCTTCCGGCAACAACTTCTAATTCCATATTACATGTAAAATATAATGCGATTGTTATTCCACCGCCTAAATCTCTGTTCCAATAATCGGTAAATGAACCGTTTGGTTGTACAATATATTCTCTGTTTGGATCATCTTCCCATGTTGATGTATTTTTAACATATTTGAACATTAATCTTGTTCCAGGAACTAAATCAGGAACTGCAACTGAATATATTTTATCGTTATCAGGATCTGTTAATTCTGTACTGTTGTTGCTCCAGTTGTTAAAACTGCCAGCCAAATATACTTTGTCTGTTCCAACAACAAAACTGCTGTTAGCAATTTGAACTGCCATGTTAACATTAAAAGTTACTGTTGTAGGTGTAATATCACGTGCAAATACTTGAACTGCTGGGAAATTTGCAAAACCAAAAGTACCTACATAAGCTGTGTTTCCGTCAGGGCTGAATACGATTGCTCTTGGTCTAGCTTCTTGTGTATAAGTACCAAAGTTTAATTTAAAGCTATCAATAACTGCTTTGCTAGAAAAATCATAAGCATACCAGCTGCCTTTTGTGAAACTGTTAAATGGAGGATCATTTACAGAACCTGCACTAAACCACAAACTGTTATTCTTTTTATCCCATGCAAAAGATTCTGCTCTTGCGCCTTCAGCCATAGAATCAGCTAAAGCAAAAGCATCAAATTCACTTGCGCGGGTATAAACTTTGATATTTGCTTTATCATAACCGGCCCAATAAATTGTTTTACCGTCTGATGATACAGCAAATGCTCTTGAATAACCAACTGTTGCATCAATACCATTCATAAGTACGTTTAAGTCAGCGTCAAACATAATTAATGGATTTCCTGGAACTACGCATGCACAATAAATATTACCTAAACCATCGCCCATAGCAGCTGTTGGAGAACCAGGCATAGTAGCTTTTGCCATTAATTCACCGGTTAGGTAATTAATTTTGTATAACATTGCAGGGCCGCTTTGTGAGTGTAAGATGTTTCCCTCTTTATCAACTCCCATACCGCGTCCGTTTCCTTTAAGTGTATCGGATACACCGTCTTTGGTTAAAATACGGATTGGTGAAAAAGAAGCAGGTGTACCATCAGCATTATAAACATAAATTGCTGATACTGATAATTTAACACCACCGACCATAACGCTGTCTAATTTTGAATAACTGTTAACCCAAACTTTACCATCTGGATCAACGGCCATTCCGTGTGTTTGAAATTTCAAGGTGTCAGGACTTGGGGGAGGAAATACACCTTGATAAGAAAATTGAGCTTTCATTATGCTAAAAGCCATAAGAAAGGCAAATAAAGTGATTAGTTTTTTACTCATAGTTACTCCTAAGATATATGATTGTAAATGAATTTATTTTACAGTAATCATCAATCTCTTCCGTAATTAGGGGCACCTGGTTTTAGCATGTCCACCTTAAATACTACTTGAGCTTTTGATTCTGTTCCCCGGGTAAAATATAACATATTTCCCGGTCCCCACGCAAATAATAACACGTTCGTACTTAAAACTCCCGGATATAACGGTTCATACGATTTATCCGGATGAATTACTGTTATTGGATCTGTCATATTTGTACCTACATACATATCGCCATCAGCAGCAAAAGTTATTGCATTAACAGAAATACCCGGAAAATCTGTTCCGTATATATCTGTGAAAGAGAAATAGTCTTCAAATGTTCCTATTTCATCAGACGCATTTATTTTAGCGCGACATATAACTTGTTTATCACCTTTTGTAGCTGCAACATATATATACAAATCTACACCATTTTCTTTAAATATCCTAACAGATTTTACATTTCCTGAAAACGGAAAAGATTTTACACTTTTATCAGAAGCTATTCTATAAACAGCATCATTAGGTACGGCATCGGAACCGCCGCCTGCCCATATATTTCCTTTGGGATCAAAATCAAAATCTGTAATTGCACCAACTCCGCTTGTAACATAAGAAGCCGGTTTTTGACCTGAAGCAATTTTAAACAATGCTTTCACACGTCTGGCAGCAATAATAGAATTATCGGCAGTAACCCATTTAATGCATGAATGATAATTTTCAGATGCACGTGGTGCAAATTCACTTATAATTCCGGCCGGTGTTAGTTTTTTAGTTCCACCTGTACCACCCTGATAATAAAATGACATATAAAGATTGCCAGCCTGATCAGTTGTTATTCCCCACGGAACTTCAAAATCTTTAAAAGCGTAAACTATTTTTGCCGCAGCCTGTAAATCGTATTTTATTACATTGCTGAATGAAGCAACTTTGTAAACAGAAACACGCAGCGACATGTCATCTTGAATCACAAGTGGAGCTTTTACTACCAATTGTGTTGCAGAAGCACTTAAAATTGTTGCTGTTGTTCCGTTAAAGTATACTATATTTTCTTCTTTTACAGTCGAAAAGTTTGAACCTGTTAAAGTAATTTCCGAAATACCTGCCAAAGCACTATCTGCCGGAGATACTGATGAAATTACCGGCGTTGCACCTGCCGGTTTATTTGCATCATATAAACTTGGCGTAGTATCTTCACTGCAGCTTACGGCAAGCAGTGATACTAAACAGATTAATGTTATGAAAATGTTTGTTTTCATAACCTTAAGTTTAAATAATTTTTTCATAAAAATTACCATTAAAATTTTTCCATTATTTAATTATAACAATATTTATCAATTGATTGCAACATTAAAAGTTATTCTGTGTACATCATTAAAAGTATCAAAATTTGTATAACAATAGTCTAATCCATAACTGACTATTTCGTCGCCAAATTTAACACCAAAACCTGATGAAAATCCAAAATTATCATTAGGTGTAGAATATCCAAGTCGTAATGAGAAAGTTTTCATAAAAGTATATTCACAACCAAAATTAACTTGTTCAGCAAAATCACGAGGATGAACTGCATCTGCTGTAACTAATAATTGATGTAATTTACTATTTTCTTCAATAAAATCCATTGCGTTAACAGAAAGTCCTATTCTGAAAGTTAATGGAAGTTGAAATCCTTCTTCTTTGTATTTTATTTCAGTTGAAAAATTTCTAACGTTCATTGCAAAATTTAAGCTTTTATATCCTGTGTGATATAAAATACCAAAATCGAAAGCAACAGCATTAATTGAATTGTTTTCTTTAGTATATTTTCCCGAATTATCAATATCTGTTACAACCGAACCTAAATCTTGAGAAACATATTTAATACTGCCGCCTACCGAAAACTTATCGGAAAGCGCTTTAGCATAACTAATGCCTGCCGAATATGCAGTTGGTTTAAATATTCCGGTTTCCAAATATCCATTTTCATTTGGGGCAACTACTGTTCCAATAAGAGAACCGTAATCTACACTTGTAAAAGAAAATCCTAAAACACCATACTGACCATTAAACGGGGCATAAGCAACACCTCCATAAATATAATCAATATCCGCAATCCAGCCAACAGTACCTATTGTTGCTTCAACATTGTTTTTCATATAAGCCATAGTGGCAGGATTATAAAACATTGAGGATGCACCTCCTCCTTCTACGGATGTGACTGCAGAGCCTAATGCACTTGCTCGTGAATCGGTTGATAGACTTAAAAATTTCAATCCGGTTTGCGCAAGTTTTTTTCTTTCTTGAGCTGTAATATTTACAAGCCCAATTATTATCAAAACTATTATTATTATATTTTTCTTCATCTTTTTACCTAAGTCTAATTCGTTAATTTAGCGGATTACGGCAAATTTTGATATATGTTTTTCACCGGAACTCTTATCGGTAACAACTGCTATATAAATACCACTAACAACTATCTGGTTTGAAGATGTAACACAATACCAGAATTCATCACCGCTACCATTGGTATGTTCTATTGTTTTAATCAATTCACCAAGTTCAGTATAAATTTCTATTGTACATTGACCAGGGATGTTATAAAATGCTATTTTATCTTCATCGTTTACACCAGGGAAACGTACACTGCTGCGAGAAGAAATATGATAAGGATTTGGCACAATTCTAATTTCACTTAATTTTGTACCGGCCATACGCTGTAAATTTGCCGGATCGTAAGCTTGCGTAAAATATCTGCCGCTTCTTAACCTGCCGGCTGGTGTACTTAAATCACCGGGTTGGGTTGGTCCTATTGCTACAATATAATAATAGTAATTAAAACCACGTATTAAATCTCTATCTTCATACGAGCTTTCATCCGGGCCTGCCTCGTAAATTTTATAGTATACACTATCAACGTTGCCAAGTGCACGGTATATTTCAAATCCGGCTGCTGGATTTGGATCATTAGTGTCAACTACCCAGCTTAAAGATATTTTATCACCACCGGAATTAATATTAAACATTTTTGGCGGTCTTGGAGGTTGAGGGATATTACCATGAGCTTCAAGAATTTTAAATGTTTCAATTGCTCTGCGGAATGATTTGAATAAAGAATCCTTTCCTTTCATAACTTCTTTATTTTTGTCATAAGCCGACAATAAACCTTTTTTAAATAACTTACCAAATTTTAATTGGTTATCCCAGCTCATTCCATCGGCAACTTCGGCAACAACAATTCGTATTGTCTGTCCGGGAGCTAAAGTATAAGGGCCGTAACCATTATCAATAGAAAATCCCCCCGAGTTACCCATGTTTGGATCTGTTTTTTGATTAGCATAATCACCGCTTGGTTCAACAGCATCGGCGTGACGTTTTGCCGGATGTCCTTTAGTCATAAAGGTGTATTCACGCGACATTCTATCTTGATTGTATGCACTTGCACCTGCTAAAAATAACAAGTCGTCACTATTTTCATAATATGTTGTAGTAGGTTGTGTTAAATCGTCTACTTTTTCTGTTGCCGATTTATCAGCATAAAGAGTTAAATAACCCGCAAATTGTGTAGCACCTAATCTGCCAACAGTATCACCGGGATCTAAATATTTTTTAGAATCGGAGTTAATAGCCCATATAGGAGCACCAATATTATCGTATGAAATTACTTTTTCGCTTGTATAACCTTGCCACATATATTGAGCTCTGAATTTTTCATTGGCAGGGTCAATTTTTATTCCGTCACCGCGCGAATCAATCATGGTGTTTTTACCCCAACCTGCGGAGTTTCCAACAACATAACGTGATTGTTTATTTACAGCCATACGATGTGAAAAATAAAAATTTACTCCTTCCAATGTCTGATTTGGAAGTTCAATATCAGCATCAGCATCAGTATTACCGGTATTTGTAAACTCATATTCAACAATTATATAATTATCGTTATACTGTTGAGCAAATTGATTTATTGTTCTTGTCATTGTTACACCCAATTGAGTATTAACAACGTTAACAATTTTTCTATCAAAAGGCATCGAAGCATCGTAATCATCAATTGTAACATCTTTTTGATAAGTTAAATTTCCATCAACATATACTTCACTTAAAGGAAATTTACCTATTGTTTTGAATTCTTGGGGATAAAAAGCCCAAATTGCAGGGTTACGTGGTCCTGATGTAACAACTTTGAATGAGTAAAAATCACCTTTTTCATCAGTAAAGTTTTTTGCACCAATCCATAAACCACGTGCGCATTGCATATCCTGATAAGGATAAATTGAAGGCCATGAAAATCCTTCTTGCTGTGTTTTTACAAACCCGGCTTCTTCTAACTCGCTTCCAATTTCACTGTACCAATTATGAAGCGATCCAACATTCATCCATTTGTTTTTATACTGTGCATTTGTCGTCAATTGTGTCATAAAAAGACATACTAAAACAAAAGGCAGTATTATTTTAATTTCATTAATTAATCTATTATTCATTCCAAGCCTCATTGCTTAATTAAACTCTACGGTAAATCTTAATCCCCAGTAGATATTTCTTGGGTTCAAGAAAGTTAAATAACTTAAGTTTGGCATATCAATATATGATTTATTTTTACGCCATTCGTCTTTTTGTGATTCGCTTGCGTTTTCATCCCAAGGAATATATTCACCTGATCTGTAATCACCCGGAACATCATCACCGGGAATATTGCCATAGTTAAATCTGCCTACAACATCATTTTTTAGATGAAGTGATTTCATGTATGCATCCCAATCTTTTGCGTCAGCAAAACCGGCTCTATAATCCATATATTTATGTCCAAACACATTAGTCATATCCATAAAGAATTCAAGATTAACAGCGCCAAGTCTAAAGGTTTTTGATAATCGCAAATCTACATTGTAATAATCTTTCCATTTAACGTTGTTTTCATATCCTGGTTGTGTTCCGCCCGGTCCTGTCCATGAAAAATATGTACCTGCTTTCCATGATACCAGCAAATTCAATCGCCAGTCTTCAAGTATTCTTTGTCCAAAAACTTCCGGACCAAAATCTTCAGGTGTAAAGAAATCTATATTTGCTCTTCCGTATGGACGTGGAGTAGGTTTTGTTTGAGCAAAATTTGTAGTAGTTCTTTCAATTTCGCGTTGTGTGGTTGGGTTTTCGTTATAACTTGGTAAACCAAAGTTACCGGAACTAATTACTTCGTAAGTATAGTTTACAAAACCTTGTACCCACAAACCTCTGTTTTTTGTTGCTGTAATTTCAAAGCCACGAATATCTTGATAATTGTTTGGTACCGGAACTGAATAACTTACCGAGTTATCACGGCTAGTATAGGTTACTAATCTTGACTGATCTGTTACGTCCTTATAATAACCGGCAACTCTTAATAAAAATTGGTCAAATAGATTCTGTTCGTAACCTAATTCGTAAGCTACTGTTTTAGGAAGCGGATTGTTTGGATCTGCTATTCTAACAATCGAGTTGTTTACTTGACTTCTTCTTAATAAGTATAAATTTTCAGGATCAGGAAGACTTCTGAAATGTCCGTAGTTAAAATACAATTTACTATCAACTGTAATAGGGAATGCAATTCCTAAACGAGGACTTAAACTAAGTATTTTTTCAGTACTTTCCTTTGTTACTAAAGTATCAATTCCCGATGATAATGCGCCTGATAATGCTTTATCGTATGGAGTAAACTTATACCATTCACCGCCTGCATGTGAATAATCCAAACGTAAACCGATATTTGCAATCATTCCCGCAAATTCTAATTTATCTTGAACATATATAGCACCGCGAATTGGGTAAGTACGCCATTTTGATTGAGTATTGTTTGTTGGTAATGAAGGTTCAACCAAAGCATAATTTACATTATTATCAGTATAAACAAATTCTATACCGGTTTTAATATTGTTATATTCATTAATCTGGCTTACTAAATCGAAACGGGCTGAATAGGTTGTAACTTCACTGGTATCACGGCTATTGCTGAAACCAAGGCCCATATTCATTGATGAACCTATACCACTGCTTGTTCCGCTGTAGGTACCATAAGGTGATTCATCGGTAAATAATGATCCAAACTGATATATTTTTGAAGTATCACGGACACTACCGGGATTAGTATCATATATTGAACCAACACGGCTTAATTGAATTTCATAAAAAGTAGTTGGGCTCAAAACATGTGTAAATTTAGCACCAAAAGCAGATCTATCAACATTGCTTGGACACCAATAATCTGTCGCAAATACTCTCGAATCCAAATAACTTGCACCGGATCTGATATCAAGTTCACTTGCAATACCGCTTGAAGAACGGAATAATCCCGGTCCACCGCTTCTGCTGCTATTAGTACCTTTTTGGTTTCCCATCAACCCTTCAACTGTTAATTTCATTCCGGGTTGTATATCACTTGTAAGTTTTAACTGTGCTGTATAATCTTCATATGCATCTACCGATAAAGGTATTAAATACATTTCACGTGTACCTCTAAAAGAAGCAGCAAATCTCAAATCACCTAACATTTTACTTACAATAGGAACAGGTCCATTAAAACTCATATCAAAATCATAATCTGGTTTTGTAATATCAACTGTTCTTCTGTGTTGGAATAAAAACAATCTTTGTGCTTCTTCAGGACTTAAATCGTTATTAGGATTGTTATCACTTAACAATACCTTTGAAACTTCATTCCAGCCTCTAAATTCCTGATATTGGGCTTTTGTATATGTATCCCAATTGCCGTTAGTTGTACCTGTCCAACAAACCGCATCATCTAGATAAGGTCTAATCCAGTACGAATCAAAAGAATTAGGTGAATCACCATAATGTTTTTGACCGGGGGCACTGTATCTTCCTAAAAAGCTAAAATTATATTTGCTTTTATCCCCTTCCTTAGTAACTACGTTTACTAAACCGGCTCTAATATTACCAAATTCAGCGTTAAAACCACCGGTTTGTACCTGAATTTCTTGAATTGAGGTAAAACTGATTGCTGTAAATGGAGTATTATCTCTTTCATCTTTTAGGTTAATTCCATTAACCATAAAAGATGTTTGATCACTGGAACTTCCGCGGACTGTCATTCCTTGAATACCAGCCTGTAATCCAATTACACTGGCAGCACTTACTACCGGCATGTTTTGAATTTCTTTAATGTCAAGACTCACCCTGCTGGATGAAACGTCTTTTTGTACAATCGGTTTTACTGCAACAACTACCACTTCTCCTGTTTCAAAAGACTGGTCTTGTAATTCGATATCCAAGGTAGTTGTTTGGTCAATCATTATTCTCATTCCGGTAAATCTCATAGGGGAATAGCCAATAAATGATGCTTTGACCGAATATGTTCCCGGAGGAACGTTCAAAATTACATAGTAACCATCAATATTTGATGCGGCACCCATGCTTGTTCCTTCTATAACAATATTTACACCAACCAACGGTTCACCGGTCTTCGAATCTTTCACGATACCTGTTAGTTTACCTGTTGTTGATGCATTGATATTAATTGTTAGTAGAAGTAGTGTTAGTAAGTTAAGGAGTAAAAATTTCCTCATATACTGTTTCTCCCATAATTTTTTGTTCTTCGTATCATTACATACGTCATTATAACGGATAAAAAAGATAATTATAACTTTATTCCTAAATTATAGGAAATAAATATTTAATGCAAATTTTTTTTAAAACAAAGTTTGTAATTTTTGTTAAAAAGCCATATTACTTATTTTCATTTTGATTTCATAATCTTTTTTTTACATTTTCCTAATTTTTTTTTTACATTTTTGTTTTTCAATTTTCAGAAATAAACCTTCTATACAAATTCCGGAATAAGTTTAACACATTTTCATTAGCCCTCACGTAGATTAGGAAATCAATTCATAATAAAGCATAGAATAAATCATTTATCCATCTGTGTTAATATTTATTCAAACAATTTTAATATATTGTTACATTATTTTTGCATAAAAATGCAGGTTTTGTATTATTTTTTCCAATTCTATGTGTTTGCACTAAAATTTTAATATGTAAAAAGTTAGCCTTCATTTTATACGTTTATTACAAAACCAATTGTTAATATATTACATAATTTGGGTAGGTAAACAATAACTATTTATAAAAAAAACCGTACACTCTTAAGCATACGGTCTTTTACAAATATCTATTTTAATTCATAATTTAGAATTAAAAATTACTTTATTCTTTTCACTTAAACTTTAACCTTTAACATCTAACCTTACTTTACGAGTATCATTTTATTGCTTAATTGTTTGCCGTTACAAGTAATTGTATAAATGTAGGTTCCGCTTGATAAATTATCAGCATTAAATGTCACTTCATGACTGCCTTGTGAAAGCTCGTGGTTTAGTAGAACTTTAACTTTTTGCCCAAGCATGTTATAAACAGAAAGGTTTGTTAAACCGGCATTACTTAAATTAAAAGATATTTTTGTGCTTGGATTAAATGGGTTTGGGAAATTTTGCTGTAATGAATACTCTTCTACACCTAAATTTTCATTATTTTTTACATCACTTATTGGATTAATTAAACCATAAATGTAAACGGCTCCGTCTCCGGTTGGATTTTTTGCACCAACAACTACTTCTCCATATCCGTCATTGTTTAAATCAACTCCTACAACTGAACAGCCAAAACAAGTATTTAATAAATTATCCTTAAATGATAAAGCCGGTATCGATGTAATTTCAATTCCACCATAATAAACATAACACGCGCCTTTTACATTAAATGATGAAAATGTTGAATCACTTTTTGCACCAACAATAATATCATCATATCCATCATTATTAATATCACAGTTTGTGTTGACTGCTTTTCCGAATAAACTAAATTTCTCTGCACCTTCAACAATTAAATCTCTAACTCCGTCAACACCTGAATCGCCATAAAAAGCACAAATTAAACCTTTAGCAAAATTAAAATCGGATGCCCCAATAACAATATCTTTATTTCCATCATTATTAATATCACCCAAACAAGAAAGCGAACTGCCGAATCCTTCGCTTTCAGTACCACGAAATTCATAATCAACAATGTTATCCATATTAGAACCGCCATAAAAAACCGCACAATTTTCACTCATAATTGCCAATTCTTCACTAATAATAACATCTGCAAAACCATCATTATTAACATCACCGGCAGGTGCAACATTGTAACCAAACAAATAGATGCCGCTATAATTTCCACTTAATTCAACATCAGCTATATTATTTAATTCAGTTCCACCATAAAACACATAACAAATACCGGTATTTATATCATAAGTATTTACATTTATTACAACGTTGGGGGCACTAATAATTAAGTCATTGTAACCATCTCCATTTAGATCACCCGTCAAAGCCACAGAATATCCAAATTTATCGCTTGAATTTTCACCGGTAAAAACAACATCACTAATTACATCCATATCGTTTCCACCTAAATACAGATAAGCAGCACCTGTCAAATTTTTATTATCAGCACCAATTAACAAATCCGAATACCCGTCATTATTAAAATCTCCGGCCGAAATTGAACATCCAAAATAATCACCGGTATTTCCCCCTGTAAATACTTTATCGGCAACATTATCCATAGCTGCGCCGCCATAATACAAATAACATCTTCCTTTATTAGTATCATATCCGGGGGCACTGACTAAAATATCATCGTAACCATCTTTATTTACATCTCCCGCGTTAATAACAGATTCACCAAATAGTTGATTTGCTGTGCCTGTTGATTCTTGTAAACGTAAATCGTAAGTGGTTATTGTGTTTGGAATTTGACTAAATATTAACCCAGTAAAAACAAAAAAAGAAATTAAAAGGATCTTGCTTTTCATTTTTTACTCCTCAACCTTGTAGTTATAAAAATTTATATTTTCATATTTTATTAATTTACTATAATCACATAATAATGTCAAATTATTTTCATTTATGCGGAATTAATATTGTATAATTATTCTGTATTTTGCAAATATTCCCTCATTTTTACTTCATTTTAATCCTATAATAAAAAACTACCCCAAAATTATTGTTTTATTCAGGATGGAAAATTATTTAACAACGGGTATTATTTATTTCATAGTAGTCAATTGAGACAGAATAAGAGATGTTTTATTATTAGCTGTAAATAAATGTGTAAATACAAATTTAGATTATTATGATTCCCATTGCAAAATTCGGGATGAATAAAGAATATTTAACAGAACGACTAATGTATTATTATATTATAGTTTTATTTTTAGAAATATAATGTATTTTTGAGTATTGTTTATTTAGCATATAATTATTTAGAGGGAAAAATTATGACAAGATTACAAAACATAACAATTGTTTTTTTAATTTGGATTGTTTATTGTGGAACAATTTCTGCTCAACAAGATAATGAACAAATTAAATGTTCAACAGGCTTAAATCCCAATATTGAAAAAACAAAAAACAACATAACGGCTCCAATTTGCGGCAGTTCGTTTAATGCTTCTGGTTATGTTGAAGAAGGTTTTGAATCTGCAAATTTTCCTCCAATAGGCTGGATAACAAAAAATGTATTAGGCGATAGAGTATGGAGCCGTTCATTTGATAATCCAAATTCGGGCGCAGCAAGTGCATATATTAAATATGAAACAGACGGCGGCGAGGATTGGTTAATTACCCGCAAAATTCCGCTTGGTGTAGGGGCAAACTTAACTTTTTATATTAGAAAACATTTTTCCTCAAGTTATTATGGTGACGATTTAACAATATTAATATCTACAACAGATACTAATATTTCAAGTTTTAAATATCAAGTTGCTAACATTAGTCTTGCTTCTCTCACATCCTCCGGTTATAATAAATTCTATTTTTCGCTTAACGCATTTGCAGGAAAATTTGTTCATGTTGCATTTAAACACGCCAATGTAGATGGTTATGGTTGTTATTTGGATGATATTAAAATTGGTACTCCACCGGTAAATGATGCAGGAATGCTTTCAATTGATGTTAATGAGGTTGTTTCGGAATTAACATTTACTCCTAAAGTTACTGTTAAAAATTATGGTTCAGGCGTAAATAGTTTTAATGTTACTTTAAATATTGGCGACATTTATTCTTCCGTAAAAACAATAAATAATTTACCCGGCGATTCCACAACACAGGTTGAATTTGATAATATTAATTTAGACCATGGAGAATACAACATTTCTTGTTATACCCAGTTGGTTACTGACAACAATAAAAGTAACGACACTTTGATTAAGAAGATAATGGCAATAACAAAAACCGGACTAATGGGGTATAACACTCATTCTTCCAGTATCCAAACAGGCACAGTTAAATTTTGTAACACCAACCCCGAACAAATTGATAATTTATTTGGGATTACAACAACCGATTATTTGGCAGGTAGTGCATTTGTGCCCCACGATAAAATTTATTCTATTTTTTCGGTTACAAATGAATTTGTTTCCATGGATACTTTAACAGGTACATTAACCTCTTTAGGGACTTTATATCCGCTCAAAAAAACTATATGGACGGGGCTAACATACGATCCTGTATCCAAGATAATGTATGGTGTTGTTGCTGGTGAAATTAATTCATATTTGGTCCAGATTGATTTTAATAATTTAACCGGTTCAACAATTGGAACAATACCCAACACAACAATAATTGGAATTGCCGCTAATGGAGATGGCAACATTTATTGGGTTGATATTATTGCCAATACCTTTGGAAAATTCAATTTAACAACACAAGAATACTCAATAATTGCTCCTTTAGGATTTAATGCAAACTATGCGCAATCGTTAGAATTTGATTATTCGACCGGCATTTTGTATTATGCCTCAAACAGCATGGAAGCAGGTAGTCAGCTGCGAATTATTGATATTAATACCGGTTCAACAATGTTAGTTGGAGATTTTGAAGGAAATTGTGAAATTGATGGATTAGTTATTCCTACAAGTTTGCCTTCATCTATTAACACTACAAATAATATTATTCCTGACGGATTTTCTTTAAATCAAAACTACCCAAATCCTTTTAATCCTGCTACTACAATTAGTTATTCATTAGCAGGAACAAGTTATATTAAACTTATTGTAACTAATATAATTGGTCAAGAGGTTGATATACCGATAAATGAACAACAACAAGCGGGAACTTATTCGTTTAATTTTGATGCAAAACAACTTTCAAGCGGTGTGTATTTTTATACCTTAATTGCACAATCGTCAAAAGGGGAAGTATTTAAATCCGTTAAAAAAATGCTGGTACTGAAATAAATAAAATTTGTTTGTGGAAATTGGGATTATTATCGTTTAATATTATTATGCTTGGGTTAAAACCCAATATTTTCTTTTTTTCAAACCCCCAATTTAAAGAGACTGTATAAAAATTCAAAAACGAACTCACCTCTTAATCTTCCCGCTTTGCGGGATAAACTCTACTCTTAAAAAGAGAGGAGACACAAATCCTTACAACCGTAACTCCGCTTTATTTAGGCACAATATATTACCAAAGAAAAATATTTAATCTATAAATGTATCGCTAATTTTGAAGCAGAGATTATTATTTTCCGAATTCCTTTGTTAATATTTTGCATTAGTAAATTTAATTGTATTTATTAAATTCTATTAATAATATTACTTTAAAATCAGGCCTAAAGGCCGAGTTGAGCAGTTGTTATCCCCACGCCCTAAAGGACGTGGTTATTTAAAATCCTTATAACTTATTATAAATAATGCGATAATGTTATTATATCTCCCCGTTTAAATAACCCCAGCATTCATGCTGGGGGCTGACGGAATAGATATAACGGGCTTTAGCCCTGATTCTTTTCCTCACTTTTTGGCTTAGGTGATTAACAATATAAAACTATTATTTTTTATAGCAAAATCTTTGGTTATCAAATATTTTGTGTGTTTTTATTATATATCAACGATATTGTGGTATTTCTTGATTATGACAAAGGGTATTAATTTTCTAAGATCTATTTGGTATGGAGAAAAATCCCGTGCCTATATATGCACATAATTTAATATTACAATTGACTTGTAAACCGTTACATCATAATTTATTAAAAGTATTTGTTGTGCCTAATTATCGGAAGTTACGGTTACAACTCATTATTATATATGTTTTTACAGTCACTCCCCTTCTATTTTTAAGAGAAGGCGGTGTACTCAGCGGAGTTTGCTGAGTCGATGGATGAGTTCCCATTATTTGCGATTATTCCCCAATTTTCATACGGTCTGTAAAAGCTGGGGTTATTTAAAAACCTTCTAACTTGTTGTAACACATCGATTTTACTTCAATAAAATCATTTTTTTGATTGAATTAAAATTATGTTTTCCGTCAATCGATTTTGCGTTAATTCGGTAAAAATAAACACCACTGGCAAAATTGTTCATTTGTATTTGCTGTTCGTAATAACCGGCGGTTTGTTTGGTGTTTATTAATTCTTTAACAACTTCACCAACAACATTATACAATGTTATGTTTATTTCACTTTCGTATGGAAGTGAATATTTAATTACTGTTCCGGCATTAAAAGGATTAGGATAATTTTGCTGTAAAGAATAATCATTAATATTTATTTGTTCATCATTTTTTACACTGCTAATAGGTGTATAATAACCATAAATATAAACAGCTCCATCCCCTTTGGGATTATTTGCACCAATAATAACTTCCGAATATCCGTCATTATTTAAATCCGTACCCGCAACCGAACAGCCGAAAAAATCACCTGCAATATTACTATTAAACTTTAAATCACAGGATAAATCAATAAATGCCCCTCCATAATATACATAACATGAACCAACAACCGGAGTATATGTTAAATTCGGATAACCCGATTCACCTACAATCAAATCCTGATATCCATCGTTATTTACATCAGCAGTGGAAGAAAGTGAGCCGCCAAAATATCTTAACATACTATTTCCGGGTATATACAAAAAATTAGGAGCCACAAGTATTGTTTTGCCATAATAAATGTAAACAAACCCACTTCCTATATCGCTGTCCGGTGCTCCAATTATCAACTCGTTGCTTCCGTCATTATTTAAATCTCCCAAACATGATATTGATTTGCCCACATCTTGAACTTCAGTAACACCTGAGCCGGTTATTCGAAGATCAATGATATCGTCCATATTGCTGCCGCCATAATAAACAGCACATTCCGCATATAGATTTATAACCATAACCTTGCTAATAATATCAGCAAAGCCATCTTTATTAATATCGCCGGCAGCAGCTACATTTAAGCCCAAATTTAAAACATCCGGACTTGCACCAGACAAAATAATAGGCGAAATGTTATTTAATTCCCTGCCGCCAAAATAAACATACATTTTTCCAAACGTATCTAATGCATTTGGTGCTCCAATTATAAAATCAACAAAATTATCGCCGTTTACATCACCGGCCACAGATACCGAATATCCAAATTTATCACCACGTCTTTGACCGGGAATTAAAATTCCGCTTGTATCACTTATATTCTCTCCGCCTAAATATAAATAAGCAGCACCAATTGAGTCTTTATTATAAGCTCCAATTAACAAATCGGAGTAACCATCGTCATTAAAATCACCGCCGGAAATAGAACAGCCAAAATAATCATCACTATTTTCGCCCGTAAATATCTTATCGGCAACCGTATCCATTGTTGTTCCGCCATAATACAAATAACATCTGCCTTTATTATTATCGTATCCGGGGGCGCTAACTAAAATATCGTTAAATCCATCTTTGTTTACATCTCCGGCTTCAATAACAGAACTTCCAAATAATTGATTAGAGGTCCCGCTTGTTTCTTTTAGGCACAAATCGTACATATTATTTGGTTTGGACAATTGACCAATTATTGGCAAACAAACAAAAAAGATTAAGCTCAATAAAAGTATTTTTTTCATAAATTAATTCCTCAAACAATAGTCAAAAAAAATTGTATTTAATAATTTACTATAATAAGATTTTAATGTCAAAGATTTTTATATTTTCAATAATGTTTCCTCGTTATTTATTATGGAACAACAAACAATCTTTATACACTCATGCAGCTAATATTATCCACATTACATATTTCATATCCTTTCATCATATTTATATTTTTTTTAATACTAACTAATTTATACCTTTAAAATTAAAAAGACCGCACACTTTTAAGTATACGGTCTTTTATAAATATCTTTTTAAAATTAATAATTCATAATTATTAATTCATAATTATTTTATCAGCATCATTTTATTGCTTAACTGTTTACCATTCGATTTTAATGAATAAATATAAATTCCGCTTGGTAATCCTGTTGCATCAAATGTTACTTCGTGTGCACCTTTTGATAACTCGCTGTTAACTAAAGTAGCAACAACTTCACCTAAAATATTGTAAACATGTAAAGTTGTAAAACCGTTACTTAACAAATTAAATGCTATTTTTGTTGTAGGATTAAATGGATTAGGATAATTTTGTTTTAACAAAAATTCATCAGGAATTGATGCGTTTTCATCATCAACACCATTACAAATATCTGTTTTAAAAGCAAAGATATCCGACCATAACGAAGCACCATAAGAATTACTGCTGGCAACACGATAAAAATGGAAACGGTTACAATCTAATAATTTAACAAAAGTTGTATCTGTTAAACCAAGCGTATCCAATACCATTGAATTTAAATCAAAATTTCTGCTTTTAGCAACTTGTAACCTGTATGAATCCGTATTAGCTGTTTTTTTCCATGAAAAATTTACTAATAAAGGAATTAATGAAGTATTATTTGTAGGATATACTAAAAGTGGAGCAACAGGATAACCGGTTGTAAAACTATTAACTTGCGAATAAGCACTTTCGCCTGCAACGTTTGCAGATTTTACACGCCAGTAAAATGTTTTTTGTCCTACTAAATTTGCAATTGTAAAACTTGTATCTGTTAGGTTTTGTTTATCAACAAGAGTAGTAGCAAAATTTGGATCTGCCGAAATTTGTAATCTGTAGGAAGCCGCAGGATTAGCATAATTCCATTTAATAACTAAATCATCGGGCTGATTAACTGCACCATTGTTAGGATAAGCTAAAGAAGGAACATCAGGTAACGTTACTTGAATAATATTACTGATATCACTTTCGTTATTATTTCTGTCAAGAGTTGTTACCAAAAAGAAATAATCACCGGTTGCGGAAACTAAAGTTTTTGGTTGTGCAGACCTGCTGCCAACAACATCAAGTATTTTTTTAGGATCTGCAATATCACCGGAAGAAATTAATGCATTATCAAATTGATATATTACATAACGTTTTGCAGAGTCACCATCAGCTGCAGTTAAAGGCAAATTCCATTTAAAACCGGCGGTCGGCGAATTACCTAAACGTGTATATGCTACATCACGTGGAGGATTAGGCGCAACAACATCTTTCCAATTCATTGAAGGAATAATACATTTGTATTTGTAAAAATCGTTTTTTAATGAATCGGCAAATCCTTTATCATTAGATACCAGGTTGGCTACTCTAAAAAGCATACTGCCGCTTACTTTAGGATTGTTTCTGTTTAATCTAAATTGTCTTGGTAATTCGGTATTTGTATAGTTAGCATTAAATATATGACCCGGAACAAACATTCTGTTATGTTTGAATGTTGAATCTGCCCACCAAGGCATTAATTTGGAATAATCCTGATTTCCGCCAATTTTCCAGTATAATTGTGGTGTTAAATAATCAATAGAACCTTGTCGTAACCAAGCCATTGGATCAGCAAACAAAACATCATAGGAGTTTAAGCCGGTAATTCCTGACGGATAACCCGGTTTCCAAATACCAAAAGGACTAATACCAAATTTTACGTATGGTTTAACAGCTTTTATGCTGTCCATTACCATTTTCATCATTAGGTTAACATTATTTCTTCTCCAATTACCAATATCTGTAAAACCGTTTGGGTATTGTTGGAAAGTAGCTTGATCTTCTGTTGAAATAACCGGATCGTAAGGATAAAAATAATCATCCATGTGAAGTCCGTCAACATCATATCTGTTTACAATATCCATACAAACTTTTAAATTGTATTCACGTACTGCCGGTATACCCGGATTTAATATTTTAAGTTTGCTTGATGAAAATGTTAAAATCCATGAAGGATGAGTGATGGAAATATGCTGGTCTGAAATAGGATATTGACCAATAGTTTTTACAGCACGGTATGGATTAATCCAAGCGTGTAATTCCATTCCTCTTTTATGAGATTCTTCTATTGCAAACTGGAGCGGATCCCAATCAGACGAACCGGGTGCCATACCTTGCGCTCCGGTTAACCAATACGACCATGGTTCTATTTGTGATTTATATAACGCATCACATTCGGTTCTTACCTGAAAAACCACAACGTTCATATTACAAGCTTTCATAACATCCAATATTGCAATAAATGAGGATTTTTGCTGTTCGATAGGTAAACCGGGATTTGAAGGCCAGTCCAAATTAGTTACAGTAGCAACCCAGGCCGCCCTAAATTCCTTTTTGGGAGGAGTAGTCGATTGTGAAAATATATTGATTGCTGTTAAAATCAATATTAAAGATAGAATTTTAATTTTCATAGGTCTATTCCGTTATTTTTAAATAAAATCATTTGGTAATTTATGCATAAAGTATCTGTTATAATTCAATTTGTAAGTTAATAAAATATTTTGAGAAATGTAATTTAATTTTGTATATGCATAAAGATCCGTCTATTTTTTTATTAATTAATACCACCTTATAACCCTAAAAACAAATAAATATGTATTATTAAAGAAAAACGAAATATGTTTTTAGTTGCTCTTTTTACTAAATACTGATATATTTAATTTTTAATATAGTTGAATAATTAAATAGAGGAATTTATGTTTGATAATAATTATAGTTTTACATGTATTGAAAGATTTTTAAAGTATGTTAAATACGATACTCAATCCAACGAAGAATCAGAAACTTTTCCTAGCGATCCTAAACAATTGGATTTATCAAAGGATTTAGTTAAAGAACTGCAAGAAATTGGTTTAGTTGATGCTTTTATGGATGAAAATGGTTATGTTATGGCAACATTACCTTCAAATACCGACAAAAAAGTTCCGGTTATTGGTTTTATTGCACATGTTGATACATCACCCGCAGTATCCGGTAAAGACGTAAAACCGATTATTCATAAAAATTACCAGGGTGGTAAAATTGTATTACCAAAAGATCCAACCTGTGTTATTTCCCCCGAAAAGAATCCTGAACTTAACGATATGATTGGTTTAGATATAATTACAACCGATGGTACTACTCTTTTAGGTGCCGATGATAAAGCCGGGATAGCTGAAATTATTGACGCAATAAATTATTTAATTTTACATCCCGAGCTTAAACATGGCAATATTAAAATATGTTTTACTCCTGATGAAGAAGTTGGAAGAGGAACCGAAAAATTTGATGTAAAAAGATTCGGTGCTGATTATGCTTATACCATTGACGGTTCTACACGAGGCGAAGTTGAAACAGAAACTTTTAGTGCCGATTCGGTAGTACTTAAATTTAAAGGCATCAATGTTCATCCCGGTTATGCAAAAGGAATTATGGTAAATTCAATAAAAGTTGCTACACGTTTTATTGAATCTTTACCAAAAGATACTCTTTCACCTGAAACAACATCCGAAAGAGAAGGTTATGTGCATTGTGTGTCGTTTAACGGCAATGAAGAGTTAACAGTTTTGAAGTTTATTATCCGTGATTTTGTTGATACAAAACTAAAAGAATATGAAAACTTATTAAAAGAATTGGCCGAAAAAGCAGCAGCCGAATTTCCGGGAGCTGTTCTTGAGTTTCAGGTAAATGAACAATACCGAAACATGAAAAATGTTCTTGTACAACATCCAATGGTTGAAGATAATGCTATTGAATCGCTAAACAGATTAAATATAAAACCTATTCAATCAGCAATTCGCGGCGGTACAGATGGTTCGCGTTTAAGTTTTATGGGACTTCCAACACCTAACCTTTTTGCCGGCGGCCATAATTTCCATGCCAATACCGAATTTGTTGCAATTCAGGATATGGAAATGTCCGTTAAAAATATTGTTACTCTCTGCCAAATTTGGGAAGAAAAGGCATAATATTCAAATATTTTTACTGCATATAATAAGGTTGCAAAACTAATTATATGCAGTTTGTTCTTTTAATTATTGTATTTTTTATGAAGGTTTTTTTGTTTTAATTTTTAATCCGGTTCAAAACCTTTATAAAAATATGATATGTTAATGGTGTTAATGATATTTTTTCTGTTTGCATTTTAGCTTTATACAGTTTATTAAAAAATATTTCATAATAAATAACTTAGATTATTAAAATGAGTGAAAACATTATTAAGATATTGATGGTTGAAGATTCACCCGCTGATGTAGAGTTAACAGTTTGGGTATTAAAAAAAGAAGGTTTTAATTTTACTCACATTGTTGTTGATGATAAGGAATCATTTATTAACGCTCTTAATAATTTTTTGCCCGATTTAATATTATGCGATTATTCACTCCCTGCTTTTGACGGAATGTCGGCCCTTAATTTAACAAAAAAACTTTACCCTGCAATACCGTTTATTATTCTTACCGGCTCAATTAACGAAGAAACTGCTGTTCAATGTATGAAAGCAGGAGCTACCGATTATATAATTAAACAGTACCAAACACGGCTTCCTATTGCAATTAAAGGGGCCTTGGAACAGAGTCGTTTAATTAAAGATAAAGAGACAGCCGAAAAGAACTTAATTGAAAGCGAAAAGAAGTTCAGACTTTTATCGGAAAATGCTGAGGATTTAATTTATAGATTTTCTCTTTCTCCTTCTCTCTGTTTTGAATATTTAAGTCCTTCTGCCGAAAAAATTACAGGTTATACTCCATTAGAATTTTATAATAATTTATCTTTAAGTTTACAATTGTTAGATATTGACGAATCGTTTGTTGCTGATACCAAATTAGATGATTTTAATTTTAGAACTGAATTTATTTCAAAATGGCTAAAAAAGGACGGATCCGAAAATTGGATAGAATTTAGAAATGTCCTTTTATATAACAAAAATAACGAACCTGCCGCTATTGAAGGCATTGCCCGTGATATTACTAAAACCATTCAATTCCAGGAAGCATTAAAAGAATCGGAAGAAAGTTACAGATTAATGTTTTACAGCAATCCTCATCCAATGTGGGTTTACGATTTAAGCACATTGGCCTTTTTAGATGTTAATGATACAGCTATTAATACTTATGGATATTCACGCGAAGAATTTCTTTCAATGACACTTAAAGATATTCGCCCGCCCGAAGAGATATTGCGTTTAGTAACTGATATTAATATTAATTATGAAGTTGTTCAAAACTCCAACTATTGGAAACACAGAAAAAAAGACGGAACAATAATTTTTGTTGATATTGCTTCTCATTTTATTAACTACAAAGGTATTAATGCTCGGCTTGTTTTAGTTACCGACGTAACCCAAAAAGTAATTGCAGAACAAAAGCTTAAGGAAGCCAAAGAGAAAGCGGAGAGAGCAGATAAACTTAAAACCACATTTCTTGCTCAAATGTCGCACGAAATACGCACACCTATCAATATTATTATGAATTATATTGGATTGGTTAAAGAAACTATTAAAATTGAAGAAGAGGACAAGGAAATATTAAAAATTGCATTTGATAGTATTGGACTTGCTAATTTACGAATAATAAGGACTATTGATTTAATACTAAATATGGCCGAATTACAAGTTGGTGCTTACGAACCTATAAAACGAAAGTTAGATATTTATGATGATATTTTAGTTAAACTTATACAAGAATATCAGTTTGAAATAAATAATAAAAAATTAAATTTTGTTAATAAAATAAACACAAAAGATTTATCTATATTCGCCGATGATTATTCTACTTCGCAAATTTTCAGCAATTTACTGGAAAACGCCATTAAATATACCCGGACCGGTACTATTGAATTAATTGTTGAACGTTCAAATACTTATGAATTGGTTGTATCTATTTCCGATACGGGTATTGGAATTGCTGACGAATATATTCCTAATTTATTTACTCCTTTTAGTCAGGAAGATCAAGGTTACACAAGAAGATATGAGGGAAACGGACTTGGTTTAGCTTTGGTTAAAAAATATTGCGAAATCAATAACGCATCAATTGGCGTAGAAAGCAAAAAAGGTTTTGGATCAAAATTTACCGTTACGTTTTTATAATTTATTTTAATTTAAAGAACTTGAATTTTGCAGAACTTCCAACACCTAAACCATAAACAACCTTTCACAATAATAAAACTTGCTGTTGTTAGGGATTTTTAATGATACCAAAAATAACAAATTATTTTTCTTTCACCCCATTTTTTATTTATGTTAACATTATTACCAAAAAACTTTAGGATAATATGAACACTAATTTATTAAAAAAATGGACTTTACAAAATAAAACCGCCATTGTTACCGGCGGAACAAAAGGAATTGGAAATGCAATAGCCGAAAAATTGTTAATTTTTGGAGCTGAAGTTTTAATTGTAGCACGTTCCGAAAAAGACATAAAAGATACCGTTGCTAAATGGACAGATTCCGGTTTTAAGGCTTATGGTGTTAGTGCCGATTTAAGTACTAATGAAGGACGTTTAATAGTTTATAATAAAGCAAATGATTTATGGGAAAGTGTAAATATATTAATAAATAATGTAGGCACTAATATCCGTAAAAAAGTAAACGACTACACAGAAGAAGAATATCAAAAAGTTATCAATACAAATTTACATTCAACTTTTGCTACATGCCGTCTGTTTTATAAAATGCTTAAAAAATCAAATGAAGCCGCTATTGTAAATATTACTTCAGTAGCGGGATTAACTTTTATGCGCACAGGTATTCCTTACGGAATGACAAAAGCCGCGTTAATACAATTAAGCAAAGCTCTTGCTTGCGAATGGGCTTTGGATAATATTCGTGTTAATGCAATAGCACCTTGGTATATTGATACTCCTTTGGTTGTGCCTGTTTTAAGCAATAAAGAATATTTGGATGAAGTACTTTTTAGAACACCAATGAAAAGGATTGGTAAACCTGAAGAAGTAGCGGATTTAGCTGCATTTTTATGTATGCCCGCCGCATCTTATATTACAGGTCAGTGTGTTGCGGTTGATGGTGGTTTTTCCGTTTATGGATTTTAGTTTTTTAATATCTGAAAACTAATTTCCGAAGAATATTCGTTTGTAAAATATACTTTATTTGTAACAGTTGTAAAATCACTTTCTACAGCACGGAAAATATTCATAAATTTATTTGGGTTGCTGTCAAATAACGGGAACAAACTGTTTTGAATCTGCACCATTATTTTATGTCCCTTTTTAAAAGTATGTAAAATATCCTGAAGTTTTATTCTAACCTCTGTTACTTTTCCGGGAAAAAACGGTTCAGGATTTTCATAATTATTTCTAAACTTGCCTCTCATTATTTCGTAACGGATAAGCCTTTGATAACCACCCAGTTCCACATCATTAATTGCTTCACCATCATTTTCCGCACCTTCGGGATAAACGTCAATTACTTTAAGCACCCAATCACAGTCCGTTCCGGTAGTGGAAACAAAAAGATCGGCTAAAATACCGCCGGCCACTGTTGTATTTTCTGTTAAAGCTTCTGTTTCAAATGATAATACATCGTTTCGGGTAAATGCAAACCGTTGATCTTCAATCATATACTCTTTGTGGTACATTGTCCTTGAATCATGAAATTTTGTAGTATATGGAACAGGATATTTGGGATTGTAGTCATATTCATAAACCCCGGGTGCAATATTATCCTTTTCCCAAACCAGTTTATTGTTATTGCTTAAATATAAATAGCTGCTTGTGGTTTTGTTTGGTTCCCAGTTATCAAACAATTGCCAGTTATTTAAACCCGTATCAAACATGTTCACTTCAAAAACAGGTTTATCCCCGTTTCCTTTTAAATAATAACTAAAAAACTTAAATTCAACTTCATTTTGGTAATAAGTACTTGTATTACTTTCAAAATTAAAATCGCCCAAATGATTTCCATCAGTTCTTTCCCAGCCTCCATGTACCCAAGGACCAATTATAATTGAAATATTATTATCAGGATTATTTTTTTCAATTGTTTTGTATATATTCAGCGGACCATATAAATCCTCGGTATCGTACCAGCCCCCCACAACTAATACAGCAGGTTTAATATTTTTTAAATGTGGCAAAACATTTCTGCTTTTCCAAAACTCATCATAAGTATCATGCTGTTCCAATAAATTCCAAAATTCAATCTTATTGTTAAAGTATTTTTTATTGATATTACTTAATGGTCCCAAATTTTTAAAAAACGTATACATATCCGGCGAATCGTATTCCGGTCCATCAGGCCAGCTTGTTGTTAACGAATCGCGTTTTATTCCAAATACAGAAAAGAAATTAAAACTAAGCTCTAATGTTAAAGCACCATTATGGTGCATATCATCACCAATAAACCAATCGGCAATTGGGGCCTGCGGCGAAACCGCTTTAAGCGCAGGATGCGAATCAATCAAACCCATTGCACAATAAAATCCCGGATATGATATCCCCAGCATACCAACTTTGCCATTATTGTTTTTAATGTTTTTTACAAGCCAATCAATTGTATCATACGTATCGGTAGTTTCGTCAATATCTTTATCGCTCTTTTTTTGTGGTATATAAGGACGCATATTATCAAATGTTCCTTCACTTAAAAAACGCCCCCGTACATCCTGTAAAACAAAAATATATTTATCTTCAACAAGTTTTTTGTTTGTTAAATTTTCTCTAAATTCTCCTTCTTCATACGGAGCAATAGAATAAGGTGTACGGATCATTAATATTGGATATTTTTCGGATTGGTCTTTTGGAGCATAAACAATAGTATAAAGTTTTGTCCCATCCCTCATTTCAATTTTATATGCCGTTTTTATATAGTTTTCTTTTAAATACCCAATTTTTGAACATATTGACGAATTAACTAAAAAGAATAATACAACAATAATTATTTTTTTAGATAAACCCGCCGCAAAGGTTTTGTTCATATTTTACCCGGCCAATAATTAAATAATAATATTTTTACTTTTAATGTATTCCCTTTTAACCGCAACTCCAATTCCCAAATATTGTTTGTTTTCCTTTTTTAATATTTGTTCGTATTGGTTTACAAATTCAAAACACACAAATTTATTGGATTCTTTTTTTATACTTTCCCAAACGTTTTTAACACCCAAACAGTTATCATTACTAATGTCGTGCAAAACAATAACATTGGCAATATCCTTAATCGAGTCATAATCGTATAAACAACCCGCTTCAGTATGGTCGGCGTCAACCAATACTAAATCAATTGATTCAAAATTTTTAAGGTAGTTACGGAATTTTTTTGATTGTGAGTTTATTTGAACAAACTTTGCGTTTGGATTATAACTGCAATATTTAACCAAGGAAGGAGAATATCCAATATCAACAGCAACAGAAAACTTAAGCTTACCAACCTTATTTAGATATTCGTTTGTAATAACAAATGTACCACCATGCCTAACACCAATTTCCATATACGAGTTTATTTTTAATTTGGAAAGAAGTGTTAGATATTTGCCAAACTGTATTGGATATTGGCAAAAAAATAATCCAAAACCTGTTAACTCAGCGGGAAACATTTTAGGCCGTTCGTTATTTAATCCAAGTTTGGGCAATAAGTTTTCTTCTAAATATTTTTCATCCTTCAGATCACTTATTTGAGCGTTTTTTATCAAATCCAATAATGATAAATCAATTTCCTTCATTTTTTGTTTGCTCAAATAATAATGAAGGAAATAATTGTAAATATTTGTTATAATTTTTTTCAATTTATTCAGCTGCTTCATCATAATTTAATATGGGACGAAGCCATTTTTCAGCTTCTTTTAAATTTATTCCCTTTCTCAAACTATAATCGGCAACCTGATCTTTACCGATTTTTCCCACACTAAAATATTTTGAATTGGGATTTGCAAAATAAATACCACAAACGGATGAAGCGGGATACATTGCCAAGTTTTCTGTCAATTTGATTCCTGTATTATTTTCAACATCAAGCATATTAAAAATTGTCATTTTTTCAGTATGATCGGGCTGGGCAGGATAACCGGGAGCCGGTCTTATGCCATTATATTTTTCTTTAATTAAATCTTCAATAGGCAGGTTTTCGTCTTTTGAATATCCCCAAAACTCTGTTCTTACCTGTTTGTGCAAATATTCGGCAAAAGCTTCTGCTAATCTATCAGCTAAAGCCTTAATCATTATACTGTTATAATCGTCATGATCTTTTTCAAATTCCAGAAGTTGTTTTTCAATTTCAAGTCCGGTTGTAACAGCAAACATACCAATATAATCGGAATAGTTACATTCTTTGGGAGCAATATAATCGGCAAGTGCAATATTTGGCAATGAACTAACTTTTTTATTCTGCTGACGTATTGTATGCAATACATTTAAAACGGTTTCTTTGTTAATGTCGGAATAAATTTCAATATCATCACCTACAGATGATGCCGGGAATAAACCGATTGCACCTTTGGCTGTTAATAATTTTTCGCTTATTATTTTATCCAACAAGGTATTAGCATCGTTAAATATTTTTTTGGCTTCTTCGCCTACTTTATCATTTTCAAATATTTCGGGATAATGTCCTTTTAACTCCCAAGTCTGGAAAAACGGAGTCCAATCAATATAATCACGCAAAATGTTAAGCGGAACATTTTTGAATATTGTTATTCCGGGAACCTTTGGTGCGGTTATGGAATAATTATCCCAATCCAAAACAAGTTTGTTTTTACGTGCTTCTTCCAGTGATATTGTTTCTTTTTCCGAATTTCTTTTGGAATGTTCGTCTCTAACAATAGTATATTCGTTTTTAATCTTTTCAATATATGAATTTGTATTTTCATTATTAATTAAATTACCTGCCACATTAACACTTTTAGAAGCATCCAAAACGTGAATTGTTGGACCGCTGTAATAAGGTGATATTTTTACCGCTGTATGAACACGTGAAGTTGTGGCACCCCCTATTAATAACGGGAGTTTTAGATTCATTCTTTCCATTTCTTTTGCAATATGCACCATCTCATCAAGGGATGGAGTAATTAATCCGCTTAATCCAATAATATCAACTTTTTTATCAATTGCAGTGGATAAAATTTTATCGGAAGGAACCATTACACCCAAATCGATAATATCGTAATTATTGCAGCCTAAAACAACACCAACAATATTTTTACCAATATCGTGAACATCCCCTTTTACCGTTGCAAGCAAAATTGTGCCCGCATTACTTTTATCTCCGTTTTTGCTTTTTTCTTCTTCAATAAAAGGAATTAAATAAGCAACTGCTTTTTTCATTACTCTTGCGCTTTTAACAACTTGAGGCAAAAACATTTTTCCGGCACCAAACAAATCACCAATTATGTTCATAGCATCCATCAACGGACCTTCAATTACCAAAAGCGGTGAATTTAATTTTTGTCTTGCTTCTTCGGTATCTGTTTCAATAAAATCAACAATTCCTTTTATTAAAGCGTGTTTAAGCCGTTCTTCTACCGATTTATTTCTCCATTCTTCAACCAAAACAGCGGTTTTTTCTTTTTTTTGCATAGTTTCCGAAAATTCCACCAAACGTTCAGTTGCATCGGGTCTTCTATTTAATAAAACATCCTCAACCATTTTTAATAAATCTTTTGGTATTTCTTCATACACTTCAAGCTGACTTGCGTTTACAATGCCCATATCCATTCCGGCGGCAATTGCATGATATAAAAATGCGGAATGCATAGCTTCGCGTATTTGATCTTGTCCGCGAAATGAAAACGAAACATTGCTTACACCGCCCGATACTTTACATAACGGGAAGTTATGTTTTAACCATTTTACCGCATTAATATAATCCACGGCGTAATTATTATGTTCTTCAATTCCCGTAGCAATTGCAAAAATATTAGGGTCAAAAATTATATTTTGAGGTAAAAATTCAATTTTTTCAGTAAGTATTTTATATGCCCGCGCACAAATATTTTTTTTCTTTTCTAATGTATCGGCCTGGCCGTTTTCATCAAAAGCCATAACAATTGCAGCCGCTCCATATTTTTTTATTTTTTTTGCGTGTTCAATAAATATCTCCTCACCTTCTTTAAGACTTATTGAATTTACAATCCCTTTCCCCTGTAAACATTTTAATCCGGCTTCAATTACTTCCCATTTAGAGGAATCAAGCATAATTGGCACTTTTGCAATTTCAGGTTCGGATGCAATTAGATTTAAAAACTTTGTCATTGCTGCTACCGAATCAATCATTGCTTCATCCATGTTTACATCAATAACCTGAGCACCCCCCTCTACTTGTTCTCTGGCAACGGATAATGCTTCTTCATATTTATTTTCTTTTATTAATCTTGCAAATTTGCGCGAACCGGTTACATTTGTACGTTCACCTACATTTACAAAATTGCTGTCTTCTCTAAAAATTAAGGGTTCTAAACCACTTAAAGCCAAATACGGTTTATTTTTTGGAATTTCACGCGGTTTATACTTAGCCGGTATTTTTGCAAATTGTTCAATATGTGCCGGTGTGGTACCGCAGCAGCCGCCAATTACATTAAAGAAGCCTAATTTTGCATATTCTTCAAGTGTGGATAACATACTTTCCGGCGATTCATCGTAAGATCCAAATTCATTTGGCAATCCGGCGTTTGGATACAAACTTATAAAACATTCTGCAACCCGTGATAATTCCTGTATAAAAGGTCTCATTTGTTTAGGACCTAACGCGCAATTTAAGCCAATACTTAATAAATTTTTTGTATGCGCAAGTGATATATAAAAAGCTTCGGTAGTTTGACCTGATAAAGTTCTTCCGCTTTGGTCAACAATTGTACCCGAAATCATTATTGGCATATTTAAGTTTTTTTCTTCCAGTAACTCCTGCAATGCATACAAAGCAGCTTTTGCATTTAAGGTGTCAAAAATGGTTTCAACTAATAAAATATCGGCTCCGCCGTCTATTAATCCTTTTGCTTGTTCGGAATAAGCTTTAACTAAATCATCAAAAGTGACCGCTCTGTAACTAGGATCATTCACATCGGGTGAAAGTGTAGCGGTTTTGTTTGTAGGACCAAAAGCTCCTGCAACAAAACGGGGTTTATCCGGTGTAAGTTTTGTATATTCTTCAGCTGCTTCTTTAGCTATTTTTGCCGACTCATAATTTAATTCGTAAACAATACTTTCCAAATGATAATCGGCCTGCGAAATTGAAGTGCCGTTAAAAGTATTTGTTTCTATAATATCGCTGCCTGCTTTTAGATATTCCTTGTGTATTGCTTTAATAATATGAGGCTGAGTTATGGATAAAACATCATTATTTCCTTTAAGATCGTATGCAAATTCTTTAAATCTTTCACCTCTGTAATCGGCTTCAGTCAACTTATATCGCTGAATCATGGTACCCATGGCACCATCAAGCACCAAAATTCTTTCGTTTAAAATATTCTTTATATAATTGTAATCCATAATAAACCTCTTTAAAAAGTACAAAGTAAAATATTCGTACTGAAAATATAAAAATAAATTGAACTAAATGACGTTAAATTTTTGTAGATAATCAACTTATTAATTAAATTACAAGTATCGTTAATAATAATATGCGGAGTTTGTATGATAGTTGTAACAGGTGGTGCCGGTTTTATTGGCAGCAACATAATTTGGAAGTTAAACAAATTAGGTGCCGATAATATTATTGTAGTTGATCACTTAGACACAAACGAAAAATGGAAAAACCTAAACGGCTTAAAATTTGCCGATATATACGAAAAAAATACCTTTTATAATCTTATTGTAGATGAACAAATTCCATTTAATATTGATGCTATTATTCACTTGGGTGCATGTTCCTCCACAACCGAAAAAGATGCGGATTATTTGGTTCAAAACAATTTTAAGTATACCATGCAGTTGGTTACATATTGCCTGCCCCGCAGAGCACGGTTTATTTATGCTTCGTCTGCCGCAACTTATGGTGACGGCCAAGATGGTTATTTAGATGATGAAACCAAATTGGATGTTTTACGTCCGTTAAATATGTACGGATATTCAAAACATTTGTTCGATTTATGGGCACGAAGAACAAAAATTTCCGATAAAATTGCCGGTCTAAAATATTTTAACGTTTACGGTCCAAACGAATATCACAAAGGTGATATGCGCAGTGTTGTACATAAAGCTTTTGAACAGATACAAACCGAAGGCAAAGTTAAATTATTTAAGTCGTATAATCCCGATTATAAAGACGGTGAACAAAAAAGAGATTTTATATATGTAAAAGATGCTGTTGATATGACTCTTTATTTTCTTGAACATAGAGAAAAAAACGGTCTCTTTAATATTGGCACTGGAAATTCAAGAACCTGGAATGATTTAGTAACTGCTATTTTTAACGCCCTAAACTTGCCGGTTAATATTGAATATATAGATATGCCGGAATATTTAAAAGGGAAATATCAGTATTTTACAAAAGCTGATAATACTAAAATAAAAAACATCGGTTACGATAAACCAACGAGCAGTTTGGAAGAAGGTGTTACAGATTACGTAAAAAACTTCCTTGTTAAAGATAAATATTTGGGACTTTGTAAATAATGAAGCTTGCAACCCTGTGTTATGTTATGCACGACAATAAAACTTTGATGATTCACAGAATTAAAAAGCAAAACGATTTTCATGAAGGAAAATGGAACGGCCTTGGCGGAAAACTTGAAATTGGTGAAACGCCCGAAGAATGTGTAATAAGGGAAATTGAAGAAGAATCGGGTTTATTGTTAAAAAATCCTAAGATGCACGGGTTTATTACTTTTCCGTTGTTTGACGGAAAGGATGATTGGTATGTTTTTTTATTTACTGCTAAAGAATTTACAGGCGAGTTAATCGACTCGCCTGAAGGCAGGCTTGAATGGATAAATGACGATAAACTTTTTGACCTTAACTTATGGGAAGGTGATAGAATTTTTATTGAGTGGTTGTTCCAGGATAAATTTTTTAGTGCTAAATTTAACTACAATAACGGCAAATTTGTAGATTATACTGTTAATTTTTATTGATTTTTGCCTTATATTTCCCTTCCAGCTGCTGAAAAAGAATTCCCCCTATAATTAATACCAATCCAATAATTGAAGATAATAAAATTTTCTCTTTTAATATTAAACTGATAAATAACATAGAGATAAATGGCGATAAATAGGCCAAAGTTGAGGTTTTAGCTTTATTTTTGCTTAATTGAAGCCCTTTCATCCACAAAAAGAATGTTATTCCCATTTCGAATAAACCTATATATAAGGCTCCAAAAAGATAATTATAATTATTAAGATGAAATGAATCGAACAAAATAATATAAATTGCTGTTATAATTGTTCCAAAATAAAAACCGCCAAATAATTTAATTGAATTATCTCTTTGATCTAACATACTTAACGTCCAAAAAGCCGCCCAAATAACAGAACTGCCTACCGCCAATAAAACCCCAAAAGGATCTTTAAAGTGAATTGGGAAAACTACTCCCCTGCAGGCAATTACATAAACTCCAATAAAAGCTACCAATAACCCTATAATAGTTTTTATTGATATTTTTTGTTTAAGAAAAATTACAGAAAATATTGAAATTGTTATTGGCCATGTATAATTTAATGGCTGCGCTTCCTGTGCGGGTAATATTGAATAAGCTTTAAATAAAACCAAATAATAAAAAAACGGGTTTAACAAACCTAATATTATATTTTTGGTAAAATAACCGGCCGAAAATTGTTTTTTAATTATGTTCTTTTTTGTACTCATTGCAATAATAAAAAGTACAACAGTACTAAAAAAAGAAGAGTAAAATAACAACTGAATAAAATTCATCCCTTCGAGTGTTAATTTAAACGCGGTTGCAACAGTTGACCACAATAATACTGCCGAAAGAGAATATATAACCGATTTTGTTTGCGGGGATGTTGTCATAAGTTTATTATTTTACATTATTTGTTAATAATTTTACAAATTAACAGTTATCAATAATTTTGGCAAGATTTAAGGCAATACTTTTTCTATCATGAATAAATATTTCATTATTATTTGGTATAAACGAATCTGCTATTTCAAAAAAATCTTCCGCATAACTGTCAAACGAATAATATTTTCCCAAATTTGCTTTAGTAATCAGTTCGTTTACTTCATTATTTTTTTCGCCAAAAATAATAATAGGTTTTTGTGCCCGCATATATTCAAATAATTTTCCCGGCACATGACGTTCTTCGTGTGTACAAGCCAATAAATAATCAGCCGAACATATTTCCTTTATTACATCACTGTACGATAAAAAACCCAAAAATATACAATGGTTTTCTAAACCGTTATTTATAATATCCTTTTTAATATTTGGGGCAATTGACCCTATAAATTTAAGTTTAAGATTAACACCGCTGTCTATTCGTTTTTTTATCGTTTTCCAAAAGTTAACAGGATTTTGATATTCGTACATATTACCGGCGTGCAGCAATATTTTTTCGTCCTTTGTTTTTTTATCAGTTTCCTGTAAAAATTCAAAATCCTCTTCGTTGTAACCCCAATAAAGCTGGTTTGCTTTTGATTTTACAAAATTATATTTATCAATAAAATATTGCCGCATACTTTTTGTAACAAAAATTGCCTGTTTTGCCTGTTTTAATGTTTTCTTTTCTAAATAATTATCTAATAAAACAGCAAAATAATTACGTTTTTGGTTTTTGTACGATGCGATGTCAACCCACGGGTCTATTAAAATGGGTATTAATGGAATATTAAACATTTTGCTTAATTTAACACCTATTAAATGCACACTATGCGGAGGGCCGTTTGTAATTATTACATCAACTTTATTTTTTTTAATAAATTCCGCTCCGGCTTTTACTCCGTATTTGTACCAGCCAATACGCGCATCTGGAATAAACAAGTTCATTCGTATCCATAACGATATCTTATGCTTTAAACCTCCTTCGGTAGTTGACATAACTTCCGAGGCAAATAAGGCGGTATCTTTTCCTTTGCCTAAAAATTTTTTATAAAAAACAAACGGATCAAAAAAATCTGTTTTTATAACCTGTAAACCATCAGGAATACATTTGTTAAATGTATCATCTTTTGCCGAAAAGGAATCTTCTTTTACCGTTAAAACTGTTGATTTATATCCCTTTAAATCAAGATATTGTATCATTTTAAGAGGAAAATGTAAGGATGCTTTTCCCGATGGAGGCCAATAAAAAGAGATAAATAGTATTTTTTTCATTTTCTAAATATTTATTAATTACATCACAATTTAATAGTTTTTAAAATAATTACCCAAAATTTAATAATAATATTTTAATAAACTTTATTTGGAACTGTTTTCCATAAAATATGTACTAATTATAAAAGATATAAAGATGTGCTTTGCATCACATTTTATATTAAATAAATTACTTAAGTTGCATTAAAATTATAGGGGAGCTATGAATGAATGAAGTACTAAAAACAGTTGATGTTAAGCCTAAATTTGATAATAAATTCAAATTTAAGTTATTTGTGTTAGAACCAATTATCGCATCAATTATAGGTTTTTTATTATTTGTAACTGTTATTTTTCTGGTAAAACTTTTAAGTTATGGTTTGGGGTTTCAAAGCACCATTTATTTTGATAATTACGATTTATGTCTTTCCAGTCTGGGATTAGTTTTAGCTTTTTTTATTCGTTTGATTGATAATTTTAAAAAAGTTTAATTACTGAAATCATCTACTTCTGCATTAAGTTTTTCTGTTTTATCTGCTATTTTTAACTTTTCAACTAATTCGAAAAGTTCACCTTGAATTATGTTGGATAAATTGTACAACGTTAACCCAATTCTGTGGTCTGTTACACGGTTTTGCGGGAAATTATAAGTACGTATTTTATCACTTCTATCACCGCTTTTAACCATTGTACGTCTTTGAGCACTTATGGTATCGGTTTGTTCTTGCTGTTTTAAATCGAACAAACGGGCTTTAAGTACTTTTAAAGCTTTTTGACGGTTTTTCAGCTGTGACCTTTCATCCTGGCATTGAACAACCAAACCGGTTGGAAGGTGTGTAATTCTAATTGCTGTTTCAACTTTATTTACGTTCTGTCCGCCTGCGCCGCCGCTTCGGTAAACGTCAATACGCAAATCACCCGGATCAATATCAACCTGTACATCTTCTACTTCAAGTAATATTGCAACAGAGGCTGCGGAAGTATGAACCCGTCCGTTTGCTTCGGTTGACGGAACACGCTGCACACGATGAACACCGCTTTCATATTTCATATCGGCATATACACCGGTACCGGAAAGGTTAAACACAACTTCTTTTAATCCGCCCATTCCCGATTCGCTTACATCTATAACTTCCTGTTTCCAGCCTTTAAGTTCGGCAAAACGACTGTACATACGGTATAAATCACCGGCAAAAATTCCGGCTTCATCACCGCCTGTTCCGGCGCGTATTTCTACAATTGCGTTTTTATCATCGTTGGGGTCTTTTGGAATTAAAAGAAGTTTAATTTCTTCTTCCATTTCTTTTTCCCTGACCTTTAATTCCTTTAATTCCTCATCTGCCATTGCAGTAAGTTCAGCATCTTCATTACTTTTTATAATGTCTTCATTATCTTGTATTTGTATAATCAATTTTTCATAAATATCCAAAGCGTTTACAACATCCACAAGTTCGGAACGTTGTTTGCTTAATTTTACATACTTAACCTGATCTTTTATTATATCTGAGTCGCTTAACTGTTCGTTTATCTTGGAGTACTTGTCTTTTATTTCACGTAATTTTTCTAAAATGTCCATTAACCGTTTCCGCTATTTTTTTAATGTGCAAATATACGGAATTTTTATATTTTTTGTAATACTAAAATATGGCGCAACAAATCGGCTTCTGTTTTATCTGCCGCAAAACAATTTTATGTATGTATACCGGATTAATTTATTTAACAAAACTGTCACAAATTTTTTATTTAATACACCCCGTTTAAATATAATCTTTGTTATTTATTAAAATTACTTTATTTTAAAATGGGGTTAAACTTATAATTTAGTTTTGCCTTTATTGTACTTTAAATATTTTGGGAATCTATTTAATAGTATTGAGGATATATGTGTGTTGCGGCAAGGCGGGAGAATAAAAAAAATTTTAACTATTTTAACCTTACACAATTTGTTTGGCAAAATCCAAACATCTATTTACTTTATATTTTTGCCTTTTCGCCTTTTTTTACAACCCTGACCTTTTATAAAAAACCAATTAATAATGGAGTTTTTTAATGCCCTACGATATATTTATTAGTTATGCGCGTGCAGATAATAAGAACGGCAGAGTTACCGAATTAAAAGAACAAATTGAAGCCGAATACCAAGCTTTGACCGGTGAAAAGTTAAATTGTTTTTTTGATACCGAAGATATAAAGGGTATGGATTATTGGGAACATAATATATTAAAAGCTCTTAAAGATTCTCATTTATTTTTGGTATTACTTACACCAAATTATTTTAAAAGCGATTATTGTAATTTGGAGATAAACGATTATTTACGCCATGAATACTCTAAGGGTGTTTTGGGTGATGGCATAACACCGATATGTTTTGTTGAAATACCTGATTTAGACAAACCTGATTTTTTAGAAAACAACCCCAATTGGTTAAAAAAAATTAATAAACGCCAAAGGTTTGATTTGTCACTTTGGTTTAAAGATGGTGTTAGTTCTTTACAGGATAATAACATTAAAACAAGTTTAAATGAATTAGTTAAATCTATTTTTTTACGAATTACCCGAATGAAAAACACTAAAATTACCGATGGTAATTTACGTCCGCCTACTGCAAATTTTGTAGGCCGTAATGACGAACTGCATAATATACATAATTCAATAGACGCCGGTAAATTTGGGATTATTACGGCAGTGCATGGTGTTGGCGGGTTAGGTAAAACTGAAACAGCCATTAAATACGCTTATGCTTATGCCGATTATTTTAGCGGCGGCAGATGGCAGATAAACTGTACCAACGAAACAGATATAAACACAGCATTAAAAAAGCTTGAATTGGACCTTAAGTTATCTTTTACCGAAGAAGAAAAAAAGGATGAACTGCAAGGAGCTAAAAGGATATTAAACGGATTAGAGGAACGGGCAAATAAAGGTATAAATAATAATAACGGGAAAAAACCGGCTGCCCTTTTAATACTTGATGACGTTAATTTTCCGGAACTAATACAGTCGCCCGGAATAGAATTATTTACAGGTAAAGAATGGTTAAAGGTTTTAGCCACAACCCGCAAAGGTGAAAAAGAATTTGGATTACCTGAACATAAACATAATTTTATACCAATTGATATTTTACCTGATGATGATGCCCTTGAGTTAATAGAAAGTTATTTGCCAACTAAAAAATTTAGAAACAAAGAAGAAAAAGAAACCGCTAAAAAAATTGTAAAAGCATTGGCTGGTTTTACACTTGCCGTTGAAATTGCGGCTGTTTTTTTAGGTGAAAACTACAGATTAAATTCTTTTAATGAATTTTATGATAAGTTAATACAAAACGGGACTGCAATTGGTATTGACCTTGCGGGAGAACAGACAACTACCACAACAAACCATATTAAACGTGTTTCCGCCACTTTAGCTTTAACTTTGGATACACTTACAAAAGAGGAAATATTAATACTTAATTATGCTTCATTGCTTCCGTATAATTTAATACCTGTCCCGTGGTTAAAAGAACTTGTAACAAAAAAATACCCCGAATTAAAAAACCAAACAAAAACCGAGTTTTTAGATCCTTGGCTAATAAAAATTAACCGGTTAATAAGTTTACGTTTATTGCAAGTGGTTGAATTAGAGGACGATACCCCGCGTATTGTACGTATGCACCAGTTAATACAGGGAGTGATACAAAACCGATGTAATAATACAGAAGATTTATTAAACGATTTATTTAATCATGGCCTTGTTCGTTCCGAATACCTTGAAACCAATTGGTACAAAAAAAGCGAACAATGGGAGATAAACCCGCTTGTAAATTTTACGGAATTGCTTTTGGATAAATCGTATATAGATGCACCCCAATTAGTACTTTCTTATGGTCCATGGTTGGATAATATTTATTCAAATTATGCATATAAAACAATTCTTTTAAAAGCAATTAAACTATTACAAAATAAAGATAGTTATAAACAAACCGACCTTGCAACTTTATTCTCCAACCTTGCAATAATCGAAAGCTATTTGGGGAATCTTAAAGAAGCTAAAGAGTATTTGCTTAAAGCTGTTAAAATAAAAGAACAGAATTATGAGCCTAACCATCATTCATTTGCAATAAGTTATTCCAACCTTGCAATAATCGAAAGATATTTGGGGAATCTTAAAGAAGCTAAAGAGTATTTGCTTAAAGCTATTAAAATTGATGAATCTAATTTTGAGCCTAACCATCCAAATCTGGCTATTCTTTATTCCAACTTTGCTACTGTTGAATGGGCTTTGGGGCATTTAATTGGTGCTAAAGAGTATTTGCTTAAAGCTATTAAAATATATAAATCAAATTATGATCCTAACCATCCACAATTGGCTGTTCTTTATTCCAACATTGCAATGGTTGAAATGGATTTAGGGAACTTAAAAGATGCTAAAAATTATTTGTTTAAAGCTGTTAAAATTGATGAACTTAATTTTGAGCCTAACCATCCAAAGCTGGCATGTGATTATTCCAACCTGGCACTTGTTGAACGGGCTTTGTGGAATTTAACCGATGCAAAAAATTATTTACTTAACGCTGTTAAAATAGATGAACTTAATTTTGAACCTAACCATCCAAATCTGGCAAGTGATTATTCCAACCTGGCACTTGTTGAACAGAATTTGGGGAATTTAATAGATGCTAAAAATTATTTGCTTAAAGCTGTTAAAATAGATGAACTTAATTTTGAACCTAACCATCCTAATTTGGCTACTCTGTATTCCAACCTTGCACTTGTTGAAAAGGATTTAGGGAATATAAAAGAGGCCGAAAAATTATTCCGAGAAGCACTAAAGATAAGAGAAATATCACTCCCCAAGGGGCATCCAGAAACCAAATACAGTTACTTGTTTCTTATATATTTATTAAACCAAACAGGTAGGGAAAAAGAAGCAGACGAATTACGGTTAAAAGCGAAAGAACATGGATTTGACAATTTATAAATTTGTTTTAGAAACAAAAGAATATTAAAGGGAAATTTATGCCATACGATATATTTATAAGTTATGCACGTGCAGACAATGCCGATGGTAGAGTTACCGAACTAAAAAAACAAATTGAAACCGATTATTTTGCTTTTGCAAAAGAAGAGTTAAAATGTTTTTTTGATACTAAAGATATAAAATGCATGGATGATTGGGAACATAATATATTAAAAGCTCTTAAACAATCTCATTTGTTATTGGTTATTCTTTCACCCGGTTATTTAAAAAGTGAATATTGCAATTGGGAAATAACTGAATACTTAAAATATGAATATTCCCGTGCCGTACAAGGTGATGGTGTTGCCCAAATATATTTTGTTGAAATACCGGACTTAGATAAACCCGGATTTTTTGAAAAAAAAGTTGAATGGATTAATAAAGTAAAATTCCGCCAAAGGATTGATTTAAGACCATGGTATGATGATGGAATAAATTCTCTTAAACAACATGATGTAAAAAAACGTTTGGACGAATTAAAAGAAGCACTTCACAAAAGAATAAAAAGAATGAGGCGGATAAACGATGCGCCCGGTAATTTACCCGCACCAAACGCCCGTTTTGTAGGCCGTGAAAACGAAATACAAAAACTTCACTCATCTGTTGGTTTGTGTAAGTTTGGTATAATAACCGCAGTACATGGTTTGGGCGGAATGGGTAAAACCGCTTTAGCTTTTCAGTATGCTTATGCTTATGCCGATTTTTACCCCGGCGGAAGGTGGTATATAAACTGCACTAACGAAACCGGTTTAGCTGCCGCATTAAAAAAACTGGATTTAGATCTTAATATAGAATTTACGGAAGATGAAAAAAAAGACGATATCAGGGGTGCAAAACGTATATTAGACAAGCTGGGAAAACTTGCAACTGAAGGTTCAAAAAAACGTGAAGGAGAAAAAGACCCGCCCCAATCCGCAGCACTTATATTGCTTGACAATGTAGACAATCCCGAAATTATTAAACCCGAAGAAACAAATATCATTTCAGGAAAAGACTGGTTAAAAGTTTTAATTACCACCAGAAAAGGAATCGAAGATTTTGGTTCGGATGAAACAAAACAATCTTTTATTCCGGTTGACAAACTCCCTTTTGATGATGCACTTAGTTTAATAAAAAGTTACCAGCCTTATGGAATATTTAAAGATAAAAACGAAATAGAAAGTGCCGGTAAAATTGTAATTTTGCTTGACGGTTTTACATTAGCCGTTGAAATAGCTGCTGTATATTTACACGATCAAAATGGCTATATTTCTTGTGCCGATTATCTTAATATGCTTCAAAGAGATGGTTTAGTTGCAAGTGTTGAATATGCAGGCGATAAATCCAAAACCGCAATAAACCATACAAAACTTATTACGGCAACATTAAAACCAACTTTAGAACTTCTTTCAAACGAAGAAAAATTAATATTAAATTATGCATCCTTATTACCTCCCGAATCTATTCCAGTTGTATGGTTAAAAGCTCTGGTTACCGCACAATATCCTGAACTTGGAGAAGATGTTTTACCCGGAATTATTGACCCTTGGTTAATAAAAATAAACCACCTTTTTAGTTTACGTTTATTGCAGATAGTTGACTTAGGCACTGATGGACTTACTCCGCAAATAGTGCGTATTCATCGTCTTGTTCAGGAGGTTATTTTAGTAGATTTGGAGGGGAAAGACACTTTTACTGCTAACTTATTTGAACATTGTTTAAGTCGTTCCGCATATCTTGAAACCAACTGGTATAATAAAAGCGACCAATGGGAAATAAACCCGCTTGTAAATTTTACGGAACTACTTTTGGATAAATCGAATGTCGATGCACCCCAATTAGTTATTTATCTTGGGCAATGTTTGCATGGACTTCATTTTAATAATAGGCACAAAAAAATTCTTTTACATGCTGTAAAACTATTACAAAACAAAGATAATTATAAACAAACCGACCTTGCAGTTTTATATTCTAATCTTGCGGCTGTCGAAAAGGCTTTGGGGAACTTTAAAAACGCTAAAGATTATTTGCTTAAAGCTGTTAATATTGATGAGCTTAATTTTGCGCCTGACCATCCCGCGCTGGCTACTTTATATTCCAACCTTGCAATGATTGAAAAGGATTTGGGGAATCTAAAAGATGCTAAAGATTATTTACTAAAGGCTATTAATATTGCTGAGCTTAATTTTGCGCCTAACCATCCCACGCTGGCTACTTTATATTCCAACCTTGCACTTGTTGAAAGGCCTTTGGGGAATCTAAAAGATGCCAAAGATTATTTGCTAAAAGCAATAAAAATCGGTGATGTAAGTTATGAGCCTAACCATCCTACTCTATCAACTTATTATTCCAACCTTGCAATGGTTGAAAGGGATTTGGGGAATTTGATAGATACTAAGGAGTATTCCCTTAAAGCAATAAAAATCGGGGAAGTAAATTATGAGCCTAACCATCCTCAATTGGCTATTTATAATTCCAACCTTGCATTAGTTGAACAGGATTTAGGGAATCTAAAAGAAGCTAAAGATTTTTTGCTTAAAGCAGTTACAATTGATGAACTTAATTATGAACCTAACCATCCAAATCTGGCAAGAGATTATTCCAACCTTGCTACTGTTGAACAGGCTTTGGGGAACTTAAAAGATGCTAAAGACTATTTGCTTAAATCAATAAAAATCGGCGAGGTAAGTTATGAACCCAACCATCCTCAATTGGCTATTTATTATTCCAACCTAGCAATGGTTGAACAGGATTTGGGGAATTTGATAGATGCTAAAGATTATTTGTTTAAAGCTGTTAAAATTGATGAACTAAATTTTGAGCTTAACCATCCTAATCTGGCCATAGATTATTCCAACCTTGCAACTGTTGAACAGGAGCTAGGGAACTTAACTTGTGCTAAAGATTATTTGCTTAAAGCGGTTAAAATTGATGAACTTAATTTTGCGCCTAACCATCCCACGCTGGCTTCTTTATATTCCAACCTAGCAATGGTTGAACAGGATTTGGGGAACTTAATGGAGGCACTGGTATTAATAAAAAATGCTGTTAGAATTGATGAATTTAATTTTGGAGAAAACCATATTAATTTAACCACATCACTTAATAACCTTGCAATGTTGCTGCAAAATAATAATCAATTAGATGAAGCTGAAAAAATAAGCCAAAAAGTGGTAAATATTTTTCTTAATTATGCACGTACTACCGGACAAATACACCCACATTTAAAACGGGCAACAAATAATTATGTAATTTTGCTGCAAAAAATGGGCTGGAGTGAAGAGCAAATAATGGCACAATTACATAAAATAGCACCGGAATTGTTTAAATAACTTTACAATAAATACATTATTTTATAAAGGTTAATAAATGGATTTTTTTTGGAGAAAAGATGAAAACAATTTTAGTTACAGGGGATTTTATAATTTGCCATAACATTAAAAAAACCAAATCATTAAATTGGTCAGGTAATAACAGGGCGGACACCGTTATAAACACACAACCCGGCGGAGGCTGGTTTATTAAAGAACTGTTAAACCTTATGTATAAAAAAGAGAATATTAATATTATAACTCCCCAATATACCGATTCTGCTGATAAAGGTTATCAAATTTGGTCCAAGTTTAATAACATATGGCGGATTGAAGGTTTTTTAGGTAATGAACTAAATGAAAACAACGAACAAATTTATTCTGGTTTTTACCCTGAGCTGACAAAAAACGAATATCCCGATACGATATTTATAGACGACTTAGGCCTAAATTTTGCCGAAAACGAAAAGATTATTGTTTCCTTATTAGATTACCTAAATAGCTGTACAGATATTATATTAAAAACAAAAACCCACAAATATAATTCCAGGTTATGGAACACTTTAAAACAGTATAATTTATTGGATAAAACTACTGTGGTTACAACTTCCGATTCGTTAAGAAAAGGCGGGGCTAATATTTCGCGTAGTTTATCGTGGGATAAAACCATAGAGGATACAGCCGAAGAATTAAAAAACGGATATTTTAATGACGTTTTTAAAAATTGCAAAAGGATTATTATATTATACGATAAATTTGGTATAGGTTGTTTTACAACAAAATCGCAGACTAATAGATTTTCAGGAACGGATATTCACGAAGGCAAATTATCGTTTGAAAAATTTGTATATGACACAAAAAATTATGAGGGAGCTTGGGAAAATAAAAACGAGGGATTTTTATGCGGTTCGCTTTCATTGTTGGCTACAGCTTCAACATTAATTAACAACCAACAAAAACTTTCAATAAGTTATATTTTTAAAATGGTATTAAGTTCAATACATAAATATCACGAGTATGGCGGCGGAACCGGTTTACAAATAGATTTTTCAGAAAGCAAAAAATTTATAAAAGAGCTGTTTAATTTTCATCAATTATCACCCGTAGAAGCTGAACTTAATAACAAGGAGATATTAAAAAATTTGAAACAGTTTTATTCCGCATACCCAAAATATTATAAACTTGCCGAATACGGGTTAAAGGAAATCCGTTCACGTTTTCAATCAAATATTTTAGTCGATTATTGCGGAAAAGGCGAGGAATTTTTATATGCAAAAGCTTTCGAAATTATAATAACAGGTCATAAAAACGCGCTAAAACCGGTACCAATGGCAAGTTACGGTAAATATTTTACATTTGACCGCGATGAAATTGAAAGAATAAATTTTATACAAAACCTGATAAACACATATCAAGTTAATTTAACGGATAAACGCCCTTTATCTTTTGCGGTTTTTGGCGCGCCCGGTTCAGGTAAATCGTTTGCAATTAAAGAACTATTAAATACTATTTTTAGAACTGCAAAAGATCTGCTTGTTTTTAATCTTACTCAAATTCATGATATAAACGATTTATATCAAGCTTTTAATCTTGTACAAAACAGTGCGGTCAAAGGGGTTTTACCTTTGGTTTTTTGGGATGAGTTTGATAATATGGACAATATGTGGTTAAAAGACTTTTTAGCACCAATGCAGGACGGAGAATATAATAATAACGGTATAAACCATACAATTGGAAGAGCAATATTTGTTTTTGCCGGCGGAACGTGTAATTCGTTTGAGGAATACGAAAGTAAAGTGCATAAGACAGAAGGAATAAAAGGCCCCGATTTTATCAGCCGCTTGCGTGGTTATGTTAATATTAAAGGGCCAAACCCGGAAATACAGCCAAACAATATCAAAAGTTCCGACTATGCTTATTTAATCAGGCGGGCATTGTTAATTCGTTTTCATCTTGAAACACACCATCGGGGTATTTTTGACGCTGATTTTATTCCGTCTATTAACCCCGGTGTAATTAACGCACTTCTTAAAACCAAAGAATATAAACATGGTTCCCGATCGGTTGAGTCGATAATCAGTTCAAGTTACACGGAAAGTAATAACCATTTTGGTTTTTCATCACTTCCTTCACCACAGTTATTAAATATTCACGCAGATGGCGATTTTATGACTTTAATTGACGAAGGAGAATTGGAGAACGATTTTATTGAATTAATTGCTGCATCCGCACATCAATATTGGATGGAGGAAAAGAAAAACCAAGGGTATAAATTCGGCCCCACAAGAAATGATAAAGGAGAAAATAAAACTCATCCCCAATTAATTCCCTATAATAAGTTAGATGAGGAATGGAAAGAACGGAACAGAAAAACCGCCCGTTTAACAAAAGCAAAATTTGCAAAAATAGGATATTCGTTAATTCCAAAATTTAAACAGGAAGCTAACGATTTGGATATAACCTCAATTATTGAAAAAAACAAAACAAATTTGTTAAATATAGAACACGAAATTTGGCTTCGCGGACAACTTATAGAAGGTTACGAGTACAACGAAATTACTAATGACGACCTTTTACTTCACAAAGATATTACAACAACTGGTAAATTGTTAAATTCCGCGGAAATAAAACTTGATGAAGCAATAATAGAAGCTACCCAAAAAGCGTTGGTGGAATCGGGATATAAATTGCGTTTAATTAAATAAAATAAACGGTTGTTGCAAACTGCAAAAGGCTAATAAAATGTAACACTTTCAGCGTTATTACGCAATATATTGATTTTCGCTAAATAAATTTCAATTTGGATTAGTGAATTATATAAAAGAGGTTATCTTAAAAGTCTAAATGTAATACAGGGTACTCACCCGTCTCAAAATCAGCCGGGCGTGGCCCCTGACTCTCCCGCTGTGCGGGACAAGCTCTATTCTTAAAAATAGTGGGGTGACTGTAAAAGCATATAAAACAATGATTTGTAAGGATTTGTGTCTCCTCTCTTTTTAAGAGAGGAGATTAAGAGGTGAGTTCGTTTTTTAATTTTTACACAGACTGTTAAGCCTGCTCTTTTTTTCTAAACACAAAACCATTTATTTCTTTTTAATAATTACTTTACCCATATTTGAAGTAAGTTCAACCCTGACGGAGCCATTGCCTATTACTGCGTCGGCGTTAATTTCTTCCCAATCATCATTATCAATATTTAATTTAAAATCACTTTTTATATAATCGTCCATATCTTCCGAACCGTTTCCTTTAACTTGAACTTTTATTTTCATCCCTAAATTTTCCGGAACAGTTAAATAAATATTGCCTGCCATTGTTGAAATATTAATTTCACCGTTTTCAGGACAGCCATTTAAGTTAACCGTAATATTGCCGCCCATAGTTTTTGCTTCAATTTCGCCATCCATTTCATCAACTTTAATATCACCGCCCATAGTTGTAACTTTCAGATCATCTTTTGCCGAATTAATTTCAATATTGCCCCCCATGGTTGTAATTATTGATTCGGTTAAAACTTTATCAACTTTAATATCACCGCCCATAGTTTTTATTGTAATTTCATCAAGGCTCGATTTATTTTCTTTAAGTGTAACATTTTTTTGATGTATTTCGCCACCCATAGTTTCAACACTTAAATTTCCGGTAACATCTTCCATTCTAATTTCACCGCCCATGGTTTTTACTTTTCCGTCAAGCGTACATTTATATAAAGTTATTTCACCACCCATGGTTTGGCAATTTGCACTACCATTTAAATCCGAAAAATTTAATTCGCCCCCCATAGTTTTGCCTCTTAAATCGCCGGTAATATTCTTTAAAGTAACATCACCCCCCATTGTTATATATTCAACACTGTATTTAACGGGTACTTTAACAAACACTTTTGCATCATATTTTGCGTTTTTATGTTTGTTTGTTAACTTAGCATTTATTTCAACACCTTCGGATGTTTCGTTAATATCATAAGTAACTCTGTCGGCATTTTTACCGGTGGTTTGGCAAACAACATTAACTACTTCTTTATCCCAGCCTGTAACTTCAATTTCAGCACCAATTTCCAAATTAATATTAACTTTTAAACCCGATTTTGTGTTAAAACTTTTATCAATTTTTTCAGGTGTAACATTGTTGTCTTTGTAAAAAACATTATTAATACCGCTTAATGGATAAGCACCCATAAACAGAACCATAACAATTGCAATTTTAATATAATTTTTCATTTTATCCCCGTTAGTTTATTTTTTATTCTTTTTTACTGATATTTTTGAATTTGTTGTTTCCAAATATATTTTATCGCCGCCGCCGTTAATGGAATAACTTGCGGTTATGTTGCCGCTTTTATTGCTTTTTTTCAAAGAAGTCGGTTCAAAATCCGAATCAATTTGCGGTTCATCCTCATCATACCAACCCCAATCTCTTATTTTTGCATCAACGTAAGCTTTTGCATTTGACGGCAGATATAAATTAATATCACCCGAACTCGATTTTATTACCGAATTCCAGCCGCCGGTAGGGGTTAGTTCAACATTAACTTCACCGGCCATTGTATTTGCGTCTATACTTCCAACAATACCATACAGTTTAAGATCACCGGCACCGCTTTCAACAGTTATTTTGCCTTTTGCGCCATTTAAAGTAATATCACCGCCCATAGTTTTTAACTTGCCGTTTCCGTTCATAAAACCTGTATTAATATCACCGCCATTTGTTGTCAACTCGGAATCATCTCCAATGTCACCAACTTTAATATCACCGCCATAAGTATGAAGATTAAGGCCTTTAATCGATTTTTTTATTCTGATATCGCCGCCCATGGTTTCAATTCTAACAATTTCACCGGAAAGTGTGCCCAAATATATTTCGCCGCCCATGGTTTTAAGGTCAAGTTTCCCTGTAACATCCATACCTCTAATATCACCGCCGGCCGAAAAAGCATTCAAATCGCCTTTAATGTTTGCAAAATGTACTTCGCCGCCTGATGTTTTTAGATAAACATTTCCGGTTATTTCATCTCTTAATTTAATATCACCAAAATTAGCTTTAATACTTAAATTTATTTGTTTTGGAACAGTTACACGCAAATCATAAGAGGCCCAGCCATCTTCATAATTAGGTGTTACGTACAACCAACTTCCGCTTTGTTTATATTTTAAAGGATTCCCATATTCTTCATCTTCACTTTCAATTCTTATTAATACTTCGTCTTTATTCCAAGTATCAACCGTAATATTCCCCTGTATTAAATCAAATTCTACTTTTCCCCCTTTTTGCATTTGAAAAGACTTTGTAGATCCGTTATTTGTTATATTTTCTGCTTTAGCAGTATTTATAATTAACAGCAATAAAAGTAAATTTATATATTTAAAGTATCTCATATTATATAGCCTCCTTCAGCATTGAAGCGGCACGAACACGGATTAATTTATTTTCGTCATTTGCAGCTTGCTCGCTTAATACCGATTTTGTTTTTTCATCAATTTTATATCCTTCCGTATGAAGCTGATTTATTGCATTAATTGCTTCAATTCGTAATCCCGAATTTGTATCATTTGTAAGCACAAACAAAAATGCATCGCGTATTTTATCATCAGCCGGAAATTTTGTTAAAGTTAATAATGCTTCTCTTCTAACACCCGGATTTTTATCCAATTTAATTGTATTAATTAATGCGTCTTTAATTTTATAATCATTTACAAATTTACCGTTCTCCTGCGAGGAAATGGTGTTTATACTTTTCATTTTTACGCCGTCATTATTAGAATTGGTTAATGCCATAGCTAATAATTTTTTAGTTCTTTCATCGTTAAAATTACCTTTATAATAAACTTTTTTTACTGCTTCAAACCCAAGTTCTATTTCACCTGTCTGCGCATTGGTGGTAATAAAACTTACATTTGTAATAGCAAAATCATCACTAATCGACTTATTGCTTATATCCACAATTTCAGTTGATGAATTGTTTATTTTCGAAACTCCCATATATAAAGCGGAATATCCTATTAATAAGCCAACTAATAACGACCCAAATGATCCAAATGCTAATTTATGCTCATAAATAAATGAATCTTCAAAATATTCTTTAATTTTTTGCCAAATTGTTTTTTTATTATTTAGTTCCTGCAAATGTTTTAATAATTCAACACGTGCCATTACAAGTTGTCTTTCGTTTATTTTAGGTTTATTGGCCGAATACAATTCAAACATTTTTTTCTGCTCTTCATATTCCTGTCTGCATTCATCACATTCAAAAAGATGATTTTCGACAATTTGTTTTTCCTCATTTCCCAACTCTTCCAATAACGATAAAGCGATTAATTCTTTTATATTTTCGTGTGTCATTTTTGTTAAATCCTAATTTTGTAAAACAGGTTGTAAAATAGATCTTAAACGGTGTGTTGCGTTAAATAAGTACCTTTTTACCGTACCTTCATTACAGTTCATTATTTTTGCTATCTCTTTTATTTTATATTCATTATAATGCTTTAGTGTAAAAGCCAACTTTTGCTGAACGGGCAAAGTTTCCAAAGCATCATTAATTAGTTTGTTAGTTTCATTGTTAAGCAGATTTTCATCTGTTTTCTCCAAAGAAGGGATTGAGTCCGAAAATTTTTCATCGCTGTCTTCAAATTCCACATCAAGCGAATCGTGAACATGTCTCTTTTTTTGTGTGTTCAGCGTAATGCAAACATTTGTTGCAATTCTAAACAGCCAAGTCGAAAATTCACTTTTGAATTGAAAGCTTTTTAACCCCTTATATACTCTGATAAACACTTCCTGGTATATATCTTTTGCTTCATCTTCATCATTCTTAAAAGAATACGCAATGTTTAATACCTGCCTATCATACTTATAAATAAGTTGTTCAAAGGCTTTCATATCACCTTCTTGGGCTTTTTTAATTAATTTAATTTCATTTTCAGTCATATGTCATCAAAATGTTTCTATTAATTTAGACTAATTATTTTGATTAAGGTTGTAATTTTCTTAAAAAATTTTATTTTTTTCATTTTGTTTATCCGTTTTGTATAAATATCAGCTTCATTATTGCTATTTTTGTATAATGGAAAATTAGATTTAAATAAAATTAAAATTAACATTTTTTTATTGCGGAAAATATTAAAAAAAATAAAAATTTTAACTCTATAATTATTCTTGCAGAGGCATTATGAAAATTGCTTACATATCCGGTGAGGTTGTCCCTTTTGCAAAAACAGGGGGATTGGCTGATGTAGCCGGTGCTTTGCCAATAGCATTACAAAATTTGGGCTGTGAAGTTAAAGTATTTATGCCTAAATATTATTCTATTGAAGAAAAACGATTTAATTTAGAGTATTTAACTAATATTGGCGAAATTAAAATACGTGCCGGAGGTTTTTCTCATCCGGTTCATTTTTATAAAGGATTATTGCCTAATTCGGCAGTAGAAATTTATTTTATCGATTATCCTAATTTTTTTCATCGTCACAAATTATATACTAACGATTACGATGAGGATTTACGTTTTATTCTGTTTTCAAAAGCAGTTATTGAATTAACCCAACATTTGAAGTGGGTACCCGATGTTTTCCACTGTAATGACTGGCAGACCGCTTTAATTCCTTTACTTGTTAAAGATAATTACAGCTGGGATAGATTATTTGATAATTCCGCATTCCTTTTTACAATTCATAATATCGGTTATCAAGGCCGATTTTCGCATGGTGCATTGTTAAATGCCGAAATAAACGGCAAATACTATTACCCGGGCGGTCCTGTTGAGTTTGAAAACGGCGTAAATTTTATGAAAGCCGGTATTCATTTTAGTGATATTATAAATACTGTAAGTGAAACTTATGCCCGTGAATTGTTAACCGTTGAATATGGGCATGGTTTAAATAACGTGCTTTGGCAAAAAAAAGAAGATTTGTACGGTATTGTTAACGGTGTTGATTATTCCGTGTGGAATCCCGAAACTGATAAATTTATACCGGCAAACTATTCCAGTATTGATTTCAGCGGGAAATATAGAGATAAAGAAGCTTTATTAAAGTATTTTAATTTGCCGTATAATCCCGATATACCTGTAATTGGAATAATTTCCCGCCTTGCTGTTCAAAAAGGATTTGATATTTTATCGGACGCAATGGGCGAACTTATAAAATTAAACGCTCAATGGATAATTTTGGGAAGCGGAGAATATAAATATGAAGACATGTTCCGCAGTTTGGCTTATTACCATCCGCATAAAGTTGGTGTTTATTTTGGTTATAATAACGAACTATCGCATTTGATTGAAGCAGGTTCCGATATATTTTTAATGCCGTCTCATTACGAACCTTGCGGACTAAATCAAATTTATTCGTTAAAATATGGAACGGTTCCCGTGGTTAGAAAAACCGGAGGGTTAGCTGATACCGTACACGATTGGCATGAATACAGTTTTTACGGAATGGATAATGGAAATGGTTTTTCATTTAACGATTACACGGGTTATGCGTTATTAACTTCGGTAGAACGTGCGTTAAAGTTGTTTTATGATAAATCAACCTGGCGAAAAATTCAATCCAATGGTATGAATGAAGAATACAGCTGGGATCATGCCGCAAAACAATATATAATTTTGTACGAAAAAGCATTAAAAAAACGACTCGGATAAATTTAATATTCAAATAGTAGTAAAATCTCATCGCATAAAGGAAATCCTTTTGACGTAAGAGATATTTTATAACCTTCCATTTTTAAATATCCATCCTTTTCCATTATTCTTAATAATCTTTTGTTTTTATTAAGCCATTCGTTATTAATTAACTCCAAACGCCTGATATTAATACCGGTACTGCGCAATCCCATCAAAACGAATTCTTCTGTTTTTTGTTTGTCCGTTAATTTTTCCGAAGACATTACGGCATGTAGATTTTTATTAATTGCGGAAGTATAAAAATTTAAAGCCGTAAAATTATTCCATCTTATACCATCCATAAAAGAATGTGCTGACGGTCCTAATCCTAAATAATCGTTATATTCCCAATAATATTTATTATGCTCGCACTGGTACCCTTTTTTTGCAAAATTTGATACTTCGTATTGAATAAATTCCTTTTCTGTTAAAAACTCAATTGTTCTTTCGTATAAATCAGCATCATAATCTTCATCGTTTATTTTTATTTTGCCGTCCAATATCTGTTTGTTAAGTATTGTTCCGGGTTCAACTATTAAACTATAACACGAAATATGATTGATTGGCAAGCTTATGGCTTCCTTTAAATTATATTCCCACTTTTCTTTAGTCTGTTTAGGAAGATTAAAAATCAAATCCAAATTAATATTATTAAAACCGACTTCTTTTGCCGCAAAAATCATTTCTTTTGCCTGTTCTGCTGTATGTATTCGTGTAAGATATCGCAAGTCATCGTTTTCAAACGATTGAACTCCAATACTGAGTCTGTTTACACCAATATTTTTTATTTCAGTCAGCTTATCTTTATTTAATGTACCCGGATTTGCTTCAATAGTAATTTCAGGTTCAAATGTTGAATGAAATTTTTTAAACAAATAATTAATAATATCACCCAATAATTTGGGCTCTAAAATTGAAGGAGTACCTCCGCCAAAAAATATTGTACCAATAGAATAATCTTTATTATACTTTTCGGCGTAAAAATCTATTTCTTTATATAACGAAACAAGGTAATCATTTATCCCGTCATGTTTAATTATGGAATAAAAATCACAATATATACATTTGTGATAACAAAACGGTACATGTATGTAACAAGCAAATTTTTTCAATATTCATTTTTTATTAGTAATTGATGTTTTAATTTAATAATTTATTTAATAATATAGAACTTTTTTTTTGGAGGATAAAATGAGTAATATTGATACAGCAATTGCAATTGCTGTAAAAGCCCATTCCGGGCATACTGATATTGGCGGAGCTCCCTACATACTTCACCCATTGCGTGTAATGCTTAAAATGAAAACTGAAGTAGAAATGATTGTTGCGGTTTTGCATGACGTTATTGAAGATTCCGAGCTTTCAATTGGCAGTCTTGAAAAAGCCGGATTTTCCAAAGAAATAATTGAAGCTATTAGAATAGTTACCCGTACGGAATTTTCTTCGTATGACGATTATATTTCAACAATTCAAACTAATCAAATTGCTACAAAAGTTAAACTTGCAGATATTGAAGATAATATGAATTTATTACGACTTAATACTCTTGATGAAAAAGCTATTAAACGATTACACAAATATTTTACAAGCCACAAAAAACTATCCGGTTTAAAATTTTAGAGGTACTAGATGGAAACAAAAATTCACCCAAAACTAAAATCCGAATTGCTTGCCATGAAATACTTAAAAATATTTTTCCCTGTTATAGGGATTATAATTTTTTGTGTTATTTCATTTATATTTATCCAGCAGATAAACTCGCATAACCAGCCAATAAGTGAATCGTTGTTAATGCTGGGTGCGGGTTTTTTAGGAGCCGCCCTTTTTATTGGTCTATCTTTTGCGTTGCGCAAACAAGAAACAACATTACAAACGGCAAATAGAATTCTTGTTAATTCAAAACCCGAAAAGAAAATTTTAAACGCTACAAATATTATAAGTTTTAAAGGTGGTGTTTATTACTTAACCGATACTATTGGTGAAAATCCCAAGGATGCAAAGTTTATTACAATAGCCACCTCAAAAAATAAGGTGCCTCAAAAACCTCCGGTTGAAATTAATTTTTATGCAGACTTAAATATTGATAAAAATATTATTATTATCGAGGATGCTAAAAATATTTTTGTCGGGGCTCTAAAATCAAAAAACGTTGCCAAAGAAGAATTAACCAAAACAATTAAATATACTCCTTATTTAGTTGGCATTGGAGCATTAATACCGGTTGTTCTTTTGTTTGTGTTTTGGCATCATATTTCGGAATCAAAAGATTTTGAAAAATATGTGCAGGCTTCATTTAAGTGGAAATCAGTTCCGGGAGAAATAATTAATTCGCACATTGAAACAATTAAAATAAAAAGGAATAAAAAATATGTTGACGGATTTAGGGCCAATGTTAAATATGCCTATTCCGTGGATAAAAGACCGTTTATTTCTGAAATGGTTAGTCTTGATTATGTAGCCACAACGGATATTAATGACGCAAAAATAATTTTACGCCAATTTCCTAAAAACCAAGCTGTAAACGTTTTTTACGATCCTCATAATTATAATGTTTCGTATTTATTGCCTGCCAATCTTGCCGGTATAAAATCGCATAATAAAGTTTTATTTTACACAATGGTTGCGCTAATTTTTGTTTTAATTATTGTTGCAGTTGTACTTGTTTTTGTATTAAAAAGAACAAATGAAAAACAATTAAAACTTCTTAATTCATTGGAGAGTAGTTATAAATAAAATAATTGCTATTGCCGGCGCAACAGGATTTATTGGCAAACATTTAGTTGATGTTTTGCTTAAACGAGGTGATGAAGTAATTATCATCAGCCGTGATATTAATAAGGCCAAACAAATATTCCCTTATGCTAAAAATATTATTACTTATAATGATAATTCAAATCTGCTAAATAATTGCACCACGTTTATTAATCTTGCCGGTGCGGAGGTATTAAAACAACGATGGACAAAAAGTTATAAAAACTTAATTCTTTCAAGCCGTATTAACAGTACAAAACTATTAATAAAAATAATTTCCAAATTAGAACATAAACCGGAATGTTTTATTAATGCATCGGCTATTGGTTATTATGGATCTTCGCTCGAAAAAATATTTACCGAAGACGACCAGCCCGGAACCGATTTTTTGGCTCAGGTCTGCACAAAATGGGAAAACGAAGCAGCAAAAGTTTCGGTTTTTAATATCCGTCAAGTATCTGTCCGTATTGGAATTGTACTTGGTAAAGACGGAGGTGCATTACCTAAAATGCTTTTGCCATATAAATTATTTGTTGGCGGCCCCATTGCCGGCGGCAAACAATGGTTTTCGTGGATACATATAAATGACTTAACCGGGATATTTTTACACGCCATAAATAACACAAATATTACCGGACCTATTAATGCATCCGCCCCAAATCCTGTTACAAACAAACAATTTGCAAAAGTTTTAGGGAAAACAATAAATCGACCTTCCTTTTTTAGCGTCCCTAAATTTGCCTTACAACTGTGGTATGGTGAAGGAGCGGAAACATTAACAGAGGGAAACCGTGTAATACCGCAAAAAGCTATTGATACCGGTTATAAATTTTTATTCCCCGAATTGGAGAAAGCGTTAAAAGATTGTCTGAACCGTGATTAATTGTCTGAACTGTGATTTTTATGATTAGAATGATTATTGTGATTTTGTAATACATTCCATTCATAAACTGCAAAGTTGTTTAATGCCTGTAACAAAATAATTTCCCCAATACTCAAACCTTCAGAAAGATTAAATGTTTTATTTATTTCATTCAATCTTTACCCTTTAACCTTTAGCACTTAACCTTATTCCTTAATACCCTTTTTTCATTACCGATCTAAAATCCGCATCACCCATAATTTTTACTAATTCATCCAATCCTACTTTTGGCGACCAGCCCAATACTGTTTTAGCTTTTGTATAATCACCAATTAACATTTCCACTTCGGTGGGGCGATAATAATTTGGAGATACTTCTACCAAACAATCCCCCTTTTTAAGTTTGGCCAAAATATTTTGGTTTCCGTTTAATATTTCAACATCATTGTAATTAACGTAATTTACAATTCCTTTTTCGTTTTCGTTTTGGCCAATCCAATCTAATTTTACACCTAAATTTTCAAACGCTTTTTCAACAAAATAACGTACGGTATAAGTGGTATTTGTGGACAGCACAAAATCTTCGGCTTTATTGTGCTGTAATATTCTCCACATGCCTTCGCAATATTCGGGAGCATAACCCCAGTCGCGTTTAGCGTTTAAATTACCAAGCAATAATTTATCCTGCCTGCCTGTAACAATACGGGCAGCGGCGCGTGTAATTTTTTTTGTAACAAATGTTTCCCCACGTCTGGGCGATTCGTGATTAAACAATATACCATTGCTTGCAAATAAATTATAAGCTTCTCTATAATTTACAATAATCCAATAAGCATATAATTTAGCAACTCCGTAAGGCGAGCGCGGATAAAAAGGAGTAGTTTCATTTTGGGGAACTGCCTGCACTTTACCAAAAAGTTCACTTGTTGATGCCTGATAAAATTTTGTATTTTTTAATCCCATTTCGCGCATGGCATCCAAAAAACGGAGTGTGCCAAGAGCGTCAACCTGTGCAGTATAATCGGGAATTTCAAAAGACACTTTAACATGACTTTGAGCAGCCAGATTATAAATTTCATCGGGTTGAATTTTTTCCAGAAGCCGGTTTAAATTACTTGTATCAACTAAATCGCCGTAATGTAAAAATAATTTTTTATCTATAATTTCTTTATCATTATATAAATGGTCAATACGCCCCGTATTAAAAGAACTGCTTCTTCTAATTATACCGTGCACCTGGTAACCTTTATCAAGTAATAATTCGGTTAAATAACTTCCGTCTTGTCCGGTAATTCCGGTAATAAGTGCTTTTTTCATTTCTAAAACCTTTTAATTGTTTATCCGGTTTTCTAAAAACCAGTTGTAACTTAATTTAATTCCTTCTTGTAAAGATATTTTATGTTTCCACCCCAAATTGTGCAGACGTGCAACATCCAACAATTTGCGTGGTGTTCCATCAGGTTTTTCCGGATTATATTTAATTTCACCCTCAAATCCAACAATTTTTTTAACTGTTTCGGCAAGTTCGGCAATAGTTAAATCTTCACCGGTGCCAATATTTAAGTGCGAAATATTATTATCATATAAATCGGTTGCGTTTATTTTATCCATTAAATACACAACCGCATCGGCTAAATCTTCAACGTATAAAAACTCTCTTTTAGGCGTTCCTGTTCCCCAAATTTCCACCGTTGGTAAATTATTAATTTTTGCATTATGAAATTTGCTTATAAATGCGGGCATTACGTGTGATGTGCTTAAATTGTAATTATCAAACGGACCGTATAAATTTGTAGGCATACCGGATATATAATTACATCCGTATTGTTTGTAATAACTTTCGCACAATTTTAACCCTGCTATTTTAGCTATTGCATAAGGTTCATTTGTGTTTTCAAGTTCACCGGTTAACAAATATTCTTCTTTAATGGGCTGCGGAGCAAATTTTGGATAAATACACGAACTTCCTAAAAACAACAACTTTTCCACATTGTTTTTATATGCCGAATGAATAATATTCGATTCAATCATTAAATTTTCGTACAAAAACTGACCGCGATATGTGTTATTTGCTAAAATTCCGCCAACTTTTGCGGCTGCTACAATTACGTAATCCGGTTTTTCCTTTTCAAAAAAATCCTCAACATCACTTTGGCGCATCAAATCCAATTCATCAATAGATTTTGTAACAATATTATTTGCGCCAAACTTTATTAACCGCCTTTGAATAGCTGATCCAACCATTCCCAGATGTCCGGCCAAATAAATTTTTTTATCCAACATTTGTTTAATTTTCCTAATAAATTTAAATTGTTTGTTAAATATAAATAAATTCTCCCATTTTTCTAAATAATTAGAACGAGGAAACAAATGTTTAAAAAATTTTCCGGTTTTATTGTTTTTTATTCACTTTTATTTCTTTTTACTTTTCAAAACACCTCTTTTTCGGAAGAAGGAATGTTTCCGTTGAGTGAAATACGAAAACTTGATCTAAAATCCATGGGATTTAATATTAGTGTTGATGAATTATATAATCCGGCCGGCACAAGTTTAATTACAGCTTTGGTAAATTTAAGCGGATGTACCGGTTCATTTGTTTCCCAAAACGGCTTAATTTTAACAAATCATCATTGTTCCTATTCTGCAATAAGCGGTGCAAGTACTTTACTTAACAACTATTTGGATAATGGATTTACCGCCTGCACATTAAACGAAGAAATTGAAGCAAAAGGCATTTCAGCCAAAATAATTGAATCGTATGAGGATGTATCGGATTTAATTCTTCAATCAATTGACACAGTTAAAGATAATTATGATAGAAAAAAAGCTATTCAATCCAAAATTAAAGAGCTTGAAGAAATAAATTCCGATGATAAAAATGATATTACAGCAGAAGTTGCGGAAATGTTAGCGGGTAAATCGTACATTTTATTTAAATATAAAAAAATTAAGGATGTTCGTATAGTATACGCTCCGCCTCAATCAATAGGCAATTTTGGAGGCGAGGATGATAATTGGATTTGGCCTCGTCACACTGGTGATTTTACATTTTTGCGTGCTTATGTTGCACCGGACGGCACTTCAAAAAGTTTTTCCAAAGATAATGTGCCTTACACACCTAAAAAGTGGCTAAAAATAAATTCATCGGGTGTTAAAGAAAACGATTTTGCTTTTATTCTTGGTTACCCCGGCCGAACTTTTCGTCATCAGCCGTTAAAATTTATAGAATATCAGTATAATTACCTTCTTCCAACTGTTTCGTATATAAATAATTGGATTATTGAACAATACCAGGATATTTCAAAAGATAATGATTCATTAAAATTAAAATACGCTTCACCCATAAAAAGCCTTGCCAATACGGCAAAAAATTATCAGGGCAAATTGTTTGGTTTACAAAGATTAAATTTTATTGAGAAAAAAATTAATGAAGAAAACGAAATTAAAAATTTCATCAATTCCGATTCTCTATTATCCTCAAAATACAAAAACTTGTTTAACCAAATTGAGGATGTTTACAAAACAATAAATTCGTATGCAATGGCGGAAATTTTAATAATTCGATTATTAAGAAATTCGTACATTTATAATACTACCGACTTTTTGTTTACATATCCAACCGAGATGAATAAGCCTGATAATGAACGACAGACAATGTACAAAAAGGATAATTTACCTTTTACACTTCCTAACTTTAATTCTTCTTTACAAAATTTAAATCCTGAATTTGAAAAACGGTTATTCGTAAAAGCCATAACCATGTTTAAGGATTTGGATTCAACCGCTTTACTTACCCCAATTAAAAATATTTTTAATCCGTTAAAGACTAAAACAGACATTGAAAATTATGTTGTTAATACTTTGTTAAATAAAAACGGCCTGCTTTTTACCGCAAAAGACAGCCTGTTATCAAAAACAACAGATGAAATAATTTCAAGCGGTGACGAATTACTTAATTTATGTTATCAGTTTAAACTTGTACGCGAATACATTAAAAAACAAAACGATGAACAAGACGGATATTTAAGTAAACTACTCCCTCAGCTTGTTGAAATAAAAACACTTAAAGATAAAGGAAGTTTTATTCCGGACGGAAACGGAACATTACGTTTAACATACGGACATATTATTGGGTACACGCCGGCGGACGCAGTATATTATTCCCCCTTTACCACATTAAGCGGAATTATTGAAAAAAGTTATAAAGGCGGTTTATATAAAATTCCTCAAAAGCTATACGAGCTGAACAAAATTAAGGATAAAGATAAATTTTTTAGTAAAGATTTAAACGATATTCCGGTTGCGTTTTTATATAATATGGATACAACAGGAGGAAATTCCGGCAGTCCTGTTTTAAATTCTTTTGGCCAATTAATTGGTTTAAACTACGATAGAGCTTTTGAAGCAACCATTAACGATTTTACATATAGCAAGTTTTATAGCCGTTCAATAGGTGTAGATATTAGATATATATTGTATATTACCAAAAATTTAGGTAACGCCGAAAATATATTAAAAGAACTTAATGTTGATTAATTAGTTCAATATTTCCAATACTTGTTTATGAATTAACGGGGAGGCCGCAATAATACTTCCCCCTTTGATCGGGTTTCCGCCGTTATAATCGGTAATAACTCCTCCCGCCCCTCTAACAATTGGTATTAAAGCACATAAATCCCATAAATTCATAATAGGATCAACCATTATATCGGCATAACCTGCGGCAAGTAATAAATAGCCGTAACAATCCCCCCACATTCTATACAGTTTTACATCATGTATCAATTTATTAAACTTTTCAATATTTTGATATTTTTCAACATTCAAATGATCGGTTGTTAATAACACCGCCTCGTTTAAGCTGCCGCATTTCCGCATAAAGGTCTTTTTTTCATTAAAAAATGTCTCTTTATTATCCCCAATCATAAACTCATTTAAAATCGGCTGATTAACAACTCCTAAAATCGGTTCTCCCTTAAACAATAAGCCGATCATTGTACCAAATGTATAAGCACCGCAAATAAAACTTTTTGTACCGTCAATGGGATCTAAAACCCATTTATAATCCGCATCGGGATTTACAATTCCAAACTCTTCTCCTACAATTCCATGTTCAGGGAACTCCTTAAATATCAGTTCACGCATTGTTTCTTCTGCTTTTTTATCAGCAATAGTTACGGGCGATAAATCACTTTTCACTTCTATATTTATACCTACCCTAAAATAAGGTTTAATCACATTTGCACTGCGTTCAGCTAATAATTTACAAAAAACCTTTAATTCATTTAATTCCGTCATAATTACAATCCTTGTAGTAAAAAGTTTAGTACTCTAATTAACAAAAAGTTATTTATATTTGCATATTAATTTTTTAATAATTATGCAAATATTACAGCCCGACATACATACTATTGAACTAGCCTCCCTGATTATTAAAAACGGCGGATTAGTAGCATTCCCAACCGAAACTGTTTATGGATTAGGAGCAAATGGATTTAATCCCACTGCCGTAGCTAAAATTTTTGAGGCTAAAGGCCGTCCTAAATTTAATCCGTTAATTTTACATATTTGTGATGCCGCCCAAATAAAACAAATAAGCACAATTGATATAAATAGTATTCAAAATCTAATTACCGCATTTTTTCCGGGACCACTGACATTAGTAATACCCAAATCGGATATAGTTCCCGATATTGTTACTGCCGGTAATTCCACCGTTGCGGTACGAATGCCAAACCATAAAATAGCCTTGGAATTAATAAAAACAGCAGGAGTTCCAATTGCCGCCCCAAGCGCAAACAAATTTGGCAAATTAAGCCCAACAACAGCAAATCATGTGGCTAAACAATTAAAAGATAAAGTTGATATAATTCTTGACGGCGGTAAATGTTCGGTTGGAGTTGAATCGACAATAATTGAAATTAGCGGTAACGACTATTATTTGTTACGTCCGGGCGGACTGGCGACTGAGGAAATTGAAAAAGTTATTAATAAAAAATTATTAAAAAAAGAGAATTCAAAAAATCCAAACGCACCCGGACAACTGTTATTCCATTACGCACCAGGTATTCCAATAAAATTTTTGAATGATATTTCAATAGAAGAAACTAAAGGGAAAAAAATTGGTGCTTTATTATTTTCTGAAAAATATTTAGATTACTCTTTTGCTGAAAAAAAATGTTTAACAACAACAAACAGCTACATTGAAGCTGCTTCAAATCTTTTTTATATGTTGCACGAACTGGAATTAAAAAATATTGATATTATTCTTGCTGAACCGGTGCCGGAAATTGGATTAGGAAAAGCAATAATGGATAGACTTAAAAAGGCAGTAAATACTTTTAAATAGATAATTAACGAGGTAATTTTTGAAATCGGACAAAGTTAAAAGAATCGGTATTTTAACAGGCGGCGGCGACTGCCCCGGATTAAACGCAGTAATACGCGGCGTTGCTAAACCAGCACATGATAATGGTTTACAGGTAATTGGCATTTTGGACGGATTTGAAGGTCTTGTTGAAGGAAAAGCTCAGCAGCTTTATAACAAAGACGTTTCGGGAATTTTGGCAATGGGCGGTACTATACTTGGTTCATCCAATAAGGGCGACCCTTTTCATTGGCCTGAAATGCAAAATGGTGTAATTAAAATTGTTGACAAATCCGAAGCAGCTTTGCGTAATTATGAAGCATGGAAATTAGATGCCTTAATTGCTATTGGCGGTGATGGAACAATGCATATTGCGGATAAATTATCTAAAATGGGAATGAATATTGTCGGAGTTCCTAAAACCATTGATAACGATTTGGAAGCAACCGATCAAACTTTTGGTCATGATTCAGCTATATTTGTTGTAAGTGAAGCACTTGACCGATTACATACAACCGCTTCATCCCATCATAGAGTAATGGTTATTGAAGTTATGGGAAGATATGCCGGTTGGATTGCATTAAACGGCGGAATTGCCGGCGGTGCCGATATTATATTATTGCCCGAAATCCCATTCGAATGGGATGTTGTGTACGACAGAGTATTATCGCGTAATATGAATGGTAAAAGATTTAGTATTGTTTGTGTTTCGGAAGGTGCAAAACCAAAAGGCGGCGAGTTAGTTGTTAAAGCTACTGATATTAAAAGAACCGATCCGATACAACTCGGCGGTATTGGCGAACTGGTTGCTAAAAACATTATGGATCACACCGGTCTTGAGACCAGATATACTGTTTTAGGACATACACAGCGTGGTGGCAGCCCTACACCTTACGATAGGATATTATCTACCAAGTTTGGTACTTTTGCTATACAGTATGCCATTAAAAAGAAGTTTGGAATTATGGTTACACTAAAAGGAAGTGAAATAAAATATGCCAAAATTGCTGACTGTATCTCTAAACAAAAATTAGTCAGTCCCGATTGCCAAGGCGTACAAACTGCCGTTGCGGTTGGTGTAAGTTTTGGTACTCAAGATTTATAAATGAAATTTATTGTTTTAGCTTAAAGGCCGTCTTAATTTTTAAGCGGCCGTTTTTATTTTTGCCTGCAAGCGGGTTTGATAAATTGTATTTTATGATTGTTGGAAATAACGGCATACAATTTTTTAATCCATTAAATATATCACACCCGACAATTATTTATTTACGGTGCAGAATCCCGTTTACGGGAGAAAGATTTATAGAGAAGAAATCCTCCCCCCAAACAAGAGCGGCGTAGCTGCGAAATCAAATTATGTGTTTTATGCCGCCGCGATGCGGCTTTGTATATTTGGGGTTTGTGCTATTATACGTCTTTCACCCGCAAGCGGGTTTGATAAATTGTATTTTATGATTGTTGGAAATAACGGCATACAATTAAAAAAATCTTTATCATATAGCCCCACACAAATATCCGTTTTCTGTTCTTATAACACACGAGCATTTGTTATGCAATATTATTATTTGAGCTGTTTAACCTAGCCATTTGAGACTGTGTGAAAATTGGGGAATAATAGGTTCAAAGGTTGCACGGCTCTACCGTGCTGGTAGTTGGTGGGGGTGCGCGTTATTACAAACATTGCACTTCTCCGAAGTGCTTTCATAGGAATAATAATGCTATAACATATTTTATTACAACAAGTTGAAAGGTATTTAAATAACCCCAGCTTTTAAGCTGGGGGTTTGGAAAACGAAAATATTGGGTTTTAACCCAAGCATAATAATAGTGGACGATAATGAAAAATTAACAGAAAACGTGTCATTCACCAATTTTCACACAATCACTTTATGGCTGGGAATTAAAATGATATATCATTATTACAAATATTTACGCCTTAAATAACTGTTTTATAAACTTAAACTCCTCATCAGTCAGCGGTTTATCTTGGGCGCTTAAATTAATAATAACCTGTTCAACATTTCTAAATCCGGGGATTACGGAACCAACAACATCATAATGCAGCATATATTGCAATGCGGCACGAGCCAAATCTTTAATATCACTTCCAAATTTTTGTTTTAATGCGTCAAGTTTTGGTTCAATATTGGTTAAAAAACCAACCGAAAATCTTTCGGCATTTTTTCTATGGTCCCCTTCTTCAAATTTAGGGGGATTTTCTTTATTATATTTACCAAGCAAAACACCCTGGGCAATAGGTCCAAAAGCAATAAAAGATATTTGATTATCTTCCAATAATTTTCTAACCGGAGTTCCATCAGCAACATAATGATCATCAATTGCGTTAGCGGAGCTTTGTAGTACTTCTGGTTTTACTTTGGGCACTAATTTACAAAAGTCATCGTTGCTGTATGCAGATTGACCAATAAACCTAATTTTCCCCTCTTCTTTTAATTTGTTCATTACTTCAACTGCGTCATCCAGATAACAATCGTTTGGTCCAAAATTTCCATGATGAAAATAATATAAATCTATAACATCTCTATTCAAATTTTTTAACGATTGTTCGCATTGATGGCGAATATGCAGCGGATCATAGGCATTAACGGCAGTCCCTTGAAACCAGCCGACTTTTGTTGCAATTGTTACATCTTTTGTTTTATTGCCTAAAATTTTTGCAAGCATACGTTCAGCTTTTCCGTTTCCGTAAACATCGGCATTATCAAAATGTGTAACACCATTATCCAAAGCATAATATACGGCTTTTGCAGCTTCATCTTCATTTACATCCGCCCACCCTATTGATTGTCCGTTAGCCCAGTTTTTTCCGCCTAAAGTCCAGCAGCCTAAGCTTATTTCGGAAACAACTAAATCGCTTTTTCCAAGTTTTCTATATTTCATAACTATTTTCCTATTTAATTTCCCAACTTCGTTTATTTATTATACTCCCGTCCGCAGGATTAATAATTATCTCTTCGCCCGAAGCTTTGTATGTATCCTCTAAGCCCGTTTCGTATTTCACACATAAAATGTGCCAAATATAACGGTCATATTCTGTAGACCATCTAAAACTAACCTTCCAATCTTTAATACCTTTTTCCAAACCCGCATCGGCAGCTATTTGTATTGCTTGTTTTTCGTTAATGTTAAAGTCACATTCTTCCGGATTGTCTTTGCAATTTGGAATTCCTGCTATTTCATATTTTTCCAATACTTTACCATCCTTATCCATTGTAAAGAATATTTCCTCTTGAACGTAATCTTTTTCCGGCATTATTACCACATAATGCAATTCATAGTTACCCATAACTTCTTTAGAATTGATGTAATCGGGAAAAATATTTTTGTTATAAAAATCTTTTCCTGTTTTTCCAATAATATAATTTTCCGCATTTGTTTTAACTGTATCGGAAATTTCAAAGTCATAACTGTTTTTTAGGCATTTTTGACACACACAACCATAAAAAAGCGAACTGATTACAACAAATAGTGTAATAAATATTTTTTTTGTCATCGAAAAGTCTTATTTTGTTATTAATTAGAAATTAAATTACAAAAAAAAATTAACATTTTTAATAGTATGTGTCGATAATATAAATAAATAATTTTTTTTATTGTTTTTATTAATTATTTTTGTAAATATAGATTTCATATAATGAAAAATTGGCAGGTTAGGAATTATGACAGATATTCAAAAGACGAAACCAAAACTTTTAATAGTAGAAGATGATTTTGAGAATCAGAAGTTTCTACAAATTTTCTTAAAAAGAAAGTTTTTATTACAAATATGTGATTCGTCTGAAACATTTTATGAAAAATTAAATGAAGATAAGTTTGATATTATTTTGATGGATATTTCTTTACGCGGGGAAAAAGACGGTTTGCAATTAACCCGTGAACTTAGAGAAAAAGAAGAGTATAAAAATTTACCAATTGTTGGTTTATCAGCTCACGCATTTCAACGCGATAAAGATAATGCTTATAATGCCGGTGTTGATATATTTTTAACTAAACCGGTGCAAAATGATGTTCTAATGGAAACATTAGTAAAAACTTTAGAGCAAAAATCAGGAATAATAGTAGATTAAATTTATTTGGGCAAGGGTGGATGTGTCTTGTATCACAAAATGCAATTATTTTGGATTTTGAGGGAATAATACTGTAACATTTCTTTTATTGGTCTCGTCTAAATCTTCAAAAACAAAACTTGGAGAAAAAAATGAATATTAAATCACTAATAATTTTTTTAGTTATTGGCTTATTTGCTTTCAGTAGTATATCAGCACAAAAAAAACACAAAAAATTTCGCGAGAAAAAAAATTACACCTTTAATGTAAACTTTGATGAAGGTTCACAGCCATTTATTGAAGTTGGATATGGTCTTACAGAATACAAACACAAAACATTTTCAAGCGATTTTGCAAAAGTGGGTAACGCAGAGGTAAAAATCGGTTACAGATTATTAGATTATTGGGAATCGGAAAACATTACCAATTTTGAAGATCAGTATATCACTTTTAGCGGTAATACGGTCGATTTACGTGATAAAGAGGCAGTAGGATTAAAAAGCGAAATGTGGAGCTTTGGAGTTGGGATTCGCGATGGTTATGGTTATAGATTTGGGATTGTGGATGTAATTCCTTATTCGGGTATGTCAATTTCGTGGAACAGATTAAACATGAAAAATTACCCCGATACAACAGCTAATATGGCTAAATTTCTTGACGCCAAAATATTAAACAGATATAATGAAGAAATTAGATTCGGTCAAAAAATTGAAGGCGGTTTAATAATTGGTGTAAATCAATTTGTTTCGTTAAACGCAAGTTACGAAGCCAATATTTTATTTCCGCGGTTTATGACTTGGAAGCATTTAGGCAGTTCCTGTATTGAGCTTATTGGACTTGGTATAATTGATAAGTTCGTTGATGAAATTATAGATTCAAGCCCAATTGCCGCCCCAATAGTTAACTTTATATTAAAAAATGGATTAACTTACGGTTTTTATATGTTGCAGCGCGATAAAATGGATTTCCCGTTTTCATCCGAACGCCCGCTTACTTTTGAAACATATAAAATTGGTTTAACATTTGCGTTTTAATAATTTTTAGATAATTCTCAAAAATATTAGCTATTACTAAAGGCTATCCTAAAACGGATGGCCTTTTTTATTACAACATTTATATTCCTGACAAGGTTTCTATCAATTTTTTACAGCCGCCATTTTTAATATATTCAGTATGTTCATCAATTGTTTTAAAATTTCTGCCGCAAATTTTACTGCACACAATTTCGGAATTAGTTTCTCTATAAAACACTTCAAATATCTCTTTGATATTTTGATTATTTAAATAGGGATGTGTTCCGGAATTTTTTTTACACCATTGAAGTCTGTTTATCCATATAGCCGCGCTTAATGCCCCGCATCCATTACCGCTTAAACCAAGACCTCCGGCAAATCCTGCTACCATAATAATCTCTTCATCCGAGGCACCCATTTTTTTTGCTACTTCCGATGCGCAGCTAATGGGCGGTTCCAATAGATTAATATTTTTATCTAACAATCCGTCTTTTACCAAAACTATTGCTTCGGGAGCCCATTTATTTATTAGATTAAAACAGGGACTATATATAAAACCGCATAAAATGGTTTTTAACATAAATTTTGCAAAATCAAACTTGTTTGAAAAATCACAATTTGTAATCTCCAAACAGTTAACGCTTTTTGTTCTTTTCACAAAAGAGTTAATAAGCAATCCGGTTGATTTTATTGCTGTTGCAACGGCTTTATCACTGTTCCCGTATTTGCGGAAAGATTCTGTCCCAATACCCAAAGCACCACCCCAAAGCATTCCGCATTGTTCTCCTTTTTGGTAAATTCCCCCCGCTAACGGATCTGCTGCGCGCTCCTCGATTTCTTTCGGATTATTAAATTCAGTATTTAAAATATGAAAAACCGCACGCGAACAAGTACCACACTGCCAAAATACTTTTCGCGGATTTTGTTTATTATTTTTATCACCGTTCATTTATTTTTACCCATTTATTAAAAAACATCATTCAACGTATTATGTTAAAAGTTTTGTCCTACTCCGCTAAAATTACTACATTCCCCTTTTTGTGTCCTTTTTCAACATATTTATGTGCCTCAACAATTTGCTGCAGCAAATATGTTTTATCTATCACCGGTTTAATTTTCCCGCTTTCGGCAAGTTCTTTAAGCAAAGTCAAATATTCCACTTTTTCTTTTGTCGGATAATTAACAGAAAGAAAATACCCATTATCAGCCAGTACATTTTTACACTTATGTTTTAATATTTTTCCAACAGCATCAAAAACCACATCATATTTAATATTGTTTTTTGTAAAATCCTCTTTTGTATAATCAATAACTTTATCTGCACCAATAGATTTTACTAATTCCAAATTAACAGTACTGCAAACACCTGTAACTTCCGCTCCAAAGTATTTGGCAAGTTGTACCGCATAGGTTCCTACCGAGCCTGAAGCCCCATACACAAGCACTTTTTGACTGTGTTGAATATTTGCTTTATTTAGAATATGCAAGGCTGTCATTCCGCCCACAGGAAGAGCAGCGGCTTCAGCATACGGCATATTTACAGGTTTATTGGTTATTGCACCCATTTTCCATTTTTCGGGAACACAAACATATTCCGCATTTCCGCCAAATTTTAATCCGGTAGTTGTGCCAAAAACCTTATCTCCTTTATTAAATAAAGTTATATTATTGCCCACGTTTTCAACTTCTCCGGCAAATTCCACCCCTGTAATTTCCATTGCCTTAAAGCCGAATAATATTCCGATGGGAAATAAGATAAACCGGGGAATTTTCCGTAAAACAACATCTCCTCGTGTAACGGTTGACGCATGAATCTTAACTAATATTTCATTGTCCTTTGGTACAGGTTTTTTTATTTCTTTTAATTTAAGTACTTCGGGTGATCCTGATTTTAAACATACAACTGCTTTCATAAGATCCGATTCCTACTCTTTTGTTAATTGTTTTTAAGTTCTTCATCCAATACATAAGAAAATACATCCTGTAATGGCAAATCAAAAACAGAAGCAATACGAAATGCCAATTCCAAAGTAGGTGAATATTTTCCGTTTTCAATAGCTACTATTGTTTGACGGGTAACTCCCACCTTGTCGGCCAACTGTTGTTGAGTCATTTCGTTCCGGTTAAACCTCAATTTCCTAATATTGTTAATAATTGAATGTTTATCCATTTAAATTCCTCTTCTATAAAAATATATCTGCGCAATACTTTCAATTATTCCTGCTGCAAAGCCCGAAAAAATCAACAAAAGGAACATTACATAAGGCTGCATACCCATTGCTAAAGCTCCCATGGATACTAAAAGACCTACACAAAACGTCCAATGTGAAATTTTTATGGCTTTTAGTTCAATTAATTTATCACGTTCATCGGTAATAGTTGGTACATCTTCATTTGTTAATATTTTATTAATAATTACAAATAATATTTGAATGATTATTTGCCCTATAATTGATACCAAAATCAAAAACAAAAAAGCTTTTCCCCAAAATTTAAAATCATTTAATATATTAGGGTTTCCCGCCATATAATTATTGTATACATATAATGAATAAAATCCAAGAATCAATATTGAACCGATTAATGATACAAGTATTTGTTTTTCTTTATTGTAATACATATTTCCTCAAAAAGTCTGTTTATTTAAATACATGTCAAAAATTACATACACAATGTATAGTATTTTTTACATCATGTCAAGATATTTATACATACATTCTAAATATTTTATCACTTATCCGCGGTTTAGTAAAAACTCTAACAAATACATTTACATTACTTTTTTCATGTGCTTAACACAACATTCTGTTTTGAGGCTAATAATTCTAAGCGTACTACTTATCGGTTGCTAAAACAGCTATAAAATATTATGTAGCAATAAGATACAGAATTTAGTAAGTTTGCGCACTCACTAAATTCGAGAAAACGGGGAATGCAACCAGAAAAAAGGCGAAAAATGCGTTGTATTTATTGTAATAGTTTGAGTACAAAAAAGAACGGTCATAGGGAAATTGTACCAATAAACTTCCATAGAAAAACGGTACGCAAGGTAAAACGGTACAAGTGCAATGAATGTGGGAAAACATTCAGCAAAAGAGATGAAAAAAAACAAAGATATAGTTTTCAGGTAAAAATCGAAATAGCCCGAATGCATTTTGAAGAACGAATGAGTTGTCGAGTGATTTCAAAACGGATCAGAGAAAAATTCTCTATAAATACTACTCCAAGTAAAGTATGTGAAATTGTAAATGAAATAGCCGAACAGGCGAAATCAAGTTTGGGAATAAAATCAGATTTTTCACCAAGTTGGGAAGGAAACTTAACGATAGATGATAAATATATAAGCATACATGGTAAGAAATGTTTAACTTTAGTAGCCATTGATAGCAGTGGAGATGTTGTCCATTACGAATTAATTTGGGGAGAAGCCGGACAAAACAAATATGATGACTTTTTCTTATTTATAAAAGAAGTTCTAAAGTATCCGGCAAAATCAATAACCACTGATCTTGATATAATGCTTATAAAATCAGTAGCAAAAGTATATGGTGAAAAAGTATTGTACCAAAAATGTATTAAACATGCATTAGCTGCTGTGGAAGTAATAATAGAATATAGGCCTGTAATTAGGGAATATTTTAAGCAAAAAAAAGCATTAGGTGATTTAGTTCAGCAGAATAAAGAATTAATAGAATCATACACGGAGAAAAAAAAGACCCGTGATATAGTTAAAAGCTTGTTTTATTCTACAAATTCAAAGGACAGCGAATTAATTATGTTAAATATAAAGGAGGGGTATGGGCAAAAGTATCCTAAGTTAATAGAATTTATTGACAGGCATATTAAAAACTTATTAACTCATCAAAAAGATAGCACGATACAAAAAACAAATAATAGAGCTGAAAATCTAAACAAACAGATTGAAAGAAGATTAAAAACCATTGAAGGCTTCCAGACAGCCAACACAGCTTTTAATTATTTAATTTTGTATATTAATTATATAAGATTTAGAGCATATACTGATTGTAGAGGTAATAGAAGGAAGTGCAATGGATTATCTCCTTTAGAACTTTGTTCGGTAAAATTGAAATCCAATGATTGGTTAAAAAATTCTTTAATTTTACCCAAAAAAGCAACCGATAACTAGTACGCTACCTAATAATTCCGCTTTTAATTATTGCCTATTTTAATTACCTTTGTATATAATAATTTAAGTGTATAATGGGATTTGTAGATAAAAATAGATTTTCCGGTTCAATATATTTAGGCTTGCCCGCAAGTTTTAACGACAAAATTATTTTACGCCGAATTAATTTAATTGATACCATACCTGATTTTTATGGCAATAATTTAGATCTAGTTGAAGTTGGCTGCGGCAACGGTGCTACATCATTAAGATTGGCTGATAAATTTAAGTCAATTGATTGTCTTGATATTTCCCCTTTAAACCAAAATGATTTTGAAACTTATAAAAACAAGCTAAACGTTAAAAACTGCAATTTTTCAATTATAAATATTGAAGAGCAAAACGAGTTAAAAAACAAATACGACAGGTTAATTTGTTTTGAGGTAATTGAACATTTTAGCGATGATAAAAGTGTTTCAAAATTATTTGATATGCTTAAACCGGGAGGTAAAGCTGCTATAACCGTTCCCAACAAATGGTGGATATTTGAAACTCACGGTGCTAAACTTCCGCTGTTAAAATGGAACAGAGTTCCATTTTTTTCATGGCTGCCAAAACCAATTCATCAAAAATATGCAAATGCCCGTATTTATACTACAAATAGAATTGTTAAACTTTTACAAAACAGCGGTTTTGTTATTAATAACGTAAAATATATTACCGCACCAATGGATGTATTAAAAGAAGGGAAATTAAAAGATACTCTTACCGGCAGTATATTCAAAAACGATACTACAACTATTCCGATGTTTTCAACAAGTATATTTATTTCGGCCGAAAAACCTTAGTTTTTATTAACAAGGCTGTTAATTTTATTTATAAAACTAAACCAGCTGTATTTTTCTTTTTCGTTTTTAATAAATTCCGAAAACTTTTCTTCATTATTTTGGGAATAATAAGTTAAAATAGCATCGGAAATAGCCTGAGGATCTTCTTTATTAACCAAATAACCGTTTACACCGTTAAATATAACTTCACCCAATCCGCCTACATTAGTTGCAATAATCGGTTTATTAAAATTATTGGCAATTTGGATTATTCCGCTTTGCGTAGCGTTTTTATATGGTAAAACAACAACATCGGCAGCAGAAAAATAATATTTAACCTGGTCGGTTGGAATAAAATCGGTACATAATTTAACTTTATTGCTTAAATTATATTTTTCAATTAAACTAAGATACTTTTCCTTATCGGTATAAAATTCGCCCGCAATTATTAAAGTATAATCCAGTTTTTCCTTTAACAAATTTATTGCTTCAAGTAATGTATCAAGTCCTTTATAATCGCGTATAAAACCAAAAAACAAAAATACTTTTTCCGTAGTAATGTTAAAATATTGCCGAGCTTCATGTTTAGGAACAATTTCACCAAAATTGGAATAAATTGGATGAAATAACAATGCACTTTCAGCTTGCGGTTTAATTTTTTTTAAGTCGTCTTCAACAGATTTAGACATGGTAACAAAAAAATCGACCGCCTTAAAAAACCATTTAGTTAATAATATATCGCCCGGTTTTCTTTCGTGCGGAATTACATTATCGCACACCACAAGTGCTTTAGTGTTTTTATTTCTTTTTGCAATTTTTATAATTGTACCAAAACATGGGGCAAAAAAAGGCATCCAATATTTAAATATAACCAAATCGGGATTCATCTTTTTTATTTTACGGCCAATTTTAATCCAGTTTAACGGATTAATTGAATCCATAATAACATCACTTGGAATTTTTTCGGGACTTTCGCCACCTTCAACCTGAGATTTACCGGGGAATAAAATAGACGGGTACTGCCTTTTGAATGTTATTATTTCAACATCATGTTCTTTTATTAATTCTTTATACAACAATCCGTTAAAATGCGCTATTCCACCCCTTAATGGATATGTTGTTGATACTATACAGATTTTCATTTAAGAAGTTTTTCTATTATGGAAAACACTTTTTCCGGTTTAATTGTATCCATGCAAAAATATTCGGAGTTTTTACATTTGCCGCTGTAAAAACATTTACACTCTTTTTCGGGTTCAACAATTTGACCAAGGCCAAACAATTCAAATTCGTACTTATTAAAGATGTTGTTAAATAAAACAATTTTTTTATTTAACGCCAAAGTAATGTGCATTGCCATTGTTACCGAAGTTACAACCAAATTACAATTATTAACCAAATTAATAAATTTTTCCAAATTAAAATATCCAAAATATTTTGCATTGGTTAACTTTGCAATTTCTTTATTTTTAGCATCTTCAGCCTGTCCGCCAAGTAAAACAACCTCGTAACCGGCTTTCATTAATTCTTCTGCAAGTTTTATCCAATTTTCGGTTTTCCAAAGTCTGCTGCTCCACCTGCCGCCGCAACCAGTATTAAAACCAACAATCTTTTTTGTTTTATCTAAATCCCATTTTTCGCCGCATTCTTCAAACGAAGATAAAACATATTTTTCACCCGAATATTTTAATCCGCAAATCTCAAAAATTTCTTCAAGATAATGTTTTGTATTAATTTTATTTAAGTTATCAAAAATTCCGGTGGAAAACTTATGAACCGCATCATTATCGGCAGGATAAGTTAATCCATTTTTTAATACAAATCCCTTTTTAATGTCTGCATTTATTGTATTAAAAATTGCACAGGCCTCTTTATCTTTATCCAAATTAATTGCAAAATCGAATTTAATATTTTGCAAAAAAATTACTGAGGCAAAATCATAATTTAATACAACATCAACTTCTTTAGGTATAACGGAGGGGGTTTGAGTAATCCAATATATTTTACTGTTTGGGTATTTTTCTTTTAACGGTTTAATTAAAGGAGTAGTTCTAATAACATCCCCAATTGCGCCAAGTTTAACAATAAGAATTTTGGTCTCCGATTTAACAAAATGTTTACATAAATTATTTTTTTCGTCAACACATGTAACATCATCTTCTTTGTTGGGTTTACAAGGTATATCACCTTTAAAATACTTGCAATCAGTTCTAATATCGGCCAAATTCATAAGGTTTTTATTTTAATAATAAGCAAACGGATAATTATATTTTTTTTGATTTAATATTATACTCTCTTTCATCAAAGTTGCTATGCACCATAAACTCGCCAAGCAAACCGGTGGAAAAGAACTGTATGCCTACAATAATAAGAAGCATACCAAGGAATAACAATGGACGGTTGCTTAAAGCAACTTTGTTAAAAAACCATTCATACGAAAGATATAAACTTATTAAAAATCCAACCATAAACGATAATGCACCCAAAAAACCGAACAAATGCATTGGTCTTTTTGTGTATCTAGTAGTAAACATTACAGTAATTAAATCAACAAAACCTTTAAAAAATCTGGATATACCAAATTTTGTTTTCCCAAACTTGCGGGCATGGTGTTTAACAGGTATTTCGCTGACTGTATAACCCTGCCAGCGGGCTAAAACCGGAATGTATCTGTGCATTTCGCCATATACTTTAACATTTTTAATCACTTCTTTTCTATAAGCTTTTAATCCGCAGTTAAAATCGTGAATCATTATACCCGACATTTTTCCGGTAATATAATTAAATAATCGCGAAGTATATTTTTTTATAAACGGATCATATCTTTTTTTCTTCCAGCCGGAAACAAGATCGTACCCTTTTTCTAACTGAGCTATAAGATTTGGTATTTCCATCGGATCATCTTGCAAATCGGCATCCATAGTAATAACAACATCACCGGCAGCATGTTTAAACCCTAACGCAAGGGCCGCGGATTTGCCATAGTTTTTCCTAAAACTGATATATTTAACATTTTTATCTAAACCGGCAAGTGTTCTAATTACTTTTAATGAAGTATCTGTACTGCCGTCATCTATAAAAAATATCTCATACTCCATATTTTGCATCAAAGAAACAGCACTAATAATTTCATTATATAGTGGTCTTAAAGACTCTTCTTCGTTAAAAAGTGGAATAATAATAGAAATTTTTCTAAAAGAAGAATTTACTTTAGGATTATTTACAATTATATCCTCCTTATTATCGGCCGATATAACAGTATTTATTTTTTTTCGGGGTCGTCTGTAATATTTTTTCCGTACAGTATGATTTTTTGTACCATCTACTGTAATATTTTTAGGCTGTTCGTTTTCCAATGGTTCTCTTTAATTTGGTTAAATAAAAATTATCAATTCTAAAATTAAAAGAATATTGTTACAAAATCAAATAAATTAAGGTTTTATCCGGCAAGTTGTGCATTAATATGCGGCAAATCACGGAAAAATCAATTTAAATGTTGTTCCAACTCCTTTTTCACTTTTAACCTCTATCTTTATATTATTAATTTCGCAATAATTTTTAACTAAAGATAGACCCAGTCCGGTTCCTTCAAATCTTCTGCTGTATCCCTGTTCTTCCTGTCTAAATGGTTCAAACAAATAATCCATAAACTCTTCCGAAATTCCAATTCCGGTATCGCTTACCAAAACCAACAATTTACCTTCTTCATCTTTTTCAATAAGTATCTTAATACTCCCCTCGGAAGTATATTTAATAGCGTTATCAATTAGATTTTCTACTATTTTAGAAGTCGAATATTTATCAATATTTACAATACTGTTTTCAGTAAGCGAAACCAGTTCCAAACTTATTTTTTTTGTTTCGCAAACCTTTTTAAATTCGTAATAAAATGGCTGGAGAATTTCTTTATATAAATCCGTTTCTTTTTTTATTACTTCATAACTACCCGATTGAAGTTCGGACATATTTAAAATAGAATCAATTGTCTGTATAATTCTTTTTCCTGCATTTTTAATACTTGTAAAATATTCATTTAATTCGGGATACTCATCTGTATTAACAGTATCTGCAACCAAACTTGAAAAACTGATTATTACATTTATTGGTGTTCTAATCTCGTGTGACATCTGAGCCAAGAATTCGGTTTTTAATTTATCTGCTTTTTCAGCTTTTTCCTTTGATGCAATAAGATTTTTATTTATCCGTTTATTTTCCGTAATATCCTCAGCTAACGCCATAATTGCAAATATTTTCCCGTTACTATCATATAACGGGGCTGAAGCTATTGAAATATCAATGTTCGTATTGTCTTTATTTTTAAATGTCAATTCATAATCAACAACAAGTTTTCCTTTAAAAATATCCTTTACAAAATTTAAATATTCATCATAATAATCATTAAGCAAAAATGGAGGTGTTTTGCCAATAACCTCTTCATCACTTAATCCAAAAATCCTTTCGGCCGCATAATTCCATATCGATTTTACATATCCTTTTTTATCTAAGTCAAATATTGCTATTGGGGCACTATTAATTATTGCCTGAAATGAAACAAAATAATCGTGCATCTTTTTTTCAGACACTACTTTATCTGTAACATCTTGAATAAATCCAATAACTTTTATTACCCTATCTTGACTATCAACAATTGCCTTACCCTTTGAAAGCACATATCTCAAAACTCCGTCTCTGCGCAAAATCCTAAAATTGGCAGAAAATCCTTCTTTGGTTTCAATTGTTTGATTAAGAATTGTGATAAACCGGCTTCTGTCTTCAGGGTGAACCATGTTAAAAAACGAAGCAATATTATGAATAAATTCATCAGGCAGCACGCCAAGGATAAAGTACATTTCGCCCGATAGAATAATTTTATTTGTATTAATATCCCAGTCCCAACTGCCAAGCTGGCCTAACCTTTGTGCTTCGGAAAGTAAATTTCTGTTCTGCAAAAGTTCAATCTCAGATTCTTTTTTTTCCGTTATATCCGAAGCCAGACCGGCAATTCTGTATGGTTCCCCTTTATCATTTTTTACTAGAACACTTTTTGTATGAATCCATTTAACTTTTCCATCAGCGGTAAGAATTCTATATTCGGTCTCAAATTCACCTTTTAATCTAACTATTTCATATTCCTGAACAATTTTATATTTATCTTCATTTAAAACCGATAAATTCCAATAGTTAGTGTTTTTATATATTTCTTTTACACTCGCACCCCATATTTTTTCAAAAGTAGGACTAATATAAATTGTCTCGGTGCCAGCCAAATTTTCAAGCCAAAAAACATCATTCATGTTTTCAACTAATTCTCTAAACTTTTGTTCACTTTCACTTAAATTTCTTTCTGCAATAAGTCTAGCCTCATCAACTTCCATATTCGAAACCGCAAAACTTATAGCATTGCTGCTTTCCTTTAACAACCCAATTTCTTTTTCATCAAAAAAGTACGGATCATTAGAAAATATCATTAATATAGAATATAAACTATTGTTTTTAATTACTGGAATTACTGCATACGAGCTAATATCAAAACTCTTTAAAATTCTTTTCATTTCCTCGTCTAAAAAACCAAATTCGGCATCATTACATACATAAACCTCTCCTTTTACTAAACGATCGGCTATTTTTTTATTTTCCAAATTTGAAAGATTTATTGTTTTGAAAAACTGAAGAACTTCTTTGTTTTCCCCTTCACAACAAATTATATCAAATCGCAAAGATTCCTTTGCCAAACCTATCCAAGTTATTTTAAATTCACCATATTCGCAGCTAATAGAACAAAGTTTTTCAAATAATAATTTTTCATTTTTAATATTTGCAATTACTTCATTCACTTTGCTTAAAACCAAATATAAACGCGACATTTTTGTAATTTTATTTTTTGAATTAATAATTTCGTCTATATCAGTACACGCACCAATATATCCGTCAAAATTTCCATCTAAATTATAATATGGAATTCCTGTATTACTAAGCCATCTATAAGTGCCGTCAAGATTTTTTAATCTAAATTCGTAATAAAACTTTTCCTTTTTAGCAAACGAACTTTCAAATATTTTATAATTATTTATTTTATCATCAGGGTGTACATTGTTTAGCCAGCCTTCATTAAGCTCCTCTTCTATCGCTTTACCGGTAAAATTAAGCCAGGTTTTGTTAAAAAATATTTTCCTGCCATTTGT
>CAXXGC010000009.1:0-833892 GCA_963667875.2 Melioribacteraceae bacterium
ATGTCAGGAATTATAGACTGGGGAGACGGTTCCACAAAAACGATTACGGCAACATCCGGAATTCATTCACGAACGTATGCCTCAGCCGGCAATTACAAAATTAAGTTAATTGGGGATATTTTAACGTTAACTAAGTTTTCTTTGGGATATAATACCGGAAACAGCTTTTTTTGTTGTACAACATTTAATTTCGCACAAATGATTGGACTTAAACAGTTTAGTGTTCGTTCGCCACGATTTGCGGGAAATATTGATTGTCTCAAAAATTTAGTGCAAATGGATAATCTTGATTTTGCCTATTCAAGTGTTGTTGGAAATATAGAATGTTTAAGAAACATGACAGTACTTGTTAATTTTGCTTACGGTAACGCCGGCGTTTTTGGGGATATTTCGGTGTTCCAGAATATGCCATTAACTGTAATTGGAAATGATGCTGCAACCTTTACAGGTGACATCATTTCGCTGTCCGGGAAAGATTTATACCAAATAAGATTAACAAATCCTTCAGGGAGCGCAAATCCGGCATATGGAGATATTTCAGTTTTTGCTACTATGTCAAATCTAACAACAGTTTCAATGTGGCGGACAAAAGTTTATGGTGATTTGGCCTTTTTGCAAAATCTCACCAAGGTAACATTTATCGATTTAAGTTTTACATTAATTAGCAATTTTACGCCGGTAGCTCTGCCGGCATTAGGAGGAGAATTTTATCTTCGATATTGTCCGAATTTATCGTCGCAGAATGTGGATGATTTTATAATCGCGTTAGCCGTAAATGCAAAAAACACAGGTGTTAGAAAACTTCATATGTACGGTTCAACACCTCCGCGAACGACTGCAAGCGATAGTGCGGTTGCCGTACTTGTAGCAAAAGGATGGCAAATAACAACAAACTATACAGGCTAAAAAAATGAAAATATTAAAAAAAGCGTACCGTGTAACTTGGGATATTGAAACATTAGAAATACAATGTAATACTGATATTAATTATTCAGGCTCTGAAACCTTAGTACCTGATAGATTCGATTCTTACGAGTCGGATTCTTTGGAAGACGTTAATAACAAAATAGCTGAGCTTAATTTGATTTTACCAGAGGAGACTATTCAAGATGAACTACTTTAAGCATTTTACGGCAAACATGGTTGTGGCTTTTCGTTGTTTGATTTTGTTTTTATTCCATTTTTTTCATGCAGTATTTCCAACGAAATATACAAGTCATGAATTTTATAAATTCGGAATGTTCAGAAAGTTATTGATAATTATTTCAATATCCTTTGCTGCTTGTTCAACTCCGGAGACAATCATCAAAGAACTGCAAGTTGAAATAACAGTTCCGGCAATAAAAGATTCAATATCTTCATCTTTTATCAATATTTCCCCTGTTCAAATTGATACGCTAAAAGATGTTTTTAAGTTGCTTCCGGATTCTGCAAAGTTTGAAGGGGTTAAAGAAATTAAAACAGCCAAGGGAGATAAATTAAAAGTCAAGGTTGCTTATTTCCCTAAACAAAACAGTTTTACGATCGACATCCCAAGTTATATAATTGATAAAACTATTATTGATACTACTCAGGTTGTAATTAAAGAAAAAACATTTTTTGAGAAAATTAAATATTGGTTTTGTTTAGCGGTGGTTGTTGTTTTTGTAATAATAATAATAAAAATTTGGAGGTTTAAAATATCATGATAGAAAGCGGTAAATATTATCAATTAAAACAGCCTGAATATCCGGCAATAACCGGTCAGGGAGAAATGCCTTCAGGACTGACAATTCAAAAGAACGGTAACGTTTATGTTTTACCGTTTGGTCAAGTTTTCAAAACCACAACACAAGTGGACGTGGCAAATTTAGACAGCGGACTTCAATACCCTTTTATTTCGACTAAGGTAGTTGAAGAATTAGAAGAACAATTTCAATTAATTGAAGGAGAATAAATAGCATGGCAAAGAAATATTCCGGCATTAAAAAAGTTGAATACTCACCAACCGGTGCCAACACATTTACAGAAATTGGTGTTCCATTAACAGACGGTTCTATTAAGAATGAAGCTGCAAAAGTTGAAACCTCAAAAGGAACTCAATTATATGCAGGCACCAATAAAGAAGGTAATTTTGTTTTTACAACTGATACGGCTTATACCGCACTTGAGACCGCAATGAAAGCCGATACTGAACTTGATATTCGTCTTACTTATATGGACAATACCACAGAAATTATTGCAGTTGGCGCAAACATTACCGTATCAAAAACAATCAAATCCAAAGTTGGAGAACTTAACGGATTTGAATTGGCTTACAAAACATTTTCAGTTTAATATGGGTGGGCTTGCCCACTCTAAATTTGCGAGGTTAAAATGAACGTTGGTGGAATTAGAAAAATTGCTGTTTATGATCCTGTTTTAGGCACAACCGTACAGCTGAATAACATAGGAGTTGAAGGAGATTTTAAGTCTGAACCTATGAGTGTTGAAACGGCAAAAGGTACAAAAAGTTATGCCGGTGATAACTTTTCGTATAATTTTGTTTCTTATGATGAATCCGGATATGACCAGTTAAAATCGTGGATGGATAACCAGACACCTGTTAATTGTGTTGCTTTGGGTATTGATACTCATTTGTTATGGGCTGAAGACACCCTGATAACAGTTGACATGGATTATAAATTTAAGGTTGGCGAGCTTAACGGCTTTAGTGTAAAACTGGAGAAAAAAGGCGGGGAACTGAATATCTTTTCCGGTGTGAATATTCTTAAAGCCCGATATGGTTTTAAGGATTCAAATGCCGACGGTATTGCTGACGGATATTCAATAGATGCACAAGATGCCATAAAATCATTTTGGGGTAATTTACAGGTAATTGAAGGTGTAGAAACTCTTACTGTTGAAGTTTATACATCTGTTATATTTCCTATCGCGGGGGCAAAATTACGGTTGCATGTTCCTTCCGGAGCTTCGCTTTTATCGTGGCCTACAAAGATTATTTGCAAAACTTTTGCCGGAACCGTACTCCTTAGCGTGCAAGTTGATGTTAATGAAAATGCGGATATTACAACTCCGACAGGTACATATCGTATTGTTACAGAAATAGTATCAAATACTGAAATTGGGCACACGGGGGATTTAATTGATTTTACACAGCCATATCTCGGCATTCAAGAATATACAGGAGCTTAATTATGCCATTAGTTGATTATCATGCTTTAGGGAGTAATTCCCTTGAAAACGAAACGTTCCACCTTAAAGAAACAATGCTCGGAACGTATAAGGAAATTAAAATGCTTGCACTTAAAAGCAGTTCAACTCCAACAGAACAAAAACTCCGGATAATTCAGGAATTCAAACTTTCGGAAGAGGATATTTCCGAAGAGTTGGGTGTTGAAGAATATTACAAAGAATTGTTTTTAGCATTGTTTTTGGAAGCGGGCAAGTTTAGAAGCGTATCACCTGATTACCTTAACATAGGGGTGATTAATAAGGCTTTGCAGGATTTTTTTACAAGGCTGAAAGGCAATTAGATTATGTCTTTCAGCGACTTGAGTATTTAGATTCTTTACCCCGTCCGCCCGAACCCAAACAAGACTCCGAGTTTGCCCAGTATGAACGGGCACTCGGAGACTTTAAAAAACGCTGCTACAATACACTTTACATAATGGATTATTATCTTTTGCGGGCTTCCAAAACAGCTGAAGAATATTATTTTTTAAGTAATAATGTTAAAATTAAGGATCTCGCAAAATTCATTCTAAAATCTTATACAATGGAATAAACAAATGAGAAGCGGAATTAAATATGTAATTATTGATGTTGAAAACCAATCACGCTGGGTGCTTAGGCATATATCACAAGAAAGTACTTGGAAAGGTGACCCGCTTATATATGACGAGGCTAACAGCAATAATATAAAATATGGCGATTCGAGTAACTTAAAAATTGTGAGTTTTGACATGCCTTATTTTGATGAGCTTCAAAAATTTATGAGGGTTGGACTTAAGGCAAAAGTGACTGTTGTGGGATTCAAAAAATCCCTTATTTGGAGTGATTATATGAAATATATAATCGCTAAAAAAATCAAAAATAAAACCGGTACAAGAAATACAATGACCTTAACTTTCCAAATGAAAGAAGGCACCCATAATATTACAATTGGAAACACGGAAATATTACTCCCTAACATTGACCAAGAGGTTGGATATGCAGGAAATTGAAATTCTCTTAAAGCTAAACGATCAACAATTTAGAGCAGGCTTAAAAGTAGACGATAAAGACCTCGTTGAAATAATGGCAAACGCTAAAAATATCAAATTGGGATATGATAACAGCCTTGCCAAAATGAAGCTTTCCGAAGTCAGAGCGGAACAGGCACGCCTAAAGGCTGAATTACAAGAAAAAATTAAAATGGATGTGAACCTTGAATCCATTAATGAAACAAAAAATAAACTTTTAGCTATTGAAGATTCGCTTGATGGTGTTGTTAAAAAAGAAAGAGAAGCAGGTTCCGCATCCGGTTCTTGGGGGCTTTCAATTACCGGCATTAATCAGGGTTTGGAGCTCGCAAGAAAAGCTTGGGAAATGTTAAGCGTGCCCATTCAAAAAGCTGGGCAGTTCGAACAATACGAAGTCTCAATGAAAGTAATGTTGGGAAGCACGGAAGCCGCACAAAAAAGGCTTGCCGAGCTTGTGGATTTTGCAAAAAATACTCCTTTTGAATTACCGCAAGTAGTGGAAGCAGCTAATCAATTACAAGCAATTGGAAAGTACAGCGAAGAGACTTTAACCGATTTAGGCGACCTTGCAAGTGCTTCCGGTAAACCGATGGAACAGGCACTTTCAGCCTTTGCCAAAATGGCAACTGGACAGAAGGGTGTTGCTGTTGATATGTTCAGAGATTTATTAATTTCAGTTGACGACTGGACGGAAGCAACCGGAAAAGGAGTTAAGGCAACCGGCGAATTAGAAGCCTCAGCACAGGAAATGTTGGAAGCTCTTCCCAAGATTATTAAGGAAAAGAATTTTGCCGGAATGATGGAAGAGCAATCCAAGACGTTTAACGGTGCTGTTAGTAATATGTCGGACGGATTTGGGCAATTATTAACGGTTGTCGGCGACAAAATGTTGCCATTTGCAAAGAGTGTTGCAGGCGCAATGAATGAAATTGTATCAGCAGTTATGCCGGTTGAATCAAGTTTTGATAAAGCCTCAATTACAGGAGACAAACTTCTATCAAGATTTGAAGAGTTAAGCTTTACCGTTAAAAGATTAGGGAGTATGACTCAAATATCAGCTGACCAACAATCGATTTATAATGAAGCAATTAATGACCTTGAAAAAGAATATCCGAAGTATTTAGAAAAGATGGATTTGCATAAAATGAAGCAGAGTGAAATTAATGTGGCTCTTGACAATGCAAAAATCGCCTTAGATAAATATATCGAAAATTTAATTACCGCTGCACTAATTGAAGATAATGAAGCGATTGTAAAAGATTTAGGAAGGAAAAAGAGAAAAGCCGAAAAATTAAAAACGCAAACAGAATTTCAATATAATCAAAGTAATGAGGCTGGTACATTAGAGCGTGAAGCAAAAAACGAAAAACAAACTGTCGTGCTGAGTGGCAATAGATTACCGACCTCAACCGAACACGAAATTTTGAGCAGTCAAAGAATATCCGCTGATAAACAACTTAGCGAATTAAATACTCAAATTAAAGAAGCTGAAAAAGAAATAGCTGATTTGCGTTCTCAGTTGGTAAATACTACTGCTCCACAAAATACCACAAAAAATGATGATGGGAAAGGCGGTAAAAATGGTTCAGGTGGCTCCGGTGGCACCGGTAATGGCTCCAAAAAAGATTACTTAAAAGAAACTCAAAAAGATATTGAAGAAGCCAGCCGGCAGGAAATTTTAACTGAACAGGCGAAAAACCAAACAATATACGATTTAAGTTTGCAACAACAAGAAAAACAAAAGGCTTTGTTGCAGGCTGCAATGAACCTGAATAAGGATTCAAGTAGTGAAAAACTGATAAATGAACGTGATACAGCCCAGCAGGAATATGATATAACAACAAAACTGTTGGAAGCTAAAATACAAGAGCATGAAAAATTCCTTGAAAGGAAAGCCGGTATTACAGCCCGCCTTCAGGAAGATAATGACCGTGAAAGTTTTCAAATTCAGTTAAAGAACCAAACAATTGAACAACTTGACAGCGATTTATTAAAGGCAAAAATTGATAAAACTGTAATTGAAGAGGGGCTAAAAAACGCAAGTGATGCAGCCGAATTAGATTCGCTCGAAAAACAGCGAGCTAATACAGCCGAGAAAATTGCTTTAATTCAAAGCGAACTTGACAAAAAAAGAGAATCGGCTTTAGAGATTGATACTTTGGTTGCTCAACACGTGGAAATGCAACTGCAACAGTCTTCAGATAATCAATTATTTTCAACTTCTTATAATGAGCTTACCGATTCAATGTTGGCTAAAAACAAGGAGTTTTACGCAACAGTTGACTTATACCGGAAAACGGAATCTAAAGAAGAAAAATCTAAATTACTTGACCAAGCTAAAAATACTGAAGGCGAAATTAAAGCTCTTAATGCGGAGAAAAGTGCACGACATGCAGTTACAGTTTCAACAATTGATAATTATGCAAAACAATTTGATGCAAGCCGGTCTTTTGCTGACCAAGCAAAACAGGCTGTGCGAGAAAACATTAAAGCAGAAATTTCAAAAGCAATAGCTAATCAAATTGCTTGGGTAATTGATGTAATTCCCTTCCCATTAAATATTATAGCTGCACCGTTAGCAGGGCTTGCAATTGGGCAAATGATGGAAGTAATGATTCCAAAATTTGAATCCGGCGGTTATCCAACAGGGCAAAATTCACTTGTACAAGTCAATGAAAGCGGGCAAGAGTTTATTCTAAATGCAACCGCTACAAAAAAGTATTCCGGTATAATTGAAGATATGAATGCCGGCACTTATGAACCCAATTATATAACTCGTTCTGGCGGTTCAGAAAGAACCGTTTATGTTGGCAATAACAGTAATTTAGGCTTTGAATTACTTGCTGAGAAGATAATGGATCAAACAGACCGGTTGGAAAAAGTGGAGCGGTATGTAAGAGTTTCAGATGTTAGCGAGCAGTTAAATAATTATAAATTCCAACAATCAAAAGCGGGGTTTTAATGTCTTATAGATTAATTGCAGAATCAAAAATCTATTCAAATCTTCAGGATAATTATCAGGTTAAAATATATGAAGATTTACAAATTCTTGATGACCCTATGTCTTTCCGGATTATTGGAGATATTAAATTAAGGAGGGGTAATTCATCACCAAAAAATGAAGTTGAATATTTTGCACCTACGCAAGTTGAGTTCTCAATATTGGACGAGGGTTTATGGTTAACTAACAAAATGCAAGGCAAACCGGAGCGTAATTTTCAGGCTGTTTTGTTAAAAAATTCTTCAGTATTTTTTAAGGGGAATTTACTCAATTTGTACAATAAACGTATCTTTACAAGTGAAGACGGCAAAGTAAATTTGAAGATTTATGACGGTGTTACACGGCTTAAAGACTATTCAGATATTTCATTACTTCCTGATGGTATTACAAATATTGGGAACATTATTAAAAGTATATTGAACCAGTTAGAACTCGGACTTAATATTAAAATGTATATGAATATGTGCCCTACACCGCATACTTCAGGAGTAGCTCCGGCAGCTGCAATAGGGGCAAAAATAACTGATTTTGTGAATCAGGACAGCAATATTAATTATTATACTTTGCTTGAAAAAATACTAAAACAATTCAGTCTCACCTTATTTCAGGAGGGTGGTTTATGGATTTGCCGGCAAGATATTTCTCTTAATAGTACAGGTACAATTGTAAGCAGTATTAATAGTTCTTCCGGCGCAATAACTGAAACAACTGAAACGGCTTTGCAAACATTTTCTGTTGATAATTTACAATTCGCACCTCAAGCTTTCACACTTGATTCTGTTTCTAAAATAATATTAAAAGTTGAATCAAGAAGTCCGAAGACTGACACAGGCGATATTGGTTGGAAAAACGACCACTTTAGAGAAGGTTCAAGAGGTTGGACGGTGGAACCTAACACAACCGTTCAATTCAATAATGAATCTCTCCGGATATTTAACAGCCTTACTTCAGGAAGAGTTTATCAAACCACCACATATCAATTCTCGCCGGCAGAAATACCGGTAATAAAGTTCTTATGTCTAAGTTGTAGATATATGCAAAACATTCAGGACGAGGGTTCATATCCGTTTGTTTCCGTAAGATTCGTTAATGATGACACTTCAGAGTTTTGGCTTAATCCGGACGGAAGTTGGACGGAAACAATTAATCCGATTTACTTTGTTGCTATTCAAGAACGAAACTTCATAAAAAAGGTAAATACAAATGAGTATATCAATGGCTACGCAAATGTTATTTTAGAGCAGGAAATAGAAGCTCCTGTTACGCTTGCAATGGGTTATGGATATATAACTGTGTTCCTTCATGGAGGCGGTATACCGGTCTATAATCACCCCTACGAGCTTACAGCCCAGCATAATTTATGCTCGGTCAGGTTAAAAAGTTCAGATGACGATATAACAAAAACATCAGATAGTCTTGATGTTACGTCTTCAATTTCTGATGCCAATGAACTAATTGTTACAATCCCAATGCACGACGAAGACCCATTTATCACTCCTTCTTTGTACAATTTATATGATTCTAAAAAGACACGATATTGGAGTCCGGATAATACTTCATTGCTTGAGTATTTATCAGCCGAGTTGTTACGGTACAAATCACACAATATAGAAGCTCTTGATATAAAGCTCTTGCCTTCAGTATCATTTAACTTCTTAAGTCTTAAACAAGGCAATTTAACCGGTTCAGAAATGAGTTATGTGCCTGTTTACGAGGAGAGCAACTTAATTGCGGATAATAGAAGATTTGTGTTAGTTGAGATGACAAAAAAGGCATTGACAATCAAGACGACAAAAGAGTATATTGTAAGCTAAAAATCGGCAAAAAAAGCGGTAACCTTTCCCCTTTGGAAAAACGGCAGTTGTCGCAATTCCAAGCCTTAGTTTACGCACGCCGGTTGTAGTTTAAGCAAGATGATTCCAGAAAATTAATTGTAAATATTGAAGATAATATTATAGTTAAAGCTGATGCAAATTTAATGAAAATAATGATGCGTAATCTTTTAGACAACTCATGGAAATTTACGGCTAAAAAAGAAGAGACTATTTTAGAATTTAAATCAATTATTAAAAATAATAAAACAATATTTTGTGTTTCCGATAACGGTGCAGGTTTTGATATGAAATATTCTGCAAAATTATTTACTCCTTTCCAGCGGTTGCATGCAGTTACAGAGTTTTCGGGTACCGGAATTGGTTTAGCGATAGTGAATAGAATAATAAAAAGACATGGCGGCACAATATGGGCTGAATCTGTTGTTAATGTTGGGACTTCAATTTATTTTACTTTTAATTAACGAGGCAGGTAATGAATCAAAAAGCAATTTTATTGGTAGAAGATAATCCGGATGACATAACATTAACTTTGCGTGCATTAAAAAAGAATAATATTCAAAATAGAGTTGATGTTGTAAATGATGGGGCGGAAGCTATAGATTATTTTAACAATATTTTGGATGAAAAACAAAACAATAAGGGAGTTTTACCTACTGTTGTATTGCTGGATCTTAAACTTCCCAAGGTTGATGGATTGGAGGTGCTAAAATTTATTAGAAGTACAGAAAAAATAAAATTTCTTCCGGTTGTTGTTTTAACTTCCTCAAAAGAAGAACAGGATTTGTTTAATAGCTATAATTTAGGAGCAAACAGCTACATACGAAAGCCTGTGGACTTCAACCAGTTTATTGATGCAGTGCAAAATCTTGGATTATACTGGTTATTATTAAACGAAATACCATTTGGCGGGAATATTTAGATGGAGAAAAAAATAAACATTTTATTGGTGGAAGATGATCTGGATGATTTAACTCTTTTAATGATGACGCTAAAAAAAGCCGGTTTTATAATAAATTATAAAAACGCTCAATCAATTCCGGAATATTTAGAATTGTTAAAACAAGATTGGGACATCATTATTGCCGATTACACTTTGCCTAATATGAATGGGATGGAAGCACTACAGATTTTAAGAAGCATGGAACTCGATATCCCTTTTATAATAGTTTCAGGCACAATTGGTGAAGAAATTGCTGTGCAGATAATGAAAGCCGGAGCAAATGATTATATTATGAAAAATAATATGCATAGGCTAATTCCGGCAATTGAAAGAGAATTAAAAGAAGCTGAACTGCGGAAAAACAATAAAATAACAGAACAAAAACTTGCCCAAAGCGAAAAAAGATACAAAAGTTTATTTGAAAACAATTCGGCAGTTATACTTTTGTTTGATAAAGAGACATACGAAATTGTTGACGCAAATATAGCTGCTGAAAAATATTACGGATACAAGGTTGAACAACTAAAAAAACTTAAAATGGTTGATTTGATTGTTTTAGATGACGAAATGAAAGATAATATTGTTGAAGAAGTTATGTTAGGTAATAATAAACATCTAATTCATAAACATCAACTGGCTTCAGGTGAAATTAGAAATGTTGAAGTTTACAGCGGAACAATTGAAATTGACGAAAAGAAATATTCATATTCCATTGTTCACGATATATCAGAACGAATTAATGTGCAATTGCAGCTTATTGAAACAAAAAACTTTATACAGTCGGTTGTTGATGCTTCGCCCATTGGTATTGTAACAATTGATATGTTTGGTAAAATATTAAACTGGAATAAAAAAATGGCAGCCATGACCGGCTATTTATACAAAGAAGTGTTTAATAATAGCATCTTAAACATTTTTAAAAAAGATATTTATTGGTTTGAAGAATTAAAACACGAAGTATTCAAAGCTGAAAGTATATCCGGCCACCAAGATGAAATTGCGGATAAAAACGGCAGTACGATTAGTATTGAACTGTCTGTCAATCAACTTGAAGATAATAGTGGAAATATCAATGCTTTAGTGCTTATGATTTCGGATTCCACACAAAAAATAGAAAGCCAAAAAGAATTAAAAAAATTATTTTTTGCAATTGAACAAAGCTCTGCAGCTATTGTATTTACTGATTTAAGAGGTAATATAGAATATGCCAACCCGAAATTATACGAAATGACCGGATTTACAAGTGAAGATCTTCATAAAAAAAATGTAAATATATTTAAGTCAGGTAAAACCGATCCCGAATTATACAAAGATTTGTGGCTGGCAGTTAATAATGGGAAAGAATGGAGAGGTGAATTATTAAACAGGAGGAAAAATCAGACGGAATATTGGGAATCTATCTCAATTGCGCCTGTTTACGATTCAAATGGAACAATGACTAATTTTTTAGCTATAAAAGAAGATATTACTGAAAAGAAAATAGCTGAACAAGAGTTATTTGACGCAAAACTAAAAGCTGAAGAATCAAGTAAATTAAAATCGGTGCTTCTTGCAAATTTAAGTCACGAATTTCGGACTCCGCTTAATGGAATACTTGGCTTTGCAGAAATAATGAAAAATGAATTAGTCGATAAAGAACATAAAGATATGGCTGGATTTATTATTGATTCCGGTCAAAGATTATTGGCAACTTTAACTTCAATTTTGGATTTGTCAGAACTCCAATCGGAAAGTGTGGTTATTTTAAAAGAAGTTGTTAATGTAACAGAAAAAAGCAGGCAGACAATTTCTAAATTCCTTCCGAAGGCTAAAGAAAAAGATATAAAACTTTCAATTATTTCTACCGACAATAATTTAGAATGTCTTTTAGATGCCAGATTATTTGAAAAAACTGTAAATAACCTTGTTGAGAACGGAATTAAATTTACTGAAAAAGGCGAAGTTAAAATAATAATAGATTCTGTAGTTGAAAAAGATGGTAAATATGCATTAATAAAAGTGGTTGATACGGGAATTGGAATTTCTGAAGAAAATAAAAAAATTGTATTTGAGGAATTTAAGCAGCTTAGTGAAGGGCTAGGCAGAAGTTATGAAGGAAATGGATTGGGCTTAACTCTTGCTAAAAAAATGACTGAATTGTTGAATGGGGCAATACAACTTGAAAGCAAGTTAAATGAAGGTACTTCTGTTATCCTTAAGTTTAGAACAACAGAAAAAGCAAAAAAGACCGATGCTGTGGTTTTTGAATTTGCAACAAAAACTGATATGTTAAATATTTTAGACACCTTATTAGTTGAAGACAACTTTTTAAATAAGGAAGTTATTAAGTGGTATCTGTCAGGTGTTTGTAATATTGAATATGCCGTAACAGGTGAAATGGCAATAGAGATGGCCAAACAATTTCAATATAAAGTCGTTTTGATGGATATTAATTTGGGTCCGGGTATTGATGGTGTTGAGACTGCAAAAAGTATTAGAGAAATAGCAAGTTATAAAAATACACCTATTGTTGCCTTAACGGGTTATGTGCTTAGCGGTGATGAACAACGATTAAAAAATGAAGGATTTGATTATTATATTGCCAAACCATTTACAAAAGAAGACTTAATTGGATTGTTTGAAGAAATAAGAAAAAATTACAAATAAGCTTAAATCGAATTCTGTATTCGATTTAGTTGAATACAGAATCTGTTATAAATCTAATTTCAACGGTTTACCAAGCTTATTGGCAATCAAAGTTGAAAAGATTTTAGCCCCACCGGTATTTAAATGGTCCTCATCAGCAAAAAGGAAAGTGTTAGCTGTAAATGAAGAATCGTTAGAGTAATCCAAAAAAACTGCTCCAAATTTTTGTGACATCTCTTTTGCAACTAAAACCGAATAATCATCATGTTCGGAATTTATCAAATATGGTGAAACTATTACATAAATCTTAATATGTTTGTTTTGGCACTCCTGCAAGAACCTCCTAAAACAGTTAACTTTGTTTTTGTCAAGTTCATATCGGCCGTCGGGAGTACTCTTTTTGTGCTTAAAGATCCCATTCCATGTTTTTGTCAGGGGTAGGTACCCTTTCATTTTAAGTTCATCGGTATTGTCGGATTTTCCGAAACAATAATATGCAATTGTAAAAATTGAAGAGTTAAAAGGATAAATTTGTGAAATTAATTTAAATTTTTCAAAATCACTTTTTAATTCAACAATAGTTCGAATTTCCGGATGAGAGTTGTAATATGGCAGCAATGCGGACAACCTGTCATAATCAAAACTATTTATTTCAAATTCTTGTTTTACAAAATCTAAAATAATTGTTTTAGGTAGGTATCTTTTTGTAACTCCTTTTAATATTGCATAATTATAAAAAATAAAACTGCCGTCTCGTCCTGTATTATAACAAGTTGTGTTTAAACAGTTTTCAAAAATTGCCGGATCATAATGATGATTGGCCCGTGACGAACCAAATATTAATATTTCGGCCTTTGTTTTGTCAATTGAATAAGTAGTTTGATATTGAAATCCCGTTTTTTGCTTAAAATAAAAATAATCAAGCACTCGTCCAAACGAATAATCAATAATCCAAACAATAAATAAAAAAGCGAATATTTTTGTGAAGAAAATAAAATATGGGTTCTTTCTAAACGGATTAATAATTTTACTCATAATAAACTTTAATTAAAATTGAAAATAAATAAATTGACCGCCGTCAAAAACGCCGATTAAAAGAATCAAAATTACTAATATTGCATACGATAAATTTCTAATAATCCATTTATCATTATTAAAAAAAGAAAAGCCGCCTTTATAAAATTCCTTTTTAAATTCTACTGCAAGCAATAACAAAATTCCCGAGAAACAAAAGATCATCATTGAAGGTCCATCAGAATATATGGCACCGCCTTGAGTAAATATTTTTTTAAGAATAAATAAAGCGTCTGTCAAAGTGTTTGCTCTAAAAAAGATCCATGCTAAACAAGCCAAAACGAATGTTGATATGATCTGAATAAAGTGATGCAGCTTGGGGGTTTTATCTAAATGAAGGGCCTTTACAAAAGAATTTCGGATGTTTTGTGTAAAAAGAGCAAAAACTAAATAAAATCCATTAATAGCTCCCCAAATAATATAAGTCCAGTTTGCGCCATGCCAAAGTCCGCTTACAAGAAAAACAAAAAATAAATTAAAATACCAACGTGGAATTGAAACTCGGCTGCCGCCAAGCGAAATATAAAGATAATCCTTAAACCAGGTAGATAAAGAAATATGCCAGCGTTTCCAAAATTCGGATATTGTTTTTGAAAAATATGGTCTGTTAAAGTTAAGCATTAAATCAAAACCCATAATTTTGGCTGTCCCAATTGCAATATCGGAATATCCCGAAAAATCGCAATATATTTGAAACGCAAAAAAAATAGTGGCTAATATAAAAGTATTTCCAGTATGAGCTTCTGAATTGTTAAACACGGTATTAACATAAATTGCCAATCTATCGGCAATGACAAGTTTTTTAAAAAATCCCCATAACATCAATTTTAGACCGTCCGCAACCCTGCGAAAATCAAAATAATGTTTTGTATAAAATTGATGAATTAAATTTTGGGGTCGCTCAATGGGCCCGGCTACCAGCTGAGGGTAAAACATTACATATAAACTATAAATGCCAAAGTGTCTTTCCGCTTTTTGGTTACCTCTATAAACCTCAATAGTATAACTCATTGCCTGGAAAGTGTGGAAAGATAATCCGATTGGTAATAAAATTGACAAATAAGGTACGGGATTTTTATAACCGAAACCCCCAATAAAAACACTTAAATTATCATTTAAAAAATTGTAATACTTAAAAACTGCAAGCACCCCAATGTTGGCACACAAACTTGCTATTAAGTACCATTTTTTCCTTTCTGCTTTCCCGGTTTCTAAAAGAATACCGGCAAAATAATCAATTATGATTGTAAAACCCAAAATTAATATATAAACGGGTAAAAACACCATATAAAAATAACAGCTACTTGCCAGTAATAAAAACCACCGGAGCTTATGAGGAATAGCAAAATATACCGTTGTAACTATTATAAAAAAGAATAAAAAATGAAAAGAGTTAAAAAGCATATCAATAATTTAATTGTGCAAAAATCAGTTAATAAAAAGGCTGATATTTTAAATTAAGTTTATACCAAGTAAAAAACCAGAGCCTTCAAAAATATTATTTTAATAGTACCAGCAAGTAATATTATAAATATTTTATTGTTAAATATAATTTAATGTATTCAATATTTAAATCCAATAAGAATTCAATAAATTTGCCAAATAATTAGGTAAACAATTCAAATTAAAAAATAATTTTCCGGGTTTCATTTGGTGATGTTTGCTTGTAAAGTGTAAAAAATAATATTATAACAACTTAAAAAGATGTGTGCATGTTATTCAAAATAAATCAATTTACTTTGAATCCTTTTATATAATTTTTAATCAAACAAAATAGAATAATTAAAAATAAAGTTGGTTTTATTATAATGAATAAAAATAATATTTTTAAAATTGTGCTGCCAATACTTGGCGGGATGGTGCTTGGATATTCTTATTATTATTTTATAGGCTGCTCAAGCGGAAGTTGTCCAATAACAAGCAATCCTTACATTTCAACTGTTTATGGTGGTTTGGCCGGGGCTTTAATAGCATTTCCCAAAAAAAAGAAAGAGGAACAAAAAAGTGAATCAAAAAGTTAAAATAACCAAGGACGTGGAAATTGAAGATTTGGTGAATTTAATTCCCGATAGTGTGGTTTATTTGATGGAAAACGGGATTAGATGTTTGAGATGCGGAGAACCGATTTGGGGCACTTTGGAAAACGCGGCAAAAGAAAAAGGTTTTTCGGATAGTGAAATTGATAATTTTGTGGTTCAAATAAACAATTTGGAAAAAATTAATTAAATTTTTTTGTATTTTAAAAGTTTATTATATAAATGAATGGAGTAAATATGAGTCAGGCTCAAAAATTTGGAAAAAATGTAAAAAAAACAGATAATCAAGAAGTAACATCTAAATGGGAACAATACAAAAATTATATATATACAGGTGTGTTTTTAACAGTAGCTTTAATTTTATTTGTTGTAAATAATGCAGGCGGTGAACCTGAACAAGGTCCTTACCCGCCATATTATAAAAAAGTCGAGACATTAAAACTTTCAGATTATAAGGGGAAAGTGGTAATATTGGATTTCTGGGCAACATGGTGTCCCCCATGCCGAAAGGGAATACCCGATTTAGTTGAACTTAAAAAGGCTTATAAAGATAAAGGTGTTGAAATTATTGGTTTAAGTTTAGATGCTATTACTCATGACGGATCAACTCTTAGAGATGTTGTTCCTTTTATGAAATCCAATAGTATCAACTATCCAATTGTTAAAGCCGACAATCAAGTTATTAATAACTTTGGTGGTATCAGTTCCATTCCTACTTCATTTGTTTTAGATAAGGATGGAAATGTATTTGCATCTTATGTGGGTTTTGTTGAAAAATCCGTTTATGAAGCAGATATTAATAAAGCATTAAGCGGCAAACTTGATACAAAAACATTAAAAAAAGCACCGCAATTTACTTTGGAAGTTATAAAATAATATAATTTGTGATGTGAACTGTTTGCCAAACAAAATTTGGCAGATTAAAAATATTAATAAGGTATTCTTTATTGTTGTTAAATGAAGGATACCTTTTTTATTTTAAATGCTTTTGAACTAAAAATGTATATTAGTTGTATTATCATTAAACAACAGGTGATTATATGACAGAAACAGAAACCAAATATTTTACTCCCCAAGAAGCCCAAAAAACTCTTCCATTGGTAAAAAGCATTGTGAAAGATATTATTAAATGCGGTACCGATCTTAAAATAATATCCGAAATGGATGATGAGGCTATTAAAAACAATAACCAAATCAGAAATTTAATTTTAGAAATGCAAAAATATATTGATGAACTGGAAGAATTGGGCTGTTTTTATAAAGACTGGAGCTTTAATGTTGGTTTAGTAGATTTTCCTTCACTTATTGACGGGGAAGAAGTTTATCTGTGCTGGCGGAGTGATGAAGAAAAAATTGAATATTATCACTCACACCAGGAAGGATTTGCCGGAAGACAGCTTATACCCGAAATATACTTTTATTGATTTTAATTGTCTTTAATTGCAAAAGGATTAAAATTTGTACCAATATCGTAAAAATCTTCTTTCTCTTGATTCTTTAACCAAAAAACCACTTTATACGTTACCGGTGTAAAAACAGCTTCAATTATTGTTTTAATTACATAATTTGCAATAATAATTTCTATTAACAAATTTTGAGGCAATACACCCCAAAACGCAATATAAACAAAAAACATTGTATCAACTACCTGTGCAACAACTGTTGAACCAATAGTCCGTATCCATAAATGTTTCCCCTTAGTATATATTTTAACTTTTGCCAAAATAAAAGAATTGGTAAATTCGCCGGAAAAATAAGCAATTAAACTTGCCAAAACTATTCTGGGGGTTGTTCCTAAAATATCCATATAAGCCTGCTGTTTTCCCCATTCGGCAGATTGAGGCAGCCAGCCGACAATTATTAACACAACGGACATTAAAAGAGAACAAATAAATCCTAGCCAAATTACTTTGCGCGATTTTTTGTAACCGTAAACTTCAGTTAAAATATCACCAAATATATAACTTAACGGAAATACTATAATGCCGCCATCTATAGATAAAAAACCAATCTGAAAAATTTTTGATGATGCAATATTTGATATAATTAATACTGCCACAAAAAAAGCTGTGATTGTATCTAAATGTTTATAACCTTTCATTACAAAAATCTCCTATAGGTTATAAAAGTTTTGGTGTTATTAATCATAAATGTTTTATTGTTACGTTTGTTTTTATAATACAATGTTTTTGTTTTTATTATCATACTAAATACCTAATAGATTTATAATTCCCCTATATCTTCATTCCAAAGTTTAGGATTGTTCTCAATAAACGTTTTCATTAAATCTTTACATTCATCAAGATCTAAATTAATAACTTCAACTTCATGCGATTCCATAAATTCTTTGGAGCCCGGGAATGTTTCCGATTCGCCGGCATAAACTTTTTTTATGCCAAATTGAACAATAGCTCCGCCGCATAAATAACAAGGCATTAATGTGGAATATAATATTGTATCTTTGTAAGTGCCAATACGTCCGGCGTTTTGCAGGCAGTCAATTTCTGCATGAATAATGGGATCATCTTTTTGTACTCTTCTGTTATGACCTCTGCCGATTATTTTACCATCTTTAACCAAAACCGAACCAATTGGAATACCGCCTTCGCTTAATCCAAGTTTTGCTTCTTCAATTGCTGCTAACATAAAATTATCCATTATATACCTCTTTGAGTTAAATTAATAAGGACAGAAAATATAAAATAAAGATTGAATGTATGGAAAATATTCAAATTTTAAAAGAAACTCTTTAATTTAGTGTGCAAATATACTTATAATTACTTAAATAATAAATGCCGGCGTAATGGAAAAATTGGATGCACCGGTTTTTTTACAGCATTGTTAAATTTGTTAAAAGAATAGGCAACTGCTCCGCAGTTGAAGGGGGTTCGTTGGTTTATGTTTGTTACAAATAGGGAACTGCTCCGCAGATCAAAAAACTTAATAGTATTAGTAATTCTAATTGGCAATCACAAATGGTTTATTATATATAATAATGTATCAAACCCACTCTGGAAGAGTGGACTATTCTTTTAGAGTGATGGTATATATTGGGGTGGATTATTTACAGTAATTTTTGATTTATAAAAGAATAGGCAACTGCTCCGCAGTTGATTTGTTTTTTTTTGGTTGGTGTTACAAATAGGGAACTGCTCCGCAGTTCATAAAACTTAATAGTATTAGTAATTCTAATTAGCAATCACAATTAGTTGATTATAGATAATAATGTGCCAACCGCACTTAACAAGAACGGGTTATTTCCTGAGTTTGACACATGTAGAGCAAAAAATGAAGATGGCGCTATATAAAACAACAACTTACAGCGATTTTTTTGATTTTGCGAAAAAAATGTAGTATAAACTTTTATGTGGGGAATAATTAATAATCACACAATAGTATTGTATTAGAATAAGTTAACTATTGACAGAAAGTAGTATAATCATTATATTGCCTTAAATATTTTCGAGGCTTATATGTTTCTTAAATCTACCATATCAAAAGGAAATACCTACTTACAAATAGTTCAAAGCTATAGAGAAGGTGATGACATTAAACATAAAGTTTTTGCCAATTTAGGAAGACTAGATTTTCTATTAGCCAACGGATTGGGAAATATTGTTAAATCACTACACAAATACCTGCCGGATGAAGGAGCACCAAACAAACTCGATATAACCACATTAGAAGAAAAAGAAAGAGTAAATTACGGATACATTGCCTATAAAAAACTTTGGGATAAGTTTTCAATAACCGAATTACTAAAAAGCTTAAACATCAGTAAAAAAATAAAGTATGAATATGTCGATATAATCTTTTCATTAGTAATAAACAGATTAATGCAGCCGTCATCAAAGTTATATCATTACAACCATAGAGAACATTACTTGGCTACCGACAACGAATCTGAATTACATGATATATATCGTAGCTTAAAAGTGTTATCGGATAATAAAGAGGAAATACAAAGAGATATATTTGAGAAGAACAGAAACTTGTTTAATATGAAAGTTGATATTGTATTATATGATGTTACAACGTTCCATTATGAGAGCCAAAAAGTTGATGAACTAAGGAACTATGGATTTAGTAAAGCACACAAAATAAACGAAGTACAAGTGGTAATGGGGTTATTGGTAGATAATGAGGGACGGCCAATAGGTTATGAATTATTTCCGGGTAATACCTTTGATGGAAAAACAATGATTAAGATATTACAAAAGTTAAAAGAGAAGTTTGAACTTAACCAAGTAATAATAGTTGCAGATAAGGGATTAAATTCAAAAATCAATCTTAAGGACATAAAAGAAGCGGGGTTTGATTATGTAGTAAGTGCAAGAATAAGAAACATGACCGGAAAAGTGCAAACTGAAATATTATCTCAAGAGAACTATGAAGAAATACCAACCGAAAAGAAAGACGAATCATATAAATACAAGGTAATGGATCACAAATATAATTTTATATATGAAGAAAAAGATAATAATGATAAAGTTACAAAAAGAGAGAAAATAAGTTTAACAGAAAAATTAGTTTGCACATTTTCAACAAGACGGGCACGTAAAGATGAAAGTGACAGATTAAGAGGAATTGAAAAAGCACAAAAAATAATTGATCGGCAAGACACATCGTCCTTGAATAAAAAGAAGGGGTTCCAGAGATATATACACGAAGAAGTTAAAGAAGAGAAAAAAAAGGTATTAAGTCTTGATATAGAAAAAATAAAAAACGAAGAAAGATTTGACGGGTATTACGCAATACAATATAGCAAATTAGATATGTCCCCATTGGAAGTCATAAATAAATACCATGATTTATATAAAATCGAGGAATCATTTAGGATATTAAAAACCACAATGGAAACGAGACCAATATTTCTTAGAAATAACGAACATATTGAAGGACATTTTGTTGTATGTTTTTTAGCATTCTTGCTTGAAAGAGAATTAGAATTAAGATTAAGACGTTTAGAAATAGATTATTCAGCAGAAAAAATAAAAGAAGCTTTGAATAGTTTAGAGTTTAGCAAAATAGAAATAGAAGGACGAACATTTTATATGAAATCAAAATGTCAAAGTCTTGCATCGAAAATTATGGATTTATTAAGGATAAAACAACCCGGCAATTTACTCAACGAGGAACAGATAATAGACTATATGAAGCTATAAATTCTATTTATAAATATAGTCCTCTTCATTTGCACAAATCAAAATTGTAGTGGCAATTTCCGCAACTATTTTTATAATTATTCTTATTTTACAATAACTTACAGCTCCCATGTGTCAAACTCAGGACAAATGGTTTATTATATATAATAATGTATCAAACCCACTCTGGAAGAGTGGACTATTCTTTTAGAGTGATGGTATATATTGGGGTGGATTATTTACAGTAATTTTTGATTTATAAAAGAATAGGCAACTGCTCCGCAGTTGATTTGTTTTTTTTTGGTTGGTGTTACAAATAGGGAACTGCTCCGCAGTTCATAAAACTTAATAGTATTAGTAATTCTAATTAGCAATCACAATTAGTTGATTATAGATAATAATGTGCCAACCGCACTTAACAAGAACGGGTTATTTGTAACCCGACAAACCCCAAAACATTCCTCCACTCCGGTGGAGGCGCATAAACAAAATAATTCCCTTTGTTGACATCATCGCGGAGGAAAACACCGGTAAACCGATAATTATTTTGCTTTTTGAATCAAAAAATCATAAATAAAGTTGGGAATAAGTCCAACAAGTTTTGTGCTTAACACAATAGGCAAAGGAAATTGTATTATTCGTTTTTCTTTTTTAATGCCATAAAGAATAGCTTTTGCTGCTTCATTTGGCTGCATTAAAAACGGCATTTTAAATGTGTTAATATCCGTCATTGGCGTTTTAACAAAGCCGGGTTTTATTGTTAATACTTTTACATTGTGTTTTTTTAATTCAACACGTAATCCTTCCAAATAAATTGAAGCAGCAGCTTTGCTTGCACAATAAAATCCGCTTCCCGAATATCCCCTATTATCAGCCAGTGAAGAAGTCCCGGCAATAATCCCGTTTTTGTTTTTTAAAAACATAGGCAAAAGCTGTTCAGTCCAATAAACTAAGCCAAAAAAATTGGAATTAAATGTATCTTCGGCTAATTTGGAATTAAAACTCTCAACCGTCATGTAAAAACCGACACCTGAATTTAAAATTGCCAGATCAATATTTGGGGTAATTACTGTTATTTGTTTGTAAGCATCAGCAACCGAGTTCTTATTGCCTACGTCATTATAAAAACAATAAATTTTAGCGGGTTTTTCTTTTAACTCGTGTTTTATTTCTTCAAGTAAATTTACACGGCGCGCCAAAATAAACAATGTGCAATTATATTCCGCCAATTCTTTAACAAGCGCTTTCCCAATGCCCGTTGAAGCACCGGTTATAATAATATTTTTGTTTTCAAAATTCATTTTTGTTTGGGTCGATTATTATTTGGTGAGGAAATTATTCAATTAAACTAAACGCAATTTGAGCTTCTTTAATAAATTTATATACCATTTCGGGGTCTTTTCTTCCGTCCGGGCCTTCAACACCTGTATGAACATCCACTCCGGCAGGTTTAACTTGAAGGATAGCTTCCCTAACATTACTGGGGTTAATACCACCCGCCAAAATTACGGGTTTTGGAGAAAGCTTAATTAACTCTTTACTTATGTTCCAATCGTGAGTTTTTCCTGTTGCGCCAGACGCTCCGGTTGTTGGATCGTAAGTGTCGGTAATGTATGCGTCAATCCAGGGACTAAGTTCGTTTACAATCTGTTTTAATTCTTCGGTACTGTATTCGCCAATCACCAAACTTTTAATAACCTCCAATTGGGGCATTTTATCTTTTAGTTTTACCAATTCTTCTTTGGTAATTCCTCCATGCAGCTGAATAACAGGCACATTCAGTTTATTTACAAAATCTATAATTTCATCTGCTTTATTTAGATAAGTAATTAGTACACCTTTGTGAGGAAAAGGAATGTTTTTAATTACTTCAATGGCTTCTTCTTCCGTAAGATCTTCTTTGTTAACAGGTAATCTGAGTGGAAATCCCAGATAATCGGTTCCGGCTTGTATTAATAAATCCGCTTCCGTTTGGTCAATTACACCTGCAATTTGTATTAGTTTTTTCATAAGGGAACTCGTTTTTTTTATATGCAAAGATAAATAGATTATTTTAAATATGCTTAATTATATAACCTTGCCTGCCGGTAAAATATTTTGTTTATATTAAGTAAAATTTATTGTAATTTGAATAATGTTGAATATTAAATTTATGAGCTATGTATGAGAATTTATAGTAAGATATTTCGAATTGTTTTTATAGTTGTGTTTTATTTAAGTGTTCCTATATCTTTTGTTTTTGCTCAGCCAAAGGAATTAAAACTTCCCGGATTTGTAAACAGTCCTTATTTTAATGAACAGGTTTGTACATTTAATTACGAACCTGAAATACGAATTCATATTAATGCTCCATCTTCCAATGTTTTTGATCCTTTTAAGCCGGTTCATATTATGTTATTTGCGCTGCCTAATGGCAACAGTATTGAATGGACGGTTGGCAAACTGCTGAATACCGGTGATGACTGGCATTACGATATACAACACATTGGAGCTCAAACCCGGTTTTTACGTCAATCGGTTTCTGAATATAATTTAGTTACGGTTTATTTGGAAACCGCACAAAAAAGCTGGCCTTCATGGAGGAGTAAATATTCAACAACTCATACGGTTATTGTAAAGCAGTTAGTTGAATATATTAAAAATTTATTTTCAAGTTATAATCCTTCTATTGTTTTAAGCGGACATAGCGGAGGCGGCGGTTTTACGTTTTCATTTTTGGCCGGTGTTACAGAAATACCATCGTATGTAAAAAGGATCTCCTTTTTAGATAGTGATTATAATTACGATAATACTTATGGAGCAAAATTAGTTAATTGGTTAAATGCCTCGCCCGAAAATTATTTAAGCGTAATTGCATATAACGATAGTATTGCATTGTATAATGGCGCACCTATTGTTTCAGCAACCGGGGGCACTTGGTACCGAAGTCAGATGATGAAAAATTACATGACAAATTATTTTTCATTTACAAGTCAAATTGATTCGGTATTTATGAAATTCACCGCTCTAAATGGGCGGGTAAAGTTTATATTAAAACAAAATCCAACTCGTATAATTTTACATACGGTTCAAGTCGAAAAAAACGGATGTATTCAAGGTATGGTAAGCGGTACACCTTATGAAGGACAAGGGTATGTTTATTTTGGCAACAGAGCATATACAAGTTTTATCCAAAGCGCAACCGTTTATCCTGCTCCTTTAACAATTCCACCACGGCCTGTTAACTCGGTAAGTGGTTCCGCTTTTATGCAAAGTGTGTTAAATTTAACCTTTGCTGAACGGGAAACAAAAATATATAATGAACTTGCAAAAGGGAATATCCCGGATTTTTATAGACAGTTAACAACAATACAAAGTTCGTTTCAGGATGCAAACGGTACATCCCATTCTCTAAAATATCAAGTAATGCCCGATTATATTGCAATTGGGTCAAATGATGATTTTTGCCGTATCCCAACTGGACCGGTTACAGCGCAAAAAATAGCGGACTTGTACGGTGCAATTATGCCCACCAGAAAACTGGTTGATAATATTTACCAAAACTGTTTAATTAAATTAGAACCTGTCACTTATGCTCCGGTGGGGAACCAAAACGAGCTGGTTTCAAAATTTATTGAACATAACACCGCCATTGAACAGCAGCGAATAACAGCCGGAGGTGTTTTAGGTAATCTGACAGGGGGAACTAAAAAAGATGTTGTTCTTAGTAATTTAATTATTGATCCAACCCGACCCGACCATGTAGTAATATATGGATGGCACATGTTAAACGGGTCTCCAATTCAGCCTTTGACAAATATTCACATCAATTCGTACGTGGATTATAGTCACGGAATAAGATACTTAAATGATGAAGTTATGCTTGATGGTAAACTGGTAAAATTGACGGATATGTTAAAAGATGCTGTGTTATATAAAGTTATCAGTGATGAATCCGCAGTGATGGTTCAACCCTCGTATTTAAGCGCAACCGGAGTGCCAACACAACCCAAATCGTTTGGAGTTGTACCTAATACCGGCACAAGCTTAAAACTGGCTGTTAAGCAAGATCCCGTTGTAAAATATTACAAGGTTTACTTAAGCGGCGATGGAATAAATTTTCCCGATTATATTACTTTACAATTGGATAATATGATTTTAACCGATTTGATCTCGAATCAAATTTATTATATCAAAATTAAAGCCGTTAATGATTTTGGCGAATCTTTGGTGTCTGAAGTACTGGCTGCAATACCAAGCGATAATTTTTGTGAAACTATTGTAATAAACGGTTTTGATAGAGCAACTACCGGAAACACATACAATTTTATTAGGCAGCATGCAGCAGCTTTAAAAGAAAATGGTGTAATATTTTGCAGTGCTACTAATGAAGCTGTTACCGATGGCATTATTATGATAAATGATTATAGTTACACGTTTTATATTTTGGGAGAAGAAAGTACTGCTGATGAAACTTTTAGCTCAAGTGAACAGACAAAAGTAACCGATTATTTAAAACACGGGGGCAGGTTATTTGTTTCGGGAAGCGAAATAGCCTGGGACTTGGATAACAAAGGAACAACAGCTGATAAAAATTTCATCCACAATTATCTTAAAACAAGCTATAAAGCAGATGCACCGTTTGGAATTTCCGGTACTTATTATGGCGTTCAAGGAATTAATACTTATTTTAACAATATTTCATTCAGTTTTGATAATGGAACAAGTGGGGCATATAATGTGTTGTGGCCCGATGTTTATGGTCTTTACAGCGGCGGTGAAGGTGCTTTTAAATATACCGCATTGGATACAGCCGCTGGATATGCGGGAGTTAAGTTTTCCGGTGTCTTTCCGTTAGGTAGCGAGGCTGGAAAAGTTGTTGTTTTAGGTTTTCCGTTTGAAACTGTTGTTACACAAGAAAAACGAATGGAACTAATGAATAAAGTAGTACAATACTTCGAAATTCCCACAACATCAATAGAAGAAAATAATAATAATACTAATATTTTTACCTTTAAGTTAAATCAAAACTATCCAAATCCATTTAATCCTTCAACAATAATTAGTTTTATATTGCCAAAATCGGAATTTGTTACTATTGAATTGTATAATACACTCGGTCAAAAAATAAAAAATTTGCTAAATTGCGACTTATCAAGTGGTTTGCACCAAATAGAATTTGATGCAAATAATTTAGCATCAGGAATATATTTTTATAAATTAACAGCAGGTAATTTTACCGAAACAAAAAAAATGATTTTGCAGAAATAATTATGCAAATGTAAAATACATACGCCCCTTGTATCCTTAGTTGCCAATTTTTAAATTATTCCCTCTTGTTTGTCAAATAAAGTTAAATTTTACAGATAAATTAATAAAAAACACAACTATTGTTAAAAAATTGTATTTAATAATTTTTATTTTTAAAATATTTTGATATTTTAAAACATTCTTAAGTTTTTATTATGTAGAGGAATTTGAACATTTATATTTTCGGGTTTAAAATATTAATACTAATTATCCTGTTTAACGGAATAATTTATCCTCAAGATTTCATCAGAGAAAAAATACAAAAACTGGATATTCAAATTAATTCGCTTCCCGAAAGGGCAAAAATTGATTCTATTATTGTAATTGTAGGTTTGGCCAATTATGATATGCCTTACACCGGAATAAAATGGGGCAAAGAAGGACTAAATATTATTGGCAATAATAAAAATTATGTTAATAAAAAAGCATACTTATTAAATGGAATAGGTGAAATATTTAATCAACTTGATGAATATAATATTGCCGCTAATTATTATTCAAATTCCTTAAAATTAATGAAACGTAATTCCGATAAATTTGGGATGGCTCTGGTTTATTATAATATTGCTTATAATGCTATTTCTTTACGCGATTTTCAGCTTTCAGGCGATTATTTCCTCAAATCTTTAAATTTGGCCAAAGAATCAAAAAATTTTAGGATCGAAGCAGACGCTTATAGCAGCATTGGAATATTAAATTACATATTGGGTAATGTGGATGAGGCAATTGCAAAATCGGAAAAAGGATTAAGTATAAGTGAAAAAATTAATTATAAAGAAGGAATTGCTCTTGCCCACGAACATTTGGGGTTAGCTTATTTATCAATTCCCAACTATCCTAAAGCTGAATACCATTTAAGTAAAGCACTGGAAACACAGTTAATTATTGGTGATAAATTTGGAATATCTGAAGCCGCTGAAAGTTTTAGTGTTTATTACATTTATTTAAATGAAAATGACAAAGCGTTAAAATTATTAAATCAGTCATTAGTATTTACCGAAAAAATAAATGTTAAAAAAGCTATTGCTTCTGCTTATACAAATATGGGCACGCTTTACGAAAATCTAAAAGATTATAAAACCGCCTTAAAGTATTTTTTATCTTCTCTTTCAACTTTAAAGGAATTGCAGGAATTAAGAGGTTTGTATTATACTTACAGAAGAATGTCGTTTACTTATGAAAAAATGGGCGATTATAAAAAAGCATTAGAAAGTTACAGATTGTTCAAAGATACTTACGATTCGGTTTATACTAAAATAAAAGCTCAAACAATGGAAGGACTTGAATCGAAAGTTGAGGCGGCAAAAAAGAGTTATGACATTAAAAAATTAGAAGTTGAAAATAGATTAAATGAAAGGACCAGTATCTTTTTGCTGGTTAGTTTAATTTTGGCGGTATTGGTTACAATAGTAAGTTTAATAGCGTTTGCTCAAAAGAGAAAAACCAATTTTATTTTGTCTAACATTAATAAAGAACTTGAAGAGAATCAAAAGAATTTACAAGAATTAAATATTGAATTAAAAGAAGTAAATGGACAAAAAGATAAGTTTATTAATATTTTAGCTCACGATTTGCGCTCCCCGTTTTTTGGTATATTGGGTGTTTCTAATATTTTGGCGGAAGAATGTAATGATATGGAGAAAAAAGATATCCAAAGTTATCTTTTTACACTTAATGGATCTCTAAGAAATATTTTTGAACTTCTGGAAAATTTATTAAATTGGAGTAGATTTAGCAGCGGTAAGTTAAATTTTAATCCCATAAAAATTACTCCAAGTGAGGTTATTGAAAAAGCTTTAGCCCTATTTAAGTTTAATATTCAAGAAAAATCAATTGTTGTAGAAAATAAAATTTGCGAAAACTGCATAATTTTTGCCGACCTAATTATGTTTGAAACAGTTATTAGAAATATTATCTCAAATGCTATAAAATATTCGTCAATTAACGGAAAAATATTAATAGATGTTACTCGGTTAAATACTAATTTTGTTCAAATAAAAATAACCGATAACGGAATTGGAATTGAGGGAGGTGATCTTAAAAAAATAATGACAGATCATTCAATTTCAACTAAGGGTACAAAAAATGAACAGGGAACAGGGTTAGGTTTAGAATTATGCAAAGAATTTATAAATAAAAATGGCGGCAAATTAACAATTAATAGTGAAGTTAATATAGGAACTACTGTTGTGTTTACAATTCCTTGTTATCCACAATAACAACTATTATTATTTTTGTCCCGCTCGTACTGTTTTTTGTCACTTTTAATACTAATCAATTATTATCTCTATTATAAAACTTTAACTTTACAATAAACAAAAATTAAAATTAAATTTATGTGGAGTTAATATGGAATTGTACGCAATAGTATATCAATCGTTAATAGTTTTTTCGGCTGCAATTTTTATTATCTTATCCGTATCGTTTATTGCCCATAAAGTAAAAAAAGGATCAGAAAATAAAGAAAATATTTATGAAAATCCCGAACCTAAAAAAGCAACTAAAAATGCACCACCAAAAGAATATACAGATATGTTTGTAGAAGATGTTGAATGGGTTAAAAATAATATTAAAAGTTATAATGATCCAAGTAGCAGAACCATGCCAGCCAATAGATATGAAGTGATAAATGTGGGGAATACTAACAATAGATTCAGCAGTAATAGATATTATTATATTTCCGCTTAAAATAAGTGTAAAATTTTATAAAAATAATTCTTTAATTTTGGAATAAAATCTTTTGCTTATAAAAACAGGTTCATCAAAACCCTTTAGCTTTAGTTTATAACTTCTATTAAACCATTTTTCTATTTTTTCTACGCAGCTTATATTAATTAATGTAGATCTATGAATCCTTATAAAATTAGCTTCCGGTAAAAATTCTTCCCATTCCGCCAGCGATTTTGAGGCAATTATCTTATCTCGGTTACTAAGAACAACTTTTGTATATTTTTCATCGGCTAAAACTGCTATTATATCTAATATTTTAATAAATCGGGGATTCCCTTTATCCTTAATTAAAAAGAATTCATTGTTTTCAAGTTTTGTAACATTTTTAGCTGGTTCCGATTTGTAAAATTCTTTAATAAGACTTTTTCGTTTTTCTAACTGAACTTCAATTGAATTTTTTAACTCAAGGAATTTAAAAGGTTTAAATAAATAATCGTCAGCACCTAATTCCATCCCTTTTCTAATGCTGTCTCTATTATCCATAGATGTTAAAAAAATAAAAGGAATTAATGCGGTTAATGGATTTTGACTTAATTCTTTTTTTAACAAATAACCATCCATTTCGGGCATCATTACATCGGAAATTATCAAATCGGGAAGAACTTTTTTAGATAGATCCAATCCCTCTTTTCCGTTCTCAGCAATTATGCACGTGTATTTTTCATGTTCTAAAAAATCACGGATCATTCGTCTTATCTGTAAATCATCTTCAATAATAAGAATGGTATTCATAAACTTGTTTTAGTCCCGTTTAATGCAAAAAATGTCCCGTTTATCGGAAAATAATTTAATAATACTTAATAAATATATATCATTTTTAATAAAAATAATAATAATATAGCACACTAAAAACGACATTATAATATAAACTAAAAATAAGTTGATTATTTATTAATAAATTAATTAAATTATATAAAAACATTGAGAAAATATGGAATCTGCATATCATAAAGCATCAATATCCTTGGCTGCGGCTATAAAAATGGTTGAGGCCGCACAAAAAAAAGCATTGGAATTAGGCGTAAATATTTCAGTTTCAATTGTTGATGAAAGCGGAATTTTAAAAATGTTTAGCCGAATGGACAATTCACCTTTAATAAGTGTTACTACTTCACTTAAAAAGGCTAAAACAGCAATCGGATTTGGAATTTCGACCGGTGAAGATTGGTACAATTTTATTAAAGATGATCCGATTTTATTTTCAGGAATTCAGCAAATGGATGACTTTATTTTGTTGGGTGGCGGAATGCCTATAAAAATTGAAAATGAAATTATTGGTGCCATAGGAATTAGCGGAGGACATTATAAGATAGATGAACAATGCGTTTTGGCGGCACTAAAAACACTAGAAGAAAATTAATAATTATGGAAACTTTAGATAGATTATCAATAATTCAAAAATTGGGTGTTTTCGCTTCGGAATTATTTTTGGTAAATAGTTTAGATGGTTTAGCGGGAGTGGTTGAAACTGTTATTGAAGAACTGATTCCTACTGAATATACCGGGTTATATTTATACGATTATGATATAAAGAAATTACGGCTATATTATGCAAAGGGTTTTAATAAGGAAGAGTTGATAAATGCCGATTTAAGTGCCTTAGATAGACATCCGGGATATGTTTTTAAAACAAAAACAGTGTTAGATATTCCGGATACTGACTTGGATAATAAAATATCAATCGATAGTCCCCGTAGTTTTAAGGTTGGTTCAAGATTATATATGCCGGTAATGGATCAGCATGAATGTGTTGGCACAATTGGGGTTGTAAGCACGCAAAAGAATAGATTTAATAATGAAGATAGGGAAATTCTTTCTTTTATTTGCAGTTTAACAGGACTAACTTATTCTAAAATATTAATTAATAAACAAAAGCAAATTGTTGAGCAGGACCTAAAACTAAAAGAAAGAGCAATAGCCTCCAGTAATAGTGGAATTATTATTACGGATTCATTGGCAAAAGATAATCCGATAAAATATGTAAATTTAGCGTTTGAAAAAATAACCGGTTATAGTTTTGATGAAGTGTTTGGTAAAAATTGCAGATTTTTGCAAGACAAAAATATTGAACAGGAAAATCTAAAAAAATTACGAAACGCTATTAAAGAAAATAAAGAATGTAAAGTAGTATTAAAAAATATTAAAAAAGATAAAACTCCTTTTTTTACTGAGCTTTCAATTTCTCCGGTTTTTGACGACAATGGTGCAATTACAAATTTTATTGGGATCCAGGAAGATGTTACATTGCGGGTTGAAACAGAAAACGCATTAAAACTTTCAAGAATTAGATTTCAAAAATATCTGCATAATCTTCCCCTGGGGATTTTAATAGAAGGCAGCAATAGGGAAATAATATTTCTAAATCAGGAATTTATAAAGATATTTAACATCCCGTTGGAAATTGATCAAATGATAGGGATGGATTGTGCCGTATCTATGATGCAGTCAAAAGTGTTGTTTAAAAACGAACGGCAATTTGTAACCGATATTGAAGAAACTTTGAGTAAAAGAGAGCTTGTTCAAAATGTTGAATATGAACTTAAAGACGGAAGATTTTTGGAGCGGGATTATGTGCCGGTATTTTTAGACGGAAATTATCAAGGCCATATGTGGGTATATAGAGATGTAACGAACAGGAAAAAAAACGAAGCTGAAATATCGGAACTGAAAAAATTTTACGAACAAACAATAAATGATTTGCCGGTACAGGTTGCTGTACTTGATAAAAACTTTAAATATCTTTACGCAAACAGATACAGTATTTCCAATCCGGAACTTAAAGAATGGATAATTGGAAAAGATGATTATGAGTATTGTAAATATAGATCGTTGGATATTAATATAGCCGAGAAAAGAAGATATACTTTATTAGAAACTCAAAAAAATAAATCATTATTTAAGTTTGAAGAAAAATTTATTAATGCAAAAGGTAAAACTTTTCATTTTTTGCGCGTTGTTAGTCCCGTTTTAGACAATAACGGAGAGATTGAAAAATATATAGCTTATGGGATAGATATTACTGAAAGAAAAAATGCTGAAATTCAATTGGGTATTATAAAAAACCAGCTGGAAACAATTCTATTTACAGTTGGTGAAGGTATAATTACATTTGATAAAAATTGGACTATTCTGATGATTAACGAAGAAGTTGAAAAATTATTCGAACATTCAAAAGATTCGCTGATTAACAGCAATTTTAAACATTTATTTACAAAAGCCAATTTGCAGCTAAATGAGTTTTTTGCAGGGATAAATAATGATTTACTTGGAAAAGTTATTGAAATTGAAGGAATAAAAAACGACCGCTCAATATTTGTTTTGGAAATGAAAATAAGGGAAACAAAAATTGAAGGCGATATAATATATACGGTTGCAATGCATGATATTTCGCAATTAAAAAACACATTAAAGGATTTGGAAAAATCGAACAAAGCATTAAGTGAATTTGCTTACATAGCTTCACACGATTTAAGAGAACCTTTACGAAAGATATCCTCTTTTGGTACTTTATTAAAATTATCTCTTCAGGAAAAAATAACTGAGGATGATAAAGAAAATTTAGAATTTATGATTGACGGTGCTAAAAGAATGCAGCAAATGATTGATGATTTATTGGAGTATTCCAGAATTAGTAATAGTGTGTTAGAGCTTGAAAGGTTTGATCTTGATCAAATTGTTGATGATTTAATTAATTTTGAACTATATATGTTGATTGATGAAACCAAGACAACTATAAATCTTCAACTTAAACATAAAACAATTATTGCAAGCAAAAATCAAATTAAACAATTATTGCAAAATTTAATTACCAATGCAATTAAATATCGCAAACCCGGTGTTTGTCCAAATATTGAAATTTCATCCGAGATAAAGAGCAAACACCTTTTGGTAAAAATTACCGATAATGGGATAGGTATTGAAGAAAAATATTACAACCAAATTTTTGAAATGTTCAAAAGATTAAACAATAGAGAAAACTACAAAGGGAGCGGGATAGGATTGGCAGTATGTAAAAAAATTATAGAAAATCACAACGGAGAAATTGGAGTGAGTTCAAAACTAAATGAAGGAACAACATTTTGGTTTTCGTTACCTAACAGCAAGGAAGGAATTAATAATGGGTAATTTTAATCTGTTAATTATTGAAGATGATTTGGGCGACTTAAAACTAACAAAACATGCCGTAAAAATATCTTTTAAGGATGTTAATATTGTGGATTGTAATAGTGCAGATAAAGCGTTGACATTTTTAACTGCTGAAAATAATAGTTTAGATTTACCCGATTTAATTATTTTAGACTTAAATTTGCCAAAACTGTGCGGATTGGATTTTTTAAAGGAAGTAAAAACCAATGAGAAACTTAAACATATTCCTATTGTGATTTTTACAAACTCAAATGCAAAAAAAGACATTCGTTCCGCTTACGAAAATTATGCAAGCGGCTATTTTAGAAAACCTTCGGAGATTACTGAAATAATTGATGTTATAACAATTATTATTAATTATTGGCAGAATTCTCTTAAATATTAATGGAGATTTTATGAGCGAGCTTAACAATAAAATTAATATATTAATTTGCGATGATGATTTTGCCGATATAAGAATATTCAAAACTTACCTTAAATCAACAAATATAAATTGTTCTGTTGCGGAAGCCGTTGATGATAAGAGTATTGAATTATTGCTCGCAAATAAAAATCATTATGATGTCATTTTTATGGACTATAATATCCCCGGTAAAGGCGGCATGGAATGGTTAAAGTTTATTAATCAAAAAAACATTGCGCCGGTAATAATACTTACAGGAAGAGGTGATGAAGTTGTTGCTGCCGAAGCTATTAAAAATGGAGCTTTTGATTATATACCAAAGGATATGTTAAGCAAATACGAATTAAACAAAACTATTAATAATTGTTTGGAACGTTGGGAAATTAAAAACGAAAGAGATTCCATGATTGGTATTGCCGCGCATGAAATCAGAAATCCTTTGGCAACTATTAGCGGTTATCTTGAAATTTTGGAGATGTTTGATGATATTGAACCGGAAAAACAACTGGAAATACATGCAATTATTAAAGAACGAACCGCACACCTTCAAACATTAATTAATAATTTGTTGGATTATACCCGTATTGAACAAGGTAAAATATCATTAAAAAAAACTAATTATGATCTCATTCTGTTTTTAAAGGAACAGATGTCAAATCAAAAAATAAAAGCTGAATTAAAAAAAATAAATCTGGTGTTTAGTTCAGATTTGGAAAAATGTGAATATTTGTTTGATAAAAACAGATTTGAAGAAGTGACTACAAATTTGATTGATAATGCAATTAAATATAGCCCTGCAAATTCCTCAATTTTTATTATACTAACAAAAGATGAAAAATTTATTAATATTGAAATTAAGGATGAAGGGCAGGGAATTAAAGAAGCCGAATTAAAGTTTTTATTTAAATTGTTTTCAAATGTTAAAATAAGTAACAAACCTACGGGCGGTGAAACCTCTAACGGTATTGGTTTGGCCATTTCTAAAAAAGTAGTGCAAATGCATGACGGTAAAATTTCTGTAAAAAGCGAATATGGCAAAGGGACAAGCTTTATAATTGAATTGCCCGTTAGTTAATAATTTGCGTAATATGTGTATGGGTCATGCTGATATGAAACCCATTTCATGGGTCTTTTGATTAATTAGCATTACAGATTTTTTGTTTTATTTTTAAGGATATTTAATATTCAATTTGTTTAAGAATTGATAAATAGTTTTATGATTCGTAATAACGCTGAAAGTGTACATATCATTAGCCGGATAAACCCACGAACAAATTTCGACCCCAAAACTTAATCACACCAATTAAAAATATTTTTATTTTAACCCGTAACTCCGCCGAAATTACGTAATACGAATATCAATAGAATTTAGCAAAGTAGTAACCTTGGTATTTATTTCTGCTAAATACCAATTACCATTCATTCTAACTTGCATTATTTTACTCAATCTGATGGCAATATCAGGCGGTGAATACTTGGATAATAAATTTTTATCTTTCAGCAAGTTCAATATTTTGTAATATAATTTCATTGCGAGGAAATTAACAAACATCCATCCTTCTAATGTATCTTTGTTTTGCATATATGTTCTATCGGCTTCAATTACGTTCTTAAAACTATCAAAAAATAACTCAACATTACCCCTCGTTTTATAATGCAAATATATATCTTCCGGTTTTGTATTTGTTAAATTGTGTACAAATCCTATTATTCCAAACTTGTTTTCTTTTTCTCTATAACCTTCAATGCTATAATCTTCAGGATGGCTTTGGATCCTCCTGAGATAATCGTTTTCTTCTTCAACTTTTAGTGTGTTATCTGAGAATAATACTATATCTTTTCCATCTTTTTTATACTGACAATACCATATGGCTTTATCATGGTACATAAAATAATTTTTAAATACGTCTTTTGTTTTTTGTTCTAATAATTCATCACTTATTAATGTATTATTTCGTCTTAAAGGAACAATATAATTAAGACCTTCATTATTCATCATTGTTATATTGTTGTTTGAATAGAAGCCCTTATCCGTGATGATTACGGCATCTGTAATTCCGCTTTCAATTAAGCTTAATTTGAATATTTTCACTTCTCTTATATTTCCGTCCGTTAGGCGATAATATATAGGCTCATTTCGTGTATTTGAGAATATGCATAATAAATTTACTTGTGGTTTATATTCTCGTTTACTGTTATAACCGATATAATTACTGCCTAAATGTTTTGATTCCGATAAAATATTTGTCATATCTATAGCTAGAAAATTTTCCCCCTGATTAAAAGCCTGCTTAAACCTCACTATTTTTTCTCTGTTCTTACCCAAGTCCTCAAATAATGCAGATGTTTTCTTCTCAGTTAGTTTTGCTTTCATTTCTTCGCTTGCAAAGGATTGCTCAAAATAATATGGTGTGTTTTTTATTGTTGTATTATGGAAAAATCGAAGGTAAGAAAGTAGAAGTATTTCTTGATATTGTTCAGGGAATATTTCTTTTAATACATCAATTTCTTTTTTTAATAATTGTTTAGTCGCAAAATAACTGCCATACTCTTTTACGCTTACTTTGCTTACACAAGGTTCAGCAAGAATTTGCTTCTCAAGTTTACGTTTAGCAGATTCAATAAATCCAGCTTCTGTAATTTTACCAAGAATTTTTCCTGTAATTTTTTTGGATCTGCCTTTTATCTTATCCCTTTTGCTTGAGATAGCATAAACATAATATTTCCCGTTGAAGTCTCGGACTTCTGTTTTGGGTGGTTGATATTTTTTAACCCATTCAGGTATCATAAAAGCCTCCGTATCTACGTAATACAAATATAATACATAAATCCCTCTAAGTCAAGTTATTTATTCATTTTATCAAATTATATTACGTGTTTTTTGCGGAGTTACAGTTTAACCTGAGTTCGATGAAAAATCAAATTATCTCATTAAGCAAAAGCCCATTATTAAATTTAACTGAAGGTTTAACCTCCTTAAAATTATAAGCAAGTAAACAAGCTAAAAGATTAGCAATAAAATTTATAGGGCTTCTATGTCTTGAGTGCTCCAAGACAAAAATATTTTTTAATTGATCATTTATACTTTCAATTATTGCTCTTTTCCTTAGCAATAATTTATCTGAGATTTGCATTAGCTTGTTTTTCATATTCTTTTTGATTTTTGTAATAAGATGTAGCCCTTGATGGAAAAGGGTTTCAAATAAAGGATGAGAAATGTACCCTCTATCTCCAAACAGTTTACCTGCTAATCCTTTGCACAATGTTGTTACAATACCAATATTCTGATCACTTTTTGCTCCATTTGAAAGCATAAATGACATTATTTGCCCTTTTTCATTACAAACCAAATGCAACTTAAATCCAAAAAACCAACCCATTGAACTTTTTCCTCTCTTGGCTAATCCTTTGAATACTTTATGCGAATGTATTCTGTGATTATCGCATACTTTTAATGTGGTAGAATCAATAAAATAAATTCCTGTTTTTTCGTTTTCATTATACTTTTGAAGATAATAAAACATAGGCAAAATAGCTCTTGGTATTAATTCTACAAATCTGTTATACGATACTAAATTTGGGAACTCTTTCCTTAAAAATACACTAACATGCTTTATATAATAATCCTTAAAATCTTTGTAGCTAGATATTTGAAAATATATTAGGATTGTAATTATTTCACTTAAAGATAATCTGCTATTTCTTTTTATTTTTCCAATTGTTTTTGGTGATATTTCGTTTAAAAATGATTGAGTTGCATCATCTATGCGGCAAAATAATTCTGTTATTTCCATTATTAATACTCCTTTTCCGAGTATTAACAATCTTTACCAATTTTAAATTCCCTATCTTATTATTTTATTTATACTTACCGCCGAACTCAGGTTATTTTATGCAACCCCATTTCAGGGGTTGTGGATGTTTTGGGAATTTTGGATTCTACTGATATGAAACCCATTTTATGGGTTTTTTGATTAATTTGAATTACGGAATTTTTGTGTTTATTTTTAAGGATATTTAATATTCAATTTGTTTAAGAATTGACAAATAGTTTTATGATTCGTAATAACGCTGAAAGTGTTACATATCATTAGCCGGATAAACCCACGAACAAATTTCGACCCCCGAAGTGGGGTCGCATAAAATAAATTAATTTTCCTGAGTGACATATTTACCTGAAAAAGGCAGGTCTTACTTTTTAAGAGTAGAGCCTATCCCGCTCTTTTTGCCGGATATAAAGGGCCGCTCCTGGCTGGTTTTGAGATGGGCGAGTTCCCACCTCCAATATTTTAACTTTTAAGACAGCATTTCTACAACTAAGTACAATTGCAATGTAAGGTTACTATCACCCTAATTAGAAGTTATTTCATTTGTTTTAATTCACAATTCACAATTCATAATTATTTTACAAACACCATCTTCTTCAAATCGTTAAAAACCGGTAATTTACCCGCACCTGTTACTTCAAGTCTATACAAATAAATTCCGCTGCTGTAAGTACTTAAATCTATTTTTGTTTCGTTATACCCTTTGTTTTTTATTCCTTCAATTATTGTTTTAATTAATTCGCCTGTTATGGTATATAATTTTACCCTAACTTCACCCGGATCTTTTAAGCTGTAACTTATCGTTGTGCAAGGGTTAAAAGGATTAGGGTAATTTTGATATAATTCATAAGTGTAATTTTCGGTTATCTCTACTTCTTCATTTTCGGTTATTGTTACACTTATTTCTGTGCTTGGGCTGCTTTCGTATCCTATACTGTCAACTGCTGTAACTTTATAATAAACTTTTAAAGTCCCTTTATTTAATGAATCATTAAACATCGGTTTGGTTGTAACAGCTATTATTTTTGTGCTGTCTATAGTAAAATTTGGGTTCACATCTTTGTAAATGTTATAGTATTTTACATCAGCCGATTCGCACGAATTCCAATGAAGCTTTACAATATTTTCAAAATCATCATATTCTCCGGCTAGTCCGGTTATTCTCTTGGGCGGTAAATCTTGGTAATTATATGTAATACCTAACGGACCTCCATACACGCCCATATCACTTCTGGTACCATCAACATCAAGTATATTTGGATCACCCGAATCAATCGCGGGAGAATACTTTTGCAGTCTGTAATCATAACTTCCGTTTAATGTAGCTATTGTATCATTATTAAACATCGGGTTGGCTAAAATGTCATGTTCACCGGGAGTAATATTATTATAAATAGTACTGCCAATATCATAAAAAGTATTATAATCTACTTTTACAGGATCAGTATTTGAAGTAATACCATGAATCGCACAATGAGCAATTATATTATTCCTTATTTCACAAACAGTAGGTGCATTTCCAAACACAATACCTGTTGCCGTACAATTTGTTATTGTGTTATTATAAATTAATGTTGTATCATTTACAGCGTTATGGTACGTGGCAACCGCTATTGCAATGTTAAATCGACAAAACAGATTGTTTTTTATTTCAACTTTTTTATTAGTAAAAATATTTACTCCGTAATATTTCCTCTGCTCAGAATCTTTAATCATTATATTATTCGTTATCTTAAAACTTCCGCCACCCATACCCGCATTAATACCACATGGATAAGAACGAAGTGATAATATATAAAAATAATTATTCTCTATCTCAAATTCGGGATCAAAAGAGGCACCAATTTTAATTGCCCAATCAGCATTTCTTATAATTGTGTTCCGAACATTACTCGTGTATAATAAGCCTAAACCGGTTCCTGTTGAATCAATTATACAGTTATAGATATTCGTAAATCCTTCTTCAAATATAGCCGCGTAATAATAATCAAAATCATCAACTCGTTTGAATTTTAGTGTTAAATTGTTTAATGTCACATTTGTTTTTTTGAACCAGCACATTGTATATCTATTTACTTTTCCATTTAAGCCTGTTCCGTCTAAAATGCATTCATCGGTATCCACACCAATTATTGTCAAATCTTTATCGTGAACATATATTGTTTCTCTGTAAATACCTCTGTCAACATAAACAGTATCACCGCTGTTGCAATAATCAAAGCACTTTTGCAGGCTGTCGCAGGCCGTTGCCCACGATGTATACGGCGGGGCAGAATTAAGCCCCGCTGTTTTGCTTACATAACGGGTTTCAGATATTAACTGTATATAATGTAAAAGCATTATAAAAATACAAAATTTAAGTAATTTCAATTTTATCTCAATACATGTTTAATAAATAAAATTTCGCGGGAAAACCAGTCCAACAAACCATCCTTGTATTTCCATTTTGTCAGATATTATTTTACAAAATTTTACTACTAACGAAAATATTAAATAATGCTGCTCAATGCAATAAATAATAAAGGTTATTAAACAAATAAAATAAAAACACCAAAGATTTTAATGTTTAGGTGTTAAAGCTAAAAATTTTGTGTTTATTTAATTCGTGTAGTAATAAAACCACAAAATGTTATATTGTTATTTTTAACCCGAATCCTTTTTACACTTGTTGCATCTGATATAGCGGTGTAATATTGTTTTACATATACTAATTAATAGTGTTAATTAATTTAATATTTAAAGGAAGGAGAAACAAAGTGAAATTACTATTAAAATCGGTGCTGATAATTATGTTTTTTAGTTTGTCGGTTTTTGCTCAAAACGGAACTAAAATGTTAGGTGTTAATGCAAAATCCTTAGGCAGAGGTGGAACAGGTATAGGAACGTTTGACAGCGCGGAACTGTTAATGTCCAATCCCGCCGGAATTTCTTTTCTTAATGAAAGTCTACTTGATGTAAATTTATCTTTAATGTTTCCCACGGTTCATTTTAAAAACGGATTAAATGATGTTGATGGAGATAAAAACACATTCCCAATGCCTGATGTTGCTTATGTAAATAAATATAAAGACAGTAAATTCAGCTGGGGATTAGGGCTGTTTACGGCAGGTGGAATGGGTGCTGATTTTGCGTTAAAACATGCCTTGTATAGAAATCAAGACGGTTCCTATAACGCACAGGAATATCATTCAATGCTTGCAGTAATGCAGGGTGGATTAACAGCGGCATATAAATTAAACGATAACTTTTCGGTTGGTGCCAGCTTGCATCTTGTTTATAGTATGATTGAATTTAGTATGCCTTATTCGTTGGATCCTTCAGTTATGCAGGGAGTTGCAATGCCTGGTATGACATTTGGACAAATGTTTGCGGCACCGCCAAGTATGGAGGGTTTTGGTTACGATGAAGTTACAGCCACAACAAAAATGACAGATTTGGCAGGAATTGGATTTAATGGTAAACTTGGATTTGCATATAAGGTAAACGAAAACCTTTCTTTTGGGTTAACATATACGCTGCCAACTACTATTACGTATAAAAATGGTAAAGCAAGTATGGATATGACCGCCCAATTAAATGATGCTTTTGGTAAAGCAGTTCAAGGTTATATGATGAAAAACCCATCCGCTACTCAACAAGCTGCGCAGACAGCTGTTATGTCTCAATTTTCCCAAATGGGTATTGATTTGAGTGCCGGTGTAATTGCAAATTACGATTTGGAAGTTGAATTGTCGTTCCCGCAAGCTGTGGGATTTGGTGTATCGTACAAACCTGCTGAATCAGTGAAACTTTCCGGTGATTTTGAATGGAATAATTGGGAAAAAGCATTTGATAAAATGAAAATAACTTTAAATAACGGTAAAAACACAAATATAAATAAAATGCTTGGTAATACCGGTTCTTTTAAAATGGATTTTCCAATGAACTGGAAAAATACAGTTGTAGTTAAATTGGGCGGTGAATTTGATGTTAATAAGGATTTGACATTACGAGCAGGTTATGCTTACGGAAGTAATCCGGTACCTGAAACTACAGTGTTCCCGGTTTTTCCCGCTATTGTTGAACAACATTTGACATTAGGAGGCAGTTACAAGATAAGCACTCCTTTAACTGTACATGCCGCCTTTGAAACAGCATTAAATAAATCGCAAGATGCAAGTTCAAATAGTATTATTGCAAACGAATATAACAGCAGCACAAGTGAGCTTTCAACAATATTAGTTCATGTTGCTTTTACTTATGCATTATAATAAAATACGTATAAGAATTAATTTTTAAGAATTAAAGGATGAGTATTATTACTTCCCGTTTAAGGCGGTAATAATCTCATCCGGTTATATATATTAGCCTCGCCCAAATCGATACCACTTCAATTCATATCAAATTTAATATCCCTAAATAATTAATGTCAAAAAAAAACCGTATAACCCAGCATTAACAAGGTAAAAAATTTTAATTTGCTTTTTGTACCATAAATAAATTAATTTACTATAATAGATATTTTAAATATGTTATTGCGGTTAAGTTAATATACAGATTAAATAAATTATATTTTATCCTATCCGCCAAAGAAAATACTTAACCCCAAAGAGGATAATTTTGAACATTTTAATTAAAGAAGTAACAACATCAGGTGATTTGAGGCAGTTTATATCATTTTTATATGAATTATATAAAGATAATAAATATTGGGTGCCTCCGCTTATTTCCGATGAGTATAAATCGTTAAAAAAGGATAAAAATCCGGCGTTTGATTTTTGCGATGCTAAATATTGGCTGGCATATAAAGACGGCAAAATAGTTGGCAGAATTGCGGGAATTATTAATAAAAAATATAATGAACGGTGGAATTTAAAAACAGCCCGTTTTGGCTGGTTTGATTTTGTTGATGATCCTGAAGTGGCAAAACTTTTGTTAAATACGGTAGAAAAGTGGGCAAAAGATAATAATCTTGATGTTATTCATGGTCCTCTGGGATTTACGGATATGGATGGTGAAGGTGCACTTGTTGAAGGTTTTGAAGAAGTGAGTACTTTGGGAGCTTTATATAATTATCCGTATTATCCAAGATATATTGAAAGTTGCGGATATGTAAAAGATAGTGACTGGGTTGAATTTGAAGTTACAATGACTAATGTAGTTGATGAAAAAGTTAAAAGAATTGCTGAAATTGCCCTTAAAAGAAATAATTTACATTTATTAAAAGTAAAAAAAGCCAAAGAAATTCTTCCTTATGCAAAAGATATTTTTCATGTGTTAAACCAAGCTTATAAGGACCTATATGGTTTTGTTGAGCTTTCGGAAAAACAGGTTGATATGTATATAAAACAATATTTTGGGTTTATTTTGCCGGAATACGTTCCTGTAGTATTGGATTCGGATGATAAAGTTGTTGCTTTTGGTATTACAATGCCTTCTTTATCTTCAGCTTTGCAAAAAAGCAAAGGCCGGTTGTTCCCATTTGGTTTTTTGCATGTGTTAAAAGCAATGAAAAACAACAGAAAAGTTGATTTATATCTTTCAGCGGTTAGACCTGATATGCAAAATAAAGGGGTAAACGCAATTTTAATGCACGAAATAAATAAGCTTTTTGTTAATAATAAAATTGAAAAAGTTGAAACTAACAGAGAATTAGAGGATAATACTAAAATTCAAGCTCAGTGGAAATTTTTTGAAAACAGGCAGCATAAACGCAGAAGATGTTACAAAAAAGAATTATAATTCGGTTAAGGTTATATGAGTAAAAACAGAGCGGATTTACCCTTCGATACAGGTTTTTTTGAAAAAAAAGCAAAAGCTGATGAAAAATTATCTGTAAAAGAAACATTTTCATTTATTTTTAATAATAATCATTGGAACGGTGAAAGTTCTAAATCCGGGGCCGGCTCCGATAATATTCAAACTGCTGTAATAAAAAAAGAGCTTCCTTTATTAATACAAAAGTTTAATATTAAATCCATGCTCGATTTGCCGTGTGGTGATTTTAACTGGCTTAGTAATTTAGATCTGAATTTAGAACAATATATTGGCGGCGATATTGTTAAAGAAATTATCGACTCTAATAATAATTTATATGGAAATGATAAAAGACAATTTAAAGAACTTGATATTATTACCGATATACTGCCGGAAGCTGATCTTTTATTTTGCAGAGATTGTTTAGTCCATTTATCAAATGAAGATATTATTACTGCTTTGACAAATATTAAAAACAGTAAAATCAAATACTTTATTACAACCTCATTTACGGAATGTGAAATTAATAATAATATTACTACAGGTGACTGGCGTATTATTAATTTAACAAAATCCCCATTCTTATTGCCCGAACCTGTTTGTGTTATAAACGAAAATTGTACGGAAGGAGATGGTACGTATAATGATAAATCCATGTGTATGTGGAACGTTAAAGATTTATAATATCTTTTATAACAAATAAAAAGATTAAACGTCTTATATTTAATAGATATCAAGCTTGATGGTATAATTGAACTATAGTAAGATACAATAGGTTCAAATTGTGGATTTATGAGGAGTTATAAAGTAATAGATGATATGTTGAACTCCGCTGGAGTTCGGGTTTTGTGTGTATTATTTGGTTACAAACATGGCACTTCTCTGAAGTGCTCTTGCGGAAATAATATTATGTTAATGTACATCTAAACAACAAGTTGTGCGAATTTAAATAACTCCGGCATTTTTGCCGGTGGGTAAACTAAACCTAATTTTGGGTTTTAACCCTTATTGCTTTTAACATTTATTTGCAGCTTATAATAGAAAATCTACTATTTTTGTTTTTAATACAAAATTTAGTTTTTTAAAAGTTTTAATTTACTAAATAATTGTATTCAACTATCTTGTTATTTGTATGGTCTTAATTATTAAAAAATTATTAAAGGTAAAAATGGAAATTAAAGTTATTGGCTTTGATGCAGATGATACATTATGGTTAAATATGACTTATTTTGAAGAAATTGAAAAATCGTATTGTGAATTGCTTAAAGAATTCATATCGGCAGAAGATCTATCAAAGATATTATTCAAAAATGAAATAAAAAATATGGATATATATGGTTATGGTGTTAAAAGTTTTATGTTAAGTATGGTTGAAACGGCAATTACTGTTTCCAATTATAAGGTTTCGAACAAAACAATTGAAGAAATAATTAACATGGGAAAACATTTACTTTATAGACCGGTTGTTCTGCTTGACGGCGTTGAAAAAGTGTTAAATATTTTAAGCAAAAAGTATAAACTTATTGTTGCCACAAAAGGAGATTTGGTGGATCAGGAAAGCAAATTAAAACGGTCCGGGTTATCTCAATATTTTCATCATGTGGAAATTATGAGTGATAAAACCGAAGAAAATTACAAAGAGATGCTAAATCATTTGGATATTAACCCCGAGAATTTTTTGATGGTGGGAAATTCATTAAAATCGGATATAATTCCTGTTGTTAATATTGGCGGTAATGGGGTACACATTCCTTTCCATATAACATGGCAGCATGAAATTGTTGACGAAGGTAAATTGAAGAATATTGAAAAATTTGTTGAAATAAATAATATTAATAATTTGTTGGATATTGTGTAGTATGAAAACAGAAATAAATATAGATTTGTGGTATAGAAAAGATCAATATGATTTATTTAAAAGTTTTGATGAACCTTTTTGGGGTGTATGCGCAAATGTGGATTGTACCATAGCATATAAAAAATCAAAAGAATTAGGGTTTTCCTTTTTTTTATATTATTTATATAATTCAATGAGGGCAGTAAATAATATAGATGAATTTAAATATAGGATAATTGATGACAAAGTGTTTTTGTTTGATGTTGTTAACGCTTCTCCGGTAATTAACAGAGATAACGGCTCGTTTGGTTTTTCGTATATGGACTATTTTGATGACATTAATTCTTTTATGGATAACGCTAAAAGTGTAATTCAAAAAGTAAAAAACACAACAGGATTAAATCCCGGCGAAGACATTCTTAATGTTGTTCATTATTCCGCTATTCCGTGGGTAAATTTCACCTCTGTTTCGCATGCCCGCAGCTTTAAATACAACGACTCGATTCCAAAAATTGTATTTGGAAAAGCAATTAACGATGGAAACAAAATAATTATGCCGGTTTCCTTACATGCTCATCATGCTTTGGCCGATGGTTTTCATGCAGGGAAATATTATGAGCTGCTTCAAACTTATTTGAATGAATAAAGAATTTTGAAATTATATTTGGCTAATAACAAAGTGAACTTTATTATGGATAAAAATAAAACATATACAATATTAGGTGCCGGTGGTTCAATAGGCAATTCTTTGGCCGCCGAGTTAATAAAAAAAGGCGCAAAAGTAAAACTGGTTTCCCGCAGTAATTTTAAAATGGAAGGAACTTCATCAATTGCGGCCGATATTACAAATTATGGGCAGTTAAAAAATGCCTTAAAAGATTCCGATACGGTTTTTTTATGTGCAGGCCTAAAATACGATCTAAAAGTTTGGCGCGAGGCATGGCCGCAAATAATGCAAAACAGTATTGAAGCTTGTAAGGTAAATAATGCAAGCTTACTCTTTTTTGATAATGTTTATATGTATGGAAAAGTAAACGGTAAAATGGTTGAAGAGACTCCATATAATCCATGCAGTAAAAAAGGAGAAATTAGGGCCAAAATTGCGTATAAACTTGAGGATGAATATAAAAAAGGAAACATAAAAGCTTTAATTGCTAGAGCTGCAGACTTGTACGGTCCTTTTGGCGGTCAAAATTGTGTTCCTAATTTTATGGTGTTGGAAGCCTTAATTAATGGTAAAAAAGTTAACGGGTTGGTTACTTTAGATAAAAAACATTCATTTACTTATATACCGGATTGCGCCAAAGGACTGATGTTATTAGCAGAAGATGAAAAAGCCTTTAATCAGATTTGGCATCTCCCTACATTTAACCCGGCACTAACAGGAAAAGAATTTATAAAAATTGCGGCTAAGGAATTAAATGTTGAAGCAAAAACAGCTGTACTTAATAAATATATTATTAAAATAGCCGGATTGTTTAATAAAACAATTAGTGAAGTGTATGAAATGTTATATCAAAACGAATATGAATATTACTTTGATTCGACTAAGTTTAATAGATATTTTAATTATACGCCGGTTACATATTCGGAAGGTATTAAAGCAACTATAGAATGGATAAAATCTAGATAATGGTTGTTATTAATTAATGTTGGCTACTTTGGGAACAATATCATATAAGGATTTTATTTCCTTGGTAACAATTGCATCGGAATGACTGCCTAAAAGCACAATCCGGAAAGTACTGAGAACTATTTTTAAGTTTAATCTAAAAGATTTATTGTTTTTATAATATAATTCATGTGCAAGTAAATTTGTCAAACCTTCTCTTCTATTTCCAAAAACCTGCCAATGACCGGTAATCCCGGGTTTTATATTAATATTATGTCTAATTAAATAAGTGTTTGGATTATAGTTTAATAAAATTTCCAAATCGAAAAATGATAAAGGACGAGGTCCAATAAAATTCATCTCTCCTTTTAGAACGTTAATAAGTTGCGGCAACTCATCCAAACCTGTTTTTCGCAAAATTTTACCAAAATGAGTAACATATTCAATTAAGGCTTCTTTAAAAAATATATTATTGCCGGAATCCTTGATTGCGCCGGAATTAATTATTGTTTTAAATTTGTAAATAGTAAAGGTATATCGGGTTAAAGAAAGACCACGTTTTTGTTTATAAATTGGGAATGATTTTGTTTCAATAAAAACAATCAATCCAATAATAAACATTAACGGAAATAATACAACAATAGCTATAAATGCAGTTATTTTTGAAGTTGTCAAAATCATAAAATTGTAGTATTAAAAAAAAATATTAAAATATTTTATTACTATTAAATAATCGAATAAAAACAATTAAAGTTTAGCAGAATTACATTAAGTTAAAAAAGAATGCGGAAAATATGAGTGATAGATAACATTAAATTAATTTTACAATTAACTAAATTTTTAATAATAAAAAATAAAATATTTCTATTTCATCAAAATCATCTTGCGCATTTGAGTAAAACGACCGGCTTCCAATTTGTAAAAATAAATTCCGCTTGGTAATTCGGATGCGTTAAAGTAAATATTATATAAGCCGGCACCCTTATATCCTTCCTCGTATACCTTAATAATTTGTCCTATTGTGTTAAAAATTGTCAGTTTAACATTTCCTGCAGCAGGTAAAGCATATTCAATATTTGTGCTGGGATTAAATGGATTTGGAAAATTTTGCGATAAGGAATATTCTTCAGGTAAAACATTAACAATAACTTCTACTTTATTAGAATAGGTGAAATTTCCGTCATTATCAATTTGTTTTAAGCGATAGTTATATGTGCCATTTGCTAATTCTTTATCTGTAAAAGCATACTGTTTTGGCGAGTTTGAGTTACCGCTTCCTTCAATAAAAACAATTTTATTCCAATTATTAGTTGCTGCTTTTCTCTCAATTTCAAAACCGTAATTATTTTTTTCGGTTGCGGTTTGCCATACTAAAATAACATTGTCATTTTTTGAATTTACCGAAAACGAAATTACTTCCACCGGAAGCGGATCAATATTTAGTTTATACTCATATGCTCCAATATCAACGGTACCCGCAGCCTCGGAATTTTTATTTAACTTTCTGGCAAATCCGAATCCTCGAATATCATAAGATTCGGAAATATATAAATCATTGCCGGCATCTGCGCAAGGAGAGATACCACAAATAGAAAAATCACCACCTGAAGTATTTACAAAACCAGGATCGCTGTTTATGCAATTATTAAATGTCGGAGTTCCATCATAACTTGTCGAACCGGATGGTAAACAGCAATTGTTGAGAGTAATTGTTCCGCCGGTACCTCCTGTAATTAAAATTTGCTGCGGATTAGTGGAGGATGTATTTCCCCAGATAATACAATTATTAACAGTTGCATTAACCTGATAATTACGTATACCGCCGCAATTAACAGCCGAGTTATTTGCTATTGTACAGTTTGTTATTGTTGGATTGGAACCGGGTGAATAATTATAAACTCCGCCGCCTGTTGTAACCGCATTGTTGTTAACAATTAAACAATTAATAATTGTTGGGGATGAATATGCTGTGTTATATATTCCGCCTCCCCAAGTTTGAGCTTTATTGGATGTTAAAGTACAGTTGGATATATACGGTAAAGCTCCATAATTGTATATCCCTCCGCCATAATAGGCATAGTTGTCTTTAAATATACAATTGTTAATTGTAGGAGAACCACCATAATTATATATTCCACCGCCTCTTGCAGTAAGATCGGTGGTTGGTGTCGAGTTTCCATTTGCATATCCGCTTATTATTGTAAAGCCATCTAATAATGCCGTTAAATCCAAGGAATAACCGGTTGGATGATAAAAAACATGATAGCAGTTGTCTAGTCTATTTGCAAAATTTGAAGCGTCATCACCGTTTAGATCTCCACTTAAGATAGTAATATTTGAATTAACATCCCGTTCTGTTAAAAGCGATTCGTTTCCTACAAATCCACCATAAACCTTCACACCTGTTTTTAACCTAAAGTGATAATATCGAGATGTATTTGTCAAGTCGTAAGCATAACTGGGTTTGTAGGTTCCGGCAGCAACCCAAATCTCATCATCCAAAGCAGATCCATCCAATGCGGATTGTAACGAAACGTAGGCGTTTGTCCAACTTGTTCCGTTATTACTGCCAACCGCATCATATTTTACAAAAATTGTTGAAGCTGTTAAATTAATTACGCAAATGAGAATTATTAATAAAATGTAGACTTTTTTCATGTTAAATCCAATTTGATAAAAATTAAATATTATAAACTAAAGATATTATATAGCATATTATCGAGCATAATTTTTAAAATTTTAGTAAATAAAGGTGGATTTAAAAAAATAATTAAAAATTTAATTTATGATGACATAAATTAATTGTGTATATTTAATGTTCACTTAAAATAGAGGTTCTCATGCAGCCTGTACTGTTCATCGGTCATGGCAGCCCAATGAACGCGATTGAAGATAATCCGTTCACCCAGAGTTTGAAGAGTTTGGGAGAAAATTTATTGCCCGCTCCAAAGGCAATAATGGTTGTTTCCGCACATTGGCTTAACAGCGTTACATTGGTAAGTACAAATCCCAAACCTAAAATAATACATGATTTTTTCGGTTTTCCAGACGAACTGTATCATGTTCAATATTCCGCACCAGGCGCAAAAGATTATGCGTTAAAATTAATAAAAACGATTCCCGATCTAAAAGAAGACGATGAAATGGGTTTAGATCACGGAGCCTGGACAATATTAAAACACATTTTCCCTAAAGCAAATATACCGGTTTTTCAACTGAGTATTGATTACTATAAACCAATGTCGTACCATTTTGATTTAGGCGAAAAACTAAGTTATTTGCGAAATCATGATGTGTTGATAATCGGCAGCGGCAATATAGTTCACAATTTGGAATTGTTTGAACCAAACAAAACCAACAATACTCTTGCCTGGGCTGTTGAATTTGACGGCTGGGTAAAAAATTGTATAAATAATAGGGACTTTGAAAGTCTTGTGAATTATGATTCTTGCAATAAAAACGCGCATTTGGCTGTCCCAAGTACCGACCATTATATACCCATGTTGTATGCATTAGGTGCCGCGCATAAAGACGAAAAAATTGAATTTACTTATGAAGAGGTTGTTTCTTCAATTAGTATGCGATGTTTTAAAGTTGGTTGAGTTTTTATAAAAAAACCGTAGTTTTAGCATAACCACGGTTTTAGTAATTTATTTTTAATCACTCTGCTTTATAAAACTAATAAGCAGTAATTATAAATGTATTGCTATAATTCAAACAGTCCCTCATTACATTCGTAATTTTGCAGAGCAGAAGCAAACTCGCCGGAAATAGGAGCAATTAATTGCCCTACATTATCAATATCGGATTGAGAAATAATAGTGCGGGATAATACTTTTTCGGTAATTATTTGCTGAACTGACTCGTTTGGTTTATATTTTTTATTCAACTCCTCCACCATCAAATCGTTTGGATTTACAATTTTATAGTTCTTTATTTTACTTTTTATACACAATTCAAACATTGGTAAACTGTATTCGTAATGCGTACAGCATAAAGCAAAGATATAGTTTTTTTCTTCCTGTGGTAAAGGTACTGCTTCATTCAAATATTTATCAATTAGCTCTTTTACAATGTTAGAAGCAGCATCAATTTGAATTTCCGTTTCCAAATTTTTACATGCAGTCGGAATAATATTGTCAGGATTAATATCTTCCTTTAAGAGTAATTTTTTGTGAGCTTCTCCCTGTATGGTTGTAGGAGTTCCGAATAAAATAATTTTTGAATTTTTGCTGTTTAATGAATTTAATATCATCTTAACACCTAAATCAACAATTCCCATAACTTCAACTTTCGGATTTTTATAAAAATCAGTGTATTCATAAACAACTGAAAGTGTATTACATGCAATTAAAATAATATCGGGGCTGCAAAATTTAACCATTCCGTTAAGTGCGGAATTAAAAATTTTTACCTTTTCAGGTAAATTATCAATGCTGTTATATCCCCTGCCCCTTTGGGGTAAAGCATTAAAATAAATTACGTTAACCTTGTTGGCAATAAAACTATTGTTTAAGTTTGCCCTAATTTTTGCAGCCACATTTAATCCACCCAAACCGCTATCGGTAACTAAAATTGTCAGTTCTTTTTTGTTCACAACAACACCTGTTATAATTAATCAAATCATTTAATAATTACAAAACACACATATAAAAATCTAATCAAAAAAAATCAACTTAAACTTATAAAATTTTGAATATTTCTAACTTCTCCTGCAACAACCAACGAATCTTTATCTTGAATAACATAATCGTTGGCGGGATTTGGAATGATGGAATATTCTTTTTTAACATTGTTTTTAATAGCCAATAAATCTATTCCGTATTTTTGGTGCAGATTTAATGATTCTACCGTCTTCCCTATAATAAAAACCGGTGGAATAATTTCGGTAATTGTAAAACCGACTTTAAAATGAATGGAAGAATATTCGGTTTTTAAATCTAAATTTTCAGCCAAATCGCAAACCAAATCGTTAGTTTCAATAACTTTGTAATAAGCTGCAATAATATCTTTTTTCCACACTAAACCCAAAATTCTATTGCTGGTATCGTCTATAACGGGAAGTCCTTCTAAATCATATTTGTTCATTTTATCAAGAGCATCCCAGCAGTTGTCTTTTATTGATAATGTCTCAAAATCGGTAATAGCAATGTCGCTTGCAATTAAAAGCTGCTGTAAACTTTCTCTTTCCTCAACTGAACCTTTAACATCATTGTAAGAGATCATTCCTTTTACAACACCTCTTGAATCAATAACGGGGAAATCGGTTCCTTTACTTCGTAAAATTTTGCTTAAAACCAAATTAAAGTTATCGTTTAAAAAAATCGATTCTATAGTTGAACTATAAACACTTTTAACGGGAATTCTTTTAATTATAAAATAGTCCAAACCGTTTTTAATTTTAATATTGCGCATTCTAAGTTTGAAGGTAAAAATAGATTCCTTGGAAAACTTTGATGAAAAGATGAAGCTGATTACGGTAGTTATAAATAGCGGTAAAACTATAACCACATTACCCGACAATTCGAATAAAATTATTATCGCAGTAATCGGAGCTCTAGTTGTCCCTGCAATTATTCCGCTCATACCTACAAGTGAATAACAAATTGGCGAAGAGACACTTCCCGGGAATAATAAATTTATTACAGTACCGAATACATATCCGGTAATAGCCCCCACAAAAATTGCTGGTGATAGAGTTCCGCCCGAGCCGCCCGAACCTAATGTTATTGCGGTTGCAATAATCTTTAGAAAAAGAACGGCAATCAATCCGTACCAAACAAATTCATTATTGGCAAACAGCAAAGGAATAGAATCGTAACCAATACCCATAACAAGCGGGGCAAAAACTCCTATTATGCCAATAATTAATCCGCCCAAAGCCGGTTTTAACAAGGGATGTACTTTTAATTTTTTATTAAAAAACGTATCCATTAAATACATTAAACGGATAAAAATAAAAGATAATAAACCGCAGATTAAACCAAGAGCAGCAAAAATAAATAATTCGGAATAATTGTTTATAGAAAAGTCGGGAATATTAAAACCGGAAAAATTACCGCTTAACAATTTTGAAGTTATAGCTCCCATCAAAGAGGCGGTTATAATGGCTGTAAATTGCGAAAAAGCAACATCAAGTACAATTACTTCAACAACAAAAATTGCCCCGGCAATTGGCGCATTAAAAGCCGCGGCAATTCCTGCAGCGGCACCGCATGCACTTATTGTTTTTAACCTTTTTCCCGTTAATTTAAATAACTGACCTATTGTAGAACCGATTCCCGCACCAATTTGGATAATAGGTGTTTCTCTTCCTGCTGATCCGCCGGAGCCAATTGTTAGAGAAGTTGTTAGCGCTTTTGTAATCACCACGCGCGGATTCATTTTACCACCTTTATACAAGATGGAATTTAGAACTTCGTGAAAGCCTACTCCTTTGGCTTCGGGTGAAAAAAAATAAAAAATTGGAGCAGCTAATAATCCGCCCAATGCGGGAAGTAAAATTTTAAGATACCAGCTTGTGTTTATAATGTTTTGGGCAATATTTCCTTCGCCGGGGTAAAAGAATAATGAAACTTGAGCAATTAATGCACGTAACCCAATTGCTGCTACACCAACAATAATACCAACAAAAAAAGCAACAATTAATATAAAAGTATCTTCCGAAAGTCTTGTGCGTTCAAGAAGCTTAATCAGCCGACGGGATGGAGCAATATATAGATTTTTTAATGGTGAGCTCACTAAAAAACTCCAATACAATTAATTTTAATTTTTTTAATATAACAATAATAAATTTAACATAAAATCATTTTTCGATTTGTAGGTATTTAATTTAATATATTATTATTTTTAAACTATAATTATTTTAAACAGAGGTATTAAATGAAAGTCTTAAAATCACTATTAAGTTTTATATTGTTAAGTATAGTATTTATTGCCTGCAGCGGGAACAAACCAAAAGAAAAATTCTCATTTGCTCCTGAAAAACCAAAACCGGGTGAATTAGTAACGGTTAGATTTAATCCTGCCGGAACAAAATTGGATAGTTTGCAAAACATTAAAGTTTTTGTTTATTTTTATGGAAAAGAGCTTTTAAAAACAGAAGAACAAGAATTAAAAAATGAAGACGGTATTTGGAAAGCAACATTTAAAACTGATACCTTAACAAAAGGACTAGTATTTAAATTTACCGATGAAAAAGAAAAAATAATAGACAATAACGAAAACAAGGGTTATTACATAAAACTTTGCGATAATAACGGGAATCCAGTTCCCGGGGCAACAGCCGGACTTGCAATGTGTTTTGCCGATTGGGGTTATTATGCCGATATGGAAACAGACAGAGAATTAGCATATAGTTTGTTTAATGAAGAATTTGCAAAAAACAACTCGTTAAAAACCGATTATCTTGAAACATATTTGTTTTTGGTAAACAGATTAAACAGCCAGCAAGCTGATAGTATTATAACTAAAGAACTTAGCCAATTGGAACTTTTACCAAATTTAACAGAAAAAAATATCAGCTTGATGATAAATTGGTATACCAAATTTAAAAATGAAAAAGCAAAAACATACGAACAAATGTTAAAGGAAAAATTCCCAAAAGCTGAATATTTCCAAATGCAAAAATATAACGAATTCCGTACAGCTTCACTTGAAAATAAACTTAAATTAGCCGAAGCATTTGAAACTGAATTTTCAAATCCGGAAATGAATGTAAGATTATATAATGCAATACTACAAGAATATGTTAACGCTAAAAAATATGCCGAAGTTAAGTCGTTTATTGATAAAAATAAAGATAAAATTAGCATTTACAGATTTTATACCACCGCCGATCAATTATTTGCCGATAGTGCCGATATAAATTTGATTAATGAAATTGTAAAAATTGGTGTTGAAAAAGCAGCACAGGACTTAAAAACTCCAAAAGATAAAAAACCCGAATATTATTCCACCGAACAATGGAAAAAAGATAAAGAAGCAATACTTGGGTTGAATAAAGCTGTTTTGGCAAAAGTGCAAATTAAATTAGGCCAAAATGAAGAAGCAATGAAAAATATTAATGCCGCATATTTGTTAACACGCGGTTTGGATGTTGATGTTAATAATTTATTTTGTACAGAGTTAATTAAAAAAGGTGAGTTTGCTAAAGCTAAAGGTATTTTGGAAGAAGATATTAAGCTGGGACAAGGGAGTAAAGAAACTGAAGAATTGTTAAAAGAAGCATACACAAAAGATAAAACCAATAAAGAAAGTTTTGAAAAATATTTGTCAGGATTAAAAGCCGCTGCTGATACCGAATTTTTAGCGAAGATTAAAAAAGATTTAGTAAATCTTCCTGCTCCTGAATTTACTTTGCTTGATGTAAACGGCAAGTCGGTATCCTTAAAGGATTATAAAGGCAAAGTAGTAATATTAGATTTTTGGGCTACATGGTGCGGACCTTGTATGAGTTCTTTCCCGGGTATGAAAACATTTGTCGAAAAATACGCTCAAGATCCTAATGTTGCTGTATTATTTATTAACACTTGGGAAAATGTAGAAAATAAATTACAAAACGCAAAAGACTTTTTAGCTAAAACAAAATATCCTTTCCTTGTATTAATGGATGATAAAAACAAAGTAGTAGAAAGTTTTAAAATAACCGGTATCCCCACAAAAATATTTGTTGATAAAACCGGAAAAATTAGATATAAAAGCGTTGGTTTTGGCGGTAATGCAGACGAAATGGTTAAAGAAATTGAGATGATTATTAATTTGATTAAATAATATTTTAATAATATTGTTTTTTTTGTAAAAAATAATTTTGTATCGGGTTTTAATTTGTTATTAATTAAATTAAGACCCGATTTATTATTTGGGGGGATGCGCTTGAATAATCAGGGCTGAAGCCCTTTTTTTTGTTTGTTTTCCCCACGCCCTAAAGAGATTGTGTGAAAATTGGGGAATAACTACAATTAAAGAGAACTCATCCTTCGACTCAGCAAACACCGCTGAGTACACTGCCTTCTCTTAAAAAAGAAGGGGAGTGACTGTAAAAACATATAAAACAATGAGTTGCAATGATTTGTGTCTCCTCTCTTTTTAAGAGTAGAGTTTATCCCGCAAAGCGGGAAGATTAAGAGGTGAGTTCGTTTTTGAATTTTAACAAAGTCTATAAAGGACGTGGTTATAATAAAGCAAGAAACAACATTTATTAAGCTATATCCATTTGCATAATCACGCCATTTATTGCGTGGTTATTAGTAAAAAATTATTTCGGGCTTTAGCCCAAGATTATTACTTTTAGAACGGCCTTAATATAACAAAACATAATACGGAGATTTATTTTTAATGAGTTTTATAGAAATTCTGCTTATTGCTGTTGGTTTGGCTGCTGATGCATTTGCCGTTTCGGTTAGTGTCGGTTCATCCGGTATTGTGTCCGATAAAAGATCCTCAATACGGCTTTCGTTCCATTTGGGGTTGTTTCAGTTTTTAATGCCAATTATTGGGTGGTATGCAGGAAACAGTTTTGCCTTTTTGATAGAATCGTATGATCATTGGATAGCTTTTGTAATTCTTTTATACATTGGCGGAAAAATGGTGTGGGAAGGGTATAAAAATGACGAAGAAAAAATACGTAAAAATTTAACAAAAGGAATGTCAATGGTGTTGGTTTCCATTGCTACCAGTATTGACGCTTTAGCTTTGGGTTTAAGTTTGGCGTTTTTAAATATTACTATTTTTTACCCAAGTGTTGTAATTGGTATTGTTACATTTATTTTGGCCGTAATAGGATTTGAAGCCGGAGTTAAATTAAAGGATAAATTCAGCAATAAAGTTGAAATTTTTGGCGGTTTGGTTTTAATAGGTGTTGGTGCTAAAATATTGCTGGCGCATGTTTTGTAAATTTTTTTAATAACATTATGTCACCACCTGCGGGGTTTTAATATCACATTGTATTGTTCGCTATAATAATGTCATCCTTTCAGGATTAAATAATAAAGAAAATATATACTGCTGTTGTTACTAAAAAAATCCCCTTCACTGTTGGTGAAGGGGTGTGAATTATAATCCTTTATTAATATGATACTATTTTATTAACATCATTTTTTTGCTTTGAACAAAATCACCTGCTTCAATTCTATAAATGTACATTCCGCTAGCAAAATGTCCGGCATCCCATTTAAAGTTATAAGCACCCGGTTCCATAATTTCATTTACCAACGTTTCTACTTCCTGCCCAAGTACGTTATAAATTTTTAGGCTGACCCGTGTAACTTTTGGTATATCAAATTTAATAGTTGTAGTTGGGTTAAACGGATTAGGATAATTTTGTGATAAATTATATTCTGTTGGTAATGAAATTGTCTCAGTTAAAGATTTTTTTAGAGATACCTTGGTCGGGTCATATATGCTCCCCGGTTCGTTAATTTTAATAGCAATATTCGTACCAAAATGGACCCCAAAATCATCATATCCATCTCCATTAAAATCTAATACAAAATATTTTGGTGATAATGATGAATATTTAATTTGTTTTCCATAACCAGAATTAAAATTAAGGCTGCCATCTGAGATTGAGAAAATAAAAGAACTACCATCCGAAACTTTATAAGAGATGCACAAATCTTTCCTGGGTGATCCATCAAAATTCCCAATATGTCCGATCCCCGACCGAGAAGCATTAATTGACAAACTCTCTTTAATTTCCAATTCCCCAACATTAATTGCATATGGAGAAGTTATATTATTAAAAATATTAATATTAAATCGATAAATTTTCCAAACTTGCCCTACTAATTCGATTAATTCCAATTTATTGCAATTAGGAATATCGGATAATATATCCTCTAAAAAGAGTGTTCCGGAATTACTAATCGGTGTCGCATATATATTATTGGGGCCAACAAAACAAGTACCGCAAAAGATTTGAGGGCATAGATAAGTTCCTCTACCCATTAGACCAGCAAACAAAAAAAGTAAATCAGATTGATTATCATTATTTAAATCTCCAACAATAACTTGTTTAATGGTGCTCACTTGAATTGGACTCCAAATATCTATTGGGTCTGTAGGCTGTACTCGGCTTGATGCTGTTGTAAAGAATTTTATATCTTGCTCACGACCGCCATTTGAGACAATGAATTTGGAATTGCTATTTGAAAACCTGATATGTAACATATTATCAGATGTAAAATAACCAATATCACTTTTCCCATCCGCATTAAAGTCTCCAATAAAAGGGTTTATTGGAACGGCTGGAAATACTGAAAATGAAGTCTGACTTGCTGGCAAAGGATCATTAGAGATAAAATTGAAATTACTTCCTTGAACAATAACTAAATCTTCTTTTTTGTTATTATCAAAATCTCCTTTCAAGTAAATTGCTTCATTTGTTGAAGCGGGGGCGTTATCTTTTGTCCATTCATTCCCCAAAATATTATAGTTATTAACTAATTGTTCTTGATTTTTTGATAAATTCGTATTTACCCTATTTTCAATAGAATACACTCCTGTGCGGTCTGGAAAGCTGCTAAAAAAACTGTTTACTAGATCTCTTGCTTTAGTTAAGCTACTGTTTTCTGTAGTGTTCGGAATACTTCTGTACATTAGCTTAATATTATAGTCGTAACACCATCTAAAAAAGTTTCCATCAGTAGTGCTTGTTTCACTAATTGTTTCCGGTGTTAATATTAACGAAGGTGTATTGCTAATGTTCATTGTACTAATAAAGTATCTCCACAATTGCCTGTCATAAAAATCATTGTTTTTATTAAATTCGCCGTTGACAATATAATCCGCATAAGCGTCTATTTGAGGTAAATAAGCGTCCTGTCCAGCACGTGCAGATTCGTGAAACATTAGTGTGAAATTTTTTGTTTTGTCATTTTTTCTTAATTCACGCATTAATTGGTAGGTGCGGGGAATATTAAATTCGTATGGTGTATCCATAAAAACGCCATCAATGTTGGGATTAGTTGAGGTTCCGCCTGTAGTTAAATTGGATACTGCCGTAATATAAGCCTCCATATTTTCGCCTTCTCGATTAAGTGGAATCATACACCCCTGGACTGAGTTAAATTCCTTCACCAATTTATCAACGTTGGTCGTTCCTTTTTGACCATCAGCACAATATTGATCCATATTATTTAAAATTAAATTTCTACGTAATTGACCATCACCAAAGTCAACTTTTTTGTCTCCGTTTATTAAGAAATTTCCGGGATTATCTTTGATAGTATTATATACAACATCATCGCAAGTAATTTGGTTAGAACTTGTAAAGATCGGTGATGAAGAATAATAGGGTTGATAGGGACTAACATCATCAAGGGGGTTGTAATGTGTACCTTTTATAAAATATTGTGGTGATGTATAGACTATGTATTTAGTGTTTTGAGGAGCTAAATTTTGGCGGATCTGATTCAATATTCCATACTCATCACTACCTAAGAAAGCTCTTGGTTTATAATCAAACAGCCAATCTTTCCAAAGTGATATACAATCGTGGTGAATCATTATTCCATTTTCAAGATTCACGCATTGGCTATTTGAAATGTATTCCTGTAATGCAAATGGTTTCGAATTTGAAACAAAAAAATATGTATTCATTGGATATGCATGATAAAAATTCCAATTAAAATTCTTAAGCCTATATACATCATCAAACTTATAAGGACTATAATTGAAATAATACCAGCTGGCAAATTCCGACGAAATTGAAGCAAAAGCACTCCTGTTTGGAACCTGCTTACCCGCAGATGAACTATAATGATAATCTTTATCATAATCATATATTTTAGGAGGGAATGCTGAAATCCAAAATATTTTATTCCTTTGTACCAGACTTGAAATATTATATCTAACTTCCGGTTTTTCACAGCCGGTATCATAATATTCGTTTTCATCCTCTAATAAGTAGAAACCAATTCCTCCGTATTCATCCATAAAAACATGACTAACATCTTCCTTATTATATGGCTGTTCCTTTGCAATATCCCAGTACTCTCCCTGCCGTAAATTATGCGGTATTTTGGGGCTTGAAGCCTTGTAACCTGGATAAAAATTGAAACATGTCTGGATTTTCACCACACTTTTATTAATAACTTTAACCATCAATAGCCCATCACAATTTACTCTAAACGCGAAATTATCACTTTGGACAAATATTCTTCCGTTCGTTTCTTTGAATGGAACATCGTTCTGTTTAAACGGACCCAAATTAACTTTACTACCGGAGGAATTTAGAAAGTAAATTTTTGCAAGCACTCTTGGATTGTTATTAAAATTCGTTGAACTTGTTAACGCACATTGATTTTGCGATATTTGGATATGATCAGAGAAAAAATCGAATTCCATTGTTTTAGTTAGTATAGTTCGCCATAATGGATCTATTCCTAAACTATGATTACCGGGATCCTTATATTGGGGCCAATCCTTAACCGACATACCATCAATATCATCAACTTTATAACCCTCTGTGTAACTTGTTGGTTTAAAAAGCTCTTCGGCAACTTTCCATGGATTATTAAGATCCCAGTCATCATACCCATGTATAGCTAAATCAAGATTGTAGGCCACCGAATAAGTCGGTTTCCAGCTTTGTCCGTAAATAATTGAGCTGAATGCTAATATAAACAACAGCCCCGTAAATAATTTTTTCATGTTTTAGTTCTACCTTTTGTTAAAAATAATTAATTATACCTTCTCTTTACATGTCGAATTATAATTCCCAAGCAAACTAAAATAATTAATTAAATTAATCAACCCAAATTATACTCTCAAAAACAAGTTGTGAGGCATAACACAAAGGGGTATATTGTGACTTGCGGTAAAAAAAATATATGCTGTTTGGAAAAAGACAAACGAAGATGTAATTTTAGAACTATAACACAAAATTAGCTGTTAATATTAAAAATTGAATTTTGAGGATATAATAAAAGCGATAATAACTAAATGTGACAGATGGCAGTTTGTTATAAAATGTTAGTCTATTAAGAATTATAAATATTTTAATAATGAAGATTATATTTAAAAAATCCCCTTCACTTTTGGTGAAGGGGTGTGAATTATAATCCTTTATTTATATGATACTATTTTATTAACATCATTTTTTTGCTTTGTACAAAATCACCTGCTTCAATTCTATAAATGTACATGCCGCTGGCAAAATGTCCGGCATCCCATTTAAAGTTATAAGCACCCGGCTCCATAATTTCATTTACCAATGTTTCCACTTCCTGCCCAAGTACGTTATAAATTTTTAGGCTGACCCGGGACACTTTTGGTATATCAAATTTAATTGTTGTGCTTGGGTTAAACGGATTAGGATAATTTTGTGATAAATTATATTCTATGGGTGCAATTTCGTTCATTGATGACGATTTTAACATTTGGAGGTGGGTAGAGCTATTAACTGTGCCCGGCTGATTTAATTTAATTATAACTTGGTTGTTAATATATATTCCGGTATCATCATATCCGTCGCCGTTGATATCAACAATAAAAGGTTTTACAGTACCTGTATATCCGTCAAAAATATCACAGTCCGGAGAATTGTAAAATGTCGGATATGATGAAAGAGCATAATATGTATGATAAATATTTGTTGCAATATTTCTGAAAACACAAAAATCTGTTTTCTCTGTACCATCCAAATTCCCCACTAAAGGTGTATCCCCACTATTACCAAACATTTGTGTTTGCATTGGCACAATAGTAATATAGTAGTAACCAGTAGGGTGTCTAATAATCTCTGGTTTATAAATATTCCACGCATTACCAGATAATGTTGAGTTTACGATTATTATTTCGGCCATATGGTCGCCATCGATGTCAGATACAAATGGAATACCTAAACAAGGTAGTTCATATGGGGCAGTTAAATTAATACTCTTATTCGAAGAAACACAAATAGCTATTGTGTTTTTTCCGCTATTGACTTTGCAAAATAAAATATCTTCTTTTTTGTCTCCATTAAAATCACCGGTCAATACCTCTGTTGGATTAAACGCATTACCATCATTAAGTGAAATTATAGTAGGTGACTCAAAGTCTAAATTTTGCTTAACAATAAAAGATGTGCCGGATGATTCAGTAATCGAATACGATTTTGAATATTGAAAACTTAAAATATTTTTTGTGGGATTTGTTTTATTAATATATCCAATATCGCTTTTCCCGTCACCATTAAAATCGCCTATAAAAGGAATTGAATTTGTAGTACCATAAGTTATTGTGTTGTTCATTATTAGATCATTCGAAATAAAATTCCATTTACTAGTAGACGGAGTAAAAATTACGAGGTCTTCTTTTTTATTGTTATCAAAATCGCCCTTTAATAATTTTGCATTTCCATCATAATTTGGCATTACGATTGATGAGCTAGGTATCCATGGATTGCCAAGTACACTAAAGCTAGATGCTATATCAGCTTGATGAAATTCTAAATTTTGGTTAACGTAAGATTTTAATCCCTCGGGCGTAGTTGGGAAATTGGTCCAAAATGTTTCAACCATATTAACCTGAGCAGTTACATTACTATGGTTTCCTACTGTTTTTGAAATACTGGGATGCATTAATTTAATGTTGTGGCTAGAACACCATTGAAAAAAATGATTATTATTAAATTTTACAAAATCCGAAGGTGCTAAGATATAAGCTGAAGTATTACTAATATTAGTTGTACTTATAAAATAACGCCACAACTTTCTGTCATAAAAATCTTCTTCTTTATTACCTTCGCCATTCACAATATAATTCGCATAAGCATCAATTTGGGGCAAATACGCATCCTGTCCGGCACGTGCAGATTCATGAAACATTAATATAAAATTTCTTGTTGCAGATCTAGTTCTTAATTGCCGCATTAATTGATAAGTTCTTGCAATATTAAATTCGTAAGGAGTATCCATAAAAATCCCATTAACACAATCATCAAGCTTTGAAACCTCCTCCAAATAAGTGTTCATATTTTCCCCTTCTCTATTTAAGGGAAAAAATAAACTTTTAGGTGGGGTGAATGATTTTAGAAATTTGTCAACAGATGGGGAGAGGTCCGTGGTGGAATTAATAAAATTATTTGCCCAATATTGATCGTAGTTGTTTAATATCGGGAGTTTTCTTGCCACCCCATCGCCAAAATCGTATCCATAATTGCCGTTAATTGAATAATTTGCACGGTTTGTCAGAGAACTCATTGTCTCATATACGAGATTATTGCAGGTTCGGAAGTCGTTTCCCTGGGAAGATTGGTTCTCAAAAATACCTGTAGAATTTGTGTTGTAAAAACCAGCGTAGGGGCTGATGTTTTTAGAGCTGTTCCCGTTGTAATGGGTTCCCTTAATAAAATATTGCGGAGAAGTATAAACAAGATATTGTATTGAATTAGTGGTGTAATTTAAATTAGATTTTATCATTCTCAATATATCAAGAGGATCATAAGGACTCCCTAAATTAGCTCTTGGAATATATCCAAACAACCAATCTTTCCAAAGAGATAATGGTTCATGATGTATAAATAATCCGCCATTTGTTAAGTTCACAAATGTACCGTCAGAAATATTAGTCTGCAAGGCAATTCTTGTATCGCTATTTGCGTTTGAAACAAAAAAATATGAACTCAACGGATCTGTTTTGTTAGACACCCAATTATTTATCTGAATACGATAAGAACTATAAGAACCATTAGTCCAAGTATAATCTTTTAAGAATCGTGAAGTTAACGCGGCCTGTGCGCTTCTTTTTGCTTTATAGCCGCCACTGGGTAATTTATAATAATCGTTTTCGTAATCGTATTCTTTTGGTGGGAATGCGGCAACCCAGAAAATTTTGCCTTCTGAAATTAAATTAGAGATGTTATATGTAACTTCAGGTGTGGCATTAGAATATGCATTGTAATACTCTCTTTCATCATCCAATAAATAAAATCCAACGCCGCCGTATTCATCCATAAATAAATGGCTAACGTCATTTTTATTGTAATCATTATTAAAGCTGCTTCCAACACCAATATACTTAGGTATTTTATTACTAGAAGCTTTATAACCAGGATAAAAATTTAATTTACAATAAATTTTATCAACAGCTCCTGTATAAGAACCGTTTTTTTTAATCATCATCAATCCGTCACAATTAATTCTAATTATAAATTTGTTAGATGTTATTTTAGCATATCTGGCATCAGTTGGATTGGGGAGACAACTAATAATTTCCCCTAGGTCGACTAGATTATCTCCTGAATCCTTAAAATAAATATCAACTAATTGACGACGATTAGTTGAAGAAGGATAACAGATTTTTTGAATAATAACTATATGATTACTATAGATATCAAATTCCATAGCATTAGTTACTACTTGCGCCCATGCAGGGTCAGTTGTTGTGGCGTCTACAAAGTGCGATTCAGTAATTTTCATATCAGCGTAAGTAAGCGATTTGTCATCAAATAATTGCTTGGCTATTGCCCAAGGATTATTGCTTTCCCAGTCATCATACCCATGTATAGCTAAATCTAGATTACAGTTGACCGAATAAGTCGGTTTCCAGCTTTGTGCGTTAATAATTGAGCTTATTGTTAAAATAAACAACAGCACTGTAAATAATTTTTTCATATCTTAGCCCTTTTTTTGTTAAATAATAATTAATAGTACTTAATGCTTTTTTACTAACCCGAATTATAATTCCCAAGTAAACTATAATAATTAATTAATAAAATCAACTTAAATACAACCCGCTAAACAAGTTGTGCAACAAATACTTTAATTAGGTGTTGTGACTTGATGCAAACAAAAAAAAATATTATATACTGTTTGGAAAAAGACAAACGAAGATGTAATTTTAGAACTTTAACACTAAACTACCTGTTAATATTAAAAATTGAATTTTGAGGAAATATGAAAATAATAAGAATACTACTTGTAAATATTTTAATGGTTGTAAACTTATACGCGCAACAAACAGGTACAATAACAGGTGAAGTACTTGATAAAAAAACACAGGAACCGTTACCGGGTGTAAATATACAAATTATTGGAACTGAACGCGGGGCAGCAACCGATGTTAACGGGAAATATACAATTGATAAAGTAGACGTTGGTTCATATTCCGTTCAGGCTTCATTTATTGGTTATAACACTTTAATACAATCCGATGTTGTGGTAAAAACCGCAAAACCGGCTGTTGTTGATTTTGAAATGAACGAGTCGGCAATAGAATTACAGGGAGTTACCGTAACTTCGGGTTATTTTAATGCTATTCCAACCGAAGTTTCAAGTTTAACAATGTTAAATTACGAAGAAATACGAAGATCTCCCGGCGGGTTTGAAGATGTTGTGCGAGCTCTTTCTGTTTTACCAGGGGTTGCACAGGCAAGCGCCGGAAGAAATGATTTAGTAGTACGCGGTGGTGCGCCTTCGGAAAATTTATATTTGGTGGATGGTTTTATTTTCCCAACAATAAACCATTTTGGCAGTCAGGGTGCAACAGGCGGGCCGTTAAGTTTTATTAATTTGGATTTTGTAAAAGAAACATCGTTTTCAACGGGCGGATTTTCTTCGTTATATGGCGATAAACTTTCTTCGGTATTAAGCATAAATTTACGTGAAGGGCGCAGTGACAAATTAGGCGGCAAAGCATTGGTTTCAGCTTCTTTGTTTGGGTTAAATTTGGAAGGCCCAATTTCGGATAATGCTAATTTTTTGTTTTCGGTAAGGCGTAGTTATTTGGATTTTATTTTTAAAGCTGCCGGATTTGGATTTATACCGGAGTATTACGATGTTATGACCAAAGTAAGTTACGATATTAGTGAACATGATAGATTATCGTATTTATTTATTGGTGCTTTTGATAAAGTTAAATTTAATAATGATACACGCAAAAATATTTTTAATAATGCACGAATTCTTGCGTCAAATCAAAATCAATATGTTACAGGACTTTCGTACAGAAGATTATTGGGAAAAGGTTTTTATACGGCAAGTTTAAGCCGAAGTTTTGTGGATTACGATACATTCCAAAAAGATACTTCATTTACTCCAATATTTTTGAACCGTTCCAAAGAAGGGGAAAACGAATTAAAGTTAGATTTGGTTTACAAAGTACACGGTAATGCCGAATTAAATGCGGGTGTTTCGGGTAAATTAATAAGTTTTAATAGTAATGTTATATTCCCGGATAACTTTATTACAACATTTAACGATACATTACCTAAAAGTAATTTATCGGCCGATACATATTTCCATAAATACGCGTTTTATTTGCAGTATAGTAATTTGTGGTTTAACCGGTTAAGATTTAATTTGGGTGTACGAGGCGATTATTTTAACGAAATAAACAAAAAAATGTATTATAGTCCAAGATTGTCACTTTTATATCCGGTAACGGAATTGGTTAATATAAGTTTTAGTGTCGGAAATTATCATCAGTTCCCGTCTTATATCTGGCTGCTGGGTAATAAACAAAATACCAACTTAAACGCAATAAAGGTAACACAATATGTAGCCGGCATTGAATACAGGATTATGGAAGATGTTAGAATTAAACTTGAAGGATTTTACAAGGATTATAAAGATTATCCCACAAGTGTTTTAAGGCCCTATTTGGTGTTATCCAACACCGGTGCCGGTTATGCGGGAAGTGATGATAATTTTGCCTCGTTTGGGCTGGAACCTCTTGTAAGCAAAGGAAAAGGGAACTCAAAAGGACTGGAATTTTCGATGCAAAAAAAATCATCCGAAATGCCAATGTACGGATTATTTAGTTTAACATACAGTCAAACAAAATTTACCTCACTTGACGGAAAAGAACGTCCGGGAAGTTATGACCAAAAATGGATATTTAGTTTAAGTGCAGGGTACATATATAATGAAAAATGGGAAACGAGTTTAAAATTTAGGTATTCAACTGGTTCTCCTTATACTCCTTTTGATGACTATGGAAAACAAAGTGTAAATAATTATAATACTGATAATTTTACTGCAAGTCATAGTCTTGATTTGCGTGTTGAAAGAAAATGGAATTTTGAAAGCTGGGATTTAACGGTTTATTTAGATGTGCAAAATGTTTATGGCAGAAAAAATCAAACATCAATCAGATGGGATTACGAAAAAAATAAATTAAAAGACGAATCGTCAATTGGATTATTGCCTTCAATTGGTATAAGTGTGGAGTTTTAGAATATGGTGTTTAGATTGAGCTAAAAGGACATTAATAAATTATTTTGCATGTGTGATAAATTGTAGCTCGAACTTTAGTTCGCAAGCAAAAAACGGATCATAGATTTGTTGGTGCTGATAAAAGCTGGCGAGATAAATCTCGCGCTACAATTAAATATCTTTTGCTGTTAAAATTAGTATACTTTCAGAATTAAAGCCAATATAAATGTTGAAGTATATATAAAAATTATTTTGCATGTGTGATAAATTGTAGCTCGAACTTTAGTTCGCAAGCAAAAAACGGATCATAGATTTGTTGGTGCTGATAAAAGCTGGCGAGATAAATCTCGCGCTACAATTAAATATCTTTTGCTGTTAAAATTAGTATACTTTCAGAATTAAAGCCAATATAAATGTTGAAGTATATATAAAAATTATTTTGCATGTGTGATAAATTGTAGCTCGAACTTTAGTTCGCAAGCAAAAAACGGATCATAGATTTGTTGGTGCTGATAAAAGCTGGCGAGATAAATCTCGCGCTACAATTAAATATCTTTTGCTGTTAAAATTAGTATACCCTTCAGAATTAAAACCAATATAAATATTGAAGGATATATATAAAAATTATTTTGCGTTTATGATAAATTGTAGCGCGAACTTTAGTTCGCAAGCAAAAAACGGATCATAGATTTGTTGGTGCTGATAAAAGCTGGCGAGATAAATCTCGCGCTACAATTAAATATCTTTTGCTGTTAAAATTAGTATACTTTCAGAATTAAAGCCAATATAAATGTTGAAGGATATATATAAATTATTTTGCGTTTATGATAAATTGTAGCGCGAACTTTAGTTCGCAGGCAAATAAAACAACGGATGATATATTTGTAAATGCTTATAAAAGCCGGCGAGATAAATCTCGCGCTACAATTAAATTCCCTTTGTAGTTAAAATTCCCCGCTGGTGTTTATTCTACATCCGCGGCGGCAATTTTGGGCGGAGTAGTTATTTCCGGTTCGGCATAAAACGATACAATATATTTAATAAAGGTTTTAATTAAATCCTGTTTGTTATGATGTGAGGATTTTTCCATTTCAAAAAATGTTCTTTCGGCATTAAGCATAAATATTTCAATTTTGGATTGAATGATTTGGGGAAATTGATTTCCGTCTGTTTCAATTGCTAAAAACGGTAAATTACTAAACGAATTAGAAAATAAATCCACACGGTTTTCGGCTTTTAATTTACTGTCGTAATTCATTTCGTTATTTAATATCGATTCGGCAACACGAGCCGGCATACAGCCAAACGGCCCGATTGAAATAATTCCACACGAGTGATTTAATATTTCCTTTAATGCCGATCCCAAAGTTAATATTGCCTCGCCTTCCAAATCGGCAGGAATAAACCGGGATGCGGTTTCAATAATTTCATCAACATCAATTAATTCAAACTCAACCAGATCGGTTTGTGCTAATATGGTTTTAATCTTTTTTTCAATTCGTTTTTGTTCAAAAGTTTTAATCTTATTATATACATAATTCTTAAAATTAATTGGTTCGCCGTTTGAAGGAAAATTTTCTAAATATGTTGAATAATAAATATATTCCCCAATAGGGGCAATTGAAGCTACAAAATCTTTTTCGGCCAAACGTTCAATTAAATCCATGCGCGAAAATTCTTCGTGCCGAACAAATATTTCCCCAATTATAGAAACTTTTTTTGCGTTGTGAATGGAAAATCGTTTTTCAATTGATTGTAATATTTCCGCGGACTTTTCAAGCTGGGCATAAATACCTTTTATGGGCAATTTTGAAACCGCGTTTAATATTTTTCCCCATTCCTCATTGTAAATTTGTATAGCTTTTGACTTATTAAAAGCCAAAACAATTAAGGCGTTGTAAATATTTTTCATCACATCGGCAATAGTAAAAGCAATCCAGCCTCTGGTAAAAAATGCTGTCCCAAGTCCGCCGTAACTATCTTCATCGGTTAACGAAAATATTCCGAAATTATCGAATTTGTTTTTTTTAATTAACTCTTCTAAAAAAACAGTATACTGCCCCAAACGACACGGTCCGTTTCCGGCCGACATAAAATATAAACTAATTTCATCAGGGTCTGTTCGTTTATTGTTATATTCAATTAAGGCCCCTGCATTAAGCTGTAATGGAAGGCACTCTTTGCATAAAGTATTTCCTCTGCCCAAACGCAAAGTTTCGGCAGTATACATTGGCAGCACTTCACAATTTACACCAAAATAATTAAAGTTAGCCCGCATAACCTGTGATGAAACCTGTCCCATATTGGGCAATACAAGTTTTACATTATTATCAAATATCGAATATTTTTTGTTTTTAACAGGGTGATACAATTCGGTTGAATTAATCATTTTAACGGGTTCAAATCCGTTTTCCGGTTGGGGAAAATGATCAAATCCGGTCAATTTATTATAGCTGTTAAATATATCAAGAGCGGCTTCAATTCGGGTATTAATTCCCGCGTCGGCAGTATGACTGTCAAGTTCTAATGTAAGAGATGGTTTGTTTCCCATAATTGTTCTAAAATAATTAAGGATAAACGAATCGGGTCCGCAGCTGAAATTTGTAATATACACGCCAAACAATTTTGGATTGTTTTTAATAATGCGGGCAGATTTTAATATTTGGGTTCCGGTACCCCAATACATGTGTTTGTGGGTTTGGATGTCGTCTGTTAAAAGAAAATCAGCAGGGATAATAATTTTATTTCGTGAAGCGAATTTTTGCGGAATTCCAAGATTAGCTTCCTCGGCGTATGAATTATATGCTCTTCCTAAAAGAACTATACCGAATAAATTATTTTGTTCAAGTTCTTTTAAAACGTTTTTTCCTATTTCCTTAAATTCGGCAAACATTTCATTCTGTTTTGCTAATGCCGAAGAAAATGAATATTTAGCTTTATTTTTGTCAAATCCAAGCTTAACAGCAAGTTTAACAAATACATTAACAGCCATATTAATATTATTAAAATCTATAACGGGATTAAGAATTGTTATATTATCCAAATCACTTTTAAACGCGGTTTTTATATAATAACTTTCAGCTTGTAATAAAACACATGTTTTTTGTTTTATTTTATCGTTTTTGTTTTGTGGTAATTCCTTAACATGAGGAATGAAAATAAAATCCGGTTTTTTATCAATTAAACTTTGCATAAACCCGTGTGATAATTCCGCAGGGTAACAAAACGATGAACTGATTTTTTCAATTCCTTTTGTGTTTACTTCCGACTCTAAAATAACATTAAAACCTAACAGAGTAAAAAAATTATAAAATAATGGATAATATGTATTTGTTAAAAACGATTTTAATATTCCGATTGAAGGGGCATTATCTTTATTTTTAACATCAGTTAAGTACTTGTTAAATACTAAACTTTGTCTAAGTTTAACATAATCTTTAATTTTAATATTATCCGGGTCTTTTTCGTTTTTTATTGAAGAGTACAAATCGCACGCGCCGCCAAACGGATATTGTTTGCCGTTTATGTTAAAAATAGAAACAGAACATTTTCGGTCGCATTTATCTTTACCGCCGGCGCAGATAAATGATTTTGAATATTCTATTTGTCTATTTATTAATTCATCAAGTGAAAAAGCTTTCCTTTCAACAAGTTTATACTCAATTCGTTTTTTAACTTCTAAAGCAACACCAAAAGCTCCCATCAAACCGGGTTCGGGAGGAACAATAATTTGTTTTCCTGTTAACGCCGCCATTGCAATGGGAACAGCTTTGTTATAACAAACTCCGCCCTGCATAAAAATTATTTTGCCTACAGGTCTGCTTCCTTTTACCCTGTTTATATAATTCATACAAACGGAATATACAAGTCCGGCTACAACGTCTTCTGTAGAAAGACCGTCATGTAACGCGTTTTTTATATCGCTGCTAATAAAAGCCGAACACTGATCGTTAAAATTGGGGGGTGTTAAAGCGTTAATAGCAAGTTTGGAAATTTCTTTATAGTTAATATTTAAAGTTTCAGCGGCGGCTTCTTCTAAAAATGAACCCGTTCCTGCCGAACAAGCTTCATTCATTGCATAATCGGAAGCTGAGCCCGAAGTTATAAATGTATATTTGGCATCTTGTCCGCCAATTTCAAAAATTGTTTCGGCTTCTTTATCAAAATAAAGCGTGGCTGTTGCATGAGCTATTATTTCGTTTATAATTGAATTGGTTTGAGCATGTAATCCGGCAATTTGACGGCCTGATCCCGTAACACCAAATCCGACTATATTTATATTGCCCTCTAATTGGTTTAATAGAGATTTATAACATTCCTTAGAAGCAAAAACGGGATCGCCATTTGTGCGCAAATATTCGCTGGCTAAAATTGCATTGTCTTCCGTTCTTAAAATAATGGCTTTTGTGGTTGTTGAACCTACATCCAAACCCAATATACATTCATCGTTATTTTTTGATTTTGCAAATTCAATTTTTTCAAATCTAACTTTGTCAACAAAATCTTTAAGCGGAGGATGAAACGAAAAATTTGTAACATGTTCTTTTGCAAGATTATTATATTCCAAAACAGGCACATCGTTAAACATGGAATAATAAGCCGCGCCAAGAGCCTCAAAATAAGTTGAATGTTCCGAAACAAACAGATTTGGCAGTTCTTTTTTTAAGTGTGAAATAAATGATAAATTATTAACGGTTCCGCCAATTAGTAGAATGTTTTTGTTTTTATAACGCGGTATTAAATTAATAATTTTTGAAGCCATCATTTGGCTTAAACCGGTAACGATTTCTTCTTTTTTTATACCGATATTTAAAGCATGAGTACAATCGGATTTGCAAAAAACCGAACATCTGCCTGAAATATTATAAGGTATTGTGTTTTCGGTAATATCGGTAACTTCATCAAGTTGTAAATTCATTCGTTTTAACTGCTGAACAAAAAACTCGCCTGTACCGGATGCGCACTTATTACCGGTAATTACTTTTGTAATTTTTAATTTTTTATCCAATAAATAAATAATAAAACTTTCGGCACCTGCTGATACAACAATATCGGTTTTAATATCCAAATACTCTAAAGCAAGTTCAATTGTTTCAGCTTCGGATAATGAGTGGACATTTAACAAATCTTTAAAATTACGACCTGTAGCCGTTAATTTATTAACTTTAACTGATTCTAACAGCAATTGTATAATAGCTTGAGCGTTGCCATGATGAGGAAGCGATTTTTGGTACGAAATAATAGGTTTATTTAATACGTCTGATTCCAAACAAACCAGCGAAACAGTAGAAGCTCCTATACAAATTCCGCAATTTGAGTATCTATTCATTAAAATAATATCAGTTTAATTTACTTTTAACATTAAAATATAATAGTAAATATACTAATTTTGCGGTAATAATAAGGAGTATAATTTGGTTTGTTAGGCAAAAATAGTAAAAAAGCGTAAAGCATTAATAATTGGATAACACATTGGATAAATTTGAATTATAGGATAGATAAGTTTTTAAGATTTCAAAAGCGGGAATTATAAAGTATATGTTTGGTGTATGAGTAAACAGAATATTATATATTATAAATTTGTGAGTTTTTTGTGGAATTAATATAATAATAAAAACAAATGGGGATGCCTCTGCATTATATTTGTGGAGGTGTTTGGTTACAAACGGGCTGTTAATATGAGTTTGAAAAATAATTGTGAATGTTGAATTGTCTCAGGTTAGTATATCTTTTTATATTTTTTTGGTGTTTTAATTAATAATTCATCATTCATAATTAATAATTAATAATTAATAATTGCTTTAAGTATAATTTATAATAAATCAAATTGTCGTAAAATACCTGGCCATTCTTCTTTAAGTTTATCACGTCCGGCGGAGGTAAGAAAACGCCAATCGGTATTAACGGTTTTTTCAAAAAAACGCTCGTAGGCTTGCAGATCGTATTTTACAATATATCTAAACAGCGACCATAAAATACGCATATCAATTGTTGAATAATATTGGAACTGCTCTTCAAAACTTGCTTTTTTTGCTTTCCAGGTTATATAACTTGGGGGTTTGATATCTGTACTTTCAGCTTCACTTAAGGAATCGGTTGCCAGACTCCAAATAAGTATTGTTCCAATAATTAAATCTTGTGTGTTTTGTTTTCGTATAAAAAACTTTCTATTTAAAATTGAATGAATAAAAAAGTAAGCAATAAATTTATTTAATTTTTCACCTTCGGCATTTGCATCATCAAAACATGACGGAGTTTCGATATTTAAGCCGTCAATATTAGATTTAATAAAATGATATACAACAAGTTTTTCGTTATGTTTAACAAATGTTTCATATCGTGTGAATGAATGCATGTATTTTTCACGATTACGCAGCATCTCGTAAACAGTAGCACCCACCATAATTTGATTACCGTCAGCTAAAGTCATAATGCGCTGGCACATATTAACACCTGTACCGGCAATATTTTTATTATCGTTTATATCAACTGTAATGTTATCAATGTTTGAATTAACACCAATTCGGACTTTAAATTGCCGCATTGGGTCAATATGATGATTGTTGTGTTTTGTAATCCGCCCTATTATTTCAACCGCAACTTTTAAATGAATATCAAACGGCTGTTCAATATATAACAATGAAATACAAATACCGTCTCCTGTTGGTAAGTATATTACCTGTTCTTTTTTAAGACCATTAGCTTCAACAGTGGCTTTTACAATTTCGTTTAATGCTTTAACCAGATCGCTTTGAGCCTCAACGCTTCTGCCCTGTGTAAAGTTAACAATATCTAAAAATATATATTTTACAGGTACTGTTGTAACTTCTGCCGAACTGGCATAATTTATTATTTTTAATTTATCGTTATCAGCCATTGTTTTATTATTTTAGTTTAATTTTACGGTTTCTTCCACTTTTTTAAGAAGTGAGTTATTATCAATAATTTTTTGTATTGATATTATATCATCGGAAATTACCCTGTCTTCGTTTAGCGGTTTTACAAAATTTCTAATAAAATCATGTGCTATTTCGGTCCCGGCCCCACATTTTAACGGTTTTAAGAACTCAACACCCTGTGCTGAAGTTAAGAATTCAATTGCAAGAACATTTGTAACGTTTTTTAATATATTCAAACACTTGCGTGCTGCAATTGAACCCATCGAATTATGGTCTTCCTGATTTGCTGAAGTTGGAATAGAATCGACACTAGCGGGATGAGCCAACACTTTGTTTTCGGATACAAGACTTGCGGCCGTATATTGCGCAATCATTAATCCGGAATTTAACCCGCCGTTTGGAGTTAAAAACCGAGGTAACAAACTTAACGATCCGTTTACAAGCCTTTCAATTCTTCTTTCGGAAACGTTTGCTAATTCGGATAAAGCAATGCCCATAAAATCCATAACAAGCGCAATCGGCTGTCCGTGAAAATTTCCGCCTTCCAAATGATCGCCGTCTTCGGTGAATATTAAAGGATTATCAGTTACGGAATTTATTTCGGTTTCAACAACAGAACAAACATAATTTATTGTATCGCGCGAAGCACCGTGTATTTGCGGAATGCAGCGCAATGAATAAGAGTCCTGAACTCTGTTATCGTTTATTATATGTGATTTTCTGATTTCGCTGTTATTAATTAAAGCTAAAAGGTTTTCAGCTGTTTGAATTTGTCCCTTATGCGGACGTAATTTATGAAGTCGTAAATCATAAGCTCTATCCGAACCCCTGAGTGCTTCATGTGAAAGAGCACCGCTGAGATCGGCAATTTTAATTAATCTTTTTGCTTTAATACATACAAAACTTGCAATTGAGGTCATCATTTGGGTGCCGTTAATTAAAGCAAGTCCTTCTTTTGCGGCAAGTGTAATAGGTGCTAAATTAAATTTGGCTAATGCTTCTTTTGAATCGATGATATTATCAAAATTTGTTTCAAGTTCATTTATTGTATCAAATATCTGTACTTTTCCTTCACCAATTATTGATAATACAATATGAGCTAAAGGAACCAAATCGCCGCTTGATCCAACAGAACCTTGAGAAGGTACTACAGGAATAATATTGTTGTTAATCATTTCAAGCAATAAGTTCATTGTTGTTAAACGAATACCTGAATGACCCAAAGCAAGAGCATTTGCACGTAAAAGCATCATTATTTTAATAATAATTGGAGGTAAATTTTCACCAACTCCGGCGGAATGACTTAAAATTAAGTTCTTTTGCAGTTTAAAAATATCCTTTTGCGAAATTTTTACGTTTGCAAATTCACCAAAACCGGTTGTTACTCCATAAACAGCTTTATCTTCTTTTATCCATTTATCTATTAAAGTACAGGCTTTTTCAATTTTAACAACTGAACTATCAGCCAGTTTAACTTTAGGTGAATGAGTAATAAAATATTCAATCTTTTCTAATGAAAGAGAAGCACCATCAATAATTAATTCGTTATTTTCCATACATCAACTTGTTTATTTTATTTAAATTGTCTTTTGTAGTTCTAAATTTAATATAACAAAAATCCTCTTCATATCTAATGTCAATTACTTCGGCAATTGAATGAATATATGCTATTAATTTTGAGTTGTATGAGCTTATTTTTAATTCGTTAAACTTAAAATTTTCGTCATAAAAACGAATTAACATCTCATTTAATGCGGTAATATTTATTGCGCGTGCAGCGGAAATCATTATACAATTTGAATATTTGTTTTTTACGTATTCCATAATATGTTTATCTTCAAGCATATCCACTTTGTTAAAAATATACAAAATGGGTTTGTTTTCGCATTTTAATTCCGCCAAAGTATCTTCTACAACCTTTATATGATCTTCAAAATACGGGTGCGAAATATCAATAATATGTAAAATAAAATCCGCTTCACGTACAACACTTAAAGTGCTTTTAAATGAAGCAACCAAATGAGCGGGCAGTTTACGGATAAATCCAACCGTATCACTTATTAGCAGATTTTTGTTTTTCATTAATTCCAACGAGCGGGTAGTTGAATCTAATGTGGCAAATAATTTATCTTCAGTAAGTACATCGGCATTTGTAAGTAAATTTAGCAGCGTAGATTTTCCCGCGTTTGTATAACCAACAAGAGATGTTGAAATAACATCCTGCCGTTTAAGGCTTTTTGTTGACTGCTGGAGTTCGATTTTTTCTAATTTTTCCTTTAATTTGCCAATACGTGTTCTAATTATACGCCTGTCGGTCTCAATTTGTGTTTCGCCGGGACCTTTTGTTCCAATTCCGCCGTATTGTTTTGAAAGGTGAGTCCAAGCCCTTGTTAAACGAGGAAGCAAATATTCAAGCTGGGCTAATTCAACCTGTGTTTTAGCTTCATTTGAACGTGCATGTTGTGCAAAAATATCTAAAATTAATCCGCTTCTATCAACAATTTTTCGCTCAATAATCTTTTCTAAATTTCTAACTTGTGTTGGAGTTAAATCATCGTCAAATATTATAATATCAATATCATTTAAATCGGCTAGTTCTTTAATTTCCTCAGCTTTGCCGGTACCTATATATGAAGCGGTTTCTATACGTGCTCTATTTTGAGTAACACGCATAATTGTTTCGGCACCGGCGGTATTGGCAAGAAGCTCCAATTCGTTTAAGTATTCATCCACTCTTGCATCATCAATACCTAAACCTTTTAAAGCTACTAAAAGAGCACGTTCAACTTTTTTTTGTTCTATTATATGTAATTCCATTTTATCCTATTTTTGCTAAATCTTTTTTTGAACTTTTTGAAACTGCCATTTCTATTATGGCAAGCAGAAGAGCTATTATTAAAAATATACGCCATAATTCGGCACCAAATCGTGATTGGTTAATACTTTTAATATAATTTTCGTTATCATTTAACTTAAAATATGAACCCTTAAAGTTAATTGTTTTTAAATAATCTTCAAAATCGGAATCTGCTAAATATTTAAGATCAGATTCCAGCGGATTTACGTTAACGGAGGAATATCCAATTAAATCTTTACCGTTAACAAATTTATATGTTCCAATAGTTTCGGTATTATTATACTTAAACAATCTTTTGTCCTGCAAAGTATCAATGGAAACTATTTCGCTTTTATTTTCTGGCTTGTTAATATTAACAAGCGGGTAAGTAGTGTTTGTTAAGTTAATAAAAAGTTCGTTGCCGGCGGTTACATTATCAGCTAAATTATACTTTGTTGACATATAATAAATAGCGCGATTTAATAATGGGGCAAATATTCCTTTAACCGGAAAATCCGACCAAGTTAAATTAGGTGAAGTGTTAAATATTAACAATTTGCCCGAATTTAACGAATATTCCAATAAAAATGGAGATTTGTCGTCCATTTCAATTACATTTCGGCCCAATGAACCTGTATTTAACTTAAAATAATAATAAATATTTGGCGATTGTATTACCGGTTTTTTACCATTGGCAAACATCTCAGTAAATAAAGGATGCAAATAATCGATATTGCCAAAATTGTAACCTGCTTTTTGGTTTGTTAAACTTCCTTTATATTGGTTAATAGAAGGAGCCGAAAGGTTTTCCAATAAAGTTTTATATTTGCTTAATGTTGTTTTTAATCCGGGGAAAAGAATAATATTTCCGCCTGAACTCAAATAATCGTTCAATTGCGAATAATTGTTAATTGATTCGCCGCCGATAATAATTATTGAGTTATAACTATTCAAATTTAGGGCGGAAACCAAACTTAAAGGTTTTTCCGTAATATTAAAACTTTTAATTGAATCGTTTTTGGTTAATGCCGCTTTAACAAATTGTCCGTCATTTATGTCATCGGTAAGCAATAAAAGGTTGATTTTTTCGGGTACAAAAATTGTAAAAAACCTTTTATTATCGGCGTTTATTTCGTCATCTTCAAGTTCCGCAAAAACTTCAATTAAATTCCCATTTTTTAATTGTGTGTCAAAGTTAACTTTTTTAGATTCGCCTGTATTTAGACTGATATTTTGTTGTGCGGTTCTTTGGCCGTTAATAAATAGAGAAATAACCGAATTTGTTATATTCAAATTGCCGGAGTTTGTAACAGTTGCTTCAAAACTAATGGTTTTCCCGACTTCAAATATTTGGTTGTTCGATTTAAGTTCGGTTATAGATAAATTTGCGGCATCTTTATCCGATAAATCAAACGAGTACAATCTAACCTGCTGATTTAACAATTTGCTAAAATCGGAAAGTCCTTTTTTGTCTTCGTATAAGGTTTTGCTTTGGAAATCGGATAATATATATATTTCTTTATTAAAATTATCGGATTTTGAAATAATATCAGCGGCCTGTATAATAGATTTATGTAACGGATTACTTATATAAGAAATCTGTAAATCTTTTAAATCGGATTTTAATTTTGCAATATTTGTAGAGATAGAAACTTTTGAGTTTATGCTGCCCGTGGTAATAATAACTGCTTCGTCACCTTCTTGTAACCTGCTTAATAAATTAGAAGCAATTTTTTTTGCTCTGTTAAGATAACTGCCTTTATCGGTAATAACAGACATGGAAAATGTATTATCAATTATAATAACCGCTGTGGTTTTAGCTGCCGAACTTGTACCGCCAATAGCGGTGCTTTTTATAGTTGGCCGGGAAAAAGACAATACCAAAAAAATTATTATTAAAGTCCGTAAAGCTAAAAGAATCCATTGTTTAATTTTAACTTTTTTAATTTTATTTTTTTGCAGCTCTTTTAAAAAGGCCAAAGTGCTGAATTCAATTTTTTTCAGCTTCCTCAAGTTTAACAAATGAATAATAATGGGAATACTGGCGGCCAAAAATCCAAAAAGTACTGCGGGGTTTAAAAAAACCATTTATTTCCTTTTAATCCTTTACAAAATCTTTATAATAATTAATTACCTTATCGGTTAAATATTCAATGTCAAAATATTCAACAGCACGATTTCGGGCATTGTTTCCAAATTGCGTTCTCGTTTCTTCCGATAAAATCAATTTCTCCAATTTTTCGGCTAATTGTTTGCTGTTATGATTTTCAAACAAATAACTTGTTTGACCTTCAAGGGCAATATCCAAAATTCCGTCACTATTTGAACACACGCTTGGTTTAGCCATACTCATAGCTTCAACAAGGGCAATTCCAAAAGCTTCGGCGTGGGAAGGGAAAGCAAAAATATCCATTGCCGCAATAACATTTTGTGTGTCTTTTCTAAAACCCGTAAAAATTATCTCATCCGTTAAATTATAATCAACAACCATCTGTTTTATTTTATCGGCAAATTCGGTTTCGCCGCGGCTTGGTTCGCCAACCAATAAATATTTTAAATTATTATACTTTTGTTTTAATATTTTTGCCGCTTCAAGTAAATCAACGTGTCCTTTGCCTGAACTAAACCGGGCCAACATCCCAATTACAATATCGGTATCTTTTAATCCAAGTTTTAATCTTTCTTCATTTCGGTTAACTTTTGCCGGGTCAAAACGGTTTGTATCCGTTCCGTTGTGCAGCATTAAAACTTTATCCTGTTTAAGCGTAGTAGTAATTAATAAATTATTATTAATTACAGTACTAATTGCAAAAGCAGCAGTTAACCGTTTATAAAGCCATTTATGTAAAAAATCTTTTTTAACAATAAACGAACCAACCTGTTTTGTTAAAAACAAAGGAGTATCTAAGTCGGCTAATTTTAACGCGGGTACTAACAGCCACAAATCTTTAGAAGCTTGTGTATGTATTAAACTGTAATTTTTAGCTTTTAATAATCTGCTTACTTTAATTGTTTCGCTTAAATTAAAATAACCCGAAAATAACGAGGGATAAGTAATAATATCCTGTTTTTTTGCTTCAATCTCAATTTTTGAGCCGGCATAACATAACAGTTCGGTGTGAATCCCCCGTTTTAATAATTGTTGGACGGCTTGAATTGCGAACATTTCCATGCCGCCCCAACTTAATGATAAACACGAATATAATACGGTCATTAATAAATCTTCAAAATTGTTGAATTTTTAAAGTAATGCAGTAAAATTTCATCAAAACGGTAACCTTTTTCGCCCATAACCGCGGCACCAATTTGGCATAAACCAACTCCGTGTCCCCAGCCTGCGCCTGTTAATACAAATTTTTGCGGAATATTGTTAACAATATCAAATTTATCAACAACAAAAGCCGAACTGTATAAATGCGATTTTGAAAGAGTTCTTCTAATTTCAAGTTCTTTACCAATAACAAAGGTCTTTTTAGTGCCTACAATCTTTAATCTTATTAATCTGCCGGAATGTCCTCTTTCAAGCGGAATCATATCAATAATTTGGCCGTAATCGATACCGCTTTTTTCTAAAATTAATTTTGATAAATCTTCATTGTTAAATTCAACTTTCCATCTGTAAAAATCGGTAGTTGTTTGGTCGTAATCCAATAAAACTTGAGAAAGTACTTTAGTATCGTTAGTATTACAGAATGAAGAAGGGGACGTTCTAATCCATGTATCTGCTGCTTCTTCTTTTGTTAAATCCAATTCGTAATTATCGGGTTCAAATTTGTAATCAATAACACTTGTTAAATAAGCATGTTTTTCCGGTTCCCAAACATTTTCAAACGATTCGCTAATACCGCCGCACGATTTGCTGAAACGGGCGTCACAAACTTTACCTTCGTAACTTACAACTAAACCGCGGGTTTCTTCAACGGCTTGTTTAACCTTTGGTGTATAGGCTTTTGTTATTCCCTGGTATCTTTGACAATGATCATCGGCGCAAACATCAAACAATTTATGGTCTTCTCTATCGTACCATTTAACAATTTCATCATCTGTAATGTATGTTGTGTTATATTTTTCATCTTTTTGGGCAAGTTCCTTACCTTTTTCGATTTGTGCCAAAAGCCAGCTGCGCGAAATTATTGAATGAGCTTTTAACAGTTCTTTTGAACTTGTTGCACTCATTTCGGAAGAAATTACACTTGTTAAATAATCTTCAAGCGGAACAATATTTATTGCTATAATTTTGTCGTTATCTTTTAATAATTTTAAGGAACCCACAAAACGCTGTTTTTCTTTTTTCTCCCAGTGGAATTTAATTCCAATTACCACATCGCGTATTAAAAAGCTGTCTTCACCCATATCGTTTGGCAAAAATATTACTTCGTTGTCAAAAACAAGAATTCTATCGTCTCTTTCAACCGATATTTTGCCGTTTACAAGTTTTGCGGTATATCTTCCGTTTTGTTTTTCTGTAATTCCGTTTACAAAAAACTCGCCATTTAAATCAAAATTGATTTCATCGCTCTCCAAAATAGACACATTAATTTTAGGTTCTTCCATAATATAAGCCAAATTTAATTTTAAAATATTTCAATGTTAAAGATATAAAAATAAATAATCAGTTTTTAGGGAAAAAGGAAAAAATAGTTCTTTCTTAAAAGTTTTATTGTTTTTAATATTGTGATAAATAATTGTGTTAAAATGGCTTTTTTTATGGCAAAATAGTTAAAATCTAATGAATTTGTGATAGAAAACATGGGGGAGAGATATTTCGCAAATCCGATGCCCTTTTTATTATTATTGAAGTGATATTATCTTTATACAGGAATAATTATTTATTTTTTTAATAAAAACAATGGAATTATTAATAAACATTAGTTTGGGAAATAAATAAAATTGCAAAACTTAGGTTATAGCTGTAAATTTAATTACTAGGTTTTTTAATTTTATAACACGTAAAAATAATATACAACGGCTGGTGGAAAAGGAGTTGGTATGAACAAATTTTATATTTTAATTTATTTGGTTTTAACCTTAACGGTTACTGTTTATGCACAAAACCCCGAGTGGATGCATTATGAATATACACCAATTAAATGTACTGCCATCGAGGGTGATGATATTTGGATAGGAACATTTTTTGGTGGATTAACAAAATACAATAAAAGAACCGGCGAAAAAACACATTACAATACATCAAATTCCGGCTTGCCGGATAATTTTATTATGGCAATAACAATAGACAATGAAGGAAATAAATGGATTGGAACTTACCAGTTTGGTTTAGCAAAATATAATGGTATTGATTGGATTGTTTATAATAAGTCAAATTCCGGTTTGCCAAACAATAATATAACTGATATAAAAATTGATAATGAGGGAAATAAATGGATTGGGACAGAGGAATGTGGTTTAGCCAAATTTAACGGGACCGATTGGACGGTTTATAATATTTCAAATTCGGGTTTGCCAAATAATAATATTAGGTTAATAGCAATAGATAATGAAGGGAATAAATGGCTTGGAACTGATTACGGTTTAGTAAAATTTGACGGTTCAGATTGGGTAAATTATAATACAACAAATTCCGGTTTGCCGGATAATAATATTAGGGTAATTGCAATAGATAATGAAGGGAATAAATGGATTGGGACCGAATATGGAGGTTTAGCCAAATTTAACGGCACGGATTGGACTGTTTACAATATGTCAAATTCCGATTTGCCAAGCAATACGATATATGATATAAAAATAGATAATGAAGGGAATAAATGGATTGGTACAAATAATGGTGGGTTATCAAAATTTAACGGTAACGATTGGATTGTTTATAATACTTATAATTCAGGTCTTCAGGATAATTTAGTTAATTCAATAATTATTGATAATGAAGATATCAAGTGGATTGTGACAGGCAGCTTGGGTTTGACAAAGTTTGATAATCAAAATTGGAATAATTTTTATGTTTTATTCAGCTCTTTGCCTAATAACATGGTTTTTGAAATTGAAATGGATAATGAGGGGGCTATGTGGATTGGAACCGGAAAAGGTTTAGCCAAATTTAACGGGACGGATTGGGTTATTTATAATACATCCAATTCAGGTTTACCAAGTAATTGGGTTAGGACAATAGCAACAGATAACGAAGGGAATAAATGGATTGGGACTAGTGGTGGTTTAGCAAAATTTGAGGGTAAAGAGTGGATTGTTTACAATACACTAAATTCCGGTTTGCCCGATAACGAGATTTATTCGTTAGCTATTGATGGCGAAGGGAATAAATGGATTGGGACTGGAACTTACCGGGGCGGTTTAACAAAATATAATGGTATTGACTGGGTTGTTTATAATACAACAAATTCCGGGTTGCCAAACTATACGATATATGATATAAAAATAGATAATGAAGGGAATAAATGGATTGGAACTGATGACGGATTGGCCAAATTAGATGATTCGGTCTGGACTGTTTACAATATGTCAAATTCCGGTTTACCGGATAATGAGGTAAGGACTGTAGTTATAGATAACAACGGGGATAAATGGATTGGAACTTATAATGGTGGTCTAACAAAATTTAACGGTACCGATTGGATTGTTTATAAAACATCAAATTCCGGTTTGCCAGATAATAGGATATATGATATAAATATAGATAATGAAGGAAACAAATGGATTGGAACTGATTTAGGTTTAGCCAAATTTAACGGCACTGATTGGGTAAAATATAAACCGTCAAATTCCGGTTTGCCGGATTATGAGGTAAGGACTGTAGTTATAGATAACAACGGGGATAAATGGATTGGAACTATGTATGGTGGCTTAGCAATATTTAATGAGGGCGGTGTAGTGATAAGTGTTGATGATAATAATATTAATAATACACCTAACGATTTTGTTTTACAGCAAAATTACCCCAATCCGTTTAACCCAAACACAACAATAAGTTTTAGTTTACCCCGGCAAACTTTTGTTACCTTAAAAATTTACGATATTTTAGGCAAAGAAATAACTACACTTGTAAATGAAGAATTAAATGCCGGAACCTACCAAAAAGATTGGCACCCTGCCGGTTTAAGCAGCGGAATTTATTTTTACAGGCTGCAGGCTGGCAGCTATACCCAAACACGTAAAATGATAATGGTGAAATAGCAACAAAAGATAGTGGTAATGGTTGGTTTATAAAATATTTAAGATTTGGAATTAATAACCGCAAAAAAAATTAAAAACAAATCGGTTGCTTTATTATTTGCGGTTTTAGAATATTGATTTTTTCGCTCTCCAAAATAGACACATTAATTTTAGGTTCTTCCATAATATAAGCCAAATTTAATTTTAAAATATTTCAATGTTAAAGATATAAAAATAAATAATCGGTTTTTAGGGAAAAAGGGGAAAATAGTCTTTTCTTAAAAGTTTTGTCGTTTCCAATATTGTTATTAAATAATTGTGTTAAACTGGCCTTTTATATGGTAAAATAGTTAAAATCTAAAGAATTTGTGATATAAAACATGGTGGTGATATATATCACAAATTTGAATATTCTGTTTTGTTATTTTAATGCTAAAATAATTATTTGTTGTTTAATAAAAATAATGGAATTATTAATAAATATTAGTTGGGAAATAAACCAAATTGCAATGTTTGGTTTATAATTGTAAATTTTGTTGACGGTTTTTTAATTTTATTACATGTAAAAATATTATACAATGGCTGGTGGAAAAGGAGCTGATATGAACAAATTTTATATTTTAATTTATTTGGTTTTAACTTTAACGGTTTCTGTGTATGCACAAAACCCGGATTGGATAAATTACGGATGTTGGCCCATTACATGTACTGCCGTTGAAGGTGATGATATTTGGATTGGTACAAATGGAGGAGGGTTAACAAAATACAACAAAATAACCGGCGAAAAAAAGTTTTATAATCAGTCAAATTCCGGTTTGCCGAGTTATATTATTTACGCCATTACAATAGATAATGAGGGGAATAAATGGATTGGAACTGATTATGGTTTAGCCAAATTTAACGGTACTGATTGGGTTATTTATAATACATCAAATTCCGGTTTGCCGGATAATATTATTAGGGCAATAGCAATAGATATTGAAGGTATTAAATGGATTGGGACATTGGATGGAGGTTTAGCTAAATTTAATGGCATGGATTGGGTGATTTATAACACGACAAATTCCGGTTTACCAGATAATTGTGTTAACGCCTTAGCAATAGATAATGAAGGAAATAATTGGATAGGAACCGGCGGTGGTTTAGCCAAATTTAACGGTACGGATTGGGCTATTTATAATACGTCAAATTCCGGGTTGCCTTATAATTGGGTTATTTCAATAGCAATAGATAATGAAGGGGATATATGGATTGGGACTTGGGGTTGTGGTTTAGCCAAATTTAACGGCACGGATTGGGTTGTGTATAATACTTCCAATTCCGGTTTGCCGAATAATGATGTAAGCACTATAGCAATAGATAATGAAGGAAATAAATGGATTGGAACTGATGGCGGTTTGGCCAAATTTAACGGAACCGATTGGGTTGTTTATAACATGTCAAATTCCGGGTTGCCTTCTAATCTGGTTTGGTCAATAGCAATAGATAATGAAGGGATTAAGTGGATTGGAACGAGCGATCCAATCTTGGTAAAATTTGATGGTTCGAACTGGGTGGTGTTTAATATTTCGTTTTCCGGTTTACCGAATAATTATGTTACTTCAATAGCAATAGATAATGATGGAGTTAAATGGATTAACGCTGGTCGTGATTTAGTAAAATTTAACGGTACGGATTGGGCTGTTTATAACACCTCGAATTCTGGCCTTCCCGGTTATTGGATTTATTCAATAGCCGTTGATAACGAAGGAGTTAAATGGATTGGGACAGATGGTGGGGGTTTAGTAAAATTTAACGGCACGGATTGGGTTGTGTATAATAAATCAAATTCCGATTTGCCAAATAATTATATCCATTCAATAGTAATAGATAATGAAGGGAATAAGTGGATTGGAACTTTATATGGTGGTTTAGCCAAATTTAACGGTACAGATTGGACTGTTTACAATTCATCAAATTCCGGGTTTCCCGATTGTAATATAAATACACTAACAATAGATGATGAGGGGAATAAATGGATTGGAACTGATCAGGGTTTAGCCAAATTTAACGGTACCGATTGGGCTGTTTATAACATGTCAAATTCCGGATTGCCTTCTGATCTGGTTTGGTCAATAGCAATAGATAATGAAGGGATTAAGTGGATTGGAGCTTCATATGGTGGTTTAGCCAAATTTAACGGTACTGATTGGACTGTTTATAATACATCAAATTCCGGGTTGCCTGATACTAGGATAAAGACGCTAGCAATAGATGATGATGGGAATAAATGGATTGGGACTTGTGACGGTTTGGCCAAATTTAACGGTACGGATTGGACTGTTTATTATACATCAAATTCCTGGTTGCCTGATGATTATATCAACGCGATAGCAATAGACAACGAGGGAAAGAAATGGATTGGAACAAGTGGTGGTTTAAGTGTATTTAAAGTGGGTAATGTAGTGATAAGTGTTGATGATAAAAACGTTAACAATTCACCTGCTGGTTTTATTTTGCAGCAAAATTACCCAAATCCATTTAATCCAAACACAACAATAAGTTTTAATTTACCGCGGCAAACTTTTGTTACCTTAAAAATATACGATATTTTAGGCAAAGAAATAACTACTCTTGTAAATGAAGAATTAAATCCCGGAACCTACCAAAAAGACTGGCACCCGGCGGGTTTAAGCAGCGGGATATATTTTTGCAGGCTGCAGGCAGGCAGCTATAGCCAAACACGTAAAATGATAATGGTGAAATAAAAGAGGTAATTAATTGTGCTGTTTATAACTTACTTTATTCATAAATTTTTACAAAATTATATGTTGCCAATTTTGGTTTGGCAAAAAAGGAGCTGATATGAATAAATTTTATATTTTAATTTATTTGATTTTATTTTTAACGGTTTCTATTTATGCACAAAACCCGGAATGGATAAATTACGGATGTACGCCCATTACATGTACTGCCGTTGAAGGTGATGATCTTTGGATTGGTACAAATGGGGGCGGCTTAACAAAATACAACAAAATAACCGGCGAAAGAACGTTTTATACTACTTCAAATTCCGGTATACCTGATAACGTGATTTTATCGATAGCAATAGATAATGAAGGTATTAAATGGATTGGGACTAGTGGTGGTTTAGCCAAATTTAACGGTACCGATTGGGTTATTTATAATACATCAAATTCCGGTTTGCCGGATAATGATGTTTGGGCAATAGCAATAGATAATGAAGGAAATAAATGGATTGGAACTTACCAGAGCGGTCTAGCCAAATTTAACGGTACGGATTGGATTGTTTATAATAAGTCAAATTCCGGTTTGCCCGATAACGAGATTTATTCGTTAGCTATTGATGGCGAAGGGAATAAATGGATTGGAACTTGGAATGGTTTAGCCAAATTTGATGGCCAAGAATGGATTGTGTACAATACAGCAAATTCCGGTTTGTTGGATAATTATATTCGCACGATAGCAATAGATAATGAAGGAAATATATGGATTGGAACTAATTATGGTGGTTTAGCAAAATAAATGGTACGGATTGGATTGTTTACAATATGTCAAATTCCGGCTTGCTGATTGATCAAGTCAATTCGGTTGCAATAGATAATGAAGGAGTTAAGTGGATTGGAACTAGTTGTGGTCTAGCCAAATTTTACGGTACTAATTGGATTGTTTATAGCACTAATAATTCAGGTCTTATGGATGATTTAGTTAATACAATAATTATTGATGATGATGAAAACAAGTGGATTGGGACCGGTAGCCCACGTTTGGCAAAGTTTGATGGTCAAAATTGGAATAACTTTTATGTTTTATTCAGCTCTTTGCCTGATTACTTTGTTTTAGAAATTGCAATGGATAACGAGGGGGCCAAGTGGATTGGAACACATAAAGGTGTAGTCAAATTTAACGGCTCGCATTGGATTATATATGACGAGTTAAATTCCGGATTGCCATATAATATGGTTTCGTCAATAAAAATTGATAATGATGGGAATAAATGGATTGGAACTTATGGTGGTTTAGCTAAATATAACGGTACCGATTGGATTGTTTATAGCACATCTAATTCCGGTATACCTCGTAGCTATATTATTTCGTTAGCAATTGACGGCGAAGGAAATATATGGATTGGAACCAGTGGAGGTTTAGCGAAATTTAACGGTGTGGATTGGGCTATTTATAATACATCAAATTCCGGGTTGCCTTATAATTGGATTTATTCAATAGCAATAGATAATGAAGGGGATAAATGGATTGGGACTAGTGGTGGTTTAGCCAAATTTGATGGTACGGCTTGGACTGTTTACAATACATCAAATTCCGGTTTGCCGGAAAATTATGTCCGGGTTATAGTTGTTGATAACGAAGGCGTTAAATGGATAGGAACCGAGGGTGGTTTAGCAAAATTTGATGGCATTGATTGGACTGTTTATAATACTTCAAATTCCGGTTTGCCGAATAATTGTATCAGGACAATAACCATTGATGATGATGAAAACAAATGGATTGGAACCGAATTTGGTGGTCTAGCCAAATTTAATGGGACGGATTGGAATGTTTATAATACATCAAATTCCGGTTTGCCGGATAATCAAATTTACACAATAGAAACTGATAATGAAGGAAATAAATGGATTGGTACTTACCAGGGTTTGGCTGTATTTAACGAAGGTGGTGTAGTGATAAGTGTTGATGATAAAAACATTAATAATACACCGACTAATTTTGTTTTACAGCAAAATTACCCTAATCCGTTTAACCCAAACACAGCAATAAGTTTTAATTTGCCGCAGCAAACTTTTGTTACCTTAAAAATATTCGATATTTTGGGTAAAGAAATAACCACGCTTGTAAATGAAGAATTAAATCCCGGAACCTACCAAAAAGACTGGCACCCGGCGGGTTTAAGCAGCGGAATATATTTTTGCAGGCTGCAGGCAGGCAGCTATACCCAAACGCGTAAAATGATAATGGTGAAATAAAGAGGGTAATTAATTGTGCTGTTTATAACTTGTTTTATTCACAAATTTTTACAAAATTATATGTTGCCGGTTTCGATTTGACAAAAAGGAGCTAATTTGAAAAATTTTTATATTTTAATTTATTTGGTTTTAACGTTAACGGTTACTGTTTATGCACAAAATCCGGAATGGATAAATTACAGATGTACGCCCATTACATGTACTGCCGTTGAAGGTGATGATATTTGGATTGGTACAAATAGGGGCGGCTTAACAAAATACAACAAAATAACCGGCGAAAGAACGTTTTATACTACTTCAAATTCCGGTATACCTGATAACGTGATTTTATCGATAGCAATAGATAATGAAGGTATTAAATGGATTGGGACTACTTACGGTTTAGTAAAATTTGACGGTTCGGATTGGGTAAATTATAATACGTCAAATTCCGGTTTGCCGGATGATAGGATTATTGAAGTAACAATAGATAATGAAGGAAACAAATGGATTGGGACTGGTCATTCTGGTTTGGTAAAGTTTAACGATACAGCTTGGACTGTTTATAATAAAAATAATTCGGGTTTACCGAATAATTATGTTACTGCAATAGCAATAGATAATGAGGGAAATAAATGGATTGCGTGTGACAATACTTTGGCCAAATTTAACGGAACCGATTGGGTTATTTATAACTCATCAAATTCTGTGCTGATCGTTTCAATAACAGACTTAGCGATAGATAATGAAGGTGTTGTGTGGGTTGGGACTGCCGGCGGCGGTTTAGCTAAATTTAACGGTATCGAGTGGTATAATTATACTTCCCATAATTCAGGATTGCCGAGTAGTGTGATTTTGTCGGTAGCAGTAGATAATGAAGGAAATAAATGGATTGGGACTTGGAGTGGATTAGCTAAATTTAACGGTACTGACTGGTCTGTTTTTAATATTTTAAATTCCGGCTTGCCGGCTAGTTATGTTGAAACCATAACTTTTGATAATGAAGGGAATAAATGGTTTGGAACGGATGCCCCAAGCTTGGTAAAATTTGATGGTTCAAATTGGACTTTTTATTATGTTTTGTTTTCATGTTTGCCGAATGATAAGATTAATTCGATTGCAATAGCCAATGAAGGTGTTAAATGGATTGGTACTGAGTGTGGTTTAGCTAAATTTAACGGTACTGGTTGGGCGATTTATAATACTTCAAATTCCGGGTTACCGTCCGATTGGATCATGTCAATAACCATTGATGATGAAGGAAACAAATGGATTGGGACATATGGAGGTGGATTAGCCAAATTTAACGGTACCGATTGGGTGATTTATAATACTTCAAATTCCGGTTTGCCCGATAATAGGATTTTGTCAATAGCAATTGATGATGAGGGAAATAAATGGATTGGGACAAATGGATATGGATTAGCCAAATTTAACGGCGCGGATTGGACGGTTTACAATTCATTAAACTCCGGGTTATTGAATGATTATATTTTCGCAATAGAATTTGATTTACATGGAGATAAATGGATTGGCACCGATGGTGGATTAGCCAAATTTGATGGTACGGCTTGGACAGTTTACAATCCATCAAACTCCGGCCTACCGGTAAATGCTGTTCGTGCTTTATCAATAGATAATGAAGGTATTAAATGGATTGGGACATTGGATGGTGGTTTAGCCAAATTTAACGGTGTCGATTGGGTGACTTATAATACAACAAATTCGGATTTGCCGGATAATTATGTTTATACGATAGCAATAGATAATGAAGGTATTAAATGGATTGGGACTTTATATGGTGGCTTAGCAAAATTTAACGATGTGGATTGGACAATTTTCGATTCATTAAACTACGGAGATAAAATTTGGTCAATGGCAATAGATAATGAAGGGAATAAATGGATTGGATTGCAAGGGAGCGGTTTAGTTGTTTTTAACGAAGGAGGAGTAGTTATAAACGTTGATGATAAAAACATTAATAATACACCTTATGATTTTGTTTTACAGCAAAATTACCCTAATCCGTTTAACCCAAACACAACAATAAGTTTTAGTTTACCCCGGCAAACTTTTGTTACTTTAAAAATATATGATATTTTAGGTAAAGAAATAACTACTCTTGTAAATGAAGAATTAAACGCGGGAACCTACCAAAAAGACTGGCACCCGGCGGGTTTAAGCAGCGGAATATATTTTTGCAGGCTGCAGGCAGGCAACTATACCCAAACACGCAAAATGATAATGGTGAAATAGCAACAAAGAATAGTGGTAATGGTTGGTTTATAAAATATTTAAGATTTGGAATTAATAACCGCAAAAAAAATTAAAAACAAATTGGTTGCTTTATTATTTGCGGTTTTAGAATATCGATTTTTTCGCTCTCCAAAATAGATACATTAATTTTAGGTTCTTCCATAATATAAGCTAAATTTAATTTTAAAATATTTCAATGTTAGGGATATAAAAATAAATAATCAGTTTTTAGGAAAAAAGGGGAAAATAGTCTTTTCATAAAAGTTTTGTCGTTTCCAATATTGATATTAAATTATTGTGTTAAACAGGCCTTTTATATGGTAAAATAGTTAAAATCTAAAGAATTTGTGATATAAAACATGGTGGTGATATATATCACAAATTTGAATGTCCTTTTTATTATTATTGAAGTGAAATTATTTTTATATAGGAATAATTATTTATTTTTTTAATAAAAACAATGGAATTATTAATAAACATTAGTTTGGGAAATAAATAAAATTGCAAAACTTAGGTTATAGCTGTAAATTTAGCTGCTTGGTTTTTAAATTTTATAACATTTATAAATTCTATATAATGGCTGGTAACAAAAGGAGCTGGTATGAACAAATTTTATATTTTAGTTTATTTAGTTTTAACCTTAACAATTTCTGTTTACGCGCAAAACCCTGAATGGATACATTACCAATATACACCAATTACATGTACTGCCATTGAAGGTGATAATATTTGGATTGGAACAAATTATGGCGGATTAACAAAATACAACAAAATAACCGGTAAAAAAATACGTTATAATAAAACAAATTCCGGCTTGCCGTTTAATGATATTAGGTCAATAGCAATAGATTATGAAGGAAATAAATGGATTGGGACAAATGGAGCTGGTTTAGTAAAATTTAACGGTACGGATTGGACTGTTTATAATACAACAAATTCCGGTTTGCCGGATGATTTTATTATGTCAGTAGCAATAGATAATGAAGGAAACAAATGGATTGGTACTTTCATGGGTGGTTTGGCAAAATTCAACGGTACAGATTGGGCTGTGTATAATAGGTTTAATTCGGGTTTGCCGAATGATGAAATTAGGTTTATATCAATAGATAATGAAGGAAATAAATGGATTGGAGCTTATGCATATGGTTTGGTTAAATTTGATGGATACAGGTGGATTGTGTACAATAAATCAAATTCCGGTATGCCGAATAATCTTATTATGTCAGTAGCAATAGATAATGAAGGAAATAAATGGATTGGAACTAAAGATAGTGGTTTGGTTAAATTTGATAATAAAGAGTGGATTGTGTATAATACAACAAATTCCGGTTTGCCGGATAACCATATTATATCAATTACAACAGACACCGAAGGGAATAAATGGATTGGAACAGAGGGAGGTGGTTTGGCCAAATTTAACGGTACCGATTGGGTTGTTTATAATACTTATAATTCAGGTCTTCCGGATAATTTTGTTCGTAATATAATTATTGATGATGAAGAAAATAAGTGGATTGATACGGGCGGCTTGGGTTTGGCAAAGTTTGATGGTCAAAATTGGAATATTTTTTATGTTTTATTCAGCTCTTTGCCTAATAACACGGTTCTTGAAATTAAAATGGATAACGAGGGGGCTATGTGGATTGGAACTGTAGAAGGTTTAGCCAAATTTAACGGGAAGGATTGGATTGTTTATAATAAAAAAAATTCCGGTTTGCCGGATAATAATATTAGGGCAATAGCAATAGATAATGAAGGAAATAAATGGATTGGAACCAATAATGGTGGTTTAGCCAAATTTAACGGAACGGATTGGATTGTTTATAATAAGTCAAATTCCGGTTTGCCATACAATACGATAAATGATATAAAAGTAGATAATGAAGGAAATAAATGGATTGGGACAGAGATAGGTGGTTTAGCCAAATTTAATGGGACGGATTGGATTGTTTACAAAAGGTTAAATTCCGGTTTGCCGTATGACGATGTTAACTCAATTACAATAGACAACGAAGGAAACAAATGGATTGGAACTTTGTATGGTTTAGCCAAATTTGATGGTACGGCTTGGACTGTTTACAATTCATCAAATTCCGGTTTCCCGGTCTATGATGAAATAACAACTATAGCTATAGACAAACAAGGAGATAAATGGGTTGGTACTTCCTGGAAGGGTTTAGTCAAATTTAACGGCACAGATTGGGTTCTTTATAATACATCAAATTCCGGTTTGCCGGATAACCATATTATATCAATTACAACAGACACCGAAGGGAATAAATGGATTGGAACAGAGGGAGGTGGTTTGGCCAAATTTAACGGTACAGATTGGGTTGTTTATAATTTTTTAAATTCAGGTTTGTCGAGTAATTGTATTTTTTCAACAACTGTTGATAAAAAGGGAAATAAATGGATTGGGACATATGGTGGCTTAACAGTATTTAACGAAGGAAGTGTAGTTATAAATGTTGATGATAATAATATTGATAATACACCTAACGATTTTGTTTTACAGCAAAATTATCCAAATCCTTTTAATCCAAACACAACAATAAGTTTTAATTTGCCGCGGCAAACTTTTGTTACCTTAAAAATATACGATATTTTAGGCAAAGAAATAACTACTCTTGTAAATGAAGAATTAAACGCGGGAACCTACCAAAAAGACTGGCACCCGGCGGGTTTAAGCAGCGGAATATATTTTTGCAGGCTGCAGGCAGGCAGCTATACCCAAACACGCAAAATGATAATGGTGAAATAGCAACAAAGAATAGTGGTAATGGTTGGTTTATAAAATATTTAAGATTTGGAATTAATAACCGCAAAAATAATTAAAAGCATTTTAAAAGTTAATTGTTTACTTTGCAATTAATTTTATAAACTTATTGGCAGCTGCTTTGAATACTGATGTTTCTATTATTATTATTAACTATAACTCGGTAGAATACACAATTAATTGTGTAAACTCGGTATTGGAAAAAACCGATAAAAAATTAAATTATAAAATAATTATTGTTGATAATAATTCCAATGTTGATGATAAAAAACAATTAAATCAGTTTGAACAAAATCCGTTAGTTAAACTTGTATATAGCAAAATAAATTTGGGGTTTGCAGGGGGCAACGCTTTAGGTGTGCAGCACGGGGATGGGAAATATTTCTTTTTCCTAAATAACGATTGTGTTCTACTTAAAGACGCGGTATCTGTTTTTTACACTTATTGTTTAAATAACCCCCAAATCGGAATAGTTTCGTGTTATACAAAGTCGGAAGATGGTGATTTACAATATAATTATTCGCATTTTCCAACAATAAGCAGCAAATTTTTTGGTGTATCAATCTCCAAATTGTTTAATAATTTAAATTATCCGGTTAAAAATGATATTTACAAAACTCCTTTTAAGGTGGATTTGGTTGGCGGTAGTGTTATGTTTGTAAACGCCAAGGTTTACGGATTAATAGGCGGTTTTGACACTACTTATTTTTTATATAGCGAAGAAGAAGATTTAGCACTAAGAACCACGAAAGCAGGATATGGTGTGGAAATAATTCCGCAGATATTAATTCAGCATTTTGGCGGCAGAAGCACGGAAAAATCGTTAGCCATAAAAAAAGAGTTTTATATTTCGTTTTTTTATTTTTACAGAAAACATTACGGGTTTATAAAAACACAACTGCTAAAAAAATATCTTTTTATTAAACTAATTCGTAAATTTTATAAAAAAGACGTGTTAAAAATAATTGGGTTTATTATTGGCGGGGCACATTTAAAACATAGCTTAAGGCATAAGCAGAAGGGCAATTTTTAATTTTTAATTCTAAATTTTTAATTAAAAACCAAAATCAAACAAAACGAAATAAACATCTGCAAAAATATGTTGATTTTGATTTTATTGATATCTATTAACGGGCCTCCTCTACGAGGAGGGTTTGATAAAATACGATTTTTAGATAATTGGGTTGTTGCTAAAATAAGATTGCGTTAAAATCATGGTAATCATTAAAATAATGCAAATCACAGTTCAGACAATGGTAAATCTGTGTAAATCTGCCTAATCTGTGATAATCTGTGTTCTATGATTTGTTTTTTTTTGAACGCTGATGACGCAGATTTAACTGATAACCACTGATTGACCTATGTAAAATCATGTTAATCCTTTAATCAAGTAAATCATGGTCCAAAATTAGGGTAATCCCTTAATCATGTTAATCGTGGTTTAGACAATCTTTTAATTCATCATTCATAATTAATAATTGACAATTGTTTTTAATCAAGGTTCTGACAATATTAATTACCTTGAAAGTTTACTTTAATAATGTTATTTTGTAAATTACAATAAAATTTTTAAGGGTAAAATGTTTAAGAAAATTTTTAATTCTGACAATGCAGAACCGGAAATGGACCTTTCAGAAGATATTAGAAGGAAAAACCGCAATTTTATAGTTGTATTTTCTATTTTAGCGGTTATATTTTTTAATCTGGTTATGTGGATGTTATCCAAAGTTTAGTTAATAGTTATAAAGCACCTCATATCTTAAATTAGAAAGACATTTCATGAAAAACAACGTATATATAGAAACTTATGGCTGTCAAATGAACGTGGCAGACACTGAACTTGTAATGGGAATATTAAGCGATAAAGGATATACTCTTACAACTCAAGCCGAAGAAGCAAACGTAATACTGCTAAATACTTGCAGCGTGCGCGACAATGCCGAACAAAGAATTTATGGCAGGCTTGGAAATCTAAAAACTCTTAAAGCAAAACAGCCTAATTTGGTTATTGGTATTTTGGGTTGTATGGCCGAAAGACTTCGTAAAGAATTAATAGAAGAAAATAAAGAAGTTGATATTGTTGTAGGTCCCGATGAATACAGAAAATTACCTGCCTTTATAGATAATGCGTTTGCCGGGAAAAAAGGAATTGGTGTAAGACTTTCCAAAACTGAAACTTATGATGATATTATTCCGTATCGCGAAGAAGGACTTTCCGCATGGATTTCCGTAATGCGCGGCTGCGATAAATTTTGTTCGTATTGTGTTGTTCCTTTTACACGAGGAAGAGAAAGAAGCCGTTCGTTAGAAACAATTATTGCTGAAATAAAAGTTTTATCGGATAGAAATTTTAAAGAAGTTACTTTATTAGGTCAAAATGTAAATTCGTATAGTGATAACGGAAGTGATTTTGCCGACCTTTTGGAAGCTTGTGCAAAAGTAGATCGATCGATGAGGATTAGATTTACGACATCTCATCCGCAGGATTTATCCGAAAAACTTTTACATGTTATTGCGGATAACGAAAATATATGCAATTATATACATTTACCTGTTCAGTCAGGCTCAAATGTTATTCTTGAAAGAATGAATCGTACTTATACGGTTGAACATTATCTTAGTTTAATAGATAAGGCACGTGAAATTATTAAGGATGTTAGCTTTTCGACCGATATTATTTCGGGTTTCCCAACCGAAACGGAAGAAGACCACCAGGCAACTTTAGATGTGATTAAAAAAGTCCGTTACGATGGTGCTTTTATGTTTAATTATTCGCCGCGTGAAGGAACAAAAGCATATAAAATGTTAGATGATGTGCCGGATGAAGTTAAATCGCGCAGATTAAGTGAGATTATTGATTTACAGCAAAAAATATCCGCCGAAATAAACAGTTCATTAACCGGGAAATACGAAAAAGTTCTTGTTGAAGGTTTTAGTAAAAAATCGGATCAGTTTTTTGCAGGCAGGACAGACGGCAACAAAGTAGCTATTTTCCCAATTGGGAATGGGGTTAAAGTTGGCGATTATGTAAAAGTGCAAATAACCCGCTCAACATCAGGAACTTTGTTTGCTGATTTTATTGAAATTTTATTACCTTTTGTAAAGAAAACAACAGTTTAAGTTTATATAGGTAAATTTGCCATGATAAAGAAAGTATTTATTATTATTTTTTGTTGTGCGGCAATTATTAAAGCACAAGATGTTGATATCTCGGTACAATTAAAGCAGATTAAAAACGGCGAAATTGACCAAGCCAATACTTCATTAAAAGAGTTAAGGGTTAAATATCCCGATAATCCATCAGTTATATTTTTAGATGCTTTATTAACAAAAGACGGTGATATTGCCCTTAACAGATACGAAACAATTGCAAGAAATTATCCAACTTCGCAATATGCCGATGCCGCATTATATTGTGTTTTTTCGTATCATTATGCTATGGGTAATTACAAAAAAGCAGAATCTTACCTTACGGAATTAAAAGCAAATTACCCTGATTCCAAGTATATTAAAAATGCCGATAGAAATTTGGATTTAGATTCGGATCCTAAAACAATAAAAACCGAAAAAAAAGAAATAACCGAAATAAAAGAAACCCCAAAAAAAGTTGTTGAACAACTCAAAACAGATTATAAGTTCAGCATTCAAGCTGGAGCTTTTTTAAATTTAGATAAAGCGAAAGAACTTGAAGCAAAACTTTCCAAAGCGGGTTATAAAACCGAAATCAAAGAAAAAAATGTTGGCGGTACAAACTTTAACTTGCTGTTGGTTGGCAAATATGTTACCCGTGAAGAAGCTGTGGCTGCATTAGACGAGCTTGATAAAAGCTATTCAATTAAAGGCAGGGTAATAGAAATTACCGATTAAAATGAATATACTTTTTATTGGAACAAGTTCAGGTATTACCGACCTTAATAGGTTTCATTCGTCAATTTTATTCCAAACCGGAAACACGGAATTATTAATTGATTGCGGGGATGGTTTTTCGCACGCCTTTGTAAAACAAAATCTTTCCTTTAAAAATAACATCAATTCTATTTTAATAACACATTTCCATCCCGACCATTTAGCGGGTTTGCCATCACTATTAACACAAATGAAATTATCCGGAAGGGAAAAAGAACTGAATATTTTAGTTTATAAAAGCCAGCTTTTAACACTTAAAAAACTGCTTAATTCTTTGTACATCTTTCCCGAAACTTTCCCGTTTAAAATCAACTTTATTGTTTTTACTGATTCTGTAATTGACCTTAAAAATGGTTTGGAAATAGTTGTTAAACTTAATACTCATATTAAACCCAAACATAATGCTGTTATTTATGACAAAATAGAGTTTGTATCAGTTTCGTTATTGGTTAAGTTTAATGATATTAATATTGTTTATACGTCCGATATCGGTTGTTTTGAAGATTTACATTTATTCAAGGATAATATGGTAAATTGTTTTATTACGGAAACGACACATATAAGTATTGACGAATTATTAACCGCCTTAAAAGAAATAAAGTCGGATAAATTTGTATTAACACACTACCAAACTAAAACTTTTAAGGAAATTTTCGATAATAAGTATATAAGAAAAAGTATTGATGATAATAGACTTATTAAGGCTTATGACGGATTATATTTATCCATTAGATAATATGTAAAAAAAGTATTAAATTTAAAGTTTAAAATTAAATTAGTTATTTGCATAATGACTCAAGAAGAAGTCAAAAAAAGTTTTGGAATTATCGGAAAGTCAAAAGAAATAAATGACTTGGTTGATATTACATTACAAATAGCCCAATCCGATATATCGGTATTGATACAAGGTGAAAGCGGAGTAGGCAAGGAAGTATTTGCACGAGCTGTACATTTGGCCAGCAAAAGGTCGGATAACAGACTTGTAAATGTAAATTGCGGTGCTATTCCCGAAGGTTTGCTGGAAAGTGAACTGTTCGGTCATAAAAAAGGATCTTTTACCGGAGCAATTGACGATAGGAAAGGGTATTTTGAAATTGCTGACGGCGGCACTTTATTTTTGGATGAACTTGCTGAAATGCCGTTAACAACGCAGGTAAAACTTTTACGCGTTCTTGAAACAAAAGAATTTATGCGTATTGGAAGTGAATCTGTAACAAGAGTTGATGTTAGAATTATTGCAGCATCAAATAAAGATTTGCAAAAAGAAGTTGACGCAAAACGTTTTAGAAGTGATTTATTTTTTAGATTAAAGGCGGTAACTTTACTTATTCCTCCGTTACGACAGAGGAAAGAGGATATTTTGCCTTTGGCAAATCATTTTTTAATGGGTTTTGCGGTTAATAACGGAATACCGGAGCCAAAAATAAGTAATTCGGCGTTAAATTTATTAATCGACTATTCTTGGCCCGGGAATATACGTGAACTTAAAAATGTTATTGAAACTGCTTGTGCGTTAAATAAAACAGGTTTTTTGGATAACGATTCCTTTTTACCGCTGTTATCCTCATCCCCAAGTTTTGAAGAATCGAGAAATTTACCTGTTTTTTTGAATAAATCGCCTGAATCGTTAGATAGGGAAATGATTTACAGAGCTTTAATTGATATTAAAAAGGACTTGCTTGAATTAAAAAAATTGGCCTATAATCACGAAGAAAGAATTACTAACGCCGAAAATCATGTTCAAATAGATGAAATTATACCAATAGCCGATTTGGAAAAATCTGCAATTCTTAAGGCTTTAAGTTTTACTCAAGGCAACAAAAGGAAGGCTGCATTGTTATTAAGGTTAAGCGAACGGACGCTATATAGGAAAATACGAGAATATGACTTACAATAAATTAAAAAATGTATTATATTTAATGTCTGTATTATTTGGAATTTGCTGCTTATACAGCTGTTCTTATTCATTTACCGGGGCTTCTATACCAGCACATCTCAAAACTATATCCATTCCTTTAGTTAAAGATAACAGCGGTTCAGGAGAGCCGGAACTTAAAGAAAACTTTACAAATCTTCTTACTCAAAAGTTTTTGGAAGATAATCAGCTGCGTGTTGTACCTAAAACCAAAGCTGACGCATTACTTGAATGTACCGTTTCATCGGTAAACGATGGTCCCGCTGTTGTAAGCAGCGGCGAACAGGTAACATCAAGAAGGATAACAATTTCAATAAGAGTGCTTTATAGAGATTTGGTGAAAAAAGTAACAATTTTTGAACGCAGTTTTTCTGATTATGGTGATTATAGCACTGATGGAGATATAACATCAGCCAGAAAAAAAGCAATTGAAGATTCAATTGAAAAGATAACAGAAGATATTTTAATTAACGTAGTCTCAAATTGGTAATTTAATAAAATAAGGTGAAAAAATGGCATTTGATGAAATAGTATTGGTAGTTTACATTGCAACTCTACTGGTAATACTATTATTTGCAAGTCACGGGTTTATAATGATTTATTATCATAATAAATACTTAAAAAATGAACCCAAAGGAACTGACGTAGTTGGTGAAGAAAAATCAGTTACAATACAGCTTCCAATGTATAACGAATTATATGTCGCAGACAGATTGATAAATGCAATTTGTGCTTTGGATTATCCAAAGGACAAATTAGAAATACAAGTTCTTGATGATTCAACTGACGAAACTGTTCAAATAGTTGCCGAATCGGTTAGACTAAAACAGCTTGAAGGTTATGATATAAAACATGTTAGACGCGGTTCACGTGAAGGTTACAAAGCCGGAGCTCTGAAAGAAGGTTTAAAAACAGCCAAAGGTGAATTTGTTGCTATATTTGATGCGGATTTTATACCTCATCCTGATTTTTTAAGAAAAACCATGCGTTATTTTACCAACGATGAAACAGGTTTGGTCCAAACTCGCTGGGAACACATGAATGAAGAATATTCAATTATTACAAAAATACAAGCTTTAGCCTTAAACGGACACTTTGTAATTGAACAGACAGTTCGTAACAGATCCGGATTTTTTATTAACTTTAACGGTACCGGCGGAGTATGGCGTAAATCATGTATATTTGATGCAGGAAATTGGCATGCTGATACACTTACTGAAGATTTGGATTTAAGTTACAGAGCGCAATTAAAAGGGTGGAAATTTATCTATTTACGCGACATTACTACCCCTAGCGAATTGCCGGTAGAAATGAATGCATTAAAAGCTCAGCAATTTAGATGGACTAAAGGCGCAATTGAAACATGTAAAAAAATTCTTCCTCTTGTTTGGAAGTCTGATATTCCATTACGTGTTAAATTACAGTCAACTTTCCATTTGACAAACAATTTTGCATTTCCGTTTATTTTGTTGGCAGGTATATTAAATGTGCCTTTAATTTTTATTAAAAATTCAGGTCCTTATGATCCGTTTTTTAATATTATGGCAGTATTTGTACTTGGTTTTATAAGCTCATTTTTGATGTATTTATATGCTCAAAAAGATGTTGATGCCGATTGGCGAAAAAGAATTGCACTTTTTCCATTGTTTATGGCCGGAAGTATGGGCCTTGCCGTTAATAACTCGCGCGCTGTTTTTGAAGGGTTATTAGATAGAAAAAGTGAATTTGTGCGTACACCTAAAATGCAAATGGTTGGAAAAGAAGAAAAAGTTATCAAAAACAAATATTTAGGAAGTAAAAAAATTGACTCTTCCGTTATAGTTGAATCGATTTTAGCTGCTTATTGTTTTATTGGTGTTGTTGCTTCCATTTATTTTATGGAAATTTCGGCAATTCCATTCCAGCTTATGTTCTTTTTTGGATTTGCTTCAATAGCCGGTTTATCTATTAAACATAATATGGCTGCAAATAAAAGAGCTAAAAGTTAATTTTTATACACATAGTCTTTTGTTTTATGTAAAAGTCTGCTATTTTAATGGCAGACTTTTTTTATTTTATAACAATAACTGAAATCTATGAAAGATGAATTATTAGAAAAATTGCTTTTGATTTATGAATTTGATCAAAATTCACCCTTGTTTGCAAGAGTAGCTAAGTATTATTTGGAAGAAAAGGAAATTAAACGAGCCATGGAGGTATTAGAGCATGGTTTGGAACTATTTCCCGATTATCCTACGGGTCATATTATTATGGGAAAAGCCGCTGTAATTAACGGCGAATATGAAAAAGCAAAGGAACATTTTTTGGAAGCGTCAAAATTGATTAATTCTTCTGAAACTTTAGCTTATTATAATAATAAGATAGAAAACGTGCTAAAAAAAGAACAGGAAATGCCAGAAAGTTTTAGAGCCCCATTTTTTGAAGAAGAACTGTTTAATAAATCGATTAAGGACTTTGACGAACAGGAAGAAGAGATATATCATAATGTTGATCCTGATGATGAAATTGAAAGGATAGCTAACGAAATTAGAAAAGCAAAAATGCCTAAGGCCGAAACCATAAACGAAAATGTTGATGAAAATTATAATCTTGAAATTAAAAACAAAGAAATAATTTCCGATACGTTAGCTGGAATTTATTTTGCGCAGGGCAATTTTACCGAAGCGTTGGTTATGTATAAAAGATTGATTGAAATTCATCCCGAAAAAGAAATTTTATATAACTCTAAAGTTTTGGAAATAAAATCTATTCTGGAAAAGAAAAACAACTAAATTATATAATGCCTCCTTATTTTAATAAACTGCCTGTTGATTTTTATATGCGTGATTGTTTTGTTGTTGCAAAAGAATTGCTTGGCAAAACATTTGTAAAAAAAGAAGACTCGTTTTGTTTATCGGGTAAAATAGTTGAAGTGGAAGTTTACACAATTGACGACCCTGCGTCACATTCATTTGGCGGTAAAAAAAATAAAAATGCCGTAATGTTTGAAGGGGGCGGAAAACTTTATGTTTATTTTACTTACGGAATGTATTTTTGTTGTAACGTTGTAACCGGAAGTTATAATGAGGGGACTGCAATATTAATCCGTGCTTTAGAACCCGGGTTGGGAATTAACACTTTTGCGGAACGAAGATTCAATAAAACCGAACTCACAGATAAAGAAACCAAAAACCTGCTCAACGGCCCCGGTAAAATATGCCGGGCTATGAATCTAAATAGTACTTTTAATGGTATAAGCTTAATAGAAGATTCGGTTTTTATTGCGGATGAAAAACAAAACGAAAGTTTTGAAATTAGTGTTTCGCCGCGTATCGGAATTTCAAAAGGTGTTGATATGGAAAGAAGATTTTTTATTAAAAACAATTTATACTTATCGCGAAATGAAAAAAAATAACAATATATTAATTGTACGCACAGATAGAATTGGTGATGTTGTGTTAACTTTGCCTCTTGCCGAAAAAATTAAAAATCATAATCCGGATGCCAAAGTTGTTTATATGGTTAGTGAATATACAAAACCGGTTGTTGAATTAAACCGGTTTGTTGATAAAATTATTACAGTTGACAATTTGTCGTTTTGGAATCTTTTGCGGATTATTAAAAAGGAAAAATTTGATTCGGTAATTCACGTATATCCAAAGTTCATTTATGTATTGGCTTCGTTTTTAGCCGGCATAAAAAACAGAATAGGAACCGGTTACCGTTTTTATTCGTTATTGTTTAATAAGAAGGTATTTGAACACAGAAAAAGCGGAAATAAACACGAACTTGAATATAACCTTCAATTACTTAATGAAATTGGAATTAATAACGATATAAATGACAAAAGTGTAGATTTTTCTATACATGCTGATGAACAAAGTTTAACTTTGATTAAAGAGGTATTAATAGAAAAAAAAATAAATAATGGACTTCCGATAGTAATAATTCATCCGGGGAGCGGCGGAAGTGCAATAGATCTACCGGTAAACAGGTTTAAAGAGCTTGTAATACTGTTGGCACAAAGTTTGCAATTTAATATTATAATTACCGGCTCTGAAAACGAAAAAAATATTTGTAAAGAGTTGGCGATTGAAAAAAATGCTCATAATTTTAGTGGAAAATTAAGTTTAAAAGAACTTATTGCTCTTATACAACTTTCGGATATGTTAGTTGCAAACTCAACTGGTCCAATACATTTGGCTGCCGCGTTGAATAAAAATGTAATTGGATTTTATCCGAAGTTTAACGAGTGTTCGGCGTTACGCTGGGGACCTTATACTACAAAAAGAAGTATATTTGTCCCCGAGATTGATTGCAATAACTGCAGCAGAGAGTTATGTGAAAAACTAAATTGTATGAATTCAATTGACATTAATAAAGTTTTTAATCAAATTAAGCAAGTTTTATTAGTTGGAGAAAAAGATGAATAGGTTTAAGATACTTGGATTGTTTTTGATAGTTTCTTTTGTTACAATCTTAGCTCAAAAACAAGAGTTTAGAAAAATTGAAAATAACGCATTTAAAGAAGGTGAAAAACTTACTTTTGATGTAAAATATGGATTTGTTACCGCCGGTGTGGCTGTAATGCAAATACCAAAAATAAAACGAATTTCCGGTAGAGATGCATATAATATTACTTTTACAGTAAATACTGTCCCAACTTTTGATAATTTTTATAAAGTGCGCGATAGATATGAAACGTATTTGGATACTGAAGGTTTATTTCCTTGGCGATTTGAACAACATATTCGTGAAGGCGGATATAGCCGGGATTTTTCAGCCTTTTTTGATCAAAGAAAAGGAAAAGCAAAAACTTCGGAAGGTGAATATGTAATCCCTAAAAACGTTAACGACATTGTTTCAGCCTTTTATATAGCAAGAACTTTTGATTACAGTGAATTAAAAAAAGGGGACAAATTTCACCTTGAAAATTTTTACAAAAATAAGGTATATCCTCTTGATGTTGTATATTTAGGTAAAGAACGAATTACCGTAGCTGCCGGAACTTTTGATTGTGTTATAGTTGAACCTCTTGTTTCGGAAGGGGGATTATTTAAAAGTGAAGGAAGTATTATTATATGGCTTTCGGACGATAATTTAAAAGTGCCTATTAAAGTAAAAACCAAAATTGTTATCGGCTCAATTGATGCCGAACTTACCGGTTATGAGGGATTAGCCGGAAAGTTTAAGGCTAAAAAATAATTAACTATATAAGTTGGTTGGTCAGTTTTAAAACCTGAAAAAGTAAGCTTCAAATCGAATATCAATTCTTTCAAAAGTTATTCATTTTTACTTGCAGGATGGTATTATTGTAATAAAAAAACAAAAGACAAATCATCCTAAAATAAAAAGGTATCTTAAGACACTTTTATCTAAAAAAAATTTAAAAATAATTTTTTATTACCAAAAATAATTTATAATTTAAATGATTAAATATTTTTGGTATGAGTTAATATGCAGATTAGATTAGATAATAATGTTGATAATTTTGCTAAAGAAATTAAGGCGGTATGTAAAGAAAATGTATATAATTGTTATCAATGTGGAAAATGTACTGCCGGTTGTACTGTAGCACAATTTATTGATGAATCACCCACCCAAATACTCCGCTTAATTCAATTAAATCAACGAGACGAAGTCTTTAAATCCAAAACCCCTTATGTTTGCGCTGTTTGCGGAACCTGTACATCAAGATGTCCAATGGAAATTGATATAGCCAAAATAATGGAAACTATTAGAATAATGGCTGACAAATTGGGATATGAAAAACCTTGCAAAGAAATAAACAGGTTTTCTAAAGTATTTCTTGATACGGTACGTTCTAACGGCAAGCTTTTTGAGTTTGGAATGACTATTGCCTTTAATTTAATTAACAAAACTCCTTTTAAAGATGCAATGTTTGGACCTGTAATGCTTCAAAAAGGAAAATTGGCTTTACTGCCAACACGTGTTAAAAATTTAAAACGAATTAAAGCGATATTTGCAAAAGCTAACCATTATTAAACATAATTGAAGCTAATATTTAGGTTATTAGGAGTATAAGATGATATATGGATATTTCCCCGGATGTTCATTACATGCGACTGCAAAAGAATATAATATTTCGATGCGGGCTGTTTGTAAAAAACTTGATGTTGAATTAACGGAAATTGAAGATTGGAATTGCTGCGGAGCTACCCCCGCACACACTACAAAAGAAGAACTTGGAATTGCTTTACCCTACGCTAATTTAATTAATGCCCAAAAACAAGGATTAAAAGAAGTTGTTGCGCCATGTGCCGCATGTTTTAATCGTTTGAAATCGGCAGATTATGCTGTAAAAAATTCGGATGAAGTTAAACACCGTATGGGAGAAATTTTAAGCGATACAAGAGACACTGATGTTAATGTTATTAATGTATTGGAATTATTAAAAGATGTTTATGGTCTGGAAAATTTAAAGAACAATGTAAACAAACCGCTTGAAAATTTAAAAGTAGCTTGTTATTACGGCTGTTTATTAGTAAGACCTGAAAAAATAGTTCAATTTGATGATGCCGAAGATCCCGAATATATGGATGATATAGTTAAAACCATTGGCGGAACACCTGTAGAATGGGGATTTAAAACCGAATGTTGCGGCGGAAGTCATGCAATACCGGAAACCGATATTGTGCTTGAACTAGTTAGAAAAATATTTGTTTCCGCTAAAAATGCAGGAGCTGATGTTATTGCTGTTGCTTGTCCATTGTGCCAAGCCAACCTTGATATGAGGCAAAAACAAATAAATGAAAAATATAATACCGATTTTAATTTCCCGATAGTTTATATTACACAATTAGTCGGATTATCGTTTGGAATACCAGCCGGAGAACTTGGATTTAGTTCTCATTTTGTTAGTCCGGCACAGGTGTTGAAAAAATTTAACTTGAATTAATTTTCGGAATAGGAGTTTTATAATGGCTCGAATTGGTGTATTTGTTTGTCATTGCGGAGAAAATATTGGAAGAACTGTTGATTGCGTAGCAGTTGCAAAGGCAGCAGAAGAATTGAAAGATGTGGTTTTTTCGGTTGAATATAAATATCTTTGTTCCGATCCCGGACAAACAATAATAAAAAATGCTATAAAAGAACATAATTTAAGTGGAGTAGTAATTGGAAGCTGCAGTCCGTTAATGCATGAAAAAACATTCAGACGTGCGGTTGCAACTGCCGGATTATCCCCTTATTTATGTGAAATTGCTAATTTGCGTGAACATTGTTCATGGGTGCATGAAGATAAACCTACCGCAACAGCTAAAGCAATTGATTTAATTAGAATAATGGTTGAAAAAGTTAAAAAGGATATTCCACTTGATACAATTCGTATTCCGGTTACAAAACGTGCTTTGGTAATTGGTGGCGGTGTTGCAGGAATTCAAGCGGCTTTGGATATTGCTGACGGCGGAAGAGAAGTAATTCTTGTTGAAAAATCTCCTTCAATTGGCGGGCATATGGCTCAGCTGAGTGAAACATTTCCAACTTTGGATTGCTCGCAGTGTATATTAACCCCTAAAATGGTGAGTGCAAATACACATCCAAATATTAAATTATATGCTTATACCGAAGTTGAAAAAGTAAGTGGTTATATTGGCAATTTTACTGTAACATTAAGGAAAAAAGCAAGTTATGTAGATAATTCGGTTTGTACAGGATGCGGAATTTGTCAGGAAAAATGTCCGCAAAAGAAAGTATTGAGCGAATTTAACGAAGGTTTGGGTACACGGAAAGCAATATATGTTCCTTTCCCTCAAGCGGTGCCAAATAAACCGGTAATTGATAAAGAAAATTGTACTTATTTTAAAACAGGAAAATGTAAAGCATGCGAAAAATTCTGCGGACCTGGAGCTATTCGATTTGATCAGGTTGATGAATTTATAGATGTTGAAGTTGGTGCCATTGTTGTTGCAACCGGATATGACCTTTATACTATTGATAAAAAACAGGAAGAAGGCACAAAAGGTTACGGCGAATATGGATACGGTAAATATAAAGACGTTATAAACGGAATGCAGTTTGAAAGACTTGTAAGCGCATCGGGCCCGACTTTTGGTGAAGTAAAAAGACCATCCGACGGAAAAGTTCCGGAAACAGTTGTATTTATTCAATGTGTCGGTTCGCGCGATAACGCAAAAGGGAATGAATATTGCTCTAAAATATGCTGTATGTATACTGCAAAACATACAATGCTTTATAAACATAAAGTTCATCATGGTAAAGCATTTGTATTTTATATGGATATTAGAGCAGGCGGAAAAAATTATGACGAATTTGTTAGACGTGCTATTGAAGAAGACGGAGCAATATATTTAAGAGGCCGTGTTTCAAAAGTATATAAAGAAGGCGATAAATTAATTGTTAAAGGTGTTGATACATTAAGCGGTAAACAGGTGGAAATTGCTGCCGATATGGTTGTATTGGCAACAGCAGTTACTGCACAACACGATATTGTACCATTAGCACAAAAACTTGGTGTTGGTTACGATAGATATAAATTCCTTTCGGAAGCACATCCTAAATTAAGACCTGTTGAAACTAACAGTGCAGGTATTTATCTTGCCGGAGCCTGTCAAGCTCCTAAGGACATACCGGAAGCGGTTTCGCAGGCTTCTGCCGCTGCTGCTAAAGTGCTTGGTTTGTTTAGTGCTAATGAACTTGAACGTGAACCTTATATTGCTAAAGTAAACGAAACTAACTGTATTGGCTGCCAATTCTGTATAAATACATGTCCTTATAGCGCAATAGAAACAAAAGAAATAAAAAACAGAGCAGGTGAAGTAATTAAAGTAGTTTCATACATAAATCCGGGTAAATGCCAGGGATGCGGAACATGCGTTTCAATATGCCGTTCCAAATCAATTGATTTAGCAGGATTTTCCGATGAACAGGTATTTTCACAAATTAATGCAATGTTTGCAAATATTAATATGGATTAACGATGAACGAACAAGAAGAAAAAAATCAATTTGAACCTAAAATAGCAGCTTTTGTATGTACGTGGTGTACCTATACGGGAGCTGATTTAGCAGGAACAAGCAGATTAAAATATGAGCCTAATGTGCGTATTTTACGATTGCCATGTACAGGAAGAATAGATTTTTCGCTTATAATTAAAGCATTTGATAACGGAGCAGACGGAGTTTTAATAAGCGGATGCCACCCTAACGACTGCCATTATAACGCCGGAAATTTTTATGCCCGCAGAAGATTTGCAATGTTATTAAAATTACTTGAATTTGTTGGTATTGAAAGTGAAAGAATTCAATTTAGCTGGGTTTCTGCTGCCGAAGGCGGAAAGTGGCGCGATGTTGTAAACAGCGTAACCGATCAGGTAAGAAAAGTTGGACCTTTTAAACGTTATCATAAAATTACCGAAGATTCTTTTCCGTTTGATAAGTTTTGTGATGAAGTGGAATTAGCTAATAGCAATAGTGACGGAATAATAAAATGACCTTAATAGAAATAGCAAAAGAATTATTGGAAAGTAAAAAAGTTTCGGCCGTTATTGGTTATGCCGCCGGTACAATTCCGGGAAAAACTCAAACCATTATTGCCGTTACTCCTCAGCAAGCCGAAAAATTAGTGTTTGATAAATATTCGTTTAATAATTTAGCCGTTTATCTTACTAATTCGTATAAATTAATTAAAGATAAACCTGTTGCAATTATGGCAAAACCGTGCGATATTAAATCGATTATTGCTTTAATGCAAGAAAATCAAATTAAACGCGAAGATATTTATATAATTGGGCTTACCTGCACAGGTGTTTATGATGAAATTGGATTAGCACAAAAATGCGAATTTTGTATTGTTCATAATCCTCCAATTTACGATGTTGTTGTTGGCCAGCCTGTTGAAGAAAAAATTACCGATACATCAAAAAGATTTGAAGATGTTGAAAGAATTGAAAAAATGAGTGTTGAAGAAAGATGGGAATTTTGGCAGAATGAATTTAACAAATGTGTTAAATGTTATGCTTGCCGCCAGGCTTGTCCTTTATGTTATTGCGAACAATGTGTTGTAGATAAAACACAGCCTCGCTGGATTGATTCAAGTACTCACGCTTTGGGTAATATGGGCTGGCATTTAATACGTGCTTTCCATTTAACAGGAAGATGTATTGGCTGCAATGAATGTGAAAGAGTTTGCCACCAAAATATTCCTCTCGGATTGTTAAACAAAAAAATGGCTAAAGAAATATTTGAACAATATGATTATGCAGCCGGCATAGATGTTAATTCCAAACCTCCGCTTGTTAATTATAAAGCAGACGATAACCAAGATTTTATTCGATAGGAGTATGCTATATGAAAGTTTATAAATTAATGGTTAGTCAATCGGAATTATTGGAAAATTTATTTAAGTTGGATTCCGAATTAATTGCTCCACAAAAAAAAGATAAAAATGTTGTTTTTGAAAAAGTAACCGATGTTAAAAATGTTCTTTTATCAAATGAATATATTAATTCGGTTCGTTCCGCTAAAGAATTTATGTTTCCGCAAACAGAACCTATTCTTGAATTTGAATACAAAAACAAAGATATAAAAATTAACGATACATTTCCTGTTGTTAAGGAACAGATTTTATTTGGGTTAAGACCTTGTGACGCTGCCGCTTTTCCAACAATAGATGAAATTTTTAATTATGTGTATAAAGATGAATTTTACATTAGCAGAAGAGAAGCAACTACTTTAATTGGTGTTGCCTGTAAAAAATTTGACGAAGCATGTTTTTGCACTACGGTAGGATTAGCCCCTGATAATAAACAGGGCAGCGATTTATTCCTTATGAGTTCGGTTGACGGTTCCAATTTGTTGTATGTATTAACCGAAAAAGGTGAAAAATTAGCTGCAAAAATAAAAAATATTTTAACTGAAATAAACGAAGATGTTAAAACGGATCCCGTTTATGAAAAATTAAAAGAAGAAATAAGAACTCCTCTTAATTTGGATAAGGTTAGGCAGTGGCTGGCCGCAAATTTTGAAAATCCGGTTTGGAACGAATCTTCTTCAAGATGTTTGGGATGCGGAAGCTGTGCATATTTATGCCCAACCTGCCATTGTTTTGATATTGTTGATGAAGTTATGTACAATAAAGGATTAAGAAGAAAAAATTGGGATGCATGCCAATTTCCGTTGTTTACTTTGCATGCATCGGGTCATAACCCGCGCGATAAACAATCAAAACGTTTCCGCCAGCGAGTTATGCATAAATTTAAATATTATAACGATAGATTTAATAAAACTTTATGTACAGGCTGCGGCAGATGTGTACGAGTTTGCCCTGTTAATTTAGATATTTATCAAGTTGTAAAAGAGCTGACTGCAGATATTTAAGGAGTTTGATTATGGAAAATATTTATAAACCGTATCTTGCTAAAATTGAAGATATTAGATGGGAAACAAAAGATACTAAAACATTTAAATTATCTTTTGTGGATGAGCAGGTAAATAACAGTTTTGACTTTAAAGCCGGACAGTTTGGCGAATATTCGTCTTTTGGCGAAGGTGAATCTACCTTTTGTATCTCTTCTTCCCCTACCCGTAAAGGGTTTATTGAATGCAGTTTTAAAGTTATTGGAAAAGTTACAACTGCTTTAGATAAAAAAGATGTTGGCGATATAGTGGGATTTAGAGGTCCTTACGGCAACCATTTTCCAATTGAAGATATGTTTGGAAAAAATTTAATTTTTATTGGCGGCGGAATTGGACTTGCTCCTTTACGTTCGTTAATACAAAACTGTTTGGATTTAAGAGATAAATTTAAAGATATTACAATTATTTATGGCGCACGGTCGGTTGATGACTTGTGTTATAAAGACGAATTAAAAGAATGGGAAGAAAGAGCTGATATTAAATTTGTAAAAACAGTTGATCCGGGCGGCCAAAATACCGATTGGAACGGTGAGGTTGGTTTTGTACCAACCATTGTTGATAAAACAGCGCCATCACCCGAAAATGCCGTAGCTATTACTTGCGGCCCTCCTATTATGATTAAATACACTATTGTAAGTTTGGAAAAACTTGGATTTAGTCAGGAACAAATTATTACTACTCTGGAAAACAGAATGAAATGCGGACTTGGCAAATGTGGACGTTGTAATATTGGCAGCACTTATGTTTGTATTGACGGTCCTGTTTTTAACGCAAAAGAATTAGCCGATTTACCGCTGGATTCGTAATAGTTAATAATTTTATTTTATTAAGATATTTAAGGGGTACTATTAGTACCCCTTTTTATTTGAGGGAAACTTAAAAAAACAACTTATTCTTTCTTTTTCTTCCGGTATACTATAATAGCAAACAAAAATATTGGAATTAATAACGGTTCAATTGGAGCAATAAAGCGAAAACTTGAAAAATATATTGTATGGATTATGGTAATATTTGCTATAAATACCGATGTTATTAGCAAATATCTAGTTAATAAGTTGTTTTTATTAATCCCGTTTTTCTTAAATATAAAAACCAGTAAAAATAGCCAGGATAAAAACAAAAAGAATCTAATGCCAAATACAAATCTTATTAGCTTGTTGTTTATTTCAAATGAATAAGGGCCCCATAATTCATATAAAGCGCTAATTCTTTGAATTGTAAATTTAGCCGGGTTATTGATTGCAAATTTGATATAAGTTGCCAATGGATCTTTTTTTTGTTCGAGAGAAAAACTTTCCGTATTATGATTCATGTTAGAACTTGTACCATTAATAGCAATAATAAAATTATAGTTTTGATTGTTGGATGGTTGGGTGAACCCAATAAAATCCAAGCCGTTAATGAATATAATAACAAGACCGGCTCCAAATAAAAAACCTTTTACTTTTCTTTTCTCTAAAAAATATAACAATATTACAACCAATATTAATGCTGGTAGAAAAGTTGTTCGTATACTTGCTGCAATTGCCAAAGAAAGACCGCACATAAAAAATCTATTTTTTATGATTGAATAAACCGAAATCATTAAAAATAATGTAGTAATGGTTTCAGTTAAAATCATGTTTGTTAAATATACTTGGGTTGGATAAATTGAAAATAATAAAAGAGTGACCAAAGCAAAAAGTTTAGCGTAGCCCTTAGAACCAATTGTCATTCCATTTTTATTAAAATAGTTATCAAAAAAAACAGTCCCTATTTCAAGTGATATTAAATATAATAATAAACCTGTTAAAATTGATGCGATAAGATTTAAAAAGATCAAATAAAAAAAAAGCGAACTTTTGCCTGTTAGAAAAATTATTGATGCAATTATTAAAGGATAACCATTTGGAAATGAACTAAATGGATTTCCGTGTAATATACTTTCGGCTTGTGCAATGTAACAAAAAGAATCTGTTGTTGTCCTTAAGTCCCATATCAATATAAATCCAACTCGCAGGGATATTCCAATAATCAGAATGAACCATAAAAGAATTTTATTATTATTAATTAGAAAATTTAATAATCTATTTTTCATTAATTAAATCCTTAATTATACGTGGATAACGGGTTTTGTGTATATTAACTTTTTAAAAATCTGTTAAAATATAACCACAAAATTAATCTAATAATTTCTAATAATTAAAAAAAATATTTTATTAATTGAAAATATTAAAATAATTTTAAATACTATACAATTATATAACTTCCTATGTTTTGTAGAAAAAACCAATAGTTTGGATTTTCCTTTGTCTTTTCTAAATTTTCAAGTTTTACCAGTAAACAATATTTAAAAATTAAATTATTTAAATCAATTGAAATAAATAATAAAATTGTTTAAATTTGGGGCTATGATAAAAAAGATAATTATTGCTATAGATGGTCCGGCCTCGTCGGGCAAAAGTACTTTGGCTAAAAAATTAGCTGATTACTTAAATTTCTTATATCTTGATACCGGTGCTATGTATAGAGCAATTACTTATTGTGCAATCAATAAGGATATCGTAGATAACGAAGAAAAAGTTATTGAATTAACAAAAAATATTTGTTTAAAATTAAAGTTTGAAAACGGCGTAACACGTGTTTGGGTTGATGAAGTAGAAATAACCGAAGAAATACGTCTGCCGTATGTAAATGCAAAAGTAAGCGAAATAAGCTGTATTCTAAAAGTGCGCGAAGAAATGGTACGCCTGCAGCGTGTAATTGCCAACGAACATGATGTTATTACAGAAGGAAGAGATACTACAACAGTAGTTTTCCCTGAAGCCGATATTAAAATATATTTAACCGCATCTATTGAAGCACGCGCTAAAAGAAGATTTAAAGAATTTTTAGAAAAAAAACAGAACGTTACTTTTGAAGAAGTTCTTGAAAACATAAAAAAACGTGATTCAATTGACAGCGGCAGAAATGTCAGTCCGTTAAAAAAAGCTGATGATGCTATTGAAATTGATACAACCAGTATAACAGTTGAACAAGAAAAAACAGAAGTTTTAGCTCTTGTAGCAAACTTAGTAAATGAAATTATAAAATAATCAGTCACCTAAAATACTTATGTTAAACTAAAAGAAAAACCAACATTTCCATATTAGTGACTGGTATGATAAATGTTGACATATTTTTTTGTTTGGAGGATAAATGTCCGAATTAGAAAACGGGACTCCTGTAGTGGAGACCTTGAGCAGCGAACCGGCTGAAAAAAAGGTTAAAAAAGAAAGAACCTTTGGTAGAACTAAATACTTCAATGAAGAGGAATACTCGACTACAGAACAGATGGAATTTGAAGAGTTAGTAACAAAATCTTTCAGAAATATTCGCGAAGGCGAAATAATTAAAGGTAAAATTGTTGCTATTGATGGTGATAACGTAGTACTTGAAGTAGGATTTAAATCAGACGGTATGATTCCTAAATCAGAATTTTCTGCTACTGAAGAGCTCAAAATTGGAAATATTGTTGAGATAGTTATAGAGAGCAAAGAAGATGAAGAAGGTAATTTAGTATTAAGCAAAAAAAGAGCTGATTTCCTCAAAATGTGGGAAAAAGTTAAAAATGCATTCACAGACGAAACAGTTATACAAGGCAAAATTCTTAAAAGAATTAAAGGCGGTATGGTTGTTGATATTATGGGTGGAATTGAAGCATTTTTACCAGGTTCACAAATTGATATTAGACCGGTTAGAGATTTTGATGCTTTTGTAGGCCAGACAATGGACTTCAGAATTGTTAAAATTAATGAACCTACAGAAAACGTTGTTGTTTCGCACAAAATATTAATTGAAGAAACAATTGCAGATCAAAGACAAGAAATATTAGATAAACTTGAAAAAGGTCAAATTCTTGAAGGTGTTGTTAAAGCTATTACCGACTTTGGTGTATTCATCGATTTAGGCGGTGTAGATGGTTTAATTCACATTACAGACTTAAGCTGGGGCAGAATTAATCACCCAAGTGAAGTTGTAAGATTAGACGACAAAATTAAAGTTGTTGTAACTGATTTTGACAAATTGAAAAAACGTATTAGTTTAAGCTTAAAACAATTATTACCACATCCATGGGAAAAAATTGACGTTAAGTATAAAATTGGCGATAAAGTTGCTGGAAGAGTTGTATCTCTTACAGATTACGGTGCATTTATTGAAATTGAAAAAGGCATTGAAGGCTTAATTCACATTTCTGAAATGAGCTGGACACAACATATCAGCCATCCTTCACAATTTGTATCTATGGGTCAAGTTGTTGAAGCTGTTATTTTATCACTTGATAAAAATGACAAAAAAATATCATTAGGCATGAAACAATTAACACCGGATCCATGGCAGGAATTAATGAAAAAATATCCTGTTGGTTCAAAACACATGGGTACCGCTCGCAATTTAACTAACTTTGGCGTATTTGTTGAATTGGAACCAGGTATTGATGGTTTAGTTCATATTTCTGATCTTTCATGGACTAAAAAAATCCGTCACCCCGGCGAAGTTGTTAAGAAAAGCGAAAAAATTGAAGTTGTTGTTTTAAGTGTTGATACAGATCAAAGAAAAATATCTCTCGGTCATAAACAAGTTAATGACAATCCTTGGGATAGCTTTGAAAGAGAATATGCTGTTGGTAACTCTGTAACAGGTAAAGTTGTTAGACTAATTGAAAAAGGTCTTATAGCTGAATTACCTGCCGGTGTTGATGGATTTATTCCTTCAACTCAATTGTCACCTTCAAAGATTAAAAACTTATCAATTTGTTTCCCTGTTGATACAGCAATTGAACTTAAAGTTGTTGAATTTGACAAAGAAAACAAAAAGATCGTTTTAAGTGCTTTGGCTGCTGTTAAAGAAAAATCGGAAGAAGAAATTACTGCTTATATTTCTGTACACAAATTAGACAAAGTAAATATTGAAGATATTAAACATGCTGATGCCGGCAAATTTGATTCTAGTGATTTTAATTTATATGAAGATCCTTCAGATAATAAAAGAGAAGCTAGTAAACCGGTAGTTGAAGAAAGTTCAGAAGAATCAGTTTCTGCTGAATAATATAAAAAGTTTTCAAAGAATAATTAGCTTTGAATAATTTTGGGGCTGTATTTATGAGATATTATTAGTAATATTAAAATAAATATAGCCCCTTTTTTTATGAAAGGAATGAATTGACAAATACAGTTGCTTTTTATACACTTGGATGCAAGTTAAACTTTGCCGAAACAAGCACAATTGGCAAGCAGTTTATTAAAAATGGGTATACAATTGTTGATTTTAATGATTCTGCTGATGTATATGTAATTAATACATGTACAGTTACCGAAGGTGCCGATAAAGAATGCAGGCAGATTGTAAGACGTGCGTTAAGAAAAAATCCTAACGGATTTATTGCCGTTACCGGATGTTATGCCCAATTACGTCCGGAACAAATTACTAAAATTGAAGGGGTAGACGCTGTTTTGGGCAGTAATGAAAAATTTAAGTTGTTTTCCCTTTTGGATAATTTCCATAAAAAAGATTTATCATGTGTTTTTATCACTCCTACTGAAGATTTGGACGATTTTATTACGGCTTCTTCCTCGGATGCCGATACAAGAACACGTGCGTTTTATAAAATTCAGGATGGATGCGATTACAAATGCTCCTATTGTACAATACCGCTTGCCAGGGGTAAAAGCCGCAGTATGAACCCTGAAGCCTTAGTACAAAAATTTACCGAGCTAATTGAACAAAATTATAAAGAAGTTGTATTGACGGGTGTTAACGTTGGTGATTACGGTAAATATATAAATACTGATTTTTACGCCGCATTAATCAACCTAATTAATGTGCCGGGAAGTTTTAGAATAAGAATAAGCAGCATTGAACCTAATTTGCTTACTGATGAAATACTTAATTTAACAAAAGAAAACGATAAACTTTGCAAACATTTTCACATTCCGCTGCAAAATGGAAGTCCAAAAATTTTGCAAAAAATGCAGCGAAGATATAATGTTCCATTTTATGAGGAGTTAATAAATAAAGTTAATAAAACAATTCCCGACGTTGGAATTGGTGTAGATGTTATAGTTGGTTTCCCCGGCGAAACAGAAGAGGATTTTTTATTGACTTTCAATTTTTTGAAAGATTTACCAATTTCGTACCTGCATGTTTTTACTTATTCGGATAGACCAAATACAAAGTCTATTGAAATGGAAAATAAAGTGCCGGTAGAAGTAAAAAAAGAAAGAAATTATAGACTTCGGATATTAAGTGGAAAGAAACATAACGAATTTTTAAGTAAATTAGTAAACAGGGAATTTGAAGTTTTGTTTGAAACAGAAAATCATAGTGGATATTTGGAAGGATTTGCATCAAACTATGCGCGTGTTGCAATTCCATTTAATAAAGAATTTATAAATAAATTGATAAAAGTGCGAATAAACAGAGTTGAAGATAATATTTGTTATTCGGAAGCTGTAAATTTAATTGATAATAATTAACAGGTACAAAATGAAAAAATCGGCAGTTGTTTTTGCAATTATTCTTTGTTTTCCGGCTGTGTTATTTCCGCAGGTTAACAGTATAAACAGTTTAAAAAATCAGATGGTTATAAAAAATGTAAATACTGAATTACAACCCACAATAAATTTTAGCGAAAGCGGAAAAAAAAGTACAATGCTTGCGGTTGCTTATTCGATATTACTGCCGGGCATGGGTGAACTTTATGCCGGAGATTATACAATTGGAAAATATTTAACTGCAGCTGACGGTGTGTTTTGGGGTGCTGTTATTGGATTTAATGTATACGGAAAATGGCAGGAAGATAATTATAAATCATTTGCATCCTCTAAAGGCGGAGTTAATGTTGATAACAAAGATGAAGACTTTTTTGCCAGGGTAGGCGGTTATATGAGTGTTGATCAATATAACAGAGAAAAGGAATTAAACAGAGATTACACTAAAATATACGACACACATACTCATTACTGGAATTGGGAAACAAATGATTTAAGAAAAGAATATAGAAATTTGTGGACATCCAGCGAACAGGCATATAACAATGTACGTTTTGCAGTTGGCGCATTAATTTTAAACAGAATTGTAAGTGTTATTAACGCTGTTAGATTAGTTAATAAACATAATAAAAACCTTAATACCGAATTGGGCTGGAATGTAAATTTTGATATAAGCCAAAAACCGGCAATGCCTTCCACGATGAACTTGAATTTTTCAACAAGGTTTTAATATATTATTCCGGTTTGTTAAAATTTTGGGCAAAGGGAAACGGAAAAATCATCTAGTTAAGCTTCTGCAAATTCAAAATCCACTATATTCTGTTTGTCAAAACAAAAAGTCAGAATATTTATTAAATTATTTTTGATACAATGTTTTGAAAAAAAAGATAATAAATGTATTTTAATGTCAATAATGTTTTTTTTTAATTTCTTAAAAATTTTAGAGACGGGTATGAAAATTAAATTTAATTCAAGGGTTGTAGAACATCTGGGGGCGGATTTAATTACAGCCGATGAAATTGCTTTTTCTGAACTAATTAAAAACTCCTATGATGCTTCAGCAACTGATATTAGAATGCATTTTCTATATACTATAAATGATTTGGATAATAATAATTTTAACTATCCTATAGACAAAAATGTTATTGATTTAATGGAGTCGTGTCTTGTTAAAGGAGACGCAAATCAAGGCGAAAAAATTCATCAACTTATTGTCATCGAAGACAACGGAACTGGAATGACAGCTGAAGTGCTGGAAGATGCGTTTTGCGAAGTTGGCACACGCTATAAGGAAAAAGAAAGCAAAGATACTAATAAGATTTTTTTAGGTTCTAAAGGACTAGGACGATTGTCAACACAACGGATTAGTAAAAAAATGTTTATTGAAACTAAAATTGAGGGAGAGGATAAGTTAAATTTTGCCTTTTTTGATTGGGAAAAAATAGCAAAAGATACTGAACATGATATACCATTGTACAAAATAGAAACAAATGTTTTATCATCATACACACGAATTTGGATGGTTGGAATAGATGAAAGTAAAATTGAAATAAATAAATATTTTTTGGATGAAAATGAGAATCCTTTAACGAACGAAAAACATGACTTTACGAATGTTAAAATAAACGAAAATTTACTTTCCACAATAAGTTTTATTTATTCACCTTTCGCCGAAGTCAAATCTAAGGTAAAAACAAAAATTTACTACAATAATTTTAATGTTGAATATGAAATGCCAAAATTTGCATTAGAATTAGCAGAAGCCGTTTATGAAGCAAATATTAATAATGATAGCAGCGTTTACATAAATATGGAGATAAGACCATGGTTTATTGAACGAATTCATAGAAAAAATATTGATGCAACTTCTTATGGGCAGTATTTAAAAACCCCGATGGTTTATCTCGATTTATTAAAAAAATATAAGAATAGGTTTGATAACTTGCATGAAGTTTATAGTCTTACAAATTTTTTAGCTTTAAATGAATTAGAATATATAATAGAGAATTCAGTTGAAGACAATAATAATAGTCCTAAATATAAATTGCTCCCGATAAATGTAAAATTGCTGTCTTTTAAACGAGAACAAAAATTGTTTAACATGGCACATTCAGCGGCAAAAGAAACTGGCTATCTAAAAAAGACATTAAAAATTGATAGCATAAAAAAAATATTGAATAATTTCAGCGGCATTAAATTATATAGAAATAATTATAGAATAGGAACTATTGGCAATAAGAACGATGATTGGTTAAGTTTTCAATTTAAAAGAACTACAGGGCAGCAATTTTACCGTTTTGAATTAGGGAATATTGTAGGATATATAAATATAAATGATGAAAAACAAAAATACATTAATGAAACTAGCTCTAGAGAAGGAATGCTTGATAGCAAGTATAAATTTATTCTTCATAAATTGCTTGATAAAATCATCAATGAGATTTTTTATACTTTGACAATAAGAGCAAATGAATTAGTGAATGAAATACTAAAGGAAGAGAAACTAATTCCAAAGAAATCACTAGTACAGTTGCAAGAAGAAACAAAAGAAGGAAAATTAGAGATTAAAAATGTTCAAAAACAGATTATTAAATTTGCAACCAGTTTAAAAACCCTAAAACTAAAGATTGAAAATCCTGAAGAACAACCAAAATCTAATTACCTGACAAAATATGAAACAGAAATAGAAGAATTTAACAAAAATATTCAAAAATTCTATCATGTGGTTAATACTTATGACCATAATTTGGGGTTAATAGTCAATAGGCAAAAAGAAATTGAAATTGAAAGTTTCAATAATTATAAATTAATGGCTAATGGACTTATTACTGAAATGATAACGCATCAAATGCATTCGATAATTTATACTAGTTCGTTTAAGTCAAACTATGAAGAAAAATTTACCACACTAAAAACATATTTGTTTAATAATAAAAAAGATGAACTATGCGCAACTACAGTTGTGCCAATACAGCGATGTTTTAATAGTCAGCAAGAAAAATTAAAAGAGAGCAATGATTTTTATGGGTTTATAGAAAAAACCTTTGTAACTAAAAATTCATTGGAAGAATGGGAAAATACAAATTTGATTGACTTCTTTAATAGTTTCAAGCTTAGATACAATAAAATTTTGATAGAAAAAAAAATTGTACTAGATTTTAAAAAAGCTGATATTAATGTGTTAACCCCCAAAGGTACGTTGCTTCATTTGTTTTACAACCTTTTTTCAAATTCATTGTATTGGATAGAGCAGCGAAATAAGAAAAGTTTGAAGGATAAAACATACATATTACAAGAACAAGATTATATATGTATAGAGCGAACTAATGATAATCAAATTGTTTACTATGATAGTGGAACAGGAGTATTAAAACAATTCGAAGATTTAGTTTTTCTTCAATTTCAATCTGGTAAACCACAGGGCCGTGGTTTGGGTATGTATATTATTAGAAAGTTGCTTGAAGCATTTAATGCAAAAATATTTTTATCTGACGAGTTAAATAAATTTAATAATAAATATAAATTTATAATTTCTTTCGATGCAACTGAAGAGGTGAAAAATGAATTTGATTGAAAATTTATGTAATGATTTATCAATATCGTCTGTGTTTATATGTGAAGATGAATTTGCTGTAATAAATGAATTCCCTTTGTTTTTAGAAAAAATATTATTACTTGATACAAAAAAGTTAGAATCCATTAATAAATATATTGAATCGACAAAACAGAATAAATACAGTGAGGTTTTGTTGAATCTTAGGTCGATTAATGAAGAAAAAAAAGATTTAATTGGTTTCATAAAAAGCACTAATTTAGATAAAATAAAAGAAATTATAAAAGTGGAGTTGTTTAATGAATTAGAACGCATTTTCGAAAATAAATCATTTATGAATGATATAGTGCTCTGGGGTTGTTATGATGAAAAAGGAAAACGAGATGATTTTTATAGTTGTATTCTTTCCTTTCAAAAAGTACCGATTTATTTTTGGAATAAAGGTTCTGATAAACTTGATGAATTTAAAAAATTGTATTCATTCATACATCCTAGCACCGAGAGTCTATTTCATCTTTTTGTCATAGATAAATCGCTTGGTAGTGGTGTTGCTAGTGATAAAGAGGGTCTCGAATTATTAAAAGCATTACAAACCTCGTATCCAAATAAATTTTTGTCATTTATATACACTTCTAATGGAGTAGAGAATCCAGTAAATTCGTCTGAGAAATTTGATGATTTCTTTTTTCGCGAAGTAAAAAAAACAGATTCTTCAGATATTCAAAAAGAGATCAGCAAAGTTCTGACACTTGCATTGTTGGCTCAAACAGTAAAATTACATATTGATAAATTAAATAATTCTATAGGTTTTGCTGAAAAATTGACCTATAAAAACATTATTAAAATTAGTGAAATCATAAAACAAGCCAAATTAGAGGGTATGCTCACACATGAAAGAATTAATTTTTGGCTCAAAAATGCAATTGAATATTATTTTCATGACACCGTAGATTCATTTCATAAACCATTAATAGAATATTTAGATAAAACAGAAATCGAAATTGATGGGAATGGAATAACATCAGAGGAGTTCCAATCTGTCGACAAGTATGAAATTTATGATACATTTGTTAATAGGAAGTTTTCACCAATTTCATCCGGGGATATATTTCGAATAGAAAAAAAATATTACATTTTATTGGAGCAATCCTGTGATATAGCCTTTAGAGCAACCGAAAATAAACGTAAAAGGAAAATTGCCACATTATATCTCTTAGATAAATGCGATTGTTACAATGAAAAAAAATTTGAGGCATTATCTAAAACCGAATTACATCTTAAAAATTTTACTACACCAGAAATATTTATTCATCTTAAATTTAATAAAGAAAAACAGATAGATTTTAGAATTTTAGATTTATGTATTTTTAATAAGGATGGTGAAGCAAAGACTACATTAGTGCCCGAGGAAGATACCCGCCAATTTGAACATTATTTATTTGAGTATAGAGAAATAATAAAAAAACAAATTGAAAAAATAAAAGAAGTGAGGGTATTAAGTGAGAAAATTGAAAGTATATTTTCTGATATGGTTGATTATTCTCTTTGTAATTATAGTGAAAATTCAGGGAGTATTACCTATAAAATTAAACGCATATGTAGAATGAAGGAACCTTTTTTAGCAAATGCTTATAATTTGTTAATTAATTATAAAAACAGAGCGTCTATTAATACTATAGAAAAGATTGGGGTTAATCAAAAAAAAATTAACATAACTTTACCCGATCATGAAAAAATAATTGGTAATATTAAAACATTTAGTGTCGGTTCAGCGGTATTTATGCAAAAAAAAGATCTTTATAATATCATTACTGGGAATGATAATGAAAATATAAAACAAAAAATCAACAGTATTTCAAATGTAATTAAAATACCATCCTCAACTGAACATCATGATGTAAAAAGCGATAATTCCGAAATCCTATTTAATATTAAAGAACTGAGAATTGATGAATAATAGCCCTAAATATAAACTCTTGTCTCTTTTTTCTGGAGGTGGTTTTCTAGACCTTGGATTTCTGAAAAAAGGATTTAGCATTTCTTCAAGTGTAGAAATTAACCCGCAATTTATTGTTGGTTATAATTATGGCATTAAATCATATTTTGAAAATACTTTATCAGTTGTTGATAAAACACCAATTCCTTTTATTGAAAGACCAATCGATGCTTCAGATATTGTAGCACAAGAATTGTTAAAGAAAAAATATAAATATATTGATGGAATTATTGGTGGGCCACCCTGCCAAGATTATTCTGTGGGAGGAAAAAACGCTGGCATAAATGGCGAACGTGGTAAATTAATATGGTCTTATCTAAAAATAATGAAAGATATTAGACCAAAATTTATTTTTTTTGAAAATGTAGCTGGATTATTGAATAATGTAAATCACAAAAAATCACTATTTGCCCTTATTGAAGAGATGGAACGTGATGGATATATAATCTGGTATGATATTCTTAATTCTCTCGAGTATGGTATTCCACAGGATAGACCTCGCCTTGCAATAGTTGGTTTTAGAAAAGATATTATTGACAAATTATATAAGGCTGGTTATAAAGTTGAAAAGGATAACCGATTACTGAAAATTTCCGATGACGATAATCTAGCTTTTCGGTGGCCTAAAATAAAGTATAACCAACCCAAAAAAATGAATTGGCCCAAAAAATGGGCCTTTGGGTATCGTCCATCAGAACAAGATTTAAATAGTAATTCAGATCTTAATCAACTTATTGTTCTATCTGCTTTTGAGAATTTAAATGATGCAACACCAAATCAAAACGAATATTTTAATCCCAGATCAGTTAAATTCAATGAAATTGCGGAAGGTGATACAGATAGAAAATCATTTAAAAGGCTTCATCGGTGTAGATATAGTCCAACCGTTGCATATGGGAATAATGAGGTGCATTTACATCCAACTGAAGCAAGGCGTTTATCAGTACGTGAGGCGTTGCGTTTACAAACTGTACCGGATGAATATGTTTTGCCAAAAGAAATGACATTGACAGCTAAATTTAAGTTGATTAGTAATGGAGTTCCAGTTAAAAAAGCTGAATTGATAGCTATGGAAATAAAGCGGACTTTAGAACTGTATTATTCGCTTTAACAAAAAAGTTATTTCTTGCTTATAAGTTGCCAAAATAATAACACATGTATTTTTTAATCATCCAAGCTATTATCGTTTTCGGCGGGAGAGTGGTCTTCGGAAAGTAGAGAGGCAACACAACCCAAACACATTTTTGCTCCACTACCAAAATTTGCAAAAGGAACACTATATAAATCGCGAGTGAAATCGCAGCTTTCGCATGTTCCCTTATCTGCTTTTACAATTTTATTTGCTAAAATAGGGTCAATTATTAAATGATATTGGCTTGCGTATTTTTTTATTTCCGGTAACATATTATTCTCAAAATTTGAATATACAAAAATACCAAGAATATTTTAATTTTTCAAGAGCATATAGGTTAAGAAAAATTCAATTATTTTTATAAATTTAACAATAACTAGGGTTTAATAACAGCAAAAATAATACGGACATTTTAGGAAGTGTATTACTAATACTTAAAAGTAGATGTTTTTTATGTGCAAGTGTAAAAAAGTATTAGTAGTTTATTTAAAAAGCCTGCCCTTTATGAGCAGGCATAATTGTTAAGATTTAAAAGACTTTATTTAATTAAAATCATCTTTCTGTTTAAACGGAAATTACCGGAGTTTAAAGACAATATATAAATTCCGGTTGAAAAGTTTGCGGCATTAAATGTGATCTCGTATTCGCCTTCGTTTTGTACTTGGTTAACAAGAGAAGTTACTTCTTTTCCAAGTATGTCGTAAACTTTTAAGGAAACAAAGCCGGTTTTTTCAATACCATACTTTATTTTAGTTTCAGGATTAAAGGGGTTTGGATAGTTTTGTTCCAGCTTATAGGAAATAATATTATTTATTTCAACCTCAATATTGTTGGAATAATTAAAGTTTCCGTTATTATCAATTTGTTTTAATCTGTATAAATATTTGCCGGGTTTAACATTATTATCAGTAAAAATATAATCAATTAATAAGTTGCTATTTCCGTTTCCATTAACAAAACCAATTTTCGTAAAGTTTTTATTATTTCCGTCAGCAGCAAGTTTTCGTTCAATCTCAAAACCATAATTGTTTATTTCGGTAGCTGTCTGCCAAGTTAAAATCACTTTATCAATTTGTGTTGTTGCGCTTAAAGATTTAAGTTCAACAGGAAGAGGGGATGTATAATCGGCAAAAGTATAAATACGATTTGGGATTACATTTAGAACCTCAAAATAATTATCTGTTTGGTTATGTGTCGCAGATTCTATCTTAGTCCAAGACATTCCGTTATCACTTGAACAAAACAACCTTAAATCACCTTCGGTTGTTCCATCCGAAAATTCACTTTCATCGTAATAAAATTTTGCATCAATGGGTGTTGTACAGTCACCTAAAATGTAAGCTCTTTTTACCGCTGTTGTGAAACCTTCATACTGGTCACCAATTATTCGCGTAATATTTAAGTTAATAATATCTATATTACTTCCATTATTTTTTAAAAATAAACCAAATCCGGCAATATTATTATAACTTGTTAATGCCTCTGATGTTGAAAGAGAATGAGTCAGTCGGCCGGATCCTGTAAGATGACTTGCCCCTTCAGATAGATAGCCTGTTGTAACAAAATCAATTAGTTGATTTTCCTGTAAATTTATATCTTTTTCAAGCAATAAATTTCCGTTTACATCAAGGGTGCTGTTAATTGAAGGAGAAGCGGTTGATGAAAACAAAATATTATTTACAGCAGGAGTTCCGGAAATAGTACATTCCTCCCCTAAGTTCCATTTATATAAACCAATATTGTCAGAGGCAACAGGAATTCCGTTACTCCAATTAGCTGCGGTGCCCCAAACATTACTTTCGCCGCCTATCCATGTGTTAAAAGCGGAAGATGTTACCCAGTCACTGGCTTCATCCATATATGTTAATATGCCATTAAAACCGTTGCTTGTTAAATCATATAAAGTTGTTCCATCATAATGGTCAAATCTGTAATATGCAGCTAAACCTGCTTCATTGCCAGCAAGGTTTTTCATCATGTATTCTCTTATTTGCGATTCAGTTCGTACACAATTCCAAATTCTTACCTCGTCTAATTTACCTGTAAAATTAAAGTCCACTCCCGGACTCCATGAGGCGGTTGCAAGATATAGTGGACTGCTGCTATTGGCATAGGAGTTAGCACCTGTTCCCTCGGTAACTTTTACACCGTTAACGTATCCAATACATTTTTTTTCCGTATTATTATACGTCATTGCAATATGCACCCATTGATTAGCCGGTATTGTATTTTGAATTATATCTGGTTCAACCACATTCATTATTTCAATGTACAAACCGAAATTAACAATCCCAAATACGAAGCCTAAATTTGGTTCTGCAAGAGTTGCCTGATTAATCAATTTCATGTTTGCATTACTGCCGGTGTAAATCCAAGATTCTATTGAGAAATCACCTGTTAAAGGAATATTGTTGGCTTCTACATAATCAGATTCACCATCAAAATCTAAAGCGTTGCGGCTTCCTGCAAAACACCCGGAAACTGACCAGTTTGGACTATTAAACAAAGTTCCGGTATTGCTATTTCCACTGTTATCTGTTAATGAAACTCCGGAGCCATCACTCATTTTATAATATGCTTTCAAATTTGCGTCAGCACCAATCTCTTTAAACATGTTTGTTTTTATCTCATCAACTAAACGTGCAGTATTCCAAATTCGTATTTCGTCTAAATATCCGTTAAAAAAACCACTTCCTTGAATAGTGCCTAAAAATAGCACGTCATGCGTCATACCAACAGGTATAGGGTTTGGGCCAATATCAGAAGCAATCACTTTGCCGTCAATGTAAAGTTTGTAAGTTGTTCCGCTTTTTGTAACAGCAATATGATACCATTTTTGAATTGCTAATGAATAAGTATTTGAAGTAAATAATTGATTGGCCCCATTTGAACCAAGCAACATTTCAATATGTGGGTTTGTTGCGCTGCCTTTATAGTAGATCTCCCAGTCTAATTCATCAAAAGAAGTTCTTTTTGTAATAATACCAATGTCATCTGAACTTAAAGCAATTGGTTTAATCCAAAATTCAACTGTCATATCACCTGTAATTTCAATTGATTCGCTGTTGCCGCAATTTACATAATCATCAACACCGTCAAACTTAAGCGCATATTCACCTATTTGTGCATTAATTAATCCATTCAGTAAAAATAAAAATGCAATCAGAAATCGTTTTTTCATTATTCCCTCTTAAAAGTTCATAAATATTTTATTTTATACTTGCAATTTAATGATTCCTAAAAAAAAGTGAAATTATTTTGGGAATTATTATAATAAGAATGTGATATTATAAAAGTTTTTATAATATAATGGCTGTGTTTTTTCAATATTGTTGATATTTTAATAGGGGGTGAATATTAAGAGTTTTTTGAAAGATAAAAATGTATGGTTGAATACGATTGTGATAAAAATTAAAGTGCAAAAAAAAGCCGCTAATTAAAGCGGCTTTTATGGTAAAATTATATAAATAATTTATACTTGGGCGATATTTTCTTTACCAAAGTTATATCTGCGACGTGTATTTGAATCGAGATATAATTTGCGGATACGATAAGATTTTGGTGTAACTTCTACTAATTCATCATCTTTTATGTATTCTAATGCTTCTTCCAAAGAAAATTTGATAGCGGGAGTAAGTTTAATTGCTTTATCACTGCCGCTGGCACGCATATTTGAAAGTTTTTTACCGCGTTGAACGTTAACTTCAATATCCATATCTTTATTGTTTTCGCCAATTATCTGTCCGGTATAAACATATTCGCCCGGTTCAATAAAAAACTTGCCTCTATCCTGTAACGAATCAATTGCGTATCCTGTGGATTCACCATCGGACATTGAAATAAGAACTCCGTTTTGACGGAAATTTATATTGCCTTTAAAAAACTCGTATTGATAAAAGCGATGATGCATTACCGCTTCACCTGCAGAAATAGTTAATGCTTTATTACGTAAACCTATTAACCCGCGTGAAGGAATTTTAAATTCCAAACGAGTCATAGAACCTTTAGCTTCCATTTTAATCAACTCGCCTCTTTTTGAACTTACAAGTTCAATTAATTTACCTGCATATTCTTCCAATACGTCAATGGTAAGCAATTCAATAGGTTCGGCTTTTTTACCGTCAATCATTTTGTAAATAACTTTTGGTGGACCTACTGCAAGTTCATATCCTTCACGACGCATGTTTTCAATAAGGATGGAAAGGTGTAAAATACCTCTTCCTGAAACGTTAAATGTATCTGCCGATGAAGTTTCATCAACACGTAAAGCAACGTTTTGTTCAAGTTCTTTATATAATCTGTCGCGCAAATGACGTGATGTTACATATTTGCCTTCTTTGCCGTAAAGGGGAGAAGTGTTTACGCAAAAAATCATGCTCATTGTGGGTTCATCGATATTAACTATTGGTAGTGGAACAGGGTTTTCAGCATCGGTTACGGTGTCGCCAATATCAATTTTATCAATACCAACAATTGCGCAAATATCGCCGCATTCAACTTCGTTGACTTCTTTTTTAGTAATACCTTCAAACGCAAAAAGTTTTTTGATTGTAGCTTTGCTTATTGAACCATCGCGTTTAATAATTGCCGAATTGATTCCGGTTGCAATTTTACCACGGTAAACTCTTCCAATGCCAATACGACCAACATAATCGCTATAATCAAGCGATGTAATTTGTATTTGGTAATGACCTTCTAAAATTGTAGGAGCAGGTATTTTTGCTATTATAGTATCCATTAAAGGGTGAAGGTTTTCGGCAGGTTCACTTAAATTATTTACCGCCCAGCCGTTTCTTCCACTTGCATAAACAATAGGAAAATCTAATTGATGATCATCAGCTTCAAGTTCAAAAAATAAATCGTATATTTCATTTAATACTTCAGCAGGACGAGCATCGGGTTTGTCAATTTTGTTAATAACAACAATTGGATATAAATCCAATTCCAATGCTTTTTGTAATACAAAACGTGTTTGAGGCATAGGACCTTCAAAAGCATCTACTAAAAGTAAAACGCCGTCAGCCATTTTTAATACGCGTTCAACTTCACCGCCAAAATCGGAGTGACCCGGTGTATCAATAATATTTATTTTAACGTCTTTATATACAACGCTGATGTTTTTGGAAAGAATTGTAATACCTCTTTCACGTTCCAAGTCATTAGAATCTAAAAAGCAATCGCGTACGACTTGGTTTGATCTAAAAACTTCGCATTGTTTTAAAATATGATCTACTAATGTTGTTTTGCCATGATCAACATGTGCAATTATTGCAATATTCCTAATATCCATTTTTACCTAATTAATTTGAAAATAAACTTTAAAAATAACTAAAATTTTTGGCAATAAAAAGCTAAATAGTTATAATTCAACATTTGGAGCGTTTCAGGGGGAATAAGACTCAAAATTAAAGGTTGTATTTGTTTTTTAGCCAGGAATAAGCAGCGTTAATATCTTTAGTTTTCTTTTCGGCCAGTTCAATAATTTCTTCACCCATTTTATTAACTTTATCGGGATGATATTTTGAAATGGTGCGCAAATATTGTTCTCTTATTTCAGCTTTTGTTATTTTGCCCTTTAATCCTAAAATTTTGCCAAAATATCGCGCCTTCTCTTCTTCGGAAGCATTATTAAAATCAAACTCATCCGATTTGTTATTATTTCTCGATTCATATTTTTCGTACTTTTCATAACGTTCATATTTCTCGTATTTCTCATACCTTTCGTATTTATTATTATCGTGACTACGTTTGTTGTTTGTGCCAAAATTATATTTTCCAACAATACGTTTTAATGAATTGTATAAATGAGTATTATTTTCACCAAGTTCATTCATATAATCTAACATTAAAACATTTAAAAAATACCAGTCAGTGGTTTTAATGTTATTTGCATAATCAATAATATTTTTAATTACCTTAGGTTCGGGATAATTTGTACGCAGTTTTTTTATTTTCGAATCGTCAATAATTGGAGAGATAAAATCGTACACAAAGGATACCCACTTTGAATCGGGAGCGTTTAATATTAAACCGTATAATAATAAAAACTCGCTGTAAATATTAAAAGGAGGGTATTCGGTAATTAAAATTTTTGAATAGCTGACACACTGGAGTCTTCCGTAGATTGTAAAAATAAATTCATTTAGTGTCTGTTCAATATCCAGTTCAAACCATTTAATAAAAATGGTATTAATAGCATTGGTTAAAAACATATTTTTAAATTCAATGCTGGAACGGAAATTATGTATTAAATAGGAACGGGAAAAATCATTTATACCGCTTTGAACGGAACCAATTGCAGACCAAACTTGATTGTAAATTTCATCGTATACATAATAAGCCCGTTCGTATTTGCCAATACTTGTTAAATGGTCCGCAACTTCGCGTAGTTTTGTCAAATCACCCATTTTTCACTCGGCTTACAAATTTTTATTAATCATAAACTGAATGTAAAAAAATAATTGCTAAATTGAAACACGTTTAAAATTATATAGCTTAAATTCCAAATAATAAACGAACAATAAATATAGCTGCCATAAAACCGCAAATATCGGCAAATAATCCGGCTGCTAATGCATAACGGGTTTTTTTAATGTTAACGGCGCCAAAATAAACAGCCAAAACAAAGAATGTGGTTTCTGTGCTTCCAAACATAGTTCCTGCTAAAACACTAATAAACGAATCAGGGCCGTGAACTTTCATTATTTCTGCTAAAATACCAAGCGAGCCACTTCCTGAAAGAGGACGCATCAATGCCATAGGAACAACTTCAACAGGCATACCAATTAAATCGGTAACGGGACGTAAAACATATATTAACCATTCCATTGCACCACCTGTGCGGAAAATGCTTATACCGACCAAAATAGCAACCAAATAAGGAATTATGGTAACTGCAACGCTAAATCCTTCTTTTGCTCCTTCAATAAAAGTTTCGTAAATTTTTACTTTTTTAATGAAGCCTATTGTAACAAAAATTGCAATAATACCCGGAATTGCCAAAGTAGAAATTACTTGAATAATGTTTTTAATTAACTCGCCATTAACAAATTTAGCCAAAAACGCAAAAAGACCCGTAAAATAAATAACCCCTATAATTGCGGCTAAAACAAATAACCTTATAAAAAACTTTGTGCTGGTTTTAACCCAATTAACCATTTCGGAAAATCGAAGTGGGAATTTTTCGTAAACTTTAACAAAAAATACTCCGGCAACAGTTGCGCAAAAAGATCCAAACATTGTAGTGCCAATAATAATTGCGGGTTCAGAACTTCCGGAAGCTGCTCGTAATGCAATTGCCGTAGCCGGCATTAATGCAAAACTGGCAGTATTCAGTACTAAAAACATACACATTGCATTTGTGGCGGTATCCTTTTTATCGTTAAGTTTGTTTAGTTCCTCCATGGCCTTAATACCAAAAGGTGTAGCGGCGTTGCCAAGCCCTAAAAAAGTAGCGGCTAAATTCATTATCATTGCGCCGGATGCGGGGTGAGTACTTGGTACGTCTGGAAATAAAAAGCCCATCAGCGGTTTGGCTACTTTTGCAATGTAATTAATAACACCGGCTTCTTCTGCAATTTTCATTATTCCAAGCCATAACGCCATAATTCCTATTAAACCAAGAACAATTTCAACGGCAGTATTAGCCATACCAAGTGCGGATTTTGTAATTTCGCGCATTTTTATAAAACTAACTTTTTCGAGAAGCAAATTAGCGGAATAAGTTAAACTATCCGTTAAACGGCCAATTTTTATTGTGCCTATCAAATCATCTTTTTCGCCATTTGCAGCGGCGGATTTTAACCATATAACGGGGGTTTTATCATCTGTTTTAAAATAAAAGGAATGTGTTTTTGATTTGGGAGAATATGAAACTGAAGATTTAACAGTTAAGTCTTCTTTTAGTTTTGTGCCGTATAGTTTATTAAAACTCTCTTTTTTTATTAAAAGTAAAACCTCAGCTGCTTTTGTGTTAATATCGCCGGCTTTAGAATACGATACTAATACGGAAAGTTCTTTGCCGTTTTTATATGTATCGTTAAAATCATCAACAATATCGTACGAAATAGCTGTGCCAAGTCCTAATATAATTAATCCAAGCCAAACATAATTTAACATAATAATCTCCGAAAATATCAACTTACAAATTACAACCCAAACAAATTTAATGCAAGAATATAATTATGAATTATGAATTGTGAATGATGAATTAAAAGATTGTCTGAACCGGGATTAAAAGGAAATTATGAATTATAAATTATGAATTATAAATTATGAATTATAAATTATGAATTAAAAGATTGTAAAAAACATAATTTTATAAATAACCGAACGCTGATAACACGGATTTAACGGATTTACGCTGATTTTTAATTATTCCTATCTGCGGTTATCTGCCCAATCCGTGTTTTCTGTGTTCAATTGTTTTGGCTTTGATTAATAAATAATGGAACGCTGATAACGCAGATTTAACGGATTTACACTGATTAATAATTGTCTGAACTATGATTTATGTGATTATTATGATTGCCATGATTTTGACACAGGTGGTTGTTGACTACAGCCCGATTATCTATAAAAACCATCTTATCAAACCCACTCTGGAAGAGTGGTTTATTTGTAACCAGCAACACCCCAACTCACCAAACAACTATGGAATAGTTACCTATTCTTTTAATTTAAAACATTTAAGGACTTATGACTGACTATAACACAAACATAGATTCCAATTTTGCAAAATCAGCTTTGTCAGTGTTCAAAATAAAACCATAGAACGCAGATTTGCGCTGAATAGGCGTGATATACACAGATTGGATTTTACAAATATGTCATAATTCCCCGAATTAGAAGCATCTGTATTGTTTTGTTTTAATCCTGAAGGGATGGCATTATTGTAGGAAAACCAATACCCTTGCAACCTAAAACCCTGAAGGTGGTGACATTATTATTGTCAATTTATGGATTATTTTATTACCATGAGTTTGACATTTGTCTGAACTATGATTTATGTGATTATTATGATTGCCATGATTTTGAACCATGATTTGCCAGGTTAAAATATTTCCATGATTTTAATAAAAGATTTTTTTATTAATGGTTAAATAACTCATGATTAATAATAATTTAAAATTTAATCATCCACGTTGAGGAAGACTGTTAATTGATTAAAAAATATGGGACACTAGTCGGCCTAATTTTTACAAAATATTTACAATTAAACAGGGTGATTTATGCGTTTTATTTGATGTATTTGACAAAATTAATACTTAGTTAATATAAATTTGTTTCAAAAATTAAAAAATAACACTATATTATTAATTGGAATTTAATAATGCATTTTATTGTTATTTAATAATAGATAATTCTTTTAATAAGTTATTTTTATATGAACCCAAATTTTAATAAATATTTTTATGGGTTATCAAAAAGGGCTTTTGATTTTATAATTTCAATAATATTGCTTGTGGTATTTTTGCCGGTAATATTATTTTTTGCCATTTTAATTTATTTGCAGTCAAAGGAATTTCCATTTTATCTGCAAGACAGGTGTTTAACGCTTGAAAAACCTCGTTTTAGAATTATTAAGTTAAAAACTTTGTATAGTAATAATATTAATAGTACAAATCGTAAAGTTTTTATTCAAGACGATTTAAGCCGTTATTTGATTCCTATTGGAGGATTTTTACGCCGCACCGGTTTAGATGAAGTTCCCCAGTTGTTAAATGTTCTAATAGGCGAGATGTCATTATTAGGTCCTCGTCCTTTTACAATACGCGATTTAACCATAATAAAAGAACAAAAACCCGAATTATATAACTTACGTAATACAATCAACAATAAACCGGGTATTTCGGGTTATTGGCAGATTTTTGGCAGTAGAGAAGAAGGAGTTGAAAATTTAATTAAAAACGACCTCTTTTATTCCAAAAATGCTTCTTTTGTTTTGGATGTTAAATTGTTTTTTCAAACAATTCCATTAGTTGTTTTTGCCCTGCATACCGATTCGGTTATGTTCAAAATAAAACAATCGCAATATAAAAAAACCTCAAATGTTATTATCAATGATTTTGAATAATAACAAGTAATATCTTTTTAGCGGCATCATTCAAACAGTTTTTTATCTTTTCCCATTAAACAAATACTTTTGTAGATAACTTAATAATTGATTATATTATAAAAACAAGCTAAAAAAGTGTTCTAACAATAATAAAAGACTTTATAAAGTTTAAGATTTTTCTTATTTTATAACAAAAATTATTCCAAATATTATTAAAATTAAAAATGAATAAAAAATTTGAAGAAATAGATAAAGTTTTAGTTAATAAAGAAATAATGGAAGTAAAATTCACATGTGATTTAACTAAATGTAATGGTGCATGCTGCACACTTGAAAGCAGCTATGGAGCCCCTATAACCAGGGAGGAAGTGGATTTAATTGATAAAGATCTTGCCATAATAAAAGAGTACATACCTAAAAGAAGTATTGACATTATTGAAAAAGAAGGATTTTGGGATAGCGAAGATGATATGTTGATGACAAAAAGTGTAAATAAACAGGATTGTGTGTTTGTTTATTTTGAAGGAAGCGTTGCTAAATGTGGTATAGAAAAAGCATATTTTGATAAAAAAATAACTTTTAGAAAACCCATCTCGTGCCATTTATTTCCTATTAGGATAAATAAATTTGGCGGAGATGTATTAAAGTTTGAAAGATATCATGAATGTGTACCGGCTTTAATAACCGGACTTGAAACTAATTTAAGCATTTATGAGTTTTGTAAAGATGCTTTAATTAGGCAATATGGTCATAAATGGTATAATCTTTTAGAAAAATCAGCGAGAGGTTAGAAATGTTATCTCTAAATCTTAAACTTGGATTATCACAAAAATTATCACCGCAGCAAATACAATATCAAAAATTGCTGCAGTTAAATACACTTTCGTTAGAACAAAGAATAAAAACGGAATTAGAGCTTAATCCATTTTTGGAAGAAGTTTTATTAGAAGATATGGATATGTCTTTAGATGAAACAGAAGACAGAGATGACGCAACATTAGATGATGTAGAAGATGATTTTGATAAAAGCAAAGACGAATTTGATATTGAAGATTATATGAATGACGCAAGTATTGATGAAGACCGTTATTCAAAAACAATAGAAGAAGAAAGATTACAGCCAATTGCCCCCAGCAGAATTAGTTTAAGTGAAAATTTGTTGGAACAATTCCGAATGCTTGACCTGACGGAAGAGGAATATTCAATTGGTGAGGTAATTATTCAAAGTTTGGATATTACCGGTTATTTTAAATTGGATATGGCTAAACTTGTTGAAGATATTAACATGTTTGACGGAATTGAAGTAACAATTCAACAAGCGGAAGAAGTATTAAAAAAAATACAAACCTTGGAACCATTGGGTGTTGGAGCTAGAACTTTACAGGAGTGTTTGCTAATACAAATTAAAGGTTCATCTTTTGATCCTTATTATTCTTATTTAGCTGAAAAGATTCTTACAGATTATTACAATGACTTTTTTAATAAAAAATTTGATAATATTAAAAAAGGACTGGATTTAACTACCGAAACACTACGCTCAACTTTGGATTTGATACAAAAATTAAACCCAAAACCGGGTGAAGGAAACATACTTAACGAACATACAAATCAGATTACACCCGATTTTATTGTTGAAAAGGTTGATAAAAATTATATTGTGTCGTTAAACGATAAATATGGCACGTCTGTTACATTAAGCCAAACATATTTGGACTATATAAGCGGTAATAAAAGAAAAAGAAAAATATCGGAACGTGAAAAAGAGACTCATAAATTTTTACGTGAAAAATATGAATCGGCTAAATGGTTTTTAGCTTCTATTGAACAAAGAAGACAAACTTTAATGAAAATTATGCGTGCTATTGTAGAAAAACAGTACGAGTTTTTTGAATTAGGGCCAAGATCGTTAAGACCAATGATTTATAAAGATATAGCTGAAGAAATTGAAATGGATATCTCAACTATCAGCAGAGTTGTAAACGGTAAATATGTGCAAAGTCCGCAAGGGATACACGAATTAAAGTTTTTCTTTAGCGAAGGTCTTTCAACCGATAGCGGTGATGAAATAAGCAACAGACACATCCGTGAACTGATAAAAGAAATTGTACTTGGCGAGTCTAAAGAAAATCCGCATAGCGATGATAAAATAGCCTCTTTATTGCAGGACAAAGGAATACATATTGCACGCCGAACAGTTGCAAAATATAGAGAGCAATTAAAACTTCCCGTTGCCCGGTTAAGAAAAGAATTATGATGATTGTACTAAATATTCTGCTTATTGCGGGATTGTTTCTGGTTTTTGCTTTTTTTCACTCTTATTTGGCTTCAATTAAGTTTAAAGAAAAACTCGTTTTATCCATAGGGCCCAAAATAGCTTTTTACAGACTTTTTTATAATATAATTTCAATTATTGTGTTTTATGCAATTTATGTAATTATGCCAAAACCCGATGTAATAATTTACGACTTACAATTTCCGTTTGATATTATTATTTTACTATTTCAATTTTCCGGTCTTTATGGTTTGGTTTATACAGGCTTTAAAATTAACGGTAAAGAGTTTTTAGGAATCAGTCAAATTATTAGATATGTAAATAATGATTATAATGTTAAACAACTTGATGAAAAAGCAGAATTAAGGACGGATGGAATATTCAAATATTCAAGACACCCCATTTATTTTTTCTCGATAATATTTTTAGGATTCAGACCATACATGGACTTATTCGATTTTATATTGTTTATTTGTATTACGACATATTTTTTTATAGGTTCGTATTATGAAGAAAAAAAACTTGTTCAAATGTTTGGTGAAAAATATATAGAATACCAAAATAAAGTGCCGATGATTTTTCCGGTTAAAATTTTTAATAAATAATGATGAAGTAGCATGAAAAAAGTAAGTTATGTGTTATGTTTGGTTGTATTATGTGTGAGTTGGGTTTATGCTCAGGAAAGCACCAATAATGTTTTAGCTAAAATTGGAAATAAAGATTTTACTGTTGATGAATTTGTGGAAAGGTACGAACTAATTCCAAAAATGACACAAGGGAAACAGCAGGATGAAATGGCGTTTCGTAATAGAGAGTTTTATACAATAATTGCCGAAAAAATATGGGCGTTATATGGTCAGGAACTTGGTTACGATACAAGTGATGTAATGAAATATACTTATAAAACGTTAGAAAAAATGTATGTCCGCGATGCATTATTTAAAAGAGAAATAGAAAGTAAAGCAAAAGTAAATGAAAAAAGTATTCAGTTTGCCTATTCAAAAATAACCCGCAAATTACTTGTTAATTTTATTTTTGCCAAAGACGAACAAGAAATAAATGGTTTATATAAAAGATTAACCGGCGGTGAACCGTTTGATTCTATTTTAGCAAAACGCCCTGATGCTAAATACCAGCCTGCCCCAATTGAGGTTGGTTTTGGAATGATGAAAGAAGAAATTGAAGATGCTTTATTTAGTTTAAGCGTGGGCGGATATACGGCACCAATTAGTTACAAAGATGAATGGTACATTTTTCGGTTAACCAGCGAAGCTAAGGTAAACTTTAAAGATTCGGAAGAATTCCAAAAAGAAGCGAATAACGCTAAAAAACTTGTGGAAGACAGGGCTTTAGATAAATCGTATCAGCAGTTTTACAATAAATTTTTCAGGGGTAAGCAGGTCAATGCCGATGGTTATTTATTTTGGAGTATAGCAGACAAAGTTATTGAAGTTTTACAGAGAACAAAAAAACAAAACAATATAAAAGACGGCGATAAAATTAATTTAGCCGCAGAAGATTTTACTAAAATTGAAAATGCACTTACTGCCGATACATTAAAAATGATTTTTGTTAAATTTGAAACTGAACCTATAACGGTATTTCAGTTTTTACGTGAATTCTTTTACGAAGGGTTTTACGGAATATCGGCAAATGCCGATACAATTAGACTTCAACTTCAAAAACGGGTGAAAAGATTTATTGAAAATGAAATGTTAGCACGGGAAGGATATAAAGAAGGATTGCAAAATTTACCGGATGTTAAAAAAGATATTGATATGTGGCGTGAAAACTTTTTAGCCAAGATGGTAAAAAATAATTTTATTGAAGAAACAAAACTTTCGGAAAATGAATTAAAAGATTATTACGAAAAAAACAAAGAGAACATTTCATCACCGTTAATGGTTAATATATTAGAGATATTAACTGATAATTTGGATGATATTGAAAAAGTAATGAAAGAACTTGATAAGGGTGCAGATTTTAGGGACTTAGCTAAAAAATATACTAAAAGGGCATTGACAAAAGAAAACGGCGGTGAGTTTGGATTTTTTGCCGCTAATATGTACGGCGAAATTGGTTCAATTGCCGCAAATATGAATATAGGTGAAATTTACGGGCCTTTAAAAATAAATGAAGGATATTCTATTTTTAAGTTAATTGATAAAAAAGAAGTAAAAAATGAAGTTATTAAACCTTTTGAAGAAATAAAGGATTCGTTACGCGGTGTTGTACGCACTGAAAAATTAAAAAATAAAATGGTTGAAAAAACAGTTGAACTTGCAAAAAAATATAATGTAAAAGTAAACGAAAATGTTTTGTTTAATCTAAAATGCGAAAACCTAAACATGCTTGTATACCGCATGATGGGTTTTGGCGGAAGAATACTTGCCGTACCCGTAGATCCTATATTTGTGGATTGGGTTGAAACATGGAAAAAAAATGAAGATTCTTTGCCATAAACAGGAGATAAAGTTTTGCAGAAAAAAATAAGATCGACAACAATAATTGGAATTATACATAATGGCCAGGCAGCCATTGGAGGAGACGGACAGGTTACTTTAGGTAATACTGTTGTTAAACAAAACTCAATGAAAATAAGAAAACTTTACAATGGTAAAGTTTTATGCGGATTTGCAGGAGCCGCCGCTGATGCTTTTACTTTGCTTGGAAGATTTGAAGAAAAATTAGAACAATATAGAGGCAACGTTAACAGAGCAGTAGTAGAATTAGCTACCGACTGGCGTACGGATAAATATTTGCGCAAGTTAGAAGCAATGCTTGCTATTATTTCCGAAGACAGCGCGTTTATAGTATCAGGTACCGGTGATGTAATTGAACCGGATGATAAAATAATAGCTATTGGTTCGGGCGGTATGTACGCTTTGGCCGCTGCTAAAATGCTTGTTAAATTCAGTAATTTAACCGCGCAGGAAATTGTAAAAGAAGCTTTAAAAACCGCTTCTGAAATATGTATTTATACAAATGACAGAATTGTTTCAGAAGTTATTGATAATAAGCAATAGGGATTTAAATGAAAAAAATTAAAAATGATGTTATGCGAAATTTAACTCCAATTTCAATTGTAAACGAATTGGATAAATACATTATAGGTCAAACAGATGCTAAACGATCGGTTGCAATTGCATTACGAAACAGATGGAGAAGGCAGCAGGTTGATGAAAGTATGCGCGATGAAATAATGCCTAACAATATTATTTTAATTGGACCAACCGGAGTTGGAAAAACTGAAATTGCACGCCGGTTGGCAAAACTTTCCGGTGCGCCTTTTATTAAAGTTGAAGCATCCAAATTTACAGAAGTTGGTTATGTTGGACGCGATGTTGAATCGATGATACGTGATTTGGTTGAACTTGCCGTTAATATGATCCGTTCCGAAAGAGCTGTTGATGTTCAGCAAAAGGCTGAGCAAATGGCAGAGGAAAAACTTCTTGATATTTTAATTCCTCCGGTTCGTAAGTCAAATTCGGAAGATGAAAACGGAAATACGGAAGCTGCCCAAAACGAAAAAACACGCGAATGGATGCGTGAAAAATTAAAAAAAGGCGAAATGGATGACCGTGTTATTGAATTTGATACTGTGGGCCAATCGGTTGGTATGCAGGTGATGGGCCCATTTGGAATGGACGATATGGGAATTAACATACAAGAAATTGTTAGCAGTATGGTTCCTAAAAAGAAGAAAAAAAGAAAATCAACCATTAAAGAAGCTCGTCAAATATTAATTCAGGAAGAAGTTCAAAAACTGATTGATATGGAAAGTGTACAAAAAGAAGCTGTAACAAGAGTACAGGATTCGGGTATAGTATTTATTGACGAAATAGACAAAATTACAAGTTCAAGCAAAGGACATGGTCCCGATGTTAGCCGCGAAGGTGTACAACGCGATTTATTGCCAATAGTTGAAGGTTCTTCGGTTAACACTAAATATGGAGTTGTAAAAACCGATCATGTATTGTTTATTGCATCGGGTGCTTTTCATATTGCAAAACCATCCGATTTAATTCCCGAATTACAGGGACGTTTCCCTATTCGGGTTGAATTAAAAAGTTTGACAGAAGATGATTTTGTTAAAATATTAACTTTGCCGCAAAACGCATTGTTAAAACAATATACTGCGTTGTTAGCTACGGAAAATGTAAATATCAGATTTGAACATGACGCTATATTGGAAATTGCAAAAATTGCTGCAATTGTTAATGAACAAGTTGAAAATATTGGTGCACGCAGACTGCATACAATTTTAACAACCTTACTGGAGGATATTTTATTTGAAGTGCCCGATAAGATGCCTGAGGCGGAAATTGTAATAACAGGTGATAAAGTTAGAGATAAACTTAATAAAATTGTTAAAGATAGAGATCTTAGTAAATATATATTATAAATGGGATTTAATGAGTTATAAAAAATATATAGTTTCCGGTTTGTTAATTTTATTATGTTCGTGTTCAACAAACCAATTGCTTAATATGACTGACGCAAAAGAAAACGTTAAAAGGTATTACGAAGACGGACAGTACATTGATGAGTTAAATAATATTGTTGATTTGGAAATTAAATATTTTGAAAATTACCAGATAAAACCAAACGATATAGTAGTGTTTGATGTTGATGAAACCGCATTAAATAGTTATTCATATATTAAATCCATTGATTTTGGATATAAATTTGATTTGTGGAACAACTGGATGGACCAAGCAGAAGCAAAACAAATTGAACCGGCTAAAAGGTTGTACGACTTTTTTTTACAAAAGGGTGTAAAAGTAATATTTTTAACCGGCAGGGTTTATTATTCCTGCGATGCAACATATAAAAACCTTATTGAACAGGGGTTTAATAAATTTGATACTTTAATTTGCAGAAACAAAGATGAAGTTAAAATGCATGCAAGCGAATATAAAACAAAACAAAGAAAACAATTAACCGAAAAAGGATATAATATAATTGCCTGTGTTGGTGATATGCCGGCTGATTTATTGGGCGGCTATACGGGAAAAAAGATTAAATTCCCCAATTATTTGTACAATTTTGATTGATTTTTAATACTAATAAAAGTATGTAACTAAACCCCGGAAATAATAAAATCCGGGGTTTGTTGTTTTAAACAAAAAGTGGTAAATGTTAGCACAATAATTTGGGTGGTTATATATATTTAATGGGGGATTATTTTATAAGTTTATTGACAAAGTATATACTATTTATTAATTTAAAATAAGTATAAAACAAATTCTGTTTTTGCAAAAGGAGAAGAGAATGAAAAGAAGTTTGCAGTATATCACAATTGTGTTTTTTCTTTTTATCAGTTCTAATTTAGTATTTGGTGATTGGTTTCAATTAAGCGGTCCGTGCGGTAGTTCGATCTACGATTTTGTAACATCAGGAACAAAATTATATGTATCCACCGGGGCAGGTGTTTATCTTTCGTCAACAAATGGAAATGAGTGGACAAAAATAAATAGGTACACCGATCTTGGTGATAATGTAACGCTTGCGGTTTCGGGGAACATACTTTATACTGGTTCATATGATAATGGAGTATTTATTACTACTGATGACGGCGTGAGTTGGCGGCAAGTTAATAATGGTCTCACCACAAAAGATGTTAGGTCGATTTTAATATCCGGAACAAATATTTTTGCGGCAACATACGGGGGTGGAGTTTATATTTCAACCAACCATGGGGGAAACTGGACAAATATAAGTAATGGTTTATTAAACAAAATAGTAATATCGCTTGGTGAATTTAATTCAAATATTTACGCCGGTACTGCTGGTGGCGGTGTTTATGTGTCAACTAATAACGGAATTGATTGGAGTAAAACCTCATTAAATTTAACTATATTTAATTTTGCAGTTTCCGATACATCCTTTTATGCCGTAGGTGGTGGTTTGCATAGAATAACGCTAAACGATTCATCATGGAAGAATATTCTAAACGAGGGTTGTATTAGTTTTGCGGTTAATGGTAACAATTTAGTAATTGGACTAAGATTTTACGGAATGATGAAAAGCACAGATTATGGAAATACGTGGAATCATGTTAGCAATTATTTATCTTATAGTGACATAAGATCGTTAATATTTAAAGATGATAATTTATTTGTGGGTACGCTAACGGGAATTCATCTTTCAACAAATTATGGAGAAAGTCTTGTTGAGAAAAACAAAGGGTTTCCATTTTTAGAAATAAGAAAACTTCATACAACAGGTGACATGATTATTGCCGCAACAAAACATGGCAGCATTTTTCGGTCAATTGATAACGGGGATAGTTGGTCTGGCGTTAATTTACCGTTATATTATCCTGACGTGAGGACTTTTATTAATATGGACACGATTATTTATGCCGGTGTTTACGGGAGGGGGGTCTTTCGTTCAACCGACAATGGTCTTAACTGGAATTCTTGTTTATATTCAGGATACGCTGTATCTTTTGCACGGATGCGTAATATGCTGTATGTTGCCCTGTATGAAGATGGGGTTCGTGTAACTAAAGATGGTGGAGTGAGTTGGGAAACCGTTAATAATGGGCTGCCGGGATATAATGTTTCAAGCATAGTGGCTATGGACACGCTTCTTTTTGTTTCGGTAAATGGATATGGCATTTATCGTTCAGCAGATAAAGGTGCAAATTGGACAAAATCCTTTTCCGGCTCAGATCCCTTTTTTATGGCTTGCACGGATTCAAACATATATGCAGGTACTACAGTAATACATTGTTCGCTTTATAGATCAGATATTAAAGGAGAAGTTTGGACAAAATTAAATGCGGGACTTAATAATGCCGGTGCGATAGTGGCTATTAAGAATAATATATTTTTGAGTAAAATTGGAAGTGTTGTCCTTTCAACTAATAATGGTGATACTTGGACGAGTTTTGAAAATATAAGATATATTCTAACTATGGCCGCCTCGGATAAGTACATATTCGTGGGAACAGACTATAATGGAATATACGCACGGCTTCTATCCGAAATGATTACACCTGTTGAAGAGATTATAACAGAAATTCCAAATAATTTTACTCTAAACCAAAACCACCCAAATCCTTTTAACCCAACCACCACCATATCGTTTAGTATTCCTTCAAAAGAATATGTGACTTTAAAAATATATGATGCTTTAGGAAAAGAGATTGCTGTTTTATTTAATGATGAATTATTACCCGGAACATATCAAAAAGAATGGTCGGCAAACGGTTTATCCAGCGGAGTATATTTTTACAAATTACAAGCAAGTAATTTTAACCAAACCCGCAAGCTGGTTTTATTGAAATAAGAAAATAATTTTTAATTTTTAATTCTTAATTTTGAATTAAAATAAATTTATTTAACAAACAAATGATTAAATGCCTGTGGGTTTTTATTTGTATTATCACTGACATCCTATTGTAAGGGGAGAGTTAAATGAAAGAACTTATTTTGTATATAGTGATTATTCTATTTTTATCGGTTATAAATAAACCAATATATCCCCAATGGACCAAAACCAACGCTTTATTTGGAGGAGAGGTTAACTCAATTATTGGATATGGTGATAATCTTTTTGTCGGAACTGAAGAAGGCGGGGCATATATTTCAAAAAACGGCAAATATTGGGAATCAATAGGTGATTTGCCAATATTTAATGTTTCAGTTTGGGCAGTTTACGATAGCATTATATTAGCAGGCACTTCAAGAGGGGTTTATACTTCTACCAATAAAGGTTATACGTGGACACTATATAACAATGGTTTAATTTACAAATCGGTATTTGGTTTTGCAATATCGGATAGTTTAATATTTATTGCTACTCCGGGCGGAATATATTATTCGGCAAAAGATTTAAAAAAATGGGAAAAGATTAATAATGACCAAGTGAATACTGCAATATATGGATTGGCAATAAAAGGAAATTACCTTTTGGCCGCTACTTTTACAAAAGGTGTTTTAAGATCAACGGATAACGGTAAAAATTGGAAGGAAATTAATAAGGGAATAAATAATACAAGAATAAAAACAATAACAATATTTAAGGATATTGTTTTAGCCGGTACTATGGATGGTCTTTATATTTCAGCAAATAATGGCGACACCTGGAATAAAGCAAATAATGAACAACTTAACCAAACCGAAATTTATTCAATATTGGGTAATGGCAGCAATATTTATGTTGGAACTACAGACGGAGTTTGTCTATCAAAAGATAAAGGTAAAAGTTGGGGTTTGATAAGTAAAGGATTGATGAGTGCCCCGGTATTTGGCTTAACAATGTTTAAAAAGAATATTTACGCATGTACTCGCGGTGGAGTGTTTTACTCAACAAACAACGGTAATATTTGGCAGGCTAAAAATACCGGATTTCCAGTCTATTCAAAAACAAACAGTATAAAAGCCTACCGCGATAGTATTTATTTTTGTACGAATGGTGGAATAATATTTTCCTCTAATAATGGTAGAACATGGTCTTCGATTAAAATGGAGATGGAAGATAAATATGTTAACGATGTTGTTGTAGAAGGTAATAAAATATTTGCAGGAACAAAAAATGGAGTATTCCTTACAACCGATTACGGCGAGAATTGGAATAATGTTAGTAATGGTTTATCTAAAATAGAAATATCACATTTTGTTAAATACAAAAATAATTTGTTTGCCAGTTCAGGCAATTGTCTTTTTCGTTCCGATAATTATGGTTTAAATTGGAAAAAAATTAAAGCTTATTTTGATTATGAGAATATTAACGCAATGGAGGTTTTAGATTCCACAATTATTATAGGTACAACAAACGGTATTTATTTTGCGACCACAAAAAATTACGAATGGACTATTGAAAATAAAGGATTAAATAATAATAATATTACTTCTGTAATTGTTTTTGGAAAAAATATTGTGTGTAATACCTCGGATGGGGTTTTTCTTGCCACTTATGCAAGGCCAGTTTGGCAAAAAATAAACAGTTATAATAAACAATATGTCTTAACTGTTAATAATAATAACATAAATATATGGTTGCGTATGAAGGGAGTGGAAGATCCGAATTATCCGACAACTGTGGATTGTTTGACTTCCAGGAATAATGGTATAAGCTGGGAAGGAATAACAAGTAGTATAAAAGACTATGAAATAAACGCAATTATTGCGGTAAATGGTGTTTTATTTGCGGAAATTGAAGGTCGAATATATAATTCTTTTGATAATGGAATTGATTGGATAGAAATAAATAAAGGATTAAAAACACCGCTTGCAAAAACACTTGGTTCGGTTAATGGTTATTTATATGCAGGAACAGAAGGAGTGGGGATTTATATGTCAACCAATGGCGGAGATAGCTGGCAAAGCGCAAGTTTAGGCTTGGAGAATGCACACATTAATACATTTACAACAAATGAAAATACTTTGTATGCCGGTACAAGAAGTGGTGTGTATTTTACTAAAAATAATGGCAAAATATGGAAAAGTATAAGTAACGTATTATTAAATAAGGAAATAAACGCGTTTATAGTGGATAAAAACAATCTATACGCCGGAACTAGCGATGGTTTGTATATTTCAAATGATCTAGGGAAAAAATGGTTTAAAATAACTGATAGTTCAGTTTCCAATTATATTAGCGCGATCATGGTAGCGGAAGATAATATTTATGTGGGTACCCCAAAAGGTGTGTTTCGATCAACTAATAAAGGATTGAATTGGAATGAAGCCAATAAAGGAATTAGCTCATGTTTAATTAATGCACTTGGGTATAATGATGGTGTAATTTATGCTGCAACAAATCAAGGAGCGTTTCGTTCATGGGATTTTGGAATTGAATGGTATAAAATGAATACGCGATGGTATAGAGACTATATTACTTGTTTTGGATTTAGGGGAAAAAAAATGTTTTTCGGATCTGACAAATATGTGTTTTCATTACATAAAGATAGACGTGATGGTGAACCATATGAATTTAATTATGCCGCTGGGTTTACAAAAACAATTACAATAATTGATTCCACTATATATGCAGGAACATGGAATGGGGTTTGGAAGCGAAAATTAGCTGTTCAGGAACAATAACCAAGGTCTATATATCCTAATTGTCAGTCCGCTTTGATTTCTTTTTAAATCCCGTAAAAATTATATGTTATGGTAAAAATATATAATCAAAAAGATAATGAGGTTTTTACCATAACTGAAAAAGAATTTGAAGCTGGAACCTGCAAAAAAGTATGGGTTAAAACCAATTATCCCGCAGGGATTTATACTTGTAAAGTTGAAGCCGGTGAATATACCGCAACACTTAAAATACAAGTGAAATACAACAAATAAATAAAAATTATAGTTTTAAGTTCCTTTTGAATTATTTAATATATTAGTTTGTTATATATCTATTATAAAAATAATATCAAGGAGTTAATAAATGAAAATTGGTTTTGTTGGTCTTGGTAAAATGGGTTTTAATATGGTTCAAAGGTTATTAAACGATAAACATGAAGTAGTAGTTTATAACAGAAATCCAAAAACAATAGAAGAAATTGCAAAATTAGGGGCAATTCCTTCAACTTCTCTGGCCGATTTAGTAAATAAATTGCCCGAAAAAAAAGTTGTTTGGCTTATGGTTCCATCTGGTAAACCTGTTGACGAAAATATTGATATTCTAAAAGAATTATTAAGTGCTGATGATATAATTATTGACGGCGGAAATTCGTTTTGGCGCGATACACAAAAAAGAGCGGAAGATTTACAAAAATTGGCAATTAATTATGTCGATTGCGGAACAAGCGGCGGCGTTTGGGGTTTACAAAACGGATACAGTTTAATGTATGGCGGTAATAAAGAGGCTGTTGATTATGTTTTGCCAATATTTAAGTCGTTAGCTCCTGAAAAAGGTTATGTTTATTGCGGTCCATCCGGTACCGGACATATGGTTAAAATGGTTCATAATGGTATTGAATACGGAATGATGCAGGCTTATGCGGAAGGATTTGAAATATTAAAAAAAGCTCCTTACGATATCAACCTTGCTGCTGTTGCCGATTCGTGGCAATATGGGAGTGTTGTCCGTTCGTGGCTGCTTGAACTGGCTGTGGCAGCGTTAAAAGAGGATCCGCAGTTAGATAAGCTGCAAGGATATGTACAAGACAGCGGCGAAGGAAGATGGACTGTTCAAACAGCTATTGATTTTGATGTCCCCGCTCATGTAATTACTGCTTCGTTGTATAACAGATTCCAATCAAGGCAGGATGATTCCTTTGCTATGAAACTTTTAGCCGCTTTGCGTAATCAGTTTGGCGGACACGCAACAAAATCCAACAACTAAATAATAAAAATAAAATGAATAAACCGGATAATCATATATTTGTAATTTTTGGAGCTTCGGGCGATTTAACTAAACGTAAATTAGTCCCTGAAATTTATTCTTTGTATGTGCAAAATTTATTACCGCAAAAATTTGCTCTTGTGGGTGTTTCGCGTACCGAGTTAAATGATGAGCTTTTTCGTGTAAAAATGAAAGATGCTATTATTGAATTTAATAAACAGGAAGATATTTCCCAAGTGGATGATTTTATTAAACTGTTATATTATCAACCGCTAAACACAAAAGATATTGGCGATTATTATAAAATAAACAACCGGTTATTGGAACTTCATAAAAATCTGGACATTGAAAGAAATAATATATTTTATCTTTCTACTCCTCCCGATTTATATTCAATAATTCCGCATGGATTAGCAAAATACAATTTTAACAAAGAATATTTTGGCTGGAACAGATTAATAATAGAAAAACCGTTTGGTTACGATTTGGACAGCGCGTTAAAATTAAAAGAAAGTTTAATGGCTGAATGGGAAGAACACCAAATATTTAGAATAGATCATTATTTGGGCAAGGAAACAGTTCAAAATTTATTGGTTACTCGTTTTTCGAACGGGATATTTGAACCGCTTTGGAATAGGAATTATATACATCATATCGAAATAACTTCGTCCGAAAGTATTGGTGTTGAAGAACGGGGAGGTTATTACGAATCATCCGGCGCGTTAAGGGATATGGTGCAAAACCATTTATTGCAGGTTGTTGGTTTGGTTGCCATGGAACCCCCTTCGTCTCTCGATCCGGTTTCATTAAGGAATGAAATATTAAAAGTGTTTCAATCACTTAGGCCACTTAAAAAAGAAGAAGTAAATGATGTGACAATTCGCGGGCAGTATGTAAGTTCAACAATAAAAGGGGAACATGTTTTAGGTTATCGTGAGGAACAGGGAGTAAGTGAAAAATCGAATACTGAAACTTATGCCGCAATAAAGTTTTATATTGATAACTGGCGCTGGGGTGGTGTTCCGTTTTATATACGGACCGGGAAACGACTTCCCACAAGGGTAACGGAAGTAGCTGTACATTTTAAACCTACGCCTCATTTTTTGTTTTCGCAAAACAGCGAAAGTAACGCGTGTAATTATTTGGTTATTAGAATTCAGCCCGATGAAGGTGTATTATTAAAAATTGGGATGAAAACACCGGGTGCGGGTTTTGAAGTACAAAATGTAAATATGGATTTCCATTATTCCGATTTAACGGCTCAACGAATTCCTTCGGCTTATGAGCGGTTATTATACGATGCCATGAAAGGAGATTCAACATTATATGCGCGTACGGAAGAAGTAATAGCAATGTGGAAATTTTTAATGCCTATTATAGAAGTGTGGAAAGAAAATGGTACTCCGTTACATGGTTATCCGGCCGGAACCTGGGGCCCCGATAATGCTGACGATTTAATTGAAGGTGATAAAATGACTTGGAGATATCCGTGTAAAAATTTAAGCAACGATGGAGTTTATTGTGAGTTGTAAAATAAAAACTTTTGAAGACATAAGTGCTCTTTCCGAATGGTTTGCAGATACTATAATAACAGTACTAAATGAAGATGATAAACCAAAAAATCTTTTTCTTTCGGGAGGAAGTACACCTAAAGCAATATTAAATTATTTAGCCCATAATTATAAAGACAAAATAGAATGGGAAAGGATTAAATTCTTTTGGGGAGATGAAAGAGGAGTTCCTGCCGATCACCCCGAAAGCAATTATTTGATGGTTAAAACAAATTTGTTTGATGTTGTAAAAAAAACCAAAAAAAATGTTTTTCCTGTTAAAGGCACTCAATTTGGCAATGGTGAATGTAAAAGATATTCGGGTTTAATAAATAAGGAAATTTTAAATAATCCGGTAAACAATAATATTGATATTGTTATGCTTGGTGTAGGTGAAGACGGGCATGTGGCTTCTATTTTTCCGGCTGACATTAAATTATTTGATTCTACAAGTTTAACTGCCCAAACAAGGTTTCCAAAAACAAATCAGCACAGATTAACAATAACTGGCAAAATAATAAACAACGCTAAAAAAGTTTTTGTTTTTGCGACCGGTATAAATAAAGCCAATATTGTTGATATAATAATTAACAAAAAAGAAGGATGGGAAAAATTACCTGCTTCGTATGTTAATCCGGTTAATGGTGAATTATTTTGGGTGTTGGATAAAAACGCCGCGGGGGAGAAAAATATATCTTAATTTCCTTTTGTTTTTATTTTGTTGCCGTCTTCATCGTACAATACTTCGGAAATAAGAATTCCTTCGGTATAAACAGCTTCTCTTTTTAAAAAACCATTTGGATGATATGTTTTAAAATCACCATCGGGCAGATTGTTTTTGTAACTTAACTGGTCGGAAATTTCACCGTTTTCGTAATACCATGTAGCAAATCCGGTTTTATTATTATCCGCGTAGTTCTCTTCGGCTTTAATGCTGCCGCTTTTGTAATAATATTTAATTTTACCGTTTATTTTATCATCAATACAATTATATTCCGATTCAAGTTCGCCGGTAGGATAATAAGTTTTAACAAGGCCGTTTAACATCGAATTGCTGTAATTCCGCTCCAAAACTTTAATACCATCGTTATTATATACTATACTTGGCCCTACTTTTTTATCAACAGCGTAATTTGCGGTTTCTTTTAAAATACCTTGCTCGCTATAAAAATTACAAGTGCTGTCCAATAACCCGCCTTTGTAGTTTACAATCGATTCAATAAATCCGTTATTGTAGTAAGTTTTGGCTATTCCCTCGCGTATTCCTTCGCGGAAAAACAATTCGTTTTTTATTGTTCCTTCATCGTAATATTCGTTAAAATTTTCTTCAACTTTAGAAAGTCGGCCTACAATATCGTAACGGATACGTTTTACAATTTGGCCTTTAATGTAGGTGTCAATAACTTTTATTTTACCGTCGGGATAATAAATGTATGATATTCCGTCAAGTTTGCCTTGTTTATAATTTGCTTCAAGTGCCAACGGGCCGTAATCGTAATATACTTTACTTTTTCCTTCTAAAACATCATTTACATAAATTCTTTCAACTTCAAGTTTGCCGCTTTCAAAAAATATTTTGGATAAGCCATTTAAATTGCCTCCTTTATATAACCAGATACCTTGTATAACTCCGTTTTTGTAATATGTAGTTGTAAAACCTTCCTGAACGTTATTAACATAGTTTGGTTCTGCCCACAATTCGCCTGTTTCGTAATACCATTTGGATTTACCCTGAAGTAAACCGTTTATGTAATTCCATTCCATACTTAAAACACCGTCTTCAAAATACCATTTGGAAAGGCCTTCTTCTTTGCCGTTAACAAAATTCCACTCTTTCCACAATTTGCCGCTTTTGTAATAATCGCGGTACACACCTTCTTTTATGCTGTCTCTAAAACTACCCAGTTCTTTTATTTCTCCGGCAGGAAAAAGAGCCGGTTTTGTTTGTAAACTATCGTTTTGAGCAAAAGAGACCGAATAAATAACCAAAATATTTATTATAATTACTTTCCAAATAAATTTTAATTGCATATAAGTTACCAAATAAGAAAAACATTAATTTCAAAGTTCAAAAATAGGCTGATGCTTTAACATATCAAAAAGAATAATAGTTTAAAGGTTAAAAATGTTTGAATATAATACCAGAGTAAATTTTTACAATTGTGATCCGGCAGGGATTGTTTTTTTTGCTGAAGTTTTTAAGTTCGCACATTCCGCTTACGAAGTATTTTTAACAAATCTAAACTTAAATAAAAATTATTTCAATGATGACAAAATTGCACTTCCAATTATAAAAACAAGCGCGGAATATAGCAAGCCATTAAAAACAGGCAATGAAATAAAAATACAGCTTTTTGTAACTTTACTTAAAGAAAGTTCGTTTGAATTATGTTATAATATTTACAATAAAGATAACGAACTTTGCTGCAAAGTAACAACTGTACATGTATGTATTGATAAAATAACACTTAAAAAAGTTGGGTTGGAAAAAGAGTTAAGTGGACTTTTATTAAAAGAATTAGATTGTGCTAAATAAAATTGATTAAAGAATGTTAAGTTTGTATTTTAAACTTTAATTTTCTTTTGTTAGAAATATTATTTTAAAATGTATATAAGATTTAACCGCTATTTTTGAGATAAACATGAAAATTTTAGATTTAAAACTCACAAATTTTAAAAAATTTAGTAATTTACCAAATCCAACAATAACATTTAATAAAAATATTAATGTGTTGGTGGGTGCAAATAATGCGGGTAAAACAAGTGTTCTAAAAGCTATACAAAAATTGTTTAGTACGGAAAATATTGATGTTGCTAACGATGCTAATTATTTAATAAAAGACGGCAACCTTGTTTTTGAAGCAAATGTGCAAATTAGTGCACCGATATGGTTATCATTTTTAAGCATAGCTGCCGGGCAAATTCAACAACCTGCGAATAAAAGTATTAATTTGGTTGATTTTTCAGAATCATTAGAAAAATATTCGATAAATATAAAACATAACATTACTTATGTTAATAGAGCGATTGTTAGAAATTGGGCTGAAGGTAAAATAAAAGAAAACATCAATGAATTTCTTGAAGAATTAAATTTGGGGGGACAACTACCAGCAATTGCAATAAATAGTTTTGTTAATGCAAATTTGTATGCAGTATATAAAACACCCCTATTTTTGGATTCCAAAGGTCAAATTAAAGAAACCGAATATTTTGTACCATTAAAACAAATAGAAGAAAACTCCAACAAAAACGACATAGATATTAGAGGACTATTATACGCACTTAAGAAAAAAGAACCTGTTAAATTTAACGATTTTAAGAAAAGGCTACTGGAGATATTTACCGAATTGGATGATGTTGATGTAATACATAATGAAGACTTTGGCCGCTTTGAATTAGTATTAAAAGAAAAGTTACAAAAAAATGGTGATACAGAACAAGTTACTTATGACATAACAAATGTTGGGCAAGGAATGCAAACACTTGTTCAAATGTTTTCGAAAATTTTGTTATTAAATCCAAGTATAGTATTAATGGATGAACCTGAAGTACATATGCATCCTGCATTAATTAAAGAGTTTATTAGATATGTTAAAATTCTTTCAGAGGATATTCAATTTATTATTACTACACATAGTGTGGTTTTGATGAATGAAGTTGGAATAGAAAATCTTTTTATATTAAAAAATGAAATTGAACAAAAAGGAGTGGTTGTAGAAAAAGTTAAAGATAATAAAGGGATTTTAAGTGCGGTCAATTTATTGGGTTATGAGGTAGATGCTTTAATCTACACATTAAAACCCAAAGTCTTTGTGTTTACCGAAGGGCCAAGCGATAAGGATATTTTATTGGATTTTGCAAAAAAAATGGGTTTAGAAAAAGCAGTTAATTCAACCACGATTGGTTTTGTTCCTCTTGGTGGTAAAGGTGATAGGTTCAAAATGTCTAACTTAATTAATAAATTAAACCAAGAGTACCTTGATATCCCAATATTAATGATATTAGATAGAGATGAAACTCCACCTGAGAAGATTGAAGAAATTAGGACCAAATATTTTGCTGATAATCCTAAAAGATTGCATTACCTTAATAAAAGACAAATTGAAAATTACTTAATTGAACCGGAAGCAATAAAATTTTTGGTGAGTTCAAAAATTAAGGATGTTGAATTAAAAGATAAATGGAATGAGTTTGAATTAGTTCCGAAATTTTACGAATTAGCCAATATACAAAAAGAAGACATTTATAATAAATTTTTAAGAGAAATTTTCCTCAAAGAAACCTTAATTAACGCCTTAGAATTTGAAAATATTATTAAACCATTGTTGTCCTTGCCTCTAAATGGTGCAGTAACAAAATTTGTTGGTGCAATTACAGGAAAAATTGCTGAAAATGCTTATGAATTTTCTCAAAAAACTAATACAGCCATTCAAGAATTTGAACAAGTTTGGGACAAAGAAAAGTTGGAAATGTGTGATGGTAGAAAGTTAATAAAAAGGTTTAGAGATTTTGTCGCAAATGAATTTTTTGTTTACTTTGACAATCACGAAATTATTGACTTTATGAAAGTTGTACCGCCAGAAATTGCTGCTTTAATAAACCGGATATCAAAGCCCGATGAGCTAAAGATAGCAAAAAAGGATTAATTTTTTGTACTGGTAGACACAATAATATATTGATACAATTATTTTTATTTGTTAAATAATTACTTGTATTGGTAATAACCATTTTAGAAAACATTTTTGGGAAATAGTATACAATAACCCACAATTTGATGATGGAACTATTGTGTAATTAAAATAAACGGATTATGATAAAAAAAACAAAAATTACCGATTACCTTAAAAAACATGAAGCCGATGTACTTGAAAAACACCTATTTTATTTTTTTATTAAAAAAAACAAAATAGACATTGATAAAAGCCAAGTATTAATAAATTATTTTAAATATTTTGATAAAAATATTATTCTGTTAAATGAACTCATCTTTTTGGGCGTTAATTCTATAAATGATTTAAAAGATTGTCTTGAGGTGTTAATTTCAACCGAGACACAACATATAAACAGCGAGTTTTCAACTCCCGAGTTTATTATTAACTATATGATTGAAAAAACCGTACCTAAAAAAACCGATACAAATTTAGACCCAAGCTGCGGAAGCGGTGCATTTTTGTTGGGTTTAACGGAATATTATAAAAATAAATTTGCAAAAAAGATAAAAGAAATTGTAAACGAAAATATTTTTGGTGCTGATATATTAGAATACAATGTAACACGTACAAAAGTGCTGTTAACTTTATATGCTTTACAAAATAAAGAAATATTGCAGGAAGAGGATTTTAATTTATATGTTCGCAATTCCCTGCAATACGAATGGACCAAAAAGTTTGATAATATTTTAGGACTTCCCCCTATTGTAAAATATCAGGATATTGATACCGAAAACAGAAGTGATCTTGCCCAAAGTTATGCCTCAATTTCCAACGGCGCGTTTAATTTGTATTTCGGTTTTTTTGAATTGGGATATAACTTATTAAAAGATAACGGGAAATTGGTTTATTTAACCCCCAATTATTTTACATCGTTAGCGGGTGAATCGTTGCGGAAATATTTGCAGACAAAAAGCTGCGTTTATAAAATATTGGATTTTAACCGGAAAAAGATATTTGAAGCGCAAATTTTTACGACAATTACATTTGTTAATAAAACCACAAATCATTTTATTGAATACGACAGATTAATTAATCAAACACCCATTGAGTTTTTGAAAAAACCAAATTTTTCGCAAAATCAATATGTAAATCTAAATTCTAAAAAGTGGCGATTATTAAAGGCTGATGAACAGGAAAATATTAAAATAATAGAAAATATTGGAACTCCTATAGGAAAATTATTTGATATTACTCTTGGAATATCAACTTTAAAAGATGAAATATTTTTTGTTGACGGTGACAGATTAAAGAAAAACTATTATATTAAAGAAACACCACGCGGAGTTTTTAAAATTGAAAAGGAATTAACTAAGCCGGTATATAAAGTTACCGATCTAAAAAATCAGGCTTCTATATTGGATTATAACCAGCGAATTATTGTGCCTTATGTGATTAATAATAACTCCACCATGCCAATTGAAGAGCAGGTATTTAAGAAAAAATATCCTTTTTGTTTTGACTACTTGTTAAGTGTTAAAGATGAATTGGAAAAACGCGATAAAGGAAAATTTAAATACGAACCGTTTTATATTTGGGGTAAAACACAAAGTTTAACAAAATTCGGTCAAAAAATTGTTACGCCCACATTTTCCGAAAAACCTTTATTTGTTTTATTGGAAGATACGGATTCCTATTTTACAAACGGATACGGTATATTTTGTAAGGATTTTGAGGAAGAATATGGTTTGTTTTTTGATGAGGTGGAACCTATTGCTAAAATAGAAAACATTGACGTGGTTCAAAAAATATTAAATTCTGTGGTAATGTATTATTATATAAGCAAAACAAGTGTTGCCGATGATGAGGATATCTCCTGTTATCAAAAAAACTTTATTGAGGGTTTTACAATTCCAAAATTAAGTGAAGAAGAAATAAATGTTATTAGAGCATTAGACAATAATAAAGCAGTTGACAAGTTTTTGGTTGAAAAATATAAGCTGACAATAAAAATATAATTATTTATTAAGCTATTTATCATTTCGATTTGGTATTGTGCAAAATATTTTAATATGATTTTCTTGGCTATTTTATTAAATTATTATTATAAATAGAAATTTTTATTTTCCATAATTTGTGATAGTTTTGAAAAAAATATATCTTTATCGTATGACTCATGTAAATAATATAGCTCATATATTAAGATTTGGAATTACACATTTTAATTCAGTTAATCGAAATTTAACATACAAACCGATTGGTGATTCAAGTCTAATTTCTTCAAGGAATAGGTTTCAACTACCAAATGGCAAAATGCTGGGAGAATACATCCCATTTTATTTTGGTAGGAGAATGCCCATGTTATATGTTATACAAAAGGGATTCAATGGGGTCACAATAACACCCGCGGAAGAAATAGTTTATTGTATAACATCTGTTCAAAATATTATTGATAGAGATCTGAATTTCGTTTTTTTTTGATGGGCATGCAAAAGATTCGCTAAGTACTTTTTTTGAAAAAGATAAAATAACCGAGATTGAAAGTTTGTTGGATTTTAAAGCCATAAAAGCTTTACAATGGACTGGAGATACAGATATGAAACGACGGAAAGAAGCTGAATTGTTATTGGTTGAAGATCTTCCGGCGGAAGCAATATTGGGGTATATCGTTTATAATAGTGTGGCTGAAGATAAACTTCTTGGCCTTGGAGTTAATAAAGAAATAATAGCTATAAGACCGGGAGCTTATTTTTAATTATGATTAATTATATAACAGGAAATATATTAGAAAGTGATTCACAAGCCCTTGTAAATACCGTAAATACTTTTGGTGTAATGGGTAAAGGAATTGCTTTGCAATTTAAAAATCAATTTCCGTTTAATACTAAAGAATATATAAAGGCGTGTAAAATTGGAAGTCTAAAGATTGGTAACTTATTAGTGGTTGAAGACAGCTCGTTATTACATGGTGAAAAAATAATAATAAACTTTCCAACAAAAACCGATTGGAGAAAACCATCAGAATATCAATATATTGAATTGGGCTTGACAGAACTTGTAAAAGTAATTGAGCAGCGAGAAATAAAATCAATTTCGATACCTCCGCTTGGTGCAGGCAATGGTGGTTTAGACTGGTATAAAGTTAAAACGATGATGGAAAAATATTTGTCTAATGTAAATTGTGATATATACATTTATGAACCTAATTCGGCTGTAAAAGAAATTTTAAAAAAGGAGAGAGTCCCTCTTACACCGGCAAGAGCAATGCTTTTGTTTGTGTTGTACGATTTAGTTAAAGAAGGAGAATTTGTTTCAGAATTTGCTTGTGAAAAAGTTTGTTATTTTTTGCAAAAATTCGGAGCAAGCCAAATATTCAAGCTTGATTTTAAACCGAATTTCTATGGACCCTATTCGGGTAAAGTTAAACATGTGTTATATTATTTAAATGGAAGTTATTTAACCGGATATAGTGGTAAAGATACAAAACCGTTTGAAGAAATAAATTTATTTATGGATGCGGAAATACAGGTAAATGAATATTTAGGAAAATATCCCGATTATAATGATATGGCTCAAAAAACCAAAGAATTTTTACGTGGATTTTATAGCAATTTTGGATTGGAACTATTATCTACTCTTGATTTTATTATTGATCAAACAAAATCAACAGATTTAGTATTAATAAAAGATAAATTGAATTCTTGGAGTAGACGTAAATCAAATATGTTCTCAAATGAGAGCTTCTTAATTAAGGGTATTAATAAATTGAAATTGGGAATATTGGATCACTAAATAAAAAAGCGAATCAATCAAAATGATTAATCCGCTTTTTGAAAATTTAACATCTGCCGTAGGGTTTTATGTTTTTAATTAAAAATTAAGAATTCAAAATTCAAAATTAATTTAAGCTTCCGGTTTAGCTTTTTTAACAATAGGCTGACGAATAATAGTTTTTAGTTTATCAGGTTTAGATTTACGCGGATCGCCTAAATAAACCTCGTGATGTTTTCCTGTTAATTTATATTCGTTAGCTAAAATAACCTGATGTAGTTTTGCAATTGTAGGTTCTTCTTCCGAATATGGGCCAATATGCATAATTTGTGCACAAAGTCCTTCATCAAAAAACTCAAAACGAACATCTTTTGCAAGTTTAGCTTCTTTTTTATCAATAACCAACTGTTTTGCGGCAATAAATTTTTCTTCCGTAATAAATTCCGGCATCATAATCATTGCAGTCCATTTCCAGTTGGCTTTATCTTCCAAACTAAATGTGGTCATATCATTGCACCACCACAATCCTTCTAAAGGAGGGACTGTAAAATCGAAAGTGTCTTCGTCGCTTTTATTTGCAAATTTAATTGCATAAGCAACTGAATATAATGCTTTTACAGCTTCTTGGAATGCTGAGGTGTTGGGGTCTCCAAATCCGTCAATCATCAAAAAATTAAAAGCCGGAATTCCAACAAAAGTTACTTCTTTGGCGGAAGCACTAAATATTGGTCTAAAATCTTCTTTTAAATCTACTTTTGTTTCGTCCATTTTGCTCTCGTTTATAAAGGTTTAATAGGCATATAAATATCCATAATAAAAATCTGTTTTTCGTTTTGCTCCGGTGTGGAAATATATATTTCATAACAGGGAGACTCGGTAGGCTGGTAACCGCTGTTAGGCAGCCATACACTATATAATTCCTTATATGCTTTTTGCATTTCGTTGTCCTTTCCTTCAAAATGTAAAACAGCATATTTCCCTTCTTGAAGTTCTAATTTGCCAATTTCTTTTGGAAGCTCCAAATCTTTAGGAATAGTTATACAGGCATAATAACGGCATTTTTCTACAGCAGTTACATCGGGATTATCGAATGAAATACCAAGGAATTTTGAATCTTTGTTAATTAAATTATTTGCTCCGGCCCATTTGCAAAGTTTTTCCCAAGCTATGTTTATTTTGGCGGGAATATACCCTTCGTAATTTGCAACATAAGCAACTGTTAATTTTGGCATTTCTTGAATTTTAACTTCCATTGTGTACCTCTGATTATTATTTGAAAATGAATTATTTACATCCTCAAAATAATTATCAGAAAGCCGGTCTTCTTTCCAATTCTTGCTATTAACTTTGCAATTCTTGCTATTTGTTTGGTTAAATCCTAATATTCTATATTCCTTTGGAGAAATATCAAAATAGTTCTTGAATGATCTTGAAAATGCTGCGGGTGACTGAAATCCGCAATTATAAGCAGTTTCAGTAATAGATAAACCGGGGTTCATTACTAAAATATTTGCAGCTTTTTGAAGACGCGTTCTATTTAAATAATCTAAAGGAGTTTCATTTAATATTGCACAAAATAATCTATGGAAATGAAACGGTGAAAAATATGCTATCTGTGAAAGTTTTTCAAGATTGATTTTCTCATCAATATGTCCGTCAATGTAATCAATTACATTGTTAATTCTGGAAATATATTCTTTTTGCGAAACAAAACTGTTGTTATTCACATTAAAATCAAAAAAGTAAAACAATAATAGTAAAAGTAAAAAGAATTTAATAAAAAAACAGATAAATAAATAAATTATGAGAGCAACTTTTTTGAATCAAAGCAGTCTAAATAATTAAAAACGAAAGAAGGAATATGAAAAATATAATACTTAGTTTAATTTTGGTTTTTGTAATACTAAACTGCAATATTGAAGCAAAAATCACCCAACCTCCTGTTCAAGCAATTAAAACCACTACCGAAATTAAAATAGACGGTATTTTAAATGAAGATGTTTGGAAGAGGATACCAATTGAAAACTTTACGCAAAAAGAACCTGATGAAGGAAAAGAATCAAAAGAAAAAACAAATGTTTGGATAGCGTACGACGACGCCAACATTTACATAGCTGCAAAATTATACGATTCCATGCCGGATCAAATTGATAGAAGTTTATCCCGCAGGGATGGATCGTTTGATACGGATATTTTTATGGTTTATTTAGATACTTACAATGATAAAAGGACAGGATACTATTTTGGCGTAAATCCGGGAGGAAGTATTCTTGATGGTACCGTATATAACGATAGCTGGACGGATGACCGCTGGGATGGTATTTGGGAAAGTAAAGCAAATATAACCGAAGATGGGTGGTCGGTGGAACTTAGAATTCCATATTCCCAGTTACGTTTTAATAAAGCTGATGAATTAACTTGGGGTGTTAATTTTAGAAGAACAATTAAAAGAACAAATGAAAGATCGTATTATGTAATGGTTCCTTCAAAAGAAAGCGGATTCGTTTCGCGTTTTGCTCTTTTGGAAGGATTAAAAGGTATAAAACCAAAACAACGCTTTGAAGTATTACCCTATTTAGTTCAAAAAGCCCAGTATTTAAGACACGATTCAAAAGATCCGTATTATAAAGAAAATCAATACAGAACCACATTTGGTGCCGATTTTAAGGTAAGTTTAGGGAGTAATTTAAATTTGGACGGGACAATAAATCCAGATTTTGGACAAGTTGAAGTTGACCCCGCTGTAATTAACCTAAGTGCTTTTGAAACATATTACGATGAAAAACGTCCATTTTTTCTTGAGGGGACAACAATTTTTGATTTTGGATATGGAGGAGCAAACAACAATTGGGGGTTTAATTTTTCGTGGCCAACTTTATTTTACTCGCGAAGAATAGGGCAATCACCCCGAGGTTGGATTGACAATGCTGATTATGTGGATTCTCCAACTGAAACAAGAATTTTGGGTGCGGCAAAATTAACAGGAAAAATTGGTGACGGCTTAAACGTTGGAGCGTTAAGTGCAGTAACCGAAAGAACTTATGCAAAATATAAATTGGATAGCGGCGAACGTGAAGATGAAGTTGAACCGCTAACACAATATGGTGTTTTCCGTCTGCAAAAAGAATTTAATGAGGGAAAACATAGTGTAGGTATGATGGTTACATCAGTAAATCGTGATTTACACTCTACACAAATGAAAGAAATTTTTGCCGACAATGCTTTTACTTACGGAGTTGATGGTTGGATTACCTTGGATGACTCAAGCACATATGTGATGTCGGCCGCAGTTTTGGGGAGTTATAAACATGGAAGCGCCGATTTTATTTCAACCTTGCAAAAAGCACCATACAGGTATATGCAACGACCCGATGCAACTTATATGAAATATGATCCAAATAGAACTTCACTTGCGGGCTGGTTTGGCAGAGTTATATTGAACAAACAAAAAGGAAACTTTTATGTAAATGCATCGTTAGGTGCAATTTCGCCGGGTTTTGATTACAACGACTTGGGATTCCAATATTGGGCTGATAAAATTAATATGTCTTTAGTGTTGGGATACCGATGGTATGAACCGGACGGAGTATTTAGATATAAAAGTGTTAATGTGGCCCATTTTAGAGATTATGATTTTGAAGGAAATACATATAGAAATGGAGCTATGATATTTTTAAGCGGTACATTTGAAAATTATTATTACTTTGACGGTAACTTTGATTATTCGTTTGGAACCGATAATAAAGGTTTAACCAGAGGCGGCCCGTTAACTAAAAACCCTAAAGATTTTAGCACATATTGGGATTTTGGTACTGACAGCCGTAAAAAAATACTGGGAGAAGCTTCCGCAGGCTTTTGGAAAGATATGGTTGGAAGCAGAGGCGGTGACTTTGGACTTTATGTTTCATGGAAACCTTCGCCTGCATTAAGTTTAACTTTTGGACCGAATTTGTCAGCTTCAAAAGAAGAAAGACAGTGGGTGGATAAGTTTGATGATGTTACCGCAGTAAAAACTTATAATAAACGTTATGTATTTGCAGAGTTAAATCAAACTGTTATTTCGGCTAATATTAGATTAAATTGGACTTTTTCACCTACAATGAGTTTACAGTTGTTTTTGCAGCCAATGTTTGCTGTGGGTGATTATTCGGAATTCAAAGAACTTGCCGAACCAAATTCATATAAGCAAAATATTTATGGACAAAATGGCTCTACAATATCGTACAATAAAGGAAATGACGAATATACTGTTGACCCTGACGGAAATGGGCCGGCCGAGGAATTGACTTTTGGTAATCCCGATTTTAATTTTAAATCATTACGCGGTAATTTAGTGTTTAGATGGGAGTTTTTACCCGGTTCGGTATTTTATTTAGTATGGAGCCATGAGCAGACAAACTTTGAAGATCCCGGTGAATTTAATATGAAACATGATTTTAAAAATTTAATGGATTCGCAATCGGATAATGTTTATTTGGCAAAAATTGCTTATTGGTTTGATATTTAATTTTTACTGAAGAATTTTAATATTTTTTAGATCCCCATTAATTTTAATGGGGATTTTTTTTATCTCGGTTGTCATATTACGAATAGATAAAGGGTTGTTATCATCTTTATTGCAGGGATTTTAATTGTAGCTCGAGCTTCAGCTCGAGAGGCATGTGTTTTATTTTAAAAGCAAAAAAGTTTGCGAAATAAATTTCGCACTACAAATTAAATAAGATGCATGTTAAGTGAAATGTCATAAATCATAAATAAAAACCCCAAAATTATAGAACACAGATAACACTGATTTGGCAGATTTACACAGATTGAATTAAGGAAATATTGTCATCTTTATTGCGGGGGTTTTAATTGTAGCTCGAGCTTCAGCTCGAGAGGCATATTCTTAATTTTACGGATACAAAAGTTTGCGAAATAAATTTCGCACTACAAATTAAATGAGATACATGTTAAGTGAAATGTCATAAATCATAAATAAAAATCCCAAAATTATAGAACACGGATGACACTGATTTGGCAGATTTACACAGATTGAATTAAGGAAATATTGTCATCTTTATTGCGGGGGTTTTAATTGTAGCTCGAGCTTCAGCTCGAAAAGCATATTCCTAATTTTACGGATACAAAAGTTTGCGAAATGAATTTTGCACTACAAATTAAATAAGATATATGTTAAGTGAAATGTCATAAATAAAAAACACAAAATTATAGAACACAGATAACACAGATTTAGCAGATTTACACAGATTGGATTAAGGAAATATTTTCAACTTTATTGCTGGGGGTTTAATTGTAGCTCGAGCTTCAGCTCGAAAAGCAAGTGTTTTATTTTAAAGGCAAAAAGGTTTGCGAAATAAATTTCGCACTACAAATAAAAGGCGTAGAAGTGTTGGCATGTTATGGCAAATAAAATAATTGAACACGGATTTGTGCGGATTGGATTAAGGAAATATTGTCATCTTTATTACGGGGGTTTTAATTGTAGCGGATGTTCCAATTCAAAAGTGAGCAATAGAGACCGGATAAATATATTATAATAAAAAAGAGTTAATAAGAAATTTTCCAAAATTTTTCTGACGGCTGCACTTATTCCACTTGACCGGAAGGTTTCCGATTAAACAATGCTAATAGCAAATAAATTTCATTTCAACTTAATTAATTGTATAAAAAACCTCGTATGAGGTTTCATGTGAGTAGCCCGAGTTTCCCCTAAAAATACCACAACCCTGTTAATGGGTTGCATTGTAAAAAAATATAAAACAATACAATCCTTAAGTTGGTATGTTTACCTGCTAAAGGCAGGCATTGTTTATAAATATAGGCTCTTTGTTAGCACAAATCGTAATTGTAGTGGCAATTTTCGCAACCATTTTTATAATTGTTCTTGTTTTACAATAACTTACAGCTCCCATGTGTCAAACTAAGGAATAATGGGCTATAAAAATGATGAGTCTCCTATAACTTATGCTCTAAATCACACACCATAAAAAAATAGTTGCATAATTGTATAAATTACAATAATTTAAGCACGTGATCAATGGAGGAATATATAGAAATTTTTTATAGTGCGGGCGGGGCAATATAGAGAAACTAAAAAATGATTTTCTTGAGATAAGAGAATTAAAAAGAATAGGAGGCAGGTAATGAAATATTTTTTTATACTAATATTAGTAGTGTGTAATGGATTACTTTTTGCTCAAGCTGATACAACAATAACCTCTCTTTCCGGATTTGAATCGGCTGATGGAGTAACACAATTGATATATAGAATTTATTGTGATAATGAATATAATGCAGCCAAAGAAGTTAGATTTGATTATAGGCATTTTAACACTTCAACAAAATCTGATTCGGTGATTTTTCCAAGTTTTGCCAAATATTATGATACAGAACCAAGTATTGATGCTATATATACCACGGGTTATTCGTTTTTTAACAATGATCCCAACAAGTATATTATTTCATATTCAAATACTTGTGCTGATGCTTATGGGGATATTATAAGATACGATAGATGTAATCCGGTTTACCAAAATACATGGGGAGTATTTAATATATTTATTGATAATAACGACACTAATAAAATATTTGCTGATCTTTCACATGAATTTTTAACAAGTACAGATGGTGGATATACTTGGAACTCGCCGGCATATCAAACTAATTTTACATGGTTATGTTCTTCACCAAACAATGTAGGTTTTATGTTTGGTTCAAAGGGGATACAATTGGTAAAATCATTAGATACCGGTAAAACCATAACTGTTGTTTCCTTAGATAACTGGAATGAGAAAACGAAAATTATTTTTGATAAAAATAATTCAACCATCTATGCTTTAAATGGACAAAAATTTTATGTATCAACACAAACCGGTGATGTTAATACTTGGGAAGTTAAAAAAGTATGTGAGGGATTAACTAATTTTTGTATTGATAGCCAAGTTAGTGGTTTGATATATTTATCCGATGGAAACAAACTTTATAAAAGTACTGATGCCGGAGCAAGTTTTGAATTAATAAAAGATTATGATAATATTATTGTTGGATTGTACAAAAAACCTAATAGTGAAACATTGTATGTGGCATTTAAGGAACGAGTAATTAAGCGTTCCGGCGTTAATGAAGAAGTGATAATTCAAAAATCAATCAAAGATGGTTTTGTTTATCTGCCATATAAAGTAGGTAATTTTTGGATATATCATAAAACTGGTTATTATTTGGACTTTTCTCACGGTATAATTCCAACTTATGTTCCTATAGATAAAAAATATAGACTTGAAGTTGTTGACTACAAAAAAGTTGGAGTCTACCATTGTTATATATTTTCTGATAGCTCGTATGTAAGAATTAACAGTATTACCCAAAAAGTATACCAAAAATCCAATTATAATGGATATGAAACTGAAATATTGGATTTGAGTTTAACACCGGATGATTTAGGGGGCAGTTATTATTATACAAGTGTTTCTTTACGTGATACTGTAATTTATAACCGAGTTAATTCCATAAAGACCTACACATATTCTTCTTTGTATGTAATGGAACAATCATTTTTACAAAAGATTGGAATGATTGAAGAGAAAGCTGAATGGGATGAAGGGGAATCGATAACAAAACTAATTGGTTGTAAGGTTAACTGGAATATTTTTGGAGATACTACTTTGGTTTCAGTAGCTGATGAAAATATTGGACTTGCTGTAGATTTTTCATTATATCAAAATTATCCTAATCCTTTTAATCCATCTACAGTTATTAGTTATTCAATTCCAGAGGCAGGTGAAGTGTCACTTAAAGTATTTGATGTTTTAGGAAAAGAAATAACTACACTAGTTAATGCAGAAATGATTGCAGGCAGTTATACTGTAAACTTTAACACAAATAGTGTTAATAATGGAAAGGGTTTAAGTAGTGGAGTATATTTTTATACATTAAAGTGTGGAAATTTAGTACAAACTAAAAAAATGATGTTAGTTAGATAGAAGTTATGATAGTGCTTTAAATTGTAGCTCGAGTTTTACAGGTTGTGTGAATTGGGGAATAATAGGCCCAAAGGTGGCACGGCTCTGCCGTGCTGGTAGTTGGTGAGGGGTGCGCATTATTACAAACATGGCACTTCTCTGAAGTGCTTGTATGGGAATAGTAAAGCTATAACTAAAGTTGTTACAATAAGTTAGAAGGTTTTTAAATAACCCCAGCTTTTAAGCTGGGGATCTGGAAAAAGAAAATATTGGGTTTTAACCCAAGCATAATAATAGTGGACGACAATGAAAAATTAACAGAAAACGTGTCATTTCCCATTTTTTACACAGGCTGTTTTCTCGAAAAGCAAGTGTTTTATTTTAAAGGCAAAAAGGTTTGCGAAATAAATTTCGCACTACAAATTAAATAAGATATATGTTAAGTGAAAATGTCATAAATCATAATTAAAAAACACAAAATTATAGAACACAGATAACACAGATTTAGCAGATTTACACAGATTGAATTAAGGAAATATTGTCATCTTTATTTCTGGGGGTTTAATTGTAGCTCGAGCTTCAGCTCGAAAAGCAAGTGTTTTGTTCTAAATGCGAAAAAGCTTGTGAAATAAATTTCGCGCTACAAATTAAATAAGATATATGTTAAGTGAAATGTCATAATTAAAAAACACAAAATTATAGAACACAGATAACACAGATTTAGCAGATTTACACAGATTGGATTAAGGAAATATTGTCATCTTTATTGCTGGGGGTTTAGTTGTAGCTCGAGCTTCAGCTCGAGAAGCATATTCTTAATTTTACGGATACAAAAGGTTTGCGAAATAAATTTCGCACTACAAATTAAATAAGATATATGTTAAGTGAAATGTCATAAATCATAAATAAAAAACACAAAATTATAGAACACAGATAACACAGATTTAGCAGATTTACACAGATTGGATTAAGGAAGTATTTTCAACTTTATTGCTGGGGGTTTAGTTGTAGCTCGAGCTTCAGCTCGAAAAGCGTATTCTTAATTTTACGGATACAAAGGTTTGCGAAATAAATTTCGCGCTAAAAATTAAATAAGATATATTTGATGAAATATGTTTTTTGTCGTAAGCGAGATAAAAAATCCCGCACAACAATTTATTGTTTGTATTGCGGTGCGGGATATTAATAACAGTTCTATTTCTTTAATAACCCTTTTAGCTTTGTAATATCCAAATTTTCGAACATATAATATAAAGTGGGTAATAAATATAATGTTAATATTGTGGAAGTAATTAATCCGCCAATAACAACAACCGCTAAAGGTTTTTGAATTTCGGACCCGGGACCGGTTGCGTATAACATGGGTATTAAACTAAAAGCTGAAATTGAGGCGGTCATTAAAACAGGGCGTAATCTGGCCTCGCTTCCGGTTTTAATTGCTTCGCTTAATGGCATTCCATTGTTATGTAACTGCTGAATGTAAGAAACCATTACCACTCCATTTAATACGGCCACACCAAATAAAACAATAAAACCTATGGATGCTGGAACCGATAAATATAAACCTGAAATATATAATGCAAATACTCCGCCAATTAAAGCAAAAGGAAGATTAAATATTATCAAAAATCCAAGTCTGAATGAGCGGAATGTAAAATACAACAATGAGAATATGAGTAAAATTGTTAAAGGAAAAATAATCAATAATTTGTTCATTGCCCGCTGCTGGCTTTCAAATTGGCCGCCCCAAACAGTATAATAACCTGTTGGAAATAACACATTATTTTTTATTTTTTGTTTGGCTTCGGCAACAAAACTTCCAATATCACGACCTTTAATATTTAATTCAATACCTATTCTTCGCTGTCCGTTTTCTCGGGATATTTGTACGGGGCCGTCAACAACAGCAATATCGGCTACTTGATTAAGAGGTACATTATATCCGTTAGGTGTTGGGATTAAAATGTTTCCAATCTCTTCAACATTATTTCTATACTTTTCATCAAAACGGACATTGATATCAAACGATTTGTTCTCCTCGTAAAATAATGAAGCTGTTTTTCCGCCAATGGCAATTTCAATAATTCTTGATACATCACTTACATTTAACCCGTATCTTGCAATTTTGCTTCTGTTTATATCAATATCCAAATAAGGCTGACCCGCAATACGTTCAACAATAATATCGGCAGCCCCCGGAATTGAATAAATTGTTTTTGCAACTTCTTCGGCTTTCTCTTTTAATATATCAAGATCTTCACCAAAAATTTTTATAATTAACTGGGCTTTTGTTCCCGCAACTAATTCATCAATTCGGCATTGAATGGGCTGGCTGAAACTAAAAACAATGCCCGGAATAGAAGATAAACTTTCGCGCATTTTATTAGTTAACTCTTCTTTGTCATCGGTTGTTGTCCATTCACTTCTATCCTTTAAAATTCCGGTAAATCCGGTTTTATCGGTTCCTTTGGCTTCAAGTGCAATACCCGATTGTCCCGTACGTCCAACTATAGTTATTAGTTCGGGGAACTCTTTCATTTTTTTAGATACAAGTCTATTTGTTTCCATTGCTTTATCCAAAGAAACACCGGGCATCAGCTGAACATCCATATCAAACGCGCCTTCATCCATAATTGGAATAAACTCGGTTCCTAAATTTGCCAAAACAAATAATGAAATAATAAATAAACCGGTTGCTGCCGTAAATACCGTTTTTTTATTTTTTAATACAGCGGTTAAGCTTTTAGCGTAAAACTTATTGGCCGTATCCATTATTTTATTCTCTTTTTCTTTTTCCGATTTGAGGAATAATAGAGTTAAAGCAGGAATGATAAATATGGAAATAAGCAGTGAAGATAAAAGAGCAATACCAACGGTAACGGCAAGCGGAGTAAACATTTTTCCTTCAATCCCTTCTAATGAAACAACAGGAATAAATGTTAAAGCAATAATCAACTCCCCAAAAATACTCGGCTTTCTTACTTCCAAAACTGCTTTTAAAACAGTTTTATATTTGTCAGCTAATTTACCGTCTAAACTCAAATTTCGCTGAACATTTTCCACCTGAATAATTGTTGCGTCTATAATCATTCCTATTGATATTGCAAGACCCCCAAGCGACATAAGATTTGCTTCAATATGGAATATTTTCATTACAATAAAAGTTATTAATAATGAAAGAGGAAGTGCAATTAATACTACTAGTGAACCGCGAATGTTGCGTAATAATAAATATAATATAATTAAAACAATAATTGAACCTTCGGCAAGAGCGCGCATAACTGTAGAGATACTGCTGTCAACAATATCGGTTCTGTCGTAATATGGAACTATCTTAATTCCATTTGGCATTACATTTGCATTAATATCTTTAACCTTTTCTTTTACATCTTTTACTACATCACGGCCGTTACTGCCTTTAAGCATCATAACCACACCGCCTACAGCTTCATTAGTGCTGTTAATAAGGGCCGCTCCTTGTCTTACAGCTTCGCCAACTTTAACCTCAGCTACATCTTTAATATAAACCGGAGTGCCGTTTGACGATTTTATTACAATTGTTTTCATATCTTCTATGTTTTTAAGAAGTCCAACCCCTCTTACAATATATTGTTCGGAGTATTTATCAATTGTATTGCCGCCTACGTTGTTATTGTTGTTTTCAACCGCGCTAAAAACGTCATTAACCGATACGTTATACTTTAGGAGTAATTCGGGTTTTACAATAACCTGATATTGTTTAAGATAACCGCCAAAAGAGTTTATTTCACTTACTCCCGGAATGCTTTTTAATATTGGATCAATTGTCCATTCTTCCAGTGTTCGTAAATAAGTTAAATATTCTTTTTTTGCTTCTTTTTCTTTTGGTTCATTTCCCATTAAAGTATATTGATATATTTCACCCATGGCTGTTGCAATAGGCCCCATTTCAATATCAACACCCTCGGGTAGATCTTTGGTAGCTTCCGACATTCGTTCGTGTACAATTTGCCGTGCAAAATATATATCAACATTGTCCTCAAAAACCACTGTAATAACGGATAATCCAAATTTTGTAGTTGAACGCATTTGTATTAAATCGGGTAATCCGCGCAAAGCGTTTTCAATTGGAAAAGTAACTGCTTTTTCAATTTCAAATGCTGAAAGTCCGTTAGCATTAATTACAATTTCAATTTGTACATTTGTAACATCGGGAAATGCATCAATTGATAATTTGCTAAACGAATAAATGCCGGCCGATGCAACAATTAATGCAATAATAATAATCAGTTTGTTTTGTTTTAATGAAGAGGAAATTAGTTTTTCCAGCATGGATTTATTCCTCCTCTCCGAATGTTTCTTTTAACGTTTCGGATTTTAAATCAAAAACTCCGTTGGTTACTATTTTATCGCCAAGTTTTAATCCTTTTGTGATTTCTATTTTTTGGTTAATTTTTGAACCGGTAAATACACTAACTTTTTTAAATGCAGAATCCGATTTTTGGACAAAAACAAAATAATTACCGCCTTCGCGAATCAGACTTTTTTCGTTTATAATTATTCCTTTTGCTGTACCCGAAATTGGAACAGATATTTCGCAAAACATTTGCGGTTTTAATAATTTGTTGGAGTTATTTACATTTGCCAGCAATTTTATTGTTCTTGTGTTTGGGTCTATAACATCACCAATACTAATTACATTGCCTGTAAAAACAGTATTGGGATATGCAGTGGTACTTATTTTTATTGTCGGAAGACTGGTTATTTTATTAATATCGCTTTCAAATATTTGTCCTTCAACTAATAATTTACTAGTGTTTATAATTCTAAATGCATTTGTTTCGGGATTAATCTGCTGGCCAATTACAACATTACGTTCGGTAATAACACCACTTATAGGGGCTTTTACGGAATATAATCCTTTGTTGTGATGATTATTAATGTTTTCGTTTAATATATCACTATCTTCTAACCCTATTGAATGTATCTTTTTGTCTTCAGCCATAAATTCGGCCGATGCTTTGTTATATTCTGCTTCAGCTTCAAGTAGTGATTTTTGCGAGCTGATGTTCTGATCAAATAAACTTTTGATTCTTTTATAATTTGTTTCTGTAAAATCAAGCTGGGCTTTTGCTTTTAAAAAGGCGGATTTAATTTCACCTATTGAAATACCTTCAATAAACATTAATTCTTGTCCCTGTTTAACATAACTTCCAACATTGACCAATACTTTATTAACGCGTCCCTCTAATAATGAACCAACTAAAGCTTCATTATCCTGATCCGGCAGCATTACTCCGGGAATTTTGATAGTTCCGGTTAACTCGTTTTCGGTTATAATTTCGGTTTCCAGGTTGATGTTTTCTTGGGCTTCCTTGGATAAAACAATTAAAGCGTCTCCGGTTTTAGCAACTGTTGATTCTGTTTCTTCGGGCTTATTGCTTTTACCGCATCCAATAACCACTAAGCTTATGGTTATTAATAAAATTAATCCATTCAATTTATATCTAATCATTTTGAGACCTCTAAAATTTTTATATCGGTTCCTGTTAATAATGTAAGTTTACTGATTAAAACGTTATATTCTTTTAAGAATTCTATGTAATCTTCTTTAATTTTAATGTTGGTTTGCTGTGCCATAATATATTCCATATACGAAATCTCGCCGGCTTGATAACTTTTAAGAGCCGTTAAATAAATTTGGCGGGTGTTTGGTAGCAGTTTGTTTTTGTACGACTCAATCTGTTTTTTTGCGGTTTCAAAATCCGATATTGTGCTGTTTATCTCGGTAATTGTAGCATTTATTGTTTTTTGTAATTCGTAATCCGATGATGTACATTCCGCATAAGCTTGTTGAATCTTTCCTCTTTGTTCAAACATAAACCAAATTGGTACCGAAATTCCAAAATTCCATCCGTAAAAATTGGTGCTTTCGGAATTAGCTTGTTTCATATAACTAATACTAAAACTTGGCAAAATTGAACTGTAAGCCAGTGATTTATTAGTAGAACTTAACTGAGTATTTAATTTTTGATTAATAATTTGAGGATTATATTCAAGCGCATTATTAATCAATTGTTCCTTGGTAATAACAAAGGAGTTGTACTCAAGGGAATCGGTTATTAATATATTCGAAGTGTTTTCCGAATAAGGCTTGCCCATTAAATTAAACAGCTCTTTTACTGAATTATTAAAATCGGAATTGGCCTTTTCGAGATAATTTTCAGCTTCAATAGATTGAAGTTCGGCCGTTAAATTTTCAATATTGGATGCTTCTCCCGATTTGTATCGTATTAAGGATTTTGTTTTAAATTCGTTTGCTAATTTAGAATTTTCCAAAGCTAATTCGGCAAGTTCTTTTTTCTCCAAAACATTATAATAATATGCGGTTACATCAAAGCAGGTTTGGTTAATTATTAGATGTAAATTATTATTTGCAATATCAACTGCCGTATTGGCTGTTTTCCCTTTTAATAAATAAGTGGTTGGGAATTCAAATTCCTGGCTGATTTCAATAGTTCGTTCATCATAACCGTCTAAACCTTTTCCTTTGGGTATAAATTCGTACGAAGCTGAAATATTTGGCTGAGGAAGTGAGATGTTTTCCCAAAAAGCTCCTTTTGCCGAGTTAATATTTATTTCAGCTTTTTTAATATCGGGGTTGTTTTGTTTAGCGTAATTTACAGCTTCTTCCAAAGTTAAATAATTTGTTTGCGCATAAACAGCTGTACACCCCAATATCAGCATAATAGATGCTAATATCTTCATGGTTTACCTATAATATTTTAAAATAGTTTATCTAAGGATGAGTATAATATATGGTATCAAATAAGAAAAGATTGATGCTTTATATGAAGAGGTGTTTCGTTTAATACTATGGTGTTGTTCTGTTGTAAAATATAATATTGAGGGGATAAAGAACTTATATCAATCGTTTTAGTTGTGTTTGCCACAACAAAATTGAATAAATCTAACGCAATATTAACCTTTTGTTTGACCGGTAATGTGTCTTGAACTAAAACACAAAAATCATGTGAATCATGCAAATGTTCCTCGCAGTCGGCTATTATTAATTCCGAATGGACAAACAAAAAACTGAAAGTAGATATTAAAATTGATATAATTATCTTTTTATTCATGAATTAAAATACTAAAATAGAGGGAGAGATTCAAGGCAATAGAATAAAGTTAAAAAAAATTAAAAATTCATATTTTAATAATCCTCAATTATCACGTGGTCTAATTAGCTCGCTCACTAAAATATGGATATTTGTATATGCTCCTACAGAGGTTATGTTATTATTACTATCTAAAGTACTGGTTACCTGTTTTTCAATCCATTTCCCGTTTTTTATTGCAAAATTTGTTTTGTCAATAATTTGATAAAAAACATTTGTTCCCTTTTTATAATTTGGAAGATGTTTTGATTTTATATACTGTATTATTTTATCACCTGTTTCAAACGACTTTGCCGTTTTTTCAAAGTGCAGTAAAATCCAATATTCAAAACAGATAATTGATAAAGCATAATACATATTTTTTGTTTGATTAACCAAATCCAAAGCGTGTTTTAGATTTGCATGCCCGTCCTTATCCAAAACAATCCATATCTTGTTAAATGGATTGTTTTCTTCTTCTGCTTCTTTTTGTCTCTTTTTTGCTTCTTTAACTAAACCAAGTGGACTAAAATTATGAGGCTGGTAGATTTCAACATTTACAGTTAATAAATTTCTTTTATAATTTTCATCCGTTTTAAATGAATTTAAGTAATATAGAGCTGATTTTTTATCCTCGCATAAAATCAGTATTCTTTCATTTATTGTCAATTGTTTCAAAACTCTAACTCTAAATTATTTATTACAGGGATAGCATTAAATCTGCCACTCAAATACCATTTTTCTAAGGGAAGATTGTTAGTGACACCCTTAAAATCACTCAACTTATATGAATAAGTATTTCCCTTAAATGATTTTTCGATAAATAAAATTTGATCTTTTCTAAAAATGTCAAGATCTAATAAAGAACTATCATGTGTTGCAAATATTAATTGTGCATTGTGCGGATTGTTCTTAACTGAATGGAAAAGATTAACAAGAAATTTTGTAATTTGAGGATGCAGGCTACTATCCAATTCATCAATAATCACTAAACCACCTTCAATAAGTGCTTTAATTATTAACGATCCCACGTAAAAAAGCTTTTGTGTGCCAAAAGATTCTTCCTCAACATTAAGCTCCTTTTTTTTACTTATCTCGCCATTAATAAAATACGGATGTTCAGCTTTAATTTCATATCCATATCTATCAAATAATATTTCCCTAAGATTGATTGGTATATTATTAGGGAATGTATGGTCATCATTTGAGATTTTTTCAATATTAAAATCAGCAATATTAGTGTCTGTGGCTTTTAACAACTTAATTAAATTACCTTTAATTACAGGGTTGTTAAAAATTCTATTAATTGTTGTTGACGAAAATAGCTGGTTTGTATCTCTAATGCTTGAAGAATAAATTATACTATTAAAGAACAAATATGCATCTTTAAGAAACCTGATTTTGCTGTTTGCGCTTTTGGAAAGGAATAGTTGGTTCGGTAAAATTTGTTCTTCGATATGGTTTATGTTTAATTCAATGTTTTTACTATAAGAGAATATGTCATCTTTCCGTTCAAATAGTTTTTCATATTCGTTGTCCAGAAAAAAATGTAAAGATTCAAAAATAATTTTATCTTTGGTTAAATGAACAATATATTGGAAACGAATTTTGCTTTCGCTTATAAAATGAATTTCGAATTCAGTCGGCGCATTTTCCCTGTTCTTTTCAAAAATAAATGGTTCATGTTGTAATATTTCCGTCCTATGTCTAAATTCGCCAGATTCAATAACAATACGTTTTAAAGCTTCTATGGCTAACAAAATATTGCTTTTACCTGAAGCATTCCGCCCATACATTATTAAGCTGTGCAAAAGATCATGTTCACCAATTGAACAGAAATTTTGTGGTAATTGTTTTTTTGTTACCCTTTTTGAACGCGTGAAATCGATAAATAAAGGATCACATATAGAACGAAAATTTGTTACTTTGAATGAAATTATCATAATATAAATCTTATAAGCGAAAATGATTGCATTTAATTTAACAACAATAGTTATTTAAATACTTTTTGTCAAGATATTTACGTAAAAAGGGGAAATTTCATCAATTAACAAGTTAAAATTAAATAAAAAATTATTTTACTCAACCTCAATTAATTCAATATTGGTTAAGCGGCAAAAGGTTTTTAGTTTACTTGAAATATCTTTAAATACAATTACCTGATGATTACCTAAACTATTTTCAAGCCATTTGCTTAAGCTGCCGTCAAGTGTAATAATTGCCTGAGTGCGGCACAAATTAGGGTCGCCCATGTTGGATTTTATAAGTCTGCCGGTTGTTAAAAGCATTTTATCAAAATTGCCGCCTGTTCTAAAAATCGTAACTTCTCCGGCAGGTAACTCACCGGATACGGCTACACTTAATCCCGATTCCATATGTGTGTTTAACTCAATTGAATCGGGTATTAATAATTTTAATGGGGTTGAACAATGTGCAAAAGTGATGCTGTTATCCTCAAAATTAATTGAAGAAGGATTTGCCATCCAGCTGGGCTGTCCGGTTAAATAAGCAGCAATCATCATAGAAAACGCCGCATGCAAATCTCCTTCGCATCCAGCAACTATTCCAGTATCATTTAAATAACTTAATGCCATACAAGAAGTATAATTGTGGTCTAACAAATCGAAACACCTAATTGAAAAAGCATTTAACTTATACTTTTCTATAATTTTATTAAGTGCAATATATACCTTGCCGGAATCGTTAATTGCACTATTGGTTATGTGCGGATTTTTACATTCCGATAAATGATTGTTAAATTCATCAATTTGAACATCATTACCGGGAATAGACGAAACTTCAGTTATTAATTCATCTGTTGGAATATTTATAATTTTTGTTTTAAAATTTCCAAATTGAGATACATTTTGAGATGTTAAAAGCCAATCGGAAGGAGCACCTATTGAACCAAAAACAGCATTATTTATATTTATTATTGCATCGGCTACAATACAAAAATTTGATATTTCCTTTGCAAGTTGGTCAACACTATTAATATACTTTAATAAAAAATTATTTTTGTGCTTATAACATGAATATACTTCCAATGAAGCGGCAACGGCATTTTTTTGATTTGGCGCAACTAATAATATTGGCAAATATGAATTTTTAATTATATTTGCCGCAAGCTGTTCAATTCCGCCTGTTGCGGCCAAAATTATTAATGGACTGGAAGTTAGTTCCTTTACCCTATTTTCCGGTAAAATAGAACTGACAAATTCATGGGTTTTAATATTACTATTAGAATTAAACTTTTCTAAATAGTCGTTTAACCTAGACCCAATTGATTCGGGTGATTCGAAAGTTGAATGTACAATTATAAAATTTATCATTAGAGGTTACCGATGTTCTTATTAATAAGGATCTGATTTATTCATAATAAATAATATATAGAAAAAAATAAATATATGCATAAATATTATTATGCAAATGTTGTAAATTTTAAGCGTGAGGTTTAATATTTTATATTAAAAAATTGAGTATGTTAACAAAAAATTAAAAGAAAAAGATAAAATTTTAATTTAGCAGCCAAAATCCGTATATTTGTATTAAATATTGGCTTGTCTTTAACATTTTATATGTTTAAAATTTAGTTTGAAAATTGAGGATTTTATGAACATAAAAAAATATTTGATTATTATTTCTATTTTTGTTTCAAATTTAGCATTCGGACAAAATATTTATGAATTTTTAAGATTGGATACAAGTCCAAGGGCTGCAGCTATGGCTGGTAGTTTTGTAGCCAACTATGACGATCCAAACGTAATGTTTTATAATCCGGCCGGTATTGCCACATTAGAAAATAGTCCGGTATCGTTTTCGTTTTTGAAACATGTATTAGATATTAACTCGGCAAGTATTGCAGGATCAATGGAAATTGAAAATTGGGGTCGTTTTTCCGCAGGAATAACCTATATAAATTATGGTTCGTTTGATAAAGCAGACCAATTTGGAACCCGGACAGGAGAATTTGGAGCCGGTGATATTGCGTTTTTAATTGGTTATGCAGGGAAATTGGCTGATAATTTTTATTATGGTTCAAATGTTAAATTCATTTATTCAAGTATTGATGACAGGTCTTCTTCGGGTTTGGCTGTTGACCTTGGTTTACAATACTTAATTCCTGATAAAAAATGGAGTTTTGGATTTGCTGTATTAAATTGCGGTTCTCAACTTTCATCTTATTATAATAAAAAGGAAGATTTGCCGTTAGATGTTCGTTTTGGTGTGGCTAAGGAATTGGAACATACGCCTTTTTCTTTTTCTATTTCGTTTAATAAATTAACTGATAAATACGATAATTTATCAAAACGATTTCAACAATTTGTTGTAGGCAGTGAAATTAAATTAAGCAAACCATTAAGAATAAGATTAGGTTATGATAACGAACGAAGAAAAGATCTAAAGATCGGTTCTTCAACGGGATTAGCCGGTATTAGTGTAGGTCTTGGTTTAATTATTGGTGAATACAAATTTGATTATGCTTTCTCTTCGTTAGGCGAAGTTGGCGGCATGCATAGAATAGGTATTTCTACAACATTTTTATAATAGAATAATTGAAGTGCGGTTATGGCCGAAAAGGATTTTCTAAATATTTTTCGGCTTTTTCGTGCGAGTTGTTTTTGTCATCCAAGTCTAAAACCATATTGTAAAGTTTAGCCGATTTTTTAGTATCGTTAATAGCATCATAACACATAGCCAAAAATAAAATTGAATTAACTTTAAGTTCGGTATCTTTGTTTTTGTCTATCTGAAGTGAAATATTCTTGCTTTCTTCAAAATATGTTACGGCTTCCGAATATTTTTTGCTGTTAAAATTAATTAAACCCAAATAATAATTTGCTTCTCTTCTCATCCTTTTGTTATAACCTAAATAATTCAAATTGCACTTATTTAATATACTGTTATGCAATTTTTCCGAGTCAATAAAATTCTTTTGAGCAATTAAAATTCGGCCTTTATATTTTTCGAATGCAGGATTGTTGGGAAATGAAGAACAAAGTTCATTAATAATTGAAAGAGCCGAAGTGTAATCATGTTCATACTGATAATAAATGCCGCATAAAAAATATTTTGTTTCTATTTTTGTGTATTTACCGTTTGTTGCCACATAGTTTAATTGTTTAAGTCCTTTTGTTTTATCTCCCTTTGGGAAAAAAGTTGTTAATGTTTTAACCGCGGGATATTTTTCGGGAATAATATCAATGTAATAATTATAAATTCCAAAACCAAGTTGTACATCAACATTGGAATGATCTAACTCGTAAGTTTTTTTAACTAAGGGTAAAGCTTCTTTACCGTCCAAGGCGGCTTTAAACCAACTTTCCCTAAAAGCTAATAATCTGCCCCTAAATCCATACGCACCACCTTTAAAAAAAACAGCATCGGCATTATTAGGATAATCATCTAAAATATCATCACAAAAATCAATCACATCTTCAAGTTTTGAATAAAATAAATCATCATAATATTCATTATCCAAATCAAGCATAATTTTCCACCAAACTATCATTGCATTAAAAAATTTTCCGGCCGGATGTTTGGGATATTCTTTTATTACTTGAGAAAAAGTATTTTCGGCGGAATTAAAATCAATACTGTATATTTGATTTATCCCCGATGAAATTAGGGAATCGAACTTTGTTTCTTGCGAAAAAAGATTTCCGCAAAATGGAATGATAAAAATTAGTACGTAAATTATTTTCATTTATTGATTTGCGATAATTAGTTGTGGTTTTTTTTGAAATAAAAGTACTAATAATTATAACAAATTGATAGAGGTCAAATTATTTCACTATCATTTAAATTATTTTTCTAATAAATTTAAACTTTGGTCTTAAAATACTAAACAGATAAGAAGTTGTCAGGACAAATAATGAACAAGGGTGCATTTATGAAAAAAGGAATAAATTTGATAAAATCCTTTTTGAATACTATTGATACGAAGTTAGCTTTGTTGGAAAAATACAAAGTTCCTAAATTTATCAGAAACAAATATACATTGGCTGTATTGCTAATAATAATTGTTGTTTCCTTTTTTGCCTCATTTAGAAGCGGTGCGGTTGATGGAGATGAAATACCGGAATATAAAGTAAAAAGAGGCAATTTTTTAGTGACATTGACGGAAAGCGGGGAATTGATGGCAAAAAACTCCCTTACTGTTTCCGCACCTAGAATAAGAGGGACATTAAAAATTGTTTATTTGATACCGGAAGGTCAATATGTAAAAGCCGGTGATGTTTTGGTTAAGTTTGATCCAACTGAAGCAGTGGCAAAAGTACAAGAAGAAGAATCAAAACTGGAAATAGCTTTAAGTGATAAAGATAAATTGCTTGCAAATCAAATGTCTTCGGATGCGCAAATGGAATCGCAGTTAAAAAGTGCCGAATTAAGTTATGAACTAAGTAAACTTAATTTAGAGCAGATGAAATTTGAAGCAGATGTAAAGCAGCGTGAGGCAAAACTTAATCATCAAAAAAACGAATTAAGTTATTTGCAAACCAAACAGGAAGCGGAATCAAAAAAAATCATTCAAGGTTCAGAGCTTAAAAAAATGGAAATTGAAATTAAGCAGAGAAGAAGTGATTTAGATGAAGCTAAACGCGATTTAGATGCATTAACCTTAACCGCACCTGCCGAAGGATTGGTAGTTTATAGTGCCAACTGGTCCAATGACGGCAGAAAATATGCAATTGGTGATACTCCGTGGAGTGGTGCAACAATTGTAACTCTTCCTGATCTTTCTTCAATGCAAAGTTTAACTACTGTTAATGAAGTTGACGTAAGCAAGGTAAAAACCGGGAATAAAGTAATTGTTAAACTTGATGCTTTTCAAGACAGCACATTTACAGGATTAGTTGGAACTGTAGCTTCGCTGGGTAAACAAAAAGGGAACGATCCTAATATTAAGGTTTTTGAAATTGCCGTTGATATTAAGGGACGTTCTAAAATTTTAAAACCAGGTATGACCACTTCAAACAAAATTGTTATGAATGAAATACCAAATGTAATTTTTATACCGCAGGAAGGAATTTTTGAAAAACAGGGTAAAAAAATTGTTTACATTAAAGATGGTTCGTCATTTGAAGAAAAAGTTGTGGAAATTGGTGAAAAAAGCGAAGATTTTGTTGTGATTAAAAAAGGAATTCAAAGCGGTGATGTTGTTTTATTACGCGATCCTACTATTATTCCAAACGATAAAAATGAACCGAATCAAAACAATTCCGGAATCCCAAATTAATTGCTATGAAAAAGATAGAAAATTTTAAAATCGGTTTAACAGAACTAAAATCAAACAAAATGCGCACGTCTTTAACAATGTTGGGCATTATTTTTGGAGTTGGTGCTGTAATTGCAATGCTTTCCATTGGTGAAGGTGCCCGGCAGGAAACATTAGAGCAAATAGAATTACTAGGAACTAATAATATAATTATTAATACAAAAAAAATACCTAAAAGCAGCAGTGATAAAAAAGCTTCATTTTCGCCCGGACTTAATTTAAAGGATGCCAGTTCTATTAAATCAATTAATCCTTTTGTCGAATCTGTTACTCCTCAGCTTGAGTATGAATTGCAGGTTAGGTATAAATCGGATTTTTTAGAAACAAAAATAATAGGAACTACTGAAAATTATCCGCAAACATTTAATTCCAAACTTTATTTGGGAGCGTTTTTTCAAAAGTCGCACATGGATAATTATGCCCCCGTGTGCGTAATTGGGTATGGAATAAAGGAGAAATTGTTCAAATTTGAAAATCCTATTGGTAAAAAAGTTAAAATAGGAACAACTTGGTTTAGCGTAATAGGGGTATTGGAATCAAAAAATATTTCAACTGCCGGAATGGATAAACTTGGCTTACGCGATTTTAACAGTGATATTTATGTTCCGTTTACAACAATGAGTTATAAAATTGAAAAACCTCCAAAAGACGAAGAAGGTATGAGCGGATTCTTTTTCTTTTTTGGCGGCAATCAATCCGTTAATGTAATTGATAGAAAAGGTGTTAACCAGCTAACAGTTAAAGTTAAGGAAGGAAAATCGATACAAGAAACTGCCGCACTGATAAGCAGAATATTATATCGCAGACATTATGGAACCTTGGATTATGAAGTTGTGATTCCTGAACAATTGTTAGAGCAAAAACAAAAAACACAAAAAATATTTAATATTGTTATGGGTGCAATTGCAGGGATTTCGTTATTGGTTGGCGGAATTGGTATTATGAATATTATGCTTGCAAATATTTTGGAACGAACCAAAGAAATTGGTATAAGACGTGCAATTGGTGCCACACGAAACGATGTTTTGGGACAATTTATGTATGAAGCAATAATTATTAGCATTGTGGGAGGTCTTCTTGGTATTATTACGGGATATATACTTACTTCAGCAATAACAAGTTATGCCGAATGGAGAACTATCATAACTCCTTTTTCGGTTATTTTGGCATTTGTGGTTTCGGTATGTGTGGGACTTGTTTTTGGAATTTACCCGGCAAAAAAGGCAGCAGATAAAGACCCAATCGAATCGTTGCGTTATGAATAATATACTTTAATTTTGTGTTCTATACGAGGTGATGAATGTATAAAAAAAGCTTTTTAATAATAATAATATTTCTTTTTATTAATAATTGTGTATCTTCGCAGCAAGTATTAAAATTAACGGATGCAATTAATATTGCGCTTGGTGAAAGTTACAATGTAAAATCTGCTAAATATTCTCTTGAAAATTCCGAAAAAAGTTTGGAAGCTGTAAAATTAGGTCTCATGTCTTCAGTTGACCTTGAATTTGATTTACCCGATTATAACCGAAGTTTATCAAGCAAATTTAACTCTACAACAGGCAGCGAACAATTTTATTCGGTTGGATATACTACTTTAGAAGGCCGGTTATATATTAACCAGCCTATAATTTTTACCAATGGTACTTTTTCTATTGTCGGCAGTATGTTTGGAAGAGAGCAATTTAGTGATAATTCACCAAAAGCAAAAGATTATTTCTCAAATTTAAGCGTTCGGTTGCAACAGCCGTTATTCACTTTTAATACACAAAAAGCAAATTTGGAACGTGCCGAGTTAAATCTTAAAAAAACTCAAAGGAATTATAGCCAAACAGAAAAAGATATTATTTATCAGGTCACATCAAGTTTTTTTAGATTATTTCAATTAAAAAAGAATGCTGAAATTACTTCCGAAAAAGTAAATCAAACAGAAGAATCGTATAATACCGCAGCAAATAAATTAAAAGCAGGTTTAATTGCCGAAGTTGAGGCTTTACAGCTTGAAGTTGATTTAGCTACTGCAAAAAACGAACTGTTAAATGTTCAAAATGATTATCAGGAAGAAAAAAACAATTTTAAACTATTAATAGGCCTTCCATTAAGTGATGAGTTTGACATTGAAGCAGATCTTAAGTTTATTGCAATTCAAATAAATTTAGAAGAAGCAATTGAAAGCGCATTAAAAAACAGACCCGATTATTTAAATTCCGATGACGAAATTTATTTAAGCAGCTTAAATGTGGATGAGGTTGATTCAAAAAGAACCATTAAAGCAAATTTGGTTGCAAATTACGGTATAAATAAAAATGATGAAGAGTTTAATAAAATTTTTAACAATTTTGCCGATACAAGAAGTGTTGTTCTAACGGTTTCGGTCCCCGTTTGGGATTGGGGACAAAACAGTCGTGAAGTTGAAGCTGCTGAAGCTAATTACAGATTACAGGAATTAAACAGACAAAATTTAAAAGAATCAATAATTAACGAAATAAGCTCGGCTGTAAACAGAATTAATTCGGCAAAAGCACGGGTTGAAGTGTTAAGCAAGTCGGTTGAAGTAGCAGAAAAAAGTTACAATATATCATTAGAAAGATTTAAAACAGGAACAATTACAAGTTTTGACTTGTCCCAAATGCAATTGCGTTTAACAGATGCTAAATTAAATAGTTTAAGCGCGTTAATTGATTATAATATTGCAGTTGCTAATTTAGAACGAAAAACGTTTATTAAATACTAAAAAAGATAAAAAATGAAATATAACGAAGTGTTTTTACCCGGTCTTCAAAATCAAGTTAGATTTTTGCAAGACAACCTAAAATTGGAAAATTTAGATGTTCTTGTAATAGGAACATTTAGTGAATCAATAGCAGTAAGATTTGCTGTTGCCACAAAAAAAACAGTCCACCTTATTGTCCCCGATTTTGATTCCTTATTAAACGCTAATATGCTTTTAGATGGGGATGAATCCGTTAAGGTTAAAATAATGGATTACGAACGCACCGATTTTGAACCAAACACATTTGATTTGGTTTATGCTCAAGCATCCATTTCTTCGGAAAACAGAAGAAAAATACTTAAAGAAATAAAAAAGATATTAAAACCGGGCGGATATTTGTGTGTCGGAGAAATTACTTCAACCAATAAAGCTTTGCCTGTGTTTTTACAGGAAGCATATTATAGCTCGGGAATTCAGCCAATACACGGTGAAGAATTAGTTAAATATTATAGCGATTTGGGATTTGAATTTATGAATTCGGAAGATTTTTCGGATACATTGCGCGAGTATTATGCTAAGTGTAAACGAAAATTAAATGATTCGCTGGATGAACTAAAATCCAATGAACAAAGTTATTACAAAAAAATATTAAAACGAATTAGCCACGAATCAAATTTATTTACACGTTTTAATGCAGAAAAATATATCGGTTTTACTTCAATGTTATTAAAAAGAGGATGATTTGCAAAAAGGAACAATATTAGAGTTAGAAATTACCGATTATGCTTTTGAAGGAAAAGGAATTGCAAAAATAAAAGCAGGTGCCGATGATGACAAAAAATTTGTTGTATTTGTGCATGGTGCTTTCCCCGGCGATAAAATTGAAGCAAAAATAACAAAATATAAAAAAACTTATGCCGAAGCGGTTGTTGAAAAAATACTTGTTTCGTCTGATTTAAGAATTGAACCTAAGTGTAAATACCATTCGTACTGCGGTGGCTGCAAACAACAAGATATGATTTACAGCGGGCAGACAAATTACAAAACCGAACAAGTTAAAGATATTTTTGAAAGACTTGGCGGATTTAGTGATTTTGAGATGGATAATATTGCCGGAGCTGATAAAATATTTTATTACAGAAATAAAATGGAATATTCATTTGCTGTTAAAAGATGGCTTACAAAAGAAGAAATAAACAAAAGTGAAATAATTGACAGAGATTTTGCTTTGGGGCTGCATATACCCGGCTTGTTTGACAAAGTTTTGGATGTTGAAGAATGTTTTCTGCAATCGGAATTAAGCAATAAAATATTAAATTTTACACGCAATTTTTTCAAAAATCGTAATGTGTCTATTTATTCAACAAATTCCCACGAGGGGTATTTACGAAATTTAGTTATTCGAACATCGTTAAATACAAATGACGTGATGATCAATTTAGTTACTTCGAGTGATGATGAAAAATTGATGAATGATTACACTAATGAATTGTTAAAACTTTGTCCCGAAGTTACTACCGTTATTAATAATATTAATTTGAAAAAAGCTCAAATTGCTATTGGTGATTACGAAAAAGTTTATTTTGGTGAAGGATTTATATACGACTATATTGATAAATTTAAGTTTAGAATCAGCCCGAATTCGTTTTTTCAAACAAATACTGCTCAGGCTGAAAAACTGTATAATTTAACATCGGAATTTGCTGAAATTAATAATAATGAAATTGTCTACGACTTGTATTGCGGGGCTGGTACAATTTCTATTTATGTTTCGGACAAAGCTAAAAAAGTATACGGATTTGAAACTGTTGAATCCGCAATAAAAGATGGTGAAATTAATATTTTAATAAATAAAATAGAAAATGTAAAACTTTTTACTGCGGATTTAAATAAATCGTTTACACACAAAATAACCGAAAATAAACTTGAACAACCTGATGTAATTATTGCCGACCCTCCAAGAAGCGGCATGAATCCGCAAACGGTTAGGGATATACTGGAATTAAAGCCAAACCGAATTGTTTATGTAAGCTGCAATCCTACCACGCAGGCGCGTGATATTAAATTATTAGTTGAAGGCGGGTATAAGCTGATAAAAACAAAACCTGTTGATATGTTTCCACACACATATCATATCGAAAACGTTGCTTTGTTGAAATTGGAGTAATAAGTTGATATATTTAAAGAGTGAAAGAGTTTAATATCTATTTTTTACAAAGGAATTGTTTTTATGGTTAATAAAAAAATTATAGAAATTGTTCAAGAATATTTATTGGCTTTAAAAAAGAAAAATGTATATATATCAAAAGCGTTTTTATTTGGAAGTCAGGCAAATGGAACGGCAACGGAAAATAGCGATATTGATTTAATGCTGGTATCCCCTTTGTTTGATGAAGAAAAAGATAAATATGCTTCGGTTTTATGGTTTACTGCGGGTGATATAAGTTATTTAATTGAACCTTTGGCAATTGGGGAATATAGATTTAATACCGATAATATTTCCCCAATTGTCGGTATTGTTAAATCCGAAGGTGTTGAAGTTAGTATATAGTTTCCTGTTGTTAATAAGTGTTATACTTGCACCGCAAGCTTTTTTAGCTGCCAGCGCAAAATAAAAAATGTTACAAATGCTGCTGTAAAATCCGCAATAGGCCCCGCCAGCCAAACGCCTGTAAGACCCCAAAAGCGAGGAATTATTAATAACAGGGGAATAAGGAAAATAACCTGCCGTGCAAGTGACATAAAAATGGAAAATTTTGCTTTTCCAATTGATTGAAAAAAAGTGGCTGTAACCATCTGAAATCCGACAATGGGGAACATAACAAGGTTTATTCTTAATCCTGTAGTCGCCAAATCAATAAGTTGTTTATTTGATGTAAAAGCACTAGCCAATAAATGAGGAATAAACTCTGCAAGTAAAAAACCAAAAGTAGTAACACAAGTGGCAGCTAATACTGTATATTTATAAACTCTCACTACACGATCATTTTGTCCCGCTCCAAAATTATAACCTGTAATGGGCTGCATCCCTTGATTAAGACCAACAACAATCATAACAAAAAGTACACCTATGCTGCCCAGTATACCATATGCCCCAACAGCATAATCGCCGCCATATTTAACAAGATTCATATTAGTTATTATTATAATTATGCTTGCGCATATATGCAGTAATGATGTTGACATTCCGATAGCAATAATTTCTTTAACTAAACTGAACTTAAGTTTAAAATAACCGCGTATAAAATATACTACACCTTTATTTGTTAAAAAATGATTTATTACCATAATAAATCCGACAGTTTGGGCGCATACGGTTGCAGCCGCCGCTCCCCTTATTCCCCAGTGAAACATAAAAATAAAAATAGGGGCAAGAATACTGTTTATTAAAACAGTTAAAAGCGTAACGTTCATTGCCTTTCGCGGATTTCCGGAAGCCCGCATTATATTATTAAGGCCGAAATAGTTAAAATTGATAAATGAACCGGCAAGAATGACCTGCAAAAATTCTTTTGCATAGGGTAAAGTTGCTTTGCTTGCTCCAAAAATAAAAAGGAGTTCGTCAATAAATAAAAAAGTAAATAAAGTGAAAAGTAAACTTAATATAGTATTCAAAAGTACTGCGCATCCAAGTATTTTATTTGCGGCATCTCTATTTTTTTCGCCTAATCGTATAGATATAAGAGTTGCCGAACCTATTCCTATTAAAGCACCAAATGCAATAGTAAGATTCATAATTGGAAAAGTAATTGCAAGTCCCGAAATAGCTAATGGGCCAACACCATGCCCAATAAATATCCGGTCAATAATATTATATAATGAGGCCGCTGCAGTTGCAATAATAGCGGGTATTGAGTACTGCATTAACAATTTGCCTAATCGGGCAGTTCCTAGTTCGTTTGTGTTTGGCATATATTTATCGTATCAAATAAATTATAAAAATATTCCTAATGGCTTAAATAAAGTCAAATTGTATGTGGTTTTATTATTCTTATATTTCCCATAAAACAGATTGGTGGGGAAATTAATTTACACATTCTTTGTTGTAAATATAACAATTATCTATTTAAAGATAAATATACAAATCAATCCGGTAGTCTATAGAAATTGGACTTTGATGACTAATTCGAGATAAAAAAGCTATGTTTTATTAAATATGAGGGTGATTGGATTTAATTACTTGAAGCTTCGGCTAAACCCATTAAATAAATTGTTTCGTGTATAAGATTTGCGGTAATTCCCCAAATAATATATTTTTCCGTTTTGTATGCAAGTACCGGATGTTTTTTGTTGTGCCATGTTTTGGAATACCTTGGAGGCAAACCTAGCTCTGTAACGGGTACAAGAGTTACTTTATTCCCGTTCTCATCTGTAATAAAAGGGGTTATTTCTACTTGTACACTGAATCTATCGGGTTCATTATTAATAAAAAAAGAAATGGGTATAGTAAAAATTTCCTCAACTTCCTTTTTATCGTAATTTACAATTTCATTAAAATCGATATTTAATAACGCAGGAAAAGAATCAACAGTAACTCCATAAGGAGTAATTAAAGTATCCATACAACCTAAAACTTCAATCACATCTTTTGAAATGCCGAGTTCTTCAACTGTTTCGCGTACAGCACAATCTAAAAACGATTTATCGGAATGTTTTTCGTAACGTCCGCCGGGGAAACAAATTTCACCTTCCTGATGAATTCCTTTTGCCCTAAGTTCAAATAAAAAACAATACTGATCATTTACTTTAATTATAGGAATAATAACGGCAGAATTAAAATACAATCTTTTTTTTAGAATATTAGGATTTGCAGGTAAATTAAGTTTTAAATTATCTAATTGCTTTAATTCCATTTTATATTCAACTAAAAAATATTCCAGTTAATTTTATCACCCTCTTTAATACTATATTTATCAGTAAATCCTGCATTTACTTCAACTACATACAATGCTGGTAACACAGAAGGACGGGGATCCGTAGTAAATGGGGTTGCGTTTTTTTGAATTTTTACAATCTGTCTGTTCATATTAACAAAAATTATATCTAAAGATATAATTGTATTCTTCATCCAAAATGACTGAGGTTCTTCAATTGTAAAAACAAATAACATCCCTTGATGTTCTTCCATAGATTTCCGGTACATTAATCCCTGCATACGTTTATTTTCAGTATCGGCTAATTCAATATCTATGTTTGATAAAGTGTCTCCCTTAGAATTAAAAAAGCATAAAGTGCCTTCTTTTTTAAATTGGATACCGGGAGTAGATTCTTGTTCTAAAGTTTTCATTTGTTCAACCGGAGTATTATCTGTTGGAATTAATTTAATAACAAAATAAAAAATCAGTAAAATTATAAAACCTAAAACTACAATAAAAACTCGGTTTTGGAATATTGAGGGTTTTGTTTTGTTTGATTGTGATTTTGGCATAAGTAAGTAAATTTTATTTTTAAATGATTGCAAATATACTTATAATATTTAAATAATTTTAATCCATAATTACTAATATTAACTGCCCCAAGGATAATAATTACGGCTAAAATATAAAGTGTCGGTTTTTGCAGCTGTTAAATTTGCATCAAATTCAATAGGAGGGCCTTGTTCGGCATGAGGTTCTATAAAAATAATGTTGTAATTACCGGGTGTTATATTATTTGCTTCCATATCAACATCATATAAACATAAACACCGGCAACCGCTTGCGGATTCTTTTTCGGTTACAACAATATTATTTCCTTGAAGTTTAATGTCTGCCGAAATTGTTCCCGGGCAGCAATTAAATCCTGCGTTAATATGAGTTATTAATAATTTATTACTGCCGTTATAGTTGTAAATTACAGAAGTTAGGTTGGAAAAGCTGGTGCTTTTATATAAGCCGGAGTTTGATTTACACTCCGAATAATGAGTAACATTACCAATAGATGTGTTTGTTTCATCATCCGAACATGAAACAATAATAAAAGCTAATAATACTAAATAAATAATACTTTTTAACATATACTCCTCAAATTTAACTAAAATTCAGCAATAAGAATTTTCATTTCTTCGCTTTCAGCAGTTTCGGTTAATTTTGTGTTCAGTTCAATTAAATCGTTTGGATCGGAAATGTGAATAATAGAATTACTATAACCGGCTAGAATATGTTTTAATATGTTTTTGGGGATTTTTTGCCCGCCGGTTGCTGAAGCTTCCTTATTATAAAAAATTACAATTTTTAATGGTATTTGTCTGTTAAATGCTTCTAGTAGACCAATATGTCCGGCCGAAATAAACCCAAAATCTCCCGTTAAAGCCCAAACATTCTTATTCCCGGCTAAATATGCTCCTGTTGCAAGCGGAATACTCCCGCCCAGATGTGTTACAATATCAATACAGTTAAAAGGAGGTAAAATAAACATGCTGGAAGTGCTTGTATCGCCGGTTACTATGTTACCTCGTAATTGCTTAAAAATGTTAAAAAATGGAATATATTTTTCAACTGCAGTTTTATATTTAGGCGGTACTTTTTCGGGAATTGTCGGCAGTTCAATTCGGGTTACTGTTGAAGTGTCGATTCCTAATTTTTTTGCAGTAAAAAGTTTGTATTGAAATTCCGCAAAAATAGGACTTAAAACGTGCGAAAGAATATCACGTGTATAGTTAAAAGTTTTTTTTAAGTTTTGCCTGCGTTCGGCCGAAAAACTTTTCCCAATTTCCGAACACTTAATAATTATTGCTAAAGGTTGCTTTTTTTGTTCTGAATATAAATAAGCTTTTATTATGTCATCGTAAACAGAGTTACCGGAAGTAATTTTAAAAGGGAATGACATTCCTTTAAGAATCGGCTCTATTTCTAAAATATTGTCAGAGTTGCTCCCTTCCTGGTCGTCAAAAATAAATGTAACAAATCCGGCGCCGTTTTGGACGTAAAGTGAATCAGTAACAGCATTACCGGCTTTCATAAAACCTTGTGCTTTTATTAAAACGGCAGATCTAACGCCAACAATACTGGCACCGTGTGCAATAGAAAATGCCGTTTCCTCGTGAAACGATAAAATAGGAGTGCGCATTGCTGCTAAATTATAACTATCAAAAGTTTCACTTGCCCCGTATCCGGGAACATAAGTTACAACTTTAATGCCCAAATCAACTAAAGCAAAAGCAATAATATCCTGTAGGGCTGCAACCATAAAATCCTCATAAATTATAGGTTTAAAGAGCTATCAAATTTATCATTTGTAATTCTAAAAATTTGCCATTCATCCATTAACTCGGCACCTAAACTTTTATAAAAATTTATAGCCGAAGTGTTCCAGTTTAATACCGACCATTCAAATCTTCCACAATTGCGTTCTTTGGCCACATTTATTAAATATTTTAACATTATTTTTCCAAAACCTTTACCGCGTTCCGATGGCAAAACAAACAAATCCTCTAAATATAAACCGGGTTTGCCAACAAATGTAGAAAAATTATGGAAAAAAAGTGCAAAACAAACCGGTTTATCTTGAAAATATCCAATTACGCATTCGCAAACCGGTTTATTGCCAAATAAACTTTTTTCCAATAAATCTTCAGTAGCGGATACTTGAGATGAAAGCTTTTCATATTCGGCAAGTTGTTTAATAAAATTAAAAATAAGCGGAATATCAGCTTTTGTCGTTTCTTTAATAACTAATTTATTTTCCATGTTTTTTACATTTAATAATTAAAATATAAAACAAATTACAAATTAGAAATGTAAAAAGGAATAATTTGATATTAATTTTTGATATTTTTTAAAAATAAGTATAAAATATAAATTGCCGTTATACATATTACGGGAATAATAAACACGACGGGAATTATATTAAATCCAGCCAATCCCATTGCTATTATTTTTGCAATCAAAGCAGTCATTATTAAAGATAAAAACACTAAAGAAATGGGAGCCATCAAATAACCATAAGCGGATTTTTTAATAATTAAAACGCCTGAAATAAAAGCCGAGGGTAAAAGTATAGATAAATCAAATCCCTGCACAATTAATGTGGTGTAATGTTCTGCTTGAATAGGAATAATAGTGCCGTCCAATAAAGGCGGTACTAAAATACTTAACCACAATAACCCAATTATACACGAAACAAAAGTTAAAAACAGTCCCGCAAATTTAATTGGTGTGTTTGAATTAAACCGATTTGGAAGTGAATTGAAATTAAAACTCAATAAATTAATAATAAAAGCAAAAAAAGAGGTTGATAACAATATTACATAAATGATAAATAACGAATTATACATTGCCATCGACAAATAAAACAAATAAGTAACCAAAAAATAACCCAGAACCCCGCTAAAAATAAATTTGCCTTTTAAAGAGCCCTTTTTTGTGAAGTTAAGCGAAATTAAAAGCATTGGAACAGCAATAAAAAATGTAACATAGTCCTGTGCAATTCCCTGCGGTGCAACTTCAACAGACATTTGATGATAAATTCCTTTTCCATAAATCTGCACACTTTTACCGCGGATTGATTTATACTCATACGAACCGGTGCCCGAATTTGAAAAAATTCCCATTCCGGAGGCAAATAAAGAAAACATTACAATTATTGAAATTAAAACAGAAAATTTAATGCTGTTTATCATAAAAACTCGTCAAATATATAAAAATAACAGTTTTATAAAAAAATACAATAAATTAACGTGATAACATAATAAAAACATCTAAAAATTTAAATATCTAAAACTGCCGGTTTATTGAAATGCTACTTGAATTTTCTTTATATTTGAGGTTCAATTTGTTTTATATATGGAAATTTAATGCGGATAAGTGAACAGAAAATAAATGAAATAAGATCGCGCGCAAATATTGTTGATATTATTTCAAGTTATATGCCCATAAAAAAACATGGTCGAAATTTTATGGGGTTATGTCCTTTCCATCAGGAAAAAACACCTTCTTTTGTTGTAAGTGAAGTCAAACAGATATTTAATTGTTTTGGGTGCCATACCGGCGGTGATGTTTTTAAATTTGTAAAAGAATACAAAAGCATATCATTTTATGAAGCTGTGCAGGAAGTTGCCGATATAATTGGAATACAAATTGAAGAAACATCGGATGAGCTTAGCAAACAAGAACAGGAAATTGAACAATTATATGAAATTAATATTGTGGCAGCCCGTTATTATTCAAATTTGCTGCTAAACGACCCAGATGGTGAAATTGGGCGTAATTATTTTAAGGAAAGGAATATTCAGCATGTGATGCAAAGGGCCTTTGGATTGGGTTATTCATCGCCAAGAGGTGATGAATTATACCATTATTTGGTGTCGCAAAACGTAAATATGGATAAAGCAAAACAACTTGGTTTGGTGGATATTGGTGACAATGGAAAATATTACGACAAATTAAGAGGACGTGTTGTTTATCCAATTTTTTCTCCAAACGGAAGAGTTAGTGCATTTGCCGGTAGAATTTTAATAAAAAACGATAAAGCAGCCAAATATCTTAATTCACCCGAATCACCAATTTATTATAAACGGCGTATTTTGTACGGTTTGTCACATTCCAAAGATGATATTAGAAAAATGGATAGTGTGATATTGGTTGAAGGTTATATGGACTTAATTTCTCTTTTTCAAAAAGGGATAAAAAATGTTGTAGCTTCATCGGGAACAGCTTTAACCGAAGAGCAGGTTACGTTATTATCCAGATATACTAAAAATATTTATGTGTTATACGATTCCGATCCCGCAGGTGAAAAAGCTGCATTACGCAGTATAGAAGTATTATTAAAAAAAGATTTTGAAGTAAAAATATTAAGTCTGCCAAGCGGTGAAGATCCCGATTCGTTTATTAATAAAAATACCAAGGAAGATTTTGAGGAATTATTATCCGGAACAAATAGCTTTTTAGAGTATCAGGCGGGTTATTATAAAAAACGCGGCGATTTTGATAATCCTACTAAAGAAACAACTGCAATTAAAGAACTTGTTAAGTCGGTATCTTTAATAAATGATGAAATGAAACGTGAAGTATATATTAAACATATTGCAAAAAAGTTTAATATTAGATTAAAACTTTTAGAAAACGAAATGTTTTCGATATATAACAAAGAAAACGCGGCTGCTATACGTGGTGTGGGTAATGTTAATATTCCGCAAAACCCTGTATCAAATAAACCGTCAATAGGTGTAAAAGAGGGTAAAGATAAATTATTTACCATTGAAAAAACATTGGTAAAACTTTTATTTGACGGCAACGAATCGATTATGGGGAGTGTTTTTGATAATATTTTACCAAGTGATTTTTCAAATGATGTTTTAAGGCAATTGGCCGAAATTGCATTTGAGGCATTTAAAAACGATATTTCGGATCCGGCTGAATTGCTGAACCAGATAAAAGATCCGGTTTTATCCAACTATGTATTGGAGTTTTCGCTAAAGGATGAAGCTGTAAGTAAAAAATGGGAAGAGAGATTCAGGGATGACGATAGTATGACAAACAGGGTAAAAGAATGTAGTGATACTATAAAACTTTTTCAAATAACACAAATTGAAAAACAGATAAAAGTATTAAAAGAAGAGTTGATTTTAAGTGTTGATGCGGGGCAAACCAACGAAATTTTAGACTTGTTAAAAGATTTAAATATTGAAAAGGCAAATTTACTGGCAATAAATTAAATAACAAAATATTTTTTAAAAATATATATTTTTTATTTTATTGAAATATAAGATTTAACCATTATATTTATCAATAACAAAATTATTTTCGGATTGTAGATGAAATCAAATAAAAGTATTTATGAAATAAATACAAGAGTGTGGATAAAAAATTTTAATGAAGGAACTGAATCCTTAACTTTAGATAAAGTACCTAGTAGTTACTGGGATAATTTGGCTGATTTGGGAATTGATTATGTTTGGCTTATGGGGGTTTGGAAAACATGCAAATCAACTATTAATAAATATTGTTTTGAAGAAGGTTTAGTAAAAGATTATAACAACGCATTACGTGACTGGAAAAAAGAAGATGTAATTGGATCACCGTATTCAATTAATGTTTACGAAGTTAATCCTGAACTTGGCGGCGAGGAAAGTTTAATTTTATTAAAAGAAGAGCTTAATAAGAGAGGGATTAAATTAATTTTAGATTTTGTGTCTAATCATTATAGTGCCGACAGTGTATTAGTTAGAACAAACAGTGAAATATTTTTAACTGCCGATCAAGAAATTTACAGTCGTGACCAATATACATATTTTAAAAAGTTTGATGATGAGGATTTGATTTTTGCTCATGGCCGCGATCCGTTTTTCCCCGCCTGGCAGGATACGGTTCAGGTTAATTATTTTAGTTTGGAAGCTCGCGAGTATCAAATTAATCTGTTAAAAAGAATATCCAATATTTGTGACGGTGTTAGATGCGATATGGCAATGCTTGCACTTAACAATGTATTTATTAATACTTGGGGCGGAACGTTAAATAAAATGGGTTTTGCACGTCCTGAAAATCAATTTTGGTCGGAAGCCATTACGGCTGTTAAAGTTGATAAACCAGATTTTGTTTTTCTTGCTGAAGCGTATTGGGATTTAGAGTGGGAACTACAGCAGCTTGGATTTGATTATACATACGATAAAAAATTAATAGACAGGCTTCATCATGGTGATCCAAGAGAAGTTATTAGCCATTTATATGCCGAGGCAGATTATCAGGAAAAATCGTGCAGGTTTATAGAAAACCATGACGAACCCAGGGCCGTAACATTGCTTGGAAAAGAAAGAGCCAAACTTTCCGCAGTGCTTATCAGCACAATAACCGGGTTAAAGATGTACCATGACGGTCAATTTGAAGGAAAAAAGATAAAATTACCCGTTCAGCTTGGACGCGAACCAAAAGAAGTAGTGCTAACATGTATGAAGGAGTTTTATACTAAATTATTGCATATTACTAAAAAGGATATTTTTAGATACGGCGACTGGCATCTGGTTCAAATTTTTAGCGCGTGGGGGGGTAATAATACATTTAGAAATTTAATAGCTTATGAGTGGCGATATAAAAATGATAAAGCACTTGTTGTTCTAAATTTTTCAAATGTAATTTCCACTGCACGAATTAAATTGGATGTTGCCGGATATCCTGATGTGTTTGAGTTAAAAGACGTGCTGAATGATATTAATTATACCCGTGCAACGGAAGAAGCATATCATACGGGAATATATATTGAGTTAAAAGCTTATAGAAGCCATATATTTTTGTATTGAATTTAAAATTGTCGGTTATTAATATAATTCTTGAATTAGTTAAATATCAACCAGCCGACAATTAATAACTATCAGGGTAAAATCCCGGTTACAGGAGGATGATTTATTGAGCACCATGTCCCTTAACAAAAAGAGCCGCGTAGCTGCGAAATGATTTGTACATTGCTGTGTGTTTAATGCTGCAGCTACGCAGCTTTGGGTTTCATCCCTTTTGCGTTATTCTATATATCTTCCACCCGCAGGCGGGTTTGATAAACGATGTCTTATAATTGTCGGAAATAGTAATATAATGGTACAAAAAAATCCCAAATTAAATTGGGTTGCTGAATTTCATTACAAAACAACATAATGAATTTAGATACCCTTATTTCAAAAGTACCATCTTTTTGCTTTCCTTAAAATTTGTTCCTTCAATTTTATAAATATAAATTCCACTTTGCAATCCCGATGCGTCAAATGAAATATTATGAATTCCACTAGTCATGTTCCCATTTGTAAGCACAGCAATTTCCTGTCCAAGAACATTATAAACCGCCAATTTGACATAACCGGAATTTTTAAGATTAAATTGAATTATTGTTGCGGGATTAAACGGATTAGGATAGTTTTGATAAAGGACAAAAGAACTTGGATTATTACTATTGTAATCCTTAATTTTTGTTAACGGCGCCCATTGAATGTCGGTAAATATAGTGTTGTGGGTAAAATTTGTAATATAATTGCCTGTATTGCTGTTAAGTGTTAATCTCCAAGCATGATCCGTAGGAGGAGCATCATAAGATTTATTCCCGTTTACATCAACATAAAAATCTATATTATATTCTGTGGATAATTCGAATTGAGGAATTTGAACGGAAAAATTAGGACTTACAATTGTTTCTATTTTTATTCTGTCAAGTTCAACATTATTGTCTTTTTTTACAACTCTTAATTCAAATTGCTGTCCAATATGAGGACTCATTGAAAGTAAATTTAACGTTAATAGATATTTCCATGGAATATTTGTAAAATTTGTATTGTGGGTAAATTGTAATGTGAAATCACCGGCATTGTTGGAAAAATTTTCCACCCAGGCATGATCTGTAGGCGGAGTATCATAAATGCCGTTATTGTTAACGTCAGTATAAAATTCCAATCTGTATTGACCGTTATTGATTAATTCCGGAAAAGTTAATGAAAAATTTGCCGAACTTATTGCTTCAACTCTTTTACGTAAAACCTCTTTCTCGTTTGAACTGTTAATTAAACGGGCTTCAAACAATTGTCCAATATGAGGTGACATGCCGGTTAAATTGAATGTTAAATTATATTTCCAGTTTATATCGGTAAATGATGTATTATGTGAAAAATTAATTATATCATTACCAATTGCGTTGTTTAATTCAACTCGCCACGAATGATCGGTTGGCGGGGTATCGTATAAACCATTATTGTTTACATCAACAAAAAAATCAACATAATATGAATTGCCCGTAATAACGGCTGGTAATGTTACATCAAACTGATTAGTTACAGAGTTAATAGTTGTTCGCCCTGTTTCCAACATATCCGAAACGTCAATAACGCGGACAAATAATTTTTGCCCGAAATGAGGTGACATACCGGAAAATTTGATTGTTAAATCGGTTAATGGCGATTCGGTATATAATCCGGGATTATTAACTAATGAACCTTGTCCGGGATTTTGCTGTCCGGGTATCCATAACCCGAATTTATCCTGCAATTCCTGGCCATTTGAAACGCCATCCCCGTCAGCATCCAAACTTGCAAGTTTTGGGCCCCAAACAACGTTTCCATTATTTAAGAAATTTGCTCCAACCAATTTGCCAAAAGCGTTTCTTTCTCCTCCTCCTTCGGGATTAATATGGCAGTTAGCACAGCTTTTTACTGTACCGTTTGGTATTTGAGAAACCCGAAAACTTCGCGCGTAATTTACGTGTGAAAGAAACAGCACAATTGAAAACACAGTTAGATAACCTGATAATCTATTCATAATAAAGTTACTCCATTTTGTTTTGTTGAATTATAAAACACGGGTAATGTTAAACCCAATACTTAAATTTCCGTCGTTAAATGATTCGGCTGCGCCGGTTAAAAATTGTGAAGTATTTAATTTTGAGCTGTTAGTGAGGACAACTTTAAAAAAGTGGCCTCCTGTTTCTAACTCAACTCCAAAAGAAACCGGATTGTGTTTGTACCGCCACCCTGTTACCGTGGGATTAAGTTCAGCCAGAACACTCCACATATTGGTTATATAATACTGCATATTAACTCCAAAAGTAAACGAATGCTGATATTCGGGGCAATATATATAACTATTGTATAAATAAGAGGGTACCAAACCTAACGCAAATGATTTACCATTCATTGCATTAATAATCAGTTGGGCAAAATATTGATAATTTTTTGAATCGGATGAACTTCTGCCTATTACCTCCGAATTCCAGGCAAAACCTCCTCTTAAAGCAATTGTAATTGGAATTACATGGTATTTGAATTGCAGAATTTTACATTTAACCGACAAATCCATATTATCTTCTAAGTTGCTTCTGCCTAAAGTAATAATTGTGTTGTCTGTTATTGCATAACCAAGTCCAAGCCGCATATTTACAGGGCCGTCAAATCCCCACAATCCTTTGCTTCCCGTTTTTATTGAGGGAATAAAACGGTGTGAAATTTCAAATTCAAAATCACCTTTTTGGAGGGTTTCTGTGGTGGGAAGATTAATTACTTGGGTGGAATGGAATAAATTTATAATCTCCGGTTCTGTGTTTTCCGTGCCGCGCTGCCATTGCTGGGCTATAACGGTTATTGAACTTATAGCCAAAAAGCTAAATACTTTAGCAAAATAATTAAATAACATTTTCCCCTCGCTATTTTTTAATTTCTTTTAATGTAACATTTATAGAAATTTTAATTGACTCGTTCAATTTTAAGAACATTACCTTGGGAATAGAGATATTAAAATCCGATAAATTTAAATTAAAACTGCTGTAAAGTGTGTAATTGTCCGAATTCTGATTCAGATTTCCCAATATTACTATTTGTTTATTTATGCCATGAATAAAAATAGTTCCGGTTGCTTCTATGGAATAATTGTTGTTTTCAGTATATGTTACTTTTGTTATTTGGGCATCAAAATAGGTGAATTTATATTTGTCGGTTTCTAAATAATTTTCGCGCATGTGCCTATTTCGTAAACCAATTCCTGTATCCAATGTGTTAAGATCAACTTCAAAATAAATTTTGCTATTTTGCAAATTGGATAATGATTCGTAAAATAAATAACCATCTATATTGTTTGTAACGCCATCAAAACTTTCAATTGTGGTAGTTGAAGTAAATTTTACCTGATTGTTTTTGGTTTTATCAACCTGAAACTCCGCCGCGTTCAAAATTAATGGAAAAATTAAAAGAATTAAAATTTTAGTAAACATAATTATATCCATAAATTAATTATTAATTGCACCTCTGTTAATCCATGCGGAAACGGAATCGATAATTGAATTATCTAAATTTCCCGATTGAGGCATCAAAGGTACGCCGTCACCTTTTAAAACTTTTATCAATAAACTGTTAGCTGCATTGCCAGGTACAACACGTTTCAATGCGGGGTATAGTTCACTTTGAACATTTACCAGATTAGAATATGCTTTTCCGGAACTTAAATCCAAATTTGCCTGCGGACTAATTGAACCATGGCAGCCCGATAAGGCACAATTAGTTGTTAATATGTTGTTTTGTATTTTTGTAAATGTTGTAAGTTCGGATATATCTTGAGTGTTTGAAGTATCGCATTCGCTAACTATCTGATCGGCACAGCCAATTATTGTAAAAACTAATAACAAATAAATAATTTTATGATTATTCATATACACTCGGTGTTTTGTATTAAATAAGACATTATAACTTATTTAATGCGGCTATTAAAGTCAAGTGGGGATTTATTAAAATAAGATATAATCTCTTATTTTGTGATCTGTGTCATACAAGCAATCAAAAAAGTCAATAGTTTTTAAAGAAAACAAGAATCTATTACAATAACATCAGCATATTGGTATTAAAACAAAATTTTATTGATTGTGCTAAAAGCAACAAATATAGTTCTGTACCACAATTTTGCTGTATAATGCAATAAGATATTGTCTGAACTGTGATTTATATGATTAAAATGATTATGAGGAGGGGAATATCAAATTAGTAGCCAAAATTAGGTTGTTAAAAGAATAGGCAACTGCTCCGGTGGATGTCGCATAAGTCAAAAAAGCGAGAAAATATGTAGGTTTAAAGGGGAATAATAAGTATATTTGTAATAACCAAATGATAAAAGAAGTACCCACTATGCCAATCAAAAAAACCAATCAAGACCAATTACCAATTCGATTCGGAAGACCAAATGTTAATCTACTGGTCTCCGAGAAAGCAGAAGTAATAAAATTATGGTCGTTAATTCAGCAGCTTGATTTCTCAAAATTCTATTCAAAAATCAAGAAAATTGGAGCACCAAATTATAAACCTGAAGTAATGTTGACATTAGTATTAATGGCGATATCAGATGGAATAACATCATCACGAAAAATTGAAAAGCTCTGTTCTGTTCATACAGAATACATCTTCGTGGCAGAATGGGGAACGCCGGATCATTCAACAATTGCACGATTTATAACAAACAATAAAGAAGAAATAATTGAAATAGGCAAACAAATTATAGTTTTAGCAAATCAATCGGGCCTAAGTCGTTTTAAGGAATTGGCAATGGATGGAACAAAAATCCAATCATATAGTAGTCAAATTCACAGTTATACAGAGGCAAAATTAAACGAACAAATAATAAGGATTGAAAAAGCGATAAAAACAAATATCGAGATTATGAAAGGAAATGATATTAAAGAGACAGAGAAAGAAAAGCGGAATAAAAAAAATACGGAGATGATACAGTCTTTAGAAATCTGTAATTTGTCAAAAATAAAACTTGTAGAAAGAAAGAAGACCTTATATCCCCAGCACAGAGAGAAACATCAAATAAATGTGAAGGAAAATGATGCGCGTTATGTCTCACGTATAAGTGGCTGTGGATATAATGTGCAATACGTAGTTGATACCTCGACAGGCTTGATAGTTGTAAATGAAGTAATGACAGACCAAAACGATGCTCATGCATTTAAGCCAAACGTGGAAAAAGTGGAAGAAATATTAGGAAATGACCCTAAACAAAAATTTATTGCGGATTCCGGTTATTCGAATGGCGAAACATTGTCATTCATAGAAGAGCGCGAAATAGATGCGCTAGTAAATGATATTGCAGGTCAGAAAGGTTTACCAACCAAGGAAGAAATAATAGACCACATAAGTAAATTTAATTTTCGTCATTATATATATATCAAAAACGAAAATAGGTATATGTGTCCTAATTCAAAATATCTGGAAGAAACAGAAGAAGATGTATATGAGTGCAAAGAATGTATGGATTGCCAATTTAAAGAAAGGTGTTGTACAAAAAAGGAAAGTAAAGTAATAAATCAAACAGATTTTCAAAAGCAACGAATAGCCATGATGGGAAAAGAAGGTCATGCAGCAAGCATGAATCGAAGAAAAATTGTTGAACGAAAATTCGGTCAATTAAAATGGAATCTTGGGTTAAAAAGATTTACAAGAAAACAATTAGAAGGAGCAAGGGTGGAGACCGCCCTAATAGCACTATCAATCAACCTATATAGTATCTTGAGACACTATTTCTCTAATTTGCCTCAAAAAACTACAATATTGAAGCATTTATTTATTCAATTATTAAACAATCTTAGATTCACGGGGAATTATATTATTTCCCCAAAATTTTTATTGATTTTCTAACTTGAAATGTGGACTTATGCGACATCCACCTCCGCAGTTGTATTGCGTTTGGGTGGGTGTAGGTTACAAATAGGAAACTGCTTTGCAGTTCAAAAATTTAAGCATAAAAGTAACAACCTCTATCTATAATCCCACAAAATATTAATGATCTGGGTACAAACCCACAAAGAAAAAGCTAACAATATTTTTGCTAAATTATTTTTTTTATAAAATTAACACTCTTATACCAAATCAGTTACAAATTTAGAATAATTAAGCAAATTTATGCAAAATATGGCATAAATAGAGCCATATTCTTTGGGTTTTTAAGTTGATTGTTTTCATACTTTTAAAAAATAGTAATATATACCGTTTTTTAGGCCCAAGAAACCACTAAAAATTTAAAAAACCCATTTTTATGCAAAATTTAAGCACTTTTTTTTGTTTTTTACAAAAAATTAATTAATTTCCTAAGTTTGAATTAATTAATTACTAATCACTTATCTTCCCTAACCGGAGGAACTATGAAACATGTTGTACGCATTTTTATTTTAACACTATTTGTTTTAACTAATATTTACTCATACCCGCTTTTTGTGGGTACAACCGGTAAAATTGCAGGCAGAATTATTGACGCTGCCACCAATGAACCAATACCATTTGTGAATGTGGTGGTTGTGGGAACAAATTATGGAGCAGCAACTGACGTTGACGGTTACTATTCTATAATAAATTTGCCTCCGGGCACTCACAAATTAAAAGCAACCGCCATTGGTTACAATTCGCAAACAACCGAAAACGTCAAAGTATCGATAGATCAAACTACAAAAATCGATTTTTCGTTACAGGATGTTAGCGTTACATTAAAAGATGATATTGTAGTTGTTGCTACAAGACCTCTAGTTCAAAAAGATATTACAGCTTCTACGGATGTTGTTGGTGCCGAATTAATTGGTGAATTGCCAATTACTGAAATATCCGATGTGCTGCAATTACAAGCAGGTATTACTGTTTCGCCGGGCGGTGGAATACACATCCGTGGCGGGCGAGCCGGACAGATTGCTTATCAAATTGATGGTGTACCTGTAACCGACTCCTACGATGGCAGCCTTGTAGTTGAAGTAAACTCAAGTTCAGTTCAAGAGCTTCAAGTTGTGAGCGGTGCTTTTAACGCAGAATATGGACAAGCACTTTCCGGCGTTGTAAACTTAGTTACAAAAGACGGAAGCAACAAATTCGGCGGTTCATTACAATCTTATGTTGGCGATTATGTTTCCGACAAAACAGATATTTTTTGGAACGTTGATGATATTAATCCTGTTGCAATCCGTAACTTTGAAGGAAGTTTAAGCGGTCCTATTATTAAAGACAAGTTATACTTTTTTACTAACTTACGCTATTATTATAATACCGGTTATTTCTACGGAAAAAGAGAATTCCTAACAACCGATAGAGCTTACGAAATTGCCGGCTCGGGTGGTCAGGAATACGGTTTTATTAAAAATGGTGATGGTGCATACGTGCCGATGAATTCCAGCGAAAGATATTTTGGTCAAGCAAAAGTAAGTTATAACTTGTTTGACGGAATGAAAGTTGGTTATAATTATATTACCGATTATAGAGAATATCAAAATTATAACGGTAACAGATTAACACCGGATAATAATCTTCACAGATTTGAAAAATCGTATTCTAATATTTTTTCTATTAACCATGCAATAAGTGCTTCAAGTTTTTATACTTTAAATATAAGTTATTACTTTAAAGATTACCAACATTATTTATTTGAAGATATTTATACCGGTGATCCAAATCACCCAACAAATTATGTTGATAATACAACATTACAAACACCATCTTACAGTTATAGTATTGGTGGAACGGATAACAGCCGTTTTACACGTAACAGCGGTACCTATGATATAAAATTAGATTGGGTTACACAGTTTACACAACAAATAAACTTGCAGTTAGGCGGCGAATTTAAAAGACATCAATTTTATTTTGAAAGCATAAATTTAATTGCAATGACTGATGAAAACGGCCAGACAGTTTCTCCTTATAACGTAGTAATTCCAAATATTACAACTACGGAATATAACAAGTATTTACGCAACCCTATTGAAGCTTCAGGATATGCTCAAGCAAAATTTGAAGCCTTTAATTTGATATTTAACCTAGGTGTTAGATTTGATATGTTTGATCCTGATGGTCAAATTTTATCAGATCCAACTGATCCAAATATTAATAAACCGTTAAAAACGGCCAATCAATTTAACGATCTTAACGGAAACGGAAAATATGAAGCAAGTTTAGGTGAAACATACAAAACAGTAGCAGACAGAGAAAAATACTGGTATAAAAAAGCTTCTATTAAATATCAAATCAGTCCGCGTATCGGTTTAGCATTCCCAATTACCGAAACTGGCGTAATTCACTTTTCGTATGGACACTTCTTCCAGTTGCCATCGTATGAATTATTATATACAAACCCGGAATTTGAACTTGGAGTAGGTTCAGGTAATCTTGGATTATTTGGAAATGCAGACCTTAAACCACAAAAAACCATTAAGGGTGAAATTGGTTTAAAACAGCAGCTTGGAAGTGATATTGCTATTGATGTTACAATGTTTTTTGAAGATTTTAGAAATTTGACCGGTACACAAGCAGCAGAAATTCAAGTTTCGCACAGCGACACCTATAGCCAGTATGCTAACAGTGACTTTGGTTTTTCAAAAGGATTTATTATTAAATTTTCGCAACGATTTAGCGAAGGTTTAGCAGCAAACTTAGATTACACCTATATGGTTATTAAGGGAAATGCTTCTAACCCCTCAGATGCAAGAAATGCTATTTTAGGTGGTGCATTACCTGAAACATTTATAGCTCCTTTGGATTGGAATCAAACACATACTCTAAATATAAGTGTTGCATATACAAAAGCACGAGATTATGGTTTTTCAATTATTGGTAACTTATATACAGGTCAGCCATATACTCCAGGTGTAAATAAAAACACTAGAGTAACACAAAATGCTTTCCCGCGTAACAGTTCCGATAAACCGACCATTTTTAATTTAGATATGCGTGTGTATAAAGATTTTGAAATTGGTGATTTTTGGGTATCAGTATTTTTGAAAGTATTTAATGTGTTGGATTTGGATAACGCAACAGGTGTTTATGGTGATACCGGCGATCCATATTTTACATTTGGAAAATATGAGGCTCAGTTGATAAAACCAACATTATATTATAATAGTTTGGATGATCTTTATACAAATCCGGGTTATTTTTCAGAACCAAGAAGAATTGAATTTGGTGTTTCAGTAAACTTTTAAAATTTTACAGGTATAAAATATGAGAAATAAATTATTTAGCTTTTTATTAGTAACTATTTTCCTTGCCGGTTCAATTATTATTGAAGCACAAGGGAAAGGCGACCCAAGGCTAAGAAGAATAGGATACCATACAGGTAATAGAGCCGGAATTTCATTTTATAATGATGGTCAGATTGCCGGTTATAACATTGGTGTTGATATCCGCGGTGAATGGCCCCTTGGCAGTGGTGAAAATTATATTGGGGATTGTATCCCGTTAATTGGTGTTGAATTTATTACTACAACAAATACAACCCTACAGTCTGTTATTATTTCGCGTGGCCCCCGTAACAGACAGGGAGAGGAAAAAGATCCTGTAACAGGCGAATTTAGAGGTTGGGATCCAATTCCGGGATTCGTAAATCCTAACGCCGAATCAGTAGCAATGAGCCATTTACAAGATGCATGGCCGGTAGGCGGCTGGGCTGATCCGGGTGGTTTTCCTGAAGTGTTAAAATATGTTGATGCAAGCGGTGCTACCGAATGGTGGGGTTATTTTGGACGCGGTATAATTAATGCCGATCAAGAAAGTTACTTTGTAGCCGATGATCAATATGATAACGAATTTAATTACGCATTCCATCCCGATAGCCGCGATCCATTGCGTATGGGTATGGGTTTGCAGTTACGCCAAAGAGGTTTCCAGTGGTCAAGTTTTTTAGCTGAAGACGCAATATTTTGGTTATATGATATTAAAAACGAAGGTACTACTTATTTTAGAAAAGCCAACTTTGGTACTGTAGTTGGTACATTAGCAGGCGGCGATGGCGATAGCGGTGATGACCTTGGTTATTTTGACGCTAAAGACTGGATTACTTATTCGTGGGATAGTGACGGAATAGGAAATCATGGTCAGGTAGTAGGTTATGTAGGTTATTCATTTTTGGAATCTCCGGGCAATGCTTTTGACGGTATTGATAATGACGGTGATTCACAATCTCCTTCTCCAATGTTTACAGAAAACGACTTTAGCGAAATTATTTATAAACCGGGTGATCAGGTTGTATTAATTAATGCTGAAACTTATGAAAGAACATTCCATACAGTTGCAGCAGGTAACGATACAGTATATTCACTTGGAAAAAAGTTTATAATTGTTCCAAACGTTACAAAATTCCGCGAAGGTCATATTGCAAAAATTACTAACGGCGTTAGTATTCCTGACGTATCGGCTTATGATGGTTATGATAATGACCTTGACGGTGTTATTGATGAAAATAAAGCTATACATTATGATGCAAGAAATATTAACGGACAAGATGCTGTAAAATACATCAATTATGTAACAGGTGCAGGTATTGCCGATTTATTAATTGATGAAAAAAGAGATAATGATATTGATGAAGACGGTGACTGGAGTGCTTTATACGACGATTTAGGAACTGACGGTAAAGGTCCTAATGATACCGGTTATCCAGGACCTGATGACAACGGAACCGAAGGAAACGGCAGACCGGACCAAGGCGAACCAAACTTTGGCAGAACCGATCCACACGAATCGGATCAAATTGGTTTAACAGCATTTAACTTTTTCTCTAACGCTGCTTCACCCGATATGACCAACGATTCGTTGTTATGGTCAAGAATGACACCGGGAAGATTTGATGTTGTTTCTCCTCAACCGCAAGATGGTGACTTTATTTATGCTTCGGGTTTCTTTCCGTTGGTACCTGAAAAAGTAGAAAGATTTTCGGTTGCTTTGTTGTTTGGTGAAAACTATAACGATATTTTTAATAATAAAACTATTGTTCAGCAAATATACAATGCAGGTTACAAATTCCCGCAGCCTCCAAGTAAGCCAAAAATTCATGTTACACAAGAAGATGGCAAGGTTGTTTTATATTGGGATGGTACAATAACCGAAAACTCAAGAGATTTTATAACAAAACGAAAAGATTTCCAGGGTTATAAAATATATCGTGCAACAGACGCAGGATTTTCCGATGCACGCTCAATTACTAGTGCAACCGGTGTTTTATCATTTGATAAACCAATTGCTCAATTTGATAAATTTGACGATATTTCAGGTTTCTTCTATCCATCAGCTGCATTATTAGCACAGGTAGGCGGAACAACATTCTACTTGGGTGATAATACAGAAGAAAGCGCAGTTGTAAATAAATTTATCGATTCTAACGTTACAAAAGGACAAACATATTATTATGCAGTTTGTTCGTACGATAACGGAGACGAAGGGTTAGATATTTTCCCGTCTGAAAACTCAAAATATATCTTTCGTGAAAATACCGGCGAAATTACAACAGATGATAATACTGTAGTTATTACTCCGGGTGCAAGACCAATCGGTTACAAACCGGCTACTCCAATTGATTTTATAAAATCATCTACTTACCGAGCAACCGGTGATATTGAAGTTGAAATGGTTGACGATTCACAAATACGCGATGGATTTAAATATCGTGTAGCATTCCAAGATTCTGCTCTTCAAGGATATACAAAAAATTATTCTTTGATAGATTTACAGACTCCTGATACAGTTTATATACCTTCAACTAAACTAACTTATACTGTAAATCCATTGGATTCTTTAGCTATTCCAACGGGAAATGATACAATTGTAGTAAACAGTTTAAAGACTCCGTTTAATTCAAGCTATTATAAAGCAACTTATGATACTTTAATTAATAAACAAAAAGAATTGGTTGGTAATACAGCAATACATCATGGATTTAGAATGCAGATTTATAACGATGCAACTATTGCCCGCGATACTACCCGATCAGGTTTTTATAATATAGCCGATACCAGCAAAGCACTTGTAAATTATACATTTACCAAATTTATTGCTGCAAGTACAGGTCCCGGTGTAGCATTAAACGGTATTGATATGCCGTACGATTATGAATTTGAGTTTACAAATGGTGTTGTTCAAAAATCTATGGCCGATACTTTGTATCCTCCTACTCCTTCAAACATATTTAAAGCTCAGGATATCACTTTTAGAGTTAAAAACTTAACTACCGGTGAATATATTGTTCCTGTGTTCTTTAAAACAGGTACACTTTCAACTGTTTATAATATTTACTTTAAGGAAAATATTAATGGTGTTACAAAACGTACGTGGCGCATTAATATGACTTATAAAGTTCCTAATAAACAAATTGAACAATCAGGATCATTAAAAATTTATACAACTAAACCTTTTAGTACAAAAGATGTTGTTGAATTTAAAATGCAAAAAGCTTTAATTGATAATAACACAGCCGGTGTTGATTTGAACAGAATTAAAGTTGTTCCAAATCCTTATGTTGTTACACATGAAGCTGAATCAAGGTTATTAAGTTCGCAAACAAGCGGAAGAGGCGAACGCGAAATTAGATTCACAAGAATTCCACCCGGATCGAAGATTTCAATCTTTACCGTAAGAGGTGAATTGGTTAAAACGTTATACCATGATGACATATTCCAAGGTGATGTATTCTGGAATTTGAGAAGTGAAGAGAATATTGAAGTTGCCTATGGTGTATATGTTTACGTAGTTGAGGTTCCCGGTGTGGGGACAAAGATTGATAAATTTGCCCTAATTAAATAGGTAAAGGGAGAATAACTATGAGAAAATTAATTATTATATTGTTTTTAGCTTTTATTGGTACTGTATCAGGGCAAAGCAAAGTAGGCACAACAGCTGCACCATTTTTGAATGTGGCAATTGGTCCGCGTGCAATTGCTATGGGAGGTGCTTTTGTTGCAACCGCTAACGATTTGACAGCTCTATACTGGAATCCCGCCGGTGTTGCAAGATTGGAAAACAACTCGGCAATGTTCTCTTATACAAGCTGGTTTGCAGATATTTCGTATAATTGGGCTGCTGCTTCTGTTAATTTAGGTACTATTGGAACCCTTGGTTTAAATGTTACTTATCTTGATTATGGTGATATGGAAGTTACTACTTTAGCAGAACAAGATGGTACCGGTGAAATGTTTAGTGCAAGCGATATGTCGCTTGGACTTACTTATGCCGTAAAACTTACCGATCAGTTTTCAATTGGCGGTACTGTAAAATACATTAATCAAAAAATATATAATTCGTCTGCAAGTTCGGTAGGTTTTGACCTTGGCGTTTTGTTCCTTTCGGATATTTACGGATTACGCATTGGTGCTACAATTACAAACTTTGGTCCTGATATGAAAATTGACGGTAAAGATTTGTTTGTACAGCACGATATTGATCCTAATATATTTGGTAACAACGACCAGATTTTAGCAAAATTAAATACGGATGAATATCAACTTCCTCTTACTTTCCGTGTTGGTTTAGCTATGGACGTGTTAAATATTACTGATCATCGGTTTACAGTTGGATTAGATGCATTACATCCAAGTGATAACGATGAATCGTTAAATATTGGTTGTGAATATGGATTTAGTAATTCTATATTTTTGCGCGCCGGTTATAAATCGTTGATGTTAGACAATTCCGAAGAGGGTTTAACTCTTGGATTTGGTCTTGCTTACGATTTTGCTCCAAATTTAGGTGTATTTATTGATTACGCATATCAAGATTTTGGAATTTTGGAAAATACTCAACATTTTAGTATTGGCTTAAAATTCTAATTTAATTGGTTTAGATTTAGATTAAACAGGGAGCTTTTGCTCCCTGTTTAATTTTAAATAGACCAATTTGTTTGTTGATGATTGTTATTTGATTATTATTATTTTTGTTTTATTTGTTCCCAGCCTTAAATGGCTGGTATTAATTATGAATGGTAAATGATGAATTAAAACCATTAAACAATTATTATTTGTTTTTTTTGTTCCCGCCATAAATGGCTGGTATTAATTATGAATTATGAATGGTAAATGATGAATTAAAACCATTAAACAATTATGTTTATTGATTCGTTTTTATTTGTTCCCAGCCATAAATGGCTGGTATTAATTATGAATTATGAATTGTAAATGATGAATTAAAACCATTAAACAATTATGATTTATGATTCGTTTTTATTTGTTCCCAGCCATAAATGGCTGGTATTAATTATGAATTATGAATTGTAAATGATGAATTAAAACCATTAAACAATTATGATTTGTTTTTTTTTGTTCCCAGCCATAAATGGCTGGGCTAAACAGAACAAATTTATAAATCACATAACAAAAACACGTGGGTTCTAAGAACAGAAAATGAATGTTTTTGCGGTGAAATTATTAAGGCTATAAATGGCTGGGCTAAACAGAATAAATTTATAAATTACATCATAAATGCATGCGTGTTATAAGAATAGAAAATGAATGCTTATGCGATGAAACAATAATATTTTAGTGTATCAAACCCACTTTGGAAAAGTGGTCTGTTTGTAACAGGATGACCCCACGGAACACGGTTTATCCACTCTGGAAGAGTGGGCTATTTTTTGAAAATTGTGATTTATGTGGGGCGGATTATTTTATCAAATATTTTGAATGTTAAAATATTAGGCAACTGCTTCGCAGTTGTATAGTATTTTGGGGTGTGTTGGTTACAAATAGAGAACTGCTCAGCAGTTTATAAAGATAAAGTCGTTGGAAATCATTCCGGTTATATTTGGCTTTACCTAACTATAATAAACCATAAATTATAGTTTATTAAAAAATATGGTAAAAATTAGCCGTTTTTATTAAAAATACTTGCAAAAATGCCAAAAAAAATCTATTTTAACTTGTTAAGCTTTAAATTTGTTAAAATTGAATTTATTTATATTATTATTATATATTTTACAAACTTTTCGTGGGAGGAAAGATGAGAAAATTATTTACGGTTTTGTTATTTTTAGTATTTGCAAACAGTACTTTTGCAGGATGGGGATTCTGGGATGCAACCAGAAGTTATATACAAATTCATTTCCGAACAACGGAAACATGGTATACTGTTTACAATGCCGGAGCTTCAACTTACAATGCTGCCAATTTAGGTACTTTAACAGCAGATTCGGATGTGCTGAAAATTTCTGCTTGGGATGTAAAAACTTGGGAAAATTCTGGCGATGATGTAACTGCTGCAAGAATTTACTGGCGTATTTATAAGGATGGAACTGTACCAGGCAGCTATACTTCTTCTGCGAGTACTTATACTGATCTTTCATTAGGGGGAGGAAATGAGAAACGTGGCTCGGCTGAAAATAACTCAAGTGACGATATTAATATTGATGTATCTGGACTTGAAGCCGGTGCTAAATATTGGTTATCAGTATATATTGAGGCAGAAAATAACGGGGGGACTAAGATAACAGATCCTGCAACTGGTGGTGGCACACCGTATAGTGCATATTTCACTACTGATGCTGCTTTTCCTGTAGAACTTTCATCCTTTACAGCAAATTTATCAAATAACACAGTTAACTTAAACTGGGCTACAGCAACTGAAATAAACAACTATGGTTTTGAGATTGAAAAATCAGTAGACAAAGATAATTGGAATAAAATTGCATTTGTTAATGGTCGCGGAAATAGCAATAATGTAAACTATTATGCTTATGCAGATAAAAATGTTACTAGTGGTAATAATTATTACAGACTAAAACAATTAGATAATGACGGTGCTTTTGTATATTCAAGTATTGTAGAAGTTAATGTAAATGCACCAGCAAAATTTGAATTGGCACAAAATTATCCTAATCCGTTTAACCCGGCAACTAAAATCAGTTACAGTATTCCTGAAGCTTCAAATGTAAAATTGACAATTTATAATACAATAGGCCAGGTTGTTCGTTCAATTAACGAAGGTTATAAAGAAATGGGTTCGTATACTGTTGAATTTAACGGAAGGGACTTAAACAGCGGTATTTATTTTTATAAATTGGAAGCAGGAAAAAACAGCCAAATCCGTAAAATGATTATGGTTAAGTAATTTTTAATTCTAAATTTTTAATTTTGAATTAAAAACAAATAAATATTTTGAAGAGACCGTATGCAAATTGTGTACGGTTTTTTTATTTTAAATAAAAAATGCAAGAAATTAGTTTACGTAAAAACACGTTGGGTTTAATTACCTTATCATTTCACTCGTTTTGGGTTAAAAATGTGAACAAATATTATTAAAATTCAGCGTATCAAACCCTCTGCAAAGCAGAGGTTTATTTGTAACATAAGGGTACCCCAACCAGCCGCCCTTTAGCTACAGCGTAGCGACACAAAAACAGAATACAACACAAACGAATAGTCCACTACTCCGTAGTGGGGAATAAATGGGGCGTTTGACGGGTTACAAATAGGGCTACAATTATTTCACCCGTTCCGGGTTAAAACAATCGCATGCAATTAATGCTCTTATAAAACACGTGAACGTATTTTGTAAGTAATCATTATTTTATAATTAACCCAGTCATTTATGGCGGTTATAAAATTATGAATTATTATTAAAAGTCTTCCCAATTAAAAACACAAACATGCAATTAATGCTCTTATAAAACATGTGAACATGTTTTGTAAATAATCATTATTTTATAATTAGCCCAGTCATTTATGACTGGGAATAAATAATAAATAAATAAAATCCGGTAATTATTATTAGGAATATAAATAAACCCCATTTCTATTTGTATTATAACAACATCACTGCCAAAGCCGGCATAAAATACAATAATAATCAGCAATTATATTTCGCAGCTACGCCGCTCTTGTTTTTGTGGGGGTATTGATTTCTATATATCTTTCTCCCATAAACGGGATTCAGTTCTGCAAATTAGTAATTGTCGGCTGTAATATTTATTGGTCTCAAAAAAGAGATGCCGCTATTTCCAACCATCATTAAATGCCATTTCCCAAACCCGCCTGCGGGTGGAAGAGGTAAAGAATAAAATTATGAATTATGAATGATGAATTATTATTTAAATTCTTTTCTGGGTAAAAACACAAACATGCAATTAATGTTCTTATAAAACACGTGAACATGTTTTGTAAATAATCATTATTTTATAATTAGCCCAGTCATTTATGACTGGGAATAAATAATAAATAAATAAAATCCGGTAATTATTATTAGGAATATAAATAAACCCCATTTCTATTTGTATTATAACAACATTACTGCCAAATCCGGCATAAAATACAATAATAATCAGCAATTATATTTCGCAGCTACGCCGCTCTTGTTTTTGTGGGGGTATTGATTTCTATATATCTTTCTCCCGTAAACGGGATTCGGTTCTACAAATTACTAATTGTCGGCTGTGAAATTTATGTGATTTATATAACGAACGCCGCTATTTCCAACCATCATTAAATATAATTTCCCAAGCCCGCCTGCGGGTGGAAGATGTATAGCAACGTAAATCCCAAACAATCCTAAAGCCGCATCGCGGCGTCATAATTCCTTTCCGCATAAAATTATCAATTTGTGATATTGTTCGTTAAATTATGGAAACTGTGGAAACTGAAACTTGACTTTAAAGTTTCCATTAATTATATTTGAACCATCAAAATAAAATGAGTAAGCCGTGGAAGACAGAGAAAAAATTATTAAATGCACCTTGGAACATCTTTTTACAAAGGGTTATACTTCCTTAACAATGGATAATATTGCAAAAGGATTAAGGATGAGCAAAAAAACACTTTACAAATCTTTTACATCAAAAGATGAACTTATTGAGGCTGCAATGGACTATATGCTTGTAAACACTAAAAGTAAAATTGAAGAGGTGGTTTATTGCAATGATAATGCAATAGAAAAATTAGTGAGGATAGTAGGTGTTGTAACCGGCATTTTTTCCAAAATAAATGTTGAATATTTTGACTATTTAAGAGTTACGGGATACCATATTTGGGAGAAAATTGAAGAGTTTAGAAAAAAAATGGTCATCCAAAATTTTTCTAAAATAATTGAACAAGGGAAAAACGAGGGTCATTTTGTTGATAAACCAAATGTTATTTTAATAACAATCCTTATTTCTGTAGTAAGATCTGTTGTAAATCCTGAATTTTTAATTAATAATAATTTTTCTTTTCAAACAGCAATGAAGTACACTATTGATTTTGTAATGAACGGGTTATTAACACCTAAAGGGAGAATAGTATATGAAAAACTTAACAAGGAATTATAAAATGAAACGTTTATTATTTTATTTATTTGCAATTTTAATTACTGCATGCAGCAGTAATGGCGATAAAGAATCAGTTGAAGAATCGGGAACAATTGAAACAGTTGATGTTGTTATTAGCGCGCAAGTTGGCGGTATTATTGATGACATACGTTTTGATGAAGGAACAAAAGTAAAAAAAGGTGATACATTAATAATAATTAATCATGATGCGTTAAATTTTCAATTAGCACAGGCCGAAGCATTACAAAAAATAGCTGCCGCTCAGTTAAGTTTAATGGTAACCGGTGCCCGCAAAGAAGATGTAAAACAAACCTATGAAATGCTTAATCAAAGCAAGTTAAATTACAATCTTGCCGAATCGGATTATAACAGAATGAAAAATTTATACGAATCGCAATCGATAACCAAAAAACAATACGATGACGCAGTTACCAGATATGAAGTAACAAAATCGCAGATGAATTCGGCGGAAGAAGGATATACAAAAATTAAAAATATTGCCCGTCCAGAAGAAATTGAGCAGGCAAAAGCAAATCTTGATAAAGCAATGGCAAACACAGGATTAATTAAAAAAAGCATAAACGATTGTTATGTTACATCACCAATTGACGGATATATAGTAAAGAAGTTTAACGAACAAGGTGAATATGTAGCTCCGTTAAGCACGTTATTTAAAGTGTCCGATTTAGCTAATGTTGAAATGTTTGTTTATGTATCGGAAACCGATTTAGCAAAAGTTAAACTTGGTCAAAAAGTAGAAATTAATAATGATACATATAAAAATAAAAATTATTACGGTAAAATAATTTATATTTCACCGGAAAGCGAGTTTACGCCTAAAAACATTCAAACAAAAGATGAAAGAACAAAACTTGTATATTCGGTAAAAATATCCATACCAAACGAAAATTTGGAATTAAAAAGCGGTATGCCGGCTGACGCTAAAATCTTTATAACAAAAAACTGACAAAATGAATACCATAATTGAAATAAATGACATTACAAAGTTTTATGGTGATGTACAAGCTTTAAACCATTTGAGTTTAAAAGTAAATAAAGGTGAAATGTTTGGTCTTGTTGGTCCAGACGGTGCCGGTAAAACCACAACAATACGTATATTATGCGGATTAATAGGTTTTACAGGCGGAAACGTAAACGTAATGGATCAGGATTTAATAAAACATAGATCTTATATTCAAAAAAAAATCGGTTATCTTTCACAAAAATTCAGTTTATACGGCGATTTAACAATTGATGAAAATATTGAATTTTTTGCCGATATACATAACGTAAAAGATTATAAAAAAAGAAGAGACGAGTTATTGGAATTTACCCGGTTAAAACCATTTAGAGACAGGCTTGCGGATAATTTATCGGGCGGAATGAAACAAAAACTTGCACTTGCAGCAAGTTTAATACATAAACCGGAGATTTTATATTTAGATGAACCGACTACCGGAGTGGATCCGGTATCAAGAAGAGATTTTTGGAAAATACTATCGGGATTATTAAAAGAAGGCATAACAATATTTATGACAACCCCTTATTTGGATGAAGCCGAACGATGCAACAGGGTTGCATTAATGAATAAAGGGGAAATAATTGCTTTTGATACACCTCAGGAAATTAAAAAATCAATTGATAAAAAAATAATTGAAATAATTTGCACTCCTATACGGAAAGCATATCAGGTGCTGCAAAATGATTTTCCAAACGAAGTACAAATGTTTGGCGATAGAATAGATGTAATTGTTTCAAATTATGAAAAAGATTATGCAAAAATAGAAAATGTATTAACTTCAAATGAAGTGGTCATAAATGATCATAGAGTTATTACACCATCATTAGAAAACGTTTTTATTCATCTTATAAAAGAAGCTAATTGAATAATACAGTAGGATTTACAATGAAAAAAATTATTATATTTTTAATATTTACAGCAATAAGTATATCGGCCCAATCTAAAAAACTTACTTTAAGCGAAAGTATTCAAATAGGATTGGCCAACAGCAAAGAAATAAAAATAGCCAACTCAAAAATTATTTCAGCTGAAGCCGAAGTAAACGAATATTCGGCGGCATTATTGCCAAAATTAAGTTTAGGGGCAAGTTACACTCGTTTAAGTGAAATTGATCCATTTCAGATTACAGTACCATTTTCGCCTGCGCCCATAAAAATTTCCGATGCGATAATGAATACGTATAATTTAAAAATGTCGGTGCAGCAGCCGTTGTTTACCGGTTTTCGATTAAGTTCGTTAAAAGACGCATCACAAAAAAGAAATGAAGCGGTTAAAATTGATTTGGAAAATGAAAAAAATAAGGTTTCTTTACAAATTCAAACCGCTTATTGGAATTATTATAAAGCAATTAAACTGGTAAAACTTGTAGAGGAAAATTCGGTAAAACTAAAAAAACATTTAGAAGATACTAAAAACTTTTTAGATAACGGTTTAGTAACTAAAAATGATTATTTAAGAATAGACGTTCAATACAGCAATAACGAACTACAAAAAATTACAGCCGAAAACGGTAAAAATGTAAGCAGATCGGCTTTTAATAAAGCTTTGGGAGTAAATTTAAATGCGGATACTGAATTGGATATGCAGGTTATACAGGAAGAAACCGCAAAATATAATTACGATGAAGTGTTAAATGAAGCAAAAAAAAATAGAGCTGAATTATTATCCGCAAATATTAGAATAGAATCTGTTCAATCTCTAGTAACGGCATCCAAAAGCACGTGGTATCCTAATATATATTTATTCGGTAATGCTTATTATAACAGACCGAACCAAAGAATACAGCCGCAAAAGGATGAATTTAATGAAACTTGGGATGCCGGTATAACTTTAAGCTGGGACATTTGGGATTGGGGAACAACATCGGCAAAATCAACACAAGCCGAAGAACAATTAACACAGGGGCAAACACAATTAAAAATATTAGAAGAAAATATTGAGCTTGAGGTTTATAGTAATTACCTAAAAGTAATAAGCGAAACAAACAAAATAAATGTAAGCAAAAAAATGCTTGCCTCATCGGAAGAAAACTACAGAATAACAAAAGAAAAGTATAATACTCAGTTGGTTTCAAGCAGCGATTTAATTGATGCGGAAACAAGTTTATTGGATTCGCAGATTAGTTATTTATATTCATTAATAGATCTGAAAATTGCAAATGTTAGTTTGGAAAAATCAATTGGCAGAAAAATATATTAATCGGTAAAAAAATGAATTCAATAGAAGTTAAAAATTTAAGAAAAGAGTTTGGCAAATTTGTTTCGGTAAATTCGATATCGTTTAATGTATCGGAAGGTGAAATATTCGGTTTTTTGGGAGCCAACGGAGCCGGCAAATCGACTACAATTAAGATGTTGTGCGGAATATTGGAACCGACCTCAGGAGATGCCCTTGTTGGAGGTTACAGCATTAAAAACGAACCTGATATGGTTAAAAAAAACATTGGATATATGTCGCAAAGGTTTTCGCTGTATAATGATTTGAATGTTGAGGAAAATATTGAATTTTTTGGAGGCATTTACGGAATAAGCGGAAATCAATTTATCGAAAGGAAAAAATGGGTTTTAAAAGTTGCAAATTTGGAAGGGAAAGAAAAATTATTAACAGGTTCGCTTCCGGGCGGAATAAAACAACGGCTTGCTTTGGGTACTGCGGTAATCCATCAACCTAAAATTGTATTTTTAGATGAGCCCACAAGCGGGGTTGATCCTATTAGCAGAAGAAATTTTTGGGATCTGATTAATGAACTTTCCGCTAATGGAATTACTGTTTTTGTAACTACTCATTATTTGGAAGAAGCCGAATTTTGCAACAATATTATTTTAATAAACGCAGGTAAACTTGTTGCCGAAGGAAGCGCAAAAGAATTAAAAACAAAATACCTGACTAATGATTTATTTGAAATTGAATGTACAAATGTTATTGATGCTCTTGAATATTTAGGAAATGCGGATTTTGTTGATGAAACATCAATATTTGGAAATCTTTTACATATTAGTATAAATCAAAATTTTAAAGACAAAGAACAAATTAAAAATTATTTGGAATCGAAAAATATTCAATTAATAAAATTAAATAAAATTACGCCTACACTTGAAGATGTATTTATTCATCTGTTGGAAAATAAAGGTAAAAAATGAGTTCAAGAATTACAGCTGTAGCAAAAAAAGAAATTAAGCAGCTAAAACGCGATACACGTATGCTTTTTGTTCTTTTATGTTTTCCTGTTTTTTTACTGGTTATATTTGGTTATGCAGTTAATTTTGATGTTCATCATATTAAACTTGCAGTTTTTGACAAAGATAACACTGAAAAAAGCAGAGATTTTGTTAACATTTTATCTAGTTCCGCCTACTTTGATGTGGTAGGATATGTTAACAAAGATGCCGAAATAAAATTTTTACTTGATGAAAAAATAGCTCAATCGGTTTTAGTAATCCCCAACAATTTTACTGAAAAAATTTATAATAAAAAAGAAGAAGTCAAATTACAATTTTTAATTGACGGTGTTGACGGTAATACTGCCTCAATTATGCAAAATTATATAAATTCGGCAACATTAAGTTATAATGCAAAAATACAAGCCGAGTTTGTTGCCCGAAATGGATTAAAAACAGCAAATAAATTTAAATTAGAACCCCAATTTTGGTTTAATCCGGAATTAAAATCATCAAAATTTTTATTGCCCGGTCTAATTGGAATGATATTAATTATTACGGCAATAATAAGTGTTTCTTTATCATTAGTAAGGGAGAAGGAAAAAGGGACAATTGAACAGATTAATGTTTCGTCAATTAACACTTTGGAACTATTAATAGGAAAAGCGGCTCCTTATATTGCTTTATCGTTATTTAACGCCGTATTTGTGTTAATAGCGGGTTATCTGCTGTTTGATGTAGTAATAAAAGGAAATTATCTGCTCCTTTTATTAAGCACATTAATATTTTTAGTTGCTTCGGTAAGTATTGGAATATTTGTTTCAGTTATATCGGACTCGCAGCAAATAGCTTTTACCATAGCAACATTCGTTTCGTTATTGCCGGCAATGATACTTTCGGGTTTTATATTTCCAATTGAAAGTATGCCTGTTATAGTGCAGATAATTACAAATATTACTCCTGTTAAATTTTATATTGTAACACTGCGCGCAATAATATTAAAAGGAGTTGGTATTGGTGCTTTCTACGACCAGCTTTTATATATGATATTGTTTGTTGTGGTTTTTATAGGACTTGCATCAATAGTTAATTACAAAAAAAATAAAATAGCTTAATTATAAATATGAAAACAATATTCTATTTTGTAAAAAAAGAGTTTTTGCAATTTAAGCGCGACCCTAAAATGTTTGCAATTATTTTAGTGGCGCCAATAATGCAATTGGTGTTTTTAGGATACGCGGCCAATATGGACGTTAATACAGTTCATACAGCAGTATTTAATCAAGATAAAAGTGTGACGGAAAGAGAGTTTATTGAAAAATTTGAGAAATCGGGATATTTTTCGATAGATTATTATGTGGATAATTATGATGAACTGACTGAATTAATAAATAACGGAAAAGTACTTGTTGCAATTGTAACTCCAAAAGATTTTGAAAAAGGAATAAGCACAAATTCACTTGTTACCGTGCAGGTATTATTTGATGGTTCGGATGGGAATAAATCTTCAATAGCGGCAGGTTATGTACAGTCAATTGCATTTGATTACGCTAAACAAATTCAATTGGATTACAAAACAAAAATGGGGATTAAAGTTAATCCTCTTCCGCAAATAACAGCCGAAACAAGAGTGTGGTATAATCCGGAATTAAAAACCCGTAATTTTATGGTGCCCGGAATAACCGGTTTATTGTTAATGATAGTTACTTTAATTTTAACATCGTTAGCAATTGTTAAGGAAAAAGAAATTGGTACACTCGAACAGTTGATTGTATCACCCATTAAACCTTATCAAATGATTTTGGGTAAATTAATACCTTTTACAATACTTGGTTTTGTGGCTGTAATAGTAGTATTAACTGCAATGCGCGTAATATTTAATATTCCAATTAGAGGAAGTATTGTTTTGTTGTTCTTTTCTACATTTGTATATATTCTTTCGCTGCTTGGTCTTGGTTTGTTTGTTTCAACAATCTCAAAAACACAACAGCAGGCAATGATGCTTGCAATATTTGCGGTTATGATGCCTATGATGTTTTTATCAGGATTCACTTTCCCTATTGAAAACATGCCAAAGGTTATACAGGTATTTACTTATATAATTCCTTTACGTTATTTTATGACAATTATTAGGGGTATAGTTTTAAAAGGGATTGGGCTTAACGAATTATGGAAAGAGATAACCATCATGTTTGGTATGGGCGTTTTAATTCTGTTTTTAAGCGCTTTAAGGTTCAAAAAAAGACTGGAATAAAATTATGAATTATGAATTAAAACGTTGTCTGACCATGATTAGCTTGATTAAAGGATTGCCATGATTTTACAATTGTCTTAAACTTAGATTTTTATGATTATAATGATTTTGAGCTGAGGGTATTTTAGCTACAATCCTGTGACTAAAAATTGTGTTGTATCAAACTCTCCTGGCAGATGAGGTCTATTAATAGAATTATTAGTGTTCTAAAAAAATAATAGAACACAGATATGCACAGATCAAGCAGATTTACACAGATCAAACAAATTTATAATGGTCATAATCACCGTTAATCGGTATAATCAGCGTCATCAGCGTTCAAAAAAAATCATAGAACACAGATTTGCACTAATTAAGCAGATTTACACAGATCATACAAATATGTAAAGGTCAAAATCAGCGTTAATCAGTAAAATCAGCGTCATCAGCGTTCTGATTTTTAAAAACCATAGAGAAAACATCTAAACATTTTGGAACACAGATATGCACAGATTAAGCAGATTTACACTGATAGGAAAATTAGGTTGTAAAAATGTTCAAACTTTATTATTTTTATATTATTATGATGGGTAGAAAAATAAAAGAGGTGTATATGTCAAAATATTTGCATGAGGATTTAACAGAAAAAGTAATTTCTTGCTTTTATCAAGTTTATAATACTTTAGGATATGGTTTTTTGGAAAAAGTATATGAAAATAGTCTTAAAATTGAACTAGAAAAATATGATCTAAAAGTATTAACTCAGTATCCCATTAACGTATATTATGAAGGGCAACAAGTTGGGGAATATTATGCCGATATGCTTGTTGAAGATAAATTAATAATTGAATTAAAAACGTGTGAGACTTTACATGTCGAACATGAATTGCAATTGGTAAATTATCTAAGAGCAACTGATATCGAATTGGGTTTATTATTAAACTTTGGGCGGGAACCAAAAGTTAGGCGTAAAATATTTTCTAACTTAAACGAGAAAATACTAACGACCCACATTGAGCAGATATATAAAGGTCAAAATCAGCGTTAATCAGTAAAATCAGCGTCATCAGCGTTCAAAAATAAATCATAGAACACAGATTTGCACAGATTGAGCAGATTTACACAGATTGAGCAGATTTACACAGATTGAGCAGATTTACACAGATTGAGCAGATTTACACAGATTGAGCAGATTTACACAGATTGAGCAGATTTACACAGATTGAGCAGATTTACACAGATCATACAAATATGTAAAGGTCAAAATCAGTGCTAATCAGTAAAATCAGCGTTCAAAAATCAATCATAGAACACAGATTTGCACAGATTAAGCAGATTTACACAGATTGAGCAGATTTACACAGATCATACAAATATGTAAAGGTCAAAATCAGTGCTAATCAGTAAAATCAGCGTTCAAAAATCAATCATAGAACACAGATTTGCACAGATTAAGCAGATTTACACAGATCATACAAATATGTAAAGGTCAAAATCAGTGTTAATCAGTAAAATCAGCGTCATCAGCGTTCAAAAAAAAATCATAGAACACAGATTTGCACAGATTAAGCAGATTTACACAGATCATACAAATATGTAAAGGTCAAAATCAGTGTTAATCAGTAAAATCAGCGTCATCAGCGTTCAAAAAAAAATCATAGAACACAGATTTGCACAGATTAAGCAGATTTACACAGATCAAACAAATTTTATAAAGGTCAAAATCAGCGTTAATCAGTAAAATCAGCGTCATCAGCGTTCAAAAATCAATCATAGAACACGGATTTGTACAGATTAGGCGGATTTACACAGATTGAATTTATTAAAATCAGTGTAAATCGGTATAATCAGCGTCATCAGTGTTCTGATTTTTGTAGAAATTTATATTTCATAAAATAATTACATGCCAAAGTTTAAGATGGGTAATATTCTAAAAGGAAACGGATTATCTTTAACAATGTTAACCAAACCAAGTTGTAAGCCGGTTAAAGATTTTGCAATGTTAACAATCCCAATTGAAATACCTGTTTGATTGGATGTGATTTTATTCATACAGGAAATGGATAACCCTGTTAATTCTTCAATTTCTGTCCAGCCTAAAGTACAATTTATACCTGTTAGATTGCTGCTTTCGGTTTTATACCCATTAATGGTTATACCGGTAATATTGTTTGTACAATGAATACCCCCGACACTTAAATTAATACCTGTAATATCGTTTTCGGAAACTAAAGCAATACCTCCCAAATTTATTCCGGTCATTCCGTTTTGAGCAACACAAGCAATTCCACCCAAATTTAAACCTGTTAGAGAACCTTGAGCAACTAAAGAAACAGAGCCAAAATTTATACCCGTAATATCTTGTTGAGCAACACAAGCAATACCGCCAAAGTTAATGCCTGTAATGTTGTTTTGAGAAACCACTGCTAATCCGCCTAAATTAATACCCAAAATATCCTGCTGCGAAACAGTTGCAAAACCACCAATATTAATACCTATCATGTTGCCTTGCGAAACGTTTGCAAGTCCGCCAAAGTTAAAACCCAACATATCACCCTGTGTAACATTAGCTAACCCGCCAAAATTTACTCCCAGCATTCCGCCTTCGGAAACGTTGGCCAAACCGCCAATATTAATGCCCAACATATTTCCGCCGGCAACATTAGCAAAACCACCAATATTTATTCCGTTAAGATCTCCTCCGGAAACGAGTGCCAATGTTCCAAAGTTTAAACCATTAATAGTTTGGTCGGCAACAACAGCAGTTAATCCTAATTGGATTCCATTTAAGTTACCACCCGAAGGAGCAACACCAAACGATAAACCGTTAATTGTTGATCCTTTAATATTGCGAGGAGTCCATAATGTAAAATTAATACCGTTAATGGTGCCAACATTACAATCGCGTGTGTTAATTCGTAATCCTGTAAAATCTTTTGAATTCCCAAAACTAATACCCCACAGAGAACTTGGGAGGTCAAAACTTTTGTTTTGGCAGTCAGCGGCTTCGTCATCATCAAAATTAAATTCAAATATATTGTTAGGAAATAATTCAAAACCCGATTCATCCTCGTCTTCATTATTATAATCTAAGGTGTCTTTTTCTTGTGCAGTAAGTATTGAACTAAAAAGGAAAATTAAAGTTAAAAAAAGGTAACCGATGTTTTTCATAATTATTCTCGTAATGTTTAATATCTCTTTAGACGCAATAATTTTAACCAAAGTTACACCGGAATAAAAAATTATTTTATGGAATCAAAAAAATCCGATAATTGAGGATCAATCCATAATGCCTGATAGGTTAAAGTCCCTTCCGATTCGGTTTCAACCTCATTAATTATTCGAACTGCGGTTTTATTCTCTTTGGAAAATAATTCAATGCCCGTTGTTGAGTTAGGGGAGTTTTCCCATTGGTCGTATTTTACCATTTCAAAACCATGCTTTAGAAGCCAGTCAAAATCAAAACATTGCGGATATAATATTAATCCTTTTGTGTATTCATTAAGCTTTTCGTTCATTTGCTGTACTCCTAGTTATTAAATAATTGAACAAAAATTATTTTATAATATAATACATTTTTTTCAAAACATCGAGTGGCGGGCAACTATATTGAGGATTAACATTGTGCATTCCGAAACTTAACAAACTTTTTTATACGTTATTGCAGATTATCAAAAATCTAGCGGCAAGTCAATATTACAAAATTGAATCTAATTCAACTTTAATTCATAACTTTTTTGAGCTGACAAATAATTTACTGATAAAGAAGAATATTTATCAATATTTTTAACAGAAATGATATTTTTACCCTTAAATAATTTTTTGGAAAGAATTAAATCGGTTTTTGAATCTCTTTTCCCTCTAAGTTCAACTGTATCATTTTCAAATACATTAATAATTACTGTTCCTATTCCGTTTTCATTTAATAATACTATTTTATCTGTTCCCATAATTGATTGGGATAAATCCTCCAGCTGGGGAATAATAACCTCGGCGATATTAGATGCAACTTCGCTTTCGTTAAATAAGCTGTTAAGCGATTTTACCGCAAAAAGATTTTTTATAGTACGCGGACGGTGCATAGGCACTTGTATATTATCTTTATTACTGCTTATTATATCGTAAATTGTTGTTGAATTAAACGGCGAATTTGAGTTTGGCAACCTGTAAATAGAATAATATTTTACATTTTCGGGGTGTTGAACAGGTTTATCCCAAATAAGTTTAATGTTGCTGTTATAAAAACCGGAAAGTTCAAATCGTAAGTTTTGAGGCGGATTAGGCAGATTTAATTTTAACCAAGGCATTTCAGTAGGATAAGCATATTCGTCAAACAACGGAAAATTTGCATCTTTAATATTCCCGTATCTAAAAAAAGCAACTCCTCCGGAATTAATTTGACGTGCGTAAGAAATCATTTTATCCATTTCGGGATATACTGTTTTTTGATATGCTCCAACACCTAAAATTACACTTCTGTTATACGCATTATCCTGCCAGTCTTTTGCTACTATATCAAAAAATGGATTCTTTTTAAAGTCCCAATAAATTTGCGGTACAACATAATCAATTATTTCTCTTTTTAGCCACTCACGGGAATCCTGATAAACTTCGGAATAACCTTCCCAGCCGGAAGCACCCGGTTTGCTTTTATAAATTCCTATTGGGGCCACACCAATTTTAAGAAGAGGTTTAATAGCTTTAACTGAATGATAGATGTTTTCAACCAAGTGAGTTAAATTATCTCTTCTCCAGTTGTCTTTATCTAATCCCTGGCCGTAAGCCGCATACGAAAGCTGATCGTTAAATGTGCGTCCGGGGTAACGTAAAAAATCAAATTGAATACCGTCAACATCATAGTTTGCAGCTACCTCTTTTACAATTTCGGTTAAATAATCTCTTGCTTCAGGGATTCCCGGATCTAACCAATACGATTTTCTGTTATCATCAAACCAGGGAATTAACCAGTTGGAATGTTTATTAAAAAGGTGGTTTGAATTTTCTAGAATTTGGCTCTCGGTTCCGGAAAATGTATTAACCATATTTAACCAGGCATGAACTTCCATTCCGCGTGTATGAGCTTCTTTTATAATAAATTCCAGGGGATCATAATCGGGTGTTCCGCCAACTTTTCCGGTTAAATAAAACGAATATGGTTCGTAAGTCGATTTATAAAAAACAGTGCCATTAAAACGTACCTGGAAATAAATTGTGTTAAATTTTTTATCTTTTAAATCATCTAATATTTTAACAAGTTCTTTTTTTTGAGTCTCGGAATTATAAACCGGAGGAGGCCAGTCAAGCCTAAAGTTTGTGGTTAACCAAACAGCTCTGGTTTCCCTTTTTACTTGAGCATTATTATTTGCGTTTACAAACAATAAAACAAAAAAGAATATTACAAAAAATCTATTCAACATTAGTGATTTTCCTGTTAAAAAACTCAACACCTTGTTTAATTGCATAAATTACATCACTCTTATCGGCTTCAATATCAACTAATGTTTGACCGTAGTCTTTTAACAAAACAAAACGAATAGTGTTTTCCTTATTCTTTTTATCCTGTTTCATTGTGTTATAAACCTTTTCGATATCAAAACTTTCAAATTTAATATAAGAATATAATTCGTTAAAAATGTCAAGCGATTCAATTAGCATTTCATCATTTATAAAATTTAATTCAAAGGAAAGATAAAGCGAACAAACAATACCTATTATAACAGCTTCGCCGTGTTGAATTTTAAAATTTGTTTCTTTTTCTATGGCGTGAGCAAAAGTATGCCCTAAATTTAAAATCTTTCTCATTCCCAAAGTTTCTTTTTCGTCAACAGTAACAATACCTGCTTTGAACCTAACACATTCTTTAATAAAAGTAGTTACAACAGTATTGTCTAAATCAATCAGTTTATTAAGTTCTTTTGAAAATTCAACAACTTGTGGTTTGCCAATTAAAAAACAAGTTTTAACTATTTCGCCAATTCCGTTTATAACTTGATTTTTTTTAAGAGAAGTTAAAAATTGTGTATCAATAAGCACAAATGAAGGTTGAAAAATTGAACCGATAATATTTTTGTAAGAAAGAAAATTAAAACCTGTTTTTCCGCCAATAGAACTGTCAACACAGGAAAGTACGGTTGTTGGAACTTGTATATAATTAACACCGCGCATAAAAGTGGCTGCAACAAAACCAAATAAATCGCCTACAATTCCGCCTCCAATAGCAATAAACGTACACTCGCGCGAAAACTTTTTAGCAAGAATTTTTTCGTAAATTGTCAAAATTGATTCGATATTCTTTTTAGATTCTTTTGGCTCAAATATAATATACTCAAATTTTTCCAAACCCTCAAACGCCGAAAGTATTTTTTCTTTATGTGAATGAAATACGGATTTGTCGATAAGAGCAAATACTTTTTTGCTTAATTTATTTTCATTCATCAGATTTACGATTTCATAAAAATTATCAAATCCAATATGAACTTGGTAATTTGTGTTTTTTGCTTTCACTTGTATAATATCAGTTTTCATTTAACATTCCTAAAATTTTATTAGCTAGTATATCAATAGTAACGCCTACCTTGTTTTTATCGGATTCAACAACAATATCCGCCTGTTCGTAATAAGGCGAGCGACTTATTAATAAATTATTTATTCTGCTGGCAAATTCTTCATCCGGTTTTTCGGCAAGTACTAAATCGCGGAAAAGGGGCCTGTCGGTTTTATTTTTTAACCTGCGTCTTAATGTTTCTTCGGAAACTTTTAAATAAACTAGTTTGCCGGAATTTTTAATAAATTTTAAATTCTCATCATTTACAATTGTACCGCCGCCAAGTGAAATAATTATATTATCCTGAGCTGAAACTTCACGTAAAAATTTAGCCTCCAAGGTTCTAAAATGAGCTTCCCCGTAAATTTCAAACAACTCAACAATTGTTTTATTGTAGCTGTTTTCAATTACTTTGTCCAAGTCGCAAAAACTCCAGCCAATTACATTAGCCAAAATTGGCCCAATAGTGCTTTTACCGCTTGTCATAAATCCGGTCAGATATATTCTACTTATTTTCAAGATTTATACTTATATTTTAGAATTAAAATAATAATTTATTTTACTTTACTTAACTTACAAAAAATGTAACTAAAATTAAAGAAAAACCGAAATGAAGATAGCAAAAGAATATAAATGGGAAATGGGGCATAGATTAACTTTCCACCAAGGGAAATGTAAAAATTTGCATGGCCATACATATAAAATGCGTATTGAGCTTGCAGGAGAACCGGATAATAACGGAATGGTTTTGGATTATTATAAAATTGATAATCTAATATCCCCAATTTTAGAGGAATTAGACCATGGGGTAATAGTTTATCAAAACGATTTGGAATTAATAAATTTATTGGAAAACCTTAATTCCAAACATACAATACTTAAAAATGAATGCACTGCTGAAAACATTACTTATTATATTCTGGAAAAATTAAAAAAAACAGCATTTCCGGAAAACATAAGTGGTTTAAAAATAAGAGTTTATGAAACCGATAACACTTATGCCGAAGATGCTGTTAATTTATAATTTTTACAAGATACAATATTATTTAAGCAATAATGCTTTTTTTGTTTCGGTAAATGTACCGTTTGCCGATTTAATATTAATTGTGTAAAAATAAATACCGCTTGATAAATTATTGTTTGATGAAGCAATATTAAAATTTACCGAATAACTACCTGCTTGTTTCTGTTCGTTTACTAAAGTAGTAACCAAATTTCCAATAGAATCATAAACTTTTAACAGTACCGAACCTGGTTCAGCCATGTTATAAGTTATTTTAGTTGACGGATTAAATGGATTTGGATAGTTTTGGGCTAATGAAAAACTATTTACAATAGGACTGTAATTTACTTCAATGCTGCCATAATAGGTAAATTCACCATTAAAATCCATTTGTTTTAATCTGTATTTAATTAAAGTAAAAGCGGGTAAATTGTTTGGTGAATCTGTAAATGAGTAATTTTTTATTTCGGAAGAAGCAGAAGAAGCACCAATAAACCCAATTTTTTCCCATCCGTTATTTATGTTTCGTTCAATGGCAAATCCCGAGTTGTTTAATTCACTTGCTGTAGACCATTGTATCACCACGTCATTATTAACTTGAGCGGCTTCTAAACTCAACATTTCGACGGGCAGATAAGAAAAAATTTCTGCTATGTTGGAATAATCGGAGTTTACATCGGCATTTTTAGCATACACACGATAATAATAGTTTGTTGAAGTTAAAATGTTTGTAGTGTCCAAATATTGTGTTGTATTTGATGGCAGTTGTATCAATTGCTCAAAAGTACCATTAGTGCCAACCTTACGTTCAACAACAAAATAATCCTCATTATTTGAGTTGTCTGTCCAATTAAGCTGAGCTTGTGATTTGGGAATATCAGTATATACAGCGGTTAAACTATTTGGGGCCGTTATAGTTGGTTGTGTTACATGAACAGTAAAATTGCTGCTAAAATTCCATTGCGATTTTTTGCTCATTCCTGTTGAGTACAAAGTTTTGTAACCTGTATCGGCGGGAGCCTGATATGTAAAGTTAAATACATATTGTCCGCCCGAATAAGATTTTGCGGATGGTTGAGTTAATTCCGTGTTAAGAACTTTTAAATTAGCATCCACCTTTGCAAGCAGTCCGGATGAACATGCAATGTCAACGCCAACTTTTGTGCCGCTGCCGCCCGAAATAGTAACTTTATATGTGCCAACCTGGTTTGGCTTTAACGTTGTTGGCCCTGAAATTACAACATTTATACTGCTGGTTAACGAACCGTGTGTACTATGGCATGAACCGCAACCATTTGAATTTGTTTTTAATGTATATCCGCTTACACCGCCGGGATATCCAAAAGTGCTTGTATTTGCAATAAACAAAACCAATAAGCCTGTTAAAAGTAGTTTAAGTATTTTCATATAGTTTTTATTAAATTGTTGATAATTATGTGTTAAAAACGGAAAATAATATCTGAATAAAAATTTTAAAAATCAATTTTATATTTTGAATTACTAAAGTATTGTTTGTAAAACAAAAACAGCATTCTTAAAGTGCAGACGATAAAAATTATTACGAAAAAATATTCTAAAAATGCTGTTGGTTAATTAATAAATAATTATAATCGCATTATTTAAGTAATAAAGCCTTTTTTGTTTCTGTAAAGGATTTATTGGCAGATTTAATGTTGATAGTGTAAAAATATATTCCGCTTGATAATTTATAATTTAATGAGGCTGTATTAAAATTAGCAGAATAATTGCCGGCTGATTTATATTCATCAACTAATGTAGTAACTAAATTACCTATTGAATCGTATACTTTTAACAATACCTGGCCCGACTCATTCAAATTATAGTTTATTTGGGTTGAGGGGTTAAAAGGATTAGGATAATTTTGTGATAAAGAAAAATCTTTTACAATTGTTTCCGTATTATCATCAACACCGCTTAATAGTTGTACATGTACTAAAAAATTGGTGCCAAAATTCCATTGCGATTTTTTACTCATTCCTGTTGCGTATAAAGTTTTATAACCCGTATCGGCAGGTGCTTGATAAGTGAAATTAAATATATACGATCCGCTTGAAAAAGTTTTAGCGGAAGATTGAGTTAACTCGGTATTAAGAACTTTTAAATTAGCATCACTTTTAGAAAGTGTTCCGGCAGAACAAGCTATATCCACCCCAACTTTGGTACCGCTGCCGCCCGAAATAGTAACTTTATATGTGCCAACCTGGTTTGGCTTTAACGTTGTTGGCCCTGAAATTACAACATTTATACTGCTGGTTAACGAACCGTGTGTACTATGGCATGAACCGCAACCATTTGAATTTGTTTTTAATGTATATCCGCTTACACCGCCGGGATAAGCAAATGTTGTGTTATTTGTTACAAATAACAGCAATAAAACAGGTATAACTAATTTTATTTTATTCATAAGTTTATATGTTTTAATTATTAAAAGTAATTTGTTATAATCGGAAAGTAATATCCGCATAAAAGTGGATAAAATCAATCCTATTTTGTGATATAAATGGTTCAAAATTAAATATTTTTATTAATTTGAATATTTTTTGATTCCTTATTAAATTACTATAATGGTTTTTTTTATATAACGGAGTCAAAAATGAAAAGTAAATTTAATTTTTGTTTTGTTATTTATGTGTTTTTTACAACCTTATTATATTCGCAATGGATTTCAATTGGTCCGGGACAGGGTGAATACATAAATTGTATTATGAACAATGAAAAGAATAATTCGGATAAGTTATTTATTGGAACCGCTGAGGGATTTTGGTATTACAACACACAAAACAATACATGGCAAAGCCGAGATGATGTTGGCTGGATAGGGCGAAACTGCACATCGTTATTGATGCATCCAGACAATTTTGATAGAATAATAACCGGAAGAGAAAATGGTTTTTTTAAGGGTTATTTGGAATATTCAAATGATTTAGGTATTACACATTCAAACGCATACAATAGTGATGGCGGATTTGTTACTGATATTAAACATATACAAAATGATACATTTTTAGCCTGCACTTGGTCAGATATAAACCCCGGCGAATTATTAAAATCGACTGATGGGGGAATTAACTGGACTTTGCAAACTAATTATTTGCATTATATTTTAACTCAAATAGCAGTAGACCCAATTAATAATAATGTTATTTATATAAGCGGTGATATGGGGGTAACTAAATCGATCGATGGCGGGAATACGTGGATTGTTTCAAATACCGGACTGGCAACAGATGTTGGAACACGTTCATTGTGTATTAGTAATAATAATCCGGCTGTTTTAATAGCCTGTGGCGATAGTGGTATTTACAGAAGTACAAATTATGGTGCAAATTGGTATAAAGTAAATTCTGACCCATTTAAAAAAGTTGTATTTCAAAATAACGGATCAGATTTAGCAATGGGGTTGTCCTACAACCCTGAAAAAAAATTGTTTATAAGTTATAATTTGGGTATAACATGGAGTGAGTTCCCTGTTTTGTTAAATGATGATAACATACGCGATATATCTTTTTCGCATAATGGTGATATATTATATGCCGCTTCTTACCGGCATGGATTATTTGTTTTTTTACTTCCTTTACCGGTTGAACTGGTAAGTTTTAGTATTGCGGTAACCGATAAGATAACATTGGACTGGAAAACCGCAACTGAAACAAATAATTTGGGTTTTAATATTAAAAGACACAAAATAATTAACGGAATAGCTGGTGAGGAAAAAAATCTTGGTTTTGTTGCAGGAAAAGGGACCACAACTGAAATGTCTAGTTATACTTTTTCTGATGACCAAAAATTAAGTGGTGAATATCAATATTCAATAGAACAGATTGATTATGACGGAACTAAAACATTAATAGCAGACAAAGTTGTAAACGTTATTACCAGTGTACAAAGTTACTTGCTTAACCAAAACTACCCAAATCCGTTTAATCCAAGCACAACAATATCATTTAGCCTGCCAAATAAAGAATTTGTTACATTAAAAATATATGATGCTTTGGGAAAAGAAATTACAACATTGGTAAATGAAGAACTTAATGCAGGCAGTTATAAAAACGATTGGAACGCTTCAAACCTTACAAGCGGCGTTTATTTTTACCGTTTGCAGGCGGGTAAATTTAGTGAAACGCGAAAATTGATGATTGTAAAATAAAACTTAAATGAAAGAATTGTATTTTATAGCATGGTGGAAGAATTAACTAAATGTATTTAATCAATTAATTTTTGAATAAGTGAGTAGCAAAAAAATCGATTTGAAAGAATGGGTGTGATCTGAAACAATACAGTATGTGATTTAGATCAATGTGTGTTGAATTATTTTTGTATAATTTGTATTATTAAATAAAAATATTAATTAAATGGGAAGATAATGAAAAAGACATTCATTTTGTTTATGGTTTTGTTGGGATTCTTTTTTACACCTGCTTCATCTAATGCGCAATGGAGCAATATTACAAAATATGATTTAAGGTATTGCCAGTCGTTGACATGTTTGGGTGATTATGTTTTTGCGTCAATTCGAAATCACCTTTATCGTACTGATAACAATGGTGATTATTGGAAATTAGTAAATCATTATAGTACATGCAGAATTGTAACATGCATAAACGAGAATATCCTTATGTCTACGTATGACGGTGTTATGCGCTCTACTAATTATGGTGATGATTGGAATATCGTTTTTTCACAGTATCCACCTCTTGAAAATTTTGTTGTTAATGAAGGATTGATTTATGGTTCGAGGTTTTATAACGGGGTTTATGTTTCGTACGACCTTGGCTGTAATTGGGTAAAATTGTTTAATGGCGTTGGCATGCATACGTTTATTGCTTGTTTTGATGTACACGGTGATTCAATTTATGTAGGAAATTATAATGGGCTATATTTCTCAACAGATAATGGAACTTCGTGGAAAGAATTATTAAATGGGTATACACAAAAGGTAAGGACTAATGGATATTATTTATGTGCATATACTGACTCGCTTAGAGTATCTACAAATAATGGCACGACTTGGGTTAGACAGGATAATTCATTACCACATGTCCCAATATCTTCAATTAATTTTTACAATTCAAATATTTATGTTTCTTTTGAATACAACGGGGGAATATATCGTTCAACCAATAAAGGAGTAAGCTGGCATGAATTGAGCGATGACCTTAGAAATTACGTTATTAATTGCATAGATATGTCGGAAAACGAGTGGTATGCCGGAACTAAGAGTGGGGTTGTAAGATCAGCTGATAAAGGTGCAACCTGGATAAGTACAAATACCGGATTGATGAATAAAAATATAATTTCAATAAATAATATTAATTCAAAGAAATTTATTGGAGTATCAAATAATGGGGCGTATAAGGGTTATAAATCAATAATTGGAGGATTGGATTGGGCGATTGCCAATCATGGAATTGAAACATCCAATGTGCAAAATTTTGTTGTAATAGACTCCACAATTTTTGTAGGAACAACAAATAATGGAATATTTCGTTCAACAAATGAGGGAGGGGAGTGGATTAATATTAATCAAAATATAGGAAGCCGGAATATAAAATCAGTAATAACAAAGGATTCGACTTTGTTTTTATGTACAGATACCTCGGGAATATATTATTCAATGAATAAAGGTAATAATTGGTTAAGTATTAATAATGGACTGCCTGATTTGAAAGTACGCTGTCTTGCATACAAGGATTCAACTCTATTTGCAGGAACTGAAAGCAGTGGTGTTTTTTATTCTAAAAATAATATGTATGATTGGAATTCACTAAATGAAGGGCTTCCCTCAAATACAATGGTAAATTTAATTTTGGTGCATAATTCAATAGTATATGTTGGAACAAATACCGGATTATACAGATATAGTCCCGGTGGGGAATGTTGGATTAAGATTCAACTAGAATTGTCCGGTGGAATAATTAAAAAAATGGCTGCCGATAATCAGCAGTTATATATGGTCGTTGAAAGAGGATTGGATGGTGAAATGTTGTTTATAGTTGATACCGGTACTTTTGCATGGAATAGAGTTGCTCTCCCCTATGATGTTTCCGTTATTAATGATTTATCCGTGATTGATTCAGAACTCTACTTATGTTGCCCTATAGGACTAATGAAGATCCCCACAAATCAAATAACTTTTACTTTAATAGAAAATGAATCGGAAAATAAACTTATTAGTCAATACACCCTTAACCAAAACTACCCAAATCCGTTTAACCCAAGCACAACAATATCATTTAGCCTGCCAAATAAAGAATTTGTTACATTAAAAATATATGATGCTTTGGGAAAAGAAATTACAACATTGGTAAATGAAGAACTTAATGCCGGAAGTTATAAAAATGATTGGAATGCCGGAAACTTAACAAGCGGCGTTTATTTTTACCGTTTGCAGGCAGGTAAATTTAGCCAAACGCGTAAACTAATGCTGGTAAAATAATTATGAATTATGAATTATGAATGATTGATAAAACCGCCGGTAAAAATAAAAACCCGGCGGTTTTGCATTTTTAAATAGAAGAATTTAATTGGTAGTGCAAACTACGGAAGTTGTATTAAAAAAGGGGATAAATATAAAAGGACGGCAATTTTTATACAACAAACAATGTCAACCCTTCATGTTTCGACTTTTATTTTTTTGCCTTTGCTGCAATCATATCATCCAATTGGGCTTATTTAGTGATTAATTAAATAATTGCTAAAACAAACGAAGAAACACGCTTTGCCTAAAATTTCCTTAATTTAAAATGTAAAAAATGTAAAAAAACATTCGTTTTTCTTGTTTGTTTTAAATAATTCCACTAATTTTAATAGCTTAGAAAAAAAATAATAAACGTTGCTTATTGAAAAACTTATACTATTAAAACATGCAAAATAAAACTATTCGAAAAGGATACTTATTAAAAAGTATTCTATTGTGTATTCTTGTAAATTATTCACTTCTATTTGGCCAAAGAGGAAAAATTAGCGGGGTTGTGACCGATAACAGCACTAACGAAACTCTTGTAGGCGTAAACGTGGTATTGGTTGGTACTTCTATGGGGGCAACAACCGATGCGGATGGTAAATATGTTATATTAAATGTGTTGCCGGGTACTTATTCTTTAGCGGCAAGTTATATTGGATATGGCAAAACAACTTATTCCAACGTTGAAGTTAACATTGATAGAACCACAGAAATTAATTTTAAGCTAAAAGATGAAACTGTTCAGATGGAACAGGTTGTAATTGTTGCCGAAAAACCAAAAATTGTTAAAGATCAAACCTCGTCATCAACAACAATTGACGATATACAGTTAAAATCGGCACCAATTGAAGGTTTGCGTGGTGCACTCGATTTAACCGCTTCGTTTTCGAAAAACGAAAAAGGTGATTATTCGGTTCGTGGTTCCGGGACGTATGAAGTTAAATTCCAAATTAACGGAGTTGACCAGCAGACAACAAACACCAGCATCCCCGGTTATGGCGGAGCCGATAAGGCAAATAACAGTTGGAAATATGATGTAAACCCGCTTGGTGTACAGCAGATTCAATTAATTTCGGGCGGTTTTTCGGCCGAATATGGAAATGCCCAGGCCGGTGTTGTAAAAGTAGTACTTAAAGAAGGCGGTTCTAAAATTACAGGCGAAGCACGGGTTGAATATAGACCAACAGGTCAATATCATTTTGGCAATTATGTTTACAATAAAAGCAATTTTGAGTGGCAGCGATGGGGAAATGTAAATTATTGGTATGCCAATCAAAAAAATGTGTTAAAAGATATAAGTCCTTATTTATACAGCAGAATGTACGTGCAGGGAAATGCAACTTCGGCCGATTCTTCACGTGTACGCAACGAAATTCAGTGGGCTTACGATACATGGTTAAAAAACCATACGCCTTCGGAAGATAATCCGCTTGGTGTTTACGATTACAGAGATCATACATATACCCGTTATTTAATAGGTTTTGGCGGCCCGCTTGGTAAAAATCCGGAATTGTTAAAGTTTTATTTCTCCGGTGAATACCGAAAAAACCCAACCCGCTTGCCAACCAACGAAAAAGATCAGATTTACCAAAACTATATATTAAACGTTACATATAAACCAACTCCCGAACATAAATTTAGATTTATGGGAAGTTTCCAAAAATATAAAGGCGGTTTATTTTCAGGTTCAACCGATATCCGATGGGCGGGTTTATCAAATATAAGTGAATCGGCAAAATACGCGGTTTATCAGGATCCAATTAGAACAGAGCAGACAGTAGCACAAAGTTTAAATTGGGTTTATACAGTTAACCAAAACTCATTTTTTGAAACAAATATAGCTCATCAGGTTGAAACATATCAGCTCCCTTATGTTTATATTCCTGGATTTAACAGCGCAACGGATAGATTAGATAGTTTGGGTGATAGAAACGGTTCAATATTAAAAAGCGGTGTTTGGTGGGAATCGGATTATTTTTTAAGACTTGACGCAGCCAGTACAAATTTTTACCAGGATTACAGAGCCGACCATTGGAGTATTACAGTTGATTATACAAACCAGATTTTAAAAACTAATTTATTAAAAGCAGGTGTACGCTTTTATTATTGGGATGTTTTTAATAACGGTGTTGCTTATAGTTTCCGTACAAATAGTTATGTTGCTCATTATGGTGTTGCCGAATATTATAAAGCATATCCTTATAATTATGCTTTTTATTTGCAGGACAAAATGGAATATGAAGGAATGGTTGCAAATTTTGGTGTTCGTGTTGAAGCTTACAATTTTCAATCAAATGTTCCGACAGATATATATAATCCTTTTTATCCGGGCACAGAACGACCGGGAATTTATGGAAATCCTTCAACTGTAACATCAAAAACACAAGTAACGGTTTTACCTCGTGTTGGTGTTTCGTTTCCAATAGGTGAAAACACAGCATTCCGTATTCAATACGGACATTTTGCATCGATGCCAATTTTTACACAAGCATTAACAACAAAAACTTATCGAGGATGGAGCGCACTTGGTAATCCTGATTTGGAACCTAAAAAAACCATTAATTACGAATTTGGTTTGCAGCAGGTTTTAGACGAAAATCATAGATTGGATGTTGCAATTTATTATAATGACAGAGTATCGCAAATAGGAACACAGGATATTGCGGCTTTAACAGGGGATTTGCGTTATTTTGCAGCATTTAATAATAATAACGAACCATTATATCTTTATCAATCATTTGCAAACAACCGGTTTGGTTCTACAATTGGTGTTGAAGCAACATTTGAAAAAATAAGTGTGGGTAATTGGTCATACAGATTAAGTTATAACCTGTCGCAAACAACCGAAGGGCGTTACGGTGCTTCCGTTTTATATCCCGATAACTCACGAAATTATTCGTTACGCAGTTCAACAGGTGAATTTTTATCACCTTATGACAGAACTCATAGTTTTCGCGGATTATTACAGTACATATTAAAAGATGGTGAAGGATTTGAAATATTCGGATTCAGACCATTTGAAAATACCGTGTTTGGTCTTTCGTATACCGTACAATCGGGACTTCCTTTTACATACGTAACAGATTTTGATTTAAAAGATGTTAGTTATAACAGAAGATATCCTCTGGAATCGAATTTTGATTTTAATTTTAACAAAGAAATACATTTTGACGGTACAAAATTAATAATTGGATTAAGAGTTATGAATTTATTTAATAATAAATTATTAACTCCAATGGATTCACAAAACGAATCGGAAGATAAAGCCGCATGGGTAGAAAATGGAATTACAATAGATAATCCGGCTGATAATCCGACCAAAAGAAGCTTTTTATTATACTCATATAGAACCTATAAAAACACTCCAACAGAGGTTATTTTTTCAGTTGGAATAGGATTTTAATTAAATTAAGGAATTTTAAAGACGTGTTTATGCAAAAAAGAAAAATATTTTTTAGACTATTACCGGTTTTATTAATATTAAGTATATGCCAATTAAAAGCACAGGATATTGATTCGCCGCTGCTTGTATTTAACAGGGGACAATTATGGCAGAGTATCTATATGGGAAAAGTAGGACCCAGTACATATAATAATTGGCGTAGACTAGGAATTGGTTTGGATTGGCCCGGTTTTGACATAAGCTGGATACGGGAAGATATTGGCGGGGCACCTTCGTATTTAACAGCAGGCGGATTTTGGATTGGCTGCAAAAAAACACGCGATAGTGTTTTAGCTGTTGAAGACTGGTCAATTTACGCAAGTACTGTAGGTGTTGAAGTTTCATCAAAATTTATTGTAAAAAAACATAAAAAAATAATAAATCACGGTATGGTAAACAGAAAAGATGCAGGTGATGAAATTATTGTTACAAGCTGGGAATATAATCCTCAATATCAAAACCAGTACGATATTGAAAGCCAGCTGCCAATAAGGGTAACCCGCGAGTCACATCAATGGAACGGTTCAAAAAGAGAAGAAAATTATATTATTCATAAATATACAATTAAAAATATCTCGGACGAAATACGGGCCAACTATCCAACACGTGAAGTTGTTGATACTTTATTTGATTTTTACGCAATGTTAAATTACGGAATGCAGTGTAATTCAAGGTCGTGGACAGTATTATATCCAACTTATTCGGCCGGTGCACGCAATTCGTGGTTTTTTTATGACCAATCAAAAAAAATGATATGGGGAAGAGCAGGAGATTTTTTGGATACTCCTGAAAATGACGGGGAATATGGCTGGTCTGCAACTCAAGGCCCAATAGTTAATGGAAGTCCTACAGGTGAATGGCTTTCGCCGGGTTTTGTAGGTTTTAGATTATTGTATGCATCCCCAAATAATAATGGTACTTCAACTTTTGTTAACGGCTACGGCTGGTCGGCGGGTGATAATTTGCAGGATTTAATTGGCCCAATGACAGGACGCGGTACTGCTGAAACAAGATATGCAGTATTAAAAGATGTTAGTCAGGCAAACAATTATATAAATAATCCGGGCGACCAAACATTTATGCGCCGTTCGCGTATGTGGTCGTTAATGTCGGTTGGGCCATGGGATATTGCTCCGGGTGACTCAATAGTAATAGTATATTCGGAAATGGTGGATGGTGCTGATTACAAATATGCGCTTGAAAATAAAATCAGTTCTATTTCATCAGGTTATTCAATTTTTGATGCAACCGCGGTTAAATCGAAAGTAACATTTGATAATAATTTTAATCATCCCGATCCTCCTTTAGCTCCCGAATTTACCGTTGATTATAACAGAAGTGATGATCAGTTTGTTGCCAATATTATTAAGTGGGGAAATGAGACCGAAAATATTCCCGATCCTGATGACGGATTATTGGATTTATCATCATACAAAATATATAGATCTGCCTATCTGCCAATAGGTCCTTGGGAACAAATTGCAGAAATAAAAAAAGGTGATTTAAATTATTATTCAGTTGCTGACGGTATATATAAATTTGTGGATTCAACAGTTACAGTTGGTGCAAGTTATTATTATTCGTTAACAGCATTAGATACCGGAAGAGCTAACTGGAATATTAATCCGGCTCAAATATTCCCTGAAACAAGAACAACAAAAGTTCCTCCGCTTGAATCTTCTATTTTTGCCAATAGAATGAGTATACCATTTACCGCAACATTAGCACCGGTAAATAATGTTAATGAAGTGCTTGTTGTTCCAAATCCTTTTGTTATTGGAGAAGGATACGCGCTGCCGGGTGAAAGTGATAAAATTCAGTTTGTAAATATTCCAAATCCTTGTACAATACGAATATATACTGTTAGAGGAGATTTAGTAAAAACCATTACGGTGGAAAACGGAGAAGGAGCAATTGCGGATTGGGATCAGGTTACTGATTTTGGACAATTTGTTGAAAGTGGTGTTTATTTGTTCCATGTTGATTCGCCATACGGAACAAAAATTGGAAAATTTGCAATAGTTCGCTAAACTAAAATAATTTTTGAACAACTTAAAACTTAACGATGAATAAAAAACTAATATTGATATTTTTAATGATCTGTTCAGCAATGTACAGTCAAGATTTTAAGAAAAATGCTACTGCGGGATTTGTTTTTTTAGAACTTCCTGTTACTGCGCGTTCTGCCGGTATGGGGGAAAGTTCAATATCTTATTCCGATATGAATTCTTCCGGTTTGTTTATTAATCCGGCTTCATTAGGATTTACACAACAGACCCATTCGTTTTCGGTAACATATTCGCCATGGATAGCAGATATTAAACATTATGTTACAACATATTCGCTAAAAACCGATTTTGGTGTGTTTGGGTTTGGTGCAATATTACTTGATTACGGTTCAATGCAAAGAACAAAAAAAATAACCGGACAAAGACTATACGAAGTTCTTGGTACCTTTAACTCAAACTCTTTGGCAATCGGTTTAAGTTATAGCAAACAGCTTACAGATAAATTTTCGTTTGGTGTAACCGGTAAATATGTTCAGGAAAAAATAGATGTTTATACCGCAAGCAATTATTTGTTTGACGGAGGTGTTTTATATTATACGGGATTATCATCCTTACGTATAGCTGCCACAATATCAAACTTTGGTGTAGATGCCAAGTTTATTAATGATAAATTTAAAATGCCTGCTATGCTGCGTTTAGGAATGGCTGCTGAAGTGTACGGCGGTTATGATCAGGATTATAGAGTTACCGCTTCGGTTGAAGCAATTCATCCCAACGACGGAGACGAAAGAGTTAATGTGGGTACGGAAATATCATATAAAAACATGATAGATTTTAGAGCCGGATATAAATTCTTTTATGATGAAGAAACGTATAGTTTAGGACTTGGTATTAAAACAAATTTAACTGTTCCTTTGCAGCTTGATTTTGCGTATTCCGATTATGGCCGCCTTGGTGATATTGTTAGATTTACTTTGCAAGCGGGTGTATTATGAAAAAACTATTCTTTTTATTTTGTTTAATATTTATTGTAAGTTCATCGTTATATGCTCAAATACATTCGGTTGATATTTATGGTGAATATTCATCACCGCTGACAAAAAGAATTAATGTTACCGATATAAATGGTGTTGGAGCCGGCGCAAAAATACGCGTACAAGTATATGATAATATTTCGTTTAATTTATATGGAGCCTACACTTTATATAGTTTGAGCCAAGAAAACGGATTAGCTAATTGGAATTGGCAGTTTTGGGGAAGATATAACGACTTTATCCGTCAAACACTTTCCGATGAAGCTTATAAAAACTTTTTAAGTCCTGTGCAAAAAATGGATTTATTGCAGTTATCCTTTACGTTTGATTATGATTACACTGTTATTGAAAAATTGCATGTTAAACCCGCATTAGGTGCCGGAGTTTATTTTTATACACGGCGTTTATTTATTGATGAAACATGGACAAAATATTTTTCCGCATTGGATTATACTTTTGAATACAGCTTTAGAAATATTGCCCCGGAAAAATTTGGCAACCCGTTATTTTATACTGCCGGATTAGACTTAAATTACGAACTTATGGAAAATTTTTGGATAAATGGTTCGGCTAAATACGTTAATGTATTCGATTCGGACTATTCTTTTGGTTTTAATCTGTTTCCTTTTAAAGAAGCACTTAATTTAAATTTGGGATTAACAATTTTATATTGATACAATTATGAAAAAATATTTATACTTATTGGTTTTTTTAAGTTTTGCTGTTAATTTGTTATACGCACAAAAAACAAATTTTATTAGTGGTGCGGATTTTAATTATTATAAACCGGTTGGCATGTTGGGGGAAAGATTTGAATCGACAATCGGCTGTGCAGTTTATTTTGGAAAGGAAGTTTCCAAAAGCTGGGCATGGATTGGGAAATTTGAATATTTTAAATTTGACAAAGGGAATAAAGATAAATTGTTTGTTATTAAAGATGTGGCTGTTGGTTCTACCACAGAAACTTATGATATACCCCTTACAAATTTAAATGTAGAACTTGAAGTTGCCGGTCTTTCGGCAAATGCCATATACAATATGATAGATATTAAACCATTTAAAACTGAACTTGTTTTTGGATTTGGTATTTATAGATGGTTTAGTCCACGCGGTAAATTTACTTCTTATTTTGATCAGAACACAAAAACTTTTTATTCCGATACAACAGGAGTTAACGGCAGTTTTACAAAAGTATTAAATGTTCCCGGAATTTCGCAGGTTGATTGGAGCGGCGGTTTTAATATTGGTTTAACCTTTAGTTATGAAGTTGTTGACCATGCTGTTGTTTATGCGGGCTGTGATTATAAAAATATATTGGGCGAAATTTGGCAGGCATTATCTCTTAATCTGGAAAGCATTAGTTCATTTCAAATGTTGGATTACAGAGCCGGCGTAAGGGTTGAGTTTTAATTTTTTATGCTGATGAAAATTGTTGCGTTACAACTGTGTTAAATAATTAGGTTATAAGGTGGAACTCCGCTGGAGTTCTTCTGTGGGAATTATAATACGACAACAAAACATATTACAAGTCTTTAAATAACCCCAGCATTTATGCTGGGGGTAGCATAAAACAAAAAAATGGGCTTTAGCCCTGATTCAAGCTATCGGGAGATTTAATGTCTTACGTTAAAGTTTGGATTCATATTGTGTGTGGTACAAAAAATAGAGATCCAATTATATCAAAGGAATTACAAGAAAAAATTTGTATGCATATTAAAGAATATGCAAAAACCAAAGATATCTTTATTTATGTAATTAACGGTTATCACGACCATATTCATTTTCTTGTTGCATTAAACGCTGAGCAAAGTATTTCAAAAGTTGTTAATCTCATTAAAGGTGAATCTTCGCATTGGATTAACGAAAATAATTTAACAAATGCAAAATTTGGTTGGGCTGATGAATATTATGCGGCTTCAATTGGTGAGTCACAATTGATTACAGTTATAAATTATATAAATAATCAATCCGAACATCATAGGGTTAAAGGGTTTAAAGAGGAATGTGAGGAGCTTTTGCGAGTTTACGGTTTTAGGAATCAGGGCTGAAGCCCGATCATTTTTTTTTGTTTACCCCCAGCATAAATGCTGGGGTTATTTAAATTAAGAGAATTTATATGAAAAAATTTATCATTCTTTTTTTGTTGTTACCGTTGTTATCCTGTCATTCAATTGAAAAAAATATTATTGAAAAAGAAGCAGTTAGGGGTGTGTGGATTACTAATGTTGACAGCCAAGTTTTGCTTTCGTTGGAAAATATTAAAACAGCGGTTAATTTGTGTAAAGAGGAAGGTTTTAACACCATATTTGTTGTAACATACAACAAAGGACTTACTTTGTATCCAAGTAAAACAATGAAAGAGTTATTAGGCCAGGAAATTGATTCCGCTTATATTGGGCGCGATCCATTAAAAGAAATGATTGAAGAAGCCCATAAAAAGGATATTAAGGTTATTGCCTGGTTCGAATTTGGATTTTCGTGCTCATATAAATTAAACGGCGGACATATTATAAAAGCAAAACCGGATTGGGCTTCCAAAAATAACAAAGGTGAACTTGTTACAAAAAACGGGTTTGATTGGCTTAATGGATTTGATCCGCAGGTTCAAGATTTTATGCTGAACCTTATAAAGGAAGTTGTAGAAAATTACGATGTTGATGGTGTGCAAGGAGATGACAGACTTCCTGCTATGCCTGTTGAATCGGGATATGATAATTGTACGGTAACTCTTTATAAAAATACTCATAACGGACAAAATCCGCCGGAAGATTTTAGAGATACAGCTTGGGTAAGTTGGCGTGCTGATTTGCTTACCGAATACATGAAAAAAATATTTATAGCTGTAAAACAAATAAAACCTAATGTTCTTGTTGCCATGTCGCCAAGTATATATCCTTGGAGTAAAGAAGAGTATTTACAAGATTGGCCAAGCTGGATTAAAAATGGTTATGTTGATATAGTAATTCCACAATTGTATCGTCAAAATATTGAGGATTATATATTAATATTGGATGATATAGTAAAAACCCAGTTGAATGAAAAAGACTTTAGAAAATTTTATCCGGGGATTTTGTTAAAAGTTGGAAGTTATTATCCGTCAGAAGAGTTGTTAAAACAGATGGTAGAAGAAAACAGAAAACGAAATATTTTTGGCGAAGTGTTCTTTTTTTATGAAGGGATAAAAAAATTTCCAAGTATATTTAAAAATGAGTTTTATAAAAATTCGGTTAATTTTCCTACAAATTGAGTTTATTTAATTATGAAAAAAGTTTTATTGTTGGTTTTGTTTTTATATATAAGTGTTTTGGGGCAGTATAAAGAGGAAATGAGAGCTGTTTGGATAACAAATGTTGATAGTGATGTTTTAATGACAGATGCAAAAATTGCCGAAGCTATGGATTATTTGTCTTCTGTTGGAATAAATGTAATATTTCCGGTTGTATGGAATAAAGGGTATACAATTTATCCAAGTGAAGTAATGAATTATCATTTTGGATTGCCTATTTGGCCAAATGTTGCCGGAAGGGACCCGTTAAAAAGACTTGTAATTGAAGCTCATAGAAACGGAATTGAAGTGATTCCCTGGTTTGAATTTGGATTTTCATCGTCATATTCTCTTAATGGCGGACATATTTTAGCAAAATATCCCGATTGGGCATTAAAAAACGGACAAGGCCAGCTTGTTGTGAAAAATGGTTTTGACTGGATGAGCGGTATTGTTCCGGGAGTACAAAATTTTATTACATCTTTAGTGCTTGAAGTAGTTGACAATTACGATGTTGACGGTGTACAGGGTGATGACCGTTTGCCTGCAATGCCTGTTGAAGGTGGATATGAAGACTACACGAAAAATCTTTATATGCAGGAACATAACGGATCTGCGCCGCCTGCAACATATTCCAATACTGATTGGATGAGATGGCGTGCCGATAAATTAAATGCTTATTATAAAAGCTTGCGCGATTCGGTAAAATTAAGAGGAGACTATTTAATTTTCTCATCGGGACCAAGTCCGTATCCTTGGGGGTATCAAAATTATTTGCAGGATACAAAAACATGGGTTACTGACGGAATTATTGATAATTTTATCCCGCAATTATACCGACAGGATCTTTCAAGTTATAGTTACGAACTTTCGGCAGCATTAAGTTATATACCAAGCAATAAGAAAAATATCTTTTTTGCCGGAGTTTTAGCAAAAGCTGGTTCCTATGTAATTTCTCCTTCTCTTTTGTTATCTTCAGTTGCTGCAAACAGACAATTAAATGTTAAAGGCGAAACTTTTTTCTTTTATGAAGCATTAAGACTCAACAATAATAAATTAGGTGATACCTTAAAAGCAGTTTCATATATACAAGATGCAATTCCTCCGTTTCGTGATAATCAAATATGGCGTCCTAAGGCTGCCATAATAAATGAAGACGATCCCGGAGCGGTTAGAACAGGTGTTTGGAATTTATTTCAGGTGCCTGGTTTTAAACCAAATATTTATATGACAAATGATGCCGGATATGCTTCGTTTGAATATAATATGGAAGTACCGTTTGATGCGAATTTTGATGTGTATACTTATGTGGTTACAAATAGTGTAAATTCCACAAATGTTCCATATACTGTTTATACTGAAAATGATTCAACTGTTGTTTATGTTGACCAAAAAGATACAAAAAACAGAGGTTGGTACAAACTTGGTACTTTCTTTTTAAAGGAAGGCACAAAAAAAATAGTAAAATTGGATAATAAAGGTGTTGAGACCGGTAAATATATTATAGCCGATGCCGTGATGATTATGATAAATCGCAAACAGTCGCCTGATGTTGTAATAGTTGATGTAAAAGAAAATTTATCGGATAGGGATATTATTCCCAATGAATCAAATCTAGGTCAAAATTATCCTAATCCGTTTAATCCTTCAACAACAATTGAATACAAAATTGAAAAAGATGGTTTGGTAAACTTAAGTGTGTATAATATTTTAGGCCAAAAAGTAACCGAACTTGTTAATGAAATACAAAACAGCGGAAATTACAAAATTTCTTTTGATGCCGAATTGCATGGAAATAATTTGTCAAGCGGTGTATATTTTTACACATTAAAAACGAACAATTTCCAGTCCTCAAAAAAAATGGTTTATTTAAGATAAATATTATTTCTTTTTAAATAATATTATTATACTTTGTTTATTATAATTACATTATTATTATAATATAATGGAGACATGATATTATGAGTAAAAAAGTATTTTTGCCAATCTTAATAATAATTTGTATTATCTTAAATGCCTGCAAAACAGCCGATACACCTCAAAGCCTTGAAAAATATAAACAAGAAATATTAAATACAGAAAAAGAATTTGCTGATTGTGCTCAAAACGAGGGAATAACGGCTGCTTTTTATAAATTTGCCGCCGATGATGCTGTATTAAATCATGGAGAAACCTTGATAAGGGGTAAAGAAGCGATAAAGCAGTATTATATAAAAAGAAATGTAGAAAATAATAAACTATTATGGACAGCCGAATTTGTAGATGTTTCGGTATCCGGCGATTTGGGTTATACCTATGGAAGTTATATTTATACGTCTATTGATTCTACCGGTAAAACAAATGAATTTAAAGGATTATTCCATACTGTGTGGAAAAAACAATCTAACGGTAGCTGGAAATTTGTTTGGGATTAATTATTAAGCCTTGGCGGGGTTTATTGTATGAATAATGATGAATTGAATACTGAACAAAAAAATATAAAATTGGATAAAAAGCTAAAAAAAATAGAGAAGTTATATACAGAAACTTCCAAAACATTAGCTGTTTGTGAAAAAGAAAATAATATAAACAAAGAGCTTTTAGATGTAGTTTTTAATACAAGCCCCGATGGGGTTATAATTACTTCTTTTGAAGGAGGAATAATTACAAAAGCTAATGATGGTTTATTCCAGCAGACAGGGTTTACTTCCGGTGATGTGTTGGGGAAATCGACACTGGAAATAAATATATGGAAAGACCCGTCAAGGAGAAAAGCTTTTATTAACGAACTTGAATCAAAAGGGGTATGTGCTGATTTTATGGCGGATGTTCAAAGAAAAGATAAAAGTTGTTTTGTGGGGTTGTTATATGCCCGAATTGTTGTTTTGCAGGGTAAAAAATTTATTATAACATTTATTAAAGATATTACGGAGAGAAATAAAAGTTTAGAAAAAATAAAACAAAGCGAAGAAAAATATAAAATGCTGGCTGAAAATATAAAGGATGTTATATGGGTTTTAGATGTTGAAACATTACGTTTTTTATATGTAAGTCCATCTGTACTTGAGTTAAGAGGGTATACAGCTGAAGAAATAATGGCTGGATCTATTAATGATGCCTTTACGCCCGAAGGAGCAATGTATATTAGAAGTAAAATACAAGCGGTTTTGAAAGTTTTTCTTGAAAATGATGAAAATCCTAACATGCACAGTATCGAAGAATTACAGCAGCCTCATAAAAATGGAACATTTGTTTGGACTGAAATAATAACATCGATGTACAGAAATAAAACAAACGGGAAAATAGAAATTAGAGGTGTAACACGGGAAATATCGGCAAGAAAAAAAACCGAAGAAAAATTAAAAAAATCAGAGGAAGAGTACAGACTATTATTCGAAAATGCTGTAGAAGCAATTGTGGTGGTTCAGGAAGGAGTGATTAAAATTTGTAATCCGATGGCGGTAAAGTTATCAGGTTATAGTATGCAGGAACTTAAATCGTTAAAATTTATTGATATGGTTTATCCGGAAGATAAAAATGTTGTTATTGAACGTCACATTAGGCGATTAAACGGAGAAAAAGTAGAGGCTAAATATAACTTTAGAGTTATAAGAAAAGACGGCAGTTATAGATGGGCCGAAATAAACTCTATAAAAATTTTATGGGAAGGAAATCCGGCAACTTTAAATTTTTTAACTGATATAACGGAAAGAAAAATTGTAGAAGAAGAGATAAGAACCAAAAATGAAGAGTTGCAGAAAATAAATAATGAAAAAGATAAACTTTTTTCAATAATTGCACATGATCTGCGAAGCCCGTTTCATGTTTTGCTTGGATTAGCAGATTTAATTGCACAAAATCCACACTCAATGACTTATGATGAAATAAAAGATATAGCAGTTAGTCTTAAAAATTCAGCATCAAATTTATATAGTTTGTTAACCAATTTACTTGAATGGTCCAGAATGCAGCAGGGGATGATCCCGTTTAATCCACGTTCTGTATTGTTTGATTATGCAGTAAACGAAAGTATTGTGCCGGTATTTGAACAAGCCATAAAAAAGGAAATTGAATTAAAAATAATGATCCCTGAAAATCTGATAATTAATGCAGATGTTGATATGTTGCAATCATTAATACGAAACCTTGTTTCCAATTCCATTAAGTTTACAAACAGAGGTGGAGTTGTAGAAATTACTGCCGGAATTAATAAAAATAACGAATTAGAAACAGTAATTAAAGATAATGGTATTGGAATGAACCCAAATTTGGTTAAAAAATTGTTTCAAATTGATGTAGCAGTTGGAAGAAAGGGTACTAACAATGAACCCAGTACAGGATTGGGCTTGATTATTTGCAAAGAAATGGTAATAAAACATAACGGAAAAATTTGGGTTAAAAGTGAAGAAGGAAAAGGGAGCTCTTTTTATTTTACTTTGCCAATGGAATAAATAATAAAATGTTTGGTTTTTTACTTTAAATTAAGAATATTTAGTTTAATCTTTTTGAATTTAATAGTAAGATTTTTAATATTAAATTGTGTAAATAATATAAAATTTAAATATGAAAAATATAGCACTTGAATCACTAGTGGGAATAATACTTGGCTTTGGATTGTTTTTTGTTTCTATTGCTTTAAGTACTAATAATTTTTTAATGTTTTTTGATTTTGCAAGCCTAATGTTAGTTGTTGGCGGAACGCTAGCCTCAACTATGATTTCGTTTAGAGGCAATTATGTAATTTTGGCATTTAAGGAGCTTGTTGGAATCTTTACTCCGCAAAATATTACCTCGCAAACATTATACAAAGAAGTTGAAAAAATTATTAATTTAGCACGTGTATTAAAACAAAAAGGCATGGTTGAATTAGAAAGTGAATTTCAGCGTTCAAATATAAAAGATCCGTTTGTAAAATACGGGGGGGAATTGGTTGTTACGGGATATAAAGGGGATGAGCTTAGAAAAATGCTTACAAATTTTGTAGAGACCTCTTTTGAACGTAATTTAGTACCATCTCACGTTTTAAGAACTATGGCCAGTTTTGCCCCTGCTTTCGGAATGGTTGGTACAGTTATTGGATTAATAATTATGCTTGATAAAATGGGAAATGACCCTTCGGCATTGGGCAAAGGGCTTGCATTTGCACTTATTACAACATTATATGGCGTTTTGCTGGCGCAATTGTTATTACGTCCCGCTGCTGAAAAAGTTAAACAGAAACAAGAAATTTTACGTTTTAGGAATTTGCTGATAACCGAAGGTTTTGTGTTGTTAGGTGAAAACAGAGATTCGATTTTAATTCAAGATATGCTTAACAGCTTTTTAGATCCCGATTCGCATTTTTCGGTAATTAAAAAAACGGCGGATAAAATAATTGAATAAATGACGGGTTGTTTAGGTTGAATTGTAGTGCAAAATGTTTAGGTTTAAAATGGAGATTTATTAAATACAAATTTAGTATAAAAATAAAGTGTTTTTAACGGAAATGAAATAATAACCGTGATTTGAATTTGAACTCAGGCATTAAAAAATTGTTCAAATTATCATAATTGGATTTTAAGAGAAAAAATGGATCCGCTAGACAGCGAAAAAGAAATAGAAAAAATAATAAATGAACGAGTGGAGCAAACTTTAGCAAAAAATTTAAAAGCTGAAATGCGCCGTCGTTCTATTGAAGAAACGGATGATAAAAGCAATAAATTATTTAAACGTGTCGTTAATCATAGCGATTCTATTTATAAATCACGAATTGATAGAGGGGAAGTTGATAATGAGGATTGGCTGACAACTTATGCCGATACTATAACTTTAGTTTTAACATTATTTGTCTTGTTGTTTTCGCTTTCACAAGTGGATCAAAAAAAGTTTGAACAGGTTAAAAAATCAATTGATAAAGAGCTTCTTAAAAAAAACGACAGCGAATCGTTTGAGAAAATGGAAAATAAAGTAAAAGGTATTTTCCATAATTCGGGCGGCGGCGGTAAAGTATTGGTTAATATGGATGCGGATGGTTTACGAATTGAACTTTCAAGTTCCGCATTGTATGATTTAGGCTCTGCTGATATTAAAAGTAATGTAATCCCGGAATTAAAAGAATTAGCTGCTGTAATTAAAAATATGCGTGTTACGTTCCCAAATTATCTTGTTGAGGTTGAAGGGCATACGGATAATAATCCAATAAATACAGACCGTTATCCTTCAAATTGGGAACTTTCGACTAACAGAGCAACAAATATAGTAAGATTTTTTATTGAACAAGGATTACCACCAACAAAATTTAGAGCTGCTGGTTATTCAGACAGCCGGCCTAAATTACCAAATACTGATAGGGATGGGAATCCGATTCTGGAAAATCAAGCGGCAAACAGAAGAGTAGTTATATATGTACGCAGGGCTAATTAAATAATCTTTCCCAAAAACTTTCTTTGGGTTTATTTCTCAAAAACTTAGTATACCCTTCTTGAGTTGTAAAACCAATTGGTCCTTGATAAATACCGCCCGTATACGAATTATCGTAAACCCTAATTGCAATAACGTTTTCACCATTTTCATTTAATAAATTTTGAGGCAAAAAATAACCTCTAAGTTTTGAATAACTATCACCAACATTAATGGGATCTTCAGAAAAATTGCCTGTTGAGCCAACCAGCTTCCCATTAATATAAACTTGGTCAATATCGTCAATTTTTCCAAGAATAAGTACTAATTTCTGTTTAATCAATTCCCCTGAAATTTTAAATTTTTTACGATACCATGCAAATCCGTCATAACCTGAATAACCTTGCGATTCCCATAATCCGGGAACAAGTATTGATTTCCATTTACTGTCATCAAAATTAATATCTTTGTATTGATTATTGTCACCTGTTACAAATTTCCAATAACCTTCAAGTCCGGCCTTTAATGGTACTGTATTGTTAAGATAAAACCCAATATCTCCATTATTAATACCCCCTCCAAGTTCGGCATCATAAACTCGTACAGCTATTGTATTGTTGCCTGATTTTAAAAAACTTGCCGGTATTGGATAACTGCGTTCTGAATAATACGAAGTCCTATAAAAAGGCGGAAAAGAGCCGGAACATCCTACTAATTTCCCATTAATATAAACTTCGTCAACGTCATCAATGTATCCTAAATTTAAATATAAAGTGTGGTTTACATATTTTTCGGAAATTGAAAAACTTTTGCGATACCAAGCATAACCGTCATATCCGTTAAAACCTTCATCTTCCCAAAAAGACGGCACCTTAATGTCTTCCCAATCGGTATCTTTAAAATAGGGATTTTTCCATTCGGGATTATCTCCAATGCTGAACTTCCAAAATCCCTTTAAGTTTAATACTTTCTGCCAATCTTCAGCCTTTGCAAAAGAAGTACAAACCAAAAGACCAATCAATATTAATTTTACAATTTTCATATTTTAATTATTTATTAAGTGTAATTTAAATAAATTATAAATTTCAAAAGTGTTTTTTAAGTAAATTATTGTAAAAAATTGTAACCAAATTATTTGGTTTTAGATAAAGATATATAATTTGTATCACTACAATACTCTTTTACAATTTGGCAGCCAATATTTTTAAACTTTGCACTTTTATCTTTTTCGCTCATGTTTTTAATTACAGCAAAACTTTTTGGCGATCCTATTTTTGCCAAACTCATAACAATTAGGTATTTTATACTTTCATCTTTTTCTTCAACTAATTGTTCGCTTAAAACATCAACTGCAGCCTCAATTTTATATTTGCCGGCAAAATAAATTGAGCTTTTTCTTACTCCGGTATTGTTTGAATTAATTCCGTTTAACAAAGTTTTTACATTGTTTTCCTGTTTTTTGTTGCAGGGTTTTTCTTCGGCAATAAGTACCGCACATGTTATCAATAAATAGATTAATATTATAATGCCCATAACGCCTCTGCTGTTTTCTTCGTGTCTCTTTTCCATTTGTTCCATCCTGTTATTAAATAGTTAGCAATTGTTAATTGTTATTAATTCAGATGAAAAAAAACGAAATAAGTTGTCATCAAACAGTACAAAGTTGTAAAAGCTTGTAACGGTTTTGTTTTTATTTGTAAAAACCGACAAAATAAGTATTTAGGCGAGCAAAAGTGAATAAATATTTACAGTAAAATTATAAAATAAATAAAAAAAAGCAGGTTCCGGTATACCAATTATACTTGCGCACCTGCTTAGATGAGGGAACTAAAACAAATATTGAATAATTAAGCCGGTCTGTTATCGGCCGAAAGATCTAAATTGGGTTCTTTTTTTTCTAACATTCCTTTAACTTTATTTACATATTCGGCCCATTTGTTCATTCGAGCAGCGGCGTTTTCAAAATAAATTCTTGAAAGTTCGTAATCATCATTTTCCGGTTTGTTTAATATTGCTTCAACCATTTCGGAATAAATTTCTTCCAGCATCTTTTTTTCTTGATCAAAATTGTTTGACATATAAACCTCCATTTACGAAAATTATTTTCTTGTTATATATAGTATAATAATAAAAACTATAAAATAGTTCAATAATAAAAGGTTTTAAACACAAAATTTATTGCTTTAATAGCATAGAAATTTTTGGAAAGGTAAATAATTTGGCCGCATAATAAAATAAATATAAGAGAATTAATTAACATATTATAACAATATAATTATTAAATTTAATATGTTAAAATAATCGGTCATAAAATGAACTAAACAGTCATAAACACGTCTAAATATTTTTTTTATTATGGATAAATTTATTAATTTTATTTATAATAACAGTCTATATAATTTCAGTTTGATAAAATAAAACTATAAAAGCAACAGGTGGAGAAAAACAGTTTGAATACTCGATTTGTATATTTATTAGTAATACTATGTATTACGGTAACAAGTATATTTGCACAAAAACAACAGTTGAAGTTAGATGAGGCAATATCACTTGCTATGGAAAACAACCGTGATATTACAATAGCTAAAATGAATGTGGAAAAAGCATCGGCTGCGGTAGACGAAGCCTTTGGATATGCATTGCCAAAAGTTGATTTTACAGGTTATTACAGTAGGTTTTTAAGCAAACCAAAAACCGCATTCCCCGATTTTGAAGCTATGTTAACCAACGCTTCTTATTCCATATTATTTGATGAAAATTTATTGCCTCGTGATGACGATAAATACAAACCAATGGGAAGTGTTTTGCAATCATTTGCGCAAACACACAACTGGGAAACAAAAGCGGAAGTTACACAAATTCTTTTTAGTTCGGCAGTATTCCGCGGAATAGGTGCTTCTAAAATTTATTTAGACTTAGCAAAAGAACAACTTTACAGTACAGGATCAACACTTGTATTAAATGTTAAAAGAGCTTTTTACGGAGTACTTCTTTCCAAAAAAATGCTTGAAATTGTTGAAGCAAGTTTGGTAAATGCCGAAGAAAATTTAAGCAATGTAAAATCGATGCAAAAACAAGGATTTGCCAGTGATTTTGAAGCGTTGCAAGTAGAAGTACAAGTGGAAAATATTCGTCCGCAGGTTAACGAAATGAAAAATACACTTGAAAACGCTAAAAACGGACTTAAACTTTTATTGGGTCTGCAGCAAAATTCCGAAATAGACGTTGACGGTGACTTTATTTATGAGAATTCGTTTTTGCCTGATGAAGAGGTTAGTATTGAATTTGCATTACGCGATAATTATGACTTAAAAACTATGGATTTGAAAATGCAGGTTGACGATGCTTTTATCGATTTGGACAGAGCCGAATATTGGCCAACTGTTGCTGCTTTTGGAAATTTTACTTATGCAGGAACGGGAGATGCTTTTCCAACTTCAAACTATTCATCATCCTCGGTTGGTGTAAATTTAAGCATAAATCTATTTTCGGGTATGCAGACTCAAAAAAGAGTTCAGCAGAGTGAAATTTCGTTAAATCAGACAAAAGAGCAAATTCAACAATATAAAGATTATTTGACATCAAAAGTAAAAGAAAAAATATTGGACTTAAAAAAAGTTAATGCTCAATATAAAGCACAGGAGCGAAACGTGGAATTAGCTCAAAAAGCTTATGATTTGGCGACGGTTAGATTTAAGGAAAGCAGCGGAACTCAGCTTGAGATAAAAAATGCTGATGTTGAATTACGCACCGCTAAAACTAATAAACTGAAAACGATTTACGATTTTATGATAGCAAAATCGGAGTTGGAGCAAATGACGGGTAAAATGGATGATACGTATAAATCCAAATTAGAACAAGTTGTTTCGAAATATTAATAGAAATTAAAAGGGAGCTTAAATATATCATGAAACTTAAATATCAAAAATTAATTATACCGGGTTCAATTATTTTAATGGCATTGTTTGCGGCTGCTTGCGGTGGTGAGGATGTTGAAAAAACAAAAAGTATGGCTCAAATACAAAATGAAGAAGGGATTCCGGTAAAAGTTAAAAAATTGGAATATGAAACATTTGAACAAAATATTAGTTTTTATGCATCTCTTGCCGGATTTAAAGAATCGGTACAGGGTGCAATGATTGGTGACAGAGTTGATAAGGTGTTGGTTTCGGTTGGTTCATATGTTGAACAAAATCAAGTTGTTGTAAAATTTCCGGCCGATAATCCTGAACTGCAATATGAACAAGCAAAAGCAAGTTTAGAAAATACCGAAAAAACTTATTTGCGCACAAAATCATTGTTTGAAGCAGGTGAAACTTCACAGGCAAATTTTGAAGCAATAGAAACTAAATATAAGGTAGAAAAAAGAAATGTTCGTTCAATTGAGCAGGCGTTATTTATTCAGTCGCCAATTAGCGGAAAGATAGTTGAAATATTTGTAAAAGAAGGAACCAGTGTAAAATCGGAAACACCATTATTTAAAGTAGCTCAAACCGATAGAATACGAGCAAAAATATACGCGTCGCAGGATGAGGTTAATAAACTTAAACTTGGTATGCCCGCAACCTTAGAATATAACGGTGGAACATTTAACGGCCGCGTAAGCGAAATATCGTTGTCAATGGATGAAATGCGAAGAGCCTTTGCGGTAGAAGTATTGTTTGATAATCCACAGCAAAAACTAAATTGCGGTGTTACTGTTAATGTTAAAGTAAAAACATACATTAAGCCTAATTCAATAATTCTTGAACGCAACAATATTGGCAAAGAGGGGAATAAAAAATTTGTATTTGTAACAAACAACGGTTTAGCTGAAAAAAAATATATAACTACCGGTGAAGAAAACGGAATTAATGTTGAGGTGTTATCGGGGCTTAAACAAGGTGAAAGTTTAGTTACCGAAGGAGTTTTGAAATTAGAGCAAGGTAAAAAAATTAAAGTGATTAATTAAAGGAAATTAATATATGTCTATAGCAAAAGTTTCCATACATCGTCCAATTTTAACAACAATGTATTTGTTAGTATTTATATTGTTTGGTGTAATTGCCTATTTTACATTAAATGTAAATTTGGACCCGGATGTAGAAATTCCTTATGTGACAATAAGTACGGTATATCCCGGTGCAGGTCCAAAAGAAATTGAAACGTTAATAAGTAAAAAAATTGAAGATGTTGTATCAACCGTAAGTTTGATTGAAAGAGTAGAATCGTATAGTCTTGATGGGGTATCCATTGTAATTATTGAATTTAAGATGGGTAAAGATGCAGATATTGCAAATCAAGAAGTAAAAGATAAAATTGATGAAATATCTAACGATTTGCCTGACGATTCGGAAAAACCGATTGTTCAAAAAGTAGATCTAAAAGCATTTCCGGTTGTGGATGTTATTTTAACCGGAAACTTAGATGCGCGCGAACTTTTTGAAATAGCAGATAAAACATTAAAAGACAGATTTTCGCAAATAGAAGGTGTTGCAAAAGTTAATATTACGGGTGGACAGGAAAGGGAAATTAAAATAGTTGTTGATAGTAAAGTAGCATTTGAAAATGCAATTTCACTTCCGCAATTAATACAAATATTAAAAGCACAAAATATTAACATCCCCGGTGGTTATTTTAATATTGCTACACAGGAAATGACAGTTCGTATGCTTGGCGAGTTTCAAGACCTACAAACAATTAATGATTTACAAGTTCCTACATTTTTTGGACCTAAAAAAATAAGTCAGTTTGCAACTGTAATTGACGGCGGAAAAGACGTAAGACAGCGTGCGGTTTATTATAATGTTAAAGGTAATTTTAAAAACGAAAACGTAATAAAACTTGGAATTGTAAAAAGTTCGGAAGGAAATGTTGTTAAAGTTGCTGATGGAGTTAAAGCTGCAATTCCTGAAATTGAACAAACTCTTCCCAAAGGTACACATTTGGAAATGATTAATGATGCATCCGAATTTACCCGGGCAAGTGTTGATGATACAATGGGTAATGTAATAATGGGTATTCTTTTTACCGGAATAATATTGTTAATCTTTTTAGGAAACTTTAGAGCAACTTTAGTAATTGCCATATCAATGCCAATTTCAATAGTTTCAACTTTTATGTTATTTAAATTTTTTAATTTGTCGTTAAATATGATGTCGCTAATGGGGTTATCGGTAACGGTAGGTGTGTTGGTGGCAAACTCGGTTGTGGTTCTTGAAAATATTTTCCGTCACAAAGATTTGGGATTAAATACACAAGAAGCTTCTGTAATTGGAACTGAAGAAGTAACAATAGCTGTTTTGGCTTCAACATTAACTAACCTTGTTGTATTTTTGCCGCTTGCAAATATGTCTTCAATAGTAGGTCAGTTTTTGCGCGAGCTGGCTTTAGCTGCAACATTTGCTACTTTATTTTCCTTGTTGATTTCGTTTACATTAACACCAATGCTAGCTAATTTGATAATTCCCGATAAAATTAAATTTAATAAAATATCTGACAAACTTGATAAGATATTTAAATCGTGGGATGAATATTATAGAAAAACATTACGCGTTGCGCTTAAAAATAAGGCTATAAGTGTTGGTGTAATTGTGGTTTCGTTTGTTCTGTTTTTTGCTACGGCAATAATAATTGGTCCCAAATTAGGTGTTGAATTTATTCCCACAATGGATGATGGAAAAATAAAAATTGAAGTAGAACTGCCTGAAGGAACAAATTTAGAAAAAACAGCCGAAAAGTTAACCACAATTGAAAACATTGTTAAAAGCAATAAAGAAGTAAAACATATGGTTACGGATTTAGGTAAAATTGGCGACCTGAATATTGGTACAAATATGGCACGTATGGACGTTCAATTAATTGATGTAAAACTAAGAGATGTAAGAATTAATACAGTTATTTCAAAATTGGTTAAAGACCTTTCGTTTATACCGGACGCCAAAATTATTGTTGATTACGCAAATACCGGCGGAGATGGCGGAGCGCCTGTGCAGTTTTATTTAATGGGACAGGACTTAACTAAATTGGAAGAAATTAAAGGTGATCTGTTAGAAAAAATAAAAGATGTTCCGGGATTAAATAACCTTGATCAAAGTTCACGTTCGGGAAAACCTGAATTAACCGTTTATCCTAATAGAGATAAATTATTAGAAGCAGGGATAACAGCACAAGAACTTGCTATTACAATACGTGCGGCAATAGAAGGAATTGAATCATCAAAATACCGCCAGCATGGCGACGAATATGATATAATTGTAACTTATAATGACGAATCTGTAAATACACAGGAAAAAATAAACAATATTACGGTAGTATCGCAAAGTGGTGTTGTGTATAGATTATCGCAGCTTGCGGATGTTAAATTTACAAATGGATTTACGAAAATTATTCACAGGGATAAATATATATCTATTTCTTTTACGGGTTCACCGGCAGAAGGTGTTCCTTTGGGAAATGTTACAGGAGAACTGCAAAAACGTTTTGATAAGATGGAACTGCCGGCAGGTTATAAAATTGTTTGGGGTGGTAATGTTAAAATGATGAACGAAATGGTAGCAGATATGTTGTTTGCGTTTGGATTGGCAATCATTTTAACATATATGCTAATTGCCGCTATGCTTGAAAGTTTTGTTCAGCCGCTTTATATTTTGGTTACAATACCATTAGCTATGATTGGAGTATTTATATTTATGTATTTATCCAATACGGCATTTGGAATTACTGCATTAATGGGTGTTATTATGTTAATTGGTATTGTGGTGAATAACGCAATATTGATGCTGGATTATACCAATCAATTATTGCGCGAAAAAGGAATGCATGCAAAAGAAGCATTGATAGAAGCATGTCCAACAAAATTAAAACCGATTTTAATGTCAACATTGGCTATTATTTTGGGTATGCTGCCAATGGCAATGGGTATTGGTGATGCGGGTAAAGAAATGCGTACACCGCTTGGTGTTGTTAGTATTGGTGGTTTAGTAGCCTCAACCGTTTTAACATTATACGTTATTCCTGCTTTTTATTATGTTTTCCATCGTAATAAACACATAAATGTTGTTGAAGAAACAAAATAAACAAATAAATTTAGCGGGGTAATTTTACCCCGTTTTTTTTGTCAATTATATAAAGTGTTAAAAGAGTAAAAGTATTTGCAATTGCGGATTGGGGCATTTTTTAATATTTTTGTTAATTGTTTAATTAAGATATAAATACAATTCTGTTTCAAATGAAATACGAAATTAAAAAATACCCTGTTTTACTTCCAATATTAAAGAATTATATTAAATTTTTTTGGGAGCTTCATATTGATAATATGCAGCTAAATCACAATATAATTCCCCAGAGAAATATAAACTTACGATTTAATTTAAGTGAAACCCCTCAATATATAAGTATTAGAGGCGGGGAATATTTGTTGGATAATGTGTTCTTTTCGGGATTGCAGGACCATTATTGTGACACTACTATGAAATTAAGTGGAAAAATTGATATGCTGGGGGTTTGTTTTTTGCCGGAATCTTTTTACCCTTTATTAAAAATACCAGTTTCGGAATTCAAAAATCAAATATTAGGGGCAAGTGAAACCGGATTTAGGTTATTAAATACAATTTGTGAAAGATTAAAAGAAGCACCTAATGTTTTGGCAAGATTAAATATACTTGAAAATGAATTAGCTAAACTGCTTTATAATGGCAAGCAGACTCCGGACAATTTTAGAAAACTATTTGAAGCTGTTAATCAAAACAATAGTTCAGTACAGCTAACAGAGTTTTGCAAACAACACAATATTGGCTTGCGTAGTTTAGAACGGTTGTATAATAAATATGTAGGAACCTCAGCAATTACATATTGTACACTTAACCGGTTTCAAAACAGTTTAAATCAAGTACTTTGTAAAGATTACTGTAAATTATCGGATATAGCTTATGGGAATGGTTATTTCGATCAGATGCATTTTATTAAAGAGTTTAAACGATTTACAGGAAATACTCCTAAAAATTTTGTGTTTAACAATAATTCCATTCTTCAAATAGGGAAATTGACTTAACTGTCGTTTTTATACTATTTCATAGTTTTAACATATCCTATCTTTACAATTATAAATATTTTAATTGAGGAATTTAGATGAATTTACAATCACAAAAATTAGTTTATTTTTCACCTACCGGTACAACAAAAACAATTGTTAAAAGTATTTCGGCGGGAATTGGTTTGTTGTGTACGGAAATAATTGATATTACTGATCCTGAAGTTAGAAAAAGAAGTTTGAATACAGCGGAAGATGAATTGTTGATAGTTGGTGTTCCTGTGTATATGGGAAGAATCCCGGCACTTATAACCGATTGGCTTAGTGCAATTAACGCAACAAATACGCCGGTAGTTTGTGTTGTTGCTTATGGAAACCGTGCTTACGAAGATGCCCTTCTGGAATTAAAAAATATTCTAACTTCGTGCGGATGTAAAATGATTGCCGGAGCGGCATTTATTGGGGAACATTCATTTTCCACCAATCAATTTCCAACAGCGCATAACCGGCCTGATGTAAGTGACATAAGAAACGCGGAATTATTTGGGAAGAAAATTGGAAAGAAGATAAAAAACATTTTTTTAACCGAACAAATGGCTGACTTAAATATACCCGGATTTTATCCTTACCGCTGGAATGGAAAGCTGTGGGATGTAGATTTTATAGAGGTTGATGAAAAGGTTTGTATATTATGCGGGGTATGCGCGGAAACTTGTCCGGTTGGAGCAATAGAACGGGGAAATAATAATAGTATTGATGTAGGTAAATGTATAACATGCTGCTCATGCTTAAAAAAGTGTCCTCAAAATGCCAGAACAATAAAACCGGGGCCGGTAAAAGAAGCTTCAATTAGGCTGAATAATTTATATAAAGAGAGAAAAGAACCTGAAATATTTGTTTAAAATATAATATTATCAAATTTTCAGATTGTAAAATAATTTGCCATAGATTGAGTGAGTTAAAAAAAACGATCTCGTCCCTCTTAGAAGCGAGGAGAAATATATAATAGCAAGTAATTGTTTTATAAGTTCTTAAGTCCTTCCCCGTCTATTTTTAAGCAGTAGTGTCAACTTAAGAATTTATTAATTTATAACATTAATTATGCAACCCCATACGGGTAATGGCACAAGGTTAAAAGATATATAATTCAATAATATCAATATTATTTACTCCTAATATTATATTTGGAAAGCTTAAGGGTTTTTAATTGCCTTTTGTATTGTCTTCCTTTCCGCTTTTTTCTTTTATATTGAAAAATTTTTAACTGGATATCGACCAGTGCTTTTTTTTGCATATCGTCGCCCCAATATATCGACGTAACCACCATCAACCTTGTTAGGGATAGTGCATTCTTGAACGGACGTTCGTAGGGAAAAAATGTCTTCCCCGTTTGCTTGGAAGACCTTATGTATCATTTTTCTTATTATGTTATACACTATGAAGTGACTTATTATTTCTTTTTTTACACTCTGCACTGTCTTTCCTCTTGTGTATGTCATCTGCATTACTGATTTTATTTCCTTAAATGATAATTCTATTTCCCATCTATAAAAATATAAATCAGATATTGCTTTTGCTTTATATTTTTTATGATCCAATAATGTCGTATATATGTGCATTTCTTCATTATTTTTGTCTTTTAATTTTACAGTTATCTTTCTTACCAATATTGTTGCCGGATGGGCTTCCTTTTCTCCAAGCCATACAGAATCACACGCGCAGCTCCATTCGATTATACAATCATTTTTACTTATCCTTTTTACTACCGTTTCTCTTCTATTCTTTTTCCCTTGCGTTATTAAATCTGTTTCATTTATTTGACAATATGCAAAATGTCCATAACTACAATACAAATCATCCCCCAGCAATACCGTCCCTTTGGGTATTGATTTATACATCGATTTTATTAGTTTAATTTCGCCTGTTGCATAATCTGATATACGATAATCTACTATGTGACCACTATATAGATCTAGAAGCCCTTCTATTCGCCCTGTTGGTAACGGCGTCGCATTTTCTTTAGTCAAATTTGGTGTAAAATATTTCCTTAACTCTGGTGTGTCTACTGTCAAAAATGTTGTCCCGTCTACTACCATAACTCCGCGACCATTCCATTTCTGTGTTTCCGTTTGTTCGAGGAACTCTTCTGTTGCTGTATATCTAAATATTTCTTCTAATAGTTCAACGTCTACTCTTTTTTTTGCTTCATCAAATGAGGCCGTATTTAAGGAAATTGGTTTCAATTTGCTTTTGGGTACATCTAAATGTTTTTTCCTTGGACGGCCTTGTCTTTTGGGGCCTCTATATTTCTCATATTCTTCTTTCTCAATTGCCTCTATTTCTAACATCCTTTTTATGTTTTCATTTTGATATTCGGCTATTAACTTAACCGTATTTTGTTCACTTTTATCTTCCAAACATGCTTGCATTAATAGTCCAAAGACTACTTCGTTGTATCCGTATACCCTATTGCGACTTATTATTTTATTTCTTGTTTTGTATTCTTCAATAATATGTGTAGGTATTAAATCACTAAAGATTCCTATATGCATTCCTTGTTTATATTTTGGATATTCGTTCATTAATTTTTGCATTTTTTCCTCGATTTCTTATCCAAAGATATGCATTTTTTCTCTTGTTACAAAATTTCTCTTTCTATCCTAGTGCCATTACCCATACGGGGTAGTTTTATTGTCCGGTTGTATTCAAGGCTACTAACATGTAACGCTTACAGCGTTATTATTTTATAAATTGATTGTCCAATAATAGATTGGTTAAACTTGATAAATTGAATAAAAATCCCGTATGGGGTTTCATGTGAGTAGCCCTAATGACCACAAAAATACCAAAACCCTGTAATGGGTTGCATGGTAATAATAAAGAATAGACAATCCTTAAGTTGACATGTTTACCTACCGAAGGCAGGCATTGATGGGTATGTGATGAGGAAAGGAAAGAATTCGGGCTTTTGCCCCGGATATTCCAACATTCAATTAAATTCTCATTGCATCATTAATTGCGGCAATTGGGCTTTCTCCTAAATCTTTGCCGGGGATAATAATTTGTTTTTTGCTGATTGTATAAGATACAGCAAAATAAAATATAATATTAATGAAACCAATGGGGCAAATAAAAACCATACACCAATAGCCTGAATTGTAACAGACCATAAAATATTTATGGCGTGTAATATATCATTGCTAATTAAGTTAAGTATATCTTCAAAGCCGTAGTTTAATTTTTCGTAACCAAAAACAATTTCACCCAACTTCATAAAAGGTATAAATAATACAAGCTGAAGTGGATAAACAGAAAAATTAACAAGCTGAACAAGAGGCAGATTTAATCTAAAAACCAAGGCAAAAATAGTACACAATAATGTTGTAGATCCCAATACAGGGAAAAGCCCAATTACCAAAGCACCTGCTATACCAACAGCTAATAATTTAGGCGAGGTTCCCTGTATTAATAATTTTTTTATAGGAGTTATATATTTATTATTAAAAAATGCTTTAATTTTTTTTGTCTGCCCCATATCACAAATTCCGGTTATTGGGACGTGTATAAATCATTTGCACAACGTTAATATTTCGCATCAAAAAAGCTGCTTCGCAATAACTTAAATAATAATTCCATTTACGTACAAATGAACTTGTAAAGTTTAATTTTAACACTTCACCCAATTTGGTGTTAAAACTTACTCGCCAATGGTTTAAAGTGCGGGCGTAATCCAAACCGATATTTTTTAAGTCAAACAAATATAAGTTGCTTGTTTTGTTTACAGCTTTATTTATTGCGGCAATGGAAGGAAGTAAAGAACCGGGGAATATGTGTTTTTGAATCCAATCGATTCCTGTTTTAAGTTCTTTATAATTTGAATCGTGCGAGGTGATTACCTGCAGCCCCAAAGCTCCGTTTGGTTTTAATAATTTATTTACTTGTGAAAAAAATGTGTTTAAATATTCATGTCCTACCGCCTCAAGCATTTCGATGGAAACAATTTTATCATAAGTTCCGGTAATTTCTCTATAATCCATCAATTTTACTTCAATCCAGGTTTCAAGATTATTTGTTTTAATAAGGTTTTTTGTGTATTGGTATTGCTCTTTTGAAATCGTAACGGTTGTTATTTTACATCCGTATTTTTTTGCTGTGTGAAGTGAAAATCCACCCCATCCGGAACCTATTTCCAAAATATGATCCGACTGTTGAATATTTAATTGGCGGCACAACCTGTCATATTTTTCAGTTTGAGCTTCTTTAAGATCTGTTGTATCTCCGGCAAAAATAGCAGAAGAATAAGTCAAACTTTCATCAAGCCACAACTTAAAAAAGTCATTATTAAGGTCATAATGTTCCGAAATATTTTTTTTGCTTCCTTTTTTTGTGTTGATATTAAATTTGTGATAAGCGCGATTAACAAATTTTAATAAACTAATTGGAGAAAATTTTTTGTTTGAACCGGAAAGAGCGGGATTATCTTCAATATTTAATATCATCCACGAAATTACGTTTGTAATATTGTCTGTTTCCCAATCGCCATCAACATAAGATTCCCCAAAACCAATATCTCCAAATAAAACAATCCTTTTAAAAAATATAGGATTATTTATTTTAATATTTGCAGTTATTGATTTATCATTTCCGCCAAATTGTTCAACATCACCATTAGGAAAAGTGATATTTAGTTGACCTTTATTCATTTTGCTTAATAAACGTAAAACTATTTTTTTATACAATACGTTTGCAGCGGTGATTTTATAAACTTCCGATCTATTTTCAATTGAAATTATTTTTTCCATTTTGCTATTGCTCCTTTTTGTAAATCTAAAAATTCATTTTTTCTAAAGTAAGGTACTTTTTTTATAATTAGTTTAAGTGCCTGCCAATGTATGGTACTTATTACCTTCAAAGTAACTAACGGATACTTAATACTATATTTTATCAAATTTATATTATTTAATTTTTTTCTTTTACCAAAAAGTGATGTGGTAAATATTTTATTTTCAGTTTTATAATCGTCAATTTTTATTTGTAATTTCTCTTCAGGAATAGATAATTGGAAATCAAAAAATATATCATGTTCTATAAAAGGAGAAACATAAAAGTTTTTTTGTATTTTTTCTCTAAATTGTTTCCCGGTTAAGTGATTTTTATCAATCATATATGGTTTTAATTCCCCAAATGTGTTTCCAACTTCAGGTACTACACATATTGGGTTATCGTTCATATCAAAACAAAAATAAAACGATACGGGATTAAAATTATAACCAAACGTGGCAACATTTGTTAATAACTGAATTCTTTTTATTTTATCTGTAATTCCGTGTTTATGAATGTATTCTAAAATGTTTTGTTTTACTCCCGGTTTATTAAAAACCAAATGATCTGAATCGCGGAAATTAAACACATTAAATCTATTTCTGCTAAACAGTGTTAGCTTTTGCGACAGCAAATTTATTTCATCAAGGTCCAAATAAAACATAAAGTATTTATAATAAAATTTATTATCCGCTACCTCGTGCCTGCTATGCGAAATTGTACATTCATAGATACAGGAATTGTTTACCATTGTAAGTCTTCCCTTAACAATTTACTTAGTTCTAACGCGCTTGTAAAAGCGTCTTCATGAAAACCATACTTAAAATAACTTCCGCAAAAATATGTATTGTTGCCTTGTTTGTTTAGTTGTTGAATATTTTCTTGAGCATTTATTGATGCCAAATCAAATAAAGGATGATCGTATTTTATCTCTTTTATTATTTTGTTTTGCTTAACATTCCCCGGATCGTTAATTGAAACAAAATAATTAGTGTTTTTAGAAACATGCTGAAGTTTATTCATGAAATAAATTGTTGAAGTTTTTACCCCTGTTGGTTTTGGTTCAATTCTATAATTCCATGACGACCAAACTTTTTTATTTTTTGGCATTATTTGTTCGTCGGTATGTAAAATAGCAGTGTTTGGCTGATACTTAAAAACACTTAAAATACTTTTTTCCAATGTCGTTGGGTCTTCAATAAGTTTTAACGACTCATCGGCGTGTGAGGCAAAAATAACTTTATCAAAATAATGTACTTCATCTTTAACCGTAGTAATAACTATTTTATTGTTGTCTCTTTTTACGGATTTTACACCGTTATTAATATTAATTTTATTGCGATATTGTTCTATTATTTTTTCTCGGTAACTTTGGCTTCCATCAACAACAGTGTACCATTGATGTTGGGTATTCATGCCAAGGAATCCATGGTTGTAGAAAAAACGAACTAATGTTTTAACCGGGAACCTCAACATCAAATCCGGTGGTGATGACCATACCGCTGAACTCATTGGTATTAAATACTTGTTAAGAAAATCTTTCCCATAACCTTTTTGTTCAACATAATCGCTTAAACTATAATTGGCATAAGCCGGATTATCAAGCGTTTCAAGTGCTTCTTTATTAAATCTATTTATCTGAAAAAGCATTTTGATAAAAGCCGGATTTAAAATATTTTTGCGCTGTGCAAACAAACCATCTAATCCGGTGCCGGAATATTCTAATCCGCTTTGAGTATGTGTAACACTAAACGACATGTCGGTTGGTTTTATTTTAACATCAAGTTTTTGAAATAACTTGGTTAAATTGGGATATGTTATCTTATTAAAGACCATAAAACCGGTATCAATAAATACATCATTTGTACCTTCTTTAACTGTTATTGTATTAGTATGGCCACCAACATAATTGTCTTTTTCAAAAACAGTTATATCGTATTTATTATTTAAAAAATAGGCTGCACCCATTCCGGCTATGCCAGTACCAATGATTGCTAATTTTTCCATTATTCCAATTCTCCTTTAGTAAAGTCAATTTCAACTAAATAACTTTTTCCTTCTTCATTATTTATATTCGATATCCCTTTGTAAAAAAGAATCTCTTTGTTATCAAGTGCGTAAGTAATATAAATAGGGTCAACAAAAGCGCGAAGTATAAAATTATTTACTTCCAGTTTTAATTGCATTCCCTTTCTATTACCAACAACAACAATATTGCTTTTTGAAACTCTAAATCTGTAATAGTCTAATTTTGCGGGTGCTATAAAATTAAATTCCACAATTTCGTTGTTTAATAAACGATCCCAATTTTGTCTGAAAAAATATGTTAGTCCGCCATCAATAACAAATGGTTCTTTTACTTCTATTATTTTTTCTTCAATTTTGCCGTCAAAGTTTTTTCGTGTATAAACTTTAACTTTATTGTCTTTTAATACTTGCGAACCTTCAATATAACCGGAGCGAAAATCCTTTAACTCAAACTCCGGTTTAGATAAGTCGTCAGCAAAAGTCATTACTCTTTCCGAAAGAATACTGTTTTTTGAATCTATATATCTTGTAATACTTTTGGAAATTTTATTTCCAATAAATTTTTCTTCGTGTATTTCGGAATAAATAAACTTACCGGTCTTTAAATTAAATGCTTTGCTTGAATAAGTTTTAGTGTTGTCGGTAGAATTATTGGTAAAAAACGGATTAAAAATAAAACCCAACAAAATTATTAAGTTTATCATAATTCGCTCCTTTTAAATAAATAATGACTAACAAACCATTCCTGCCCGTTTTTGTATCCCCACAACTCGGCGCAGCTCATAAAAAACACTCTCCAATAAACCCACCATTTGGTAGTATTTTGGCTGCCGTAAGTTTTTTCAAAAAGGCCTAAAATCATTTCTTTATTGTTATCCATATTCTTTAACCAGGCGTTTGCTGTTTTTTGGTAATGGGTCCCGGGCACTATCCAGTGATTTAAGGTTTTAAATCCTGTAGTAAAATAAAGCATAAGGAAATTACTTGGCATTATACCGCCCGTAAAAAAATATTTTGCCATCCAGTCGGTATCACTTTGTACTTCAAAAAGATAAGAATATTCTTTATGAGTAAAAATATGAATAAATAATTCACCTTCCGGTTTTAACAGGTCTTGTACCTTCTTAAATAATTCGGAATAATTTCGCATATGTTCAAACATCTCAACTGAAACAATTCGGTCAAATTTAGTTTCGGACTTAAATTGATTAATATCAATGGTTATAACATGTATATTTGTTAAGTTTCTTTTTATAGCTTCAGAATCAATATATATTTTTTGAGTTTTGGAATTTGACACAGCGGTTATTTTTGATTGCGGAAATTTTTGCGCCATATATAAAGTTAAAGAACCCCAGCCGCATCCAAGTTCAAGAATTTCTTCGTTGTTTTTAATATTTGCGCGTTGGCATGTTAGTTCTAACATGTCGGTTTCAGCTTGATCCAAAGTATTTGAATCGTTTTCCCAAAAACCACTGCTATATTTTAAATTTTTCCCTAATACAGCCTTAAAAAATTCCGTTGGAACCTCGTAATGCTGTTCGTTTGCTTCCGGTGTATTTACAGCAATAGGACTGTTTCTTAACTTATTTATCAGATTCATTAAACTTGCCTGCTGTTTCTCAACGTTTGCTTTTTTTTCGTTATTTAAACGCTCGGCTAATAATCTTCTTATTCCGAATCGTAAAACAAAATCGGGCAATATATTTTTTGTTAAAATATTATCTAAATTCATGTTTATCCTAAATGTTTTTTAATAAAAATGCGTTAATAACAGGTTCGTTTTTTTTAAGCTTAATCAGCTGTATTAAAACATAAAGAGTTGTAATAATACTTCCTAAAAAAACAAAACCGATTAACCACAAAATTCTGCTTAACCAAGTTTTTTCTCTGAATGCCACCCAAACAAAAATTACGATAGTGTTAATATAAAAATCCACCAAGGTTGCTTTCATCCAAGGTATTGAAGCAAGAAAATTCCATTCCGTAAAAAGATTTGATTCTATGCTTGTAGATATTACAGTATAATTTATATAAAAAAATAAAAACAGGAATATTATTATTAAAAAGTTTTTCAATTGAACCTCAACGATTGTTATTTTGATTTATTAAACTAATTATTCCAAGAAAACTTAATAATCTAATTATTGGATATACAGGGTCTATCTCAAAAAATCTAACCGCAAAATTAGGTCTGCTTGGAAACTTATGATGATTATTTTGGAACAACTCGCCTAATGTTAAAAAATCAACAAAAAGAGAGTTTTTTGAATTATCCTTTATTTCATTAAAATTTCTATATCCGTATTTGTGTCCCACCCAATTAACAATAGAGCCATGAATTGGACCCATTAAAAAATGAATAGGCAATAAAAAATACATCCACCAGTGAGCAGCAAAAATAATATAAAAAGCTACATAACCTGCACCCCATAATATTCTATGACTCCAGCCATTGCCAAACTCTTCAAATTTTGCCCAACTTGGAATATTTTTAGAAAAATTTTCTCCGGGTTTAATTTTATTTGTTACCAAGTCGGTATAAATCTTTTTTGTTTTCCACATTAGTCCGAATACACTTTTAAAGTATTTGGGTGAATGTGGGTCTCTTTCAGTGTCGCTAAACGCATGATGCATTCTATGCATTATGGCATAAACACGCGGATTTAAGAATGAAGACCCCTGAAATATATAAGTAGATATGTAAAATACTTTTTCCCAAAACTTATTCATCTTAAACATTCCGTGCGCGCCATACCTGTGAAGAAAAAATGTTTGGAAAAACAGTGATCCAAACCAATGAATTAAAAAGAATGTTATAATTACCATTCAAGCACCTTCAAATAAATTTATAATGTTTATGACGTTTATTATGTATAACTTTTGTATAGCAAAAATAGTTCAATTTGCAAAAAAAATAACATTTTGTGTAAAATTTAAATAATTTAGGAACTATAAAAATATAATTATCGTTCAAATACTAACAGTGTATAAATTTTGTATAACTTAATTAGAGTAAATTTTGAGTAACTATAATATTAAAATGGCAGCCAAGCTATCGGGTGTATCCGAATTATCCATTAGATCTTGGGAAAATAGGTATTCGGCTGTAATTCCTAAAAGAACAGAAACAAATAGAAGATTATATTCGGACGAAAATATAAAAAAACTAATTTTGTTGAAAAAATTAACGCAACATGGTCATAACATTGGAAGTTTGGCAAGTTTATCCGTAAGTAAATTATTAGATATGCTAAACAAAATTGAGTTGACGAATAATTTCGAAAATTCAACAGAATCTGAAACAGTTTGCAATTATGACTATCAAATAATAAATGAATGTTTGGAAGTAATAAAAAATTATGATGATAAACAACTTTTGTTAATTTTAAATGAAATGTCTATTAAGTATAGTAGGCCGGATTTAATTGAAAAAGTTTTACTCCCTTTAATTATTGAAATAGGCAAGCGATGGGAATCAGGTGAATTTAGAGTATCGCACGAGCATTTTACAAGCGCGGTTTTAATTAAATTTATAAATACCTTAAACCATGGTTTTAATATCCATGATGATGCACCTAGAATAATTGTTACTACGCCTGAAGGACAATACCATGAGGTTGGGGCGTTAATTGGCGCAATGTTAGCTTCTTCTGATGGGTGGCGTACAACATACATGGGGCCATGTTTACCTGTGGAAGATTTAGCCGCGGCAGCATTACAGTTAAATGCACGCTGTATATTTTTAAGCATTGTTTACCCAAATGATAATCCGACAATAAATCAGCAGTTAATAAAATTACATCAATTATTAGGGGATGATGTTTACATTATTATCGCGGGAAACGCGTCAAACGGATACAAAAACTTTTTAGATATGCAAAATGTTTTAATGTCAAATTCGTCAAATCATTTTAGAAACTTACTTAAGTATGTAAGAGAAAAAATAAATCCTATTATGGAGAAATAAATGTCAGAAAATATATATAGTTTTAGAGCAACTTTTAGCGGTAAAGAAGTTAAACTGTCCGAATATCAAGGAAAGATACTATTAATAGTTAATACCGCTAGTAAATGCGGATTAACACCTCAGTTTAAAGATCTTCAACTATTACAAGATAAATATGAAAAAAAAGGTTTTACCGTTTTAGGTTTTCCTTGTAATCAATTTAATAACCAAGACCCCGGAACAGATGATGAGATAAAATCTTTTTGCAGTCTAAACTACGGTGTAACTTTTCCAATGTTTTCAAAGGTAGAAGTAAATGGTAAAAATACACATCCATTATTTAAATTTCTCAAATCAAAAGCACCCGGCTTTTTATTCAAAAGCATTAAATGGAATTTCACCAAATTTTTAATTAACCGACAAGGTTATGTTGTTAAACGTTTTGGTCCCACAACTAATCCAGCCGATTTGGAAAAATTTATTGAAAAAATATTATAAGGTAAAAAATGTATAATTTAATAGTTTTATCAGCTGTATCGGTTTTTGTTTTTATGGTATTTATGTTTGTTATAGCCCAAATATTAAAAAACAACTCAATAGTGGATATAGGCTGGGGAATTGGTTTTATTGTTATAACTTCAGTTCTGCTGTTTAATAAAGCAGTTTTGGATCTTGGAGATATAATATTAACCCTAATGGTATTAATTTGGGGTGTAAGGCTTGCAATGCATATTTATTTTAGAGCCGCAGGCAAGGGTGAAGATTTTAGATATGCCGAATGGCGAAAAAACTGGGGCAAAAAAGCAATGGTAAATGCTTTTTTCAGAGTTTTTATGCTTCAGGGTTTAATAATGTTAATTATTGCTCTTCCAATTATTATTGAATTTAACCACATTAATTACAAATTGAATAATATTGCATTTGTGGGAGTGCTGATTTTTGGTTTCGGTCTGCTTTTTGAAAGTATTGGCGATTGGCAGTTATTTTGTTTTAAGAAAAATAAAAATAACAAAGGTAAAATTATAACAACAGGGTTGTGGAAGTTTACCCGTCATCCAAATTATTTTGGTGAAACTGTTGTTTGGTGGGGAATAGGAGTTTTTACGCTAAGTTCCGAATTGTGGTATGTTTCGTTAATAAGTCCACTTATTTTAAATTTATTGCTATTATTTGTATCGGGTGTTCCTTTGCTTGAAAAAAAATATGAAGGGAACGCTGATTGGGAAGAATATAAAAAAGTCACTCCAACATTTTTGCCGTTTTGGGGTAAAAAGGGATAGTTATGAAAATATATAAACTTGAACGCAAACAGGTGCTAAAAATAAATAAAGAAAATTGCTGGAAGTTTTTTTCTGATCCGGCAAATTTACAAAAAATTACTCCACCTGATATGGATTTTAAAATAATATCGAAGCTTCCTGAAGAAATATATGAAGGACAAATAATAATTTACAAAATAAAGCTTTTCCCGTGGATAAAATTAAATTGGGCAACTGAAATTACGCACAAAACAATGGGAAAATATTTTGTTGACGAACAAAGGTTTGGGCCTTACAAATTTTGGCATCATCAGCATATATTTAAGGAATTGGAAAATGGTATGGAAGTTTATGATTTAGTACATTACGCGGTACCGTTTGGTTTTGCGGGCAGACTAATTAATAAAATATTCATTGGAAATAAATTAAACAAGATATTTCAGTACCGTAAAGAATTTCTGGAAAAATCTTTTAATAATTCTATTTTATATAACTTATAAGTTCTGAAGTGAATAAATAACAATCCGCTAAATTTTACCAAAAATATTTAAATAAAAAACATTGATTAAAAGACTAAAGTTACTTAAATTTATAGTTGCAATTGCAACTAATTTGTAGGAGTTTTTTTTGAGTTTACAAAACAACAATAATTCAAGATTGTTTTTGATAATAGTTACAGGAGTTTTAGTCGGATTTCCTGCGCTTATAACAGATTCATATTTGCCAAGTTTCCCAATACTAGCCGTTTTTTTTAATACTGATGCCTCATTTATTCAAATGAGCCTTATGTCAACAATGATAGGAATTGCTGCAGGTCAATTACTTATTGGTCCATTAAGTGATAAATATGGAAGAAAAATGCCTTTATTTTTTTCTTTTTTCTTTTTTATACTTTCAACAATTTATTGTATTTATACAACTAATATTTATATTTTCATACTGCTGCGGTTAGTTCAGGGATTATCATGTTCCAGCGGCATGGTTCTTTCAAGAGCAATGTTAACCGATTCATTTTCGGGGCATGAGCTGGCTAAATCTTTGTCTTTTAATACAGCAATACTTGGTTTTACACCAGCGTTAGCACCCATAATTGGCGGAATACTTTTGACATTCACAAGATGGCAGGGGATTTTTATATTCCTTTTATTATTCAGTTTAGTTCAGTTATTATTAATTGCAAAATTAAAAGAAACGCTACCAAAGGAAAAAAGAAAAACAGGACCAATGTTAAATACATTAAAAAGTTTTTCTTATGTAATTAAAAACAGGGATTATTTGTATTATGTACTGATATTTTCTTTTTCCATGGCGGTAATGTTTGCCTATATTTCATCATCACCATTCATTTTTCAAAAGCACTATGGTCTGTCTCCGTTAGTTTACAGCATGATATTTGGAGCAAATGCAGTTGCACTGGCATTAGGAGCCTTATTATCAGGAAACTTTACAAATCAAGAAAACGCTTTACGTATTGGAATTTTTAGTTTAGTAATAATGTCAATAATTACAGCGGCAATATTGCTTTCAGGGCTGCCCTTCGTTTTTTTTGAAATTAGTATATTTGTAATGTTTGTGTTTAATGGAATGATCTATCCTTCATCAACAACCCTTGCCTTGGAATCGAACCGTAAAAATGCGGGAACCGCTTCTGCCATTCATGGCGCAATGTCATTTTTAACAGGAGGAATTATTTCTCCTTTGGTTGGTCTTGGAAATATTTTATATTCAACCTCAATAGCTATAATTGCCTGTTCCTTAATAACATTATTTTTATTTATTGGATTAAAAAAGAATTTATTTGAAGCAGAAACATCTATAAAACCACTTATTAATGAGGTAAAATAAATGCATAATGAAAATTTTGGTTATTATATTTCAATAATTTACAGACATATTCAGATATATTTAAATAAAGAATTTAAAGTATTTGGATTTGGCAGCGGCCAATATTTACATTTTATACATATTTCATATAATGAAGGAATTACGCAAAAAGTACTTAGCAAAAGTATGGCAATTGATAAAGGAACTACAGCTAAAGCAATAGGTAAATTAGCAGAGCAGGGTTATATCTATTCAAAAATAAATACCAATGACCAGCGCAGCTCAAACCTTTATTTGACGGAATTAGGAAAGGAAATACTGCCAAAAGTCCGCGAAGTGTTACGTCAAGCCTCTGAAATATTAAAAACCAATATGGATTCGGTTGAAGAGGAAAATATTTTTTTATCTCTAAAAAAAATGTCAAAAAATATTATTGAAAATGTTTAACCATGATTTTGTTCCATAAAAAAGCCGAATGTCTTTTTACCACATTCGGCCTTTAAAACTAAATAATTAAAAATTCAAAATTAAGAATTCAAAATTATTTTACCATCATCATTTTGCGGGTAAGTATTTTATTGCCGTATTGTAAAGCGTAAATATAAACACCACTTGCAAAATTGCTGCCGTTAAACATAATTTTATAATTTCCCTTTAATTTATAATCATCAATTAAAGTTGAAATTTTTTCGCCAAGTATATTATATACTAAAAGTTTTACTTTGCCATCTTGTGGAATATTAAAACTAATTGTAGTTGATGGGTTAAACGGATTAGGATAATTTTGTTTTAATTCAAATTTATCGGGCGAAATAGTATTATCTTTAACATCTGTTGTAATTAAACTTTTATTTGCGGTAAAATTAATCTTGTCGCCTGTTTTAATTGGGCGATAAGTTAAAATTGTCTGTTCGTCTCCAACATTAGGGTATATAATATTTCCGGTTGGTTTAAAAGTTTTAATCTGTGCATGAAAGTTAGGAAAACTTGTTTGATATTGCACAGGTGTTAATAATACAATTGTTTCACCCGGATCCCATCTTTTGTTTTTAGTAGCTGTAGGTTCGGAAATATAAACACGCATTCTTTGATTATCGGTTTGGTTAATAACATAAAACGGAAGTTGAACTTCACGAACACCGGAATTACTATAAGCAGTATCTAATGGGAAAGCATATCTGCCTGTTGAAAGTGTATCGGTATTTCCCCATATTAATTTGCAGTCAATAGGTGCCAATACAACCGTGCCGGCGGCTGCCAAAAGCTGGAATGTAATGTTTGTTCCCGAAACATTTGTAAAAGCCGAATTATTAAGATTTAAGGCAAAATCAAATTCCGGAATAAACTCAACGGCTAATCCCTCAAATTGTGGTGTTAAATAAAAAATTCCTTCGCCATTTTCAATAGGGAAGTTTGATACTACAGTTGCTCCGGTTGTAGTATTAACAATATCAGCTTTTGCTTTTTTTGTACCTGTAGTTGTGTAAGTAATTTCATAATTATTGTTAGTTACTAACGTTGAATCAATTACGTTAACAACAATTTTAGAAGTATTTACACCGGTAGTTTGCTGATATGAACCGGGCTGAATAATTGCCTGCGGATAAGTCGGTTCAAACAAACGTCCAACAATTTCGTAATCATTATTTGCAATTCCCCAGCTTGAATAAACCGCTAAAATAGTATTACCGCTTTTTGGAATAAAAACGGGTTCCCACTGATAACTGGCTGAATAATCATTAACACGGCACTCAAAACTGATTTTATTTAAGTTGCTGTCAAAAAATTGAGTATAAACACCTTCACGGTCTCCGTCTTGTTTCCAAGATGACCATACAACCGCAATGTTGCCGTTATCAAGGGCTTTGATTTTGGGAAGCCATTGATAGTATGCAGTTGTTTTATTAACTAATATTTCGCCTCCAACGGGATTTGCATCGGCATTAAATTTTTGCATATAAATTCCGCCGTCGTCACCGTCTTGTTCCCAGCTGCACCATACAACAACAAATTCTTTAGAGGGATAGACTAAAACATCTCCAAACCATTGGTAATCGTTAACATAATTATTCAGTTTAAATTCATCTTTAACTAAACTACCACCCGCGTTATAAATTTTTCCATAAATACCATATCCGGCGGGAGTAGCAATATCTTGTTTCCATGATTCCCAAATAATAATAAAACCGCCATCATCATACTTTTTAATAACCGGACGTTCCTGGCTTAATAAAGTAGAGGTGTTAACTAAAAATTCAGCACCTTGTTTGTTGCCGTTAGAATCAAACATTTGTGCATAAATACCCTTATTGCTTCCATCCTGATACCATGAATCCCATGTAATTACAAAATTACCATTATTGTCAATTGCAACATCGGGATTTGTTTGTGTATAAGCTGTTGTTGTGTTAACTAAAAACTCCGGTCCAATTGGCTGATTGTTTTTATAAATACGAGCTTTAATATCATAAATTGAATTAAAATCGGAATAAGAAGCCCATGTAATTACAAACATACCATTTCCATTCATTGCAATTGCAGGTTTTTCCTGATTTTTTTCGGTAACAGAATTTACCAATTCTTCGGAACCGATTTTTTGATTGGCGGAATTAAACTTTTGCAAATAAATTTCATCGGCATTATTAACACTAATTTGATTTAGAGAAGTCCAAACTATTACATAATTGCCGGAGTTGTCTTTATCAATTTGCGGGTCACGCTGTGTTGAATCGGTATATGTATTAACAATAAACTCATTTTGTGCAAATAATTGAAGTCCGAGGAATAAAAATCCTAATATATATTTAATCGTTTTCATAATTCACCTATTTCATTTGGAAGTCTAATAATGGATAATTTGAAGCACCGGGTACTTCATAATGCCACCATTCTGATTCATAAATAAGAAACCCGGCAACATTAATCATAATAGTTTTTAATAATTGTCTGTTGGCAATAACAGTTGCAGACAAATTATTATAACTATGTGATGCTGCATTACTAAAATCATCAAATAAAGTAGGCATTTGTAATTCTTCGCCGGTTGCCAAATCTACCAAAGTTAGGTCAATTGCTCCGCCTCTGTTATGTTTTGATCCGGTTGTTGGATCGGCAATATAGGTTGCGTTTGGATAAATTTCCCAAAACAAATATTGAACGGCGCGTGGTCTGTATCCGTCCCAAATTTTAATACCAATGCCTTGCGGGTAACTTTTGCCGTTATAGGATCTTATTTTTCGTAAACTATCTTGTGCAATTTTTAATAAATTGGCGGCTTTTAACAAAACCAAACTTTCGTTAGCTGTATAAAACTTTGGAAGCAACATATTGCCGCTTGGTAAGTTTCTAAACACATGATCTGCCGCACTATATCGCAAATCAATTACAATATCAGGAATTAATTCTTTTGGGTTAACAAGTTCATCGTCCCCGGATTGTGCGTTAATAAAAATGGGGATTACAAATAGCAAAAATAACAGTTTTTTCATCATCTAACCTCACATATTAAATATTAAACAAACAACTAATTTATTTTAATTCTACTATCAACTGCATAAAATTGATTGTCTTGAGAAACAACCAAAGGATTTATATCAAACTCGGTGATATTATTATTTTCAGTAATCATCTTTGCACAATTTAATAAAATTTCTTTTAATTTGTCAATGTTTACCGTTTCCTGGCCGCGCATACCTAATAACATTTTTCCGGCTTTTGTTGAGTTAATAATTTCAATTATATCGTTATTAGAAAGATAAGCAGATTTAATTGAAATATCGGCAAATAATTCAACATATTTACCGCCAAGTCCAAATGAAATTGTAGGACCAAAGGAATTATCTCGTACTCCGCCTATTAACAACTCGTATTTTGTTTTAATAAATGGCTGAATTAAAAAGTGTTCAACCTCTAAATTATGTTTTGCAAAGCTGTTAATTATTTGTAAACAGGCATCATCAAATTCGGTTTTGTCTTTAATATTTAAAACTACGCCGCCAATATCCGATTTGTGCGTGCTGTTTTTGTTAATTCCTTTTACAACAATGGGATAATTAAGTGCGTTATAATTAGAATAATCCTCTTTTTTTATTAATACTTCCTCAATTACAGGAATATGGTATTCTTTTAACAAGGAAGATAATTGTTCAGAATTCAAATATCCGTTATTAAAAGTTTTGTTCTTTTTCCCTTTATTATCAAACAGTATAATCCGTTCATCATTTGTGTTGTTATTTTTAGCTTTTTGATATAAGAGCATGTTCGATAAAATTACTGACGGATCCTCGGGATTGTGAAACAATGGCTTTTTGGATATTGAGTTGGTTTTATAATTGTGCCAAAATTCCGGCAAAGGCATAACAACCTGAAAAATGGGCTTTGTTGAAACAATACTGTTTATTGCTTCTACAACTTCCAATGGCTGTACCATTACCGGTTCAACAAAAATGGAAAATACAGCGTCAACATTTGGATCATCTGCAACAATTTGATTTACTAATTTAAAAGTTTCGGCTTTTCCTCCGGGTAACAAGTCAACGGGATTGTTTATGCTTCCTTCGGGATGTACCAACTCTTTAAGTTTTAATTTTGTTTGCTCCGTTAGTTCGGCAAGTTCCAAACCGTTTGGTTCTAAAGAATCAACTGCCAATATTGCAGGACCACCGGCGTTAGTAACAACAGCAACTCTGTTTCCTTTGGGCATCATAAAACTTTCAAATCCTTTTGCGGTATTAAAAAGTTCGTTAATATTATTTACTCTAATTATTCCAAATTGTTTAAGTAATGCATCAACTACTTTATCGGAACTGCTTAAAGCTCCCGTATGGGACGAAGCAGCTTTTATTCCGCTGTTTGTTTTCCCCGCTTTTAATATTATAACAGGTTTAGTAATTTTGTTTTGCAAAAACGGTTTAATAAATTGTTCGCCGTCAACAAAACTTTCCAAATACATCGAAATGATATTGGTGTTTTTATCTTCTTCCCAATAGTTTAACAAGTCGTTTTCATTAATATCGGCTTTATTGCCAACACTTATAAAATGGGAAAATCGAATATCGGTTGAACGTAACGAGTTCAAAACTGCTGCTCCCAAGGCACCGCTTTGTGATGCAAATGCCGTAGTACCAAATTCGGGTTTTTCGGCTACAAATGTAGCGTTAAGTTGGATATCGGCTAAAGTGCTTATTACACCCATACAGTTTGGGCCAACCAACCTTACTCCGGCTGCTTTTATTTTATCTGTAATTCGTTTTTCAATTTCCTCTCCGGTTTTGCCTGTTTCTTTAAATCCGGCGGTAATTAAAACAATAGATTTTACATTTTTTATAATTAATGAATCAATTGAATCTTCAACAAAAACTTTTGGAACTACAATTACCGCAAGGTCTATATTCTCCTCTATTTCTTCAATAGATTTATAACACAAAATCCCTAAAATTTCTTCACCTTTGGGATTTGTTAAAAACAATTTCCCTTTGTAGTTATAACTTAAAATTGTTTTGGTTATTTCGTAACCAATGCTTTTTTCTTTTGAAGATGCCCCAATAACAGCAACAGATTTGGGGTAAAAAAAATTATTAATTTCGTTTAACATAAATTCTCTTTTTAATTGTTATAATCCGGGCCCCATTCCAATACGTCAATTTGAACAGTTATTACACCATCGCGCAGCATATCCAATTCGTTAGCGGCACCATAACTTAAATCAATAATTCGTTCGGGGTGTTCAGGCATTCTGTCATTTATGCGAACAATAACGGAACGAGAATTTTTTAAGTTTGTAATGCGTAAAATGGTGCCAAACGGCATTGTGGGATGAGCGGCAGTTAATCCATTCATGTCGTAAATTTCACCGCTCGACGTGGTTCTACCATCGAATTTTTCGCCATAATAGGAGGCTAACCCCGTAATGGTTTCATAAGATTCGGAAGTGGAGGAGTAATTATTAACCGATTCATCAGGATTGTTTACTTTTGGTTGATTGTTTTTACTTGAATATCGTGGAACAACTGAACATGCAGTAACTAAAAACAAGATAAATAAAAATATAAATGATTTGACGTAAATTTTTTTTGGTGTTTTATTTGAACAGTATTGAAACATAATCCATAATATTTAATGATATAAATGCTGTATTAATTGTAATACAAATAAACATAATGCTTTATCTAAAATAAAAAAGTTATTTTTAAAATGCTTGCTAATAATATTTAATTAAAGAATAAATTATATAATAAAAGGAAACTTTTTTACATTTAGGAATGAAAATTTGAATATTTCTGTTTAAAATTATAAAAAGTCAAATATGAAAAAATTTATTATTCCCAATAATTATAAAAGTACAATAATAAGCGGATTAAAAGAACAGCGAAAATTGGAAGATCCGCGTAAAAAAGATTTTTTGCCAAGTGTTTTGGAATATGAAAAAGTGAAATTTTATATTGCCCGCCATTTTGGTTTTTGTTACGGAGTAGAAAACGCAATAGAAATTGCTTATAAAACTATAGACGAAAATCCCGATAAAAAGATTTATCTTTTAAGTGAAATGATTCATAATCCCGATGTAAATGAAGATTTAATAAGCAGGGGCGTGCAGTTTTTAATGGATACCAATGGAAATTATTTGCCGGGCTGGGATAATTTAACCAAAGACGATATTGTAATAATTCCTGCTTTTGGTACTACCATTGAAATTGAAAATAAATTAAAATCAATTGGCATAAATCCGCAGCAGTACAATACTACATGTCCTTTTGTGGAAAAAGTTTGGAACAGAGCATCCTCAATAGGCAAAACAAATACTATTATTATACATGGAAAATATTATCACGAGGAAACAAGGGCAACATTTTCGTTTAGCAGCCAAACAGCAAAATCTATCATTGTAAAAGATTTAGAAGAAACAAAAATTCTTGGTAAAATCATTTTATCGGGAAATCAGGAAGAATTTGAAAAAGTTTTTAGCGGCAAATTTACACCGGGTTTTAATGTTAAAACCGATTTTAATAGTATTGGCGTTGTCAATCAAACTACAATGCTTGCTTTGGAAACTCAGGAAATAACCGATTATTTGCGCGGTATTATGATTCAAAAATTTGGAATTGATAATATATCCAATCATTTTGCCGATACGCGTGACACCTTATGTTATGCAACTAATGATAATCAGGAGTCTGCAAAACATTTAAGGCAAACAGATTCCGATTTAGCAATTGTTATTGGTGGTTACAATAGTTCCAACACATCGCATTTAGTTGAATTATTAGAAGATAAATTTAATACATATTATATTTCATCGGCTAAATGTATTATTGATAATAAACAAATATCGCATTTTGATTTACGTACGAAATTAGAATTAACAACAAATAATTATTTACCCGCTAAAGAAAAAATAAACATAGCTTTAACCTGTGGTGCTTCCTGCCCCGATTCTATTGTTGAAGAAGTGATTAACAGGTTAATGGAAGTTATTGGCTAATTATAACTTTTAATTGTTTGCTGGTAGAAAATTCGGTTATTCGATTTTATTATTGTCAACAATTTCTTTTAATTGGACTACCTGTATTAATCGGTGTTGAATTTTTACAATACTAATTTCATAATTTTCGATTATTATTTTTTCGTTTTGAACGGGTATTCTGCCCAAATAATAAAGTATTAAGCCCGATAAAGTTGTATATTCGTCTCTTCTGGGTAATGGATGCGGAAGATATTCATTTATATCTATTAGTGATTTTGCCGCCTGAACTGTAAAAATATTATCTTCACTAATTTCAACAATTTGTTTTTCGTCATCATCTTCATCCTGGATTTCTCCAACTAACTCTTCTAAAATATCCTCAAGTGTTATAATGCCCTGAGTACCGCCGAATTCGTCAACAATTACAGCTAAATGAAGATGTTTTCTTTTAAAATCAGCTAAAATTTCACTTATTCTTTTTGTTTCAATTACAAAAAAAGCCGGATGAATAATACTGTTTATATCAAAATGAGGATTAATAGACTGAGCTTTAAATATATCTTTTGCATAAATAACACCCAAAATATTGTCCACTGATGCTTCATAAACGGGCACACGCGAATAACCGTTTTCTATAATTTCCTTAATTATTTGTTCTTTTGATAATTTAACTGATACAGCAAAAATTTGCTGACGAGGTATCATTATTTGTTTTGCAACATAATCAGTAAAATCGAACGCGTTTTTTATTATTTCGTAATTTTCTTCATGAATAGCACCGGCATCTTTACTTTGTTTAACTAATAAACGGAGTTCCTCAACGCTATGAATTTCATGTTCCTTTAATGGCTCGATTCCTATTATATGTAAAAACAAATTTGATAGTGAATTCATAAACCAAATAAAAGGACGGAAAATTATAAAAAACCAATACAGCGGGTACGAAATTGCAAGTGTTGTAGATTCAGCTTTCCGAATTGCAATTGATTTGGGTGCTAATTCGCCAAAAACAATGTGCAAAACCGTTATAATTAAAAACCCAAGCGGCATAGAAATAGAATGCAGCAATTCTTTTGTTATTGTAATATTTAAAGTGTTTAACGTGGAGGCTATAATCTTAGACACAACCGGTTCTCCAATCCAGCCTAAACCAAGGCTTGCAATTGTAATACCTAATTGGGTTGCGGATAGATAAGTATCTAAATGGTTAATAATGTTTTCGGAGACTTTTGCGAACCTATCTCCTTTTTCGGCTTTTAAGTGTATTTGCGAAAATCGAACTTTTACAATAGAAAATTCGGCGGCTACAAAAAAGCCATTTAAAAAGACTAAAAACAGCGTAAAAAATATATCAAAAAGCATAATTGATTGTATTGGTTGTAATAAAAACTAATTTTAATTATTAAACAATTATAAATTTAAACTAAAATCTATAAACAACATAACTCATTTTAAATTATTATCGTTCCCTAACAAAATATTCAAATTTAGGTGATTTATCTTAAGGGAATTAAACAATCATCTTCAAATAAGTGTTGTATTCTTCGGGTATCGGGATTCTTGTATCTTTTGCGTATGTGCGGAAAGCGTTATTAAGCCAAATTTTTGAGGTAAATACATCTTTGATTATTAAAATATATCTGTCATGTTCCTTTTGAACGTCAAATTTTATATCAAAATTTAAAGGATCACTTTCTCCCCTTAAATTTAATTTACCCCACATTTTTTTATCCGCAATGTTAATATTTAAATCGTTAACCTCTCCAATATTATCTAATTTGGAGTTTATTGCCGATGTTAACAGTTTTGGCAATGCTTTATTAATCATACCATCAAAAAGACTCATTTTTCACCAATAATAATAAATTGTTTCCAAATTTAATGATTATTTGATATATTTATTCAATAAATGTGTTGAAAATATAAATAAAAAATGGTATAATAAGACATGGTATGCTATTTAAATAAAAAAGGAGCACATAAATGAAAAATCTAAAAGATTTAGTGGAATCCAAAACCCTTTATACTGTAAAAAGTGGTACAACAATACATGATGTTGTAATAACTATGGCAGAGCACAATATCGGTTTGGTACCTGTTTTAGATAATTCAAATCGCTTAATTGGTGTTTTTTCGGAACGCGACTTGGTTAGACGTGTTATTGCAAAAAATATTGATATTTATACAACAATTATTGACCTTGTAATGTCAACTGAACTTGTTGTGGCAAACATAAATGATTCGTACGATTATTGCCAAAAAAAGATGGCTAATTCCAAAATTAGGCATATATTAGTAGTGGATAATGATAAACTTATTGGCATTGTTTCAATAAGGGATTTGTTTGAAATTGATATCAGTTATATGAAAGAAACAATTGAAGTGTTAAATAATTATATTTATACGGCATAAATGAGTAAAATCCGCAAAGGGGAAAAACGTAATCCATATCTTGAACCTGTTATGATGCTTCAGTTATATTCGGAAGGGGCGTTTCCTATGGCTGATGAAAATAACCAAATAAATTGGTATATGCCAAAAACACGTACTGTAATTCCTGTTGACAACTTTAACATTCCCCGTTCGTTAAAAAAATTTATTGAAAAATCGGATTTTGAATATAAATTTGATACTTGCACTATGGAAGTTATAAAAAATTGCGCAAACAGGACAGAAACATGGATTTCCGCCGAATTAATTGAAGCTTATAATAGAATTAGAGAACTTGGGTTTTTGCATAGTGTAGAAGTTTTTAGGAATGAAGAACTTATTGGCGGTTTATACGGTGTTTCAATATGGGGCGCGTTTTTTGGCGAATCTATGTTTTCACTTGTACCGCAGGCTTCTAAATGCGCGTTGGTAAAATTAATAACCCGATTAAAAGAAAGAGACTTTTCACTGCTGGATGTGCAGTATGTTACAACTCATTTGCAAATGTTTGGTGCCATTGAAATAAATTTTGAAGAATATGAAAATTTATTAATAAAAGCATATCAACATGAGAAATATTTTTTATAACTTTAGTAAGTTAATTTCGTCTAAATGGGATAAATTTATAATTTATTTACAGGTAAATAATGAATGCTTTGGAAGTTAAAAATTTAAGTAAATCTTTTAGAACTATTAAAGCGGTTGACAATGTATCGTTTGCGGTTCCCGAAAAATCAATTTTTGGTTTAATTGGACGGAACGGTGCCGGAAAAACAACTACAATAAGAATGATGATGAACATCTACTCGCCGGATAGCGGCGAAGTGTTCCTTAGAGGCAGCAAAATCGGCTCGGAATTTAAAAGCCAAGTGGGATATTTACCGGAAGAAAGGGGACTTTACAAAAAAATGAAAGTTCTTGATACTCTTTTATATTTTGCGGAATTAAAAGGTAAGTCGGGTAAAGAAGTTTTAGGTAAAGCAATGCGTTATTTGGAAAGGTTTGACCTTAAAGACAGAGCAAACAGCAAAGTTGAAGATTTGTCGAAAGGAAATCAGCAAAAAATACAGTTTATTACCGCAATTTTGCATAATCCCGAGTTTTTAATACTTGACGAACCTTTTTCGGGTTTAGATCCTATTAATACCAATTTGCTAAAAGAAATTATTCTTGAAATGAAAGAAGACGGAAAAGTAATTATTCTTTCCACACACTTAATGGATTTTGCCGAAAGATTATGCGATCATATTGCCATGATTGATACAGGTAAAATTATACTTGATGGTGCTTTAACAGATATTAAAGCAAAATATGCAAATAAAAACATAAGCATAAGTGCAGAGGGGGATATTTCGTTTTTAAATAATCTGCCTTTTGTTGAACATGTTGAAAACTTTGGAAACTCGATTGGAATAAGGGTTAAAAATTCATCCGATATACAGGAAGTTTTAAAAGCATTGCTTGAAAAAAATATTAAAGTTAACAAATTTGATGCAAATAGTATTTCTTTGCACGAAATATTTGTTTCATTAGCCGGTTCTGAAATTAACGAACAAAGAACAGGGGTGAAATAATGAAACTAAAAAATATTATTGTTATAGTTAAACGCGAATTGATGGATAAGTTATATTCAAAAACTTTTGTGTTTATGACTTTACTTATTCCCGCAATAATGCTTTTATCAATTGGTCTGCAAACTTTATTTATGAGTATTGACGGCGATGAAGGCACAAAAATTACATTTGTTTCGGAAACAGCAGAACTAAACGCTAAAATAGAACAACAATTTGTCGAACTTCCGTTTGTTAAAAGCGGATTTTACAAAATGAAATTTTTGGTTCAAAGTAAAACCGAATTTGAGAAGTATTTATCTGAAAATAAAACTAAGTTGATAAATAACAGTAAAGAAAGTATTATTTATGTTCCTTCTACTGTATTAAAAGATAAACAATTACAGTTTTATTCCAATAATCCAATTAACAATCCTTTGTTTGGCAAGTTAAAAGATCCGTTAAATAAAGTATTTGTTGATATGTATTTCAGCGGTAAAGAACTTTCGGACGAAGAGATAAAATACGCCCGCGGAAGTGTTGATTTTAACGGTTTCCGTATTACAAAAGATGAAAAAGTTGAAGAAGAAGGTGTTGGTAATTTGGTAATTTCGTTTTTATTTACTTTTTTATTGTACATGAGTCTTTTAATACTTGGCCAATTGATGATGCGTTCGGTTGTTGAAGAAAAAAACAATAGAATTGTAGAAATTATTCTGTCTTCCGTAAGCAGCAAAGATTTGATGGTTGGAAAAATATTAGGTGCCGCGGTTACAGGTGTTTTACAGATGTTTATTTGGTTAACTCCGGTTATTATGTTAATTACAACTACATGGTTTGCTTTGCCAAAAGAATTTACTTTTAGCTTAAGCGGCTGGCAGGTATTTTATTATCTGTTAAATTATTTAATGGGATTATTAACCTACTTAAGTTTATTTGCTACAATTGGTGCAATATTTGATAATGACCAAGATGCTCAATCCGGTATTTGGCCTATTACATTATTAATTATGATTCCATTTTTTATTGCTATTTCGTTATCAAACAATCCCGATAACCAATTAGCATTAATAGCTTCAATAGTTCCATTTTCGTCTATTATAGTTATGCCGGCTCGTTTTACATTAATTGATGTTCCGGTATGGCAGTTTGTTTTATCAATAGCTTTGGATATTGCAGTTTTGTTTGCAATTTTCCCATTAGCAGGTAAAATTTATAGAATTGGTATTTTATTAACCGGTAAAAAACCGACTTGGAAAGAAGTATTTCAATGGTTAAAAGCTAAAGATTAATTTTTTTGAACTGCGGTTTAAGTTATTATTTGTAATTTAACCGCAGTTTTTGTTTTTATCTTCAAAATAGAGTCAAAAACAGTAATTACAAACCCCAACTTATTTGACTTAAAATAAAAAATGAATTATATTTGTAAACTTTAATATTAAAATTTAAGGAAATAAAATGGCGCAACACAAGTCAGCAGAAAAACGTGCTAGAACAAGTGAAAGAAAACGTGCAAGAAATAAAGCAGCATTATCAAAATTTAGAACTTTAAGCAAAACTGTTTTTGGTTCACAAGAAAAAGCTGAACTTGAAGGCAAATTGAAAGAAGCAGTTTCTGCGTTAGATAAAATGGTTACTAAAGGTAGAATGCATCGCAATACAGCAGCAAGAAAAAAATCTGCCTTAACAAGATATGTAAATACAGTTTTAGCTGAAAAAAAATAGTTAAACCCTAATAAGTTTTTCCTTTTTGCACCCCTAAAAATTAAAATTACCTTGAAGATTTTTCGAATAGAAATAATCTGCAGGGTAATTGCCGTTTAAAAATGAATTATTCCCCGTTAAAAATTATTAATTGTGAATTAAAAGATAATAAACACCCTCGTTAAGCAAAAACTAGAACACAGATTAAACCATTGTCTTGAACCGTGATTTACTTGATTAAAGGATTACCTTGATTTTGATAATTGTCTGAACTATGACTTGAGTGATTGTAGTGATCTTAAAAAATAGAACACAGATATACACAGATTAAGCAGATTTGCACAGATTAACCATTGTCTTGAACTGTGATTTGTATGATTTTAGTGATTGTTGTGATTTGAAAAAAAATCAAGAGAAGCAGAATTAAACAGATTAAGATCAGCGGGTATCAGCAAAATCAGCGTCATCAGCGTTCAAAAAAAATCATAGAACACTGATATGCGCAGATTGAGCAGATTTACACAGATTAAACCATTGTCTTGAACTGTGATTTGTATGATTTTAGTGATTGTTATGATTTGAAAAAAAATCCAGAGAAGCAGAATTAAACAGATTAAACTCAGCGGGTATCAGCAAAATCAGCGTCATCAGCGTTCAAAATATTGTCCGAACCATGACTAAAAGAAAATTGTGAATAGTGAATTATAATTATATAATAATTGTCTTTTATCATACCATCCTCGTAGAGGATGCCCGTTAATAGAACTGTTTTTATCGGTAACGGTTTAATAATTCACAATTCACAATTTATAATTATTTACAAATTACCAAATTTTAATTAATTCGTTTGCGGAACGTTTCATTTTATCGCCGTCTTTAAGGCCAAAAGCATCAAAAAATTCAGGCATGTTGGCAAAAGGACCATTTACACGGAATTTTGCAGGTGAATGTACATCCACTTTAACAAGCCATTTTACATATTCTTCGGTCATATTGGTACGCCAAGCTTGAGCCCAGCTTAAAAAGAATCGTTGAGCGGGAGTAAAACCGTCAATTGATTTATTTTCTTTAAATTGCTGTGAATTTTTAAAAGCTTCAAACGATACGGTAAGTCCGCCTAAATCGGCAATATTTTCACCAATAGTTAATTCACCATTAATATAAACCGAATCAATTACATTATAATTGTTGTATTGATCGATAATTAATTTAGTTTTACTGTTAAATTGTTCTTCGTCTGTTTTTGTCCACCAATCTCTGATGTTTCCATCAAAATCGTATTGTCTTCCCTGGTCATCAAAACCGTGTGTAACTTCGTGTCCAATAACTGCACCCATAGCACCATAATTTAAAGCGTCGTCAGCTAAATAATCAAAAAACGGAGGTTGTAATATTGCAGCCGGAAAAACTATTTCATTTAATACCGGATTGTAATAAGCGTTGACGGTTTGAGGTGTCATGCCCCATTCTGCTTTATCAACAGGTTTCCCAATTTTATTATAATCCAGCAATGTGTTAAAATAACTAGCTTCCATAACATTTTCAAAATAAGATTTATTTTCAAATTTTAATTTTGAATAATCAATCCATTTATCCGGGTAACCGATTTTATAATTAAAAAAGCTTAATTTATTTAAAGCTTTGGTTTTTGTTTCGTCAGTCATCCAGGTTAAACCTTTTATACGTGTTCCCATAGCTGAAAGTAATGATTTAACAATAGTTTGGGCTTTTTCTTTGGCTTCAGGCGGAAAATATTTTTTTACATAAACCTTTCCTAAAATTTCGCCAATCTGTCCATTAATAACTGAAAGTACTCTTTTCCAGCGAGGTTGTAATACTTTTGCGCCCATTAAAAATTTGCCGTAAAAATCAAATCTTTCATTAACAAAAGAACTGCTTAAATAACCGGTGTTGTTATACAATAAATTCCATTGCAAATAAAATTTCCAGTCTTTTAATGCAACTTGTTCCATCAAATCGGAGAGATGTTTAAAGAATTTAATTTGTCTAACATTTAATTCTGTCATATCTTTTAATCCAAGTTCGCTAAAAAATAATTTCCAATCGAAATTAGGAGATATTTTTTGTAAATCGGTCAATGACATTTTATTGTAATTTGCCTGAACATCACGTAATTCAACATTTGTAAAAGAGGAATCGGCAAGTTGTTTTTCAATTGAGTATACTGTGTTAGAAATTTGTGCTGCTTCGGCATCCGAATAACCGATAAGCTTAAACATATTAATAATATGAGCTTTATATTTATTTTGAATTTCAACAGAAGATTCATCGGTAGAAATGTAATAATCTCTTTCCGGTAATCCCAAACCTCCTTGCGAAAGACCGCCGATCATCATAGTGCTGTTTTTTTCATCCTGTTCGGCATAAAAACCAAAAAGTGGTGAAGACGTACGCATATAAGCATAAGCAACTTCTTTTATAAAATCAGCTGTGTTTTTAATTGAGGAAATTCTATCCAAGTAAGGTGTAAGAGGCGCAAACCCTGCTTTTTCAATTTTAACAGTATCCATACCCGAATTATACAGTACGGAAAGTTTTTCAAAATTTTCGTTTGATTCAATTTTACCGGCAGCAATATCATCAATAATTGCCTTAATTAATAGATTATTTTCTTCATATAAAACATCAAAAGAACCCCAGCTGCTGTATTCACCCGGAATTGGATTGTTTTTTAGCCAGCCTCCAATTGCATATTCGTAAAAATCAACCGAAGGAGAAACGGCAGGATTTAAGTTGGATAAATCAAATCCACGAATCTTTTTTGACTCATCGGGAAGCGCTTGTGCATTAACAAGCATATTTGTTAAGATAATCAATAGAAAAATTCCTCTTTTCATAAGTATTCCTGTTTAATAAATAAAGTTTTACTGGAGTTAAGACGTTTGATTTAATAAAAAAGTTCAACAAAATTAGGATAAGTATATAAAAAATATATTTTTATTGTTATTTTAGCAAATATAATTTTTATATTTGTAGTTTTAGGAAAACATTATATGAAAACAAAACTTTTTATATTATTCATTTTGCTGACATTATTAGTTAATGTTTCATGTACTAGAGAAGTTAAAACAAAAGACGAAAAACAAAAGACTGAAATAGCATTAGTGCTTCATGGCGGGGCAGGTAATATTACACCTGGAGTGTTGACCCCTGAAAAAGAAAGTGCTTACACTAAAAAAATGAATGAGGCGTTGTTAGCCGGTTATGAAATTCTAAAAAATGGCGGCAACAGTGTTGATGCAGTTGAAAAAGTTTTAAGAATTATGGAAAACTCGCGTTTGTTTAATGCCGGCCGAGGTGCAGTACGTACCAATAAAGGAGAAATTGAACTTGATGCGGCTATAATGGATGGCAGAACATTAAAAGTTGGATCTATTGCGGGAGTATCACACATCAAAAATCCAATTTCGCTGGCAAGACAAATAATGGATAATGCACCATGCATTTTTTTATCAGGAAAAGGTGCCGAAGAATTTGCAGTTGGTCAGGGTATACATCTGGTTGATTCGTTATATTTTTTATCGGATGAAGCACGTGCTGAAATTGAAAAAAAGAATTTAGAAGAAAAGAATAAAAAAAATAAAACGATAAAACACAAAAGAACCAGACATGTATCAATAGTTGAAAACGAACCAACTATTGACAAATATGGAACAGTAGGCTGTATTGCATTGGATAAAGACGGTAATTTGGCAGCAGGAACCTCAACCGGTGGTATAGAGAATAAACTTTCCGGAAGAATAGGCGATTCACCTATTATTGGTGCCGGAACATACGCTAATAATAATACTTGTGCTGTTTCTTGTACCGGACAAGGTGAATACTTTATTAGAAACGTAGTTGCTTACGATGTATCATGTTTGTTAGAATATAAAGGAATGTCTCTAAATGATGCAGCCAACTATGTGATAAAGGACAAAATGAAAGAAATTGGCGGCACCGGCGGATTAATAGCACTTGATAGATATGGCAATATTTCGATAATTTTTAACACTCCGGGTATGTTTAGGGGGTTTATAACGGATAAAGGTAAACCCACGGTTAAAATGTATAATAATTGAACTCTTGCGATAAATTAAGGCATAAATTTTGTTATATTTTATTATTAATAATGTTTTGGAATGAAATGAGAAAAAAAAATAAATCATCTGTTATCTTTATAATATTTACTTTAGTTTTATTGTATTCAAATTCAGTAGATGCTCAAACAGCAGTTCAGGATTCACTATTATATCTAAAAAATACAAATTACTCGCACGAACTTGGTTTATATGAAGTTTATAAAACAAAACAAGCAGATATAGTAATGCTTGGTAATTCGATTACACACGGCGCTAATTGGAATGAATTATTAGGACGCGAAAGAGTGGTTGAAAGAGGAATACCCAGCGATATTTTGGACGGATTTTATGCTAGGTTAAATGGCATTATTAAACTTAAACCCAAGTTGTGTTTTATAATGGGTGGTATAAATGATATTTATAATTGGACACCTGTTGAAACAATATTTGAAAAATATGTTAAAATTTTAACCGAGTTAAAGAAGAACAATATTAAACCAATTATTCAGTCAACATTATTTGCCGGAGTTAAATGGAAATCTTATGCCGACAGAAACCGCGAGGTTGTTAAACTGAATAAAATGTTGCAGGATTATGCAAAAAAGAATTTGATAGATTTTGTAGACTTAAATAAAAAAATGTCTACAAAAAATGTTTTAAATAACGATATTACAATTGACGGTTTACATTTAAATGGTAAAGGGTTTGGAATTTGGGCTTTAGAATTAGAAAAAGTATTAAGAAAATATAGTTTTTAAAAAAGTAATAAAAGGAGCTGTAAAAATGGATAAAAATAACAAGCTGAGAGAAGGTCTTTGGCTACTAGTGATGGTAACCGGAATGTTGTTTATGCTTAATTTAATTCCCGAAAATACTACTGTGTTTGGAATTGTTTTAAAACCGGTTGATATTATTTCCGATTTAAAAGAAAGTGACGAATACAATTACGACGATTATAAGTTTCAGGATGATAGTGAAAGCACTAACAAAAAGGAAAACCAGCTTATTAATGAAAATGTGACTTTAACCAATAAATTAAATTATGCCTCTGTTCTTCCTTTAATGGGTTTAAATAAAACTGACGAAAACAATTCAAAAACCGATGTAACTGATATTACACGAAACGTAAAAATAATTGGTAATTTGGATCAAATGAAATATTTCTTTAATGCATTAGGTCAAACTAAAACCGATAAAATACGTGTTGCTCATTATGGCGATTCCGGAATAGAAGGTGATTTAATAACAGCACAATTACGTGAAAAATTGCAAAATCAATTTGGCGGTAAAGGTGTTGGCTTTTTAGCAATAACATCACAGGATGTTAAATTTAGAACTACCACAGAAATGAATTTTTCAACTACCTGGGAAACAGCTTCTGTATTTACATCTAATTCGCAAAAATTACCACTTGGAATGAATGGCGAAGTTTTTGTACCAAAAGGTTCCGATTGGGTAGAATATTCTGTTACTCCACGCAAGTTTAAAAACATTAAATCTTTTAACACAGTACGATTATTTTACAGTGATGCTGATAATTCGCCAATAACCGCAACATTTGATGGCGGTGAAAAAGGAAATTATAAATTAACAGCTTCTAAAACAGTAAAAGAACTAACAATTGATGCTAAAAAAAGTGCAAAAAAAGTTAAACTTGAGTTCCCCGGAGTTAAAAAAGGCTATTTTTATGGCTGTAGTTTGGAAGAAGGAAATGGAATTTATGTTGACAATTTCCCGTTACGCGGAAATTCAGGTGCATCAATTAAGGATATTCCTCAAACAAACATGAAAGACTTTAATAAATTATTAAATTATAAATTAATAATTCTTCAATTTGGACTAAATGTTGCAAATCAAAGACAAAAAGATTTTTCGTGGTATGAAAAAGAAATGGCTGCTGTTATAACACACCTTAAAACTGCTTTCCCAAACACAAGTATCCTATTAATAAGTGTAAGTGATAAAAGCGTTAAAAAAGGAGCAAAGTTTGTAACTGATCCAGGTGTAATTAGTTTATTAAAATCGCAGCAAAATATTGCACAAGATAACGGTATTGCTTTCTGGAATTTGTTTGAAGCAATGGGTGGTCCAAACTCAATGCCTCAGTGGGTTGATTCAAATCCACCAAAAGCATTTAAGGATTATACCCATTTTAACTTAGATGGTGCAGCTGATATTGCGGATTTGTTAGGTGATGCATTATTAGATGCATATAAAAATAAAAAATAAAATGTTTTTACACATTAATAAATAAACTTTGAAGCAATTTCTTTTTTTTGAAATTGCTTCTTTAATTTAGACATTAAAATTATAAACCAAAGATCAAATTAATTAACCTAAGGATGTAAATGGAAACCTCAATTTGGGACAAAATATGGCAGTTACTGCAATACCAAGCAGATGCCCCAATGATATTTAATAGTGGATTTTTCCTATTTTTCTTTCTATTCTGTATCTTCTTTTATCAGTTTATTTATCAGTATAAAAAAGCAAAGTTTTTATTTTTGACAATATTATCCGTTTATTTTTATTACAAATCAAGCGGTATCTATTTTTACCTTATGATTGTAAGTTCGTATATTGATTATATTGCTGCCCTTTGGTTGGAAAAATCAGAAAATCCGGGATTTAGAAAAAGTATTATGGTCTTAAGCCTTCTTGCTAATTTTGGAATATTGGGTTATTTTAAATACACAAACTTTTTTCTTGAAACATCAAACTCCTTAGGTTTATCTCATTTTGGCGCTATGGATATTTTCCTTCCGGTTGGTATTTCGTTTTTTACATTCCAATCGTTAAGTTATACAATAGACGTTTATAGAAGAGAATTAAAAGCAGAAAAAGATTATTTGGACTTTTTGTTTTTCGTTTCGTTTTTCCCGCAATTGGTGGCCGGTCCTATTGTACGTGCAGCGGACTTTTTACCACAGCTGCATTTACCAACCAAGGTTTCTAAAGAAGATGTTGGTAAAGCTGTATTTTTAATTGCTACAGGTTTATTTAAAAAAGCAGTAATTGCCGATTACATAAGTATCAATTTTGTTGATAGAATATTTGAATGGCCAACACGTTATACAGGTGTTGAAAATTTACTTGGTTTATACGGATATGCTTTACAAATTTATTGCGATTTTTCCGGTTATTCCGATATGGCAATAGGTTTGGCATTGCTGCTTGGATTTAAACTTTTAATAAACTTTAATTCTCCATATCAATCGGCAAGTATAACAGAGTTTTGGAGAAGATGGCATATTTCTTTATCCTCTTGGTTAAAAGATTATTTGTATATTACTTTGGGCGGAAACAGAAAAGGGAAAATGCGTCAATATATGAATTTAATGATAACTATGCTTCTTGGCGGATTATGGCACGGAGCTGCATGGAAATTTGTTATTTGGGGCGGTATACACGGTTTTATATTGGCAATTGAAAAACTCTTTAAAATACCTCAATTGGTCAGCAAAAGTAAAGTTGCGCGTGTAATTGGTGTAATTGTTACTTTTCACATTGTATGTTTGGCTTGGATATTCTTTAGAGCAAACAATTTTCAAAGTGCAATTGATATGATTAACCAAATATTATTCTTCTTTAACGGACAGGTTTTCTTACAGTTTGTAACTGCTTATCCGGAAGTATTAGCATTAATGGTAATCGGATTCATATTCCATTTTATGCCAATTTCTTTTGAGGTTTATGCCGAAGCAATGGTTACAAAATTACCGCTTGTTGGTAAAGCTATTTTAATAGTTTTAATGGTTTGGCTTGTAATTCAAGTTAAATCGGCTGATATACGTCCGTTTATATATTTCCAATTTTAGTATAGTTCTGTTTGGCATTTGGAGGGGTTTGTGTCGGGCTACAATTTAATTCCCGCCTTACTTAATATAAACACCATAAAATAATAAAATAAAATCATAATAATTATTGATGAAACAAGAGCTAAATAAAAATTTAGCTTGTATTTTAACAATATTGGAAGTGAAATAAATAAGGATAATGAAGGAATAACCAGCCAAAAAATACTTGTTGATAATTCGGATATCTTTTGAGTATCTTTTAAGTCGATATATAACCAAATAAAACCTATTACTGAAATTAATGGTACGGAAGCGAGAATACCTCCCCAAAACGAACTTCTTTTGGAAATTTCGGATATGGAAGTAATTAAAACTGCGGATAAAATAACTTTTAATATGTAATACAGCATCTTTAACTCAAATTATATTAATTATTATTAAATAAATATAAAAAATAAATATTTATTAACAAACTTATGCGTCTAACTGTATATTAAAATATTGTTTATTAATAATTTATTTATTAATATAAATAATCAAAAAATGGAGTGTGGTATGGATAATTTACCGTCAAAAGAAGAAAGACAATGGGCTATGTTTTGTCATTTGGCAGCTCTTGCAGGATTTGTAATTCCTTTTGGTAATATAATTGGACCGTTAATTTTGTGGGTGTTAAAAAAAGACGAATCGGCTTATATTGATTATCATGGAAAAGAATCGGTCAACTTTCAAATTTCAATTTCAATTTATGTTGTAATTAGTATAGTATTAATAATATTGTTAATAGGTATTGTGCTTTTAATTGGCATTGGTATTATGAGTATTGTCTTTTTAGTTGTTGCAGCATTAAAAGCAAATGACGGTATTTATTTCAGTTATCCATTAACAATTAGGTTCCTAAAATAATTTAGTTTTGAGGGCGTATGATTGAAAAAGAAATATTGGAAAGAGTAGTAATAAAAGAAATAATTACCCGAATAAATTTTGAGCAAAAAATTCCGCTAAGTTTTGAAAGAGTAAAACTGAATTCGACAGATGGAATTAATTACAACGGTAAAATAATTTGCAGTGAACCGCGCAGATTATGGGATTTACCCATTACAGTTGTTGTAATGGGTAATGATGTTGATTGGAATATTGACAATGGTTTAACAACCGGTCACTTTATTATTTCAAACTGAGAAATTATTGGCAAGTGATCGGATGCAATAGATTGAATTACATCGGCGTTAATAATTTTAAATGTATTTGATTTATTAACGTTAAGTTTTTTATCCTGTGTAAAAATATAATCTATTTTTTTATCGGGTGCTTCAGAAGGATATGTTTTAACCGTATCCTTATTTAATGCCGAAAACACATCGGTAAAATATTCGCGCATTTTTTTAATTGTTCTGCTGTCCGGTACATCGTTAAAATCGCCGCAAACAATAATAGGATAGTTGTTATACTTCAAGGATGTTTGAATTAATTCTTCAGCGTTTAATAACCTTTCGGTGTCATCCTCGCGATAATCAATATGAGTATTCATAAAAATGACTGTATCACTGTTTATTTCAACCTTAATTTGTAAAAGTCCTCTTTGTTCCCCTTCGCGAATCATATTGAAATGTAAATTAGTATCGCTTATAATTTTATAACGCGATAATATTGCATTTCCATATTCCCCGCCCTGGTAATTTATGTTTTTATAGAAGGAATAATACATTCCTGTTAATTTTGCAAGGCTGTCAATAATATCAATTTTTGAAGTTCTTTCAACACCTCTATCAACCTCCTGCAACCCTACAAAATCGGCGTTATGTGATTTGATTAAATCGGCAATCCTTTGTAAATCGATAACTTTATCAATTCCTTCACCATGGTGAATATTGTAGCTTATTACTGTTAATTTTGTTTGTCCGTAAAAAGTAGAAAATAACAGAATCATTAGAATATAAAAACATCGTTTCATAACATCTCCAATATAAATAAATTAATAACCCGGGCGTTTATGTATTTTTCCGGTATTTCTTTCCCAAAAAACTCCGTCCATATACCCCTGAATAAAGTTATCTGTTTCGGCTGTTTTTAATCTTTTTTCAGAATATAAGGCATACGTTAAATCTTGTTCAACACCAACATATTTTCTGTGTAATTTTTTGGCCGCAACCGAAGTAGTTCCCGAACCTAAAAACGGATCAAAAACAACATCATTTATATTAGAGGATGCAAGAATTATTTTTGCAAGAAGCTTTTCCGGTTTTTGAGTAGGGTGATCGGTATTTTCGGGCATTGACCAAAACGGAATGCTTATATCAGTCCATAGGTTTGATGGAAATGTCAATCTAAATCCGCCTTCTGTTTCTTTTTCCCAATCCTTGGGTTGACCATCATCGTTTGTATATGGCGCAATAACCTTTTTCTTTAATTTTACATCCTCAAAATTAAAAACATATTTATTGCTGTTGGTAAAAAACCAAATATCTTCGGAGTTGTTTTTCCAGTTAACTTTAGAACCCCGTCCTTTTTCCCGTTCCCAAGTAATTCTATTTCTAACTTTAAAGTACCTTGAACCGACTATTTCAATAGCAGCAGAGGATCGCCAATCGCCGCAAATATAAATAGAAGCGTTTTCTTTTAATAATCGAGGCATTTTTTTTAACCAGCTATCCATCCACTCCATGTATTCGTTAAGGCCCATCTCGGAAAAAGCCAATTCGTTAAATTCTTTCCGTATATTGTAAGGCGGGTCTATAAATAACAAATCAACAAAATTGTCCGGTAAAAAATCCAAAACTTCAAACAAATCTTGATTAATGGTTTTATTTTTAATCTGTTCAAATGTCGTTTTTGAGGTTAAATTAATTAAATTTTCTTTTAATACAGGAATTTCATCATCAATAAGTTTTAAAGTTTGATTTCTTTCAGAATTAGCCATACATTATTAACCATAAAGTTATTTTTAAAATATATAAGCAAAAATACGGTATTAAAAATATTATTCATTGTAATTTATTAAATATTTTTCCAAATTTAAAAATAAAATTCAAAAGGGGTGATATGAAAAAAATAATAGTTACTTTTTGTACTTTTTTGCTGTTGACCATAATTATAAACGGACAGGAAAATATTAAATTTGATGGAAAAAACTATTATTTTTCCAACAAAATAATAATTCAGTTTACAACAGAACTATCAACCGATCTTTCGGGTGCAGCAGTTTTGTCGGATGAATTTCAAAAAAAAGCTGAAAGTTTTGGAATTACAAAAGTTACTAAAATATGTAATGTAAAAAACAGTACTACAAAAGCAGCAAATACACTTAATAAAATTTATATTGTTGAATTTAATAGTAAACTAGATCCGGTTTTGACAAGCTCAAAAATGTCTAAACTGAATGGTGTTGTTTTTGCCGAACCATATTATTTGAATGAAGTTAGTTATATACCCAATGATCCATCTTATGCTTCACAATATGCGTTAAATAAAATTAATGCAGCCGGTGCGTGGGATATTAATAAAGGTAATAAAAATGTTATTATTGGTATAATAGATACCGGCGTCGATTGGGATCACCCTGATTTAGCAGCCAACGTATGGGTTAATAGTGATGAAATTCCAAACAACCAAATTGATGATGATAACAATGGTTATGTTGATGATGTAAGGGGCTGGGATTTTGGCGGTTTGGTCGGAGTGCCCGATAATGATCCGATGGAAGATAGACCCGACCACGGCACCTTAGTAGCGGGTTGTGCTTCGGCTGTAACAGATAATGGTATAGGTATTTCGGGAATAGGTTTTAATTGCTCTGTGATGCCTGTAAAAACCTCACGCGATGATTATCGTACAAACAGCGGTAAAGCTTTAATATCTTACGGATATCAGGGAATTGTTTATGCTGTTGATAATGGAGCTTCAATAATTAATTGCAGCTGGGGAAGTTACACTTATTCGATTTTTGCCAAAACAGTAATAGATTATGCCAACGCAAATAACGTTTTGGTTGTTGCGGCTATGGGAAATGATAATTTAGAAGAAGCAATGTACCCCGCCTTTTATAAAGGAGTGCTTTCGGTAGCTTCTTCATCGGTTGATGACACAAGATCATCCTTTTCAAACTACGGGTATAATGTTGATGTTACGGCTCCCGGTACAGGTGTTTTAAGTACCTGGATGGATAACACTTATTCTTCGGCAAGCGGTACTTCAATTTCTTCACCAATTGTTGCGGGTTTATGCGGATTGGTAAAAACACAATTCCCGTTGTATACTGCTGCGCAAATTGGCGAACAAGTAAGAGCATGCTGTGATGATATATCTTCTGTTAATCCTGCTTATATTAATAAATTGGGAAAAGGACGTGTTAATGCTTACACATCCTTAAGTAATACGAATGCAAAATCGGTACGTTTGGAAGATGTTGAATTTATTGATAACGGCGACGGAGACGGAATTTTTGAAAGAGATGAAAATATTCTTGTTAAAATGGATTTTGTAAATTATTTAGCCCCTTTAGCAACAATTAATATTTCGTTAAGCAGCTCATCAAATGCAATAACAATTGTAAACGGTAATTTTTCGGCAAACAGCATGGGAACACTTGAAATTTTTGATAATAGTTCCAACAAGTTTTCTTTTACTATTTCCCATGATGTTATTCAAAATACAAAAGTTGATTTGTTTATTACATATACCGAAGGAACATATACCGATTTTGAATCTGTTTCGGTATTAGTTAATCCCACTTTTGCTACACAGGGTATTAATAATGTTGCATTAACTATTACAAATAAAGGCACCTTTGGTTTTAATGATTATTTTGATAATACACAGGGAGATGGTTTTTTAATTAATGGTGGAACAAATCTGTTATATGAGGGTGGATTATTTTACGGAACAGCTTCCGATAAATTAGTTGATGGTATAAGAGGTGTTGATGGAAATGTTCAAAATACCGATTTTAAAAATATTACTCCTTTTACCCTAAGTGTTCCTGGTGCTTATGCCGAACAACAAGGTTTGCTTGTAATGAACGATGATAATGCGGGTTCAAATAAACTTGGAATTGAAACAAAACTTGATAGTTATTCGTTTACAGAAGAACCGTATGATAATTTTATATTATTAAAATATTTATTTACCAATAAAAGTTTAATTGATATAAACGGATTTTACGCGGGATTATTTTTTGACTGGGATATAACTGAAAGTACATCCGGTGCAAATTATGCCTCTTACGATCAAATTACAAAATGTGCTTTGTTTTATAATGCCGATACAAGTATATGTGTTGCTGTAGGTGTTGCTTGGTGGTGGGGTTATGATGGTTTTTACGCAATACAAAATGATGGCAGCGACGGCGGCATTAATGTATATGACGGATTTACCAAAGCGGAAAAATGGGTTTCGTTAACCAACGGTTTTAATAAAGTAACAGCTGGTCTACAGGATGTAAGCGGTGTTAATTCCGCCGGTCCTTTTAATATTCCCAGCGGTGCAGAAAGGGAAATAGCTTTTATTGTTGCCGGCGGAAATAGTTTGGATATTGTAAGACAAGCTATTGTGTTAGGACGTGAAAAATATGCTTCATTACCTACGGGAGTTGGAGAAGAAGAAACCACAAAACCAATTAGTTTTGATTTACAGCAAAATTATCCAAATCCTTTTAATCCGGTTACAAACATTAAATATTCAATTCCTGAAACAGGCTATGTAACTCTTAAAGTATATGATATAATGGGACAAGAAGTTAGTACATTAATTAATACACAAATGAACTCAGGAAATTACGAATATAATTTTAATGCTTCAAAACTTGCCAGCGGAGTTTATTTTTATACTTTGAAAGCAGGTAAATATAGTGAAACGCGCAAACTGATTTTGCTGAAGTAAAATCAGTTTAATTATTAATTATAAATTATTAATTCTGAATGATTGATAAAACCGCCGGTAAAAACAAAAACCCGGTGGTTTTGTTATTTTAAACAGGAAAAGACCTAATTGTAACACAAGTTACAACATGCATATTTGAATAAAACAATAAAATAAACAGCGGGGCGAGATGAATCTCGCGCTACAATTAAATACGCGGCAATAAAAATGCTAATTATGAATTATGAATTATGAATTATGAATTATGAATTATGAATGATTGATAAAACCGCCGGTAAAAACAAAAACCCGGCGGTTTTGTTATTTTAAACAGGAAAAGACTTAATGTAACACAAATTACAACGTGCAAGCTAGTATGATACAATACAAAAAACAATTATGAATTATCAATTATGAATTATGAATGATTGATAAAACCGCCGGTAAAAACAAAAACCCGGCGGTTTTGCATTTTTAAACAAAAGACTCCAAATTGAAATGTTAGCTTTAACCTGCAGACTAAATAACACAAAACAAAAAAAGCTAGGCGAGATAACAGGTTGTGCGAAAATTGGGGATAATATATCCAAAGGTGGCACGGCTCTGCCGTGCAGGTGGTTGGTGGTGGTGCGAGTGATTACAAACATTGCACTTCACCGAAGTGCCTATATAGGAATAATAATGCAACAACTTATGTTGTTACAATAAGTTAGAAGGTTTTTAAATAACCCCAGCTTTTAAGCTGGGGATTGGGAAAAGAAAATATTGGGTTTTAACCCAAGCATAATAATAGTGAACGATAATGAAAATTAACAGAAAACGTGCCATTCCCCAATTTCCACACAGGCTGTGAATCTCGCGCTGCAATTAAATACCCGACAATAAAAATGTTAATTGTGTTTGATGAGTTGTTGAAAAAATGAAAAGATTAATTATGATAGAATAACAAAAAACATAAAATACACTGTAAGTTACAGTTTGCAAGTATATTATTGTAAAAAAAATAAATGATTGGTAAAATATTCCCAAATTATGCCATTATTATTCCCAAAATAAAGTTAATGTGATTTGGGACAACTTTAAATGTGATTTGAAACAAGACCCATTTGATTTAATATAATTTATTAAATAAATTTATAGTGGGTAAAAGAGGGGGTGAGGGTAATATTTAAGCGTGCATTAAAATACTATATTTTGTATAATTGAAAGTGTTGGAAAAGGAGTGAAGAATGAAAAAATATTACTGGTTAATTTTTATGACTATAAGTTTTATTTTTATTGTATATCCAATATCATCTGTGCATGCACAAATCCATGGTTATAGGAGTGTGGCTACTACCTTTGCATCAAATGACTCAACAATATTAATTGGCAATGGTTATGGCGTTTTCAAATCTACAAATGAAGGGATAAAATGGAATCAAGTTTATTCAAAGAATAAAATAAATTGTTATTCGATAAGTGCTGTTTTTGTTAAGGATTCAATAATATTAATTGGTTGCTTTGATTCTCGAATATATCGATCAACGAATAACGGGAAAGATTGGAATTTGGTGTATGAAGCTAATAGTACATCTTCCATAAAGGATATAATTGCTTCGGATAATATGTTGTTTTGCGTTTCAGAATATGGCACCTATCGTTCTACAAATAATGGCGAAAATTGGACAGAGCTTGAGACGGGCAATAATGGACCAGTGACTAATGCAATTGTGGCTAAAGGAGATACCCTTTATTTGTGTACGGATTTAGGTATTCAGCGTTCAATTGATAACGGGAATAGCTGGCAGCAGATAATAAATACTGCTTATGGTTGTACATCGATTGTTTTTAATGATGAAATGATTTTTGTTGCAACTAGTGGCCAAGGAATATTAAAATCAACCGATAATGGGATAAGCTGGGTAAAAGTTAATAATGGATTGCCAAGCACATATATTAGATCGGTCGTTGCAATTGGTGAAAATATTTATGCATTACTATTGTTTGAAGGGTCAATATCTCGTTCAACCGATAATGGTGCTAATTGGTTTGGATATAACAATGGGTTGGGCAATGGAGTGTATGTTGGTTTATTGTATTGTTGTGAATATGGTTTGTTTGCCGGAACAGATAAAGGTCTTTTTTATCGGCAGCAGAATGGTACGATATGGCAAAAGAGAGAAAATGGATTAAGAAGTGGAATAATTAATGATTTTACAAAGATTAATTCGAATTTGTTTGTTGCAAGTGATGATGGTGTTTTATTGTGTAAAAATGATGAAAACTGGTGTACAGAAGTAAATAATGGTTTGTTGGATTTATCGATCAAAACAATTATAGCCAGTGATTCTATTTTGTTTGCAGGAACAAATTCAGGGTTATTTGTTTCATCCGATAATGCGTTAAATTGGACTAAACCGAATAATGGATTAAATAACAGTATTATAAATTCATTTTATAAAACAGATTCTTTGTTATATTGTTGTACAACTACTGGGGTTTTTGTATCTGCAAACCAAGGAAATGATTGGACGATTTTAAGTAATTATTTAAATAATTTGGATATTAGCACATTAACTATTTCAGGTTCTAATATGTTGCTTGGAACTAACAACGGCATGATTCTTTCATCAGACAATGGGATTACTTGGGTAACAGCAGATCTGCCCGCAACAAAAATAAATAAACTTTTTAACACAAACGGAAAGGTATTTGCTGCAACCGAAATAGGTCTATTTTATTCAACAAACAACGGGTTAGTTTGGCAAAAAATTAATGGCGGACTACCGCCCGGCAGTCAATTTAAAACAATAACGGGAAACGAAAACAAACTATTTGTTTCAATTGTTGGCAAGGGACTTTATTTTTCCCAAGATTATGGATTGAATTGGCATTCTATAAGTTATCCCCAAAATATCACTTCTTTATTTGTTGATGATAAATATCTTTATTTTGGCTATTATGACGAAGCAGGTTTTATTAATAGGTGTGACTTAAGTTATATATATGTTGATGTAGAAGAAATCCCCACAAATATACCGTTTAATTATATGCTTTCTCAAAACTACCCAAATCCTTTTAACCCAAGTACAACAATCTCTTTTAGTTTGCCGGCAAAAGAATTTGTGACACTTAAAATTTACGATGCCTTAGGAAAAGAAGTTACAACCTTGGTAAATGAAGAATTTAACGCGGGAAGTTACAAAAACGATTGGAATGCGGGGAATCTTTCAAGCGGAATATATTTTTACCGTTTGCAGGCAGGAAAATATAGTGAAACGCGTAAACTGATTTTGCTGAAATAAAATCAGTTTAATTATTAATTATTAATTATGAATGATTGATAAAACCGCCGGTAAAAACAAAAACCCGGCGGTTTTGTTATTTTAAACAGGAAAAGACCTAATTGTAACACAAATTACAACGTGCAAGCTAGTATAATAACTAAAAAAATAGCTGGGCGAGATGAATCTCGCGCTACAATTAAATACCCGGCAATAAAAATGCTAATTATGAATTATTAATTATTAATTATGAATGATTGATAAAACCGCCGGTAAAAACAAAAACCCGGCGGTTTTGCATTTTTAAACAAAAGACTCCAAATTGAAATGTTAGCTTTAACCTGCAGACTAAATAACACAAAACAAAAAAAGCTAGGCGAGATAACAGGTTGTGCGAAAATTGGGGATAATATATCCAAAGGTGGCACGGCTCTGCCGTGCAGGTGGTTGGTGGTGGTGCGAGTGATTACAAACATTGCACTTCACCGAAGTGCCTATATAGGAATAATAATGCAACAACTTATGCTGTTACAATAAGTTAGAGGGTTTTTAAATAACCCCGGCTTTTAAGCTGGGGGATTGGGAAAAGAAAATATTGGGTTTTAACCCAAGCATAATAATAGTGAACGATAATGAAAATTAACAGAAAACGTGCCATTCCCCAATTTCCACACAGGCTGTGAATCTCGCGCTGCAATTAAATACCCGACAATAAAAATGTTAATTGTGTTTGATGAGTTGTTGAAAAAATGAAAAGATTAATTATGATAGAATAACAAAAAACATAAAATACACTGTAAGTTACAGTTTGCAAGTATATTATTGTAAAAAAAATAAATGATTGGTAAAATATTCCCAAATTATGCCATTATTATTCCCAAAATAAAGTTAATGTGATTTGGGACAACTTTAAATGTGATTTGAAACAAGACCCATTTGATTTAATATAATTTATTAAATAAATTTGTAGCGGGTAAAAGAGGGAGTGAGGACAAATATTAAAGAATTATAAATATAATTAAAAACAAATAATTAGTTTGATAATAAAAAAAGCAGGTGGAGTGGCCTAATGAAAAATTTAATTTACATTCTTTTTATTGTTGTGGTTTTTACCACAACCGGATATGCGCAAAATTTGCAATGGAAGCAATTCCTTAACAGTAACAATATTACATCATCAGCAAGTGAAGGGGAATATACTTGGCTTGGAACAACAAACGGTTTAGTAAAATTAAATAATACTACCGAAGAAGTGTTTGTTTATAATAATTATAATTCCGGCTTGCCGATGAATTCCATTACTAGTGTAGCAGTTGATAGTTTGGGGAACAAATGGATTGGGGTTGAATATAACGGATTGGTGAAATTTGATAACGTTAATTGGATAGTGTATGATGACCAAAATTCAGGATTACCAACAAAAGATATAAAATCCCTTGTGGTCGATAGAGCAGGAAATATTTGGATTGGAACTTATTTGCAAGGGCTGGTAAAATTTGATGGAATAAATTGGACGGTATTTAACACTTCGAATTCAGGCATAAGATGTACCAATATTTGGGCAATTACTATAGACAATGAAGGTTCTGTATGGTTTGGAGGTTCCACTGGTGATGAAAATGTGCCAATAAACAGTATGCTCGGGAAATATGATGGAACAAATTGGACTGAGTATAATAATGCAAATTCCGGAATCCCGCGTTACCCTATTACTTCGATTATTATTGATAAATTTGGGGTAAAATGGATTGGAACAAGAGGCAGTGGTTTAGTTCAATTTGATGGATTAAATACAGTGATTATCAACGATTGGGGTTCTTATATTGCTGCCCTTGCATTTGATGCTATAGGAAACAAATGGATAGGTACTTACACTGGTGTATTCAAGGTCACTGGAAATACCTGGACCCAATATTATTCCGGATTTCATATAACTACAATAATCAACGATAATAATGGGAACGTGTTGGTTGGTATTGGTAATGGTTTAAGAAAATATAATGGATCGGGTTGGACGGGCATTAAAATATCTAATTCCGGATTACCAAACAATATTGTAACGTCTGTAGCGTTTGACTCGTTAAATAACAAATGGATTGGGACTTGGAACGGGGTTGCAAAATACGACGATGAAAATTGGACTTTATATCAAACAGGAAGTTCAGGGTTGCCTTCTAACTATATTAATACAATTGTTGTTGATAATGAAGATAATAAATGGATTGGTACCGGGACTTTGGGTTGTGCAAAGCTAAGTGGAAATAATTGGCAAGTTTTTAATAGTTCCAATTCAGCGATTAGGTATGATGGAAAGGCAATTGTTATTGATAAAGACAATATAAAATGGATTGTTGGAACACATGCATTGTATAAATATAATGATATTAATTGGATTTCGTATACTTATGGAAACTCAGGTTTACCGGCTGCTACTCTTTCGGAAATAACAATAGACCAAGATAATAATAAATGGATTAGTACATCAGCAGGTGGATTAGTTAAATTTGACGGAGTTTTTTGGACAATATTCAATACAAGTAATTCCGGTTTGCCCGAAAATGATCTCACATCTATTGCAATTGACAAATATGGTAATAAATGGATTGGCACTAAATCAAGTGGTTTAATTAAATATGATGGTACAAACTGGACTGTTTATAATACATTAAATTCGAGTTTATGGTCAAATTATATTAATTGTATTTCGATTGATGAAAACAATACTTTGTGGATTGGTACAAATGGTACGGGATTAACAAAATTTGACGGAACCAACTGGAAAACCTATTATACTGGAAATTCGGGTCTGCCCGATAATAGAGTGTTGGCTATTGAATTTGACAAATTGGGGAATATGTGGGTCGGAACAGCAAACGGATTGTGCGTTTATAATGAGGGTGGAATTGTTAATGTTGAAGAAACTACAATTAAACCGATTCCTAATAATTTTGTGCTAAACCAAAACTATCCAAACCCTTTTAACCCAAACACAACAATATCCTTTAGTTTACCCCAAAGTGAAAAAGTAACAATAAAAGTTTATGATATTTTAGGTAAAGAAATTGAAACCTTGGTAAATGAAGAATTGAGCGCAGGGGTTTATAATAAAATATTCAATGCCGAAAATCTAAGTAGTGGAATATATTTTTATCAATTACAAGCCGGTAAGTTTAGTGAAACAAAAAAAATGTTGTTATTAAAATAAATTGCAACTACAATTAATTAAATATGAAATGTTTATTAATATTTAGCTTTTAATGGGGAAAAGAAATGAAAAATAATATCTGGTTATTTGTGGTAATATCTTTCCTTTTTATTGTGGGTGGAACTGCTGATGCACAATGGGAGCGTGTATATGGATGTATGACTACCGACCCAACATCTGTTGTTGTTAAAGAAGGATATTTGTTTGTTTCAACTGCTTACAATGGAGTTTTTAGGTCAACAAATTTAGGAACAACTTGGCAAGCTATTAATGAAGGATTACCAGAATTGCATATCCACGAGTTGGTTAGTACAAATATTGGTTTACTTGCAGGAACATCTGCAAATGGTGTTTTCCTTTCAACAAATAATGGTTCAAGCTGGACAGCAATCAATAATGGATTAACCACCTTAAATGTTCGTGCATTTGCGGTTGTGGGGACAAAAATATTTACCGGAACTTGGGGTGGAGGAGTTTTTTTATCAACAAACAACGGTGCAAACTGGGAACCCGTAAATAATGGTATTACAAATTGGAAAATTCAGTCTTTTGCGGTTAAAGACACATGTTTGTTTGTGGGTACACAATCGGACGGGGTTTTTTATTCAACAAATTATGGGAAAAATTGGACAGCGAAAAATGCCGGTTTATTAAACAAAGATATCAGAGATGCTATAGTTATTGATGATGTTGTTCTTGTAATTACTAATGGCTGGGGTGTCCATCGTTCAACAGATAACGGGGATAATTGGTCGTATGTTGATATAAACCCTAGACCATATTATGTAAGTTCCTTCTATAAAAAAGGTGATACACTTTATTTTGGGGCAATGGATTGTTTGTTTTCCTCGGTAAATAAAGGGATTAGTTGGGAATATCTTACTATGGCTTTTGGAAACTCACATACCTTTGTTGTAACTGACTCTTGTGTTATTACTGGGTCGGAATGGGGAGTTTGGAGTGGAGTATATTCTCAGGGTGACTACTCTTGGAAATCACTTACTAATTATATTACCGATGATTATATTAAGTCAGTTTTTATTTCAGATGATATTATTTATGCAGGAAAGTTTCGCTCAGATGATAATGGAGCGAATTTTAAAGAAATAAAAGAATTTGGTGAAGTTGCATCTTATTTAGCGGATGGATCAAATATTTTTGCCGGACTAAGTAATTCCGGGGTGCAAATTTCGACAGATTATGGGGTAAATTGGGAAGAAATAAATAATGGCTTAACAAGAACTGATATTACATGTTTGGAGATGATGGGGCAGGATATTTTTGCCGGTACCTTTGGCGGAGTGTTTCGTTCTACAAATAATGGGGGCTCATGGACTGGGGTTAATACCGGGTTAAGCGGAATTAAAATTACAAGTTTAGCATCTACATCTACGGCAATTTTTGCCGGAACAATTGGTGGAGGTATAAATATCTCAACAAATAACGGAATGAATTGGGCGACATCAAATTCGGGATTGACCAATGCTAATATTAACGACTTTGTTGTTAACGAATTAAATATTTATGCCGGAACAGATAATGGATTATTTTTTTCACAAAATAATGGCGTCTCTTGGCAAAAAATAAATTCCCAATTGTTTACCGATACAAAAATAAATACCCTTTTTACTTTTAACTCAAGAATTTATGCCGGAGTAAAAAATGGATTATATATGTCAAGTGATTTTGGAGATGCGTGGTACAAAATAGATACAGGGTTGCCTAATACAAGTGTGCTTTCAATTGGAATTAAGGGGGGCTATATTTATGTGGGCACCTTAGATAATGGATTATGGAAGTGTTTATTGTCGGAAATAATAGTATCGGTTAATGAGGAATCAATTAATCAGGCAAATAATTTTAGACTTTCTCAAAACTACCCTAATCCTTTTAATCCAAGTACAACAATATCCTTTAGTTTACCTAAAAAGGAATTTGTTACATTAAAAATATATGATGTTTTAGGAAAAGAAATAACAACATTAGTAAACGAAGAACTAAATGCGGGAAGTTATAAAAACGATTGGAATGCGGGCAATCTTGCAAGCGGAATATATTTTTATCGTTTGCAGGCCGGGAAATATAATGAAACCCGTAAGATAATGTTGTTAAAATAGCTTTATTTGGGGTATGTTCACAATCTTAAAATAATAATAAATCAAGAAAATTGTTAAGTGTAAAAGGAGAAAAAATGAAACGGAAAATATTTTTATTAACGCTGACTATTTATCTGTTCTGCACGAATGTTTATTTAAACGCCCAATGGGTTAATACTGATGGACTAGGGGCAAAAAGCGTAAATATTTTTGCATCATTAGAACAAAATATTTATATGGGCGGCAGCGGTAATATTTATCGTTCTACAAATAATGGACTCGTCTGGAGCCAAAATCTTTCCGCATGGAATGGAGCAAGAGCTATTTGTGTTGATAGGGGAAGAATATTTACAGATGATGGAAATAGAATTAGCCGCTCTATTGATAATGGTGAAACTTGGGTACCCGTAACCAACAATAATGATGAAGTAAGTATTATTTATGATTTTGTTTTTTGGAACAACTATGGTATAGCAGCTACTCTTGATGGTATTCTACACTCAGCCAATAATGGTAATACTTGGAGTTTGCTCCGAAACAGCTTGTTTCAAAAAAGTGTACAAGCTGTGGTTGTATTGGGTGATCATATTTATGCGGGAACTACTTACAGTGGAGTATATTATTCGGAAGATAATGGTTATACTTGGACAAATATAGGAACCGGACTTGAAGGTTATCTAATAGCACTAAAAGTTGTAGATACAAATTTGGTGGCAGTTATGGAAACCGGAGTGTACATTTCTGTTAATAATGGAGAAAATTGGAGCAAGATAAATAATAATCTACCGGTTGGTATTGAAGTTTCCTCAATTGCAGTAAGTGATTATAATATTTATATAGGTTCAAATTCAGGGGTTTATAAATCCACTAATAATGGAGCCGATTGGGCTAAAATTAGTACCGGTCTTCCACCAGAAAAGGGGGTTACAGCTGTGGCGGTTTGTAATTCGAATCTTTATGCAGGGGTATCTGGTAACGGTATATATAGATCCACAAACGATGGAGCGGAGTGGAAAACAGCTAATTATGGATTTCCATCAACAGCAAATATAACTGATATCAGTATTTCCGGGGATAATTTTCTTGCAAGTTCGCAACATGGTGCTTTTATTTCAAATCGCGAAGAAATATTTTGGTCAAACTTAGATTTTCCCGCCGATTATGGTGAAATAAAAGACCTAATTAAATTTGGTGATGCGATTTATGCCGGTTCTTGGTATTATGGTGTTTTCCGAACTGTTGATAATGGATTAAATTGGGTACAAGTAAATAACGGGCTTACAAATGAACAAATATTTTCGTTTGCCGCTGTTGATACAACATTATTTGCTGCAACATATGGTGGAGGTGTTTTTAAGTATATAAAAAATAGCTCCAGTTGGGTGCCGGTTAATAATGGATTGTCAAATCTGAATATGAGATCTCTTCTTGCTATTGGGAATGATTTATTAGCGGGAACCTATAATAAAGGAGTTTATTTATCAACAGATTTTGGCGCAACATGGGTACCACGAAATTCCGGTTTGCCGGCTGGTGATGTGCTGAGAGGTTTTGCTGTTTCCGGTAATAATATTTATGCAGGCATGTCTGATGGTGGAGTATATGTTTCAAATAACAATCAAATTGAATGGACACACATTACAAAAACAGGATTTAGTAGTGAACTACTTGTTTCGGTAGCGGCTACAGATGATTATATTTTTGCAGGTTCTTGGGGCGAAGGTATCTATTGTATGCCTATTGGTGGTACCAAGTGGACTCAAATAAATACGGGGCTAACAGGTTATGATGTTTATAGAATTAATGCTCTTGCCATATATAACGATAAAATTTTAGCGGGTACAAATGGATGTGGAATTTGGATGCGTTCTTTATCGGAAATTTATACCAATGTAGAAGATGTTATATTGGAAACTCCAACAAATTATATACTTAACCAAAACTACCCAAATCCTTTTAACCCAAGTACAACAATATCGTTTAGTTTGCCGGCAAAAGAATTTGTGACACTTAAAATTTACGATGCCTTGGGAAAAGAAGTTACAACCTTGGTAAATGAAGAACTAAATGCGGGAAGTTACAAAAATGATTGGAATGCGGGTAATCTTTCAAGCGGAATATATTTTTATCGGTTACAGGCAGGTAAATATAGTGAAACGCGTAAACTGATTTTGCTGAAGTAAAATCAGTTTAATTATTAATTATAAATTATTAATTATGAATGATTGATAAAACCGCCGGTAAAAACAAAAACCCGGCGGTTTTGTTATTTTAAACAGGAAAAGACCCAATTGTGACACAAGTTACAACTTGCATGTTTGAATAAAACAATAAAAAAAACAGCTGGGCGAGATAACAGGTTGTGTGAAAATTGGTGAATAATGGGTTTAAAGGTGGCACGGCTCTGCCGTGCAGGTGGTTGGTGGGGGTGTGCGTTATTACAAACATTGCACTTCTCCGAAGTGCTTTTATAGGAATAATTATAACAACTTACGTTGCTACAATAAGTTAGAAGGTTTTTAAATAACCCCAGCTTTTAAGCTGGGGGATTGGGAAAAGAAAATATTGGGTTTTAACCCAAGAATAATAATGGACGATAATGAAAATTAACCGAAAACGTGCCATTTCCCAATTTCCACACGGGCTGTAAATCTCGCGCTGCAATAAAATACCCGACAAAAAAATATTAATCGTATTTAATGGTATTAATAAAATGATGATGGACAATTTATTAGTACAAAATGAATACTTTAAATTGTAGCGCGAACTTTAGTTCGCAAGCTTGTATGATACAACACAAAACAATTATTAATCCGTAACTCCGCAAAATTTACGTAATAGGCATGTTAAGTTTTTTCATAAGAGCTTCAACTTTAGAAGGGATTTCAGCTAATCTAAATTTATTATTTATCCTAATCATCTTTATAGCATCAACAATAGTAAGAATATCATTTGGTGAATATCTGGTAATCAAATTATATTTTTTTAAGTTTCTATAAAGTGCATAATACAATCGCATTGCTAAAAAATTGATAAACATCCAGCCTTCAAGAGATTCTTCCTTTTGCATATATGTTTTATCCGCATTAAGAATATTTTTAAAAGCATCAAATAAAACCTCTATATTTACACGTGATTTGTAGTTCTCATATAACTCTGCAGGATCTTGCTCTTTTATGTTACTCAATAATGTGAGGGTACCAAAAGTTTGTTCTTTCCTTTTATATTCTTCAACTGTATATCCCTCATATTCGGCATCAATTCTCATGAGATAATCTTGTGATTCCTCAACTTTTAGATGCTCGTCAAAAAAAATAGTCACCCATTTATCCTGAATCTTATAACGGTTATACCAAATATACTTGTCCTGAAACCTGAAAAATCCGGTGTTATCATCCTTTTCCTTTTTTCCAAAATCCGAATAATGAATAAGGTTATTATTGCGACGCAATGGAATAATGAATTGGAATCTTTCTTTCTCTAATAATAACAAGTTGTTCTCTGAATAAAACCCTTTATCCACAACAATAATTGCATCTTGTATTCCACTCTCCTCAATGCATATCTTAAAAGCTTTAACCTCTCTAATATTTCCCGGAACAAGGCGATAATAAACCGGCATCATTAATTCAGATGAGAAGATATAAAGCATGTTAACTTGTGGTCGAAATTCTCGCTGACTATTATAACCGGGTAAGTTTATATTTAATTGATCCGATTCGGAAAAAACATTAGTACTATCGGCTAACAAAAAGTTTTTTCCGGCAAATATAGCTTTTTTGAATTCAATTATTTTTTCTCTTTGTAGACCGATGGTAAATAATAAGTTAGAATATGTTTTTTCTGAAACGTTTAAATCCCATTGTTGAGTAAAATAGTTCTCTTGTAAGTGAAATGGAATCATTTTAAGATGTGTTTTGTGAACGATTCTAAGAACTGCAAGAATAAATATTTGTCGCCATAAATCAGGGAAAAACTTCTGTAATTGAGGTAGTTCTTTTTCCATTAGCTGCAAGCACAAAGCCGTTGGACCATAGTTCTTAACTGAGTGAGGTGCAGCCAGTTCCTCCTTAAGTACTTTTTTTTCTGAAGGAATAAATCCATCTGGCGTTACTTTGCCAAGAATGTCTCCTGTGATTTTCTTTGGTTTCTGTTTTTCCGGATTCCACTTGCTAGAAACGCCATATACATAATAAATTCCATTAATAAAGTGAATGGCACTATTTTCGGGTTTGTGTGCATAAACCCAATCTGGATACTTTTTTGCTAAACGAGGCATGGCATATTCCTTATTTAAGTAATATGAATTTAATAAAAAAATAACCGTAAGTAAAGTGTTTATTTTACGGTTATCTAAAATATTTTTTCTCTATTACTTATTTTCTTCTGAGTTACGGATTAATTATGAATTATTAATTATGAATGATTGATAAAACCGCCGGTAAAAACAAAAACCCGGCGGTTTTGTTATTTTAAATAGGAAAAGACTTAATGTAACACAAGTTACAACTTGCATGTTTGAATAAAACAATAAAAAAAACAGCTAGGCGAGATGAATCTCGCGCTACAATTAAATACCCGGCAAAAAAATGCTAATGGGGTTTAATGATATGTTGAAAAAATGAAAAAGGTTAAAAACTAACAGAAGACCTAAAATTTTTAAGTGGGTTTAAAATAAAAAAACCCCTTGGAAGGGGTTTCAAACTACTATCGTTCGCGCATTTGGGTGCCTTTGGAAGCTCTTCTTTTAGCTTTCATGCGTTCCATGCGTTTTTCAACTGACGGCTTAACAAAAAAATTTCTTTTTTTGTACTCTTTTAAGATTCCGGATCTTTCGTATTTTTTCTTAAACCTTTTAAGGGCTCTATCAATTGATTCATTGTCTTGAACGACTATTCCTACCAAAACTATCACCACCTTGTGTATTTAAAAAATATTCGTCTTTAATAATAATCAAAAATCATTTAAAAAGCAAGATATATGAAAGCAAATAAACTAATTTGAAACATATCCGCGGTTTTTAGCGTAATCGTATAATTGTGAATATAACATTTTTCGGGCTCTATGCAGGCGGGAACGAACGGTACCAACAGGACAATCAACAAAATCGGCTATTTCTTCGTAAGTAAAACCTTCAATATCATTTAATATAATTACAGTTCTAAAATCTTCGGGTAAAGCCGCAATTGCCACAGATACTTCATCGTCAAGCAGCTGGCTGAAAGCATCTTCTTCCCAGTGTTTATATTTAACATCACTTTCTTTTACAACTTCGTAAAAATTTTGAACGTCCTCGTAATCAACCCGGTTGGGTTCTTTGCTTATTTTTCTAAAATCATTAATAAATGAATTTTTTAATATGCGAAACATCCAAGCTTTGCAATTAGTGCCTTGTTCAAATTTATCAAAAAAACGGAAAGCTTTTAAAAAGGTCTCCTGAACCAAGTCGTTTGCATCGTCAGGGTTTCCCGTCATTTGAAGAGCAAAATTATATAATGAATTTAAATGAGGGAGTGCCTCTCTTTCAAAATCGATATACTTTTGCCTATCTTCAATATTTTTATCGAAATTTAAATCTTCGCGCATTAAAAAATAATGATGTTTATAAAATTAAGCCGTTATAAATATAATTCTTTTTAGCTAAAATGTCATATAAAAAACCGTTCACTACGCTATACCTTAAACTACCGCTTTCCATAATAACAAAGTTAGGCATCATTCCTAAACTGATTTCTTTTGGCGCTTCAAATGAAGTATCTACAATATTAATTGGATATTTAGTGAATTTTAACTCTTTAGGGATGTTTTTAACTTTTGCATACAAATAACCCTTGGAAAGCAAATCGGTAAAATTTAGGCTGTCTAAATCGCTAATGTTATTAAATTGAGTAGGATAAACCAATCCCGGTTTTACTTCTAAACTATCAAAACAATAGTCGTCATTCCCAAAAAATGTAGAAAGATCGCCAATATCTTCAATGTTACCCTTAAAGTAAGGCAAACCCCCTTTTTCGGTAGTTTCTTTTCGGTTAATTCCCAAGTCCAATACAATAGTAGTATCTTTAACTTTTGATTTAATATTTCGGATTAATAAATCGAACAAATATTCGTCATTATCAGGAATTGCAAAATAACTGTTGGTAGAATTATTATTATATTGTTTGGTTGCTATTGAGTGTAATCCGGATAAAATAGCAATAAAATTCATTTTACGAACGAACTGTTTTTCAAAATCATTTTTCCATCCGCCTGATTCAATTAAAATAGAACTTGTACCCCATTTAACAAGGTTATCGCCAAAAGCACGAGGTTCAAATGTATCATCATATTTGCCTATATGACCGGGGATAAAAACTGAAAGGTTTTTATACATGTCAACAATAACTTTCATTCCTTGCGAGCGGACGTTGTTAATATCTTTTTGGTAATTAAATGCCGGCAATAAAACCGAAATTGTTGCCTGTTTATAGGTTTTTCCGGCAGTATTTAAGTATCCTTGATCGTGTAAGTTAAATCCAAAGACCGGATTTAATCGTTTTTGTAGACGTTTTAATATTCTGGATTCGGGACTTTGCAAGCGAACAGCATCTCTATTTAAGTCAATTTTGAAAGCGTTGCGGCGTGTAAATTTTTCAGCCCCGTCAGGATTTAACATTGGAACAAAATAAATTGTCAAACTATCCAGCAATTGCTGCTTAAAACCTTTAAATTGTGTTGTATCGGAAAAGAAGTTAAATAAGTCGAATAAAGCCATAGTTGCGGTTGGTTCGTCACCATGCATTTGCGACCAGGCCAAAACAACGGTTTTACCTTTTCCAATTTTAAGCAGATTAATTGAGCGTTTTTCAACAGAATAACCAATTCTTTCTACTTTAAAATACTTTTGTTTTGCAATTTTTTCAATTAAAGGCATAATATCGGCATGCTTAAATCGTTTAGCCGTAAGGGTGTTTTCCTTAAATTGTTCGTAATTGTTATAAAAATCATTTACTGAAAAATTTTGTGCAAACATATTCCCAACTGCCAAAAATAGGATAAATAATAATATTGATTTTGAGTTCATTTTTAAAGTATTTTAATTAAACAATTTTAAATATAAATATAATAATAAATTTGGTAAAATATATGGCTACTGATACTTTAAAATTAGGTTCGTTAATTCCTCGTTTTGAATTGACAGGAATTGATAACAAAATATATACAGAAAGCTCTTTTGAGGACAAAAGGGGATTAATAATTATTTTCAGCTGTAATCATTGTCCATACGTTCAGGCTTACGAAAAACGGATTATTAATTTGCAGGAAAAATTCAAAAATGATCTTCAAATTATAGCAATAAATTCAAATGATGATGTTAAATATCCGGAAGATTCGTTTGAACAAATGTTGTTGAGGTCAAATAAAATAGGTTTTAACTTTCCGTATTTGTATGATAAAACTCAGGAAGCGGCAAAAAGTTTTGATGCTACTCATACACCGGAAGTGTTTTTATTTGATAACAGCAGGGAACTGGTTTTTCACGGTAAAATAGACGATAACTGGCAGGATGAAAATTGTGTTAAAAACAAATATCTTGAAAATGCAATAATTGAATTGTTGGATGGTCTAGAAATATCAGTGCCTGAAACTTTTACAATAGGTTGTACCATAAAGTGGAAATAGACTAAAAATCAGCCTCAAAAGTATCTTCAAACTTTTGAATTAATTGCAGCGGATTGGGTGAAATTGTAAAACAGTACAACGGATACAAGGTGTAAAATATTTTTAACGATTCAACTAATAAATCCGCAGAGTACAATTTTAATTCTTCCGGAGTGATAATTTTTTGTAAAATTATCAGCTTAAATTTTTTAAGATACTCCGAATGTTCGTCAAAATAAAACTCTTCAACAACCTGTTCGGGGCCTTTATTCAATTCATAAAGGGAATAATTACCGTCAATTTTGTATCTTTTGCAAACATCTTTAATTTCTTTATTAAATTTTTGCAGATTTTCCTTAAAAAATAATTCTTTATCCGCAGATCCGTTAATAAATAAACCAATTTGACATTCGTTAGGGTCAAAATATAAAAAGAATTCACTATCCATTTTAAATCTTCCAAAATGGATTAACAAATAATTTCTGTAAGGTTCGCCTTTATTAAACCGCATATCCTTATTTAACCTCATTATGGTGTAGTTAAATTTTGGTTCGGTGCGTATTGCGGGATTTAAAGCGTTAAAAAAATTACCCATCTCTTTAATATATTGTTTGGCCGGAGTAATTAATAAATCGGTATATTGCTGTTTGTTTTCGTTAAACCAAACAACGTTGTTGTTATTTTGGAGGTCTTTTAGATAAGTAAATAATTCTTTTTTAAACCCTGTAAAAGGAAGAATTTCGTTTTTCAAAACATTGATCCTATGGTTAAAGTGATATAAATAGAGCCGATATCCTTGCGGAATGTGTTTTGTAAATTCTCAACTCCTTCATCAAATAAGTGCGAATAATAATATCGTACGTTTAGTCCTACTAAGTTTTTTTTGTTTAATCCAAAATTAGCTCCAAATCCAACATAACCGCCTACAGCATACTTAATTTTGGCCTTACTAAAAGATTTAAAAAATTCAAGATCATACGGGGTGGTTAAAACCATATTAGGACCTAAACCAAATGTAATATAAGGGCGTAAATTTTCCTCAATATCATTCTTAAATAAGCGAAATTGAAGACCAAAATTAACAGGCAGCATAAAAACGCGGTTAACTTTACCAATTGTATATGTTTGTCCGGTGTAATAATCGTAATATTCAACCTCACGTTCGTCTTTGGATTCGGAAATAGAAAAATCAACAAACGCAGTAAGGTCGTTTTTTAGATTGTAACGGTAAAAGGTACCAAGTCCAAAACCGCCTTCGCTAAACATTATATCGGCACCCCAAGCATTGTTAGGAAAAACTTCCAGAGGTTTTTCGGGGGCAAGTTTGCCAATTTTTTGGGCATTTATAAAAGCTAAAGGGAGTAAAAATATTATTAATAACAGCCTTTTCATTTTTTCCTCTTAAAATAATACTATATTTAACAAAAAATAAGTATTTAAGTTTCTAACAAAATCTTGTAATTAGCAATATGAAAATATAAAAACTATTTATTAAAATCATGTTATTTTGTCGGTAGCAAAACAATCTTTTTAAAAAACCTTATTTAATTAAATTTTTCTTGAATCAGTCTTTAATAAATGTTAATTATTATTCTGTTTTTTTTAATAATAGAATAATTGAAATGAAAACCGAATTTGTTGAAAGAAAGATAATAAATTTAAGCAGTTTACAACAAAAAATAATTGTTAGCGGCTGGGGTGAAGCGTCTTTTACGGAAAGTATTGTTGAATCCGTAACATACTTATCGGACGGATTAAAAGTTAAAGGATATATTGCCTATCCGGTAAAAGAAGGAAAATTTCCGTGTATAATATGGTGCAGGGGCGGAATAGGAGAAACCGGAGCGATTGACGAATTTAATGCCCGCGGGATGTTTGGACTAATGGCAAGCTGGGGTTATGTTGTTTTTGCTCCTCAATACAGGGGAAATAGTGGAAGTGAAGGGTATGACGAATTTGGCGGTAAAGATATTAATGATATTTTTAATATTATGAAATTGGCAAAAGATATAACAAAGGCTGACAACAACGTTTGGGGAATTGAAGGCTGGAGCCGGGGCGGGTTAATGACTTATCTAACGCTTACAAAAACAAATATATTTAAAGCCGCCGTAATTTTAGGAGGTATTTCGAATGTATTAAATGCAGTAAATACTCCATTATTATTTGAAAGAATTAATAAAATTAATGAAAACAATAAAAAAATAGAAGATTTTGGTGAAATTGTTAAATCTCGCTCAGTATTCAATTTCCCCGAAAAAATATCAGCAACTACACCGATGTTAATAATACATGGGACCAAAGATGAACGGGTTTTAGTAAACGATCCGATAGACCTTTCGTACAAACTATTAAAAAACAATAAAACTTTTAGATTGGTTTTGCTGGAAAACGGAGATCATTATTTAAAATTGCACAGAAAAGAAGTTGATGAAATGAGGAAAAAATGGTATAAAACTTACCTTAAGTAAAATTTTTAATATTGAATTATTGCTTGAATATATGTGTTAATGATGAAAAACGAGGAATATATGAGTAAAAAATATTGGCTGGTCAAATCGGAAAGTGATGTGTTTTCGATTGATGATTTAGAGAAAACGGAAAACAAAACTACATATTGGGATGGGGTTAGAAATTATCAGGCAAGGAACTATATGCGTGATGAAATGAAAATAGGTGATAAAGTGTTGTTTTACCATAGTAATTCGGAACCTAATGCAGTTGTTGGCGTGTGTGAAATTGTAAAAGAAGGATATCCCGATTTTACTGCTTTTGATGCAGAAAATAAACATTACGATCCAAAGTCAACAATGGCAAATCCTGCCTGGTATATGGTTGATGTAAAATTTGTTAAAAAACTTAAAAAAGCCGTCACTTTGGCAGAAATAAAAGAAAATCCAAAATTATGTGACATGAAATTGGTTCAAAGAGGTAATCGTTTATCGGTAATGCCTGTATTAAAAGACGAATTTGACGAAATTGTAAATATGGGGAAATAACTACTTTTTTTTAACTTTTGTGGAATATTAAAATGAATTTGTCACGAGTTAAAGTTTTAAAAGGCGGTGAAATTAAACAGGGTGCGGTTGTTTATTGGATGCAGCGCGATCAGCGTACTGAAGATAACTGGGCATTAATTTATGCTCAAAAAACAGCTTTGGAAACAAATAATCCGTTAATTGTTGTTTTTAATTTAATTGAAAATTTTGAAGGCGCAACCCTTAGGCAATATTATTTTATGATTGAGGGTTTAAAAGAAGTAGAACAAAATCTGAATAAATTAAATATCTCGTTTGTTTTATTGATGGGAAATCCAAAAGAAAAAATTCCCCAATTTATTAAGGAAAACAATGTTTCAGTTTTAATTTCCGACTTTAATCCGTTAAAAATTGTACGCCGCTGGAAAAAAGAAGTTTTTGATTTAATTAATATACCGTTTCATCAAGTGGACGCGCATAATATTATTCCGGTTTGGGTAACTTCCGATAAAATGGAGTTTGCCGCATATACTATTAGGCCCAAAATTAATAAAAAAATTGAAGAATATTTGACTACTTTTCCTCATTTAACAGCCATGAATGAAAATGAATTTGGAAAAAGTAGAATTGATTGGGAAGATGTTTATAAAAATCTAAATACTGATAAAACGGTAAAAATTGTTCAAAATATTATTCCGGGTTCAAAAGCAGCCGAATCCGTTTTAGCAGATTTTATTAAAAACAAAATTAATGATTACAATCTAAACCGTAATGATCCTACACTTGATTATCAATCGGGACTTTCACCATATTTACATTTTGGGCAAATTTCCGCGCAGAGAGTTGCTTATATGGTTAAATTAATTGATTGTAACCCGGAAAGTAAGGAGGCATTTTTAGAAGAATTAATTATACGCAGAGAACTGACGGATAATTTTTGTTATTATAACACACGTTACGATAGTACAGATGGTTTTCCCGAGTGGAGTAAAAAAAGCTTAAAAGAACATAAAAATGATAAACGTGATTATTTGTATGTAATAAACGAATTTGAACATTCCCGTACCCATGATAAATTGTGGAATGCGGCGCAAAAAGAAATGGTAAATACAGGCAAAATGTTTGGATATATGAGAATGTATTGGTGCAAAAAAATATTGGAATGGACTGATAGTGTTGATGTGGCAATGGAAATAGCAATATTTTTAAATGATAAATACCAATTAGATGGACGGGATCCCAACGGATATACGGGAATAGCATGGTCAATTGGCGGGGTGCATGACCGTGCCTGGTTTGATAGACCCGTTTACGGCAAAGTTAGATATATGAATTATAATGGCTGTGCTAAAAAGTTTGATGTTGAAAAATATATTACTAATAACGCAATTCAGTTAAAGCATAAATTTTAATAAACTATAAGTATCTTGCAGATAATGATAAATTATACTATTTTATCAATTACTAATTTTTATTAATGTCTGTGGAAAAATGTTATGAAAAAAAGAATACTTCTATTGATTTTATTTAGTGTTTTTTATAATTATTATGCTCAGGAAGATGCTTATGTTACGCAGGTAATTAACAGTGTAAAAACCGACTCGTTAATGAAATTTGTTAATGAGCTATCTGGAAATGTACCTGTAAATATTGCCGGCACACAATATACAATAACATCCAGATATAAAAGTTCGACTACAAATAACGTTGCGGCCAATTATATTAAACAAAAACTGGCAAGTTACGGACTTCAGGTTTTTGACCAAAATTTTAGCTCTACGGGTAGAAATGTATATGCGGTTCAAACCGGTACAGTATATCCCGATCAGAAATATATAATTTGTGCTCATTACGATGACATGCCGTCCACTGGCTTAGCCCCCGGTTCCGATGATAATGCCAGCGGAACAGCTGCTGTTATTGAAGCTGCAAGAATTTTTTCGCAATATAATACTGAATATACAATAGTTTATGCGTTATTTGATGAGGAAGAACAAGGTTTAATAGGCAGTGATTATTTTGCTACACAGGCGCGCAACAATAACGAACTGATTTTAGGTGTTCTTAATGCCGATATGATTGCTTACGATAATAATAACGATGGTAAAATAAATATACATACGGCTACTTATGCTAATTCGGTTACTTTAGCAAATAATATGAAATCGATAAATACTAATTATTCAATAGGATTGGTTTCTACAATATATAATCCCGGATCATCAGCATCCGATCATGCTTCCTTTTGGTATAAAAATTATGGGGCTGTATTGTTAATTGAAGATTATTATGGAAGTGATTTTAATGATTATTATCATACTTCAAATGATAAGGTGGCTTATTTTAATATTCCTTATTTTGGAAAATGTACAAAACTAATAAACGGCACCCTTGCCGATTTGGTTAATGTTATTAATCCTTTACCAGTTAACCTAACATTATTTACTGCCGAAGTTAGCGACTTTGGAATAGCTTTAAACTGGGTTACCGCAACGGAAATAAATAATTTGTCCTATGACATTCAAAAATCGAGTGATGGTTTAAACTGGAACACAATTGGACTGGTACAAGGAAATGGGACTTTGTCGACATGGAGCAGTTATGCGTTTGTTGATCGCAATCCCCAACTGGGAAATAATTATTATCGGTTACTTCAAAAGGATTTAAATGGCGATACCCAAATATTTGGGCCGGTATTGGTAAACTATGCTCCTGTTTATTCGTATACTTTGGAGCAAAATTATCCTAATCCTTTTAACCCTACAACAACAATACGATATTCCGTTCCGGTTGACGGTAATGTTACAATGAAGGTTTATGATGTGCTTGGAACTGAAATTACCGACTTGATAAACGGACCGAAATCAGCAGGTACATACGAAGTTATATTTAACAGTCAAAACATTAATAAAATACTTTCAAGCGGTATTTATTTTTATAGGTTAACTGTGGTTGATAAAGCAAATAATCAAGTGTTATTTAACCAAACAAAACAGATGATTATGTTAAAATAATTTTGAATTCTAAATTTCCAATTTTTAATTAAAACCACGGATAAAAAACATCTGTGGTTTTTTTTGTCTCCGAACATAGAAAACAAAAAATATAATATTGTATTTAACCTCTTTAACTAATTAACAGGTAGTTTGTTCTAAAATAATAAGTTAGTGAGATGACTTACCATTAAAAAGGTAGTTAATTATTGATTTTGCTGTTATTATAAGAAATATTAAATAGTCCGAAATATGAAAAGACATTTAATAATCTTATATTATAAGAGTTTTTTGTTATTAAGTATCAAAAAACACAAAACGAATGAAGAGAATTTTAATTGTTTGTGGTAATTTTGGACAAATATTGAATAAAATTACTTATAAATGCCAAATAATTATTAAAAAAAATGCAAATAATAATATTAATTTTTATCTTTAAAGTTGATATAATAGAGAGAAGAGAAAAATGGATGTAGAAAAGAATCCTGAAGAAGAAAGATTATTTGTAGGTGTAAGAGGTCTGGCGGTAAAAATTTTAAACAGAATAGATAGAACAGATGCGTACCTTGATAAATTATTAGATACAGAAATAAAAAACGCCGAATTAAGCGGAGCCGATAAAGCTTTGTTGTTTGAAATAGTCCATGGCGTAATAAGAATGCTTGGAAGAGTGGATTGGATATTAAACGGTTTTTATAAAGGACAATTTTCAAAAGCAATACCAAATATAAAAAATGCTTTACGTGTGGCGTTATATCAAATAATGTTTTTAGATAAAGTACCCGATTACGCGGCTGTTAACGAAGCAGTTGAATTTATCAAAAAGGCACAGGGACAAAAACCAGCCGATTTGACAAATGCAATTTTAAGAAATATTATTCGTAGTAAAGACGCAATAAGATATCCTGATCCCGAGGAGGATTTACTTGCGTATTTTTCGGCATATTATTCGCATCCGGCTTGGCTTGTTAAACGCTGGTTAAATAGATATGGAAAAGATTTTACAGAAGAATTGTTAAAATCGAATAATAATAAACCGCATTTAATAATACGGGCTAATACTTTAGTTTCTACCAAAGAAGAAGTAAAACAGCTTCTTGATAGTGTACAATTAAAATATTGTGATGGAAAATATATTCCCGATTTTATAAAATTAGCCAATTTATCGAACATTGGAGACTGGGAGTATTTTAACAAGGGTTATTTCAGCATACAGGATGAAAGTACCGGACTGCCGGTTTATTTGCTGGATGTTCAGCCCGATATGCGGGTTTTGGATTTATGTGCCGCCCCGGGTGGTAAAACCGGTTATATTTCGGCATTAATGAAAAATACCGGTGAAATAGTGGCAATTGATAAATATGAAAGCCGAATTAAAATTTTAAAGAAAAATTTGAGTCGATTAAATGCAAATAATGTTAAATTTGTAGAAGTTGACGCGCTTGAATTTGAGGATGAAGAAAAATTTGACAGAATTTTAATAGATGTTCCTTGTTCAGGCTTAGGGACTTTAACCAAAAAACCTGATTTGAAATGGAAACGTGAGTTAATGGATATTAAAAATTTAAGTGATATCCAATATAAGTTGTTAGTTAAAGCCTCGGAGTTATTAAAAATAGGCGGATCTTTGGTTTATAGTACTTGTACTATTGAACCGGAAGAAAATTTTGAAATAATTAAAAAATTTCTATTTGAACATCCGACTTATAAATTGATTTCTCCAAAAGGAATAGTTGATGATACCCTAATTGATGAAAACGGCTGTATACAAGTATATCCGCATATTCATCAAATTGACGGCTCGTTTGCAGCAAAAATCACAAGAACTGAATAGGTGTAATTATGGCAAATGATTTACTTAAAAAATTTGCGGAAGAGTTAAAATCAATGCGTGAGCATCAAGGGCTTACTATTCAAAACATGTATGCCAAAACACGAATTGAAATTAAATATTTACAAGCTATTGAAGAAGCAAGATTTGATATTATTGCGGATGTTTACATGCGCTCTTTTATTAAATCGTATGTTAAAACATTAGATCTAAATGAGGCTGATTACCTTAAACGTTATGAAAATGCTAAAACCGGAATAATTGCAGTAGAAAAAGAACCCATTAATGAAGACGAACCTGAACAACTTGAAGAAGTTGACGAAATAATTGGAATCCCGCCTGTAGCTGACTCCTTAAATATTAAGAAAAAGAGGAGCTATTATAACTCGGATAACGAAAGTTATAACGCAAAAATGAAGCGCAGTTTTAATATTGTTATATATATTTTTTTAACAGTAGTTGTTGGTTTAATTATTACAATAGTATTGTTAGTGCGTAACTCAAAAACCGAAATAGTTGTAGAAAAATCTTTTGAAGAGGTAAATAAAGAGCAGGAAGAAAGATATAAGATGAAAGAGGAGTTAAGAGATTCTTCGTTTGCTTATATGAATGGCAAAATTAATGTAAAATTAAGTGCACAACAGATGTCGTGGTTTAAAATTAAAATAGATTCAGGTGAACCTTTTGAAATGTTGTTGCGTAAAGGGAAAGATACGTTGATAGTTGCTGAAAAGGTTATGGAATTGACTATTGGAAACTCGTATGGAATTGATTTGTATGTTAATAATGTTAAAACAACTATTCCAGGTGAAAAAACAAAGGTAAAAAATATTAGAATTGATCCTTCCGGAATAAATGAAATAGCCGGAAAAAGCGGTTACAAAAATGACTCATCAAGATATTAAAAATAAAATACAAGAATTACGAGAAAAGTTGAATGAACATAATTATAATTATTATGTTTTATCTAATCCTATAATAGATGATTATGAATATGATTTGTTGTATAATGAACTTAAAAACCTTGAAGAACAAAATCCCGATTTAATCACCTCCGATTCCCCAACTAGGCGTGTTGGCAGCGACATTACCAATTCGTTTGAAACGGTAGCTCATAGTACCCCAATGTTAAGTTTGGCAAACACATATAATGAAGGTGAATTAATTGATTTTGACCGGCGTGTAAAAGATGGATTATTGGAAAACGAAATACCGGAATACATTACAGAATTAAAAATAGACGGAGCTTCGGTAAGTATTAAATATATTAACGGCTTGTTTTCTGTTGCTGCAACCCGAGGTGATGGAACACAGGGTGAGGACATAACAAACAATATCAAAACAATTAAAAGTATTCCATTAAAAGTTAAAAACCGTTTTAATGACTTAAATTTAACAGAGTTTGAAGTACGTGGTGAAGCATTTATGGAACTGGAGGCTTTTGCTAAACTTAATAAAAGACGGGAAGAAAACGGTGAAAAATTATTTGCAAACCCGCGTAATTCTGTCTCCGGTTCATTAAAATTACTGGATCCCAAATTGGTTTCGGAAAGACCAATAGATTTGTTTTTATATTATTTGTTAAGTAATACAACAAAATTAAATTCACAATATGAAAACTTAAAATTATTAGAACAGCTTGGGTTTAAGGTTAATAATAATTATAAATTGTGTAAAAATATTGGGGAAGTTATAGAATATTGCCGTTATTGGGAAGAAGAAAGGTACAACCTTCCTTACGAAATTGATGGTGTTGTTATTAAAGTTAATTCAATAAATCAACAGAACATTTTAGGAAGTATTGCAAAATCGCCAAGATGGGCAGTTGCATATAAATTTAAGGCCAAACAGGAAAAAACGATATTAAATAATGTTGTTTGGCAGGTAGGAAGAACCGGAGCGGTTACTCCTGTTGCCGATTTAGAACCTGTGTTTTTAGCCGGTTCTACAATAAGCCGTGCAACATTGCACAATTATGATGAAATTATTCGTAAAGATTTGAGAGTTGGTGATACTGTTATTATTGAAAAAGGGGGCGATGTAATTCCCAAAATTGTAGAAGTTGTATTATCCGAGCGGAAACCGAACTCCGAACCGATTCAAATGCCTGAATTATGCCCTGTATGCGGAGAAAAATTAAATAGACTTGAAGGTGAAGCTGCAATTTATTGCGAAAATTCCTATTGTAAAGCACAAGTAGTCGGCAGGTTAATTCATTTTGCATCCCGTGGAGCAATGGATATTGAAGGACTTGGTGAAGCGATAATAGAACAATTTGTTGAACTTGGTTACTTAAAAACATTTACCGATATATATGATCTGGTTAAAATAAAGGATGAACTGATAAAAATTGAAAGGTTTGGTGAAAAAAGCATTACTAATTTGTTAAATTCCATAAATACCAGTACAAAACAACCGTTTTCAAAGGTGTTATTTGCTTTGGGGATAAGATATGTTGGTTCGGGAGCGGCAAAAAAGCTTTCAAAAGCATTTACCGAAATAGATAAATTAATTTTGGCAAGTGAAGAAGAAATATTACAGGTTAATGAAATAGGTCCAAGCATAAGTAATAGTATCAAAATGTTTTTTAGTAAACCCGAAAATTTAGAAATGGTTACTAAACTTAAAAATTATGGTCTAAATTTTAAAGTTGCCGAAGAAGATATAACTAATAATATCTTTGCCGGTAAATCATTTGTTTTAACCGGTACACTTACAATTAAGCGGGAAGAGGCAGCGGAACTGATTGAGAAATATGGCGGAAAAGTTGTTTCTTCGGTTAGCAAAAACACTAATTATGTATTAGCAGGAGAAAATGCCGGATCTAAATTAGAAAAAGCGAACAAATTAGGTGTTCAAGTTTTAGAAGAAGAAGAATTTATGCAGTTAATTAATAATCGGTAATTGTAATGATAGAAAAATTAAAATTGCTAATTGGCAGATATATATTACATAAAAATATTAAAAAAAGTGAACAGATATTGTTCAATAAGTTTTTTACAAAAGCAGATGACTATTTTATTATTTTACCGGATGATGATGAAAGTTTTAAATACTCGTTTTTAATAATAAAATATTTGTTTGATCTTAAAAAAAATATTACTTTGTTTGTTGTTGATTACAGACAAAGTTTAATTCTTGATAGTAAAAAATATCATATTGTAACATTTGAAAACGAACATAAAAATAAATTAAATCTGCCTAAAAAGGCAATTTTGGAAAAAATTCAGGAAAATAGTTACGATATATTAATTGATTTAAATCGTAATTATAATATTTTTTATAGTGCTATTGCAATAAATGTTAAAACAAAATACCGAGTTGGGTTTAACAAAGAATATGCTGATTTATATTATAACTTTTTAATAGCAAATGATGAAAGAAATTCTGAATTTTTATATAAAAATTTGTTAAATTCGTTACAAATGTTTTAATTTTTATTAAAAATTTTAAAAATAAATAAAACAGAAAAATTATGAGTAATAATATCAATTTTGAAATGAAAAGGATTAAAGATATTACAATCTTTAAACTAAACGAAAGAAGATTTGACGCTTCAATAGCAGGCTTGGTAAAAGGCGAATTTACAATAGTTTTGCATACTGAAGAAATTAAGAAGCTGATAATTGATTTGTCGGAAATTGATTATTGCGATAGTTCAGGATTAAGCGCAATTTTACTTGCATTTAGAATTCTGCAATCGACTGAGGGAAAAATACGATTAGCAGCACCAAGGAAAAATGTAAGATCTTTGATAGAAATATCACAATTAAACCGTGTGTTACCTATGTATGATACTGTAGAAGAAGCGATGGAAACTTTTAATAATGAATAGAGGATGTTATATTGGAACGATTATTAGATTATGTGATTATAGCTGTATATTTGATAGGAATTGCTTTAGTTGGTGTATTTTCGGGAGGTAAACAAAAATCTGTAAAGGATTATTTCCTTGCGTCGGATTCTGTCCCATGGTGGGCGGTTAGTTTTGCAATTGTTGCAGCTGAAACAAGCACATTAACTTTTATTTCTATTCCGGGGTTAGCGTATTTAACAAATTTAAATTTTTTACAATTAACTTTTGGTTATTTAATTGGCCGAATTATTGTAGCTTATTTCTTTTTGCCATCATACTTTAAGGGCGAATTAAATACAGCTTATGCATTTTTAGAAGGTCGTTTTGGAACTAAAACCCGTCGGTTTGCTTCAGTTGTGTTTTTATTTACACGTACTGCGGCAGATGGTGTTAGGCTTTTTGCAACGGCAATACCATTAAAGCTAATGCTGGATATTAATTATCCGACCGCAATAATTATTATTGCAATAGTGTCACTTATGTATACCGTAACAGGTGGTGTAAAAGGAATTATTTGGGTTGATGTAATTCAAATGTTTACATATTTAGCAGGTGCTGTAATTGCCGGAATAATGATTGTGGGTTTATTACCTAATGGCCTCGATACTTTATTTACAAGTGCAGCGGCAGATAATAAATTTAACTTTATTAATTGGGGTTTTGATGATGGGATTAAAGGTTTTTTTGCAGATCCATATACTCTGATTGGAGGAATTCTTGGAGGTGCTTTTTTATCAATGGCTTCTCATGGAACAGACCAACTTATTGTTCAAAGGTTGTTAACAACAAAAAACTTAAAAAGTGCACAAAAAGCCATTATTTCCAGTGGTGTTGTAATTATTATTCAATTTGTTATATTTTTAGTTGTTGGTGTTGCATTGTTTGCATATTATGGACCAACAAATATTAAATCGGACGAAATCTTCACTAAATTTATTATTGAAAAATTACCTGTTGGAGTTTCCGGATTTATTATTGCAGGTCTGTTTGCTGCTGCATTATCTACTTTAGCCGGTTCAATTAGTTCATTGGCATCGTCAACAATGCTAGATTTATATAAACCAATGTTTGGTAAAGATTTAAGTCCTACAAAAGAATTAAAAATTTCCAGATTTATCACCCTCATTTGGGCGGGTTTACTTGTGTGTTCGGCAGTATTGTTTATGAATTCGCCAAAGGCTGTTGTTGAATTAGCTTTAAGTATTGCTTCTTTTACTTATGGCGGTTTGTTAGGAACTTTTTTACTTGGATTAATAAACAAAAAAGCAACCCAAGAAGATGCGCTTGCAGGTTTTACTGCGGGTATTTTTGTTATGATAACCGTAATTTCGTTACATCTTGTAGCGTGGACATGGTTTACAATAATTGGCGTAATTACAACAGTTGCAATTGGATCTCTTTTAGCAGCTTTAAATCCAAAAAAATAGAATTATTGTTTAGATGTTAATATAGGAATATTTATGGTAAGTTTAGATTGGTACGTCATACTCGTCTATTTTATAATAGTTTTTGGTATGGCATATTATTATTACAGAAAAGCAAGCAATAACACTCAGGAGTTTTTCCTGTCAGGAAGAAATATGCCTTGGTGGCTTGCCGGTACAGCAATGGTTGCAACAACGTTTGCGGCTGATACACCACTAGCTGTTACTGAATTAGTAGCCAAAAACGGTATTGCCGGAAACTGGTTATGGTGGAATTTAGCAATAGGCAGCACTTTAACAGTATTCTTTTTTGCTAAATTGTGGAGAAGAGCAGGTATTTTAACAGATGTAGAATTTGTTGAAATGAGATATTCCGGTAAACCTGCTGCTGCGTTGCGCGGATTTAGAGCTATTTACCTTGGTTTATTTATGAACAGTATTGTATTAGCCTGGGTAAATAAAGCAATGGAAAAAATATTTCAAGTAACAATACCCGGTTTTGACGCGTTTTTGCTTGTAGCAATATGTATGATTGTGATTTCGGTTTATGCCTCTTCTTCAGGATTATTGGGAAGCGCAAGAATTGATGCAATTCAATTTGTAATAGCCATTACAGGTTGTATTTTACTAGCGGTTTTTGTAGTTAATATTCCTAAAGTTGGCGGAATAGAAGGGCTTAAAGGAAGTTTGGACAGTTGGATCTTTGATTTTACTCCAAATATTGGCACCAATATACTTGATACTGCTATGGGTGGAACTCTTGCAATTACTGTAGGTGCCTTTGTGGCTTATATAGGCGTTCAATGGTGGGCATCCTGGTATCCGGGCGCAGATCCGGGCGGCGGCGGTTACATAGCTCAAAGAATGATGTCGGCTAAAAACGAATCACATTCTTTATTTGCAACATTGTGGTTTACTATTGCTCATTATTGTTTACGTCCTTGGCCTTGGATTATTGTTGCTCTTGGTGCTTTAGTTTTATTACCTCAGGTGTCGGAATATAAATTAAGCCCTGCTCAAATAAGCGAGTATAAAATAGCTTACGAACAATATAATGATGCAAAATTAAATAATATTCCTTTAGAAAAGGAAGTTAGCAACCCTGAGATGTTAGAAAAAGTAAAAAGATTTGAAGATAAAAGATTTTATGAAAGTTTTGAAAATTATGTAGATCCGGGCAAGATGTATCCTAAATTAATGATGCGTTACTTGCCCAGCGGATTACTAGGATTAATGATAGCAGTATTTTTGGCTGCATATATGTCCACAATATCGTCACAATTAAATTGGGGTACTTCTTATATTATAAACGATTTTTATAGAAGATTTTTTAAGCCTAATGCTGACGAAAAACATTACATTTTAATTTCGCGTATTACAATTGTATTTTTAGTGATTTTTTCACTCATAATAACAAAATACCTATTAAATACAATTTCGGGAGCTTGGGAATTTATTATTAATGCAAGCGCAGGAATGGGTGCTGTTTTAATACTTAGATGGTATTGGTGGCGCATAAATGCGTGGAGTGAAATTTGTGCTATGATTGCACCGCTTATTATTTATCCAATAGCAAAATATGGTTTTGGACTTGAATCTCCAATTACTTTATTCCCTATTGTACTTGGCACTACTTTAGTATGGGTAATTGTTACATTTTTAACTAAACCTGAAAAAGAAGAAACACTTAAAAGTTTTTATGCAAAAATTCATCCGGGTGGAATAGGCTGGAAAAAAATAGCAAAATTATATCCCGAAATAAAACCTGACGGCGGGTATGGAGCATTATTTGTTAATTGGATTCTCGGTACAGTTGTAATCTATATGACATTATTTGCAACTGGCAGAATAATATTTAAAGATTATTTACAAGGATTCATTTCATTGGCAATAGCTATTATTAGTGCAGTTATAATATATTTTAATTTAAAAAAACAGGGTGTTGATGCTCAAGAAACTAAATGAAAAACAGTTAAAAGATCTTCGCCTGATAGTGTTTGATTTAGATGGTACTTTGCTTAATGATACTAATGAAATAGGAACAAGAAGTGTTGAACTAATTAAAGAGTTGAAGAATTACGGTGTGAGATTTTCGTTTGCCTCCGGCAGGCTGCATAGTGCAATAACTGATCATGCTGCAACCTTGCAAGTTCAAACTCCATTAGTTTCGTTAGATGGATCGCTTATAAAAAGTTACCCGGAAGGGAAAATTATTTTTGAATCTTATTTAAAAGAAAAACATGTTAAAAAAGCTATAAAACTTGCAGATCAACTTTTATTAAAAATCGCCTTGTGTCATGATGAAGCAATTTATTATACGGAACATGATGCGCTTATTCCTCAATTGCTTGATAAATTTGGAGCAGAGTATAAAGAAGTTAATGATTTTAACGGATTAACAACTAAAGTACTGGAGATAGTACTAACCGGAGATATGCGGGATTCCCTAAAACATGTTGCGGGAAAAATGATGTTTCCTTATAGTATTGGATTAAATACATCTCAGTATAAATCGCAAAGAGTTGTTGGCCAATATTATTTAGAAATTCGAAAACAAGGTTGTAATAAAGGTACAGGATTAACAAAATTAATAAAGTATCTCAAATTAAAAATAACAGAAACAGCTGTTGTTGGCGACTGGTATAATGATAGAGCGTTGTTTGATACCGGAGCTTTAAAAATAGCTGTAAAAAATGCTGTTCCTGAAATTTTACGTTTGGCTGATTTTGTTACCGAAAAATCGAATGACGAAGATGGAGTAGCTGAATTTTTAGAGCTCGTATTGGAAGCCAAAAAAAAATAGTATGATTTCAAAAGAAGAGTACACAATATTAAAGACAAGCAAACGAATTAAAGTTGTTATTGCTTTTGTGTTAATTATATTAATTGTACTTATGTTTCCAAAAGGTGAAGCACTTGAATCGGAAGTTAATATTGGCTCAATATGGATTCAAGATGATTTAATTGCTTCCATCCCTTTTGAAATTTTAAAAGATAAAAAACTTTACGAATCCGAAAAAAGAGACGTATTGGGAAATGTGCTTTCGGTATTTGTGAAAGAAAATTTTATTAATCAAAAAGTGTTGGACTCCGCAAAATTTTACAATAAGTTTTTAGCTAATACTATTGATGAAGATTTAATTAATGGAATTAAACCCAAATTTAATAAACTTGGAATTTCAAACACTGATTACAGTATATTAAAAAATCTCCGCAAAGTTGATAATAGTTTGGCTTTACGAAACAACAAAGGATTAAATTATTTATTTGGAATTGCGGTTGATATTTTTGATAAAGTATATCAGCGTGGATTGTTGAACCTTGAATATAATAGAATTAAATTTGATAGTATAGATGTTAGAGAAGGAAAATTTGAAATAACATCGCCCAAAAATAAATTTTTTGATAATAACACTGTAAGAAGTTTTGTTAGCGCCTATATAAAAAATAATTTCAGCAATAATGAGCAAATAATTGATGCCGGCACTAATTATATTATAAAATTTTTAGTACCCAATATAAATTATAGCGAAAAATATACAGAAAATGCCCGCCAAACCGCAATAGGTAAAGTTTCCAAAAATATTGGAATTGTGAATGAAAATGAAAGAATAGTTGCAAAACATGATAGAATTTCACCCGATATTAAACTGAAAATTGATTCGTATAGAGTTGCGCGTGCTGAAGAAATTGGATTTTGGGGTAATGCAACACAAATGGTTGGTAAATTTTTACATGTTGTTATTATTTTAACATTATTTGTAATCTATCTTTTCCTTTTCCGTAAAAAAATATTTAATGATAATAAAAAATTATTACTTATTAGTATTGTAATACTTTTTATAAGTTTTATTACTTTTATAATCAGGCAGCTTGATGTTACTGCTCCTGTGGAGTATTTAATATTTATTCCTGTCGGATCTATGCTGCTGACAATTATTTTTGATTCAAGAGTAGGGTTTTACGGTACAGTGGTTATTGCACTTATAGCCGGGGGTTTACGCGGAAACGATTATATTTTTACCGTAATGAATATTTTAGCAGGTGGTTTAGGGGCGTATACAGTACGTGATATAAAAAACAGAACGCAAATATACCGTTCGTTTTATTTTATTGCCGCGGCATATTTGTTGGGAATAATTGCTTTTGGACTTGAAAGGTTCGATTCGTACGATGTTTTGTTGATGAATGCACTTTTTGCCGGGTCAAATGCTATTATCAGTCCCGCATTAACATTTGGATTAATTATATTTATTGAAAGGACCTTTAAAATAACAACGGATTTAACTCTTTTAGAAATGACGGAATTTAATTCGCCGTTGTTAAAAGGTTTGGCGCAATCAGCTCCCGGCACATTTACACATTCAATCTCTATCGGTTCTTTGGTTGAAAATGCAGCGTCTATGATTGGTGCAAATCCTATTTTGGCGCGTGTAGGAGCATATTATCACGACATAGGTAAATTTATTGATCCGGAAAGTTTTGTCGAAAATCAACTGAATAATGAAAACATTCATGAGACTATTGAACCTAAAAAAAGTGTTGAATTGATTCTTAAACACGTTTCAAATGGAATTGAATTAGCAAAAAAGAATAATTTGCCATCTGAGATAATTGATTTTATTCCAATGCATCATGGCACAATGGTTATTTCGTATTTTTATGAAAAGGCAAAAAATTATTATCCCGAAGGTACTGTTAATGTTGAGGATTATAGATATAAAGGTCCAAAACCAAATACTAAAGAAACTTCGTTATTAATGATGGCCGATGCCTGCGAATCCGCGGTTAGAGCTATGAATGAACCCGACTCAAAAAAAATTGAAAATATGATTAACAATCTCATCGATCAAAGACTTGATGATGGACAATTAGATGAATCACCTCTTACAATAATGGATATTAAAATAATTAAAGAATCTTTCTTAAATATTTTAGTAAGCCAGCATCACAAACGAATCAGATATCCTAAACAAGAAGAATTAGAAAGTAATACTAAAGTTCAAAATTAATGGATGTTTTATTAAAAGAATTTTTAACTGTTTTGAAATTGGAATTAAACCTTTCAGAAAACACAATTAATTCGTACAAAACGGATATTCTTAAACTATTTTCTTTTTGTGAATTAAACGGTGTTTCCGATTTAGATAATATAAGTTATGAATTAATAAGTAATTATTTTTTAGAGCAGCAAAAAACAGGATTAAGTACTGCAACTACAGCACGTTATATTTCTTCATTCAAAAGCTTTTTTAATTATCTTCATCAAAACAGATATATTCATGTTAATCCAACCGAAAAATTATCTTCCTCGCGAAGGTATAGAAAACTGCCAATAGTTTTAACGGTTTCTGAAATTGATAGAATACTTAAAGTCCCTGATACATCTAATCCTCTTGGTTTAAGAGACAGAACAATTCTCGAAGTTATGTATTCTTCAGGGTTGCGAGTATCTGAACTGTTGGATATGAAAATTAGTGATTTATTTTTAAACGATGAAGTTATACGTGTAACAGGTAAAGGATCCAAACAAAGAATTGTACCTATTGGCAGTAGTGCAATAAAATGGCTACATGAATATTTTTTATATTCAAGGACCCTTTTAGAAAACAAACTGAAAAGTAAAAATGTGGTTTTTTTAAATAGCCGCGGCATCAAACTTTCCAGAATGGGAATTTGGAAAATTGTAGATTTTTATACTAAAGAAGCAAAAATCCAAAAAGAGGTTCATCCTCATACATTTAGGCATTCTTTTGCTACTCATTTGGTGGAAGGAGGAGCTGATTTGCGTGCAGTACAGGAAATGTTAGGACATGCGGATATTTCAACAACACAAATATATACACATGTTGACAGAGATTATATTAAACAAGTACATAGGGAATTTCATCCACGTGGTAAATAATAAATTTTATTTAATGGTTATTGTCTTAATATCGGCTGTGTTTATTTCGTGCAGCAAAACAGCAAATAATAACAGCAACGACTTTTATTCTGTCAGGACCAAATCGTTTTCGGATTTAAAATCGGCGGAAATATTAAAAACAAAACTTTCAAAATTGATTGATGATACTTTATTTATTTCATCAAGCACCAATAAAAAAGGAGAAGAACAATTTTTTATTTGTTTTGGTAATTATACGCGTAATTTTGATGCCGGTCAAAAAGCTTATGAATTATTCCTAGATACTTTAATTGATAATTATCAAATTATTAAAGGTGATTCAGTTGTAACAGATGTGTTTGGAAAAATCCTTTTCCTTGGCTATAATAATGGCAAGGTAAGTTTATTTTCGTTTAATTTGCTTGATAAAACATATACGATGTTGTGGTCAGACTCTAAAAATAATATTATTAGTCTTAATTCCGATAAAAAATATGAAAATATTTATTTTATTACAGCAGATAAGACTCCGGATATTAAAGGATATCCGATACTTAAAAATATTGTTATTAATAAATACAATATTATGAATGGTAAAATTAAGGTGGTTGACAGGATTAAAAATTTATTTCAAGTGTTTTCGAACATTGGAGACGATAACGTATTAAGGATTTCTTATCTCAATTTTGATTCAACAAATATGGCAAAAATTAATAAAATTACTAATTATTATTCTTCCGAAGGAGTAAAAGTAGAATCGAGATATGAAACATTTGACGTATTAAAAGATGGTGTGCCAAATTTAGGAACCGTTTTATTAAAAGTGAAGTCTAATTCCGGTAAACATTTTATTGATTTTACACGAATTAATGGTGAAACAAAAATATTTTACAAAAATTTGACAACAAAAGTTAAAGAATATATTACCTCAACTGATTATTCCGTAGCAAAAATAGATTGGGATATACAGGAGCACTATTGTGTTTTGTATTTTGAAAAATATGATGAACAAACAATAGAAGCTAAAATATCATCAATGCTTATGTTATACGATATAAAAACTAAAGAGATGAGGCAGGTGATAGAAAATTCCGCACCCGCGGATTTTTTTATTAGAGGCGATTATTTAATATATGAACAAAATACCATTACGTCAAAAAAAATTGTATTTTTTGATATGAAAAAAAATGATATATATCATACAATTGAAACCAGACAAGGTTGTGCCTTAAAAACATTAAATTTAAATTGAGAAATAGTGAAAACATATTTTAGAATATTAGGTTATGTAAAACCATATTGGAAACATTTAACATTATCGGTTATTTGTACAATATTTTATGCAATATTAAATGGAGCTTCAGTATATCTTACAATTCCGCTTTTAGATACATTATTCAAGGATAATGGTCAAACTACCGAACAAGTAAAAGAAACTAAACCCGCGGAAAATAAAAGAACAAACATTGTTGAAAAAACGATGAGTGTGTTTTCTGCAAAAGCAAAAGAGTTTATTTTTTCGGGAACGACAAAAGATATTTTATTGAAAATTTCTCTTCTGGTAATTATTGCGTTTTTTGGAAAAAACTTCTTCGGGTTTATGCAGTCCTATTATCTTGCTTATGTTGAGCAGGGGGTTGTTAAAGATATTAGGGACGCGGCTTATACGCATTTACATGATTTACCGATGAGTTTTTTTAAAAATGAAAAAACGGGACATCTTATTTCGCGTATTACTAATGATGTAAATATTATTCAATCCAGTGTATCTACTGTGTTTTTGAATATGATTAGAGAGCCTATAACTATTGTTGTGTTTTTAGGTATTGCAATATCAATTAGTTGGAAACTTACATTATTTGCATTGGGAATTTTGCCATTTTCGTTATTAATTATTGGTTATATTGGATTGCATTTGCGTAAACATAGTGCAATTATACAGGAAAAAATGGCCGATATTACTACAATATTGCATGAAACTATATCGGGTGTAAAAATTGTAAAAGCATTTGGTAAAGAAAATTACGAAAATAAAAAGTTTAAAACCGAAACAAAAAACTATTTTAAACTTGTAATTAAACTTACCCGTATTAAAAATGCGGCAAGTCCTCTTACTGAGTTTTTAAGTGTGTTGGTTGGAGCAATTATAATTTATTATGGCGGAGTTTTAGTTCTTGTTGATAAATCAATTAACGCAAGCGAGTTTTTAGGTTTTTTGTTCTCTATTTTCCAATTAATGCCTCCTATTAAAGAGTTAAGTGGTGTAAATAATCGTATTCAGGAATCTAGTGCGGCGGGAGATAGAATTTTTGAAATTATGGATATCGAACCACAAATAAAAGATGTGAAGAATCCAATTTTTGTAAAAGAGTTTAAAAGCAATATTGAATTTAAGAATTTAGATTTTCATTACGATGATTCGGATGAGTTAGTATTATCGGGAATTAATTTTGGTGTAAAAAAAGGAGAAGTAATTGCGCTGGTTGGCAGCAGCGGCGGCGGTAAAACAACTTTAGTTGATTTATTGCCAAGATTTTATGATCCGTCTGTGGGAGCAATTTTGATGGATGGTGTTAACATTAAAGAAATTAAAGTTGAAAACTTAAGGGCGTTGATGGGAATTGTTACGCAGGAAACAGTCCTTTTTAACGAATCAGTGCGCAGTAACATTGCTTATGGAATGGAAAATTATCCCGAAGAAGAATTAATAAATGCTTCAAAAGCTGCTAACGCGCACAATTTTATTATGGAATTATCAAAAGGATATGATACTGTAATTGGCGAAAGAGGAACAAAATTGTCCGGCGGTCAAAGACAAAGAATTTCGATTGCAAGGGCATTACTAAAAAATCCGCCAATTATGATTCTGGATGAGGCTACTTCAGCGCTGGACAATGAGTCGGAAGCATTAGTGCAGGAAGCAATTGAAAGATTGATGAAGGATAGAACAACATTTGTAATTGCTCATAGATTAAGTACTATTAGAAACTCCGATAAAATTATTGTAATTGATAATGGTCAAATAGTTCAATCAGGCAAACATGACAATTTGTTATTGGATGAAAAAGGAATTTATAAAAAACTTTATGAACTTCAATTTAGGAAATAATGGATAACTCAAAAAAAATTAAAATAATTGATTCCGCAATTTTTGTTTTTATTGTGATATTTTTAGTCAGTTTAACAAATTCGATATTTGTTAATCAAATAGGTTATTATGGTGCTTTAGTATTGGTTTTAGTAAAGTATTATATTACAAAAGAGAATCCATTTAAGAAAAACGGATTGGGGATTGCAATTTTATTGTTTTTAACCGCCGAATTAATCTCGGCTATATTATCTAATAATCATCCAAATGCATTTAATAATTTATTAAAAAGAGCATTATTACTGCCAATGCTTTATTTGTTTTCTGCATCAATTGATTCCGAAGATAAAGGAAAACTAATTGTAAAAATATTTATTGGTGCGGCAATACTTATGGTGGCTATTTATTTAGTAGTTGCTTACGAGTATCTTTTAGCAAAATTATATGCGGTTGAATCAAAAGGTCCTTCCTTATTTAAATATGTAATGACAGCCGGCGGTATTATTAGTTTTATAACAATTATTTTATTTGCATTTTTGATAAATGAGAAGCATAATATTAAGTATAGAGTTTTTGTGTTTGTTCTGTTTTTAATGTCATTTGTTTCTTTAATTGCAAATTATTCGCGTGCGGCATGGTTAGGCGGTGCAATGGGAATGGTTATTATTCTATTAGTAAAAAAGAAATGGCTTTATGTTGTAATACCCTTTGTTGCCGTTGTAGCCTATTTGTTGGTTGTTAAAAACCAAAGTTTTGTGCAGATTTATAAAATTGCGAATAATAATGTGGAAGAAATTCAAAAAATCGATACAGATGGAAAGGCTACTAGCGTTATAACAGCCGGGGAAAATTTGTTTATTGCAGATTTTCAGAATGGATTACTTAACATTAAGTGCAATAAAATTGTACAAAACATAAAATCTACAACACCGGCCGGAAAAATTGATAGATGGAGTGGGGACTATTATGCTGTTTATTTGTGCGGTTCGCGATTTTCTGTTTATAAAAATGTAGATGGTAAACTGAAAAAGACAGGTGAGTTTTTATCCTCCGGGAAAATTGTTAATATCAAAACATTTGATGATAAGCTTTATTTGCAAAAATATGACAACGGATTAACTGTTATGTTAAATCCTGAAAAATTAACTCAACAAATAAATTTTAAAGACCTTAAAGAATTTGAGAATTTTGATGTAAACAAAAACTTTTTCAGCTTCTATTCGTTAAATAAAAAGGGATTAGTTGTATATTCATGTATGGATGGGTTTCCAAAGGGAAAAATATTTGAATATAAAAAAGAAGCGTCTTTAGCTACAGTTTATCAAGGGGAAAATTTTATCCTTTTCCAAGAAGACGGCGGACTTAAGGTTTTTAGTATTGATTCGAATAAAATGGTAAAACAAAACCAACTTATAACAAAACTTAAAGGACTTGTTCATTATTTTAAGGTAAATAATATTTTACATGGAATTACAGTACAAGGTGATTTATATAAACTTGAATTTAAAGACCAATTATATTACGAAAAGTACAAAAATAAAATAGTACCAATTGCACTATTTGGCATGGGATTATACGTCAGTGGTGATTCGTTATTGTGTGCTTATACCAAACGCAATAGAATTGGATCAATATTTGATCCGTATCATATTACCAACATTGAAAGGATGAATCAATGGGCAACCGGATATAGAATATTTAAAGACAACCCATTTTTTGGGGTAGGTGATATTGATTTAATTCCAATTTATAAAAAATACAAAAGTTCTTATGAAAAAGAAAATTTTGGACATTTGCACAATAACTATGTCCATTTAATAGCAATACTTGGTTTGTTTGGCTTTTTTGCGGTTATGTATTTATTTTACAAAATTTTAACCTTGAATATTAAAATATATAAAAAACTAAAAAATGTTCCTTTTGTGTCCTCATTTTCGCTTGGAGTTTTAGGCATGTTTGTGGGATTTTTATTTTCGGGATTGGCTGAATGGAATTTTGGGGACCATGAAATTATTACATTAGTGTGGTTTTTGGTTGGCTTGAATATAGCATTTTATAATTTGTTTAATAAGAAAACAGCACAAAATGATTGATAAAAATTTTCCAATTAATAAATTATCGGCAATTATTATTGCTAAAAACGAAGAACAAAACATTAAGCGTTGTATTAGTAGTTTAATAAACTGTATTGATGATATTGTTGTTGTTGTGGATAATTCCAGTACTGATAATACTTTACAGGTTGTTAAATCGTATAATGTAAATTGTATTCAGGCCGATTGGATGGGTTATGCTAAAACCAAAACATTTGCTATTGAAAATACTAAATACGATTGGGTATTGTGGATTGATGCAGACGAATGTTTAACCGAAGAGCTTAAATTTGAACTTGTTAATCTAAAAAACACTAAAGCACCATATACGGCTTTTAAGGTTGCCCGCCGCGCTTATTTTTTAGGTCGTTGGATTAAACATTGCGGGTGGTATCCGGGATATGTGCCTAGATTGTTTAATAAAAATGAAAGTTCTTTTAACAATAATGAAGTGCACGAAGAATTAATAACAAATGGTTTAACTGGTATATTAAAAAGCGATTTAGAACATTATACCGATCCAAACATATTCCATTATTATGAAAAATTTAATAAATATACAACTCTTGCCGCAAATGAAATGTTTGCAAAACCTAAAAAAATAAGCCGAACTGATATAATTTTACGTCCGCTGTTTTTATTTGTTAAAATGTATCTGTTTAGATTTGGTTTTTTAGATGGTTTCCCGGGATTTGTTCTTTCTGTTTTTTCCGCGAATTATGTTTTTACAAAATATAGTAAGTTATGGGAATTGAATAATTACAAGTTTACCGGAGAATAAAATGGTTATTGGAATTATACCCAACATATCTAAACAAAATATTTTGGAAGTCGTTTGTAACGTTGTTAAAAAAATTAAAGAAAACGATTTCGATTTTTTTATAAGCAGCAGTTTGTTAAAGTATAACGATAGATTTAGTGATATTCTTAAAGAAGCTAAATATTTAGATGATTCGGAACTGTTTGATGTATGTACTTTAGCCGTTTCTATTGGGGGTGACGGCACAATGCTTAATACAGCATATCATACATTAAATAAAAACATTCCTATACTAGGAGTTAATTTAGGTAAATTGGGGTTTTTGGCAGAGTATGACGTTAATAATCTTGACGGATTTATAAAAGATATTAAAAATAAAAATTACTCAATTGAAGAACGAATGGTCCTGGAAGGCTATTGTTCGAATGATATTGGGGAAAAATTATATGCAATAAACGATTTTGTGGTAGAAAAAGGCCCATGGCCTAAAATGATTGAACTTACAATATTTGTTGATGATGTGTATGTTACAACATTTTTAGCCGATGGTTTAATTATTGCTACACCTACCGGATCAACAGGTTATTCCTTATCAGTTGGTGGGCCAATTGTAAGTCCTTTTGCCGATGTTATTACTATAAGTCCTGTTTCGGCGCATTCCTTAACAATGCGCCCGTTGGTATTATCCGACAAACAGGAAATAAAAATAATTGCAAAATCTATGCATACCGATGTCCAAATTAATTCCGATGGACAAAGAGTAATAAATATTACTCCTCCGGTTGAGTTTTATATTAAAAAAAGCGCAAAAAGCGTAAAATTAATTCATACACATTCAACAAGTTATTTTGAAACTTTGCGCACTAAATTATTTTGGGGTTTAGATAAACGCAATAATAATTAAAGGTGAAATATGAAAAATATTATATTTTTTTACTTAATATTTACGGTAACAATGTTAGCACAAAACGAAAATAGTTTTACTTTTTTTGATGATAAATCGGGCAAAGAATGTTTAATTGGGGTTTGCGATAGAGCGGCTTTTAGCGATACTGTATATTCGGGATGGTTTGATTCGGAATATGAAGAATATGTTGTTGATACCGAAAGTACCGGGACTTTAAAAGAACTGTTAAAAGATGTTAAAATTAAAATTATTATGGCTACTTGGTGCAGCGATAGCAGGAGAGAAGTTCCTAGATTTTATAAAATTATGGATTCAATGACTTTACCAGCCGATAAAATTACTTGTATAAATGTTAACAGAGAAAAAAAAGGTGTAGCTGACGAAACTGACAGTTTGGATATTAAATTTGTCCCCACTTTTATTTTTTACAAAGAAGGGAAAGAATTAGGTAGAATTGTTGAAACACCTGTTCAATCGTTGGAAAAAGATATGCTGGGTTTTTTTATTACAGCAAAAGAAGAGTAATTAAATTAAACATTAATTAATTTCTAATTTTTTAAAATAATAAAAACTTAGAGATGCATAAATTAGTGTTATTCCTAAATTTATAGCTCCTGCCGATATATCACCTGTTAAATTATACCATGGTTTAATAAACTCGCCAATTGCAACCGGAAATAACATTGGAAAAACTAGTATAAATAAAAAGGGTGCAAGCAAAATCCCTAATTGAACTCGTTTATATAACAGGATTGCAACAATAATATACATTGGCATGTATATACTTAAATCGAACAAATATACGGAATAATAAAACTCCGGTTTAGTATTGTTGTTAATTAATTCAAGTATTTTTGCGCCCCACATGGGTAAAAATATAACCGGTATTAACAATAATGCGGCTATGGAAATATTTTTTACATTATTTGGCAGAGTGACATATATTTTGCTTTCTTTATTTATGGCGGCAAATGTTAAAACCATTCCGTAAAACGATAGGCCGAAAACGGTTAAGTAATTAAAGTACAAATAATTATAATATCTCTCTATTGTAAAAATTCCATATATGTAAAATGTATAACTAAAAAAACAAAGAAATATTAATTGCATATATAAAGGTTTGATTTTTTTTGTAAAAACTATAAACAGCATAATACCTGAAATAATAAAAGTAGTTAAATCCTGCACAAAATCAATTGGAATTAAATTGGCACTAACAACCTTAAAATAAATGTTCGGTTTTAATATACTATAACCGGAAGTTATTAAAGCAAAAAAAGCGGCGGCTTTAAAAATGATTAAGAGTGGATTGCTCTGTTTTTTTGTTGTAACTGGTACAGTTTTCTTTTCTTCCAATAAATCGGATTCTTCTTCCTTTATTAAGATATTATTTCCCAATTTCCGCCTCTAATAAATTGATTAACTTTATAAAATATATTTTACATTATTCAAACGCAATAAAATTAAATAAAAGCATAAATAAATTTAACGTTTATTAAATATTACAAATTCCAAATTACAGCTATTGAACATTTATTGTTTTTTAATCCTATTTAATACTTTTTCCCAATGGGATGTAAATAAAAAACTCCCTTCAATATTATTGCACATCTCTTGATATAACGGCAGCGGCATTGCTATGGATGTAATGTCAGCGGGAAAAACCGGGCGGGTTGATATGTCGTGAAAACCCCAAAATGCTTTATTTTGTCCTTCTTTTGCAAACTTTAATGGAAATGTTGTTACAGCGGCACAGGATGACGCAAATCCGGTTATCACTCTATCTAATAGCTGCGGCTGGTTGTAGTGTAATAAAAACACTAGGGCACTCATTTGGTCGGGATTAGCGAACAATATTACAACCTCCGGTTTCTCTTCTTCTAAAAACATTTGAACAGGTTTAAAAACAACAGCACCTAGTCTTTCTTCTTCTGGAATTAAAGATGTAACATAATCTTTTGCAAGCTGCGGGGTTTTTGTAAAACATTCACATTCGCGGCCGGGAAAAGGACCATCCGATAAAAAATATTCAATTCCGTTAAATATCCACTTCTGGTAACCTAAATAAAATGCGGAACACGGGTACCCGGTTGTGTCTTTATCAATTGCCACAACCTTACCTTTTGAAGCGGAAAATATAAGGGGTGCAATACAGCCGTTTCCTTTTGTTTTTAAACTTAATGCGTCTTCCGGTCTTTTATAGGCATACATTAAACCAACCGGTAAATAAGTAAGAGCTAATTTTTCAGTTAATATTATTGTTTGTTCTCTTATAGTTTTCATGGTCATTCCGCAAGTGTATTAAATAATTTGTTAAGTAATTTACGTAGCTGTTCAGTTTCTTTTGGCGTTAAATTTTTAACAGCTTGTTGGTTAACATTATTAGCAATAGGTTCAATTTTTTCAATTAGCTTTTTGCCTGCATTTGTAATATATATATTATAAATTCTTCTGTCGGTTTTATCACTACGCCTTTCAATACATCCTTTTTTTTCAAGTACATCAAGCATACGCGTAACGTTAGTTTTGTCTTTTAAACTGCGCAGGGCAATTTCGCTTTGGGTTAACCCCGGAAAAGTTTTTACAATATTTAAAATGCCCCATTGTTCCGCGCTGGCATCCAAGCCGTTTTGGTTAATTGCCTTGTTAAAACTTAAACGCATAATTGCATTTGTTTTGCTTAATAAATATCCTAATGATTTCTCAAAATCAAATTCGTTCATATAAACCTGATAATAATTGTTGCAACAAATATAGATATAGCAACTAATAAAGGCAAGAGGAAAATTTCTCTTATAACCACCTCTGGGTTTTTGTTTGATGGTGCGTTTTGGGCTATAATAATATCGATTAAAAGAAAAAATTATATAATATACTAATAACACAAGCAAATATGTTGTGCAAAAATAAAAAAATCATGGTAATCATTATAATCATAAAAATCTTAGTTCAAGACAAAATTAAAATTTACATGGAGCTTCGCCGAAGCTCGGTTTTGTGGGAGTGTGTGTTGTTACAGACATTAAACTTCTCCGAAGTTTAGGCAAAATCATGTTAATCATTGTAATCATATGAATCATAGTTCAGACAAATTGTTGGTTTGTTTTAATCCCGACGGGATGACATTTTTATAGCAAAATAAAATACCAAAAAAACAAACCCGGAACGGGTGACATAAGGGGGCTAATATAATCTAAACGTATCTCAAATTAATATAATAAAAAGAATTAAAAATTATGGAAATCATCCAAATCACACAAATCATAATTTAGACAACGTTAAAATTTACATGGAAATTCGCCGAAGTTCGGTTTTGCGGGAGTGTGTGTTGTTACAGACATTAAACTTCTCCGAAGTTTAGGCAAAATCATGGCAATTAATTTAATCACGCAAATCATTAATTGGAGAATGTACAGGTGAATGTTTTAGTCTTGACTTATAAAAGATTACATCAAAATAGTGGTTATAAAAAACTGAGGTCTTTGGGAATATATTGAGTAATGGATGTTATACCGTGTGGGAATTTAGCATTGTTTTTCGTTTTAGCGGTGGAAATAAACAAATCACATCTAACATTATCAAAAATATTATTTTTAAGTGCAATATAAAGAATGTCTAAAGTTCCTAAATAAAAAATATTGTTAGCTTGGCAATATGGCACAATGTCTCTAAAATTACTGCTTGCAATAATATTTTTATTATATTTAGCAATTGCCATACATGCACGTTCACCATCGCCAATAAGAGGGTTGTTTTTCTTTATTAAAGCAAATTCCATTTTTATTTCAAAACTATCATCAGGGAAAGGCATAATGGTAATTTTTTTTGTTAAATTAATCACATTATCTAAAGTGTTTTTTCGAGATGGAATTCTTGTTATTTCTTTATAAACAATATCCGGTATTACAATTGTGTGTGGTTCCAAAATTTTATGAAGTAATAATAATTCGCCGCATGAAATAAAATGAGAAATTACATCAGCATCAACGAGTATTATTTTGGCCGATTTATTCATTATCAGTTTGGTTGTCAATTTCTGATAAATCTTTGCCTATGTCTTCCAATAACGAAAAATACGAACTTTCTGAAATAATACCCTTATCAAATAATTCTCTTGCTTTGGGACCATAATCGCCAATTACAATACCTTCGTTTCCCTTTTTATATAAAGTTGTATTATAACCATAAAGTATTGCGTTTTTTGTTATATTTTCGGATAAGTTAAGCATAACTTTGTTGTCAATCAGATTTAAGTCTTTTAATCTGTTTAATAAGGCACTTCTTGAACAAGAATAATACTGTTCAATAGCAAGGATTGTTTTGAGTGTAATTTTGTTTGTATAATACTCTTCGTCAGGAATCAATGACTTAATACCACCATCCGGCAATAAAAGATATGATGCAAATAAATCAGCTTTATATTCTTCGGGATCACCTTTTGGGTCAAAAGTTTTTTGTTTACTAACTGCCGACTTGAAATTTTCTTGAAAGTAAAGATGATACAGTTCATGACAGATTGTAAAATGCTGCCGGCCTATTGTATGGTTACTGTTTACCAGAATGAATCTTTTTGTAAATACTCCATCATTTATTTTAACGGCCATCCCCGAAAAACTATCACCTAACCCTAAAAAAACAGTTAAAATATTGTTCTGTTGTAACACGTTTTTTAAATGTATTGGTTCAATTAAACTTAAACCATTGTTAAGTCTAAATTCCATTGCTTTTTTTTCTAAGCTAACCTTGTTAATTCTCATTTTTTAATGCTGTAGCCATATTAATATAATTATAAATAATTTTCTTAAACTTTGAAATCTCCACCATATCTTCAGCGGTAAATTCGTTAGCACGAAATGCAAAAGATGATAAAAGACACTGCCTTTCCGGATTCTTTTCGTACAAATCGTATTCGGAAACATTATAAAGTAAGGCCAATTTTTCAACTACAGCTACAGGAATAGATCTTGAGTTGTTTTCGTACTGTGTTACGGCTTGAGGTGTAACTCCAAGATAATCGGCTACAAATGTTCCTGAATAGCCAAACTTTTCCCTTAGATTAATAAGGTTTTCGCTTAAAATATTATTCTTTTCCATTGATTTGTTTTATTATTTATTTAATACTCTCTGTTACAAAATAACAATATTTTTATATAATGTCAAATAATGTAACAGAAATGAAGCTGATTTATAATGGAATATCAAAATGAAAATAGGATATTGTAAATATAAACCAATGTCACCACCTCCGGGGTTTGGTTTATTGGGGGCGTTGTGGGGCTATAATAATATCATCCCGTTGGGATTAAAAGGAAAAATTATATAATATACCAATAGCGTAAGTAAATATGTTATATAAAAATAACGAAATAATGGTAATCAAATAAATAATACAGATCACGGTTCAAAACAATATTAAAATTTTCATGGAGCTTCTCCGAAGCTCGGTTTTTGGGGGGAGTGTTTGTTGTTACAGACATTAAACTTCTCCGAAGTTTAGGCAAAATCATGTTAATCATTATAATCACACGAATCATAGTTCAAGACAAATTGTTGGTTTGTTTTAATCCCGAAGATATTATGTTTAAAAGCAGAAAAAGAAAGAGTATCCTTTCTGTAAATTAGTTTTAATTTATTTATAATAATATCTAATTAGTTAATTACTTTTAAACAAATAATAACAACAGTAAAGGATACTCAAATGCAAACACAAAATAACGAAAAAAAAGTGGATTATACAAATCAAAATATTTATGTGGGGTTGGATACACACAAAGCGACTTGGAAAGTTACAATAAATCTTGAGGATAGGTGGCTGACAACTTATTGCATGGAGCCAAAACCTCAACAACTTGTAACACACTTAAAAAAGAATTATCCAAATGGAAACTACTATTCTGCCTATGAGGCAAGCTATAGTGGCTTTTGGATACATAGAGATCTAATAAACGGAGGTATTAAAAACATTGTTGTTAATGCTGCCGATATTCCAACTACCCATAAGGAAAAAGATCAAAAAAATGATCGCAGAGATTCAAAGAAATTAGCAAGAGAACTTGCTAATAAAAGTTTAACCGGAATCAGAATACCAACAGAAGCAGAAGAATCGTTAAGGTCGTTACGCCGATTAAGAGATCAACTAATTGCTGATCGAACAAGAAAGAAGAATCAAATTAAATCACTCTTAAATTATAACGGGATAATATTCCCTGAGAATATTAAAGGGAAATACTGGAGTAAAAAATTTATTGATTATTTAAGAACTATTAAATTCAATTATCCTGAGACACAAATAACCTTGAATATGCTCATTGATAATTTAGTATACTTAGAAGAACAAATAGCTAAGGTGGTGGAAGAATTAGCGAAATACACGGAAGAAGATAAAAAAGCACAAAAAATAGTACCATTATTGATGACAATACCCGGGATTGGATTTATAACGGCTATATCTTTTTATACCGAAATAATGGATATCAACCGCTTTAAGAAACTGGATGAATTTTGTTCTTTTGTAGGATTGGTACCATCGACTCGTTCTTCAGGGGCAAAGGAAGTTGTATGCGGGATAACAAATAGACAGAATGGATATTTAAGAAATCTTTTAATAGAAGCATCTTGGATAGCATCGAGAATGGATCCTGCATTAGCTTTAAGATTTGCACAACTCAAAGTTCGCATGAAATCACAAGCTGCAATAATAAAAATAGCAAAGAAGCTTCTTAATAGAATAATGACTGTTTGGAAAAATGAAATACCATACTCGTTATCAGTTGTTGAATAATGTAGTAAAAAGAATAAAAAAACGAATTTATAATTAATCGAGGAATAATATATTTTCTTTATTAAATAATTGTTAGTATTGACCGTTGTTCATCCCTTGCAAAACTCAGTTTTGTTGCCCGAAGATTGCGGCGATACATTTTTGATTTAATTATATATCTTGCAGCTCCTTTTAGAAATAATAATTAAGGATGACTGTTTATAACAGGTTGATTTATTATAAAGAAATTAAATTATTATTCTCGAAATAATTGTGAGATAATTATGCAACTATAAAAGCAAATGAAAAAACTCTTTTTGTTATACAATGGTATTCACTAGTATCTTACATAACCTTTGGATAATTACCTATAAGGAGAAATATAAATTTACCCTCACCCTCCTTAATCCATAAGCTATGCAAACAAAGAATAAAATATCGTATTTTATTAAAAAAAGAGTGGGAAATATTATTATAAATTTAACTTTTTTGCGAAAAGAATAAAAATATTATTATGGACTATTGACTTTTAACATAACAGGGATGACATTTTTATAGAAAAAAACAATACACCACAAAAACAAACCCGGAACGGGTGACATAAGGGGGCTTATATAATATAAATGTAGCCCAAAGGAATATGTTTGAAAATAAAACAAAATCACATCAATCATTATAAGCAAACGAATCACAGTCCAGCCCAATGTTTACATCTACAGCGTAGATGAATGGCTGTAATTAAAAAACCACCTCCTACAAAAAGTACTCTGGAAGAGGACAATGTACAAGTGGTGGACTAACGAGGATGGTTATAATCTTTATCCACATGGAGCTTCTCCGAAGCTCAGTTTTGTGACTGTGTTTGTTGTTACAGACATTAAACTTCTCCGAAGTTTAGGCAAAATCATGTTAATCATTGTAATCATATGAATCATAGTTTAAGACAAATTGTTGGTTTGTTTTAATCCCGACGGGATGACATTTTTATAGCAAAATAAAATACCAAAAAAACAAACCCGGAACGGGTGACATAAGGGGGCTTATATAATACAAATGTAGCCCAAAGGAATATGTTTGGAAATAAAACAAAATCATGTTAATCATTATAATCAAACGAATCACAGTTCAAGACAAATGTTGTTGTGTGGTGAAGGTTGTAATTCGAAAAAAAATTATTGTTCGGTGATAGTATTTAGAAGTTTATTTAGGAGAAAGTGTAGTTGTTTCATCTCATCCGGGGTAAAGTTTTTACATGCTGCAGCGTTCATGCTCATAACAATAGGAACCAGTTGCTCAAGCAATGTTAAACCTTTATCGGTAATGAAAATATTATAAGTTCGTTTGTCATTTAAATTTTCACGTCTTTCAATGTGTCCGTGTTTTTCCAACACGTCAAGCATACGTGTAACATTTGTTTTATCTTTAAAACTGCGAGTGGCAATTTCGCTTTGGGTAAGTCCAGGACAAGCTTTAACAATATTTAGAAGACCCCACCTCTCCGAGCTTGCATCAATATTATGTTTACTAAATTCTTTATTTAAATAAATCCGCATTATTGAACTTGATTTATTAATTAAATAACCCAGTGACATTCCTAATTCAAATCTACTCATAAAATTGCTCGTTTAATTAGTTAAACAAATATAGATATGTAAGTATTATTTGTCAAGCATAAAGCCGGATTGAGAATTGTAAAAAGAAAATAATATTATAGAATGGAAATAAAACACAAAAAAAAACAAATTGGTGGGAATAAAAATAAAAAATCGGGGTTATTATAAATAACGTAAATTTGAAAAATATTTATATTGAAGTACATGTATGTATTGCCAATTTTGTTATACAAACAAAAACAAATCAACAAAAAGGCAAACTAAAAAAAGACAAAATATACATTGATAATTGTAAAGATTTTTGCAGTCAAAAACAACCTAAATAGACGTAACTATTTAATTTCATTGATTTGCCCTCTTTTATTTCGTATTTTTACTATCTTAATTTATAATTTTGCTTAAAAATATGCGCAACGTAAAATTTTCGTTTTTTTGTCTTATCTATTTATCTTTATCATTTCAGTTATTTTCTCAAGTAACAATTAAAGAAATTAACGCAAACAATTTTTCCAATACCGATTCACTATTTTTTAATGCTAACAGGTATAATAAAATAATTGCACTAAACAAAGGGTGGAAAGCGTACATTGATAAAGAGTCGCCCAAAGTCTCTTCAATAACCAGCCCGGCTGCATTTGAAGGACAAAAAGTTTTATATTTTGAAAAAAGCTTTACGCTTACTCAAAATGATATAAACAATAATAACGTGAGGTTATATTTCCTTGGTTTAAACCATACTGCCGAAGTTTATATAAATAACCTGATGGTTTATAAATCAATTGGCGGTGAGCTTCCTTTTACGGTTGATTTAGCCAAGGATGTGTTAAAATATTCGGCGGCCAACAAATTAATAATTAAAATTATACGCAATTACGATTCGGAAAATACCATTCCTGTAAGTCACAAGTTTTTGTTTGCACAGGATTTTGGCGGAATAACCCGTGATATTTATATGAAATTAACACCAATTATAAATATTGCCAATGTTAATAATAAATATTCACTTTCCGGCGATTTAAGCAGAGTTAAACTTTCTTTTAATGTTTCAATAGATAAAAAAAGATTTAAAGATAAAAACCGCGATTTTAAAGCTTCGTATCCTTTACCATTTGCTGTTGATATAACAATTTATAACGCAAAAGATAAAAGCCAGTTAGCTACATATAGAAGCAGTGTAAATTTAAATCAATCCGAATTAACCAAAGTTGATTTAAATTTTGAAGCTTCAAATCCAAGATTGTGGAGTTTTAACGATCCTAACAATTATGTTTATGATGTAAAACTTTTATACCAAGATGTAGTACTTGATAGATACCGCCAGCAGATATCTTTTTACAACCTTGATTTAAAAAATGGCAAGGCTTATTTTAACAAAACCGAAACTCCAATTACAGGTACTACTTATTATCTTAATAACTTTAAATATGGTAATTTAGTCAGTTTTAGACAAATTGAAAACGATTTAAGAATAATTAAGGATATGGGTTTTAATGCGGTCCGTTTTGCCCATTCAACTCCAAACCCTTATGCTTTATACATGTGCGAAAAATTAGGTCTTTTGGCTTATGTTGAAGTTCCTATCAACTCAATACCAACAAGTTTATTAACAGATCCTAACTTTGTTTCACTTTCAAGTGAATACTTAAAAGCAATTATAAATTGTTATTCAAATTATTCGTCAGTTGCGGCAATTGGAGTTGGAAGTTCGTTTTTGCCTGAATCGGATGATAACAATCAATTTATTTCACATTTAGCATCAATAATAAAAAATACCACATCCAAATTTAGTTATGCCTCTTTTATCGGTTTCCCAACCGAAACAGTTGCTAATTTAGATTTATATGGTGTTGAATTGTTTTCTGCTACAATAAGCGAAAAATTTGATTTGTACTTAAAAAGTATTGAAAAAATTGGCAAAGAAAAATTATTTATAAGCGAAGCCACTTATCCAACATTTACAGGCAGTTCAAACGGTTATTTAACGCCGTATTCATTGGAAGCGCAAGCCGATTATTTTGAAGATCTGCTTGACTTTTCCAAAAAAAATGAGATTCCCGGTTTATTTCTAAATACTGCATTCGATTTTACAGGTAATGCACCTTCATTTTACGCCGGATATAACGAAAACAATATTTACAAAATTGGTATTTTAGGCATTGATAGAAATACCAATAGAATTTCGTATAAAGTAATTAAATCAAAACTTAGTGAAAGTGAAAAAGTAACAATTCCTATTGGTAAAAAATTAGATGATACACCTTTCTTTTTTATCATAATCAGTTTGTTCCTTTCAATTTTGACCGCGTTGTTTATTAACGCGCGCAGAAAATTCCGCGAAGATGCAACCCGTGCTTTAGTTCGTCCGTACAACTTTTTTGCTGATATCCGCGACCAAAGAATTTTATCGGGATTTCACGCAAATATTTTGCTGGTTATATTAGCAGGAGCTCATTCGTTATTATTAACTAATTTGCTTTTTGCATTACGCGCAAACATTTTATTGGAAAAAATTGTAATATCAACCGGACTTTCGTGGCTTCTTGAACTTGTAACATATTTAGCTTGGAACCCGGTAGCAAGTTTTATCTATTTGTTTATAATATCAGCATTTATGTTTTTATTATTGGCTGCTGTAATAAAAGGTGCAGCGTTTTTTGTACGTATAAAAGTATATTTTTCAAGTATCTATTTTGTTGTAATTTGGGCATTTTTGCCACTAGCATTATTACTTCCTGTTGAACTTGTTTTATATAAAGTGCTTGCATTAAACATTGCCAACTTTTTTGTTTATATGTTTTTGACACTTTATGCTTTATGGATGATTCAACGTTTATTAAAAGGGGTTTACGTAATATTTGATGTAGTACCGTTTATGGTCTATTTATTCAGCTTTTTATTTGTGGTTTTTGTCAGCGGTGCAATTTTATTCAGTTTACAGCTAAGTGATTCAACTTTTGACTTTATTATGAATTCATTTAGCCAATTTAAGTTGTTATAATTTATTTGGTGAATTATTGTATCTATCTAAATTAGAAATTTTTGGCTTTAAATCATTTGCAAATAAAACTGTTGTAAATTTTACAAAAGGAATAACCGGAATTGTTGGTCCCAACGGCTGCGGTAAAACTAATATTGTAGATGCAATACGCTGGTCGTTAGGTGAACAAAAAAGCAGTACATTGCGAAGCGATAAAATGGAAAACGTTATTTTTAACGGTACCCGTAATAAAAAACCGATGGGCATGTCAGAAGTTTCATTAACTTTAGTGAACGATAATAGTGTTTTACCTACCGAATATAATGAAGTAACAATTACACGCCGAATTTTCCGTTCGGGAGAAAGTGAATATTTATTAAATAAAAACCTTTGCAGACTTAAAGATATTACCAATCTTTTTATGGATACAGGTATGGGTACAAACGCATACTCTGTTATAGAATTAAAAATGATTGAAACTATTTTAAGTAATAAAACAGATGAACGCCGTAAGATGTTTGAAGAAGCTGCAGGGGTTAATAAGTATAAACTACGCCGCCGTCTTGCTTTAAAGAAGTTGGAAGAAATAAAAGGCGATTTAACCCGTGTTAATGACATTGTTTCCGAAGTTGAAAAAAATGTACGTACTTTGGAACGCCAGGCAAAAAAAGCAGATCAATATAATCAGATACAAACTGTATTACGCGAAAAAGAAATAGACCTTGCTGAAAGAGAATTTTCGTTATTTAACGCTCAAAAAATCAATTTTACCGAACAGAGTGACATATTAAGTTTAGAAAAAGACAATATTGATTTAGAAATTAAAACCATTGAAGTAGAGTTAGTTAAATACAGAGACAGAATAATTGAAGTTGAAAGAAATTTGCGCGAAATTCAACGCAAAACTTCAATTGAAACTGAAAAAATGCATTCTATCCAAAATTCAATATCTATTTCGCAAGAAAGAATAAAATCGCAGGATAGAAATTTATTAAGATATAGCAGTGAAATAGAAGAATTTGAAATACAATTGGAAAATACTGAATTTTCGATTGAAGATAATATAGAAATGTTAGCTGATGCGGAAAAATCTATTTCGCAACGACAAACTGAAATTGAAGAATTAAAAAATCTTGTTACCGAAAGAAAAACATTAGTTGAAACAAAACGGCAGTTTATTAAATCCGAATCAGGGAAACTAATTGTTATTGAAAAAAATCTCAGTTCGGAAGAAAATAAACTAAGCAACTTAAAATCTTCGTTAAACCGGGCTAATAACAGTATCCAAAAATTAAACGAAAATATTCAAAACGTGACTACTAAAATAGCTAAAACAGTTGGCTTTTTAGAAGAACTTGATACTGCTAAACAAAAGGCAACAAAACGGCTTCATGAAACAGAAGAATTATATGCCGAAAAAACAGCATTAAAAGAAGGTTTGGAAAAGCAGTTAAGCGGTTTAAAAGAAAATGAAATAGATTTAAAGAGCACATTAAACGCGTTAAAAGATAAAATCAGTTTTATAAGTACATTAATTACAAATCTTGACGGGGTATCTAAAGGCGTAAAAGTTTTAATTGAAAGCAAAGGGTGGACTGAAAAAGAGATTAGTTTGTTTGCCGATGTTGGAAATACTGATGAAAAATATCGTCCCGCATTGGAATCATCGTTAAAGTTTGTGCTTAATAATCTTCTTATTGAAAATTTAGAAGAGCTTAATAATGCAATAGATTATTTAAAAAAGAATGAACTTGGAAAAGCATCGTTTTATTTATTAAACGGAAATACAAATAAAAAGAAAACCTTATTTGACAGAATTGATACTATCCGATCAAATAAAAAAATAAAACGCATTGAAAAAGAGAACGGCTTTTTAGGTTGGGCTATAAATTTTGTACAAGCTGAAACTCAATGGCAGCCATATTTTAAAAAAGTATTAACCAATACTGCCATGGTTGAAAATTTAACAACAGCTATTGAGTTAAACCAAAAGTACCCCGGATATAATTTTACCACCTTAGAAGGTGATATTATTTACAGCAGCGGTATTGTGGAAGCCGGATCGTTGTTAAATCTTGATGATTCATTGTTTGGAAGAAAACTTTTATTAGAAAATTTAAAAAATGAATATCCTGTTTTAAATACTAAACTTGAACAAATTCGTGAAGAAATAGTTAGAGTTGAAACCGAAGTTGCGGATATTGATTTAAAGGTAATATCGGAACAAGGTAAATTTTTAGAAAATGACATTACAACATTAGAAAAACAGATAGCGCAATTTGAATTTGAAAAAACTAAATCGGAAGAAGAAGTAGAAAAGTCACATTCGCAGATAAATGAATTTGTAAAAGAATCTGATAGTCTTGATAAACAGATAAGTGATTTGGAAGAAGCTTTAACAGGTTTACGCGAGGAAAAAGCAAATATCAAATTAGCCGCTGCTGAATTTGACCAGGAGTTAAAAAGTTTAGAAGAAAATTATTCGCAAACCGTAACAAGTTTTAACCAAAAGATGTTGGAACTGGAACGGACAAAAGGAAAAATTCAAAACTTTAGAAATGATATACAGCGTGGTGAAGAAACCAAAAAAAATATTATATCTTCTATTGAAAGACGTAAAAAAGATATTACAAATGCACAGGAAGAAATAAGTTCAAATAAAAATATAGTTGAAGAAAAAGAGATAGATTTAGATCAAGTAAGTTATGACAGGCAGATTTTAGTAAACGAAGAAAAGAAAATAGAAAAAGATTTAAGTGTAATTAAACAGGAATCCGCCACTTTTGAAACCAACTTAAATAAATTACGAAATAATCGCCAAAAAACATCGGACAGCATTCACGCAATTGATGTAAAAATGAGCGAAATTTCTATTAGACTGGAAAATTTAATCAATCATATTAAAGAAGAGTATAACGTTGAACTTACTGCAAGAGAATATGATGATTTTGAAACATTTAATTTTCAGGAAAGAAACAGTGAAGTTTCATCGCTAAAAAGCCGATTAAAAAATATAGGGCCGGTTAATTTACTTGCCTATTCCGAATATGAAGAAGAACGTGAAAGAATGGAATTTTTAGTTAAGCAGCGCGATGATTTAGTAAATTCCGAAAAAGATTTAATAAAAACGATACGTGATATAAACGAAACCGCACAAAATTTATTTATTGAAACATTCGACCAAATTAGAATTAATTTTAAGCGAATTTTCCAGACCCTATTTGACCCCGGCGATGAAGCCGATTTAACTTTAGAAGAAAACGTTGATCCTTTGGAAGGGAAAATTGAAATTATGGCTAAACCGAAAGGGAAAAGGCCAACTTCAATTGAATTACTTTCCGGAGGTGAAAAAACCTTAACTGCTACTGCTTTGTTGTTTGCTATTTATTTAGTAAAACCAAGTCCGTTTTGTATATTAGATGAAGTTGATGCCCCGCTTGATGATGCAAACGTTGACCGTTTTACACGTTTATTAAAAGAGTTTAGCAACAATACACAATTTATTATAGTTACGCATAACAAACGTACTATGGAGGCTTCAGAAAATATGTATGGAGTTACTATGCAGGAAGAAGGAATATCAAAACTTGTTGGCGTTCAATTTAACGAAGATATAAATGTTGCATCTTGATCAAGTAACAAGTAATACCAAATTTAATATATTTGTCGATTTTGACGGTACTATTACAACCCGTGATGTAGGCGAATCTTTATTTCTGGAATTTGGAGATAAAGTTGAAGTTGATAAAATTATTAAATTATGGATTGATAGAAAAATAAGTTCTTTTGAATCGTGGAAGTTGTTTTGCAAAACGGTTAAAGATTTTGATATTGATAAATTTTACAGTTTTTTAGATACAATTAGTATTGATAAAACATTTTATAATTTTGTAGAATATTGTAAAACAAAAGATTTTAATGTTTGTGTTGTAAGCGATGGTTTTGACTTATACATTAAACATATTCTAAAAAGAGAAAAATTAAGTAATCTAAAAGTATATTGTAATAAACTTAATATTGTTGAAAATAATCTGATTCCTGAATTTCCGTATCCTGATGAGGAATGTAGAATTTGTGCCAACTGTAAAAGGAATCATATAATTAACAACAGCGGCGATTTGGAATTTAATATATATATTGGTGACGGACTATCGGATACTTGCCCCGCACAATTTTGTGATTTGATTTTTGCCAAAAATTCGTTGTTAAGATATTGCGAAATAAACAGAATAACATTTTCACCCTTTAAAAACTTTGACGATGTTATTGAAAAATTAGAATTATTAAAAAGTAAAAAAAGATTAAAAAAACGATTTCAGGCTTCATTAAAAAGAAATGAAGTATATATTCAAGGATAACAATTATGAGTGATTTTTCATTAAAAGTATTTAAATACAGAAGTTATTCACCACTACCGTTTTTATTGCTGATGGTAATATTTCAACAACCTTCATTGTTAACAATGATTACAGGTTTTGGATTAATATTATTGGGCGAATTTTTTAGACTGTGGGGAGTATCATACGCCGGCAGCGAAACAAGAACAACCGGCGGTGTAGGCGGAACTTATCTTGTTATCAGCGGTCCTTATGCTTATGTGCGTAATCCGTTGTATTTGGGTAATATGCTTTTATATTGCGGTGTTGGTGTAATGTCTAACGCTTTATTCCCTTATCTGCTGATTGCAGCTTTTGTTTTTTTCTATTGGCAATACTGGGTAATTATAAACACCGAAGAGGAATATTTAGTTAGCGCATTTGGTGAAAAATATAATCAATACAGAAAAGCCGTACCTCGTTTGATACCTTCATTTTTTCCATATCAAAATAAAGACGTACAGCAGCCTAGTTATAATCTTAAAGCCGGATTAAAATCCGAAAGGAGAACTTTACAGGCTATAAGCAGCGTTGTTATAATTATAATAATTTATTATGTTGTAAAAGCAATTTGAATAGCAGAATAATGATAATAGCCGGAGAAGTATCAGGCGATTTGCATGGTGCAGCTCTTATGTCGGAATATTTCAAATTAAACCCAAATACCGAGTTTTTTGGTATTGGTGGGGATAATATGATTAAAGCGGGATTAAAACATAGCTACCATATAAACAATATGGCGTTTTTGGGTTTTGCTGAGGTTATCAAACATCTCCCGTTTATAAGAAAAGTTAGAACCGATTTATATAATACGGTTATTGAAAAGGATATTAAAACTGTAATTTTAATTGACTATCCAGGATTTAATTTAAACTTTGCTGCAAAAATAAAAAAACTTGGTGTAACTATTGTTTATTATATTCCTCCGCAGCTTTGGGCTTGGGGTGAAAAAAGAATTAAGAAAATAAAAAAGCTTATTGATAAAGTAATAGTTGTATTTCCGTTTGAAAAAGATTTTTATCAAAGTTTTAATGTAAATGTTTCGTATGTTGGTCATCCTTTAATTGAAAGATTAAACGACTATAAATTTATTGAAAAAGACGAATTTTATAGTATACATAACTTAGATAAAAATAAAAAAATATTATTAGTTATGCCGGGAAGCCGGTTGCAGGAAATTGAAAGAATATTCCCTGTAACAATTAAAGCCGCTTCGCAAATTGCTAAATTATTTAATATGCAGGTTGTTGTTGCCTGTTCGGGCAATATTGATGAAAATTTATTATCCTCATTTAAAAAAGAAAATAATTTTTCCATTATTAAAGGGAATACATACGAACTGCTAAAATACTCTTATTTTGGAATAATTAAATCGGGCACATCAACTATTGAAACAGCATTGTTCGAATTACCTTTTATTGTGGTTTATTCAACAAGCGCAATAACTTATGCGATGGGAAGATTATTAATAAAAATAAAAAACATTGCAATGGTTAATATTGTAGCCGGCGAAAACCTGGTTTACGAGTTGATTCAAAAAGATGTAAACGAAAGCAATATTATTTCCAAATGTTCGTATTTTTTGGAAAATGAAAGCAATTATTTAAACTTAAAAAATAAATTAAGCGGATTAAAGCACTTATTGGGAAATACTGGTGCTTCGTCCAAAGCAGCAAAAATTATAAGCAATATAATAAATGAAGTTAAAACAAATTAGACAAAATATTTTACGCTTTTTAGGCAGCTTGTTTTTATATAACAGTATTAACTTGTTATGTAAAACATTAACTATTAAATATAAGATGCCAAAAGAAACCGAACAGTTATTTAAAAATAACCGTAACAGCGTAATAGCGTTTTGGCATGGTACTATGTTAATCCCTTGGTATATACATCGTAATAAAAATATTGCGGCGTTGGTTAGTCCCAGCAAAGACGGGGAATTATTAACGCGGGTTTTAAACCGCTGGGGATATTTATTGCAGCGTGGTTCTTCTAATATGAACGGTAAAGAAGCACTTAATATGCTTGTTGAAAAAGCAATAAGCAATTGTTCGATTGCTATTACTCCCGACGGGCCAAAAGGTCCGGCCAACGAATTTAAAGCCGGAGCTGTTGTTATTTCAAAAAAATCGGGACTGCCGCTAATTTTAGTTGGTGTAAAAAATAAAAACAAATACACATTAAATAGCTGGGATAAATTTGAAATCCCAAAACTGTTTTCCAAAGTTTTTGTTTCATATTCGGAACCTATATATATAAACAGTACTATAAGTTATGAAAATACTTCGCAATTGATAATGGAATTCGGAGTTAGATTAAACGATTTACAATTATCAGCAGAAAATTAATTATGAATTTTACAAGATTTTTATTATTCCCATTATCATTAATATATTCCCTTGTTATTAAGGTAAGAAATATATTATTTAATAATGGATTTTTAAAAACCGTAAAAGTTTCTGCAAAAGTAATTTCAATTGGTAATATAACCGTTGGCGGTTCAGGGAAAACACCTGCCGTTATTTATTTAATTGAACTATTAAAAACGATGGGTATTAATACAGGGGTGTTAAGCCGCGGTTACAGAAGAAAAACCCACGGATATTTATATGTAAGCAACGGCAGTAAAATATTTACCGATGTTGCTCATGCAGGTGATGAAATATATTTAGTAACAGAAGAATGTAACGTTCCGGCCGCTGTTTGTGAAAAACGTGTTGAAGGTGCACAAAAATTAATTAAAGATTCAAATGTTGATGCAATTGTACTTGACGACGCCTATCAGCACAGGTGGATTTACAGAGATATTAATATACTTATTTTTGATCAAAGATTTTTAGTGATATCCAAGGAAAGTCAGCAGCAAATGCTTCCAATGGGATTAATGCGCGAACCATTTGCGGAATGCAAACGTGCGGATATTATTTTAATTAACAAAAAATTCTCCCCACACCGCGAGATACCGTCTAAGATAAATAAACATTTTGATAATAAACCGGTTTTTTACGTGGGTTATAAGGCTAATTCATTTGTTGATATTAAAAATCATACACATTATAAAGTTGACGAGTTTATAGGTCAAAAAAGTCTTGTTGTGTGCGGAATAGCAAAACCACATTCGTTTTTATCGGTATTGGAAAACAGCAAAATAGATATCAGCAATAAATTATTATTTACCGATCATAAAGATTACGATTCAAAAGAGATTAGTTTAATAAGAAAAAAATTTTACGATACAAATTCATATTCTGTAATTACTACACAAAAAGATGCGGTTAAATTAAAAAAGTTTGCAAAAGAATTTGATGATATAGATATTTATTATCTAAAAATAGAATTAATTCCCGAAGAAAAAGAAAAGTTTGAAACACTAATAAAAAATATATTAAACAGATAAAATGAAAATCAATAAACAAAATCAATTATTCACATTTGGAGGAATATTCAATGGCTAATGCAGCCCCAAAGTATGTTTATTTTTTCGGTGGTAAAAAAGCTGACGGTAAAGCAGAAATGAAAAACCTATTAGGCGGAAAAGGTGCAAACCTTGCTGAAATGGTTAATATCGGTTTACCGGTTCCGGCAGGTTTTTCTATTACTACTGAAGTTTGTACCTATTATTACGGAAACAAACAGAAATATCCAAAAGAATTAGAAGCTCAAGTTCTTTTATCTTTGAAAAAAGTTGAAAAAGAAATGGGCGCTAAATTTGGCGATGTAAAAAATCCATTATTAGTTTCAGTACGCAGCGGTGCCCGTGCATCAATGCCAGGAATGATGGACACAATTTTAAACTTGGGTTTAAATGATAAAACTGTTGAAGGTTTAATCGAAAAAACTAAAAATCCAAGATTTGCTTACGATTCATACCGTCGTTTTGTTGCAATGTACGGCGATGTTGTATTAGGCTTAAAACCTGAAACAAAACATGATGAAGATCCTTTTGAAGAAATTTTAGAAGCAAAGAAAAAAGCTTTAAATATTACAAAAGATACAGAATTTACAGCTGAAGATTTAAAAGATTTAGTAAAATCATTTAAAGCCGTTATTAAAAAGAAATTAGGCGTTGATTTTCCTGAAGATCCAATGAAACAATTATGGGGTGCTGTTGGTGCCGTATTTGGATCATGGATGAACGAAAGAGCGATTGTTTACAGAAAATTAAACAATATCCCTGCCGAATGGGGAACAGCTGTTAGTGTTCAATCGATGGTATTTGGCAATATGGGCGAAGATTCAGGTACAGGTGTTGCATTTACACGTGACGCTGCATCAGGCGAAAACTACTTCTATGGCGAATATTTATTTAACGCTCAAGGTGAAGACGTTGTTGCCGGTACACGTACTCCTCTTTTAATTTCCCATTTACAAAAAGACAATCCAAAAATCTACAAAGAATTGATTGATGTTCGTAAAAAATTAGAAACTCATTATAAAGATATGATGGATATCGAATTTACGATTCAGCAAGGCAGATTATGGATGTTACAATGCCGTGTTGGTAAACGTACAGGTTTTGCAGCAATAAAAATAGCTGTTGATATGGTACGCGAAAAACTTATTAGTAAAGAAGAAGCTTTAACACGTATCGATCCTGATCAGTTAAACCAATTATTACGTCCAATTTTTGATCCAAAAGAAAAAGCACAAGCAATAAGCAAAGGTTTATTGTTAACCAAAGGCTTAAACGCCGGTCCTGGCGCAGCATGCGGTAAAGTTGCATTTAGTGCTCAAGAAGCAGAAGAAATGGCAGCAAAAGGCGAAAAATGCGTTCTTGTACGTATTGAAACATCTCCTGAAGATATTAAAGGTATGAATGCTTCGGAAGGTATTTTAACAGCTCGCGGCGGTATGACTTCACACGCAGCATTGGTTGCACGTCAAATGGGAAAAGTTTGCGTTGCAGGCTGCGGTAAATTAAATATCGACTACAAAAAAGGCGAAATGAGAGTTGAAGGTTATGACGCTGTAATTAAAGAAGGCGATTATATCTCTATTGACGGTTCAACCGGCGAAGTTTTGGTTGGTAAATTACAAACAAAACCATCAGAAGTTATTCAAGTTCTTATTACAAAAGAAATGACAGCAAAACAATCTAAAGTATATCAAACATACAAAGATTTAATGACATGGGCTGATTCAATAAGAAAATTAAAAGTAAGAACAAATGCCGATCAACCTGATCAAGCAGCTGCTGCTATTGCTTTTGGTGCTGAAGGTATTGGATTATGCAGAACAGAACATATGTTCTTTGGCGGTGATAGAATTCTTTATGTACGCGAAATGATTTTAAGCGATACAGAAGAAGGAAGAAAAGGCGCGTTAGCAAAATTACTTCCATATCAACGTGAAGATTTTGCGGGAATATTTAAAGCTATGGCAGGCAAACCTGTTACAATTAGAACTTTAGATCCTCCATTACACGAATTTTTACCTCACGAAGTAAAAGAACAAGAAGAAGTAGCTAAATTACTTGGAATTTCACAAGCAAAAGTAGCTGAAAAAATTGAAGCATTAAAGGAATTTAACCCAATGTTAGGTTTCCGTGGCTGCCGTTTAGGTATCAGTTATCCTGAAATTACAGAAATGCAGGCTCGTGCTATTTTTGAAGCTGCATGTGACGTAGCTAAAAAAGGCGTAAAGGTATTACCTGAAATCATGATTCCATTAGTTAGTCATGTTGCTGAATTAAAACTTCAGGAAAAAATTGTACGCACCGTTGCTGAACAAGTATTTAAAGAGAAAAAAAGAAGAGTACCTTATATGGTTGGTACAATGATTGAATTACCAAGAGCATGCGTAACAGCAGATGAAATTGCTACAGTTGCCGAATTCTTCAGCTTTGGTACAAACGATTTAACACAAACCACATTTGGTCTTTCACGTGATGATGCAGGCAAATTCCTGCCATTATATGTTGACAAAGATATATTACCACGCGATCCATTTGAAAGTATAGATATTAACGGTGTTGGTAAATTATTGGAAATGGGAACAAAACTTGGTCGTACAACAAAACCTGACTTAAAAGTTGGTATTTGTGGCGAACATGGCGGCGAACCTGCATCAGTTGAATTTTGCCATAGAACAGGTTTGAACTACGTAAGTTGTTCACCTTATAGAGTACCTATTGCAAGATTAGCAGCTGCACGTGCAGCTTTAAAAGATTTAAAAGCAGCTCCTACTAAAAAAGCAGTTGCAAAAGCTGTTCCTGCTGCAAAAGCAGCCCCGGTAAAAAAAGCAGTTGCTAAAGTTGTTCCAACAGCAAAAGCAGCTCCAGTTAAAAAAGAAGTTGCTAAAACTGCTCCGGCAGCAAAAGCAGCTCCTGTTAAAAAAGCAGTTGCAAAAGCAGCTCCTGCAAAAAATGTTTCTAAAACAAAATCGAAATAATTTTTGCTTATTTTTATTAACTGCGGGGTTTTAAAACCCTGCAGTTTTAATTTATATTTAAATTTTTTTAAGTTGTGTATTTACATTAAAAATGAACTTAATCAATTAATTGAAAGTTTTTACTGTAATTAGAGTAACTGACGTTATTGTAATACGGAGAACAAATGAAATTATCAAACTTTAATTATAACTTGCCTAAGGGTGCAATTGCCAAAGAACCTAACATACCACGTGACGAAGCTAAATTGATGGTTTTGGATAGAGCTAATAACTCAATAGAACATCTTCAGTTTAAAGACGTTATTAAATATATGAATAAAGGGGATGTTGTTGTTGTAAACGAAACTAAAGTTATGCAAGCTAGATTATTTGGAAATAAAGAACGTACAAATGCTAAAATAGAAGTGTTTGTTTTACGTGAATTGAACAATGAAGAAAATATATGGGATGTTATTGTTGATCCGGCCCGAAAAGTTAGAATTGGAAATAGAATCTATTTTTCCGATGACTTATGGTGCGAAGTAATTGACAATACAACTTCACGCGGCAGAACAGTAAGATTTAATAAAGATGCTGAAAGTATCTATAAAGCTATTGAGGTAATAGGAACAACTCCTCTGCCTCCTTATATTAAACGTGATGCGGTTCCTGAAGATAAAGTAAATTATCAAACTGTTTACGCTAAAAAAGATGGTTCTGTTGCTGCTCCAACTGCTGGTTTACATTTTACTGAAGAATTATTGGAAGAAATTAAAGCAAAAGGAATAAAAGTAGTACCGGTTTTATTGCATATCGGACTTGGCACATTCCGTTCAGTAGAAGTTGAAGACCTTACTAAGCATAAAATGGATTCTGAATATTTTCAAATTACCGATGAAACAGCCGAAGTAATAAATAAAGCTATTATGGCTAAAAAGAATGTTTTTGTTGTCGGTACAAGTTCAACACGTGCGCTGGAAAGCAGTGTTACTGCTGAAGGTTTTGTTAAAGCTAATAAAGGATGGACGGATAAATTTATTTTTCCTCCTTACGATTTTAGAATAACAAAAAAGTTAATAACAAATTTCCATCAATCGGAATCAACTTTATTGATGCTTGCAAGTGCATTCGCAGGATACGACTTTTTGATGAAAGCCTACAAAAAAGCTTTGAAAGAAAATTACAGATTTTTAAGTTATGGCGATGCAATGCTGATTTTATAAAATGAAAACTATTGCTATTATTCCATCAGGCGGTTCCGGTATACGAACAGGTCTCTCTGTTCCCAAGCAATACCTTAAAATTTATGATAAGGAGATTATTGCTTATACTCTTGATGTGTTTCAAAATTGTCCGTTAATTGATGAAATAATTATTCCGGCGCAACCCGGTTTTTTTGATGTTTTATTTGAAATAAAAGATAAATTTAATATTACTAAGTTGGTAAAAGTTGTTGAAGGCGGAAAAGAAAGACAGCATTCGGTTTTTAATGCGTTGTCTGCTATTCCGCCTGATTTAAATCCTTTAATTGCTGTTCATGACGCCGCCCGGCCTTTGCTTCCCATAGATGTATTAACTTGTGCAATTAACACCGCAATGGAAAAATCGAACTCTGTTGTTGCTGTTAAAGCTAAAGACACTTTAGTTAAACATTTTCAAGATTCATTCGATTATATAAATAGAGATAATATTTATAATATACAAACTCCGCAAATTTTTAGGTTAAATATTCTTGCAGAGGCTTTTAAGTTAGCTGATAGTAAAAATTTTATTGGAACCGATGAGTCGATGTTGGTTTATAACTTAGGATACAAGATAAATATTGTTGAAGGATCTTTGATAAATTTTAAAATTACAAATGAAAATGACATTGAATTATTTAAACAATTAGTATATTCAAAAATTCATTGTAATTTAAATAATTAATATATACATTTATTACTCGAAAAATTTTAATGTTGGTGTTATGTTAAATCTACTTTTTATTGTCCTATTATCGTATTTAGTAGGTTCTATTCCTACAAGTATTATTGTTGCCCGTTTAGCTCAAGGTATTGATATTCGTCAGCATGGCAGCGGAAATGCCGGCGGATCTAATGTTTTCCGTGTTTTAGGTTGGAAACTTGGTATTTCCACTATTATTATGGATGCAGTTAAGGGTGCTGTTGCTGTTGTGCTTGTAGCAAGATTTTATTTTGGCGATTTTCCTTTCCCAAACGCTACTCCTTTTGATGATTTTACATTAATTCAAATTATTGCCGGTGTTTCTGCAGTTATTGGTCATATTTGGACTGTTTTTGCAGGTTTCCGCGGTGGAAAAGGAATTGCAACCGCTCTTGGTTTTTTAATTACAATTATTACAGTTGATATGCTGTTTGCTGTTGCTGTGTTTATAATTGTAGTTTCTATTTCACGTTATATTTCTCTTGGTTCTATTACTGCTGCAGTTTCAGTTCCATTAATATTAATTATCCGTGAAAATGTATTTGGTGTTGATATTCCGGGTTACCATACAATTTTACCCTTCTGCATTGCTATTAGTCTTTTGGTGATATATACTCACCGCACTAATTTAGTACGTTTAGTTAAAGGAAATGAAAATAGAATTACTTTACGTAAAAAAAGATAATAAACTAATATGAATATAACAGTACTTGGTGCAGGCGGATGGGGGACTACTTTATCCATTTTGCTGCATTTTAACGGGCATAACGTAACTTTATGGGAATATGACAAAAGTTACGCTAATTATTTACAAAAACATCACGTAAATAAAACTTATCTGCCCAATATTTCAATACCTGATGAAATTAACATTACACATTCTCTTAAAGAAAGCGTTGAACATGCTCATGTAATAGTTATTGCCATACCTACACAGTTTATACGCAGTGCTTTAAGCGAAATTAAAGATAATAACTTTAACGATGTAACTTTTGTTAGCGTTTCCAAAGGAATTGAAATTAATACGCTGAAAACCGTATCGCAAATTATTAAAGATGTATTACCACATGTTAACAGCTCAAATATAGGTGTGCTTTCAGGGCCAAGTCATGCCGAAGAAGTGAGCAGAAAGGTTCCAACAGCTGTAGTTGCTGCATCTTCAAGTGCTGATACCGCAAAAATTATTCAATCAATATTTATCACATCGTATTTCCGCGTATATTCAACAACTGATATTATGGGTGTTGAACTTGGCGGAGCTGTTAAAAATATTATTGCTATTGGTGCCGGAATTATTGATGGGGCTAAATTTGGCGATAATACAAAAGCCGCAATTATGACACGTGGTACTGCCGAAATTACTCGTTTGGGCCTTTTTATGGGTGCACGAGCCGAAACCTTTTCAGGACTTTCAGGCATAGGTGATTTAATTGTTACATGTAGTAGTCAGCATAGCCGTAACCGTTATGTTGGCGAACAGATTGGCAAAGGTAAAAAATTGGCTGAAGTGTTAAAATCGATGGAAATGGTTGCCGAAGGTGTTGAAACATGCCGTTCAGTACACCAACTTTCGGCCATGAACGGAATTGAAACTCCAATTGTATCTGCTGTTTATGCTATCCTTTTTGAAGACAAAGACCCCGTAAAAGCTACCTACGACCTTATGACAAGAGACGTAAAAAGCGAAGTTTGGTGAACAAAGGAATTTTGAATTTTTAATTCTTAATTTTGAATTAAAAAGATTAAAAGATTATTAATAGTTAAGTTCCTGCGTCGTTTATATTTCTTACATTGTTTAAAATGTAGGAAAATGTTAAAACTAAACCCCAAAATTTATGGTTGCAAAAGTAAACATATCCTCTCAAAAGAAATATAAATTAGATTCTCAAGAAAATGAGGATAAGAATTTATCTGAAATTCAAAAATTTTTAAAATTGCCGTTAAAAGAACAAAAAAGAATAATCTCTAAACAAGCACGCCAATCTACAAAATACTACAAAAGCGATATTGAACTAAAAGAGTTTAGAGATGCGGATTTCGGAGAGAAGTAAATGAAATTAAAAAATAATACACACTACCTTTTATTTTTCTTTGTTTCTAGATGATTTGCTAATATGGCAACAATATAAAAGGTTTTTTTTGATTCAATGTCAAAATAAAAAATTCTTGATTCTCCCTGGAGTTTAATTTCCATTAATTCAATATCTTCACCTAATCTAGAAAACAGCTGGCTATAATCCCCACTCTTATCAATGGGAAAACGATCAATGTTGTTTTTTTTAAAATCATCAATGGAAAAAATTGAAGTGCCGATCATTATTAAAGTCTTTAATGCTGCCTTTGGTTGATTCTTAATTAAATCTTCTATCTGACATAATTTAGTATTGTAGTTAGCAAAAGAAATTAGATATGGTTCACCCTCATTGTCTTTAGTCTCGGATGGTATTTCGGCAACACCAAGCGGTATTAACTGGTTTTGAGTATTTTGGTTGGCAATATTTTCATCAAGATTAATCATTAATTTGTTTTGCTTGGGATACTTTTATTAATAAAGACTTGTAAAATTCTTTCATTGTATTCGTAGATATGACATTATTACTGCTTTCGTAATCGTCCAACCCTGCTCTTGCTTCAAGCCATGGTTTTTCTGAGTGGGATAAAAGTTCTAAATAACCGGCATCATAACGTCCATATATGTCCCATATTTCATTTAGAAATTCTTTGGTTGATTTTTTTGTAATAATTGAACTCTTAATGCCCTTTTCGGAAATAGGGCCGAATCCATTACCTTTGTACTCAGCATATAAACTTCTAATCGCAGGGCCGTGAACCCATGCTTCAATATCTTCTTTAAAAAGAGGTTTATCATGCAATACCAAGTGCCATGCTTGTGCATAGTAAACAAGCTTTTGCAGTTTCTTGTTGGTAATTTCTTTGTTTTCTTTATTTGCTAAAAAAAGAAAATATTTTGCAATAGTTAATGCTTCAAACAACTCTTCAGCCTGTTTTTTCATAATAGTTTTATATAATTTTAATAAAGCAAATTAATTGATTATCAATATATAAGTTAATTAAAAAATCATAAAATACAAAAATTATTTAGCAAGTTATCCAAAAATTTTATATGAAATATAAAAGTTAATAAATTATAAAGTAATGACTTATGATTATTATAAAAAAGTAACTTGTTTTAAGTTCCAATACTAAATATAAGTATTTCAAGGAGCTTTTATCGAATTAAAGAATTTTCTAATAGTTCATAATATTCGTCAATTTCACTCTGTAATTCAATGGTTTTAGAAATTGCTGTTACAATTTGGCAGTATGTTTTTATTTCTTCTAAAGTAAGTGTTCGTTCCTTTCTGTCTTTAAGCCATTTTTCACAAACTTTATAACCGCCTATTTGGTAATTCCACACCTGTTCATCTATGCCGTCAAAAAATTGTTCTTCATTTATCCAAACTTTTTCATCTTTGTATATTAACTTTATTACTTTATTATCACCGCTATTTGGGAATTTTGATGTGGTTGTTTCAAGAGATGTGGACTTTAATAAATGCAAATCGGCAAGTTGTTTGCCAAACTCGCCTAATTTAATAAATAACTCATAATCTTTTGTAAATGGCACACGGGGAAAATCCATTTTTAAAAATTCGGCATATTTGGAGCGGTAAATATTACTAAATAAAACGGCATAAATGTAATAAAATATGTCTTCCGGTGTTAATTTGGCACTCAAGCTTTTTATAAGTTCTTCAAAAAGTTCGAGTTTAATATTTGGTTTTTTATCTTTTGATTCATGTTCACTGAATAAATCAACTCTGTCAGTATCGGGATAAATGTAAAGAGGAAATACTAGTTCACCACCTCTGCGATATAAATTTAGGTCTACTATATTTTCAGCAATGAAAACAATGTCATAATTCCCGGAACCAACAGCACCTCCCTGGCGACCCACACATAACGAGATATTTTTTTGTAACAGGTGCTGCATTACTTCGCCGCGTGGCATGCAGTGGAATCCCCTTGATTTACCAGTATAATAAGTATATCTAATATCAAAAGGACGGTATAATATTGGGGATAAATTCTCTTTTTTTAATCCGCTGTCATGTATATCCTTTTGTGCAAAATCTACTTTCCAGTCTCTTACATCATCACCCAAATTGTACGTTTGTCTGGCTAATTCTTTTTCCAGTCTTGCAAAATTTCTTACACGATTCCATATTTCATCTTCTGTCCAACCAATAGTTAATGAATCTCTGGCTGTAACAATTCCGACACTATTTATTGGGAATATGTCGGTAATTTTAATAAATTCGTTATAACTTTTTCGTAACAATTGATTCTGGGGTGTGAAAAGATAAAATTCGCTGTTAGGTTTTAGTTCGTTCCATACCACATCATTAATTTGATGATTATTTAACCAATCGTATTTTTCTTCTCTTAATCCGGTTATTTCATAATGTTTTACGGTTTTTATTTTGCTGTTTTTATTTTTAATAAAAAATGCAATTGCAACACCTTGTTGAATGTCAAAAACATTTTCATCTTTGCTGCCATCCAATGCTTTTTCTTTTTTTAAGCTGTTTCCATGTAAATCGAGTATGTAAATTTCGTTAAAACTGTTCATTAATGATTGGCGCATACCTCGGAAAGTGGGATTATCAAGATAACCGTGATTAGTAATAAAACCTAAAACACCTTCTCCCGCTTGGTCAATTTTCCATTGTGCAAAACGAATAAATTTTACATAATCATCTTGCAGCCATTTGGAGTTTTTTTCGCCAAGCGGTTTCCCGTCAACCTGATAATAAGCCTTAATAACATCAGAAATCCATTCACCGGTATTTGACGAATGCCCTGAATACGGAGGATTTCCAAGAATTACAAGTATAGGAACTTTATTTTTTACTTTGCCGGCTTCATGGCTTTCGGTGGAAAGTGATGACATACCCGGAAATTTGGAGTGTTCAAGCTCTTTCATTTCCAATGTGTTGGTTAAATAATATTTAATTCGTTCATTATCTTCCATTTTGTAACCCAATTCTTCCAAAAGGAAAGACATCTTCATATGCCCAATGGCGTAAGGTGCCATCATTAATTCAAACGCATAATAATTTTTTAAAATCTGCTCTTTTATAAATGTTTTAACGGCACCTTTACCATATTTATTGGTAAATTCTTCAACGGCAGTTTCAATTGCTTTTGCTAAAAAACCAAGTGTTCCACCTGCCGGATCAAGGAGAGTAACATTTTTAGAAGCAAAACCCTCCGTTATATTAAATTTATCTTTTAAAATTTGATGAAGAGAACGAACAATAAATGAAATTACGGGTTCAGGTGTATAATAAACACCTCGTTTTTCCCGTGTAGCCGGGTCATAAACTGAAAGGAATGTTTCATAAAAATGTAAAACGGGATCACTTCCTTTGCCTTCATGGTAATATTGATTTAACAACGTTTTGACGTCAGAAACTGCAAGCACTTCCGCAATATCATCAATTATTATCTCCATCTGTAACGGAAGATCTTCCAATGATATAAATTTAAATATATCTCTTAAAATACCAATTGATTTTGGAATAAATGAAAAAGCAAGTTTACGGCTAAATTCATCGCCCGCTCGCAAACGAGCGGCAAATAAACCATAAGTAATGGTTTGCGAATAAACATCTGCAAATTCTTCTTCGTTAATACCGGCAATTAAGAATTCCTTAAATGCATCAAAAAATCCGTGTATCGATTCTGTTCCGCTTTTTAATTCTTGACTTACAATTTCATCTTTTAAAAATTTTGTTCTTTTAGCTAATTCGGTTGCAAGAGTTTTTGCTGTATATGTTTGTGGTAAAGAAAAATCTAAAAATCTAGTGATTAGTTCAAAAAAGTCGCTTTCATGTTCAATTGCAGGTGTAGTTAGTGCTTTTTTTATTGTAGCAAAACGCGCAATAGAAACCTTTTTAATCAGTTCACCGTCTCTATACAAACGGAACTCGGTATAATTTGTTAAAATTACATTCGGAAAAGTTGTTAAATATCTGTGAAGCTGTTCAGTATCTTCAATTCTATCAAGATCAACACCCAAGTCTTTGGCTTCTATATAACCTATAATTTTTTGTTTACCGTCCCAAACTCTAAAATCAGGGTTACCTGCTTCGGTCTTTTTAGGTAAGATGGTAATATCTATTTCCTTTTTTCTTAAAGTTTCGGAAATTTCAGTAATAAAATCAGCAAGATGTTTATAATAAGATTCTTCTCTTGCATCACCCTTTTGAAAGGTTTTTAACAAATTTGTAAGGTATTGTTTGGTCATTGGATTACAGCATTAATTCGTTCAAATAAGTATTTTATTTGTATGGGTAAAAACAAGAAGAGAATATCACCCACCTTTTGCAACTTCATTCAATCAATAATAAATTATTAATTCTATCAAAATATATTAATAATACTCAACTTACAATTTGTTACTTATATAATCAAGTTTGTTTTTATTTTGAAACAAATTAAATAATTATAATTGGTTTTGCGTTTTAGAATAGCATTATATATTTTTACATTATTGTTTAATCATTTGTAACGATAATCAACCTCATGGACCAAAACGAAATATCTGAAATATATAAAACTTATGCGCCAAAGGTGGTTTTGTATTTATCGCGATTTGTTGGTAAAGACGATGCGGAAGATTTGATGCAGGAAGTTTTTATTAAAGTGATAAATTCCATTGATACGTTTAAGGGAAACAGTAAACTTTCAACATGGATATACAAAATTGCAACTAACACGGCAATAGATAAATTAAAAAACGCCGCATATAAAAATGAACGAAATAAAAACACCTCGCTGGATTATGTTGAGCCGTTAAAAACAATTAATAAATCAGAAAATTATGATTCGGATATTGAATACAACTTTTTGAAAAAAGAAATGAACCAGTGTATTGCCGATTATATAAATAAACTTCCCAATAATTACAGGGCAATATTTTTATTAAAAGAATACGATAATTTTTCGGTTGAAGAAATATCGGAAATTTTAGATATAACCGTACATAACGTAAAAATTCAACTTCACCGAGCACGTAAAAAATTGCACGAATTACTTTTAGCAAATTGTACTTTTTATTACGACCAATACTCAAAATTATGCTGCGATAAAAAATAAGTGTATCTAAAAATAAAAAATCTCGTCTATTTAATTACAAATATTTTTAATTATTGGAGATTTAAATGGATACACAAAACAACCCCAAACCAAACGTTACAGAAACATCTGCTGAATATGAAATAATCCATCTGGAAAAAACAAAAAAAGTATGCGGATTATGTGAAAAGTTTTCAACAGCTAAAACCGAACAAAATAATTTAGTTGCAGTAATGAGCTGTGAGGGTGCCTGCTTAAGAGGTGAAATTTCCAGAAGGGTGGCAAATAAAATATGTTTTGAAAAACCGAAAGAAAATGTTGCCCGTGTTTGTTTGGGCGGAGCTTTTACAAAAGATACCGGTCAAAGGAATATGGTGCGTAAAGCAAATAGGGTAATTGCGCTTGAAGGCTGCGTAATAGAATGTGCATCACGTATGATGAAAGGAGTACTTCCCGAAATTAAACCTGAAGTGATTTATGTTGACCAGTTTTATACGTTTAATAAAAATCTCTTTGCAATTAATGATGTTACGGAAGACGAATTAACAAAATTCAGCAATGAAGCATATAATAAAATTAAAGATATTATTGGAGTTTATTAATTAAATAGAATATTATAATTAAAATAATGGCGGGCTTGTATTATTAAAAATATAAGTCTTCCATCATTAAATAACTTGGTTTTGCTCTGCTCAAATAAACATTTTAGACTTTACCATTAATTTTGTGTATATTACTATAATAAATAAAAGTTTTTTCACAAATAGTAGTTAGTATTGTTCAATAATATAATAAAAAAAATCAAAGGGCTTTTTGGTGCAAAGGATAATTCTGTTCCGGCAGTAAATGTAAACCCTACAAAAGAAATAATAAACCCAGAAAAACAGAATAATAAACCTTATACTAAAGAAAGACACGAGGGGAAACCCCGCCACAAGCAGTATAAAAAAGAAACCCGCGAAGAATACCGTTTACGCCACGAAAAAATGGCTCAAACCAAAGGTGTAAAACAACATGACGTCATTTCGGATGAAAATACATCTGTTAAAACGATTGTTACACCGGATGTTGTTGCTGAGGTAGTTGCTGCTCCTGTTATTGTAGATAATTGGGATCCGGCCAGTTTTCAAGTTGCCGAGGTTGAAGGAAAATCCCGCTTTCAAGATTTTAAAATTGATAAATCGATTTTACATGCAATTGCCGATTTAAATTTTGAATATTGTACCCAAGTACAAGCAGAAACGCTGCCAAAAGCTTTAACAGGAACTGATATTACAGCACAGGCACAAACCGGTACCGGAAAAACAGCGGCATTTTTAATTACGGTATTTAATCATCTTATTAATAAACCAATAGCCGGTCCAAGAAAACATGGCGTTCCTCGTACATTAATTTTGGCTCCAACCCGCGAACTGGTTATGCAGATTGAAAAGGACGCACGTTTATTAAGCAAATATCTTCCTTTTAAAATTCTGTCAATTGTGGGTGGTATAGATTACGCAAAACAACAGCGGGCTTTACATAACGATAATAGTGACATACTTATTTGTACTCCGGGTAGATTAATAGATTTTTTAAATAAAAAACTTATTGATTTAACAAAAGTAGAAATACTTGTAATTGATGAAGCCGATAGAATGCTTGATATGGGTTTTTTACCGTCAGTACGGCAAATAGTTTTAAGTACGCCGCCTAAAGCAAAAAGACAAACAATGTTTTTTACGGCTACAATGTCGTATGATGTGGTTAATTTAGCCGAATCGTGGACGCGCAACGCTTTTGAAGTTAAAATAAAACCCGAAGATGTTGCTATGGAATCGATTGAGCAAATTACATATATTACAACGGTTGAAGAAAAACGTACTTTGTTATACAATTTAATACTTCAAAAAAATTTAGAACGTGTGCTTGTATTTGCAAACCGTCGTGACGAAGCCCGTTTGTTAAAAGAAACATTTTTAGCTTACGGTATTACTTGTGACCTTCTTTCAGGAGAAGTTGAGCAAACACAACGTATGAAACGTTTGGAAAATTTTAGAGAAGGCAAAATACGTGTTCTTGTTGCAACCGATGTTGCATCGCGCGGTATTCACGTTGAAGCAATCTCTCATGTTATAAATTACAATATGCCGCAAGATGTTGAAGAATATGTTCATCGCATTGGGCGTACCGGCAGAGCCGGAGCATCGGGCATTTCAATTACTTTTGCTGACGAGGACAGTTCGCACGAATTAAATAAATTAGAAGAAATTCTTGGTAAAAAAATTGATTGTATTTTCCCGGAAGAGAGTTTGTTAACTCCAATACCGGAAAAATTTGCGCAGTTGAAGATTAAAAAAACACATACTCCTTCGCAAAGAGTTTTTCGTAAATCTTCAAAAGGTTTTGAACATAAACGTCCTGTTAATAGACCAAAGAAACAGGAATAATATATTTATTAAATTATCGGCGGTATAATTCCACACCGCCGGTTTAGATTTTACCTAAAAACCATCTATTTTTAATCCCATCAAAATATTATTTCTTAATTTCATAACTGTTTTATATATTACTTAAAACAATTTTATGGAATAATGGGAAACAATTTAAATAATCCTGTTAAATATTTAAAATCAATTGGCGAAAAGCGGGCTATAGCATTTTCACATATTGGAATAACATGTATTAAAGACCTGTTATTTTATTTCCCTTTTAAACATTTAGACCGTTCAAAACTTCTAACAATAGAAGAAGTTGTTCATCATGTTGTGCAGGGTTATGAAGGCGAAGTAACGGTTATTGGTAAAGTACTTGAATCCGAAAAAATAAACTACGGTAAAAAATCGACATTTAAGGTAAGGTTTAAATCCGGTGACGGAATGTTTGACTGTGTTTGGTTTCAGGGAATAAATTATTTTTCTACATTATTTAAGGATAATGACATATTTGCTGTTTCGGGTAAACCGGTATTAACAAAATATGGCAATTTACAGTTCGTTCATCCCGATTACGATAGACTTAACGAAAAAGAAGAACACGAATTTTTACACACAGGTAAAATAATTCCTTTATACCGAGTACCTAAAGAATTAAAAACCGTAAATTTGGGTGAATACGGATTAAGAAATATAATTCACAGTGCTGTAAATTTGTGTGTAAACGAACTTAGTGAAACCCTCCCGGATAACTTGATAAAAAAACATCAATTATTAAGTGTTATACAAGCGGTAAAAAATATTCATTTTCCGGAAAGTATAGATCTGCTGACATCTGCAATAAACAGATTTAAATTTGAGGAATTGTTTTACCTTGAGTGTTTGGTTGCTCTTAAGCGGCAAAACTATAAACATAACCTAAAAGGGATATCATTTAGGGTAAGTGCCGAGCCAATTAAAAAATATTTAGCAGCTCTTCCTTTTGAACTGACAAAAGCACAATTAAAGGTTTTAAGTGAAATAAGAAAGGATATGGAATCTCCTTTGCCGATGAACAGACTGCTGCAAGGTGACGTTGGAAGCGGTAAAACCGTAGTTGCGGTCATTTCCATGCTTATTGCGGTTTATAACGGCTACCAGGCCGTTTTAATGGCTCCCACCGAGATACTTGCACAGCAACACTACAAAAATATTGCTAAAATGCTGGCTCCTTTAAATATAGATGTGAACTTATTGATCGGCAGTCAAAAAAAGGGGGAAAGAACTGAAATATTAAACTCAATTGCAAACGGCAGTACAAAAATTTTAGTGGGTACACATGCCTTAATTGAAGATAAAGTTGAGTTTAATAAACTTGGGCTGGTAATTATTGACGAACAACATCGATTTGGAGTCAATCAAAGGTCGTTATTAATTGATAAAGGAGTAACACCGGATATATTAGTTATGTCGGCTACGCCAATTCCAAGAACGCTTTCAATGACTGTTTATGGTGATCTGGATTTATCGGTTATTGATGAACTTCCCATTGGAAGACTGACAATAAAAACACATTTGCGCGGTGATAATACTTTGCCCCTAATTTATGATTATATTGTTGAAAACTCAAAAAAAGGATATCAAACCTTTTTGGTTTACCCTCTTGTTGAAGATTCCGAAAAGTTGGAATTAAAGGCGGCTGAAACTTATTTTGCCCAATTGAGCAGCAATGAATTAAAGGATGTAAGAGTTGCTTTAATTCACGGCAAAATGAACTGGAAAGAAAAAGAAGAAATAATGAACAGGTTTGCCGATAAAGAATATGATGTGTTAATATCTACAACTGTTATTGAAGTTGGAATAGATATTCCTAATGCCAATTTAATGATTATCAACGATTCATTTCGATTTGGATTATCGCAGCTTCATCAATTGAGGGGCAGGGTGGGAAGAAGTAAAATTCAATCGTATTGTATCCTAATAGTTGGTCAGGACCTGTTAAAAAACATAAATCGTTCAACATTTAATTTCGATTATCTGTCAAAAGAACAAATAGAGTATAAAAAAACACAAATCAGGCTGCGTTCGATGGTGGAATTTTCGAGCGGTTTTGATTTATCGGAGGTGGATTTGAAATTACGAGGTCCGGGAGATATATTCGGAACAAAACAAAGCGGATTTCCCGAACTTAAATTTGCGGATATTGTTGCCGATATGCCGTTATTAATTGAAGCAAAAGAAGATGCGTTTAATATGATTACGGATGATCCTAAATTGATGAAAGAAAGCAGTAAAATTGTTAAAAATGTATTAAATACCACTTATCAAAAAAACCTTCATTATTCCAATATAGCTTAAAATTCAAACGGGGAATAATTACAAATAAAAAATATTTAAAATTTAATTTTAAAAGCTCGTTTTTTTTATTTATTTTTTCACGTTTATTTAAATGTTTCTTGCATATAAATTAATAATAATTATATTGGTACAATATATTTTGATGTAAATATAGAAAAGTGAAACTGAGAAAAAAACTGAAGATTGCACTTACATTCAATTTAAAACCTGATGGTACTTGTACCTCTAATGATGAAGAAAAATCGTTATTAGAAAGTGGCGAAGACGAGTATGCAGAATGGGATACCGAGGAAACAATATTCGCAGTTCGCGATGCTTTGGCGTTATATAATGATGTAACGCTGGTAGAAGCTAATGAGAACTGTTACGAAAGTTTACGCCATTTAAAACCCGACATAGTTTTTAATATAGCGGAGGGAGCAAAAGGAATAAATCGTGAAGCTCACATTCCTGCAATCTGCGAATTTTTAGGCCTTCCATACACCGGTTCTGACCCCTTGACATTATCGTCAACATTAAATAAAGCCCGCACCAAAGAAATTTTAAGTTATTATAATATTCCTAACCCTTGTTTTTTTGTTGTTAATAAAGTTAACGATATCCGGGAAGATAAAATTAATTTTCCGGTTATTATTAAACCGTTAGGGGAAGGATCAAGCAAGGGTATTTTTAATTCGTCATTTATTAATAATATAACCGAATTAAAAGAACGTTTAACTGAATATTTTAATGTTTATAAACAACCCTTTATTATTGAAGAGTTTTTACCGGGAAGAGAATTTACCGTTGCTTTGATGGGCAATGATGAAGAAACTGAAGTTTTGCCAATTATTGAAATAAACTTTACGGATTTACCAAAAAATCTTATCCCAATATATTCGTACGAGGCGAAATGGGTGGCGGATACAAGAGAAAATCCGTTAAATATTTTTACCTGCCCTGCTTTATTAGATGAACCTCTATTAAACCATATAAAAGAAATAGCACTTAAAACATATAAAATTTTGCAATGTCGCGATTGGAGCCGAATAGACATAAGATTAAATGCCGATAATGTACCTAATATTATTGAAATTAATCCCCTGCCCGGAATTTTGCCGGATCCCAAATCCAATTCGTGTTACCCAAAAGCATCGCGTGCTGCCGGAATGAATTATAACGAAATGATTAATAAAGTATTAAATATTGCTTGTAAAAGATATAAGCTATTATGACATATAATCAAAAAATATTAATCTGTTATAACCAGCCATCAATAAAGTATCAAAATTATTCAGGGAAATCTGTTTTAGCCGGAGATAATAACTTACAGCTATCGGAAACAAGTTTTTCGGAAAATTTAGGGTTTACAATAGGTATGTTAAAAAAGAAATACAAACATGTGGACGCCCTCGAATTTAATAATGATATTCCTTCAGTAATTAATAAAATAAAAAAATATTCGCCCGATGTATGTTTTAATTTTGTAGAATCATTTAAGGGTGAAGCAAATTATGAAAGTTATGCAACGGGTATATACGATATATTAAATTATGAATATACCGGTAATACTATGTTATGTTTGGGTAATTGTTTAGTAAAAGGACGTACTAAACAGATTCTGAAATCGTATAATCTGCCAACGCCAAATTATCTGGTTGTTCCATATTCTGAAAACGTAAGTCTAATAAATCATAATTTGTTGTTTCCGGTAATTTTAAAACTTAATAGTGAAGATGCAAGCATTGGAATAAGCGAAAATTCAATAGTTAATAATAATATTGATTTGTTAAATAGAATAAAATATTTATTTAAAAATTACAAAACAGATGTGCTGATAGAGGAATATATAGACGGTCGTGAGTTTAACGTTGCAGTATTAGGAAATAAAGTTCTTCCGATTTCGGAAATAACATTTGATAATTTGCCGGATAATTTACCTAAAATTGTTACTTACGAAGCAAAATGGTCGGAAGAAAGCCAATATTATAAAAATACAGTTCCGGTATGTCCTGCAAAAATTGAAGATAAGCTGGCAAATAAATTATCGGATTTAGCATTACAAGCATTTAAAGCATTGATGTGCCGCGATTATGCACGTGTTGATATGCGGGTAAATAGTAATAATAAACCATATATAATTGAAGTAAATCCTAATCCGGATTTGTCGGAAGATGCAGGTTTTGCCCGCAGTGCAAAAGCAGCTGGAATTTCATATCCGGAACTTTTAAATAAAATAATAAAATTTGCAACAAAACGAAAAAAAAATGGTAAGAAAAATTAAAAAAGAAGATAGAGAGTTATTAAAAACAATTACATATCAAATTAATATTTTTAATGATGAAGAAAAAGAAGTTGCGATGGAATTAATAGACGACGCAATTAATTCAGCTGACACATCATATATTATTTATGTGTATGAACAAAACGAAAACATTTTTGGTTATTATATTATTGGTCAACGAGCATTAACCGATGGTGTTTACGATTTATATTGGATTGTAGTATCACCCGAATTCCAAAATAAAGGAATAGGGAAAATATTATTAAAACATGCAGAAAATTATGTTATAGAAAATAAAGGAAGATGGATTTTAGCAGAAACATCATCCAAAAAAAGTTATGATGCAACAAGGAATTTTTATTTTAGAAACAGCTATTCAATTATAAGCGAAATAAAAGATTTTTATGCGCTTGGTGATAGTTTAATTGTATTCGGAAAATATTTCAAAATATAAAGGTGCAAACTATGGAAGTATGGCAACAAATGATACGCGAAAGTATTCACACTGTGGATCAGCTTATCGAAAGATTTAACCTTGATAGAACAGTTGCCGAAAGATTAGACAAATTTTTTCAAGCCCGTATTAATCCTTATTATTTAAGTTTAATAAGGTATCCGGGTGACCCGATTTGGCTTCAGTGCGTTCCCGATGAAAGGGAACTTGATACTCTTCATGGGTATGATGACCCATTAAAGGAAGATGAGATGAGCCCTGTTCCAAATATAACACATAGATACCCCGACAGGTGTCTGTTCCTTATTTCCAGTCAATGCGGCATGTATTGCCGTTTTTGTACACGAAAACGAAAAGTTGGAAATAACGGAAAAATTTCGATGATGGATTTGGAATCCGCATTTAATTATATTGAAGAACATACTGAAATTAGGGATGTAATTTTATCCGGCGGTGATCCGCTTATGCTTACCGATACAATGCTGGAAAAAATAATACAGCGTATCCGTTCAATTGAACATGTCGAAATTATTCGAATTGGTACCAAAATGCCGTGTGTGCTTCCGCAGCGCATTACACCCAAATTGTGTTCAATGTTAAAAAAATATCATCCTATATATATTAATACCCATTTTAATCACCCGTGGGAAATAACCAAAGAAAGCAGTTTAGCCTGCAATATGCTTGCAGATGCAGGATTACCGCTAAATAATCAGTCGGTTTTAATGAAAGGCGTTAATGATAATCCCGAGACAATGAAGGAACTGGTTCAAAAACTTTTAAAAGTACGGGTGCGTCCTTATTATTTGTTTATGGCTGATGAAACAAAAGGATCGATGCATTTTCAAACTTCAGTTGAAACAGGAATTAATATAATAGATAATTTGCGGGGATTTACATCGGGGTTGGCTGTTCCTCATTTTATTATTGATGCTCCCGGCGGAGGCGGTAAAATACCAATTTTACCAAAGTATGTTCTTCATCAAGATGAAAAAAAAGTTATTTTGCGTAATTATAAACATAATATTTATGTTTATGACAATATTAAAACTGAAAAATCGGAAGAAAATAAACCATCTTTAACAAAGGGAAAATTACCGGCTGTTAAAATTAAAAATCCAGCAGCTAAAAAAGCGCAAAACGAAGTTCTAAAGTTGGATTTTATAGAAACAAATTAGTTTATACGTATTTATTTTGCCGTACATATTTTTGTGCGGCAATTTTTTAAACTGTTAAAAATTTATTAATGTCTCAGTTTATCTTTAATATTTAATAAAATATACAGCCCTGCCAGGTCTATTAATTTTTAACTTATTTAAATATTTGAACAATATATTTGTACATTTTAACAGCTTTATTCCCGGATTGAAAATTTAAAAATTAAATTTGCGTAATTAGTTATTACTATTTAACTTACGGTATTATTATTAAAAAATGTGGTTAAAATGTTTAAAAAATATTTTGTTATTATTTTGCTTTTTATTTCTTCTGCAATAATTTCGCAAGACCAAATTTCAAATTTTGAGCCTCCATATTGGTGGACAGGGATGAAAGATTGTAATCTGCAAATTTTGCTGCACGGAAACAACCTCTCCAACTATACACCTCAATTGGATTATGACGGTGTAAAAATATCAAGTGTTGACAGAACAGATAATAAAAATTATTTATTTGTAAATTTATGCATCGAAGAAACTGCAAAACCGGGAATGCTGCATTTTAAGCTTTCTGATAATGATAAAATAATAAATTTTGATTATGAGTTAAAAGAAAAAAATAAAGATTTTAAACCTTTAAGTATTAATTCATCTGATGTTATATATTTAATTACTCCCGATAGATTTTCGGACGGTGATACCAAAAACGATAGTGTAAAAGGATATTTTGAAAACAAAGACCGTTCTTCTATAAAAGCCAGACATGGCGGAGATATAGCAGGTATAAAGAATAAACTTCAGTATATAAAAGATATGGGTTTTACAGCTATATGGCACATGCCTCTTCTTCAAAACAATATGCCAATATATTCGTATCACGGTTATTCAATTACTGATTTTTATAATATTGACAGAAGATTTGGAACCAATGATGAATATGTGGGTTTTGTAAAAGAAAGCCACAAAAACGGATTAAAAATTATAAAAGATATGGTTTTTAATCAATTTGGCGACAGGCATTACTGGACTGTAGATATGCCATCAAAAGATTGGGTGCATACTTGGCCGGAATTTACATACAGCAATTTTAACGGTTCTGTTATTCCCGATCCTCATGCATCTGTTTATGACAAGGACAAAATGAATAAAGGCTGGTTTGATAAGTGGATGCCCGATTTAAATCAGGAAAATCCTCTTGTTGCAAAATATTTAATACAATATACTATTTGGTGGGTTGAATATGCCGGAATAGATGGCATTAGGATGGATACATACCAGTACAATAATAAAGAATTTATGAATGAATGGGTAAGAAGAATTAAATTAGAATATCCCGAATTGTTTGTTGTTGGGGAAGTATGGATGGATTATCCCGAAATTATTTCGTACTGGAAAAAAGGGACAAAAAACCTTGATGGTTTTTCTTCAAATCTCGAATCAATTACCGACTTTCCAATCCATGCAACACTCAATCAGGTTTATACAGATTATAGACCTATTTATGAGTTGTACCGTGTAATTTCGCGCGATTATTTATACGAAAATCCAAATACAAATTTAATATTTGCCGACAACCACGATGTTACGCGTTTGTTTACTTATGTAAATGGAGATATGAATAAATACAAACAGATAATTGCATTTTTGCTTACTACACGCGGAATTCCGCAAATTTATTATGGAACTGAAATTTTGATGACCGGCGAGCAGCATGAAATATTACGTGCTGATTATCCCGGCGGCTGGAAAGAAGACAAAACAAATGCATTTGTTAAAGAAGGAAGAACCGATCAGCAAAATGAAGCGTTTGATTATTTAACAAATTTGTTAAATTGGCGAAAGTCTAAAGATGTTATCCATAATGGAAAATTGATGCATTTTGTTCCATATAACGATATGTATGTTTACTTTAGAGAAAATGAAAAAGAATGTGTTATGGTTGCAATAAATAAAAGTAAAGATGATGTAAAATTGGAATATAATAGACATCAGGAAATTATGCAAAATTATAGTTCGGGTAAAGATATTATTACCAATACAGAGTACCCTGATCTAAATGATATTATTGTAAAAGCAAATTCCGTTATAATTGTTGAGTTAACAAAAAAATAAGAATTGGAATATGCTAGAACCTACATTATTTGATAACAAAGATATTGATTTAATTAATAGTGAAGATCAATATTTTACCGAAAAAGATTTTCATAAGCTGGAATTACAGGAGTCTGTACTAAAAGATAAAGAATTTTATAAATGCAACTTTTATAAATGTAATTTTTTTAAAACTAATTTGTACAACTGTGATTTTGAAGATTGCAGTTTTGAAAATTGCGATATAAGTTTATGGAAATTGTTTAATACAAAATTAATTGATGTGTCTTTTAATAAGTGTAAATTATTTGGTATCGACTGGACTGAAGTTGTAAAACCATTAAGAGCGGATTTTTATGAATCTCTGTTAAATAACAATAGTTTTTTTGCGCTAAATTTAAATTTAATTAAAATTATTAATTCTACCGTTATTGATGTTGATTTTACCGATGCAGTTTTAACCAAAGCAAAATTTTGCGGTTCCGATTTGAACGGCAGTATTTTTAAAAATAATAATTTATCGCAGGCGGATTTTAGTGATGCTAAAAATTATTATATAAATCCTTTTCATAACAAATTAAAAAAAGCAATTTTTACTTTGCCTGAAGCTCTTTCATTGTTAAGCTCGTTTGATATAACACTAAAATAAATTACCATTAGTAAATCTTTTTTACAAATAAAGTATAAATAAACAATTAATATTGCATTTTTTTATATAAAGACATATATTCTTGTTAATAGTTTTTCCTCTGCCGATTATACAGATTATTGTTGTGTTATATAAAGGAATAAAAATTTTTCTCTTAGTTATTTTGCAACTAATTTGTTGTTAAAATGTTAAATAATCAGTAATAAGCAAAAAATAATTGTTAAAAGTTAACTAACTGAATAAAATTAATCTGCCGATTAAATATGCGTTATCAAAGTTTTAGACCTTCATTAAATACATACAAAAAGAGTATTATTTTATGGCTCTTCCTTTTATCAATTATTCCACAAATGTCCGCACAGGGCAATATATTATTTCAAGATAATGAAAACCTTAATGTTAAAAGTTATAACGAAAAATATAAGAATTTAAATGAAACTGTTTGGAAATTAAGAAATACTAATCCGCAAAAGGCTTTAGAAATCGGCAGAAAAGTTTTAGAACTTGCAGATCAAAATAATGATATAAAAGGGAAAGCTAAAACTTTAAATTATATTGGTGCCGTATTACTTTATTTGCACGAGGATAAAAGAGCAACAGACACCCTGAATTTAGCATTAAAAATTGCAGAAAAATATCAAGATTCATCTGAAATAGCTTATGCCTATAATAATATTGGCGGTATATTCCGATATAAAAATCAATATGTACAAGCTGCTAATTATGTATTAAAAGCCCGGGAAATATTTGAAAAAACTAAAAATGAAAATGGTACGGCATATTGTGCAATAACTTTAGGATTATTATATCTTCAGCAGAATGATTTCGATAAAGCTTTATTCAGTTTTAAAAAAGCAGAGTCAATTCGTATAAAACAAAAGAATTTATCCGGATTGGCAAAAAGTTTTTTGTTTTTAGGCGATACTTATTTTAAAATGGGAGTGTTGGATACTTCATTATATTATTATGATAAAGTACTTGCCCTATATCCTGAAGTTGACGAAAGTTTCCAGGATGCGACGGTTCTATCCTCGTTAGCCAATTTGTTTATCCAGAAAAAAGACTATTTTAAGGCAAAAAATTTTGCTTTTAATGCCTTGGAAAAAGCAAAAAAAACCGCAGATAAAGATGTTATTGTAAAAACTAATTTACTTCTTGGTGAAATTTATATTTTAGAAAAGGAGTTTGATACAGGTCAAGAATATTTGGATGCTGCATATAAAATTGCAACTGGAATTGAATCCTCTCCTTTAATATTAAACTGTTATACCAATTACAGCTTTTTATATGAATCAAAAAAAGATTATCCAAATGCAATTTTGTTTAAAAATAAATATATTGAATTAGAACGTAGATTATTTAATGAAACAAGATTGCGCGATATTGAAGCACTTACCGCTGAAAAAGAAGTTGCAAAAACGGAATATGAAAATTTAATATTAAAAAAGGACTTATTGCTTCAGGGTAAAACAATTGAAAAGGGAAAAACATTTACGGTATATCTAATATTGGTTTTATTGTTAAGTATAGGTATATCCGTAATCGTTTTTATTTTATTCAGATCAAAATCCAGGTCTAATAAAAAAATTATTCAACAAAAACTTGAACTTGAAAAGTTAAATAAAGAATTGGTTGATGTAAATCATTCAAAAGACAAGTTTTTTTCTATTATAGCACACGATATGAAAAGCCCATTTCAGGGATTGTTGGGGTGTTCGCAAATGCTTACGGAAGATTTTGATACCTTAACTGAAGAAGAAAAAAAAGAAGTTATTAAAACCATTCACAATTTAAGTTTAAACTCGTTTAAGCTGCTTGAAAATTTATTACAATGGTCAAGATTACAAACCGGGAAATTAGAATTTAAGCCCGAAGAATTTAATGTTTTGCAGGAATTAAACCCGACTGTTAAATTACTTATCCAAACTGCCAGCAACAAAGGAATTGCAATTGAAAACAAAATTGAAGAAAATTTAGAAGTGAAAGCAGATAAAAACATGATTCAAATGGTTATTCGCAATCTGGTTTCAAATGCAATTAAGTTTACAAAACCACGGGGGAATATTTCAATAATTTCCAATAAATACAAAGATTATGCACAATTTACAATTATGGATACCGGAATAGGAATCAATAAAAATAAAATGGAAAATTTGTTTAGGGTTGATAAAAATGAAAGCACAAAAGGTACTGCAAACGAAGAAGGAACGGGATTAGGATTGTTATTGTGTAAAGAAATGATTGAAATGCATACGGGCAAAATTTGGGTTGAAAGTGAAGTTGATAAAGGGAGTAAATTTATTTTTACAATTCCAATAGGTTAGCCCAAAATTATTAGGTTACAATAAAACGTTGTTTTATTACATAAACCCAAATAAGCCATTAGAAATAATATTATTTTCTTTTGATTTGGAAAAGTAAGCTAAACAATTATAATATAATTAGTTACTGATTTATTAGGTGTAACTTTTGCGCTTAAACCTTACTTCTTACAGGTGCCAATATTTGCGCTTTAGTTCAATACAATTTTATCAAAGTCTCACAAACTATGGGTATATGCTGAGCAAGAAATATCAGTCACAGAGTGACGAAATGTTTATAGCAAATAAAACCCACACACAATTTAAGCCCCATAGGGGCGACACACAACGCAATACACTACAATATGTTACGGGAATATTAATGTCGCTCCGCTGGAGCTAAAACCGATTTTGGGTTGTGTGTTTTTCTATATACATTTCGCCCAACAAGTGGGCTGATACCTTTAATTTGTAATATTCTGTTTATGCTTTCCACCTTATTATTCCCAATTCTTAATTCTTAATAACTTATTTGGGTTAATTCTTGTTAAATTGGAATTTAAGTAAAGGAAAATTAGGACACTTAAAAAAATAAAAAGCAAGAGGGAATAAAATTTACTTCTTAACCTGGCATCATATTGTATTATAATAGTTTAACTGCTTTTGTCAAGTGAAAGTTGTTGTGATTATATCTCTAATGACTAATTTGGGTTAAATCTTTAACGCAAAAGTACTGCCTTTATTAATTTCGCTTTCAATAATAAGTTTAGCCTTATGAAGTGAGGCAAATTCCTTGCATATTTGTAAACCAAGGCCAATTCCTTTCTCGTTATTTGTTCCTTCGGTTGTAAATGAAGTGTCGGTTTTGAGAATTCTGTCGATGGTGTGATTATCCATTCCTCTTCCGAAATCTTTTACAACAACAAGAATATTATCTTTATCCTTTTTTGCAGAAACAATAATTTGGCTGTTTTCGTTAGAAAATTTAATGGCGTTAGTTACTAAGTTGCCTATAATTATTTCTAAAATGAATTTGTCCCCGTTAACCGATAAATTGTCTTCGGATTGAACGACTATTGATATATCTTTTTTCTTTGCCAAAAATTTATACGAAACGGCAATTGAATGAAGTAAATTGGTAATATCCAGATTTACTTTATTTATTTTAATTCCGTTATGTTGCGAACGTGCCCAATTAAGCAAGTTAAAAAGCATATTTTGTATATCTTTTGAGGCATCGGCAATGCTGTTAATAAGTATTTTTTTCTCGTCTTCATCAATCTCATTATAATCGGAACGTAAAAAATCGGAAATTGACGTTATTGCGCCAACAGGGTTATTAAGATCATGAGCTATTATAGAAAATAATTTATCCTTGGAATTATTAATGTCATTTAATAACAAATTAGCCTTTTTTTCCGAACGATATTTAGAAACAGCCAAAATAACGCCGGCTAAAATTAAAAGTGAAATAATAAAAAGATAATTTCTAGTTGTTTTTTGATGAGTTATATCATTTTTTAATAATTCATTTTCGCGATTTTTTTTCTCGACAAAAAAGGCGGTTTGCAAATCTGCTATTTTATTTAAATCTTTATGACTATAAATACTGTCTCTAATTGATTCCGATTCGACTGAATATTGATAAGCCAGCTGGAAATTATTTTTTATTACTGCCAACTGAGTTAAATATTCGTAAGCAATCATTAATTGATCCAAATGCCCTGTGTTTTTTGCTGCATCACGCGCCTTATATAAATATGTCTTTGCGTCATCAAATTTGTTAAGTTTAATATATATATACCCAATCTTATTATAAGCAATAATTTCACCGTATTTATTCCCAATAATCAAGTCGGTATCTAAAGCGGAAAAACTGTTTTCTAAAGCCTTATCATAATTCCCCATGTTTAGATATATATCGCTTATACCTGCTTTAATCCAGCTTTTGCCTTTTGTATATTCACTTAATTCGCAAAACTTTTCGGCTTGTTCATAGGTCTTTAATGCATCGTTGAATTCATACTTGTAAGTATAAACTGAGGCAATGTTTATTAATGATTTTGCATAACCACGGTTATCCCTTCTTATAAGGCGTAATTCACCCGATCTTTTAAAGTATTCTAAGGCTTTATCGTAATTTTTTTGTGCAATATAAACTTCACCAATATCATTTAATGAATAGGCCATTCCTCTATTATCGCCAATACTTTCAAATATTCTGTATGCTTCAAAAATTTTTTCCAATGCGGCGGAATATAAGGCGCTTTTAATATAATAATCGCCAAAGTTATTTAAAGAGTATGCAATTTGAGTTGAGTCCTCAATTTCTTTGGCAACATTCATTGCTGCCTGATAATAATAATATGCCGAATCCAAATTTCCTAAATTACCATAAATAACTCCCAAGAAGTTTAATATCTCGGATTTTGATCTGCTTATATCATATTGTTGAATTTTATTTAATGCACTTTTACCAAAAGCAATAGCTAAACTTGGATCTTTGCTTCGATAATCCCAGCATGCATTTTTTAAAATATTAATTTGTTCTTTACCGCTTTTCTTTTCAATGGATTTTAATAATGAATTAAATTCTTTTTGTGGAAATACTGAGTTAAATGCAAAAAGAGAGAAAAGTAAAAGGAAAATAAATTTTCTATTAATAAACAACATCAGATAAACCCTAAAATTAATTTAAATACAATATTTTGGCAAAACAAATAAATTTAGTGTAAATTTAAACTAAAAACAAATGTAAATTAATAAGAATAAAAAAAATAATTGAATTTTTAGTATAATTTATTCGGTTGGAAGAGTGAAAATAAATTTTGAACCAACTCCAATTTTGCTTTCTGCCCAAATTTTACCACCATGTTTAATTATTATTTCTTGGGATAGCATTAATCCCAAACCGGTTCCAATTTCGTTGGCTGTTCCTTCAGTAGTATGTTGTAAATTAGTAAAAAGGGATTTTAATTCTTCTTCTTCAATTCCAACACCATTATCGGAAACGACAATTTCAATATAATTTTCTTTTTCCTTAGAACTAACTTCAACCAAACCATCTTTGTTGGTAAACTTTATGCTGTTTGAAATTAAGTTACGCAATACTAATTTGAGCATATTTAAATCGGCTTTGATAAATAAATTATTATCAATTGTATTTAACAAGGTAATTCTTTTTTGTGATGCAATTAATTCGAGATTAGCAAGTATCTTAGCTGTTTCTTCATTTAATGCAATCGTTTCCTTAATTAATTGGAAATGCTGATTTTGAATGCGCGACCAGTCAAGTAAATCATTCAACAATTCGTATTGCTTTAAAAGAGAAAAATTTAAATCCTTGCTGTATTCCTTTATTTCTTCTTTAGTAAGGGTGTCAATATTATTACATAATAATTCGGAAATTCCTAAAAATCCTTGGAAAGGGGAACGGAGATCGTGAGCAATAATGGAAAAGAATTTGTCTTTAGTCTCATTCAGCATAATTAAATTTTGCTGCGATTGTTTTAATTGTTCTTCCGCAGTTTTTTTAATTGTATTGTCGTGTGCAACATATAACACGGAATTTTCGGACAAATAGGAAATTCTTGCCTCAAACCATATAATTTTATCATTAATAGTAAGCGGGTAATCTAAAACAACCATTTTTTTGTCAGTAAAGCATTCGCTAATAGCACCATAAAAATAGTCGGCAGTTTTTTTATCAAAAACTTCATAAAGATTTTTCCCAAGCAGTTCTTTGGGAGGTAAAATTAAAAGAGCATAATTAGTCGGAGCAATTTTAATGTATTCCCCTTTCCTATTAAATTCAATAATAATATCTTCCATAGAAACAAAAATCGCTTTTAATTCTTTTTCGTTTGCACGTATAATAATAATAGCCCTGGAAAGCTGCCAAATTAGAATGCTTATTATAAAAGCACTAAAGTATAAAAACATAATAATTCGTTCGGACTTGTCGGTGTAATTTGTCCATCCGTTTATTGGTGTACTGGCAAAACACCATGTTCCGGTAGGTAAAATTATTTCAATTGTTACAGGTTTATCATTAAAAATTTTACAATCACCCCAAAAACACTCGCCTTCTTGACCCTTTCCGTCTGTCCCTTTTAAAGCATATTTAAAATTTTTATCTTGCGTAACTAAATTTATTTCATTAAAAAGTTGTTGTTTCAAAATTACAATATCTGTAACACCCCAAAAACTCAAAGAATCGTTAGTCGTTTTTGTAAAAATTGGAGTATAACTTATAAAAGCAATACCTCCTTCAACTAATTCAACCGGACCGGCAACAAAAGTATTATGCGTTTTTATGGTACTTTCAACAATTTTTTTCCGTTGCGGGTGTTTTAATAAATCGACACCTATTGCTGCTTCATGTCCCGCAAGCGGATAAATGGCACTAATAATACAATCTTTTGAAAGAGCCATTGAATTAATTACAGTATCTTTCCTTATTAATTCGGCAGCTAACTGGTAAAATTTTTCGGTGGTAATTCCATTGTTAATTGAACAATATGCCGCTACGCCTTTTGTATAATAAATTCTTGAATATAGTGCTTTTTCTAATTGTGATCTTTTGGAAACTAAAATATCAGTCAGGTTGTCTCTAACTTCTTTTTCTGTTTTTTCGTGACTGAATTGAGTGTATTTAAGTATAATTAGAATAAAAACAATAAAGGAAATAAGGGCGATAAATATTGGTCGCAGATTAACTCGTTTTGATGGATTATTCATGATTCTCCCGGTACAATAACAACTAAATTCAAATCAAAATTATTATTCAAAATAGGCATATATTTTAACTTTTACCATTATTAATATAACAAGAATATTAATAATTTATAACTTTTTTGAAAGCACCATTACTAAAAGCAAAAGCAGCGTTATTGTAATAGGAATGGATATGATAACATAAAGAATCAAACGTCCTTGCTTGGAGGCGAAATTTATAGTAGTTCCAATTCCAAATTGTTTTTCAACAACAGCTCTTTTATCGTCAGGATTGTAATAAAACAGACCTTTAATAATAGTTTGTTTTAAAGTTAATGATTCAAACCCATTAGCCTTAAGAAAGTAATTTATTGATACTGTTAAAATATAAAGACCTAAACATAAAATGATAAATGTAAATAAAATTGGAAATATAACGGAAATCATTAAAAAGATATTGGTAATTAATTGAAGTCCAAAGGGTATAAATAATATTGTCAACTTAAATAATCCAGAAAACAACACTCCTTTTTTTAAATAAAACAATATTTGGTTTTGAGATAGAGTACTTTTGTGACCAAATAATTCCGGTTTTTTGAATTTTTTTAAAATAATTGATGGTGAGGTTGAAAAATAAAAAATTAAACTTAATAATAGATACAAAAATAAATTTATTATTAATGGAGGTAGGTTGATTGAAAACTTATATGGCCTAAATGTAAATATGAACAAAAATTGCAAAAATAACATTGATAAACAGATTATTTCAATAAGCTTATTTGTTCTTTTGAAATTTAATTCCATAATTAAAATCCTCTTTTAGCAATTTATTATAAAAAACAAATAAAGTAAATTTTATAACGAATCACCACTTTCACCAATATATTCTACGGTTCCTGTATAATAAACCCGGAAATGCCAATAATGTCGACTTATGCAGCCGGAAGGACAATCACCAAATCCATAGGAATAGTCCAATTGCACGTAATTATCGGTAATGGACGCGGCGATGTTGCTGCCATCCCCAATAATACCATCTGGATAAACTTCCTTTACACCATCAATGCCCTTAAAACGCTGGCTTAAGGCTAAAATGTTTATTGGTTGTGCCGCTTGGAGAATAAAACTTACTGACCATGGCCAGTTATAAAATCCATAAAATGATAATTGATAATTTGTTGTAAGCGAATCCACTTTAAGATTTCCTGTCAACAAACTATCATTTTTCCACATTTTAACCCACGCAAAAGTTGTATCTACACCAATTACAATGTATTTAGTTTCCGGTGAAGGAAAAACGGAAATTGCATAATCTTCAACAACAATGTTGCGGGCCGGAATATTGGTTGCTTTATAAACCAGTATTAACGAATTGTAAAACAATTCAATATATTCGTTTGGAATTGTTACCAGGGTTTCTTTAAGTTTTGCATCACTTTGAAGTTCGCGTAAAGCTAATGTACCGGCATATTTTTTATATAAAGTTTTAATGCTGTCCGGTACATTATTGTAATTAACATTCACTATCTTTTTATTAAGATATTTAATGCTGCTATTATTGGTTGCGTTTTCGGAAACATCGCACGAAACCAAAATAAAACTGAAAATAGTTAATAATCGAAAAAGATTAAATAACAATTTCATATTTAATTTTCCCGCAAATTATTTGGTTTTTGGTTGTGTTGGATTTTTTTCAATAAATTCTTTTATTTCATCCAAATATGCTAAAATAGCTTTAGCTTTACTAACGCCAAATGAAAACTTAAAATTAGCATTATTTCCTGTAAAAATTGTAATAATCGGGCTTCCTTTGTATTCCCCAATTTCGGCCGGTATTTTTTCGCCTTCCATTGTTTCTCCTATTAATTAAAATTAAACTATTTGATATATAATATACAAAATAAATAAATTATTAGTTACTTGAAATTATCAAGTGAATATCCATTATTAAGTAAAAGATCATAATTCCTTTTTACAAAATCAATAATCGTTTCAATGGGAATTACCCTTGTTACACCATATTTAATATTTACTTTTTGATCGATATAAAATTGCCCTTTGTAAGGTACAAGGGGATTAAATTCGTAATCGTCAGTAGGAATTTCGGGTTTAATAGTGTATTCGTATTCGGCGGGAACAGACCGCACTAATCCCACAAGTTCAAAATTTGGCACACCATCGCGTATTGCCAATACAATGCCGCCGCTAAACCCACGGTTAAAAACAGCATCTATCAAAAACGATCCGGCATCATCTCTGTTTGGACTGCTTACAATTCCTTTTGTTACCATTTTGTAATTCATGGGATAACCAAGGGCGTAAACAAAAGAACCCCACTCTAATTGGCGTGCTTTTCCAAATGGATATTTAAATAAAGGGAAAGAATTTAAACGGTATTCGTAAAATCTTTTACCAATTAATGCTAAATCGTTATAGCTATCTTTTACCAAAATGTCAACATCACCCCCCTCGGGGAAATCGGTAATGTAATTTGTTTGTTTGGTTTTTATGGAAACACTTTCTAAATATTTTGTAACAGTTCCATTTGTATCAATTTTAAATGAATAAATTGTATCAGGGAAACTAATAATATGTGCACATGTTAATAAAGCAACATAACCGTTTAGCGAATATACAATTGTTGCAGTTCCGGATGCTGTTTTATGGAATGTGCCCTGATAAAATGTTTTATCGTCAAAATTATCAGCATTAAGTTTGCTTTTTAATAATTTATCGGCAGGATTAACGATGTAATTTTTATAATAAGCAATTACGTTTACAAGACGTACTGAATTACTAATTTCTTCCAATTGGGCAGAACAGTTTTTATAAGGAAATTCGCTGTCATATTTATTGTCGGATAACGTTGGATATACTGAATCTTTAATAAAAGTTGAACAAGAAAAAAATGATAAAATAAAAATCAGAATTAGGGAATATTTAGTAACATTTAATACTTTCATGAAGTATATCTCCAAAAATTATTAATTTTCGTTTTAACCAACTTTTTTTTAGTAATATTAACATAATTGTAAAAAAAAATATCAAAGTAAAGAGAAAAATAACAAAGTATATTTATTTAATAAAATATTTATTAATTTAATAGCCAAAATTTTAGGATAAAAATGAAAAAAGAAAATTATGTTGTCCGTAAAATGAAAAAAGAAGAAGCCGGATTAGCCATAGAGTGGGCTGCTAATGAAGGCTGGAATCCCGGGTTAAACGATTTGGAGTGCTTTTGGAATACCGACCCTGACGGTTGGTGGATAGGTTTATTAAATAATGAACCAATTTGTTTAAAATCAGCAATAAAATATGGAAGTTCATACGGCTTTATGGGTTTTTATATGGTCAAACCGGAATACAGGGGAAAAGGGTACGGTTTAACTTTATGGAAAATTGCCAACGAAACTTTGGCAGGTCGAATTTCAGGGATGGACGGAGTTGTTGAACAGCAAAAAAATTATGCAAAATCGGGATATGTGTATGCGCATCGCAATGTTAGATATGAAGGTGTCGGAGGCGGTGAAATTGTTGTGGACGTCAATATTGTTGATTTAAAAAATCTTCCTTTTGAGCTGATTGAAAATTATGACAGAGAATGTTTTCCAGAAAAAAGAACCGAATTTTTAAGTAGATGGATAAATTTGCCTCAATCTTTTTCCTTTGGTTATTTTGAAAATGGTATAATAAAAGGTTATGGTACAATACGCAAATGCAGAAAGGGTTATAAAATTGGCCCGTTGTTTTCAGACAATTTTGAAATTGCCGAGAAATTGTTTGTATGTTTGAAATCTAAAGTGGCTGATGGGGAAAATGTTTATTTGGATATTCCCGAACCAAACGAAAACGCAGTAAAATTAGTGAAGAAATATAAAATGACTTATGTTTTTGAAACAGCAAGGATGTATTTGGGCGGAACACCTGATGTTAACCTAAATAAAATATTTGGAATTACAACTTTTGAACTGGGGTAAACATGGATATTGAAAAATATCTTAATTTAATTAGTGTTAATAAAAAAGAAAATTTAAATTATTTGTATTTAGCGCATTTACAGCTAAATCATATATTATCAATCCCGTTTGAAAATTTGGATATTCAGGCAGGTATTCCAATTTCTTTATTGGAAAAAGACTTGTTTTTGAAAATAATTGAAAATAAAAGAGGCGGTTTTTGTTACGAGCTTAATTATATTTTTTATCTTTTGTTAAAGGAACTGGGCTTTGATGTTTATCTTGCTTCCGCGCAGTTTTTTAATCCGGCAAAAAAAGTATTTGCACCCGATTTTGATCATTTAACTTTAGTGGTTAAACTTGATAAAAAATATTTGGTTGATGTTGGTTTTGGGGATTCTTTTAGGGTGCCAATTCCAATTCCTGACGGGCAGGTAAAAGATATAAGCGGAACCTACAGGGTTTTTAATAATGACGGAGAAGACTTCTTTTTACAACGGTTAAGCGAGGATACTTGGTTAACACAATATAAATTTAAACTTGTACCCCAAAATATAACCGATTTTTATCCAATGTGTGTTTATCATCAAACTTCACCCGATACAATATTTACCCAGCGTAAATTGTGTACTATTGCCACACCTATGGGCAGGGTTACAATTTCGGATGAAACTTTAACAGTTACTCAAAACAGATTAAAAGAAAAATTTATTATTAAATCGTTTGAAGAGTTTAACAATAAGTTACAAATTCATTTTGGGCTGGATTTTATTAAAATAAAAGCTCAAAAAACAATTATTAATTATTAATTATGAATAACCTCCGGAAATTATTTGATTCACTATTTCTTGTGTTTTAATTTATAATTTATTTTTGGTTTTAATTAAAAATTAAGAATTAAGAATTAAGAATTCAAAATTACCCTCAATTATACTCATCCCAGCTTTTTATAGCAAGATTGTTATAATTGTATTTTTTTAACGACTTAACAAAACGTTTGGCAAATTGAATATTTGTAATTAAAGGAATATTTAAATCAATTGCACGGCGGCGTATAATATAATCGCCGTCAAGTTCCTGTTTTTCTGTTGTTTTAGGGATATTAATAACTAAATCGATTTTACCTGCCTCAAGGGTAGAAATAACAGCAGGATCCATATTCTTAAACGGACGATATAATACTTCCATATCAATACCATAAGCTTTATAAAATTCGGCTGTTCCTTTGGTGGCGTAAAATTTTAATCCCATATCTTGCAGAGTTTTAATTTCGCCAAAAAATTCAGCTTTTTCTTTTAGAGTACCTGTTGAAAGTAAAACTCCTTTTTGCGGGATTTTAAATCCGGTTGAAAGCAGACTTTTTAAAAATGCTTCGTTAAAATCATCACCTAAACAAGCAACCTCGCCCGTTGAAGACATTTCAACACCAACAATGGGATCGGAACCTTTTAAGCGGGTAAAAGAAAATTGTGACGCTTTTACGCCTACATAATCCAAATCAAAAGATGATTTATCAACCTTGGGGATTCTTTCGCCCATAATCAATCGGGTTGCGCTGTCAATAAAATTTAATTTTAATACTTTAGAAACAAACGGAAAACTGCGTGATGCGCGTAAGTTACATTCAATAACTTTAACTTCGTTATCCTTTGCAATAAATTGAATATTAAAAGGTCCCGTAATTTTAAAAGCATCCGCAATTTGTTTAGTTATAATTTTTACGCGTCTCATTGTTTCCAAATAGGTACGCTGGGGAGGTAATACAATTGTTGCATCGCCGGAATGAACTCCTGCGTTTTCCACGTGTTCGGATATTGCGTAACAGTATAATTTGCCGTCGCTGGCAACTGCATCAACTTCAATTTCGCGTGCATCGGTAATAAATTTGCTTATTACAACAGGGTGTTCCTGGCTGATATCGGATGCTTTACGTAAATATTCCTCAAGTTCGGCTTCCGAAATAACAATGCTCATAGCAGCACCGCTTAAAACATAACTTGGACGAATTAAAACGGGGTAATTTACTTTGTTGGCAAACTCCTTAGCCGAGTCTAAATCGGTTAATTCTTCCCACTCGGGCTGATCAATTTCCAGTTTGTCAAGTATTTCCGAAAACTTGTTTCTGTCTTCAGCCCTGTCAATCATTTTGGGTGAAGTGCCGAGCACATTTATATTGTTATCTTTTAATTTTACTGCAAGGTTGTTTGGAATTTGGCCGCCCATGGAAACAATTATTCCCAAAGGATTCTCTTTTTCGTAAATATCAAGAATTCTTTCCAAACTCATTTCTTCAAAATATAATTTATCACATATATCATGGTCGGTACTTACGGTTTCGGGATTATAATTAATCATAATTGTTTTATAATCAAGTTTGTTTAAGGTTAAAACCGCGTTAACACAACACCAGTCAAATTCAACTGATGAACCAATTCTATACGCTCCGCCTCCTAATACAACAATACTTTCCCCGGTATCCGGTTTAATGTCATCTTCGGCCCCGTTATATGTAACATATAAATAATTGGTCTGCGCGGGATATTCAGCTGCAAGTGTATCAATCTGTTTTACATGCGGAATTATATCTAACTCTTTTCTTTTAGCTCTTACTTCAAATTCATCGGCACCAATTAACAAACCAATTTGTTTATCCGAAAAACCGGTTTGTTTTGCATATTTGAAAATATCAAAAGGAATAGTATCTAACGAATAGCTGATTATTTTACTTTCTATATCAATAATGTTTTTCATTTTATATAAAAACCATTTATCAATTTTTGAAAGTTCATTTATATGGTCAACGGTGTAACCGAGCTGGAATGCCTTTGCAATAGCAAACATTCTTTTATCGTTGGCAACCGCAATTGTTTTTTCTATATCGGCAGCGGGAGTATCGTTAACACAAAAACCATTCATGCCAATATCCAACATTCTAATGGCTTTTTGTAATACTTCTTCAAAAGTACGGCCTATTGCCATTACTTCGCCTACAGATTTCATTTCGCTGCCAAGCTGTGTGCTGACCTGCTTAAATTTTTGTAAATCCCAACGCGGAAATTTTAATACAATATAATCAAGTGCCGGTTCAAAACAGGAGGATGTTTCTTTTGTAATAATGTTTTCAATTTCATTTAAGTTATAACCTAATGAAAGTTTTGTAGCAACAAAAGCCAGCGGATAACCGGTTGCTTTGCTTGCTAAGGCCGAACTGCGGCTTAAACGTGCGTTTACTTCAATAATTCTGTAATCGTCGCTTGTTGTGCTTAAAGCGTATTGAATATTACATTCGCCAACAATTCCCAAATGACGGATTAATTTTATACCTATTGAGCGTAGCTTAAAGTTTTCTTGAGCCGAAAGTGTTTGAACCGGAGCAACTACAATACTGTCACCCGTATGTATTCCCATGGGGTCAACGTTTTCCATATTACAAACTGTAATACAGTTGTTGTATTTATCGCGTACAATTTCGTATTCAACTTCTTTCCAGCCATATAACGATTCTTCAATCAAAATTTGGTCGGTAAAAGCAAACGCGCGCTGGGCTTTTTCAACAAGTTCCTGTTCATTTTCTACAATGCCTGAACCAAGTCCGCCCAATGCATAAGCAATACGCACCATTACGGGGTAACCTATTTCTTTTGCAGCTTCTTTAGCTTCGGTAATATTGCATGCTGTTTTGCTTAAGGCAACTTTTAATCCGGCTTCTTTAACTTTATCTCCAAATAATAACCGGTCTTCTGTATTTTTTATTACTTGTACCTGTGTTCCTAAAACACGCACCGAATATTTTTCAAATACTCCTTTGTCAAATAATTCAACTCCGGCGTTTAGGGCAGTCTGCCCGCCAACACCAAGTAAAATACCATCCGGTTTTTCTTTTTCAATTATTTTTTCAACAAAATGGGGTTTTACAGGTAAAAAATATACTTTATCGGCAAATTGTTCGGATGTTTGGATTGTGGCAATATTTGGATTTATTAATACAGTTTCAATACCGTCTTCTTTTAATGCTTTAATTGCCTGACTGCCCGAATAATCAAATTCGCCTGCCTGCCCAATTTGCAACGCACCTGAACCAAGAATTAAAACTTTTTTGGGTTTTCCTTTTTTTACCATTACAATGACCTCACAAACATATCAAAAATAAACTCTGTATCGTCGGGGCCCGGTGATGCTTCCGGGTGAAATTGAGCACCAAAAATCGGTTTTGCAATATGAATAATTCCTTCATTAGTACCATCGTTATCATTTATAAACCATTCGCGCCAATCTTCGGAAAGTGTGTTGGAATCGATAGCATACCCATGATTTTGAGATGTTATATAACATCTTTTGGTTCCGGCTTCATTTACCGGCTGGTTATGGCTTCTATGTCCGTATTTTAATTTGTATGTATTTGCGCCGCTGGCAAGACCTAAAATTTGACAGCCTAAACAAATACCAAGTATCGGTTTACTTAATTCAAAAACTTTTTTTGCGTTATTTATTGTAGTTCCACACATTTGCGGGTCGCCCGGTCCGTTGGAAATTACATAACCGTCAACATCCAAAGAAGGGAAATCGTAATTATAAGGAACTTGAATTACACTAATATCACGCTTAAGGAATGCCTGAATTATATTATTTTTAATACCGCAATCAATTATGGCAATTTTTTTAAGTCCCTTATCATAGTTTATTATTTCTTTAGTTGTAACAGTGCCTACTAAATCGGTTTTGTTTGGGTCAATAAACTTTCCATTTGTTTCCAGTTCATCGGAATTAAATATTATTTTACCCGGCATTGTGCCGTATTCGCGCAATTTTCGTGTTAACATACGTGTATCAACAGCATATATTGCGGGAATTTTAAATTCCTTAAGCCATTCATCTAACGATTTTACAGCCGACCAATGCGAATATTCAAAAGAATAATCGGATACAATTAATCCCTTAATCTGAATTTTTTCGGATTCAAAATATTTCAGCAATCCGTTTTCGCGCTGGTAATCGGGCACGCCGTAATTGCCAATTAAAGGATATGTCATTATTAAAATTTGCCCGCAGTAAGATGGATCGGTAAGTGTTTCGGGATACCCAACCATTCCGGTGTTAAAAACAACCTCACCTTCACAGTTTGTGTTATATCCAAATCCATAACCGGTTACACTTGTCCCATCTTCCAGTAAAAGTTTTGCTTTTTGGTTATTCATGTGTTTTATTACGAAAAGTTTAAAATGTGTTTAGCAAATATAAAAATTTTGCATTAATTTATGAAATTAAATTTTTGGCAAATGCAAAATTATTTATATTTATGCATAAGTATGCTGTTAATTATAAAAAAACCGCAGCTTTTTTGCTACGGTTTTTTAAAAACTTAACGTTTTTAATTCAAAATTGAGCATTCAAAATTAAAAATTACTAAGTACTTCCTCAATGGTTACGTCTTTGTTTTGGTCATCAATTTCAACAACAACCAAATAACCGCCAATAAAATTTGTTTTTATAAACGCATTAACAAGATTTACCTGATCGCTAGACAAACATTGTCCCGATTTTCTATCCCAAAGTTCATAAGTGCATAAACAGCCGTAAGTTGGAGTATTTGGAAAAAAAGGCGCGTCCTTATAATAGACAGGATCAACTGTAGTTCCATGCGAAAGTATTTCATATCTGCCTGCCTGCCCTGCATAAAATGCTTCTAAAATGGGGGTGTAATTTACCCAGCTTTGCGGAAGCATCATTTTATAAAGCTGTAGGTTCCATTCCGGCAACGGGGTGTTTGGGTTATGAAAATATGTTGTACTGTTTACTTCAAAAGGTAAAACAAGTTCTAAAGTTGGAGTAGGTCCTATAAATTTACTGTTGGCTTTACCCATTTTGCAAATTGAAAAAAATCCTTGTGGTGTGTTGCCGTTTGTAATGTAACCATTTAAGTTAGTTACCGAACGGGCAAGTTGTTTTACATAAAAAACCGAACCATCATTATTTTTAATTAATTTTCCGTCACTTCCTCTAATTATTGCAATTCCCTGGTAGTCGCGGTTATGTCGTTGTATGCTGAAAACGACTGGCATTTTATTAAACAAACTTTCATTATTTAACAGGTCTTTTAACGGAGGCATAAAGGCAAATCTGTCTTTAACTTCGGTTTGTAACTCGTAATGTAAATAAGTTAAAATGGGATTTTCTTCCCATTTGGTAAATTGTTTTTCCAACTGTTTTACCAATTTGGATTTTGAATAATCGTTTTTAATTAAATAATTTGCACACATAGCAAATAATTTCTCATTATTTGTTTTAGGCATTATTTTATTTATTTGTTCTTTAAACTCAACTGGATACATTGTAAATACAATTTCTAACAAACTTCTTTGAAATCCCAAATTAAAACTTTCAAATTTTGTAAAAAGATCATATAATTTTTGTTTTATATTATCATTTTTATAATTCAGCAATTCCATTGCCCAAAAAGCTTCTTCAAATTTCCCGGTATCAATCGAATCCGATTTTAAAGAAAAAGTCCCTTCAATTGTGTTATTTATTGCGTTTTGTTTAAAATTTGCTCTTGCGGTGTCAATTGTAATTTTAGAAATTAAGTCAACCGGATTAACTTGTGAATAAGTAACATTAAATCCCAATAAAAATAATACAAAAACATAAAAATATTTTTTCATAACAAGTCCTAATAATTAAGAAACCAATTTATTACTATTATCAAATATATACAATACTTATACTTATTAAACAATAACATGTTGCACATTAAAATATGCGTAAGTATTAAAAAAATGACTTTTTATATACCATTATTAAAAAAAATAACAAATATTTAAACAAGGTTATGTAAGATTAAAAATATTTTATTGATGATTAATTATTTATTGCGTAATTTATAATTAATGTTCTTTTTCAATGGTGAATAATATAATTTATATAGTTCAACAACTATTATTTTTAAGAATTAAAAGAATAATTTTGAGGGAAAAATGAAAAGATTTTTAATTTGTGCGTTGATGTTTATTCTATGGAATTATGATTTGACGGCACAAACAATTACCGGCAAAGTGATAGATGAAACAGGGGCGGGTTTGCAAAGTTACACGGTGAATTTATTTATTTCACCGAATATTTTTACTGCTTCAACAGATTCAGCTGGCTATTTTACAATTAATTTAACAGAAGTAAAAGAAGAAACACTTCCAAAGGATTACACAATATCCAATAATTATCCTAATCCATTTAATCCGCGTACAAGAATCGATTTTTCACTCCCTCAATCAAGCAAAATAAAAGTGGAAATTTTTAATTCAATTGGGCAAAATGTTGGTAACACAATTGAAAAAGAAATGCAGGCGGGTAATAATTATATCGATTTGGAATTAAACGGGCTTCCCAATGGTGTATATTTTGCCCGAATAAATGTAAACGACAAATACAATGTTGTTAGGAAAATGATGTTGTTATACGGCAGCCAGCATTTGTCAAGTTCAATACAAAATAACGAACAGTATTTATCCAAGAGTGTGAATTTAACTAGTATTGACAGTATTGTTGTAAATGTTGGACTTGTTAGATCAAAAACATTCAGCAATCTGCCGGAATTAACCGGAAACCAGTTAGATGTTGGAAATTTGCAAATTCAAATTTCATGTCCTGATATCCAAACGGTTTTGTATGAAGGAAAAACATACCATACAGTACAAATAGGTTCACAATGTTGGCTTAAGGAAAATTTAAATGTGGGAACTATGGTGTTAAATACTGTTTATCAAAACGATAATGGAGTAATAGAAAAACATTGTTACGATAATCTTGAGGCAAATTGTGTTGCTTACGGTGGTTTGTATAATATAGGTGAAGCACTAAACTATATGTGGGAAATTGATGGTAGAACAGGACTTTGTCCTGAAGGATGGCGAGTCCCCAATTTATTAGATATAAACAAACTTAAATCATCGGTACAAAATAATTCGCGTTCATTGCTATCAAAAGGCGAAGGGGTTGGAACAAATATTAGTGGTTTTTCAGCATTATTTGCCGGATATGTGCAGGGAGCGACTTTTTTGTCACAGCATTCAGTTACCGGATTTTGGAGCTGGGCAGGGGAAACATTGCTTTTAGAAAAGCCTTATCCATGGATGACAATACCTGATTTAGATTACAACGAGTTTAGCATCCGCTGTTTATTAGGTGTTCGTCCTGAAGGAGAATTAACCTTTTTATCTCCTGCACAAAATGCAACTTATGTATCACTTAATCCAAAAATAATGTGGAAAAAACATCCTAATTCGGATAGTTATTGGATCCAAATAGCTACAGATTATGATTTTAATAATAAAATAATTGATAAACGGGGAGTTGTGGACACTTTTATAACAATAGGTCCATTAGTAAATTCAAAAACTTATTACATGCGAATTAGGGCAGAAAACGAAGTGGGGCTTACGCAAAACTGGACACAACATAATGGTTTTACTACCATTTCTCTTATTCCAACAGGGGTACCGTGTCCTGGTGCGGAAACGGTTGTATACGAAGGGAAAATTTATCATACGGTTAAAATAGTTAATACTTGCTGGTTTAAAGAAAACCTTGATGTTGGTGAAATGATACCAAGTACTCAAAATCAAACAAATAATATGATTATTGAAAAATATTGTTATAATAATATGCCGGCTAATTGTGCAGAGTATGGGGGATTATATCAGTGGAAAGAAGCTATGCAATATAGCAGTCCTACTTTACAAGGAGTGAAAGGAATTTGTCCGGATGGTTGGAAACTTGCTACAAGGACAAATATTGATGAGATAGTTAACTATGCAAACAATAATTTTTCTTCAATATTGGCAGCAGGAAGTAACGAAACAGGTTTTTCTGCAAAATTAGGCGGGTATTCCTATTCCGTTTTTTTCGGTATGGGAAGTTCAACCAGAATATGGTCTGATTTTGGGTTTTCGCCGGATGGCTCTTTGGTTGTCTTTTTCTTAAAGATAGATAATACTGCTTCAAATTCGTATAACGATGGATGGGGTGCAAATAGTGTTCGCTGTACAAAACCTGCTCCATAGTTTTATGATTATTAAGTATCAAAAGTAATTGTAGTTAATTAAAAATTTGGATGTGATAATATGCAGCTGCAACATTTCAAAAACTAATGTTGAGGAAAAATGAAATATTATTTAATGTTAATTGTTGTTATATGGCATTTTAATTTAACTGCTCAAACCGTCACAGGAAGAGTGATAGATGAAACCGGGGCGGGTTTGCAAAGTTACACAGTGAATTTGTTTATTTCACCGAATATTTTTACTGCTTCAACAGATTCAGCGGGCTATTTTACAATTAATTTAACAGAAGTAAAAGAAGAAACACTTCCAAAGAATTACACAATATCCAATAATTATCCAAATCCGTTTAATCCCAAAACCAGAATTGATTTTTCACTCCCTCAATCAAGCAAAATAAAAGTGGAAATTTTTAATTCAATTGGGCAAAATGTTGGAAACACAATTGAAAAAGAAATGCAGGCGGGTAATAATTATATCGATTTGGAATTAAACGGATTACCCAACGGGGTTTATTTTGCCCGCATTAATGTAAATGACAGATATAATGTTGTAAGAAAAATGATGTTATTATACGGCAGCCAGCATTTGTCGGCAGCCGTTCAAATTGAAGGGCAATATTTTTCTAATCCATTAACCCTTACCCATATTGATAGTGTTGTTGTAAGTGCAGGATTAATACGTACAAAAACCTTTTCAAATTTACCCGAACTGACAGGAAATACCCTGGATGTAGGGAATTTAAAAATGCAGTTATCATGTGTTGGTTTGCCAACCTTTATATATTCAGGTATAACCTACCACACCGTTCAAATAGGGAAACAATGCTGGCTTAAAGAAAATCTGAATGTTGGGACAATGATTAATAGTTCGGTTTTACAAAATAATAATGGAGTTATTGAAAAATATTGTTACGATAATATTTTACAAAATTGTACCACTTATGGAGGTTTATATACCAGAGAGGAGGCACTGAATTATATTATAGATTTAGATGGTAAGAGAGGAATATGTCCTGAAGGCTGGCATGTGCCAAAACAGTTGGAATATCAATATTTGATAACTGCAGTAGGAAACAAATCTCGTTCATTGTTAAAAAATGATGTTGGTGAGGGAACAAATACAAGTGGTTTCTCAGCACTTTTATCGGGGTATTTACAAAGCAGTGGTTTTAACTCGCAAAACATAAATACGGGGTTTTATACTTGGTCCGGAAATATATTTAAAATTTCAAGTTTGAGTGCCTTTACTTCAATAATTAATGGCGAAGGAAGTTATAGTATTCGTTGCTTAAAAGGTGAACGACCCGGAACACAAACTTTAGTATATCCGCAACAAAACGCAACTTATATTCCGCTTTTGCCTACAGTTAGGTGGAAAAAGGATAAAAATGCAACAAGCTATTGGTTTCAGGCAGCAACAGATTATGATTTTAATAATATTTTCTTTGCGCAGCGAGGAATTGTTGATACCGTTATAACAATTGGTCTTTTGGATTATTCAAGAAAGTATTATATACGCTTAAGGGGTGAAAATGAACTTGGGTTATCTCAAAATTGGACTGTAAATGGGGGATTTACTACTACTCCTAACATTATAATGAATGCTCCGTGTCCGGGCGCAGAGACGGTTGTATACGAAGGGAAAATTTATCATACGGTTAAAATAGTTAATACCTGCTGGTTTAAGGAAAACCTTGATGTAGGTGAAATGATATCAAGTACTCAAAATCAAACAAATAATATGATTATTGAAAAATATTGTTATAATAATATGCCGGCTAATTGTGCAGAGTATGGGGGATTATATCAGTGGAAAGAAGCTATGCAATATAGCAGTCCTACTTTACAAGGAGTGAAAGGAATTTGTCCGGATGGTTGGAAACTTGCTACAAGGACAAATATTGATGAGATAGTTAACTATGCAAACAATAATTTTTCTTCAATATTGGCAGCAGGAAGTAACGAAACAGGTTTTTCTGCAAAATTAGGCGGGTATTTATATTCAAGTTTTTGGGGTATGGGAAGTTCAACCCGTATTTGGACGGATTTTGGGTTTTCACCTGATGGTTCTTTAGTAGTCTATTTCTTAAAAATAGATAATACAGCTTCAAATTGGTATAATGATGGATGGGGTGCAAATAGTGTACGTTGTACAAAAGCAAGCCCATAATTTTATGTGGTTATGTAAAAATTTATTTATTTTCAATTATAATTTTGGATGGGCTAAAATGCTTCTAAAAATTTGTAATACCAGTTTTGAGGGAAAAATGAAATATTATTTAATGTTAATTGTAGTTATATGGCATTGTAATTTAACCGCTCAAACCGTCACAGGAAGAGTGATAGATGAAACAGGGGCGGGTTTGCAAAGTTACACAGTGAATTTGTTTATTTCACCGAATATTTTTACTGCTTCAACAGATTCAGCGGGCTATTTTACAATTAATTTAACAGAAGTAAAAGAAGAAACACTTCCCAAAGATTACACAATATCCAATAATTATCCAAATCCGTTTAACCCGCGCACCCGAATTGATTTTACACTCCCTCAAACAAGTAAAATAAAAGTGGAAATTTTTAATTCAATTGGGCAAAATGTTGGAAACACAATTGAAAAAGAAATGCAGGCGGGTAATAATTATATCGATTTGGAATTAAACGGATTACCCAACGGTGTTTATTTTGCCCGTATTAATGTAAATGACAGATACAATGTTGTTAGAAAACTGATGTTGTTATATGGCAGCCAGCATTTGTCAAGTTCAATACAAACTAACGAGCAGTATTTTTCCAAAAGTGTGAATTTAACACATATTGACAGTATAGTTGTAACTGTTGGACTTATTAGATCAAAAACATTCAGCAATCTGCCGGAATTAACCGGAAACCAGTTAGATGTTGGAAATTTGCAAATTCAAATTTCATGTCCTGATATCCAAACGGTTTTGTATGAAGGAAAAACGTACCATACGGTACAAATAGGTTCACAATGTTGGCTTAAGGAAAATTTAAATGTGGGGACTATGGTTCCAACATCTACCATCCCGGTGCAAGACGGCATATTAGATAAGTTTTGTTATAACAATGATAGCTTGAATTGTGAAAAATACGGAGGTTTATATAGATGGCACGAGGCTATGAAATATACCGGAATTAAAGAAGGGAATACGGGCATTTGTCCTGAAGGTTGGCATATACCAAAGCAGAGCGAAATTACAGAATTAAAAACAATTATTGGAGAGTCAGCAAATCCAATTGTTGATGAAAGGTATATAAATGCCACAAACACAAGCCGTTTTTCAGCATTGTTTGGTGGGATTATAAAAAATGGTAATAGTTTGGTAAATAACTTCATAACCAATTTTTGGATGTCAACTAATAAATATTTACAAGTTTATAAGTATAACAATAATTACTTTTTTAAAGATTTGGTGGCTGAAACAGAAGATGGATTTAGTGTTAGATGTATAAAAGGGGCCTTTCCTAAAGCTCCGGTCATTATTTACCCTATGAACAACTTTGGATTTTTCCCCGCTCAAGGAGTTATAAAGTGGCAAACAGTTGAAGGTGTAGAAAGCTATCATGTCCAGGTTTCGTATGTTTCTAATTTTAGTTATTGCCAATATAATCAAGGTGGAATAACTACAGATAGTTTTAAAGTATATTTGGCTGCACCAACCATACATTATGTTCGGATAAGATCAAAAAATTATTTTGGTTATTCGGATTGGTCACAAGTTTACCAATTTACAACTACACATAATAACACAGGGAAACCATGTGTTGGAATGGAATCCGTTGTGTATCAAGGGAAAATTTATAATACTATACAAATAGGCTATACTTGCTGGTTTAAGGAAAATCTTGATGTGGGAGAAATGATACCCAGTACCCAAAATCCGGAAAATAATATAATTATTGAAAAGTATTGTTTTAATAATATTCCTGCAAATTGTACTGAATACGGTGGATTATATAAATGGAAAGAAGCGATGCAATATACCGTTACAACTTTACAGGGCACACAAGGGATATGTCCCGAAGGGTGGCAACTTCCAACTCATGAACTTATTGAAGGTTTTGGAGGTAACATTGGAAGTAATGTGTCTACTATATTGGCCACGGGGAATAATTTGACGGGCTTTTCAGCCAAATTAGGCGGGTATTTTAGTGCCGGTTTTACAGGAATAGGTTTTGATTCGGCTATATGGTCAAATTTTGGCTTTTCGCCTGATGGTACGCTATATGCTTTTTATTTGAAGATTAATTCTGCTGCTTCATCTGCGTATGGCAGTCCTTGGATGGCAAATAGTGTGCGTTGTGTAAAACCGATTCAATAGTGTGATATTTAATATTTTTAATAATTTAGATTATTAATGTTTTTAAGTGGTGACGCGAAATTTTAAAAATTTATGTTGAGGAAAAATGAAATATTATCTAATGTTAATTGTTGTTATATGGCATTTTAATTTAACTGCCCAAACAATAACAGGCAGAGTGATTGATGATACGGAAACAGGTGTGCCATATCATAATGTGCAATTATATATTACCCCAAATGTGTATTCGTCGGTAACAGATACAAACGGATATTTTGTTATTAATTTAACAGAAATAAAAGAAGAAACACTTCCCAAAGATTACACAATATCCAATAATTATCCCAATCCGTTTAATCCCAAAACCAGGATTGATTTTTCACTCCCTCAAACAAGTAAAATAAAAGTGGAAATTTTTAATTCAATTGGGCAAAATGTTGGAAACACAATTGAAAAAGAAATGCAGGCGGGTAATAATTATATCGATTTGGAATTAAACGGCCTTCCCAACGGGGTTTATTTTGCCCGCATTAATGTAAATGACAGATATAATGTTGTAAGAAAAATGATGTTATTATACGGCAGCCAGCATTTATCAACTTCTGCTTGCAGTGATGAACAAACTTTATCAAAAGCATTAACCCTTTCGCATATTGATAGTGTAGTAGTAAGTGCCGGATTAATCCGAAGAAAAAAATTTAATAATTTGCCGGATTTAACAGGAAATCAATTAAACCTTGGTGATTTAAGATTGTCAATAGCGTGTCCAGGTTTATCGTATGTGGCATATTCGGGAAAAAACTACCGTACTATTCAAATAGGTTCGCAATGTTGGCTTAGGGAAAATCTTAATGTTGGAACAATGATTAACAGCTCGTTATCGCAAAATAGCAATAGTACTATTGAAAAATATTGCTATAATAATAATGTATCAAATTGTGAATCTTATGGTGGATTATATAGTTTTGGAGAGGCTCTTTATTATGTGACTGATATATCAGGAGTAAAAGGAATTTGTCCATCAGGTTGGCATGTTCCAAACTCAACGGAATTTAGCAAACTTAAAGCAACCGTGGAGGATAATTCGTATTCTTTGCTAAAACTAAAGGAAGGACTCGGAACAAATACAAGTGGTTTTTCGGCTTTATATTCAGGACGTTATTCGAGCGGTTTTTTTAATTCGGAAGACTTCAGTGCCGGTTTTTGGACACAATCCGGCAACATATACACTTTTTCCGTAAGCAGTTCGCACATACAAACAATTTCACAAAATGAAAATGTATTTTACAGTGTCCGCTGCTTAAAAGGTGAACGCCCCGGAAGGCAAACTATTATATATCCGCCTCAAAATGCAACTTATGTACCACTTTTGCCAATGGTAAAGTGGAAAAAGGACAAAAATGCAGCAAGTTATTGGCTTCAATTATCCTCTAATAGTTCTTTTAATGGATTAATATTAGATCAGCGTGGAATTGTTGATACTTTTTTAACAATAGGTCCTTTTGCGTATTCAAGCAATTATTATCTACGCGTTCGTGGGGAGGGTGAATTGGGACTTTCTCCTGAGTGGTCTTATATTAGCAACTTTACAACTGTTAATCCACCTACAATAGGTGTGCCTTGTCCGGGTGCCGAATCGGTTGTATATGAAGGAAGGATTTATCATACAATTAAAATAGGTAATACTTGTTGGTTTAAGGAAAACCTTGATATAGGTGAAATGATACCGAGTTCGCAAACTCAAACAAATAATACCATTATTGAAAAATATTGTTATAATAACGTAGCCGCAAATTGTACCGAATATGGGGGATTATATCAGTGGAAAGAAGCCATGCAATATAGCAGTCCTACTTTACAAGGAGTGAAAGGAATTTGTCCGGATGGGTGGAAAATTGCTACAAGGACAAATATTGACGAGATAGTTAACTGTGCAAACAATAAATTTTCTTCAATATTGGCAACAGGAAGTAATGAAACAGGTTTTTCTGCAAAATTAGGAGGATATTCTTATTCCGGTTTTTCCGGCATAGGAAGTTCAACCAGAATATGGTCGGATTTTGGGTTTTCTCCTGACGGCTCTTTGGTTGTCTTTTTATTAAAGATAGATAATACTGCTTCAAATTGGTATAACGATGGAGGGGGTGCAAATAGTGTGCGTTGTGTAAAACCTGCACTATAATTTTATGATTATTAAGTAAAAAAATATTGTAAATACTAGTATAGAGGGAAAATTGAAATATTATTTATTGTTAATTGTTGTTTTATGGCATTTTAATTTAATTGCTCAAACAATAACCGGGCGGGTGATGGATGAGGCAGTAAGCGGTTTGTCGTATCATGATGTGAAGTTATATATTAAACCAAATATATTTACAACGGTAACGGACGCAAACGGATATTTTGTTATTAATTTAACAGAAGTAAAAGAAGAAACACTCCCCAAAGGTTATATTATTTCTAATAATTACCCTAATCCGTTTAATCCCAAAACCAGAATCGATTTTACATTACCTGAAGCAGGTAAAATAAAAGTGGAAATTTATAATACTATTGGACAAAATGTGGGAAGTAATATTGAAAAAGAGATGCAGGCCGGACATAATTCGTTAGATTTGGAGTTAAACGGTCTTCCCAACGGAGTATATTTTGCCCGCATAAATGTAAACGATAAATATAATGTTGTTAGAAAATTGATGTTATTATACGGCAGTCAGCATTTATTGACAAATGTTCAAAGTGAGGGACAAAATTATTCGAAGCCATTGACTCTTACCCATATTGATAGCGTTGTAGTAAGTGCCGGATCAATACGTACGCGAACTTTTCCAAATTTACCTGAATTAATGGGAAGTCAATTAAGTCTTGGTGATTTGAGAATACCAATAGCATGTCCCGGTTTATCGTATGTGGCATATTCGGGAAAAAACTACAGGACTATTCAACTTGGCACACAGTGCTGGTTACGGGCAAATTTAGATGTGGGTACAATGATACAAAATACAGTCCCTCAAAGTAATAATGGGCAAATAGAAAAATATTGTTATGATAATATTTTAGCTAATTGTACAACGTATGGCGGTTTATATAATTTAGAAGAAGTGTTAAATTATACGCCTGATGTAATTGAAAAAAGAGGAATTTGTCCAGAAGGGTGGCGGATTCCAAATCAAGCAGATATGGAAAAACTTGCTGCAACAGTTCAAAATAATTCAAGTTATTTAATAAGTGAAACCGTAAGTGGTGGAATTAATAAAAGTAGTTTTTCCGCACTTCTTGCCGGAGTTATTCAAAATAATGAATTCCACTCGCTTAATGTTAGCACGGTATTTTGGATGTGGACAGGAAATGCCTTGGGGTTAACTAATGTAAATCAAGATATATCTGTTTTAGATGTAAATGGATTAGGCAGTTATAGTGTCCGATGTATTAAAGGTGAACGTCCCGGAATGCAAACTATTATATATCCACCGCAAAACGCAACATTTGTACCGCTTGAACCAATAGTTAAGTGGAAAAAGGATATAAAGGCATCTAGTTATTGGCTTCAATTATCCACTAATAGTTCGTTTACTAATTTATTATTGGATAAACACGGCATTGTTGATGTTTTTTTTACAATAGGTCCATTGGCTTATACAAAATATTATTATTTACGTATTCGCGGGGAAAGCGAATCGGGTTATTCGAATGAATGGTCTTATGTTAGTAATTTTAAAACAGTTAATCCTCCAACAATTGGTGTGCCATGCCCCGGTATGGAAACAGTTGTATATGAAGGGAAAATTTATCATACTGTTAAACTTGGCAATACATGTTGGTTCAAAGAGAACCTTGACGTTGGTGATATGATACCAAGTTTGCAAAATCAAACAAATAATACCATTATTGAAAAATACTGTTATAATGACGTAGCTGCAAACTGTGCCGAATATGGTGGCCTTTATACTTTTAAAGAAGCACTTAAATTTAATACAACTCAAAACCAGGGTATTTGTCCGGCAGGCTGGCATATTCCATCTACAACAAATATTGATGAAATTGTTAGTTGCGCTAACAATAAATTTTCTTCAATTTTGGCCATTGGCAGTAACGAAACAGGTTTTTCTGCAAAAATGGGCGGATATTTTTATGATGATTCTTTTGTTGGAATGGGGAGTGAAACCAACATCTGGTCAAGTTATAATTGGATAGAACCCGATCATGGACATACCTTAACCTGTTACCTAAAGATTGATACAGCGGCTTCAACTACTTATAGAGAAAATATGTATAAAACCGTGCATAGTGTACGTTGTGTAAAATAGACTCAATAGTTTAAAACAAAAAGGCTGCCTTAAAAAAGCAGCCTTAATAATAAATACTTATTTTTAATAATTAAACACCAAGTGTTTTACCATCGGCGCGTAAATCGTAAACAGCTTGTTTAACTCTGTCTTTCATTCCTAATTCGGCTTTCTTTAAGTAGTTACGTGGGTCGTAAACTTTTTTGTTGCCAACTTCGCTTTCAATTTTTAAAACACCGTCATAATTTTTAAACATGTGGTCTGCAATAGGTTTGGTAAATGTATACTGAGTATCAGTATCAACATTCATTTTAATTACGCCATATTCCAAAGTTTCATGTATTTCTTCAATTGAAGAACCGCTGCCGCCGTGGAAAACTAAATCGAATTCAGCTTCTTTACCGTATTTAGCAACTACAGCTTCCTGGCCATGTTTTAAAATTATTGGTTTTAATTTTACGTTGCCCGGTTTATAAACGCCATGAACGTTACCAAAAGTGGCTGCAAACATATATCTGGCACCTTTTACCGAAGATAATCTTTCATAAACATAAAGCATATCTTCCGGTGTTGTATATAATTTTTCAGCAGGAGCACCTTCATTGTTTACTCCGTCTTCTTCACCGCCAACTACACCGGCTTCAACTTCTAAAATAATTCCTAATTCCGAACATTCTTTTAATAATTCAACTGCAACATCCATATTTTCTTTTAATGGTAATTCGCTGCCGTCAAACATGTGTGAATTAAATAAAGGCAACATTCCTGCTGCTACACGTTTTTTTGATTCGGCTAATAATGGTTTTAAGAATTTTTCAATTTTTGAATGTGTGCAATGATCGGTATGTAAAGCTACGTTAATATCGTATCTTTCAGCAACTAAATGAATGTGCTGAGCTATTGAAATAGCACCAAGTGCCATATCTTTAACGGCTGTACCTGAAGCAAATTCGCCTCCGCCGGTAGATACTTGAATAATTCCATCGCTTTTTGTTTCAGCTAAAGCAGCTAAAACAGCATTTGCGGAAATTTCACTTGTTACGTTAATGGCAGGATATGCAAATTTGTTTTCTTTTGCATTCTGGAGCATTTTACAATATTTTTCAAAATTTACAACTGGCATATTATCTCCTAATTTATTTATATGATATATTACAAAATCAGTATTTTACAATATTTTTTAAATACAACTTGATAATATACTTATATGCATTTAAAAAATAAATTGAATTTTATCTGCCAAACGGCTTTTTATTCAATAAAATGCATAATAAATAATTATGAATTATGAATTATGAATTATGAATTGCCTCCGGTAATCATATAAGTCATTATTTTTTAATGTTTTAATTAATAATTAACCATTCATAATTTATAATTGTTTTGTATAACATCGGGTAATGATATAAGTGATTATCTTTTAATGTTTTAATTAATAATTAATTGACGTTTTTTTGTTAATGCCGATTCAATAATTAATTGAAAAATCTGTTGGTAACTAATTCCTGCGGCTTTTGCGGAACGGGCGAATCCTGCATCTTCAGAAAGATCGGGATTAGGATTTACTTCAAGTACAAATAAATTATTTTTTTTGTCTAAACGCATGTCAACACGTGCGTAATCGCGGCAATTTGCTGCTTTAAAACTCAAAATTGCCATCTCCTTAGCTTTAAGTTCAATTTCTTTTGGAAGATTAGCCGGACAAATTGGAATTGTTTTTTTATACGATTCGTGATGTGAATCCCATTTTGCCTGAAAACTTACTATTTTGTGAGATGTATCCGGCATTTGGGAAAAATCAATTTCACTAATAGGCAAAACTTTTGGATTCTCTGATCCGATTACGGATACATTTAATTCGCGTCCTTCAATATATTGTTCAATTAAAGCAGGTTGTTTATACTTAGCAAAAACGTGTTCAATTCTTTCTTTTAACTGATGATGGTTAATAACAATCGATTCGTTTTCAATACCAATACTTGCGTCTTCCATTGCGGGTTTAACAATAATTGGGTAATTAAAACCGGTTCTATATATTTTGCTTAATTTAGATATTAACTTAAATTTTGGAGTATTAATACCGGTTGCACCTAATAAACGTTTAGTTAAATTTTTGTTTTGGCATAATCCAAGAGCTATAGGGTCGCTTCCGGTATAAGGAATGTTTATAAGTTCAAGTATTCCGGCAAAACTTTTTTCCAAACCCGATTTTTCATTAAACAATTCAACTAAATTAAAAATAACATCGGGTTTATTCTTTTGCAAATCCTTAAAAAGAATTTCAATATCATCCAAAAGATTAAGAATATAAGCTTTGAATCCCGCCTTACGCAATAATTTGGCAATATATTCATATTCGGCAATAATATCGCCTCCGCGTTTTATAAAAAACGGCATTTCTTTTAATTCTTTAGGGGAGCTTTTCGCGTAATGGTCGGTTATTTGCGGAAAGGATTCGTTAAATACAACAGCTATTTTCATATTTTTTTTATTTAATGGTATAACATATTATAATTTTTTTTATTTTAAATATATAAATAATTTTTGGAATAATTATGAGTTTTTACCCCCAGCCGGATAATTATACTTGCGGACCTTTTTCGTTAAAACATGCAATGAATATTTTTGGAGTATTTAAAAGTGACGGTTTGATTATTGAAAAGTCCGGGGCAAAATGGTGGGCTGGAGTTGATGAGGTTGGATTAGACAGAGCTGCAAGAGCATTTAATTTTAAGCTCGAAGAGTTCAGGTCGGATAGTGAATATAAAGCTTTAGTATTGTTAAATAAAAACTTAAAAAAAAATTATCCATGTCTTTTATGTGTTGATGACTGGAAACATTGGATTACAGTTGTTAATCACACAAAATCGGAATATGTTGTTATTAACAGCGGTGAAGATAAAGTGTTTTATACGCTGAGTTCGCAGCAATTGTTAGATTATTGGGAATATTATGACGAAGAGGGAGAAAGTTTAAGTTTTGACGGTTATGCTTTGATCCCAAAATTTAAAGCAAAAACAATTGCTAAATTTACTCCTAAAAAAGCTCAGTTATTAATGTATTCGCAAAATAAAGATTTAGCTTTACATTGGGAAGAATATTTTAGCGATTTAAGCGTTTTTGCTACTCCAATGGATGATTTGACTATTGATTTTTTGTCGTTTAGCAGTTTTTTAAAGAAATATGAAAATACAATTATCAGCAAAATATCTTTTTGGCATGGCAACGTTCCTGATTATGAACTGCAAAAAATTATCAACAATATGGAGTTTGTAGCCGAAATTTATAATCTGGTTATATTAAACAAAAACGAAAAAAAAGCAATTGTGGATTTAACCTGCCTGCTTATGATGTATGCCTGCGGTACTTATGGCATGTCAAAATTTTATTAAAAGGAATAATTATGAATAAAAGCGATAAATTATTAACAAAAGAAAACTGTGTTTTGTTGGTAGTTGATATTCAGGAAAAAATATTGCCGGCCATGTATGAAAGTGAAAAGTTATTAGAAAACACACTTAAACTTATTAGGGGAATAAAAGTACTTGGATTGCCAATATTTTACACTGAACAGTATCCAAAAGGTTTGGGCAATACTGTTCAATTGATAAAAGACGAATTAACAGAAACAGAACCGATTGGGAAAATGGCTTTTAGCTGTTTAGGGGCGGGAAATTTGTTTGAAGATCTAAAACAAAAAGATGTTAAAAAAGTTATTATATGCGGAATTGAATCGCATGTATGTATTCTTCAAACAGCATTTGATTTGCTTGCAAACGGTTTTTCTGTTTATCTGCCTGCCGATGCAGTTGCATCGCGCAGGAAATTTGATTATGAAACAGCCTTGCAAAGGATGAGTAAAAACGGGGTTGAAATAACCTTAACTGAATCTGTTTTATTTGAATTATTGCAAGTTTGTGGTACTGATCAATTCAAACAAATTTCGAAAATTGTAAAATAAATTATTATTTGATTTATAGAGGTATATAATGTTAAATGACGTTGTTATAATTAAAAAAGAAAAAGAATTTACTTTGGAAATTGGGGCAAACTGTACAATGCCAAAATTGCCAGGAACTATTAAAAATTCTTATATCAAAATAATGGATTATATGGCCAAACTAAATGTTAAACCCACTGAAACACCTTTTGTGCGATATGTAAACTTAAATTGGGGCGAGCTAAATAAACAGAATAAATTTGTGGCCTTCTTAAAAATATTTACGCAAAAATGGGAAATGCTTATTGGGTTTCCCGTTAAAAATTCTGTTCCCGGTGAGGGCGAGATTGTAGCTGGTTTTATTCCTGCCGGAAGATATGTAAAAGCTGTTCATAAAGGGGCATACCACAAAGTTGGCGATACCTACAAAAAAATGGTAAGTTTTATTGAAAAAGAAAATTTACAATATGGTAATGAATCGATAGAATATTATTTAAACGATCCGAAAGTAACAAAAAAAGAAGATTTAGAGACAATAGTATTAATACCAATTAAAGAATAGCAGAGATTTTGGTGCCGGTTTGGTGGAATCCGGAAATTTTTAAACATTATTTTACAGCAGAATAAATTTTTGCCCAGTTTAATTGTTTATACAGCTCAATTAAACGTTCTGCCTCCAATTTTAATTCATCTCCGCTGCTGTCATAATTGTTTACATCGTATTGGCCATGCATATTACAACCGATTAACATTACCTGCACATCAGATTTTGGAAGAGCTTTATCATAAAAATTGGGATTAATTTTAACAAGCGCACGTGTGCCGGGATAATTAGGTTCGGTAAGCATTGATAATCGGCCGGTAACATCATTACTGTAAAAAGCTTGCTGTTTTTTTTGTTCATTTGAAAGAGAATTTAGCTCAATATTTAAGCTGTCTATAATGTTTTGTCTGTTTTTTATTCCGGTTAATAACTCTTCTTTATAAGCAGTTGTATCCTTTAGATTTTGTTCAATTGAAGCTTCAATTTCAATATTTGCTTTTTCGTATTCAATTTTAAATAATTCTGCTTGTTTAGGATCAACTTTTGCTAATTCTTTATAACTCTCAGTAAAAGATTTTTGGCGCTCTAATGATTCCTGTTTGGTTTTAGTCGGTAAATTAGGTATATCTTGGTACAAAACTATTTTTAACTCGGCTAAGTCGAGTTGATGAGTTTTAATAATAGTTTTAATATATTCTTCCTGTGTTAAAGGAACATAAATTGGTTTATTGTTTAAGGAAACGGCAATAATACCATTTTCGAATTTATTGTAATTCTCATTCTTTTCAATAATTTTTGGTTCAAAATAAAAATCATCAACTTTATCATCCGGAAATTGCGATTCAAGTGATTTTAAATTTGAAGTGGATAGCATTAAATAATCACTTAAAAGTTGTTGTATCCAATTTATATTTATGCTAATAGTAGTTCCAGCATTAAGAGCGGTAGAAATAGTTCCATCCTCAAGTAAAACATATTGGTACAAACTAATTAAAACATTTGCCGGAATAGGTTCGTAAACCCCTCGGATCTTTTCGGCTGTTTGATAAGGCAAAATTTGAGTGGAAATTTCTATATCAACTCCTAAAGGAACCTTAATTATTGAACTTTCTTTAATAATGTCAACAATATTTTCAATTACTTTGCTGATTTTATTAAAATCGGACTTTGAAATATTTAAGTATTCCAAATCCTCCGGTTGTTTATTTATGGATACTTTACCTTTAATTTTGGACAAATCCGTTTGAGCTTGAACAGAACAGAGCGAAAAAATAAATAGTATAATAGCAGCCGTTATAAGTTTCATAAATTACCCACTTAACATTAAATATAAAAGTTGATTTTGTTTAATTTAAAGCAGTATATTAAGTTTACAGTTGAAAAATACTAAATATAAGTATATAATTAAAGTTTAAATTTTAAGAATGTTAGTTTATGGACCCTATTAATATTATCTGCGGTATAGTTTTAATTGTTTCTATGGCATCCAATTTAACGGGAGCCAAAAAGGGATTTAAAACTTCGATAAGCCAAAATAAAGAAAAACCCAAAACCTATCTTCAAAAATACCCAATGAATATTTCGGCAATTATATTAATTGTTGTAATTTTGGGCATTTTTGGAATTGGAACATTTGATGTGGGCGGCAATTATATGGCTTATAGATTAGCAGGGCTTGGGTTATTTTCATTAGGATCTTTTTTGCAAATATTTTCATATAAATCTCTTAAAAATAATTATTCGCAAGACGTAGTAATCTTAAAAGAGCACAAATTAGTAACAGACGGTATTTACAAACTTGTAAGGCATCCTCAATATTTTTGGCAGATAATAAGCGACTTGGGTGTTAGTATTGCTTTAGTTGGTTTTATTGCTCTTCCACTGGTGGTTTTTATTGAAATACCATTGTTTTATTTAAGAGGCAGATTAGAAGATAAATTGTTGGAAAAACATTTTGGCGACGAATTTAGAAAATATAAAAAAAAGAGCGGATTTTTTGTACCATTTATTGGATAAAATAAAATGATTTTTAGAAAAAATTTATTTGTTTTGATTTTTGTTGTATTGTGCGGTTTTTTGAATGCACAAGATAGAGTTACTATGGTTATGGAAGAGGAAAACAAAGCTTTTCCTATAGCCTCGTTTGTATCAAATGATTTACTTTATATTTCGGCAAAAAATGTGGCAATTGCTTTTAATGCCAACTATTATTTTAATAAACAATCGGAAAAACTTGATGTTAAATTTGCTAATTTTAACCTAAAAATTACTGCAAATAATCATTTTTTAGTAATAACAGACAGACGAGACGATACAAAAAAAGTATATCAACTTCCCCAATCGGCAAAAATAATTAATGACGATATATTTTTACCTATTCCTTATGCTGTTGAGTATTTGGAATATGCAAGCGGTAAAAAAATTGAATTTAATAGTTCGGATGGAAAATTTATAGTTTCAAAAACAGGCGGTTTTGGTTCAACCGAAAAATCGAATACCACGGTTACAACCGAACAAAAGGAAAAAGAAATAAATAAACCGGAAAAATATGACATAAGCAGCGTTCAAATTGAAGAAAAAAGTAATGGCACTTTAGTTCGTATTGTTTCCAATAAAAAAGCTTCAAAATTTTCTGTAAAATATAACAACGATATATTAACTGCACATATAGGCGGAGTTACTGTTGATCCTCAAATTTCGGACAAATTTGAACCCATGGGGATAATAAAAAGTTTGGATGTAAAAAAGGCAGGAAACGAATACGTTATTGAAATACAGCTTAATAAGGGGTATACCGCTCACGATTCTTTTAAGGATACGGAAAGCAACGATTTGTTTATTGCAATACACAATAAGAAATTATTGGATGTAAAAAAAAACTCCAATAATAAAGACAAATGGAACTTTGATGTAATTGTATTAGATGCAGGGCACGGCGGGAAAGATGCCGGAGCAGTTGGCATTACAAATGTTAGGGAAAAGGATGTAAATTTAGGTATAGCCTTAAAACTTGGAAAACTGATTGAAGAGAACTTGCCCAGCGTAAAAGTGGTTTATACAAGAAAAAAAGACAATTTTGTTGAGCTTTATAAAAGGGGAAAAATTGCTAATGAAAACAATGGAAAATTGTTCATTTCAATTCATTGCAATTCAACACCTAAAAAAACAGGAGATGCAAGAGGTTTTGAAGTGTATTTATTACGACCCGGACGCACTCAGGAAGCAGTTAATATAGCGGAATTTGAAAACAGTGTAATAAAATACGAAGATAATCCCAATAGGTATCAAAAACTTACTGATGAAAATTTTATTTTAGTAAGTATGGCTCATTCGGCGTATATGCGTTATGGTGAAAAATTTAGCGATATATTAAATAACACATGGAAAAATGAATTAGCAATTCCTTCGCGTGGAATTAAACAGGCCGGTTTTTATGTTTTAGTAGGAGCCTCAATGCCAAATGTGCTTATTGAAGCGGGTTTTTTAAGCAACAGTAAAGACGAGGCATATTTAAAAACAGAGACCGGACAAAATGAGATTGCAAATGCGGTTTTTAAGGCCGTAAAAGAATATAAAGAATATTACGAACAGTCGATGAAAGAAGAATTAAACTAATAATTAACAAAACTATAAGGAAACTTAATATATATGACAAATGCACAAAAATGGATAGCCGCTTTTTTAGGGGTGTTTGTATTGTTATTTGGAATAACAAAACTTACTCAAAAAGACGAACCTCAAAAAAATCCAATGTCATCACAATCAATGATGGGTGGTTCAAGCAATACTGAAGGGCAGGACCAAGGACTTGCCTTAATAAACAGAGCAGGTTGTATTAACTGTCATGGTGCGGATTTAAGAGGAACACAAATGGCACCTTCATTAGTTAATGTAAAGGAATATTGGAAACGGGGAGATTTAATAAATTATCTGCGAAATCCTTCTTCGTATAGCAGTGAAAAACGTATTGTTGAATATAAAAATACATATAACAGCATAATGCCGCCGTATCAAAATATTGATGTAAAAGATCTTGGCAAAATGGCCGATTATATTCTAAAAATGAATTAAAAGTAATATGTACTCCTTATTGTATTCTGCATATAAATTGAGCAGGCCGATTAATTTTATTATTTCGTTTTTGTCAATTATTGTTGCGGGTATAATTTGTAGAAGTCCGCTTTTTATGTGGACAGATATTTTGTTAGCTTCTTTTGCCGGGGCATTTACAAGTGCTGCCGGCAACATAATTAATGATTATTTTGATTATGAAATTGATAAAATAAACAGACCTAAAAGAATTTTACCCAGCGGAATAATTACCCGCAGACAAGCATTGCAGATTTATTTGTTTTTCCTTTTTATAATTACAGCCTTAACAATTCCTCTTAATGCAATTGCAATAATAATTGTAATTATTTCCAACATTGTTATCTTTTTTTATTCTTACAAATTAAAAAACATTCCCCTGCTGGGTAATTTTGTGGTATCATTTTTTACGGGACTTGCTTTTGTGTATGGGGGAGCTGCGGTTAATAATTATTATGGGGCAATAATACCCGCGTTATTTGCTTTTTTTATTAATTTTATTAGAGAAATTGTTAAAGATATTGAAGATATTAAGGGGGATAGTATGCAAAAAGTTTTTACATTTCCCGCAATATACGGATTAAAAAAAAGTTTTTATATTGTATGTATTTTAACAATTGTTTTAATTTTATTAACACATATTCCTTTTGTTTTTAAGTTTTATAAAATTGAATATTATTTAATAATAAATGTTATAATTAATCCCATTATGATTTTTATTTTAAAAAGCATGTGGAAAGATAACAGCAATAATAATATGTCGCGCATTAGTATGCTGCTAAAATTAAATATGATTTTTGGACTTGCAGCGGTTTATATGGGAATATAAATTATATGAATCCCTTAAAAGAATTTGATTTATCGTTTTATTCCGAAAAAATAAAATATATTGCCGGTGTGGATGAAGTTGGCAGGGGGCCTATTGCCGGGCCGGTGATAGCCGCCGCTGTAATATTTGATAAAGATGCATTTATTGAAGGAATTAATGATTCAAAAAAGCTGAGTGAAAAAAAAAGAGAACAGCTATTCCCTCAGATTATAAATTCCGCTCTTTGTTATGGAATTGCTGAATGTGATAATTTTGAAATAGATAAAATAAATATTTTAAATGCATCGCTTAAGGCTATGAAAATAGCTGTTTCGCAATTAAAAATAAAACCCGATTTGGTTTTAATTGACGGTAATAAAGTATTTAAAACCGATTTAAATACATTGGCTGTGGTTAAAGGAGATAATAAATCGTTTTCGATTGCGGCTGCTTCTATTATAGCAAAAATAACCCGCGATAAATTAATGACTGAACTTGATAAAATATATCCTTGTTATTTATGGGCAAAAAACAAAGGATATCCAACAAAAGAACATTTTGAAGCTGTTTATAAAAACGGAATAACCAATTTACACCGGAAATCATTTTTAACTAATTATCTGGAAAAAATTCCAATTAATTTTGAGGATTAACATGGAAGACAAAAGGAAGGATAGCGGGAAAATTGCAGAAGATTTGGCAGTTGAGTATTTGCAAAAGGACGGGTACCGGATTATTGAAAGAAATTATATGTATTCGCACAGCGAAATTGATATAATTGCACAAAAAGGTATGTATTTGGTTTTTGTTGAAGTTAGAAGCAAATCGGGCACAAAATATGGTACACCGGAAGACAGTATGAGTAAATCAAAAAGAAGTCAAGTTAGAAAAGTAGCGGAATTTTATTTGTTTACGCATAAGACACTAGATTTGCAAATGCGCTTCGATTTTGTAGGTGTTGTTTTTGGTCCAAAGGAACCGCAAATAAATCATATTATTAACGCATTTTAATTTTGGGAATTGGCTTTTCGGTAAAATTAGTGGAAGAACGAAAAAAAGCAATATTAAAAACCAAATAAAAATGAAGTAATAATTATATAAATACAGCAAATAAATACTAGAAATGAATGAGTATTAATAAATAGGAAAAATATTCCTAATATTGCAACTTAACATAATTGTATAGTAAGATTTGCATACTGTGTTAAAATTAGGGGATTTAATGAAATTCGGAAAATAATAGATTCAAGAGTGGAGTTCCGATGGTGCATTTTGCATCATAAAATATTACTGATAAAAAGGGAAAAAACAAGCCTATTAAATACTCAAAACATAGGTTTGAATATTAATATTTCATGGTTCCAAAATCAGGGCTAAAGCCCGCGTTGTTTTTTGCCATGTCCACGCCATAAAGAGAATGTGTTAAAATTGGGGAATGGCACGTTTTCTGTTAATTTTCATTATCGTTCACTATTATTATGCTTGGGTTAAAACCCAATATTTTCTTTTTCCAGATCCCCAGCTTAAAAGCTGGGGTTATTTAAAAACCTTCTAACTTATTGTAACAACTTTAGTTACAGCTTTACTATTCCCAATCAAGCACTTCGGAGAAGTGCCATGTTTGTAATAACGCGCACCCCACCAACCACCAGCACGGCAGAGCCGTGCCACCTTTGGATATATTATCCCCAATTTTCACACAACCTGTAAATAGTGGGGCTATTTAAACCCATAACATATTAATATTCAACTACATATACCAAACCGGTTTGTTTAAATAACCCTAACCTAAAGTTTAGTAAACCAGTCTTCAGGCTGGGGGCTGTGAAAAAAGCGAATTCGGGCTTTAGCCCTGATTATTGAAACGCATAATTATAATGGGCGGTAACAAGTATAAAAAAAGAATTATAAGTTGTTAATTATGAATGATGAATTATCTCGGGTAATGATATGATTCAGCAATTATTCTTGTTGTAATTCATCACTCATAATTTAATATTTGTTTTTGATTTAAGTTTCCATTAAAAACACAGAAGAATATAAAAATTTTAGAAAATTTAATAAAACATGTGATTTATATCACAATATTTAAAATAATAACAAAATAGTTTTATAAATAGTAAAGTTAAAAACAATTTAAAATCATTTCTTTTGATTAACTGCTTTTTTTTTATTAATATATAGATATAAAGAGCGATTTTTTTTAATAATATATATATATTGTACTATTACATAAATTTTAAGAAAATTTCAATATAGGTTAATTTATGAAACAAATCCGGTTGGCAATAATTACATTAATTTTGTTTTTCACCGCCTCAAATTTGGTATTTGCTCAGAACGGTGAAATTAGCAATGTGAGTTTTACGGTTGACTCATCAAAAGTGGAAATTACTTACAATCTTTCAGGTGACATTACCAAAGAATATTATATAACCGCGGTTATGAAAAGCAAATTGGATTCGGGAAGCGAATATCAATTGACAAGTACCGAAGGTGATATTGGCAGCGGAAAAAGTATTGGTGAAGAGAAAAAAATTGTTTGGTATTACAGCCAAGATATTTCGGTAAAACCGAATATAGATGAATTTTATTTTGATATTACAGCCAGCCCCATTACACAAAACAATCCAAGAAATACTAATAATACCACAAATAACTCCAAAAGCAACACCGGTGGAAGCACTACTTGGTATTATTGGGTTGGAGGCGCAGTTGTTACTGTTGTTGTGCTTGTGTTAACTGTTTTTAAAAAAGGCGCGGACAATGGTAATGGTGATCAAATACCTAATCCTCCGTCAAGACCATAGTAATTGAAATTAATGTTTTTATTAAAATTTTAAGAATGGAATAACATGAAAAACATTTACCGATTTTTATTAGTGGTATTTTACATATTTGCAAATACAAATCTATTGCAGGCGCAGTGGATACAAGCAGGCGGGCCATACGGCGGCAAAATAATGGCATCAATAGCTTTAGGTAATGATCTTTTTGTCGGAACCGAAGCGGGAGGTGTTTACCGTTCAACCGATCAAGGAGTTACTTGGTTTTCGTCATCATCAGGAATGAGTGAAACTCAATATGTAAAAGCATTTGCCGTTTCCGGTACAAATATTTTTGCGGGAACCCCGAACGGAGTTTTTCTTTCAACCAACAACGGTGATTTCTGGTCGATGGTAAATAATGGTTTATTGCAAACTACCGTTACTTCGCTTGCTGCTATAGGAACTGATATTTTTGCGGGTACGTTAAGCCTTGGAGTGTTCCGATCGACAAATAACGGAACAAATTGGACAATGGTTAATGCCGGTCTTAGCGATTCGCATATTAATGCTTTAGGAAGTTCTGGTTCAACCCTTATAGTTGCAACTAACGGCGGGGTATTTATGTCCGATAATAATGGCGCAACTTGGGCATCGCGTAATGCCGGTTTTGCCTCAAACAATGTTAATGGTTTTGCGCTTGATCCTCCTGATATTTTGGCAAGTACAACAGGCACCGGAGTTTATCTTTCGCGTAATTTCGGATTTGGCTGGAATCAAATAAATGACGGATTAACAAATTTATCTGTTACTTCTATTAATGGAATAGGACAAGATGTTTATATAGGCACAAATGACGGGAAAGTATTTTGGGGAATGGCGGGAGGTGCTTGGATTCCCGTTTCAGGTGGATTACCTTTAACTTCCGCCGTTTATTCTTTTGCTTTTTTTAGTGGAAATAATAAAGTATTAGCAGGTACCTATGGAAATGGTGTTTATGTATCGGATTATGGTGTAAATAATTGGACAGAGACTAACCAAGGTTTAACAAATATTGTACCGCATAGTTTTTTAAAGTCGGGCTCGGATATTTTTGCCGGTACACAGGTGGGTTTATTTAAGTCGGCAGATAACGGAACAAGCTGGACTAAGGTAACAAATGGTTTCCCCAATACTGATGTTTGTGCACTTGGCGGTTCGCCCGGTATATTTTTTGCCGGAACTAAAAGCGGCCAAATCTATTATTCCTATGATCAAGGTGTAACCTGGAATTTGGATGAACTACTCCCTTCGTCTGTAAATACTATTGATATCAACCACATGGCTATTGCGGGCACAAATGGGAATGGGGTATATTATTGGCATAATGGAACCGGTTGGCACTCAATAAATACAGGTTTAACTAATTTATTTGTAAATGCCCTGCTTTATGATAATGGAAATTTATACGCGGGTACAAACAACGGTATTTTTACATCAAACAATAATGGTGCCAATTGGGTTGATATTTCTTTAGGATTAACGAATAAATCAATTCTTTCTTTGGCTGTAATTGACACAAACATTTTTTTGGGAACTAACGGTAACGGAGTCTTTATTACCGCACCAGGTGGTGCCGGATGGGCAGCAGTTAATACAGATTTAATTGATCAAGTAGTTGATGAACTGTATGTTTCAGGAACAGACCTTTTTGCCGGAACAAGCAGCGGAGTTTATCGTACTACAAATAACGGAGAAAAATGGACAAATGTTAACAATGGTGCGGCAATTTCCGAAGTTGAATCCTTTGTTTTGTCAGGTTCAAATATATTGGCAGGAACCGCAACACGCGGAACTTGGAAAAGAGATCTAAACGATTTTGGCCCAAGTTTAAACTTAACCGCCCCAAACGGCGGGGAAAATTGGAGAGTTGGAACTTCACAAAACATTACCTGGACAAGCAGCAACATAACAAACGTTAAACTTGAATATACTGTTGATGGTGGTACAAACTGGAATCTTGTTATTTCAAGTACAAATGCTCCTGCCGGAAGTTATGCCTGGACAATTCCAAACGCTGTTTCGGGTACCGTAAAAGTTAGAATAAGTGATGTTGCGGATGCCTTAATAAATGATGTTAGTAATGCAAATTTTGCTATTTATAATCCAAGTGTTACATTAACCGCTCCAAACGGCGGGGAAAATTGGAGAGTGGGAACTTCACAAAACATTACATGGACAAGCAACAATATAATAAATGTTAAACTTGAATATACTGTTGACAACGGTACAAACTGGAATGTTATTATTGATAGTACAAATGCGGCAGCCGGTAGTTATGCCTGGACAATTCCAAATGCTGTTTCGGGTACAGTAAAAGTAAGAGTTAGTGATGTATTGGAAGCAGGGTTAAATGATGTTAGTGATGCAAATTTTGCTATTTATAATCCAAGTGTAACTTTAACCGCTCCAAATGGAGGGGAAAGTTGGAGAGTTGGAACTTCGCAAAACATTACCTGGACAAGCAATAATATTGCAGATGTTAAGTTGGAATATACCGTTAATAATGGGGTTGATTGGAATCTTGTTGTGTCAAGTACAAACGCCCCTGCCGGAAGTTATGCATGGACAATACCAAATGATATTTCCAAAACTGTAAAAGTTAGAGTTAGCGATGTTTTAGAAGCAGGTTTAAATGATGTTAGTGACGCCGACTTTACTATATATTATCCGAGTATTACATTAATTGCTCCTAATGGTGGTGAAAATTGGAGAGTTGGGAATACTGAACTTATAAAATGGGTGGCAAGAAATGTTGCTAATGTAAAATTAGAATATACAACAAATAATGGAGCTGATTGGAATTTAATTGTCGCCAGTGCAGATGCGGATTCTTCCACCAAATTACCTGTGGGTAAATATACATGGACAATTCCAAATACTGTATCGGGCAGTATTAAAGTTAGAGTAAGTGATGTATTGGAGCCGGGTATAAATGACCTAAGTGATGCTGATTTTTCTATCTACAATCCAAGTGTTACATTAACCGCCCCAAATGGCGGAGAAAATTGGAGAGTAGGAACCTCACAAAACATTACATGGACAAGCAATGATATAACTGATGTAAAATTAGAATATACAATTGACAACGGTGTTAACTGGAATCTTGTTGTGTCAAGTACAAACGCCCCTGCCGGTAGTTATGCTTGGACAGTATCAAATGCTGTTTCGGGTACAGTAAAAGTAAGGGTAAGCGATGTTTTAGAAGCAGGCTTAAATGATGTTAGTGATGCAAATTTTACTATTTACAATCCTAATATTACTGTAACTTCTCCAAACGGCGGAGAAAACTGGAGAATTGGAAAACAAAAAGATATTACGTGGACAAGTAATAATGTTGTTGATGTAAAAATTGAATATACCATAAATAATGGTGCTGACTGGAATACAATAATTGACACTACTCCGGCAAACGCAGGAAGTTATACTTGGACTATTCCAAACAATGCTTCAGCAAATTGTAAAGTGCGTATAAGTGATGTATTAGAACCGGGATTAAATGACGTCAGCAATAATATATTTACAATTTATTCAACTTCTTTAGCTCTTACATCTCCAAACGGCGGTGAAAACTGGCGTGTGGGTACTTTGCACAATATTACCTGGAATTATACAAATATTTCGGATATAAAAATTGAATATTCTTCTGATAACGGGGGAAATTGGATTGAGATATCGGCAAGTACTTTGGCTTCGGCGGGTTCATATTTGTGGACTATTCCAAATTCTGTTTCTTCAAATTGTATTGTAAGAGTAACGGATAATGATGAACCTTTATTAACAGATGTAAGTAATAGTGTCTTTTCTATTTATCAGCCTGCGGTAACTTTGGTAACTCCAAACGGCGGGGAAAATTGGAGAGTTGGAACATCACAAAACATTACTTGGACAAGTAATAATATAACAAATGTAAAAATAGATTATTCCACAAATAACGGAACCGACTGGTTTGTTGTAGCAAGTGTTCCAGCGGTAAATGCTACTTATGCTTGGACTGTCCCGAATACTGTATCGCAAATTTGTAAAATAAGAATAAGCGATGTTATTGAACCGGCGCTTGTTGATGAAAGCAATTCCGTATTTACTATTTATCAGCCGGGAATAACATTAAATAGTCCAAATGGCGGTGAAAACTGGCGTGTTGGTACTGCTCAAAACATCACATGGACAAGCAACGATGTGACAAATATTAAAATAGAATATACTACCAATAACGGGTCTGACTGGATTGTTATAAGTAACAGTGTCCCTGCCAATTCAGTGTCTTATAACTGGACAATACCAAACACAGTATCGGCAAATTGTAAAGTTAAATTAAGCAATGCCGATGAATTAAGTTTAAATGATGTCAGCAATAATATTTTTACAATTTATCAACCGGCAATTACATTAAACACTCCAAATGGCGGCGAAAACTGGCGAGTTGGCACAACACAAAATATTACGTGGACAAGCAACAATATAACAAATATAAAAATTGAATATACTTCAAACAACGGTACCGATTGGAATGTTGTTAATACAAGTGTATCGGCTGCTTTGGGTACTTATAATTGGACAATTCCAAATAGTGTATCTGCTGATTGCAAAGTACGGATTAGCGATGTATTGGAACCAACTATGGCTGATGAAAGTAATGCTACTTTTATTATCTACCAGCCCGGAGTAACTTTAACAGCTCCAAATGGCGGTGAAAACTGGCGTGTAGGAACACAAAAAATATTACCTGGGTAAGCGGAAATATATTAAATGTAAAACTTGAATATACCACAAATAACGGAACCGATTGGTTTGTGGTAAACCCAAGCATACTTGCTGCTGCCGGTTTATTTGTTTGGGATGTTCCAAATACTGTTTCCTCAAATTGTAAAGTTAGAATTAGTGATGCTGCCGAACCAGCTATTGTTGATGAAAGCAATGGTCTTTTTTCAATTTATCAACCGGCAATTCTTGTAACATCACCTGACGGAGGAGAAAACTGGCGAGTTGGCACAAGTAATAATATTACATGGACAAGCAATAATGTAACAGACGTAAAAATAGAATATACTACCAATAACGGCACGGATTGGCTTAACGTAATTGCAAGTACAGCTGCAAATACAAGTAGTTACGCTTGGACAATTCCAAATACAATATCAACAAATTGCAAAATACGAATAAGTGATGTTGTTGAACCGACATTAAATGATGTTAGTAATGTAGTGTTTACAATTTACCAGCCTACTATTGTTTTAACTGCTCCAAACGGAGGCGAATTATGGCAGGTTGGCACAAACCAAAACATAACATGGACAAGCACAAACATAACAAATATTAAAATTGAATATACAATTAATGACGGAACTGATTGGATTTTAGCTACAGCAAGTACTGATGCAACCACAGGAAGTTATTTGTGGACAGTTCCAAATTCGGTTACCTCAAATTGTAAAGTTCGTATTAGTGATGTATTAGAACCAAGTATGAATGACATTAGCAATAATCCATTTACAATATTTAATCCGGGTATTACCGTTACAAGTCCAAACGGTGGTGAAAATTGGCGCATTGGTACACAAAAAGCAATTACATGGGTAAGTAATAATGTTACAAATGTCAAATTGGAATATAGTACAAATAGCGGTACCGATTGGTTTACAATAATAACAAGTACACCTGCAGTTCCAAGCACATACGATTGGACAGTCCCAAATACTGTATCTGCTACATGTATTGTACGGGTAAGTGACGTACTTGATGTTAATGTGTTTGATGTAAGCAATAATCCGTTTACAATTTATCAGCCGTCAATTACTTTAAGCAGTCCTGATGGCGGAGAGATATGGCGGGCCGGAACCCAGCATAATATTACGTGGGTAAATAATTTTATAAATAACGCTAAAATTGAATATACCACTAATAACGGTACCGATTGGGTAACTGTAATAGCTTCAACACCTGCTAATGCAGGAACATACACTTGGACAGTTCCCAATACTGTTTCTGCAAATTGCAAAGTACGTATTAGTGATGCTTTGGAACCGGCAATATTTGATGTAAGCAACAATGTGTTTGAAATTTACAATCCTGTTATTACGGTAACAAGTCCAAACGGCGGTGAATTATGGCGCGTTGGAACTAATCAAAATATTACGTGGAGCAGTACCAATGTTTTAAATGTTCGATTGGAATATACAATTAATAATGGCAATACATGGCAGCAGATTGTTACCGATATTCCGGCTGCGCAAGGAAGTTATCTATGGACAATACCAAATACAGTTGGTTTAAGCTGTAAAATAAGAATTAGTGATGTAATTGAACCCGATTTAAATGATGTAAGCAACAACATCTTTACAATTTACCAGCCCGGTATTACTTTAAGTAGTCCAAATGGCGGAGAAAACTGGCGTGTTGGAACACAGGAAAATATTACATGGACAAGCAATAATATTGCGAACTTAAATCTTGAATATACTACAGATAACGGATTAACATGGAGCCAAATTGTAACAGGAATACCTGCATCAACAGGAAGTTACGCATGGATAATACCAAACACACCATCGGTTAATTGTATTGTTAAAATAAGCGATGTTTTAGAACCCGCAATTAACGATACAAGTGATTTGAAGTTTACAATTTACCAGCCCGCAATAACATTGGCAACACCAAACGGTGGTGAAATGTGGCGTGTTGGAACCGAACAAAATATTACATGGATTAGTAACAGTATAACAGACATTAATATTGAATATACAACAAATAATGGAATCAACTGGTTGTTAATTGCCGACTCCGTGTCCGCATCAACAAATAGTTATGCTTGGACAATTCCAAATACTATTTCGGCAAATTGTAAAGTAAGAATAAGTGACTTAAACGAACAAACACTTAACGATTTAAGTAATAACGTGTTTACAATTTACCAGCCTAAAATTACGGTTACAAGTCCTAACGGAAGTGAACTTTGGAGGGTTGGAACAAGTCAAAATATTACATGGACAAGTGTAAATATAAATAATATTAAAATTGAATATAGTACAAATAACGGCACCGATTGGGGAGTAATAACCGAAAGTACCGCATCTCCGGCCGGCAGTTACACATGGATGATTCCAAATACTGTATCTGCTGATTGCCGTGTAAGAATAAGTGATGTTTTAGAACCAACAATGGTTGATGAAAGCAACGGTAAATTTACAATCTATCAACCTGCAATTGCGGTTACTTCGCCTAACAGAGGAGAAAGCTGGCGTGTAGGTACAACACAACAAATTAAATGGACAAGCAATAATATTTCGAATATTAAAATTGAATATACAACCGATAATGGTGTTAACTGGTCAGTTGTTACAGCTTTAACACCGGCGCATACAGGTGCTTATTCCTGGGTTATTCCAAATTCCATATCGGCAAACTGCAAAATAAAACTAAGTGATATAAGCGAACTGACAATGAATGACGAAAGTGACAGCTTATTTACAATATATCAGCCGGGCGTTACTTTAACCAGTCCAAACGGCGGTGAAATGTGGCGTTCAAATTCAGTACAAAATATTACATGGTTAAGTAATAATATTGAAAATGTTAAACTACAGTATTCAACTAATAATGGATTAGATTGGCTTCTTGTAAAATCAAGCACACCTGCTTCTACGGGATTATATGCATGGACAATTCCGGTTTCTGTTTCTGCTGCATGTAAAGTAAGAATTAGTGATGTAAATGAAGCTTCAATGAATGATGTTAGTGACGGTGTATTTGCTATATACCAACCGGGAATTACAGTTACAAGTCCTAACGGAAATGAAAACTGGCGTGTTGGTACTCAACAAGCTATTACATGGACAAGTGTAAATATAGCCAATGTTAAAATTGATTATACAACCAATAACGGAGTCAGCTGGATTGAAATAATTGCCAGTGTTCCTGATAGTACAAATAGTTACAGTTGGCTTGTTCCAAATACAGTATCAAACAATTGTAAAATAAGGATTAGCAATGTTGCCGAACTTGCGGTAAAAGATGAAAGTAATTCGACTTTTGTTATTTATCAACCGTCTGTTTCGTTAGTTAAACCAAACGGCGCGGAAAAATGGCGTGTTGGTACTCAACAAAATATTACATGGTTAAGCAGCCATATAAATAAGATTAAATTAGAGTATTCAGCTAATGGTGATACAACTTGGACTACAATTGTTTCCAATCTTGATCCGACAGCAGGAACTTATAGATGGACAATTCCGAACGCGGTTTCAAAAAATTGTAAAGTTCGTATAAGTGATGCTGCCGAACCAACAATGAAAGATGAAAGTGATAATGTGTTTACAATTTATCAACCGGCCATTGCAGTTACAAGTCCGGTACAAGATGATTATTGGCGAGTTGGAACCACAAAAGAAATATCGTGGACAAGCAACGATGTTGATAATATAAAAATAGAATATTCTATTGATAGGGGTTCTAATTGGATTACAGTTGCAGCATCTGTATTGGCAAGCACGGGAAAATATAATTGGGTTATTCCAAATACTCCGTCCGTAAATTGTAAATTACGTTTAAGTGACGCAAGTGACTTAGTTGTTAATGATGTAAACGATAGTACCTTTACAATTTATCAGCCCACAATTATGGTTTTAACACCTAACGGAAATGAAAATTGGAGAATAGGTACTGAACAAAATATTACATGGCAGAGTACAAATATTGTTAATGTAAAAATTGAGTATTCTACAAATAGCGGAGTTGAATGGACAACTGTTGTTGCAAGTACAAACGGTGCTGCCGGAAAATATGTATGGACAATTCCAAATACTGAATCAAGTACTTGTAAAGTTAGAGTAAGTGATGTTTTGGAACCAACCATGAATGATTTTAGTAATGGCACTTTCAGAATCTATCAGGCAACAATTACTATGACGGCTCCTAACGGCGGAGAAAAATGGCGTGCGGGAGAATTAGAAAGTATTACTTGGACAAGCAATAATGTATCGGAAGTAAAAATTGAATATACTACAAATGATACAACAAACTGGATTGCTGTAATTGCCGGAATTCCGGCAGGATCGGGAAAATATACCTGGTCGGTACCGCAAACACCTTCATATGTTACCCGTGTTCGTGTTAGTGATGTAACCACTCCTAAAGTATTTGATATAAGTGATAATGTGTTTACAATATTCCAATCAACACTTACTTTGACCTCACCGAACGGTGGTGAAATATGGCGTGCAGGGTCAAAGAAAAATATTACATGGACAAGTTCAAATATTGAAAATGTTAATGTTGAATATACAATTAATAACGGCGTAAGCTGGGTAGTTGCAGCTACAAATTTACCTGCATCCGGCGGAACTTATCAATGGACATTACCTGCTGATGTTTCTTCTGTCAGTTGTAAAATAAGAATAAGTGATGCATCTTCGGCTTCGGTATATGATGTAAGTAATGCGGTATTTACAATAAACAAAGCTTCGTTATTATTAAGTGCTCCTAACGGCGGCGAAAATTGGAGAATAGGAGTAAATCATTATATCGTTTGGTCAAGCAATAATATTCAATCTGTTAAAATTGAATATTCTACCGATGGCGGAACCAACTGGTTAATGATTGCTTCCGATGTATCTTCGGCATCAAATTCGTTTGTATGGAATGTTGCAAATACGGTTAGCGAAAATTGCAAAATAAAAGTAAGCGATATGGAAGATCCAAATGTTAATGCAATCAGTAAAAATATTTTTACAATATCTTTGACGGGTATTAAATTATTAACTCCAAACGGAACGGAATATTGGCGTGCCGGAACAAATCATTATATTACTTGGCAGACAAGTGAATTGGCTAATTTGAAAATTGAATACTCTGTTGACGGCGGTGCCGGATGGAATACCGTAGCATCAAATGTTTCGGCCAATGCAAGATATTATAATTGGGTTGTACCGGGTAATTTCCTTTCTAAAAATTGTAAAGTTAGAGTTAGTGATTATTCGGAATCGATTTATAATGATTTTAGTGATTCGGTATTTACTATTTACCAGCCTGCTGTTAAATTAATAACTCCTAACGGAGGAGAGGAATTCCAAATTGGAGTAGGAAATAATATTACCTGGACAAGCAATGATGTTAATAATATTAAAATTGAATTAACTACAAACAGCGGTGCAACCTGGAATAATGTTGTAGGCAGTACTGCAGCCGTAAACGGAAGTTACACTTGGTTGACAAATGGTAATGCTTCAACTCAATGCAAAATAAGATTAAGTGCTGTTGAGGAAGCCGCCATTAATGATATGAGTTTAAATAGATTTACTACTTTTAATTATCCTGATAGAATAACGCTTTCGCGTACTATTACTTTTGGGGAAGTTACCGATAAAACCAGTTATAAAATTGTTGGACTTCCGGGAGATATAAATCTTCCTATTACTGAAACTATTAGCGGAACATATAAAACGGATTGGAAAGCGTTTTATGATAATGGAAATACTGATAATTATTATATTGAATATGACGGAACAGAAATGTTTAACTACAAACCGGGACGAGCATTTTGGATTACAAGCCGAAACGGTGTGGTTGTTGCAAGTGAACAAAATAGTGTGGCAATTGACAGTAATAATTATTATGCAATTCCATTACATTCCGGCTGGAATGTTATTTCCTCACCATTTGAAAAAACAGTCAGTTGGAATAGAGTAATTGAAGGGAATTCTATAACATTAAATCCGTTATTATATGGATGGACCGGTACTTGGAAAAGCGCGGTTAGCGTAATGAATCCTTTTGAAGGTTATTATTTTTATAATGCTCATAACAGAACCGAATTAAAAATTCCTTACAGCCCTGCCGGTGCTTCAAATGCACAGTTGTTAAAAGGAAATGAATTTGTAATCAATAATTCAATTTGTTTTGATTTATTAAAAAACAACGAATCGGTTTCATCAATATATGCTGCAATTAACGATTCGGCAAGCGTGGATTTTGATAAAAATGATTATTACGCAGCTCCGGGTAATTTTGAAGATGTAAGCTTAAAGATATTTAACAATAGTTTAAGCAGCAGCTATAAATATCTGTTTGCGGATTCACGTCCGTTAATTGATGAAGGACAAACATTTGATTTGCAGACAAAAAATAATACCGGCACTGTTTTGGAAATGGTTTGGAATACAATTCCTGAACAATATAAGGATTATGAAACTTATTTAGTTGATAGACGAATTAATAAGTTTTATGACTTAAAAACAATTAATAAAATTGAGCTGCCTGCTTATTATAAAGAAAACAATTTCAGTTTGTTAATTGGCACCCAAAACTACATTAATAGTATTAAACAAAGTTTATTGCCAAGCGAATATACATTATATCAAAATTATCCAAATCCGTTTAACGCCGGAACCGTAATTAGATATAGTTTACCTTACGAAAGTGAAATAAACATTACTTTATATAATATTGTTGGTGAGGTTGTTAAAGAAATTATAAACACCAAACAAACTGAAGGATATTATGAGCAGCAAATACAAATGAACAATTTTGCCAGCGGTGTTTATTTCTATAGAATTAACGCAAAATCGATTGACGGAAAACATAATTTTAATACTACCAAGAAGATGGTACTGTTAAAATAATTATGAATTGTGAATTATTAATTATGAATTGAAAAAATATTGATTGTTTTATCAACCCCGCGGTTATGGATAGGAATAAAAATTGTATGTTTGATATTTATATATATTGTTTTTATTCCATGGTATCAAAGGGAACATGTCGCTACGCTGTAGCTTTGAATTGTCTTTTTTTTGTGTTTCTATAAACATTTCTCCCGCTATGTGGGATGATAATTAGAAAAATTGATATAAACTGAATTTTTTATAATGTTCTATTGAACAATAATGTTTTCGTATATGAGAGATTTTAAAACATTATGCAAGCCAACAATCAATAAAATTTGTGGGAAGAATCCCATTTATGGGAGAAATGTATATAGCACGAATAGCTCCCGAATAAAAAGAGCTACAGCATTGCGACATGATATTTTATAAAGAACGAACATGTCGCTACTCTGTAGATTTAAATTGTTTGTTTTATATTTGATTTTTTATCGTGGGAATTATTAATTGTAATAAAAGAAAATAGATATTTTAAAACCTGATTATGTCTAAATCGTTGGTTAACATCCCGCATAGCGGGAGGAATGTATATAGAATTGATAACCCCAACATAAGCAAGAGCTGCGTTGCTGCGAAATATTATACTAATAAAATCACTAAATATAATTTAGAATAACATAATGGCAAATACATATACACAATTATATTTCCATGTTATTTTTGCTGTAAAAGGCCGAGAGAATGTTATTTCACCCAAATGGGAAGAGGAATTGCATAGGTATATTACAGGAATTGTTACAAATAAAAATCAAAAATTAATTGCAATCAATGGGGCCTTAAATCATATACATTTATTAATAGGATTAAAACCTGATTACAATCTTTCAGATATTGTCCGTGATATAAAAGCAAACTCATCAAAATTTATTAACGATAAAAGATTTGTGTGTGGGAAATTTGAATGGCAGAGAGGTTATGGTGCTTTTACATTGGGACATTCTCAATTGGATAAAATTATAAATTATATAAATAAACAAGAAGAGCATCATAAAATCAAATCATTTAAAGAAGAATACATTGAATTTTTAAAATTATATAATATTGATTTTAATACAGAATACATATTTGACGAGGAATAAGCAATACAAAATTAACAATAAACGAAATATTGAAAAACATGTCGCTACTCTGTAGCTTTGGATTGCTTGAATTTTAGATTTCCTATAAACATTCCTCCCGCTACTCGGGATGATAAATTGAAATTTTGGCATAATCTGTTTCTTTATGATTTAAGATTGTTAAAAAATAAAAATGTTTTTTGTAAATAAAAGAACTTAATTAATTTTAAAAACATTACGCAATCCGACAATTTATCAATTTATGGGGAGGAATAAATATAAAACAAATAACCCAAACGTAAAAACAACTCAAAAAGTGATCTAAAACACAAAAAAAACATCCTGTTTTATAAAACTGGACAAATTGTGTCTAATTTACTATATTTGATTTTAATAAATAAGATGTTAGGTATTTAATTAAAGGAAAAGTTATGAAAACCAGAAGTGAAATGCTTAAAGATTTATGGATTATTTCAAGATCCAGATTAAACGATTTATGTAAAGAGTTTAAAAATGAACAACTTGGCTTAAGATTACACCCCGAATCGAACAGTATGGGTTTTTTATTAACACATATTGGCGAAACCGAATTATTGTTTGGAAAAGCCGTTTTTGGTTTTGAAGCAAATGCAATTCCCAAAACATTTGGTAAAAAATATACCGATAATGAATTGTTTAAGGATTTAACCCCAATTTTAGCGTTACTTGACGAAGCCAACACTAAAATGATTGAAGCCATATCGAAAGTTGAAGAAGATAAATGGGATTCAATTGTTACTACTCCAATTGGCGCATTTGGACTAAGCGACGCATTTGGAAGAATTATAGGTCATACTAATTATCATTTAGGTCAAATAGGCCTAATTATGAAATACGGCAAATAAACAAACAGGATAAAATGTCAAAAACAGTTCATTTTATTTACCTTAGTTTCTTTTTTGCAGTAGGAATTTTTATAACCGTATATATTAGTATATACGGTTATAATTATTATATTTTACCGCTTGAAGAAAGATTTTATAATCCGCTTGACAGTTTATTAAAACCAAGTGGATTATTAGGGCATGGTTTTGGTATAATAGGTTCGCTAATGATGCTTGTAGGTGTTTCAATCTATATGATTAGAAAACGGTTCAGATCGTTTGTGCGAGTTGGACTATTAAAACACTGGCTTGAATTGCATATCTTTTTGTGTTCAGTTGGACCATTGTTAGTATTATATCATACATCATTTAAATTTGGCGGTATTGTATCAATTAGTTTTTGGAGTATGATAGTAGTTGTTTTAAGCGGTGTAGTGGGACGATTTATTTATGTTCAAATACCGCGTTCAATACAGGGGAATGAATTAAATCTTGACGAATTGGATAAAATAAATCAGGATTTATCCAATACACTTCAAAAAGAATATTCTATTGATTATTCTTTAATCCGCAGAATTGAGGATTTTTTAGACAGAGAAGATTATAAACACTTATCATCAAATCAGGTTATACTTGTCTTAATTAAAAACCGTAAAACCAATAAGCAATTTTTAAAGGATATTAAAAAAAGTTTAGTTGAAGAAAAATTGCCTAATGATGTAGTTAAACAATCAATAAAACTAATTAAACAAAAAATAATTATAACCCGAAGAACAGGGTTGTTAAAATATATGCAAAAATTATTTAAGTATTGGCATATTGCCCATTTGCCGTTTGCTTTTATAATGTTAATAATAATGATAATTCACGTAGCCGTTGCAATGGCTTTTGGCTATAAATGGATATTTTAAAATAGAGGAATAAAATGAAAATTAAACCATTATATATATATTTAATAATAACCGCAATAGTTGTGTTTGCAGTTATAATGATAAGCACAAGTACAAGTACAGAACCCGAAAAAGTTACTATGCCTCCTAATCATCAGGAAATGACTAAAAACCAGATGCCAGAAGATGAGATACATAAAGGGATGAAAACGGATGGCAGTATGGCTCCCTCAAAAGACAACATTAATAAAGAAGCTATTCATCAGTTTGAAATGTTAAAAAAGGCGTATGAATCCAATCCTAGTGATACAGCAAAAGCAAAAGCTTATGCTGAAATGCTTGCCGGCGGACATAAACCTGAAGAAGCAATTAAAATATTTGAAAGTATATTAGCAAGAGATAAAAAAAGAGTGGATGTTTTATTATTACTTACAATGGTAAGTTATAATATGCAAAATTATGATAATGCGGAAAAATACACTTTAAAAATATTGGCTATTGATAAAAATCATTTGGAAGCAACTTATAATTTGGGAGCTATTTCCGCTTCAAAAGGTGATAATGAAAAAGCCAAAAAAATATGGCGGGACATAATTAAACGATTCCCTAATACACAAGCAGCAACTTATTCACAAACGGCTTTAGATAATTTAAAATGACCAGCGGTATAGAAGTATTTTTAGAGAATTTTTTATCATATTTTGTAATTATAATAATAATTATAATTTCGCTTTATGTTTATGTTAGAACCAAAAAGAAGGCTTCAAAAGTAATTGAAAAAAAAATTATCAAAGCAAAAGAAATGGGCTTGTACGAGCCCGTTTCTCTGCATCCTGTTGTTAATCCCGAAATATGTATTGGAAGCGGAGCATGTATAAAGGCATGTCCCGAAAAAGACATTTTGGGAATTGTAAACGGACAGGCAAAAACCGTTAATGCTTCCAGATGCGTAGGGCATGGAGCTTGTTTCCACGCGTGTCCAATGGGTGCAATTTCTTTATTTATCGGTACGGAAAAAAGAGGAGTTGACCTGCCCCATGTTAATCCCGAATTTAAAACCAACATTAACGGTATTTATATTGCCGGCGAGCTTGGTGGAATGGGATTAATAAAAAACGCGGTTGAACAAGGGCGACAAGCAGTTGAAAATATAACCAAAACATTAAAACCATCAGTTTCAGCCGATTATGATATTGCTATAATTGGTGCCGGCCCGGCCGGAATTTCCGGAACCCTTGCAGCTGTAAAGAACAATTTAAAGTATATAACTTTGGAACAGGATTCGCTGGGTGGAACGGTTTATTCATTTCCCAGAGCCAAAATTGTTATGACTTCACCTATGTACCTCCCTCTACATGGAAAAATTAAACTTACACAAACAACAAAAACGGAATTGTTAAATTTGTGGAAAGAGGTGATTACTAATAACAAAATACAAATTAATGAAAACGAAAAAGTGTTAACTGTTCAAAAACAAAATGAAATATTCGAAATAGAAACAGTTAATAAAAAATTTACGGCAAAAAGTGTATTGCTTGCAATTGGCAGAAGAGGAACCCCAAGAAAACTTGGTGTTAAAGGAGAAGAAAAAGAAAAGGTTTATTACAGATTATTAGAACCGGAGATTATTCACAATCAAAACATTTTAGTTGTCGGCGGTGGTGATTCCGCAATTGAAGCGGCTTTGTTGTTAGAAGATGAAAATAATAATGTAACACTTTCGTATAGAAGTGCAGCTTTTAGCCGGATTAAACCGGGCAATTCGGAAAAAATTAATAAAGCCTCATTAGAAGGAAAAATTAATGTTATTTTTAATTCTTCCACCCTTGAAATTAAAGATAAATCAGTTATATTAAACTTAACTGAAACAAATGAAAATGTTGAAATTGATAATGATTTAGTATATGTTTTTGCCGGAGGCGAATTGCCAAATGTATTTTTGGAGAAGATAGGAATATCGATAACTAAAAAATTTGGAGAAGCAATATTAAAACATTAAAATATTTTCTATTCATAATAGTGTTTATAATTTCGGTTCCCATTAAAGGTCAAATATCGCCGGGAGAATTAAGTAAACAACATGCTGCTTATGAAGGTTTAAGCAATTGTACAAAATGCCATGTTTTGGGTAAAGCAGTTACAGACGATAAATGTTTAACCTGCCACAAAGAAATTCATAATTTAATTGATAATAAACGTGGTTATCATTCAAGCGATGATGTAAAGAGTAAAAAATGTTTTAACTGCCATAACGAACATCATGGACGAAAATTCCAGTTGATTAAGTTTGATTCAGATAAATTTAATCATAAAAAGGCAGGTTTTGAACTTTTAGGCAAACATTCCGAACTTAAGTGTGCCGAGTGCCACACTCAAAAATTTAATAAAAGTAAAAAAAATAAAACCTATTTAGGATTAAACACAAAGTGTTTAACCTGTCATCAAGATTACCATAAAGGTTCTCTTGGAGAAAATTGTATATCGTGCCATAACAATAAAACTTTTAAAGAAGTTAATAAATTTGATCATAATAAGGCTAATTTTAAGTTAACAGGCAAACATTCAAGTGTTGATTGTAACAAATGCCATAAAACGGTAATAAAAGACGGAAAAGAAACACAAATATTTAAAGGTCTTCAATTTTCCAGCTGTTCAAACTGTCATACCGATCAACATTCGGGCAAATTTGGTTCCAATTGCGAAAGTTGCCACGTAACAAATTCGTTTAAGGAAATTAAAAATATTGGGAAATTTGATCATAATAAAACAAACTTTCCTTTAATTGGCAAACATACCGATGTGACATGTTTAGACTGCCATGTGGGTGGTATTTCAAACAAACCCAAATATGAAAAGTGTTCAAATTGTCATGAAGATTATCACGAGGGACAATTAACTAAAAATGGTATTAAACGCGATTGTTCGGTATGTCATATAATTGAAGGATTTAATATTACCCAGTTCCCTATAGAAGAACATAATAAAACAAAGTTTCAATTATTGGGAAGTCATTTGGCAATAACCTGTCAAAGCTGCCATTATAAAGAAGAAAAATGGCAGTTTTTAATTAAGGGTGAAAATTGTATAAATTGTCATGAAAATGTTCATAAAAATTTTATAAGTAAAGAATTTTTAGGTGAAAACAATTGTCAAAACTGCCACAACAATAATGCTTGGTCTGAAATTAAATTTGACCATAAAACAACAGGATTTGAACTAAGCGGAGTTCATGGAAATACTTCGTGCAAAAAGTGTCATTTTAAGACAGCAACAAATGGTTCTACGTTACAAATATTTTCTGAACTAAATGGAAATTGCGAAAACTGTCATACGGATAACCATGCCGGACAATTTAAAGAAGAAGGGAAAACAAACTGTACTAAATGTCACACATTTAATAATTGGAAACCGGAAAAGTTTATACACGAAAATACAAAATTTAAACTTGAAGGTGCGCATGCAAAAGTGAATTGTGATAAATGTCATAAAATTGTTGAAATAAATAATAACAAAACCAAACAATATAAATTTGATGATGTAAAATGCTCAAACTGTCATATATAGTTTTTTTATGCTTTTGTATATCGGTAATACAGGCACAAACTCCACACGGTAAAAACTTTGAAGTGGAGTGTTCCAATTGCCATCAAACCGAATCATGGAAAGTAGATTTAAGCAAAACAACGTTTGATCATAAATCAACCGGTTTTGAATTAATGGGGCAGCATTCCAAAACAAGCTGCTTAAATTGCCACAAAACATTAGAGTTTAAGCAAGTAAACAATATGTGTTTTCAATGTCATAAAGACGTACACGAAAATACACTTGGCAAAGATTGCAACAGATGTCATCAGCCAAATTCCTGGATTGTTGAAAAAATAACGGAAATACATCAAAACAGCCGTTTCCCATTAATTGGAGTGCATCGGTCTGCGGATTGCAATGATTGTCATTCCTCCGTTTCAGGTTTGCGTTTTGACCCTGTTGGAATTGACTGTTACGATTGTCATAAAAAAGAATACGAATCTGTAACAAATCCAAATCATATTGCGGCCGGATTTTCAAAAGAATGCAGCGAGTGCCATGATATAAACTCAAAACAATGGAGTATTACTTCAATTGTTCATGACTTCTTCCCTTTAACAGGGGGACATAATTTGGCAAACTGTTTTGCCTGCCATAAGCAAAACGATTTTACAGGTTTATCAAAAGAGTGTAAAAGTTGTCATCAAAATACATTTAATAACACATCAAATCCAAACCACGTTGCGTTAAATTTTGATGCTGCCAATTGTAATCAGTGTCATACAACAAATCCGGGTTGGCACCCTGTAAATTTTGCAATTCATAATAATTATTATCAATTATTAGGAGCGCACATAAACGTAACATGCAACAATTGCCACAATAATAATTATTCAACACCTTTACCGCAAACATGTTACGGATGTCATAGTACGGATTATAATAACGTAGTTGAACCTCCCCACGCTGCTTCTAACTTCTCTACGGATTGCACTACATGTCATACGCAAAACGCTTGGAAACCAAGCACTTTTAATCACGATGTTACATATTTCCCAATATATTCGGGTAAACATAAATCCGAATGGACAAAGTGTTCCGATTGTCATACAAACACAAGCAATTATAGAATTTTTGAATGTGTTAACTGTCATGAACATAATAGAGCTGCTACCGATTCGGAACATGGAAATGTAAGCGGTTATAATTATCAGTCAAGTTCATGTTATGCCTGTCACCCGACAGGGACAGGAGAAAACTCGTTTAATCATTCCGCAAGTAATTTTCCGCTTACCGGTGCACACTTAAGTGTAAATTGCAGCGATTGCCATTCTGCAGGATATCAGGGAACCAGTACGGTTTGCGTTGATTGTCATAGATTAAATTATAATTCCTCAACTAATCCAAATCACCAAACATTAAATTTTAGTACTGATTGCCAAACATGTCACTCAACTGATGCAGGTTGGAAAGTAACACAATTTACAATTCATGATAATATTTATCCTTTGCTTGGCCAGCACAATGTTATTAAAGATCAATGTACAACATGTCATAATGGAAATTATAACAACACTCCCAATACATGTTATGGCTGTCACACAACCGATTATACGGGTACAACAAACCCGGCACATCAAAGTGCCGGATTTTCAACAGAGTGCCAAGTGTGCCATACGCAAAGCAGCTGGGCACCGTCAACATTTAATCACGATACTCAATATTTCCCTATTTACAGCAATAAACATTCGGGTGTTTGGACGGCATGTTCCGAGTGTCATACTACACCGAATAATTTAAATCAATTTTCGTGTGTCGGCTGTCATGAGCATAATAAAACAGATACAGATTTGAAACATGTTACTGTATCCGGATATATGTACTCAAGTGCCGAGTGTTTTGCATGTCATCCTGCCGGTAATGTTGCCGGAGCCTTTAATCACGCTAATTCTAATTTTCAATTATTGGGTGTCCATTCAACAACCGAATGTGTCCAATGCCATTCATCCGGTTATGCTGGAACTAATTCGGCTTGTGTCAGCTGTCATCAAACGAACTACAATAATACTGTAAATCCAAATCATGGCAGCTTGTCAATTCCTACGGACTGCGGAACTTGTCATACTCCTGAACCAAATTGGAAACCGGCATCTTTTGCAATTCATAATAATTATTACCAATTATTAGGCGCTCATGCTTCAAGCAGTTTGACGTGTGCAAAATGTCATAATGGTGATTACACTAATACTCCTAATAAATGCGGCGAATGTCATTTAACAGATTATAATACTACTACAAATCCTTCCCATGTAACTGTAAATTTCCCAATGGAATGTGAAACATGCCATTCCCAAAATGCATGGACACCCGCAATATTTAATCACGATGGGGAATATTTCCCGATATACAGCGGAAAGCATAATAACCAATGGACAAAATGTGCTGATTGTCATACAAATTCAAGCAATTATAAAGTTTTTGAATGTATAAATTGCCACGAGCATAATAAAGCAGATACGGATTTGAAACATACTACCGTATCGGGATATATATATGCAAGTAAGGAATGTTTGGCGTGTCATCCAAGCGGGTCAGCAGAAGGTGCTTTTAATCATTCAACTTCAAATTTCCAATTGTTGGGAGTTCATTCAAGTACCGAATGTTCCTCGTGTCATGCATCGGGTTATGCAGGTACTAATTCAGCTTGTATTGGCTGTCACCAATCAAATTATAACAACACAACCAATCCAAACCATGGCGGTTTGTCTATTTCAACAGAATGCGGAACTTGTCATACTCCTGAACCAAATTGGAAACCTGCATTATTCCCTACACATAACAATTATTACCAATTATTAGGGGCTCATGCTTCAAGCAGTATTACATGTGCAAAATGTCATAATGGCAGTTATACTAACACACCTAATAAATGTAATGGCTGTCATATAACAGACTATAATACTACAACAAATCCTGCTCATTTGGCTGCTGTTTTTCCAACGGATTGTGAAACATGCCATACTCAAACAGCATGGTCGCCGTCAACGTTTAATCATGATGGACCTTATTTTCCAATATATAGCGGAAAACATAGAGGCGAATGGACAAAATGTACAGATTGCCATGGTGATATAACAAATTATAATAAGTTTGAATGTATAAACTGTCACGAACATAGCCAGGCAAGTACAAATCAAGATCATAATGGTGTAGCAAATTATAGTTACAACAGTGCCGCTTGTTATAATTGCCATCCGCGCGGCAGTGGTGATAAAAATATTATTGATCATATCAAAACCCTTAAAAAACTATGAAAAGTAAACTGATTCTTTTATATATATTAGTTTTTACACTTAGTGTGTATGGTCAAAAACAAAACAAAATTGAGGTGTTGGGTAAAATCTCTTTTATTTCAGCACAGTATTATTATGTGGCGTTTGATAATACCGCAGGAATACAAAAGGGAGATACGTTAGCTGTCAAAAAAGACGGGTTTATTATCCCTTGTTTAATTGTTGAACACTTATCCGGCAGATCTTGCGCAAGTAAAATATTTGATGAAACAAAATTATCGGTTGATGAAATAATAACAGCTTTTGTTCCGGTAAATGAAAAAACCGAATCCGAAAATAAAACTTCGGTTAAAGAAACTAATGAAAAAGTTTTGGATGTTGTTTCTGAAAAATTAAATAAAGAAGATAAAACAATTGAATCACAAAATATTAAAGGGAAAATAGCTGTTACATCGTATTCCAACTTTGATAATTTCAGCAGCCAAAAATTTTCGCAACGATGGCGATATCAGGTAAGTGCCGATGGTGAAAATATATTAAATTCCGGTTTGGGAATGGAAAGTTATTTTGTGTTTTCATATAGAAATGAGGATTGGGCCGAAGTAAAAAATAATTTAGGTTCGGCAATAAAGGTATATGATTTTAATTTAAAGTATAAAATAAATGATAAAAATATTTTATGGTTTGGAAGAAGAATAAATAATAAAATAAGTAATATTGGTACAATGGATGGTTTGCAATACGAAAGTATTATAAATAAATATTTTTTAGGCGCCGTGGTAGGTTCCCGTCCAAATTTGTACGATTTTGGATATAATCTAAAAATGTTTCAGTTTGGTGTGTATGCAGGAAGAACAGATACAATAAATATGGGCGTTGTTACTAACACTATTTCATTTTTTAACCAGACAAATAATTTTAAAACAGATAGAAGATTTGTATACCTTCAGCATACAAACAATATGATTGAAAATGTTAATTTGTTTTTATCATCCGAATTGGATTTATACAGAAGAAAAAACAAAAAAGAAGAAACAAAAATATTTTTGACAAGTTTTTACACCTCAATAAATTTTACTCCATATAGGTGGCTGTCGGTTAACACATCGTACGATGCGAGAAAAAATGTTGTTTATTACGAAACTTTTAAATCGTATGCTGATAGTATATTGGAAAGTGAAACGCGTCAGGGTGTAAGAATTAGAACAAGTTTAAGATTAAATAATTTAATGAGTATATCGTTTAATTACGGTTATAGATTTAAGAATGGCGATAATAAGGCAAACACTAATTATGGCGGCAGTATAAGTTATAATCAATTGCCAATTATTAATGGCGGGAGTAACTTTAGTTATAATAGAATTTTAAGTAGTTATTTAGACGGGAATACTTATAACTTAAACTTATACAAAGACTTGGTCCCCGGATTTATAAGCGGCGGATTAGGTTACCGATTTGTAGATTATAAATTTTTGAACAACAACACAAAACTTACGCAAAATATATTTTCAATGGATTTATCCTTTTTCCTAATGAAAAGACTTTATCTTTCGTGTAACTACGAAGGAGTTTTTGAAAAACAAAGAACTTACAGCAGTATTTATATAAATTTGAGTCAAAGATTTTAAGATTTAAGTATAAAAATAAATAATACTCTATTCATTCTAAATAGGGCTTCAATCAACTATTTCCTGCATTACTTTAATAATCCATTTAATTTTATGTAAATTTTACTTAAATTAATTATGTAATTTCCGATAATATACTTAAGAAATTAATTATTTGTAAAATAAATTCAGATGCAGTTAACAAATGACAAATGAACAAAAAGCAAAATGGTTTGATAGTGCTTTGCGATTTGGATTACAGGATAAAATCCATTTGATTATGAAATCCAGAATTGGCGGAAATGCCGTTTGGTCCATAATTGATACTGCCGGAAACAAAGTGCTAAATTCCAATTTGGAATGGGAAGACGAACCGCCGATTGAAAAAAGAGATGAATCGTTTTTAACTCGTTCACGATTTCCTTTTGAAACAGCTGTCGAGTTATTTAAACAATATAAAATGTTCGCAGAATAGACGGATTCCTTTGGTAAAAGGGTAAAAATTTAGTACTGGTAATAATCACATTAAATTTATAAACTTGAAACTTTAATAAGTTGTTAATGTATTAAAGATTAAATAATTTTGGAAAAAATATGAAAAAACTGTTTTTGGTTCTGTTTGCCGCTATTGCAATATCAAGTTGTGCTGCAAAAAATTATGACGGCACAGCAAATAATAACAAAATAATTGATACAAATAAAGTTTTACAGCCGGATATAAAATTTACTAAAATAGATCAAGTTATTACCGAATTATTAACACATGCACATTATAGAAAACCGGAAATAAACGATTCATTATCGTCTGTAGTGTTTGATAATTACCTTGAAAATTTGGATAACCAAAGATTGTATTTCCTACAATCGGATATTGATGAATTTGAAAAAAGCAGACTTGAATTTGACGATTTCCTAAAATCAGGCAACTTAAAAGTTCCTTTTGATATTTACAATACTTATAAAAAACGTTTTAATGAACGTATGAAATTTATTTTTGGACAATTAAAAGCCGGATTTGATTTTTCGGTTGATGAAAGTTTTGTATTGGATAGAGAAAAACAACCATGGGCAAAAAGTGTTGATGAAGTTAACGAATTGTGGAGAAAAAGAGTAAAAAGTGATGCTTTAAATTTAAAGTTGTCGGGTAAAAAAGATGAAGATATTGCTGAAACATTAAAGAAAAGATATCAAACAATTCAAAAATACATTTTACAATCGGAACCTGATGATGTTTTTCAGGTTTATATGAATTCGTTTGCCGAAGCAATTGATCCGCATACCAATTATTTTTCACCCAAAAGCAGTGAAGATTTTAAAATTGATTTAACTTTATCGCTGGAAGGAATTGGTGCTCAGTTATCACTTGATAACGATTACACAAAAGTTTCTAAAATTATTGCAGGCGGTCCGGCCGAAAAAGGCGGAAAACTAAAAGAAAATGATAAAATTATTGCAGTTGCACAAGGTGAAACAGGAGAAATGGTTGATGTTATTGGCTGGCGTTTGGATGATGTGGTTAAATTAATTAGAGGTGCTAAAGGTACCTTGGTGCGTCTTTCGGTATTAAAAGCTGATGCTGGAGTTGATGCTCCTCCGGTTGAAATAAAAATTATCCGTGAAAAAATTAAACTTGAAGACCAGGCAGCAAAGAAAAAAATTATTGAGATTGAACAAAACGGAACTAAACATAGAATGGGCGTAATTGAAATTCCAACATTTTATGTTGATTTTGATGGTAAATCGAAAGGTGAAAAAGATTATAAAAGCACAAATAGAGATGTAAGAAAACTTCTTGAAGAACTTAATGAAGAAAAAGTTGAAGGTGTAATTGTAGATTTAAGAAATAATGGCGGCGGTTCGTTGCAGGAAGCAATTGAATTGACCGGTTTATTTATTCCAAGTGGTCCGGTTGTTCAAGTAAGAAGTACATACGGAGATGTTGATATTGAAGACGATCCTGATCCAATTGAAGTATATAACGGCCCGTTGGTTGTTATGGTTAACAGATTTAGTGCTTCAGCTTCGGAAATATTTTCGGCCGCAATACAAGATTATGGGCGCGGAGTTATTGTAGGCGAACAAACTTATGGAAAAGGAACTGTTCAGACTATTTACGATATTAATAGATATTTAAGAACCGATGATCCGCTTGGTGAAATTAAACTTACAATTGCAAAGTTTTATAGAATTAGCGGTGGAAGCACTCAACATAAAGGAGTTGTTCCCGACATACAGTTCCCGTCGGCATACGATCCATCTGAATATGGTGAAAGCTCTAATCCTAGCGCATTGCCTTGGGATCAAATAAATAGTGCTAGATATACCAAAATTTACGATTTGAGCAAATATCTTCCTAAACTTCAATCTAATTATGAAAAAAGGATTAAATCAAATTCCGAATTTTTATACATAAATGAAGATATAAAAGAATATCACAGAATGAAAGAAATAAAAGCTTATTCTCTATTGGAATCTACACGTAAAGAAGAACGTGAAAAAGCTGATAAAAAGAAAAAAGAACGTGATGACGAAAGACAAGCTAAGAAAAATTTAAGTGTTAAGGATAAAGAAAAAGAAGAAGTTAAAACTAAAGATTTAAGTGTTGATGATCCATTGTTGGAAGAAACAGGACATATTTTAACTGATTTGGTCCTTTTAAGAGTTGGTTAATTAATATTTAGATATTTACAGTGAAAACAAACGCACTTAGAATTTTAGAATCAAATAACATAAATTTTACAACAAGCAGCTATGAAGTAAACGAAGAAGCTCTTGATGCTGTTACTGTTGCAAATAAAATAGGAGCAGAGGAGGAGCAGGTATTTAAAACACTTGTTTCCAAAGGTGATGACGGAATTTATGTGTTTTGTATTCCGGGAAGTTACGAGCTTAATCTTAAAAAGGCTGCTATTGCGGCTGATGTAAAAAGGATAGAACTATTACCTTTAAAAGAACTTACAAATGTAACCGGATATATTAGAGGTGGTTGTTCGCCGGTTGGAATGAAAAAATTATTTCCGACATTTATTGACGAAACGGCAACTCTTTTTGATACAATTTATGTTAGCGCGGGTATTAGGGGTATGCAGATGCAGCTTAATCCGGACGACTTATGTAAAATTATTGAAGCAAAATATAAAGACTTGATATAATTTTCTTTATTTTTTGAAATTATTTATATATATTTACACTCTTAAATATTTTGGAGTTACAAAATGGCAAAAACGCAGACGTTTGCTGACAAAAATAAAAATAAGTTAAAAACAACAGTTGTTAATCTTAAGTACATTAAGACTATCAGAAATGAAGAAGGAAATTATAAATTCCGCGAATCATTTGTTAAATTAGAAGATATCAGCAAAGTAAACGACTTAGTAAAATAAATAAGCGGTACTTTACCGCTTTTTTGTTCCCCCTTATTACAAGTTTATCTATTTGTAGTTTTATTTTATTGTAAAATTAAATAACCATTTTATAATGGTTTGTGTATTTTAAATAGAACTAACCAAAAAATATCCCGTTGAATTATTTTTAATAATTACCCTATCTTATTATTGCAACTATATCTTTTGTAAGCCGTCAATTGTTATTCGGGATTTTCCAATAACTGGAATTGCACTAGCAATTACTGATGACTAATTATGATTTATTTATTGAGAAAGTTTTTAGAAATACAAAAAAAACTATAAAAAGTATTTAAAACAAAAAAGCTCCCAACAAAATGCCGGGAGCTAAAATTCAAAATACCAAATTAAACAAAATTAACCGGAAATAACACAAAGAGAAGGATTCACTTCGCGGCGTAATAAATTTTCAATTGCACTTAAAGTGCCCCGTATTGAACTTGGGCAGCTTCCGCAAGCGCCTTGGTAACGGATGGAAAGAGTTAATCCATCTAATCCTAAAATTTCTAATCCGCCTCCGTCGTTAGCTAATGCTGGACGAACTCTATTATCAATTATAGTATTAATTTGTTTTAATAATTCGGTTTGCTGCGAATTTTCGGCTTCGGTATTAACTGACTCGGCCGGAATTGCAGCTTTATCAAAAGATTTTAAAAATGAAACTAAACCCTTTTGAATTGGGCCCCAGGCAGAAGCTGAATCTTTTTCAATAGTTATAAATTTATCCATATAAAAAACAGAAACTACCCCGGGAATATCAAAAATACCTTTTGCTAAAGGATCATTTTCGGCTTGAGAAACATTTTGAAAACTTCTTGTTTCATGTTTTAATATTTTATCATTTAATACAAATTTTAATGCCTGCGGATTTGGTGTCAAATCTACATCTTGAACAAATAGCATTTTATTTCCTCCAAATATATATATTCAATATTAACCTATTGAACAATTTAAAAGTTCAAATCAACAATGTAAGATACTAATTATTTTGTCTTTTTATCAAGTTAAAAAAAAAGACAAAAGTTTTAATGCGGTATCTATTGCGCTAACTATAACAAAAATTAATTAGTTATTAATTGCATATTTATCCTCAAATAATAAAAATCTTCTATTATTTTTGATTTAAATTTTATAAATTTAAAAACAAAAACAGGAAAGGCAATGATATTTTCAAATGTGTTAAATCTTACCGAAGAATATATCTATTCGTTTTATAAAGAAAAATCACCTGCCGTAAATATCTATCATGATATTGTTCATACCAAAGAAGTTGTAGAAATAACCGGAAAAATTGGTAAAGAGATAGGTATTAATGATATTGATCTTGAAATATTGTTAATAGCCGCATGGTTTCACGATACCGGACATATTTTACAATTTATGGGTCATGAAGAAATTAGCTGTGATTTTGCAAAAGAGTTTTTAGAAAAAAACGATTATCCGGCTGAAAGAATAAACCGCGTGTTAAAATGTATTATAGCTACAAAAATTGATATTGAACCTGAAACCTTAATTGAAGAAATAATTTGTGATGCCGATTTAAATCATTTAGGAACTGAAAAATATTTTAGTAAAAGTGAATTATTACGCGCCGAAGTGGAAAACAGAACAGGTAATAAATTTTCGGATTACGACTGGATAAAATCTTCAATTGATTTTTTTATTAAACATAAGTTTTACACCAGATACGCTAAAGATAACTTTGATGAACAAAAGCAGGATAATTTACTTAAACTGCAAAAAAGACTTAGAAAAGCAGTAAACAAAGTAGAAGAAGAAAAAATTAAAGTTGAAAAACTTGAATTGGAAAAAGAAAAACTTGCAAACAAAAAAGAAACTATTGGAAAACCGGAACGCAGCGTGGAAACGATGTGGCGGAATACAATGCGTACTCATGTTAGTTTCAGTTCAATGGCGGATAATAAAGCACAAGTAATGATAAGTGTTAATACTCTTCTTTTAACTGCAATTGTGGCGTTTTTAATTAAAAATTTATCTATTTATCCACAATTGATAATACCGACTGCAATTTTGACTATAGTAAGCTTGTTTTCATTAGTTTATTCCGTGTTAGTTACTCGTCCAAATATTACATCGGGTACTTTTACAAATGAGGATGTGTTAAACAAAAAAGTAAACCTGCTTTTTTTTGGCAACTTCTATAAAATGAATCTTGAAAATTTCAGCTGGGGTATGAATGAACTAATGAATGATAAAGATTATTTATCCGATAGTATGATAAGGGATTATTATTTTTTAGGCCAAGTGCTGGGTAAAAAATATGCTCAATTAAGGATTAGTTATAATATTTTTATGTTCGGATTAATTTTATCAATTATTGCTTTTGTTATTGCATTAACTGTTTATCCAATTACCGGTGATTTAGTACCAATTTATTAAACAAGCTGAGGTTAATTTGAAGAATCTAATTTTAATAAGACATGCTAAAAGCAGCCAAGATTATAATTCGGTTTCCGATAAGGAGAGACCTTTAAATGCAAGAGGTAAAAAAGCTGCTCCGTTTATGGCTGAATTGCTGAAAAAAAAAGGTGTAAATTTTGAATTGTTGATTTCCAGTCCCGCTGAACGGGCTTATGCTACCGCTAAAAAATTTGCCGACGTTTATGAATATAACCGCAAAGAAATTAAAATTGTTGAAGAACTTTATGGAGCGGATATTCATGAAATAGTAGAGATTATTCAGTCGATTGACGATAAATTTAATTGTGTTGGTTTGATAGGGCATAATCCCGATTTAACTCAGTTTAATAATTATATGACAGATACTTATATTGATAACATTCCCACTTGCGGAATTTCCTCTATTCAATTTGATATTGAATCATGGAAGGATATTGAACAGGGCATTGGCAAATTATTATTTTTTGAATATCCTAAAAAACATAACCCGCTACTTTAGGGCTATTTGTTACAGACATGGAATTCCTTTGGAATTCAAACACCAATCTGACATAAATCGTTTATAGTGTCGCCGCTACAATCATATCGTCCCTTCAGGACTAAAACATAAAAGAATATGGATCTGGAAAATATAAAATGTTTTAGCCCCAACAGGGCGTTAGGGTTGTAGGATAAAAAAGAGAAAAAATAATAGAGCCCTGAAAGGGTGAAATGATAAAACAATATCTCATTTCATTTGCGGGAAATAAATGATAAAAGAATAATTACATCCGATTGGAAAAAAAATATTTTATATTTTAATAAAATTATTTATGTTTATCTTTATGTAAATTATGTTGTTTATAAAAATATTGGGGCGTAAATATGGCTGGTACATATTCACAAATATACATTCAAGTAGTTTTTGCAGTTAAGGAAAGAGAAAATTTAATGCAAAAACCATGGCAAATTGAAGTGTTTAAATATATGAATGGTATTTTAAAAGGTAAAAATCAAAAACCAATTATTGTTAACGGTGTTGAGGATCATGTCCATTTGTTTTTTGGTCTTCAACCGTCAATAAGTATATCGGATTTAGTGAGGGATATTAAAAGCAACACTACAAAATTTATAAACGATAACAAATTTGTAAAAGGAAAATTTGTTTGGCAAGAAGGATATGGTGCTTTTTCTTATTCTCATTCGCAAATAGATAATGTTTATCAATATATTCTGAATCAGGAAATACATCATCAAAAGAAAACATTTAGGGAGGAATATATTGATTTTCTAAAAAAGTTTAACATCGAACATGACGAGAAATATTTATTTAATTGGATTGAATAATTATTGATTGTTTTGATTAAATTTAATCTCATTTAATATTAAGTAAATTGGAAAATAATCATGTCGCCGCCTTCAGGGCTTGGATGGTTGTTTTTTATGTTTGCCTACAATCCTCACATCCCTTCAGGACTAAAACATAAAAGAAGATTTTTAAAATCCCTAAACGTTTTAGCCATAATGGAGTGTAAGGATTTTAGGATATAAAAAAATAATAAAAATGGATCCCCAAACTGGTGAAATGATAACAGAATATAATTGTTAATTATGTCGCCGCCTTTAGGGCTTGGATGGTTGTTTTTTATGTTTGCCTACAATCCTCACGTCCCGTAGGGACTAAAACACAAAAAAAGATTTCTAAAATCCCTAAACGTTTTAGCCATAATGGAGTGTAAGGATTTTAGGATATAAAAAAATAATAAAAATGGATCCCCAAACAGGTGAAATGATAACAGAATATAATTGTTAATCATGTCGCCGCTTTCAGGGCTTGGATGGCTGTTTTTTATGTTTGCCTACAATCCTCACGTCCCTTCAGGACTAAAACATAAAAGAATATTGATCTGGAAAATATAAAATGTTTTAGCCCCAACAGGGCGTTAGGATTGTAGGATAAAAAAGAGAAAAAATATAGAGGCCTGAAAGGGTGAAATGATCATCTGATTAAACAAAATAGATCCAAATTATTATTACAAGATTTTCCGTGTCATCAATAACATGGAGCTTCGTTGAAGCTCTTGATTTTTTTTGTTTGTGTGGTTACAGACATGGAATTATGTTGGAATTCAAACACCAATCTGACATAAATCGTTTATAATGTCGCCGTCTCGGATGGTTGTTTTTTATGTTTGCCTACAATCCTCACGTCCCGTCGGGACTAAAACATAAAAACGGAATTGCACAAATTATTACCGATTTTTAATGTTGAGTAATGATATATGCCAATTGCTATGTGATTACACTACAAATAATATCAAAAAATTAGATGATTAACTCATATAACCGAAAAAATATCAGTTTACACCAAAATAATTTGTTTAAATAAAAAAAAAGCAGTAATTTACCTTTTAAATCATTTTCCCAAAAAATTTGCATAAAAATTCAATTATTTTATTAATATAGGGGATAATTTGTTAAAATTGTGATATAGATCACATAATTTAACTATAATGTTAATTAACTTACAAAGTTTATAAAAATTTATTTTAATAAAACGAGGCAAACTATGACCAACAAAAAATTACTGCTATTAATGTTATTCTTTTTATTTACAGTAATAAAAGCACAAACATATCATTCAATCTCAATTGACGGAGTTAATGATTTTCGTGCAGCAACAGAAAAATTTACCACCACAAGCGGTGAAAATTTATTATCGTATATAACTTGGGATGATACATATTTATATGTTGGATACAGTGGTAATAGTGTGGCAGGCAATGTTACAGATAACAGCAGAGCTTACCATATATATATTGATACCGATCCGGCAGCAAATCCGGTAAACGGAACAGGAACAACTCAGGCCGATGCTTGGCGTTGGAATCCTAATTTGCCTTTTAGCGCAAATTATCATTATGCATTTAAAACCGTTGACAACACTGAAGTAAAAAGAGTTTATACGGCCGGCGCATGGGGAAATGCAACATTCCAAACCAGCAACTGGAAAAATACAGAAGCAAAATATTGGGAAGTTAAGATTAAATTATCGGAAATAGGGTCTCCTTCCAAATTATTGGTGGTTGCTTATGTAGAAGAAGATTGGGACGGCGGTAATATTTGCGGCGGCATACCTTCGGGTTTGTTTACTAATACTTCAACACAAGGTGCAATTGTTTTTCAGTCAACATTTTTAGGCTTTGAATTAACACAAGGCATTAAACCAAATGCTGCATATAATTTAAATAACAGTACTTTTACTTCATGGGACGTAAAACTTAGTGTTGCAACTTCTTCATTAAGTGATAATTTAAATTATGCCGGAATGGGTTATTATGGAACTGACGGTTTTGATACTTTAATAGATCTGCCAAAACCGGTAACTCCTCCAAGTAATTATTTACAATTATATTTTGAGCATAACGATTGGTCTTCGATATTAGGTCCTTTATATTCAAAAGATATTAAAGGTTTGGCAAATCTAAGTGCCACAACATCAACATGGGATTTTAAAATTAATACTGATAGAACAAATACCAATGTAACAATATCCGCAAGCGATTTTGCCGATGTACCTGCCGGTTATGATATAAAATTAAAAGATGTAGCAGCCAACACAGTTCAAAATTTAAGAACACTTGGCACTTACACTTATAATAGCGGTGTTGGCGGTGTTAAAAGTTTTCAATTAATAATTGGTGTAAATGTTGTTCAAAATATTTCAGTTGCACCAACAGCATTAGATTTTGGAAGCATATTAATTAATTCTTCAAATATTAAAAATGTAAAAATACATAATACGGGAAATGGAAATCTATCAATAACAAATATTGTTTCCTCAAATGCTGCTTATACATTTACAGGCGGAACAACTTATACAATTTTACCTAATGATTCCGTTACGGTTCCGGTTAAATTTCAACCCACTTTGGTAACTAATTATAATGGAAATCTAACTATAACAAGTGATGATCCTGATCAACCGGCAGTTGTGGTAACATTAACCGGTTCGGGTTTCCAAACAGCTTCAAACATTTCGGTAAAACCACATTCATTGGCTTATGGTAATGTTTCTTTAGGAAGTCACCCTTCGCAGGATTTAAAGATATTTAATACAGGAAACGCCAACTTATCTATTACAAATATGGTTTCAACCAATGCTGTATTTACATTTACAGGTGGTACAACACACACAATATTGCCAAACGATTCGTTAACTATATCGGTAACCTTTACTCCTGCTGCAGCAATAAGTTATACCGAAAAATTAACTATTACAAGTAATGACCCCGACAGCGGTACATTAGAAGTAAATTTAACAGGTACCGGTATTCCTTTAAGACCAACAATTACACTTAATTTACCTGAATTAGCATACGAAAATGTTCAAGTTGGAACTTATGCTGTTTCAAGTTTAACCGTAGGAAACTCTGGACAGGCAACATTAAATGTAACTAACGTAATTATAGATGGTACTGCTTTTAGATACGTAGGAGCTACCACATTTTCGGTTGCGCCGGGTGCTACAACAAGCATGAATATTGGATTTTTGCCAACAGCAGTTACCTCTTATACAGGTAAATTAAAAATTGTAAGCAACAGCTCAACCGGTGATACAACTGTTCTTAATATGTCAGGAACAGGTACAACAACTACCGCGGTTAAAAAATTCTTAGCCGGCTGGAATTTAATGTCCATTCCGGTAACTCCTGCAAATTCGTTGGCAAGTTCAATTATCGGTTCAAATATTTCACCATTTTATTTATACGGATTCAATAATGCTAATGGTTATGTATCAAAAGATTCAATGCTTGTTGGAAACGGTTATTGGTTAGGTATTGAAGATTCCTTGAATTTAAGCATGATTGGTGTTGGAGCAACAGGAACAGTAACTAAAAGCGCAGTACAAGGCTGGAATTTAGTAGCATCGCCATTTATATTAAAATATCTTAAATCGGATGTTTTATTCAAAAAAGGTCTTGAAACAATTTCCGCTGATTCCGCAGTAACACGCGGTTGGATACAAAACGCTTATTATGATTATTTACCAACAACCAAAACATATAGTTTAAGCGATACTCTTAAACAATGGAAAGGTTATTGGTTTGCAGCACTTGTTCAAGATTTGCAGATGAAATACGATATGCTTGAAGGACATGGCAATCCTCTTAAAATGCAGGAAGATTTATTAGAACCTTCAGTTAACGATTGGAAAGTAAATATTTTAGCTTCAATTAACGGAGCGGAAGATAATTTATTACAATTTGGCGCAAATAGCAAAGCCGGTGATGGTTTTGACGCAAGATTTGATTTAGCTAAACCACCTGTTACGCCAACAAATTCATCTGTTCAAACTTATTTTGATAACAGTATTTGGAATACAGTATTTAGTAAATTTGCTTATGATATTAAAAAAGCATATGCTTCACCTGCTGAAGGTAAAATATGGGAATTTAAAGTAGTAAGTAATACATCAGGTCCGGTAACTTTAAGCTGGAATGATATATTAGTACAAATTCCTCAAGCTTTACAAAACGCATATAAATTCTCGTTAACCGGTTTTGGTATTCAAACACCTTTAAATATGATGTCAACTACAAATTATTCGTTTACTGCCGAAGCAAATGCAGTATATACATTTGTAATAAACAGTACTGTTACTGGTGTTGATGAGAATGAAATAAATGACTATAGTTTTAGATTAGAACAAAATTATCCAAATCCATTTAATCCTTCAACAGTAATAACATATTCTATACCTGAACAAACATTTGTTACAATTAAAGTATATGATATTTTGGGTAATGAAGTTACAACATTGTTGAATAAACAAGTTAATACAGGTATTCATCAAGTAACATTTAATGCATCTGGATTATCCAGCGGTGTATATTTTTATACAATTAAAGCCGGAAATTTTGTAAACACTAAAAAATTGATGTTAACAAAATAGGATAAACCCTTATAATTTTTAATAGTAGCCGTTTTAATTTTATTAAAACGGCTATTTTTACATTTGACAGGGTTTGTTTTTGAATTTATTATTGACTTAAAAAAAATATTATAATTCCTTTTGCATAAGGCTTCATTTCTGTTTTATGCAACAAGGCAGGCGAGATAAATCTCGCGCTACAACTATTTCCCCCTGCAAAATTATCCTTAATTGTAGCACGAGCTTCAGCTCGTAAGCATATTAAATTTTAATTAATACTTGGAAATTAAATTCTATTATTGACTTAAAAAAAAATATTATAATTATTGTTACATAAAGCTGGCGAGATAAATTTCGCGCTACAATTAGTTTCCCAAACAAAATCATCCTCAATTGTAGCACGAGCTTCAGATTGTAAGCTTGTAAATATAATTTGTATTCCCCAAGTATTATAGCAAAAAGTTTTATTACATATGGAGTAATTGTATGAAAAAATATCTTTTATTGTTTTTTGTGATTTTGTTAATAGCTATACCAAATTATAATGCTCAGGAAAAAGAAGGAGCAACAAATAATCCTCCAATATATATTGCATTTTTATGGCACATGCACCAGCCTATATATTGGCCTTACGAATCGATTGTTCAATCGGAACAGCAAAGCAGATATCCTTTTTCTCTTTATTCAATTCATGACCAAAGAACCGGACCATATACATCTTGGCCAAAAAACGCAATACAAAAAGGAATATCGGCAGGTATGCCTCACTTTGGGGCACAGGTAAGTTTTTCAGGTTCGTTAATTGAGAACCTAAATAATTTGGAAAATAACGGAAACGGTAATTTCAGCAACTGGAAAAGCAGCTGGAACTATATGAAAAATCAGCAGACCAGTTTAGGTAATCCTCGTTTGGATATGGTAGGATTTGGTTATTTCCATCCTTTAATGGGATTAATTGATTATACCGATGTACGCAAACAATTACAGATGCATAAAAACACTTTTTCAACAAATTTCCCCGGTGCTTATTCAAAAGGAATTTTTCCTCCCGAAAATGCTTTCAGCAACAGAATGATTCCCGCTTTGGTTGACGAAGGACTTGAGTGGGTATTAATAGATAATGCCCATTTTGAAAGATCATGTGAGGGATTTCCATTTAATACAGGGGGGAATTTATACGAACCGAATAAATCGGACATATTAAACCCAAATCCAAACGACTGGGTACAGTTAAATAATGTATGGGCACCAACAAAAACTTCCGCCAAGTGGGGAAGACAACCGCATTATGTTGAATATACTAATCCCGAGACAGGTGTAGTAAGTAAAATAATTGCAGTTCCTGCCGATAGATATTTAGGCAATGAAGACGGAAGAGGCGGATTTGGCGCTTTGGATTATGAAGGTGTTATCAGTCAGCTGGAATCGTATAATACCGATCCTCAGCATCCGGTTATTATTGTTCTTGCTCACGATGGGGATAATTACGGCGGCGGTACGGATTCGTATTACGGTTCTAATTTCCAAAATTTTGTCAGTTGGCTGCAGGCTAATCCTTCACGTTTTGTTTGTACTACAATACAGGATTATTTAGAAATGTTTCCTCCTGAAGCTAATGATGTAATTCATGTGGAAGACGGGTCTTGGAGTGGTGCGGATAACGGCGATCCTGAATTTAAAAAATGGTTGGGTGAACCTGATAATGCCGGATATTCGCCGGATAGAAACAGCTGGTCTGTAATTACAGCAGCTAAAAACAGTGTGCTTACCGCAGAGCAAATTGCACCTAACAGCCAAATTACAAAAGACGCATGGAAAAATTTACTTGTTGGTGAAACAAGCTGTTATTGGTATTGGGATAATTCATTAAGCGGATTATGGGATGATCATCCTACACGTGCGTCAAATCAGGCAGTTACATTATCGCAGCAAATAACAGGCACCGATTTAACTCCGCCTACAATATTTTTACCGCAGCGTGAACCATATAATCCGGGCAGTTCGGAATGGGGAGTTGTACAAACAAACGATATGAAAATTTGGAGTTATGTTTACGATGTAAGCGGACTTCAATCGGTAAAATTAAAATACAGATACAGCAGCACAGGAAGTTTAAACCAGGATAATAAAACTTATAGCGGCGGATCAAGTGTTGGACAATGGGCTGCCGTAGATATGACAATGTTGCAGAAACCTTCCAATACTTCAATTGTGCCTATTATTAAAGCAAATGAATATTCGGCCGAAATACTTGACCAAAATAATAAACTGGTTGATTATTATATTGAATCGGTTGACAATTTGGGGAATATTGCAAAATCTCCTATACGTCATGCCTGGATAGGTGACGGAACAGGCGGCGGCGGAACAAGCAGCGGTGTAACATGGTTACCGACCGAACCGACAATAAATGATACTATTACAGTAAGCGTAGGAGGCGCACCACAAGGCGCAAGTCTGCATTGGGGTGTAAATACATGGCAGCTTCCAAACCAGGTCTATTGGCCCTCAGGGACTACTATATTCAGCGGCGCACCTGCTGTTGAAAGTCCGTTTGGTTGGCCCGATACAAGTTCGATGATTAAAATAAAAATAGGGCCGTTTAATAATGCGTTGCAAACGGTTAATAAAGTGGATTTTGTTATTCATTTTAATGACGGAACATGGAACAACAATAACGGGCAGGACTTTCATATAAATGTTTCCGGCGGTTCAATAACTCCAACTACATTTGTTATGGATGGAAATCTTGATACACAAGTTAGAAAATTAGCCTCAAATAACAACGTTGATTTATACGTAGGCTGGAACGGAACAGAGTTATATGTAGCTACACAATCAGCTTCATCACTTGGTAAAGATGTATTTGTATTTGTTACCGATACATTGGGGGGATTAATTACAGCTCCCTGGGCTAAAGCCGGAAAAGTTGTTGGCTGGGATGCTTTTTTAGCAAACGAAAGTACAAACAACTATATTGGCTGGACAGATAATGCCGGAAATACAGCTAAAGCAGTGGGTAATTATTTGGAAGGCACAATAAATATTGTTCAGGAATACGGAAGTGTACCTGCTTATTTATATCTTGCTGTTGGTAACTATATTACTACCGACGGAGGAGCTTTAGCAAATCAAATTCCTTTAGGAAACGGTAATAACGATATTGAAACAAACGAATTTTCTAAATTCGATTATGTTGTTGTTAATGTTGAAGACCAGCTTACGGCAAATTTAACATTCAACTTGGATCAAAATTACCCCAATCCTTTTAACCCGACAACTAAAATTAGATTTTCAATCCCAAATCAATTAAACAGTAATAAAGTTAAAACAAGACTTGAAGTTTACGATGTTTTGGGAAGTAAAATTACTACTTTGTTGGATGAAGAAAAAAGCGCGGGAATGTATGAAGTAAATTTTGACGCATCAAATCTTGCAAGCGGAGTTTATTTTTATAAATTAACCGCAGGGGAATTTAATTTTTCGCGCAAAATGATACTGATAAAATAAGGTAAATTAAAAGAATTTTGAATTCTTAATTTTTAATTTTGAATGATAAATAAAAACCGCCGGATGATAAAAAGTTCGGCGGGGTTGTTTTAAATGTTCTTATTATGATTTATTTATATTATAACTATACTCAATAACAACATTCCCTTTAAGCATAGCCCAAACGGGGCATAAAGTTGATTCGCTGAATTGGATAGCTTTTAATAAATCTTCTTCGCTTGTGTTTTGTGAGGCAATATTAAATTCAAGATGAATATTACTAAAACAGGTGGGGTGCTGAGTTCTTCTTTCCCCTTTTGTGTGAACTTTAAAATCGGTAATAATATGTCCTCTTTTTTTAAGAATGGAAATAATTGCCGAAGCACTGCACGAACCCAAACTTACTAATAATAATTCAAGGGATGTATATCCTTCACCGGTTCCTATTGGCGCGGGATAATCGATAGTAATAGCGGGATTATTGCCTGCCTGGCCCAAATATTTTACTTTATCATCAATTCTTGTAATTGTTGCTTCTAAGATGTTTGACATAAGAATTTCCTTTTTTTTAGATAATAAATATGAAACCAAAAAATCATTTACAACCTAAAAATATATAAATTTTGTATATTTCAAAAACAGGTTTACAATAATTTACATTATTTTACAAGTTAGATTATAGTAATAATTGATTGTACTAATTCAAAAAAATGAGATATCTTTTGTTAAATGAACATTGCAAGGCTCTGCCGTGTCAATACTGTTAACTTATGCAAATTAATTCATTTTATGCAACCCCACTTTCGGGGGTTGAAACCGTTACGAATGGGTCTAATGCTACTGATATGTAACGCTTTCAGCGTTATTACGTAATAAATTGATTTTCACAAGATAAATTTCAATTTAGATTAATGAATTGTATTAATAACCCCAGAATGGGGTTTCATATCAGTAGCCTGAATGCTAAAAAAGAACCACAACCCCGTAAGTGGGTTGCATAGAATCAATCAAACAATTGATAATCCTCGTTTACCCGCTAAAGACAGGCCTTGCCGCCATTCGAGTTAGCGGGAGGATTTTGTGGTTACAAACATGGGACTTCTCTGAAGTCCATTTATAAATAAATATTTTAGCCTAATTAGAGAATAATATAAAACAGATAAAACAATAGTAAAAATGAAGAATAATAAATTAAGTCGTTTTATAATTATATATATAAATTAAATGATAAAAATTTAATTAATAAAAAAATCACTTTACAAATTTATTGTTTTAATAAAAACATATAACAGTAGGAAAATTATTAATAAATGAATGAAACAATTTTATTAACTCCAAATGAAAACGAAACACCCTCCGGTTTAGCGTATAGATATAGTTTGTTGGCTGCTTCACAAAAACCGGCGCATATAAAACAACAATACGGACAGTTTTTTACTCCCATTGAAACCGCATTATTTATGGCCGATTATGCAAATATAAAATTGCAACAGGAAAAAATAAATATATTGGAGCCGGGAGCAGGCACGGCAATTTTATCGTGTTCATTAATTGAACAGATTGTTAAAAATAATACGGTTAGTGAAATTAATTTAGATTGTTATGAAATTGATTTAAGCATTACAGAATACACAAAAATTGTTTTGGAATATCTAAAATATTGGCTTCAAAAACAAAACGTAACATTATATTATAATTTAATAAAACGGGATTATATAATCCATAACAGCGATGTGTTTAATGGTTTGCGCAACAATAGTTTATACGATTATATTATTTCAAATCCTCCGTTTTTTAAGCTGCCAAATAACGATGAAAGGGTTAAAATTGCATCCTCTATTTTACACGGGCTGCCAAATATTTATTCAATTTTCATTTATATTTCTTCGTTAATGTTAAAAGAAAACGGGAAAATGTTGTATTTAATACCCCGCAGTTTTTGTTCGGGCAGCTTTCCAAAATTAATTAGAGATAATTACTTAAAAAATATTAAAATTAATAAAATACATCTATTTAGTGCTGACGAAAAAATATTCGATAGTCACAGTGTTGTATACGAGTTTGTAATTGTTGAATGTGAAAAGCTAAGAGAAATTATTAGCGACTACAGCATTAATATTACTCACTCAAATAACATAAAATCCGAAAAAAATGTAAATTATAATTTAATGTTTAATACAGAAGAAAACATTATTGAACTTCCGGCTTGTGGGGAGGACTTAAATATATTAAATAAAATACATTCGTGGGGTGGTTCCTTAAAAAAATACGGGTGTGATATAATACATGGTAAACTGATTATAACTGCTTGTGAAGAGAACATATATAATAAAAATGAAAATACTGCAGATATTGTTCCATTGTTATGGCTGCCAAATATTGATACTTCAAAATTTATATTTCCTCTTGAGTTAAATTACGGGCAATATTTATTGGTGAATGAAAAAACGTCTAAATATGTTATTCGTAATAAAAACTATGTTTTTTTAAGACGATATAATAATAACGATTATATAAAAAGGATAATATCAACACCATATTTGAGCCAATATATCAATTCCAAAGATCTGGCAATAGAAAGGCTGATAAGTTATATATTTAAACATGATAGTGAATTATCGATCGAGGAGGTTTTTGGAATTTCCGCAATATTAAACAGTCAATTTATCAATTCGTATTTACGTATGATTAACGGAATTATTAATGTTACAAGTGATATGATATTAAATATTCCATTGCCTGCGCTAAATGTAATAACTGAACTAGGCAAAAAAATAATTGATGGAGATTTAACGGAAGATGATGATGTAAGTGAGTATCTGTTAAAAGCAAAATGATATTATTAAAATAAAAAAGGCCTGCCGATAATTAATCGTACAGGCCTAAAAATTATTTATAATAACTAATAATTACTCTTTTTTGCTTATTTCAACAACCTTATTACGGCTGTAATCCAAAACACCAACCATTAAACCGGCAGTAGTAACTACGGCCCCGGCAATTTGATATCCGGTAACTTCTTTTCCGAATAACAACATAATAAATGGAAGCAATGCCAAATATACGTTAGTATAAGGCACCCAATAATGTGCCGCAAACTTTGAAAGCTTAAAGAATCCGAAGCTGTAAATGTACCCTGTTAGGCCTGCTGCCACAACAAATAAAATAGGCCACCAGTTTTTGGGGAAAATATTGCCTTCAAATAATGAAAAGAAACGATGATATTCTGCTTTTGAAAATACTTCTTTAATCGCTTTTTCATCCTGTGATGAAAGATTACCGCTTAACAAATAGTTGTCGCCTACTTTTTCGTAATATTTACCCAAAAATTCTTTTTTATCGTCTGTAAGTTTTGAAAGAACTTTAGTTTCATATTCAACAGTAGTTAATTTTTCGGGCATATTAGCATTTACCATATTGCTGATAATAGGGAAAATAAGTAAAGCTGAAGAGATAAAAACCATTTTCCAAATTTCGCGCCATAAAACAAGAGCATTTGGACCAACACCCGACATTGCAGTTTGAACTGTTTTGTTGTTTAATACTTGCTGTGAGCATAAACAGCAATTAATTATTATAATCCATATTACAGCATTCAAATCGAGTATGGTTTTAGGATCGGTATGAGCACCAATTAAAACAGGAATATGGGGAACGGCTAATCCGATAACAACTAAAAACACACCAATCCAATGTTCTTTACGAATTTCGGCATTAAATAAAAATTTGCCAAAAAACGGCAAAAAAGCCAAATAAACGTTAACATAGGGAGCAAAAATATGAGGTGAATAATAACGGGGGAGATAAAAGAAGCCAATGTTTTCTATAACACCGGTAAAAGCACAAATAATTATAGTTACCATTGCAGCTACACCGGGCCATAAATACTTTGCTTTTTTACCTCTGCTAAGTTCAATAATAACAGCAATAACCGCCCATGCAAGTTTGGAAAGTTCGCGCCACCATGTCATAACACCCGGTGAAACGCCAACTTCTTGATTCCCGACAAATTCCTTTTGGTTTCCCATCCAGTTTAGAATGTACTGACCACCTAAACCGCCATTTATTATCAACAACCAGAGTATTAAAATTAACCATTCCATATAAAGGGTACCTTTAATATTTTAAAAACAAAAACTATTTAGCCAAATTTTTTAAAATAGGGAAATAGATGATTATATCCAAATTATTATTTTTAACCTATAAAATAATTAGGATAATGGATAAATAATTTAATCAAGAGGTAAAACAATAAAAAAATACGAATTAATGCCGTATAAAACGGAATAAATATATTATTAATGTAAAAATAAAAACTAAATTTGTTGGTTATTATAATTAATATTTTTAATAACTATTTGAATTTTTTGATATATTATTGACTTAATTATTTAGTTTTGATATTGTTATAAGATTGGCATATTAAAGTTACAGCAGCTTTTATTGCTGTTATGAGGTTAATAGATGATTTTAGTGGGATTAATATATAATTTATCGGTATTGGTTGCATTAAGTGTACTTTCGGGTTTTATTGATGTTAGGTTTGACAGAAAGGTATTAGCAGGAAAATTACTTCAGGGATTGTTGTTTGGTATTACTGCTATAATAGGCATGAATTATCCTTTTGTTCTTGAGTCGGGTATAATATTTGATGGAAGATCTGTAGTTATTAGTTTATGTACTCTGTTTTTTGGACCTTTGTCCGGTTTAATTACGGTCATTTTATCGGCGGCATACCGAATATATCTGGGCGGCGGCGGTGCAATAATGGGCGTGTCGGTTATTTTGGCAAGTTTTACAATTGGATATTTATTTTACACTTGGAGAAATAGATCATCCGACAATAAACTTACAAATATTAAACTTTATCTATTGGGTGTATTTGTTCATATTGCCATGCTGATTTTAGTATTAACTCTTCCCACAAAAAGTATTGCCCAAACTTACAGAATAATAACTTTAACCGTTATTGGAATATATCCCCTTATTACTGTTGTAATTGCTAAAATACTTTTAGATCAAGAAGAAAATAAAATATTCGCAAAAAAAATAAAGGAAAGTGAAACATTATATAGAACAACACTTTACAGCATTGGAGATGGGGTAATTACCACCGATATAAATTCTAATATTGTTAAAATTAATTATGTTGCAGAAGAATTGACAGGATGGAAAGAAAACGAAGCAACAGGAAAACCACTGGAAGAAGTATTTAACATAATTAACGAAAACACATTAGAAAAAGTTGAAAATCCGGTTTATAAAGTTTTAAAAATAGGGACTATTGTAGGTCTTGCCAATCACACTATTTTAATTTCGAAAAATGGTGAGAGAAGACCTATAGCTGACAGCGGAGCGCCCATTAAAGATGAAAACGGGAAAATCACAGGTGTTGTTTTAGTATTTAGAGATCAAACCGAAGAATATCAATCAAGAAAAGCATTGATTGAAAGTGAATCGACTCTTGGCAGTATTATATTTAATTCGCCAATGGGTTTGCACATGTTTGAACTTAAAAATGAAAATGATTTGATATTTACCGGAGCAAATCCAACAGCCGATAAAATTTTAGGAATAAACCATAAATTATTTATCGGAAAATTAATTCAGGAAATTTTTCCTTCTATATCGAATGAAAAAGTTGTACGAAATTATATAAATATAGCTAAAAATGGCGGCGTTTGGATTGTAGATCAAATAAATTACAGCGATGAAAATATTGCGGGAATTTTTGAAATCAAGGCTTTTCAAATTGCACAAAACAAAATGGCAGCCTTTTTTGTTGATGTTTCAAACCGTGTCAGATCGGAACAGTTATTGCTTGAAAATGAGGAAAAATACAGGATTTTGCTGGATGAATCAACGGATCCCCTTTTTTCATTTACCAGGGAGGGGAAATACATTTATGCTAATAAAGCATTTGCTAAGGGTGTGTTTAAAACTACCGACCAAATTATGGACAAAACAATTTGGGATGTTTTTGATAAAGATGAGGCTGATAAAAGGTTTGGAGCTTTAAATGCTGTTTTTACATCCGGTGAAGAAAAAATTATAGAAGTAAGAGTCCCAACTCCCAATGGTGATACTTTTTATATTACAACAATAACTCCAATTAAAGATGAAAATGGTACAGTTACTTTAGTTATTTGTTCGTCAAAAGATATCACGCGCCGTAAAAAAATGGAGGAGGCTCTTACAGAAAACGAAGCGCGAGCAAAAGCTTTCATGAATTTTGTCCCTGCTTTTATACTTATTAAAGATAATGAGATGCGGCCCATTTATTGTAACGATTCAATGAAAAAAATATTCCCGTTTGATGATTGGATGGGTAAAAGACCTGATGAACTTTTTCCGCCTGATATAGCTGAAAAAATGATAGAAAAAGATCTTGAAGCACTTGATAAAGGATCTGTAGAATACGAAGAAGAATGGATCGATTTAAATGGCTCAAAACATATCTTTTTTACACAAAAGTTTAGAATTGACATTATAAACAAAAAACCGTTGGTCGGTGCAATAATTACCGATATAACTGAAAGGACCAGATCGGAAAAAATATTAAAAATACAGTATAATATTGCTCATGCAATGTCTACTATTAAAGATTTTAATGACCTTGCTGATGTTATTAGAGAAGAACTTGGAACCCTGATTGATTCCACCAACTTCTTTATTGCTTTTTATGATGAACAAACCGGAATTTTACGATCGGTTAACGAAAAAGATGAAAATGGTGTTATCCCTGAATGGCCGGCTGAAAAATCGTTAACAGGTTATTTGATAAAACAGAATAAAACATTACTTCTTCATAAAGATGATTTTAACAGATTAGACGAAGAAGGATTGATTGAAGAAATAGGTGTTGATTCGGAAGCATGGCTTGGAGTACCGCTGAGATCCGGCGGAAAAGTTTTTGGAGCAATGGTTGTTCAAAGCTATAGTAATCCAAAAGCTTATGATAAATATAGTATTGAAATTATTGAAATGATTGCAAATCAATTAAGTGCATATATTGAACGCAAACGTGCTGAAGATCTGCTTCTTGAAAGTGAAGATAAATTTAGAAATTTTGCCGAATCTTCTCCTTTTGCAATTATGATTTACCAAAACGAAAACTGGGTATATACAAATCCCGCCGGTGAAGAGATAACAAGTTATACTGCGGAAGAATTATACAAAATGAAGTATTGGGAAATAGCTTCCGAAGATTACCAAGATTTAATTTGTAAACGTGGAAAAGAAAGACAAAGTGGCGGAAATGTCCCGGAATCGTACGAATTTAGTGTTAAAACTAAAAACGGAAATATTAAATGGGTTTATTTAACGGGCAGACCTATCCTTTATTTGGGTCGGCCGGCTGGTTTTATTTCGGTTGTTGATATTACAGATAGAAAAAAGATAGAAGAAGAACTAAGAGAAGCAAAAGAAAAAGCAGAAGAAATGAATAGAATCAAATCATACTTCTTTGCTAATATGAGTCACGAGCTGCGGACACCATTTATGCCTATTATGGGTTATGCTGAATTACTTTCCAGTGTTTTAACGGATCCGGACGAAAAAGAGATGGCAGAAGCTATTTTATATTCATCCAGACGACTTACCGAAACTTTAAAAAATGTATTGGATCTTACTCGTTTGGAATTTGATAAAATTGAAGTTTCAATGATAAAAGTAAATTTGGTTTTGTTGATAAAAGAAATATTTTATTTGTTTAGGGAAGCTGCAAAAAAGAAAGATGTTGAATTAAAAATTTCATATACTGAAGAATCATTATGTTCTGTAACAGAAGAACAATTTATGCGCGAAATTTTAACAAACTTTGTTAGTAATGCAATTAAATTTACTGATGTAGGTTGTGTTGAAATAGCAGCTCAAAAAATTACGGAAAATAATACTAATTATATTTTAATTTCGGTAATTGATTCGGGTATAGGTATTCCGCAGGATAAACAGGATGTTATTTGGGATGAGTTTAGGCAGGTAAGTGAAGGTCCAACACGTAATTTTCAGGGGAGCGGACTTGGACTTGCTATTGTAAAACGTTATGCCGATATTATGGGAGTTGAACTTAAAGTACATAGTGAAGAAGGAAAAGGTTCAATTTTTACAATTAAACTGTTGGAAGCAGAATAAAAATTTTGTAAAATAATAAAAAAATAAATATTTTAAATAAAACATTTGTAGTTTTTAGAAAAAACAGTTATATTTGTAGTCTATTTTTTAATCAGAATAGAAGGGCGCGTAGCTCAGGGGTAGAGCATTTGCCTTTTAAGCAAAGGGTCGGTGGTTCGATACCACCCGCGCTCACAGAAAGTCCCAAGAAATTGGGACTTTTTTTATTTTAAAGATTGTTGAATTATAAAATTTCCGCATCTGCTCAAATTAAACTAACCTTTTATAAAACAATAAGTTACAGCGTTGCTGTATTTATTCAATACTCGTTATGTAGATATAATGCCGGCAATTAATGCCCGTATTTGGTAATTTATGATGGGAATAAATATTTATTCGATTTGCCGCAATATTAATAAAAATGACCTAAAATGGCCTGTTTTGGCTCTAATTTCGCACCCAACTATGTCATTTACTATGTCAAAGGGGAAAGTTTATTGGCATAAATAATAACGAGTTACGGGAAATAGATTTTATGCAACTATGTCAAAGTCGTGGAAAAGTGCGTTTTTAGTGCTTTTTTAGGTGTTTTTGGGGGTTTTTAGGATAAAAAAGAAGGAGTGGGGGCTACTTAGCCCCGATCCTTTTGAATTTTGTAAGTTCTTTTTTCATTACATCCATACTAATTTGATTGTAATACCTGTCGGTTGTGTTACCATGTTCATGCCCGACAAGTTCTCTGACAATTGAAGCATCCATATTGAATCTGGAGCGGCATAATGTTATAAAAGTTTTTCTGAATGTTCTGGTCGAATATCCTTTTGCGCGTATTTTTAGACTATCCAAATACCTTTCAACCGCACGACCCAGATTATGAATGGTTGTATACTCCATTATTTGACCGGTTTTAACTTCGTTTATTCGTTTTTCTAAAATTGGTACAAGATCTTTATGAAAGGGGATTTGACGGAATCTTTTCCGCTTAGGCGAATAATATGTTAGCTCTCGCTTTGCAAGATCAATTCGCTCAACCGTAATAGTTAATAAATCGGATGATCTGAGTCCGGTATAAAATGCCAGAAATATTGCAGTATTGAAATTTGATGTTTTTTTAGTTAATCCGTTAAAAATCATTTTTATATCTTCGTCGGAAAATATAATTTTTTCACCAATTTCAGGCTTGGTTTTAACATCTCTATTAATCTTAAACATTGGCAAATAATTATATTCAAATAAAAAGTTCAAAAAATGAATGCACTGTTTACCATATGTGTGTATTGTGTTTGCTTTGAATTTTAGCATTTTAACATCATTCAACCAATCTTCAACATCAATTTTTGTAATAGTGTTACAATTTGCGTTTTCATCAAAATGACTAATAAACAAAGTATAAAAGCGATTGTATTCGTAGATTGTGTTTTTGTGTTTATGTTTATTGTTGCGTAAAAAATGCTGGAATGCATCTTTAATAGTGGCTGGTTTAACGCCGAGTTGTTTTAGCTGAATGTTTTTGTTTGTAAGCTCAACTTGTAACTGTTTTGCCAATTGTTCGGCTTTTTTCTGATTTATATCAGAAACCCGAAGTCCTGTTGATTTGCTGGTCGTTTTTCCTTCGATCGGATCAAACCATTGAATATACAGAATATTACCTTTTGTTCTTACACTTGCCATTTTAACTCCTTAATAAGTTTTCTAAAATTGCATGACCGTTGGCGGAAACTTTATTTTTACGATTATGACCGAACATGTTATTTAATTCGGCCTTAGTTAAAGCGTTTGCTTTTAATTGGATGGGCTCATGCTTAATTGATTCATTTTGGAAGCGGACCAACTCGTTGTAGGGGATCTTTTTTCTTTTCCCTATTTCTATATATCCAATCTTTCCGGCTGCAACAAGGCGGTATACTGTGTCTTTTCCAAGACACAGCACCCTTGCAGCTGAATTGATAGAATATAATTTGAGTTGGTTCGTTGCTTCCATTATTCTTATACCTAGATTTTAGGTGCTATGTCAACTTCAACATTAAAATCGCTTAAATGACATCCATGTTTTGTGGATTCTTTTTGTGCCAGTCCAACACTATCTCTTAAATCTGCAACAACAATCAATTTTGTAGCATTAATAATCCACGAATCTCCTACAAGATAAGGCGAGTCTGCCTTGAAGCCGAGCTCTTCGATTAAAATAGTGAAAAACCCATTTGCGGATCTTCTGCTTTTTGCGACAAAGATGCAGTCCAATTCTCTGGATTTTTGTAAATCGGTTATGTGATTTTCAATTAGCTTAAAGGTTACTTCATCGCTTTTTTTGTGATCATCACAGTATCCTAAAATTACCATGTTTAGTTCTGCATTTGATTTGGTTACTTCGTTTGTTTGTTTCAATTCTGGATCTTCATATTTTTTATTCATTTTTTTACCTAATTAATGGTTAATATTCTGCGGGGCTTTTGCCCCGCATTGATTATTTGTTTAATTAATTTAATTAAGGCCAAAAATCTTACGTATATCTGAATAGCTATTCTTAGCTAAATCAAGAATTTGATCGGTAATAATTTCATCAAACTCATCTCCAGCATTAATTAATTTTTGAATTTTACTCGCAGGAAAATCGATTGTATAGTGAAGATGCACAGCAAATTTATCATCATATAAAAGAGTTATTTTCGGATTTAATATTCCCTCCCGTACAATTAATTCAGTTTTAATCTGTTGAAATAGCTGAACGCTTATATAATGGGACCAAATTTCTTTTGGTATGCATGCTTCTATTTCCAATCTTGCCATTTTATCCCCAATATTTTCAATAGAGATTTTGTGGCATTTATATTGGAAAGAGTTTTCTTTTTTCTCAGTAAAAGGGATAATAACTATTCCTTTTGGTAAATCTTCAGTATTTAATATTGCAACATCTTTGTATGGCAAATTAAAAGCTGAATCGTATTCGGGTTGATATTTTACATTATTAACTGTGAGAATTGGAAAGCTTTTACTTTCATAACTTAATACAACTTTACTCTTTTTCATAATTGATGCTCCGTTTTTATGCGGGGCTTTTGCCCCGCGTTATTTTTATTGTTAATTATTTGGTGTGAAAATAAGTTTTTCAAATTGGGAGTTCTCCTTACTATCCCAATTAATTAAGGTTAATTTTACAGCCTCATAAGTGGGCTTCTTGGCTTCGTATGAGCAAAGCACATAAAGCTCTGTATCGTTATTATCCATAAGTTGGCCTAACTGTTTTGTAAATTCAGAACTGGAATTTTCATCACTTGCGGTTGCCAAATCTTTTAATTTAATTATTTCATCTTTGAATTCATTCAACCCGCTATTCAAAAAATTCAATATTTTAATTTCCAAAAAATGTTTGTTTCGCAAAGTCCAATCTTTCGATTGGGCTTTTATTATTAAATTATCGTTCTTCAGATCGATCGAAATTTGTTTTGATTTTAATTTTAGTTGATTTTTTTTAGTAACCAGCTCATCATTAAGTCTTAATAAGTGGTTTTTAAGATATTTTATTTCAAGTTTGGTGTTGCTTCTTTTTTGAAAAGTAACCTTTGAAATTTCTTTAATATTTGTGTTATATTTCCTATCTAATTTCTTAATAGGTTTAATTAAATTTTTAAGAGTTTGAATATGATTTTTAAGTTCTAATTTTTTCTCCTCAAGAATTGTAATATCACTCTCAAGATTCTTTGATTCATTAGTTACCTCTTCCATCAAGGTAATAATGTCTTTATGCGAGCTCTCTATAATAGAAGTCTCCGCATTGATTACGGTTTCTGGAACTTGGGAATCTTTTTGTAGTTCTGATTCTTTTATGGATTCCGGTTTTGCATCCGGTGTATTTCCATTGGTTTTTTTGTCCTTTGTTACAGGAGGGGTTGGTTCATTAGAATTTTGCATTTTTTCTTTCATTTGGTACTCCTAAAAATTAATTAGTATTTTATTATCAAAGCATTTAAGCTTTGATGTAAAATTAATAAAGGAGCATCACGCAGACCGTTAGAAGATATCAAGCGAAGGGACTATTTTGCTTGACGAAAATTATCTATATTGAACGAACTGAAAAGAATTAATTTGTGAGGATTAAAGATTTAATTTAGAAGATTGGATGGAGTTATAGTGACTGCATATTTATTTTTATGATTAAAAAAATAGTAACCTTTTGAAGCGGAAATTGTTTCTTTTATAAATTCATGCAAATTTTTATACTTTTTTAATCTGCTTAATGCCCCGCTAATATTCCCCCTGTCGGATTCGCAAAGACCTAATTCATCTTTACCCCAAAGTTTGATGGTTTGGTTTCTTTTTTTCATGAGGGCTTCATCTCCTCTATATCTTACCGATATATCCATGATGTCCGTACTGCTAATTTCATTTTTACTATTTATGATTATTAGCAAGTATAATAATCCAATGTTTCCATCATCTTTGATAGTTGGAATTTTCCCGAGCCCACTAATAATCCATTCGTCATCTACTTTTTCAAAAACAACTTTTTTAGGAGGAGGAGTCTCATCTTGCTTTTTGCGTATTTCTGTTTCATAATTTATTTTTTCTTCTAATAAATACCAAAACTGGATGTTATTCATTAAATCCTTATATTCGATTTGTGAAAAATCATTGATGCATTTATATAGAATTTCAATATCATCAATTTGTGGAATCACTTTTTCAAGAAGATTTTTTTCGACAAGCGGATAAAGTCTCCAATAATCATCACCTTGAAAGATATTTCGATCTCTTAATAATGATATAAAAATGCCTGTTATATGTTTTCTAATCTCGTTGCCTTGTGGAATTTCAATGTTATCATAATAATAAAAATACTTTGAATTAACATTACGGATTGCTTGAAGAATAACATGTGATTGATCTTCAGTTTCTTTAACCCTTTCGTGTAATTCGTGATAACCGATAGGATCGTTAATACTATCAAAATTTTGAATAACGGCGGATTTATTTTCTGACTGGATTGCTTTAAGGTCCTTAGGCATTGAATAGTATATTCTATCTTTACCAAATAATATTTGTTCAGTAGCTCTACTAGTTAGAAATGTATCATGTCCATAGAAATGGAGTTTAGTATTTGAAGTTGAAATGATTTTATAATAGAGACTATTTTCAAAATATTTTAGTGGGTTTACCGGTCTATATTCTCTAAGTTTCCATGGTTTTTCCGGCATGTTTTCGTTATAATTTTCTCTAGTCTTTACAAGTTCGTTATAAATTTGCAGATATTTTCCTTTACTAATAGAATATGAACCCACTTCCGCCTTTAATTTTGCCGTATAATTTTCTATCTGAATCAATACTTTGTTATCAGGTAAACTCTCAATTAATATATGAGATGCTTTTTTTATCAATGGACAAAAGAAAAAGAATGATTTTAGACTTTTAGATAAAGAATTAAGCGTTTTATCATTTTCATAAAATATAATGGATATTTCATTGATTAACGTTTCAATTTTCTTCCTTCTCTTTTCATTTCGTAATTTAATTGGATAAGGGAAAAAATCGCAAATTTCAGCCATTAATTTTTTTTCATCGGGATAATCTTCAGGATCAGCAGAAAAATTTCTAAAAATTGCTAAGATAGATGATTCGTCGATTTCAAGCTTCTCAAGTAAAAAAACTATTTCATGTACGTCGTTTAGTAAATTATCGGATAACTGATATAATGATTCATAAATAGTACAAGCTTCTTTATATGTGAATGCTTTAACTGCGGCAATATTAATTAATTTGGATGATTCGATGTGTTGATTTTCGTAAATAAAGATCATTTATACCTTTGCAAATTTCTGTGCTATTGAATATTTAGAAAACATATAAAATTACAAAAAAAAGAAATGAAATTAAACTTTCTTTACTTAACAAATTAGTGCTTTTATAAATTATTATCCGTGGTTTGTATTTTTTGTTCCTTAAAAATAGATTTTTGAAATATCATGTGGAATACTTATTTTAGAATGTACCATATAAATTTTGAATACAAATCAATTATTGTCAAACCTATGTAATGGGATTATGGAAATTGCATTATTTTTCTCTGGCTCTAAAACACTTTTAGGTGTTAAATATAATAATGGGAAAATTGAAAATCGAGTTATTGATCCTTTTTTATTATTTAATGATCCATTGACTTTTGTTGATAGATTTATTTTGACGCTAAAAAACTGTTTTGATATCCAAAATCCAAAAGAAATAAATCGAATATATTTTGGTATTCAAGGAATTATTAATGAAAAATCAGGGAAAGTAATTAATTGTGAAGCTCTTGATCAATTAACAATGGCTAAAAGTTATTCCGGATTTTCTTTTAAGGAGAATTTTGGAAAAATTATTGGTGAAGAAAACGTCTTTGTTTTTAATGATACTTTGGCTGTTAGTATGGGAGTGGGAGATTTTATGCCAAAAAATAAGTCTACTATTGTATATCTAATTGATAAAGAAACTAGTGTGAGTTATATTAATCAAATAGGTGGCGTCAAACTAATTGAGCTCGGAAATCTTAAATTGCCAAAAGAATTGGCAGATTCTTCAATTGCTCAACTCGCAGGACCATCTATTCATGAAATACTTTTCTCGGGCGACAAAGATGTCTTTGGAACTTATACAACAAATTTTATTGGTTCAGTTCAAGTGTTATTTAGGAGTGTTGACATATTAATAGAAGTTTTTGCAAAATTAATAGACCCTTGGGTGCCTCTGTTCAATTTATCTAAAAAGCTTTTGGATAAATTTACGTCAGCTTCAAAGAAAACTACGGATAACAGAGTGTTCGTATGGTCAGTTTATGAAGAATACATCAACAAAAACCAATTGAAAGATTCCGGATTAGGGGAAATTATTTCTTTCCCAAAAGATGAAAATCAAAAAAATTTAATTCCAATATTGGGGTGTTTCGCGTATCCTAAACAGTTAAAACTTACCAGTCAAACAATTAAAAGAATAGAATACATATCAAATTCTAAATCCGTGTATCAATTTACAGAATATTCCGACTTCGAAACTCATTGGAATACAAACCACACTTTCGCAAGTCCGAAAAATGAATACCATATTTTTTATTCTGATGATTCAGTAAAAATTCGCAAAATGGCTGATATTAAGGAAAAAAAAGATTTAGAAGAGTTCATTTTTTAGTGTTAATCTTCATATTGTAGGTTAAGATTGATGAGTGAATGAATAAATCTTTAATAAGTATTTGGGGCGGGTTTTGTTGGGCTTGTCGCTTGTATAAATTAATATCATGTTATTTCCTTATTGCAGTATACTTACAAAAGAATACGAATTATAAAAACTAGCCTGAATTTTTACTGCACAAATTATATTAAAAGGGCGTAACACGTTATAATACAATAGATTAGCAATTTACAACTTATTTTTACCCTGTTAATGACTCTAAAATTCGTCATAAATATTAATTTTAACCTCCAGATTTTGTTAAAAAAACAATTTGAGCCCCTCAACATTCATTAAAAAATAATTTCCACTTAAAATTTTTATCAAAAAATCGTTTCTACTTATGATTTTGTTGCTATAAGACGTTTTAACTGTTAAATTTTTGAAAAAAAGGTTGTTTGACTTCAATGAAATTATAAAAAAGTGTTTTTTAATTGTAAGTATTTTTATTGGGGGCGGGTTTTGTTGGGCTGTTGGTTTATCATACTTCTTCTTATAGATTTATAGCTGAACATAAAATTGACTAATATATTGATCCGGCTGACTCACCTTTCTATTATTTATAAATCAAATCAAATTCCTTATTTGTATTCAAATAAAAGATTTATACAATTTTCAAAATTATAAACAGATATTTATTTCCTCAAATCCTCTCTGATTATTAATAGTATTACTAACAGTTATACAAAAAAAGAGTACCTCAAAGAAGTACTCTACATTAATACTGGTTAGCAAAAGTAACAGATTCTACCAAGTTTACCTGATATAATTTACTTCCTAGCCAATCTCCAAATACCGTATGTTGCAGCCGCAACTGCTAATGGAGCAGCAGCTGTAATAGCAATGCCTGCCACCATTCCACCTCCAACAACCGATCCAATAGCTGCAAGTCCTGTTGTGATTCCAGTTGCGCTTAATCCTGCTGTGCCGGCAGCTGCTACGGTCCCAACTGCACCACCTACAGTTGCTGTTCCTGCTACGCCGGCTGCTACTTTTGCTTCAGTTTCTTTTTCCATTTTTCTCCCCTTTTATTTATTAATTGCTCTTTTTATTATAAGAGACCCTTCTTTATATCCTATATTTCTTTATTAAATGTATCTTGAATTTTTTACAGTATTTATGAGCTCGTTGGGTATTAAATAATCACATTCAACATCGGCTCTGATTCCTTCTGACTAATTTGATGGCTTCATACTGTTAATATTTTTGCGAACCATCAAATAAAATTTTGAGAAAATCTACTATCAACGATAATCTATTTTATTATTCTTAAATCAAATATAAAATGGTTCATTATTGTGTTGACATAAAATACCAAATCGAATCATCCATTACACTTCGTGGTATATTAAGAAAATCGGCTGCATATTCAACAATTTTTTTAATATTAAAATAATTACTTTCATTAATTCCGGCATTTTTGCAATATGTTATTATATGTCTATCAACAGCTATTGTATCAAGACCTAATAATTTTTGAGTGTAATTTATTGTTTTGGGTCCGATCCCCTTTATTGCAATAAGTTCCTGATGATTTCTTAAATCTTTAATGAAATTCTTAAAATCAGTACATTTATTAATATTATGATTTGATAAAAAGACCAACAAATCTTTCATTAAATTTATTTTTCTTTTATTCTTGCATTGTAAAGCATATTCAATCCCATGAATTTCAATAAAAGCGACATAGTCTTTTAGTGTATTTTTTTTATTAAGTACATTTAATATAAATGATACACGTGGTAAGACTACATTCTCGTAGCTTAATCCTGCTTGTAAGACAATATCGGTGAGTAAGGCTCCCATATTATTATAATCGTAAGAATTCTTTTTTACAATTCTTAAATTTGTGCTTGAAATATAATTAGCTAATTTTCTTGCATTTTTTGTTTCTTCAACCATTTATAATTTCTTCCGATATTTTTTTTAACGCATCTATTCGATCAACACAATTTGGGCAAGCTCCACAAGGAATTATATCCGAAGCCTGGCATGAAAAAGTCCTCCCAATAGGAACTGCAAGTTCAATTCCAATTTGGGCCACTTCATATTTGGTCTTGAATCTGAATGGCATTTGTATTATCTGAGATGAATTTTGCTTAATAAATACATCAATATTGTTAAAATAATCTGCTGTACAATCAATTTCTTTTGCATGATTACTGTTAATAAATGCCGAAAAAACTTCTTTGATTCCTAAAGTATTAGCATAAGATAAACCAACTGTCAAAAGGAGTAAATTTCGAAACGGTAATATTAAATCATCCGCAGTAGTGTGAGTTTCCCATAAATTTCTTTTATAAATAAAACATGAGTCGGATTTCTTATATAAATTATTAATTGTTATTATTTCAAGGTTTTGTACAACAGTGTTAGGCAAAAGTTCTTTTAATGTATCAAGTTCAGTTTTGGCACATATTTGTCCATAATCAACAAATAATGGATAAACATCATATTCTTTCTTTTTTAACCAATATGCAAGCGTCGTAGAATCCATACCCCCTGACGCTAATAGTACGCATTTCTTCATATTTTCTCGCCGATTAATTCAAATATCTTTGTAATTATTTCATCAAAATCCGCAGATACAAGATCTGGTAAAAACTTTAACATATTATTTTGCGCGATATTATTAGGATCGTATACGATAACCGATTTGTTTAAGGCTTTAGCATAACCAATTTCAATTAGGGTGCCGGGGTCATTAAAAATTAATATCGCTAATAATAAATTGCAGCTGTTTATCAGATCTAAGTCTTTATTAAAAATTGTTAGTTTGTCTTTTTCGCTGGATTGATTATTTATCTCGCCATTTTCTTTAATTGGACGGTGGGGATTAAAATTGTGATATTTTAAGGAATTGTAAACAAAATCAATTATTTGTGTGTCAACATAAGAGAAATCTGGAGCCGCCAAATAAATATGAATTTCTGAACGTTTTTCCCATGGTAAAGAAATGCCAACATGGGCATTAATAATCTTTTCGTTAAAGTTTTTAATAGTACTGATTGCTCTACTAAAATTGTCAATATATGTCGTTCTTGAGTATTCCGAGGCAACGATTGAAGCGACGCGATATTTTAATTCTCCCAAATATTCGCTACAAATAGAAGCTATATCAAAAACATCACCAACTCCTACAGAATGTGTGATTGTATGTGATTGAGAAGGAATTTTTATTTCTTGTTTAGTAGAAAAATCATAAACTCTACTACCACCCCTATTCTCTTTTAATACCAAATTTTCAGTTAAATTATTGAATAATTGCACAAATTGATTATAATCAACAAAACTTTTATTAAAAAAGGTCGACGAGGTTGAAATGAATATTGTATCAAACTTAAAATTGATGGTCTTAAAGACATCGATGTTTTCCACATCGTTTGATAAATCAATGTGAATCTTTTTCCCACAATTTGCAATCCTATTAATATTAGGAATTATATGTTGAAAATTCGATTGACCAACTATTAATAATAAATCTGTTATCGAAGTAAAATTATAAGATTCAAAATTATTTAGATAATTGATCTTGTATTCATCACGTAATATTAAATCATAGTGTTGGCAACCTATTTCTTTAATTTCATCAATAGTAATAATATTCGGTGCTCCAGTGACATCACCAATCTTTACCATATTTATACAATTATGTTTTTTAAGAAACATTTCAATGCTTCCATCTAAATAGGCAGGAGCGTTAAATAAAACATCGTAATCAATTCCCAAAGCATATAAAGCACGTATGGCATGCATTATACCCCCCAATCTCATTTTTCTATTTCCGGATTTTTCCGGTTTTATATTATAATCAATGAGAATATCACCTAATATGCATATTTTTTTATTCATGTTGTGGAGTCAATGAAATTTTAATGATAGCAATTGGCTTATCATTTGAATAATCAACTATTCCTCTATATTCAACACCTTCTGTCATACATCGCATCAAATAATTATATTTAGTTGGTAAATAACCCAAGGTTAAATTATCTTTAATATTATATGCTTCTATTCTGGAATTAAAACGTATAGAAACCTCTGTGTTAAATACAGGGACATTGTGATTATTAATATAATAATCGCATTTTTCGATTTCTTCAAGAGATGTAGAAATTGCCTTAAGACAAATATCATCTGAACTACTACCACCCGCTCCTTCAACCCCTGTCTTAGTGTTATCATATGAATGATAATCGCTAAAGTGACCAGTACCAGTACTACCCATTTTTACCTCCAATTATTCATTATTTAATTCTTGTTAATATTTAGTTAAAATATAAATAATTAATCGGCTTAATATAGTAATAATTTTTTAAAATTATATAAATGTTTTACTTTTTTTTAATAATAATTAAATCTAAAATTTAATTATTGCCTTTCTTATTAAAAAATTATAAATTATACTCATACAATAATATATTAACTAAATAATAAATTTAATCTGGTTTTTTGACATAAATTGAATAAAAATGAATAAAAAGATAAAAATTCAATTAAATAAATTCCCTCAAGTGCCAAATAAGCTTAGAGAAAATAGTCCTTCTAATATTGTAAAAGATGAAGTTACTATTAAATTATCAAGATTATATTATCACTATTACCTCGATTTTTGGGGAATAATACAATCGCATTTTACTTATAAGAATTCGGATATTTTTGAGTATTTAGTCAAATCTCCTGATTTTAGATTCCATTTAAATGGTACGACGATTAATTCTGATCATAAGCGGATAGTTTCATATTTACTTGGACAAGCTTTTTGTAGGTATTTTTTGTACGAATTTTGTGGTATTACATATTTTGCACATATGGATAAGATAATAGATAAAACAACTCATCCTGCTTTTAATGGATTAAGAATTCAGAGAGCACTAACAGGGGATATCCCTGATTATCTATGTGCAAGGAAGGTAGATGAACCTTATATTGCAGAAGCTAAAGGTCGGTTTAATAATATAAATTTTAATTCACTTGAATTTGCAAAGTGGAGAAAACAATTTGAAAATATTATTATCTTGGATAAATCAGGGAAAAATTGTAAAATAAAGGGATTTATAGTGGCTACAAAGTTCGTAACTGATCAAAATATAAATTCAAATAGATCAACAATTATGGCAGAAGATCCTGAAACAGGTGGGGATAATATTGGTACACGCGTAAATGGTAGTATAGGAAGGGGCTGTATTGCGATTCATTATTCTAATGTAGCCGAAAAGTTGGGTTTGCCATTAATTTCACAAGTTCTTGGAGGGAACATTATCATTAGTGAAAATTTAATTATTAAATTACCATTATATAAATGCTTACACCCCAAATTAGAAGGTCAATCCTTTATTTCAGGTCGCAGATTCTTTGGTGAACTCAGGTGGTCAGAATTCTTCGTAAGAGAAAATTATATAATGAAAAAACTTGAGAATTCGTTAGGTGTTAACCATCCGCTATTCTTCGGATTACATCTCGATACTTTTAAGTTTCTAATAAAAGCATGTACTGTTAATTGGAATTTTCTTTCGGAAATTACTCCGTTGGAAGATGTTGAAGACGAAGAGGAGAATTTAATGTTGCTGAGAGATGGGACTGTTTCTGGAAATTTAAACTTATTTGAATTTGTAGAGCAACGAGAATTTAGACTAGGAGAATTCGAAACAATCTAAAATAATAGAGAATTATTATGATAATTTTGTTCATTAATATTTTTTTAGTGAAATTTGCACAATACAATTTTAAAAAAATCATTATTCGTGTCTAAGTATTTGATAAAATAGGCCAACCATAAATAAATCGCCATGCTGCCTCAATTGCAATTCTTGTGTTTTTGTTTTCGAGATATCTCTTTATTTGTTGCTTTTGGCTAGGATTTAAACTTTCCAAATTTGGTAAACTTGCAATTGAAAAATAAGAGGCTTGCCACTCTTGGTTTGATAAATTATAATACTTAATTCCTAAAGCTCCTGTGGAATTACTATTAACAAAAAAATGTGCACGGAGCCTGGAAAGGATTTTGTCAGCTTCTCCGTTATAAATTACATTTAACTTTGCAAATCTATGACAAATATTACTAGTAAATAATGAGTTGCCATTAGCCCTTTGGCTCCAAACGATTGCATTGTCAGGGAGATCACTGGGGGTTGCTAATTTTCTTAACTTATCTATGGAGTAATCAACTTGAAACCAATAAAGTCCTTGACTGTTATAATAGTCCAATGATTTATTTGTAAACCACTTTCTTAAGAAAGTTTCAGTTTCCCATGCACTCGTGCCTCCAAAGTCCACAATTTCTCTATTCTCCCAACAAGCGGATGCAATCTGTGATAAAGTCATTAAATCTCCAAATTAATTTTTGATTAAGTTAATAGTTTTGCATTTAAACTTTAGATGTAAACTATAAAATATACGAATTGTATTCTCCAGTTAAAAGAGGGTTGTGTTATTTGAAAATCTAATTAAAAAGGTGCAATACCCGATAATTCGTGAAATAGTTTAATTGCGTAAGTGTCGGTCATTCCACTTATAAAATCAGTAATCAATAATAATTTTTTATATTTCTCGTTACCATATTTCTCAAATTTATTATTAATAAATTCATAATTTTTTGATACTAATGCATTGAATTTACCCGGTATTGTTCGAGTATCGTCTTTTGATTCTGAAAATAATGAATCAGTAAAATATTTTAGATGAAATTTTAATGCAGCTTGTCCGGCTAATTCACGTTTCAACACCGTTGGATGATTGAAATTATTTTTTGCTAATTTCTTGAACAGTTTGCGTATGTTAGCTGCATCTGATGCCAATACTAAATCTTCATCAAATTCACCATTAATTATTCGTTCATAATTGTTTATAAAACAATCAACCGCTGCAACAATTAATGACGATTGAGAGCGTATTCTATAATACTGAATTAATAGAATGAAATCAGCAGGATGATCTTTTGGTATTTTGTTTTTGTATTCATCTAAAACCTTATGTTCATTCTCTTTCTCTGAGCCTAACAAATTTTTATCAATATTATCTCTAAGCGTTTTTTCAGTTATAATCCCTTTTTTACAACCATCTTCAATATCTGAAACTGAATAAGCAATGTCATCAGCTGCTTCGAGCAAAAATACTAATGGATGTCTTTTATTCCCTAAACCTAAACTATCTGAAATTATTTGAAAATCATCTTTTTCGGCTTGGAAATAACCAAACTTTTTTTCACTTGATTTTGTACTCGCTTGCTTATTACCACTTATTGAAGAATGTGGGTATTTTATGATTGATGACAAAGTTGGAAATGTTAAGTTATAGCTATACTCATCAATAGCGGGTCCTAATTTTCGGAGTATTCGCAAAGTTTGGGGATTGCCCTCAAATTTTAAAAAATCATTTTTTTCTTCTTCATTCAAATCATCTAATATTTCGCTATGCGTAAAGAAATCTTGAATGCATGTTTCACCGAAATGACCAAAAGGTGGGTTCCCAATATCGTGTAATAATCCAGCAGTTGATAATAAAGAAGGAATATATCCTAAGGACTTCTCTGGAAGTTCCTTAAGCTCATATAATCTTTTTTCTACAGCCAACCCAAGACTTCTTGCAAAACATGATACTTCGATAGAATGTGTTAATCTAGTTCTCACAAAATCACTATCATCATAGGGGAATACTTGGGCTTTATCCTGTAACCTTCGGAAATGTGGAGATAAAATAATTCTGGAATAATCATTATCAAAATGATTTCTAGCATCATTGTCTATAATACTGCTACGTGTATTTCTAAATCTTTTGTTTTGTAAAAGTTTTTCCCAATCTGCTTTCATATTATTTCCAATTTTATTTATGCAATTACTCCTTATCCTTTGGTGGGCATGGATCATTCCCATAGCTATTCTTTTCGGAAATTTGTCCGTTTTTATTGTGGATGATTAATTCGGATTCTTGGTTTTTAGCTATTTCTTTAGCTTTTTCGACGGCTTCTTCTTTTGTCTTGGTTACTTTTGTGGCTTTTGAATTGTGTTCACCCTTAACCTGCCAACCATTTGGGTGTTTGGTTACATGCTGATTTTTACCCTTTGACATTTTTAATACTCTTTATTTATTTTAATAAATGAATTTAATTCCTAACAAGTGGACAATAAAAACACTAAACTATAAATAAAATGAAGCAAGTAATGAGGAAAACCAGTCCGACAGAACCATCCTTATATTCCCAATAAGCCAGAAAATATTCCTTCAAAATTTTACTGCGGACGAATATATAAAAAAATATTTATGTAAGCAATGTTTTTATTGTTATTTACAATATTTTCTATTTTAACCCCCCAGCAAACTTTTGACCCTTTTTTGTTGCATTTTGTTTTATATTACAATAATTTATGTTGTCGTTTTGAGGATATTGTTATTGTTTATTAAGGGAGAATAATTCTAAGGAATGGTTAAAAAGTTAAAATCTACAGTACATACTGCCCGAACTATAATGTTTGAAGAATTGTCCAGAGTTATTAATAGTACTATTGATGATAATAAGTATATTGATTCCCTTAATGATAATATTGCCGGCAAACAAACAAAAACAAATCAAAAAAGAACTAACTCGGCTCTTTTAAGTTTATATAAGCTTGATATAAACTATACTCCCTTTTTATGTTTTAAGTATTTTTGGCAAATGGCTGATGAAAAAGAGCTGCCGATAATTACTTTGTTATACGCAATTTGCAATGATTATTTACTTAATGAAAGTACCGATGTAATACTTTCAACACCAATTGGTGAAAAAGTTGAAAAACTAAAGTTAGAAGAGAACATCGAATTATTTAATCCCAACAAATATACCCCAAAAACCAAAGGGTCTTCCACAAGGAATTTAATTAGTTCGTGGAAACAAGCCGGGTATATTTCCAACGATAAATTATGTACACGTAAGGAACAAAATCACACGTACCGGACTGTGGCGTTTGCCTTTTTAATGGCATATTTAAGTGGTGAAAGAGGAGATTTTATATTATCAAGTAAATGGGTAAAAACACTTGCGTTAAACGATTCACGAATACGTGAATTTGCCTCGGAAGCGTCAAAACGTGATTTGCTTAAATATCAGTATGCGGGTAATGTATCTGTAATTTCTTTTGACAATCTTTTCAAAAGGTTAAATATAAATGTCTAACTTAGTGGATCGTCTTTTAACAGCGGTTGATATTGTGCTTCGAGAACCTTGGGCTACTTCGTTATCCGGGAAAGAACGAATGTGGTTTCTTGTTTACGATCCCGCCGAACAAAGGAAAATAAATTTACGCTTGGGAGATTTTGAATCCGTAGCAGTTAAAGCAGGTAAAAAGTGGATTGAGATCTCTTTTAAGAATGTTTTCCCAACTTGGATGGCAAACCATGAGTACAGGGATGAGTATTTTATGGATCCCGATGGGTTAGTGGATCAACTTGAAGCGGATTTTAAAAATTATGCAATTAACCATTGCATTAAAGAACTTAATAAACTTGGGACAGATAATAATACCTTAATTGCACTTAAAGATGTATCCTCTTTGTTTGGATTTGTAAGGTTATCTTCAGTTTTAGACGGAGTAGCCAATTCATTTAATGGCAGGGTGCTTGTTTTTTTTCCGGGTGAATTTGAAAAAAATAATTATAGATTGTTAGATGCCAGAGATGGCTGGAGTTATTTGGCACGACCAATTATTGCATAGGAGATTTTGGTTATGAAAAACAATGAACTTTTTACTCTTAATCCTTCTGAAAATAATCTGATAAACGATGGTGTAGTAGAAATTAACACCGCAAAAGATGACAAAGGGTTACAGATATTACATCACGAAATTAAGACATTTGTTTGTGAAGGCGAATATCAGAACGGCATTTATAGAATTTTGGATACTTACCTAAAACATCTTAATCAACCCAAACAACCGGCGGCTTGGGTAAGCGGATTTTTTGGAAGCGGTAAATCTCATCTGGTAAAAATACTTGGTTATTTATGGGAAGATTTTGTTTTCCCTAACGGAGATACCGCAAGAACATTAAAACCTTTACCTGCGGATATAAAAGATTTATTAGTAGAGTTAGATAGAAAGCAAAAGATATATGGTAAACTTGCTGTTTCGGGTACACTTAAAGACTTTCCATCCGCGGATATTAGATATTCGTTTTTACAGTTATTCCTTAACGCCCTTGATCTTCCGCCTCAGTATCATCATTTTAAGTTTGTTTATTGGGCAAAACAAGAAGGTATTTATGACGATCTTAAAACTATTATTGAAACTCAGGGTAAAGATTTTAGAAAAGAATATGAAAATCTATTTGTCTCTTCAACACTTGCAAAAGCCGTTTTACAATTAAAACCTGAATTTGCCGAAAATGAAGCAAAAGTAAAAGAAAATTTTAAGGCAAATTTCAAAAGGGTTGATAATATTAACCGACAAGAATTAATTGATACTATAAAAAATGAAGTATTGCCATTAACTTTTGGCGATAAAGTGCCATGTACAATAATTGTGTTGGATGAAGTACAACAATTTATTGGAACCGATGGAAATAAAACAATAGATATCCAAAATCTTGCCCAAGATATATGCAGTAATTTTGACAGTAAATTTTTGCTTGTTGGTACAGGTCAAAACGCTCTTTCCGAAACACCGTTTTTACAACCTTTGCAGGATCGTTTTACAATAAAAGTTTCGTTATCGGATACTGATGTTGAAACTGTTACAAGAAAAACCGTATTAGAAAAAAAACCGTCGGTAGTTGCTACAATTAATAACAAACTGGAATCCGTATTGGGCGAAATATCGCGCAATTTGTCGGGTACCGAATTTGGTTATGTTACAAGTGAAAGAAATACTCTAGTTGCCGATTATCCTATTTTACCGGCTACGCGAAAATTTTGGAAAAAAATTCTTCAATCAATTGATACAGCCGGTACTTCGGGCCAGCTTAGAAGCCAGCTTAGGATAGTTGATGAGAGCATTAAACATGTAGCTGAAAAAGAACTTGGGGTTGTTGTTCCAGCGGATTTTATATTTGAACAAAAGCAGCAACAGCTTTTACAAAACGCATTATTATTAAATGAAACAAACAATATTATACAGGAACGTAAAGTTAAAGGTGGCGATTCGCTTTTAGAGGGACGTATTTTAAGTGTTGTGTTTTTAATTGATCAACTGCCAAATGATTTACCAGGCGGTATTCTCAAATCGGATGGAGTTACTATTGAAAACTTACTTATTGAAAACTTAAATGAATCATCCGATATCATAAGAAATAAAGTAAAAGAACTTATTAAAAAAATGGTTGAGGAAAAAGTTCTTATGCTTGTTAATGATGAATATAAATTACAAACAAAAGTTGGGGCTGAATGGGAACAAGAATATACAGCTCATGCTGTTAATATTAATAGTACCGGTGATGATAAAATTCAACAAATTAGAAAAGATAAAATCAGCCGATTTTTTAAGGATAAAACCAAAACAATTAATATTCTGCATGGCAATTCAAAACAAAGAAGAGAATTTGAAATTTGGGACAAAACAGAAAAACCCAATTTGGAAAATAAACTTAATATTTGGATACGCGACGGTTGGTTTGAAAATGAACTTGTAGTGTTAAACGAAATTAGAGCTGAAGGAGCCGATAAACCTTTAGCATATACTTTTGTTAGAAAATTACGCGATATGGATTTGCGTTTGGAAATTATTAAATATATAGCTGCCGATTTAACAATTCAATCCAAAGGGCTTCCTTCAACACCGGAAGGTGAACAAGCAAAAAAAAGTATGGAAACGCGCAAAGAAATGGCTAATAAAACGATTGAAGATATAGTTGAAAAAATATGTAATGATTCCATTGTATATTTAGCCGGAGGGAATAAAGTTGAAGTGGGTGACACAAAAGCCAACATTGACGAAGCACTTAATAATATTGCGGATAGACAGTTCCCCGAATTTAGAAGTAAAGCGGATTACAAAGATTGGGATAGGGCTTTATTAAAAGCTATTGCAGGCGAACCTGATGCGTTAAAGAAAATTTTATGGGATAAAGAACCAAAAGACCACCCTATGGCAATAGAAATTCTCCGTTTAATAGGTAATAATAATATTACGGGAAAAGAAATACGAAATTATTTTACAAAGTCGCCTTATGGATGGAGTCAGGATGCTATTGATACAATTATAATAATGCTTAAAAATACAGAACACATATCAGCATCGGAGCCTTTAATTAATCAGTCAAAAATAGCTAACTCGGTTTTCAAAAAAGAAATCCATACTATTTCGGCATCCGAAAGAATAAGAATTAGAAAGTTATATCAAGAAACCGGTATTATGTGTAAACCGGGCGAAGAGTTTTTACATTCAAACACATTGTTTAATAAATTAAAAGAATTAGCATCAGGAATTAGCGGAGATGCTCCAAAACCCGAACCGATTAATATCCAATTTATTAAAGAAATTGAAAATTTAGATGGTAATGAAAGGTTGCTGCGGATTGTTGAAGAGCAAGAAGACTTAAAAAATAAATATCTTGAATGGAAAAATAAACTTGAATTAATTAAAAAACGAGAACCTCAATGGATTTTATTAAGTGAATTAGCAAAATATGCTTCATCTCTACAAGATGTTGATTCTCTGCTTGCGGAAATAGAGGCGATAAATGAAAACCGTTTGATTTTAATGGAACCCGATCCTATTCAGCCCAAATTGTTAGCTATTGTTGATAAATTAAAAGCAAGATTAAATGAATTAAAGGAAGAATATATAACCCTATATGATTTGAAAATGAATAATTTGCAAGCAAATGAATATTTTGTAAAACTTCCTCAAACACAAAAACATTTTATCCTTGCCAAACATCAATTATTAAAAAAACCGGAAATAAAAGCATTAGACGCAAATACGCTTAAAAACGAATTATTACAAGTATCTTTGACGGGTTGGGAAACAAAAATTGCTGCGTTGTTAAGCCAATTTGAATCAGCTACGGAAGATTCAATAAAGTTATCGGTACCCGAAGCCGAAACATTTTTATTGCCTAGAAGGACTATTAATACAGCCGGAGATATTGAAATATACATACACGAAATTAAGACAAAATTAGATAAATTAATAAAAAATGGGAAATCGATTATCCTTAAATAGTTTAGTTGGTTAAAACAAAGAGAAAAAGGTTATGGCAGTACTTACCACACAACAGCGTAATAAGTTAGAATCAATTGTTATAAATGCAAGAGTGATGGCCGAAAACGGTGCTCGCAATGCTCTTGTTAGTTTTGGGGTTAATGCGGAGTCTCCTTTTGTTCATATGTCCACCGAACAAAAAACATTGCGCAACCGACTTAGGTATAAAGCCAGATTGTTGGGTGATGAACTTTTGGCTAGCGGGCAACAGCAAATAAACCGATTGGCTTATGAGTTAGCTTATGAATATTGGCATAAAATGCTTTTTACAAAGTTTTTAGAGGCTAACGGATTATTAATACATCCCGATGGTGTGCCTGTTACAATGGCGGAATGTGAAGAACTGGCAAATGAAGTAGGAGTTGGTGATAAATGGGATGTGGCGGCAAATTACGCCTCTAAAATGTTACCCGCTATTTTTAGAGTAAACGACCCATTAATGAAAATAGAATATGCCGCGGAAGACAGGATTAAACTTGAAAGTTTGTTAGATGGTTTGGACACGGAAATATTTGTGGCCGATGATGCTCTCGGGTGGGTGTATCAGTTTTGGCAAAGTGAGGCAAAAGCAAAAATTAACGCAAGCGGCGATAAAATTAATGGAGAAAAATTACCCGCCGTTACACAACTTTTTACCGAACCTTACATGGTGCATTTTTTAATTGATAATACTTTAGGAGCGTGGTGGGTAAGTAGAAATCCGGGAGTTACTCCTCCTGTTAATTTTGAGTATTTACGAACATTTGATGATGGGAAACCGGCGGCAGGAAGTTTTGAAGGTTGGCCGGATAAAACAGCAGAAATAACTTCTCTTGATCCTTGTATGGGTTCGGGACATTTTCTTGTATCCCTATTTACCGTTTTTGTTAACCTAAGGATGTTTGAGGAAGGACTAAACAAAGAGGAAGCCACCGATAAAGTAATTTTAGAAAACTTACACGGTCTTGAAATAGACCCCCGGTGTACACAAATTGCGGCGTTTAACCTTGCTTTAACGGCGTGGAAATTTTGTGGTTTTTATAAAATTTTGCCCGAAATGAATTTAGCGTGTAGCGGAATTGCGCCAAAAGGGAAAAAAGAAGATTGGGTAAAGTTAGCCGGTGGAATAAAAGACTCGGTTCAAAAATCAAGAGCTGAAAACGGCATGAAAGTACTTTATGATCATTTTCAATTAGCTCCCGAACTTGGAAGTCTTTTAGACCCTTCAACAATTAAAGCCGATGTTTTTACCGCTAGTTTTGAAGAGCTTCAACCTTTATTAAATAAAGCTTTGTTAAGTGAAATTGGCGATGAACAAACAGAAATTGGGGTTGTTGCGGCCGGAATTGCTAAAGCGGGTCAGTTGTTGGCTAAAAAATATACTTTACAAATTACTAATGTGCCATATCTTTCGAGGGGTAAGCAAGATAAAATAATTGCTGATTATTGCGATAAATATTTTAATGAAGCTAAAGGTGACTTATCAACCGTCTTTTTTTCTAAAATGATAAAATTCAATACGTTTGGGGGTCTTTCTTGTTGTGTGATTCCGCAAAATTGGCTTTTTCTTACTTCAAATAAAAAATTACGAGAAAAATTATTAAAGGGTGAGTCATGGTGTTTTGTTGCAAAATTGGGGACAAAAGCATTCCAAACACCTATGTGGGATTTTAATGTCATGCTTATAGCGATAGCTCATAAAACACCCACAATTGATCAAGTTTTTATTGGTGTTGATGTTTCGGAGGCAAATAACACGCAAATAAAAAATAGTTCTATTAAAACAGTTGCATTTACACCATTTATTCAGAAAAAGCAATTGAGCAATCCAGAATACAAAGTTATTTTGGCTGAATTTGACAAGTTGCAATTTTTGAATATTTATGCTTTTTCATATCAAGGAATAAAAACCGGTGACGATTCGAGGTTTAGATTTTCTTTATGGGAAATAACGAATTACAATATTTGGAAGCCTTTACAGAGTACAGTTAAGAAAACAACGTTATTCGGTGGATTAAGTGATGTGATACCATGGTATGACAATGGACATTATTTGAGTAGAAGGCAGGGTGTGGCTGGTTGGGGTAAGCATGGTGTATCCGTAAGTCAAATGGGATCCCTTCCCTGTTCGATTCATCTCGGTTATTTATTTGACTCCAATATCTCAGCACTTATACCTAAGAAGGATATTTATAATTTCCCGATTTGGGCTTACTGCTCCTCCGAAAATTATTGCAAGGATGTAAGAATCATTGATCAAGCCCTTGCAGCTTCTAATACAGCTATGGCTCAAGTAAATTTCGACATTGAATATTGGCAAAAAATTGCATCTGAAAAATACCCAAACGGTTTACCCAAACCATATAGTGACGACCCAACACAATGGTTATTCCATGGAAATCCAATAAAAGCGGATAACCCTTTACAGGTAGCTGTAGCACGTTTGTTGGGGTATAAATGGCCTGCGGAAAGTGATGAAAATATGGAGTTGGCCGATGAAGCTAAAGCTTTAATAAAAACAATAAAACAATTTGATAAATTAGCTGATGAAGACGGCATTGTATGCTTACCATCTGTAAACGGTGAATTTTCGGCAGCTGACAGACTGAGAAACTATTTGCAAACCGTTTTGGGAGATGATTGGAATAACCAATTATTAGAACAATTTTTGGCAAAAGAAAATACAAAAAAAACTAACCTTGAAGATTGGTTAAAAGAAGAATTTTTTGAACAACATTGTAAACTATTTAATAACCGCCCTTTTATTTGGCACATTTGGGACGGAAGAAAAGACGGATTTAGTGTTTTAGTTAATTACCATAAACTAACAAAAGAAAATTTACAAAAGCTTGTATTTACATATTTAGGTGATTGGATAAGGCAATGTGAAGCAAAAAAGAAATTAGGCGAAAGTGGTGCCGAAGGATTATTAAGCGCGGCGGTAAAATTAAACGATAAATTAAAAGCAATTCTTGAAGGCGAAAACCCGTTAGATATTTTTGTTAGATGGAAACCGATTGAAAAACAACCTATCGGTTGGGAACCCGACTTAAACGACGGTGTAAGGTTAAATATAAGACCTTTTATTATAGCAGGAGTATTAAGAAAAAACCCAAACATTAAATGGGGCATAGATAGAGGTAAAAATCCTAAAAACTCGCCATGGGGTGAAATTAGAGATAATGATAGACATTTGAGTTTGGAAGAGAAATTAAGAGCAAGGGGGAAATAGATGAAAACCGAATTTGATATATGCACTATTTTTAATATGCCTTTCCCGGCAATGTCTGTTTATGATTTTTATCAATACGTAAAGGGAAATGAGGTTCGTTCTTATTGGGATCAATCGACAATTTATTTTATATGTCAACGTGCTGTTATATATTTTGATGAATTAACAGTCGGTGAAGCATCTGTCTCAGCAAAAATAAAACAAAGAGGCACCTCAAAAGAAATTGACATTGAATTACCTTTATGTAAAGGTAGTGATTTGAATCCTGAAGGCGATAGCCTAACAGTTGATGTCCGATTCTATTCGGTTACTCACGAAGAAGTACCACCTTTTAATAATGTCGCTGGTTTTCAATTATTTGATAAGGATAAAAATTTTATTGTGTGGTTTACTCCGGAAAGATTAATTTATGATCACGTTATACGAGGCTTAAATGTAAAATTTAATGGGGACTTCCATCAATTTTTAGATTACAATGTGCATTATATCGGACAAGCTCAAGATCAAAAAATTTGGGAAAGGTTAAAAAATCATGAGACACTTCAAAGAATTATTGCTACAGAACACCCTTATATCAATGGAGAATATTCGTCTTATGAATTTGTTTTAATATTTTTACAAAACATAGGTGCTGATATAATTAATTATATTTTACCAGAAGAATCTGATTTTGTGTCTGATTCTTCCAAAACTAAATTTATAGAGGATCTGTCTAATTTAGAACAAGAACAAATTCTTGATAAAATTAAAAAAGAAATAACAAATGATATTGAGGCTTATCTCGTAAATCTTTTTGAGCCTAAGCAAAACAAAATTCTTTTCAAAAATTATCCAAACATTACGAATGGATTAAAATCCCTCGGGTATAATAATATTACTCACGAATTTATGGTATTAGGTGATTTGCACACAGAAGAGGGCTCGTACTTTATTAAAACGGCCCCAATATATATTAATAAGAGCGATCAATGAACAACTCCCTTTTGAATAAAATTAGCAAGAGCTTAAAAGATATGAGTAAGAGTAACTCAAATCTGATTACTCCACCTGAAGTTATATTATGGCCCGATCCCGAAAAACAATGGGAATCTATCATTCCAATTTTAAGAATGGAGTTCCCCGAACTGTTAACATTGGGTGAATTTTTGCCCGATAAAAAACAAGGGCCCGCTATTTGGATAAAATGTATGGTTGCCAAGGTTTTGCCCCAGGCGGATTGGTCTAATGATACAATACCCATAATTTATATGCCGGGAATATCGAAGGGGGATTTCAAAAACATTTCCTCCGCCGGTATGGATTTGCAGCCGTTAATGGAATACCAATATACAGGAACGATTTTTACACAGATTAACGGCAAAGAATGGACGGTGTTGGCTTTTTTTGAAAATGAACAATTAGGTTTAGGATTAAAAGTAGCACAAGATAAATTAACACGCGAAACTTTGGTTAAAGTATTACCAACTATTTTTCAAGATCATACTATTAAGTATCCCGCTATTATTGATGTTGATTTTTTGAATTCATTATTGTTCCCCGATGTTTATCCTTCTGTTTTGAATTGGATGTGTAAAGGAGACGAATTTATAAAATCACTTCCGCTTAATAAACAGGATGTGTTTATTAATTTATGCCGCTCGCGATTTGAGTTTGACCCGGATTATAAAAACATTATTGCAATTGTTCAAATGTTTGGGATGCAAAATAACGCATGGAGACATGTTTGGCAGTTGTTTGCATCATCGCCAAAAAAATATCCAGAATTGGAAGAATTGTTAAGATTAGCAAAACCTGAAGATATGGGTTACGCGTTATTTGAGGTTAAAAAAGAAAGTTGGCCTCAAATAAATGAAACTTTAGAAAACGAACTAAGAGCATTGTTACTTAATATAACAAATTTACACCCCAAAGAAATTTTAATTAAGTTAAACGAATTAGAAGAAAACCATTCCGAAAGAAGGGGTTGGGTTTGGGCTGAATTTGGTTATTCATCATTAGCGCAAACATTACCTCATTTGTTATTAATGACTAAGTTATCAACAAAAGCGTTTCCATTTACAACTATTGATGACTTAACACACTATTATGTTACCGATGGTTGTAAAATTGACCAAGAAATGAGAAAATCTTTATTGTGTGTAAAGACGGAACAAGATAAAGATGTGATAATAAAATTAATTAATGTAATTTATAAACCTTGGCTGGAAACGATAACTAATAAGTTTCAAACTTTGGTAACAACTAATCCTTCCTTGTTTATAGTAAAAGATATATTAGCTGAGTCTGATGAATATATACTTTTTGTTGATGCGTTTAGATATGAACTGGCCCAAGAATTTATGGAAAGACTTAATAAACAGAAATATAAAATTGAACTTAATAATGTTTGGTCAGCTCTGCCAAGTTTAACCCCAACCGCAAAGCCAAATGTTTCACCAATTGTTAAAGATATAAATCCAAATAGTAACTGTAATGAGTTTAGGCCGCAGCTTAATAATGGTAGAGATCTTCAAATAACACAGTTTAGAGAATTATTAGAGGAAAATAATTATAGGGTTGTTACTAACATTTCAACTATTGAAACCGGCCGAAACTATTGGCAGGAAATTGGAGATATTGATACACGTGGACATGAGGAACAATCAGACATAATAAAACGGATAAACGAACTTTTTGATAAAATACAAGAGGTTTTAGAAACCGTATTTAATAAAGGTATTAACCGCATTAAAATAGTAACGGATCACGGATGGCTTTTATTGCCCGGCGGATTACCAAAGGAAGATTTGAATAAAAACTTAACGGAAACTCGCTGGGGTAGATGTGCGCTTATTAAAGAAGGCGCGGAAACAAATTTATTGCAACTTCCGTGGCGTTGGAATCCAAATATTTTTATAGCTTATGCTACGGGTATTTCGTTTTTCAAAAAAAATGAAGAATATGCTCACGGAGGAATATCGTTACATGAATGTCTTATTCCGGTGTTAACAATTGAAAAAATAGAGCATTCAATTATTGAAGCCAAAATATCTACCATTAAATGGGTGGGATTAACATGCAAAGTTGAGACTATCCAAACACCCGATGGGTATAAAGTGGATTTAAGATTAAATTATAATGTTGAGGAATCATCAATTGTTATAAGCAATAAAGAAAAAAAGGTTATTAACAATAAAATTTCAATTATGGTAGATGGTGACGCTGACCAAAAATCGGCAGTAGTTGTTTTAACAGATGAAAACGGAAGAATATTAGATAAAAAACCAACCTTGGTGGGATCATGACAATGAAATTGGACGAAATCGATCAAATTGCAACAAAAGGTTTTGAAGGTTATGTAGTACGAAAAGATTTACTTGAACAGTTCAGAAAAACCTATCCGGTACCAACTTATGTTATTGAATTTTTATTGGGTAGATATTGTGCTACAACCGATGAACAGGAAATACAAGAAGGATTGGAAATTGTTAAACGTCAACTTTCTGATCGCACAGTTAGGCCGGGTGAGGAAGAATATTTCAAATCGAAAGCAAGAGAGTTGGGTTCGATAAAAATTATTGATATTATTACCGCCAAATTAGATTCCGCAACCGATAGTTATATTGCTACACTTCCAAGTTTAAGATTAAATAAAATTAGAATTACCCCCGAAATGGTAAATTCAAACGACAGGATGCTGACAGGTGGTTTTTATGCGGAAATAGAATTGGAATATGATAGTGCTATAGCTCAAGAAAATAACGGCAGACCCTTTGGCATTACAAGTATAAGACCAATTCAACTTTCACAAAGAAATGTGTTAGATTCCTTGTACACGGGAAGAAAAGCTTTTACTGTTGGACAATGGAAAGATTTTTTAATCCGCAGCGTTGGAATGGAACCGTCGGAATTATCGGAAAAAGCAAAAAATGTTTTATTTGTAAGAATGATACCTTTTGTTGAACGAAACTATAACATGGTTGAGCTTGGCCCAAAAGGAACGGGTAAGTCGCATATATACCAGCAAATATCCCCATATTCACATCTTGTTTCAGGGGGTAAAACCACAGTTGCCCGAATGTTTGTAAATATGTCAACCGGAGAACGCGGTCTTGTTTGTAAATACGATGTTGTGTGTTTTGATGAGGTTAACGGTGTTTCGTTTGATCAGAAAGATGGCGTAAACATTATGAAAGGATATATGGAAAGTGGTGAGTTTAGCAGAGGGAAAGAACCTATAAGAGCCGATGGCAGCGTAGTTATGGTTGGCAACTTTGAAGTGGATGTTGAACATCAACAACGTATAGGTCATTTGTTTGGGCCGCTTCCTCAGGAGATGCGGGACGATACAGCGTTTATGGATCGTATTCACGCTTATGTTCCGGGTTGGGATTTCCCTAAACTTAACAAGTCGTTTTTTACAGGTCATTTTGGTTTAGTAAACGATTTTTTAGCTGAATGTTTTACACGATTACGAGATACAAACAGAATAACCTCTGTGTTGCCCCGCATAGATTTTGGTGGAGCTTTAAGCGGCAGAGATAATGCCGCGGTAAATAAAACGTTAAATGGGCTGTTAAAACTTATGCAGCCCAATCCGAATGAACCGATATCGGATGAATTATTAGAATGGGCGATAAAAATATCTTTAGAATATAGAAGAAGAGTAAAAGAGCAACAAAAAAGGATAGGCTCGGCGGAATTTCGAAACACTCATTTTAGTTATCGTATTGGTGACGAGGGTATTGAAACATTTGTGGTTACTCCCGAAGTTCATAGCGAAAATACAATTGGAGAGGATCCATTACCTCCGGGGCAAGTTTGGACAATTAACACTGGGAATATGGATGAGTCGGCAGGACTTTATAAAGTGGAAGTTAATATTGGTCCCGGCAGCGGAGTAAGAGTTCTAAACAAACCTACCCCACCTCAATTTTTAGAAAGTGTTCGTTACGCCGAACAAAATTTGTATAGTAAAACAAAAGATCTTGTTGGGGATAGGGATCCGAGATTACATGAATTTTCCATACAATTACGATCTTTTGATGTTTCTAAAAGCGGCAGCGGAATAGGCATTGCGGTATTAGTAGCATTATCAAGTGCACTGTTAGAAAAAAACATTAAAGGGGGCTTATTAATAGTTGGACAGTTAAATCTTGGCGGTTCAATTGATAACTTATATAATGCCGTAAATTTAGCCGAATTAGCAATTGAAAAGGGTTCTACAACATTGTTAATTCCCCTTAATGCTCGTAAACAATTAAATGATCTATCGGATGAAATGGTTACAAAAATTAACATCCAATATTACTCCAATTTACGAGATTGTTTGTTAAAAGCTTTGGTGGAGTAAAATAACTTTTTATTCAAAATATTGTTTGAGGTCAAATGAGTTCTCTTTTAAGAAAAAAATACTTTTGGATAATCTTCATTGCAAATTTGGCAATTTGCATTGGAATAAACATATCCTACTTGTGTTATCCAGTCATTGGTGGACTTGTGAAAGACAGCTGGTCAATCACTCTTTTTGTAGGGCAGATAACAATTTTTATCGTATTTTTTACATTCGTTCAATTCTCCTTTTCAAGCGTTGAGATTCCAAAAGATATAATTAGAAGGTATATTATAGAAGCTGATAATACAACACTTTATATTGGATATAATTTGTCAGCTATTGTAATACTTGGGTATGGTTCAATTTGTTCATTTAACACGAAAGGGGATAATTATTCCATAAATGGGCTTGTTAGTATACTTGTTGTTTTGGGATCTGTTGTTTCATCAACTGCTTATATGTTTTGGTTAGTACGACATACCTCCTTTCAAGACATTGGCAAAATGATTGTTGAATCTATTAATTTTGAAGGAATTGTAAATCTTCAAGATAAAATCCCTTTGTGGAGAAAAGAATTTAAGGATGAATATATAAATATTGCAAGGTACTTTAATTATCCAGAGGTTCGTAATGTTGAGACAAAATATCATACAGATATTTACCCTTTTAGGCATGGATTAGTTGAAAAAATAAACTTAAAAAAATTAGCAGAATCTGTTATAAAGAGTTTGCCTAATGACATTAAAATAATTAAAGTATATAGTTTTGTAATTCCAGGAAAAATTGTGGCGGAATACGAGAATTTTTTTAGTATAAAATATAATTCAAAATCATCTCAAGACATAGGCTATGAAGAGATAGTCGGATATCAACTTAGTCAAGGAATTGAACAATTTGTTAAATTTAATGAGGAGTACAAGAATTTTTATTCGTCAATTGTTTATCTATTATCAATAGTATACTCCCAAAAGAGAACAACTTTAGGTCTTGAAACTAATGTTATAATTGACGTTTTACGAGATAAGCTGTTTTTATGGGGAAGCCAAAGCAATATAGTGGATGAACAGGAATTTAATCCAATGCAGGTGTTGTTACAAGTATTTTTAACTTCAATTGATAACTATTTGTTTAAAAGTGAATTAAATGAAAATACAATTTCCGTAACCTTCCGATTGCTATATATGTTACGAGTATTAGCTAGTGATAAAAAAATGGTTGCCGAGCATGCTGGAATAATGAGGATTCTCAATTATTTACATTATAAAATTATTATTAATTATCCGAGTTATCATAAAAAGCTAGAGATGAGTGTGTCGCATATTTATGAAGTTTCACTAAGATATACATTATACAAAAAGGAACTCTTGAAAGAATTATTTGTTTCAAATTTGGATTATCTAAGTACATTATTGAATACAACAATTGATCATGCTGCAATTGCAGTTTGTAATTTAGTAAAATGTTATTATAAACTTGATCCACATGAATCATTAAAAATATTACATGAGAATATTCAAGAATTTTTAAATTATTCTTCCTTTATTGATGTAGTTAATGTTGAAGATGAAGACATTAAATTTTTTATCAACGAGATAAATATAAAATTAAGTGATAAAATATTTTTTTTGGCAATAATAATTCTTAGAAATATTGAGGATTCTAAAATAGAACCTGATAGATTTATTAAATTAATCATTCCAATTGTATCCTATAAAAAAGATTCAAGCTGTTTGCCAAATTATTATTACCAATTATTTACTTTAATAGAATTCCAGAAAGAACTTCTTGAAGATGTTGATGCACAATTAAAAGAAGAAATTGTTCTTGAGCAATTACATTGGGAAAATATGCCTGAAACAAAGTATTATAAATACGAAAAAATATTTGGACTAATACTCCTTTACTTAAAAATTAATGTCTTGGATGGTGAGTATACTGGATTGTTATCCTTGCTAAGAAAAGTAGATGTGGCATATTATAAAGGAGTTCTAGAAAAATATGACAGAAAATTACTGTCTGCAATGATGGGTATAAATACTGGTGAGATTAATAGATATTTGGAAATTGTTTTGAGTGATTTGAGTGAAAGAAAATAAATTGCTCATTGAAAAATTATTACTGTAAGTTTTATGTTTTATCATATTCAATGTCTTATAATAAATGGTGGAATATAATTGTTAAAAACAAACAAAAGTGACACAATTTGTACTCACTACAAAACTAAATATTTAACTGTTATATATTACAAAAAATAATGGTTGTTCTTCTTGAACACATAACAAATACAATAACATTAAAATAAATGTAATTACAATCTTTGGGAGAAAACAAAATGAATGATGACCTCACATATTTTTTAAGCCTTAAAAAGTATACGCTTAACTATGATGAATCAAAGATAAAAAAGCTAAATAAAAATGAAAAGAAAAGAATTAATAATATTTTAGAAAAATTATGGGAAGAAAAAAATAAAGGGGAACTAAAAATATGTTATAGAGGGGATAATTATAATAATCTTAAAAAAACAATTTATCCCCAAACCGGTTTATTACGTAAATTTGATTTCTATAGAAAGTTCTTTGTACTAAGTCCAAAATCTAAGATATGTATTTATCAAACGAGTCAAGTTGATTTAGATATTGCTGAAGTTAATGAAATAAATATTAGATGGCTTTTTTCTAAAATTGCAACTTTAACAAAATGTGCTGCACTATCAGGTATCTTTGATAAAAACTTTATTGACTATTTCAACCATGCCGGAAATGCGGACTTATTTGTAAATGCAATTTGTCGACTAAACGAGCAGGAATCCATAAAAATTCGTGATTATTATTATTGGTTATTACATACTGAGGGTGGAAGTGCATATGAAAAAAGTTATTTTCTATCATCATCTACTGAGTTGAAGGTTGCTAAAGGTTTTACAAATAAAACGAAAGCCCCATTAATTATTCTATTCTTTTTGCCCAACTTTTGTCAGGAAATGGAAACAAGTATTAATAGCATAAAGGATCTAAATGGTTTAATAAACGATTTGCATTTGCCTATGTATAGTGATAGTTTCTATCCTGAAGAATATGAAGTCTCGGTAAAAGGCAGTATCTTTTCAAAGTATATTATTGGTGTTGTAGAGAAAGATAGATTAATTGTAAACCCAAACATCTTCGATAAAAAGAATGCTGATTTTGAAAATAATATAATTTGGGGACTTAATATAGATTATTCAAGATTTGATGAAGAAGCGGAAATGTCGGGATTTAATTCTATAATTCTCAAAACAGGTACAACTTATGAAAGACAAGATATAGTAAAATAATTCTAACATAATTTATTTAGTATATGTTGGTAATATAAATAATTCAAAATTAAATTTAAATCTTAGCAGTTATGGAATAATATGATGAAAGAAAAAGAACCAAGTCTCAGACATTTATATATAACGGAATTCAATTCGAAGTTTTGTATAGATAAAGATAAAGATAAAGATAAAGATAAAGATAAAGATAAAGATAAAGATAAAGATAAAGATAAAGATAAAGATTTATTAAATAAGGCATATGAAAAAGCATGGGATAGTAAAAAATTCGAAATTGAAAACTACTGGAAAAGAGCGACATATTTTTGGGCTTTCCAAGCTGCTACGTTTGCCGGATATTTTGCGATTAAGGAATATACAGTTAAAAGCAAAGACCCAATATCATTGTATTCAATTATAGGGGTAGGAGTGATTACGGCCCTAGCTTGGCTCTTTAGCAATAAAGGAAGTAAAACATGGCAAAATCATTGGGAAAATATGGTTGATTTGTTAGAGGATAAAATTACCGGCCCGTTATATAAAATTTCAACAATGGAAAAAACCTTTTCAGTATCAAAAATCAATGAAATTGTAAGTCTCTTTTTTGTTTTTATATGGGTGATATTAGGCGTTAAATATTGGGTTGATAATGATTTATTTAATAAATTCAAATTTGAATCAATAGATTGGTATGTGACCCTTATTACTGTTGCTGTGTTTTTGTGTCTTTGGTCTATGTTATGTGGCTATGGAAGAGGTAAGTTTGAAAAGCGAAAAGTTAAACTTTATATTCGAGAAGAAGAATACATAGATCCCACATCTGAAGAAAAGGGAAATAACACTGGTTGTTGGGGGATAATATATAATAAATTAAAATCATATTTTCCCTTAAGCTAAGTGAAATTAGATTATATGATTATTTTGAAGCGAGTATTCTTGAGCAAATGAAAGATCTAAAAAGAGAATACTCTTCGAAGCTAAACAAAGTAATTTGTTAATACCAATATATATTGCGATAATATTATGTTAAAAGGTGCTACAAATTTGGAATCAATTAAAAACTTACAAGAATATTCTGAGATAGAAAACAGATTTTTAGATTGCAATTGTTCCATACTCTGGAATTTTGAAATTGAAAAAAGCGAGTAATTTATCTGCAATAACGCCGTATTTTACATTCGCAAAAAATTGTTTTATATTTTATTCTATCCCCATTTTCACATACATACCGTTCCTTGATATCCTTAATATTAAAAAAATATGAGTAAATAAAAAATAATTTTGAAAATCAAAAAAAAACATGTAATTTATTTTAGGTGATATTATGGCTCTTTGAAAGGTAAATATTTCACTTGTGGGTTAATAAGTGAGAGTTTGAAGTATAAGGAGTTCCTTGTTCCCTGGTAATAAATTAAATAAATATTCTTGTAATTTGCCGGTTAACGTACACATCTTGTTCCATTAAATCCCAAATATTAAAATCCTCATTCGGCTTTTATTCACATCTAAAATTATTATTGTTTATTAGTGGTTTAAATGAATGTGTGATAAAACGAAATGCTCCAAGCGGTTATTTATGGTTGCTTGTGAAGTAATTTTAAAAATATTGTTATACATAAAAATAATGTTTATTAATTAAATATTAATGTTGGAGATTATATGGAGTTCGAATTAATTGCGAAAATAATTGTTACGTTTTTTAATTTTTTGATTGCTTTATTTGAGTATTTTACTGCAACATCGCGTGTTGTTAAAATTTTTAAAAAAATTGATTATCAATCAAAATCTAAGGCTCTTTTTACTATCACCTTGAAATATTTAACGGCGATTTTATTGACAGTATCTTTTGTTATATCCTATAGATCTTCAAGTGATTTAATTGACCGGGATAAAGATAAAGTTAATATTAAATCATTAATTGATTACGAAGCAAAAGCTGTTAATACAAAAGATACATTACTTATTAAAAAAATATTTCAAACCAACGCAACGATAACTGATAGAACTTTAGGAGTTTCAGTTTCAAATCCGGTAAAGTATTATGCCAATAAATATAACACTTTAAATTTTGAAGATGCTTCTCATTTTAATATAAATGTCGAAGAATTAACTGAAAATTTTGCACGGGTAACTTGCGGCAGCAGCGGTAAATACAAAAATATTAAAACAAATGCGTATGGTGAATATAAGAACGATACGCCTAACGCTGATTTATATGAACTTAAAAAACAAGATGATGGAAGTTGGAAAATAATATATTTTTCGTTTAAGTGATTTAGGTAAAAAGGAGGGTCATCTTATGACAATTATTTTGATTAATAAATATGTACAAAAATTATTTAGACTTTTTTGTGTTCTGCTAATATTGGTATTAACAGAATACAGCTATGCAAATACAGATAGTTTAGAAACAATAAAAAAGTTTTCCTTAAACGATATTAAAACAAATAAAAACTCTCAGGTACTAACTTATTCCACCGAGTCGCCATCGTTTACACAAACGGACATAGCGGAATTAATAATAGGAACACGTAAGGAGCGAAATAATTCTTTTACCTGCGGTAGTGGAGAACTGACATTTAAATTTAATGCCTCTAATAAGTATAATCAAAATTATTATACAATTAGTATTAAATCAACGATAAATAATTTAGGGTTATCTAAAAGATATATTAAAAAAGCTAATGTTTATATTAAGTTAAATGACAAAATTATTTGGTCAAAACGTGGATATCAATACAGCTCGGAAGAAAAAAATGCAGAAAACGAGTTTATTACTTTCAGGATTAATTCATCGGAAAATCAATATTTATCTTTCTGTACCGATTCGCTTATAGAATGGAAAATTTTGGAATATGAAATAGAAGAAAATAAATTACCAAACACCATAAAAGGAATTGGATATAGTCCGTTTAGGGATTGCCAATATCCAATGGGTAAGCCAGAACCGACAATAGAAGATATTGAAAACGATTTATTTTTCCTTTATAATACATGTAACGCAATACGAACTTATAGTTCAAGAAATATCAATAGTGTTATTCCAAACATTGCAAAAAAAATGAAACTACCCATCTATATGGGTGCATATATTGATAATAACCCGTCTGCTGATGAAATAGAAATGCGCAATTTGCTGGAAGTTGCCGATACTATTTGTCCAAATGGAGTTATTATAGGTAACGAATTTTGTATGACCCATAAATCTGCCGGAGATATTAAGTATTTATTGAACTATATTCTTAAGGCTAAGGAAAAGCTAAAGAGTAAAGGAATAAAAATTGGTACTGCGGAAAGCACTAATGATATGTTTATATTTGAAGGCAATAATATAAAAATCAAACCTGAATATTTTAAAATTATTAAGGAGCTTGACTTAATATTTGTTCATATATATCCGTTTTGGAATGGGCAAAGTATCAATGGGGCTGCAAAATTTACAGTTGAAAGATATAATGCCATAAAACGATTAATTGCCAGAACCTTTCCTAAAGAACAAAAAGAAGTGATAATTGGCGAAACTGGATGGCCGTCCGGAGGTTACACTAGAAATATGGCTGTTCCAAATTATGAAAACCAGAGAAAATATTTATATGAATTTTTAATGCTTGCCGAAAAAGAAAATGTGGATTTTATGTTTTTTGATGCCTTTGACGAGTTGTGGAAAATTAGAGAGCCTAATATTGTAGGGCCAAATTGGGGATACTGCTATTCCGATAGAACCGTAAAACATCCAATATCAAGTATGCTTATACCAATAGAATTTATTCCTTCGGTAAAGAGCTCAAATAATTCTAATAATAGTGGCATTAAAAAAAATGTTTATAAAATATATGATGACTGGCAAACGTACACGGAAATTAATGGAAGCGGTACTAGTTCAATGTCTGATCCGCAACTATCCGAATTTATTCCATCCGGTTATATGGGAGATTATAAAAATATTTACCTGTGCGGCTGTGAAAGAGAAAATCCACATAGTGGAGAGATGTCAACAGTTGTATCCTTTAAATTTGGAGGTGTTTTTAATTGGGGAGGAGTAAGCTGGCAATCAAACGAAAAATGGCAAGGTAGCGGTATAAATATTTATAAAAAACTAAAATGTGCAAAAAATGCTAAGATTAATCTTACTTTTTGGGCACGAGGTAAATACGGTGGTGAGAGTATACAAATTAAAATAGGTGGAGCTGGAAAGGATAGTGAAAGTATTCAAGTTGCTTGTGATTTAGGTTGGTGGATTCTAAAAAAAGATTGGGTGAAATACTCAAAAGATTTATCTGCTTATGATTTATCAAGTATCATTCGTGGCTTTTCTTGGATTACTGATAAAACTCATAATCCGAATTGCGAAAAAATTGAATTTTATTTAGATGATATTCAATATGAACTAATTAAATAAAATAGGGGTGTTTATGAAAGAAATTAATTGTTCAATAAAATTTTATATTTTGTTTTTTATTTTATTTTTTAGTGGAATTTGTTTCCCGCAGGGAACAGGAGCTAATTCGACTAAATATTATATTTATTCAGATAAAGACTCTTCATCAAAATTTCTTTGGACACCGAGCGGGTGGATGCCAAATGGCTCGGGAATTGGTGTAATTGATGGCTGCCAAATTAAGCCCATAGGCAAAACTTGTATTAAACTTGTTTTTGAACCAAATAAAGCACAATGGGTAGGTGTGTATTGGCTGCCCGATAGTGGTTGGAAATCTAATGGAATTAATGTATATGAATTACTAAAGGGAAAGAAGGATGATGATAAAATATTTATCAAATTTTCGTGTAGAGGAGAAAAAGGTGGGGAAAAAGCAATATTCAAAATTGGAGGTGTTGATTCCGAAAATGAAAGTTTAGTCCTATCAGTTAATAGTGATTTGCTTACGATGGCTAAGGAATGGAAGGAATATAGTATTGACTTATCAGATGAGGATCTCTCACATCTTGTTGGAGGATTTAGCTGGAATACAGATAAGAACATTAATGCAGATTTTCCTTTTATTACAATATATGTTGATGAAATCTATTTTGAAAAATTAAGTGAGTGAGTAACCCATGAAAAATAAATTTATTACTCCTTTAGTTATGGCCGCTATTTCCTTAATTTTATTTAATTGTAAAAATGAATCAAGTCCGGTATACCCATCGGCTCCTGAATCTGAAAGTGACCGATTAGGACTTCTGAGTGATACAACTAAGGGATTAAAACTAGATACGGATTCATTCCTTGGAACTTTTGGAAATATTTCCAATAATTATTTAATAATATCTGAAGATTCAACAATATTAATGGAAGGTCCAAAAAGTTTAAAAATTTCGATTAAAACCAACAAAAATTTAGAAGAATTCGCGGGTTGGTTTATATGCTGGGGTCCCAAAGCCCTTACCGGTGATAACAAATGCACGTTAAATATGAGTGATTATAGAACTGGAACCGTTGAGTTTTGGATTAAAAGTCCAATTAATTTATTGTTTAGCATTCGTTCAGGAAATATTAGCGAAGGTGAAGAATTGTCTAAAATATTATTAAGTGAAATAGAAAACTTTGTGCCTGATAATAACTGGCATCATATAAAAATACCACTTTCATTGTTTAGTAGTTCGGCTGATTTTACAAAGATTAAGGTCTTTTTTACCCTCGCTTCAAATCTGTCTTCCGGTGGTACAAATGATAGTTTATGTACTTATTGGATTGATGATTTAATTTGGCGCAAATAGGGTGACTTAAATAGCTCTTCAATATATGGAATGTCTTAAGTTAAATTTTAAGTGGAGAAATAATGTTTGAAAATAATAAATCAATAAATAGATCGTTTATAAATAAACCTAGTTCAACAAATAAGGGCATTTTTTTTATTTGGCTAATAATTTTTATAAATTTATCTTGTCTCAACTTTGTTAAAGCACAGCAAAAATTTAATTGGGAAGATACTCCTTTTGCTGACTCAAAAAGACCTTCTATTCTTCAATCAAAATATCATTTGTTTCAAAGTATTAATAGTGCTTCTTTCCACAGCACTAATTTTTATAATAAAAATTATAATGGTGCTACTTGGATGAGTGAAAATAGATTGTTTGTCCCTCGATTATCCGAGATGTATAGTTCGTGGCTGCCGGATCCATATATTATTTATACTATTAAGGGGCTAAAAGATTTAGACGAGGAAAAGCGTGTTGATTATGGTTATGGGATTGAATGGAGACCTTTTAAAGCAATTATTTCAGATAGTAGTAATTTCTTTGTGCAATATTTATTACATACTCGTTTTTATGCAATTCAACTTTTTACTTATTATCTTGATTACCAACAAGGCTGGGATTGGCGCCCCAAAGATGATTTAAGAATAGGTATAGAGATTTATAGAGAATGTAATTTGTATAACAGAAATTTTCTTTGGAACGAAATATGGTCTGATTTATCCTGGAGAAAGACCAACTTTTTTATAAACGATTACAACTCGATAGGTTTTTCAATAGTCCCTAAATTTGGGATTAAACCATTTAAAAATTATAGTAATCTTTTTATGCCTTATATCTCAGCTGAAGTTTCCGTTACTGAAAGATCTGATTTTTGGCAAAACCACATTTTGGTTGGCGGGGGAGTAAGATGTATGCCGTTTAATAAATTATCAAATAATCTTTCTGACTTTTTCAAAGCAACAAGAATATTCTTTGAAGCATTATATAATGTTAAATATCTAAAGGATTCTCCAATAACAAATACTCCCAAACTTGATTTGCGTGTAGGACTTAATTTGAATATCAATAGATGGTAAAATGAATTTAATAATAACAAGCCAAAATGCTTAATTTATTACCGGCATGTATAAAGCCCACACTTCTTTTTTACCCTTTCCCATACGGCCAGTTGAATATTATCATTGGGAGTATTACTCCTAAAAACGAAATTAAAAAATAAATAATTATATTGAGAGATTTTCTAATCCAAGATTTGGTAAATTTAACATTTTCCTCATTTAGTGATAGTTTATAAATAGAATATACATTAATTGAAGTATAAACTGAAAATAAAAAATTGTAACATACAAAAAAAAGCCAACCTACAAAAACAAATCCTTTGTCAAAAGCAATTAAAGTTAGTGAATTTAATATCATTCCATATGCAAGTGAGTGTGCCCACCATGCAAGTGTATCAAAACATTTATTAACCTCATTCTTCGTAGTCATTATTTTCAAATAGGCCAGTGAGGAAGTTATCAATAATGGGATAGGGCATAAAATTTGGCACATTATAAAAACAAGCAAAAAACTACTCGATTTATCAATGGATAGTAAATAGGCCGCACCCACTAAACAAACCGCTGTTAGATGTGAATTAATTTGTATTTTTTGTTCGCCTTTTAGTGTGGTTTCTGGAGAGGGAGTATCTAAAGAATTTTGACCATTCATAATAAATTACCAATTAAAATGTTATTAAATGTTAAATCAAAATATTTTTTTGCCTATGACTGAATTTACAAAACAATTATTATTTCTACAAATTAAAAACAAGAGCAAAATAAAATAATTAATTAAATTATAATTTACCGAAGTGTATCACCACAAAAAAAGCAATAAAGCTCTAAAATATATTGATTATTTAACAAAATATAATTTCAAGAGATTCTTATTGTTTATTTTGTTTGGAGAAATTAATTAATTAAAATATATTAAGGTTATATAATTTGAAATGTATATTAATGGTTGAGGAAAGACTATTTTAATATTATAGTAATAACTATTTGGGTATAAATAATAAATTCTGAAAATTTACGAACAGATTCGGAAAAATTACGAATTAGAAAGCAGGAAGTTATAAAAATATAGAATAAATCAACTATTTTGTTGGCATTATTTTTGGGTATATAATGTAATGAAAAAAATATTAATAATTGAAGATCAACCAATGTACCTCAATTCTTTAGCAGTTTCGCTTAAGAAAAAATTTGAGGTTTCATCAGTTACAAATTATAAGGACGCTTTAAATAAATTAGACGAGCATCAAGATATTGTATTAATAGATATTCGTTTAGATGAGGATGATGAAAAAAACATTGATGGGCTGAAAATTCTTGAATGGATAAAAATGAACAAACCCGAAATTTCCGCTTTTGTAATGAGTGCTTATAAAGAATTTAGTTATGCAGAAGAAGCACTCAATCTTGGGGCAAAACACTTTTTCAAAAAACCAATTGATATTATTAGTCTTGTTGCAATTCTTCAGGAAAAAGGTTGATATGCTTTTACAGTTTATTATTAACGGAATAATTATCGGTTCAATTTATTCGCTGGTTTCTTTAGGATTTGCGTTGGTATATAATACTACCCGAATTTTCCATATTGCATATGCAGTATTATATATGTTTTGTCCTTATATGTTGTTAACATTTTATGATGGACTTGGTTTGCCGTTAATCCTTTCATTTATTATTGCAATTGTTGTTACAGTAATGCTTAGCTTGATTATGGAATATGTGGTTTACAAACCCCTATCAAAAAAAGGAAGTTCTAATAATATTATTGTGATTAGCTCAATAGGAATAATGTTAGTGGTTATAAATTTAATTGCCATGTTTTATGGAAACGAAATGAAAATTATTACTCCTGATATCTCAGGTACCCTTTCGTTTAGCAATGTAATTATTACTTATACTCAACTTGCTCAGTTTGTTATTAGTACAGTTTTACTTGGAAGTTTCATTCTATTTTTAAAATTTTCAAAATTTGGAATAAGAACGCGAGCAATGCGGGATGATGATACTTTATGTGCGGTATTAGGGCTTGATATATTCAAAATGAGAATTATGCTATTTGCGTTAAGTGCTTTTTTTGCTGCGGTGGGCGGTGGGCTTGTGGCGTGTGATGTAGGTATGGATCCTTATGTTGGCATGCCAATGTTCCTTAATGCGGTTGTTGCACTAATTATTGGTGGAATTGGAAGATTTGAAGCCCCTATTTTAGGCGGTTTTATTATTGGAATATTGCAGTCGCTATCGGTATGGGTATTTTCTGCCAGATGGCAGGATGCAATAACATTCACTTTGTTAATTTTATTCCTTTTATTACGTCCCCAAGGTTTACTTGGAGAAAAGAGAAGAGCAGTATAATTATGGATTACATCTTTCATATTATTATAATCATTAATATCTATGTTGTTATTACAACAAGTACGAATCTACTATTTGGAATGACAAATTTATTATCGCTTGGACAAGCAGCACTATACGGTATTGGAGCCTATTTTACTGTTATTGCATTAATGGTTTTTAATCTTTCTCTTATACCTGCGCTATTATTTGTGATGTTTGCAACAGCATTAATTAGTTTTTTGGTCGCTTATCCATCATTACGTTTGACGGGAGATTACTTTGTTCTGGCTTCGCTCGGATTTCAATTAATAATATACACTATCCTTTACAATTGGGTTGATGTTACTAATGGACCTTATGGAATTTCGGGGATTCCATCGCCAATTTTATTTGGGAATATTGTTATTTCGGGAATTATCCCTTTTTTAATTCTTAGTTCGTTCTTATCAGTTAGTGTTATTATAATCTTTTATAAATTGATTCATTCGCCATTTGGTAGGACATTAAAAGCAATTAGGGATGATGAAATATCGGTTCAAGCGATAGGAAGGAATGTTACAGTAATAAAATTTTGGGCTTTTATAATATCCAGCGGATTTATTGGAATTAGCGGCTTACTTTATGCTTCTTACATTAGCTACATTGATCCTACAAGTTTTAATCTTGATCAAACAATTTTTATTCTTTCTGCAGTTATTATAGGAGGAACCGGAAATATAAGGGGTCCTATTGTTGGGGCTGCTTTTGTAGTTCTTCTTCCGGAGTTATTGCGATTTGTAGGATTGCCGGATAATATTGCTGCTAATTTAAGACAGATAATATATGGATTAACAATAATCATTCTTATGAGAGTTCGTCCGCAGGGAATTGCCGGAGAATATGCACTAAAATGAACAATGAAATAATTATAAATATTGATTCAGTAAAAAAAAGTTTTGTTAGAAATATTATAAATGTCCGCGGTGAAAGCGAGGACGAGAGAAATTATATTATAGATGATTTTAATTTGTCGGTTTTAAAAGGGAAAACAACAGCGTTAATTGGTGGTAATGGTACAGGCAAAACTACTTTATTTAATATTATTTCAGGTTTTTTAAAAGCTGACGAAGGGAAAATAACTTTTAACAGTGATGATAAAATAATTTATATAAACTGTCTCAGCCCTTATAAAATTTCACGTTTGGGGATTGGGAGGATGTTTCAGGATAATCACATATTTCAAAATATGACCGTTTTAGAAAATATGTTAATAGCAGATTCTAATTCTTTTGGTGAAATTCCATTTGTTTCTATCTTCTTTTGTCGGAAAAATTCAAAAAGTGAAAAATTAAGAATAGAAAAGGCTGAAAACATTTTTTATGAGTTGTTTGGAGAAGATAATCCGTTTTGGAAAATGCGTGATAACAAAGCAAAAGATCTTTCTTACGGACAGCAGCGTTTGTTAGGGTTAGCTAGATTGTTGATGGGAGACTATAAACTTCTGTTGCTTGACGAGCCAACAAGTGGTGTTAATCCCGGTGTTGTAAAAAAAATAAAAGAGATTATAAAATATTTTGTTAAACAAAAAGGTTTAACTATATTATTAATAGAACATAATATGAATTTTGTTTTAGAAGCTGCTGATTTCTGTCATTTTATGAGTAGCGGTAAAAATACTGTTAGTGGTACTCCAGCAGATATAATTGGTAATCCAGAAGTAAGAAAAACATATTTAGGAATGTGAATGCTGTGTTTAAAAAACATATTTGCCGGTTACACAAAAGAAAATATGATTCTGAAGGGGATACATTTAACTATTGCCGATAATGAAGTTGTTGCAATAGTTGGGCAAAACGGATCTGGAAAATCTACACTTGCTAAATCTGTATTAGGCCTAGTTCCTTATATTAGCGGTAAAATAGTATTTGGTGATACAAATATAGTGGGTAAAACCACTACTGAAATATCAAAAATTGGAATTGGGCTTTTTATGCAAGGAGGTAGAATATTTCCGAATCTTACTGTTATGGAAAATATTATATTTGTAAGCAGAAAAATGAATAAAAAAGAATATACTGATAGAATTAATGTAATAAAAACATATTTTGAATTGTTCAATAACGGTAGAACAAATATGTTAGCGTCATATTTGAGTGGCGGCGAACAGCACCAATTAGCACTTGCTATGGTGTTGATGAATAAACCTCGTTTTATAGTACTTGATGAACCAAGTGCCGGACTTTCACCTGCCAATGTAAAGAACTTATATTATGTTTTAAATAAAATTAAAGAGAATGAAACCGGAAGTATATTAATTATTGAACAAAATGTAGAAGCAGCAATAAAATTTAGTAACCGGGTTGTTTTATTGCAAGATGGAAATATTAAAAAAGAAGAATTTAGTAAAAACCTAAACTCAAAAGAAAGAATTGATGAATATTTCTTTGAGCAAAATAATTAAAAATGGAGATATAAAATGAGAAAAAATATTTTTTTAAGTGTACTACTTTTATTATCAATGAGTACATGTATAATATTCTTTTCTGGATGCGGAAAGAAGGATGAGGGTAAAATAAAAATTGGAGTCGTCCTACCGATGACAGGCGATTTAGCTAGTTTTAGTGAACCTTTAAAAACTGGAATGGAATTTGCTATTCGTGAATTAAATAATAAGAATAATAATAAGATGGAACTGGTATTTGTTGATTCAAAAGCTGATCCAACTACTGCAATAAATGGACTTCAAAAATTATTGAATGTTGATAAGGTAAACTATGTAATTGGTGATGTTTCAAGCCCTGTAACTCTAGCGTTAGTTCCAATAATAGAAAAAAATAAAGCTTTTTTGTTGTCTCCTGGTGCTTCTTCGCCAAAATTAGATAACATAAGTTCCTTATTTGCAAGAAATTATCCGTCAAGCGTAATTGAATCGTATGAATCAGCAAAGTATCTTGCAAATAAGCAAAATATTTTAAAGACGGCATTGATTTATGTTAATAGTGAATACGGTTTAGGATTGAGGGATGTTTTTACAAGAACTTATAAAGAATTAGGTGGTGAAATAATTTTTACTGAAACCTTTGATATCGGGAGAACTAATTTTCGAAATATTATTATAAAAATGAAAGAAGCGAATCCTGAGGCTATCTATCTTGGAGGAAATCAAAAAGAGATGGGCAGCTTTATGAGGCAGCTTCGAGAATCTGGTTCTAGAGTTTTAGTTATTTCAAATATTAGTTTTTTAGAAGCAGACTGTTTGAATATTGCTAAAAATGCAGCTGATGGGGTTATTGTGCCTGTTGCATATTATAATCCTATTGATACCATATATAAAAGTGCTTTTAACTTTGCAAAATTGGTCAAGGAAAAATTAAATAAGGAAGTTACAGTACCAATTGCTGTTGGTTATGATGCAATAATGTTGATAGCGAAAGGAATTGAAAAGTTTGGAGATAATCCCGAAAAAGTTGCTAGTTATATTAGAAATCTTAAAAATTATGATGGTGCTTTAGGTTTGTTAAACTTTACTGACGGAGATGTAAGAATGCCGGTCGAATTTAAGATTGTTAAAAATGGTAAATCAATTAGAATAAGTGATAAATAAAAATATGAATATAGATTTAACTAATAAAAACTCATTGATCTGCGGCGGAACAAGTGGTATTGGGCTTGCTACTGCTAAAATATTAGCAGAATCAGGCTGTTCAGTTGTTATACTAAGTCGTAATCGAGCAAGACTTTCTCAAACTTTGAAGATTTTAAAAAAAACCGAAAAGCAAAATCATAAGATGATTGTTGCCGATCTTTCAAAACCAGAGCAAATTTTAAAAATATTTAATGATTATTTTAAAGCTAATCCGGTAGATATTTTGTTAAATTGTTCAAGTGGTCCATTGCCAAAAAATATACTACAATGCAAAATAAATGATTTTCAGACTGTTTTTAATCAACACTTTCTCTCAGTGCACATTATTACCAAAAAAGCGATAGAAGGAATGAAAGAGAAAAAATATGGAAGAATAATAAATGTGTTAGGAACATCCATTAATGAACCAATTCCTGATTTTGGATTATCTTCCATAAAAGCAGCTACAGCAAATTGGACTAAAATATTATCGCAAGAAGTTGGGAAATATAATATTACTGTAAATAATATTTTACCAGGACCAACTGACACAAACGAACTAAAAAAAATAATAACTTTATTAGCAAAAAAACAAAAGATATCGAAAGAAGAATTATTAAAAAGAGTTTCTGCTGATACTAGTGTTGGAAGAATTGCTAAACCAGAGGAAATTGCAAATATGATTTTGTTTGTTGCATCAGAATATTCTTCATATATTTCCGGCACAAATATCTCTGTTGACGGAGGATATACGAAAAGTATATAAAATAAAATTATGAATCCATTTATTTTTCATCAAGTCTATAGAACTTTTAATAATCTACCGTCGCAGCTTCAATATTTAAAAGGCAAAGAGAATTTATTAGGATTATTTGATATTCCAAATCAAATTTCTGAAGAAAGAAAGAATATATATAAAACTATATATAATGGAATTGGCGAAACAGGATGTTATACAGTTAATTTACCTAATAATAATTTATTAAGAATAAAAATGGAATATGCTAATTCAATGGGTAATAGCCATTATTCCAGATATTGGATTCCTTACCTATTTATTGCCGAATCCCTTAATTTAATTTCACCAAACAAGACAAAAATTATTGAAGTATCTTCTGGTAGTGCAGGCATAGCATTAGCTGTGGCAACAAAAGAATTAGGATTTCATACTACTATTGTTGTCCCTAAAAGTTTACCTAAAAATCGCCTACAACCAATGATAGAAAGCAGGGCTGAATTAATTAGGGTTGACGGCTATATTGATAAATGCGTTGAAGAACTTAAATATCGTGTTGAACAAAATGGATTTTTTCCAACGAATCACAGTGAAGAAAAATCAGATTTTATTGTAAATGTATTTTCACGAATTGCAGCTGAATACTTGAATAATTATAATTTCCCAGATTATGCAATTATTGGTTTGGGTAATGGAACAACAACGTATGCTATATTTTCCGAATTTAAAAATAGAGGTGGCAATACACTTTGCATTTCGTACAATCCGGACTTAACAAAAAAACAATTAATTTATGGACTTTATGGCCCCCATGAGCCAAACTTTAATTTAAGACATATTAAATTAGCTGATTCAATTACATCTCAAAAAATGTATACTAATGCTATTGATTTAACAGAAGTTGAAGAATATTTCAAATATGATACCGAAATTAGTAATTTGGGTTCAAGTTCAAAATATGGTATTGCAATTGCATTTTCTATTGCAAAGATAGTTAAAGAAAAAACATTTTTAACAATTGGGTATGATAAAAATGACAGATACTAATTTTATTCAGAAGCTAGAAGAAATTAATGAGATATTCCTTCCAATTTCGCATAATAAAAATGACTCAATTCAAGATCACTATAATTTCCTTTTTGATCAATTCCTATGTAAATCATTTGAAGATAGCATTGGTGGTATAATACCTATATTTTTTGAACTAAATAATTGGAATGAATGGAATTATTCTGACTTTACTTCGAATAATTGTCTAATTGATTTTGATGAAGCTATTTTTAATAAAATAATTATTTGTCAATCTAAACTTGGTAATAAATTAGAAAAGCATTTTACTAAAACTGTTGTTAGCTCAACAAACCAAGGCAGGAAAAATATATTTATTGAATTAGATAATAAATCACAAGAAATCTTTGCAGGCCGAATTGGAAAATCTATTTACAAATTTACATTTCCTGGAATGGTACATGAAAATATTGTTGATTTCCTTCAAGTAAAGTACAATTATACAAGAGACCTCAGAACAGTCCACTTAGAAGATCTCGGTAATGTTAATGAACGTGAAATTAATATAGTTGCGGAGATGGTTCTTCCATTAATAAAATCGGCTGAAACAAAATTTTCTGGTTTTGAGAAAGAAATTATTCGACCAGTTGTTACTCATTCCCTTTATATCAACAATAAATACTCACTCCTTTTCGTTTTTTCGCATACTGTTGCAGATATTAAGAATGCTAGTGGTTGCAATAGTGGAGGTTTGGGTGGTGTGTTTATCCTAATTAAAAAAGATCTACTTGCAGATGAAGAAAATCTTAAAAAGATCGTAAGACTATTTGAGAATATTTCAGATAAGTTATCTATAAGAGTAATTAATTATTTTCAACTACGTGAGGTTAATAAGAACCAACTTAAAACCGCAATTATCTCCATTCTTGTCGATTCTTATGCTCACAATATTAGTGCACATAGTTTAGCAGCATTAAAATGGTGGATGGAATTACGTAATAAAATAATGGATAAAAGGTTTGAGATAAAAGCTGGTACTGAATTCAATTGTCTTCAACCTTCGAGTATAGTAATTAATAAAAATAAATCAGACCATGAATGTAAAAAAGATTCAGAAATAATAATAAATAATACTAAAGAGACGACCTCAAAATATTATGAAGCTTTAGGGTTAAAAGATAGCATTTATAACGAAAATTATTATTCTTTATTCGATTTCTTACAATTTGTTGATGATAAGCATATTAATGAGTTATTTAGGTTTGCAAATGTGAGTCTGGCTTCGTTTCATCCTCGTTTCCCTGTTCCAATAGATTATGCTCTATTCCCGTTTTTTAGATTTTTAAGAGATAAAGGAGCTTTTTGGAGCGGGGTAACCCGTGATATGGCTTATGGAGGGGAATCAAAAACTTGGTATAAAATTTTATGGGACGATTTTGCGAATAACCCCCTTTATTTAGGAACAATTGCAAAATCTGAAGGGATTAATAAAATTAACATTTATTTAAAAGTAAAAACAAAAGATGGATATTGCGAGGGAAGATTTATCACCGTAGATATGTCAGTTATTGATTATGAAACCGCAATTGCAGAAAGTCCGGACCTCGAAGTAAAAGATGGTTCTTTATTTGATTTTGAAAATAACAAAATTAAAGAAAATAAAATACATGTTGCTGAATTAAATGCAAGAATTAGTCAGGAAAACGAGGGTATTATTGGAGCAGACAAGAAAAAGATAGTGCCTTATGTGGATCCGAATAAATATTCCAAATATGCTTTTATTAAGTTGGGTGAAAAATTTGCAGAACTAAAACAAATATTAGAGGATGAAAAAAATTTTAGTGTTTTCTTACCAGGGGGTCTTGTTGGCGAACATGCCCTTTTCACCATCTTTGAAAACACAATTAGAAATATAAAGCATTATAAAGATAATTTGGGAGAGATCAAAAAATATGGAATTGATTTTTGGATTTCAATTGAGGATAAGAATCTGGTAAAAGAAAAATCTTATAATCCTAGAAAGGAGAATATAAATCAAACCGATGAGTCGATTAAAAAAGAACTATTCAAAGTTGGTACTTGGTTAGCACATCCAACGCAGCTAGTTGTTAATACTAATGAGTATTTACTCTTCGATAATACAGATAGAATAGAAGATTCTATATTAGATTCAATTTCAGGAACTCCCAAAATGGGTGGAAACTCTCAAGATAAAGCTTGTGCAGCAATGTTATTTAATAATAAATTTAGCTCCGTTGAAAGCAAAGATGAAACAGAAAGAAATAAAATATATTTCCCGTGGATTAGGTTCGCAACTGGTTTTGTTGATGTAGATAATAAAGGAGTTATTCAAAATATCCAGGAGGATTTATTTGTTAAATCGGTTGATGAAGAAGATTTGAATATTTCAAAAGAAGAATACGAAAGAAAGATTAAAGTAATACATGACAAGGGTATAATACCGTATGGTATTCTTAAAAAATATTTTTATTTATGGCAAAGCGACAATTCCTTAGTTGTAACTCATGAAAGTGATTTTGAATGTGAAAACGTTTCGCGATTTAAATTTGTGATAATATCAGATTCTTCAGAAAAGGAAAATTTAACGAAAAAAGCAAGAAAATGTGGTGTTATTAGAATTTTAGATGATAAACCCGGTTTAGATAATAAAAATCTGTTTAGTCTATACAATTATTGGTTTGATGAATGGTTCCCTAATACCAAATATCAGCTTGACTTTAAGGAAGGAACAGTTAATCGAAATTGGAAAGGTAAATTGAAGTATGAAGAGAAGGAGAATAAATACATCTATCAAGGTGGTAATTATGCTGATCCGGGTGCCTGTACTTTATATTTAAGTCATGGAGAAGAAAAGGATTTCTGTCTAAATGTACGAAGTCATGGTGTCTTTCTTACTAAGTTCTTCAAAATTAAGGATACTGTTTCATTTAAGGACATGAAATATGTTCCGGGGAAATATTGTCTGCCGGTAAAATATAAAAACGACTCTATTGATATGACAGAATTAGTTGAAACCGTTATGACAAGAATTGCTGCATTTGATAATAGATTAAATTCCAGAATACCACAGCACAAACGTGGAATGTTTGAAGACTCACTTAACTTACAATTATTCGATGAAGATAAATCAGACTGGAATACTTTCAAAAAAAACAATAACAAAACCAACATTCTTATTTTGCATCTTTCATTTATTGAATCTTTAATAAATGAAAAAAATGGACAGAAATATTCAGAAGTTACTATAACAGATTTTATTGATAACGAGTTAATTAATCTTATCCAAAATAGGAGTGATTTTATATTTATTATTACTTCAGGCAGAGGAAGAGATAGTTGGAGAAATAAATTGAGTGACAAACAAAAATTATTTACTATCTTTAAACCTATAGAAGGATTATTGACTGCAATTGAAAATGCGGTTTCTTATAACGATAATTTTGATGTTAAATATAATTTAATTAAGACGATTTTTGGTTCATAGGAGTATTTAATGAAAAAAAAATTATTTATCAATTATACATTTGAAGAAAATTATAATTGTTTGGTACACGAATTAGATAATTCAATTGTGTACTGCCGAAATTATATAAACGACGAAAAAGACCTAAAAGGCCTAAAAGATGAACTTGATTCATTAATAAAACAAGAGAACAATGATGTTGAAATTATAGTGTTATTACATGAGTCTAATGGAATCAAAACAGAAAATTTATTAAATTACAACAAAAGTAAACAAATAAAAATATATCAATTTACTGAAGGAAACGGGTTTATTTATTTTAAGGATTCAACTGAAAACGGACTTTTAGATTCTGGATTCATTTCACCTTACGTATTCTCTGATGAAAAAATTATTAAAAAAAAATTTGAAATTGTTTGGAGCTATTATTGGAATTATTATGAGAAGGAGCAATTAAAAAAAAAAATAATTAATCTTTTCCTTCCGTTATCCATAGATATGCAGGGATTAAAAGAATCCAATGAAGGAAATTTAGAAGAATATACAAAAGCAGTAATTCGTGAAATTAAAAAAAACAAAAAAAAAATATTACTGGATTGGGATGAGATAAAGCTACCATTTAAGTATGATGATTTGCCTGTTCGTTTAATTGCAGCAATTACTTCTACAAAATTTGAATCAGATAGATTTTTAAAAAAATATGTTTATAGTGATTCAAATTATTTACCTACATGGTTACATAACATAGTAACAGACTTAGAAGAACAATGAAAAACTATTTTTACTATGAAACTAAAGGTAATATTTTTAATTCCCTGCGAAGATATTTTAAATATGTTCTTAATTCGGATTTGATCTTGTTTACTGAAGAGTCTGCGTCTACAAATGAACCAATAAATATTCTTGTATTGGAAGATGAAAAAAACTGTATAGAATTATTAAATAGAATTAAAAATTTACCTGAACATGATTCTATTATACTCGGATACAATGATAGCTCCTTAATTAACTTGCTTAATGCAAGGCTACTTAGAGAAAAAATGACAAGTTTAATTATGGGCAAAATAATTTCTCGCCCCCATTTTAGTGCAGAAGAATTAAAAACAAAATTGAATAATTTCTTTAAGGGTCATGGAGAAGAATCTATTTTTCAGGTATTAACCGCAGTAATCTACTGTCTCCAAAATTACGAATTTTATGCATTAGGAAATCTTACTAATGAGGAATATATTGATAATTTCGTGAATGTGAGTAAACAACAGTGGGAAAAATATATTTTGCGATTTAATAAATACAAGATATATTTAGATTTTTTGGGATACGGTGATGAAATTTTAGAAATATATGACTATTGCAATGTAATTGATGAATTTATAAAGACCTTTGATGAACTTATTGGAATAAACCAAATAGGAAATGACAATAATTTGGAAAAAGTAAAAATAAATCTTGGATTATTAAAAAAAATAGATTATTTTTTAACTAAAATCTCAAACGAGTTAGGGTTAATGGATGCTCCCTTACAAGGTGCTAATAGCTGATGATAATACAGACTTTGTAAAAACTGTTTTATTGGTTTTAAAAAATTTTACTGTTATTTCTTGCCAAACGATAAATGAAGTAAAGTCAAAATTGAATTCTGATTTGGATGCTATTTTATTAGATCTTGTCTTTGACGAAACCCAACCTAATAACCTTCAAGGATTAGAGTTAATTCCTTATATTCACCAAAATTTTCCAGACCTGCAAATAATTGTAATGACTAATTATTCTTCAACTACTGCAATAGTTGCTGCAATTAAATTGGGGGCTAGAGATTTTCTGAATAAAAAAGAACTTGACTGGTTAGAATGGAAGAACAGAATTGAAAATTATTGTACTGATTCATTTACTATTAGAAAGTTAAAAGAAAAATCTTTGGAACTTGAATCAAAATATGATGAATCTGAATTGATAGGAATAAGTGACGAAGTTAATAATATAAGAATTCAATTAAAAGATTTGGCAAAAAACAGCAGCGATATAACAATATTTTTATCGGGAGAAACCGGTACCGGGAAAAATCTTGCTGTAAAATATTTCAGAAGGCATTCTGTTAGAAAAGATAAACCCTATAAAGAATTTTCAATTTCTGAATTATCGGAAACCGTTTTGGAGAGCGAGCTTTTTGGACATATAAAAGGAGCTTTTACTGGGGCAGACAGAGAAAAAATCGGGTTGTTTAAAGAAGCTGATGGCGGAATATTATTTCTTGATGAAATTGGTGATTATGATCTAAAAATTCAAAAAAAAATAATGAGATTTATTGAAACAAAATCAATTACACCTGTTGGAAGCACTAAAGAGATTAAACTCGATGTTCAACTAATTGTTGCAACAAATTGTGACTTGCCAAAACTTATTAATGAAGGAAAATTTAGAGAAGATCTTTATTATAGAATAAATGTTGCAAAAATAGAATTACCACCGCTTCGTAGAAGAAAAGAGGACATTCGGGTTTTAATAGATTATTTTTTTAAGCACTTCAAAGAAAAAGAAAAAACTAATCTCAAGTCAATTTCGGAGGAAACTTATTGCATCTTAAAGAATCATCAATGGGCTGGAAACGTTAGAGAATTGTATTACACTATCCAATCTGCTTGTGCAAAAGCCAGATCAACAAATGATACAATATTACAAATTAATCACTTATCTGATGGAATTAATAAAAGTAATATTGAAAATAAAGAATATGTGAATCAGGATTTAACTACTGAACAAAAGAAAATATTGATAGAGTTGGAAGAGATTGAAAACACTTTGGAAAAAACAAATGGTAAAAAAGGTGATGCGGCAAAATTGCTGGGTATAAGTTTAGACCAGTTGAGATATAAAGTGGTAAGAGCTTTACAAACAGACAAAAATTTAATTAAAAAATTTAATAAAATTAGTGAATTGTATTTGAATTAAAGTTTTGCATTACATATAGAGAATAATTAATGACTAGAACTATTGATTATCATTATTTCAGTATCACACAGTGTTTAGTATTATTAAAAACTATTGATAACAAAAAAAGTAAATTCAAAAGATTTTCTGCCAATCCCCAACAAATAAAATCTTATTTGTTTAGTACTTATATAAAAAATTTACCATACATAAAAAAAACTACTCAAAGTCGATTTAAAAATATTTTAAGAAGATATTATTTCTACCTTTTTTTATTCCAATTGTATTCAGCTGATTATTGTAAAAAAGCGGAAAAACACTTTCAATTATTAAATAATTGTGAGCTTTTAATTCAGTCAATTGAAATCGAATCTAATAGTGTTTTAGCTGTAATTGAGAATTATTTCAAAGTAGATAAAAGAACTGGTATTTTTACATATTAAACATGTTGGAAATTTAATTTTAATGAATGATTATTTTAGCTTTTATAAATAAAAAAATTGTAATATTCTCTAAAATAAGCAATTAAGGAAATAAATTTAATTATGAATCATTATTTTATTACTAAAAACTTGCTGCTTGCGAATTCATTAAAAAGATTCTTCTATTATAAACATACGCTTAATTTAATCACAATTGAAATTATTAGTGAGGATTTTATTTATTATAAAAATATTTGTGATAAAATCGATAAAATTATTGTAGAAAGTGGTAAAGATGCAATTTTTTATATGGATGAGACAGTTGAGAACTCTTTTATTGATAATGCAAAAATAAATATTCTACATAATAATTCCCTCATTTATCAATTATGCATTACGTTTCCCGAATTGCATTGGGTGTTTATTTCAGCTAATGATTTTCCTAAAAACTATTCGGGATGTAATAGTAGCGTTATTAATAATTATCATGTGTTGAATGTCTTGACAAAAATTACAAATCTTGAGAATATTCATGAATTATTTCATTACGAATATGACTCTTTATTTGATCCTTCCGGATTACGAAATATGTTGAAAATAAAATTATTTAATGATGAGGTGGATAGGTTAAATAGAAATAGAATCGCTTTTACTCTTGATGACGAAAGAGTTTTTTCGTATTTATATGCATATGCCGCTTTTTCCAAAGGATATAGAGTATGGTCAATTAATTCTTATTTTATAATGGATAGGTTATTAAAAAACGATAAAGAAGAAATAGAAGATTATTCGATTATTTTTGAAGATTTGTTCTTAAATTATCCGGATACGGAAAATTATAAGTTAAAAGAATCGAATGATGATAAATCTAAAGTTGGTCTTTCAGATTTGAAAATACGTAATTCTAATTACGGGAAAATACGTGATTTTAGACAAAGACTTATTATTTCTGTTGGAAACACATTGGAAAATTTATATAAACGTGCAGAATCGAACAAATTGTATATAAATGAATTGAAGAATGCCGGAAAAATAATTAAAATGATTTATAAACCTGTACCAAGTCTATTTGGGCTAATATCCAAATTAAAAAATAATCCTAATTATATTTGGCCAATTAAAATGCCAAATAAAAATGAAGATGGACATAGTGCGCCCGGTAAATCTTTAAAAATAGCCGAGTATATGATTAGAAGAGCAGAAAAAATAATTATTGATAAAGCAAGTCTGAAGAATTTAATTACAGGAGCAATTTTAGCAAGGGAAGCACAAGAGATACTTGATAATAGAACCCCAACAGTAAGTTTACGAGCTTTGACTATTCGGCAAAGTTTAGAGGTAGCATTCGAATGTTCATTCCATGGAATAGAATATAATCTTGATGTTAAAAATAGATTAACCGAACTTAAAAAAGAAGTAAAATCAGTTTGCAAATGGTATAAAAGAGGGAATGTACGAAAAAAAGCCGAACTAAACGCGTTAACAACAATAATTGGTAAAATGGCACTCATTTATAGAGAGTATCATCAGTTTGATGAAGAAAATATTGCTATATCAGAACTCCGGCGACTTGAAGGCCGATCCATTTTATTTAAGTATCCTGTATTATATATATTCTACCCATTTCGCCTTTATCTTGAGCAATTATTAAAATCGATTCCATTCTTCATTGGAGCCGTACTATTTTGGGCAGGATCTTTTGCCTTCCTATGGAAAATGTTTGAAATTGTAAACCCGGAAAAAGGTAGCGGGTATACATTTTATTTTATAAAATCGTTAGAAACTATGTTATCTTTTTCTGAAGGTTTTGAATATATATGGCTTTCAAAATCATTGCATCAGAATGGATTCTTAATATTTTTATTAATAGGTATGCCGGTGATAATTGGATTTGTTCATCTCGGGATATTTATTACTTATCTATATGATAAATTTTTACGCAAATAGTGGAGGGTATTATAATGGAAAATAACACTGAAAAGAATCACGAATTAGGCGAATCAAGCACAAAGACGGTTGAGGCAGTAAAAAAAGCTGTTCTTGAGGAAATAAAAAGTTTATTAAAAAAAAATTATTCGGCACATAAGAAAGCAACAAATAATTTAGTGGTTTTTCCAATTATTTTTATCATAAACCTTTTTGTTGCTATGCTTCTCTATATGTTTGCTTCAGGGTTTTATAAGCTTAAAGACTGTGCAGATTGGATTGTAATAAAAACTATTATTATTGCAATCTTAATTATGATGGTTGAATTAATATTTTCTTATTTAATAAAAAAATATTTATTGCATATTCGTAAGTTATTAGATTAAATAAATGTTTATTTAATAATACTCGCAAGGAAGTCTTTTTATATTAATTAAGAGAAATAATCCCTGTGTCCCCACGAAAACTTTAACAAAGAATATTTTACCTCTATAACATGTATCCATGATTAAAAAAAATGGTAAATATTAAAACTCATCTTGTATAGCTTCAATTTTATATAATCCATGAAAACTTAAAGAGTGTTTAATGAAAGAAATCAACAAAGAGATTTTTAAGTTAATGTTAGAGGAATTAGAATATTATGAAATTCGCGCTATATTTTACGACAAATAATAGACGAATCACAAATCAACAAAATACGAATGTTTGATAGATAATAAGAATTAATAACAGCTGTGAAATTGTTAAATGGCCTCTCTTTAAATATCCACACTATTAGTAATTTGGAATAATATTACCCCTTAAAAAACATCTTCTTTTTTCGGTATAAGAACCTTGATAATAACTAACAACAATCAAGGAGAATTATACTATGTCATTTACAATTGGGTGCGACCCTGAATTAGTAGCTCGTAAAAATGGGGTGTTTGTTAATGCCAGTGATTATTTCAAGTTTAACAGTAGTTTTGGGTTAGATGGTAATAATGATATTTGCGAAATAAGACCCGGCTATGCAGAATCACCAATAGAACTTACCGCCAAAATAAAAACCGTTTTAGAATATGGACACGAAAAAGAACCCGAGTTAGAATTTTTATCTGGACAATATTCTAGTGGCTATCCTTTAGGAGGTCATTTACACTTGGGGATTGAACCTACCACACCATTAATAAATGCATTGGATACTGTTATCTACGCCCTTTCAGATTGCATTGATGATCTTGAACAAAGGACAAAACGCCAAAGTACCGGTTATGGTGCAAGATACGCTTTTAGGAAAAAGGATTATGGTATGGAGTATAGAACACCGGGAAGCTGGTTAATATCCCCTGCTGTTACACTTGTTACATTTACTCTCACTAAACTTACTGTAATTGCCACACTTGAAGATAAGCTTGACCTTGTTGCGTTAAAAGGCAGACAGCACTCAAGAACATTTCTAAGCAATCTGGAAAGCTTTCTTGTTACAATACCTGATGATTGCAGGGAAGGACTTGCACAACTTAAAAAACTAATCACAAAACCTATAAACTGGAATCAGAATATACTCCCTAATTGGGGTATTTCTGTTAACTAAGGGGGTGGGTTATGTCGCTTATGTTTTGCTCTATTTGCGAGTGCAAACTCGAAGAAGATGATGATTTTACTACCGTTGATGGCAGACCGGTCTGTGATTCATGTTTTAGTGAGAACTATCATTATTGCAGTAACTGTGATACAATAATTCACAGCAACGAGACATATTACAATAATGCCGGTGATCCCTTTTGTTCAAGCTGTTATGAAGATGAGGATAACGAGGATGAGGATGAATATGATGAAGATTGTCCTAATAATCCTTCTGTAACCGAAGAAGAAAAAGAAACAATTATTAAGTTAGCCAACCAATGGTTAAATGATGATAACCCGCGCAAGTTTAATATTAACATTAAACAGGGCGATTATTGTTTGGCTGACTTGCGTACTAAAATAGGTTTAGTAATCTCCCCTGTTTATGTATATGGATTGTCAAAAAGAGATGAGTACGAATTATGTGTTAGTCCTGATATACAACCTACCGTTACCGAATTTCTTGAATTTAACAACCTCCCGTGGCAAGTTACAACCGGTTACGGTTCACGCCGAATAGGCATTTCTTATTCATTAAGGTTAGATCATTTTGATGAAATTATCAAACTGGTCAAAGAATTAACGGATGGTGTATTATGTGCGGCATAATGGGGTGGTTTTGTTTTGCAGAGGCTAGACCTAATAAAGAAAGCATGACAAATATGTTTTCAATACTTGAGTGCCGCGGACGAGATGCCAGCGGGTATGCATTTATCAAAGACAAAAGGCTTATTGTAAATAAGGCACCTGTTAAGTCTTCTGAGCTTGTTAAACATAAGGAATGGGGAGCATTGTCGCTCCCCAGGACACTGATTGCTCATACTCGTCTTAAAACACAAGGCTCGGAAAAGCTTAACGTAAACAACCACCCATTGTATAACAAATATGGAATTGCTGTTGTACACAATGGTATGATTCATAACGACAAAGAAATATTCACAACCGCTAAACGTGATGGACAAGTTGATAGTGAAGCAATATTATCTGTGTTGTCTACCAAAGCTAAGGGAGATAAAATTAAACGAGTATTTGAAAAGCTTGAAGGCTCTTTTGCGTTTGCAAGTATAGATGTTAATGATCCGGAAAAATTAATACTCGTTAAAAAAGACAATCCCTTATGTCTTTACTTGGACACTAAAGCTGAGATATTATACTTTTGCAGCGAACGGGAAATAATGCAAGAATCCTTGAATATTAAAAGCTCCTCAATAAGAGGATTTAATATTGGAGAGGATAATTACCATTATTATGAGATGGAAAACAATTACGGAATGGTTATAAATCGCGTTGGTGTTGAGAACTACAAACGTTACACACCTAAACGAGATGAATGGATGTCTTTTAGAAATTACCATTTGCCTTTTGGGAAATCTGATTTAGACATGGATTTTATTGAATGCCCTTATTGTCTCGCCAAAACCTTATATGACGGAAGTAAATTAGTTAACCAATGCGAGTCTTGCGGAGCAGAATTAAATGAGGAGGATATATATACATGAACTGGATGATTATCGCAGTTGAAATTGCGATAGCAGCTTTAATAATTATTTTGGATTCCATGGATAAGGATAACAAAAAATGAAGAATGATGGAATAATATTTATGGATGAGCTTTTAACGGAAGTTGAGCTCAAGGAGGGAGAGCAAACCCTTGCTTATTATGATTTGCTATTACTCGAGATTCAGGAGCATCAGAGGAAAATGGCGGAAACTTTTACCATTGCTAGACAGGAAATAGAAATAATTAATCAATGGGCAGTAACATCAAATTCTAAACTGCAAGATAAAATTAACTTTATCGAAAAGAAACTTGAAGCCTTTATAAAACAACAAGGCACCAAAACTATCGACATGGCTCATGGAGTATTAAAGCTTCGTAAGAAACCTGATAAAGTTGAGATTAAAGATTTACAATTATTTCTAAAACATGCTAAGCCTGAAATGTTAACAATAATACCTGAGGAGGTTAAACCGGACTTAACTAAAATTAAGTCATACTTAAAAGGTCATTACACAACCCCACCAGGTATTGAAATAATAACCGGTAACGAAGAATTCACTTATAAACTAAAAGAGGAAAAAGAAAGTGGAAAGGAAGAAATTGGAATTAATACTGAACCAGCCCTGCCCAATAGAATTGCTGTATGATGAACCGGTAACAGGTAACTCACAGTATGGCGAGTACTATCTGTACGCTGTACGCAACGGGGACGGTACAACTGAGTATAGCTTTTTTGCCCCTGATGAAGTTCATAATAAAATTAAGGATTTGAGAAAGGGAGCGAAGGCTGTAATTACAAAACTTGCGGAGCAAAAGGGAAATAAGATTGTAACAAAGTATGACGTGAGCATCCTGCTCAACCAACCCACTAGCCCAGCATCAATGCCAACAGAACTGAAAAATACTCCCACAAGCGGGAGTGTCGACAACTATTACGAATTAATGTTGTTGTCGTGTAAGGATGCGGTGCGTATTCAAGCCGAGTTAGGTGGTTTAATTGATCCAAAGTCTATTGCTGTAACTCTATTTATCGCTCGCAGTAAGTCACCGTTTATTGGAGGTGGGTAATGGATAAGTTAGAGAAGTATATGTTCCCCGTTGAAGAGAAACGTGTTTACTCAGAGGATAAAAATGGAAGTCTGTCCAAGACTGATGATTATAAAGCTATTATGCGTGTTGATACAAATTCACTTGTGTCCATAATGCAGGATACTTATCATTTAGTCCCCAACAGGGATATAATTATGCCTCTGATGGATCAGCTGGAATCACTCGATTCCAGTTGGATTATAGACCCAAGCCATAGTTATGTTGAAAACTCACGAATGAGATTGCAGGTTACTTTCCCCGATTTAACATTTTCTGATGGAGAAAGTGATATTGCGTTATCATTGTTTTTGCATAACAGTTATGATGGCAGCGAAGGTGTTAGGATGTTCTGGGGAGCTATTCGTGGCATTTGTACTAATGGGATGGTATTTGGAAAGGTCTTGAGTAAATATTACTCAAGACATACAAGTGGTATCCAAATTGGCAACATTAAACAACAGGTTGAAAAGACCTATGAACAGATACCAATTATTAAGAACCGGATAGACATTCTACAGAACATTGGTGTTAAAAAAACCTTTAATGAGGCTATCGAGGAGAAACTTGGGGTTACAGTGGTAAATTACGTGCGCGACCAACCTGCCCCTGATAATCAATGGGTATTGTACAACTATTTAACCTATTATATATCCCATGTAATTGAAATGCGTATGCGTGCAGCATATCAATTAAAGGTATCAAAGTTATTTCAATTGTAACAAAGCAGAAAAATTAAAAACAATACGAGATGAATATTTCTTGACTTTTGCAAAGTATATCAATAACTTTTCAAAGCGCAAAAATAATATTTGGTTTTTGCAAAAAAGTTTAAGGAAAATACATTACGTAGCTATTATAACGTATAGTTCTGCTTAGAAAACTGGCACTTTTTTAATACGACATGAACTATCGATAGGAGCTGCGTCCCCGTGTAATATTTAAGGGGCGCACCCTATTTATTCTTTTGTCGTTGGCATGCCAGTGCCGCTAAGCGAAAGTTAAATACGGGTACGACCCCTTTTTTATTAACAGATCATTGGAGGTAAGATGCATAATTTAAAAAGTACAATATTAACTATAGCACTAATATTGTTATATTCAACCATTATTAATTCAACAATTAAAAACAATTATTCAAAGCAAGACAAAAGATTCATCATTTATAGCAACAGTATCGATCCGGAAGATGAAGCATGTAGTATAAACAAAGTATTTGAAATGTTTCGAAAAAGTGAAGATGATAGTATATCATTTTACAAACCACTTGTTATTAATTTTAGCGATGAAAGCAGAACAACTAAGTCTTACGACACGACTGGCAATGTATTGGTCGAATTAGTGGAAGTAAAATCAAATGGATCATGGATTCCAAATAATCGAACATCATACTTATATGATTTCTACCAGTTAAAGACAAAAATATCAGAAAATTATGTAAATGGAACTTGGGAGAACGTTTCAAGGAACAATTATACTTACAACGAGAATGGTCTTTTGGTAAACAACCTTTTAGAACTATGGGGCTATTTTAATTGGGTAAATAAATATAACTATTCATATGCTTATGATGCAAATTGGAATCTTCAACGGCTTTCCATTGGAATATGGTCAAACGGAGATTGGTTAAATTCAACTCGATATACTTATACTCATGATTCAAGAGGGAATATATTATCCGACTTGTTTGAAAAATACACAAACGGTAGTTGGATAAATAACAAACAAAACGTGTATACTTATGACGACAATGATAATTTGTTAACTCAGATTTATTCCAAATGGACAAATAATTCTTGGCTAGATAATTCAAAGTATACCTATTCTTATAATACAAACGGCAAAATGTTAACTTTTCTAACCCAAGTTTGGGAACAAACTGAATGGATTAATTCACATAGAATTACATCTGAATATAGTTCAACTGGATTTCTCATAAATGAATTAACGGAAATTTGGGGAGTTAATGATTGGGAGAAACGTTTGATGGATGTTTACACTTATGATGAACAGAATTATCCAATCACAAAAACAACACTTCAATATTCAGATACTTTGTGGACAAATGCTAATAAAACAATTTATAATTATACTATTCATGGTTATTTATTAGAAGAACTATTTGAAACTTATACTGATACTTTATGGACTAATTATTCTAAGGCAACTTATTCTTATGATGCAAATGACAATTGTACTAGTGCAAAAGCATATTTATGGCAAAATGCAAGTTGGGTAAATTCTGCATTCATGATGCTATGTGCCACATATAATAACAATCAGGATACTCTAACATCGCAAGTTCCTTATCTTGAAATTCAATATGCCGGGTTCACTAATATTGACGAGAATAGTCCTTATTTAACAACATATAGTTTACAACAAAACTACCCTAACCCATTCAATCCGAGTACAAGCATAAAGTTCACTTTACCGAATTTTGAACAAGTCACGCTCAAGATTTACGATGTTTTAGGCAAAGAGGTAACGACTTTGGTAAATGAAGAGTTAAGTTCAGGAAATTACACTAAAGTTTGGAATGCAATAGGTGTTAGCAGCGGAGTATATTTTTGTAAGCTTCAAGCCGGTAGATTTAGTGAAACCAAAAAAATGATTTTATTGCGATAATATTTCCAAAAATAAAAAATGCATTACTCAATATGGGGTACCTAAATAAAAGGGTACCCTGTTAATTTCGATTTACTGAGGACAGCTTAATGGCTCGACAAAAATTCGCCCACAAAAAAATACAAGTTTTGCACATGGGGGTGGATAAAATATAGGGGTACACCCTAATTACCCTCGTTCAAATTTGAGGATTTGCAAATAGGGTCTTCTATACCACCGGTGGGTTTACCTTTTTCCCGCAAAAATGAGTTTGGGTGAGGTAATTTATGACGCAACGACCGTTTTCTCAATTCCTTTATTTTTCTTTCGGTATCATGTTTTTTGACTCAATTCGACAATTTATGTAATTTTTTCTTGATTCTTTCATCAAATAGACTTAACTTATTATTATATAAGTGGAGTTATTATATAATTTTTTGTTCTATATAATGATAATCTATCGCATAGAATAATAGGTGATACTCCTCTTTGATTTTTTAATTATATGTTTACTAAAAATTCAGCTATTGATAAGAAAATATTATAAATCTTCTATGATTTTAATTGAATATGTGACTTTAATTGATAAATAAATAAAATAGTACTCTATATTGAGAATTATAAATTGTATAATATTGAATTAATCTATTCCCTGGTTTTGTTTACCTGAGCGTATTGGCACTACCAATTCAATACTGTTCAATTTGCAATTGATATTCCTAATTTTATGGAATGATATGAATATTGATCTTTTTTCTACAGAAGATAAAATATTTTGGAACAATATAATTAGTCCCATCATTGGAGTTATTGCCTTTATAATTACGATTGTTGCACTCATTTATAGTCCCGCACCTATTTTAATAACTTCTCTATTGACTATTCCGTTTGTTTTTGTATTTTATTATATGATAAAAATATTTTACTGTTTTCTAAAAAAAACATTTAACTCGGAAGTTTTTTATTTCAACTGGAATGACTTACCTGTAAAATATAAAAGAAATGAATTATTGAAAGATTCCACGAATAAAAAAGGAACCATAGAGATAATTGCTCGAACTGCAAACAACTGGTTTTTTGGTGATATAATTAAAACATCAAAAGATGATCCGGAATTAAGTAGCAAGGAAATGGAATCTCAAATATTAATTTTTGCTCTTATTAAATCAGGAGGATGCATATCTTTTTTCTTACAGGATCCTGTAAAGGATGTATATTTTTTTGATGAACAAGGTAACGCACAGATGCATCGCGATCTTTTTTTAACAATAAAAAGTTACAAGGAAATGCTTAAGAAATTTTCATTTGAAGAGAGAAAAAATTTTCGTCTCTTCTTATGTGCTGAACCTATAATTAGTAGTATGGTTAGAATAAAAAATAAAACAAGGACCACGGATATTTTTGTTGATCTTAGTATTGCTTCCAGATTCCCGCATAAGAATGGATCAGCTGAGATAAAAAGCAGAAGAACCTTTGCATATATTCTACACTTCAAATCTCGGAGTGAATATTTTTCTGATATGAATGAAAAATTTATGCAGGTTTCCTCGCAAGCAGTACCACTTATTCATTATGAAATGTATACAATAAAAGAGAAATATTGCGTGTTGTGGAAATCATTGAGCTATAATAGGATTCTTAAATTATCGACTTATTTATATCTTGTTAATTCCGAAATTGATACATTTGAATTCTTAAGCAACCCTAATGATATTAAATTCCTTGATTGTTCAGACTCACAATGCGAGAGTCTAAAGTTATCAACCAGCAACAAAAGCTATGTTTTTGAAAACAAATTTATTTATCCTCGATGCAACAGTTGTTCTCTTCCCGATTTTATTAAAGAAACAATTGAATGTCTTAAGCTGTATGGCGATGATCATTTAGCTCTAGAAATTATGAAATCCGATGAAGCAAACTTCAATACTATATGGGATAAAAGGTGATTGATAAATTAAATTATTCGATTTATAATCCTTACCGCTTTGATAATCAAATTGATATTAATATCAATCCCTTAAAGAGTATAGCACCCGTAAATACTTTTTCTGGAATTGCATTAAATCGTAATCTATTCAAATCCATTGTATCAATAGAATTGCTTAATAAACAAGAAAATGTTATAAAATCCCTTAGAATTCGTGAGGTGAAATACGCTAAATCTGCTTTTAATTATTTTCATGATTTCTATTATGGGCTTAAGAGTGAAGAGGAAACAATAAAGTACCTCTTACGAATAAGCAAGTTCGGAACCCTTTCAGACTTAATTGAAGCACTCACTTGTTACTCAAAAATTCAGCATGCAGAACTCCATCCAACGGACAATTGCAATTTGAATTGTGTAGGGTGCACGTATCAAGATAAGCATATCGCATTAAATTCAAAGAACCAATTCCCTATTTCCTCCTTAGAGTCATTAACAAAGATAAATCCAAAAACTTTAATATTTGTTGGCGGTGGGGAGCCTACTTTATACAAGCACGAGAACTCAACTATAGGTGATTTGATCTCAAGTGTAAAAGCTATTCTCCCGGATTTACGTTTGGGAATGATTACGAATGGAACTTGTTTTGTTCCGGGTTGTTGGCATGATAATCTTGACTGGATACGAATTTCCATAGACTCTGCTAGTCCTACCCTATATGCACAAATGCGAGGGAAAAATCTATTTAATAAAGTTATTTATAATTTGCATAGATATCTTGACAATGATATTGGAAAAGTAGGGGTTAGTTTTTTATATTCCAAACATAATTATGAGGAATATTTGGCGTTTTTCTTAAAAATACACAATGAAATATTTTCAAACAGCAATGCATTAGTTGACAAATTGCAATTCCATTATCGTCCTCTACGTCATTATGGTCACAGAATTGATATGGACCATGACGATTATTTATCATCATCCGAAATAAATCAAATCGCTGATCAAATACAAACATACCTAAAAAAGAATCCCCATATAATTAATTTTCTTAGTCAAAACACAAATATTACAGCTTTTCTCGGGGGAAATATTCAACCCATATTCAACTTCAAGCGATGCTATTATTCAAGAGTTTTTCATATAATTAGACCAACAGGTGATTTGTTCCCCTGTTCTTGGGTTTGTAATAAAAAAGAGCATATCATGGGAAATATTATATATGACAGTATAACCTCCATAGCACTTAAAAAGATATATGTTACTGAATATATTAATGATTACTGCCGAAAGGATTATTGTCTTCAAAATCATGTAAATCATATTCTTGATTTAGCACTCAAAAATAAAATAAACTTAAAAGACCAACAAATTAAGGAGTTGGAGAAAGATGGAATGTTTTGACATCAAATCTGTATTATGTGTCACTACAAGGTGTAATCTCAGATGTGAATACTGTTTTGATCAAAATATTACCGAAAGTAAAGAAATGGATATTAAAGTGTTGAAAATGATTGTGTCTTATTTTGGTGATTTTTTTCATAACTCTAAAACGCCTTTGCTAATAACTGGTGGTGAACCATTATATAATCTATACATTCAAAAAATTCTTTCTTTTTTGAATAAGAATAATTATTTATATAGCATTTTCACAAATGCTATATTATTAGAGGGTGCTCTAATAGATCTTCTTTCAGAAAAGCAATGTACAGGAATAAGGTATAGTTGTCATTATCTTAATCAAGCGAATTCTTTAGAAGAGTTTGATCTTGGTTTAGAATTTTTATGGCAAAGAGTGTTGTTGTTACGGTCAAAAAATTTAAAAATATCACTTAATTTATTATTAACCCCTTTCATTGTACAGCGATTAAACAAAATTGTTGACATTGTAAACAATTTTTCACTTGGTTTGAAATTACAACCTATTATAAATCGTGAAGGAAATTCCTCTTTTAAAGGAATTGATTTGCTAAAAGTTATTAGCAATTACTCTAAACTCTGGTTCAAAAATGCAATTGGTTCTACTTTGCCATATTCTGATTATGATAGAATGTTGTCATTTTTACTTCGTTATGTAGAGCATGAGAAAAGTGATATTAGTATAAATTGTTGTCCGAATATACCGGTTATTTTTGTTAATCCAGATGGAACATATAGTCCTTGCGTATACAGAAGAGATCTACGAAATAATATTCGTCAAGATCAACCTTTTGATTTTCAGCAGTATATTTACAATTATAGAATAAACTTGGCAAACAATTGTTTCAAATCAAAATGTTTAGTCGTCTAAAATTTTACTGCCATTGTACGAGCTAATATGCCAGAGTTAATTTTCTTAGGTACAGGTGCAAGTACGGGAGTTCCAATTTTATCGTGTAATTGCGATATTTGTAAGGCAACTGATCCTTATAATAAGCGACTTAGGTCTTCTGTTCTCATTCGTTCTAATAGTACAAATGTAATTATTGATACCTCGCCAGATTTCAGGGCTCAATGTCTGCGTGAAAAAGTAGATCACATTGATGCGATATTCCTAACACATTCTCATACAGACCACATCCTCGGATTAGAAGATGTACGTTCTTTCGCCTTCACCTCAAATAAACCAATACCTATTTACTGCAATTTACCAACTCTATTAGAAATAAAAAATATTTTTCCCCACATCTTTGAAAAAACGAAGAGTAATTCGAACCTACCAACATTAAATATCCTTGAAGTGAAAGATGTGAGCCAAGTTGGGAAACTGTATTTTTCTTCTTTACAGCTTATACACGGATTATCATATTGTACTGGATATAAAGTTGGTAATTTGGCTTATCTTGTTGATGTTAATTTTATTCCTCAAAAAACAATGGAAAGGTTATGGAAAATTGAAAATTTAATTATTGATGCGACTCAATTTGAATCCCATTTCAATCATTTTTCTGTGATGCAGGTTATTGAAGTCGCACGCGAATTGCATGCTAAGAAGACATACATTACTCATATTGATCATTCTATTTCGCATAATAGAGATAGTGAAAAATTACCTCAGGGATTTCAATTTGCTTACGATGGTCTAAAAATTATTTTTTCTCTTCAAGAATAGATTTTAACTCTAAAAAAATATTTGAGGATAATACTAAAAAATGACAAAGTTACTACTTGAATTTTTCAAGTTCAATTTACCAATTGCATTTTGGATTGAATAATATAAGTAAGTATTCTTGGTTTAATCTATTTTTCCTAACTGAAGTCAATAATTGATTTTCTTCATCTTCTTTATTAAAAATAAAATCCCTTCGAATTATTTGATAGTTACCATTTTATTTTTAGCAAACATTTATCTTCTCATTGTTAATGGCATTATTTATTCGATAAGTAGTAACTTAAAAATCAAGATCCATATATACATCAGTTGAAGATTTCCAAACGACTCTCAACATCATTGATTGTTTGCAAGTCTTTAGCGATTTAAAGCTCCTGCTTCTAAACTTTGATTCAATTATAATTTATACCTCTTTTTACAATAACAAGTTACATCGGACGAGACCTCATAGCCCAACAATTCAGTTAGAATTTTTGCCGATGTGTAGCGGCCATGTAGACTAAAAATACTCTTCAATCTTTCTTCGCCAATTGCGAGCAAGATTTTGCAACTTTTGCTTTTCGATACGTCTCTCGCTTTGCGAGATTTTGGATAATTGTGTTTCATTTTGTTTACCTCATTAAAAAGTGGTGTACATGCTGTACACTCTGTACACCTTGATTTATTCAACTCCTACCCCTTCCGAGTATTTTTAACAGCAATAAATGCATAGTACCCGGGGCGAATTTTGTCGCTCTCGTTTCATGCCTATGTCGTAGGGGCTAAGCTGGTCGCGCTCTCAAGCCTAACTCGTCTCGTCACAAAGCCATCTGTTTCTGGTCTTGTGGGGCGGAATTTGTCGCGCCAGCCCAACTCGAGCCCAACTCGAGCCCCCAACTCATCTCATAAACGAATAGACCCAAGTCCAGTCAAACCAAACCTGCTCGTTATTTCTACTAAATACTACATATTGAGTCTCAAAGCCATCTAATTCGGTAACCGACGAATAGTCCACCTTCCAATTCTTATAATTATTATGCATATAGTTCCAGCCTTCCCCACGATCCTCCGCACTCATAATTATTATTGCGGTTTCTCTTGTTTTACCATCACCATTATTTATTTTTACCATTTTATTTTTCCTCAAATTGTGGGGCGGAATTTGTCGCGCCCCTTGTTTATATGCTCTACTAATACCAGTGTGCCCGTGTTTGTCGCACCAGCCCAACTCGAGCCCTATTGGGATCGTTTTTGCTCAAAACTTTTTCTTCAATAGCTACATAGATATTCGGCGAGTTCGGAATTCTTTTATATGGGATATCTAAATGTATAATTGCAGCGATCAAACATCCATTAGCAATATACACATCTAATTCACGTTCAATTTTATGCTTTATTCCATAGCTCGTAGAACGATAATTAAATTTTCGGCTAATCGGTTTATCCTTTAGCCAATCAATGCATGTTTTTATTTGTTGTATGTAGTCCGCATCAAATTTTTCGTTGGTTGGTGTTAGTTCTATCCCGTTTGGGCTTAGAGTTGGTTCCGCTTTTAATATTATTTCTAAATCTATCATTATGTATAATTGCAGCGATCAAACATCCATTAGCAATATACACATCTAATTCACGTTCAATTTTATGCTTTATTCCATAGCTCGTAGAACGATAATTAAATTTTCGGCTAATCGGTTTATCCTTTAGCCAATCAATGCATGTTTTTATTTGTTGTATGTAGTCCGCATCAAATTTTTCGTTGGTTGGTGTTAGTTCTATCCCGTTTGGGCTTAGAGTTGGTTCCGCTTTTAATATTATTTCTAAATCTATCATTTAATTTTCTCCATTTTATGTTTATTATTTCTATTCGGTAATCTAAGGTAATCTGTTCTCAAATTTTCGGATTGCCTCTAAATGTTATGTTTTTATCGTTTTTTGCCCTAAAATGAGCTTATAACAGGGCTTTTCTTTCATTTTTTCGTAAATTTCAAAAAGGTAATCGGTAATCGGATTACTTTTCATTTTTGTAGTAAAAATTAATTAATTAATTAATTATATTTTTCTATTCATATTTATTTATTTTTTTAAGTTTATAAAAGTAATCGATTATCAGATTACCTCTTATTTTATATAGACTTATGGCGATTTTTTCCGATTACCTTGCGATTACCAGATTACCTTTTTATTGTATTGTATATACTGCTTTTACAGTACCCATTTCTTTTTTAGAACTCTTTTCAATTCCTTTAAGTCGTAATCGTGCGAGAATGTTCTTGTAATGGTTGTGAAAGTGATATTTACAAATTGCATTCATGCTTTTTGCCGGAATGTATCCTTTCTTTATTGCAGCCTCAACATCCATACCCTCAGGAGATAAAATTGTATAATGATCAAGAAATTTTTCAGAACTGCTTGGTGGAAAAATTTCACCTAAAAGGAAAAATGAATCATCACAATTTTTAAGTGCTTTCGCAAATTCCTCATACTCATCACTAGTTATTTCTTTTAATTGCTCTTTAGCAGTTGTATTTATTGCAGTATTTGCCTGTTCAACATTGTAATCATAACATAATAATAAATCAGCAAATATTGCCAGTTCGTTATCAATTTGATTCCGCATTTCAATATTACTTTTATAAAATGACAGATTCTCTGTCTTTTTAACATTTTCATTTCTTATTACATTAAATCTTCGATCCTGATTATCCAAAAATATTGGACATTCATTATTTGAATATAAAATCAAGTTCATATGATTAGCCATTTGAAATGAATCAATTCCCTTTAACTCAATTGTCTGTTCTCTGGCTGTAATAATATATTTAAGCCATTCTTTACGAGACAAATTTTCCTTTGGATTACCCGGAGTATATACTTCGTCATATACTCTTAACCATTGTGTCTGATCCTGCGAGTTAAATGTTTTAGCCATACGTTCGCCTTGAACAAGCATGCTTTGACGTTTCCCATAAATTGGTTGCAGTATTCTGTCGAACATTAATCCTTTTCCAATTCCTTGCAGTTTGGAAGTTATTAGCCATGCAGTATCTACTTTTATTCTATCTTTTAAGATTACTGCATTCCAATTTAGAAATCTACTTAAATACTCTTCTTCCCCAAATATATTAAGCATTAATTCGTATATTACTGGAGTTTGCGTTTGCATTCGGATTAGTACTTCACTACCGGTTAGTAATCTACCAGCATCGTCCTGATTTTTCAAATATTCGGATTCTTGAAACATATTAAAATAGTCTTCCTGCAATCCACTCGGTTTTTTCGGATCAAAAATTATCATTACACGAGGAAGGTAAATTTTACAAGATGGATTAACATTATTATAATGACAATAATTTCTCCAATCATCATTATTCTTAAAAACAAAATATCCATTTCTGTTATTCTCTTGTTCCGATTCGCTTTCAATAATTCTACTTGGATATCCAAGTGTCTCATTGAAAAATAGCGAACTTTTGGAAGATACTATTTCTGATGAATGACTCCAAAAGGTTTTATTCTCAGAAGAACAGTATAAATAAATCTGCCCGGCTGAATTATAGTCAATGAATGCATTATGTTTATCAGGATTTTGCCTATTTGCCGGATTGCAAAACGGGCATAGTACTTGAGTTTTACCAGTTATGTCTCTATATTTAATCTCGCTGCCATCCTGAAGTTTAACCATATCATCTATAGAAAAATTTCCATCAAGATTTTTTTCGTTGTCCAATTGCAATAATTTGGATCTTCCAATAGATTTTTTTTTGAAAGATTCGGCTACCATTTTTGCTTCATATGGATCTAAAAACATTGCTATTTGTGTCATCCCGTTTTTATCCATATAAGCATTATGAAACACCACTTCAGCAGTAGGATTTACCATAAAATACCTATTTCCTTGGAATGAAGTTGTATCAATGTTCGGGAATTTTTCCACCCAGAATGTCTCACATGAATTATAGGCACTTTCTGTAATTGGTACCCTTAACGGAATAATAACTCGAAATTTATCAACTTCTGAGCCTGGAATTTCTTCACCTGTTTCTTTATCTCTTTTTGGTTTTTGGTGATTAATAGTGGTATGTGCAACCCAAGCAAATTGATATCCATTTGCTTTCTCGATGAATTCCTTGAATGTTGGATTTCCTTTATCAAAATCTAAAATAATGTTATGTACATCTTTAACATTACTTTTTATTTTGTAACCATCTTTTAACTCGCTTGAAGTATAGCTTTGAGTGCGGATCATCCGGGTTAATTCTTTTTCGTCCCAATCGATTTGGGTAAAAATCCAACCTTTAGTTTTCTTTCCGCCTTCATCTTTGGTCATGCCCGGAGTGATTTGTGGGTTATATGAGTATGAATAAGACTTTAATTCGTTAGTTGTTGTTCCTGTTTTGTTTGACATAATTGTTATTTGATTTTGAGTTTGATATTTGTTCGCTATGGATCAGAGTTTTTAATGATTTTATAGCATTTCCGTACTTAACGGGTTCGGTTTTTGCGCTTAAGGAGTGGTACTTGCGCATTGCTTCAATAAGCTCATTGCTGTTTTCAAAGGAAAAGGTTGTAAATCCGTTTTCCCTTGAATATTCAATAAGTTCAAAGCCTTCAGCTACCAAATATGCACTAAGGTAGAAGTCCTTGTTTGAATATGTGTTCTGCATTTTATTAATTTGATTTAAGGTTTATAGTGCCTTGCGGCTAATGTCGGTTTTCAGTTTTCGGTGAGTTGTCTGTTGTCAAATGCTAAGTATAATATCGCTTATCCAAGTAGGGAAGTCAATAGTATTTGAAAAATAAATATTTTCTATATTTCCCAATTCTTTCATATATATAGTATAAACTATTCCCCACTATAAAGTCAAGTCCGGGGCAATAAATTTTTTAATTATTTTACAAATACTTTCCCCGTTGAAAAAATCACTATGCCAATCACTATGCCAATAAAACCTAACCCATTGTAAATTAACAACTTACAGCATGTGTTGACTCCCTTTTAAGCAAAGGGTCGGTGGTTCGATACCACCCGCGCTCACAGAAAGTCCCAAGAAATTGGGACTTTTTTTATTTTAAAGGGTGCCCGACAAGTTGGGACGCGTTCGCAGTCTCAGAAGCCTTGTACGTAACAACTTGCAGGGCTTTTTGGTTTTAAATACAAATATGCTTTTAGCAAATGCTCAAAGGTAGAGCGTCGGTGGTTTCCCGATTCATCGGGACGCTCACAGTCTCAAAAGCCTTGTAAGTAACAACTTGCAGGGCTTTTTGGTTTTAAATACAATTTTCTTGTTCAAGGAGGAGCAAACTGCTTTTAATTAGCATAGCCAAAAGTTTTTGCAAATGTTGGAATTAAAGAGATACGGGCATTAAAAAGTGGGCTCAAGTTTAATGATTTCGCTTAATAAATATTTTCCGTCAAAAGGTTTAATTATAAATTTTGTAGCCCCGGCGGCTAATGCTATCATTTGATCTTTTCGGGAAGCAAATGCCGAAATGACAAAAATAGGGGTATTTTTGTACTTAATTATTTCCCTTAATTCAAATATCAAATCTATTCCGCTTTTACCACAATTTAAAGCTAAATCTATTATAAATATATCGTAGTCTTTTTCTTTTAATGCGGCATAAAATTCGTCATCATCATTGCATATTTTTAATAAATAATGTTTTGAAAGAATTGTTATATAAATCTTTTGGTTCAACAGATCATCCTCAACAATTAATATATTTTTCCTGTTTTCCATAAAACACCTATACCATTAATTATTATTGCATAATTACAATTATTTTGCAGCGGAAAAAAACAAAGTGAACTTTGTTCCAATACCTTTTTTTGATTTTACCGTAACAATTATTCGGTTTAAATCACAGTATTTTTTTACAAGTGCAAGTCCTAAACCATTACCATCATATCTTCTTGATGATCCTCTCTCTTCCTGCATAAATGGAGTGTACATAAGTTTTAAAAACTCATCCGATATGCCAATGCCTGAATCTTCAATATTAACTGTTATTCCGTTTTTATCCTTCCAAACCTCAATGGAAATATGTCCAATTTTTGTGTATTTGATAGCATTATCTATTAAATTCACAAATATTTGATAGATGCTGTATTGATCTCCAACTATTACGGCTTCAGAAAGGAGAGTTGAAAAACTTATATTTAGTCCCTTATCTCCTACAAGTTTTTTATTTTCATTAATAATTTTTACTAATATGTCTTTTATAAGATCAAATTCTGTAAAAAATGGTTCATAAGTTCCCACTTGCATTTCAGATACATTTAAAATTAAATCAACTGTTCTTAACAATCTATGCCCGGCCGAATCTATCCCGTCAAAATATTCAATAAAATTAGATGTTAATTCTTCTACCATTTCCTCACGTAAAAAATTCGCAAAATTTAATACAGCATTAAGTGGAGATCTTATTTCGTGCGACATTTGATTTAGAAATTCCGATTTAAGTTTGTCGGATTGTTCGGCTTTTTCTTTTGCGGCTATTAATTCTTTTTCAGTCCTTTTAGTATCTGTAATATCAACATCAACACCGGAATAACCGATCAGGTTGTTTTCCTTATCAAGTATAGGAATGCCGGTTTTGGAAAGAATAATTTTTTCACCGTTTTTATGAACATTACAATTAATAAAATTTCTAATTCTTTCCTTGCGTACAAATGCACCAAGTGCTTCTTTTTTTAATTCTTCTCTGTTATCGGGATCAAACAAATCGTAAAAATATTTTTTGCCAACTATCTCTTCGGCATCATAACCCAATAATTCTTTAATAATAGGACTTACATAAGTGTATAATCCGTTACTATCAACATCCCATATCCATTCGTGGGCACTTTCGGATACTTGTTTAAATCGTAATTCACTTTTACGCAACGCTTCTTCAGCGTTTCTTCGTTCTGTTATATCTTCGGCCATTATATCATAATATAATGTATTTCCATTCAAATCACGGATTGCCTTAGCTCTTTCACTTAAATATACCGTTAATCCATCTTTTCTATTCCAAATTGATCCAAAATTTATAACTTCATTATTAGATTCTACCAGTTCAAAAAAATGTTCACGTTCATCACCTGTTCCAAAACCCTCTTTTTCAAGATCTCTTGCTATTAGCTCTTCAAAAGATGTATAACCTAACATTTTAACAAAAGTTGGGTTCGCAAGCAATATCTGCCCGTCCGGTGTTGTTCTGTAAATTCCTATTGTCGAATTTTCATAAATTGACCTATAACGTTCTTCACTTTCGCGTAGTTTTTCGTTTGTACGTTTTCGTTCTGTAATATCGCTAATACTGCTCAACATACACTGCTTTTTATTAATATAAAGAATTTCGGCAGACATTAAACCGTCAATAATGGTTCTATCCTTTAATCTGAACATAACTTCTTCATCTTTTACTCTTTTACGTGCAAGAAGATTAGAAATTATTAAGTCCCTATCTTCAGAATTAACCCATAGTTGTAATCCAATGGATGAATTAGACAATAATTCTTCTCTCGAATATCCTGACATCAAAACAAAATAATCATTAACTTCTATAAATCTGCTGTTTTCAATATTTGTAATGGATAAACCGTATGGTGAAGTATGAAAGGCTTTTGAAAATCGTTCTTCGCTATCCCTCAAGGAATTTTCTGCTTGTTTACGATTTGTTATATCTTGACCCTGTGCAATTGTTACAACAATATTTTTCTTCTCTTTATCAAAAATATTTGAAGAGCTCCAAAGAATAGTTTTAATTTTTTTGTCTTTAGTAATAATATCTAATTCAAAGGATTCTGATTTTTCATTGTTCTGGGAATTTGTTAATAGGTTAAGAGAAAAATCAATTTTGTCTTTTGGGAAAAGAAAATTTATTTTTTTATCTTTAATTTCTGTCCAGTTGTAACCACTTAATTTTTCAAATGCATGGTTAAAAAGCTTAATCACTAATGAATTATCCCAAACAATAATTAATGCCTCTCCATTATTAAAAAGGTGGTTTAAATATTCTTTAGTTACGCGGCTTGTTTCATGAAACGATTTTTCTGCAAAACTTCTTTCGGTTATATCCTCTATAGCAAGTAAAATTATTTTCTCTTTTCCAAGTGCGCTTTCAATTTGCTGAGCGTTAAGAAGCATAGTCCGTTTGCCAATTGAAGAAAAATCGTGTTCAACTTCATAGTTGTTAAATTTGGTTTTTTCGGGAAGAATTGTTTCAAGAAGTTCTCGTAATTTAGGAATATTCCATTGGTGATTTCCTAAATCATATATAAGCTGGCCAATCGTTTCGCTAACATCAACTTTAAAGAAATTATAAAATGAGCGGCTTGCTTTTACAACTCTTAAATCTTTATCCAAAACAAGAAGTGGTTCCCGAACAGTATTAATTATGTTTTCTGTAAACTCACTTACATCATCAGCGGTTTTTTTAATTATCTCAAGTTCTCTGCGGGTTTTTTCTAAACCGGCTTCAATTTCTTTTCGTTCTGTAATATCTTCTATTGCAAGAAGAATAATTTTTTCTTTTCCAAGTTCTCTTTCAATTTGCCGTGCATTTAGAAGCATAAAACGTTTGCCAATTGTAGAAAAATTGTGTTCCACTTCATAATTGTCAAATTTAGTTTTTTCAGGTAGAATCGTTTCCAATAATTCACGTAAAATTGGAATATTCCATTGGTGATTTCCTAAATCATAAATTAATTTCCCAATTGTTTCTTTAGGACTGACTTTAAAGAAATTATAAAATGAACGACTGGCTTTAACCACACGCAAATTTTTATCTAATACTATCAATGGTTCCCTAACGGTATTTATCATGTTTTCGGTAAATTCACTTTCTTCATCCGCCGATTTTTTTATTACTTCAAGTTCTCTTCGGGTTTTTTCCAATCCGGCTTCAATTTCTTTTCGTTTGGTTATGTCTTCAATAGCAAGTAGAATAATCTTTTGTTTTCCAAGAGCCCTTTCAATTTGCCGTGCATTTAAAAGCATGTAGCGGTAACCGATTGTGGAAAAATTATGTTCAACTTCAAAATTCTCGAATTTGGTTTTTTCGGGAAGTATTGTTTCCAGAAGTTCTCTTAATTTAGGAATATCCCATTGATGATTTCCTAAATCATAAATTAATTCTCCAATTGTTTCATCTGGGCTGACTTTAAAAAAATCATAAAATGAGTGACTGGCTTTAACTACCCGTAAAAATTTATCTAAAACAATCAATGGCTCTCTTACTGTGTTGATTATATTTTCGGTAAATTCACTTACCTCATCGGCGGAGTTTTTAATTACTTCAAGTTCTCTGCGGGTTTTTTCCAGACCAAATTCAATTTCTTTACGATCGGTTATATCTTCAATAGCAACTAAAATAATTTTTTGTTTACCCAAAGCTCTTTCAATTTGCCGGGCATTTAAAAGCATAAAGCGGTAACCAATTGTGGAAAAATTATGTTCAACTTCAAAATTATCGAATTTTGTTTTTTCGGGAAGAATTGTTTCCAGAAGTTCTCGTAATTTGGGGATATCCCATTGGTGATTTCCTAAATCATAAATTAATTCTCCAATTGTTTCTGTTGGACTTACTTTAAAGAATTCATAAAATGACTGACTGGCTTTAACTACCCGCAGGTTTTTATCAAGAACAATCAATGGTTCCCTAACGGTATTAATTATATTTTCGGTAAATTCACTTACTTCATCGGCTGTTTTTTTTATTATTTCAAGTTCTCTGCGTGTTTTTTCCAAGCCGGCTTCTATTTCCTTGCGTTTTGTAATATCCTCAATAGCAAGAAGAATGATTTTTTGTTTTCCAAGCGCTCTTTCAATTTGCCGCGCATTTAAAAGCATAAAACGGTTGCCGATTGTTGAGAAATTATGTTCCACTTCAAAATTATCAAATTTAGTTTTTTCAGGAAGAATTGTCTCAAGTAGTTCTCGTAATTTGGGAATATCCCATTGGTTATTTCCTAATTCATAAATTAATTTTCCAATTGTTTCTGCAGAGCTAACTTTAAAGAAATTATAAAACGAACTGCTTGCTTTCACTACTCTTAAATCTTTATCTAAAACAAGCAGTGGTTCGCGGATTGTGTTTATAATATTTTCTGTAATTTCACTTGCTTCATCGGAGGATTTTATTTTAAATTTGAAGGGCACTTTGTTTGATAATTTATTAACTATCTTATTCGAGATTTCCATAATATATCCTTATGCTAACAATGATGGAAAATTATTTTACTGAAAGAACAGGAAAAAAAAAGTACTTTATCAAAACTATTAAACAAAAAGCTTTTACTGCCATCTGATTTAATTAATAACTAATAATAATTATTTAAATAATAGCACCCTTTGTTCTTTCTAAAAACAATATGTTACAATTGAATGTATATAATCAATCCGTCAAAAGGATGAAAAATGAACTACATCTTATGGATGATACCAGTCGTTTTTAATTGTAATTTTTCCAAATTATCAAAATAGTTTAAAATATCAAACCTATTAAAATTAAATTTTTAAATTATAATTGTTGTAAAATAAATATTTTTTAACTACAATTGTAAAACTTGCTGTTCCTAATTTCACTGGTTTTGGATAGGTTGAAAAATGATAAATAGTTATTATTTAAGAAGTTCGAGCTTGTTAATGGCATGATTGGTGGACATTATTTTACAATATATGGATATTTTTAACTTTATACTCAATAAATTAAATTTATTAATATTATTATATGTAATAAAATAAAAAAACTTGCTAATTTACGTTTGAATCATTATCTTAAAAGATATTTTTACTATAGATGAGTATTAAGGGTAAAATGAAAAAAATTTCTATATTACTAATCGAAGATAATCGACTTTTACGCGAAGGTATTTGCGCAATGCTTAAAAAGCAATCCGACATGCAAGTTGTTGATACTATTGGTAATGGTGAAAATATTTTATTGATATTGGGCAAACTCAAACCTCATATAGTACTACTTGATTTAGGGTTGCGAAGTCAAAGTAGTTTGCAAATTGTAAAATTAGTTAAAAAGGATTTTCCCGAGACCAAAATTATTGTAATGGATCTTATACCCTTACAAGAAGACGTTTTGGAATTTGTACAAGCAGGTGTTTCCGGGTTTATACTTAAAGATGCAAACATAGATGATTTTTATACAACTATTAGGGCTGTATTTAAAGGCGAACAAGTTTTACCTCCTAATTTAACAGCTTCGTTATTTTCGCAAATTATAGCTCATGCCATTCACGAAATAAAACCATCTGTAATAATTGAATCAGTTAGAATGACAAAACGTGAAAAACAAGTTATTGAATTAATTTCCGATGGTTATACAAATAAAGAAATTGCTCAAAAAATTCATTTGTCTCCTTATACTGTAAAAAGCCACGTCCATAACGTTCTTGAAAAATTATCGCTTCAAACGCGTGTACAAATTGCAAATTATGCACACATTTCCGAGTCATATAAAGATACCGCTGATTCACCATCTTTTATTGGCGAATAATATACTTATCATTTAATCATCCAAAAGATGTAGTCCTTTTTTCACCCATTAGATCGATTGATTCAATTTATATCTTTTAGTAATTTTTGTTGAATTAAAAAAATAACAAAATAAATTATTAATGTAACGGATGGAAGATATGAATGATAACCAAAAACTACTTATTGTTCTTAATCAATCATTAGCAGATGAGCTTAACACTATCAATAAGTATGTTATAAATCTATTATTGTGTGAAAATTTGGATTCCGGAAAACTTCAGCAGGTTATTGACACTCATATAATGAACGAAATGCAATACGCACAATTACGCATTCAGCGTGCCATTACTGTCAAAAATTCTATTTTTTGTATCAAAGACTAATTAATATTTGAAATTGGGGACTGAATGAACAATATAACCGATTTTTTTTCGTGGGTTTTAGTAACGCTAATTACTTTATTCCCAATTGTTAATCCTTTGAGTACTGCAATATTACTTTTAAGCATAAGTTCGCATATAAGCAAAGAAGATCGTAATCATCAAATTACATTGGCTTGTGTATATATGAGTATTATTTTAATAGTTTTCTTTTTGGCAGGGCATTTTATTATGGTTGTTTTTGGTATTTCAATTCCGGGTATTCGTATAGCCGGTGGAATGGTAATAGGTTTTCTTGGATTTAGAATGTTATTCCCTATGGATGAATATATTACACAGGAGGGAAAAAATGAAGCATTACAAAAACACGATATCTCTTTTAGTCCCCTTGCAATGCCAAGTCTAAGCGGCCCGGGTGCTATAGCCACAGTTATTACAATGTCTTCATCTATTGATGGGCGGCACGGTTTTGACAAGGTGTTTGCATTTACCGGAGTTATAATTGCAATATTAATTACTGCAGCAATATCGTGGGTGGTTCTTAGAAGTGCAGGTTTTATGCAAAAAATTCTTGGTGTAAATGGCGTTGATAGCCTTTCCAGAATAATGGGTTTCCTTTTGGTTTGTATCGGAATTCAGTTTGTTATTAATGGAATTAAGGATTTAGTTTAAAATATTTATTTTGTAATGATGAATTAAAAGATTGGATATGCCCGTATTTTACAAAGAATAGAGTACAGATAACACGATTTGTGCCCATTCTTAATTATTCAAAATTGTGGAATATAATTATATTTATTAATATTAATTAAATTAAAACCAAAAAAAATAGTTGACAAGATAATAACCGAAGGCAATTCATCATTCACAATTCACAATTCAAAATTCTTATAGGTTGTTATGTTCAACCTTAAGATGTAGTTCCTTTTTCATCCCTTTGACCTATTGTTTTTAGGATGTAATTGAAGCACATTGTTTTTGCAAAGGATAAAAAAATATTCAATGCATCTATTAGTTTATTGAAATATTGGTTAAAAATATAATAATTTGTTAAAAGTGGATTGTTACATGTTATTAAATAAAATACTTTTAATGTATTAATTATTGGACTTCAATATTTGTTTTACTTTTTTTAGGTTAAATAATGGAAAAAATAAGATTACTATTAATTGAAGATAACCGGATATTAAGAGAGGGTATAATCTCAATTCTTAAACCTCATAAAGACATAGCCATAATTGCTGCATCAGGTGACGGTAAAAAGACATTGCGCGAAATTCACAATTTAAAACCAAATATTATTCTTTTGGATTTAGGTTTGCGTAACCAAAACAGTTTGCATATTGTGGAAGAGTTAAAAATAGATTTTCCAGTGGCTAAAATAATTGTGATGGACTTGGCACCGGTACAGGCAGATATTAATGAATATGTTAAGGCGGGAGCAAACGGATTTATATTGAAGGATGCTTCGTTGAATGATTTTTTAATTACAATACGTAAAGTCTCCGGTGGTGCAACAGTATTACCACCACTATCGGTTGATTCACTTTTTACTCAAATTGTAGATCATTCGGTAAAAGCGGGAAAGTCTGCTTTAAAAGATGTTGTAAAAATGACCAAACGCGAACAGGAGGTGGTGGTTTTACTTGGTGAAGGGAAAAGCAATAAAGAAATTGGGCAAAAAATGCATATCTCAGCTTATACCGTTAAAAGTCACATACACAATATTATGGAAAAACTTGTTTTGCATACAAGATTGGAAATTGCAAACTATTCGTATACAGATCAAACACTTAATATGATAAAAAATAGTATTTCTACAGTTTATAATTAAATAAATATACCATGTTAATTCCAAAATTGTTTGGATGATAACAGTTAAATAAAGAAAGAGGAAAACTATGCGTAATTTTTTTATGGCAATTGTATTTATGTTTTTAGCAAGTACGTTAACTGCACAATTAAGTGTTAGTCTAAACTTTAATGTTGGCAGTCAACCGATATGGGGCCCTGTTGGTTACGATTATGTTGAATATTATTATCTGCCAGATATTGAAACTTATTATTATGTGCCTCAACAACGTTATTATTATTACGAAGGCGGAAATTGGATTAGTCGATCATATTTGCCCGCACGTTATAGTCACTACGATTTGTATAATTCGTATAAAGTAGTAGTTAACGAAAAAGACCCTTGGCGAAATAATAAAGTATATAAAAACAAATATTCATCATTTAAAGGTCGTCACGATCAGCAAATGATTAAAAATAGTCACGATCAAAAGTATTTTGTAAACAAAAATCACCCTGAACATAACAAATGGGTGCAAAAACAAAATAATGGCAATAAAAATAATTTTACAAAGGGGAATAATAACCAAATTCATAAGCAGAACAATGGCAACAAAAATGATAAAAACAAGGGGAATAATGGCAATGGCGGCAACAAAAACAATAAAGAAAAGAATAATGGCAAAGGCAAAAGATAAAAAATAAAAACCAATAAATTCTAAAAACTTGGATTGTTATGCGAAATCAAATAAAACAAATTAATCCTCTGTCACCCAAAGGATGTAGTTCCTTTTTCATCCCTTGGAGTGATTGAATTATTCCATAAAAAGAGTGATTATAAACTTGTACTAATTTAATTATCTGTTAAGGTGAAAAATGATTCTTGTAAGCATTTGTTCAACCGAAGAAAAAGTTGTTATACATTTGAAACACAATATTGAATATAGATTTGAAAAAAATATTAAAAATGTAAAATTTTATGAAAATAGAACAATATATGTATTAGTACAATTATTCCTTTCAACAATAAAACTTTTTTATTATGAAATATTTAAGAGGTCGTTTTTATGAATATATTAATGGTTAATCCTATGTACCCTGAAACCTTTTGGAGTTTTAAACATGCTCTAAAATTTGTTTCTAAAAAAGCCAGCTTCCCACCTTTAGGATTGTTGACAATAGCTTCAATGCTGCCAACTGAATGGAATAAAAAGTTAATTGATATGAATACAGACAAATTATATGATAAAGATATTTTATGGGCCGATTATGTTTTTATTGGTGCAATGTCTATTCAAAGTGATTCGGTAAAAGAAGTAATAGAAAAATGTAAGGAGTTAAACGTAAAAATTGTTGCTGGTGGACCTTTGTTTACAAGCAGTTCCGAATATTACGATGATGTAGACCATTTAATTCTTAATGAAGCCGAAATTACAATGCCGTTGTTTTTAAAAGATATAGAAGACGGAAAACCAAAACCAAAATACACTTCCGAAGAATGGGCTGATGTTACAACAACTCCAATACCAAGCTGGCAATTAATATCCACCAAAAAGTATACTTCAATGAATATTCAATATTCAAGAGGGTGCCCTTTTGATTGCGATTTTTGTGATATTACGGTTTTGTTTGGCAGAAAACCAAGAACAAAAAATAAAGAGCAGGTAATAGCGGAATTAGACGCTTTGTTTTATACCGGATGGCGCGGCCCGGTATTTTTTGTTGATGATAACTTTATTGGAAACAAAGCAAAATTAAAAAAAGAGATTTTACCGGTAATAACCGAATGGAATAAAAAAAGAAATTATCCGTTTTATTTTACAACAGAAGTTTCCATTAATATAGCCGATGATGAAAACTTAATGCATCAAATGGTTAAAGCCGGGTTTGATTCGTTGTTTATTGGTATTGAATCGCCAAACGAAGAAAGTTTGATTGAATGTAATAAAAATCAAAATAGAAACAGAGATTTAATTGACAGTATTAAAAAAATCCAAAGTGTCGGTTTGGAAGTTCAGGCGGGATTTATTGTGGGTTTTGATAATGATCCCGCAAGCATTTTTGATAAGTTAATCAGTTTTATTCAGGAAAGCGGAATTGTAACTGCCATGGTTGGATTATTAAACGCACCCAAAGGTACCAAACTTCAAAAACGAATGTCTGAAGAAGGACGGTTGTTACACGATTTTGACGGTAATAATACGGATTTTTCGATCAATTTTATTCCTCAAATGGATATGGCGGAATTAATTGACGGGTATAAAAAAATTGTAAATACTATATATTCTCCCAAATATTATTATCAGCGTGTAATGAAATTTTTAAAAGATTTTGAGCCAAAAACTAAAAAGGTATTTCACCTAAACCCGCAATATATATTAGCACTTTTCAGATCTATGTTTAAGCTTGGAGTTATTGGTGAAGAAAGATTTTATTATTGGAAATTGTTCGTTTGGACTCTGTTCCGTAAGCCGCAGTTATTTTCATTAGCTATTTTATTTACAATCTACGGCTTTCATTTTAGAAAAATATCTAATGGTTTATATTAAAAAAATAAGTGAGTTTAGCATTTTAACAACAAACAGAAAAATGTGATTTACTTAACAATTAAAGATGGATGTGAATAATGGAATATCTAACAAATGCATTAATAATATTAGGTCTGCTTACTTTGGTTAATATAATTTGCACAATAGTATTATATCCCGAATTAAAGGTTATTGCTGCGGAATTTACGAAAGAGTATTAAGTATTTTATGTTAAGCAAGATAATATCAATTATTGATATTAAACAGAAAAAGAGGAAAAAATGAAATTAAATATTGACATATCGGATAAAAAATTAAAAGAGGTTGCAACACTTCTTAACACACTATTGGCTGATGAATATGTACTTTATACAAAAACACATAACGCACATTGGAATATTCAGGGTAAAAATTTTAATGAACTGCACAAATTTTTTGAAAGTCAATACGAAATATTGGATCAAATTATTGATAATACAGCAGAAAGAATTAGAATGTTGGGGCATTTTGCGGTAGGTTCCTTAAAAGATTTTGTAAAAATTGCTCGATTAAGTGAACAAAATGATGATTTCAGCAATCAAGACCAAATTGTTCAAACATTATTATTGGACCATGAATCAATTATTTGTTCGTTACGTAAGGAAATAACAATGGTAAGTGATGAGTATAAAGATTTAGGATCTGCCGATTTTATGACAGGGCTTATGGAACAACATGAAAAAATGGCTTGGATGTTAAGAAGTTATTTGAAATAAAAATTCATAATTTATCTTGAAGTTAAATCAATTATGAAAATGATTTTCCGTTTGTTGTTTTTATTGATATGATAATGTTACTAAACGAAGATGCATAAAATAAAACGGATAAAAATATAATACAAATATGAATTTTATTAAAGAATAAAATATTAAGAAGGAGATCTTCATTTTGAAATTAAAAATAATGGGCTCAACAATTAACCGAATTGCCTTCATCGGAAATTATATGCCGCGTCAATGTGGTATAGCAACTTTTACAACAGATTTATGTGAAGCAGTTTCTTCTCAATATCCGGGAACAACTTGCATTGCGCTACCGGTTAATGATATAGAAATTGGTTATGCTTATCCAACCCGAGTTAGGTTTGAACTTACAGAAAAAGATATTGATTCGTATATAAGAGCCTCTGACTTTCTAAATATAAACGATGTTGATCTTGTTTGTTTACAGTTTGAATATGGAATATTTGGCGGTAAAGCGGGAAGTCATATACTTGCTTTATTGCGAGGTTTAAGAATGCCGATAGTTACAACATTACATACCATATTAAAAGATCCGGATCCCGAACAGAGAAAGGTTTTAGAAGAAGTTGCAGCATTATCCGATCGTTTAGTAGTAATGAGTGACCGCGGCACCGAATTTTTGCATGATATTTACAAGGTGCCGACAGAAAAAATTGATATGATTCCTCATGGTATTCCTGATGTCCCTTTTGTAGATCCAAGTTTTAATAAGGATTTATTTGGAGTTGAAGGAAAAATTGTTTTATTAAGTTTTGGCTTGCTTTCAGCCAGCAAAGGGATTGAGACTGTTATATCTGCATTACCCGAAATTGTTGCTAAATATCCTGATATTGTTTATATAGTAGTTGGCGCCACACATCCTAATGTAATTAAACATGAAGGTGAAACGTATCGGTTGTCACTTCAATGGTTAGCAAGACAAAAGGGTGTTGAAAGTAATGTTATTTTTTACAACCGCTTTGTTACATTAGAAGAACTGAACGAATTTATTGGTGCCGCCGATATATATATAACTCCTTATTTAAATGAAGCACAAATAACATCGGGAACTTTGGCCTATACAGTTGGGGCCGGCAAAGCAGTTGTATCAACTCCTTATTGGTATGCACAGGAAATGCTTGCGGAAGGGCGGGGAGTGCTTTTCCCGTTTAACGATTCAAAAGCGTTAGCTGAAATAGTAATTAATTTGTTAAATAATGAAGCTGACCGGCATGCAATGCGCAAACGTGCTTATATGTTTGGCCGTGCAATGATTTGGTCGGAAGTGGCACAGCGATATATGGAAAGTTTTGAACGCTCACGGGTTGAACGCCGACATTATATAGCTCCTGGTATTATTGCCCAAGCGTTAGATAAATATCCGGGCCAGCTGCCTCCGTTAAAATTAAATCATCTAAATACTTTAACTGACTGTACAGGCATTTTTCAACATGCACTTTTTACCGTTCCAAATTATTCCCATGGATATACGACTGATGATAACGCCCGGGCATTATTAGTAAGTGCTTTGTTAGATGAACTTGGAAATAAAGAAGGGATAAAATTATCGTCACGTTATCTTGCCTTTTTGGGTAATGCTTTTAATGATGATATAAAACAATTTCGTAACTTTATGGATTACCAGCGTAATTGGCTGGAAAATAAAGGTTCGGACGATTGTCAAGGCAGGACAATTTGGGCCTTGGGAATTATATTAAACAGGTGTAATATGCCTGCACAACATGGTATGGCTGCTTGGTTGTTTGAGCAGGCTTTGCCTGCAATTCTTGCAACTACAAGTCCACGTGCTTGGGCGTTTGCATTATTAGGAATTTGCGAGTATTCACAAAAATTTGGTGGGGACCGCCGAGCAAATAACGTAAGAGATGAACTGGCAGGCAGACTTTTTGAATTGTACCAAAGTAATAATACGGAAAATTGGCATTGGTACGAAAAAGTGCTTTCATATTGTAATGCGGCAATTCCGCATGCTTTATTAGTAAGCGGAAAATCAATACCAAACAAATCGATGATTGATTCCGGTTTGGAATCATTAACTTGGCTTTCTGAAATAAACAGTGCCGTGGAAGGACATTTTGTGCCTATTGGTTCAAATGGCTTTTACCATGAGGGGGGTGAACTTGCCCGATTTGACCAACAGCCAATTGAAGCCCAAGCTATGGTTTCGGCCAGTCTTGAAGCATTTAAAATAACCGGTGATAAATTTTGGAATAAAGAAGCAAGACGGGCATTTGAATGGTTTCTTGGAAGAAATGATTTAAATCTTTCTGTTTATGATCCAACAACGGGTGGTTGTCGAGATGGTCTGCATCCTGACCGCCTAAATGAAAATCAAGGTGCAGAATCAACTTTAGCTTTTCTTCAGTCATTATTGGAACTACGTTTGGCTGAACAAGCACATTTATCAATGGAGTTATTATCTAAATGAACAATCAACATGCACAGCTATTTCGCCGTAATAAATTAAATCCGATTCTAACAGCCGATAATTGGCCATACCCAATTAATAGTGTATTTAACGCTGGTGTTGCATTGATGCCCGATGGAATAACTTTGCTTTTGTGCAGAGTTGAAGACAGGCGGGGCCTTTCGCACTTTTGTGTTGCTCGTTCAGTTAATGGGGTTGACGGCTGGATAATTGATCAGACTCCGACTTTACTGCCGGATCCCGAAAATCATCCAGAAGAATTGTGGGGAATTGAAGATCCAAGAATTACATTTGTACCCGAATTAAAAAAATTTGCAATAGTTTATACGGCATATTCACGTGATGGGCCGGGTGTTGCTTTAGCTTTGACGGAAGATTTTCATATCTTTGAACGTTTTGGAGTTATCATGCCGCCGGAAGATAAAGATGCTGCATTATTACCTTGCAGAATTGGCGGGAATTGGGCACTTATTCATCGTCCTGTTAGTGCGCCTCGTGCGCATATGTGGATCTCTTATTCCCCTGATTTGATACATTGGGGAAGCCATAATTTGATGATGCAAGCAAGAAAAGGTGCATGGTGGGATGCAAATAAAATAGGTTTATCTCCTCCGCCAATTGAAACTTCAGAAGGTTGGCTGGTAATTTATCATGGTGTTAGACAATCGTGTGGCGGATGTATATATAGATTGGGAGTGGCTTTGTTTGACTTAAACAGACCTGAAATTTGCATCAAACGTGGTAATGAGTGGATTTTTGCACCCGAAGAATTTTACGAGCAGCGTGGTGATGTTGGAAATGTTGTGTTTCCTTGCGGTTATACAATAGGTGCTGACAGTGATACTGTTAATATATATTACGGTGCAGCAGATACTAGTATTGCTTTAGCTACGGGAAGTATTAAAGAAATATTAAAATGGCTTGATGAACATTGTTCTTAAAAAAATATAACAGAAAAAAACCAAAATGTATTAATATTAGTTTTTTTTAGTATGATGTAATTAAAACAAGTAAAATTGCAGGAAAATTTAGTAAAAATTAGAAGATGAAACAATGGGAATAACTTTAGCTCTTGAAGGAATAGCGGTTGGATTTGCAATGGCAATTCCAATTGGTCCTATGGGGATAATGTGTATTAGTAAAACACTTACTGACGGACGTATGCGCGGGTTGGTAATTGGTCTTGGTGCCGCAACAGCTGATTTGCTTTACAGCTGCATTGCTGCTTTTGGATTAACATTTATTGCAAATACGCTTACGGGCCAAAAAGTTTGGATACGATTAATAGGCGGAGTTCTTCTTTTATTGTTAGGAATAAAAACATATCGGGCAAAACCGGTTAATCCGAAATTTAAAATCCGGAATAATGGGATGTTGGGATTATATCTATATGTGGTATTTCTTACTCTAACAAATCCTTTAACTATTTTTGTATTTATTGCGGTATTTTCCGGACTTGGATTGGGGAATGATTTAAGTTATTTTTCCGCAACGTTATTAGTAGCGGGAGTTTTTGTAGGCTCCTTTTTATGGTTTCTTGCGCTTAGTTCCGGTGCAACGTTATTTAGAAATAAATTAAACATTTATGGATTAAAATGGGTAAACAGAATTGCCGGAGTATTTATTGTGGTTTCCGGCATTGCGGCCGTGATAAGCATATTATAATAATTAAAAATTGGTACAATTAAACAATGAAAAGGTTTATTTTACTAATTAATATTGCACGAGCAAATAAAAACATTATATTAAAAATTATTATTGCAATACTGGCACTGAGTGGGGCAATTAGTATCTTTTATTTAACAAATCTATTTGGTACAGGCATTACACCTGACTCTGTTGCATACATCTCTGTTGCGCGGCACATTTCTGCCGGTTTAGGTTTTATAAATTTTGACGGTTATGTTTTTATTTTGCAACCCCCTTTATATCCAATTATTTTAGGGATAATAAAAAAAATATTATTTATTGATCCTTTGATATCTGCCGGTTATCTAAATTCGGTTTTATTTGGACTAATTATTTTTTATTCGGGGTTATATTTAACAAGGTTGTTAAGATCATTTGCTCTTACAATATTAGGGGTATTTGTTGTTTTGATTTCATCAACGCTTATTACAATCTCATTAACTACATTTACCGAACCGTTATTTATTTTATTTATTATATTGTTTTTATATTATCTTGATAAATACATTAAAAGAGGAATGATTTCCTCACTCGTTTTATTTTCTTTAGCAATTACATTTGCCTGTTTAACACGTTATGTGGGAGTAGTATTAATACTAACGGGTTCAATTTGCATTCTTGTTTTTGGTGAAAAACCCGGCAAAGAAAAATTGAAAAATTTAATACTATTCCTGCTTATAACACTTTTGCCAACTGGTATATGGGTATTAAGAAACTATCTTTTGTCCGGTACTTTAGTTGGACAGCGAGCAGGATCATCATTTACTTTAATTGATAATTTGATGTTGTTTTTTAATACAATAATTAAATGGTATTTGCCGTGGCAAATAAATAAATATCAATTATTACCATTACTTATAGTAGTGTTAATTGGAATAATTGACAGATATGTGTTGATGTATAAGTTAAAAAATGTAATTGAAGGATTTAAACAATTTGGGCCAATTATTATTTTTATTCTCCTATATTCTTTTTTTATAATTGTCTCATCAACAACTACGGCCTTTGATAAAATAGACAACAGATTGTTATCGCCCATTTATATCCCATTAATATTTGTAATATTTTTACTGTTGGATAATATCTTAAACTATTTTAAACAGAGATTTCATCTAAAAATATTAACAATTTGTTTTCTATTTATAATAATTGTTTGGACTAGATATCCTATTAATAGAACGAATTATTATGTCAACAACTATATTGAAAATTCAGGATGGGAATATGGAAGTAAAATATGGAAGGATAATACAGTAATTAATTACCTAAACAACTCCACGCGTTTTAACACGGGCTATTCCATTTTCAGTAATGCCCCGGAAGCTGTTTACATTTTGGCAAACCTGGAAACCCGATGGAGCCCCCATAAGACTATGTATAATTCTCCGGGACTTTTGATCCCTAAAAATATTTGGTATAAAGAAAAGAAAGCAATCCTTGTATGGTTTAATAACCTTGACCGTAATTTTTTATTTAATATTGACGAATTAAAAGAGCAGACTGTAATGGTTAAAATAGCCGAACTAAAAGATGGTGATATTTATACAATCAGCAAAAAATAATTATAAATTATAAATTATGAATTATGAATTGCCTCTGGTTATTTTCTTGTCCTCTTTTTATTTCTTGTTTTAATTTTAATTCACCATTTATTATTCATCATTCATAATTGTTTTCTACCCCAAATGATGTAGTCCCTTTTTCATCCCTTTGCACGATTGATTTGCGCAGTGCCGTTTTGTAGCTTGTTAAGTAATTAATAAAGAGATGATAATTCAAATAGATGATCTGTCTAATTAACGGGTCAATTAATTATCTTCGTTTAGTATTATAAAACCAGCTACAAAAAAAATACTTAATGAAGAAAATAAATAAAAAAGGAGTACAAATTTGAAATACATTAAAGATAATATTTATAGGTTATTTGTAGCTTTATGTTTAGTTGCAATGGTTATATTTATTTTAAGTTGTTCCGATTCAACATCACCGGAAAACGGAAAAGGGCAAATAAGTATAACAATGGTTGATAATCCTGCAGATTATGAAGAGGTTAATATAGTTGTTGTCCGGGTGGAAGTTCACAAAGCGGGAGCCGATTCAAACAGCAACTGGGTTGTTTTAAATAATAGTGAAACTACATACAATCTGCTAAAATTAAGGAATGGGGCCAGTGCTATTATTGGAACAAATTCACTTGAAGCAGGTCATTATACACAAATTAGATTAATTCTTGGTACGGGAAATACAATTGTGGTAAATGGTATTCAGTTTGGGTTGGATGTGTCAAGTGTAGCTCAAACAGGAATAAAATTAAATCACGAATTTGATATTAAAACCGGATCACTTTATGAATTGATTCTTGATTTTGATGTCCAACATTCAATAGTTTTTACCGGAAATGAAAGATATAAATTAAGTCCTGTAATAAGGGTTGTTCCGTTGTTAATTTCGGGAACAATCTCAGGGAAGGTTTATCCTATTGATGCAAATGCTTCAGTGGATGCAATAAATGTAAAAACAACAATTAGTACAATTGCAGATCTTCTTACGGGTTCATTCAAACTTATGGCTGTAGAAAATGGAACTTATGATATTAAAATAACATCGGGGAATCCTTTGTATAAGGATACAACATTTATTAATGTATATGTTGCAGCAAAACAGAATACCGATTTAGGAACAATTCTTTTAAATCTAAAATAAATAAATTTAATAAAGGAGCAATAAAATGAACAAACTTGAACTAAAAGGCAGCTGGCATGAAATTGCCGGCAAACTTAAACAACAATTTGCAAATATAACTGATGACGATATTCTTTTAGAAGATGGTAAAGAAGAAGAGTTTTTAGGGAAAATGCAAATTAAACTTGGTAAAACCAAAGAGGAAATACTAGAATTAATTTCTAACTTAAAATAATACAAGTTCTAACAATTTAAGGAATATAAATTAAGCTTCTGCTTGTAATTAAATTACAAAATAACTCTAAATAATAGCCAAAGGTTAATAATGAAAAACAAATATTTCTTCATATGTATGATATTTATGAGTGCTTTAATGTTTTCAGGATGCAATGAAAAAAATAAAATAGAAAACGATAAAGAGAATGTTGAGCTGGACTTACAAAAAGCTCAAGCCCGGTTTGAAACTGAATGGGTAGAATTCAAAAAAAATGCTGAATTAAAAATGCAAACCAATCAAACAAAAATTGATTCATTTAAGATAATAATTAAAAAAGCCGGTAAAAAAGTTAAATCCGAATATGAAAACAGGATAGTATTAATGGAACAGAATAATGCGTTATTGCAGAAAAGTTTAATTGAATATAAATATGAAGGGAAAGAAAATTGGGAGAAATTTAAGCTGCAATTAAATAATAAATTGGATGTTGTTGGAAAATCGATAGATGATTTTTTTGCAAATAAATAATATTTTTTAGTTGAAATATTAAAGAATGGAAGAATCGATTAACAATGCATTATTGATAAAACTGAAATTATAGGTGAAAACAATAATTATTGAAAATAATTCTTCCATTTATTAACTGAATTCTAAATAATATTGCATTAGAAGCAAAATATAGGAAAAAGAAGTAATAAAATAACTCGACACTAACACATTTGAAAATCTAAAATATGTCAAAAATCAATTTCTTATACTTGTTTATTTTCTGCATTTTTAATTTATTAAATGTGCAAGCCCAGCAAAGATTTCCAACTTTAATTAGATCGTCCCTTGAAGATGAAATTATAATTCTTACAATTGATAAACCGGTTTATTATCCGGGAGATACGGTTTTTATAAAAGTACAACGTAATAGTAGCGCAGCTAAAGTTGTAGTAACCCCCATTTTGATTATTGAGGGTACAGTATTAATTACTTGTTCGGATAATTTGTTTTGTGCTGTAATACCTCAAGCTTGTACTCCCGGATTATATAGAGTACGATTAAGAGTATTAGATAGTTCGGGGCGGCGTTATATTTACGCAACAGATTGTACAATTAATGTTGAAGAACATCAAATAATAGAAAAAATTGATAAATTTGTACATCTTGAACCCTATCCGGGCGGGGAAAATATTAAATCTCCGGTTACACTTAGCCGCGAGCAGATAAGGAGACTTAGAGTGGTTTTTTTGCGTGATAGTATTCCACCGGGGGTAGGCCCCCAATTTGTTACAATTAATACTACTGTAATTTTACGCGATGGAATAATTTTGCAAAATTACGAAAGAAGAGTTTTAACATTTAGAAGCGACAAAGATCCTAATCGCGATCATGCAATGCTGCTCCAATATCGCACCGCTTATGGAAATTATGCCGCCATTAGACCTGAAGAATTTTCGCAAGTTAAAATTGCTATTGATTCATTGCCGGATTGGGCGATGATTAAAATAAATGTTGAACCCGATTACACTATAAAAATTGGTGGATACGATTCTTCAAATTCATTTACTCGTTATTTCCACGTAAAAGGGCCGAGAATTGAAATAGGTTTTTCGGTGGGTATACCTAAAGTTTTATTTGATACCCGAGCTAATGAACCGATGGATTATGGAAGTTCAAGCGCAATGGTAAGGTTTTATTATGTTAATGAGGAATCAGGCAATAGATTTCCGGTTAACTTAGGTGTGGGTACTTTTGGTGTTAATTCACCTATTGATGTCAGTAGTGCAGGAGGAGGTTTTGCTTTGTCTCTTTTTCTTAATGTAATTGAAATGACCAAAATAATTGGGATAGATATGGTTAAAAAATTTACGGCCGGTATTGAAGTAGCTCCATTTTTCCCAATAAAAAAGAAATCCAGATTTTTGTTAAGCGCACAGGTTGGTTTTGCTCTTTGACCTTGGATGTAGTTCCTTTTTCATTCTTTTGCTCTATTGCGGCAATGTAAATATCTCAATATCTTTCCCTTAACAACAAAAGATAGTTAATTGTTAAAATTTCAACAATAAAAAAAGGACGTATATCATGTTATATACAATAGCAGTAGTTTTAATTGTTTTGTGGTTGCTTGGATTTCTTACTTCATATACAATGGGTGGTGTTATCCATGTATTATTAGTAATTGCAATTATTATGGTTTTAGTTCGAATTATTAATGGAAGACGAGCTCTTTAATCTATTTTAAGGAAGTATATGTATAAACTTGATAATTCGTTAAGCGGTACAAAGCTGCTTATTATTATTGCCGCGCTTGTAATCATTATAGCCGGCATAAATCAGGCTCAGTCGGTTATTGTATTGTTCCTTGTTTCGGTTTTTTTGGCTATTCTAGGAACTCCTCCTGTGCTTTGGTTAAAAGAAAAACATATTCCATCAGGATTTGCTGTTTTAATAGTTATGGCTTGTATGATTATTATTTTAATACTAATTAGTGTACAAATAGGTTCATCCATCAGCAGTTTCTTTAGTCAACTTCCCGAACTTCAATTGCGAATCCGAGAACAATTTTTAAATTTGAGTGTGTTTTTAACAAGCAAAGGAGTTGAGGTTAATGAAACTTTTTTTCTTGAATATATTAATCCCGAATCGGTCATGAAAGCAACAGCAAATCTGTTATCAGGGTTAAGTTCTGTTCTTTCCGATCTTGTATTAATATTGTTAACTGTAACATTTATACTGCTGGAGGTATCAAGTTTCCCCATAAAATTAAGAACCATTCTTGGTGACCCAAAGCAGGTATTTCCCCGGTTTACAAATTTTATAGTAGATATGAAACGTTATATGGTTATTAAAACCATAATCAACTTAATTGCGGGAGTTTTGATAACAATATTAATGTCAATTCTGGGAGTACAATTTCCTGTTTTATGGGGATTTCTTGCTTTTTTGCTGCATTATATTCCAAATATAGGTGCTGTTATTTCGGCCATTCCCGCCGCGCTTTTGGCACTTGTACAATTAGGACCAGGTAGTGCTTTGTTGGTTGCGGTGGGTAACATATTAGTTGGTTTTGTTATAGGAAATGTTGTTGAACCAAGACTTATGAGCAGGCGGCTTGGGCTATCAACCTTGGTAGTATTTCTTTCTTTGGTTTTTTGGGGAAGTTTGCTTGGCCTAATTGGCGCTATTCTTTGTATTCCTCTTACAATGACTTTGAAATTTGCATTTGACAGTAATGAAAACACCCGATGGGTTGCGGTATTGCTTGGTTCTGATAAGTTTAGTGAGGTTCTAATTCCAACACCTAAAAAGAAGGATATTGTATAATTACCTCAAGCAATAATAATATAAAATCACTCGCCCATTCGGGTTAGTCCTCTTTTCATCCTTTTGTCCGATTGTATTAAACCATGTTTTGTTGATACCTTTATGTTAGATATGAAAATAAACAATCTTAAGGAGATTAAAATGAAAACTGATACAATTCCAATAACTCGTACTTTGAAACGATATATTTATATTATTTATGTTTTATTATTTGCGCTAATGATAAAACCTACAGTTGGGTTTTCTCAAACAACTATAAACCTCGGACGGGCATCTAATTTTGCAATATTAGCTGCAGCTGGTATAACCAATACAGGAAGTACTTCTTTATTTGGAGATATTGGGTCGTATCCTACTAATACAATAAATGGTTTTCCTCCGGGAATAATTACAGGAATAAATCATGGTGGGGATGTTACCACCCAAGGTGGAATGATAGATTTGAATCTGGCTTATCTTGATGCAGAAGGACGAACAGGAGACGTTATTCCAACTGAATTAAGCGGGTTGACATTGACGGCCGGAATTTACAAGGCTACAGCCGGATTCGGGATTGCAGGTACTCTTATACTGAATGGAGAAGGTAACCCAAATGCTGTTTTTATTTTTCAGATGAGTTCAACATTAATTACAGCATCAAACAGTTCTGTAAATTTAATTAATGAAGCCCGATGGGAAAATATATTTTGGCAGGTTGGAAGTTCTGCAACGCTTGGGGTAAGTTCCATATTTGAAGGAAGCATATTATCCAACACCTCCATTACTGTAATGAATAGTGCAACCGTACATGGTCGCTTATTAGCCGGAGCCGTTGTTGTTTCCGGGGCTGTTACCATAGATAACAGTACTGCACTACCTGTTGAATTAATGTCTTTTACTGCAGTTCTAAATAATGGCGTTGTAAAATTAAATTGGAATACTGCAATTGAAAAAAACAATTACGGTTTTGAGATCCAGAGAAATCAAACCTCAAATATAAAAAATGATCCTCAAAATTCTAAGTGGATTAAAATTGGTTTTGTAGATGGAGCCGGAAACAGCAATAGCCCAAAATTTTATTCGTTTGTTGATAATGTAATTTCTTCAGGAAGTTATTCGTATAGATTAAAACAAATAGATAATGACGGTAATTTTGTTTACAGCGATGTAGTTGAAGTTAAAACAGGGTTAATAACAAGCGGCTTTTTGCTCAATCAAAATTATCCAAATCCGTTTAATCCCACAACTCAAATTCAATTTAATGTAAGTAAAAATACTTATGCCACTTTAACCATATTTAATGTTATTGGACAAAAAGTGGCAACACTTTATAATGGCAATGCCTTAGCAGGACAGCCTTATAACTTAACCTTTAACGGTACCGATCAAGCAACCGGAATATTTTATTATAAACTTCAAACAAACGAAAAAACAGAAGTTAAAAAAATGCTTTTGCTTAAATAACATCATGTTTCTTTTAATATTGTTATAAAGTAATATGTGTATTTAATTAAAGTAGTGCCAACATATTATTATGGGCACTACAATTTAATAAGAAAAAGAAGTTTAATTGAATGGCTATGACAAATATAAACTACATAAAAGCGAAAAGTTATATTGATACTATCATATGTGTAGCTCTATTAATAATTGCATTACCTTTTTTAATTCTGATATCAATAATATTAACTGTAATATTAAGATCATCTCCATTGATAATCCAAAAGAGAGGTATAACAATGGATAGTAAGATGTTTAATTTTTACAAGTTTAAAACCATAAATATTGATCCCAATTATCAAGTTAAAAATGAAAACATACTTTTTAAGTCTGAATTGTCACAATATGTACCAACCTTTTGTAAATGGTTAAGAATTACCGGCTTGGATGAGCTACCTCAAATTTTTAATGTGTTAAAAAGGGATATGAGCTTAATTGGACCACGTCCTTTAACAATGACCGACCTTAGCACGTTAAAAAATAATTTCCCTCATTATTACAATGAAAGAAAATCAATTAGGGTTAAACCGGGAATTACAGGCATGTGGCAAGTTTTTGGAAATCGAAATAAAGGAATAGAAAATTTAATTAATCTTGATTTATATTACAATAAACAAATTTCGCTTTCCATTGATTTACGAATTTTATATAGTACGTTTTTTTTGGTTTCAGCGGGTAAACACTGCGACGCTATTTGTAATACTGCCCCTAAAAAAAGAATAATAACTACTAATAAAAAGAACGAAAAATTAAACGGTGTTTTAATAAAACAATTTGTTTTAACAACCAACAAATTATAAATAACCAAAAAGGGTTAATATATTTTGAAATGGTTTAGAAATAAATAATTATCCGCAAATATTTATTTGAAAATAGCATAAATAACTTCAAATTTTATCCTACTAAGGATGTAGTCCATTTTTCATCCCTTTGCATTATTGTACCTTTCTCTTATTATCAATATTATAAATTTGTAAACAAAAATTACAAAGTGTTTAAAAAAAGATTGATTGTAAATCAATAATACTAACTAAACTAAAAGGATAAATATCATGAGTAAAGGCCAAAATACAAAAAAAGGATCTAAAAAAGAACCTGCAAAAACAATGAAAGAAAAAAAATTAGCAAAAAGAGATAAAAAGGATGAGAAAAATAATCATTCTGTTCTTAATCAACTAGCAACAGCTAAGATTTAATTAACAGATGTAACATAATTAACACAACTGATTTGTTAAACTTAAATAAATCAAATAATATCAACATGGAAAAACTTAGTGTGCCGCAATTGAAAGAGGAAATCAAAGAGGAAATATCTCCAAGGATATTTTCGGATTCTATTTTGGCTATATTATTTAAAAATTTCTTTTTAGAAGTAGCCTCGTTAACAAGTTTTACGCTGCGCTTCTTTAAAGAAGTATTTAAGCCCCCGTATGAATTTAATGAATTTTTCAAACAGTGTTTTCTTATTGGTTATAAATCGCTGCCATTAATTGCCATTACCGGATTTATTATTGGGCTTGTATTAACTATTCAAACACGGCCTACATTACTAAAATTTGGAGCTGTTTCCTGGCTGCCGGCAATGGTGGCGGTTTCAATTATACAAGAAATTGGGCCTGTAATAACAGCCCTTATATTTGCCGGAAAAGTTGGATCGGGTATTGGAGCTGAGTTGGCCTCAATGAATGTTACAGAGCAGATTGATGCTATGCAGGTTTCGGGAACTAATCCATTTAAATATCTTGTGGTAACCCGAGTTTTATCCGCAACATTTATGCTTCCTATATTAGTCGTTTTATCCGATTTTGTAGGGTTGTTAGGTTCGTTTATGGGTGTTAATTTAAAAGGAGATGTTAGTTCGTATTTGTTTTTCTCGCAAATCTTCCAAAGTCTTGAATTTAGTGATGTGTTTCCGGCTTTTATAAAAACATTTTTCTTCGGATTTGCTATCGGGTTGGTTGGATGTTATCAGGGATATAACTCAAATAAAGGTACCGAAGGAGTTGGAAAAGCCGCTAATACAGCGGTAGTGTTTGCTTCGTTAATGGTTTTTATAATTGATATGATTGCGGTACAAATAACAAGTTTAATTCAAAATTAATTTAAACAGATAGAATAATGACAAATAATACAACTTTAATAACAGATAATGATAAGGACAATAAAAAGATAAATATTGTTGTAAAGATGGAGCATATTAAAAAAGCTTTTGATGATAATATTGTTTTACGCGATATTAATTTGGTTATTAATAAAGGTGAAAATCTTGTTGTGTTAGGGAAATCCGGTACCGGAAAATCCGTGTTAATTAAATGTATTGTTGGATTAATTGATTATGATGATGGGAAGCTGTTTTTATTTGGTGATGAAATAGCAGGAAAAAATGAAAATGAATTGATTGAATTGCATAAAAAGATTGGATTCCTTTTCCAAAGTGGCGCGTTATACGATTCAATGACCGTAAGGGAAAATTTGGAATTCCCGTTAAAAAGACAGATAAAAAAAATGTCTCAAAATGAAATTGATTTACTTGTGGAGGAGGCGTTGGCAAACGTAGGACTTACAGACACAATAGAGAAAATGCCGTCCGAACTTTCGGGGGGAATGCGCAAAAGGCTTGGTTTGGCAAGAACTTTAATATTAAAACCCGATATTATGCTATATGATGAACCAACGACCGGGCTGGATCCCATAACATCAAAAGAGATTAGTAATTTAATTAAGGAAGTTCAAAAGAAATATAATACATCTTCAATAATAATTACCCACGATACCGAATGCGCAAAAATTACAGCAAACAGAGTGATAATTATAAAAGAAGGGATATGTTATGCTGAGGGTTCATATTCGGAATTGCAAAACTCAACAGATGAGTGGGTAAGATCATTTTTTGAATAAAAAGATTAAAGAGAAGATAATATGAAAAAGAATATTAATAACAAAATTAAGCTGGGTGTGTTTGTTACTGTAGGAATAGCGGTATTTATTATTGCTATATATTTTATAGGCCAAAAGCAGCAAATGTTTAGAAGTACATTTAGAATTAGCGGTGTATTTAAGGATGTTTCGGGACTTCAGGCCGGTAATAATGTCAGATTTTCAGGCATAAATGTAGGCACGGTTGAGACAATCAAAATCATAAGCGATTCGTGTGTAAGTGTTGAAATAATAATTGATGAAGATGTTCGCAAGTTTATAAAAAAAGATGCTATTGCCAATATTGGTTCGGAAGGACTTATTGGAAATAAAATTTTAATAATTACACCTGGTACAGGTGGTAAAAAGGTAATAGAAAATAATGATATTATTCAGACAACCCAGCCAATAAATATGGACGCAATTCTAATTTCCATTAAAAAAACTATTGATAATACATCAGCAATTACAGGAGATTTATCGGTAATTACAAATAATATTCAAGCTGGAAAAGGAGTTATTGGCAGAATGTTAATGGATAAATCATTAGAGCGCAACTTTGACACCTCAATAGTTAGTTTAAAAGAAGGATTGGTAGGATTAAATAGTCTGGTAACCGATGCGAGATTAAGTTTTTCTAAAAATTTTGATTCGACGTTTGTTAATCTAAAAGAAGGTTCGGCATCATTTAAGCTGCTGATTGAAAAAGCTAGAAGCAGCTGGTTATTGTGGGGCTTTTAAATATTGTTGAAATACAAATATCGACTGTTTGAATAAAAATCAGGTAAACAAAACATCAATTAAAGTTAATAAAAAAGCAGAATACTATCCCCTTGTAACGCTTAATCATTCCCCAACCCGCAGAGTTAGTCCTTTTTTCATCCTTTTGTCCTATTGAAATAACTTCCCATAATTGATAGATTCTATTGTTTCGATAAACATTTTAATGGAGTTAATAGAATATGAATATGTTGTTGTCTAAACAAAAGAAATCCTATTTCCGCATACAGCAAATGTTTAAAAAATATAAAGGTGAAAAATTTCTATACAAATAATCCAATATCTATTAATAAAAATAGTGACTTGGGAAAATTATAAAAACAGAAATTGTTAATAACAACAATTTCCAATTACTGCCAATAATAGTTGACAGTTAAACAAATAAATAAGGAGATTTTATGAAAAAGATATTCTATGGTATTATCAGTTTGTTATTCTTTCTTGTGATAAATGCGTGTTCCAGTAATCCGGAACCACAATTTAGAATAAAAAATGAGCAGCCAAACACAGTAAACGTGAAAGTTTTGATTACCGGAAATAACAAAGTAAGTACATATGAGATTGAATCCGGTCAAAGCACATCATATCAAACGGCAATAATTGGAAATATTACTGCAACTTCAGTTACTCAAAATGAATCTGTATCATTCTTGGCGGAAAAAAATAAGCGTTATACAATTGTTATTAACGTTGGAAATCCACCAACAATTCAAATTGATAGATAAAATAATTAAGAATAACAAAGACAAATTGACATGTGTTTAAAAATAACCAAACTCAATTTAGGGAAAGAATTTAACAAAGTTATTTAAGGTATTTCAATGACTATTCTAAATGTAAATATTCAAGAGAGTTTTGAACTCAATCGAAAGTTTAATCACCCAAAGGATGCAGTTCCTTTTTCATCCTTTTGTCCGATTTATCCATCAACAAAATTTATGTACTTTATTCTGAGTAAAAAAGAAAATAATCAATCACAGGAGTAAAAATAAAATGAACAAAATGAAATACAGTTCGAAGCTGTGGTTCATACCACTGCTGTTAGTCATGTTAATGACCAGCTGCGATGAAAGAGTTGGGATTACTTCACCCCCAATAACCACTATCCCGACTGTTAGTTCAACTAATCCTGCTAATACCTTAACAGGTGTAGCCTTGAACCAGAAAATTACAGCAACTTTTAGCGAGGAAATGAACTCGTCATCGATTACAACTGCTTCATTTACTTTGATGCAGGGGACATCGTTTGTATCAGGTACTGTGTCGTACACCGGTACCACGGCAACATTTTCGCCATCAAGTAATCTAATGCCAAATACAACATATATTGCAACAATAACAACGTTGGCTAAAAGTAAAGCCGATAATGCATTGACAAGCAACTATGTTTGGAGTTTTACAACAGGACTAACCGCAGCAATTATTCCGCCATCTGTAAATTCTACAGATCCGCCTAATGCCGCTGTTAATGTACCTATTAACCAAAAAATAGCCGCCACATTTAGTGTAGCTATGGATGCATCAACTATTACAGCTTCCACATTTACGTTAACACAAGGTACTATCCCAATATCGGGTTTTGTATCTTATTCCGGCACTACAGCAATATTTGCTCCATCAATCAATCTAACACCAAATACTGCTTATACAGTTACTATTACAACCGGAGCAAAAGATCTAACAGGTATCTCACTGGAGAATAAATATGTATGGAGTTTTACAACAGGTGCAGAAGTAGCTGTTACTCCGCCTACTATTATTTCTACAGATCCGATTTTTGCAGGTATTGATATTGCATTAAATCAAAAAATATCAGCCACCTTTAGTAAAACAATGGATGCAACAACTATTACAACGGCAACATTTACGTTAATGCAGGGATCAACATTCGTTTCCGGTACCGTTAGTTATATTGGTACTACAGCTATTTATATACCCACAAGTAATTTAGTTTTGAATACTACTTATACAGCTACAATTACAACGGGGGCAAAAGACTTGGCAGGAAATTCAATGACAAGTAATTATGTGTGGAGTTTTACAACAGGTGCAGCCGCAATAGTTACTCCACCACTAGTAATTTCAACAGATCCAAATAATACTGCAACCAATGTGAGTTTAAATCAAAAAATTACTGCAACCTTTGATAAGACAATGGATGCCTCGACAATTACCACTGCAACATTTACATTAATGCAAGGTACTTCATTTGTTTCCGGTACAGTATCATATACAGGAACAACGGCCACTTTTACACCGTCCAGTAATTTAATATCGGGTACAACTTATGTTGCAACAATTACAACGGGAGCTAAAGATTTAGCCGGAAATTCACTCGTTCTTAATCATGTATGGAGCTTTACAACAGGAGCAGCGGTTGTAATCACTCCACCAACAGTAATTTTAACAAATCCTGTTAATAACGAAATTGGTGTAGCTTTGAACCAAAAAATTTCTGCTACTTTTAGTAGAACAATGGATGCTTCAACCATAACTACAGCAACATTTACGTTAAAGCAAGGAACAACATCAGTTGCTGGTTTTGTATCGTATACAGGAATAACAGGAACTTTTGCACCATCTGTTAATTTATTACCAAACACAATATATACAGCAACAATTACAACCGGCGCAAAAGATCTTTCCGGTAATTATATTGAAAGTAATCATGTATGGAACTTTACAACAGGTGCAGCGGTAGTAATAACTCCACCTACAGTAATTTCTACAGATCCTGTCAATGCAGCAATCAACGTTGCTTTGAATCAGAAAATTGCAGCAACTTTTAGCAAAACAATGGATGCCTCAACTATTACAACAGCAACATATACGTTAAAACAAGGAACAACATCTATTCCGGGATTTGTATCATATTCCGGTACAACGGCAACTTTTGCCCCAACAAATAATTTGTTGCCAAATACAACATATACAGCAACAATTACAACCGGCGCAAAAGATCTTTCCGGTAATGCGTTAGCAAATCAATTTGTATGGGTTTTTACAACAGGAGCAGCTATAATAATAACTCCACCGGTTGTAAATTCAACGGATCCGGTTAATAATGAAATTGATGTAGCTTTGAATCAAAAAATAGCAGCAACATTCAGTAAAACTATGGATGCTTCAACTATTACTACTGCTACATTTACAATATTACAAGGTACAACACCGGTTTCGGGATTTGTATCTTATTCGGGATCAACAGCAACTTTTTCCTCGGCCAGCAACTTTTTGCCGAACACGAAATATACTGCAACCATTACTACCGGAGCAAAAGATCTTGCAGGTAATGCATTAGTAAATAATTATGTGTGGAGTTTTACTACAGGTGCGGCAATTATTGTAACTCCGCCAACAGTAACATTAACTGATCCTCTTAATAATGCAACTGGTGTAGCATTAAACCAAAAAATTGCAGCTACATTTAGCAAATCGATGGATGCAACAACTATTACTACGGCAACATATAACTTAAAACAAGGTACAACCTCAATAGCCGGATTTGTATCATATTCCGGTACAACCGCAATTTTTGCACCTGCTGTTAATCTTTTACCAAACACTTTATATTCTGTTACAATTACTACGGGAGCCAAAGATCTTTCGGGTAATGCTTTGGTAAATAATTACGTGTGGAGCTTTACAACCGGTGCGGCAGTTATTGTTACCCCGCCAACTGTTCTTTCTACAGTTCCGGTTGATCTTGCAATTAATGTTTCCTTAAATCAAAAAGTATCTGCAACTTTTAGTAAAACAATGGATGCTTCTACAATTACTACAGCAACATTTACTTTAATGCAGGGAACAACATTTGTATCAGGCACAGTAAGTTATCTTGGCGCAACAGCAAGTTACACGCCATCAAGTAATTTAATGCCAAATACAGTTTATACAGCAACAATTACTACCGGAGCAAAGGATCTTTCAGGTAATGCTTTGGTAACTAATTATGTTTGGAGTTTTTCAACAGGAGCAGCAGTTATTGTAATACCGCCTGTAGTACTTTCTACAATTCCTGTTAACGCTGCAATAGGTGTATCATTAAACCAAAAGGTATCGGCAACATTTAGCAAAATTATGGATGCCTCAACTCTTACAACAGCCACATTTACTTTAATGCAGGGGTCAACTTTTGTTTCCGGTACTGTAAGTTATACAGGAACAACAGCAAGTTATACCCCGTCAAGTAATCTTATGCCCAATACGGTTTATACAGCTACAATTACGACCGGTGCTAAGGATCTTGCAGGAGTAGCCTTGGCTAATAATTATGTATGGAGCTTCACAACCGTTGTTCCTAATACAATAACATTATCCTCAAATCCTGCTGCCGGTGGAACCACAAGCGGAGGCGGTACTTTTAATCCGGGTACTTCCATCACCGTAACAGCAACACCAAATATCGGATTTACATTTGTTAACTGGAAAGAAGGCGCAAATATTGTGTCAACAAATGCAAATTACCAGTTTACAGTAAATGCAAATAGAATATTAGTTGCTAATTTTATTGCAATTCAATATTTAGTAACATTATCCTCAAATCCGGCATTAGGCGGAACCACAAGCGGAGGCGGAACATTTGATTCCGGTTCTTCAGTAACAGTAAATGCAGTTCCAAATTTAGGATATACATTTACTAACTGGACAGAAAACGGAACCTCCGTGTCAACAAATGCAAGTTATACTTTTATAATAGACGGCAATAAAACATTAGTAGCTCACTTTTCTATTATACAATTTACAGTATTATTATCGTCAATTCCTGCAGCCGGCGGAACTACAAGCGGAGAAGGGTCTTTTAATCCCGGTTCTTCTGTAACCGTAACTGCAACTCCAAATATTGGATATTCATTTACCAACTGGACAAAAAACGGTGTAATAGCTTCAACTAATGCAAGTTATACATTTACAATAAATGCAAATACAACATTAGTAGCAAATTTTGCATCAACCGGTCCTGTTATTTATCTTGGTACTGCAGCAACATTTGGAAGTTTTGGAGGTAGTGCTGGTATTACCAACCAAGGAATTTTTACTCAAATTAACGGAGATATTGGCACAACCGCAGCTTCAACTTTAGTAACCGGATTCCATGATACGGGTGGAAATGTATACACTCAAACACCGCTTAATATGGGTACAGTAAACGGAACAATATTCTGTGCACCACCGGCTCCGGGTACTGCACCAAACTTTGCAATAGCACAACAAGCATTGGCTGATGCTACCGCAGCATTTAACTATCTTGCTGGTCTTCCGGGTGGTTCTGATCCGGGTGCAGGCGAATTAGGCGGATTAGTTTTAGCTCCGGGAACTTATACTTCAGCTTCGGGAACATTTAAGATAACTTCAAGTGATTTAACGCTTGACGCTCAAAATAACCCAAATGCTATATTTGTTTTCCAAATGGCTCAATCGTTAACAGTTGGCGGCCCGGGTTTACCTCGCAGCATTATTCTTGTAAACGGTGCACAAGCTAAAAACGTATTTTGGCAAGTTGGAAGTGCTGCAACAATTAATGGAACAGGCGGCGGAACCATGGTAGGAACAATAATAGCTTATTCGGGTGTTACTTTCTCAACAGCCGGTAATGTTATATTAACAACATTAAACGGAAGAGCATTGAGTCTTAATGCATCTGTAACTATGGTTAATACAATTATAAATGTACCTAGTAAAAAATAAACGTGAAGAGACTTAGTCTCTTCACTTAATATTTTAAGTGAATGTATAAAGTACAATTAGTTATTTGAAGAATTGACAAGAAATAAATTTAATAGTAAAAAATTAAACGGTATTTCAATATTTCAAAATAAAACATAATAGGAAAGATGAAATGAAAAATTTTTTAATAACGCTTGCATTAATGTTGACTATAAGCATTGGTGTTGTTAAAGCACAAACAGTAGCCGAAAGCTGGGCACTCGGTTTTGGTATAAGCTATCCCAGATTTGCTTCGGTAAATATAACATCGTTAAATACAAATTTCGGAGCATACGTTTCAATCCAGCGTAATTTTAATGAGTATGTTGGAGTAAGATTCAAAGGCGGTTATTCTTATATTACCGGAGAATGGCAAGATGCTTCCTTTAATTATATTAAGGAAAAAACAAACCTTTTTACCGGTGATCTTGATATAATTTATACTTTTGTACCATGTGCAACAATGTCACCGTATGTATTTGCCGGTGTGGGAGGTAATTATAAAATTATTTCCAACAGCCAAACAGCATTCCCCGATGACAATAAATTTGGAACACAGTTAAATATTGGAACCGGTGTTCAATTTAAATTAAATCCAAGCTGGGATTTAGTTGCAGAATTTGGTTATCATGTAACAAACAATTCCGAACTTGACGGTGCTATTGCCTCAAACGAATTAAATGGACGTGATTCGTATATCAATCTTAGTTTAGGTCTAAATTATTTCTTTGAAAAAGGCGACAAATCAAAACTATGTGAACCTTGCCAAGGAGTTACAGAGCCAATGGAAATGAAGGATATGACCGATTATAATAAAATTGAAGAAATGATTAAAAAACATATACCTGAACAAGTAACAAGAGAAGTTGTAGTAGACAGATATATTATGGCAATTGCAAATGATAGATTAGTTTTAGTTGGTGTAAATTTTGCGTTCGATAAATCGGAACTTTTGCCCGAGTCTTATCCTGTATTGGATAAATCGGTTAAATTATTAGAAGATAAACCGGATGTAGATGTTGAAATTGAAGGTTATACCGATTATATAGGTACTGATGCATATAATCAGGAACTTTCAGTACAAAGAGCCCAGACAGTAAAAGATTATCTTGTATCAAAAGGAATAACAGAATCCAGACTAACAGTTGTTGGTTATGGAAAAAATAATCCTGTTGGGGATAATGAAACTGTTGAAGGCAGAACAATGAACAGAAGAATTGTATTTAAAATAATTAAAAAATAATTTTAATCACAAATTTCAACAAGGCTGTCCGTAATTGGCAGCCTTTTTTTATAAGCAATATAAAGCAATTATAAATTATGAATTATGAATGATGAATTAAAAATTATAACAATAAATAATAGCGTGCCATGTAATAACCGGAGGAAATATAAAACAATTATGAATTATGAATGATGAATTATAAATTAAAAGAATGAAAAATAGTGATTCATGTAATAACCGGAGGCAATATAAAGCAATTATGAATTATGAATTATGAATTATGAATGATGAATTAAAAATTATAACAATAAATAATAGCGGGCCATGTAATAGCCGGAGGAAATATAAAACAATTATGAATGATGAATTATAAATTAAAAGAATGAAAAATAGTGATTCATGTAATAACCGGAGGCAATATAAAGCAATTATAAATTATGAATGATGAATTATAAATTAAAAGAATAAAAAATAGTGATTCATACAATAACCGGAGGCAATATAAAGCAATTATAAATTATGAATGATGAATTATAAATTAAAAGAATGAAAAATAGTGATTCATGTAATAACCGGAGGAAATATAAAACAATTATGAATGATGAATTATAAATTAAAAGAATGAAAAATAGTGATTCATGTAATAACCGGAGGCAATATAAAGCAATTATAAATTATGAATGATGAATTATAAATTAAAAGAATAAAAAATAGTGATTCATACAATAACCGGAGGCAATATAAAGCAATTATAAATTATGAATGATGAATTATAAATTAAAAGAATAAAAAATAGTGATTCATGTAATAACCGGAGGCAATTCACAATTCATAATTATTTAAGTCTTCCTTAAAAATAACGCAAAAAAGCTGAAACTTTGTTAAATAATCACACAATTATTGGTCAATCTTATCGATTAGTTATTCTCCACCAAATGGATTAGTTCCTTTTTCATCCCTTTGCCCGATTGATTCCTCCTTTACTTCCATGTACTTTACAGCGTGTTCAAAAATAGGTTTTTGATAATTAAAGAAAAACAAATTCCCAATTAATGAATGACTAATTGTAACACCAATAGAAATTAAAATAATAAAAGGAGTAAAAAAATGAAAAAGATTCTATACTTAGGAATGGCTTTAGTTATGATGATGATTATAATTAAACCAATTGAAGCTCAGGATCGCGGATTTGGATTGGGATTTGTAATAGGCGAACCAACCGGATTGAGCGCAAAACTATGGACATCAAGAGTGAATGCTTTCGATTTTGGGCTTGGTGTTTCAGTTGGAGGCGATCGTATTTCGTATAAGGGGAATTATGATAATGGAAGCCGTGTACATTTTCATATGGATTATTTATGGCATTCATTTAATGCAATAAGTTCAACTGAAAGATTTCCACTATATTATGGAATTGGTGGGCGATTTAACAGCGGCGGCGGATATGACGAATCCTTTGGAATACGAGGAGTACTTGGTATAGCTTGGCTGCCTCGTTCAACACCACTTGATATATTTGTTGAATTAGTACCTGTTTTACAATTAACTGCATCTACCGGGTTTGGACTTGATGCCGGTTTTGGAATAAGATATTTCTTTAATTAAAAAAATAATTATGCATAATTATAACAAAAAGGAACAAAAAATGAAACTATTTACATTTGTATTTTTAATTCTTCTGAGCATAACCCAGTTGGCCATTGCTCAAGATTCGTTTGAACCACAAAGAAAAAATGCCATGTCAGGTGTATTTGCAATTACTGGTGAAGGCGGAGTAACATTGGGATTTACCGATTATACAACAAAAAAAATAAACTATACCGGTAAGGCCTCGTTAGAATATTATTTTCCATCTACAGGTCAGGGAAATTTTGGAGTAAGAATTTTTGGACAAACCGGATTTATTGCCGGTAAAGACGCTCCTGTACAATCAGGGAACTCAACTAATGAATTTTCGACTAAAATTGAAATGTATGGCGGCGGTGCTTTTTACACATTATCTATTGGTGATGCAATTTACCCATGGGTAGGTTTTGGTGTTTCTAATCTTTGGTTTTATCCAAAAGATGGTAATGGAAATAAATTGCAGGGTTATAATGCAAAAGTATATTATACTCATATGCTTGGTTATAACGGAGATGCCGGTGTGCGTATTATGGTGTCAAAAAGTATGAGTGTAAATTTTGCGGCTGGATTAGTTGTTGGAACAAAAGATTTTCTTGATGACATAAAAATTGGATCAAATAATGACCTTTTTTATACTTTAACAGCAGGACTATCGTATAATTTTGGAAGAGCAAAAGATGATGACGGTGATGGTGTAGCAAATACTGATGATATGTGTTTTAGCACTCCAATTGGAGTAAAGGTTGATGAGTTTGGTTGTCCACTTGACGGAGATAAAGACGGTGTAGCAGATTATCTTGACAAATGTGCTGATACCCCATCAGGTGTTAAGGTTGATGGTAATGGATGCCCGTTAGATTATGATAATGATGGCGTACCTGATTATCTTGATAAATGTTCTGATACTCCTGGAAATGTAAAGGTAGATCTAAATGGCTGCCCACTTGATTCAGATGGAGACAAAGTACCTAATTATCTTGATAAATGCCCTAACACACCAATGGGTGTTAATGTAGATAAAGACGGATGCGAAATTAAACCGGTAATTAAAGATACAGTAGTTATTGTACAACCTGTCGAAATTGAATCTTTAGTTCTTAGCGGAGACGCAAATTTTGAATTTAATAAAGCAAAACTATTACCTAACGCTCATACCGCTCTTGAACCATTAGTAACAACAATGAAAGATCATCCAAATTATCTTTGGGAAATTGGCGGATATACGGATGGTATCGGTTCAGCTAGCTATAATAAAAAACTTTCTAAACAACGTGCACAAGCTGTTGTTGATTATCTGATTAGCCGAGATGTTAAAAGAAATTGTCTAAAAATAGTTGGTTATGGAAAAGAAAATCCAATTGCAACTAATGATACAGTTGAAGGACGTTCGATGAATAGAAGAGTTGAAGTTAAATTACTTTCAAAAGATAATAAATAGATTTATAAATGATTGCATAATAAAAGCGGTATAAAAACCGCTTTTATTATATGTTAAAATAATTAAAAGTATTACAAATATAAAAGTTATCGGAAAATCAAAATGAAAAAGTTATCAAATATTATTTTTATTTCGTCTTTAGTATTATCCGTTTTTATTTATGGATGCAGTGCAAGTAATACTGTAAAGGGCGGAGTAATAGGCGGAGTAGGCGGTGGTTTAGTAGGAGGCGTAATTGGTCATTATGCAGGGAATACTGTTTTAGGGGCAATAATAGGTGCAGCGGTTGGTGGTACTGCAGGAGCGTTGATTGGAAATTATATGGATAAACAAGCTGAAGAAATGCAAAATGATATTGCGGGAGCAAAAATAGATAGAGTTGGGGAGGGTATTAAAATCACCTTTGACTCGGGAATTTTATTTGCCACCAATTCTTCAACATTACAGCCTGGGGCAAAAACAAATATCGACAAACTAGCAATAATTTTAAAGAAATATCCTGATACTAATATTTTAGTAACAGGTCATACCGACTCGGATGGTACTGAACAATATAATCAATCACTATCTGAAAAAAGAGCAAGAGCAGTTTCGGATTATACAGAAATGCAGGGAGTATCTTCTTCAAGATTTTCGGTTGTAGGTCTTGGGGAAAAAGAACCAATTGCTTCCAACGATAATGAAGATGGAAAATTAAGTAATAGACGTGTTGAAATTGCAATTTTTGCAAATGAAAAACTAAAAAAAGCAGCGGAAGATGGCGGGTTGAATTAATAGTATAATATCAAATTATTATAAACGGTTATGTAAATAAAATGAGAATTATCATGAAAACAATAAATAACACACCGCTTGCCTTAGCTTTTATAATTGTAGCTGTTGTATTCCTTTTGTTTTGCGGAGGAGCAGTTACAATGACAATGATGAACAATGAAAAATTCGGAAATGGATTTATGGACAATATTGGCTGGTTATGGATACCAACCATTGCGAGCTTTTTTTTAAGTGTGTTGTTAGGCTGGGCAATGTTTTGGAAAAAAGAATATTGAGATTATAATAAAGGGAAAGAGAAAATTTATGAAAGCATTAGTATATCATGGTCCGGGTAACCGCAAATGGGAAGAAAAAGAGAAACCCATTATTAAAAATTCAACCGACGCAATTGTAAGGATTACTAAAACCACAATTTGCGGAACGGATCTGCATATTATGAAAGGTGATGTACCGGAAGTTGTTGAAGGGTTGGTTCTTGGGCATGAAGGAATTGGGGTAATAGAAAGCGTAGGATCAGGTGTTACAAATTTTTCGGTTGGTGATAAGGTGCTAATCTCCTGTATAACATCATGCGGCAGCTGTGACGCATGTAAAAAAGGAATGTATTCACATTGTGAAACCGGAGGATGGATACTTGGTCATTTAATTAACGGTACACAAGCCGAGTTTGTAAGAATCCCTCATGCCGATAATAGTCTTCATCATATTCCTGAAGGGGTAAATGAAGAAGCAATTGTAATGTTAAGTGATATTCTGCCGACAGGTTATGAATGCGGAGTTCTTAAGGGTCAAATTAAACCCGGGGATACCGTTGCCATAATAGGAGCAGGACCAATTGGACTTGCAACTTTATTAACCGCACAATTTTATTCTCCTGCCGAAATTATTATGGTTGATACGGACGAGAATAGATTAAAAATTGCACAAACATTTGGTGCAACTAAGTTAGTCAATAAAAATGCGGTTGAGGAAATAAAAAAAATAACAAACGGCAAGGGTGTGGATGTGGCTATTGAGGCAGTTGGATTATCCGAAACATTTGATATTTGTCAATTGATTATTACTGCCGGTGGTTTTATTGCAAATGTTGGTGTTCACGGTAAAAGTGTAAATTTACACCTTGAAATATTATGGTCAAAAAATATTACAATTACAACACGTTTGGTCGATACTGTAACAACTCCAATGCTTTTAAAAACTATTTTATCAGGCCGAATAAAACCAGAAAAGTTAATTACTCATCGATTCAAACTGTGTGAAATTATGAGTGCTTATGATACATTTGAAAATGCAGCAATCGAAAAGGCACTGAAAGTTATATTAAATAATTAAAAGATGTATAAGAACTTACTAAATAAATGATTTAAATTGGAATGGTTTTATGAATGAAATTATAATTGCACAACAAAAAAACACTGCGTTTAATACCGAGTTAATTCCTCATTTGAGTTTCCTTAGGAATTATGCTCTTAAGATGACAAGAGATTTAGATGATTCAAAGGATTTATTACAAGATACTTTGATGAAAGCATATAAATTTTTTGACAAATATGAAAAAGGTTCTAACGCAAAAGCTTGGCTTTATAAAATTATGCAAAATATATTTATAAATAATTACCGTAAAAAAACTAAACAACCCACACAGGTTGATTACGATGATATTGAAAATTTTTATGAAAATATCAAATTGGAAGATATAATTATTCAACATTACCAAAAAGATGTATTTAATGATATTCTGGAAGACGAAGTTGAAGAAGCTTTATCAATTTTGCCGGATGAATTTAGAACAATATTATTTTTGTGCGATATTGAAGGTTATTCATATAAAGAAACCGCTGAATTTGTTGATTGTCCAATTGGAACAATACGGTCGAGATTACACCGAACCCGAAAAATATTGTATGCTATACTTTACGAATATGCCAAAAAAAGAGGTTATGCAAATGCAAAATTGGGTATGGAAAACTATAGAGGAATTAAAGTTCAATATGCAAATAAAACTAATAATAAAAGAAGGGCTATTGCAGATTTAAATATAAACTAAACAAGAAGTTGGGAATTATAAATAACTGAATATTTTTATTGTTGTTTAAGACAGAAAGAAAAACTTATTTTATTATAATAATATCGTTGCATTATGAAGATTAAATGGTTAAGTTGATATTAAACGAATTTATTACAATGAGTAAATTACTTTCTGGATTAAAAATATTTCCTTCATTTTATTTATTCATTCCTCTTGAAAATATTTTATAAAATTTTAGATAATTGGTGTTATGAAAATAAAAGGCATTTCAAAACAATCTACAGCTAAAAAAAAGAAAAATAGCTTAGAAGTGTCCCATACAATTGATTCATTTTATGTGGCCGGGATTGGTGCCTCCGCCGGAGGGTTGGAGGCACTTGAAAGATTTTTTGGAAACATGACCGAAAATTCAGGTATGTCATTTATTGTTGTATCCCATTTAGATCCAAATCATGTAAGCATAATGCCGGAATTACTCCAAAAATCGACAAAAATGAAATTGTTTCAGGCAGAAGATGGAATGGTGATTAAGCCAAATTATGTTTATGTTGCTCCGGCCAATAGGGATATTGCAATATTTCATGGTGTTATTCAACTTATTGAACCGCTTGAACCACATGGATTTCGACTTCCAATTGATTATTTCTTTAAATCTCTATCAAAAGATATGGGTGAAAAGGCAATTTGCATTATACTTTCCGGTATGGCTTCGGACGGGACAATCGGTTTAAAAGCAGTTAAAAGCGAATTGGGAATGGTAATGGTTCAGGATCCAAAATCGGCAAAGTTTGACGGTATGCCAAGAAGCGCAATTAAAACAGGGTTGGTTGACTATATTCTTCCGCCGGAAGAAATGCCAAATCAGTTAATTAAATATATCGCGTCAAATGTAAATAATGTTTTGTTTGATAAAGAAATAACAGACGGTAAAATATCAGATTCTTTTCAAAAAATTTTCATATTGTTACGAAACCACACCGGTCACGATTTTTCACTTTATAAACAAAATACAATTTGCAGACGTGTTGAAAGGAGAATGAATAGTGCTCAGTTAGATACTATTCCCGGTTATATAAGGCTGCTTCAGGAAAACCCAAAAGAAATAGAAAATTTATTTAACGAGTTTTTAATAGGTGTAACAAGTTTTTTCAGGGATCCGGAAGCTTTTGAAAAAATGAAAATAATAATATATGATTTGGTAAAAAACAAACCTGATAACGGTCATATACGAATTTGGGTGCCCGGATGTTCTACGGGTGAGGAAGCTTATACAATTGCAATTATTTTACGCGAATGTATTCTTGAACAGAAAAAATATCTAAATGTACAGATATTTGCTACTGATATTGATAATAGCAATATTGAAAAAGCACGTACAGGAATATTTTCGAGTATTGAAGCTGATGTAAGCAAAGAACGTTTGAATAATTTTTTTACAACCGATGGTAACTTATATCATGTTCGTAAAGAAATTAGAGAAATGCTGGTTTTTGCAACCCAAAGTATAATAAAAGACCCACCGTTTACTAAACTTGATCTTATCTCGTGCCGAAACTTGTTGATTTATTTTAACAGCGAGTTACAAAAAAAAGTAATTCCGCTTTTCCATTTCAGTCTTTCGCCCAACGGTATACTTTTTCTTGGTTCTTCTGAAACAATTGGCGGGTTTGTGGATCTGTTTACAATGGCAGACAAGAAATGGAAAATTTATAAAAGAAGAGATTCAATTTATTCAACAAAACTATTTATGGAATATCCGGTTTCGCGAACAATGGAAAAAACTTATGATGTTAATACAAGCATCAAAAAAAATGATGCTAAAAATATTACTCAATTAGCCGAAAAAATAATATTACAAAATTATTCCCCAAATTGTGCAATAATTACCGAAAATGGAGATTTAATTTATATCCATGGGAAAACAGGTAAATATCTTGAACTTTCGCATGGTGAAGCAAAATTGAATATTTTTGAGATGGCATGTGAAGGATTGCAGCAGGAGCTTTCATCTTTAGTTAGAAAAGTATTATCCGGCAAAAAGCAGTTAACTTCCGAAGGAATAAAAGTTAAATCCAATGGAATAACCCAATCAATAAACCTTACTGTTAAACCGATAAAAGAACCGGCATCAATGTTGGGTACTTTGTTGATTATTATTGAGGATGTTGAGCCGCAAAAAAAAGCTGCGGGTTCCAATAAAATTCGTTATGAAAATAATTCTGAAAATTTTATTAAAGAATTAACACGCGAATTAAAAACGACTAAGGAAAATCTAAGAGCAACTATAGAGGAATTGGAAACATCAAATGAAGAACTCAAATCAACCAACGAAGAAATGCAGTCCACCAATGAAGAAATGCAAAGTTCAAATGAAGAATTAGAAACATCAAAAGAAGAATTGCAATCGTTAAACGAGGAATTAATTACAGTTAATACCGAACTTCAAAATAAAAATGACGAATTATCGGTTATTAATAATGATATGAAAAATTTATTGGATGGATTTGATATACCTACAATTTTCTTAGATAATAATTTGGTTATTAAAAGATTTACTAACCACGCAACTAAGGTTGTTAATCTTATTCCTTCGGATATTGGAAGGCCTATGAACCATATTGCTACAAATCTTAAATATGAAAAATTAATTGAAGATACAAAAGAAGTTTTAAGAACCTTAATGTTTAAGGAAATGGAAGTGCAAAGCAATGATGGACATTGGTATCAAATGAGAATATTGCCTTATAGGACAACAAATAATTTTATAGACGGAGTAGTAATTACTTTTACGGATATTAATAATCTTAAAACAGTATATGAAGAAGTTAATAAGCTGAACAAGGAAATTAAAATTGCTCAAGAATATGCTGATAATATTGTTGATACGGTAAAGGATGCTTTACTGATACTTGATCATGAATTAAAAGTTCATTCAGCTAATCGGTCTTTTTATAAAATGTTTAATACAGAAGCTGAAAAAACCGTTGGTAAATATATTTACTTGTTGGATGATAAAAAATGGGAAATTCCGAAACTGCGGAAACTTCTAGAACAAATAATACCAGAAAAGAATGTTTTTGAAGATTACGAAGTTGAATATAATTTTGTTAATGATGGCCCCCAAAAGATATTATTAAATGCACGGCAGGTTTACCATAAAGATAATGAAACAAAACTAATTCTTCTTGCATTTCAATACCAAAGTATAAAAAAGAGTTAAAGATGAAATTACAAAAAAAAGAACCTAAAAAAGCCAGTAATACCAAAGTAAAAGATACACCCGATGCAACACCACAAAAACCGGTTGTTGAAAATATGGGAGATATTCAAAGATTAGTACACTTGCTTCAAATTCACCAAGTTGAACTGGAACATCAAAACGAAGAACTTAGAATTACTCAAGAAGAGCTTGAAGTTTCACGGAATAAGTATGTAAATCTGTTCGATTTTTCACCAATACCTTATTTTACATTAAACGAGTTGGGTTTAATAAAAGAAGTAAATTTAAGTGCTGGTGTTTTGTTTGGACTAGAAAGACGTAAACTTATTGGCAAAGGTTTTAGAACTTTAATTTTACAAGAAGATAAAGAAATATTTAATCATTTTATTAAAACCGTTTTTGAAGATTCCACAAAACAAATATGCGAAATTAAATTAACTAATAAAACTAATCAGGTTTTTCATGTATTATTGGAAGGATTATTACTTGTTGACTTGCTTGAACCGGAAAAAAAATGCCAAATTGCCTTAATTGATTTAACAGACTACAAAAGAGTGGAAGAAAACTTAAAAAAAACCACTGAAGAATTAATATTATTAAATGCAACCAAAGATAAATTTTTTTCAGTTGTAGCTCATGATTTAAGAAGTCCTTTCCATGCACTGCTTGGGCTTTCGGAAATGCTTGCTTTGGAAGGTGATAAATTTTCGCATGATGAGATAAAATCGTTTAGCAAAGGATTAAATGATAATTTAAAAAATCTTTATAGTTTGTTGGATAATTTGTTAAAATGGTCAATGATGCAAAGAAACATGGTAACATTTAAACCAATTAAAATCAATCTTTTTGAAATGGTAAATGCAATAATAGACATGTCACTTCAAAATGCGAAGAAAAAGGATATTGTAATATCTAATAATGTAAAAAAGGATATTTTTGTTTTTGCCGATTCATCCATGCTTCTTTCGACAATTCAAAATATTATTGATAATGCTATAAAATTTACTAATTTATCCGGGCGAATATTAGTTTTTGCAAGTGAAAAACATGATTTTATTGAGGTAAATATACAAGATACGGGTATTGGTATTAATATAGAAAACTCATCTAAAATTTTCGAATTTGATTCGCTTTTTACTACAAAAGGAACTACGGGAGAAAAAGGCACCGGACTTGGTTTACCGCTTTGTAAAGAATTTATTGAAAGAAACGGCGGTAAAATTTGGGTTAACAGCGAAGTAGGTAAAGGTACAAAATTTTCATTTACTTTACGCAAGTTATAAAATAAATAATTATAAAAATATTGTGTTAATAGAATAAAATTAAAGTTGTAATTCCCGGTATTTCATACATTTTACAGTTCTCATTCGTAAAAATAACTCACTAAAATAATACTATACTCACCTCCAAAAACTAATCCCTTTTTCATCCCTATGGACTATTGTTATGGTGATTATATTTTATTAAATAGAGTTATAAAAAATTGAATATAAACGTTAAAATCTGAACGTTTAAGTTGTTTTGAGTGCAAACTAATTAGAAGGGAATGTACAGTATATTTAGAAAAAATTTAATTTTAGAAAATTAAATTTATTTGGAGATGAAATTATATGAAAAAAAAAGAAATAAATTTTGAGCGCAAAATTCTTTTAAAATCCCCCACCAGTATTCAGGGGTTTGACGAGATTACCGGTGGAGGATTACCAAAAGGAAGGCCAACCCTTGTATGTGGAGGAGCAGGCTGCGGAAAAACATTATTTGCTATGGAATTTCTTGTGCGGGGTGCAACACTATTTAATGAACATGGTGTATTTGTTTCGTTTGAGGAAACTTCGGAGGAACTGACAGCAAATGTTGCGTCTTTAGGTTTTGATTTAGAGACCCTGGTGGCACAAAAAAAAATATGGTTAGAACATATTGATGTTGAACGCGGCGAACTTGGAAAAGTAGGCGAATACGATTTAAAAATGTTATTTCTTAAGGTTCATAATGCAATTGAAAGTATTGGGGCTAAAAGAGTAGTATTGGATACCATGGAAGCGCTTTTTACTATAATACCCGATAGAAATGCCGTACGCGCCGAATTACATAAATTATTCAGCTGGTTAAAAAAGAAAGGTGTTACAGCCGTTATTACCGGTGAAAGGGGAGATAATACATTAACACGCCAGGGTTTGGAAGAGTATGTTTCCGATTGTGTTATCCTGCTCGATCATCGCGTGGATGAGCAATCCTCGATCCGCAGATTAAGAATTGTTAAATACCGCGGATCAACTCATGGCACTAACGAATATCCTTTTATTATTGATGAAGACGGTTTTTCTGTTTTACCTATTACTTCGCTTGGTTTAGATTATTTTTCGACTGAAGAAAGAATTTCAACCGGAATACCACGCCTTGATACAATGTTATCGGGGAAAGGATATTATCGCGGAAGTACTGTTCTTATTTCGGGTACAGCGGGAACAGGTAAAACAAGTCTTGCTGCTAAATTTGTAGATGCTGCCTGCAAAAGAGGAGAACGCGCTTTGTTTTTTACTTTTGAAGAATCTCCAAACCAGCTTCTGCGAAATATGTTTTCCATTGGAATTGATTTGGAAAAATGGGTAAAAAAAGGGCTGCTGCAATTCCATGCTGCCCGACCAACTCTTTATGGACTTGAAACTCACCTTACAACAAGCATAAAATTAATTAATAAATTTAACCCTGCTGTAGTTGTTCTTGATCCGATAAATTCGTTTGTGATAGGCAAAAATCAAGTTGAAGTAAATACAATGCTGGTGCGTCTTGTCGATTATCTTAAGATGAAACAAATTACTGCTTTTTTTACAAGTTTGACTACAAATGGAGCTAATGTTGAAGGTACTGATGTATATGTTTCGTCATTAATTGATACATGGCTGCTTTTATTATATATTGAAAAAGGCGGAGAACGGAATAGAGGGTTGTATGTTCTTAAATCACGCGGTATGGCACACTCAAATCAGATCAGAGAATTTAAACTGACTGATCAGGGGGTAGAATTATTAGATGTGTATGTGGGTTCCGAAGGCGTTTTAACAGGCTCGGCACGGTTATCACAAGAGACAAAGGACGAGGCTGAACAATTGTTGCGCCAGCAGGAAATAGGGCGGAAACGGTCGGGTATTGACCGTAAACGCGAAGCAATGGAAGCACAGATAGTGGTTATACGTTCCGAATTTGAGAACGAAAAATCGGAAGCCTTAAAAGCAATTGGAATTGATACAGCAATTAATGAAAGATTTATTCAGGATAAAGCAAAAATGTCCAAAAGCCGTGAAGGAGATATTGAATCAAAAACAATTAAAACCCCCGCGGACGAAGTTACTGCTTAGGAGATTGTTGCATAAGTAAGATATGAATAATTGATGAGGATAGTAATCTTATTCACTGATTAAATCATCTAATTTAAAAAGTAAATAATAATATATTTAAGAATTCGTGCTTTAGCCCGAAATGTTTGCCTTGCACCATATCCCACCATAAATGGCAATGGTGTCAACTTAAGCAAATTACTCCCTTTTATGCAACCCCACTTTCGGGGGTTGAACCCGGTATTAATGGTTCCGCAGTCTAATGATATGTAAGACTTTCAGCGTTATTACGCAATAAATTGATTTTCAGTATAAAAATTTCTATTGGGATTAAAGGATTATATAAAAAACCCCGAATGGGTAATGGCACAAGGTTAAAAGATATATAATTCAATAATATCAATATTATTTACTCCTAATATTATATTTGGAAAGCTTAAGGGTTTTTAATTGCCTTTTGTATTGTCTTCCTTTCCGCTTTTTTCTTTTATATTGAAAAATTTTTAACTGGATATCGACCAGTGCTTTTTTTTGCATATCGTCGCCCCAATATATCGACGTAACCACCATCAACCTTGTTAGGGATAGTGCATTCTTGAACGGACGTTCGTAGGGAAAAAATGTCTTCCCCGTTTGCTTGGAAGACCTTATGTATCATTTTTCTTATTATGTTATACACTATGAAGTGACTTATTATTTCTTTTTTTACACTCTGCACTGTCTTTCCTCTTGTGTATGTCATCTGCATTACTGATTTTATTTCCTTAAATGATAATTCTATTTCCCATCTATAAAAATATAAATCAGATATTGCTTTTGCTTTATATTTTTTATGATCCAATAATGTCGTATATATGTGCATTTCTTCATTATTTTTGTCTTTTAATTTTACAGTTATCTTTCTTACCAATATTGTTGCCGGATGGGCTTCCTTTTCTCCAAGCCATACAGAATCACACGCGCAGCTCCATTCGATTATACAATCATTTTTACTTATCCTTTTTACTACCGTTTCTCTTCTATTCTTTTTCCCTTGCGTTATTAAATCTGTTTCATTTATTTGACAATATGCAAAATGTCCATAACTACAATACAAATCATCCCCCAGCAATACCGTCCCTTTGGGTATTGATTTATACATCGATTTTATTAGTTTAATTTCGCCTGTTGCATAATCTGATATACGATAATCTACTATGTGACCACTATATAGATCTAGAAGCCCTTCTATTCGCCCTGTTGGTAACGGCGTCGCATTTTCTTTAGTCAAATTTGGTGTAAAATATTTCCTTAACTCTGGTGTGTCTACTGTCAAAAATGTTGTCCCGTCTACTACCATAACTCCGCGACCATTCCATTTCTGTGTTTCCGTTTGTTCGAGGAACTCTTCTGTTGCTGTATATCTAAATATTTCTTCTAATAGTTCAACGTCTACTCTTTTTTTTGCTTCATCAAATGAGGCCGTATTTAAGGAAATTGGTTTCAATTTGCTTTTGGGTACATCTAAATGTTTTTTCCTTGGACGGCCTTGTCTTTTGGGGCCTCTATATTTCTCATATTCTTCTTTCTCAATTGCCTCTATTTCTAACATCCTTTTTATGTTTTCATTTTGATATTCGGCTATTAACTTAACCGTATTTTGTTCACTTTTATCTTCCAAACATGCTTGCATTAATAGTCCAAAGACTACTTCGTTGTATCCGTATACCCTATTGCGACTTATTATTTTATTTCTTGTTTTGTATTCTTCAATAATATGTGTAGGTATTAAATCACTAAAGATTCCTATATGCATTCCTTGTTTATATTTTGGATATTCGTTCATTAATTTTTGCATTTTTTCCTCGATTTCTTATCCAAAGATATGCATTTTTTCTCTTGTTACAAAATTTCTCTTTCTATCCTAGTGCCATTACCCGAATGGGGTTTCATGTGAGTAGTCTGATTTCAAAAAACAAATACCACAACCATGTTAATGGGTTGCATTGTAAGAATGAAGAATAGATAATCCTTAAGTTGACAACAATGCCATAAAAGGTGGGGTTATTTAAATACCTTCCAACTTGTTGTAATAAAGTATGTTATAGCATTATTATTTCTGCAAAAGCACTTCGGAGAAGTGCAATGTCTGTAATCACGCGCACCCCCACCAACTACCTGCACGGCAAAGCCGTGCCACCTTTGAACCTATTAATCCCCAATTTTAACACAGTCTATTTAGGCTGGTGTTGTTAGGAAAAGAGAATTCGGGCTTTAGCCCTGATTCTTATAATGTTTAATTATATTTAGATTTAATCTGAAATTTTGGTACTCAATTAACCCCAATTGACTTAAACGACATCCACCTTAGGAGTTTAATGTGGATGTAAATTAATAAATTTTCAGTAAATTAAATAAATAATCCCCTTATAAATTAAGCAACGCCTAAAACATAAGGGGTTTTTAAAAAACCTGATTGTTGCTTTTTAATATTCGAACTGATCTAAATCCGATATTTCCGTATGTGAACTGGCTCCACTTTTTCTGTGCCCGCGCAAACGTCCCAAGATACTTTCAATGGTATTAATTAACTTATCCGTACATCCGTCAACAGCTTGTTCTAGTGTGTCGGCATTATTTGTTACGGCTATAGGTTGTCTTCCTTCAAGGCGGGCTTCCATCAAACATCTTTTATCGTTTGGGCCTGTCTTATGGCCATTCTCCTCGCTTAAGTGTACTATCAGCAGGGTAATGTGATTGCTGATTCGATTAAGCGCGTCTTCTATTGCTGTGGTAAATTTTGTAATTAAATGTTCGTGACCTTTGATATTGTGGTCGGTATTAATTTGAATTTTCATTAATTTTTCCTTTTATAATTATATGTTTTTATGTGTAAATTATTGTAAGAGAGAACTTTGTACCCGATTGTTAATTTGCATCCTATATTTTATTGTTACAGTAACCCGGGAGTTTTGAAATTTGGAATAATTTAATATATTCCCAAATTAAATGATTTCTGTTGGAGTTTGTTTAATAAATTTCCTTATAATAAAAGCGACTTTGACAATCTTGTAGAAAAAATCATCAAAGCCATTTTCTAATAGAACACAATTTTTCCCATTAATTTATAGGTAAAATTTACTATTTATTAAGAATTGCTGTGCCTCAATGAATCGTCAAACGCTTTAACTTTATAAAATTTCTCATACAAAACCTCAATGTCGGATGTGTCATCGGCTATATAATGGCGCAGTAATACCGATTCATATTCACGGCCGATATCTGCTCCTTTGATAAATCGTCTGGCTTTTTTGAATGTATTATGATTAATATGGTTTGTATGTACACTCTTATTATCTTCATCCAATTTAGCCATTCCAATTGGAATAATAAGGTGGTCTTCACCTTCTTTGTTTAAAAATCCGTGCACACCTTGGTTTTCGGGCACTTGATATGTGTCGTAACCTTCTTCAATTAAAGTTTTATCAACTTCAACATCCAAATAAATTACTCGTTCGGTTTTTTTATTAACCAATAAATTTGTCACTTTCCCTACTATTCTATTATCGGCATCTATAACATTCCAGCCTCTAACATCACAATAATCCGTTGCTACTTGATAATCGGGAAGATCCTCTAAATAATAAAGATTTTTTTCGTTGTTAGACATAGTTTGAATTCCCATTTAGTTTGTTTCATTCACTTTTTTTAGTAAATATGCTGCCTTACTAAAAAAAGCTTTTATTGTTTCTTTTTGATCCAATGCAAGAATTTCAGGTTTAATTGATGATGACGCATTTTTTAATTCGGTTATTTCATTTGATAATTCGGGGTAATAAGTTTTTTGAATGTTTTGCAGTTCATTCGTTAAAATATCAGACGATAACCTAATATTGTCGGCGTGAGTAGTTTCAAATGGATTTACAATAATCATATCAGCATATTTTTTTACTTTCTCCAAGTCTGCATTAACTTGGTAACCAACTTGACCTGAAATAGCATTTATTGCATCGGTTAATTTATAAAGTGCTTTATGTGTAAAAGCATGATCAAGAGTCATTTTATTTGTGTCGCTTTCAATAAAACTTACATAATCTTGAACCATACTATTATTACCTTTTGTATTAATAAGTTTGGCACCTTCAGGTTCTTCTTTTAATTCTTGGTTGGAATAATTTTTTGCCAGGTAATAAACAAGCAGGGCGGCAACACCAAGACCTAATAATAACCAAGGCCAAATTATTTTTTTCTTTTCAATTTTAATTTCTGTCATTATTATCTCCTTTATTTAATCCTTTCTTTTTGTGAATGTAAAGCCAGCCGGTAAAAACAGCAAAAGCAATAATGGAAATAGATGCAAACCACTCCCAATTATTTCTAAACATCCCGCTATCCTCGTGCATCATTCCGGTTCTATCGCCATTCATCATTGTACCGCTGCCCCAGTATAAAAAAATAACTACTAACACCACTGCTATAATTGTTAAATATTTAATATTAATATTGCTCATGCTTTTATCTTTTTAATATTGTGAGTTAAATTGTTATTTAATTATTTGAAATTTTACTATTAAAATAATTTTGTTTATTCTATATAAGTTTAAGAAATAAAAAGACTATTTTATGGTTTATAACAAATTGAATAGGTCAATCCCTATTCAATTTAGTATTCAAAATAATTTTATGTTTTACACGTCAATTTCGTGTTCATCAGGAACAACTTCAGTTTCCCAATATTTTAAGCGTTTATAATGTTTATGTAATGCCGATTCATAATCCCGAGTCAGTAGTGATGTTTCGGTAAACTCAGGCGATTGCATGATACTTTCGCGGGATAAATTGATGAAAACTTTGGATTCATCCCAGCTTACTTTCTCTATCCATTTGGGTGAAATTAGTACCTTTTTACCCGGCAGCCAGTTTGTTGTATCAATTATTAAATAACGGATTGCCCAAGTTTCATCGTCAACAATAAAATCTTCAATGTGGCCTATATCTCCATCGGTTGCTTCCACATCATATCCGGTTACTTCGTTTGTGCTGCGTAAAGCCGGATCCCATTTCCTTTGAGTTTTGATTGGTTTTCTTTTTTTTTCGTTATCGCGTAAAATGAATGGATATATTCCCCACATGTTCGGGCCGTCCCAATACATTGGCCAGCCGTAATATCCGTAATAATCCTCTTCGTATTGTAACGAAACCGGTTTATCGCTGCTTAAAGAAGGACTGTCTTCAATTTGTTTTTTTGTTAAGTTAACAGCAATATTTTCTTTTTCTTTATCTGCTGTAAGTAGTGCATAGGGGGAGATCAGCACTTTCCGTCCGGAAAGCCAGCCGCCAGTATCGGCAATTAGATAACGAATTGTCCAATGATGATCATCAAAGTAGAATTCCTTAACTTCGCCAATTTCACCGTCAATACTATCCAGTTTATATCCCTTTAGGGTTTTTACTTCGTTTAACATAATGGTGCTCCTTTATTATACTTTAATTATATTGTGACTAAATATTTTGATGCCAATTAAATAGGCATATATAGTTTTTTTCTATTTGTATAATCAATAATTAGATATAAGAATTCAATAGGTCAAAGGGATGAAAAAGGGATTAGTTCCTTTGGCTGAGGAATTTAGTGTGCAGCTTTTAATTGAAATTAAACAGATAAATAATGTAAAAAACAATGGAATTAAAAGATAAGTTGTTGATTTCTCAAGCTAAAAAAGAATTAATGCAATAGTTAATGATAATTAAACATGAAAATATTAACGACCTTTGGTTAATAATTTAGGTTCGTTATCAAATAATGTTTTTCTACTATTTGTCTAATGAGTTATGAAATGGTTAAGATACAAATGACGTTATAAAAGAAAACTATTTATATATAGATCATTAATTTTTAGTTGTTTAATAATTGAGAGGACTTTTTGTAACAAACTAATCCAAAACAATTACTAAAATAGCCCAATTCACGTCCGTAAACTCTTTTAAAATCTAATTTTTATTAAAAAATAATTGTATTTGGTTACAAAGGCTCTTGAGGACTAATTGGCAGCTCTCCCCAAAATCTTAGAAATATCAATAATTACCGTAATTAAAAAGGACTTTTTTCTTATTTATTTGGGCAATGGATACAGCCGAGGAATAATTATATAAAAATATGTTTATTCTCTGGTATGTAAATTCGGTTTTTGACTGGTTTTATTAAAATAGTGTGTAAATGTATTCATTTTGTTATAATCGGTTAATTTATGCATATTCTATCATTTTATAATTTCTGATTATTGAATCGGAAATCAATTTTTATATTACTTTTTGCAAATCTAAAAAGAAAATTTAGGTGTCTATAATTTTAAACCATACTTGACTTTTGGCCCTATTATATGTTACTTTGCAAGCGGATAAAATAGTGTGTTTTGGCAAAACAGGCTATTTTATTTGTGCGCGGATTTGTATTAAGTACTACCGAAATAATAATACATTAATGTTGATAACTATAGGAAATAAAAATGGAATTACAAAAAATTGGTGTGCTTGGTGCCGGTGTAATGGGCTGCGATTTAACTCTTGATCTTGCTCTGCATAATTACACAGTCGTTTTATACGACATTTCCGAAATTGTTCTGGATTCCGCCAAAAATAAAATAAATCAGCAATTCCGATTATTTAAAATGATAAATCCGGTAATAACCCAAACTATTGAAGAGATATTTGGCTTAATCAAATTTACCACCGATTTAAATGATATAAAAGAGACGGAATTTATTGTTGAAAATATAGTGGAAAATTGGGAAGCAAAGAAAAAATTATACATAAAATTAAACGATATTTTAACCGATAAAACAATTGTAAGTTCAAATACAAGTTGTATTCCAATTACCAAAATAGCATCTTTAGTAAACTTCCCACAAAATATAATAGGTACTCATTTTATGAATCCGGTGCCCTTTAAAAAGTTTGTTGAAGTAATTAAGGGGGAAAAAACTTCGGAAGAAACAATTAATAAAACATTAGCCTTCTTAAAAACATTAGATAAAAAAACAGCAGTTGTAAATGATGGTCCCGGATTTGTTTCAAACCGTGTGTTAATGGTTACAATAAATGAAAGCATAAGAACGGTTGAGGAAGGGGTTGCCAAACCGGCTGATGTGGATAAAATATTTAAGCTTGGTTTTTCGCATGCAATGGGACCTTTGGCTACTGCCGATTTAATTGGACTTGATACTATTATGTATTCGTTAATTGTATTACATGATGAATTTAACGATCCCAAATATTTACCGTGTAATTTACTTGTTAAAATGGTGGAAGCGGGAACATTGGGCAAAAAATCCGGCAAAGGGTTTTTTAATTATTGACATGCAACAGGGTTTAGACTATGAAAGAAATTAAATGTGTTATATGGGATTTAGACAATACCCTTTGGAATGGAATTCTGCTGGAAGATAAAAACGTAACATTAAAGGAAGGTGTTGCGGAAATTATTAAAACGCTTGATTCAAGGGGAATATTGCATTCTATTGCAAGCAAAAATGACTATCAAACAGCAACAGAAAAATTATTAGATTTGGGATTGCTTGAATATTTCCTATATCCGGAAATAAATTGGAACAATAAATCGGTTTCGGTAAAAAAAATTTCCGATAATTTAAATATCGGGCTTGATACAATTATGTTTATAGATGATCAGAAGTACGAAAAAGACGAAGTAAATTTTACTCTGCCCGAAGTAGTGTGCATTGATGCGGCTGATTACAAGTTGTTATTAGAATATCCGTCGTTGAATCCCGGTTTTATTACAGAAGACTCGACACACCGAAGAAAATTATATCTTGAAGATATAAAAAGGAAAAACGAAGAAGAGAGATTTACAGGTCCAAAAGAAGAATTTGTTAAATCTTTAAAAATGGAATTAAAAATTCAACGTGCCAAAGAAAACGATTTGGCAAGAGTAAAAGAGTTAACAATACGAACACACCAATTAAACACAACAGGTGTTACATACGATTATAAAGAACTACAAAAAATAATAAATTCGGATAATTATATTTTACTGACCGCCGAACTTAATGATATTTACGGTACTTACGGAAAAATAGGTTTGGTATTAATTGAAAAACTTAATAACGAATGGCGAATAAAACTATTTATTTTATCGTGCAGAGTAATGACACGCGGAATAGGTACAATTTTATTAAATGAAATAATTAAAGCCGCCAAAACAGCGTCAAAAAAATTAACCGCCGAATTTTTACACACACAAAAAAACAGGTCGATGTATATTACGTTAAAATTTGCCAACTTTATTGAAGTTGACAATCAAAATAACGATGATTTGGTTATTCTTAACAATGATTTGACAATAATTAACCCGAACCAGCAATTTGTTAATCTATTAATGGAGAATGAATGGAATTAAATAAAAATGTAAGAGAATTTATAGATGAAAATCTGCTTGTTTTTGATGATGAAGCTGAATTTACGGATTCGGATAATATTTTTGAACTTGGATTTGTAAATTCACTATTTGCAATGAAACTTGTTACGTACGTTGAAAACAAATTTAATATAAAAGTTGAAAATACCGATTTGCGTTTAGATAATTTTAATAGTGTAGATAATATTGTAAAATTTATTAACAGTAAAATTACCGGTTAAAAATGTTATATAATATCGAAAATCACAAAGATTTTATTAAATCAGAGATAAGCCCGCTTGTTCCTGAGATTGATAAGTTGGGTGTTTACCCAAAAGGATTAATTAAAAAATTAGCCAAAGAACACTATTTAACTCCAACTTTCCCTATTGAATATGGCGGATTAAATTTGGATCCTTTGGAGTATGGAAAATTTACGGAATCTGTTGGAAAAGTGTGTCAGGCTACAAGGGCATTATTAACAGTTCATAACTCATTGGTTGGCAGCGCAATTTTAAGGTGGGGAAGTGAAGAACAGAAAAAAGATTATTTGTTTGATATGTCAACCGGTGATAAAATTGGTGCTTTTGCGTTAAGTGAACCTAAAATAGGCAGTGATGCAAAAAACGTTACAACAAAATATGAAAAAAAAGATAATGTTTATATTATAAACGGAAAAAAGAAATGGATTTCGTTTGCAGGTATTGCTGATTTTTTTATTGTCATAGGTTCAGGTGAAAATAATGTGTCTGCTTTTTTAGTAGATAAAAAATCAGAAGGAATAGAAATAAAAGAAATTTCGGGACTTATGGCCGGAAGCGGGGTTCATATTTCGGAAATAGAATTTAATAATGTGGTTGTTCCCTCATCTAAATTATTAGGTGGTGAAGGCAATGGATTAAATTTTATTGTTTCCACTGCACTGGATCATGGACGTTATAGTATTGCCTGGGGCGGCATTGCAATTGGACAAGCAGCATTGGAGGCAATGGTGACTTATGCTTGTAAACGAGAGCAGTTTGGAGTTAAAATTTATAAACACGAAGCCATTCAGCAGATGATTGGCCAGTCAACCGCAAAACTACATGCTGCCAGAGCATTATGCGAAAAAACCGCCCAAATGAGAAAAGAAAATCATTCCGATAGTGTAATGGAAACAAACATAGCTAAATATATTACCTCAAAAGCCGCGGTAGAAATAACTAACCAAGCTTTACAGGTTCACGGCGGCAACGGCTGTTGGAATCAATTTCCTGTTGAAAAACTTTTCAGAGAAGCCAGAATTCTTGAGATAATTGAAGGAACATCACAAGTGCAAGAAAAATTAATATCCTCTTTTGCGTTAAGAAGATATTATGTAAAAGATTTGTATCTTGGTTTTGATATATAAATAACACAATGATTCAAATTTGAAGTAATAAAGAAACAAGAGTAAAAACAATATTTATAAAGTGATATCCATAATGTAATTGCAATATATTAACTGATATATTTAAAAACTAAAGTATGAATTTTACAAAGGAATTAAATAATGGTGATGGCTCTTTCAGGTGCGGTTATTATGGAAGTGAAAAACGGAAAGGTAAGTTATTATTGCAAATGTAATAATTGTCAAACTTCCGAATACGATAAAAAACCATATAAAGAAGCCGATTGGATTGAAAACGGTTTAACTTCTTTGGGCGAATATGAATGCCCTTCATGCGGTAATAAAAGTGAAATTAAACTTAAGTTTTATAAGCTTAACAAATAAAGTATTAATGTCTTTTACCAATAATATTAAAAGTGAGTACTTTTTTGATACAAAACAGATATATCAATTTAATAGATGCATTAAAAAAAAGTGCGGATGGTAATAACGGAATTACATTTATTGATAACAATGGAAGTTACTTTTTATTATATAAGGAATTATATAATAAAGCACTTGGAATTGCGGGTTATTTACGGGAAAAAGTAAATCCGGCTGATAATGAAATAATTATTCTTTTAGATAACAACAAAGATTTTGTCCCGGTTTTTTGGGGCTGTTTAACCGCAAAAATAAAAGCTGTTCCGGTAACAATTGGAAATAGCGAAGAACATAAGTTAAAACTATTTAAAGTATGGGAAAATTTAATATCGCCATATATTATAACAACCAAAACAGCCTTTGAAAATCTTAAAAGTTACGCACAACAAAATGGATTTGAAATAATTTATGAAAAAATTAAAGAAAGATTAATTTTAATAAATGAAATAGACGAAAAGCCGGATTATACATCGGAAAAGATAAATCCGGAAGATATAGCTTTTATACAATATTCATCAGGTTCAACGGGATTCCCTAAAGGGGTTATCCTAACGCATAAAAATTTAGTTATTACATCCTCGGCATATATTAAAAAATCAAAAATAGATTTTAACGATTCATTCCTTAGCTGGTTTCCATTAACACATGATATGGGTTTAATAGGCTGGCATATTACACCCCTTTTAGCCGGAATAAATCAAGTACTGATTGAAACAAGTTTGTTTGTGCGCCGGCCGGCCTTATGGATGGATAAAACGACCGAACATAAATCAACAATTCTTTGTTCGCCAAATTATGGATTAAAACATTTTATCGGCTTTACTAAAATGCTGGATAATGCAGATTGGGATTTGTCGAATGTGCGAATAATTGCCAATGGTGCGGAACCCATATCACCTAAACTTTGTGATGATTTTTTAAATGCTTTAAAACCGTACGGATTAAAATATTCCGCCATGACCCCGGGTTATGGGTTAGCCGAAATAGGTTTGATTGCAACTATTTCGGATTACAAGACAAATTTTGAAACTATTCATCTTGATAGATTACAACTTAATATAGGCCAAAAAATTTTAGAAACAGAAGAAACTTCAGATAATTGTTTATCTTTTGTTTGCGAAGGTGATTTTATTCCGGAAATGGAAGTAAAAATAACTAATGATAAAGGGGAAAATGTACCCGAGAAGTACATTGGAAATATTCATTTAAAGGGTGATAGTGTTACAAGCGGTTATTACAATAACAAAATAGCAACCGAACAATTAATAAAAAACGGCTGGTTAAATACAGGGGACCTAGGATTTTTAAAAAACAACAAACTTTATTTAACGGGACGCTCAAAAGAATTAATAATTATAAACGGTTATAATTATTATCCGCATGATATTGAAAGAGTTTGTTTATCGATTGAAGACCTTGATTTGGGTAAAATTGTGGCTGCGGGTTTATATGAAGAATCACTAAATCAAGAAGTTCTGTTAATATTCGTTTATTTTAAAAGTAATGCGGAAAAATTTCTTGAGCTTTATAATAAGATAAAAGAGGTAATATTAAAATCAATTGGGATTAATGTTTATAAAGTTATTCCGGTTAAAAAAATTCCAAAAACCACAAGCGGAAAAGTGCAACGATTTGTATTATTGGAAAATTACAAACAGGGTGAATTTGACGATGTTATTGCAAAAATTGAAACTTTACAAAAAGTAATTGATGAAAATACTATAAACCCAAAAGTAACAAAAGAATATGTTATAAATGAACTTAAATTACTTGTAAATAAAGTAATTAATATAAAAGAAATTAATGAAAATGAAATTTTAATAAATTATGGTATCGATTCAATACGCGGTATTGAGTTGTTGGGAAAAATAAAAGATTTATTTAAGATTGAGGTAGATCAGTTTGTTTATATTCCCGATTTATCGCTATTGGAAATATCTGAAATTATATTAAAAAATGTAGGAGATCAGAAATCATCCAATGATGAATTAAAAAATATTGATGATTCCGGAACACAAATTTATGAAGCATCAGCCGGACAATTTGCAATTTATTACCATTTCAAAAATCATCCAACATCCGCAGCGTACAATATTTCAATAACATGCCGAGTTTTAAACGAAATAGATATAAACAAACTGAACGAAGCTTATAATTATGTAATTAACCGTCACCAAATTTTAAGGTCAAAGTGTTTTATGACCGACAAACTTTATTATCAAGTAATAACAAGTGTAAGCAAAAGTATTGAATTTATTGAAACAGAGGAAACCAATTTAGATAAATTAAGAATATTTATTAAAAATAAGGTGGAAACTCCTTTTGATATTGAAAAGGATTCGGTAATAAGATCATTTTTATGCAAAACAAAAATTCATGGATGGATATATATTGTTAATCTTCATCACATTGCGGGTGACGCTCGTTCGTTATTTATTTTATTGCAGGAAATTTTAACATGTTATGATGAACTTGTTAAATATCAATCGATAAAATCTTTAGTTCCCCAATCTGCTGGCAGGTATTCCGACTATGTTAAAAAGGAAATAAAATATCTTAATAGTACAGGTGTTCTACCTGCAAAAGAATATTGGACGAAGAATTTATTAAATGTCGACTTTGGAATAAACCTTTCCGGGAATTTCAAAAACGGACAAGTAAATTCTGATTCGCTAATGTTCAAAGTACAAGGCAGAAAAAGCGATGAATTACAAAACATGTCCGATTTTGTTTTTATGTTTTCTGTTTATTGTTATTTGCTTCATAGATATACACACCAAAAAGAAATTATTGTTGGAATACCTGTTGCGGATAACCAAATAATATCCGATAAAAAGAAAAATGAGGATTTAGTGGGTTATGCCATTAATACGCTTCCTATTAAATCAACATTAAACGGTACGGAAACCGTATTGGAATATTTGGAAAAAACGAAACAAACAATTATAAATGCAATGAAATACCAGTCTTATCCTTTATCTAAAATTGCCGAAAACATAAATATTAGTAGAAATAATAATGATAGTTTATTCAAAACAATGTTTACTTTTTTGCCGGTAAGTTCAACAAATAAACTAATGGGACTTACCGATTATTTTAATGAAGAAAATGAAATAGATTTTGGACGACTAAAGTTAAAACCGTTTTATCTCTCTCAGCAGGAAGGTTTATTCGATTTAGCCATGGAGATGGTAACTAATAATAATAATATCGTAGGCCGTATTTCATACAATAATGCCAAATATGATAAAAAATATATAAAACGATTTGCAGAGCATTATAAAAATATTGTTGATAAATTTGTTCTTTCATTGCAGGCAAAAATATCGACTATTGATATATTGTCAACTGAAGAAAAACTTCAACTGGATTCTTTTAATAATACAAAGAAAATATATAACAACTATAGTCCTATTATTAAATTAATAGAGCATCAGGCTGAAATAACCCCTGATAATACGGCTTATATATTTGACGGTAATCACTATTCGTATAAATGGGTAAATAATAAAGCAAACGGACTTGCTGAAAAATTGCTAAATGCAGGCATAAAAAAAGGCGGTTATATTCCATTGTTTATGCAAAAAGGGATAGAACTACCTATAGCAATTTTAGCAATAATGAAAACGGGAAATGCTTTTATTCCGCTTGATGTTAACGAACCCGGAAAAAGATTAAATATATTTATTAATGATATAAATCCTGAAATAATTATTACAACCAAAGAGTTCTTTGAAAAATTATCTTTTTTAAATTGTTGTAAAATTATTTTGGCTGATGAAAATAATATTAAGGAAACAAATAAAAACCCAAATGTAAAAATATCACTTGATGATCCAATCTATGGAATATATACCTCCGGTACAACCGGAGTACCAAAATGTGCAATAAACCAACATAAAGGTATAACAAACCGATTTAAGTTTATGGATGACTATTTTGGGATAAACAATCAAAGAGTAGTATATCATAGCGCAAATTATATTTTTGATACAAGTGTTTATCAATTGTTTTGGCCGTTAACTCAAGGCGCAAAAGTAATAATTCCTGTTTCATCCGTAAAATTGAATCTCGATTATATGCTCGATTTGATTGAAAGATACAAAGTAACATATATCGATCTTGTTCCTTCGGTTTTTAATATACTTGTTGAATATTTTGAAAATAATTCGACAGCAAGAAATAAGTTTAATTCTATAAAACATTTAAGTGTGGGCGGCGAAGCTATTGTTCCGGATTTTATTAATAAATTCAAAACATATTTTCCTACAGTTAAAATAACAAATATATATGGTCCTACCGAAACAGCAATTGGTATGACGTTTTATGATGTAAAACTTAAATCGGATGAAATTCCTATTGGTAAACCAATAAGTAATACACAAGTATTTATATTGGATGAAAATAAAAACCGTTTGCCTATTGGTGTAACAGGTGAAATATATGTTGGGGGTGAATGTGTTGGGTTGGGGTATTTAAATGATCCGGCAAAAACCGATACTGTATTCATTGATAATATATTTACAAATTCGGGGAAATTATATAAAACCGGCGACTTTGGTTATTATTTGCCTGATGGGAATATAATATTCAAAGGCAGGGCAGACGAGCAGATAAAGATACGAGGAGTAAGAATTGAACCGGAAGAAATACGTGCAAACATAATTAATGTAAGTTTTGTTAATGATGCTGTTGTTGTAACAAAAGAAACCAATAACGGTGAAACAATATTGGTCGCTTATGTAGTATATAAAAACGGATATGATAAAACTGATGAATTACGTAATGAATTATTAAAAAGTTTGCCGGAAATATATATACCGCAATATTTTGTTGCAATAAATGAAATTCCGCTTAACGCAAACGGAAAAATAAATAAGTTTATTTTACCTGAAATAAATATCTCAAATATTGATTATAATGCTGGTACCTATTCCGGTTCTGTAAAATTATTGGATATTTGGCGTGAAGTTCTTGGAAGAGAAATTATTAACATTAATGATAAGTTTTTTGATTGTGGCGGTAATAGTTTAAAAGCTCTTTTATTAAAAATTAAGATTCAACAAAGTTATGGAATTGAGTTAGGAATAGAAAAAATATTAACTAATCCGACCTTAATGCAGCTTGAAGAAATATTAACAAAACTATCTCCGGTAAAAAATAATATTATTCCAATTGCCAAAGTGCAAAAATATTATCCGCTTTCAAATCAGCAAAAACGGATGTGGCTATTATGTAATGGGAAAAATGCTTCAAAAGCTTATAGTATGATTGGAGTAATTCATATTACGGGCAAAATTAATTTATCCGCTTTACATAAAGCTTGGGAAAAGTTAGTACAACGGCACGAATCGTTACGAACAAAATATAAAGTTATAAAAGGTGAACCGGTACAAATTATTACAAAAAAAACAGAGCTTGATTATACGGATATTGTTTGTGAAAATATAAAACCGGAATTAAACAAGGTTGTTGAATTAGAAAAGAATTATTCATTTGATTTGTCAAAAACTCCTTTGTTTAAGATTATAACTATATCGGATAATAAAAATAATACAAACATTGTACTTCATTTATTCCATATTATTACTGATGGCTGGTCAACTAAAATAATGTTTAATGAGTTAAGCAACTATTATAACAGTATTGTAAACGGGGATAAATATAAACCGGACAACTTGCCAATTCAATACAAAGATTATAGTGTATGGTTAAAAAGTGAATTTTCAAATACCCATATTAAAGAGGCGGAAGAATATTGGAATAATAAACTTTCCGGCGATTATACTGTTACATTAATGCCTGCGGATTATGATAAGTCATGTTTGCAAAAACACTCTGCCGAAGTAGTCCGATTTTTAATTAATCCAAATATAACGGAAAAGGCAAATCTGTTTTGTAAAGATAATGATATAACATTGTTTATGCTTCTTATAAGTGCTACAGCAATAGTATTAAACAGATATTCCAATAATAAAAAGATTGTTTTAGGCACACCGGTAAGCGGCAGAAATTATCCCGGCTTAGAAGAACAAATAGGTTTATTTGTTAATACTATTGTTCTCAAAGCGGAAATAAAAAAAGATAACAAATATTCTGAATTCCTTAAAAATATAAAAAATGAGATTTTGGAATCTTTCAAATATCAAGATTATCCGTACGACAAATTGGCTGAAACTAAAAACGTAAATTATGGTGCCTCTTTATTTGAAGTATTTGTGAGTTTTGAAGGAATTGAAGATGAAATAAAACTTCATCTTGGCGAATCCGAATATAAATTTGAAGAAATAACAAACCTAAAAGCCAAATTTAACATAAGTTTATTGTTCAAAGAAAAAACGGATGGAATTGAACTTGTAATAGAATACGCAAATGAATTGTACAAGGAAGAACGGATTAACTTGTTTGCAGCGCATGTTGAAAAAGTACTTGCGGAAATTATCAACAATCCTGAAACAAAAATAAATTTGATAAATATTTTAAGTGAAGAAGAAAAAATCAAAATCTTTAAATATTCTTCTGCTTTTCAAGAGGAGGACAATAAGTGGATAAGTGTTGTTGATCAACTAAAACAAACTGTTAAAGAAAATGAAAATAATAAGGCGGTATTTCATCAAGGCCAATCGTTAACTTACAGGTTGCTAGATATAAATTCCGATAAAATTGCATCAGTTTTGATAAACAAAGGAATTAAAGAAGAGTCGATTGTTGCGCTGTTAACAACAAAATCAATTGATATGATAACCGCAATGATTGGTATTCTAAAAGCAGGTGCTGCATATTTACCGCTTGATCCAAATAATCCGATTGATCGTTTAAAGGTAATTGTAAAAGACAGCGGCTGTAAATTAATATTAACAAATATTGGGGAATTATCTAACAATCATTTTGAATGTGAGGTTTTGAATATAAACGACTTATATTCTTTGGATGACAATAAACAAATTGTATTACCAAAAATTAAACCGTCACAATTAGCCTATGTTATATATACTTCAGGATCAACCGGAAAACCAAAAGGAGTAATGATTGAACATCATTCATTAAATAATTTAATAAAATCGTTATGCTATGAAGTTTACGATTTATGCGGCAATCATTTAAACATAGCCCTTCAGGCATCCCAAGTATTTGATGCGTCCATCCAACAAATATTTCCGGCTTTGGTACGGGGCGATACTTTACATTTGATTGATGATGAAACAAAACTAAATGGTAAACTTACAGCGGATTATTTTGAAAAATACAAAATAAATATAGCCGATCTTACTCCTACACTATTTGATTTACAATTACGCGGCGGTTTTGATAAAATTAAATGCCGCTGGTTAAAACATTTATTAATTGGCGGTGAACCACTTAACAATGAATTGTTATGTCGTTTTTATTCAAGCGGAAATAAAAAAAGTGTAAAAATATTAAATGTATACGGTCCAACAGAATGTTGTGTGGATACAACATGTTTTTCGGTTTCACAAAACACTTGCGAAAAAACAGGAATAACTTCTATTGGCAAACCAATGCTTAATACAAAAAGTTATATTCTGGATGAAAATCTTCAACTTGTTCCCTTAGGAATTACGGGCGAACTTTACCTTGAAGGTGAAAATGTGGGACGCGGTTATATTAATAATGAAGAATTAACCAATGCAAAATTTATTCAAAGTCCTTTTATTAAGAACAAAAAATTATATAAAACCGGGGATTTGTGTTCCATTTCCTATGACGGGAATATTAATTATTGTGGTAGAATTGACAACCAAATAAAAATACGCGGGTACAGAGTAGAGCTTGGTGAAATTGAAAACATAATTGATTTATTTATCAAGCAGTACAAATGCATTGTTGTTTATGATACTATTAATAGTGAACTTGTAGCTTTTATTGAAAAAAGAGATAACGTAAATTTAGATCTGAATTTAATAGTTGAACAACTTAGAAATAAACTTCCCGGATATATGTGTCCGGCAAAATTTATTGAAATTGAAAAACTTCCTCTAACACATAGCGGGAAACCGGATAGAATTGAATTGGCTGCAAGTATTAATGATTATATTGGAATTTTGCCCAATAAAAATTATGTAAAACCACAAACCGAATCCGAACTGAAACTTGTTAAAATTTGGCAAGAAGTGCTTGCCGTTGATGAGATTGGTATTAATGACAATTTTTATGAATTGGGCGGCCATAGTTTGAAGTCGTTAAAAATTATGTCTTCAATTGTAAAACAGTTCGGTTGTGAACTAAGATATAAGGATATTCTTTCCAACTCAACTATAAAGGAATTAGCATTGTTAATAGATTCTTTTGGGAAGGGGAAATATAAACCGATTCCAAAGGCAAAAAAACAAAAATATTACGAACTTTCGCACGCACAAAAACGTATTTGGCTTGAATGTGAATTTGGGAATAGTGCAGCATACAATATAACAGGCGTATTTCAATTATCGGGTAAACTGGATGTAAACTTGCTGCAAAAAAGTATAAATAAAATAATTGATAGGCACGAATCATTAAGAACCCGGTTCGCGATGCAAAACGGCCTGCCAAAACAATTTATTTATGAGTCGGAGAACCCAATTATTGGTTTTACAAGTTTGTTATATTCAGCAAATATAGAAGAAACTTTTCAAAAAGAGATAAATACAATAACAGGTAAATCCTTAAATATATTTGCTGATAACCTTGTAAATTTTAATCTGATACAGACAAATAATCAAGAATATTATCTTATTGCATCTGTACATCATATTTTAACGGACGGATGGTCAATAAAATTGATGCTTAAAGAATTAAGTGAAATATATAATGCTTATAAAAAAGGATTAGAACCTGAATTAAAAAAAATAACAATCCAATACAAGGATTATTCCGTTTGGTTTGAAAAAGAATTAAAAAGTATTAGATTTAAAGAAGCAAAAGAATACTGGAATAAAAAAATATCAGGAAAATTATCCATTGTTTTAATCCCAAATGATGAAAAAGAAAAAAACATAAAGGATAATTTAGGGAAAATTAAACGATTTGTGTTAAACGAGGAAATCACTAAAAAGATTAGGGGATATGCAGTTACAAAAGAAGTTACTGTATTTATCTTTTTATTAAGTGTGTTGGAAATTGTTTTACACAAAAACAGCAATAATGATGAAATAATATTGGGTACTCCGGTAAGCGGAAGAAATCATCCCGATTTGGAAGATCAATTGGGATTATATATAAATACACTTGTTTTACGCAATAAAATAGAAAGCAAAAACAAATATTGCGAATTTTTGTCTCAAGTAAAAAACGAGGTTTTAGAATCGTATAATTATCAGGATTATCCTTTTGATAAATTAATGGAAGATACCAAAAGAAGAAATAATGGCGGATTGTTCAATTTGTTTGTAAGTTACGAAACAACCGAAGATGAAATTAAGCTAAATTTGCAAGAAATAAACGTAAAATATTTAGAAATAGAAACAGGAACTAACAAATTTGATATCAGCATTATTATTCGAGAAAGACAAGAAGTTATAGAGCTCATAATTGAATATACATCAGCTGTATACAATGAAAAAAGCATAACTAAACTTGGTACGGATATTCAATCCGTTATTTTTTCAGTAATTAATAACGAAGATCAAATAATTGAGTTGTTGGATATAAACGCGACAGATATAAAAGTAAATCCTAAAACAATGGATAAAAAAGTCACTAAATATAATCCGCCTAAAAGTGTTATGGAAAAAGAAATTGTATTATTGTGGGAAGAGATTCTTAAGGTTAAACGTGTAGGAATTGAAGATAACTTTTTTGAATTGGGCGGACAAAGCATTAAAGCTTTACAACTAGTTACCATGTTTAAGGAAAAATACAATATTAATCCTGAGCTAAAGTTTGTGTTCTCAAATCAAACAATAAAGGAACAAGCCAAAGAAATAGAAAATATTATTTGGATAAACAGCAACAAAACAAGCGATAATATAGAGGATATAATTATATGAAAATTACCGATATAATTGAAGAATTGAGGAAAATAAATGTCGGCATTAAAATAAAAAACGAACAGCTTGTTTTATCCGGTGGAAAAGACAAAATATCCAATGAACTTTTAACCGAGATTAAAGAAAACAAACAAAATTTGATTGATTATATAAAAAGCTACGAAAAACAATCGGTTGAAAATATTAGTATTGAAGAAGATAAAAACGAATATTATGCGTTAACCGCACAGCAACAATCAATATGGTTAACAATTCAAAATCCAAATACAGTGATATTATATAATCAGCCTTCAATGTTTAAGGTTACCGGAAAGCTAAATATAAATGCATTAAAATTTGCCATTAAAAAAATAGTTGATAATCATTGTAGTTTGCGGACTGCTTTTACGGAAATTAAAGGAGTGCCCAAACAAACAGTATTCAAAGATGTTGAGATAAAAATTGATTGTTTGGAATTAAAAGAATCGGAAGACATAAATGATATTTATAAAAAATTTAGTGCATTCATTTTTAATTTGGGAAAACCTCCATTATTTAAGTTTACGATAATAAAGGGAAATAAAAACGAGTATTATTTATTACTTAATATTCATCATATAATAAGCGACGGATGGTCGGTTAATATATTTTTAAAAGAATTATTGGATAATTATACCACGTTTTTGGAAAACGGGAATAATGGCGGGGAATATATTTCTTCGGATTATAATTTTAGGGAATATGTAAAATTTCAAAATCAATATATTAATTCGGATAAAGGGAAAGAAATACTGGATTTTTGGAAGGGGAAAATCGGGAATGAATATTCGCCCTCAAATTTATCTGTTAAAACAAATTATGAAGAATTTGATTATTACGACGGTGAGGATTATAATTGTTATCTGCCGGTAGAAAATCAAAAAGAAATTATAAACTATTGTAAAAATAAAAAAATAACTCAGTTTCATTTTTATGCTTCTGTTTTTACTTTGTTATTAAAAAAGTATACGGGAAAAGATAATATATCGTTTGGTACTCCATTTGGCAGTCGCAGCGAAAAAAGATTTAATAATGAAATAGGATGTTTTATTAATACTCTCCCAATAATCATAAGTTTAGAGGACGTTTCTACTTTTGAGGATTTGTTAGAATCTGTTGGTTTGGAAATAACGGAAGTTTATAATCGTCAAAATTATCCGGCAGAAAAAATAGTTGAAAATATAAATATGTCCAAAACAAAAGACGGTAGTCCTTTGTTTGATATAATATTTGTATATCAAAACTATTCCTTAAATGATTTAGTGGCTGGTGATTTTGAAATGTCTTATGTGGAAACTCCGATTGAGAAATGTAAAGCCGGGTTGGTATTAAGGATATTTGAAGACAACAACAAACTATTATTAAATATAGAATACAGTAAAAAATTATTTGACCGCTATTTTATTGAACAAATGTTTGGTCATTTTAAAACAATTTTACAAAATATTTTGGCAAATCTAAAAACAAAAGTTGAGGAAATAGAATATTTAACAAAAGAAGAAAAAGAAGGAATAATAAATCTCCTAAATAATTCAAACGTAAAATACCCGACAGATGAAACAATTCTTGATTATTTAAACAAACAATTTGTTAAAAATGAAGATAAAATTGCTATAACGGTTAACAATCAAAGTTTTACTTATGGTGATCTGAATAAAAAATCGGATATAATAGCAAATTATTTATTAAAAGATCTAAAAATAAAACCAAATGAAATTGTTGGAATAGAAACCGGCAGAAATGAAAATTTGATTATTGGAATTCTTGCAATATTAAAAACCGGATCGGCATATTTACCAATTAATCCCGATTATCCTGAAACAAGAAAAAAATACATGCTGGAAAATAGCGGGTGTAATATAGTGCTTAAGGATGATACAATTAAAAATAGTAATGTTATATATGTGTCAATAAATGAAGTGTTAAAAGGAAATATATTTTATCATAATGAAGTTAAAGTAAAAGTAAAACAATCAAATGCCGCTTATATCATTTATACTTCCGGTTCAACCGGAAAACCAAAAGGTGTTGTAGTAACACATAAAAATTTATTACGCCTGTTTTTTAATGAAAAACCTTTATTTGACTTTAATGAAAATGATGTATGGATATTATTTTTTTCGTATGCTTTTGACTTTTCGGTGTGGGAAATATTTGGTGCGCTTTTATTTGGCGGAAGACTTGTTATTGTAACCGACGAAATAACAAAAGAGCCTTTAGCATTTTATAATATATTAGAAAAAGAAAAGATTACTATTCTTAATCAAACACCAAGTGCGTTTTACCGTTTATTGATTGATAAAGAAAAAATATTATCCTTGCGTTATATAATCTTTGGCGGTGAAACACTACAGCCGGCAAAACTAAAAGAATGGAAACAATATTTTCCGGAAATAAAAATTATTAATATGTACGGAATAACTGAAACTACAATACATGTAACATATAAAGAATTTACTATAGAGGATATTAATACCGGAATAAGTAATATAGGCAAACCTATTCCGACATTAGGTATTTGTATACTTGATGAAAAATTTAGGATATTACCTAAAGGAATAATAGGGCAAATATGTGTTTATGGTGAAGGTTTGGCACAAGGGTATTTAAATCAGCCTGAACTGACAAAAGAAAAATTTATTAACATAAAACCGTTTGGATTGTGTTATTTATCAGGAGATGTTGGCAGAATATTGGGAAATGGAGACGTTGAATATTTGGAACGTATGGATGATCAAGTTCAATTTCATGGATTTAGAATAGAATTAAGTGAAATAGAAAAAGCATTAATAGGCATTAATGGAATTAAAGAAGCCGTTGTTCTTGCTGTTGGATCCGGTAGTGATATTTCGTTAAATGCGTTTTTAGTTTTAGAAAAAGAAATGTCAAACGATACTATACGTCAGGAATTAACAAATAAAATTCCTTATTACATGATCCCCTCATCTTACAGTACATTAAAGACCATACCTCTAACTCCAAACGGAAAAACAGATAAACAAACATTGTTAAAATTAAAGTCGACTGAAAATAAAAAGATAATTAAACCCGCAAATGATGTTGAGAAAAAAGTTCTTAATGTGTGGAAGGAAATACTGGGTAATATAGAAATAAGCACGGATGAAAGCTTTTATGTAATTGGCGGTGATTCGATAAAAGCATTAAAACTTGTGAGAGAGCTTAACAAAACATTAAATGTTGGATTAACAATTGCCGGATTATATGAAAACGATACTATACAAAAAATAGCCGGGAAAACAATAAATAACATAGATTTAAAATATGAAACAGAAGTTCAAGAAGAATTAAAAAGGATCACAAAAATATCCAATGACTATATTATTAGTAATAATTTGTCGCAGTCAATTGAACAAATTTTACCAATGAGTGATATACAGCGTGGAATGATATATTATTCTGTTAAAAATCCCGGGTCTGCCATTTATCATGATCAATTTGTTTATCAAATTTATTTAAAAGATTTTTCGTTGGATATTTTTACAAAAGCATTTGAATTAATGGTAAATAAACATGATATGTTACGAACATCCTTTAATCTGTTTGATTTAAGTGAAGATGTTCAGGTAATACATAAAATAATACCATATAAAATTCAATACGAGGATTTAGCTATACAAAAGGTTGAATTTATTGAAAAGACAGTTGATGATTATATTGCAGATGAACGGACTATTAAATTTAACATATCTGAACCCCCATTATGGAGAATGAAAATATATAAGGCACAAAATGATATTGTAATAATTTGCTGGGCTTTTCATCACGCTTTATTGGATGGATGGAGTAATGCTTCATTAATTACCGAATTATTTACAATTTATAAAAATCTCATTTTGGAAAACTTATATAAGCCGGATATGTTACAAGGGAAATATATTAATTTTATAGCTGAACAAAATGTTATTAAAAACAACAAAGAGATAATAAACTATTGGAAAGCAGAACTTGCGGATTTTAAGAGGCTTGAATTACCAAAAATGGAATGGGATGATAATAAATCACCCGATGGCGAATTTTATTTGCCTATTGAAACCTCTGTTATGAATGAACTAAAAAAAATAGCTTTAGATTTAAGTACAGATATAAAAACTGTTTTATTTACTGCTTATCTTTATTCCATTAGTGTATTTACTTACGAAAAAGATTTATTGGTTGGAGTTGTTACCAACAACCGTCCCCTAATTGAAGATAGTGAAAAAATATTGGGATGTTTTTTAAATACCGTGCCATTTAGAATTACCATAAACAGCAATTTAACATGGAGAGAATTTATTGCCGATGTTATTGCAAAAACAAATATTCAAAAAAAATACGAAGGATTATCGCTGTTTGAAATAGTTAAAAATCTCGAAATTCCGGTTGGAGAAGCAAATCCTTTATTTGATGTATTTTATAATTATGTCGATTTTAATATTTACGAAAATGTTTATAATGATATTTCCCTTGATAGGAAGGGGATTGATGGGTATAATATAAATGGTTTTGGTAAAACAAACATGTCGTTGGAATTTACTATTTCGAACACATTTAATAAGTGTTTTCTCCACATATCCTATAATCAGGAAACAATTTCGGAAAAGTGGGTTAAATGTTTAGGTGAACAATTTAACAAAATGCTAAATATAATGGCCGAACAATCGGATTTGGATATTAATAATAATTCCCGTGATGAACGTTTGCTGCTTAAAGATATTTCTCTTATTAATAAAAATCAAATTGAGCTGTTAAACAGTTACAATAATACCTTTCATCAGTTTGAAGATAAACCTTTAACAATAACTTCTCTTTACAATAAACAATTGAATGTAAATAGCAATAAAGTTGGAATATTATTGGATAATGATTCCCAAACAGAGATTGCTTTTGCCGAATATGATAATAATGTTACAAAATTAGCAGTAAAAGTTTTAAACAACAAAAACAATAAACCGGGCAGCATGGTTGGAATCGTTTCGGAAAGAAACGAATTTATGATTTATGCTGCCATGGCTATATTTAAATCGGGAAATTGTATTGTCCCAATAGACCCCTATTTCCCGGAAGAACGACAAAAATATGTTATAGAAGACAGCGGTTGTTTAATAATATTATGTCAAAATAAATTCAAAGAGAATGTTAGTAAAATATTTGACGGTGAAATAATTGTAATGGAAGAAATAAAAGAAGAAGATATTTCAACCGATAAGATAATATTCCCCAAAGTGGTGGAAACCGATCCGTTATTCCTTTTATATACATCCGGTTCAACAGGAAAACCAAAAGGAGTGTTAATGCCGCACAAACCGGTAGCAAATTTAATTCTTTGGTTACGTGAAAAATATCCTGTTGAAAATGAACGCATATTATTTATAAATCCTTATACTTTTGATATGTCCACTTGGGGATTATATGCATGGGCCGTAAATGGAACAAGTGTGTTTGTGTTAAACCATGGAGAAGAAAAAGATCCGTCTAAAGTGGCTAAAGCCGTTTTGGAAAAATCGATAACAACTATACATATTGTGCCATCAATGCTTGCAATGTTTCTTGAGTATGTAGAAAAGCACTCCTTAGATTTAAGTAATGTTAAATTAAGATATATATTTATTGCCGGAGAGATATTACAAAAACATCTGGTTGAAAAATTTCATAAATGTTTTAAAGGTTCCAAAACGGAATTGGTAAATGTATATGGGCCAACCGAAGCGCATATTATGACTTATTTTAACACAAATGATCTTGATAATAAAAAACATATTACAGTTCCAATTGGAAAACCTATTTATAACTCAACAGTTCTTATTGTTGACAAAGAATTAAGGGTTGTTCCGCCGGGAATTACAGGCGAAATACTTTTGGGTGGTGATTGTTTGGCTGATGGTTATTTGAACAAAACTGATTTAACAACCGAAAAATTTATTATAATTAATAATGAATTAACAAATAAAAATGAAAGGTATTACAGGTCGGGTGATATTGGAAGATGGTTAACTGATGGGAATATTGAATTTTTTGGCCGCAACGATTTTCAAATTAAAATACGTGGTTTCCGTGTTGAACCGGACGAAGTTCAGATGGCAATAAATAAAATACCCGGCGTAAAAGAAAGTCTTGTTATAGTTAAAGAAGTAACTGCCGGTGATAAACGTTTAGCAGCTTATGTTGTTTATGAAAATAAAGACAAATATGATGAAGGTTTTATAAGGAATGAATTAAAAAAACACGTTGCCGATTATATGATTCCATATATTATAATCGGGCTTGAAAAGTTTCCTTTAAATATTAATGGCAAAATAGATAGGAAAATGTTACCCGAACCACAACTATTTAATTCGAATAAAATTATTGTTACTCCTCGTAATAAATTTGAAAAAAGAATTGTAGAAATCTGGAGAAAAGCATTAAATATAAACGATATTGGAATTAATGATAATTTTTTTGATATTGGCGGACATTCACTTATGCTTATTAGAGTACATGGTGAAATAGAAAAGGAAACAGATAAAAAGATTGAAGTTGTTGATTTATTTAAATATCCTACAATAGCATCATTATCGGAATTCTTAAATAATGATACTAACGAAGAGACTATAATAAATAAAGCGAAAGAACGAGCTGAAAACCAGAAAAAGGCACGTGAAAATCGTATTATTAATTCAAAACGAAAAGGCAGAATTGATGAATAATAAGTTTGATAACATTAATTCAAATGCGGTTGCGGTTATTGGAATTGCCTGCCGTTTTCCCGGTGCAAAAAACGTAAACGAATTTTGGCTTAACCTAAAAAACGGAGTTGAAGGGATAAGTTATTTTTCCGAAGAAGAAGTTATAAAAAGCGGAGTTGATAAAAACACAGCTAAAAATCCATTATTGGTAAAAGCCTTTGGGGTGCTTGAGGATACAGATAAATTTGACGCGGAATTTTTTGGATTATCACCGCGCGAGGCTGAATTGATTGATCCTCAGAATAGAATATTTCTTGAATGTGCCTGGGAAGCAATGGAAGATGCCGCTTATGATACGGACAAAATTGACGGACGTGTTGGAGTATATGCAAGTGCAAGTATTAGTACTTATTTATTAAAAAATTTACTTAGCAATAAAGACAAACTTATTTCTATTGGCGGGCTTTCAGCACAATTAGGGAATGATAAAGATCATGTTCCAACACGTGTTTCGTATGCGTTAAACTTAAAAGGACCTTCGATTGCAATAGGAACAGCATGTTCATCGTCTCTTGTTGCGGTACATCTTGCGTGTCAAGGATTGCTTGATTACCATTGTGATATGGCGCTTGCCGGGGGTGTTACAGTCCATTCAAACCAATTGGAGGGATATTTTTACAGCCACGAGGGAATTGCGTCACCTGATGGCCATTGCCGCACTTTTGATTCTAAATCGGGCGGTACTGTGTTTGGTAATGGAGTTGGAGCGGTTGTGCTAAAGCGGCTTGAAGATGCAATTAATGATAATGATAATATTTATGCAATTGTTCTGTCTTCTGCTGTAAATAATGACGGTGCTGTAAAAGTAAGTTATAATGCACCGGGAGTAGAAGGACAAAGTGAAATAATTGCGGAAGCACATAATCTTGCGAATATAACCCCTGATACCATCACTTATGTTGAAGCACACGGAACCGCTACTAAATTAGGTGATCCTATTGAAATTACCGCATTAAAAAAAGCATTTAGTTCTGTACCCGATAAAAAATCATTTTGTGCAATCGGTTCAGTTAAATCCAATGTGGGACACCTGGATAGTGCGGCAGGTATAGCGGGATTTATTAAAACGGTTTTATCGTTAAAAAACAAAAAAATTCCGCCAAGTCTTCATTTTGAGAGTCAAAACTTATCATTAAATTTAAATGATTCGCCATTTTATGTTAACAACAAATTAACGGAATGGACAACGGACGGAATTCCGAGAAGAGCAGGTGTAAGTTCGTTTGCAATGGGCGGTACAAACGCACATGTAATTTTGCAGGAAATAGAAGAATATTCTGAGGAAAAAAGTGAGGAAAAAATAACAATATTGCCTGTTTCGGCAAAGACGGAAAAAGCTTTAGATATATACACAAAAAATTTAGTTAAAGTATTAGAGAAGGGAAACTATAATTATGAGGAAATAGCTTATACTTTTCAAGTTGGACGAAAACCATTTAAGTATAGAAAAGCTATTGTAGTTAATAATACATCACAGTTAATTAACAACCTAAATTCGGTTAAATCAAACAAAGTATTTTCGGGTGTGGCGGATAATATAAACAATGAAATAGTGTTTATGTTTTCCGGTTTAGGTTCGCATTATGAAAATATGGGCCTTAATTTGTTTAATAATAATTTGGTGTTTCGTAATAGTTTAATAGAATGTACGGATATATTTAAAAGTATTACAGGAGAAGATTTATTTGATATTATTTATCCGCATGGGACCAAAGAAATAATACAAGACAAAAAAAACACAAAAATCGATTTCTTTAAAATGGTTCGTGGTAATGAAAATATAAATGAAACAGAAAGCATACTTGACAAAACAATTTATGCCCATCCGGCAATTTTTTCAATTGAATACGCTTTGGCAAAAATGTGTTTTGACCTTGGAATTAAACCTTCCGTTTTAGTTGGTCACAGTATTGGAGAATATACAGCCTTGTGTGTTTCGGGTGTTTTAACTTTAGAAGATACATTAAAAGTAATTATTAAACGGGCTAAAATACTCGAATCTGCTCCTGTTGGGGAAATGTTAGCTGTTGACACTACAGAAGAAAATATAAAAAAATACTTAACGGATTCTTTATCAATTGCCGCAGTTAATGATTCTTCCTCGTGTGTAGTTGCGGGTTTAAAAGAGGATATTGAAGAAATAAAGACAAAAATTGAAGATGCGGGAATTATATATAGACCAATTAAAACGCAGCGTGCATTTCATTCTAAATTGCTTGATGGAAAAAAAGAAGATCTTAAGAACCTGTTTGAGGGAATTAATTTTAATAAAATGGGAATTCCTATTATATCCAATTTAACGGGAGATTGGTTAACCGACGAAGATATAATAAACCCCGATTATTGGGTTTTGCAGACAACAAAAACAGTACAATTTTATTCCGGTATTCGGAAACTGTTTGACGAAAACTATAAAAATTTCCTTGAAATTGGGCCAGGACAAAATCTTGCCGGTTTTGTTCTTAAATCAAATCCAAAAATCGAAAACAGAAAAATTATTGTTCAAACAACAATGAAAAATGTTTACGATGATCAGCCCGATTATGAGTATTTTTTACGTACTGCAGCAAAACTGTGGACAGTCGGAATAAATATTAAATGGGAAAATTTTTACAAAGAAAATAAACCAAAAAGAATTTCACTTCCTTCATATCCGTTTGATAGAAAATCGTATTGGATTAATGAAAAGATAAGTGAGGATATAACTGCGGTAAATAACGAAAGAAGCGGAATTTTTAATGTTACGTGGAAAAAATCTTTTTCGAAAAGTATTGTGAACGTATTAGACGGAAAGGAAATAACTTGGCTGATATTTAAGGATAAAGAATCTAATATTGAGGGATTAACAGAATTATTAAAAACAAACGGAATAAGATATGTTTTGGTTTTGTTATCCAATAAAGACGCAATAAATAAACCAAACGAATATGAAATAAATATAAATAAAAAAAATTGTTTTAAGTTATTTTTTGACTTGTTAGCTAAAACTGATACTCGTTTAGATAACATTGTGTATGTTCCTTTAACAATTAAAAATACAACAGCGATAAAAAACACGGATAGTAATATAGTATTGGCAACTGAGTTATTAAAAACATTATTAATACAAAACAAAAGTATTAATTTGTCATTTATACTTGAAAACGCTTTTAACATAACCGGACATGAAATTGTTAATCGGGAAGCTTCTGTATTATATGGATTAATAAAATCTATTCCCAAAGAATATAACACAATTAAAACATATTGCTTTGAAACTGAAAAATTAAACTACTTCAATAAGGAATATTACAATAATATATTAAGTTCGTTAATTAACCAAACTGATGAATATACTTCTGCCTATAGAGGGAAATCCAAATGGGTTCCTTGTCTAAATCAATTATTCACTTCAAATTTAAATGATAACCAAACAAAAAATGAAAATATATTGATTTTAGGTGAAAATTATAAATTAAAAAATGTTATTGTTGATGAATTAAACAAAAGAAAAAATAAACAAATAATATATGGATCTGAAAGCATTGAAGAAGGTAACAATGGCGATTATATAAGTTTGATTGAAAAACAAATTGACGAACAATTATCAATTAAAAATATTGAAGATTATGATAAACTGCATGAAAATTTGGATAACTTATGTGGTGTAATGGCCGTTAATTTTTTAACTCAATTTTATAATATTAAAATTGATGAAGAAATACTTATTGAGGAACTTTACAATAAAACAATAACAAAACATATTAAGTTTTTAGACTATTTATTAAAAGTTGCAGCCGATGATGATTATTTATTAATTACTGATAATAAAATAAAAGTATCAAAGGATTTGTCCGTAATTGAAAATCCAAAAATAAAAGCGGAAAAATTAAAAAAAGAATACCCTGAAATGAAGGGTATGATTGAAGTACTTGAATATTCGTTTGGCACATATAGCGATGTATTTTCCGGGAAAATGGAAAATGTGGATGTATTTAACAACGAAGAAGTGGAAATATTTAATGGACTATTTGAAGATAGTCCGATTAGATACGGAAAACAAAAAGTTTATATAAACACTGCTAAAGAATTAATTAAAATAATTTTGGATAAAAGTTCTAAAAAAAAGATAAATATTCTCGAAGTCGGCGGGGGTTCGGGTCGTTTAACGGGAAATTTATTGGCCGATTTGGGTGATTACAATGTTGAATATCATTTTACCGATATTGCAAAATCATTTGTTGCTGACGCTAAAACACTTGCGGATATGTTAAACATCGATTATTTTAAATTTGACAAATATGATATTTCAAAGGATCCGCAATCGCAAGGAATAAAATTGGCAAAATACGATATTATTCTTGCTTACGATGTAATACATGCAACGGAAGATGTTACACAAACTATAAAATATCTTGAAATGGTTACGGCACCGGGCGGAATAATGATAAATATTGAGGCGGTTCATCCAAGAAGATGGTCAAATATGACGTGGGGTATGCAGACAGGCTGGTGGTATTTTAATGATGACAGAAACAAAACTATGTCGCCATTATTAACATTGGATGAGTGGGATAAAATAATAAATCAATTTGATTTTACTTTTGCAGCCACCTATCCAATAGAAGCACTAAGACGAAATAATACGGCGTTTGGATTAATTGTAACCCAAAAACAGGGCGGAATAAACCAAAATATTATTGATTTGAATAATCTGGGGAAAATATTTGAGGATAAGACAAAATTGTTGCCTAATAATTGCAGAACTTATAATATCGATTTCTCTGATGAGATTACATTAACCCGGGAATTTGAGGAGATAAAAAAAGAATTCGGACAGATTGACTCAATATATTTATGCGAAAATAATACCGGAAATATGCCAATTGTATTAAGAGATTACGAATATAATAAAGACACTGTTGAATCCAAAATAAATAAAATGGATATATTGATTAATTCCATTAAAAAAAGTGGTTTGTTAAAGGGGAAATTAAATGTTCTTTTTGAAATAACAGATAGTCCGTTTCAAACCGATCAAACAATTATTGGTGAATATATTAATACATTGGCAAATGATACAGAATATGATATAACAGTTGGTTATATAAATACGGACTACATAAATGGTTCGAATAAACAAATAATAGAAATAATAGAAAAATTATCTTCAACGCAAGTATATTTTAAGTCTAATGAAATAAATGAAATAACCGATAAATTAACTGATGGAACGGATAATAAATATTCACGACCAAATTTGGATGATACTTTTGTGGAGCCTAAAAACAATACTGAAACAATTCTTGCGGAAATATGGGAAGTAATGTTTGGAATAAACCGGGTGGGTATAAATGATAATTTTTTTGAACTTGGCGGTGATTCGTTGATGGCTACAAAAATAATTAACCGTATTAAACAAAAATTTGAAATAATAATCAAACTCGCTGAATTTTTTGAGGATCCGACTATTGAATCAATTGCTAAAAAAATTGATATGGATAAAAATCAAATTCACGATTTTACGAATGATTTGGAAAGTGATGACAAAAATCGTGAAGAAGGCGAGATATGAGAAATATAAAAGAATTGATTGAATATTTGGCTTCTAAAGATATAAGGTTAAGAGAAGAAAACGGAAAACTAAAGTATAATGCTCCGGTTGGAGCCTTAAATGAAAATATACTTGCGGAGATAAAAGAAAATAAAACCGAATTGCTTAATTATTTTAAGGTTAAACAAACAGATATAATAAAACCTTATTTAAATAAAAAATATGTGCCGTTATCTTTTTCGCAAAACCGTTTATGGTTTTTGGATAAATTAGAAGAAAATAGTTTTGCTTATAATCTGCCGTTTCCGGTTAAAATTGAAGGCAAATTAAATATAGACGCATTAAAAACAGCATTAAGATATATCCTTAACAGGCATGAAATATTAAGAACAACTTTTCCGGTAAAAGACGGAATTCCATATCAAAAAATAAATGGGATGGATGAAAACTTTTTCCCTTTTATTACAGCATTAGGGAACACGGAACAAGAACGATGGGAATGGATAAAAAATAAAATAATGGAACTAACAAGGAAACCTTTTAATCTTGCCGAAGGTCCATTATATAATTTACAATTGTTTTATATTAATGAAAATACTTTTGTGTTATTTATGATGTTCCATCATGTGATACTTGACGGCTGGTCAATTGATATTATGTTGAAAGAAATAGGCAAATGTTATCAGGCAATTGCGTCAGGGAATGAAATAAAACTCCCAAACCTTGACATACAGTATTCCGATTTTTCAATTTGGCATAATGAATGGATGAATAGTCCTCAGGCAGAAACACAAATTAATTTTTGGGAAAAGGAATTGGATAATGCGCCGGTTTTGTTGCAAATGCCATTGGTAAATCCTCGTCCTGCTATACAGACATTAAACGGAGCTACCGAATCATTTATAATTGAAAATGAACTATATTCTGAAATTAAAATATTAGCATCCGAAAACGGATGCAGTTTGTTTATGGTTTTATATGCTGCTTTTTGTGTTTTGTTATATCGTTATTCTCATCAGGAGGATATAATAATTGGAACAACTATAGCAAACAGAAACCGTGCTGAAATTGAGCCTTTATTGGGATTGTTTGCCAATACAATTTTATTACGCTCCGATTTATCAGGAAATCCGACATTTACAAATTACCTAAAGAAAATAAAAGAAAAAACATTAGAAGTATATGCTAATCAGGATATACCATTTGAAAAAATTGTTGAGGAAATAAAACCGGAAAGAAGTTTAAGCCATACTCCTTTATTCCAAATATTATTTGAACTTCAGTACATATTTAGTGACGCGGAAAGCCATAAGGGATTTAAGATGACCGCAATTGAAGCCGAAAATATTACAGCCAAATTTGATATGAACTTTTTATTACTTGTAAAAGACGGAATATTAGTCGGCGAATTTGAATATAATTCCGATTTGTTTGATAAAAGATATATTTTACGGATGATTGGCCATTATAAGCAAATACTTAAATGTATAAGTTGTGATATTAATACAAATATAGATTCAATTGATTATATAACAAAAGAAGAAAAAGAAACTATAAACAAGTGGAATAATACTACGGAATTATTTCCGTTAGATAAAACATTTGATGAGTTATTTCTAAAAAGTGTAAAAAAATATTCAAATAAAGTTGCAGCAGTAGAAGACGGTATTCAAATAACTTATTCGGAATTAAATAAAAGAGCAGAAATACTTGCAGCCGAACTGATTAAATATGGAGCAGGGCCGGAAAAGGTTGTTGCTATTTATTTCGAAAGAGGAATTAAATTTTTAATATCCTTCCTTGCGGTGTTTAAATCCGGCGCGGCTTATTTGCCATTGGATATATATCATCCGGCGGCAAGATTAAAACAAATAATTGAACAAAGCGAACCGGTAATAATAATTACGGAAAATAAGTTTGCGGGCATTTTAACTGAAACCGAAAGTGCTGTTTATATTAAAAGAGTATTTGTTGATAATCTAATGGAATGGGAAATGAGTGATATGACTCCAATAAAACCGGATATCACCCCTGATAATTTAGCTTATATAATATTTACTTCCGGTTCAACAGGTAAACCTAAGGGAGTTATGGTTTTACAAAAAGGTATGGTAAATCATCTTTATTCCAAAATTAGGGATCTTAATATAACCGGTGATGATTATATTGCTCAGAACGCTTCCCAATGTTTTGATATATCCGTATGGCAGTATTTAGCGGCTTTATTGGTTGGCGGGAAAATAGAAATATTTCCCGATGAAATAACGCATGACGCCGAAAAGCTTTTAGCCAAGGTGGAGAATAACGGGATAACGATTCTTGAGGTTGTTCCCTCATTTATGTCGGTAATGATTGAGATGATAGAATCCAAGTCGGATTATGTGTTTAATAAATTGAGATGGTTAGTCCCAACGGGTGAAGCTTTACCGCCGGCACTTGCAATTAAATGGCTGCAAAATTTTCCGGTAATTCCTTTAATAAACGCATATGGTCCAACAGAGTGTTCTGATGATGTTACACATTATCCAATTCATTCAGTAAAAGATATAAATATTTCTTCGGTACCAATAGGTAAACCGATTGGAAACACAAGGATTTTAATCCTTGATAAAAACAAACAGCAGGCGGCAATAGGAATTACCGGTGAATTATATGTGGCCGGAATTTGTGTTGGACGAGGGTATATTAATGATAAAGAAAAAACGGAAATTGCTTTTGTGGAAAACCCGTTTGCCCCTGGAGAGATAATTTATAAATCGGGTGATATGGCCCGTTACCTTCCTGATGGAAATATTGAATTTTTAGGCCGAATTGATTCGCAAGTTAAAGTACGCGGTTTTAGAATTGAGCTTGGCGAAATTGAGACCGAATTACGTAAACATGATAAAATAAAAGAAGCTGTTGTAATTGTCAGTAAAAACGGGAAAGAACTTATAGGGTATATAGTACCCGAGAATAATAAAACAGCGTTAGAGGATGATATAAAAGAATATCTTAGGAATAAACTTCCCGAGTATATGGTTCCATCTTATTTGGTTATTATAAACAAATTGCCGTTAACTTCAAACGGGAAAATAAATCGTAAAGAACTACCCGAACCTGAAATAAATTATATAATAGAAAAATTAGATTTACCAGAAACTGAAACGGAAATAATTATAACGGATATATGGAAAGAACTATTGCGACTTGAAGCAATTGGAATAAATCAGAACTTTTTTGAAATTGGCGGACATTCGCTGCTTGCTACACGCCTTGTTACAAAATTACGCGATAAATATTTAATTGAAATTGCGCTAAAGATTATTTTTGAAAAAACCACCATTAAAAGTTTGTCCGAATATGTTGATACATTATTATGGCTGCGTCAAAGTCAAAATACAGACGAATTGGATGATACTGAAAACATAACAATATAAATATTAGTACTTGGGGAATAGATGAAAGAAGTTGAAGTTTTATTAAATAGATTAAAAACAAAAGGAATTGTACTTAAGATTCAAGATGATGAATTAAAAATAAGTGCCCCAAAGGGAATACTTAATCCCGATTTGTTGGCTGAAATTAAAGTACAAAAAGAACAAATAATCAATTTGCTTTCCAACGCTATTACAAATGTAAGTGGTAATGAAATAAAAAAAATAAATAGAGAAAAAGAAATACCGTTATCTTATTCACAACAACGAATGTGGTTTCTTAATCAGTTGGAAGGCGAAAAAGCAATATACCATATTTCTTTTGCGTTAAAAATTGAAGGGGATTTTAGTCTTGATAAACTAAATTATTCGCTTAACGAAATAACACGCAGACATGAAACCTTACGCACAATATTTCCGTCAGTTAACGGTAATCCGGTTCAAAAAATTATAGAAAATTATAGTTGTAAAATTGAATATGAAGATTTAAGCGAAAATCCTGAATTTATTAGCGAATCGGAAATTAATGTACTTCTTAGAGAAAAAATAGTAATTCCTTTTAATTTATCGGAAGGACCTGTATTTAGAACTTACGTTTATAAACTTAATAAGGATGTGAATATACTCCTTATTGTTATACATGGAATTGCGGCAGACGGGTGGAGTGCCGGAATTTTATTTAACGAATTAACAACTTTTTATCAATATAATAAAACCGAAAAATTTCCACTTGAAGATATAAAAATACAGTTTGCTGATTTTGGTGTTTGGCAAAGGGAACAGTTAGATAAAAAAGTATATGAACCACAGTTGGAATATTGGAAAAAACAGCTTGAAAATATACCTGTTTCGCTTGATTTCCCTTTTGATTATCCGCGAAAAAGCGTACACGATTTTGTCGGTAAAAAAATAGCTTTTTGTATTGATAAGAATACTACTTCAAAACTACACGATTTATTAAATACTTCAGGTGTTTCGCAATTTATGCTTTTATGGGGTGTTTATGCATATCTGCTTTATAGATATACAGGACAAGACGATATTGTAATTGGAATACCTGTTGCAAACAGAACCAAAAGTGAACTTGAAAAACTAATAGGATTTTTTGCCAATACATTAGTAATGCGAGCTAAAATTAATCCGGATTTAACATTTGTTGAATATTTGCAGCAAATAAAACAAACCTCACTTGACGCATTTGCAAACCAGGATTATCCCTTTGACCAATTGGTAGAAGCTATTGATCCTCAAAGGTCTTTGGCCCACGCTCCGCTTTTCCAAACAATGTTTGTGCTGCAAAACCAGCCAAAAAATATTGAAAAAGAAACAGGATTAAAAATATCCACCTTTGATATTGAAACAAATGTAGCGCATTTTGATATAGCATTTGTTGTTAATGAGTTTGATAATACAATAAACGGATTTGTTGAAATTAACACAACACTTATTAAACCTGAATCCGCCGAAAAGTTAATTGAGCATTATAAAAATATACTTAAGGAAATAACTGCTGATCCGAATAAAAAATTAAGCGAAATTGAAATAATAACAGAAGATGAAAAGGATATAATTCTAAATAAATGGAATAATAAATTAGACGGTGTAACTAATAATAAAAATATTATTGAGCTGTTCGAAAAATCTGTTTCCATCAATGCCGATAAGGATTCAATTGTTTTTGAAAATACCGTTTTAACGTATAAAGAGTTTGATAATAAAATAAATAAAATGGCGGATTATTTATTGGATCAGGGTGTCAAATCCGGTGATGTGGTCGGTATTTTATTAACCCGTTCGATAGATTTAATTGTCAGCGTTGTGGCTGTATTAAAATGCGGTGCCGCATATTTGCCAATTGATCCGGAATACCCATCTGAAAGAATTAGGACAATTCTTAATGAAAGTAAAGTAAAATATGTAATAAGTAATGAGTTATCAATTAACAAATTTACATTTATAAACGCTAAAAATTATAGAGTCCTTGACAAATCGGAAATTGTAATAACAAAAACACGTGATGTAATCCGAGATCTTGATAACCTTCCTTTGCCGGATAGAGGAAGCATTGATTATTCAAAATACAGTAAATATATTGGTACAGGCCCGGTTACAAGTGATATATCGGTTTTAGCATCACGGGGATGTCCGTATAATTGTATATACTGCCATAAAATATGGCCTAAAAAACAATTAATACGCAGTTCGGAAAATATATTTAATGAGGTTAAAACATATTACGATTGCGGTTTAAGACGATTTACTTTTTTGGATGATATATTTAACTTAAGAAAAGATGTGGCAGGGAAATTTTTTGAAGATGTTATTGCAAAATTACCCGGGAGTCAATTTTTCTTCCCTAATGGTTTGCGCGCCGATATATTAACTGAGGAATTTATTGACCTTATGGTGGCTGCTGGTACGGTTGATATAGCTTTGGCTCTTGAATCGGGTTCTCCAAGAATTCAGAAATTAATTCATAAAAACCTGAATCTGGATAAGTTTTTAATAAATATAAAATATATTGCGGAAAAACATCCGCATGTGTTTTTAGAGCTTCAAACAATGTTTGGTTTTCCGACCGAAACGGAAGAAGAAGCTTTGATGACACTGGAGACAATTAAAAAAGTAAAATGGATTGATTTCCCAAATCTTCACGTGTTAAAAATATTCCCAAATTCCGAAATATATAAATTAGCCATTGAAAACGGGATAAGCGAAGAAGCTATAAGAGTATCGGCAAACCTGCCTTACCATGCATTACCCGAAACACTTCCGTATTCCAAAAATTTTGCCCGGCAGTTTCAATCAAGATACATGAATGAATATTTTTTAAATAAAGAACGATTGTTACAAGTTTTACCCTCACAATTTAAAATATTTACTGTTGCTGAAATGGTGCAAAAATATGACAGTTTTTTGCCATATTCAATAAATTCGTTTGAAGATATATTAAAATATACAGGTGTTAAAAAAGAAGAACTTGGTGATATAACCTTTGTTCCTGATGATAAATACGAAGTTAAAGATATTAACGAAAAACTAAGAAAATATTTCCCTGTTCAAAAACCGAATAAAAACGCTTTACGTATATTACTTTTGGATGTGTCAAACCAATTCAGCTCGATGCACGAAACAATGCTTCATCATCAAATTGAAGAACCGATTGGATTAATGTCAATATTGGCCAATCTTAGAAAAAACTTTGGTGATAACATACATGGGAAAGTAGCTAAAGCTCTTGTGGATTTTAATTCGTTTGACGAAATGGAAAAAATAATTACGGAATTTAAGCCGCAAATAATAGGCTTTAGAACATTATCAATATATAAAGACTTTTTCCATAAATGTATTGCTATCTCCAAACAAACTTTACCCGAAATAAATGTAATGGTAGGCGGGCCTTATGTTTCAAGCGAATATGATAAATTATTAAGCGATTCGAATATAGACTTTGCGGTAATTGGTGAAGGAGAAATTACCGTAACCGAATTTATTGAAAAATATATACAAAACGGCAATAAAATGCCCGATGAGAAAACTCTGAATGAAATAAACGGAATTGCGTTTATGCCAAAAGAAAATACCGCAATTATTAAAAGGGGCGGTTATGATAGAAATGTGATTATGCTTGATTATATTAAGGAAAAATCAGAAACAGGTGGTTTAACTAAAGCAAAAACAGGTGACTTAACATACGTTCTTTATACTTCCGGTTCAACAGGAGTGCCAAAAGGTGTTGCTATGGGCAATAAAGGCGCGTCAAATTTAATTAACTGGCATTTGAATGATTCCAAATTATCGGAACCAAAAAGAACATTACAATTTGCGTCTATTTCGTTTGATGTGTCTTTTCAGGAGATATTTACAACTCTTACATCGGGTGGTACATTATTTTTAATAAACGAAGATTTACGCCGCGATCCGTATGAATTGCTTGTGTTTATTGATAAAAATAAAATTGAAAGGTTATTCCTGCCGGTTGTTGCTCTTCAGCAATTGGCGGTGGCAGCTTTGGATAAAAAATTATATCCTTTATCAATTAAACAAGTTATTACAGCGGGTGAGCAGCTTAAAATTACGGAACAAATACGTAATTTATTCTCAAATCTTAAAGATTGTATTCTGCTTAATCATTACGGGCCGACTGAATCGCACGTTGTAACAAGTTATTTGATGGAAGGAAAACCCGAAGAGTGGAATAATTTGCCCCCTATAGGCAAACCTGTATCGAATACAAATATTTTTTTATTAGATGACAAATTTAACCCTGTTCCAATTGGTTTAAGGGGTGAAATTTATATTGGCGGGGAAAGTTTGGCCGAAGGTTATTATAACCAGCCCGGCTTAACAGACGAAAGATTTATTAAAAATAAATTTAATAATACACGTTTGTATAAAACGGGAGATGTGGGACGTTATTTACCGGATGGAAATATTGAATATATGGGAAGGGCCGATGAACAGGTTAAAATACGCGGATTTAGAGTTGAACCGGGCGAAATTGAAGCGGTAATTAATAAAATATCCGGTGTTCAAAATTGTGCGGTTGTACTTACAAGCGGAACCACATCAGGGAATTCATTAACAGCTTTTGTACAGCTTAAAAAAGATGTAACGGAAAATATTATTGAAAATGGAATAATTAAGTCGTATCTGGAAACAAATTTACCGGATTATATGATTCCTGCTAAAATTATAAAAATTAATGAAATGCCGGTAAATTCAAGCGGAAAAATTAATAAAAAATTACTTGCAAATAAAATAATACAAACCGAAAATACCGAATCGTTTGAAAATATTACCGAGCAGGAAGAACTTTTACTTAGTGTGTGGAAAGATATTATTAATGTTGAACATCTTGGAATTAATGATGACTTTTTCCGCGCGGGAGGTCATTCTTTATTGGCTACTCAAGTTGTGTCAAGAGTTAGAAATATGTTTAACGTTGATATGCAATTAAAAAGCATGTTTGAATATCCGACGGTTAAAAAGTTTTCGCACCACCTTATGGAAGAATTGCAAAAAAATAATAACCAAATAAAACCGTTGTTTATCCATAATATAGAAAATGATAATTCCGTTATTTCATATAATCAAAAATATTTTTGGGAACTTGATAAAAAATATCCGGGTAAAAATATTAACAGTATAACCGGTGCCTATAAAATTACAGGGAAATTTTTCCCCGATAAATTTATTAACTCAATTAATAAAATAATTAACAGACACGGCACATTACGTACTACTTTTATTAAAAAAGATAACGAAATATATCAACAATTATCCGATATTACAGAAACAGTTGTTTACAAAAATATTTCCGGTTTAAACGAAAACGAAAAACAACAATTTATTGATAAATTAAAAAATGAAATATGTTTGAAGCCTTTTGATTTATTAAACGAAATAGCATCAAGATTTATGCTTATTAAAAATGACGATACTGAATATATATTATTATACGCAATACATCATATAGCTTTTGATGGCTGGTCGCTTGGAATATTTATTAATGAATTAAATACATTCTATAATTCCCCTGAAAACATACTGGAAGAAATGTTGGTGCCAGAAATAAAATATACGGATTATTGCGCTGTACAACAAAAAATGGTAAAAGACCGGAAACTGGAACAAAATATCAATTATTGGAAACAAAATTTAAGTGGATATGATTTTAATGGTAAAAATGAAACCTCGTTGGATTTTGATTCGGAAACAATAAAAATTGAAATTGATACACAGGTTACGGAAAACTTGCAGCACCTTTGCAGAAAAAATGATATAAGTTTGTTTATGCTGCTTTTAACAGTGTTTGCCGAAACAATAAACGAAGGGGAAAATAAATCCGATTTGGTAATAGGAACATATATTGCCGGACGTGAATACACCGAACTGGAAACATTGGTGGGTTGTTTTGTAAATATTTTACCGTTACGAATTACCGGACTTAATAATTGTAATTTGGATGAAAAACTTAAAAAAATCCGTAAGGTTTGTATTGACGGTTATAAAAATCAGGCTGTTTCATTAAGTTTAATATTAAATAGTTTAGAAGTAAAAACTGATGAAAAAATTAATGTAATTGATAAGATGTTTGTTCTTCAAAACAATTCGGTTGATGAAATTAAACTTGGAACTGCTATAATGGAAGGAATGGAATTAAAACATGTTGATGCCCCATTTCCGCTGCAATGCAGTGTGTTTACAGGTAATCAGCTTGATATTGCTTTTACATTCCATAAACCCGAATATAAATCGGAAATTATAAAGGATATGTTAAACAGTTACAAGAAAAAATTGTTATTGTATGAACAGCTGTTGGGGAAATAAAAAATAGTAATATTTTTTAATACAATTAGTATATATTGTAGAACCAGACCTTTTAAGGCGTGGGGATTAAGACAAAAGACGTTTGGGTTTTAACCCAAGACAGAATTAAATTTGAATAATATATTGTGAGTTGGATTGAAATCCCCGAAGGGGAGAAATTATTGTAGAGGAGATATTATTGCGGCAATAAAAAACAAAATAATTGTTATATATAACCACGCCTTTTAAGGCGTGGTTTAGGATAGCCGGACTGTTTGGGCTTTAGCCCAAGCTGATAAGTGTTATTCGTTAGGAATTAATTAGTAAAATATTAGTGAACACATATAATTAAAGAAGAATTAAATGAATTACCCAACTGAACCGGTAATATTATACCACAAAATAGATTTTGCTTTACCCGAAGAAGAATATTTATCCTTGCTGTGTGCAATACGTAAAAATAAACAGAAAAAAATAAAAAGATTCCGGTTTTATGAGGATAAACTAAGATGTTTATTTGGTGAGTTACTTTTAAAACACACGCTTGAGAAAAACTACAACATAGATTATATAAAAGAAATTATAACAGATGATGAATTTGGCAAACCGCATTTGAGCGGAAAAGAAATATCGTTTAATATTTCACATTCGGGTGATTGGGTAACCTGTATATGTTATGAAAATAATTGTGGTATTGATGTTGAAAAAATGGAAAACCCGCCTTACGAAATTATGCCAAAAAACTTTACACAAAATGAAATATTACAAATCGAAAATAACAACCCCCTTGTTAAAGAACAAAACTTTTATAAAATGTGGGTGCTCAAAGAAAGTTACATAAAAATGATTGGACAAGGGTTATCCATTCCTTTGGATTCGTTTTGTGTTGATATAACTGATGTTAATAATATTACTGTAAAAGACCACAACCGCAAAACAGATGATGTACATTTTAAGTTATTTGATTTGGATGATAAACATGTAATGGCTGTTTGTGTAAGGGGGTGGGGAAATGAAGTCGTGGGGGAAGGCGATTGGAGTAGGTGGATTGATTTAGTTTGATTAAATTGTGAAATAATGGTAGAATATAGATTAAGTTAGTTTCATTCGATGAAGTTATTAAAAAGGCAATAAGGAATTTAAATATGTATAATTATAATTGACTTTTAGTAATAGCTTTACTAAGTTATTACTAAAATAATATAATATAAAATAAGATTATAATTCAGAAATAAATAGTTTATATTGTAAAATAATATTCGCAAATAAATATAATGGTATTAAAATGGATGAATTTGAAAGGTTGAAAAATGAAGTTGTTGAAATGATGAAATCATTTAATAGTAGTAACAGGAAAAACCCAACAGATATTTATTTTACATATAACGAGGCAAATATTCTAAGAGTTTTTGGAAAAATCCCCCCTAATACTGATGTACATGTACATTTTAATTTATTTCTTGGACTAACTTCTCATTGGGATTCAAAAACATTTAAAGTAGAATAAAGTCTCTTATTGTTTCTTGTTAACCGCGTGGGTTATTATTTGTTCTATTAATAAAATCTTTTAATAATGATAATTTCCAAAGGCATTTCAAGAAACTATTAAAACAATAGTTGAGGAGCTAATTAACACCATAAAAAAATGAAAATTAGAATATGTAATTATTGTCTCACAAATTCAATTATTATGGTGTTATTCCAGATTTAAGCTTTTTCTTGCAATGATACTTAAATGTATTCTATGTTTTGGGAAATATATTATTTTGTTACAGTAAAACATCTATTGTGTTTGTTAATTAATTAAAAGGATGGTGTTTCTTGATAAGTAGAAAGGAATTTATCGAATTCCAGCGTGCAACTTGTAAAAATTGGTCGTGGAGCTGGTCATTTATAAATAAAGAAGAAAAAATCATAATATTTGGTGCATGGGATAATAAAAAGAACGGTGATGATTACATTGTTTTGGATGAAGAGTGGATGTATAATTCTAAGGGTAAAAAGAAGGCTGGTTATACACAATCATTTGAACACATACGTTTAATAGAAGAAGAAGGGTATCAGCTTAAAATATTCATAATCACTCCTTGTATTAATACAAGTGGTGTTAACGATGCAGGCCCTGCTCGAATAAAGGATTTTTCTCGCGAATTACAAATAAAGATACTAAAAAAGAAAGGGAATAATTGGTTAGCAGTTGATAATTTTAGTGATTCATTTTTGCCTGAGGAAGTGGATAGTTCGAAAGGATATTATGAAGGTGCTTCAAAAAAAGTATTGGTTAATTCATATGAAAGAAATATGGATGCCAGATTAAAATGTATAGAACATCATGGTTGTAAATGCTACATCTGTTCTTTTAATTTCCAAAAAGTATATGGTAGTATTGGAGAAGGATATATTCATGTTCATCATTTAAAATCTTTGTCAGAAATCAGGGAAGAGTATAAATTAGATCCTATAAACGATTTAATACCGATATGCCCAAATTGTCATGCAATTATTCATAGAAAGCAGAACGCATTAAGCGTTGAGGAACTGAAATCACATTTTGAAAATAGATTTTAATAATTGCAATAACAGAGCAATTTATTTTCTTTGATTTAGATGAAAAACATGTAATGGCTGTTTGTGTAAGGGGTTATGACAAAGAAAGTATAATGCATAATATTATTGTAATGAAATAGCAAAATAATTATTGAGCTTCCCTAAACATTTGTGATAAAATAGTTACAGTTTCTTTTGCGGCAATATCAGGTTTTAATGCGGTATCGGATATGCTGGAAATAACTTTAGAAACGTTATGGTACAACTTCTCTTTCTCTTGCCATGTTTTTGTTAATGGAGTGGGAAGACGTGCTGGAAAGCATCTATTGCTTCTTTTTAATCTTTTCCAATTCCTCAATAAATTTATAAATTGTGGATGATGGATTATTAAAGTCTATTAATAATTTGGCACGGTTTACTGCGTCCAAAATTTTAGTATCTAATACATTTACCAACTCGTTATTTAATTTTCCCTTTTTGTAGGTTTTGTTTAAGTTAATCAAACTTTGGGTGCAGTTACCGGATTCTAAATAGGAATTATGATTTCTATAATGAAGTAAAAACCAAAGTTCAATACTGGGGTTGGAAGCCAATAAAATTCCATTTTTAATGTTATTTAAACAGTCGGTAAATTCTTTAGAATCAACATCATACATTAAATAATTTTTATCTAAATCAGAGATGCCGTTTTTCCTTATCTCTTTGATATAATTTTTAATATACGTGTCTGTAATTTTTTGCCCGGTAACTTTTGTTTTTATCTGAATTGGGACACGGTACTTTTGTTTTAAAAAAGATGAATAAGATTCTTCTGTTTCGCCCTCGCAAAAAACTATGTATAAAGGGTTTATCTTTTTATTTAAAGAGATTCTTTTATTTCTGCTCATTAATCAGCCGTTCAATATTATCACGGGAATCATTTAAAAATGGAATAGCGTTAAATCTTCCTTGCAGATATGCTTTTTCAACATCCATTGTATCCCTAAAATCATTATAATCGAATAGGGAATATAGATCTGTTGATGCATCTTCTTTTTTATTGCAAAAATATATTTGGTCTTTTCTAAGTTTTTTCAAATCAAGCAAGTTGGTATTATGTGTGGCAAAAATTAATTGTGCCCCTTTGCTTTGGTGGAAAAGTTTTATTATTAAATCAACAATATGAGGGTGCAAGTTTGTTTCAAGTTCATCAATTAATAATAATTTATTGTTTTTTGTAATGTCTAATATAGTTAACAGCATTAATAATAGTTTTATAGTTCCTGCCGATTCTTCCTGAAAAAAATCGAATTGAATTTGCGGACCCTGCTTGTGGTAACTAAAAATAGTAACCTTTTCTTCCATTTTTTCGCTTACACTTGTTAATAATTTATTATCCTCGCCTTTTTCAAAATTTACTCTGGTAACGGGAACAATATCTTTTTTAATTGTTAGATCAATAATATCGCTATCTGCAATTTGTAATGCTGTCAGCAATTCATTTTTATAATTTTTAAAATAATAGTCAATTTCCGAATTATAAGGCAGTATAATATCCAAAACCAAGTTTTGATTAAAGAATGTAAAAATTTCTTTTGCAATATCTCTATCCATTTGACTTGCGCGGGAGATATAAAGTGTTTTTGCCGATGTGTTTTCCGCAACATCAAATGGACGGATAATTTGATTACCAAAAGAATATTTTTCTTTTTTTAAATTGCCGGCTAATTCATTTCGTTCAAAAACTTTTGTTATTCTGCCTTTTGGATAAAAATATAGTGATTCCTTAATTATCTGAGATTTTGTTAATTCAAATGAATATTCGTATTCAATTTGGTTAACAACAAATCTAATAAAAAATGTACTTGGTTTGTTTGCGTAACCATCAAATTTAAATGGGGTAAAATTAAAAATCACATCTTGGTTATGATTATGGGAATTGGTGATCATTAATAAACAAAACCGAAACGCTTTAATAATATTGGATTTGCCGGAAGCGTTTGCTCCATATAAAGCAAGTGTTTTAATTATTTTTGTTTTATTAAAACTAAAAATATTGGAGTCCAACTCTTTTGTTTGTTTTGTTTGAATATTTGCAGCTTGTAAATCAAGTTTAATTTCATCTTTTATGGAAAAGAAGTTGGATAACCGAACCTCTAAAATCATTTTAACGCCTATAATTGTAAAATATTTGCAAATATAGCAATTAAAATAGTAAAAAACAAAATATAATATTAAAATATGCAAATAATGCAAATTGTCAATTCGCATTATTAAACAGTATTGAAATAATCTATAATGCCTTTAAATTTACAGGTAATTAATGCTGGGACTAAAAGCCGATTGTATTTGTTATGCTTTGTTAAATACGTTTTACAAGCACAAATCAATAAAAAACTAAATATCTTTGAAGTTTTTCGCTTTACAACGCTTCCTTAAACATTTGAGATAAAATAGTTACTGTTTCCTTTGCGGCAATATCAGGTTTTAATGCTGTATCGGATATGCCGGAAATAACTTTAGAAACGTTATGGTCCAACTTTCCTTTTTCTTTCCATGTTTTTATTAACGGCGAGGAAAGATAAGCGGAAAAATTATGATGACCGGAACCCGGGCGTTCGCCGATTATATGTATAATTCCTTTGGCTTTATTTAGTTCGGTATTTTCTCCAAACAAATATTCGCCGCAACGGTATCCGGCACGTACTCTTCCGTTTGTAATAACTATGTTTTGTTCCGAAACAGATAATCCGGCATTTTTTAATTCGTTTGATAAGTGTTTTAAGTAAACATCCAAATGTCCTTTGTCGGATAATGCGTTTACATTTAATCCGTCCGAAATAATTATTTGTACATCGGGAATGTTGTTATTCCATTTGCCGCGAATTTTATTTAATTGTTTTATCGAGTTTTCGCTTAATATTTCACCCGTTGGGGGATGATAAACATAATCTTTTCTATCGGCCGATTTTGTTTTAATACTTACACAATTTGGAATTGAATTAATAAAAGAAGGAGTCATTTCCGTCCACAAACACTTTTTGGAATCTTTATATAATGTATGGATTTTATCGTCAAGTGTTGGTTCCAAATCCCAAACCTTTTTTCCGTAACCTTGGGCAATGGGTACACCTCTTTGTTCAATTTGGGTAATCAGTTTTTTCCCTTCGGCACAAATTTCGTCTATATTTCTTTTATCGTTTTTAGCCAACCGGTATTTATAATAAACCCAAACCGGATCACCAAAATGTTCAGTATTTTTTCCGTCTTTATCAATTATCTCCAGCTTCTTAAAAAATTCCCACATTGCATCGTTTACTTTATATCCAAACTTTGCACGAACTCTAACATGGTCGTTATACCCTGTTGTAAGGTAACTTAACATCGGGTCGTTTTTTGTGGGCAACGCCATTAAATAAGCGGGATTAACAGGCATAATTTGATCAATACACCAAATAAGGTCATCCAATGTTATATCCATGTGTAAGGTCGAGCAAACATCAAGACCAATTGTCAATCCGTGTAGTTTCCCCATTACGGTATCTTCCAAACAGCATCGCACTAATTGTTCTTTGGTTTTAAAAACTTCGGGGCCAATAAATCCCGCAACATCATTAACATGCACCCAAGGTTCGCCAATTTTAACTTCCACAATTTTAGTTTTTAATGCCCGCAAAAAACCGTATTTACGCGATTCGTGAACAACCATATCAAAACCTTCACCGTTGCCGTTTGTAAAATCGGCACCCTGTCCGGTTTCAATATATAAACCATATTTCCCTTGGCGGTTTGAAGCGTGTCCAAGCATTTTATCAACAGTAATATCAAAAGTTTTGTTTGCGCTGACTGTGCCGCCCAAACTTTGAAACCAAATTCCGGTTTCGCCCGGATAAAGATCTTCAACTTCAGCCTGAATATCTATATGTGCCAAAACGCTATGGGGTATTATGTTTTCAAGTCCAAATGTTTTTATTATATCGTACAAAATATATTCAATTTGTGCTACCGAATCGGGATTACTTGAAACAGGATTTGTTCCTAAAACAACATCACCAACAGCATAAGCCCAACCGTCAAACACCTGCATCATAATATCGTCAACATTATCGGTGGGGGAATTAGGCTGAATGCGTGCGCCCATATAACCTTTGGCTCCAATATTACTGGCGGGTAACGGATTAAAAACTTTTTGTCCTACTATAATTAATTCATCGTTACTCATTATTTTTACAACACAGCCAATAATATCACTAGTAAGACCGGGCATAATTGATTTTATCTTGTCTTCGGTTTCGTTAAGGAGGAAAGTTTTAAGCCGGCCAAAAGTTTTGCTGCCAATATTATTTAATACTGCTTTATTTGTGTTATTGTTTATCAAATTTAATATATCATCAACAAAAAGCGGGTTATTAAAAATATCTATAATTTTTGTATTACTTATAAGTGTACGTGCATTAATACGTGAATTATCATCTTTTGCGCTAAGACCTTGAGCAAAATCTCCTTCTTTAAACGGATTAGCCGAGCCAACTATCTGTCGGTAAATAGTTTCATTAAACTTGCCATATATACGTTTTATGTACGAAAATATATCTTCGTCCGGTTTAGGATTTGTTATTTTAATACGTGAATCGGAAATATTTCCGGTGAAAGGAAAAGAGCGGCCAAGCGGTAAAAATACCATAGCACCCATTGTTAAACCGGAGTTTATTAAAAAATCTCTTCTGTTCATAAATTATCAAAATTAATTAACGAATTATAATGCATAACAGTACAATTAAGGAAAAAATATAATTGAAGTCAAGACTGTTAAAAAATATTGATTAGAAAAAATAGTGCAAGCAGTAGCTTAATATGCTTTTTGGGGAAAGGAGTTTAGGTTACAAACAAACCACATCTCCGATGTGGGTAGGATAAAATATATTCGATAGCCATTAATCAAATGTGTTGTTGAAATAAAATCGTATTATGTAAGGGATGTTCTTATAAAACGTATTATTGTATTCGGTGGACAATTATTGTTTAATTAGCCAAACCATTTATGGTTGGGAAGAATTTGAATGCTCGTTAAAGTATGAATGTCTTTTGCTTTTATTTAGATTAACGTTAGATGATAGTTTAACATTGTACTCTTCCAGAGTACGGATACGATTCTTTACAGTTTGTTACAGACATAAAACTTCTCCGCAGTTTACAAAATTTCAATTTAATGTATGTTCTTATAATATCTTTAATCAATTCATCAAATGGTTCATTAGCGTTTAATTAGCCCAGCCATTATGGCAGAATAAAATTATGAATTTTGAATTATGAATTATTATTAAAAATTGGGCGTTTTTTGTTCTTATAACACGTGAGAACATATTTTGCACACAATCATTTTTGTTTGATTAGCCCAGCCATTTATGGCTGGGAATAAAAGAAAATGCTAAAAAAATTTGATCTAATGTCGATAAAAAATTAATAATTCCGAATTAATCTAAAATCGGTCTATATTGTCATTAGAAGATCAAAAACGGAATAATACGTAATTAAAAAATCATCAAAATTTGGATTTATATAAACCGATTTTAAAGTGTTGTGTTAAAGAAAATTAAATAGATAATTGCGGAATTTGACAATAATAAAATAAATGACTATTATATAGCGTGCCTAAAATACAGAAATAAAATGGTTTTTATTCTGTATTGGCATTAAAAATAAAAAATAAAAAATGGGTAAATCCCATATAAAATAATAAATTAGGGGAATTGTGATGGAAGAAAAAGAACTAGCCGCAAAAAAAATTGTAAAAAATTACATGTGGTGGTCAATGGGTGCGGGTTTAATTCCTGTTCCATTTGTAGATCTTGCTGCAGTTTCAGGTGTTCAGCTTAAAATGCTAAAAGATATGTCGGAAATTTATGAAATTAAATTTGCTGAAAATAAAGGGAAGTCAATTGTAAGTGCGCTTTTAGGATCAATTGTGCCAAATTCGTTAGCTTACGGCAATATCGGCAGTATATTAAAGATGGTTCCTTTTGTTGGAACTGTACTTGGCGGACTTTCGATGTCGTTGTTTTCCGGTGCTGCAACTTATGCTATTGGAAAAGTATTTATACAGCACTTTGAAGCCGGTGGAACTTTTTTGGATTTTAATCCCGTAACTGTAAAAGACTATTTCCACAAACTATTTGAAGAAGGACAAGCAGTAGCAAAGGAAATGAGCGAAAAAAAAAGTAAAAAAGCCGAAACAGTTTAATATTTTTTTAGCAAAACAATAAGTTTTAACAGATTTATTGTTTTGCACCAATTTATACTGAAAATACACGGAACTAAAATTTTAATAATATGGAGTAGTTAGTGCATTTTGCTTTTTTATTTCCCGGCCAGGGATCACAATATCCGGGCATGGGTGCAATGTATTTGCAGGAATTTCCTTACATTAAGGATTATTTCCTTGAAGCAAGTGAAATATTAAATTTTGATATACTTGATCTATGTTTAAACGGGCCCGAAGATAAATTAAATCTTACCGCAAATGCACAACCGGCAATATTACTTGTAAGTTATTGTGCATTTAAAATTTTACAAAAAGAATCCTATATTACCCCCTTTTTAATGGCAGGGCACAGTCTTGGCGAATTATCCGCATTATGCTGCAGCGGTGCAATAAGTTTTCACGATGTATTAAAAATAGTACGCAAACGAGGTGAACTTATGCAGCAGGCTGTAAGCGCGGGGAATGGAATTATGCTTGCAATAAACGGACTTACTGTAAAACAGGTACAGGATTTATGTAATTCAAATCTTGCTGCCGGAAAAGCAGTAATTTCCAATATAAATTCGGAAACCCAAATAGTAATTTCGGGTGATAGAGAAAAGGTTACTTTAGTTGGTGGACAAGCAAAATTAATGGGTGCAATTGTAATACCGCTTAAGGTAAGTGCCCCCTTTCATAGTTCGTTAATGAAACCGGCTGCAGTTGGTCTTGAAAATGAATTAAATAAATATACTTTTTCAAAACTTAAATATCCGGTAATATCAAATGTTACAAATAAACCATATCTTAATGAAAATGAAATTATTCCATTATTAACGGAACAGGTTACAACGGTAGTGAATTGGTTAAAAACAATGGAATATATACAAAAGACGTCAGTAAATATTGCGTTGGAACTCCCGCCAAAAAAAACATTAACAAAACTTTTCCAAAGTCAAAAAAATAGAATTACATGTTATCCTTTTGATAGACTTGAGGAAATAAAAAATATAATAAACACGGTAATAATTTAATTAAAAGAAGCGCATATGAAAAAGATTTTAACATCAATAATAATTATCTGTAGTACGCTAAATATTATTTTTGCACAAAGCGATAATGAACCAAAACCTTCACCTCAATGGTGGTTAGGCAGCTCACTTGTTGATTCTGTAGACCAATATTTATTCCATGTGGAGGGAGCTTACAGCTTTACAAAAATGACCGGATCAATTGCGGGTGAAATGCACTCGGGATCCATAAAGGCCGTAGTGAGGAAAAATATATTTACTAATAATGCAGAATATTTGATAGACAAAATGGATTTAAACATCAAGATGCTGGCTATGAACTATATAACCGAATCGCAAGTGTTTTCTGATTATGTTGATGTGGATATATCTAAATTCCTTTTTTGTGAAGGAGGATTTATTTGGGAAAGAGATGATGCTTTATTAATAAAAAACCGCTATTCGTTATATGTAGGTTTAGGTTTTAATGGTACAATCTACGAAAAACATTACTTAAAAATATTGACGGCAATAGGCAGAATAGATCAGAGTTATTCAATTCCTGTTGATGGTATTGACGTTGTAAAAGGGGTACATTCTGTATTTTATTTAAGGCAGACATATAAGTATGTTTTAGATCAACGATTTTCATTTATGGAACAAGCTTATTATTTGACTAATACTAATAAATATGACAGATACAGGGTGGGAGTAAATTTAAGCTTTTATATAGCTGTTGTACAACCGGTATCAATAATGTTAGGATACAATTATAAATTTGATAAAGAGAGCAAATTGCTTGGTGCAATTGCAGAAAACACAACACAAACTATTGGTATAAACATAAGCTTGTAAAAAATGGACTTGATAAGTGAAAATGATGAGAAATATTTTTTATGGATGATAAAAAATTATATCCATTAACCCTGCCACAGGAGGCGTTTTATTATGACTACCTTTTGCACCGGAATGATTGTAAATATAACATGGGAGGGATATTTATATTAGAGGGTGAACTAAATGTGGATTTGTACGAACGGGCATTTAATTATGTGGCAAAGTGTTTTGATGCAATGCGGATTAAATTTATAAAAAAAGATGATGTTTTATACCAGCTATTTAAACCTGAACAAAAATATGAAGTAAAAGTATATGATTTTAGAAATCATATAAATCCAATAGAGGACGCTTTTGAATTTATTTTTACGGAATATAAAAGACCTATTTTAATTGAAAGTGAAGAATTATGTTATGAAAAGTTAGTTCAAATAGAAGAAAAAAAATGGTTGATTGTGCCGAAATTTCATCATATAGTTTATGATGGTGCCGGAAGATCAATTATTAATCAAGCACTTTCCGATACATATAACAGTCTATTAAATAATAATGTTTTTCCTGAGTTGAAGACATACTCATATATTGATTTTATTAATGACGACCAAGAATATAAAACATCAGAATTATATAAAAAATCATTTGAATATTGGAAAGAAAAACTTAAAATCCTTCCGGAACCTCTTGAATTCACCTCCAAGAAAAAAAGCATCAAAAATATTCCCTTATACACCGAAAGAATAACTTTAAATTTGCATAGAATATGTTTTGAATCAATTCTTAATTTAGGATATGAAAATGATGCAACAACATTTCAGGTTATTTTAGGCTTATTAACAATAACTCTTGCCAGATGTTACAAGCAAAACGAAATAATTATTGGGATGCCGGTATTAAACAGAAGTAATTATAAGTTCAGGAATACCCCCGGTTTATTTATGAACATGATGGCATTAAAGCTTTCGGTAAATCCAAACGGGGTATTCGAGGAGATATTAAACTCAATTAAGCCCGAACTAAGGGAAGGTTACAGGCACCAAAGATTTCCACTTAGAGATACAATAAAATATTTAAGAAGTAATTCGGAATTTAATAACGAATTATTTGATGTAACTGTAATTTATAGAAAAAATGACTATTCTCAGCTTTTTGGCAAAAACCAAATAACTACTATTACTTTAGATACTCAAATACGAACTGAAAGTTTATCGGTAGAAATAGATGAATATGGCGAAGAAGGGAATGTTAATATGTTTTTTAATTATAATCCCTTGGTAATTGCAGAAGATGAGATGACTCAATTTGTGCGTTGTTTTGAAAATGTTTTATTAGATTTAATTCATTTCCCTGAAAAAAGTATTAATGAAATAAATATCTTAAACGAGTTTGATTCATTTAAGATATTAAATGAGTTTAACCAAACAGCCGGAAAAATTACAACCGAAAAAACAATTGTTAAATTATTTGAAGAAACAGTTCTGAAATATGGGGCAAATGAAGCTATTATCCACAATGATAAAGTTGTTTGTTATAAAGAATTAAACGAAAAAGCAAACGGAATAGCAGCTTATCTTTTATCAAATTATAATATACAAAAAGAAGAAATTATTTGTTTGGTTTCAAACCGATCTATTGATTCAGTAGCGGCAATGTTAGGTATTATGAAAACAGGTGCGGCGTATTTGCCAATTGATATTGATCTTCCAAATGAAAGAATACAATATATAATAAAAAACAGCGGTTCAAGAATATTAATTAATAATGGACATAAGGATAAAAATTTTAGCGAAAAAGTTATCAGCCTAAATGAAATTACTTTAACCCCAAAGGAAAATGTAAATATTGATTTAAAAAGTAACAATTTAGCGTATGTTATTTACACTTCGGGTTCAACAGGGAAACCTAAAGGTGTATTAATTGAACATGGCAATTTTACTAATATGTTTGTTAATATGATTGGAATATTTGGTATAAAAGAAGCAGATAGAGTTTTACAGTTTGCCTCAATTGGATTTGACGGCGCAATGTTTGAGATATTTCAAGCACTGCTTACAGGTGCAACACTTGTAATTGCAGATAAAGATAAAATACAAAGTCCCGAATTATTTATTCGTTATATTGAACAAAAAGAAGTAACCTTTGTTACTCTTCCTCCTGCTTATTTAAGTGTACTTGATAAAACAAAATTACCATCTGTCCATACTTTAGTTACCGCTGGTGAACAGGCAATTGTATCGGATGTGAATTATTACAAACAATTTGTAAAATATATAAATGGCTACGGGCCAACTGAAAATTCTGTTTGCACTTCTTATTACATCGTAGAAAAAGATAAAGAATATTCCGGTAATGTTCCAATTGGAAAACCATCCCCCAATTCTAAAATTTATATACTTGATGAAAATCTTAAACCCGTACCGGTTGGATTCTCCGGTGAGTTGTGTGTGTCGGGATCAAGTATAACACGCGGGTATTTAAATAATGAAGAACTGACAAACCAAAAACTTGTAAATAATCCTTTTGAGCCGGATTTACGAATGTACCACACTGGGGATTTGGCCAGATGGAGAGAAGATGGTAATATTGAATTTTTAGGAAGAATTGATGAACAGGTAAAAATAAACGGAAACAGGATAGAACTTGGGGAAATTGAAAATAGATTGTTAGAACACAGCAGTGTAAAAGAAGTTGTTGTTTTGGATATACAAACAGGAAATTTAAGAGAATTGGCGGCTTTTATTGTACAGGCCGATAATATAAGCATTGAAGATATTAAAAAACATTTACGACTGTTTTTGCCGGAATATATGATTCCCTTACATTATGTTTTTCTTGAAAATATTCCTATTACAGATAATGGAAAAATTAATAAAGCAGCATTAAGACAAATACATCTCAACGATTTCCACAAAAAAACCGAATTTAAATCGGCAACAAGCGAAACAGAAGAAAAACTTATTAAAATGTTTGAAGATATTTTGGATGTAAGGCCAATTGGAATAGACGACAATTTTTTTCAATTGGGCGGTGAAAGTTTAAAAATAGCACGGCTGATTTCTCTCATTTATAAACAATTAAAAAAAGAAATAGAATTTAAAGCTATTTTTAGTAATCCAACAGTGCGCGGTATTGCTGCCGAATTGGAATTAAAAAAGTTTACCCAATATGAAGAAATAAAAGTTATACCCGTAAAGGAATATTATTCATTATCGCATGCACAAAAAAGATTATGGATATTAATGCAAAACAAAGAAAACTCGGCTGTTTACAATATGCCTATTTCTTTGCTATTGGAAGGATCATTAAATTTGGATTTACTGGAAAATTCGCTGAAAATAATTATTCAACGACATGAATCTTTGCACACAATATATATTGAAATTGACGGAAACCCTTATCAAAAAGTACAAAATGATTATAATTTTACAATCGGTAAATACGATGTAAGCCAAAATGACAATAAAGATGAAACCGCTTCGGAAATAATTCAAAAAATAATAACCAAACCGTTTGACTTAACATTTGAAATTCCTATACGAGTTGATTTATTAAAACTTGGGAAAAACAAACACGTCCTTTTGTTAGTAATTAATCATATAGCAGGGGATGGAATTTCAATTGGAATAATTATGAAGGAATTATCGTTGTTGTATAATTCTTTTTCAGAAGGGGATAATCATAATCTAAAACCACTTAGAATACAATATAAAGATTATTGCGAATATGAACAGCATTTGTTATCAAGTATAAAATATAATGAGGAAAAAGAATATTGGTTAAAAAAATTACACAATCCGCTTCCTGTTCTTGAACTTGTTTATAATAAACCGCGTCCGCCAATAAAAACCTATGTGGGTAATCATTTGTTTTATGAGATTGGAAAAACAGATTCGCAAAATTTAATAAACTTTTGTAAAGAACAAAATGTAAGTCTTTATGTTTTATTTGTATCAATCGTAAATATATTATTACACAAATATTCTTCGCAGGAAGAAATAATTATAGGTTCTCCGGTAGCAGGACGTAATAATACTGAGCTTGAAGAACAAGTTGGAATTTATTTAAATACTATTGCAGTAAGGAATGAAATAAAAGGAGATTTAAGTTTTTCAGATTTTCTTAATAATGTAAAAATTAATACAACCGAAGCAATATCAAACAGTAATTATCCTTTTGACCTGTTGATAAATGATTTAAACATAGATCGGGATACCTCGCATACACCAATATTTGATGTTTTTGTTCAACTTCAAAACCAAAATTATACAAATTTGGAATTAAAAGGAATTACTTCTGCATTTTATGAAATAGAATTTAATCTAAACAAATATGATTTAACTTTTACTTTTGTTGATGAAAAAGGCACTATTAATTTTAATGTTGGGTATAATACGGATTTATTTGCCAAAGCATTTATTGATAGAATGGCGATACACATTAAAAATATTATATTCGGCGTTATAAAAAATCCAAGTTGTTCAATTAAACAAATTGATTATTTAGATGAACTTGAAAAAGAAAATCTAATAAAAATAGGTTCAGGAGATTATAAGGAATATAATAAACAAATTACTATTGCGGAATTATTTGAGACACAAAAAAATAGAACACCAAATAATATTGCGGTTGTATTTAATGATAAAAAATACACTTATGAACAATTAGACATTCAATCGAATATTATTGCGCAAGAAATTAATTTAAGAAGAACGATAAACCCCGATGATATTATTGCAATAATGACAAACCGATCGGAATTGATGATTTTTGGAATATTAGGTATAATAAAAGCGGGAGCTGCATATATGCCTATTGATCCCGGTTATCCCGCCGAAAGAATTTCATTTATGCTTAAAGATAGCAAAGCAAAAATGATTATAACGGAAAGTGATTTAATAAATATTGTAAATGAAGCAGCAACATTGGAATTGCTAAAAATAGAACTTCTTGACATTAACAAGCTAAGAGGGATAAATAATAAAAAACCAGAACTAAAGATTAAATCGACAAATCTTGTGTATGTTATTTATACTTCGGGATCAACCGGAAAACCAAAAGGGGTAATGATTGAGCACGGGAGTTTATTTAATCTTGTTTTAGGGCTAAAAGAAGCAATATATAAAAATTATACCACACCTTTAAATATTGCGTTAATTTCACCATTTGTGTTTGATGCTTCGGTAAAACAAATATTTTTTGCTTTATTAAACGGACATTGTATTAATATTGTACCGGAGGAAATAAAAACAAACGGAAGAAAACTGCTTGAATATTATGAAACTCATAAAATTGATGTTTCGGACGGAACACCAAACCATTTGGAAATAATATTGGAAGAGTTAAGTCCGGAAACAGATAAATATCTGCCCAATATGTTTGTGTTGGGCGGTCAACAGCTAATGTATCAAACAGTAAAAAAGCTATTCGATTTAAGAGAAAATAATTTACCTGTAATAAACAATGTTTACGGTCCTACCGAATGTACTGATGTATCAAGCAATTATAAAATAATTCATAATGAATTTCAGAATTCAAAATTTCAATTTAACACTTTGCCTATAGGCAAGGCATTAAATAATGTAAAAATTTATATATTGGATGCAAATTTAAATCAAGTTCCGGTAGGGGTTAATGGCGAAATTTGTATTGCAGGTGATGGATTAGCAAGGGGTTATTTAAACAGACAAGAATTAACAGATGAAAAGTTTATTAATGTTAATTATTTAAATACAAAAGTTTACAAGACCGGAGATGTTGGTTTTTACCTTGAAGATGGTAATATAATACTAACAGGCAGAAAAGATGATCAAATAAAATTGCGCGGGTATAGAATTGAATTAAGCGAAATAGAAAACTGTATCCGAGGATATAAAAATATAAAATCGGCAGCCGTTATCCCTGTTGGAGAAGGAAATTATCAGGAAATAGCTGCATACTATTGTGCTTCGGAAGCAATTAACAGCGAAGATTTGAAGTTACATTTGGCGCAATATTTACCGTCATATATGATACCCTCGAATTTTATTGAGTTGGAAAACCTGCCGCTTACAATAAATGGCAAAGTGGATAAAAAATTACTTCCGCTTCCGGTTAAGGAAATGGCAACAGATGAAGAAAATATTAAATCTAATGATTTCCTTGAGGAAAGATTAAAAGAGATTTGGAGAAAATTATTAAACATAAAAAGAATTAATTCGGATGATAATTTTTTTAAACTTGGCGGTCATAGTTTAATTGCAATTAAACTTGTTTCCAGAATACATAAAGAATTTAATATTGAATTAAATATTTGGGAAATATTCAAATTTCCTACAATATTATTACTTGCCAAACTATTACGCACTAAAAATCCTACATTATTTACTCCAATTGAAAAAATAGGAGAAAATGAATATTATGAATTATCACATTCACAACGGAGGTTATGGCTTCTTTCTAAACTGGATGGACAAAATTCTTTGTATAATCTTCCCGCCGCTTTATTACTTACAGGTGAAATAAATATACCCGTATTGGAAAGTGTATTTAAAGCAATTTTTCAGCGGCACGAGTCATTTAGAACATATTTTGTTGAAATTGACGGAGAGCCATATCAAAAAATAGCTGATGATGTTAATTATGATATTGAAATTGAGGAATATACCGAAAGTGAATGGAATGAGAATAAACTTTTGGAACTGGCCGATAAATATTTCCAAAACGAATTTGATTTATCAAAAGCCCCTCTTTTACAAATTAAATTAATTAAATTGTCTAAAAATTATTGTCTTCTCCTTATTAATATGCACCATATTATAAGCGACGGCTGGTCTATTGAAGTAATGTTAAAAGAAATTGAAGTATATTATGATGTTTTACTTAATAACACGGAAAATTCTTTATTACCCCTTAGAATTCAGTATAAAGATTATGCTGTTTGGCAGAACAAAATACTTAGTGAAAAATCTCTTGAAGTTATCAAAGAGTATTGGCAGAATAAATTAAAACAACCTCGACCTATTTTAGATTTGCCTTCTGATTATAAAAGACCCATTTATTCTTCTGTTGAGGGAGAATTATTAAGCTACAGTACTGATGCAAAATCAATTAAAACATTAGTTGAAATAACCAATAAACAAAATGCCAGTTTATTTATGGCACTTCTTTCAACCGTATATATTTTATTTTACAAATATACAGGCCAGGAAGACATTATGATTGGTTCACCTGTGGCAGGCCGTCAGCATTATGATTTGGAAAATCAAATCGGTTTTTTTATTAATACTATTGTTCTGCGTAATGAAGTTAATCCCGAATATTCTTTTGAAGAATTATTAAATAAAGTAAAAGAAACTTTAAGTAGTGCTTTTGATAATCAAGTATATCCGTTTGACAGGCTTGTTGATGAACTTGATGTTGAAAGAATACAAAATAGAAATCCGCTTTTTGATGTAATGGTTGCCTGGATGGTTAAAAACGGAAGCCGTTTGAATATGAGCTTCAACGGAATAGAAATGCGAGGACTAGATTTCCGTTTAGCACAAAGTATGTTTGAATTAACTTTTCTTTTTGAGGAAAATGAAGGAAAAGTAACTTTTGCAATTGAATATAACACCTCGTTATTTAAGCGCGAAAGAATTAATAGAATGTCTGGCCATTTTAATAAATTAATTGATGGAATTGTAACAAATCCAAAGGAAAAGATTAAAAACCTTAAAATGATTTTGGATGATGAAAAAGAACAACTATTATACGGATTTAACAAAACAGATTATCCATTAACAGACGAACAAAATGTAATTGAACAATATTATTTGCAGGTAAAATTAAATAAAAATAATATTGCTGTTGTTTGTGATGATAATAAAATTACTTATGATGAATTAAATAAGTTATCAAATAGGATTGCCAACTCTATAGTTGAGCGGGTTCAACCGAAAAATGATGATATAATAGCAGTAATGGTTGAGGATCCTATTTTTGCAACCGCATCTTTGTTGGCGGTTATGAAAACGGGTGCGGTTTATCTTCCAATAATGTATGATTATCCCAAGGAAAGAGTTTTATTTATTTTGCAAAACAGCAATTCAAAGGTTCTTTTAACGGATGATAATATCTTTGTTGAAAGTGAAGAATTAAAACAAGAAATAAATGGAAAAACATCGGTTATTAACGTTAAAGATAATTTAAATAATAATCATTTTCCTCCGCAAGTTAAAATACAATCAAATGATTTAGCTTATGTTATTTATACTTCAGGTTCAACCGGTGAACCAAAAGGTGTAATGATTGAACATAAATCCTTATCGAATTTAGTCCTTTCCTTACACAATTCCATATATAAAAATTATGATAATGAATTAAATGAATTAATGATTAGTTCGTTTGCTTTTGATGTTTCGATAAAACAGATATTTGCGGTTTTATGCTGCGGGAAAACTTTACACATATTAAATAATGAAAAGAAGCTGGATCCACGGGAAATTATTAAATATATAGTTGAAAGAAAAATTAATGTTATAGATTTAACTCCATCTTTATTTGCCGTAATGCTTGAAGAAGGTTTTAGTGTAATAAATAAACCGGATATAAAAGAAATCTTTATTGGTTCCGAATCGCTGCCATTTAAATTAATTAAAGAATTTTTCAGTAACACAGATAATAGAAAAATAAACGTAACAAATTTTTATGGACCTACTGAATGTTGTGTTGAATCAACTTATTTAAAACTTGATGCCGATATGATAAGTGAAAATTATGATATTGTGCCTATCGGAAAACCGATTATAAATGAACAAATATATATACTTGATAAATATTTAAATTTATGTCCTATTGGTGTACCCGGTGAAATATGTATTGGCGGAAAAGGTTTAGCAAGGCAGTATCTTAATGATGTAAACAAGACGAAAGAAAAATTTATTGAATTCCCATTTATAAAAGGAAAAAGAGTTTATAAAACCGGAGATGTGGGGAGAATACTTTCCGGTGGCAATATTGAATTTATTGGAAGAATGGATGAACAAATAAAAATACGCGGATATAGAGTTGAATTACAGGAAATTGAAAAATATTTACGGGATATTGAGGGAGTTAATGAATGTGTTGTTACCCTTTTTGAAAAAGAAAGTATAAATGAATTAACAGCTTATTATACATCAAAAGAAATAATTGATAAATCAAAAATAATAAATTATTTAGAGCGGTTCCTTCCTAAATATATGGTGCCTGTTAATTTTATTCGAATTGAAAAAATCCCGCTTTCCTCAAACGGAAAAGTAAATAAAAAGCTTTTGCCCGAACCCGCAGGCAAACAAATAAAGAAACAGTTTAGAGTTCCACAAGATGAGATTGAATCCTTAATTGTTAGGATATGTTCAAATGTGCTTAAAAAAACAGAAATAAATATTGATGACAATTTTTTTGAAATTGGCGGACATAGTTTAAATGCCGTTAGAGTAATATCGCAGATACAAAAGGAATTAAATGTAGATTTGGCCCTTAAAGAGATATTTTATAATCCAATTCTTTTTGATATTGCAGGAAAGGTGAAAAATCTGATAAAGGACAAAGAAAAACCGGCTGTAAAAAGTGATGAAAATAAAGCGATAGTTCCAATATCGGACGAGGAACTTGAACTATTATCTAACTTAAAATTTGATGATGATGAAGAATAAAATAAAAGAATTAAAACAAAGAGCGTTAAGCGGCGACCTGACTGCTTTAGAAGAATTAAGACACCTTGGAGTTTTGTCAGGTAATAAATCGAAGTATAATATGGCTCCGGTTTCGTATGCCCAAAGAAGGCTTTGGTTTATTGACAAAATGGATAAATCACCGGCCTATAATCTTTCAGCAGCAATTGTTTTGGAAGGAAATTTAGTTGTTGGAGCATTAGAAAACTCATTTAATGCAATAATAATTCGTCATGAAATATTACGAACGGTTTTTGTGGAAACTGATGGAATCCCGTATCAAAAAATATTTACCGATATGGAATTTAAATTATTAATAAATGACCTTACATTTAGTTCAAATAAAGAAGAACAGATAGTTGAATTAATAAAAAAAGAATCGAACCGTTGTTTTGACCTTTCAAAAGGCCCGCTTATTGTATGCGGTTTGTTAAAATTGGAAGAGGCTAAACATATTCTTCTTTTTAATATGCATCATATTATTAGTGACGGATGGTCAATTGGAGTATTAATATCGGAGTTAACTGCTTTATATAATGCGTTTTGCAAAAATAAGGCTAATCCTTTAGAACCATTAAAAATCCAATATAAAGATTATGTCGAAAGGCATAATAAAATCATTAACAACGAAAATTCATTAGGGCATAAACAATATTGGATAAATAAATTTACAGGAGAACTTCCAATAACCGAATTGCCGGCCGATTTTAATCGTCCACTATATAAAACATTTAACGGTAAATTAATTGAACTGAATATAGATAAATCACTTCATATACAAATTCAAAACTTTTGTATTCGTAATAATGTAAGTTTATTTATGTTTTTGGTTTCTGTAATAAACATTTTAATAAATAAATACACCGGTAAAACCGATATCATTATCGGATCCCCAATTTCAGGAAGAGAACAAAGAGATTTAGAAAACCAAATAGGGTTTTACGTAAACACAATTCCACTGCGGAATGAAATAAATACATCCCTAAGTATTACAGATTATGTAATAAAAGTTAAACATAATTGTATTGAAGCTTATGACCACCAAATTTATCCAGTTGATTTATTAATTGAAAACCTAAATTTGGATAGAGATACAGGTCGAAATCCATTATTTGAAATAGTTTTATCACTTCAAGAATTGAATACCGATAATATTTTGTTTGAAGGAATAAAAACAACAAATTCAAAACATGAAATAAGTTTCAGCAAATTTGATCTTCATTTTAATTTTGAGGAATCAAATGACGTAATGAAACTTGGAATTATTTATAATCCCGATTTATACAAATGTGAAAAGATTAAGAGAATTGCAAAACATCTACTGCAATTATTAACAAATGTTGTAAATAAACCCGATGAAATAATTTGCAAAATTGAAATTATTTCGGAAGAAGAAAAAAAACAAATTATTAATATATTTAATGATACAAAATGTTATTATCCAAAAGAAAAAACGATTGGGCAGCTGTTTGAAGAAACCGCAGAAATATTCCCCAATAAACCGGCGGTGGTATTTCAAGGAAAACCATTAACATATAAGCAGTTAAACGAAAAAGCAAATTCGTTTGCATATCAATTAAAAAACAAATATAACTTACAACTTGATGAACCTGTTGTTCTTTTAATGGATAGGTCATTGGAGTTAATAATTTCTATTATAGCTATACTTAAAGCCGGTGGTGCATATCTTCCAATAGATACAAAAACACCTGTTGAAAGGATCAATTTTATTCTTAAGGATGTAAATACACGAATAATGTTATGTGATATTAAACAGGAAGATTATAATTATAATGTTCCACATATCCTGCATATTACCGAAGAATTGTTATGTGATACAAAAAATACAGAAAATAACATAGTCGGAAAAACATCATCAAATTTAGCTTATATATTATATACGTCAGGTACTACGGGAATTCCTAAAGGGAGTATGATTGAAGAGAAATCTGTTATTCGATTAGTTAAACACACACAAATTATTTGCTTAAATGATACTAATACAATGTTTTCAACATCATCAATGTCGTTTGACGCAACAACTTTAGACTTGTGGGGTATGTTGTTAAACGGTGGAACATTGTTTTTGGAAGAAACAGAAAATTATCTTGATCCCGAGAGGTTGAAATATTATTTTATTAATTATAAAATAAATACTGTGTTTGTTCCAACGGGTTTATTTGCGCGATTAGTTGAATCTGATCTGCAGAACAATCTGCAAATGTTTTCAAAAATTAATATGTTGATTACCGGCGGTGATAAATTACCTTATTTGACTTCAAACACATTCATAAAACAATACCCCAATTGTTTATTGTTTAATGGTTATGGACCTACTGAAAATACAACTTTTACAACTGTATTTGAGGTAAAAGAAAAATATAAAAATGATATTCCAATCGGTAAGCCGGTATCGAACACAACCGTATATATTTTTGACGAAAATAATAAATTGTGCCCAATTGGAGTGCCGGGCGAGTTATATATAGGCGGTGAAGGCCTGTCACGCGGTTATGTTAACAGACCGGATTTAAATGAACAAAAATTTGTAAATAATCCATTTAATGAAAACGAAATATTATATCGATCGGGTGATATATGTACATGGATGGAAGACGGAAATATTATTTTTAATGGAAGAAATGATGATCAATTAAAAATTAGGGGGTATAGAATTGAAACAGGGGAGATTGAAACTATAGCTCTAAAATATAAAGGAATTACAAAATCAAAAATTATTGTAATTCAGGAAGAGCAGAAAGAATTGGCACTTTATTATACAGCAGCTACAGATATCAGCAAAGAAGAATTTAAAAGATATTTAAGTAAAACTCTCCCCGAATATATGATCCCCAAATATTATATCCAAATGGACGAATTTCCGTTAAATCAAAATGGAAAAGTTGAATATAAAGCTTTCCCAAAACCCGAAAAGTGTTTAACAAATAATGAAATAACTAATGAGCCCAAAAACCAAACTCAAAAAACCCTGACAAAAATATTTGAGGATATTTTAAATGTAAAAAATGTTTCCATTAATGATAATTTCTTTAATTTGGGAGGACACAGTTTAAAGGCTATCAGAGCAGTTTCGGCAATACAAAAAGAGCTTTTAGTAAAAGTAAGTTTAAAAGAATTTTTTACTTATCCCTATGTTGTTTCACTGGAAGAAATAATAAAAGATAAAAAACGGGAAGAGCTTGGAATTATACCGGTTATTGACGAATCCGAATATTATAAATTATCACACGCTCAAAAAAGGTTGTGGGTATTGGATAAAATAGAGAAATCCAAATCCACATATAATATACCATTGGCAGTTAGAATTTATGATATTATTAACATAGAAGCTTTACAATCAGCATTAGATGATTTAATTGAAAAGCACGAATCGTTAAGAACAATATTTATTGAAATAAACGGCGAGCCTTTTCAAAAAATAATAATTGATCAACAAGTGCCAATAAAAACTAAGGATTTTACCGGAAAGGAAAACCCGGAAGAGGAAGCTTTTAACTACGTGATTACCGAATCACATAAAGGATTTAATCTAGATGAATTTCCGTTATTACGTTTATATGTAATACAAACAACATTAGAAAAGTATATTATACTTCTTAATATTCATCATATAATATGCGATGGATGGTCATTAAGCATTATTATTGAAGAGTTGTTTGGTGGATACAAAAATTACATTAATAACAAAAAAAATCATTTAGATAAGTCGAAAATACAATACAAAGATTATTCATATTGGTTATACGAAAAAATAAATAATTCTGAAAATGATTCCGACTATAATTATTGGCTGGAAAAGCTGAGCGGGGAAATAACTCCTTTGGATATACCAACCGATTTTCATAGACCGGTAATAAAAACATATCAGGGAAAGTCGATTTATTTTTCGTTTCCAAAAGAACTTAAAAATGGTGTTGAAAAATTTAATATAGAAAAACGAAGCAGTTTATTTATGACACTAACTGCGGCAGTAAAAGTGTTATTAAATAAATATACAGGAAAAGAAGATATTATTATAGGCACACCTGTTGCCGGACGAAACCATCCCGATTTGGAAAACCAAATAGGTTTTTATGTTAATACACTTGTATTGCGTGATACAATTAATCCTGAAAGAACTTTTGCGGAAATATTAGAAGAAGTAAAAAAAACCGCAACAGAAGGTTATTCACATCAAATGTATCCGTTTGATAAACTTGTTGAAGAAATAAAACTGCCAAGAGATACAAGCAGATCCCCTTTATTTGATGTTATGATAGTTTTACAAAATTTTGATATTTCATATCAGGGAATATTTAAGGAGATTGAACCATACAAAATACCAATGGAAATAAGTAAATATGATCTCACATTTAATTTTAATTATACCGGTGATAGTTTAGATTTATTAATAGAATATAACATCAAATTATTCAAACAGGAAAGAATTGAACAAATAGTTTCGCATTTGTTTGTGTTGTTAAATAAAGTAATAATAAACCCAGCCTTGTGTTTAAAAGAGATTGATATTGTTAGCAAAGAAGAAGAAAATAATTTGCTTTACAAGTACAATGATACCAATGCCGGGTATCCTGATAATAAAACAATTGTGCAGCTTTTTGAAGAGACTGTTTCAAAATTCCCTGATAATAATGCAATTGTGTACAAAGAAAAAACATTGACTTATGCCGAATTAAATTCAAAGGCCAATGCTGTTGCTTCTTATATTAATAATAAATATAACATCTCTGCCGGTAAACCAATTGGTGTGTTAATTTCCCCTAGTGAAAACACAATGGTTATTTTATTGGCAATATTAAAAGCGGGCGGTGCCTATGTGCCTGTGGATCATGAATATCCTGATGAAAGAATAAGACATATACTTTCGGAAAGTAAAGCTGATTTATTTATAACACAAACTGAAAATTACGATAAACTGCAAAAATTGGTTATTCAAAATAACATAAACTGCGGCATCCTCAACGTGGATCAATTGCTTCAATTGGAAGACGGAGATGATTCAAACCCAAATTTAACAAATTCAGATCCCGATACAACAGCATATATTATTTTTACATCAGGGTCAACAGGCAAACCAAAAGGTTGTCCAATAAGTCATAGAAATTTAGTTCGTTTATTAATAAACGACAAATCATATTACGATTTTAACTCTTCGGATGTGTGGATATTGTTTTTTTCGTATTGTTTCGATTTTTCAGTTTGGGAAATGTTTGGCGCATTATTGTTTGGCGGAAAGTTAATAATTCCCGATAGAAAACAAGTTAGAGATATATCTTCTTTTGTGAAATTGGTAAATGAACATAAAGTTACAATATTAAATCAAACACCGGGAGCTTTTTATAAGTTTATTGATACAGCCCTTGCAATTCGAAATAAAATTAAACTAAATCTGCGTTATGTAATATTTGGAGGGGAAAAATTAAATCCTTCCAAATTGGTAAACTGGATGAAAGAATATCCCACGCAAAAAGTCAAACTAATTAACATGTATGGTATTACGGAAACTACTATTCATGTAACTTACCATAAAATTACAGATGAAGAAATATTATTTTCAGAGGGAATAAGCAATGTAGGTGTACCTCTTCCGGAAACAAAAGTGTACATCTTGGATAATTACCGTAAACTATCGCCAATTGGTGTTTATGGCGAAATATATGTTGCCGGTACAGGATTAAGTAAAGGTTATTTGAATAGAGATGATTTAACCGCCGAAAGGTTTATACAAAATCCATATATCCCAAACGAAATATTATATAAAAGCGGGGATGTTGCCAGATGGATTTATGATGGAACCCTTGAATATATGGATAGATTTGATAACCAAGTACAAATACGTGGTTTCCGTGTGGAAATGCCCGAAATCGAACTGCAGCTCCGTTTATGCAAAGGAATAACAGATAATGTTGTTGTTGCTATTGATAGAGAAGGGACAAAAGAATTAGCCGCATATTTGGTTTCGGATGAAGAATTGGAAATAAAAAAGATTAAAAGTTTTCTTTCTAATTCTTTACCCGATTATATGATTCCTTCATATTTTATTAAAATTGAAAAAATCCCATTAACATCAAATGGTAAACTTGATAAAAAAGCTCTTCCTCCGGCAGTTCAAAACATTGCAACCGGGGCAGTATTTGAAAATCCGGTTAATAAATTAGAGGAAGAATTACTTGAATTATGGCAGGAAGTGTTATCCGTTGAAACAATCAGCATTTTGGATAACTTTTTTGATCTTGGCGGCAATTCAATCTTGTTGGTAAAATTATATCGTAAAATAAACGAAAGATATCCTGATGTTATAGAATTGACCGATTTATTCTCAAAAAGTAAAATATCGGAACAAGCGGAATTTATATTACAAAAAACAAATAAAACTTCGGAACCCATTAAAAAATCTATTGAAAGTGAAAACACCGGACTAAAATTCCATGATGTGGCTATTATTGGTATGGCTGCACGAATTGGAGATTGTAAAACACCAGATGAGTTTTGGAAAGACTTGCGTATGGGGGTTGATTTTATAGGTGAAATGCCGCAGGCAAGGATTCCGGATATACATGCACTTGGAAAACTTTATAACATAAAAGAAGATTCTATTAAACTAAGGCAATATTGTTATTTGAATGAAGTTGATAAATTTGATTATGGATTTTTTAAATTATCACCCAGCGAAGCATCTTTAATTGATCCCGGACAAAGGATGTTTATGGAGACCGCTTATCATGCATTGGAAGATGCAGGATATGGCGGAAATAAATTATGGGGAAGCCGGACGGGTGTATATATTGGCGCGAGTGATAATTTAAGTGAATATGCAAGATTTATTGAAATGTCCGACAATAAAGATCCAAATCTATTATTGGCGGCACAAACCCCTTCAATATTAGCAAGCAGACTGCCGTATCATTTAAATTTAAAAGGTCCGGCATTATTGGTTGATACTGCATGTTCTTCTTCACTTGTTGCGGTTCATTTAGCATGTCAGGCAATTAGAGAAGGGAAAATTGATGCGGCAATTGTTGGCGGTGTTAAATTACATCTAATTCCAATCGATTCAGGCTCACGGTTGGAAATAGATTCGTCAGATTCACGTGGACATAGTTTTGATGATTCCGCAAACGGTACCGGAGGCGGCGAAGGTGTTATAGCAATAATGATTAAGCCCCTTGAAACCGCATTAAAAGATAACGACAATATATATGCGGTAATAAAGGGGAGTGAAATAAATCAGGACGGAAATTCGATAGGCATTACCGCCCCGGATGTGGATGCACAGGCTGATGTTATTGAAAAAGCGTGGATTGATGCCGGTATTGACCCGACAACAGTAAGTTTTATAGAAACACATGGTACGGCTACAAAACTGGGAGACCCAATTGAAATTGAAGGTATTACTAAAGCGTTTAAAAGATATACCGACAATAAAAAAATATGCGCAATTGGAGCCGTTAAAGCTAATATTGGTCATTTGGATACAGCCGCCGGTTTGGCAGGGTTACTTAAAGCCGTATTATGTTTAAAGTATAAAAAACTTACACCACTGGTGCATTTTAATACACCAAACAGAAATATCAATTTTGAAGAAAGTGCTGCTTATATAAACCAAGATTTGAAAAATTGGGAAAATAATGGTAATCTTCTGCGATGCGGAGTAAGTTCATTTGGGTTAAGCGGCACAAATTGTCATGTGGTTTTGGAAGAGGCTCCGTATAAAACAAAAACAACACCAAAAGAAAAAGAGTTGTTATTTGTATTATCTTCACGCAAAAAAGAAGGATTAATTGAATTTGCTAAAAAAATTAAAAAAGCACTTTATCTAAATCCCGATACAAATCCAGAAAGTGTTTGTTATACTTTAGCAACAGGCAGAAATCATTATTCATTTCGGCTTGCCATAATATTTAAAACGGAAAAAGAACTGCTACAAAAACTTTCGAAAATCATAGATTTTGAACTTTGTACCGATGAATCAAGCGGTTTATTTTATTCCTGCGCTAAAGTTGTTGCTTCAAATAAAAAGAATTTAATTATTGGTGAAATTACTGAAAATGAAATTCGTGATTTGAGTAATGAAATAAATGATGTTATTAAAAACAACAAAAATGATTATAATCTTAAATCTATTGCACAGGCCTATATAAAAGGTGCTGATATTTTATGGGAAGAATATTATGATAAGTCAACATCCGCTAAAGTATCACTACCAGGATATCCGTTTGAAAAAAACAGATGTTGGGTTCAAGTAAGATCAAAAGAAAATAATAATGAAAGTGTAAATACTTCGTATAGTAAAAAATTTGACAATATATTTTTAAATAACTGCATTATAGATACGCCGGCAGCGGCAGTATATACTAATATCTATAATGAAAAGAATTGGTTATTAAATGAACATAAAATTATGGGTTTGCCAACTTTAGTAGGTGCCGCATATTTGCAAATGGCTTATGAGGTTGGGAAAAATCATTTTTTTAACGAAAAAATGTGTTTTGAAGAATTTTATTTGCTTTCACCATTAAGGATAAATGAAGGAGAAAATTTAGAAGTATTAACTACAATTAATAAAAATGAAGATAAAAATTATAAGATTGAAGTTCAGTCAAAATCCGAAAATAATGAATGGCTTACATATTCCAAATTTGTTGTTAGCGAATTAAATGGAAATATAAAAGAAACAATTAATATTGAGGATATAAAAAAACGATGTGCAAATTTTAAAGCAGTCTTTCCAAATGACAAAAAACAAGACATAAATGATGTTGTACAAGTAAGCGAAAAATGGAACTGCTTAAATAAAATATATTGGAATGAAAAAGAATATTTGGCTGAATTAAGTGTGCCGGAAAGTGATATTGGGTTAGCCGGTGAATATTATTTGTATCCCCCGCTAATTGACGCAGCCCTTAGTTTTGCACTTGATGAAGCAGGCTATTTACCTTATTCTTTTGGTAAGGTGGAGTTAATAAATAAAGCAGTAAATAAAATTTATAGTTATGTAATCAAAAAGGATAATGGATTATCATCAACACGTTTGTTTGACATTATACTTACTGATGAAGCTGGAAATATAATTGCAAATTTTAACGATTTTACGTTAAAGAAAATATCACTTCGAAAGAACGAAAATTATTATCATCAGCTAATATGGAAAATATGGCCGCTGCAAAAATTCGAAATTACTAAAAATAACAATATTGTTGTTTTGTATAATTCCGATTGTGATTTGTCAATTGTTAAAGGGCTTCAATCTGTTTCAAGTGTTAGTGTTATTGAAGTAATAAATGATAATTACGATGAAATATTTAATCGGTTAAAAAAAATACCCGCTAAAGTAATATTTTTACTCCCCGAAAATAATATTAACCAAACGGATATCAGTCAAAGTTTAGAAAAGGAATTAACAAAATCGTTATACAGTACTTTTGATTTTGCAAGATATCTTTCTGTTAATGTGTCTGCAAAAATTGATTTGTTGTTTGTCGGAAAAAATGTTTGTCAAATAACAAAAAAAGAATTATCTCTAAATTCATTAAACTATTCTATAGCTGGTTTAGGGCAAGTTATTCAAAGAGAAAGTCCAAATATTAACTGCAGATTTTTTGATATAGACGAATCAACAATAATATCTGAAATTATTGATGAGGTTAATTATGGTTTTGATGAATCGTTTTATTACAGGGCTTTAAGAAATGAAAAAAGATTTATTCGTGAAATTAAATCTGTAAAATTTGAAGAAAATAAGTTAGATGAAATTTTGTACAAGGAGAGCGGGGTTTATGTAATTACAGGCGGTACAGGTGGAATAGGTCTTGAATTAGCGGATTATTTAACTAAACAAGCAAAAATAAAGCTGGTCTTAATAAACCGGTCAAAATTTCCGCCAAGTGATAAATGGGATTCCATTTTACTTGAAAAAAATGATGAAAAATTATGCCGCAAAATAAATAGATTAAAAGAAATTAAAAATAATTCCGAGGAATTATATATTTATTCTGTGGATGTAAGTGATTATGACAAGTTAAAATTGACTATAGAACATATTAACAAAAATCTTGGGAAAATTAACGGAGTAATACATACAGCGGGATTACCCGGAAATGGATTTATATTTAATAAAGAATATGAAAAATTTAAGAATGTAATAAAACCTAAAATTCAAGGTACTGTATTTTTAAGCGAGTTGGTAAAACAAAATAAACCTGATTTTTTTGTTATGACCTCCGCTTTAACCGCAATTATTCCTTCATCAGGTCAAAGTGATTATACCGCTGCCAACAGCTTTATGGATGCTTATTCCAACGAATTAAATAATTTGGGAATAAGAACCGTAAGTATTAATCTTACTGCATGGAAAGAGACAGGAATGGCGTATGATTTAGGTGTTGATGAAGACGGGATATTTAAATCAATATCCATAAAAGATGGGATAACCGCAATTGCAAAGATTATTCAGAATAAAATTAATCCAATTATTTTGGGTGAACCCGATTTGTCTTTTCTTGAGACCACGGAAGGACTGCCGTTTTATTTTGACGAAAAAGTGATTGTTCCTAAAAAACAACCTGTAAATAATATAACAAATCAGGATAGTATTAAAAAAATAAATCTAAAAGGAAAAGAAAACGGTAGTTATACAGTATTGGAGATGTCAATAGGCCAAGTATGGGGAACTGTTTTGGGATACGAGGAATTAAATATCTCGGATAATTATTATGATTTAGGCGGCGATTCAATTCACGCAATTAAAGTTATCAACCTTCTACAAAAAAGCATTAAACAAACAGTTACAATAAGTGATTTATTTAATCATTTAACAATATCGGAACTTGCCGAATTTTTTGAATCAAAATCCGAAATTGATAAAATAGATTACACCGAAAATAATGCAGCCGGATTAATTACTCCAATTGAAAAAAGAAATTATTATCCCGTATCCTCGGCTCAACGCCGATTATTTATTTTAGACAAATTAACTAAAGATAATTTAAGTTACCATATACCCGAAGTATGGAATATTAAAGGAAAATTAAATGTAGAAACTTTAATAAATTCAATTAATAAAGTTATTATTCGTCACGAAATATTGCGTACATCGTTTGAATTAGTTAATGATGTACCGGTTCAAATTATTAATGAAAGTGTTGAGTTTAACATTCCTTTTTTTATTAAAACTGAAAAATCCGCAAAAGATTATATCCGCCAATTTATTAAACCTTTTGATTTAAGTAAAACTCCATTATGCCGAGTTGAAATTATACAAATAACTGACGACAATTTTTTGATTTTATTTGATGCGCATCATATAATTATTGACGCTTTTTCGATGGAAGTCTTAAAAAAGGAAATATTCGGTTATTACGAAGGTAAAGAACTTGAACCGCTTAGAATTCAATATAAAGATTTTTCGAATTGGCAAAATAACTATTATGAAAGTGACGAAGCAAAAGGGAAAAAAACGTATTGGATAAAACAATTTGAAGATGAGATCCCGGTAATTAATCTTCCTGTTGATTATCCGCGTTTCCAAAATCAATCCGCAGAGGCCGGTGTATTTACATTATGCATTGATGAACAATTAACAAGTGATGTTAAAAAAATGTCGGCCAATCAAGGAATTTCGACATTTATGATTTTACTTGCCGCATATAATATTGTTTTGCATAAATACTCGCAGCAAGATGATATAATTATAGGCGTTACCACTATGGGACGCGATAATATTGAATTATCTCAGTTGATTGGTATGTTTGTTAATAATTTGCCTATAAGAACCCATCCTAACGACAATTTGAGTATTATTGAATACTTAACTAAAGTAAAAGAAACAACAATTAATGCGTTTGCAAATCAGGATTATCCTTTTGATGAGCTTATTGAAAATCTGAATATTAAAAGGGATTTAAATCGAAGTCCGTTGTTTGATGTGGTTTTTTCGTATATGAATTTTGAACTTTCGGAAATGAAAAACGGAGAATTGCAAATTTCGGATTATAGAGCTGAAACCACTTTGTCTTCGGAATATGATTTAATGTTATATGGTACCGAAGCTTTAGATAAAATTTTTATTACAATAAAATATAAAAAATCATTATTCAAAAAGGAGAGTATTACAAGATTTGCCGGACATTTTTTAAAAATAGTTAAAATCATTACAGAAGATAAAAATATAAAATTGAGTGATATTAATTATTTGTTACCTGAGGAAATTAGTTTACTTAAAACATATAACAAAAAATATGAAAGAATAACATCAAAAGAAGACATTTTTGATTTACTTAAAAGTTCATTTGCAGAAAACAACGATAAGATTGCTTTGTTGAACAAAGGAAACAAAACGACTTATCGAGAGCTTAATAAAAAAGCAAATAAATTAGCAAATTATTTACGGAACGAACTATCTGTAAAACCGGGTGACATTATTGGAATAATGCTTGAAAGAACCGAATTGATGGTTATAACAATGCTTGGAGTATTAAGGAGCGGTGCGGCTTATGTGGGTATTGATACAGCTTATCCGCAAAAAAGAATTGACTATTTAATAAAAAACAGTAAAGCTAAAATATTGGTAACAGATCAAACTGTTTTACGAAAAGATTCATTTAAAGTGTTGGATGGAACATTAGTTATTGATATTGAAGATGTTTCAATTGCTCATCAAAAATCAAACGAGCCGGTTAAAATAACATCTTTAGATGATACAGCATATATAATTTACACATCGGGTTCTACCGGCGAACCTAAGGGAGTAACAATTACTCATAAAAACTTATTAGTGCTTTTGCATTGGTGTTTTATTGAGTTTTCTTCAACAAAATATGATATAACATACGCTAACACATCTTACTGTTTTGACCTTTCAATATTTGAAATATTTTATTCACTTGCTGCCGGAAAAACAATAAGGATATTAAAATCGGCATTGGAAATACCCGATTGCATTGGGAAAGATAAAAATGTATTATTAAATACCGTTCCTTCGTTAGTGGTGGAAATATTAAACGACTTAGAGAAAAATGGATTTAATAACATTACCGCAATAAATCTTCCCGGGGAACCAATTCCTCAAACTTTGATTGATAGTATTAATTGTGATAAAATTGAAGTTAGAAATTTATACGGTCCCAGCGAGGATACAACATATTCCACAATTTATAGATTTAGTGAAAAAAATAAAAAGGTTTTAATTGGGTCTCCAATTTCCAATACGCAAATTTATATTGTAGATAAAAATCTTAAAATGGTGCCGGTGGGACATACCGGGGAAATATGTATTACAGGTGACGGACTTGCAAAAGGATATTTATTTAATGAAAAATTAACAAACGAAAAATTTATAACCAATCCATTTGGGAAAGGCCGGTTATATAAAACGGGGGACTTAGGCAGGTGGACTGATACAGGCGAGCTTGATTGTTTTGGCAGAATTGACAGACAAGTAAAAATAAGAGGATTTAGAATTGAACTTGGTGAAATAGAAACAAATATAAGGCGTTATCCTTTTATAGAAAATGCGGTTGTTGTAGCTTGCCAAAAAAACAATAATAAGGATATTGCCGCATATATTGTTGCAAAAGAAAAAATTGATTTAACTGAATTAAAAAATTATTTAAGCAGTATAATGCCGTCATTTATGATTCCCGCTTATTTTGTGATGATGGAAAAAATTCCGCTTACTCCCAACGGTAAAATTGATGTTGATTCGTTACCTGAACCGGAAATAGATATTAAACATACTGAATTAATTGCTGATGAAAAATTAAATTCAACCGAAGAAAAACTTGTAGAAATATGGAAAAGAGTATTGGGGGTTGAAAATATAAGTAAAAATGACAGCTTTTTTGATTTAGGCGGACATAGTATTAAAGCATTACGGTTACTTTCACAAATTAATAACGAACTTAACAGCAACTGTATATTGTCCGATATATTTGAATTCCCAACAGTTGCGCTTTTAGCAAATATAATTGGTAAACAAAACAATAAAGAGGTTATAACATTAACACCTCTTACAAAAGCCGATTATTATGATGTTTCACATGCTCAACGCCGATTATGGATATTAAACCGGATTGAAAAAAAATCCATTGCATATAATATTCCAATTGTTTATTACATTAAATCACAAATCGATATAAACGCATTACAGCAGGCGTTTAATTCAATAATAAATAAATACGAATCTTTTAGAACATATTTTATTGAAATTGACGGTGAACCCAAACAAGGGATTTTGGAAAATGTAAACTTTAATATTGATGTTGTTGAAATAAATGGAAATAGGGATTTATTCAACGATACTAAAGAATTAATTCAAAAGGTTATAACAACACCGTTTAATTTGGAAGAAGCCCCGTTAATAAAAGTTACATTACTTAAAAATTCAAATATAAAAGAGTATATATTAATTATTAATGTACATCATATAGTTCTTGACGAATGGTCTATTAATATTCTGGCAGAAAATTTAGCGGTTTTTTACGACCATTATTCAAATAAAAAGATAATTACCGATGAACAATTGTTTACCTCTTCTCCAATACAATATAAAGAATATGCATATTTGCAAAACGAACAGATAAATAATCCGGAAGAAAATGCCCATAAAAATTATTGGCTTAATATGTTTAAGGAGCCGGCATCATGTTTGAATTTGCCTTCGGATTATCAGAGACCTAAAGAACAAACATTTGAAGGAAAAACAGTATCCTTTGTTCTTGCTGCTGAATTATCCGATGGATTAAAAAAGTTAAGTGCTGAAAATAATACCGGTTTATTTATTACTACTTTGGCGTTATTTAATGTGCTGTTATCAAAATATACCAAACAAAATGATATTACAATTGGCACGCCAAGCGCAAATCGTGAAAACAGGGAAATACAGGATCAGATTGGTTTCTTTTTAAACACCCTGGCTTTGCGCAATCAATTGGATGATGAGGAAAGTTTTTCTGTTTTTCTGCAAAAAGTTAAAAAGAACACATTAAATGCGTTTGATCATCAAATGTATCCGTTTGATATGCTTGTTGATGATTTACAGATGCCAAGAGACTTATCACGCTCTCCATTGTTTGATGTGATGCTTATATCACAAACTCCGGCCGATGATAAAACTAACTCCTCTGTGGGTCTTAAAATGGAAGTTATAAATTTTGAGTATCCAATAAGTAAATTTGATTTATCAATTAGTTATTATGAGGATAAAGATTCAATTAAGTATTATTTTGAATACAATACATCTCTCTTTAAAAAAGAAAGAATAAAAAACATGTTTAATCATTTTGAATATTTAATTAAATCTGTTCTTGAAGATGATAAAAAAACTGTTTCGAAATTAAATATTGTTTCTCCAACTGAAACGGAAACTCTTCTAACTTTATCAGCGGGTATTGATAAGGTTTTGACTAATAAATCAATTGTAAATATTATTGAAAAAACAGCCGCTGAATTTGACAATAATTTGGCAGTAATATATAAAAGAAAAAAAATAACTTATGCCGAAGTTAATTCAAAAGCTAATCAGCTTGCAAATCTTTTAGTTAAAAACAAAGGTGTAAAACCCGGCGATTTTATTTGTGTGATGTTGGATAGAACCGAATGGTCTGTTATAGTAATGCTTGCAATACTTAAATCGGGTGGGGTATATATTCCGGTCGATCCAAAATATCCGCAAAATAGGATTAACTTTATTTTATCGGATAGCGGCGGTAAAATATTGATAACATCCGAAGAATATGAAAAAACAACTTCATTTAATGAAGATAATATTTTAAGTGTTGATAAAATTGAAGAGAATCTTGTTAATTATAGCAACAATAATCTTAATATTGATATATCTATAGAAGTTAATCCTTCCGCTTATGTTATATATACTTCGGGATCAACAGGGCAGCCAAAAGGTGTGTTGGGAACTCATAAATGTTTGTTAAATTTGATTGAATGGCAGGCTGATGTTATTGAATGGGGATTAAAATCACTCCAGTTTGCTCCGCATAGTTTTGATGTTTCAGTCCAGGAAATATTGTTTTCGTTTGCGACAGGCGGGATTTTATATATAATTGAAAATGAAATGCGTTATAAAATGAGTTTAATTGCCGAACTTATAAAAGACGAAGAAATAGAAATATTAACAATGCCTTATAGTGCTTTAAATTCGTTTTTAGGCGAATTGGAGAATATTAATCAATTAAAATCCTTAAAACACATAATTACTTCAGGTGAACAACCTTTTGTAAATGCTATTATTGAAAAATTATTAAAGGCTTATCCCGAAATTAAATTACATAATCAATATGGTCCTTCGGAAACTCATGTTGTAACATCATATACAATTTCCGGTAATGTGGATGAAATCCCTGCTAAAATTCCAATTGGCAGGCCAATTAATAATACACAAATTTTTATATTGGATAAAAAGATGGATTTTGTTCCTGTAGGGCTGTCAGGAGATTTATACATTGGAGGATATAACGTTGCGGCCGGATATATTAATAAACCCGAATTAACAAATGAACGGTTTATACACAATCCTTTTGGTGATGGCAAATTATATAAAAGCGGTGATAATGCAAGATGGGATTATACCGGTAATTTAGAGTTCCTTGGCAGAGATGACGGCCAAGTAAAAGTGAGAGGATATAGAATTGAACTCGGTGAAATTGAATCGTGTCTGTTAAAATATCCTGATTTAAAAGAATCGGCTGTTAGATTAATTGGTGAAGGGGAAGACAAAGAAATTGCGGCTTATTTTACATCAGAATTGGAAATTGATCTTTTAAAAATTAAAGAATTTTTGAACAGTCAACTTCCCGCATATATGGTTCCCAGTTATTTTATAAAACTCGAATCTTTCCCTCGTACTCCAAACGGCAAAATTGATTTTAAGTCTCTTCCATTACCAAATATTGCCGACAATCCATTTTTGACCGATTATGTTGATCCCGTTGGTCAAACTGAAATAACGATAGCTGAAGTTTGGAAAGAAATTTTGCATACAGAAAAAATAAGTTCTATGGATAACTTTTTTGAAATTGGAGGGAACTCCATAAAAGCAATACAAGTGATGTCAAAAATTCAAAAGAGGCTTGGCAAAAAAACATACTTGAATCTAATTTTTAAGCATCCCACTATAAAAAAAATGGCGGAAATTATTTTGGGTACCGATGAAAGATTAAAAAATCTTGAATCTGATTTTATCCAATTAAATCAAGAGTTTGACAAAAAATTGTTCTTTTTACCACCCGGTATAGGTTATTCGTTTGCGTATATGGAATATGCCAAATATTTTGAAGAACATACAATATTTGGCCTGAACTTTATTGAATCGGATACTCCTGCAAAATCGACTGCGGAAATATTAATAAATCTACAGAAAGAAGGAGAATTTTACTTGTTTGGCCATTCCGCCGGCGGTAATATGGCGTTTGATGTAGCTGTAGAACTGCAAAAGCTGGGAAGAGAAGTTGCAGGGATTATATTATTGGATACTTATAGACAGCTTGAAATAATTGAATGGAACAGTAATGAATATTTAGAAGACGCTATTATGTATATTGAACAAAATCATGCGGAGTTTTTAGATGAGGAAATTAAAGAAGCAGCCCTTAAAAAAATTGTTGCTTACCGAAAATACCTTAATTCGCGTATAGAGATTGAGAAATTAAATTGCCCGATAATTCAAATTGAAGCTGACGATTTAATAGTTAAATTTAATAATAAAATCAGCAGAAGAGCTTGGAGTGATTTAACATCCGATTTTGAAGTGTTTGAGGGTTTTGGTGGACATATGGATATGCTGAAACAACCGAACCTTGAAAAGAATGCTTTATTAACAAAGAAACTGCTTGAAACTTTAATAAATAAATATTATCATATTAAATAAATTAAAATTAATACTAAATGAAATTTTTACAATTCTTAAAAAAAGAATCTGATAAACCGCTGCTTAAATTATTCCTTTTGACAGCTCTTTCCGGTCTGGCAAGCACCGGAGTTTTAGCTGTTATTAATGTGGCAGCAAAAAATGTTTCTGCGGATTCTATAAATATCAGTTATATTTTGATTTTTGCCTCCACAGTAGGCCTTTTTATTGTTTCGCAAAAGTTTATCTTAACCACCGGAATCAGTATAATTGAAGAAATTCTTAATAATATACGATTGAGATTGTCAGAAAAAATACGCAAAACAGATTTGCTTAATATTGAACAAATCGGCAAAGCAGAAATATATAACCGGTTAACCCAAGAATGTACTCTTATTTCACAAATGTCTCCTTATGTAATTACGGCATTACAATCGGCTATAATGCTTATTTTTGTATTTGGTTATATTGCTATCCTTTCGCTTATGGCTGCTATATTACTTACAATCCTTATTTTGGGCGGTGTTTTAGTATTTCATAAAAACAATGTAAAAGTTTATGCAGAATTAGAGGAAACAACAAAAGCTGAAATTAAATTTTTTGTTACGCTAACAGATATTTTGGACGGTCTAAAGGAAATAAAACTTAACAGAAAAAAAGGTAACGATTTATACGCATATTTTGAAAAAGTATCTTTAAAATTAAAACAATTAAAGATAAGCACTGGTTTTAAGTTTTCCGAAAATATGGTTTTTTCGCAGGCGTTTATTTACATTGTTCTTGGGGCAATTGTTTTTGTTTTGCCCAGAATAAAACCTTCCATGTCTACGGAAATAATCAGTACTACGACTGCAATGTTATTTGCTATTGGTCCGTTAACTTCTCTTGTGTCAATGCTTCCGATATTCGGTAAAATAGATATTGCCATTAAAAATATATATAATTTAGAAAGCGAATTGGATCTGCAAGTAAATCAGGATGAAGTTCAACCTATAAACGGTGAAAATAGATTCCTTAATTTTAATAAAATTGTATTAAGTGATATTTATTTTGAATATAAAAATGGTGATGAAAAAGAAGTATTTTCGATTGGTCCTATAGATCTTACGTTAAACAGCGGTGAAGTATTATTTATAATAGGCGGAAACGGCTGCGGTAAAACTACATTTTTAAAAGTACTTACAATGCTGTACAGACCTAAAACGGGTAATATTTTTGTTGATGACAAACTTGTAGACAGCGCAAATTATCTGGAATACAGGGAGTTATATTCGGCTATTTTTTATGATTTTCACTTGTTTGATAAGTTATATGGCCTTGAAAAAGTAGACCCGAAAAAAATAAATGACTTATTAAAATTAATGCAAATACAAAACAAAACTGAATTTTTGGATAACGGTTTTACAAAACTTGATTTATCCACAGGTCAAAGAAAACGGCTTGCGTTAATTGTTACATTTATGGAAGACAAACCTATTTATATTTTTGATGAATGGGCTGCAGATCAGGATCCGCAGTTTAAAAAATATTTTTACGATGAACTATTAAAAAAATTAAAAGCTGAAGGTAAAACAGTTATTGCCGTAAGTCATGATGACCGTTATTTCCATTTAGCAGATAGAATAATTAAAATGGAATTTGGTAAAATTATTTAGCATAATTCACTTATTATATAACAAGTTTAAGAATTAGCAGAGTTTTAAGTGATTCAAAAAATTAAAATAATAGCAGCAAAAATTGCTTATATCTATAAAAAAATAAAAGAGAAAGCAATTAATTACTGGGATAATCATACAATAGGAATATCGATTGGACTATTGGTATTTGTACTGGTAATTGCCTTATTCTGGGAAAACATTTTTATTTCTATTGATTCCGGTCAACAGGGAATTAAATGGTCAAGGTTCGGTGGAACGGAAATTAGCGAAATATATGGTGAAGGACTTCATATAATTTGGCCTTGGGATAAAATGTATTTGTATGATACACGTATTCAAACTCAATCGGACACTCTGCAAATTCTTACTGCTGAAGGCCTTACAATCGAAGCACAATTTTCGTACAGATTTTATCTAGTAAAAGATTCAATACCTACTTTACACCAAACTGTTGGCGTAACTTATGCAAAGTCGTTTGTGAGACCTGAAGTAGAAGCGGCATCTATGGCAATAATTGGAAATTTTTCTCCTGAACAATTATATAAAATGTCCTCTTTGGTTATTCAATCGACCATAAAATATTATCTAAGTAAACAGCTTCTTCAAAAAAATATTGTTATGGACGATTATTTGATTAAAAAAATAACATTACCGGCTATTGTTTCCAGTTCAATAGAAAAGAAAATGATTGCTGAACAGTTATCTTACGAATTTGACTATAAAATTCAAATTGAGGAAAAAGAAAAACAACGGAAAATTATTGAAGCTGACGGTATACGACAATTTGAAGAACTTTCCAAAATACCTATACTCAAATGGAGAGGATTGGAAGTTACTTCTGAATTTGCAAAATCGAATAACACCAAAATTATTATTATGGGTAATGGCGATAAGGATCTGCCGTTATTGTTAAATTCCGATGCTACTAAATAAGCGGTTAAAAAATGTCGATATTCATTAACATAAGAAAGTTATTTTTGTTGTTGAGCTTATTAGGTTTAATACCAATATCAATTAACAGCCAACAGAAACAAGAATTAAAAAAAGTAACTTTTATGCCCATGTGGATTCCACAAGAGCAGTTTGCCGGTTATTATATGGCTAAGGAAAAAAGGATATATGAAAAATATGGGCTTGATGTAACAATAAAAAGCGGCGGTTATAAAAATGACGTTGTCCCCCTTTTAATAAATGGAGAAATTGACTTTGGAGTAATGTTTTTATATTCAGGGGTAATGGAACGAGCAAAAGGTCTTAAACTTGTGAATATAGGCCAGATCTCACAGCAAAGTGATATTATGTTTGTTGCTAAAAAAAAGTCGGGGATAAAAACATTAAATGATTTTAATGGCAAGCGGATTGGTGTTTGGAAAAACACAGCCAAAGAATTAACCGCGGGTTTTATAAAAAAACATAATATTAATGCAGAGGTTATTGAATTTGATAAAGGGATTAATCTATTATTAAAAGATGCTGTTGATATAACCGTAGTGATGAATTATAACGAATACCATCGGCTAATTAATGCAGGAATTGATTCAGATGAAATACAGAGATTTAACTTTTACGATTATGGAATGAATTTCCCTGAAGACGGTATCTACTGTATGGAGAGCACTTATAATAAAGATCCTGATTTATGTGTTAAATTTGTTAAGGCAACTATTGAAGGCTGGGGATATTCTCTTGCAAATTCCGAAGAAACAATAAAAGTACTTAATAAATATAAGGAAACAACAAAGGTACCTTACAACAAAGCACATTCTGTTTGGATGTTAAATTGTATGAACAATTCAATTAATATAAAAGGTAAGGTTGTAGAAAATGGAAATCTTTTAGAATCGGATTATAATTCTCTTGCTGATTTTTTATACACTAATAAATTTATAAGTTCTAAGCCGCTTTATACTGATTTTTACAAAGGGGAAAAATGATATGTCAAAAATAACTTTGAAAATATCAAAACCCATGCTTTATTTAATTGTTGTAATAACTACAGTAATAAGTGTCTTTGCGGGTATTCAATTCATAAGTATATATAGTGACTATTCATGGAAAGTGAGTACACAGGAGCAGGCCGAAGCAAAACTAAACGGATTAGTAAGCAAAGTACAAAAAGTTATTCTTTCAATTGAACAAATTCCCCAAAACTTAGCTTATGTTCTTGAATTCTCTAATCCAAAAAATGAACATATGTGGATTTTATTGGATGCCGTGCTTGTAAATAATGATGAATTATTTGGAGCCTGCATTGCTTTTGAACCCAATGCGTATGATAAAGATTCAGTTTATTATTCCCCGTATTTATATAAAAGAAACGGCAGTGTGGTGTATACTGATCCCACTGATACAACTTATCAATACTTTAGTATGGATTGGTATTTGTTAGCCAAAACATTAAAACATCCGGTATGGATTGAACCATATTTTGATGAGGGCGGGGGAGCCGGAAATATTGTATTGGCTTCTTATTCAGTCCCGTTTTATTATTATGACGGTATGAACGAAAAATTCACCGGAGTAGTGTCTGTTGATATATCATTAGACTGGTTATCTAAAATGGTTTTGTCAACCAGGTTGATGGACGGGAGCTATACGTTTTTAGTTTCGGAAAACGGAACTATTTTAAGTGCACCTAATCCACAATGGCCTTATAATGAAACATTATACAGCCTTGCAGAAGAACATAACATGCCCGCTTTAAGAGAAATTGGAAGAAATTTGAGGGAAGGGAAATCAGGATTTGTTAATATTGGCAAATTTGGCAAAAGAACAAATTGGTGGATTTATTATAAACCGATACCTGCAAATAATTGGGGTGTTTTATTGATGGTTCCCGGAGAGTAAGAAAAAATATAAAAATATTTTGCATGAAAATATAGATTATTAACAAAAATAAAAGAGGTTACCGATGTTAGCAAAAGAAGAAACTGCAACAAAAGCTACAGTTGATAGTGAACCCAAAGCCGCAGAAGAAACTGAAGTAATAGCTGAAAATGTAGATGATACAAAACTTGAATTATCACATGCGCTTGTCAAAAAGTATATGTGGTGGTCAATGGGAGCAGGCCTAATTCCGGTTCCTTTGGTTGATATTGCAACCGTTTCAGGAGTTCAGTTAAAAATGTTAAACGAACTCTCAAAGGTTTATGACGTAAAGTTTTCTAAAAACGCAGGAAAATCAATAATCAGCGCACTTCTTGGTGGAATTTCGGCTGACGCTTTATCTAAAAGTTATATTACAAGTTTTATAAAATCAATACCAATTATTGGTGTGGTTGGCTCAGTTTCAATGCCTATTTATTCCGGTGCTGCTACATGGGCAATTGGAAAGGTATTTATTCAACATTTTGCTTCAGGTGGTACATTCCTTGATTTTGATCCTAAAAAGGTAAAAGACTATTTTATGAATTTATTCAAACAAGGTCAGGAAATTGCCCATAATTTAAAAACCGCAAAAGCTTAATTTATTGTGTTTTAACAGCGGGGATAAAATCCCCGCTATATTTAGGTAAATTAGATAAAATATTGGGGATGTTAACATGATGCTGCTTTTATTAAATATATTTTTAAGCCTGGTTGTAGGTATGCTGGGCAGAAAAACAATTCTTGGTTTTTGGGGTAATTTTATTTTCTCTTTGTTCCTTACCCCAATTGTACCTTTAGTATATATATTAATAGCAACAAATATTGGTAAAAGGACTCAACTGCCGCTTACTAAAGAGTGAAGTTTATTGACTTGCAAGAAATGTTTTTTGTTGTAGTAAAATGACACAAAACAAATTGATAAAAGTTTTGGTGTGTATAAATCCACATGATTTTATCAATAAATAAATTCAGGTTAGTAAATTTATATTTTTTGGGTAATAAGTGAAAGTTTGTGTTCAAGTTTTTAGTTACAAAATATCGGTATTATATAACATTATAATACCGTATTTAGCTTCTTAACTATCAAATCACAAATCTTTTTTGTTTGGTCAAATATAAAAAAATGCCCGCCATCAAAACAATTAATAGAAATGGGTTTATTAGTTTCAATCTGCCATAATTGGACTTCGTTTTCAGTTAGATCTTCTGAACTGCCGTATATAACAGCAATAGGAACATCCAGCGGTTTATTATCGGGTTTGTATAAATATGTTGCAATTGACTTAAAATCGGCCCGAATAACCGGAAGAAAAAACTGTACAAAACTTTTATCCGATAACAATTCTTCGGGTGTGCCTTCCATATCGCGCAGCATATTTATAAATTCAGGATCGGAGAGTTTATATTTATTATCAGGTTTTATTGCGGATGGGGCAGAATGACCCGAGGAAAACAGCATTACCGGAAGATTTTCCTTTTTATTTGCTATATATTTTGTTAATGAATATCCGAGTACAGAACCAAGGCTGTGTCCAAAAATTGCATAATTACCGTTAATATTGTGTTTAATCTGATTATACAAATCTTGTGTCATTGTATCAATAGTATACAATAAAGGTTCGCAAATTCTTTTACCGCGTCCCGGTAATTCAAGATTTATAAGTTCAATATTATCGGGAAGAAATTTTTTAAATCCGGAAAAAGAATAAGCATTTCCTCCCGAAAAGGGGATACAAAAAAGTTTAATGTTATTTAAGCACATGTAAAATATATACAAATAAGTTATAAAATAATTTTTGTAAATATAAGTGGAAAGTTACCGTAAAAGCAAGAACAACAAAAAAATGGTGTAAATCAAAAAATGTTTTACTGTTGTTAGTATAAATGAACTAATAAAATGTATTATTATAATACTTTAGCGGTGTAGGCAGCTAAACTTTTTAATTAATCTTACGATAATTAACTTAATAATACTTGTTTATTTTTTGAAATATCGAGTTGTAATTATATATGAAAAAAAGTATTTCTATTCTTATTTTATCTGTTTTATTACTGATAACAGGCTGCGATTTTGAAAAAAATCCGGTTACACAAAATACAAAAAGCAATGAGCAAGTATATGAAGCAGCAGTACAGGATGCTATGGTAATCGAAGAAAATGAAATTTGTAACAATCTTATTTCAATTGTTCCGAATAATAATTATTTGACATGGTCAAATGGTTATGTGCTTGTTGTTGTGTGGACAAAATATAATTCAAGTTATCCGGTTAGTGATACAATATCAACCTGGTGGGGTGAAACCTGGGTTACAGCTGTACCGGAAATAAAAGACTGGTTTAAAAGAAATAATATATCCGAGAATAAATTAACTTTAAGAACAGAACAACTTTTGGGAATGCCAGCTAACAGTGGATATTCTTATTTTGCGGAATTGTGGGTAAAACCGGCAGACCTTTTACGTCCCGCTTATGATAATGAAATAACAGACAATACCTGTGGTATATATTTCCCTGAAACAGTGAGCAATGATTACGTGTTATGGTTTAACAATAATATTATTAGTTCCTATTATTCCGGTAAAGGTGCTGACAAATCTCCGTGGACACGTCTTGGTTACACTTACGATTGGGGAAATCAAAAAAATGAAATTGGTTTAAGCGAATTTATTATTAAAAAAGATGCGAAAGTAATTGTCAAATCCATTCAATTAACTCAAGATTATTTATAATTAGCAATTTAAATAAAAGACTTTTTATATTATTAAATCTGTTAGTGTGATCTATTTCACAATTAAAATGGAAAACCCCCTTGTCTTATAAATAGGTTTGGAAGTTGCCATTTATAGTGTTATTTTAAGTTTTTACGCAATAAGTATTTATTAAAATTGCTAAACAAAATATTGCTGGCATAGACTAACTATTGCGGGTAAATTTTATGAAAAAAGAAGTTATGCAAAACCAGAATAAAAAATATCATATAAAAGTTCCATTTTCTATCCTATATATTGGATGGACCATAATAATTATTGGTTTAGTAGCCTGGTATTATCATACAATTTATAATGAAACATTTTTGCTTGCCAGAAAAGAAGCTTATAAAGGATATGAAAAAGATTTAATCATGCGGTCATGGGCTACCTTACACGGTGGAGTATATGTTCCAATTACTGAAACAACCCTTCCAAATCCTTACCTGTCAAATATCAAAGAAAGGGATATTGAAACTCCATCCGGGAAAAAACTAACATTACTGAATCCGGCCTATATTACCAGACAAACACACGAAATATATTTTAATGAATTGGGAATAAGGAGTCATATTACAAGTTTAAAACCAATTCGAATAGAAAACAAAGCTGATAAATGGGAAATTAAAGCATTAAAATCATTTGAAAGAAATAATAAAGAATTTTATGGTTTTGATATAATAAATAATGTTGAATATTTTAGATTTATGGCTCCGCTTGTAACAACCAAGGGATGTCTAAAATGTCATGAAAGTCAAGGATATAAAGTCGGTGATATTCGAGGTGGAATTAGTTCGTCTATAAAATGGGCTGATTACAAAAAATCAATAAATGCTCAATTAATAAATATTTTTGCAGGATATGGAATAGTTTGGATAATCGGTTTTGTCGGGATCTCATTGGTTAAAAGACGTTTTATTATTTACATAACGAATAGGGATATTGCGGAAAGTGAAATTTATAAAATGAATAATGAATTGCACGAATCGAAAAGTACAATTGAAAATAACTTAATTGAAAAAGAAAAATTAATAAAAGAACTTATTGAAACAAAAGATAAATTGGAAAAAATAAATTCAGAAAAAGATAAATTATTTTCTATAATAGCACATGATTTACGAAGTCCTTTTCAGGGATTTATTGGTTTAACAGAATTAATGGCCGAAGGTTCGGAAAATTTCAGCAGTGAAGAATTATCCTCGTTTAGCAAAGATATACATAAAAGCGCAAGCAATTTATTAAAGTTATTAACCAATTTATTAGAGTGGGCTAAAATTCAAAAGGGTCTTATTTCTTTTAACCCCAAAGAATTAAATCTATTGGAAATTGTTAATCAAAATGTAGAATTAATTGATAAATACGGAGAAAAAAAAGGTATAAATATAAAATATGAAATTCCGCCGGATCTAAAAGTATTTTCCGATGAGGAAATGTTAAATTCAGTATTAAGAAATGTATTGGCAAATGCAATTAAATTTACTGTAATAGGTGGAAACATATTTATCAAAGCATTAGTAACAGAAACAAAAACAGTAACCGTTATGATAAAAGATGACGGAATTGGAATGAATGAGGATTTGCTGAATAAATTGTTTAAACCCGGTGAAAAAGTGGGACGAAAAGGTACAGACGGAGAAGAAAGCACTGGCTTAGGGCTATTATTGTGCAAAGAATTTGCTGAAAGAAATGGCGGAAAAATATGGGTGGAAAGTCAAATAAATGTAGGAAGTACATTCTATTTTACAATACCTAAACTGGATTAATAATTAATTTTTTGAAAGTTTTGGAAAACACAAATGATAATTATTCAACTTATATATAATTTAGCAATACTCGCCGCAGCTAGTGTCGTTTCCGGTTTTATTGATGCCCGCTGGAATAGAAAAAGCAAAACGGGAAAAATCTTTCAGGGAATTACTTTTGGTTTTATTGCAATAATTGCAATGTTGAATCCTTATGTACTTTCACCCGGTATTATTTTTGATGGAAGATCCATTATTTTAAGTCTTTGTGCTTTGTTTTTTGGTACAACCGCTGGAGTTATATCTGCGGTAATGGCAATTGTTGTTCGTTTAATAATAGGTGGTGACGGAATATTGATGGGAGTTTCTGTAATAACCTCATCATTAATAATTGGTCTTGTTTTTAATCAGTTAAGACGTAGAAAACATATTGTTATTAACGCAAAGTTTATTTATTTGTTGGGAATTTTAGTTCATCTGGCAATGATTGCGTTAATGTTTTTCCTACCTAAAAATTTTGTTTGGGTTACATTTCACACTATTTCTTTAACAGTTATATCAATTTATCCAATTGTAACAGTAATAATTGGCAAAATATTATTGGATCAAGAAAATAATCTTGTAATGCTTGATGAAATTAAAGAAAGTGAAGAAAAACACAGATTATTAATTGAAAATAGCCATGATATTATCTACACTATTACAATTGATGGAACGTTCACATTTGTTTCTTCGGCATGGAAAGCCACTTTAGGACAAGAGATAAATGATGTTATTGGTAAATCATACAAGTCATTTGTCCATCCTGACGATGTTTTGATATTACGAACATGGATGCGGAAAGTTATATCGACTGGTCAAAGGGGACAAGGAATTGAATATCGCGTAAAACATATAACAGGAACTTGGCATTGGCACACATCAAGTGCTGTTCCGCTAAGGGATGAAACATCGGTTGTAGTGGGATTAGAGGGAATTGCCCGTGATATAACAGAAAGAAAACAAGCAGAAGAAAAATTGCGTCAAAGCGAGGAAAGATTAAGCTTTTATATTGATCATTCGCCAATGGCGGTAATTGAATGGGATAGTCAGTTGAGGATTAGCCGATGGACCGGTGACTCGGAAAAAATGTTTGGGTTTAGTGCCGAAGAAATGTTGGGTAAAAAAAATCATGAGATTAAGCTTATCCACGAAGCTGATATTCCGGTTGTTGATGAAGTGGTAAAACGATTGACAAGCGGGCAATATAACCAAATAGTATCAGGTAATCGTAATTATAAAAAAGATGGAAGTATAATTTATTGCCAATGGTATAATACCATAATGATTGACGACCAGGGAAAAATATTATCTGCGATGTCGCAAGTATTAGATATTACTGAACAGAAAAAAGCCAAGGAATCACTTGAGGAAAATCAAAAACAGCTGACCGATTTAATTACATTTTTACCTGATGCGACATTTGCAGTTGATAAAGAAAAAAAAGTAATTCTATGGAATAAAGCCATGGAAGAGCTGACAGGTATTTCTGCCGAGGATATTCTTGGTAAAGGGGATTATGAATATACGCTGCCGTTTTATGGTGTAAAAAGACCACAATTAATGGATTTGATTTTTAGTAATGATGAAGAACTTTTTGCAAAATATCCTAAAATAAGTCGTAAAGGTGATTCCATTACAGCTCAAGTATTTTGCAATGCTCTTTATAATAATAAAGGTGCGTGGCTTTTTCTTAAAGTCTCTCCTTTGTATGATACAGAAGGTAATATTATTGGAGCAATTGAAAGTTTGCGTGATATTACATTACAAAAACAACATGAAGAAGAAAAACGTATCAGATGGGAACAATTAGCCCGCCAGCAGGAAATATTGATTGAAATGGCAACTTCTCCTTTTACCGCAGAAGGTGAACTTGAAAATTTGTCGCACATGCTTACGGAGCGAGTTGCAAAATATATGGGGCTTGAACGTGTATCTATTTGGCTTTTTGATGAAACAGAAACAATTTTAGAATGTATTGATTTATTTGAATATGCAAAAAATGAACATAGTTTTGGCATTAAAATTACTGAAAATGAATTTGGAAATGAATTTGCGGCTTTAAAAAACAGTAAATATGTGGACGCAAATGATACTTTCACTGATTCGAGGACAATAGGTTATTTGGATACTTATATAAATCCAAATAAAATTTTTTCGATGTTGGATGGTGTAATACGGTTTTCGGAAAGAACTTTGGGAGTTTTATGTTTTGAATGTGTAGGTGTGCAGAGGCAGTGGACTACTGAAGAAATAACATTTGTTTGTCAGCTGGCTGATCAAATTGCATTGATATTGGCAAATCGCGAAAGAAAAAAGGTTGAAAAAAACTTAATAAAATTATCGCGTGCCGTTGAACAAAGTCAGGTATCAATTGTAATAACAAATAAATTAGGTGATATAGAATATGTTAATCCAAAGTTTTTGGAAGTTACGGGATTTTCACTTGAGGAAGTACTGGGAAATAATCCGCGAATACTAAAATCGGGCGAATTTACATCTTATGATTATAAAGAAATGTGGAATGTTTTAGAATCCGGCAAAGAATGGAACGGAATATTCCATAATAAGAAAAAAAACGGTGAATTATTTTGGGAGTCGGCAACAATATCGCCGGTTAAGGATGAGTTTGGAGAAATTACTTATTATGTGGCAGTAAAAGAAGACATAACAGCAAAAAAAATGATGGAGGAAAATTTACATCAGGCGCTGGAAAAAGCCGAAGAAATGAATAAGCTAAAAACCAATTTTTTGGCAAATATGAATCATGAATTCAGAACCCCGCTGAATGGTATACTTGGATTTGCCAGCTTTTTGTGTGAGGAACTTAAAGACGATGATCATGTTGAAATGGCATCAAATATTTTCGAATCGGGTAAAAGATTAAGCGAAACATTAAACCTGATATTAGATCTGTCGGATGTTGATGCTAACAAAATAGATATTTCAAAAGATAAATTAGAGGTGGTTTCACTAGTTAAAAATATTGCTGGAACTTTTACAGAGGTTGCCCAACAAAAAAATATCAGCTTTAATGTTGTTTCAACTGTTGAAACAATTTATGCATTGTTGGATATACAATTATTTCCAAGAGTAGTTAATAACTTGATTGATAATGCTTTTAAATATACAAACAGTGGAAATGTTAATGTTGAAATAGGAACTGTTTTATCTAATAAATCAAAACAATTTTATGTAAAAGTAAAAGATACCGGAATTGGAATTCCTAAAGACAAAATAGATTTAATTTGGGATCCTTTTAGGCAGGTTAGCGAAGGATTAAGCAGGGGATATGAAGGAACGGGTTTAGGTTTGACAATTTCTAAAAAAATTACCGAAATGATGGGCGGTGAAATTGAGGTAAAAAGTGAATCCGGAAAAGGTTCCACGTTTATTATTAAATTCCCGGTTTTTATAAAAGATGAAAAACATACACCAAATATTTTTGATATAAATTTAAAGGAAGAAACATTGATAGAGGATGGAAAACAGGCATTTACTTTACCAAGATTATTATATGTTGAAGATGATAAAATAAATCAACGTGTAGTAAAATTAATTGTAAAAAATAAATACTTAATTGAAACTGCGGATGATGGGGCAAGTGCTTTAAGTATGATAAAAGAAAAAAACTATGATACAATTTTAATGGATATCAATCTTGGTCCCGGTATGGATGGAATACAAGTTACCAAAGAAATTAAAAAACACCAAAAATACGTTAAAACTCCAATTATTGCTGTAACTGCATATACTATGGAATCCGATAAAAAGAAATTTATTGAAGCGGGTTGTACACATTATTTGGCTAAACCATTTATGAGGGATGAATTATTAAACTTGCTGGAAAATGTAGGAAACGAATATTATAATTGAGGATAATTAAATAATTTTTATTGCGGAGAATAATATTATAGCAATTTGTTTGTAATTGAATTTAAAATATTCCGTAAAAATCAGTAATATCAAACCATACATTGTATATAATGTCTTCTTCATCCCTTACAATTAACTGGTCGTAAACCCGGTCATTTTCCTTTATTAATGACTGTCCTTCTCTTTCCCAGCTTTTGTTTAATGACCTGAAAATTTGATTTATTAAATAATATTCGGCATCTATTCCTTCCTGACTGTTTTTTGCTCCGATGATTTTAATTGCATCTTTAATTGATAAACCGTCATTATCTGAATATTCGATCATTTTAATTCCCTATTTGAATTTTGCTAAATTCCTCTTCAAATATAATGTTTGATTATTTATTAACAAATTATTTTTTCCAAAAATTTAATTGTTTTAATAATAACTTATCATTTTAATAAGATTATTATCATTGTATTAATTAATTAGGTGCTCTGTAAAATTAGAGGAAAACAAAAAAAATTATATTAAAAAATAATTATGAATTATGAATTACCTCCGGTTATTGTATGATTCACTATTATTTCTTGTTTTAATTTATAATTCACCATTCATAATTGCTTTATATTGCCTCCGGTTATTAAATGAATCACTATTTCTTAATGTTTTAATTTATAATTCATAATTCATAATTCATAATTCATAATTCATAATTAGTTTAAGCTTATACGGCTAATTAAAACATGGTATGGTTTATGTTCAACAAATATGAATATTATATTTGTTTTATAACTTAATCAATTGTGAGATTATGAAATTATCAAAATTATGTTTATATATTGGTTTATTATTGGCAATAACCATTAAAGCGCAAACCGTTAATGTGGGATTAGGTAGTTACGGAACTGTTCTTCCTTCGGGAGCTGTCGGGCCACAAACTTCGGCAGGAGTTAATGTAATGCCCAAAGTTTCATCCACATTTCAAAAACCTGTACAAACGTGCGACTATTGGAGCAGCTTAATTTATCCGTTTTACGGAGATTCTTATTCCAATAATATGTTTGCCCACCCGTTAAATTACAGAGCTAAAAATAATGGTCTGCAAATGGGTTATACAATTACTCCCGTTTATGCCGCTCAAGATTATTTGTACCCATTCCAGCAGCAGCTTACAGTTGGGGTAACCGGAATGAACGCTACAAAAACAGTTACCGATGATTACGGCGACTGGACAGTAACAGCTGTTTGGGATGACGGAATACATAAAATGAAAGCTACATTAGGTCATGGATTGCCATTTGCTTATTTTATTATTTCAGGCGGTAAGGCAAGTATTACAAGTACATCAACCCCGGCAATATGGTATAATCAGTTAGGTGTAATTGGAATGACGGTAGAAGGCCGCCATTATGGAATTTTTGCACCGGATAGTTCGTTATGGACTGGAACAACAACACTGCAATCATCATTAAACGGAAAAAACTATTTTTCTGTTGCAATACTTCCGGATAATTCGCCGGCTACATTGGAAATTTACCGAAAACACGCTTATGCTTTTGTTACAGGGAGTACTGTTGAATGGTTATATAATGAAACAACTGCAAACCTAACTTCAACGTTTACATATTCCACCGAATTAAAAGAAACAAAAAACGGAAATCTTAATAAAACTTTAACTGCATTGTACAGACATCAGTGGTTAAATACATCGGTGCCGCTTACAAGTTTTGAATATGTTTCGGTTGCCGGAAAAATGATGGTGTTTGACGGAAATCAGTTTACAACAAATTTAACATTTGAAGGAGTATTACCTTCATTGCCCGACCAGGGAGTTTATAACCGTACAGAACTGGCGCAAATGGTTAATTTCATAACCTTGGAAACCTTACCCGCATCAGGTGGTCATGCGGGCACATATTGGAATGGAAAATTAATTGCCCGTTTTGCTCATTTGGTAAACATAGCCGACCAGCTTGGTGAAATAACAGCACGCAATTATTTTATAAATCAAATTAAAACCCGTTTACAGGAATGGTTTACAGCAGGTGGTACGCAAAGTTATGTTTACAATTCAACATGGAAAACTTTGACGGGATATCCATCGGAATTTGGTGCGGATAACCAGATAAATGACCACAATTTTCATGCGGGATATGCAATTATGGGCGCGGCAATTGTAGCACAATACGATTCGGTATGGGCGGCAAATAATAATTGGGGAGGTATGGTAAATTTGCTTATAAAGGACGGAAACAACTACGACCGCGGTGATGCACGGTTTCCGTTTTTGCGGGCTTTTGATGCTTATGCGGGCCATTCGTGGGAATCGGGGCATGGTGATTTTGGAGACGGGAATAATGAAGAGTCCAGTTCCGAATCGATGAATTTTGCCTCCGCGGTAATATTGTGGGGAGCTGCAACTAACCAAAACGATGTGCGCGATTTGGGAATTTATTTATATACAACTGAACGAAGCGCAATTGAACAATATTGGTTTGACGTGGATAATTATGTTTTTCCGGCTTCATATCAGTATAAAGCTTTAGGCATGGTCTGGGGAGCCAAAGGAGTCCACTCAACGTGGTTTGGCGCGGATCCCGAATATATACATGGAATTAATATGCTGCCGTTTACAGGGGGTTCTATGTACCTGGGACGCAACACGGAATATGTTCAAAACAATTACAACGAAATAACAAACGAGTTAAACGGTAACCCAACTATTTGGAAAGATATTATTTGGCAATATTTATCGTTAACCGATCCGGGGAAAGCATTATCGATGTTTTTTGCTGATCCCGATTATACACCCGAAGACGGGGAAACAAAAGCCCACACTTATCATTGGCTTGGGAATATGAAAAAGATGGGACAGCTGGATATATCCGTTACGGCCGATATTCCAACTTATTCGGTGTTTAAAAATCCGGCCGGTGAAAAAACTTATATTGCATATAATCCGGGTTCTGTTTTAAGAGCTGTTCATTTTTCGGACGGTTATGTTATGAACGTACCGCCAAAAAAAATGGAAGTCTATTGCACTGCGGATATAAATGTTAATGCTCCGGTTGCAATATTAACATCAAATAAAACATCCGGAAAAATACCGTTAACAATTAATTTATCGGGCAGTAGAAGTTATGACCGAAACGGATTGCCGCTTATATACGAATGGAATTTTGGAGACGGTCAAACATCTAATGCGGTTGATACAAATTATGTGTTTGCAAATCCCGGAACTTATAAAGTAATACTTACTGTAACAAATCAGCTTAGTCTTTCCTCAAAGGACAGCGTAATAATTACGGCTCTTGGAAACGGAACACCATATTCGGGAACACCGGTTTTAATTCCGGCAATTATTCAAGCGGAAAATTATGACAAAGGCGGGGAAGGAATTGCGTACCACGATGTGGAGGCTAATAATATTGGACTTGCTTACCGGCCTAATGAAGGGGTTGATATTGAAGCCTCAAGTGTTGGTTACGATGTTTATTGGATGGTAGCCGGGGAATGGCTTGAATATACAATACAGGTGCCAACAGCGGGTAATTACGACATTATACCTTATGTTGCATCGGTGCCGGGTTTTGGAAATTTTAGAATATTTGTAAATAATAACGATGTAAGCGGTAAACGACAAGTGTTAAATACCGGAGGCTGGCAAAGCTGGAAACCAATGACTGTTAACAATGTTTTGTTAAACGCAGGGAAACAAATATTAAGGTTTGAAATAAATACCGATTACGATTCGGAAAAAAAGAACTGGTTGTATAGTCTTAATTATATACAAATAAATCAATCGGATCCAAGTGCTGTTGGTGATGAAACAACTATCCCTACAGAATTTTTTGTTTCACAAAATTATCCAAATCCTTTTAATCCGGCAACAATAATAAAATATTCGCTGCCTGTTGACTGCAAAGTAATTATAAAAATATACAATACTATTGGACAGGATGTGGCTGTGTTAAAGGATGAAATTATATCGGCCGGGGAATATGAATTAAACTTTAACGCTTCTTCCATTGGCGGCGGACTTTCCAGTGGGGTATATTTTTATTCAATTCAAGCCGATGCTTTATCGGGCGGTAAAAATTATCGTGAAGTGAAAAAAATGAGCCTAATTAAATAGTTTTAAGTGTTAAAGGTTAAAGTTTAAGTGGAAAGAAAAATAATTACAAATTATGATAATGAATGATTGATAAAACGCATTTTGTAATGTTTGAGGTTTATTAAATAGTAAAATGACAATGTTTTTGGCCGAAATACTAATTTTTGAAGTTAAGAGTATTGAAGATATGGAAAATTTCTGAAAATGTGATTGTAACAATATAAATCTGTGGTAAAAATAAATATTTATCATGCCGGGGCAGGTTTAAATATTAGAACATTGCATTCGGGAACTCACCCGACTGAAAATCAACAATGCCTTGTTTGGGCATTTGTCGGTTAATCGGCAACATCAACATTCTTATCCCACGGGGCTTCAATTAGCACATATATTAAACCTGATAATACAGCTGCAATTATACAATTAATAACAACCGTTCCCGCAATGTCATATTTTTTAACATTTAAATAAAGTATACTATCGCACTTAACGGAAACTGCTGCGCTATCAACCGAAATTCCGGTAATTAATGAATCCTGAGCTACATATTTGCCGCCGTTATTATCAAATTTAATTTCAGTTGAATTTAACAAGACTATCCCCTCAATATTATTTTCATCAAAAGAAAACTTTTGGGGAGATATTTTTTGAGGTTTAACCACGGTACAGCCAAGTGCAAAATTAAAAAATATTACTATCAATAAACTAATAAATAATTGTTTTCCCATTATTTTTATTGGCCTCAATTTTTGCTGAGTGAACGTATAATTGCTATAATTGCCGCAAAACCTAAAACTACTCCACCCGAAAAAAAACAACTTTTAACTATAGTTCCCGGAACATCCATTTTTTTATTTTTCAAAGATAATATGCTGTCAGCCGGTACAGTAACTAAAAGACTGTCGGTAGTTACACCGGTAATTTTTGCTTTTACTTGCAAATATTTTCCGCCTTCCTCATCAAAAGTATAAAGAATATTGTTCTCTTTTAACAATATTTGAGTAAGTTTTGTTGTTTTGTCTAAATCTTTATAATTTATTGTATCGGGGTGATTAACATAAATTTGTGAAATATTATTGATGTTTACACTTATTGATGAACCGTTTTCGGATGTTCCTGAAATTTCCTTTTTGTTAAAATTATAAAAACCATCCTGTTGATCAAAAACAATCAACTCGTTGTTTTTTAATAATATTTCTTTGATTGGCTGACCGCTTAAGTTATCAATATTTACGGATTTAGGCGGGGATGTTCTAAATTGTTTAATCAGACCGATTGAGATGTTTACAAATTCCCGGTTTGTACATTTGCCAATTATGCTGTTAATTGGGCAGTAATAATTTCCTCCGGCTTCATTAAATTTAATTGTTTTTGAGTTTAATAATACAACTTCATTTATATTATAATCATCGTAAGCCGATTTTTCCGGAATAATTTTTTGTGTTCTAACAACCGTGCAGCCAATTGCAAAGTTAAAAAATATTACTATTAAAAGACTTATAAATATTTGTTTTTTCATTAATTCCATCTCCCGCCGCTGCATGAAAGAGCAATTAAACCGGCTAATAACACCACCAAACCAAATAGAATACCAAAAGATAAGAGGATATTTTGAACCACAGTTCCCGCAACATCCACTTTTTGGATTTGTAAATACATTACACTATCGGCAGTTACTGTTACAAAAAGACTATCGGTAGTTAAACCGGTAATTTTAGCGGTTTTTTGTATATATTGTCCGCCTTGTTCATCAAATGTATAAATAATATTATCCTCTTTTAACAATATTTGAGTTAGTTTTGTTGTTTTGTTCAAATCCTCATAACTTATTGTATTGGGGTGGTTTACATAAATTTGTAAAATCTTGTTAATGTTTACGTTTATGGATGAACCATTTTCGGATGTTCCAGTAATTTCTTTTTGGTTAAAGTTGTAAAAACCATCCTGCTGATCAAAAACAATTAACTGACCGTTTTTTAATAATATTTCTTTAATTGGCTGGCTGCCTAAGTTTTCAATATTTATGGATTCAGGTGGGGATGTTCTAAATTGTTTAATAAGTTCGGTTGAGATGTTTATCACTTCTCCGTTTATACACCGTCCGGTTATATTATCAACGGGAGGTATATATTGCCCGCCGTCTTGATTAAATTCAAAAACCGTGGAGTCTAATAAAACAACACCGTGTATGTTATAATTGTAATAAGAGGATTTTTCGGGAATGATTTGTTTTGTTCTAACCACCGAGCAGCCAATGGCAAAATTTAATACTATTACAATTAACAAACTATTAATTAAATATTTGTGCATTCTTTTCTCTTCAATATATGGAAATTTATGTAATGAGAAATAATTTTTACTTAAGATATAACAATTATTTTTAGATAATTTATATTAAAATACAATGGGTATTTATTAACCGCCAATAGATCCGCCCGATAAAGCTAAATATAAAACAAATAAACCAGCCAAAGCAAGAACAGCCCAGCCGGCTAAAATCCAATTTAATACTTCGGATCTTTCTTCATCAATATAACTGATTTTTACAAACTTTACGCTGTCGGGGTTAACGGTTATCAGCCCATCATCAAGTGTAATGCCCGTAATTTTTGCTTTTTGGTGTATATACCGACCCCCGTTTTTGTCAAATATATGTGTTATGTTATATTCTTTTAATGTTATTTGAGTTAATATTGTGTTAGAATCTAAATCTTCAAAATTAACCGTTTGGGGATGATTTGAATATACTTCCAATACTTTATCAATGCCAATATTAATTGTTGATCCATCGGTGGTTGTTCCGGTAATTTTGCCGGTGGTTTGATTGAAAAAACCATAATCTTTATTAAATATAATCAGTTTATTGTTTTGTAAAAGCATTTCCGCTATTTTTTGACCTTCCAAATTATCCATTTTTATAGGAATAAAGGGGGAGATGCCATACCGGTTAATAAGTTGCGGGTTTAACTTAATATCATTTCCGTTTATATCCTTACCGCTGATATAATCTGTCGGATTAAGGTATTTACCGCCGTCTTTATCAAAAAGATAAACATTCGAATTTGTAAGAACCACACCTTGAATAGGTTCTTTGGAAGAGAAAGAAGTTACGGGAGCAATTAATTTTGACTTAACTACAGAACAACCAATAGTAAAATTAAAAAATATTACTATTAATAAACTAATAAATATTTGTCGTTTCATTAACTCCTCTGCCAATATAAAAAATATTTTTATATATTCCTTTTTAATCTTAATAAATTGATAAATATAACTTATACTAAGTTAACAATAAATTCCCCGTTTAGTCAAGTGCTAAAATTTGGGATAATCCACAATATTGCTAAATGACTTGACATTTAATCAAAAAACTTAGTATTTTTATAAAAGGTTAAAGGTTGTGTAAAGTAAAATAATTATTTGGCTAAAGTGGGATTAAATACAAATATGAATTTAATAAAAATATAATAAGTTAATTTATTTAACGGGATAAAAATGAAAAAAGTTTTTTTAATTATTTTATTATTGTTTACAGGCTGCGCGTTGCACTTGGAAAGGGGAAATAAACCGATTCCTGAATATTTTGAAAAAATAAATCAAAAATGTGAAGCTGAAAAAATAATTGTAATACTTAAAAATAAAGAAACCGAAGAAGGGTTATTTGTGAAAATTGATGAAAATGTTTTGGCCATTGTACAGGAAGGGAAAATAGTTGAATATCCTACAATGGATGTGGCTAAAATAAAATATAACCGGGGTTTTTCGCCAAACGGTATGGTTTTGGGAATGGCAGCAGGCTTTTTTGCCGGTATCATTCCGGCAGTTATTGTTAGTCCCGAACTAGGTGGTGCTTTTGGCCGAGGCACCGATCATGGGGCAAGTTTATTATTTATTCCGGCAGGAACTGTTGCCGGCGGTATATGGGGTGGTTTAGAATTTGATAAATATAACACAATTAGTTTGGTAAGATAAGGGGGATATTTAGATGAAAAGAATTAAAAAAACTGTTTTATTTATTGTTCTGTTATTGTTAACAGGCTGCGCAACACATTTGGAAAGAAAGGATAAACCAATGCCGGAATATTTGTCTGAAATTAACAATATATGTGTAGCCAAAAATATTAAAGTAATACTTAAAACCAATGAAACCGAAGAAGGTTTATTTATAAAAATTGACGACAAAGTTTTAGCAATTGAACAAGATGGGAAAATAGTTGAGTTTTTAACAGAGGATATAACAAAAATTAAGTACCCCAGAGGATTTTCCACAAGCGGTATGGTTACCGGTATGGTATTAGGGTTTGTAGCAGGGTTAATTCCTATTTGGGTATTTAATCCCGATTTGGGTGGACCTGGCGGCGGAGGTGATAAAGGTGCCGCAGGTTTTTTGTATATTATACCGCTTACAACTGCGGCCGGTGGTGTATGGGGTGGTTCGGTATTTGATAAATATAACACAATTAGTTTGGTAAAATAAAGGGGGAACTTATAATGAAGGGTGAAATAAAAAAAATATTATTTATTGTTCTGTTGTTTTTAACGGGATGCGCAACACATTTGGAAAGGAATAACACCCCATTGCCCAAATATATTGTAAAAATAAATAAAGAATGTAAAGACGAAAAAATAATAGTAATATTTAAAACCAGCGAAAAACAAGAAGGGCTTTTTATTAAAATTGATGAAAATGTATTGGCTGTTGAACAAAAAGGAACAATAGTTGAATACCCAACCGAAGCAGTTGCAAAAATTAAATACGGAGGAAGATTTTCGCCAAGCGGTTTAGGCATTGGCGCGGGTATTGGCCTTACAGCGGGTTTATTATACAATGGAATAGTTAAAACAAAAGATACCGGAACTTGGGAAAGCGGTGCCACCAATGAGGATAAAAATAGAATGATGGGCATGGTTGCCGTAACTGCCCTTGGCGGCCTTGTTGGTGCGTTAACAATTGATAATTACAATACAATTAGTTTGGTGGAGTGAAAAAATAACGGGCGGGGAAGAATAAATAATTAAAAATAATTTGCAATTGAAATAAATAATTAAGAAATTAATTTGTGAAAAATCGAATATGTGGGAAATTCGAGAATTTGGTTTTTATGTGGGGAAAATTAGGGTTTATGACAAATTGTTCAAGAAAATATAGATAATATTAATTAAAAAATTATTTTATTGAAATTTGGTAAGATTACTAATAAAGGAGGTCCTTGATTTTATGGAGAAGACTCATGTAGTGAAGTGCTCAAAAAATCACATTCATAAGGTTAATATTTCCGAATTAGAGGAAATATTAGAATGGGGTAGTTGTCCAGAATGTGGTATGAATATTATTGATGTTGAACCACCAGATATAGAAGTGGAATGTCCTATATGTGGTTTTGAGGAAAGTGAAAATTGGAACTCAATAATAGGTTGGTTTTATAATAGTTGTCCTATTTGTGAAAAAAATGACTTGAATTCTTCAATTCATATTCGAGGGTCATTTTATTATGAAACAGAATTTTATGATAACATTGCCACTCCTGTTGAAATAGAAAAATATAAGCGCGCTGATAGACCGGATTATTGGGAAATTGTAACTCATTTCTGTGATAGAGCTGAGTTATTGTCAATTTTGAGGGATGGAAAAATATTTGCCAGACCAACTGGATATTATGGGGCAAATGCTGTCTGCTTAACTGATACACCTATTGCATATTCAAAAGAGATACGAAATATTCATGGTGATTACGGAATTGCTTTTATGAAAAGACAAATCATTGAGAATGGCGGACAACCTGTAATTTATTTAATAGATAGATTAATAGAAAGTCAAAAAGCTTTTGGAGGATTTTCTGATGATGTTAAGCCATTTATCACATTATTAAGAATTCCTAAAACTGCTCCCAAACTGGTTCGACATCGCAAAATTGATTATTTGCATGAAAGAGAATGGCGCATTGCTAAAGATATTGATTTTGACATAATCAAACCTTTAGGATTAATACTTCCTGATGGAAGCGCTCAATTAAAAATTGCTGGAAATGAATGGGAAATATTATTGAAGCATATCTATAAGTATGGTGAAATTAACGAGCTGTAAACAAAGATATGAAAATTATAAATAGAATAATTGTTCCTTTGTTATTCTTGTAATGCAAATATGGAAAAATACAATTATTATTTGATGTTATATTGAATTAGTGAGGTTTTTATCCAATGTCAATCATAAGACCAAGATTAAATGATTTTTATAATATTCCTTTTACGCAAGAGGAAGTTGACTTCGCTATACCATATTTGGATGAAGATATACCTTTTTATGTAGATCCGTTCCTTTTATGGAAATCGCCTTCTTTCCAGGATAACTCTATACATACTGCAATAACTAATTCTTTCAATTATCTTGGATATCAATATATTTCAGGTGATAAAGAGAGCTCTATAGATATGTTGCTCAGAGCTTCAGAATGCAACGAAGTAGGGCTTGGCAATTCGAAAACGAGGATTGGAAAACCAATTGGGGAAAGAACAGCTTCTACAATATTGAGTTTGTTTAAGACTATCCCTCAGATAAATAAAGCTGGATTTACGCATTTTGAAGAAATTCAGTTGCTTGTTGATAATGTTGGGAAGGATAGGATAAGCGATTTTGCATGTTCATTCATGAAATCACATTTAATAGATTATACGATTTATCAATCAGAAAGATGGGCAATTCCACGAAAAAAAATTTTGGTTGAAAATATATATAATTACAAGGCGAATATTTTCGAAACGGAAAATATTGAATTACCGATTAATGAGATTACAAATATGCCAATATTATTTATTCCTAAAAGATGGTTGCGATTTATGCCTTGGCTTAATTACGAAAGCTTTGTAAGCGAATATCTTATAATGAAACATTCTGATTGGGAAAATAAAAGATACAGTCGAATTGAATTATTAGATTTTAATAGAAATAACTATGATTTAGTGCAAAGTTATACAAAAGCAAAAGAACTTAAGCAAACAGATTGTAAGAATGATCCATTATTTAAGAGCATACCTGTTTTATCCTCAAAAAGGAAATTGCAAACAATCTTAAAACTCCCTACAGGCAAAGAAAATAATGCTGACAAAGAATACGAAAATAATCTATGCCAATTATTAGCGTCATTATTTTATCCACAGTTAGATTTTGCTCAAGAACAAGTACGAACTGATTCTGGTGTCAGTATTCGGGACTTGATTTTTTATAATAATAGAAGTTATGATTTTCTGAAAGACATTTATGATGATTATAATTGTAAGCAAATAGTATTTGAATTGAAAAATGTAAGAGAAGTTGAAAGTCAGCATATTAATCAATTAAACCGATACTTGTCCACAAATTTTGGGAGATTTGGTATAATATTTACTAGAAATGCTCCCCCCAAAAAAATAATAAAAAACACCATTGATCTTTGGTCAGGTCAAAGAGTTTGCATTCTAATTTTGACAGATGCCGAATTAAAACTAATGTGTGATATTTATGAAAATAAACAAAGATTACCAGTAGAAGTAATCAAAATGAAATTAATTGAATTTAAAAGAAATTGTCCATCTTAGGAGTAAAAATGACAGAAAAACAAATTGATCAATTTGAAAAGACGTTTGCACAAATTATTAGTGTATATGAGGAATTTACAAACCTATCAAAAAAATCACCTGACGGACAAGTTAACAAATTTAAACTCTCATTTGTTAATACAATTATTAACGAAGCTAATACAATTTTAATGAAAGAAAGTATTCCATTTGCTGATTTTCAAGGGTTTGATATTGATTCATTACCTTCAAATAGCGATATTATTTTCATATATTCACAATATCTAAATAGTTTTCAAAAAATAATCCGAGATAATACAAGATATGGTTTATGGCTTATTGACGGAACGAAATCCGATAAACCGATATTTAAATCGTATGGAGATAAATGATGTCTACAATTAAAAAAATATATATAACTTCTAAAAATGTTTCCGATTTCGAAATGTTGGAACCACTTTTAGAAGAATTGTTTAATGAAATAAAAGAATTAAGCAAGAAAAAACAAGATAGTGTTCTGAACAAATTTAAAGTATCTATGATTAATAAAATATTGGTACAAATAAAAGTCTTATTATCTTCAGAGTCAACGAATCAATTTCTAGAATTGCTTGATGAAGATTCACTACCAAATAATAGTGATGCTGTATTGGTTCTTTCTCAATTTAAATCATCAATGAAACAGTACAAAAGAAAATATTACATGGTTGATGAATATGAAGAATGGAATTGGTTGGTGAAAAATTGAAGTGTATAATATTATTTTGACTGATTGAAATTGTTTTTGGAAGTATAAGTAATGCAGAATAAAAGAATAATAATTATGCCTGCTTGTGAAAATTACGATGATTTAGTTTATTTATAATAGTATAAATTTTTAGCAGTAATCGCAATAGTAGAACCAGATAAAGACAAATCTCATGTCGCAAAAAAAAAGACAGCATTATGTACCTAAATTTTTATTAAAAAAATTTTCAATTGATGGAAATGATAAGCAAATTAATATATATAATATTGAAAATGCAAAATTTATTACAAATGCTTCATTAAAAGAACAATGCGCATTAGATTATTTTTATGGTAAAGATGATGATCTTGAAGAGGGCTTTGCTGAAATGGAAACTGAAGCCTCAAAAATTATTAATTCGATAATATTAAAAAACATAGTGCCTGAACGCAAGTCAGTAGACTTTCTTACACTAATAAGTTTTAGTTTAATTTTAAGTGCTCGTACGCCTAATTGTGAAGAAGAAATTTCGGATTTTTTTAGTGCTATTGATAAAAAAATGATGATGATGGATCCACGTTTGAAACAATATGGTGATAAAATTGAATGTAAGATTAATGAGCCGCTAAAACGAAGTTTATATGCTATGATCTCTGAACTACCAGTTGCGTTAGATTTGGAAGTCAAATTGTTGGTAAATAACACTGCAAAATCTTTTTGGCTATCAGACAACCCTGTAGTATATTATAATAGTTTCTTTGAGAAAAAAACCAAGTGGTTTACTGGTACTGGTTTGGCAGATAAGGGGTTGCAGATATTTTTACCAATTTCTCCTAAACATATGTTACATTTTTATGATAGCGATGTTTACAAGGTTGGTTGTGCGAGGAAAAAAACCATTGAATTATTTAATGATTATGATATTTACTCCCTTAATAAAATACAATTTATTAATTCAAAAAATTGTATTTATAGTAATCAAGGCTTCATTGAACCAGAGATTAATCAACTAAACGATATTAATAAGAAAATTAAAAATAATCAAGAACCAATATGCCAGGAATGCAAAACACAGTTTCAAAAACAAGACAACGAGGTAGTGCTTCTCACCAGATTACGTAAAAACATAAACTGCAAATTCTCATTAAAAATAATTAAATTATTAGACAAGGCAAAAAAATATGATTTGGGAAATAAACTAATTCATTATAGAAATGAAAGCTTAGTAAAGGCGAATCAGGAATTTCTTAGATTGGTTGATAATGGACAATATAATTTGTATGATATCATTAAATTTGCAAAAGATAAAACGGGAAAAGCTTGATTAAATAAATATTATCTATGACATTAAAATATTATGTAAATTATTTATAGAAGAAATTATTGATAAATATATAGGCACTCAATGTACTTACACAAACATATTTCAGCAAATAATGTATCAATAGAAAAATTTCCTTTTTTAAGGGAAATTGCAATGGAAGCCTATTTAATAGAAAACCCTGTGGCGTTATCTATGGAATTGGAAGGGTTTAATGATGTGGAGATATTAGAATGTGAGGTTTCGCTGCTTGAGGGACGAAACGACAGAAACACAGACGGCAGAATTGATATTTTAGCAAAATACGGGCAGGAGTATATTGCTATTGTTGAATTAAAATTAGGCGAACTAACCGAACAGCATTTAACCCAACTAGAAAGTTATTTAAAAGAAAGAAAACAGATTTTGCAAAAACTCCCTAAAATTTGGGATACAAGCGTAAGCAAAGAACCTAAATGGATTGGTGTAATGATAGGGGCAACAATAAATCCCGATCTTATGCTTAAAATACGAAAGGGTTATTATTACGATTTTGATATACCTATTGCAGCATTAGCAATTAACAGATACAAGGGCAAAGATGGGAATGTTTATGTAGTTACCGATACATATTTTATTGAAAGAGTAAAAAATAAAGATTACACAAAATATTTATTTAATGGGCAAAAGTATGGTAAAAACCGCCTTGTATTGGCAGTAATTAAAGATCATGTTGAAAAAAATCCCAAAATAACATTCAGTCAATTGCAGGTAAAATTCCCCAATATTTTACAAGGGCGGGAAACATTTACAACGGAAAGTGAAGCAAAACAAAAACGAGACAAACGGAATTTTATTGCACCTGAAGAATTAATTACTTTGGCCGATGAAACAATTGCAGTCAGCACAGAATGGGGCATTGGTAATATAAATAATTTTATAAACCATTGTAAAAATATTAAAATAGGAATAAAAATAACGTTATAAAATAACTATTGTGCCGCATCTATGAAGCTTAAAACCGGGTGGTGTGGGGGTTTGTTTTTCTATACATCTTTCACCCGCAGGCGGGTTTGATTTATGGCGGTTAATGATGGTTGGCTAATAACATAATTAATGCGAAAAATATCCCCCAGCCGACAATTATTAATTTGCCGGGTAAAATCCCGTTTACGGGAGGAAGATATATAAAAACGGATACCCCGTAAAAACAAAAGCCGCGTAGCCGCGAAATGTAATTTGGTATTTATTTTTAATTTTAATCCATTTTATAGACTGTTGAACATTGAACTTCATCCGAAGTTCTTTTTTATTCTTTATTGTTGTGTTACAGACATTAAACTTCTTCGAAGTTTGAACAGCTTATTTATATATACAAATTGCTGTTAATATAAAACGTGTTTACACAACAGCAAACAAATCAATTGTTTATAATTAACCCAGCCATTTATGGCTGGGAATAAAAACGAATAAAAACGAATAAAAACAATTGAAAAATACCTAAAAATAACACGCTATTGCAAAATATTCCCCGGCGGGATTAACCGGGGTTGAATCTTTATAAAATAATAATACATTTTTTGTTAGCGCGTATTTAAAATTTTACTTGGTATTTTTTATACTGTTTTTGGAATTTACTCAAATTTTTCCATTTTTCTTTTTTGTTTAAAAATGCATTAATATCAGATTTGCTGTTAAGATATTCCTGTTCCTTATTTAATTTTAAATAATTGTTATATCTTTCTTTTGAAATTGTTCCGGTTTCAAGGGCTTCCAAAACGGCGCATCCTTTTTCGTTAATGTGTTTGCAGTCCTTAAATCTGCAATCTTGCGCAATAATATCAATTTCGTCAAAAACATTTCCAATACTGTCATCCGTTAACCAAAGATGAAACTCGCGCATACCGGGAGTATCTATTAATACACCGCCGGTTGGTAAAACAAACAATTCCCTTGCGGTTGTAGTATGTTTACCTCTGCTATCTTTTTGGCGCACTTCATTTGTTGTTTGTATTTCCTCACCCAGCAGTTTATTTATTATTGTTGATTTCCCGGTACCCGATGAACCAACAAAAGCGTAAGTGTTATTGGGTTTGATCAGTTTAATAAATTCATCAATACCCCGGTTATCCAAAACGCTTATTGCAATAACTTCTATGCCGGGGATAGTATTTTTAACTTGGGTTATTTTGTCTTCAACCGAATTGCATAAATCGGATTTGCTTAAAACAACAAACGGTTTTATACCGCCGCTTTTTGCCATAACCAAATATCGTTCAAGTCGGCGCAAGTTAAAGTTATTATCTAAACTTTGTACTATAAACAAAGTATCAATATTAACTGCAATAATTTGCTCTTTAACTTCAATACCGGCCGATTTGCGCGAAAACACAGTATTTCTTTTTAGCACTTCCTGAATAATTCCCTTTTGTTCATCGGGAAAATAATTTAACAAAACCCAATCGCCTACTTTTGGTAATTCGGAATTTGAATCGGCGGAAAATAATAATTTGCCCGATACTTCAGCACTTAGTTCGCCATATTGGCTGTAAACGGTATAACGGTGTTTGTTTTCTACCGCTATTCTTCCGGGTATAAATGATTTGTTGTTTGTGTTTGAATTAAATAATTCATCAAAAAAATTATTCCAACCTAAATCAGTTAGATTAAACATTGTAAGTTCTCCATATATTTCAGGGAACATAAATTAAGTTTTGTAAAATATACAAAAACGAATTCACATTCCTTTTTTATCGTAAATTATGTATAAATATATATTAATTAATTAAACGGCAGGGTATACTTTACCCGGCGTTTATAAAATGATATGCAACAGATTTAACAGTTAGTTAATAACTGCAATTTCCGTTGATTTTACGACTTGATCCGATATATGTTTAGAGAAATTGATAAAAAACCATCCAATTTTAATTTTAAAATCTATTTCCAAAACAGAAATATTTTTTTTTGATGATTACTAAAATACAGATTATTTTAAAAAATAAAAACGAAATTTGAAAAATTATTTATAGCGGTAAAAATAAAAGCGAATTGTTGCTAATTGATAAGATAGGTTAGTATATCAATCTAATAATAATAAAAATTAATATTGCTAAAAGACCGCTTAAATATATTAATCGAATATACTTTATCCGATTGATTGTTGCAGCGTCTAATAATTTAATTGAAGAATATAATATTGAAGCATCCATAATAATAATAGGGAACAGGTAAATAAGTTTTAACCAGCCTAATATAAAAGGTAAAATACTATAAATAATAACCAGCAAAAAAATAAATGTACTTATTTTTAAAGCGGTTTTTCTGCCGAATTTTACCGCCAATGACTTGGAACCGACTTTTTTATCTCCATCCAAATCTGCTGCATCGGCTGCTATTTCCTCACCTAAGTCAATTAACAAAACCAACCCGGCAAAAAACCATACCAATTTATCAAATGGATAACCAACTGTTATTCCGCCAATTATAAATGTTGTACTTACCGAAATACAAACCATCAAATTACCAACAAGTCCCGTCTTTTTAAATTGCCAATTGTATAAAAACCCAATAATCCAAACTAAAACCACAACCAAAAATGCGGTTAAATTAATCAAAAAACTTGTAATAAAACCAAACAAGGTAATAACAATAAAAAGCCAAACAACATCTTTTGGGGTAACTAAACCGGCGGGTAAGGGTCTGTTGGGCGAATTAATCTTGTCGCTTTCAATATCAAAATAATCGTTTATTATTAAGGCCGAAGCGGAAATAAAAAAAATACTAAAAAATCCTAATACAATATCCAATATGGACGGCATTTTACCTAAAGCCAAAAATTCGCCTAATATTACACATACCCCGGCAGTAAACGGCAGTTCAAAACGGAATAACCGGAAAAGACCTTTGGTTTTTTTTATTAGGGTTCTATTCATAACAGATATATAGCTATTTACATTAACGATCGCAAAAAATACTTTATAATTGAAATACGCTATGGGAATTTACAGTAATTATTTTGAAGCAAAAAGTTGTTTAAAAGCAGGTAAAACAATGTTATCCCACATTTGGCCAATGCCTGGTATTCTTTTGGAGTCGTTATTAAAATTATCAGCGGTAAATGTAAGTTCAGTAAACCCATCTTTATACAGCAGATCATAAGTCATGTGCAAATGGTTTTCAGGGATGTCTTCCAGACCAAAATTAGGATCAAATGATGTATATTTTAGTTGTTTTTCTTTTATACAATTTAATATTACACCGTTTTCGCCGGTTTCGTAACCCTGGTAATTTCCTTTCCAAACAATTGGACTTCCTGCTTCCCAGGTGGAAATAACCCGGCAGTTAAACATATATTTTTTTGTAAGTTCGGGATTTGTTAAAGCGTCCCAAACTTCGGCTGGTGTTGCCTTTAATATTAATGTTCTATTTAGTGATTCCATATTGTACCTTTTATAAATATGCAAATAATTTATTGTTGTAGCCTAGTTATACTGTTAATTTATAAAGTGCCAGATGTTTTAAAGTTATTATCTCAAATGATTTAAATCCAAGTTCGTTTGCAAGTTGTTTAATAAAATCGGGATTAATTCTGTGTTCAATTGGCGGACCTAATTCTTCAATTTTATAATTCCATTCTAAAATAAAAACTTCTAATGTTGCCACACGTTGTGCTTCTGATAATGCTTTTAAATAATCATCAACTTCATGAAAAACAAGACCAAAAAACGCTATATCAAACAACTTGTTTCCAAATGGTATACGTTCGGCTTTTGAGATGTAAAATTTACAATCGGGTAAATAACTTTTAGAGGCTTCAATCATTTCAGGATTTAAGTCAATTCCTGTTACAGCTACATTTTTATTAAAAAAAGCTTCGGCAAATAAACCGCTTCCGGTACCAATATCCAAAACCGAATGAATGGATTTGTTAGTAAATATTAAATCAACTACTCTATCAATTTCAAGACGTTCCTTCCTTTCGGGGTTACGCAGTCTTTCAATGTTTTTATTAAATACCCGTTCGTTCATAATTGATATCTCTTTTATTTACTTTATAATTAATATTAAATTATACGATAAAATGTATACTTAAAATAACTAAACTTGGTTCCATTATCAATTATCAAACTAATTAAATAATGTTTAGTATTGTATATTTTTTGTCTAAAATATCGGATTTAGATTTTAAACTTTGTTTGGTTTTTAGTTGTCAAATAAGTAAATAAATTAAAATTTATAAAAATAAATAAATTAATTAAAATAAGATTGGTAAAAAAATGAATAAATCATTTAGTTATTACATGCGGGTATTACACAGAGATTTTGGGTTTTTTGTGATTGGTATTACAATAGTTTATTGTCTCAGCGGAGTTCTTTTAATTTATAGAGATACCGACTTTTTAAAAGAAAATAAAATAGTTCTAAAAACAATAGAACCTAATTTGAAAGAATCGGAATTAGGAAAAATTTTACATATTCGGGAATTTAAAGTTATTAAAAATGAAGGAGATGTAATAAATTTTCAAAATGGAACTTATAATAAAACTACAGGTGTAGTAAAATATTCATCACGCGAACTTCCTGCAATTTTGGAAAAATTTATCGGTCTGCATAAATCGGCAGGTAATGGTTTTGCATCTTTGTTTACTACAATTTATGGTATTCTGTTGTTGTTTTTGGCGTTATCCTCTTTATGGATGTATCAGATTAATACTAAAAATTTCCGCAGGGGAATATATATTGCTTGCGGCGGTTTAATTTTTGTTGTTTGTCTGTTGATATTGTAGGTGTGTTAATAATAATAAAGCGAAAACTCGATTTGGGTTTTCGCTTTATGGAATAAGCTTCATTTTATCAAAATATTACTTCAAAAAATTCATCTTGCGTGTTTGCGTAAATTGACCCGCTTGCAATTTATAAAAATAAATTCCGCTGCTTAGGTTTGAAGCGTTCCATATTTTTGTATGGCTGCCGGCATTCATTTCTTCGTTAACAAGTGTGGTTACTTCTTTACCTAAAATATCGTAAATCTTTAAAGTAACAAATTCATTTTTGGGGATACTAAATGATATGGTTGTATTTGGATTAAATGGATTAGGATAGTTTTGAGCTAAAAAATAATTGAGATTATCTACAATTTCTTCTTTTACATCTGAAATTAAAATGTACTCGGCAGATAAAGTATATACAATAAAAGAAATTTGGTTTTGATTGTTGTTATAGTTTAAGGTTAAATTATGTTCACTTGCCACCCATCCATTATTCCCCCAACTTTCATGTTTCCCATTTACTGCATTATTTTGATCATTATAAGAATAAGTGAAACGGAAAGAGTTTTGCCATACATTATTATAGAAGTATTGATAAGTATATGTTAACATGCTTCCTTGCGGGTTATATGTGTATGTCGATTTAGCTGCGCTTTCCCATGTGCCAACATTATAATATTCCGTTTGTTGAATTAAACAATTCCCCTGTGAATCATTTGTGTTGGTACATCGAAGATAATCAGACCATGTGTTGTTTTCCCAACGTTTATGTGACTCAAATATGGCATACCCAAGTGAATCATATTCATGCGAGATAAGATAATTATTATTCCATACATTATTACTGAATATCTGGGTTAGTTTGGTCAATAAATTATCCTGCAAATTATATGTGTAAGTCCAACGCGACGTCTGTATACTACTTCCATCAAGTGATTCCGTCAGTATATTTCCACGTAAATCGTAAGTATAGATATAACGAAAGCTTATTTGCCAACCGCCAAGGGAAGCGGTTTCGTTTGTTCTGGATAGAACATTCCCCGTTGAATCATAAATGTAAATGTAACGTTCGTGACAAACCCAATTTCCATCTAAAATATGTTCACATAAAACGGTTAATGTATTACTGGTCTTATCAAAAATGTGTGTATTGCGGTTAACTGCTTTCCAGTTCTCATTTTCCCATGTTTCTTTTAACTCAGATTGAAGATTATCTAATGAATCGTAAGTATATGAATAACGTTCAGATCTTTCCAGTGTACGTGTTAACAAATTTCCTTGTGAATTGTATGTGTAATTGTAACCAATGGGATTGTTATTTAAGTATACAACCGAAGGCCTATAAAACTCTTTTTTAATAAACATGTTGGCACTTTTCTTATATTCATTTCTATAAACGAAATCATTTTTAGCAAAACCATCTTTTGCTGTCGTTTTGTTTGTTACATTTGATTGAGAGTAATAAAAATATTGCAGATTGTTGAGCTCTTTAAAGTTTTGCCCATTAATTAAACAGCTAAAATTTAATATAAATACTAAAATTGAAACTATTTTGTTCATTTCTATGCCCAAATTAATGATTTGTAATATTAGCTAATATTTACTTAAAAATCTTTTATTTATTCCCTGCGTTTACATTGTGATAAAAACCAAAAAAGAGTAAATTATATTATATAATAATAATTAAAAGAGAAAAAATCAAGGAATTAATTTGTCTGTCCTTTAAGCTAATTAAGTCAAAAATAATAATACATAAAGAGATAAAAATCAAAAAAGGTCGTTGTGTAATAACATGATGTTAATAGCATAAATTACTAAATAAAATACAAGAAGCTTAATTACACAACAAATTAACCATAAATTTCTACAGTCTCGTTATTTGCTATGTTAGTGTAATTATTGTTTTTGGCAATATCATAGTTGTGGAGGTATCAATAAAAGACAAAATATTTAATATGAGGAATATGTATTGTTTATGGTGGTGCTTTTATTGCAGCCGGTTTGCTTTTTTTGGTAAACATTATTCCATTTTTTAAGTAAGGGATTATTATATAAAACAATATATTCTTTATTTCCAAACTAATAAATTTCCCCAATATAAAAAGACGAAAACATAATTTGTTGTTTTCGTCTTAAATAAAACTAATTTACTTTATTTTGTGATTTTGAAAATAAATAAATGTAAACATTGGCTACGCAATTTTTTTAAAAATCAACTTTTGTTTAATTCATTTCCAACAGAGAAAGCTTTGCCAAGTTTATTGCCAATACCATAATACGAATTACTGCCTCTGGTACCCCACAATATTGGTTCTACTTTTTCAATATCCGGGAGCTGATTTTCATTTAATACATCACTTTCGGCAATCATCCCTACTATTTCACCAATAAACATTGTATGCAGGTCTAAATTTACCTGCTTAATTAAATTACATTCCAAAGCGTAAGGAAATTCTTTAACATACGGAGCGTTAACAAGTTTACTTCTTTCGGGGGTGAGTCCGGTTTCCTTAAATTTATCGTGTTCGCGTCCTGATATAATACCTACATAGTCGGCTTCTTTGACATACTTTTGGGATGGAAAATTTACCGTAAATGATTTAGAATGTATTATATTATGATAAGTAAGAGTAGCCTCTCTAAGTGATACACTGATACAAAGCGGTCTGCTTGAGGCAATACCTCCCCATGCTGCATTCATAATGTTGGGTTTGCCGTCTGCGCCGTATGTTCCAATAATTAATACCGGAGCAGGCATTAAAATAGTTTGTGGAGGAAGAAATAATTTCATGTTAAAATCCTTGTAAATAAATGTTAAATATTTCAATAGTTATAATACTAAAATAAATTATTTTTATCTATTAACAACCTCTAAAAAATAAGCACGTTACAACTTAATATTATATCCTTAAAAGAATGATTTTACTTTGTTAAACTCCTCTCCTGCGTTTTTGCAAATTGACCTGCTTGAAATTTATTTAAATTAATTCCACTAGATAATGCCGCCGGATTTAATATTATTTTATAATTGTCCTTCTGCAATTCTTCAATAAACCAATAAAACAAAGCTTTTATCTTTTTAGATATTCGATTTTAAACTTAAATTTATGACAAAAATTAATTTGACCTTTACTTTTTAATGGAATAAAGCTATTTTTAATTAAAATTATTTTAATTAATTGAGGTGCGGAATGAAACGGCATATCACAGCAGTAATACTAGTGATATTAATATTTGTTAGTAATTTGTTGTTCCCGCAAGTATTACGAAACGAAAAAAACAGCACTAATTTCCTTCCTTTAGCAGTTGGCAATAAATGGCAATATTTTGAATCGATACGCTCGTCTTATGACTATGCCGTTAGTAATTTTTATAGTATTAAAACTGTAAAAATTACAGACAGCCATGTGTTTAACAATAAAACCTATTATAAATTTGAAGGGGAGTGGGTACGTTATGATGCCGACAGTCTTGTAGCATATTATTATAATTCCGCTACAAAAGGTGAGGGCGTTTTTGTGGATTTTCGGGCGGTCGCCGGTCATTCTTATGTTAATTATATAGGAACAGTTTCAGCAATAAGAAGGGGATTTTTGATTTTGGGAGTAAGCGGTACTGGAGTTGGTTTTAAATATTTTAATTATTCCTTAGATACACCTACGTGGAGCTATTATTATTACTTAAATAGTTTAGGACTAGTCCAATTTGAAGAAGAGGTTAATAGTGTAATGGCGTATTACGGTTACACTAAAAGAGTATTAAGCGGATTTTTAAGTGCAGATGAAAATATTGCTCACACAAATATAGATCCGGCCGCACCAACAATATTAGTTAAGGATATTACAATTGATTCATTAAATAATCTTAATTTACTGACAACAGTAAATCATAAATATTCGAGGGTGTCAAACAGACCTCCGCAAGTACCGTTTGGAGATACAGGGTGCAGTTTTGTAGATAGTGTATGTTTTGAATATATATATACAAATGGAAATGATACAATAATGAGCAATAAAATTCAAATGAATTCGGTGAGTGAAATAAATTATACTATTGCCTTAAAACTTAACGAAAATTTGATTTTAAATAATTATAAGTTTTATTATAAAATTACGGCACGTGATATTGCTTTGTTACCACATACAACACACTTCCCTTCTGCCGGATATCAGCATTTAGAAATAACCACAAACAAATATTTGAATTTTTATCCTCTAAAAAAAGGAAACCGATGGGTTTATAATATTGAAGAAGTTGATAATGTTGGAAATGTGATTGGATATGTTGGCCGGAATTATGTTACTGTTGAAAATGATACAATATTATCGAACGGAACCAAATATACAAAAGTTTTACACAATGATTATGTTAGATATGAAAGACTTGACACTTTAAAAGGTGCAGTTATTGAAGCTGTTATTGATAATGGAGTTGTTGTGGAATCTATTAAATATATGCTTTCCGGTACAACAAATAAAAATTATTTTGTGTTTCAAAATGGAAATCCTGATTCGGTAAAATGTTATGCGCCGTATTGCAGTACAATCTTAAATACACCAAATATATTAACAAAAAAATTCAAAAGTATTTTTAATCTGTTCAGAGGTTATAAGCTGGGGTATAATATTGGGCTGACGGAAGAAATATATAACAATTCGTTGTTAACTGGTTTGGCATATAGTTTGGTCGCCGCCAAAATAAATAATAAAGTTTATGGTGATACTAGTTTAGTGGGTGGTATTGAAGAAATATCTTGTGGAATAAATCCAAACGGTTTTTCCTTACTTCAAAACTATCCCAATCCATTTAATCCTTCAACAACAATAAGTTATTATTTGCCGGAAGCAAGTTATGTTAAAGTAAAAATATTTGATATTATTGGAAGGGAAATAGCCGTTTTATTTGAGGGAGATAAACCGGCAGGGAAATATATGGTAAATTTTAACTCTTCAAAATCAGGAATATCTTTATCAAGCGGGGTTTATTTATATTGCATGGAAGCTGTTTCCGTTTTTGGAAAAAGTTTTAAAGAAACTAAAAAGATGTTATATTTAAAATAATAGTAGTGAAAAAGCGAAAATCATTTGGCGGTTTTCGCTTCACTTCAAAAGCTAAATTGATTTGTTGAATTATTTTAATAAATTCATCTTGCGTGTTTCGGTAAATTTTCCGGCTTTTAATGTATAAAAATAAACGCCGCTTGACAATCCGGCAGGGCTCCACTTTTTATGGTAATTACCGGCTTCTAATTTTTCGTCAACCAAAACCGCAATTTGGCTGCTGAGAATATCATATATTTTAAGAGATACAAACTCCTGCTGTGGAATGCTGAACGAAATTGTTGTACTTGGATTAAAAGGATTTGGAAAGTTTTGAGCTAATGCAAAACTTGAAGGGGACACATTTATTCCAATTTCAACGCTGTGTGAGTACTTAAATGTGCCGTCGTTATCAATTTGTTTTAGGATGTAAGAATATTTACCATCACTTAAAGGTAAATCAATAAATGAATATTCTTTAGGAGAATTAGAGTTTCCGTGACCTTCCACAAAACCAATTACTTCCCATCTGATATTATCTAAATTTTCGTTTTTAATTGAACGTTCTATCTCAAAGCCATAACTGTTGATTTCCGTTGAGGTTTTCCAATTCAGGATAACTTTCCCATCTGTTGTTGTTGCGGCAAATGAGACCAACTCTACAGGCATTCCGCAATCTTCAGGAGTCCCCACACTATACCCGTTTCCATTACACACATAACAGTTCGGATCCGACCAATAATTTAGTCCATCTGGGCAATTGCAATTAGAAAGATCGCTTGTGTAATAATCTGTTCCGTCACACACATAACAATCCGGAAATATCCAGTGATGATCTCCTATGGGGCAAGTCGGCCCGCAGGCACCGAGATCCGATATCCAAAAATAATTGCCGTCACCATCAGGTCCATCGCACATTACACACCCATCGGGACCATTCATAATATTCCCGGGTTCGTAACATTGTTCGCCTATAGATTGGGAAAAAATATTCAAAAACAGGAGTGGAAAAATTAAACAAAACATTGTAAAAGAAGTTTTCATCGTTTGTTCTCCTAAATAAATTTTACGCAGTAAATTTTGCATTAACAGAAAACATATTGAAAATAATAATTTAATAATTAATAACAAATAAAATTATTTTAAATATTTATGATTGACAGAAGCGAATTGAGTTATAAAAAATGAAAAACAAAAGAATTAAAAAAATCTTTGTTTTGTAGTAAGGTTAAATAAAACCACTAAATATTTAGATTAAAGGCTTTTCTTTACAATATCAAATTGCATAATAATTATAGTTATCTCCCCCCCCAAAAAAAGTCAACCTATTTAAGGACTATACAGAATATTGTTTGTTAGAAAAGCGGTAAAAAAGGCACTAATCTTTTCCCTTCTGAAATACGGCATTTGTCACAAGTTCAATGCTCATTTGCTGCACGCCGCTTATCTAAGCCGATAAAAAAAAGTTAGCATTGTAACTAAAAATAAACCCATAACCTTCTTCTGTTTTTACGACTATTTAGTTATCTTTGTATTATAGTAATTAAGAATAGGACCTTTACATGGATATTAAAATACCAGACATGAACTATAAATTTACAAGCAACGAAGAACCAACTGATGAACAATTAGCTCAAATAATGCGTGAGGTTGGTGATGATGCACGTGAAAAAACAGCTAGGTTAAAAAACGAATTGTACAAAAAAATTAAACATGAAGTTAAGGAAGTTAGAAAAAAAAGAAGTGAAGAGCAGCGGATAAAAGAATGAAAAAGCCTACTTTGATAATTATTGCCGGCCCCAACGGTTCCGGTAAAACCTCCGTAACAGGAAAGATATTAAAACACGAATGGGTTACAGATTGTACTTATATTAATCCTGATAATATAGCAAAAGATGTGTTTGGTGTCACCCGAAGCAGTTCTAAAGGCAGTTAATTAAGCAAAAGAAGCTAGATATAACCTTTTGGCACAAAAGAAAAGTCTAATATTTGAAACCGTTTTTTCCTCATCAGAAAAATTAGATTTTTTAGAACAGGCAAAACACGAGGGATATTTTATTCGTCTTTTTTTTGTTGGCACAGATAGCCCCGTTATTAATGCGGCACGAATAGCTATTAGGGTTCTTGAAGGCGGACATGATGTTCCTATATCTAAAATTATCAGCAGGTATAGTAAATCAATAGCAAATTGTGCTTTTATTGCTAAGACCGTTGATAGGCTTTATGTTTACGATAACTCGGTTGAAAATGAAGACCCTAAATTACTTTTTAGATTTGTAGACGGTAAGGTTGGAAAAGTTTATACTAAAATAAATGACTGGGCCAAGGAAATATATGAAAATGGATAATATACTGCCTAATTCGGGGGTTAGTGTACACCAAATTAGCTCATGTACACTCGTTGCGGTTAGAACATCATGATGAGGAACAATTGTTTTTTTATTGTGCATATCTTATTCTTTTACAACAACTTGCAGGTTCTAGAAGACGGTTATACAATGTAAGGATTAAAAAATAATTGAAACCAAAATTGGAAGCCGAGTTCATACTCGGTTTTTTACATTTAAATAGTGTCCTAACGTGGTGGAAAAAGGTGTTAACTGAGGTCATTTAGGGGCAAAAAAAAGGCTAAAACCGAAGTTTTAGCCGTCTTTTTTACTATGGCGGAGAGTCAGGGATTCGCCGCTTACCCTAAAAAACCGCGTTTTTATGCAAAATTTAGCACTTTTTGGAGTTTGATGTCCTAAAAGTGTCCTACAGGCCAAAAATCATTAAAAAAAATTCAAAATATCGGGTTTATCATTAACTTATATTAGTTAATGCTTGATAAGCCTAAAAAGGGGATTAATAAAATAAATATAAATATTTTTAGCCTCTAATTTGACTTTATATGGGATAATAGTTTATACTATGTATGAGGGAATTAATTTATAAAAACCATTGGAAACGGAAAATTATAAAAAATGATTAACTCGCCTTGATTTAATAGGGTGAAATGTTTATACTATATATATCAAACAGCATGACAACTCTACAACGTAGCCTTCGGGCAATATCAACACATTTATAGGTACAATAAAATGAAACAATTTATTACGAAAGATTTTTATCTATCTGGATTCCTGGTATGTAAAGGATATCAGATGATAGATAATATAAGAGAAGACGGCTTCACGATGTTTTCCTTCACAGATAGTCCTGAACTTAAAAAACTTGTAACTCAGTACTATCTCAGCCAAGCCTTAGTCGATCCGGCAGTTTACGGAATGACTTTAAGACAACTAAAGGGTGTAATGCACTCTTCAGTATCAACACAAAATCAGGTAGTTAACAATGGAATTAATAACAGAAAAGGTACAAAATGATTATAACATATTTTCTTTCATAAAAGAAAATGTAAAAATAGAAGAAGCCGCAAAACTTCTCGGCTTAAATTTAGAAAAATCAGGTAATTCATATCAAGGAGAATGTCCAACCGGACATCCGTCTACAGGCAAAAAATGTTTCAGTATTGAAAGCACCAAACAATACTTTCGTTGCTTCAATTGTGAAACAAGCGGAGATGTAATTACCTTAGTAGAGATAACAAAAAAACTTTCTCCGAGCGAAGCTGCCTCATGGTTGATAAAAGAATTTAACCTTGAGGATAAAATCGGTAAGCTTACATTTCCGTTCAAAAAAAGCACACCTGTACAATTAAAAGAGCTTGAATCCCAAAGAATTAAGAGTAAACTCTACCAATCCGCACTTGAATGGATGAAACCACTGCTTTATAATGAAGAAGGGGTTGCGGAACTCGAATATCTTACGAAACAAAGAAAATACGAATACCAAGCCTTACAAAAAAGTGATTGGTGTTACTTTCCTGTAACTTCGAAAATAAGAGAGTATTTACTAAACAAATATCCTAAACATACTGAGTTGATCCATGATTTGTCATTACACGGGTTTACTGGGGAAAGGATGCACCTTGCAATACCTTATCATAATAGTGAGGGTCTTATTACGGGTTTCCTTAAACGGGCAATACGACCTGAAGGAATTTCATTTACCGATAGTAAAGGTAAAGAACAGAAAGATGTCAGGTGGGACAGTACGGTTGGCATCCAGAAAACAGATTTATTTAATATTTACAACTGTAAGGGTAAGGAAGACCTTTTGATAGTAGAAGGATATCCCGATGTTGTTATCATGTCAGCTATGGAATTGGACAACATTGCTGCAATCGGGCAGGGTTGTTTGGCTTTGTCGCATCTTGAGGCAATGGCAAAATTCGGAGTTAAGAATGTCACTATCTCATTTGATAATGATAAATCTGGACCCGGAAATACAGAAAAAGCCGTTATGTTGTTGCTTAAGGAATCTCAAATATCACCTTATGTACTTGAACCGACATTACTTGGCTCTCATAAAGATCCCGATGAATATGTAGTAACACACGGACTGGAGAGTTTTAAGGGACTACTTAAAAAAATAGAGCTGGGTGGGTTATGGTTGTGTAAGCGGAAAACGAAAGACCTATCCACTCTTGATCCAATAGAAACTGAACGTGTCCTGCTGGAGTGTATAGACATTGCTCTACTTATAAAAAATCCTATTCACGAAGGTCAGATTGTAAAATATATTAAAAATGCTTTTAACCTCACGGAAAAAGAAATCTCGAAGCTACTCAAGCAAAAGAAGGATGAAAGTTATGTGGGTTCTTACAAACAAATAAAATACAATGAAAACAACAGATACTTTCCTTTTATCGAGCAAGGGACAAACGCATATGCTTATTATGATCAAATAAAAGATACAGTCCATCTTGGGGTAGGCAAAGATATTCTTTCTTCAATATTAGCATCAGCAGGACAAAACCTACCTGATCCGCTTAGTGTATTAACGGCAACATTTGATGTTCATAATAACAAACGCATAGATTTTGAAAAAGAAATATTTAACTTCTTTGTCCCATCTGAGTACATGTTGTATGAAAAGACAGGGAATAAAATAAATCCCAAATACGAATTTAGTGGGATATACAAATTGCTTAGCAATCTGATACCCAATTACCGAGAACGTAAGTTATTTATTAACTGGCTTGCCGGAATAATGCAGACAAGAGATAAACAATTAACCGCATGGGTTTTCAAAGGAGTTCAGGGAGCAGGTAAAGGATTATTACTCACACACGTGTTAAAAAAACTGTTGGGGCGGAAACAGGCTATCCAAGTAGAGGATGCTCAGTTAAAAAACGAATTTAACCCATGGTTACAAAACTCTATGCTAATCGCATTTAACGAAGTGGCAAGAGATAATAGTTCAAGGAATATGATAAACTCTAAACTGAAAGCAATTATCACCGATGAGGAGATACAGATTAACGAAAAGAATGTAAAAGCATTTTACCTGACGAACTATGTAAACTGTTTGTTTTTTAGTAATGAAAATGTTCCCATATTTATTGAACAGGGGGACAGACGATTTAATGTGGTTCTGACCGGCGGAAATCTAAATCAATTTGATTGGTTCGAGAAGGATGCTATTGGATTTATTGCGGGTTTAGAAAAAGAAGTCCCTGCATTTGCACAATTCCTGATGAATTGGAATTATGATGATTTAGCAGCAAAAAGAGTATTCAGCAACTCGGCAAAACAAACCATGATATCTTCAGCAATGAATAGATTTGAGGAGTTCGTACACAAACTAAAAACCCAAGATATTCCATGGTTTGAAGAACAGATAAACAACAATAGCCCCTTTAATAAGTTCAATTTGGAAACTGAAATTAAAGCCAAGCGTATGCGTAAGGACAAATTATTAGAATTATTTATGGGGATCTATGACGATACGAAAATAACTAAGGTACCATTTGGTAAGAAAATGAATGAATATGGTGTACAATCTTTAAGAACATCTATTCCGGGTAATGTGAATATAAAAGACAACTATTACTCTTGGGAGTGATAGGACAGGGTACAGACAGGATCAGGACAGGGTTGGTTTTGAGAAATAAGGCTTAAAACCTACTCAAACTGGTTGTTTTTTGAGAAAAACGAACTCAGGACAGGGTAGACAGGAAGGACAGGGATTATTAGACTATTAATGAAAAAAATAAATAATATAGAGAATAGATATATATTAATATTTTCCCCCGCAGGAGTTGTAGAACCCTGTCTACCCTGTCTAACCCCGTCCTAGCCCTAAATAACCCTGTTTTTGTGATATTTGAGCTAAAAACCAATATCTAACCCTGTCCTAAGGACAGGGAAAGACAGGGATGAACAAAAATGTAGGGATATGGGGGCTCGAGTTGGGCTAGGCACAACAAAGCACGCCCTATCAAGCAGGTTAGCATTATAAACAAGGGGCACAACAAAACACGCCCCACAAAATAGAGGTAATAGAAAATGTTAGATTTAGAAAAGATATTAAAAGCGGAACCAACTCTAAGCCCAAACGGGATAGAGCCTGCACGAACTGACGAAAAATTTGATGCAGAGGATGAATCACAAATTTATGTACGTTGTGATGACGACATACAAAAACAGATTGAGATGTGTGTGCATTGGTTGAGAAACAAACCACGAATTAAAACCATAAATCCAAAAGTTAGTGACAGCGGAATTAGACAAGCAATAAGACGGGAACATAAAGTCTATGTTTCAAATAAAGCTGTTTTAGAAGCAGCTAAGATTCTAGAAATACCTTACAAGCATAATCCGTATGCGATGTTTGCTTTGTCAACGAAGATACTGGGTTTAAGAGAAATTTTAATGGCTCAAAAAAAAGTTTATTCAGTACCGAAAGTTAAACAAGCCTACGCTCCACGCAATGGAGGGTACTAACACAAGCATGCGCTGCGGCAATTACAGTGGGACAAATAGGCTGGTGCTTGTGGGGCACAACAAAACCCAACCCTACTCCCCAGCGCTTAATAATAACTCCCTTGGGAAAATTTACCCTGGGAGCGGATGAATATTAATCGGTGTGCGAGACCTTTGGTCCGTACACCACTTCTTTTGAGGTTAAACAATGAGCAAAAAACACAACTACCCGGTCTCTCGCAAGGCAAGAGACGTTTCATATAGTAAAAGCTATAAGTTATACCATGCTGTAGGCGAGGATAGGCTGAAAGCTCTCTTCGCCAAGCATGGCATGTACATATCTGCAAAAATTTTAAGCGAAGAGCTTGGTGAGGAAGTGAGCCCTTATGTTGTGAGGCATACTAGAACTAAGTATAATCTGCAAGGCAAACTCAACTTGGAGGATTAAGGTTCCATAACCTACTACTGTCTTTTGAGCCGGGAATATGACTTTTTTATTGAATAGCCAGGTTTGTTGAACATGCTGTAGTTGTAGTTATTCTGTTTGTAAGTACCTTTAAGCTTCAAAATATTAGGCGATGAGAGGTCTAGATCTAAATCAATAACAAAAGTAGTACTGCTTGTTTTATTCGAATTATTACTTTTAGCCATATAAAACTCCATTTCGATGTGTTTTCAAGTATTAAAACGTTGTTGAAATAAACTTGCTTTCAGAATTTTAATATTAAGGATTTAATTTTTAATGTGCAAGAGATTTTCATTAAACAATTCAGGTTTTATTTCCTTCAATTTCATAATAGCTTCATCATGTGATTTAAGGTTAAATTCTTTCATAGTATGTAAGTTTTAATTAAAGAGAAGCATCAGCTTCTCCTACATAGCTGTGAATACAAAAATACATTTTGTACTGATATTAAAAAGGCTTACATAAAATGGCTATATTTGAATCAAACTTATCTAGCAAAATAAAGTAACAGCTTATAAATAAAATCGTGAGTTTTTTGACCCAAATCCATCATGGAGGGTTTTCTCTTACCCACCCCCGCCAAAGATGGGACCCTAGTCCATAATTCTCAAACAGATACGAGGGCACCCGTTTATTTAGGTACCCCCGTCTGTTTCCAAATACAATTTTTTTATTTGAAAAAATTTTACAATACTTATAAAGCAAAATAGCCGCCCAATAATGAGCGGCTCTGTAATTCTTTTCTATTTTAACAATAAAAGTTTTTTCGTTTGACTAAAAGTGCCAGATTCAAGCCTATAAAAATAAGTTCCTGATGAAAGTTTAGAACCATCAAAATTCACTTCATAAGTACCAGCCTTAATATTGGTATTTATAATCTGTTTTACTTTTTGACCAAGCATATTAAATACGGAAATATTTACTAGTCCATCTACAGGGATAGCATATTTGATTTTTGTTACAGGATTAAATGGATTTGGGAAGTTTTGGAATAAAGCAAATTCTTTTGGTAATGAGTTAACTTCCATCTGAATTTGTTTTGAATAAGTAAATTTACCATCATTATCAACTTGCTTGAGACGATAGAAATAATTACCCGGTGAAACAGATTCGTCAATAAATGAATATACTTTTGGAGAGTTACTGTTTCCGTGTCCGACAACAAAACCAATATCATGCCATTGACTTGAATTTGCTAACTTCTTTTCAATATTGAACCCATAGTTATTTACCTCAGTAATTGTTTTCCAAGACAAAGTAACCTCCATACTATTAGAAACTGTTGCACTAAATGAATTTAATTCAACGGGCAATGGGTTCCCGTTACTTGAAGTTCCAATGGTAAATTCAGAAAAGGAATCAAAGGTAATGGTGCTTACAAAATATCCGTCCTGAATTATTCCCCCAATATTTACCCAAGTATCACCGGAATTGGTCCTTTTGAGCCAAACTAATTTTGATGGGTCTGTTACACCTGCTAAGGCAGATAGCGGAATTTGAATTACCCCGTTGAAAAAACCTATTGAAGGGGATGAGATGACCCAATAATATTGCCCAACACTAACTACACCTTCAGGCATCCCACCGCTTTGAGGAGCTTCATAAGGATAATATGTTACGGTTATTACATCAGCAGCAAGTATAAACCCAGAAAAATCCTAAGCGTACTACTTATCGGTTGCTAAAACAGCTATAAAATATTATGTAGCAATAAGATACAGAATTTAGTAAGTTTGCGCACTCACTAAATTCGAGAAAACGGGGAATGCAACCAGAAAAAAGGCGAAAAATGCGTTGTATTTATTGTAATAGTTTGAGTACAAAAAAGAACGGTCATAGGGAAATTGTACCAATAAACTTCCATAGAAAAACGGTACGCAAGGTAAAACGGTACAAGTGCAATGAATGTGGGAAAACATTCAGCAAAAGAGATGAAAAAAAACAAAGATATAGTTTTCAGGTAAAAATCGAAATAGCCCGAATGCATTTTGAAGAACGAATGAGTTGTCGAGTGATTTCAAAACGGATCAGAGAAAAATTCTCTATAAATACTACTCCAAGTAAAGTATGTGAAATTGTAAATGAAATAGCCGAACAGGCGAAATCAAGTTTGGGAATAAAATCAGATTTTTCACCAAGTTGGGAAGGAAACTTAACGATAGATGATAAATATATAAGCATACATGGTAAGAAATGTTTAACTTTAGTAGCCATTGATAGCAGTGGAGATGTTGTCCATTACGAATTAATTTGGGGAGAAGCCGGACAAAACAAATATGATGACTTTTTCTTATTTATAAAAGAAGTTCTAAAGTATCCGGCAAAATCAATAACCACTGATCTTGATATAATGCTTATAAAATCAGTAGCAAAAGTATATGGTGAAAAAGTATTGTACCAAAAATGTATTAAACATGCATTAGCTGCTGTGGAAGTAATAATAGAATATAGGCCTGTAATTAGGGAATATTTCAAGCAAAAAAAAGCATTAGGTGATTTAGTTCAGCAGAATAAAGAATTAATAGAATCATACACGGAGAAAAAAAAGACCCGTGATATAGTTAAAAGCTTGTTTTATTCTACAAATTCAAAGGACAGCGAATTAATTATGTTAAATATAAAGGAGGGGTATGGGCAAAAGTATCCTAAGTTAATAGAATTTATTGACAGGCATATTAAAAACTTATTAACTCATCAAAAAGATAGCACGATACAAAAAACAAATAATAGAGCTGAAAATCTAAACAAACAGATTGAAAGAAGATTAAAAACCATTGAAGGCTTCCAGACAGCCAACACAGCTTTTAATTATTTAATTTTGTATATTAATTATATAAGATTTAGAGCATATACTGATTGTAGAGGTAATAGAAGGAAGTGCAATGGATTATCTCCTTTAGAACTTTGTTCGGTAAAATTGAAATCCAATGATTGGTTAAAAAATTCTTTAATTTTACCCAAAAAAGCAACCGATAACTAGTACGCTACCGAAAAATCAATATTTGTTAAACCAAAATTTTGCGTATTTTGTCCGGTTGGCGGTGTCTGTGTAGAAACAATCGGTTTCCAAATTGAAAAAACGTAACTTATGTTATATAAAGTGGCATCTGATGCGTCTGCTATTTTAATTTTACATTCTGGGGATGTAATATTTGGAACATTCCATGAATAACTGCCGTTGCTTGCATTTTGATTAGAAGTAATTTGTGTCCAATCCGCTCCGTTATTGGTAGAATAAAATAGATTAACATTATCAACCCCCGTACTCGTCCATGTAATATTTCTAGATATTCCCGCTTTCCACTTATCTTCGTTGATTGGTGAAGTAATTACAATAGATGCGATTTTGAAAAGAGCATCGCTGATGTCATTCAATACCGAGTTTGTTGCATCTGAAACTCTTATTCTGCATGATGTTGAAGGAGTGTTTGGAACAACCCACGTATAACTTTGAGCTATTGCCGATGTGGAGTTTGTTATCGTATTCCACGACGTTCCGTTGTTTGTTGTATATTCTAATTTTACATTTTCAACACTTCCCGACAAAATCCAAGTAATGTTTTGAGAACTACCTGCATTCCATATTAAGGATGTGTTGGGGGAAGATACGGTTAGGTTAGGGACGCTTGCCGAAGTGATGGTAAATGCGTTGCTTGAACTAACATTTCCGTAAGATAAACTTGTCAGCCTAATTTTACAGTCACTTGAAGTTGAAAATGGTGGAACGGTTAATGTATAATTGCCAAGTGAAGCAACTATACTATTTTGTAATGTTAACCAATTCGCTCCGTTATTTGTGGTTATCTCTATTTTAATATTTCCATCGTCCACACTATTCCAAGTAATGTTGTGCTGGCTATTGGTTCGCCAATTTTCATTACCATTAGGTGATGTAATTGTTAATGAGGAAAGTGCAACTTTAGTTAAAAAACTTCCTCCACTGATAAGATTAACGTTCCCAAAGTTTGCGCTACAACCATTTGTTCCTATCACATAAATGTGATCATTAGTTGATGCTGAAATTCCAAAACCAACATCATCACATGAACCACCTACAGTTTGGGCCCATAAGAAGTTTCCAGAATTATTACATTTAACAATATATATACCCAAACGTCCCGCATTACATGTTAGTGTCTTTGTCCCGTAAGTGCCTGTTGTAGCAAAAAAACCCGTTATATAGCTATTGCCATTTGCATCTGTTGAAATTCCACGAGCTTCATCACTCCACCCAGCGTAATCAGGTCCTCCACCCTGATTGACCCACAAGCAATTCCCATCAGTATCATATTTTGCAGTAAATATATCTCTACTCCCATTACTAGTTAGCGTCGTAGTACCGAAAGTCGCTGTACCGCTAAACCAGCCTGTTATGTAACTGTTTCCACTAGCATCTCTCGATATCGCTTTCCCAACGTCCTCACCTTCACCTCCAGCCTGTTGCGCCCACAAGCAATTCCCATCAGTATCATATTTTGCAGTAAATATATCTCTACTCCCATTACTAGTTAGCGTCGTAGTACCGAAAGTCGCTGTACCCATGAATTGCCCTACTACATAACTTCCCGAGGCATCAACGATGATGCTCAATCCAATGTCGACGCTCGTTCCTCCAGCCTGTTGCGCCCACAAGCAATTCCCATCAGTATCATATTTTGCAGTAAATATATCATCTACCCCATAACTAGTGAGTGTTGTGGTACCAAAAGTTGCAGTTCCTCTAAAACTTCCCGTCACATAGCTGTTGCTTGAACCATCAACAGCAATTCCAAAACCAGTTTGCCAACTACTAACTCCACCAGCTTTTTGCGCCCATAAACAATTTCCGGCATTATCGTATTTTGCGATGAAGATATCCATTTCTCCATAACTTGTTAAAGAGATAGTACCGAAAGTCGCCGTTCCATTAAAGTAACCAGTTAAAAAACTGTTCCCATCCGCATCGATGGATATTGCATTACCATAATCAGTCTGAGTTCCACCTGCCTGTTTTACCCACAAGCAACCTCCTCCATCATCGAATTTGGCCAAAAATATGTCTTGACTCCCAAAACTAGTTAATGTTTCTGTTCCAAATGTAGCCGTTCCATAGAAAATCCCTGTCAAATAGCTGTTTCCGTCAGCATCTGTTGAAATTCCTCGCACTTCAACTTCATTAGAATACCCAATTGCCCATTCAAAAACCTGTGCTTCAATTAATTGTTGAGAGATTAATACTAAGAAAGTTATTAATGAAATTGTTTTGATGATTTTCATTTTGCCTCCATAAATTACCTCCTTTACTTATTCTTTTACCCGTCATTTGCGGTTTCTTCACTCAGAATGTAGCTAAAGTCGGTGTGTTATTGTTTGTTATTGTTGTATCTGACAACATATTTTTTATTATTAATTTTTTAAGGTTTATTTTTCCACGAAACACAAGAAATTCGTTGGAAAGTTTTATATCTTACACCTCCTTTGATTCTTTAAAAATAAAAAGGACGCAAATCCATATTTACGTCAAGCTTCGAGGTACTGCCATACCTTGCACACAAGACAATAAATAGGAAAGCGTCCAATGCTGGACGCAGTCCCACCGCCTGTTCTGTGTGCTGAAAATTGGCAGTTTCCGAAGCAGAACAATGCGTAATGACTACGCAAACTTATTTTTCTAAACTTTTCGAATATCAATAATAATATTCTTAGGCAACAAATTATTATAATACTTTGCAAAAGTCAAGAAATATTCATCTCGTATTGTTTTTAATTTTTCTGCTTTGTTACAATTGAAATAACTTTGATACCTTTAATTGATATGCTGCACGCATACGCATTTCTATTACATGGGATATGTAATAGGTTAAATAATTGTACAATACCCATTGATTATCTGGGGCAGGTTGGTTGTGCAGGTAACTTGCCACTGTAACCCCCAGCTTATCCTCAATAGCCTCGCTAAAGGCTTTCTTGATACCAATGTTCTGAAGAATATCTATTCTGTTCTTAATAATTGGTATCTGTTCATAGGTCTTTTCAACTTGTTGTTTAATGTTGCCTATCTGGATTCCACTTGTGTGCCGGGAATAATATTTGCTCAAGACCTTCCCAAATACCATCCCATTAGTACAAATGCCTCTAATAGCCCCCCAGAACATTCTGACACCCTCGCTGCCATCATAGCTGTTATGCAAAAACAATGATAACGCAATATCACTTTCTCCATCTGAGAATGTTAAATCGGGGAAAGTTACCTGCAATCTCATCCTTGAGTTCTCAACATAACTATGGCTTGGGTCTATAATCCAACTGGAATCTAATGATTCCAGCTGATCCATTAGTGGCATTATTATATCTCTGTTAGGAACTAAATGATACGTATCCTGCATTATGGACACAAGTGAATTTGTATCAACACGCGTGATAGCCTTATAATCATCAGTCTTTGAAAGGCTTCCTTTTTTGTCCTCAAAGTAAACACGTTTCTCTTCAACGGGGAACATAAACTTCTCTAACTTATCCATTACTCACCCCCATAAATGGAGACTTACTGCGAGCAATAAACAGAGTAACAGCAATTGATTTGGGATCTATTAACCCACCCAACTCAGCTTGAATACGTACCGCATCTTTACACGACAACAACATTAATTCGTAGTAGTTATCATTTGTTGTCCCGCTTGTTGGGACTACTTTATTTTCGCTTTGAGTTGGTGTTGGGCTAGTGTTTTGGTTGGGCAGGACGTTCACGTCATACTTTGTAACAATTTTATTTCCTTTCTGCTCTGCAAGTTTTGTAATTACAGCCTTTGCGCCCTTTCTCAAATCCTTTATTTTATTATGAACTTCATCAGGGGCAAAAAAGCTATATTCAGTTGTACCGTCCCCGTTGCGTACAGCGTACAAATAGTACTCCCCATACTGTGAGTTACCTGTTACCGGTTCATCATACAGCAATTCTATTGGGCAGGGCTGGTTCAGTACTAATTCCAATTTCTTCCTTTCCACTTTCTTTATCCTCTTTTAGTTTATAAGTGAATTCTTCGTTGCCTGTTGTTATTTCAATACCGGGCGGCGTTGTGTAATGACCTTTTAAGTATGACTTAATTTTAGTTAGATCCGGTTTAACCTCTTCAGGTATTATTGTTAACATCTCAGGTTTAGCATGTTTTAGAAATAATTGTAAATCATTAATCTCAACTTTATCAGGTTTTTTACGAAGTTTTAATACTCCATGAGCAAGGTCGATAGTTTTTGTGCCCTCTTGTTTTATAAAGGCTTCAAGCTTCTTCTCTATAAAGTTAATTTTATCTTGCAGTTTAGAATTTGATGTTACTGCCCATTGATTAATTATTTCTATTTCCTGTTTAGCAATGGCAAATGTCTCTGCCATTTTCCTTTGATGCTCTTGAATTTCCATTAGCAAAAGATCATAATAAGCAAGGGTTTGCTCGCCCTCCTTGAGCTCCACTTCCGTTAAGAGCTCATCCATAAAAATTATTCCTTCATTCTTCATTTTTTGTTATCCTTATCCATGGAATCCAAAACAATTATTAATGCTGATACCGCAATTTCCACTGCGATAATTATCCAGTTCATGTATATATATCCTCCTCATTTAATTCCGCTCCGCAAGACTCGCATTGATTAACTAATTTACTTCCGTCATATAAGGTTTTAGCAAGACAATAAGGGCATTCAATAAAATCCATGTCTAAATCAGATTTCCCAAAAGGTAAATGGTAATTTCTAAAAGACATCCAATCATTTCGTTTAGGTGTATAACGTTTGTAGTTCTCTACACCAACACGATTTATTACCATCCCGTAATTGTTTTCCATCTCATAATAATGGTAATTATCCTCTCCAATATTAAATCCTCTTATTGAGGAGCTTTTAATATTCAAGGCTTCTTGCATTATTTCCCGTTCACTGCAAAAGTATAATATCTCTGCTTTAGTGTCTAAGTAAAGACATAAGGGATTGTCTTTTTTAACGAGTATTAATTTCTCGGGATCATTAATATCAATACTGGCAAACGCAAAAGACCCTTCAAGCTTTTCAAATACTCGTTTAATTTTATCACCCTTAGCTTTGGCGGACAGCACAGATAATATTGCTTCGCTGTCTACTTGTCCATCACGTTTAGCAGTAGTAAATATTTCCTTGTCATTATGAATCATACCATTGTGTACAACAGCTATTCCGTATTTGTTATACAATGGGTGGTTGTTTACGTTAAGCTTTTCCGAGCCTTGTGTTTTAAGACGAGTATGAGCAATCAGTATTCTGGGGAGCGACAATGCCCCCCATTCCTTTTGTTTAACAAGCTCAGAAGACTTGACAGGTGCCTTATTTACAACAAGCCTTTTGTCTTTGATAAATCCATACCCGCTGGCATCTCGTCCTCGGCACTCGAGTATAGAAAACATATTTGTCATGCTCTCTTTGTTGGGTCTTGCATCTGCAAAACAATAATAGCCCATTATACCGCACATAATACACCATCCGTTAATTCCTTGACCAGTTTGATTATCTCATCAAAATGATCTTGTCTTAAGGAATAGGAAATGCCTATTCGGCGTGAACCATTACCGGTTGTAACTTGCCAAGGGAAGTTATTGAAATCTACAAAGTCTGTTACATGACTTTGTAGATCAGGACTAACACATAATTCATACTCATCTCTTTTTGATAATCCGTATACATAAACGGGGGAGATAACTAAACCTATTTTAGTACGCAAGTCAGCCAAACAATAATCGCCCTGTTTAATGTTAATATTAAACTTACGCGGGTTATCATCATTTAACCATTGATTGGCTAACTTAATTATTGTTTCTTTTTCTTCTTCGGTCACAGAAGGATTATTTGGACAATCTTCATCAAACTCGTCATCATCCTCGTTATCCTCATCTTCATAACAGCTTGAGCAAAATGGATCACCGGCATTATTATAATATGTTTCATTGCTGTGTATTACAGTATCACAGTTGCTGCAATAATGATAATTTTCACTAAAACATGAATCACAGACCGGTCTGCCATCTACGGTAGTAAAATCATCCTCTTCTTCGAGCTTGCACTCACAAATAGAGCAAAACATAAGCGACATAACCCACCCCCTTAGTTAACAGAAATACCCCAATTAGGGAGTATATTCTGATTCCAGTTTATAGGTTTTGAGATTAGTTTTTTAAGTTGTGTAAGACCTTCCCGGCAATCATCAGGTATAGTAACTAGAAAGCTTTCCAGATTGCTTAGAAATGTTCTTGAGTGCTGTCTACCTTTTAATGCCACAAGGTCAAGTTTGTCCTCAAGTGTGGCAATTACAGCAAGTTTAGTGAGAGTAAATGTAACAAGCGTGACAGCAGGTGAAATTAACCAGCTTCCCGGTGTTCTATACTCCATACCGTAATCCTTTTTCCTAAAAGCGTATCTTGCACCATAACCGGTATTTTGGCGTTTTGTCCTTTGTTCAAGGTCATCAATGCAATCTGACAAGGCATATATAACGGTATCTATTGCATTAATAACATTTGTAGAAGGTTCAACCGAGACATGTAAATGTCCTCCAACGGGATAGCCATCAATATACATTCCAGCTAAAAACTCAAGTTCTGGTTCTTTTTCATGTCCATATTCTAAAACTGTTTTAATTTTTGCGGTAAGTTCTATTGGTGATTCTGAATAACCCGGTCGTATTTCACAAATATCATTGTTGCCATCCAACCCGAAACTACTATTAAATTTGAAATAATCACTGGCATTAACAAACACCCCGTTTTTACGGGCTACTAATTCAGGGTCGCACCCTATTGTAAACGACATAGTATAATTCTCCTTGATTGTTGTTAGTTATTATCAAGGTTCTTATACCGAAAATAGAGAATAAAGCAAATTTAATGAAGTTGGTAGAAAGTCTTAACCTAAAATTATTTTGGTTATATAATTCAATCTAAGGCTTAGTTCATTAAAAGATTTTTAGTTCTGTAAAAAATTAAAGTTGTTGATATATGAATGAAGTTAGGTGAAATGTTGCTAATATTAGCACACTTGGTTAGTACATTCCCCTCCGACTTACAATTACCTCCAATTTATTTTGAAGTCCTTTTAACATTTCAGTGGAACCATTAAAAAGATGATTAGATAATAATGGATGGCTATCGCCCAGATTATCAATTTCAGTATTTAATAAAATAGCAATTTGATTATTACTGTTATAACGTTTGCCTCGCCAACCAAACATACCTACTGGTGCCCAACCCATATCATTCTTGTCTAAGTATATTAGTGCGAACAGATATTCAAATCTATCAAAAAGTTCATCAAATTTATAATTACTAATCATTAATTCCATAAAGAAAGGAGATAGAATAGAGGTTATGTATTCACTAAGTGGAGTATACATATTGGGATTCATCCCAGGTAAATAACCTGCATTTTCTTTTTCAATTATTGTATGTGGTAATAATAATTCAATTAATGGTATTCTACTGTCCCTATGTTTTACATATGTATCATCTAATAATATCTTTAATAACGAATATTTATTATTTGCTAATGCAGCAATTGAAGCTGCATAAGTTAATAAAAAAGTGGGGTATCTTTTTAGATCTATATATGGTCCAACCCCACCCTCATTAGGAAGCGCGTTTAATATTGCTGAAATACTTTCTGATATACATTGAAAGTGAAAAGAATTACCCCAGTAAGCAGAAATAATAAAAATGTTTAATAAAATTTCAGAATTGGCTTCACAATATTTTATCCGTTTAATAAATTCATTAATTTCATAATGTGTTTGTGTGTTGAGTATATCGCTTGATAAAAACTCAATTATTTTTTTTGTTTCATAAATTACTAAGTCTTTATAGATGATATTAAATTTCTCTTCAGATAAATAACGTTTTGTTGATGCTATTGCTGATTTGACAGAAATGGGGTGTGGCTTTTCTGTATCCTGAATCGCAATAACATTTTCAACAAGGTTACTAAAAAAATTATCAGCAGTAGTATTTCCTATAATGTCAGCTGAAAACTGTCTTATTAATGCTTCTGCTGAATTGCTTATTGTATCTTTTATAACCCAATAAGTTGAGAAGCGTCTATTACTTCTACGTTCCATAGCTTTTTTTAACCCAATATCCCATTCTGCAGACCAACCACAGACTATCAAACCAAATTCGTCAAAAACCCTATCTAAAAGATTTGTTAGTTCAGGAGCATAATTTTCTAATTCATGGAATGTATTTCTTATTCGTGTATCAGTATAATCACCATTAACTTTTATAATGGTACAATTTGAATGAATTATAGGCAATGCACCTTTGATATTGTCATCCGTACTAATAATATTTGGAATAATATTTTCATTTTCTAATGCTTTTTCTAACAATCTATCGAAATTTGTGGTTATAATTGTTTTAATAAAACCATATCTAACTAGCTTAGCAATTGCATTATGAGCTTTAGTAGGAGTTTTTAACCCCTGTTCAAGTTCGTCCTCAGTAGGTTCAAAGTATTTCCTTAAAAAGGTGTTTCTTTCAGTAGTGGTTCTAAAAGTCATTTCAAGTAAATCTGAATAATTAGGATCTTTATTAAATTTATTTAGATACCAGTCCTCAGGCGTTGTGTCAATTGTTTCTTTAGATAATTCCGCGATTTTATTAATTAGGTCTATCAGAATCTCCCATCCGGTTGCTATTCCAGCAGAACGAGAAATGCCAGATCCTAATAATAAAGCATATGTTCCTTTATTATTGAATATGTTAAACGATAAAGAAAGTATTGGATCAATCATTGTGTGAATCCATTTAGTTGAACAATAAATATAAAAGAGTTATTTCCTTAATAAGAATTCCATATTTTTGCAATTACTAGTAAAACAAAACCTAAAATTAATAAATACTCTCTAATTTTATAATATTTTTTTGTTTTTGCTCGTTCCTTATCCATCTCCTTAATTATATTAGGGGATGTTTTAGTTATTTCATTAATTTGTTGTTGAATTTGTTCATTACTTAATATATCTCCGGTTTCCAAATTTAGAACAAATGGCTTTGAAATATCATTTGTTAATTTTCCTTTCATTTCTGAATTGTGTAGGTTTATAAAATTAAGAAAATATATCCTTTCCATCCTTTTTAGCCTAAAGATGCTGAGTAAAAACCCAGCTAAAAAACAAATCAGCGATATTATCTGAAGTGAATATGGAGAAAAATTAAACTTCTCTGGGGATAAATTTTGAAGATTATAGGTAAATACTGCACCAATTAGTCCAGTTAGAAAATAATCATATCTTTGGACTGCATCCTGATAATAATCATATTGCTTAAGACTCCTTTCACCCATTAATAAAATCTCCAGTTTATTTTATAATATTTTACAAATGTAGACTTGAGAGAAAATCCTACGACCATCCTTCTATTCCCGTTTTGGCAGAGATTATTCCAGAAATTTTTACTATTAGCAAAAATATTAAATAATCTTGATGAAACCAATAAATTTTAATATAAAAATGAATTTTAATAATATTAACGATAATTGTTAAGTTTTACATTACGCTATTAGTATAATTCTCCTTGATTGTTGTTAGTTATTATCAAGGTTCTTATACCGGGAAAAGGATAATTAAAATGATGAAGGAAATGAATGCCTGTTGTAAATCCTTCATTCCATAAAATTAAAAATTTTTTATAAAAAAAACTATGACACTAGACTTTTTCAATCATTTCACACTAATTATCAGAATATATAATCGACTAAATTCTGAATTAACAATTGTAAATAAAAATATATTTATATAAATTAACTATTAAAATACAATTAATAATGAGTTTTTATGAATAATGAATCAAGTGATATAGAGAAAGCGATTATAGATCAAGATCCAAATATTGGGTCAGCAAAGATTATTATCTTAACAGCTCTGTGGCCAGGAGGATGGGTACATGGAAAAGAAATTTACAAATTGATTGAGCAAACTTATTATGATAGGCGGATACGTGAACTTGCTGAATGTGGCTGGGAAATTGAGACTGATGAATCTCACTTAAAATATTGCCTGAGATCTCATATAAAAAAAGTTGGTAGAAAAAGGACTTATCCAAATTCTAAACTTAAAAGTGAGCTAAAGAAAAGAGATGACGATAGATGTAAAATATGTAATTCGAAAGACATAAATATTCAATATGATCATAAAGTTCCTCACCAAAGAGGGGGTACTACGACATTAAATAACATGCAGCTCTTGTGTCGTCATTGTAATATTGAGAAAAGAGGGGCTTGTGCAAATTGTCAAGATGAAAGTTGTGAAAAATGCGGATATGCATTCCCTGAAAAGTATTCCCAAAGAACATTAATCCTCTGGGATACGAAATTATATGAAAGACTGCTTAAGGAAGCTGATGAAAAACGATTGAATATATGTGAACTTGTTAAAAAAATTGTACATGATGCCCTTTTGTAATTTATCTCTTTTATGGTTTGACAAATCCAAGTATGTATTCATAATGCATTCTATTCTGAATCATGGAGAATTTATTAATCATATGAGATGCCGGAAGCATTCTTCGATTTCTTTCTATTTGGCGAATTCCTATATCACTAACTAAAAACCCAATACTTTGACCAATTTCTTTTAGGCATAATTGTATTTCGGTATCGATACCTTTAATTACTGAACTTCCTACAACTATAATGGTCGCTTTTCCGGGTTTAAGCACCCTAAACATTTCTTTTAACATGTCTAACATCTCGGAATAATACCTTCTTATGACTAGCGATTTATTTTTATCGGCTAATGAAATATTATTAAGAATTGCCTCGATTCTATCACTAAAAGTGTAAAGTTTTACATCTTTAAGGTTCTCTCCACCATAGAATTCTTTTCTAAGAGTCGATAATTCATCAATCATATAGTTAAACCAAACTAAACTGAACTTATGTACTCTCATATAATCAATTGCATTTGATGGATAAGGTGGAGATGTTACAATTAGATCAACTGAGTTATCACTTAGTGGAATCGAATTAGTATTAGCAAGACCAACGATCGCTTTGGATGCAATAGGCGAACTATTAATGAGTTTTGATATTTGATTTAATTTGGTTTTGAATTCTGTAAAAGCAGATTTTATTTTTTTATCATATAAAATATCTCTAATATCTGAATTATCAAAAATATTAATTAGACTAATTTCAGGGATTTCTGTTTTAGCTATAGTTTTTGCTCTATGAGGTCTGCTATGTGCTAAATCTAATGCTAAGGAGACACCACCGGTTTTTGCAATAATTGTTGATGAAAAAACAACTTTAAAAATGTCCTTTAATTCAGGATTGCTAATTTTATTAATTTCCTTAACAATCGCAAATAATTCGATTTTTGTTTTATCAAGGAACCAGTAATTAATAAAATCTCGTGTTTTTTTATCAAAATTCTCCAGCAATTCTTTCGATATATTTTTACTTTCAGCATTGTTCTGTGCTCTCTCAATCAAAGAATATCCACAATGAATAAGTTCTTCAATTTTTACCATACCGAATTTTGCCTTAACTAGAAGAATGGCTAATGGATCAATATCAAACCCAATTGCTTTTCTGTTGATAATTGCAGCTTCTATTATTGTTGTTCCTGACCCCACCATAGGATCTAAAACTATTTCCCCAGCTAAAGTAAGCCTGTTTATAAATTTCGCAGGCAGTTGCGGTGGGAATTTAGCAGGGAAAGAATGTATTTTATGAAGGTTACAAACTTTGTTCATCCCGTGAAAATTTAAGTCTTCATGCATTAGAAGATTTATTTCATTAATAGTGTTTAAAGATAATTTATTCATATTTCAACCTTTATTTTTACTAATTTTCTTATACCATAAATAAATCTACTTATGAATAATTATTTCGAAGGTCTTAATTTTAATTTGACAAAAATACAAAGATAGGTAAAAAATACGAATTTTTTGCTGCTGTCTGCCTAAAATAATTCAAAAATAAATTTCGATTATATAGAATAAAAGAATTCTGACAAGATTTTTTCATTCAAATGATAGTCTATATATAAATATTAAGAAGGTTCACTTCCTATTTATATCAAAAATTTAGAACTAAATTTTGATATGATTTGCTGAAAAATAAGCTATTTTGATATAGATTTTATAATGAATATTAAATATTTAAGTTTTTTTAAGAATCATAGTGAAGTAAATAAATAATTATTTCCTATTTGCACTATGAAATATGAAAAACAGATAAAAATATTAAATGATATAATATCTATTCGGGTTTATTATGTTATTGTTGAGTCCTTTTATTAGTTGTACTCATTGCAGAAACATCTTTTTCCTAGATTCTATATTTATGTGCTTAAGTATACAAATTAATATAGATAGATTATGAACTAACTAACCTACCTTATATCTTAAACCAAAAGAACAATATAAAACTTAAAAATTACAAAAACCTTCTGTAACTTGTTATAATAAAATATTTTAGCGTGGTTATTAGAAATGTTAATACGTAATTTAGTACCTGTTTGTGTATAAAAAAGCATGTATTGTAGGTGTTTTTATGAGGTTCAAAATGGTTTTGAAGGCAGATCCTGAACTGGAAATTAGTTTTTACAATAATATAGCGAGGTTCAAAACGTTTTTTACAAATAATTTGAAGGTGGAAAACAATTTTATAGGTGAATCTGGAGGTTAAAAATTATTTTTAGAAGTTAATAATATTAGTAATTTGTTGATGCAATTCCGAAGAATAGAAAAAATTAAATTATAAGGTAGATATTTTATCTGTAGGTAGAAAAAATAATATCAAAATTATTAAAATATGAGTAATTTGAATAATAAAAAATTTGGCTATTGGGGATTGATGTATTTACTCTTTAGTGAACTAAATTTAAGGACTGTATTATGAATTTACTTCTTGAAGTCGGAAAAACAGATTTAATAAACATAGAGAAAGGCGCACACACAGCTTTTTCCAAAGACGAGTTACGTAACAAAGTTATTGCTTATCATACGCTTTCTTTGTTAGAACGTGAGAATCCAATAACCCGAATTCTTCTTGTCGATCTCTCGAATAATCCAGTTAGTTCTGATGATCTTTCTGAATATACTAATAATCTTTATTTTTTTGAAGAGCTTACAGGATTTGTCAATACACAAATGATAGTAAGAGAAAAAAAGTTTTTATCTAATTTAGAAATATTTAATAAATTAGATTTAACGGTAAAAGATGGTGAACAAGAAACTTTAACTGTAGCAAGATTTTCAAATTTTAAGGGAGTAAAAGTTGGTTTTTCACCATTTTTAACGCCATTCTTAGCTCATATACTTATGAAGATTGAAGATAGTGAAATTTATGCCAGGTCTTATTTTGATGTGCCAACTAAAGGAATTACTAAAACTGTAAAAATTGATGACCCAAAGAAATTCTTATCTTTTTATTTAGAATTTGAAAGACTTATCCATTCAAGTTTTGAATCCTATAATAATATTCCCCAATTATTTACTGAAGCTTTTGTGCTTCTTAAAAGAGTTGACAACCCAATTCTTGATCAAAGACTTTTTGATCAAGCCTTTCGTAACATGGTAGATAGAAAGAACTCTAGACTAATACTTGTTGGCGGAGATAAGTACTTATCTAATAAATTTATTTTGGAAATTCAAGGTAAGCTAGGTATTTTTGATAATATTGACTGTTCTGAAAGTTTACCCAAGATAAAAATAAAAAAAGAAGGTGTGGTTTTACATAATATTGATAAACTAAGTTATAACAAAAGGGTTGAGATATTATCGCAACTCACGAACTGGAAAAACAAGAAAAAAATTGTAATATTAACTGCTGCTTCACCTATTGACGACCTAAGTTTATATGGTTTTTCATCCATTAGAGTCCCCACTTATGATGACTGTAAAAATTATTTGAATGTTTTTTTAGCACTTATGATGAGAGATAAGAAGATGTTTGTAGGTACAGATATTCTTACTGACCGAATTTATTTCTTAGAGCTTCTAAAAGCTAATTGCTTAAATGAACTCCTGCAAAAATTCCCATCACTTAGCGAAATGGATGAAACATTAGAGGAGCTTAAACACAAACAGAATGTTACAGTTATAACGTATCATGCTGATTTCTGGTATGGTTTTCAACAGTACATTAATAATAAGTACGAATGTAAATCCAATGAACAAAAAATTAATATTCCTGAAGAACAAGCTGATAGTAATGCAATACAAACTACGCACGAGGAAGGGAAATTTATTTTTAAGAAAAAGAGTAATAATAAATTCCAGATTGTTTTTGATGGAGCGGAGATTGAATTAAAAAATGATGGGAAAATTGGACTAAAATATATTTATCAAATCATAAAATATGCAAGGTCAACACCCATTAGTTTAAGAGATTTGGATAATTTATGCAACAAGCAACAAATTTATCAAGTCCTTAAGAGTTCTATAAATGATGAAGATGTAAAACAAGTTATCTCAGGTGGTAAAACTAATAATAAAGGTTTTTACGATGTCTTAGACAGGGAGGGTATTACTTCAATAAAAGCAAGAGTAAATGAGCTAGAAAATAAATTAAAGAAAATTCCGCAAACTAATACTCGTGATAGAAATAAAATAGCAGAGGAAATTAAGGAAATTAAAAAATATTTTAATGACAGTACGCAATCAAATGGTAAACCAAAGAAGTTAGATGATAAGAACGAAAAAATTAAGAATTTACAAAAATCGATTAAAAAAGCAATTGATGATATTAAAAAAGAAATTCAAATAATCTGTCCTGAATTCTATTCCTTTCTTGACAAACGAATCATATATAATAATGGAGAATACTCCTATTCATACCTTGTTTCAGATGCTGAAATTACCAACTACCCTTGGATATTAGAATAAACTATACCCGCACCTCTTAAAAATACACTATATTATCGCCCCACAAAATAAGGCCCTAAGTCTTTATATAATAAGTTATAACTATGTATTGTCGCCCCTTAAAAAAAAGTACACAATATTTGTGTGCTTTTACACCTGTTTGGTATGACGTATTTGGTAGAAGCCAAAAAAAAATCGCTTCAAACTAATTTTCTAATAAAAACAGGAGCAGAAATGCTTACAAAAAGTAAAAATAATTTGGGTTCAACCCAAAAGGATGGTGTAAAAACCAATGGCGATAATAGCAATGTAAACACACCGGATGCAAAACCGGAATTAAACGACTCAAAAGTTAAACCATTAACAATTGATGTTATACAAAAAGATTATTCTATCGATGATATTTTTTTATCGATGAATGCAAAATCTGCGCGTATTAAACAGTTGCATACTTTAATTACTGATCTTGAAATCAATATCAGTACATTAAAAGAACAGAAGGTTTCTCTTTCTTTAAGAGTGAAACCAGTAGGTCGTTTAATTAAAAAATTTAATCCTGAAGGATTAGTATTTGATAACATTTCTTTTCAAGATCGAAAGGCGATCAAATTAGAAATTAAAATTATTAAGAATCAGTTGATTTTATTAAATAACCAACTATCCGAACTTAAGAAAGAACTAAGTTCGCAAGCAAGTACAATAAATAACGAACTTAAAAAAGATGAGCTTATAAATAAAGCACAATCAAATGATTGGACCAAAAGAAATAGATGGTCCATCGAAGCACGTATCATTAAAACACTAAATAACTCATTAAAAAAAGATCAGAGTAATTTAGTATCACTTCAATCGTTAGCATCTTCAGAAGCTATCAATGCTAAAGAAGAATTTGCTAAAGCTCTTCAGAATTTTTTAGATAATGAAGATGCCGAAACCTCTATTCTTTGCTCATACAAACTAAGAAGTTCCTTGTATGAAGCTATTAGATTAACCCTTACAGACTGGGATAACAGTTTAACTCCTGAATTTACAAAACTAATTATCCCAAATAAACAATAATATTAATATAACATGCGGGGCAAAAAGCCCCGCAGAATATAAACTAATTAATAGGTAAAAAAATGAATAAAGAATATAAAGATCCAGAATCTCAAAAAATAGTTGAAGTAGAAATGACAGATGCAGAACAAAATAAGATAATTGTAAAAGCTGCTATAATTCCAAATATAAGTGACGAAGATTTCTGTGGGTTAATCGAAAATCATATAATTGATATTAATATGAAGAGGATATTAGGCTGCATATTTATTACAAAAAGCAGAAGAATTGCAAAAGATTTTTGTAATATTTTAGTAAATAATCTTGGATACAACGTAGATGTTCCGTATCTCTCTCGGGGTTTTTGGGTAATTAATACTTACAAATTAATCACGATTTCAGAATTAAAAGATACTATAAAAATCGCTACTGAAGAATCGGAGAAAAGTTCCTGTCTTTTGAGCGATTATTTTGTTGCAACAGATATGTTACCTAAAAACTAGGTATAAGAAAGGTAACCCAATGAGTCAGCTAATTAACTTTGAAAATTATCAACCGGAAGAAAATAATCATCCTCGTGATTATTTTAGGAAGGATAATATTAAAGTGCAATTGGCTGACTCCTCAATTTCTGAAAACAATACAAGTTCCATAGATAATACTGTCAACCTGCTTCTAAAAATCTCGCCGGGTAAAATAAACTACACACAACAAGAAGCAGCGAAAGTGTTGAACATGAGTTATCAATTTGTAAATAGAAAATGCAAAGCTGGTTTAATTAAAGCTTCACGCTATGGGGATAAACAATTAATCAATATTAATGAGTTGGCAAGAATAATTATTGAAGGAGTAAATGATGTCAATTAAAAAGTTACATAATGGAAAGTTTTTCCTTTATACTATTGATGGTAGGGGGAGAAAGGTTAGAATTCGGTTTGAAAAAAGAGAAGATGCGGAAGCACTTGAAGCAATACTGAAAAAGCAGAGATACGAAAACAAATTAATTGGAGTAGGATTAAGAAAGTCGAGGTATCTGTTTAACGATTTACTGGATGATTTTGAGATAACAAAATCTAAGTTACGACCCAAAAGTGTTCAGAAGTATAAGGCGATAATTAAACAGATAAGATTTTTTGCAGAAAAGCATGGTATTACATATATTGATGAATTTACAAGCGACCATGGAATAAAATTCTATAACGCCTTGGTAAAAGAAACCACAGCCATAAAAGATGGTGAGGTTATTAAAGTTTCAGCAGCACCAAAAACTATTAACTTCTATTTGCAGACTCTTAAATCTTTTTTCCAAGAGGAGGTTATTAAAGATCACATTCAAAAAAGTCCCGTTATTGTGTTAAAGAATATCCGAGTTGAAAAGAAAAAGCCGGAGTTTTATACTACAGAAGAACTTAAAAAAATCTTCTCTCAAGAAATGCCTTTAGCTTATCGCAACTTTTTCCTTGGACTATTATATAGTGGGATGAGATTTAGTGAAGCTGCCAATTTGAGTTGGAGTGACATTGATTTTACCAAAAAACTAGTTATGGTAAGATCTAAACCTCATCATAAATTAAAATCTTCAAGTTCTGAAAGAGCTATTCCTATGAATGAAGTGTTTTATGAGCTGTTGAGCGATTTATCGCGGGACAAAAAATCGGATTTATATGTATTTACAACTACAAGAGGTACTCAAATGAAAGAGCGAAGTGCTTTAACTGAGTGTAAAAATGTAGCTGAATCAGCCGGAATAAATGCCAGAGCATTTTTACATAAGTTTCGTGCCACATATGCAACATGGTTAATCCGAAATAAAACTTCTCTGGAATCCATAAAAGAATTACTAGGACATGCTTCTTTTACCGAAACAGAAAAATCATATGCAAATAATGAATCTGCCTACTTACATAAAGAAGTTGCTTCTCTCGATGATATTCTGAAATAAAAAATAATAATTGAAAGCCGAGTTCATACTCGGTTTTTTTTATATTTAACAAGTGTCCTAAAAATGTCCTAAAAGTGTCCTAACGTGGTGGAAAAAGGTGTCATTTGAGGTCATTTAGGGGCAAAAAAAGGGCTAAAACCGCTTATAATTGCCGTTTTAGCCGTCTTTTTAACTATGGCGGAGAGTCAGGGATTCGAACCCCGGAAGGGCTTGCACCCTTAACGGTTTTCAAGACCGCCGCATTCAACCGCTCTGCCAACTCTCCATAGTCCCTATTTTTTCAAACAGGATTTTAAATTTAATCTAAAATATTAAAAAAGTCAATTACTTTTTATTGCTGTTTGTAAATATTTTTATGCAGTTGGAGTAAAAAGGGCGCAAATAACTCCTGCGGGATCTTTAATAATGCAAAAGCGGCCGTATTCACCCATTTTTTTTGGTGGAATTATTAACGATCCACCCATTTTAACACATTCATCAGCAGAAATATCAACATTTTCAACAGTAAAATAATTTAACCAAACGGGCGGGATATCTTTATTTAAACCTTTTGCGTTGCAAATTCCGGCCACCGGAATATTTGTTCCCGGCAATTTTAATATATAATCGTCATAATCGCCCATATTAAATTTGTCAATTTCCCAGCCAACAACATTTTTATAAAATTCTACAATTTGATCGGCATTATTTACTGTTAAATCAACCCAGCCTAGCGAGCCTATTTGTGGTTTATCTGTTTGAGACATACTTTTCCTAAATTTATAAATTATTGATAAAAATTTCTACTTCTTGTGTTTTTTTCATTTTATTCTTCTTCAGCAATTCCAAATACTGCGAAATTTTAACTGCCGAATTAGTTCCTTTATAATTTTTTGCAATATCATTTAGTGCGTTTTCAAAATTTTTATTAAGCCGTTTTGTGGTAAAATTAAAAGCAGGCGAATTGTCAATCCCGGCCGTTATTGCTTTTAAATACTTTTTATAAATTTCGTTTGCTTGTTCAATTAAATAAATTGGCAGTTGTAATCTCGAAATTCTTTCCCAAACTATTAATCTTTTAGTTACTTCATTTAAGGAAATTGATAAAGCCCCGTCATAAGCAAAAGGAGTAATTGATTCATCTAAATATTTACTGGCAAATAAATATAATTCTTTTGAAATTAAATCTCTAAAATTATCTTCAATTATTCTTTTGTTTCCAAAAGTAATCTCAAACATACCTTCTTGACTAGTTAATTTGAATCCAAATCTGTTTAATTTTTTTAAAAAAGTCAATTCGGATTCTGTAAATTCAAATCCGGATTTGTTTAATCTCTGTTCGCTTTTTTTTGAAGGGTAGTCAGCAATATTTACAAAAGCGGAATAACTTTTAGGCAGTCCAATTTGTGCTATTTGGTTGTTGTAATTATCTTTAAATGAGTGGTAATAATTCCAAAACACAATAAATGCTGAATCTTTTGATACCGAATTTTGATTTAAAAACAAAGCTCTGGTTTTTGAAATCACTGAATCCAATGATGAAAGTTCATTGTAGTTTACAGAGGCAACAATTTTTATTTGTTCCGAAAGTTCATTGTTATTAGCTATTTGATCTTTATAATACCTAAAATTTGTTTGTCCAAAGGTGAAAATAAAACATAAAAAAAACTGAAGAAATAAAAATTTTATACTTTTCATAATTCTTCCCCTAGGTTTATTGTTATGGGTTTGTACAAAAATAACAATAATATATTAAAGATGAAAGTAAACACGTTTATTTAGCACATTATGATTTTGTCAATCAGGAATGTTTACATAATCTAAAATTATAAAAGTGAAGCAACAATATTTATTATTGGCTTAATATAAATAAAAATAATCCATTTACGATATTAGGGGAAAATATTAAAGATAACTATATTATTTGGTAATTCAATATGCTTATTAATAATAATTTTATTGCTTTTTTTTAATTTTAAAGTTAAGTTTGAAGTAGAACTAGGATAATGAACTATAAACAAACTTTAATGGTTTAATTAAAGTTGAAATTATAAATGATTTTCTAATTAACTTATAGGTGAAAAAATGAAAAAAGTGTTATTGTTCTTAGTAATTTTGAGTTCTGTTTCTTTTGCACAGTATTGGGAAGGCGGGCTGCAAGTAAATCCTACACTTACAGCTAATGAATTTAGCGGTTACAAGATGTCCTATGTAATAAGAGGAATGGCTCGTTACAATTTTACAAAAAGTTTTATTGGTGAAATTGGTTTTGGTGCCGGTAGATATGCCGGAAAAGATTGGAATGATGCTGAATATAGTACAACTATAATTCCATTTGATGTAAGACTTAACTATGCTCCTTTTGACTTTGAGACATATTATCCTTATGCTTATGTTGGTGTTGGTTCATTAATATATAATGTTACCCAAAAAACACACACACCTCAATGGCCTTACAAAGATGTGGAATCAAGCGGAATTACAGCTGTTATTCCTGTTGGTCTTGGTGTTATGGTTCAATTATCCAAAGATTTATCATTAGATCTTTCAGCAGGATTTAATTATTCATTAACTGATAATTTGAATTATTATCGCGATGGTTCACCAAAAGACGCATATTATAATTTGGGAATAGGAGTTGTATATGGCCATAAATGGGCAGATACCGACGATGATAATGACGGTTTGTTGAACAAAGAAGAAGAAGAACTTGGTACAGATCCATTAAAAGCAGATTCGGATGGTGACGGCTTAAACGATTTTGCAGAAGTTAGAACTCATTCTACAAATCCATTAGCTGTTGATACTGATAAAGACGGCTTAAACGATGCTGAAGAATTAAACAATTACAAAACTAATCCATTAGTAGCAGATACAGATGGTGACGGTTTAAATGATAGTTATGAATTAAATACATCTAAAACAGATCCAAATTTAAAGGATACCGATAAAGATGGTTTAACTGATGGTGAAGAAGTTAATACTTACAAAACCAATCCGTTAAAAGCAGATACAGACGGTGACGGTTTAAATGATAATGTTGAAGTATTATCATTAAAAACAAATGCATTATCAGCTGATACAGATGGTGATGGTTTAAAAGACGGTGAAGAAGTTAATACTTACAAAACAAGTCCATTATTAAAAGATACTGACGGTGATGAATTATTTGATAATGATGAAGTAGTAAAATATAAAACTAACCCATTGTCAAAAGATTCCGATGCAGGAACAGTTAATGACAACATAGAAGTAAAAAGAGGAACTGATCCATTAGATGCTTCTGATGATGTAATTAAAGTTGGTGTTGCAATGGTTTTGGAAGGAATTACATTTAAATCGGGCAGTGCAGAAATTACTGCTGAATCGGAAGTATCCTTACAAAAAGCATTAAGAACATTAAATGGTTATCCTGAGTTAGAAGTTGCAATTAATGGCTATACAGATAATGTTGGTAAAAAGAAATCTAATATAAAATTATCACAAAAAAGAGCAGATTCAGTAAAAGATTGGTTAGTGAAAAACGGTATTGACGGTAAAAGAATAACTGCAAAAGGTTATGGACCGGCAAATCCAATAGCTCCTAATACTACCGATGAAGGTAAATTGAAAAATAGAAGAATTGAATTTGTACGTCTAAAATAATTCAATCTTAATTAAATTTAGGCGAAACATTAATCTGTTTCGCCTTTTTTATTTTAAATAGTAATTACTTAATATTATATTTTTATATATAGAATTTATTATTTTTGTGTAAGTTTGTAATAATTAATTAACGAGTAAATATGCGTAAAATAAAAACAGGCTCAGTAATAATTCCATTTGTGGTATTTTTAATTACCTTAATTATTATAATGTTTAATGTATTCGATCTTAATCATGTTGATACATCAAATAGTTTATCCACAAAAAATATAGTTATATATGTTATTAATATTTTATTTTGGATAACTACTGCTTATATAATTAATAAATTAACATTAATATTCTTTTGGGCAAATTTGCTTAAGCAGCCGGGCAGAAACAGTTTTTTTAAGCTGTTATACAGAATATTTTCAATGGTAATATATACATTAGCCTTGGCGGAAATTTTGTTTGGTGTTTTGCCTTTTGTCGTGCCTGAAATCTATTGGTATATCATATTACTCTCGTTTTTATTCGGTGGTATCATATTTCATAATAAAATTACAGAGTTTTTTGGTACAAACCAGTTAAATTTTGAAGGTTCGTATAATTTGGGTGATTGGGTGCAACTTATCGATTCTAAAAGCGGAACTTCAGTAACCGGAAAAGTGCTCGATTTTACACGAAAAGAGATAATTTTGCAGTCGGTTGATAATGGAGTTGTCTTTATCCCTAATGAATTAAAAGGTGAGTTGATTGTTAAAAATTACGATTCGCTTGATGATAAAAACGAGTTTGAGATAAATCTGATATTTAGTGCGGTAATTCCTGTTGAACGCGTAAAAAGGATTTTATATGCTGCAGCAAAAGAATTTTTTATTAACAACGAAATTAAAAATTATCGGCCTTCAAATGTATTAATTAGATCATTTTGCAGTAAAGGTATTGAGTTTGTTCTCAAATATTATTTTAAAACTTATAAAGATTTTGATCCGGAATATGTAAAAGACCAAATATTAAATAATATTGTATATCATTTTGGAGCGGTTGGAATTGAACTAAATGATGGTGGTTTTATTTATAGAAAATCGAAAGATAGGGAAGCAGTACCTACCAACCTAGAAGAGATAATTGAGGGACTAAAAAATATAGATTTGTTTAACTCGCTAAATGAAGATGAACTTTTAGTGATGGCAAAAGATATCACCACAATTAATATAAAATCGGAAGATACGCTAATAAATCAGGGTGATGAAGGCAATTCAATGTATATCTTAATTGAAGGTCTTTTAAGTGTTAATGTAACTAGTGAGATGAAAACGGTTAAGGTTGGGTTGATAAAACCGGGAAAATTCTTTGGCGAAATGTCGCTGTTGACGGGTGAAAAGAGGAATGCCACAATTATTGCCGAAGCTGAAAGTGTTGTTTATGAAATTAATAAACAATGCATTGAAAAAATCATATTGGCTCGTAAAGAAATATTACAGAATATTGCTGAAGTAGTTACAGAAAGACAAAGAGCTAATCTTGAAAAACTTGAAGAACTAAGAATGCATAAAGATAATTTGTCAACTTTTGTTTTAAGTAAAATTAAAGATTTTTTACGAATTAAATAACATAACCATTAAAAAAAACAGAAATTTATTATTGAAAGAATATTTTATAAAAAAAACTGATAGTGAATTTAATGTTGATGGAAATTGGAATAAACCGATTTGGAAAAACATTGAACCGATTATTTTGCAAAATTACATGGGTGATTATCCGGAACATTTTCCCGATACTCAATTCAAACTATGTTATAATAACAAAGCCATATATTTAATTAGCAAAATTGAAGATAAATACGTATTAGCCTTAGCCGAAAAGAATTTTGATCCGGTTTTTAGGGACAGCTGTGTAGAATTCTTTTTTATTCCACAAAATAAAACAGATGCAGGATATTTTAATCTAGAAACAAATTGTGGGGGTACGGTACTTTTTGGGTTTAGGAAAAGTCCTTCTCAAAAACCATTACGGGTAAAAGGGGAAGATATTGAAAAATTAGATATTGTAACGACATTACCTAAAATAATTAAAACTGAAATTATTGAAAATACATCATGGGTAATTGAGTACAGACTTCCATTTGAGGTACTGACGGAGTATTCTAAAATTGATATACCTGTAACTAATACTGTTTGGTTTGCTAATTTTTACAAATGTGCAGATAATTCAACAAAACCACATTGGCTGACTTGGAATAAAGTGAACTTTCCCGAACCAAATTTTCACCTTCCTGATTTTTTTGGCAAATTAATGTTCGAATGATAAAAAAAATCCTAAAGTTAAATAAGAATAAAAATTCTTTTTAACTGGCGAGTATTTCATTTAAAATAAAATTATAATATCTTAAATTTTAGATTATTAAAATATTTTGTTAATTTGGGTTTTAATTATATACAGAAAATTATTAATTATTCATAATCTAAAGGTTATTTATGAGCGAAATAAATGATGAAGAAACAGCAGAATATTTTTGTTCGGAGTGCAATTCAAAAGTAGAGGCAAACGATGTAACATGTAAAGCTTGCGGAGCAAATTTGTTAGATACTAAAGAAGAAACAGCAGAATATTATTGCTCTGCATGTAACTCAAAAGTTGGGGCTGATGACAAAGAATGTAAAATGTGCGGCGCAATTTTGGAAGAAGAAGTTGAAGAGGAGGATGACGTATTTGATGAAGTTGAAGAATATTTTTGTTCGGAATGTGAAGCAAAAGTAAGCCTGGAAGATACTGTTTGTAAAAATTGCGGTGCACCTTTGGAAGAACCGGAAATTGAAGAAAATATTGTAAAATTGTGTGAGGTTGGTGACGATTATACAGCAGAACTTGCTATTCAGCACCTTCTATCCGATGATATACAATCATATAAAAGTGGTGGAACACTTACCCATTTGGGGGTTTCTTCTAATGTAACAATAAATGTTTTAGAAAAAGATTTTGAAAAAGCTGCTGAAATATTAAAAGCAATGAATATAATTGAATAACAAAAGCTAATATATGATATCAATTTTAATTATTTATATAATATTTGGCGCAATTATTATGGGAATGTCAATTCCATTAAAGTTAGAGAAAATTCCACCCCATCATTGGTATGGACTACGCATCGCTGCAACATTAAACAGCAAGGAGGTTTGGTACAAGGCCAATAAAGCAGTTGGCAACATAACTTTTTTATTTGGAATTAGTATAATAATAGTTACATTATACATATATGTAAATTCGATATTTAATACTTTTTTTTATTCAATTGGAATAGCCGTATATGTTTATCTTGGAGCAGGTTTGGTATATACGTATTCAGTAAAAAATGCAAAAAAAATAGAAAAAGAGCTTTACAACCATAAAAATAATATTGCTAACAAAGCAGGAGCTAAAAATGGCACTAATAGTATGGACTGAAAAATTGAGTGTTGGGATTACTGAAATTGATAATCAGCACAAAAAATGGATCGGGATAATAAACGATCTGAATGAAGCCATGAAAGGTGGAAAATCAAAAGAAGTTTTAGGAGATGTTTTTATTCGTTTGATTGATTACACAAAATTTCACTTTAAATTTGAAGAAGATTTGTTTGAAAAATATGGTTATACCGATAAATTAACACACAAAATGATTCATCAAAAACTTGTAAACGAAGTTAACGGATATTATAACGATTTTAAAAACGGCAAACTTACCGTATCAATTAATTTAATGCAGCTGTTAAGCAATTGGTTATTGGATCATATTCAAAAGAAAGACAAAGATTATGCTCCATTTTTAATTCAAAAAGGTTATAAATAGGAGTAAATATGGCACTAATTGTTTGGAATCAAAAATACAGTGTTGGGATTAACAGCATTGATATGCAGCATCAAAAATTAATTACAATAATTAATGAATTAAATGAAGCGATGAAAACGGGAAAATCCAAGGAAGTTTTAAGCACAATTTTAACAAATCTTACAAATTATACAAAAGTTCATTTTAAATATGAAGAGGATATTTTTAATAAATTAAATTATCCCGATAAATCAATTCATAAAATGAAACATGATAAGTTAACTCAGGAAGTGGTTAACTTTTCTACAAATTTTAATAATGGCAAACTTACTATTTCAATTGATTTAATGAATTTTTTAAGTGACTGGCTTACTAAGCATATTATGTCGGAAGACAAAGCTTACGCACCTTTTTTAATTCAAAATGGAATTAAATAAATATATTTTTAAGTTAATTAACATAAATGGTTTTTGTTATTAATTAACATTCCATTTATGTTAATTAAAATTTATTTTTGATTGTTTTTAGGCATGATTTAATAATAGGATATTATGATAACTGCAAACGAATGGATTGAAAAGTTAAAATTAATTCCACATCCCGAAGGCGGATATTTTAACGAAGTTTACAGAAGTGAAGAAAAAATAAAACGAAGTGGTTTGCCGCAAAGGTATGAAGCCGAACGAAATATGGGTACTTCCATATATTTTCTTCTGGAATCGGGACAAAAATCATTTTTACACAAACTTCAATCGGACGAAACCTGGCATTTTTATTATGGATGTCCATTAAAATTATATATTATATTGCCAAACGGTAAACGCAGAAAAATAATGTTGGGTAATAATATTTACAATGGCGAAGTTTTGCAATATACTATACCTAAATTCAGCTGGTTTGGAGCCAAACCAAAGGAATCCGATTCCTATTCGTTAATTGGATGTTCGGTTTATCCCGGTTTTGATTTTGAGGATTTTGAATTGGGGGAAAGAGAGGAATTGTTAAAATTATATCCCGAATATGAGAATATCATCAAACAATTAACAAAATGAAACATGAAGTTATTCAAATAATACAGGGTGATATAACCAAGCTAAATATTGAAGCTATTGTAAATGCTGCAAATACTTCGTTATTGGGCGGCGGCGGAGTTGATGGAGCAATACATAGGGCAGCAGGGAAAGGTTTGTTGGAAGAGTGTAAAAAACTAAACGGATGTAAAACCGGGGAAGCAAAAATTACAAAAGGATATAATCTTTTTGCCAAACATGTAATACATACAGTTGGGCCAGTTTGGCGCGGGGGGAATAATGGAGAACCTGAATTATTAAAAAGTGCTTATGTAAATTGTCTAAATATTGCAGTGGGTAATAATATTAAATCTATCGCCTTCCCGTCAATAAGCACAGGTATTTATGGTTATCCAATTGAACATGCCGCTAAAATTGCAGTAGAGACAGCAAATGAATTTTTAACTAAAAATGATTTTATTGAAAAAATCGTTTTTGTATGTTTCAGCAAAAACGATTATGATATTTATTATAATAAACTAACACTAACCAGACATCAACAGAAAGTGTGAAAATTGGGGATTTATAAGAGGTGTTTAAGTAATATATCTAAAGTGGAACTCCGCCGGTGGATGTCGCATAAGTCCACATTTCAAGTTAGAAAATCAATAAAAATTTTGGGGAAATAATATAATTCCCCGTGAATCTAAGATTGTTTAATAATTGAATAAATAAATGCTTCAATATTGTAGTTTTTTGAGGTAAATTAGAGAAATAGTGTCTCAAGATACTATATAGATTGATTGATAGTGCTATTAGGGCGGTCTCCACCCTTGCTCCTTCTAATTGTTTTCTTGTAAATCTTTTTAACCCAAGATTCCATTTTAATTGACCGAATTTTCGTTCAACAATTTTTCTTCGATTCATGCTTGCTGCATGACCTTCTTTTCCCATCATGGCTATTCGTTGCTTTTGAAAATCTGTTTGATTTATTACTTTACTTTCCTTTTTTGTACAACACCTTTCTTTAAATTGGCAATCCATACATTCTTTGCACTCATATACATCTTCTTCTGTTTCTTCCAGATATTTTGAATTAGGACACATATACCTATTTTCGTTTTTGATATATATATAATGACGAAAATTAAATTTACTTATGTGGTCTATTATTTCTTCCTTGGTTGGTAAACCTTTCTGACCTGCAATATCATTTACTAGCGCATCTATTTCGCGCTCTTCTATGAATGACAATGTTTCGCCATTCGAATAACCGGAATCCGCAATAAATTTTTGTTTAGGGTCATTTCCTAATATTTCTTCCACTTTTTCCACGTTTGGCTTAAATGCATGAGCATCGTTTTGGTCTGTCATTACTTCATTTACAACTATCAAGCCTGTCGACGTATCAACTACGTATTGCACATTATATCCACAGCCACTTATACGTGAGACATAACGCGCATCATTTTCCTTCACATTTATTTGATGTTTCTCTCTGTGCTGGGGATATAAGGTCTTCTTTCTTTCTACAAGTTTTATTTTTGACAAATTACAGATTTCTAAAGACTGTATCATCTCCGTATTTTTTTTATTCCGCTTTTCTTTCTCTGTCTCTTTAATATCATTTCCTTTCATAATCTCGATATTTGTTTTTATCGCTTTTTCAATCCTTATTATTTGTTCGTTTAATTTTGCCTCTGTATAACTGTGAATTTGACTACTATATGATTGGATTTTTGTTCCATCCATTGCTAATTCCTTAAAACGACTTAGGCCCGATTGATTTGCTAAAACTATAATTTGTTTGCCTATTTCAATTATTTCTTCTTTATTGTTTGTTATAAATCGTGCAATTGTTGAATGATCCGGCGTTCCCCATTCTGCCACGAAGATGTATTCTGTATGAACAGAACAGAGCTTTTCAATTTTTCGTGATGATGTTATTCCATCTGATATCGCCATTAATACTAATGTCAACATTACTTCAGGTTTATAATTTGGTGCTCCAATTTTCTTGATTTTTGAATAGAATTTTGAGAAATCAAGCTGCTGAATTAACGACCATAATTTTATTACTTCTGCTTTCTCGGAGACCAGTAGATTAACATTTGGTCTTCCGAATCGAATTGGTAATTGGTCTTGATTGGTTTTTTTGATTGGCATAGTGGGTACTTCTTTTATCATTTGGTTATTACAAATATACTTATTATTCCCCTTTAAACCTACATATTTTCTCGCTTTTTTGACTTATGCGACATCCACCGCCGGAGTTCGATTTTTGTGGTGGTGCGTGTGGTTACAAACATTGCACTTCTCCGAAGTGCCAATTATGGGATCATCGGGTGTTAAAACTTTGTATTGCGATATGTTATATTAAAATAGCCGACATTTAATTTATATAACCAATTTTATCAATGTATGTTTAGCTTTAAAACTGATGAATATTTGTTTATTTAACTAAATTGTAACAATGCAAGGTAATTGTTTTCTGATTTTTTTTATCTGTTTAGTATAGTATTGTTCTCAATTTTCAAAATCTAAAACACCAAAATAATCGCTAAACCGTTGGTTAATATCAAGCAATTCGAAATTAATGGTTGTTTTTTTCGAAATTGTATGATATAATTTTATACTATCTGTATCAGAAGTGACAAAGGAAGTTATAAATTGTTCAGTATCTGTTTGAGCAAATAATTTAGCATCATTACTAACTTGTCTCCTATCTGCTACTATTAAATTCCCGAATTTTCTTTCCTCATAAAAATAACGTGCAAATTCTCCAGAACGAACAGCATGATTAACATTAAATGGCAAAACTTGAAGATTTTTTAATGGAAGTTGCTCGATTTTACCACCGACACAAAATTCTGAAATTGAAATTGTTGAAATTACTAAATTTATTTCCTTACTTAAAAAGTATTTATAATATTCTACACAATTTGCAAACAAGGGGTCTTTATCATTAAGGAAACGGATAAAAAAGCTAGTATCTAATAATACTTTCTTAGGCATTATTTCCTCTAATTTCTCTAAGCCAGTTCTCAGGGTCAATATTTACTATCCAGCCCATAGCTTTTTTTCTTAAACCGCTTAAATATTCCTCATCATAGTTGTTATTATAATCGATTAACTCAAGAAAACGCAAATTGGATTTATCCATTTCACCAGTTTCAATATTTTGTTTCCCTGTTACTCTGATTCCAAATTTTTTATACAATAAATTCTCTTCTTTTTCCTCAAGGAATTTTTGCGGTGTTTCAATTTTAAGGGTTCCAAACTCTTCAGTAAAAATATGGATATTAGCTTTGTCTTTTCCGCCGGCGTTGGTTATTTTCCCATAGAAGTAAAATTCACTTTCAACCCACAAAGATACATTCCTTATATAACTGGTTTTTGAATTAATTATTAATTTTTCTGTATTTGGCAAAGTTGTTGAAATTTCAAATTCATAAGCTCTTTTTATTGCAGTATCTTGAAAAATTTCAATTGCCTTGGCTGTATTAGATTCCAAAAAATCGATGTTTTTATTCAAATTAATAGATGAAATTATGGCTGCAAAACCAATAACAGCCTGCATTGAAGTGCTGAAAATATTTTTTACGGAACCCTCTTCAATTCTGTAAGATATTAGAGGACGTTCTTTTTTATCTCCGGGGAATAATAAATTTTCCGTCTGTTGGACGATTTTTACCATTTCACGAATATCGTAATTGTCGGGTTTAAGTTCAAACATTCCATTTGAACCGGTTATTCTTATTTGAATATTTTCAATTTTGTTCATTGTGTAATATAATAAATAAAAGATATTTTTAATAATACTTTAGGATCAATTATCCATTTTAATTGAACTTCCGTTAATCCAATTTTTAATAACTGTTTTTTCAGTATTTGTTAAAACTGCATCCGAATGGATAAAAGTATATATTTTTAATGGCATTTCGCCTTTTTCTATTTCTTCCCATACTTCTTTTAAAGCATGAGTCTCGTCTGTTTGATCCCAATCGGAAAAGTTTAATTTGCTCCTGCCATTAGTTACGTCTCCGGCAACCAGCCATGATGAAGGTGCTATGTAACTATATACCGGCCAAACTGTTTGATTGGAATGGCAATCGAAACAAGCCTTTTTTAATATAGATTTTACATTTGCAGGCATTTTTAATTCGTTTTTAACAGGAGGATTTGATCTATCAACAGGAATTAAATTAACAAACACAATAACAGCTAAAACAATAAACAGTATTCTTTTTAGTGATTTATTCATTATTACTCCAATTACTAAATTATTTGTTTATAATATCTTTAACTTCCTTACAAAAATCAATTAAAAAATTTAACAAAGCCTCGGGGACAGTTGATTTATGCATCATTTCCAGTTTTACAATTTTGCCTTCGTTTTTGAAATTTACCTGATTAGATTTTTTATCCATCACAAATTTGGCTAATAACTGGAATTTTTCTTTGTAATATGTTTCGTGGTCACCTTTTGGTAAAAATATTACTATCTTATTTTTTTGAATAATAATTCTTTCAAATAAAGCAAAAGAAGAATAATAACGCAAAATAGCGGTTAAAATTAATCGTTCCACAATAACAGGAATTTTCCCAAATCTATCAATAAGTTCTTCTTTGATTTCATCCATTTCCTCAAGTTTTACCAAACTAAACATAGCTGTGTAAAAACTAAGTCTATCCGATTGATCAGGCATATAAACTTTTGGAATTCCGACTTCAAAAAATGCGTCAATTGTCGTATCAACTCTTTCAAGCTGTTTTGGCAAATCCTTAAATTCTTCACTAAATTCACCTGTTTTTAATTCCTCAACAGCTTCGTCAAGTAATTTCATATACATATCAAATCCAACCGTATCAATAACTCCGCTTTGTTCAGTACCAAGTAAATTACCCGCTCCTCTTATTTCCAAATCACGCATGGAAAGATTAAAACCGGTTCCAAGTTCTGTATATTCTTCAATTGCTTGTAATCTGCGAGTAGCCTTTTTAGAAATTGAATTTAAGGAAGGAACTAAAAGATACGCATAAGCTTGTTTATCCGATCGTCCTACACGTCCCCTTAATTGGTGCAGTTCCGCTAAACCAAATCTATCGGCACGATTAATTATTATTGTGTTTACATTTGGTATATCAATGCCCGATTCGATAATTTTTGTAGCAATTAATATTTGATATCGTTTATTTAGGAAATCGTAAATAACCTTTTCCAAGTCAGCCGGTTTCATCTGTCCATGGGCAACCGCAATATTTACATGAGGGATGTGTTTTTTTAAGTAAAGAGCAATTTTTTCAATTGATTGCACTCTGTCGTGAATAAAATAAACCTGTCCGTTTCTTCTTAATTCGGCTGTTACCCATTCATGTATATGTGCAATATCAAACTGAGCAACTTTAGTATAAATTGGCTGACGGTTTGGAGGAGGCGTTGCAATTATAGAGAGATCACGTGCCCCAAGAAGCGATAAATTTAATGTTCTTGGAATTGGAGTGGCTGTTAAAGTTAAAGTGTCAACAGCGGCCTTAATTGTCCTTAATTTCTCTTTGGCCATTACACCAAAACGGTGTTCCTCATCAATAATTAATAAACCCAAATCTTTAAAACTTACATCCTTGCTTAAAATGCGGTGAGTACCAATAACAATATCAATAAGTCCGGCAGCTAAATTTGTAATAATTTCCTTTTGTTCGGCTTTTGTTTGAAAACGTGAAAGAGCCGCAACTTTAACAGGAAACATGTTTAATCTATCGGTAAAGGTACTGTAATGCTGTTCGGCTAAAATAGTGGTTGGAACTAATAAAGCCACTTGTTTGCCGTCAGTAACAGATTTAAAGGCTGCCCGTACTGCAATTTCAGTCTTACCAAAACCAACATCACCGCAAACAAGTCTATCCATAGGGTTGGCCGATTCCATATCGGATTTGACTTCTTCAGTAACTTTGGCCTGATCGGGTGTATCTTCGTATAAAAAGGATGCTTCAAGTTCCTTTTGCCAAATGCTGTCCGGACTAAAAGAATAACCTAAAGTTCCTCGCCGTTTTGCGTATAATTTAATTAGCTCGCGTGCGGCTTCAACAATTTTGGCTTTTACTTTCCTTTTTGCGGTTTTCCATTCATTGCTACCAAGTGTTGAAAGTTTTGGCTGTGCATCATCGCGGGAGGAGAATTTTTTTACAAGCGATAAATAATTTAAATTTACATAAACAACCGCACCTTCGGCATATAAAATTTTAATGCTTTCCTGTTCCGTTTCACCAATTTTAATGGTTTCCAAACCGGTATATTGACCTATACCAAAAGTATCGTGTACAACAAAATCCCCCTTTTTAATAGATGCAAAATCTTTAACTCGCGATTTTTTATAAGGGACTTTGGTTGATATTTTGGTCCTGTAAGGTTTATTAAATATTTGATAATCAGTTAATACAAGTGTTTTATTTTCTTTTGAAACAAATCCCTTTTTAATAGCTAAAGTTAAAATGGAAACTTTCCCGGTTTCAACTAACTTTTCAAATTCTTCTTTCAGACCGCTAAAAAGTTCTAATAATCTTCGTCCTTGCAATTCGTTTTCAACGGTAATATGTACTTTAAAATTTCTATTTGTGTAATCAGTAATAATAGAAAAAAGAACTTCAAAGTTTGAATTTATTGATGGAGCTTCTGAAAATCCAAGATTTGTTAAATTTTCATTTACACCAAGTTCGTCTTCAATAAGCCATATACCTTTAGTTTGAATAAAAAATTCGGAAAAAGTGATCTGTTTTTTAGAAAGTTCTATAGTTTCTTTTGATGCTTCCTGAACTGATATCTCGTTATTATCAACAGAAAATAATTCTTGCCTAAGTTCATCATCAATGTCATCATCTTGAATAAAAGCCGCGGAATTCCGAATAGGAGTAATGCTGTTTTGTTCAAAATAAGTGTTTAATTCTATTTGTGAAGCAATTACGTATGGTTTTACCAAATAATCAAAAATATCGGAATTGTAAGTAACTTCTTCCTCTTGAATAGTGTCAGCAAGAGTAATACTTTCAATTTTTTTTGATGACCGCTGGCTTTCCGGGTCAAATAATCTAATTGATTCTATAAAATCACCATCAAATTCAAGGCGGGAAGGTTGTTTTTCGCTAAACGACCAAAAATCAATTATTGAACCACGAACTGAAAATTCGCCAACGGAATCAACAAATTTTACTTTTCCATAATCAAACAAATTAAAATACTCAAGCACTTCATCATATTTAATTTCACCGCCTACACTTATTTTAATTGTTTTGTTTTCCAGTTGTTTTTTTGCGGGAATATTAAGTGTTAATATATCGTAAGGTGCAATAACAATGCAGTTTTTTAGAAATGATAATTTTGTTAAGTTTTCTTGAACTACATCAAAATTCAAATCATCAAATATTATTAAATGATCACCTAATCCCAATATGTCAAGTTCAACTTTTACTTCATTTACAAGTTCTATTTTGGGTTGAAGGAGTAAAAATTGGCTGTCTTTATTAAAAATTGACCGTAAAAATAAACTTTTTGAAGATCCCGGTAAGGAAGAAATAAAAAAAGGTTTACCTGTTGCAAATTTTGGCAGTTCATTTTTAATTTTTGTAACTGATTCATTATTATCAAAAAAACTATAGGCAGGTTTAATCATTATAACATTATCTTCTTATTAATAAAAATCTCATATTCAAAAATACAAAATATATTTATCTGTTTTAATAATGTTATTGTTTTTACCATTATTTTATTAGAAGAAGCTCTCTAAAAAAGAATCAAATTAATATTATTTAATAATATAAAACTTAGTTGTGAAATTTAGAAATAGTTTATGTATATTTAAATTAATTAAGAATACTGAATATTATAATAATTTGCGGGAAAAATATGGGACTGAAATGTGCAAAAAGATACAACGGCTTAAAAGCAGAAGACTTAAAATGGATATCCAATCCAAAACAATTTGATTTTGATTCGACAGCTAAAATTGACCCAAATGAAGGTATAATAGGACAAGAAAAAGCAATTAAAGCTTTACAAGTTGGTATAGAAATTAAAAGTCCGGGATATAATATTTTTGTTACAGGACTTTCCGGAACAGGTAAATTAACAACTATTGAAAAAGTGCTTGAAACAATTACACCGTTAAAAGCAGAATTAAATGATTATGTTTATGTAAATAATTTTAATGATGAAGACAGACCTATATTGCTTGTATTGCCTGTAGGAATGGGTAACAAATTTAAAAAAGATGTAGCAGCAACTATAAAGTTATTGCAGGAAAATATTCCAATTGTGCTGGAAAGTGAACAATATATTTTAAGAAAAAAAAGAATTGTTGAAAAATATGGTCAATCGCAGCATAACTTATATATGCAGTTTGAATCAAAACTACAGAAGGATGGTTTTACTCTTGGACAAAGCAAATCATCAGAAATTCCTCAGCCTGAAATTTTAATTATTAGAAACAGTAAAGCTTATTTCATTCAACAAATGGATGAACTGCTTTCCGAAAAAATTATTGATAAAAAGGAAGCAACAACAATAACAAAAAAATACGCATCGTATCAGCAAGAGCTGCAATTAGTTCTAAAAAAGGGGATAAAATTAAGCCAGGAATATCAAACAGTAGTTTCCGATTTGGAAAAAGAACATGCCGGACGGGTAATTAACGCGGCAATGGACGAATTAAAATCGAATTATGACATTGCAAAAATTATTGAATATCTTGACCTTGTTAAAGAGGATATTTTGCAGAATTTGGATGTTTTTTCCGGACATAAAGAAAGCCGTGAGAGCACCGAAGAGGGAATAGTAATTGATTATCTTAAATCGTATGAAGTAAATGTTATTCTTGACAGTTCGGAGGTAAAAGGTGTTCCGGTTATTGTTGAAACCTATCCAACGTATAATAATATATTTGGCACAATAGATAAAATGTCGGACGGACGCGGCGGATGGTATACGGATTTTACAAAAATAAAAGCCGGCTCCCTTTTAAGGGCAAACAACGGGTATTTAATATTACGTGCAGCCGATTCGTTTAATGAACCGGGAGTATGGAAAACTCTTAAAAGAGTATTATTGTATGGATTGCTTGAATTGCAGGATCCCGGAAATTATTACCAGGTAGCACCAAGTGTTTTAAAACCCGAAGCAATAAAAATAAACACCAAAATAATATTTTTGGGGAATAACGAAATTTTTAGTATCCTTTCAAGCTACGAAGAGGATTTTAATAAAATATTTAAAATTAAAGCCGAATTTGATTATGAAATGAATAGAACCGAAAAATCAATTCAGGAATATGCTTCGGTTATAAAAAAAATAATTAAAAATAATAATCTTTGTGAGTTTAATAAAACTGCCGTAGCAAAAATATTTGAATACAGCGCAAGGTACTCAGGCAACAGAAATAAACTTACTACCCGTTTTGCATATATTTCCGATTTAATGCTTGAAGCAGCTTTTTGGGCCAAAAATGAAGGAGAAACTATTGTAAATGATACCCATATAAAACGTGCTTATGAAAACGGAAACGAAAGAAACGGTATGTATAATACAAAAATTTCGGAAATGATTAAAGATGAAATGATTTTAATTGATACAAAAGGTTCAAGAGTAGGCCAAATAAATGGCTTAGCTGTTTATGGTGATGAACGTCATTCGTTTGGAAAACCTACACGTATAACTGCAAGTGTATCGCTTGGAACCGGAAATATTTTAAATGTTGAACGAGAATCGGGATTAAGCGGAAGTTCACACAATAAAGGAGTTTTAATTATTTCAGGATTCATTAGGGAATTGTTTGGTAAAACTATTCCTTTATCGTTTAATGCAAGTTTGGTTTTTGAACAAGGGTATGGAATGATAGATGGTGATAGTGCGTCTATAACCGAAATTGCTGCCTTGATATCTTGTTTGGCAGATATTCCTATTAACCAACAATTTGCAATTACAGGTTCAATAAATCAAAAAGGAGACATACAGCCAATTGGCGGTGTTAATGAAAAAATTGAAGGTTTTTTTGATATTTGTAAAATGCAGGGTTTTACAGGTAAACAAGGAGTGATAATACCATTCCAAAATGTTCAGGATTTAATGTTAAAAGATGAAGTGGTTGAAGAAGTTAAAAACAAAAAATTTAGCATATATGCAGTAAAACAAGCTGAAGAAGCACTTGAATTATTGATGGGTGTTAAAGCAGGAGTATTGCAAAAAAATAATAAGTTTGAAAAAGATACTATTTTTGGTAATGTAGAAGCTGCTTTATTAAAAATGCACAAATTGGTGAAACCGGAACCCCAAAAACCGGCAGCGCGAAAAACAAAAACAGTAAAAAGTAAGTAAAAATAATTTTGGGTAACAAAATGCAGACAGACTTACATATTGCTAAATGGTGGAAAAAAACCAAAAACGATAAGATCCTTTGTACATTATGTCCAAGATATTGCACAATTAGCGAAGGTCAAAAAGGTTTTTGTTTTGTAAGGGAAAATATTGGCGGTGTTTTGTATAGTAAAGGATATGGCAGACCTACAGGATTTGCAATTGATCCAATTGAAAAAAAACCGCTTTTCCATTTTTACCCCGGTAGTAATATATTAAGTTTTGGTACCGCCGGATGTAATTTGGGGTGTAAATTTTGTCAAAATTGGGTAACAAGTAAAGCACAAATTGAAGATGTGAATTCGTTGGTTGCAAAACCTGAAGACGTAATTGAAATTGCACTCACAAACAATGTTAAATCAATTGCATTTACATACAACGATCCTACAATATTTGGGGAATTTGTTATTGATGTTTCAAAACTTGCACGCAAGGAAGGAATAAAAACAGTAATGGTTACTGCCGGTTATATTGATAAACGTGCATGCAAGGAAGTTTATGAATATATTGATGCGGCAAATGTTGATCTAAAGGCTTTTACTGAAGATTTTTATTGGAAATATACCGCATCGCATTTAAATGATATTTTAGCAACTTTGGTTTGGCTTAAAGATGAAACAAATGTTTGGCTTGAACTTACTACTTTATTAATACCACAATTAAATGATTCAGCTTTTGAAATTGAAAGTATGTGTAGATGGATTATTAAAAATTTAGGTAATGAAGTCCCTTTGCATTTTTCGGCATTTCATCCGGCTTTTAAATTTAATAATTTTAAAGCAACATCACCCAATACAGTTTTAGAGGCCAGACGAATTGCAATGGAGACAGGGATAAAATATGTTTATGTGGGCAATATTTTGGATAAAGACGGTCAAAACACCTATTGCACTCATTGCGGACAAAATCTTATTTCGCGTAATTGGCATTCGGTAATAGATAATAAAATAAAAGAGGGAAAATGTTGCAGTTGTAATACATCAATAGCAGGCTGGTTTTAATTTGTAAAATAACCCGGATAGGGAGATGTTGCATTGGTAAATGTTGGATAGTTGAGTATTGAAACTATTGATACATCACGCATAAAATTGTTCATAAAAACAATACAAGCTTAAGCCCAAATTTCTTCTTTTTATTAGCCCTCAGCCCGCACTAAATGTGTAATAATTTGGGAAATTATTGTTTCAAAGGTGGAACACCGCTGGTGTTCCTGGTATTGGTGGTATTGTGTGTTATTACAAACATTGCACTTCTCCGAAGTGCTTTTGTGGGAATAATAATGCGATAATCTACATTGTTATAATAAGGTATTGGCTTTTATATAACACCGGCATTGATGCCGGTGAAAAGGGCAAGCTAAAATAGGGTTTTAACCCAAGCATAATAATATTTGATGATAGAAAAGATAAAATAAAAAGAAACGTAACAATTCCCAATTTTAACACAGTCCATTCATCTATTCGGCTTGCTATAAACCCAAATATATCTCCTAACTTGGTGTCTGCTTAGTATAATATTGAATAATTGTTAATCCCCAAAATAAAAAAGGGAGAAAAAATTCTCCCTTTTTTGCAAATTAAAACCAGCTTTAAGCACTTTTAATAATATCAACAAAAGATTTTGCTTTTAAACAAGCACCGCCAACCAAAGCACCGTCAATATCGGGCTGTGATAATAATTCTTTTGCGTTTTCAGGTTTTACACTTCCGCCATACTGAATAACTGTATTTTCTGCAGCTTCTTTTGAATATAATTGTGTTAATAACCCACGAATAAAAGCATGAACTTCTTGAGCTTGAGCAGGAGAAGCAGTTTTACCTGTACCAATTGCCCAAACAGGTTCGTAAGCAATAACTATTTTACTGAAATCCTCAGATGAAATACCTTCTAAACCTTTACGAACTTGTACTTCAATTACGCTTTCTGTTTTTCCGCTTTCGCGTTGTTCAAGAGTTTCGCCAATACAGAAAATGGGCAATAAATTTGATGCTAATGCCTTTTTGATTTTTTTGTTTATTAATTCATCGGATTCATTAAATATGGTTCTTCTTTCAGAGTGTCCTAAAATAACATATTTACATCCAACACTTAAAAGCATTCCCGCAGAAATTTCGGCTGTAAAAGCACCGTTTTCTTCGTAATACATGTTTTGAGCACCAACTTCAACAGGTGAATCTTTTAATAAAGTGCTTGCTGTTTCCAAAGATGTAAAAGGAGGACAAACAACAACTTTACAATTAAATTGATTATTAGCAAGTTCTTGTTTAATTTCCGAAATAAGTGTAACACTTTCTTTTAGATTATTAAACATTTTCCAGTTACCGGCAACTATTTTTTTACGCATTTTTATACCTATATATTTAAAATAAATTTAATTCCAAGCAAAACTAATTATTTACTTGTTCAACTCTTCTAATTCCGGGAATTTCTTTAATTAAAGCTCTTTCAACTCCCGCACGCAATGTCATTTGGCTCATTGGGCAGCCAACACATGCACCTGTTAATTTTACTTCTACAATTCCGTCTTCAGTAACTCTTACTAATTCAACATCGCCGCCATCTGCCTGTAAATAAGGCCTTATTTTGCCTAAAGCTGTTTCAACACGATCATAAAAATTGTTGCTCATTTTATATTGTCCGCTTTAATTATTAATTTCTATTTCAATTTGGTCATCAGCCGCATTTTCGTTCCGGATACTAATTTCCGAAGCAAGATTCCCGGCAATTTCAGTAATTCTTTTTGCTTCAATTGAATTTGGCTGAGATATTACAATTGGTGTTCCGTTATCGCCGCCTTCACGAATTTGCGGATTAATAGGAACTCCGCCTAAAAATCTTGTATTTAATTCTTTAGCTAATTTTTCACCGCCGCCAAATCCAAAAATATCGTATTGTTTGCCTGTATCAGGAGCAATAAAATAGCTCATGTTTTCAATAATGCCAAAAACAGGAACATTAACCTTTTCAAACATCTTTAACCCTTTTCGTGCATCAATTAATGATACATTTTGAGGGGTAGTAACAATAACTGCACCTGTTAAAGGGATGGTTTGAACTAATGTTAATTGAATATCGCCGGTTCCCGGAGGTAAATCAAAAATCAAATAATCCAATTCGCCCCACTCAACATCACTCATAAACTGTTTTACTGCACCACTTGCCATTGGTCCGCGCCAAATAACAGGGCTGTTATCATCAATTAAAAAACCAATAGACATTAATTTAACGCCACAACTTTCTAATGGAAGCATCTTATTTGAGATAGGATCGGCATAAATTTTCGGCTGATTTTTAATACCCAACATCAGCGGGATACTTGGTCCATAAATATCTGCATCAATTAATCCAACTTTAGCACCCGAATTTGCAAGTGCAACAGCTAAATTTACCGCTACCGTACTTTTACCAACACCGCCTTTACCGCTGGCAACCGCAATTGTGTTTTTAACTCCGGGTATTATTGAATTTTTAACAGTATTTTTATGGTCTTTAACAGTTGCGCCCATGTTAATTGTTATTTCTTCGGCATCCTGGATCTCTTTTTTTATTTCGTTGTAACAATCGTTTTTAATTTGATCTTTTAAAGGACAAGCAGGAGTAGTTAATTCAACTGTAACAAAAATCTTTTTACCTTCTATTTTAATATCTTTTATCATATTTAATGAAACAAGATCTTTTTTCAAATCAGGGTCTATTACTTTGCTTAAAGCATCTAAAACAGCTACTTTACTAATTTCCGACATACAAACTCCATAATATTTAATATGTAAATTTACAAAAATTATGATTTATAATAAATCTTTATATCTTTTTTTATTAAACTTAATTATTGGGTATTTAGTTGCTAATTGGAGTAATTTTATTGAAAGTTGTGATGTTAATCATAAAATTGTATGGTTTAAAAAAATACAAATTACAAATAAACACATATCGAAGGAACAAAATGTATTATAAAATAATATGTTATGGGCGTTTAATGCAAATTTGTCTGAGCCTAAAAGCTTTTACCAAACATACAGGTTAATTGAAATTATTATGTATATTTAGTTTTAAATCCATTTATAGCTATTTTGTTATCACCAAAATTTATCACTATTTTTGCTAAATCATAGTATATTAACAAAATGGCAATTTGTATTGGCACTGCTATTTTTTTAAGCTTATTTGAAAAATTGGTTATATAGTAGTTCTCCTTTACTCATTCCAGCGTATCTCTTAATGTACGTTCCCAAAAAATATTATTGGGTATAATTCATATCCTAAATCTCTTTCATATAGCGTGCGTTTTGGGAAAGGCTCTCTTCCTCTTCGGCAATCCCAAATATTAAAATATTAAAATTATTGTATTAATATAAACACTTAAGCCGCTAAAAAAATCAATTATTATTTAATACCATAAATTTTAAAAAATAAAAATAATTATTCAATATAAAAAATGTAAATAAATGTTGATACTACTTATTTTAACATTGTTTTTGAGAGTTATAAATTGTAAAATTTTACTTGACAATAGTAATGCATTTATTTATGTTATATTAAGTTTTTGTGGAATAACTTGGAAAAGTTTATGTGCAGAAATATCATCTCAGTAGTTGGTTCTCGGAATTTTACTCGTGTCAATTATCAAAATTTTTTTTTGATAAGTTAATTTTATTGTTCATTTGTTCCTAATATTAAGTATTAAATGATTTTAAGGCTTTTTAAATAAATGTTCTTCATTAATCATTAATTAAACTTTATAGGGGATAAAACTATGAAAAAGTTAATATTTACAATTCTAATTTTATTAGCAACCTCAAATATGGTTTTCTCTCAGGCAAAAAAGGGAGATACCGAAATGTTTTTTAACGGTTCTTTTTATTCAATGGTTGGAATTGAAAATTATTCGAATATTAACATTACAGCAATGTTAAATTACGGGTATTACATAACCGATAATTTACAATTGGGCGTAGGCCCATCAGTAACTTATACGTATTCGGAACAAAAGTACATGTCTTATTATTTTAATCCTATAACATACGAATATTCTGAAAAAGAGGTGTCGCAAGTAAATGAAAAAACGGATCTAAGCGCATCATTTTTTGGTAACTATTATTTTAATATACAAAGTAAATTAGTACCATACGCTTCAGTCCAATATTTTCAACAGACGTTTGATATACCCGATGATGCCGATTTTACGGATTATGGTTATATAAATATTGGTGTCGGAGCAAAATATTTTATTAATCAAAATGTTGCATATAACTTTTTAATAAATTATGGATTTAGTCTAAATTCGGATTCGGAAGGCGGTATTTTATTAATGCAAACAGGACTATCGGTAATATTATAAACTAAAATAACTTATTAGAGCAATGATTAATTTGCGGAATTTTAATTTAAAGTTTGTTGCAGCAGTTTTACTTTTAACTGTTATAAATTGTTTTGGGCAAATTAATATTTATTTGTATGATAAAGTAAACTGTTTGTCATCGCAAATAACTAATTTGACTATTAGTAATGACGGCAGGTTTTTAAGTTATGGCACTAATACGGGCAGTATATATTTGTATGACATAGAAGCAAAAAGAGAATTAAAAGAATTAAAATTGCATACATCTGAAATTACTGCCCTAATTTTTGATTCAAAAAACAAATATCTTATATCCGGCTCAAAAGATGAAAATATTGTAATCTGGGATCTGTACTCGGGAGCTTCATATAAAACGATTAATCAATTTGAAGATGAAATATATTCGTTAGCACTATCTCCCGATGATAATACATTAGCGGTAAGCGGCAACAAAAACGAAATATATTTATATGATTTTCCAATTGGTGAGCTAAGAGGCAAACTTGAAGGACATGAGGATGATGTTCCTTTTATTTCATTTAATATTAATGGTAATCAACTTTACAGTCTTGGTGTGGATAAAAACTTAATTGTGTGGGATGCTTCTAAACAAAGTTTGCTCCGTAAAACACAAATAGCAGTTAAAACAATCAGTAATTCGGGTTTCGAAATTGTGGCCGGTTTTATTAGTTTTGATAAAAGTATTATTGCATTAGGGCTGCAGGAACATGCACTGGAAAAAGGCGGCCGGGGAATGATATTTAAACACAATGTTTCCTTTTTTAATATTGCAGACGGTAATGAAATTATTACAATGGAGGGGCTTAATAAAGATTCAAAACAATTAGTTATTTCACCTGATAAAAATTATTTATTTGCTGATAATTCAACTTTACGGGATAAGCAGATTAGCATTTATAATACGCAAAACAGCAAACAGGTAAATAATATTGTTATTGATGACGATATTACCGCAATGAATATTGCCGAAAACGGCAAATGGTTTGCAGCAGCCTGTGAAGATATTAACAATAGTGAAAATGCCGTAATTAAAATATGGCAGCTTTCGGGTGTAAGCGGATATAACCGTTTTTCAAATGAACCAATTAAACAATCGAATTTAACAAATTTAGGAAGTTCTATAAAAATAAATACCCCGGCAAATCCGCTTATATCGTTTGGTGACAAAAATAATGTTGCAATAATTAAATTTGAAAGTGTTGGTCTTAGTGAGGATATTGCAAAAACAGCAGCTTATTTGTTGGAAAGTAAACTATCGAACAGTTCTTTTATAAATGTAATTGAAAGGAATAATATTGATAAGGTTGTGAGTGAATTAAAATACCAGCTTTCCGGTTTAACAACCTCAGATGCTGCTGAACTAGGTAAACATTTAAATGCCCAATATGTTATTTTGGGCAGTTTAAACAAACTTGGGAATTTGATGATTATAACCGCAAAACTTGTTAATGTTGAAACTGCCAAAATAGAAGGGACAAGAGAAGTTCAATGCCAAAACGGAACTATAGAAAACATTTCCGAAATGATTGATGCTTTAGCACCCACAATTACTAAATATTGAACCGTATCAAAAATTTTTAATTTTTATCTGCAAATTGGGGCAATAATATTAATAATTGGCTTAATAACTTAATGCTAAATGGATTTTATAAATTTTGCTATTATTAAATTTAATTGTTAATTTTATATAATAACTATCTTGTTAAAACACGAATATTATTGAAGATTAAATAATGGAAAAATTTTTTAAATTTAAAGAACTTGGTACAAATTATAAAACCGAAATTATTGCAGGAATTACTACTTTTCTTGCAACAATGTATATAATTATTGTTAATCCTGCAATTATATCACAAGCCGGATTACCTTTTAGCGGTGTTTTAACCGCTACAATTTTAGTTAGTGCGTTTTCCAGTATTATGATGGGTATTTATGCAAAAAACCCTATTGTACTTGCACCCGGAATGGGAATTAACGCGTTTTTTGCTTATACAGTAGTAATTGGTATGGGTGTTGATTGGCATGTAGCATTAGGAGCGGTATTTTGGTCCGGAATTATTTTTTTTATACTTTCTATACTGAATATAAGAACTTTAATTGTAAAATCGATACCACAGCAGGTTAGGTATGGAATTGCCGTAGGTATTGGTTTTTTTATCGCTTTTATTGGATTTGAAAATTCTAAATTTATTGTTGCTAATCCTGCAACTATTGTTTGTTTGGGTGAAATGAATCCGATTGTTATTACATTTTTAATGGGATTTGTAATAACGGTTATTTTAGTAATTAAAAGAATTAAGGGTGCTTTAATGCTTGGAATTATGGCTACTACAATTCTTTCAATTCCAATTGGCCGATTATATGGCGATGCATCGGCAATTAATTTTGGTGTTCCAACAATTGTAACGTGGAAAGGATTATTTGCCATGCCTGATTTTAGTTTATTTTTAAGTTTGGATTTTTTGGGTTCATTAAAGCTTTCTCTTTTGGGGGTAATCTTTTCAATGTTGTTTGTGGATATGTTCGACTCGTTATCTACTTTTATTGGAGTAGCGGAAGCAGGTAATTTAAAAGATAAAGACGGCGAGCCTTTACGAATTAAAGAATCGTTAATTGTGGATTCGTTTGCAACTTTTTTTTCGGGTATTGCGGGTACAAGCGCGGGAACAAGTTTTATAGAATCCGCGGCAGGAATTCAAGAAGGGGGACGGAGCGGATTAACGGCAATAGTTGCCGGAGTTTTGTTTTTACCGTTTTTGTTTTTATCTCCTCTGCTATCAATAATTCCATCAATTGCAACAGCTCCGGCTTTGGTTTTGGTGGGAGTATTTATGACTGCCCCTATTATGCAGATTAACTGGAAAAAGTTGGATGATGCAATACCGGCATTTTTAGGAATGTTGTTAATTCCATTAACATTTTCTATTACTCAGGGAATTATCTGGAGTTTTTTAAGTTTTACCATAATTAAAATTGCAGTGGGTAAAAGAAACGAAGTGCATTGGATGCTTTATGTTATTGATGCTTTTGCAATTTTAGCGTTGGTTGTTAAATAATATTATTTCTTAAAAAAGGTTAATATTGTTTCGTTAAATAATTTAGGATGCTGCATACAAACACTATGTTTGGAATCCGGGAAAATACATAACGAAGCACCCGGAATCGATTGAAATATTTTTACGGTATGTTCAGGCAAAATAATATCTTGATCGCCGGCCATAACTAAAACAGGGCATTTGATTTGTTTTAAGTGCGTAAACGGTATTTGAGGTTCGTATATCATCATTTTATTTAATGCTTTAGTAATTGGTGAAGCGGTTGTATCGCGGTATACTAAATTTTTCATATAAACTATATCAGATGCCGGCAAGGCTGTCGAATCGGGAATAATATTAGCACCTGAAGCAGCCAGTTTTTTAACTTTTTCGGGATACTTCATTGCTAAAATTATTCCGTCAATACCCCCATCGCTCCACCCTATAACGTAAACCGAATCGAGATGAAGATAATTTAATAAAGCATTAAAATCAGAGGCCATTAAATCGTATGAAATTGTATCGGGCGAGCCCCCGGATTTTCCCTGTAGTCTGCTGTCAATAGCAATAACCTGGTAATATTTTTCAAAAAAGGGAATCTGTTTATTAAATACTCCTATCGAACCGCCATTGCCATGAAGCAAAATTAATGGTTCACCGTTTCCATATATCTCATAATACAAATTTATTCCATTCACAAAAGCATAATGTCCGGCCTGCGGATTATTTCCATAATCAATGTCATTTGTTTGTGCATTAAAATTTGTGAAGCATAAAAATAAAATAAAAATTAGTACTAAAATATTTTTCATAATTAATGATATCTTAAAAATTAATAATTAAGTTGTTAATATAAATTTACATTTATTATTGCATCTAAACAATATCCATAACCTGGTCAAAACCTGCAATTTTAAATACTTTTTTAACATTTGGCGTTGTGTTGGTTATTTTTAGTTTATTAGGGTTTAATCGTTTAGCAACCATAGTACAAATTCGTAAAAAATTAGATGAAATATAATCAACTCCTGTCATGTCAAATTCAACATCATTGCTGTTTTCACTCAAAATGGTCAAAATATCATTTTCCTTGTTAGCACAGTTTACGGTATCTAATTTATGAATAAATGTAAAAATTATTTTTCCTTCAACGGTTATACTTTGAAACATATTATCCTCCTTATTAAAAGTTTTTATTATAGGCCTCTTCAACTATTTCGGCTGTATATGATTCGTCAAAATAAAGAGATTTATCTATTTTATCGAATCGTTGATTTATTCGTTTGCGGGCTATTCGCTGAATGTTTAACAAATGTTTGGCGGTAATATTATCTGTTGTAATGTTTTTACCACCTGTTCCGCATCCAAGCGTTAGTGATGCGGCTAATGTATTTACAATTGAGCCAACAGCACCTTGTGAAGAAGGCATGTTAACAACAATTCTTCCGGCATTCATTACTAAGGCAAATTCCTTAATTTTGTTTTCATCGTTCGAAAAAATACTGGCCGTATGACCTATTCCGCCGTGATAATTTAAATCAATACACATATTTACGGCGTTTAAATAACTTGGTGTTTCGTAAAAGGCAATAACAGGAGCAAGAATTTCAAAAGAGAGAGGATAACTATCCCCAATTCCGTCCAACGGAGCTATTAATAATTTGGCATTATCCGGGATATTTATTCCGGCTAAATTAGCAATATATTTGGCGGATTTTCCCATAGTTGCAGTGCTCATAACTTTCTTTTTGGAATCAAATACAACTGCCGATACTTTTTCAATTTCTTCGGCATTCATAAAATATCCACCTTGATTAAGAAATTCTTCACGAACCGATGAGGAAATATCCTTTTCAACAATAATTGCCTGTTCGCTTGCGCATACTGTTCCGTTATCAAATAATTTAGAAGCCATAATTTGAGACACCGCATATTTAATATCCGCACTCTTTTCAATAAAAACGGGAACATTGCCTGCGCCTACACCAAGAGCGGGAGTACCTGAACTATAAGCAGCATTCACCAATCCGCCACCGCCTGTGGCTAAAATTAAAGCTAAATCCTTATGTGCCATTATTGCATGGGTTTCTTCCCTAGTGCAATTTGTTACCCACTGTATACAATTTTCGGGTGCATCTTCCAATAAAGCGGCTTCGTAACAAATTTTTGCGGCTTCAATTGAACAGTTTACGGCATTTGAATGTGGACGGATAATTATTGGGTTTCGGCTTTTTAAAGCAATTAAAATTTTGAACATTACGGTTGAAGTGGGGTTAGTTACGGGAGTAATTGCAAATATTGGCCCCAAAGGCTGCGCTATTTCCGTAATCCCTAAAATTTCGTCCTCCGAAATAATACCAACAGTTTTGAGGTTTTTTATGTCTTCATATACCAGTTGAGTAGCTAAAACATTTTTAATAATTTTATCCTCAAGTTTGCCCATTTTAGTTTCTTCAATTGCCATTTGTGCCAATCTAACTCGATTGTTAAATCCTGCCGTATATACAGCTTTTACAATTCTATCTGTATGCTCTTGATCCAATTGACTAAAAATTGCACCGGCGTTAACTGCATTATTCATAATGGTTTGAATAAATGTACTGTCTGTCAAGGTAACCTCGTCAATTATTGATTTTATTTAAATAAGATAATAAGACTGATTACAAATAACAAGAAATATTTTAACAAGATTTGTGTTTAGTAGAAAAATAATAAGCTAATGTTTTTTTATAATCAATTGATTTTTATTGTTAATAAATTCGTAATATACTTCGTCCATTAATTTTTTTACCATCAAAATTCCTAAACCTCCAATTTCGCGTTCATCAAGCGATAAAGTAATATCGGGATCGGGTTTTTCCAAAGGATTAAATTTATTACCGTGATCGGTAAAAGTAATGCTATTACAATTTGTTTTGTTTTCAATTGTAATTTCAAGAGGTCCTTTTTTATCCGGATAAGCATAATTAATAACATTTATTATTATTTCTTCACTAGCTGTCAATATTTCCGTTATCTTGTTATTGGCAACTCCTTCACTAGTCAAATTAGTTTCAATAAAATCCATAAACTTTTCAAAGTTATCAAAAACTGCTTCAAGTTCTATTATTTTTGTCACGTTAGTGCCTGCAATAATTAAAATTAATTTATTTAGAGGGAATTATGAATCATATCATTTAAGAAACAAGGCATTACTTATTCAAATGAATTTTAAAATTAATGAAAATTATTTAATATAACCATTCTAAAATTACTACAATAAAAATTTAGTAAATTGGAAATGTACTTAAAAACGACTTGCGGTTTTTTAAAAATGGTATTAATTTAAAAAATAAAAAACTAAATTTAACAGTAATCATTACAATAAATTACGTTTAAATGGATTGTTTGATAAAATTATTTGCGTAATTTTTACCCTAAAATTACAATAACATAATTAAATTAAATAGGTGACGTTTTGACTAATTATATATATTTATTAATATGTTTATTTATATTAAACTACACAAATTTATGTGCTCAGTTATCACTAAAAATAAATATTAATACAAATCAAGCAGAATTATTTCTTGAGGTAATGCAAAAAATTGACTCAACAAAACAGAAATTATATGCTGACAAAATAGAATTAAATAAAAGCGAAAGTAATATTTTGAGAGCTGATTTGATTTCCAATAAATCATTTAATTTGCTGATTGATTCTTTGCTTTGTAATCCAATTTATGATATTATTTCTAAATCTGTTAAATGTAAAGTGGATTCTTCTTTATACAACGAGAAAGAGGCGTATAGACAAGCTTTTTATAATATTTATGATAAAGAGATGGAAATAACAGCGGGAATGAATGAAACTTGGTTAAACTTTTATTATTCAACTTTAAAAAATGAAACATCAATAATAATAAAAGAAATAGCAGGCAATATTTACCGATATGAAAGAGATATTTCTGTATTAGTACAAAAGTTTTTACCAAGCCGAAATCAAAATATACAACCCGTTGAATTGTTTTTAGGGTTTGATGGTAATAGAGGAAGTTTTAACGATGGGAAAATTATTTTTATGGAAGGTATATTTGATGGTTTTAATAATTCCGAACTATTTTTACTTACTCTTGCACATGAAGTTCATCATGCTGTTTACGGAAATTATTTAGAAATAAAATACCCAAAACTTAATCAACTATCAGAAAATAACCATATTCTAAAATGGCAATTAAATATGGTTTTGGAAGGAACAGCTCAACAGATTAACTATAATGCTTATCCAAGTGAGGTTAAAGAACTTTATAACAATAAAAAACTTTTAAAAGAACTTTTTGACGAATGGATAAAATTATTTAGAGAATATGCTGATGCCGATAATGGCAAAGAGTACTATCAAAAGTTTAGTGATTATTATTTTAACCAATTTGCATTACAAAAATTAAGCGAATATTGTCCCGACCAAAATATTCGGAAAAAAATTATTAGTCGAAGGCCATCGTTTATTTATTACCTTAGTTATAATCTGTTCAACACAATTTTATTAAAAGGTGGAACTGAGTCCATAATTAGGAGTATAGTAGAGCCGGAATCACTTCTTTCTGATTATAATAAATATATGGATAATTTTAATAATAATCCCCAAGTGCCCGAAGATATAGTCAAGTTGTGGCGTAAGAATTTTGAAGAAGCCAAATAAGTGAGGCTTAATTAGTAACGTATATTCTTTTACGGGGGAAGGATTCTCTTTTGATAATAGGAACTGGGTTTGAATTATAAAAAAGAGAGCATTAAATGGATAAGAGAATTAAAAATCTTTAACCAAAAAATTAAATAAGGGATATAAATTAAATATGGCTGAAATAAAAGAACATTACGAAAATATATTAAGTGAACATTATTCGTGGATATTTGGCGGCTTAGAAAATAAAATTATTGAAAACAAAACATTTTTTGAATCAATTAATATTGGTACTCAAAAACCCGGTATTGCTGTTGATTTAGGAGCAGGATCCGGGTTCCAATCTATTCCTTTAGCTCAATTGGGCTTTAAAGTTTTTTCAGTTGATTTTTGCCAAAAACTTTTAGATGAAATTAATTCCAAAAAAAATGGTCTAAATATAACAACAATTAATGATGATATATTAAATTTTAATAAACACATCTCAACTCAAGTTGAATTGTGTATTTGCATGGGTGATACACTTACACACTTAAATTCACTACATGATGTTGAAAAGTTGTTTAACGATATATATTGCATCTTGGCAGATAAAGGAGTTATTGTTTTATCGTTTCGCGATTATACCTTTGAGCTGATAGGCCTCGATAGAATTATTCCCGTCAGAAGTGATGAAAATAAAATATTTACGTGCATATTAGAATATGAAAAAGATTATGTAAAAGTTTATGATATTATGTATGAAAAATCGGCTATCGGATGGGAATTAAAAAAAAGTTTTAATTATAAATTAAAATTATCACAAACTTGGTTAATTGCTAAAATGAAAGAAATTGGTTATAACATTAAACAAGTTAATAATAATAAAGGAATGATTGAGATTATTGCTTTAAAAGAAATATGCTAATACGAGATATGTTTTATGAAAAATATTAAAAAAATGGAAATAAACAGTAAAAGTGTGGTTGAATCTTTAAGTGGTGCAAGCAGCGAAATAATTGAATATTTACCCTATCTGCTGCAAGACTTATGGGAATTAGGCGGAGGAACTGATGAGTTGTTGGAGATGCTTGAAAAAAATACCGGAACTATTAAGTCAAACGATAAGGTGTTGGACTTGTGCTGCGGGAAAGGGGTGGTCCTAATAAATTTGGCAAAAAAGTATAAATGTGGAGGAGTGGGAATTGATTTGTTTGAGCCATTTATTATTGAGGCAAAGGAAAAAGCAGTACAAAATCAAGTAAAACATCAAATAAAATTTGAAGTTATGGATATTAAAGATGCTATAAAATGTTTTTCAGGTTATGATGTTGTAATTTATGGGGGAGATACAGATGTGTTGGGAACAGAAATAGAATCATTGCAAAAAGTCGTGTCATGTTGTAAATCCAAAGGTTATATTATTTACGAATCCGCCTCCGATTCTTTGGAAGAAGTATTTAAGTCTGTAAAAAAAACCGGTTTGCAAATAATTGATCAATCAGTAATGCAAAAAGAAAATATTGTTAATATAAACAACTATAATAATAATAAAATTAAACAAAGAGCTGATGAATTGATTGAAAGGTTTCCATTAAAAAAAACACTTTTTGAAAATTATGTAATATCGCAAGTTAAAGAGTCATATGAATTAGAAAATAATTTAATATGGTTTAGATTTTTGTTACAATGTGGTTAAATGATGTAAAATAGATTTATTTACAAATGGAATATTATTGGTGAATTGAGTGATTATTTGCCTAAATTACAAAAGATTATTGTAACTTAAGTGATAACATTCTTTTGAAAAATTAAATTTAATATATGATTTTCGGTACTTATTGTTTATATTTTATTCTGTCATTAGTTTGTTTGGAGTTGAGCTTAAGCAATATTAAATTGTTTATACTAATTTATAGGAGATTTCTTGAATGGTGAATGATTCAAAAACATACGAAGAACTTCTAAAAGAGTTTGAAAATCTAAAACAAGATATAGAATTTTTAAAAACTCTGAATGAACAAGAAATTAAACTGCGAAAACAAGCCGAAAAAGAATATAAATCCTGCGAGCAAAAATACCAAACAATACTTCATACCATAATGGATGGTTATTTGCTTGCTGATTGTAATGGAAATTTAATTGATGTAAATGAGACATATTGCCGCATGAGCGGTTATAGCAGAGAAGAACTTTTATTAATGAGAATCCACGATTTAGTGTCTGCCGACAATATGGAAATTATAAGCAAACAGATGAAGATGCTTACGGTATCGGGGAAAACACATTTCGAATCGGTGCATTGCTGCAAAAACGGCAATGAATTTAATGTGGAGATTAATGCTCAGTATCTGCCTATTAATGACGGCCAATTTATTGTATTTTTACAAGATATTTCACAAAGAAAAAAACTTGAAGATACTCAACTATTTTTGCTAAAATGCGGACAATTAGGTTCCGAAAATGGTTTTTTTGAGTCACTTGCAAAACATCTTTCAAAAGTATTAGATATGGATTATGTTTGTATTGATAAACTTGTTGGAGATGGGTTGACAGCTCAAACAGTGGCTGTTTTTAATGATGGAAATTTTGACCCTAATTGTACTTATACACTTAAAGATACACCATGTGGTGATGTTGTTGGAAAAACAATATGTTGTTTCCCAAAAAATGTTAGCAAGTTGTTTCCCAAAGATCAAGCATTACAAGAATTAAACGCGGATAGTTATGTTGGAACCACACTTTGGAGTAATGACGGGCAACCGATTGGTTTGATTGCTATTATTGGCCGAAAATCGCTTTCTAATCCGGAACTGGCAGCATCAATATTAAAACTGGTTGCAATCCGCGCTGCCGGTGAACTTGAGCGTTTAAAATATGAAGAAGAACTACAGGAAAGTGAAGAACGTTATCGAAAAGCCCAGCAAATTGGACATGTTGGAAGCTGGGAATATAATATTAAAGATGATACGTTTTGGGGTTCTGATGAAGGAAAACGTATATACGGTTTTAATCTCAAATCGGATATATTTACTGCTGAAGAAGTAACAAACTGTATAATTGAAAAAGAAAGAGTTAATCAAACACTTGTTGATCTCATAGAAAAAAACAAACCGTATAATATTGAATTCGAAATTCGTCCTATTAATTCCTCCGAAACAAAGACAATCCATTCAATTGCTGAATTATTGAGAGATGAAAACGGCAACCCAATTAAGGTAACCGGTGTACTACATGATATAACCGATAGGAAACTGGCTGAAGGAGCGTTACGGAAAAGCGAGGAACAATTCAAACATCTTGTGTGGGATATGCAGGTTGGTGTTCTTCTTCAAGGCCCTAATTCCGAAATAATAATGAGTAATCCCAAAGCTTTGGAATTATTAGGCCTTACCGAGGATCAACTGTTAGGGAAAACTTCATTTGATCCCGATTGGAATGTTATTCACGAAAACGGGTCGCCATTTCCGGGAAACACACATCCGGTTCCGCAAGCAATTGCTTTGGGTCGACCTGTTCAAAATGTAATAATGGGTGTCTATCGCCCTAATTCGAAAGATCGTGTTTGGTTATTAGTTGATGCTATTCCAAGAATTAATCCCGACGGGACAGTTCTTCATGTTATCTGTACATTTATTGATATTTCCAAACGTAAACATGCCGAATTAATTATTAAGCAGCAGAACACAAAATTGCATGAGATAAATGCAACTAAGGACAAATTTTTATCAATAATAGCACATGACTTAAAAAGTCCTTTTCAGGGATTCCTTGGGATGACACAAATACTTGCTGAAGAAACTAATTCATTTACTTTAGATGAGTTATCAACTATAACCAAAGATATGCATAATAGTGCTGCTAATCTTTATAAACTTTTGGAAAATTTATTAACATGGGCACAACTTCAAAAGGGAACTATTAAGTTTAATCCAACTGAACTTGATTTGTCAGTCCTTGTTGCACATAATGTTGAAATTATTAATGACAGAGCAATTCAAAAAGGTATTAATATTATAAATGAAATTAGCGGGAATTGGATTGCTTTTGCTGATGAAAAAATGATTGATTCTATATTAAGAAATTTATTATCTAACGCAATAAAATTCACAAGTCGTAACGGTAAAATTGTTCTAAAAGCCCAAAAAGATGTAAAACTTTTTATTCAAATATCTATCTCAGATACCGGAGTTGGTCTTTCGGAAGGGGATTGCGGAAAATTATTTAAAATTGAAGAAAAGGTACGCAGATCCGGAACCGAGGGAGAAGCAAGTACGGGTTTGGGTTTATTGTTATGTAAAGAATTTGTAAACAAAAATGGAGGCGAAATTTGGGTGGAAAGCCAGGAAGATATTGGCAGTACTTTTTATTTTACTGTGCCAATTACACCATCCTCAAATTAAATTAAGTGTGCGTTTCGTTAAATTTATTTATTTATCTTTGACAAATAGTTTTATGATCTAATCTGATTCAAATGAATATAAGAATAAAGTATATTTTACCTTTTATTTTAGGGTTTATTGGAATGATAATTTGCCATGTCGGGTTATTTCTTTGCTGGCAAGCGGGAATAAAATTTATGGTTTACATTATTGTGTATCCGGTTGTGTATTCGATCATGACAATCATTTTAACAATTCGCAATTACAAGTTGTGGTTTACAAATGCCTTATATATCTGTCTGATTCCATTTTTATATTGGTATTATCTATTGTTTACAGAAGATAAATTAAATGTTTATAGTGCTAATATTTATAATTATTCGGAGATGTCAATAATAATATTGTTTACTTTTGGACTTTCAGTTTTAGTATCATTTATTGCTAAAAAAACCAAATAATATATTATGAAACTTAGACCGGGTTTATCAGACTATTTTACAAATATCAGCAGTCAACAAATTCATTTTATATGCCGATATAATCCGAATTCTCAGGATGTAGTATTGTTTATTCATGGATTAGGCTGCTCATTAGATTCGTTTAGAAATGTTTTTGATAACAACTATTTCCCCCAAAAATCATTATTGTTAATAGATTTGGTCGGGTTTGGGAAATCATCAAAAGCAGAAGAATTTTTATATACAATGGAAGCTCAGGCTTTAATAATTGGTGAATTATTATCAGAGCTGCCTAAGTGGAATATTCATATTGTGGCGCATAGTATGGGCGGTGCTATTGCTTTGTTGCTGCCGGCAAACATATTTACCCGTGTTTTATCCTTTGCAAATATTGAGGGAAATTTAATAAGTGATGACTGCGGTGCTTTAAGTCGAGGAATATCTTCTATACCGTATGCCGAATATAAAAATGATCTATTTCCTAAGCAATTAATCGAATTCAAAGGTCATCACCAGCTATGTTTTGGGGAAACTAATTCTTTTGTGGTTTACAAAAGCGCAAAATCATTGGTTGAGTGGTCGGATAGCGGTGAACTATTTAAAAAATTTAGAAACCTTAATTGCAAAAAAAGCTATTTTTTTGGTCAAGAGAATAAAAAAATGCCAATATTAGAAAAACTTGATTTTACTGAAAAAATTATAATTCCCAATAGCGGGCATGGGATGATGACTGAAAATCCAATCGATTTTTATAATAAACTTGAAAAGTTTATTAATTGATTGTAATATCATTATTCGGATTTTATTTTATACACGGATTACTAAGACGAAAAATTTTGAAAATGATATCTAAGATATTTCATTATAAATTGTTATGTTTTTAAATACTATTAGCGGATGATAAAGTAAGCTGTAAAATACTTTTTTGAAAAGTTATTATATTTATTGATGAAAAATTACATTTATAAAATGTTTTGGTTTTACTTTATAGCAATAGTCTTTTCGTGGACATTGTTTGTAATTACCGATTTTTGGTTAATACCAAAATATGCGCAAACAAAGTTTGTAATGTTAATTGCTTTATATGGGCATCTGCTTGCAATGATAGGGCCGATGCTTGCGGGAATTATAATTATAAAATTATGTAATAAAGGTAAATTAATACCAATTAAATGGAATAATTTACATTATTACATTTATTCTGTTTATGTTATGTTAATAATTTGGGTAATACCCGGATTTCTATTGTTATTGCTTTTTGGTGATTATTCCTTTAATACAAATTTTAATAAATTTGATATACTTTTTATTGTTTCATATTTATTGTTTGGTTGGTTTGCCGGAGTGGGTGAAGAATATGGATGGAGCGGTTACATTTTAGGTGAAATAACTGAAAAATTGAATAAAAGCAAAGCCATAATTATTTCAGGAACTTTAAGAGGATTATGGCATTTGCCATTATTAACTATCCCGGTAATACGACTGGTAATAGCAGGAAATAAATCAATTATTGGATTATTATTGTTAGTTCCTATCATTGCTCTTCAACTAATTATTTCAAATATATTTTTTGGTGCTTTATTTGGTGCTGTTTGGTACAAAACCAAAAGTATTCCATTACTTGGATGGATGCACTTTTTATTTGACTTGGGCCGTGATTTTACTCTATTATTTATAATTGGCTATGGCGGCAACTATTGGTTTAAATTTGGCTGGAGTATGCCATTCACTTTTTTAGCTTATTTAGCGTTTGTTAAAATTTCAAAGGAAGACGGTTACAAAAACACCTGGGATGTATTTAAGCGAAAAATGTAAAAAAACATATTAAACAATAATAAAAACAACTGCTGAATAAACTAATATTTAAATAAAGCAATAAAATTAATATGTTTACTTATTAAAAATATTATTCTGTAGATATATATATTATATTAAGAATTGCAAAATAAATAAGTGCGGATTAATCAATGAAATCAACTGGTATATGCCCAAAATGTTCTTCTAAAAAATTAGCAATTATAAAAAGTGAATTTGGTACTTACAATCAAATAAAAATTGATAAATATGATTTGGTTAATTTAACCCGTTATATTTGTTCAACATGCGGTTATATTGAACAGTACGTTGCTGATGAAGAATCTTTAACTTATCTTCAAAAAAAAATAACCCTTAAATAAGATTAAAAAAATTATTTAACCCCAAGCAAAAGAATAATGAATGATGTAATATTAATAACAGTAAAAATTCTTTTTTTACTCGGATTTAGTCTTCATAATTTGGAAGAAGCAATTTGGCTGCCCGAATGGTCAAAACACGCAAAAAAATATTCTGAACCGGTAGAAAAAAATAAATTTATTTTTGCCATAATTATAATAACCATAACAGGTTATTTAATTTCGTTATGCGATATACTTTTGGGTGCCCGCATAAATATTTTTTCGTATATATATATGGGTTTTATAGGTATGATGGGGCTTAACGCAATATTTCCTCATATAATTGCAACATTTGTACTTAAAAAATATGCTCCCGGTTTGATAACAGGAGTTTTCTTAAATCTGCCTCTTTCAGTGATAATAATTGGTCAATATCTACAAAAAGGAATAAATATTTATTTATTGATAGTTTCTGTATTTTTAATGAGTGTTTTAACTTTATTAATGCTGAAATATTTATTTAATTTTGGCTCGAAATTTATTAAATATTAGAGTATTTATGCCAAATTTTGTATCTGTAATCTTTGATTTTATAAATCAAGCCGGATTGATATTAGGTCTTTTTTTTGTGGTTATATTAAATAATAAAAGGAATAAACCTCAAAACAGAAGAGCAAATGTCATATTATCAATTCTTATTGTAATTTTATCCTTGAGTATTGTTCACTCGCTGTTAGCCGGTTCAAATATCGGTTTTTTTGAAGCAAGTCCATATCGGCTTAAAGAGCCATTTATTTTGCTTGTTGGTCCATTTCTATTTTTTTATGTTATGGAGTTAACAAATAAAAATATGCAATATAAAAAAGCAGCAGATCATTGTATTCCTTTTATATTGTATTATGTAATTATAATTCCGGTTTATTTTGGGAAAAATCCTTATTCAATATTTCTTAATGAGAATTCAAAAATAATCACTCAAATATTGTGGGTGTTTATAATTGGTCAATACAGCTATTATTATTTTTTAATTATTAGAATATTAGATATTCATCGATCTGTAATTGAAACCGAATATTCAGCATCGGATAACCTTAGATTGTCTTGGGTGTCGCTTTTTATGAAAGTATTTTTGGGGTTGCTTATGGTGATATTGCTAATATTACCATTATTAATTCATACTGATAATTCCACACATCCCGATAAAATGATTACGCTGGCACTTTCGATTGCTATATTTATATTGGGCTATAAAGGATTAATGCAAAAAGAAATATTTTCGGTACAAATACCGGAGAACGATGATGAAAAAGCCAAATTAGGCAAACAATTGGATAGTGTAAATAATGAACAAAATATAACTCAAAACATTACAAATCCTGATTTAATTATACAAGTTAAAAATTATATTGCCGAAAAAAAACCATACTTAAATGAACAACTTACTTTAACACTGCTGGCCGGAGAATTAAAAATACCTCGAAATCAATTATCATATATTATTAATAATGATCTTGGCGAGAGCTTTTATTCGTTAATTAATAAGTACAGAATTGAAGAAGTTAAAATGAAAATTTCCGATCCGGCAAATAACAACTATACAATACTTTCATTAGCGTATGATGCCGGTTTTCCATCGAAGTCGTCATTTAATAGCCTTTTTAAAAAATATACCGGGTTGACCCCTACAAAATACCGCGAAAACCTGACCGAAATGACCTCAAAATAAAAACTTGTAGTCCAAATGGGTACTTTTGGACGAAATACCCTTGTTAAAAGTTTATAATTGCATCACTTTTAATTAATCTAAGGAAAAAAGATGCAAAAAAACGAATCTTTAATTGAGCTTAAAAATGTTATTAAATGTTTTAACGGCAGTATTCAAAAATTTACTGCACTTAATAATGTAAATATGGTAATAAAAAAGGGAGAGTTTGTAGTACTTACCGGAAAATCAGGTAGTGGAAAATCGACACTATTAAATATGATATCGGGTATTGATGTGCCAACATCAGGACACATTATTGTTAATAACGTACCTTTACATAATATGTCCGGTAATCAACTGGCAATTTGGCGCGGAACCAATATTGGTATAGTATTCCAGTTCTTTCAACTTCTCCCAACGTTGACAGTACTAGAAAATGTTATACTTCCAATGGAATTTGCAGGAATAATCCCGATTTCGCAACAACGCAAAAGGGGGATAGAATTGCTTGAATCGGTTGGATTGCAAAATCAATTAAACAAATATCCAAATCTCCTTTCGGGAGGCGAAAAACAACGAGTTGCTATTGCACGGTCGCTTGCTAATAACCCAAAGATAATTGTTGCCGATGAACCAACCGGCAACCTTGATTCCTTTAATGCCGAGATAATATATGATCTGTTTAATTTTTTAAACCAACAAGGTAAAACAATAATATATGTAACACATGATAGAAATATAAACTTAAATTATACAAGAATAGTAAAACTTGTTGATGGGCAAATAGACGAAATTATAATTAATGAGGAAAGTCAATTTAATAATACCGGGGTTAGTTTATGATCAACAAGGTTAGTTTTCAAAAAATAGTTAGGGACCTTTTGCTTGAAAAAAATCGTACTCTAATTGTACTTGCTTCCATAATTTTGGGAGTCTTCAGCGCAACAATGATGTCCACGGCTTACAGTCTTTTGCAAAAAAATCTTCAAGCTAATTATTTAAATACTAAACCCGCATCGTTTACAATTATAGGAAATAATATAAATAAAGATATTCTCGGTAATCAAAAAAATGTTGATTATGTTGAAGAAAGACAAAAAATAGTTGGACGGATAAAACTTGCGGATAATAGGTGGATGCCAGTTTGGTTGTTTGTTGTTGATGATTTTACTAAAATGAATATAAATGTGTTTACTTTGGAAAAAGGGGAATTTCCGCAAGATTCCTCTCAAATTGTGTTTGAGCGTACCGGATTACGTGTTATGAATTGTAACCCCGGACAAAACATAATTGTAAATTTGACGGAAAATAATCAAAACAAATTACATGTAAGCGGAATAGTTCACGATCCGGGACAAGCACCTTCCTGGATGGAAGGGGTAATGTTTGGTTATGTCCAAAAATCTTTCTTAAAAAATGCCGGTCTTTCAGCAACTAAACAGGAAATTAAAGTAATCGTTTCCGGGAAAAAGTTTGAATTAAAACATATATCAAATGTGCTAATAGATACAAAAAGGGTTATTCAGCAAAACGGAGGGGTTATTGAACGTACAGAAATTTTACCGCCGGGCAAACATATTCATCAATCGCAGATGAATTCGTTAATGTTTTTATTAGGGATGTTTGGTTTATTAACATTGTTTTTAAGCTGTTTTTTAATTATCACTCTTATTTCCGCTATGATGGCACGTCAAAAGCAGCAAATTGGTATTATGAAAGCAGTTGGAGCATCAACCGCAAGGATTACCATAATGTATTTAAGTATTGTTGTTATAATGGCATTATTTGCGTCTTTAATTGCTTTGCCGGTGGGTTATTATGCGGGATTAGTTTATTCGCGGTTTACTGCGTCAATGCTTAATTTTATAATAATTGATTCAACCCTATCGGTTTATTTGCTAATTGCACAAGCTGCAATGGGTTTATTATTTTCATTATTAATTACTTGCATTCCGATTTATTTATGGGGGAAAATATCCGTTTATGAAGCTTTTAATGGAGAGGGTACAACCAAAATAAAAAATAATGGTTTAACTTTAATTGACAAGTTAAAAATTTCAAACACATTAAAGTATGCCATAAGAAACGCAGTTCGTAAAAAGGTGCGTCTTGCGCTTACACTAATTACTATGACACTTGCCGGAGCATTTTTGATTACCGCATTTAATATTCAATCGTCAACTGATTACACAATAGCAAAAAATTTTGATAACCAGAAGTATGATATCTCTGTTAAGTTAGAGCGAAATTATCAAAATAAGCTGTTAATAAACGAATGTAAAGCAATTAATGAAATTAAAGATATAACTTTTGAGCAAACAGCAAATGCTGTTATTATTGATAAAAACGGGTTAGATGGTGTTCCTGTTAAATTAAAAGCAATAAATCCCCAATCATCATTTTATAACCCAAATTTAACAAATGGAAACTGGTTGAAAAAAACAGGAAACGGGGTTGTTATTAATCATGAACTCGCAGCTCGTTATCCGGGGCTAAAAATTAATGACACATTATTAGTAAAATTTGATAATGTTGTAAAAAGAGTACCTGTTATTGGAATAGTGAAAGAGTTATTTACACAAGCCTCATTTTATATGAATCTGGATTATTTTCAATCAATTGCGAAAAATAGAAATATTACAAACTCGATATTAATATCTTTAAATAAAAAAGAAAATATAAACGACAATATTATTAGTCAAAAAATCGAAAAAGAATTTAACAAAAAGGGAGTTATAATTTCGGATCTTATGTTAAAAAGCAACTATAAAAACAGGGTTGTTGATCATTTGATTATTATTACAAGAATGCTTATTACAATTACATTTTTGCTGATAATTGTAGGCGGTCTTGGATTAATAATAACTACCGGAATTAACGTTATGGAAAGAAAACGCGAATTAGGTATACTTCGAGCAATTGGTGTTTCAGATAAAGTGTTATATAAAATTTTCCTTTATGAGGGAGTTATTATTGGAATAATTACGTGGCTGTTTTCTGTTATTATAGCGGTTCCGTTAAGTTATTATTTAGGAAATAAATTTTTTATTATATTTTTTGAATCAACAATTGATTTTAAAATCTCACAACACGGGTTTTTATTGTGGGGAATAATAGTGGTCGTTTTAAGCGGAATAGCAGTATTAATTCCGGCTAAAAACACAATTAAACTAACAGTAAATCAAACTTTGGTTTATGAATAGGAAGAATTATGTTTGTATAAAATTATAATTGTTAAACTTACGCTTATTCTCCCGCAAAAGCGGGTGGGTTTTTAAGATTTATGGAATATTTTAAATAATCAAAATAAAAGTATAAAAACCTATTAACCCCTATTATTTCTCTTGCAATAAAAAGAAAATAATCATAACTTAAAATGCACTAAATTGTTTGCAAAAAATAAAATATTTATCAATTAAACATTTGGAGGTAAACACCAATATAATTTAAGGTGCTAAAAGATATAAATTGTAAGTTATTTTAACAAACATAATTTAGGGGTATTGTTATGAAAAATGCTTTACTATTAATCATAGTAGTTTTTGTTTTTTTTAGCTCAGGATGCAAAAAAGATGATTCATCACCAACAACTCCAACCAATAAAGCTCCAAACCAGCCTGTTGTCGTTAATCCTGCGGATGGGGCAATTAATCAACCAACATCGCTAACATTAAGCTGGACATGCACAGATCCCGAAAACGACGCCCTTACTTATGATGTTTATGCGGGAACTACTAATCCTCCTTTAACACAAATTTCCGCTAACCAAACATTAACAAATTACTCGATGACCGGTTTAAGTTCGAACACAAAATATTACTGGAAGATTGTTGCAAAAGATGCAAAAGCAGCATCAACGTCCGGTACGGTTTGGAACTTTACAACCGGAGGTGCAGGTACTGCGTCAATTAGCGGACATGTTACTGATGCTACAAATAATAACCCATTAACGGGTGCCGTTGTTACACTAAAATTAAATTCTTCAACTATTGGAACAGTGACAACAGCAAGTAATGGATATTTTGAATTTTTATCATTAAATTCAGGAACTTATACTTTATCAGCTACAAAAACAAATTATATTGAAGGTTCCTATCAGGTAGATTTAACAAGCGGTGAGTTAAAAACCTTTGATATGCCGCTATCTATACAATCAACTACAATACAATATCGAATCGTTTTATCATGGGGAAATAATCCAAGAGATTTGGATGCCCACTTATTTAAAGGTTCATATCATGTTTATTATGACGCACAGGGATATCAAGCTTCTACTCCATATACTACTTTGGATGTGGATGATACAAGTGGATATGGTCCGGAAACTATTACTATTTATAATTTAGATAATGAAAGTTGTAGATTTTATGTTCATAATTATTCAGGTAAATACGACGGTGATATAGATATAAAACAGTCTCAAGCACAAGTAAAGGTATATTCAGGAAGTGTTTTGCTGAAAAGTTATGCTGTCCCGTCAACAGGTACCGGATTCTATTGGTACGTTTTTGACATAAGTGCTGCCGGAGCCATAACCGATAAAAACTATATTACTGATGTTACTCCAACAGGAAATAACAACAAACCCGAGTTTGATAAAAAGAACAAAAAACAGGTGAGCACAAGAAATTAGTTTAATTTGAGATTTTTATAACACTGTAAATAAGTGGTACAATATTTTTGAGCCGTTAGTATTTTTCTAACGGCTTTTAAATTTATATGTTATTTGAGTTTTAAAATTGGTTTATAAAAATTAATGTTAGTTTGTTTTTGAATGACAGAAAAATAAAGTGAATTCATAAACGATTATGTTAAACAATTAGTCTTTTAAATACTTCGTTTTTATAATTCCTTCCGATGGGTAAATTTTTATTTAAAATTTCAATGGAGCTTGGAGTATAAGCTTCTATTTTGGAAATTGAAACAATAAAAGAACGGTGAATTCGTAAAAATTTATCACTTGGTAAAGTTTGCTCAAAAAAGGTAATCTGATTTTTTGTAATAATCTTTTTATCCTTTTTATAAATTGTTACATAGTCTTTTAAGCTCTCAATAAAATAAATATCATCTAATAAAACTCTAATCATTTTACGATCGGATTTTATAAAAATATATGGCTCGGTTTTGTTTTCCTCACCGGATGTTGGTATGGGTGATACAACATTAGCTGGAGTTGCAACATAATATTTATCAATTGCTTTTAAAAATCTATCAAATGATATTGGCTTTAATAGATAGTCAACAACATTTAAATCAAAACCGTCAATTGCATAATCGCGGTAAGCGGTTGTAAAAATAACCTTGGGTGGATTATTTAATGCCTTAATAAAATCTATTCCGGTTATTTGAGGCATCTGGATATCCAAAAAAATAAGATCAACATTTTGTTTTTTTACTATTTCAAATGCTTGAACAGCATTATTACACGTGCCTATTATTTCAATATCCGACAAATTTTTTAGATAAGTTTCGATCACTTCAATTGCAAGAGGTTCATCGTCAACAATCAAACATCTTGTTTTCATTCCAAGTCCTTTTTGTTTAAAGATAAACTAAGATAAACCGAATGTTTATTTTCTTCATCATTAATTTTTAATTCGTAATTATTAGAATAGATTAATTCAAGTCGTCTTTTAACATTTGTAAGTCCAATCCCTTCGGAATGTGAACTGTTTTTATCTGAAATGATATTGCTTTTGCTATTTTCAACTGTCAGGTTAATTTGCAAATTCTGAATATCTAAATTTATATATATCCATGAATTATCCAAATTATTGCTTACACCATGTTTAAAGCTATTTTCAATAAAAGGAAAAATAATTAAAGGAGCTATTTTTATGTTTTCCGGCTCACCGTTAATTTTAAAAATAAAATTTAACCGCAAACCATAACGCAGTTTTTCCAATTCAACATAATCATTTACTAATTTTATTTCTTTCTCCAGTGGAATAAGATTTGTGTTGCTTTCGTATAATATAAAATCGAGCATTGAAGATAATTTCAAAATCATTTCAGGAGTTTTATCCGACTTTTTTAACGCAAGAGCATAAAGGCTGTTTAAAACGTTAAATAAAAAATGGGGATTCATTTGAGCCTTAAGAAATTTTAATTCGGCCTCAAGTTTTTCCTGTGTTAGTTTTTGATTTAGCTGATAATTTATAAACCATCTTTTGGTAAGTTTAATAAAACCAAAAACAAAAACCACCAAATAAATTGTAATAGTATGCGACATTAAATACGTTGGGAAAAAAAGACCGACATTATAATAAGATTTAAGTGAAATTGGGGGATAAAATTTAGGTGCCAGAATAAACCAAAATTCAAGTTTAAATAAAAAAACAAAAAACACTACAGATAAAATAAATGTAATAAAAAATTTTAAATATTGGGCTGTAAGCAAAAATTTTGGCACTATAAAATAATTTGTAATATATGTTGCGGACATTAAAATTGGCAAATAATAAAGATATGCCGATAATGTTTCCATATAGTCGTTACGTAAATAACCGCCCTGGAATGTAAAATATGCCAAATAAGAAAACCAAAACAAAAAATGGAAAAAGATTCGTTTTCCATACTTTATAATATTTAATTTTGTGGTTATCAATTATTTACCTAATAATGTGTAAGTAGATTATAGAATAACATAATTTGCAACAATTTATATTTGTACAAATGTAAAAATGTTTAATTACATACGTATAATATAGTAGATTTAACCATAATTTCCACCTTTTTTAGACAAACAACTACTAATAGACCTCAAACAACGCCAATCTAACACCAAATGTCATTTAACAGTTTATTTAAGCTAAATATAGTTGATATTGTACGGTTCGGCTAAATACAAAGCATTGATACAAGGATTTAATTAGTTTTGTACAAAAGCAGTTAAAGTTTTTACCATTATAGAAGGAATAAATAATGAAAAAGAAATATTTTAAAATGGCATTACTTATATTAGTATTTCTGCAAAGCAGTGTATGTATATACGGATTTAATAATCCGGGAGTAACAGATGATTCTACAGTAACGGATTATGACGGTAACGTTTATAATACCGTTAAAATTGGAGATCAAATATGGATGAAACAGAACTTAAGTTCAATTCGTTATAGTGATGGAACTTTAATTCCCGGAGTTACTGCATATAATAATAATGACAGCATGGCAGCTATTTATGGAAGACTTTATACTTGGGATGCCACAATGAAAAATTCTACTTCAGCTGGTGTACAGGGGGTTTGTCCTGATGAATGGCATGTACCAAGTGATGCCGAATGGATTGAACTTGAAAATTATTTGGGAGGTGCTGCAATTGCAGGTGGAAAAATGAAAGAAACCGGAACCGCACATTGGTTCGCCCCAAACACGGGGGCAACCAACAGCAGCGGATTATCAATACTTGCGGCAGGTGAATATGATGCTTATTATACCCCAAATAAATTCCAGTTATTAAAAGAATATGCAGTTTATTGGACATCAACACAAGTGAACGGTACAAAAGCCAGAGAAAGATATTTAACATATAACCTTGCTTCAAGTAAATCTTTCGATTGGTTTAAAGTAATGAAATATTCAATAAGGTGTGTTAAGGATAACGCAACGGAGGTTGATTTAGGAAACAAAATAAATATGCACAATTTTGAGCTAAACCAAAACTATCCAAATCCATTTAATCCATCAACAAATATTAATTATACAATACCAACTCAAGGACATGTAACACTTTCGGTATTTAATAATATTGGTCAAGAAATACTTTCCGTAGTTAATCGAGATTTGGATGCCGGATCGTATTCCGCAAATGTAAACATGAGCAATTATAGCAGCGGAGTATATTATTATCAAATCAAAACCGGGGAATTAGTACAATCGAAAAAAATGATTTTAATAAAATAAAGGTTAAAAGATGAAAAAGATTTACTTAATTATATTAATGCTTACACTAGTAATGGCAGAGAGTTTGTACTGCCAAATATCATTTATAAAAAGAACAATTGGTGTTGCCGGAGAAAGGGTAACAGGAATTTGTTCAGGTGATATTGATGCTGACGGTGATATGGATATAGTGGTTTGCAATAGGTTAAATAATAAAATTGCTTATTGGAGAAATGACGGAGGATATCCGGTTAAATTTACAAACATAGATATAGATCCTAATTTTAATACTCCAATGTACAACCACGTAAAGGATATTAATAACGACGGGAGATTAGATGTTATTACAAGTTCGGCATCAGCCGGTGTGCTAGCTTTATGGATTAATAAAGGAGGGACACCGATAAGCTGGACAAAACAGGTTATTGATAGCAGCTTCCCCGGTGCCCATGCGGTATATTCGGGAGATATTGATAATGACGGTTTGATTGATATTATCAGTTCATGCGGCGGAGATCTTAATCAAGTGGTTTGGTGGAAAAATGGCGGCGGAAATCCTATTTTGTGGACAAAACATATTGTTGCTCAAAATTTCCATGCATCACAAACTATTACAACCGCCGATATAAACGGGGATAATAAATTGGACATAATTGCCGGCTCATCGGGGGATAATGAAATATCTTGGTGGAAAAATGAAAGTACTGACACAGTGAAATGGACCAAACATGTAATTTCTTCAACTATAGGATTACCTCATTGGATTTTTGCTTGTGATATTGATTTGGATAATGATATTGATGTTTTAAGTGTTAGTTATACCGGTGCTGAAGTTGCTGTATGGAAAAATAGCGGCGGGGATACAATAAGATGGACTAAACAAGCTTTATCCTCCACTTTTTCAACTCCGTTAACAGTCTTTGCTGCCGATTTTGATAACGATAATAGACTTGATGTTGTAGCAACATCATTTGTTGGTGATAAAATTGGATTATGGACAAATGGCGGCGGAAATCCAATCAGTTGGACTTCGAGTACAATTGCCTCAGGGTTTAACGGGCCATGGCCCATATATGCCTGCGATTTAGATAATGACGGTGATAATGATATTATTTCCGGTGCTGATATATTAGGTGGTTCCGGAGTATCAGCTTCGTTAACTTGGTGGGAAAATAAATTTATTCTTAATGATATTAAAGAAAATGAAGAAATAAAATTAAATTATAATTTAGAACAAAATTATCCTAATCCCTTTAATCCAAGCACAACAATATCTTTTAATTTAAAAAATGCAGGATTTACAAATTTAACAATATATAACATGCTTGGTCAAATTGTTAAGGTTTTAATTAATGAGGAATTGTACCAAGGAAAACATGAGGTTGTTTTTGATGCATCAAATAGTTTATCAAGCAGCACTTATATTTATACTTTATCTTGTAACGGCGCGCAATTAAGCAACAAAATGATGTTGATTAAATAGTTAAACTTCTACAAAAAATTACATGGTTGCTTTTCATAAATAAAACTACTTTTATTGGTTTATAACCAATTAAAAGGAATTTGACACATAACAAATTGGTAAAATACATACAGTATAGACTTTTATACCAAATATTTATATATTTATTTGTTAAATATGATTGTTATGTATGGACGATTTAAACAAAAAAAGCGGTAAATTTTTCATTATCTATGTTTTGTTTTGTGTTTTTATAATAGGATGTTCCGCTGTTTCAAATAATATTCCGGTTGCCAAAAAAGGAATTATCGATTTATCAAATATTATATTTGATAAAAATAAAGTTATTCCTCTTTCCGGCGAGTGGGAATTTTATTATGGCAAGACATTAACTTTTGAAAATTACAAAAATAATCACCCTAATTATAGTTTTATTCATGTTCCAACAATTTGGAATAATGAAAATATCAAACAAAATTACAAAACATTTGGAATTGCGACATATTGTCTTAAAATAATTTTACCAAAATATTTATTTGATAAAAATCAAAAGGTGTTACCTTTATTTATAAAATTACGTGACGTACATTCCTCCTACAAACTTTGGATAAATAACGATTTAATAATTGAACAAGGGAAGTTAGGCAAATCACAAAAAAGCGCAATCCCTGCTATAAAAAGAAATCTTATTTATTTTATCCCGCAAAAAGATACAACTTTGTTGATTATAAACGTAAGCAACTTCTTTGATGCAAAATCTTCAGGAATTGATGAAAATATTGATATTGGGACATTTGAAGCCAACAGCATAAACAGTAGAGGAAATGAAATTCTTTATTTTTTTGCTTTCAGCTTGTTATTAATGGCAAGTATTTACCATTTAATTATTTATTTAATTCGAAGAAAAGAAAAAATAAATTTATATTTGGCTCTTATCTCATTTTTATTGGCTCTGCAATCAATCTTTTCGGGGGATAAGTTTATTTATAATATCTTCCCGACTTTAAGTACATCCTTGTATTTTAAATTATGGCTTTTAACATTAAATTTTGTGCCAATGTTGTATAGTGTGTATTCAACCCTGTATCCAAAAGCAGTTAATAAAAGAGTAGTTCAAATAATATATATAATTTTTGGAGTTTATTCGTTATTAGTTATTTCCACTCCATTTAGCTTTCACGCCTTTGCTTTTGATTTTATTATCCGGTTTGGATTTGTAGTATTAATTGGGCTGATTTTTGTATTAAGAAAGGCCATTAAACAAAAACAGCCTTATTCAGTGTACAATTTAGTTTGTTTGTTTATACCAATATTATTTGGTGTTAATGATGTTTTATTTGCTACCGATAAGATAATAACCGGATATTATTTACCAATTGGATTTATCATTTTTGTATTGTCGCAATCAATAATAATTTCATTAAGATTTGTCAGATCTTATGAAAAAATGATAGAACTGTCGGAGGAATTACATCTGGTAAATAACGAACTTGAAAAACGAGTTGATACCAGAACAAAAGAACTTAAAACTGTTAACGAAAATTTGCATGTCTTAAATAACACTAAAGATAGGTTTATCTCATTATTATCGCATGATTTGCGAAATAAATTCAGCTCGTTGTTGGGGTTCACTGATTTATTGGAAAAAAATGAATTTGATGACCCCGAGCAGGAACAAATGTTTTTTACAATGATTAACGAGTCTGCTCAAAGCGGTTATAAATTATTAGAAGATTTATTGGAATGGTCAAAAATTCAAATGGGTGTTGATAAAAAAGACAGATTTGAAAAAGTTTATCTGCTTAATATAACAAATGAATTAAATGAATATTTCAAAATTGATCTTTTACGTAAAAATATTAATTTAATTATTGAAATATTACCGGCATTAAGTTTGAGTATTGATAGAGAGGCAATTAAAGCAATAATGCGAAATTTATTAAGTAATGCAATTAAGTACAGCCGTCCGGATAATAAAATAATAATTTCTGCTGAAAAGAAAAATGATTTGATTGAAATTAGTATCAAAGACTATGGAATTGGAATACCGCTTGAAAAACAACAATATGTTTTCAGGTTTGATAAAAAGTATCAAAGGACTGGTACAAGCGGTGAAAATGGGGGTGGTGTTGGACTTGTTTTAATAAAAGAAATTGCTGAAAAATATAACGGCCGCCTCACATTTAACAGTGAAGAGGGTAAAGGAAGCGAATTTATTATTACATTTATAAGTGAAGAAGACTTTTAGTAAAAATAAAATTGTTGGACCTTTTAAATTTGTCCTAAATTATAAAAAAATATCTAAATTTAATTTGCTGTATATCTAAATGTCCAATATTATATATAAACAATAGTTGGGCAATTAATCATTAAAAACCAGGCTCGCTTTACAAAATTAGTAATAACTTTTTGGATTTTTAATCGTCTTAATAAATAAGTAAATTGATTTTAATACGGAATAATTAAATCTCTGAAACTTATTAAATAGGAATAAAATGAACGAAGACAGAAATAAGGTTTGCCCCGTTGAATTGGCAGGATCATTAGATAACAAGTTAAGAAAGTGGTTCCAAAACCCGCAAAAAATATTGGCCGATTATATTAAACCCGGAATGAAAGTGCTTGACATGGGTTGCGGCCCGGGATTTTTTTCGGTTGAAATGGCAAAAATGGTCGGCAAAAGCGGAAAAATTTATTCGGCAGATTTACAGGAAGGAATGCTGCAAAAGATTAGAGATAAAATTAAGGGAACGAATTTAGAAAGTATTATTCATTTAATTAAATGCGATAAGGCTAAATTTGTTGTGCCGGATAAAGTAGATTTTATTCTTGCATTTTATATGGTTCATGAAGTGCCGGACAAAGATAAATTGTTTGAATTATTAAGAGGTTTGCTGAATAAAAATGGACAATTTTTAATTGTTGAACCAAAATTTTTTCATGTAACAAAAAAAGAATTTAATATAACAATGGAAAAAGCCAAAAAAGCCGGATTTAATATTTATCCGGGACCAAAATTACCCTTTAGTTTTTCTGCAATATTAAAATAAATAGTTTAATATTGAACGCTGATGATTTCTGATAAAGAATAGGCAACTCTGCCGGAGTTGTAGAGTGTTTGGGCTTTTGTCGGGTTACAAACATTCCACTCTTCCAGAGTTGGTTTAATACCTTTAAATTTTAGATAATTGGATTGTAATTAAAATGCAGACGTATTAAATAATGGTAATCTTTTAATCAGGTAAATCATGGTTTAGACAATGGTTTAATCTGTGTAATCTGCTTTTGAGCAATAATAATGTCACTACCTTCGGGGTTTTGGGTTGTGCGGGGTTTGGTTTTCCTACAATAATGCCATCCCGTCGGGATTAAACCCAAAAACAAAGATACTGCTGATTAAGGGAATAGCTATTTATTTATCAAATCCCCTCAATGTAAATCCGTTTAATCTGTGTTATTAGAATTCTTTGATTTTTGTTAATATGTAGTAGAAAGATAAATCAAAATTATGGTAATCACTAAAATCATACAAATCGCAGTTCAGACATTCTTTTAATTCACCTTTCGTAATTTTATTTTCATTCTTTAATTTATCGAGCAATTATATAAAATCTCACCCAAAAGATGTAGTTCCTTTTTCAATCTAAGGAACGATTGAAATTATTTATTTTCAATTGTAATTTGTTCTTGAAATAAATGTTTTGAAATAAAAAATAATTAGGAGAGAATAAAGATGAAAGGGAACGAAAAATTAATCACAGTATTAAATTCACTTTTGGCTGACGAACTAACCGCAGTAAATCAATACATGGTACATTCCGAAATGTGCGAAAACTGGGGTTATAATAAACTTAACATGGCTATTAGAAAACAGGCAATGGATGAAATGCATCATGCCGAATGGCTTATTGAAAGAATTCTTTTTTATGATGGTATTCCAACCGTTTCCAAACTTAATAATGTAAAAATTGGTAAAAATGTTTCCGATATGATTAAGAATGATGATCATGCCGAACTTGATGCAGTTCATGCATATAACAGTGCAATTAAACTTGCTCGCGAAATTGACGATCAGGGAACAGTTGAGCTGTTGACAAAAATACTTAAAATGGAAGAGGGGCATGTTGATTGGGCTGAAATACAACGCTCACAGATTGAACAAATGGGATTGGAAAATTACTTAAGTAATCAAACCGAAGGCGTAACAAGTTAATATTAAATGAAAAAATTAAGATCACTTTAACCGACTACCTTTTTTGTGATCTATTATATTATTAACAATGGTTTAGACAATAAATTTAAGTAAATAATTAAAGGGTTATAAGATGAATAATTTATCCGCCAGAATATTAACAACTAAAGATGGAACAGAAATATATTATAAGGATTGGGGTACAGGACAACCGGTAGTATTTAGTCATGGTTGGCCCCTTTCATCTGATGCATGGGAAAATCAGATGAACTATTTAGCTTGCAAGGGTTATCGCTGCATAGCGCATGATCGCCGCGGTTTTGGCCGTTCCGGTCAGCCCTGGAGCGGAAACGACATGGATACTTATGCCGATGACCTATCGGAACTAATTGAAAAACTTGACTTAAATGAAATTATATTAGTAGGACATTCGGCCGGAGGCGGAGAAATAACCCGTTATTACGGACGTCACGGCGATAAAAAAAGAGTATCTAAAATTGTTCTTGTCGGCGCGGTTACTCCACTTATGCTTAAAACAGAAAAGAATACCGGAGGAGTGCCAATTGAAGTGTTTGATGGTCTTCGAACAGGCATAATGGCTGATAGATCGCAATTTTTTAAGGACTTTTCAGCTGCGTTTTTTGGAGCTAACAGACCTGAAAATAAAGTAAGCCAAGGGGTTAGAGATGCTTTTTGGTTTTTAAGTATGTTAGGTGGTCTAAAGAATATTCTTGATTGTATAAAAGCATTTTCCGAAACTGATTTTACAGATGATCTTAAGAAATTTGACGTCCCGACATTAATTATACATGGTGACGATGATCAGATAGTTCCTATTGGTGTTTCAGCAGATCCAACTTCCAAACTTATTAAGGATGCTGTTCTTAAAGTTTACCAGGGTGGATCGCATGCATTGGCTGACATGAATAAAAGAAAACTGAATGCGGATTTGCTGGCATTTATAAAATCGTGATATAGATTTATATATAGAAAAACTAAAATACCGGATGCCAAAACGGTGGGGAAAATTTATAAAACGTGATTCTACAACTGACGTTTAACAGAACTCCAGCATTGTGGCCGATGTATAAATTCCACCGTTAGCCCGGACAAAGTAAAACGTAAATATATTCTAATAGTGTACAGTCAATACAATAAATATGGAATTCAAATAAAACAATTCTCTTAATAACAAAAACCAGAGAAATAATAGAGGGAATAAACATCTTTTAATAGAAAAGTAGGGAAATATGGTAAAGATACTAAAGATATTTTATCGGTTTACAATAATAGGAATTCTGTTTCAGTTGTCATTTTTATCTTTTGTCGTTTTGGCACAACAAAGTACTGTTATTTCAAGTTATGGTCAAATAAACCAGTCCGAAACATTTGACCAGATTAAAACTTCACGTTTAAGCGTTAAAGAAAAACGTGCTAAACAACATTCGGAATTGCTGAATTATCGTTATAGCCTATTACAGCGAATTAATTCGGTTGTTTATATGTCGGGCGGTAAATCGGTACCATTAGGCCCTACTGCTAATCTTCACGGAGTTACATGGGAAGAACTTGCAAAAATGACTCCCGAGCAAATTAAAGAAAAAGATGTTTTTCCGTATAAACCATTACCATTTGCCGATCACCCGGAAGGCGGGATGCTTTTTCCGCCGATGATTACAAAACTTTTACCAAGATTAGTTAGGTTCGACTTGGATTTTGATTTGCCCGAGTTTATCCTTCCTGATCCTGCTCCTGCTATTTTCCTGACCACCCGCCCAGACCTTGGAGATGTAGCTAAGGGGAGATTAATAACCATTGATAATTATTATGAAATCTTTAATGGCATACTTAATCCTAAGCAACTCGAAGGTCTGCGCCTTTTGGTAACTCAATTCCCACAACAACAATTTAATGCAACCGAAGACAGAAGAACGGACAGACCAAGTCTTGGAGTTACTTGTTTTGATTGTCACGCGAATGGACATACAAACGGTGCTAATCATCTGGTTGGTGATATAAGGCCGCAGGAGTTCAGACATCGCATTGAAACAACATCGTTGCGCGGTGTAAATATCCAACGTTTGTTTGGTTCACAACGCGGACTTAAAACTGTAGAAGATTTTACAGAGTTTGAACAACGGGCAGCTTATTTTGATGGAGATATATGTATGGCTGTTAAAAAAGGTGTTAATGTTTTGGAAAGAGGTTCTCAGGTTCATTTTATGGCCGAATTTATGGCCATATTAGATTTTCCTCCTGCACCAAAACTTAATATTTACGGCAAACTTGATAATACAAAAGCAACTCCAAATGAACTTGCCGGTGAGGTACTTTTTAATGGAAAAGCTAAATGTTTTTATTGTCATCCGGCACCATATTATACCGATAACAGTATGCACAACCTTAAAGCTGAGCGATTTTATAAACAGGTGGTTGAAAACGGAATGATGATGGCCCATGACGGCAGTATTAAAACATTTCCTTTGCGAGGTATTAAAGATTCTCCTCCATATATGCATGACGGAAGATGTTTTACCCTTGAAGATATTGTAGAATATTTTAATTTGATTCAACAGCTGGATTTAAATTCCGATGAAAAGAAAAATCTGGTTTCGTTTATGCAGGTCTTATAAAACATAAAGATTGTTGTTGCAAATTAAAATATTTTTGAGGCATAATAATAAAGGGCTTATAATATTTTTGAACGCTGATGAAGCTATTAACAGGTTTCCTCTACGAGGAGGGTCTGATACAATAAAATTTCGGATAATTGGGTTGTAACTAAAATGCACTTGCATTAAAATCATAGTAATCATTCAAATCACACGAATCATACTTCCAGATACTGGTTTAATCTGTATCAATCTTTTAATTAACAATTAACAATTATTTTACTCATGGTTAATAAAAATTAAGATATTTAATTAATTTTAGGTATTTAATTATTCCTTGACTTTACAAAAGGAATTATTTAATTTAATTCCACCTGTTATGGGTAAAGTAAATAATTTGGAAAAATAGGAGATGTTATGTCAAATCGTTTTATGCTATTAATATTATTTGTAATTAGTACAATTTTGTTAAATAACAACTATGCACAAGAAACAATCAAAAGGTCCGGTGGTTTAGCTAGGATAATGAGTTTAGGTGATAATTTATATGTTGAAGATCCGCAAGATTTAAAAACAAATCCAGCTTATGGTAGTTTATATGATAATTTTATTTGGGGTGACATTGGCTCAAAAAGAACACAAGGAGGAGATGATGGATATAATCAGTTTTTAGGAGTAAATTTACGGATTAACGATGATTTTACCGTTGGGGCAATATTAACCAGAAATGATCAATATTCCGAAACTAGCATTACATCATCAGATCCAATGGGCTTGTTGTTTGATTGGGCAAAACCAAATAATAATACCGAATTGTTTTCAAGTTATAAATTTGAAAAGATGGCCATTGGTTTGGGAATATCTTATTTAACTAATCAAAGTAAAAAAGACTATGAAGCAGATACATTAACTGATTATTTGTCGGAATATTCGCAGTTTGGAATTAATGCTGGAATATTGTTTGATTTATCGAACAATAATAAACTTGATATCGGACTATCCATGCTTTTTCCAAAATTAAAATCAATTGAAAGTGAATGGAATAGTGAAGCTACTCAAATTGTTATAAAAGCCGATGTCCGCGCCTTTATAACGCTAAATAAAAAAATGAAGTTTGTGCCTGTTGTTAATTTCCTCACCTCCACAGGTAAATTAGATATAAATAAGAAACCAATATATGCAAATATAAAAAGTGATGATTTAGAAACTCACACACAATTGTTAATAGGAGCAGGCATTAATTACAAAGTAGATAAATTTTTATTAGCTGGTGGTCCTTCAATTATATATAATTCGATAAAATATAGAAAAATTACTCCTGAAATTAAAGAATCGACTACTGGAATACAATGGAATTTTGGTGTTGAATGGGATTGTACAAGTTGGTTAGTTGCCAGAATAGGATATAAAACCGTTACCAGTTCTGAAATAACACACGAAATGCAAGGTACTCAAAGATATGAAACCACAAAAACAACTTATGGTGCCAATGATGGTTTTACTTTAGGGTTAGGTTTTAATTTTGAAGGTTTTTCACTTGACGCAACGGTTAATGATGATATTATTAGACAAGGATTAAATAATATTGGCGGCGGTAATGCAACATTGGGATTTGTTTCTGTCAGTTATGCGTTTTAAGTAGATATTTAGTTTTATGACAATTCAAACGGCTGCATTTTTGCGGCCGTTTTGGTTTATGGGCGGGATCGGTTAAAATCGAATTAAAAAAAGCAGATTTAATATCCTTGCAAAATGGAAATAATAGCTTTAAATTAGATAAATTATTATAAATAAATGGATTTTACCGAATAATGAATTACGTCCAAATTTTTAAAAGATTTTTATCAAACAGGAAATTTTTATTTTGGTTTGGGCATACATCTTTTTGGATAATAATTTGGATTAATAAATTAATTACTAATCCGTATACTACTGAATCGCTGATAGAATTTGTTTTATTAATTTGCGTAATAATTGATGGTTATTTAATTACTTTTTGTTTGCGGTGTTTATATAAAAACTACATATGGCATAAAGTTAAAATTGGGTATTTAGTAGCTTTGGTTTTTTTATGTTCGTATATTGTTACGTTTCTTTGGTATGTAGTAATTATGACCACTTATCATTTGTTAAATAATGAACCGTTGATATTTAAATTATATACCACATTAAGATGGACAACTGTTAATTTTACAATTATTTTATTGTGGAGCAGTTTATATTTTGCTTATAAAATATGGGAAGAGTGGGCAGAACATGAAAATCAATTAGAAAAAGAAAGAACTCTTTTAAGAACCTCACAGTTGGAAATGTTAAAATATCAGATAAACCCTCATTTTTTGTTTAATTCGTTAAGTTCATTGCGCGGTTTAATTTATGTTAATCAGGATAAAGCAAGAGAAATGGTAACAGAAATATCTGAATTTCTTAGATATTCGTTACATGAAGGAAAAAATAACGAAGTGCAGTTAAAAAAGGAAATTGAAATAACCAAACTTTATCTGAATATAGAACAAGTACGTTACAATGAGGATTTAATTGTTGAATATGACATACAAACGGCTACAGAAAATTATAACATCCCAATATTTTTAATTCACCCATTGGTAGAAAACGCTGTTAAATATGGTATGCATACAAGCAAAATGCCGTTAAAAATTTCAATTGTGTCAAAGCTAATTAATAATGAATTAATTATTGAAATTAAAAACACGGGAAAATGGATTGATGAAAAATCAAAATCGGAGACAAAAAATAACGGAATAGGATTAATAAATATACAAAAGAGGTTGGATAATTTTTGGCCGGATAATCATTCGTTTGAGATAATAAAAGAACAGGAATACGTTAAAGTAGTTATTAAAATAAAGTATAACAACCATGAATAAAGATAAAAAATACAGAACCCTTGTTGTTGATGATGAAAAATTTGCACGTGCCGATTTAATGATGCTGCTTTCGTCATTTCCCGAAATTGAAATAATTGGAGAAGCTAAAAATATAAGTACAGCTGTTGAAGCAATAGAAAAATTTAATCCCGATTTAATATTCTTAGATATTCAATTTCCCGGTGAAACCGGATTTGACTTGTTTGATAAAATAGATGTTTTTGCAAAAGTGATTTTTGTAACCGCCTATGATGAATATGCCATTAGGGCTTTTGAGGTTAATGCGTGTGATTATTTACTTAAACCTGTTAATCCAAAACGTTTAGCTGTTACAATAGATAGACTTAATGAAAAAGAAAAATCGGAAATATCAATAAATAATTCATTTTCAAACGAGGAATCAATTTATTTACAGCTTAATTATAAATATTATTTTGTAAAGATAAATTCAATTATTAAAATTAACGCGGCCGATCATTTTACTGAAATTATTACAACAAAAGGATTAAAAGGTTTAACAAATAAATCGTTAAACAACTGGGAAAAATGTCTGCCAAAAGATTCATTTACTAAAGTTCACCGGTCGGTTATTATTAACAACAACTATGTTGAAAAAATAGATAGAGGCGAAAATTATTCCTTGCAAATTAAAATGAAATATATGGATGATTTAGTTATTGTAAGTAGAAGATATGCTTCAAAAATAAAAAAGGAACTCTTTTTTTGACAATTAGATAATTAAACTGCTTATGCTTTTCCTCTTACGTAAAATTTAACAATTCCTAATTAACAAAACACATTAACTCCATTTGTTATAAGGCGGATTAAGTTTATACCGTTCACACCCAATTTTTTGCGCTCACGAAGGTTTTTAACTTATCTCATTTTGTTTTATTAAGTTAATTCTAATTTTTTTTTATTGGTTTTATTGCTGCCAAATTGTGAATAATTATGTTTTTGGTATTAGAAAAAATATAAAAAATTTAGCCGACAACTTAAGTGGCTTTTCTTAAATATTTGAATAAATATTCTATTAAGGAGTGAGAAATGAAAAAAAATATCTTGTTGTTTGTTTTATTTGCATTGGTTTCATTTGTTTATCCACAGGAAAATGATGTTTGGAATAAAGTGCCGGAAAATATTAAAAGCCGGAAATATTTTAAAAGGATGGAGTGGTTTTTTAGACAACGGGCTTTGCCAAACGATACAATTAGTTTAACAAAATTAAATATGGAATTTGCAAAAGAAAAAGCAAAAATTTTGCTCGATAAATCAACAACGTTACAATGGCAGCCGATTGGACCTAAAGGAATAGTTCAATACTTCCCAAGTCATTGGGGTGTTTCAGGTGGCCGTGCCAGAGCACTTGATATACATCCTACAAATCCTAATATTGTTTATATGGGTGCGGCCGGCGGAGGAATTTGGAAAACGACCGATGGTGGGGAAAGTTGGCTTACAGTAAGCGATAATTTTAATTCTATCTCTTTTGGTGCTATTGCAATTGATCCTAATAACCCTGAGGTGGTATATGCAGGGACAGGTGAAGCTTGGGCTAGTTATAACCAGTTTATATATTATGGAGACGGGTTGTATAAAACAACAAACGGAGGCGGAAGTTGGGCAAAAATTGGTGAATCGCTTAATTCAAGAACACATTTTGCCGATATTGTAGTGAATCCAAATAATTCAAATTATGTTTATGCCTCGCTGGCGGCCGGAAATAGTTTTAACTTTATCCCGGAAAAAACCGGTGTTTGGACAAGTACAAATGGCGGGCTTACCTGGGTGAATACATTAGTTACACCAAAAGCATTTGACATTGAATGTCATCCGACAAATGAAAATTTGGTTTATGCAGCAGTTGGGGGTGGAAATGCAAATTCCGGATTTTATATATCATCAAATAAAGGAATTACGTGGGTAAAAAGTAATAATGGTCTCCCGGTTTCAAGCAACATAAGCCGTATGCAGATATCACTGTGTGTTGGTAATCCTCAAATAATTTACGGATACGTTTTCCCGCAGGATGCCGGGACCATTTCCAAAGTTTACAAATCCACAAATGGAGGAGTTAACTGGAGTGAGGTATCATCAAGTAATCCACTTGGTGGTTACCATGCAATGTATAATTGGTACGATCAGGGCAATTATGACCTTTGTATTGCAGTTAAACCGGATGATCCCAATTCGGCTTTGGTTGGGAATATTGAGCTGCATAAAACATCAACCGGAAATAATTTTGGTGTGATGCGTATGCCGGGTTATACCGATCTTTGGGGTACACCAATTCACTGTGACTATCATAAAATTGTGTATTCAAAATCAAATCCACAAATTGTTTATATAGCTTGTGACGGGGGTGTATATAAATCACTTGATGCCGGAAATACATGGAATCATAAAAACAACGGTATTTCCACAATTCAGTTTTATTCTATTGCCTCCCATCCAGCAGATCGAAATATATTAGTCGGCGGTGCTCAGGATAATGGTAATTCTATAACGCGTGATAGAGGAGCTACAAATTGGGATTTTTGCAGTACAGGAGATGGAATGAGCGGTTTTTTTGATTACGTAAATCCAAATATTATATACATAAGCACACAAGAAGGGATGTTGATGAAAAGTACAAACGGCGGATTAACTAATTCGTTCAGTTATATTCCACCATTATATCCGGCAAATGAAATTAAACACTGGAACGCTCCTTTTTTTATGCATCCTACAAATCATAATAAGCTTTATGTTATTACTAACAGAATATGGATATCAACAAATGCGGGAGGCGGCTGGACTGCCGGTACCGGACAATTTCCGGCAAGTATTACTTCTGCTGCTCAGAATGTTTTGTATCCGGAAATTATGGTTTTTTGTGCCGGTGGAAATTATCAAACGGCTCCTCCGGTATTGGTATCTACAAATGAGGGAGAAACTTGGAATGATATATCAAATAATATTCCCGGGCCTGCAAGTTTTATAGCTAATGTTAAAACAGATCCGTTAAAAAGAAAAACTATTTATGTTGTTCGCAGTGGATTTGGATCGGGGAAAATATATAAATCGGAAAATTTAGGAATTAGCTGGACAAATATCAGCGGCGATTTGCCGGATATACCACATAGCGATTTGTTTATTGACCCTGAAATACCTGGATATTTATATACGGCCAATGACTTTGGTGTATATAGAACAACAAACGGCGGAACTAATTGGAGTAGAATTAACAATGGTATGCCTGTGGTTCCGGTAATTGATTTTGATTATGTAAAATATGGAAATACCAGATTATTACGTGCGGCTACCCATGGAAGATCGGCTTTTGAGTTGGAATTACCGGAAGCCGATTTTGCATTTTTATATTTGATTAATCCCCAAGGAGAAGAAATTGCAGCCGAAGGAAGCAGAATATTAATTAAATGGTTAAGAAATAGTATACAAAGAGTTAATATTTATTTATCAAAAGATAATAAAGTCAGCTGGCAGTTAATGGCCGATGGTTATCCGGCCGATTCGTTACAATACAATATGTTAATACCGGCGGGAATATCGAATAACTGTTTTGTTAAAATTGAGGATAAATCGAATCCGGCAATTTATAGTATTTGTAACTATTCGTTTTCAATAGCTGCTTTTATTTCTCCTCAAGTAATTAGGCCGTTAAACGGTAATATTTGTTACGCAAATGATCCGGCGGTTTTTGAATGGACACCAGTAATGGGTGCTAATTATTATTCCCTTGATGTTTCAACTGATTCGTTATTTATTAATAATGTTTATCAAAATAGTTCAATTTTATCAACGCCGCACGAAGTAACGCTACTGGAAAATAATAAAAAATATTTCTGGAAAGTGAGTGCGGGGAACGAAATTTTCCCCAATTTGTATTCCGGAATAATGAGTTTTATTACTCAATTGGCTAAACCGGTTTTGGTGGCACCATTAAATAATAGCACAAACGTACCCGTACCTGTCGGTTTTAGCTGGGAGGGAATAATTGGTGCCGATAAATATCATATTCAGATAGGTAAAAACATATTTTTTACTAACGCAGTTATAAATGACAGCACATTATCGACCACATTTTATAATGCGGCGGGATTAGATTTGAATAAAGTTTATTATTGGCGAGTACGTGCAGGAAACCAAAACGGATTTGGCAAATACGCACAATATAATAAATTTACAACATCCTCTACTGTTTCTGTTTCTGAAGAAGAAACCGGAATTCCTAATGAATTTAGGCTGATGAATAATTATCCAAATCCGTTTAATCCCAGTACAACAATAAAATACCAAATACCCAAAAATTGTAAAGTTGTTTTGGAAGTTTATTCAATTACCGGGGAAAAAGTGGCCACACTTGTTGATGAAGAGCAAAATGCGGGATTTTACAATGTTAATTTTAATACAGTTTCTTTATCATCAGGCATATATATGTATAAAATTCAAGCGGGGAATTTTAGCACAATTAAAAAGATGATGATTTTAAAATAAAAAATTGGTTATTTGTAAAAAAAAGCCCTGTGGAAATATTTGCGGGGCTTTTTTTTAATTAGAACGTGATAATAATATTTTAGTACGTAAAAGTTTTTCCAAATACGAGGCAAAAGAGAATAAACCTAAAACCGTACACAATGATTTAATGATTGTTTACCCTGATTATACAGGCGAAGTTACAAGCGCAATATATTTTGATAATGAGGGACATACTATTAATTATAAAATATCTTATTCCGAAAATTAAATTGTATTTACCAGCAAAAGAATACAAAACGTCCCTATCTATAGATTAAGTTACATTTTGTTGGATAAAGATATTGTTAATGGCAATCTTGAACTGTCTAAAGATGGGGAAAACTATATTACCTATATTGAAGGGAAAGCGAAATGAGTGAAATAGATGATAATAAAAAACATTTGTATTTATGAAATAAATAATATGTTATATTATAAAAAATCATATATTATATTATAAAAAATAATATGTGATTTGGTAATTAAAATACATAAAAAATATATGACACAAATGGGAGAAGTGTTTGTTCGTTTGAAGTTATTGTGAGATTAATTGGATTTTAAATATAATTATTTTACATAGATAAATTTATATGTATATATATTAACTAAATTATTTAGGGGGTTCATTTAAAATGAAAAAAATAAGATTAATTCAAGTTGGCGAAGAAGTAACTTCTGCACTTAACTATGTTGCCCAAAATTTGGAGAGAGTACAAACAGAATATCTGTTTGAATTAAGCAGTAAAACAATTAAGTTTAAAGAACCGGCACCGGAAAAAGGATATCACGACTCATATCTTTGGAAAGTCATCAAACAATATATGGTTCGAAACGATTATGATTTGTCCGAATACCCAATTGCAATTACTAATGCCAAATTAATTGACGAAGATATTACAATTAACGATAATTCATGTGCTGTCATATCCACATATTCACATAAAGAACATTCAAAACAAGCCATAGAAGATTATATAATGTATGCAATTGCAAGTATTTTGCCTGACGTTGAAAATCAGATTACGCAAATACATGATGAAACTAGAGGCTGCCCGAATGATTTATGTGAAAATTTTTATGATATGGATTTAGGTATTAAAAAAGGAGAATATTGTACTTCATGTAAAAAACAGTTATTTGAAGCTGACGAAAAAGGTTTAATTTCAGTTCAAAAATTGGCCTCAATATTTCGAATACTAAACTTTATAGCCGCGAGGAAAATTTGTTTTGTAATAATGCCATTTGATAAAAAATTTGATTATACATATACTGTAATAAAAAAAACCGTAGAAGAGTTAGGTTATGAATGTAGACGGGCAGATGAAGTATATGAAGCAAGGAATATAATGGATATAGTAAATGAAAGAATTATATGCGCTGATTTGGTTATAGCTGACTTAACTAATGCATGTCCTAATGTATTTTATGAATTGGGATATGCTCACGCTAACGGTAAAAAAACAATATTAATGACACAAGATATTAATTCTATTCCATTTGATTTAAGACAAAAACAACATTTTGTTTATAATAATAATAATGACCAAACCGAGATAATACAATATAAGTTAATTAAATATTTGGAATAATATAAAATTAAAAAATAAATTTTATTGCAAATAATAAAATAAAATATAATAATATTTCATTTTATTAAGATTAATTATTTATCATAATTAAACGTAACAATAAGTATTAATATAATTAAAATAAATATTCCCTTCAAAAATTTAGTAATAATGTTAAATAATAATGAATTTATTATAAAATTATTAAGTAATAATAAAATATTGATAAAAAAGAAAATAATAAGTTTGAGAAATTAATAAAAACTTATTAATTTATTATTAAGATATTGTAAAATTTTTATTCTAGTATTTGTTGCAATTATAAAATATTATTATTTAATAATTATTTGATATTTAGTTTTACATAATTTTTACGGGGATATAGATGCTGGTATGTGCCGGGGAGGGAAAAGCTCCATGTTTGAATGAATACAAATTGGTTAAATATAATTCCAAAAACAATAATAAATTAATTAATTATATTATTGTTATATCCAATCCTCCAATAACATTCCATGTTGATAAGTGTATATCTAAATTGCGAAAACATGTATTAGCATACCTTCAATTTAATAATACCAAACAAAATAATATTTATAATAACCAACCTAATACCTTTGTTATTTATCTACAAACAAAACTTCAATATTACCTTTACGATTTGTTTTATTTAAAATACCTAAAAAAGATTATTTTACTTAATTAATCTTTTTATAAAACAAAAACACACTATCTAATATAAAATTTCATAAAAAAGTTAGCTTTACAATACGGGGAAAGATATGGTAAAAATAGGAGTAACTGAAAGATTAAATTATTTAAATGAACTTTATCAAAAAATTAATCGTGAAATTGATAATGATACGTTTTATCTTTTTGAGAATATTAAAGACTATTTGGAAAAACGATTACATGCAAAAAATTATTATGTTGCCCTATATGACGAATTTAGGCACGAATATTCGCTCCCTTATTATCATGATACTGAAGAACCCGATAAAAGTTTTGAACTGGCAGATCTAAAAAAGGGACTTACTAATTACGTGATACAACAGAGAGTGGCCTGTTTGCTTGATGAAAAAAAAATACAAAAGCTTATTGATGATAAAAAAATTGAGCTATTTGGGAAAAAAGCTAAAATATGGTTGGGTGCCCCGATTATTGTGGCAGATGTAATTATAGGTCTTATTGCTGTACAAGATTATGAACATGAAAAAGCTTTTGATAATGACGACTTAAAAATTCTTGAAAGTATTTCAACGTTAATTTCCTTTGTATTTGAAATAAAAAATAAAATAAGCAAAGAAAAGGCTGTAAATAAATTGTCTTCAGATTTAATTAAAGCTTCCAATAATATAAGCAAACAAATAGAATTAAGAGATAAAAGTTACGAAATACTTTCTATATTTAAAGGAATTGCTAATTACAACAAGGCAACTATTCAGATAATTCAAAAAGGGTATAGGATTATTTTGGCCTTTGATGGATTTAGTTATGAGCAAATAGATGAAAAACTTTTATGTGATATAAATAAAGACAAACTAATAAAAACCATTTTAACGGGGAAAAATATTTTTTACATACCCAATGTTTATAAAGAACCTTTATTCAACAAAACGCACATAACAACCTTCGATGTGAAATCATGGGTTTGTATCCCGATATTTAAAGGATCTCAGCCTGTAGCTATAATCACAATGGATTACGAAAAGGAAAATCATTTTACTGAGGCTGGATTTAAGGACAAGCTAAAGGAATATTCCAAATCTATTGAAGAATTTATAATTGCAGCATATGAATTTGAAAATGAGCAAAGAAAAAACAGAGATCTGGAAATAAGTAAATTATTAGTACAAATGTCAATAGAACAACAAGATCTGAAAGATAATGTGTTTAATATGATGAAAGAATTTGTTAAAAAAGGCGAATATTCAAATTGTTCAATATTCTTTCCACAGTATGATGATTATCAATTAAAACTTCTTCCATTTTTAGCAGCCGGAGATGGTTGGGATAGTATTTTAACTAGAAAATTTGCAATTGACAAAGAGGGAAATAATGGATTGGCTGTTAAAGTATTTTCGTCCGGAAAGCGTATTATTACAAACAAACCGGAAGCGAATTTTTTACCTCCAAGGCACAAATATGAAATATTGCCGGGTATTGCCGTGTACCCAATTACATTGACTAAAAGAATCATAGGTGCCTTTTGTATATATAACAAACAAAATAAAAAATTTACCAAAAATGATCTTTTACTTATAAATCCATTTATTAAAGAATTAGAAAATGTGTTTTTGATAAATTTAGGAAGAGATTTTTCCAAAAATATGTCAATTAGAATAATTAAGGAGGAGGAAGATGAAATCCTTAAGCTAATAGTCTCAAGTGCGTTATTAATCTCCAATTTTACCTCCGGTACAATAAGATTGATTGAAAAAAGAGGCGATTGTTTGAAATTATTAAAAAGTTTTGAGTATCCACTTCATCTAAATTTGCCTGATCCAAAGTTAGAGGATCCTTCGGGTTTAACAAGAAATGTAATTGAAAAAGGGGAAACATTGGTAATTCCAGATACCGATGACTCAAGAGAAATTATTTCCACAGAGCTTAAAAATTTTGCAAAAACCATGATAATTGTTCCATTAAAAATTGGGAGCGAAATAGTTGGCGTAATATCTATTTATAGTAGAATGAAAATCAAAATTGACAAGTACATTGTTCCACTTCTAGAAACATTATGTAATCAGGCTGCTGCAGGAATAATGAAAACTAGAATGTTAAATGAACTAAAAATTAGGAATAAACAATTGGAAGTTTTTAAGGAAATTGGCAATTATGTATTAGAGAACACTACTTCGCATGTTTTTAGAACTATATATGAAAAAATAAAACCAATTATTGATACAAATAATTTCTTTATAAGTATATATGATAAAAACACAAACGAAATTGAAACTCCATTATGGATAATGGATGATGAATATATTACTGTATCAAAAAAACAATTAAGTGGATTAAGCAAAATAATAGTTGAATCAAATAAATATCTTTTAATTAAGAATTATGATATTGAAGAAGCTAATCTTCCCGAAAGAGCAACAATTATAACTAAAAGACAAAAATCATGGTTGGGTGTTCCTATATTTTTTAATAAAGAAATTATAGGTATCATATCGGTACAACATAATGAGCCTAATAAGTTTGATGAAAACACTAAAATGATTCTTGAAAATATAGCATCACAAATAGCATTTGTTGTTAATAATGTAAAAATATTTAATGCTGTACAAAATAATTTGGAAATAAAAGAGGAAATATTAAAGCGAACTAAAGAAACTCTCGAATCTGTATTATTCCAAATAGAGCTTTTGGATGAAAACCAGCACCCAGATATAAAAAATAAATTAAAAATTCGTATACAGTCTTCATTAGCCGCTTATGAATATTTAATTTTAAACCCGGGGAAAAATACAATTAATATGAAAACGTATTTTTATTCACTTATTAAATTTATTGTAAAAACATACAACAAAAACAAAAAAATAACTGTGTGGAAAAAAATTGACAATATCAATCTTCCAATTGAACGTGCAATTGCCTGCGGTCAAATACTTAACGAATTAATTGTAAATTCGTTTATACATGCATTTAATAATAAAGAAAAGGGTAAAATTGTTATAAGGTTTGGATTTACTAAAAACAATTACGAATTAATTGTATCTGATAATGGAGATGGAGTTGATAGGAATTTGTGTAATCAAGAGAGTATAACTTTTGGCAATGCGTTAGTTAGAATTCAAACCGATGATAAATTAAAAGGCCAATACTTAATTAATATTACTAAAGGATTCGAGGTTACAATTACTTTCCCTCATGAAAGTGAAATTCACTTATTGTAGATTATTTATGTAAAATAAATATTAAAAATAGAACTAATGTTAAAATTAAAAGATAACAGGAAAAAATATGGAACTTAATGAAAGATTAAATCATTTGTATGAGCTTTATCAGGAGATTAATAATAATATAGATAAAGATACATTATTTATTTATGATCACATTAAAGATTACATCAAAAAAAGGTTAAAAGCAAAAAACTTTTATATTGCACTATATGACGAAAATCTAAAGGAATATACACTCCCATATTACTTTGATGAAAAAGAACCAATTAAAAAATTCTCTTTAGAAGAATTAAAACATGGACTTACAAATTATGTAAGAGAAACCCAAAAGCCTAAAAGAGTTAGTGGTTCGGATTTTGAAAACTTAAAAACCTTGTATGGATTAGAGCTAGTTGGCCCAAAGGCTGAAGTATGGATTGGAGCCCCGATAGCGATTGGAGAATTTGTATACGGTGTAATGGCTATCCAAGATTATGAAAATGAAAATGCGTTTAATGAGGATGATCTAAAGATATTAAAAAACATATCTTCATTTTTAGCCTTTGTTCTTGATGTTAAAAGTAAAATTGAAAAAGAAAATGGTGTAAAATTATTAACTCAAAAAATGAGTGAGGCTTCAAATAATATTAATACCGAAATTGATTTTAGAACCAGAAGTTTTGAATACTTAAATGAACTAAAACAAATAATTGAGTATACAAAAGCAACAATTCAAATAATACAACCCGGTTACAGAATATTATTTGCTTTTGATGGCTTTGGAATTGATCAAATAGATGAAACACTTTTGGGCGATGTATATAAAGATAAATTAATAAAAAAATTTATAAAAAAAAATGAAATATACTTTTTGCCAAATACTGAAAATGAAAATGATTTTGATAAAACACATTCAGCGACTTATGATGTAAAATCGTGGATCTGTGTTCCCGTCTATCAAAAGAAAAAACTGATTGCAATAATTACTTTAGATCATAATCAAAAGGACTTCTATCAAAAAGAAAAATATGAACAAATAATAAATGAATTTCAAAAGAAAAACAAATCCTTTTTAGTTGATGTGTATGAATTTGAAAATAAACAAATAGCAAATAGAGATATTGAAATAAGCAGACTATTAGCTCAGATATTTGTTGAGCAAAAGGAATTGAAGGAAAATATTTATAATTTAATGAAAGAGTTTATTAGTAGAAATAAATATAAAAATTGTTCCATTTTTATGCCCCAATACGATAATTACCAGCAAAAACTTGTACCAATTATTGCCTGTGGCGTTAATGAGGATAAAATTCTTACTAGAAAATTCGTTATTAAGGGAGGGAAAAAAAACGGACTTGCAGTAAAAGTATTTAATACGCCTAAAAAGATATTGGTTGATAATCCGGTAGAAGAAGCTGATTATATTGAAGTTAGAGGTATTTCAACAAAAATTACAGGTTTAGCAGTATTCCCAATTAAAATAAAAAAATGGACACTTGGAGTGTTATGTGTTGATGGTGAATTAGGGAATAAATTTTCTAAGACTGATGCTAAGGCCATAAATGGATTTACTAAATCACTCGAGGCGATTTATCTAAATCATTTAAATGCTGAGTTTATAAGTAATTTGTCACAGCGGATTATTGTTAATGAAATAGATGAGATGTTAAAACAAATTATTTCAAGTGCATTATTAATATCAAATTTTACTTCCGGTTCAATTAAGCTTATTAAAAAAAGCGGTAAAAAGATTAAACAGACAGAGAGTTTCGAATATCCGGTTAACCTGGAATTGCCGGATCCAAGATTACAAGATAAAGATGGCTTAACAAGAAAAGTAATTGATAAAAAGAAATATTTATTTATTGCAAATACTGAAAGTACTGAATATAAAATTTCCGAAGGTTTAAAGCAGTATGCAAAATCCATTATTATTATCCCAATAAAAATTGGTGATGAAGTAATAGGTGTAATCTCGTTATTTAGCAAGTTGACACACAATGTTGACGATAATACTACTCGGTTAATTGAGGCAATATGCAATCAAGCCGCAGTTGGCATTATGAAAAACAAAATGCTAACTGAGTTAAAAATCAGGAACAACCAATTGGAAGTATTTAAGAAAATTGGAGAGTATGTTATTGAAAATAATAATACGCACTTCTTTGAAACAATCTATGAAAAAATTAAACCACTATTAAAATCCGATGAATTTATTATAAAAATTAATCCCAGTAAAGATAATGATGGAAAAGCTTTATGGTTTAAGAACGGGAAACCCGACCTAAATCCGGAAACTCAAATGATTGAAATTAGTGAAAAAATAACAAATGATAAAATGATTATTACAAAAAATAGACTAATTGGAGTTCCCGTATTATTTAATAAAGAAATTATTGGTGTTATTATAGCTAATAATAAAATGCAAAATATTATAAAAGTAAAGGATCAAAAGATACAAACAAATAAAATTAAACAAGTGCTCGAAAATATTGCAATGCAAATTGCGTTTGTTATAAAAAACATAAATCTTTTTGAAAGATTACAAAAAAGTTTGGAATTTCAAGAAAAATACCAAATAATTATAAAGGGAGATCTAAAACTAAATTTAGGGATTCTTAAAAAATTAGATAAAAAAAAATCACAAAATATAATTGATGGACTTAAGCTTCTTTTTGAGTCCAACCTTATTGCATATAACGAAGAAGGTCCTAAAGATGAAATCTGTATGGTTAATCCAAAATCATCTGAAGTACCAATAATTGATATGAATAAATATTTTGGAAGTTTGATTGGAATTATTAAAAATAATCAAAAGGTTAATATTATTACTGGGTTTATTGACAAAGGTATTCTTTTAAGAATTGAACAAGCAGTTGCCTGCGGACAGATTCTTGCATTGTTTGTTTTAATTTTAGACACAAAAAATACTAATAATGCTAATATTGAAGTGAGTTTAACTAATAAAAAAGATAAATATATTCTATGTGTTTCAGGTGAGACAACAACCTCAGATATTAAAGAAACTTATGAGTATGAATTAATATCAATTATTGTGAACGACAAACTAGGGGCGAAATCGAAAATTGAATCTTCCTGGGAAAAAAAGTATAAAGTGCAGATAGTATTTTACACAAATAATTAATAATGGCATTTGAAACTAAATATGAATAATTATTTACCCATAATTTAATTTTTAAAGTTTTGTATATTCCCCCGCATTAATATTGGCGGGGAAATATTAAAAAATCAATAGATATACTTTATGTTATTATACATTAGTTAATGGAATAGTTTTATGGAAAAAATAAACGAAAATGAAAAATTAGAAGAATATTTAATAAATTGTGATTATAAGGATGAAAAAAAAGCTGAATATATAAAAAACATATTTGAACAATATCGGCTGTGTGTTGAAATGGCGGATAAAATAAGCGAAAGACGACAGACAGCAAATTCGTTTTATTTATCTCTTTGTACAGCACTTATAAGTGTTTTAGGTTATTTATTAATAGAAAAAAAAGCCGAGTTTTATTCAAATTTATTATGGTTACCCCCTGTATTTGGTTTGTTTATTTCTTACACATGGTACCGGTTAATATTGTCATTTAGAGGCTTAAATAACGGTAAATTTAAAGTTATTCGCAGTATTGAATATTTATTGCCTATAAAGCCATATAATGCGGAAGAGTTTGTGGTTGGGGCGGGGAAAAATAAAAAATTATACCACCCTTTTACAACTATCGAAGCCGTCTTACCATGGATGTTTTTTATTGCCTTTTTTATCATATTATTAAGTATTGTTCCCTGGAAAGATTTTTTGTAGTCGGTGTAAAATTAATTGTTGGAGATTTTATTTTATATTACAATATTCCAAACTAAAAGTAATGATTAAGTTGTATTTAAGTATTTTAAAATTAAGTTCTTAGATAGAATGGAATAAATAATATCCAATTCTATCTAAAATAATATTAAAAATCAAATTAGAAATTTTATATATGCCTTTTGTGGTCTTTTACCTTTTTTATAAAAATTTCCCTACCTTTGTATTGTTAAAAACAAAATATTGTTTTGTAACTTTTACAGTGCAAATATTGTTGGATGTATAATAAAGCCGGGTGTTCGGTTACTAAACCGGTAAAACTAAACCATTAAATAAACTTACTTATGTTTAAAAAAAATAACATTTTTGTTTTACCCGATATGAAGGTTGTGGATATTATTTTAGGGAATCCGCATTTAATGTTAATGTTGGAGCATTTTGGAATTGGTTTTGAGGTGCGCGAAAAAACAGTAAAACAAATATGCGCCGAAAATAATATTAATATAAATCTGTTTTTAACACTTGCCAATCTATTTAATGGCCATGTTTCGCATATTAAAGCCGATTATTCGTTTGATGACATAGATACAATAATCTGTTATCTTAAAAAAAGCCACCAAAACTATTTGGAGGAGAAATATCCCAAAATACAGTTAAAATTCAGGGAAATGTTTGAACTTAACGACCACCCCCAAATATTAATGGCTGAAAAGTTTTTTAACGAATATTACAACGAAGTTAAAGACCATTTTGATTATGAAAACAAAATTGTGTTCCCTTATGTTACTTCGTTATATTCAGTTATAAATAATAAAAAAGGTGTTCCAACCGAAGGAAGTTATTCGGTTGCCGAATATAAAGAACACCACGATAATATTGAAGAAAAACTTGAAGACTTAAAAAATCTGCTTATTAAATACCTGCCTGTAAAAAATGACCAGGAAATAAGACGTGAACTTTTATTTGGTTTGTTTGACCTTGAATTTGATTTAAACATTCACGCCCAAATAGAAGATAAAATATTAATTCCGCTGGTAGAGCAAATGGAACAACATATTAAGCCGCTATTATGACAAATAACAACCAAAATATATTAATTGTTGAACCGTCATTTATTATTTATGAAGGATTAATAAGTATTTTAAGTAAAAATATCGGGTTCTTCCATTTTTCTAAAGCTAACGACCTTAATGATATCAGTCAAAACGAATTGATAAAAAACATTGATATTGTTTTAATTAATCCAGTGGTGATTCAAAATCAAAGCAAATTATTTCATACTGTTAAAAAAGAGTATCCCGATGTTAAATGGGCTGGACATGTTTATATGTTGTTTGACCAAAAATTGCTCGATTTGTTTGATACCTTAATTTATATAAACGATACTCCCGATAAAATTGTAAGTTCGATGCAAAAATTATTAAATCCTGTAATACATACAGAGCAGAATCAGCAGGAAACTTTAACTGTTAGAGAAATTGAAGTATTAAAATTGCTGGTTGCAGGTAATTCCATTAAAGAAATAGCGGATAAATTATTTTTAAGCACACATACAGTAAATTCACACCGAAAAAACATTTCTCAAAAAACCGGTATTAAATCCGTATCCGGTTTAACCATTTATGCGGTAGTTAATAACATAATTACCTTAGAAAACTTCGAATAAAAATTATCCCCTCCCTACAATAAGGGATCAATCGTAAAAATTATCATTATTTAAGGCTATTGAACTAAGATGCTTAATAGCATAGTTTTGTATTGTAGTTAAAAGATATTACTACAAAGTTAACTAATGTAAATAGTTTTTTAGAGAATTAAATGAATAAATTATTGCAAATTGTATTATTATTGATAATTGGGAATGCCATAAAAGCTCAGGAAGGGGGATTAGAAAAAAGTGTACCAATTAAATATCAAGGATCATATATAGTTGACTTGGTAAATAATATAAACGGGGGCAAAAAGACAGGCACCAATTATTTGGGAATGATGAATCTAAAGCTGTCGCTTGAAACCAAAAATGCAAAAATGTGGAATAATGGCGAAATTATGGTTAATATTGCCAATACACACGGCAGTACTCCAACTGCTAAACTTGTTGGCGATTTTCAGGGTGTTTCCAATATTGAGGCTGGAAATTATACTTATCTTTACGAACTGTGGTATAAACACACTTTTGATGATTTTGCGGTTATAGTTGGTGTACAGGATATGGCGGCTGACTTTGCTGTAAGTGATGACGCGGCATTATTTTTAAACGGTTCGTTTGGTATTCATTCAACAATTTCAAGCAATGTTACAACTCCAATTTTTCCTTTAACAGGTCTTGGTGTTCAGGTACAGTGGCAAATATCACCATCAATAATGGTAAAAGTAGCAGGATATGATGGTTTGCCGGATGATTTTGACAAAAACCCGAACAACCTACGTTGGAATTTTAAATCGGATGATGGTATATTATCGGTTGCGGAATTTGATTATTCGGTTGATTGGATTGGTGGTTTGCCCGGAACATATAAATTTGGATTTTATTATCATAATCATTTGTTATATGAAGATAAAGAAAACATGCATTATATTAAAAATTACGGCTATTATTTTACCATCGATCAAGTATTAGCTGATAAATTAAATGGCGGCAAGCTGGCGTTTTTTACACAATTGGGCATTTGTCCAATGGATAAAAATGAAAATAATTTATATTTGGGTGCCGGAATTAATTATAAGGGTTTATTTGTTAATAGGATAGATGATGTTTTTGGAATTGCCGCTGCTTATGCGGAATTTAATAATAAAAAAAGTAATGAAACGACAATTGAAATGTTTTATTTAACTCAATTAACGGATAAAATTTTTATTCAACCCGATATTCAGTATGTTATCAATCCTATGGGAGCAGAATTTAAGCTGAATAATGCTTTTGTTGGAATTGTAAGATTAGGATTAAGAATATAATTAAAAGGAAAATTATTTTGAATGCTGCAAATATTAAAGAATATAAACTTTCGGATTTAAAAACCGGGGAAAAAGGAATAATAACCAAAGTTTTAGGACATGGTGCCTTTAGAAAACGTATTACCGAAATGGGATTTGTTAAAGGCAAAGAAGTAAAAGTAATAAAAAATGCTCCTTTACAGGATCCTATTGAATATGAAATAATGGATTATAGAGTATCTCTCCGGCGTAGTGAAGCCCAGCTTGTAGAAGTAATTGCGCCCGAAATGGCATATACTTTGGAAGAAATAAAATTTGAAGGTATGGTTGATGAAAATAGCTTAAAAACCACAGCCGGCGAAAAAGGAAATACCATTAATGTAGCTTTGGTCGGGAATCCGAACAGCGGAAAAACCACTTTGTATAATTACGCTTCCGGTTCACACGAACGTGTTGGTAATTATGGAGGTGTAACGGTTGATGCACGGGAAGCGACATTTAAACAATCCGATTATACATTTAAAATAGTGGACCTGCCCGGAACTTATTCCATAACCGAATACACACCCGAAGAATTATATGTCCGTTCTCATATTATTGATAAAATGCCCGATGTTATTGTAAATGTTGTTGATTCATCAAACCTTGAACGTAATTTGTATCTTACCACTCAGTTAATAGATATGAATATTAAGGTTGTAATTGCCTTAAATATGGCTGATGAACTTGAAAAAACAGGAGCCAAATTTAACCATAAAGCGTTAGGCGAAATGATTGGAATTCCTATTATTCCAACCGTTGCATCTAACGGGAAAGGTATTAAAGAGCTTTTTGACAAAATTATAGATGTTTATGAAGATAAAGACCCAATTGTAAGGCATATACATATAAATTACGGTGTAAATATTGAAAAAGCTATTACTCGAATTCAGCCATTAATACGTGAAAATAGGGAAATAACAGATAGATTTTCATCGCGTTACCTTTCAATTAAATTACTTGAAAACGATAAAACAACATTTAAACAGATTGAAAAATATCCAAACAGCACAAAAATAAAAAAAGAGATTGATTTAGCTATACAGGAATTGGAAAAAGAATACGGCGAAAAATCGAGCAGTATAATTACAGATGCTAAATATGGATTTATTGCTGGAGCTTTGCAGGAAACATTTGTGCCCGGTATTGAAGAAAGCAGAAAAATTACTGCTCAAATTGATATGTTTTTAACCAATAAGTTTTTAGGTTTTCCTATATTTATCTTTTTTATGTGGCTGATGTTTCAGGCAACATTTTCGATTGGCAGTTATCCAATGGAATGGATAGATTCCGGAGTAAGTATGTTTGGTTCGTTTATTCAAAACAATATGCAAGCCGGAGCTTTGCGCGATTTAATTGTGGATGGAATAATTGGCGGTGTTGGCGGAGTAATTATATTTTTACCTAATATTCTAATATTGTTCTTTTTTATTTCGTTTATGGAAGATTCCGGTTATATGGCGCGGGCATCATTTATTATGGATAAACTTATGCATAAAATAGGGTTACATGGTAAATCGTTTATTCCAATTGTAATGGGTTTTGGATGTAATGTGCCTTCTATTATGGCCACAAGAACGTTAGAAAACAGGAAAGACAGAATATTAACAATGTTAATAATTCCGTTTATGTCGTGTAGTGCAAGGCTGCCCGTTTATGTGTTGTTAATTTCGGCGTTTTTCCCTAAAAATCAGGGTTTGGTGCTTATTTCAATTTATATAATAGGAGTAATTATTGCCGTTTTAGTTGCCTTAGTAATGAAAAAAATATTTTTTGCCAAAGAAGAAGTTCCTTTTGTTATGGAATTACCTCCGTATAGGATACCAACATTAAGAAATACGGCAGTACACATGTGGCATAAAGGCGCACAGTATCTTAATAAAATGGGTACTGTTATTTTATTGGCGTCAATAATTATTTGGGGATTGGGATATTTCCCGCGCGATGTTAAATATTCCACAAATTACGATAAACAGATTAATGAAATAAATAACAGTAATGTTAATAATAAAGAAAAAGTTGTTACCAATTTAAAACTGCAAAAAGAATCGGAGAGACAGGAAAATTCGTATATTGGCAAAATGGGACATTTTATACAGCCGGTTTTAAGTCCTTTGGGTTTTGACTGGAAAATTGGTGTTAGTATTATAACAGGATTGGCAGCCAAAGAAATTGTTGTAGGAACAATGGGAGTTTTATACCAAGCCGATTTTGATGCCGATGAAACATCAAACAGCCTTCAAAATAAATTAAAAGAACAAGTTCATCGTCATGGAGCTTTAAAGGGACAAAAAGTGTTTAATCCTTTAGTTGCATACGTGTTTATGTTGTTTGTATTAATTTATTTCCCATGTATTGCGGTTGTTACGGCAATAAAAAAAGAAGCCGGCCTAAATTGGGCTTTATTTACAATGTTATATACAACAGCTATTGCATGGGTTGTTGCATTTTTAACATACCAAATTGGGATGTTCTTTTAATTAAATAAGGATTTGGAATGACACAAGATATATGGGTTTTTATAATTTTAGCCGCTGCCGTTTTGCTTGCGGGTTATAAAATGAAAAAACCGGCCAAAAAAGAAAGCGGATGTTCAGGGTGTACGGCGTGTGATATAAAAAACAGTTGTGATAAAGAAAAGAAATAATTTGGGTGTGCATTGTATTTCTACCTTTTGATACTTGTCGTCTGGTAAAAGTTTTATCCTTTGTTTGAATATTAGAAATGTTTAGTGATAAAATTAACAAAATACTAAAAACATTTTATTGCATTAATGAATCATAAGTGTGTATTAAGGCTTGACTATTTATTCAAATAGTCTTAGTTTGTGAATGTTTAATAATTGAAAATCTGAGATCTATTTTACATTGTCAAGATAATGTATTTCAAAAAAATAATTCAATTAGGTTATATTTTTTTTGACAAACAATTGCCTTATATGAAGTAATTGTTAAAATCTAATCTTTGGTAGATGGGTGTATCTAATACTAACAGAAGAAAAAGAGGAGTTGAATGAAAAATCTTGCTGAACAAATTGTGAATATCATTAGCGATTATGAACGTCCTGATAATGAGACTATGAATGCTGACCATGTGTTGACATGGGTTAAACAGTTTGATGTAAATGACAGACAATTTTTATTAGAAGAATTAATACATATTTTACCTAAGTCGTATATCTCTTATGAAGCGGCAAAAGAATACTTAATTGATGCTTTAGAAACAATTAGGGAAAGCTACAACGAATTAAATATTCCTGATTTACTTAATAATACTTCTTTTCTCAGTTGTCAAGCGGAATATAAAAGTCAATCAGAATTGTTAAGAATGCTTAATGAAATTACTATCGGTGAATATAATGTTGACATTTTTCAACCAAAACCTATAACTAAATACTGTTTTTATATCGATGATGTTCTTGCATCGGGGGGTACATTAAAAAAAGATTTTGATAAACTAAAAGAGAATCATAAATTGCCTAATGATATGATAATAATTTGTTTGTTTTTTTTCCTACATTCCTGGGGCTTATCCAACAAAAAATATACCATGTCAAATGATTATGGTGAAGATTTTGTCAACAATATTAAGTGGTGGCGTTTTTATACTATTGAAAATAATCCTAAAATTAATTTGTTCAATCCTAACCCAACATTTAACCATGTTTATCCTATAAAGGATGATTCACAGCCGGAACACGAAAATTATCTTGATAGTCTTATATGGGCTAATAGTAACGAAGATTATGCTTATCGCGATCCTAATTTACCAATTGTTGAGAATTTCTATTCATCTAAAGAAAATAGAATAAGATATGAACATATTATTCTTAACAAGGGTATTGAAATAATTAACAGAATTAATACTCCCAAAAAAAATGAACGACCACTTGGGATTACATTACCATCATATAAAACCTTTGGCCTCGGAAGCCATACATTCACGTGGAGAAATATTTCAAATACTTGTCCACTTGTATTCTGGTGGGGTTTTAACGACTGGTTCCCATTATTCCCTGTAAAAAACAGAGGAAATAATTGATTTGAGTGCTATAAGAACATACAAAAAGGGCGAATGTATTGTTTTTAGATCGACAAAAGAGAAATTTGGTGGTTTGTCTAATATGGCTCCAGGGTACCCAATTATAATTAATGGAATTGAATTTAGAACATCTGAAGCATTGTATCAATCATTGAGATATCCACGGTATCCCGAAATACAGCAACAAATTATTGTTCAAAAAAGTCCAATATCGGCAAAAATGAAAAGCAAAAAATATTATGAATTTACTAGAATAGATTGGATGAAAATTAGATTTGTTATTATGAAATTTTGCTTAGAAATAAAATTACAACAAAATTGGGATAAATTATATGAGGTTTTGCTATCAACCGAGCATTTACCGATAGTCGAAGAAGCACCAGATGGTAAGGTTTGGGGTGCTGTACTTAAAGGTGACTACTACATTGGGACAAATGCTTTAGGAAGATTGTTAATGCAATTGAGAGAAGATTATGTGTTTTCCAATAAGACTTCAAAAATATTTATACCGAGTGTCGGTGATTTGTTTTTATTGGGTAAAGAAATAACATCAGATTCGTTAAAATTTGATAAATATTAGATTGGTTGTAGCCGATGTTTTTAAATTGCTAAAGTTTGTAAAGCTTTTGAAAATATTTTGTAATATTGCCATGAGGAAATATTTTAAGTGTTAAAATGAAAATGAATAAATAAATATATGAACAATATAGCCGAACTTATTTCACAAATACGCTTTCAACTTTATCAGTTATCTGCAAGAAATGCACATCATGAATTTGAGCATTTGTGTCGGCATTTAGCAAGGGCAAGGATTTGTAGCAACATTCTTCCTGCTACCGGGCCTGTAAGTTCTGGGGGCGATCAAGGTAAAGATTTTGAGACATATAGAACTTATCTATCCAAACAGTTTGACGACAATGCTTTTATTGGCTTGACCTCGGAAAAACCACTTGCGTTTGCTTGCACTATTCAAATCAAAAATATTTATGCAAAAATTAAATCAGATATTAACAAAATATTAAATGGTGATCCTGATATTGAAGGAATTCATTTTTTCCTTACACAAGATGTTCCAGTTGCCAAGCGGCACGAAATAGCAGAATGGTGTAAAACAAAACATACTATTAGCTTGGAAATATATGATGGACAAGCAATTGCAGAATTTTTGTCTGATTATGAAATGTTTTGGATTGCAGAAAAGTATCTAAGTATTCCTAATGACTTGTTTCCTAAAAAGCAAAATGATACAAATTGGTATACAAAACTATTGCTGAAATGGAAATCTAAAGTAGAAAATGATTTAAATTATTCGGATTTCTTTGAAATAAAATCAACAACACGTACTGCCACATTTGATGAAAATTACAAATTGGATTTACTGTTTTGGATTAGTAAATTAAAAATATTTTCTAATAATAACAATGAACCGAATTTGAAAAGAAAAGCCATTTATGAGATAGTAGTAGCTTCATTACGTGGACTGAAGACTTTAGAATGTACCTTTGATGAAATAGATTATTATTTTGAATCCATTAATTCAATGAATAAGCCTTATGATTTTGATGAAGCATTGACATTGATTACATATTGTGTTGGTGCAAGTTGTCATAATGTTTTTTCGTATGATGAAAAGAAATTGATGAATTATAAAAATATATTGGAAAAGAAACTGGATGATAGAATAAAAAGAGAAGAAAGTTTAACAAATATTTGCTGTTTATATGAGATTAAGGGACGTACTTTTATTTTGCCAACTTTTGATGGATCAAAAGCTTTCAATTTTAGTGAAGCGATTTACTTTTGGAATAAAACAGCAGATTTAGCTAAAGATTGCCCGCTATATCCATTAGAAAGATTTTGCGATTATATCACAAATATTATCGAAATTTATTCAGGGTTTATTAATGAATATTATGACGAACTTAATTTATTACTAGGGAAAATAGATGCGTTGTTAGCTAAACGATTTGGAGGATTTAAAGTAGCTGAAAAAGCCAAAGAAAGAGCAATGAAATTTTACAACAAAGGAGAAATAACCAAAGCTCTTCAACAGATGCATATTTCCAAAATAAATTGGTTTGCTGATGAAATGTTAGAAGGTTCTATCCTTTCAATATTGGCAATCGGTGATATTTATAATGATTTAGGACTAACTTATGCTGCGAAATATTATTTTATAGCAGCTGCATTTATTACAATTGAGACACATAAGCCGGAACTAAAAAAGTATTTCATAGAAGCTATTTCATACTTAATCAATATTAATTATAGTAATGGTCAATGGTGTAATTATCTTGATTTTGCTGAAATTGGTTTAGTTGGTTATGATATTTTTGGAGACAAAGTTGTTCCCGAAGATGGAATAGATGATTTAACGAAAATTATCCATGATACTTCATTTTTACTTGTTATTACAAAACAAATACATCCAGCAATATATGATGTTTTTATAAAACTTATTGATAATTGGGGGCTTGATGGTTATTTTTCAAAATCTATACCATTAGTAGAGAAGAATCTTTCAATGGGTGATACTAACGATTTATGGACAAAAATTCGTGAAAATTATAATTCGCTTCCTCTGAACGATCTTGGTTGTCAAAGATTTATTAGATGGTCAGAATTAGGAATAGACTGGGAATTAAGGTTTTCAAATGTTTATCTTGCGGTTCCGATTTCTGAACAATTCGCTGCAATTGCGCAAGTTTTATTGTGTGACCTGTCAAGCGTTGATTTGTTTTTACTTCAAACAAAAGTATCTATTGAAATTTTAGTGGATAAAGCATTCAAATATGAAATAATACCTCAATCTAGTAATAAAAATAGAGAGTGGGTTATTAAATTCCCTTGTTTCGAGGTAATTTCAGAATTAAACTTTAAAGATATTCAAAGCTATTGTACTGATGCAATAACAAAAATATTATTTGATCTTTCGCTTAAACCACATGATGAATTCTTAAATATTATTGAGCAATGTTTTAATAATGATTTAATTTCAAAAGTATTTATTGCACGCTCTTATGAATCAATTTATAAATATTTTTTAGCCGTAGAGCAGTTTAATAAAATACCAAGGGCAAGTTTTGAACCTCCCAATTCCCCTCAAAAGTTCATTACCAAATCACATCCCGTATTAGAATGGAAATCGCAACTTGGATTAACCTACAATGAAATTAAATCAAAAGAATTTATCCAACGTAGATATCAGAACTTATCTTCCTGCCTTAGATTTACATTACCTAATCTTATGAAATCAAATGAATTCCTTTCAATTGTTTCGCAATTGAAATATAAAGGATGGAAAGACTGGCATATATTAATGGTAATTCTAAATATAACTTTAAATTATAGGGTTCAACGATTCCCATTAATTAATAATAATCCTCAAAAAATGAAAGCATTTATGGAAGATGCAATATCTAATCCTGAACCTGACGATGCTATTATAATACCTGTATCTTACTATTCTGAAATTTCAATGCTTGAAGGTCATAATGTTTATATGTTAACAATACTATCTGCTTTTGGATTAGAATGTCACCAAATGATACCCGATTTAGATGCAATAAATAAATTCTTAACATATCGATTTAGATATTGGGGGGATGATGTTGAACATGAGCCCATATTTACTAAATAAGCTAAAATAATGGAGCTTATTCGTAAAATTAAATAATACTATTCTCCCAATCTTGATTTTAAAAGTTTCTTAACTTAACAAACAAATAATATCTTTTTAATAAAAAATTGCCCTTATTTACAATATTATTTGTAAATTTCTTTTTACACTAATAATAATTTGATATTAAAAAGGTATGCCGGAACAAAAAAATAAAGCATGGGTTGTAAGTGCAGATATGGGTTATGGACATCAAAGGGCGGTTAACCCGCTTGTTGATATTGCCGAAGGCGGTATTATTACTGTTGGAACTACTGACGATAGTGCCCCTGCCGAAAGAAAGTTATGGAAAAAATTACTAAACGGGTATGAGCTTTTTTCGCGGGCAAGAAGTATTCCTATTATTGGCAAGCCGATATTCAGTATTTTAGACAGCTTTTTACATATTCCGTCTTTTTATCCCATGCGCGATTTATCCGTAAGTACATTTCAGGTAACTACCTTACTTTCGTTTGTGTCAAAAGGTTTATGTTCGGGTATGATGGAACGACTTTCCACAAAATATCTTCCGCTTATAACATCTTTTTACGCTCCTGCTATAGTTGCCGATATGAAAGGATACGATAAAATTTATTGTATTATTTGTGACGCTGACTTAAACAGAGTATGGGTGGCAAAAAATCCTTATGACAGCAGAATTATATATTTTGCTCCCTGCGGAAAAGCGGCTCAAAGGTTGCGTGCTTATGGTGTTTCGGACGATAAAATATTTTTAACCGGATTCCCGTTATCCAAAACTTTGCTGGGTGATAAAGATTTATCTGTTCTAAAAGCAGATCTTGGCCAACGGTTGTTTTATTTGGATCCTAAACGCCGATTTTTCCATTTACATGAAAGAAACGTTGAACACTTTTTAGGAAAAGAAAATTTAGAATTTAAAAATGACAGAAAATTAACTATTACTTATGCCGTAGGCGGAGCCGGAGCTTTAAAAGAAGTTGGGGGGAAAATAGTATATAGCTTAAAGGAGAAAATATTAAACGGCGAACTTAAGTTAAATTTAGTTGCCGGAATTAGAAAAGAAGTTAATGAATATTTTGAAAATATAAAAAAATCGATTGGTGTAACAGATAACAGTATTGAAATTATTTATGATGATACACTAACTGGTTATTTTGAAAAATTTAATAATGTTATACGTACAACAGATATATTATGGACAAAACCAAGTGAATTATCGTTTTATTGCGGACTTGGATTGCCTATTATAATAACATCTGCTATCGGTTCGCAGGAAATATTTAACAGTAAATGGTTAGTGGAATTAAACGTTGGTATAAAACAGGAAAATCCCGATTATACTAAAGACTGGTTATTTGATATGCTTAAAAGCGGAAGATTAGCTGAAGCTGCTTGGTCCGGGTTTTTGAAATCGAGAAAACTTGGTACTTATAAAATTGAAGAGATAATTGAAAAAGGGGAAATGAGTACGGATGATTCCTATGTTTTTAGATAAAAACAAATTATCATTTGGAAAAAAATAGTTATGGAAGAAAATAATAAAATTGAAAAATATATGTTTTTTTATCTGCGCACTGGCGGCGGACATTTAGCTCCCGCCAAAGCAGCTGCCAATTATATTGAAAAAACATATTCCGGTAAAATTAAAACTATTTTGGTTGATGGACTAAAAGAAGCTCCGTTTTATGCACGGTTTATTGTAGAAGACGGGTACAGAATATTGCAAAATAAAGCTAAATGGTATTTTGAATTTTTATACGGAATAAATAAAATTCCGGGTTTTGCAAAACTTAACAGTATGTTAGTATCAGGCAGAGTATTGCCATATATTAAAAATCAGATTTTAAAGGAAAAACCCGATAAAATTGTAATTTTTCATTTCTTTTTAATTAAACCTATTTATAAAATACTAAAAGAATATAATCTTAATATTCCGGTTATTACTGTTGTTACGGATCCGTATTCCGCTCATCCCGTTTGGTTTTTAACAAAAGATCAAAATATTGTAGTGTTTAGTAATAAAGTTAAAAAATATGCGCAAAAGAAAAAAATATTAGGCAAAAATTTACATGTTTTTAATTTTATTTTGGATGAAAAATATTCCGAACCTATGGATAAAAGCCTTGTTCCGCAGTTAAAGGAAAAATACGGATATGATTTAAATAAAAAGATGGTTTTAATTGTTGGCGGCGGAGATGGAATTCCCAGAGGTAAAAAAATTGTAAAAGAATTGCTGCAAAATATTAATTATGCCGATGTTGCTTTAGTATGCGGAAAAAATAAAGGGTTGTTTACGTACGCATCCAAACTAAAGAAAAAAAATAATTATACTAATTTACACGTGTATGGTTATGTTGATTTTATTTATGATTTGTTAAATATTTCCGATATAGTAATAACTAAATGTGGTGCCTCTACATTTATGGAAATATTATTAACCGGAAAAATCCCAATTATTAACGACTATATCTGGGAACAGGAAAAAGGAAATGTTGATTATCTGGTTGAAAATAACATGGGTATATTTGAAAAACAGATAAATAACCTGCCCTCAATAATTGCCGATTTAATTAACAAAGAAGAATATTACAACTTTTTTGTTAATAACATCAAAAAAGCAAAATTAAAAAACGGACTTCAGGAATTCAGCGAGTTTGTAGTTAAATTTAAGTGAGTAGTTGTTTTGGGGGTTAATATAGGTTTTTAACCATATTTTGGATATCTCTTGTATAATATTGGACACATAAACGATTAGATAAAAATATCCCGAATGGGGAATATATAATGCTAATTATCCCAAGCTAAAACAAAAATAAACTTCATGCGGCAAAAAGTGCTTAATATGCATCTATTATGCATAAAATTACATTTGTCCGTCTGTTTATCTTTAATGCCCACTCCTTGATGCATATTTATGCGTTGATTAATAAATTCACCTTATAGCCGCCCGACTAATTAATAAAAAGTAATAGATGAATAACAGATTACATTACAACAAGTTATAGATATGTTGTTTGTTAAATGCGAGGAAAGATAAAATTTGTTTAATAATTATTATAAGCTTCATAAAGGCCGTTATAAATTAATTTACTGAATCAAACAAGGGTAATAACTAATGCTGCTTGAACAATAAAAGCTATAAAAATCAAAATAATCCGCATAATCTTGTAAAAAACATATCAAAATAAAATAATATTTTCATAAAAAAAGTATATTATTTGTCTGTGATCTTCCTCACAATATCAGTTTGGTTTAACATTTTTATTACCTTATTTTTGAACCAAAAAAAAACGACAATTATTCGGATATCCAATGAAACTTAAAACTATTTTACTGACATTTTTATTAATATTTCCTGTTATTATTTATCCTCAAATAGTTATTGATCATAATTGTTGGGATATTTCCCGTATTCCTGATTCATATTTAGATAATGCTAAAACAAATTTAAAGATATTTTATGTGCACAAATCGCATGGTGAACAACTTGTTGTTGACGGGGTAACACAAGTTTATAATACAATTAACAATAAATATGCATTTGCGGCGGGGTGGGATTTGCAGTCAAATCCTGCGGCATTAAATATTGCAAATCGCGGTTCGTATGGACCAGCCGATTATTGGACTACTGATGCCGGATTACAGCAGACAATTAATTATTTGGATTCTAAACCGGCAATAAATGTTAGCGGATTCATGTGGTGTTCGGATTTGAATTACGCCACCGAAGAATATGTCAATCAATATTTAACAAATATTGCTTATTTGGAAGATATGTACAGCGGTCTGGCCGGTAAAAAAAGAAAAGTTACATTTATTTATTTTACCTCAAATATGAATAAAAATCCATGGGATATCTCAATAGATTATAATAAATATTTACGAAATGAACAAATTAGGGCTTGGGTAAAAGATAATCCTGCCAAAAACAGAGTATTATTTGATTTTGCCGATATGGATTGTTACTGGTATAATACTTCAACTAACGCTTGGGAAATGGGAACAGAAGTTTATAATTCGACAACAATACCGGTAATGTTGGATAGATACAATACTGAAGTTCAAGATCATACAACATGGGAAAATATTGAACATAAAGGACGTGCTTTTTGGTGGATGTGTGCTCAATTAGCCGGTTGGGATCCTGCAAGCAGTATGCCTGTTGAATTGACGGATTTTGCTGGAATCTATAGTAATAACGGAATTAAACTTACATGGAGTACTGCTTCGGAATTAAACAACGCAGGATTTATAATTGAGAGAGGATCAGTTTCTACCAATAATAAGGTTACAGATATAAAACGTATTGCTTTTATTGAAGGAAAAGGAAACAGTAACACAATTAATAACTATCAATTTGTTGACAAATTAATACCGCAAACAGGACGATATTGCTATTATCTTTTGCAATTAGACATAGACGGAAATATTAAACCGGAAAAACAAATAGAAGTAAATTTTGAATCCCCAAAAAATTTTGAGTTGTTCCAAAATTATCCAAATCCATTTAATCCCTCAACCACAATCAAATATCAAGTTGCAAATAAATCAAATGTTGAGTTAAAGGTTTTTGATTTGTTGGGTCGGGAAATAGTGACTTTAGTAAACGAGATAAAAGAAGCCGGAGTTTATCAAACGCATTTTAACGCCTCGGGATTAGCAAGCGGGGTGTACCTGTACAGAATTTGCGCTGATGGTTATTCAATATCAAAAAAATTAACAATACTAAAGTAAAGGTTAATATGTTAAAAAAGATATTTCTCATAATTGTAATATTCCAGCTATTTGGAATTGTTCTATTAGCCCAATACGAATTTCCGTCAGCATATTATCCTTCGGGTGCACATCCGCGAATATGGATTAACACAGAAAGACTTTTAACCTTACGGGCGGCAAGAGTTGCAAATACAGCGGAGTGGCAGCGTTTTTATAATCAAGTTACGGTATTTATGGATCCTTCGACAGAAATACCAACCGGATGGCCTCAATGGACAAAATACAGTGGAGCAATTCCATATACTGCATTGATGTATCAATTAACGGGAGATACCATTTATGCTGCAAAAACATATTATTTTGCATTAAAAGCAGACACAAGTTTTGCAAGTTCTGAAAATTATTGGATTGGAAATTGTGAATATCTTGGCTGCGGGTACGATTGGATATACGATTATATGAATGCGGCACAAAAAACAGCTTACCGAAAAATAATTACAACATATGCAAAAAACATGTGGCACGTGGCACATTGGGATGGTTACCGCGATACATATACTTCAATGGATTCCGATAGAAACACATTGGGAATGGCACAATATTTAATGTTTGGATGTGCTATTTATGGCGATGATAATTATGAGGCAGTAAAACAGTTAAATCGTGCCTGGTTAATTTGGACAAGAGGAACAGGGGATTCAACACGGACAAATTATATGAAACCAAAACCCGTAAAAAATATTTTGGCTGATGGTTTAGGAGGAATTTATTATACGGGACTTGCTTATTATATGGGTACCGATATCAGGGGAATGAGCCATATATTTTCAACATTACGCACAGCATGTAATTATGATTTAAATATAATTCAACCGGAGTTAAAAGTGTTTTGGAAAAATTTAATTCGCGGTATTATTGACCAAACAGATCCGCCGCAAAGGAATTTGTTAAATGTTGGAGATTGGCAGGATAGCAACGATGTATATAACCAACCTTGGATTTATAGATTTTTAACATATACAATCTGGGAGGCTTCACAGGCAGGAGATGAAGATTGGGCTGCTTTGGGAAGAGGTTACAAAACTAATTCAATTGCTTACAGGCATGCCGATCAGTTTTCGGAATTCTTTTTTTCTATGCCCGGTGCACCCGAAACCAATCCGTATACTTCAGATCTGCCGACTATCCGTACAAGCAAAGGAATCGATTATTTGATATTCAGAAATAATTGGAGTACCTCCGCAACGTATGGAGCTTTTTCCGGTCAGGGTGGTATTCCGCTTGATCACCAAAGTGAAGATCCGGGATGTTTTACGCTTTACCGTGAGGATGATTATTTGACAAAAACACTTACGGGATATAGAGATTTTAATGATGCAAGTTTTGTATACAATAATCTTTCAATTGAAAATGGAATGCCGAACAGTAGCCCAAGAGTACGTACCGGTGGCGAAAAAAAAGCCGGAATGGACAGACACAGAGAAAATAATACATATCCTAAATTTGCTTATGGAATGATGCAGGGAGACGGGCAATGGAATTTGGGTTTAACCGAATATACTGAGGATCCGACTGCATCTCGACCTGTTAAAACGTACCGCCGTCATTTTTTTTGGAGCGGTGATTATGTTATTATATTTGACAGGCTAAGAGCAAAAAAACAAGTTGCAACAACGTACAGACTGCGGGCATTAACCCAGCCTACTTTAGACGGACAGACAATTAATCAACTTAGTGTTAATGGTCATCAACGTTTACTTCACCGAACACTTGAACCTTTAGGTGTTAATTATACTTTGTTTGATGAAACGACATTAAGATATAGTTCTTCAAATCCAACAGGATATTATAATTACGAATTACATACAAACGAATGTAAGTGGCAATATAGATTAAAACCTGCAATTACAGATAGTTTGGATATGTTAAATGTAATACAAATGGGTCCGGCCTCAATGACACAATTTGATGAAATGGAATCGTTAAGCAATACGGCAAATGTTGGCGTGCATATTGGTAAATGGAATGTGGTGTTTTCGAGAAAAGAGGTTTTAAGGGACGGATGTACATATAATTTTACATCTTCAACTGACACAACCAATAATTTAATAGGGGATTTACAGCCGGGGAGTTATTATGTTTATGCCAATGGGCACCAATTAGGAAATGTTTTGGTAAACAATGAAGATAATACCGCATATTTTACAACAACAAATACAGGTGTTGTAAACATTACTTTAAGCTCATCAGCTCTTCCGGTTGAATTAACAACTTTTACAGGAAGCATTATTGATAATAAAATAAATTTGACGTGGAATACCGCAACCGAAAAAAATAATTTTGGTTTTTATATTGAAAGAAAAATTGAAAAATTTGAAAAAGAATTTAAACAGCTTGGTTTTATATCGGGATTGGGTAATAGTAATATTCCAAATGATTATTACTTTATCGATTCGACAGTAATACCAAACGGTAAAATAATTTATCGATTAAAACAAGTGGATTTAGACGGTACATTTTGTTATTCTAACGAAATATCAGTAGAATTTCAACAGCCTTTAAATTTTAGCTTAATGCAAAATTATCCTAATCCTTTTAATCCATCCACTACTATTAGTTATGAAATTCCGGTTAAAAGTGATGTAGAACTTAAAGTATACGATATTCTTGGTAAAGAGATAACAACATTAGTTAACTGTACTCAGATAAGCGGATTTTACACTGTTAATTTTAATGCCAATAAATTAAGCAGCGGTGTATATATTTATCAATTAACCGCAGGGGCAAACCGAATAACAAAAAAGATGGTGTTAGTAAGATAGGAGATTTTTTTATCCATACCAAAGTGAATAAATTGTAATAATTTATTCACTTTGGGGAATTTTATTTTAATAAAGTCATTTTTTTACTTGCCGAATAATTCTGTTTACCGTTTAACGAACTTACATTAATCCTATAAATATATATACCTGATGGCAAATCTCTTCCATCAAATTGTAAATTGTGTTTACCTACTGAATAATTGTTGTTTGTTAATAACAAAATTTGCTGCCCAAGAACATTATAAATGGAAATATTTACCTTTGATTCAACTGGCACATCAAATTCAATTGTAGTAATAGGATTAAAAGGGTTCGGATAATTTTGTTTAATAGAAAAACTTGGATTAAAATTATCTTGAACTGAAACATCAGTAGACGGATCAATAATTGGGTTAATATATTCCCATATTTGATTATTTAACAAAAACGGAACCAATAAATTATCTGGGGCATTTCCAAGTCGCACAAAAATAATATTTTTACTTGGAACAATATTTAATAACTGTCCGTTTTTACCTAATGCCGCAAACATATCGGCCGGTGCATCTTTACACAAAAAACCAGGGAAAACAATTTGCGACTGGGGAATCATATAGGAGTCTTTTCCGTTTAACCACCATAAATATCCGTACGATTTGTTAAACTGTTGTGATGTGTTTATCATATTGTTAAAATAATTTGTATCGGTGAGAATAGGGTTACCATTCCAAATACCTTTATTTAAAATTAAAAGCCCAAATCGTGCCATACTGCGTGCACTACTAAAAAACACATTATTATAACCCGATTTTAAATATAACCCAACAATTCCTGTTTTAACTCTAATTTTTGAAGTAAAATATTGGTTTACGGATTGGCCGGTAGAATTTTCAATTACGCCGTCCAACAATGTGTATAGTGCAGTATGATAAGCCCAGCGTGTTCCGGCATCAGCCTTATAAACCAAACATTCGGGTAATGTGCAAAACGAATCGGAAACATTATCATCTAATCCGGTTGTCATTGTTAACTGGTGGCGAACTGTAATAAGTGATTCCTTTTCAGCAGTTAAACTTGTCCAATTATTACCAAGGTATTTTGAGGTTTTATCATCAATGGATAAATATCCTTCCTGCCGGGCTAACCCGACAAGAAAAGCTGTTAGTGATTTACCGGCACTTGCCCAATACCAAATACTATCTTGGGTAAAATTATCAAAATATTTTTCAATAACTATTTTACCATCTTTTAACAATAAAAACGCTTTTGTATTTTTTTGCTGTAATAGATCAAAAAGAGGTTCAGCTTTTGTAGAATCCCAGCCAAATGAATTAAAAGAACTAGTTTCCCAGTCATTTCCGGTTAATGGAGGAAAATAAATATTTTGGCCAAAAATAAAAATTGGGTTTAAATATGTTAAAACGAAAATAAAAATAATAAACTTTATATTAAAATTTTTTAGCATAATTTAACCAAATGTATTATTAAAAAATAATTAACAATAGAAGAAGTATATTAATTCAACAATTAATAAGTGAAAGAAATATTAGTGAAATAAAAAGAAAATAACTGTTACAAAAGAAAGACGAAAAAACGGGAAAAATGTTACAAGCTGTAGGGGGTAAAATCAAAATCATCAAAAAAAGTATAAAATATACCATAATTTGTTCATTTCAAATAACTTGAACAAAAATTTGGTACTATTGATAAATATTACATTTTTTTATGCATAATGGAAGGTATTTTTAATACATTTTGTTTGCAAATCTATTAAGTTGAAATGTATGTTTAATTAACACCGTATGTACACTTATTATCAAAAACTTAGCAAATTAAATACATTGAATTTTTTAGGAAACCGTTGACTTTAAAACAAATTATTATAATATTCTTATCAAGTTAAATAAAATTGGATATAAATCTTATTCTTAATAATTACAAAAACCGATAACAAATTATAACACTTGTAAAGTTTATTTTTTGATAGGTTAAAAGGTCTAAAAATTTCATATTATAGCAGTTCTTGAAATATAGAATTAATTTTCTTTAAAAGAGATACAATTATGAAAAATACTAATGAAATTCAACTAGCTTTAAGAAAATTTGTAGCGCCTGAATATATCTTTGGAATAGATGCACGTAAATTGGCATCCAATTATTGTAAAAAATTAGCTGCTGAAAGAGTTTTTATTGCTACTGACGCGGGAATTCAAAAAACAATTTGGATTAAGGAATTAGAGCTTTCATTACAGGAAGAAAATATTGAATATATAATATTCGATAAAATATCTCCAAATCCCCGCGACTTTGAAGTAATGCAGGGAGCGCAAATGTATCTTGATAATAGATGTAATATTATACTTGCAATTGGGGGCGGAAGTGTAATGGATTGCGCTAAAGGTATTGGAATAGTTGTTACAAACAATAAACAAATAAGCTATTATGAAGGTATTGATAAAATAGGGAAACCTACTCCTCCTTTAATTTGTATTCCAACAACTGCAGGCACATCCGCAGATGTTTCGCAGTTTGCAATTATAAATAATACAAAAGAAAAATATAAAATGGCTATAATAAGCAAAGCATTAGTTCCTGATGTGGCACTAATTGATCCTTATGTTTTACAATCGATGGATGCTTATCTGACTGCCTGTACCGGGATGGATGCTCTATGTCATGCTTTTGAAGCCTTTGTCTCAAATGCAAATTCACCATTTACCGATTTATATTCGCTTGAAGCTATCAAGCTGATTCACCAAAATCTTTTGATAAATATACAAAAGCCCGATGATTTGCAGGCTAGGGGTAAAACAATGTTGGGGAGTTTGTATGCTGGACTAGCTTTTTCAAACGCAAGTTTGGGATGTGTTCATGCCCTTGCACATAGTTTGGGGGGGTATTTAGATTTGCCCCATGGAGAATGTAATGCAATATTACTGCCTCATGTTGTAGATTATAATTTTAATGATGCAGTTGATAGATACCGAAAAATAGCAGAAATAGTTGAATTGCCGGTAGTTGAAATGAATCAAACGGAATTAAAAAAAGGATTAATTGAATATCTAATTAATTTTAAAAATACTGTAAATATTGTATCTACTCTTAAAAATAAAGGTGTTGATGCAGATATTATTCCTGCTTTAGCTCAAAAAGCAATAAAAGATCCTTGTAATGCAACAAATCCCAAAGTACCAAATAAATCCGACTTAGAAACAATTTATAGCGAAGCATTATAAAGTATGGAACAAAACTTTGACGAACAAAGGAATCAGATTATTGGTTTAGGTGAAAACTCTTTTAAGAAGAGTTATTATCCTGAATTGCAGGCGAAAATTTTGGAGTTGGAAACTTCATACAGGAATGTTGCAAATATTTTTGACAGTATTAATGATGCATTAGTGCTACACGATGAAAACGGTGATATCTATTTATTGAATAAACAGGCACAAATATTATTTAATCTAAAAGATGATGAAAAAGCGAAATATAGATTTTTTGATCTGTTGTCCGAAAGGACTGTTTATAATGAGCTGTTTGAAATTTTTAGAGATGTTTTAAATGGAAATCCGAGAATAATAGGTCTAATTATAAGACAAATAAATAAAGATATTGAAATCAATGTTCAGGCTTCGCTGAATAAGATTTTTTGGCATGGCAAGTATTTGGTGGTAGCTGTAATTCGTGATTTTTCGGAAAGAATAAAGTTTGAAAATGAACTTATAAGGGCAAAAGAAAAGGCTGAAGAAAGTGATCGGCTTAAGACTTCTTTTTTACAAAATATGTCGCACGAAATTCGTACTCCGCTTAATGCGATATGTGGTTTTTCAAGCTTTTTAAGTAATCCCGATATCTCAGATGAAAAAAGGAAAAACTTTGTTTCTATTATACAAAACGGAAGCAGCCGACTGCTTGCAATTGTTTCGGATGTGCTCACAATTTCAGCTCTGGAAACAAAACAAGAGAAAGTCAAAATAGAAAAAGTATCCATTAATCCAATTGTTTTTGAAATTCTTGAAACTTTTGAACAACAAGCAAAAAATAAAAAAATTATTTTATCTGCTAAAAGGCAATTAAGCGACAAATTAGCTGAAGTTTATACCGACAAAAATAAACTAGAACAGATAATAACAAATTTGATTAAAAATGCATTAAAGTATACCAATGAAGGTTGTATTGAATTTGGTTATATTTTAAAACAAAATGAACTTGAATTTTTTGTTAAAGACAGCGGAATAGGTATTATACCTCAACTGCAAGAAAAAATATTTGAACGGTTTCGCCAATCCGATCAATCATTATCAGCAAATCGGAGCGGGACAGGACTAGGACTATCAATTGCAAAAGGATTTGTGGAGTTGTTGAAGGGTAAAATTTGGGTCGAGTCTGAAATGGGAAAAGGTTCGACATTTTATTTTACAATACCATATAAACCGGTTAACGAATTAGATAAGTCATATATACCTAACAAAAAAAAGCTTTCGGGCAAAACAGTTTTAATTGCCGAAGATGAGGAAATTAACTTTTATTTTTTAGAGTTAGTGCTTAAAAAAATGAATTTTACCGTCATTTATGCCCAAAATGGAAAAGAAGCACTTGAAGCGTGTAAATTAAATCCGATTATAGATTTAATTTTGATGGATATTAAAATGCCTGTAATGGATGGTTATACTGCTGCAAAGCTTATTAAAAAGTTTCGTCCCGATTTACCTATAATAGCTCAATCAGCTTATGCATCGCTGCAGGAAAGAGAAAATTATGGGGATATTTTTGATGAGTATCTGGTAAAACCGATTATGCTGGATAAATTAAATGCAGTAATACAAAAGTATATTGAGGCTGAAACCAACAATTTTTGATCTAATAATAATTTAGTTTATAAAACTCAATGATTATCTTTATATAAGAATATTGTCTAACTGTAATTTTAGGTATTGGCTTGATCCACATGTTTTAGGAATTTATTTAATTAAAACCATTTTTCTGCTGAATGAAAAATTATTTTTCCCATCTAACGAGGTTGCTTTTATTTTGTAGATATATACACCTGATAATAAATCATTGCCTTCAAAAAGCAAATTGTGCAAACCCGCTGAAAAATTATCGTTTGTCAAAAGCGAAATTTGTTGTCCAAGTATATTAAAAATAGAGATATTAACCTTCGAATCTACGGGAATAGAAAATTCAATTTTTGTAGATGGATTAAAAGGATTAGGGTAATTTTGAGCCAAAGAAAATTCGGCCGGCAAATTATTTATTCCTGCTTCTTGAGCAGACAAATTTGTAAATAATAGTAAAAAAAATATCCAAAGTAAATTTAGCTTCATGTTTAACTCTCTTTATTTCTGCGCCGGTTCTTTTAAAAATATTATTTGTAAGTCAATTAGACGATTCGGCGTTATTTATACTTAATTATCGAAAATTTTTTAAAATATTTTAGGGGTTGTTAATTAATGAGTTGGTTAAAAAAATAATTGAAGCAAAAAACTATAAAGGAAGGAATATTGTTTGTCCAAATGTTTAATGCTGGTAGTTATAAATAACACTTGAATATTTTGAAGGAAAATCACTGATTTCGCATCCATGTGGATACAAAACAAGGTTAAGAATTTTACTAAGCGTACTACTTATCGGTTGCTAAAACAGCTATAAAATATTATGTAGCAATAAGATACAGAATTTAGTAAGTTTGCGCACTCACTAAATTCGAGAAAACGGGGAATGCAACCAGAAAAAAGGCGAAAAATGCGTTGTATTTATTGTAATAGTTTGAGTACAAAAAAGAACGGTCATAGGGAAATTGTACCAATAAACTTCCATAGAAAAACGGTACGCAAGGTAAAACGGTACAAGTGCAATGAATGTGGGAAAACATTCAGCAAAAGAGATGAAAAAAAACAAAGATATAGTTTTCAGGTAAAAATCGAAATAGCCCGAATGCATTTTGAAGAACGAATGAGTTGTCGAGTGATTTCAAAACGGATCAGAGAAAAATTCTCTATAAATACTACTCCAAGTAAAGTATGTGAAATTGTAAATGAAATAGCCGAACAGGCGAAATCAAGTTTGGGAATAAAATCAGATTTTTCACCAAGTTGGGAAGGAAACTTAACGATAGATGATAAATATATAAGCATACATGGTAAGAAATGTTTAACTTTAGTAGCCATTGATAGCAGTGGAGATGTTGTCCATTACGAATTAATTTGGGGAGAAGCCGGACAAAACAAATATGATGACTTTTTCTTATTTATAAAAGAAGTTCTAAAGTATCCGGCAAAATCAATAACCACTGATCTTGATATAATGCTTATAAAATCAGTAGCAAAAGTATATGGTGAAAAAGTATTGTACCAAAAATGTATTAAACATGCATTAGCTGCTGTGGAAGTAATAATAGAATATAGGCCTGTAATTAGGGAATATTTTAAGCAAAAAAAAGCATTAGGTGATTTAGTTCAGCAGAATAAAGAATTAATAGAATCATACACGGAGAAAAAAAAGACCCGTGATATAGTTAAAAGCTTGTTTTA
>CAXXGC010000010.1:0-41482 GCA_963667875.2 Melioribacteraceae bacterium
CTGCAATTTTTGGAAAGGCCCATTAAGTTGGGCCTTTTTTTTTGCCCGGAATCGCTCCACATTTTTTGACCTTTTGGGGCTTGTTTTCGCTTGTTTTATGACTTTTTCCTCAATTTTTTCCTTTTTTCGCCCATTTCCTGGAACCAAATTTGTTTTTCTTGCCCAGAAAAAATGTCCTCCCTGAGCAAAAGAAAGAGGATCGATGTAGAAAACAGAAAAAAATTTTCAAAATTTTCTCAAGCAAGGGCCTGCCCAGCCCAACTTGTAATCACACTTTGTGACATACCTTTTTTCTTGACACGATTTTGGCCCAATTGGGGCCTAACTTGCCGGTCGTTTGTGGGCTTTTTTGGAAAGGCCCATTAAGTTGGGACTTTTTTTTGCCCTCGCGCCTCCATTGCTGGCCTTTTTTTGCCCGGCCTCGCTCCGCCCTTGCTCCTCCGTTGACCCGTTTTCCGTCTCTTGGGTACGTCCATACTTGGTTGAAAACACCACATCCCGTCCGATTTGTGAAGTTAAGCAACCACAGGCTTAGTTAGTACTGAGGTCAGTGATGACTCGGGAACCCTGAGTGTCGTACTCTACCCCATTTTTCGTTTTGAAGCACGGTTTCGTGCAGCGCAGTGGACGCAAATGTTTGGCCGCCAGAAAAGCCACTGGCTGGCATGTGGGGAACGCCACTTGTACGTAGGTTGGTGGTGGCCGCACCATTGGGCTTTTAACTAACGCTATAAAAGTTACAGTTTCTGTACTTTATTGGTAGGAAACTTTCCAGTCCTTCATGGACTGCAATTTTTGGAAAGGCCCATTAAGTTGGGCCTTTTTTTTTGCCCGGAATCGCTCCACATTTTTTGACCTTTTGGGGCTTGTTTTCGCTTGTTTTATGACTTTTTCCTCAATTTTTTCCTTTTTTCGCCCATTTCCTGGAACCAAATTTGTTTTTCTTGCCCAGAAAAAATGTCCTCCCTGAGCAAAAGAAAGAGGATCGATGTAGAAAACAGAAAAAAATTTTCAAAATTTTCTCAAGCAAGGGCCTGCCCAGCCCAACTTGTAATCACACTTTGTGACATACCTTTTTTCTTGACACGATTTTGGCCCAATTGGGGCCTAACTTGCCGGTCGTTTGTGGGCTTTTTTGGAAAGGCCCATTAAGTTGGGACTTTTTTTTGCCCTCGCGCCTCCATTGCTGGCCTTTTTTTGCCCGGCCTCGCTCCGCCCTTGCTCCTCCGTTGACCCGTTTTCCGTCTCTTGGGTACGTCCATACTTGGTTGAAAACACCACATCCCGTCCGATTTGTGAAGTTAAGCAACCACAGGCTTAGTTAGTACTGAGGTCAGTGATGACTCGGGAACCCTGAGTGTCGTACTCTACCCCATTTTTCGTTTTGAAGCACGGTTTCGTGCAGCGCAGTGGACGCAAATGTTTGGCCGCCAGAAAAGCCACTGGCTGGCATGTGGGGAACGCCACTTGTACGTAGGTTGGTGGTGGCCGCACCATTGGGCTTTTAACTAACGCTATAAAAGTTACAGTTTCTGTACTTTATTGGTAGGAAACTTTCCAGTCCTTCATGGACTGCAATTTTTGGAAAGGCCCATTAAGTTGGGCCTTTTTTTTTGCCCGGAATCGCTCCACATTTTTTGACCTTTTGGGGCTTGTTTTCGCTTGTTTTATGACTTTTTCCTCAATTTTTTCCTTTTTTCGCCCATTTCCTGGAACCAAATTTGTTTTTCTTGCCCAGAAAAAATGTCCTCCCTGAGCAAAAGAAAGAGGATCGATGTAGAAAACAGAAAAAAATTTTCAAAATTTTCTCAAGCAAGGGCCTGCCCAGCCCAACTTGTAATCACACTTTGTGACATACCTTTTTTCTTGACACGATTTTGGCCCAATTGGGGCCTAACTTGCCGGTCGTTTGTGGGCTTGTGGGCTTTTTTGGAAAGGCCCATTAAGTTGGGACTTTTTTTTGCCCTCGCGCCTCCATTGCTGGCCTTTTTTTGCCCGGCCTCGCTCCGCCCTTGCTCCTCCGTTGACCCGTTTTCCGTCTCTTGGGTACGTCCATACTTGGTTGAAAACACCACATCCCGTCCGATTTGTGAAGTTAAGCAACCACAGGCTTAGTTAGTACTGAGGTCAGTGATGACTCGGGAACCCTGAGTGTCGTACTCTACCCCATTTTTCGTTTTGAAGCACGGTTTCGTGCAGCGCAGTGGACGCAAATGTTTGGCCGCCAGAAAAGCCACTGGCTGGCATGTGGGGAACGCCACTTGTACGTAGGTTGGTGGTGGCCGCACCATTGGGCTTTTAACTAACGCTATAAAAGTTACAGTTTCTGTACTTTATTGGTAGGAAACTTTCCAGTCCTTCATGGACTGCAATTTTTGGAAAGGCCCATTAAGTTGGGCCTTTTTTTTTGCCCGGAATCGCTCCACATTTTTTGACCTTTTGGGGCTTGTTTTCGCTTGTTTTATGACTTTTTCCTCAATTTTTTCCTTTTTTCGCCCATTTCCTGGAACCAAATTTGTTTTTCTTGCCCAGAAAAAATGTCCTCCCTGAGCAAAAGAAAGAGGATCGATGTAGAAAACAGAAAAAAATTTTCAAAATTTTCTCAAGCAAGGGCCTGCCCAGCCCAACTTGTAATCACACTTTGTGACATACCTTTTTTCTTGACACGATTTTGGCCCAATTGGGGCCTAACTTGCCGGTCGTTTGTGGGCTTTTTTGGAAAGGCCCATTAAGTTGGGACTTTTTTTTGCCCTCGCGCCTCCATTGCTGGCCTTTTTTTGCCCGGCCTCGCTCCGCCCTTGCTCCTCCGTTGACCCGTTTTCCGTCTCTTGGGTACGTCCATACTTGGTTGAAAACACCACATCCCGTCCGATTTGTGAAGTTAAGCAACCACAGGCTTAGTTAGTACTGAGGTCAGTGATGACTCGGGAACCCTGAGTGTCGTACTCTACCCCATTTTTCGTTTTGAAGCACGGTTTCGTGCAGCGCAGTGGACGCAAATGTTTGGCCGCCAGAAAAGCCACTGGCTGGCATGTGGGGAACGCCACTTGTACGTAGGTTGGTGGTGGCCGCACCATTGGGCTTTTAACTAACGCTATAAAAGTTACAGTTTCTGTACTTTATTGGTAGGAAACTTTCCAGTCCTTCATGGACTGCAATTTTTGGAAAGGCCCATTAAGTTGGGCCTTTTTTTTTGCCCGGAATCGCTCCACATTTTTTGACCTTTTGGGGCTTGTTTTCGCTTGTTTTATGACTTTTTCCTCAATTTTTTCCTTTTTTCGCCCATTTCCTGGAACCAAATTTGTTTTTCTTGCCCAGAAAAAATGTCCTCCCTGAGCAAAAGAAAGAGGATCGATGTAGAAAACAGAAAAAAATTTTCAAAATTTTCTCAAGCAAGGGCCTGCCCAGCCCAACTTGTAATCACACTTTGTGACATACCTTTTTTCTTGACACGATTTTGGCCCAATTGGGGCCTAACTTGCCGGTCGTTTGTGGGCTTTTTTGGAAAGGCCCATTAAGTTGGGACTTTTTTTTGCCCTCGCGCCTCCATTGCTGGCCTTTTTTTGCCCGGCCTCGCTCCGCCCTTGCTCCTCCGTTGACCCGTTTTCCGTCTCTTGGGTACGTCCATACTTGGTTGAAAACACCACATCCCGTCCGATTTGTGAAGTTAAGCAACCACAGGCTTAGTTAGTACTGAGGTCAGTGATGACTCGGGAACCCTGAGTGTCGTACTCTACCCCATTTTTCGTTTTGAAGCACGGTTTCGTGCAGCGCAGTGGACGCAAATGTTTGGCCGCCAGAAAAGCCACTGGCTGGCATGTGGGGAACGCCACTTGTACGTAGGTTGGTGGTGGCCGCACCATTGGGCTTTTAACTAACGCTATAAAAGTTACAGTTTCTGTACTTTATTGGTAGGAAACTTTCCAGTCCTTCATGGACTGCAATTTTTGGAAAGGCCCATTAAGTTGGGCCTTTTTTTTTGCCCGGAATCGCTCCACATTTTTTGACCTTTTGGGGCTTGTTTTCGCTTGTTTTATGACTTTTTCCTCAATTTTTTCCTTTTTTCGCCCATTTCCTGGAACCAAATTTGTTTTTCTTGCCCAGAAAAAATGTCCTCCCTGAGCAAAAGAAAGAGGATCGATGTAGAAAACAGAAAAAAATTTTCAAAATTTTCTCAAGCAAGGGCCTGCCCAGCCCAACTTGTAATCACACTTTGTGACATACCTTTTTTCTTGACACGATTTTGGCCCAATTGGGGCCTAACTTGCCGGTCGTTTGTGGGCTTTTTTGGAAAGGCCCATTAAGTTGGGACTTTTTTTTGCCCTCGCGCCTCCATTGCTGGCCTTTTTTTGCCCGGCCTCGCTCCGCCCTTGCTCCTCCGTTGACCCGTTTTCCGTCTCTTGGGTACGTCCATACTTGGTTGAAAACACCACATCCCGTCCGATTTGTGAAGTTAAGCAACCACAGGCTTAGTTAGTACTGAGGTCAGTGATGACTCGGGAACCCTGAGTGTCGTACTCTACCCCATTTTTCGTTTTGAAGCACGGTTTCGTGCAGCGCAGTGGACGCAAATGTTTGGCCGCCAGAAAAGCCACTGGCTGGCATGTGGGGAACGCCACTTGTACGTAGGTTGGTGGTGGCCGCACCATTGGGCTTTTAACTAACGCTATAAAAGTTACAGTTTCTGTACTTTATTGGTAGGAAACTTTCCAGTCCTTCATGGACTGCAATTTTTGGAAAGGCCCATTAAGTTGGGCCTTTTTTTTTGCCCGGAATCGCTCCACATTTTTTGACCTTTTGGGGCTTGTTTTCGCTTGTTTTATGACTTTTTCCTCAATTTTTTCCTTTTTTCGCCCATTTCCTGGAACCAAATTTGTTTTTCTTGCCCAGAAAAAATGTCCTCCCTGAGCAAAAGAAAGAGGATCGATGTAGAAAACAGAAAAAAATTTTCAAAATTTTCTCAAGCAAGGGCCTGCCCAGCCCAACTTGTAATCACACTTTGTGACATACCTTTTTTCTTGACACGATTTTGGCCCAATTGGGGCCTAACTTGCCGGTCGTTTGTGGGCTTTTTTGGAAAGGCCCATTAAGTTGGGACTTTTTTTTGCCCTCGCGCCTCCATTGCTGGCCTTTTTTTGCCCGGCCTCGCTCCGCCCTTGCTCCTCCGTTGACCCGTTTTCCGTCTCTTGGGTACGTCCATACTTGGTTGAAAACACCACATCCCGTCCGATTTGTGAAGTTAAGCAACCACAGGCTTAGTTAGTACTGAGGTCAGTGATGACTCGGGAACCCTGAGTGTCGTACTCTACCCCATTTTTCGTTTTGAAGCACGGTTTCGTGCAGCGCAGTGGACGCAAATGTTTGGCCGCCAGAAAAGCCACTGGCTGGCATGTGGGGAACGCCACTTGTACGTAGGTTGGTGGTGGCCGCACCATTGGGCTTTTAACTAACGCTATAAAAGTTACAGTTTCTGTACTTTATTGGTAGGAAACTTTCCAGTCCTTCATGGACTGCAATTTTTGGAAAGGCCCATTAAGTTGGGCCTTTTTTTTTGCCCGGAATCGCTCCACATTTTTTGACCTTTTGGGGCTTGTTTTCGCTTGTTTTATGACTTTTTCCTCAATTTTTTCCTTTTTTCGCCCATTTCCTGGAACCAAATTTGTTTTTCTTGCCCAGAAAAAATGTCCTCCCTGAGCAAAAGAAAGAGGATCGATGTAGAAAACAGAAAAAAATTTTCAAAATTTTCTCAAGCAAGGGCCTGCCCAGCCCAACTTGTAATCACACTTTGTGACATACCTTTTTTCTTGACACGATTTTGGCCCAATTGGGGCCTAACTTGCCGGTCGTTTGTGGGCTTTTTTGGAAAGGCCCATTAAGTTGGGACTTTTTTTTGCCCTCGCGCCTCCATTGCTGGCCTTTTTTTGCCCGGCCTCGCTCCGCCCTTGCTTATTATTGAAAAATTGAAAAGAGGTTTCGAAAAAACATTTCCGCTGAAAATTTCGCAAATTATTTTCGCAACTTTTTTATTTAATGGCTTAAAAACATTAATATATGATATTATAGAGATGGATACGGAAACGTTTAATTTACAGGAGTTAAATAAACTAGAAAGAGAAGATATACAGTTTATTACGGATAGTATGAATTTTACTGATTTAATTTTATCGAATGTTTCTGAAAATAATGAGCGTTGGAAAGAATTAAAACAAGAATGTACTGAAAAAATAGATACATTTGTAATAGATAACATTAACAAGTTTAAAAGCGTTGCATATTTTAGAAAGTATATTAATATTACAAGAAAGGGAGTATATTTTATCGGAGACTCTAAAAAGATCAAAGATTTCAATTTTTTGATTTTAATGTAATAACAAATGCGATTGGCTTATTAGAAAATATTTAAAAAGTTTTAAGTTAATTGTTTGTTTGGTGGTTTATTCGGTGGGTCTTACGATACGGAAAAAACCGTGCCCCAGTTAAATAAATATTATATAGATATAGTATATAGAAAATGGAACAAGTAGAAAAAATAATATTAAAGGATACATTAAGAAAAATTGAAGATTTACATAAAGATAAATACAATATATTCGAAAATGTATGTATATATTGCGATGAAAAAGACATAGAGGATTATATAAAAGAATATAATGTTAATGTTAATTATGACGACGGACATTTTTTAGAAATAATTTGTATGAGAAATGATATAAAATTATTAAAAATGATAATAAGAAATAATGCGGATATACATATAAACAATGAAGGAATAACAAGATTGGCAGCTCATGAAGGATTGACAGAGATATTTAAATTTTTACTCGAAAATTATAATATTAATTACAAGATTCTCTATAAATCAACTGCATGTTCAAATTACTCTGAAATAGCGCATATATTAAATGATTTTGCAGAGACACGAAAACAGCACAGTAGACGAACGAAAAGTAATGAAATATCACGAAAGTAATGAAATATCACGAAAGTAATGAAATATCACGAAAGTAATGAAATATCACGAAAATAAAGAAATATCACGGCATCACGGCGTCACGGAATCTGGAATGGTTCGGCATAGTTCGGCATGGTTTCCAGAGTTCGGTCAGGTGGGTTTTTTAATATTTTCTTTAGTTACCTTCTTTTTTGGTAACTTTGGTTTTATATAGACATCGTACCAATGCGAACACATTATAGTTACTTTGTAGTCAATCGGATACTTTGCTTCATAACGTGCACTAATTCCGTTTTTAATACAATCTTCACAGAAATAGAACGGCATATATATTATTACTTTATATAATTTTGGAAGTTCTTTTTTAAGTATATTAGTTCATCAAGTGGTATAATTTTGATGTATTCAATTAAATGTATTAGTGCTACTCTACTAATATTTGCCTTTATGGCTGGTTCCATCTTGCTAAGAGGAATATCATATTCATTACAAAAAGGAAGATGCTTTATATAAACTTTAGTTATTTTTTCGCGTGTGTCAGGATCCATATAATATATAATATAAAATTTTTTACGTTAAAAAGTCAATAGGCGTTATAGAAAAATTACATAAAAATGATACTGTGCCGTCCGAACTACTTGTTTTTGAGAGAACCAACCTAATTATATCATTTTGTTTCAATTCTACAATACCATTTAATGAGCATGAGTTAAAAGGTGCTGTAACACTCGGTATAGTATTAGAACATTGCACATCATAACCGCCACCAGTCCCTAGCATATGTGATAATAGCCACTGAACATTAGTAGAAATAGATGAAAAGAACGTAATACTAATACATACATGAGCGCGTAATTCACGTGTACCACTGTATTTAAAACCATAACCGTCCGATGTACCGAAGCAATTACTAAAATTAGCCGATTTATCGATACTTGGGGGGGTAAGTGTTGGCATGCATGACCACGTCGTGCTAACCCCTAAGTTCTCAGTTAATGGTGTGTTTCCTGTTCTAGCACAAGCATATGGTTTTACTGGTGGTAAGAATGCCCCTGTAATAGTTGTATCTGCTGTATATGTGAACATATTTTTTGTTACATTTCCTGCTCCGTCTCTTTGGTTTTCGTATTTCATGGGGTACGTATATGTGTGTGTTCCATTTCTATACATATGTGAAATCATATTATATTCTGTGCTATCATTAGCGCCGTAATATGTAAAATTTTGGTCAATTTCTCCCTCGTTATTAGAAATTCTCATAGTGCTGGTTTTGTCTGTTCCGTTTGCTGTTTGTGATTCAACACTTAAAACTGGAATACCTGCTTTTTTAACAGCACAATCTCCCTGTATGTTTTTAACGGCTAATTCTGAATTTATTGTTATTAAGTCTGTTATAACAGCGTGTGTGTCTCCATCGCGGATTAGTTCATATTTCATAGGGTGCGTTGTTGTGGTTATACCGCCATCATTCATAACACAAGACATACCGTATTCACATTGATTACCGCCTATAGAATGTGTAAGAGTATTACTTATTTGAGAATTAACATTTTTAAGCGTTAAAGAACAAACTTTATCACCTGCTGATGTTTTATCGTTATATATGTTAAATTCTGGGGCGGTTGTATCATATTTATATACAACACTCGGCGACTGCATATATATAATATTGTCTGTACGTAAATTTAGTGTGTCCCCTGTTGTGTTACATTCGTATTTGGAAGCCGTAATTTTATAATTTTTGGATGTGTTTGTAATAGTTCCACCATTAGTTCCAGTTTCGACAGTAAAATCTAAATTTTGCTTGTTTGTCTTATTGTTTGTTTTATCAAATTCGTATTCATAAAAAATAGGTTCTTGTGCTTTTGTTACTCCTGCGCCATCATCTAAAATAAAGCGTGTTTTCCAGTCTAAACGGTATATCTGCGGGCTGCTTGTATTATCTTGCATATAACAACTTGTTCTAATTTGCGATGTTATTTTATCTGACAGAAAGCGTTGAAGCATATACGACTCAACAAGCGCTGTTGTTGCTTTAGTATTATTTATATTAACGAATGGAAGTGTGTTATCTTCTAAATATAAAGTGTTTTTTTTCCATCTCATTACATTTGTTCCATTTTCATTATTTAGAACTAAAAAGCAGTTCTCCATACCTGCTTGTTGGATTACTGAGTCGGCAAGATCTGCTTGTGTTCCTAGCCATAATACGTTGGGTGAAACTGGGGGATAATAGACATACTTCATTTTTATTATATAGTAAAGGTAGAAAATAATTTTAAATGTTGCTTAAAGATAGCGTATTATATTACATTATAAATGATCGAAGGAAAAATATATATGATCAAAAGTAAGAATACTGACAAAGTTTATATAGGTTCAACAAGAAAGAAATTAAAAAGAAGGTTAAGCGTACACAAATGTGGATATAAGAGATATTGTAACGGAAGTCGAAAATATTGTTCAAGTTATGAGGTATTAAAACATGGTGATTATTACATAGAATTATTACGGGAAGTCATAGTAGAAACCAAAGAAAAATTATTAAAACTTGAAGGAGAAACTATTTCATTATATCGAACAAATGGGTATAATGTTATAAATGATAGGATAGCAGGTAGAACAGACGAACAATATAAAATTGACAATAAACAAAAAATAAAACAGTACTATGAAGACAACAAGGTAGAAATTCAAAAGAAGCATCTAAAAAAAGAAATATGCCCAATTTGTAAAATTGAATATACACATAGCCACAAAGCACGACACGAAAAATCAAAAAAACATTTATCTTTTATCATATAATATAAAATTTTTCTTGTGTTATATTATATGAGTGAAGTACGGCATAACAAGGGAAAAAAACAGACAGTAGCACAAGAAAAAGAAGAGGAATTTTTTAATGGTCCATATTGGACGAGAGAAAACAAACTATCAGCAAAAGGTGCTATGTTATTAAATAAAGATAATCCACAAAATAAGAAGTTCAAAACTGGATTAACTAAGGAGGAAGCACTTAAAATATTTAAAGACTTAGGAAAAAAAGTAAGAGCATACGAAAATATACCACCAAATATACCATCAACTGAGGAACATATTAGAGGGATTAAAGAACAATTGTTAAAAAATGCAGAGGGTGAAATATTTCAAGATGAAACACCAAAAAAACCAGCACAGCCAGCTACTGCATCACCATTACCAAGAACGCCAGAACAAGAAAGAGAACAAAGTATAAAAGAATTAGAAGCAGCACAAAAAAAGTTTGAAGAAAGTTCAAGAGCATTAGAGGAGAGGTTAAAAAGCCTAGAAGCAAAACGAGTAGAAGAAGAAAAGGGGATAGAAGAGATGGCGGAAAAATTAGACGAGCGGGCAGATATACCACCAGAAGTACAAAACAACGAACCAGAAGATAAGCCAGTGGACGATATCGCACCTCCGCCAGAATCCAAGCTATCATTAGATGAAAAGCAGCGAAAAATAGCGGATACATTCCCGAATACAAAAGCGCTACAGACTGGATGTTACGAGACAGTCCGTAATACTGACTATAGCCGAGTTACTTTTAATCCTAAGTCATTACGGCCAGAGTATAATTATACTAAAGGTATAACAAGTAAAATAAATGTTATTCAAAGAGTAAATGTTGGAAATTTAAATAAATATATACTACGTTAATATAGATGGATGAAAAACAAAGAAAACTCGGGGATACGTTCCCGAATACAAAAAGGCTACAAAGAGGACAGCCAGAAAAGGTCACAGAGACAAAGTATAAAAAAGCGTATTATGACAAATCAAAGTTGCGGCCTGATTTAGCATATAAAAAGAAAATAGAGGTAAAACAACATGTAAATATAGATAAACTAAACAATTATATATTACGTTAAAATAAATATCTTTATATAATATATATGTCCGAGTCATTCAAACAACAGATAAAGAATTTAAAGACAAAAATACAAGAGAAACGACAATTATATATTGAACAAGAGACACGACAAAATACGGAAATAGATGAAATAAAAGCAGAATTACAAAGTATAAAAAGAATGGTTGAGGAAATGGAAGCTAAAGTTGAAATAAACATTGAAAAGCAAAACGAGGACAAATTAAAAGATTTCGACGAGTTATTTAATGGAGAGATGGAGAAACTAAAAGCCGACCTATTAGATATATTGGAAAATAGCGAAATAGTAACAACGCCACGAAATGAACTAAAAGCACAAGTAGAAGAGCAACTGACAACATTTAAAAGCGAACTAAACGCACAGACAAGCTATATAAAAGATATTGAAACAAAATTGAAAGATTTAATAAACCAGTTCCAGATAATCCAAAGCAAACCATAAAAAATAAGAATTATAAAATAATTCTTCATAAAAAATAATCTAATGTTATAATATAATGTCGTCGCTTGTTGTGAATAGTGAAGATATTATACAGAAATTAAAAGAACTTATTGAAAAAATTAATTTTAGTCCTATTCCGTTTCGTAGGTTGTTTATGAGAGTGTCAAGTTATAATGACTCTATATATTTTCCTGCTATAACTGACATAAAGAGAATGAGAGCAAGATTTATACAATGGTCAACAGTGGCAGCCGGAAAAAGTTATATGAAAGTGTGTATAAGTGGTATAAATCAAATAGGGCAAGAAATTGATATGATGAGTCGACATGTAACAAATGAATACTATGCAATCGTTCCACTAACACCAAAGCAAGACGCAGACGTTTATGTCGATTTTCGGTGAGCAAGCCGAAGTTATTAAATATAACATGCCTAAAATTCTTTATAGCCGTTAATGAGCCAAACGCGACAGTAGACACGCCAGCGTACGAAATATCAGTTAACAATCCTGTATTAATTGATATTCTCGGCGAGCAAGCGGAACCAATAAAATCATTAACATGTATGAAATTTTTTATAGCCGTGAATCGTCCAAATGATACAGTAGATAGCCCAGCGACTGAAATTAGCGTTAATGACCCTGTGCTTATCGAGTTCGAATTTTACAAATAAATAAATAATTAAATGTATAATTTTATATATTTAATCACTTTTTGTTTTGAGAAATGACATAAAGAAGGCCACCACCAGCAACAATATATAATATATTATTTGAGCTTGAAGCAGTACTGCGACAGCATTTCCGACGTTTGCCGTAGCTTGACCGACTGTCGCTATAGTGTCATTCGCTTTATTGACTTGATCGTAAAGCTTGTCGATTTTATCATTAACGGTACTTAACGATGCTTTTAAAACGTCGTTTGATGCTTGTACAGTATCTTTTACTGTATCTTTGACAGTACTTAAACCAGTCGATAATAAATTATTTGTTACGTTAGCCGAACTTAATAAAAGATCTTGGGTCATATTTACGGCATTACCGAGAGCGTTAACATTACTATTAACTGCATTAAATCCCGTTGTTGTCATATTACTGAGTGCGTTAATATTACTACCGACTGCATTTAATCCCGTATTCGTTACATTTCCAAGCGTATTTATTGCACTACTTGTTGTATTTAAAGCGGTTGTTGTAGTATTAATTCCAGCGTTTAAAATAGTTTCGACACCGTTGAAGCCTTCGTTAGAGAATTTGTCTAATTTGTCAGATATAGAACTATATTGACTCTCTAACTTAGAGCCAAGCCCAGAAACTAATTTATTTGTATTATCTGTGAATGTCGAAACAGTGTTTATTGTAGCGTCCTTACCTTCATTAACTAATTTTTGTAGCGAATCTATACCAGATATAAGTCCTGTATTATCAAAAGCTAGAAGTAGTTTTTTTATTTCGTCATTTTGTTTCATAATTTCGGAAGTTTTATTTATTACAGTACTCCCCAATACATCAGCATTTTTATTTACAGTATCTATAAGCCCTCCAGAAGTTGAAGATATAGTATTAATAATATTTTTATTTCCTTCGCTTATAACATTGCTTACAGTCGATGTTGATGTATTTACAATATCTTTTATACCGGTATTTAAAATGTTTGTAACCTCTGAGTTTTGATTATTCAGTAAATTTTTAAGCGCATCTTCCGAAATATTCTTTGTGTCTGAAATTGCATTTCCCATATATAATATAAACGTAAAATTTTTTTTCTAACGTATAATATATATTAAGAATGTCGTTATTTATACAATCAACATCAGGACCTAGTGGGGTAACAATCGACCGAGGAGCGGGTATATATGGCGTTAATCCATCACCTTATCAAATCGAAAAAGAGAACAGCTTTAATCCATCGTCAGCAGTACCAGGGCAAAAAGTCGATATAAAGTTGAATACGATCTCAAAGGATGTCTTCCGTAATAAGAATATGAATATAGTATTCACTTGTAATACAAGCGATGGAACGAATCACGCAACGTGGAAAAATATTTGTAGTTTCTGTCGAAAATTGCTTTTATCTTGTAACAATGGCAAAAATAAAATAGTTTATGAAAACGACGAAGACCAACTCCGAAGTATATTAGGAGAGTCTATTATGGAGCATGGCGAGTATTACCATCAAGCACTAGAATTTTGGGGAACATTAGGATCATTAGCAGGAGTTCAAGTTACAGACGCAGCGAGTAAAACTATTGTATTTCCTCTATTTTTATTTATGACATGGCTTGAGAACCAAGTAATTAATAATACAGGATCAAAAGAATCCCAACAGATTACAGATTTTGGTATAGAATTTACTTTCCGAGATGCTCCAGACAATGCAGGTGACGGAACAAAATATTATTTGTCTAATACTACAGCGAATCCGTACACAAAAGCAACTGTTACTTTTACGGATATACACTTAGAACAGCATTATACGATTATTCGCGATTCTCGATTCTTGAGCCGTCCAAGTATAGAGAATGTATTAATTCCAGTACCAGAATTACATGTATATACACTCGAAAATAAATCATTTAACTCAACGGCGGATACTGTTAAATTCTCGTTGTCTGATATAGCAAAAGTCGAGGGGATACAGTTCCTTAAAATCTTCGTAAGACCTATTTTAGCAGCTTATAATGCAGCGACAAGCACACAACACTTCAGTGGAAGCAAATATATAGGCTTTAAGTATTCACAAATCGGAGGAGACAAATATAAACTTGATTGTAGTGGAGCTCGTGACATTCAAAAATACAATATAGATCATCTAACAAATAGGTTCGGACGTCTTCCCCTTGAATATTACACACAAACGACAGGAGACCTTGGGAAATATTACTGCGATACTACTTATATCTTCTTCGATGACAATAAGATTGAGCCAAACCATACAGACATGCTTATACCGCTTAGTTCAAAAGATAAAGATTACGAAATTACGCTAAATTGTCTTACGGGAGTTTCTACGACATGCGATATAGTTATTACAATGTTCTGCAACCAAAACTATAAATTTAACAGTGACTATACATTAAACCAAGTCGGAGAAATTGACGTTAGCGAATATGCAATTTAAGATATATAAAAAATTATTTTCTTTTTATATAATATATACAACTTATGACAGATTCATTATCAACGCGATTATCAGGAGGTTTCGCAGAAATACCAAAACATAAATTTACTGAGTTTTTCGGAACAGGTACTAAATACGGACGTTTTGGCGATACTTCAGACGATCCAGACACAATGATTTTAAAACGAGACCAACTAAAAGCAGGTATCGATAATTTTTCTAAAGGAATGGGGGACCGTGTTTATTATATTGGCTATTTTGGAGAAGATGGTAAAACGCCTATTAAAGGAGTACCATTAAAAGATGACAACGGCAACGTTATATTACCAGATTTGGAAGATTATAAATATCGCCGTGTTAATGATGAATGGTACAGTAATAGAATAACAGCATTAGCAGAGTTTGAAAAACGAGTTGACGACGAGATGGAAGAGCGCGTATTCTCGGATGAACTTAACTCCATAGTTATGGGGTTATCATATAACGATTATATGGCGATACTACAAGAGGGAGGCGGCGCAACAGTTGGAATGGGTCCACTTATGACTAAATTAGATGGCACAGTCGCAACAATCAGAGCAACCCCACCAGGTATAGAACAAACAAGGAGCCTCAGTAAATTAAGATGGCTTGTAAGTAAAAGATTAGCAAACATCAAGAGAAATAAGGTCAACGCATCTACAACAAGTAAGAACATAGCAAAACCCGGAGTTACTGACATCCCATTAACGAGAGCCGGAGAAGTAGCCGCCCTAATAAACCCAGAGGTAGCCCCAGCGGCCCCAGCGGCGGCACCAGCGGCGTAATAGTAAAATAACAACATTTTAAATATTTTTTTTCTCATATATAATATATATATGGATACAGTTATTCAACAGCTTAGTCCGATAGTCTACAAAGCAGCAAAGGATACAGGCGGTATTATTCTTATGGATATGTCGGGTATCAACGGGAAAATTAATTTCGGCAACAACTATTTTATGAACCAGATGGCAAACGGAACCAAGTATTACGTCGCGGAGGATATTGTTAATTATGTCTCAACTGGCAAAAGCGAAATACTCAGTATGGACCTATATAAGATAGGCGACGGAATCGGATACAACAGTATTGTACACGGTATTATAGAAGGTCTTGGAGTAAAACCAATTGTTTATGATCAAGTATCAAAATATAGTCCACTTAGTGAGGAAATGACTAAAAACGCAGTGAGAGCCTTTACCATGACAGCAGGAAAAACAATAGGTTCTATTATTCAACAGTCAAGTAAAAGCCCAATGTTAAATTACGTATTTTATCCAGTGTCTACCATCTTGAAGACAAGCAAGAAGAAGTAAAAAAATTATGTAATATAATTATATATGTCACTAGATAATTTTCTTAATGAATGTAAAAAGAATGATCGCTTCACATTAATTATAGCAGAACCAGGGGGAGGGAAAACGTTTCTAATGCTGAACGTATTAAAATACTATTTAGATAATAATACATTTACAGAATATCATTTAGTACTACCAGCATTTAAAAACGAAAGGGACGGAAGTTACGATTTTTTGAAAAATCCAAAATATAAAAAATATGTTTTTATATATAATGAATATCATCAAAAAATAAGCGAAACATTATATAAACGACAATTTGTAACTGATCCCAAGAAATTATTTTTTTGGATTGATGACAGCACAGGCGAACAGGGATTATGGAACGATGACTATATAACAAAAATAGCAACCAAAACTCGACATTTGCGAACATCATTTTATATTATATGTCACTCTGACGGAGCAAGCATTATTAAACCCAAAATTCGCTGCCAGGCACAATTCCTTTTTTTGGGTGAAATGCATTTAAGCGTATTACACAATTGTTATAAAAGCTACGTTAATTTTAAAACTGATTTCCCAACATTTAAAAAATTTGTCGAATATATGGAAAGGGAAGTATATAGCCAAAAATACGGTATGTTTTTTATTGATAAAGTAAATAGACAATATTCGCCCGATGCTTCTTTATGGTTTAGTGACGAACTTAGTAATAAAATAAGAAACATTCATATTTAGCGAATAAAATATTTTTCTTCGTATATTATATAATGCCTAAAAAATTATACAATATACTTGACGATAACGGCAACGAAATAAAAGGAGAAGAACGAAAAAAAAAACTTGATGCAATGCGCCGAGAACGAAAAAAAAACGAGCCTAAAATCGAACAAAAAACAGAACAAAAAACTGACAGTCCAGTATCAATTGTGGATTATGGCCCAAATATTGAACAACCAACCATAATTCCAGAGCAACAAGAGCCAGAAATAACGATAACTGAAGAAGAACTTGAAAATTATATTCGCGAGAAAGAACAAAAAAACTTTATACCCCCGCCTGTTCAGCAAATACCACAACAAGCGGGGATAATGGGAAATATAATGAATGCACTAATAACAACAACAATAGCAACATTAACACCAGTAATAATAGTGAAAGGCTTAGAGAAATTTACGGGGACATCGCAAGAACAGCCTCCGAATCAACCGCCTACAAACTCATCGAAACCTACGCAAAAAGTAAATACTGTGAAGTTCTCGCCGTTCACAGGACAAAACTAAATCTATATTATGCATCATTTATTTTTATCGGTAATTTATGCGCTTTGTTCTTGATCGAAATAAAAATTTTATTCTCCTAATATATATGACTGAGATAGACGTAAGCCAATATAAGCGCGCCGAAGAAACACAACGAATAAACGAAAAACGAGAGAATAAACTTATTAATATGCAACTTAATGACGAATTACAAAAACAAAAGCCACCAGACCCGCTAAAGTATTTTAAGTATAAAGAAAAGCCGCCAGATCCACAAAAGGAAATATTAAAAAAAATACAGTTAGAACAGAAATACCAAGATATAAAACGTAATCAGTATATAAAAGAGCTGTTCTTTAAAAAGAAGGAAGAACAAGCACTTAAAAAAGAACGAGCAAAATTACGAGATTCAAAAGAGATTTACGAGCTAAAGGATAGCGTTTACACTTGCTTAAGTTATCCGTACAAGGACCACGTAATAAAACGCCAAATATTAGAAAATGAACTAAAACAAAGCGATTATTTAAACGATATTGTAACCGAAAAATTAATATTAGATAATATTTTAAAACTAAAATATACGATATTGACACCGTTATTATTAGCTTCGAAATATCTGGAGACAGAAAAGAAATATAACGTATTACTTGCTAATGCACAAATGCAAAAACAAAAGGTAAGAAAAACAACAGGATACAACCACCACAATAAATATTTTGTTGTTCTAGTATATAAATGAATACAGAAATATATGTTTTAATCGGTCAGTCTACAGTATATGTTATAAACTGTGTTCGTTAGTATATATTTATTGTATCGATTCAATAAAAATATTAAGTGAAAAATTAAATAAAATACAACAAAGGCAAACAGAACCAGTACAAGAACCAGAAACAACCAGAAACAGCAAGAGTTGACAGAGAAACAGCCGTTCCGCTTAATTGCTATTACGATAAACACAGCGGTAACGTTTACGAAATTACCCCAAAAGAGTCAAATTAAGCTAAAAGCAACTGACCGCGTGAGTAGCTCGTGTTATCAATACCTGAGACCATATAACGGACTGGTTGATTAGGATATATACAAACCCTATTTATTTTACGTTTAACAGTGTCGAATTTTGCTTCCCCTGCTCTAATATTTCCGTATAATCTTTTACCTTGTATATTATCGACGGGAAAATCGCGCATCACGTACACTTCTGTACCTTCCGATAATATTTTTTCGTTTTTCTTTATTTTAGGATCATTGAAATAATATTTTATTGGCTTCTCCTTTTGTTTGTTTTCATTCATCATTTTAATTAGTTTTGGTAAATACTTAACCCATGTCGTATTAGTTTTTCCTGTCTTTTGTTCCTCGATGCTCATTTTAGACCACAGAACCTTCTTTAAAATATAATTCATATGTTCAACAACTGCTTGTTGGCTGTGCCTATTTGTTCGACTGAATTTTATTAGTATATTATGTTTTTTAAAGAAGTCTTGTATTATTCCGCCTGTAAACTCTGTCCCAAGATCTGAATATATTTCTTTTACGTTTGCGCTGTTTATAATATTCCTGTTAAATACTTTTGTAAATGCTTCTTTTAGTGTTTCCGCTGTTTTGCTCTTCAATGGTTCTGCGTCACATTCTTTATTATGAAGATCTACAACCGATAATATATAAATATAGCCGTGATCTTTTGGCATAAATATAAGATCACACTGTAAAGCAACTGACTGAAACACTTGGAATTTTCCGTTCGGCTTATCTACCTTTGTAGTTATTCGTTTTGTGTCTATATCTTCTGGATCAATACCAACACCTTCAAATAGTTTATTAAACTTCTTAGTTTCCATATATAAATACTATATATAATTTAGTTTGCTGGTGTTCGTTCTACAATTTGGATTCCGTAAACATAATCAAATAAGTCCGTATTTTTATTATAATCTTTCGGTACAGTATCACCAGGAAATTTTACCTCGTCGCCATCCTTGAAAGTCTTGGAGGCTCGCCATATGTCTTTATATTGTAAATTTATTGTATATTGTTTGTTTGGGTCTTTCTTCATTTTTTTGAACATATCGCGGGCTATATCTTTAGCGCGGTCTATTGAAATAGCTATTGCCTTATTTGTGTTCTTTTCGAAATTGTCGTATGTTTGTTGATCTACAGAAGTTACTATTCTTATTTTGCCTAATTTCTTCTCAATCGTTTTTATTGGTCTGACCATTTATATATATTATATGTATATATAAAATAAATCTTTAAGCTATTTTATATTATTTATAATTGTAACCTTACAATTTCTTATATATGTTACATGTTTTACGCGTGTACTTTTTTGCTTTGTACTCTTGTTTTCCACCACAATCGCACGTTTCATTTTTATTGCGTTTTTCGTAATATTCTCTATTTTTAATTTATGTTCTTGTTTTTCTTTGTCAGATGTAGACGGTCTACTTCGATTTACAACTGTAAAACCAAAATCTTTGTATGCCCGTATAAATCATCTTCAATATTACGTAAAAAGTTTCAGGTATTTCGATCTCTACTTCCAATTTTATTAATTTCTGCATTTGGATATTTAACAATTTCAAAACTAGAAATATAATGAAAGTTACCATTTAAATACTGTTTATAATCGTATTTGTGCTTCCTAAATCTATTTTTCAGTTTTTTTCTGTCGAACCAATATAAACTGTCTTTTTGTCCGATTTTCTCGCTATCTTGTATATATACCCGATCATATATATTATAGTTATATATAATCTCTACTCTTTAAGCCTCTTTCTGTAATCTATAAATTTATCTTTATCGTACGATTGCCAGTCTTTTATATTTTCGTTGTAAAAACTCATTGAATTTAATTTATTTATACTAAATTTACCAGATAGTTTTATATATTTTAGATGCCCTATTTTTTTACTAAAGCAGTAATCTATATCTTCTGGTTTTACACAACAACGGAATCCATCCGTGTGTACATATACTAGACTATCGCGAATTTCTTTTTGGCTTATTATCCGTCCTAAAAATAGTCTGCTATAACTACATAAGAAATATGATAATCTAGCAAGATCAAATTTAAACGGTGGCATATCATCATGAACTAGCACGCATTTATTATTATGATAATCAAACTTTTCGACTTTATATCCTTGCTTCTCATACTTTGCTATCTCTGGGTTTTCGTCTCCATCTACAATAATATTTATATTTAATTTGAGCTTATTTTTCTTTGCACAAGCTCCCCAAGTACTTGACATAACATCTTTTATAACTGGGTATTCCTTGCGCATTTTATACAAGTCTTTCGAATAACAAAAAAATTTATCACCGGTTACGAACTTATCATATATATACGCCGTATTATCTGCTAGTTCATATTTATAACCCAAATAATCTAATAGTTCAATATCATTCGTATCATACGCTGTATTTTTCATAAATATACGTTCGTCTATGTCACTGAGTATTTTTAATTTATATATACCTAATTTAGTTTTATCTATTTCTGTTATTTGTTGCTCCTTCCCTTCTGTTACTGGGAACCTAAAATTTTTATTACTTAATAAAAAGCTATACATGCTGTTAATATCACAATCGTAGTAATCTTTAAAACTACATGGATTAGCGTATAATTTAGCTTTCATTCCTACCGATTCTAATATATTATACTCGTGTCTTCCTATTGGATCAACCTTATAATATTTAAACTGCTGGTATATTAAGTATTTCGCTACATTTGTAGCCGTTGTTATTTGCTGAGGTATCTTAAGTACATCTACTATTTTATTTACATCTTTTTGATTTGTTTTATTATAAAATGTACTCTTGCGTAGTGTCTCATGTTGACATTTCAAAGTGCCTTCTGTTTCATTTTTTATTACAAATTCGACACTTAGCGCATATTGTTTTTTAGATACGTATACATGCTTTTTAACTGCGAATATATCTATATTTATATTTATATCTTTTTCAACCTGTTCGAATTGCTCCAAACTATCTATATTAGTTTCTATCTTTATTTTTAGTTGACTTTCTATTATTTCTATTATTCTGCTAATTTTCATGAAACCCATTATATAATATGTATATATAATTTTCTCTTTAAGTCTCGTTTTTTATTTCAAATTTTAAAATTGAAATAAAACACAAAAAATATAAAATTGTTACTTTATGCCATTTTGATTTAAAATAGTGCGTCCCGGAGTGTATTATATTGCTTTCCTGTAAATTCTGTTATCTTTATTTTCTCTTGCGATTCGTCTAACTCTTCTAGTAATTCTTTCTGGCCTGGTATCTCTTCCTTAACTTCTGGCTGTATCTTCTTTGTTAGTTCTTCTAGTTGCTTTTTTAGTTTCTCGTTCTCTTCCTTCAGTTTCTTTATTGTTTCGTCTCGCCCGTCTAGAATATTTTCTTCGTCTTCTTCGTTTTCTTCTTTTTGTTTCTTTTGCTTGTTATATCCAATCTCTTCATCTGTTAAAAAATGTCGCGCCTTCAATAAATCTATTAGTTGCGCGTTAGTATAATCGTACATACATTGGTGCGTGTGTTTATTCTCTTCATTTGCATAAATCTTTATTTCGTTCAGTGACTCGGCTATCGTATGCCTTTTGATTGGAATTAAATGTTCACTAACTAAATAATTATTGCACTTTGTCGCAAATTCTATTTTAGATGTTTTCAAATCTTTTCCATTTAATGCTAACGTCTTAACATACTTTATTACATTCGGTATTGTGTCCCCTATTAAGTCATCTTTTATTGATATGTTTAGCGCTTTATATTCATTCTCAACATTATCACAGAATTTAGATATATCGACCTCCATTAATTCACAGTATAGAGAATATAATTCATCTTCATAATGTTCGGGGTGCACTATATACGGTTTAAATGTTTCCCATTCTTCCAAACTGTAACAATCACGACACAAGAATATACAGAATCTACGTCCATTCGCTTCACTGCAAATAATATGATTAGACGTAATAACGACATTACAATGAATTTTTACAAGTTTTGGATTTTTGTATTTACCTTCAAGTGGCATTTCGTTGCATGTTATTATTTTTTTTATGTTTTTAGCTATTTCACAATCTTTATCTGTCCTGTACTGTTTATCCCCTGCGTCTTTTGTTTCATCTAAATTTACTAACGATTTCCCGTATAAATTTAAGTTGAATTGACCAAGGTCCGATAAACAAAGTGAATAAAATCTTAAACCAATTAGTAATTGTAATATGCCAATAATATATGATTTACCGCTCCCTTGTGGCCCATACAAATATAATAAACCTTGTGTTTTGCAACCTCTAACCAGACACGCGAATAATTGCCAGACAAACGGAAATATTTTTTCATTCCCTCCACATATAATATTTTTGATCAAATCTTTATATATTTTTATAAATGTTGTATTCTTCTTATAATTTGCATTATATATATATTTTGGAGGTTCCATATCATTTATATAAAACTTGCCATTCTTTTCAAATGTCTTATTATTATTAAATGGGTCTATTGTATGATTGTATACCCTATTATTGTAATGCGTGAAGTACTCTTTAACAATTAAACCACACTTATCAACATAGGTAAATTCGAAATCTTTTTTATCTGTCTCTATCAGTTTCCCTTCTTGATATATTAATAATTCAGAATTTAGTTTAAAAACATGTTCGCGCAAATACTGAACACTTTCAAATGCGTATTCTTCTTTTAGCATCTTTTGTATAACTGTTATTTCCTTTTTTGGCTCCCCTGCTTCCGCTGCTTCCCTCACTATCTTTCTCACAATCTTTAAATCCTTGTCTTCTAACTTTTGTAACTTGATTAAATCAAAATGCTTTTCAACTTCTTTGTATTCCATATCTATATTAGTAGTCGACATTTTCTTTTTAGTATAATTATATATAGCGTTTTCTCTTTAAGCCAGTTATATATATTTTAAATTTTTAATTTCAAAATATATTTAAATTTTTACCGGCTCCTGTTCTTTTTGCTGTTCCTTCGCTGCGTTTTTTTTCTCTCTGGCGCGTTGATGTTGCTTACGTGCCCACATTCTTAATAATTCTTTTTTCTGTTCTGGTGTATATTTTGATCTACCTTTTCTCGGGTCTGGTTGCTTCACTACATTTATATTTGTGTCATCTGTGTCCGTTGTTATATATTCTAATTTCAATAGAGGTAACTTTGATGACTTATTATTTTTCTTTGTCAACATGTTGTAAACTGTACACGGATTTATTTTATAATACAATGAAGCCTGATACTTAGAACTAAAGTAATTTGTTACACCGTCTAACGTTCCTCTGATTAGTTTTATATCTTCCATTTATATAAGTATATATATTTATTATTTAAGTAACTAATTAAAATAAATCGTCAATATTTTTTTTATTTCTTTTTCTTGTTGCTCTTTGTTCTCAATTTGCATAATTTCAATATAAATATGTTTTATATCTGTTTTTTTCATTTATATTATATATTATGTACACAATATAAATTTACTCAAATATTGTCCTAAGAAAACGGAAATTATTTATATCTGCTAATCTCTGTATTGTCCTTACATTAAATGACATGTTACTTAAAAATTGTGTTGTATCTTTAATCAATCTTTCCACTCCTCCAGCTATCTCTTGCATTTTACGTTTTTCTTCTTTTATTTCGTATAATTCCTTTTTTAGTGTTTCGTTTTCTGCTTTCAGTTTTTCGAGATCCATATAACTATATCTATATATTATTTTTTTAACTGGTACGCGTTTTATTCAACAATGATGTTAAATAAACATTTGATTGTATCGCTCCATCCATCCAAGCATTACGTATTTTTTCTGGCATTTCATCAAATTCTTTCAATTTTTGACCATTAAAAGACACTCCACCTACACTAATTTTATAAGCATCGTAATTTTTTCTCCCTGCTGTTTCTCTTTCCTTTTTAGTCAGTTCCATTTCTATATACTATATCTATATATTATTTTTTTTAACTGGTACGCAGCAATAGAATTTTTTGTTCTTTGATTAACGCCCCAAGTTTATTAAATGTCATTTTCGTTAGTGCTGTTTCTTCTTTCTTGTAAACTATCATTTCATCTCTACACATCTTTAAACCTATTTTTCCTATTTCCAATTTATCGGTAGCTACTATAATTTCTTCGTAATCGTCTACGTCTTTCTTTCCGTATATATAACGAGATACTAAACCACCCATATATATTATATACTTATATAATATACTTTTAACTGGGGCGCGGTTAAACTATCATGTGTTTTAAATTTCCATTCTTTGTCAAAAAATTTATCATTTTTATTGGGTTTTCTTGTTTATCTAACCATTCTTTATTAATAATAACTACTTCTTTTCCTGTCATATTTCTTTTTACAAGATCGTCTTTAACATCTCCAATATATTTATATTCCCCTTCTTCTATCTTTTTCATCGCAGCAAAATCGACAGTTCCAATTTCCATATAACTATATCTATATATTATTTATTTAACTGGGCGCGGTTTATTGCATTACTATGCCAAGTTCTGTATTATCTAATTTATTTTCCAACCTATAAATATTTTGTTTATTTTCTTTATACCTATTTTGTGCATACTCATAAACATATTCAGTCCTACAAACTTGACATAAATTTATAATTACGTAACTTACAACACAAATTATTTCACCTATCATTTTTATATTATCTATATCTATATATTATTTATTTAACTGGGGCGCGGTTCTACAATATGTCCAACAGTTGGATTATTTTGATAAGATGTCCACTGATACGGATACACATCATTTTTTACAAGTTTTAATACTAATGTTGAACCTTTCGCTAATTCTTTATCAAGTTCTTTTATAAAATTGTGTGACATACAAATTCCCATTTTTTATATAACTATATCTATATTTTATTTTTTTAACTGGGGCGCGGTTTCTAACGTCTCTCAATATGCAAAATTGGCTCAAATTCATACTCAATTTTATAATAATAATCTGGAGGTAATATTTTATTATTTTCCATGATATTCTTAAAATAATTTAAAACTTCAAGTTTTTCACGTTTATCATCAATCAAATAGTTCAACCCTACAATTGCTCTACGTTTATATTCTATCTCTTTGTTATTTTGTTTATCTTCTATCTCTTTGTTATTTTGTTTATCTTCTATCTTTTTATCAAATTCATCAATTTCTTTTATGTTTTTATCTATTTCTATTTTTCTATTATTTATATAATGTTCACAATTAAAAATAAATTTTTCTACTTCTTCCATATAACTATATCTATATAATATTTATTTAACTGGGGCGCGTTTAATTTATCAAATTTTTTATAAGTGATTTTCTTTCAATTTTCATTGTTTGTATTTCCAAATTTTTAATTTTCAATTCATTTACAATATTTCTTTTTAAATTTGTTATTACGACAATATTTATATAAAATACTTTATTAATTTCCTTGAAAGACCAACAAACTAAAAATTTTGTCATATAACAATGTTTTAAGCCTCTTCTTTCTTCATATGTTTCCATGAATTTTATTTCTTTATCTTTATATTGTAGTATCATATATTTCGGGTCATCCTTAGTTTCTATATCAATTTTAATACTATGATAAATACTATTATCTTTATATCTCGTTAAATATACCCCGTTATGGTACGCTTCCATTGCCCTTCGATTTTTCTTTATTTGTTCTTTGTTCTTTTCATAATATCGCTTTCTTGTCATTCTCTTTTTTTCTGCTTCCATTTCTATAATCTTGTATATCGGCATCTCTTTAAGTCTATTATATATAATTATATTTTTTATGGGGTGCGAAAATAATTTGCGAAATTTTCCGCAGCGAAGTTTTCAGCGGATATTTTTTTTTTGACGACTTTTTTACAATCGCATGTCCCAGAATTTCCCTGATTTTAAGAAATCCGCTAAAAACTTCGCAAATTAAATTTCTTATTTTCTCTCTAAACACTATATCTTTCGCTCTATTTTAATTAAATAACACTATCTCCATGCATTCTACTACTTTTGCGAAGTTCTGCGAAATTATTTTTATAACTTTTTATAAAAATTTCGCAATATTTCGCATAATATTTTATCTCTTTAATTCTATCGAAAACACTATAAAAAATTCTTTAACAATTTCTTTATTATTTTATTATCTATTTTAAGGACATCCATTGATTATCAATTATTAATCTTTGCTTCGCAAAGATTAAAATTGATTTACTTTCTCCACACACTGCCACGAGACGCTAATCTCCGCTACGCTCCGATTATCCTCTCATGGCACCGTGGGAGAAGAGAAAAGGCGCAAGCCTTTTTCTCTCTCTCCCTGAAGAATCTAAAAACGCATTGAAAGATTATAAAAAAGAAATTGTATTGTTAAAATGTGCAATGAAGTATATTTGTTGAAAAAATTAATAATTAATTCAAATTAATTATTAACTTTTAAGTGGGGTGCGAAATTATTTAAAAATAATAATGTATTATATATATTATTAATGACTGGAACTATTACATTCTCGTTTGAAAATTTTGAAGAAGGAGTAAATAAATATATAGAATATGCAATTGACAGTGATGTAAAAATAGGAATGACAAATTATGATAATGTTAAAGATAAACGAGTTGAGAAATATATACGGGAAGGGGATAAAAAAGTTGCAAAAACATTTAATTTGAGTGATGATGAATATAATAAAATTTTTGGTGGTAAAGTTATTGTACAAGGATTACCAAAAGAATTATGGGAAGTTGATTGCAGGACAATAATGATTAGATCAATGCCGATGAATTGTCGCCAACAAATATTAGCAATTATTAAATTTTCATTGCTAATGGATTATTACGAAAACAGACATTAATTAATAATTAATTCAAATTAATTATTAATCATCAGGTTCAAAGTAAGATATAATTTTACGTAGTTTATTAACTGCTTTATACAATGTTTTACTCTGACAATCATAAGTTTTGATAATATCAAGATGACAATCAGTATCTTTTAGTTCATCTGGCAATATTAAGTCATTATGTATTCCATCATTGAACAATTTATCATATTTATCAATCGATAAATTATATCGTTGTCTTAGTTCTTCATCTGTCATGGTATTCACTACTAATTCCATAACTGAATCAATTTTTTCATTTCTTTTGTTTTGTTTTTCAACTTGCTCATCTATCCATTTTTGACTGATTTTTCGTTGTGTCATAACTATATATAATATGTATATATAATTATTGTTTAAATATACAGTGAAATTTCTAAATCATTCTAATCTTACAACAGTTGCTCTTACAACTTCTCCATCTGCATCTCTTTGTGTTCGCCCAATAATAATATGATTTAACTGAGAAAAATAACTTATTTGAGTAATGTTTAATTCATACCTGAGTTTATCAATTTCATAATATTTACAAACTAATTCAAAAATAAGGATAACATTTATAATTATGCTGATCAAGAACAATGACATATATAATATGTTAACATTTTATTTTTTAAATAACATCCTGCGTTTTATATTTTTTTCCCAATAATGTTGACACATGATAGTAATTTTATAATCTTTTGGATATTTCGCTAAGTAAATCGCTTTTAAATTGTCGCAATTTTCACAAAGTAATAGTTTTACCATATACTTTATGATCATAAATAATTTTGGTGATTTTGTTTTAAATAAATCAATTGTTCAAGTGGTATCACTTTAACGTATTCGATCAAATGCACTAATGCTGTTTTGCTCAATTGGGCTTTTATAGGTTCTTCCATTTTATTAAATGGAATACCGTATTCATTACAAAATGGTAAATGTTTTATATATACTTTTGTTATTGCATCTCTCGTTTTAGGATCCATTATAATATACATCAATATAATAATTTATGATGTGTAATCAAATGGTGCAATTGAGAAATTGCAATAAAAATAAATTAATCCGCTTGATCCACTTGTTTTTGAACATAATAAGCGAATTATATTGTCTTGTCCCATTTCGATAATACCTTGTAATGTGCATGAATTGAATTCCGAGGCGGACGAACTTGATGGCATAACGTTTTGTGACTTGAACATCATATCCAGATGCTGGCGCCGTCATATGAGATAATAAGAACTGAACGCCTGTCGCTATTGATGTATAAAATGTAATACTTAAGATTACTAAGCATCTTAAACGGCGTGTTCCAGTATATTTGAATCCATACCCATCACTTGTTCCAAAACAATTTGTAAAATCTGTTGTTTTTTCAATTGCGCTTGGTGTGATGCTTGTTATATAATTCCATGTTGTGCTTGTTCCTAAATCCAATGTTTGTAATGTTGAACGAGACATTGCATTTGATTTAATTGGTGTAAATACTTTTCCAGATACTGTTAAATCAGATGCTATTGTTATCATATCTTTTGTTACTGCTTGTGATCCATCGCGTTGTAATTCATATTTTAGCGGTGTTTTTGTTGTTGTTGTTCCTGATCTACTCATACTTGTAAATAAATTAAATTCAGTTGAGTCATTAGCAGAATAATAGAAAAAGTTTTCGTCAATATATCCTTCATTGTTTGATAATCTTAAAGTGCTTTGTTTTATCCCTGATGTTAATTGGTTTTGAATTTCTGTTGTTATTGTTCCTGCTTTCTTGATAAGTAGATTATTTAAGATCCCACTATTAAATTGTGCTTGACTTCCAAACGTTAATAAATCTGTTGTGGTGGTTCCTGTTCCATTTCTTTCCATTTCATATTTAATCGGTGTTGTAGTAGATACTGCAATTGTTGGGGCGCCTTTTGTCATATTTGCTTTCATTTCAACTGTTATTTTATCTGATTGATTTGATTGAGTGAATATATAATTAAAATCGCTTATCAGTGTTTGTTGTTTTATTTGGACTTTACTGTCTGAGTTGGGTATTTCATTTTTTATGTTAAATAGTGTTGAATCTGTATCAGCAACTGTTTGTTCAATTATTGGTGATTGGAAATAACAATGACCCTGTGTTGTTTTAACTTTAAAATAACCATCGCTATTCGTTGGATCGAAATAGAATATTGGATTATTTACAGTAAGTGATGCGCCATTATAAATAACTGATGCCATACTATTTGTGTAAGTTTGATAATCGAAAACATGATTTGTTTTATTGTAAGTAAATAAATATTTTTCGTATTCTTTATTAAAAATATCTCCATCTGCTATGAATATTTTTTTTGAAATTTGCATTTCATTTGTCGTAGTATTGTGATATGATGTATATAATTTACTATCGTGTGTTCTTGATTCATTCATAAATACTTCAATATCTGCATTATGTTTTTCACTTCCTACATAATTATTACGTATAGTTAATAGCGGTGTATCTGTGTATGGATTAGCAGTTGAAATATTTTCAATCAGTGTTGTGTTTTTTTCCCATTCCAATATATTTTCAAATCCCCCGCCAGATTTTGGACGATTTTTAATTGATAATCGCGCATTTACATTATCTGGATTTTGTAAATTTTGTAGGGACATCGATGCCCAACTACCCATCCATATAATATTTTCTCCAACTGGTGGATAATAGACGTATTTTCCCATGATGTTAATAATATACAAAACTAAAAAAATTATGTAATTTATTATTATATGTCAAGCAAGGAGACAATTTTATATGGAAAAGGAGATGGAAAAGGAAGGAAAGAAACACCACCAGAAGCAACTGCAACACCACAAAAAAGAGATAAAGATAAAACTAATCGTGAATTACTCGAAGAAATTAGAAATTTAACTGGTAGTGCTAAAAGAAGTGAAAAGCAAGAAAAAAAAGATGAGAAAAAACCAAAACAAAAATTAATAGATAAATTAAATGAATTACGAATGATGAAAATAATAGATGAACATAATGAGAAAGATGTACAAAAAGAACAAAGAAAAGTACAGACAGTTGAAGTTCCTGAAAATCCTGTATTTGAAAAAGTACCAAATGATGATATAATTGAAGAAAATAATAAATTAAAAAAACAATTAGAGGATACAATACAAAAGATGAACGAAGCAATAAAGGAGAAAGAAGCAATTACTAAACAATTGGATGAAACAAAAAACAATTTAAACGATACAATGTTAAAATTGGAAAATGCAACAAAGGAAAGAGATGAGACAAACACAAAACTAAAAGAGAAAACAGAAGAACACGCAAAAATACAAGAAGAACATGTGAAAACGAAAGAAGAAAACACAAGATTAAAAGAAGAAGGACAAAAAATGCAAGAAGAAAATAAAAAAATGAGCGAAGAAATCGAAGAATTAGAAGATATAAAATATGATAGGGAACAGATAGCGGAATTAACGAGGCAAATGGAAAATGATGATGATGAAGATGAAGAAGAAAGAAAAGCAGAAGATACATTCCCACATGAAAAGGTATTACAAGAAGGAGGATTATTACATAATGTAGATACGAAATACCATAAAGCATCATATGATCCAAAACAATTTCATCCAGAACTGATTGTGAACGATACAAGAAATCAAAAAATAGATATAAAACAAAGAGTTGATTTAAGTAGTTTAAAAAATTATTCATTGAAATAAATTTGTGTATTATATATATGGATGAACAACAAAGAATAGACGGGGATACCTTCCCGTATCAAAAGCGACTACAAGAGGGATTACTATTACAAAAAATTGACACGAAATATCATAAGGCGTCATATAATCCAAATCAATTTCACCCAGAACGGACTGTGAACGATACAAGAAATCAAAGTATTGATGTAAAACAACACGTTGATCTGAAAGCCTTAAAGGATTACAAACTAAAGTGATTTTTTTTCTCTTACATTAATATAAATGTCTGAGTCATTCCGCGAACAAATCAGAAATATGAAGGTAAGAATTCAGGAAAAAAGAAACAACGAAGTTCAACAAAACAATCAAATAGATAATATGAACAATGAATTAATATCTATACGTGAAGATATTATAGAAATGCAAAAGAAGATTGAAGAAAATGTTGATAAGATAAACGAAAACAAATTGAAAGATTTTGACACAATATTTAATACAGAAATGAATAAATTACGCGAAGATGTATTTGAGATTATTGAAAATTGCGATGTATCAACAACACCGCGTGATAAAATTGATTTTAAATCAGAATTAGAAACACAAACACGGTATATATTACAAGTTGAACAGAAAGTAAATGATATTGAAAAGAAATTCACCGAACTAATACACCGTATTGAAAAGATTGAGGAAAAGCCGAAAATTATATTGCATCAGAAAAAATAAATTAATTTCATAATGTAATATATATGACATTGGTAGCAAAATCAGAAGATGATGTAATGAAGTAAATTAAACGAATTGATAAACAAAATAAATTTCCAGCCAATACCGTTTAAAAAACTATTTTTTGCGGTAAGTTCTTACAATGACAGTATTAATTTTCCAGCAATTACAAACATAAAGAGAATACGGGCTCGATTTTTACAATGGACAACAGTTTCAACGAACAAATCATACATGAAAATATGCATTCATGGTATTGGAAATGGGGGACATGTAGATTTAATGAGCAAACACGTAATACATGAATACTTCGCAATTATGCCATTAACCCCGAAAGCATCAGCGGATGTATATGTTGATTATTGCGGGGATACAGAAACAGAAAACTTAAAATCATTGACATCGTTAACATTTTTCATCGCAATAAATCAAGCAACCGATACAGTTGATGTTCCCGCATCTGAAATAACTGCAAGCAATCCGTTATTGGTTGAACTCGAATTTTACAATTAATCAATTATTGATTTAACTGATTAATTTTTTTTTGATTGAGTGAGTAAAAACAAACCGCCACCGATCGCAACAATTAGCATCAAATTTGAAGAACTACCAGCAACAGTATTTCCGACGTTTGCAACAGAATTTCCAACTGATGCTACAGAATTCCCGAGAGTTTGCATTGTGTCAGTAGTTTTATTTACTTGTTCATATAGCATATTAATTTTATCATCCATTTTACTTAATGTAGATGCGGTTAAATCATAGGATTTACCAACAGCATCTTTTATAACTATCTGTTGATGTATCAATTGATTTATCAACAATATTTAAACCAGTTCCAACAGCAGATAATCCAGATGAAAAAGTATTTGTGAGTAATGTATTACCCATATTTTGCGCATTTAATAGCATACTCGCGGATGTATTAACCGATGTATTAACCGCATTAAATCCAGTATTCATTCCACTTTCTACCAAATTTAAACCAGTATTCATACCGCTTTGTAATGTAGTAAATCCAGAGTTCATTGTATTTGAAACCCCATTTAATCCAGTACTAACAGTATTTTGTAATGCTGTTTCCATATTATTCACGTTTTGTGATAAGTCATCAAACCCATTACTCAATTTATCAAATCCAGAAGTCATTACAGCGCTACTTGCATCAGCAGTTTTATTAATTACAGTATCGAGTTTACCAGATAGATTTGTAAATTGTGATAATATATTGTTATCTCCATTATTAACGATATTTTTTAATGAATCAACAGTTGATAATAACCCAGTTGTATCAAGTGTTTTTAATAGTGTTTTTAGTTCTTCATTTTGACTCGTTATTTTTGATACTGTATCGATTATTTCACCTTTGGAATTATTCACATTATCCAGTAAGTTTTGAGCATTGTAATTCGCGTTATTTATTATGGTTCCGCCTAATGTTTCGACATATCCTATTGTTTGTGTATTGGCTCCAGATATAGCGGTATTTACAAAATCTTGTACTTGTGAGTTTTGGTTTTCGAGTAAACTTTTTATATCTACGCTTTTGGTGTCAATGTTTCCCATATATAAAACGAAATATTATTTTTTTGTAAATATATATTATAATGTCATTGTTTTTACAATCGTCAACCGGAAGCAACGGGGTTACAATGGATCGAGGATCAGGAATATACACAGTAAATTATAACCCGTACAACATTGATTTTGAGAATACGTTTTCGAACGCCAATGCTAAACCCGGTGCGACAGTGAACATATCATACAGTTTGATCAGCAAAGAAATATTCAGAAATAAGCACATTTACGTGGTATTTACGGCGAAAACGAGTGATAGCACGAATTTTTGTACATGGCTGAACGTATTTTCATTCTGTAAAAAATTGGTAATCAATATTAACAAAGGAAAAAACAAACTAATTTTTGAAAATGACAAAAACCAATTGAGAACATTGGCGGCGGAATATTTACTCGAATTTGGCGACCATATTTACGAAGAAATGACCGAGATTACGCCGAGTTTTGGTTCATTATCTGGTTATCAAGTCACAAACGTAAGTCCTAAAACTATTCGGTTCCCACTGTTCTGGATTGTCGGATATTTGTTCAATAATTGCATCATTAACAACACAGGAACAACCGAACAATTGGAGATAAACACACTGGACATCGAATTCACATTCCGCGAAGAAACGACAAACCCACAAGAGGCATCACGCCATTATGTTAGCAATACCGCAACAAACGCGTATTCAATATCGACATGCACATTCGAAGACATACATTTGGAACATCATTACCATGTTATTCGTGATACTCGGTTGGCTTCTGTCCGCCCATCAATGGAAGCGGTATTATTCCCAACTCCAGAACTACACGTTGCAATACTTGAAAATAAAAGCATGACAGCAGGAGATACCGTCAAATTTACATTAAAAGACATTGCAGAAGTTGATAATATACAGTATTTGAAAATCACAGTTCAACCAGTTTTAAGCAGCATATAACAGCAGTGAATCCGTCAAATTGTACAGCGGAAGCAACTACTTAGGTTTCTTGATCTCGGAAATAGGGCACGCAAATAAGAAAAAACTTGACTTGACTGACCCGAAACTAATTGAAAAATACACAATTGATTGTTTGCGCGATCGCTATGGAAATCTACCACCAGAGATTTACACACAATCTACGAATCTCGTAAAATATTACATTGATACAACTTACATTTTCTTTGATCACAATAAGATTGAACCTAACCATAATGAATTACTAACGAATATGTCAAGCGTGAAAAAGGATTTCGAAATTACATTAAAATGTTTGTCAACTATATCAGCGACATCCAATATTATAATTACAGTGTTCGCAAACCAGAACTACAAATTGACGAGTGAATACAAGTTGGCGCCAGTTGATCCCGCTAATATCGCGGAGTATGAAATTTAAGAAATTTCGAAATAAAATATTTTTTCAATAATATTTTATTCGTATAATATATAATGCCTACAAGAGATGGTTTAAGCAGGTGAAACAGGTTTTTCAGCCCCAACAATAGCCCAAAATAGCAGAGAATATTTACAAACAGGAACAAAATTAAGCAGATTCATTGATCATAGTGGAATGGATAACGAAAGTTTATTGTTAAAACGGAATCAAGTTAGTCGCCGCTGCAGAAAACTACAGCGAAGTCAATGGGTGATCAGAGTCTATTATATTCAATATTATGGAGAGGACGCGAATAACACCGATAAAATGTCCATTGAAGGATGAAGAAGGACGCACAATTTTCCCTGATACACCCGATGGGAAATATAGGAAAGTGAACGACGTCTGGTACCAAGCCACATTACTCGCAGCCGAAGAATATGAACTACGAGTGGATGAAGAAATGAAGGAAAGAATATCAGATGACGAAACTAATTACGTTGCAATGGGTATGACAAAAACATATTATGATTCACTTTGTGATCCAGACGGTGGAACACAAATCGGAATGCCCGCAAATTTGGCTAAATATGATTGTCATGCATACATGATTCGATCAACACCACCAGGGATAGAACAAACCCGCATGATGGCTAAAATGCGTTATATTGTCGCTCGAAATCTTGTGAATGTAAAACGTCCAAAGAAGGTTAAACCAGAAACAACAGATAAGAACACAAAATCAGAACTCGGAAATATGGAATTTGAGACAAAAGCACAACCGCATATAAGTAAAATGACACCACCAGCGGGTGCAAATACATCATCTTCAGAGCCAATTGAACAATAAACGCAATAAATAAACTATAAAATAAATTAATTTCAAATTTATTTTATTGTGATATAATATAATGGACGCAATCATACAGCAATTTTACCCAATGATTTATGAAACAGCAAAACAAACAGCAGGTATTATAGCACTGGAGATGAGTGGTATAAAAGATAAAATTGATTTTGGTAATTCCACTCTTGGAAATATAGCGGGAAATGGCACAATATACTATGTTGTTGATGATATTGTAAGATATGTATCAACTGGAAAATCAGAAATATTGGAAATGGACCCGTATAAAATTGGTGATGGTGTTGGATACAATTCGTTCATATTCGCAATGGTTGACGGGGCAAAAGTAAATAAAATGGTATTCAATCAAATACAAAGAGTATCACCATTCGATTTATCAATTAATCAAAATTTTGCAAGAGCGGGATCAATGGTCGGAATGAAAACAATTGCAAACATCGTAAGAATGACAAATAAAGACAATGCAAATTTGAATTACCTATTCAATCCAGTTTCTACAATTCTCAAACCCAAAAAGAAAATGGGAAAGAACTAAATTTTTTTTAAATCATTAATTATATAACATGTCGTTGTATAATTTTTTGAATGAATGTAAAAACAATGATCGGTTCACATTGATAATTGCAGAACCAGGGGGAGGAAAAACATTTATGATGAATCATGTAGTTCAATATTACTTAGAAAACAATATGTTTGACGAATACCATTTAGTATTACCAGCATTTAAAAACGAAAGAGATAACAGTTATGATTATTTGAAAAATCCAAAATACAAAAGTTATGTATTTATATACTCTGAATATCACCCAAAAATATCAGAACGAATATATAAACAACAATACGTAGAAAATCCAGAGAAAAAAATATTCTTTTGGATAGATGACAGCACAGGAGAAGAGGAATTATGGAACGATCCAAATATATGCAAAGTTGCAACAAAAACCCGTCATTTACGAACGAGTTTGTATATAATATGTCATTCAGAATCAGCGGGAGTAATTAAACCAAGGGTGAGAGGACAAGCGCAATTTGTATTTCTCGGAAATATGCATTTATCAATATTGCAAAAGTGTTATAAATCATATGTGAACTTTCCCGATATATTCCCGACTTTTAAAAAGTTTGTAGAATTCATGACAGAAGAAGTATATAACCAAAAATTTGGTATGTTATTCGTTGACAGAGTAAATAAACAATGTAATCCAGATGTTTCTACATGGTTCGCAGAATAAAGAGAATAAAAAGAATAAAATTATTTTCGTTTCTATTTATATAATGCCTACCAAATTATATAAAATAATTGGAGAAGATGGAGAAGAATTACACGGAATTGAACGAAAAAAAGAACTTGATAAAAGATTAAGAGAAAAGAAGAAAGAAGAAAAGAAGAAGAAGAAAAAAGAAATAGTAGAAGAAGATAAAACAGAAGAAGAAAAAGAAGAAGAAGAAAGTATATTAGAATATCCAACCATTGAACAACCACATATTGATATAAATAGTGATCATGATGATGAGATTGTTGTATCAGAGGAAGAAATACAAAACTACATAAGAGAAAAGGAACAAAAAAACGTTCAAACCCCGTCGATACCGATACCAACACAACAACCAGTGGGATCGATATTCAACACGATATTGACGGGAGTAATATCAACATCGATAACCACATTAGTCCCGATAGGATTATTGATTGGTATGCAAAAATTTTCGCAGAGATCTGCAACAGAATCAAATCCACAAAAACCTACAAATTCATTGAATGGTATGCAGAAAAAAGAATTCAAACAATTCACTACGTTCACGCCACCAAACTAAATATTTATTATATATCATGGTTAATTATTATCAATTTGTGTATATTTACGCTTATTCAATTTAAAATTTTATACAACTATTATATATGACAGAAGTAGATTTATCAGTATATAAAAGAGAAGAAGAAAAGACAAAATTTAACGAGAAGAAAAAAGCGAAGATACAAACAATGGCACTAAATGAAGAACTAAAACCAAGAAAAACAAACGAAGATATGATAATTAAATATGCACAAAGATATAGAGCAAAAGACCATACAGATCAAGATATTATTAAACAAATTAGATTAGAAAAAGAATACCGAAATTTCCAACGTGATCAAGCAGTAAAAGATTTAATTGCAGAAAAGAAAAAACAAAAAGCACTACAACAAGAACGCGATAAATTTAAATCATCATCAGAAATCGGAGAAATTAAAAACGGTGTTATAACTACTTTATCATATCCTTATAAACAAGATACAATAAAAAGACAAATTTTTGAAAAAGAAATGAAAGAATCCGACTATTTAGATCAAATCATGTCCGATAAAATTGTTAATACATGTTTTGGTTATGATACATTAATATTACCACTCATTATAGCATCGAAATATTTGGAAACTGAAAAAAAATATAATCTATTGCTTACACAATTACAATTACAAAAACAAATGCAAATGCAAACTAAACAACCACAACAACAAATAGTTGAAACTAAAAAAACAGAAGAAGAAACTATTGACGACAAAAAAGTAGAAGAAAAAGAAGAAAAATAAAAAATTTTTTTGTTTGTAATATATATGGAACTTGACACATATATTTTGATAGGCGAAGCAGTCATATATATCATTTCATGCACTATAAATTTCGTGATTTTCTACAAAATGCATAAATCAACATCTACAAAATTGGATGAAATTATACGCAAAACTGAACCAATTGTTCAAACAATTACACAACAACCAGTAATATCACAACCAGATAATGAACCGCCTGACACTTCGCGTGTGAATCGTGATACGGCTGTATGTATGAACGCGTATTATGATACAACAAGAAACGCATATGAACTTACACCAAAAAATAATTAATTAATCAATTTTAATTAATTATGCAATTATCAATTGATTTCGTTGATAACTGACATTATCTTTTCCTTCAACCATATATCGAACTGGTTGCCCCGGATAAATGCATACTCTGCTAATTCTTTCTTTTTTTCCATGATATTTAAACTCACCTGCTCTGGGTTTATCTCCATATAATCTTTTTCCTGTAAAATCTGTTGGGTAGTCCTTCATAACATAAACTTGTGTCCCTTCTGGTAGTATCCTTTCATTTTTTTTTATAACTGGATCACCGAACCAATGCTTTATTGGCTTATCTTTTGTAATCTTTGCATTTAGTTCATTATATTTTCTTATAAATTCTCTAATATATTTTACCCATTCTTTATTCTGCTTTTTCGTTCGCTCTTCTTCAATACTCATTTTTGACCATAATACCTTTTTTATCGTATAATTAAACCTCTCAATCATTCCCTGTTGACTGTGTCTGTTTGTTAATGAATATTTTATCATTATTCCATGAGATTTAAAAAAGTCCTGAATTAATTTATTTTCAAACTCTTTACCCTTATCTGTATATAATTGCTGAATATTTGGGTTAATAATATTACGATTCCATATTTTAACAAATGCTTTATGTAATTCTTCGGCATTTTTTGTCTTCAATGGTTCAACATCTGCTGTTTTACCTTTTAGTTCAATGCATGTTAACAAATATTTATACCCTTGATCTTTCGGCATATAAATAATATCACATTGTAATGATACATCTTGGAATACATCGAATTTTCCTGCTGGTCTTCCTACCTTTGTAGTGATACGTTTAGCCTCGTCTGATTCTGGATCCACTTTCACAACTTCTTTTAATAGTCCTTTGATCATATACTATTAAAAAAGAAAAAAGAATTTACTTAACAACAAATTTTTTCGGGACTTCTCTGATTTGTATAGCATAAACATAATCATATAAAGTACTGTTCGCGTTATAATCTATATGCTCTTCATCAATAAATTTTATTGGCTCATCTATATTAAATCCGCGCGAACTTCTCCATTTATCCGAGTATAAAAAATTTATCTCATAACTCTTTTTATCACTTAATTTTCCACTTTGTTTTAATTTATCGAAAAATGCTTTCGTAACATCTTTTGCTTTTTCTATACTCATTGCAATAGCATTTCCTGCTCCTTTTTCAAAATTGTTATAATTCTCTTTTGTATTTATTGTGAATGCTTTTGTAAATCTGTTATTATGTCCTTCACCACATGTCATTTTATACTTACTAAAGTCAGTCATATAATAATAGTATTATAAAAAAATTTATCTTTATATCATTTCAAAATTTTAATTATATAATTTTCCTAATTCTATTAAATATTTTTTATATTCATCCTTTTTATAGTTTATCCATTCCTTTTTTATTTCATCATAATATTTCATACAATTCAAATGAACTATTTTAAATTTACCACACAATTTTATACATTTCAATTCTCCTAAATCTTTACCCATGTAATCAATCAAATCAATAGGGTCAGTTTTACATCTCCATCCATCAGTATGAACATATACTAAACTGTTTTTAATATCACCCATATTTAATAATCTTGCAATATGTAATCTCCCGTAAGATGTTAAAAAATAATGTATTCTTGCCAATCCCCCATATGCAAAATGTGGGGCTCCTTCCTTTCTTAATTCAATTGTATTTTCCTGATGGTCAACCTTTCTAATTGAATATTCACCCTTTCCTAAATTTTTAATTCTTGCATTAATTTTTGAATCAATTTCACTATCTGTCATTTCTTCTATGTTCTTTTTTAAATATACTTTTATAATATTCTTCTTAGCACACATTCCGCCAGTCTGCGCCATTATTTTTTTATACATGTCTCCGTATTTACTTGTTTTTCTAATCTCATATAATTTCTTCATATATCCAAAAAACTTTTTACCACATACTGATTTATCATATATGTATGCCGTATTATCCAATAATTCATATTTATAATTGTATTCATCCATACATATCATATCATAATTACTATATTCATTACTTGGATTTTTCATAAATCTACGTTCATCTACTTCACTCAATATTTTTAATTTATAAAATCCTAATTTCTTTTTATCAATCTCATCAATGCTATATACTTTTATTTCTCTTCCTACTCCTGTAGGAATTTTAAACTCATCAACCGAAGATAATATATAACCATACATACCATTTACATCATAATCATAATAATCTATAATTTCAGTTTCTTTTTTTGCATATAGTTTAGCATTCATTCCATATGGTTTTAACCATTTCTGATATTCATTAATTTCATCTAAAGGATCCAATTTAAAATACTTGAATGAATCATGTAATAATTTTTTTATAACTCCCCCAATATTTGTTATGTGTGAGTTATGTATTCCTAATTCTTTTTTAATCATTCCAACTTTTATATCATCTTCTGTTATTTCTTCCTCATCTTCCTCATCATCTGATTTATTCATTGACTTTTGCAATTTTAAATGCTGTTCTTTTAATTCTCCTGTGCTGTCTTGTGCTGATATAATATTAAACTCAATTGTTAACGCGTATCTATTTTTTGTTATATATACTGGCTTATTTGTTTTTTTAGTATATACATTTAAATTAACTTTCAATGCGTCTTCTATCTTCTCATGTGTGTTCACATCTTTACCAAATTTAAAATTTAATATTTCCCCTATAATATCTCTAATTGTTTCAATACTCATGTAAACTTTTGGTGCCATTATATAATATATAATTATATAATATTTTTTTTCTTTAACTGAAAAAAAATATTAATAAATTTAATCAAAAATAATCTCTTCATGTTTCTGTGCTATATCACATAAATTTTTCAATAACTTCCCCTCAAATATCATTTTCCCTGTGCTTATATTTATAACATCTGGCCCCTTTATTTCTTCTCTTACTTCTTCTTTTTCTTCTAACTTACTTTTTAATTCCTCAATCTCTTTCATTAATTCTTTTATCTTATCTTCTTGCTCTTCAATCTTATCGTTTTGATCATTAAATATTTTTTGTGCTCTTTGCTTTTCTTTTTCTTCTTCTTCATCATTTATTATATCACTTTTTGTTAATAATATTTTACCTCCTGCATTAATATCGGCCAATTCTTCATTTGTTATATATTTCTTTTCCATTAATTTTTTTACCAATTCTTCATTCGTGCATACATAATATACTTGATTTGTTTTTGGATTAGTCCAAGTTCCAATTTTTAACTCGTTCATTGTTTCTTCAACCGTATCTTTTCTAACTGTATTTAACCCCTTACCCAATAAAAATTTATTACAATTTTCCTTAAACTTTATACGTGTTGCTTTTGTAAATTTTTCCTTTGCTAATTGTTTATCTTTTAGTGAATTAATAGCCAATTCTTTTAAATATAATGCAGTATTTGGTAAACTATCTGAACATAATAATTCTTTAATATCAATTTTTAATGCCTTATACATATTTTGACAATTATTTATAAATCCACTCACATCAACTTC
>CAXXGC010000011.1:0-13353 GCA_963667875.2 Melioribacteraceae bacterium
TAAAGATATTGACTATTTAATTATAATTGATTCTAAAGAAAAAGTAGTTTTTGAATATAATTTACAATTTGCTAAAAAACAAGGTTATAAAATAGATAATTCTAATAAACCTATTGAAAATGATGGTCATTTATTATTTAAGTTATCAAAATCAATTAACTATAAAAACAAACAAATTGGTAAACTATATCTTGGGATTTCGATTGATAAGGTAATAAAAGATATAAAAAGAATTCAGAGTACTGTTCAGATTATTAGTTTCTGTATATTCATCTTAGGAATTTTTATCATTTATTGGTTAGCTTCCAATATTACAAGTCATTTGAGAAAAGTAGCCGATACTATGCTCATTATTGCCGGCGGAGATCTTTCCAAGCGTCTGGAGATTATTAATCATGATGAAATTGGCGATCTGATTAATTCTTTTAATTTAATGGTGAACAAACTTCAAAATGTCTATATCGAACTAAATGAAGAAATTACTATAAGAAAAAAATCTGAAACCGAACTTCTAAAAGCAAAAGATGAAATCAATAAGGCTTTCGAAATTGAAAAGGAACTTAACGATTTAAAAACCCGTTTTGTATCAATGGTTTCGCACGAATACCGCACACCTTTAACAATAATTCAGACTACAACTTATATTCTGGAGAGATATTTTATCCAGCAAAATCAGACTGATTTCTATAAGCATTTGGATAGAATCAGAGAAACAATAAAAGATATGACGAATCTACTTGATTCTATTCTTAAAATCGGAAGACTTGAATCCGGCAAATGGTTAATGAATTTGAAATCTTTGGATTTATATGAAGTAATTCGTGAAATAATAATGTTGGAAGAAACCAACAAATCCAAGAATATTCATTATATTCTTACTAAAAATTGTGACAAATGTATGGTTGACAGCGATTATAATTTATTGTTACATATATTCAGCAATTTGATATCAAATGCGGAAAAATATTCAAAAAATCTTAGCGAAGTAATTGTAAGTATTATTTGTATGAAAGACAAAATTCAGGTAAGTATCAAAGATTCGGGAATTGGAATCCCACAGGAAGATATTCCGCATTTATTTGAGCCTTTTTTCAGAGCAAGAAATTCAGAAAATGTTCCGGGAACAGGTTTAGGATTAAATATGGTCAAAAGGTGCCTTGATTTAATTAATGGAACAATACAAGTAACAAGCGTCGAAAATACCGGTTCCGAATTTGTAGTTATTTTACCGATGAGGACAAAGATATAATAGCTTTCAAAACATTCAGAAAGTTAAAAGTAATAAAGCTTGTAAAGTTATAAAGTAATAAAGATTGTGAAGAAGAAAGACTTACCAAGTTTGCCAAACCTGGTAAGTCTTTTTAATATTTATATAACTAAACACTTGCAAATATCCATAATAATAATTAATTTGGAAAATTCTTGAAAGAGTATTTTTGAATTTTAGTTTTAACATAATATGAATTTGAATCTGAAAGAAAACTACATCTAATACACAACAATTCTATTGCCGTAAAAGCAATAGAATAGTTAGGATTTTAGGCAATAGAATATTAAAGTAAATGGAATAATGGAGAATGTAAATTATGGCTAAAATAGTTGTTAGATCAAAAAACAGGAAAATCTTTTCAATTATTAGTGAAACTGCACAAGAAAAAAGCGACAGAATTTGGAATGAAAATTATCAGCTTTTTCTTGAATTCATTAAACTATACGGGCATCAAAAAGTTTCTTTTGATAAACCCAATAAGAATTTTAAACCTAAGTTTTATTCTCTTGGTGGCTGGGTTAGTCTTCAAAGATATCTTTACAAAAAAGGTAAATTATCTGACTGGAGATTAAAACTTCTTGAAAAAGCCGGAATAATTTGGGATCCTATTGAATTTAATTGGAATAATAACTATCATAAGTTAGTAGAATATAAAAATAAAAATGGTAACTGTCGTGTTTCAATTAACGATAAAAATTATCCCGGGCTTGGTAGTTGGCTTTATAAGCAGCGAAAAACAAAAGATAATCTACCACTTTTAAAATTTCAAAAACTTGATGAAATTGGAATTGAATGGACTATTAAAGAAGATAATTGGGCTGAGATGTTTGAAAAATTTAAAAAATTCTGTGAAGATAATGGTCATCAAAGAGTACCGGAAAAAAACAAAAGTCCAAATTACAAACCGGAATATGGAAATTTAAGTTCATGGATAAGTTCTCAAAAAAATTCATACAAAAAAGGTCATTTACCGGAATGGAAACTTGAATTACTTAACAGAATCGGTTTTTTATGGGAACCTAATGAGACAGCCTGGAATAATAGTTATCAGAAATTATTGGAATTTAAGAAAATAAACGGTCATTGCAATGTATCAAGATTTGATGAAGGCTATAAAGAACTTGGTCAATGGGTTGGAAGACAACGAATTACTAAAAGCAAACTCACTAAGAAAAAATACCAAAAACTTGAGGATGTTGGATTTGATTGGGGTTATAGTTTAGAAAAATGGGACACATTATATGAATTACTGAAAAGATACTATGAAGAAAATGGCATTGCATATGTGCCAAGTTATGTGTCAAAAAATAGTTCTAATAAGCAATTTAAAATGCTGACCCAATGGTGTAGAAAGCAAATCTGGCTTTTTCATAATAATAAACTTCCTTTAGATAGAATTCAATTACTGAAAGAGATTAATTTTGATTTCGAGTATAATTCAACAAAAATTGAAAAAAGCTGGTTAGAACATTATCAAATGTTAGTAGAATATAAGAATAAATATGGACATTGTAATGTGACTCGACAAGCTAATGAATATTATTCTCTAAGCAGATGGGTTGAAAGAATGAGAGAAGAAAAAGACAAATTACCCAAGGAAAAGCTTGATAAATTAAATGAATTAGGTATTAGATGGGATTTTGCTGATGAGCTTTGGGAAAAACACATTGAAATGCTTAGACAATTTAAAGAAGAACATGGGCATTGTGATGTTCCTCTCTCTAAAAATAAATTACTTCATCATTGGATTACGTATTTAAGAACAATTTATAAAGAAAACAAATTAAATAGTTTAACAGAAGATAATATTAAAGAACTGAATGATTTGGGTTTTAATTGGGATTACAGGCAAAATTTATGGGAAAAGAATTTTCAACTATTAGTTGAATTTAAAAATAAGAATGGTCATTGCAAAGTTCCTGAAACTCCTAAATCACATCTTTCACAATGGATTCAATATTTAAGATCTTTAAAAAAAGAAAATTCACTTTACCTGTTGGGAGATGAAAAGATTAAAATATTAAATGAAATTGGGTTTGATTGGGATCCGCTTGAAACACTTTGGGAAAGCAAATATCAATTGCTGGTTGAATTCAAAAAGATTCAAGGACATTGTAATGTAGATACGTTAGGTAAAAACAAAAAATTATATGCATGGTGTAGGAGCATTCGGATAAATCGGTTTAAATTACCAAAAGATAAAATTTCAAAACTTGATGAATTAGGGTTTGAGTGGTAAAATATTTTGATTATGTCCCTTATCTTTGATAAAATAATTTAATAATATCAAAAAGGGATTAAATGTCAATTGATAAAAAATCACTAAACAACCTAACTAACATTCAAGACCTACTTAAGCTGGCAAGATGATTTCATTAAGGGTTTCATTAAACTACAAACATATAACTCCTTCGAAGTATAAGACAAAATATATTTATATAAATTTGTAAAACTTTCCCCTCTTAAATCTGTGATTACGGATTTAAGAGGGGTATTTATTTTGTAAAAAAGTGATTAATATTTATAATTTTCTGGTTTTACAATATAGTATTCTGATTTTACAATATATTATTATAGTTTTACAACAAATTATTCTGGTTTTACAACAAATTATTCTGGTTTTACAATATAGTATTCTGGTTTTACAAAAAAATAATCTGATTTTATCTAATAATTTTCTAATTTTATTTAATAATATTCCGATTTTACAGCATAATATTTAAATTCTATCTAATAATATTCTGATTTTACAGCATAATATTTCGTATTTATCATATAATATATTGCTGATATAGTGCAAGATATTTTATGAGAGACTAACGAAATATTACAGATATTCAACCAAATATTATAGGCATCCATCGGAATATTATGAGTATCCATCATAATATTATAGGAGACCAACGAAATATTATAGGCTTCCATCATAATATTATAGGAGACCAACGAAATATTATAGGCTTCCAACAGAATATTATAGGCTTCCATCAGAATATTATAGAAGACCAACAGAATATTATAGGAGACCAACGAAATATTATAGGAGACCAACGGGATATTATGAGTAACCAACAGAATCTTTTTTTTATCTTTTACCTTTTTATTTTTTATAATTTTATTTTACAATAATTTTTTTAACAATATTATTTGAATTATTTCTTTTTAAATACATAAGTTTATCATTATTTAGGAGATTTTTTATGATTCAAAAAAAGTTCAATAAATCGTTTGATGATGCTCTTACTCAAGCATATCTTTTTCAAACAAATTTTATTGCTAATAAAGCCGATTTTATTGCTTTTTCGTCGGTTTTTGCTGATCCTTACGGAGCTGATTTTTTGGATTTGATTACTGATGCCGATGAAATGCCGACTTTTGAGGACGATCAGAATGAACAGGCGATCTATACTTTGCAGGTGGAGGAATCAATGGAAAAGGCTCGTGACCAATTCAAAAAACTCAGCTTTAGTATTGATATTGCCTGGCCCAATTCTGAAATAAATCAGCGGGCTTTTAGGGTTAATTTGTATGAAAGTTCTCGTCAAATTCCTCAGAAAATGATTAATTTACTTCAAAATGCACATGCAAAAGCAATTTCAACAACTTTTCATGCCGATTTTGTTGCTGCCGGATTTAGCGCTGCGGATATTACGTTGCTTGAAAGTTTAGCAAATGAATTAACTCAGCGTTACAATGCTCAGCAGGATTTTATCCAGCTTACCTTTGAAAGAACCGAAAAAAGAACTATCGCTTTCAACAAAGTTTGGGACGAAATGGTGAAAATTAGTAACGCTTCTAAAATGATATTTAAGAATTCTCCTGCTCGTATTGAAACATTCCTGCTTTATCCTGAAGGTACGGGTCCCGGTGCGTTGATTGCGCCGACCGGTTTGAGTTTCACGATTTCCAACATGAAGATAAGTTGGAATTCTGTAACGAACGCAACATCGTATATTGCTTCTATAAGTACTGATGGTGGTATCACTTTTGAGGAAGTTTTCACAGGTGTGGAAAATCAATTTGTTTATTCGCCTTCTGTTGATGGGACTGTAATTGTCAAAGTAATGGGTAATAATGCAAATGGGCATGGTCCAGAGGCAACATTAACTTTTTCATATTTCAGCGTTCTCCCGACAGTGGAAAATGTGGAAATATCTTTGGTTGGCGGTTCAGCCTCGATGTTTGAGTTAACATTCTCGCCGGTTTTATCGGCAACAGCTTATAAAATTTATAAGTCTGAAGTTGCTATTGGTAATCTTGCCGGTGAATATACGTACGTTACTGATGTAACGGGTACTGTATATTCGGGTAATGCTGTTTCGGGTAAAAGAAGCTGGTTTGTCGTAAAATCTTCGAATGCTACTCAACAGAGTGGTTTTTCTGAAGCTGTGTATTTGGATGTGGCGGCGGGACCGGTGTAAGATTAGTTATAAGTTATGAGTTATAAGTTATAAGTTGTTTGAAAACCTTCCGAAGTTTAAGAGACTGAGGAAGGTTTTTTTAATTTATTTTAAGTCAATTTATTTCATAAACTTTATTAATATGTGTACTGGTTTGTTAAAAAACAAATTAAATAACTTATCAATTATTCTCCATAATCTGAAATTTAGAATACGTAGCAAAAAATAACTTCTGGAAAATAGAAGTAGCTTATTTCCGAATACAAACCATTCGACAGTTTTTAAATCTTTCGAAGTGTTTAGACTTTGAAGTTTATTTTCATCAAAAGAATGGATATGAGCATTTTTCGGAGTTTTATTATTGCAATGAACACAAAGATAATACTGCAATTTCTCTTTATATGGTGTAGTAATAATTAGAATTCCATTTTGTTTTATACATCTGAATAATTCATTTACAAACGATTTTGGATCAATCACATGCTCAATAATTTCAGAAGCAATAATACAATCTAATGAATTATCTGCAAATGGCAGATGAAAAGCGTCGGCAACAATTCCGAAATGATTTGAATATGGATACTGTTTTAATGCTTTTTCGACATTTATCAAAGAAATATCCAAAGAAATTACATTTATTTTTAAAGGGCAATACTTTTTAGCAACCCAGGCGTTTCCGCATCCAATATCAAGAATTGTATTTGTATTTTGAGGTACAACAGATTCGATAGCTTCTCTTACCCGTCGTTCATCATCTTTGGTTGCGCCGAAATGCTCTTCAAAATAATCGAATTCCGCAGCATCTTTTTGATAATGATCAACATAATTGAAATTATTAATTCCCAATAAGTCAGATTCTTTTTGTAAAATGTTATTATTTAGAAAAACAGGTATGTTATTTAGAATTTGGTATTCAGTATTTGTTGAAAGTAACTTACCATTTTCAATAATAAGTTTCTCTTTTGTAACCGGACAAATTAATATATTTAAAATATCCGGATTTATATTATTTATCATTTACTTTTCCTATAATTATTATTCTTAGTCATAATCTTAAAATCCGTTTTAAAACAGAATACATTCTCTATAACATTAAAACATTTAAGCTATTTATTTCTTCATTTAGACAGATGTTATTTTAATTGTGTTTCTAAATATTTGTCAAATATTCAAAGTATATTTTAACAAAAATATTAACAATCAAACATTAGTAAGCAAAAGTAAGAATTTCTATATTGTTTAACAAGTATTATTGAATAGCCACTAATTAAAGAGTATATGTGAAAAGTCAGTTTTATAAAGTTTTGGGTCAGACCGGGGAGTATGACCTACAATAAAAACAATGACTTAGTAGAGCAGACTCCCTCGTCAGCTCTGAAAATTTCGACTTTTCACACAGGCTCTAAAGATAGTGGCAATTTAATTAACTATAAATCAACATTGCCTCAATTCGAAGCTTTAGGACAAGACAACTTATAAGTTATAGCTCATAACTCATAACTAAATTTCACTTCATTATTAAAAACATTTTCGACATTCTTTCACTTTCGGTCTGCAATATCAAATTATAAACACCGGAAGCTAAATCAGATAATTCGATATTTTCTAATGCAATGCTCCTACTGGTATTTGTTCTTGAAATTTCTCTCACAGTTTGACCGTTGCTGTTTACAATTATTAGCTTATAGCCTGTCTTTTCAACTAACTGTAGTTCTACTTCAATTTCATTGTCTGAAGGATTTGGTTTTATTGAAGTAATTTTTATTGTTCCAGTTGGATTTAATAATCTTTTCCCTCCTTCAGGACAGATGCCAAGGAGTTTGAATGTGCCGTTTACAGAGTCAATATTAACAACACCGCCGACTACTTTCAAGTTTTGCAGTTTCAATTCTGTTTGAGTAGAATTTCCAAGCCCCGCTACCATCTTAAGATTTGTTAAAATTCCATTCGAATAGTTTTCTTTAGGAATTGATAGTGTTAATATTCTATTTCCGTTAACTTCTGAACTTTGGTTAAGCAAATCAAAAGGTAATAATAATGTGGAATTAAATACTAATTCGAAATCAATGGAATTTATAGATGTAAATTTTATAAAATCTCCGTTTCTAAGATATATTTGTATTGTTACCGTGTCACCGGGTTTAGCTTCAGCATTTCCTGATTCAATGGTTATGTTCTTATAACTCCAAATATTTGCTTTTACTGTTAAGAAATTTGATTTTCCGCAAATCGAATCAGTTATTGAGACTGTAAAATTTATTGTTGTATCTTGATTAATGCTGCCGTCATAATGTAAATAAATCTGTTCCGACTGATTTGGAGTTAAAGTTAATCTATTAGGAGTGAATGTAAATCGACTGTCTGTTGAATTAATTACAAAACTATTTGATGTAGAACCTGTATTTGTAAAGCTAAAAGATGTATCTTTAGTTTTTGCTTGTAATATTCCTCCTAAATCCATATCTTTTATTGTTGTATATCCAACAGTTTCAAAATCATAACTCATTGGTATTAAATACTTCGATAATTTTCCTGAATTACTTGTTATTTCAATTGAAGCAATTTTAATTCCGGATGTTTTCGGAATGAATGAATAGAATATAGTCAAAGAATCAGTCTTTAATAATTTTTTTGGTACTGAATAATTACTGATAACAAAATCATTAGCATCAGCCCCGATAATAGATATATCGGAAATAATCAAAGTATCTCCGCCTGAATTCCAAATTGTAACGGAATCATTCAAAGTATCAGAGCAAATTAAAGATTTACCTTTTACCTGATTACCTGAAATTTGGGGAACAGTTTTAAATTTAACCTTTACATTTATTAAAGTTTTTACTCCACAAATTGTATCCTGTATGGAAATAGTGAAACTCAATATAGTATCTTTAGTAATATCGCCATTGTAATGCAATAGAATCTGACCCGATTGATTTTGTGTTAGTATAATACTTGATGGTGTAATTGAAAAAGAATTATTCGATGAATTAATTAAATACTTATTTGTTGAAGTTCCGGTATTTGTAATATTGAATGTAGTATCTTTAATCATTGAGAAATAGATTTCACCCAAATCAATTTCATTTACTGAGTGTACTCCAATAATGACATATTCATAAACTAATGGAATAACTAATTTTGCAGAATCAATGGAATTACTGATAATTTCAAAATTTACATTTTTTTGTCCGCTTGTTTTTGGATTGAATGAATAAATTACGTAAACCGTATCATTATTTGTTAATTTTGCAGGCGCCGGGTTTTTAATAATTGTAAAATCATTTGCATCTGAACCGGTTATTTTAATTTCGGAGATGTTTAAAGTATCTTTTCCGCTATTCAGAACCATCATAGTATCTAAAAGAGAATTAGCACATACCAATAATCCATTATTATGCGAAATTGTAGAAATTTGAGGTTTATTGATTACTCCTTCGCCAAGTAAAACTATTGTTGCCGGACTACCTATACCATAATATTCAAATTTAAGAAGACCATTTGTTAATCCTTTTTCCCTTGCACTGAACCGAAGATTCATTTTATGAATTTCACCGGGATTTATCGTGAATGAACCGCCTCCATTTTGAGTAGAAAAGTCAACATCATTGGGTTTATCGTGTTTTGTATCTGTAATAGTAAGGATAGAACTTCCAATATTTTTAATTGTGGCAACTGCAATTGTATCTTTATACTCACCCACGAAAACCTTTCCAAAATCAATAAGATTATTTTCTATAGATAGCTGGGGAATTACTCCTTCTCCGCGTATGTTGGTTATAATTGTATCTACAGCCGTATATACATAAATTTGAGCGGTTTTAACCCCAATTGATTTTGGAGAAAATCTAAATTCTACATTTTTAGTTTCGTTACCATCAAGTATATATGGAGGCTTACCGGAAATTACATCAAATTGGTCAAAATTTATACCTTTAATTGTAATACTGTCAATTCTTGATTTATAATTACTCATATTTACGATGAAAGACTGTACTAAAGAGTCTTTTATCGCACCTACAAGAACTTTTAGCATGTCGATTTCTTTAGTTACAGATTTTGGAGCAACAATCGCCCAGAGAGAATCTGAAGTATCTTCAATAGCCGTTTCATCGGTTAAACTCCATATTCTAATCGTACCATCCCAGCTTCCGCTTGCTATTTTGCTTCCATCATTATTGAAACAGACACTACTAACATAGAAAGAATGTCCTGTTAAAGTATTGATTTCCTTACCTGTAAAAGAATCCCAAATTTTAATTGTATTATCCGAACTACCGCTTGCAATCTTGGTTCCATCCGGGCTAAAACAAACACTATTAATAGTTTCAGTATGCCCGCTCATTGTAAAAATTTCATCACCGGTATTTACACTCCAGAGCTTAAGTGTCCTATCTCTACTTCCGCTAACAATTGTGCTGCCATCGGGACTGAAACTTATACAATTAACATTATCAGTATGCCCCAAAATAGTCTTTAATTCAACTCCGGTATTTGCATTCCATATTTTTATTGTTCCATCTGCGCTGCAACTTGCAATTTTATTGCCATCAGGGCTGAAACAAACATCAAAAACATTAGAATTATGTCCTGCAAAAGTTAAAATTTCCGATCCTGTATTTACATCCCACAATGTTACTTTGCCATCAGTACTTCCATTTACAATTTTACTTCCATCGGGACTAAAACTTAAACTTTTGCTTCCTGCAAGTTGTACTTTGAAGGAAAAGATTTTAGCTCCGGTGTTAACATCCCAAATACTGATGGAATCAATATCACCTCCACCGGCAATTTTGCTTCCATCAGGACTGAAACATACATCCAAAAAATCATTGGAATACTTGTTTAAAGTTCTGATAACAGTTTTATTATTTACATCCCATAGTTTTACGTTACCATTCCAACTTGAATTCACTAATTTACTTCCATCCGGATTGAAATTAACACGATAAATCCAAAAATTATGCCCGGAGAAATTTTTAATTTCAGTAGCTGTATTTACATCCCAAAGTTTGATTTCATTCAAACCACCGGTTATTATGAAGTTTCCGTCCGGAGTGAAGGTTAAGTTATTAATATTACCTTGAATTGCATTTAGAGATTGAATCTCTTTACCTGAATTAACATCCCATATTGTAGTATAGTCTCCGCTGCATGCAATTTTGCTACCATCAGGACTAAAACACGCAGTTAATATAGTCCAGGTAAATTTACTTAAGGTAGTAATTTCTAAACCTGTATTTGCATCCCAAACCTTAACAGTATTATCCAAACTTGCGCTTACAATTTTATTACCGTCATAATTGAAATTAACGCTAAGAACTTCATTAGTATGTCCTATCATTGTATTCATTTCATTACCGGTGTTAACATCCCATAATTTTATATTCTGGTCTCTACTTCCACTTACAATTCTGCTTCCATCAGGACTGAATTTAATACTTAAAATCGCACCTGTATGCCCCTTAAAAGTTTTAATTTTAGTACCGGTATTTGCATCCCAAAGTGCGATTTCATTAAACCAGCCGCCGCTTGCTATCATACTACCGTTCGGACTGAAACTTAAACAATTGATGGTTTGAGGTTTAACATCAATTGTCATTATTTTTGCACCTGAATTTACATCCCATACTTTTATTAAATTATCACTGCCGCTGCTTACAATTTTATTTCCATCAGGACTGAATGCAATACAATATACTTCCATGTTATTGTCTCTGATACTTAAAATTGTGTCACCGGATGATATATTCCAAATAAAAATCCCGGCTGTACCACAAGAAGCTATTTTGCTTCCAGCAGAATTAATTATTACACTGTTTAAAATTCCAAAACCTAATACATCAACATCATTAGAATCAGAGTTATGACCGATAGTAGCTTTTAATAGACATTGAGTGCTAGGAGTATTTGGAATATTCTTCCAATTATATTTTAATCCTGTAGCATTTCTTGTAATTGAATTATAAGTTTTTCCATTATCATACGAATATTCCAAAGAAACTAATTCATCAGGGTTGCATCCTTCCCATGTTATTATTGTATCAGTACCTATTCCGAATTTTTCGCCTCCATTCGGATGAGTAACTCTGAAGGTAGAGTTTGAATACTTTTGTTTGTGAAATCCTGCTCTTGCAAAAATGCTTGTTTGGCATCTGTCATTTATTATATCAAATTTGCAAAAATTAATCAAAGAATCTTTTGGAGTATATGTTACAGTTAGAATTTTACTTTCGTTAGCATTTAAATTAAATGAGGTCGGTAAAATAGTAAAAGCTGGGTTAGACGCAATAATATTAGTAATTTTAAAATCAGCATTGATAGCTTTTATTATAATTGTTGTATCCTTACTTGTCCCGGGAGGTGTATTCCATATTGTCAAACTTGAAGGAATTATTTCAAGATATCCTATTCCATTTTTAGGCAAAGAATAAAAAGTTTTGGAATTTGCATTTATTGTTTTTAAAAATACATCAACATCAACAAGGTTTTTGGGGCATTGAATTTCGCTTATCCATTCTATTGTACAGGGTTCGCTTCCTTGAGTAACTTGTTGAAGTTTTACAGCGATTTCTTGTGCAGCGGTCATTAATAATATCCCATCGAAAAGTAATCCACCGGTTGCATTCGCCAAAGCTGATAACGATGACTTAATTCCAAATGGTTCAACATCCGGTTTACTGTACATAATAGCGTAAAATTGTATATCATATTTTTTACAAGTATCAATACAATCCTGCAGAACTTTATCAGTAAGTGCACCCCACATAGCATCCGTATAGATAATAGCTACACGCTTGTTCACACCTCTTTTTGCAATATTTAACAATCCTGTAACTCTATTAGCCAATTGTTCTACAAAATCATTACCTCCGCTTGCTGCAATAGGATTGATTTTTGTTAATATTTTATTTTTATCTGTTGTAAAATCCTGAAGTATTAGAGCATTATCGTTGCAGGTTTGTAATGCAAATTCAGATGGCGGCATTGCAACCATACTGCATAAATCAGTCGCAGTTTTTTTTCCAAGTTCAACCGGAATTTCACCAGCCTCAGAAATACTCATTGAACCGGATATATCAATACTCATAGCAATTGAAACTTCTTTCGGCGGTTTTGGCATAGGACAGCTTACATTTGATACTTTTCTTATTTGTCCGTTTTCCTTGATTTCAAAATCTGAAGTGGAAAAATTAATAATGCTCTTTCCATTAGCATCAAAAGCAAAAAAATTCGCTTTTATGTTTGGAAAATTTGTAGGATCAACGTTAAATACAGTTAATGATTGAGAATTGGCTCTCGAAATGCTTAATATTGCTAATAAAATGAGTAAATTAAATTTCATAAAATTATTTTTTAAATTTGTTACATTAATAACTAATAAAAACACTTAACTCTTAATTAAGTTGCATAAATGTTTTAATTTTTTAATATTTTTATTTATTGACTCTGATTTAACTAAATTTCACTTCAATATCAAAAACCGCTTCGATATTCTTTCACTTTCAGTCTGCAAAATTAAATTATACACTCCTGAGGCTAAATCAGTAACTTCTATATTTTCAGATTCTATGCCTTTGTTGGAATTTGTTTTGGTTATTTCTCTTACCGTTTGTCCGTTGCTGTTTATGATTATTAACTTATAGCCTGTTTTTTCGACTAATTCAAGTTGTACTTCTATTT
>CAXXGC010000012.1:0-134612 GCA_963667875.2 Melioribacteraceae bacterium
GAAATAATTGCACAATACCGTAAATTATCGCGCAAATATCATCCCGATTTATACCAAAGTGCCGATGACAACGTTAAAGAAGTTATGCACGAAAAATTTATTCAAATTACCGCGGCAAAAGATTATTTAATAAACAACACCCAAAGCGGCGGACAGTATTCGTCATCAGGCAGCAGCAGTTACAGTAACGGTGATAGAAAGTCATCACAGGACGTAAGTCAGTTTGAAGCTTTTATGCAGCGCAGACAGTTTGACCAGGCACAAAATTTAATAAATAGCTTAATAGCGTCAAATGGTGAAAGTCCATATTTGCTGGAATTAAGAATCCGTTTAGCATTGGAAACACAACAATATCAATTAGCTTATGCCGATATTTTGAAAATAGAAAGAATGGACGCAAATACACAAAACGATCCCGATTTTCAGCATTATAAAACAATAATTGCCGCCCATGCGGGTGATTTTAATACAGCATATACATCTATTGATAAAGCAATTGGTTTATTAAGAACTCCGGCCCCGGCGTTTTTGGCAACAAAAGCCCATGTTTTTATTATGCAGGGACGTGTAAACGAAGCTGATGAAATTATAAAAATACTTGAAAGATACGATCCTAATCATCCATTGGTGCAGCAGCGCAGACAGGTTTTTAACGTAGGCGGTAATTATATGAGTAAATCGGATGCGGGTACAAACGCCTGTGTTCTGTGTGCTCTTTTAGAATGTTTGTTTGATTGTTGTTAATAGATATGTTTGAACCGGCAATTATTACTTTGTTGTTAATTACTGTTATTGATAGGGCAGGAATTCCCCTATCGTTTATTACAGGTATGTTTTTGCTTAGAAACGAACCCGACAAGTTAATTCTGTTTTTTTCTTTTGCCGTTATTGCGGGTGTGTTGGGTGACATTTTTATGTATATTGGGGGTGTTTATCTTAAAAATCAAAAAGATACTAATTATTTTACACAAAATGCCGGAATTAAAAACAAAGTAATTAAAAAATCCGTATTCATTTCTAAAAATCCCATTTTATGGATTTATGTAAGCAAAGTATTTAATTATATAAATCAGTTAATTCCAATTGCTTTAGGGCTAAATAGTTTTTCAAAATCCAAATTTTTAATTAATGTAATTATTTCTAATTTAATTTGGTTTGGGTTGTTTTTTGTTTTGTCGGAAAATTGGTTAAAGTTTTTAACTCAACAAGGAAAAACTATAGGAATAATTACAGGGGTTATTGGGTTGGGTGTGCTTTTTGTGGGCTTAAAATTTTACGAGACAAAATTGCGCAAAAAACAAAATTAATTATATATACGCCTTCCTTTCGTAAACGGGATTTTGCGCTGCTAATTGTTGATTGTCGGCTGTGATATATATTTATTCCCAGCCATAAACAGCCTGTGTGAAAATTGGGGAATGGCACGTTTTCTGTTAATTTTCATTATCGTCCACTATTATTATGCTTGGGTTAAAACCCAATATTTTCTTTTTCCAGATCCCCAGCTTAAAAGCTGGGGTTATTTAAAAACCTTCTAACTAATTGTAACAACTTTAGTTATAGCTTTACTATTCCCATACAAGCACTTCCGAGAAGTGCCATGTTTGTAATAACGCGCACCCCCACCAACCACCAGCACGGCAGAGCCGTACCACCATTGGATATATTATCCCCAATTTTTACACAGTCTGTAAATGGCTGGGCTAATTGAAAACAAAAAACATATAAAAATCCAACAATCATTTATTACCAATTATCAAAACAGTTTTTTAATTTGTAATTACTCCCCAACCTCTTTATAAAATTGATTTAAATAATCTTCCATAAATTTATGCCGTTCTTCAGCTAATTTTATTGCATAATTTGTGTTCATCAAATCTTTTAATAAAAGCAATTTTTCGTAAAAATGATTAATTGCGGTATTGTTATTATTATAATACGACTGGGTTGATTTGTGTTCTACGGGTTTTCTATCAGGGTCATAAATTTGTCGGCCGGAAAAACCGCTGTAAGCAAATACCCGGGCAATACCAACGGCACCAATGGCATCTAATCTGTCGGCATCCTGAACAATTTGTCCTTCGATGGTAAGTTTGGTGTTTTTTTTAGCAATTCCTTTAAACGAAATGTTAGCCACAATATCAACAATGCTGTAAATATCGGTTTCGCTAATAGAAAACTGCATCAGCCATTCTTTTGCTTTTTGCGGGCCAATATTTATATCACCGCCGTAAAATTTCCAATCTGCAATATCATGCAGCAAAGCGCCCATTTCTATAATAAAAATATTACCTCCTTCAACCGAGCTTATTTTTTTAGCGGTTGTCCAAACTCTGTAAATATGATTCCAATCATGCCCCGAACTTTCCAATGAAAATTGACTTTTTATATACTCTTTGGTATGGTTAATTATTCCTTGTTTGTCTAACTGTAATAGAGGGATTGTTTCCAAAATGCCGTCCTGTAAAATTTTATTTTCAAATGATATAATAAAAATCAAAATACGCTAAAAACCCAAGATAATTAAAATATTTGGTATATAAAATTACATAAAAATGTACATTTAATAAAAAAAATATTATTTTAAAACTTATGTTCAATTTTATTTAAGAATTAAAATGAAGTTAAAAAAGAAACGAATTGAAGAGATGATTGGTCTTTTAGACCAAATAACTAAAAAAGCAGTTTTATACGAAACTGAATTTGCTGAAAAGTTAACAAATATTCATCCCGCATATAAAAAATCGGCATTAAACTTTATTCATTATCTTGCTTTGCGTGAAAACGATATACGCGATTTGCAGGAAAAATTGGGCGAACTTGGAATATCACGGCTTGCACGCGCCGAAAGTAATGTGCTTGCCAGTATTTTGGCTGTTAAAAATTTATTGCGCAAATTGAATAAATTAAAAAAACAGGATAAAAATAAGGGCAAATTAACACGCAAAAAAGCTAAAAAACAAATACGTACAAATACAAATTCTCTTCTTGGTAAAAAGTTAAAGGGTTCAAAAACCCGCATTATGGTAACACTTCCCAAAGAAGCAGTTGATGAAAAACATTTAATATATAATTTGGTTGGTGCCGGAATGAGCGCAGCCCGTATTAATTGCGCCCATGATAATGTTGATGTTTGGTATAAATTGATTGAAAAGATTCATAATGTTAAGAAAAAAACGGGTAAGACTTGTAAAATATGCATGGACTTGGGTGGTCCTAAATTAAGAACGGGTAAAATGATTGCCGGTCCAAAAGTTTTACATTTACAACCCGAAAGAGATATTAAAGGAACTGTAACTAATCCTTGTGAAGTATTATTTGCACCTAAGGGTACATTGCCAAGTGTTGAATATCCGCAAATAATTCCGGTAGATACTGACTTTTTGAATAAACTTGAAGAAAATGACAAAATTCAATTTACCGATACGCGTGATAAAAAACGTACATTTAAAATTGGTAAAAAAGAGAATGATGGAGTTGTTGGAAAACTGTTTGATAGTGCATATATTGAAACAGGAACTGAACTAAATCTATTTAAGCTGGATGTATTATGTGTTACGGCTAAAGTAGAAGATTTGATACCCGTTGAACAATATATTGTATTAAAAGCCGGTGATATTTTGTATTTGCTGGCCGAAGAGGTTGAAGGTGAACCCGCAAAATATGACGAAAACGGTAATTTACTCAATTCGGCGTTTGTTTCGTGTACTTTGCCCGAAATATTTAAGGATGTAAAAGAAGGTGAACTTATTGTTTTTGATGATGGCAAAATTGAAGGTAAAATTAAAGAAGTAAGTACCGAAAAATTAACGGTTGAAATATTTTACGCAAAAGAAATAGGTGAAAAATTAAGAGCCGATAAGGGAATAAATTTACCTGAAAGCAACTTATCAATAAGCGGTTTGACCGAAAAAGATAAAGAGGATTTGAAATTTATAACCAAAAATGCCGATGTGGTAAATTTTTCGTTTGTAAATAGCGCCAAAGATGTAAACGATTTATATTTTGAGTTAAAAAAACTGGAAAAAGAAGATTTAGGCGTAATTTTAAAAATTGAAACGCAAAAAGGATTTAAAAATCTTCCGGAAATATTATTAACCGCAATGCAGCATTATCCGGTTGGAGTTATGATAGCCCGCGGTGACTTGGCAATAGAAATGGGTTGGAAAAATTTAGCCCGTGCTCAAGAAGAGTTGTTAAGTTTATGTGAGGCTGTACATATCCCTGTTGTTTGGGCCACGCAGGTTTTAGAAACTCACGCAAAAAAAGGAAGACCTTCTCGTTCGGAAATAACCGACGCCGCATTAGCCGAACGGGCGGAATGTGTTATGCTTAATAAAGGGCCTTTTATTGTTAAAACAGTTGAGCTTTTAAGTGAGATACTAAAAGACATGGAAGATTATCAAGATAAAAAATCAACGCTTTTACCTATGCTTGATATGTTTAATCCGTTTAATAAGTGATGAAATTGTTAAAAAACTACTAAAATTGTATTTATCTCACTGATTTTTAACAAATTAATTATTATCTTAAATATTAAAATAAATTTTATACATTTAACTATTGTTTCATTAATATACCTTATATCGAGAGAAAAATATGTTTAGAGTTCTTGTTGTTGATGATGATGAAAATGTAAACATGTTTATCAGTCGTTTATTGACAAAAAAATTCAAATGTGAAGTGACTTGGGCAAAAAATGGTTTAGAAGCCTTATCTTTGGTAAAAGGGGTTAAACCTGAAGTTATTTTTCTTGATATAACGATGCCTGTTATGAATGGTATTGAAACACTCGGTGCTTTACGATCAGATCTGGACACAAAGGATTTACCTGTTATTATGCTTACAGCTGTAAGTGAAAAAAATGTTGTGGCCGAAATAATGAAATTGGGCGTTTTTGATTATATGTTAAAACCTCTTATTTATGATACAACATTTATTAGAATTAAAGAGATATTTGAAAGAATCAAAAAAGTTGAAGAGGAAAGACTTAAATCGATGCGTTCGAAACCCGAAGAAAAAAGAACTCAGGTTGCTGAGATATTTTTACTTGCAGGGACTGATATAGAATTAAAAAGAATGTTAAGACTTAAACTGGAAAAGTATTTTACTGTTATAGAAACAGAAACCGGGGTTGAAGGTCTAAAATTGTTTTTATCTGAAAAACCTTCTTTTGTTTGTGTTGGCGAAGGATTACCTCTTCTAAATGAAAATTTGCTTGTCCAAAAAATAAGATCTAATTCTTCGCGCAACGAAGTTAAAATAATCTTGATTAAAAAGAATCCGGTTATTAGCGAAGATGAGCGTGCCCTTTTTGATAGTGTTGTAATACGAGCATTAAATAACGAAGTTAATGCCCGCAACATTATTGAAGTGGTTGAAAAAGCCAGAAATTTTAAATTTTAAGTTCCGGGAATCTTTGGAATTTCAATTGTAAATGTAGTTCCCTCGTTAGGATTTGATATAAAATAAATTTTCCCGCCTAAATATTTTTCAACTAACAATTTCATACTGTACGTGCCTAATCCTCTGTTTGGTGCTTTTGTGGAAAATGATCTCTGAAAAATTTGCGCTTGAATTTCTTTAGGCATAAAAAGAGAGTTCTGTACCCAAAATAAAATAGAGTTAGCTTTTATGTTTATTCCGGTTGAAATTCCTTTCCCTTTTGGAGTTGCTTCTAAAGCGTTTTTTAACATATTAGTCAAAATTCGGGATAATAAGCGTTTGTCTGTTAAAATGGTTTCACTTTGCAAAAATGGTATAAAACTAATAATTTTCTCTTTTGAAACTTCATGAAAAGAAATTTGTTTTATTACATCTTGAATATAACTGTTTAGTTCAACAAAATCCGGAGTTACCGATAGTTCGCCATTTTCCGCAGAAGCTAAATCTCGTTGACTAACAATTTCATCTAACAATCGTGTGCTTAGTTTGCTGATATCATCTAAAAGTCCTTTTGATTCGTTTTCATCATCACATTCTTTTAAAAAATCGATAAATCCGTTTAATCCGCCTGCAGTATTAATAACATCGTGAAAAAATATTTTTTCCAAAAACCGTTTTCGCTTTTGCTCGCTTATATCACTTATTGACATAATCGTAAAACTTTCATTGTTTACATTAAAAGGAGTGGAAGTAATTAAAAAATCAAACGAACTGTTTCCCGTATTCTGAAGAGCGGTTATTCTACACTCTTTGGAGACTTTAGTATTTGACATTTGACTTTCTATAATTGAATTTACAGCCCCGCAAAACCTGCAATTTTCGGAAGTACCACATCCGCCCGGCTCAATATTAGAGTTGATACAATTTAATACTTCACCCGGCCTTTTGCCGTAAATATCCGCAGGGTTATTAATATTTAATAAATTCAGCAAAACCGGATTAGAATACAAAATTTGGCGTTGCTGATTAAGAATAACAGCAATTGTAGATAGAGAATCTAAAACGGCAGTAATATTTGGCAGAGTTTGTATATGTGAATTTTCAATAAAAATTTCTTTATCATTTTTTCTTTCCGGTGAAGCAAATTTTGAAGTAAGTTCTGTCATAAAGATTCCTTAAAAAAGTATAAAACTAAATATCGTTATTAATAATGGGAAGCGTTAACGAAAAAGTAGTTCCGGTTTTAATGTCGGAAACAAAATCCACTTTTCCATGGAGATAATTTTCGGCAAAAATTTTCATGCTGAATGTGCCTAGTCCTCTGCTTTTTCCTTTTGTTGAAAAATTTCTTTGAAAAATTTGAAATTGTGTCGATTTAGGTATAATTGAGTGGTTGTGAACCCAAAACAGGATTTTATTGTCATCAATTAATTTGGAGCCTATTGTTACAGTATTTCCTTCTTCGGAAGCTTCCAACGCATTTTTTAACATATTTGTTAATATGCGGTACAAAAGATTTTTGTCTGTTTCAAAATCGCTATCTTGCAAATCGGATGATATTATTATTTTTTTATCTTTTGCAATTTCAGAGTACGAAATTTGTGAAACAATATTTTCAATAACTAACTTGTTGTTAAGCCGCAAAAGTGAAATATTCAACTCGCCATTTTCAGCGGCAGTTAAATCGCGTTGAGTTAAAATTTCCTCAATTAGTCTATTACTTAAAATACTTAAGTCTTTTTTAATTTCTGCAAATTCAGCTGGTGGAGGATTTGAATTTAAATATTGGACCAAACCATTTAAACTGCCAACTGTATTTAGAATATCATGGAAAAACATTCTTTCAAGCAATCTTTTTCTTTTTATTTCGCTAATGTCTTCAAGTGAAACAATTGTAAACAACCTGTCTTCAAAATTAAACGGTGACGCTGTTATTAAAAAATCATAAGCGGTAATTTTATTATCCTTTTTTGCAAGTATTCTGCATTCCTCGGATACTTTAGTTCTTTTGCTTTGGCATAATAAAATAATATTAACACCGCCGCATAATTTACAGTATTCCGATGTGCCGCATCCGCCAAATTCTTTATCAGCGTTAATACAATTAAATATCTCACCTTGTCTTTTCCCCAGTATGTCTTCCAGGGTTAAATTGTATCTGCTTAAAAGGGAATCGTTAGAATAAACAAGCTGTCGTTTATCATTAATTATACAAACATAATACGGAAGGGTATCAAAGACGGATTCAATTAAAGGAAGGGCCTTCAATTTTTCAAAGTCACTGATTATCTGATTTACATTGTCCTTAATGGCTGGTGCATATTTTGTGTCGAATGCCATTATTTGTTCTCCTTTTTTAAGTTCCGGCGATTTTAATAATAAATTTTACACATAAAACAAATTGCCGAGACTTTAATGTAAATAATATTTTTAATATACAAAAAAGATATTAAAAAATCTGTTAAAAATAAACTTGTTGTTGCTTAATAAATATAAAATTAAGTTTGAAAACAAATCTATTTACGGTATTATGCGTATAATAAAAAATCTAATTTATGTTTTATGGAGCTTATATGCAAAAAATTCTTTTTATTACATTATCGGTAGTTTTATTGAATTTGTTTACATCCGCACAGCCTTATTTGTTAAAAAATTCGGATGTATCCAAAGATAATATAGTTTTTAATTATGAAAACGATTTATGGTTAGTGCCAATTACAGGTGGTACGGCTAAAAGGATAACAAATTCCAACGGAATTGAGAACTTTCCCAAATTTAGCCCCGATGGAACTAAAATAGCTTTTTCCGGCAATTATGATGGCGGTAACGATGTTTATGTGATGGATATTAACGGCGGCGAACCGGTACGTTTAACATATCACTCATCTTCAAGTTATGTATTGGATTGGTTCCCTGACGGAAAATCAATTTTATTCCGCTCAACCCGCGAGTATCCAAACAGAGTTCAAATGTTATACAAAATATCTGTCGAAGGCGGAATGCCGGAAAAACTCCCAGTTGATAGAGCCGGATTATCCTCGCTTTCACCTGACGGCAAATCGATAGCATATAACAATATTACGCGTGAAACCGCAACTTGGAAACGTCATGAAGGCGGAACGGCGCAAGATATTTGGGTTGGCAGTTTTGATAAATTGGATTATGCTCCAATTACCGAATTTGTGGGAACAGATAATTATCCAATGTGGTATGGAAATTTTATATATTTTACATCGGATAGAGATGATGGGACATTAAATATATTTAAATATGATCTGAAAACCAAACAAACAGCTAGATTAACCTTTTATAAGGATTATGATGTTAAAGCCCCTTCGTTAGGTGTTGATAACATTATTTACAGTTATGGCGAAGAGTTATATTTGTTTGATCTAAAAACCGAAAAATCGGTAAAAGTTAATGTTACATTACCTACAGACAGAGCGGTTACACGAAATGTTTTAATAAAAGCATCCGATTTTACAGGGAATTTTACTCCTTCTGTTGATGGTACAAGATTATTAATTGATATTAGAGGCGAAATTATTAATTACCCAAAAGAAGAAGAGCCTATATTTAATTTAACCCGTTCTTCAGGTTCACGCGAAAAAAATCCTGCTGTTTCACCCGATGGTAAATTGGTTGCATTCATTTCCGATAAAACCGGGGAAGAAGAAATATATTTAACCGATTTAGATGGAAAAGAAGAATGGAAACAATTGACCAAAGGGGGTAAAGGTTTTAGAGAACAGCTTGTTTGGTCGCCGGACAGTAAATATATGATTTTTCACGATAAATTTATGAAATTAAATTTGGTTGATGTTTCTTCCGGTAAAATTACGGTAATCAGCAAATCCGATTATGACGATTCGTGGTATAATTGGGGTATTAGAGATTATTCGTGGTCACCGGACAGCAAATGGATAACCTACGCAAAACTGGATGAATCTTTGTATCAATCAATTTTTATTTATTCTCTGGATGCCAAAAAAGAATATCGAGTAACTTCTTTAATGACACAAGATTGGAGCCCTTCGTTTAGCAAAGATGGGAAATATTTATATTTCCTATCAAACCGTACATTTAATCCTATAATGGATTTTGTGGACCAAAATCATATCTTTTTGAATATGGGTAAACCATATATTGTAGTATTAAAAGACGGTGATTTATCGCCCCTATCGTTAAATTATACGGCAAATAAAGAAACCCGAAAAGATAATGTACTTATTACTACCGAAAATTTTGAAGCCCGCACAATGCCAATTCCGGTTGAGGCAGGTAATTTATTCCGTTTGGAAGCAGTGGATGACGGTTTTGTATATATGAAAAAATCCGAACCCGAATTTTTAAAATATCAATTTGTTGACGATAAAACAGCTGAAACAAATTTAGATTTATATAAATACTCTGTTAATTCGGGAAGCGAAACTTTATTGATGTCGGGTTTAAGCCAATATCATATTTCGGCTGACGGAAATTATTTAGCTTATAAAGCCGGTACAACATTTGGAATTAATAAAATAGAAAAAGGAAAAGTTGGAGATAACAAAATAAATTTAAATGCCGCAACTATTGAAATTAATAAACACGAAGAGTTTTTGCAAATATTTAACGAAGCATGGCGTATTGAACGCGATTGGTTTTATGATGAAAATATGCATGGTGTTAATTGGGAAAAAGTTGGCGACAAATACCGCAAATTTGTTTCTTATTGCGGTACACGCGAAGATGTTAATTATTTAATTGGTGAAATGATAAGCGAATTAAACGCGGGCCATACATATATTTACGGCGGTGATGTTGATGCTGTTACACGTGTAAGCTGCGGATTGCTTGGTATTGATTTAACCATGGAAAACGGATATCCGAAAATAAAAAAAATTATTCCTTCCGATGTTAATGATGAAACAGCCCGCTCGCCATTATACGAGCCCGGATGCCCAATTAAAGAAGGTGATTTTATTTTAGCCGTTGACGGTGTTACAATTAAAAAGAATGATAATTTTTATAAATATTTTGCAAACAAAGGGAATAAAGTTGTAGAACTTACATATAACAGCAAACCTGAACTTGAAAACGCAAAAACTTTTATGGTTAAAACTCTTACAAGTGAAGCAGTTTTACGTTACAGAGACTGGTTAAAAAACAATGCCGAATATGTTGATAAAAAATCGGATGGTAAAATTGGATATGTACACATTCCCGGAATGATGGAAAACGGATTAATTGAATTTGCACGTGTTTATTATCCCCAGTATTATAAAGAAGGTATAATAATAGACGCAAGATATAATACGGGCGGATTTACAAGCAAACAGATTATTGACCGTTTGGAACGGAAAATTTACGGTTATGTTAAACCTCGCGAAGGGAATGTTTTACATACACAAGAACGAGTATTTAACGGGAAACTTGTTTTATTAATAAATATGGATACCGGCAGCGACGGTGAATTGTTTAGTGAGGCATGGAAACATCATAAGCTTGGTAAAGTTATTGGCAAACGTACATGGGGCGGTGCAGTTGGAATTGAACCGCATCAAAATTTAATTGACGGCGGAACTTGTACTCCTCCTCAGTTTGGTGAATTTACACAAGAAGGCAAATGGATAATTGAAGGCCATGGTGTTGACCCCGATATAGAAATTATGAATATGCCGGGTAACGTTGTTAAAGGTATTGACGAACAGCTTGATAAAGGAATTGAAATATTATTACAGGAAATTAAAGAAAGCGGTGTAAAGGAGCCTGACGTGCCTAATTACCCCGATAAAAGCAAGCCATCCTTAAAATAATAACAAAACGAACAGCTATTAATTTGATCCCGTACGGATAAGAAATTTGACGTGCGGGATTTTTTTGTACAGGCATAATTTAAAAAGGGGAATATTGGGGTTTTTCCCATTATGCTTCTTCGAAGCACAGGTTTGTTTTTTTTTGAGATGTTACAGACATGGAATTTCTCCGAAATTCCGATTTTACGTAAAGACCAATCCATCTGAGTCGGTTATCATGTCACCTCTTCGAGGCTTTTATATCATCTTGTATTCTGTTGCTACAATCCTCACGTCCCTTCAGGACTAAAACATAAAGAATTATTGTAACGCCTAAAATGGTTCAGCCATAAAAGGGTGTAAGGATTGTAGGATAATTAAAAAACGAAAAAAAGAGCTCGGAACGGGTGAAATGATAATCGGGTTAAGTAATTGTGAAGCAAAAACATTTTGAACGCTGATGACGCGGATTAGGCTGATTACCGCAGATTAAACCATTTAAGTATATGTGCAAATATGTTGCATTATAAATTGAAAAGTGTTGATGTAGAAAAGAACATGCAACCCGCTCTGGGGTTGTGAGGTGTTTGGGGTTTGCCGGGTTACAAACATTCCTCTTCTACGAAGAGGGTATGATACGAGGAAATTTTAGATATTGGGCCACAATTTAAATACCATCCACACAAATAAAAGATTAAATCAAGGGTTATATCTGTGTAAATCGGTGTTCTATGATTTGCCTTTTTGAATATTGCCAAATTTGATATTCCCTTCCTCATAATCATCCAAATCACACAAATCACGGTTCAGACAATCTTGTGAATGCTGAAAACGCGGATTAGGCAGATTACCACCAATAGAACCATATAAATATTTGTGCAAAATCTGCTGTATAATAAGTTGAAAAATGTTGATATAGAAAAGAATATGCAACCCACGCTGGGGTTGTTGGATGTTTTGGGGTTCGCCGGGTTACAAACATTCCTCTTCTACGAAGAGGGTATGATACGAGGAAATTTTTAATTTTTAATTCACAATTTTTAATTATAATCAAGGCAATCCGTTAATCAAGAAAATCATGTTTCGGGGAATGTTTTAATTCACAATTCATAATTTATAATTCACAATTGTTTTTTAATCACGGTTCAGACAATTTATTAAAACGAAATTTCCCACAAAGGAACAAATCCGGCTTTTTTAATTATTATTTGTCCGGCCGGACTTAAAACCCAATCGATAAAATCTTTTACGGCACCGGCAGGTGTTTGTGCGGTAAAAAAATGAAGATAACGGGTTAACGGATATGTATCATTTCTAACATTTTCTTCTGTGGGAGCAATACCATCAATTGAAGCTCTAAAAATGTCATTATTATTGCTAAATCCAACACCTCCATAACCAATTGCGTAAGTATTATCGCTTACTTCCTCAATTACTCCTTTTGTAGTATATTTAACCACCGCGGATGAAGTAAATTCATTCCCTTCCAAAATATGTTCTTTTAAGTACAAAAATGTTCCGGAATTAGGCGGGCGTGTAACGGGAATAATTGGAAAGTTATCGCCGCCAAGCTGCAACCAATTGGTAATTTGCCCGGCAAATATTTTTTGGAGATTTTGATGAGTAATGTCTTTTATTTTATTTTTATGATTTAGATATATTGTAATACCGTCTTTTGCAATTAAATAAAACATACCAATTGAGCCATAATAATCGGCAAGTAATTTGGTTTCGTTGCCTGAAGGAAGACGTGAAGCCGTTGAAATATCAATTTGACCTTGTATAAGAGATTTAATTCCTTCTGTTGAACCCCCGCCTTCAACATAAATTGAAATATTGGGATTACTTTTCATGTATTCTTCAGCAAGCAGCTGAGTAAGATTAAACATTGTATCGGATCCTTTTATTTTAATTACCTGTGGTTTGGTAATTGGCGGAGCAGCGCAGCCACTCAATAAAAATAATATAAAAAGCATTATAAAATGTTTTTTCATAAGATTATCTTTTCTCTGCTTTTGTTCTTAGTCTTTCAATGTTAAATGGCACGCCGCTGTTCCATTCGGGTTCGTTTGGCGAATCATTTAATACTGAAATAAACTTTGCAATAATTGATATATGCTGTATAAACGCATCATAATTAATAATTTGCGATAAATCATCAAACGGTGTATGATAAATATTAGTGCTATAATTAATAAATTTGTTTATTCCTTCTTGGTAAGTGAGATTTTCATAATTTAATCCCTCCATAATTAGAATTGAAGGAATTCCGGCTAAAGCAAAACTTATCTGGTCGGAATTTCTAAAAGCTTCGGTCTGCATAAAAATTGCGGGAATTTCCTCCACTTTTACATTTAAACTATCCGCTGTTTTTAATAATATATTTTTAAGAGTAGAAAGTTCTATTCCTATTCCTGAAATAGTCCTAAATCTGTCAAAGGATGCTATTCCGTCAATATTAATATTAGCAATAGTTTTATAAAGCGGTATAATGGGATGAGTAGTATAATAACTTGAACCAAGCAATCCTGCTTCTTCGCCGGTAACAAGTAAAAATAAAATTGAATATCTGAAGTTGTTATTCGATTCAGAAAAAGCTTTGGCTATTTCCAATAAAGCGGCAGTCCCGGCAGCATTATCAAACACGCCGTTATATATCGAATCTCCTTTTACAGGATACCCAATACCCAGATGATCGTAATGGGCTGAAACAATTATATATTTATCGTTATAATCGGGATCATTTCCTTTAATCATTCCGGCAATATTTGGTGCCAAAAAATCTCTTCGTTTAAAATCGCCTTTAAAATATAATTTTGTAGTTAACGGAAACCCTATTGTTTTTCTTTCATTATGATTTTTTAAAACTTCTTGATAGTTTAATTTGGCATTCCTAAATAATAAATCCGCTTTATCGGCATTTATCAAAACACATAAATTTCCGTTAACCGAATAAGCTAAAGATAAATTTTCGAACGAATATACTTTTTGAAGATCTTCCCAATATTTGTTTGTTTTTATTTGCGGGTTAACAATAAATATACATCCCTTTGCTCCTCGCGAAAGGGCGATACGCTGTTTTGCCTCCAAATTGCTGTAAATGGTTTCGTTTTGGGCATCAAAATAACTCGTATCGCCGGAAATTGGTTCACCTTCGAACATTACAGCAATTTTACCTTCTACATTTACAGACTGATAATCGTTGTAGTCGTATTCGTTTGCAATTATACCATAACCAACAAAAACCATTTCCAAAGGGGTGTTTGTTATTAAATCCTCGCCCGATTTAATAATTAAATAATCCTTTGAAAGCTCTAAAGTATCATCATTTTTATCATTCTTTAATATTAGTTTTGTACTTTTAAGCGGTGTGCTTCCATGGATAGGAACGTGTTGATAATATGTTCCATTATTACCCATTGGGGTCAGGTTATACCTGGAAAATTCGCCGGCAAGATATTTTGCCGCTAAATTACCGCCGGTAGTACCGGTTCCTCGTCCTTTAAATAAATCACTTCCCAAATATTCCAAATGAGTTTTAATTCTTTCAATTGAAGCAGTTCCAAATTTTGTAGAATGGCTTCCCTTTTCCTGCGAAAATAATACAGTTGATAATAAAATAAGCAGCGCAATTTTATGAGTAATATTCATATCAAATAAAGTATAATGATTATGTAATATACTAAGTTTATTTTAAATAACAATCAGCTGTTTGTTGGATTTTAAAAGATATTAAAGTACGGAAATTAACAAAAAGGTCGATTTGTTTAATTGGGGTTGAATGGATCTAAATATGCCAAAATAATATTAATTCAAAAAAAAACCTTATGCTTAACAAAAGCATAAGGCCAAATAGTATATTTTGCAAAATAAATTATCTAACTTTACTTATTGCATTAGTTTCTTCACTTGAAAATATCTTATCCAAGTCCAGTAAAATTAATAATCTATCTTCTAGTTTTCCAACTGCTGTTATATAATCGGAGTTAATTCCAGCCACCATTGCCGGCGGGGGTTCTGTAATACTCCTAGGAATTCGTAATACTTCATTTACTTCATCAACTATAAACCCAACAATTGTACCGCTTAAATCAACAACAATAATTCGGGTTCTATTATCATTTTCTATTTTTTCCATATTAAGTCTTGTACGCAAACAAATTATGGGGATAATTCTTCCGCGTAAGTTCACAACTCCCTCAATAAATTCAGGAGAATTGGGGACTTTGGTAATCTGCATGAACCTGTTTATTTCCTGCACTTTTAATATGTCTATGCCAAATTCCTCATTCCCAATTTTAAAACTAACCAATTGAAGAAGTTCATTCAATTCATTTTTGTTTTTTTCGTTTTCTTGCATGGCAATTCCCTAATTAAATTAATTTTTTACTAATTTAACATTTTATTAAAATGCTTTTCGGATGAATTTTTAAAACGGTTATTTCCGGCAATCATTCCAGCCGAAGAAAGTTTAAACCTGTTTACTAACAGCTGCAAATTTTCAGTTAATCTATTTAAATCTTCAGAGGCGCGGGCTATTTGTTGAATACCTGTAGCCGATTCCTGAGTAACACCGCTAATAGCTTCAATGTTTTTGCTGATTTGTTCAGCTGCACTTGCCTGTTGTTCACTTGCGGATGCTACTGAATTAACCACATCTAAAACTCTGCTTGCTGCTGTTACAATTTCATTCATAGATGTTCCGGCTTTGTTAGCCATTACTTTGCCGGTTTCAACTTCAGTTTTACCTTTTTGCATCGAATCAACTGCATCGCCGGTATCTTTTTGTATCTGCTTAATCATTTGTGCAATTTCTTTTGTGGCTTTTGTTGTTCTTTCAGCAAGTTTTCTTACTTCATCGGCAACAACGGCAAATCCACGGCCTTGTTCCCCTGCTCTTGCAGCTTCAATTGCGGCATTTAAAGCAAGCAAATTAGTTTGGTCGGCAATATCATTAATAACTTGTACAATTTCTCCAATTTCATCACTGCTTTTGCCTAAAGCTTGAACAGTTTCAGCGGCACGTTCTACAACTTCGGCAATTCTATTCATACCTGCAACGGTTTGATTTACTACTTTGCCGCCGTCTTTTGCTGTATCACCGGCATCCTTTGCGGACTCGGCAGCAATATTTGCGTTTTTGGTTGTTTCTACAATTGTTGAAGCCATTTCCTCAACCGCACTTGCTACTTCCGATGCTTGAGCGCTTTGTTCCTGAGCGCCGGCCGCCATTTCTTCAGCACTTGCAGAAATTTGATTTGAAGCACTTGCAGTTGCTTGGACAGCTTCGGTTATTTCGGATAATACTTCATTTATATTTAATACAGATTGATTAAACCCGTCAAATAATCTTCCTATTTCATCATCTTTTTCCTTTTGCACTGTTACCGTTAGATCGCCTTTGGAAAACTTATCCATTTGTTCCAATAGTATTTTAGTACTTTTTTCTAAATAGCGTTGTTGTGAAATAACTTTTGTTACATCCTGAACAAATTCCACATGACCAATTTTGTTTCCTTTTTTATCGTAAATATATGTAACATCAACCTGAAAATCACTATCTACTCCCGGCTGCTTAAAAAATGAAGTTGTTTGACCTTTTTTTAACAACGCTATTCCGCATCTTTCCGTATTGCAAATATCGGCTCCCCAGTTACTGCACTGAGTGGCTAAAACATCTTTAAGTTTTCTGCCTGTCACTTGTTCTGCCGCCTTATTAATAAATGTCCAGTTCATATTAATATCAGTTACCGAAATTGGAAATGGCATTGAATTAATTATTGATTCATACCAAACCGACTTTTCAACTACAACATTTTTCATGCCTAATACAGCCTTTATTAACCCACCTATTTCATCGTTTCGTTTTGCATATTCTCTAATTTCATCGTTAGTATAATCAAAATTTCCACTTGCAATAATATTTGCTCCATTTACAGTTGCTTTAATAGGTTTAGCAATAATATTTGAAATAATAAAACCAAATAATAAAGCCAATCCAACCGATAAACCACCTAACCAATAATTGGTACTAATTGATGAATTTGCCAGTTCTGTATTTTCTGTAGATACTTTTTCAGCAAATGAAGAATTGTATTTAAGTAAATCCGAAATAGAGGTGGAGTATACTTTTTCCGTAGCGGAAAATTCACCAAATAAAAGTCCTTTTGCCTCATCTAATTTTTCGGATATAATTAAGTCTTCAAATCTATTAACCAAAACTAATAAATCGCGTCTGGAAGAAATAAACTTTTCGTAAAGACTTTTTTCTTCAGGTGTGGAAATTGCTTTTTCATATCGTACTAATAGTTCGGAAATTTTAGCACTTGTTTCCTTTCGTTTGTTTATCTCGGCAGCTCTTTCGCTTGATGAACCAGCCAATAATTCCATTCTAAAAGCATTTTTAAATTCAGCAATTTGCTCAAAAAGTAGACCTAAATCCTGTAAAGCTAAAACACTGTTTTGGTACATATAAGTATCTCTATTATCAAGTTGCTTGAGCGAATTTGAAGATGATATCACTAATACTAAAGTAATAAAAGCTATAACTGAAAAGCTTATTGATAGCTTGACTGCGATTTTTAAGTTATAAAACCATTGCATAATAAAATTTTTCCTTGTATGTTTATGCTAATTAATTATTAAATTTGTTAAATCAACTTATTGATTCTTCGTAAATTATTACAATTAAGTTACATATTTACAGACATCTTTTCTTTCACTTTTTAATCAATCATTAGCACAAAACTTACAAAATTTTAATTATGGAAAAAGAATTTTTAACATTTGACGGGATGTATTACGAAAAATACTCAAATATTGAAGGAAATAAATTTTATTCGGAACATATTAATGTTGTAAGTGCTCCTTTTGATTTTAACATTAAACCGCATATACACACAAAACTTCATCAATTCTTTTTTACGGAATCGGGTCAGGGAGTATGTGTTCTAAACGGCCAAATATATAATTTAATAAATCCGTCTGTTCAAATTATTCCCAGTAATTTCATTCATGCATTCAAATGGGGAAAGAATATTCAGGGACGAGTATTGTCGATATCATCTAGTCTTATAGAAAAATTACTTGAAAACAATGCTGCTGTATGTGACTTTTTTAATAAACCACAATTTATTAACAGTGTGGATAAAAGTATATTTACAAACCTGCTAAATTCAATTGATAAAATTAATTATGATTTGTTTAATCAGTTTCCGGGTAAACAAACAATGATTAGTTTTAAAACCGGTCAATTTTTAATAGATATTTATAGAAGTTTTATTAAAGAAGGTACAACAAGTTCATTTTTGAATTCGTACGAGTTAACCAAATTTAATTTATTTAAGAAAAACATAAGGGAAAATTTAGAACTTAATAAATCGATTTTAGAACATGCAAAAGATTTAGGATTAACAATAACAAAACTAAACAGAATTTGCCATGGAATAATAGGTAAATCGGCAAGTTGGGTTGTAAATGACTATATTATTACGGAAGCAAAAATTTTGTTATTATACACAGAATATTCAATATCCGAAATTTCATATAAATTAAATTTTGCAAGTCATAATTATTTTACACGATTCTTTAAAAAACATATTGGCATTTCACCTAAACAATTTAGACACATAAATAACAAAGATAAATAACACTTCCTTTCAAATTATTAAGAATTAGAATAATTAAGTGCGCCAAGTATTTAATAAAATTAAGGGGTTTTGGTATTTATTAAATTCCTATACTCTTTTGGTGATAATCCGGTATGTTTTTTAAAAAAACGAGTAAAATACGCAGGGTCATTAAACTTTAAATTATAACAAATATCGGAAATGGGAAGCTCTGTATGAATTAACTGTAGTTTAATTTCGGAGATTAAATATTCATTTATAACCCATAAAGCAGATTTATCCACAATACTTTTGCATATCTTATTAAGTCGTATGTTTGAAATATTTAATTCCGCAGCATATTCATTAACGGATTTTTGATTAAAGTTATGGTTGCGAATATTTTTTTGGAAATTATTAAAAATACTTAAATTCGTGTGGCTTTCAGGAAGATCAAAAGAATCTTCTTTGGGCAGAATTCTGAAAATGTTTAATAAAAGTTGGCCAAATTCAAATTTTAACATTTGAAATCGTTCAATATTCCGGCTTGTAAGTTCCAGATTAATGTTATCAATTAGATTAATACAATTTTCAAACTCGGATATTTTTTCAACACAAGTAATTATGCAAGGCTTACTAAATTTTAATAAAACAGAAGGTGTATTCTTTAATAATTGTTCGACAAATTTGGATGAGACTGTTAATATATGCCCAACAGCCTTTGGCTGCCAATTATAACCATGCAAAAAACCGGGTGGAATTATTAAAATTGATGAATCTGCAAATTTAATATTTTGATTTGGCAATAAACAGACACCTTCCCCTTTTATGATAAAAAAGAATTGATATAGTTTTGTATGCACGTGAGTTTTGACTTTCCAATCAAATAAACAGCTCCTTGTTTCAATAAGTTCGCTAAAGAAAAAATCGGGTGATAAATAATCGTAATTTTGTAAATATAAACCGTTAAAGTTTGTAAAATTGTTTTTCATCGATTAACCAAAAATTTAATACAAGTAATATAATTAAAAGTGAAATTTTAATTTAGAATTAATTATTAAATTGTATTGATTAACTTAAAAAAATGGAACAAAAACATGAAGGAACAAATTTATATAATTATGTTTGTTATATTTTATAGCAGTTCAGTAATTAATGCTCAAAGTTTAACAACCACTTATTCAAATGTTGATTATGTTGGTAATAATAATTCAAAACAAATGTTGGATTTATACATCCCTTCAAATGTTACTAATCCTACACCGGTAATAATTCATATACATGGCGGTGCCTTTATGATGGGTGCCAAAGGTGATCAAACCACATTTGCAACATTTTACAATAATGGTTATATATGTGCTGATATTAATTATAGATTAAGCGGCGATTCGTTGTGGCCTGCTCAACTGTATGATTGTAAAGCAGCGGTAAGGTATCTAAAAGCCAATGCATCGCTTTATCATATTGATACAAATAAAATTGGAATTATTGGTGAATCAGCCGGATCTTATTTGGCTGTAATGCTGGGTGTAACAGGAAACGTCCCTTCACTGGAAGGATATCATTTGGGGAATACTAATGTTACAAGCAAAGTTCATGCTGTGGTCGATTTGTTTGGGCCTACAAATTTTTTATTGATGGATGGATACGAACCAACTGGTTGTGCTTCCGCCAATCATAATGCGGCAAATTCTCCCGAATCTAGATTGTTGGGATGTGCACTTACAACTTGTCCCGATTTAGTATTAGCGGCTTCACCAATGACCTATCTTGATTCATTGGATGCTTGCTTTTTTATTTCATGTGGTACTCAAGATTGTACAGTTGCCCCAAATTCAAGTATTGTTTTTGATGAAGCCTTAACTTCGTTAGGATTATATCATATCTTTGAATTAGCCGAAGGCCAAGGTCACGGCGGGTCGTATTGGCATTCCACTGCCCAGGATACAAAATATTTAACGTTTTTTAATGAAAATCTAACAGGTGCAACATCGGTTGGTTCAAGTTATAATAATAATATTGAAATACCAAATAATTTTATTTTGGAAGACAATTACCCAAATCCATTTAATCCTACAACAACAATTGGATATGGCTTGCCGGAAGATATGGATATTGATTTGACTATTTATGATATGCTGGGAAATGAAATAGTTAAATTGGTAAGCGGAAAAATGAGCGCAGGTTATCATACAGCGGTTTTTGAGGCAACGGGTTTTGCAAGTGGAAATTATATTTATGCAATTAATTCAGCCCATTATAAAGCTGCAAAAAAATTAACTATTCTTAAATAGACAATTTTAGCAAATCCTATTATTTTGTTGATTACGGGGAAAAGCAAAAAAGCTATCCAGAACTTTTGGATAGCTTTTTTATTTTTATTATTTGAGGTGCAGCTAAATCTAAAGTCGTTTAAACTTCTATTATAAAAAGTGTATTTTCTTAATATTTCTCTATTTAGTCTGTCAACTTTATTTTCTTTTCACACAACTATCTATATTACTTTTATAATATTTTTTATAGGTCTTTTTATAAATTTACTAATACTATTTGGGTTTGTTTCAAATGAATAAATAAACATATTTGTCCTACCAAAAACAGAAATAGTACAAATTTAACAATGAATATTTATTTATTTTAATAAAAACCTTAAATGTATTATTGGCTTAAGATTAAAACAAAGGATAATCGGCTTGGAATAGAAGACCAAGAATTACAAATCATTTTAATTGATGAAATATTTAGTTAATAAATATTAAGACATAAAAAGACTTGTGAAAATTAGAAATTAATTGAATGATTATATGAATTTACAAAATAAAAGTAGAATTAAAGCACCCACCTTGCATAATAAATTTCTGTTTTTTATGCTATTACTTGCTGTAATAACAATCACTCCCTTTTTTTTGACACTTTATTATGAGCAAAAAGCCGCTTTAATAGATGGAATAGATGAAAAACTACGAACGGCTGCTTTAATGGCACGTGCTACGCTACCGGCAGATTATCATGATAAACTGTTAGACTCAAATTCAGTAACAGATGCAGAATATCAGAGAATTGTTGATAAAAATAATAAACTTTGCACCGAGTTGGGTTTGGAATATATTTGGAGTCTGCAAAAAATAAATGGAAAAATTGTTTTTACATCATCAACCTCGCCGGATAAAAACGTAAAAAATAGAAAACATGCAGCGTTTTTTGAAAAACACTCTAATCCAAATGCTTATAAAGAAATTTTTACCACAATGAAAGCATCATATCAAATAATAACCGACAAATGGGGGCGAATTCGCGTGGTGCTGGTACCTTTTCGTGATACTTTTGGTCGGTCATATATTTTTGGTGCTTGTATGCGTTTAACGGATGTTGATAAGAAGCTGCATCACGCTTTATTAACATGCGTTCTAATAAGTTTGGGAATATTATTTGGGGCAATCTGTGTTAGTATAATTCAAGCACGGTTCATGTTAAGTCCCATAAAACAACTTACTGATACTATTAAAGGATTATCTGACGGCAACTCAAAACTGGTTGCAGAAGAGCGAGGTTCATACGAACAGATTGTATTGGCGGGAAGTTTTAATAAATTAAATAAGACCTTACAGGATAAAATTGCAGAATATAATAAATCCGAAAAATTACTTGAGGAAAGTGAAGATAGGCATTGTGCAATGATAGCAAATATTTCGGATGTAATAAAAATAATAGATGCTAATTGTATTATTCAATATATTAGCCCAAACATCACAAAATGGTTTGGCTGGTATCCAAATGATCTGCTTTATACTGATGGTTGGTTAACAGTACATTTGGAAGATGTTGAACGCATTAAGAAAGAATTCTTCTCCCTCCTAGAAGAAGAGAACTCTTCAAAAACCGTGGTTTATAAATATAAATGCAAAGATGGTAGTTATAAACCGATAGAACTTACTGCCGTAAATCTCATTAATGATTCTATAATTAATGGTGTTTTACTTAATTATCGTGACATTACAAAACGTAGAATTGTAGAAGAAGCTTTGTGCGAAAACGAACAAAGACAACGTGAAATGATTAAAAATCTTCCGGGGTTTATTTACCGCTGCAAAAACGATGAAGATTGGACGATGGAATTTATTAGTGATGGATGCAAAAATATAACAGGTTATTCGGCAGAAGATTTTATGTTTAATAAGAAGTTATCGTTTAATGATATTGTTCGTTCAGATTATAGTGAACGCCTTTGGAATAAAGTTCAAGATCATTTGCTCCGAAAAGAGCCATTTCAACATAATAGTTATCCAATAATTACAGCAAGCGGCCAAACCCGCTGGATGTGGGAACGTGGATATGGAGTTTTTTCAGATGACGGACAATTATTATATCTTGAGGGATTTATAACCGATATTACCGAAAAGAAAAAGGTTGAAGAAAATTTAAAAAAACTATCACGTGCTGTTGAACAGAGTCAAGTTTCAATTGTTATAACTAATAAAGATGCAATTGTTGAGTACGTAAATCCAAAATTTTTAGAAGTTACAGGCTATTTAAATAGTGAGATTGTAGGCTCAAACCCCCGCATACTTAAATCCGGCGAATTTGAGGGAAATGATTATAAAGAAATGTGGGATATATTAACCTCGGGAAAAGAATGGAAAGGGATTTTTCATAATAAAAAGAAAAATGGGGAATTCTTTTGGGAATCGGCTACAATTTCACCGGTTAAAAATGATCAAAGTGAAATAACACATTATGTTGCCGTAAAAGAAGATATCTCGGAAAAAAAAGAAATGGAACAAAATTTACATATTGCCTTAGAAAGAGCCGAAGAAATTAGCAGATTAAAATCAAACTTTTTAGCAAATATGAACCATGAATTAAGAACGCCTCTAAATGGGATACTTGGCTTTGCAGGTTTATTAAGTGAAGAACTAAAAGAAAAGGAGCATGTTTTAATGGCAACCGCTATACTCAATTCGGGAAAAAGATTAAATGAAACATTAAATTTAATACTTGATCTATCAAACATTGAAGCAGAACGAATGGATATACCAAGCAAACAATTAGAAGTTGTTGCAATTATAAAAAATGTTGCAAAGTTATTTGCCGGCAGTGCAATTCAAAAAAATCTACAATATAATATTAACACCAAAGAAGAAAATATTTATTCAAAATTAGACGAACATTTTTTTCCAAGAGTTATTCATAACTTAATAGATAATGCAATAAAATATACTGAAAAAGGGAGTGTTACTGTCGAAATTGGGATCGAACCTCAAAGTGATAATAAAAAATTCTATGTAAAAATTATAGATACAGGTATCGGTATACCGGATGATAAAATTAATGTTATTTGGGATGCATTTAGACAAGGCAGCGAAGGATTAAGCAGATGTTATGAGGGAACCGGCTTGGGGTTAACAATTTCAAAAAAAATTATTCAATTATTACATGGGGAAATTGAAGTGGAAAGCGAAGTTGGCAAAGGAACAGTATTTACAATAAAATTTCCGATAATTGCGGCAACAATTGAAAACACAAAACAAAAAATTGAGCAAGAATTAAAACCAACAACACTGCCTGCCGGAGATAAAATACTTATAAAATCACCATCTTTATTATATGTGGAAGATGATGAGATCAATCAAAACGTTGTAAAACTATTTTTAAAAAACAAATATTTGGTGGATAAAGCTATTGATGCAAAAACGGCACTTGAAAAAGTTAAACAAAATAAATATGATATTATTTTAATGGATATTAATTTGGGCCAGGGTATGAACGGTGCTCAAGTAACAAAGGAAATTAGAAAAATTGAAGATTACAAAATTACTCCAATTATTGCAATAACTGCTTACACAACCGAAGCAGATAAATTGGAATTTTTTAAAGCCGGGTGCAGTCATTATTTAGCAAAACCTTTTTTGAGAGATGATTTGTTAAAATTGTTAGAAAGTATTGTATAAATATTTATACTTGAACAAAAAAAATGTCTGAAATAATTCTTCAGCTCCAAAATGGTTAAAATTTGCGCTATATAACTCCCAACACTGTGTTGCAAAAATTCTCATTTATTTTAATTTGGGCCCTTGATTATTTGGAAAAAGTATAATAACTTCAATTAGCTATAGAAGAAAGTAAGTTTTTGTCCTTTTAAATAAATGTTTAATGATATTTTTGCGTCCATTAAGGAAAGGGAAACCGTAAAAATTTTAGGTAGAGGTATTGATGAATATTGAAATCTACAAGCATTTAATTGAGGTATCTCCTTTTGGATTTGCCTATAATAAAATAATTGTTGATAAAACAGGAAAACCCGTAGATTATGTGATCCTGGAGATAAATAAGGCGTTTGAGGAGTTGACCGGATTAAAGCATTCGGAAATAATAGGAAAAAGAATTACTGAAATACTTTCGATTACAGAAAATGAGGAGTTTGATTGGATTGATTTATATGGTAACATTGCAATAAATGGCGGTCAAAAAGATTTTGAACAATATTCCAATTCACTTAAAAAATGGTATAAAGTACAGATTTATTCGTACAAAAAGTATTATTTTACAACCATTTTTACCGATATAACCGAAGCTAAAAGCAAAGTAGAAACCTTAGAAAATTTTTTTTCAATCAATTTAGATTTATTGTGTATTGCTGATACAGAAGGAAATTTTATAAAAGTTAATAAAGAGTGGGAAGCAGTTTTAGGATATTCTCCAAAAGAATTAGAAAAAAGAAAGTTTTTGGAATTTGTTCACCCTGACGATTTAGATAAAACACTTGAAGCTATGTCTAAACTGGGCAAACAAGAGAAAGTGCTAAATTTTACTAACAGATATAAATGTAAAGATGGCTCGTATAGATTTATTGAATGGCGTTCCCAGCCAAACGGGAATTTAATTTATGCCGCAGCAAGGGATATAACTGAAAGGAAAAAAACAGAAGCAGCATTACGTGCAAGTGAGGAAAGATTTCATTCGCTTTTTTTTAATATGATTGATGGTGTGGCTCTGCATACTTTATTATGCAACTCGGAGGGAGTTCTTGAAGATTATGTTGTTGTTGAAGTTAATCCGGTCTTTGAAAAAATTCTCGGAATCCCCCCAAATTCAATAATAGGTAAAAAAAGCACAGAGGCTTACGGTGTTTCCGAACCCCCTTTTTTTGAAATTTATAAACAAGTTGTTTTAACAGGTAATGCCCATGTTTTTGAAACATTTTTTGAGCCGCTGGATAAATATTTTTCAATTTCGGTATATAAAACAGGGGAAAACGGATTTGCGACTGTTTTTGCAGATATTACCGAAAAACGTTTAAATGCAGCACTTCTGGTTAATAATAATGAACGGCTTCAAAGCATTGTGAAAGTTTTACAGTATCAAGCAAATGATTTAAATCTGTTTTTAGATTATGCTTTGGATGAATTAATTAAAATAACCGATAGTAAAATTGGGTATATCTATTTTTATGATGAAGTGAAAAAAGAGTTTATTCTAAATACCTGGTCAAAAGACGTAATGAAAGAATGTGAAGTGGCAGAACCGCAAACTATATATTGTTTGGATAATACCGGACTTTGGGGCGAAGCTGTAAGGCAAAAAAAACCAATAATTAATAACAATTTTGAAGCATATCATCCTCATAAAAAAGGATATCCCAAAGGACATGTACAATTAAAAAAATTCCTAACAATTCCGGTTTTTTATAATAAAAAAATTGTTGCTGTAGCTGGTGTTGCAAATAAAAATAAAGATTATGACCAAACCGATGTTCTTCAAATGACTTTATTAATGGATGCGGTTTGGAAAACAACCGAACGCATGAAAGCCGAACAAGCATTGCAGCAAAGCATAAACCGTTACAATGAATTAGTACGCGTTATACCCGTGGGAATTTATTCTATGCGCATAAAGGCTAATGGAAAAGTATCCTTTGAATATTGCAGCGAAAAGTTTTGCCAAATGCAGGGTCTAAATGAAACAGATGTATTAAGTAATCCTGAAACCGTACATAGTATTGTCCATCCAGATGATCGAAAATCTTTAGACGAGGCAAATGTATTATCGGCAAAAACACTTCTACCTTTTAGATGGGAAGGCCGCAGTTATGTGAATAAAGAAATACGATGGTTCCGCATTGAATCCGAACCTACTTTGCTTCCAAATGGTGACAGCTTGTGGAATGGGGTGGTAATTGATATTACCGATCGCAAATTGGCAGAAAAGGCACTAAAAGAGAGCGAACTGAAATTTAAGGCAATTGCCGATACTTCTCCGCTGGCTATATATATGTCCTCGGGAATTGAGCAAAAAGCAGAATACATAAACCAAACATTTATCAATTTGTTTGGCTATTCTCCGGATGAAATTCCCACAGTCGGGCACTGGTGGCCGCTTGCTTATCCGGATGAGATATACCGGAATAAGATAACTGAAGAATGGCAAAACAAAGTCGAAAAATCCATAAAAACAGGTTCGGAAATAGAGCCTATGGAAGTAGTTGTTATATGCAAAGATGGTTCGATTAAATATATTCAATGGGGCTTTAAACCAATAGGAAAACAAAATTGGGCTTTTGGTTTGGATTTAACAGCTCGTAAATTAGCCGAAAAAGCACTTAGGGAAAGTGAAGAACAACACAGACTTCTTTTTGAAACTGCGCAAGAGGGTATTGTTATTGTTCAGGGAACCAGTCTAAAATATTTTAATCCTATGATTTTAGAAATTACCAAATATGATTATCAAGAACTTTATGAAGTAAATTTCCTGGATCTTATTTATTCCGAAGATAAAGATTTGGTTTTAACAAATTATAAAAAACGTTTGGTCGGTGAAAATGTTGGCAAGAGATATCAATATAGATTGGTTAGGAAAGATTTATCAATTAGATGGGTTGAAATGAGTGGAACATCATTTGCGTGGAATGGTGAATCGGCCACATTAAATTTTATTATTGATATTACAGAACAAAAATTGGCAGAGCTGGAATTAAAAAAGCTTAACGCAGAATTGCAAATGTCAAAAAATGTAGTTGAAGAAAATTTGCGCCAAAAAGACGTAATGGTAAAAGAGCTTTCTAAAACTAAAACCGAACTTGAAAAAATAAATACGGAAAAAGATAAATTTTTCTCAATAATTGCACATGATTTAAAAAGTCCGTTTCAGGGTTTTTTGGGCGTGACAGAATTAATGGCGGAGGAAACAGATTCGTTTACTATAAAGGAATTGGCCGAATTAAGTAAAGATATGCACAATAGCGCCTCTAATCTTTTTAAGCTTTTGCAAAACCTGTTGGAATGGGCACAAATGAAAAAAGGAACAATAATTTATACTCCCAAAGAACTTAATTTATACATTGAAGTTAAACAAAATATGGAAATAGTCAGTCAACGAGCAGGTCAAAAGGGAATTGTTGTAATCAATGAAATAATAAAAAGTCAATTTGTTTATGCGGACCAAAGAATGCTTGATACGGTATTCCGGAATTTATTATCGAACGCTGTAAAATTTACAAAACAAAATGGTAAAATAATAATAAGCGCAAAAGAAAAAGATAATAAATTTGTTGAAATTTCTGTATCTGATAACGGAATTGGGATGGCAAAAGACCATTGCGAAAAATTATTTAAAATTGATGAAAAAGTTGGGCGAGAGGGAACAGAAGGAGAGACAAGTACAGGATTAGGATTATTGTTATGTAAAGAGTTTGTTGAAAAACAAGGAGGAAAAATTTGGGTAATTAGTGAAGAAAATGTTGGCAGCACTTTTTATTTTACTATTCCTGCATTTTATAAGTAAACTTAAGGAATATTACTTGAGATACAATTAATTATTATTCTTTTTATAAAATTATTATTGAGTTGGTAAAGAGCTAAAATATGGATTACACATTAGAAGATTTGATAAATATTCCATTGTTGCAGGAATTACAAGAAAAATTAAATACAATCTATTCATTTCCTTCGGCTATTGTTGATAACAAGGGTAAAATTCTTACAGCAGTAGCTTGGCAGGATATATGCACAAAATTTCACAGGGTGCATCCCGCTTGCGAAAGAGATTGTGTTAAAAGTGATAAATACATTTTAGAACATATTAATGAAGCAAATCCCGCAGTCAGTTATCGCTGCCCGCGTGGATTGATAGATAGTGCAATCCCAATAATTATTGACGGAAAACATCTGGGTAACTTTTTTACGGGTCAGTTTTTTCTTGAAAAACCTGATATGGATTTTTTCAGAAGCCAAGCAGAAATATTTGGTTTTAATGAAAAAGAATATTTAGAGGCTGTTGAAAAAACTCCAATATGGAATCAAGACAGACTGAACCAATATCTAGATTTTATTAAAGATTTTATTGAATTAATTGCAGGGTTTGGGTTAAAAAATTTAAAAGAAATTGAAGCTAATAAAACTTTAGAAATAATTAATAAAAAGTTAAATAGAGAGATTGAGGAAAGAAAACACGTAGAGGAGGAACTAAAAAAGAGCGAGATAAAATATAAAACACTTTTTGAAACTTTACCGATTGGTATTTCAATTTCGGATAAAGCTGGTAATGTAAAAGAATGTAATAAAGAATCGGAACGGCTATTGGGAATTTCGGCAGAAGTGCATAAACAAAGGAAAATAGCTGATGACAACTGGAGTATCATTAGAGGGGATGGAACAATCATGCCCGTGGAGGAATATGCAAGTGTTATAGCCTTAAAGGAAAATAAACTTGTGGAAAATGTTACAATGGGGGTTGTTAAAGGGAGTGATAAGGTTAGCTGGATTAATGTAAATGCCGCCCCAATTCCTCACGAAGATTTTAGCTTGGCAATTGCTTATATAGATGTTACAAAACAAAAACAAATTGAAGAGGATCTGAGGATTAATAATGCCCGATTCGAGTTGTCAATGGACGCAGCAAATATGGCATGGTGGGAAATGGAATTGCCGAGTGGTAATGTTACATTTTCAGAACGTAAAACGGAGATGTTGGGTTATACCAAAGAACAATTTAAGAGTTATCTGGATTTTATGACTTTGGTGCATCCTGACGATTATGATAATTTGATGAATGTTATGAGGAAACATATTAATGGTGAAATAAATAAATATGAGGCCGAATATAGAATACTGACAAAATCGAATGGATATAAATGGTTTTACGATATTGGCTCTGTTACCAAAAGAGACTCGTCCGGTGCTCCTATTATAGTTAGCGGAATTGTTATGGATATTAGTGAGCGAAAACTTGCTGAGGAAAAGTATAAAATTAGTGAAGTAAAATATTACGAACTTTATACAATGATGCGCCTAATGAGCGATACAATGCCGGATTTGTTATGGGCAAAAAATTTAAGTAAACAGTTCATCTTTGCAAACAAAGCAGTTTGTACAAAACTTCTTAACGCCGTTGATACTAATGAAGTAATTGGTAAAAACGATCTTTTTTTTGCTAAGCGCGAACGTGATAAACATCCCGAAAATCCCAATTGGTTTACATTTGGCCAGTTATGTGTTGATTCCGATGAAGTTACACTTAGAGAAATGAAAGAAATGCAATTCGATGAATTTGGTTATGTAAAGGGTAAATTTTTATATCTTGATGTTCACAAAGCACCTATGTTTAATAAAGAAGGTAACCTTATTGGTATTGTCGGTACGGCCCGAGATATAACAGAACGCATGGAAATGGAAAATGCTTTAACGGAATCTAACCTCCGGTATAAAACATTTTTTGATCAGGGGCCCGATGGTATTGTAGTTATTGATCCCAAAACAGCTAAATTTATTGAGTTTAATGATCAGGCTTGTTTGCAGTTGGGTTATAGCCGCGACGAGTTTAAACAGTTGTCTGTTTCCGATATCGATTTTATAGAAAACGGGAATGAAGTTAAAGAGCATATTAACAAAGTGATAATAGAAGGACGGGATGATTTTGAAACAACTCATCTTACAAAATATGGGGAATTACGTAATGTTAGTGTTACGGCGCAAATATTAGAAATTGCAGGTAAAAAAGTTTACCATTGTATATGGCGTGATATTACTAACCGTAAGCGTGCTGAAGAAGCATTGCGTGAAAGCGAGGAAAGGTATCGCTTAGTGATTAATAATCTTAAAGCCGGTGTTGTGGTACATGCCCCAAACACTTCAATTATAAAATTTAACTCAAAAGCAATGGAATTGTTAGGTCTTAGCGCCGACCAGTTGTTGGGAAAGTTTTCAATTGATCCGGATTGGTGTTTTGTAAATGAAAACAATCAGCGTCTTCGTACCGAGGAGTATCCAGTCAGTTTAGTTATTGCGGAAAATAAACCATTCAACAATATGACCGTAGGGATCCACCGATCCAGAATGCATGACATTGTGTGGGGTGAAGTAAATGGTTTCCCTGTATTTAAATCAAATGGAGAGCTGTCGGAAGTTATTATCAGTTTTATTGATATAACCGAACGGAAAAAAGCGGAATTGGATTTGCAAAACAGCGAACTACAGCACGGGAAAATGGTTTCAAATATTGGCGATGTTATTGTTGTTGTAGATAAAGATGGGATTAATAAGTATAAGAGTCCGAATGTTGAAAAAATATTTGGCTGGAAAATAGAGGATCTTATTGGAAAAAATACTTTTGAAGTTGTTCACCCGTTAGATCTGCCGGCAATAAAAATGTTTTTTAATAGTATAATAAATCAACCCCAAGCCACAGGCACAACCGAACTAAGGTACAGATGCAAAGATGGAAGTTATAAATGGATAGAGTTAACGGTTGTTAATATGTTTGATGATCCGAATATTTGTGGTGTTTTAGGAAATTATCATGATATTACCCAACGTAAGTTAGTAGAAAATTCGTTGCGTGAAAGTGAAGAAAAATATCGTACGATTTTTGATTATTCACCTATCGGGTTATTATCCTTTGATAAAAACGGGATTATTACCGCCTGTAATAATAATTTTGTGAAAATTATAGGATCTTCCCTTGAATCAATTGTTGGTCTAAATTTGCTTCAGCTTCGGGATAAAAAACTTGTTGCATCTGCCCGTGAAGCACTACTTGGGAATAACGGATTTTATGAAGATCTTTATAGTTCCGTAACAGCCAAAAAAAGTTCACAAGTAAGGGTACTTTTTGCACCTATCAAATACGGAGATGAACAAATTGAAGGTGGTGTGGGAATTATTGAAGACGTAACTGACCGAAAATTAGCTCAAGAAGCACTATTGGAAGCGGAATGGAAATTTAGAGCATTGTTTGAAAAAGGTCCAATTGGTGTAGCATATCATAAAATGATTTACGATAACTCAGATAAAGCTATAGACTACCTATTTATAGATGCGAATGAGAGATATATAGAATTAACCGGTGTTGATCCAAGAAATAAGACGGTTACACAGGCATTTCCAAATATTGAAAATGATCCATTTGATTGGATTGGAACTTATGGCAATGTTGCCCGAACAGGTAAATCAATCCGATTTGAACAATTTCTTCAGACAAATAGTCGTTGGTATGATTGCGTTGCATATAGCTATAAGCCTGATCATTTTGTTGTAGCATTTTTAGAAATAACTAAAAACAAAAAAATTGAAGAGAATTTGCGAAAGTTATCACGCGCAGTTGAACAAAGTCAGGTCTCAATTGTTATCACAAATAAAGGTGCAATAATTGAATATGTAAATCCTAAGTTTCTGGACGTTACCGGTTATTCAATGGATGAAGTTATAGGTAAAAATCCACGAGTACTTAAATCGGGTGAATTTACCGATCATGATTATAAAGAAATGTGGGATTTGTTAACATCAGGTAAAGAATGGAGCGGAATTTTTCATAACAAAAAGAAAAACGGGGAATTGTTTTGGGAATCGGCTACAATTTCACCAATAAAAAATGAACAAGGACAAATAACAAATTATGTTGCTGTTAAAGAAGATATTACTGCAAAAAAAGAAATGGAATTAAGCTTGCAGCAGGCACTAGAAAGAGCAGAAGAAACTAATAGGCTTAAATCTAACTTTTTAGCAAACATGAATCATGAATTAAGAACCCCCTTGAATGGAATTCTTGGTTTTGCCGGATTTTTAACTGATGAACTGCAAGATAAAGACCATGTAAAAATGGCCTCTGCAATACTGAATTCGGGTAAAAGATTGAGTGAAACTTTAAATTTAATACTTGATTTATCGAATGTTGAAGCAGAAAAAATTGAGATATCAAACAAACGATTAGAAGTGGTTTCAATTATTAAAGATGTTGCCGGATTATTTAATGGAGAGGCACTTAAAAAGAATCTCGATTATCAAATAGTTGCTAATGCTGAAAATATTTATGCAAATTTAGATGAACAATTATTTCCAAGAGTTATTCATAATTTGATAGATAATGCAATAAAATATACCGATAAAGGGAGTGTTGTTGTTGAAACAGGGGTTGAACATAAAGATAACAACAACCAATTTTATGTAAAAATAACCGATACCGGAATAGGTATACCAAAAGATAAAATAGATATTATATGGGATGCGTTTAGGCAGGTAAGCGAAGGGCTAAATAGAGGTTATGAAGGAACAGGGCTGGGTTTAACAATTGCTCAAAAAATAACCAGATTTATGCACGGATCAATTGAGGTTGATAGTGAGTTGGGAAAAGGATCTGTATTTATTGCAAAATTTCCGGCAATTGCTGAATCAATTCTTGATAAACCGGCAACAAAAATAGAACTGGATGTAATTGCACCTGCAAATAAGGATAATATAATTAATGAATTGTTAAATATATTATACGTAGAAGATGATATTATTAATCAAAATGTAGTTAAGCTGTTTTTAAAAAATAAATATTTAATTGACACGGCTGATGATGCATTAAGTGCATTACAAATGATACAGCAAAAAAAATACGATATTATTTTAATGGATATTAACCTTGGACGTGGAATGAATGGAATGCAGATTACAGAAGAAATAAGGAAAAATCAAAATTATATTAATACCCCTGTTATTGCTGTAACAGCATACACCACCGAAGCGGACAAAATTGAGTTTTATAATGCGGGATGTACACATTATTTAGCAAAACCATTTTTAAGAAATGATTTGTTAAAATTGTTGGAAAATGTTGTTAATTAAGAGTTTTTTAATATAATGATTAAGGCAAATTACTCCTTTATTTTTTACCTAGTGCATTAATTGATTACTGTTTTTTTGATTTACCACTTTATATTATAAATAACTGTTGATTATTAGGTGAAAGTACAATAACTTGATTTTGTTTTCCAATTAAGTATATTTTTTATTGAGTAATAAGTATTTAAAAGGGAAATTAATTTTCCGGCAATAAAATTTATTTACATATTTTAGTTAGAGGTAATGGTGAATATTGAAGCCTATAAACATTTGATTGAATTCTCTCCTTTTGGATTTGCGAATCATAAAATAATTGTTGATGAAACAGAAAAACCTGTTGATTATGTTTTTCTGGAAACAAATAAAGCATTTGAAGAACTGACGGGATTAAAACATGCGGAAATAATTGGAAAAAAGTTTTCAGAAACATTCCCCAATGCAAATAATAAGGAATTTGATTTGATTGCTTTTTATGGCGGTATTGCTTTAAATGGTGGTCAACAAGATTTTGAACAATATTCCAAATCGCTTAAGCGTTGGTACAAAGTGCAGGTATATTCACCGGAAAGGTATTATTTTACAACTGTATTTGTGGATGTTACAGAAAATAAAGAAGCTGAAAATTTGTTAAATCAAACCCGAATTAATTATGAAACGTTTTTTAATAATATAGATGATTTCCTGTTTGTGCTTGATGAACAAGGGAATATTATCCATACAAACAGTACAGTTATTAACCGGCTTGAATATACAGATGATGAACTTTTAGGAAAATCCGTTCTTATGGTACATCCGCAGGAGCGGAGAGAGGAAGCCGGACGTATTGTTGGAGAAATGTTAAAAGGAACAACCGAGTTTTGTCCCGTACCAGTTGAGTCAAAATCAGGGAAACAAATTCCTGTTGAAACAAGAGTAACACGTGGGGTCTGGAATGGTAAACCCGCAATATTTGGGGTTACTAAAGATATGTCAAAAATCAAATTGTCGGAAGAAAAATTTTCTAAAGTGTTTTATATTAATCCTTCAGCATGCGGGTTAAGTGATTTGGCCACGGGGGAATATATTGAAGTTAATGAAGCTTTTTATTCGTTACTTGGTTTTAATAAGGATGAAGTAATAGGAAATACAGCATCGGATTTAGGGATTTTAACCCCTGAGACAAAAAAAGATCTTTTGCAAAATATAGGCAATGATGAAAAGATTACCAACATCGAAGCTGATTTACGCTCAAAAAATGGAGATATCAAACATGTATTGTTATCTGCTGAAAATATTTATGTGCAAGATAAAAAATTACGTTTTACAGCTGTACATGATATAACAATGCAAAAAAGAGCCGAAAAAGAACTTAGGGAAAATAGATGGCGATTAGAAAGTATTATTGAAAGCGCCCACGTAGGTACATGGGAATGGAATGTTCAAACCGGCGATACGGTATTTAACGATGTGTGGGCGCAAATTATTGGTTATGATAAAATTGAACAGTTAGGGCCGGTTAGTGTTAAGACCTGGGAAGCATTAGTTCATCCGGAAGACTTGGAACAATCAGCCATGATGCTTGAGCGGCATTTTAACGGCGAATTGCCTTATTATAGTCTTGAATGTCGGATGAAACATAAAAACGGAAATTGGGTGTGGGTTCTCGATCATGGATGTGTTGTTACGCATACAGAAGATGGTAAACCGTTAATGATGTTTGGTACACACACGGATATTAATGAAAGAAAAGAAACAGAAAATGCGTTAAAAGAAAGCGAAGAAAGATACAGGCTTTTGATTGAAACTTCACAAGAAGGTATTGTTGTAGCTCAAGGAAATAAACTTGTTTATTTTAATCCTACGATGTTAGAAATCACCGGATATAATTCCTATGAACTTTTTAGTATGAATTTTATTGAGTTGTTTTTTAATGACGATAAAGATTTAATATTAACAAATTATAAAAAACGCTTAGCCGGAGAAAAATTAGAACAAAAATACCATGTCAGGATGGTTAGTAAAGATCAATCGTTAAAATGGATAGAAATGAGTGGTGTTAGATTGGAATGGAAAGGACAAAATGCCACATTGAATTTTTTAAATGATATAACAGAAAAAAAATTAGCAGAAATTGAGCTTTTTAAGATAAATGAAGAATTACAAATTGCCAAACTTATAGTTGAAGAAAATCTTTTTCAAAGAAATCTAATAATAGAAGAACTATCTAGAATAAAAGAAAAACTCGAAAAATCAAATTCGGAAAAAGATAAGTTTTTTTCCATAATTGCGCATGATTTAAAAAATCCTTTTATGGGGTTAGTTGGACTTTCCCAGATGTTGGCTGAAGATATTAATGCTTTTACAATGGAAGAAATCTCTGAAATGAGTAAAGATTTACATATTAGTGCTGTTAATCTTTTAAAATTATTAGAAAACTTGTTGGAATGGGCAAGGATGCAAAAAGGTAATATTAGCTTTAATCCCAAAGAGATAGATCTTTTTGCGATGTCTGCATATAATGTGGGAATTATTGGTCAAAGAGCAATGCAAAAAGGAATTAAAATCATTAATGAAGTGCGGGAATCTCAGGTTGTTTATGCAGATGAAAAAATGATTGATACAATCCTTAGGAATATATTATCTAATGCTGTGAAATTTACAAAACATGGCGGAAAAATATTAATAAACGCAAAAGAAATTGAAAATCAATTTGTTGAAATTTCTATTGCTGATAGCGGAATTGGAATGTCTGAAATCCTTCGTCAAAAATTATTTAAGATAGAAGAAAAAGTTGGAAGAAAAGGAACCGAAGGTGAATCAAGTACGGGTTTAGGATTATTATTGTGTAAGGAATTTGTTGAAAAACAAGGTGGAAAAATTTGGGTAAATAGTGAGGAAAATATAGGAAGCACTTTTTATTTTACAATTCCTGCAATTACACATTAAATTTTATTGATATTTAACTTCCATTTATAGGATAATCTTAACTATTTTTTGGGTTTTAAAAAATAGGAGTTTAGCAAATGTTTTTTGCCGCCATGTATTCTCTTTATTTTTAACCTTCGGTTAAATGAAAACAGAATAAATGTGATATGATGAATTTTATGCAACTTTAATATATACTAAACCGTCTAAAACAAAACACCATTTTTTATAAAAAAAGGAATTAAAAACAATGCGAAAAATTCAATACGTAATAATGTTATTATTGATTGGTTTTCAGTTTACAACCGCAGAAGAAAACTATTTATTTAGGTATCCGGCAATAAATAATGACGGAAGTAAAATAGCTTTTTGTTATCAGGGTGATGTTTGGACAGTTGACGCAAAAGGTGGTTATGCATTACGTCTTACTATACACGAAGGTGCGGATGAAATGCCCCGGTTTAGTTATGACGGTAAAAATATTGCATTTCAAAGCGACAGATATGGAAATGATGATATTTTTGTTATTCCTGCTGATGGCGGAACACCCAATAGATTAACTTATCACTCCGCAAATGATATTTTAGGTGGATACTCCAAAGATGGCGAGATATTGTTTGCAACGGGACGTAACTTTAAAGAAGTAGAATGGAATAATGAAATTTATACAGTTAACGAAAATGGAGGAACTCCATATAGATTATTAAACTCGTTTGGTGTTATGCCCGAAAAATCACCTGACGGAAAATATATTGCGTATGTGGATGGTATTTGTCCGTTAGTACGATATAAATACAGAGGTTCGGCCAACAGGAATATTTATTTATATAACACAAAAACCGAAAAATATATTCAATTTACAAAATTTACAGGAAATGATTTTTTGCCTCGCTGGGCAGATAATAACACATTATATTATTTAAGTGCCATTAAAGGTGTTTATAATATATTTAAACAAGGTTTAGATGAAAACGGAAATGCGATTGGTGAACCAATTCAAATTACCGATTTTGATGATGATGGAATTCGTCATTTTGATTTAAGCAGCAATGGTAAATTTATTGTTTTTGAAAAAGGAACCGAAATTTGTACAATGCCCGCTGACGGAGGGAAAATAACAAAGGTTAATATTAAAATATCAACCGACTACAGATTTGATCCTGTTGAGTATAAAACATTTACAAACGGTATTACCGATTATTCAATTTCACCAAGCGGCAAACAGACAGCATTTGTAATACGCGGAGAGGTTTTTGTTACAGAAAATTCCAAAGATAAACGAAAAGTTGTTAATGTGTCGGATAATCCTTACCGTGATAAAGAAGTGACTTGGTTAAATGATACAACTTTGGTTTTTGTATCGGATAGAGAAGGTCAAGGCGATTTGTATTTGTTAAAATCGGCCGATAAAACTAAACCAAATTTGTTAAAAACATTAAAATATGAAACATTACGTTTAACAGACACAAAAGATGAAGAATCAACACCAATTGTATCTCCCGATGGAAAACAAATAACATTTGTTAGAGGAGCCGGAAATTTAATTGTTTGTGATATTTCGAAATTAGGCAAATTGAGTAATGAAAAAGTTTTAGTTAATTCATGGACTGCTCCGTATGGAATTTGCTGGTCGCCTGACAGCAAATGGCTTGCTTATACAATGGGTAATTTGGAGGCTAACGATGAAATATACATTCAGCCTGCCGATAATTTGGCAAAACCATTTAATCTAACTGTGCATCCTCGTGAAGACAGTGCCCCGGTTTGGAGTTTGGATGGTTCAAAACTTGGATTTATTTCGTACAGAAATAATGGAAATGCGGATGTGTGGTTTGTTTGGCTAAAAAAACAGGACTGGGAAAAAACCAAACAAGACTGGGATGACAGCGATGATGATACTGCTAAAAAAGATACAAAAGATTCAAAAAAATCGAAAGACAGCGTAAAAACGGAACAGGTTGTAATTGATTTTGAAAATATTCACGATCGTTTTGTTCAAGTTACAGCTTTACCGGGTAATGAGTCGGATGTTAGAATTTCTAAAGACGGTAAAACTTTTTATTATGTTACTAATAGAAATTCAAATCAAATTTATAAAGCCGATCAGGATTTATTTAGTATAAAATGGGATGGAACAGATACAAAGTCGTTAACAACGGGAGGCCAAAAACCTTACGGGGTTACGTTAGACCCAACCGGAAAATTTTTGTTCTATTTAAAACAACGCGGTACCATTACCAAAATGGATGTTTCTTCAAATAAAGATGAATCGTTGTCTATTAGCGCGATTATGAAAGTTGATTATGTAAAAGAACGCCAGCAGATGTTTGATGAATCTTGGAGAGTGATTAACGAAACGTTTTACGATCCTAATTTTCATAACAATGATTGGGAAAAACTTAAGGAAAAATACCGTCCTTTAGCGTTATTGGCTTCATCGGATTCCGATTTTAGAGACGTAATTAATATGATGATGGGTGAACTAAATGCCAGCCATATGGGAATATATGGTTCGGATAGAGCCGAAACCCAAAAAGAAACAACCGGTTTGCTTGGTGTGGAAATAGAACCATTGGATGAAGGGGTTAAAATATTAAATATTATTCCTAATTCGCCGGCTGATAAAATAGAAAGTAAATTAAATAAAAATGAAATTATTTTAACGGTTAACCAAATACCTGTAACAAATAAGATAAATTTTTATTCGTTATTTACAAATACAGCTAATCAGCAGGTTTTATTAACCGTAAAAAATGAAAAAGGTGAAATTAGGGAAGTTGTTATACGACCTGTCAGTTCTATTAGGGATTTATTATACCGTGATTGGGTAAATACGCGCAAACAATTAACGGAAAAATATTCAAACGGAAAATTGGGATATATTCATATTCAAGGAATGGATTGGCCGTCTTTTGAAAGATTTGAAAGCGAATTAACTGAAACAGGTGAAGGAAAGGATGGATTAATTATTGACGTTAGATATAACGGCGGCGGTTGGACAACCGATTATTTGTTAACTATACTTTCTGTTAAACAACATGCTTATACAATTCCGCGCGGAGCTGCCGAAAATTTGGATAAAGAAAAATTAAAATTCCGAAATTCTTATGCTTACAGCGAAAGATTGCCTTTCCCTGCTTGGACAAAACCTTCAATTACAATGTGTAATTCATCAAGTTACAGTAATGCCGAAATATTTTCGCATGCATATCAATCGTTAAATATGGGGAAATTGGTGGGCGAGCCAACTTTTGGTGCAGTTATTTCAACAGGTGCTTTTACCCTTATAGACGGAAGCACTATCAGAACTCCGGGTAGGGGCTGGTTTGTAAAAACTACTGATGTTAATATGGAAAATAATCCTGCTGTGCCGAATTTTATTGTTGAAAATCCTCAAGATTACCGTGTAATCGGCGATGATTTGCAATTAAAAAAAGCAGTTGAGGAATTGTTAAAAAATACAAAATAAATATAAATATTCCTTATAATAACAAATGCAGCCTAACAGGGTTGCATTTGTTTTAAATATGGTGCAAGTCTTTTGATGTGTAAAGTTTTAATAGTTGGGACAGGTTAACCAATTAAGTGAATTCAAATTTTTATTGTAATAATTTAGTCTTTTATGCATCTAATACTTTTTCCTTCGCTTCTCGCCAAAATTGCAAATGTGAAACCGAATGAAATTTGAGTTTGTTGATTCATTCTAAAATTATAGGCGTAACCATTTCCAAATCCGGTTTCGCCGCTTGAGGTCCAAATACAAGCCTCTGTACCTATACGAAAAAAAGTAGCCCCTCGTAATTCTCCCCCAAACTTTAGGGCTAAACCAGAGGAATTAGTAGTATATCCGGCTTGATTAGTATCTATCAAAGTATGATTTCGTCTTTCTAAAGATGATAAATAGTTATATTCATCTACACTTGGAATATGCCACTCTGCAGGGCAAATGCCTTGTATGTTTCCTACAAACGGAGTGATTGGTGGAGCACTGTTTGTAACACCATTTTGATAATTTAAAGCTTCTGCCCACGAATATAATCCGCCGTATTTTGCACAGTTTGATTCAAGATTTGAATAACAATATTTTTCAAATATTCCATTATTATTTAGTGCTGAAGTATGTTGCCGCATTTGTCCAACGTTGAGATTTTCCTTTAACCAACATTGTTCCCCAATTTGCACTGTATGATATGTCAACCCTGCATAAACAAGGGAGTCAATTCCGGGGCAAGGACTGCCGCCATAAGTTTCATCATTAGCTACTACACGCATTTTAAAAGTATTAACGCCCCACATTGTAGGGTGTTCGGTGTGTACATTCCAAATAATATGTTTGTTATTGCCAATTGTTACATTTGCCCCTACATCACCGGTAAGATTAGCAGCTTGGAAGGTAAAATTATCTCCATTGTCGTTTGAAACTTGAAGACGAATGGTTACATTGTTTTGTTCAGCATCAAATACATCGTAGTAAATATCAACCGTACCGTCTGGATTAATGAATTCGTTAAATCTAACGTTTGTGACAACCGGATTACTATTTTGAGCCGATAAGTTTACAAATAAAAATAAAACGGTTATAAAACAAATAATGGTCTTATTTGTGTTCAAGATATTTAACCCTCAGGTTAGTTATTAAAATTATTTCCTAAATAATTATTAACTTAAAACAATTCAATAAAATAATAATACTTCAAAATTAAATAAATATCAACTCTAAAATATCAAAATAAACGTACTCCCTTTATCGGGCATACTGTTTACATAAATAGTGCCGTTATGCGAATTCATAATTTGACGTGATAAACTTAATCCAATACCCGAACCTTCCTGTTTGGTGGTAAAAAAAGGAATAAATATTTTATCCTGTACTTCTTCCAATATCCCAATACCGTTATCCTGCACCTCAATAGCGGCTCTCCCCATTTCGGTGTAATATGTACGTATATTAATTTTTTTATTCGGAATATCTTTAACAGCGTATATTGCATTAAGCAGCAAATTTATTAAAACCTGTTCAATAAGTTTTTGATCAACGGTTAATTCCATTGTTATCGGTTCAACAATAACTGATAACTCGATATTGTTTAAATCAATTTGCGGTTTCATTAATAAAACCACGTTTTGAATTAATGTATTAGCCGAAACGATTGAAAAATCGGGTAATGGAACTTTAGTTAAACTGCGGTAATTATTTAAAAACTGTACAAGACCCGCGCTTCTCCTTTGAATTGTTTTTAATCCATATTTCAAATCCTCAAATGACTCCTGATCCATATTAGGATTAACTAATAAATCATCCAATGATTTGGCAAGCGAAGAAATTGGAGTGGCTGAATTCATTATTTCGTGCGTTAATACACGTATTAAATTTTGCCACGATTCTAATTCCTTTTCTTCAAGTTCGTTTTTAATATTAAACAACGAAACAATTCTATACAACTTATCGTTTTTTCTAAAGTGGGCTGCACTTAAAGCAATGGGCAAAACATCATATTTAATTTTTAATTTAACTAAGGTCCTTTCGCCGTGTTTAATATTGTTAAGCTTTTCAAAAAGTACAGGATAGTTTTCTTGCAGCAGTGAAATATTTGATAACACGGTAAAACTTAACATCTTTTTTGCGGCATTATTAAAAAGTATTACATCACCGCTTATATCATAAATTATTAACCCTGTTTTAATATGCTGTACAACTGTTTGCAGGTATCTTAAACTTTCCTCTTTTTCGTTGCGGGTATATCTAAAACTGTCAAACACCTTATTAAATTCGTTGCTTAATTCATCAAATGGTGACCCTAAATTTTTAGGAGTAAAAGATTGTGAAAAATCGGAAAAATTTATTGAAACAAAAAACCGTAAAATTTCGTTGTTAAATTTTGTAATATAGTTTATTAAACTTACGCTTTGATAAATTAGAATAAATATTAAAATGGTTATCAAATAATGGTTGGCAAAAAAGGAGAACAATAATGTATTGCAAACAATTAGCAATACACGCACAATAATATTAACTTTATATCGTTTTAATAGTTTCATATAATAAACCGTTTAAAATCCAAATTTTTCCATTCTTCTGTATAACGAAGTACGCGTTAATCCAAGTTCGTCGGCAGCTTTGGAAATATTGCCCGAATGTTTTTGTAAAGCTTTTTGAACGGCAATTTTTTCAATTGTTTCCAAGTCAAGTTTTTCAAGCGCAATTGATTCGGTGTTTTCCCTTTCTTTGCTGGTAAGCACAAAATCTTCCGGCTGCAAAATTAACGAGTCCGACAAAATAACACTTCTTTCAATGGCGTGTTTAAGTTCTCTAACATTCCCCTGCCAATGATATTTTTCTAATTTATTTAAGGCGGCAACAGAAATACTCATTCCTTGTTTTTTGTATTTTGAGGCAAAAATATTTAAAAAGTAATTGGCAAGCAAAGGAATGTCGCCAGTTCTTTCGCGCAAAGGAGGTAAATTAATTTCAACTGTATTAATTCTATAAAGTAAATCCTGACGGAATTTGTTTTGCTCTACCAATTCCTGAAGAGGCATATTAGTTGCGCATACAAGCCGTATGTTAATGTTCGTTTCTTTATTGGAGCCAACTTTAATAATTGTCCGCTTTTCGAGTACTGTAAGTAACTTGGATTGCAGTATCTGTGGAATGTTGCCTATCTCGTCTAAAAATAATGTGCCGTCGTTTGCAATTTCAAATCGGCCTATTCTTTCCTCGCGTGCATCTGTAAAGGCTCCTTTAGTATGTCCAAATAACTCACTTTCAAAAATAGAATCGTTTAACGCGCCCAAATCTACACTAATAAAGGCGTTATCGCGTCTTTCCGAAAAGCGGTGAATAGCCCGGGCAGCTAATTCTTTACCCGTTCCGTTTTCTCCAAGTATTAAAACATTGGCATCGGTTCCGGCAACCTTTTGAATTTTGTCGAACACTTTAAGCATTTTATCGGAATTACCAATAAAATCGCTGAATTCCTTATCGCAATCGTTATTAAATTGTTTGCGGAAAGATTTTAGTTTGTTGACTTCATTTTGTGTGTTTTTAATTTTTAGGGCTGCTAAAATAGATGAAAGTAATTTTTCGTTTTGCCATGGTTTAAGAACAAAATCGTATGCGCCGTTTTTAATTGCTTTAACGGCTGTTTCAACGTCACCATAAGCGGTTATTAATAAAATAATTGCGGATGGATCAATTTCAAGAATTTTTTCCATGTAATAAAAACCTTCCTTACCGCTTGTAACATCTTTGGAATAATTCATATCCAATAAAATTACATCGTACGAATCGTTTTGAATTAATTCAAGCATTCGTTTTGGATTGCTTTCGGTATGTAGGGTTGTAAAATGCTGTTTAAGATAAATTCTGGCAGCGGTTAATACATCTTCATCATCATCTACAATTAATAATTTACAGTTTTTTTTCTCATTCATAGTATGTACAAAAAGAATAATAAATTAAAAACAATTAAAAGAACTAAAAAAAAATAAATATTACCACTGTACGGAATCGTACATTAACTGTTTAGAACCGTACAGTAAATATATTAAAAATCTGGTTATTTGCATAAAAAAGCCTAAAAAATTAATGGCATTATATTTGGAACAACAATATAAAAATTAAATGGTGTATAAAGTGGATAGAAAAATTGAAAAGAAAAAATATACAGTAAAAAATATTGCTTATGCTGCTTTAGGGTTTGCTTTTATTTTGTTTGTTTTATTTTTTGTAATTTTTGCCGATCATAGCAGCAAACTGAATGTAAATAAAGATAAAATAAGTATAGTTGAAATACGTGAAGGTTCGTTTCAGGAATATATTTCAATTATGGGAACAGTAACTCCAATTCAAACATTTTATTTGGATGTTACTGAAGGCGGAAGGGTTGTAACTAAATATGTGCAGGAAGGAGCGTTTTTAAAAGCAGGCGATCCGATTATTAAATTGGATAATGCGCAATTAACACTTGATGTAATATATAATGAAGCAAATGTTTTTCAACAGATAAATAATTTAAGAAGTACACGATTATCATTTGAGCAAAGCAAATTAAATATACAAGGTGAATTATTAAATATTAATTATGAGATTTTAAACTCCAAAAAAATATACGAAAACAATAAAGTATTATTTCAAAAAAATTATATATCCGACCTTGAATTTCAGCAGAGTAAAGATAAATATGAGTATTTAATTAAAAAGAGAAATTTAACACTTGAAGCATTTAAACAGGATTCGTTATATAGAATGCAGCAAATTGACCAGCTTGAACAATCGGTACAGCAGCTGCAAAATAATTTATTATTAACAAAAGGGCAGTTAGAAAATTTAACGGTAAAAGCTCCAATTAACGGACAACTTACATCATTAAAAGTAGAAATTGGGCAGTCAATAGGAAGAGGTGAAAATTTAGGGCAGATAGACAATATCGATTCATTTAAAGTCCAGGCCGAAGTTGATGAACACTATATAACAAGTGTAAAACCGGGGCAATATGCCGAGTTTTCTATGGATGGAACGGCTTATAAATTAACTGTTAAAACGGTGTACCCTGAGGTAAAAAACGGGCGGTTTATTATAGACATGATGTTTAACGGAAAACGCCCGGCAGAAATAAGAAGAGGACAATCGTTACAGGTTAAATTAGAATTGGGCGGTTATTATAGAGCATTATTATTGCCCCGCGGCGGATTTTATCAAGTAACCGGCGGACAATGGATATTTGTTGTTGATAAAAACGGTACGGAGGCAACTAAAAGGAATATTAAATTAGGAAGACAAAATCCGTCAAGTTATGAAGTACTTGAAGGTCTAAATGCAGGGGAAAAAGTTGTTGTTTCATCGTACGACAATTACAAAGACATAGAAAAATTAATTATTAAATAAATTAACTGAAGGTAAAAAAATGATCAAAACTGTTAATCTAAAAAAAGTATATCAAACCGAAGATGTTGAAACTACAGCATTAAATAATGTTAATGTAGAAATAACAAGCGGTGAATTTGTATCAATCATGGGTCCATCCGGCTGCGGAAAATCAACCCTTATGAATATTTTAGGTATGCTCGATAATCCGTCCGAAGGCGATTATATGTTTTTTAACGAAAACATCTCAAAACTAAATGAAAGAAAAAGAGCTGCATTCAGAAAAGAAAATATTGGATTTGTATTTCAAAGTTTTAACTTAATTGATGAACTTACCGTTTGCGAAAACGTTGAACTGCCATTATTATACTTGGGCTTAAACGGAACGGCACGAAAGAAAAAAGTAAATGAAGTATTGGAAAAAATGAATATCATGCACCGTGTAAATCATTTTCCTCAGCAGTTAAGCGGCGGCCAGCAGCAGCGTGTTGCGGTAGCAAGGGCAATTGTAAGCAGCCCTAAAATAATATTGGCTGATGAACCAACCGGAAATCTTGATTCGGCAAATGGGGATGAAGTAATGAATTTATTAACTTCATTAAACCAAGGTGGAACAACAATAGTAATGGTTACTCACTCGCCCACGTATGCTGAATATGGAAACAGAATTATTCATTTGTTTGATGGACATGTTGTTACAGAAAATTACAACGAAAAATTTCACGTATAAATTAGATAAAGGCTAAAAGTGTTATCAAATTATATAATAATTACATTAAGAACTTTACGAAAACAAAAATCGTATACATATATAAGTATACTGGGGCTTGTTGTAAGTTTTATTTGTTATTTTATTATAAATATTTATATACAGTCGGAAATCAGTTACGATAAATATTTGCCGGATTATGATCAACTTTATAGAGTTGAAATGAAATTTAATCCCAACACAATGCCGCGAACTCCTCACCCGCTTGCTCAAACAATGGTAAAAGATTTTCCTGAAGTAAAAAGTGCAGTAAGTGTAACACCTATTTGGGGACAGGGTTTAATAAAACAAAACTTTGTTGTTCAATTTGAAAAGAAAGTATTTATTGAAAAAAACGTTTTGGCTGTTGATACAACCTTTTTTGATGTATTCAACTTAAAAGTATTGGCCGGAGATGCTAAAAAGTCGTTATTAAATCCAACCTCTTTAATAATTACAAAAAACATTGCAATAAAATATTTTAATTCAATTGACGTAATAGGTAAAACACTATTATTAAACAATAAGTATAATATGAGTGTTGGAGCAGTAATACAAAATATACCCAACAATTCACACATTAAATTTGATTTATTGATTTCGTATTTAACTTATAAAATTGCAGACGGCAACAGCGTGTTTTTTTTGTGGGCTGATTTTGGCCATTATAATTATGTGAAAATAAAAAAAGGGACTGATGTTAAATCATTAATTGCAAAATTACCAAACTGGAGTAAAAAATATATTGATTATTCAATTCCCGATTTGAAATCCGATTTTGATATTTCAAAATGTTTCACATTAATTCCAATAAAAGATATACATTTAAGCACAAATACAACGTGGGAATTGAACCCGGGCGGAAATATTTATTATGTTTACATTTTATATGCAGCCGCAATTTTAATTGTTGTAATGGGAGCAATAAATTTCTTAAATCTATCAATTGCCCAGTCACTTCAACGGGCAAAAGAAGTTGGAATAAGAAAAACATTAGGAGCGGAAAGAAAACAGATTGTTGCTCAATTTTTAAGCGAATCGTATTTGATAACAATTCTTTCAACTATAATAGCAATAATTTTAACAAAAGCACTTTTACCAACATTCAAAGAAATGTTTTACTGGAATGATCTGCCGGAAAGTATATTTAATTTAGAACAACTTGTTGTGACTTTAGTTTTAGTTTTGTTGGTAGGAGCCTTGTCCGGCTTTTATCCTGCGGTTTATCTTTCTACTATTTCAACATTTAATGTGTTAAAACAAAACAGCAGTAAAAATTCCAAACCCGGATTAATAAGAAAAGGATTAATGGTATTTCAATTTACAGTATTAATATTTCTAATTGTATCAACATTGGTCATTAATAAACAAATAAATTATTTAACAGGTAAGGATCTTGGATTTAATAAAAATCAAGTTGTCGTTATACCTATGATTGATGAATATACAAAACAAAAAGCAGAAACCATCAAAAACGAACTGATGAAAAACCACGAAATAAAATCTGTTTCCTGCGCCTCAAATATTCCGGGTGACTTATTTAACCGAAATACAATTCGCTGGCGACAGACAGAAAATCCGGTCGGAATATCGGAATTATTTATTGACTGTGATTATTTTACCACCATGGGAATTAAAATACAAAATGGATGTGGTTTTGAAAAAAATGCTATAAAAGGAAATTCATTTATGTTAAATTCAACCGGAGCCGGACAATTTACGTGGAAAAATCCTCTGGAAAACAAAATAAGCTGGTATCCCGGAAATCAAGAAATAAAAGGTGATTTAGTAGGTATAGTTGAAGATTTTAATTTTGAATCATTACATCATTTAATTGAACCTTTGTTATTTATAAAAGGCGAATATTATGATTTTAATTATATGATTGTAAAAATTAATTCATCAAATATGCCATTGGTGATTAACAAAATTCAAAGCATTTATTCTCAATATCTTAATTCATCAATTTTTGAATATTCGTTTTTAGATAAAGATTATGATCAGTTGTATATTAAAGAAACACAAATGTCTAATCTTTTTGGAGCTTTTTCAATTGTTGCAATGGTTATTGCCTGTTTGGGTTTATACAGCATGGCTGCATATTTTGTTGAAAAAAGGACTAAAGAAATTGGAATTAGGAAAGTGATAGGAGCAACAACTTCACAAATAATTTATTTGTTGATTAGAGATTTTCTGGTATGGATATGTATCTCTTCGATATTTGCTGTTTTATTAAGTTATTATTTGTTGAATATTTGGTTACAGCAGTTTGCTTACAAAACCGCAATTGGTTTTGAACCATTTGTATTTGGAATATTAATAACCTTAGTAGTTTTGTTTGCAACAATTAGTATTAAAACATTTAAAGCGGCAATTAGCAACCCGGTTAATTCATTAAAATATGAATAATATTGCAAAGGTCTTGATAAATATGTGTAATGGTGTTTTGAAATTAATTAAGAATATTGACGAGTAGAATATGTTAATAAATTATATAATTACTGCAATAAGAAATATTAAAAAACAAAGGATAGTATCAACTATCAATATAGTTGGTTTGTCGTTGGCTATGGCAAGCTGCATTTATATTTTGATTTATGTAATTGATGAATTGAAGTATGATCAATTTAATGAAAACAAAAAATATATAGTAAGATTAATTAAAGAAAATAGGGAAACAAAGGAAAAAGAAGTATTAAATTCCGCAATAGCTTTTGATGAATATTTTGAACAAATTCCTGAATTTAGCAAGGGATTTAGAATAAGTCAGGATATCAATCAGGTTGTAAATGCAGATGAAAATAAATTTATTGATGATGTTTTTTATGCCGATAAAGAAATATTAACAATGTTTTCTTTCCCTCTAATCCGAGGTGATAAAAATAAAGCGTTGGAAGTCCCCTTTTCGGCTGTTATAGACGAAGATATTGCACTTAAATATTTTGGCACGACCAATGTTTTAGGAAAGATTATTAAAGTTGAAAATGAACATATTTTTAGGATTACGGGAGTTCTTAAAAATATACCCCTTAATTCGCATATTAGACCTCAAATAATTGTTTCGTTTCCCACGCTTAAAGTTAGCCGGCCTAATGCAATGAAAGAATACAATTTAAGTTGTTTCTTTTATTTTCAAATCAATAAAAATGCTTCTATCAAAAATATTGAAGTTAAATTAAATAATAATTTTGCCCAAAAAGCAGGTAAAGAATGGGCTAAACTTATTAAAGTAAAATTAGAGCCGCTGGATAAAATATATTTGTATTCCGCTGATTCGGCTTGGGATTTTGCCGCGCATGGCGACATAAACACTATAAAAGGTCTGTTAGCAATAACATTTATGATTTTATTAATGGCAACTTTTAATTATACTAACATATTAACTACATTAATTAAAATAAGAGAAAAAGAACTTGCAATTAGAAAAACTTTAGGGGCCGGTAAAAGAGATATTGTTAAGCAATTTTTATTGGAATCTTTTACGTATCTGTTTGTGGCTTTAATTTTAGCTTTTATTATAATTTTAATGACAAGAGATCAGTTTAACCAATTTACCGGTAAGATGATATTGTTAAGTGACATATTCAGTCTGCAAATTTTAGTGTTTGTAATATGTATGTTAATATTTTCAATGATTATTGCAGTTATTTATCCATCAATAATTGCAATCAAAAATAATACTATTGATAGATTAAAGGGTGGAGGTATTTCATCTTCAATAAAATATGGCAAAATCAGTTTCGGATTTCGACAAATTGTTATTTGTCTTCAATTTATTATAACAGTGGGGTTGTTAATTTCGGTTGGTATAATATACAACCAGTTAAGTTTTGCAAGAAATGAAAAACTTGGATTTAAAAAAGAGAATATTATTTCAATTGACAATCCTTGGGATGAAAGTATGTTCAGCAGATATGAAACATTAAAAAATAAAATATTACAATATCCCGAAATAATTTCTGCAGCCGCCGGCGGGAATGTCCCTTCTGAAAATATAAATAATTATACATGGATTTATTCCCAAGGTATGCAGCAAAAGGACAACATTAAATGTGCCCAAATAGCAATGGATTATGATTACTTTAAAACATTACAGACAAAAATATTAAATGGTAGAAATTTTTCTAAAGATTTCCCAAGTGACATGGAAAGATCCATTGTTGTAACCGAATCGGTAGTAAAAGAATTAAATTTAAAAAATCCTATTGGTACATTAATCTACGGATTAAATAACGCCGAATCGCCGCAAACAATTATTGGAGTTGTTGAAGATATTCATTTTAAGTCATTTAAGGAAAAAATCCAACCCATTGTTTTTTATATGCGTATGTGGGGTTCGGCAAATATATTGGTTCGTGTTAAAGGTCAAAACATAACTAAAACAATTCAAACGCTTGAAAAAGAATGGAAAGAAGTTAGACCCGACAGACCGTTATTGTATAGATTTTTAGATGAATCGTACAATAAATTATATGAAAATGAAAGCAGAATTGAAAAATTAATTATGATTTTTTGTGTGATTGCAATTTTTATTTCCGGAATAGGATTATTTAGTTTGATCTTATTAACATCACAAATGAGAAGAAAAGAAATTGGAATACGAAAAGTTGTTGGTGCTAAAGTATTTACTATTGTAAAAACAATGATTAGAGAATATTTAATAATAGTAATAATTGCCAGTTTAATTGCTGTGCCAATAACTTATTATATAATGGAAAATTGGCTCCGGGATTATATCTACAGAATAGAAATAAATCCATGGTATTTTATATTGGGTGCATTTACTGCCGTAATATTAACATTAATAGCTGTAGGATTTCAAGCATTTAAAGCCGCCAGCGAAAATCCGGTAAACAGTTTGAAGTATGAATAAATTAAATAGAGCTTATAAATATTAAATTAAAATAATAATTGAGGAAAAATGTTAGCTAATTACTTAAAAATAGCCTTGCGAAATATTGTAAAATTCAAAGCATACTCAATAATAAATATATTAGGTTTGGCAATAGGAATTACGGGCTGTGTGTTAATTGTGTTTTTTGTGGCCGATGAGCTAAGTTACGATAAGTTTAATGAAAACGCTGAAGATATTTACAGGATATGTTTAAAGGCTAAAATTAATGACATGAATTTAAATTTGGCGGCAACGCCGGCACCGTTAGCGGAAACATTAATACGAGAATATCCTGAAGTAAAAACCGCTGTAAGAATAAGTCCGTCCGGCAATATGACAATAAGATTTGAAGAAAATGCTTTTGTTGAAAATAGATTTATATGGGCCGACTCAACATTTTTTGATGTGTTTAGTGTTGAATTTGTAAGGGGTAATAAAAAAACCGCTTTGGCAGATCCGCATACTGTTGTGTTAACAGAAGCAACTGCAAAAAAATATTTTGGAAATATTGACCCCGTGGGGAAGATAATGAATTTTGAGGATAATACTCCGTACCGTGTTGCGGCAATTATAAAAGAATATCCTCGAAATGCTCATTTTCAGTTTGATATTTTAGCATCAATGAGTTCAAGAGAAGACGCAAGAAATACAGTTTGGTTAAGTAATAATTATCAAACTTATGTAAAGTTAAAACCGGGCAGTAATGGCGGACAGTTTGAAAAAAAGATGCCTGCCTTAATAAAAAAATATATTGGCCCTCAATTTTTGGCGGCTGTAGGAACTTCTTTTGATAATTTTTTAAAATCTAATAATAATTATAATTATTATTTACAGTCATTATTAAGTATTCATTTATATTCCAATATTGATGCGGAAATTGGTTCAAACAGCGATATAACTTATGTGTATGCTCTGTTAATAATAGCAGTTTTTATTTTATTAATTGCATGTATTAATTTTATGAATTTATCCACAGCCCGCAGTTCAACACGAGCTAAAGAAGTTGGTATTAGAAAAGTTTTGGGGTCAACCTATTGGCAGCTAATACGGCAATTTTTAGCCGAATCAATTATGTTAAGTTTTATCAGTTTAATATTTTCAATAATAATAATTGCAGTTGTACTTCCTTATTTTAATGAATTTGTAAATAAAGACATTAAGTTTGGAAGTGTAAATTATTTTACGGCCATTCCATTAATTGTATTATTAGTTGTTGTTGTAGGGGTAATTGCCGGCAGTTATCCGGCGTTTGTGTTATCAAAATTTAAACCTATAATTGTTTTAAAAGGGAAAATACAAAACACAAAAGCCGGAAGCTGGTTAAGAAGTTCTTTGGTTATTTTTCAGTTTTCAATTTCGGTAATAATGTTTGTTTGCACATTAATTTTAATGCAGCAGATAAACTATATTAAAACAAAAAAACTTGGGTATGATAAAGAAAATATATTATTGGTTAAAAGAGGCTGGGGTTTAGGAAATAACATTAATGCCTTTAAACAGGAATTGTTAAATCATCCCGAAATTAAAAGTGTAGGAGGGGTAAGTAATTTTGCGTGGGATGCTTATTCCAATACTGTTTATATACCCGAGGGACGTTCAATTAACGAACGTTACGTTACTTGGGTGTTAATAACTGACAGCGATTATCAAAAAACATTAAATATAAAAATGGAAAGCGGAAGATATTTTTCCAATGACTATTCAGCCGATTCCCTGACTTGTGTGTTAAATGAAACTGCGGTAAGGTTAATGGGAATAACTGATCCGGTCGGCAAAAGTATTTCCTCATTGCCCATGCCCGATGGTACTCGTATGCAATTCAAAATAATTGGCGTAATAAAAGATTTTAATTATGAAAAACTAAATATTAAAATTCGTCCTCTTGCATTATTTTATACACCCAGAAACTTGGTTTATTATTGCATAAGATATAAGTCGGATAATCCTTCTAAAATAATTGATATTGCCGGTAAAACATGGAAAAAATACGCCGGATTTGCTCCTTTTGAATATGAATTTTTAGATGAAAGTTATTCGTTATTATATGCGGGTGAACAAAAAGCGAGTCAAATATTTTTAATATTTTCAATGCTGGCAATATTTATTGCCTGCTTAGGTTTGTTTGGTTTGGCTGCTTTTACAACCGAACAAAAAACCAAAGAAATAGGTATTCGTAAAACATTGGGTGCCTCAGTAAAACAAATAGTTATTATGCTGGTTAATAAATTTATTAAATATGTAATTGTTGCAAATATAATAGCATGGCCAATTGCTTATTATGTAATGAATAAATGGATTGAATCATTTGCCTATAGAATTGAAATTGGGATATGGCCTTTTCTTTTAGCGGCAATATTTGCATTATTAATTGCTTCGGGTACCGTAATTTATCAAGCTGTAAAAGCGGCTTCGGCTAACCCTATTGAAAGTTTGAAATACGAATAGTTATATTAACCCTTGTAATAGATAGGAAAAGAATGGTAATGTATAACACCTATATTAAAATTGCTTTGCGGAATATATTTAGACAAAAGGGATATACTTTTATTAATATAATGGGACTCTCGGTTGGCATAATAGTTTGTATGTTAATTGTTTTATATGTTATAAACGAATTAAGTTATGACCGCTTTTACAAAAATTCAGATCAAATATACAGAATATTTGTTAATTCGGAAATAAACGGTCTGGTAACTAACAATTCCAAAACACCCGGACCATTAGGACCGGCCTTAAAACGTGATTTCCCGGAAGTAAAAACATACACGCGAATAGGTTATTTTGGAAATAAATTATTAAGATATAAAGAAAACAGTTTTAGAGAGTATTCAATATATCACGTTGATTCGACATTTTTTGATGTGTTTAATTTAGAGTTTGTTGCAGGAAATAAAAATAAAGCATTAAATAAACCCAATACTATGGTAATGACTGAATCAACATCTAAAAAATATTTCGGAAATGAAAATCCGGTTGGAAAAATTTTAGATGTTGATGGCGGAAAAGAAAATTATTTAATTACGGCGGTAATAAAAGATTTTCCGCAAAACTCTCATTTTAGGTGCGGAATACTTGCGTCAAATTCAACTTATCCTATTATAGATAAAGAGATATGGCTTGAACTATGGTATAGCACTTATATTGTACTAAAAGAGAATACAAATGTAGCCGAGTTTCAAAATAAGCTTGATGCGGCCGGAAAAAGATATATTACACCGCAGGTAGAAGCAATATTAGGTATTAAAGTTTCGGAATTTTTGGCTAGAGGAAATAAATACGGACACAAATTGCAGCCGCTGAATTCAATTTATTTATACTCGCAACGCGATTATGGAATAGACCTAAATACAGAGTGGGGAGATGTAAAAAACAGTGATATTAATTTAATATATATTTTTGTTGGAGTGGCGGGATTTATTCTTTTAATTGCTGTTATCAACTTTATGAATCTTGCAACAGCCCGATCGGAAAAAAGAGCAAAAGAAGTTGGCATAAGAAAAGTGTTAGGATCAAATAAATTAAATTTAATAGTACAGTTTATAGTTGAAGCAATTATTATGAGTTTTGTTTCGGTAGCAATTGCTTTATTTTTATTGGAATTAATTTTGCCGTCATTTAATTATTTTACGGGCAAAGAATTAGCAATACATTATTTAAATAATTTTTATACTATGCCGTTTTTATTATTATTTGTAATAACACTTGGATTACTTTCGGGAAGTTATCCTGCTTTTTATCTCTCTTCGTTTACAGCAAATGAAGTGTTAAAAAACAACACTAAAAAGGGAACAAGAAAAAGTTATTTAAGAAACACACTTGTAGTTTTTCAGTTTTCAATTTCAATTATTTTAATTGCGGGTACGTTAATTATCCAAAAACAAATTAATTTTATGCTTAACAAAAATTTGGGTTTTAATAAAGAGCGGCTGCTGTTAATTGAAAATACTGAACTATTAGGCAATAAAACAGAAACATTTAAAAACGAAATGTTAAAAAATTCTTCAGTATTAAATGTAAGTTGTTCACATTATATGTTTGCTTCAGGGGTGCCGGGACATGGTTATTTTTTCGATCAAAAATCGGGTGCCGATCCAATATCATTATCATATTTAGATGTGGATTATGATTATATTAACACTTATCAAATAAATATGGCAGAGGGAAGATTTTTTGAACGTTCATTTTTGACAGATACTTGTGCGGTAATTTTAAATGAGGCAGCAGTAAAAGAGTATGGATTAAAAACTCCGGTAGGAAAAGAATTAACCCGTTTGGAAACATACGAAAAATCAAAATCATTTAAAATAATTGGGGTGGTTAAAGATTTTCATTGGGAATCACTTCACCAAAAAATTAGACCTTTAGTAATGCATTTAAAACCTGAAAACAGAAGCAATAAAATTATCTCGGTGCGTATTAAGGGTAATAATAGTAAAGATGTTGTTAAGTATATAAAAACAATCTGGACAAATATTAAACCAAACGAACCCATGTATTATAGTTTTATGGATGAAAATATTGTCCGTTTATATGAACCGGAAGAAAAAACCGGTGTTTTGGCTGCCGGATTTTCTTCAATAGCAATAATAATTGCGTGCTTAGGATTGTTTGGTTTGGCTGCATATACAACCGAACAAAGGACAAAAGAGATTGGGATACGTAAAGTGCTAGGGTCAACAATATCACAACTTGTATTTTTGCTTGCTAAGGACTTTACAAAATGGGTGATATTGGCAAATGTTATTGCACTGCCAATTACATATTATTCAATGAATTTATGGCTCCAAAATTATGCGTATAGAATTGAGATAAACTGGTGGATTTATCTGTTATCGGGATTTATTGCTCTTTTAATCTCTATGTTAACGGTTGGTTATCAAAGTATTAAAGCAGCAGTGGCAAATCCGGTTGAATGCCTGAAATATGAATAAATATTATACATTACGGAATTAATAATGCTCAAAAATTATTTGCTTGTAGGCTTTAGGAATTTATTAAAACACAAACTATTTTCGCTGATAAATATAATGGGGCTTGCAATAGGAATGGCGGCTTCTATATTAATTTTAAAGTATATTTTTTATGAATCGAGTTATGAAAATAAAAACATAAATTCAGATAACGCATACCGACTTGTTGTAGAAAGATATCAAAACGGAATAAAACAATTTGAAAGCGCAAGATCTTATCCGGCATTTTATAGATTAGTACTTGATAATATACCTGAAATAGAAAATTGTGCCCGGGTATATCCTGAAGATTGTATGTTTAGATATGATGGTAAAAAGCTAAGCGGTCAGTCGGTTTTATGGGCTGATAATTCGTTTTTGAAAATATTTAATGTGCAACTATTAAAGAGGAATTCAAATAGTCCGTTAGGGAACACTTTTACAACCGTTATTTCGGAAGCCGCATCAAAAAGATTGTTTGGCAATGAAGATCCGCTGGGGAAAATAATTGTATTAAACGAAGGGATTCGGTTTATTGTAAATGGAGTATTTAAAGATTATCAGGTTAACTCGCATATTAAATTCGATTTTATACTTTCAATGAACACCTTGGGAGTGTTGGAAAACGAAGAGTTAATAAATACTCAATATTACAATTGGTTATATAATTATGTAACGTTAAAAAACAATACATTGTATAAAGAAACAGAAAAACGAATTAATAAATTAATTGAAAGCCGATTTGGTTATTTAAAAGATGATAACAGTAAAATAATATGTACTTTACAGCCAATAAAAGCTATACATCTTAAATCTAATTTAAGTGAAGAAATTTCACCAAATAGTGATATCCAAATAATTTATTATTTAAGTATAATAACTGCAATTATTTTATTTATGGCTTGGATCAATTATATTAATCTTTCAACTGCACGAGCATTAGAAAGAGGTTCAGAAGTTGGAATTAGAAAAGTGGTTGGTGCTGACAAAAATCAAATTATTACACAATTTATTATTGAATCATTACTGATTGATTTTATAGCGTTGATAAGTGCCGTTTTAATTTCTTCTGTATTAAGCAGTTTAATTAAAAATTATTCAACAATGAATAATTTATATCTTAATTATTCGGAATTTGGGTTCTGGTTTTTTTTGTTGTTTGCCTTTTTGATGTGTGGTGTTGCGGCCGGGTTATATCCTGCAATAATATTGTCATCATTTAAACCTAATTTAACTATAAAAGGAAAGTTTAGAAATACAAAAGGTGGTTTATTTATAAGACGATTTTTGGTCGTATTCCAATTTACATCTGCAATTGTTTTAATAACATGTACTTTAATTGTTTATAAACAAATTGAATATGTGAAAAGTCAAAAATTAGGGTTTAGTACAAGCCAGGTGTTAATTGTTAATACTCCCCGTTCATTAATAAATAATCCAGACAGAGTAAGGTTGTTTGAATATTATAAAGAACAACTATTAAAAAATTCAAATATTAAATCAGTATCCGCCGCAGATAATATTCCGGGAAAAGAAATAGTTAACCATTTGGAAAATTATACTAAATATGGCGGGCAGCAGCAAAGCGTATCGTATTCCGCCTGCAATATTGATAGGGATTATTTTAATTTATTAAAAATTAAATTTATTGCAGGAAGAAGTTTTTTGCAGGAATATCCCTCCGACTCAAATGCTGTAATTATTAACAATGAAGCAAAAATGTTGTTGGGCTTTGAAAGCGAAGAAAATGTAATTGGCAAAAGAATAATAAATTTAAGCAATAATAGCATTTATAATGTAATTGGAATTGTGGATAATTATCATCAGGAAGATTTAAAAAAGAAGATTGAACCAATTATTTATTTTAAGGGGCATAATTATCAGTTTGGGTATTTTGTGTTTAAAATAAGCACAAATAATCTAAACAATACAATAAATGAAATAAATAATAAATGGGATGAAGTTTATCCCGACGATCCGTTTGACTATTTTTTTCTTGATGTTTTTTTTGACGCCCAATATAATGCCGATAGACAATTTGGACAAATTGTTTTAATATTTTCATTGATTGCAATTATTATTGCCCTGCTTGGATTATTTGGGCTATCGTTTTTAACTGCAATTCAAAAAACAAAAGAAATTGGTATTAGAAAAACGCTTGGGGCATCGGTTATAAATATTGTATATACTCTATCCAAAGAGTTTTTGGCAATTGTATTGATTGCAATTATTGTTTCGCTGCCATTTGTTTTTTATATAATGGATAATTGGCTAAATACATTTACAGTTCGTATTAAATTAAATGTATGGTTATTTCTTATACCAAGTTTTGTTATTGTGGTTGTTGCAATGTTAACAATATCTATACAAATTATTAAAGTAGCAAAAGCCAATCCAATTGATTCGTTAAGATACGAATAACAATCGGGGATGATTAAAAACAAACTGCAATTACATCATCCCCGGGCAAGAATTAACCGCAATACACTTATATAATAATCCCTATTAATCAACTTTAATAAAAGTTTTTAAACTCTCGTTCCCGTTTCTGTCAACTGCGGAAATTGCAGCAGGGATAATTGTTAAACTATCAACGGGTAAGGTTATATTGCTGCAATTAAAGGGTAATAAATCATATCTCCATTTATTATTAATTTTAGAATAAATAACATATTGGAAAGGTTTTTCTTCTCCTTTACACTCCCACGATATTTTTATTTCTTTGTCCGATTTTTCAACAACAACAATTGGTGAATCGGGTGCTTTATTATCTAACCACGGATAGGTTGGCATAAGTGCCTTTGAATTAAACGGACCGTTAAATAGCGGTTTGCAAATTGTATCGTTGTTTTGCATTAAAGATTTCATACTGAACAAAACAACACCGGGCGATTTTGGAACCATTCCTCGTGTAACCATTATCTGATTTATTATTTCCAGTCCAATATCTTTTTTATCTATTTGCGGATTAAAATATAAACCCGGCCAAAGATTACGGTATTTTACATTTTCGGCCGCCCACCAGCCAAGCAATAAAGGAAAACTTAACTGAATTCGTGATATAGGCCAATATATTTGTGGTGTATAATAATCAACCCATCCTTCATTAAGCCATAATTTAGCATCCGCATACAAAGTAGCATACTGATCAAAACTTGCTGAAATTGAGGAAGGATATCCGGGACGGTAAAGTCCAAACGGACTTATACCAAATTTTACGTAAGGTTTAGCCGCTTTTATTCCCTCATAAATTCTTTTAATAAACTTATTTACAGCATCTCTGCGCCAGTCGCCCCGGTCTAAAGTTCCGCCGGAATTTTTATAGGCATTAAATAATTCATCATCGGGAAAATCTTTGCCATCATTATAATCGGGATAAGGATAAAAATAATCATCAAAATGGACTCCGTCAACATCATAATTGTTTACCACCTCCATAACAACATTAAACGATTGATCCTGAACTTCCTGCATTGTGGGGATCATCCAATAATAACCCTCGGTGCCTAATTTTTTAACACAATTTGGTTTGGTGTTTAGTATCGAAAGTTCGGAAACTTTTCCTTTGGATGCCGGATGATATGCCCTGTAGGGATTAAACCACGCATGAACTTCAATTCCCCGTGCGTGAGCTTCTGCAATCCAATACTCTAACGGATCGTAATATGGATTAGGTGCTTTGCCTTGTTCACCTGTTAGATAATATGACCATGGTTCGATAGAGGATTTATATAATGCATCGGCATGCGGACGTACCTGAAGCACTACAGCATTCATGTTTAATTCTTTAACTTTATCTAAAATTAAAACAACCTCTTTTTTTTGAGTCTCAGTATCCAAACCGGGAGCGGATGGCCAGTCAATATTATCAACTGTTGCAACCCAAACGGCACGCATTTCTCTAAACGGCGGCGGAATAATATCGTTATTACCATTAGTCTCCTGTGCCTTAAAACCGGTATTAGCCACAAGTAAAAACAAACAAGATATCAAATAATTCTTAAACATAAAATCATCCCTTAATTAAATAATTACAGTTGGAAAAATATGATAATATTATCTAAATGGAAATATAAATAATAAAAATGGAAGTTGTTATTTTTTGGGGGGGTGATAGGAAAAACAAATAAAATGTTTCCGGTAGAACAATAAATAATTTAATCAAAAAAAAAGGAGTAATAGACTAAAAAATTCTATTACTCCTGCAGGCATAAGTTATACATAACTATTTCTCATTAGGTCGTAAATTTAATACTTTATTATCGCTTAATAATAAAACATATTTGTTCGTATTTAACATCGTTTCTGCCTGTGCTCGTGTTTCAGTTGTGTTATAATCCAATAAAGTTAAAGCAAGTACAAATTGTAAATTGGAATCTTCTTCAGTAGCAGCATTTTGCATTAAATAAGATTTTAGTTCTGGATATTTTAATTTGCTTAATAATTCGTAAGCACTTTTTCTAAGCCCGGTATTTTCCGAAGCTAAAGCCATTTTTAAATTTTCAACACCTGTCTGGCGTTTTGATAATTTTTTGGTTTGAGCATTAGAAAAAGCTACTGATGAAAATAATAATGCTGCTGTTAATAAACCTTTTACCATGTTTGCGGATGTAAATCTTGTGGTTTTCATTTTCATTTCCTGTTGTTTTATTTAATTAATAATTTGTTTTTCTGTTAATTAAGACGACAGGGTTTAAGCATAAGTTGTCATGGTAAAGTAATCATTTGTAAAAAGATGTCACAATATAAAACAATTATGAATTATGAATTATTAATTATGAATTGCCTCCGGTAATTACATGACCCACAATATCAAATTGTTTTAATTTATAGTTCATTATTCACAATTAATAATCTGCGTTCTACTGGTTTTTGTTTAAAAGAACAGGCAACTCCGCTAGAGTTGGGTGGGTGTTGGGGATTATTGGATTACAAACATGCCGCAATATAAAATAATTATGAATTATGAATTATTAATTATGAATTGCCTCCGGTAATTACATGACCCACAATATCTTATTGTTTTAATTTATAGTTCATTATTCACAATTAATAATCTGCGTTCTACCGGTTTTTGTTTAAAAGAACAGGCGATTTCGCAAGAGTTGGGCGGGTGTTGGGGATTATTGGATTACAAACATGCCGCAATATAAAATAATTATGAATTATTAATTATGAATTATGAATTGCCTCCGGTAATTACATGACCCACAATATCTTATTGTTATAATTTTTAGTTCATTATTCACAATTAATAATCTGCGTTCTACCGGTTTTTGTTTAAAAGAACAGGCAATTCCGCTGGAGTTGGGCGGGTGTTGGGGATTATTGGATTACAAACATGCCACAATATAAAACAATTATTAATTATGAATTATTAATTATGAATTGCCTCCGGTAATTACATGACCCACAATATCAAATTGTTTTAATTTAGAGTTCATTATTCACAATTAATAATCTTTGACCTATCGGTTTTTGTTTAAAAGAACAGGCGATTTCGCAAGAGTTGGGTGGGTGTTGGGGATTATTGGATTACAAACATGCCGCAATATAAAATAATTATGAATTATTAATTATGAATTATGAATTGCCTCCGGTAATTACATGACCCACAATATCAAATTGTTTTAATTTATAGTTCATTATTCACAATTAATAATCTGCGTTCTACCGGTTTTTGTTTAAAAGAACAGGCAACTCCTCTAGAGTTGGGTGGGTGTTGGGGATTATTGGATTACAAACATGCCGCAATATAAAATAATTATGAATTGGTTATTATATAAATCACTTATTTCTTTTAATTCATAATTCACCATTCATAATTCATAATTGTTTTATCTCATTTAATCCAAACTGTTTTAATATTTACAAATTCTTTAATTCCGTAGTGGGAAAGTTCGCGTCCGTAACCTGACATGTTAATTCCGCCGAAAGGCAGACGCGGATCGGATTTTACCAGTCCGTTTACAAAAACAGAACCGGAATTAATTAGAGGAATATATCTTTTTGCTTTTTCAATATTGTTGGTCCACAACGAAGCACCTAACCCAAAACAGGTATCATTTGCAATATTAATCGCATCATCTTCATCTTCTGCCTTAATTATTGAAGCCACAGGACCAAATATTTCCTGATCGTAAGCAGGTTGTCCTTTTTTTACATTGGTTAACACAGTATGTTCAAAATAAAATCCGTTACCCATTATTTTATTACCACCAAAAGCAATAACTGCTCCCTGATTAACAGATTCGACAACTTGATTTTTCAGCTCATCTAATAAATCTTCGCGTGCTATTGGACCTAAATCGGTATTGTAATCCATTGGATCGCCAATTTTTATTTTTCGCATCTCGACAGTAAATAATTGTAAAAAACTTTCATAAACACTTTTTACAATAATAAATCTCTTAGCGGCAATACAACTTTGTCCGTTATTTAATAGTCGTGCAATAACAGCGGTTTTTGCGGCTGTTTCTAAATCCGCATCCTCCAAAATTATAAATGGGTCACTTCCCCCAAGCTCCATAACTGTCTTTTTTAAATTGGCACCGCATAAGCCGGCTACCGTTTTACCGGCAAATTCGCTTCCTGTTAATGTTGCTGCTTTAATTAAAGGATTATTTATTACATCGGTAACCTGATTAGGTCCTATTAATAAGGTTCTGAAGCAGTCTTTTGGAAAACCGGCCTCGTAAAAAATCTCTTCAATTGCTAAAGCTGACTGTGGAACATTTGATGCATGTTTTAATAAACAAACATTTCCGGCCATTAAAGCGGGGGCTGCAAATCTAAACACCTGCCAAAATGGAAAATTCCATGGCATAACAGCCAAAATTATTCCAAGCGGATCAAATTGCACATAACTTTCTGCTGCATCGGTAGCAATAATTTCTTTTTTTAATATAAACTCGGTGTTTTCTGCATAATAATTGCAGACCCATGCGCATTTTTCAACTTCGGCAACGGCCTGTTTTATAGGTTTGCCCATTTCTGAAACTAATATTTTCCCGTAGCATTCTTTTTTTTCAATTAATATAGAGGCTGCTTTTTTTAATAAACATCCTCTATCATTATACGAAACATTTTTCCATCTCAGCCATTGATTATATGTGTTATTAATAATCTCGGTTACTTGAATTGGATTATACTCGGTAAATTCTTTTTCGGTTAATCCGGTTGCGGGGTTAATAGATTTAATAGACATATTCACTCCATATTATTTTATTGCATAAATTCGCATTCCACTGCTTATAAAATGATTTATAAAACGAACAATCTCAAATATTATTCTTCTAAAGGGATTTTTTGGTTTATATTTATCGGGTTCAATAATATTAAATTTTAATAAAAAATTCATCAACAAATCGCCTTGGTTTGTTACAATTATTTTGCTGAATCCGGCTTCTTTAAGAAAATTATAGATGGTTTTGGGTGAAAAAATAAAGATATGACCTTTTGGCATAAAATAAAACCAGTTGGAACCGCGCAATTTCCTTTCCGGGCAGTTATAATTTCCGGTTGTTAAAAATAATAATCCTCCCGGCAATAATAATTTATGCATTATTGATAATGCGGTTTTGGGATCGGGGAGGTGTTCAATAACTTCTTTTGCAGATATTACGTCAAACGAATTTTCTTTAAATGAATTCGAAAAAATTGAATTGTTTTGAACATTTAGACCTTTGGAAATGGCAAAATCAACTGCAAATGAGGATAATTCAAGGCCAAGTGTTTTGAAATTTTGTTTTTTTGCCTTAAATAAAAATAATCCCATTCCGCAGCCAATATCCAAAAGTGAAATATTTTTTGAATCTTGTTTTTTAAGAAAACTTTTAATTGTAGAGACATCCCAATCGGAAAGCGTGATTTTTTCGCTTTCGGTTAAAAATTCGGCCTCATATTGCACGCTTTTATCAAATCCTTTGCCTGTAAAATAGTCGTCATTATATAATTTATTAATTGCTTCCGAACTGAGACGCGGATTTACGTACACAAGTCCACATTTACTGCACTTTACAATATTAAATCCTTCTTTAATATAAACGGTTTTAGTATCATTGCAGGAACAAAAATTACATTTTACAACTTCAAAATCAGTATTCATTATTTTCAATTATTGTTTAATTATTAGGCTACTAACTTACAAAAAAGTAAAATAACTTTATAAATAATAATTATGGTTAAAAAAATTATTTTACTTATGTAATAATTTAAGTATATTAATTAAATAATATAAATAAATCAATTTACTTTATGCTAAAAAAGCGTTTTTCAATAAAATCTAATTATTACAATGTCGTTCCTGTCAGTAAAGAGATTCGTTTGTTTTTAGTCGAAAACTTTATTAATGAAACCGATTGTAATGATATTGAAATTTGTATAATGGAAACTCTTAATAATGTTATTAAACATTCGTATAAAGAATTAGACACTGAATATATTGAAATTGAAGTAGTTTTTGATACAAATAAACTTGAAATAAACGTTAAAGATAAAGGCATTTCAAGAAAAAACATAAACAAACCCACACTGGATTATGATCCTGATAATATAATGGAACTTCCTGAAAATGGAATGGGATTATATATAATTGATCAATTGATGGACGATACGAAATATTATATAAATGATGATATAAATACTTTTATTATGATTAAATCTGTGGCTATAAATGGGGATTATGAAAAAAAATAAAAACATTTTTTTGTTGATATTTTTAATTATTGGGCTAAATACTTTTGCTGTTGAAAATGGGAAAAAACTTATAATTGGGATAGTTGCAAACAGGGGTGAAAGTAAGTGTATTGAACAATGGCAGCCAACAATAAATTATCTGGATTCGTTATTAAGTGATTACAAAGTAATATTAAAACCGCTTTCTTATTCAAATGCCGAAAATGTGATTAAAAATGGAGAAGTCGATTTTGTTTATTGTAATCCTGCTATGTATATTAACTTCGAAACCAAATATCAAACATCAAAACTTGCTTCAATAATTTATCAACGTGGTTACAAAAAAAATGAAAATTTTGGCGGAGTATTGTTTTGTAAAGTTGATAAAAAAATATATGCAATTAACGATTTACAAGGGAAAAAAATTGCCGCATCAAATAAATTATCGTTTGGCGGCTGGGTAGCGGTTTATAACGAATTTAAAGAACACAAATTTGATCCGTATAAAATGTGTTCGGAAATAAAGTTTTTGGAAACTCACGATTCTGTAGTATACGCTGTAAAAAAAAACGAATTTGATGCCGGAATTGTTAGAACAGAAACTCTTGAGCGAATGCAAAATGAGGGAATTATAAATCTTAGAGATTATAGAATAATTAATCAAGATTTGAATTACCAAATTGCCAAAAAATATCATCTGCTTTTGAGCAGCAAATTATATCCCGAATGGGTTTTTGCTAAATTAGAACATACCCCAACCGAAATTGCAAAAGTAATAACAAGATTATTGTTTGAAATAAAAGAAAATTCAATACCGGCAATAAAAGGTAATTATACCGGGTTTACCGTTCCTGCCAATCTTATTACAGTAGAAAAAATTGTTAGAGATCTTCGATTGCCTCCTTATGAAATGTTTCCTCCCAGCAATTTTCATTCAATTGTACGACAAAACAATATTTTTTCTGTTATTGTTATGGTTCTTTTGGTTTTTGCAATTATGATAGTTCTTTTTACATTTAATCTTAATAGAAAACTCAGCACTTCAAAAATTTTATTAGACAAACAGTTAAAAGAAAAAGAAAAAATTCAAGAAGAGATTAATGAAGAATCAAAAAAAATAAAACTTATTCTAAAATATATGCATCAAGGATTGATTCTGGTTAATAAGGATGGTGATGTTGTTGAAACCAACGACAGGTTATTTGATTTGTTAAATTTTCCAAAGGAACAGTTTACTAAAAACAGCAAATTAAAAGATCTGTTTTTGTTATGGTCAAAGAACAACAAAATTTCTAATAATATAGTGGAAAATATTATTGCAAATATTGCTAATAAGAAATCAAAAAACACGGAATTTGCAGTAAATAACAGAATAATGGAAGCACATCACGATTTTTTAATAGATGGAAGTTGTATTCATACCATTACAGATATTACAGAACGAATAAATTATGAAAATGAATTAAAAGCAAGCGAAGAGAGATATAGGTTAATTGCCGAAAATACTACGGATGTAATTTGGAATATTGATAAAAGTTTAAATATAACATACGTTAGTCCTTTAGTTACTAAACTAACAGGTTATGAAACTGAAGAGTATCTAAGTAAAAGATTAGATGAGATATTAACCAAAGAATCGTATGAAAAAATAATTAAAGTTGCAAAAATTGCGTTCGAAAATCTGGAAGCAATTAAAAACTTACACCTCGAATTTGAGCACTATTCAAAAGACGGTACAACAATTTGGTTTGAAACCTCTTTAGGCACTGTATTAAATCAAGACGGGACATTAAATTATTTTACGGGCGTTTCCAGAAACATTAACGAAAAGAAAAAATTTGAGAAAGAATTAAAGGAAAATGAAGAAAAGTTTCGGCTTACTTTTGATCAATCTCCAATTGGAGCCGTAATTATTGACTTGGATTTAAATATAAGAAAAACCAATAAAGCATTACGTAATTTTTTAAATTATTCGATAGATGAAATTTGTTCGCTAAATTATTTTGATCTTTTAACTAGAACAGAAAATGAATTATCCCAAGATCAACTGCGGGAATTTATTAAAGGTGAAAATCCCAATGCTAAAAAAGAATTAAAATTTTTCACAAAGGATCTGGTGGAAGTGTGGGGTAAAATATCGGTAGGTGTTGTAAAAAACGAAAAAGGGAAGCCGTTATATTATCTGCATTTAATAGAAGATATTACTGATAAAAAAAGGGTTGAAACTTATATTAAAGCTACAGACATGCAGTTTAGGCAGGTATGGGAAAATTCTTTTGACGGTATGCGTTTAACAGATAGTGATGGAACAATTGTTTTAGTAAATAATTCCTTCTGTAGACTTGTAAAAATGGAAGCATGGGATTTAATAGGTAAACCGTTTTCTGTTATTTATTTAGAAGAAGAACAAAAAAAGATTTATGAAAAAGGTTATGAAAGAATAAACAACCAAATTGTGGAAATGAGCTTTGAAAGAGAATTAACTTTATGGAATTATGAAAAGGTTTGGTTTGAATTATCCAATTCATATGTGGAGCTTGAAAACAAACCAAAGTTACTTCTCAGTATTTTCCATGATATCACAAAACGAAAAGCAGCTGAAGAAGCTATAAAAGAGTACTCTAATCAACTTGAAGAAGTAAATGCTTCAAAAGATAAGTTTTTTTCCATAATTGCCCATGAGCTAAAAAGTCCATTCCAGGGATCTTTGGGTATTTCATCCTTATTGGCTAGAGATGTTGAATATCTTGAAAAATCGGAAATTTCGGAAATGGCGGAAGGTCTAAACAAATCGTTAATTAATCAATATAATTTACTTAAAAATCTGTTAGATTGGTCAAGGCTTCAAACCGGGCGTATGGTTTATACTCCTCAAAAAGTTGACCTGGGTGAACAAATTCAAAAAGTAATTAAACTTTTAGAAAATAATTATGTTCAAAAGAGGATAAAAATAAATTATATTATGGATAATAAAGTTTTTGTTTTTGCTGATGAAAATATGGTATTTACTGTTTTACAAAATTTAGTGGCAAATGCTATTAAATTTACAAATTTTGATGGAAATATTAACATTAATACCAAAATGTACGATAATAAAGTTGAAACTTCGGTTGTTGATAATGGGGTTGGTATTGAAGAAAAAGATATGGAAAGTATTTTCAAAATTGATAATCAGCATTCAACAATGGGTACAAACAAAGAAACAGGTACAGGTTTAGGTTTGATTTTGTGTAAAGAGATGATTGAAAAGAACAAAGGGAAAATTTGGGTTAATAGTAAAGTTAACCAAGGAAGTGCTTTTAGTTTTTTATTGCCAGTTTTTAACTGCTTTGATTAAGGAGCAATTATGAAAATTCAGACCAAAATTATTCTTTTTATATTGATTATTGCTTTTATATTCTCGGCAACCATTTATTATTTCTATAAATCCGAAATTACCAAAATGTCGCTTCAAGCTAACGAACTAAAAGCTGAAAAAAGTGTTCTTCTTGAAAAAGCAGTTGATGTTTTAGGAAAAAGTTTATACAATTATTCGTATGATTACACGTATTGGGATGAAATGGTGGGTTTTGTTAAAACACGAAGTTTGCTTTGGGCAAAAGAAAATATTGATAATTCGTTAGATGTCTTCAATGCCCAAGCCGCATGGGTGTTGAATAAAAATTTTGAATTAATATATAAAACCAATATTGATGATGATCCGGAATTTTACAAACTTCCGGTTTCGGAAAAAGAATTGGGAAAAATGTTCGCCGCCACTTATTTTCACCATTTTTTTATTAATACCTCAAAGGGTATAATGGAAATTAGAACAGCACCTATTCAAAGAGGAACCGATTATGAAAGAGTGACTACTCCGTCAGGATATTTTATAGTCGGAAGAATCTGGGATGCTGATTATATTAATGAAATAAAGATACTTACACAATCGAATATTAATTTAATATTTCTTGATTCGTTAGGCCAAAAAATAAAAATTGATTCAGGAACAGGTATTTTTTGTTATAAATCGCTTAAAAACTATCAAAACACTCCAATTGCAAAATTGACTTCTAAAGCCGAACCGCTTGGGATTAAAGAATCTCAAAATATATTTATATATCAATTGATATATACTATTGTTTTTGCGATAGTGTTTTTAGTATTAATTTGGCTGTTTTTAATAAAATTTATAAATAATCCATTAAGGTTAATTTCCCGGAGTCTAAATACCGGCGATATGAACCTGTTAAAAGAATTAAGAAAAGGTTCTAACGAATTTAGCGATTTGGCTAAGATAATTGATGAATTTTTTATTCAAAAAGATAATTTAATTAAGGAAATAAGTGATAAAGAAACAGCACAAGAGACATTAAAGCAACATGAAGAGCTTTTGCATACATTAATTGATTCAATGCCTGATATAGTTTGCTTTAAAGACGGTGAAGGAAGATGGCTGGAAGCAAATAAATTTGATTTGGAATTATTTGAACTTACCAATATAAATTATATTGGTAAAAAAGATTCCGATTTGGCCCAATATAGTGATTTTTATAGGGATGCGTTTTTAGGCTGTGAAGATTCCGATGAAATTGCCTGGAAAGCCCAAACAATTTCACGCGGAGAAGAAACAATCCCTAAAAAAGATGGAACATTTTTAATTTTTGATATTATTAAAGTACCTTTATTTTATCCCGATGGAGAGCGAAAGGGTTTAGTTGTAATAGGACGTGATATTACAGGTCGTAAAATGTCGGAAAGAGCATTACTTGAAAGTGAAACAAAATACAGAAAAATATTTGAAAATGTGCAGGATGTATTTTATCAGGCTAATTTAGAGGGTAAAATTGTTGAAATAAGTCCTTCCATTGAAAGATATACCGGGCACACACGCGAAAATTTGATTGGTGCAGATATTACGGAATTGTATTATAATCCTTCTGATAGAGAAAGGTTATTATATTATCTTAACAAACTTGGTGAACTTACGGATTACGAAGTAACCTTAAGACAAAGGAATGGACTGCCTATAAACATGAGCGTAAATACACATCATTTATTAGATGCTGATGGTAACATTATTGGAGTTGAAGGTTCGCTGCGTGATGCCACAGAACGAAAAATAGCCGAACAGGAATTGCGGAAAGCCAAAGATAAAGCCGAAGAATCCGAAAAATTAAAATCCGAGTTTTTGGCTCAAATGTCGCATGAAATACGTACACCAATTAATGCAATTTTAAGTTTTTCCAGTTTGATACGCGATGAACTTGAAGATAAGGTAGAACCCGATTTGCAGACAGCTTTTTCGATAATTAAACGTGCCGGAAGAAGAATTATAAGAACAATTGACTTGATATTAAATATGTCGGAAATTCAAACCGATACTTATGACGCACATTTCAAATTAGTTGATATCTATGAAGATATTGTTGAAAAAAATTATGAAGAATTAAAACATTATGCAAAAGAAAAAAGTATTGACCTTAAAATAAATAAATCGACAAACCAAACATTTTTAATAGTTGATGAATATACTATTAATCAGATATTTAATAATTTAATAGATAATGCAATAAAATATACAATTATCGGCTCTGTGGAAATTAATTTATTTACTGATGACCTGCATAGACTTAATGTTGAAGTGGTGGATACCGGAATAGGAATATCTACACAATACCTGCCAAATCTATTTACACCATTTTCGCAGGAGGAACAAGGATATACACGTAAATATGAAGGGAACGGATTGGGACTTGCGTTGGTTAAAAAGTATTGTGAATTAAATGGTGCTGCAATTGAAGTCGAAAGTGAAAAAGGGAAAGGTTCAACGTTTAGGGTCGTTTTTGCAAGATAATAATTTATTGTCTTCGATATTTGTAAACATAGTTGCTTTATTTTTTGTTAATCAGGTCTTTTTATGCAATCTGTTTGCCCAAGATTCAACTAAAAGTCAGGCAATTAAACCTACGGAAATTTGGGCAAAAAAACCGCTGGTCAAATCTGTTTACCCGCCATATCCGTTAATGGCCGGATTTTTATTAGTAAAAGAAGCCAAAGGAGGAGATCCATTTGCCCAGCACGAGCTTGGTATAAGGTATATAATGGGAAATGGTTTCCCTGCAGATACCGTAATGGGAATAAATTGGCTAAAAAAAGCGGTTGTCTCCAATATTCCGGCGGCGCATTTTAATTACGGTATTATGCTTGTAAACGGTATTGGTGTCAACTGGAATCCTTACGAGGCATATTATCACTTCAAATATGCGGCCGAATCCGGAATGCCTGAGGGGCAATATATGCTGGGTGTATTATATATTGACAACTTTGTGATAAGCAGAAATATAGCAAATGCTTTTTACTGGTTAAGACAAGCCGCGAAATCGGAATTTTTGCCGGCCAAAAATTTAATTGCCGAACTTGAAAAAAGCGGTTATTCGGCACCGGTTGATTCGACAAAATTATTGGTTAACAAAGCCGATAGTGATGCATTAAATCAACAAACAACAATTTTGGATTCGGGTTTGGATTTTGAATTCCTGAATTTTGATAAAGACTCATCGGCAACTAAAAAAGATGATGATTTAGTAAACATATTACATAAAAAAAATATAAACGAGGTTAAAGAATTCCTTGGTTGTATTACAATAGGCAAAAATGATACTATCGATTCGGTGAAAAGTCAAACAATAATTGAAAATGCGGCAAAAAGCGGAAGCCCGGAAGCAATTTTCATTTTGGCAAATCAAAATTCTCAAAGTAATAAAAACATGGTTGAGGTTGTCGAAAACTACTTAAAAGCTTTAAGGCTTGGTTATAATCAAGCAATATTTAGCATCAATAAAATAATTACCTCAAAAGGATTCAAAGATGAATTAAATAAAAAGGTATTAAAAAAAGAACCTTCGGCGCTTTATGTAATTTCGCAATTAAGATTGGGAAACTTAATTTTTGATATTACTTTTGAACAAGCGATTGATTATCTAAAAGTATCTGCATTCAAAAAAAATGTTAATGCGTTAAACGAACTTGGCTTATCTTATTATTCGGGCAAATATGTTGATAAAGATAAAACTGCTGCAATAGCATTGTGGAATGATGCAATAAAACTTGGAGATAATGAAGCAAAACAAAGAATTATTTTTACTAAAATGATAGACGGTTATGAAACTGTTTTGCCTGAGGATGTTAAATATATTATCTCTGAAGAAGAAAACGGATCTGTATTAGCTTGCCCGGCAGTTGGATATGCTTATGAAAAAGCGATATTTGTTCCGCTTAAAAAAGCACTTGCCGTGCAATATTACAGAAAAGGCGCACATAGAGGAAACTCGTACGCTTATACACTATTAAAACGATTATATGACGAATTACGTCCTGTTGACGAGGATTTTATAATTTATAACGAGGAATAATATGATAAACAAAAACGATTTGATGTTAAAAGATTTATTTGATACTTATGAAAATTACAATGAAAAAAAATTGTTTAACAAAAGATTTACACACAAAAACATTCAGAATGCTATTAATAATTTAAAAGAAGAAAAACTTTTTAATATTGAGCAGCTTGGCAAATCTATTGAAAATAGAGAAATTAATTTGGTTAGTTTTGGAACCGGTAAAATAAAAGTATTATTGTGGTCGCAAATGCATGGTGACGAACCTACAGCCACAATGTGTTTTTTTGACATCTTTAATTTTTTTAATAAAAATGATGACTTTAATGAAATTAGAAATTATTTGCTAAGTAACATAACGTTTTATTTTATCCCATTATTAAACCCTGACGGCTGCGAAAAAATGATTCGCCGTAATGCTGCCGGAATTGATATAAATAGGGATTATCAAAGAATGCAATCCCCCGAGTCGATAATATTAAAAAATCTTGCAAATGAAATAAAACCCGATTTTGCTTTTAACATGCACGATCAGGATTACAGATGGTCGGTGGGTGATACGTCTAAGCTTGCAACACTTTCATTTTTGGCTCCCACTAGTGATAAAGATAAAACTATTACGGAAACAAGGCAAAAAGCTGTTAAACTGATAAGTGCATTAAACAAAGAACTGGAAAAGGTGGTTAATGGTCAAATTGCACGTTACCCCGATGATTTTGAACCCCGTTCGTTTGGCGACAACTTTGCTAAAAATTATAGTACTATATTAATTGAATCGGGAAGGCACCCCGGTGATATAAACAAATATTTTACACGTAAATTAAATTATGCTGCTTTAATTACCGCTTTTAAACAAATTGCAGCGGAAAGTTATAAAAATGCATCCGTAGAGGAATATTTTTCTATTCCAACCAACGGTAATTTTTTATACGATTTGATTTTAAGAAATGTAACTTATAAAACAAACAATACTTCCGTTCAGCTTGATGTATGCATTAATAGAGAAGAAGTTTATTTTGCCGATGAAAGGATTCCTTATTTAAGAAGCAATATTGAAGATATTGGTGATTGCAGCAATGTTAAAGGAATAGAAGAATTAGATTGTACCGGAATGATTCTTAGCACAGATAGTTTGGTTAAAGAGGATTACAAAAACGATTTATTAATAAATAATGACCATAACGAATTGTTAGCGCAAGGAATTCTGTTTGTTAAAACAAAAATAAAACTTAACTGCCCGTATGTAAAAACATCAATTAATTATATTTCGGAACAGAATACGGAATTTAATGTGTTCGATTTGGGTCACCCCGCAAATTTTGTTTTATCCAAAGATGATATAATTGAATATGTCGTTTTTAACGGTTTATGTAAAAAAAACGACAAAATAAACGAAACTAATATTAACGGTTTATGTTTTGAGTAATATTGTTTAAAACCCGTATTATAATTTTGTTAAAAGTTTCTCCAAATTAAATTAATTCCTTTAGTACAAAATATATTGCTTATTTTAATTGTATTATTTAATTTGAATTAATGTTGCAAAATTTTGTTAAAAAAGAATACTAATTTATCCGATTATAAATGCGAGAGGTTATAGATGGATAATGTTTCATCTAAACAAAATAAATGGAATAAATTTGTGGAGATTTTTACTCCTCCGCCCCGATGGAAACTACCTGTTATAATTATTTTAGGTATATTCTTTGGCTTAGGTCTCACCATATTAAAATTATCCAACGCTTTATCGTATTTATCGGATGATCCTAACGCTTGTGTAAACTGTCATATAATGTCTCCTCAGTATGCCACTTGGCAAAGCGGCGCGCATGGCAGGGTAACAACATGCAACGATTGTCATGTTCCTCATGATAATGTTTTTTCGAAATATTATTTTAAAGCAAAAGATGGAATGCGTCATGCTACTATGTTTACATTCCGTTTGGAGCCGCAGGTTATTGTTATAAAAGATGCAGGTAAAAGTGTAGTTCAATCAAATTGTATAAGATGTCATTCCAATTTAGTGCATCCAATTTCATTAAGAGGAATAAACAATAAAATAATTTTAGATGAGGATAACAGATACTGCTGGGATTGCCACAGGGAAACGCCTCATGGGCGGGTGAACAGCTTATCTTCCACTCCTTATGCAAGAGTGCCCCGTTTGACACCTGTGCTGCCTGAATGGTTATATAATGCTATTAAAAAAGAAAAATAAATTTAAATATTATAGAGGTTATTTATGAAACCGATACAAGATGTTATAAAAACAAAACCATGGATTGCCTGGCTGTTATTTTTTGCTACGGTTATAATAGTATTTTTAATAGGTTTATTTGCATCTTCAATTATTGAAAGACGAGGTGAATCGGAATACATTTTCCAAATGGTTAGACCAATTGCGGAATTTGAACCACGCAATGAGGTTTGGGGAGAAAATTTTCCAAGAGAATATGAAACATATATGCAAACGTTAGATACAAATTTTGCAAGTAAATTTGGCGGAAGCAAAAAAATTGATTATTTAGCAAAAAGTCCTGAATTAGTTATTATGTGGGCCGGTTACGGATTTTCAAGAGAATATAATCAGGGACGCGGTCATGCTTATGCAATACACGACATAAGAAATATTTTAAGAACTGGCGGAAATAAAAATAGTCCGCAGCCTGCAACTTGCTGGACATGTAAAAGTCCCGATGTGCCGCGTATGATGAGTAAAATTGGAATTGGAGAGTTTTATAAAGGAAAATGGATTGATAAGGGAGCGGAAATTTCAAATCCTATTGGCTGCCAGGATTGCCACGATCCTAAAACTATGAATTTACGTGTAACACGCCCGGCTTTAATAGAAGCATTTGCCCGTTTAGGTAAAGATATTAATAAAGCAACACGCCAGGAAATGAGAAGTTTGGTATGCGCGCAATGCCATGCTGAATATTATTTTAGGAATAAAGAAGATAACTATTTGGTTTTTCCGTGGGATAAAGGATTTCATGTTGACGAAATGGAACAATATTACGATAATATTAAATTTTCCGATTGGACACATGCTTTAAGTAAAACCCCTATGTTAAAAGCTCAGCATCCCGATTATGAAATGTTTTCAACAAACGTCCATTATGATAGAGGTGTATCTTGTGCCGACTGCCACATGCCTTACAAAACCGAAGGCGGAGTAAAGTTTACGGATCATCATATTCAAAGTCCTCTTAATAATATCGAAAATTCGTGCAAAGTATGCCATAGGGTAACAACCGAAGAATTAGTTCACGATGTATATGAAAGACAGGAAAAAGTTGAAGAACTGCTTGGTTTGGCTGAAAAATCATTAGCCGCAGTTCACATGGAAGCTAAAATTGCATGGGATAACGGAGCTGCTGAGCAGGAAATGGAACCGGTTTTACAACTGATTCGTCATTCGCAATGGAGATGGGATTGGGTTTCTGCTGCAAATTCGATGGGTTTCCATAGTCCGGCGGAAGCTTTAAGAGTTTTAGGAACATCCATTCAAAAATCGGAAGAAGCACACCGAATGATTGCTGTTATACTTATGAACCATAATGTAAAATATCCGGTGCAGCTTGCCGACATATCTACAAAGGAAAAAGCACAAAATTTTATTGGTTTAAATATGAAAGAATTAATTGCGGATAAACAAGACTTTTTAAATACTACTGTGTTAACCTGGGATAAAAAAGCAAAAGAAAGACAAGGTTCGTTATATAAATATTAAAAAATAAATTCAGTTCCGAAAGGATTTGGGAATTAAAGGAATAAAATAAGAACCCGGAAGAGGTGATATAATAATCAAATGATTTAACTAATAGAGGATTATTTATTAGAGGAATCCTGTCGCCGCTTTCAGGGCTTTTATATTGTCTTTAATCTTTTTGCTGCAATCGTTACGTCCCGTTGGGACTAGAACAAAAAGAATTAATTTAATGCCTAAAATGGTTCAGCCCTGAAAGGGTGTAAGGATTGTAGGATAATTAAAAAACGAAAAAATAGAGCCCTGAACGGGTGAAATGATAACCCAGTTAAATAATCGTAAAGCTAAAACCATTTTGAACGCTGAAAACACGGATTAGGGTGATTACCGCTGATTAAATCATTTTGATATTTGTGCAAATGTGCTTAATCTGTGTTCTATTAACAGACCTCCGCTACGAGGAGGGTTTGATAAGAGGAAATATTTTGATAAGTGGGTTGTAGACGGAATGACCTATAATTTAAATCATGGTAATTAGAAAAATCACACAAATTACAATTCCTGCAATGTTTTAATTCACAAATCACAATTCACAATTTTCTTTTAATTATAATTATTCCCACCGGATAATCTTTTTATTATTTAAAAATTATAAAACCGGATATCTAAAATTTATAACAAATTGCATGATTATTCAAAAATATGAGAATATTTGAAGCAAAATCAATGAATATTTGCGTTTTAAAATTCATTAAAAACAAGCCATATTTGGCGAATTAATTATTCCCCGCAAAAAACGTTTATTTTCGAGTTGCAAAATTAAAAAAAAACGAAAAAATAATATTCTGTATACATTATACAGTATATTTTTTTTGCTTTGTAAAAAAGTTCTTTTTATATTGTTCAAGTAATATTTAACGACTATTAATCGTATGAATATATATGAATATTAACAGATAACAGATGATTTAACAATTATATTACAAACAGGAGTACAAAAAATGGCTAGAAAACTTTACTTGATGTTGGCTTTTATGTTTATGATAACGGGTGTAATGCTTGCCCAGAATACGTTTCATAAGGTATGGAGTTTACCACAGTTACCATTTCAACCTGCTCAAGCCAGTTCGGAAATGGCATTGATTAAAGCTGGTTTTGATACTGATAAAGACTTGAAAGGTGAATTTTTGTGTGCATATACCGATCTAGACAGCAACTATCTTATGATGTATGAGGCTAATGGTGATAATACTTATGATTTAGTATGGTATTTTAAGTATCCCGTTAATGCAAATTCATTTGCCGGTGTTGCAGTTGGTGACTTAGATAATAACGGTAAAGATGAAATTATTACCACTATGCCTTCTGTAGCTAATCCTGAAACTCCAAATCCACCAAGATGTTGGGTTTTTGAATGGAGCGGTGTTGTTGGTGAAAACAAATACGGAAGTTATGATACAGGTACAATGCAACCAAATACATCTTGGAATTTTGAAGTTCCTGATAATATAGATTTCAGACCTTATAGTTTATCAATTGAAGATATTGATGGTGATAATAGTAACGAATTAATTATGGGTGTTAGAGCCGGTGGAAGAGGCGATGAAGTTATGGTTATTTCCTTAACCGGTGAATTCACAGGATTTGGAACTTGGGTTATTGAATATAATTTACAACAATTAACAGGCGGCGGTATGTACAATGTTACAACCGGTGACTTAGATAAAGACGGTAAAAAAGAAATTTATGCATTTGTTTGGAATTTATTTACTTTACATATAATTGAAGTTACAGGTCCTGATCAATATCAATTAGTAAACAGTTTGGTTGAATTATTTGCCCCTGAAAATATTGATTATGGTACATTAGAAGGCGCAAGAGTTGCAGACGTAAATGGTGACGGTGTTAATGAAATGTATATTGTGGGTACTGAACCTGATAATGCACTTTTTGTTATTACTAATATTACCGATGTAAGTACTATTACAAAAAATGATATTAAAATAATGGCTCATTTGCCAAGAACAAATGTTGGTAAATTAAGAACATTAAATATCTGTGATATCGATCATGACAACAAAATGGACTTAATGATTGGCGGTGAAGGAAACGGAAAAATATTTGATTATGAATATAATGGTTCAGGTGATGTAACAGATTCAACAAATTGGACTTTAACTACAGCCTTTGATATGTTTACAGAAAGCGGTATTGCACCGGATGCAGTTCCAACTATTACTCCGCGTCTTTTTTACGGTTCATGTGCAAACGATATGGATGGTGACGGTAAAAGTGAATATGTATTTGTAAATTACAGCTGCGATTTTGAAGTTTGGGCCGGTGATTGTTATCTTTGGATGATTGAAGCTGAACCAGGTTCAGGTGTTGAAGATGAAGCAGTTATGCCAAATTCAAATTATTTAGCTCAAAACTATCCTAATCCATTTAACCCTACAACTTCAATTAGTTTTAATGTATTAAAATCGGACAATGTAAAATTAGTTGTTTTTGATATGTTAGGAAGAGAAGTAGCTACTTTGGTTGATAACGTATTACCAGCAGGAAAACAAAGTTATTCATTTGATGCATCTAAATTAACTTCAGGTGTTTATATGTATCAGTTAACTGTTGGTTCATGGATGCAAACTAAAAAAATGATGTTAGTAAAATAACAACATTGTAATAAATAATTTTTACCTTGATTAATGTGGTGTGTTGAGATGTTTAGGTAACTTTAAATAGATCAACCCGCCACATTTTTTTGTTTAAACCTACCGCTTTATTTTCCTAAATTTTTTAACCAAAACTGAACTATTTTTAATTGTTTTTAGTTAATAAGACATGATAACTAATTTTATTAAAAATTAAAATAATTTAAAGAGGATAATATGTTAACAGTAGGTCAAAATTTCCCGGAATTTAACAAAAAATCAGTAGTTTCGATGGAAATAGGTAAAGAATTTGCAAATGTAAGTAGTGAAGATTATAAAAAAGATGGTAAATGGCTTGTGATGTTCTGGTATCCAAAAGATTTTACATTTGTATGTCCAACCGAAATAGCTGAATTTAATAACCAAAATGATGAATTTGAAAAAAGAAATACTTTGTTGGTCGGCGCATCTACAGATTCGGAATTTGTTCATTTGGCATGGAGAAGAGATCATCCCGCATTACGCGATTTGAAATTTCCTCTTTTAGCTGATACATCAAAATCGTTGGGTGAAGATCTTGGAATATTGGAAGCAGAAGAAAAAATAGCTTATAGGGCAACTTTTATTGTTGACCCAGAGGGTGTAATTCGTTTTGTAACAGTAAACGATCTATCAATTGGCCGAAATGTAAACGAAATTTTACGTGTTTTAGATGCTTTACAGACAAAAGAACTGACACCATGTAATTGGGTTAAAGGACAAGATACCCTGCATGTTTAAAATATTGTTGAAATAAATTTGTAAAAGTCGCTGTTCATAGATGCTCCATTTGTTATAAAAATATAATAGATGGGGCATTTTTATTTATCTAAATAATTTTATTTTCAAGTACAAATCTTGTCAGTTCAACATTATTCCTTAAATTAAATTTTTCCAAAACCCTGGATCTATAAGTGGTAATGGTTTTTTCGCTTAAACATAATAAATCGGCAATCTCTTTAAGTTCTTTCCCCTCAACAATCATTTGCATAACTTCAAACTCCCTATTTGAAAGCAATTGGTGAAGTGGTTTATCGGAGTTTTTATCAACCGCAAATGCCAAAGTTTCGGCCAAAGAACTGCTGATAAATTTACCTCCCATTGTTATTTTAGTAATTGCGTTTATTAAATTTTCTGCGGCACATTCTTTTGAAAGATAACCGGAAACACCCGCCTTAAATAATCGGATAGCATATTGTTCTTCGGGGTGCATACTTAAAATTAAAATTGGAAGTTTGGGGTGAGTGATTTTTATGTTTGTAACAATTTCAAAAACACTCATATTAGGCATGGAAATATCAAGAATAACTAAGTCAATTTCGTTATTTTTAATTTGATCGAGAACTTCAAAACCTGTTCCGGCTTCGTTAACTACTTTAAGATTAGGATGTTTTGCAATTATCTGCTTTAAACCTTCCCTAAATAATGTATGATCGTCGGCTAATAAAATTTTTATCATAATAAAGTTAAATTAATTTGGAATTTGGACTAATAATTTAGTCCCTTTATTGCTAAAACCCTCAATAATTATTTTTCCGCCCCAATAATTTACACGTTCTTTCATGCCAAGCAATCCAAAAGATTTAGAATTGTTAATCTGCTCTTCTGTTATTCCAATGCCGTTATCTTCAACTATCATTTGTATAAATCTATTGTTTTTTGTTAAATTAATTTCAAGTTGGCTGGCGTGGGAATGTCGGGCTGCATTAGTTAATGTTTCTTGAAATACACGGAAAATTGAAATTGCTTTTTCGGGTTCAATATCAAAATCGTTTTGAAATATAGTTAAATTACATGCAATTTTTGCGCTTTTTTCAAATTCTCTAGTATACCATTCAATTGCGGCAATAAGACCCAAATCATCCAAAAGCTGCGGTCTTAACTGTGTAATTAATCTTTTTACGGATTGAATAGTTTCGTCAATTAAAACAAAAACATCGTCCAAGTTTTTAATAGTATCGGTATTTTCAAATAAAAACTCTTGTTTAAATAACGATAACTTTAATTTAATAGCATTTAATGACTGCCCTAATTCGTCATGTATCTCGCGGGCAATACCTTTCCTTTCTTCTTCACGTATGGTTTGCAAATGCATCGAAAGACTGCGTAATTTTTCTTCCGATAATTTTAATTCTTCTTCAATTCTGTTTTTGTCGGTAATTTTTTCATTTAATAAGGTGGTTTTGTTTAATAAATTTTCCGCCATATTATTTAATGTATCAACAAGAATTCCAAATTCGTTTTTAATTATTATCGGATTTCTATAAGTTAAATCGCCATTACTGAATTTTTGAGCCATTGTAATAACATTATTTAAAGGACGCAGAATAGTTTGTGTAATAATTACTCCAATTAAGGCGGCCATAATAATAATCAAAAGACTTATCATTATAAGTTTTTCACGTAAAATATAAATAGAGCTAAATGCTTCACGAGTGTCAATTTCGGCAAGAATGACCCACTTTAGACCATAAATATTAATTGGTGTATACGAGCTTAAAACTTCAATATTTCTGTAATCAAGTATTAATTTAGTATCCGTAACTCCGGAAAGTGCTTCCTTAACAGCTTTGGTTTTTGCGGTTTGCAAAAGAATTGAAGAGTTGTTTTTTTTAATTAAATTTATAGTAAATTCATCAATTTTTGATTTTTTTAAAAGTTTATAATATTCGGTTTGTTTTTGGATAAAAAATCGAGAATTGTTTCGCAATTTATAATCTGCCCCAACAATATAAGCCTCCCCTGTTTCACCAAAACCCGCATCCTTCCAATTATTATTGCTGGTCATTATTTCGTTAATTTTAGAATTTAATATTCTTAGTATAATAGCACCGGTTTTTTGCCCGTCAACAATTACAGGTGTAGAAGCTAAAAAACTTATTACGTGTTTGTTATCGCTTGAAGGAATTAAATCCGAAAAAACAACTGATTTGAGATTGTTGTTAATAATACGCAAAACAAAGGTGGAATAGTTATTAATAAATGAACTATCGATAGAGGATTTTTTATCTTTTGTGCGCAGAGAATAAACAATGTTTTTAGTTGTTGTATTAAAAAAAAGTATTTCGTCAATATTATATCTTTCTGAAAATCTTAAAATAAAATCTTCCAATTGTTTATTTGGAGTTTTATAATTCAATGACAAAGTAGATAATGATTTGAAGGTCTCGGTAATAAATTTATCTTCGCTTAACGTTTTTATCTGTTTGTTAATCTCATCAAAATAGCTTTCAATTTGGCGTTTTTTGTTCTCTCTAACCGAGGTCAAACGTTCAAAAGTTATTGCTTCTAAAGTGTCCTTTGCGTTAGTATAAGTAATCCACCCTGTAACACATACAGATACAATTCCCACAAATATTAAAGCGGCAAGTATTTTGCTTTTTAAACTAAGGTTTTTGATAATATAATTTGTTTGTTTTTATAAATTAATATTTAAATAACTATTAGCCATCTTTACAATTAGGCAAATAAAAATAAAATGTAGTCCCTTTTCCAATATCACTTTCAACTTTTATTGAGCCGTTATTCTTTTCAATTAACTCTTTACATAGCAATAAACCCAATCCTGTGCCAGATTCACCGGCAGTACCTACTCCGGATACTTTTTCATCAAGTCTAAATAATTTGTTAATATCTTTTTCCGAAATACCCATTCCGGTATCTTTTACGCAAACTTCAACAAAATTATTATCAACGTGTTTTGCGCCAACAGTAATTATTCCGCCCTCAGACGTAAATTTAGCTGCATTGGATATGAGATTTCGCAAAACTGTATTAATTATATGTTTATCGGCAAAAACTTCAATATTTTCGGGAGTATCATTTTTAAGCGTTATTTTCTTTTGTTCTGCTTTGGCGCGTATTATTTCTAAATTATAATCAACTAAATTGTTAATTACCAAATTTTCAAACTTCGTTTCAGAAAGTCCGCGTCTAATTAGTGACCACTCAAGAAGATTTTCTAAAAGTTTATATAAAATTGAAGCTGAGTCCTTAAGGCTTATAACCACAGTTTTTAATTCGTCAGCGGTAAAATCGTCAATTTCGTGAGCCATCATTTCGGTCAAACTTAAAAAGCCGGTAAATGGACTTTTAAGGTCATGCGCAATAATCGAAAAGAATTTATCTTTTTCGTTGTTAACTTTAATTAATTCGGCATTTTGTTTCGCAATAAAATCTTTAGCGTTTTTTAAATCCAGATGTGTTTTAATTCTGGCAAGAACTTCTTTTGTTTTAAATGGTTTAGTTATATAATCAACTCCTCCAATATCAAAAGCTTTTGCAATATCCTCTTCTTCAGTTTTAGCTGTTAAAAATATAATTGGTATCTCTTTTGTCTCGTTTTTCTCTTTTAATCTTTTACAAACTTCAAAACCGGACATTTCAAGCATCATAATATCCAATAATATTAAATCAGGTTGTTTATCGAATGCTATTTTAATTGCTTTTTCACCGGAATCCGCAATTAATAATTTATAATAAGGATTAAGCACAGTAGCTGCAAGCTGCAAATTTTTAGGCTGGTCATCAACAATAAGTATTTTATTTTTTTCTGCCATAACATTTTCTCTTTAAATTAAATAAGCTTCAGTTTAATGCTATCCAAATAAGGCTGGAATTTGCTAAGTAATTTTTGGACCAATTCAATGTCAAAACTTAAATATCCTTCGGAAAGTTTATTAATATAATCATCTAAAATAGTTAATTCGTGATCTTTCCTGAATTCTTCTACTGAGGCAACTAAACTGCCTAAGTCGTCAAGAGATAGATATTCATTTATCTCTGCAAAACTACGAACAAATTGTTTTTCAAACAAAATAAGTTTTTGATTAATTATATTTTTTTCTTCTTCACTATAAGTGATAAAGGTGTCTGTATCCGATTTAATAAATGATTCTATTTCAGAAACATTATCGATTGTTGTATGAGGGATATATTTTGCCAATTCGCTAATTAATTGGTTGTTTTGGATAGGCTTCATCAAAAAACCATCAAAATTTGCTTTAATGTCGTTAACATTATCATTCATTGTTGATGCAGTAAAAGCAATAACCGGAATATCTTTTGTGGAGTTTTTTGATTTTAAAATTTTTACTGCTTCATAACCATTCATATCAGGCATTCTTAAATCCATTAAAATTAAATCCGGTTTCTCTTTTTCTGCAATTTCAATTCCTTCAGCCGCAGATAAAGAGTCAATTACGTTTATATTGTACATATCCAAATAACCTTTTACAACTTCAATATTTTTTCGGATATCATCAATAATCAATATCTTCCCAAATTTAAAATTAATTTTAATATTACCCCATTCGTATTCGCTTCTTTTAATGTTTTGAGGTTCTGCCAAATTAATATTATTAAAAACTACAATAAACGAACTTCCTTTATTAAATTCACTTTCAACAAATATATTACCCCCCATCATTTCCACCAATCGCTTAGTAATTGTTAAACCAAGTCCGGTTCCCCCATAATGTTTTGTGCTTAAATTTCTTGCCTGGCGGAAAGATTCGAAAATTACAGAAAGTTCACCATTTACTATCCCAATTCCTGTATCTTCAACAATAATATACAAACAGTTGTTTTCGTTCGAATTAGTGGTAATATAAGTTTTTATTTTAATATAACCGCTTTTTGTAAATTTAACCGCATTACTTACCAAATTAATTAAAATTTGTCTAATTCTAATTTCATCAAAAATAATCCCTTTTGGAAATGATTCGGGTATATCCAAAAACATATTAATTCCTTTTTCGGTAACTTTTTGCTGGAACATTAAATTTATTTCATTTAATATAGATCTAAAATCAATTGGTTCATAAGTTAAAGTAAAATTCCCGGATTCGATTTTTGATAAATCTAAAATATCATTAATTAATCCCAGCAATGTTTTACCACTTGTTAGGATATTATTTAAGTAGTTTTTTGCTTTTATATCTTTGGTGGTATTAAGTAAAATTTCAGCAAACCCCAAAATGGCATTCATCGGTGTTCTAATTTCATGACTCATGTTAGCTAAAAATTCACTTTTTGTTTTATTGGCATCCTCGGCCAATTCCTTTGCCATTTTTAACTGGTTGTTTTTCCATTCAATTTCTTCAAGCGCTTTTTCAAGTTTTGATTGATTTTCCAGTAGTGAAAGCTCTGTTTGTTTTAAATCCGTTATATCAACCGAAACACCTAATATTGCAGGCCGGCTGTTGGCCGAAAACTTAAATGGTATTTTTGTTGTTTGCAAATATCTTTTACTGCCGTCAGCTCTAATATATGTTTCTTCGGGAATATGTTTTTCGGTATTTGAAACTATAATATCAAAATCTTCATCACGGCTTTTAGTAATTTGTTCAATATTATTTAAAAAATCTTTATCTTTTTTGCTGAGAAGTTCTTCGGGTGTGGTATTTAATGCCTGGGCAATAGCTTTGTTAACCATTAAATAATTTCCGGCAATATCTTTTGCAAAAATAAAGTGGGGAACCAAATTAATAACTTCTCTTAATCTTCTTTCGCTTTCAATTAATTCCCGTTCAATTTTCTTTTTTTCGGTAATGTCTAAAGAAGACCCGACAATAAATTTAATTATATTCTCTTCATATATAGGGGTAAGTGTAGTTAACCATTTCCGTTTACCTGCCGGTAAATCTAAACTTTCTTCGTATGTAATACTTGATCCGGCTTTTAAGCAGCTAATGTAATTTTGCTCAACAGATAACGCCAACTCTTCGCCTAAAATATCAATGGGATATTTCCCTTGAATTTGTTCAAGCGATAAACCTGTTAAATTTTGGTGTGAAAGATTATTCCTAATAAATCTAAATTTTTCTCCATCTATAACCTCTAATAAAAATAATGAATCTTGAGTGCCGTTAAAAACTCTTTCATATTCAAAAGATAGTTTTTTAATTTCTTCCTCAGCTTCTTTTCTATCGGTTATATCCCTAACTACAAATAAAAAAGCAAAATTATTATTTTCGGTTCCCATAATTAAACTTGCGTTGGCCGAGAACCACTCCTTGGTGCCGGATGAAACCAAACTATAATCGAATTGAGTAGATTCTTTGCCGCTTTTTAACTCATTTAAAGCTTTTTTTACAAATTCGCTTAATTCGTCAGGGAACACTTCAAAATATTTTTTTCCTATAAATCCTTCATACTGTGATTTGTTTTGAATTTTCTGAGGTCTATGGAATTCCACAAAGTGATCTTTATCATCAACAACAAAAATTAAATCCTGCATCGAGTCAAAAAGTTTAACTAATTTTTCCTCACTTCGCGCAAGTTGTTCAATTAATTCGTTGTTTTGTATTAAATTTGTTTCCGCAAGGCCTTTAGATATTTGCAAACGAATTAATAAATTGTTTTTTTCTTCTTCGTATTTCCTTTTTTCGGTAATATCTTCTTTGACCGCAATAAAATGAGTGATTTGGCCGGCTTGATTATAAACCGGATTTATTGTCTGCTGTTCAAGATATAAAGAACCATCCTTTTTTCTGTTTATCAGTTCACCGTGCCAAACCTTACCTAAAAGAATTGTACGCCATAAATTTGTAAATACACTTTTTTTTGTTTGGCCGGAATTTAAAAACTGACGACTATTTTTTCCAATAATTTCATCTTGAGTATATCCGGTAAGTTCGGTTAAAGCATTATTACTCCACTCAACATTGCCGAACTTATCTGTAAGCATAATTCCGTTTGAAGTTGATTCAAGGGCGGTTTTAAATAAGTTAAATCGTTCCTTTTCTAGTTCCTGATTTGTAACATCTTCAATTATCTCAACAAAAACATCCTCGCTATTAAATAATAATTTTGTCCTTCTTACTTTTGCAACAAATATTTCATTTTGACTGTTTTTGTGGTTTTCAAAAAAAATATTGGTTGATAAATTATTTTCGGAGTAACTATTTATTACAAACATATCTTTGTTTAATAACGAGATATTGTCTTCTTTTATTTTATATTTATTTAAAGCTTCTTTGTTTATTAAAATAAATTTTTTGTCGCTGCTTTTGTAAATCCACAAAGGCTGAGGAATTTGTGCTAATATATTTTTGTAGTCGTTAGTTAATATTTGATTGGAATTTGTTATGTTTTTCACTTTAACGGCTTATTAATTATTTATAAAAGTAGAATTAAAGTCTTTTGTTGAAAATCCGATTTGAATTTTTGTACCTTCTCCTTTTTCGCTTTCAATTTCAATTGTTGCATTGTTAATATCACAATAACGTTTTACTAAGGCTAGTCCCAAGCCGGTTCCTTCAAACGAACGAATATATCCCTCTTCTTCCTGGGTAAAAGGATCGAATAATTTAGGTATAAATTCTTTTTTAATTCCAATGCCGGTGTCTTTTATAATAATAGAAATTTTTCCGTTTTCTTTTTTTAACAGATCAATTTCAATTTTACCGATTTTTGTGTATTTTATAGCATTATCCAATAAATTAATAATTATTTGAGCAATACTATATTGATCACCAAATATTTCGGCATTTTCGGTTTTTATATTAAAAATTAAATGTAATTTTTTTTGTTTGGCAATAACTTCCATTTCTTTAATAATTGAAGTAATGATTTCGGCCGGATTAAATTTAACAAATTTTGCATCATAAGCACCGGTTTGCAATTCCGACATGTTTAATAATAAGTCAATTGTTCTAATCAATCTTCTCCCGGCAGATTCAATGCTGTTATACAAATCATATACATCATTGTCAATTTTCCCTCTAACCTCATCCTTAATTAGGGAATTTAGAGATAAAATTGCATTTATTGGAGTACGAATTTCGTGCGACATTTGAGCCAAAAATTGAGTTTTCATTTTATCGGCTTGTTCGGCGTGTTCTTTAGCCTCCATTAATGCCGATTCAACCGCTTTACTATCGGTTATATCGCGCACTAACACCAGTGCTTTATTTTCTTCAAATACAACAAATCGGCACTCAAAATAATGTATGTTGTTATCTTTACCGTAACCAACTTCCAATAACTGAACTGTTTTATTTTTAAGTGCTAATCTAAGTTTTTCATAGGCCTGTTCAGCAATATCCGAAGTTACTAATTCTTTTATCTGTTTGTTTAAATAGTTCTCTCTGGGATTTTTTATTATTTTATTACTATTAAATTTAATATCTAAAACAACTCCATCTTTAGATACTAAAAACAATAAATCGGGTATTGCTTCAACTAATGCTTTGTTGTTCTCTTTACTTTTGCTTAATTGTTCTACTGCTTGTTTCATTTCTGTGATATCACGATTGCTGGCACGCCTGCCAATATATTGACCTTTTTTGCTATAAACCGCATTGCAGCCGTGTTGAATCCAGGTGATTTTACCATCTTTTGCAATTATTCTAAATTCCACAATACATTCGCTGGGGTTGCCATTAAAAGTATGATATTCATTTAAATGGTTATTATAAATATTTAAATCTTCAGGATAAATTAGTGATGTTGTCAAATCGTTATTTTTAAGAAATTCCTCTTGATTATATCCGGTAATTCTTTTACAGGCATTAGAAACAAACAGCATCTGACCATCGGGATTAACCCAATATTCCATATCAAAAGTAAAATCGGCAAATGTCCTAAATTTTTCCTCGCTTAGGTTGAGGGCGTTTTCCGTGTATTTTCTTTTTAGTGCCAAACTAATATATTCTGTTGCTGTTATTAAATATTCTTTTTCATCCAAAGCCCATTCTTTTTCGTCAACACAGTTATCAAATCCTAAAATACCATAAAAAACATTATCAATTAATATTGGTATAACAAGAATAGATTTTGTCCCTTGTTTCATAAAAAGTTCTTTTAGCGGTTCTTCGGGGATTTTGGATACACAAATATCAACAACTTCCCCTTTTTGTATAATTTCAAACAGCCTTTGAGTGTTTTCGTTAAGATAAAGTGCCGGCACGTTGTTAATTTCAGCACTAATATTTGTATTGCACCATTCGGCGCATGCAAAGGCAGCTAATTCCCCGTTTTGTAAAATATCCAATAAATTAATGGTTACTCTTGACGTTCCGGTCGCTTTCCCAAGTTCATCAACAATTGCCTGCCATGGAAATATTTCATGTTCACGCATTAATAAACCTGCAATTGTATTTAATGCTGAAAGGTAAAGTTCTTTTTTACGCAATTTTAAGGTGTCAATTTTATGCTGTTCTTTATTCTTTTTTGCATATAAATTTTGAGCTAAACCTATTATTATTGATTCTAAAAAAACTACTAAGTCTGATGAATAAGCAGTGTTTTTATCGGCTATTCCAAATAATCCTATTGTATTATTTTCAATACAAATTGGAATTAACATATAATTAAATTCATTATTGTTTATTATGCCGGAATTTAGATCTTCTTTGTTTTTAATTAAAAGTTTGCGCTGATACTCATCCCTACCAAAATCACCAAGTGTTTTTTCATCGGAAATATGATTGTTTAATAAAAATTCTTTTCTGGTATCAATTATAAAATCAAGGTGGTCGCAATTATCCAATTTATATTCCCCAACAAAACCTAAGCTGCTATTTGTAACTTCAAGTATTAACTTAAATATTTCGGTAATTGTCTTTAAGTTGTCGTTTTTAATAATAAAGTCTTTTTGAATTTTTAAGACCTTATTTAATAACTGCAAATCATTTATCATTTCAGCACCTATCACATTTCTCGATAAAACTTTATCTAATCGTTCCCTAAATCATATTATCACCTTCAACAGATAAAATTTATCGGTTGAATATTCCTCGTATTCCTCGGTGTATTAATATGCCGGTTATTCTGCATATTCTAAATACAATAGCTTGTCTGCAAACTAAAATAGTAAAATATTTAGTGATTTAAGCTATTCTAAAAATCATATTAACACTTTATGATCTTTATCAGTTTTACTTGAGTAATGTGCCATAATAAAAAAGATATAAACAGCATTTTGCTGTTTTACACATTTTAATAAATAAAGTTTAAATTAAAAAAAAAAAATCTATTTATAAATTATTTTTTTGTTTTTAAGCCCAAAACAGTATAATAATTGATTTTTAGGAATTGTTTTCTATAAAAAAAGTCAATATTTCTAAATATTTCTGCTGAATTGAAATTTCCGGAATTAATGGCGGAAATTTTAATAAAAAAGGAATATGGTTAACCGAAAAAAAATCCTCTAATACAATAAACATTTCCTTGTTTGGAAAAGCTAAATCGCGTAAATAATGCACCAATTTTAAGGTGCGGAAACCATCAAACCAATAAATCTTTTGTCTGTTAATTTGTTCCGGGGATTTATTATTTGATAATACTTTATCCCAAGATGCCGCAAAGGAATTATTAATTAGGTAATTTTTAAGGTGTAAGTTAATTTGTCCGGCTTTTTCCAAATAATAACTGCTTGAATATATTTCACGGCTTAAAAAAATCTCATTCCATTTTTTAAGGATATTAAATATCTGAGTGTCATATAATAAATATTCATTTTGTTCGTGTAAAAGATATCTGGTTATTCTTTGTCCGGTTCCAAATGGAACCCTCCACGATTTTCGGCCTTGTGGATAAACGTACGTGCCTTTTAAAACTTCAATTTTGGTAAGTTTAGCCAGTTTTTCCATAAAATAAAAGTCTTCGGCAGCTTTCTTTTTATTCATTCCCTGAATTTTTATATATAATTCGGGTCTGCAAACCATTGTTGAACCTATCGAATGAAATCCGAAGGGTGAACCAGCATAAACCAATCCCGCCACATAATAAGTTAAAAATATCTCATAACAAATAATGGCATATTTCTCTTCTTCAAGTTCGCTAAATTTGTGCTTAAAAGGGATATAACCGGCACTTAAACCTTTGTTTTTATAACTGTGTATTGTTTCAAAATAGTTCGATTCAACCAAACAATCAGCATCTAAGCATACAAGCAAATTATTTTGTTTGGAATAATCAAAATAGTTAAGGGCTATATCCATACCTATCTTCCGTGCATAACCAACACCGCCGTCTTTTTCAGGCAATTCTTTCCCGCTGCTTGATGCATCAACAACGGCAATATTTAACTCTTCTTTTTCCGAAAAACTTAATTCGTTTAAATATTTAATTGCTTTGTAATTATCGGCTTTTATGTTTTCGTTTGTACTTTGAAGATTATTTATTACAAAAATTATTAATGTTTCCTTAAAAAATAGTTTATTGTTTATTTTTAAGGAGTCAATTAAATTGATAATATTTTGGTATTCGGAAATTGCGGGAATAACAATAATGCACGTAAATTTATTGTTAACATCTTTTTCAATTGACCAGCCGGGTATTTTATATTTTAATAGATATTTGTTTATTTCAACGGGAAGGGGATTATTCATAAATACTCTTAGCTGCTCCAATAAGTAAAGTTTATAATTTCTTTTGCTTTATCATAATCGGCACCATCAATCCAGTTAATTTTTACACCCTCACGTTCCATTTTCCTGAACCACTTAATTTGCTTGCGGGCAAACTGATATATTGCACTATTAAGTTTTTGATACATGTCGTTATAATTCAATTGATTGAAGAGATATAATCCAATATACTTGTACTCAAGGCCAAAAAATAGAAGTTTTTCCAGCGTAACCCCGTTTTTGATTAATTGGTTTACTTCATCAATCATTCCGTTATTTAATCGTAATTGCAGCCGTTCTGTTATCCGTTGTTTAATTACTTCGAGGGGTAACTGTACTCCAATAATTAAAGGGTTTAATAATGGGTTAGTATTATGTTGACCTGATGTTTTAGTATTATGAATGATTATGGATTTAATCATTCTTTCCTTGTCAATAAGATCGGTAGTGTTGTGCAGTTTGGTATCAAAGTTTAATATAATTTCTTTTAATTCTTCAATTGATAAACAAGATAGTTTTATATATTCTTCGCTTTCAAAATCAACAGGTGCCAGGTTGTAACCCTTAATTATTGAATATAAATATAATGACGTTCCGCCCACCAAAAACGGTAATTTTTTTGATTGGTTTATATCATTATAAGATTCATAAAATAAAGTATTAAACTTAAATAAATCAAATTCGCTAAAAGGTTCAATTATATCAATTAAATGATAAGGGATATTAATATTTTCAATAGTATATTCCCCTAAATCTTTGCCTGTTCCAATATCCATTGTTTTATAAACTTGACGTGAATCGGCGGAGATTATTTCGCCATTAAAAGCATAAGCTAACTTTGCCCCAAGTTTTGTTTTACCTGTTGCAGTGGGACCCAAAATTATAATTAAATTATATGACATGCTAAATTAAAAGTCTTGGGCAATAGGCAATTTTATAATAAATGTGGATCCTTGTCCTAATGAGCTGATTGCCGTAATTGTGCCGCCATGTTCCTGAATAATCTTTTTAGTAATAGACAATCCAAGACCGGTACCTTCTTTTTTGCCATGCGACATAAACGGATCAAAAATTTTATCTTTTATACTATCAGGAATTCCAAGTCCATTATCTTTAATTGATATTTTTACAAAGGTCCCTTCTTTTTCCGTAGTAACTGTAATTGTTCCACCATCCGGCATTGCCTCGGCGGCATTTTTAATAATATGTTGATAACCCTGATAAAATTCTTTTAAGTCAACCCTAACCAAAGCGTCAACATCAAATTTATTAACAATAGTACAATTCTTTTTATGGACTAAGGAATCAATTCTGGATGTGTAATCATTTAATACTGAAATAATGTTTGTATTTATTTGGCGCAGTACTTTGTTTTTTTCGGAGTAATTTGAAGTTGTTAATACCAAATCGGCAACTTGATTTAATTGTTCAAGAATCATATCAAGTATACGCGTAACATCTTGAGGTAAATTTTTATTTTTTAAGTGTTCTGCATATTTTTTGCTTATTAAAACAGGATTTTTAATATCTTGAATTAAAAAGTTGGCCATTTTCCCCAGCGATGATATTCTTTCAAATTGTAAAAGTTTTTCAACTAATTCGGCATTTTCCAAAGCAATTGAAGCATGAATTGAGATTGCGTTTAAAAACTCTTCATCTAGTTCGTTAAACATTCCGCTGCGACTGTTCAATAACTGATGAACACCAATTATTTCCCCTTCGGCATTTTTAATTGGATAACAAATCATACTTTTTGTTTGATATCCGCTTGTTTTGTCAAACGAAGACTTAAATCGGCTGTCAGTCTTGGCGTCTGTGATGTTTACAATCTCGCCTGTTTTGGCTACCCAACCTGCAACCCCGTCTCCTATTTTGAGACGGATTTCTTTAAGTTCGTTTCCCATTGCAATTTTGGACCATATTTCATCTTTTTCTTTATCAACAAGGTACAATGTGCCTCTATCGCAATTGGTTAAATTTGTTGCAACCGATACAATATTTTGTAAAACATCATCCAATTTAATTTTTGAACTTACTAATTGTGCAGCCTTTAATATCATTTTTAATTGTTCGATATTCATTACCGCTCTGTTGATTGGAATATCTCTAACTTCGTTAGTTTCTAGTTCCTCGATTATAGCTTTGTACGGTTCTTCAATTTTCTCGATTTTAATTTCTGCGTCCTGTAAATTGACCTCTTTGTCGGATCCTAAAATCTGATTTTGATCTAAGTCCAATATTTCTTCCTTGCCGCCGCCCATATTAAAATCCAGTTTGGCGTCTTCATAATTAGAAACATTGTCTTCTTTTTTATATAATTCTTCAAATTCCGATTTTAGAAATTGTTCTTTGTCAAAACCTTCCAACTGTTCTAACTCTTCAATGTCTCCTTCGGGTTTAATAATATCATCATCTTCAAATCGTAAAGCTCCCAAATCGGTATTTAATAAATCTTTCTCTTTAATATCATCATCCAAAATTGTATTTTTTATAGTTTCCAAGCCGTTAAAATCTTCAAAGCTTTTAGGATATTCATTGAGCTGAGGGCTGTTAAAATCACTTAAAAAATTGTCGTTTTCGGTTTCTTCTGTTTTGGTTAAAGAAAAATCGTCAATAATAGAAAAATTGTTTGAGGTGAAACCCTCAACGTTAAATTCTTCGTTATCTTTTTTATTTGAAAAATTATTCTGTTGAGTAATATTATCTTTTTCCAAATCCTCGGTCAAATTATTTGTGTTCAGCTGCTCAAATTGTTTATAAAAATCGCTGTTAACATTAAAATTATTTGCTTTTCCCTCTGTATATTGCGTCTCTTCTGTTTGGGGCGTTAGTTCTTCTGAAATAAAATTAGTAGTGTTTAACTGATTTATAAGCAAATCTTCGGAAAAACTCATTTCAATATTTTCAGGTTCCTCGTCGTCTAAAAATTCCGGCAGATTGTCGGTTAAATTTGTATCCCCGGTTTGAGTTAATTCTATATTTTTATCCCCGAATCCAACTTCAGTATTAAAATCTTCCAATTTAAAACTATCGGAATCAATATTGATGTTATTATTATCTGATGTATCGTCTTCTAGTGTAAGGTTAATATTAAATTCGTCATTAGCTTGTGATTCAAAAGAATTAAAATCGGGAATTTCTGGCAGCAAGTCCGCAGGTTTTTCATTTGTTGTTAAATTATTATCCAATTCTGGTTCATCAAACGAGCATAATGTTTTTAAGTTTTGTAAAATGGTCACATCCTGCCAAAGCAGGTTATTCATTTCAGCCTTTGAAACCGCAATCAAATAGGAATCTTTTATACCAAATGCACTCGTTTTTCGGGCGGTAGATTCGTAAAAATCCACATGTCCAAAAAAATCATTTTCAGTTAATGTTAAAGATTTGGAATTGTCCGATTCATCCTTGGCAATTATTTTAACTTCACCACTAACTATTAAATATATGTACTCGGAAGTTTCACCTTCGCGGTAAAGAATTTCACCTTCTTTAAGAGTAACAAGTTTGCCTTTAATTTCTTTAAAATTTATCTTAGAAGTATCGGTATTTTTCAGTAACTTGTTATTTTTGAATGTAAGTGTTATTTTGTTTTCCATTTTAAAGCTTATTTTATGAATAAAGACATATTTGAATTAGGTGTTCAGCATTTAATTAATAACGATAAACAGTTATCAACAATAATAAAAAAGTTTGGTAAATGCAATATACAATCGCATAGAAATTATTTAAATGCTTTGTTAAGTGCTATAATTGGGCAGCAATTATCGGTTAAAGCTGCCGCATGTATAAAAAATAGATTTATTGAACACTTTGGCAAACAACCTAAACCAAAGGATATTTTAGATACGGATGATCTTGTAATCAGGCAGTTTGGATTGTCGAAAGCTAAAGTAATTTATGTAAAAGATTTATGCAGCAAAATAATAAATAAACAGCTTACACTAAAAAATATTGACTTAAAAACAGATGAAGAAATAATTGATGCTCTTACCCAGGTTAAAGGAATTGGTATATGGACAGCGCATATGTTTTTAATATTTACGCTTGGACGATTAAACGTGCTTCCGGTAAGTGATTTGGGAATAAAAAAAGGAGTAATGAAAACTTATAATTTGGAAAAACTCCCTACTGAATCTGAAGTAAAAAATATTGCTGAAACAAATAATTGGAACCCTTATAGCTCCATTGCTTGTTTATATATTTGGAAAAACTTAGACAATTAATTAATCACTAATAATAATTTTATCATATTAATGGAAGAAGAAGTATTAATTAAGCATGCGCAAAACGGAGATCAAAAAGCTCTTGCCGAACTAGTTAAAAATTATGAACAAACGGTTTATAATTTTGCTTTTAAAGTATGCAGAAATAAAGATAAAGCTGAAAATACAATGCAGGAAACGTTTTTAAGTATGGTAAAATCGTTAAATCAATTTAGCGGGAAATCAAAACTTTCTACTTGGCTTTATACCATTGTTTCAAATCATTGTTTAATGCAGGCCCGAAATAACCCTAAATTTAGTTTTCAGGCTTATGATGATAATAATGACGTTATCAACGAAGGGGAAATAGCAGAGTGGGATGCCGCACCCGATAAAATAATGGAAAACGAAGAGTTGAAAAAACATTTGGATAATGCCATTAAAAATCTTGCCCCCGAATACAGAATTGTGTTTTTATTGCGCGATGTGGAAGAGTTATCAACAGAGGAAACAAGTGAAATTACCAAATTAAGTATTCCCGCGGTAAAATCACGTCTCCATAGAGCCAGAACTTTTTTAAGAAACGAATTAAATGAGTATATTAAGAATGGAACAAATTAGTATTACCTGTAATGAGGCAATTAATCATTTATGCCAAAATCTTGGGGAAGAAATAGATTCTCCCAAATGTGTTGCAATAAAAAATCATGTCCAAAATTGCAACACGTGTAAAAATTATCTTGATTCTGTAGAAAAAACAATTGAATTTTACAAAAATTATAATGAAGAAGTAACAGAAGACATGCATAAAAAGTTAATGCAGTACTTAAATATTGATGAATGTAAAGATTAAAGAGGAAAATATGGATAATGTATTTTTTTATAAAACAAACGTAAGTTGGAAAATGGGACGCATTGGTGAACTTAATGAAGGCGAGATGACGCCTATAACCGTTGCTACGCCCCCCGAATTCCCTAAGGGAGTACCAAATACCTGGTCGCCTGAACATTTGTTAGTGGCCGCTGTAAACGTTTGTTTGATGACCACTTTTTTAGCAATTGCCGAGAATTCGAAATTGGAATTTAGCGATTATTCGGGTGATGCTGTTGGCAAGCTTGAAAAAGTTGACGGCAAATTTATGATCTCTGAAATAACTCTTAAACCGATCATAACTATCAACAACCAAGGTGACATTGAAAAAGCTTACAAAGTGATTGACAAGTCCGAAGAACATTGTTTAATATCAAATTCTATTAAAAGTAAAGTGATTCTTGAACCTGAAATAATTTGGGTAGATAAAAACCCCAAATAATGCGGGAAATAATGCTTTTATTCCCAATGTTGAATATTTTTTTCAAAAAAATATATTTTCGCAAAAAAAATACTTTACTTTTATATATGGATTTAGTTATATTATTCATTGTACATAACAACTAATTTACAGGTGAGTATATGGCATTTACACAAATTACCTCAAAAGAAATCGGCGACATCGTTCGCAAATACGGTAAAGGACAAAGTATTAAGTCTATAGCCGAAGAAACCGGTCATGACCGTAAAACAGTAAGAAAGTATATTCGTGCTGTTGAAGCCAAAGTTGACCTAAAAAACAAAGAGGAAGTAAAAAAGGCAATTAAAGAAGTACTGCCTAAAAAACCCGGAAGACCTAAAAAAGTAGTATAAAATTAGGATCGGGGGACAGTTTTTACAAAAGGGGTTATGCCCCTTTTGTGTTTTAAATAAGCCGCAACATTTATTCGTAATAAAATAATGCCCTGAATTTTAGTTAATTAGATTAACGGGTATTAATATCCTTTTAATTCTAGCGGATATTCTGATTATTTATGCCAAAAACAGATGCGGAATCAGCTGGAATTCATCAACTGTGAATTTTTAATTAAAACAAATTTCAAAGGAATTAAAATTTTAATTTAATTCCCGCCTGTCCAAATCCAAATCTATAATAATTTTAATGAAACCATAATTTCATCGGACGGGAACCGGTTGTTTTGGTGAGCGCGTGCATAACCAAACGATATTGTGGATTTTAATAACGAAAATAAAACCATCTCAAAATCGAGTTGAGTACCATAGTTGTAAATATAAGTTCGTAATTCTTCTTTATCAAGATTAGTGGCAAGGGACATTCCAAATAAAGATAAACGCATATAAGTAGAGTAAAAGCTTAAGAATCCCAATCTTTTAAATCTAACAGGTGCTAAATTTAATTCCAAAACAGCTTTTCCAAAATTTTTACCGCCCACTTCATTTATTTCCACACCGGGAAAACTATCATAATCTCTGTATCTTTGTACGGAAAGATGATCGACATAATTATTTCCAAATCCGCCAAAATAAAAATTATCAAACGGATTGTTTGTAATTCCAAACGAATGTCCTAATGCGGTACGCAGCCAAATAGATGTATTTCGTATTGGTAAAAGATGCCCAAAATTTAAAGTGGCAAATACTTTTGGAAAGTTGTCTTTATTTACATAATAATCCTGCACGTACAAATTCAAATCATATCCCTGTTCACTTTCAACAGCACCAATAGACTTACGCATTTTGCTGTAAGTCAAATTAAACGATCCGCTGTACACTTTGTTAAATTCGGCAGCAATATTTTGGTATCCGGGGATTATTTCTAAATCGCCGAACATTGAAAGTTTTATCGTATACTCAAAATTATAAGGTTTAAAATTATATATATTGTTGTTATACTTAATTGAACATTCATATCCGGCTCGGCTTGTTTTTGTTGGGCCAAACAAATCGTAAAAATCGGCTTTATTGTAAGACCCCGAAATTGTCCAATCCCAATACGAATAATTTAGCGCTGCATGCAGACGTTCTTTTTTTGCCAGTAGTTTGTTTTGTAAATATGAAATGGAAAAATCAAGACTGTTTATTGATGTAAGATCCGAAAATCGAAATTTATACCCAAATGCGGCAAAATCTTTATATCCCTGTACAATTGGAAAAGCTGAAGCAAATTTAATTTCGGTAAAAGTATTATATTTCCCTTCTTTATTTTCTTCTGCTTTAGGTTCTACCGGGGGTGCCAACATCCAACTTTCCACAATTGGGTTGTTTTTAATTACCTGCTGTCCTAAGTAATCAATGGAGTTAACATCTGCTAAAGGTTCTATTTTCATTAATTCAGGTGTTAACCCTTCTGTTGTATATCTAAAAACAACCATTGAATCATTTGAAATTGGCATTGGTCTAAAATAGCCTGATTCGGAGTTGGTTAAAATTTCCATTTCTTTTGTTTTTAGGTTAATTCGATAAACATTGGAAACGCCGGTATAATAGGACGTGCCTACTAAATATTTATTATCAGGAGTAAATACAAAATTAGAGGCTGAATTGTCCTCAAATTCGAATATCTTGTTGTAATTTGAGTTCCCTGATTTTAACGAATCCAGGTCAAAACAAATTAATTCCTGCTTTCCCGATACCTGACTTAAAGTTCCCGAAAGTTTGGTTCCGTCCGGTGAAACATCTATATCAAAAAAACTTTTACCATAAGTGATTGTATATATAGTTTCCCATTTATCGTAGGGCGGGAAAGCGCACACAATAGATATTCGGCCGTTAAAATTTTGAATACCAAAAAGTGATTTATCTTTTTTGTTAAATGCAAAATCACCGGCGCGGCTATATTCAATTAATTCCTTTTCTTTATTATCGTTTATATCGTAGCTTAACAAATTTCGCCAGTTTGAATTGTTTGATGAGCAAAATATCCTGTTTGCGGAATCATCATAAGCAAGCGATGTTACATAATATAACGATGGGCTGTTAACGTCCATAATCTTTTCCAATTTGCCGTTATCAATGTTTATTGCGCATATTTTTGCTAATGAATTGGGGTAATTAACAGCAGTAATAATTTTTCTTTCCCTGGAATTATAAAATGAACGGGATACCGAACCAAGATTAATGTTTGTTATAGGCTTGAATTTGCTTGGCTGGTACTTAGATATTTTTTTTATGTTTTCCATTTGAAATTCTTTTTCAAAACTAATCCAATTATCCCACTCGTCTTCAACATCAACTCCATAAACATTTTCAAATTGATCGGCATAAAATCGTGAGCTTGAATCGGTTCGGGAATAAAATTCTTTTAATTTATAAACTCCGTATTTATTTGCCAAGTAGCTTACAAAGCGGGTACCGTATAAATACGAATTAACTCCAACCTGAAAATCAATTGTTGTTCCTTCTGTTTCAAGTCCAACCACTTTATAAAAATAGGAGCTATCCAAAACCATAGTTCTAAAAACCATTTCATCATAACCTCCCAATACACGTCCCATTCCTCCCGACATCCATGTTTCCATAAATACTGCAATTCCTTCGTGAAACCATCGAGGTGAGTACCATCTTGGGGTTGTTAAATAGCTGTATAACATTGTAACGGGGTCGTTCCCTTCGGGACTGATTTTGCCGCCAAGTGTTTTGCGATAAAATTTATCGGTTGAGGAAGCTTTATCGCACATTACAACGTGTGTAAGTTCGTGACTCATCAACCACTGCATTCTTTCATTTGCCGGCATTACATCAAATGTGTATTCAAATGGGGCAATGGCTGCGGAAATAAAATTACGCGGTATTACAAGTGTTCCGCCGTTGCCAACATCGGTAAAATCGTTTAATAAAACTGTTACATCTTCGCTTGGTTCATAATTCCAAAAATTTTTATGAAACTCCATAGCGTTAGTAAATGTGCTTGCCGTATAAGGAACAATATACGAATAACCTCTTTCGATGAACAACAATCTTAAATCTTTGGAATTATATTGATTGATTTGACCCCATACGTTTAACGAGACCATAACAAATGCCAAAATATAATTTCTCATAAATAAATACACCATTTTTAGTTTATTGTTTATACAGCATTTTACATAACAATTTAATAAATTTATATAACATATTAAATTATTTTTGGAGTTTTAATGAAAAACGTAAAGCTTATTGGCGATATGAGTAACGAGGAATTTGTTGAATATGGAAATAAGTTGGTTCAGATAATTGCAGACTATTTAAAGAATATTGAAACGTACGATGTTCTTCCAAAAATAAATCCCGGCGACTGTTATAAACATTTTGATAAATTACCGCCGCAAACGGGTGCGGACTTTAATATATTATTGGATTCGTTAAATGAAAAAATATTTAAAAACGTTACACATTGGAATCATCCCGGATTTATGGCGTATTTTAATTCTACATCAAGCGGACCCGGAATATTAGCCGAATTTTTAGCAGCAGCTTTAAATACAAACGGAATGGTGTGGAAATCGTCCCCGGTTAATACTGAACTTGAAACGGTAGTAATTAAATGGATGCAGAATATGCTGGGTTTGCCGGAAAATTTTTGGGGAATTGTTTATGACACTGCATCGGTCAGTACATTCCATGCTTTGGCTGCGGCCCGCGAAAAAGTATTTCAAGATAAAAACAATTATGATTTAAATATAAATTCATTTACAGTTTATTGTTCCGAACATGCTCATTCGTCCATAGAAAAAGGAAGTTTGGCTGTTGGAATTAGGAAAATACGAAAAATTTCTACTGATAAAAATTTTGAAGTAAATATTAGTGAATTAAAAGATAAAATTGACGAGGATTTAAAAGCAGGCTGTATTCCAATGGCAGTTGTTGCTTGTGTTGGTACAACTTCCGTAACATCAATTGATAACGTGAAAGCGATTTCCGATTTGTGCATAAAAAATAATATCTGGCTTCATGTGGATGCCGCCCATGCCGGAATTGCCGCAATTGCTGATGAATATAAATATATCTTAAAGGATTGTGAGTTGGCGGATTCTATTGTTGTTAATCCGCATAAGTGGATGTTTACCCCGGCCGATTTAAGTTTATTGTATATTAAGGAAAAACATTATCTAAAAGACGCGTTTTCAATTGTGCCCGAATACCTAAAATCAAATGTAGATGACCAGGTTACAAATTATATGGATTATGGAATTCAGCTTGGTAGAAGATTCAGAGCTTTAAAACTGTGGTTTATTATTAATTATTTTGGCGTGGAGGGAATAAAAAATCGCATCAGGGAGCATTTTAGGCTGGCAGAGATATTTAAAACGTTAATAGATAACAATCCGGTTTTTGAAAGACTGGCACCTGTTCCGCTAACCACAATTTGTTTTAGGGCTTTATTACCTAAATGCGATGATTTGGATTATTTAAATAAATTCAACTTACAACTTATTGACGAAATAAATAATACAGGTGAAATATTCCTATCTCACACCAAACTGAACGGAAAAATCACAATCCGTGTTGTGGTTTCAAGCTTACGGGTAGAAGAAAAGCATGTAAAAAATTGTTATAATATTTTGGTTGAGAAGTACAACAATTTGACATCAGCAATCAATAAGTAATTTCTGAGAAGTTATTAATAAAAAAAGGAGTCCAATTTTTGTAACTGGGGATTAATTAAAACCCGTATTCCATGCCAACACGAATCCCTTTTTGAGGACCCCAAACATAACGTGCCGTAAAAGCAATAGGTGAAATTAAACGGGCACCTAAACCAACAGAAAACATAAATCCGTTATCTCTATCAATTCTACTGTTTGTACCTTCAGATATTTCGGAGTTTGTAAATACATAACTAACATTAATTATGCTAAAAAAATCTCTTCCTTCAATCATAGTGTTAATGCTTTCAAAACCAAGTTCAAATCTGTAAAATTTGTTTATGTAAGATTTTTCACCCCAGTGATTACCCATTACAAAAGAACTTGTTCCTCTGCAAATGACTTTTTGATTATTCCATGTTTTAATAGTTTTTGAAATTGAAGCGCCGTAGTATTCACCATATTTGCCAAGTTGATACAAGCCAGAAGTTGCAAAGTTTTGGGCATAAACTTGTAAGGCTAAAACCATAAATAAACTGAAAGAAAGTAATGTAATTCTTTTCATTTTAGATACTCCTCAAATGTTAATTTACCAAATAATTAACTTATTAATATTAACAAAAAAATCCAAAAGATTTTTTAAGTCTAAAGCAGAAAAATTTAAACATGTGATTTTAATCACAACAAGAAGGGGAATAAGTTGTTGAAAAACAATGGTTGTTAATTGTTGGGTGGTTAAAAATATGGTAAAAACGTAACAATGTACAATACGACATGTTTAAAATAAAAAAAGCGGCCAAAGGCCGCTTTGCGTTGCATGTGATTATAAAATTATTTTATAACTTCAACATCTTGAGCTTGTGGACCTTTTTGTCCTTGACCAACTGTGAATTTCACTTTTACGCCTTCTTCTAAAGTACGATATCCATCGCCTTTAATTGAAGAAAAATGAACAAACACATCGTCACCTTTACTGCGCTCAATAAATCCAAAACCTTTTGCAGCGTTAAACCATTTTACGGTTCCTGTTTCACGCTCTGCCATTTGTGGTACTCCTAATTATTACTTTATTTCTTAAAATTGAGCAAAGCGACTAACACCATAAAAACTGAGTAAATCATATTCTAACAGCCTAGTTCAACTGCTCTATACATGCAAGATGCTTAAATATTATTTAAAAAGCAAATTAATAATGAAAATAAATTGTGATTTGCCTCACAAATTGAAACATTTATGCTTTTTATGCAGTAAAATATGATTAATTAGAAAATAAAACTTGATATTTGTTATATTTTTGTTTTCGTATACTTTGATATTTTAAAATATATTTACGGTCTAAATTGAAAAAGAGGTTAAAATTATGACTATAGATTTTAGTAAATTTACCGTTAAAGCACAAGAAATTATACAAACTTCCATAGAAATAGCCCAAAACTACAATAACCAAATTATAGAAAACGAACATGTTTTAGCTGCTATGATACAGGACGATAACAGCGTTACATCGTCAATATTACAAAAAGCAGGCGTAAATATGGGGCAACTAAAACTTAAGGTGGGTTATTTTTTAGAAAAGCTTCCCAAAGTTTCAGGCGCGGGAGTTGGCGATCAGCAGTTTTCGCCTAAAACGGCAAAAATGTTTGATTCCGCTTCGTTAGAGGCGAAAAACTTAAAAGATGAATTTATTTCCAGTGAACACCTGCTTTTGGCAATAATTAATGAAAATGGAAATACAGGTCAAATATTAAAAGAACTTGGAATAACCAAAGATGTTGTTCTTGCGGCTTTAAAAGATATAAGAGGCACACAGCGTGTAACTTCGCAAAATGCTGAAGATAATTATCAGTCGCTAAAAAAATACGGACGCAATCTTAACGACCTTGCAAAAAAAGGGAAACTTGATCCGGTTATAGGGAGGAATGAAGAGATAAGGCGCGTTTTGCAGGTGCTTTCGCGCAGAACTAAAAATAATCCCCTTTTAATTGGGGAGCCGGGTGTGGGTAAAACAGCAATTGCCGAAGGTATTGCCCATCGTATAATTTCGGGTGATGTACCGGAAAATTTAAAATCAAAAAATATTATAGCTTTGGATTTAAGCGCGCTTGTTGCCGGGGCACAATTTAGGGGACAATTTGAAGAGCGTATGAAAGCCGTTATAAAAGAAGTGCAGGAATCCAACGGGGAAATAATATTATTTATTGATGAAATTCACCAGCTGGTTGGGGCGGGACGAACAGACGGAGCCATGGATGCGGCAAATATTTTAAAACCTGCCTTAGCGCGGGGTGAACTTCATACTATTGGAGCAACTACATTAAATGAATATAAAAAATATTTTGAAAAAGATGCCGCTCTTGAACGAAGATTTCAGCCGGTTTTGGTAAGCGAACCTAATGAAGAAGATTCTATTTCAATATTGCGCGGATTAAAAGAAAAATATGAAATTCACCACGGTGTTAGAATTACAGACGGAGCAATTATTGCCGCCGTACAATTATCGGCACGATATATTACAGACAGATTTTTGCCGGATAAAGCTATTGATTTAATAGATGAATCGGCTTCAAAACTTAGAATTGAAATTGATTCGCTGCCGGAAGAACTTGATGTTGTTGAAAGAAGAATTAAACAACTTGAAATTGAAAAAGAAGCACTTAAACGCGAACAGGATCCCGAATCGGCAAAGAGAATTTCGGAAATTAATTTTGAACTAAGCGAAACTATTGAAAAACGTACTCATTTAAGAAGTCATTGGCAATTAGAAAAAGAATTAATAGGCAATATACGCAAAATGAAAAGCGATATTGAAGATACTAAAACCAAAGCGGAAAAATTTGAACGTGAGGGCAATTTGGGTAAAGTTGCTGAATTGCGTTATGGTGTTTTGCCGGCTATTGATAAAAATTTAAAATTAAAAACAATTGAATTGCAAAACGCACAAAAAAATATCCGTATGCTTAAAGAAGAAGTTGACGCTGAGGATATTGCGGAAGTTGTTGCAAAATGGACGGGTATTCCTGTTTCAAGAATGTTGGAAAGCGAAAGAAGCAAGCTGTTAAAATTGGAAACTGAACTTCATAAAAGGGTGATTGGACAGGATGACGCTGTGTTTGCAGTAGCAAATGCTATCCGCCGTTCACGCGCGGGTTTGCAGGATAGCAATAAACCGATTGGGTCGTTTATATTTATTGGAACAACAGGAGTTGGTAAAACCGAACTTGCACGTGCTTTGGCAGGCTTTTTATTTAACGATGAACACGCTATGATTCGTATTGATATGAGCGAATATATGGAGAAATTTTCAGTTTCGCGTTTAATAGGTGCACCTCCGGGATATGTTGGTTACGAAGAAGGAGGACAATTAACCGAAGCGGTAAGACGTAAACCCTATTCGGTTGTTTTACTTGACGAAATTGAAAAAGCCCATTCCGATGTTTTTAATATTTTGTTGCAAGTTTTGGAAGACGGCCGTTTAACTGACAACCAAGGCAGAACAGTAAATTTTAAAAACACTATTATTATTATGACAAGTAATCTTGGTTCGCATTTAATACAAGATAAACTTGATACTATTAACGAAGATAATTATCAGCAGATTATTGGCGATTTAAGAGTGCAGTTATCCGAATTATTAAAACAAACTATACGACCGGAATTTTTAAATCGTATTGACGAAATTGTAATGTTTAAACCGTTGCTAAAATCAGAATTACGGCAAATTATTGATATTCAACTTCAAAACGTAAGCAGAAGTTTGGCGGATAAAAATCTTTTAATTTCCGTTACTGAAAATGCAAAAGACTTTTTATTGCAAAACGGATATGATATTACTTATGGTGCCCGTCCGTTAAAACGAACCATACAAAAATATATAATCAATCCATTGGCCTCTTTTCTGCTTATGGGTAAATATTCCCCCGGCAGCACAATTGTTGTTGATACCGATGAAAGAGGAAAAATAGTGTTTTTGTAAGGCGAAAAACAATTATGAATGATGAATTATTAATTATGAATTAAAAACCTAAAAGCCGCGAATAATAAAATTGTTTGCGGTTTTTTGTTATAATAACATTGTGCTTCTCTGAAGCACGGGTTTGTGGGCATTAGTTTTGGTTACAGACATGGAATTTCTCCGAAATTCATATCTGACGAAAATGTTTAAGCACTGAAAGGGTGTAAGATTATAGGGAAATTAAAGGAGCGGGTGACATGATAATTAATTGTTATGTACAAACCACAACTCCAGAAAGGGCTGTATGTCCTTTTTTACATAATCATTAAACACAGATTATTAATTATTCCCAGCTGCTTCATCAGTCTTCAAGTGTTTTTAATTTATAATTCACCACTCATAATTGTTTTTATAAAACCTTCTACAGAGTAGAAGCATGTCTGTAACCACGCACATCCCCCACAGAAATAACGCCTACAGAGTAGGCGCACATTAAAAAATCAGGGCAATCATAAAAATCAAACGAATCATAGTTCAGACAATGGATTAATCTGTATTAATCCATAAGTCCGTAAAGGTCGGAAATTAAAAGAATAGGCAACTATTCCATAGTTGAGGAGGTCTTTGAGGGTTAGTTGGGTTACAAATAGGCCTCTTTTCCAAAGAGGGTTTGATACAAGGAAATTATTAGATAATTGAGTAAATGCCAAAATACTTTTTATCAAAATCATGGTAATCATTCAAATCACAAAAATCATAGTTCAGACGATTTAATTTTTAATTAAAAAGATAAAAGCCGCAGATAAATAAAATTTTTTGCGGTTTTTTTATTGTTCAAGAGAGGATGAATTTTTATTTGCTTTAAAATAATTATTCCTTATTTTAAATTTAAATATTATTTGTTTTGAGGAAATACTTAAATATTTGGCAATGAGGTAAAAGTGAAAAATCCACATTTTCCACAAAGCCAACTTCTGAGCATGTTTTTTTATTCCTTGCTATGAATTCACGAATACATATGCATCATGTTTTTATAAGGTGTTACTTGATAATTTTAGGAATGAGTGTAACTAACAGTTAAAATAAATAGTAAAGTAATTTAATAATAAGGTAAATTATATTAGAATACTTATAGAATTAAAATTTCTTTGGTTGCAAATTAACTTAAATAGTTTTCAATAATTAAATGTTTATAAAAAGAGAATTAAACACAATGCAAAGGTTATTTTTAATATTTATATTTATTACAATAAATCTTTTTGCCCAAATTGATACCACTGATTATTATCCATTGCATGTTGGTGATAAATGGCAATATTATGAGCTTTTTACTCATTCAAGTTATACAATAGAAGTAATTGGTGATACAATAATGCCGAATGGACAACCGTATTTCATACTAACATCATTGGATAGGAAGTTTCAACGTGTTGAAAACAATAGATATGTATATTTTTTTAATGAAGATACTCAAAACAGCGAAACTATTCTGTTTGACGTTTTTTCGCCAAAAGGAACATTATTTTGGGCACCATTAAATCCTTTTCCTAATTGTTATAGTGGCATGGGAATTTACGATGTTGGAGTCGATTCGGATAATTTATTTGGCGAAAATTTAGAATGGAGAGACATTAGGCTTGCTACTGTTTATACAAATGTAACTCCTCCGGATACTATATGGGATCGTACTGTAGATGCCTATTGGCCAAGAATAACAAAAGGCATTGGAGTTACGGCATTTTCTTATGGGATGGAAGAATTAATTGGTGCAGTTATAAATAAAGTTGGCTATGGCATTTTATCGGGAGTTAAAGAACCAATAAATAGTATTCCGAGTGATTTTGAGTTATTCCAAAATTATCCTAATCCGTTTAATCCAAGTACAATAATTACATTTGAAATACCAAAAGATAATTTTGTTGAGTTAAGTGTATATGATATACTTGGACGTGAAGTTGAAAAATTGGTAAGCGAGTTTAAACAGGCAGGAAGATACACTGTTGATTTTAATGGCAATAATCTTTCAAGCGGTTTATACATTTATAAATTAAAGGCCGGTGATTATTCCGCAACTAAAAAAATGATGCTTTTAAAATAAAGTAAATTTAATGAAGAAGAATAAATTAAATATTATTATTCCTTTAATATTTATTTTCAACCTGCCAATATTCGGGCAGGTTGAAGATTATTTCCCCTTACATAAAGGGGATCATTGGCAGTATTTATATCAGGAATTTTTAGGATCAGAATTGTGGGATTATAAAGTTGTCGATATTATAGATACCTTAGCAGATAGCTCTACTGTTTATGTTGTTAATCAGTGTGGCTATTTTTTTGTTTCTTACAAAATAATGAAAAATGATAAATCAATAATTTATTGGACTTATGATGGTTTAAATGGAAAATATTATCCATATTTAAAATTTAACGGTAATATAAATGAGGCTTGGCCAATTGATGGATCGAGGTGGATAAAATATGATGATCGTTATGTTGGACAAGTTATGCTTACAGTAACAGATTCTGTTTTTGAATTTGGGCTTTCGTTTGATTCGTCATTTATATATACGATGAATAAATTGTATTTTATGAAAGGTATAGGGTTTATAAATGAGGAACAGGAGGGAGGAAATACATTAAGTTTGTTAGGCTGCATAGTAAACGGTGTAAAATACGGTACAATAGTAGATGTTGAAGACCAAATAACCCCAATTGATTACAAAGTTACAATAAAAAACTACCCAAACCCTTTTAATAACCAAACAATAATAAAATATACAATACCGGAAGCGGAATTTATAAACATAACAATGTACGATATGCTTGGCCGGGAAATTGAGGTGTTAAAAAACGAATACCAAAATGCGGGATCCTTTTCAATTCCGTGGACTGCAAAAGGGTTAAGTTCAGGCGTATATTTTGCAGTAATAAGGTATAAAAACCAAATGTTAACACAAAAAGTTATATACCAAAAGTAAAATCAATTATGAATTATGAATGATGAATTATTAATTATGAATTAAAAACATAAAAGCCGCAGATAAATAAAATTGTTTGCGGTTTTTTGTTATAATAACATTGTGCTTCGCTGAAGCACGGATTTGCGGGGCCTTAGTTTTGGTTACAGACATGGAATTTCTCCGAAATTCTTGTATATGCTAAAAATGTTTCAGCCCGAAACTGGTGAAAGGATTGTAGGGAAATTAAAGGAGCGGGTGACATGATAATTAATTGTTATGTACAAACTACAACTCCAGAGAGGGTTGTATGTTCTTTTTTACATAATCATAGAACACAGATTATTAATTATTCCCGCTGCTTCATCAGTCTTCAAGTGTTTATAATTTATAATACACCATTCATAATTATTTTTATAAAACCTTCTACAAAGTAGAAGCATATTTGTAACCACGCACATCCCCCGTGCAAAACCCGCCTACAGAGTAGGCGAATATTCTTTTGGGCAAAATAAAAAATAAGGTAATCCAATTACCCGCTTTACGGATTAGACAATCTTTTGAACGCTGATGATACTGATTTGGCAGATAACCGCTGATTTAAAGAATTGAAATTGACTTGGGTTGTATCCGGCCATAAATCCTTAAATGTTATAAATTAAAAGAATAGGCAACTATTCCATAGTTGTTTTCGTGGGTTGGTGTGTTGCAGGTTACAAATAGGCCTCTTTTCCAAAGAGGGTTCGATACAAGGAAATTTTAGAATAATCGGAAAATGAATGTGCGTTAAATTCATGTCAATCATAATAATCACAAAAATCATAGTTCAGACAATTTAATAACGTCCCGTCGGGACTAAAACAAAAAAGCCAATGCGGTAATTATTACCAATTGTCAAAGCTTCTACAAAGTAGAAGCATATTTGTAACCACGCACATCCCCCGTGCAAAACCCGCCTACAGCGTAGGCGAATATTCTTTTTGGCAAAACAAAAAATAAGGTAATCCAATTACCCGCTTTACGGATTAGACAATCTTTTGAACGCTGATGATACTGATTTGGCAGATAACCGCTGATTTAAAGAATTGAAATTGACTTGGGTTGTACCCGGCCATAAATCCTTAAATGTTATAAATTAAAAGAATAGGCAACTATTCCATAGTTGTTTTCGTGGGTTGGTGTGTTGCAGGTTACAAATAGGCCTCTTTTCCAAAGAGGGTTCGATACGATGAAATTTATAAATGTTAGGTGCATCAACAAACACTTATGTTAAAATCAGGTTAATCCTTAAATCAGGTAAATTATGGTTCAGACGACGGTTAATCTGTGTAAATCTGCCTTATCTGCGGCAATCAGTGTTCAATGATTTATTTTTTAATGTTATCAAATTTGATATAACCTTCCTCAAAATCATTTTAATCACACAAATCACAGTCCAGACAATTAAATAATTTTAATAAATTGTATACTACTTTAAATTAAATAATTATTATATTACATTATAAATCAATATTTAATAATATTATAAGGTGTTCTATTGGTAAGTACGGAAAAAATAATAGTAATTGGTGACAAAGTATTAATTAAACCGGAAGAATCGGCACATAAAAGCAACGGCGGGTTATATTTACCTCCAAGTGTATCGGAAAAAGAAAATGTGCAGGGTGGTTACATATTAAAAACAGGTCCCGGGTATCCGGTTGCGGCTAATGGTGATGATGATGAACCATGGAAGGAAAAAAACTCTACAAAGTATATTGGATTGCAGGGTAAACCGGGCGATTATGCTTTATTTTTAAAAAAAGATGCAATTGAAATAGAATATAATAAAGAAAAATTGATTATTGTTCCGCATAATGCAATTTTGATGTTAATTAGAGATGAGGATTTATTAAATATATAAGCTTATGAGAAATGAATTAGTAGATTTTATAGTTAAATACGAATCAAAAGTAGCCGAATTAGAAAAACAGTGCTGTTTAGCAAATTATAATGCTTCTTTAAGCGGCAAACCGGAAGATTTTGAAAAAAGTGCAGCTCTTGAATTGGAGTATAACAAAATATTTGCCAATAAAGAAGATTTTGCGCTTTTAGAAGAGATAAAAAACTCAAATACAATTAAGGAAGAAGTTTTGCAGCGTTACCTTTATCTGGTTCATAATAAATATGCAGGGAACCAATATGATGAGGAGATACTACAAAAAATTCAAGAAATTAGCAGTAAAATTGAGCAGAAATACTCAACATATAGGGCGGAATTAAACGGCAAACAAGTTACTGATAATGAAATAGAAAAAATATTAACCGATTCAACCGACAGTGTCGAATTACAGGCGGCATGGGAAGCAAGTAAACAAATAGGTTCAATTGTAAACAAAGATATGCTTGAATTGGTAAATTTACGCAATAAGGCAGCCCAAAGTTTAGGATATAACAATTATTTTGAAAAAAGTTTTAGTCTTAACGAACAAAATGCTGATGAAATTGAAAAGCTTTTTGACGAACTTGACGAATTGACAAAAGATGAATTTGCAAAAATTAAAAATAATATTGATACTTTTTTAGCGGCACGATTAAAAATTGATAAAAGTGAATTAAAACCGTGGCATTATCAGGAACGTTTTTTTCAACATTCGCCAGCAATTTTTAGTGTGGATTTGGATAAATATTTTGAAGATAAAGATTTAGTAAAAATAACACGCAATTTTTTTGATAGTATAAATCTTAATATTGATGATTTGCTTGAAAAAAGTGATCTTTTTGAAAAAGAAGGTAAATATCAGCACGCATATTGTACAAATATTGATAGAAGCGGTGATATACGTGTTTTATGCAATTTAAAAAACAACAGCCGCTGGATGGGTACAATGCTTCACGAGTTTGGCCACGCGGTTTACGATAAATTTATTAATCCCGATTTGCCTTGGGAATTGCGCACGCATGTGCATATATTTGCAACTGAAGCAATTGCAATGTTTTTTGGCAGACTAGTTTATAATGCCGATTGGTTAAAACAAACACTTAACTTATTGGATGAAGAAGTAAAAAATATTAAAGAAACCTGCGATAATTCGTTAAAATACGATCAACTTGTTTTTAGCAGGTGGGCGCAAGTTGTATTTAGATTTGAAAAGGCAATGTATGCAAATCCCAATCAGGATTTAAATGCCTTATGGTGGACATTGGTGGAAAAATACCAGCTTGTAAAAAAACCGGAAGGTAGAAACGAACCCGATTATGCCGCAAAAATACATATTGCCTTATATCCGGCATATTACCATAATTATTTGCTTGGTGAATTATTAGCTTCACAGTTTTATTATTATGTAACGGAAAAAGTATTAAATTTGGGAAAAGAAGACGACAAATCGTTTTATAACAAAAAAGATTTGGGGGGATATTTTAGTAATCTGTTTTTTAATTATGGTGCTTTTTATAGCTGGAATGAATTAATTAAAAAAGCAACAGGTGAAAAATTAACTCCGGAGTATTATGCGCGACAATTTATAAGATAAAGTATACAATAGCTGTTTTTTTTGATTGAGTGTTATAAATTGCATTTTTCAATTTATATTTAGACAGGCAGCATGAAAGAACTTATTTATAATAAGTACGTACATATTTTATTCTTAACTTTATTTGCAGTATTTGGCAATATATATAGCATACCCTTAGTTGTAGGGATTAACTTTTTATTTGGGGCTATATTTGTACTGCTGATAATTTATTATTACGGCAGTTATTGGGGCGTTTTAGCCGCTTTCCTTTCGTCTATGTATCCGCTTTTGCTTTTCAGTAGTCCTTATACAATTGTATATTTTGTGGGTGAAGCAGTTGTTATAAGTTTTCTCCTTAAAAAAACCAATAGTGTTCTATATGCAGGAGTATTATATTGGTTAATTATTGGGGCACCTTTTGTTTTTATTTATTGGTTTTTAATAATGAAAATGAGTGTTAGCACTGCATTATTTGTGGTTGTAAAAAATGTAGTAAACGCAGTATTTAATTTGCTTACAGCTTCGTTAATAATTAATTTTTCTACTCTTCCCGAAAGATTTAAAGTACAAAACAAATTTAGTTTGTTAACAATAGATAAAGCATTATTGATAATAATTTTAAGTTTTGCGTTTTATCCGGTTTTAATTATAACAATTATTAACAGCTCATCACTTGTAACAAACTTAACCAACGATATTAAATATAATATGGAAAAAACTTCTCAAAGTTCCGATAATATTATAACATCGTGGAGTGATAAATACATAAGTTTAATAGAAGAAGATGCTCTTGAAGTTGTAATTCCGGGCAAAGGTGATGATTTAATTGCTGCTGCCGAAATTGAAAGAATAAAATATAATTATCCCGCTGTTAAAAATTTGTGTATATATGATAATAAATTTAATCTATTAAAAACTTTTATTAATAAAAAAGACTATTCGTTTAATGAATTGAATGTTTTATTAATCAATGAAGAAGATAAACTAAAAATCAGCAGCTCAAACCAATTATTTGCAAAGTTTATCTTCGATCCTAAATCCGAAAAAAAAAGAGCAATTTACAAAATTTGTTTACCTGTAATTAATAATAATAAACTAACCGGTTATGTTTTTGCTTTGATAAACATTGACGAATTGAGAGAAAATTTGGAAAGTTTGGATTCGTATAGATTTATTGAAACAAACATAATTAATGACGGCAAATTGATATTGTCAACTAATCCGCTAAAAGATTATCAGGCTGATTATAAATTATATAATTACAATGCATCGGTAATAAATGATTTTGAAAATATTAAAGGTGTACCCGAAAGCATTCCTTATTTTTTTGAATGGTCAAATTCCGGATTTCAAAATTATATTAAAAACCGGAACATTAAATCAGTAGTTTTTACAATTGGTTATTTACATCCGTATGTTGAAAGAATATATTCAAGTTACCTTTTTAACTTTTCAATATTGTTGGCAATTTTATGGTTGTCTTTTTTCCTTTCAATATTTTTAACAAAAAAATTGGCTTTATCCTTAAATGTTTTAGCTTCAATAAGCACTAAATTTGCCGCAAATCAAAACGAAAACACAATATCAAAACTTCCTGAAGCAAAAATATTTGAAATTAAAACTCTAATTGAAAATTTTGAAAGCATGCGAAAAAAATTAATAGAAAATTTTAAAACCATATCGGAATACAATGAACTTTTAGAAAATAAGATAAATGAAAGAACAATAGAACTTAAAAACACAAACGAAGAACTTAAAAACGAAATAGATAAAAAAGAAAAAATCGAAAAATCATTAAAAATTAGTGAAAACTTATATAAAACAGCTGCTACTAATATACCGGAAAGCGATTTGTATCTTTTTGATAAAAATCTAAAATATTTGTTTGCTGAAGGTTCCGAAATGAGAAAACACAATCTTTCGGGATCAATTTTTGAGGGGAAATATTTACATGAAGTGTTAGCTCCCGAAATATTTAATCAGGTGGAGCCGGTTTATAAAGCCGCATTAAGAGGGGAAGAGACAAGTGTAGAAGTGACAACAGCAACTACGGTTTATAAAGTTAGGGCAATACCAATATATAACGAAGAAGGCAAAATAGAAACCGGTTTGGCTATTACTCAAAATATCACATTCCTAAAAAACTCGTTGGAAGAATTACGATTGAGTAATAAACGGTTTCAAATTGTTTCGTCAGTTACAACAGACGCAATATGGGACTGGGATTTGCAGAGTAATTTGATTTGGTACAGCGAAGGATATGGAAGGCTTTTTGGTTATCCGCTTAAAGAATTTGAATTTGCGGATGTTTCGCGGGAAAAAAGAATTCATCCCGATGATTTAGAAAGAGTGATTAAAAGCGCATTTGATTTATTAAATAGTACGTCTAACAATTGGGAACAAGAATACAGATACAAAAAAAATGACGGTAATTATATTTTAGTTTTAGACCGCGGATATGTTGTGCGCAATGAAACCGGTAAAGCTATAAAGATGATTGGCGGAATGTCGGATATTACAGAGCAAAAAGATATTGAATTACAGTTGAGAAGTGTTAAAGAATTTTATGAATCTGTTTTAGAAAGTATTAATGACGGTATTTTAGTTACCAGCATTAATGATAATGTGAGTTATGTTAATCAAGCCGCCGCAAAAATATTTAATTTATCAAAAGACAAAATTTTAAATAAAAATTTGTTTGAAATATATTCGGACGATTCGAAGGACTTTATTGTAAAATATTATAAACAAGTTAAAGCAAGTTTGCAGCCTAAATATTACCAAACTATTACTATAAAAGGAGCCGGAAACAATAATTTATTTTATTCCGGGTGGCTGCTTCCAATTATAAAAGATGGCAGATATGATGGTATGATATGTAATTTTTTTGATATTACTGATAAAAAAAATGCAGAAAAAAAATTACAAACTCTAAATTATTCATTAAAAGCAATTTTAGACGCTGCTCCGGTTTCGATATTTGATCTGGATTTAAACGGAAATATAAAGTCTATTTGGAATGCAGCAAGCGAAAGAATGTTTGGTTGGAATGTTAAAGAAGTAATTGGTAAAAATCCCCCAATTACACCAAAACACAAAATTGAGGAATTTAGGCGACTTATTCAAAGTGTTAAGTTTGGTGTTTCTTTTTATAACATGGAATTAAATAGAATTAAAAAGGACGGATCCGATATTTCGGTTAGTCTTTCAATGGCTCCAATGACAAATGAAAATAATGAAATAGACAGCATGATTGCAATTTGTGCGGATATTACCGATGAAAGAAAATATAATGCGGATTTGTTGGAGACAAGAACTTATCTTCAAAATTTAATAGATTATGCAAATGCCCCAATTATAACCTGGAATAAGGATTTTAGAATTACATTATTTAATCATGCTTTTGAAAAACTGACAGGATATTATTCCCAAGAAGTGATTGGGAAAAAGATAAATTTTTTATTTCCTCTCGAAACAAAAATAGATTCGCTTGAAAAAATAAACGAAACGCAAAAAGGTGAATTTTTTAATAATGAAGAATTGGAAATTTTGTGTAAAAATGGGACAAGGAAAATTGTTTTGTGGAATTCTTCAAATATTTATACTCAAGATAAAAAATCATTATTAAGTACAATTGCTCAGGGGCAGGATATTACCGAAAGAAAATTGGGTGAGGAAAAAATTAATGATCTAAATAAAAATCTCGAGCAAAAAGTTTTGGAACGAACAACTCAACTTGAAGCTGTTAATAAAGAACTTGAAGCTTTTTCTTATTCCGTTTCACACGATTTGCGGGCTCCGTTAAGAACAATTAATGGTTTCAGTTTAGCGTTGTTAGAAGATTATGGCGAAATATTGGATGTGGACGCAAAAGATTATTTAGGCAGAATTAGAAATGCAAGCCAAAGAATGGCAGAATTAATAGATGATATGTTAAATTTATCAAGAATAACCAGAAAAGTACAAGGGGGGTGCTACAAGTGACAGGGTGCAATTGCTACAAGTAAGTTATTAAATAACATAGATAAAAGCGACATTTAAGGGGAATAAAAAAAAGCGCAAAATCTTTAAACATCTTGGTTTATCTTTAAACATTTTTAACGGCTTAGGGTAGGGGATTAAACACACAAAAACGACCCATTATGTTCTGTCACCGGCTTTGTTTTACCACCTCAATTATATTATTTACAATTATTTTAACTTCCGGCATTTCTCGTAGCTGCATTATTAGCAAATACTCCTGCCGGCTTATGTCAAATGGGTACACAACCATTTTATCTTCGGGGGCAATAACATTTGTTTTAATATTTTCACCGGAAACAAGCCATTCAATCGAACAATTACATAGTTCGCAAAAGTGATATATTAATATAATATCAGGTATTCTTTTACCGGTTATATAATTACTTAAACCGTTCTCCGAAATACCCAATAATTTAGCGGTTCCTTTTTGTGTAAATCTGCTTTTTTTAATTGCGGTTTTTATTCTTTCGCCAAGTTGTTTCAATTATATATCCTTTAAGTATGCATTCTTTAAACTATCTTCTTTAATCGGCTCGTGTTCAAGTTCATAAATCCTATTTCTATAATAATTAATAGCATACTGTTTGGAAGTATAGGTAATTAATACATAGCCTGATAACTCAACTTCAATATATACTCCATTTGTAACAAAAACCTCATTGAATTCTCTCAATTCGGGCAAATTTGCATATCCATATTTATTAAGATATAGCGTTGCAATATCATAAAATATTAAAGTATCGCTTTTATAAATATTTTCTTCACTTGGGACACATCGTAAAGTTATCATAACTAAACTGTCATTCTCAAATTTCGGATAAATTATAGCGTAAACTTCACCAAAACCAAGTTTGAAATTATAATAATAGCCTCTTGAATCTTTATATACATTATCATTCAAAACAGCTTTATCTAACTTTTTATAATATGTTGCTTTGCTATCTCCCAAATCAAAAGTTAAAAATAAATTTTTATTGTCAAATTTACTACTATCATTATTTATCTGTTTGACAATATACTTTAGTGAATCAATATCACTCTCAAATTTTGAAGCATGTAGGTTGCTTTCATATTTTGAAATAATAAAATAAAAAAAAAATACTACTATAATAGCTAATATGACCCCAATTATTATTCTCGTATTACTGCTCATACGCCCATCTATATATATTGTTAAATAATTTATTATAATCGTTCAAAATTAGTACGCCCAAGAACTCTGAACATCGTAATTACTTCTGACTGCTTAACTTTAATATCTGGATGTTGTAAATTATAACTTCGGAAAATAATATTGTCAATATCCCCCTGAATAAACTGCTTTATCATCTGGCGACCGGATCTTAAATTTACAACAACAACATCCCCATTAAGGATTCCGGCATCCATATCAACAAATACAAAATCGCCATCATTAATGCTTTTTCCGTTGGGGTTTTCCATTGAATCTCCTAAAACCTTGACGGCAAAAGCCCTTTCTTTGTATGGGAATGGGAAAAATATCTCTTCGCCCGAATAATTTTCCTCTCTAAAAATATGTTCTGGGTCACCAGCATTAACACTAATTATCACTTTAAAGAAATGCCCCTTAGCCATTATAATATTGGATTGAATAACATTTTTCTGCTCACCGGTCATTATATATTCAACATCAGCACCCAAATTTCTAAGTTTATCTTGAAAAGTATTACCTGGTTTTTTTGAAGTTTTCAAATAGTTTTGAAGCGATTGGGGAGTCATCTCAAGAGCTTCAGCGAACTTTGACATGCCTCTTTTACCATACAACTTCTCACCAAATTCTCTTAAACGTTCTCCGACTGTCATTATAATCCGTATGGCTTATTATAATAAAAATATAATCCTTTATTTAATCCTTTTGCTTGACAATATAATCCAAAAGGCTTATATTTGTATAGCTTCAAATTATGAAACAATTAACTAATTAAAAAAGGCTGTTATGAAACAACCAAAACAAAAAGTAAAGATTCCGAACACCTTAATTGCTGATGTATGTGGCTTCACCTCACAATACGTCGGACAATTGCTTTCCGGCAAAAGAAAGAATCCGGAATCCTTAAGTAAAGTAACTATTGCATACAAAAAACTACAGGAGGAAATTGCAACAATCACAACAAATATGAGATATGAATATAACAAAAAAACCCCAAGAAAAAAAGTAGCCTGAAAAAAGGTTAAAAAAAATGACAAAGGAAAATTAACAAAAGGAATGACCGGTCGCTTGTATGAAAAGTCCTAAAGCACCGGATTAAACGTAAAGCAAATTTCTACTAATACAAGGAAATTAGACTATGAAAGCACAAGACGAAATAAAAGCAATATTATTCACCCACGAAAAAACTAAAGTTTGGCTTGCCGGAAAACTGCACGTAACAAAACAAAAACTTGATTATTGGCTTAACGATGCCAAAAGTATGGATGTTGACACATATAATCAGATCATGAGCATATTCAAACATGAAAAAATGATTTGCAGCGCAGACGACAAATGCGACCATATACGCACACAAACAATGGAAATTAATAGTATTATCGGAAGCTCGCTTACAATGCTAAACAGCACGGTAAAAACAGTTTCAAGTGATAACATACTGGACTTCAAAGAGAAAAAATTACTTTCCGAAATGATAGCCGAATTGCGGGACAACCTAAACCATGAACTTGACAAAATAGCCGAAATGATAGAGAAATAGGGGATAAATAAATGATTGAATTAGCAGCAGTAATTGGAATAATAGCAGGCTGGGTTTTCCGTATGGCTTACTCCCCTGCCAAAAAATCCATATATGAAAATTTTTACAGGGAAAGGATTAAAACCATCCAGGACCTGAGAAAAGAAATTGAAGATTTGACAATCAGATTAGAAGTTCAAAAAGCATTCGCAAAAGGTCTAAACGGACTCCCCTATGGCAAATAAGATTGACAAGGAAACCGTTTTCCAAATGTTAAAAACCGGATTCAGCAGACGTACAATAGCAAAACGACTTGACTGTTCCGAGAGACAAATCCAACGGCTAGCAAAAGGATTTGAGAAAGCAAAAAACCGAAAGTTCAAAAAAGACAACAATTTAAGCGACCCTGAAGTTGAAATGGCAGTAAGAGACCACTTCCTAAAATTGGAACCGGTAGAACAAACAGCCAAACGGTTTGGCATAAGTAAACAAGCATTGATAAAATAAAACAGGAATTATAATTATGGGTAACGAAATAGAAATAAGACCAAAAAACACATTAGAAGTTTTTGATGCTGAAACACAGGAATGGAAAAAGATTTCACAAAACGAACAACAGCTTGCCTCGTACATGCATAATCAAATTATGGCGGGAGTTTATTATTCAGCAGCTGCATTAACAAAAATGTTAGATGAGAAGCTTTATATTGCTCTTGGATGTGAATCAAGAGACGAATATATCGACACAATGCTCCCATATAGCAGACGACAAGCTTATATATTACTTGCAATAGGACGTAAATTTAGCGGGATTTTGGGTGGAATAAGTCAAAACAAGCTAATTTCGGCGGGTTCAGACGACGGAGTGCAAGAACGTGCACTAAACGACAACATGTCCGAAAATACAGAAATCGGAGTGCACGAACGTGCACTAAATGAACTTGGAATCAAAAAGTTGTATGAAATGACTAAATTTGAAGATTCGGAAATCGAGGAACTACTAAATACCGGCAGTACAAGAATCAATGGTAACGATTTTAGTTTAGAAGAGATAAAAGAAAAATCCGCAAAAGACCTTTCTATCAAAATGGCTCAAGTTAAGAAGCAATATTCCGGCAAAATAAGCCAGCTGCAAGAAGAGATTAGCATGTTAAAAGAAGAGAAAAAACTTCTTCTTAAAAACGAAGAGCAGGTAAAAACAGCAGTTGAACTTGAAAAACTTTACGGTGCCCCTGCCAGTAAACTTGAAGATAAAAAATCAAGATTAAATAAATCCTTCTCCCTGTTAAATGATTTTATAGAGACTTTTGCAAGATGCGGAATAACAACAGAAGACCCAGAACTGGTACAACAACAAGCAGTAGATTTAGTGCGCCAAATTGACAGCGTATATACAAGGGCGCAAGGTGTTATTGGTGATGTAATAGCAAACGTGAGTTTATGATATGAATCCACAAGCTAAGGAATATGCAATTTCAAGTAATCAATCAAGAGCTATTCACACATTAAAAGCCAAACTTGGGATTAGTGAAGATAATTACCGTGCAATTTTATCCGCCTATAAAAAGGAAAGTTCAAAAGACTTAACTTCTACTGAAGCCGGAGAGATTATATCAAATTTTTCCAACCGCTTGAATGGTAAAAAGAACAATTTACCACCCCGATATTATGGTAAAGGAGAAAGAAACGGTAAAGCAAAAAACAGTAATCTTTCACAATTGCAAGCAAAACGAATAGACATATTAGAAAAAATACTTGGCTGGGATTCAGTTAGAACATTAGACTTTATAAAAAAACAAACCGGTAATAATTCAGCTGTACAAATGCTTACAATGGATAATGCCGGAAAAGTAATTGTAGGTATGGAAAAAATCTTGTCTTGGAATAAAAGAGTTGAGTACGGGGAAATAAACAAACTCTCAAACGACCAAATACAAAGGAAATATTCAAAATGCTAACAACTGATATTGCGCAAATGAAAGCAGAATGTGACGCTCTTCCTTACGGAAACATAGTTAAACAGAAGACCCAAATAGCTCATAATCATGGTATAGGCTACTCTCAATTATGCCGTGAAATTGCAAAAGTTTATGGTTCTCAAAAAACGGTAAAGCGTGAAAAGAAGATAGACGATTCTTTGATTCATGAGGTTGCAAAAATGAAAGAAATGGGCAAAAAAACAGGGAAAAAAGAAAGAGAACTTGCGACCGATTTGTGCATTCAAAATTTAGTTGACAGAAATTATGCGGGTGCGGATTTACTTACACCGGCAACAGTAAACAGAAGATTAAGGGAAAAAGGTTATCGTGAAGTGCCGGCTTATGTACGTGTTGAAGCAAGCTACGCAAATCAGCAGCACCAGTTTGACTTTTCACGGAGTGAATATTTTCAGGTACAAAAGTTTGATGGGATCGATTATATTTTAGTTATCACTCACAACACAACTGCGTACAAAGAGAATCAGTTCAAACTCCGCACTTGGATAGCCGGTATTACAGATACATTCTCACGGCTTTCAGTTGCAAAGGCTTATGCTGCATCAGGTGAATCCGTTAGCTTGGGAATTGACTTCTTAAACTTTGCTTATAATAGAGAACCGGATAATAATCCCCTGCGATATTTACCGGAGCGCATGAAATTAGATAACGGTTCGTTTGGAAAAAGCAAAGATGTAAAGGAGTTTTTCGACAAACTAAATATCAAATACGAATTTGCGACACCAAACGAAAAACGTGGGAATCAAAAGCGGGAATCTGCATGGAAACTGATGTGGAGACGTTTTGAACTTAATCTTGTGGTGAAACTTGGTGGAAATGGGAAGACAATATCATTAACTGATTATAACTTGTTATTGCAAGACTTTTTAATCCAAACAATGGAACATAAACACCCAATAAAAAACCAAACACGAGGTCACGTATACCTTACTTCGGTAGCCATGAGAGAACAAAGACTTATGTCTGAAGACTTGAAAAAATACATATTCAGGGTTATGTCCCGCATTGTAGCCGGCGATAAAACAATCAGCCTTGAAAAATTAAAATATCAGGTGCCGGATAACATTATGGTTGGCGAACAAATAAGGGTATATAAAAACCTGCAAAACGAAGTGATTGGTGAACTGATTAATAACCCCAAAGGACAAAAACCGTTTATTCTATCCCCTACTGACGGTTATAAACTCCTTGATGATTTTAGCCACAGACCGCATAATACTTATCAGCAGGATGTTGTAACAGAAATAAAGCAAGAAGAGAAAGCCCGTAAAATAGCTTATATGCCTATTCGGGAAAAGAAGGTAAAACCTAAGTCAGTATTTACGGAAGTTGAGAAAAAAGACGAAACATTCGCTTCCGTTTATGATGCAAAGGTTTATATCGGTAATCAACTAAATCAAGTTGGAACTAACTATGCAGCTTATTCAGGTTTTTTCGATCCAATTTTAGCAAATGGATTAAATAAATCGGGTATAGATTTAGTACTCCAAGAAATTAAAAGAAAAAGTATGGTAGGATAAAATGGAATCAAAATATAAAATTGGAGATACTGTTGAGTTTGAAATTGAATATAAAAAGGTTGGGAAACAGGTAGCAAAGATATTCTCAGTTGAGCGTAATGGATTTACGTTTTGTTATTTTTTGACTGATGAAAAAGATGGTGTACATGTTGCCAATGAAGAGGAGATAATTGGATTAGTAGCACAAAAAGAAATGACTGACGAACAAAAAAAACAGTTTGACGAAATGCAAAGATTCTTATCTGCTATGTTTATAAAATTAGTAATAATAGCACATTTGGAAGACCCCAATTCGGTATTAGTAAAAGATAAAAGCGTATATCAATTCATGAAACCAAAAGGATTTTACTTCAAATATTTTTGGAAAGGGGTTCCGATGGCTGCTGTCTTAACAGACGATAATGACGACCTGCTTTTGTTCCACAGGAAAAAAAGGAAAGGAGAAAAAGAGGAGTACTTGGAAGTTGTTCAACTTCGCAACCAAAAAAAATTACACTTAGCAATTCGTAAATTTAGAAAAGGGGTATTATAAATGAAATACTTACAAGTAAAGCGTAAAGGTTTCCGTCAATATGAATGCACCAACGAAAACGGCAATGTGGTTAAATCCGGTATTGGTGAAACATCATATTTTGCCATTATTAATTGTTTGGAAGCGGAATTTAATGGCGCATTTAAGTTTGAAGCTGAGAAGTCCAAACCGGATGCAGAATTCTCAAATCGTATTGTTGTATTTGCGCTAAACGGAGAATATTACTTGATAGACAAGGAAGAACCGGACGGGAAAAAGCACAAAATAAAGCTCGGCGATTACGTGGCTATGGATTGTTCTAAGAATATATTTATAGTACAATTAAACATGAGACCAACAATTCAGCACGTGAGAGTGTAACATGTGCATTCTTACGTCAATCAAATCAAACAGCCATGTAGCCCATATAACGCTTATAAGCGGGGCAGATAGTATAGTAATTGAACAACAAAGCGAAAACGAAAGAGTATTCCCCCTGCGTGGATTATGCGTAGGAATAATAAAATTAACAATAATTAAAATAATTAGATGGTGCAAAAAATGAGTAGAGAAATTAGATTGTGCAGTAGTTATAAGCATCTCGGACAGATGGCGGCACGAGAAGTTAAAACTGAAGATGAAAACACTTGTTCACCGATGTGTAATTACATGAATTTACAAGAGTATTGTTTTCTGTTCAAGGCGGATGTGGGAAATAAAGTAAGGAGTAATACGTGCAAACAAATGATTATGATTCTGGAGGATAAATAAAATGAGAACTAAAACTTTATGGATAACAGTTGACGGCAAAGATATACCTGCCGACAGAATAAAAGACAGCGAAAAAATAAAAGAAAAACACGCAAAAAAAATCATTAAAATGGCTACTGAATTGAGCAAAAAACTTGAAGACCTAAAGGTTTATATTGCCGTAGCAAGTCAAGAAGTAATTGAAGAGGTTGCGCTTGAGAAAAATTTAGAAGCCGGCGATAAAAAAGGGAACTTACGCTGGCACAATTTCGATAAGTCAATCCGGATTGAAAACAGCGTAAATCAAAAAATAGTTTTCGATGACGGCAAAATTGCGCTTGCAAAAGACCTGCTTGATAATTTTCTTAACGAAAAATTATCCTCAAGTGATGTTTGGGTTAAGGATATTATTGTTGACGCTTTTTCAACTACACGCGGAAATATGGACACACGAAAAGTAATGTCCCTGTTCAAGTATCAAAGCAAAATTAACGACCCGATGTTTCAAAAAAGCCTTGAATTAATTGCAGACGCAATTGACAGGCCGTCAAGCAAGATTTATTCCAGAGTATATGTACGTAACGAAGCCGGCGAATATGAGAATATTAACCTTAACTTTTCAAGCCTGTAGGGTGTAAAAATGGAAGATGAAATAAAAAAAATTAAAGATGAATTATCAGCTATTACTCAAAGATTAATGGCTCTTGAAAAAGACGGGAAAATGATTCCTGAACTTCGGCAACATTTTCTTACAGCATTTCTCGGGGTAGTTCAAGGAAGAACATATTTAAGTTTTTGCATTGATTATTTCAAACGTAACGAGGAGACTGAAGGATGAGAAAACTAATTGAAAGCAGGTTGCTTCAAAATTTCGGGCTGTTTTCACAGCCCGCTTATTGGAGCGTAATAATGGAAGGTTTCAAAAAAGATATTTGTAATGCCATAAAAAATAATCAATTACTTACAATTTCCGGCGCAATTGGTTCAGGCAAAACCATGTTATTTTCAACTTCTATCTCTACGCTTCCTGAAGTAACGTTTGTTTCGGTTCGTAATTATTACAAGGAACATATTACAATATCAAGCATTATAAATGCGCTGATATATGATTTATCTGATGAAAACCCAAAGCGTGACCTTGAAGCCCGCTCCAGACAAGTAATACGGCTGATAGGCAAACAGTTTGTTGGACAGGGAAAGTTGATTTGTCTAATTATTGAAGAGGCGCACCGGCTTCATCCAAATACTTTGCGCCAGCTAAAAGAACTTAGAGAAGCCGATTTTATGGGCAAATCGCCATTGTTTTCAGTTGTTCTTATAGGTCATGAAGAACTTCAAAGCAAACTTGAAAGCCGGAAAGAAGCTTACTGGCGGTCTCAAATAATGGAGTTAAACGAATCTAACGGCTGGATGACAGTTGAAGAGCGCAACAATTACATTACAAAAATATATCAACATGCAATTACACCGGAAGCAAGACAGAGAATAATAAGTATTTGTAAGTCCCCGCTTGAAATTGATTTTTATATTGAGAACAAAATGAAAGAAGCAAGAAAGGCGGGTAAAAAAGTATTGGATAATGAAGTAATAAAACCCACAGCAAAAGAATTGTACGAAGCAAACAAGTCTAAAATAAGCCTGCGGGATATTGCAAAAGAAATAAACATGTCACCAACAACAGTTCATGATGCAATCAACAATTCGGAACACAAGTATAATGAAGCCGTTTCGGATGCCATTGCAAAACTGAACCAAATTAATGGAAAAGCAATATAATGATATGCCCGCAATGCAATAGTAAAGGTTTTTTGCCGACAGAAGGGTTCCCCTTGCCGGTTAAAAATTGTGGTACCGAGAAATACGATAAGTTTAATTATCGCCGGTACCTTTGCGTGTGTTGCGGGTATAAATTTATAACAGTTGAAAAATTTGAACGTCCGATAGTTAATAATGTTGACCACATAAGTATGTTTGAAGAGGAGAATTATGATAGATATTAAAAGGTACAACGATTATAACAAATACATTAGCGACCTGCTGAAGAACCTTTCTCCTGACGAGTTAGAATCAATTCTTAAAGACAAAATATTTGATTTGTACAAACATCTCGATATTGAAGTTATTAATAAAGAATTAATTAAAATTGTAAATCCTCAATTGGACGAGTATTTTGCAACGGTTAAAACCGAATATGACGATATAATTAAAACGGTTAATACCTTATATTCGGATATTTCCGGCGACCTTACCAGAGACCTGTCGAACATAAAAGCCATTGAAAAGATTAACAATGCTAACATTGGCAATTACAAAAAAAAGACGATTACAAGAATAGCAGATGTAATGCGGACAGGGTTGCTTGAGAAAAAGAACGAAAGAGAAATGATTCGCGATTTAAGCAAAATAGGCGAAAAAGTTTCAACATACGCTGAAGCTCTTGCAAAAACACAAATGATGGCATACGGCAGAAATTGCAAAGCCGAAAAAAGCAATATCGGCGGAATTATTAAACAGGAATATGTTGGTGGTTTATATGATTCTACAAGGGATAAATGCCGAGAATGGCTTTACAAAAAAAACTTTGTAATTGACGAGATTAAAAAACTTGATAACGGTGCAGGACAGCCAAAGCCGGTATTAATATATTGCGGGGGCTGGCGGTGCAGGCATGGTTGGGAACCCGACCCATTTTAGGAATCAGGCTGTCATTGACAGCCTTTTTTTTTAACAAAATACTGATAAATGAACATCCATAATTGTAAATCTGTCATCACTTAACATTGTTTCGGCGGTAAAAGGATGGTTGGTTTCATTAGCTTGATAAACATCCCGATTAAAACAATAAGTTTCCCCTTCATGCGAAAAGACCATGTTTTCTTCACAATAATGTAAAAGCGCACTTGTATTAGATAGATTGTTTGAAAGATTTTTTTCTTTATCAAAAACCTTACTTTCAGAAATTACAATAATATCAAACGTGGTTCTTGTCTGACCTAATTTAAGCGCACCGGTTAAACAAATTACAAGTGCAGCAGGTAAAATGGTTGTAAGTTTTTGAGCATTCTTAATTTCACCGGCATAAGGTTTTACGGTCTTAAATATCCCGCTGTTTTTAATGTGTGCAATTAAAGCATCTTGAGTTTTATCCATTGTAATAATCCTCGTCAAAAAATAAACCGCCAAATCTTCTTGGCTTTGCTGTTATTATAACTGTATTTTTAGGAGCTGTTATAGTTGCTGGGTCAAGTGAAAGAGTTCCTTCTTTATAACCGGTCAAAGTTTTAATTGTTTCTTTATAGTCTTTTATCAACTGCGGGTCTTCCTTAAACTCCGTGTCACCATGCCGTCTTTGCCAGCAACGCTTTTGTACTATATTAAGAAGATGTAACCGTAAAGGTTCAGTTATTTCCTCATCAGTTAAGCTGAGATATTCGGAAAACTTTATAATACTTAAATCAATCTCCTTTTGTAGTATTGTTTCACTAACCGCACCTGTATCATCAGTACAGTATTGATCCCAAAGCGGAAAATTTTCCTTAACGTAAACTGCTGTAATTAAAGCCATATTTACTCCTATAATTTTTGAATTATATTCTTAATTTCTAAATTAGTTAATTCCGCAAGCTGTTTCTCCTCTTCCGGATTGTGTCCAAAAAATTCACGTATAACTTTACTTTTGCCCGCTCCTGATTCATTGTGAAATTTAGCAATTTCAGCTTTAGAGGGTTTATCAGGTTCACTTTTTAAGGAATCAATTATTACTGATACACTTTCTAAATTCCGGCTAATCACATGGTCAATCCTGCTCACCATTCCAAAGTAGTCATCATAAATAAGCTGAACGACATCAGTTTGTTTTCCCTCTCTATTTCTTTTTTTTGCGTATTGAACAGAATACGGCTTAAAGGGTGAACCATGTAAATCAATCCCTTCACGTGTGCGCTTTTTAATTAACCTGATACTGCCAAGTCCGAGTTTGTTAAACAACTCCGAATTTTTGAAAGCATTAAGGATATTCTCAAGCGGTGACATTAATCCCCCAAAACAAGCGGATTAACTAATTCTTTTTGGTCGTCATAGATATATAAACCAAGAAGTCCGTATTCTTTAGGATTAATTTTTAATCCTTTATCATAAGCCGAATCAAGAACCTTTAATCGTTCGGAAACATTAATCGGTTCGGATTTGTCGATTGTAAAAACCGGATATTTTTTTAAAGTAAAATTCCTGTCACAAAGCATTTTAACCAGTTTAGAAATTTGCCCCTCAATAAAACGTATATCGTCTATTGCAATTTCTCTTCTTACTCTAAATGAAGATTGATTGTCGCCAACCTGAATACCGGATTTACTTCCTTCTACGGCATCAGCATGCCCCAAGATAGATATTGCAATACTTTTATCGGCTCGGCTTACATATTTTTCATGGTCGCCGGTATTTTTGTGAGCTTCAATAATTTTAATATCGCTTCCTTCAGGAGCAACTCCTCTTGTACTTGCCGAAACAGCTCTTACACCGGCTTCCAATTCGCTAATAAATTTTGTGTCGGCTCCTTGCGGATATGTACCAATTACAAGCGGTTCTCCAAAGGTTTCAATGAAGGAGCTCCAAGATTCGAGACCGAACTCTTTTAGGATGTAATCCCGTAAAGGTGAAAGCAAAACAGGATTTTCCCGATATTCGCATACAAGAGCAGAATCCTTTTCAATCTCAATTAACTTGGTTCCCCAGTCAATTTTTAGTTTACCGTCTTTCAAATCATACCGGAAATATTTTTGATGCAGTAAATTAAAATCTGTTATTACCTGCTTTGTATTTTGTATATCCCACGTTAAATCAATCACGGAATATTTTCTTGTAACCGCTTGGAAGATTGAACGGAATAAATAATTCATATCAAGGTTCAAAAGAATTTGTTCAATAAATTCTTTGGCTTCAATATCTGTCGGGGTTGTGCCACCCTCGCTTATTCTCCAATCACGTGCAAATCCGGCTTTCCTTCCGGTTAAACATCCGGAAATCATACTGTCAACTTCCGCCTTTTCAATTAGGCGAATAAGCGGTCTATAATCTCCGTCTTCGTATTGTTTGAACGCCTGACGAAAATATGCCGGAGTAAAAGTTACAAACGTGGTACCAAGTTTTTTGTTAATCTCTAACATATATCCTCACTAATAATCATTTAAGAAAGAATTGTTTTTCATTTGTCTGTTTGAAAGGGATTTGAAATTACCCTCCTTTTTATATCGTGACAGCATAATAAATGCCGTAGCAGCTGCATCAAGACCGTCAAGTTTTGTTTTTGATGCACCATAAGAAACGAATTGATTTTTATAATCTTTAAAATCCTGATTTAGCATAATTTCGGAATTGTATAAAAAAGAACCTGATTGATGCGGAAAAACCAAATTCATAATTCTGCTATCTTTATCGGAACCGTAATGAGCTGTTTTTAACGTTTTACTTGAGAACAATTGAATGGGCAAAACCTTGTTTCTTTTTTCTGCCCATAACATATAATAAGGTTGCGCAATATAAAACTGATTAAAATCATTCTCAAAAAGTAATACTTTCCAAGCCGGCATATAAAAACGCAAAGCATCCACATAATCAAATACATTTGCGTAATCCTCTTTCCGGATATAAATATCAAGCATTACAAATTTCTTTTTATCGGTTATTCCAAGTGTTGCTATACCTTTATCGCAAGCTTCAGGGCTTTTACCAAACGAGGGATCAATTGCGCTTAAAGAAGTTATAATTTTTATGGTATTAATATTTACTCCTCTAAGCCATTCAGGCTGGAAAATTTCTCCCTTTTCAATCGGAGTGTCCATATATTCACCCTGCCAGACATCATAAGATACCGTTTTTTGAAACTCCACCCAATATTCATCTGTGTAAATTGAATGACCAACCCAATTAGTATGTCCGTCGGCATCACAGGCGGGACAAGAAAAATGATTATACGGATGTTCTTCTTTTAACAAAACAATTGGACAATCTTTACTTATACTATTTCCAAAAGTTATAGATAAGCCGTCAGGTTCAAGCATACCGCCCACTTCGGAATCAACAAAATCTTTTACTCTTTTATTATCCGTTTGGCTCTTCACGGAATTTTTATGAAATAAATCATCATTAATAGCCACCTTGATACGCTTAAAATCGTCGTCAAGAATTGAGCGTAAACCTGTTTCGTATGAACCCGCCACAAGATGTGTATTATTTACAATATACCACCCTATTCTATCTTGATTAATAACAACATCATAATCGTACATTAATTTTTTATTTTTTTTCATTAAACGAATTAATGAAGCCGTACGCTGTTCAGCAAGTTTAATTGTTCTTAGATTAAGGTTTGTAATGCCCCCAATACCTAAAGCCAAAGATTTAACCAGTTTTGTAACATATGCAAAAGTTGTTTTCCCGCTTAATCGGAATCCTGAACAGGTATGTTTGCCTTTCTTAAGTTTTTCTATATGCCGGTGTAATGGATTCCACGGTTCACAAAAAATTATGGGAAAGTAAATTTTACAAAAATCAAAATCACTCTCATCTGCTTTTTCCCTTCGTTCGGCTTTTAGTTCAGGGGTCAATTCCGAAATATCCGTGTCAAATGTTAGTGAATCAAGATAACTATTAAAATCCCGCTGTAAACGGTTAATTGTCCTTTGTAGCATAAACATACCTGTTTTTTCTTTTGAGGGCACACAATTGATTTTGAACGCATTTTGAACGCATATAAAACTACCTTTCGAGCTGTAATATAATTGCTTCGCTAAACTCCTTAATTGCCCTTATTAATTCAGGGGTGAGGAGGCTTGGATATTTTTCTTTAAGAAAATTTCCAAAATCAGTAAGCATTTGGAACATTGCGGGAAGTTGTTGTTTGCTGTCCGTTAAATTAGATAAAGATTTTTGAAGTTTAGCGAGAGCGTCTGCATCCTTTGTAGTAAACTGATCATTTTCAATACTAACCAACTTTTCAATTTTAGAAAGAATTTTTTCCGCTAAAGTTTTGGGTGATAATTTTTCATACTGCCTATTTCTAAAATCTAATTTTAACTGTTCCCAATTTTCTTTTGAAGCCCAGTTCAGAATTGTTTGAGCAGTTGGTTTTCCCTTAAAATGTTTAGCAATCTCAACTGCGCTTTTTCCGTCTTCAATGTACATTTTTTTTGCTGTGTTTTGGATTTTAGGATTATATCCTTTCATAATTCTCCCTTCTGATTAATTACCTTCCGAAAAATAATTACATTAATTGGAAAACAAACGAAGAACCTCTCCAATAATATTATTGGAGGGGTTTAGCTTTTTTTACGCTTGTTTCCTGTTTATTTTTCTCACTAACATTTTAACTAATTACGGAAAAAGAACTGATGAGCATTTTAGTGCGACAAGGAAGCAAACGGAGATTGGCAAAAACTATACTGGGTTATTTCCCAGAACATGATATGTATATTGAAATGTTCTTTGGGACAGGTGCAATATTTTTTGAGAAAGAAATTGCAAAATTTAACATACTGAACGATTTGGATAATCTTGTTTATTCCTTGTGGTCTATTATGCGGAATAAAGAAAAGCGTGAGGAGTTAGTTGAAATATTACGGCAAACACCTTACCACCAAACAGTTTTTAATGAAATGAGAAAAAGCAGCGAAAACACACCAATATATAATGCGCTTAGATTATTGGTTCTTTCAAACTTTTCATTATTGGGCGCAATGGACACAATGAAATTTGGGTTTACCAATGCAAAAAAACTTCTCATTCAAAAGTTAGTTGATTTTAACTCGTCTCTTGGTGACGGCGCAAAACGAATTGAAGAGGCTCAGTTTACAAGTTGTGATTTTAGAAGGGTTCTTAAAGAAATAAGCTTCAGGACAGACAGAGACAAAGACCGAGCTTTTATTTATGCCGACCCTCCGTATTTGAACACGAGCAACAAATATAAAACACCAAAATTTAAGGAACAGGATTTTTCGGATTTGGTGGATATATTGGTCTCGTCCGGAATCAGGTTTGCAATAAGTGAATTTGATAATCCCTTTGTACTTGAAAAATGCAAAGACTTAAATATTATTATACTTGGGGAAAGACAAAATCTCAAAAATAGAAGAACGGAAATATTAATTACTAATTACAACATTGAGGAGAATAAATGAAAGGCTTTTTTGCGAGAATAAAATATTTCCTTAACTCCAAAACAAAACCGCATTTTTATAACAATGCAGTTGAAATTCCGGCAGCCGGTGAAAAGATTAAAATCGTGCCGGTTGGATATTTCCCCGCTCATCATGACGGAGCTCACGAAGTTACAAAACAAAATATTCAGGAAATGGCGGATAATATAAAAAACTCCGGAACTGATGTTTTGTTTGACTACGGTCACGAATCGATTTGGAACTCTTCGGCTCTCGCAGCCGGATGGTCGCCTAAAGATTCTGTTGAAGCTCGTGCAGACGGATTATATATAGAATATCCGGAATTCACTCCAAGCGCAAAAGAAAAGATTGAAGGCAGAGAATACAGGTATTTTTCACCGGCTTATAATCTTAACAGCCAAAACAAACAAGGTAAAGAAACAGGTGCAATATTACATTCAATTGCGCTTGTAAACAAACCTTATATGGATAAAGAGATTAATCACATTGGTAATAATTCACAAATAAATAACGGAGCACAAATGAATCCTCAAATATTGAAATTTTTAGGTTTAAGTGAAAACGCAACAGAAGCGGAGATCGAGACAAAGCTGAACTCGCTGAGAAATAAAAATGGTCTGCCCGAGACCGCTTCTGTTGATGATATTATTTCTGCAATCGAAACAAAAAAAGATTCGGCAGATCCGGAAACACAAAGTATTGAACAACGTGTTGCAGCTTTAGAAAACAACAGCAAAGAAAATCAAATTAACTTATTAATTAATGGTGCAATTGCGGATGGTAAAATATTACCAAAGCAAAAGTTAGTTTTTATGAACTCCGCAAAAACGGATTTTGAAGCTACAAAAACTTTGATTGATGGAATTGCAAAGAATTCTGCCGTTCCTAATCACTCACAAGTTGATACCAATAATACAGGTGCAACTAAGTTGAACAGTATTAAAAAAGCAACTGAATATATTAACCAGTTGTATGTTAAAAATTAAACAAAAACTTAAAAAAAATTAAAAAGATTTTTCAAAATTAATTAGAGAAAAAAATGAAAATTCGAGAAATATCACCAAGCGACCCTATATCACAATTAGCTTTAGATGGCTTAATACAGTCCGCTAAGGCACTTGAAGACATAGAATTTTACGCTCGTGGCGGTAACGCAGATTCTGTAAAAGAAGCCGGAAAAGGAAATACTACAACTATTTTCCGTCCCATAAATACGGACAATACTTCAACTCCGCCAACCAGAAAAGATTTACCTGTAGCAAAAAAGATAGTCAGCTTTGATGCTTCTGTGGATGTAGTATACGAAGATAGAAACATGGATGCGGTTGCTGAATTGGCACAGGAAACATTTAATCAAGCTAAAACTTCTGGGTTTATTCTTCAGGAAAAAATATTTGAAGGTAACTCAGCACTTGAAAATGCCGAAAATGAATTTGACGGTTTGCGAAAATTAACTCCGGCTGCCAACAAAATCCCAATTGCTGAAAACGGTCACATTGTTGTTCTTGGAAATACTGATGCAGCCGTAAAATCACAACAACTATCCAAAGAATTATTATTGCAAAGTCTTGCCCGTGTTCGTGGCGGTGCAACTGTTGTTTACATGAACGATTTCTTAAAAATCAGATTTATGTCGGTTGCTAAAGCTCTTGGATATTACCGTTTATCAAAAGATGAATTTGGTAATGAAATAGAAATGATTGGAAACACTATTGTACGTGGTGCCGGTGATAAAGAAGACGGTACAAAATTATTACCGTTTAACGAAACAGTAGGAACATCAGCAGATTGTTCTTCAATTTTTGCGGTTAGATATGGAACCAGACAAGAACTTTCGGCTTTAACTTCCGTTGGTGTAAAAGGTCGTTTTTCTGGTCAAAAAGGTAATTTAATCACCAATAACATAAACTTTGATATGGCTTTTGTGTTACAAAATCCTGCTGCTTTATACCAGTTTACCGGTTGGAGAATGTAGAAACTAAGGGACACAAGTCCTGCTAAATAATAAGTGAAGTCAAAGGGGGCGGAATGTTCCGCCTCCGAATCAAAAAAAAGAGATGAATATGTGTATTAAAAATATTGCAAGAGAAGTAAAAGAATACATGAAACCATTAATTGCGTCTTCAACTCCTTTTGTTATGCTCCAAATTCCTGAAGTACCCGCAAGCAACATTTCAATGTTTCTTGATTACTTAAAAATCATGGCTTCAATTGCAGGTATAATATATACAGTTGTAAAAACTATTTATCTCATTAAGAACAAAGGTTCAAAATGAAAAAAAGATTAATGCATAAAAGCACCTTTTGGGGTGTAGTACTTATTGCTGTTGGTCTTTTAGTTGGCTTTAAAGCCCAGCAATGGGAAACCGCAACAAGTTTAATGTTAGCCGGTTGTGGTGCCATTGGTTATAAACCGAAGGAGAAACAAGATGCCTAATATAACTAAGAGACCAATAAAACCGGATAATTATTATCCCGAGAAAACACCCAAACAAGGGATTATTCTACATCATACAGTTTCGTCAACAACTGAAAGTGTGTACAGTTGCTGGAACGGCGATAACAAACATATTGCAGTTGCTTATATAATAGATAAGCAAGGAAATATTTACGAGTGTTTTAATCCGGAATATTGGTCTTATCATATTGGTGGAAAAAGTACAACACAGGATAATAAAAATTGGATAGGTATCGAGCTTGTTAATGAAGGTATATTAACACGTTTACCTGTGGGTTCCAAGATAATATATAAATGGACTTTTGGTGAATATCTTGGGAAAGTACACCAAACAAAATTTATATGGCGGGGTTCATATTTCTTTGCTTCATATCCGGAAGAACAAATTATCGCAGCTGCATATTTGTGCCGGCAACTATGTATTGATTTTAATATCCCCAAAGATGTTATAAT
>CAXXGC010000013.1:0-703009 GCA_963667875.2 Melioribacteraceae bacterium
AATTATCCTCCGGTTCTGTTGAGGGTAAAGATTATTTTGTTTTACCTGATTTATCCTTGGAAATTGGCCGTATAGACAAAAATACATCCTTGACTGATGAACAAAAAGCATTAAAAAAAGATGAAATTTACAAAGTATATGGCGAAAGAAGTGATAGAATTCATACATTAAATCAATTATTACGTGCTTATACTCTTTTTCAAAAGGATGATGAATATGTAGTTACTGATGACGGTAAAATTGCAATTGTTGATGAGTTTACCGGACGTGTATTGCCCGGAAGAAGATATTCGGATGGATTACATCAAGCAATAGAAGCAAAAGAAAATGTTAAGGTTGAACGCGATACACAAACATTAGCAACTATCACATTACAAAATTATTTCCGTCTTTATAAAAAAATTGCCGGTATGACAGGAACCGCTGAAACGGAAGAATCGGAGTTCTTTGAAATATACAAACTTGAAGTAGCTGTTATCCCGACAAACAGACCAATAAACAGAAACGATGCCGAAGATGCAATATTTAAAACAAAACGTGAAAAATATAATGCTGTTTTAGAAAAAATTAAAGAATTAAGAGAAAAACAACAACCAATATTGGTTGGTACAACAAGTGTTGATGTATCTGAGACCATTAGCAGAATATTAAAACGTCAAGGAATACCTCATAATGTATTAAATGCAAAACAGCATCAACGTGAAGCTGAAATTGTTGGATTTGCCGGACAACCCGGAGCGGTTACAATTGCCACCAACATGGCCGGTAGAGGTACCGATATTAAATTAGGACCCGGAGTGACAGAAAAAGGCGGTTTATTTATCCTTGGTACAGAACGTCACGAATCACGCCGTATTGACAGGCAGCTGCGTGGTCGTTCGGGAAGACAAGGTGATCCCGGAGAATCTAAATTTTATATCTCCCTTGAAGATAATTTAATGAGATTATTCGGCAGTGATAGAATTGCTAATATTATGAATAAAATTGGTATTGAGGAAGGAGAAGTTATTGAACATTCCTTGATTACTAAATCCGTTGAACGCGCCCAGAGAAAAGTAGAGGAAAATAACTTTGCAATACGTAAACGTCTTCTTGAATTTGATAACGTGATGAACCAGCAAAGAGAAGTTATCTATACAAGAAGAAGACAAGCACTTGAAGGTGAAAGATTAAAAGGTGAAATTTTTGATTATTTGCACGATTACGTTTCAAGTGTAATTGAAAAGTATTACGATAATGCCGAAATTGAGGCTATCAGACAAGAATTAATTCATCATTTGTTAATTGATATTAATATTGACCCGCATACATTCGAAAATCTTGGTAAAATTGGTTTAGTTGATAAAATAATGGAAGCTGCGACTGATTTTTACAGTCGAAAAGAAAATCAACTTGGAAGTGATTTGGTTGCAAGGATTGAACGATTTGCAGTATTAAGCGTTATTGACGATAAATGGAAAGAACATTTACGTGAAATGGACGATCTTAAGGAAGGTATTAATTTACGTGCTTACGGTCAAAAAGATCCGCTTTTGGAATATAAAGGTGAAGCATTTACTTTGTTTTTAGCATTACTTGATAGTATTAGAGATGAAGTAGTATCACTATGTTTTAAATTTTTCCCTGCCGCACCCGAAGAAACAATGACAAGGAGAACAATAAGCAGCTCAAGTATAAGGACTATTAAAGAAAGTAGTGATGATATAAGTTTAGGTGATAGTGAAGGTGGAAATGAAGCTGCCAATAGAGGTAAACGTCAACCTATTAGAGTTGAAGAAAAAACCGGAAGAAATGAACCATGTCCTTGTGGAAGTGGTAAAAAATATAAAAATTGCCATGGAAAAACTGCATAATTGAGGCTTTTATGAAAAAAATTGAAGCAATTATACGTCCATTTAAAGTTGATGAAGTTAAGGAAGCTTTACTTGAAGAAGGTGTACGCGGATTAACTTTGTCGGAAGTAAGGGGATATGGAAGACAAAAAGGACATAAAGAAGTATACAGAGGCAGTGAGTATCAAATAGAATTTGTACCAAAGATTAAGCTTGAAGTTGTTGTTGATGATGCTATTGTGGAAAAAGTGGTTGAAGCTATATTAAAAACAGCTAAAACCGGTCAAGTTGGCGATGGCAAAATATTTATATATGATATAGTGGATGTTATTAGAATTCGTACAGAAGAATCGGGTACAGCTGCATTATAATTATTAATAATAAAAAATAAAATATGACTTTTAAAACAAAATTGTTTGTTGTTCTTGTGCTTTCCGGTTTAATTAGCGGATGCGGTATTTGGAGAAATTTTAATACTTATTTTAACAGATATTTTAATACTTCTTTAGCATATGAAAATGCTATTGACGAATTAAATAAACAAAAGAAAGTTCTATTTGCTTTTAAAGAAGAACCTGTGCCTGCTCCGGCTAAACAGCAATTTGAAAAAGTTGTTGAGAAGGCTTCTAAAATTTTACAGTTTGATTTTAAATCAGCTTATTTTGATGATGCTTTATTGTTAATTGGAAAATCCTTTTATTATTTACAGGAATATTCAAAAGCATATCGTAAATTTCAAGAACTTGAAAATATTAAAGAAAGCGATTTATTATTAGAAAATAAGTTATGGATAGGTAAAACACAATTACAATTGCGACAGTTTGAGGAGGGCTTAAATACACTTGAGGAAGTTAAAAAAGAAGCCTTGGAAGAGGATGAAACTGATATTTATACCGAAGCATTTGTAAAACAAATTGCTTATTATAAGTATAAAGAAGATTACACCAAAGCTGTTGATTTGTGTACTGAATTACTAAACAATTCCGAATCGGATGAATTAAACGCAGAAATAACTTATGAAGTTGGTAAGTTGTATGTTCTGCTTAAGGATTACGAAAAAGCCATTAATTATTTTGGTATGGTGGTTAATTATGCTCCCACATTTGAAGTTGAATTTAACAGCCAATTAGAAGTAGCCAAATTGCATAAAACCAAAGGTGAAACTGAACTTAGTTTAAATACTTTAAAAAAATTACGCGAGCAAAATAAATTTAATAGTTTTTGGGGTGATATAGACCTTGAAATAGGTTTAATAAAATATGAACAAGGTGATATTTATGAAGCTTTAGATTTGTTTACAGTTGTTGATACAGTTTATAAACAATCCGTTTCGGCCGGTATTGCTTCGTTTATGAAAGGTGAAATATATGAAAAAGAATTTAGGGATTATGATTCATCAAAGGTATTTTACGACAAAATGCTGACAGGCCAAGCACCTATAGAATATAAAGATAAAGCAAAGAAAAAATCCGAAGTATTAAAAAAATTATTAACGTTACGAGAAAGTACATTTAAATATAATAAGCAATTAAGTTATTTAGTTGATTCTAAATTATATACCGAAGATTCAATAAAGTATTTTTTATGGAAAAATCGTGATTCTATTACAATTAAACGAGAACATGATTTAGATTCAATAAACAAAACTAAACCAATAATAGTAGTACAGCCTATTAAATCAACAATATCAGCCGATTCGTTACGAATAATTATGGCTAAAGTTGAATATGATTATGGAAGTTTATTCCTTGGAGAATTAAGTGAACCGGATTCGGCATATAAATATTATTATAATATAGTTACATCATACCCGGCCGGTAAACATTCAGGTAAAACTTATTTTGCCATTGGAACTTATTATGCAACTATTGGGAATCAGGTAAAAGCAGATAGTATGTATAGATATGTGTATGATAATTATATTAACGAACCGATTGTTAATGCCGCAGCACAAAAATTAGGATTAACTGCAGTAGATTTTACAACTGATCCCGTTGAAAAGTTATTTAAAGATGCTGAAAAGAAATATTTTAAAAAAGAATATAATGAAGCGATAAATGATCTTAAATTGATTTTTCATAAACATGACAAATCATATTTTGCTTCTAAATCATTATATACAATCGGCTTTATCTACGAAAATGATCTAAAGATGTATGATTCCGCAGCAGTTTATTATGATACATTAAATATTAAATATAAAACTACAGAGTTTGCAAGGAATGTATCTAACAGATTAAATTTCTTCAAATTGGATGCAAAACAGAAACAAGCCGTGCGCGATTCAATTCAAAAAGTACAACATGATAGTATGAATGTTATTACTATGGAGGGTCTAAAGCTAATTGATGAACAAAATTTATTGGATAGTCTTAAAAATAGTACTGTGAATGATTCAAGCAAAACAATTAGTGATAGTCTTAACATCAATACTAAAGTTCCTGAAAATGACAGTCTAAATGTTGATCCAAAAGAACAGGAAGTTGATAGTTTAAATATCAATCCATTAACACCAAAAATTGAAGAGATACAAAAACCCCCGGTTAATAACGATTCGACAAATACTGTTAGGAATAAGGAAAATATTATTTTAAATAAGAATAATATTAATAACAGTACAGGAAATGATTCGACTAAAGTTAAGAAATAAATTATTCAATTGCTTGTCGGAAATCTTGCACAGTTAATAGAAATTATGTATTTGATTTTTTGAAAAACAGAAAAAAGAAAATATAACATATACTCAGCGGCGTAGCCGTGAAAAATGTATAGATCTAAAGCACCAACACAAATAAAGCTGCGTAGCTGCGACACAAAATACTATTATTAGTCAAAGAAGTGTTATGGCAAATACATATACACAATTGTATTATCATGTGATTTTTGCAGTAAAGGGCAGGGCAAATTTAATCTCTCCGCTTTGGAAAAATGATATTTATAAATATATTAATGGCATAATCAGTCATAAAAAACAAAAACTAATAATAATTAATGGTATGCCGGATCATACTCATTTGTTGTTGGGTATGCAACCTGATTTGTGTTTATCAGATTTGATTCGTGACGTTAAAGCTGGTTCTTCGAGATTAATTAATGAAAAGAAATTAGTAGTTGGAAACTTTGAATGGCAAAAGGGTTTTGGAGCATTTTCATTGGGGTATTCACAATTAGATAAAATTGTTGAATACATAAAAAAACAAGAAGAACATCACAAAAACAAATCATTTAAGGAAGAATATATTGCCTTTTTGAAATTGTATAATATTGATTTCAGATCGGAATATATTTTTGAAGAGATTTAATCTGTCGCAGCTACGCAGCTCTGAATTTGTTGTTTCTTTTGTTTCCTATACATTTTCCACAGCTACGCTGTTCCAGTTATGTTAAATAAATATTTCAGATTGACTATAAATATAAAGTAAAAATAAATATGGACATCTTAGTTAAGTCGTTATATAGTGTTTATGAAGTTTTAATAATTCCAATATAAAAAATATCTTAATATCATTATTCATTAAATAGTATAGTTGGGAATATATACTTTCTATGAAACGAAAAGAATTAATCCTACTAATTGAAAACGGAGAAAATTTAACTGTTGAATTTAAACAACGATTTTCTTCTTACGATAAAATAGCAAAAGAAATTATTGCTTTTGCCAACACAAAAGGCGGGTATATCATATTTGGAGTTGATGATGATAAATCCATTTATGGATTGGAAAGTGAAAAAAGTGAAGTTGAGCTAATTACTGAAACTGCCAAAAAATATTGTGAACCTCCCATTGAACCAAATTTCTATTATTTTAATATAGAAAACAAAGAATTAGTTATTGCTGAGATTTTGGAATCTAAGACTAAACCGCATAGAATTCAGGATTATAAAACAAAAATAGATCTTAATAGTGCTTTGGTTTACGTTAGGGTTAACGACAAAAGTATTCCCGCCAGTAAAGAAATGATAAAATTACTACAATCCGAATCTGAAAATTTATCATTAATAAATTATTCAATTGGAACAAATGAAAGAATAGTATTTGAATATTTACAAAACAATGAATTTATTACTGTAAAAGAACTTAGCGAATCAGCAAATATATCGCAAAGAAGGGCATCAAGAACATTAATAAAACTTGTTAGAGCAGGATTATTATTTATTCACTCAAAAGATAACGGTGAAAATTATTTTACGAATTCAGGGAATTAGCAAAATCGTAAATTTTCCTAAGTTCAAATATCGAAATACCATAAGCTACAGCAGCATTTAATGAGTGTTTAATTCCATATTGTGGTATTTCAAGCGAAATATCGCATAAATCAAGCAATTCTTGTTTTACTCCGGTTATCTCGTTTCCCACTATCAGGCAAATAGGAAAGTTATCAATTTTAATATTATAATAAGGTGTACTATTTTCACTTATCTCTAAGGCGCAAATAGTAAATCCTTTTTCTTTTAGTTCCTTTATTTTATCAATTGGGTTTTCAATATACTCCCAATCGACACTTTCAGTAGAACCAAGTGAAGTTTTTAATATCTCTTTGTTTGGCGGGGCAGGAGTATAACCTCCAAGCATTAATTTTTCAATCATTGCAGCATCTGAAGTCCTAAAAACCGAACCGACGTTATAACCGCTCCGTATACTGTCTAACAATACATAAACAGGCAATTTTTTTACTTGTGGTATAGTGTCAAGAGTTTCTCTATTTTCGGTAATTTCAATATGTGTTAATTTTCGCATAATTTATTTTGAGTATAATTTAAGTCCAATAATTCCGACAATTATTAAAAATATAAAAAACAAACGAATTAAATCTTTTGATTCGTCAAAAAACATAATTCCGTAAAAAGCAGTCCCGGCAGCTCCAATTCCTGTCCAAACCGCATAAGCAGTGCCAAGCGGTAAATTTTTAACTCCTAATGATAAAAATACATAACTTAAAACCATACAAATTGCAGTAATAATTGAAGGTACAAGTTTTGTAAAACTTTGACTGTATTTTAATCCAACTGCCCACGTAATTTCAAAAAAAGAAGCTATAAATATATATATCCACGGCATAATAATATATGTTTGTTTTAATTGTTTATTGTTTCTTTAATGGCAAGTTGCCCGCAAGCTGCTGCAATATCATCACCCTGCGTATCTCTAATCATTACAGTAATGTTTTTATTACGCAATTTATCCGCAAATAAGTACATTTCTTCTTTACTTGTAGGTTCTAATTCGGCAGAAATACCATTTGGTTCAATATGTTTAATGCTGTTAAAAGGAATAATATTGATTTTAGATGGAATTTGACTGCAAATTTTTGCAATTCCTTTAACATCTTCATTTCTGTCATTAATTCCTTTTAATAAAGTATATTCAAAAGTTACACGCGATTTTACTTTTGAAGTATAATATTTTAATGCGTCAATAACCATGTCCAATGGATATTTGTTATTTATAGGCATTATCTTGCTTCTAATATCATTAAATGTTGAATGAAGAGACAATGCAAGCTTAATTCGAGGTCCATTATCAGCCAAATCGATAATTCTTGGTGTTATTCCGGCAGTTGATACTGTAATCCTATTGCGGCTTACACCTAAACTTAATTCGTTGGTTAAAATATCCAGCGATCTTAATGTATTGTCGTAATTTAATAATGGTTCACCCATACCCATATAAACAATATTGGTAATATTATTTTTCCCAAATTCTTTACATGCAATTAAATATTGATCAATAATTTCGGCAGAAGTTAAATTACGTTTATATCCCATTACTCCTGTAGCGCAAAATTTACAATCAAGGGGACACCCAACCTGTGTAGAAATACATAATGTGTTTCTATCATTATCCGAAATTACAACTGCTTCAATAAACCTATTATCATAAGTAACAAATACAATTTTGGAAGTATTGTTTTCAGTTGATTTATAAATTTTATGAACATCTAACGATAACAAAGTGGAAGTTTCATTTAATTTTAGGCGTAAGTCCTTAGGAAGGTTATTCATCTCATCAAAATCGGTAATTAGATGATTATAAACCCAATTAAAAACCTGTTTTGCTCTAAATTTAGGTTCGCCAATTTCGGTAAAATAATTTTCCAACTCTATTTCGGTTAAGCCTTTTAATACAAATTTATTATTTATTTTATTCATTTATATAATTTTTTTTAATAAGAACTTTAAACTTACTAAACAATTAGCTATTTATAAAGCCAATTTAAATTGTTTTATAATTTGGTTTGTTGAAAAGCTGTTTTAATTATTAAATAATGAACATTATTATTATATTATAAATATAATTTTAATAAAATAAATTCAATTATTTAATCAATAATCAACCTTAAAGTTGTTAAGTGATTTATCCAGTTAATGTAAAACCCAAAAAAAGCTGCATTTTATATGTTGAATATTCAAACGGGATTTCCGCAGAAATAGATTTAACTTTTTTACTTAAAAATTTTATATATGCGGATTTAGCCGATGAACAACTATTTAATACTGTTTATATTGATCCAATTACAAAAGATATTTGCTGGAAAAATAATATTACCGTGTGTAAGGATATGTTATATAAACATTTGAAATTATTAAAACTAGCTGAAAATTTAAAAATAGATTTAACTAAGATATGATAAAATATTTGACTGTAATATTTTTAATTTTTTCCTCAATATTTGCCCAAACCGATTGGGTAAAATGGGATAAACAAGATATTGTTTATACTAAATCATTAAATAAAAATATTGAATATAAACCTGAACAGACTTCAATTTTTACTTTTTTTACCAATAATGCTAAAAAAGTATATAAAACAGTATTTTCAAACTTGGATGGCGATAATTGTCCTTTTACGCCAACGTGTTCCAATTTTTATGTGGAATCGGTTGAAAAGGGAGGAATTGTTAAAGGTACTTTAATGTTTTTTGACAGATTTACCCGGGATTCGAATTTATTTAAGGATATAAACCAATATAATATTGCAAGCAATAATAAATTTTATGACCCTGTTAATAACTATTTATTAAAATATGAAAAAATTGAATTAGATATTAAATAGTATAAAAAGGAATAGTATTGAAACGTTTTAAAAATAATTTTATATCATTTATATTATTTTATTTAATATTTGCCTCCGGTATGTTTTGCCAGCAGGAAAATGATATATTTGGTCCGCTGAATAGAAAAATATTTGGCGACTATTTGTATTCTCAAAAGGACTATTTACGAGCATTTGACGAATATAAAAACTATCTAAAAGTTTATTCAAATGATACTGTTATCTATAAAATTGGATGTTCACTTATTGAAATGGAACGTTATAATGAAGCTGAAGATTATTTTAAAACTCTTTTTATTAATTCCAAATTGCAGGATGAAGCTAAATTACAATTTTATTTTGTAAAATTTAAACAAAATGACCCATTGCCATTTAGAGAGTTATGCGAAACCGGAACATATATTCCTGAACAATATTCAAAAAGCATAAATTGTTTAAAGCAGATTACTTATTTTTATGATAAAAAATATCTTCCTGATTCGTTGGAGTTGTTTTATTATTTTAATCAGGATTCAGTAATTTCAAACAAAGTTCACCAATTGTATATGGGAAAATATTATCCCGAATATAAAAGTTCATTAACTGCTGCGTTATTATCAAGTGTTGTTCCGGGACTTGGAAAAATATATACAAAAAATTATTCGGATGGAGTAACATCGTTTTTATTAACCGGATTATTTGCCTATTTAGCATACGATAATTTTAAAGCAGAGCATAATACACGGGCATGGATTTTTGCAGGATTGGGGAGTTTGTTTTACGCAGGCAATATTTATGGTTCTGCTGCTTCCGCAGTAATTTATAATGCCCAAATAAAAATCAATTTAGAAGGCGAGATTAAAGCATTTTTTAATTTGCATAACTTTTTTATACCAAAAATACCCATTTTATGATAAAACGAACTTTTATTGTTAATATTTTAATAATCTTTAATGTTTTTGTTTTGATAGTTAATGCACAAATTGAAAAACAAAAACAATATGCCGATTCGTTTTATAACAATCAGTTATATTTTGAAGCTATAACAGAATATAAAAGATTGGTATTTTTTGATAAAAACGGGGATTATTCATTTTTAGGTAATTATCAAATTGGTGAATGTTATAAACAAGGTGCAAAATTAGATGAAGCAAATGAATATTTTGGAAAATCTTTAATTTATGCAAAAACGGACAGCCAATATTTTGCTGCTAAAATACAAATGTTCAGAATAAATTTATTACGCAAAACTATCGATAGAGCCGAACAACTGCTAAAAGAAATAGAAAATGATTCCAGATTTATTGATAGTACTAATCAAATAAATTATTGGAAAGGGTGGTTATGTATTTTTAGTGATAATTGGAAACGTGCAGCCTATTATTTTTCAAAATCAAGTTATTCGGGCCAATTACAAACTTTATGCGAAAAAACAGATAAACAACAATATTCAGTTTTAAAAGCTAAAATATTTTCGTATATTTTGCCGGGAAGCGGACAATTTTATACAGGAAACTATTTGTCCGGTTTTTTATCGTTGGGCTGGACTGCTTTATGGGGGTACGTAACGGCCGATGCTTTTATAAGCAATAGAATATTTGACGGTTTTGCAGTTGGTGATTTATTATTACTTAGGTTTTATAGAGGTAATATCCAAAATGCGGAACAGTTTGCCGTTGAAAAAAATATTGAAATTGCAAATAAAACTTTAATATATTTACATGACAATTTTAAAGGAATTAGACCTTGAGACTTTCAGAAGACGAATTAAGAAAATTAGCGTTAATAGCTATTGATGAATTAGGAGAAAAAGCTTCTCCTGATGCAGTAAAAAAAGTTGTATCCAACATTATTACCAAAACAGAAAATAATGAAAGATATGATCTTCCGGTTGCGGAAAAAAATAACGGCAGAATGATTGTTACTGCGTTTGGGCTTAACAAACCCGGTATTGTTGCAGCTGTAACCAAAGCATTGGGTGAAAATAATTGTGATATACAAGATATTACACAAAAGCTTATGAATGAATTTTTTACTATGATTATGGTAGTAGATACAAGTACTTCACAATCTGATTTTAAAGAAATTCAGGATGTTTTAGCGGGTGTTGCTGAAAATTTGAAAATTAAAATTTACAGTCAGCACGAAGATATTTTTAGAAATATGCACAGAATTTAATTACTAATAATATTGAGAGTTTAATGAATTACGAATTTGAAGAAATTCTTGAAACTATCAAAATGACCGAAATTGAACATTTTGATATTCGTACCGTCACATTAGGAATAAGCTTACGTGACTGTGCAGATAGGAATTTGGAAGTCACAAAACAAAATATATACGAAAAAATATTAAAATATGGTTCAAACCATGTTAAATTTGCTAAAATGATAGAATCGCAATATGGTATTTCTATCGCAAATAAACGTGTATCTGTAACCCCAATTTCAATTCCTTTTGATAGATTTAAAGCAGATGATTTTGTTGAAATAGCAATGATTTTAGATAAAGCTGCGGCCGAAATTGGAATTGACTATATAGCAGGTTATTCTGCTTTGGTACAAAAAGGGATGACCAACGGTGAAAGAGAATTAATAAAATCAATACCAACTGCATTATCTGTTACTAAAAGAGTTTGCTCCAGCGTTAATGTTGCATCCACAAAAGCCGGAATTAATATGGATGCAATTTTACAAATGGCAGATGTAATAAAAGAAACAGCAAAATTAACTAAAGATAATGATTCAATAGGTTGTGCAAAACTTGTTGTATTTTGCAACGCTGCCGAAGATAATCCTTTTGTTGCGGGAGCTTTTCATGGTGTAACTGAGCCGGAAGTTGTGTTAAATGTTGGAATAAGCGGACCCGGAGTGGTATTGGATGCTATTAAATCCGCCGGTGGAGTTGATTTACAAAACTTAGCAGAAGTAATTAAAAAGACTATTTACAAAATTACCCGTGCCGGTGAATTGATTGGGCGCGGAGTTGCTAAAAAACATGGAATTCCTTTTGGTATAGTTGATATTTCTTTGGCTCCAACTCCTGCAATTGGTGATAGTATTGCTGATATCTTAAAAGCAATGGGTGTGGAAGACGTAGGGGCTCCCGGTACGACCGCAGCTCTTGCAATGCTTAATGATTCGGTTAAAAAAGCCGGCTTAATGGCAAGCACCTCTGTTGGCGGAATGAGCGGCGCATTTATTCCTGTTAGTGAGGATCAGGGAATGATTGACGCTGTTTCAAAAGGACATTTATCTCTTGAAAAGCTTGAAGCTATGACAGCTGTCTGTTCTGTAGGACTTGATATGATTGCTGTTCCGGGAGATACTCCGGCTACTGTTATTGCGGGCGTTATTGCCGATGAATGCGCAATAGGAATGATTAATGATAAAACTACGGCTGTTAGAATTATTCCGGCTTACGGAAAAAAAGTTGGTGAATTTGTTGATTACGGCGGTTTGCTTGGTAAAGCGCCAATTATGTACGTACGGGAACTTGATTGTGTTTCGTTTGTAGGAAGGGGAGGGAGAATTCCCGCACCTTTAAGAAGTTTAACAAATTAAAATGTAAATTAATTGGAGTATAAATGAAAAATAAAGGCTTAATCATTGGCTGTGGTATTGCTTTAGTAATTGGCATTATCGTTTTAAGTTTTATTGGCTGGGGTGTTGGTGTTTATAATAACCTGGTAACAATGAACGAATCAGTAAATCAAAGCTGGAGCCAGGTTGAAAACCAATATCAACGAAGAACTGATTTAGTACCTAATTTAGTTGCAACTGTAAAAGGAGTTGCCGAATTTGAAAAAGAAACTTTTACTGCAGTTACTGAAGCAAGAGCAGGTGCTACTTCAATGAAGTTAACTCCTGAAATGTTAAATGATCCTCAGGCGGTAGCAAAATTTCAATCTATGCAGGATAATTTAACTTCAGCTTTATCTCGTTTATTAGTTACTGTTGAAAATTATCCGCAATTAAAGGCAAATGAAAACTTTTTGCAGCTTCAAAGCCAGCTGGAAGGAACCGAAAATAGAATATCTGTTGAACGTATGAAATTTAATACAACCGTTCAATCGTATAATACATCATTAAAAAGATTTCCGGGAAGTATTATAGCATCATTTACCGGATTTAAAGAAAAATATTATTTTAAAGCTGCTGAAGGATCGGATAAAGCTCCTAAAGTAAATTTTGATTTTAAATGAAAAATCTAAAATTAATTGGTATTTTATTTTTAATCGTTTGCAATACTTATGCGGGAACTGAAATTCCCGTATTAAAAAGTTATGCAACAGATAATACAGGTACACTTTCAGCATCAGAATTAAGTTATCTTGAAACCGATTTACGTGCTTTTGAAGACAGCACTTCAAATCAAGTATTATTTTTAATGGTTAGTACTATTGCAGATTATCCGTTGGAAATGTATACTTATGAAGTAGCTTCACAAAACAAAATTGGTACAAAAAATAATAACGGCGTACTTATTTGTGTTGTGTTAAACGATAAAAAAATGAGAATTGAAGTTGGTTATGGATTAGAAGGAGTTTTAACCGATGCCTTAACATCATCAATATTAAGAAATGAAATGCGTCCTTATTTTAAATCGGGAGATTATTTTACCGGAATAAGAGCCGGAATTGAGGCAGTAAAACTTGCATCAAAAGGGGAATATACAAGGGTTGATAAAGAAGATACCGGAAAATCTGTTAATTTTAAATTTTTTGGTTATATTATCTTTTTTATTATTTATTTAATATTTTCTCTATTCCGCAAACGTAGGGGAATTGGTGGTTTTGTTGGCGGATTAGGTGGTTTTACGGGTGGCGGTTTTGGCGGAAGCAGCGGAGGTGGCGGCGGTTTTGGTGGATTTAGCGGCGGAGGCGGTAGTTTTGGCGGCGGAGGTTCAAGCGGAAGCTGGTAATTATACCGATATTGTTCTTAAATATTTTGAACTTGGAATATCATTATTTAATAATCAAGAATATTATTTAGCCCATGAATGTTTTGAAAAGGCGTGGGTTAAAGCCAATCTTGAAAATAAATTATTTTTACAAGGACTTGTTCAAATTTCGGTTGGAAGTTATTTTTTTGCTAATGGAAATTACATTAATGCCTTTAAGCAATACACAAAATGTATAAACAAGTTGGAAAAATTTTGTCCTGTTTATATGAATATTAATGTTGAAGAACTGATTTGCTGGATTAATGATTTACTTTTGGAAATGAATTTATTTAATAATGATATTGTTGTTACTAAAAAGATAAAATTAATTTATTTAATTAATTCAAATTAACATTTGAAGGAGAATATATTATGGCTATAATGATAACTGATGAATGTATAAATTGTGGTGCATGCGAACCCGAATGCCCAAATACAGCAATTTATGAAGGCGGAGCTGCTTGGAAATACGCAGATAAAACTTATGGAGATGGTGAAACTGCTCCATCCGGTGCTGAAGGCTTTTTTTCTGCCGATAATTTTTACATTGTGCCCGATAAATGTACCGAATGTAAAGGTTTTCACGATGAACCACAATGTGCTGCCGTTTGTCCGGTTGATTGCTGTATTCCTGACCCAAAACATGTTGAAGATGAAACTACCTTATTAGCTCGTAAAGATGTATTGGATAAAATTGGAAGATAAAAAATAATTATGAATTGTGAATTATTAATTATGAATTAAAACAATTTATAATTTTGATAGATATACAAAATTAAACCATCCTTTGGGGTGGTTTTTTGTTTTTAAAATAAATATAATTTAAAAATAAAACAAATAAACGTTATTCAAGCCAATAAACAATAAATATAATTGGGCAAAATATTTATAAAAATAATTCATCATTCACAATTTATAATTCAAAATGGCATTTATGCCGGTGACAGAACAATGCTATAATTGGGTTTTAACCCAAGCCAAAAATATAATTGTACAAAATAATTATAAAACAATTCACAATTCATAATTCACAATTTATAATTGTTTGTTTATCTATTGAATCCCGAAACTTTAATAATAGAAAACAATAATAACAAAACGCCCAGCCATTGAACGGGGGCTAAAATATTACCTCGTAAAAAATATTCCAATAAAATAGCGGTTAAAGGGAAGGAAAGTTCGCAGATTGTAGCAACTGAAGCAGATATATTGCGTAAACCAAAATAATATAAAAATATTGCTGCTCCGCCGGTGGTGAAAGCAATTAACAAAAATATTAATAATTGTGATAAGGAAATAGCAAAAATACTGATTGTTGAATTTGTGATCAAAATTATAACAAACATAATTAATGCGGATAATGAAAACCGCAAATAAGTAGCTAATTCAAATCCCACATTTTTTAATGCTCTTTTGCTGAAAACTGTAGAAGCCGCAAAACAAATAGCAGCTAATAATGAAAACACTGCTGCAATAGTGGTTTTATCGCCGGTTGCCAAATTAGGCAGCGATAATCCAAAAGTCATTAAATAGGTTCCAAATACAGCAAGAGTAGCCCACAAAAAAAACTCGTTTGGCAACTTTTCTTTTAAAATAATGGCTGCCAATACAACTGCAAAAACAGGTTGCAACTTTTGTATTAAAATAACAATTGATAAATTAACATAATTAACATAAAACAAGGCTTTTGTAATTGCCATTGTACCAATTACACCGCCTAAAAGTGCAACAAAAAGTATTGCCAGCCAATCGTTTTTTTTAAGATTTCTTAAACTTTTTAATTTATAAAAATAAAAAGGTGTTAAAATTGCTGATACAATAAAACATTCAATAAATACAACAACCGGCACTTTAAGACTATATAAAGCAGGTGTTAATAATACACCGTCAATTCCCCATAATGCGGCAGCAAAAATTACAGCTAAAATAGATATTTTCTTCATAAAACTTTAAATTATTAAGTTCAAATATAATCAAAATAATACATTATAACTTATTTAAATGTGATCTAGGATAAGTCTAAATAAAAAAAGTTGATATTATAAACAACTTACTATATATTTACAATATTGTTAATAAAGAGGTAAAGTTTTGATTAAAGTGCATTTTATTTTTGTTTTCTGTATTACTTTAACAACAATATTACATGCGCAGCAATATCCGGCTTGGTTTATTAATCAACAAAATTTAATGGTCAATGCAAAAACAGTTGGTTATGCACGTTTAGGATATTATATAGATTCGTCATATTCAGCGGCAAGGCAAAACGCAATTATAAATTATGTAAGAAATAAAAATTGCAAAATTAAGGGAGGGCAAGCATTTTGGGCAACAGAGGCCGGAAAGTTTATTATGTCAAACAGGTATGAAGAAGCATTTGATACATTACAATATTTTAATTATATAAGTTCGTTAAATTTATTGGATTCAGCTGTAATTAATGATTGTGTAGTTGTTTTAATGGGTCAAAATTTGGAATTATCGCAATATGATAAAGAAAGGTATTCACTAAATTCGTATAAAGAGCCTGAATGGATAAACAATTTACCCGCAGATTCGAATTTTTATTACGATATTGGTTATTCGGAACCATATTATTATGAACTTAGCTGCTGGCTACAGGCAGAAAGAACATGCAGAGGTAGTTTGGCCCGACAAATTCACTCATCAATTCAAGCTATGCAAAAATTGGATGATTATGAAGGACAAGAAATTCAGAATGAGGATTTTTTGGTAGATCTACAAAACATTGAAGTATGCGGCAGATGGAAAGATCCAGAAACAAAAATTTATTACGTGTTAATGCGTGTACCGATAAATAAATAATTATTTAATTATTAAAAAAGGTTTATATGAAAAACATATTTATTTTAACTGTAATTGCCTGGGTTTTATTTGGGGTTTTGGGAACTTCAAATACATATGCTCAAGACGATGAATATAAAAAATGGTTGCAGGAAGAAAATAAAAAGATTAATACTTTTATGGAAGAAGAGGATAAAAAGTTCACGGAATTTTTGGATAAAGAATGGAAAGAATTCCAAATGTCAAAAGGTGTAAAATTTGATGATAAGCCAAAGGTAATAAAACCTCCGGTATTAACCGACGATAGCAAAATTAAAGAGACACCTAAAACTGATAATAAAAATATCCAGCAGAATAAAGATGAAAAAAACAAACAGGAAAAGCCGGTTTTAACTGATAGTAAAAATCCATTTAAAGAAAATGAATCAAAAAAATTACAAGATGAAAAATCACTTGAGCCTAAAAAGGAACCGATTTTTAAGGAAAGTGATCCTTTTACTAAAACTGAACCTGTAATAAAAGAAAGTGACCCCATAACTAAAACCGATCCTGTAATTAAAGTAAAGGAACCAATTACTCCACCTGAAAAAATAAATCCAAAATTAGAAGACGTGGCTAAAAAAGAACCTGTTTTGGAACAAAAAACTGTTACAGAACCGCCAAAAGAAATTGTAAAACAAAAGCCGGTACAGGAAATTACAAAGCAGGAACCTGTTCAGGAAGTAACAAAACAAAAACCTGTGCAGGAAGTAAAAAAGCAGGAACCGGTACAACAAATAACCAAACAAGAAGATGTTGTTACAACACCAAAAACCGAAAATACATCACCTATTTCTACTGAAGGCAGTTTTATGATTGGTGCTTTGGTTCCGGGAATAGATATTAATAAAAATGAAAGCAAAGTTAATGTTGATTATTACGGAGCAAATTTATTATTTCAGTACGCTAAAAGTGTTAAAGTAACAATGTCAGGCAGAACAGATAATAAATCGATAAGTAAATTTTGGGAAGAAATAAGTCAAAAAAACTATAAAGATTTGATAACTCAATTAGATTATTACAAAAAAAATATGAATTTGAATGATTGGGGATATGCATTATTAATAAATGATATTGGCACAAAACTTTATGGCAACGATAGGAACTCCAAACATTTATTCATCTGGTTTGTATTAAATAAATCAGGTTACCGAACTAAAATTGGTTTTGTTGACCAAAAAGTAGTTCTATTTATGCCTATGAAATACAAAGTGTTTGGTATATCTTATTTTACAAGCTCCGATACAAAAGAAAGACTTTATGTTGTGGATTTTGACAATTTAACGGGACAATTAGACGGTTCAATTTATTCGTATGACGGTGATTACCCGGATGCTAAAAAATTAATGGATATGAATATATATCAGGCTCCCAAAATTGCCGAATCTGAACAATCAAGAACAATAAGTTTTAGATATAAAGGTGTGGAGTATAACGTTCCGGTAAAATATAATTTAAACACTATAAAATTTTACGAATATTATCCTTATTCAAGTTTAGACATCTATTTTAATTCTAGTGTATCATCCGATACCAAAGAATCATTGTTAAATTCGTTAAAGCCATTAATAGAAGGGAAAAACGAAGCCGATGCTGTAAATATTTTATTAAGATTTGTTCAAATCGGATTTGAATATCAAACCGATGACCAGCAGTTTGGACGTGAAAAACCGTTTTTCCCTGAAGAATCAATTTATTATAGATATAATGATTGTGAAGATAGATCTGTGTTATTTACATTTATTGTAAAAAATCTTTTAAATTTGAAAGTGGTTGGACTGGATTACCCCGGACATGTATCTGCAGCAGTAAAATTTAATGTTGATGTCCCTGGTGATTTTATTATGTATAATAATCAAAAATATATTGTTTGTGATCCTACATATATTAATGCATATATTGGAATGGCAATGCCCCAATATAAAAATGCAAGTTTAGAAGGATTTATTGATGTAAAAAATTGAGGTGCAGAAAATGAGTAGTTTATGGAAATTTTTATTGTTAATGGTTTTATTTAGTTTTAACTTTGTTTTGTGTCAAACAATTACGAATAAACAAAAAATGGATGACGCATTTGAAGAGATGAATAATAATCTATCGTTAAGATTTTATGATGCTCTAAATGGAAAACCAATTTCGGGTGCAGTTGTAACAGTAGGTGAAATTGGAGAATTTAATACTGATTTTGAAGGAGTTGCATTATTTCCTGCTCAAAATTTGGAAGACGGCGAGTTAAAAATTATATTTACTCATCCCAAATACATAACATCCGAATTTAAAATTGAAATTATGGCAGGTTCAATATTTTTTAACAGATTTTCGGTATCTCCCAAATTACCATTTGGTTCAATACGAATTGTATTGGATTGGGACAAAAGACCGGCTGATTTAGATGCACATTTAGTTAAGCAAAACGATTATCATATATCATTTAGAAATAAAATAATTTCTGCCGATGGAATTGCAAAACTGGATAGGGACGATATGGATGGATATGGCCCTGAAACAATTACAGTTGATAAAGTCAGTGAAAATTCGGAATATTATTATTTTGTACATGATTATAGTAATCAAAGTGCTTCAAGTTCAAAATCATTATCAAATTCAAAGGCATGTGTTAAAATTTATGGCAATGGTCAATTATTGTATGTATATCAAATTCCGGAAGACCAATCGGGTACAAAATGGGAAGTGTTCAAGATTATTAATGGTCAAGTTGTTTTTATTAATCAATTAAACAATTAAAAAATGAAATTAAACGCAAAGTTAAAAAAAATATCAAAACATAACAGTTTTAATATTGCAATAGCAGCAGTTTTAACTTTTATATTTGCATGTTTTTTTGAGTATATTGGATTTTATGATACAATAGAATCCAAAACAATTGATTTTCGAAATACAATGACTGCCGATTATCACAAAGCCGATACAAACATTGTAATGGTTGCAATTGATGATAACAGTCTGGAGTTTTTTGAAAACAATCAAGTTAGCTGGCCTTGGCCCCGTCAATTTTATGGAGTTGTTGTTAATTTCTTAAAATACTCCGGTGCAAAAGCAATTATGTTTGACATTCATTTTTCAAGTCAAGAAATTGCACGTGTGGACGTTAATCCGGAAGAATCGGAATTGTTTTTTGCCAATTCAATGCAAAATGCCGGAAATGTGTTTTTAATTTCATCGCTTTCTGATAAAAATAAAGGTGATGAAGTCGGAAACCCGATTATTGAAAAACATTTGTTTAATATGAATGATAAACTAAAACTTCCGGTATTTAATAAAACTGATGCTCCAATAATTTCATTTCAACAAAGTTGTTCAAATGTTGGTATTGTTACTTTAAATGCCGACCCTGATAATATTATAAGACGAGTTCCTTTATTGTATAATTATAAAAATAAAGTTATTCCGCAGGTTTCGTTTTTGATGTACCAAAAAATAATGAATCTAAATCTTGAAAATTATTATTCATTATTTAAAAATATTCCTTCTGATAAAAATAATAATTTTATTATTAAATGGTATGGTGGTGGCGGTAATACCGGTAAAGTCTTTAAGTATTATCCAATTAGCAAATTAATTGTTTCGGGTTATAAAATTGAACAAGGTGTTGAACCTGAAATATCACCGTCATTATTTAAGAATAAAATTGTAATTGTTGGCGGTACCGCTCATGGATTATTGGATTATAAACCTGTCGGAATTAAGTCCTCGGAACCGTATCCGGGAATGGAAATTCATGCTACGGTTTTAAGCAATTTATTTAAAAAAGACTTTATTGTTATTAATAGCGATATAGTTAAAATTATAGTGCTTTTAATATTATCTTTTATTGTTCCGTTTTCATTTTTTAAAATTAAAAAAATATGGTTGTCAATTCCCATAATATTTGTTTTGGTGTTAATTTATTTTTGGGGTAGTATTTATATTTATGGGGAATACAATTATCTGCTAAATTTAGTTGTACCGGAACTTACATTGTTTTTCGGATTTTTGATTTCTTCTGTTATTAGTTATATGGTTGAAGGAAAACAAAAAAAAGAAATCAGAAAAACATTTAATAGATATATGAGTCCGCAGGTAATTGATGAAATTCTAAAAAATCCAGATGATATAGGCTTAGGCGGAAAAGAAATAGAAGCTACAGTTTTTTTTAGTGATATTAAAGATTTTACATCAATTAGTGAAAAATATCCTCCGGCAGAATTAGTATCATACTTAAATGAATATTTTTCACAAGCTAGTGATATTATATTAGAGCATAAAGCAATGCTTGATAAATATATTGGTGATGCAATTATGGCAATTTTTGGTGCACCAATTTATAGACCCGATCATGCTTTAGCAGGCTGTTTGGCTGCATTACAAATTCAAGAAAAATTAAATATTTTAAACGAAGAAAGTGTAAAAACAGGAAAACCTTGTTTTATAACCCGAATTGGATTAAATACCGGGAAAATGATTGTAGGAAATATAGGAACTTCTGCCAGGCTTGATTATACAGCAATTGGGGATACTGTTAATACTTCTTCAAGATTAGAAGGGATGAATAAACAATATAATACAAGAATAATAATTAGTGAATCTACTTTTGCAATGGTTAAAGATTATGTAGAAGTTAGAGAATTGGATTTTATGACTGTAAAAGGAAAATACATACCTATAAGGATTTATGAATTATTAGGTGAAAAAAATAAAACAAGTAATTTAAAAATGGAAAAAAAATCAATTTTTGAAGAAGGACTTGTTTTGTATAGAAATAAAAAGTGGATTGATGCAATAAAAAAATTTGATGAAGTTTTAAAATTAGATATTGATGATTTGGCATCTGAATTATATAAACAAAGATGTGAAATATTTATAAATGATGAACCTCCCGCTGATTGGGATGGTGTTTTTCATGCAAAAACAAAATAAGTTGAATAAATAGGGGTTATATTATGAAAAATCTAATTGTCACAATTGTTTTATTCCTTTTTTCTTTTTCTCTTTTTGCTCAACAGACATTTTACACAAAAAGAGATAATAATTATGTGCGCGAAGGGGCAGGCCCATATTTTAATTTAGTTGAAATATTAACCGGTGGTAAAAAACTAAAAAAAATTGGCGAAGAAGAAGGCTGGTATAAAGTAACTTTGGAAAGCGGAAAATCGGGTTATATCTCCAAAGTATCTGTTTCAGACGTGGAAACAAAAAAGGATTATTCATCAAAGTTTGCAAATAAATGGACTAAATCCAATGTTTCGCGTACCGGTTTAGCGGGAGCTATTAAAGGTTTAACCGGTAAATCCGACAAAACTGAACAAGGTGATCCTGAACTTTTAATGTCTTTATTGGATAATAATATAACAAGTGATGAATTTAGGAATTTTATACGTGAAATAAAAGCAGCCAAATCATCAAATATCGATAAAAAGAAGCTGCTTGATAAAGAGATGGACATTCCTGAATATGATCCTGCTTATGAAGAACAACAAGTTGGATTTGGAATTGCTTCCAGATTATTAAAACAAGGAATATTTAATAATTCTGAAATAACAAAATATGTTAATTTAATAGCACGTTCATTAATTAACAATACGCAATTTTATGATTGGGAATTTCATGTAATTGTTTTAGATGAAAAAGTTGTTGATGGTTTTGCTGTTCCCGGCGGTTATGTTTTTATTACCAAAGGAGCAATACAAAATTGTTCGGATGAAGGTGAACTTGCTGCTATAATTGCACATGAAATGGGACATATTATTAAAAAACACGGTTTGCAGGAAATGACAAAAAGAACAGGTCATATTAAAATGGATGATGCATTTTCGGAACTTGATGATGAAACAGGTGGTTGGGATGAAGAAACTGAAAAAGTTGAAGATGATATGGAAGAAATTATTGTAAGTAGTTATGAACATGTTGTTCACGATAGATTACTTGAATATGAAGTAGAAGCAGATAGAATTGCTTCGGTTTTATTAGCCCAGGCCGGTTATGATCCTTTTAGTATTGCACGAATCCATTCGCGTTTAGCAGTGCAACACCAAAAATCTAATGATATTTTTGACAATAATTATTTAGCTCCAAATGATTTAAGCAAACGTGCCGGTTTAATTGGTACTTTTACCGATGAAAAGTTTTCCAGACAAAATCCCGGCGCTACTTGTACTGATAGATTTTACAGAATGAAACAATTGGTTAATAGATAATTTAAAATCGTTATATTAAATTAAGTTGTAATAAAAATCCCCACATTTAAGATGAGGGGATTTTTATTCAATCTTTTATATAAACAAAAAAATATTTAAATAATCACTTTTTATATATCTATATTACTTACTTCTTTTTTCTTGTCGGAAATATAAGAATAAATACCAGGAATAACATATAAAGTTAGTATTGTAGAAAATATTAATCCGCCAATTACGGCAAAACCCATTGAAACACGACTTTCCGAACCGGCTCCAAGCGCAAGAGCAATAGGCAATGTACCAAGAATAGTGGCAAAACTTGTCATTAATATTGGGCGTAACCTTTGAGTAGCGGATTCTTTAACTGCCTCGGTAGTTGATAACCCCATAGATTTTTTTTGATTAGCAAATTCAACAATTAAAATTCCATTTTTAGTAACTAAACCAATAAGCATAATTAATCCAATTTCGCTAAAAATATTTAAGGTTTGATTAAAAATCCAAAGCGTCAAAAAAGCACCCGCAACAGCCATTGGAACAGTAAACATAATAATAAAAGGATCTCTAAAACTTTCAAACTGAGCTGCTAAAACTAAATATATTAAAATTAAGGCCAAAGCAAATGTAAATAATAAGCTTGATGAACTTTCAACAAAATCTTTTGAAGCACCGTCTAAAGCTGTAGTATATGAATCGTTTAATACTGTATCGGCAACTTTTTGCATTGCGTTAATACCATCACTAATAGTTTTGTTAGGTGCTAAACTAGCCGAAACTGTTGCTGATACCGATCTGTTGTATCGGTATCTTTGTGGTGGGCTACTTTTTTCGTAATAGGTTATTAAATTATCCAATTGAATTAATTGACCGGTGTTAGAACGGACATAAATTGAAGCAATATCCATTGGTCTTGAACGATTTTTTCTTTCAACTTGACCGATAACCTGATATTGTTTTCCATCTAAAATAAAAAAGCCGTAACGCTGGCCACTCATTGCAAACTGAAGTGTTTGAGCAATATCGGAAGTTGATATTCCTAGTTCTCTTGCTTTTAATCTATCAATTTCAATAACTAATTCCGGTTTGCTAAATTTTAAATTAACATCCACTTTATCAAAAGTCGGATCTTCTTTAGCAATATCCATAAATTTAGGAATTATTTCTTGTAATTTTTCAAAATTTGGTGCTTGAATTACAAATTGAACGGGTAAACCGCTGCGTGAAGTTGTAATTGATTGTTCTTGTATAACAAAACTTTTTGCCTCGGTTAGTTTATTTAATGCAGTAGAAAGTCTTTCGGCAATTTCCTGTTGAGATGATTTTCTTTGTTTTGAGGGTTTTAATAGTATTCTAACATTACCGCTGTTAGTTGTACTTGCACTTCCATATCCTGGTGCAGTCATTGAAATAAGAGTTTCATTTTCCGGTACGGTGTTTGAAATCTCTTTTACTACATCATCCATATATCTTTGCATCAAATCAAAACTTGTACCTTCTGCGGCAGTACAATTTACCCTTAACGAACCTCGGTCTTCAACAGGTGCTAATTCTGTCTGCAGTTGACTTCCAATGATCCAAATTACAAAAATAGAAAACGCAATAATTACAAAAGAAAGCCATCTGTTGTGTAAAAATAAACTTAAAGAGTTTTTGTAAGTTAATTCAAATTTGTTAAAAAATGGTTCTGTTAAATTGTAAAAACGACTTTTTTTATGACCGGATTTCAAAACACGAGTGCTTAACATTGGTGTTAATGTTAAAGCCACAAATGCAGAGATCAGGACTGCTGTTGCAATTACAATACCAAATTCGCGGAATAATCGTCCGGTTAATCCTTCCAAAAACATAATTGGTAAAAAAACCGCAGCTAATGAAATAGTTGTTGAGATAATTGCAAAAAATATTTCGGCCGATCCCTTTATTCCGGCTTCATTAGCCGACATTCCTTCTTCAACTTTTCTATAAATATTTTCTAATACCACTATTGCATCGTCAACCACCAATCCAATTGCAAGAACTATACCCAACAAAGTTAACACATTTATTGTAAAGTTAAATAAATACATCACAAAAAAAGTGCCTATTAAAGAAATAGGAATAGCTAAAATTGGAATAATTGTAGTTCGCCATTGGCGTAAGAATAGAAATATAATTAATATTACAAGAGCAAACGCTGCAAAAATAGTTTGTTCAACTTCTTTAATTGATTCCCTGATAAAAACGGTATTATCAAACCCAATTCCTACACCAATATCATCGGATAAATCCTTTTTTATCTCTTCAAGTCTTTTATAGAATTCATCGGCAATTGCAATGTGATTAGACCCGGGTTGCGGAACTAATAGAACTCCAACCATTGGAATGCCGTCTCTTTTTAAAAGTGTCCTATCATTTTCGGGATAAATTTCGGCAAATCCAACATCGGAAAGTCTTACAATTTTACCTTTTAAATCTTTAATAATTAAATTATTAAAATCATCCAAAGTTTTAAATCTTCCCATTGTTCTTATAGTCAATTCGGTATTTGTGCCTTCAATTCTACCGGAAGGGAGTTCAATGTTTTCTTTGGCTAAAATATTTTTAATATCCATAGGGGTTATACTAAAACTTGCAAGTTTTGTCGGGTCTAACCATAATCGCATGGAATATCGTTTTAATCCCCAAGTTTGTACTTCGCTGACACCTGCAATTGTTTGTAATCTTTCTTTAAATAATCTTTCTGCAATATCGGAAAGATTCATTAAATCTCTTTTGTCACTTTTAATGCTTAAAAATAAAATAGGATTAGCATCGGCATCAGATTTTGAGACTGAAGGGGGATCTATATCTGGCGGTAGATTGCTAGATGCTCGTGATACTCTATCACGCACATCATTTGCAGCAACTTCCAAATCAATATTTAAATTAAATTCCACTCTTATATTACTTCTACCATCACGACTTGTAGATGTAATAGTTCTTATACCCGCAATGCCATTTATTGATTCTTCCAACGGTTCGGTAATTTCAGATTCAACTACGTCCGCATTAGCACCTACATAACTAGTTGAAACAGTAATTATTGGAGGATCTATACTGGGGTATTCTCTAACTCCAAGATAAGTATAACCAATAATACCAAATATAATAATTGTAATAGCCATTACAATAGAAAGAACCGGGCGATGAATACTTACAGCAGATAAACTCATTATAATGTCCTTTCAGTTATTGTAATTTTACTTTAATACCGTCTTTCATTAATAAAAGACCGGTTGATATAATTGTATCGCCAACAGAAACACCATCAATAATTTCAACATCTTTATCTGTTCTAATGCCTGTTTGAACATTTATTTGTTTTGCCTTTCCATTTTTATTAAGAAAAACAAGCTGTCCTGTTATATCAGGTACAATCACTTGTGAAGGTAAAAAAATGGTGTTGTTATTATCTCCTATAGGTAATTCAATTTCAACATAAGCTCCAATAATTAATTTTGGATTGTAATTTGCAGAAGCTCTAACTTGTAAAGTTCTGCTGTTTTGGTCTATTTTAGGTTCAATAGCATAAATAGTTCCTATAAAAGAGTTTTGTATGTTTGGTAGTGAAAATTTTATTTTTTTATTTTTTTCAACATATTGCGAATATTTTTGAGGGACATTAAATTCAATTTTGATAATATCATAATTTTGTACCGTTGCAATTTTTGTTTCCGGTGTTACGTAACTGCCAACGCTTACATTGCGGAGTCCAATAATTCCGTCAAACGGGGCAACAATTTCGGTTTTTTCAATTTGCGCGTTTATCAATTCCAAATCAGCCGTTTGCGCATTTAAGTCATTAAGAATAATATCGTATTCCTGTTGGCTGGTTAATTCTTTTTCAAGAAGTTTTTTCTGTCTAAATTCACGATCTTTTGCTAATAATAATTTAGTCTCAATTTTCGATTTTTGGGCCTGCAAATCTAAATCATTAATTTTTATAAGTAATTGACCTTTTTTTACATTTCCGCCTTCATTAAATCCGATTTTAACAATTTTACCTGAAATTTGACTTCTTAATTCCACTTCTTCGTTTGAAAGAATAGTACCGTTAATTTTTATTGAATTATCTAGTTTGGAATTTTCGGCAATTAAATAATGAACAGAAATAACTTTTTTGGGTTTAATAGTAGTAGTAACATCTTCATTTTCAGAATATTTGAATTTCTGAATTAATAATAAAACTGCCAATAAAGTAAAACTTACAATAGCTATAAATTTCTTTGATTTTATAATTTCCATTTCTTCTCCATAAATCTAACACAATTTAGCAATAGTACTTAGTAAATATTAACAAAGTAAAATTATTAATAAAATTGAAATAAAAAAATATTATAATTTAAAACTAAACTTTAAAATAATTAATTCGATAATACTATTGATTTTACTAAAAATTATTAATATTATATACTTAGTAATTTGTTATCCCTAAAAGTGTTAAATGTTTTACACGTGTAAGGTTTTAATCCTTTGGAGTTTAAATGAATATACATGAAGAAAAGAAATTAGACTTAGATCAAATACTTCAGCTAGTAAGTTTTAAGATTGGTAATGAAGAGTTTGGTATTGATATTCTTAAAGTTCAAGAAATAAATAGGATGATGCAAATTACCAAAGTACCTAATTCTCCTGAGTTTATTGAAGGTGTTGTAAACTTGAGAGGAAGAATTATTCCTGTAATGGATTTAAGGACCCGCCTAAATATGCTGCGTATTGCTCATGATAATCTTACAAGAATTATTGTTGTTGAATTGGAAGGAATTACAGTAGGATTTATTGTTGATGAAGTTAGTGAGGTATTACGAATACCAAAAAGTATTACTGAACCGCCACCTGCTATGACCGCTGGAATTGATAGTGAATATATTACTGCTGTCGGAAAATTAGAGGACAGACTGATAATATTATTGGATCTTGGAAAAATATTTTCTATTGATGAAAAAGTAAAATTATAATTACGTTAGATCATTTTTAATTTTTATTTGTTGAAAATTATACTGCAAGTTGTTATTCAAATTAATTTTCAAATAAATGTTTAATACTTCAAATTTTACGGAGGTTATTAACGATGTTGTTTATTTTATAACGGGTGTATGTTGGATTGTGTTGAGGCTATCTAATAAACAAATTATTTTCTAAATTAAAGTTTTACAATAGGTGAAATATGGAATGGTTTTACAATTTAAAAATAAAAGCAAAATTAACTTACGGATTTGGCGTATTGTTAGTTTTATCATTGGTGGTTGGTTATATTGGTTATAATAATTCAACAAATATTATGGCCAACTTAGATCAAATTGGCGAAGTAAGATTAAAGAGCGTGGAAGCAATATTTCAAGTTCAAGGATCTCAAGTAGCTATTGTTATGGCTGAACGAGCATTAATTAACAGAAGGATGATGGCATCGGATATTCGGACTGCTCAGTACACTTGGATAAATAAGTATTTAAAAAGGGCTGAAGATGCCTATGCCAAATATGATGCGCAACCCAAAACCCCTGAAGAAGCGACCAATTGGTCTACCCTAAAAAGTCAATGGCAAATATGGTTAAATCAGCATCATGAGTTAATTCGTCTCTCAGAAGAAAAAGATCGTATATATGCTTCAGGAGTTGACTTAAATGATCCTAAAATTATTGATTTAGATGACAAGGCTTTTGAGATAAGTCTATCAGCTCGCAAGGCAATGCTTGATTGTCAAAACACACTTGAAACATTAGTTGGTATTAATCTTAAAATTAGTGAAGAGCTTAATAAAGAAGCTGACGAAACCACATCAACTGCAAATTCAACTCTTTTAATCACGTTAATAATAGTTACACTATTATCTTTTATAATTGGTAATTTTATTTCAAAAAATATCAGTTTAATGCTTGGTAAAGCTGTGGATATGATGAAAGCTATGTCCGGCGGAAATTTTGGAACAAGATTAAAAATGGAGCAGACTGATGAAGTGGGGGAATTAGCAAAAAACATGGATACTTTTGCCGATGCACTTCAAATTCATTTTTTAGGGTCATTAAAGAAAATATCTGAAGGTGATCTTAACGTTTATTTACCTGCACGTAGTGATAGAGATGAAATTGCTCCGGCAATTAATAATACGGTAACAGCACTTAAAGGATTAGTGGATGAAGCAAATTCTTTAATAACTGCTGCAGTTGAAGGGAAGCTTGATACACGAGGGAATGAAAATAAGTTTATGGGTGGCTACAAAGAGATTGTAAAAGGTGTAAATGAGTTATTAAATGCGGTTATTTTACCGGTCAAAGAAGGGAGTGATGTACTTGCTGTTATGGCAACTGGTGACTTAACAGTACGAATGAAAGGCAGTTACAAAGGTGATCACCAAATTATTAAAAATAGTATTAATTCGCTTGGTGATTCATTAAGTGATGTTTTACATGAAATAACTGAAGCGGTACAAGCAACAGCTAGTGCTTCTAATCAAATATCGGCAAGTGCGGAAGAAATGGCAGCAGGTGCACAGGAACAAAGCGCACAAGCAAGTGAAGTAGCAAGTGCCGTTGAAGAAATGGCATCAACCATTGTTGAAACTACTAAAAATGCAAATATAGCTGCGGAATCTGCAAAAGATGCCGGAGATACAGCAAAAGACGGTGGAAAAGTAGTAAATCAAACTGTAGCCGGAATGAATAGAATTGCTGAAGTTGTAGAACGCGCAGCTGAAACAGTTCAGGCTTTGGGTAAAAGTAGTGATGAAATAGGTGAAATTGTACAAGTTATTAATGATATTGCAGATCAGACCAACTTGCTTGCATTAAATGCTGCAATTGAAGCTGCAAGGGCAGGCGAACAAGGTCGGGGATTTGCTGTTGTTGCCGATGAAGTAAGAAAACTTGCTGAAAGAACAACTAAAGCAACAAAAGAAATTGCACAGATGATTAAACAAATACAAAAAGATACAAGTGATGCTGTTGATTCAATGCAAAAAGGAAAATCAGAAGTTGAAACCGGAAAAGTTATGGCAAATAAAGCCGGTGAATCGATGGGCGAAATTGTAACTGCAGCAAGTAGAGTATTGGATGTTGTTAACTCGGTAGCATCTGCCAGTGAGCAGCAAGCAAGTGCAGCAGAACAAATAAGCAAAAATATTGAAGCCATTAGCAGTGTAACTCATGAGTCAGCAACAGGCGTTCAGCAAATAGCACGTGCTTCTGAAGATCTAAATAGATTAACAGAAAATTTACAAATGTTGATTCAGCGATTTAGAATAGATGCAAAATCGACATATATGCAAACACAAACTCAGGGCAATAAACATAGTAATAGAAGAGAAAAATTATTAAATTAATTTATTATTTTTGTAAAAAAACGAGAATTGTATGAGAGAGCACGAAGAAAAAAAAGGTGATTTGAGCGAACTATTACAATTAGTAAGCTTTAAAATAGGTGATGAAGAATTTGGTATTGATATTCTTAAAGTACAAGAAATTAATAGAATGATGCAAATTACCAAAGTTCCCAATTCGCCAAGTTTTATTGACGGTGTAGTAAATTTGCGTGGTAGAATTATTCCTGTAATTGATTTGCGTTCAAGATTGAATATGATGCGAATTGAACATGATAACAGGACAAGAATAATTGTAGTTGATTTAAATGGTATTACAGTTGGATTTATTGTTGATGAAGTAAGTGAAGTATTAAGAATTCCTAAAAGTATAACGGAGCCGCCTCCAGCAATGGTTGCAGGAATTGATTCCGATTATATTACAGCAGTTGGAAAACTTGAAGACAGACTGCTGATATTACTTGATTTGGAAAAAATATTTTCGCTTGATGAATCCGCTAAATTAAAAGGTATCTAAAATAAAAAGGCTGTCCAATTGGGCAGCCTTTTAAGTTCTTAATAGCAAAACTAATTAGATTTAACAGGCCTACGTCCAATTGAATAATAAGTAAAATTTAATTCTTGCATTTTTTCAGGGTCGAAAATATTTCTTCCATCAAAAATAACATTATTATTTAATTTATCACTGATTTTGGAAAAATCAGGATTCCTAAATTCATTCCATTCAGTTAAAATTAATAGGGCATCAGCATTGTTAATTGCCTCATATTGATCATCAATATAAGCAATAGTATCTTTTAAATAAAATTTTGTATTTTCAAAAGCCGCAGGATCATAGGCGGCAACTTGGGCACCATGTTTTAACAATTCTTTAATAATTACTACTGAAGGAGCTTCACGCATATCATCTGTGTTGGGTTTAAAAGCTAAACCCCAAACAGCAAATTTTTTGCCCTTAATATTGTTTTCAAAATAGGCTAAAATTTTATTTACTAATACTTTTTTTTGTTCTTTGTTTACTTGATCAACAAGTTTAAGTATTTTCATTTCTGCATTATTTTCGGATGATGTTTTAATTAATGCGTTAACATCTTTAGGAAAGCATGAACCACCATATCCTATTCCAGGGAATAAAAATCTTTTACCAATTCGCGAATCTGTTCCCATTCCTCGTCTAACTAGATCTACATTAGCTCCAACATTTTCACAAAAATTAGCCAATTCATTCATATAAGTTATCCTCATTGCTAAATACGAGTTAGCGGCGTATTTGGTGACTTCAGAACTTTCGGGATTCATCTCAATAATAGGGTTCCCTTGTCTAACAAATGGTTCATATATCGATTTCATTATTGCTAACGCTTCATTGCTCTGTGCTCCAATTACAATTCTATCGGGTTTCATAAAATCGTCAACTGCAAAACCTTCGCGCAAAAATTCAGGATTAGAGACAACTTCAAAATTGGAAACTTCGTATTTGGAAATTATTTTTGTTACCGCTGCACAAGTACCAACAGGTACAGTACTTTTATTTACAATAACCTTAAATGATTTATCTCCTTCGGCTTTTAATATTTTACCAATTTCTTCGGCAATACCAAATACATATTTTAGATCAGCTGATCCATCCTCATCCTGAGGAGTAGGAAGACATAAAAAAACAACTTGCGAATCTTGAACTGCTGAGTATAAATCATCAGTAAATATCAGTCTTTTTTTTGCGATATTTCTATAAAATAAAATATCTAAACCCGGTTCGTAGATAGGTACTTCAGCTTCCTTTAATTTTTTTAATTTTTCTTGATTGTTATCAACACAAATTACTTCATTGCCCATTTCGGCAAAACACGTTCCGGATACTAAACCTACGTATCCCGTTCCAATAATTGCTAATTTCATCTATTCCTCAGCTATTAATATGAAAAATCTTTTTTAATATTACAAAAACTTGTTGCTACTAAATCTTTTTCAGAAACAATAGGATTTGCCGAATTCCACTTAATGTTTAATTGTGGATCGTTGAATAAAATACTTCTTTCATTAGAATTGTTGTAAAAATTTGTGCATTTATAATGGAATATTGCTATGTCAGATAATACTTCAAAACCATGAGCAAAGCCCAATGGAATCCAAATTTGATTGTTATTCTCATCAGAAAGTTCAACACTAATATATTTACCAAAAGTAGGTGAACCAAAACGTATATCAACTGCAACATCTAAAACTTTACCATAAATAACTTGGCATAATTTACCTTGAGCAAAATCACCAATTTGATAATGTAATCCTCGAATTGTTCCTTTACAAGATTTGGAAATATTATCCTGAACAAATTTTAGATCTAAATTTTGTTGTAAAAATTTAGATCTATTATAGGATTCGTAAAAATAACCGCGAAAATCTTTAAATACATTAGGTTTAATAATTTTTATATCAGGTATTTCAGTAGTAATAATTTCCATAATTTTCAATTAATATTTTTGATTAGAATGCCAGTTCCAGGCCGAATTAATGATGTCATCTAAATTGTATTTATTACGCCAGCCTAAGACATCAAAAGCTTTTGTATTATCAGCAACTAAAATGTCAGGATCTCCAGGTCTTCTACTTACTATTTCAAATGGAATATCCTTTCCTGTTATTCTTTTTGCGGAATTAATTATCTCTTTAACAGAATAACCTGATCCTGTACCAAGATTAATAATATTTGACCTATTTGCAACTTGAAGATAGTCCAAAGCTTTTATATGGGCATCAGCCAAGTCATTAATATGAATATAATCTCTAACACATGTACCATCAGGGGTTTTATAATCATCACCATATATACTAACAATATTACGTTTTTTTAATGCCGTAAATAAAACAATAGGAATTAGATGTGGTTCAGGTAAATGACTTTCACCAATTTCTCCTGAAAAATCCGCACCGGCAGCGTTAAAATATCTTAAGGCAACGTATTTCATTCCATACGCAGTATCAAAATCATCAAGTATTTTTTCTATAAATAACTTTGTGTTTGCATACGGATTTATAGGTTTTGTTGACTCGTTTTCAGTAATAGGTATTATTTTAGGATTACCATATAAACTGCAAGTCGAAGAAAATACAAAATGTTTTACGTTATATTTATTGGCAGCTTTAATTAAATTAAAACTTCCCAAAACATTATTTTCATAATACATTTGGGGATTTTCAACGGATTCACCCACATAAGCATAAGCCGCAAAATGAAAAATAGATGTAATTGGAAAATCGGAAAACATCTTTTCCACTTCATTATAATTTTTTAAATCTACATTTACAAACTCAACACCACTTGGAATAGACTCAATATGACCACGACTTAAATTATCTGCAACTAATATATCTTCGCCTAAATTTTTAAGTGCCTTAACTAAATGAGAGCCTATGTACCCAGCCCCTCCGGTTACTAATATTTTCATAATTTCCTAAAAAATCTTCTTTATAATTAAAAAATAATTTATTTATTTGTATTTTTACATTAAAAAAATAAAAATGTTAAAACCAAATTGTAGAAAATGCATCTATTTTTTTATTACATGGGATAAAAATTTCCCTTATGGTTGTAATGCATTAAACTTTAAATCCAAACAATTACCATCAATTGATGTCCTAAAATCTTCCGGTTTTGATTGTCTTAAATTTATACAAAAAAAAGAATAAATTAATAATATTTTTTTCGCATTAATAATTATATCATAACATTTAATATAATTGTTTAAAAATTAAATTATAGCTTATAAAGATAAAAATTCGTATTATTAAATCAAAAAAATATTTCAGCTATGAGAAAAATATTTATATATGTTTTTATTATCTTTTGGATATTTCCAATCCTGATACTCCAATCGCAAAGTAAATTAACTCTACTCAAACCTTCTTTTACACAAAAACAATTAGACAGTCTTGAATCTATAATACCGCATTCTACTATTGAAAGAAAGATTAAAACATTAATTGTACTTGTATATGGTTATTCAAATATCGATACAATTAAATCGAATAAATTTTTTAATGAAGGTTTAGCATTAGTAAAAAATGATGGTTATCAAATTTCCGAAGCGCAGTTATTTATTGAAAAGGGGAAATTGTTAAATAAACAGAAAAGGGCTTTAGAAAGTATTAGTTATTTTAGAAAAGCATTTATGATTTTTGATGCAAATGACAATAAAGTTGGAATGGCAACAGTTTATAATTTTATAGGACAAGCATATTATAATGCTAGTGAATTTGTAAAAGCTGTTCAATATTATTTATTAGCCTTTGATCTGTGCAATTCTGTAAATGATAAAGAAGGTGCTGCAATTAGTGCAAATGATCTTGGAATTGTAAATTATTTTCTTGGTAATTATGATGTTTCCTTAAAATATTATTTAAAATCACTCAATATTAAAGAAAAATTAAATAATAAAGCATCAATAGCTATAAGTTACAATAATCTTGCATTAGTTTATTTTGCCTTAAAAAATTATGATGAATCATTAAAATATCTTTTTAAAGCTTCAGAAATTAATAACGATCTTAAAGATTTTGATGGAATGGCAGCTATCTTAAGCAATATTGCCAATTTATATATAGAGAAAAAAAATACTCAAATGGGGTATGAGTTTTCGTTAAAGGCTATTGAAGAAAGTACTAAAAGAAATAATAAGCTTATCCTTGCTCATTCGTATTTAAATCTTGGAAAATTATTCTTATACAATGATGAACCTTTATCAGCTAAAAAATATTTAACAATAGCATATTCTCTATACGATACTCTTAAGGCACCTCAGGGCATTTCTGAATCATTAAATAGGCTTGCAAAAATTAATTTTAAGGCTCGATTATATTCAGAAGCAATCCAGCAATTAAACAAATCATTGGAAATTGCTTCAACTCATCAATTTAGAGCAAGAATAAAAGATTGTTATCTTGATTTATCGTCTGTTTATGCAGCTATGGGGGATTATAAAAAAGGGTTGCAGTATCAAACTCAATATATAAATATTTCAGATTCATTAATGAATAGCGACAAAAATAAACAATTACTTGCAATTCAAATTGCTTACGAAACTGAAAAAAAATCAAGAGAAATTGAAATACTTAAAAGTGATAAAGCAAATGATAGTTTAATAAAACTCTATTTGTGGTTTGCAATTGGTAGTGGTTTTATTGCAATTTTAATAATATTTAATCGTTATTCTACCAAAAAGAAAGCAAATAAAATATTACAAGAAAAGAATTTTGAAATAATAATTCAAAAGGAAGAATTACAAAATTCGAATTTAACCAAGGATAAGTTTTTTTCAATTATTGCTCACGACTTAAAAAGCCCGTTTCAGGGTTTGTTGGGGTATACTAATTATATGGTGGAAAATTTTGATTCAATTCCAAAATCAGAAATTAGATCATATACTGATTTGCTGTACAAACAAATACAAAATTTATATGATTTAATTGAAAATCTTTTAGAATGGTCAAGATTGCAGACTAAAGGAATTAAAATAAATCCAACCATTATAGAATTAAATGAATTAATAAATGGCATAATTAAAGTATCTGAAACTACTGCACGAAAAAAGGAAATTACTATAAATAACAATATTGCGGAAAATTTATCTGTTTTTGTTGATAAATATATGATAAGTTCGACAATTCATAATTTAATATCCAATGCAATTAAATTCACTTACAAAAGCGGGGAAATTAAAATTTATTCTAAAGAAGTTGATGATTTTGTTGAAGTAACTATTGAAGATAACGGGGTTGGAATAAACAAACAGGATATTAATAAGTTATTTAGAATGGATGTACATTTTACAACACGTGGTACTGAGGATGAAAAAGGAACTGGTCTTGGTTTAATAATTGCAAAAGAATTTATTGAAAAAAATGGCGGTAAAATTAGAGCCGAAAGTGAATTAAATAAGGGAACTAAATTTATATTTACTCTACCGAAAAAAAATGTTGCATTTTTATAAAACTATTTTTCAGCAATTCCATAAACTATATATTTCCAATTTTCGGGGCATACTTTATTTAAGATTAATTCGTCTATTGTTGAGAGAATTTTCCTTTGATTTTCATTCCTTCCCAAAGAGCCAATAACTCCAGTAGTCTTAATATCATAATTAGAAAATATTTTTAAAAAATCGTGTATTTCGGCAAGTGAAATATATCGCCAATAACTACCCCATTTTACAAAATTTTTTCTAAGCTGTTTATGTATTGGAGAAGCAATAAGATTTTCTGCAAATAATAACTTGCCACCCGGTTTTAATGCTTTGTAAATCTCTTCAAAAACTTTTTTTTGTATTTCATAGTTATCATTTCTGCCAATTCCACCAATAATCGATTTGAATACAATTAAGTCAAAATAGTTTTGATAAGGAATATTTGTTGCATCAATATCTTGATACTGAACTAGTGAAGTTATTTTATATCGTTTATGCAATTGTTCGGCAGTGTCCTTAATATCGCTTAAATCGGAACAAATTGTGTTTTTGCCCTTTAAAGCCAACCATAAAGAGAGACCTCCTTGTTTTCCACCTAATTCAAGTGCAATATTCACCTTATCCCAGTTAACATTTTTGTCCCAATAGTTTAGAGCTTTTGACCAGGATTTTATATCCCATTGTATAATATCGGTTAATAATTCAGTCGTCATAATTTGATAGTTTTTATTTATTAAATAGTCTTTTAAATTAATAGGGGATTGTTATCAAAAAAATTCAATATGTAAAGATAATGTAATGAAAAACAAAAGCAAAATATATAATCCTTATTAATAAAAACAATAATGAACTTATAATATAACAGATGTTTACGAGTGAAATAATCTAACAGTCTATTGTGTAATGAGATACAGCTGTTTTGTTGGGGAACATTCATTAGAATTAAATAAAATGTGATATTGGAATACGAAACAAATATAATCTGTAACCTATGTATAGTTTAAAATAAAAAAACACTTAACAATTAGTTAAGTGTTTTTTATGTACACCCGCAGGGATTCGAACCCCGAACCTTCTGATCCGTAGTCAGATGCTCTATCCAATTAAGCTACGGGTGCATTTTAGAACAACAAAAATAATAAAAAAAAATGATTATATCAATAGCAATATTTAATACTTTTATTAGTATTTTTTATTAATTGCAACTTTTATTTCCTTGGATATTAATTTAGACAACAATTCTGCCCCAAAACTATTCAAATGTAATGGATCTTTAAAGTATTTATTATGATTTGTAAAAGATGAATCATTTGAAAAATCATTAAAAGAAATATCATTATGTAATGCAATATTTTTTGCAATGCTTATTGATTTATTTTCCGAATTATTTATTGAAAAATAGGGGGAAACGATAATAAATAACTTAATACCTTTGATTTTACACAAATGGATGAAATTTTTAAATAATCTTATTTTAGTTCTATCAAATACACCTGATTCCAAATTTGTTTCATCTTTTTTTTGCTCGTTCCATATTTTGTCAACCGGTGTAAATCCATTGATATCCGGATCGCTGTTTTGCATAAAACTTTTATTAAGAATAGTAAACAAAGAGGAATTGTAAGGGTAAATTTTCGAGAATAATTTATATTTTTCAATAGGACTTTTCATTTCTATAATATCATGCAATTCGGGATGATCGAGATAATAAGGCAGCAAAGAAGATAGTTTGTCATAGCTATCTTGCCTCTTTTCAAATTCACCATGGGCTATATCCAATATAATAATTTCCGGTGTATATCTTTTAAGAACACCTTTCAAAATTGCATAATGATAAAATATAAAATTGGCATTTCTTCCAACATTATAACACGATTTATTCAATTCACGTTGAAAAACTAATGGATTATAATGAAAACTAGCTCTTGAAGAACCAAATATCAATATTTTTGCTGTTGTCTTTTCTAAAGAATATGTTGTTCTATATAAAGCACCTGACTTTTGCATAGAATACAATTTGTGAAGAATAGACCCAACGGATTGATCAAAAAGAATAACAATCAATAGTAAAAAAATACACTTTAAAAAAAAGAACAAGAACTGATTATTTTTTATTTTATTCATTAATTCAAGTTTCATAATTAGTTAAAATTGAAAATAAATAAATTCACCGCCATCAAATACTCCAAACAATAAAATTAGAATGATAATTGCAGAATAGGCGATATTACGTATTATCCAATTTTTATTATTAAAAAATAAGTGAGTGTTTGGAAAAAATTCCTGCTTAAATTCAGCTGTCAATAAAAAAACTATACCTAAAATTGAATAACCGATAATTGCAGGATCATCGTAAAAAATTTTACCACTAAATGATGCTATTTTTTTTATAATATAAAAAGCATCGGACACGTGATTTGCTCTAAAAAAAATGAAAGCAAAACAAGCTAACAGGAATGTGATAATAATTTGTAAAAATCGATTAAATATTGGATACTTGTTTAAGTTAAACAATTCTTTTAATTTTGTTCGAAGTTTACTTGTGAATATTGCAAAGACTAAATAAAATCCATTTAAACCACCCCAAATAATATAAGTCCATGCTGCACCATGCCATAAACCGCTAACTAAAAAAACGATAATTAGATTAAAGTACCTTTTGCGAATTGAAACACGGTTGCCGCCTAAAGAAATATATAAATAATCTCTAAACCAAGTTGATAATGAAATATGCCATCTTTTCCAAAACTCATCAATACTTGTAGAAAAAAATGGGCGGTTAAAATTTGTCATGAGTTTGAATCCCATGATTTTTGCAACTCCAATAGCAATATTTGAGTATCCGGAAAAGTCGCAATAAATTTGAAAAGTAAAAAATATTGATGCTAAAGCAAGAGTATTTCCATTGTGATGCGCTTGATTGTTAAATATTGAATTTACATAAATTGCTAATCTATCGGCAATTACAATTTTTTGGAAAAACCCCCATAAAATTAACTTAAATCCCTCAACAACTCTATTATATTCAAAATAGTGATTTTCATAAAACTGATGGAGCAAATTTTGAGGTCTTTCTATAGGACCTGCAACTAATTGTGGATAAAACATTACATAAAGCGCATAGATTCCAAATTTTCTTTCTGCTATTTGATTACCCCTATAAACCTCAATTGTGTAACTCATAGCCTGAAATGTATGAAATGACAGCCCGATTGGTAAAAGAATAGATAAATAAGGTGCGGGATTGTGAATCCCAAATTCGGAAAATAATAATGTTATGTTATCATTAATAAAATTATAGTATTTAAAAATGGCTAAAATACTTATATTAGCAATTAGACTGAAGATTAGGAATAATTTTTTTTGTTTCCCTTTATATTTTTCAATGTATATGGCAGCAAAATAATCAATAACAATTGTAAAACCTAAAATTAATATATATATAGGAACAAAAACCATATAAAAATAACAACTGGCAGCAAGTAATAAAAACCACCTATATTTATTATCAATTACAAAGTATAGAGTTGTTATAACAATAAAAAATAATATAAAATGGATAGAATTAAAGAGCATAATGGGAAGTTAAAGGGTTTTATTAATATAAATAATTTAAAATATAATTTAAATAATAAGAGATAAATTAACAATCAAAAAATAATAATTTAAGTATATGGAAAAAAATGGTTAAATTTGGAACTTTAATAATAAAATGAATCATGAGTAATAATTCTAAAAGTATAATTAAAGCTTCAATAATTCTAACAATTCTAACTGTGTTTGGAAAAGGAATTGGTTTTATTAGGGAAATGGTGTTGGCTTATTATTTTGGATTAAGTGATGAGTACGATGTATTTCTTGTTTCCATTACTATAGCTGTAATATTAAATTCTACTATATATTATTTTGCGCAAAATTATTTTATCCCCTTATATAATAAGTTCGAACGAAACAAAAATAAAGGAAACGATTTTTTTAATTTTTCATTTTATTTATTTTTAGTAGGTGGAATTGCAATATTTGTTCTATTTTTGATTTTTAAACAACCTATTATTAATACTTTAATTACGAACAAATCCACCACTTTAGTTAATTTAGCATTAAAAATATATATTATATATTTATATACAGTTCCTTTAACAGCCGCGCTATCAATAATTGCTGCTTTTTACCAAGCAAAATTCAATTTTTTTATTTATGCAATATCTCAACTTTTAGTAAATATTATAATTGTTGCGGCAATAGTACTTTTTAATTCCAGTTTTGGAATTTTAGTTATTCCATATGCAACAGTATTTGCAACTTTTTTGCAATTTGTTTTTTTAATTTTGCCAATTTCTAAAAAGTTTAGCTTTAATATTAAACTTTTTGACATTATTAAAGAGGAATCCAACTTAATTAGTTCGGCATTAATATTTACAATAATTATTGAATTAATTTCTTTATCATATTCCTTTATTGATCGATATTTTTTCGAAAAATTATCAACAGGAGCAATTTCAGCGTTAAATTATGCTAATAATTTAATTAATTTGCCAATTAATATTTTTACAATGGCAATTGCAACAGTTCTATTTTCAAAATTTTCGTTTAATTCAGGTAATAATCTAATAAATGAAAATGAAAGTATATATATTAAAAGTCTAAAATATAATTTTTTGATTACTATTCCCATAGCAATATTATTTTATTTTCATGGTGGATTTATAATTGATGTTTTATTCGAACGAGGTCATTTTTCTAATAAAGATACTTTATTAACTGCGGAAGTGCTTAAATATTATTCTATCGGAATTCCTTTTATATCTGGATATTCAATAATTAACAAGTTATTATACAGCTTAAGTATGGTTAAGTATTTATTATTTATTGTATTATTATCACTATTTATTAAAATTACTGCAAGCATATTATTAGTTGATAGCTTTTTTCATAATGCCCTTGCTATCTCATCATCATTAGCTTATTTATTTATGTTTTTATCAGGTTATATTGTTATCCAAATTAGTCTTAAGTTTTCCCAAAAATATTTTTTTATTAAGAACCTAATATTTTATTTTACGCAATCTATACTATCTATATTAATTTCGTCTTTAATTATATCCCAAATCGGTTTTTCCGGATACATAAATGAAGTACTATTTATATTTTTATTTATATTGATTTTTTGTTTATTTAATTTAATAATTGATAAAGAGTTAAATAATTATCTAAAATTGTTAAAAAACTATTTCGTAAAGAATAAAATATTTAATATCAAATGGTAATTACTGAAAAGATAGAAAGACTTAATTTTGTTAAAAAAATTGTTATTCTTGTTTTAAGTTATATTTTAAAACTTAATAGAAAGATTACAACTTGTTTAGCCGGTGATTCTGAAAAAATATTGGTTATTTCCTTACATAAAATAGGGGATACTTTATTTACTATACCAACTATTAGATATTTATTTGAAAATAATAAAAATAAACTTTATGTTTTATGTTTTGAAAATAATGCTATATTATTTAAAAAATTTGTTTCCGCAGAAATAAACGTTATTACATTAAAAGAAGATAATTTTTGTTTTAAAAACAGATTTATTAAACTTAATGCTATAAAAAAAATAAAATTAAACTTATATAACGAAATAATCGATTTAACTGGTGCCATTAATTCCACTTCTATTTTATTCTTTTTAAATAGTAATAAAAAAATCGGCCTTACAAATAGATATTTTAAAGAGGCTTATTCAAAAAGTATCATTAAAAATGAGAATATTCATTTAATTAAAATGTATTTTGAAGTGATGACTCTTATTGATAAAAATGCAGAATTAGAAAAATATCTTAAATATCCGGTAAATAATAAACAAATTACAAATATTGCTATAAATCCGTTTGGTGGATGGCTAGCAAAAGAGTGGAACTTAGAAAAATTTGTTCAGATGGGAAAAAGATTAAACGAAAAATATGACATAACATTTATTATTGATGCTAATAGAATGAATGATTTTACAAAAGATTCTCTGAATTTGTCAAAGTGTAATATTATTATATCCAACTCGATTGAGGATTTAATTAATACATTATCAAAATTTACATTATTTATTGGAAATGATTCTGGTCCACTTTATATTGCAGCAATGCTCGGTATTCCAACGTTTTCAATTTATGGGCCAACAAATCCAAAATTTTCACTTCCATTAGATGGACACCATTCATTTATTCAAAAAATAATAAATTGTTCTCCATCAGAAAACAAACAGTATTGTAATACTTATGGTGGGCAAATAGGTTGTAATAACTTTGAATGCATGAATCAATTATCTTTAGATGAAGTTGTTTCGTGTATTGAAAATTTTATATATAAATTTAAAGTTCTAAATTAATTTATGATAAAAGTAATCCAAAATATAAAAGAAAATATCAATTATCTGTTTGTTTTACCGTTAATAGTTGGCTTTTTTTATCTGCAATATATTCCTTTGATTATTGGGTTATTAATAGCTGTAATTTTAGCAATTAAATTTGGTGAAAAAGTATTGGTTGTTTTTACAATTATTACTTTTTTAACTTTAACAACATCGCTTGATTCAGCCCTTCGAAATATTATACTTGTTCTAAATTTATTAACTTTATTGCTGTTATTCCTTAAAAATTATGGTTTGGATTTCAAAAATTATATAAAACCTCCAAAAGAAGTTATAATATTAATTATTTCTCTTTTGCTTATTATGTTTTTAACTACTATTTGCTCTAAATATATGAGTATTGGTATTCCTCACATACTTAGAACTATTTCATTTTTTGTGTTTATATATTTATATTTTGCTTTACTCTCAAAATATAAAGATTTATATCTTCTTTTAATATCGTTTATATTAATTGGATTGTTTTTAGCAGGAATGTTAGTTAATCAATTTTTAATGCATGGGTTTAGTGTTTTTCTGGTTGATGAGGATTATTTACTTAATCTAAAAAATTTTTATGTCCATAAAAATACAATGGGAGCTTTTTTTACTATTTCTATAATGTTTTCCATAATGACTTATTATCAATATAAGGAACGTTTAATCAAATATTTAGCTTTTTTGGTGATGTGTTTTTTTATTGTTGGTCTAATAATTTCAAACTCAAGATCATCAATAGTTTCATTATTAATAGGAATTGCATTTTTATTATACTATTTTAATAAAAAAATAATTGCTTATGGGGTTATATCCCTTTTATCGTTAATTCCTTTGTTATTTATTGAAAAAATAAATACTCTGCTTTCCTTATACTTAAGGATAGATTCTCTGGCAGCCGGAAGAGATAAAATATTTGATGCGGTTTTTTCAGCTTTACCACATATATGGTTTTTAGGGGCAGGTCCAGGCGCTGCAAGTTATTACATGTTTGATTATTATCCATTTTTAATGGGTTCTCCTGAGCAATTATATTGGGAATATTATGTTGCAAAATCGGAGTACGGACATGCACATAACTTTTATCTTTTTTATTTTACAGATATGGGAATTTTGGGTTTTATTTTTGCAGTATATTTTCAGTATACATTTATTAAAATTGGATTAAAATGTATTAATACTGCTAAAAATGTTCATAATACCAATTATTATTATATGTCAATATGTCTTTTATCAATTGGAATTACATATTTTGTTCGCGGATTTTTTGAATGGGGCGGTATTTTAAGTTATGGATTTATCTCCATTGATTTGCCTTTTTGGTTAATATTTTCTCTGTTAGCATATATATATCAACAATTAATACCAAATAATACAGAAAAGATTTGAAAAAGATAAAAATATTAATATTATCCGATCCGGGTTCTGTCCATACGGTAAAATGGGCAAACGGATTAAATAAACTGAATTTTGATATTGTGGTTTTTGGATTATCTTCGGATCCTGATTTATTGCAATACGATAATAACATTAAAGTAATTAATCATAAAATAAGTTCAGTTGTTAAATCAAAAAACGATGGTGCTTTTGAAAAATTAATATATTTAAAAAGTATATTTAAATTACGAAAAGTAATAAAAGAATTTGATCCTGATATTTTGCATGCGCATTATGCAACAAGTTACGGATTATTAGCTTTTTTATCCGGTTTTAAGCCTTATATTCTCTCGGTATGGGGGAGTGATATTAATGATTTTCCAACAAGGAATAAAATATTTCCGCTAATTCTTAAATATTTACTGAATAGAGCTACTTTAATATGTGCAACTAGTAATGATTTAGCTAAAAGTACAAAAAAATATTACAAAAAAGATATTACTATAATTCCATTTGGAATAGATACTGAAATATTTAAACCCGTTTTACAAAAAGATAATATTAAATATATTGGAATAGTTAAAACATTAGAAACTAACTACGGTATCGAATATTTAATTAGAGCTTATGCTGAGATAAAAAAGATTAAAAATGATTTTGATTATAAATTACTAATTGTAGGAGACGGTAGTTTACTTAATGAATTAAAAGAATTAGCATATAAATTAGGGATATCGAAAGAAACAGAATTTACGGGTTTTATTGAACACAAGAAAATTTATCAGTATCACCAAAAATTAACTATTGGTATTTATCCGAGTTTTAAAGAAAGCTTTGGAGTTTCTATTGCTGAAACAATGGCTTCCGGAGGTGCCGTTATTGCATCCAATGTTGGAGGTATAAAAGAAATAGTGACTGATAAAATTAATGGATTTTTAGTAGAACCAAAGGATGTGAATCAGATCGTAAAGTATATATTATTTTTAGTTGATTCACCCGATGTTTTAAAAAAAATTGTTTTTAATGGAAGAGAAACAATTATTAATAATTATTCGTTAGATTTTACATTAAAAAAAATGTCTGAAACTTATTATAAAATATTGAAGGAAGAAAGTAAATAATGATTAAAGATTATTTTATTTCAATTGTTATTCCTTGTAGAAATGAAGAAAAAAATATTAAAGATTGTTTAGAATCACTAATTTATCAAAATTTGCCCAAAGACAATTATGAAATAATTTTGGTTGATGGTTTGAGCGATGATAATACCTTAAAAATTGTAAAAGAAACAACTAAAAATTTTAAGAATATAAAAATATTAACAAACGAAAACAAAGTAACTCCTTTTGCGATGAATATTGGAATAAAAAACGCTTCCGGAAATGTTATTGTAATTGTAGGAGGACATGCAACGTTTCCCGAAAATTTTCTACTTGAAGGCTTGGAGTTATTTAATAAATATCCAGATGCTTCATGTGTTGGCGGACCTATTACTAGTATCGGTGAAAACGATTTTGCAAAAGCAACTTCATTGGCAATGTCATCGCGTGTGGGTATTGGTAATGCAAGCCATAGATTTCCTGATTACGAGGGCCCTGCAGAAATGGCATGTTTCCCGTTTTATAAAAAAGAAGTTTTTGATGAAATAGGTTTGTTTGATGAAAGATTTGTACGAAATCAAGATGACGAATTGGCATTTCGACTTACGAGAAGTGGTCGGAAAATATATATATCTCCAAAAGTTATTAGTAATTACATTGTACGAAGCAGTCCAAAAAAACTTTTTAAGCAGTATTGCGATTATGGTTATTACAAATGGTTGGGTTGTAAAAAGCATAAAAGGTTGATATCAATAAGACATATAATCCCTACGCTATTTTTGTTTTTTAATATGACGAATATTATGTTATCGCTTTATTTGAATAATATTTTTATATTTATAATTCCATTATTTTTATATTTATTTGTTATATTTATGTTCTCATTAAAATATCAAAAAAAAGGAATTAAAATTGTTTTATCTTTTAATGTTGCAGTAATTATTCTTCATTTTTCTTATGGTTATGGATTTTTGAAGTCTTTTTTATTGCATAGAAAATTCTAAATATTTAAATATTCTCTAAAATATTAATAATATAAAAATTTATTAAAAGTTTATTTGTGATTTTAAAGTTTTTTTGAGTAACTTTATATTTACGATATTTTTATATAAAAATATTAAATTGTGATATAAAACACATTAATATTACGCAAAAAGAGTGATATTAATTATTGAAAAAAATAAATTTATTATATAAATAGAACTAAGTATGAGCGAAAATTTTATTCAGTTTCACAGACCACACATTACAGAAGATGAAATTAATGAAGTTGTAGATACTGTCAGATCCGGTTGGCTTAGCATGGGTCCAAAAGTTTTAAGATTTGAAGATGATTTTAGATCTTTAATTCAGTGTAAAAATGCAGTATCTGTAAACAGTTGGACGGCAGCTGGACATCTTGCCCTTGAAGCATTAGGTTTAAAAGCCGGGGATGAGGTGATTGTTCCAACAATGACTTTTTCAGCAACTGCTGAAATTGCTTGTTATTTTGGTGCAATACCACGCTTTGTTGATGTTGAAAAAGACACATTGAATATTTCTATACCTGAAATAGAAAAAGCAATCAATTCTAAAACAAAGGTTATTATTCCAGTTCATTATGGTGGACAACCATGTGATATGGATGAAATTAATCAACTAGCTAAATTAAACAATCTTAAAGTAATTGAAGATGCTGCACATGCTTTACCTGCTTCATACAAAGGTAAAAAGATTGGTACAATTAGTGATGTTACTTGTTTTAGTTTTTATGCAACCAAAACTTTAGCAACCGGTGAAGGTGGAATGCTTTGTACTGAAGATGACGAGATTGCTGAACGTACACGATTGATGCGTATGCATGGAATGAATAAAGATGCATGGAAACGCTACACAGATGCTTGTTCATGGTATTATGAAGTAGTTGCTCCGGGTTATAAATATAATTTTACAGATGTTCAGGCTTCTTTGGGTTTAGCTCAATTAAAAAAAGTTAACTGGATGCGTGAAGAACGTGCTAAAATTGCAAAAATATATGATGAACATTTCAGTAAAAGTGAATATTTGCAAGTTATTACTATTAAAGAAGATAGACAAACAGCTTGGCATTTATATCCTATTAGAATTCAGCATGAATTATTAAATATTAATAGAAATCAATTTATTGAAGAGCTTAAAAATAGAGGAGTTGGAGTAGGTGTTCACTTTATGCCTGTTCATCAACATATCTATTATAAAAATACATTTAATCTTAATCCAAAAGATTTTCCTGTTGCCGAGGACGCATTCCCGCGTTTAATTTCACTTCCTTTATATCCAGGGTTGACAGAGGAAGAAATATATAAAGTTATTGATGTCGTATTCGATATAATTAATACATTCAAAAAATAATTATACTGTTTATGGGAAAACAGGACAGCTTTATAAAAAGATTTACAGATTTTATAATCAGTTTGATTATTTTAATAGTTTCCTTTCCTGTTATGCTAATTTGTATGGCTGCTATTCGTTTGGAATCTGAGGGTCCGGCTATATTTATTCAGGAACGGATGGGGAAAAATTGTAAACCTTTTAAATTATATAAATTGCGCGGTATGGTTAATAATGCTCTCGCAGTTGGACCCGAACTGACCCAAATAAATGATCCAAGATTAACTACTACCGGAAAGTTGTTTCGCAGAATGAGTATTGATGAAATACCTCAGTTTGTTAACGTACTTAAAGGTGAAATGAGCGTAGTTGGACCACGTCCGGAAATTATGTCAATTGCTCTAAAATATGACGATTATGAAAAACAGGTTCTTAACTACAAACCGGGTTTAACAGGATATTCGCAGATTAATGGAAGACAAACTCTTTCGCCAAATGAACGTGTATTAATGGAAATTGAATATTATAAGAATGCCGGATTTTGGAGTGATTTGTTAATTGTATTAAAAACCCCGTTTGTCATTCTGTCAAATGATGGTAATATTTAGTTGAGATTATGAAAAAAATCATTTTGATTTTATTACTTTTTGTTTATTCAATATCTGCGCAAACCGAATTAATCAATTCCAACGATCCTATATATTCTTATCTTAAGTTTCAGCAAGTAAGTGGTAAAATTACAAATTATGATGATATCATATTACCACTGTCTAAAAAATCAATTGCCGGATTTGTATTGCAGATTGATTCTTCTAAAATAAATAATAAAAATATCCATAAATATTGTAATAATGTTATAAATTCTCAATATATTTGGGAGAATTCAAATATCATTAGCGATGCCTTGTTTTCCGGAAAGGAAAATAATGTGATTATTTATAAAGATTCGCTGATTAAATTTACAACCGATCCGCTTTTTTCGTCTGTGTTTATTAATAATAATGTTGAAGGGATAAATTACAAAGCCGGTTTGTTAATTTATGGTGGTAAATTAATACTTAACTATGGTAATAACTTAGCGGCATATTTGGAAGCTTGGAATGGTTTTCAAATGGGTGATAGGGAAACAGCTAAACTTGATTCAAGAGTAAATCAAAGTTTCTCTTTTAATCAAACAGGAATTAAGTATTTTGATGGTACGTTGGGTTATATAAATTATGAAAATCAAAATATTTCATTATTTGCAGGACGATCAAGAATTTTATGGGGGGCAAATTTATTAAACCCCATGATATTAGGAAATTCCGCTCAACCTTTTGATTTTATTAAATTTAATTTCCACTATAAAAAGTTTAATTATACTTTTTTGCATGGATGGTTAGTACAACCAAGAAGAATAATATATGTTGATTCATTGACCGGGAATGTAAGAAGGAAAGATTCAAAATATATTGCAATTAATAGAATTGGATTCGATCCTACCGAAAGATTAAAACTTGGTGTTACTCAGGCAATAATTTATGCAAATAGACCACTTGAATTATCCTACTTAAATCCTTTTTTATTATGGGAATCAGCCCAGCGCTCGCTAAATGATTTGGATAACTCATTCCTAAATTTTGATGCACGGTATTTAGCTTTTAATGGTTGTGAATTTGTAAGTTCTGTAACTTTTGACGATTTGAATTTTAATCTTTGGGGTGATGGGAGTTGGAATACACAAAATAACAGATTGGCTTGGCAAGCAGGACTTAATTTAACATATCCGTATATATTCAAAAATATGCTGCTTAATATAGATTACGTTCAAATTAGACCTTTTACTTTTTCACACCCCGAAATTGGCGAATCGTTAACTTATACAAATAATGGAAATCCATTAGGAGTTAATTTGCAGCCAAATTCGACCGCGTTGACAATAAAAGCTACATATTTTTATTCTGAAAACTTTATAATTGTACTACGATTTGATAAAATTGATCATGGAAACAATATTTATGATGAATCCGGCAATTTAGTTTATAATTACGGGGGATCATACCTAATAAGTACAACTACAATATTAAGTGATAAAGCTCCAAAAATTTTAGATGGGATTTTAGAACATACTTATAAAAGTAATTTAGATATAAAATATTTGTTATCTTATAATGTTAATTTCGATTTCGCATTCAATTATGTCCACTATAAATCTAAAAATGTATCCAAAAACTCATTTGAGTCCTTTATTACCCTAAATTACAATTTATTTTAATTAAATAATTATCTTTTTGACTTGCATTGAAATATTATGATTTCTATGTTGAGTATTAAATTTATAAAAATAGGGTTATTTATGAATATTAAGATTTTATTAGTTCTTATTTTCCTTTGCGGGATAGTTTTTCCACAAAATTATAAGATTATTGATTCTAATGATAAATCAATAACCGTTGAAGTTAATTTTAATAATCAATTTCAATTTAGGGATACTGTTGTTGAAAATAAAACTTTTACTAAAATAGTTGGAAAATATTATTTTAATAAAAATGAAGGGGAGCCGTTTTTACCGGAATTATACTTATCGGTAGGTATTTCGTTTTCAGCTGAACCCAAAATAACTATACTAAAAATTGAACAAGAAAAATTATCAAATAAATTTATTTTCCCAACTCCATCGTTTGATGATGATGGAAATATATTAAGTATTACAAAGTTTAATAAAGAAATCTATTCAACAAATGAATATTTCCCAAAGAACTCTGTTTGTTTATCTTCAAATTATATCTCAAGATTTGCCAGAATTCAGAATGTTCAAATTTTACCGTTTTTGTTTAATCCTGTAAAAAGAGAAATTCTTTATAATAAAAAAGTGGTTTTTAGAATTGATTATAACTCAATAGTAACCAATAATTTTGAAAAAATTGATGATGCAAAAACTGATGAATTTTTAGAAACATCGGTTATTAATTATTCACAGGCTAAAGAATGGATTGGAAAAGTTGCTGATATGAATAACAAATCATTAACAAATGATTATTGGTACAATCCGAATAAAGAATATTTTAAGATATATTTGAAAGAAAAAGGTGTATATAGAATAAAGTACGAGGAATTAATTGCTGCCGGACTTGATGAAGGCCTTTCTATTTCAGCAAATAAATTAGAAATGTATTGTGATGGTTTAAGAATACCAATTGAGGTTGAAGCAGGTAAAGATTCGTTATTTGGCGTAGGAGATTTTGTACAATTTTGCGGTTTTCCACCAACACCAAAATTATATACAAAAATTAACATATATAATAAATCTAATATTTATTGGTTGTCATATGAAGCAGACACAACAGGTTATCAATATAAAAATATTGATGGATATCCTTTGGTCTGGGGCAAAACTTTTCAAACTAATAAAAAAAGTATTCATTTTGAACGCGATACTTTGTACGAAAGATTAGGTTATGCTGAAAATGCTAATAGAGATTATTGGTTTTGGGGAAAAGCTTCGGGAATGGCCGGTGTAATACGAGATGCATTCTTTTATACATTCAATGAACCTGAATATATGACTCCCGATTCAACTTCTATGACATTAAGGGTTGGAATGCATGGGATTACAACCGGTCAGCATACAGCCGATATAGAACTTACAAGTCAAGTAATTGGATCAAAAATTTGGAGTGGACAGAGAGAATCAGTTTTTGAAAAAACATTTAAAATTGGCGACATTGGGATTTATCCTTCTAATAATTTTCAAGTTTATGCAAGAGGAGAGTATGAAAGTGATGATATAAGAATAAATTGGTTTGAGCTTGACTATTGGCAAAATAATTCGGCTTATGGCGAAAATTTTATTTTTTCATCACCTCCTAACACTTATGGTAAAACAAAATTTATCGTTTATAAATGGACTGCTGACACAATGTTGGTTTATATTCCCAGCAGAGGAGAGTTAATTAAAAATTCATTGGTTACTCATAACACCTGGGATAATGTGGAATTTGTAGATCAAGTGTATATTTCCACAGAATATTTTTGTGTATCAACTTCCAAATTTATGTCCCCGGATTCGATACATAAAAATGTTAACTCCAATTTAAGGAATTTGCAACAAGGAGCTGATTATCTAATAATTACTCATCCTAAATTTATGAATGCAGCAAATAGATTGGCAGAATTTAGGCGGAGTAAATTAACCGGTTACTCGTCTGCCCGGGTTAGTGTTGTAAATATCAATGATATTTATAATGAATTTTCTTCTGGGTTGCTTGATCCGTGGGCTGTTCAAAGTTTTGTAAAATATGTTTATGAAAAATGGCAGTATCCAATAGTGGCTTATGTAGCATTAATGGGTGACATGAGTTATGATTACAGAGAAATTTTGCCAAACAGCAGAAAAAATTATATTCCTTCAATTCCTTACCAGTCTACTTATAAATACGGACAGGCAGTAAGCGATAATATGTTTGTTGCTGTAAGTGGACCTGATATTATTCCTGATATCTCGATAGGTAGACTTTCCTGTGAAACCGTTGCTGAATCGGAAGCTTTAGTAGATAAAATAATAGGATATCCTGGTGATAACAGCAAGATGTGGAAGCAAAATGTATTTTTATTAAGTGCTGGCCAGGATAAAACTGATGAGGAATACTTTAAATTTAATGATGAAAGTTTATTGCTTGAATCAAATTTTATTTTACCTGAAGGTTTTAGTACAAGTAAAGTATTTACTTTCCCTAATAAACCAAGCCATACTCCATTTTTAGGCAATACAAGTGACATAATGGAATATTTTAATCAAGGTGCTGTAATGACTAATTTTTTTGGGCATGGCGGCGGTTATCAATGGGATGCAGTATTTCTTAATGATAACATCTATCAATTATCAAATGAAGGAAGATTACCTTTTATTTCAAGTATTACTTGTTATACTGCTCATTTTGATAATCAGGATGTCTTTGGTGAACAATTTATTAAAGTTCCCAATAAAGGAGCAATTTGTTTTTGGGGACATACCGGTATAACTGTCTGGGTGCAGGGAAGAGATTTAAATACTAAAATGTACAACCAGATTTATAAAAATAGAGTTTATGTGGTTGGTGATGCAATTAGATATGCTAAATCTAGTTATCCATCTAGTTTAACAGGTTTGGAAAGTGATCACGTTGCACTTTTGACATTATTGGGTGATCCTGCAATTGATTTGGCTTTTACGCGAAAACCAAATTTTCAAATTACTGCTTCCGATATTGTTTTTAATCCTGAAAATCCACTTGTTGAAGATGATATTCAAATTAAAATTAAAGTGAGAAATATTGGTAGAGTATTTAAATTTGACAGTGTATCTGTAAAAGTATTTGTAACTGCTGCAGATACATCGTTCGATTTTAATGCAAAATATTTAAAAAGTTTTGGTGAATACGATTCGGTGACATTTAATTGGAAAGCTACAAATGCAGGTTTGTACAATTTTAAAGTTGAAATTAATTCGGTAAATGTAATTGATGAAGATGATTATAGCGATAATACTGCACAAAAATCGCTGCCCGTTTATAATGTTAAAGAAACAAGTATAATTGCTCCACTTAACGGATCGTCTTTCTCCACCAAACGCATTAAATTTATGCTTGCCGATCCGAGTGAATATGTAGCTAAAAAATATTCCTACTTTATTGAAATAGATACTTCAATGACGTTTACTTCTCCAATTATTATTTCGCCAGAGTTGTTTGGTTCTTTTGGAATTGTTAATTGGGAAACGCCTATAGATTTAAAGAACGGTTATTATTTTTGGCGTGCACGTGTAAAAGATATTGATCAAGCTCCGTTATGGTCTAAGGTGCAAACTTTTAGTATTTTATCGCAAATTGATACAAATTCATTTGAGTTAAATAATGTTCAGCTTAAATTATTTGAAACATCAAATATTGTATATGATGAAAATACAAAAACATTAAAATTAAATTTGGAAAAATTACCACCTCGTCCAAATAATAAAAATTTTATTCACGATATTATTCCGGATTCAGTAGGTGGTTTACACAGTTATTCGTCTTTTACAACGGATGGAACATTTTTATATGTTGGTCATATGGCATATTACGCAGGTGTAACAAATATTTATAAATTTGGCACCGGATTTAATGGTACGGAAGCAGGCAAGTTTTATGGTTTAGTTCCTTGCGATACAATTAGAATTTGGAACACAATGTTTTATTTAAATAATAAAATCTATGTTTCAACCGGAAAACCGTATGCTTTATCAGCTATTGAACTTACGACCGGAAAAATAAGCAATGTTGATATACCTGATGGTTTGTTGGATGTATTTTCGTGCAAGCCGCAGGAAAACGGAGCTTTTTATGTCAAAACTGATGGGACATATGTATACAATCTAACTGTTATTGATTCTACCGGTGATAAAAGGTATACTTTACGTACATTCGATCCTTTGGATAATTTTAAAAAGATACGAAATGATATTGTATTTACAGGTACTTCGTACGATAACTTTACTGATTTTTTTGTGGCTAATGGATATGTTTACCCTTATGAGAATAATATAAGTGGATATTTGAGAAAACTTAATATTTCTACAGGGCAATTTGAAGGAATTGATTGGGTATCTTATCTTCCATATCAAGGGTACTTTGCCTGGGATTACGATGTGCAAAATGATGTTGTTTTTAGCTCGGTTTATCAGGGTGCCATGGTTCCAAAATTTAGTATGTTTGCGGGTTCATATTATCAATCAAATGGCGAGGCAATATCACCTGCAGTAAGTAATGCAAAAAAATGGAAAAAAGCTGAATATCAAATTTTATCAGACGGGTCAAACGGTACTTTTCATGTTGAGCTGGAAGGATATAATAAAACAACAAACATGTGGGAAGTTGTAAAAGATTCTGTTGATGCTTCTATTACTTTAGAAGATGTTGACCCAATAAATTATCAATCGTTACGGTATAAGTTCTTTTTCAGCGATTCTTCACAAAATACAACAACTCCTTTACAAATAAATAAAATTAAAATTGCCTATGAGGGATTGCCTGAAATTAATATTGCTAACAATTCACTTTCTTTTAATCCTGATTCTTTGATTCAGGGTTTTCCGATTGAAATGTCGTTTGATGTAAAAAATTACGGTTACTCAAAAGCTGATTCGTTAACCTTAAATTTTTGGTTAAACGGTAGTCAATTACCCTTTTTAACAAAAAATATTGCTGTACCGGCTGATTCAATAATTAATATTAAACAAAGTATAAATACTTCAAATTTGCAATTTGTTAATAAAGTAAATGTGGAAGGAGTATTAAAAGAAAGGGAAATGTTTACTTATAATAATGCCGGTAATAATAGATTTTATGTGTCCCGTGATTCACTAAATCCGACTTTTGATATTAAATTTGACGGTGAAGATATAATAGATGGTGATATTATTTCGGCAAAACCTTTAGTTACAATGACCTTAAAAGATAATAGTCCACTTCCTTTGGATTCGACATTCTTTTATGTTTATCATAATAATATTCAAGTACCTGCCGATAGCTTAATATTCTCCTATACTCCTTATCCAAATTCCACAGCAGTATTGTCATGGAATCCAACTTTAAGAGATGGGACACATTTTTTAGAGGTGCTGGCTCGTGATGCTTCTTTGAATTATTTTGATACAACATCGTATCGAATTTCGTTTGTTGTAAATAATAAAAACGAGATTAAAGAAGTATTTAATTATCCAAATCCATTTAGTGAATCCACATATTTTACTTTTAACATGACAGGAACTAAAAAACCTGATGAAATTAAAATAAAAGTGTTTACAGTGGCAGGAAGATTAATAAAAAATTTGGAAATTCCAATAGAACCACTTAAATTTGGATTCAATAAGTTTTACTGGGATGGGAAGGATGAGGATGGCGATAAAATTGGTAATGGTGTTTATTTTTACAAGATAATTGTAACCAAAAATGGTGAAACCCGAACCGAAACTAAAAAATTAGCAAAAATTAAATGAAACATATAGTAAAAGTAAATAAATTTTATTTTCAAAAACTAAATCCTTTGTTATTAAGGCATTGTCCGGATCATTAGCTACGCTTGATGATTTACTTCAAATTTAAAAATCTTAAGGAGTAACTATGTGCGGTATAGTAGGTTATATCGGTGGAAGGAACAGTGTTCCTATATTAATAGAAGGATTAAAAAGGCTAGAATACAGAGGTTATGATTCCGCTGGAATTGGAATAATAACAGATAATAAAGCTAAGCTATTTAAAAGTAAGGGAAAAGTATCTTTACTTGAAAAATTAATTGAAGGTGAAGATTTATATTCAAATATTGGGATAGGTCATACAAGATGGGCTACTCATGGAATACCTAATGAAATTAATGCGCATCCGCATTATAATGTAAATAAATCGTTATTTATTATTCATAATGGTATTATTGAAAATTACTCTACTTTACGTACTGGATTGAAGCTAAAAGGTTATCAATTTGTATCTGAGACTGATACTGAAGTATTGGCTCATTTAATTGATGATTATTTGAAAAAAGATTATAGTCTGTTTCAATCGGTTAGATATGCATTAAATGAAGTTGAAGGTACCTACGGCATTGCGGTTGTTTATTTAAATGAACCTGACAAAATAGTAGTTGCAAAAAAAGGCTCTCCCTTAGTAATTGGAATTGGCGATAACGAAAATTTTATTGCCAGTGATGTGAATGCTTTAATTGCATATACAAGTCATATTGTTTATTTGGAAGACAATGAAATTGCTGAAATTTATAAAGATAAGTTTCACGCAAAAACAATTGCCGATGATGATATTATCAAAGACATTATTGAAGTTAAAATGAAACTGGATGAAATCAGTAAAGGTGGTTATCCTCATTTTATGCTTAAAGAAATTATGGAACAGCCTGAATCCATTGCAAATTCGATGCGCGGAAGATTAATTTTCGAAGAAGGAATTGCAAAATTAGGCGGTTTGGAAGGTTTTGAAGAAAGAATTGCAAATTCAAAACGAATTATAATTTCTGCTTGCGGTACTTCTTGGCATGCCGGATTAGTTGGCGAGTATATGCTTGAACAATTTACCGGAATACCTGTTGAAGTTGAATATGCTTCTGAATTTAGATATAGAAATCCTATTGTTAGTAAAGATGATACATTGTTTTTTATTTCTCAAAGCGGAGAAACTGCCGATACACTTGCAGCCATGGTTGAAGCCAAAAGAAAAGGAGGACTTGTATTAGGAATTTGTAATGCAGTCGGTAGTTCAATTGCCCGAACAAGCGATGCCGGGGTTTATATTCATGCGGGACCCGAAATTGGTGTAGCTTCCACTAAGGCTTTTACATCACAACTTATGGTTTTTGCACTTATTACTTTGTTAATAGGCCGCAAAAAATCGTTAAGTCTTACTGATGGTAAAAACATTATTACGGAAATTTTATCATTGCCTAATAAAATTAAAAAAATTCTTTCCTTAAATGACGAAATTGCAGCAATTGCTGAAAATTTTGCCGATTCAAAGAATTTTTTGTATTTGGGCCGTGGTTATAATTTCCCTGTAGCATTGGAAGGTGCATTAAAATTAAAAGAAATTTCATATATTCATGCAGAAGGATATCCTGCTGCTGAAATGAAACATGGTCCTATTGCTTTAGTTGATGAATTTATGCCTGCGGTATTTATAGCCCCTCACGATTCTGTTTACGATAAAGTAATCAGTAATATTCAAGAGGTTAAAGCTCGTAAGGGAAGAATTATTGCCATTGCAAGTGAAAATGATAACGAGATTGATACTCTTGTTGATTATTCAATAAAAATACCTGATACAATACGTATGTTAATGCCCATACTTACCGCTATACCTTTGCAGCTTTTAGCTTACCATATAGCAGTTAAAAAGGGTTTAAATGTTGATCAACCAAGAAATTTAGCCAAAAGTGTAACAGTTGAATAATAGGAGATTATTATATGTCTACAAAAAATGTACTAATAATGGGTGCGGCAGGAAGAGATTTTCATAATTTTAACGTTTTTTTCCGCGATAACGCAGATTATAATGTTGTTGCTTTCACTGCAACTCAAATTCCAAATATTGACGGTAGAGTTTATCCTGCAGAACTAGCAGGTAAGTTGTATCCAAACGGAATTAAAATTTATGAAGAATGTAAATTAGAAGAATTAATAAAAGAATTTAAAGTTGATGAAGTTGTTTTTGCTTATTCCGATGTTCCTTTTAATTATGTTATGACTAAAGCATCTATTGTAAATGCTGCAGGAATATCATTTAGATTATTGGGCGGAAAAGAAACAATGGTTAAAAGTACAAAACCTGTAATTGCAGTTCTTGCAGTTCGTACTGGCTGCGGAAAATCGCAAACATCACGTAAACTTGTAAAACTATTAACGGCAGCAGGTAAAAAAGTAGTTGCAATACGCCATCCTATGCCTTATGGTGATTTAGTGGCTCAAAAAGTACAAAGATTTGCTACTTTGGAAGATCTTAAATTACACAAATGTACAATTGAAGAAATTGAAGAATATGAACCACATATAGCTTTAGGCGGAATTATTTATGCCGGCGTTGATTATGAAGCTATTTTAAGAGAAGCTGAAAAAGAAGCTGATATTATTTTATGGGACGGCGGAAATAATGATATGTCGTTTTATGAAGCTGATGTAACTTTTACAGTTGTGGATCCTCATAGACCGGGACATGAAATGTGTTATTATCCCGGCAACACTTCAATGCGTATGGCAGATGCAGTTGTTATTAATAAAATTGACTCAGCTTCACCGGAAAATATTTTAACAGTTAGAAGAAATGTACAAGCTGTTAATCCAAAAGCTATTATTATTGAAGCTGCTTCACCAATAGTTGTTGATAATCCTGAAATTATACGCGGTAAACGTGTACTTGTTGTTGAAGATGGCCCAACTTTAACACATGGCGAAATGAAATTTGGCGCCGGTACAGTTGCAGCCGAAAAACTGGGTGCATCGGAATTAGTTGACCCAAGACCTTATACAGTTGGTACTATTACCGAAACATTTATAAAGTATCCTAAAATTGGCGTTTTATTACCTGCAATGGGTTATGGCGACGATCAAATGAGAGACCTGGAAGAAACTATTAATAATACCGATTGTGACTCTGTAGTGATTGGTACTCCAATTGACTTAGGAAGAATCTTAAAAATTAATAAACCTTCAACACGTGTTAACTATGAACTTCAAGAAATTGGCAACGATACTCTTGAATCTGTTTTAAAATTAAAAGGAATTTTATGAAAAAATTAGCTGTTGTTGCATTTGGCGGAAATGCTATTTTACGCGGAGATGAAACAGGAACTATACAGCAGCAGGAAAAAAATACTTACGATACATGTTTAAATTTGCTGGGTTTAATTAACGAAGGTTACGATCTTGTTATTACTCATGGCAACGGTCCGCAGGTTGGCAATATTCTGCTTCGAAATGATGCAGGATACAATTTGTATAAAATTGCAAAAATGCCGTTAGATATTTGTGTAGCTGATTCCCAGGGTGGAATTGGCTACATGATTGAACGACAAATGAAAAACATTTTAACTGAGTATAAAATTAAAAAAAATGTTGTTACGTTGGTTTCTCAAGTGTTAGTGGATATTAATGATAAAGCATTTAAAGAACCTACTAAACCGGTTGGTGCTTTTTATCTAAAAGAAGAAGCGGACTTATTATCTAAATCGCACGGATTTATTTTTAAAGAAGATCCGCGTAAAAGAGGTTGGAGAAGAGTTGTTGCATCTCCTAAACCATTGGATATTGTTAATAAAAAAATTATTAAAGATTTAACCCGTAAGGGTAATATTGTTATTGCTGCCGGCGGCGGCGGTGTACCTGTATATTTGGACGAAAATAAATATTTGCAAGGTATTGAAGCTGTTATTGATAAAGATTTGGCCAGTGCTTTATTAGCACGCGAAATTGGCGCAGATGCATTTATTATTTTAACCGATGTGCCTAACGCATATATTAATTTTAATACAAAAGATCAGCAAAAGTTGGAATTTGTTCAACTTGATGAGGCAAAAAAATATTTTGCCGATGGTCAGTTTGCTTCAGGAAGTATGGGGCCAAAAATATCGGCTGCAATTAATTTTGTTGAAAATGGCGGTAAAGAGACTATTATTACCGAAGCTACTCAACTACAAAATATTAATGGCGGTACTCATATTATTCAAAATAAAAATTAGGAGTTTTTTTTATGGCTGTAAATATGAAAGGGAAAGATTTAATTTCCATTAATGATTTGACTATTGAAGAAATTTATGAAATCTTTGATGTTGCTAAAACATTAAAAGAAGATTTATACATTGGAAGACCTCATAAAGTTTTAGAAGGCAAAACTCTTGGTATGATTTTTACGAAACCTTCAACTCGTACCAGAATTTCTTTTGAAACTGGTATTTATCAGCTTGGCGGTATTGGTATGTATTTTGGACCAAACGACTTACAACTTGGTAAAAGTGAATCCGTTTCCGATACAGCTAAAGTACTTTCAAGATATTTAAGCGGTATAATGATTAGAACATTTGCTCATTCCGATGTTGTTGAATTGGCAAAATACGCAAGTATTCCTGTTATTAACGGCTTAACCGATTTATTACACCCTTGCCAGGTTTTGACCGATTTATTTACAATTCTTGAAAAAAGAAGAGTATTACGCGGTTTAAAATTTGCCTACATTGGCGATGGAAATAATATGGCTCATAGTATACTAAACGGCTGTTCCAAAGTTGGTATGGATGTTTTTATTTCATCACCAAGCGGTTATAAACCTCAGGAAAGTATTGTTAATGACGCATTGGCTAATGCTAAATATATGGGAAGCAAAGTAGTAATTACCGAAGATCCTATTGAAGCTGTTAGGGATGCTGATATTGTGTATACAGACGTTTGGGCAAGTATGGGACAAGAAGCCGAAGCTTTGGAACGCAAAAAGAAATTCATTAGATACCAAGTTAATCCTGAATTAGTAAGCCATGCAAAATCGGATTATTTATTTATGCATTGTTTGCCAGCTCATAGGGGAGATGAAGTTGTTAATGAAGTATGTGATTCCCCAAATTCGGTTATTTTTGATGAAGCTGAAAACAGATTACACGTACAAAAAGCCGTTATGGCCCTTGTGATGTAAAAAAGTTATAAAAAAATGTAAAAAACATAAAAAAACGTTTGGAAAAATTAAAAAAAAGTAGTAATTTTAGAGACGTTTTTTAGGGCAGATAGCTCAGTCGGTAGAGCAAAGGACTGAAAATCCTTGTGTCGGCGGTTCGATTCCGTCTCTGCCCACAAAACACACTTAACCCCGTTTACCGAAGCGGGGTTTTTTTATGCCCTGTTTGAAGCCCTCACTAATTTGAAAATAGAAAAGTTTTATCTTAAAAATTAATCCGCATTAACGATTATTTTATGTGAATATTGAAAAAATTGGAATTAATATTAAAAAAAGAGGGTAAAATAATACATTTTAGTCTTAATTATGCTTATTAAAATAAAAAATTCTTGACTTTTTTATTCTATAGTGATATTTTATTCAAAAGAAATTTGATACCTAAATAAAATATTTATATAAATCAAATATCCTGCACTAATCCAAATTTTATATATAATATTTTATAATTTATTTAATAATTATAATAAGCGAAGGAGGTTTTATGAAAAAATTAATTCTTCTTTTATTGTTTAGTGTTTCTATTAATGGTGCTACTGTACTTACGCCGGGTGATATTGTAATTATTGCTATAAACGGTGATGGTGATAAGGGGTTTTCTTTTATGACGTTGGTTTATCTGGAAGCCGGAACTGAAATTATGTTTACAGATTATGGGTGGAGTGATCTTTCAAGTCATTTTATAACAAATGCTTCAGTTTCTGATGCTTTTGTTAAATATACAGTTCCCGCGGATGGAATTATCGCAGGTACTGTTATTAGGAATGATTCTTATCATACTACTAATTTTACTTTTGTTTCTTCATATTCTGGTGTTGTAACTAATCAATGGTTAAGTATTGGTGCTTTAAGTAACAGTGATGAAGTATTAGTTTTCCAAGGTGACAAAGAATCCCCAACGTTTGTTTTTGCCGCTTCAATGGTTTCAACTGCTAAGGTAACTTCAGGTTGGGCAACAGGCGTTAGTGCTGCAGATGGGACAGATACTCAAGGTGCCGGTTCGGCATTGCCACCGGGATTAACTGATGATGTCAATGCTTTGTCTTTTAATAAAGCAGCTACAGAAAATGATAATTGTGCTTTTGGCGGTCCAACTACCGCAGCTACAAAAGCCGATTGGCAATTAAGAATTAAAACTTATACTAATTGGTCTTTTAATGATGCCGCTCCAATTCCTACACCACTTGCCGGACCTTTTGTAGTTACTGATGCCACTCCGGTTGAGTTAATATCATTTATTGCCAATGTTACAAATAGTACTGTTGAGTTAAATTGGCAAACAGCCACTGAAATTAATAATTATGGTTTTGATATAGAACGCACATTATTATATGATATAAACTGGACAAAGATTGGTTTTGTTAGTGGCAATGGTAACAGCAATATAATTAATAATTATTGTTTTACTGATATACCGTCAGGCGGAGAAAATTTTATTTACCGTTTAAAACAAGTTGATAATAATGGAAGTTTTGAATATTCACCAGAAGTTAATGTTGTATTAAATATACCTGCTGATTTTGTGGTTAAACAAAACTATCCAAATCCTTTTAACCCAACTACAAACATTGAATATAGTATACCTGCTGATAATAAGGTAACCGTTAAAATATATAATACCCTAGGTATGGAAATAGCTGTATTGTTAAACGAATTTAAACAAGCGGGAACGCATAATGTGGAATTTAACGCGGCCAATCTTAGCAGTGGTGTTTATTTCTATGAAATAACCAGTGGTAATTTTACCCAAACTAAAAAGATGATTTTGATAAGGTAATTTGACTGAAAAATATTAAACTTCTCCAAAAGAGCATACTGCAAAGATGCTCTTTTTTTTACATATTATTTATAAAATTATTTGATATATTTTATTCTGTCTATCAATTATATATATTATTGTTAATAGCGCAATGAATCTTCAGCCATTTTAGTTACAATTTCATTTTGATAATTATATAGTTTAACATGAGTTTGGGAAGAAACATCTGAATTTTGCGGAGTAATTACAACAAAATTCATTGTAGTAGGTCCTTGTAAATTTTTATCAATCCATGTGCCTGTATTTACGTAAATTGATTTTATACCTTTATAATTTTCGCAAACATTAATTTTTGCAGCGTGGGTGTGGCCAAAAACAACAATTCTTTTGGTGTTAAATGGATTCATAAAATATTGTATTACTGCCTGGTTATCTGTTTCAATATTAGAGGCTGATTTTATAATAGCTTGCACAGCAGGAATTTCAACAGCAACTTTATTTATACTTTGTCTTTCCTTCCAATTATCCTGAATTCCTTTATATACCGTCATATCAATGTAACCACTAGGAGTTAATTGATAAGGGAATAAATCGTTTAATGAATAATTTCCGGTAAAACCATTAATATTTGTTACAATAATTTTATCGTAAAAATTGTTTTTAATTGGCATGCTTTCAATTAAGGTTTTTAAAAAATCCCAATAAAAAAAGACCAAATATTGACTTTCACCACCGGAACTATTTGGAACTAGAGCAGGTATTGTATCACCAGGAACGGTGCAATGTTGAATTACATGTAATGCGGCAATTCTTGTAAAATAATATCCAATTGGTAAAATTGAACCCGGAGCAATATCTCTATTTGAAATTGGATCCGGTGAACAGAAAAAATTATAACGATGTCCATGTTCTACTGCTAAGGCAGGCATATCTGAAGGAGAGTAAGTGCCCAAACCTTGCTGACTATCGCGTACTTGATGAATGCCGGGAAGTACCAATTCCAAATTTTCTTTTGTGATAGCTAAATCATGATTTCCGGGAACATAAGTAACTGTAATTTCACCGGCTTGTATAATTTTGTTAATAACATCAAAAACTACTTTATTTGTTAAAGCAACTCGTAAAACAAAATCACTTTGATCTTTTCCTTCATAAGTGTTTACTGATGCAGGAACAAACCATTCATCTATTAAATCACCAACAATCACAAGTTCTTTAACATTTTTAGAATCTTTTACCCGGTTCAAAAATTTTTCAAGTGATCCTAAGTTTTTGTTGCATTCAGCATAAGTTATATCAGCTCCAAGATGCATATCGCTAATAAATACAATCAAGTTTCGTTGATTATTGTCGTTTGAAAAAGGATCAATTTCCTGATCTTTTGATGTTACGGGATTAGATTTATCGCAAGATGATATTAAAGCCATAAACAAAAAAATAATTAACAATTTAAATACTATTCTTATCTTAAACATAATAATTCTCTTTAACTAATAATTGAATAGACTAATAAAAGTGCACCTTATTTCGGTCACCACTTGTTTGTTTTAACAAAAAATAATTATTTGATATATTATCGTAAAAAAACAAAAATATTTAAAGTCTCAATAAAATTAAAATTATTTTCCTTATTTTATTCCGACTAGCTTAAAAATAATATATAATAATTTTTAATAACGCAATGAATCTTCTGCCATTTTTGTTACAATTTCATTTTGGTAGTTGTATAGTTTTACATGTGTTTGCGTTGACACATTTGAATTTTGAAGTGTAATTACAACAAAATTATTTGTTGTAGGTCCTTGCAAATTATGATCAATCCAAGTTCCGGTATTTGCGTAAATTGTTTTAATCCCTTTATAATTTTGGCATACATTAATTTTAGCAGCGTGAGTGTGACCAAAAACAACTATTCTTTTTTGATTAAAGGGATTCATAAAATATTGCATTACAGCCTGATTATCTGTTTCGGTTGTAGAACCTGCTTTTGCCAAAGCTTGTGCCGTAGGAATTTCAACTCCAACTTTATTTAATATTTGTCTTTCTTTCCATGTATCTTGTATCCCTTTAAACAAATTTACATCTATTGTGCTTCCGGATATTAATTGATAAGGCAATAGATCATTTATTGAATAATTTGCAGTAAATCCATTAATATTTGTTACAATCATTTTTTCATTAAATTTATTTAAAACCGGATATGTTATAAGTACGGTTTTCCACGATCTCCAATACAAATAAGTCAAATACTGGCTTTCATCACCGGTGTTGTTTGGGGTAACCAAAGGAATTGTATCGCCGGCAGTTGTGCAATTTTGAATAACAAATTGAGTAGCAATTCTTGTTATAAAATATCCGGGAGGCATTATTGAACCGCGAGCTATATCTTTATTGGAAATTGGATCGGGAGCGCATAAAAAATTATACCTGTGTCCATGTTCTACCGCCAATATTGGTAAATCTGCGGGAGTGTAAGTGCCCAAACCCTGCTGACTGTCGCGTGCTTGATGAATTCCGGGCAAAATTAAATCAACATTTTCTTTTGTTATTGTTAAATCGTGATTACCCGGAACGTATGTTACAATAATTTCACCTGCTTGAATTATACTATTAAAGGCATCAATAACACCTTTATTGGCCAAAGCAATACGTAAAACAAAATCACTTTGGTCTTTTCCGTTATATGTGTTTACCGATGGGGGAACAAACCATTCATCAAAAAAGTCGCCGGCAATAACAAGTTCCTTAACATTTTTAGAATCTTTTACCAGATATAAAAATTTTTCAAGCGACCCCAGATTTTTATTAATTTCCGCATAACTTAAATCGGCGCCAAGATGAATATCGCTAATTAGTACAATCATATTCCTATCATTATTATCATTAATAAAAGGATTTATTCCTTTATCATTTGATGTAACCGGATTGGATTTATCGCACGATGTAATTAAAGCCGATAACATCAATATCGTAAACAAGTTAAAAAAATTGCTATTCCTAAGTATCATAAATTCTCTTATATTCTTCTAATTAGTACAATTTTCATTAAATTAATAACAATTAATATATTATTATCTTACTTATTATCGTAAATGAGGAAAAATAATTGAGGGGAAAAGGGAAGATAATTAATATTGAGGGAGTATATAATTATATTCTTAAAAAATATGGGAGTTATAAGTCATAATTAATCCACAATAAAATAAATTAAGCAGATATGTTATTACAAATTTATCTAAATTTATTTTTTAATATAAACATATTTCCCAATTTCAATAAATGTTCTTATCTTTGTAATATTAAAATAATATAAACCTATGATAAATAGAATTCAAATAGAAAATTTCAAATCAATAAAAAAAATGAACTTGGAATTACGCCCAATTAATGTATTAATTGGTGCTAATGGTGCCGGTAAAAGTAATTTTATAAATATTTTTGATTTATTAAAAAGAATATTTAATAAAGAATTGCAAAATTATATTATGGAAGAAGCTGGTGCAGATAATGTTTTATATTATGGATTAAAAAATTCTGAATATTTATCCCTCGAAATTGAGTTTAATAAAAAAAACACGTATTATTTTTTATTAACACCAAATAAGGAGGGAAATTTATATATTCATTACGAGGGAACAAGGTTTAATCGGGAAAATTATTATGGCTGGGATGACGAAGTGTTGGGCGGAACTTATTCAGAAAGTATTCTTTCAGAAAATCATGCTGAAAGGTATAAGTATATAAATTCATATATGAATTCTTTTAAGGTTTTTCATTTTCATGACACAGGAAAATCAGCTAAAATTAAACAATTTTGTTATTTAAACGATAATAAATATTTACGTGAAAACGGCGAAAACTTAGCTGCATTCCTATATTTGTTACAGGAAAAACACCCTAAAGAATTTAATAAAATAGAGATGGTAATCAGGTCGGTTGCCCCGTATTTTGAAAAATTTATTTTGCAGCCAAATAGACTTAATACAGATACAATCCGATTGGAATGGAAAGAAAAAGGGTCTGACAAATATTTTAACGCATTGCATCTTTCGGATGGCACTTTACGTTTTATGGCATTAGTTACATTACTTTTGCAACCGATACCGCCAAAGATTATTATTATTGATGAACCCGAATTAGGACTTCATCCTTTTGCAATTAATAAATTAGCCGATTTAATTAAAAAAGCATCTGTTCAAACCCAAATAATTCTTTCCACTCAATCGGTAAATTTAGTTGATAATTTTACTCCAGAGGATATTATTTTGGTAGATAAACTTGATAATCAATCTGGATTTAATCGACCGAATAGTGAAGATTTAAAAGATTGGTTACAAAATTACAGTTTAAGTGAATTATGGAATAAAAATGTTATTGGTGCCATACCATGAAACATTTGTATATTATAGTTGAAGGGCAGACCGAATTAGAATTTGTAAAACGTTTACTGATACCATATTTAATGGTAAATAGGGGGTTAAAAACAAATATTCAATGTTTGCAAATTGACATGAAAGGTGGCGGGCATGGGTTTAATGATATCAATCACTTTGTTAATACTATTACTCCGCTTTTATATTATAAGGAAGAGCCATTTATTACTACAATGATTGATTATTACGGAATTAACAGCGCAAAAAAGTTACCCGATTTTGAAAAATGTAATAATAAAACTGATGTTGTAAGTAGAATATTGTGTTTGGAAGAATGTTTAAATAATGTTGTACAAAATATTAAACCTTATGATTATTTTATTCCTAACCTAACGCTGCATGAAACCGAAACATTTTTATTTTCCGACCCAATAAAAGGATTTGCATTGGAAAATGAGCAAATTAAAAAAGAGGTTTTAAATATTGTTTTGCAATATCCGAATATTGAAGATATTAATAACACACCCGAAGGTGCCCCTTCTAAAAGATTAGAAAATATTTTTAAGAAGCATGGAAAAAATTACAACAAAGGTATTGATGCTATTGATATTGCAGAACTAACCGGATTAGATAAAATATTAGAAAAATGCCCAAAATTTAATAATTGGGTGGAAAAAATAATTTGTTGTGTTGGGGGTTCGTAAAATTTTGCAAAACTTAGGGTAGGGGAAGTTACCAGTATACTATAACTGGGGATTACAAAAACAAATTAAGGGTGGCAGTTTTGAAGGCAATAGTTGTTTTAATGTTTACCGGCTTGCAAATTTAACGAAACAAAGAATTTGATGTTGGTGAGATAAAAAAAATGCCCAAATTGAATATTATTATTTGAATTTTTTGAATATCCCTTAATCGTTAACTAATATCCTATTTAATACAAAACATCCTATTTTGTAAAAAATAGTTGCCTTTACCAACAAAAAAATATATATTAACACAAAAATCATTTGTTTTTTATAAAAAATTTAAACTTATTTAAATTTATAATAATTTTTGTAATTAGAGATAAAACTGCTGTTAAATATGACGAAATCTAAAAACAAAATAGATGTAATGAAAGACGAATGGCAAAATAAGTCATCTTATTTTGTGGTCCCGTTTCTAAAGCTGCTTGCCTTAAGTTTGTTAGTTTTTTTTATTAACCGATTTGTAGATACTTTTATACTGGCCGGTAAAGATCATTTTTTAAATAGGGTATTCAGTTCCGATATAAATGTACTTGCAAACACTTTAAGCGGGCTTGGCGAGGTTGTAACCGCTGTACTTGGCATTGAGATTACAGCAATTGCAATTGTTGTGCAATTGGCAGCAAATAAGTACTCTTCAAATATCATGGAATTGTTTATTGAAAACAAAGTTAATGTGTTAATAATAGCTTTGTTTGTAATTACAGGCACAAATACCGTACTTGTAACCAACACCATGACCGAACATTTTATGCCGTTATTCAGTATTACCGTAACAATATTATTAATTGCCTTAAGTGTTTTAATTGTTATACCTCATTTTAGTTATGTATTTAACTTTTTACGTCCAAATAATTTTTTAAATTATGTAAAAGATAATACAATAAAAATTATTAATGATATGGTTGACGGAAAAGTTAAATATAAAAATTCGCAAAAAGACCAAATAAACTACAATATAAATTTTATTGGCGATATTGCATTAAATTCCGTTCACATGGGTGATAGGGCAGTATCATTGTTGGCATTAAGTGTTCTTAAGGAAATATTAGTTGAATACAGTAAACGTAAAAAACATCTTCCCGAAGAGTGGTTTAAACTGACCGGCAACGAATATTTAGACCCCGATTTTTCCAACTATTCCGATTTTGTAATGACACGGATAGAAGAAAAACAAAACGTATTGGAACGTAAGATATTTAGACTTTATGAATTAATATATAATAATTCACGAACTTCGTTGCGTGATGTTGCTTCGGGAGTTTTATTGTATTCCGAATTATTAGCTATAGAATTTATTGAAAATGACGATATGACCTCGTTAAATACGGTATTTAAGTATTACAATTCATATTTACGTTCGGCAATTAACGGTAAAGATCCGCGTTCGGCTTTTAATGCTTTTGAGCATTATAGGATAATAGGCGAAAAATTATTGGATACTTATCCTGAGGAAGTTGAAAAAGTTTCTTTCTATTTTAAATATTACGGTCAGGAAGCAAGTAAGTTTTCTGTTTTGTTTATTTTGGAAACCGCAGCGCACGATTTATGCCGCATTAATGAACTTGCATTCGAAAAAAATGTTCCAAATTTGCTTAATTTGCTGGATCTTTTCCTTAATTTAGATGAACCGTTGGGCGAAGCGGCAAAAGATACCGAAAATCATAAGGAATTATCCTTAATAGGTGTACGTGTTGCGCAAGCCAAATTGGCAGGTTTTTATTTAATGCATGGAAATACTGCGTTAGCTAGAGTGATTTTTAGCGATATGCAGGTCGAGCCGTATTACAGAATTCAAAAAATACGTGATACAATTTTACAAACCACCGAAGAAGAATTTTGGGAAATTACACCTCGCGGAGTAAATTTTAATTATGTAAAACCAGAATTACGCAGTGCTGTAATTGAGTTTTTCAGCTGGTTTGAAAAAAAAGATTAATATTGTGATTTAGAACACAATAAAAATATTTTTTTAATATTAATAAAAAATGCTTTTAGATTAAATTTAAAAATGATATATTTTTGTAGTTCTTTAATATATTAATAACATATTATAATTCTCAATTAATTGGAGGAAGAAGTCGTGTCGGAAAAAAAAGCTAATACACCAAAAACCGCATTTGGTAAGTTTATGGTATATGATTTTATACCAAAATACTCAAACAATGTTATGGGTATAGTTTACATGGGTGCTGCTATTTTAATTATAGTTGTAGGATTACGTGGACTAGGAAAAGTAGCCGGTAAAATTCCGGTTGTTCCCAGTTTTTTAATTGATCAGGCAGAAGGCAAAATTGACCCTAATTATGTTATGGGTGCTTTATTTTTAGAGTTTTTCTTATTATTTATATTAGCAATTGTAACATTTTTTACGCCGGAAGAAGATCATAGCGGTACTCATGGTGCTGCCGGTTCGCACGAAGTAAAAGCAGAAGCAACTCCTATTTCTAAAGTTCCTGCATTTAGAGACGAAATGCAACAATTAAAAACTATGGCTGATGAAGAAATCAGAACAATTGATGCCTATTTAGATAAGTTTGAATCTTTGAGCAAGAAATTGCAAAAAATTCAACTCGCAAATATACAAGCAATTCAAATGATGAAAGATTCGATTAAGAATTAATTAGCTAATAAAAATAGGGATTATTGCCATGAAAAAAAACATGGTTTACTTTATACTTTATGTTGTTCTGATAACCGAATTGTTAATTGTAATTACTGAAAGAGATGAACTTGACGAAGCACAGGAAAAAGTAAGAACAGAAATGTTACGTACTATATATAAAGAACCTGTTGAAATTAAAGTTCCTTTTAGTGTTGATTACGAAATTAAAAATCAAAATAAATTTAACGTAGTGTTATCAGCAAGCGGACTTGTTTCCGTTGAAGAAAAGCAAGCTATTAAATATTATATAAATATAGATCCATCTTCAAAAGTAAGACCTTCAAATTGGCCTGGTGACGGAATTAATTCAGCCAGTATAGCAGGTACTTATGCAATTGAAAAAGATTCAAGCGGAAATGCTATATTTAGTGGAATGCTTGACAGAGAAGGCGATTATGTATTTACAATATACGCCGAAGTTACAAGAACTGCTCCAAGTTATATGAAAGCATTACCAGGATTAGTAGATGAGTTTAAGTTATTTATGGAAGAAACTAATCAGTTAAATGTAAAAACAAAAACTGCGCTGGTAAATCTCCATGCCCGTAGATTAGGCGGTGTTCAAACTTCAGCTGCTGAAATAAGATTCTAAAATTAAAAGGTGTGCAGATGAAAAAATTTCTACTTTTTTTATTTTTAACGGGATTAGTAATGAGCGGTCAAACAAGGAAAATATCCGATACTTTGACTGTAGTTACATCTCAAAAATTCAAGGTACCAAAAAGTAAAGATATTGTACTTACCAATATCAAAAGGCTTAATATTACTGCGGAATTATTGGACGCGAACTTTGGTTTAATCCGTAAAATTTCGGATTGCTCACAAGACCCTGCGCCTGATAAATTTCAAAACGCCCTAAAAGGGCAAAGAAGTGTACTTGTAACATATTCAGTTTTTGAAACAATTGCTGAAGCAGGTACATATTACGCTAAAATTAATATCGATTTAACAGATGAAAAAGGATCTGCAAAAGCGGAAGTTTACTACAAAATTAATGTAGTACATCCAATTTTAGCTGCTCCAATGAGTCTGCGTGATGCATATTTTTATTCTGAAAAGGAAACATTTAGTTTTGCCACCTTAGAATATACCGACTTTAATAGTTATTCATATCAAGTATTAAATGAAAAAACCAATGCGCTTTTAGATAGCGGCAGAGGCCCAATTGTTACCCTTGATAAAATATTCAACGATATTAATATGGTTGATAATAAAATTAAAATTGTTGGTAAATATAATGGTAAAGAGTTTCAGTATAAACTTAAAGATGGTTCAATTCATCCATCAACCTGGAGTACAACTTTAAATAAGTTGTCGTTTTCCCCATTTGTATTTTTAAAAGAGGAAGCCGAATTTAAGATTAATAAAGATCCTTTAGTTGTTAGTGCCTATAACGACAAAATATTAACTTTATATTACGGTTACTTTAGTAAAACGGCAAGTGGAAATTTTGCTACTGCAAAACCAATAATTAAAAATCTATCGGTTACCAGCGAACCTGTACAATACTTAAAAAGTGCAGTTGCTATTACACCGGATGGTGGAGCTTTTTCTTATATTCAGTTAACTCCAAATCAAGATTTTATTGATGGTATTGAACAATGCGGCAGTGCAGATATTATAATACGAGTAAGTTTCGAAACTCAATTTAAAGAGAAGAAGAGTTTTACTTATTATGCCCAAATAATTAAATAACTCAAAATGTATAAATTAAAAATAATACAAGTAGAGAGGATAATGTACAGATTAATTACAATAATAGTGATTCTTTTTAGCTTTTTTAGCCAAAGTTACTCTCAAACTTATGAAGAATATACTAAAAAAATAGATTCAAAGTTGAGAAGGGATAAAAACTATCTAAATTTAAATTATTTAGATATTACTCCCGATTTCCAGAGTATACCTCAATTTAATTCTGTTTTTCCACGTGTTGACGGGAGAGAGCCTTTTACATTTGCAGCTAAAGAGAATGTAACTTACAGATTAGTATATTTAAAAAATGGATTGGATATCGATTCAGTTTATTTATTATATCTAGTCAAAATAGAGCGTGACGTATCAAACGAACAAGGTTTGATTGTACAAGCTACTACAGATCAAAAAGAAGATATATCAAGGGTATTAAATTTTAAAGATATTTATTCTTTAAAAAATAATCAACCGCCTCTCTACTCTTTTTTAGTTGCGCTTGTAAATAGCGATGTACGCGATAAAGAGGAAACTGATACCCGACTGCCTTCATTGTTGGGTATTACTCCTGATGAGGAAATAAAGACCAGTATAGGTATGTCTTCACGCGATAATAGGGACTACTACAATTATGTAACTGTAAATACAGCTGCACATTGGTACCCGCGAGAAACTGCTGAAGTACAAACAAAAGGAAGAGTAAAAACAACTGTATCTGACCTTCCTTTTAAAATAGATGCTAGTTTTTCGCATATTAGTTTTTCGCATCAAATAATGGAATTCAAAAATCTTGGTGGTGCTAGTGTTGAATTGAGCACACAAGAAAGAGTAATGAACTTATTACCTTATGAAGCTATGTTATTAGGTGTAGGCGCAAAACTTTTATTCCGTTTGGATGATGGAAAAAATATTTATAATTCTTCTTATATTGATGCTAAATTAATGGCTAGATTGCGAATGGGTAAAAAAACATTTTTGGATGGAAGATATATTGCTGAAAATAATCCTTTTGGTCCGGGTAATACGCCATCGTTAAATTTAACTAGTGCAATTACTGCTGATTTAAGTATGACAAAACCTATGTCATTACCATTCGTTAATTTATATTTTGCAATAGGTTCTGAAGAGTATAAAGATCCTAATGCTTATAAACGTACAGGTACCGGATATGTAGCATATTTTTCTTCAACACAAGCTGAATTAACATTTTCTTTTTTCTGGAATTCGAATGATAAATTTGTCAATCGTTTTGGTATGGATGTTGGCGGTGCTTATTACAATATCTGGGAAGCAAATTACGATAATAAACTTAATTTTAAATCAGCAAAATTGATTCAGGATAAGTTTATGCCTGTTGTTGTATTCCATTATAATTTTGTTCCCAAAGGTGAACCTCTGTTAGGTGGTAGTATAAGAGTATTTGATAGTCATGCAAATATCGGCGCATGGTTAAAATTGATTGACCTATATTCAATCCATAGATTTAGATTTGAAGTTAACTATATTACTGCTCCTTTTGCCCGTCAAAGAAGAGCTTGGGAAAGTGAAGGCGGTGCTATGTTCCAATTAAGATATCGTTTAGGTATAAATTAAAAAAAGGTAATTAATATGAAAAATTTTATAAAATATTTGCTTTTCATTCTTATAATTCCTTGTGTTGTTCGTTCACAGCAAGACTCGTTACAAATTAAAGAATTGCGAAAGATTTTTATTAATCTTGAATACAATACAATTGCCTATGACGATCTTAAGAAGAAATGGTTTATTAATGACCCTGAATTTGTACGTGATGTTTACAGCAGATTTATCATTAATAACGAATTAAGAATTAACGGTCGTCCGGCTTCATCAGATGTTATTCGTGAAAAATCGAAAGGTATATTTGATGGGAGTATAATAATTGATGTTAGAAAAAGATTTTACGATGATGAACTTGAGTATTTTGCTTTTGTTCCATCGGCTGAATTAGAAAAAGAAAAACCGGCTTATTTATTCGATCCTGTTGAAGATCCGTTTGAATTAAAAACGATAATAGGTCAAAATTTGTATGAAAGAATTCAAAAGCAACAATACTTTTTTGCTGATATCACAAAACAAGTTTATGATACAAAACCGGGTTATTATTTTGATTTGAATTTAAATTTGCTTGCCCCGGAAATTATGTTCTGGTCAACTACCTCAAATCAACGAAATAAATATTTAGTTTCATTGATAGGCAAATGGGGAGATAATAGAATATTTTTACCCGGATGGTATTCTCCTCAATATACTGTTGCTTTCCAATTGGCTTATCACAAAATATTAAGTTCCGATCCGCGTGACTATACCTACAAAGTTGCATTAGGTACAAGTATCGAATCCGGTAAACCATATATTAAAGATATGCCTAAACAACCATTATTTAAAAGTGCAGATGATATTTATTTCAAAATATCCGGAAATTTATCGGAATATATTTTCCCGTCTTTTCCAAAAGTATATATGAATTTGGAAGGACAACTTTCATATAATGATTATAAAAATAATGTATTTGGATTTGCCAAAACAACTCAGTTCTTTTCAATTAGAGACTACTTTGAATTAAATTTTGTAAAAAGAGATTTAGTAAATGTATTCGATTTGGGTATGCTTCAAGCTGGTCTTGGTGTAAGTACTTTTTCAACATATCATTACGAAGTTGATCCTACTAAAACAAAATTACTTGATCTTGATAAAAAAACAGCATTCGATAAATTTACTCATTTCTTTAATGTTGATGTCGGTTTATCAAAACGCGGTGGTTTATTACAACACGAAACCAACCTAACAGTTAGTTACGGTTCGGAAGGTTATGGTTATGTTGGTGTTGATGTAAACTTTATGATTAATGATACGTTTGGGTTCATAGCAGGATTCTATTCGGGATTCAGCTTAAATCAAACAAAATTCCCATATAAAACTGATAAATATTTAGTATTTTCTCCGGTTATTAGAATTAATTATTAATAGGAGAGTATGATTATTCACTAAATTGAATATAAAATGAAAAAAAATTATACTTTTTTTTATATTTTATACAATCTCATCTGCTTTATTTGGGCAAAATTTATGGGATGTGTATAAAAAGGTTGAAAAAAAATTAAAAAATGATGCTAAGTATTTAGATTTATATGCTATAAATTTTACGCCTAATCCGGAAGAAATGCCGTTTTTGCAAAATATTCCGTTAGGTTTTAGTAAAGATACTTATAGTTTTAATGATCAGACCAATTACACCATAGTATTTATTAAGGAAACCATTGAAATCGATTCAGTGGTTTTATTATATGTTTCAAATGTTATAAATTCAGGTGGTGGTGCCGATTCAAATAGTCTAATTGTGTCTAATACTACTGCGCAGTCAGATACAGTAAATGTACTATCATATACTGATATTCAGGAGTTATATTTTAGTCCGGTAAATAAAAAGTATTATAATGAACTGTATCGAATTGTTGTTGCAACTTTGCAGGAACAGGAACCCAAATCTTTATTAGGTATTGAAGTATCGAAGGACTTAAAAAAGAGTAAAGGTTTTTCCAGTGAAAATAATGGTGATTATTTAAATTATGTTTATGTAAACTCTAGTTTTAAATATCCGCCATTAAAAGCCAATGTACCAACACAACGCCGAGGAAGAGTAAAAAACGAAGTAGTTGGAACAGATTACCAAATTGCAGCTTCATTAAACAATGTTACTTTTACTCATAAAATGTTGGAATTTCCGTTTTATTCACTTAGTGCCGAAATAAATACGGGCGATGATTTTTTAAATATATTGCCTTATCAAAATATGACGGTTGCCGGTGGTATAAGAGGATTAATAACATTTTCGGGTGACGAACAAAATTTATTAAAAGATATAATTTTGGATGTTCGACTACTGGGAAAAGGACGAGTTGATTTATCGGATATATCGCATAAAATTCCATTTATATTTTCTGATGCTGCCAAATTAAATGTGGCTTCGGGCTTTATAGCTGATATTAAAACAAGCCAGCTATACGATTTCCCATTCTTAAATTTATATATTTCCGCCGGCAGTAAAGATTTCACAAAACCGTTTGTTTCATTTGGTAAAAAAGATAGTACTTATGCTTATTTTACGTCTGTACAATGGCGGTTTATGTTTTCCTTTTTTTGGAACGCAAGTGAAAGATCCGATTTAAGACTTAAAATGGATATTGGTCTTGGTAACCATGATATTGTTAAGGTTATTAATCACAAAAATGTAATTACGGAAAATTTAGTTACTAATAAAATTAAGCCTATTGTAGGGCTTAACATCTCTTTTGTTCCTAAAAATACCGAATTGATAAACCTTAATTTGCGTTATTATGACGGTATCATAAAAGGGGATGTCTGGTTTAAAGTGTTCGAAATGCAGCCACACGTATTTCGGCTTGGCGGTGTATTCATGTCTTCTCCCGTTTTTAGAAAAGTGAGTGAATGGGAAATAGAAGGATCCGGAATGATTCAAATTCATTACCGATATGGTTTTTAACTAAAAGACGGTTGTTATGAAAAAATATTTACTATTTGTTTTTATAATAATTACTTTTAATAATATATTTTCTCAGGTAACTACTGAGGATAAATTTAAATATATTGATAAAGTATATAGAAACTTAGAATACAACACAATGGCATTTAACGACTTAAAAAAAACATGGAATTTGACAGATCCTATGTTTGTAAGGGAAATATTCAACAGATTTGTTGTTCAAAATGCTCTTAGGATAGACGGTAAAAAACCTGCGGCTGATACGCTGCGAAAAATGGTTAATGATGTTTTTGACGGATATGTATTTATTGAATTAAAAAAACGATTTTATGATGATGAAATTGAATTATTAAGGTTTTTTACTGAATCTACAATTAATGAAGATACAGTTAGAACATATTATTTTGATGAATTTAATGATCCGGTTTATATTAAATCAATACTTGGCGACAAAGTATATCAAGATCTTAAATTGAAATTATATTCGTTAACAGATTTATCAAAAACTTTTTATGATTCAAAAGAAGGTTATAAGTTTGATATTTATTTCCATGTTCAAAACCCCGAAGTTAAATTTTATCAATTAACAACTAATAATAGAAATAAATTTTTAGTTTCGTTTATTGGAAGATGGGGTAATGATTATGTTATAATGCCGGGATGGTATGATCCTCATTATAATGTTGGCGTGAAATTAAAATATATTGACTATTTGGTTAATAACCAACCAAGCAGTGCTTATAATTTTGAAATTGGGTTTAGTGTTGATGCCAAATGGCCCGGTTTTGGATTTGCAGAAGGGAATTATGGTCGACGATTATTCAGTTCCGGTAATAATCTTTATGTTCATTTGGACGGAAATCCATTAAAATTAATTTGGCCAAAATTAGAAAAATTTGATTTTTATTTTGATGGTTCTTTTTCGATGTCGGAATATGGTGTTAAAGATTATAAAGTTAATTATGCCAGCCAATTCTTTTCGAATAGAAATTATTTGGTATTCTTGGTTAAATATAAAAATTTGGCAAATGTAATGGATCTTGGAAATTTACAAGTCGGGTTAGGTTTATCCACCTTAGACATATACCATTATTATTTGGATCCGAATAAAATTGCTTTACTAAATGTTCACAAAAGTTCGTTAGGTTATTTTAACAATTCAATTATAACCGAAGCTGGTATAGAAAATTTTACCGGTTTATTACAGCACAAAGTATTTTTGCAGCTTGGATATGATTTTACAGATTCTTATGGATATTTTGGATTAAAAACACAATTTATGCTTAGTAATTCTATAGGTTTTGACTTTAAGTTTTTTAAAGCTTTTGCAAAATCTAAAACTGGAATTCCGTTCTTTAGATTTGATAATTATATAGTATTTTCTCCAATTATTAGAATCAACTATTAAAGATTTATACACCACTGAGGAGTTATTTGGTAGATGAAGAAATATACATTTTTTATTTTGTTATTAATTGGTTATTTTATTTTTAATGTTGATACAGTTAATGCTTATAAATCAATAACATCAAAAAATCAATTAACTTCTTCTAATGTGTCGGCAAAATTCCAAGAACCCAAAGCAAAATCTATAACTTTGGCTTCTCCTAATGGTGCTGAAATATGGAAAGCAGGTTCTACCCAAGTTATTAAATGGAATAGCAGTGAAATTAATTTTGTTACAATTAGCTATTCAACAAATAACGGTGTTTCATGGACAAATATTGAATCAAACATAGCTGCTAGTTTATGGCAATATCAGTGGAATATACCAGAAAACATTACTCCTTCGCAAGAATTTAGAATTAGAATATCCGATGATGAAGCTCCCGCATTTTTTGATATAAGCGATAATCCTTTTATTTTAACAAAATTAAAAATATTATCTCCTGTTACAGGAGTCTCTTTCCAGACATCACGTGTAGAGACAATTAAATGGTTTGCCAGTGCTGATATTAGTCAAGTTGATATAGAAATAAGTTTAAATAATGGCGGTTGGACACCTATTGTTAATAATTATGACGCATCGCTTGGTAAATACGAATATACAGTACCTGATAATCCTTCATCATTTAATAGAATAAGAATTAAAAATAGTACTTTGCCTACAATTTCTTCAATAAGTGATGTATTTAGAATTGCTAAAATAGTTTTATCTTCTCCTAATGGTGGTGAGGAATGGTATAATAATTCAACACATTCAATATTATGGAACAGTTCCAGCATCACTAATTTGGGATTGTCCTATTCAACAGACAACGGTATATCTTGGGTTGTTATAGCAAATCCTATCTCGGCAGCTTTTAATTCATACAGCTGGGTAATTCCTTCAACAGCTACCAGTCAGGCCTTAATAAAAGTATTTGATGCTAACGATAATACAATTTATGACATTAGTAATGCCAACTTTACAATTTCAACATTATCAATAACTTCTCCGGCAGCAATTACGGGCTGGTCTATTGGTTCAACAAAAAATATATTGTGGACATCTAATTTATCCGGTAATGTTAAAATTGATATTACTACAAATAATGGAACATCATGGACTCAAATAGTTACCGGAATACCTGCAACACAGGGATCTTATACATATACTGTTCCTAATACTCCCACAAATAGAGCCAAAATAAGAATCAGCAGTTTGGTTAACCCTGCATTTATTTCTGAATCGGATGGACTATTTACAATTGGTAATATTGATTTTGTAAGACCAACAGGTGGGGAAGTTTTCCGCGCAGGTGATGTTGAACAGATTTTATGGTCAAGTACCACTGGAATAAATTTAGTTAAAATAGAGTATTCCACAGATGGAATTCTTTGGAATTTAATTACTGCAAATGCACAAGCCAGCTTAGGGCGATATGATTGGGCTATTCCATCAAACTTGTCTTCTTCTAATTCATTTATAAGGTTAAGTGATGCTGAAAGTGATGCAGGATTGGAATATACCAGCAGTGCTTTTTCAATAACAAATATTATTATTACAGCTCCTACCGGTAACGAAATTTACAAAGGGGGAACAACCCATAATATTACTTGGGCTGCAAGTCCTAATATCTCCAACGTAAAAATTGAATTTAGACGTGATGACAGCAGTCCTTGGCAAACAATTGTTAGTACAGTTGCCACAGCTTTAGGAACCTATTCTTGGAATATACCCGATACACTTTCAACTATATATGGAAAAATTAGAATTAGTTCAACTTCTAATGCCTCTGTTAATACAATTAGTGAGGGATATTATAAAGTAGGTAACATTACTGTTACAGAACCAAATGGAGGCGAAAAGCTTGTTGGTAATGGAACCTATAATATTAGATGGTCAAATACCGGCAGCGTGAATTTTGTAAGATTGCAATATTCAGTGGATGGCGGCATTAATTTTATAAATATACCAAATGCTTCCAGTTATCCCGCAGGTACCGGTGTATTTAATTGGGCAGTACCAAATATTTTAACAAATACTGCCATGATCCGCATAAGCGATGCCGAAGGTCCAGTTATTTTTGATAATAGTGATGCGACTTTTTCGATTGCTCAATTAAGTTTAACTTATCCGAATGGCGGGCAAGGATTTATTCCCGGAACCCCAATAAATATTACCTGGTCTTCAACTAATATTAATAATGTTTCTTTGGATTATTCTATTAATAATAGTGGTGTATGGAATAATATTGTTTCAAACATTAACGCGGCTTTGGGAACTTATAATTGGGTTATTCCAAATGCACCATCTGCTCAAGTTCAGATTAGGATATCTGCAACAGAAAATAGCAGTTTAAGTGATATTAATGACGGATACTTTAAAATTGGGAGTATTGAAGTTTTATCGCCAAACGGTGCGGAAATTTATCAAGTAGGCACAAATAAAACTATACAATGGAATACAAGTCAAGGTATTAATACAGTTGATATTGATTTGACAACTAATAATGGCACAACCTGGATTAATTTAGTCTCCGATTATCCGGCTGTTGGTTCGTATAATTGGAATGTTACTAATGCAGGTTCCCCAAATTCAAAAATAAGAATTTCGGATTCTGAAAATCCAAGTATTTTAGATTTAAGTGATAATACATTTTCTATTAAAAATATAACACTTACTTATCCAAATGGCGGAAATTTCTTTTTAGTAGACAGCACAATTAATATTAACTGGCTGCCATCTAATATAGCAAATGTTAAATTGGAGTATTCAACCGATAATGGGTTGTTCTGGAATACTATTGTTAATACTACTCCGGCATTGCCAAGTTTATATGCTTGGAAAGTAATTAATCGTCCTTCGGATAGAGTATTAATAAGAATTAGTGATGCTGATTATCCGGCTGATAATATAATTGATTTAAGTGATGCTAATTTTAGTATTAATCTTTTATATGTTTTATTTCCAGATGGGGGAGAAAATTTTGTTGTAAACAGTCCGCAAAATGTAAGATGGACAGCTCATAATACGGTTAATAATGTTCGATTGGAGTATACTACTAATAATGGAACTTCATGGAGTATAGTTGAGAACTCATTAGTGGCCTCAACTCAAGCATACACTTGGAATATTCCAAATACTCCAACTTCTCAGGGAAGAATTCGATTAATTGATTTGGATAATTCAGCGGTTACTGATGCTAGTAATTCCATGTTTGCAATTGGAAGTTTGTTGTTAACAACTCCAAATGGGGGCCAAAGATGGCAGGTTGGATCAACTCATGCAATAACCTGGAATAATATTAGTACAGTAAGTAATGTTGATTTAGATTATACAACGGATAATGGAGTATCATGGCTTAGCATTGCAAATAATGTTAACGCTGCTTTAGAAACATATAACTGGGTTATTCCAAATACTGTTTCAGCTCTTGTTAAAGTTAGAGTTAAAAGTTCTACAAATGCAGCATTATTTGATGAAAGTGATAATGTTTTAAGTCTCTGTTCTATTGCTGTTACATTACCAAATGGCGGTGAAGTATATCAGGTTGGAAAAAATCTTGCAATTACTTGGGCCGCAAACAATGTTTCTTTTGTTAATTTGGACTATTCACCAGATAATGGAACAACATGGATACCGATTGACAATAATTTAAATGCAGCAACCGGAATATATAACTGGGTAATCCCTGATTTGCCTACTCAGGTTGGATTAATTAGAATTATGGATTCCCAAGATAATTCAATACTTGACTATAACAATAATGTATTTAAAATATTACGACTTGAGTTAACTAGTCCTGATGGTGGTGAAAGTTATAAAATAGGAATGAATAGAAATATTACATGGAATTCAAGCGGTGTAAATGCGCTGAATATTCAATATTCAATTAATAATGGGCAAACTTGGTTAAGTGTTGTTGATAATATTCTGGCAGTTGCTGGTTCTTATAACTGGACTGTACCAAATATTCCTACAAATAATTTTAAAATTAAAATAATTGATAACAATAATCCAACTGTTACCGATTCTTCAACTAATGTATTTACTTTGGGAAATATTACTGTTACTGAACCTGTAAGCGGAGAAGTGATACAATCAAACTCCGTAAAATCAATAAAATGGAATGTTACAGCAGGAGTTCAAAGCGTTAAAATTGAATTCAGATTAAATAATTCATCGGCTTGGGAAGTTCTTGAACCGGCAGCAAATGCTCAGCAAGGATTTTATAATTGGCTGGTTCCAAATAACTCAAGTTCACAAGCTAAAGTTAGAGTATCTCATGCAGTAAATAATTCGTTTATTGTTGATAGTTCAGCCCAGTTTACAATTAATACATTAAATTTAACTGCTCCTAATGGCGGCGAATATTGGCAAGCCGGAACTATTAAGAATATTTTATGGAACAGCTCAATTACCGGTAATTTAAAAATAGAATACTCTTTAAATAATGGTACCACTTGGAATATTGTAACAGCATCCGTCCCTGCAAATGCAAATCTTTATAGTTGGAATATTCCAGCTGCATTATCTTCTAAACAAGCAATTATTAAGATTACAGATCTAAACACAGCTAGTGTAAAGGATTCAAGTACTGCAGTATTTAAACTTGGTAATGTTGGTATTTCGGCTCCTGTGGGTGGAGAATTATGGCAGACTGGGACACAAAAAATTATCAATTTTACAAATTCAGCTAGTGTTGATGAGGTTAGAATTGAATATACACTTGATAATATTATTTGGAATACTATTGTTTCTAATTATCCTGTTGCCAGTGGAGCTTACACTTGGAATATTGGAAACATAAATTCTTCGAGTACGGCTAGAATTCGTATAAGCGATGCTTCTTCAAATTTAGATATTAATACTGTTAGTAATTCATTTAATATTGGTGTTCTTGATTTGGTTTCGCCAAATGGCGGTGAATTATGGCAGGCAGAAACTATTCAAAGCATAAAATGGATGACAAGCAGTCATACAGCAGCTGCTAATATTTATTATAGTGTGAATAATGGTGTTAATTGGATCTCAATAACATCAAATTATGCTTGTGTTTCTAATGACACTAATAGATATTCATGGACAGTTCCTGCAGGTATTTCCAGTGCAAATATGTTAATTAAAATTGAAAATTCTGCAAATAATACTATTAATGATATTTCTGCAAGCAAATTTACAATTGGAAATTTGGCCATAACTGCTCCAACTATTACTGACAAATTGCAAAGCGGAAGACAAAAAGTAATTACTTGGACCAGCGATAATATTGGTAATGTTAAAATAGATTATTCTTTAGACAATGGGTTAACTTGGAATACGATAATTAATTCCATTGCTGCCAATTTGCATTTATATAATTGGACTTTACCCGATAATATTTCTTCAAATCAAGCACGAGTACGTATTTATTCTTTAAATAATACCGGAGTACAATCAATAAGTAATCCGTTTGTTATTAGTTTATTAGATGTTGTTTCACCAAATGGCGGTGAGTTATGGCAGGCAGGATCAACCAGATTAATTAGATGGAATAGTGCTCAAATAAATAGTCTTTCAATATATAGTTCTGCCAATAATGGTCAATCATGGAATCTGATTGCAGCAAACATACCTGCTATTAATGCCCAATATAGCTGGCTTATTCCTTCAAATTCCGCAACTAATAACGCTAAAATATTATTGGTTGATGAAAGTAAAATTTCAATACGAGATAGCAGCAGTACTGCGTTTACTATAAATTCATTAAATTTAACATCTCCTGTTGGTGGAGAAGTTTGGCAATCAGGTACTATTAAGCAAATAACATGGAGCAGCTTAAATCTTGGTCCGGTAAATTTGGATTATACTTTAGATAATGGAGCAAACTGGACTAATATTATCAGCAACATAAATGGTGCACTTGGAACATATAGTTGGACTGTACCTGTTGATACAGCTTCTGATCAGGTTAGAGTAAGAATTAGTGAAATATCCGATCCAACAAATCTAGATATATCCGAAATATTTACAATAAACAGAATTTTAGTTTTGGTTCCAAACGGCGGTGAAAATTGGCAGGCCGGATCAACTAAACAGATATCGTGGCATAGTAGATTTGTTAATAATGTTTCACTTGCTTACAGCATTGATAATGGTGTGAATTGGATAAATATTGCTGACAATGTAGCCGCAAATTCGTATAAAATTAATTGGAATGTGCCGGCAAATATTTCAACTTCAAATGCCCGCATTAAAATATGGGATACGTCAAACCCAGCCTATAAGGATTCGAGTGATTTAAGATTTACAATAAGCAATATCGGAATAACTGCTCCGGTGCTTAATGCACAATTACAAGCAGGTTCAAATACTACAATAAGCTGGAATGCTTCTAATCTTGGTATGATTGATATTTTATACAGCTTAGATAATGGCGGTAGTTGGAATAGTATTGTAAATAATACTGCATCCTTATCAGGTTCTTATGTGTGGAATATTCCGGCGTTAGCTGTTTCTGATCAAGCATTAATTAGATTGCAATCAACAACTGATCCTACTATTAATATAACTTCTTCAGTATTCAAAATTAGCAGTCTTGAAATATTATCTCCAAATGGCGGTGAAAATTGGCAGGCGGGTAGTACTAAAACAATTACATGGCAAAGTTCTTTTGTTAATAATATTAACTTATCTTATAGTTTAAATAATGGTTCCACTTGGAATTCAATTGTTTCGAATATTCCGGCAGCATTAAATAGTTATAGTTGGACTATTCCTTCAAATATTAGCGGCGGGGCAAGTTTAATTAAAATAACAGATGCTAATAATAGCTCTATTAAGGATTCAAGTAATACTACTTTTTCTATAAGTTTACTCAGTATTACTTATCCAGTAGGCGGGGAACAATTACAAGCCGGAAGAACTAAATCAATAACTTGGACTTCTTCGAATTTAGGATTGATTAATATTGACTATTCTTTAGATAACGGAACATCTTGGGTTGTTTTAGCAAACAATATTCAGTCTTCTCAAAATTCTTTCACCTGGGCTGTACCTTCTAATATTGCTTCAAATCAAGTTTTGTTACGTTTAACTTCTGTTGATTATCCTACTATTACAAGTGTCAATAATAAATTTATTATTAGCAGCTTAAATGTACTTTCGCCAAATGGTGGCGAAAATTGGCAAAGCAATACTCAAAGTATTATTACATGGCAATCATCATTTGTTAATAATGTCAATTTGTATTATTCTTTAAATCAGGGTAATACCTATACATTAATAGCTAATAATGTCCAGGCATCTTTGGGTACTTATAATTGGGTTATACCTGCTAATATATCATCTACAAATTGTTTGATTAAAGTTGTAGATGCAAATAATAATTTAATAGCCGATTCAAGTGATAATAATTTTACAATTTCTACTTTAAATATTACATCACCGTTAACAGGTACTGAATGGCAAGCCGGTAAAAAATATTCTATTACTTGGAATTCTGCAAATCTTGGACTGGTAAATATTGATTATTCGATTGATAATGGTTTTAATTGGAATGTTTTAGCAAATAATATTCAAGCTTCACAAAACAATTACTTGTGGACAATTCCTTCAAATATTGCATCTAATCAAGTATTTGTCCGTGTAACTTCAGTTGCAGTACCTTCAATAAGCAGCGTAAGTAATACATTTACAATAGATAATCTTAATGTGACTTCACCAAATGGCGGAGAGAAATGGCAGAGTGGAACGACTCAAAATATTACTTGGCAGTCACAGTTTATTAATAATGTTAATTTATATTATTCGCTTAATCAAGGTAGTACATATACTTTAATTGCTAGTAATGTTCAAGCATCGTTAGGTACATATGCCTGGGTAATACCTTCAAATATTTCATCAACAAATAGTATAATTAAAGTTGTTCATTCAACAAATAATTTAATTGCTGATTCCAGCGATAATAATTTTACTTTAGGCACACTTGGAATTACTTCTCCACTAAGCGGACAAGAATGGCAGGCGGGAAAACAATATCCAATTAGCTGGAACGCTGCAAATCTGGGATTAATTAATATTGATTATTCGTTAGATAACGGTACCAATTGGGTTAATATTATCAGCAACATTCAATCGGCTCTAACTACTTATCAGTGGAACGTGCCGGCTAATATAGCTTCTAATCAAGCATTAATAAGATTAACTTCTGTAGATGTACCTTCAATTGTTACAACAAGTAATGTATTTACAATTAGTCGGATTAATGTAACAGCTCCTAATGGTGGTGAAAGATGGCAAACGGGAACGACTCAAAATATTACTTGGCAATCGCAGTTTATTAATAATGTTAATTTGTATTATTCAATAAATCAAGGGAGTAATTACACATTAATTGCAAGTAATGTACAAGCTTCATTGGGTACTTATGCTTGGGCAATCCCTGCAAATATTACTTCATTAAATAGTATTATTAAAATTGTAAACTCTAATAATATTTTAGTTTCCGATTCAAGTGATAATAACTTTACTATTGGTACTCTTGGCTTAACCTCTCCTTTAGGTGGTGAAAATTGGCAAGCCGGAAAAACTTATCCAATTACCTGGAGCGCAAATACTGCTAATTCAGCATTAAAAATTGAATACTCGCGTGACGGCGGTACAAATTGGGAAATAGTTCAAAATAATGTTCCAACCGGATCAAATTCATATTTATGGACAATTCCGGGAACTGAAGGAACTGCAACTGCAAAAATTAGAATTTCTGATGTAACATCTAAATTGCTTTATCAAAGCGGTAATTTTACAATTAAACAACTTGTATTAAATAATCCAAATGGCGGTCAATTCTGGACTTCGGGAACTGCTCAAACAATTGATTGGAGCAGTACACAGATTGCAAATATTAAGATTGAATATTCGGTTAATGATGGAACAAATTGGACTACCATAATTAATTCTACTCCAGCAGCTGCCGGTAGTTATATATGGAATATTCCTGTTAATTTAGCTAGTTCTTTGATGAAAGTAAGATTAAGTGACGCAAGTAATAATTTAATTGATGACTATAGTACAAATTCGTTTGTTGTTGGAAGTATTGCTGTTGTATCACCAAATGGTGGTGAAATATTACAAGCCGGAATTACTTATGACATTAAGTGGAATAATTCTGCAAATATTCAGGATGTTAAGATTGAATATAGTGTAGATAATGGTCTTAACTGGGGAATTGTATCCAATTCTACATTATCTGATGGTCTTTTTACCTGGACTGTTCCGGAAAATATCTTTACTAATGCAGGGTTAATTAGGATTACTGATATTAATTCAAATAATTTAATATCAGATGTCAGCAATGCAGTATTTTCAATTGACAATTTACAGTTGGTTTCACCAAATGGTTTTGAAAATTATCAAGTTGGTGCTGCTCAAAATATTACATGGACAGCTAGTAATAACATTACAAATGTTACAATTGAGTATTTTACCGAAACTAAAGGTTGGAAGGTTATTGCTGCAAATATAGCTGCAAATTTGGGAACGTATTCGTGGCTTATTCCTAATGATCCATCCGATTCTGTACGAATTAGAATTAAAAACAGTGCCAATAATCAAGTTTATGATATAAGTAATAACGCATTTAGGGTAGGTAATGTTACTGTGCTTGCTCCTAATAATCTTGTAAAATGGCAATCCGGTACAATTCAAAATATTCAATGGACTAACACACCAAATGTTAAATATTTAAACTTAGATTATTCAATAGATGGTGGAATAAATTGGAAATCAATTGTTACTAACTTAAGTTCGAATTCCGGAAATTATAAATGGGCTATTCCTAACGATACTACACTTACTGCAAAAATCAGAATAGTTGATGCTTCGTCGTCAGGAATGATTAATGATCAAAGTGATGTTAACTTTATTATTAATACTCTAAATATTATTCAGCCTGTTGGCGGCGAAAATTGGTTAAGCGGTTCATCTCAAATTATTAAATGGAATAGCACTCAGGATATAGATTCTGTAAGTATTTCATTATCAGTTGATGGTGGAAATATTTGGAGTGAGATTAAAAAAGTTAAAGCTAATTTAGGCTCATATACTTGGAATATTCCAAATCTTATCAATTCGAATAATGTATATTTATTAATTAAAGATACAAAGTTTGGGTCAATTAAGGATACAAGTAATAAATTTGCATTAATACCGGCAAATTTAGATTTAACATATCCTGTTGGAAACGAATATCTACAAGCAGGGAAACAGCATTATATTACCTGGGTAAGCTCAACTAATGTTGATAACGTTAAAATTGAATTAACAACTGATAACGGAACTTCTTGGAATTCTTTATCAAACAGTTATCCGGCTGATTCATTAAGATTTAAATGGACAATTCCCGCTAATATGTTTACAAATGCAGCAAGAATAAAAATCTCTGATGTTCAAAATAATTTCATTAAAGATTCCAGTGCTGCAGTATTTAAAATTGATGGACTTCAAATAACTTCCCAAGGTGGTTCGGAAAATTATCAAGTTGGAACTACACAAAATATTACTTGGAGTGCAAGTGCTAATGTTCCTTCTGTAAATATTGAATATAGTACGGATAATGTTACATGGAAAACTATTGCACTTAATGTAGCTGCTAATATTGGAACTTATGCCTGGCTGATACCAAATGATCCTTCAAATATAGTTAATATTAGAATACGCAGCAGCGAAACAAATAATATTTCAAGTTCAAGTGCAAGTAGTGTACGTATTGCAAATGTTTTAGTTACTGATCCTAATATATTCCAAAAATGGCAGGTAGGTTCTACACGCCAAATAAAATGGAATAGTACAAACAACGTTCAAAATGTAAATATTTATTTTTCTACTAATAATGGTGTTGTTTGGAACCCTGTAGTTACTAATACTCCGGCTGCAAGTGGTACTTATAATTGGGTTATTCCTGATTATCCGAATATCACTACAAGAATTAAAATTGTGGATGCTTTAGCTGCTGATTTTATAAATGATATTAATGATACTGTTTTTGCAATATCAAAATTAAATCTTAATGAACCTGAAGGCGGAGAAATATGGGCCAGTGGGTCAACTCAGCAAATACAATGGACAGCAAGCTCGGATATTGATAGTATTTTCATATTATTATCTTTAGATAATGGAAATGTTTGGAGTAATTTAACCAAACAAAAAGCTAACTCCGGTTCATTTACTTGGATTATTCCTCAATCAATCAATTCGAATATTGTTAGAGTATTAATTAAAGATTCTAAATTTGATTCGGTAGAGGATTCAAGCGATAATTTTACAATTTATCCACCTGTTTTGACTGTAATTTCACCAAATGGTGGGGAATATTTACAGGCCGGATCAAATTATTATATTAAATGGCAGTCTTCGGCAGATGTAAATAATGTTAAAATTGAATTTAGACAAAAAGCTGATACAACATGGACAATATTGACAAATAGTTATCCTGCTGATTCGTTGCAATATTTGTGGACTATTCCTTCGGATATTAATAGTAATACGGCAAAAATACGTATTACTGACGTATTACAGCCTTTTGTTGTGGATTCAAGCGATAATTACTTTAAAATTGGCTGGGTTTTGGTTCAATCTCCAAATGGAGGGGAACATATACAATCAGGTAAAACGGTTAATATTAACTGGCTTGCAAGTCAAAACGTTAATAATGTTAAAATAGAATATACGATAAATGGTTCTATTTGGACTACTATTGTTCCATCAATGGCAGCAAATATTGGTACATACAACTGGACAATTCCAAATACTCCTTCTGCGTTTGTTAAAATACGAATTAGTGATGCATTATCAAATGGCGGGATAAAAGATTTAAGCGATGCTGATTTTACCATTAGTTTGCTTCAATTAACTACTCCTGCAAGCAGCGTTCAGCTACAAGCCGGAACTACATATCAAATTAAATGGAACAGCAGCCCAGAAATAAATTATGTTAACTTGGAATATACCTTGGATGGTACAATTTGGAATATTATCAGCCAAGATTCTATACAAGCTTCGTTAGGTGAATATTTATGGCAAATACCTGCTACTTTATGTTCAACTCAGGGCAAAATAAGAATATGGGATAATAGTTCTGCGGGAATTAATGATACAAGTAAATATCCAATAACATTCAAAATGTTAAACATTACGTCTCCAATTGGCGGTGAAAACTGGCAGGTTGGAACAACAAAAGCTATTAGATGGAATGCTTGTACGGTTGATACAATTACCATCGAATATTCAATTAATAATGGACAAAATTGGCTGCTTGTTTCAGAAAATGTTCCAACTACAGCAAATACATATAATTGGGTAATTCCTAACACCATTTCTTCAAATGTTCTTGTTCGTTTAGTTGATAAAACAAATCCTCAATTATTATCAGTAAGCGGTAGATTTTCTATATTTAATCCAGGTATTAATTTAACTGCACCTAATGGGGGAGAAACCTGGCAGGCCGGAACGACTAAAAATATCATTTGGCAAAGTAATTTAATTGATTTTGTTAAAATTGAATTTTCAAGCGATAGTGGCTCTACATGGAATACACTAACTAGTTCATTCCCTGCGGATTCAACATACAGCTGGCTGATTCCTAATAATTTGGAAACTCGTGGTGCAGTTATAAAAGTTTCCGATGTTGTTAATACTCACATTAAAGACACTAGTGAAGTATTTACTATTACCGAATTGCGTTTAACCAGCCCTATGGGTGGGGAATATTGGCAGTCGGGTACACAAAAAAATATCACATGGAATGCCGGAGCCGGAATATCGTTAGTAAGGCTTCAATACTCGTTGGATAATGGACAAAATTGGACTAATATTGCGGAAGCTCAAAATATTGTGGCATCTGTAGATACATTTAAGTGGCAGATTCCAATTACTCTTGGGACAAATATTGCTAAAATAAGAGTAATGGATATTGTTGATCAGACTATTAGTTCTGCTTCACCAGATACTTTTACAATTGGTTATACAAAAGTAATTACCCCAAATGGTGGAAATGTTTTCCAGGCAGGTAATTCTGTTACCGTTAATTGGGAATGCAGCAGCAACTTGAGAAGAGTAAATGTTGAAATTTATAAACCATCAACAAATCAAGTTGTTGTTGAATCCGAGGCAATCGCTTCATTAAAGACAATTAGTTTAATTATTCCATCAAATTGTTATTCCGATTCTTTATTAATCAGAATTAGTGAAGTAAATTCCAATTATTTAATTAGTGATGTCAGCGATAATTTTATAAGTTCAAAAGCTCTTGAATTAATGCGTCCTGTGTTGGGGGATAATTGGAAGGCTGGTACTATTGAAAAAATCAAATGGGAAGCAAGTCCTAACAATAGTACGATAAATATTCAATATACTTCTAATAATGGAGTTACTTGGAATCCTATTGTTACAAATTATTCAGCTATTCTTGGCGAGTATGATTGGCAGCTGCCAAACAATTTATCTTCCGATAAATGTATGCTAAAAATATATAACTCGGTATTTACAAACATAAAAGATTCCAGTGGTATATTTAATATTTATGTTCCGGGAATAACATTATTAACTCCAAATGGAAATAACTATTATCAAGCCGGAAACACATATAAAATTCAATGGAACAGTTCGTTTGTTACTGCTGTTTCAATTGAATACAGTTCTAATAATGGTGTTACTTGGGATACCCTTAAATCTCCAATTCAGGCTAGTTTACGGGAATGGGATTGGCAGATACCAAACAGAGCATCATCAAGTTTAGGTTTAATTAGAATTAGCGATTATAGTAATAACACTGTTAAAGATGTAAGTGATGCTAATTTTGTTGTTGGCTGGATTGATGTGGTTTCGCCGGATGGTGGTGAAAATTGGCTTTCAAATTCATCCAAAGAAATAAGATGGGAAAATAGCAATTCTATTAGTATGGTAAATATTTATTACAGTAACGGTGATAATGGAATTGATACCAACTGGGTTTTATTAACAAGTAATTATCCAACAAACAACATGCCTTACGTTTGGCAAAAAATCCCTAATAAAGAAACGAACAGGGGAAAAATAAGAATTACCGATGCTAAGTCAAATAATGCTATAACAAATCAAAGTACTGACTATTTTTCAATTACTAAATTATATGTGCTTTCACCTAATGGCGGAGAAGTGTGGTATTCAGGTAATACATATCAAATAACCTGGACTCCTAGTATTAATATTAATGGTTTAAAAATTGATCTTTCCACAAACGGCGGACGTACGTGGGGTGTTACCCTTACAAGCTTAACTCCTGCTGCCAGTGGTGTTTTTAATTGGAATGTGGATGGTACTTTATTCTCCGATTCATCATTAATACGCTTATCTGATGTAGAACATAATGAAATTATAGATATTAGTGATGGAATGTTTACTCTTGGAGCTATTCAATTACGTACTTTTGATAATGAAGAAAAGGTACTTGAGGGTTCACATAAATTAATAACATGGTTAAATAGTGCCAATATTAAATTTGTTGATTTACTTTACAGAACAAAAGATAAAGTTTGGAAACCAATTAAATCAAGAGTACCGGCAAATGACGAAAAATATAATTGGTTGATTCCAACTGAACCATCGGATTCGTGTTATATAACAATTCGAAATTCAGATAACTATACTTTTAATGATACAAGTAATAAACCATTTACTATTTGCCGCATGAAAATTGGAGTACCAAACGGTGGAGAAGTATGGCAAACAGGAACTTCAAAAGAAATTACCTGGCAATCAGCAAATGTAAGTCAAGTTTATCTGGAATATTCAGTTGACACAACTGCAATTCCTATTACATGGACTAAAATATTAAATCAGCCAATTCTTGCTAGTTTAGGTAAATACAATTGGGAAATACCGGATGATATAAATCTTGCAGGCAAGAGTTACAGATTTAGAATATATGATATTAATGAAAATAAAGTAGCTGATACTTCTAATACCTATTCTACATTAAGTTATTTACGATTGTTGACACCTAATAGCGGTGAGCAAACAGGTACTACACAAGTAATTAAATGGTCTAATAACATTAATACTATTTCAAAAGTAAACATTTATGTTCAACGTGAAATTAGTGATTTTAACTGGACTCTTATTGCCCGCAATGTTAATTCGGATCCAAGTAATTATATGTGGAACATAAATATTGAACCATCTCAAACTTGTAGAATTAAAGTTGAAGATTCGCAAAATAATAATATTTATGATGTTAGTGATATTCCATTTACTGTTAGCTCTATTAAATTAGTATATCCTAATGGTGGTAAGTATCAAAAGTTACAAGTTGGAAAAACTTATGATATCACTTGGGAAACTTCTTTTATTAATGTTGTAAGATTAGAATTTTCAACCAATAATGGTCAAACATGGAATCTGGTTCCTAATGCAAATTCCATACCTGCAAGTGAAAAAAGATTTGCTTGGTACATTGATGATATACCTTCAAAAAATACTAGATTGCGTATCAGTGATGCAAATAAAGAAACAATTTTTGATGCATCGGATACAACATTTACTATATGCTCTTTAAATTTGTTGCAGCCTAATACTCTTGTTGCTTATCAGGTTGGTGAAACATACGATATTACCTGGCAGACAGTTAATATCGATACTGTCCGTATTCAGTTATCCATTGATGATGGTAAAACATGGTCAAATTTGGTAGGAATTGCAGATGCAGATTCTAACAGATTTAGATGGAAAGTTCCAAATTTACTTTCGGCTTTAGCTCGTATTCGTTTATCCGATTTTTATGAATCGGGAGTAAGTGACACCAGCAACAGTAACTTTGTTATCGGTAAATATCCTAATGTGGTTTTATATAAACCGTATCAAAGTAATATTGTTAAACTTATTTATGATTTCTTAAATCCTCAAGAAACAATTGTTATTGAAAGATTTGAGTACCAAATAGGAGAAGGGTCTATTATTAATACTCTTCAATCGTTAATTGATCCTCCTGTAAATATTACCGGTCCACAAACAGATACATTATACTGGCGATCCACCGATAATTTATTGGATTATGAAGGAACGGTTAGATTGTGGATTACTTTCAGATCACCTCAATATAATGTAACATATCGAGTGATGGTTGATTCTGTTGGTGTTGATAATAAAGCCCCGGCTTTTACGTCATCTACTTTCAAACTGTATCAAAAACCGGATAAGTTTGGCTGGAATAAAGTTGTTGCAACATGGGATAAAGGTACAGATTTAAGTAACAATATTAAATACAAACTATCGTTTAATGACATTAATAATGAATACATAAATTATGTTAAAGAGACAAAAGATGATTCTTTAATTATTCCTAATGTCTGGAGTTCTGTAAATTATTTGGTAAAAATAGATGTTTCTGATGCTTATAATAACAATATAAGTTACATTTTACCTAACTATAAATCTGTTGCAACTTGTGATTTTTCAGGTGACAACGAATTAAATTCTCTTGATTTGGCAACTTATATTAAATCATGGAGCTCAAAGGATTCTACTGTCGGTGCCGATTTATCACCATACGATGGCGCTTTCCCAATAATTAAAGTTAGAGGCGATAGCAAATTAGATATTGAAGATTTATTAGTATTTGTGAATATGTGGAATTACGGACAAGAATATACTTTGCCAAAAACCAACATTATTAATTATACTGACAAAAATACAACACGTGAGCAAATTACATTTAAACGTGGTGAAAACAATTTCAATTTCCCAATCAATTATGATAAAAAGGATAATTTAATTGCTATTACTGCTGAAATTCATTATCAACCTGGTGTATTTAAATTTGATTCTTTGAAAATTAAAGGATTGATGGAAAATAATGGAATATCGTTTGTAAAAAATGACACAATAAACGGCATTATGAAAATTGATTTTGCTGAATTAGACGGAAAACTTGACTTGGATTACAATTTATCGACTGTTTTACAATATTCTTTTGATAGAATTACAAAGGAAGATTCGTTGTTAATTAAATATTCAGGATATAATGACAATTTGGTTAAGGTATTGGACAAATCTACAGTTTATTCAATGCACGAAATTCCGGCTACTTATAAGTTGTATCAAAATTATCCAAATCCATTTAATCCAACTACTATTATTGAATACGATTTGCCTGAAAAAACGAAAGTTAGTTTAGTTATCTTTGATATACTTGGTAGAGAAGTTGCTTTGCTAGTAAATGAAGAACAAAATGTTGGAACTTACCGTATTCAGTTCGATGCGAATAAGTTGCGGGGTGGTTTAGCAAGCGGAGTTTATTTCTACCGGATACATACAAATAATTATACTTTAACTCAAAAAATGTTATTGTTAAAATAAAATCGGGAATTAAGATGCTAATTGAAAATTTTAACATAAAAAGTTATATTAAACCATTATCATATTTGATTTTGTTGTTATCTTTAACATTTGTGATAAATTCGTGTAATTCAAATACTCCAACGGAAGTTCCTCCGGCATTCGTTCAGTTTTTACAAGCTCCAAATGAAAATGCTGTTATAAGTACAAACAGTGTCTCATTTATTTGGAGGGGAAGTGATGATAACTTTTCATTTAGATACAGATTATTGGCTGTTGATAATGATTATTCATCGGACTATGTAGATTGGACAAGTTATACATCTGTTACTGAAATTGAGTTTAAAAATTTGGATGAAGGTAAATACCGTTTTGAAATTGAAGGCAGAAGTTTAGGTGTTGTTGGTTCTCCTTTAACCAGAACATTTTTTATTAATGCTGTAAAAGGCCCTTCTGTTTCCTTTAACAGAATTGAAACTAAATCGAAAGTCGGAAGAATCGATTCGGTAAGTATTTGGATGGAAGATGTTGATAGTTTAACTGCATTTAATTTAATGATTAATTTTAATCCCAAAATAATAAATGTTGTAGCTGTTAACACAGGCAAGTATATAACTGATAATAGTTTTAGTCAAATTATTTTGCCGGATTTTAGCAACTCTTCTGTTTTGGCAGCAGTTAATAAAACCGGCAACTTAGAAATTAATTCTGCTGTATTAATGACTCTAACATCTTTTCCAAATAATTATATAAGTGGTTCAGGCAAAATTCTTAATATTAAATTTAAAGGTATTGCCTTAGGAACAACTAATTTAGAATTTACCACTATAGAATTAAAAAAGCTTGATGGTTCAAAAATTACTAATGGAACACCGGGTATTGGTGTTTACAAAATAGAATAATCCGCAAAATTTAATAAAAGCCTAATAAATGAATCTATTAGGCTTTTATTTTTAACCTTTCGTAATTATTATAAGATTATTTATCTAATTATTTCAATTTTATTGAAAAGAGTAAATACAATAATTATATTTAAAGTCTGAATATAATTATTGAGGTAATATGACAGACAACGTTGTGCTTGATACCGATTTTAAAGATTTGAAAATGTTAAAAAAAGGCAAAGTAAGAGATATTTATGATTTGGATGAATATTATCTTATAGTTTCTACTGATAGATTAAGTGCTTTTGATGTAATTATGAATCAAGGTATCCCTGACAAAGGAAAAATCTTAAATCAAATATCTAAATTTTGGTTCGATTTTACTAGTGATATTATTGAAAATCATGTAATTTCAACATCTGTTAATGAATTTCCGGAATGCTGTAAAAAATATGAATCATTACTTGAAGGAAGATCGATGCTTGTAAAAAAAGCCGATCTTATTCCAATGGAATGTATTGTCCGTGGTTACATTACAGGTTCGGGATGGAATGATTATAAAAATACCGGTAAAATTTGCGGTATTCAATTGCCGATTGGTTTGTTGGAATCAGAAAAATTACCCGAACCAATATTTACTCCTTCTTCAAAAGCTGAAGTTGGTGTTCACGATGAAAACATTGATTACGAGCATGCCTTAAAAATTGTTGATATAACTACATTTAATAAGATTAAAGAAACTGTAATAAAAATATATCTAAAAGCTTCTGAATATGCTCTTACCAAAGGAATTATTATTGCCGATACAAAAATGGAGTTCGGTTTAATTGGTAATAAATTGATATTGATAGATGAAGTATTAACTCCAGATAGTTCCAGATTTTGGAATTTGGAAACATATAAAGTTGGTTCTACTCCTGAAAGTTATGATAAACAATTTGTAAGAGATTATTTGTTATCAATAAATTACAATAAAAAACCCCCGGCTCCATTTTTACCGGAAGAAATTATTAGTAAAACTGCTAAAAAATATCTTGAAGCACTATTTAAATTAACCGGTAAAAATTTAATATAATGAAACCATTAAAAATTAATATCGAACCTTTGTTAAGTATGAATATACTTTGGGATAATGATAATAAATCGACTGTTAGATTATCTAATTTAAGAAATGAATGTCCTTGTGCAGATTGTGTATCAGAAAAGAGTAAAAGAAGCAATAGTTATATTCCGATATTTTCGAATGAACAACTAATAATTACCGAGGTAAAAATAACCGGGAATTATGCTGTTAATGTAATTTGGGGAGATGGTCACGATACGGGATTTTATGTTTATGATTACTTATATTCAATTTCACAAAATGTGAATAACTCATGATTTTACCAAACCAATTGACCGTGTTACGAATAATACTGACTCCTGTATTTTTTGTTTTATTTTTACAGGATTGTAATCTTGCAAAACAATTATCAGTTATAGTTTTTGTTATAGCAGCAATTACTGACTGGTATGACGGCTGGCTTGCAAGGAAATTTAATTACATTACAAGCTGGGGTAAATTTATGGATCCTTTAGCAGATAAAATATTAACGTCAGCGGCATTTTTAGGTTTTGTATTTATTGGGGTTTTACCATTATGGATGGTTTTGATTATTATTGTAAGAGATTTTTTTATTACAGGTTTAAGAAGTTTTGCTGAATATAAAAAGAAATCATTTTATACATCAAAATCTGCAAAAATAAAAACTTTTTTCCAGATGGCATTCATTTATTATCTGCTTATGATATACGCTCTTAAAACTGTAGATGTATTATATGTTGGAAATGAAAAAATATTTAATTTATTAATTAGGGAAGATATTGTATATTATTCCATGTTAGGAATTACAGCCTTTACCGTTTTTACCGGATTTACCTATATCTTTAAGAATAGATTTTTAATTGTGGAGTTGTATGAAGGAAACAGTAAACAAGTTTGAATATTTCCTTGGATCAGGTTTTTATACCGGTAATATTAAATTTGCCTCCGGTACGTTTGGCAGTTTGGCTGGATTATTAATATACCTTATACCGGGTTTTGAAAATCCTACCATCATGCTTTTATTTATTTCTTTCTTTACAGTAATAGGAATTAAAATAGGTACAAAATTTGAAACCACTTACGGCAAAGATCCTAGTGAATTTACTCTTGATGAAGTTGTTGGAATGTGGATAAGTTTACTTTTTATTCCAAAAAAGATTTGGTATATTGCTATTGTCTTTATTATTTGGAGGGCAATGGATATTATAAAAATACCCCCTGCTAAACAAGCTGAAAAACTGAAAGGAGGATTAGGTATTATGTTAGATGATATTATTGCCGCAATTTATAGCTTAATTATTACAAATTTTATTATTAATTTTATTAAATAATATGAAAACTCAGATTATTACAATTGGGGACGAAATTTTAATCGGTCAAACTTTAAATACTAATGCTGCATTTATTGGTGAAAAATTATTAGGATTAAATTTTGCTGTTTCAAAAGCGAGTATTATTGCAGATGAGAAGTCTGAAATATTAAAAGAATTTGCTTTAGCTTTTGCAGAAAACGATATTGTTTTAGTAACCGGCGGCTTAGGTCCCACACATGATGATTTAACTTTAGAATGTATTGTTGAATTTTTTGATACAAGTTTAGTTATAAATAATGAAGTATTAAATGATATAAAACAAATATTTGAAAAACGCGGAAGACAAATTACACCGACTAATGAAAGGCAGGCATATGTACCTTTAATTGCAACTCCTATTAGAAATTATAAAGGTACTGCACCAGGAGTTTGGATTGAAAAAAACGGTAAAATATTTGTTGCTATGCCTGGTGTTCCTTTTGAAATGCAGGAAATGATGAATTATTTTGTTATTCCTACATTGTACGATAGATTTGGGAATAAGGGTGAATTTTTATATATTAAAAATCTTCTTACTACCGGTATACCTGAATCATATTTATATGATAAGTTAGGGGATTTGGAAGAGTTATTAAACGGTGCCAAATTAGCGTTTTTACCAAGCCAATTTGGTGTAAAAATGCGTATTAATGTTACAGCTCCCACCGAAGAAGAAGCAAAAAACAAATTAAGCGGAATTGAACAAAAAATTAGAACCATTGTTGGAAGAAATATTTATGGTACTAATGATGAAACAATAGAACAGGTTATTGGTAAAATGTTAAATGAAAGAGGTTTGGAAATTTCTATAGCCGAATCGTGCACGGGTGGATTAATAAGCCACCGAATTACCAATGTACCGGGAAGCAGTACTTTTTTTGAAAGGGGTTATGTTACCTATAGCAATGCTGCAAAAGTTGAACTTCTTAATGTTGATGAAGATGTTATTCAACAATATGGTGCTGTCAGTCATCAAGTAGCTATGCAAATGGCGCAAGGTGTTAGGGCGGTATGCGGAACAGATATTGGTCTAGCAATTACAGGTATTTTAGGTCCTACAGGTGCTACACCAAATAAACCTGTTGGACTAGTTTATATAGGCATTTGCGATGAGAAAATTTGTACAGCAGTTGAATATAAATTCGGAGATGATAGACTTCTTAATAAAGATAGAGCTTCGCAGGCTGCTTTGGATTTATTACGTAGACATTTATTAGGAATACCTTATAATGAATAGACTTTTTATTTCCTTACCGTTTCCTGAGGAGATTATTAATTATTTTAATAATCTAAAAAAATCTGTTACTGTTGATAGTAGGATAAAATGGGAAAGTAATGAAAAATTGCATTTAACATTAAAATTTTTAGGAGATGTTGAAGAAAATAAAATTGATATTATTAATAGGACTCTTAATGAAATAGTTTCTAATTCAAATGTTTTTAATTTAACCTTAAACAAATTAGGATTTTTTAATAAAAACAACTATCCTACAATTTTATGGGTTAATTTTAAAGAATCTAAAGAAATTATGGATTTATATTATAATATTGATAACGAATTAGAAAAAATTGGATTTATCAAAGAAAATAAAAAATTTATGCCGCATTTAACATTATTACGAATTAAACCTTATTATGATATTAACGAATTGATGAGATTTGATGAGTATGAAATAAAAAATCTGGAATTTGGAATATCAAAAGTACATTTAATGAAAAGTGAGTTATTAAAAAGCGGTTCGGTATATACAAAATTACATGAGTATAAATTAAAATAGCAGGGGATATATATATGTCAAGTGAAAAAGATGCACGTTTAAAAATATTGGAAGATACCATATATGGAATAGAAAAAACATATGGTAAAGGATCAATAATGAAATTGGGAGATGGTGTTGTAAATAAAGTTGCAGCAATATCAACCGGTTCAATATCACTAGATTATGCATTGGGAATTGGCGGCGTACCAAGGGGAAGAATTGTTGAAATTTACGGACCTGAATCCTCTGGTAAAACTACATTGTGTTTACATATTATGGCAGAAGCCCAAAAAGTAGGCGGAATAGGAGCTTTTATTGATGCTGAACATGCTTTAGATGTTAATTATGCTAAAAAGCTTGGTGTAGATACGCCAAATTTGCTAATTTCTCAGCCCGATTATGGTGAACAAGCATTAGAAATTGTTGATACATTAATACGCAGTAACGCAATTGATTTAATTATTGTGGATTCTGTTGCTGCTTTAGTACCACGCGCTGAAATTGAAGGTGAAATGGGTGATCCTCAGATGGCCCTACAGGCACGTCTTATGTCGCAGGCATTACGTAAAATTACAGGTGCTATTAGCAGATCTAAAACATGTGTTATTTTTACTAATCAATTACGCAGTAAAATTGGAGTTATGTTTGGGAATCCCGAGACAACTACCGGTGGTAATGCCTTAAAGTTTTATGCTTCAGTTAGAATGGACATTAGAAGAATTGCAGCTATTAAAGAAGGACAAAATGTTACCGGTAATAGAACTAAAGTTAAAATTGTAAAAAGCAAAGTTGCTCCACCATTTAAAGAAGTTGAGTTTGATATTTTATATAATGAAGGAATAAGTAAAGCTGGCGATTTAATAGATATTGCAGTAGAAAAAGAAATTATTAAAAAAAGCGGTGCTTGGTTTACTTATGGTGAAGATCGTTTCCAGGGACGTGAACAATTACGTGTGGCATTAAATGGAAATGCTGAATTAATGAAAAAACTTGATGTTGAAGTAAAACAAAAATTAGGTATGGAGATTGAACTCGATCCTCATCCTGAAAATAATACTGAAGAAACAAAATCTAAAAAGAAATAGATTGTGGTAATCTCTTCAATAATACGCGGGAAAAAAAGAATTGTTGTTCAATTTGAAGATTCTTCTTCCATTGAATTGGTGCCGGAAATATATTATAAATCTAATTTCCGGGAAGAAAACGATGTAAAAGAAGAAGAGATAGAATATTATAAGTTTTTAAATGATGAAAGAATTCTAAAAGAATACTCTCTTAAGATTTTATCTTCAAGAGAGTATTCGGAATTTGCATTATTAAAAAAGCTTAAAATAAAAATTAATAACGAAAAGGCTATTAAAAGTGTCTTAAATTATCTTAAAGAAAGTAAATATATTAATGATGCCGAATTTGCCAGACATTATTTAGAAAATAAATTATATAGAGACAATAAAGGTCTATATAAAATTAAGCTTGAACTTACTCAACAAGGTATATCTGAAAATATAATTGAAAACCTTTGTTCTGAAATTGAAGATTCTTTACAAATTAATATAGCCGCAAAATTAGCTGAAAAAAAAATTAAAAGCTGTAATACTGATGATATAGTAAAACTTAAAGGAAAAGTATTTAGGTTTTTAATGTCAAAAGGATTTGATTCTGAAATTTGTTTTACTGTAGTAAATCAAACAATAAAATTTTGAAATGATAGGTCTAAACCATGACTAAATTTAATGGTATTGATTATTTTGAAATTGATAGTCTTTTAAGTGATGAAGAAAGACTAATGCGAAATACTATACGCCAGTTTGTGGATGATAATGTATTGCCAATTATTGAAAAATCATACATGGATGGTATTTTTCCAAAAGAACTTATATCTCAAATGGGAGATGTTGGTCTTTTTGGTTTAACATTACCTCAAAAATATGGTTGTGCCGAGTTAAATAACATGGCATACGGTTTAGTAATGCAGGAACTTGAACGAGGTGACAGCGGAATTAGAAGTTTTGTTTCAGTTCAAAGTGGTTTAGTAATGTATCCAATTTATGAATTTGGCAGTGAAAAACAAAAAGATTATTGGCTTCCATTATTAGCTTCCGGCAAAAAAATAGGTTGTTTTGGATTAACTGAACCTGATTTTGGATCTAATCCTGGAGGATTAATTACCAAAGCTGAAAAAGTTGACGGTGGTTATGTGCTAAATGGCGCCAAAATGTGGATAACCAATGGCACAATTGCAGATATTGCAATAGTTTGGGCTAAATTAGAAGGAAATATAAAAGGATTTTTGGTAGAAAAAGGTACAAAAGGGTTTGAAGCACCCGAAATGAAAGGTAAACATTCGTTGCGTGCTTCTGTAACTAGCGAATTAATTTTACAGGATGTATTTATTCCGGAAGAAAATGTTCTTCCTAAGTCAGATGGTCTCAAATCTCCTTTGATGTGTTTAAACCAGGCAAGGTACGGAATAGCATGGGGAGTAGTAGGATCAATGATGGCTGTTTATGATGCAACATTAAATTATGCTAAATCCAGAGTTCAATTTGGGAAACCAATTGCAGCATTTCAATTGACACAACAAAAGTTGGTGTATATGCTTACTGAAATTACTAAAGCACAGTTAGTAAATTATCAGTTAGCTAAATTAAAAGATTCGAAAAAAATTAAACATACACAAATATCTTTTGCTAAACGTAATAATTGCGAAAAAGCATTAGAAATTGCAAGAATTGCCAGGGAAATATTTGGCGCAAACGGAATTTTAAACGAATATCCAATTATGCGTCATTCCGCAAATCTTGAATCAGTTAAAACATACGAAGGTACTCACGAGATGCATACCTTAATAATTGGTGAGGATATAACAAGTTACTCAGCATTTGAATAAAAGAGGTTTATATTATGATAGATGAAAAAATTGCATATGAAGGTGTTACATTTGATGACATATTGTTAATTCCGGCAAGGTCATCTGTTCTTCCGCGCGAAACAGATTTAACTACTTATTTAACACGTAATATTAAGTTAAATATCCCATTTTTAAGTGCTGCCATGGATACTGTTACAGAAAGTAATATGGCAATTGCTATGGCAACACAAGGTGGTATCGGTTTTATTCATAAAAATTTAAGTATCGAAAAACAAGCCGATGAAGTTGATAAAGTAAAACGCTCGGAAAGTGGAATGATACAGCAGCCAATAACTTTGCGACCAATGCAGACAATTGATGAAGCGTTAAAAGTTATGGCTAAATATAAAGTCTCAGGTTTTCCGGTTATTGATGAAAACAACAAACTTGTTGGAATTTTAACCAATAGAGATTTAAGATTTGAACCAAATCTATCTTTAACAGTAAAAGATTTGATGACTAAAGAAAATTTAATTTCAGCTCCTAAAGGTACAACTTTACATGAAGCTGAAAAGATATTACAGCAGCATAAAATAGAAAAATTGCCGGTAGTCGATTCCGCAGGAATATTATTAGGATTAATAACTTATAAAGATATTGTTAAAAAGAAAAAATATCCTAACGCATGTAAAGATGATTTAGGCCGTTTGCGCGTTGGTGCAGCAATAGGTGTTTCAGCTAATTATATGGATAGAGTAGAAGCTTTAGTTAAAGCTAATGTAGATATTATTACTATTGATACTGCACATGGACATTCGGATGCAGTAATTAAAACTTTAAAATTAATACGACAAAAATATCGTGAAACACAAATTATTGTAGGCAATATAGTTACAGGTGAGGCTGCTTTAGAATTAGTGGAAGCCGGAGCTGATGCGGTAAAAGTTGGTATAGGGGCCGGATCAATTTGCACAACAAGAATTGTTGCCGGTGTTGGTATTCCTCAAGTATCAGCAGTATTAAATGTTTATAAAGCTTTAAAAGATAAAAATATTCCAATTATTGCCGATGGCGGTATTAAACAAACCGGTGATATTGCTAAAGCTATTGCAGCCGGGGCCGATACGGTTATGATTGGCGGAATGTTTGCCGGCGTAGAAGAAGCCCCCGGTGAAGAAGTTTTGTTTGAAGGCAGAAGTTTTAAGGTTTATAGAGGAATGGGGTCATTGGAATCAATGAAACATGGAAGTAAAGATAGATATTTCCAGGATATGGAAGATGATGTTAAAAAACTTGTTCCAGAAGGTGTTGAAGGGCGAGTTCCTTATAGAGGACCGTTAAGCGATACTATTTATCAGTTAATAGGCGGATTGCGGGCTTCTATGGGATATTGTGGTGCAAAAACCATTGAAGATTTAAAAAGAAATGCAAAATTTGTTAAAATATCAAATGCCGGATTGCGTGAAAGTCATCCGCATGATGTAATTATTACTAAAGAATCTCCTAATTATCATTCTAAGTCAAATCAATAAATTATGTTCAAAGCACTTATTATAGCGTATTATTTCCCTCCAATGGGATTAAGTGGTGTTCAAAGAACACTAAAATTTGCAAAATATATGTCCAAATATAATTGGGCGCCAACCGTTATAACTTCCGGGAAAACCGGATATTATGCCCACGATGATTACATGCTTCGTGAAGTTGAAAACTCGGATATAAGAGTTTTAAGAACTGAGGGTTTTGATCCAAATTCTGTTCTTTCAAAATATGGTACTATAACAATGCCTAGGGAATTTGTTAGAAAAACACTTAGTAATCTTAGCAAAACGTTTATTATTCCCGATAATAAAATAAACTGGGCAAAAAAAGCTTACGAAACAGCCAAAGAGTTGTTGAAAACAGAAACATTTGACGTTATTTTTGTAACAATTCCTCCGTATTCAGCCTTTCATATGGCGGCAAAATTAAAAAAGGAGTTTAATATTCCTTTATTCGTTGATTATAGGGACTTATGGTATGGTAATCAGTTTGCGTTTTATCCAACTGCTTATCATAGATTAAAACATAAAAAACTTGAATATTTAGCATTAAAAGCTGCGGATAAAATTGTAACTATAAACCGACATATTAAAGAAAAATTATTAACTGATTTTCAATTTTTAACTTTTGATGATATTCTGATTATTCCACAGGGATATGATCCTGATGATTTTGAAAAATCAACACCGATTAAGTTGAATAATAACAAATTAAAAATTACTTATTCGGGAATATTTTATGATTCTTGCACACCAAAATATTTTTTAAAAGCATTTAAAGAAATATCCATTGAAAGGCCAGATATTGCTTCCAACATTGAACTGCATTTCTGTGGTCTATTAAGAAAAGAAAATGTAAAATTGATAAAAAAATTAGGAATTCAAGAATTTGTTAGGGAACATGGCTATTTAAATCATAAAGAATCATTAGATTATGTATTATCAAGTGATGTTTTATGGATGATGATAGGGAACATGCGTAGCGCAGAAACTATTTCTACCGGAAAACTATTTGAATATATAGGAACAAAAAAGCCTATTTTAGCATGTGTACCTGAAGGAGCTGCAAAATTAGAACTTCAACGTTATGGAGCTTCATTTATTTCAGCACCTGATGATATCCAAGGAATTAAAAATAATATCTTAAAAATACATACTTTGTATAAGTCCAATAAATTGCCCTTATGCAATGAAGATTTTGTGGCTAAACATAATAGAATTGAACTGACTGAGCAATTAACCACAGCATTTCAGTTTCATTTAAGGACAGATGTATGATAGTTGTTTTAATTGGTTCAGGCGGTCGGGAAAACGCACTTGCTTATAAAATTGCTCAAAGTTCAAAATTAACTGAGCTTTTTATTATACCCGGTAATCCGGGTACCGAAAAATATGGTACAAATGTCACATTAAAAGATGATAACCATATTGTTGAATTCTGTTTACAAAAAAAAGCAGATTTAGTGGTTATTGGACCTGAACAACCATTAGTTGATGGATTAGCAGATAAATTACGAGCTGAAAATATTCCTGTTTTTGGACCAAATAAAGATGCTGCCCAAATTGAAGGTGATAAATCTTTTTCAAAAGAATTAATGAATAAGTATAATATTCCTACTGCAAAACATGCTTCATTTTCAAAAAATACCATAGATGCTGCAATTAATTACATCAATAATTCAAGTTATCCTGTTGTTATAAAAGCATCAGGTTTGGCAGCCGGTAAAGGTGTGGTTATTTGTAATAATAAAATTGAAGCGCAAAATTGTATTATTGATATGTTAAATAATAATGCTTTTGGAATTGCAGGTGATAAAATAGTAATTGAAGAATTTTTAGAAGGGGAAGAAGCTTCTGTATTTGCAATTACTGATGGAGAAAATTTTGTTGTTCTCCCTTCAGCTCAGGACCACAAAAGAATTTATGATAATGATGAAGGGAAAAATACGGGCGGTATGGGCGCATATTCACCGGCACCGGTTGTTACTGATGAGATACTATCTAAAGTTATCGAAACTATTATTATTCCAACAATTAAAGCTATGAAAAAAGAAGACCGCAAATTTAACGGTTGTTTATATTGTGGATTGATGATAAATAATGGTATTCCTAAAGTAATTGAATTTAATTGTCGTTTTGGGGATCCTGAAACGCAGGTGGTTTTGCCATTATTAGATGGAGATTTTTTAGAATTATTATATAGTTGTGCATTAAATAAAATTGATATAAATGCTGTCAGATATTCCGGCGGTTCGGCACTTTGTGTAGTCTTGGCTTCAGGTGGTTATCCTGCTGAATATAAATCCGGTTTCGAGATATTTGGTGTGGATAATATTGAAGATAATAATGTTATTGTATTCCATTCAGGTACAAAAAAGGAAAATGAAAAGGTTTTAACTTCGGGAGGCAGAGTTTTGGGGATAACGGCAGTAATCAATAATAATAGCCTTGCAGATTGTAAGCTAAATGTTACAATGCATTATCTAATATTAAGTTTGATAACATGTTTTACCGTAAAGATATTGGAGATAAAGGAATTAAATATTATTAAAAAATTTTTCATATAAAGGTGTTAGAATTAAACGGAGTAAATATGTCAGAAAAAAATGAAGTAACTTTTAAGCCTTACATTTCTGCATCTACATTTATTCCCGAATTTACCCCTAAAGCAATTATTTTGGGTGCAATATTCGGTATAATATTTGGAGCCGCCACAGTTTATTTAGGTCTAAAAGTTGGTCTTACCGTAAGTGCCTCAATTCCTATCGCAGTATTAGCTATTTCCGTTTTTAAAAAAATTGGAAAAGCAACAATTCTTGAAAATAATATAGTACAAACAATTGGGTCAGCCGGTGAATCGGTTGCTTCAGGTGTGGTTTTTACATTACCTGCACTTTTATTTTTACCGGGTGGAAGCAATTATTTCCAATATTTCCAAATTTTTGTACTTGCTTTAGCCGGTGGTATTTTAGGTGTTCTTTTTATGATTCCTTTACGCAGATCTTTAATTGTAAAAGAACATGGGAAGTTGCCTTTCCCCGAAGGTACAGCTTGTGCCGATGTATTGATTGCCGGTGAAAAAGGGGGTGCATTAGCTCAAAAAGTTTTTTATGGCCTTGGAATAGCATTCGTATATAAAGTTTTAATGTCAATATTTGGCCTTTGGAAAGATGTTCCTCAATATATTTTCTCAAGAAAATCATCTTTGCCTAATGGTACAATTAATGCTGAAATTACTCCCGAATTACTTGGTGTGGGTTATATTATCGGTCCAAAAATAGCAGGTATAATGGTTGCAGGCGGTGTGCTTTCGTGGCTTGTATTAATTCCGTTAATCACCCTATTAGGGGATAACTTAACAACTGTTTTTGCTCCGGGAACTAAATTAATTTCCGAAATGTCACCACGGGAAATTTGGAGTAATTATATCCGTTATATTGGTGCCGGTGCCGTTACTTTTGGTGGAATTATTACATTAATTAAGTCATTTCCAACTATTATCAGCGCATTTAAAGATTCTTTTAATGATTTAAAAGAAAGTAAATCGGGAGTTGAAAAAAAGGTACTTAGAACAGAAAGAGATATGCCGTTACTTTTTGTATTGGTTGGTAGTGTTATTCTTATTTTATTTATGGCACTCATTCCAAATATACCAACTAATCTATTATCTGCAATAATGATAGTAGTTTTTGGGTTCTTTTTTGTTACTGTTTCATCACGTATTGTTGGATTAATAGGTTCCTCTTCAAATCCAATTTCGGGTATGACAATTGCAACATTAATGGCTACTTCTTTAATCTTTGTTGGATTGGGCTGGACGGGAGATTTTTATCAACCCATTGCTTTAGTTGTGGGTTCAATTGTGTGTATTGCTTCTGCAAATGCCGGTGCAACATCACAAGATCTTAAAACCGGATATATTGTGGGTGCTACGCCAATTAAGCAGCAGTATGGCTTAATTATTGGTGTAGTGGCATCTTCGTTTGTAATTGGGTTAACTTTATTATTATTAAATAACGTACTTGGAATAGGACCTGTAACACCAGAACATCCAAATCCACTTCCTGCTCCTCAGGCTACTTTAATGGCCACAGTTATAAAAGGTTTATTAAGTCAAAATTTACCTTGGGGTTTGGTTTTGGTAGGTATGGGCATTGCAGCAGTTATGGAACTTTCAGGAGTTCGTTCTTTACCTTTTGCAGTTGGTGCTTATTTACCACTTTCAACAAGTGCTCCAATATTTGCCGGTGGTTTAGTAAAATTTGTTGTTGATAAAATTAAAAAATCAGGTGAAGATGAATCGGATATTGGACCTGGAGCTTTATTTAGTTCCGGTTTAATTGCCGGCGGTTCATTAACAGGAATATTAATTGCTATTTTAATTGGTACCCCATTTGGTAAAGGTGCCGATGGTTCTGAGATTTCAGTAGCTCAAATCCTAAATAGCGGTATTGCCGAAAAAATAGGACCTGTTGGCGATTTAATATCGATTGTAATTTTTGTTGGTCTTGCAGTAGTTTTAGCCAAATTTGCTCTTTCAAAAGAAAAATAAGTCCGATTTATGTATCTTTAAGCTGGGAAACTCGAATTTCCCGGCTTTTTAAATAAATAAATAATTTAGTTTTAGTATATTCGTTTTACAAAATTAAAACTTTTTGAGGTTACGTTGGAATCTAATTACAAAGCTTTAAAAGAGAGGACTGTTCCTTCTGCTACATTCAGATGGTTTCTGCTGGTGTTAGTAAGTCTTGCTATGTTTGGCAATTATTACGTATATGACAGCATAAGTCCATTAGCAGATTTATTATCAAAGCAGCTAAAATTTACAGATTCCGATATTGGCTTATTAAATGCTATTTACAGTTTTCCTAACATCGTAATGGTTTTAATTGGTGGAATTGTAATTGATAGACTTGGCACAAAAAAATCTACGTTTATTTTTGCTTTCTTTTGTATGTCGGGAGCTATACTTACGGCATTATCATCATCGCTAACTACAATGGCCGCCGGCCGCTTAGTATTTGGTTTAGGTGCCGAATCACTTATAGTTGCGGTTACAACGGTAATAGGAAGATGGTTTAAAGGTAAACAGCTATCGTTTGCATTTGGTATTAACTTAACAATAGCCCGGCTTGGTTCATTTGCAGCTTTTAATTCCCCAACTTGGGCAAAATCTCTATATTCGGAATGGCAGCTGCCATTATTAATTTCTGTAACAGCAAGTGTAATATCAGTTGTTGCTGTTATATTATACTGGTTGATGGAAAATCATGCAGAAAAGAATTTTATATTAGAAAAAGAACCTGAGCAGGATAAAATTGTTTTTAAAGAAATATTTTCTTTCTCAAAATCCTATTGGTATGTAGTAATGTTATGCGTAACATTTTATTCGGCCATTTTTCCATTCCAAACATTTGGTGTTAAGTTTTTTATTGAAACACATGGCGTATCACGTGAATTTGGAGGATTTTTAATTAGTTTATTAACACTTTCGGCAATGTTTTTAACTCCTTTATTTGGATTATTAGCAGATTATATTGGAAAAAGATCGTTATTAATGATGTTTGGTTCACTTCTCTTAATTCCTGTTTATCTATTAATGGCATATACACAAGTTTCATTATATGTTCCAATGGCACTTATGGGTATTTCCTTTTCATTGGTACCTGCTGTTATGTGGCCTTCAGTTACATTACTTGTTCAGCCGGCTAAATTAGGTACGGCATACGGATTAATGACTATGATCCAAAATATTGGTTTATTTGCTTTTAATTATACTATTGGTATGGTTAATGACTTTAGCGGTGGTTATAATTATGGAATGTGGATTTTTTCTACATTAGGATTTTTTGGATTATTTTTTGCTTTTATGCTGCGTAAAAGTGAAACCGGAGCAAATGGTGTTGGTCTTGAAGTAGGAATGAAAAATAAAAATGAATAAAATATTAGAATTGTATCCTTTTAAGAAATTTGAACATGAAATTGTAAATGATTTTGTTGTAATATTATTTAAGGAAATGAATCCAACATTTATTGAAAAAATATTTTTTAAGAAAATGATTAATAAACCTTACAAAATTGATTTGGATGAAGTTGGCTCATTTATATGGCTTTTATGCGATGGTAAGTATGATGTAAGTCAAATAATTGAACTAAGTAAAGCTCAATTCGGCGAAAAAATTGAACCTTGCGAACAAAGAGTATTAGCTTTTATTGAGCAATTAAGAACTAAAAAATTAATTGAATTATATCAAAAAATTGACAAGAGAGAAAATGTACAAAATTAAAATAGCAATATTTATAATAATTATATTTTCTTTTTATCAAACTTCTAAAGCTCAAACATGCGGTTTTGGTTGTTTAGGTTTAAGTGGTTTTTTTGCCGGTTATTCAGTTCAAAATAACGAATTTGATGTTTTTGATCAACAATTAAAAGATAAAAATATTAATTTTGATGATTTAAGCGGATTTAGATTTGGAGCAAATCTATTTAGAGCTAAATTTGATCAATATTTTTTAAGTGTAAAAGGATACTATCAAATATCAGGTCAAAAAAAAATAATTCAAAATAATATAAATGGTGCTTTATCGGAAGATAAATTTGAACTTGATCTTAACCATTGGGGAATTGGTTTGGATTTTGGTATCCCGTTATTTAATTTTTTGGATATTAAAATTATTGAGGGCGGGCTTAATTTTTATAGCTCTTCGTATATCAATAAACAAACTTTAAGCGGTATTGAAATAAGCGAATCTAAATATACCGGATCAAGTACCGATTTAGGATATTATTTGGGAACAGGTTTTATATTTCACCTAATTAAAAATTATGCAAGTCTTGAAGGTATGGTTTATTATAATAAAATAAAAATTGGTTCAATGTTAAATAATTCGGGCGAATACCTCTTTGGTAAAAAATCCGGCTTAATAGATAGCGGTGGGTTTGCTGCGACAATTCAATTAAATATAGGTGTACCATTATAAAGGGGATAATGATGAAAAGTAAGTTAGAGCTGGCTGCTGTTATTGCTATAAAAGATTGTATGGCAGCTAAAAAAAAGGAAAAAATATTGATTGTTTCAGACGAAAACAAAAGAGAAATTGGATTGTGTTTGTATGAAGCTGCAATTGAATTGGGAAATGAATCACTGTACTTAGAAATGAAATCTCGTGAAATGCACGGCGAGGAGCCACCCGAATATGTAACTGAAATGATGAAAAAATTCGATATTGTATTATGTCCTACTACAAAATCGTTAACTCATACTAATGCACGCAGAAGTGCCTCAGAACTTGGTGTACGTGTTGCTACTTTCCCGGGCATTACAAAAGATGTTATGATAAGAGGACTTAGTGCTGATTATAAAAAAATATCCGAACTAACTTCTAAACTTAAAAAAATGCTTGATGATACTGAAATTATTCGAGTTACAGCCAAAAATGGTACTGATATAACACTTGAAGTAAAAGGAAGAGCAGGTTTTGCAAGTAATGGATTATTCCATAAAAAGGGTCAAAGCGGAAATCTTCCAACCGGTGAAGCATTTTTAGCACCTGTTGAGGGAAAATCAAATGGTGTGTTTGTTGTTGATGGCTCGATGGCCGGAATTGGCATGATTACAGATAAAAATATTACTATTGTTGTAGAAAATGGATATGCAACTGAAATTACCGGCGGCAAAGAAGCAAAAGAGCTTTTACAAATATTGAGTAAGTATGGTAAAAATGCAAGAAATATAGCCGAATTTGGTATTGGAACAAATGACAAGGCCAAATTAAGCGGTTTACTTTTGGAAGATGAAAAAGTACTTGGTACTATTCATATTGCCTTAGGTGATAATAAAAGCATGGGTGGCAATGTACATATTCCGTTGCATTTAGATGGAGTAGTTAAAAAACCCACAGTATATTTTGACGATAAAATGATTATGAAAGAGGGGAAACTATTAGTATAGTATTTTTACATTTTTAATTTGTTATAAAATTAAACCTATAAGTAATTTTTGCTTATGGGTTTTTTTATAATTCAAAAGTATATAATACATTGTATTCAATTATCATTAAACATTTAAAGTATTTTTACGATTATAAATTATAATCTAAAATAAATTTTAAAAATATATCATAATTTAAATATTTAGAAAAGCATGATATTATTAGATATTATTACTTATAACTATTAAAATTTGTTATCTTAATTAGAATATTCTTTTATTCTCGTAATGCAAGTATATTATAGGAAAAATTATATGAAATTAATTAAATTTATAATTTTATTGTTGTTAACTTCATCAATTTATGCTCAAACAACAATTTACAAAACACTTGGAACTTGGAATAGTGACGGAGTCCCAAATTATCTTGAACCAAACAATGATATAATTACTGCTGATTTATTGTCAAGAATAACTGCATCCTTACCTTCAAGTAAAAATGTTTTATTATATCATCCAAACTATATTAGCAGCAGTGCACAATCTAATTTACTATTAACCGAAGAATGTGAAGTTTGGGTTACATTTATTTCTGAAGGGGCAAGTTTTAAAAATACTTTAGGGTTTTATACTTACCAAAACGGAAATCCACCAGCAAATATTAATGCAATTAAAAGCACAATGACTATTATTTACCCAAATTCATCTCTATTGGGAAGTAGTGGTGGATTAATTTCCGGTAATAAAGTTAAAATAGGTACTTTCCCGGCTAATACAGTTATAGGTTGGTTTTTAGTGGCAAATGGATTTAATAACGGAAATATAGGAAACGGGCAATGGTTATTATTTTCAAATGAAAATCTAAACCCTGAAGTTGATGTGACACTTAGGAAACACAATGTTTTATTACAAGATCCCGTAACCGGAAAATTAATCTTAGGTTTTGAAGATGTTAAGCGTGAAAGCAGTAGTTGTGATAACGATTTTAATGATGTTTTATTTAATGTCTTTTCAAATCCAATTGAAGCTATAAGTGTGGTTGATATACCTGTTTTAGAAAACCCTAATCAGTCAAATCTAACAGATTTATCTTTGCAAAAATCAATTAATAATTCCATTCCTAATAATGGTGATAATGTTACTTTTACTGTTACAATAAAGAATAATGGTCCTTCAACCGCAACCAACATAAAAGTATCGGATGTATTGCCATTAGGATTAGATTATTTATCAAGCAGTACATCAAAAGGAACATTTAGCCAAAGTAATGGTATCTGGACTATAAGCTCGCTATTTGTTAACGAAAGTGCAACACTTTCAATAACATGTAAAGTAAATAGATATGCCTTTTCTTACAATTTAGGAATTGCATCAGATTATAATGTTTTTGCTTTTGATGATATGAATCAGCCATCATGTGATACTGAAGGAAAAGTTGCCGTTGGTAACAATGCTGCTTTATCAAATTACAGCGTCGGTGATAAATTAGATACTCTTAATGGTATTCAGGATGTATTAGTTGTTGGTAATACATTAGAATATGAAAGTGGTGCAATATATAACGGAAACGTAGTTTATGGATTCCTAACTAATTTACCAATTAATCAGGTAAGTATAAATAACGGAACTTTAAGACAAGACAGCGTAATAAATTTCAACTCTGCCGAAACTCAACTAAAAACTCTTTGCAGTACATTAAAAAATTATACTGTAAATGGCAATGTTACGGTTTCTAACAGCGATTTAATCTTGACCGGTACAAACCCTTTATTAAATGTATTTTCTGTTACTAAAGATCAAGTTAATAACACTTCAAATTTTATTATAAATTCACCTAATGGAAGTGTTGTTTTAGTTAATATTAGCGGAGATGGGATAGAATGGAAAGGGGGACATGTTGTTTATGGCACCGCAATAAATAATGTGATTTATAATTTTTACGATGCAAAAAATTTATTAATAAAAAACATTGATATTCAGGGGTCTATACTTGCTCCTTATGCCGATCTGGAATTTCCAACAGGTTTAATAAGCGGACAGGTTATTGCAAAAAACATTAATGGCGCAGGTCAGTTTAATTGGGATAAATTTTTAGGAAATATTCCTTTAGATCAAAAAATTATAAATAGAGCATCAATTACATCGTTAACTCAGGTTGACAGTAATCCAAATAATAATAGTGCTCAGGTTGAATTAGTAGTAGGCGGTTCACCTAATCCTAATCCTCCGGGAGCAGCAATTCAATGGACTCAATTAAGTACGTTCCCTCAAAATGAAATGATTTGGACAATGATTGAAGCAAACGGACAAGTATATGTTGGAACATATGGCGGTAAAATTTATACTTCAAGTGCTCAATTAGGTCAATGGGTAAGAATAAATAACAGTATGAATGTAGGTTATATCTGGTCATTGGAATATTCAAATGGTTCATTATATGCAGGAACAGAACAAGGTTTGTTTGTTACGGCAGATAATGGTGCAAATTGGCAGAATCTTGGTTTAATAAATAATGATGTTAGATCAATTATTATAAAAAGAACAAATACTGAATCTTCGGAAATGTATGCTGCAACTTGGGGATCAGGAGTTCTAAAATCAATTGACAATGGTGCTAATTGGACAGAAGTTAATAACGGTTTATCAAACAAAGCAGTTCAAACACTATTATTTGGTACTTCCGGTGAAATATATGCCGGAACATTTGGCGGCGGTATTGCAAAATCGATTGATGGTGGAAATAATTGGACTACTATGAATATTAGTTCCTCTTATATATGGAAATTAGCACTTGATAATGAAGGCAACTTATATGCAGGTACATATGGAAACGGATTATTCAAATCTGTTGATGGAGAAAACTGGAGCAGCAGCAGTAACGGGTTAAACTCTGAACATGTTTATTCAATTAACTTTGATAATGATAATAACGCCTATGTTTCTTCATGGTCGGCCGGTATTTTTTCTTCCACAAATGCAGGTGAGAACTGGGAAGGACTTGGAATGGAAGGAATGGGTGCAAGCTCGTTAATAATAGATCATACAAATAATTCCGTTGTTGTTGGAACTACAGATGGTGTTGTTTTTTCAAGACCTGCAGTTGTAGTTGGAGTTAAAGAAGATGAAGTTAAAAATCCAAAAACATTTGAATTAAATCAAAATTATCCAAATCCATTTAATCCAAGTACAATTATCAGCTATCAAATTCCTACAAATACCTGGGTAAAATTAGAAGTATATGATATATTAGGAAAAGTTGTTAAAATTTTAGTAAATAATTATCAAACTCAAGGTAATTATAAAATAAACTTTAATACTGCCGAATTAGGATTATCAAGTGGAATCTATTTCTACAGAATTAAAACTGATTTTAACAATGCAGTCAAAAAAATGATTTTAGTAAAATAGACAATAATTTTCATAATAATTATTTAAAGAACCCCACTAAATATTACAGATTTGTGGGGTTCTTAGTTAATAAGCGTTTTGTGTCAAACTGCATCCTAATAAAATATTAATACTAAATCTTATTTTTAATCAATAACATAAAATACTTTTTAAAATGTCAAATTAAACTTTTCAAAGGTATTATACGATTATATTGTGATGATAAAATTATCTTAATTAGATAATACCATTATAATGTATTTGGGAGAGAAAATGAGAAATTTATTGTTTCATATTTTGGCAGTGTATTATTATGATACATAAAAATTATCAAAATATGTGAAAAATGTTATAAATAGCAATTTAATTAATGGTACATTTTTTGCTTTATAATTTTAAACTTATTATAGGAAAATTTTTATGAAACTAATGACCTACATATTATTTTTGGCTTTATCTATCTCATTATGGGGCCAAACAACAATATACAACACCTTAGGTACATGGAGCAGTAATGGTGTTCCAAATTATCTAGTATCGCCAAATGATGTAATATCCGCAGACTTATTATCAAGAATTACAGCTTCTTTACCGGAGAGCAAAAATATATTGTCTCATCATCCTAATTATATTAGCAGTAATGTGCAAAGCAATTTGTTGTTGACCGAAGCTTGTGATGTATGGGTTACCTTTATTACTGAAGGAGCCGGATATTTGAATACATTAGGTTTTTATACTTACCAAAATGGAAATCCGCCTGCAACAATTAATGATATTAAAAATACAATGACCATTATTTACCCAAATTCTTCATTACCCGGAAGCGGTGGAGGATTAAATCCTGGTAATAAAGTTAAAATTGGAACTTTTGGAGCTAACACAGTAATTGGCTGGTTTATTGTTGCTAACGGTTTTAGCGGCGGTAATATTGGAAGTGGAAATTGGTTATTATTTTCCGATGAAAATTTAAATCCGGAAAGTGATTTAACTAAACGTCAACACAATGTTTTATTACAAGATCCGGTAACCGGAAAATTAATTCTTGGTTTTGAAGATATAAGACGTGATAATGGCAGTTGTGATAATGATTTTAATGACATTTTATTTAATGTATTTTCAAATCCAATTGAAGCTATAAGTGTTGTCGACGTTCCAACCTTAGAAAATCCAAATCAATCAAATTTAACAGATTTAGTTTTACAAAAATCAATTGATAACTCGTTACCTAATAATGGTGATAACGTTACATTTAATATCACATTAAAAAATAATGGCCCCTCGTTAGCTACAAGTATTAAAGTTACTGATGTATTGCCATTAGGGTTGGATTATATTTCAAGTGTACCATCAAAAGGAACCTATACTCAAAGTAACGGTGTATGGAGTTTAAGTCAACTATTGGTTGATGAAACCGCAACTCTTTCGATAACATGTAAAGTAAATAGATATGCCTTTTCTTACAATTTAGGAATTGCTTCAGATTACAATGTTTTTGCATTAAAAGATATGAATCAACCTTCATGTGATACAGAAGGGAAAGTTGCAGTTGGAGAAAATGCCTTTTTATCAAATTATAGTGTTGGTGATAAATTAGATACTCTTAACGGCATACAGGATGTATTAGTGGTTGGAAATACTTTAGAATTTGAAAGTGGTGCAATATATAACGGAAATGTTGTTTATGGATTCCTTACAAATTTACCGATTAACCAGGTAAGTATAAATAACGGAACTTTAAGACAAGACAGCGTAATAAATTTTGCAGCAGCAGAAACAGAAATCAAAACTCTTTCAACCACGTTAAAAAATTATACAGTAAATGGTAATGCTTCCGTTTCTTTTGGCGATTTGATATTAACAGGTACTAACCCATTATTAAATGTTTTTAATGTTACAAAAGATCAAATTAATAATTCAACTAATTTTATTATCAATTCGCCTAACGGTAGTGTTGTTTTAGTGAATATTAGTGGTACGGGAATTGAATTAAAAGGTGGACATGTTGTATATGGTACAGCAATTAATAATGTGATTTACAATTTTTATGAAGCTACAAACATCTTAATAAGAAATATTGATATGCAGGGTTCTTTGATTGCTCCTTATGCTGATTTAGATTTCCCATCCGGTTTAATAAGCGGACAAGTAATTGCAAAAAATATTTTAGGTGCAGGTCAATTTAATTGGGATAAATTTTTAGGAAATATTCCTTTAGATCAAAAAATTATAAATAGAGCATCAATTACATCGTTAACTCAGGTTGACAGTAATCCAAATAATAATAGTGCTCAGGTTGAATTAGTAGTAGGCGGTTCACCTAGTCCTAATCCTCCCGGAGCAGCAATACAATGGACTCAATTAAGTACATTCCCTCAAAATGAAATGATTTGGACAATGATTGAAGCAAACGGACAAGTATATGTTGGAACATATGGCGGTAAAATTTATACTTCAAGTGCTCAATTAGGTCAATGGGTAAGAATAAATAACAGTATGAATGTAGGTTATATCTGGTCATTGGAATATTCAAATGGTTCACTATATGCAGGAACAGAACAAGGTTTGTTTGTTACGGCAGATAATGGTGCAAATTGGCAGAATCTTGGTTTAATAAATAATGATGTTAGATCAATAATTATTAGTAGAACAAATACAGAATCCTCGGAAATGTATGCCGCAACTTGGGGATCAGGAGTTCTAAAATCAGTTGACAATGGTGCTAATTGGACAGAAGTTAATAACGGCTTATCAAATAAATCAGTTCAAACACTATTATTTGGTACTTCCGGTGAAATATATGCCGGAACATTTGGCGGCGGTATTGCAAAATCGATTGATGGTGGAAATAATTGGACTACTTTGAATATTAGTTCCGCTTATATATGGAAATTAGCACTTGATAATGAAGGCAACTTATATGCAGGTACATATGGAAACGGATTATTCAAATCGGTTGATGGAGAAAACTGGAGCAGCAGCAGTAACGGGTTAAACTCTGAACATGTTTATTCAATTAACTTTGATAATGATAATAACGCCTATGTTTCTTCATGGTCGGCCGGTATTTTTTCTTCCACCAATGCAGGTGAGAGCTGGGAAGGACTTGGAATGGAAGGAATGGGAGCAAGCTCATTGATAATAGATCGTGAAAGTAATTCAGTTGTTGTTGGTACCACTGACGGTGTTGTATTTTCAAGACCTGCAGTTGTAGTTGGTGTAAAAGAAGATGAAGTTAAAAATCCAAAAACATTTGAATTAAATCAAAATTATCCAAATCCATTTAATCCAAGTACAATTATCAGCTATCAAATTCCTACAAATACCTGGGTAAAATTAGAAGTATATGATATATTAGGAAAAGTTGTTAAAATTTTAGTAAATAATTATCAAACTCAAGGTAATTATAAAATAAACTTTAATACTGCCGAATTAGGATTATCAAGCGGAATATATTTCTACAGAATTAAAACTGATTTTAATAATGCAGTTAAAAAAATGATTTTAATAAAATAAAATTCAATATATAACAACAAAACCCGCCTTATTAGCGGGTTTTGTATTTTAAAAACAAAAATAAATATCTAAATAATTTAGAATCTAAATTTTATCTGCAATAATTGCAGTAATTCTTTCAGCCGCTTTACCATCCCAAAGATTAGGAATTTGACCTTTTTTAATTTTCCCTGATAAAATTTCATTTGCTGCAATTTCTATTTTATTTAAATCTAATCCAAGTAACTGATTGGTTCCAACATCAACCGTAACAGGTCTTTCAGTTGTTTTACGCAAAGTAATACATTGTACTCCCAGATAGGTAGATTCTTCTTGAATTCCGCCGCTATCAGTCAAAATTAATTCAGCGTTTTTTGTACAACATAAAAAGTCAATGTATCCAATAGGCTCGGTTAATATGATATTTGCAGAAAGAGAATCCAATATATTAAATTCTTTTAAATTTTTTAATGTTCTGGGATGAATTGGAAATACTACTTTACGTTGTATTGCAATGCGATTAATAAAATCAAATAATTTAATCAACTGATCTTTTTCATCTACATTGCTGGGACGATGTAATGTAATTAATACAAAAGGGGAGTCGGTAACTTGTAATTCCCGTAGAATATTTGATTTATCTGCTTTTGGCAAATAATTAATCAAACTGTCAATCATTACATTCCCTGTAAAGAATATCTTATCTTTTGAAACACCCTCTTTAATAAGATTATCTAACCCACTTTGTTCGGTTACAAATAAAAAGTCCGAAATGGAATCAGTTAATAATCGGTTTATCTCCTCTGGCATATCTCTATCAAAACTTCTTAAACCACTTTCAACATGTGCTGTTTTAATATGTAATTTAGCTGCGGCAAGCGTACAGGCTATAGTGGAGTTAACATCTCCAACAACAAGAACAAGATCGGGATTTTCAGCTAAAAGGATTTTTTCGAATTCAATCATAATTTTGCCAGTCTGCTCAGCATGGGTTCCACCGCCAACTCCTAAATAAAAATCGGGTTTTGGCAGCTCTAAATCATCGAAAAATACTTTAGACATCTTTTTATCATAATGCTGCCCTGTATGGCAAATAAGGTGATTAATTGTATTTGAATATTTTAGAAATGCTTTATGAATTGGTGCAATTTTCATAAAATTAGGTCTTGCACCGACCACAGAAATAACTTTTTTCATGATTCTCCAAAAAATATTAGCTTTAAATTTACGAAAAAAAAAAGACTAAATAAATAAAACGAGTAATAATTATCCGTTTTTAAGATGTTTTTAATTAATCCAAAAATAAATGACTAAAATAATTTAGCATAAATGTAAATATTTTACTAAATTTGTTAGTAAAATAGTCGTAATATAGTGTAACATTTCTTTTAAATAAACTTCAAGCACAAATCTTTCGACTTAAAAATTTAGAAAAACAAATTGGAGAAAAAAATGAAAAAAGTTAAAAAAGGTGATACCATAAAAATATCATATGTTGGAACATTTGATGATGGTTCAAAATTTGACGAAACAGAACCAAATGAACCTTTTGAATTTGTAGTTGGAAGTGAAGAAGTTATTGAAGGTTTAGATAAAGCAGTTGTAGGAATGGAAATTGGAGAAAAGAAAGAACTTCATATTTCATGTGAAGAAGCTTATGGCGAATATGATGAAACTTTAGTTTTGTCAGTACCAAAAGACAGTGCTCCTGAAGGTGTTGAATTAGAAGAAGGCAATGTTTATACATTTCCATTGGAAAACGGCGAATCCATTGATATGGAATTAGTTGAAATTAATGATGATGAATATATATTTGACGGAAATCATGAATTAGCCGGTCAAAATTTAAATTTTAATATTGAATTATTAGAAATAGCATAAATAAAATAAATATTTGAGTTTGAAGCCCATCTTTTTAGATGGGCTTTTTTTATTGTAAAAAGAGATAAATTTGTGTTAAAAATGACTATAATATTTAGTATATTTAAAGTTTAATTTTTTATGGTTAATATATGTCTGAAAAAATTATAGTTACATCCGCATTACCTTATGCTAATGGTAAAATTCATTTAGGGCATTTAAGCGGTGCTTATTTACCAGCTGATATTTATGTTAGATATAAACGATTAACGGGCGCTGATATACTTTATATTTGCGGATCCGATGAACATGGAGTACCAATCACTATAACGGCTGATAAAGAAGGGAATAAACCACAAGATATCATTGATAGATATCATAATTTGAATAAAGAAGCTTTTGAAAAATTTGGAATGAGCTTTGATATTTATTCGCGTACAAGTCTACCAATACATCACGAAACAGCAAAAGAATTTTTCTTGAATTTTTATAATCAAGGAATTTTAAAAGAAAAGATAACATTACAGTTTTATGATGAAAAAGCAAAAATGTTTTTGCCTGACCGATATGTTGAAGGAACTTGTCCAAAATGTGGAAATGAAGAGGCAAGAAGTGATGAATGTGAAAATTGCGGTGCTTTATACGATCAAAGTGAATTATTAAAACCTAAAAGTAAAATTACCGGAGATACTCCAATTTTAAAAGAAACATCTCACTGGTATTTTCCGCTTGGAGAATTTCAAAAAAGATTGGAAGAATACATGTCTGAATCCGATAAAAAATATGGATGGAGAGATAATGTTTTACAACAATCCAAAAGCTGGTTTACAGATGGTTTAAAAGATCGCGCTATTACACGTGATTTGGATTGGGGTGTTAAAGTACCCTTGGATAATTCCGAAGGTAAAGTACTTTACGTTTGGTTTGAAGCTGTATTAGGCTATATTTCTGCAACAAAAGAACTTTCTAAATTAAGAAATAATGAAAATTTATGGAAAGAGTATTGGCAGGATCCAAATACAAAATATTTAGCATTTATTGGAAAAGATAATATAGTTTTTCATACAATAATTTTCCCTGCTTTATTAATGGCATGGAATGATTGCAGCAGTGATAAATATTTATTACCTCAAAACGTTCCCGCAAATGAATTTTTGAATTTTGAAGGTAAAAAATTCTCAAAGTCGCGTAATTGGGGAATAGATGTTCTTGATTTTCTTGAATTATTTCCTGCCGATACTTTACGGTATACTTTAGCAGCAAATTTACCTGAAAATAAAGACACTGATTTTTATTGGAAAGAATTTCAAATGAGAAATAACAGCGAACTTGCTGATATTTTTGGAAATTTTATCAATAGAACATTAACTTTTACCAGCAAACATTTTGAATGTAAAATTCCAAAACTTGGAAATCTTGATCCTATTGATGAACAGATGATAAGTACTTTGGCTGAATACCCTCAAAAAGTTGCAAATCTTATCGAAAAATATAAAATAAAAGATGCTGTTTTTGAGGTGATGAACTTAGCAAGAATAGCAAATAAATATTTTAATGATTCCGAGCCCTGGAAAGTGATAAAAACTGATAAAGAAAAATGCGGAACAACATTAAATATTTGTATAAATATTATTAATACTTTGGGTGAATTATTTTTACCAATAATACCATTTACAGCAAAAAAAATACTTGATTTATTGAACAGTAATCAAACAAATTGGTTTGAATCCGGTAAACTTAATTTACAGGAAGGTCATCAATTTAATACACCTTCAATATTATTTCCAAAAATTGAAGATGAGCAAATAGAAATTCATAAAGCACCTGTTGAAGATACAACACCAAAAATCACTTATGATGAATTTATGAAAGTTGAATTGCGAATTGGCGAGATAACTTTTGCTGAAAATATAAAAAAAAGCGATAAATTATTAAAACTTATTGTAAAAGTTGGTGACATAAAAAAACAGATTGTTGCCGGAATTGCCAAAAGTTATAAACCGGAAGAATTGATAGGTAAAAAAGTTACTATTGTTTATAATTTACAACCCGCAAAATTGTTTGGGGTTGATTCCGAAGGAATGGTTCTTGCGATTGAAGATAAAGATGGTAAATTAAACCTACTTGAAGTTCCCGCTAATGTAGTTTCGGGAACTAAAGTAAAGTAATATAATATTAATATTTATGGAACTTTTTAGTACCATTTATTTAAAAGAGTGAGAATACCAATTAATTGTATATTAATGTTTAACAAAAATAATATTTAAATACGTTTGGAGGATAAAGTATGAAATATTTTTCAACCCTGATTTCGCTTTTTATAATCTCAGTTATGTTTATATCGTGTGGAACAGAACACTCAAAGACGGTTATTGCTACTGCCGGAAATGAGGATATTACACTTGGTGAGTTTGAAAGAGCTTATGAAAAAAATTCAGGTGAAAGTTCAGTTAATATTCCTGATTCTGCTTCTATTTTAAAATTTTGGAATTTATATAAAAATTTCAGATTAAAATTAATTGATGCTAAAGAAAAAGGTTATGGAAATGATAAAGGATTAAGCAATGAATTAGTTGACTACAAGAAAAAAGTAGGTGTTTCATATTTATTAGAAAAACAACTTCTTGATCCGGGTGTTAGAGATATTTATAATAAAAGAAAAGTTGAGTACCGTGTAAGTCATATTATGATTCGTTTGGATAGCTTATCAAAAGAACAAGCCAAAGCAAGAGCTTGGGAAGTAATTAAAAAATTTCGTGCCGGTTCCAAATTTGAAGATTTAGCCAAAGAATATAGTGATGACACCTATTCAAAAGCTTCCGGTGGCGATATTTATTATATTACTTACGGTCAAACATTACCTGAATTTGACGATGCTGTTTATCAAACTGAAGTTGATAGCATATATCCTCAACCAGTTGAAACAAAATTTGGTTATCATGTTATTAAAGTAACTGATAAACATCCAAGAAAATTTCAAGTTAGAGTTAAACATATATTATTAGACTATGTAGATTCTGTTGGAAATGTTGATTCAACAGCTGCAAAATTAAAAATTGAAGAAATTAGAAAAAACATTGTTGAAGGAAAAATTACTTTTGAAGATGCAGCTTCAAAATATTCAGAAGATAAAGGAAGTGCTGAAAAAGGCGGTGATTTGGGATTTTTTGAAAGAAGAAGTATGATACTTCCATTTGATCAAACTGCATTCAGTCTAAAACCTGATGAAGTATCAAATGTTGTTCAAACTCGTTTTGGATTTCATATTATTAAATTTGTTGAAGAAAAACCCTATCCAACATACGAAGAAGAAAAAACTTCATTACGTACTTTGTATAAACGCTCGTTATATGATGCTAAATACAATGCTTTAATAGGGGAACTTAAAACAAAATACGGATACAGTAAAAATGATGCCGGAATAAAATCTGTTATTAAAAATGCTGATTCAGTAAAAATATCTAACGATTATTTTACAAGTGATCTACGTAAAGCTGTTAAAGATGTTGATTTATTTACAATAAATAATAATAAAATTGGTTTAGATAGTGTAGTATCATTTGTAATAAATGATACTAAATATCAAAATAAATTAATTGATGAAAAAATATTAAACGATGCAGTTGATGAAACCGCTAAAAATGCTCTATTAGAACAAAGAGCTTTAGTTCTTGAAAATGAAGATCCTGAATTTGCTACATTAATGAATGATTATCAACAAGGTATTTTTATTTTCAAAATCCAGGAAGAAGAGATTTGGAATAAAATCAAATTAGATAGTGCAAAATTGGTTGATTTTTATCAAACAACAAAAGAAAACTATAAGTGGAAAAACAGAGTTGATTTTAGCGAAATATTTGCTAAAAAAGATAGCTTAATTAACAGCTATTATACAATGCTTCAAAATGGTGCTTCTTTTGATTCTTTGGCTAAAAAATATACTGAAAGAATTGGCTTTAAAGGTAAATCTGGTGCTTATGGATACATTGATGTTGAATCAAACGAATTAGCTAAATTTCCATTTGAATTGAATAAAGAAGGTGAATATACTAAACCTATTGCGGTTAATGGTGGTTTTTCTATTTTCAAGATGCATCATAAACGTACAGCCGGTCTTAAAACTTTTGAAGAAGCAAAAGCAGAAGTTGCAAGTATATATCAAGAAAAAGAAAGTAAACGTTTGGAAGACGAATATATTAACAGTTTACAAGTAAAATATCCAATTAAAAATTATCAAGAAGATGTTCTTCTTAAAGCATTTAAAAATAACAAATAGCTTTTTTGTTTTATTTGTTTTGTTTTTATCCTGTTCTAATGAGCAGGATAAAAAACATGCTGTTGCTGAAGTAAATGAATCAAAATTATACGAGGAAGAACTAAAGTTCTTCCTCTCTTCAAAAAAATATAATAAAAAAGAAAAAGATGAATTTATTAGGCAATGGGTTGAAACTGAAACTTTATACCAAGAAGCAAAAGAGAATGGTATTTTAGATTCAGCTGATTATAAATTGATTTTAATACAATCAAAAAAAGAACTTGCAGCAGCATTAATAACTCAAAAAATATTAGATGAATATAAATATGATGTAAAAGAATCTGATATTATTGAATATTATCACAAATATAATGAAGATTTTAGAATAAGTTCCGAAGGTTATGTTATTAACCTTATCAAATTTAATGATCTTCAATCTGCATCCGAATTTAGACTGAATATTATTTCAGGTAATTGGTCATACGAAATAAACAAGTATAAAGAGAATAATAAGAATTATTTCTCCTATGAGAAAAAGTTTTTATACGATTTTCAAATACAACCAGCAATTTTATTAAAATATATTAAAGGCATGCTTCCTTCGGAAGTAAGCATAATTATTGGCACTGACGATAATATTTATTATATAGTACAATTAATTAAAAAATATGAAAAATATGATATACCGGAATATGATTATATTAAACCAATTATTAAAGAACGAATAATAAATATAAAAAAAAGAATGTATCTGAAAAATTATTTATCAGAATTATACAATAAGTACGAAGTTAAAATAAATAGGTAAGCTAATGAAATTATTAAAATATTTAGGCATAATCATTTTTATCATCTCTATTCAAGTTAATGCGCAAGAAGTATTAGATAAAATTGCAGCAGTGGTTGATAACGAAGTAATACTCCTTTCAGAACTTAATTTGCAAATGAGTTATCTGGCTAGTCAAAGGAACTTAAATCCTAATGATCCTGCAGTAAAAAAACAAGTCCTTGAAGCAATGATAAACGAAAAGTTATTATATGCTCAATCCGAATTAGATTCCATTGTAGTATCGGAAGATGAAATAAATCAACAGCTTGATAACCAGATTAACTATTTTATTCAACAGTATGGTTCTAAAGAAAAATTTGAAGAATCATACGGTATGTCTACCGACAGAATTAGAAGAGAATTACGGGATGATGTAAAAAAGAATCTAATGGGCCAAAAAGTTAAACAAAAAAGATTTGGATCGCTTACAGTAACTCGTAGAGAAGTTGAAGATTTTTATAAATCATTTAAAGATTCACTTGGTATAATTCCTGAAAAATTTACAATCGCACACATTTTCGTTAATCCTCAAAAGGGAGATAGAGTTAAAAAAGCAGCTTTTAATTTAGCAAAAAAACTATTGGATTCGTTAAAAAACGGAGCTGATTTTGGTGATTTGGCAACAAAGTTTTCAGACGATCCGGGAAGCGCTTCACAAGGCGGTGATTTAGGTTATGTAAAACGCGGAGTGTTTTATCCTGAATTTGAAGCAGCTGCATTTTCTTTACAGCCGGGACAACTTTCAGGTATTGTAGAATCACCGGTTGGTTATCATATTATTCAATTGATTGAAAGACGCGGTGAAGGAATAAAAACCAGACATATATTAATAAAAATAAAAAGTGATGACGAAAGTGATTTGCAGGCTATTGAGTTTTTAACGGATTTAAGAGACAGTATTTCAAAAGGAATTAATGATTTTGGATATTATGCTCAAAAATACAGCGATGATAAAGAAACCTCACGTTTTAACGGCGAGCTTGGTAATTTTGAGATAAATCAATTAGACCAAAGTTTAAAAGATGTTGTATTTAAGATGAAAGAAGGTGAAATAGGGTTTCCCAAAAGATTAGATTTAGATAAAAACTCTTATGGATTTCATATTGTTAAATTAGTTAAACGTATACCTGAACATAAACCTACAATTGAAACTGATTTTGATGAGTTAAAGAAAATTGCTGAATATACAAAAAAAGAGAAGTTATATAATAACTGGCTTAAAGAATTAAGAGAATCAATTTTTTGGGAAATTAGGATTTAGGTGAAATAATTTGAGTTTAACGACAAATAAAAATGATGTTGAATTAGTTGAGCAATTAACTGAATCAATTGTTAAAATAAAAAAAGAAATCAATAAAGTAATTATTGGTCAAGATAGGATTATAGATGATTTATTAGTCGGTCTCTTTTCAAAAGGACATTGTTTATTAATAGGTGTTCCGGGACTGGCTAAAACATTAATAATTAAAACATTGTCGGAAGTAATTGATTTATCATTTAATAGAATACAGTTTACACCGGATTTAATGCCTGGTGATATTACAGGTACCGAAATTATTGAAGAAGATCATTCAACAGGAAAGCGGCTTTTTAGATATATTAAAGGACCAATATTTTCGAATATTATTTTAGCAGATGAAATTAATAGAACTCCCCCTAAAACTCAATCGGCTTTACTTGAAGCAATGCAAGAAAATAAAGTAACGGCAGCCGGCAATACTTATTCATTACCACAACCTTTTTTCGTTTTAGCTACCCAAAATCCAATTGAACAGGAAGGTACTTATCCTTTACCGGAAGCCCAACTTGATAGATTTATGTTTAGCTTATGGTTAGATTATCCTTCAATTGATGAAGAAATTAAAATTATAAAGACTACAACAAGCGACTATAAACCTGTTTTAGAAAAAGTTATTTCAAAGGAAGATTTAATTAAATATCAAGATTTAATTAGAAGAGTACCCGTTGCTGATAACGTTATTGAATATGCAGTTAAAACAGTTAACAGCACAAGAAAATTTGAAAAAAATAACAAAATTACGGATTTGATAAGTTGGGGTGCCGGTCCAAGAGCTTCACAATATTTAATTTTGGCTGCAAAAACAAAAGCAGCTCTTGAAGGTAGATTTACACCTGTTATTAGTGATGTTCATGAATACCTGACTCCGGTTTTGCGGCATAGAATTATACCAAGTTTTAATGCCGAAGCAGACGGAATAAATTCTGTTGAAATAATTAAGATGATTTCTGGTAAGTAAAAAAAAAACCGCCTTTCGGCGGTTTCGTATTTTAAAGCAATGGGGACACTGAGGATATATTTTGTGCGAGGATTTTATTCATATCGTAACTAATAGTTACAATTCTATTAGTTTCATCAACTGTATATTCATCCAATCCATATCCGGTTGGAATATACGAAGGTACAATTACATACGTCCCATAATCTCCTAAATTAATATTCGGATTTGCATCAATTTGTGTTTGCATTACCGGCAATCTTATTCCAAGATCACTCATTCTTCTTCCTTCAGAAAAGAAAATCTCTTGACGCAACAAGTATAATAACCTAAATAAATCAGTACTGTTTGATGCAGCATTAATATCACTTTCAGTTAAACTTGTATTGGAAATAGGGGAAATATTAATAGAAGCTCCACCACGTTTTTTAATTAGATTAGTAATTGGTGCAGATTGATTATCGAATTTAACCAAAAAATCGTCTGCATTTGGGCGCTCATCGCGGGGATCTTCATCGGTAAATGAAATTACCTCGCGTGATTTTGCTAAAGTAATAGCATTTATCATTTCGGATTTTGCTTTAAAAATATCACCATTAGCTAAAGCCACTTCTGCAAGTATTAAATATGCTTCTTCCGTTTTTAATGCAGATATTGGCGAAACCTGATCTACAAATTTCGGATCTAAGAAATCTAACCTTGGCAGCGGCTGCATATCATTGGAATTAGCTCGGGCAACTGTAAAAGTATTTACTTCATTATCCAAATTAGCAGCATCATAATCAGCAGCAAATACAAATTGTGGATTAATTGCTATAGCAGCTTCTGCATAAGATGTAGCATTTATTTTATCACCTAACAATCTGTATGCTCTTGCTAAAGCCAAATTACATTTTGAAGAATTTTCCGAAGAGTTGTTAAGATTTAATGCTTCTTTTAAGTTGTCAATAGCTATTTTTAATGCATCTTCGGATTTAACCATTACTCCATTTTCTTCTATTGGAAAAGCGGTAAAATTTTCAGACAACATTAATAATGCCATACCCTTATAAAAATATACAGTTGCATAATCATCATTTGTTACATTTTTATCTTTAGGTAATATTACATTTAAGCCGAATAAAGCCTTTGCATGAATTGTCTGCAACTCAAAATAAATTTCGCGTGTATCATCTAAAACTGTTTCTGACGGTAAAATATCACGTGGATTATCTATAATATTTGATAAAAAAGTAAATGTATTATCATAATTATCACTGGTAACTTCCGTAAAAGTAACCGTTTTCATCAATGCATCCGAAAATGAATATTTTAATCCCGCAATTAAAGGTGCAGAACCTCCGGTTGCATCTTCAAGAAGTTTATCCTCTGTTATTGCAGGATTGTTAACTTCTGTTGGATCTAACAAATCGCAGCCAAAAAAGATAAAACCTATGGCTAATGTTACAATTATTATTTTAATATTTTTCATCATAAACTCCATTATTTTTCTTATAAATTAACATTTACACCAAATCTGAATTGACGGGGAGCTGAAATATCTCCTAAATTATATCCCCCTGTATTTGGACCGCTTGGTTGATAACCATTCAATTCAGGATCCGTATCGGAGTTAACTCCAAAAACTGCAACATTACGTATGCTTGCACTTAAAGTTACACCCTTAAATATGTCATCAGGAATACGATAGATAATTGCTATTTCGCGTAACTTTATCCAATCGGCATCCTCTAACCATACTGATGATGCGGACTGAAATGAATAACCTTCAGGAACACTATTTTGGGTATCAGGAGTACCATTAAAGTAACGCATAACCTTTTTCAAATTTACAAATTGATGTCCAAATGCAAATTCAGTAAGCGAACTTATAGTTAAATTTTTAAATATTGTAAAGTTTAGCAAAAAACTTCCAAAATTAGTTGGCAGCGGGTTGCCTACTAACGCTTTTTTAAATGTTCCATTTCCTGTAGGTATATTAACCTGGAAAACTCCAACAGGATAACCTTCTTCAACACGTCTTGGTAAAAATGTAAAAGAAGCGATGCTAAATGGAGCAGCTCCACCCAGACTTACAACTTTATTATCTAATGTTGAATATGATATTTTGGTATCAATTGATAAATTTTCTTCTTGAAGTATTTGTGCAAACAGGGATAATTCAAATCCTTTATTTTCAATTTTACCAACGTTTGTAAGCTGCATTCCAAAACCACTTGCAGGATCCTTAGGAACTTGGAATAAAGCATCTTTTGTTAATTCATAAAAATAATTTACTTCTATTGAAACTCTATCCTGTACTAATCCAATATCAAATCCGGCGTCAATTGAGGATGTTTTTTCCGGTTTAAGATTATCATTCCCCGGATTGCCGTTTGGAGCAAATACTATTCCTGTTTGACCAAGGAATGATTGAGCACCGTAACTTCTATCACGTGTAAATGGGGTAGGGAAGTTACCGGTTAAACCCCAAGCACAACGTAATTTCAAACTGGAAATAGCAACTCTTAAGAAATCAGGGAAAAAGGTTTCTTCGGATATTAAATAAGCTATACCAGCTTTTGGATAAAACTGCATTCCAATTTTATCACCAAAAGTTGAATTACCGTCAATTCTAAATCCAATGTCAAAAAATAATTTGTCATACAATCCTAATTGATCACTAAAGAAAAAACCGCCATTAAAAATTTGTCTATTGCTTTCTTGAGCATTAATAACTGCGGCGTTATCAAAATCATCAGTTCCCGGAATTGAAAATTCTTCACCAATTGCATATTCTTCTCTATCTTCTACTCTAAATCCTTGAGCTCCAAAGGTTAAAGTCTGCTCAATATCATAAATTTTTGGTAAAATATAGGTTCCTGTGTAAGCAAGTGTAATAGTCTGGTATTCGCGGTCGGATCTTTCAACCCAGCCGTTTGTTGTGCCGTAAAAATCACCAATTTTTTTTGGCACAAATATTCTTGCTTCATTTTTACGATAATCAGTTCCAACAGTAAATTTATTTGTCCAGTTTTTTATTGGTGAATAATCAAAATTTACTGCTAATCTAAATCTATCAACATCCTCATTTATAAAAGGGGTGGTCATTATTGCTAATAAAGAATCTCTATCATGATCAGTATATCCAAACTCATTTAAATACGCGCCATTATCAAAATCACTATACGGCGAGCCAATAGTGTTATTATTAAAAACTCTATCAAATTTATTTTTAGTATAACTTGATGAAATTTCAAGATTCATATCAGAATCTAAGTTTACACGAAAACCTGTATTTAAGTTATAATTTTTGTTTTGTGTTTTATTTTCAATGATAATTCCTTTATTTTCAAACATCTGACCTGACAAGTTGTAGGTAAAAAACTGATTACCTCCAGTAACTCCGGCTTTATAACTATGGTAAAATCCTTTTTGGAATAGATTGTTTTTAACATAGTCTTCAATTACAAATTTGTTTTCAGCTTCATCAAAACCTGAAGTAACATTAAACGACCATTTTGCTTTTCCCGGAACGCCTTTTTTTGTGAAAATCTGAATAACTCCATTGGAAGCTTCACTACCATATAATGTAGAAGCAGCTCCACCTTTAATAACTTCCACATGATCAATTTCGCCAATCACTAAATCAGAAAGTGATGATGATTCCGCACCGCCGGTTTGAATTGCTAATCGTGTTGCATCGTTATTATCAACACGAACACCATCCACATAAATAACCGGTGTTGTAGAAGTAACTGCGCTTTTTACTCCTCTGGTAGATATACGTCCGCTTGTTCCCGGCATACCGGAAGAGGTAAATGAATTTAATCCCGGTACACGTCCCTGCAATAATTGATCAACCGATTCAATTGGAATATATTTAATTTCATCCGATTTTATGGTTTCAACATTAGCTGTTAATTTTTTTCTTTCAATTGCTGAACCTTGTCCCGTTACTACCATTTCGGAAAGCATCAATGTGGTTGGTTGTAATGTAAAATCCAATTCAACAGTTTTATTCTGTTCAATTAATACTTCCATTACTTTTTCTTTATAACCAACATAACGTACGGTTAATATTTGTTTGCCAGTCGGCACATTATCAATTTTGTATTCACCACGCACGTTGGTAGCTGTACCAATATTCAATTCGTGAAATAATACATTTGCGCCGATAAGCTCTTCGTTGTCTTTTGAATCGAAGACTTTTCCTTTAATTGATCCTTTTGCTTCCTGTGGTATTACTGGATTTAAGATTGCGGATAGGAGCAAAATAAATCCGATGATGCTGAAGAAGAGAATCTTATTAGTTGTCTTAATTGCTTGCATAATTGCTCCTGTTTTTTATGAATAAAGTAAAATGTGTGAAATTTTAACCTTTATACAAAAAAAGGATTTGTTTATCGTAAAAACAACTACACAAGTGTGTGGTTTTGAAGGCAGTATTAAATAAATATAACAAATAACTGCATAAACATGCAGTTATGGTTCTAAATAAGCCCTTTTCTAATAGCTTTTGATACAGCTTCTGATTGGGAGTGAACGTGAAGTTTTTTATAAATATTTCGGATATGATGACGAACTGTATCTATACTAATAAATAGCGAATCGGCAATTTCCTGATAATTATTTCCCTCGGATAAAGCTGCCAATACTTCTCTTTCCCTGTTGCTTAATTCATATTGCGATTCAATATTTGCTAAGTTATGATTATGATGAAAAACAGTAATTACTTTTCTGGCAATTTGTGCACTCATTGGAGAACCGCCATCATAAGCTTCTTTAATAGCTTCAAGCAATCTAAGCGGGGGAGTTTTTTTTACAAGATATCCACAAGCACCGGCACAAAGAGCATCAAAAACTACATTATTTTCTTGATAAATAGTGAGCATTAAAATATTAACATCCGGTTTTATAACAATAGCTTTTTTAACTCCTTCAATTCCATTCATACCAGGAAGGCCAATATCCATTAAAACAACATCGGCATCAATTTTATAAAAAACTCGTAAAAAATCCTCACAATTTGAAAATGATCCGCAACAGGAATAACCGTTTGTACCATTAATTAAAGCAGATAAACCTTCCCGAATTGTATTATTATCTTCAACTATTGCAACGTTAATCATAGGTTATCCCTTTTAATTTAAAAAACCTTCTAAAATATTTAATTCCTTCACCAATTTTACAGGTAAATGTTATTGAAGTTCCATTCAATTCATTGGAGTTCCAATCAAGTTTACCATTTATTAATTCAGCACGATATTTCATGTTTTTTATTCCATTGCCGTGCGAAAAACTAAAGTTATCAATTCCTTTTCCATTATCACTTAAAGTAATAGTTAATATATTATTTTTTATTGAAACATCAAGGATAATTTTACTGCAATTACTATGTTTTAATGAATTATTTAAGGCTTCTTTTAAAATTAAAAACAAATGTTGTTTATATTCCATTGTAAGCTTAATATTTGCCAATTTGTCAATATTTTGCGTTTTAAATGAAATTCCTTTATACGAATAAATATCACCGTACGAATCTCTCAATCGAACAACTAAATCGGGAAGTGCGTCTTTTTTAGGGTTGACAACCCAAACAATATCGCTCATAGTATCAACTAAATGACGCGCAGTTTCACTTATATTATTAAGATTAGCTTTTATGTCGCTTGTAATAGATGGTAGTTTAGCGGATACTAATTCACTTAATATTGATATTTCGGTTAATCCTGCACCAACATTATCATGCAAATCGGCTGCAAGTTTTGCTTTTAATCTCTCAACTGCTAATATCCCTTGAAATCTTGTATAAACTATTGAAAACACAATTAATATTAAGGTTAAAGACGCTAAAGAAATAAACCACCATCTTTCCCAGAATGGTGAATGAATAACAATGGTAATTATGGTTGCTTTTGTATTCCATAAACCATCATTATTTGATCCTAATACTTTAAAAGTATATTCTCCTGGAGGCAAATTTGTATATGTAGCAATGCGATTTTTGGAGTTTGTGTGAATCCAAGATTCGTTAAAATTTTCCAATTTATATAAATATTGATTTTTATCAGGGTTTGTATAATCTAATGATGAAAATTCAAAAGTAAGATAATTTTGATCATAATCTAAATCTAAATTAGTTTTATAACCATGAATTTCTTCATCAAATATTTTGATAGAAGAAATAGTAATAAGTGGAACAATTAAGTTTTCTTTAATACTATCAGGGTAAAAATAATTTAAACCAATCACTCCGCCAAAATACATCTTTCCTGTTTTTGTTTTTAAATATGCTCCGCCGCTAAATTCTAAACTTTGAAGTCCATCATTTACATCAAAATAAGTCGTTTTTTCGGTGGAATAATTAAATTTAATAATTCCATTGTCGGTACTAAGCCAAAAATTCCCTAAATCGTCTTCTAAAATTCCGTATATAACATTTCCATTTAGACCATTATTTTGATCGAATCTTAGAAATTGACCTTTTCTGCTATCAAACTTATTTAAATTTCCGCCAAAGGTTCCAATCCAAATATCACCAATACTGTTTTGAACAATTGACAAAACTCTATTATCACTTATACTATGAATATCATTGGGCTTATTTTGATACGAAATAAATTTTTCAGTTAGAGGATCAAAGATATTAAATCCGCCTCCATAAGTTCCTAAAAGCAATCTGCCATCTCTTGCTTTGGTAATTTTGTAAACTCTATCATCACTAATAGAATTAGGTTTTAGCGAATGGGTATATCTTTTAAATTTTAATTTAGTATAAAAACTATTTTTATTAATTATACATTTATTTAATCCGCCTCCGTAAGTACCAATCCAAACAACTGAATCAGAATCAATAAATATATCCAATATTTGGTTTGCCCCAATTGACGTGCTATCTTTAGAATTAACTTGATATATATTAATCTTTTTTGTTTTTTTATTATAAATATTTAATCCACCTGAAAAAGTTCCAATCCATACATTACCATAAATATCCTCATCAATCGATCTGATGTGATTATCATTTAATTTACTATTTTCCTTTGTTAGATAATATATTTTATTATTATTCCGATCATAAATATTTAAACCTCCACGGTAAGTACCTATCCACAATACATTTGAGGCATCTTCATTAATGGCCCAAACAACATCATCGTTTAATTTAATATTGGTTAAACTTTCTTTTTGTAGAGTACTAAATTTGATATTCCCTCTAATTAATTTAGAAATACCTTTCCCTAAATGAGTTCCAACCCAAAGGATATTGGTTCTGTCAATTGCCAGTGAAATAATTTCATTATCAAGCAATGATTCATTATTAAATTGTTGGTGTGTAAAGTTGTTTAAAGTATTAAAATCATCATTAAAAATTCTAAATAATCCATTTCCAAAAGTACCAAACCAAATAAAATTATCCTTGTCCTGTATAATTGCCATTACATTATTAAGGTATAAATTGGTAATAGGGGATTTAATTAAATAATTGTTAAAAATAATATTTTTAGAATCAGATTTTAAATTAACAGTTTGTATTCCATGTTTATAATTCGAAATATATAAAATATCATTTTTACTAATAAATATAGTTAATAATTCATTAGATAATAAATTATTGGATTTATTCCCTTTTACATAATTAGTTGCGTTTAAATCATTTTTGTTAAGATTAATTTTAAACAAACCATTACCCAATGTAGAAACCCAAATATGATTATCATAATATATCAATTTGGTTATTTTTGATAATGTGGATTTATTAACTGTATTTATTCTATTTTGAAAAACAAGTTTACCATTTATTAGTGAATACTTAAATAAACCAATGCCCCAAGTGCCTACCCATAAATTTCCACTATTATCCTCTGTAATTGATGTAATTGCCGTATTACTAGTACGTGCATAAGTAGTCATTGGATAATCTATTTGTTCAAGTTTTGATTTTAGAATAATAGGATCAGCGTCCTTTTTTAAATCGTAAATGGTAAAATTATCATTATCCCTATTATATAAATTTAATTCACCACTTAATACACCAAACCATAAATTTCCTTTTTTATCCTCAAACGAATTAGTTATTGTATTATCTGAAATAGAATGAGGATTTGAGAAGTTACTTGAATAAACTTTAATATTATAACCATCATACCTATCCAAACCATCTGCTGTGGAAATCCACATATAACCATAACTATCTTGAAGCATTCCCCAAATGGTACTTTGAGAAAGTCCGTCCTCAATTTTAATATGTTTGTATAAATAGTTTTCCTGCTGCGATTTTAAAATATTAATATTAATGAAAAATAAAAATATTAAAAGCAGCGGGGATATTATTTTAGACATTTTTACCAAATATATTGCATTAATAATTATCTTTATCATTTGATAAGCAAAATAAGTTATTTTTTATTAAAAAATTTATCATTTATTTTTTCCTTAATTTTATTTAATAATTTTTTTGCCCAAACAAATTCGGTTGCCAAAATTGAAAGTCCAATTGGAATTACAATAAAAGCCGGTCCGGGAAGTACTAACATTGCAACCCCTACAATAATTATTGTAACTCCTACAATGCCAATAATTACTTTTTTTACTTGTTTAATAGTTTTAATTAACATAAATTTAAAGATATTATAAAATAAAAATAAAATATAAATGAATAAACTTAAAATATTACTTGTAGCAAACCAAAGAACTTTATTAGGTTTCAATAGATTAGCAAAAATACCAAATTTGGGATTAAATTCAATAGCAGCAAATTTAAATAAGGAAATTTGTGACGTTAAAATTATTGATTTAGTAATTGCAAAAAATCCGGATAAAATATTTTACGAAACTATAAATAAATATAAACCTGATATTGTTGGTTTTAGTAGTATGATTTTTCAGGAATCAGTGGTATTTAATTATGCAAAAGTGGTTAAAGAATATAAGAAAAATATAATTACAATAATGGGCGGATATCATCCTACTGTGATTTCGGATGAATTTTTTGACAGAAAAGGATCGGAAAATTTTGATTATATTATCAGAGGAGAAGGTGAGGTAGCATTTAATTCCCTAGTTGAAGCTATATATTATAAAAAGGATTTTTCTTTAGTAAATAATATCTCTTATAAAGATGATGGAAAAATTATTCATAATCCGCTTGGGAAACCAATTGATTTAAGTACATTAAAATTACCGGATAGAAAATCCAGAATATTAACAAAAGGTTTTCATGTTTTAGGTATGCCGGCTGATGTTATTGAAACTTCGCGTGGATGTACTTACGATTGTAATTTTTGCAGTATTACTTTAATGTATTCAAAATCTTTTAGAAAATATACAATTGAAAGAATTATTGCAGATATTAAAGATGCAAAAAATAATGGGGCGAAAATATTATTTTTTGTTGATGATAATATAACCCTTGACAGTAAAAGGTTTGCTGAAATTTGCAGAGCTATTATTAAAGAAAATCTTAATCTAAAATTTGGATTACAGGCAAGTATCAAAGGATTAAGCAATAATATCGAATTGCTTGATTTAATGCAAGAGGTTGGTGTTGAAGCTGTGTTTTTGGGAATTGAAAATAACACACAGGAAGGTATTGAATACCTCCATAAAGATAATCAGTTAAAAGTAGATCAAACTGAAATTGTTGTTTCGCAATTAAAAGAGAGAAATATTGCGGTTATTGGTGGACTTATACTTGGATTACCTCATGACAATGAGGATTCATTAAAAGCCACATATAATTATGCACTAAGAATTGGAATAGATTTACCAATTTTCTTTGTTTTGACTCCTTATCCAAAAACTGTTTTGAGGGCTGAATTAATTAAAGAAAATCTTATTACAAATCTATTTGATTATAACAAATACAACTGTTGGGATGTAAATATAAAAACCCGACATCTTTCAACAGAGGAATTAACAAAGATAAAGAATAAGATGGAATATAAATATGTTTTTGATTCAGGAAACATATGGTATTTTATTAAACGCTACCCTAAATATATTATAAAAATGATTTTTGAGCAATTAATCAATTATCCAAAAGTATCACTAAAATTTTTATTAGCTAAATTTACCAGTTAATTATTCGCCTTGTCCCAAGGAAAAAGCTCTTATTCCATTAAAAGTATATAAATTTTCGGTTTTAATAAAATCTATTTTACTGTTAAATAAATTACTCAGTAATTCAATAATATCATTATTCGAAATTGGTAATAACTGAGTTACTTTACCATTTGATTCCGGACAGTGTTTAGATACAAATCTTAAACGCCAATGGTCTGTACAATAAGTTTCCGGAATTCCTTCAGGATAAACTTTTACACCTCTATTAGTTATAAGCTTTAATTGCATTTCACCCAAATTAATACTTTTAATAAAGCTACCTAAATAATCGGGATTTTTATCGTTTTCTTTCCAATCGATAAATACATCAACACCAACTAATTCTTTTTCCTCAACAACAGTTTCTTTAAGCTTAATTTTTATTGGCGAATGTGAATTATTGTCAAAATGTGCGTGAAATATATTATCGGATACTTTTCCAATTCTTTTAATTATTTCATCTGCAAATTCAAAAGTGTTAACTAATCTTTTACTTATTCCAATTTTATATATATCAGCTGTATGAATACCATCTTCTAAAGTTAAAAGCCACGCGTTTTGAATTTTATCAGCTATTTCAGGTTGACCAATGTGAACTAACATCATCAAAGCGGCATTAAGTAATCCTGACGGATTTGCAATACCTTTTCCGGCAATATCCGGCGCACTTCCATGAATTGCCTCAAACATTGCACAACTTTCTCCAACATTTGCAGAGCTGCCTAACCCAACCGAACCGGCCACCAAAGCAGCGATATCGGAAATAATATCGCCATAAAGATTTAGTGTTACAATTACGTCCAAATCTTCAGGTCGCGCCGCAACAAGTGCCGATCCAATATCTATTATTTTATGTTCACTTGGTATATTTTTATATTCGGAAGCTACTTCTCTAAATATTTTATGAAATAAACCATCGGTTTGTTTCATAATATTATCTTTTGTCATACATGTAACATGTTTTCTGCCATAAACCCTTGCATATTCAAAAGCATATCTGGAAATTCTTTCGCAGCCCGGTTTTGAAATAAGCTTTAGACATTGTACAACGTCATTAGTTTGTTGATGTTCTATTCCGGTATATAAATCTTCTTCATTTTCACGAATAATAACTACATCCATTTTAGGAAACATTGTTGGTACATAAGGACTATAAGCTTTAATAGGTCGTACATTTGCAAACAAACCAAGTGAAGCACGAATTGTTACATTTAAACTTTTGTACCCTCCGCCTCGTGGAGTAGTAATAGGAGCTTTTAATAAAATTTTGTTTCGTCTTATTATATCCCACGAATCGTTTGAAATACCGGAGGTCAAACCTTTCAAATATAATTTTTCGCCCACTTCAATTTCATCATAATCCAATCTTGCTCCGGCTGCCTCAAGAACAGATAAAGTAGCCTTCATTATGTTGGGTCCAATACCATCGCCGTAAGCAACAGTAATTTTTGTTTTTCTCTCCATTTTATACTCCAAATGTGTTCTAATTCACAAAAGTGTTACTAAAAATTATTTAATCAAAAAAAAATTAGTTTAAAAGATGTTTTTTTATTGAAAAATACAAAAATTCTGGTTTAATTAAGTATCATTATTTAATAAAAAGAGTAAATAAATGAAACCTCACAATTCTGAACATAATACTACGCAAAATAATTCAAATTGGTATTCAAAATCCATTCAAGAGTTATTTGTAATCTTTAATTCAGACAAATCAGGAATATCAGAACAAGAAATAAATACACTTTTATTAAAATATGGCAAAAATGAAATTGTTGAAGAAAAAAAAGAATCAGTTGTAAAATTATTTTTAGAACAATTTAAAAGTTTGCTTATTTTAATTTTAATAGTGGCCGCAATAGTATCTGCTCTTATAGGACAACCGATTGAAGCATTGGCTATTATTATTATTGTTATATTAGCCGGAATATTAGGATTCGTTCAGGAATTTCAAGCTGGAAAAGCAATTGAATCATTAAAAAAGATGGCTGCACCACATGCTACAGTCATACGTGACGGTATAGAGAAAATTATTTTATCATCCGATTTAATTCCCGGTGATGTAATTACTGTTAAAACAGGTGATAAAATTCCAGCTGACGCAAGATTAATTGAGGCTAACAATTTAAAAACAGATGAAGCTTCGTTGACCGGAGAATCACTGTCTATTGAAAAAAATTCATTGGTATTGCAAAATAAAGATATACCTTTAGGAGATAGGTTAAACATGCTCTTTATGGGTACTTCTGTTACTTATGGACGTGGAAAAGCAATTGTTGTAAATACAGGAATGAGTACTGAGTTTGGCAAAATTGCAGCATTACTTCAAAGTACTGAAAATAGAAGAACTCCTTTGCAAATTAATTTAGATCAGTTAGGCAAAAAAATTGGGATTTATGCAATTGTTATTGCCGGATTAATGAGTTTATTAGGAGTAATTAGAGGTCACGACTTAATTGAAATGTTTATTTGGGGAGTTGCACTTGCAGTAGCAATTATTCCTGAAGCATTACCTGCTGTAGTTACTATTAGTATTGCTTTAGGGGTTAGAAGAATGGTTAAAAAGAAAGCTTTAATTAGAAAACTTCCTGCGGTCGAAACTCTTGGATCAACAAATATTATTTGTTCGGATAAAACCGGAACTTTGACACAAGATGAAATGACAATTAGAGAAATATTTTCATTAAGCAACCATTATTTTGTTACAGGTGGAGGATATAATCCCGAAGGTGAATTTTCTGTTGATAATAAAAAGATTAATCCTTTAGAAGATGAAGATCTAAAATTACTATTAATGATGGGAAGTTTGTGTAATGATACATTATTAAAAGAAAATGATCATAAATGGGAAATTATTGGTGATCCTACAGAAGGAGCAATAATTGTTGCTGCCGCAAAAGCGGGTTTGGATGTTGATAAATTTCAAAGCGCAATTAAAAGAGAGTACGAAATTCCTTTCTCTTCTGAAAGTAAAAGAATGACTACTGTTAATAATTTTGCATCCCAAGGTTATTATTCTATTTCAAAGGGTGCAATAGAAATATTGCTTTCATCGTGTAAATCGTATCTTAAAAATGGTATTATCTATGATTATACCGATGAAATTGGTGAGCTAATTAAGCTTAAAGCAGATGAAATGGGTAAAAAAGCTTTGCGTGTTTTGGTTATTGCTTATAAAAAATTAGATTCACTTGTAATGGATGATTCAGTTCAAGATAATCTTGTTTTTGCCGGAATTGTTGGTATGATCGATCCGCCGCGTCCGGAAGCAAAAAAAGCAATTAAAGTTTGTGAAACTGCAGGTATTAAACCCATTATGATTACAGGCGATCATGAAGTAACTGCGGTTGCAGTTGCAAAAGAGCTTGGAATAATGAAATTAGGTGGTTCAATATCGGGAATTAAATTAGAAAAAATGACGGATGAAGAGTTTGAAAAGACGGTTGATAATACTGAAGTTTATGCACGAATATCACCTTCGCATAAATTAAAAATTGTAAATGCCTTGATGAAGAGAGGAAATATTGTTGCAATGACTGGTGATGGGGTTAATGATGCCCCTTCGCTTAAAAAAGCCGATATAGGTGTTGCAATGGGCATAAAAGGTACGGATGTAAGCAGGGAAGCAGCTGATATGATTTTAACAGATGATAACTTTGCTTCAATAGTTGCCGCCGTGGAAGAAGGACGTGGTATTTTTCAAAATATTCGCAAATATCTTATTTATTTGTTAGGTGGAAATTTTGGTACTGTTTTGGCAATGATTGTAGCTTTATTATTTGCTTTACCAATTCCATTACAAGCCGTACAAATTTTATTTATCAATTTTTTGATGGATGGACTTATAGCCATTGCCCTTGGTGTTGAACCGGCTGAAGCAGGTTTAATGAAAAAGAAACCAAGAAATGTTAAAGAGGGTATATTAAATACTCAAGCCATTTGGTATATTGGAACTGTCGGATTTTTAATTGCATTCGTAACAATGGGGATATTTATCTTCTATCATAATATTGGTGCAAGTGACAAGAAAGTTGAAACTGTATTTTTTGTTACATTAATTCTTAGTAGAATATTTAACGGTTTAAATTGTAGATCTTTGGAAGTTCCTACATTTCAAATGAATTTCTTTTCAAATAAACCATTATATTTAAGTATTTTTGCTTCTCTTGTTTTAACTGTTCTTGTTATTTATGTAGATATATTTAGCGCGGCATTTAGAACTGTGGAATTATCTTTTGGCGATTGGAGTTTGGCCTTTTTATCTTCGGTATTAGTTTTAATTGTTGTTGAAATATTCAAATATGGCAAATTAAAATTAACTAATAAAAATAATTAGATATTAAAAAGCCCCTTAATGTATTTAAGTTAAGGGGCTTTAAGTATAAAATTTATTTATATATTATTTCAAAAACATCGCTTTAATTGTTTTTGATGTAGTAATACCATTTTCGGAATTTGTAAACACAATATTGATAAACAAATGCCCGCTTGATACATTGTTAACATTAATCACTTCGTTGAAATTTCCTTTAGAAATATTTCCATCTTTAATTAATTTTACCAATTCGCCAAGTTCGTTAAACATCTGGATACGAATATGACCTGATGAAGGTACACCATAAGATATTGTGGTTGATGGATTAAATGGATTTGGATAATTTTGATTTACATAAAAACTATTCAAAGCCGATATTTCACTATCATCAACACCACTTGTTGTAGAATCAATATAAACCCAACGTGCTGCATCAAAAACAATTTGAGTGCCTGCAGAATCGGATGCATCTCCTAACCGCAAATAACCAGTATTATCATTAGAAAAGATAAATTTACCAAGCGATACCCATTGACTTGTATATGCTTTTTGATTGATACTAACAACTTTAAGCCCTTCTTTTCCGTATACTTTATAAATAGCGTTTTTACAAGCACTAATGTTGGGTATATAAACCTGTACTTCATATAAACCAGTTTTAGTTAATGTTGGTTTCCAAGTTGCATAAGCTTTGTCGGTATACATTGTTGAATTTGTTGTAGTGTACCAAAAATGCTCAAGATAACCGCCATTTCTTTTATCTGACCAACTTAACATTGAAGCCGGTACTTTATTATTTAAATAAAAACCGGTGCTATATTCCATATCATCAACTAACGTATCTGCCACAGGAGTAGGGAGATTATATTTAGTTTTAATACACCAATAAACAGTATTTAAATTTTCAAAACCGTTATTATATCCGGGCCAGTCATATTTTGCGTATTGACCATTATAAGCGGGGTAATCTGTACCATTTTTATCACCATAAGGATCATGAAAAACCAATGTATGCATTTCATTTCCCAATCCATGAGCAAGAATTAAATGACCTGCGGATGTTAATCCAACACACATAGTATAAGGTAAACTATTTTGAATTTCAGTTAACGCCTCGGAATGTGGAGCAGATTCAGTTTGAGTAGCTGCAATACCATGATAACGATAATAATTTGCCATATTGGAATATGGACTGCCTGAACTCCACATATAACCAAAACCGCCCCAGCTTGCATTTCCGGCATTGTCTGGTGCAGTAAATTGATAATCAACTTGTCTGTAACGGTATCTTTCGCAAACATACCGACCATAAGAATTAACGTGACTAAAAGGATAAGAACAGGTTCCACTCCATGGAGGAACAACCCCATAATAACCTATAAGCATTGCAGCTGTTGAAGGTGCACAAGATGAGTAACCGCTATGCCAGTCCGGTACATCATAAACTTGGTGAACATAAGGTATGTTAAGAGATAATTTATTTTCGCCAATAAAATTATAATTAATTTGGCTTTCCTGAACATCGGAATTAATTTTGATTACATTCAAATTAGATAATTTGCAATCATTATTAATAGATTCAATAATGTTTTGATCATAAATTGAAGAATAAACTAATTTTGTATCATCGGAATTAAATGCCGGATCAATTTCAAACCGATCTGCCGTGTTTGTGATTTTTTGTGTGTTGTTTAACAACATGTCATAAACATATAAATCAGTATTTGTTAAGTTTTCATTTTCAATTTCTGTTTTATAAAAAACAATATTATTTGTTGTATTAGCCCATTCGGGTGAAAAACCAACACCAATTAAATTTGTTGTTTTTGTATCAATATTATAAATGGAAATTTCACCATCTAAAGCTTGATACATTAAATATTTCGAATCCGATGAAAACTTTGGATTAAAGTGACCTTTAATATCGGTTGTTACTTGTAATTTATTGCCTGATTCTAAATTTAATAACCATATTTGATCATTATTATCATTATATGCAATATATAAATCATTATTCGAAATAGGGGTTAAGTTAGCATAATAACCTAATTCGTATTTATTTGGAATATTGTTTTTTATTACATTTAATAATGTGCCTGTGGTATAAGTAACTGTACCGTTTGAATTTATAAATACCTGACCTGAAGATTGGACAGGTGAACTTAAATTTACAGATTTGTTGTTTGATAAATCGTAATAACAGGGAATTTGCAGCCCGTTTTCAGTTATTATTTTATAACCGATTTTATTTTGTTTTGCTGAAACATTAAAATAATAACCAACACCCAATCCGCTTATTTTATTTTTAATCGAATTGTTTTCCATAATAAAAATAGCATCTTTTTTTTCATTAGTAAATACTATTCCGGCATTTGTATATTTAGCAGATTTAATGCCTGTTTCTTTTTTAATATTTTGCGCATTAACACTTATTATACATAAAACATAAATCAAAATAACTTTAAAACATAAAGAGAGTTTAAACATCGTAATCGTTCCTTATAAAATGATACATTAATTATTAAAAAAGTCGAAAATTCTATTCATAATTTCTTTTTTAGCAGCGTTTTCTACAATTGTTTCAAAAGGGAAAGAGAAATAAACAACTTTTCCTTGATTGACATTAAAATATAAACCGGCACAATTATTATTAATATAATGTAAACAGCCTGTAGAATTATTGATAGGATCTATTTCATCGGGAGAATCAATTGTATAAATAGCATCCTTATTTCCAACAGTAAAATTTACACCGTTAAAAATTGAATTAGTATTGCCAATTATTTTTTCTTCCGCAGCATTATCATGAAGTAATTTAGCACGTAATAATGAGCCTAAAAGTTCATTAAGCTCTTTTCCGCTTTCCGGTCTTCCAAGATACCAGGAAATTTCGGAACCTGAAATAAATAATTTTCCGCCTTTATTAATATAACTCGCAAGACTTTCCGAAAAATATTTATCTTTAAAAAACGTTAAATAGGCTTCTTCGGAGGAATAAAAAATCAAATATTTATATTTTTTCAAATCTAATTTATTATTAATCAAATAATCTATGCTGCAACTTTCAAAACTAATATTATTTGGCAAATAATTAAAATATTCAAGTGCAGAAAGATTTAAAGGTCTTTGCGGAGTAGATTCCGCCTGGCATGCATCAACAATTAATAATTCAGCATTTTTTCCTCGGCAGCCATAAATATCCGAAAAAGAACTGATTTTATCTCCAATATTATTAATAATTTTTGCTTGAATCAGTTCGTTGTTTTCATTTATTTTATATTCAAATGTATTTTCGTTTTGAGAAAGACTTAATGAATTCAAATAATTAAAATTGCCGGAAGTTTTAATAAATAAATCGGATTTTTCAGAATTTAGGAATTCATTATTTACATTATATGCTAACTTGATATCATTATTTTCAAACCCAATAAAATCTATTTTTGGCTGAGGCGGCGTGTTTTCAAACTCCATTATTGCCAAATTATGTAACTTTATTCTTAAATCGGAAACAACAGCATTATCATCCGGATAAACTCTATTTGTTAATAACACTACAAAATATTTTCGTACCGGATCTATCCAAACAGACGTTCCTGTATAACCTGTATGTCCAAAAGTTGTTGCTGAAAATAAAGGACCGGCAGAAGTATTAAAAAAAGTATTTGTATCCCAGCCTAAAGCTCTCGAACTGCTTGAATCCCATTGATGAGTAAACATCTTAACAGTTTCTTCTTTAAATATTCTTGTATTATGATAAATACCATTATTTAACATCATTTGACATATTATTGCAAGATCATGAGTGTTTGAAAATAAACCTGCATTACCTGATAAACCTTTTAAGCCATACGCTAATGGATCGTGAACATCACCCTGCAAAGTTGGAGTAGTTGGCACACACTTCTTTTTAATGTTATCATCAGGTATAAAATAAGAAGAATTCATATGAAGAGGATTAAGAATGTTTTCTTTATAAAAATCATACATTCGTTGACCTGTTACTGATTCAACAACTTTCATTAGAGTAACAAAATTTAAACAGCTGTATAACATTTGAGTATTTGTTTTGTAGGCTTTTTTTAAAGCAAAAATTGAATCTATTATAGAAGATGGTAACTGACCTTTTTTAGGCGTATAATATGAGGGAAGTCCGCCATTATGAAGTAATAGATTTTTGATTTTTATATCATCCTTGCCGTTTGCTGCAAAGTTTGGCAAATATTTAAAAACATAATCATCAATATTAATCCTATTTTCATCAACAAGTTTCATTACACACATTGTAGTTGCAAAAACTTTGGTTAATGAAGCTAAATCATATAAACTATTAATATCAACAACAGTTGAATTAACATCATAAGTATAAGTACCGTAAGCTTTTTGATAAAAGATAGAATCGTTATTACCAATTATTACATTCACACTTGGGGTGATTTTATTTTTAATAGATACGTCTACCAATTTATCTATTGAAGAATATTTTTGTGCGTGCAACGAACCAAAAATAAAATACAAAATTACCAAAAGAACCTTTGTTTTCATAATATAATCTCCGCATTTTAAAATTATTTCGAAAAATAAAAAACATAATCTAAATATTATTTACACAGTGTTAAAATACTAATAAATTTTTATAATACTTTATAAATTTTTAAAAAAACAGTAAAAACATTATGTAATTTAAAATATTTTCATTAATTTAAACAGATTTATTTTTACATAATAAACAAAAATATAGGAGTAATGTAATGAAGAAGTTATTTACAACTATGATGGTATTGATTGTGTTTAGTACTACAATGTTTGCACAATACGTATCATCAGTTGCAGTGTTTAATTCCGCAGGGAGCCAAGCTCTGCCTGATTCTATAAGACCTTGGGCAAAAGATCAAGGTTTAAGAGGAGTTTATGTTGCTAATGATGTTACCGGTAACGGTAAACAAGAAGTTTTGGCTACAGATTATTCCAATGGCGGACGTGTTCACATGTTTGAAGTTACTGGTAATGTTTTAGAATTGATTTGGTCATCTCCTTCACGTTATCCTTTAGCTAATACAAATTCAACTCCTCGTTGGATTCGTTCAGGCGATATGGATGGCGATGGTAATTTAGAAGTGATTTTTCCAGTAGGTTTACGATATGCCGGTGAAATTCAAGTTTGGGAATATGATAAAGTAGCTCATTCTTTTGGAACAGAACCTGCAATAACACTTACTTATGATGCTTTAGCATCATATGGAGCTGCTTATCGTGTTAGAACTGATAGGGAAGCAGCCGGCTGCGCCGATTATGATGGTGACGGAAAATCTGAACTTATCGTTGCAAATGAAAGCGGTAATGTTTATATTTTAGGCGTAACTGGTGATATCCCCGGTTTCGCATCATTTACAGTTGAAGGCGGCGATCCAGCAACAACACTTGAAAATAAATTTTCCGGTGGTTCATACTGGGATTCTATTCCTGCTGACATTGATGGTGATGGCGTAAAAGAAATAGTAAACCATTATTGGAATTTTTACGGATTATGGTCAATTAAACCTACAGGTGCAGACCAGTACAAATATCCAACTCCAACAACTGATGGAAGAACAGATCATTATGCAGAATTCACTAAAAACATGGTTGAAGATGCATGTGCTTACATGGGTATTTTCCCTGCTGACGTAAATGGTGATAATAGAGATGAAATATTTGGTGTTATGTATGGTGGTTCTTCAGCTACTAATTATTTGCCATTTTTAGTTAATGCTCAACCTAATAGTGATGGTGTTTACGGATGGGTTGCTTCAATAAATCCAGATAGTATTTCTTATGGTATTATTGGCGATGGTGCTTATCAATTAGCAGGTCAAACCGGTGGATCACACTGGGGAGCAAATGCTTATGATCTTGATGGAGACGGAAAAGATGTATTATTACTTGGCGGTTCTGCAGGTTATAATTTAATTGGAATGAAATATAATGGTGCAGGTTCAATTTATGATGCTGCTAATTATACATCAAAATTATTATATACTGGTGACGCTGCTGTTTATCATAATGTTGATATTTATGATTCACTTGGTGTTATGGATACAGTTAGATATGAAGGTCCATTTGTTTCAAGAATATATGCCGGCAGTGATTTAAATTCTAATGGTAAAAAAGATATATTACTTGGTTACCAAAGTGTTGCCGATTCAATTACATATAAAACTTATTCATGGGATGTATTATCATCATCATTCGTTCCTGATTCATCATGGAAAGTATTTAATCCAACAGCAATTAACTTAAGAGTATTGGATTACGAAGTAACAGGCGTAAAACCACTTGATTTATCAATTGTTACACCTGATGATTATACATTAGGACAGAATTTCCCAAATCCATTTAACCCATCAACAAAAATTAATTTCAGCTTGCCTGTAAATAAAAATATATCTTTAAAAGTATATGATATTTTAGGAAATGAAATAAAAACATTGTTTAATGGCGATATGGCAAAAGGTTCATATCAAATTACTTGGGATGGCACAAACAACTTCAATCAAGCAGTTGCAAGTGGTACATACATCTCTGTTTTGAAATTTGGAAATTTCACTAAATCTGTGAAAATGAGTTTAGTAAAATAATATTACCTCATTTATGAGTTGAAGCCGTGATAACTCACGGCTTCTTTTTTGTCCAAAATGTTACTTTTTGTTCTATATTTATTGCTTTATTACTTAAGTATGTACTAATAAAGTACTCTTAAGTCCGATATATATTTTATTAACTAATTGAATCGGAGGAATAGTAATGATAAAAAGATTACTATTGATATCAATAATTTTACTTATATCCGGATTTACAAGTGTTATTTTTTCAGGTACCACTGGTAAAATTGCCGGAAAAATTACTGATAAAGATACCGGAGATCCAATTCCGGGAATAAATGTTGTTTTGCAAGGGACCTCGCATGGTGCGGCTACTGATATAGACGGAAATTATGTAATAAATAATATACCACCTGGTAATTATAATATTCTCATCTCCGGAGTTGGATATCAAAAGAAGAGTTATATTAATGTTAAAGTTGCGGTTGATTTTACAACAAGATTAGATGTTGTAATTGCAATGGAAGATATAGCTTTAGAAACTGTTGTTATTCAAGCAGAAGCTCCATTAATAAGAAAAGATTTAACATCGTCCCAAACCTCAATGGACGCATCACAAATAGGATCTTTGCCTGTCGAAAGTATAAATCAGCTGTTAACTTTACAGGCCGGTATTGTACAAGGTGCCGGTGGCGAATTACATATAAGAGGCGGCCGTTCTACAGAAATTTCGTATTCAGTAAATGGCGTTTCAATTTCAAATCCATTTGATAATACTCGTTCTGTAAGTATTGCTACAAACGCCATTCAAGAACTATCGGTGGTAAGCGGTACTTTTAATGCGGAATATGGTAATGCTTTAAGCGGTATTGTAAATACTGTTACAAAAGAAGGCGGAAGCAAATATAAAGGATACGGATCGTTTTATACTGGGGATCAAATAAGTACACGCGATGATATATTTTACAATATTAATGATATCAATCCGTTGAATAATTATGTTGGGGAACTTACATTCAGCGGACCTGTTCCTTTTTTAGAAAACTATGTAACCTTTTTTATTTCAGGTCGTTATAATAACGATGGCGGTTATCTTTACGGTAAAAGAGAACAGCTTCCAACAGATTCGGTTTGGAAAAATCCTGCTGATCCTAATGATATTAGAGTATCTTCGAGTGGTGATGGTAAACTAATTGCCATGGATGCCGGCGAATCATTCAGTTCTACCGGTAAACTTACCTACCAGCCATTTTCTACACTTAAAATTAATTACGACTTTTTGTATTCTACTTATGATCAGCAATACTATAATCATGATATGAAATATAACCCTGATGCAAATTTAAATAATTATGAATGGGGTTTACTTAATTCACTCGAAATTCGTCATGCTTTAAGTAATTCAACTTTTTATACTTTGCAAGGATCATATAATATAAACGATTATAAACAATATTTGTATCCATTATTAGATGCAAATAACAATGAAGTAGATTTTCATGCAGGTATGAGTTTGGCCGGCTTACATGCCGATCCACGATATCAGCCTGATTATAAAACTAATTTAGCTGGCAACTATACTTTTTTAGCAGGTGGTACAGCAAATTCACAATATTATCAAAGATCACAAACTTATGGTGGAAAATTTGACATAACCAGCCAAATAAATAATAACCACGAAGTAAAGTTTGGTGCACAATTTAAGTCTCATATTCTTGATTATGAATCATTTACTATTTTACGTGATAGCGTTAGTAATATTCATCCTACAATACCTTCTTTAAGTACTGCATATCATGATAGTTATCAAAAAAAACCTGTTGAATTTTCAGCTTATATACAAGACAAAATGGAATTTGATAAGTTAATTTTGAACATCGGATTAAGGTACGATTATTTTGATGCTAATTCTAAATATTCAACCGATATTTTTAATCCATCACCAAATAATCCAAATTTACCTTCTACGGTAGATCCAACTACACTATTAGCAGATAGCCCGGGAAAACACCAATTTAGTCCTCGTTTAGGTTTCTCTTTTCCAATAACCGAAACCGGAATTATTCACTTCTCTTATGGTCATTTTTTCCAAATGCCGACATTTAGAAATTTATATGTTAACCCAGATTTTAAGTATAGTTTTGCGGTAGGAACACCAACATTTGGTAACGCTAATTTAGAACCGGAAAAAACTATTACTTATGAATTAGGTTTACAGCAACAATTAACTGACGATATTGCATTTAATATTACCGGTTATTATAAAGATGTTAGAGATTTATTAGCAATTCAACAAATACGTACTAGTGGTTCGGAAACTTATTTCAAGTATGTAAACAAAGATTATGCAAATAATAAAGGTATTACATTTACATTAACTAAAAAACGTTCTGCAAACAGTATGATAGGTTTTAGTCTTGATTATTCGTTTTCAGTTTCGGAAGGTAATGAAACAAATACTGATGCATTTTTCTTAGATTTATCATCAGGCAGGCAGACCGAAAAAATTCCTGTATTATTAACTTGGGATCAAACACATACATTAAATGCAACTTTCACTATTGGTGAACCAAGAGATTGGAATGTTACTTTAGTAGGACGTTTTGGTACCGGTTTACCATATACCCCATTAATTAATGATACTCAAGTATACTTAAGATCTAATAGCGGAAGAAAACCTTCTCAAATGACGGTTGATTTATTAGCCGATAAGGTTATTACTTTATTCGATTTTGATATAACATTTTTCTTAAAAGTTTTCAATTTATTTGATACTCTTAATGAACGATATGTTTATAACGATACCGGAAGAGCAACATACAGTTTGACTCAAATACAAAGTGCCGCGCAAGCAACCGATGATATAGCTTCAAAAACACCGGGTGTTAAATCGGCTGATGAATATTTTGTAAGACCACAATATTATGCACCTCCTAGAGAAGTTAGAGTTGGCTTTTCTATAGATTTTTAATGATTTAGATGGAGAAAATATGCAAATCAAAATAAAATTAATAAATATATTTTTTGTATCAATCTTTCTTAGTCTTTTTGTTAATATTATGGCTCAAATGGAGTCTGTTGATCAAAGACGGGCAAGAGAGCATCAGGTTGTTATTGATTATATGAATACCTATGAATTAAAAAATAATCAATCACCTTATGTAGAACTGCCTAATAAAGAAGGTTTTGATTTTTCGCGTTTAGAAAAAATAATGGGACAGAAAGACAGAAAACATTATTTTATGAATGGTAATAAAATTGCAGTTGAGCTTTATAATTACGGCGGTATTGCACCGGGATTGGATGCAATTAGAGGTGTAAACAATTTTGTTTGGCGTAATTTGGATTATGTTTATCAATTTTGCCCAATTGTTGGAGCAAATGTACCAGATGCAACCAGTCCTACCGGCAGAAGAAAAATTATCTCTGATGGTTTAATGGATTATACAAGCCCTATGTTGCGTGAAGTTAATCCAACCGGTGATACTTTATGGCAATGGCAGCCCTTAACAGGTTATGCAGACCCTGATCAGGGATTAATTGCATCAAACCCATGTAAAGATTCAGACGGTGACGGAAAACCCGATAGCTGGCCTCGTAAATGGTATAATTCAACTTTGGGAGAATATGTTTGGCCGGGATTTTTATCACAAAACGCAACAAATGCTGACTTAGAACTGTATTGGGCAATGGATGACAGAGCAAATGCCGAGTTTAATTATTTCCCATATAATAATGATAGATCACGCAGAGGTATTGGCGTTCAGATAGATGCTCGTGCGTTTCAATGGAGTAATGCATTAGCAGAAAATACAATATTTTTTGTTTATACTATTACAAATACCAGTGATAAAGACTTAGATTCGGTATTTTTTGGTATTTATGGCGATCCTGATATTGGCGGCGGTAGTCCAGAAAATAAAGATGATCATGGATTTTTTGTTCCACCATATACCACAGACAGTATGAGTGTTGCAAATATTCCGGTTTATGCACGTAGTATGGTATATTTTTGGGATCCTGATATGAAAGGAGCCGGCGGATTAAAGGCCGGATTTTTAGGATGTAAATTTTTGGAAAGTCCCGGAAATACTTCTGATGGCATCGATAATGATGGTGATGGCATGGTTGATGAAAGTCAAGAAGACGGTATTGATAACAACCATAACTGGAATGTTGACTTACATGACGTTGGCCGCGATGGTATTCCTAATACTAATGATTATGGTGAAGGGGATGGCGTTCCAACAAGTGGATTTAAACAAGCCGACGGTTCACCGGATCCATTACAACCGGGCGAACCTAATTTTGAATTTACAGATTTAGATGAAGCTGATCAGATTGGTTTAACTTCGTTTAACAGCTGGGCTTGGAGTACTGATAAAATATCCAATGATGAATCGATGTGGAATAGATCAATTCCGGGTAACTTTAGTTCGATTCAACAAAATACGGATATTGTATTCATTTTTGGTTCAGGTTATATTTCTTTAAAAGCCGGTGAAACAAAAAGAATTTCGATGGCTTTATTATGCGGTGAAAGTTTAAGCGATTTATTAGTTAGTGCTGAAACCGTACAGAAAATATATAACCAAAATTATCAATTTTATAAACCACCTGTCACGCCTACTTTATCGGTAGTTCCTGATGATAAAAAAGTTACTTTAAGCTGGGATACTAAAGCTGAATCAAGTGTAGATCCTATTGCTGGAAAAGACTTTCAGGGATATGTAATTTATAGAAGTACCGATCCCGGATTCAGCGATATTCAAACTGTTACAGACGGTATGGGTTCAAGCTTTTTATTAGAGCCGTTACTTGATGAAAATGGAAATATGTGTAAGTGGGATATTGATTATATTGATGAACCTTATACTGATGTTAATAAAAATGGTAAATATGATTCCGGTGAACCATATACAGATATAGATCACGACTTAACATGGTCTTCACATATTGCCGATCCTTGGAAAGGTTATTCTTTAGTACCTTATCAAGGTAGAGGTGTTCAATATTATCTTGGCACAAACAGCGGATTAGTTCACTCGTACGTTGATTCTAACAATGTTATAAACGGCCAGACATATTATTATGCTTTGGTTGCTTATGATAGTGGCGATTCATTAGGAATTCCGCCAACTGAAACAACTAAAAAGATTACTACTGATGCCATTACTTCCGAAATAACTTTTGATAAAAATACCGCAATGGCAATTCCGGGACCAAGAACAGGTGGTTATATTCACCCAACAATTGATAATGACAATATTGTTCATACATCGGGGAATGCTACAGGAAGTATAAATTTTGAAATATTAAATGACTTGGCCGTTAATGATGGCGGGCAATACATTATTTCCTTTAGTAAAGATTATCCATATATGGGTACTACTTTATCCAAAATAAATTATTCCGTGTTGGATACAAAAGTATATACTCAAAAAGTAACATTGTATGATACTAATTATGTTACATTAGGTAAAGAAAATATTTGCAGCGATGAATACTTAAAAGTTACTGATGATTATGGGAATAATTATGTTAAAAATGTTGATTATTTAATAAATTATACCCGTGGTACTTTAAGAAGAATCACTGGAAAAATCTCCGAAACGAATAATTTAAATGTTGAATTCAGATATCAACCAATCGTAAATAGTCCAAAAGTTAGCTTGGAAGATGACAATGCTCCATTTAATGGAATAAATCTTACCGTAAAAAACGATCCTACACTTGAAGTTAATACTACTGAATCAAAGTGGATTACCGGTAAGTCTAATTTCGAATATATTATTAAACTTGCTTCAACCGGAGCTAAAAAAGAATTGTATCCTGCGGATTATACAATTACTTTTTCTTCTCAAAAAACAGATTCTTGTTTTATTATAAAAAATGGACTTAAAAAAGTTGCTACTAACTTTTCAGTTAATGAAGTTACCTCAGGTGTTCCTAAAAAAATATTTGCTTTATTAGTTGAAAATCAAGCTAGTAGTGTTGATAGCTTGTGGAGTCCAAAAGAAGAAATAATATTATTTAAACCCGGTTCGCGTGGACTTGCCACAGATACAGTTACGTGGGGAGTTACATTTATGCAGCCGGCTGATACTAGCAAAGCACCAATTAAACCAACCGATGGTGATGTTTTTTACATTAAAACAAAACGCCCATTTACTGTAAACGACAAATATGTATTAACTACAAATGCCGGCGTGGTTGATAAAAATGTTGCGAAATCACAGATGGACAATATTTATGTTGTTCCAAATCCTTATGTTGGTTATAATGACCTTGAACCTACAAATCAGTTGCCGGGTCAAATTAGAGGAGAAAGAAGAGTTTATTTTGAAAATCTTCCTTCCAAATGTACAATAAGAATATATACTTTAAGCGGTGATCCTGTAACAACATTATATCATGAGACAGGAACACAAAGTGCAAGAGAATTTTGGAATCTGTTAAATAAAGATGGATTTTCGGTTTCTTACGGTATATATATTGCTCATATTGATGCACCGGGTATTGGTGAAAAACTTATTAAATTTGCGATAATTAAATAAGGGAATCAATACAATGTGTACAAAAAATATTAAAATGGAATAGGAGTTTTCAAATGAAAAAATATATTAGCATTATGTTGGGTATTATTTTTATCAGCTCCATTATTAATGCCCAAAATTTATCTAAATCGGGTACTACAGCAGGCCAATTTTTGAAAATTGGTGTTGGTCCTCGTGCTTTAGGTATGGGAGGTGCATTTGTTGCAACTGCCGATGATATTTCAGCAATGTATTGGAATCCGGCCGGTTTAACAAATAACACTTCAAATGAAGCTTTTTTTGATCATACAACATGGTTTGCCGATATCAATCATGATTTTGCAGGTGCTTCCAGTTATATAAGTGGAATTGGAACAGTTGGCGCGTTTGTATCGGTTTTATCTGTTGATGAAATGATGGTTAGAACAATAGAAAAACCTGAAGGAACCGGTGAATATTTTGAATCCGGTGCTTTGTCAATTGGTGTTAGTTTTGCACGTAATTTAACTGATGCTTTTTCAATAGGATTTAATGCTAAATATATACGCGAGTATATATGGCATGAATCTGCATCAGGTTTTGCTTTTGATATTGGTACTTTATATAAAATTCCAATATTAAATGAATTTAGAATTGGTGCAAGTATCTCTAATTTTGGTACTAAAATGAAAATGGACGGACGTGATATATTAAGTTATAAACAGGTTGGTTCAGGTGAGTATAATCTTATTAGCACTAAAGTTGATTTAGATGAATATGATTTACCTTTGGTATTTCGTGTTGGAGCTGCCTGCGATCTTTATAAAACAACTGATAACAGAGTAACTTTGGCACTTGATGCAATTCATCCAAACGATCACTCCGAGTATATTAATACCGGTGCTGAATATTGCTGGAATGATATTGTTTCATTACGTGCCGGTTACACATCATTATTTGAAACTGATACCGAAAAAGGCTTATCGCTTGGTATTGGTCTAAAATATGATTTGATGAATTCAGTTAAACTTAAAGTTGATTATGCATACCAGGATTATAATAGATTGACCGAAGTGCATTATTTCTCTTTTGGTGTAGTTTTTTAAATAATATTATTATATTATTATTTAACCCCTTCATTACTCTTTAGAAGGGGTTTTTTTTTTGCTTAAATATTTAAATAAATCATAAAAATAAGAAAATACTATATTAATGTCTTTTTATAATTATTATTTTTTATTATTTTAATCCTTTCAATATAGTGAGTAAAGTAATATGAAAATTAAAAAGATTTTTATTTTAGTATTTGTTTTATTTTGTTATTCTTGCAGTCTTTTGTACAGTGCTCCATTAAGAAATTTCCCCATTAACTTGACTCAGCCCAATGGAACAATTATAAATTGTTTTGTTTCAGGCGATGAATATTTTAATTGGATCCATGATGCTGACGGTTATCCGATTTTATTAGATCAAGTTAGCGGGTATTATACTTATGCTTTGCAGGAAAATGATCAATTTATTTCAACAAAATTTATTGTCGGTGTAAATAATCCAAAAGAAAGTGGATTAAAAAATGTTATTGATTTTAGTAAAATTAATATTGAAAAAAGAAGATCATTGTTTTCTGCAAATAAATCTACTGAAGGAAAAACTCCTGTAGTTGGTACATTAAATAATTTGGTCGTTTTTATTCGTTTTTCCGATGAAGGGGAATTTAATCAACCAATAAGTTATTATGATTCAATGTTCAATAATATCACAGAAAATACAAATTCTATGGTAAATTATTTTGATGAAGTTTCGTATAATAAATTGTTTGTCAGTTCAACATTTTATCCAACTACAACTTCTAATGTTTTATCCTATCAAGATTCGCATCCGCGTGCATATTATCAACCATCAACAGGTTCCGGTTCAATTGGATACAATAATGATAATGAACATACACAAAGAGAACATTTATTATTAAAAAATGCGGTAAATTATATTGCATCTTCTGTTCCAGCATCACTAAATATTGATGGTGATAATGATGGATATGTTGATAATATTGTTTTTATAGTTTCCGGTTCTCCAACGGGGTGGTCTTCGTTATTATGGGCCCATAGATGGTCATTATACAGTCAAACTGCTTATATTAATGGAAAAAGGGTATATACATACGATTTTCAGTTAAAAAATGATTTAGCTGTTGATGCTGTTGGTGTGTTATGTCATGAAATGTTCCATTCGTTAGGTGCCCCAGATTTATATCATTATACAGATAATGGGATTTCTCCAGTGGGTAACTGGGATATTATGGAAAATAATTTAAATCCTCCCCAGCATATGGGTGCGCATATGAAATTTAAATATGGTGAATGGATTGATGCTATTCCAACAATTAGCAGTGATGGAGAATATACTCTAAATTCATTATCATCGGCAACAAATAATTGTTATAAAATAGCTTCACCTAAATCAATAAACGAATATTTTGTAATTGAATACAGAAAAAAAACTTCTATATTTGAAAGTTCTCTTCCCGGAGAGGGATTATTGGTTTATAGAATTGATAAACGATATAATGGGAATGTTAATGGACCACCCGATGAAGTATATTTATTCCGTCCAAATGGAACATCAACAGTTAATGGACTATTAAACAGTGCAAATTTTAGTTCCGATGTAAATAGAACATTTATTAATAGTTCCTCTAATCCTGCTGCTTTGTTAGCTAACGGAACTCCGGGCGGTGTTAATATTTATGATATTGGTTATGCTCAAAATACAATAACATTTAAAGTACATATTGATAATTCATTATTAACCATATATCCCAACGGGGGAGAAAAATTAAATACAGGTGATACTGTAGCCGTAAATTGGGAAAATTTTGGTTCTACAACTAACTATAAATTGGAATATTCAATTGATAATGGTATAAATTGGGAAATAATTGCCGATAATATTTCTTCCGGTTTAAAAACTTTAATTGGATTGTTCCTAATACTCCTTCATTTTTATGTAAAATTAGATTGTCAAGCGTGAATAATCCATCAAATTATGATGAAAGTGATAGCGTATTTTCAATTATGCCCGAAGGTAATTATAATGTTAATTTTATTAATTCGTTAAAAGTTACCGGTTTTACTAACTCGGTTACTACTGTTGGTAACAAAGCATACATTTGTTCCAAAGGCGGAGGTCTGCATATAGTTGATGTTACTAATGAAAATAATTTGATATATCTTGGAGGTTATAATTCCGATGGCAGCGCACTAAAAGTTAAGTTGGTTGATTCAACTGCTTTTTTAGCGGATGAGACAAAAGGAGTAAAAATACTTAATATTAGTAATCCTGCAAATATTAAATTAATTTCAACATTGTCATTTTTAGGTCAGGCAGTATCTGTATCTGTTCACAATAATCTTTTATATGTGGCAAACAGAGAGTATGGTATTAGAATTTTCGATATTTCAAATTTAAGCCAGCCTATTGAAAAAGCATTAATAACAACAACAGGTAGTGTTCGTGATATTGTTATTCAAAATAATAAACTTTATGCAGCTACTGAAACCGGTTCATTAAGAATATTTGATCTTAGTGATTTATTAAATCCTGTTGAAATTGGTTATGTAGAAGCTTCAGGTGTAGCTAATATGTTGTTAATTAAAGATAATTATGTTTATTTGGCTGATAAATCGGCCGGTTTAAAAGTAATTGATATATCAAATCCTGCTATTCCTACCATCGTTAGTTCGATTACATCAATTGGTTCTGTTTCAGGTATTTCAATATCAAATAAATATTTAGCTGCAGCATGCGAAAGTAATGGATTATTTCTATTTTCATTAAATAATCCGGCTTCACCCGAGCAAATAGGATTTTATCAATTAAGTATTAATGCTTATGATGTGAATATAATTGATAAAAATATTTATGTTGCGGATTTATCTAAAGGTTTGTTAGTGTTAAAAAGTGATTTATTAGTAAAAGTTGAAGAAGAAAATATTATTCCTAATAATATTACTTTATATCAAAATTATCCAAATCCATTTAACCCTGCCACAAAAATTAAATTTAGCGTTCCCAAAAGCGGTTATGCAAGTATTAAAATTTATGATATCTTAGGTAAAATAGTAAAAGAATATACATACAGTAATATTACTAGCGGTAGCTATGAAGTTGAATTTGACGCCGGCAAATATTCCAGCGGAGTATATTTATATTCTTTAGAATTTGACAATAAAATAATAAGCAAAAAAATGTTATTAATAAAATAACACATATGTTTATTAAATAACAAGCTTTTAAAACCGCAGAAGTATTTTATTATTCTGCGGTTTTGTTTTAAATAAACATTCCCTAAGTTATTACAATTAATCATGTTTTTCGTTTTTTCAAATTTTATTTTAGTTATATTAATTTTTGTAAATAAAATTTATTGTATCAAATAATCCAAATCTAATTGAGTTAATTATGAGAGAATTTAATAAACTAATTTTCATTTTTGTTTTAAGTTTATTTTTTAGTACTTCAATATTATTTAGTGCTCCAATCAAAAATTTTGCAATTCAACTTAATCAGCCGGATGGCAAAATAATAAATTGTTTTGTATCAGGAGATGAATATTTTAATTGGATTCACGATAATGACGGGTATATAATTGTACTGGATAAATCAACAGGTTTTTATACTTATGGAGTACAACAAGAACAAGATTTTATACCAAGTAAATACATTGTGGGTTCTATAAATCCGGAAGATTATGGCTTTAATAATAAAATTGATTTTAACAAAATTAATATTTCCGATAAACGTAAATTGTTTTCTAATAATATAATCTCCAATTCCAAAACACCAACCACCGGAATTCTAAATAATCTTGTTGTTTTTATTCGTTTTTCGGATGAAGGGGAATTTAACCAGCCTTTAAGCTATTATGAAAACATGTTTAATAATTCCTCAGAGAATTATAATTCAATGTCAAATTATTTTAAGGAAGTATCGTACAATAAGCTAAATTTAATATCAACATTTTATCCAACTCCATCAAATAACGTAATTTCATACAAAGATTCTAAACCACGTTCATACTATCAACCATCATCAGGTCCAAATTCAAATGGTTATACCGATGATAACGATAGAACTGAGAGGGAACATTTATTACTTAAAAATGCTGTTACTTATATAGCCCAATTTGTACCTGCCAATTTGGTTATTGATGGTGACAGTGACGGATATATTGATAATATTTGCTTTATTATCTCAGGTTCACCAAATGGCTGGTCTTCATTATTATGGCCTCATATGTGGTCATTATACAGCCAATCGGCTTATATAAACGGTAAACGAGTAATGACTTATGATTTTCAGCTGCAAAATTTTTTAACAACCTCAAGTGTCGGAGTATTGTGCCATGAGATGTTCCATTCCTTAGGTTCTCCTGATTTATATCATTATACCGATAACGGTATTTCTCCTGTTGGTGCATGGGATTTAATGGAAAATGATTTAAATCCACCGCAACATATGGGTGCCCACATGAAATATAAATATGGTTTGTGGATTGAATCAATACCAACTATTTCTACTGATGGAGAATATTCTTTAAGTCCTTTATCTTCACCAGAAAATAATTGTTATAAAATAGCTTCACCTAAATCAACAAATGAATATTTTGTTTTAGAATATAGAAAACGAAACACAATTTTTGAAAGTTCACTTTTTGGTGAAGGTTTGTTAGTATATAGGATTGACAGAAGATATGAAGGAAACGCAGATGGACCACCGGATGAAGTATTTATTTACAGACCCGGCGGCGGACCAAATAAAGGTGGAGTAATTGGCAATGCAAATTTAAGTGTTAATATAGGCCGAACATTTATTAATAGTGCCTCCGATCCTAAAATATTTCTTGCCAATGGCACCGCTGGAGGAATAAGTATATATGATATAGGCGAGGTCCAAAATACTATTTCATTTAAAGTTCATATTGAAAATTCTCTTATCACTTTGTATCCCAACGGGGGAGAGAATTTTAATTCAGGTGACACAGTATCTATTAATTGGGATAATTTTGGTTCAACTACCAGCTATAAAGTGGAGTATACATTAGATAACGGAACAAATTGGAATTTAATTTCGGATAATTTGCCTTCAAGTCAAAAGACAATTAAATGGATAACACCGGATGTAACATCATTTCAATGTAAAATACGTGTTTCAAGTTATTTAAATAATTCAATTTTGGACGAAAGTGATGCTGTTTTTTCGATCATTCCTGAAGGGAATTATAATGTAACGTTAATTAATTCATTAAAAGTAAACGGGTTTTCAAATTCTCTTACTGTTAATAATAATAAAGCATATATTTGTTCACGAGGCGGCGGTTTACATATTGTAGATATAAGTGACGAAAATAATTTAAATTATCTTGGCGGTTATAATTCGGATGGAAGTAGTGTTAAAGTAAAAATAATTGATTCCATTGCATATTTATCGGATGAAACAAAAGGAATAAAAATTCTTAATATTTCTAATCCGTCTAATATAGAACTGTTATCATCATTAAATTTTAACGGGCAAGCTGTATCATCTGCTGTTTTGGGAAATATTTTATATGTTGCAAATAAAGAATATGGAATAAGAATATTTGATATAACAAATTTATATCAACCTGTAGAAAAAGGATTAATTGCTATTACGGGCAACGCTAGGGATTTGTTAATTAATGGTAATTTATTATATGTAGCAGCTGAAACAGGCGGATTAAGAATATTTGATATAAGCAATTTGTTGAATCCAATTGAAATAGGATATGTTGATACACCCGGTTCAGCTTTTTCGTTGCTGTTAAAAAATAATTTAATTTATTTGGCCGATAAAACAGGCGGATTAAGAATTATTGATATCTCAAATCCAAACTTGCCCAAAATTATAAGTTATATAAACACAGTTGAAAAAGTATCCGGTGTTTCTGTTGATAATGAATATGCAGTAATTGCATGTGAAAATAGCGGTATTGCTGTTTATTCAATAATTGATCCTGCAAATCCGGTTAAAGTTGGTTTTTATCACAAGAATCTATATGCTTATGATGTTCAAATAATAGATAATAAAATATTTGTTGTTGATTTAGCCAATGGAATAATTGTTTTTGAAAACGACTTAATTTCTTCAGTTGAAGATACTCGTATTTTACCAAACGACATTTATCTATATCAAAATTATCCAAATCCTTTTAATCCTGTTACAAAAATTAAATTTTCAATTCCAAGTAGCGGATTTGTAAGTTTAAAAATATATGATATATTGGGGAAAATTGTACAGGAAAAGAAATTTGACAATATTTCCGGCGGAATTCATGAGGTTGAATTTAATGCTAATAAAATGGCTAGCGGAGTTTATTTATACTCTATAGAATATGAAAATAAGATTATCAGTAAAAAAATGTTATTGCTTAAATAAGATGTAAGTTAATAATTTATTCGGACCGCGGAGAATCATTATCCTCTGCGGTTTTTTTATAATTTAATGTAAAAGCAAATAAATCAATATTATCAAATGTGAGCAAAATACTTAAATGATTATTTTGCAGCTTTTTATTATAATTAAAATTAATTTCTTCACTATCCTTAATAAAATTAAATCCTTGTTTTTTTAGGTATTTAAGTATTTCCTTATAAATTGCAATTCCTAGATCTTTACATTTTAATAAGCTTTGTTCTGTTAATTTATCTGCCTTAATTTTTTCAATTTTCGAATATAGATTAATTAAACTTTGTTCGGATGCAATTAAAGAAAGGGATAAACAATAATTATTCATACTATCTGTATAATTACATTTGTATGTTAAATTATCAGGTATTGAAGCAATCTTATAATTACGAATAACAATAACATCAAGGTTTATTTTTTTTAATATTGTTTCCTTAATAACATTATCTATTAGTAAATCTAACTGACGCAAAGTATCATCGATGCAAATTGTTTTTATAGTTTTATTAATACTATTTGTTTTGGCAATTTCGTTATTATTAATACACTTATAAAAAAAATCATCCAATTTTGGAATTATTTCTTCTAAGTTATATGGTTTAAATAATATTTGATAAATTCCCAAATCTGCTAATGAGCTAATATATTTTCTATCTAATGCATTAAGCATCACAACAACAGGAATTGATTTAGTGTCATTATCTAATTTGATTTGTTTTAAAAATTCATATCCTTCTAATTGGGGAAATGGTTGATCAATAAATAAAATTGATGGATTAAAATATTTAATCAATGAAATAGAAATTTTAATAAAATCATATGATTTTACTTCAATTGAAAATTTATCTTCCAAAAGTTTATTTAATAAACTTCTTGTTCTGGGATTATTATCTACTATAATAGCTTTAAGCATATTCACAAATTTTAAATGTTAAAATAATATAATAAAATTATCCTTGATTTTTCATAAATTCAACAATTTTATAAAAATTCGTTTCATAAAGTCCGTTAATATATAACAAATCATCATGATCCAAATTTACGATTCCTGAAATATTATCTTTTGCTTGAAATTCTGTTTTAATTCCTGGAATAACCGTTGATACTCCATTAGAGCATAAAACAAAACTTATACTTAAACCTGTTTTAGTTGTGTTATATTTTTTTAATAATTTCCAAACATTTTCAGTATCATCTAAAGCCATAGTTAAAATTTCCGGTGTTAGCCTAAAAGCTCTATGATCATTTTTTTCAAATACTGCATTTTTATCAAACTTTCCTGTAAGAATTCCAAATTGTAATGGCATTCTAGCTATTATTCCATATCCAAGTTTACTTGAAGTTTCAATTAAATCTTTTGCTTTTTGATTAATAACGTTATAAACAATCTGAAATGAAGATCCAATATTATTATTAATAAAATAATCCGCTTCAGGAAAGGGATCAAAAGTATTTAATGAAATGCCCCAATAACGCACTTTACCTTCTTTAGTTAATGTTTCCATGGCTTCAATACATTCACCTTGCCTTAGGTGCTCTAATTTAGCAGAATGGAGTTGATAAAGATCTATATGAGTTCGCTTAAGACGTAATAAACTTTGTTCACATGCATTAATTATATGTTGTTTTGAATAATCTAAATGTATCGATTGATCGTCTGCAATTTTATGACCAACCTTTGTTGCAATTATAACATTGTTATTTTTATAAAAAGTTTCACCAATCAAAGATTCCGAATGACCTAAACCATAAAAATCTGCAGTATCATAAAAATTTACACCTAAATTGTATGCGGCTTTTAATGCTTTAAAAGATTCAGCATCATTAACATTTCCCCAGCCTATGGGTATATTTCCAGCCATCGAGGGACCGCCTATACCCCAAGCACCAAAACCTATTTCGCTTATTATTAAATCAGTATTCCCGAATTTTCTATAGTTCATTTGTTAACCTAGATTAATTGAAAAACATAATATCTTAACCCCATAGAATAATAATTTATTTTTGAATGGTCAAGCGTTAAATACTGATATGTAAAATTAATTCTTAATTTAGTAATTAATTCATAATCAATTTTGCCGGAGAATGAAAAATTTTGAGTATCATCTTGATTAAAAAATGTTAGGTAGTCTGTGTTAAAATAATAAGCTCTTTTTCCTGTTGAAACTTCAGCTCGTAAAAATAATTGCAATGAAGCGTAATAATTAATTGAGATATTATTAGAAAACAATTTTCTATTATCATCTGATGATTCACCTTGCAGAAATTCTTCGTAAATTGGCAAATCTGATTTTACTGTTGTATAAGTTCCTCTGTATGAAATAATAAGCTGCGGCAGGGTAATCCAATCAAAAATAATTTGGGCTTGATTAATTTTTGTTGATTTGTGCCCATTAACATTGATATACGAATAACCCAATCCACCATAAAAACTATCAAAATATCTTAAAAACGAAACATTATAAATATTAGTAAAATCTTTGTAGGTAAATTCATATGGTTTATAATCATAACTCCCATCTAAATATCCATAATTAAATTTTACGTAATATGGATATAGATTTTTTAATCCGCTTATAAGAAAAAAATCTTGTTTATACTTAAATTCAGCCTTATCATTAAGAACAGTTTTATCGTAACCCAATGTTAATAAATCATAATAATTAAAAGCAAACGCAACATAAGCAGAGTAACCTTGTGAAGTTTTATTTTTATTATAGTTTCCATAAGTATAAAAAGATGATGGAGTGACTGATAAGTTAAAATCCTGAGCAAATGAATTTATATAAAATATTATTAAAAATATTATGAATTTTTTCATTTACAAGCTTCCAATCCTTGTTTTGCACTTTCATCATTAACATTATTAATAAGTGCATTTATAAAATATTCTTTTGCCTTCAATTTATTATCTAAGTTAAGCAATGTCCACCCTAAATATAAATTTAGACTATAGTCGGAAGAATATAAAGGATACATTTTGCTAAAGAAATTTTTAGCTGTAGGATAATTTTTTTTGTAATAATATATTATTCCCAATTTGAGATTTGCAGTATAATTATTATTATCTATTTCCAATATTTTTTTGTAAATTTCTATTAAATCATCTGTTTTACCTAAAGCATCATATGGATAAGTCAAACCTAATAACGATTCAATACTTTTATTACTCGTCAATCGAAAAGCTTCGTTATAATATTTAATCGATTCGGTATATTTTTTATTATTAAAATATAACCATCCTAAGCGCAAATTAGTTAAATAGTCTTCTGAGAAATCGTTCTTAATCTTTTCGATTTCTTTTAATGCCAAATCATATTTGCTTTCTTTTTCGTATTGAATAGATTTAGTAAATGCGTTCAATTTATCAGTTTGTCTATCTTTACAATTATATGATATAAATGTTACAAATAATATCACTATTATAAACCAATGTTTTTGTTTCATATTGTTGTGTCCTCGTTGTATACAAATTTTGCGGTAAAATTATATTTTGTGTTTTTATATGAATATTCTGAAAAACATCCTTCATTATTAATTATTAGTTCACCTTTTCCGGCATGTTTGTAAAATGAAAAAAGACTTTTTCCAAATATTTTGGTTTCAGCTTGTAAATGAAAATTATCGTCATCCTGTTTATTAATTGAATAACTATAATTAACCTTTGATTTAATTTGTTCACCTAAAGTTAAAAAGAATTCCGACACAAATCTAATAATACTCTTATCAACCAAATGAAGCGGGTATTCATCCTCCCATGTTAAAAAGTTTTTATACATAAATGGCACTTTTAAAGCCAATAAATAAAAGAAATATAAGGCCGAATTTTTATTCCCAAAAAAATTAGTTATGTAAAACACTTTTTCCACATGATATAAAAAAGCTGTTGAACCATTATTTGATTTTATAAACAATTGATTATTTATATCAATATCTACTTCCCAATTTTCTGTGAATGTTTCATTATTAAGCATATATTCAATTTCATATTCGTCACCTATTTGAAAGTTAAATGCTCTTTTTATCTTTTTGTGAACCTCAATATTGCTTACTTTGCTGTTTTCTTTCGGAAAATCAAAAGTTCTTAATAAATAATAATCATCTTGCTGTTCAATAAAATGAGAGATTGGAAATTCAAATGTTTTGTCTCCAATTTTATTGGTCAACTGAAATTGAAAATGTAAATGCGGATAGGGGGATCTGCCGCTATTACCACAATAGGCTATAATTTCACCTTTTTCTACGTAATCACCAAGTTTAAACTTAAATGATTTTTGTTTTAAGTGTGAAAGTGATGAAAACAAACCGCTTCCATGATCAATTACAATTGTATTACCCCAATTGTTTTTAATATTTATTTCTGAAACCTTATTATCTGGTACATTATCAACTAAATTTACAATCTTGCCGGCTAATGGAGCCACTACAGGTAGATTAAAACATAAATAATCGGTTAAATTGTCACCGGAATTTGAAAATTCGTCATTTGAATTATCTTTTATTATAAAATCCCAGGCATTTTTAAATCTTTGTTTATGAGTGTGTTTTCCGTTAATACCTTGAGAAACAAACCACTCGCCAAAAACAGGTAATTCGGTAAATAATAGTTTAAATCTATCAAAACGAAATTTTCTGTTATTGTGATAATAAAAATTTTCTTCAGGAGATCCTGGAGCAAAATATAGCAGCACTAAATCAGTTTGCTCCTTCCTAAATTTTAAGCTATACAATACCGAAAGGACTACAATATTAAATGGTAAAACAACAACGGGTAACAAATAACCAATTAGTAATTTCCCAAAAAATCCCGTAAAAACCACTACCATTAAGGTTGATAATACTATTAAGGGTACTGTTTTTTTTGAAATTAAAATAAGAGTACCTCCTAAAGCAAACGAAGTTAATATTGAATTAAATGAAGTAATCAATAATAAATCATTATCAAAATAGGGGAATACCAAACTTAAAATGAAATAATTTAACGAATAAGCAATTAAACTGTTAATAAAAAGTACCCTGGAAAAAAACAATATTCCTATGCTTAATATTATCCCTGTAAGTATACTCTTTTGAAAAAAGATTATAGCCAGAGATTTAAAATAATAAGCAACCGGGGTAATCATTGATTCAAAAATAGGAAATTCCTTAAAAAAGTTTACATTTCTAAAATAAACTGTATTATAGTTTGTAATAAAAATTAAAAAGATATATAAACTAATAATAAACGGTAAACTTAAACCCGGCAAATTAAATGCAGTGGCCAAATAATGTTCCAACACAGCTGAAATAAAAAACGTAATAATTATAAATATTATAAAAAATAAGATAATTTGAAAATTTATTTCAAAATAAAATGGTATTGCCGATCCAAACAATATACCATTAAAACCATAAAATCCGGTTTTAATTCTATCTTTATCAAATTTTAATAAAAATGCCACTAAATTAGAAATAAGTAATCCTGTTAATCCAAAAATACCTATTTCAGGAATAATAAAAGTAGCACATAAAGCAAGGGCACCAAACCATCTACGATTGCTAAATAAAATTTGCGAGTAACTGTAAAAGATAGAATCAAAGAAATAATTTATTTTTTCTTTCAAAAGTCACCTAAAAATGATTTAATTTTTCTGGAATTCTTTCATTATTTTCAATATTCATTATTGTTTCCAATTCTCTGATAATTTCAATTGTACCGTCTTCCATAATCATAACTACTTTTGGTCTCATTGTAATAAACTGCATCCATTGTGTCATGTTATATGCACCTACATAATGAATTACCAAATGGTCTCCAACTTTTACTGAAGGGAATAATATTTCTTCCCGAAGACAGTCAATATTCATACATAAAGGCCCGTAAATTGAGGAATTTTCAGTAAACTGAGTTGTTGGCTGAGCGGGTATAATTTTATGTTTATACCAAAAACTAGTAAATAAAATATTTACACCAGCATCAATTATAATTGCTCTTCTTCCATCAGAAAGTCTTTTGTTTGCTAAAACAGTAGTAATCAAATATCCCGCATCATCAATCAGTGCACGGCCGGTTTCCAGAATTAAAGTTGGCATTTCGTCATTGCTTAACCGCATTGTAAATAAAGGAGATGTAATGGCTTCGGCATATTGCTCCAAAGATGGCAACATCTCATCGGCTGAAAGATATTGGCCTTTAAGAGTATTGTTTGATGGCAATCCGCCGCCAATATCAATATAATCCAACAAAACATCATGATCATTGCGTAAATAATTTGCTAAATCTACAAGTTTAGTTACTGCAATTTTATAAGCATCAGTACTCATCATATAAGTACCAATATGCGAATGAAGACCAACAATATTTAATTTTTTTACATGAACTATCCTTCTCAGAGCTTCTAATGCTTCACCATTTTCATAATTAAACCCAAATCTATCCCATTTGGGATATATCCCTGTATCCATGTTCACTCTAATTGCTACATCAGCAGTTAAATTTAATTCATCAACAATTTCAATAATTAAATAGAGTTCATCAAAATGATCTATGTGAATTTTAGCTTTTTCCTTTATTGCTTTTTCTAAAGCTTGTCTGCTTTTAGCCGGACCGTTAAAAATTATTTTAGATCCAGGCATACCTGCATTTCTAGCTTTATCATATTCAAATTCGCTTACTACTTCGGCCCATGAACCTTCCTGGTGAAAAGTATTACAAACTGCTTTTAGATAGTTTGTTTTATACGACCAGGCAAATTGGATTTTTGGATATCGCGTTTTAAAGATTCTATATGCATTTTTTTGATTTTCTCGAATCCTTTTTTCTGATAAAACGAATAAAGGTGATCCAAATTTATCAGCTAAATCTTTTACTTGAATTCCTTCAATATCCGATTTATACTGCGAAACAGGCGCACTGCCAAATTTATTCATAAATCCGGAATAATGTTTTGTTATTACCGGCCTTTCATATAATTTTTTAGCCATGATTTAATTCTCCATTAACAGTAAATTCTTCAAATCTTTTAATATCCGTTATATAATCCCACGAATATCGAATAAACATTTTACCAACTTCGTAACTTTCAAATGATTTTACTTCTTTACCTAATGCCATTTGGACTAATGCTTCTGGTAAATTTTGCCCGGCAGCAACCGCAAGATAAACCCAAGCAGGGAATCTTGGATTAATTTCCAGCAGATAATATTCGTTTGATTTTTTTTCTTTAACAAACTCTAACTCAATTCCACTTTTCCAGCTTAACTTTTCAATAATATCTTTAGAAAGATTTATTAATTCCTGATCATCTAAAGTAATTCCAGCCCAGCCTTTTCCTTTATCTGTAATATATAATTTTTTCATGGGTACTGCACCAATAGTTTTGCCGGTACCATCACCTAAAGCACAAACATTATATTCATCTCCTCCAATAAATTCTTGGATGATAATTGGCAGCCCCCATTTAAATCTAATTTTATTAAATGCCGTTACTGCTTCATCAAAGTTATTTACTATATAGGCGTCATAAAAAATTCCTTTTACTACAACCGGATAAGATAATTTTGAAGGGATTTCATATAAATCATGAATTGAATTAGCTAATACATTTGTAGGAGCTTTAAAATTATTGAGTTTGCAAAATTCAAACAGTTTATCTTTTGCCCGTAAATTTAATTGGTCTAAATCGGGAAGATATGTTTTTATTCCTAATTTTTCAAATCTAGGTACCAATTTGATAAAACCGTATAATTCAGAATCTAATGTTGGAATTATAATATCAATTGGCAATTTAGAGTGAATAAAAGCTATTCGTTGATATAAGGTTTCAAGTCCCGCAGATGGATAGGGAATAATGAAATTATTATTAGCTACATTTTCCATATAAGGACCGGGTTCAAGTGTATCGTAAATTAATCCAATAATTTCTGCATTTAGAACCTTTGAGTCTCTAAGTCCTCTTATAACCGGAACACCAGGTCCCGGACTATCAATATTGTTTAATCCCGTGACAGCTATTCTCATATCTCTTTTAACACATTTAAGTTTTTTAATTGATTTAAGAAATCATTTAAATCATTAGTTATAGTTTTTGTTTCCGCATCATATTCATCTGATAAATAATCTATTATTTCGTTATAACTTTTATCAACTTTTAACAGCTTAATTATTTCGCTTCCTAAAAAATTTACAGTAAAAGTTTCTCCTGTAGTAGGCAGAAAAATAAATCCGCTATCACTAATTGCTATATTGGAAGGTATTTTAAGGTTATTCATTTATATTCTCACTTTAAAATTATCATTTTCTTTACTGTTGAAACATTTCCAACATTAAGTTTATAAAAATAAGCACCTGAAGATACTCTTTGTCCATCATTTGTAGTCCCATTCCAAGATACTTGGTGATTTCCCTTACTTAAGCTTTCATTAAGTAAAGTTTTAACTAATTCACCATTAATATTATAAATGTCAATAGAAACGTTCTCTGACTCATTTATTGAAAATTCAATTTTGGTGGAAGGATTAAAAGGATTTGGATAATTTTGCTTCAGTTCAAATTTAATCTGCGTTTTTTTATCGCTTGCAACAGAAGTATTTACCCCTGTATTATAAACAAATAAATTACTGCTTGTAAAGTTAGGATAATCGTATTTAACAACAAGGCACTCCAAAACTCCATCATTATCAACATCCCAAATTGATGGAATATCATAATAAAAAGAAGTTTCATTTTTTTCGAGCAAAATGTTATTATTTGTAATGTCAATTATCTTAAAACCTTGTCTATAAGGGGTTGCGGTTCCATACGAAGATAACACATAAAACTCCGTAATGCCATCACCGGTTAAATCGGTTTGTAATGAATAAATTAAGTATCCGGCGTTTTTTTCGGCTTGAGTGAATGTATAAGTATATTTTGGTGTTGTATTATAAACGGATTCCATAATTTGGAAAGTGTTTACATCTATAGAATACATCCTATTAACCCATTTGTCGCCTGAGATTTCAAAATTTATCCATCCGGATACAAAAGCTCCCGAGATTGAAGGACTTGACCATTCCGTTTGCCATTGAGCGAAACTATTATTAGAAAATAAACAGATTAAAGATAAAATCAGGTAAATCTTTTTCATACATCCCCTTAGTTTGTGTTTATATAAAAATAGTAAAATATTTAGAATAATCGGGAATTACTTCCCGATTATTTAGCGAAATGATTAATTTTTTACAGATTTGTTTCTGCCATGGCTCCATTTTGGAAAACCATATTTGTCGCGCAACGAAAATTCTTTGTTCCCTTTAGTAATTTTAGATGCTATAAAGAATGTATCATTTTCTGTAATAACTTTTGAACCAAATACTTCCAATTTATCACCCTTATTAATATCTAAATTAATCTCATCTAAAAACCAGGTAGGTCCAACATGTACAGCAACTTTAGAGTTCCCCGTATTTAAGGTAATATGTAATCCACCTCTATTCATATTTCTTTTTACAACTTCAAAATCTTCCATTGTTCCTTTTAAAGTTTCCTCGGTTTTAAGGTCGTAACCAACATTATTATTGTTGTATTGACACATTCCTTTTTGTTTATTATGTTTTCCACCATGACGATAGTTGTTTCCACAGCAGTTACCGTTTTGGGCATTTATATCAGTTAAAAAGCAAAAGGAAACAAAAAGAACTATTATTGTTATTTGATTTAACAGTTTCATAAGATACTCCATTTTTTTTGAATTGTTTTACCATTCTTATACAATCGGTATGCCAATCAAAAAATATTAACATTTTGAAGAAAACAAACCAATTAATTACTTTTATCGACAAAAATGTCGAAATGTTCGACATAAAGCAGGTAAATATTAAAAAAATATTATAAATAGATTCATTTTGATCGTTTTATTTTGGCTTATTTTTTGTTATATATATGTTATGAAAATTATATATTATATATTATCAACTATTATTGTTTTAACTTTTCCATACAAAATAAGATGTATGGATTTCCAAAACGATTCTACAATAACAAAAACTATTCAAAAAGATAGTATTAAGTGTTGTTTTAAAGGTAAAAGATTTATAGATCTTAATGGTGACGGAATTAATGATTTTGCACCGGATAAAGATGGTGATGGTATTCCTAATAGTCTTGACCCTGATTTTAAGCCCAAATTAAAAAATGATGCCCATCATAAAAAATTTGATCAACAAGATAGTTTAAGAATAAAGAAGCGATTTATGAATAAATTGCGTTTCAGACATAGATGGCGCAGATAAATAATACTCATTTTTTTTTAATTTAATTCTAAAATATTTTTGCAATTTAAAAAAATATATAAAAAATGACTTATAAATTATATAAATTTTAGTTATCTTTAAATTTACATAATTTTAATATTGCCATGGATTTCCAAAAAAAAGTTAAGTACGTTTTTGTTACAGGTGGGGTTGTTTCATCTTTGGGAAAGGGAATTACTGCTTCTTCATTAGGTTTATTGTTAAAACAACGCGGCTATAGTGTAACTATCCAAAAATTTGATCCGTATATTAATGTTGATCCGGGAACAATGAATCCTTTTCAGCATGGAGAGGTTTTTGTAACCGATGATGGAGCTGAAACTGATCTTGATTTAGGTCATTATGAAAGATTTCTTGATACGAATATGTCAAGGGCAAATAATACAACAACCGGTCAAGTTTATGATGAAGTTATACAGCGCGAAAGGCGAGGCGATTATCTTGGTGCGACTGTACAAGTTATTCCGCATATAACCGATGAAATAAAAAAACGGATGAAACATTTAGGTGAATCGGGTTTATATGATATTATTATAACTGAAATAGGCGGAACAGTAGGCGATATTGAAAGTTTGCCATTTATGGAATCAATTCGTCAATTGATGTCCGATTTAGGCAGAAAAAACGCCATTAGCATTCATGTTACTCTTGTTCCTTATATTTCATCCGCCGGCGAAATGAAAACAAAACCAACTCAGCATAGTGTTAAAAATTTGTTAGAGTTAGGAATACAGCCTCATATATTAGCTTGCAGAAGCGAACATGAACTTGATGATGATATAAAATCAAAAATAGCTTCATTTTGTAATGTTCATAAAAAAGCCGTGATATCTGTTTATGATTGCGGAACAATATACGAAGTACCTCTGGTTTTATTAAAACAAAAATTCGATAGACTTGTATTAAAATTTTTACATTTACCTGATATTAATATTAAAATTGATGCTTGGACAAAATTTGTAGATCGAATTAAAAATCCAAAGGGTACGGTTAATATAGCTGTTTGCGGTAAATATACCGAAGTTCAGGATGCTTATAAGAGTATTTCGGAAGCCTTTGTTCATGCTGGTGCAGAAAATGTTGTAAAAGTAAAATGCGAATACGTCCGCGCCGAAGATTTAACAGCTAAGAATGTTAATGAAAAACTTAAAGACTATGCCGGTATTTTAATACCAGGCGGTTTTGGTAACAGAGGTATTGAAGGAAAAATTATAGCAATAAATTATGCAAGAATAAATAAAGTTCCTTTTTTTGGTATTTGTTTAGGAATGCAGCTTGCTGCAGTTGAATTTGCACGCAATGTTTGCGGAATTAAAAACGCTAACAGTTCTGAATTTGTCAAAAACAATTTTAGTGTTATTGATTTAATGAATGAACAGAAGAAGGTTAAAGGTAAGGGCGGCACAATGCGTTTAGGTGCTTATAAATGTAAATTAAAAAAAGATTCAATCGCTTATACAGCTTATGATATTGACGAAATTTCAGAACGTCATAGGCATAGATATGAATTTAATAATAAATTTAGAGAAGTTTTTGAAAATAATGGAATAGTAATTTCAGGGGTTTCACCCGATAATACTTTAGTTGAAATTATTGAGTTGAAGGATCATCCTTGGTTTTTAGGATGTCAGTTTCATCCTGAACTTAAATCCAGAGCTACTAAGGCTCATCCATTATTTAGGGAATTTGTAAAAGCCGCACTCAATTATTCACATGGGAAAAATTTATCTTGAAAAAAATATTTGTTCTTTTGTTTTTTGTCTTCATAGCAAATAACATTTTATCTTTAGAAAAAGATAACCTGATAAAAAAGGGATTAGAATTATCTTTTAATTTTCAAATACAAGAATCGGAAAAGATATATAATAAAATTATTGAGGATTATCCAAATGATCCGGAAGGCTATTTATACATGTCACAAAATTATCTTTGGACCTATTTAGGAAACAAAGATGCCGGCGACTACGATGTTTTTTTTTAAATATTTAGATCTGAGTATTGAAAAACTTAATAATAAACTAGCAAAAGCCGATAAAAAATATGAATTAAATTATTTACTTGGTAAAGCATTTATGTTTAAAGCTATGGCTTTATCAACAGCTGAAAAAAATCTTGATGCATTTTGGGCTACAAAAAGTTCGATAGGTTATTTTGAAGATGTTTTAGAAGAAAATCCTAATTTCCATGATGCTAATTTAGGAATTGGTGTTTTTCAGTATGCATTAGGATTTGTACCATCTGTATTTAAATGGGCACTAAATTTAACAGGATTAACAGCTGATCAAAATAAAGGTTTTCATAATATAAAAATTGCCTTAAAAAATGGAACTGATTCAAAAACTGAGGCTTCATTTCATTTAGGTAAAATCTATTCCGATTACTTTGCTGAATATGATAGTTCAACTATTAATCTATATAATATCATTAATAAATATCCTAAAAATACATTGTTTTTATACCAATGTGCTATAACTCATTTGTTAAATAGAGACTTACAAAACGCCGAGAAATTATTAAATAGAGTTATTTCATTAAATAATAAAAATTTTAAACAAACAACAGCTTTTGCTTACTTTTTAAAAGGTGATATTTACTTTAGAAAAAACAACTATGAAAAAGCTATTGAATATTATAATAAATTTACTCAATTAACCAGAACAACAGATTATTTGGGAATTGCTAGTTATCGATCGGCATTTTGTTATGAAATGTTGGGGAAAAAAGATGAATCTGTAAAATGTCTATCCGGAATAAATTCGGGTAACGATGATATTCAAGAAGATATTTATGCTATGGAAGAGGGTAAAAAAGTAAAAAATTATGGCTGGAGTTTTGAAAGACTAAACTTATTAACAAATCAAAATAACCTTGAAGCCGCAAAATATGATTCTGTAATATCTAACTTAAAAAAACATCTAAGCAGCTATAAAGACGAGGATTCGAAATTTATTGGATATTTATATTTAGCTGAATCTTTTATACAAAAAAAAGAAATGGATGACGCAAACTATTATTTAACAAAAGTTTATCCAAAAAAATTTGATAGAGAAAAATGGGGTATTCCATATTTTAATTATCTCAAAGCTTTATATTTTTATAAAATTAAAAAAACAAATGATGCTGTTAAGTATATAAATCTTGCAGAAGATACTAACGAATATTCATTTAAAGAAAAATATCAGCCCTTAATTAATAACCTTAAACGTAAATTAAAGATTGATTAAGATTATTTTTGTAGTTGATAATTAGTCATATTTTAAATACATTTTAAAACTGAATTAGTAAAATATGTTAAATATTGCAGTTTTTATTTCAGGTAGAGGTTCTAATTTAGCTTCTATAATTGAATATTTTAGAATATATCCTGACAAAGTTGCAGTTAAGTTTGTAATTTCTAATAATGAAGATGCTTATGGCTTAGAAATAGCAAAAAAGGAAAATATTCCTGTGTTTATACTAAGCGCAGCTAAATCGGAAGTTGAAAATTCGTATTATTGTTTATCCGAAATATTAACAGAGAATAAAGTTGATTTAATAGTTTTAGCGGGATTTTTAAAAAAAATTCCTGATAGTTTTATTGATAAATTTGAAAATAAAATTATTAATATTCATCCTGCATTGCTTCCCTCATTTGGGGGGAAAGGTATGTACGGAATTAATGTACATCAAGCTGTATTTAATAAATCTGTTCAAGTATCCGGTGTAACTGTTCATTTTGTCAACAAAGTTTATGATGAGGGAATAATTATTGCTCAAAAAGCAGTAGATATTTCTAATGTTAATAATGCTGAGGAAGTAGCTTTAAGAGTTTTAAAGGTTGAACATGTAATATTACCTTACGTTATTCATAAATTTGCCGAACAAAAAATAATTATTAAAAATAATAGAGTTTATATTAATGAGTAAATTATGAAATCGAACAAATATGCTTTAGTAAGTGTTTCCGATAAAGACAAAATTGTTGATTTTTGTAAAAAATTAAATGTCTTTGGCTATACAATTTTAGCTACAGGGAAAACCGCTAAAATTTTGAATGATAATTCGGTAATATGTGTTGAAGTAAGTGACTATACAGGTTTTCCTGAAATATTTGATGGGAGAGTAAAAACATTACAACCCAAAATATTTGGAGGAATTTTATTTAGACCCGATGAAGAAGAAGATATTAAACAAGCAGTTGAAAACAATATTAATCAAATTGATATTGTTTGTGTTAATTTATATCCTTTTCCACAGGTTGCATTACGAGAAGATATTGATTTAGATACAAAAGTTGAAAATATTGATATCGGCGGGCCAAGTTTAATAAGAGCCGCAGCAAAAAACTACAAATATGTTTCTGTTTTAACCAATCCTTCACAATACGATAATTTTATTTTGTTATTAGAAGAAGGGAAATTAGATATTACTGAAAAACAAAAACTTGCAGTTGCCGCATTTTCACATACCGCATATTACGATACTGTAATTTCTAATTATTTTGAAAAAGAATTTAAACTTGAAAAATCTGATATTCGATTAAACTACAAGTTATATGAAGAACTCAGATATGGTGAAAACCCACATCAAAAAGCATATTATTATGGAAATTTTGATAATTATTTTGAATTTCTTCATGGTAAAGAGTTATCCTATAATAATATTGTTGATTTAAGTGCTGCTGTTGAATTAATAAGCGACATGGAAAAAACCTCATGTGCAATTATTAAACATACAAATCCTTGTGGTGCCGCAATTGGAAATAATGTTTACGAAGCTTATGAAAGAGCTTTATCAACCGATCCGGTTTCATCATTTGGCGGCATTGTGGTTTTTAACGATAAAGTTGATTTATCAACTGCTAAAAAATTAAATGAAATATTCCTTGAAATTATTTGTGCGCCTGAATATGATGTTGAAGCATTAGAAGAATTAAGGAAAAAGAAAAACAGAAGAATTATTAAGATTAAAAATATACAAAAAGCAGATCAACAAATTAAAAGTGTTATTGGCGGTTTATTAGTTCAAGAATCTGACAAATCTGTATTTCCAAAAGAATCTTTAAAATTAGTTACTAATAAAAGATGCAGTGAATCGGAATATGAAGATTTGAAACTGGCTTGGGTAATATGTAAACATGTTAAATCTAACACAATAATTTATGTAAAAGATAAAAAAGTAATAGGCGTTGGCGCTGGTCAAATGTCCAGAGTTGATTCCGCAAAAATTGCTGCTATTAAAGCAAAAGAACAAAATCATTCATTAGTAGGAGCTGTTGCCGCTTCAGACGCTTTTTTTCCATTTGCAGATGGATTGGAAGAAATAATAAGAAACGGAATTACAGCGGTTATTCAACCAGGTGGATCAGTTCGTGACAATGAAGTTATTGCGGCTGCCAATACTAGCGGAATTGCTATGTATTTTACCGGCGTTAGAAATTTTAAACATTAAGAGGAATTATGGGTTTTTTGAATATATTTTCGACAGATATTGCAATTGATTTAGGTACAGCTAATACTCTTGTTTATTTAAAAGGTAAAAATATCGTTCTAAATGAACCTTCTATTGTTGCATTTGAAAGATCAACAAAAAAAATTATTGCTATTGGTAATAAAGCTAAAGAAATGCAGGGACGTGAACATAAAGATATTCGTGTAGTTAGACCGATGAGAGATGGTGTTATTGCGGATTTTGAAATTGCTGAAGCAATGATAAAAGAGTTTATTCGTAAAGTGAGTGCCGGTTCATTTTCTACCCGTAGAATTGTGATTGCTGTACCAAGCGGTGTTACTGAAGTTGAAAAACGAGCTGTAAGAGACGCTGCCGAACATGCAGGTGCCAAAGAAGTTCATTTAATTGCCGAGCCCATGGCAGCGGCAATTGGCGTAGGTTTGGATGTTGAAGCTCCAATAGGAAATATGATTATTGATATTGGTGGTGGTACTACCGAAATTGCTGTAATTGCTTTATCAGGTATAGTTCACGAAGAATCAATTAGAATTGCCGGTGATGAGATGAATAACGCCATTATGCAATTTTTTAAGAAAAATTATAACTTATTAATTGGTGAAAGAACAAGCGAAGTTATTAAATGTGAAGTTGGTTCTGCCGTTCCACTAAAAGAGGAAATAACTATTCAAGTTAAAGGACGCGATTTAGTTGGGGGTATTCCTAAAACCGCTGAAGTAAGCAGTGTTGAAATTAGGGAAGCACTTCACGAAAATATTACGCAAATTGTTGAAGCAGTAAAAGCTACTTTAGAAAGGACCCCGCCGGAATTATCGGCTGATATTTTGGAAAGAGGTGTTATGCTTTCAGGTGGTGGTGCTTTGTTAAAAGGTTTAGATGAACGTATAAGAATGGAAACAAAATTACCGGTTCATGTAACTGATGATCCTTTAACTGCTGTTGTAAGAGGAACAGGAAAAGCTATTGATAACATTAATAGATATTCAAAAGTATTTATTCGTAAACGTACTTATTGATGCGTAGTTTTTTTCAAAGATTTTATTTTTTATTAAAGGAATATATTTATTTATGTATTCTTTTAATTATTAGTTTATTCTTCTTATCATTAAATGATAGTGAAGGAATGAACGCCATTAGAAGATATTCTTTTGGAACATTTTCTGTTTTTAATTCTCTATTTACCGACATTGTACACATGTTTTATAATGAAGATAACATTTTGGCATTAAAACGAAAAAATGCCGAATTGATGTTGGAAAATAATTTGCTTCGTGAATACGCACTGCAAAATCTTGAATTAAAAAGTCTAATCAAAATGCAAGATACCGCAAAAACAAAAATTATTGGTGCTACAGTCGTTTCTAAGCTTGTATCAGCCGTACAGGGTAATTTAATTTTAGATGTTGGCTCTGACAATGGTGTTTCAAAAGGGATGCCGGTTATTAATGATAAAGGACTTGTTGGAATTGTGCAACAGACTAGCGATAATTATTCACTTGTTAGGCATATTAATAATGCTCATCTCAAAATTGCGGTTAAAGATCAGAGAAGCGGAATTGACGGAATTTTACGTTGGGACGGTAACGCATTAATTATCTCCAATATACAAGGAATTGATGATGTTTTAATTGGTGATAGAATAATTACTTCCGATTTCAGTTCAATTCTTCCTGCAAACATTCCTGTTGGTATTGTAAAGGAAAAAGAACGAAATTCGACCGGATATATTAGTCTTGTTATTGTTCAACCGTTTGTTAATATTGAATGGCTTTCTCACGTATATGTTCTTCCCATAAAAAGAGAGCCGCAAATAGATTCGTTAAAAAGTTTAGTTAATAATATAAAAAGATGATAAAAAAGTTTATTTTACCCATATCAATTTGTATTCCTTTAGTTCTCATTCAGTTAACTATTGCACCGTTAATCTCATATCGTAATATTGGACCGGATTTAATAATTTTACCTGTTATTTATTTCTCAATAAAAGAAGGACAAATGTTTGGAATGGTTCTTGGTTTTATTGTTGGATTTTTATTTGATTTAATTTCGGGCGGTATGATTGGCAGCTCAATGTTCAGTAAAACCATAGCTGGTTTTATTGCCGGTTATTTTTTTAATGAAAATAAAATCGATTTAACATTAGGATCTGTACTGTTTATGTTTATTGTGTTTATTTGCTCAAGTATTGATTCGCTGATTATTTCGATTTTGTCCGCTTCCGAAGATATTTCTACTGTAGCATTATTTGTTTTTAAAAGAAGTATTTTACCCGGACTGTATACTTCCGCTTTTAGCCTTCCTTCAATAATATATAACAATAAAGTTGAAAGAATAAAATGATTGATGTAGAAATAGCCTCAAGTTCGCGCAAATCCATTCTTTCGGTAATTATTATTGGTTTTAGTTTTGTCCTCCTTTTTCAAATGATTAAAATGCAGTTAATTGATAATTTACTTTATAATGAAAAATCATCTGAAAACAGTATTAAAGAAATATATCAACAAGCTCCGCGCGGTATAGTTTATGACAGAAATTATAATGTATTGGTCAACAACCGTCCCTCTTTTTCAGTTCAAATTACTCCTGCGTTTTATGATGAAAAGTTAAATCAAAAATTAGATGAACATCTTGGATTTGAACCGGGAACATTAGCAAAAATGTTGTACCAAAGCAGAAGTTATTCAAAATATATTCCCCGTTTAATTAAAAGGGGAGTTGATTTTAGATTTATTGCTTGGTACGAAGAGAACTCCGATGATTTGCCCGGTGTAAATTACATAACAGACTCTGAAAGAGATTATTCGCATGGAGTTAGAGGTGCTCATATGTTTGGTTATATCAGGGAAATATCACCTGAAAAACTAAAACAGCATAAAGGCGAATATCAAATGGGTGATATGATTGGTTTAACCGGCATTGAGCGTGGATATGAAAAATATTTACGTGGTGAAAAGGGAATAAAATATATATTATTTGATGCCCAGCAGCGTGTTATTGGAAGATACAATAATGGTGAAGAAGATAAAAAGGTTGTAAAAGGGGATGACTTAGTATTAGGAATAGATTTAGCCGCACAAAAAGCTGCCGAAGATGGTTTTATGGGACGTCAAGGGGCTCTTGTTGCCGTTGAACCTAGTACCGGAGAAATTATTGCATTTGTCAGTTCTCCTGATTTTGATTTAGAAAAATTAACTTCATTTACTACAAATAATGAATGGTCTCAATTATTAAAAGATCCTAATAAACCTTTGTTTAATCGAGCCACGTTATCTGTAAATCCTCCCGGTTCAACATTTAAAATGTTTGAGGCTTTGCTAGCTTTGCAGGAGGGTATTATTACTCCGGATTATCATATTAATTGTCCTGGTGGTTTTCAGTATGGAAACCGATTTTTTAAGTGTCATGGTGCTCATGGAAATATGGATATCATGCATTCTATTGAAAAATCGTGTAATACATTTTATTATCAATTAATTCTAAAAATTGGAATTGACAAATGGTCTGATTATGCTCATAAATTTGGATTTGGAAGAAAAACCGGAGTTGATATTGGTGAAGAATTAGCCGGACTTGTACCAAACAGAGCATATTACGATAAAGCTTTTGGTAAAAACAAATGGGGTAATGGATTTCTAGTAAGTCTTGGAATTGGTCAAGGTGAGTTAAGTACTTCAATTATTCAATTAGCACAATACACCGCAATGCTTGCTAATTTTGGTATTACTTATGAACCGCATTTTGTTAAAGGTTTTGTAGATAATAAAAGCCATAAATTTATTCCCTTTAATAAAAAAGAAGTTAAAGTAGATATAAAAAAAGAATATTTTGATATTGTTAGACAAGGAATGTATTTAGTTGTTAACGGTGCAGGTACAGCTACTCATATTAAGCAAAGCGATTTTGTAATTGCCGGTAAAACCGGAACATCTCAAAATCCGCATGGTAAAGATCATGCACTTTTTATTGGTTTTGCCCCATTTGATAACCCCAAAATAGCTGTTGCTGTTATTGTTCATAATGTAGGTTTTGGTGGTACTCATGCTGCTCCAATTGCACGGGATGTTATGATTGCTTATTTGACGAAAAATAAAAATGTTGTTAAAAAAGAAACCATTGTAATCGATTCAGTAAAAGGCGACTAGATGAAAGTTGGATCAAGGTTCAAAGATAAATTTGATTTTGCAATTTTTATACCTACTGTATTATTAACTATTTTTGGGTTGATTGCGATATATAGTGCAACAGTAAATCATCCTACTGCATCATCCAATTTTTCAAGACAATTGTTTTGGGCAATAGGATCACTTATAACATTGTTTTTTATTTATATTATTCCTTCACAGTTTATAAAATTTGCATCAGTTCCTAGTTACATTGCTTCAATTGTTTTATTAATTGCTGTACATTTTATTGGGAAACAAGTATATGGGGCTAAAAGCTGGTTAAATCTTGGATTTTTTGGATTTCAGCCTTCGGAATTTGCTAAAATTGGGACAATATTGATGTTAGCCTATTGGTTATCAGAGAAGAAAAGGGATTTGAATAACATTAAAGAAATTGGAATGGCCTTGGCCATTGGCGGATTACCGGTTATTCTAATTCTTGCTGAACCGGATTTTGGGACCTCAATTGTATTCGTTACTATTACCATAACTATGGTATTTTGGAGCGGAATCAGTTTATTCACGTTATTTGTTGTTTTATCACCAGGAGTTGCAGCCTTTGCATCGTTATTTGGTACTGTAGCTTTTTTAATTACACTTTTGGCAGTTTTGGTTTTATTATTCTATTTTAAGAAAAATATATTTACAAGTGCATCTGTTTTAATAACAAATATTGCTGCTGGTTTCTTTTTCGATTTTGCTTTGCGTTATTTAAGACCGCATCAACAAAATAGAATATTAACATTTGTTAATCCTGAAGCTGATCCTTTGGGTGCCGGATATAATGCTCTACAGGCAAAAGTAGCTATTGGTTCCGGAGGAATGTTTGGAAAAGGTTTTTTACACGGCAACCAAACACAGTTACGATTTATTCCTGAACAATGGACTGATTTTATTTTTTGCGTAATTGGTGAAGAATTTGGTTTTATTGGCAGTGTTATTACATTAGGATTGTTTTTATTCTTATTTGTTCGATTGATTAATCTTTCATATAATGCTTCAAACAAATTCAGCAGTCTTGTGGCTGTTGGTGTATTAGCCTTAATGTTTACACATTTTGCCATAAATTTGGGCATGAATTTAGGTGTTACTCCTGTTGTGGGTTTACCTTTACCATTTTTAAGTTATGGCGGCAGTTCATTATTAGTTAATATTATTTTAATTGGGTTTACATTAAATATTTATAATAATCGTAAGGAGAGTTAAATTATGCAAAATGCGCAAGATAAGTTTATTGATGCTGCTAAAAGGAATTTGCATATATGTGTGGGACTTGACACAGATTATGAAAAAATTCCTGATTTTATAAAAAAAGAAAAAGAGCCAATTTTAAAATTTAACCAAATTGTTATTGAAAATACATGTAATTATGCCGGAAGTTATAAGATTAACTTTGCATTTTATGAAAAATACGGCCCACAAGGTATTGAAATATTAGAAAAAACATTAGAATACATACCAAAAAATATTTTAACAATAGGGGATGCAAAAAGAGGAGATATTGGGAACACTTCTCAAATGTACGCAAAATCTATTTATGAATACCATAAGTTTGATTCGGTAACTCTTAATCCTTATATGGGTATTGATTCTATTTCTCCTTTTTTAGAGTACACTGATAAAATAAATTTTGTTCTTGTTTTAACTTCAAATAAAAGTGCAGTAGATTTTGAAAAAGCAAAATTAAATTCCGGAAATTACCTCTATCAGGAAGTACTAAATAAGGTTAATATTTGGAATGCCAATAAAAATTGCGGAATCGTTTTTGGTGCAACTAATATTGAAGAATTAAAATTAAATATTTTGGAATTTAATGATTTATTTGTTTTGTTACCCGGTGTAGGTGCACAGGGGGGCAGCCTTGAAGAAGTTGTATCTCTTTTTACTAATAATAATATCACAAAATATATGATTAACATCAGCCGCGGGTTATTATATTGTGATAATAGTCCAAATTTCCCATCTAAAATCGAAGAATCCATTAAATCTTATAATAAAATTATAGAATCCCTTTCCTAAATAGCTTGACATTTGAATTTATTTTATATAATATTAAAATACTATATGAGTAATTTTAATATTATTATTAATTACAAAAAATAATAGTTCAGTTTTAAGCGAGGTTAATGTGGAATTACCAAAAGTAACCGAAGAAATTCTTTATGAACAATGGATAAATCATAAAAATTTAGGAGCACTTAAAACAGCTGGCGGGGAAGATATTGAAATTTTGGATATCGGAATGTTTAATAACGATGAGGCCGGCCCTGATTTTAGAAACACCCGCATTAGAATTGGAAATTTTGTTTTTATAGGTGATGTTGAAATAGATATAAACTACAACGACTGGGTAAACCATGGGCACAATATAAATAATAAATATAATAAGGTTATTTTGCATGTTTCATTATTTAACAAGCAAAGTCATCAATATGTTTATACAAGGGATGGCAGAAAAGTACCCACTTTAGTATTGGTAAATTATCTTGAACAAGGACTAATCGATCTTTTTTGCAAAAAGATTGAAAAAGATAATGGGTTTCTTCATAATCAATTAAAATGTCACGATTCTATAAAACACATTCCTGAATCAATCAAAATAGACGCATTATTAAAATTGGGAATGGAAAGACTTAATAAAAAATGCGAAAAAATTGTTCTACGGTTAAAAGAATTAGCATACTTAAACTCATTAAGCTGCAAGGAACCAGCAGTTGCTTATCAAATGAGTCCCGAAACAATAGCCCAAAATATTAATTATTCCGATTTGCATCAAAAAGATATTTGGGAACAAGTATTTTATGAACTAATCTTTGAAGCTCTTGGTTATTCCAAAAACAAAATTCCAATGAATGAACTCGCAAAAGCAGCTGACTTAAAGTTTCTTCGATTATTAAACTCCGAAAATATTGTTCAGTGTTATGAAGCAGTATTATTTAATATCGGTAATCTTTTTAATGAGAACCTAAAATCGGATTCTTCGAATCTTTCGGATTATATCAAAGGAGTAATGAAATGCTGGCAAAATTCCAAGGGTTTTTATGATGGTAATGTTTTAGAAGACATTGAATGGCACTTCTTTAAATTGCGCCCTCAAAACTTTCCAACTATAAGAATAGCAGGCGGAGCAAGATTTTTAGATTCATTGATAAATAAAAATCTTATTGAAGTAATTATTCGAAAAATTAAGGAAATTCACAATATAGAAGTATTGATAAATTCAATTAGAAATTTATTTGTAATTAAAGCTGAAGGGTATTGGCGCGAACATTATGTGTTTGAAAAACCAATTAAAAGCGAAATTAAATATTTTGTTGGAGCACAGCGCGCAGACGAAATAATTATTAATGTAATATTTCCGTTTTTTACTGTTTATTTTGACGTATTTGGGTTGCCGAACTATTCAAAAAAGATATTACAGATGTATAATATTTTTAAACAAAAATCGGATAATAAAATAATTTCGGATGTTGCAGCAAGTTTAGAAATGGAGCAATATCTTGAAAAAACAATACTAACACAAGGAATGATAGAATTATTTAGAAGTTACTGCTCAAAAAGTCACTGCACGGAATGTATAATTGGGGAAAGTGCTTTTAACTAAGGTTATTTTTAATTTTTTCTATTTCATCTCTAATTTTAGCAGCTCTTTCATAATCCTCTTTTTCAATTGCTTCGCGTAGTTGATCTTGAAGTGTAGCAATTTTAGATTCCTCAGATATATTTATTGGTTCCTTATCATGTTTTTCGTTTATATTAAATATATCTTCTTCCTCATCCTCAAAATCAGAATCGGGAGATTCATTAGTATCATTAGCAGGGTTAAAACTTGCTAAATCCATTACAACCGAACTTACATAAATTGGAGCACCTGTTCTGACTGCTAAAGCAACAGCATCAGAAGGTCTTGAATCAATTTCTGTTGTCATTGTTGAATATTCGATGAGAATTTTTGCATAAAAAGTACTGTCTTTAAGCTCGTCAATAAAAACTTCCACAACATTAGCACCTAAATTATCACAAAAACTTTTAATTAAGTCATGTGGTAACGGACGGGGAGGTTTTGTACCGTCAAGCGGTAAAGCAATAGCTTGAGCTTCAAAAGAACCAATTAAAATAGGTAATCTTCTGATACCGTATATTTCTTTTAATATTAAAGCAAACGCCCCATTTCTGCCGGCGTTTGCTGATAATCCTAATACTTCTACTTCTATTTTTTCCAATATAATATCTTATTTTATTGTTTTATTTTCTTAATTTCTGCAGTTAATGCAGGTAATATTTCAAAAGCATCGGCTACTATCCCATAATCAGCTATTTGAAAAATAGGAGCATCTTTATCTTTATTAATTGCAACAATATATTTTGAAGAACGCATACCTGCAATATGCTGAATTGCACCTGAAATACCAACAGCAAAATACAAATTTGGCGAAACTGTTTTACCTGTCTGTCCTACTTGTTCACCATGAGGTCTCCAACCGGCATCCACTACGGCACGCGAAGCACCAACAGCAGCACCTAATTCAGCGGCTAAGTTTTCAATTAAATTAAAGCTTTCCGCAGCTTTCAGACCTCTACCACCCGAAACAATTATATCAGCTTCAGCAACATCAAGTTTTCCACCGGCTTTTTTGACTTCAACTGTTTTTGAACTTAAATTTAAGTCACTTGCATCAATAGCAGTAACAGATACTGCAACTTCCGGACATTCTACCATACCAAAAACATTAGGACGTAAATTGTATATTTTAATTTTTGAAGTCAATTTTTGCTGCATTAACAACTTTCCGGCAAATATTGGACGAGTTGCAATAATTGTATCGGATTCAATAGATAAACTAATACAATCCATCACTAAACCGCAATTAAGTTTTGCAGATAATCTTGGGGCTAAATCTTTGCCGAATGATGAATTTGAAATAAAAATATATTCAAATCCTTTAGTGTTTACATATTCGGTTAATAATTTAGTATATGCAGAAGATGAATAATTATCCAATTCCGTATTTTTAATAAAAGTAACATTTTCAATTCCTACTTTTCCTAAAACAGAAAAATCATCAACATTAGCACCTACAACAACAGCTTCAACATTATAGTTAAAACTAGCACTAACTTGTTTAGCCTTGTAAGCAGCTTCAATTGAAGATTTTTTAATAACACCATTTCTTTGTTCAATAACTACTAAAAATTTATTTTCCATTATCATTTCTCCTAAATTACCTTGGCTTCTTCTCTTAATAAACGAACTAACTCGCCAACAGCGGTAACGTCAGTTCCAACAATTTTTCCTGCGTTTTTCATTGCAGGGCGTAACAAAGAAATAAACTCTGAGAAATTATCAAAAACCTTTGCTTGTTTTTCTTCAATAACTTTTTTCTTAGAAGCCATAATACCTTTTAAGGAAGGATAACGAGGTTCATTTAATCCTTTTTGAGCAGTTACAACAGCCGGTAATGAAAGTTCAACAACTTCTTTTCCACCTTCAATTTCTCTTTCGGCTGTAATTTTTGAGCCATCTATGTTAAAACTAACTGCAACTGATACAGAACTGAAATTTAATAATTCAGCAAGCATCTGTCCTATTACAGAGTTGTCATAATCTACTGATTGTTTACCTAAAAACACTAATTCTGTGCCTAAAGTAGAAATTTCATCGGCAAGAGCCTTTGCAACTGAAAGTGAATCTAAATAAGTACTGCTTTTTAATAAAATAGCACTATCAGCACCCATTGCTAATCCTTTACGTAAGGATTCTTTGAACGAATCATCGCCAACACTTAATAAAACTACTTCACCACCAACTTTTTCTTTTGTCTTTAATGCTTCTTCAATAGCAAATTCATCATAAGGATTTAAAACAAATGTAAGTCCTGCTGTATCTAAGCTTTTTCCATCAGAACCGATGTTGATTTTAGAAGCTGTATCTGGAACATGACTTACACATACAACTATTTTCATTATTCCTCCATATATTGTATAAATTAAACATTTCTTATAAAAAAAAGAATCAATATTCTAAATTTAATCAAAAATTTTTTTATATTACAATTTTATATTTTTTAATCAAAAGTTTTTTGAATGATTTATGCAAAATGAATATACTCCTCAAAAGGGAAGTCCGGAAATTGAAGAAGACGTTTCCATAAAATTAGCCTATAAAGTAATACTGTTTAATGATGATTGGCATTCCTTTGACGAGGTAATTAACCAGATTATTAAAGCAATACAATGTTCTTACGATAAAGCTACAAGTTTAACTCTTCAGGTGCATTTACAAGGTAAATCTGTAGTTTTTACAGGAGATCTTCAAAAATGCTTAAAAGTTTCTGCAATTCTTGAAGAAATTGCGTTACATACACAAATTGAATCATGATTTTATTAATTAACTATAAAGATATATGCAAATTGGATTAGTAGGTTTACAATACTCCGGTAAAACAACACTGTTTAATACCTTGGCTCAAATTAAAAATGACGAAAATGCAGTTCAAAAAGATGATGCCAGTATTGCTGTAGTTCGTGTACCGGATGAACGATTAGATAAACTTTCGGAAATATTTAACCCTAAAAAACAGGTTAATACTACTATTGAAGTTTATGATATTCCCGGATTAAGAACTTCTGATGAAGGGAAAGTAAAAATCACATCAACATTTTTAAATAATGTTAAAAATAATGATGCTTTGTTTTATGTAGTACGTAGTTTTAAAAATGACGCAGTGCCGCATCCTGCTAATAAAATAGATCCACTTCAAGATATTCTATTTTTAGAAACTGAGTTTTTATTAACTGATATGGAATTTCTTGAAAAAAGAGTTGAAAAATTAAAAAAGGATTTGCAAAAATCAAAAGATGACAGAGTAAAAAACGAATTACCGGTTATTGAAAAATGTTTTCAACATATTGAAAAAGAACTCCCGTTAAGAACATTAGATTTGGATGAAACAGAAAAAAAATATCTATCAGGTTATCAATTGTTAACTCTTAAACCTATTGCTATTGCTGTAAACTTTGATGAAAGTTCGATGGAAGAAGTTAATAATGTTGTAAATAAAATAAGAAATAATTTTTCTGCTCAAGAATTGATTGTTATTCCGTTTTTTGCTAAAATTGAAAATGAATTGGTTGACTTGGATGAACAAGATAGAGAGATGTTTATGCAGGATTACGGAATAACAGAATCAGCAAAAAGTAAAATATTAAGAACTCTTTATGAAATACTTGGATTAGAATCATTTTTTACTGTTGGAGAAGATGAATGCAGGGCGTGGACAATAAGGAAAAATTACACTGCTCAGCAAGCTTCCGGTGTAATTCACACAGATTTTTTTAATAAGTTTATTCGCGCCGAAGTAGTTTCCTATGAGCATTTTATGTCTCAAAAATCTTTTAGTAAATGCAAAGAAGTAGGATACTGGCGTTTGGAAGGAAAAGAATATATTGTTAAAGATGGCGATATAATTACTGTTAGACACAGTTAAAATAAATTAAAATTGGATTTAGGAGTACGTTATGCAAAATGAAATTATTAACGGATTAAAACCGGAATTATTATGGCAAGCTTTTTATGACTTAAGCCAGGTTCCGCGTCCTTCAAAAAAAGAAGGTAAAGTTATAAAATTTATTGAAGAATTTGCGGTTAAGAATCAATTAAAGTATAAAAAGGATGAAGTAGGCAATATTGTAATTACCGTACCTGCTTCAAGTGGGAAAGAACAAACACCTGTTGTAGTGCTTCAAAGCCATTTGGATATGGTATGTGAAATGAACAAGGGTACTAAACACGATTTTGAAAATGATCCTTTAAAGTTAAAAAATGATGGCGAATGGGTATCTGCCGAAGGAACTACACTTGGTGCCGATAATGGAATTGGAGTTGCAGCTTCATTAGCAGCTGCTCTTGATAAAGAATTAGTTCATGGACCTTTAGAATTGCTTTTTACAATTGATGAAGAAACCGGTATGACCGGCGTTAATAATTTAAAGAGCAATTTTATTACGGGAAAATATTTATTAAATATGGATTCTGAGGAAGACGGCACTTTTTATATTGGATGTTCAGGCGGTCAAGATAGTACCGGAATTTTTGAAATACCTTATTCAAAAAAAATTGACGAAGAATTAAAACCATATGAAATTATGATTACCGGTTTGAAAGGGGGTCATTCGGGTTTAGAAATTCATCTTGGCAAAGCTAATGCAATAAAACTTTTAGCCAGATTATTGGACAAATTACAGTCCGAAAAAATTAAAATAGCTGATATTGCAGGCGGTTCAAAACGTAACGCAATTCCACGCGAAGCTGAAGCAATTATTTTACTTGACCCTAAAAATGAAGAAAATGTAATAAAACTGATAAAAGAATTTCATGCACAAGTAACAAGGGAATATAAATCGTCCGAAACCGGAATAATTATTAATTTTAATAAAAAGAAAATTTCTGTTGAAAAAGCATTTAAGAAAAAATTTTCAGCAACTTTAATTAAAACTTTGCTTGCTTTACCTCACGGAATTGTTGCAATGAGCAACGACATAGCCGGATTAGTTGAGACATCGACTAATTTAGCAATTGTTAAAATTGAAGATGGTTTTTTGAAAATTGAAACAAGTCAAAGAAGTTCAATTGATACAGCAAAAGATTATATAGCATCATCTGTTCGCTCAATTTTTAATCTTGCAGGTGCAGAGGTTACCGGTAGTGACGGTTATACAGGCTGGACTCCTGATTTATCGAGTAAATTGTTAAAATTATCGAAAGATGTTTATGCAAAAATGTTTAAATCTGAACCAGAAGTAAAAGCAATTCATGCCGGTTTGGAATGTGGTTTATTAGGTGCAAAATATCCGGGATTGGATATGATTTCATTTGGACCAACTATTCAAGGTGCACATTCACCGGATGAAAGAGTTAATATTCATGCAGTTGAAAAATTTTATTTACTGTTAAAAGGTATTTTGGACGAATTATCCAAATAATGATTTAATAATTCTAAAGCGAGTTAATTATGAAAACAAATGAATTAAAATTGTATGATGTACCAAAAATTGCATCAATTCAAGAAATGGTTCTAAATAATTCCCAAAAATATTTCTCAAAGCTCGCTTTAGAGGATTTAAACAATACACCTATTTCTAAAGTAAGTTATGGTGAACTTTTAGATGTTATCATTAAATTTGGAAGTGCATTACAATCTATTGGACTAAAAGAAAGAGCTCATATTGCATTAATTGGTGAAAACCGGGTACAATGGGCAATCAGTTTTCTTACGTGTATGTGTTTTAATTATGTAATAGTTCCAATAGATAAAAATCTAAACGCAAATGAAATATTTAATATAATATATGAATCCGATTCTGAAGCAATAATCTTTTCCGAAGGTTTTTGTGATATGCTTACAAAAGTATCGACTTCAAAAAAGCTTAAATATTTTATTTGTATGGATGAAACAAGTGCCGATGACAATTTTTTGATTATGAAAAAACTCATTGACAATTCAGCCGGAATAAATATCACAAAATTGCCAAAAATTGATCCGGAGGACTTAGCTGAAATAATATTTACCTCCGGTTCGCTTGGAAGGGCAAAAGGAGTAATGCTGAGTCAAAAAAACTTAGCAAGCAACCTAATTGATATGGTGAGTATGTTATTTATGTATCCTGAGGATAGATTTTTATCGGTTTTGCCAATTCATCATACTTACGAATGTACATGCGGTATGTTATGTCCGCTTTATTCGGGAAGTAGTGTTCATTATGCCCGCTCATTAAAAACTATTGTTGATGATTTACAGCGTGTAAATGCTACAATGTTCTTAGGTGTTCCGTTATTATTTGATAAAATGTTTAAAAGAATTTCTAAATCTATTAAAGATGATAAAATTAAATCAAAAATTGTACCTTCTTTAGTTAAAATAACCAATTTTGCATCATTTTTAGGCTGGAAAGAATTAAAGAAAAAAGTATTTCATGAAATGCATTTAAAATTTGGCGGTTCACTTCGAATTTTTATTGCCGGAGGGGCCGCACCGGATCCAATGGTTGCAAAAGGGCTGCGTGAGTTTGGTTTTTCATTTCTACAGGGGTATGGATTAACAGAATGTTCACCAATTGTTGCCTTAAATAGACTTAATGATTTTAAGGATGATGCAGCCGGCATTCCGCTGCCAAATCTTGAAGTTAAGATTAATGATCCGGATCAGGATGGAATTGGTGAAGTATGGGTTAAAGGTCCAAGTGTTATGTTAGGTTATTATAAAAATCCCGCTCAAACAAAAACCGTTTTTTCTAATGATTGGTTTAAAACAGGGGATATTGGATTTTTTGATAAAGATGGATTTTTACATATTTGCGGCCGTATGAAAAATGTAATTATTTCAAAAAGCGGCAAAAATGTATTTCCTGAAGAAGTTGAGGATATATTAAATAGAAGTCCTTTTGTTTTAGAATGTTTGGTTTTTGGTGAAAAGGATTCAAAACAGGATGAAATTATTGCATGTAAAATTGTTGTTGATGCCGAAGCGGTAATTCAAACAGCTGAAAAGGCAAATATCCAAATTACACCTGAGTTTATTGATGAAATTATTAAAAACGAAATTAAAACTACAAATGAGGAATTACCCGGATATAAGCAAATAAAAAAATATTACATTCAGGATAAAGAGTTTGAAAAAACTACTACTCAAAAGATTAAAAGATATCTGGTGAACAACAATCAAAATCCAATATAAACAGTATAATATTATAAATTTATTTCGTATTTTTATTTGAGTTCTAATAATTAAATTGCTATTTTTAATTATAAGACAAAAATGTCTTTACAAAGGATGAATTAAAAAACTTAAAACTTAAAATTTTATTAAAGGTGTAATTGTGAACATATTGAATAAGTTGATAGTTAGTTTTGTAAAAATGTTACCCAAAGCAATTGTACATATTTTTGCAAAACAATACATTGCCGGCATATCGTTAGATGATGCTGTAAATGTTGTAAAAACTCTTAACAAGAAAGGTATAGTTTCTACAATGGACGTGCTTGGGGAAGCAATTAGTACAAAAAAAGAGGCTGAAGCTGCAAAAATTGAATGTTTGGAAGTACTTGATGCAATTAACAAAAACAATTTAGATTCTAATATTTCTGTAAAACCAACACAACTTGGATTGGTTATTGATAGAGATTTTTGCTTAGCACAAATTGCTGAAATTATTGAAAGAGCAAAAAAATATAATAATTTTGTTCGCATCGATATGGAAGATTCATCGGTAACAACTACAACAATCGAGTTATTTAATGAATTACGACAAAAATATGATAATGTTGGAATTGTTGTTCAAGCTTACTTACGCCGAACTTATGATGATGTTGTTTCGTTAAATAAAAAAGGTGCCCATTACAGGCTTTGTAAAGGTATTTATGTTGAACCTGAAGAAATAGCTTATAAAGGTAGACAAGAAGTTAGAGATAATTATGTTAAATTACTTGAAAAAATGTTTGATGACGGAATTTATGTAGGAATTGCTACGCATGATGATTATTTACTAAAAGAAGCTTATAGAATTATTGAAGAGAAAAATATTGATAAAAGTAAATTTGAATTTCAAATGTTATACGGTGTAACTCCTCATTTGCGTGATCAAGTTTTAGCTAAAGGCTATAAAATAAGAATATATGTGCCTTTCGGTGAAAAATGGTATGCTTATTCTGTACGTCGTTTGCAGGAAAATCCACAACTTGCATGGTATATTACAAAAAGTATTTTTTCTTTAAAATAAATGATTGTATTAGGAATAGAAAGTTCTTGCGATGAAACATCCGTTTCCATATTAAATAATGGAGAGATTTTATCGAATATTGTTTCATCTCAAACTGTACATAAAAATTTTGGCGGTGTTGTGCCCGAACTTTCAAGCAGGGCACATCTCCAATTAATTTTACCACTGGTCAAACAATCTATTGAAGAAGCACAAGTTAAATTAAGTGATCTCAATTTAATTTGTGCTACAGCCGGACCTGGCTTAATTGGAGCTTTGTTAGTTGGTTTTACATTTGCAAAAGGGCTGGCATATTCATTAAAAAAAGATTTTGTACCCGTAAATCATATTGAGGGGCATATGTTTTCGGGATTTTTAATGGAAGAAAAACCTCTATTTCCATATTTATGTTTAGCTGTATCAGGTGGAAATACGTTGTTATTGTTGGTTAACAGCGATACGGAAATAATAAAACTTGGTTCAACTATTGATGATGCGGCGGGAGAAGCTTTTGACAAAGTTTCTAAATTAATTGGACTAGGATATCCCGGCGGGCCAAAAATACAAGAAGCAGCAGCATATGGAAATGCTGAAAAAATAAAGTTTCCAATAGCCAAAACAAAAAACGAACTTGATTTTTCATTCAGCGGTTTAAAAACTGCTGTATTAAGATATATTCAAAAAGAATATTCAGATGTAGCCGGTATCCCTTTACATGACTTGTATGATATTGCTGCCTCATTTCAAAAAGCAGCGGGTATGTCGCTTTTAATTAATACTGAAAAAGCATTAAAACAACACAAAGTTAATTCAATCTCTGTAGTGGGAGGAGTGGCTGCTAATTTGTTTTTACGCAAAGGAATTAGCGATTTAGCTATTAAATATAAAATTAAATGCGTTATCCCTTCATTAGAGTTTTGCGGCGATAATGCTGCTATGATAGCATACAGGGGTTATAAACTTTTTTTATCCGGTAAACGTTATAATTTTGATTATTGTGCATATCCAAGCAGCCACTACAGCAGTCGTAAATAAATTCCTTTTAGTAAATTATCTAATATTTTTCTATATTTGTTCCATATTTTTTAATCATTAATATGAGATATATGTCTAAAAACGATTTTAATATTATATTGGCATTTTTCTGCTTTGCCTTGGGTTTAATGATATTTACTTTTTATACTCCTAATTATTATGGTTCAAAAAAAGCAATAGAAATAAATATTAAACAAGGTTCCACTTTTAACCAGGTAATAGATATATTATACTCAAAAAAGATTATTCATAACAAAACATATCTACGTTTGGCTGCAATGTTTTATGGGGCGGAAAATAAAATAAAAGCCGGTGATTATAAAATTCCGAACGGATTAAGTTATTTTGGTTTAATTGATTATTTAATTAAAAGTCCCTATTCAAATCAAACTTTGGTAACTATTCCCGAAGGTATTTGGCTGCCTGATTTAGCAAAAATAATGCAAAAAAAACTCCATCTGGATTCGACAAAATTCATGTCACTTTGTTATGATCCTTCTTTTATAAGAAAATTCGGTTTAGATACAGATAATTTGGAAGGATATTTATTACCAGATACTTATTATTTTTTGAACAATTCCACTGAAGAAAACGTAATTACAAAACTTATAAACGAAATGAAACTTCTGTTCACTCCAAAAATATTAAATAGATGTAAAGAATTAAACATGACAGAAAAGGAGATTTTAACATTAGCTTCAATCATAGATGGGGAATCGAACAAAATAAGTGAATTTAGTAGAATTTCGAGTGTTTATCATAATAGACTACGTATAAAAATGAATTTACAAGCTGATCCGACAGTTCAGTATTTAGTTCGTAATGAAAGACCAAAAAGAATCTTAAAAAAACATTTGGAAATTGTTTCGCCATTTAATACATATTTGTACAATGGACTTCCTCCGGCTCCTATTAATAATCCGGGGAAAGATGCAATTATGGCCGCATTATATCCCGAACAAAATAATTATTATTATTTTGTAGCCGATGGTACAGGTGGACACAGATTTGCAAAAACATTGGAAGAACATAATTCAAATGTGGTTTTATATAAAAAAACATTGGATTTATCAAATTGAATAAATTAAAATATTTAACATTTTTTATTATTATTTGTATAGCTTACAGCTGTGCAAATCAACTTCCTCCAAATGGAGGCGCACCTGATAGAATACCCCCTGAAATAATTACATGTTATCCGGCTGACGGGACAATAAATTTCAAAGATGATCATATTAGTTTTGATTTTTCTGAATATGTTGATAAAAGAACTTTTCAGGAAGCCGTATTTATTTCGCCTAAAATTGAAGGGAAAATAAGGTACGATTGGAGTGGTTCGGATGTTAGTATTTATTTTGATCCCGATTCATTAAAAAATAATACTACTTATACTGTTAATATAGGTACTGATATTGTTGATTTGAACAATAAAAATAAAATGCTGCAAAGTTATGCACTTACGTTTTCTACCGGAGACAGTATAGATTTTGGTCAAATTTCCGGAAAGATATATTCGGAAAATAAAAACAATGTTATGATATATGCATACTTGAATAATGGAAATATTATTAATCCTAGCGTAAAAAAACCTGATTATTTAACACAATCCGGTATTGATGGCTCTTTTTTATTAAAAGGCTTAAAATATGGGAATTATGAAGTATGTGCATTTTCAGATGAATTACGAGATCTATTATATAATGTAGGTGAAGATTCGTATGCTGTATCCGATACTAGTGTTGAGGTTGGCAGTATATTAAATAAAAATGAAAATCTCCGTTTTTTAATGACTATGGAAGATACTGTAAAACCGGCTATTTCAACAATTACAATGACAGATAAAAACCATATTCTAATTGAATTTAGTGAATTTGTTGACAGTACAAAATTAAAAATAAGCAATTTTTATTTATATGATTCTACCACTTCAAAAAAAATTAATCTGGATAAATTATTTAAAAATTCGAAACCCAAAACATATTTTGTGACTATTGTAGATACTTTAAGTGAAAAAAATGATGTATATTTTGTTGCTGATACTATTTTTGATAATTCACAAAATATTAAAGTTAATGAACAATTGTTTTTGGCAAAAAATGTTTCAGCTGATACAATTAAACCTAAAGTGATAAAAATAGCAACTCAATATGATGAAAATAAAATAGATTATTTAAATGGACATTTTATTATTAATTTTAATGATGGAATAAATTCAAAGGGGATTATTGATTCTTCCATTATAATTGATAACAAAGGGGATTCGATAAAAATACTTGGTGAAAAAATTGATGATTCATCTATACTTTTCAGAATTTCACAAAAGTTAAAACCAAAAAGCAAATATAAATTTAAGATATTAACAAATAAAATATTTGATTCTGCCGGTAATAAAATTGATTCGTTATATTCGGCAGAAATAACCACAATTAACGATCTTGACTTTTCCGGTGTTTCCGGTTCAATAAATTCAAAGTCTAAAAGTAAAAAAGTTGTACAAATATATAACAAGGATAACAAATATTCACAAAAAATAAGCAGTGATAACATATTTAATTTTTCGCGTGTAATTCCCGGTAAATATTTAATGTGGATGTACGAAGATAAAGACAGCAGTGAAACATATAATTATGGTAAAGTATTTCCTAAAGTTAGATCTGAAAAATTTATTGTTTATCCCGATACTCTAAATTTACGAGCAAGATGGCCTATTGGTGATATCGAATTTAATATTGACTAAAGTTTTATTTGGGTTGTTTTATTGAAAAAATTAAGATACATATTACTTTTATTTTTTATCTCACATATTATATTTGCTCAAAATGTTGATAGTTTACGATTTATGTACTTTAATAATTCAGGGGCAAAAAAAGTTGATGCATTATATGAGTTAATAAAAGTAATTAGACATGATAATGCAAAAGAAGGTCTCTCTTACCTTGAAGAAGGGTTAAATTACGCAAAAGAAATAAAATATACTAATGGTTATGCTAAACTTCTTGCAATGTTTGGTTATTGTTATATTAACCAAGGAAATTTAATAAAGGGACTTGAATTAACCAAAAACAGCCTGGATGCAGCTAAACTTACTAAAAATAAACTTACAATTGCGGAATCGGAAAATACACTTGGTATATGTTATTATTTTATAGGAACTTATGATCTTGCTTTGGAACATTTATTAAAAGCATTTTCCTTACGAAAAAATTTTAATAACATTTCCGATATTGCAAATACTACAAATAATATAGGTTTAGTTTATAATAAAATAGGAAAATTAGAATTAGCGTTAGAATATTTTTTATTGTCAGCGGATAAAAAGAAATCTATTGGTGATTGGGACGGCTTAGTAAGAACTTATACCAATATATGTGATACTTATTTTATTTTGGGAAACATAAATGAATCGTTAAAATATCAAAAAGAAGCCGAGATTTTAAGTGATAAAATAAAATACTTAAGCGGAACAGCAATAGTAACTAATTTGGCAGGAAATATTTACCGTAGATTAAAAAGATATGATGAAGCGATAGAATATTATAATAAATCGAAAAATATTTATATACTTAAAAACGAAAAAAATGGGATTGTTCAGGCTTTAAACAATATTGCTGAAATAAAATTAGAATTAAATGATATTAAAAGTGCAGAATCAGCACTCGGAGAAGCTCAAAATTTAAATGATGAGATTAAATCCAAAGAAAGGTTAATTACTACTTTTTATTTACTTTCTATATTGAACGAAAAAAAACATAATTTTGACAAGGCGCTATTTTATCATAAAAAGTACTCCGAATTAAAAGATATTGTATATAACGAACAAAAGTCCAAGCAAATTACTGAACTTCAATTAAATTATAATCTTGAAGGAAAAGAAAAACAAATTTCTTTGTTGAAAAAGGAAAAAACTATAAATACTCTGGCATATGACAATGAATTGTATCAAAAAAATATTTATTTAATTATCTCTGTCTCGTTATTTGTTATAGGTATTTTATTTTTTATAAGAACCAAACAGTTAAATAAAGTAAAACATCAATTGGAAGGATTAAATAATTCGTTAAATTTGCAAAAGAACAAATCGGAAGAATTAAATAAAACAAAAGATACATTGTTAAGAATAATTGCCCACGATTTAAGAAATCCTTTTAATATACTAATTGGTTTTTCGGATGTTATATATCAAAATTGGAATGAGTTAGAAGAAGCGGAAAAAAAGAATTTAATTTTGGATATTAATGAAGTTGCAAAAAACAGCCACAATTTGTTAGAAAATTTGCTCCAATGGTCCATATCTCAAACTGAAAGCATCAATTATAATCCCATAAACCTTAATTTATTACAAATAGTTGAAGAATGTTTAAAACATTCGCAAAAATTTGCAAATTTTAAAAGTATAAATATACATGTCGATATAAAAAATAATATTGAAATATTTTCGGATAAAAATATCATAAGCACTGTTATAAGAAACTTGTTAAGTAATGCATTAAAATTTACTAATTCAAAAGGGAATATTTGGATATACTCAACAGAAATTGATAATTTTATTGAACTTAGTGTTAAAGATGATGGAATTGGTATGAACCAAGAAACTATACTTAATAAGTTAACAAAAGTTGATTTTGAATCGACTGTTGGAACATCAAACGAAAAAGGATCAGGTCTGGGTTTAGTGTTATCAAAAGAGCTAATTGAAAAAAATGGGGGAGTTTTTAGAATTGAAAGCAAGGTAAATAGTGGTTCTACATTTTCATTTACTATTCCTAAATATCAAAATTAAAGGAGAAAAGGAGAAAAATTCCTTTTTCGCCCGATTAAGAGACTGTGTGAAAATTGAGGATAATATATCCAAAGGTGGAACCCCGCTGGGGTTCGGATAGTTCTTTGTGTTGCGAATTATTACAAACATTGCACTTCTCCGAAGTGCGTGTGGGGGAATATTATTTAATTAACATGAATACTTACAACAAGTTAAAGTGTTTTTAAATAACCCCAACTTTTAAGTTGGGGGGTTGGAAAAAGAAATAATTGGGTTTTAACCCAAGCATAATAATAGTGGACGACAATGAAAAATTAACAGAAAATGTGTCATTCCCCAATTTTAACACAGTCTATTAAATTATTTGTATAAATAATATTTTGAGGACAGTTCTTTAAATCCTTTTACTGATCCGTTAAAATATTCTTCTATATCCGAAAAAAGAAAATTCTTTGTAAAATCCTCTCTTATTTTTTTACTTCCTGATACTTTATCAAACATATCAAATCTATCTTTAGCCATTTCAAAAAGATTTTTATTTGGATACATTTTATTATGCACCTGCATAAAATAAAATTGAATTTGTGTCAATTTTACTTTTCTAAAATCTGTAATATGAACTTGGACACCTGAAATATATGTTTCTTTTCCCGTGCTATAATAGGGTTTGTAAGTAATGGGTCTAAACAGCACTCCTTCTAAATTTAAGGCATTCATTTGTTTAGCCAGCTCAACACCATCAATCCATTCAGCAGCAAATGTTTGGAATGGCATTGTATAACCAACACCAATAGATAATGAATATAATTCTCCTAAAATACCTGATAAACAATAATAAAAAGGAGAGTCTTTATGTGGAACATGCGGAGAAGTTAATACCCATTCCAATCCGGTATCTTCATAAATCATATCCCGTTTCCAACCTTTCATTTTAATAACAGTTAACTTACATTTTTGTTTGTTTTCAAGAAGTCCTTCTTCGTTAAGCATAATAGCAAGTTCACCGCAAGTAAGTCCGTACACATAAGGGATTTTAAATTGGCTGACAAATGAAATATAACCATCCTCAACTAAATTTCCTTCAATTCTATTTCCACTCAAAGGATTTGGTCTGTCTAAAACAACAACCTCAATATTATTTTCTGCGGCAGCCTGCATTAGTAATCCAAGCGTACTAATAAAAGTGTATGATCGACAGCCAATATCTTGAATGTCGTAAACTAAAACATCAATTCCTTTTAACATCTCTGGTGTAGGTTTTCGTGTTTTGCCATATAATGAATATACAGGTAAATTAGTATATTTATCAACATAAAAGTCAACATATTCTCCGGCTTCATGATCACCACGAACCCCATGTTCAGGTCCAAACAATGCAACCATTTTAAATTCTTTGGCTTCATTGAGAATATCAATTGTGGATTTTAGTTTACTATCAACACCGGTAGGATTAGTAACCAAACCTACATTTTTTCCTTTAAGAATTGAAAAATTATTTTGCCTTAAAACTTCAATACCCGTTTTAACCTTAATTGTGTTTGGAAATAAAACAGCACTGCACAAAAAGTATATGGCTAAAACATATTTTATATTACGCATTTGTTAATCCATTTTTAATATTATCAAATATTTCATCAGTTTTATTTTTAATCAAATCAATAATATTGCCCGATTCGGCGGCAATATTTTTTGTATAATCATTATCCTTTAAAGCTGCACAATTAATTAAAACATTTAAATATGCACCCTTTGAGGCAGTTTGAAGCAATAATACAGCAACACCTACATCGGAGAGAGAATTTTTATTCCCCTTAATGGAAACATTTTCTAAATATTCAACAATGCCGCCAGCAAGCTTAATTACCTTAAAAGGAACTTCAATTGCTCCAATTGTAGCATCATCAATTGCTTTGTTGCGTAATATTTTTTGTTCATCGGTTTCTTTGGGTAATTTAAAAGCATCCATCACCTTATTAAATGCTTCATTATCAGCTTCTGCCAAATCTAAAAATTGTGTTTTATAATCAATCAGTTTTGATTTATATTCAATCATTGCCGATTCATATTCCAAATATTTCTTTTTGCCTATAGTAAGATTACAAACCATTTCACCTAAAGCAGAAGACAAACAACCGCATAACGCACTAACATTGCCACCACCTGGCGTTGGAGCCGAGGATGATAATTGCTGTAAATAATCATTTAACGAAATTTCGATGTTCATAATTTACCTTTTTATTGATTTATCATGTATTCAATTATTTTTTCTTTTGGATTAAAAGGGTGTAGAGAGCTTAATCCAAGCTTCTCAATGGCTAAGTCAACTAAATCATGCTCATTTGAAATTAAACCGTCAGAATAGTATTTTCCGGCTTCTAAAATAGCATCTAAAGGGACCAACCCAACAATTTCGGAACCATTAATTTTAACACCCAAAGTTTCAGCCTGTTTTTTTACTTCTTCAAATACAATATGCATTGGAGTAATTGTGTAATTGACTAAATTTATTGAAACCTGAGTAATATCGTATTGTTCCAATTGTACACCCATAGCCTTAACTGCTTTAAATTTCCCCGGAATTCTAACTGTTTCACCATTAATTTTTATTATTTTACCGGCTTCATCCCGTTTGGGTTTCCCAATTTCCCGTATTGATTCGGCAATATCTTTTGAATATGATATTTGAGTACTTAAAATGTTAACATTATAAGCAATAAGGAAAAATCTTGATCCCGTGACGATTCCACCTAATTTGGGATTAAATTCAGTTGTCCCATAATCCGGTTTCCAATTGTTTTCCTTTAACTTTTCTTCCAGTCCTTCATATTCTCCTTTACGTATATCAGCTAAGTTTTTTCTGTATTCACTTTTGGCTGAATTTTCATACAAATAAACCGGCACATTTAATTTTTCGGAAATTATGTGTGCATATTTATTTGATAGGGCAATACAATCATCTACGGATGCTCCGCTGATAGGAATAAAGGGGACTACATCTATTGCGCCAAGTCGAGGGTGATTACCTTTATGTTTTGTCATATCAATATGTTTTGCTGCAGCAATACTTGCATTAACCGCACCATTTAAAATACCTTCCTCATCACCAACCATAGTAACCACAAGTCTGTTATAGTCTTTATCAGGTTCAAAACTTAATAGTTTTACATTTTTGGTATTATTTATTGATTCTTTTATAGCAGCCAATGTAATCTCGTCGCAACCTTCACTAAAATTTGGTACACATTCAATTATTTTCATTTTGTTCCTTTTGAATTATATATAATATTTCCTTTTTTTATTGTCATTACATTTATATTTTTGCCCACATTGTAAATGATATCGGCATAATTATTTGTGTCAAAAATTGCAAAATCGGCTTGTTTCCCAATTTCAATACTTCCTGTTCTATTTTCAATTCCAATTGCCTTTGCGGCATTAATTGTAACAGCCGAAATGGTTTCTTCAATTGTCATCCTCATCTTTAACGCTGCAATAGACATAATTAAATTTAAATCATGTATATGTGAAGAACCGGGATTAAAATCGGTTGATATGGCTACAATGCCGTTATGTTCCATTATTTTTTTAACATTGGCATAATCATAGTTCAAAAAAAATGAAACTCCTGGTAATAATACTGCAACAGTATTCGATTTTGCAATATTTTCAATGTCTGCTTCATTTAACATTTCTAAATGATCAACACTTACCGCATTATATTTAAGTGCTAAAGCAATACCGCCAATATTATTAAACTGTTCGGTGTGTAATTTGATTTTTAGTCCAATATTTTTAGCCGAATTTAATATCAGCTCAGTTTCATCAACTGAAAACGCCGATTTTTCGCAAAATACATCACAAAAATCGGCCAAATGGTTTTGACATACATAGGGGAGCATCTCATTAATAATCATATCAATATACTTTTTTCTGTCATTTTTAAATTCCGGAGGAAAAGTATGAGCACCTAAAAATGTAGGAATAATATCTATTTCGAAATTATTTTTTAATGCCTTAATTACCTGCAATATTTTAATTTCATCATAAAAACTTAAACCATACCCGCTTTTTATTTCAATTGAAGTTACTCCTCTTGAAATAAAATAATTAATTCTTTCGGCACTAATATTATATAATTCATCAAATGACGAAAGCCTTACCGAATTAACTGTATTATTAATTCCACCGCCGGCTTCGGCAATCTCTTCATAAGTTGCACCCTTTAATTTTAATCTAAATTCATTAGCTCTGCTTCCGGCAAAAACAGTATGAGTATGGCAGTCAACAAATCCGGGTAAAATAACTTTATTCTCTAAATTAATTTCTTCATCATAAGAATATTTAGAAATATCTTCATTTTTCACAAAATCTTTAATTATCCCATCTTCAACAAAAATCGAATAACCGGTCAAGGGAAAAATTTCATTCATCATAAATCCGCGTTTGCAATTCGAACCATTTGTATTAACAGTAACAATTTGCGTGGGATTTTTAAATATTTTTTTCATAAACAATAATCAATAATTAGTTAAAAAAAATAATAATAATAAAAATTTAGTATATCAAATAAATATGCAAATAATTTTGTCAATAAGTCAAGATTTTTGTAAATTTGTAATATAAAAAATAAAGGATAATGTATATATGCCTCCTTCCAAAAAATTAAAAATTTTATTTGTAACTTCTGAAGTAGCCCCTTTTATAAAAGCCGGAGGTTTGGCAGACGTTTCTGCGGCTTTACCTCAGATGCTCCAAGAATTAGGGCATCAGGTAAGGATAATTGTTCCAAAATATGGTGCCATTGACGAAAAAAAATTCAAAATTCATGAAGTTGTACGATTAAAAGATTTAAAAACTACAATTGGAAAAAAAGAAGTCGTTTTTTCTTTACGGTCATCCTTTTTAGTAAGCAGTAAAACAAGGGTTCAAATTTATTTTTTAGATAATAACGAATATTTCGGAAGTCGTCACAGTTTATATGCCGACCCGATTTATAATAAAGATTTTCAAGATAATGATGAAAGATTTATTTTATTAACACACGCTGTTTTTGAACTTATTCAAAAATTAGGCTGGGTTCCTGATATTATACATTCAAATGACTGGCAATGCGGTTTAGTTCCGGCGTATTTAAAATTATTATATAAAGACAAACCGGTTTTTGCAAAAATAAAATCATTGCATACAATACATAATTTGGCTTTCCAAGGAGTATTTCCTAAAACTTCATTTGTAAAAACAGGACTTCCAAAAGAAATAGAAAGTGAAAAAGGAGTTTTGCAAAAGGGGAAACTCAATTTTATGAAATCCGGAATTCTTTATGCCGATTTATTAAGTACTGTTAGCGGAGGATATGCCAAAGAAATATGTTCAAATAAAGATATGGCTTTAGGATTATCGGACTGTTTGTGCTGTAGAAAAAAAGATATGCATGGTATAATTAACGGAATTGATGATGAAGTATGGAATCCGCGCACCGATGAATTTATTCCCGACAAATATGGTATTCGTACAATTGACCATAAAAAAAATAATAAACAAGCTTTAGCAGAAAAATTCGGGCTCGATTATAATCCGAATGTTCCAATAATTGGAATGATTTCCCGCCTTCACGATTCAAAAGGTTTTGACTTAATGGTCAAATCTTTTAAAGAAATTATGGAATTAAACTGCAATTTAATTATACTTGGAACCGGCGAAAGAGAATATCACAACTTTTTTGAAGACGCCTTAATGGAATATCCAAATAAATTTGCATGTTATTTAGGTTTTGATAATGATTTGGCACATCTAATTGAAGCAGGTGCAGATATGTTTTTAATGCCCTCAAAATTTGAAGCTTGCGGCTTAAATCAAATGTATAGTTTAATGTATGGTACTGTACCTATTGTAAGAGAAACGGGTGGATTAGCTGATACCGTTTCAAAGTTTAACGAAAAAGATGGAACCGGCAACGGTTTTACTTTTAAGAATTACGAATCAAAGGCAATGATTAAAGAAATTGCACGCGCTATAAAGATATTTGAACAGAAAAAAGATGTTTGGTCAAAAATTATGAAAAACGGGATGAAATCCGATTTTTCATGGATAAATTCAGCAAAAAATTATATAGATTTATATAAAAATTTAGTTGATCATCAATCAAACAGATAATATTTGGAACATTTTATGCTTTTCGTTTTCTCACCAATTAGAATTGTTAAAAATTAGAAAACGGCTCACGAGTTATAATTAATTAAATATTTATTGTTATTTTAGATTGTAGTAAAAATAATTAACTTGATAAAACGAATAAAATCCACCAATTTGGTTGCCGTAATTTGATTTTATTTTGATTACCTTTATGAATTTATGGAGGCTTTTAGTTGAAAAATTGTTTTAAGTTGTTTTTAATAATTATTTTATTTTCTTCTTTGTTTATTAGTTGTTCCGATGATCCATCATCAACTGGATTAGGTTTGCTGCCGGGTGATGATTTAGTTGGAATGAATGTTTTAGATAGTGATTCAACAACAATTAATATGACATCGTCATATTTTCAGGATTCATTAGCTGTAAGTGGTTCCGATAGAATATTAATTGGACAAACTAGCACTGCTAAGTCTTACGGGCTTATTAAGTTTTATGTAATTATTCCTGATTCAATATCTACTCAAGTTGGAAAAGACAGTATTGTTGTAAGAAAATGCTGGGTTGAGATTAATCCAAATTATCTACTTGGTGATAATGCTCAAACTTTTGATTTTAATATATTTAAAATTAATCAAGAGTGGAGTGCCGAAGATATGGATTTAACTACATTCAACTCTCTTTCTGTTGATAGAGGTATCGATTTAAGCAGTAATAAAAGTATTACTGATACATTAATTAAATTTCAAATCAGCAGCTCATTAGTAAACGACTGGGTATTAAATGGTGTTGATTCCTTAAAAGGTGAAAACCATGGTGTTTTATTTTCACCAACTAATAACACTAATAGAATAATTGGTTTTCCTGCTTTAACTTCAACAGCATCGTTAACAGATTTTGTTGTAAAAATTGAAATAGAAAAATTAGGACATTATCTTGATACTTTAACTGCAAGTACAACTGAAGATGCACATGTTGTAGATTATACAGTACCAAATTCAACTAAAAACAATTTGTTTTTAATGGGTGGAGCAGCTTATAGGTCACAAATGTATTTCGATTTGACAACACTTCCTAAAAATATTGTAATTAATAAAGCTTCTCTTGATGTTTTTATTGATTCTACCGAAAGTTTTATTGGAAGTCCATCAAGTGATACTGTATTTGCAATAATTTTAGACGATAGTACTAATCATGACATAAACAGTTATTATGATATTTCATATCTGTTTAGAAGCGATAAAAAATATTCCGGTGATATTACTGCTTTTGTTCAAAGATGGATTGATGGTTTGGAAAACCAAGGCCTGAGATTAAACATCTCCGATGAAGCTAATTCGGTAAATAAAATTGCCATTGGGGGAACTAAATCTACAAATTATAGACCTAAATTAAAAATTGTATATACTAAGCGACAATAACTATGAAAAAAATTCAATATTTAATTATTCTTTTAGTGATTTTTAACGTTATAATTAACGCATCAGGTGGTTCTTTATATACTCGTTACGGTGTTGGTGATGCAATGTACAATTCATCAACCAGAGTTTTATCGATGGGTGGTCTTGGTACAGCGTTGCAAAATTTTGATTATTTAAGTGATTATAACCCTGCAAATTGGAATAGAATTAATTCTACAAGAGTTGAGGCCAGTTTATTTGTAAATGGTCTAACAATGAAAGATAATGCAAATAAAAGTACTTATTTTAAAGCATTATTTAATGGATTTAAAATTGGTATGCCAATTGAAAGAGATTTAGGAGCATCATTAGTTTTTGGATTATCACCTGAATCTTTTGTACAATATGAAACCGTTGAACAAAAAACAAACACCCAAATTGACGATTATACAACTCGTTATGAAGGGAAAGGCGGACTATCCAAAATATTTTTCGGATCAAGCTTAAAATTACCATATAATTTTGTTATTGGTGCTTCTTATGATTATTACTTTGGATCAATCCAATATAATTCAAGTCTTGAATTTCTTAGCAGCTCGGAATATGAGGATGCTCTTGTAAGAAGGGAAAAAGAATTTAGAGGAATGGGTTTTAATGTTGGATTATTAACTCCAGATATGTCACCAATTTTTAATTCCGAAAAAATCAAAGATTTTCATCTTGGCTTGACTTTTAAATATATAGCTAATCTAAAAACTGACACTTCATTAGTATCAGGTTCGTTATTAGGAACTAAAGTAATTCAAAAATTGCCTGTTTATACACATATTCCTTATCGTTTTGGTGTAGGTGTAAGTTTTATATATGATAACAATTATCTTATTATTGCCGATTATTTATATCAGCCTTGGACCAAATACAGTTTTGATCATAAAACAACAGATAATTTTCAAGATGTTCACAAAGTTAGTTTAGGAATTGAACATCGAAATAATATGTCAAGATTTAGTACATTTATTGATCAAATTGTTTTGCGCGGCGGTATAAGCTACGAAAAAACTCAATATAAATTTAATGGAACCGGAATAAATCAATTATCTTTAAGTACAGGTGTAAGCCTTCCTTTATCCTATGAAAATTCAATTGATGTTGGTTTTTTACTTGGATTTAGAGGAACACAAGATAATAACTTAATTAAAGAAACGATATATAACTTAGCAGTTTCTATTAGTTTTGGAGAAGTTTGGTTTTTAAGGGCAGACAGATAAAATATTAAAACTGGAAGTAATGAATAAATTGGATAAATTATTTTTATTGCTTTTTTCAATATTTATGATTTTTTCAGGAAATATTAATTCTGCTGAGATATTTAAACAAGATAGTTTAAATATTTTAGCAGAATTTTCTTTATTTAATGAATATTATAAAGGCAATGATTATGTTAACGCATATTCGCATGGTTGGAATGTAATTAATAATAAACCAAAAGGTTTTATTAAGTATAAAATATTCGATAAGATGTCGGATGTTTTATGTTTTTTACATGATAGCACAGCAAAATCGGATGTCGAAAAATTAAGTTATGCCGATACGGCAATATATTTATATAATAAAGCCATTGAAAATGATTTTGAAAACAGCAGTAATTATTTAATAAAAAAAGCTTTTGTTTTGGAAAATTGGAAAAAAAGTGATCTTATTGAAATAATTAACGTTTATCAAAACGCCATCAACAAAGACCCTCAAATTGATGATTTTTATAAAGATAAATTAGGTTTGTTATACGTAAATAATAGTAACGATTCAAATGGATATAAAGATAAAGCCTTATCATTGTATAAAGTGTATAAAAATAATAATCCTAAAAATGAATTATGGACACAACGCATTAATGAACTAACAGGTAATAATTCAAATAATTTAGATGTTTCTCAAAATGCTTGGTTTGACGATAAAGATGATATTACAAAAGCATTAAATTATGCTAACACTTGTTTAAAAAATAAGGAATATCAAAAAGCTATTTCACCGCTTGAATTTATGTTTGGAAAATATCCTGAAGAAATTGTTTATTTGAAAAAATTAGTACTATGTTTTTATAAGTCGGGATTAAAGGAAAAAGCTGTTGATGGTTATAAAAAGTTAATTAGTTTAGAACCGGGTGAAAAACAAAATTACGTAAGCGTAGCTATATTATATAAAGAATTAAATCAATTATCCAATTCCTTTGATTATTTACTAAAAGCGTTAAAAGTGGATCCTAAATGGGATTATCCAATATATATTGAAGCGCAGTTATACGAACAATCTGCTCGAAATTGCGGAAGTTTGGAATTTATGGATAAATGTGTTTATTTGTATGCTTTAAATACTTATATTAATTGTAAAAATATTTCCGGTGAATATTCGGCTAAAGCATCAGAAAGGATAAAAACCTTATCTAATACTGTTCCGACAAAAGATGATTATTTTTTTAGAAATTTGAAAAAAGGCACAAAAGTTAAGCTTGAAGGCAAATGTTATAATTGGATAGGCGGTTTTATAGTAGTTCCTTAATCTTAAAAATAAAATAAGAGTATGGTATGATGAATTATTTAACAAGTGATTTAGAAGCACAAAAAATTGTTCAATTGGAAATTGGAAGAGAACAAAATAATTTAGAGTTAATTGCATCTGAAAATTTTGTTAGCACAGCAGTTCTACAAGCTGCTGGATCAGTATTAACCAATAAATATGCCGAGGGTTATCCGGGCAAAAGATATTACGGCGGTTGTGAATTTGTGGATATGGCAGAAGAATTGGCTAAAAGCAGATTAAAAGAAATATTTGGTGCTGAATACGTAAACGTTCAACCACACAGCGGTTCGCAGGCAAATATGGCAGTTTACATGGCTTTAATTAAACCTGGTGATACTGTTCTTGGTTTAAGTCTCGATCATGGCGGTCATTTAACACACGGTTCGCCGGTTAATTTTTCCGGTCAATTATATCGTGCAGTTGGATACCCATTAAATAAAGAAACCAAAGTGCTTGATTATAATATAATTGAAGATTTGGCAAAAAAAGAAAAACCTAAATTATTAATTGCAGGAGCTAGTGCATATTCAAGAGAATGGGATTATGCTAAATTCAGAACCATTGCAGATAGTGTTGGTGCATTATTGATGTGTGATATGTCACATCCGGCCGGCTTAATTGCTAAAGGTTTATTAAATAACCCATTGGAATATTGTGATGTTGTTACAACAACTACACATAAAACTTTACGCGGTCCACGCGGCGGTGTTATTATGATGGGTAAGGATAGAGAAAATCCATTTGGAATTAAAACATTAAAAGGTGATAGATTAAAAAACATGTCAGAGCTTTTTGACGGTATGGTTATGCCGGGAATTCAAGGCGGACCTTTAATGCATATAATTTTGGCTAAAGCCGTTGCTTTTGGTGAAGTTTTATCGGATGATTTTAAGGTTTATGCTCAACAAGTAATGAAAAACGCTAAATTATTAGCAGCTGAACTTACTTCTTACGGATTTGAAATTGTATCCGGTGGAACAGATAACCATTTGATGCTTGTTGATTTAACCAATAAAAACACCAGCGGTAAAAAGGCAGAAAGAGTATTAGAACTTGCCGGTATGACTGTTAATAAAAACATGATTCCATTTGACACTAAAAGTCCTTTTGTTACAAGCGGTATAAGAATCGGTACTCCGGCTGTTACAACCCGCGGTATCAAAGAAAATGAAATTAAACAAATAGCTTCATATATTAATCAAGCCTTAATTAACCAGGATAATGAAGAAGAATTATCAAAAATTAAAGCAGAAGTTAAAACATTGTGCGATAAATTCCCCTTATATCCTAATTTATCTAAATAATTCGAGATTAAATTGCCACCTAAGAAAATTCAAGATGTTGAAATGCCATTCCTGGATCATTTGGAAGAGCTTAGGTGGCGAATTATTAAAGCTCTAATTGGGTTGTTGTTAGCTACTTTTATAAGTCTTCTTTTTATTGATTTTTTTGTGGATAAAGTATTTTTATTACCAGCAAAAACCGCAAATATCAAACTCCAAAATTTAAAACCGTTTGGACAGTTTTTTTTATATTTTGAAATTGCCATAATTATGGGTGCTGTTATTAGTATTCCAAATATATTTTATCAGTTTTGGAGATTTATAGCCCCTGCATTAAAAGAAAATGAACAAAAATATATAAAATCGATTGTATTTTTTTCAACTTTATGTTTTATGACAGGTATTGTTTTTGCGTATTTTGTAATGCTGCCGCTAAGTCTTAAATTTGCAGCTGGTTTTGGTTCGGCAGCAATTGATAATAACTTTTCAATAGAGGAATATTTTAGTATTATTATGAGTGTTATGCTTGGTGCCGGAGCAATATTTGAACTACCGATGTTATCATTTTTCCTATCCAGATTAGGTATACTTTCACCTAAATTAATGAAAAAATACAGAAGGCATGCAATTGTCGCCATATTCATAATTGCAGCAGTATTAACCCCGGGTACTGATCCGTTATCTCAAGTATTATTAGCAATTCCTTTGGTTATATTATACGAAATAAGTATATTAGTTTCTAAAATATTCCAGAGAAAAAGTGAGTAAAAAAGATTTAAAAAACGTAATTAATCCCATTATTAATGAGCTTAATAATTTTAATATTGAGTTTGATAAATCTCTCAAATCTAAAGTTGGACTTGTTGATTTAGTAACTAAGTATATTTTACGACAAAAGAGTAAAAAAATTCGCCCTGTTTTAGTCCTTCAATGTGCTAAAATTTGCGGCACCATAAATCAGCGCAGTTTTCGTGGAGCAACTTTAGTTGAACTTTTACATACTGCAACACTTGTACACGATGATGTTGTTGATAATGCCGAAGAAAGAAGGGGATTGCCTTCAATTAATGCCATTTGGAAAAATAAAATTTCAGTTTTAATGGGTGACTATCTTTTAGCACGCGGTTTAATGATTGCCGTTGATGGTGAGGATTTTGATTTTTTAAAAGTAATTACTTCGACTGTAAAAAGAATGTCGGAAGGTGAATTATTACAAATAAGCAAAACAAGAAAACTTGATAACGATTACGAAACTTATTTTAAAATTATCTCCGATAAAACTGCTTCATTATTATCAACATGCTGCGAAATTGGATCACGAAGTGCTACTACTGATCCATCTAAAATTGAGGCAATGCGCATATATGGTGAGTCGCTTGGTATGGCATTTCAAATAATTGATGATATTTTAGATTACATTGGCAAAAAGAAGTTATTTGGAAAACCTTTAGGCGGTGACATTAAAGAGAAAAAAATCACTTTGCCTTTAATATATGCTCTGCAAGAATCTACAAATGACGAAATTAAACATATCATTAAAACAATTAGACATATTAAAAGTAAAAATGATATATTAAGTGTAATCGATTTTGTAATTAAAAAAGGCGGAATCGAGTATTCTTATAAAATAGCAAACGATTTTGCTAAAACCGCAAAAGATGCATTGGTAATGTTTGAAGATTGTGAAGCTAAAACAAATCTTGAATATTTAGTTGATTTTGTGATTGAACGAAATAACTAAATTGATTAAATATGTAAAAAGGATAATATGATTATTTATTCAATAGGGAGAAGATTTAAAAATATCGTCAAAATTATGATTCGTAATTTTGACCATACAACGCAATCAAAAGATGTTGATCTTTATGAGTATAATATTTCTAAAGATACTTCCAAAGACGGTGTTTATGTATTGAGATTTGAAAACGGAAATATCAAAGCTGAACTTTTTTACAAAGATTCAAAATTAAATGGCATTTGTAATTTTTATTACGAAAACGGGAGAATTAAAGCCCGCGAGGAATATAGGGACGGTTTTTTAGAAGGCACCTGCAAAAAATATTATCCATTCGGAATACTCCAATCAGAAGAAATATATGATAAGGGCAAATTAATACATCTTAAAGAATTTAATGATGAAGGAAGATTAATAAAAGAAACTAAATTGAAATAATTGTTGTTATTTAATTATTTGTGTTTGGAATTTTTAATTTATTTTTTATTTTAAAAAAATGGTTTTCTAAATTATATATTATGTCTTATTTAATATAATTAGACTATTATTTGGTTATTATATATTTTTATTAAGTGGCAAGTTGATCATTAATTTTTGATTTTAATAATGTTTTGTAAGAATTAGGTATTCAATGAAAAAAAAATTACTTGACTATACTCTAAAAATTAGAATCCCAATTGTTTTATTTGTTATTCTGCTTACTTTTATCTTAACGTTTTACATTTCACGAGCTGAAAGGGATGGAGTAGGTTATACACCAACTCAGCCAATAAAATATTCTCACAAGTTGCACGCCGGGCAAATGGGTATAGATTGTCAATATTGCCATACCGGTGTTACTAAAGGACGTCACGCATTAGTACCTTCCGTTAATATATGTATGAATTGTCATACAATTTCAAGAAAAGATAGACCGGAAATTATAAAACTAACCGAGTATTATGAATCCGGTAAACCTTTACCTTGGGAAAGAATACATCAGGTTCCCAAATATGCTTATTTTAATCATTCGGTTCATGTAACCCGCGGAGTGGCATGCGAAACTTGCCATGGTGATATAAAAAATATGGAAGTTGTTTCGCAGGTAAGAAGTTTTACAATGACTGCTTGTTTGGAATGTCATAGACACCCTGAAAAACAAATGCCATATTTGACTAAAATTAAAAACGGTCCTACTAATTGCAGTACTTGTCATAGATAAGGTAGAATTATTATGAGAAATGAAATAAAAAGAAGAAATTTTATTACAAAAATTGGACTGAGCATTGCCGGTTTTTCCTTATTTTCCTTAAGTCCCATTAAATTATTTGCTAAAACAAAAACACAAAATAAAATTAATATAAATATTCATCCTTATGCAATTAAAAGAAATAAATTAGGAAAAGGTTGAAATAATGGATAAATCTTCAAACAACAATAAATTATGGCAAAGTTTTGAAAAATTAAATAAGGAAAATTCAGGTATTGAAACGGGAAATGAGTTTTTACCTGAAACATTACAAAAGTTTAATTTACAAGAAACAACAACTGTTTCAAGAAGGAAGTTTTTTGCGTTATTAACCGCATCTGCTGCTTTAACTGCTACAGCGTGTACCGATTATAGACAAAAAGGGAATATAATACCATATACAAAACGTCCGGAAGAAGTATTACCCGGTACAGCTAATTATTATTCATCTACTTGCACGGGCTGCAGTCAAAATTGTGGCACACTAATTAAAACAAGGGAAGGTCGGCCGATTAAAATTGACGGCAATCCCGAAAATCCAATTAATAAAGGGAAAATATGCTCAACCGGTCAAGCATCTATTCTAAATTTATACGATCCTTCAAGATTAAAAAATCCTGTTTATAATGGAAAAGAAATATTACAGCAGGATTTTGATTCTAAAATAATTGATGCCTTAAATGATTGTAATAAAAATAATTTAGAAATCGCATTTATATCTAATACAATAAATTCGCCAGTTGTTTTAAGCATAATTAACGATTTTAAAGCAAAATATCCTTCTTTAAAGCAATATACGTACGAATTATTTAATGAAAGTAATTATATAAAAGCCATAAATAAATGTTATGGACAAAACTATACTCCTAAAATTGAAATAGATAAAGCAAAAATAATTCTTTCAATTGAAGCTGATTTTTTAGGTAAAGGAAATAATAGTGTTGAAGATATTCGGTTATTTACAAAAAACAGAGATGTATATAATATTGACAACTTTTGCAGATTATATTGTATTGAAGGGAATTATAGTTTAACCGGTTCAAACGCCGATTATAGAATTGGTCTAAATACAAACCACCATTACGAATTTTTATTAAGTTTGGCTAACGAGTTAATATTTAACAAGGGATTAAACAGTTTAAATCTTAATTCTAATTTTTTAGCTTTAATTAAAAATTATACATTAGGTAACTTTGTAAAAAAATATAAATTAAATTACAATATAATTAAAACATTAACAGATGACTTAATTACTAATAAAAGCGAATCACTTATTATTGCTGATCGTAAATTATCCGAAGAAGTACAAATTGTTGTAAATTTATTAAATGACCTGTTAAATAAATCAGCTTTAATGAATTTTAATGAGGGATACAAAAAATATAATAACCTAAGTAGTTATGATGATTTTTATAATCTGACTCAAAATACTCTTTCAGGTAAAGTTGGTATGATAATAAACTTTGATTGCGATCCTGTTTATCATCTTCCAATTGATTTAAATTTTGAAAAGGCGTTACAAAAAGCTAAATATTCCGTTACTTTTTGTGAATCCGTTAACGATACTTCCGAAGCAAGTATATTTGTTTGTCCAATTAATAATCAACTTGAATCTTGGGGCATCTTTAATAGAAGAGCCGAAGTTTATAGTTTTCAACAACCTGTTATTTCTCCAATATTTACAACAAGGCAAAAAGAAGCGGTTATATTATATTGGTTATCGGGCGGCAATAAACTTTTTGACGAGTTTATTTATCATAAATATTTGATTGAGTTCTGCAAAATTAATATTTATCCAAAGGTAAATTCTTTGATTAGTTTTGATAGTTTTTGGAATAATTGTCTGCATGATGGAATTCTTGAACTTTCGACTCCAATTTCTGTTTCATCAAACTCTTTTAATACAAATGCGTTAAATGATTTAAAACCAGTAATTAATAATAGCAGTATTTCTGTTTTATTGGAGCAAAGTTATTTTATTGGTGATGGTAAATATGCAAACAATGGATGGTTACAAGAAATACCGCATCCAATTAGCAAAATTGTTTGGGATAATTATGCAGCAATTTCTCCAGCATTTGCACAAAAACATAACTTGGAATTAAATGATGTTATTGAAATAAAAGCAAATCATAAAAAAATTAAAATTGGTGTTTGTGTTCAACCCGGAATTGCCGATAATTTAATTGTTATTGAATTGGGTTACGGCAGAAATATTATTGGTGAAGTTGGAAATGAAGTTGGTGTAAATGCAAATATTTTACTCCAAAATTCATTTGAAAAGAATTATTTAATAAATAATGTTTCCATTGTAAAAACAGGTGAAACTTATAAGTTTGCATCTTCTCAGGAACATCATGCAATTGATGATAAAATGACAAAAGATCTGCACCTGTCAAGAAATATCATTCAGGAAGGTACTCTTCTGGAATATAAAAAGAATCCTAATTTTTTAGAGAAGAATAAAACCGAATTATTTAGTATTACATCCGAGATAAAATATACAGGTGTAAAATGGGGAATGTCGATTGATTTAAACAAGTGTATTGGGTGTGCTGTTTGTGTATCTTCGTGTAACGTTGAAAATAACATTCCTATTGTCGGAAAAGATCAATGCGATAAAGGCAGGGAAATGCAATGGATGCGGATTGACCGATATTATTCGGGCGAACCTGAAGCACCTATATTAAGCAACCAACCTATGTTATGCCAGCATTGTGATAACGCACCATGCGAAAATGTATGTCCGGTTAATGCTACTAATCATAGTGACGATGGTCTCAGTCAGATGACATATAACAGATGCGTTGGAACAAGATATTGCAGCAACAACTGCCCGTATAAAGTAAGAAGATTTAATTTCTTCAACTTTAGGGATAATTTTGAAGAAGCTTATTACGATAATGAATTGACCGGATTAATGAATAATCCCGAAGTTACAGTTCGTTCGCGTGGTGTTATGGAAAAATGCACTTTTTGTGTTCAAAAAATAATGGAAGCACGTCAAGAAGCAATTAAATTGAACATACCATTAAAAGGTTCGGACGTTATTACAGCTTGTCAGCAGGCTTGCCCGTCTGAAGCTATTGTATTTGGTGATGTTAATGATAAAAACAGTGAAGTATCAAAAAACATAAATCATAAACTTGGTTATCATGTATTGGAAGCATTAAATATTAAACCAAATGTTACTTATATTGCCAAATTAAGAAATATTCAATCGGAGGAAATTTAGTGTCTAATGTGGATTTTTCACAAGAGTTATCCGTTATTGAAGGTCGAGCTTCTTTACGTGAAATAGAAGATATTATAATAAAACCTCTTGAAACAAAACCAAACAAAAAATTTCTTATTGCATTGTCATTTACAAGTTTTTTGTTTTTAATAGGTATTGTTAGTATTGGATTAACTTTTTATTATGGTATAGGCTTATGGGGGAATAATAACCCCGTTGGATGGGCCCTGGAAATTGTAAACTTTGTGTTTTGGGTTGGAATTGGACATGCCGGCACATTAATTTCCGCAATTTTGTTTTTATTCCGTCAAAAATGGCGTAATGGAATAGCACGTTTTGCAGAAGGAATGACAATATTTGCTGTAATGACAGCGGGAATTTTCCCTGCAATACACGTTGGCCGCCCATGGTTAGACGGTTATTTGTTCCCTTATCCAAATCAACATTCGTTATGGGTTAATTTTACATCACCTCTTTTGTGGGATGTTTTTGCGGTTTCGACATATTTTACTGTATCTTTTATTTTTTGGTATGTTGGATTAATTCCTGATTTGGCTACTTTACGTGATAGAACAATAAATAAGATTAAAAAAGTTATCTATTCCATTTTTAGTTTAGGCTGGAGACACTCCACAAGGCACTGGCAGCATTATGAAATGGTATATCTAATATTAGCAGGGTTCGCAACACCATTGGTTTTATCGGTTCATACAATTGTTAGTTTCGATTTTGCCGTTTCAATTATTCCTGGATGGCATACAACAATATTTCCTCCATATTTTGTTGCCGGAGCGGTTTTTTCCGGTTTTGCCATGGTTCAAAATGTATTATTGTTTATTAGAAAGATTTTTAACTATGAACATATTATTACGCTAAATACTTTAGAAAAAATGAATAAAGTAATACTTTTTACCGGTATGCTTGTTGGATATGCTTATGCAATGGAATTTTTTACTGCCTGGTATAGTGGTGTTCAAGCCGAACAATTTACATTTATAAATAGAGCTTTTGGCCCTTACAGTTGGGCTTATTGGATAATGGTTTCGTGTAATGTTCTTGTGCCGCAATTGTTCTGGTTTAAAAAAATAAGAAGAACAATTCCAATAATGTTTGTAATTGGAGTTTTTGTAAATGTTGGTATGTGGTTTGAAAGATTTGTAATTACAATTACATCACTATCACGCGATTATCTTCCTTCAAGCTGGGCATATTACAAACCAAGTTTAATTGATTTTGGAATTTTAATTGGAAGCTTTGGTATGTTTTTTACATTTGTATTGTTATTCACAAAAGCACTTCCTGTTGTTTCAATTGCTGAAGTAAAGGCAGTTGTAGATGGTGCTCAACCTAAGCATAATGGACATTAAAATGGATAATAAAATTTTATTTGCCTATACGGCTTTGTTTAATACACCTGATGAGATTGTTAATGCTGCAAAAAAGACATCGGAAAAAGGTTACAAAAAATATGATGTAAATACGCCGTATCCTGTGCATGGAATGTTTAATGCAATGAAATTGCAGCCATCCAAATTAGGATACGTTGCTTTAATAGTTGGTCTTTCGGCAGTTTTAGGTATTATACTTACTTTATATTGGATTAGCGCAGTCGATTATCCAATTGTTGTTGGGGGAAAACCATTTTTTTCGTTTCCGGCTTTTGTACCTGTAATTTTTGAAGTTACTGTACTTTCTGCCTCAATTGGTACAGTGCTTGCGTTATTGTTTGTGTTTTTTAAGTTTCCAAATAACAGTTATCCTTTGCACGATACAAATTACATGAAAAATGTTTCATCCGATAAATATGGTTTATGTATTCTTGCCGAAGATCCGATTTTTGATGAGCTAAAAGTTAAAGAATTTTTAGGATCTCTTGGCTCGTATAAAATTGAGCCTGTATATTTTGATAATGAAGAATTAAGTGTAAAACCTAAAATATTTGAGCCAAAGTTTGTTCTTTTTTTATTTGCTGTTGTTATAATTATTTACGGAACCACATATTTTACTTTAAATAAATTAATGTATATGCAGCCTTTTACATGGATGATGATTCAAAATAAACCGTTGCCGCAAGAAAAAAGTGATTTTTTTGTTGATGGTTTTAGTATGCGTAAACCTGTAAAGGGAACTATTGCAAAAGGATTTATGCCTTATCTTTATACTGGGAAACCGGAAGAAGCGGCTGTAAAAATGATTAATCCTTTATTATTTTCCAAAGAAAATTTAGCGGTTGGTAAAACAAAATATGATATTTATTGCAGTCCTTGCCATGGATATTTTGGTACCGGGGATAGCAGATTACGCGGACAATTTCCAAATCCTCCAAGTTTGCATTCCGCAAAAGTAACAAATTGGACGGACGGACGAATTTATCATGTAATTACTGAAGGTCAAAATGTAATGCCTTCATATTCATCTCAAATAAACTCAAATGAAAGATGGGCAGTTATCTTATATATTCGTGCACTTCAACATTCACTAAATGCTAAGGAGTCTGATTTAAAATGAATTACCCTGAAAACGAATTAAAATATACAAAAAAAGAGTTTCCAAAAAATATTCTTAAAATAGGGATAATAAGTTTTATAATTGGATTAATTATTCTTATTGTTTCCTATTATGTAGATAATACCCGTGCTGCATATAATAATCTTATTTTGCTTATGGTTCTAATAAGTATCGGATTGGGCTCGTTATTTATTATTGGAATAGAGTATCTTGGGGGAGCGGTTTGGAGTACTATATTCAGAAGAATACCGGAATTTTTAGGCGGTGTATTATTAATAGTTCCTATTGTTGCAATACCTGTTTATCTAAATATCCACGGCTTATACCATTGGGCACATCAAGATGCAGTTAATGCAGATGTAATTTTGAAAAATAAAGCCGCTTATCTGAATTTTCCTTTTTTTACTATACGAATAGTGTTTTATTTTTTAATTTGGATATTGTTTTACATATTATTAACAAGAAATTCTAAAAAGCAGGATATAACTAAAGACCAAAAATTAACCAAAATAAACGTTAGACTTTCCGCAATATTTATGCCTTTTTTTGCTCTTACAATTACATTTGCTGCAATTGATTTTTTAATGAGTCTTGAACCGCATTGGTTTTCTACAATTATTGGAGTGTATTATTTTTCAGGAACAGTTTTAGCCGCACTTGCAGCAGTTACGTTTTTTATAGTTTATTTTAATGAAAAAGGATTTTTTGGAAAGGGAATAATAAGTGATCATTATTATAGTTTGGGTGCATTACTTTTTGCTTTTGTAAATTTTTGGGCTTATATAGCATTTAGTCAATATTTATTAATTTGGTATGCTAATTTACCGGAAGAAACAATTTGGTTTTTACAAAGGTGGCAGGGCAGCTGGATTTACTTTTCAATCTTTTTGATTGTTGCTCATTTTGTTATTCCATATTTTTATTTGTTGTCACAACCTTCAAAAACTAATCCTAAAAAGCTTATGTTTGCTTCTTGCTGGATCCTTTTAGCGCATTTTGTTGATATATTTTGGTTTGTTATGCCAACGTTTGATAAAAAAGGATTTCCTTTTGGCTGGATGGAATTATCTGTTCCATTGTTAGTAATTGGAATTGTTATTTTATTGGTTTATTATAAATATAAACGAAACAATTTAATACCTATTGGTGATCCAAAATTAAAAAGAAGTTTAGATTTTAGATTATAATATTGAGAAAAAAATGGATAATAAAAATAAAATAGAAACTGAAATTGATTTTAAGAACTTAATTAAAAATCCTATTCGTCTTTTTGGGTGGATTTATCCTTTATTATTAGTTTTAATTATGCTTGCCGGAATATATTATGTTAAAAACATAGATAATATTTATAAAAATAAATTATCACCATTAATTTCGGATTCGACCTTTATTAAACCAACTTACGAGTTGGTCCAAAAAAAAGGCGGAATAATGCCTGCTGTTGATCTTAATTTAATATCTAATCCTACTGCCGAGTTTGTTAATAAGGGCAAAGAATTGTATTTGGCAAATTGTATATCATGTCATGGTGAAACGGGTTTGGGTAATGGTACAGCGGGAGTCGCTTTAAATCCTAAACCCCGTAATTTTCATCAATTAGACGGATGGACAAATGGCCGTAAGTTTTCGGAAATGTATAAAACCTTACAACAGGGAATAATAAAAAACGGAATGGCCGCTTATGAATATATACCTTCGGCAGATAGAATAGCAATTATCAGCTACATACGCACTTTTGTTGAATTTCCTGCAGTTACTAAAGAAGAAATTTCAGTTTTGGATGAGACTTATAAATTATCTGCCGGTACTTTAGTTCCTAATGAGATCCCAATTGCTGAATCAATAAGTTTATTAGTTTCTGAAAATCAAAATAAAGTTAAAATAAGTGACAAAACAGATGATGTTTTATTAAACAATTTAATAACTAAATATGTTGTAAATTCAAACAGTTTTAAGAAGATATTTAATATTCCCGATTCTTTATGGTCGCAGCAAAATTTTGTAGATTTTTTAGCTGTTAATCCTAATCAATTTGGATTTAGAAGTAGTGTGACTACTATTAGCAATAGTGATTGGGTAGTTTTATTTAATTATTTTAATAAATTAAGATTTAACAAAGTTTAATATGCATAATATAATTACACCTAAATTGCATATTTTGAATAATAGCAGGAGAAAATAAATATGAACCAAGTTGAAGAAATAATACACCCAAAAGATAACGTTGGTTCTAAGCTGGGAGTATGGTTCCTATTTTTTATAGAATTAGTTTTATTCGGCGGACTTATTTTTGTTTATGTTGTGTATAGAATGCAAAATACAATGCAATTTAAATTAGCCGCGATGGAATTAAATACTACTATTGGCACTTTAGATACAATAATTTTATTAACAAGTGGTTTGGCTATAGCTTTATCTGTAACTGCTCTTCAAAAAAGGAATAAATTTCTTTCACTTATGTTTATTTTAGTAACTATTGTGTTTGCTTTTTCTTTTATTATTAATAAAATTATCGAATTATCAGTTTATATGTCTAACGGATTATTTCCTAAATCGGAAATAATGTTAAAAAAAACCGAGGGTGAAATTATTTATTTTAATTTATTTTATTTGATTACCGGACTTCATAGTTTGCATGTTATTATTGGTATTGTACTATTGTCAATAATCTTTGTTTTAGTAATTAGAGATAAGATATCGTCCAATCAAAGCACTAAATTAGAAAACTATGGTTTATACTTTAATCTTGTAGTATTAATTTGGATCTTTATATTCCCACTATTTTATTTGTTGCGTTGAGGTAAAAAATGAATTTAAATAATAATAACAAAATTGCATCATATTCAACATATATAATAGGATGGATATTTTTACTTGCTTTAACTTCAGTAACAATAATACTATCGGGGATGGATTTAGGGAAATATTCGTTATTTATTACATTAACTTTGGCAATAATACAATGTGTAATAATTATTAATACTTTTATGAAAGTTAAATTTAGTGAATTAATATTCAAAGTGTTTATTTTAATAAGTTGTATTTCATTAATTGTAATATTATTCACATCATTTTAATAAATAATAAAAAATATATGGTTCTTTTTTTTATAAATAAGAGTTATAATAGCAATAAATATAGGAAGATTAAAATATGAATTTTTGGGATAACTTAGTTCTTCCGCAATCAGCCGAACATTTGGAATTATTAAAATATCTTCTTGGAATTTCGTTAATGATATTAATACCTTATTTGAGTTTATTAATAGGGCTTACATCTTTATCGGATATTTTTTATAACAAAGGGGTAAACAAAAATAAAAACGAAGAAATATCGTTTTCAAAGTTATTAATTGATTCAATTAGTTTTAATAAAAGTATGGTTTTTGGTTTGGGATTAATCCCATTTATCAGCATATTATTTATTGTTATTCAGTTAATGAATACTTCAGGTGTTAGTGTTTCTATTTACTTTATAATTTCAATTGTATCTTTTTTAATTTCTATTGTTTTTATTTATGCATTTAAGCATTCATTAAGTCTTCATTTTATTACTAATTATTTTGTAAAAAATATTAAGGATGATAACAGTAATACATTTAATACTGCAAATGAATATGAAAATAAAACAACCCAAATAATTAAAAAGTATCCGCAATACGGTTTATTGTTTTTAGTTGTTACCGTTTATTTTTTAATAGTTGGTTTTTCCGTAATATTTAATACTTCTGTCTGGAAAAATGAAAATATTTTTATTTATTCTATTTTTTCATTATCTCCATTATTTTATTTTATTAATTTTATATCTTTAGCTTATTTTGTAAGTATTATATTTTCTTTATATAAATTAAAAACCTCCAATGATAGTTTTTCTGAAGGGTTGATCAAAAATATTCAGCCATTTTTATTAAAAAAGGGAATTGTGTACGCAATAATATTTATGATATCAGTTATTGCTAATTTAATTATGCTTCCTATTGCTTCACTTTCGTTGGATTATTTTTTATCCGTAATTGCAATTTTGCTATTTACGGTAATAATTATTAACCAATTTTATTTAATGTTAAAAGAAAATGATTCAAAATATAGTTTTTCTGTTTTATATTTGGTTTTTATAGTTGTATTATTTTTTGTTGTAGGAAACATTAGTGCTGTAAATATTTCAACACAAAAACAAATTGATAAACTTTCAACAAATTATATTGTTTATCAAGATGAATTAAAAAAATCGATGGGTTTGGAAACAGTTGTAATAAACGGTGCCGATATTTTTAACGGTAAATGTATTGCTTGTCACGCATTCGATAAAAAAATTGTAGGACCACCATATAACACAGTATTAAAAAAATATGAAGGAAATATTGATAAATTAATTAAATATATATTAAATCCTGTAAAAATTAATCCAAATTTTCCTGCAATGCCAAATCAAGGCGTAAACCAAAACGAGGCAAAAGCTGTTGCAGAATATATTTTAAGTACATACAAAAAATAATTCCGCAATTATCAATTATTAAATAAAATAAAAATGTTAAAAGTTTTAGATGCAATATTACTTTCCACCGATTATCTTAAAAAGAAGGGGATTGAAGAACCAAGATTAAATGCCGAATTGATGCTTGCCGATATTTTGGGATTTAAACGATTAAATTTATACCTTAATTATGATAGACCCCTTACCGAAAAAGAAACCAATTTATATAGAGATTATTTAGCTAGAAGAAGTAAATTTGAACCTGTTCAATACATTTTGGGATACACCGAATTTTGGACATATAAATTTTATGTTAATCAATCAGTTTTAATTCCTAGACCCGAGACCGAAATACTTGTTGAGGAAATAATAAACGATTGTAAAGATAATTCCGAAACACTGAACATTTTGGATATTGGTACAGGCAGCGGAATAATAGCAATATGTTTGGCTAAAAATATTAATTGTATAGTGACTGCAATTGATATTTCGGAAGATGCTTTGGAAGTTGCTAAAAATAACGCCGATTTAAATGATGTGGGAAGTAAAATAAAATTCAAACAGATAGACATTTTGAATTCCAAAGTTGATAATTTTGAAAAATTTGATATTATTGTTTCAAATCCTCCTTATGTCAGTTCAAATGATTTTAATAAACTTCAAAAAGAAATTATTGAATTTGAACCTAGAATTGCAGTTACCGATTATAATGACGGCTTTATTTTTTACAAAAAGATATCACAGCTTGGAGTGGATTTATTAATTCCGGGTGGAAAAATATATTTTGAAATCGGTAAAGATATGGAATTAAATATTGAATCAATTTTAATGGATAATGGATATAAAAACATAAAGAAAATAAAAGACTATGCTAATATTTATAGAGTTGTGACCGGAGAGATTTAATGCGTGCATTTGTTCAAAGAGTATCTGAAGGGGCTGTAATTGTTGAAAAAGAGAATTATAAAGCCGAAATTGGTAAAGGATTGGTTATTTTATTAGGAATTAAAGATGATGATAAACTTGAAGATATTAATTTTGTTGCCGATAAATGTTGTAATTTAAGAATCTTTGAAGATGAAAATGAAAAAATGAATCTTTCAATTAAAGACGTAAATGGTGAAATTTTAATTATTTCGCAATTTACTTTGTATGGTGAAACTAAAAAAGGGAACAGACCCAATTTTACATTAGCGGCAAGACCGGAAAAAGCAGAAGAATATTATAAATTATTTATTGAAAGATTAAAATTTAATCTTGGAGAAAATAAAATTAAAGCAGGAATATTTGGAGCAATGATGCTGGTTAAAATATTTAATGACGGGCCTGTTTCTGTTATGGTCGAATCGAAGTGAGAAACATTTTATTAATATTTTTGGATGGTGTGGGGATTGGAAAAGAAGATTATCAACATAATCCTTTTTATAAATATCCTTTCAAAACTTTTACCTCTATTTTTAATAACATTCCAAATGAAAATAATCAAGTTCTAATTAAAAATGACAAATATCTTTTTCCAACAGATGCTTTACTTGGTATTGAAGGATTACCACAAAGCGGAACAGGGCAAACTTCAATATTTTGCGGAGTAAACGCACAACAAATAATTGGCAAACATTTTGGTCCCTTTCCATATTCAACTTTATTACCAATAATAGAAGAACAAAACATTTTTAGTGCATTAATTAAAGAAAATAAAAAAGTTTTATTTGCAAATGCATTTCCTCAAATCTTTTTTGATTATTTAAATGAAGGCAAAAGAAGATTAAGTGTATCATCGTTAAGTTGTTTAAATTCCGGCACCCCATTATTAACATACAATGATTTATTAAACGGGAATGCTTTAAGTGCTGAAATTGATAACCATAGATGGGTAAATAGGTTAAATTATAACTTACCGATTATTAATCCTGAATTAGCTGCTCAAAGATTATTAAATCTTGCCGAACAAAATAATTTTGTACTTTTTGAATATTTTTATTCCGATCATTTGGGACATGGCAGATTAGCCGATAATTTTACAGATATATTTAATACATTGGATAATTTTTTATACTATATTTTAACAAATTATAATGAAAAAACCACAGTATTAATTTGTTCAGACCATGGAAATATTGAAGATTTGTCAATTAAAACACATACTACAAATCCATGTTTGACTATTGCAGCAGGTAAAAACTCATCTTTAGCATATAACCAAATAAATGATATTTCAAAAATTAAACAATTTATTTGGAGTGAGTTATGCTGAAAGATTTTCCGGTTATTAAGTTAACAATACTTTTAGCTGCCGGTTATCTTCTTCAATTTCACTTTAATTTCCCGCTAATTTATCCGATAATTTTAATTTCATTATTCCTTTTAATATTCTGTTTTCAAAAATATATTGGAAATATTAACCCAATTTATTATTTTTTACCAATAGCAATTGGAGCATTATATTTTGGTTTTACGCAAAATTTGATCAATAAATATCCATTTAATCAATCATTTATAAAAAACGCTGTAATATTTGGAAAAATTAATGACATTTCTTTAATTAATGATAAAGATCTTAAACTGGAAATAACAAGCGACTCAATAAAGCTAAAGAATACCAATTATAATAAGATACAGTATATTCTGAATATTAAATCCGAAAATCAAAAAAAGCTAAAATATTATTATTACAAGTTTCAAATAGGCAACAGCATAAATTTAACGGGTAATATTTATGAACCTCCCGGATTAAGGAATTTTAACGGCTTTAATTATAAACAATATTTACTTAATAAAAATATATCCGGTATAATAGCATTTAATGCGGATAAAAAAGATATAAATATAATATCCAATAATGTTGATTATTTTAGAAATATGATTTATAAAGCCCGTAAAAGCATTGATGATAAGATAAGTGTCTTGTATAATAAAACCTCTTCCGCTCTTGTAAGAGGGCTGTTATTGGGCGATAGAAGCGGTATAGATGATTCGTTACAACAAAACTACATCAAAACCGGTGTTGTTCATGTTTTGGCTGTTTCGGGGCTGCATGTTGGTTTAATAATATTTATATTTTTTCTGTTATTTGGAAGACTAAATATTATTCTTAAAAATGTTTTTTCATTGATTGGAATAATATTTTATTTTTATTTAACAGGCTGCCAACCTTCAGTTTTTAGGGCTTCCGTGATGGGAATAGTTGTAATTATTTGTAATCTCTCCGGCCGCAGTTATTCGGCCATTAACGCATTATTTCTTTCAGGCTTTGTAATATTAATCTTCAATCCAATGGATTTATTTAATGCCGGTTTTCAGCTTTCATTTTTTGCTGTTTTATCAATATTAATTTATTATCCAAAATTTATGTTTGTCCTAAATAAACTGAATTATACGAATTATTATTTAAATAAATTGTATTTGTTAGCGGCAATTACAATTAGTGCTCAAATATTAACAATTCCATTTTTATTAATTTATTTTCATCAAATATCATTAATATCTTTAATTGCAAATATTATTGTTGTTCCATTAACCAGTTTAATATTATTAATTGGGATGTTGACCGTTTTTATTAGTTATCTTTGGCCTAACGGAGCCTTAATATTTTCTTCAGTTAACGATTTTATGATTAAATCGAATGACTACTTTGTTAACCTGCTTGCAAATAATAAATGTTCTACAATAAACATATTTGATTTTAGTTATTACGATTTATTTGTTTATTTTATCTTCATTACTGCATTTACTCTGCTATTTAATAAGATGACAAATTTTAGATCTAAAGTAGTTTTTATTGTAATAATTATATTAAATTTGTTTATATATTTTCGCTTGGACAATAATAATTATGCTCCTCCAAATAACCTTACAGTAATTGCGTTAGATGTTGGACAAGGGGATGCATTTTTAATTAAGCTGCCAAATAATAAAACATGGTTAATTGATGCGGGTAACATTACTAATACTTTTAATGCCGGATTAAATGTTATTTTGCCGACATGCGGTTTTTTAGGTATTGATAAACTTGATTATGTATTTATTTCACATATAGATTCAGATCATTATTTGGGATTAACCGGCATAATTGATAAAATAAAAATTGGCGTGCTGTACAAACCTAAGCCGTTTGATAATGACAAAAAAGATAAAGCATTTGAAAATTTATTAATAAAAAATAAAATCTTATATAAATATTATAAAAAAGAATCAATTAATATTTCTGATGCAAAATTATATTTTTTAACCACCAATAAAATACCCCAAAATTCAAATGATAAAAGCGGAATTATTAAGTTGGTTTATGGAAAAACATCATTTTTATTTACCGGAGATGCTGGGACAAAAGTTGAAGATAATTTAATAAACTCCTATGGGTCTTTTTTAAAATCAAATGTGTTAAAAGCAGGACATCACGGCAGTAAATATTCTACCGGTGATCTCTTTTTGCAAGCTGTTAAACCGCAAATTGCTTTAATTAGCGCTGGAATATTTAATATATATAACTTGCCGTCAGATACAACAATTTCGAAATTAAAAAAGAATAATATAGAGATTTTACGAACCGATAAATCGGGAACGGTTATATTAACTTCCACAGGGTTTGAAATAAAAAAAATAGACTGGAAATAAATTTATTTTAAGTGTATTTATTGTTTAATTTTGTAAATTAATTTTTTAATAATTATTTATTTGCATGCGATTAAAACAAAATTTTGATTTAACAAATTATAATACATTTAGAATAAAATGCAATTCATTATATTTTTCCGAATGTGATAATTACGAAGAAGTACAAGAGGTAATTGATTTCTGTGGAATTAAAAAACTGGAATTAATAGTTCTTGGAGGAGGAAGTAATATTCTATTTACTAAAAACTTCGCTGGATTAATACTTCATTATACAACACAAGGAATAAGAATATTTGAAGAAAATGATGAATTTATTGTTTTAGAAAGTGATGCAGGAACCGAATGGGATTATTTTGTTAATTATTGCGTACAAAATAATTATTACGGTGTTGAAAATCTTTCATTAATCCCGGGTAATGTTGGGGCATCTCCAATTCAAAATATTGGTGCTTACGGAGTTGAAATAAAAGATGTTTTTCATTCATTAGAATACATTGATTTAATAACAGGGGATTTAGAAACACTTCAATCTGATGAATGTGATTTTGGATATAGAACAAGCATTTTTAAGACAGAACTATTAAATCAGGCATTAATTACAAAAGTAAGATATAAATTATCTAAGGTTCCTAAATTTAATTTATCGTATAAACCTTTAACTGAATACTTTAACGAACAAAAAGAACCATCTCTATCAGTTATAAGGGATTTAATTATAGAAACAAGGAATAGCAAATTACCGGATTATAATGTTTTTGGCAATGCAGGTAGTTTTTTTAAGAATCCTGAAATTAATTCAGATCAGTTACGTGAACTAAAAGAAACATATCCAAATATTGTTAATTATAATTTGGGAAACGGGAATTATAAAATTTCTGCCGGCTGGTTAATTGACAATTGCGGATTAAAGGGTATAAAAAAAGGGGAAGTTGGTACCCACAAAAATCAGGCATTAATTATAATTAATTATGGTAAAGCAAAAGGTAGTGAAATTGTTGAGTTTTCGGAATTTATAGCAGAAGAAGTTTATAATAAATTTAATATATTAATAGAAACAGAAGTAAACATAATCTAATTTAGGTATTTTATGAAAAAAAAAGAAACAAAAAAAAATGAAAGTGCTTTTTCAAGTATTTTTAAGGAATTAACTCAGCCTTTTGTTGACCTGCTTCATACATCGCGGGCATTATTAGGATTGAATATTTCCTACACTTTGGAGGGACTTACTTATTTTGGTATTTTAAGTTTATTAGCAATGTATTTTAATGAATATGTTGGACTTGATGACATAAAAGCCGGAAATATGGTTGGAGTTTTAACAGGTGGTATTACTTTAAGTATGTTATTTTTGGGTGCAACTGTAGATTGGATCGGTTTGAGAAAATCATTTATAATCTCGTTATTATTTATGCTTGTTGGTAGAATACTTTTAACCGTTGCTCCTACAGTTGGTGTAAGCGGATTATGGAACAGTGCCCATATTATTGCTATGGTTGGTATTTTTGGTGTTATAATTGGTTATGGTATTTATATGCCGGCAGCTTATGCGGGAGTAAAACAATTAACAACCGAAAAAACCAGCGCAATGGGTTATGCAATGCTTTATGCATTGATGAACCTTGGCGGATTTTTGCCCGGATTAATTTCACCTCCAGTAAGAAAAGCTTATGGAATGGATGGCGTTTTTTATGTTTATGTTGGTTTAACTGTTTTAGGATTAATTTTAGTATCTGTTATTATGTCTAAAAAGGCAATTTCACACGCTTTAGCAGAAATAGCAAAAGATAAAACAGAAGAAGAGAAAAAAGCCGCTGATGATGACTCGTTAGATCAATTAACCTTTAAAGAAAAAGCTCAATTCTATTATAAAAATTTTCCTTTAAGAGATTTAAGATTTTTATTTTTTATTTTTATTTTAATACCTGTTCAAACTTTATTTGCACATAACTGGCTAACTTTACCTCAATACACTGCCCGAGCTTTTGATGGTTTTGTAAGTGACAATTTTGAGTTTTTTGTTAATTTAAATCCTATTATGATATTTGTATTAACACCAATGGTTGCAGCTTTTACCGCTAAAAAGAATACTTACACCATGATGATTCTTGGTACATTTGTTATGGCATCACCAACATTTATTTTAGCATTAGGACCATCAATGACAAATTTAATGTTATATTTGGTAATTATGACTATTGGTGAAGCAATGTGGCAGCCTAGATTTTTACAATGGGTGGCAGAGATAGCCCCTAAAAACATGACCGGAATTTATATGGGTATTGGCCAATTCCCTTGGTTTTTAACTAAAATTATTACCAGTCTTTATTCAGGTTGGTTCTTAATTCATTATTGCCCCGATGGCGGTATCCCTGCTTCTATGAATACACAGACAATGTGGTTAATTTATGGGTTTATTGCTATTATAAGTCCAATTGGTTTATTATTAGCAAAAAATTGGATGGTGAAAGGTTTTAAAACTAAAAACTAAAATTTTTGATAAAAAGCTCCTTAAATGGAGCTTTTTATTTTGTAATTTTAATTTTTTTGTTGAATTATTCAAATAAGTTTTACAAATTAAGTAAAAAATATTTTATTATTAAATAACTGATAATTACAAAATAGAAATATCTATTAAGGAATGATTTATGCTAAAATTTAACATTTTATTAATTAGACCCTTTATTAACGAACTAAAAGAACAATATCAAATAACATTTGGTACTTTGGAACCGGAATTTGAAAATATTTTAGTTTGGGCAGGAAATTCTATTTTGGAAATCATCTCAGGTACAGATGCATTGTACCATAATGTAGAACATACAATGCTGGTTACGTTAGCCGGACAGGAAATAATTAGAGGGAAACAATTAAAGGAAGGCGGAATTACTCCGCAGGACTGGTTAAATTTTATTATTGCATTATTATGCCACGATGTTGGTTATGTACGTGGTATTCTTAAAAATGATAAAAAGGGGAGTTATGACACTTGTTGCAAAGGTAAATTTATTACCTTGGAAAAAGGCAGCACGGATGCCGCATTAACCGCTTATCATGTGGATAGAAGCCAGCAATTTGTTTTTGATAGATTTGAAAAAGTAAAATATTTGGATGTTGATACTATTGCTTCATATATTGAAATGACCAGATTTCCTATTCCACCCGATGCTGCACATAGTGATACAAAAAGTTTGCAAGGTTTAACAAGAGCAGCTGATTTTATTGGCCAATTGGGAGATCCTAATTATTTAAGAAAAACTCCGGCATTATTTTATGAAATGCAGGAAGCAAAAAATCAATCACAGGTTACATATTTAAACCATTACGACTTAAAAATAAGTTACGCAAAGTTTTATTGGGAGGTTGTTAGTCCATATATACAAGATGCATTGTGTTATTTAAATCTAACACCGGAAGGAAAACATTGGATTGCACAATTACATTCTCATGTTTTTGATGCAGAACATCAAAGATTGTAGAAGGTTCTTCGGTATTTTTGGTGGAAACCTGAATCAAAAACAAATTATATATTATGGATGGTGAATATTTAATTAATTGAAGAAAAAAAGTAGATTATATAATAACCGGAGGCAATTTATCATTCATAATCACAATTATTTTTCAAACCCAACTCGTTTATAACCAAACAACCCCACAAATACATAGTAGAGGTGTCACTATTTGCTTTTATTGTAATTTTAATTCCACAAATACTCACAAATTTATGATATATGCAGAACAAGACATATCAGCCACAGAGTGGCAAAAAGTGTATAGCAACAAAAAATCTAAAGTTCTTCGGTTACAACTGCAGTTCCGTTTGCCGAAACCATAAGCATTGTTCCGCCTTGTCCAATAGTTTCATAATCTAAATCAATGCAAACAACTGCATTTCCGCCAAGTCTTTTTGCTTCATCGCTCATTTCTTTCAGAGCAATATCTTTAGCTTTTCTTAATTCTTTTTCATATGAAGCCGATCGGCCGCCGACAATATCTCTAATTCCGGCAAAAAAATCACTGAAAATATTTGCACCTAAAATAGCTTCACCTGAAACTATACCTAGATATTTTACAATTTTTTTCCCTTCTAAGTTTTCTGTTGTAGTAAGTATCATATAGCATCTGGTTTTGTTATTAAAATATATTAATTAAAATAAAAAGTTTTGCAATTAATTTAAACAAATATCTTTAATTATTATATATTTTTTTATTATTATGTTTTGAATTAATTCATTTTATAATTAATTTTGTACAAAATAGTAATATATTATTGTGTAATAAAATAAGTAACCGATTCTATTTTATATAATTTCAAATCTATTCGACAAACATGAAGGCGTGACCTATAATGAGACCAACGTATGCGGAAATTAATCTTAAGAACCTGCAATTTAATTATCAACAAGTAAGAAACAAAACTAAAACAAAAGTTATTGCAGTTGTTAAAGCTGATGCTTATGGACACGGAATGATTGAATGTGTTAAAGCATTTAAACAATTAAAAAATCCTCCTGAATATTATGCTGTTGCATTAATTGAAGAAGCGGTTGAACTGCGTAAAGCAAAAATAACAAATGAACCTATATTATGTTTTGCTCCGTTTGATAAAGACGAAGTGGATACATATTTAAAACATAATATCTCTGCAACCATCAATTGTGTTGATCAGCTGGATTTTATTAAGAAAAAAGAATTAAAGAAAAAATTAAAAGTTCATATTAAATTTGATACAGGGATGGGAAGAGTTGGTATTAAATTAAATGAACTTGAGACACTGTTACAAAAGTTAAATAATGCTAATAATATTTTAATTGAAGGAATTTATACTCATTTAGCTACTTCGGATGAAAAAGATAAAACCTTTGCAAACTATCAAATTGATAATTTCAAAAGTATTATTGCAAAATTCAAAGAAAAAAACATTAAATATGGTATTGCCCATTCTGCAAATAGTGGTGCAATATTAGATATGCCTGAAGCCTATTTTGATGCCGTAAGACCCGGTATTATTTTGTACGGTTATTATCCATCACAAGAAACAACCGAAAGTTTTAAATTAAAACCGGTTATGTCTCTTTTAAGTAAAGTTACTTCAATTAAACCGATTTTAAAGGAAGAATCAGTTAGTTACGGAAGAAAATTTATTGCTGAAGAAGATACTTTTATTTGTTCTGTTCCTATTGGTTATGCCGACGGTTTTAACAGAAATTTGACAAATAAAGCTACTGCTATAATTAAGGGAAAAGTCTATAATCAAGTAGGCCGAGTAACTATGGATAGGATTTTATTTGAAATAAAAAATGATAAAATTAAATTAAATGACAAAGTGATTTTATTAGGTAATGACGGAAAGAATAAAATTGATGCTGATGATTGGTCAAAAATTCTTAATACTATTCCTTACGAAATTACTTGTAATATTAGTAAACGTATCCCAAGGATATACAAATAACTATGGAACTATCAAAATTATATGTTATTCAATGTATTACCATTGCTAGTGGTAATTTACGATTAAATTCGGATAAAATTTCTGCTGTAACAAGTTTTAAAGAGTACCTTGCTAAAAAAGATAATTTATTAGAAATTTTTCAAAAGATGAAAAAAGTAACTGAATTATCTAAGATTGCAATACATTTGAATGAAATACTAAATTTTGCCGCTGATCCTAAAATTGATTTGTTAAAGATTTCGGAAAAATTTAGAGAACATATAGTTTTAATAGGCCGCGATTTGAGTATATTTTTAGATGCAATTACTCCTGTACAACTAAAAAATGTTTTAGATGAATTTGAAAAAAACCTTAATTTATCTGTTAATACAAATCCAACTATTGAAAAAGAAAAAATACTGACTGAAAAGCAAGAAACAGAAAAATTAAAAAAAGAATATATTTTAGACGAAGAAGAAGCTGAAGAATACAATTTTGAACAATATCAAAAAGCTGTACTTGGGCCTATTAAAGAATTAGATGGTTTTTTAGAGCGTCTTGAAAATATGGATACAACTATTGATGAAATGGAAAAATATTTTCAATTGATGAACAATAATTCTGTATTATCACAAAAGGCAGGTTTTGAGATTATAACAAATATGCATAGTTATTTTTCTGGAACTTTAAAACTTATTATGGATAGTAAATTGTCCGCAGAACATGTTACAATTGAAAAAATGAGAGCATGTTTGATTGTTATTGCGGCATTAATCCGTGAAAAAGAGGTTGATATTACTAGTTATCTTAATAAAGCAGAAAGTCTTGGAAGAATGTTACAAAATTTTAAAAAGGAATAATATGGAATTATACGTATGCATTATGGCTGGTGGAGTAGGTTCACGATTTTGGCCAAGAAGTAAACAAAAACGTCCAAAACAACTACTACAGATATTTGGACAACATTCGATGATTAAAGATACTGTGAAAAGACTTGAAGGTTTAGTACCTTATGACAGGATATTTATTGTAACTAACAAAATTCAAAAAGCTAAAGTTATTGAGGAATTACCTTTTATTCCCGTTAAAAATATTATTGATGAACCTTTTGGTAAAAACACTGCTGCTTGTATTGGTCTTGCATCAATAATAATTGAAAAAATCAATAAAAATGCGGTTGTTTTAACTTTACCTGCTGATCATTTAATTAAAGAAAAAGATCTATTCCAAAAAACATTAATTCAAGCTGCAGAATTTGCGGATAAAAGTAATGGTTTATTAACAATTGGTATTAAACCTACCAAACCCGAAACAGGTTATGGTTATATACAAGTTGATGAAGAAATAATTGAAAATGATGTTCACAAGGTTTTGACTTTTGCAGAAAAACCAAATGTTGCTACTGCTGAACGATTTATTGAATCAGGCGATTTTTTATGGAATTCGGGAATGTTTATTTGGCGTGTTGATGCCATATTAAACGAGATTAGATTTTTAATGCCTGAATTATATAATGGCCTCCAGGAAATATCAAAATCTATTGACGCCGATGAATATGAAAGAGTACTTCCATTAGTTTACGGACAGTTAAAAAGCATTTCGATTGATTACGGAATTATGGAACGCTCAAAAAGTGTTTATTTGATAAAAGGAAACTTTTCGTGGAACGATGTTGGGAGCTGGGAAGCTGTATATGAGTTATCGGAAAAGGATAATTTTTCAAATGCAAAAACAGGTGAAGTATATCTTGAATCAACTTCGGGAAGTTTTATTTATAATCCTAAAAAATTTACAGCAGTTGTTGGAGTTAAAGATTTAATTATTATTGAAACCGATGATGCTTTATTAATTTGCAATAGAAAAAACGCGCAGGATGTAAAAAACGTGGTCGATTATCTTAAAATGAGTAATAAAACAGATTTAATATAATGAAAAAACTTATTACAGAACAATATATTATTGACCTTTTTAAAAAAGGTATTTCGGAATTTGAACTTGAAAATAATATAATTATTACTCCTTTAGCTAAAGATAAAATAAAGGAGTATAAAATTAAAGTTTTAACACCTTCAAAAAAGCCAAAATCCGAGGAATCTATTTTATCCACCTTCAGCGGAAATTTAAAAGTTGCTATTGGATCCGATCATACCGGTTTTAATGCAAAAAAAATGATTTTAGAAGTTTTAACGCAAAAAGGATATAAAGTTGAAGATGTTGGAACTTATAACGACAAATCATGTGATTATCCCGATTTTGCATTATTGGTTGCTAAAAAAGTAGCATTAAAAGAAGTTGATTTTGGAATTTTATTTGATGCAACCGGAATACCTTCGTCTATTACAGCCAATAAGTTTCCGGGAATTAGAGCAGCAACATGTTACAATGAATTTACTGCTAAAAGTGCCAGAGAACATAATAATGCAAATATAATTGTTATGGGTGCTAAAATGCTTGGTGATGAATTGATAAAAAGTATTTTAATTACTTGGTTAAATTCTTCTTTCCTCGGCGAACGTCATCAAAAACGTCTTGATAAAATAAAAGAAATTGAGATGCAGCTGCTTAAACAAAATATTTAGTATAATTTGGTAAAATAGTGAATAAATATAATTGTGTAATTAAATCAAACATAAAAATTACTCAAAACACCTTTCTATTAGAATGTATTTCATCGGAATTGGCAAACAATATTAAACCGGGACAGTTTTGCAATATTAAAGTTTCTGATTCATATATTCCTTTATTAAGAAGACCATTTAGCATTTGTGATGTTATTAATGACAGTATATTTTTTATGATAAATATACATGGAAATGGAACCAAAACCCTTTCTGAAAAAAAAGCAGGGGAGGTGGTTGACATATTGGGACCTTTGGGAAATGGATTTATCTTAGATGAATATTTTGAAACAGCAATAATTGTTGCCGGCGGTATAGGTGTTGCTCCATTTCCTTTTGTAACAAAAATAATTCCGGCTGATATTGAAATCCAATCATATCTTGGTGCCCGTAATAAACACGAAATTATTACACAAGGATTAGTAAATATTTCCATTGCAACTGATGACGGCAGTTTGGGTTTGGAAGGAAATGTGGTCGAATTATTAGAGAAAAACAAAGCAAGTTTTATAAATAAAAAAGTTAAAATGTTTGCCTGCGGCCCTACTCCGATGTTAAAAGCAGTTCAAATATTTAGTCTGCAAAACAATATTAACTGTGAAATATCAACCGAAAGTGCAATGGCATGCGGTTTTGGAATTTGCCAAGGTTGTCCTATTGATTCGGTTGACGAAAATAAATTTTTATTAATTTGTAAAGATGGGCCTGTTTTTAACGTAAAAGACGTAAAATTATGAAAGAAATTGATTTATCGGTCAAAATAGGGGATTTGGAATTAAGGAATCCAATTTTATTGGCTTCGGGTACCATAGGCTATGGTTATGAAATATCCAAATTTATTGATTTTGCAAAAATTGGCGGAATTGTAACAAAATCTCTTTCCCTAAAACCCCGAAAAGGAAACAGACCCCAAAGAATTTTGGAAACAAGTGCGGGAATGTTAAATGCAATTGGTTTAGCTAATGTGGGAGTTGAAGAATTTATTATTGATAAAATCCCTTTTCTTAAAACATTAGATACTAAAATTATTTGTAATATAGCAGCCGGAAGCATTGATGAATATGTTGAATGTGTTAAAATAATTAATGATGAAGATGTTATCAGTGCTTTTGAAATTAATATTTCATGTCCCAATGTAAAAGAAGGTGGTTTAATTTTTGGTAATGACTTAAATTCTGTTGCAAAAATAACTGATCAAGTTAAAAACATATCTAAAAAACCGATAATTATTAAATTATCTCCAAATGTTTCCAATATTGCTTTATTTGCCAAAGCCGCAAAAGAGAATGGTGCTGATGCTGTTTCCGCTATAAATACTTTAGTAGGTGCTGCTTTTGACATTAATACAAAAAGACCAAAGTTAAAAAATATTACGGGGGGACTTTCAGGTCCGGCAATTAAACCTATAGCAATTGCAAAAGTATTTGAAATTAGCCGTAATGTTGATATTCCGATTATTGGAATTGGCGGTATATCTTGTATGGAAGATGTAATTGAATTTATGATTGCCGGAGCCGGAGCTGTACAGCTTGGTACAATAAATTTTGTAAATCCTTTTATTAGCAATGAAATTGCCGAAGAGCTTAAATTGTACTGTATTAAAAATAATATTACAAATATTTCATCTTTAACTGCATCCTATATTATTTAAATGAACATTGAAGAAACTTTAGAAAAAATCTATTCGCTCCACCAGTTTGATATTAAACTGGGATTAGAAAAGATTGTTGATTTGTTAAAATATTTGGGCAATCCGCAAAATCAATATGAAACAATTCATATTGCCGGTTCAAATGGCAAGGGTTCTACTGCTTCATATATTTCAAGTATTTTAATGGAAGCAGGATATAAAACAGGATTATATACATCACCTCATGTGGTTAATTTTAATGAAAGAATTAGAATTAACGGAAAAATGATTGAAGATAATTATATTAATAATTTTATTGCTTCGTTGGATTGTTACATAAAAAAACATTCACCAACATTTTTTGAAATAGCAACTGCGTTAGGATTTAAATATTTTGCAGATAATAAAATTGATATAGGTGTAATTGAAACCGGTTTGGGAGGAAGATTGGATGCAACCAATGTACTCAAACCACTTGCTTCAGTTATTACTACTATAAGTTTGGAGCATACCAATATATTAGGCGATAATATTAAAAGTATAGCCTTTGAAAAAGCCGGAATTATTAAAAATAACACAAATTGTTTTGCCGGATTAGTAAATAAAGATACAGAAGAGGTTTTACAGGAAGTTTCAACAAAAAACGATGCGGAATTATTTTTTCTTAAAAAATATTTTGATTTTAATGAAATATTTTGTAATATTAACATAGATGATTTTAGATTTCATATTTATAATCCTGTTTTTTTAGGTAACCACCAATTTCTCAATTTATCATTAGCAATATTAACCCTTGTAAAAACTAAAGGTATTACAGACTGGTTAATTTTGAATAGAGGAATTAATAATGTTGTTTCAAATAGCGGTTTACAAGGCAGATATGAAATCATTAACAGCAGACCAAAAATAATTATGGATGCTGCTCATAACAGCGAAGGTATTCAAAGTTTTATTAAACAATTCACAAAGGAAAAAAATTTATATAACACTAAAGTAGTAATATTTGGTGCTATGAAAGATAAAAACATAAAAGAGATGCTTGCCGAACTAAAACCATTTTTTAACAAATTTTACTTTACAAAAATTAATTATGAAAGGGCTATTTCACCTTCCGAATTAGTTGATATTTCATTACAAATGGGTATAGATAGTTGTGTGTTAGAAAACCCTGATGAATTTATTAATGACTTTAAAAATAATTGTGAAAATAATAATAATTGTTTGACGGTTTTAGGCAGTATTTATTTATTAGGACAAATAAAAAAAATAATGATTCAAAAAAAATACTTGACAATTTAGTTAATAAAATATATTTTGATTATTCCAAGTGTTCCTTTCAAAAGAAAAATAATAAATCCCCTTACTAAATTGGCTCAAGTACTTAAATAAAATATATATTAACAAAAAAAAATAAAAGGTTCCTTATGATGCAAATGGATATTTCCGAACTTCAATCCAAAAAGATTGTTGACCTATACAAAATCGCAAAAGATTTTGGTGTTAGCGGTTATAGTGATTTCAGAAAACAAGAATTAATCTTTAAAATTCTTGAAGCCCAAACACAAAAAGACGGTCTTACTTTTTCGAAGGGAGTATTAGAAGTATTAGGCGATGGTTATGGATTTTTACGTTCTTCCGATTATAATTATTTACCATCACCGGATGATATTTATGTTTCTCCTTCACAAATAAAAAGATTTAGCCTAAGAACAGGTGATTATGTACGAGGTCAAGTTAGACCACCGAAAGATGGCGAAAGATTTTTTGCTTTATTACGAGTTGAAGCTGTTAACGGAAAAAATCCCGAAGAAATCCGTGAGAGAACCCTTTTTGATAACTTAACACCTCTTTATCCTACAAAAAGAATTAAATTGGAATCTGTTCCGGGTGAATACTCCATGAGAATTATGGATTTATTGTCACCAATCGGTAAAGGTCAAAGAGGATTAATAGTTTCTCCTCCAAAAAGTGGAAAAACTATATTACTTCAAAAAATTGCCAATTCTATTACTAGAAATCATCCCGAAATTAAACTTATAATGTTATTAATAGATGAACGTCCTGAAGAAGTAACCGATATGCAAAGATCGGTACAAGCTGAAGTTATCAGTTCTACATTTGATGAACCAGCCGAAAGACACGTACAAGTTGCAAATATGGTTATTGAAAAAGCTAAACGTATGGTTGAAGCCGGCGATGACGTAGTAATTTTATTAGATAGTATTACTAGATTAGCCCGTGCGCACAATACTGTTATACCTCATAGCGGCAGAATTCTTTCCGGTGGTGTTGATTCCAATGCTTTACATAAACCAAAAAGATTTTTCGGTTCGGCACGAAATATTGAAGAAGGCGGAAGTTTAACTATAATTGCAACTGCTTTAATTGATACCGGCAGTAGAATGGATGAAGTTATTTTTGAAGAATTCAAAGGTACCGGAAATATGGAAGTAGTTCTTGACAGAGATTTGGCAGATAGAAGAGTATTCCCTGCAATTGATGTTAATAGAAGTGGTACCAGAAAAGAAGAATTATTATTAAAAGAAGAAGAATTAAGCAAAATCTGGATTTTAAGAAAAATATTAAGCGATTTTGATCCAATTGAAGCTATGGAATTTTTATTGGATAAAATGCGTGGAACAAGAAACAATAAAGAGTTTTTAAATAGTATGAATAATTAAAATCTTTTTATTTATTAAATTGAATTTAATGTGAAAAAAATATTTTTTGTTTTATTTATTTTGCTTCAATATTTGATTCTGCCTCAGGAATTAAAAAAAACAACATTTATTGAAGCAAATGTAATAAAAAACAATTCGGATTATTCTTGTTATTTAACATTTCGCGTAAATTATAATGCAATTGTTTTTGTTAAAGACGGTACAAAATTTAAAAGTGGTTTTTCTATAAATTTTGAAGTCAGTGACTCAAATAAAATTATTAAACGCGAAATAGTAAAAAAACAAGTTGAAGTAAATAATTACGATATTACCAATTCTTATGATTCAAGTATTGTAGGAATGATGGTAATTAACCTTACAAAAGGGAAGTATGTTATTAAACCATATATTGAACTTAACAATACCTCCCTTACAATTCCTCAAGAGCCTATTTATTTTGACTTAGAAACAAAGGATGATTCGATATGTTCTCGTCCATTACTTGTTCAAGAGAAACTGAACTCCACCGAGCTTGTAAATTATGGCGGTTTTTTGCCTTATTCAGATAATAAATATAATCTGATAATTCCAGTTAAAGATCTATCTGTAAAAGAAATAAGTTTTGATATTACTCAAAATAATGAAGTTTTATTTTCCAAAACTATCACAAAAAGTATAAATAGTGATTTCACTTTTTACCAAAATAATAATTCAATTCTAGTAAAATTTGATTCATCAAAAAAGGATTTTAACTTATTTGAAATTGAAAATATATCTTCAATTGTTGATGAAGGAAAAGTTGATTTAACAATTAAAATTAACAATATTATAAAAAAATATTCCTTTATTTCAAATTGGCTTAATAAACCTGATTGTTTGAAATTTCCTGATTTTGCAATAAAAAGTATGAATTTGTTTGTTGATGATGAAGTAATTAATGAGTTATTGCATAAAAATAGCGATAATTATTACATTGAATTAAAAAAATTCTGGAATAAGTATTTTCCTCCTGACAATTCAAAATATAATAAAAAGATGCTGGAATTTTATACTCGTGTTGATTATACATTGGAAAAATTTATTACTAATGGAAAAAGAGGCAATGAAACGGACAGAGGTATTATTTATATAAAATACGGTAATCCGGATAAAATTGAGCGAACTTATACAGAAAGAGATAATACAATAGAAATATGGTATTATAATAAAATAGGCAAAAAATTTTTGTTTAAGGACATTACAGGGTTAGGGAATTTTACACTACTAAAATAAAAATATGAATAGAATTGCGTTTTCGTGCGGTGATACTAATGGAATTGGGCCTGAAATTTGTATCAAAACAATTAATTCCATATATACCGATGATATTCAAAATATCATTGTTCCTATTCCAAAAAATATATTAGAATATTATCTTAGTTATATTAAGCCTTTATTTGAATATTCAATTACCAATAAATTAACCAAAGATATTCTTAAGGATAATAAAATTGTATTTGTAACCTCAAAAGATTCAGGGTTTAATCCCGGTTTTCCCACAAGTTCTTCCGGTAAGGCAAGTGTAAAATCAATAAATTTATGTTTGGATTATATTGATAAAGGATTGGCCGACGGGATTGTTACCGCTCCTATTTCTAAATATGCAATACAAGAAGCCGGGATTGATTTTATTGGTCATACCGAGCTGATAGCGGCACGATATGGAGTTAAAACACCCGTTATGACATTTTTATCTTCTGAAATGAAATGCGCTCTGGTAACTATTCATATTCCAATTAAAAACATATCTAAAGAAATAACTAAAAATAAATTAAAAAATGTTATTAATGTAATAATTAATTGTTTAAAAAATGATTTTAATATAACTTCTCCCAAAATTGCTCTTCTGGCATTAAATCCGCATGCAGGCGAAGAAGGTAAAATAGGAAAAGAGGAAATAAAAACAATTAAACCAATAATTGATAAATATTTTTCTGATGTGGTACAAGGTCCATTTGTGCCTGATGCATATTTTGGTAATAAGTTTTTTACAAATTATGATATTACAATAGGTATGTATCACGATCAAGTATTAATTCCGTTTAAGTATATTGCATTTGACAGGGGAGTTAATTATACAGCAGGGTTGCCAATAGTCCGAACATCGCCTGATCATGGAACAGCTTATAATATTGCCGGCAAGCTGGAAGCTAATCCTAATAGTATGATTGAAGCGTATAATTGGGCAAAAATTATCATTAAAAACAGAAAAACAAATGTTAGTTAATAATTATAAAGCAATAGCAAACATATATAATCACTTAATGATTGAAATTGAATACATTGAGTGGGCTGATTATATTTACGACATTTACAGAAAAAATAGAATTCCTAAAGGATATTCGTTAGAATTAGCTTGCGGGAATGGTATACTTGCAAAATTTCTATCACCTAAATTCAATAATTTTTTTATAAGTGATAAATCCAAAGAAATGTTGTTTACAATTCCTGAATTTAACCAAAATAAAATTTGTTTTGATATGCTTTATATTCCTTTAAAAAACAAATACTCTTTTATCTATTCAACATTTGACAGTGTTAATTATATTACTAATATAAATAATTTAAAATTATTTTTTGCTAATATTGATAGATTGTTAATTAAGGGCGGTTGTTTTACTTTTGATGTTTCCTTAGAAAAAAACAGTCTAATTGTTGAAAACGATTTAAACAGAGAAGGTATTTTTAACGGATATCATTATAATCAGCAAAGCACGTACAATAAAAAAACAAGAATCCATGAAAATAGTTTTATTATAATTTCTCCCGAAGGTAAACAATACGAAGAAATTCATATTCAAAAAATATATAAATTTGAGGATTATTTTAAAGCTATTGAAGGTACAAAACTTTTTGTAAAAGCTTGTTATAATTCTTTTACATTTGATGATGCGCTTCCCACCGATGAACGCATTCAGTTTATATTAAAAAAAGGATAAAAATTGCTTACTTTAAATAATGTTGAATTTTATTATCAAAATCAGCCGGTTTTAAAAAATGTTTCATTACAATTAAAACAATCGGATTTTGTTTTTGTAATAGGCAAAAGCGGTGCAGGCAAAACCACACTAATGCAATTAATTTATATGGATAAAATGCCTCAATCGGGAAGTGTTGAGTTTGATAAATATAATTCGGAAACAATTAAACCAAAAGATATTCCGTTTTTACGGCGTAAAATGGGAGTTATTTTTCAAGATTTTAAGTTATTAAATGATCGTACAATTTACGAAAACCTTGAATTAGTGTTACGGGTTACCGGTACACCTAAAAAAGGGATTAAGAAGAAAATAATAAATGCTTTATCGGATGTTGGACTTTCGCACAAGCAAAATAATTTGCCAACTGAATTATCGGGCGGCGAAAAACAACGAATTGCAATAGCCAGAGCTATAATAAATGAACCGATTTTAATTTTAGCAGATGAACCGACCGGAAATTTGGATCCTGAAACTTCAGAAGAAATTATGGGTATTCTAAAAAAAATAAATATGCGCGGCACAGCTATATTGTGTGCAACGCATAATTACGAATTAGTAAAAAAAATGGATACAAAAATAATTAAACTTGCTGACGGAAACGCAACTCAAGTTGTTCTTAAAAAAAAGAATATTAATTAATTCCTAATTCCTGGAATATCTTTTCAGTCACATCATTAATCGGTAATGTACCATCAATAATAATTACTTTTGCAATTGCTTTATAAAATTCAAATACCGGTGCGGTACTATTATGAAATACTTCAACTCTTCTTTTAATTACTTCAACATCATCATCTTTACGCTGAATTAAAGTTCCTACCGACCCGCATTTTGGACAAGTATTTTCACCAATAATTTCTTTATTGCTAACAATATTTTTACAATTTGTGCATAATCTTCGTTGTGAAAGACGTTCAATAATAACACTGTCTTCTGCATCAAGCGAAACAATATAAGGATTTACAATTTTAAGCTTTTGCAAAATAGGCTGCAAAATTTCTGCCTGAGCTAAAGTTCTTGGAAAACCGTCAAGAATAAACCCGTTTTTGCATTTTGGATCCTGTAAAACGTCATTTACTATACCGGCAACAACATCATCAGGCACTAATTCACCTTTTTCAACTATTTCCTGAGCTTTTAAACCCATCACTGTTTTGCGGTTAATAGCATCACGCAATATATCTCCAGTTGAAATATGAGGGATGTTTAATTTTGTAGATATAATTTTAGCTTGTGTGCCTTTACCTACACCGGGAGCACCAAAAATAATAATTTCCATATTTTACCTATTAGTTGTACTAATTTTATCTTTTTTTATTAAAAAATTCTTTTAAAAGTTCTTTACTGTAATTTTCGTAAATGCCGGAGTACACTTTGGGAGTATGATTGATTTTGGAATTTTCAACAATATTAAATAATGATCCGCATGCTCCAAATTTGGGTTCAAAAGCCGAAAAATATATTGTTTGTATTCTTGCTAATACAAGAGCTCCTGTACACATAACACAAGGTTCCAATGTTACATATAAATCACAATCATCCAAATATTTTGTACCTAATTTATTACACGCCGCTGTAATAGCAATAATTTCCGCATGTGCTGTAGGATCTTTTAAGTGTTCGACCTGATTATAACCCTTGCCGATAATTGTATTGTTTTTTACAATTATTGCACCAACAGGAATTTCATCTCTATCATAAGCTTTTGTTGCTTCTTCCAAAGCTAATGACATATATTTGTATACGTATTCAGGGAACAAATTATTCCAAAATTAAATGGACAACTTAGTACACCCGCAGGGACTCGAACCCCGAACCGTCTGATCCGAAGTCAGATGCTCTATCCATTGAGCTACGGGTGCATCAATACAAAATATTTTCAATTAGAATGCAATTATACGAAAAATTAATTAAAAATGACAGGTACCAACATTATAAAATAAGATTAAAAAAATAAATATAAATATTGGTTTGAGAAATATAAGAAAATGAACTAATTTAGTTATTTAAATGTATATTAATTGTATAATTAATAATGGAGCTGTTATGTCAAATAGTTTTGAAATTGTCGAAAGAGTTGGTGTATCAACAGAAGGTCTTTGTGTTGCAATAAATTCTGTTGTATTTGAAGCAAATGAAGAAAAAAAAGTTGCATGGTTTGAAGTTATTGAACAAAGAGGCCGTATTACTTCTGAAGGAAAAATTGAATATCAAGTAAAAGTTAAAATTGGAAGAAAATTAAATTAGGAGAAAAATATGTCGTTAAAAGTTGGAGATGTTGCACCGGAATTTACATTAAAAAGCCATTTAATTGAAGATGTTTCATTAAGTGATTTTAAAGGGAAAAAGAATGTTGTAATTTTGTTTTTTCCATTAGTTAATACATCAGTTTGCGAAAAAGAATTGTGTTCCACCCGTGATGGTTTATCACAGTACGAAACTTTAGATGCACAAGTTTTGGCAATTAGTGTTGATAGTCCTTTTGCTCAAAAATTATGGGCTGATAAATTTAAATTTGATTTCCCGTTATTAAGTGATTTTAATAAATCAACTGCTAAAGCTTACGATGCAATTTATGATGTTTTTGTACCCGGCAAATTTGATTATGTTGGTGTTGCTAAAAGAAGTGCTTTTGTTGTTGATAAAGAGGGGATTATTCGTTATGTAGAAGTATTGGAAAATGCCGGTAATGAACCGGATTATAACAAAATACAAGAAGTTTTACAAACATTAAACTAAGATTAATAAGAGTTGATACATTAGTATCAACTCTTTCTATTTAATAAAAGAGGATAATTATGTTAACAGTTGGTAGTAATGCACCCGATTTTAAAGTAAAAGACCAAAATGGTAAAGAAATCTCATTAAATGATTTCAAAGGTAAAAAAGTTGTATTATATTTTTATCCAAAGGATATGACTTCGGGATGCACAACAGAAGCCTGCGAATTTAGGGATTCAGTTTCATTATTTGAACAAAATAATGTTGTTGTTATAGGTGTAAGTGCCGATTCACCGGAATCGCACAAAAAGTTTATAGCTAAAAATGAACTTCCTTTTACATTATTAAGTGATTCGGAAAAAATATTAGTTCAAGATTACGGTGTTTGGAAAGAAAAAGTTATGTGCGGCAGACGGTCAATGGGTATTGAAAGAACTACTTTTGTAATTGATGAAAACGGTAAAATTATTAAAATTTACCCCAAAGTAAAAGTAGCAGGTCATGTTAAATCTGTTTTAGAAAATTTAGGGTTATAATGGTTTATATTACCCGAAGAGAGGTCTTTTCCGCTTCTCATAAACTACATAATGCTAATTTAAGTGATTCGGAAAATGAAATTATTTTTGGAAAATGTAACAATCCTTATGGACATGGACACAATTATGTATTAGAAGTAACCGTATGCGGAAATATTAATCCGCAGACCGGTTATGTTATTGATTTATCCAAATTAAAGCAGATAATTAAAATAAATGTTATTGATAAACTTGACCACAAGCATTTAAATTATGATGTTGCTTTTATGAAAGATATTATTCCAAGTACTGAAAACTTAGCTGTTGAAATTTGGAATCAGTTAGCTGATAAAATTATTGAATGTAAACTATATTCTATAAAAATATATGAAACTGAAAATAATTATTTTGAATTTAGAGGAGAAAAAGATTGAATTTAGAAAATATTGCCGAAAATGTTAAAAATATATTAACTGAACTTGGTGAAAATACTGAAAGACAAGGATTATTAAAAACTCCTGACCGTGTTGCAAAAGCTTATGAGTTTTTGACACAAGGTTATAATGTTGATATGGATGAGTTAATAAATGACGCAATTTTTGACGAAAAATATGATGAAATGGTTATTGTTAAAGATATTGATTTTTATAGTCTTTGCGAACATCATTTATTACCTTTTTTTGGTAAAATTCATATTGCTTATATTCCCAATGGTAAAATTATAGGTTTAAGTAAAATTCCAAGGATTGTAGATGCTTTTTCGAGACGTTTACAAATTCAAGAACGGCTGACCCAAGATATTGCAAATGTTATTGATAAGTATTTGGAACCAAGAGGTGTGGCTGTTGTTGCCGAAGGTTATCATATGTGTATTATGATGAGGGGAGTTCAAAAACAAAATTCCATTACAACAACAAGTGCAATGCACGGTATTTTTAAGGAAGATTTTAGAACAAGAAATGAATTTTTAAATCTTTTATCTCAAAAAAAGATATGACAAATAAAAAGAAATTAATTTGGATTACAGGAGGTACTTCAGGTATTGGACTATCGTTAGTTGAAACATTTTTAGATAAAAATTTTAATGTTTTAGCAACCTCCGGCAACATTGATAAATTAAATAACCTTAAAATAAGTTTTAACAATAACAATTTATTTACTGAAATATGTGATGTTAAAAATAAAGAGGTAATTCTTTCTGTAGCCGAAAAATATTCAAACGATTATTATTTTGATTGTTTAATTAACAATGCCGGTATTACTTCTTTTAAATCATTTTATAATCATAGTTTTGATGAAATTGATTCGATAATTGATACAAATCTTAAAGGAAGTATTTATTGTGCAAAAGCAGTATTACCTGTTATGATGGAAAATAAATCCGGATCAATAATAAATATTCTTTCCATTGCTGCTAAAAAAATTTTTCTGCAAAGCAGTATATATTCTGCTTCAAAAGAAGGATTATTAGCTTTTACCAATGTTTTAAGAGAAGAAGTACGTGAACATAATATACGTATAATAAACATTGTGCCGGGTCCAACAAACACACCTATTTGGGATAATAAAGTAAGGGAAAATTTTGGTAATAATATGATGTTGCCAAAGGATATTGCTGAATTAATTTTTTCTGTTTATACAAATAATTCCTCGGCTGTGCCCGAAGAAATAATATTGCGTCCTATAACAGGTGATTTGAAATAAAATGGACCGATAAATTTAATTATCAGTCCATTCCATTAATTAAATATTATCTTGGGAATTGATTGCATTCCTGCTGATCATTGTTATTTTTTTCACCTTTTGGTCCCATTGGTGGTCTATTTGGGCCATTCAAAAGCATCATTAAATGATTTGCCCACAACTCCTTTTGAGACGGTTCTAATATTTCATTTACCGCAAACCAGCTTTTAATCTCAGCTTCACGAATTTTTTTATGCATTTCATTCAATTCAGAATCAATTTTTAATAAATTTTCCAAATTAGGTTTAACGGTTAGTTGTTTTTTTAGTTCAAATTGTTTTTTCTCCATTTGACATTTCAAATCGAGGAGACTTTCTTCTTTCTGAAGATTGATTTTTTCGAATTTATCTTTTTGATCGGCAGATAAATTTAGATCTTCAATCAAAGGTCGTAAACCCTCACGTTTTACATTTCTTTCTCTTCTGTTTTCTTGTGCATTATTAGTAATTGCAATAAAAACAAATAATATTATTATTAAACCAACTTTTTTTAACATTTTTTCCTCTGAGTTTGTTATTTTTGTTACGAATATTTGACACATTATTTTTCCAAAGGGTTTAAATACCCAAAATTAAACCATTTTGTATTGGATAATGTCTAATTAATACAAACTAAAAGAGATTGTGATTAACGAGCAAACTTTAATAACAGAAGCATTAAATGGAAGTAATGCTGCTTTTAATCAATTAGCCAAGTTATATATTGATAAAATATATTGGCACGCAAGAAGAATGCTCGGAAATCATATTGATGCTGATGAAGTCACTCAAGAAGTGTTAATTGTTATGTATCAAAAATTACAGAGTTTTAAACATGAATCATCACTTTATACTTGGGTATATAAAATCACATCTACAAGATGTTTGAATGCTTTAAGGAAAAGAAATATTAAAAGATTTATTTTTTTTGATGATATAGATGATATTACCGATGATGGGAAAACTGAAACTGATTTAATTAATAATATTGAAAATAAAGAAAAATTAAAAAAAATTGATAATGTTTTGCAGACTTTACCAGGTAAACAACGGGAGATATTTATTTTAAGACATTATGAAGATCTTACATATGAAGAAATTTCTAAAATTACCGGTAAAAAGGTTGGAACGTTAAAAGCAAATTATTTTCATGCTTTAAACAAAGTTATGGAGAGAATTTAAATGAAAATTAATGAACAAATATTAAACTATTTAACTAATAAATTAAATAAAGACGAAATTAAATTATTTGAGGATAAGTTAAATTCCGATTTGAATTTTAAAAAGGAATTTGATGAACTTAAAAATAAATTCGACAGAACTATTTTTAGTGAAAGTCGTATAACTTCAAACGATTATAAAAATGAAGTCATTGTTAATGTTCAAAATAGAATTAATACTCAAAAGAAAAGCAAATTATTAGTTAAAATAAGTTATTCGTTTTCATTTGCAGCAATTATAATTTTACTTGGAATTTTATTTTATCCCAATAAAGAAATGAAATTAAATAAACCTTTGATTACTTTTACACAAGCAGAAAAAGAAATTATTAACTCAATAAAAAATGATCAAGAAACAATCAACAAAATTTATCAATACGATTTTTTATCGGTAAGTACGCCTTCAAAGAAGGCAGAAATTTCCTATTCAAAATATGATGAAGATATTAAAGAAATTGCACAATATGATAAAAATTATTTAGCCAGAAATGATATTCCCATTATTGACGATGCCGTATTATATGATTATCTTGATAATGAAACAATAGAAAAAGTTTTTTCTAAAATAGAAAAATTATGATAGAGGTTAATATGAAAATTAAATTATTACAAATATGTTTATTTATTACAGTTTTTTGTTTATATGGAAATTCTTTTGCACAACCTTTTGGCAGAAACGATTTTCCGCCGGACGGTATGCCGCCAAGGGAACGCTTTGAGCAGATGGAAAAATTAAAACTGATTGAAGTTCTAAATTTGAATGAAACTGTAACATTAAAATTCTTTGCCCGCCGGGGTGAATCGATGGAGAGGATGAAAAAACTAGCTCAACAAAGAGAAGATTTAATGGAAGAAATTGAGCAAAAATTCAAAAAAGGGGAATATGAAAATAATGACAAATATTATAAGGCAAAAATAGATAAAGTACTTGAATTCGAGTCTAAAATGCTGGAAGAAAGGAAAAGCTTTATTTATTCCCTTGATGATATTTTAACTAAAGAACAAATTTTACAATTTGTAATTTTTGAATTTAGAGTTAAAAGGGAAATTATGGATCAGATGAGGGACAATAAAAGATAAAAATATTTAAAATATAGTACAATAATTTGGAATTTACATATATTTTTTATTACATTTGCACTACTATTTTTTAGAGTAGTGCATTTTTTTATGCGGAAGTGGTGAAATTGGTATACACGCTATCTTGAGGGGGTAGTGCCTTAAGTGGCTTACGGGTTCGAGTCCCGTCTTCCGCACCAGATCGTTAACTTCACCTTAATATTACCATAAGTTTATTTTAGCATGTATAATTAGGATTTCCTCATAAAGTTAATAAATTTGTTTAAGCATACTAATTCTTTTCATTTTTAAGTATCTTGATTTTTTTATATCCTAATTAAACAAGACTTCATTGAAGCGTGACCTGTGCAGTTGAGTGGTGAAATATTTATAGATAAATCGACCAGCCCACAAATACAAGCCCCATGGGGGTGACACTTAATTAATTGAAACACAACATGTTATGGGTATATAAATGTCACTCCGCTGGTGTATGTCGCATAAGTACAAAAATGGAACTCACCCGTCTCAAAATCAGCCGGGCGTGGCCCCTTGCCCTTCTCTTAAAAAGTAATGTTGTCAACTTAAGGATTATCTATTCTTCATTCTAACAATGCAACCCACTTACGGGGTTGTGATTCTTTTTTTATCGTTCAGGCTACTGTTATGAAACCCCATTCGGGGTTTTTTAATATAATCCTTTAATCCAAATAGAAATTTAAATACTGAAAATCAATTTATTGCGTAATAACGCTGAAAGCGTTACATATCATTAGACTGCGGAACCATTAATACCGGTTTTTACCCCCGAAAGTGGGGTTGCATAAAATGGAGTAATTTGCTTAAGTTGACAACATTGCTTAAATAGAGAGGGGAATATCTTTTATATAAAATAATAGATAACAACATAATATAGATAATCATAATAAAATAATGCGGGGACAATAATTCCAAGATATTTCAAAAATCCGACTTATTCGACATCCACCGCTGGAGCCAAACCCGATATTGATTAGATTAATTATTCTATAAACATTTTGTTCAACATTATGGTACTGAACAGGCAAAAAAAATCCCCTAAAAAGGGGATTTAACAATAAATTTATTTTTTAACTATAAAGCAAAGAAAACAGTTACGTTTGTATTTACCATACTCATTGTATCTTCACCATCTTCTTTACCCAATAAATTTACAATATTGTATCTTATGGAAACGTCTAAGTCAATAGCAGGAAGAATTGATATATAAACACCTGCACCTAAACCAAGACCGGTTCTAGTTGTTTTTTCACCAATTGTTTGTTCTTCAGTAGCTGTTTCACCCATATATGATGCAGTTGCTTTAACCTTTAATTCACTAATAGAATTAACTAAAACAGAAGCACTTGCATAAGGGGAGATAGGACCCGGAATAAAGTTATACTGAGCACCAACACCAAAACTTAAAATAGAAGCTTCGGTTTCGCCTTTCATATTAATATTAATTGTTCCTGTTGTAGGAGAATAATATGGAATTGTGAATTCTTCGTCCCCTTTTAAAGAAGTATAATATACTTCCCCAATAAGGGCTATAGGTAACAAAGGTAATGAAAACTTAGCTTTTGCATTAAAATGATACTCGGCGGAAAATCCTAAACCGTCTTTAGAAATATCATTTGTAAAAGTTTCAGGAGCGGTAATAAATGTCAAACCGCCGCCAACACCAACTTTAAATGACTGGCCATACATAGTAGCTGAGGCAAGCAATAAAATAAAAAATAGTGTAAATATTCGTTTCATTAGAACTCCTTAATTGTTTTTGTGAATATATTATAAGTTAATAATAATTTATTATAAATACAATAATTATGTACTCATAATATAGATTTTTCAGCTAATAAATGACTTTAATATAATATAATAATTGATTATATTTAATGTTTGTTATGAAAAAAATGAGATAGAATTTGACTATTGATTTAATGATTATTTTATTGTTGATGGTTTTTGTTAGCAGCGTTGTTTTTTTAACTGAAATGCTTGCAAATAAAAAGATTATCCATCCGGAAATGGCAAGAAAAATACTGCATATTACTGCTGGAATATCATCCATTATGTCCATTATTTTTGTGAAGCATATTATATTTCTTAAAATTGTTAGTTTTTTTATTTGTTTATTAGTGTTCTATTTGGTTTATTATTCAAAATTGCCAAGCAGACGGAGCAAAAATTCAAAGAGTTGGGGAATATTTTATTTTACGGTTTCATTCTTTTTGTTACTGTTGTTTTTAGGAAATAATTATCGTGATATTATCATTACATCTTTATTGATATTAACGTTTTCCGATTCATTTGCTGCTTTAATGGGCACTTTTTTTGCCAAATCATATTTCCATTTAACTTCGGATAAAAAGTCAATTTTAGGTTCAGTTTCTTTTTTCATTTTAACTACATTAATAATATTTTTTACACCTATTTATTCTACCAATTTGATGTTTTTAGGTAAATTTATATTTATAAACTTTATAGCCGCAATCGCTTTATCCGTTATTTTAACTGTATTGGAAGCTGTTTCATCAAAAGGATCCGATAATCTAACCGTTCCAATTACTGCCGGAATATTATTATTTTTATTAATTAATCCGGTTAATAGTTTAAATCCGATAAATTTATCCATAGGTCTTAGTCTTGCATTTATTGTAGTAATGATTTCATTGAAATTTAGGTTTCTTACTTTAGATGGCGCAGCAATAACATTTTTATTAGCGGGTTTTTTATTTGGATTAGGCGGCTGGAAATGGAGTTTGCCAATATTAACATTTTTTATTTTATCAAGTGTGTTATCTAAAATACGAAAAAAGAAGAATGAAAAGGTTGAATTATTTTTTGAAAAATCCGGCACCAGAGATTATCTTCAAGTAATTGCAAATGGCGGATTAGGCGGCATATTAATTATTTTATACAATATTTTTCCAAACGAACTTTGGTATTTTATATATGTTTCGTCTTTAGCTGCAGTATGTGCCGATACTTGGGCTACTGAAATAGGAACTTATAAAAAAACAACAACTTTTGATATTTTAACATTCAAACCAATTGAACAGGGCGTTTCAGGTGGAATTTCATTAATCGGGTCTTTGGGAGCATTGTGTGGATCAATTATTATTTCTCTAAGCGGAATATTTTGGATTCAGTATAACTTGTTTGATTATGTATTAATTGTTGTTATAGCAGGAATGTTTGGGTGTTTTTTGGATAGTTATTTAGGAGCTACAATACAGGCTCAATATAAATGTAGTATGTGTGGTAAAGTAACCGAAAGAGTTGTACATTGCGGTGAAAATACTTCATTAGGAAAAGGCTATCATTGGATAAACAATGATTGGGTAAATCTTTTTTCAGGTATAGCAGGTGGTTTAGTTAGTCTTATTTCAATAATAATTTTGACCAATTAAAAATGCAAAAATTCATATTAAGTATAATTATTTGTGTATTAAGTGTTACACAAATAAAATCACAACTAGTTAATGATAAGTTTATTAACGGAAAAAACTATTTAAATTTGGGTGAATATGCCCGAGCTTATGAAGCATTTATGTCCGTCTATGATGATCCCGATATAGATGACAATAATAAAGCTTCGTCATATTTCTATTCGGCTGAATGCCTTATCGGATTAAAAGAATTTGATGGTGCTCTGGCTGTTTTTGAAGATTTTAATTCTAAATTTTCCACTTCAATTTATAGGGAAACTGCTCTTTACAGATTAGGGACAATTTATTACCAGCAAAATGATTTTATTAAATCCAGAGACCGTTTAAAAAAATTGATTAATGATTACCCTGAAAGCGAATTTTTAGGTTCTTCGTTATATTGGATTGGAAAAGCTTATTTTGCCGAAAATAAATTTAATGAAGCAGAAGATTTTTTGAATGATGCAATTGCTATTGGTAAAAAAAATAAATTTATTGACTATACAATTTATACTTTAGCTAATTTATATGAAGAAAACAATGATTATTCCAATGCTGTAACATATTACGATGAATTATTGGCTTACCATAAAGATAGTAATTTAGCTCCAAATGCTCAGTATAGAATTGGAGTATGCTACTTTAAACTTAAAGAATATGATAGTGCTGTTTTAGAATTAACCGACCCTCTAATTAATAAGTTGCCTGATAATTTATTAACAGAAGCTTTATATATATTAGCAAATTCCTATTTTAGATTAAAAGATTATAAAAATGCTTCCGAAACTTTTAATGAAATTATTAATAAAAATCCGGAATCTGAACAAGCGGATAAATTAAAATATGGTTTGGGCTGGGTTTATTTTCAGATGCAAAATTATGATGAGGCTTTTAAAATATTTACTAGACTTTCACAACTCGGAACCGACACTATTTCAGTAAATTCACTCTTTTGGAGTGGTGAATGCAGAAGATATCAGGGCGATGAAGAAGCCGCTTTACGAATATATGACCGTTTTATTAACCGTTATCCTAAATCTTTAATTACTCCTATGGTAAAATTCCATATTGGAATAATATATTATAATAAATCCGATTTTGAAAAATCGGAAGAATATTTATTAAAATCAGTTAATAATCAAGACAATAATACAACTGCAAAAGCTTACACCTTATTAGGCGAAATAAAGTTATCAAAAAAAGAGTATAAAGATGCAGTAGCTAATTTTACTAAAGCCATGCAAACATCAAACATTTCTGATAATTTGCGCAACCGTTCAATTTTAGGTTATAGTATGGCAAATTATTATTTAAATAATTTTGATGATGCAATTAGAGATTTAACCGAATTGGCAGTAAGAGTTCCAAAATTTGAAAGAGATAAAGTTAATTTTTACTTGGCAGAATCACATTTTGCAACTGGTGATTTTGCAAATGCATTAAAATATTATAATAATGTTGAAGGTTCAGACGCTGATATTGAAAGGGAAACATATTACGGAAGGGCATACTCGTATTTTAACTTAAAGGATTTTGCAAATTCCGCCTATTATTTTGGCGAGTTCATTAATATGTACCCTAAAAGTCCTGATGTTGTTGACGCTAAATTTAGATTAGCCGATAGTTATTACGGGACTAAAAATTTTGAAAAAGCCAGTGAATTATATACTGAAACATTTACGAAATATAAAAATTCAAAAATTACCGATTTCGCATATTATCAATATGGACAAGCATTATTTAAATCAAAAAAATGGCGTGAAGCAATTGAAAAATTCAAAACGTTACAAAATAAATTTCCGACTTCTAAGTTTAATGATGATTCACAATATTTAATTGGCTGGATTTATTTTCAAAAAGGAAATTTTAATGATGCCATTACAAGTTATCAAGAAGTATTAACCAAATATCCCAAATCTTCAATAACTCCAATTGCATATTATTCATTAGGTGATTGTTATTATAATTTAGCCTCATACGATACGGCAGTTACTTATTATAGTAAAATTCTATCTGAATATTCAAATTCACAGTATGTATTTGATGCAATTAATGGTCTTCAATATTGTTATATTGCATTAGAAGAACCGGATAAAGCAATTTCTGCTATTGAAAGTTATTCACAAAATAACCCATCATCGGAATTTGGTGATAAAATTTTATTCAAAAAAGGCGAAATATATTTTAACACCGGAAAATTTGAAGCCGCCAGACTGAGTTATAAAGAATTTATAGCAACTTATCCATCAAGTTCATTAGTTCCGAGCGCATATTATTGGATTGGTAAATGCTCCGCTACTTTAAAGCAGGAAGATAATGCTTTGTATCATTATAATTTAATTGTTACTAATTATATCTCATCTGATGTAGGTATTTCAGCTGTTATTGAAATGGGTAAAATTTATTCTAAAAAAAATGAATTTGAAAAAGCAATTGAATTATACACAAATGCAGTTAAAAAATTACCCGATAGTGATAAAATTCCAGAATTGCTTTTTGCTAAGGCAAAGGCATATGTTGAATTACTTGAAATGCAGGCTGCTTATGAAACATTTAATCAGATTATTACAAATCATGACGGGTCGATTTTTGCTGTAAAAGCTAAAATTGAAGTTGGTATATTAGAAATGAATAGAGGCGCTTATGAAAACGCCGAATCTTTATTCAGGGAACTTGGGCAAAACAGAACAGATGATTTAGGAGCGCAAGCCCAATATTATTATGGTTTGACTTTGTTTAATCAAACCAAAATTAATGATGCAATATCTGCATTTGTTAGAGTTCGTTCTGTTTTTGCATCCTATGATGAATGGTATGCAAAATCACTGTTAAAATTAGGTGATTGTTACGTAAAGATTAAAGATTTCTCAAAAGCAAGAGAGATGTACAGAGCTGTTTCTAAAAAACATAAAGACGATGAATTTAGTAAAGAAGCTAACAAAAAATTGAAGAGATTATGAAAAGAATTAAATTGTTTGTAGGAATAATTACTTTAATACTTTTTAATAGTATAAGTGCTCAAAATATTGAGCTGCCTGACTTTGTTATTACAGGTGTTCAAGCTGTTAATATACCTACGCTGCCTAAAAAACGCCCGGAATTATTTACAAGTCTTTCTAAAGAATTTATTAAACCAAATTATTCGCCGGAAGAATTATCTATTTCAGAACCATCTGAACCGATAAAGGTTGAAATTGAATTATATAAGGAAGTACCTCCAATAAACGGAAGTTTGAATTTTGCAGCAGGAATTAATACACTACCCAAAGGCGAAGCTTATTTTTACAATAATTTTGACAAAGTCAATTTATTCAGTAAAATATGGGGTAATTATACTCCGGCTTATGAATTTAACTCCGATTTAAGCGTTACAGGTCTCCAGTTTAACAGCAGATATTTTTTAGATAATAAAAATGATGTTATGCCAGGACTTGAAGTACAAGTTGGAGCAGATTATTTAAGAGAATGGTTTAAAAGATTTAACAGCAGTGATCCCGAATTTCAATTAAAAGTTCAATCCGGTAATGCCAAATTAAAAATTGAAAATACTTTTTTAAAAAGTTTTAATTTTGGATTTTCACTTAACGGGGGTGGATTATTTACAAATAGTCAGGATTTTAAGGAAATGCGTTATGACGGAACAGGGTATTTTTCCTTAAATATTAATAAACTAATAATTAGTGTAAATGGATATTATTTAAAACAACAAGTTTCTATTCTAAAAACGGATAAAAAACATTTTGATTATTATGGTGCAAAAGCATTTGTAAAATATGTTCCGGTTAGCAATTTGTCATTTGGCGGTGGGTTTAATATATCAAAATACGATTCAAACTCCTTTTTTAGTCCCATCTTTTTTGCAGAGATGCGTTTGAGCCAAAATTTTTCAATGTCTTGTGAATTTTCGCCAAATACCGAGTTTTTTACAATGACTGATTTTTACAAGGATAATCGTTATTTGTCATTTAACGGACGATACAATATTTATTTGGAAAACAAATCTAGATTAAATCTATCGGCAAAATACGAGATACCTAAAGTGATGGAAATTAATTTAGGGTTTGAATTTAAAACTCGAAACAATCAGTATTATTATTCAGATAAATATACTAAAGGTAGCTTTGATATATTACAGACTAATAATGTAAATTTTTTCCGGTTTTATTCTAATTATGATATTAACTTTGGTGTTTATGGTGAGTTATCGGGGGATATTATCTATCAGGATGCGCGAATGGAAGCACAAATGGTATTGCCATATACTCCGGCATTAATTCTAAAATCAAGTTACAAATATAATATTCAAAACGACTTATGTTTAATTGGAAGTATCGAGTTTGATCACCAGGCTTATGCAGATGAAACAAACTCAATAAAAATACCCGATTTTATTAATTTTTCTGTACATGCTGAATATCAGTTTTTAGATAACCTTTCTTTAAATTTATATCTTGATAATATTATAAATAATAAAAATTACAGATTTATTAATTATTTAGAAAAACCATTGGATATTTGCGCCGGTGTAAATTACAGATGGTAATTTGAGATAAAAATGAAAAAAAATCAAGAAGAAGTTTTAGTTGAAAAAATAGGGCAAGAATTAGGGGTTTCTAATTCCGAAAGATATTTAGCTTACGAAATTTTTATTAAAAAGATTACGGCAGCTCTTCAATACGATGAAACTATTAAAATTCCGAATATTGGATTATTTCAACGTAAAAAAGGACTTTTTATTGGTTCGGTACTTGTACCTAATTCTGCTTCTAATGATACCCTCATTTTTTCTCCTTTTAGTAATAATAAAGATAATTTAGATTTTGCATACTTTAATATACCTATCAAAACCAAATCCGGTTTGGATTTTGAATTTGATGAAAATATATTTTCGTTATCAATTAATAAACCAATTATACTATTTGATAAAGAAGGCATAAATTCAACAAATCCCAGTACTTCGCTTATCATCTTGAAAAAAGCTATTGAAGATAAAATAAACACAATTATTACTTTATCTGATTTTCTTGAAGGAATTAATTTGTGGGAGGATTTTATTCCCGCTGCTGATTTTGACAATTCCATCATGGGTTCTGAACTCACCTCGGCAGACGATATTTATGAACAGAAAGATAATATTTTTTTTAGTTCAAATTTAAACCCAATATTAACGGAAAATAAACAATTTGATGAATTACCAGTTGAAAATGTTGTAGATGAAACTTTTAACGCGGATCTATCCGAAGTTTTTTCTTCAGACTCAATTAATCTATCAATTCAGGAAGAATTGCTTACCGAAAACAACTTTGATAGTAATGATTCCGATTTTGAGGAAAATACAGATATAGCTAACAATTTAGATCAATATGAAGATGCCGAAGTTAATATTGAAGTGGCCCAAACAGAAGACGGTATTGATTCTTCTGTAGTTGAAGATCTTCCAAAACTAAATAATAAAGTTGAGGATGATATTTTTGCTGATTTACTTAAAGATGAATTTAATAGTCATGATCTGGATGATGCCGAATTGGAATTGGAAAAATCACTCTCTAATACTGATGACGGTGATAATCTTGATTGGAATAAAGAGTTAGAAGATGAACTTTTTTCAAGCGATAAAGAAAATAATGATGAAATTAGTTTGGATAATATTATTGAATCGAAAGAACCGGATGAGGATGATTTTAGAATTGACGATATTAATCCATTTGTCAATTCTAATAATGATGAGCAGGATGACAATAAATTTGATGATATTGATACAGATACTTCGAAGAATAATTTAAAATTTGCTAACGAAGACGAAAACAATAAATTATTAGATTCTAATATAGATGATCTGATTGATGGTTTATCTGATGAAAAACCTAAAACAAAACCTGATGAAAAAACTCCGCATAAGTTTAATAAACTTTTAATTATATTAGTTATTGCTGCAGTTGTAATAGGTGCTTCAGGAGCAGTTTATTATTTCTTTTTCAAAAATACTGAAAAAACCCACAATAAAGCAGTTAATGAATTAGTATCTAAAGAGAAAAAGGAAGAGAAAACTAAACCGGTTGAAGAAAAGAAAATAATTGATTCTACTAATACTGGTAAACCAAAAGATTCAACTATTGTAAACGAAAAGGAAAAAGAGACATTACAAAAAACAGACAAAGCAGAAATACCTGCCAAAGATACAAAAGTTAAAGTTGAGCCAAAAGTTGAAACTAGCACAACTAAAGAAAGTATAAATAAGGATAAGAAAACGATTCTTCCTGCAAACAATAAAATTAATAATGATAAAAATCTTTATAAAAATATAGCAGAAGACAAGTTAATTACTGAAAAAATATATTTTGATGGTACTAAATATAATATACAAACTTCATCTTGGCAGTCAAAATCACGAGCTGAAGTTGAAGTATTTAAATTAAGAAGATTAGGATTTAATGCATACATAGTTGAAGTAAATTTAAATAAGATGGGTACTTGGTATAGAGTTAAAATATTTGATTTTAGTTCAAAGAGTGAGGCTGTTAATTTTATGAGTAAACATAATCTATAGTAAATATTACAGGAAAAATAATGAGTTTTTTTTCGATCTTTTTGCAAGGCGGTTTAATAATGTGGCCAATACTATTGTGTTCGGTCATTGCAGTAAAAATTATTATTGAAAGATATTGGGTAATAAAAAAATCAAAAGCTAATATTCCGGCATTTTTAGTAAAATTACGTTCATTTCTAAAAAAAAGAGATATTGCTGGTGCAATTAATTTTTGTAATCAGGATAAATCTTCGGTAAGCAATATTGTAAAAAAAGGATTAAAGAAATTTACATTAGGAAATGAAAGAGTAAAAGAAGCCATTGAAAGTGCCGGCCGTCAAGAGTTAGTAAGATTGGAAAAAGGATTATCTCTTTTAGCAACAATTTCAGGTGCTGCTCCGTTATTAGGATTTTTAGGTACTGTTACCGGTATGATTGCAGCTTTTAGAAAAATTCAAGATTTACATGGGGCAACAAGTCCAAGTGATTTAGCCGGTGGTATTTGGGAGGCTTTATTAACTACTGCTTTTGGTTTAATGGTTGGTATTGCCGCTTTAACACTTTATAATACATTAGTAGAAGAAGTTAATAAACTTGTTTTAGATATGGAAGTTGTTGCTAACGATATTATTGATATTCTTGAAGAAATGTCTAAAAATAAGAATATTAATTATGAAGATTTTGATGCAGAAAACTAGGTATTAAATGAAATTACAGATGTCTAATAAACCATTAAGTGCTTTTTCATTTTCATCCTTGACTGATATTGTAATGCTTTTATTAATATTTTTCCTTCTTACATCGCAGTTTGTTATACAAACAGGGGTTAAGGTTAAGTTGCCGGGAGCAAAAAATAATGAAGAAGCCAATCCTTCTGCATTAGTGGTTACAATTACTGATCGGAATCAGATATTTTTTGGCAGTGATTTAACTTCTTTAGAACTATTAGCTGCAAAAATAAGTTCAAGTAAAAGTCAAAATAAAGAGACAAGCTTAATTATTAAGGCCGATAAAACAGTTAGTATTGAATTGGTGATAAAAGTTATGGATTTAGGTAAAGGTGTGGGAATTGATAAATTTACAATAGAAACTGAAAAAGAATCGTTTTAATGAAAAAAGTTACTCCCGAGAAATATTCTTCTATTTTATCTGTCAGTATACATCTTCTATTATTTGGAATTTTAATTATATTAAAAACATCTGAAACCAAAATAGAAGAGGAATATGTAACGCTTGGGTTTGGAGCTTCCGGATACGGAGGAATTACTTCATCCTTTGAAGAAAAAAAGATAGAAACTCAGGAAACGGATGAAGAAGTTGTTGAATTACCCAAAACAAAAAATTCGGATGACCAAAATAACGTAATTCCCAAAACTAAAGAAAAAAAGGAAATAAAACCACAAGACCTTGCTCAAGATTATTCAAATTCGGAAAATGAAGGAGATGGTTACGGTACTGGAGGTGATGGTTTTGCTATTGATTTTGGTGGAAGAGGAAAACGAAAAATTTATAATTATCCATTACCTAAATACCCTGATGGTGTTTCAAAAGAAATTGATATTAGATTAAGATTTACAATATTACCTGATGGTACTGTTGGAAGAATTATACCTTTAATAAAAGCAGATAGCAAACTTGAAAACTCTGCTATAAATTCATTAAGTCAATGGCGTTTTGAACCGCTGCCTAAAAACGCAAAACAAATTGATCAAACTGTGGTTATTACTTTTCCTTATCGATTGAGATAAAATCTTTTTTATAATACATTTTATAAAAAAAGTATTCAAATATTGTTAAAATTGTTAAAGATATTGTATCCCTATCAAAATAAATTCCAAAACCAATCGGTTCGAAAAATATTTTTGTAATAAAGGTTGTTAATGACCATCCAATAGCAAACATAATAATAATCAAAAAGGAATTTGTAAATCCAGCCGAAATTGTTTCATATTGCCATTTTTTTGTAAAAATGGTTAAAATAAAAATAAAATGTACGAAAAAAATAAATCCTACTATCATAAGCTGTTATCATTTTTTTTGTTAATAATCTGCATTGAAATTATACCGCCAATCAAACCAAAAATAGTATTAATAACCAGGTTATTCATTAAAATCGAAAATGAATAAATAAATGAAAAGCCATAGTGCTTAATACTGAATATTACTCCGTTCAACAAAGAAATAACTTCTTTTTTTAGATGAGGATCAACAGGGAAGTTAGCTAACATTTTTTGAACCTCAGGTAATGCTAAAACCAAATCATTATTTTTAGTAATTAAAGTTATAATAATCTCAAAAAAAGTACCAAACAATGCGGCATTTAATCCTGTTAAAATACCAAAACCGGCGGCTTTTTTTAAAGTTATACGGGAATAATTTTTATTCGCCTTTTGATCTAAAACAAGTGAAAAATAAGCTGCAACAGGAATAATTAAACAGCAGGCAAAACTTTTTGCCACCGGAACAATTTGCATTACACCTGCGCTGAAACCACAGACAAAAGGGGATATATATTTTTTAAGCATCATTTAGTATTTGTTGTATAATATTCAAAAAGGGCTTTGTAAAGATATAAAAAACAAACCAAACCTAAAAATATTCCTGAAAAAAAACTTAAATATATGTTATAATTGTACAAATTTACTGTAATAAAAAATACGTCCATCATCATAAGTATCAATGCGATAAAAAAAAGCTTTTTATTAACCTTTGTGTATAAAACAGGTATTACAAATAAAATTAATGAGCCAAACCAAGCCCCAAGATACAAACCGGAGCATCTAATGCAAACCAGACTGTTAATTCCAAATATATGTAACAATTTATGTTCATGTTGATGACATACTAATGATAGTGATTTTTTAATAAATGGTAATAAAAGGGCTAAATTTGGTATATATTTAATAAAATATTCAAAAAATATTAAACCAATCCACATTGATAAACAAATAAACAATATTATATTTAACTTATTAAAATGCCGTTTAAATAATGTTATATACATAAATTACATTTTCAGTTAATATAAATAATCTATTATTATCTACTATTGTTTCAATAATATTAAAATTGTCATTTATATTATATTCAATAAAGCCTGAATCAATATTCACCAAATCAATTGTTTTAATAATTTTATTATTATTTATAGTTAAAATGTTATCATATATTTTAATGCCGGTAGCATTAAAACCAATAGTTAATTTAATAATACCATTTCCATACTGGTCATAAACAAATATTTGATCTTCATTTAAAACAAATATCTTACCGTCAGGGGAGATTGCAAACTTAACCGGATTACTAATTGCATATTCTCCGGCATCGTAACTTCCTACTTCCTGCAAAAACCTTCCGGTTAAATCGTATTTAAGTATTCTGTTATTATATGAATCAAGAACTAACAAGTCGCTTTGGTTGCTTATAGCAAAACAGGTAGGTTTTACAAATTTATAAGAATCTTGTTCATTATCTTTTGTTTTAAATTGCGAAAGAAAATTTAATTCTCTATCTAATATTTGTATTCTGTCATTATTTATATCACAAACATAAACATTTAATTCATTAGCAAAAACATCAACAGGGTCATCAAACAATCCGGATTCCCATCCGTATCCACCTAGCTGTCTAATAACATTACCTTCATAATCTATTTTTAATACTTCATCTACATCCGTATCGGTTACATATAAATAACCTGAGTGAACTAAAGTAAATGATGCGGCTTTAGAAAATTCGCCTATTTTTTTATCAAATTCAATATTTTGGCAATAAATTATTTGATAAACGAAAAATACTATAAAAATAATTTTAGCTTTCATAATCATCTTTTTTTTATTATCAAAATAGCATTTTTTTGTAATAATTTGTAGTTATTTATTTTTACAAATATTAATATATTTTAAAAGATAGTTGATTTATTCCTTTTTGTTAGCTATTTTTAAAATCTAAATTTTGCCCCGTGGTGTAATTGGTAACACGTCTGACTCTGGATCAGGATAGTCTAGGTTCGAGCCCTGGCGGGGCAGCAAAAGAAAAAGCGGATGAATATCCGCTTTTTTGGTTTTAAATAAACAATAATAAAAATTCCCATTACAGCATAACTTGACAATACTTGACAAGTTAATTAATGATTTGTATATTTACAAATGGAAAAAAAACTAAATACTAAGGTAATTCAAGACCGATTAACAGAAATTGGGTTATCACAATCCAAATTAAGTGTTGAACTTTCAGTAACACGTGAAGCAGTTTCTCAGTGGCTTAAAAATGAAACTTTTCCCAGACCTGATAAGCTACTTAAATTGGGACAAATTCTTTCCCTTAAATACGCTGAAATAGTATTTTCACCAAATGAGTATGAACCTATTATCGCATTTCGTAAAGTTGGTAATTCCATTACCAAAACTAAACATATTAAAAGAGCAAAAGAAACGGGATATTCATTAGAACAATTAGTCCCATTTTTGCCTTTTGAAACGTTAACAAAATCAAGGTCTTTTAATTGTCCCAGCTTAGAATATAATTATATTCAATCCGCTGTCAAAGCAATTCGTATATTACTGAATATCTCGCAAATAAAAATTGAAATTTCGGAGCTTATAAACTATTTTTCTCAATCAAAAACTATAATTATTCCTATACTTGCGGGAAATAAAAAGAATCATGAAAACGCACTTCATATATATCTGCCCAAAAGTGCCACTAACTGGGTTTATGTTAACTTAGATACTAACGAACTTGATTTTAAGTTTTGGCTTGTACATGAATTGGGACATATATTAACACCACAGCTGCATGATGACTATGCTGAAGAATTTGCAGATAATTTTGCCGGTGCTTTTCTTTTTCCTGAAGAAATTGCATCATTGGTTTATAATTCATTAACCCTAGAAAAAAATAAAAAGAACCAGATAGATATTATTTTTTCAAATGCAAAACGATATACCATTTCTGCTTACACTGTGTATAAAGAGATTAATAAGTATGCACAAATCAATGGATTTCCTGAAATAAATTTAGGCGATTCATTATTTATTCATAATTCAAAATTTATAAAACAATTTGATTTAATTAGTAAAAATATTTTTGGAAATAAAAAACCCACAGTAGGCGATTATATTACTGTTGTAACTCGTGAATTTAAAACTCCTTTTTTTGAGATATTAAAGATATTTCTTCAACAAAATGAGATTTCATCATCATTTGTAAGAAGTCTATTTAATTTAGCTACTGTTGATTCTATCGAAATATTTAATTATTTAAAAAATGTCTCATAAAGAAATTATTCTTGATACAAATGCTTATTTACGCCTTGCAAAATCTATTCACCCTTTGCTTGGAAAGCCATTTGGTTCAGAAAATTATGCTTTGTATATACATAAAGAATTACAATATGAACTTGATAGAAGCCAACGCTTACAAACTTCATTTTACTGGGTAGAGCAAGAAGAATACAAAAAAGAACGTAAAAAAATACTATTCATTCAAAAGAACAAATCACTAGAAATTGAAAATGTTTATGACTATATATGGGAATTTCAAAAAGATAATAATCTAAAACTTTCCCGTGAAGACATATATTGTATTTCAACTGCATATGTTTTAAATATAACTTTAGTTACTGATGACAACAATATGGTACTTACTGCAAAAGCATTTAAGGTAACAGTGTTATATACACTTGAATTGCTAAATTTGATGAAAGAGTGCTGCTTTGTTAATCAAGAAAAAATAGACGAGATAGTTTCGTATTTAAAATATATAAATGATTTTCCACCAAGTTTTAATAAATTATACCGAAAACTATTCTGTAAACCACCACCATAATTACGCACATCTAATATTCATTGCTCAAGAAGCTATGAAACATTATAAATCAAATAAATCCCGCCAAGTATTACTAAAAGACCACAAATCTTTTTTACAATAGATAATGTTTTGGAATCTTCAGTCCAATTGAGGTACTTTTGAACCTGATTTGTTAACGTTCCGGCTGCAACTATAACTCCACAATGCCCAACAGCAAAAGCCAATAAAAATATAATAGCAAGTAAATAGTTAGTTTGTGCAGTTTCAAATACAACACCTAAAACAGGTGCCATATAAGCAAATGTACAAGGTCCTAATGCCAAACCAAACAATAAACCTAATATTAGTGCCGCAATTAACCCTTGTTGTTTGCTTTTATTAATGCCAAACGAATTCCAATTTAATTTAATAATATCCAATAAATATAACCCGACAATAAAAAATACAACCGCAACAAGATAGTTGCCTATGTTTCCAATATCACCCATTAAACGGCCTAACGAGGCTGTTATAAAGCCAATTACAGCAATTGTAGTTAATATGCCAAGTGAAAAGACAAGCGAGATATTAAACGTTCTACTAGTTGATATTTTGCCCTGCGAGCTTATGTAACCAACTATAAGAGGAATACTGGATAAGTGGCAAGGGGAGAGCAAAATGCTTAACACACCCCATCCAAATGAAGCTAAAACAGCTATCCAAACAGAACCGGTCATCGCATCGTACAAAACAGTAAAAATAGTGTCAACCATAAGTGATTCCTTTTATTTTTTTAGAATACGGGAAATAATAATTAATATTTATAAAAGCTTGCGAGATAAACAGACTATGTTAAAACAGGGGATAAATATATAATGATTGCTGTTTTGACAAAACAATAATGTCACCCTTTCAGGGTTCTACTGTTATTTTTCTGCTTATGCTACAATTATGTCATCCCTTCGGGATTATTTAATGCTATACAAAATATTATGATACAATCAGTTATCGTTTGTTTACTCAATCAGGAGCACTTCAGAGAATTGCAATGTTTGTAATCACGCGTTACCCCACCAAACACCAGAACCCCAGCGGGGTTCCACCTTCGAATCTATTATTCGCCAATTAAACAGTCTTTAATTCTCTCACTACAGCTAAGTATAAAAAAAGGATATGTTTTCCGTTAACCTAATTCCCATATTTATTTTTTAACTGTTAAACCTTGTTTTTGTAAAACTTTATCAATATCTTTTTCGGGATAAAAACCTTCGTGTCGGAAAAATTCTTTTCCGTTTTCATCCAAAAACACTTGAGTTGGGATTAACTTAATTTTGTACAACTCACTATATTTTTTTTGGTCTTCTTTCCAAACATCATAAAAAATAACTTTTAGCTGCTCGCCATATTTTTTTTCAACTGCTTTCATTACGGGCTGCATTTTTTTACAAGGAATACAATTTACCGATCCAAGTTCAATAAATGTTACTTTGGGTTTTATATTTTGTTCTTTTTTATCGTTTTGACCAAAAGCCACCAAATTAATTAAAAACAATACAACTATTGTAAAACAAAACATCTTTTTCATTTTATTAACCTTCCTTTAACCATGTTAAAATTAAATCATCTTTTGGAATAATTCCAAAACTTTTTACTTGTTCGTTTATTACCAAACCGGGTGTCATCATAATTTTATATTTCATAATCTCCTGAATCTCATCAACTTTTTCAACAGAGGCATCAATATTATTAACTTCAATTATACTTTTAACTTTAAGTTCCAAATTGCTGCACTTTTTACACCCCATTCCAAGTATTTTTACCGAAATCACAATATCTCCATTAATAAATTATATTAAATAAATATCCAACTAAAATAATTCCAACTGAAACAACACCAACAAAAGTTAATATTAGTTGAATTTTAAGTACTTTTTTAAGAATAATCACTTCAGGCAACGATAACGCAATAACACTCATCATAAAAGCTAATACCGTACCAAGAGCAGCGCCTTTGCCTAATAAAGCCTGCACAATAGGAATAATCCCTGCTGCATTAGAATACATCGGCACACCTAACATAACAGCTATTGGAACAGACCACCAGGCACTTTTGCCCATCAATCCGGCCATAAAGTTTTCCGGTACATATCCATGAATTCCGGCACCAACCGCAATTCCAATTACAATATATATCCATACTTTGCTTACTATTTCTTTTACTGCTTCATATCCAATATTAATTCTTTCATTAAAATCTATCGTTTCTTCTACTAAATCACCACTTGCCGCTTTTATTTCGTAAACCCAAGGTTCAACAAATCTTTCAAGTTTTAATTGACCTATTACAAAACCTGAGATCATTGCAATTAACAATCCGGTTGACATATACAATAGTGCAGTCTGCCAGCCGAATAAACCAAATAACAATACTAAAGCAACTTCATTTATCATTGGTGCCGCAATTAAAAACGAAAATGTAACTCCTAATGGTACTCCTGATTGAACAAACCCAAGAAACAGGGGAATAGCGGAACACGAACAAAAAGGAGTAACTACCCCCAATAAACTTGCAAAAATATTTCCAATAAATAATTTTTTCCCGCCAAGTAATTTACGAGTTCTTTCGGGTGAAAAATAACTTCTAATAATACCTACAAAAAATACAATTAAAACTAAAAGCATTAATACTTTTGGAACTTCAAAAACAAAAAACCAAACCGCATCCGTTAAATGCATATGGAATGGCATTTGAATTAAATTATAAATAATAAAATTTGTGATATTTTCTAATGAAAAATATATTGCTAACCATATTGGCAGCATTATTAAAGGTATATATTTTTTATCTATTTTATTTAACATTTAATAATCCATATTAAAATAACATACATTTAGGTATGTTTAATTATTCATTAATATTAAAGTATTTTTTCCGTAACCATAACGAAACATTAACCAAACCAATTAATACCGGAACTTCAACAAGAGGTCCAATAACCGCGGCAAAAGCTTCACCGCTGTTAATTGTAAAAACCGCAACAGCAACAGCTATGGCTAATTCAAAATTATTACTTGCGGCTGTAAATGATAAAGTTGCGGTTTTGGAATAATTTGCACCTATTTTTTTACCCATATAAAAGGATACAAAAAACATAATTATAAAATATATAACTAAAGGAATTGCAATTCTAACCACATCCAAAGGAATTTTAACAATTACTTCACCTTTTAACGAAAACATAACAAATATTGTAAATAACAAAGCAATTAGCGTAATAGGAGATATTTTTGGTATAAACTTTTGTTCATACCATTGTTTACTTTTAACTTTAAGCATTACAAATCTGGTTATCATTCCGGCTATAAAAGGAAATCCAAGATAAATAAATACACTTTGTGCAATTTGTCCTATTGTAATATTAACCTTAAACGTTTGTAATCCAAACCAATTTGGTAAAATAGTTAAAAACACATAAGCATAAACCGAAAAGAACAAAACCTGAAATATTGAGTTAAACGCAACTAATCCGGCCGCATATTCCGTATCGCCTTTGGCAAGGTCATTCCATACAATAACCATAGCAATACATCTTGCTAATCCTATTAATATTAACCCCGCCATATATTCGGGATATCCCTGTAAAAAGATAATAGCAAGTAAAAACATTAAAATTGGGCCAATAATCCAGTTTTGAACCAAAGATAATGTTAAAATTTTAATATTGCTGAATACATCACCAAGTTCTTCATATTTAACTTTGGCTAATGGGGGATACATCATTAAATTAAGCCGATGGCAATTGGTATATTTGTTGTGCCTGATTGAAATAAATTCCAAAAATCAACAATCCCGGGAAACATATATCCGGAAAACACTCCCAAAAACATTGCCAAAAATATCCACAGTGTTAAATATCTGTCTAAAAAGGATAGTTTTTTTGTAATTTGTGTCATTTATTTACCTTAAATTATTGTACATCCAGCGAATTATATATCCAATGTGTAAGAGTAGATTTAGTTGGTAATTTGCCGGTATGAACAACCTTTTCATTTATTACTAATCCGGGTGTACTCATAATTCCGTAGCTCATAATATCTTTTAATTCTGTTACTTTTTCTACGGTTGCTTCTATATTATTTTCGGCAATTACTTCTTTACACATATTTTCCAAATTTTTGCAATTTGTACAACCTGAACCTAACACTTTAATATTTAACATGGTTACTCCAATTTATAATTTTTAATTTTTAATTCTTAATAAACATCAAATTACTAATAATTCTGGCTTATTCTACAATAATGTCATCCCTACGGGATTATTTTGTGATATACAATGTATTATAATACAATCAGTTCCCATTTGTTTACTCGCACCTAGAGCACGGCAGAGCCGTGCCACCTTAGGATATAAAATTATTCTCCAGTTTTATTAACACAATCTGTAAATCTCGCGCTACATTAAAATAAATCTGCAATTATCCGTGAATATTTTCTAAATAAAATTTATAAAAACCTTCTTTTATTTCATCTCTTATTCTTCTATAGGTGTTTAATACTTCTTCGGTGGTTCCAACTGCTTCATAGGGATCTTCAAATCCGATATGTAAATGTTTAGCTACTTTTCCAATAAAAACAGGACAGGTTTCTTTTGCATTGTCACATACGGTAATTACATAATCAAACGATTCATTAATAAAGTTATCTACTGATTTTGGATAATTTTTGCTAAGATCTATTCCTATTTCATCCATAACTATTAAAGTATTTGGATTGACTTTTGCAGCCGGATTTGTACCGCAGAATATACCATAAGATTTGAATCAAATGATTTTAAAAACCCTTCCGCCATTTGGCTGCGGCAGGAATTGCCTGTACACAATATTAATATTTTAGAATTCATGTTTTATTAATGTTTTAATTTTTAATATGCTGGCGAGATAAATCTCGCGCTATAATTATAAAATCTCTATTATTATACGAACCGTAATCTGTGATCATATTTTTTTATTAATAATATAACGTTTCCAACATCATTTCGTTATATAACGAAATATAGCAACCTTAAAAGATAAAGTCAACTGAATTTAAAAATATAATTGTAATTAATCAGGTTTTAACTTTGTTTAATTTTCATCAAACAGTTTTTGCAGTCAAATTGAAGCAGGTATTTGTTTTGATTGTTTTCCAAAAATAGAGGATTGTTATATTTAATTTTGTTATTTAATAAACAATCATCTATTTCGTATCTAATACAATATTTAGTAGTCATTAAATCAATTCCGTCTTCTTCAGTAATTTCAAATCCTGGTTTAACAGATTCGACTCCATGATTTTTATAAAAATGATTTGATAATTGTTAACAACATTTTCTTTGTAATTAACTGAAGTGTTTGGGTAGCGAATATCGGTTTTTTTATAATATGTAGTTTCTTTGATTAAAGAATTTATCCTTTTTTGCTCAAAGGAAGATAACAAATCACGTCTAATTTCGTTTATTTTACTAATAGGCAAATAATATGGAGTTGAAATATCAATATTAATATCAGAGACATTAAAAATTGTGTCGCCGGTTTTTTTGAATTGCGTTTTAATAATCTCCAACATTTTTGCCGGTTCTTTTGCAATTTCAAAATCAAGATTGTATTCTTTTGTTAAACTAATCCCGTCTTCATCAACAATATTACATGTTAAAACATTTAATATTTGCCCAATATTTATTGTAATATTTATTTTACGAATAACTTTTGCCTTTTTTAGTTCAGCAGTAAATTGATGATCGTGATTACGGAATATTTCCGTACCCGGTTTAATGTTAATTTTTTCATTTGAATAAATTGTTTTACCGGATACCTTATTAACCGAAAAACCTAATAATTTATTGTTTTCAAAATAACATAATCCATCACCGGGAATAATGGTTTTATCAGTATTAAGTACTATTTGATCATTTTGGCACTTTAATACTTCGCCAATCTTTTTTCCTAATGATTTTGGTGTAATCAAATGAAGCAACTTTATTTTGTCGTATGGTTATGTAATATTCTGTAAACCCTCTATTAAATGTTTTTTCAGGGTCAGGTTCAAATGGTATTGTTGAAAAACCGGATGAAGATTTTTGACCGTTAATTTTATTTAATACAATGTCAATTTGTTTTCTAAAATAAGAAGTAATGTTTTTTATATAAGTAATATCTTTTAATCGGCCTTCAATTTTGAATGAAGTAATACCGGCTAAGATCATTGGTTCTATATAGTTAACAAGGTTTAGATCATTAAGTGAAAGTAAACTTTTATCTGTTTTTATTTTATAACCCTTATCATCGGTTAATGAATATTCCATTCGGCAGGGTTGGGAACAAACACCCCGGTTTGCACTCCTTTGGCAAATTGACTGACTTAAATAACACAAACCACTTAAACTAACACACAAAGCACCAAAAACAAATGATTCAAGTTCAATGGTTGTATTTTTTCTTATTTCCTTAATTTGATTTAGAGATAATTCGCGGGCTAAAATTATTCTATCAATTCCAATCTTATCAATAAATTTAATTCTGTCTAAATTGTAGTTATTTGTTTGTGTTGAAGCAAACAATTTTATTGGAGGAAGATCCATTTCAAGAATTGCCATATCTTGAAATATAATTGCATCCGCACCTATTTTGTATAACTCATTTATTAAATCTTTTACTTCGGCTAATTCGTTATCATAAAACAAAGTATTTACAGTGATATATACTTTAGCCCAAAATATGTGGGCATATTCAATAAGTTTTTTTATATCACCTAATGAGTTGCCGGCTGATACACGCGCGCCAAACTTTGGACTTCCAATATATACAGCATCAGCACCGGAATTAATTGCGGCAATTCCGCTTTCTAAATCTTTTGCCGGTGCTAATAATTCAATTTTATTCAAAAATACCTTGTTACTATTTTATTAATATCATTTTATTAAATTTCGAATTAATTCTATTACTTGCAAAATCATTTATAATAATAGAATATACATACATTCCGCTGCTGAAATTTGCCATATTTATTTGTTGTTCGTGAATCCCTAAACTTTGCAATCCTAATTCTTTAGATATTAATCTTTCACCCAATGTATTAAAAACTTCTAATTTAACATTACTTAAAGCAGGCAAATTGTAACGTATTGTTGTAGAAGGATTAAATGGATTAGGATAATTTTGGAACAAACGGAAATCTGAAATAACAATTTCATCATTTCCTGATTCTATTTTAGTATAAGTATCGTTTAAATATCCGGGAGTTCCATATCTGTTTGATAAACTCCAATTGGTTGAAAGAGAATTATCAAATTGCGGATTTTTTAATGAAAGTGTTTTTCCTATTAAAGTAGAAACTAGAGGCCAATTTTCATTAACATTATAATGTACTTCATCAATTGTTTGATTTAAATTATTTGATAAAACCACTTTTTCTTCATCACTGCCTAATCCAAAACTAAAACTGCCCACAAGTTTATTAAAGTTGGGATATAAAACTTTAAATTTAACAGTATCTTGACATAAAACTAAATAATCTTTACCATTAATTTTTAAATCTGATGGTATAATAAAAGAATTACCACTCAAATCGGATATATTCCAATTGTTTAATTCTACCATTGTTTCAAGAGGGTTGTACAACTCTATCCAATCTCCGGTATCAAATAAATCGTAAGATTTGTAATTAATTTCGTTTATTACAACATTTTGATTTTGTAATACATCTGGTTCAAAAATTGCAGATATGTTATTTGAATCGGCCAAACTAATTGTAATTTCTTTATCGGTTGAAGAGGAAACACCTTCCCATTTTACAAATCTGTAGCCCGGCATTGATACAGCTTTAATTTTTATAGGTACATTTTTAAAAAATGTTTGAACATAATTATTTTTAATATCAATGTTTTGAACAAATATTTTTCCCCATTCGGGATTGTTGATATTAAAAGCAAAATTATATGTGCCGGCCAAATTAAAATATTCTTTAAGAAAATTGCGCATAAAAGAGGGACGTTTAACAGCAAAATCGCGCATTATTTGAACTCCATTTTCCCAGCCGCCTGCAAATGATACCGATTGCGGCCAGCGTAATACATGTTTTGGTATTTCATTTTCAATCATAGCTTTAACGCTGTCAATTATACCAATAACATAATTTGGTTCAAATGTTACATTAATACGTGTTGCAAAACGCTGTATAAATTCATTTCTAAAATTAGTATTCTTTAATAGCTTACGCAGCATTAAAGTAGACCAAGTCGGACTTGGATAAGTGGTTGAAATACTGTCAACTGCTAATGCAAGGGTATTTGAATCAAATTGACCTTGACTATTACCTCCAAACATAAAATCCAAATCGTAAACCATAAAACGCCATCTAACCGAATTATCGCGAGCATGCCATAATTTTGTGTTGCTACCGGGCCAGTCGGCATTTGCACCGTAAATTTGACAAATTTGATAATCGATAAATTCATCAACATCTACAATACTTTTTATATAATTATATTTAGTTTCGTCTGTTAAACTATTATTTGTAAAATAGGTTATCATATTATCGTAAGCAACTTTATCACCATTATTTGCAGTAATACCTTTGCTGTATTCAATTAAATCCAAATTATCTTCGGTTACTTGAAAATGTTCTTCAACATAATGTTCGTTTAGTTTTTCGCGTAAATTATGAATTCCCCAATAATCACCATTTAAAAACATAACAGTCGGACGGTATGCCTGGCAGTCGATATCTGTGTTTTTCCTAAGTAATGTATGTATAAAAGCATCCCTAAACATTGTCCGCCACCAATCCTGTCCGGAACTGCGAAGTATAAAATTATTAAATTCGGTAATTTTTAAATCCGGGAATAATCTATATTTAAGCTTATCAGAACCATAAATATCTCTAAAATAAAAAGCCAGTGATTTTTGAGGATATAAACGGGTACATCCGCCATAAATTTTTACACCTGCATCCACACAAAAAACACGTTCTTTATTTTGTTCAAATAACTCAATTGTTATAGGTCTTTCCCAGTCCTGGTTCCAGTTGCGGGGTCCGGTACTACATAAAGCGGTAATTCCATTTGTTCCAATAACATAAATTCCTGAAGTATCACTAAAAAAGTTATCAGGATTTGTAGAAATTGAAAAAATCGGCAAATCCGAATTTTCGTTAATAAAATATGTTTTTGTTACAACTTTGCTACTCACATAACCTTCTTTAACAGCAATTGCTTTAACTACTACTGTTGAAGCAAGGTGCGGAGTGTATTGCAGTTGAAATAAAGTACTATTTGTTGTTGGAGTATTTCCGTCTAATGTATAATAAACTTTTGCTCCTTCAACATCACTGCTTAATATTAAAACGGGCATCCCTGTGTAAAAACCACTTTCAATATTAAATTTGGGATCGAGCATTCTATTAAATATTGAACTTTCTAAATTTGCTGAAAGGGGAGTTGAAGGATTAAATAAATAAAAATCGTTTGCCCCGTAAGGATATCTACCGCATGATATATTTGGCTGCTGGACTGAAAATGTCAAGCTGTCGATCACATTTAATGTTGAGTTATATAATCCAATATATTCACCGGAAGCAGATAACTTAAAATTTGCATGTGCTCCTGTATTATAATCATCAGCCCACACTAATAAATAACCGTTAGCAGGAATAATTAAATCGGTAGTAAATTTATATTTCTGTTTATTGGTTTTATCATCGGTAATTGAACATCCGTTTAAATTGTAAGGAGTGTTTGAACTATTATAAAGCTCTATCCAATCGCCGTAACCATTATAATCGGGATCTAAAATTGTAGTTGAATTGGAAGCCATAAACTCGTTAATTTTTATTGTTTGCGAGTAGGCAAGTGTAGATAAACCAACCATTAATAATACATAAACATAAAAAGATCGTATTGATAATAACATCGTAATACCTATTATAATAATAAATAATACTTAAAATAATTATAAATTTGATTAAAGTACAATAAATTTACATTTGATAAATAAAGTATTTGCATTACTAGTAAAAGTTTAGTAAGTTTGAGTTCTAAATTTTATGTCATGCCGAAATGGCGGAATTGGTAGACGCGCTGGACTCAAAATCCAGTTTGGCTCAAACCAAGTGCCGGTTCGAGTCCGGCTTTCGGTACAAAAACCCTTTGAAAAAAGGGTTTTTTGGTTTTAAATATATTTAATAGGGCCAAATATGTTTACTATTTATTCAATTAAAAGTGTTAAACATAATTTTATTTATGTTGGAATTACTGAAAATGTAGATGAAAGAATTAAAAGACACAATTCGGGTTATAACCATTCTACAAAAGCATTTGCCCCATTTGTTTTATTCTATACTGAAACTGCTGAAAACGGCACAATTGCCAGACAAAGAGAGATTTATTTAAAAAGCAGTTCGGGGAAAAGATATTTAAATAAGATTCTCTTGGAATTTGAAATTAACAATAAAACATAATATTTGGATTGTGCAGACGCGACTACCAAAGGGTAGTTAAACATGGACTCAAAATCCAGTTTGGCTCAAACCAAGTGCCGGTTTGTAAAGTCCGGTTTATAAACCGATTTTTGGTTTACCGAGGTACAAAAACCCTTTGAAAAAAGGGTTTTTTTGGTTTTAAATATATTTAATAGGGCCAAATATGTTTACTATTTATGCAATTAAAAGTGTTAAACATAATTTTATTTATGTTGGAATTACTGAAAATGTAGATGAAAGAATTAAAAGACACAATTCGGGTTATAACCATTCTACAAAAGCATTTGCCCCATTTGTTTTATTCTATACTGAAACTGCTGAAAACGGCACAATTGCCAGACAAAGAGAGATTTATTTAAAAAGCAGTTCGGGAAAAAGATATTTAAATAAGATTCTCTTGGAATTTCAAATTAACAATAAAACATAATATTTGGATTGTGCAGACGCGACTACCAAAGGGTAGTTAAACATGGACTCAAAATCCAGTTTGGCTCAAACCAAGTGCCGGTTTGTAAAGTCCGGTTTATAAACCGATTTTTGGTTTACCGAGATACAAAAACCCTTTGAAAAAAGGGTTTTTTGGTTTTAAATATATTTAATAGGGCCAAATATGTTTACTATTTATGCAATTAAAAGTGTTAAACATAATTTTATTTATGTTGGAATTACTACAAATGTAGATGAAAGAATTAAAAGACACAATTCGGGTTATAACCATTCTACAAAAGCATTTGCCCCATTTGTTTTATTCTATACTGAAACTGCTGAAAACGGCACAATTGCCAGACAAAGTGAGATTTATTTAAAAAGCAGTTCGGGAAAAAGATATTTAAATAAGATTCTCTTGGAATTTGAAATTAACAATAAAACATAATATTTGGATTGTGCAGACGCGACTACCAAAGGGTAGTTAAACATGGACTCAAAATCCAGTTTGGCTCAAACTAAGTGCCGGTTTGTAAAGTCCGGTTTATAAACCGATTTTTGGTTTACCGAGGTACAAAAACCCTTTGAAAAAAGGGTTTTTTGGTTTTAAATATATTTAATAAGGGCAAAATAAAGTTGCAAAAAAAAATACCGCTATCGAACCGTCAACAAGTCAAGAATTACTTTTACCATCCGTATTCAATAAATATTTTATTATGTTGAAATTAAAATTCAAAAACTTGAACTTCAGGAGTAAATTAATTTCATTTATCCAAAAATATAATTAATTCTACTTATTTATATTATGAAATTTTTAATAATCTATTATTTTTTTAATATATTTTATTTCTTAAATTGAAAAATTGTACATTTATATATTGTATTTATACGCACTATAATTGGTAAAAACAAATGACGCAAGACAAATTAATTAAACTAGATAACCTAATTTTACAAAAATATCGTGATTATCTTCTTTCAATACATCCCATATTTAGCAAAATAGGGAAACGGAAAATTTTACATGGAGGCGGAACAATTCTCGAGAAAGATGACAAGTTTTTAAAAAAAGAATTAAATAGAATTGATTCTTCAATTGACTTTTGTAAAAAAGATATTTATGAGTACAATCTAATAGAGATATGTGGGAATATATATATTTTACTGACTCTTATGATTGATAAAATGTCTAATGAAATTTTTAAAAGAATAAGTGAAACTTGTGACTTTACTGGAAATTATATTGATAATAAAGGTGTTCCTTTCAATTTTGATCAAATTCTAGAGATGACGAAGATAATAAGTATTTCTTTTGAGCCGGACGGCAAACCAATTTTCCCAGATTTCTTCGTAAGAAATAATTGTATCTCGATTGAAAATATTCCTTTTAATGAACAACAAAAGGATAAACTAAATGAAATAATTATTAAAAAGCGGGAGGAATGGAATGCTAAGAAGTGTCATAGAAAATTATCTTATATCCAGTAAAGAAATTCAACTTTTTGCACCATTTAATTTATTACTTGTAAGACAAGGTTATTACGATATTCATCTAATACATGGACCTCTTGAATTTGGGAAAGATTTTATTGCTAAAAGAAAATCAGGCAAAAAAGAAATACAATATATTTTTCAACTTAAAGCAGGCTCTATTGACTTATCAAGATTCAATTCGGAAGTCAAACCACAACTATTAGAAGCTCTTACTAACAACTTGGCACATCCCAATTTTAATAAGAAGAGAACTATACAAGTTGTTTTTGTGTTATTTGGCAATATTAAAAATCAAGCCTCTATTTCATTTCAACAATTTAATGAATATGTGAAAAACACATTAAAATCATCTGCAATAATAATATGGGATATTAATAAATTAACTCAAGACTTTCAAACAGTAGGTATTGAGGCTTTTTTTAATTTTCATAAAAACCCACTTTTAGTAAGTAGTTTTTATAACGAATATGCAAAAGTAAAAAATCAAGAATTATTAAGTACTTTTGACATTTACGAATATACAAATAGATGGCTTGTACTAGATATGGAAAATAATATTAATCAATTTCAAATAATATTTGAGACTTATTTATTTTCTACAATGCTTGTCGATCAAAATTTATATTACGAGGCATTATTATATGTAGCGCATTTACATAGAATAATTCTGAAAACTAATCATCATGAAAAAATTGTTAAAATAATTACGAATTATTTGGAATTTTTAACAACTTCATTTTATTTAACAAATAAGTCTTATTTTAGAGAACCAGATACTTTGATATTTAATAGCGGATTATTTGATATTTTCCATTACCCACGTAAATGTTTACAATTTATTGAGATATTATCTTTGAGCATTTTACTCTCAACAAAAGATGATTCTAACATTATTAAAGCTTTTTTAATTCTTTTAGAGGAAAAAGGCACTTACCGAATTTTAAGTGATAACTATGCGATTACAATTATCTTAATTTATTTAGTGTTAAAAAAGATTAACAAATTAATTCTTTTTAAAAAATATATTACAAATACAGCAGTTTGGCTTTGTGATCGTTATGAGAATTTCGGTCTATCACAAATTGGTGCAACGTTTCAAGATGAACTAGAACAGTTAACTTCGGAAGTAATAGAAGGTCTAAGCTATCAAAAAAATGTTTGTAGTTTTGCTGCATCAATTATTCTTGATTTAGTTAGTAAATTAAAAGATGACCAAATGTTAAGTAATATAATAAACGATTTTCAATCTGTTGGATTAATCTTAGAATATTATCATTTCGAAAACGAGAAAGATATTTTCAACTATGAAAATAGTATTATTCAGACTGAATGTGATTATAAAAAAATATTTGAATCTAATAACTCTCAATATATTGGTTTTAGATATCAATATGACCCAATTAATATTTCGACTGATGAAGCTATTTTACTTATGTTTTGTTTACGCGATAGATATTTCCCTGAAATAATATTCAAGATCAAATAAGTTATATAGGTGTTGAATTAAATAATAGTCTAAATAAAAGAATTTAACCACTGATAATTTGGGTTCAAACGACAATTATGTTATCAATATACAATCTTGTATTTCCTTAATAAAAAAATGGAATAAAAAGGAAGTATAAATTGTTTTTGTAATAATATTTTCCACAGACCCACCATTCCATAAAAAAAACTTACCGGTCATAAAAAAATACCTTGCGTATATAGTAGATATGTATATTTTAGCATAGCTAACTTAGTTAGATTTTATAACAATAGAAGGAAATATGAGTTGTTTAGAACGAAAACAAAGAGATAAAGAAGAAATAAAACAAAAAATATTTGCGGCAGCACGCAAAATAGCCCAAAAAGAAAGCTGGATGGCTGTTACAATACGCAAAATAGCGGATGAAATTGAATATGCTCCGCCAATTGTTTACGAACATTTTGCAAATAAAGAAGATTTATTCCGTGAAATAATTTATATGGGTTTTGATATTTTAGGCGAAGGATTTTCAGAAGCGCAAGCAAAAGAAAAAGATCCTAAAAAATTAATGAAAATGATTTCACTTAGAGAGTTTGATTTTGCGTTTGAAAATACCGATTTATATACATTAATGTTTAGTTTAGAAAGACCGGCACCAAGCGATAAAATGATTAAAAATGTAACTACAGTAAAAGGAATTTTTAGAGATATTGCCAAAAGTGATGAAACTTTAGCTAAAGAATTGTTTTTAACATGGGTTTATATTTGTCACGGTACTATTTCAATAATGATGAGGTATCCGGGACCACCTGATTATCAGGATATAAACAAAAGAGAGTTATTTAAAAAAATGCTTGATAGATTTATTGACAGTATGTAAAACTTTTTAACAAATAATTTAGTTTAACAAATATTAATTAACTTATTAGAATAATTATAACGAATATGAACAAACTCAAAATTACGACCCTTATTTTTGTATTATTATGTCAAACTTTGTTCAGTCAGGTTTATACACTTAAAGATTGTATAAATTACGCTCAACAAAATAATAGTAATATCAAGATATCTAATTTTAATTACGAAATTAGTGAAAAACAAATTAATGAAACAATTGGTACCGGATTACCTCAAATTGATTTTACGGGAACCTTAACCGACAATTTAAAAGTAACAACTTCACTTTTACCGGGTGAATTAATGGGTAAACCGGGCACATTTTTTCCTGTTAAGATGGGTACAAAATATAATGTATCCGCCGGCATTAAACTTACACAAAAAATATTTGATCCTTCTTTTTGGATTGGATTAAAAGCTGCAAAACTTAGCGAAAAGTATTATAAACAAAATACTGAAAATACGACCGAAAAAATATTTTACGATGTAAGCGCAAAATATTACAAAGTATTAATTGCACAAAAACAATTAAAAAACTTAAAATCTATTTTGGAAACATCTGCTAATTCATTAAAAGCAGTTGAATTAAAATATCAAAACGGAATGGCAAAAAAAATTGATGTTGATAAAATTAAAGTTAGTTACAACAAAACTAATTCACAATTACAGCAAACTGAGCTTAATTATAAACAATCCATAAATAACTTAAAATTGGCAATTGGCCTTCCGGTAGATAGCCAATTAGAATTATCGGATACTTCTTTAGCAGAATTGGAAAGTTTTACTTACGAAAATACAGTTGCCGATAATTCACTAATCGAAAATCGTAATGATTACAAATTATTAAAGATACAACTTGAATTGTATGAAACTGACAGACAGAACAATGTTTTATCTTATTTGCCTACATTATCATTTTTTGGAAATTTCAGCTATCAAGCAATGCGTAAAGAATTTAACTTTTTTGATTCTAAAGAAACTTGGTTTAATAGTTCTTCGGTGGGTTTGGAATTAAAAATACCAATTTTTTCGGGACTAAAAAGATTAAATAAAGTTTACGAATCGGATATAAATGTTGAAATTGCTAAAGAAAACTTAAAATACACAGAACAATCGATAAAAGTCGACTTATCCAATTCCGATATTCAATATTATTCAGCTCTTGATAATATAAAAAACGAAAAAGATAATTTGGATTTAGCCCAAAATGTATTTACTAATACACAACTTGAATATTCGCAGGGCACAGGATCATCGCTCGATTTGATTCAAGCTGAAGGTTCGTTATGTGAAACACAAAATTTGTATTATACAAAATTGTTGAATTTATATATTGCAAAATTAGATTTAGAAAAATCAAAAGGTACATTAATTAATTTTATAAATAATCAAAAGTAATTAAATATGAAAAAAATAATAGTTATTATAGTTGTAGTAATATTGGTTGTACTTGCTGCACTCCGATTAAAAAGTAATTACGATAAAAACACCACACAAACCGATGATATTACTTATAACCAAGTTACCGTAAGTGTTGCTAATGTAATTAAAAAGAATGCTTCAATGGAATTAAATTTAACAGGAGCATTAATTCCTATAAAAGAATTAGATATCCCATCTGAAACAGATGGCAGAATAACCTCAGTTAATTTTGATCTTGGAAGTCATTTTTCAAAAGGGGGAGTTTTAGCCACAATAGATGATAAATTAAAATTAATAAATTACAATAATGCAAAAGTTGATGCTGAACGTTTAAGAAAAGATTTAGCAAGAATTGAAAATCTTTTTAAAGGCGGCACTTCGACCGAGCAAGAATATGACAAAGCTTTTTCGGCTTACGAAATTGCTAAAAATAAAGTTGAAGAAACAGAAAAACAACTTTCATATACCAAAATTGTCACTTCAATTGCAGGTACAATTACAAAAAAGAACATTGAAGAAGGAACTTATGTTAAATCCGGAACCATTATAGCTTCAATAGTTGATATTTCAAGATTAAAAGTTCAATTATATGTTTCGGAATCAAATATTTATTTCCTTAAAATTGGTCAAAAAGTTAAAAGTACAACCGATATTTATCCGGGAGTAAGTTTTGATGGACGTATCACTTTTATAAGTCCTGATGGAAATGACGCTCACAACTACTTAGTTGAAATTGAAATGGCAAATAGTTCTTCTTCGCCGCTTAAATCGGGTACTTTTGTAAACGTGAACATTAAAATCGAATCAAATAGAGACGGTTTATTTATCCCTCGTGAAGCTTTACAGGGAAGCGTTAAAGATGCAAAAGTATATGTTGCTGAAGATGGAAAAGCTAAATTGAGAAAAATATCAGTTGGAAATAGCAATGATGAATTTCTTGAAGTTTTATCCGGCCTTAAAGAAACAGAGAAAATAATTATAAGCGGTCAAGTTAACTTGGATGATAATAAATCAATAAAAATTATTAATAATTAATTAGAAAAATATTATGACAATTACCGAATTAGCAATAAAACGCTCTACACTTATAGTAGTATTATTTACTGCACTTACTATAGTTGGTGTGTTGTGTTATAAAATGCTGAATTATGAACTAATCCCTAAAATTGATATGCCTATTATGTCAATTGTAACGCAATATCCGGGAGCTTCAGCCGATGAAGTTGAAAATTCAGTTACTAAAAAAATAGAAGATGCACTTTCGGCACTTGAAAATGTAAAATATATGGCTTCCTCCTCAATAGAAGGAGCTTCAAGTATTATTATTGAATTATTGCCAAATACAAATTCAGATTTATCACTTCAAGATGCGCAACGAAAAATTAATGCCATTTTGTATCAATTACCAGCTACGGTTAAAACACCTTCATTAGCCAAATTTTCAACTGATGATATTCCTATTTTAAAACTTGGTGTCAGCGCAAAAATTAAACCGACTGAATTATATCAAATAACAAAAGATAGAATAAAACCGCAATTATCTAAATTGCAGGGTGTGGGCCAGGTATCGTTGGTTGGTGGTGATGAAAGAGAAATTAAAATTAATGTAAACAGAAATAAACTTGAAACATATAAAATACCTATCAGCAAAGTATTAAGTATGATAAGTGCTTCAAATATGGAATTTGCGACTGGTAAAATAGAAGGTTCTCAAAATCAATATACTTTACGTTTATCAGGAAAAATTTCGTCATTAGAGCAATTTAATAATCTAATTATTGCAAAACAAGAGGGAAATAGCGTAATTAGATTGATGGATGTTGCGGAAGTTGTTGATGGAACTGCCGAATATTCAAACTTAAATCGTATTAATGGTGAAAGTTCTATTGGTATACAAATTTTGAAACAATCCGATGCCAACTCCGTGGAAGTATGCCGTTTAGCAAGACTTGAGTTTGCAAATATTGAAAAACAATATGCTTCATCACAACTAAAATTTAATATTGCGGCAGATAACTCGGTGTTTACCGTTGAATCTGCAGACGCTGTTATGGAAGATTTGATGTTGGCAATTATTCTTGTTGCCATTGTAATGTTTTTGTTTTTACATAGTATGCGTAACTCGTTGATAGTTTTGGTTTCAATTCCAACTTCATTAATTTCAGTATTTACAGCAATGTATGTATTTAATTTTTCATTAAATTTAATGACATTAATGGGATTATCACTTGTAATTGGTATTTTAGTTGATGATTCAATAGTGGTTTTGGAAAATATTTACCGTCACCTTTCGATGGGTAAAGATAGAAGAACCGCTTCTTTAGACGGTAGAAATGAAATTGGATTTACCGCCTTAGCTATTACCGCTGTGGATGTTGTGGTTTTTGTTCCAATGGCATTAGTTTCAGGAATGATTGGAAACATTTTACGAGAATTTTCTCTTGTAGTTGTATTTTCAACATTAATGAGTTTGTTTGTATCATTTACAGTTACTCCTTTATTAGCGTCACGCTTTAGTAAAGTTGAAAAATTAACTAAAAACACTTTAATGGGCAAAATTGCTTTAGGCTTTGAAGGATATTACCATCGACTTGTTGAATTTTACGAAAGAGTTTTAAGATGGGGATTGGATCATAGGAAAATACTTTATGTTACAATTACCATCATGTTTTTCAGTTCGCTCACGTTAGTTGGTTTTAAATTTATCGGTTCCGAATTTTTCCCTCAAACGGATAGAGGAGAATTCATTATTTCCTTGGAAGGTGAAGCACAAAACAACATATATAAAACAAACATGTTGACTGAAAAAGTTGAAAAACTTTTATTGGGCAGACCTGAAGTAGTTAAAGTTTTTACAAACGTTGGGTATTCAAGCACATCAATGCTTGGAGGCAACAGCGAACAACATAAAGCTCAATTAACGGTAACAATAGTTGATAAAAAACTTAGAACATATACAGTTGCTCAATATGCTGCAAAAATTAAAAAAGAAATATTAAATAGAATTCCGGGCTTAAAAGTTACTTCAACACCAAGTTCAATGATGGGTGGAAGCGATGCTCCTATACAAATTTTGTTAAGGGGACCCGAAATGAACGATTTATATACTACCGCTGATGATATAATGTATTTAATTAAAGATGTTTCAGGTATTAACGATATACGTCTTTCTGTTGAAAAAAGTAAACCTGAAATGCATATTGAATTAGATAGAGATAAAATGAGTTTATTAGGTTTAGCAGTATCTGATGTAGGAAGTACTCTTCAAACAGCCTTTTCGGGCAACACCGATTTGAAATATTCCGATGCCGGAACTGATTACGATATTAACGTAAAATTAGATCAATTTGACAGAAAAAAAATTGAAGATGTAGGTTCAATAACATTTTTAAACAATAAAGGCGAAATTGTTAGATTGGCTCAATTCGCAAATATTTATCAATCGTTAGGACCAAATAAACTTGAACGTTATGACAGAATTTCTTCTTTAAGTGTAAAAGCTGAAGTTTACGGAAGACCCGTTGGAACCGTAGGTGAAGAAATAAAAGAATTGATAACAAAAAATATTCATGCAAAAAACATTACTATTGATTACAAAGGACAGTTGGAAAGACAAGCCGAAGCATTCAGCAGTTTGTTTTTTGCCCTTGCAGCAGCTATTTTATCGGTATATTTTGTAATGGTAGCTTTATATAATTCTTATTTATATCCATTTGTGGTATTATTTTCGCTGCCGGTTGCTGTAATTGGAGCATTAACTGCTTTAGCACTTTCCGGTTCAAACCTTTCAATCTTTTCGATGATTGGTATAATTATGTTAATGGGTTTGGTTGCTAAAAATGCCATTTTGGTGGTGGATTTTACAAACAAATTACGTGAAGAAGGTTTAAGTGTAAAAGATGCCTTAATAGAAGCAGGAAAAGAACGTTTGCGTCCAATATTAATGACAACAATAGCAATGATTTTTGGTATGCTTCCACTGGCTATTGCTTCAGGAGCATCGGCAGAAAGTAAAAACGGTCTAGCATGGGTTATTATTGGTGGTTTAACCAGTTCCTTAATATTAACTTTAGTGCTTGTTCCTGCTGTTTATGTTAGTTTGGAAGGTGCAAAAGAAAAATTAAAAAATAAATTTTTCAAAAAAGAATTGAAGATAGAAAACGCAGAATAATATTTATAAATATTGGTAGTAATACCATATCAGAGCCCCCTAAAAAGCTCCTTTATAATTTAATAAAGGGGCTTTTTTTACATGTATTTTACATTTTCACTTTCAATTTTTTGAATAAATGAGTATTTTTGAAATAATTTATTAAATAATAAAATATTTGCTAAACTTTACTTAATTATTTCCGATAATATCGTAGGTATAGTATATTTTGAATGTGGACATGATAAAAGAACATAATTATTACACTTATTTATTAGATTATTCGTTAGATTATATTATTATTTTTGATGATAATTTTAAAATTATTGATCATTCAAAAAACTTAAATCCTAATAGTGATAATAATTATTTTGTCAATCCGGATTTTTTATTTTTACAATTTTTCCCTCCCAATGATCGCTTTTCCATTGAAGAAATAATTAATAATTTATCATCGTCAAAATTGAGTGAACAATTTGAAAACTTATTTGTGATTGATAAAACTGTTATTTTTGCTGAAATAAAAATTGTTTTAATCAAAAACATTAAAGAAAGATTATTTTTTGCAATTGTAAAGGATATATCAAAAGAAAAAAAATATAAAACAGAACTGCAAACTGAAAAAATGTTCATGTTTAATTTAATGAACCAAATTCCTGATTCTATCTATATTAAGGATACAGAATCAAGGTTTTTGCGAATTAATAAAACACAAGCACTTACTTTAGGTGTAAAAAATTCAGCCGAAGCAATTGGGAAATCTGATAAAGACTATTTTTTAAATGAACATGCCACTCAAGCATTTAAAGACGAAAAGGATATAGTTTTAAATAAAGTTCCTTATATTAAAAAAGAGGAATTAATAAGACATTCAAGCGGTGATTTAATTTGGGTTTCAACCATTAAAGTACCATTAATAGATAAGGAAGATTTTATTGTTGGAACTCTTGGAATAACCCGTAATATTACCGATATTAAGCAAATTGAACTTGAATTAAGACGTTCCGAATCACTCTTTAAATCAATCTGGAATAACTCGCTTGACGGCATGCGAATTTTAGACGATAAGGGTAAAATATTTATGGCTAACCCATCTTTTTGCTTAATGTTTGGGTTAGAGGAACATGAATTAATTGGACAAACTATTTCTGTTATGTTTCATAACAGTATTGAAGAAATTAATAATCAAAAAATAAAAAATAAAAAACTAGATGCTCTGGTAAAAAAAATCAGGGATAGAAAAGTAATTCCAAATTTAGAAAAAGAATTACATTTATGGAGCGGGCTGCATGTTTGGTTTGAAATTACAAACTCATATCTCGAAATTGAAGGGAAAAATTACCTTTTAAGTGTTTTTAGAGACATTAATGAAAGGAAAATTTACGAAGCAAAAATTGAATATTCCGAAAAACTGAACAAAACTACAATTAATTCGATAAGTGATTTTTTATTTGTGATTGATAATAATCGCAATGTATTACTATTAAATAGTTCATTCACCGAGTTTATTGCTAAATGCACTCAAAACAATAGTAATATTGGAATAGAGTTAGAGAATTTATTAATATTATTCCCGTTTTTGACTGAAAATTATTATGATCTGGTTTTTTCAACCAAACAAGAATTAATAATATTTGATAATTTTGATATTAACTTGCAGCATTATTTTTTTGAAATTAAATTTATTCCGGTAATTGATGATAATAAAGTAAACAGAATAATAACGTTAATATTGGATATTACAGACTTAAAAAGATACGAAGAGGAATTAAGAAGAAGTGCATTAATATTTGAAAATCTAAATGATTCGGTGTTTATAATTGATATCAAAGGTAATTTTGTTGATCTAAATAATGCAGCCGAAAAAATGTATGGTTTTAAAAGAGCAGATCTTTTGTATAAATCCCTTGATTTTTTAATTTATAATGGACTGGATATCCCATCATGGGAAAAATTAATAAAAATCTTATCAACAACATCCAAATGGACTAATAAAATTTGGTTTAAGAATAAATTAAATAAATCAATTAGACACATTAACATCGAATTTTTACCCCTGACGGATTCAAAAGGGGATACAATAGCTTTCTTTTCATCGGCCAAAGATATTACAGACTTAACAACTGCTCAAGAGAAAATAAATAATTTTATAGAAGAGTTACAATCAAAAAAAACAGAACTGGAAAAAACCGGAGAAGAATTACGGTTAACTAACACAAGTAAAGACAAGTTTTTTTCAATTATTGCACATGATTTAAAAAGTCCTTTTCAAGGGATATTGGGTTTTTATAATATTTTAAAAGATGAATATGATACACTTGAAAAAGACGAAATCAAATACATGGTTACCAATATGGGCGAATCCGCAAAAAATTTATATGCATTAATTGAAAATTTATTAGAATGGTCACGGGTTCAATTAGGTAAAATAGAGTGTATTCCTGAAAAATTTGATTTAAATTTATTATTATATTCTGTTAAAAACATATTAAACGGAAATGCTCTTAAGAAGAATATTTCTGTTGTTGTAGAATCAAAAGATGATTATTTTGTTGATGCTGATAGAAAAATGATTAATTCTGTATTATCCAATCTATTATCAAATAGTATTAAATTTACCAACAAAGGGGGTAAAATTATTGTTTCTGCTGAAAAAAAAGGTAAATTTGTACAAGTTTCAATAATAGATAACGGGATTGGAATGGATAACAAAACTTTAAAAGCCCTTTTTAATATTGATTCCAATGTAAGCAGAAATGGTACGGAAAACGAAAAGGGAACCGGACTTGGGTTAATTTTATGTAAAGAGTTTATTGAAAGAAATGGCGGGAAAATAAAAGTTAAAAGCAAAATTAATATAGGTTCTACATTTATATTTACTGTTCCAATAGCCTCCTAAGTACATTCCTCTCAAAAATAACGTAAAAAGATAAATTTGTATTTAATATTTTTATAAAATTACTTACATTTGTTTCTATTTTTAAATATTTAGGTATAATTATGAATAATGATATTGAAGAAAAAACAGAAGCTTCCGCAAGCTCTTCAATTAATTTCATTAAGGCAATAATTCTTGATGATCTTAAAACCAACAAATTTAACGGAATAGTTCATACTCGTTTTCCTCCGGAACCAAACGGATATTTGCATATCGGACATGCAAAATCCATTTGTTTAAATTTTGGACTTGCAAAAGAATTTAACGGCCAAACAAACTTACGATTTGATGATACTAATCCAAGTAAAGAAGATGTTGAATATGTAGAATCAATTAAAGAAGATGTAAAATGGCTTGGTTTTGATTGGGAGGACAGAGAATTTTTTGCATCAGATTATTTTGAACAATTATACCAATATGCAGTGCAATTAATTAATGACGGTAAGGCTTATGTTTGCAGTTTAAGTGCTGATGAAATGAAAACATACCGAGGCACTTTAACGGAACCGGGAAAAGAAAGCCCATACAGAAACAGAACTATAGCCGAAAACCTGGATTTGTTTGAACGAATGAAAGCAGGTGAATTTGCTGACGGAACTTACGTGTTACGGGCAAAAATAGATATGACTTCACCTAATTTAAACATGCGTGACCCTATTATTTATCGTATATTAAAAGTAAGTCATCATAGAACAGCAGACAAATGGTGCATATATCCAATGTATGACTTTGCTCATGGTTTTTCCGACATGATTGAAGGTATCACGCATTCAATTTGTACATTAGAGTTTGAAAATCATCGTCCTTTATACGATTGGCTTTTAGAACAGGTTAATGTTGAGCATCATCCACAGCAAATTGAATTTGCCCGTTTAAATCTAAATTATACTGTAATGAGTAAACGAAAACTTTTACAGTTAGTACAGGATGGAAATGTTTCAGGTTGGGATGATCCAAGAATGCCTACTATTGCCGGAATTAGAAGAAGAGGTTATACTCCTGATGCAATTCGTAATTTTGCTGAACGAATTGGAGTTGCTAAACGAGATAATGTTATTGATATAGCCTTATTAGAACATAGTGTACGAGAAGATTTGAATAAAAAATCTATGCGCGTAATGGCTGTATTAAAACCATTAAAAGTTGTTATCGAAAATTATCCTGATGATTTAGTTGAAGAAATGGATGCCATAAACAATCCTGAAGATCCCGAAATGGGAACAAGAAAAGTTCCGTTTTCAAAGGTTTTGTATATCGAGCAGGATGATTTTATGGAAACTCCTTCAAAAAAATATTTCAGACTTTCACCGGGAGCTGAGGTAAGACTTCGTTATGCCTATTATGTAAAATGTACAGACGTTGTTAAGGATGAAAACGGAAACATTATTGAGATTAAGTGTACATATGACCCTTTAACAAAAGGTGGCGGCTCTCCTGACGGTAGAAAAGTAAAAGGTACAATTCATTGGGTTTCGGCAAAACACGCTGTTAAAGCCCAAGTAAGATTGTATGACAGATTGTTTTCTGTTGAAAATCCCGATGCTACTGAAGAAGGCAAAACATTTAAAGACTACTTAAATCCCGACTCTTTAATTAAGTTGGAAAATTGTTATTTGGAACCTTATTTAATTAATGCAGAAAAAGGGGATAAATTTCAGTTTGAAAGACTTGGTTATTTTTGTGCTGATCCTATTGATTCAGAAAAAAACAATTTAGTTTTTAATAGAACTGTTACATTAAAGGATGCCTGGGCTCGAATAGAAAAAAATCAGAAATAAAAAAAGGCGGTTAAACCGCCTTTTTTTTTAATTAAATTTCATTAAAATATTTTTAATTCTTTTTCTAACTTCATTTTTGCCAATAATCACTAAAATGTCATATAATCCGGGTCCAATTCCAATTCCTGATACTGCAAGGCGAAGCGGATGAATAATTTTACCTGCACCAACATTGTATTTTTCAGCAACTTTATGAAGTATTTGTTCATAATCTTCTTTAACCGGTTTTTCAACATAATCAAGTAATGTATCAAATTCTTTTAATAAAGTTGAAGAATCTTCTTTCCATCGTTTTTGATAAACTTCCATGTCATAAGTTTCGGGGTGTTTCAAAGAAAAATGGACTTTTAATAAGAATTTCGTATGCAAATGAGATTCTTTCACGCATGGCATCAACAACCATCCCAAAATATTCATCACTGTATGTATTTGTAAAAGTTGATTTTTCGTAACATTTTTTAAACATATCTACAATTTCAGGAGTCGATTTTTTTCTAAGATGTTCTTCATTTAACCAGGTTAATTTTTCTAAATCAAAAACCGCTCCGGATTTATTAACTCTTTCAAGAGTAAATTTATTTATCAATTCATCAATATGATAATATTCTACGTCATCCCCGGCAGTCCAGCCAAGCAATGCAACAAAATTTACTAATGCTTCATGTAAAAATCCTTTATCTCTAAAGTCTTCAACAGCAACATCACTTTGCCTTTTACTCAATTTTTTTCTATCAATATTAAGCAATAAAGGAAGGTGAGCAAAAACGGGTCTTTCCCAGCCAAAATAATCATACAGAAGTACATGTTTAGGCGTAGAAGATAACCATTCTTCACCTCTTATAACATGGGTTATTTTCATTAAATGATCATCAACAACATTTGCCAGATGATAAGTTGGGTAGCCGTCGCTTTTTAATAATACTTGATCATCAATAACGCTGCTGTCAAATTCAACATCACCTTTAATAATATCATTAATATGAATCTTTTCAGATGGTAAAACATTTAATCTTATTACGTAAGATTCGCCATTTTTTATTTTTTGTTCAATTTCTTCAGCTGAAAGTTGCAAGCAATGTTTATCATATTTGGGCTGTAATTTTTGAAGTTGTTGTTCTTCGCGAATTTTATCTAACCTTTCGGCCGAGCAGAAACAATAATAAGCTTTTTTATTTTCAATAAGCTTTTTTACATATTGGTTGTATATATCTAATCTTTCGGATTGAATATAAGGACCACAATCACCACCAACCAACGGACCTTCATCATAATCGAGACCAGACCATTTAAGGGTGTCAATTAAATTTTCTACTGCTCCTTCAACTAAACGGGTTCTATCTGTATCTTCAATACGTAAAATAAACTTTCCGTTATTATGTTTTGCAAACAAATAATTGTAAAGGGCTGTTCGCAATCCGCCTACATGTAAATAACCGGTAGGACTGGGCGCGAACCTTACTCGGGGGAATTCGTTAATCATATAATCTACTAAATTTTGTAAAAAGAATGGATTTTATTTATTTATATTACTAGTATAATATTTCACCTTTTCAATAAACTCTTTGCTGTCAATAGGTTTAGGTATATAATCTGTTGCTCCGGCTTCCAAACATTTTTCTCTGTCACCTTTCATAGCAAAAGCAGTAAGGGCAACAATTGGAATTTTGGCATAGTTACTCATTAATCTTATTTTTTCCATGGCTTCAAAACCGTTCATTATAGGCATCTGCATATCCATCAAAATCAAATCAAAATTTTCGGTATTGCACATTTTAACTGCTTCTTCGCCATTTTCAACAACAACTATACTTTCAAAATTGTTCTTTTTTAAAAGTCTAGTAACAATTATTTGCGAATGTTTGTAATCTTCAGCCAATAAAATTTTTATTGAATCCTTTTTTTCCATAACTTCATTTACAGGAGGGGGAGTATCATATCTATTAATCATAGATTTAATAACATCAGCAAGATCTTCAATATTTGTACTGCGTTTATCCAATAACTCTTCAAAAAGTCCGTCAATTTTCTTTAAATCTTCCTGATAATTATCTTTACCGGTGTAAATAATAATTGGCAAACGTGCAAATTTTTCCTGCGATTTTATTAATTTAATTAATTCAAAACCATTTGGATATGGCATATCCAAATCAACAATAGCCAAATCAACATCAATATTTTGAATACGATCCATAACATTAGCCGAAATATTTTCAGCAATTGCACGGTATCCGGCTGTTTCAATAGCTTGTTTTACTAAATTTAATGTTGGATAATCATCATCCACGCATAAAACATTGGAATCTTTTCTTAACTTATAACTTGTTAATACTTCAACTAAAAAGTTATAATTTATAGGTTTAACAAAATATTCAACCGCTCCCATCAAATACGCTTTTTGTTCTTCCGGTTCAACTGAACAAACAATTACCGGAGTATTTTTAGAATTAGCATTTTCGTGAATTTTTTTCAATAATTCAAGTCCGTTGGTAGTTGGAATTTCAATATCTAAAATAATTGCCAGATATTGGAATTTTTCAATTTGTTCTAATGTTTGTTCGGATGTATGTACAATAGTTGGAGAATATCCCCATTTATTTAAATAATTACTTAATAATTTTGAAGTAGCATAATCATCTTCAACAACCAAAATTCTATTTAACGAATCAGGAGCAGGTTTAGGCAAAGCAGCTAACTTTGATTCAATTTGTCCGGGTATGCCGCTTTCTTCACCTAAAGAAAAATTAAATGATAAACCTTCGCCATATACATTATTAACAGTTAAGTCGTTATTAAAATATGAGTTGTAGCGTTTAGCTAAAGCTAAAGTTAAACCGGAGATGTTTATGTTCCTAAATTCATTGATTTTAGTTAGTGCGAATGGATAAAATAAAGTTTTATCTTTTTCAATTAAAAATCCATTTCCATTTTCTGAAATAGCTACAACAATTTTAGTAAGGGAAGTTACAGTAAGACTAATTTTAATTAAACTGCAATTTGTTGAATGAGTACAATAAAATATTAAAGTATTCAAAATAAATTTTAATTTCTGTTCATCTAATTCCATTGTAACCGGTACAGTGGAATCAATAATAACTTGATAATCAATAAGTTTTTCGGAAGTTTTGGTTTTAAATATATCTACAACTTCTTTAATAATATTTCTAAGATTAACACTTTTTTTCTCAACAGTAACTTTACCGGCTTCAATTTTAGAAAGCTCGTTTAATTCATTTATTGTTATCAATAAGTTTTGTGCATTTTTTTTGATTGTATTAACATATTCACTTTGTGTACTTGATAAACTTTCTTCAGTTAATATAGCTGTAAAACCAATAATTGTATTAGCAGGTGTTCTTAACTCATTAATTGTTTCTACTACCGTTATAGGGAATTGAATAGGAGTTGAAGTTACAACACCACCGGTCACATTGAACCAACTATTAAGCAACACTCCTACATAATCCGATATTTTTTTAATACTATCTGTATCGTTTGAAGTAAAAGGGGAACGTTTGGCTAATTTAAGGAAACCTTTTTCATTCTCTTTTATTTTAAATACAACACAAACTTCATAGGTTACAAATTCACTTGCCTGAAGTTCACAATTTGCCTCCGAAGCCATGGAAAATTCGGAGCTAACAAATAATTGTTTACATCCGCCGCAAGAAAATTCAGAACCACGCAAATAGTTTTTGCGAGCTGAGTGTGATTTGCCTAGGACAATTAACTTGTTGTTAGCCGCTGCTTTGAATAAAACAACAGATTGGAATTCTAATTCTTTTACTAAGAAATTACAGATATAATCCGGAAAATCTTCGGCCCCTTTATTAGCATAGAGCAATAATGAATTAAATTTTTCGAGAAATTCTAGTTGTGCGCCATATATCATAAATTTTCACAAAGCATTATTAATTGTTAAAATATAATTTAATAAATTTTCACGTAAAAAATAATTATTTTTTTTGTTTACCTATATTTTTGGGTAATAAAAAATACCTAATAGTATTGTAATACCAATTGTATTGTAAAATAACCCTTTTTTTTCGTATATTCAACAATAAATTATTTTTATTATATATTTATATAACTATAATAGAGTTATATTTAATAATTTGGAGGATTTAATATAATGAGAAAATTAGTTACTTTTATACTATTTTTCGTTTTAACTGCTACTATTTTCGGTCAAATTTCATACAGTGGACCTGTTCAGGGTACAACTGGTGTTGGAGTTACTGTTAATACAGCCAACTTTACTACTTATTCTAATGATAGGCCATTTAGGTTCAGAATGTTTGCGAACCAAAGAATATCTGATCTTGATGATCCGATTGACCAGCAAGAACCATTAGCTCCCGAAGGTTCTAATGTTTTTATGTATCCAAATTATAAAGAAACTTCATTAACTGAAGATAATATTATTGTATTTTCTTAGTTATAAAGGCATTGATGAAACAAATTCAATTCCTCCTGATCCTTATGTTGCGGTTGGCCCAAATCATATAATTCAAACTGTTAATATAGATTTTAGAATTACAGATAAAAATGGCAATAATGCTCAAACAATAAACGGAAATACTTGGTTTAAGTCGGTATATTCACAAGCCAACGTTTTTGATCCAAAAGTTGCTTATGATCATTTTTCAAATAGATGGATAATGGTTTGGCTTCATCAAAATGATAATGCTTTAGAAGGTGTTTATTTATTATCAGTTTCAGATGACGCTGATCCAAATGGTGTTTGGTTTAACTGGGTACTTCCATCAAACATGAACGGGAATACACCTTCAAATACTTGGGGTGATTATCAGGGTGTTGGTTTTGATGATAAAGCAATTTATTTTACATCTAACCAATTTAGTTTTACCAGCAGTTATGTTGGCAGCAAAGTACGTATTATTCCAAAATCTCAAGTTTATGTGAACTCTAATCCTGGTACAATTACTTATACTGATTTATATAATATTACTTATCCTATTGGCGGAGCTAATGCTTTTGGTATACGTCCTGTTAGAATGCAGACAGCCGCTGACGGTTTTTATATGGTAGTTCATTCTCCATTTGTCACTAAAACAAATTTTGGTTTCTATAAAATTTCAAATCCATTAAGTAATACACCTACTTTGACCGGTGTTTCGGTACCTGTTACTGCTTATTCAACTCCTCCTGATCCTGATCAACTTGGCGGTGGAAGTCCAAAATTAGATGGCGGTGGTGCAAATTTAAGAAATGAACCCGTTTATAAAGACGGTTTTATTCATTTAACTCATTCTGTTAGAGTTGGAAACTATTCAGGTATAAGATACTTAGCAGTTAATACATTAACTAATAGTGCCGTTACAGATATGGTTGTTGGTGACAATAATTATTTCCATACTTATCCCGCAATTGCAGTAAGCGGAAATGATGATATTATGCTTACTTACAGCAAAGTTAATGAAAATAGTTATATAGGTGCTTTTTATACAATTATCCCTTCCTCAACCGGAGTACCAAGCCAAAGTATAGAGCTTAAACCCGGTGCAGGAAATTATGTAAAAACTTATAGCGGAACAAGAAATAGATGGGGAGATTACAATGGTGCTTGGACTGATCCATCGGATAGTGATAACTTTTTTATCTTTACTGAATATGCAGCCGGTGTAAATACCTGGGGATGCTGATGGGTGGAGTTAGAATCACTCCTTATCCTAATGTAACCGCATTTTTTAACAATAACGAATTAGCTTATAGTTTTAGTGAAGTTAACATTCCAACAGAGGTTAAAAAAGTAAAAGTTACTAATTATGGTATTCCTAATTTAAATATTTCAAATATTCAATCAAGCAGTTCAAATTTTGTAATTCAAAACAATTTGACTTTTCCAATTAATTTAGCTTCCTTTGAATCAGTTGAACTTGATGTAGTATTTACTCCAACAGAAGAAAAAACTTATGCGGATTCAATTGTTGTTACATCAAATGATTTTGATGAACCAACAAAATCAGTTAAATTATCAGGAATAGGTTACGCTGTTGCTCCGGTAAATGCAAATATAATGTATTCAACCTCAGGAACATCTTCAACATGTAAATTAATAACTGTAAATCCTTCAAATGGACAATCTACATTAATTGGTCAATCAGCCATTGGCAAGTTGTTTTCTTTGACAGTTGATAAATCATCTAAACAACTTTATTCACTTGTTGACTTAACTCCAAATTCACAAATAGCCAGGATTAATGCTGTAACAGGTAACGGTGTTGTTTATAAGGATTTAGGGTTATCGTTAAAAGCAATTGCATTTGACAAAAACAATGTTTTATATGGTGTATCAACTGATAAAAATCTATACGCAATCAATATTGCAAATTCAACTTACGAATTAAAAACGACTTTAGATTTATCAGTAAATGCCATGACTTTTGATCCTATTACCAATAATTTGTGGGTATCTACCGATTCAACAACAAATAAAGACAGAGTTTATACTGTTGATATTAAAAGTGGTAAATCAACTTTAATTGGCGGAACCACATTTAATTTTGCAATCTCCGCTTTAGCTTTTGATAAAGATAATAATCTTTTTGGTTTAATATTAAAAACTTTCCAAAAAGGAATGCTTGTTAATATTAACAAAACTACAGGTGCTGCAACTGAATTAGGCACAACAAATTATGTTTCCACTTTAGGGTTGGCAATATTAACCGATTCTGTTGTATCGGTTAGCGGTGAAGATACAAATATTCCTAATAATTTTACACTTTTGCAAAATTATCCTAATCCTTTTAATCCAAGTACTACAATTAATTTTAATTTACCGGTTAATGCCGATGTTAAATTAACTGTTTATAATATTCTTGGTGAAGAAGTACAGGTTTTAATTAATCAAAACCTTTCAGCCGGTACTCATAGTGTTTTGTTTAAACGCTAAATCATTAAAACATAAAGAGCTTACATCGGGTATGTATATGTATACCTTAAAAGCTGTTGCAAACAACGGGAAAGAATTTTTACAAACTAAAAAGATGCTTTTAATTAAATAGTTTCAAATGATACCGAAGTAAGGTATCAAAAGATACCGAAAAGAGGAAATAAAATAATATAAAGATCAAAAAGAATCAATAGGTATCAAATCAATATATTGTTGAACGACTCTTTTTGAGAGTCTAGTAACCAAAGAAATAGTTTCAATACTATCAAATTTACTATGAAGCAGTTGGACAGCGAGAAAATCTCTAATATAGCGTTCAACTGCTTCTTTAGAATGATTAGTTCTTAGACAAATTTTAGGCGTAGTATAACCATTCAAATAATCAGCAATAATAATTTGTTTATGAGTTTGTCCACCACCAATAAGTTGAACATTACCTCTTGTGGGTAAGTGTATACCATAAAGACTATAATATTCTCTAACATATTCCGCAGCAGAGTTTTCATTTACATGTAAAAGAGTAGCCAAATCAAGATTTGAAAGTAAAGCACCTTGGTCAAAGGCTTGATTAGTCCATCTTTCGCATTTTTTAATTCTAACTTCTCTATGATGAAGAGGTATTTTCATATCTTCAAGATCAGAAGTAGTAATAAAATCGAGAATAATAGGAATAAGCTTAGTTTGAGCCATAGTTTTAGCCTTTTGCGGAAATTCATCAATTGGGGGAGCCAGCCAAACAAATTGACCTTCCTTTAGGAAAGAATGGTCATGGAAAAGATAAAATCGTTCAATGATATTAAGAATATCAGAAATAATAGCGGTTGCAACAATTTCGCCTTTTTCAAAACCATACAAATTAAGAAAGCGATCAATAAGAATATGTTTAAGAGTTTTACCCTTTTAACCTATTGGATCTTCTTACTGAAATAGCCTTATTTGAATGATCACGGGTATCTCTAGGGGTAAATTTTAAGCTATGATTAATATTCATTTTGATCCCCGCCATATTTTTTTTTAATAGCCTCAAAAATGGCTGTAAGTTGTGGATTTTGCAGATCTTTGTACTTGTGGAACAGGTCAATATATTCTTGAATAAGCCGATTTGAAAAGCCGGTGGCAATTCTAATTTGGTCAATATTCATTTCTTTTTGGTTTAGAATAATAATTCTTGCAAAATCTTGAATATATCGTTGAACAGCTTTTTCGGAATGATGAGTTCTTGCTTCAATCTCGGAGAATTGGTAACCTCTCAAATAAAGAGAAAGAATTTCAGTTTTATGAGTAGTTCCTCTACCCATGTCATGAATCCAGCCGCGAGTAGGAATAACAAGGCCATTTCGTCTAATATCAGCGACATCACGTTTAACAGTAATTACTGATGTTGTTAGTAAGAAGGCAATATCTTCATAAGAAAGGGGAGCCCCTTGTTCAATAGCCTCTTTTGTAATACGAAGCAGCCTAGCTTGTCTAAGACCGGATAATCCTTTGTTTTTATAAGTAGATAGATCTGCACTTGGATTGTGCAGAGTTAAAAGAACAGATACTTTTCTGCAACTTGAAACAGGTTTACCGGCAGGTTCTCTGTCATCTATTGCAAGATAATGTACTTGACCGGAAGTTAGTTGAATATCGGAATGTTCTTGAAAATACTCCTTGATTTGAGTAAAATAAGCCTCTGCAAGTATTGGGGTTAAGTTAAAATCTTTTGAAATACTGTTAATGATGGATGCACGTATGCTTTTGCTTTCCATCCGTTCTTGAAAATTTGAGTCCATTAGTACCTCGGAATTTTATTTGTAATTTAATTAACTTTTCCTTTGGTATCAAATGAGACTAACTATAAGTAATTATGATATAAAATATTTAAGTTCGAAGGCACACAAAAAGCAGGTTATTTTAACCTGCTTTTTTTATTTTAAAAATGCAAATTAAGGATTGATAATTCCCTTATTTATTCCAATGCAACCAATTACAGGGTTGTGTTTTTTTAATGAAGATTTAAGCTATTATATGAAACCCCATTCGTGGATGTCGTATAAGTACAAAAACGGAACTCAACCCTCGCCTCCCGTAAAAAGAGCGGGACAGGCTCTCCACTTAAAAAGCAATGCCTGCCGGTAGCAGGTAAACAAGTCAACTTAAGGATTGTCTTGTTTTAGATTTTTTTACTACGCAACCCATTAACAGGGTTGTGGTATTTGTTTTTTGAACTGAGACTACTCACATGAAGAGGATGTCTCAAAAGTCATAATATTGCACATTGGAACTCACCCATCGACTCAGCAAACCCCGCTTAGTACACCGCCCTCTCTTAAAAATTGAGGGGGAATATATATCTGTAACGATATACTAGGTATTCGCTTAGTTTATAACTCCAGCTTTTAAGCTGGGGATTATAAAACAAGAAAATTCGGGCTTTAGCCCAAGTTTATTACTTTTGATACAACCTCTTTTTATACAATTAATCAAGTTTAAATGAAATTTATATGTTGGAAAATCAATTTATTGCGTAATAACAATAAAAGCGTTACATATCATTAGACCTCGAAACCATTAATACCGGTTTCAACCCCCTAAAGCGGGGTAACATAATATGAATTAATTTTCTTAAGTTGACAGCCGAACCCAAAACTCCAGCAGATTTACATTCAATTTCATCAAAATAATATTACAAATTCCTTAAAAAATAATCTGTTATTTTGTTATATAAATGTAATGCATCTTTACCTGTAACACCATGAGTATGACCCGGGTAAGGGAAATAATCGAGCGGACGATTTAATGATACGGCTTTTTTTACAAATAAAAGTGTATTTTGCCAAGGAACCGTAACATCACTTGTGCCGTGAACCAATAAAAGCTTACCATTTAATTTATTAACATAATTTAATAAACTAGCTGTATTATAACCATCGGGATTTGTTTGAGGAGTGTCCATATATCTTTCGGTGTACATTACTTCGTAATATCTCCAGTCAATTACAGCGCCGCCACAAGCTCCAACTTTAAATGTGTTATTAGTTCTTAACATTAGTGATGTGGTCATAAAACCGCCATAACTCCAGCCATAAACACCCAAACGTGAAGTATCTACATAAGATAAAGATTTTAAATAATTAACTCCGCGCATCTGGTCTTCAATTTCAACAGTCCCTAATTTACGGAATGTTGCCTGTTCGAATTCACTTCCTCTAAATGAAGTTCCTCTATTATCAATTGTAAAAATTATATAACCTTTTTGTGCCATGTATTGAAACCAAAAATCGTATCTTCCGGTTATCCAATGGTTGGATACTTCTTGTGAGTGTGGTCCGCCATATGTATATAAAATAACCGGATACTTTTTAGTAGAATCGAAATCAGCAGGCAAAATAATCCGAGCATATAAATCCGGTAATTTATTATTTTTTACCACAAATAATTTTTGGTATGAAATGTTATAATCTTTAACCGGATTTTCAGCAGTAAGGATATTTTTACCATTTTCACCGGTTAATTTATTAATTGTAATAATTCTAGGTACATCAATGCTATTAAATTTGTCGATATAATAATCATTATTGTTAAAAATAATTTCGTGTGTACCACTTAATTTTGTTAATTTATGTTTTTTGAAATTATTTATATTAACTGCATACAAATGACGTTCAAGAGGGGATTCTTCGGTTGATAAATATAATATTTCGTTATCAATTTTATTATATCCGACTATAGATGTTACTTCCCAATTTCCTTTAGTAAGCTGGCAAATTAAATTACCGTCAATGTCATATTCATATAAATGATTCCAACCGTCACGTTTGGAAAACCATAAAAACTTTTGAGGTTCTTTTGATAAAAAGTAAAGTTGATTTTCAGGTTCAACAAACTGTTCATCACGTTCTTCAAATAAAACTTTTATTTTTTCACCGGTTTTTGCGTTAAATTTAGTCAATTGTAAATAATTTTGGTCTCTGTTTAATAAACCTACAAAAATATATTTTTCATCAGGACTCCAGGTAACACATGTTAAATATTGATCTTTTGATTCACCTGTCTGCAAATACACCATTTTATTATTCGCAAAATTATATACTCCAATAGTTACTTCATGACTAACTCCGCCTGCCATTGGATATTTTTCCATTTCAACTGAAGCCGGCAATGTTTCAATATTTAATATCGGATAATCCTTTACCATAGTTTGATCCATTCTGTAAAAAGCTAAATAATTTGCTTTAGGTGACCAGAAGATACCTTTATCTATTCCAAATTCTTCTCTATTTACTGCTTGTCCGAAAATAATATTTTTATCTTTTTCGTCACTTATTTGAGTGTTTTTACCGTTATAATTACAATACAGATTATTATCAATTGTATAAGCAACATTTTGATATTTGTCAGAATACTCAATATTTTCAGCAGAAGAATTGAGAGCAAACATTTTATTAACAATTTTCTTTTCAATATCGAATTTATATACTGAAGAATCGTTCTCAAAAGTAAAGTTTTTATCATCTATCCAATTAAAAACAGGAAAACGTTGTAATTTTTCTTTGGAGTAATTAGCAAATAATTTATTCAAGTTATCAAGAGAGATAATCTCAGTCAACTTATTTGAAGCAACATCACCACAGACTAATGTTTGATTTGAAGATTTTTTATCAATATACGAATAATAATTTGTTTCCGGAATCCATTTTAATTGACTTAAATTGGCAGGGGATAATGAAATATTAGAATTTAATACAACATCTTCCATGGTTAAATTCTTTTTTTGCGCATTGGAAATTGAAAAAAGAATAATAAACAAAACAAGTGCTTTTTTAAACATACGATCCTCATATTAATATTATATTTTATGCATTTAAATTAGTGATTTAACTAATTAAATAAAAGAATTTTATAGTCTGTAGATAGTCATTTTGTAATAATGCAAAAAAGTTGGGGAAATTTTATTAAACAATGGTATTAATAGGAATATAAAGGATGGTTTGTAAAACAGTTTCCCCATAGAATACAAATTAAAGATAAAAAATCTCTTGTGCCCAATTGTTGCGATGAATAGAGAAATAATATTTTAATATATATAAATTTAAGAATCTGTGTAAATCTGTTAAATCCGCGTAATCTGCGTTCTATCGTTTTGGTGAAAAGAACATGCAACTCCGCTGGTGGATGTCGCATAAGTACAAAAGCGGAACTCACCCGTCTCAAAATCAGCCGGGCGTGGCCCCTTGCCCCTCTCTTAAAAAGAGAGGGGAATATCTTTTATATAAATTATTATACAACAACATAATATAGATAATTATGATAAAATAATGCGGGGACAATAATTCCAAGATATTTCAAAAATCCGACTTATGCGACATCCACCGCTGGAGTTGAGTTGGTGGCGGGGATGCATTATATTACGGATATGCCACATTGCTGATGCGGGTTTGATACAATGTAATTTTGAATTCTCAATTCTGAATTCTTAATTTTATATAAAACATTTGAACACAGATGACACAGATTAGGCTGATGCCACAGATTTGAAATTTTGAATTCTCAATTCTGAATTATTAATTTTTAATTAAAACATTTGAACACAGATGACACAGATTTGAAATTTTGAATTCTCAATTCTGAATTCTTAATTTTTAATTAAAACATTTGAACACAGATGACACAGATTAGGCTGATGCCACAGATTTGAAATTTTGAATTCTTAATTCTGAATTTTTTAATTATAATCCTAATAATCCCCAAAATCAAACAAATCATCATCAAGCCAATTATCTAAATCCTGTTAATCCTTTAATCAGGCAAATCATGGTTCAAGACAATTTAAAATAAAAAAAGAGACTCAATTGAATCTCTTTTTTTATTAAATTTATGTAAAGTTTATTCCGGTTTAGTAGTAACAGGAGTAACTCTTTTTTCAAGTATATTATCAATAATAGAATATTCTTTTGCTTCTTCAGCAGTCATATAATAATCTCTATCGCAATCTTTGGATATTTGTTCCATAGATTTACCTGTATGAGTAGCAAGAATATTATATAATACTTCGCGCGATTTAACCATTTCACGAGCATGAATTTCAATATCAGAAGTTTGACCTTGTAATCCGCCAATCCATGGTTGATGAATTAATATTTTTGAGTTTGGAAGTGATGTTCTTTTTTTAGGAGCACCGCCGGCTAATAAAACAGCTCCCATACTTGCAGCCATACCAACACAAATAGTAGCAACATCCGACTTAATAAATTTCATTGTATCATAAATTGCTAATCCTGCGGAAACACTGCCGCCGGGCGAGTTAATATATAAACTAATATCTTTATCAGGATCTTCTGCTTCAAGCAAAATTAATTGAGCAATAACAATACTTGCAACATGGTCATCAATTGCTGAACCAAGGAATATAATCCTTTCACGCAATAGACGTGAAAAAATGTCCATACCTCTTTCACCGCGGCCTGTCTGCTCAATTACGTATGGTACCAGTTGATTATATATTTCAGGTTTCAAAATTATTCTCCTTTCAATTCAATATCTTTTGCAACAAAAGTATTATTTTCTTCAACAAATTTCAAAATTCTTGCGTCTAATTCTTCACTTTGACGATTTGATTCTTTATAATATGTTTTTAATTTTTCAATTGAAATACCGGTTTTTTCGTGTTGTTTTTGAATCATATCATTAAATTCTTCTTCACTAACGGTAATATTTTCAACTTTAGCAATATTTTTTGCAACCAAATACCATTGAACTTGTTGTAAAGCGCGAGGATACAAAGCGTTAGCCAAAGTTTCATCGTTAACGTTAGGATATTTGTTTCCCATTTCTTTACGTTGTTTTTGAATCAAATAATTCAAAGTATCAATTGTAAAACGAGTAGGTAATTCAAACTGATTGTTTTCTAAAACTTTACCAATAAGATTATTACGTGCGTCATCTTCAGCCAATTTTGCATAATATTTTTTGTAATCGGCAGCAATCAATTCCTTAAATTCTTCAACTGTTTTACATTTTTTATTTGAATATTCAGCAATTTTTTCTTCTGTTAATTCAGGATGTTCAATTTTATAAATTTGATTAATAACTAATTTAACAGTTACTTCATGCGAATGTTTATGTTCGCCTTCGCCATGTTCGTGTTTTTCTGTTACAACAATTTCATCACCAACTTTTTTATCTAAAAACAAGTTGGAAACTGACCCTTTGATTCCAGGAGAAGAGATATCAAAACCAAATTGACTCTTTTCAAATTTAAATCCTTCAACAACGGATGTTAAATCAAAATGAGCTCTTTCCATATCTTCCAATAATGCAAAATCTTCATCGGAATATTTTTCAACATCAACAGCATCAACAACAGCAATAAATGATTTATCAGTTATAACTTCAGCAGCAACAAATTTAGCGTCTTTTTTACTGATATCTTTTATTACATTTTCAATATATGAATCGGCAATAACATAATTGTTTTTTTCAATTACATTATCTTTATAGCTTTTTAGTTCAAGTTCAGGAACAACTTCAATATCTACAAAAAATTCAATATTTTCGCTAATTTTTATATCTTTTAATACCGGCTTGTTTAAAGTTTGAAAAGAACTGCTGTTAACAGTTTCTTCAATATACTTTTCTGATTGTTTTTGAGCCGTGTGCATTTCAATATCATTTTTGAAAACTCTTTTCATAATTGACATTGGAACTTTACCTTTTCTGAAACCGGGATATGCTATTTCTTTTCTTTCTTTAGCATAAGCTTCTTCAAATTCACCTGTCATATCGCTATATGGCACAGAAATAACAACTTCATAGTTACATTCTGACAGTTTATTATATTTGGTTTCCAATTCTACCTCTAAAAAATTAAAAAATGGTTCTAAAGTGTGCGAAGGAGGGGACTCGAACCCCTACGTCTTTCGATACTAGATCCTAAGTCTAGCGCGTCTACCAATTTCGCCACCCTCGCAAAAGGACAACAAAAATAAATAAATTATTTAACAAAATCAAGAACAATTGTAAACTAACTAACAAATAATTTGCCATTTTAGTTTTTTATAATAAAACTAAAATTATTTGTAAGAATTTATTATATTTCTATATTATACAAATTCAACTTATTAAAATACGAAATTTATGAACAATCTTATAGGCATTAACATAGAAAACTATAAAATAGTTTCTCTTTTGGGAAAAGGAGGAATGGGAATAGTTTACAAAGCTTACGATACTAAGCTGGACAGATATGTTGCTATTAAAATGTTAAGTCCTCAAAATAATGATAACGAAAGATTTACCGAGCGATTTAAACGTGAAGCCAAAAATCAAGCTAAGTTAATGCACCCCAACATTGCTACTGTATACGGTTTTATTGAATATGAAAGTTTATTAGGCATTGTAATGGAGTATATTGACGGAGATAGTTTAGAAAAAATAATTTATAAACGAAAAAGAATTAGTTTAGTTGATTCATTATATATTATTCAGCAGGTTTTAAAAGGTCTTGGTTTTGCCCATTCTAAAGGCTTTATACATAGAGATATTAAACCGTCTAATATAATTTTTAATAAGGATGGTGTAGTTAAGATAATGGATTTTGGCATTTCTAAATCATTACATGATAAAGGAATGACTAAAACAGGCGCAAAAGTTGGTACTTTATATTATATGAGTCCCGAACAAGTACGTGGCGGTGATTTAACAATTCAAAGCGATATTTATTCGGTTGGCTGCACATTATATGAAATGCTGGTTGGTGAACCTCCATATTATAATCAAACAGATTTTGAAGTGATGGAAGGACATCTAAAAAAAGAACAGCAAAAAATATCAAAATTAATTATTGGAATGCCGGAAGAAGTTGATAAAATAATTGCTATTGCAATGAAAAAAATTCCGGAAGAAAGATTTGCTTCATGTGAAGAGTTTTTTGTTTCATTATCGCAATTAGATAAGATAATTCAATCAATACAGGCAAAAGCACCAACTTTTGAAAATAAAAATCAAAATAAAACAAAAGTAAAAATTTATTCTATTGCCGGATTCAGTGCTTTTATATTAATAGTTTTGGGTTTATCGTATTTTATTTATTCGCAAGTTCATGAACTTTTAGCCAGTAATAAACTAGAAGAATTAAAAAAATACAGTATTCAGTCACTTTTTGACGACAAAAAAGATTTTGATTTCAGCAAAATTCAAAAATTATCAACTAATATAAATTATACATTAAATTCAGCTTTTTTTATTGATGAATTAAAAGGATTTGCCATTGGTGACTCAGGTTCTTTTTTGGTTACTAATGACGAAGGAAATACTTGGAGTTCAAAAAAAATAGATAGTTCTAATTCATTTAATGACTGTTATTTTTTCAAATCGGGCAAATCATTTTTAGTAGGTAATAAACCCGAGATATTAATAAGCAATGATTTTTTTGATACTTTTACAAAATTTACTTTTAATGATAATTTTTCATTACTGCGGATAGTATTTTTTAATAATAAAAACGGATTTGCTTTAGGTAGTAAAGGAACATTATTAAAAACACAAGACGGCGGTACATCCTGGACAAAAATATCATTATCCACAAACGAAACACTATATGATATTGAGTTTACCGATAAGGAAAATGGTTTTATAGTCGGCTGGCAGGGTATATTATTAAGAACCACAAATGGTGGTGCAAATTGGGAAACGGAAAAACCGTTTACTAATAAATATCTTAAATCATTATCGTTTTCATCGGATGATATAGGAATTGCTGTAGGTGGATCAGGTGATATTTTTAGAACAGACGATGATGGAACAAACTGGAAAGAAGTAAAAACTAATCATATTGGTTCATTTCAAAAAATCAAGTTTTTATCGGAAGATATTGTTTTAGGAGTTGGCAGTAAAGGCACAATTATTTTTTCCAATGATGCCGGAGAAACATGGAAATTGATTGAAACGGGTGTTTTTGTCAATTTTACTAATTTTTGTTCGACACCAAAAGGGCATTTATATATAGTTGGTATTAATGGTACATTATTAAAATTAATTTAAGAAGAATATGGATAAATTTGTAATTCAAGGCGGAAAGAAATTATTTGGAAAAGTAAAAGTAAGCGGAGCAAAAAACTCATCACTTGCACTTATTCCGGCAACATTATTAAATAATGGTAAAAATGTTTTTTATAACACACCTGAAGTAAATGATATTTTTACTATGATTAAACTATTAATGAGTTTGGGTGCCGAAATAAATTTTAAAAACCACAGATTGGATGTTGATACAACAAATATCAACAATCAAGTAGCGCCTTATGAACATGTAAAAAAAATGCGCGCTTCAGTATATGTTTTAGGCCCGTTATTAGCTCGTTATGGATTTGCAAAAGTATCTTTACCGGGCGGATGTGCTTGGGGACCAAGACCTATAAATCTTCATATTGAAGCAATGAAAAAACTTGGTGCCGATATTGAACTTGAAAACGGTTATATAATTGCCAAATGCAATAAATTGATTGGTACACGACTTCATTTTGATATTTCTTCGGTGGGCGCAACAGGTAATGCAATAATGGCAGCTTCACTTGCTAAAGGGTCTACAATAATTACTAATGCGGCAACCGAACCGGAAATTACTTTATTAGCCGAATATTTAGTAAAAATGGGTGCCAAAATTAACGGAATAGGCACAAACATTATTGAAATTCAAGGTGTTGAGGAATTACATCCTGCTGAAACAACAAATATTGGAGATAGAATTGAAGCAGGAACATTATTAATTGCTGCCGCAATAACCAAAGGTAAAATTGATTTGGAATATGCTGAACCATTAAATATTGATAGTGTAACCGATAAACTAATTCAATGCGGATGTAAAATAACGTTTTCTAACGGTATTATTAATATTGATGCGGAGAATATTGATTTAAAAAATGTTGATGTGATTACAAATATATATCCCGGATTTCCAACCGATATGCAGGCTCAATGGACTGCACTAATGACCGTTGCTAAAGGAACTTCAACTATTACTGATACAATTTATTCAGATAGGTTCAAACATGTTGATGAACTCAGCAGACTTGGCGCAAATATCGAAGTAATTAAAAATTCCGCTGTTGTAAGAGGAGTTAATAAATTAATTGGTGCAAAAGTTATGTCAACCGATTTGCGCGCAAGTGCATCTTTAGTTTTAGCCGGTTTGGCTGCTGAAGGTGTTACTGAAGTATTGCGTATTTATCATTTGGATAGAGGCTATCAACGAATAGAGGACAAATTAATTCCTCTTGGAGCCGAAATTACCAGAGTGGAAACTATGGAATATTAAATTGAATTTAAAAGATTTTCTTAATAGTAAGCAGATATTATTTTTTTTGATATTTTTATTATTAAGCAATCTTTATATGCAGTTTGTACCCATTATTAATTCAATTGGGTACGAATTTGCAGTATTAAATTCATTACTTCTTTTTATTATTTCGGGAATTAGTACGTTTTATTTTTTAAAAACCGGAAATAATTTTCCTTCCATTTCTTTCAAACTTTATATTATATACTTTTTAATTCCGGTTACTATTTCGGTAATTAATTCATTTAATTATGGGTTTAATTTTGTTTTTGAAGGAATTTCATTTTATGTATTAATAGTGCTTCCAAGTTTATTATTAGGTATATCCATATCCTATTTTATTCATAATGTTTTTAAGCAATTCAGGAAAACAATTTTTGTGATTTTATTTTTTATTTTGTTTATTCCTATATTGTTGGAATATTACTTTTACCCTCAAATATATTTTTATAATTCATTAATAAGTTATTATCCCGGAACAATTTATGACGAAGAGCTTCTAATAAACTTCAAATTTGTAACTTATAGAGTTATCATTTTTGCTTTTTCGTTTCTGCTAATCTATTTAGCTTTACAAGTAAAAAAACAAACCTTAAAAAGAATTAACAGCATTTTAATAATTTGTACATCAGTTATTTTGTTTGTTATTTTTAAGCCCTTATTTGGTTTTGCAACCAATGAAACCCGAACATTAAAAATATTATCAACTAAAATTGAAACCGAACATTTTATAATAAATTTTTCAAGTAGAATTACGAAAGATGATATTACAAGACTTACCAATTTACATGAATATTATTACGATAGAATTAAAGAAACCGTACATTTTGAACCCACAAGAAAAATAAAATCATTTGTTTATTACAATGCAGATGAAAAAGGACTATTATTTGGTTCTAAAGCAGCTGATGTTTCAAAACCATGGTTATATCAAATTTATCTAAATTATCAAACAATTAATGCTTCTCTGCAACATGAATTAGTACATTCTTTTTCTGCTGAAATAGGTGTTACACCCCTAAAAGTAGCAAATTCTTTTAATGCAGCTTTAATTGAAGGTTTTGCTATGGCAATTGATGATTCGCTTGGTAAAAATAATATTAATTATATTGTTTTTTTGGCTAAGCAAAATGGTTATAATGTACCATTTAAGCGCTTATTTTCAAATTCCGGATTTTTTTCTACTTATTCCGGATTAAGTTATTATTTTGCCGGGTCTTTTATTAAGTATTTAATTTCACAATATGGTCTAAACTCCGTTATAAATTTATATAAAACTTTAGACATCCAAAAAACATTTCATAAATCTATTGAAAAACTTGAAAACGAATATTCTGTTTATTTACAAAAACAGAATTTTATTCCCAATAAATATACTGCAAAATATTACTTTGGGTATAAACCATTTATAAGTAAGATTTGTCCAAGATATGAAATCAAAATGATAAATTATGCAGACGAGTTAGTGGATAAAAAACAATATTCAAAGGCCAAAGAGATTTATTTTGACATTTATGATAAAACCAATTCTTATAATTCATTATATGGGGCTGTTTTTTGTTTAGTAAAACAAAAAAAATATAATTTGGCCTTTAATTTACTTGATAAAGAAATTGATAAGTTTTATAATAGTAGTTCATATTTTAATTTGAAGTATGTTTTGGGTGAAGTTTATTTAAAACTCGGTAACTATGAAAAATCGAAGAAAATATTTAACGAACTAAAGAATTATGAAATAACCGAGGTGTATTCTTTATCAGTTATAAATATTTTAAATTTAACTAATTATGATACTGATCTAGCTAATAGATTTGTTTTTAGTTCACCCAAAATCGAATTGAATATTGTTGAAAAAATAAAGAATATTAAACTTAAAAAGAGATTTTATTTTTTATATTTAAAAAATAGCAGCTCGTTTTATGATAGTTTATCAACTAATGATTTTGATAAAAATGACAAATTTGTTTCGTATAATTTTTATTTGATTTCTGAAAAATTATTCCAACTTAATAAATTTGAATTAGCAAAAAGTTTTATTGTTGAATCGTTATTGTTGAACAAAAATAAAGTTAATTATTGTTTATTTACAAACCAGTTAAGAAAAATTAATTGGTTTATAAATCTTAGTGCTATTAATTAGAGTTTTAGGAGTTTTGTGTTAGATTTATCCGTTATACTAAATAATAAAGTGTTTACTGTTATGCAGCAGGCTGCGGCTATACTAAATGTAAAGGTATTTATAGTAGGTGGTTTTACTAGAGATGTAATTTTAGAACGAGAACTTAAAAATGATATTGATATAATGGTTGTTGGAGATGGTCCAAAATTTGCATCTCTATCAGCAGAAATGTTAGGAATTAGTAACGTTGTTATATTTAAAAATTTTGGAACTGCTCATTTTGTGTATAACAATTATGATTTGGAATTTGTTGGTGCCAGAAAAGAATCATATAGTAAAGACAGCCGCAAACCAATGGTTCAAGACGGTTCTTTTGAGGATGATATAATAAGAAGAGATTTTACCATAAACACACTTGCTATTTCTTTAAATAGTGAAAATTTTGGCCAAATAATCGATTCATTTAATGGTCTTGAAGATATTAACAATAAATTAATAAAAACACCATTAAATCCCGTTGATACATTTGATGATGATCCTTTGCGAATTTTAAGGGCATTTCGTTTTGCAAGCCAGTTAAATTTTAAAGTCGATGATAATATTCTTGCAGCGGCTTCGTCAATGGCTGAAAGATTAAAAATTGTTTCGCAGGAAAGAATTAGCGATGAATTTATTAAAATAATTGATTCCGATAATCCTTCCATTGGATTAATTTATTTGTTTACAACAGGAGTAATGAAAGTAATATTCCCTGAAATTCATAATTTAGGGGGAGTTGAACAAAGAAAAGATTTCCATCACAAAGATGTTTTTTATCACACTTGTAAGGTTGTAACCAACATTTCTAAAGTAAGTTCTAATACATGGTTACGAATTGCAGCACTATTGCATGATATAGCAAAACCGGCCACAAAACGATTTTATGAAGGAATTGGCTGGACATTCCATGGTCATGAAGATCTTGGCGCAAAAATGATAAAGGGTATTTTTACCAGAATGAAATTCCCAATGCATAAGGTTGAATACGTTGAAAACTTAGTTAGATTACATTTAAGACCAATGTCACTTGTTGATGAAAATGTAACTGATTCGGCAATAAGAAGATTAATAGTTCAAGCAGGAGAAAACCTTGATGATTTAATTACTTTATGCAGAGCTGATATTACAAGCCATAATTATGAAAAAGTTGAAAAATATCTGGAAAATTATGAAATTGTAATAAAAAAAGTAAAAGAAGTAGAAGAAAAAGATGAACTTAGGTTGTTTAAATGCCCTGTTGACGGTGAAATTATTATGCAGGTATGTAATTTAAAACCAAGTAAAAAAGTTGGTGAAATTAAAGATGCTGTTGAAGAAGCTATCATGGAGGGAAAGATTAAAAACAACTATGAGGAAGCATTTAATTATTTAATTACAATTAAAGATAGTTTTTTAGCATAATTATAAATAAATATTGTAACTTTTGTTTTATAAATACGTCATAATAAACAAGGAAATAAATTCTTTTGATTTTTAGGAGATAATAATGAAAAAATACCTTTTGGTAATAGTTACGCTGGTTTTAAGTATTAGTACATTTGCCCAAACTAAAATTACTTTGGATGAAGCAGTTAAAATTGCTTTGCAAAGAAATTCAAGTTTAATAAAAGCTAAAAACGGTTTGGATGCAAATGAAAGCCAAATTAAAAATTCTTATGGGGAATTTTTACCTACTTTAGGAGTTAACGGAAGCTGGGGATGGCAAAAAGTATCCGATAAAGGTTCAATGCAATTAAACGAATTTGGTGTGTTAGTTGGCCAAAGTGAATCGACTATTGACAGCAGAAATTATAGTTTAAGTGCAGGCGGCAATTGGACTTTATTTGACGGTCTTTCTTCTTTTGCTTCTTTGGATAGAAGTAAAAATAATTTTGAAGCCGCAAAATATGAATTATCAAAATTAAAACAAGATATTGTATATCAAACGACCGATTTGTATTATACTGTATTAAATGCAAAAGAACTTCTTAAAGTTAGAGAAGATAATGTAAAGTATAACAAAAAACTTCTTGAAACCATTCAAGAAAGAAAAAAACTTGGAGCAACTGCAATTGCGGATGTTTATGCACAACAAGTACAACTTGGTAATGCTGAACTTCTGTTTATTCAAGCAGGTAACGACTTTGAGATAGCTAAAAGTAATTTATTAAATTATTTGGCTTTAGATGTATTTAAAGAATACGATTATGTTAATCCGATTGACGTTAAAAACGATAATGTTGATTCTTATTTAAGCGAATTTGCCTCAATTGAAAACATGGTTAATGAAGCATTAAATTCTCGTCCTGATTATAAAAGTCAAAAGCTTATTTTGGAAAGTCAGTATAACAGTGTAACAATTGCTAAAAGCGGAATGTATCCTAGTTTAAATGGTAATTATTCGTTTTCGACTAATGCAATTGAAGTTGGCGATTTAATGGATAGGAAAATTTGGAATGTAGGTTTAACTTTAAGTGTTCCTATTTTTTCAAATTGGAGTACCGAAAACGCAATTCAACAAGCTCAAGTACAGGCTAAAAATTCCGAAGAAGATTTAACTGCATTAGAAAGACAAATAAAAATTGAAATTAAACAAGGTTATCAAGATTTAACTGCAGCAAAAAAACAATTTGAAGTAAGCAGCAAAAATATTATTGCAGCAGAAGAAAATAGAAAAATTTACAACGAAAAATACAATTTGGGCAGCAGTACAATATTGGATGTGTTGTTATCAGACAAAAATTATGTTGATGCTTTACGCAGTTATATAGATGCACAGTTTTCTTTTTATAAAATGAAAGATAAATTAGTTAACGCACTTGGAAAATTAGATTATAAAAAATACGAATAAAATTTATTAGGAGATTTTACCGATGGGAAAAGCTAAATCAAAAAAGACCCGAAAAAAAATATTTATATTTGGCGGATTAGGGTTATTAATTGTAGTAGTTATATTAATTGTTGCTTTTAGCGGCAATAAAGAAACTATCATTCCAGTACAATTAGAAAAAGTACAAAAAAGAAATATTACTCAAGTAGTATCGGCAACAGGAAAAATTAATCCAATTTATCAGGTTGTTTTAACACCTGAAGTAACTGGCGAGATTGTTGAATTACCGGTAAAAGAGGGTGATTTTGTTAAAAAAGGACAATTATTAATTAAAATTAAACCTGATATTTATATTGCGCAAAGAAACAGAGCTGAAGCCAGTTTACAAGCTTCAAAATCTGATTTAAATGTTAGAAAAGCTAACTTAGATCAATTGGAAAAAGAGTATACTCGTGTTAAAGGGTTATACGAAAAAGGACTTGCAAGCGAATCGGATTTGGAATCATCAAAATCCAGCTATTTACAAAGTTTAGGCCAGTATGAATCCCAAAAATCAAATATCCTTCAATCTGAAGAATCATTAAAAGAACAACAGGAACAATTGGCAAAAACTACTATTTATGCTCCATTGGAAGGAACTGTATGTGCTCTTAATGTTGAATTAAACGAACGTGTTTTAGGAAGCAGTTTTAGTCAAGGTACTCAATTAATGACAGTTGCCGACCTAAATATGATGGAAGCAACAGTAGATGTTGATGAAAATGATGTTGTATTAATTTCAATTGGTGATACCGCACGTGTAAAAGTAGATGCTTATGGTGATAAAGAATTTGTTGGTGTTGTTACCGAAATAGGTAATAGTGCTATTACAAGCAGCGCAGGAACCCAAGAAGAAGTAGTTAATTTTGAAGTTAAAATTCAATTGAATACCGAAGGTGAAAAGCTTAGACCGGGAATGTCGTGTGATGCTGAAATTGAAACAGATACCAAGTTTAATGTATTATCAGTACCTATTCAAAGTGTAACTGCTCGTACATCATCAGGTAAAGTAGTTCAAAATGGTACTCCAACAAATACTGAGGACGAAACAGTCAGTTCAACTGTAACAAAAGCTCCTAAATCGGTAAAACCGGATGAAGTTGTATTTATTGTTAGCAACAATAAAGCAAAATTGTATAAAGTTAAAACAGGTATTAGTGACGACACTTACATCGAAATAATTGATGGTGTTAAAGAAAACTTAGAAGTTGTCAGTGGACCTTACCGTTCAATCTCTAAAGAGCTTGAAGACAATGTTAAAGTTATGGTGCAGAAAAAAGGCTCAATTGTTGAAAACAGTACTTCTAAATAAAGCGGATTAAAGTGATGAATATAATTAATATAGAACACATTGCTAAAATTTATCAAGTAGGTTCTGAAGAAGTTCGTGCTTTAAGTGATGTTTCGTTACGAATTGACAAGAATGAATATGTTGCAATAATGGGACCCTCGGGATCCGGGAAATCGACACTTATGAATATTCTTGGCTGTTTGGATACACCAACAAAAGGGCTGTATGACTTTAACACTCATAATGTTAGTGATATGACTGATAATGAATTAGCTCAAATACGCAATAGAGAAATTGGATTTGTATTCCAAACTTTCAATTTATTGCCTCGCTCAAATGCATTACATAATGTTGAATTACCATTAATTTATGCAGGTGTTGGAAGTGCAGAACGAAAAGAAAGATCTATTAAAGCATTAGAACAAGTAGGTCTTGCCGATAGAATGCTGCATAAACCAAACGAACTTTCAGGCGGGCAGAGACAACGTGTTGCCGTTGCCCGTGCTTTAGTTACTAATCCATCTATTATTTTAGCTGATGAACCTACCGGTAATTTGGATACTAAAACAGGTGAGGATATTATGTTTTTGTTTGGTCAGTTGCATGACCTTGGAAATACTATAATTTTAGTAACTCACGAAGAATATATTGCTGAACATGCTAAAAGAATTATCAGATTGCGTGACGGGTTAGTTGAACGTGACGAAATAGTAACAAAAAGAATTATCCCTGTAAAAAAAGAAAAAACAGAATAAACCGAGAATAAAATGAAAAACTTTCTATTTGAAACAAAAGAAGGATTATTTATTTCCCTTCGGGCAATACGATCGAACAAAGTGCGCTCAATATTAACTACTTTGGGAATTGTTATTGGTGTAGCTTCTGTTGTTTTAATGTCAACAGCAATCAAAGGGATTAACCAGTCTTTCCAAACTGGAGTTAGTTCTTTAGGTTCCGATAATCTTTATATTGATAAATGGGAATGGTTTAATCATGATGTTCCGTGGTGGCAAATGCGAAACAGAAAAAACTTAACCATGGAACATTTTAATAAATATAAAGATATGGCCAAACTTCCAACGGCTATGGCACCCACAACATCTACATCCCAAACCATAAAACATGGTCAAGAGATGATGCAATATATTCAGGTGCAAGGAACTACAAGCGATTATATCAATACAACAAATCTTTCTTTTACTTCAGGTCGTTTTTTTAACGAAATTGAAAGTAATGGTTCAAGAAATGTGTGTGTTATTGGAAGCGAAATTAACAAACAATTGTTTCCCCGCGATGACGCTTTGGACAAAGAAATAAATGTAAAAGGCAAAAAATTTAAAGTTGTAGGAGTATTGGAGGAACAAGGTAGTTTTATTATGGGAAGTTTTAATCCCGATAATATTGTTTATGTTCCTATTGGTATAATATTTAAAAATTTTGCAAACGAAATGCATAATAGTATTACTATTAATGTACGTGCTCCAAACAGCCAATCAGTTGAAGATGTAAAAGAAGAAGCAATTGGAATTATGCGGCAGGTACGTGGATTAAAATTTAACGAAACGGATGATTTTTCAATTAATCAGCAAGACGGACTGTTAAATAATATAAATAGTACTGTTAGCGTAATTGAAACGGGCGGATATTTAATTACCGGATTAGCATTATTTGTTGGTGCAATTGGTATTATGAACATTATGTTTGTTTCGGTAAAAGAAAGAACAAAAGAAATTGGAATTAGAAAAGCTATTGGTGCTAAAAGAAGAACTATATTAGCACAGTTTATTACTGAAGCCGCAATTATTTGTTTAATTGGAGGTATGATAGGATTAATTGTTGCCGTTATAGGTGTTAAAATTATTGAACAATACGATTTCCCTGTCAGTTTACAAATTGATGCTGTTATTTTAGCAATCACTATTTCTTTATTAACAGGTGTAATTTCCGGTTTTGCTCCCGCTTATACAGCCGCCAAAATGGATCCTGTTGAAGCTTTGAGGTATGAATAATGAGACTATTAGAAATTATTATTATAGCATTTAATTCTTTGCGCAGCAATAAATTGCGTTCATCACTAACAATACTTGGTATTGTTGTAGGAATCTTTTCAATAATAGCAATAAGTACAGTAATTTCCATGCTTCAAAAAAGTATTGAAGAAGGTGTTTCCGCTTTAGATCAAAACACTTTTCAAATTCAAAAATGGCCCGCAGTTCATTCCGGTGGACCGGGATCGTGGGAAAAATATCGTAACAGAAAAGATATTACATATGAAGATTATGAAACATTAAAAGAAAAACTTACAGAAACACCTAATATTGGTGCCGAACAATGGACAGGCGGCAAAATGATTAAATATTTCGGTGAAGAAACAAATCCAAATATTCAAGTTGGGGGCGTTACACCTGAAGCATTTTTAAATAACGATTGGACTGTTGAAGATGGTCGAAGTTTTAATTTTAATGACCTACAAAGAGGCGAGGATATAATTGTTATGGGTGCTGAAGTAGCAACTAAACTTTTTAAAACAATTAATCCGGTTGGTCAATTTGTTAAAATGGACGGTCATAAACTTCAGGTTGTTGGTGTGCTTGAAAAACAAGGTGAGTTTTTTGGACAAAGTCAGGATAATTTTGCTTTGGTGCCGTTAACTACATTTCAATCATTTTATGGAAAAAGAAATAACAGTATAAATATAACAGTTCGTGCTGAAGACCAAATATCATACAACGATTTAATGGAAAAGGCTGAAGGAATAATGCGAACAATTCGCAAAGTTAATGCCGGCGATGAAAATGATTTTGATATTTATACAAATGCAAGTGTAATGAAACAGATTAATGAAATTACTGCCGGTGTTAGAATTGGAGCCATTGTAATTGCCGGTATTGCATTATTAGCAGCTGGAATTGGTATTATGAATATTATGTTGGTTTCTGTTACTGAACGCACAAAAGAAATTGGAATTAGAAAAGCTATTGGTGCAAAAAGAATGAATATATTATTTCAGTTTTTGACCGAATCTGTAACTTTATCTTTAATGGGGGGATTTATTGGAATTTTCCTTGGGGTGCTGGTAGGGAATTTGGCGGGGTCCGCATTAAACGCTACGGCAACCATACCATTGGATTCTGTAGCGGTGGGAGTTTTAGTATGTGTTTTAATTGGTGTTATTTTTGGAACTTACCCAGCATATAAAGCTTCTAATTTAGACCCTATTGAAGCTTTAAGATATGAATAATTTAGTTTATTTAAGATAAAATTAATGCCTCTTTATTTTTTATAAAGGGGCATTTTTTTTAATACTAATCCTTAAATATTTTTTGTTTAAATTATGTTTTAATTTTTATCAATTTCCTAAATTTTTCGGTTAAACTAATTATTGTGAAAAACTTAATTAAAGCGATTTTATTTTGTATTATTTTTCAAAATATACTATTTAGCCAAACTGAGTATAATAAAATTGCTATTAATGATACATTAAAAATTAATTTTAAAAATGTCTATTATCTTTCGGGAATTAATATAATCCCGTTTACCGAAAATGTTTATCTGAAAAATAAAAAATTAAATCCTTCGGATTACAGTATTTCTTTTGAAAAATGTACTATCCGACTTTCCGACTCATTGGCATATTCAATTTTTGATACATTAATTATATCGTACAAATCATATTATCTAGGCTTAAAAAAAGAGTATAAAAATCGTTCCTTAATTTCAAAATTTGATGTCAATTATCCCGATTCAATTAGAGTAATTAAAATCGAAGGAAATGCTTTTTCAAATGAATCAATTTTTGGAAAAGATCTTAAAAAAAGTGGTACTATTGTAAGGGGTTTTACGGTAGGTACAAATAAGGATTTTACCGTAAGCAGCGGATTACGATTGCAGCTATCAGGAAAACTATCGGATGATATTGAATTAACAGCTGCCCTTACAGATGAAAACACTCCAATTCAACCGGAAGGAAACTCCGAAAAATTAGAAGAACTAGATAAAGTATTTATTGAATTAAGACATAAAAATGCAATAGGCACATTTGGTGATTACGATTTTAAGGAAAAAATTGGCGAATTTGGCAATTTGGACAGAAAGCTACAAGGCCTAAAAGCTGATGTTATGTTTGATAATTATTCCGCAAATTTTGCTTATGCTACATCAAGAGGGAAATTTCATTCAAATAAACTTACAGGAACAGACGGTGTACAAGGACCATATAGACTTATTGGCGCAAATAATGAAACTAATATTGTAGTAATTGCCGGAAGCGAAAAGGTCTTTTTAGACGGTGAAGAATTAAAACGTGGTGAAAATAACGATTTTACAATTGAATATTCAAATGCCGAAGTTACTTTTACACCTAAAAAGTTAATAACCTCAGCAAGCCGAATTACGGTTGAATTTGAATACTCGGATAAACAATATTCAAGGACATTTTTGGGTAGTACTGCAAAAGCTAACTTTTATGATGATAAACTAAAAGTTAAGTTTAATTATTATAGCGAAGGAGACGATAAAAATAACCCAATAGATTTAGTGCTTTCGGAAAACGATAAAAAACTTCTCGAAAATGCAGGAGATGATTATTTAAAAGCTGCCAGAAGTGGTGTAACTTTAGCAGTTGCCGACTCGCTGGGCCGAATTATTGGTACTTATGTTAAAGTAGATACAACAATAAATAATACTGATTATTCGTATTATATATATAACCCCGGTGCTGTTGATGCACTTTATAACATTACTTTTAGTTATGTAGGTAATAACAAAGGTGATTATACATCATTAAGTTTGGGAAATTACAAATTTGTAGGAATTGGCAATGGTTCATATATGCCTATCAAATATTTACCAATGCCTCAAATAGGAAAACTTACCGATTTATATGTTAATTACAGTCCGGTTAAAGACTTAAATATTGAAATTGAGCTAGCCGGAAGCAGCTATGATAAAAATACATTTTCAAGTTTGGATGACAAAGATAACTATGGTTATGCTCGCAATATCTCAATTGAGCTTAAACCAATTAGCGTTAATCTATTAAATATTAATTTAGGTAAAATAGGATTAAATTATAAAGATAGATTTGTTGAGGATAGATTTAATTCATTAGATAGAATTAACAGCGTTGAATTTGACAGATATTATAATATTTCCGAAACCGCAAAAAACAATGAAGTATTAAGGGAAATCGGATTAAACTTAATGCCTGCAGATAACATATCAATAGGTTCAAAATACGGTTACTTAAAAAAAGGGGATTTGTTTTCTTCAAACCGTTTTACTTCAAATCTTAAAGCATATACCGATAAAATTTATAATGTTGAATATTCTTTTGATTATGTTTCCACAAAAAACGGAAAGATTAACAGCAATTGGATAAGACAAAACGGAAATGCTTATTATATTCTTTATGTATTCAAACCCGGATTTGAATTCGCTTCGGAATTAAAAAAAGATTTTTATTCCCAAAACGATTCTTTGCATTCCGGCAGTTTAAGTTATTATGAAGTATCACCAACATTATCAGTACTTAATTACAATGGTTTGGAAATTGAGGGTAAATACCAAATTAGGAATGATTTAGCACCTAATCATGGTAAATTTGAAGATTTATCAAAAGCTTATACTCAAGTTTATTCATTAATTTACAAAGGAATTCCTGAAGTAAGCACCAATAACATGTTGACAATACGACAATTAAATTATTCGGAATTATATAAACTTAAGGGATATATTAATTCCGAAACAATATTATTTAAGTCACAAACCCGTTTTAATTTTTGGAAAGGTTTTATTGACGGTGATTTGTATTATGAAACAACAACTGAAAAAAGTGCAAAACTTGAAAAAGTATTTACCCGAGTACAAAAAGGCACAGGAAATTACATTTATTTAGGGGACTTAAATAATAACGGACTGCCTGATGAAAATGAATTTGAACAGACAATTTATGAAGGGGATTTTCTTGTATCCACAATTCCCACTGATGAATTATTTCCTGTTATTAACTTAAAAGCAAATACAAGATGGAAAATTGATTTCAACCGTCTTCAAATTGAAAATTCTTCGATATTTTCTTTATTAAAACCAATTTCTAGCGAAACATTAATTAGAATTGAAGAAAACAGCCAGGAAAAAGATTTAAAACAAATTTATTTATTAAATTTTAATAAATTTCTTAACGATTCAACCACAATCAGAGGATCGAATTTAATTCAGCAGGATATATTTTTATTTAAAAATAGTAATGAACTTTCATTCAAATATAGATACATTCAACGTAAAACATTAAACAGTTACAGCGGTGGAATTGAACGGGGTTATTATAGAGAAAATTCTTTTAGAATTAAATTTGCTTTAATTAAGGAAGTTGTAAATCAAACTGACTTTACGAACTCTAATGATAATTTGAACGCTCCTTCTTCACAAAATAGATCGCGTATGTTATTGTCAAATTTAGTCAGCTCTGATTTTTCATACAGACCTTATCAATTCATTGAGATTGGATTTATTTTATCCGCCGGGCGTGATGAAGACAGTTTTCCTGAAAAACCTACAATTATTGATAATAACTCACAGGCAATACGTTTTACTTTATCATTTGCCGGAAAAGGACGTTTACGAATTGAAATGGAAAGAAAAGAATTAGTTGTAAATAATACAACAAATGTTATTCCTTTTGAAGTTACAAAAGGAAATAATTTGGGCAAAAATTTTACAGGAAGCCTGAATTTTGATTATAGAATAGGAACTAATTTACAAACTACTGTAAATTATTCGGGCAGAAAATTAGGCGGCAGCAAAATTATTCATACTTTTAAAGCTGAAGCAAGAGCCTTTTTTTAAAACACGGAGAAACTATGATAATTGATTCATTTTTGGTTGAAGCACATATTATTAAAATTATAGATGGTAAAATTGAATTTTTGTTATTAAAACGTTCTGAAAATGAAAAGTATCCTAATATTTGGCAGATGGTGACTGGAACTATAGATGGAGAAGAAAAAGCCTATCAAACAGCTTTCCGGGAAATAAAGGAAGAAACGGGATTAACTCCATCCAATTTTTGGGTCGTTCCAAAAATCAACTCATTTTATTCGTACGAAAAAGAAATAATTTGTTTAATTCCTGTATTTGTAGCTTTGGTAGATCCAAATTCAAAAGTTCAAATATCAGATGAACATTCGGAATATTGCTGGCTTTCAAAAAAAGAAGCAAAAAAAAGACTTGCCTGGCCGGAGCAAAAAAAATCGGTAGATATAATTAATGAATATTTTACTAAAAATAAAAGTTTACTTAAATTTATTGAAATAATTATTTAATTTGATTAGAAAACTATTTACATTAACATATTAATTTTAAATTTTTTGAATGGAGAATAATTTTGGGTTTATTAATAGTTGGTTCGATTGCATTAGATAGTGTAGAAACTCCATACGCAAAAGTAGAAGATGCTTTAGGCGGTTCTACAACATATATTTCATTAGCCGCAAGTTATTTTTGCAAACCGGTTGATGTAGTAGGAGTAGTTGGAGATGATTTTCCAAAAGAACACATTGAACTTCTAAAAAATCATGGGATTAATCTAGATGGTCTCCAGATTATTGAAGGCGGAAAAACTTTCAGATGGGGCGGAAAATATCATCATGATTTTAATGAACGTGATACAACTTTTACAGATTTAAATGTTTTTGAAACATTTAATCCAATTATACCTGAACATTTAAAAGGCAGTAAATATGTTATGCTAGGAAATATCGATCCAACTTTGCAGTTAAATGTATTGGATCAATTAACTTCTCCAAAATTTGTAATTTGCGATTCCATGAATTTATGGATAAATATAAAATTAGCCGAATTATTAGAAGTTATAAAAAGAGTAAATGTTTTAATTATTAATGATTCGGAAGCAAAACTTCTTACAAATGAACCTAATATAATTAAGGCTGCTAAACTTATTTTAAGTATGGGATGCCCCTATTTAATTATAAAAAAAGGCGAACACGGAGCTTTATTGTTTGGCGAAAATAAAGTGTTTTCTGCCCCTGCTTTGCCTATTGAAGAATTATTTGACCCTACTGGAGCAGGTGATACATTTGCAGGTGGTTTTGCGGGTTACATAACTAAAACAGACGATATAAGTTTTGAAAATCTAAAAAGAGCTGTTATTTTTGGCAGTGCACTTGCTTCGTTTAATGTTGAGAAATTCAGTACTAAAGGTATTGAAAACCTGACATGGGAAGAAATAAAAAACAGGTATTTACTATTTAAAAATTTGTCAGGATTTGACTATAATGAATAAATTTTTTTCTCTCAAATTTGCTGAAGATAATCTTACTTTTATAGAACAAACTGCTCTTCCATTATCTGAACAATATATTACAACAGATAATTATGAAAGGATAGCTGAAGCCATTGAAAAACTTGAAATAAGAGGTGCCCCGGCAATTGGAATTGCTGCGGCGTTTGGAATTGCATTATCTTTCAAAAATCATAACGGAAAAGATGATGAATATTTTTACAATGTTTCAAATCGTCTTAGAAGAACACGCCCTACAGCGGTTAATTTATTTTGGGCACTTCAACAAATGGAAGAGACTTATAAAAATCTTTCATCAAACGATAATATATACAGTAGATTAAAAGAAAAAGCCATTGCAATTCATAATGAAGATATTAAAAAATGCGATTTAATTGCAAAAAACGGAATTTCTATTTTTGAGAGAAACAGCAGAGTTGTAACGCATTGTAATACGGGCAAGTTAGCTACAGGCGGCGGAGGTACTGCGTTAAATGTTATAAAACATGCTTTTCATAAAGGGTTAATTGAACATGTGTTTGTTGATGAAACAAGGCCGTTATTACAGGGAGCACGTTTAACGACTTTTGAATTAGCAAAAGAAAGTATTCCTTTTTATTTAATAACTGATTCAACCGCGGCATTTTTAATGCAGCAAAATAAAATTGATGTTGCAATAACAGGCGCAGATAGAATTGCAACTAATGGTGACTCCGCAAATAAGATAGGAACATATAACCTGGCTGTAATCTGCAAATACCACAAAATTCCTTTTTATATTGCAGCTCCTACTACAACAATTGATTTTAATGCAAAATCAGGTAAAGATATTCCAATTGAAGAAAGGGATAAAACCGAAATTAACAGGATTAAAGATATAAAAGTTACAAAAAGTGTATATCCTGTTTATAATCCATCCTTCGACATTATTCCAAATGAATTAATTACCGGAATTATTACTGAAGATAAATTATATAATTTCCCATATAATTTTAATGTCTGAAATTGTTAAAACACCGGTTATTTGTCTTAGGAAAAATGATTACGGTGATACAAGTAAAATTGTAACTCTTTTTTCTGCAGATTACGGAAAATTTAATTGTATAGTTAAAGCAGGGAGAAGTAATAAATCGAAAATTGGGGGATTGATAGATGTTTTTAATTACATTGAAATTGTTTATTATAAAAAAGAAAGCAGGGGATTGCAATTATTAACACAAGCCGATTTAATCAATTTTTACGGCAATATTAAAAGCGATATAAATAAATATAAATACGCCTCCGCAATTTTAGAAGTCATTTATGATCTTACCCACGAAAATGAAAGTAATCCTTTATTATTTAAAGGATTATTAAGAATTTTTGATTTATTGGAAAATTCAACAACTAGTCCCAAATTGTTATTTATTAAATTTATGCTTTTTTTTATTAAAGAATTAGGTTATGAACTTAATATTACTCAATGTGCAATTTGCGAAACCGAGTTAAACGAGGAAGGATTATTTGATGTATACCATGGGCCATTATGTGAATCTTGTTTTCACAAAAATGAAATTTCCGCTAATATTTCTAAGGAACTTTTTAAAAATATCAAATGTCTAACAAGCAGAAATAATGATATTTCTATTGACGATAATAATCTAGATTATATATTAACGTTCATTCAAAGGTACCTTAAAAGAAATATCCCTGAGTTTTCAGGTATAAAATCTTTAAACATATATTAAATATTTTGGAGGAAATTATGAAAAAGAAGAGTTTAATTGGAACTCTTTCATTGTTATTTATTGGCAGTGTGTTTGGTGCTATTTTAGTTTCCGGTTACGGATTAGTAAAACCCGGATTAGCAGATGTTAAACTTGGCTTGTCAGCTCCGCCTATAACCGATATAGATAAAAATGCAATGGCTTTTAATAATGCTTTTGTTAATGTTGCCGAAAAAGTTACACCCTCTATTGTTCAGATAAATGTTGTAAGCAAATCAAAAGAAAGTGATATTCCAGAAGGTTTTAAATTTTTCTTCCCATTTAAAGAAGATTCACCGCAAGAACAAGAAGGCGGCGGCAGCGGTGTTATAATATCGGAAGACGGATATATATTAACTAATAACCATGTTGTTGAAAACGCTATAAATATTGAAGTACTTTTGCACGACAAAAGGAAATTTTCAGCCACAGTTGTAGGAACTGATCCATTAACAGATTTGGCAGTTATTCAAATTGACGCAAAAGAATTACCTGCTGTATACCTTGGTGATTCGGATAATCTAAAAGTCGGTCAATGGGTAATGGCAATTGGCAACCCGTTATCTCTTGCATCAACAGTTACTGCCGGTATTGTTAGTGCGGTTGGAAGAAGTTTAAATCTTATCAGAGAGAACTATGGTATTGAAAACTTCATTCAAACTGATGCTGCAATTAACCCGGGAAACAGCGGTGGTGCATTAGTTGACCTTTCCGGTGCAGTTGTTGGAATTAACACTGCAATTGCAACTAACGGCATGTCAAGCAGTTATATTGGATATGGTTTTGCCATTCCAATTAATATTGCAAAAGCTGTTGCAACCGACTTAATAACTAACGGAAAAGTTTCACGCGGTTACATTGGTGTAAATATTTCGGAGGTTGATGCCGCCACTGCAAATGCAGTTGGATTGGATAAACCAAAAGGCATTATGATTCAAGGAATAATTAAAGACGGTGCAGCTGCCGATAAAGATATTAAAACCGGTGATATTATTTTGAAGGTTAACGATAAAGATGTTAACCAGCCCAACGAATTACAGGGATATATTGCAAAAAAACGTGCCGGTGAAGAAGTTAAATTAACATTATACAGAGACGGTAAAGAGATTGAAAGATATATAACATTAAAATCTCCGTCAAAAGATAAATCAATTGATCCTGTTTCGGCTTCAGGAAGAGATAAAAACGAAAACACAAAACCCGGAAAACAATTAAGTTTTGATAATATTGGATTAACTGTTAAAAATCCGACAGATGCTGAATTAAATACTTTTGATGTTGACCATGGAGTTAAAATTGTAGACGTTAAAAGATTCAGTAAAGCTTATAATCAAAATTTGCAAAAAGATCTAATTATTCTTGAAGTTGATAGAAAACCGGTATCAAGCGTATCGGAATTTGAAGAGTATATCAACAAAAAACGTGGTAAATCTGTTTTATTAACAATTGCTATTGATAAAGAAAACAGCCGTTTTGTAGGACTGGATATTCCGGAATAATTGAATGATTTAAAGTATTTTAGTAAAGACTATAATTATTAAATGATGATTATAGTCTTTTTTTTAATTGAAACTTATATTTTGTTATTACACAAAATAATAATTTATTTACCCTGTATTTCTTTTTAAATATATTATTTATATCTTATATGTTACACTAAATATTTGATCAGATACTATTTATTAGCAAAGGCAGGAAATGGCAAAACCAATAAAAATTATTAAAATCGTAATAATTCTATTTATCCCATTTTTCATGTTAAAAAGCGAAACCCGTTATGTAAGCAAAACAGCGGGGCTTAATTCTGCCCCGCCGTATACATCATGGGCAACAGCCTGCGACAGCCTGCAAAAATGTTTTGATTATTGCAACAGCGGCGATACTGTTTATGTTGACAGAGGTATTTACAGAGAAACAATATATGTTCATGATAAAGATTTAACAATTATTGGAGTGGATACCGATGAGTGTATTTTAAACGGGACGGGACTAAATGGGAAAGTAAATAGATATATTATGTGCGAGTTTAAGAATTCTAATATGACAATTGAGAATATTACTTTTAAATTTAAGAGAACAGATGATTATGAATTTTATCAATCAGTTCTTTTTAATTTTAGCACAGCCATAATTAGTAATTGCATTGTAGATTCGTCAGCGATGGGATTAGGGTTTATGAAAGGATGCAATTTAACTAAAACGATAATGCGAAATACCGATTGGGCGATAACTATTACCGATTCTTATAATGACGAATACAAAATCGAGAATAATTCTTTTTACATATTATCACAACATTCATTCCCATGTGGTATTAACGCGGGCATAGGCGGAGGAAGTTTCAAGATAAATAATAATATAATGATAAAAGAATCGGAAGATAGGAAATACTATGGAATAAATCTTTTTACAAATAAAAAAGTTGAAATAAAAAACAATCTGTTTTGCAGATTTAACATTGCAATAGCGGTTGCCACGTACCTAAACGCTGTAAATGATACAACATTAATTTATAATAATACAATAACAAATTGTACGGCAACAGGTATTGTGTTTGGAAATATGCCTACTGTTTGCGAAATAAAAAATAATATAATTTCTCACTGTGCCGTCCATGGTATTACTTCAAACACTGATCCTGTAAAAGTAGATTATAATACTTTTTATGATATTGGCAGTACTATTTATAATAATATGACTCCCGGTGAACATGATGTTTTAGCCAACCCAATGTTTAATAACGACACAATTGCAACATTAAACGGAAGTTACGATTACAGGTTACAAAAGTATTCCCCCGCAATAGATTCGGGAGATCCAAATATTTTTGATGTTGACGGAACAAGAAGTGATATGGGCGTGTATGGAGGTCCGTTAGGTATTACATATAATTACCAGGATCTACCTCCAAAGAGAATAACAGGACTAGCCGGTGAATATGATGATTTCGAAAATATTGTAAGACTTCATTGGAATTCGTGTGAATCGGCTGACGTAAAGTACTATAACGTTTACAAAGATGTAAGCCCAAATTTTACAATAGACAGCGCAAAAATAATAGCTGTTACAACCAAACCGATATTTAATGATTCATTAAATAAAGGGACTTTAAAAGTTTATTATAAAGTTACGGCTGTTGACAGTATAGGATACGAAAGCAGCCCAAGCACAGAAATAAGTGTAACAATAACCGAAAATGAAGAAGTGGTGATAACTGAAAATTATGTTTATGAATTGTATCAAAATTATCCAAATCCTTTTAACCCAAGTACAACCATAAGTTACAGCTTAAAAGCCCCGGGAGAAGTTAGGATTAAATTATACACCATTACAGGCGAATTAATAAAAACGGTTATAGAAGGAACCAAAAATAAAGGGTATAACGAAACAAAAATAGATTTAAGTAATTACAGCAGCGGAATATATTTATACAGATTGGAAGTAACCGGAGCGGGTAAAATACCTGTTTTTAATGATTTGAAGAAGATGGTGTTTGTAAAATAATTATAGTTCAAATAATTTATCTGCATTTTATGATTGTTTAGAAAGAATACAACATTTTATTAAAACTTATATCCTTAAAATATCTTTGCAGTATGAGTATTTTTCAATATATTTGCTAGGAAATAATACATATTAATGTATTATTTGATGATGAAATAATTAGTTGATCTAGATTAATATTTAGATATTTTGCAGCGAATGAATAAACATCCAATGAAAAATTTAATAAAATTTGGCTATATATTTTTAATTACTATTAGCATTAATATGGTTTTAGAAGATTGCGGATTTTATTATTATGTATTTGCTAATCAGCTAAACACTCAAAAAGTTTGTACGGATGTTACTCAAAATATACGACATTCACATGTCGATTGTTTTGAAAATATTACATTAAGCGTATCGGATGAAAATATATATAAATTTCGGGAAAGTATATTTTTCTTATCCAATTTGGATAAATATTTAAAAAACAACTCTCTTTTATCAGTTTGGCATCCGCCAAAATTATCGTAATTTGCTTAATTAAGTTTGTTTGTGGATAAACAGTAAAATTTATTATTAACTATTTTTATGGTTTTTTATGTTAAAAGAGAAAACACAGGCGGCTTCAATATCGGTAGTAGCTGCAGTATTTTTAACCTTGTTTAAGTTCGTAATCGGTATGTTAACAGGAAGTTTGGGTATTTTGTCGGAGGCGTTACATTCATGCCTTGACCTTGTAGCAGCTGTTATTACTTTTTTTTCTGTCAGGGTTTCGGATAAACCTGCTGATAAAGATCATAATTTTGGGCATGGAAAAATTGAGAACTTTTCGGCATTGATGGAAACAATTCTTTTATTAATTACTTGTGTCTGGATAATTTATGAAGCTATAAATCGTCTTGTTTCGGGTAATACGCATATAGAAGTAAACATTTGGAGTTATATTGTAGTTATTAGCTCGATAATAATTGATATTAATAGATCACGTATGTTGTATAGGGTTGCAAAAAAATATAACAGTCAAGCTCTTGAAGCTGATGCTTTGCATTTTTCAACAGATATATGGAGTTCCTCTGTAGTGTTATTTGGATTAATTTGTGCTCACTTTGGATTTTTCTTTGCCGATTCAGTTGCGGCTCTTGTTGTAGCTGCAATTGTGTTATTAGTTTCGTACAGATTAGGCAGAAAGGCTATTGAGGTTTTGCTTGACACGGCTCCAATTGAAACAATTAATCTAGTAGAGAAAACATTAGCAACATTTTCGGAAATTAAGGATTTTCACGATCTTAAAGTGCGTACAGCCGGTGCTGATACATTTATTAAAGTAAATCTTCATCTCGAGCCTAATTTAAGTCTTTTAACTGTTCATGAAATTTGTGATAAGGTTGAAAAAGAATTAATGACAATAATTCCAAGAAGTGAAGTTTATATACATGCGGAACCTCAAGATTCAAATCACATTAAAACTGAAGTAAAACGGCTTTAATAAAACTATATATGCAAAAAGATGCTCAATTGGGTATCTTTTTGTGTTATTATTAACAACAGGTAATTATTACTATTTAGTTATATAAATTGGTAATAATAAAATATAAATACGGGGTAAATATATACTGAATATTATATATTTACAGGTATCAGCCCACTTGTTGGGCGAAATGTATATTGAAAAAATGGGCATCCCCAATATCGGTTTTAGCTCCAGCGGAGCGGCATTCATATACCTATAACATGTTATTATACAATTGTTTAAATGTCGCCCCTATGGGGCTTTATTTGTGTCCTTGACTGATTTTGCTATACACTTTTCGCCACTCTGTGGCTGATATTTCTTGCTTTGCATATATCGCAACTTAATATGTCTTTGTGTAATTTACTATTCCAAATAAAAGTTGTTAGAGTTTCATTTCTAACGTCAAATTTGGGATTATTAAAAAACAAAATTTGAGTTGCTATACAATTTTCGTCCCGCTTTGTGGTACTGATATATCTTGTTCTACAATATCATAAATTTATAAGGTTTTATGGGATTAATATTATAATAAAAACAAAGCGGGTCACAGCCACTATGTATTTGTGGAGATGTTTTGGGTGTTCTTTGGTTAAAAAGGTGCCGCTGTAATGGATTTGATAATATGAAATATTAATTATTGCAAAATAAAACTTGAGTACGTCCTTTTGCATTATTACATTTAAGTTTATTATTTATTAAATTAATATAAGTTAAAATATGATTAGGTTTTTAACAAGCGGTGAATCTCACGGGAAAGGTTTAACTTCAATTATTGACGGATTTCCTTCCAATATTCCAATAGATATAAATTATATCAATAATCAATTAAAACGCCGTCAGATGGGATATGGACGCGGTTTAAGGATGAAAATTGAAACAGATACTGTTGAAGTTTTGTCCGGTATTAGGTTTAGTAAAACTATAGGTTCACCTATAACGTTATTTATTAAGAATTACGATTGGGCTTCGTGGACCGACAGAATGAATATAACCGATAAACCGGATAATTTGGAAAAAATTACAATTCCACGTCCAGGCCATGCCGACTTAGTAGGAACCCAAAAATATTGGTTTGATGATATTCGTAATTCCATTGAAAGATCCAGTGCAAGAGAAACAGCAGCCCGTGTTGCGGCTTGTTCAATTGCCAAATTGTTTCTTTTACAATTTGGTATAACCATTGGAAGTTATGTTGAAAGCATTGGCGGAATTTATTCTAAAGAACCGTTTTCCGAATCGTTGTTTAATAATTCGTTAGGAACGTTCAATAATGCTGACGAACTTTCAAATGCGGCCGATAATAGCGAAGTAAGAGTACTTGATTTGGAACAAGAAAAAAAGATAGTTAATAAAATAAAAACGGCAAAAAAAAGAGGTGATACTTTAGGAGGAACTTTTATTATAGTTGCTACCGGAGTTCCTTACGGTTTAGGCAGCTATATGCATTACGACTCACGTTTGGATGCCGAAATTGCCGCTTCCATAATGTCAATCAACGCAGTAAAAGGTGTTGAAATTGGGGATGGATTTAATAATGCAAAAGTTTTCGGATCGGAATCAAACGATGAGATAACTTTGGACGGTTGTAATTTTGATAGGAAATCAAACAGATCAGGTGGAATTGAAGGCGGAATTTCGACAGGATTGCCCATTATAGTAAGAGGCGCAATGAAACCTATACCAACATTAATGACCCCAATTCAATCAGTTGATTTGAAAAATATGGAAAATAGTATTTCAAGAAGGGAACGAAGCGATTTTGTTGCGGTTCCGGCGTGTGCTATTATTGCTGAATCAATGTTGGCTTGGTCAATCGCAAAGTTTTTTATTGATAAATTTGGCGGTAATTCAATTCAGGAAACTAAATTGAATTATGATAACTACTTAAATAATACTTTTAAGGTTATAAAAGAAAACTTTTCTTTGGAAAATTAATTATGCTTATTTGTGAGACGTTTGTTTTTAACCCTTTTTCGGAAAATACATACATTGTTTTTGATGATGATTCAAAAGAAGGATGTATAATTGATCCGGGGTGTTACGATAGAAGTGAAGAAAAAGAAATTTCCGATTTTATTGAAGATAAACAAATAAATTTAAAGTATATGTTTGTAACTCATGGTCACATCGATCACATATTTGGCAATTATTTTATAAAAACCAAATACAACCCAACATTTTATTATCCTAAAAACGAATTGCATTTTTTGGATTTAATGATAGATGTATCCGGCAGTTACGGAGTAAAATTAAAAAAGTCGCCTGAACCTGATGATTTTTTTAGTGAAAATTTGGAATTATACCTTGGCAATTTTTTAATAAAATTTATTTCCGCACCCGGTCATTCACCGGATGAATATTGTATTTATTTTCCTGAAATCGAATCTTGTTTTACAGGCGATGTTTTATTTGAACAGAGTATTGGCCGAACCGATTTATGGGAAGGCAATTATCAGTTATTAATAAGTTCAATATTTAATAAATTATACATTTTACCGGATAATACAAAAATATATTCGGGACATGGAAGAAGTTCAAGTATAGGTTACGAAAAACAATTTAATCCTTTCGTTGCAATTAAGTAGTTTTATTTAGTATTATTGTTATTAAATACTTAGAAATATAATAGGAGACTTAAATACTTGTTTGAATTAAATAAAAAAAGATATTTGTCATTAATTTCAATAACTGTATTTATATTTTTGTACTGTACCATAGTTGAATTTATTTTACCGGTTAATGAAATTATACCTAAACCAAGTTTAATAATTGAATCAATTATTTCATTATTCAAGGATTACGGAATACTTCAAAGTATTGCTTTAACAAGTTCAGTTGTGTATATAAGTTTAGTTTTATGTTATTTTTTACTCCACTTTACAAGCCATTTTATAATTAAAATTGCTGATAATAAACAAATTAATTCAATATTTTCTTTTTTGAAACTATTTAAGTATTTTCCATTTATTGTGGGTATTGTTTTATTTGTATTTTATTATAATACATCAATATATGGTGAGTTTTTATTTGCTTTTTTGTTTGTTATATTTAATTTATTTGCAAAATTTGCCAATATTAATGACAATTTTGTCAATGAGTACAAAATTTTTATTGAAAATAATAAACTTTCGCAAAATAAACTTATTAATATGAAAAGTAAATTAATCCAGCCCGGATTATATAGTTCTTTTAAAAAATTACATCTTACTTTATGGGCGGTTGTAATTGTATACGAATTTATTGCTTTAACCGGGGGATTAGGTACAAAATACAATATTTTGTTAAGTAATCACGATTTTTCCGGTTTTATTGCATTAGCTATATTAATTAGTATTCTTATTTGGTTTGGAAACTACTTATTCACTCTAATAAAAAATAAATTAATTTTTTGGGAGCACTGATTTTGAATTCTAACATAATATTAAAAATTAAAAATTTAGATTATTCATTTAAGCAAAATCTAATTTATGATTACAAATTAATAAAAAACTTGGATTTTGAATTAAATAAGAAATCAATATCTTCATTATTAGCTCCTTCAGGTGCCGGTAAATCAACATTATTTAAGTTGATAGCAGAAAATAATAACAGCTGCATTACATATGATGGAAAAGTAATATTTTATTTCCCTAAAACATCTGTTTCACTCCCTTGGTTAAATCCAATAGAAAATGTAAAACATCTAAATAATGAAGTATCAAACGATACAATTGGTATGTTGTTAAAAGAAGTTGGTTTGGAAGGATATGAAACTCATATTCCTCATAATAATAGTTTAGGATTTAGATTTAGAATTATATTAGCTGCTGCATTATCGTTTAATCCGGAATTAATTTTAATTGATGATACATTTTTAGAAATGGATTCAAAAACAAAATACGAATTATTTAATTTGATATATAAAATTAGAGATAAGTTAAATATTACTTTCTTATATGCAACTTCAAATTATAATGATGCTTTATTATTTGCTGAAAATCTATTTATTGCAAAAGATAAACCATTGGAAATTGTACTGAACGAAATTTTACCAAATAATAAACAAAATATCTTTGAGAAAATAAACGATAATGACTTTTTAGATTTCCGCTCAAAAATTGGTAAAGATATCAAACTTCATGACCTCTCTAATGTTATTTTATAACATTTATTCTTTTTTATTTTAGTTATTTTATCAAAATCATGCATAAATTAGTAATATTTTTTAACAGGAACATTATTTGATTCATTTTGTAAAAATAATTACATTTATGAACAAATGATAACATAATATGAACGCTCGTTAACATTTTACGCAATTTTTTGTCATTTTTTCACATTTTTCATTATAATTTGAATAATATTAACTTGACATTAATTTGTAATGGTTTTAACTTGCAAGTTACATTCATTAAATCGGAGATTCCTATTGATGCAAAAAATACGCATAATTGTTTGGCTATCGTTGGCATATTTAGTTACGGCATGTGGGTTATTTAGTACAGTTAAAACAAACCAGGAGGTTACAGATAAAGATACTGTTGTTATTGAAACTTCAGATATTATTAACGAACATCTTGAGGAGGCTCGTCAATATTATGTTGACGCATTAAAAAACAAAAAAGCCGGAGAAGCTGTAGAAGCCTTTACTAATTTTGAAACAGCCCTTACAATTATCACTCGTTTAAGCTATTATCCCGAAATAGATCAAAACGAAGCGTATGTTGAGTTAGAAAAAGCAATTGTTGATGATTATAAAAATTACGTTGATGAATTTGAAGAACTTCCTGAAAATATATCAATATCTGCTTTAGAGGAATGGTTAAAAAACCGAATTCCTGATATGAGTGATACTGTAAATGTAGCAAAAGAAATTGGTCCTACTAATACAATTTTAGTTGGTGAATTTCCTTTGCAAATTAATCCTTATGTAGAAAAATATATAGAATATTTTACCGGCAGCGGCAGAAAACATATCAACACATGGTTAAGTAGATCAGGGAAATATTTCCCAATGATGGCTCAGATATTTACTGAAGAAAAAGTACCTCAGCAATTATTATTTTTAAGTATGGTTGAAAGCGGATTAAACCCAACTGCAAGATCGTGGGCTAAAGCTGTTGGTTTATGGCAGTTTATTAAAGAAACCGGTGGAAGATACGGTTTGGATGTAGATTTTTATTATGATGAACGAATGGATCCCGAAAAATCCACCAGAGCAGCTGCACAACATTTACGTGATTTATATTATAGTTTAGGCGACTGGTATTTGGCACTTGCTGCTTACAATTGCGGAGAAGGCAATGTCAGCAGGGCAATTAATAAAGCAGGTGCAACAGACTTTTGGTCAATTATGCCTTATCTGCCCAAAGAAACAAGAAATTATGTTCCACAGTATATTGCAGTTACTTTAATTGCAAGCCGGCCGGACATGTATGGTTTTACTGATATCATGTTCGAATCACCATTTGATTATAAATTATATGCTGTTAATGATGCAGTTGATCTTGCTATTTTATCAAAATGTGCCGGTGTGAATATTGATTATTTACGCGATATGAATCCTGAATTAACTCAAAATTGTACTCCTCCAAAACATCCGGGCGGATATTTATTAAAGGTTCCTACAAAATCGTTTGATGCTTTTGCTCAAAACTTAAAAAATATTCCTGATGATTTAAAACAACAATTTGTAATGCATGAAGTTAAAAAAGGTGAAACTATATCTTCAATAGCCAAGATCTATAATATCAATTCACAAAGATTGGCTAAATTAAATAATGTATCTGTAAAAAGTAGATTATATCAGGGTGTAAGTCTAAAAATACCTGTATCAAGTGTACAAGAAAGTGAAATAGTAGTAAATACTGATATTTTACCAGCAGAGGATGAAATTTTAACAACTTCTGTAAAAAATGCACCTTATGAAGTTAAATTAAGCAATATTACAGATAGCACTAATTATTTTGCTCTTTATCAAAAGATGAATGATCCCGATTCGTTATTTGTTCCTGAAGGCAGAGAATTAGTTACCTACACAATAAAAAAAGAAGATGCTTTAACCGATATAGCTCAATTGTTTGAAGTTCGTGTTGCCGATTTAAGAAACTGGAATAATATTTCTTACACTTCAAGCATCCGAGTTGGTCAAAAATTAAATATTTTTGTACCTACCGACAGAAAGGAACATTTTGCAAAATTAGATTCTCTTTCTGCTAGTAAAATTACTGAAACTATTGCACAAAAAGGAAATTGGATTAAACATAAGGTTAAAATCAGTGAAACTTTAACTTCTATTGCTGAAAAATACAGAGTAAAAGTTACTCAAGTTAGAAAATGGAACAACTTACGTAATGATAAAATAGCTGTAGGCAATTCATTAAGAATATATTTAGGTGAAAGCAATGATGAAGATTCGCCGCGTACAGTAAAAAACACTAATACTACTACAAAATATAAAGTTAAACGCGGTGATAACCTTGGTGAAATCTCCAAAAAATTTGGTGTTACAATTGCTGAATTGCGTTCATGGAATAACCTAAAAGGGAATAGAGTTGCTGCAGGTACTTTTTTATCAATCAAAAACAATGAAACTCCAACTTCATTAGGCGATAACAACAAAAAAAGAAGTTCTAACGTTATAAGTTATTCAGTTAAAAAAGGTGACGCTATTGGTGAAATAGCCGATAACTTTGGTGTTTCTATTGAAGAAATTAAAAAATGGAATAATTTAACTTCTAATAAAATAGTTGCCGGTACTAATTTAAGTATTTTTAGTGATATTGATAAAACTTCAAATCTAAAAACAAATAAAACCGTAAGAGAAACTGAAAAAGAAATTGTAAAAGAAAAAGAATCAACCAAAACAACATCTGCTACTTCTTACACTGTAAAAAAAGGTGATACTGTTGGTGAAATAGCCGATAAATTTAATGTTTCTGCAGCTAATTTACGTCTTTGGAATAATATTTCAGGGAATAAAATTAATATTGGTCAAGAATTAACAATTAATGGAACTTCAAAGACCAAAGATGTTGTTACTAAAACAAAAGAAAAATCAACGGTTAAAAATTCATCTAAAACACATGTTGTTAAAAATGGTGAAAATTTATGGTTAATTGCTAAAAAATATTCTATTACCGTAGATCAATTACGTGAATTAAATAATTTACCAAATGATAAAGTAGCTGTTGGAAAAAAACTGAATATACCAAACTAATTAATAAAATTACATAGCCGTTAGGGGTGCTCTCTCCATTTGAAAAGGAGTTTGCTGAGATGAAACCCTGGAACCTGAACTGGATAATACCAGCGTAGGAAAACGAAACTGAATTAAAAGATTGCCGTTTTCCCAAAACGGCTTTTTTTATATCCATAGGAGATATTATGAAAAAAATCTTTTTAATTCTTTTATTTATACCACTCTTATTAAAAGCAGAAGAAATAATTCTTAATGGCAGGGTTTTTAGCCGTTTGGAAGGCAATCCGCTTTATTTAGCTAATGTAATAATTGAAGGAACCAGCAAAGGAACCCCAACCGATAAAAACGGTGAATTTAAAATTACTGTTTCAAAATTAATCGATAAAGTTATTGTTGTTTCATTTATGGGTTATGAAACGCAAAAAATTATTATTGATACAATTAACATAAAAAATCCTCTGTTTGTATATCTTGATAAAAAAATATTAAATAGTCAAACTGTTTTAATTGAAGGAATTACCGGTAAAAAGCATGAACAGATGTTCACATATTCCGATTTGAAGAAAAACGATATTCAGGATAAATATACCACACAGGATTTACCCGAAATGATTAGTTATCTTCCATCAACAATGTTTTATTCCGAAGGGGGCAACGGAATTGGATATAACTATTTGAACATCAGAGGGTTTGACCAGCGCAGGATTTCTGTTTCAGTAAACGGAATACCGCAAAACGAACCCGAAGATAACAATGTTTATTGGCTTGATATGCCGGATTTATTATCCAATACTGAACTTATTCAAATTCAACGCGGAGCGGGTTCAGGAATAAGCGGGTACCCGTCAATCGGCGGATCAATAAATATAATAACCTCTAATTTTTCCGATAAAGCAAACTCAAGTTTAGGTTTTGGAATAGGTGACTACAATACACGAAAATATTCCATTTCGGTAGGTAGTGGTGTTGTTGATGAAAAGTACTCATTTTATTTCAGCCTTTCTAATTTATTATCAACCGGATATAGAGATAATTCGTGGTCTGATTTTAAATCATATTATCTTTCGGCCGTTAGATTTGATAAAAATGTTACCACACAAATTAACGTGTTTGGCGGTATTGTAAAAGATGGTTTGGCATATACAGGGCTGCCTAAATTTGCTATTACAAATACTTCTTTGCGCACGTTAAATCATTCCTACTGGTCGGCAGATGAAAAGAATTTTACCTATGAACTTATGCGCAGACCGGAAGAAAAAGAAGAATTTTCGCAGCCTCATTTTGAGATACTTAACGAAGTACAAATTAATAAAGATGTTGTGTTTAATTCCGCTTTGTTTTTAATAATTGGCAGCGGATATTTTGATTACGATGCTTCTTGGGCTGATTCCAATTATTTTAGATTAACCAATGCAAACGGATTTAATACTACCACAAACCCCGGTAATGCAATTATTCGCGCAATGGTGGAAAATAAACAATGGGGTTGGATTCCACGTTTAAGTATTAAACACACAAATGGCGAGTTAATTACCGGAGCTGAGGTAAGAATACATCGATCAGTTCATTGGGGCAGTATTAATTATGGCGAAAATTTGCCTGCCGGATTAACACCAAATTTTAGATATTATTATTATGAAGGCGGAAAAGATATTTTTAACTTTTTTGTTAACGAAAATTACAGATTATCTGATAACATTAAACTTATGGGTGAAGTACAACTTGCATATAATAAATATAAGTTATTTAACGAAAAATATACAAATTACGATTTTAGCATAAACAACTTTTTTATTAATCCCCGTATTGGCATAAATTACAAGTTAACCGAAAATTTCGGTTCATATTTTTCGGCTGCTTATGTTACCCGCGAACCCAGATTAAAAAACTATTACGATGCTGCCGAATCAAGCGGCGGAGCGGTACCTCAGTTTGAAACAGATGTTAATGGAAATTACAATTTTGATAATCCGTTGGTTAAACCCGAAAAAATGTTAAGTTTTGATTTGGGTATAAATTATAAAAATTCTATTATGGATTATGCCGTTAATTTGTATTTAATGCAATTTAAAGATGAAATTATCAGTAATGGACAATTAGATAGATTCGGCCAGCCAATTACAGGTAATATGAATAAAACAATACATTATGGTGTTGAACTTTCCACAGTAACAAAACCAAATAGTTTTTTGGAAATAGCAGCAAATATAAACATTAATAAAAACTATATTCAAGACGGATTTACTTATATTGAAGATAATGCTACCGGAACAATTGTAAAACAAGATTTATCGGACAATAAAATAGGCGGTTTTCCTAATATTTTATTTAACACAATTGTTAAAGCTACTTATAACAATTTATCGGTTCAGTTTTTGGCTAAATATTTAGGCAAATTTTATTCCGATAATTATGATGATAATTTAAATAAATATTTAAATTTATTTCCCGGGTTTGTTGAATATTCCGATAACGTTGTTGAACCTTACTTTTTAGCTAATGTTATTGTGAATTATGAATTTGGATTTGACCCTGTTTTTAAAAATGTTAAGTTTACATTTCAAATAAATAATATTTTTAATAAACTTTATGCTTCTTATGCTTATGGCAAGGAATTTTTTCCGGGAGCAGAAAGAAATTATTATTTTTCAACAAGAGTAAATTTTTGATAAAAAAAGCTATAATTATTGGTAATGGCGAAAAACCATCCAAATCAGTAATAAGCCGTTTGCAAAAAAACGGCTTTACCGATTTAATTTGTGCTGACGGGGGAGCCAATAATTTATTTAAATTAAACATCATTCCTAAGTTAATAATCGGTGATCTGGATTCCATAAAACCGGATGTATTAGAATATTATTCATCTAAAACTAAAGTTATTAAAGTTAAAGACCAAAACAGTACGGATATTGAAAAATGCTTAAATAAATTAATAAAGATGAATTATTCCGAAGTGGTTTTATTAGGCTGTACCGGCAATAGGTTGGATCACTCGTTAGGAAATTTATCCATAATGTATAAATATGCCGAAAAAATTAAAACGCATTTGGTACATTACCAATCATTTATATCAATTTTTAGCAATAATTTTTCACTTAAAACAACTCCCGGAGAAACTATATCGTTTTTTGGACTTAATCCTGTTATTAAAATTAAAACAGCAGGTTTAAAATATAATTTAAATAACGAAACAATTTCCTTTGGTTACCGCGAAAGTATAAGCAACGAAGCCCTAAAAGATATAATTTATATGGAAGTTTCGGACAAAATATTTTTAATTAGAAACATAAACAACATAATAAAAAATGATTTCCTTAAATAGTTTAGATATTTTTGTAATTGTAGCGTTTTTAGCAGCAGTTTTGGTAATTGGGTTAATACCAAAATCAACAAAAGATAAAGACCAGTTTTTACTTTCGGGCCGTAAAATGGGACTTTTTCTTTTTATTGTTACTAATGTTGCTACTTGGTACGGAGGCATTTTAGGAATAGGGGAGTTATCGTATAATTACGGTTTAGTAAGCTGGTTAACGCAAGGAGTACCTTATTATATTTTTGCAATAATTTTTGCTTTAACAATTGCAAAAAAAATAAGGGAAACCGAATTAATAACCATTCCCGATAAAATTGAAGCCAATTACGGTAAAAATAACTCAATACTGGCGGCAGTTGTTATTTTTGTACTTGTATCTCCCGCTCCTTATTTATTAATGGTTGCCAATTTAATTAGTATGATCTTTAATTTTAATATGCTTACTTCATTAATAATTGCGGCAATTTTATCTTCAATTTATCTTTTTAAGGGCGGGTACAAATCGGATTTATTTACCGATACTTTTGAATTTTTTATTATGTTTATTGGTTTTGGGGTAATGTTTTATGTTGCCTATAATAATGTGGGCAATTTTACATATTTAAAAGCCAATTTGCCTGCATCACATTTACATCCATTCAGTCAGGTTAGTATTGGATACATTGTTGTTTGGTTTTTAATTGCATTATGGACTTTTGCCGATCCCGGGTTTCATCAACGATGTTACGCCGCTAAAAACGCAAAAGTAGCTTCACGCGGTATTTTAATTTCGGTTATTCTTTGGATTTTATTCGATTTTTTAACAAATGTTTCGGGGTTATATTCAAAAGCGGTATTGCCAAATTTGGCTTCTCCGGTTATGGCATTTCCTTTATTAGCCGAAAAAATATTAGCACCCGGATTAAAAGGTTTGTTTTATGCGGCCTTATTTGCTACAATTTTATCAACCCTTAACAGTTTTGTATTTTTAAGCGCAACAACTTTTTCCAACGATTTAGTAACACGGATTAAAAGCCAATATAAAAACGATATTACAAAATATACAAGAATTGGTTTATTTATATCTTTAGTTATTTCAATTGTTTTAGCATATTATATTAGATCCGTTATTGAGTTATGGTACACTATAGGCAGTATATGTATACCAAGTTTAATTTTGGTAATATTTAGTTCCTATTATAAAAAAATTCAGGTAGCCCCTAAAATAATAACTATCGAAATTATTGTATCGTTATCAGCCGGTTTAATTTGGTATATAATTAGACCAATGTATATTCAATATTATATTTTTGAATTAGTAGAACCTATGATTGTTGGTTTATTTGCAGCTGTTGTAATACATGGGTGGGGACTATTTGAAATATATAGAAAAAAAGAAATGGTTATTTAGCTTAATTTTATTGTTAAAATCGAATAATTGATAAAAGGTTATAAGGACAATTATTAGTTTGTTAATAGTTGTACAGCAAGAACATAACATTAGAGGTGTTAAATACTGCTCAAAGGATTCAAAAATGGATAATACTAAATTAAATAATATTGCTGTTTCTTTCAAAATATTGCTTGAAGAATCGGGTATAACAGTCGATAATCTTGCCGTTTTCGGTTCAGTAATGAATGGTACTGATAATATGGAAAGTGATTTGGATTTGATTGTTGTATCGGATGTATTCGAAAATAAGAACATTTTTCAACGAGCTAAAATGCTTTTTAAACCCGAATCGGAGATTATTAAAAAATATAATATCCCAATGGATATCCTTTCCTATACTAAAGCAGAATATGAGGAATCTTTAATGCAAAACAGGCTTCAAAGTAAATTGTTGTTCTAAAATATTTATTACATCATTTTTTAATTCATATTTATTTTGTTAGTATCATTTTTTTTACTAAATAATCATTATTGTTTATCAATTGATAATAATAAGTGCCGCTTGCAAGCTTGTATTTTTGCGCATCAAATTTAACTTTATATTCTCCTTTAGTTTTATATTCGTTAAGAAGTTCGGTAATTTTACGGCCAATTGAATCATAAATAATTATTTTTACGTTGCCTTCATTTGCAACCGTATATTTTATTGTGGTGCTTGGATTAAAAGGATTGGGATAATTTTGTTCAAGCCTAAATGATTTTATTTGGGCGGTATTATTATCATTTACCGTTGTTACCGTATCCCCATTTTCATCAATCAGCAAATATGAAATAAAAATTTTAGTTGAGTTATCATTTGATAATACTGGAACATTCCTATTTGATGCAAATAACATCATTTTTCCATTTTCAGATATCCATGGGTAAAATTCAACACCACCTTTGTAAATATTATTTACTAGTGAGGTTTGAGTATTTATGTTTAAATAATATGTATTACCCCAATACTTAATTAATGGATCCCAATAAGTTACGCACAAATCATAGCCCCAGGCCTCTTCCCATCTTTTTTTCCCAAAATACATCTTTTTGTTGTTTTTTGTTAAACTAAGGCCGCTCATTCTTGCTCCACCAATTTGGTGATACCAAAAACTATCAATTTTTGCCCATGTCCCTAAATTATTATTGTAAGCAAATAAATCGGGATGCCCTATACCCGAAGTAGTAAATATTGTATCTTTGTTAACCTCATAAAGATATGAGTCATCATCTGTAGTATTAACTACAGGTCCCATATTGTATGCAGGACCCCAATCGTTTGTTACAGTATCAAATTCGGATTTCCATATATCCCAACTTCCATAACCACCCCATCCGGCAAAATAAAGTCTCCGGCCATCTCTGCTGATTGAACAATAACGAGTTGCAACGCCACCAGGATTTATGTAAGAATTTAGCTTTGTTGTAGGCTGCCACTTTCCGTTTATTTTAACAGAACGATGTATTCCGTCACTTTTATCCAAATAAAGTGTATCAAGATTATTAGTAAAACAAGGGGATTCCAACCAATCATTTGGTGTATTAAACAGTGAATCAAAAAGTACCGGTTCACTCCAAACTTCAGGGGCGGTCGGCCAATTTTGGGGTAATATTTGTATACAAAACAACAACATAAATACAATTAATAAATTTAGCTTTTCCATTTTAATCCGACTATTTAATCCAAATATTAAATAACTAATAAAATATAAAATACAAAAAATAAATTTATTTTGTACTCTTTTATAAATTATTTATTATTCTATTAACAAAATCCCCTTAACAGGGGATAATAGTTACAATAATTCCCACAAAAATATATTGTTAAGGTTTTAAAGTTTTATTGCTGTGGAAAGTAAAAAAAAATGTTCGGTTCAAAATTTCTACTTAGGCAAAATTTATGCAAGTTTCATCGAATAGATGCAAAAAAAATCCCCCAAAGACGGGGGATAATAAAATTTGCAACAAAAGAATGATCCCCATCGGGGATCCCCGTTATTATGGTAAAAGAATAGCAGCGGAAACCACAGTAGTCCATAAACCATCTTTATGACCGCGTGCGGTTTGGGTAATGTTAAATGTATTTACAATTTTGCCTGACATTTTAAAAACTTGTTCTCGTTCATTCCAAGCTTCGTTGGAATCAAAGTCAATACCAAGTGTTGTTGCAAGCATAGTAGCAGCCAAATCTTCGGCATAATCGCCGGCAACCTGGTTAGTTTCGCCAAATGGGTGATGTTCGGATAAATATCCGTAATTTGTTTTGTCAGCCGGAATAGCAGCACCAATTGAAGAAGCAATTAATCTGTTTGGTTCACTTGTTGCATTGCGGGCAATAACTGCATGAACAATTTGTCCCGGTGTAAGCTGATCTAAACCTTGCTCAATTGAAACACGTTTACAACCAATAGGATATATACTACTTACGCTTACTAAATTGTACTTTTCAATTTTTGCATCCCGTAAAGCAGATTCAAATGAAGCTAAATACTCTTTGTGAGTACCTACTCCTTTGGTAAAAAATATTTTTTTTGGAACGTACAATTTAATACCTCCTAATTTTCGTTAATAACTAATTTAATAAAATTTCTTTTGCCAACCTTTAATATTTCACCCGATTTAATATCAAGGATAGTTTTAAGGTCGGTAATTTTTTCGCCGTTTATTGATACTCCGCCTTGAGTGACTAATCTTCTTGCTTCACCTTTTGAAGGAGCCAAATTTGTTAATACTAATAAATCCAATATTTCTATTTTTTTATTTTCATCACCTAATACAAAATCCGGAATGTCATCAGGTAATCCTTTTTTTACAAATATTTCATCAAACTCACGTTCGGCTTTTTCAGCTTCTTCAACCGAGTGATACATTGCCACAAGTTTACGTGCCAAATGACGTTTTACATTTCTTGGATTTGTTTCAGGATTTGCAAGTGTGTTTTTTATATCAATCAATTCCTGATTTGTAACATCAGTTGTTAATTCGTAATAAGTATAAATTAATGAATCGGGAATAGATAAAGTTTTTCCGTATATATCTTTTGGTATATCTGTAATACCAATATAATTATTATACGATTTACTCATTTTTTCAACACCGTCTGTACCTACAAGTAACGGGAATGTAATAATAACCTGAGGAGCAATACCATATTCGCGTTGTAAATCGCGGCCTACAAGTAAATTAAACTTTTGATCAGTTCCGCCAAGTTCAACATCACTTTTAATTGCAACCGAATCCATTCCTTGCGCAAGGGGATACAAAAATTCGTGAATACTAACAGGAATACCGGATTTAAACCGTTTTGTAAAATCATCCCGTTCAAGCATTCTGGCAACTGTATATTTTGAGGCTAATTTAATAACAGCTTCAAAATTCATATTACCAAGCCAGTCGGAATTAAACACAACTTCAGTTTCGTTTTTATCTAATATTTTAACAGCCTGCTCTAAATACGATTGAGCATTAAGTCTTGTTTCTTCCAAAGTTAAAGGCGGGCGGGTAGCATTTCTTCCCGAAGGATCACCAATCATACCGGTAAAATCACCAATAATTAAAATTGCGTGGTGGCCTATTTCCTGAAACTGGGCTAATTTTCTTAAAACTACAGAGTGGCCTAAATGCAAATCGGGACGTGTAGGATCGCAGCCAAATTTAATTTTTAAGGGGTTTCCGCTTTTAATAGATTCTTCAATTTTTTTTACTAATTCCTCTTCAGGAATAATTTCCGAAGTGCCCCTTTTTATAATATCCATTTGTTCATTTACAGATGGGAATTTCTTTTTTATTTCCAAAATTGTACCTTAATTTTTACTAATAACTTTTTTTTCTGTTTATATCAATAATCGCTTCTTTTTTAGCAATAGATTCTCTTTTATCGTATTCTTTTTTACCCTTAGCAACAGCAATTTCAACCTTAACTTTTCCGCCTTTAAAATACATTCTTAAAGCAACAAGAGTATAACCTTTTTCTTTTTGGAATTTATATAATTTACGAATTTCAGTTTTATGTAATAAAAGTCTTCTTTTCCTTAAAGGCTCATGATTATTTAAATTTCCCTGTTTAAATACACCAATATGAGCATTAACAAGCCAAACTTCACCATCTTTTAACAAGGCGTAGCTGTCGGTTAAATTTACGTTTTTATTTCGTAAAGATTTAACCTCGGTACCGACTAAAGAAATACCTGCTTCATAAGTTGTGAATATATGATATTCAAATCTTACTTTTTTATTCACAATTATATCTTTAATTGCAGCTTTTTCGTCCATTTGTTAGCTTCTTGGAATTTTAAAAATTTTGAACTTGCAATTAAAGAATTTATTTAATTAAATGAAATAGATAAATTTTTGTGATTCGACCTTTTTTATAATTTTGACATAAATCGGTCAGTTTTATTCAAATTTTGCATTTTTTTGCATATATTTTAATTATTTTAATAAAATAATTAACTCAAAAGAATGGTATTTTTTTTATTTTAAAGTTTTATTGTAAAATATTATGTATTTTTTTTAGTTATATTTAATTATTTTAAAATATACTGGCGGAGTAATTTTTTAATGCTTAAAAACACTTTTTTAATTCTTTTTATTTGTATTTTATTCGGATGTTCTAAAAATGGCGGTAAAAACTATTTAGGTTCTAATGGGTACGATAAAATTACGTGGAATTCGAATATTGATGAATTAAAAAAAACTATTAACGAAATATATGCCGGTAATTTATATGAATATTTTACTCATGAAGGGAAAAATAGTATAAGTTATCATTTTCATTCCGGAAATTTTTTTAATGAAGAAGTTGAATTATGGGATGCTGAATATAAAGACAATAAATTTGTTTCGTTAAAGATTTATTTTAAGCCAAAAAGCAGCTCTAAAAAGATATTTGATTCAGTTTTAAAAACACTTGAACAGAAAAAAACTAAATTTGGTGAAAAGAAAAAAAGCTCTCTTTTTTGCACCTTTTATAACGAAACTTTAGATAAACCTATTACAAAACTTACTTTAGATTCACAAAAAATAAAAGATACAGAAGTTGTTGTACTAACATTAATTAACTTAAACTAAAATTTTACGGATTGTAATATGTTAAATATTCAAAAAAAACTTACAAATTCTTTTTTTGCTTTATTAAGCCTTCCGGCTACAGGAATGGGATTTGCGTTATCAATTCAAATAGCAGTATTAAGCTGGATATTGGATTCAAAATATAAACTTAATATTCATGATATTGGAATAGTTTGGGCAGCTGGTCCAATAGCAGGTATTTTTGGTCAAGTTATTGTTGGTTTTATCAGCGATAAAGTTTGGTTTTGGGGAGGCAGAAGACGTCCATTTATTATCATTGGAGGTATCTTAGCCGCTTTAATGATATTGGCATTACCTAACATTTCGGAAATTAGTGCTTTTTTTGGTATGAGTTCCATTTTGGTTGTTGCTCTTATAGTAGCATTAACATTGGATATGGCAATTAATATCAGTTTTAACCCCACTAGAACGCTCATTGCAGACGTTACAACCGAAGGGCCGTCTAGAACTAAGGGTTACACCTGGATGCAGACTATATCGGGCTTTTTTGGCGTAATGGCCTATTTAATTGGTGTTGTTTTTGGTAATTATTCCTTAATTTATTTTGGTGCCGGTTTGGTTTTAGTTTTTTCATTATTACCATTGTTTTTTATTACCGAGCCAAAATCGATTGCTGTTGAAGTAAAAGACAAAACTGCCGCAAAGAAAGAAACAAATATTAAACAACTTTTAAAAATTTATTTTGCTCATGCTTTTTCTTGGATTGGTGTACAAACAATGTTTGTATTTGTGTTTGCGTTTATCAAAGATAAATTCCACACGGAAAATGACAATAATATCGGTCAGGTAATAAGTATATCATTTGCTGTATTAAATACAGTTGGATTTTTACTTCCTTCTTTAATTTTAGAACCTTTAACTGAAAAAATAGGCAGAATTAAAACACATTATATGACACTTTTAATTATGTCGGTAGCATATTTTGTTATAGCATTTTTTGTAAATACTCCTATACTTTTATATGTAATGATGGCATTTTTAGGAATTGGCTGGGCTGCAATAGTTAGTCTTCCATTTGCAATTATGACTGAAAATGTATCTAAAGATAAAATGGGATTATTTATGGGTATTTTTAATTTGTCAGTAGTTATTCCACAGTTACTTGTAAGTTTGGTTGTTGGTTATTTTATTCAAAATACTCCGGATAAATCATTAATTTTTATTATAAGCGGCGTTTCATTATTAATTTCGTTTGGCTTGTGGCAGCTTGTAAAAGATAGTTTTGTAAAAGAAAATAATTCTGCAAAAGGTAAAAAATAAAAAGATAAAAATACTCAAACAAAAGGAATAATAATGAGAAAATTAATTATCTTATTTTTAGCTGTACTTCCATATTTTGTATTATGTCAAACAAAAAATGATACAGATTTTAAAGTACAAGAATTTACTTTGCAAGATAAGCTTGATGAAACCAGTACAATTGACCCTAGTTTTGGCAAATATACTGCTTTCGATTTTGATATTAATAATAATGATCATTTTATAATAACGGTAAATTCCGAAGAATTTACCCCTTATATGTTTATCAGCAGTCCAAAAGGGAAAAATATTTTTGCTTATCCCCAAAAAGGGAGTAAAACAGCTGAACTTGATACTGTTGCAAATGAAAGCGGCAAATGGAGTTTATACGTTGTTTGCGATACTTTAGAAAGTGGTAAATTTTCTCTTACAATACGTTTTTCGGATAAAAAATCATATATGTTTCCTACAGCAAATGATTTTTGTTCTAACTTAAAATACATTATTGCGCATGGAAAAGCTGACTTTAAATTTATTCAAAAAAGATCAGCTCCTTCAGGAATAAATAACTGGGTTACTCCCATAAAATTCCCCGAGGCTGTTAACACAACAATTAATTATGAAAATAGAAATATTTTCAATATCCAATTTTATAACGGGGGAGACGCTAAATCGGCAGATCAAATTTATTCCCAAATCAGAAAGAAAACTTTGGATTGTTTAAATGACAGCTGGATGAGTAAAGATTTAACACCGAATGATACATATCAAAAATATATAAAATTTAGCACAATTGATTTACCGGTAGTATATTTAAAATACTATAAAAACACCGCAAATACATACCGAGTACAATTGGAGATTGAATCAAAAAAATAGATTTTTGATTCTTATACATAAGAAAGAATTTTTTATAATTTGAGAAATTCTTTCTTATTTCTATCTCTAATGCCCGCAAACATTATCTTTATATTGGCACATAAATTGCATGTAAGAACTCGAACAGTTAAAGGAACAAATTATGCATACAGAAATTTTTAAAGATTATACTGCTAATGATAAAAGCAGTCTTATTCCATTGTTACAAGATGTACAGCACATTTATGGTTATTTACCTGAACCGGCATTAAAAGACATTGCTGAGTTTTTAGGACTAGCTTTAAGTGGTGTATATGGAGTAGCAACATTTTACAATCAATTCAGATTAACTCCATTAGGAAAAAACGTTATACGTGTTTGCCGTGGAACAGCATGTCATGTTAAAGGTTCAGAAAACTTATTAACAGCAATGGAAAATGAATTGGGTGTTAAATCGGGTGGTACAACACGTGATAAAGTATTTACTTTAGAAACAGTAGCCTGTATCGGTGCCTGCAGTATTGCTCCTGTTATAAACATTAATGATGAGTATTACGGAAGAGTAACTGTAAAAGAAATTAACAAAATATTATCAAAATATCGTAAAGATGCTAAAGTAACGTCAACAGAAAATGAAAAGGTAGGTGCATGATGAAATCATTCTTAGAAGTTTGTTGCGGAGATCCAAAACATAGTGCCGAACAACCATGCGAACATTTTGTAGCATGTTGTACTGAAGGTCCATTATGTCATCATGATACTAAGATTGCAGAAGAAATTAAAGAATTAAATGCAAGATTAACTTACAAAATTCATGAAAAACCTGTTATTTTTATCGGTATGGGTACTTGCGGTTTAGCTTCAGGTGCCGAAAAAGTTCATTCAACAATTAAAGCAGAACTTGAAAAATTAAATATTGATGCTGAAATTGTTGCAACCGGATGTATTGGTTATTGTGCAAAAGAACCGATAGTTGATATTAAAATGCCGGGCGGCGAAAGAATAGCTTACGCTGAAGTTACACCAGCTGATGTACCGGAATTATTAAAAAAATCATTAATTGAAAATTCAATTTACGAGAAAAAACTTTTAGGTTCACATCAAGTAAAAGACAGCAAAACAAAACGTATTATTGATGATAACTTTTTCAAATATCAACACAAAATAGTACTAAAAAATTGTGGTGTTATTAATCCTGAATCTATTGACGAATATATTGCTGCCGGTGGATTTAAGGGTCTTGATAAAGCTCTTAGAAGGTTAACAAGTGAAGAAGTAGTAAGAGAAATATTAGAAAGCGGCTTGCGAGGAAGAGGCGGCGGTGGATTTCCAACAGGAAAAAAATGGGAATTTGCTCATAATCAAAAAGCAGATACAAAATATATAGTTTGTAATGCCGATGAAGGTGATCCGGGTGCATTTATGGATCGTTCAGTATTAGAAAGTGATCCTTGCAGAGTTGTTGAAGGTATGATTATAGGCGGTTATGCTATTGGTGCTTCTTTTGGTTATATTTATTGCCGTGCTGAATATCCATTAGCTATTTCCCGTTTGCAAAATATTATAAAAAAATGTAAAGAATACGGATTATTAGGTAAAAACATACTTGGCAGCAATTTTAATTTTGATATTAAAATTAAAAAAGGTGCCGGAGCATTTGTTTGCGGTGAAGAAACTGCTTTATTAGCTTCAATTGAAGGAAAACGCGGTATGCCTAAACCAAGACCTCCATATCCGGCAGTTTCCGGATTGTTTGGAAAACCAACCGTAATTAATAACGTTGAAACATTTGCAAATGTTGCTCCTATTATTGTTAACGGATCGCAATGGTTTTCATCAATTGGAACTCAGTCAAGCAAAGGAACAAAAGTTTTTGCTATAAGCGGTAAAATTAAATACAGCGGTTTAGTTGAAGTACCAATGGGTGTTCCATTACGTAAAATTGTATTTGATATTGCCGGCGGTATTCCTGACGGTAAAAAATTCAAAGCAGTTCAAATAGGCGGTCCATCCGGTGGTTGTTTACCCGATCAAGTTATGGATACAGAAGTTGATTACGAATCTTTAAAAACTGTTGGAGCTATGATGGGTTCCGGTGGTTTTGTTGTTATGGATGAAGATACCTGTATGGTAGACGTAGCAAAATTCTTTTTAACTTTTATCCAAAACGAATCATGCGGTAAATGCGTTCCATGTCGTGAAGGAACAAAAAGAATGTTGGAAATTATAGAAAGAATTCCTAAAAGATATTCTCCTAAAGAAGATAAGTTGGGACAATTACAAAGATTTAAAGGAATTATTCATCTTCAAAGATTGGCAGACGTTATAAAAGATACATCATTGTGCGGTTTAGGCCAAACAGCTCCAAATCCGGTTCTTTCCGGTCTAAGATATTTTAAAGATGAGTATGAAGAACATTTATTTGAAAGAAAATGTTCGGCCGGTGTTTGTAAAGACTTATTGACTTACTCAATTGCCAAAGAAGCATGCTCAGGCTGCGGTTTATGTGCCCGTAAATGCCCATCAGGTGCTATTATAGGCGAAAAGAAACAACCACATCACATTGTTGAAGTAAATTGTATTAAATGCGGTATGTGTGTTGAAACTTGTAGATTTGATGCTATAGAAGTTATTTAGTTAAAACTTAAAATTGAAATTAGGAGCTATCATGGTTGAATTGACCATTAATAATATAAAAGTAAAAGCTGAAGAAGGAATGACAATTCTTGAAGCAGCCAAATCTGTTGGAATTAAGGTTCCGACTTTGTGTTACCTTAAAAACTTATTTCCTACCGGTGCATGCCGTATATGTGTATGCGAAGTTGAAGGAATGAGAGGATTAATTCCAAGTTGTGCTTATCCAATTTCGGAAGGAATGAAAGTACAAACGAATTCACCAAGAGTAAGAAGAGCAAGAAAAACAATAGTTGAATTGTTAATTGAAAACCATCCTCAGGATTGTTTAATTTGCGTTAGAAACAAAAATTGCGAATTGCAAGATCTATCGGAACAATACGGAATCCGTGAACATAGATATGCAGGCGAAAAGAAAGATCATGCAATTGATATTTCCAGCGCGTCAATGGAACGTGATCCTGCAAAATGTATTTTATGCGGCAGATGTGTTAGAATATGTAATGAAGTTCAAAAAATTGGAGCAATTGATTTTACCAACCGTGGATTTAAAAGCAACGTTACAACTCCTTTTAATAAAGGCTTAAATATTAGCGATTGTATTTTGTGCGGACAATGTATTTTGGTATGTCCTACAGCTGCATTACGCGAAAAAAGTCATTTAAAAGAAGTACAAACCGCATTAAATGATAAGTCTAAATATGTTGTTGTTCAAGTTGCTCCGGCAGTTCGTACAACAATAGGTGAAGAATATAACCTTCCATTAGGTTCAAATGTAACAGGACAAATGGTTACAGGTTTAAGAAGACTTGGATTTAAAAAAGTATTTGATACAAACTTTTCTGCAGATTTAACAATTATGGAAGAAGCAACAGAGTTAATTAAACGTGTAAGCACTAATGGTACCTTGCCAATGTTTACAAGCTGCTGCCCAGGCTGGGTTAAATTTATTGAAATGAATAATCCTGAATTACTTCCACACGTTTCCACATGCAAATCACCGCATGAAATGGAAGGTGCAATTCTTAAAACATATTATGCTAAAAAGATGGGCGTAAATCCAGAAGATATGTACGTTGTATCTATTATGCCATGTACTGTTAAAAAATTCGAATCTGAAAGACCGGAATTAGCCGAAGAACATATTTCTGATGTTGATGCAGTATTAACAACTCGTGAATTAGTTCGTTTATTCAAATTTGCCGGAATAGATTTTAATGATTTACCTGAAGATAAATTTGATGATCCATTAGGCGAGTCAACAGGTGCTGCAGCAATATTTGGAACATCAGGTGGTGTTATGGAAGCTGCAGTTCGTACCGCATATTATAAACTAACCGGAACTAATTTAGAAGTTTTAGAGTTGGAAGATTTGCGCGGTTTAGAAGGAGTTAAAGAAGCTTCACTTGATATTAACGGTTTAACGGTTAATGTTGCTGTGGTTAATGGTATTGGTAATGTTAAAAATGTTATCGAACAAATTAAAAACGGCGAAAGCAAATATCATTTTATTGAAGTAATGGCATGTCCAGGCGGTTGTATTAACGGCGGCGGCCAGCCAATACATCAAAAACCTGAAAAAATAAAAAAACGTATTCAAGTGTTGTATGATATTGATAATAAAGCTAAATTTAGAAGGTCACATGAAAATGAATCTGTAATTAAACTTTACAAAGAGTTTTTAATTGAACCTAATAGTCATAAATGTCACGAAATTCTTCATACAAGTTATATTAACAGAAAAGAAATCCTTAGTAAAAAATAATAACTAAAGGAAATAATGGAACACGGAATTGTAAGTACAATAGTTAAAAATTGCAGAAGGTGTTATTCCTGCATTAGAGAATGTCCGGCAAGCGCTATACGCGTAGATGGCGGACAGGCTGTTGTAATTAGTGAAAGATGTATTAGCTGCGGGCATTGCGTAAAAGTATGTTCGCAACATGCAAAAATGATCTTAAGCGATTCCGATCATATATTAAATGAAATTATTCCAACCGGAAAAGCATTTGCAATAATTGCACCATCATTTGCTGCGGCTTTTCCGGAAACTTATTTTCAGCTTCCAACGGCATTGAGAGCTTTAGGTTTTGATAAAGTTGCTGAAACCGCATTTGGTGCAGATTTAGTAAGTATGGAATATGCAAAATTATTTGAAAAAAGGGGTGACAAAACTATTATTAGTTCACCTTGTCCGGCAGTTTATAATTTTATTGAAAAATTCCATACTTCTTTAATACCTTATTTGGCTGAAATTGTTTCTCCAATGGTTGCAATGGGAAGATATATAAAGGAAAATTTCGGTAAAGATATTCCAGTTGTTTTTATTGGACCTTGTGTTGCTAAAAAAAGTGAATATGATGATTATACAGTTGAAGGTGCAATTGACGCAGTATTAACATTTGCTGAACTTAAAGAAATATTTGCCAACGAAAATATTGTCTTAGATATTTTAGATAATTCGAATTTTGATCCGCCGTATGGAAATATAGGTAAGTCATTTCCATTAGCCGGCGGTTTAATAAAAACAGCAAATATTTCGGGTGATGTTTTGGCAAAAGATATTATTGTTGTTGAAGGTAAAGACAAAGTTGTTGAAATTATTAAAGATATTGCCAACGAAAAAATAAAATCGAAATTTGTGGATATTTTGTTTTGCGAAGGATGCATTAACGGACCTGCAATTGATAGTGAGCTAAACTATTATTCTAAAAGGGAAAAAGTAATTGAATATGTTGAAAAACATATTAACTTTTTGGATAAAAATGTTTGGAAAAGTGAAATTTATAACAGCAGAAATATTGATTTATCAAGAAAATTTCACGATAAAAATCAACGCCGTCCAATGCCTTCCGAACAAAAGATAAAAGAAATTTTATCAAAAACGAACAAATTTTCAAAACATGATGAATTAAATTGCGGAGCATGCGGTTATAGCTCGTGCAGGGAATATGCTATTGCAATAGCAAAGGATTTGGCTGAACAAGAAATGTGTTTGCCTTATTTAATTGATAAATTGGAAAAAGCATATTCAGAATTACAAGATACACAAGATGCACTTGCCAGTGCAGAAAAACTTGCCTCAATAGGGCAGCTTGCTGCTGGTGTAGCTCATGAAATTAATAATCCTCTTGGTTCTATTTTGCTTTATTCTTCAATGCTAAAAAGAGAAATGGAAAAAAAGAAGGAATCTGCTCAAAATATTGATGATATGAAATTAATTATTGATGAAGCAGTCAGGTGTAAAAATATTGTTGCTAATTTATTAAACTTTGCTAGACAGGGAAAACTTAATATAACAAATATTCCTGTTTCAGACATGATAAAAGAAATTATCAGGCTTTTATCAATTAAACCTGAATTCACTTCAATAACTTTTGGAATTGTGGATAATACTAATTCTTTAGAAATTGAAGGGGATTGTGACCAATTAAAACAAGTGTTTATTAATATTATTGGAAACGCTTGTGAAGCTTTGGATGAATGCACAAATAAACAAATTACTATTGAATTAAATAATGATGATAAAAATTTAACGGCAATAGTTAAAGATACTGGATGTGGAATACCGGAAGATAATATTAAAAAATTATTTACACCGTTTTTCACAACAAAAAAAATGGGAAAAGGAACCGGTCTAGGACTGGCGATTACTTATGGAATTATTAAAATGCATCGTGGTGATATTAAAGTTAAAAGTACCCCAAATGTTGGAACAGACTTTATAGTTAAATTACCAATTAAATGCATTAAACAAATTTTATAGAATATAAAGGAGTTTATATTATGGAAGTTAACGAAAGATTTAAAAAGCTTTTGCTTGTAGATGACGATATTGACCTTTTAGAACAGAATAAGTTATTACTTGAATCAAAAGGTTTTGTTGTTATTACAGCTGAATCAGGTGAAGAAGGATTTCATGTATTTAATCAGGAAAAACCGGATGCTTGTATTGTTGACTTAATTATGGAACAACATGATTCAGGTTTTATTCTTTGTCATAGAATTAAAAAAACCGAACACGGCAAAAAAATTCCTGTTTTTATGCTCACTTCTGCAACATATGAAACAGGATTTAAATTTAGTTCGGATACAAAAGAAGAAAGAGAATGGATTAATTGTGACGGCTTATTGAATAAACCTGTTGTTGTTGAAGAATTAATTTCAAAACTAGAGAATTTTTAACTTTTTTATTAAAAAGTAGTTTTATTTTTCAAAAAACATTTATATCTTAAGATATAAAAATCTTGTTAAGTGTGATATTGGAAAATATAGCTAAAGTATTGATAGTTGATGATGAAAAAGGACTCCGATTGGGTACCAAAAGGTTACTTGAATCGGAGGGTTTTATAGTTGATACTGCTGAAAATGGAACCGAAGGAATTAAGAAAGGAACTGAATCTGAATTTGATTTAGCAGTAATTGATTTAAAAATGCCCGATATAGAAGGTTTAGAAGTCCTTCAAAAAATTAAGGCTGTATTCCCAAATACAGTCTGTTTTATTGCAACTGCTTATGCCAGTATTGAAACCGCAATTGAATCTACACGTCTTGGTGCCTACAATTATATCCCAAAACCTTTTACTCCCGAAGAAATATTACATCATTTGGATATTGGTTATAAACACCGGTTATTAATTGTTGAAGCAGAACGTTTAAGAAAGGAAAGAGAAAGCAACCTTTTAGAAATATCGTACGAAAAAAGTCGGCTGCGTACAATAATTAACACTATTACCGATGGTGTGTTAGTTATTAATACTGTAGGCGAACTTGCATATTACAATAACAGCGCATTAAAAAATTTAGACTTGTCGGAATTGAAGATTGGGGAGTATATATTAAATAAATTACCCAAAGGAATAATTGAGCTTGTAAATAAATACATTGAGTCATCAAGTTTAATTAAAAAATCATTTTCCACTCAAGTTGAAATTAAGCCAAATAATGAATTATTTATTGAAGCAAATTGCTCGCCAATATTAAATTCGGAAGGTGCTTTTGCAGGAATTGTAGTAGTAATTAGAAATATTTCGGAATTCAAAAAAATAGAATTAGTAAAATCGCAGTTCGTTTCTATGGTAGCACACGAGTTAAAAACTCCGGTTGCTGCTGTACAAGGATTTTTGAAAATCATATTAGATGAAAATCTAAATGTTTCATACGAACAGCAAAAGGAATTTTTATCTCGTTCTGTAATAAGATTAAGAGGTCTTTTAGACCTAGTTAACGACTTATTAGATATTTCCAGAATGGAGATGAAAACAAAACAAAGAGAAATTGAGGCATTAAATATTATTGAAGTACTGGATTCCACAGTACAATTTTTAGAATTAGAATTAAAGAAAAAAGGAGTAGAAATAATTACAGAATATTCTGACAAGTCCATAATTTTTAATGGCGATCAGAATGAAATTACACGTTTATTTACAAATATTTTAAGTAATGCTATTAAGTACAATAAAGATAAAGGAACTATAACCATAAAGGTTAATTGTTCCACGAACTACATAAATGTTAAAATTTGCGACACAGGTATTGGAATGAAACCCGAAGAACGCAACAAACTATTCCAAGAGTTTTACAGAGCTAAAAATGAATATACTAGGGGAGTAGCCGGAACGGGTTTAGGATTAACCATTGTAAAACGAATTGTTGATTCGTATCATGGTAAAATAGAAGTTGAAAGTGAGTACGGAAAAGGTACCACATTTAATATACAACTACCAATAAATAACTAAGTAAAAAAGCAGGAGCAATTTATGGCATTAATAGCAATTATCGACGATGATCCGGATATAATTGAAGCTACTAGTCTAGTATTAAAATCACGTGGATACAATGTGGTGACAGCTAATAATCCGGGCGATGGTTACAAGATTGTAAAAGAAAACCAGCCCCAATTAATTATTCTTGATGTGATGATGGACGAACCTGATGATGGATTCTTTTTGGCGCAAAAGTTCCGTCGTGAAAACATCACAATACCAATTCTTATGTACACTTCGGTGTCAAAAACTATCGGTTTTCAATATGGATCGGGCGAAATGGTTCCGGTTGATGATTTTGTTGAAAAACCAATCTCTCCAGAGTCATTAGTTACCAAAGTTGAAAATCTTTTGGCTAAAAAATAGGGAGAGGAAAATATGTTAGTTACCGAAAAAAATTCATTAACAGAAGAAATTGAAAAACTTGTAGAGAATTACGGTAATTCACGTTCTGCATTGTTATCAATTTTACAAGAAATTCAGAAACGTCATAGTTATGTTTCCGATTTTGCCCAGCAAGAAGTTGCACGTTTATTAGATATTCATCCCGTTGAAGTTTACAGTGTTATTTCTTTTTATGCTTTTCTTAATTCTACACCAAAAGGAAGAAACATTGTAAGATTATGCCGAACAATTACATGCGATATGCACGGTAAAGATAATGTTGCCAAAGCAATAGAGCGTGAATTAGGTATAAAATTTGGGGAAACAACTAAGGATAAAAAGTTTACCCTGGATTATGCTAATTGTTTAGGAATGTGCGATCAAGGTCCGGCTATGTTAGTAAATGACCAAATTTACAGCAAGCTTACACCCGAACGCGCAGTTGAAATTTTAAACGATATTAAATAGGGGTGAAATATGGAAAATATTGAAAAAAGCAGAAAAGGACCGGTTATTTTTTCTGAATTTACTCCAGGAGACGGAATAAAAAAAATTCTGAGTATGTCTCGTGAAGATATTTTATTTGAAATAAGGGAATCGAAACTAAAAGGCCGCGGCGGAGCAGGTTTTCCTACAGCAACAAAATGGATGCTTACTGCTGCTGCTAAAAGTGATAAAAAATATGTAATTTGTAATGCTGATGAAGGTGAACCCGGTACTTTTAAAGATCGTGTATTATTAATGGGATATCCCGAATTAGTTTTTGAAGGTATGGTTATAGGCGGATATGTTGTTGGCGCAGAAGAAGGCATTGTATATTTAAGAGGTGAATACGAATATATGTATAAAGACCTTCTTAATTATTTAGATAAGATGGAATCGGATAACTTATTAGGAAATAATATTTTAGGTAAAGAAGGTTTCAATTTTACTATAAGTATAAGGTTAGGTGCGGGAGCTTATGTATGTGGTGAAGAAACCGCATTAATTGAATCATTAGAAGGCCATAGAGGTGAAGCAAGAAATAGACCTCCGTTCCCGGTTAATACCGGTTTTATGGGTAAACCAACCACAGTTAACAATGTAGAAACTTTAGCTTCTGTAGCACATATAACAGTAAAAGGCGGAGCCTGGTTTAAGCAATTTGGCACCGATAAATCATCAGGATCAAAACTACTTTCAATTTCCGGCGATTGTAATAATCCCGGTGTTTATGAAATTCCTTTTGGAACAAAAATTAGTGAAGTGTTAGAACTTGTGGACGCAAAAAATACTAAGGCTATTCAAATTGGCGGAGCTTCGGGAGTTTGTATTCCAAAATCTCAATTCGATAGAAACATTTCGTACGAAGATGTTGCTACCGGTGGTTCAATAATGATTTTTGACGAAAGCCGCAGTATGATTAAAGTATTAAAAAATTTCATGGAATTCTTTGTTGAAGAATCTTGTGGTCAATGTACACCTTGCAGAATTGGTAATACAAAACTGTTGGAAGGCGTTGAAATGATTGAACGCAATGATTTTACATTTGCTTACATTAACAAGTTAAAAGAATTAGGAAAAACAATGCAGGTTGCTTCTAAATGCGGTTTAGGACAATCGTCACCAAATTCTTTTATATCAATCTTGGAAAATTTCAGAGATGAAATATTCAACAATAGTAATGGAGGAAACCATGGAAACTAAAGAAACATTAAGAGCACCTGAAAGCCAAAGAGCACATATTGTTGAAAAACCGGTTGATACAAATACAATTGGCGGTACTATTTCAATTGAAATAAATGATAAAAAAGTTTCTGTTCCTTTAGGTACTACTATTTTAGATGCATGTAAAATGAATGGAATTCATATTCCGACTTTATGTCATCATGATGATTTATGTATTGCCGGTGTTTGCAGGATATGCGTTGTTGAAGTTGAAGGAATGAGAACATTACAAGCATCATGTGCTTTTCCAATTACCGCTCCTTTAAAAATCAAAACATCATCTACTTCAGTACGAAAAGCAAGAAGACATATAATTGACTTAATGTTAAGCGAGCATTATGGCGAATGTTATTCATGCGTTAGAAACAATAATTGCGAATTACAATCATTAGCAAATGAGTATGGTGTTGATCATTATACTTTTGGACATGTAAAAGAATCTCATCACGAAATAGATAAATCATCTTTTTCCGTTATCAGAGATATGGATAAATGTATTTTATGCAAAAGATGCGTACGAACATGTATTGATTTACAGGAAGTAGGTGTTCTTGAAGCCATTAATCGCGGTGATAAAACTGCTATCAGTACTTTTATGGATAGACCCCTTGCTGATGTTATATGTATTAATTGCGGTCAATGTATAAATCGTTGTCCTACCGGAGCATTACATGCAAATGATCCTTCGGATGAAATATGGGATGCAATTGATGATCCTACTAAACATGTTGTAATTCAAACAGCTCCATCACCACGTGCAGCAATTGGTGAAGAATTTGGATTAGAACCGGGTCATTCAATGACTTTTGAATTAAATTCAGCTTTACGAAGAATAGGATTTGACTCTGTATTTGATACTAACTTTACTGCTGATTTAACTATTATGGAAGAAGGTACAGAATTAATTCAAAGGTTATATAAAGCATTAGTATTAAAAGATCAAACAGTAGCTCTACCTCAATTTACGTCTTGCTCGCCGGGATGGGTAAAATATCTTGAACATTTTTATCCTGAACATATTGATAATTTAAGTAGTGCAAAATCACCACAACAAATGTTTGGTGCATTATTAAAAACTTATTATGCTGAAAAGAAAGGAATTGATCCAAAAGATATAGTTTCTGTTGCAGTAATGCCTTGTTCAGCTAAAAAGTTCGAATGTAATAGACCTGAAATGAAAGATTCCGGTTTCCAAGATGTTGATTATGGATTAACAGCCCGTGAATTAGCCAAAATGATTAAGGAAGCAGGTATTCATTTACCGGAAATGCCAAAATCACATTTTGATAATCCATTTGGCGATGCTTCCGGTGCAGGATTAATTTTTGGTGCCACCGGTGGTGTTATGGAAGCCGCAATTAGAACAGTTGTTGAATTAGTGCTTGGTGTTAAAGTTGAAAACGTTTTCAGCGATATGAATGTAACACCAGTAAGAGGATTTGACGGAATTAAATATGTTGAATTACCTCTTGGTGAAAATATGGGACCTGTTCCCGATATTTTGAAACACCTAGTACCAAACTGGGACTGGCTAAAAGGTGCCACATTAAAAGTTGCTGTTGTTCATGGAACAGCAAATGCTAAAAAAGTTATGGAAGATATTAAAGCAGGCGGTAAGTTCAGCGAATGTCATTTTATCGAGTTTATGGCCTGTCCGGGCGGTTGTATTGGCGGCGGTGGACAACCAATACCAACCAGTAAGGAAATTCGTAAAAAACGCGCTGAAGCGATTTATAAAGAGGATTCGGAACTTGAACTACGTAAGTCACACGAAAATGAACACGTATTAAAACTTTACGAAGAATTTTTAACTGACGGACCTTGCGGTCACAAATCGCACAAACTTCTTCATACTCATTATGTTAAAAGAGGAAAGTATATAGCTTAGTTATTTATAAAAAAGCCGGTTTATCCGGCTTTTTTTTCATTCATAAAAACGAGCTGATATGTTAAGATTAATACCTCATTGGGCAGTATTTTATGATGAATTCTGGGATGCTATAATCCGCAGAAATACACTATTTATTAAACTTAGATATTTAGCTGTATTGATGCTTTTATTGTTTTTGTTTATTTCTAATTATCTGTTAAATCTGCATTTATCCTTAAAACAAACATGGGCAATAAGCCTAATCTCTTTAATTATAATAATTTATAACGTTTCGGTTCAAAAGATACGACTATATGTGGGTTGTTCTATTGATAAGTTCAACAAAATGCATTTATCTTTGATACAAATGATAATGGATTTGATTTTGCTGACAATTTTAGTTTATTATACTGGTGGAATTGATTCACCAATATATCTTTTTTATATTTTTCACATGATTATCGGAAGTTTAATTTTACCCGGACATTTAATATATTTAATTTGTCTAAGTATTATTATTACATATTCAGCGATGATTATTCTTCAATATAATAATTGGATAAGCAGCCACATTATTACAGGATTGTATTTAAACTACACCGTGCACCCAATGTCGTATGTAATTTTATTTATTCTAGTATTTAGTACCATGATGTTAAGCAGTGTCTTTTTGGCAAATAAAATTGCCCACCAACTTTATATGCGCGAACAACAATTAGTAAAAAGCATTAAAGAATTAAAAGATTCCGAAATTGAAAAACAGAAATATATTGTGGGAATTGTTCATGAAATTAAATCCCCATTAGCAGCCGTTCAATCAATAATTGATATAGTGCTGCAAAAATATGTTGGACCAATAAGTAAGGAAGTAGAAGAAAAATTATTGCGAGTAAAAAAAAGAATCGAAGAATCAATCAATTTAATAAATAACATCCTTAAAATTAGTAAATTAAAGCTTTTAACCCAACTTAATTATGAAGAATTAGATTTGCAGGTGTTAATTCGAAACATAATTGAAAAATTATGTGAACAATGTAAAGCCAAAAACATTCAAATATTAATTAAGGATGAATGCAAATTATCAAAACCGATAAAAGGGGATAAAATGCTAATTGAAATGGCTTTTTCAAACATTTTATCTAATTCAATTAAATATACACCAAAAGATGGTTTGATAGAAATTTTAATCAAAGATTCTATTGACAGTTTAATTATAATTTTAAATGATAATGGAATTGGTATTCCTAAAGAGGAAATTAATAAAGTTTTTTCCCAATTTTATAGAGCTTCAAATACTAAAAATAAGGATTATGAGGGTAGCGGAATGGGGCTTTCTGTGGTAAAAGAGGTTATTGATAAAATCAAGGGCAAGTTGGAAATTAACAGTCCCTCTGAAATAGGGAGTATTGAAAGACCGGGAACCAATGTAAAGATAACTATCCCATTGCCAAAAACAAATAAATTAACCCCACTAGATAAAATTATTAAACAGGCAGACTTAAAAATTTAAAGTAATTATTCGGAAAAGAATTATACACCATTCGAGCCTGATTAATATTTCCAAAAATAGCGTAAATTGTGGAACCGCTTCCACTCATAATAGTAAATTTAGCGCCAAGACTATTAAGTTTATTTTTAATTTCTAATAATAAAGGATATTTGGCAAATACTGAAAACTCAAAATCATTTTTAACATGCTTTTTTAAATATTCAAAATCAATTTTAGAATCAGTAAAAGCAGTAGTTAATTTATGCTTCGATTTAATTGGAGTAACATTTGCAAAAGCTTCTTTTGTTGAAACATGAATATTTGGATTTATTAAAATAATTGGATATTCAATTGATAAATTAATTGGCTCCAACTCTTCACCTCTGCCGCCGGCATAAGCCGGTTTAGCTTTTACAAAAAAAGGTACATCCGATCCGAGTTCAAGCGCAATTTTAAGCATTTCATCATACTTAATTCCTAATTCGAACATTTCATTAAGCGAAATTAAAGTTGCAGCAGCATCCGAACTTCCTCCGCCTAAACCGGCACCAATAGGAACATTTTTTTCGCAGTAGATATCAACATTTAGTTTTTTACCTGAATATTTTTCTAGTTTATTTTTTGCCGCCAAAATTAAATTATTCATATCAATGTCAATTTCTTTTACATTACACCTAAATGAGGATGTTTTTGATTTTGTAATTTTAATAACATCAAATAAATCATGGATTGGATAAAAGATGGTTTCAATATTATGATATCCATCAGGTCTGCGGGACGTAATATTCAGACCTATATTTATTTTTGCCGGGGCTTTTATTTCAATATGATTCATCAATTAATTCTCGTAATTTAATAATATGATTGTAATTAGAACCACAACATGCTCCTAAAAACAAAGTATTATTTTTTATAAATTCTTTAACTATTTTTTTATATTCTTGTTCAGTTACGGCACATTTAATATTATTCAGTTTATTTTTTTCACCACAGTTAAAATAAAAACCAAACAAATAATCATCGTAAGTATCCGGTCTGATTTTTTTATATAAGTCGCTGCCAATACAATTAAAACTAATTGCTATAGGTTTGTAACTTTTCACATAATCAATTATATCTGTTATACTTTCACCACTTAACAAATTTAATTTTTCATCTAAAAATAAACTTATTACATACGGTATTTTTGAACTATGACAAAAATTGCAAATTATTTCAATTTCATCTAAATGACTTTGGGTTTCATTTAATATAAAATCAACACCATTGTGCCATAATAATTCGATATGTTTTTTATGATTATATTCAAGTTTATTCTTATTCAAATCCCTTTTTATTTTATAACAGTCTTCAGCAGGCGAGTTTGATCCGGCAATATATATATTTTTTTCCAAAACTGAATCTTTAGCTAAATTAACACTAACCTTTACAAATTTTTCGTAATCATAATCTAAATTAGCCATAATAAATGCAGCGGGATTGGTTCTAAACGTATTTGTGGTAATAATTTGAGCACCGCTTTTAATATAATTTTGGTGTACTTCAGAAACAATTTTTGGATTGGTAAGATTACTTAACGAGCTCCACAAATATTTGTCAATTTTACCGCCTAACTGCTCAATTAACGAGCCATTAGCTCCATCTAGAATATATGGTTTGCCGATTAATTTAAAGTTATCGACTAATGATAATTTCATTTTTTACGATTATTAAAAAATATGTTAGTTTCATCAATAATTTTTTCAAAATCGATAGATGAGATACATTCCAAATTATAAGGACAAACTTTTTTCCAGCAAGGGGCGCAATCCAATTTTTCAGGGAACAGCTTAATACCTCTGTCATACAGATCTATTTCTGTCCAGCAGCTTAAACCAAACCAAGCAATTACATATTTTTTTAATGCAATAGCTAAGTGCATACCAAATGAGTCTCCGGTAATTATCAATTGCGGAATACTTTCATAACAGGCACCTTTTCTTATCCCATTATCTGTTGGAGTATTTATAACTCTGTTATCAAAATCATCAGCAATGCGTTCATTACGCTCTTTATCTTCAGGACCACCAAGCAATACTATTTTGTATCTGTTAAAACTTAATAATCTTCTAATAAGACCCTGATGTTGTTCTATACTCATTTTTTTATTTGGAAAAGTATTTGAACATCCGGTATTAAAACCTATAATTTCATCACTTTCTGAAATTCCATTAAGTTCTTTATAATTTTGAATATAATTAAGTTCTTCTTTTGTAAATTGAAATACATAATCATCCCGGTTATAATCAAGTTCAAAAGTTTCTGCCAAGTATTCTTGTCCGGTTTTTTGATTAACCTTAAATTTAAGATAATCATCCATTCCAAGCATGTAATTATATTCAGCACCTTTATTTAGAGGAATAATTTTACCGTTTTTATCAATTCCAAATCCTAATTTTTTGTCTGCCTTAACAGAAGTGATAAGTGCACCGGAACGTAAAGATTTGTCAACATTCATTGCTAAATCAAATTCAATATGATTTAGAATAGACAACGTTTCAAAATCATACGGAAGCACTTTATCAATAAAAGGATTGTTTTCTAAAACACCTGCTGAAATTTTTAAGGTTACCCAATAAATAGTTGAATCGGGGTATTTACGTTTAATTGCCGGAAGTTGCGCAGTTGTCATAACAACATCGCCCATTGCATCAAGGTTAATTATTAAAATCTTTTTTCCCATTGGTTTGTGTTGTTTACAACCATCGGTAAGACAATTATGGTCTGAAAAACAGGGTTTATATCCATTAAAATTTTTGCATGTATATATATTATTTTGCATGATAAATATTCTCAAAAAAAGGTTTTAAATCATTAATTACGTCATTAAATTCCATATTATCTAAATTACTTTCAGTTGTTATAGATTCTTTATGTTCCGATTGATAAGCATACCAAATTACGTCATTAGTGTTGTATTTTACATATAATCCATAAATTGGTATTTTATATATTGAAGCTAAATGAACACTAGCGGTATCCGGTGTAAAGAAAAAACTCAACTTAGAGATAAATGCCGAAATGGTTGAAAAATTTGGAGTGTAAAATATGGGAATTTTTGATCTGGCAATTTCAATAGCGGTTTTTATTTCTCTAGTTGTGCAAAAGAGAACAATATTTACATCATACTCACTAAAAAAATCAACTAACTGTCTATATCTACCAATACCCCAAAATCTTGCCTTGTTTCCGGCTGAAATATTTATTCCTACAATTGGTTTATTTTCTTTGTAGTTATTTTTAATAAAATTATCTACTCTATTAAAATCCTCTTCGGTTGAATTAAAGCAAACATTTACGTTTTGATCATTTATATCGATATTGAATAATTTAACTAATTCCATAATTCTATTAATTACATGATTTTTTGTGGAATCTATTCTATCAACAGTTTTGGTATATAATTTAACATTATTTTTCTTCAAACCATAAATTTGGCTGTCTTTTGATAATGCAAGTAAAAAACTCACAGTTGTTGATACATCATCGTGCAAATCTACAATAATATCATATTTTTCATTTTTTATTAGTCTGATGTACTCTTTAAAACCATCAAGTCCTTTATTAAATATAAACACAGCATCAATAAATTTTTGATTTTCAAAAACAAAATAATTTTTTTTATCAGCAAGTACGTGTATCTCAATGTTTAATTTGTTTTTTAAAAGTTTCAATAAGGGAGTTGTAACAAGTGCATCTCCAATTCGATTTAAACGAATAAATAACACCTTTTTAGGAGTAAATTTCTCTGGAAGAGTTTTATTATTACCAACTCTTTTATTAAAAAAAAGCAAAAGTGAAAGTAAAATATTTTTGAATATTATTTCAATTTTTTTCATAATTCAAAATGCAGATTGTTTTTTTCGATTATTTTATCAATTTTACCTATTATCCTTGATAAGGGGAGATCAATAAAACACTGATGCTGTTTAGGACATTCCAGCAAATTACATTCTATACAATCAAGTTCATCATATCTGACCCATTCGTGTTTGTCACCGTAAGGACCTTGTAATTTGGGGTTTGTTGGACCATGAATTGCTAATGTGGGAGTATTTAAAGCAGCCGAAATATGCATCGGACCGCTATCGTTTGCAATAATTATTTTACATTTTTGTATAATTGCAGCCATTTGATTAATTGTTGTTGGAGGTGCAATAATTGATTTATTTTTCATAAAACGAATAATTTCATCAGCTTCAACTTTATCACCGGGTCCCCATAATAAAAGTACCTTTACATTATACTTTAATATTATTTCATCAGCAATTTCAGCAAATTTTATTGGATCACACTTTTTGGACTGCCAGCCTCCGCCAGGAATAATTCCAACAACAAAATCCTTTTTATTAAAGTTACTATAAAAGTAATTATTTGCAAATTTTATGTGTTTATCTTCTAAACCAACATATAATGTTTTGTTATTATAAGGCAGATCAATATTTTTTAGTAATTCTAGATTGAGGTCGGCAGAATGATATTTACCTCTTTCAGCAGGTCCAAAATAATTATATGCATATGTTCTACCTTTATATGGAAATCCAACACGATATTTCGCTTTGCTAAAATATGTTAATTGAGCACTTGCAGGATTAGAAAAAAAATCCAATACCAAATCGTATTGTGTTTTTCTAATTAATGGGAACAATAATAATCTTTTAAAAATATTTTTTCTATTAAATCCAATAACATTGTCAATTTGCTTTAATGGTTTTAAAAGCGGTACGCTTGGGTTATCGGTTAAAAAATCTATTTGGGAATCGGGAAACACTTCACGCAGATTATCCAATACAATTGTTGTTAAAACTACGTCTCCAATACCCCTCAATTTAATTATTAAAATCCTTTCAATTTTTTTAATATCCAACATGTTTCCCACTATAATAAATCACAATTGTTTTGAGTATCTTTTGAAAAATAATATAAATAACAACAGATTAAAAATAATCCAAAATTTTCGGCCAATTTTAAAATACCAACTTTTACACCATACGAAGTTCCAAAACAACCGCAATCGATATTTAATCCGCGTAAAATTGCAATAGCAATAAGCAAATTAAAGGTTAAAAGTAAAATACCAATAATGACAATGTTTTCTTTAACGTTTATTTTAAATATAAACAAAACACCTACTAATAATTCAAACCATGGCAGTACAATTGAAACCATATTAGATATTTCGAGATTAATTATTTTATAATTTAATATTGCTTCTGAAAACGCTGAAGGGTTTGATATTTTTTCAATTCCTGAATAAACAAAAATAAAACCGATAAAAAATCGTAATACAAAAATTAAATATTTATTATTAAAAACTTTATATTTCATATTATTTCCTGAATATTGGATAACGGGCATTCAGCCATGATTCCCAACCATCGGAAAAAACGACTAAATTTGTAAATCCTGAATCTTTTAAACGAGAGGCGAGCCGTCGGCTTAATTCACAATCACTACTACTGCAATAAATAGTATAAGCAGCATTTTTATCCAAACTTTTAACAATGGGCATATAAGGGCTAAAGCTAAATTCGGGAATATTAACAGCATTAAAAATATGTCCCTCCGAAAACTCCCATGGATCTCTAGCATCAATAAATACTGCACTATTTTCATCAAATAATTTTTTTGCTATTTCTACAGTAACAATATTTATCTTATTTTTTTTATTGCCACCAGGCTTTTCAATTTCACTTTCCAAAATGGATTTTTGGGGGAATATATTTATTCCTTTTGGAGAAATATAATTATATAAAAATGAAATAAAAATTGAACAAATAGCTATTGAGGCTATATATTTGTAATTTAATTTGAATATATTCATTTGAGCAGTTAGCTACTTAAGTAAATAAAAGTTGTTAATAAAAATAGTAATAAATACTTAAATTTCAAATAATAAAAATATGCCTCTTTATTTAAGTATTTATATATTTTATTTTAAGGTAGTTGATAAAAGTTTTAATAAATCATCTTTTTTAAATGGTTTAGCTATATAATGTGTACATCCGCCTCTGATAAATTCTTCTCTGTCGCCGGCCATTGTATAAGCTGTTACAGCAATTATTGGTGCATATTTGTATTTATCCAACTTTCTTATTTCCTTAGTAACTTGAATTCCATCCATCTCTTTACCAAGATTAATATCCATTAAAAATATGTCATAGTTTTTATTCAAAATCATTTTTATAGCTTCGCGCCCATTTGCGGCAGTATCTACATTATAAAAATTCTTTAAATACAATCTTATAAGGTTGCGATTAATTTCTTCGTCTTCAACATAAAGAACATCTATTTGATCTTTTTTAGTAACAGTTTTGAAATTATCCGAGTCTAATTTATTATTTTCTTCATTGTATTCATTATTGATAGGGAATTGTACTGTAAAAACAGAACCTTTATTAATATTACTTTCAACAGAAATTGTTCCATTCATAATTTCTGTCATTTTTTTCGAAATAGTTAATCCTAATCCGGATCCTTCAAAATTTCTACCCCAGCCTTCACTTGCCTGACGAAACGGATCAAAAATAATTTTTTGGTTCTCCGGTTCTATTCCAATTCCAGTGTCAATTATTTTAATTAATACATAATAATTATCATTTATAATCTTTTTGATTACCTCAACAATAATTTTACCTTCATTAGTAAATTTTATTGCGTTATTTAATAAATTATTAATAATTCGGGAAAATAACCTTTCATCCAATTTTACATAAATTGGTTCATTACATTCCGTGTACTCCAATAAAAGCTTTTTATTTTCAGCTGCAGAATAAAATGGTGCTATTGTTTCTTTAATTGATTTATTAATATCAATACTTTTTTCAACTACTTTTAATTTATTTGATTCCGCATTAGCCAAATCCAAAATTAATTGTAAAGTTTCATTAAGCCTTTTTCCCGATTTTATAATATTTTCAACCATAATAACTTGAGTAGGCGAGATAAATTCATCATTTAAGATGTCAGCAAAACCTAAAATACCCATTAATGGTGTACGCAATTCATGACTCATATTAGCCAGAAAACTTGTTTTAAGCCTATTCATTTCTTCAGCTTTTTCTTTTGCGGCTTGTAATTCCAATACCGCCATTTTACGCTCTGTAATATCCATACTTATTGCAGATAATCCGGTTATCTCGCCATCAGAAATAATTGGGTTTAAAAAAACTTCAAAATAATGTAATTTGTTTTTAATTTTTATGTTAAATTCAAACTTAGTTTTATTGCCTAAAATTGCTGAAGTGTATTTTATTTCCCAAAATTCCCGTTCGTCATTTTTGAAAAACGAAAGGGCATTTAATCCATAAATTATTTTCACATTAAATAATTCTGCACAAAAATCTTGATAAAAATTATTAAAAATAATATAATTAAAATCGGTATCAATCGACCAAATCAACTCATTTCTATTATTAATAAGCGAGTTAAGATTAGCTGAATATTCTCTAATAGTTTTTTCAGCTTTTTTTCTGTCTTCAATTTCTTTTTGTAAAGCAATATTTTTAATTTTTAACTCTTTTTCGGAAATCTCAGATTGAGTCATTTTATCTTCAAGTTTCCTAATAAGTGTTTCATTGTACTCTTTCAAAATGATAGTTTCGGGCAATTCAATAGTATTTTTTGTGGTAATATTTTTTTCTTGCATTTCACTTACAAAAGTTGAAATTATCTCCAAAAAAGAATCCGGGTCAATAGGTTTTAACAAAAATTTATCCGCACCTAAACTTAATGCAAATTCTTCATCTTTTGGATCGGTATATGTTGCGGTATAAAAAATAAAGGGGACATTACAAAGTACTTCATCTTTTTTACATTCACGACATAAAGTGTAACCATCCATAACCGGCATTAGAATGTCAGATACAATTAAATCGGGTTTGTTTTTATGAGCAAATCCTAATGCCTCTGCTCCATTATTTGCACAAATAGCTTTATAACCGGAACCATTTAATAACAATTCTAACATGTATAAATTTTCAATTTTATCATCAACTATTAATATATTCATTAGATTTCTCGTTCTGTTTTTTATTCTTGGGGTATAAATGATAACATTTGCGAAATAAATGTATCAGGATCTATTGGTTTTTCAATATAACCGGTAGCACCGGCTTCCATAACTTTTTCTTTATCACCAGGCATTGCATAAGAAGTAACGGCAATTATAGGAACTTTTTTTAAATCTTGATACTCACGTATTTTACGCGCAACAGTATACCCATCCATTTCAGGAAGCTGAATATCTAATAATATAATATCGGGTTTAGTTTCAGTTGCAGCATTAATACCTAAAGGACCATTAAATGCTTTTATAACTTCATAATTATTACTTTCAAGTAAAAAAGAAAGCATATACATGTTTTGCTCGTTATCTTCAATAATTAATATTTTCGTTTTCATTTTATTTCCAAATATATAATAATTCTTTAGTAAATTAGTTATTAATTGGTAAAGATACAATAAATGTGCTTCCAATACCAATTGTACTTTCAACAGAAATATTTCCCCCTAATTTATCAATTAATCTGCTGCATATCGATAATCCAAGGCCGGTTCCTTCATGGTTTCGAGTAATTCCGGTATCAATTTGGCTGAATGGTTTAAATAATTTATCTCTGTCCTCTTCTTTAATACCAATACCTGAATCAATTACTTTTGTAACTATGTTTCCATTTTCTTTTTTACTTTCAATTTTAACATATCCGGAATCCGTGAATTTTATTGAATTATTAATCAAATTTAAGAAGATTTGTTCAACTCTTCGTCCATCGCTAATTATTTCATTTACATCATCGGCTATCTCTAAACTAACCTCTAAATTCTTTTTTATTGCCAGAGGCTGAACAGAGGATATAACTTTTTGTAAAGATTTGCTCAAATCAAATGGCTTTAATGAAACAACTAATTCACCGGCTTCTATTTTTGAGATATCCAAAACATCGTTAATCAAATCTAATAAATGATGAGCACTTCCTTTTGCCATACCAAGTTGTTTTAATTGTTCACTATTTAACGGCCCGGCAATACCTTTCATTAATATTCCGGTAAAACCAATAATAGAATTAAGCGGTGTGCGCAGTTCGTGCGACATTGTAGCAAGGAAAGCGGATTTAAGCCTATCAGCCGATTCTGCTTTATCTTTAGCTATTGCCAATTCACGTGTTCTTTCCTTTACCATATCTTCAAGATGCTCGTGATATTTTTTTAATTCTTCTTCAGCTTTTTTTCTTTCACTTAGCTCAAATATTAATTGTTCATTTGTATTTAGTAATTCTTTTGTTCTTTGTAAAACTTTTTCTTCCAATTCCTTATTTAATTTTTTCTTTATTGTATAATTTCTAAATATTAACACAAACAGACCGATTACCAAAAGAATTATAACTATAAGTAAATAAACAAGTTGTTCCTGCCAATGAAGTTTTTTATTTTGACTTTCAAGAACGATAGTTTGTTTTGAAATTTCGTCTTTTTGCGACTGAATATTTTCTTTTTGAATTAGTAATAATTCGTTTCCCTTTACAAGTGCTTCTTTTTGGTTTTTAATTTCAATTGCTTGTTTATCAAAAATATCTTGCTGCTCTTTTATTTTTTGAATCTGAGCTGCTAATTCCTTATTCCGTTCGTTTAGGTCAAATGACATTTTATTAAACAGTTTTTCCTGCTCTTGTATTTTAATATTTTGCCTTTCAAGACTATCTTTTTGAATTTTTAGTTCTTGATTTTTATCATTTGTAATTTTATTAAGTTTTTTGATATTGTTTTCAAGATCATCCGAATGCTTTTGCAAACTTCGTAAACTATTCTGTCCTTCTTTATACAAAGCCGCAACATCAACTTCAGTACCTCCAAGAAGAATCATATCCTGCATAATTGTTAAATGTTGGTTAATTATATTTGCTTTGTTTATTTCAAATAAAAGTTTTCCTTTTTCAGAATCATAAAAATTTATCATAATCAATCGTTTATCTGTACATCCATCTGTAATAAGCAGAATATTTTTACCTTCAATTTTATCAAATATCTCAGCCAAATTATTTGTTTGACCTTTAGTTACAAAAATTAGTTGTACACTATTTAAACTACCCAAAGTATTTGATGATATGATTTTAATTAATTTATTGCGGAGTTTTTTATTTACAGAAAGTGCGTTTAATTCTTTAATAATGTTTTCATCATCTCCAAGTACAAGGAAATGAAACTCTTTAAAAGACTCCTCATTTTGCCATTGTACATTTTTTGCGAAGTTATAAATGTATGCGGAAATTGCTTCATGACGCTGCAAATTTTGCGACTTAGAAACAGAAAAGGGGAGTAAAAGCCAAACAATTATTATCACAACAAATATAAATAGCTTTTTCATATGATCAACTATTGTTAATTAATAATATTTATTTTTTAGTATAACAAAATTACTTCCTGAATTGTTAAAATGTATTAAAAACTAAGTTCAATCCCATAGTAAAATTAATACCCGGATCCTTAAATTGCCAAGGCATTTCGTATTTATTATTAGTAACATTGTACAACTTAATAAATAAATTTAATTTATTTTCGTTACTAATATTAAATTCTTTTGAAGCCACAATATTTAATAGTTCTTTTGAATTAAAACTATGCCTGTTAATTTTTGTATTACTATCGTAAATAATACCACCTAAATGGAGCATAGCATTAAATTCTAAACCATAGGGTAATGATAGAGTAAATCCTAAATTACTCATAAATTCCGGAACAAACGGAATTTCAACTCCATCCTGATCGCTGTTTACAGAATTTGACATTTTCGAATTGGTATAAGTAACGTTTGCAAACCAATTAAAATTTTCATCTATTTTTTGTTTTACACTTAACTCAAATCCTTTTATAGTTGTATTGCCGCTGGCATTAATAGATTTTGTTTGTGATGGATTTTCACTAATTACAATATCAATAATTGCATCATTAATAATATTGTTAAATAAACGTAAAGATACATCAAAATCATTAAACAAAACAATTTCGGCTCCAATGTCAAAACCCATTCCGTTTTCCGGTTTTAAATCCGGATTTGGTAATTGACCATTTTTATTAGGAACGTAAATATCATTTATTGATAATGTTCCGCCAAGTGATTTTAATCCCGGAGTTAAAAAACTACTGCCGCCATTTGTAAACAAAAAAACTTTTTCGGATAAATGATATTTAGCTCCATAGCTCCATAAAAATACTTTCCAATCTTTACTGTTTACTTCCGGTGTAATTCTATCAAATTTATTAATTTCGTATTTAATTATATTAAATCGTCCACCACCTCGTAAGGTAAAATTTTCCAACTGATACTCTTCCTGAATATAAAAACCAAGTTGATTTGCTGAAGCATCATTTCCTGTAATTTTTTCATTTTCTAAGGTTTTAATCCATGTTAAATATGATGCATGCTGAAAATCAGTTCCAACACTTAATAAACTGTTATTTAAATGGTGGTAACTAAAAGCAGCATCAAAAGGTAAAATAGTTTGTTCAACTCCATCGGTTTCTTTCAAAACCATTACCGAATTAATTTCGTTATCTTCCTGCCAATCACGATAATATTTTCGTAATCCTGCTTTTACATTTAATTTTAATTTTTCCGTTATTTTGCCGGAATAAGCTAAATTAATTAAGCTGTACTTAAAATCAAATTCTCTATTAATTCTTCCAAAATCACCTAATTGAAAAGATTGATTACCGTAAAAAGTCAATTTATGTTTTTCTTGCGTATCTAAATAATAAGATGTACCTAAAAATATCTTAATTTTTTGATATTCCGGATTTTTTTGCATGTTTAACCATGAATTGGTAGTCCCGTAGTTTGTATAATCGGAATTTTCGTACGACAAACCTCCCAACACACTAAATTTACCGAAACGATTTGCATGAAAAACTTTGGCTTTATACGTATTATATGAACCGTATTCCACATCCATTGACGTAACAGGTGTTGTTACATCTTCTTTAACAATTATGTTTACAGTACCTGCCAGAGGACTTTGATTACCGGCAAAATCTTGCGATAAATAATTTGAATAAAGTATTGATGCTGGTCCTCTTTGCACCTCTATACGCTGAATACCCATAATACTTAAACCAACGGGATCCATAAATCCATCAATTGGCAGACCTTGAATCATATACGTGTTATATTTTGTACCAATGCCGCCATATGCACCCCAATTAACATCATTTCGTGATAATACTTTAACAGATGCCCCGGGTAAATACTGAATTAGTTCTGCAACATTTCTATTTCCCATAACAATTTTAGAAATATCTTTTTCCGATACAACATCAATTTTTTGAGTTATTTTATCAATTGATTGGGGAGTTTTTGAAGCTGTTATTACAATTTTGCTTAATTGTTCTAAACTTAATTCATAAAAATCAATGTTGCTTTTTTGTTCTGTAGAATCCTGGGCTAAAAGCTTTATAAAAGGGGTTATAAAAAATAATAGAGAAAATAAAAAATAAATTAATAAAGAGGAAATTGCTTCAAAAAAAAACGATATTTGTTTACAAAGGTTTTTAGTATAATTAAAAAAAATAAATAGGTTTTTCCGCACTTCAAATAATTGTACCATTCCTTTTACCTCAGCGATATTAAAACTATTAAATAATAATCTTGAGCTTAAATTAATATACGCAAAATCAAAAAAAAAACAAATAAATTATCCTTCAAATGTCATTTATTTTATCAAAAAATATTTATACATTAATCAATATTTAAAACATCATTCTCCAGTCCCACTAATAAACTCGCAATCAGCCGGAATTTCCGGTTTAACCAATAAAACCTCTTCTTTTAATAAAGCTACCTGACCAACATTCATTCCTTTCTTTTTTAAAACATATTTTTTTAAGGTATAAACAACCGGTACTGTACCGGCAGTTTTAGCTTTACTGTGATATGCGGTTAAAGATGCTACCGATTTTAATACATTTTTAGGAACAACCTCTTTTGTGTTTTCAACTCTTAAAACCACGTGTGAACCGGAAGTCCCTCTTACATGAAACCAATAATCGTTCTGTTTTGCAAATTTTGTCGTAAGCAAATCATTATTTGTACTATCCTTACCAACGTATACTTTATATTTTCCACAACAGATATATGTTTTAAAATTAAATTGTTTTTCGTTGTTATATTCGTTTTGTTTTTCGGAACCCAATTTTAATTCTTCCTTTAATTTTATAAAATCTTTTATATCTTCAATTACATCAAATTTTTCTTTTATTTTAATTAATTTTTTATATTTATTTTCCGTCAAATTAAATAATTCAATTGATTTATTATAACTTATCTTTTCATTTCTTGCTTTTTCAAAAAATAAATCAATATTTTTTTGATAATTAAATTTACTGTTTATGATTAAATTAATCCATTTTTCAACGTTATAATCAAATACTTCAACTGATTTATCAGAGATTTTTTTATAGGAATTTATATTGTATAAAAGCAAATTTCCATAATTTTTATATATCTCTTCTTTTGATCCGTTTTCAATTCTGTTTTTGAGATTATTTAATTTATCGCTAAGTTTTACCAATTCTTTTTCTAAATAACGACCGATAGTGGTTTTTAAATTAATTATTGTTTTGAATTTTTGCTGCAAACTTAAATAATAATGAATAGAATCATTAAGTGTTAAAAAGTACTTTATTACTTCAGCATTTTCAGAAATAAAAAAACTTTCCGGCTGCATAAACACCGAATTAAGCATTTTATCGTAAAACACAACAATTCTATTTTTTAATATATCATCAATTATTCCAATTTTTAATTCTTCAAGTGGAATTAATGGAAAAATAATTTTCCTATGTTCAAGTTCTTTATTAAACCTTTTAGTTTCATAAACATTTTTAATATTATTATCTATATTGTTAATATTGAGATCTACACAAACTACTTTGGGCTTAATAAATTCCAAATTGTTTAATTCTTCAACCTTTTCACTTAAATTTTCTTCGTCAATTCTTTTAAAACTTAAATATTCATTTTTTGATACAAATAAAACATTTGTTTTGGGACCGGAATAATAAAAATATAAAACACCTGTACTTAAAACAATTTTAATAATTCTATCGTTTTTACAAAATAGAATATCAATTATTTTAGCAGGGAAGTAATTATTAAAAAAAAGTATTGTATTTTTTTTTGCTTTATGATGTTCTTGTTTTGTTAAAATATATGGTGCATTTGCATTCGTAGAAATAATTAGATGCAAATAGGGGAATTGTGAATTACCAATTGAAATGAACAAAGTATCTTTTTCTTGCGTAAATACTTCTTCGGCAATCAAACCGATAAGTTCATTTCCTAATTCTAAAAGATGTCGTTTTAAAAATAAATAATTATTAAACATTGATTTTTTTATTTAAGATATTAAAAAATAAGGATTAAGAGAACTTTTCGGAAAACAATAAACATTAAGATATAAATTTTTAATGATATTGTTCCTCCCGGATTTATTAATCCTTCTACTGAAGTGATGATAATTCAATTCAACCCTTCTCAAAATGAGAAGGGTGAATAATAAAGAACTTTTTATTTACTGCAAGGTATCCGGATCCAGATTTGGAAACTCAATATCCTTAAAGTAATTTACGGTCCCTACTTTTAATTCAACAGTTGATGCATCATCGCAAACGATAATACTTTTAGGATGAAGCTGCAAAGCACTAACAGTCCACATATGATTTACACCCTCTTCTACAACTTTTGCTAAGGCTCTTGATTTTGAATGACCCGAAATAATTACAATAACCTCCTCGGAATCCATAACAGTTTTTACACCTACCGTTAAAGCAGTTTTTGGAACAAGATTAATATCATTATCAAAAAATCTTGAATTAGCAATAATTGTATCCATTGTTAAAGTTTTAACACGAGTCAGTGAACCTAATGAAGAGCCGGGTTCGTTAAAAGCAATATGTCCATCAGGACCAATTCCGCCCAAAAATAAATTAATACCTCCAAGCGATTTAATTTTTGCTTCGTAATTTTCACATTCTTTGTTTAAATCTTTTGCATTACCATTTAATATGTTCACATTTTTTTTCAAAATATCAACATGTTCAAAAAAATTAGACCACATAAAATAATGATAACTTTGCGGATGATCTTCCGGTAAACCAACATATTCATCCATATTAAAAGTAACCACATTGCGAAATGAAACTTTCCCTTCCTGGTACAAATTAATCAATTCTCTGTATAAGCCAAGAGGGGAAGAACCTGTTGGAAGTCCTAATTTAAATGGTTTTTTAGGGGTCGGTTTAAATTCATTAATTTTATTAACAATAAACTTAGCAGCCCATAAAGAAACCTTTTCATAATTTGGTTGAATAATTAAACGCATTCTAATCTCAAAAATAATTTTATAAAATTAATTAATTTGGCATACCTCTTTTTTTCCTTTCATCACGCGTCAGGTCAAAAACCTTTTTAAATAATCTTTCAGTAGCTTCGGTAAGTACATGTTTTCTTCGCGCCATTACACGTTTAGCAACATCAATACTTCGTTCTAAATCATAAGTGGTCATTGCTTCCGGCCCGCCCCAAGTAAAAGAGGGGATGTATTTAGGAGGAAAACCACCACCAAAAATATTACTAGCTGTACCTACAACAGTTCCCGTATTAAACATTGTATTTATTGCAGTTTTAGCATGATCGCCCATGGTCAATCCCATAAATTGCGATCCTGAATCAATCTGTTCATCATTAATTACAACCTTAACGCTGCCGTAATTATTTTTTAAATCACTATTATTCGTATCGGCACCTAAATTAACCCACATACCAAGATACGAATGCCCCAAAAATCCATCGTGCTGCTTATTTGAATGTGAATGGATTATTGAAGTTTCAACATCACCACCAACTTTACAAACTTCACCAATACTGGTATCTTCATAAATTTTTGCACCAGCTTTTATTTGCGTTTTGGCTCCTACAAAACAAGGACCTAAAATGTACGCATTTGGAAATATCATTGCATCTTTACCAATATAAATGGGCCCGGATTCAGCGTCTAAAACAACACCGGGTTTAACAATCGCACCTTCTTCAATATAAATATTATCTTTGTTTAATAAATAAACTCCGTCATAAATTTTACCTTTTATTGTGTTTTTCCTGTCAGTTACAAGCCAGTTAAAATCATCAATAATTGCTTTACCGTTGTTATTAATTAAATCCCATGGATAACTGATTAATTTAATATCAACTTCAATTTTAAACAAGTCCGAAAAATCGGATAATGTAAATACATCATTAAGTGCCTGCTTTAAAATATCAAGTTTTGTTCCGCTTACTCTAGCTGCAACTACTTGATCGGCATTAACATATAAAACATCTTCGCCGTTTAGAGGTACTTTTTCGGCAAAAGTACTATCAGCCAGTGCTCTGCCATTTACAAATAAACAAGATTTACCAACAATTTCATTAATATGATAATTTGGATTATTTTCCTTCATCGTTTCTGTCAAATATCCACGACAGTGAAGGCTAACCGGAATATCGGGATAGCTGCGTTGAATTTTTTCTCTTAAGGTTAATATACCACACCTTAGATCGTATTCTGGACGCATATATACAAGAGGTAAAAGCCTTTTGTAATATATTCCTTCAAAAATGCATATCGAATCAACCATTGAACTCCCTAATATTTGATAAATTATTTATTTAGTGTATTGTGTTAATACTCTTTTTAACCATTTTAGAATTATAAAAATCAATAAAGCACCAAATAAAGCACCAACAAAGTTAATTAAAAATAAATAAATTTTGTTATCAATGCTTACCATAATACCGGATAACACACCTGATAATTTATTACCAATTGATGTTGACAAAAACCAACCTCCCATCATTAGCGAAGTAAGCCGGGGAGGGCTCAATTTTGAAACCAAAGCTAATCCCATAGGGCTTAAACATAACTCGCCGCATGTAATAACACCATAAGTCATAACAAGCCACATACCTGAACTTTTGATTTCTCCATTGTTCGAAGCAGCAACGGCAATCATCATAACTGTTGTTGATAACGCAGTTATAAGCATACCAATACCAATTTTAGTTGGAGTTGAAGGTTCTTTCTTTTTACGTCTTAAGAATCCCCAAAACCCAACAACAACCGGTGTTAATATTACAACAAAAAACGGATTTATCGATTGAAAAATTTCAGTTGAAAGAAGTTTTAAACTTTTACCTTCTTTAGGCCATTTATCTTTTGGTAAATTTTGGAAATAGGGGGCAACAGTTTCTTCAACAACAGGTTTTCCTGATGCATCTAAAATAGGGGTTCCATGTAAATCAACCTTAGTTACTAATTGAAGATTTGGTTTTGCTTCTTCAGTAAACCTTAAAACATCGGAAACACCCTGTACGGCGGCAGGTAATTCTCTATCAGTATATCTTTCGGCCCATAAAGTTAAAGCTGAACCGTTTTGATGAAAAATTGCCCAAAAGATTATTACAACGCTAAATACGGCTAATAAAGCACCAATTGAATCTTTATCTTCTTTTGATTTAGCTTTTTTCCATAATGAAGCATAAAAATAAACAACAGGAATTGAAGCAAATAAAAACGCATCGGTAGAATGTGAACCAATTAACGCTTTACCAAATAATATTTGTGGAATAAACCACCCGATAATACCAAAAACAGCAGCCGGTAAAAATATTGTTGCTATAATTTTTCCAATTGGAGTATCTTCAGGTTTAGTCGGTTTAATGACGTCAGCATGTTTAATATGCTTTGAACCCATCCAAAACCAAATAAGTCCAATAAACATACCTATTCCGGCGGCAAAAAATGCATAACCCCAACCAAAATTATTTCTTAAATAAGCCGCAATAAAATTGCATGCAAAAGCACCAATGTTTATACCCATATAGAAAATATTAAATCCGGCATCTTTATAAGGACGATATTTTTCATCACTATAAATATTACCAACTAAAGTTGAAATATTCGGTTTAAAGAATCCATTTCCGACAATAATAAATAATAAAGATACATAAAACATATAATCGGAAGCAAAAGCCAATCCAATGTAACCTAACCCCATTAAAATACCGCCAAGGGTAATAGCAACTCTATATCCCAATAATCTATCAGCTAAAAGACCACCAATAAATGGTGTTAAATAAACCAGCGCAATGTATGTACCGTATATATCGGTTGCATTTAACACACCAAAACCCATTCCTCCATTCGATTTGGGATCAATCATATACAAAGTGAATATTCCAAGCATTAAATAAAACCCAAATCGTTCCCACATTTCCGTAAAAAAAAGCACCGGCAAGCCTTTTGGCTGGTCTTTAAACATATTTTCTCCTGCTTATAAATTATTAATTATCTTTAAATAACAAAATAAAGTAAATTACTGTCATATCTTAAATTGTTTTTTTATATTTACATTCAAAAAAATACAAAAAATAAAACTTAAATAAAACATATTATGACCAAAGACTTTGATAAAATTAAAAGAAAGTTAGATGATAACAAAAAACTAAAAAAATTTTTGATATTTTCAGTTGCAGGAATTGTTTTTCTTTTTGTTTTCGATTTAATTTTAATGCCCTGGTTTGTTTATGAATCCGAAGTTAAAGTACCAAATTTGGTAAAAAAATCCAGAATTGATGCTGAAAAACTTTTGGATGATCAAAATTTAAATGTTTTTATTGCAGGTACTCATTACGATGAAAAAATTCCTCGGAATCATGTAATTGCTCAAGATCCTCCCGCATATTCAATTGTTAAAGAGGGACGCAGGATTTCTCTTTATATAAGCGGGGGAGAACCAATGGTTAAAATGCCTTCTTTGGTGGGTAAAACATTACGCGATACAAAAATTAGTCTTGACAGATTGGGACTAAAAATGGGAACTGTTACAAACGTGGAATCAGAAATTGAAAAAGAAATTGTAGTAAAACAATTTGTTTCATCAGGTGAACAAGTAGCCAGAGGAACAAGTGTTGATATAGCAATAAGTTCGGGTCCCGCAATTCAAAAAACCGTTGTTCCAAATTTATACGGCAAATCTTTAGACGAAGCAAAACGATTAATAATACAAAATTCACTTGTATTAGGTCAAACAACTAGTATTCCTTCACCAACTTTATTACCAAATACTGTTATGGATCAATACCCTGCTCCTGATAAAGAAGTTGCTGTTGGTGATGCAATAGACTTAGTTGTAAGTAAATTAACAAATACAAAGTGATACCATGAAAATATTAGCCCCCTCTATTTTATCCGCCGATTTTCTTAATCTCGGATCTCAAATCAAATTATTAGAAAAAGGAAAAGCCGATTTAATCCATTGTGATGTTATGGATGGACAGTTTGTTCCAAATATTACTTTTGGACCAATTTTGGTTAAAAAGATTACCGCTGTAACAAAGTTACCATTAGATGTGCATTTAATGATAAATAATCCCGAAAATTTTATTGAGGACTTTGTTGATGCCGGAGCAAAATATATTTCCGTCCATTATGAAGGAAATGTACATACCGATAGACTTATTAATAAAATAAAAAGTGACAATGTAAAAGCCGGTATTGCCATAAATCCGGCAACTCCGGTCTCTTGTTTAACGGAAATTGCAAATATAGTTGATTATGTTTTGCTTATGTCTGTCAATCCGGGTTTTGGCGGTCAATTATTTATTGAATATACAAAAAATAAAATAGTTGAATTAGTTGAATTACGTAAAAAATTAAACAAGAATTTTTTAATTGAACTTGATGGCGGTGTAACTCATCGTAATATAAAGGAATTAGGCGATTTAGGTGTTGATATATTTGTTGTCGGTTCATCTATTTTTAATACACCGGATATTCCAAAAACGATTAGTAATTTTAAGCATATATTAAAAAAGGAAATAGCAAATAATGAGTAAGTTAGCATTAGTCGGCGGTAAAATTATTACCCCGTTTAGAGTTGTGAATAATGGAACGATTATTATTGAGGATGATAAAATTTATGAAATTGGAAATACAAATGAAATAAATTTTACCGATGAAACAGAAGTTATTGATGTAAGCGGAAATATTATAGCCCCCGGATTTGTTGATTTATTAGTACATGGAGGCGGAGGTTATGGTTTTTCGGATGAAGATGAAACAGGTATTGAAAAAATAAGCAACTATTTTTTAGCCCAAGGCTCTACTACATTAATGGCAAGTTTACACGCCAAACCAAAAGATGCATTATTAGCTGATTTAAGCAGATTGGCAAAATATATTAAAACTCATCCTAAATCTAATATTAAAGGGATACATATGGAAGGTCCATATTTAAACCCTGAATATAAAGGCGCGATGAATGAAGATTATTTATGGACTCCCACTGTTGAAAGTTTTAATGAAATGTGGAATGCATCCGAAGGGTACATGAAAATTATGACAATTGCGCCCGAATTAGAAGGCTCACTGGACGTAATTAGAGAAGCCTCATTCAGGGGTGTAATTTGTTCTATCGGTCATTCAACGGCTTCCTACGAGGATATTACGAAAGCTATTGATCATGGAGCATGTCACGTTACGCACATGTTTAATGCCATGAAACAGATGCATCATAGAAATCCTAGTATAATGACAGCAGCATTGTTACGAGATGAATTAAAAATTGAATTAATTGCTGATACATTTCATGTACATCCGGCTATGATGGAACTTTTATTAAAATATAAGACACCAAAAAATATTATTTTAATTACCGACTCAATTCGTGCCGGCGGTATGCACGAAGGTGAATATCATTTTTCGGATCAAAAAGTTTATCTTAAAGATGATATGGCAACTTTAGCTGACGGAACTTTAGCAGGCAGCACTTTAACACTTAACAAAGCGATAAAAAATCTTTTAGATACAACTGAAATTAAAATTACAGATGCATTCAGAATGTCTTCCTTAAATGGTTCTAAAGTTATTGGTGCTCAAAAGGGTATTCTTGCATCAGGCAAAGCTGCAGATATAGTAGTATTAAATGATTCTTTTGAAGTTGAAATGACTATTATGGCTGGGGAAATTAGATACAAAAAATAAATTTAACTAATTTAGCCTAATTTATTATACTATAATATGTTAGGCTTTATTTCAAATATTTAATCTAGTAATTAATGATTGCTCAAATTGTAAATATAAAAAATGTTGAAGTTTTAAGGCGTTATTTAACCAAATACCAAATTAATCCCCAAACTGTTCATAATTACAGTTACGTGTTTGAGTTGAGAAAGTTATCAAAAGAATACCTAGAAATTGCGGGTTCATTATTATTAAATAAAATATCATTTATTTTAATTAAAGACGACCTTATTGATGTAATTTATTTGGGAAATTCTTTTGACCACAATGAAATAACAAATAAATCTAATGTTCCTAATTGTTTATTTTTAGAAATTGAAAAAGCAATTAATAACTTTAATAATTTTGAAGAAATTACCAAAACAAAATTACATAGTTATGGATTAAATAATCTAAACTGCAATAATATGGGTATAATAAACATTACTCCCGATTCTTTTTCGGATGGAGGGGAATGTTTAACAATAGAAACTGCCTACAATAAATGTATTAATTTATTAAAAACCGGAGCTGATATTTTAGATATCGGTGGCGAATCTTCGCGACCCGGTTCATTGCAAATAAGCTGTGATGAAGAAGAACAACGAGTTTTACCATTAGTAAAAAAAATAATTGAAAATAATCCCGAAGTATTGATTTCAATTGATACCACAAAATCAGTTGTAGCAAAAAAATCTTTGCAGCTTGGGGCAAAAATAATTAATGATATAAGTTGTTTTTCGTTTGATGACCAAATGATATCGGTTTTGGAAGAATATAAACCCGTTGTTGTAATTATGCACATGCTGGGTTCTCCTGAAACAATGCAAATTTCACCATGTTATAATGATGTGGTTAATGAAATTTATGATTTTTTTATTGAAAAAATACGTAAATTGGAAAAACTAAATATAAAAAAGATATTTTTAGATCCGGGAATCGGTTTTGGTAAAAGAGTATCGGACAATTTGGAAATACTAAATAGGCTTTCGGATTTTAAAAGTCTAGGTTATCCGTTATTTATTGGTCTTTCAAGAAAATCATTTTTAGGAAAACTAACAGAATCTGAGGTAAACAGCAGAGAAATTGAAACAATTGTAATGGAAACAATTTCGGTATTAAATGGTGCAGCAGTTATTAGAACACATAATACTGAAAATGTAAGTAAAATGCTTACATTGATAAATAATTATAAAAATTTTGGAAAAATAAATGTTTGATCTTTTTAAAATTGGATTTTTAACTGTTACATTCCTGGATATTGTTGATATCTTTCTTGTAACTCTTATTATATACAAATTATACAATTTTATAAGGGGTACTATTGCCCAGCAGATCTTTTTAGGATTAATTTTAGTATTATTACTCTCATTTGTAGCCCAAGCCGCAAATTTTAGGGCCTTAGGCTGGTTGTTAAAATTAATTACCGACATTTGGGTTATAGCGTTTATTGTTCTTTTTCAACCCGAAATCAGAAGAGTACTTGTAGTTGTAGGACGTTATCCAATATTAAAACGCTTTGTAAAAATAGATGATGATGTTGCCGATATTCTTACCGAAGCAGCATTTGAAATGGCTCAGCATCAACACGGAGCATTAATTGTTGTAGTAAAAAGCATTGGAATAAGAGGTATTGTTGAAACCGGAATTATTTTAAATGCTAAAATCAATAAATTATTATTACGTTCAATATTTTATCCACGTTCTCCTTTGCACGATGGGGCCGTTATTATTAGGAACGGAATAATTGAAGCTGCAAAATGTACTCTTCCATTAACAAACAGTTTAAGTTTGGACGGACATATTTTAGGTATGCGCCACCGTGCCGGAGTTGGTATAACTGAACAAGCCGATGTAATAAGTATTATTGTTTCAGAAGAGACCGGAAGTATTTCTGTAGCCGAGGCCGGTCGATTAAAACGTGGTTTATCTAAGGATTCGTTAAAAAATTATCTGCGTAATAGCTTAAATTCTTCAAAAGAAAAGGGTTGGAAAGGAATTATTGAACAATTTGGTAAACAAAAATAAAATTTGTGCTATTATTCCTTTTTATAATGAATGTAATAGTATTTCTTTGGTTATTGAAAAAGTAAAACCTTTTGTAAATTTGATTATTGCCGTTGATGATGGCTCAACTGACGGATCTTCAAATAATATAATACAAAGTGATTCAGTTTTGTTATTAAAGCACAATATCAACTTTGGTAAAGGAAAAGCAATTAGAACCGGTTTTAATAAAGCTTTAGAGCTTGGTTACAATTATCTTTTTACTATTGATGGTGATATGCAGCATGATCCGCAGTTTATTCCGGATTTTTTGAATAAAATTGCAAATTTTGATTTAATAATAGGTAAAAGAAATTTTTTAGAAAAAAAAATGCCGTTCCCAAGAAAATTGAGCAATTTTTTTTCTTCTAAAATTTTGAGTATTTTAACTAAACAAAATATTTTAGATAGCCAAAGCGGTTTTCGATTATTTAAGGCTGAAGTTATAAAATGCGCAAAAATGGATTTTGACGGATTTGAAGCTGAAACAGAAATTCTTATTAATGCAGCAAAAATGAATTTTAAGATAGGTTTTGTTGATATTTCTACATTATATAGCATTAATGATAACAGCAAAATAAAAAACTTAAATTCCATTATTGGATTTATTAAAGTTATATTATGTAGTTTATATGGAAAATATCAAAAAGAAGTGGATTGTAAATAAATTAAATAAAAAATCAAAATTTACAAAAGCAGCTAAATTAATAATAAATAAAAAGTTAGAAGAGTTATTTATTAAAATTAATTTGTTTTTGTCGAATGATAGTGTTGAAAATTTGCATGATGTTCGAATTGCTATTAGACGAGTTCGTTATATTTTAGAAGTATTTTATCTTTGTTTTGAACAGGCTGATTTATTAAATCTTTATAAATCCCTAAAAGATTTACAAGACTTAATAGGTGAAGCAAGAGATTTAGACGTAATAATGGAAAAACTAAAATTTATTGAAACGACTTATTCGTCTCCTGTTCCGGTTGAATTATATAACAATATGTCGTCAAAAAGAAAATTAATAAGCCAGCAAATTTCTATATCATTAAATGATTTTATGAAATCGGACATAATAAATAAATTCCTTAAAAAAAAGACAGGTGACACATGAAACTAAGATATTTTTCTCACTCTGCATTTCAGATAACCACTAATAAGGGAATTAAAATTTTAATTGATCCCTTTTTAGATGGAAATCCTACATCACCGGTTAAATCAACAGAAGTTGATGCCGAATATATAATTTTAACCCATGCACATGGCGATCATTTGGGAGATACATTTAAAATTGCTAAAAGAAATTCATCAACAATTATTTGTGTTGATGAATTGGCTAATTATTGTATTTCAAAAGGCTTTAAAGCACATAATATGCATATTGGCGGAAGTTATAATTATGAATTTGGACGTGTAAAATTTACAATTGCTCATCATGGATCAAAAACTCCTGATAATGAATACGCGGGAGCAGCTGCCGGGGTTCTTATTTTTATTGATGATGTTTGTTTTTATCATACCGGTGATACGGGATTATTTTACGATATGAAACTTATAGGTGAACTGAACGAAGTTGACTATTTAATGCTTCCCATTGGTGATAATTTTACTATGGGTATTGATGACGCCGTTAAAGCCGTAGAATTTGTTAATCCAAAGTTTACTATACCAATGCATTATAATACTTTCCCAATTATTGCAGCAGATCCAAATCAATTTAGAAAAAAATGTTCATTAATTGAAAAAAAATGCCTAATTTTGGAATATGGACAAGAAATAGATGTTAAATCATATTTAAACACAATTTATAGTTAAAATGACAAAAGTAATTGCAATAGCAAATCAAAAAGGCGGAGTTGGGAAAACATCCACTGCAATCAATTTAGCAGCCTCATTAGCCGCCGCCGATTTAAAAGTACTTATAATTGATATAGATCCACAAGCTAATTCTACAAGCGGCATAGGAACTGAAACAAAAGATACATCGGTTTATGAAGTTTTATTAGATATATGTGATATTAATGACGTAATATTACCCACTCAAATGCCAAACCTAGATATTTTGCCATCGCATATTAATTTAGTTGGAGCTGAAATTGAAATGGTTTCCGTTCCTAACCGCGAAATGTTATTAAAGGATGCATTAAAAAACTTAAAAGAGAACTACGATTTTGTATTAATTGATTGTCCGCCATCGTTAAGTTTATTAACATTAAACGCGTTTACCGCTTCTACATCGGTTCTAATTCCGGTACAATGCGAATACTTTGCTTTAGAAGGTTTGGGACAATTATTAAACACTATAAACTTAATAAAAAAAGGATTGAACCCTAATTTATATATTGAGGGGGTTTTATTAACAATGTATGATAAAAGAGTACGGTTATCAAATCAGGTTTATGAGGAAGTAAAAAGATATTTTGGTAATAAAGTATTTGAAACTGTAATTTATCGTAATGTACGAATTTCTGAAGCACCAAGTCATGCAAAACCGGTTCTTTTATATGACTCTCTTTCAATGGGGGCGCAAAATTATATTTCATTGGCTTCAGAATTAATTCAAAATAATAAACCGAAACAAGTGGAACAACAATGAGTAAATTTAGACCAGGATTAGGAAGGGGATTAGATGCGTTAATTAATCCGGGAATTCAAGAAGCAAATAATAATCCGGTAATACAGCCATCATCCGAAATCAAAACGGACGACGGTAAATCGTATGATATTTTAGTAAAAGTTTTGATCCACGATATTCTTCCAAATCCTTATCAACCAAGAATTCAATTTGAACAAAACGCATTAGACGATTTAAAAAAATCAATTTTAGAAAATGGTTTAATCCAACCAATAACCGTTAGACGAATTGATGAAAATAAATATGAACTTATTTCCGGCGAAAGAAGACTAAGAGCATGTAAAGATATAGGATACAAAAATATACCGGCTTATATTATTAAAGTTGATACTAAAGAGGCAATGCTTGCTTTAGCGTTAATTGAAAATATTCAGCGCGAAAAACTTAATCCAATTGAAATTGCAAACGCATACAAAAGATTGATGGAAGAATGCAATTTAAGTCAGGAAGAAATTGCACAAAAAGTTGGAAAAGATAGAACTACAATTACAAATTTTATAAGATTATTAAAACTGCCTGATGTTGTACAACAAAGTTTGATTAAAGACGAAATTTCAACAGGACATGCTCGCGCATTAATTACATTACCAAATGAAGCTTTACAAATTGATTTATTAAATAAAATTATTAATCAAAATCTTTCAGTTCGTAAATTAGAAAATTTGGTTAAAAAATATATTCAAGTTAGCAACATTGAAGTTAAACCGGAGATTACCGAAAAACAAAAATCCTTGGAATCATTATCAATTGGTGACTTAGAAAACAGATTACGAGGAATTTTAGGCACTAAGGTGGAATGCAGACAATTTAAAGATGGCGCAGGCAATATTTTAATAGAATTTTACTCAGAAGATGAACTTGAACGATTACTCGATTTATTTGAAATTATTTCAAAAAACAATTATTAAAATATTTTTCCTTTTAATAATTTGTTTTAATACATTTTTATTTGCCCAAACGGAACCGGAAGCAAATTCAAACGTCCAAACTGATACTACGGCATTTGTAATGACTAAATCGCCATGGGGTGCTGTATTACGTAGTGCTGTTATTCCCGGATGGGGACAGTATTATAATCAGACGTATTGGAAAGTTCCTGTAATATTATCTTTAACCGGATATTTTATTTACGGCTGGATTGATAATAACAATTTGTATAAGGATAATAAAACTTTATATAATAATTCTCTATCAAAAAATAATGTTTATTTAAGCAATTCGTATAAACGAATACGTGATTTTTATAGAGATAACAGAGACTTATTTGCATTTTATATTGGGATAACATACTTTTTGAATTTAGTTGATGCTTATGTTGATGCACAAATGTTTGATTTTACGGTAACAGAAGATCCTGTTACAAATTCTACCTTACTGAATTTTAAATTTTACTTTTAATATAAAAATGAAAAATAATATTATCTGCCCAAATTGTAATCACGAAAATCCTTCTTACAGATTTGTTTGTTTAAATTGCAAAGCATATATAAGGGAAAGAGTTTTTAATATAGATTTTTGGAAAACATTCTGGCAGACATTTGATTCACCTACAAAAGCATTTGCAGACGTAATATTTGCCGAACATAAAAACTATCTTTCTTTTATTCTTTTTTTAGTTTCTTTCAAATTATCTATTAATACTTTTGTATTGTCAAATCTTTTTAATAAAAATGTAGACTTAACTGAAAATATTGTTGTAAATATGTTTTTTTTAACAATAACTTTTTTTGTAATTTTTATTATTGGTGCATTTTTACTTAAATTTATGTTAAAATTATTAAATGTTAATAGTAGATTTAAAGATGATTTGGCAATCTTAACTTATTCACAATCTCCGTTATTATTTTCTTTATTTTTTATTTTCCCGGTACAGCTGGGTGTTTTTGGAATTCATTGGTTTATATTTAATCCATCGCCATTTATGCTAAAAAACACTATTGCGTATGCTTTGTGCGGAATTGATTTAATTTTAATTTTATGGGGATTTTTTCAAACAGTAACTGCAAATTTTGTCCAAATACGTTCAATATTTGTTTCAATTCTTTCAGCTATAATATTTTATATAGTATTAAACGGTTTATTCTTGATTTTTCCCTTTATCCAATCCTAAGTAATTATATATAATTCCATGTCTTAAGCCTTGTGTGCTAACAATTATTTTAGAAGCGTTGAGTTTTTCTCTTATTATTTGCAAAATTATTGCACCAGCTAAAATCACATCAGATCTACCTACTAATACTTGACCATATTTTGCAAGTGCCTGTTGTGGAGTTAAAATACTTAAATCGTTTATTAATTTATCAAGTTCGTCTTTATCTAAAGTGGTGTTTTCAACAACTTCATCGGAGTACTTAAAAACTAATTGTTTCATGCAACTTAAAGATGTTGGGGTACCTGAAATTGCAATAACCGAGGTACTCTGTTCAGTTGAAAATGGTATTACACAATTTGCATTAACATAATTATATAGGTCTTTAATTTGAAATTCAGAATATGGAATTTCAGTTAAAAGTGATTCTGTTAATGTTACCACACCAAATTTAAAGCTATTCGAATAAATTATCTTTTCGGAATTTCCATAGATTATTTCTGTACTGCCGCCGCCAATATCAATTACAACTTTGTTTGAATTTACACTTTTAAATGCTGCAACAGCTCCATTAAATGATAATTGGGCTTCAGTTTGACCAGGAATAATTTCTATTGATAAACCTGTGTTATCAAGTACTTTTTTTATAATATCTGTATTATTTTTGGCAGCTCTCATTGCTTGTGTAGCAAATAAAATTATTTTGTCACAATTATACTTTTTACATATTTCTTTATATTCATTTAACACATCTATCATTAAATTTATCTTTTCTTCCTTAATTAATCCCGAATTTATTAATCCTTCACCAATTCGCGGCATTCTATATACATTTAAAAGTGGCATTATATCATTATTATTAACTATTTTTGCAATAAGCAATAAGATAGTATTTGTTCCTATATCTATTGAAGCAATATTCATAATTTTTTATTATTTTTAGTTTTTAATTTTAAGGTTTAAATCTATGGAAAATTTAAGTAAAGTATCTAAGTTTTTATTGTTTTTATGTTCATTATCATTTATTCTTTGGAGCGGAACATATTTTAGTAAATTTTTATTATTATATCAATTTTACGAGCCGGAAATGACATTAAAACCAGCTTTTGCTAATATTGATTTTATGCCAATATTTAATACTATTTCTTCGGTAATGGGATTTAATATAATTTTTTATCCTTTATTTTTAGTAACATTAATTTGTTTTTTTGTTTTTACAAAATTTAGTATAAAAACTGAAGGTTGGTTTTTTATTATTTTAAGTTTTTCAATATTAACTGCACCATTCGAAATTTATTCGTTAACCTATGACTATAAAATAATTAACCTTATTTATAGCGGCAGCGGAAATGCCGAAAGTATTTTAGCATTAGTTAAAGAAAAAATTATATCACTTGGAAGTTTTCCTTTTGTTCAATTTTTATTTATTGGAGCAATTGTATTTTTAACGGTTTTTAAGCCATTAAGAAAAAAAACAAATGAAAATTAAAGAAAAAGAATTTGAAGATTTATTAAATGATTTAAAATCTTTGGCTAGCCAAATGGGTGCAAAGGTTAGATTTGAAAAAGGAGATTTTAAGGGTGGCTATTGTTTATTAAAAGAACATAAAGTTATTGTATTAAATAAAATTTCCAATTTACAACGAAAAGTTATGACACTTGCTGCCGCGTTAAAAGAACTTGGAGCAGATGAAATATATATGACTCCAAGACTGCGCGAATTTATTGATGAAATGGATGAATCGAAATGAAATTTTTAATTATTAACGGCCCAAATTTAAATTTATTGGGAAAAAGGGAAGCAGGGCATTACGGTGTTTTAACAATTGATGATATTGAAAAATTGATTAAATCGGAATATCCTTCTGATTATTTTGAATTTTATCAAAGCAATATTGAGGGTGAAATTGTAGATAAATTACAGCAGGCTGACAGTTTTTTTGATGGGTTATTAATTAATCCCGGTGGCTATGCACATACTTCGGTTGCAATTAGGGATGCTTTAGAAATAGTAAAAATTCCAAAAATAGAAGTTCATCTTTCAAATTTGTCAAGCCGAGACGGATTTAGACAAACCTTAATTACCGCACCGGTTTGTAATGGGTATTTATCGGGGTTTAAAGAAGATAGCTATTTGGCCGCTATTTACATACTAAAAAGGAAATTAAAAAATAAATGATATGTTGTTAAATTTAAATTAGGAATTATTAGAGTATTGTTAATGAGTTCACTTTCGAAAAACAGCAATAATCCTAACTCAATTATTGTAGTATCATTATGATAAAATCAGTCAAGTTTTTTTTGTTGTTTGCATGTATATTAGCAAATCAAATAATTTATTCCCAACAATTAGATATTAATAAAATTACAGAATTAATTAATTCGTATGAAAAGGGAACTAGTTTCTCCGGTGTTGTGATATTAACACAAAATGACAGTACTATTTACAAAATGGCATTTGGATACTCAAATAAAACTTTCGAAGTAAAGAATTCAATTTCAACAAGGTTTAATCTTGCTTCTATTTCAAAGGAAATAGTAGTGTCCGCCATAATTCAACTTGCTTCAGAAAGTAAAATTACTTTGTCATCTCCGATATCAAAGTATATTGGAAATGAATTAGGCGACTTAGGAAAAACGATAACTATTAGGCAACTTTTATGTCACTCATCAGGCTTACCAAGAGAAGTTGAATTTAGTCATTGTGACAATCTTACTTTAAAAGATTTTATGGAGCGAATAAAAACTTTAGAATTATTATTTAATCCAGGTGAAAAGTATGGATATTCAAATGTTGGTTATATTGTTCTTGGAAGGATTATTGAAGTAGTATCGGGAATGGAATATAGTAAATATATTAAAAACGAAATACTCGAACCTCTCGAAATGGAGGATACTGGATTTACAAATGGTGTAAAAGAAATTAAAAACTTATCTTCCGGTTATTATTTGGGAAGAAACGGTATTTCTGTAGGGGAAAGGTCTAGACAACTTGGAATCTATCCTCCCGGAGGTATGTATAGCACCGTAGATGATTTGATAAAATTTGTACAAGGAATAAAGTATAATAAGTTGTTTAGTAACAAATGGAGAGATTCCATATTTACTTCTAATATTGTGATTGAAAAAAATCAATATAGTGGATACGGATTTGAAATTCTATTAACTGGTGATAAAAAATATTATTTGGCAGCTGGGAGTGCAGAAGGCAATAAGAATGTATTGCTAATTGATGCCGTTAACTGGGATATAATAATAATTTTATCAAATAACGGTGATACTCCGGTATTTGATATCTTGAAGGATTTGTTGAAAGTAAGATCGGGTCAAACACCTATAGGCCCCCAAATATGCAGTATTAATGATACAACATATTATAAAAATTTTATTGGTGAATATGACTTTAGCAATACACCAATAAGTGCAAAAATGGATCAGAAGAATTTTATAATTTCGTTCCTTTTTGAAAACGGACACTTCTTTTTATTTGATCCAAGTGATAATAGTGCAAATCAATTGTGTGAAAATGAACCGAGGAAATTAAATTTGAGTTTTACTAATGAAATGAAAATTTGGTTTAATGTATCTGCTGAAAATGAAAATGAAATGTACATCTTATGGGATTCTTTGAAATCAAAAGGAATAAGAATTAAATAATACTTTCAAACAGCATAACCAGCTTTTCCACCTGTCATATTTTCAAAGTGGTGTTGATTGCATTTTGTGTTTAATGAAAAAAAAAGTATAGTAGCACATTTTTATCTAAAAAAATCAATTATTTTATTTTCATAATAGTATTGTAATTTCTTGGATATATTAGGTATTGTAAGGGTCATCATTTATTGTTAAAAACAGTAATAAGTTACATATTTTTGTTAAACTTACACATTAATTAACAGATATAACTTGATTTAACCAATATAATTACTTAAATTATTTAAAGTAATTATAAAGAGTATAAATGAAAAGTTTTGGCGTAAAAAAATTATATTATTCTATAAGCGAAGTCAGCAAACTAACTGAAGTAGAACAGTATATATTACGTTATTGGGAAAGCGAATTTGAGGGATTAAAACCTTCCAAAAACAGAGCCGGTAATAGAATTTATACTAACGAAGATATTAAATTAATCCTACGAATTAAAAGATTGGTACGGGAAGAAAAATATACTTTTGAAGGGGCAAAAAAGATATTGTTTAATGGGGATGATAAAATTGAAGAAACTCCTGTTAAAGTAGAAGAGCCTGTAATTGAATCATCTTCCGAAAAAGATGAATTAAAAAAAGATTTAATGGAGATGCGAAACTTTCTTGTAGAGCTTAAACGTTTTATTCATTAAACAAAATTTTGGTGGTTTTATGATTACTAAAATTGTTTTTGACGCTCCAATTCCCATATTTAAAATCGAAACGTTCATTAATAATGTTTCTTTTGAAATCCGAGAGGAAACAAAAGATATCATTTTAGAATATTTTGAAACCCCAATTGATATTAGAACAAATGAAAACAATGAAATTATTGAGCTTTCATTATTTGATAAGTGGAGCACGAATGAGGCAAATCTTTTAGGTTTATCTTATGCCTTATTGGCAAATACCGACAACACTATTATTGCTTATGATATTATTGGAACCAAATATCCTTATACAAAAGAGTCACTTGAAGAATTTTTGGAAGGAGCAGAATAAAAACGCTATTAATTCTTTCTAAAAACCAAAACTAAATGGGCGGGTTTATTTAATATTTTATTGGCTAAAAAATCTACAAATTTCCAAATAGCAAATGGCAAATATTTTAGAATAACATACATCCTTAAAAAAATCAACGCCTTATTCCCAAAGATATAATAATCAAATTTTACATTATTAAGCTTTGATGCAATATTAATAAAATTGTGTTCGCTAAAGCTATGCAAATGTGCATGAATAGGGGTTTTTTGATTGCAATGAGTACAAAGAATAAACTTAAGAATTTCTTTATATGGTGTGCTAATAATCAACATACCATCTTTATCTAACAAATCATATAAGGAGTTAACAAATTTTTCAGGGTCTACAACATGTTCTATAACTTCCGATGAAATAATAACATCAACTTTTCCTTTTTTTACCGGAGGATAAAAGGAATCACCTGTAAATCCATAATGATTTTTTTTATTAAAAAGTAAAAGAACCTTTTTTACATTTGAAAAAGCTATATCCGATGAAACAACCGAAATACCTTTTGTGAGAAAGTGTTCAGCTACCCAGCCTGAACCACATCCAACATCCATAACGGATGTTGGATTTTGTGGAACTTTGGAAATAATATATTCACGTAATCGTCTTTCATCATCTTTTGAAGCACCAAATCTTTCTTCAAAATAGTCAAATTCTGTTGCGTCTATTTTATAATGATTAACATAATCAAACCTTTCTTGCAACATTAACCTCGTCAACATCTTTTACAAAGTTTACCAATAATGCGGCAATAAAAAATGATAACCCACCTAATAATAACGCATAAATAGCTTCGTTAGCAAAAACATTTTTTAAAATATATCCTAATATTGCTGCAGCAACTATTTGCGGAATTACTATAAAAAAGTTAAAAATTCCCATATAAACCCCCATTTTTCCCTGTGGAAGCGCACCTGCTAAAATTGCATACGGCATTGAAAGAATTGAAGCCCATGCTAAACCTATTCCAAGTTCGGAGATTATTAATAAATCGGGATTTTTAATAAAATAGAACGATGCTAAGCCAAGTCCGCCTGCAATTAAACTTAAAGCATGTACAGTTTTACGGCTTGTTTTTGCTGCAATTACAGGCAATAAAAACGCGCATACTGCTGCAAAACCATTGTATGCGGAAAATAACACACCAACCCAATTTGCACCTTCGTTATACTGTGCCGACTGTGGATCTACCGCATTATATATGTGATGAGTTACTGCCGGAGTAGTATAAATCCACATGGCAAATAATGCAAACCATGAAAAAAACTGAACAAAAGCCAAACGAATCATTGTTTGCGGCATGTGTGCAAAAGAAACTAAAATTTCTTTTGAACCTTCAAATATTCCGGCACTTTTAGCTTTTTGTTCAACAAATTTCTCCATGTTATCAGGAGGATATTCTTTTGTTTTTACAACAGTCCAAACTACTGCTCCTAAAAAGGCTGCCGCGCCTACATAAAACGAAAAAGTTACCGAATCCGGTATTTGTCCAGCGGGAGCTTGATTACTAACATTTAGCCAATTTGTTAAAATATATGGTAATGCGGAAGCTACAATAGCACCTAAGCCAATAAAAAAGCTTTGTACTGCAAATCCCATTGTTCTTTGCTCGGACGGTAATAAATCAGCAACCAACGCACGAAAAGGTTCCATTGAAATATTAATAGAAGCATCCATAAGCCATAACATACCGGCTGCAATCCATAATACGGGCGAATTAGGCATAATAAGTAATCCCAAGGAAGCAAGTATTGCACCTATTAAAAAATAGGGTCTTCTGCGTCCAAGTTTACCCCAAGTATTATCACTCATGTGACCAATAATAGGCTGCACAATTAAACCGGTAATTGGAGCAGCAATCCATAAGATTGGGATGTCATCAATTTTGGCACCTAAAGTTTCAAATATTCTGCTAACATTTGCATTTTGCAGGGCAAATCCAAACTGAATACCTAAAAATCCAAAACTCATATTCCATATTTGCCAGAAACTTAATTTTGATTTTTTCATATAATTAATAACCTTTTAAAGTCTTTTTTGAAAATTGTTAAATAATAATTACTTTAATACGGCAATTTACTAAAATTGAATTAAAAATAATTAATAATAAAGATTATTTTGTTTTTTTTTCATATTTTCAAGGAATAAAATATAATTATATTACATAATGCAAAAAACATTTACGCAAAATAGAAAAAAAGACCACATTGAAATATGTTTAAATGAGGATGTAAGTTTTACCAAAACAACCGGTTTTGAAAAATATTCCTTTATTCATAATGCTGTTACCGAAGTTTTGATGAAAAAAATTTCGTTAAACACAAAGTTTTATAATAAAACTATTTCATATCCTTTTCTTATTTCGTGTATGACAGGCGGCACTACTGAGGCTGAAAATATAAATCGTGACCTTGCAATAGCTGCGGAAACATTAAATATTGCAGTAGGGGTTGGAAGTCAAAGACAAGCTCTTGAAAATAACACATATCATAATTCGTACAAGTTAATTCGAAAAAACGCACCAACCGTACCCATACTTGGAAACATTGGGGCTGCTGAAATTTCAAAGATGAAAAATTTTGATAGGATTCAAGAATTAATCGATTTAATTGAAGCCGATGCATTCGTAATCCATTTAAATCCGGCTCAGGAATTATTTCAAAAAGAAGGAAATATTAATTTTTCCGGTTTATTAAAAAATATAGAAAAATTATCTAAAACAATCCAAACACCTATTATAGCTAAAGAAGTTGGAAATGGTATTGAATATCAAGCCTCATTAAAATTATTAAATGCCGGAGTAAAAGGAATAGATGTTGCAGGTGCGGGCGGAACAAACTGGCAGGCTGTGGAGATGAAAAGGAATAATAATATTAATTATGATTTTATTGAATGGGGTTTGCCAACTTCTTATTGTATTAAAGAAGTAAAAAAACATAAACCCGAATTTGATTTTATTTTAATTGCTTCAGGCGGAATTAGCAGCGGAACAGAAATAGCAAAAGCACTTTGTTTGGGAGCTGATATTACAGCTTCAGCAAGTCCAATTTTAAAAATGCTTATTGCAAGGGGAATAGAAGGAGTTATTGAAACAATAAATAACTGGTTTGGTGATGTAAAAAAAATTATGTATTTAACAAGTTCACAATATTTAAGTGAACTTGATAAAACAAAACTTATTAAAACAGAGGATTTATTTTGAAAAGCAGTGAACAAATTTTTATTGAATTTTACGAAAAAGAAAGAAAAGCTTTAGACATTAAATTTAAAAAAGTATTTAAAGAAAAAAAACCGGCTTCTTTGTACGAGCCAAGTGCTTATATTATTGAAAATGGGGGGAAAAGATTAAGACCTATTTTAGTGCTGCTTTCCTGTATGGCTGCGGGTGGCGATAAAAATAAAGCAGTTAATGCAGCTATTGCGGTAGAAATTCTACATAATTTTACTCTTGTACACGATGATATTATGGATAATGCTCCTAAACGAAGAGGACTTCCAACATTACACAATAAATATGATTTAAGCACTGCGATATTAGCCGGAGATAATTTAATAGCTTTTGCATATCAATATTTATTAAAAGATTGTTTAGATAATGACAAACAAGTTATTGCAACTTTTACAAAAGGAATAGTCGAAATTTGTGAAGGTCAAAGTTTGGATAAAGTATTTGAAGTCAAAAAAGATGTTACTATTGAAGAATATATGTTGATGATTAAGAAAAAAACAGCTGCTTTGATAGAAATATGTTGTTCAATAGGCGCACAAATAGCAAAAGGTGAAAAAAAAGATATAGCTAATTTGTCAAAATTCGGATTATACCTTGGTTTAGCTTTTCAAATTCAGGATGATTTATTAGATATTTTTGGAAATGAAAAAGAATTTGGAAAAACAGTTGGCGGTGATCTTATTGAGGGTAAAAAAACTTATCTTTTTATAAAAGCCTTTGAAAAAGCCAAAGGTAAAGATAAACAAAAACTGGAATCAGTTATCAAAAATAAGGGTGTAGCAAAGGAGGATGTACCAAGTTATAAGGAACTATATATTAAACTTGGTGTTATAGATGAAGCAAATAAAGAAATTGTAAAATATACATCAAAAGCTTTAAATTCAATCAAATCATTAAAAAATAGTGAAGCAATTGAATTGTTAAATAGTTTAGCTAATTCGTTAATAAAGAGAAATAAATAGTGATAGAAAAAATTGTTAAAATTGTTAATAATGCGGGTCTGCATACAAGACCTGCTGCTATGATTGTTAAGATTGCAGCAAAATATAAATCCGAATTTTACATATTTAAAGATGGTGTTAACGTTAACGGAAAAAGTATTATTGGAGTAATGACATTAGCTGCTGCAAAAGGAACTGAATTAAAGCTGCTTTTTGAAGGTGTGGACGAAAACGAAGCAGCAGAATCGCTTACTGATTATTTTGCACGCGGATTTGATGAGCCTTAAATTTTAATGGAGTAAAATATGCAACATAGAAAAGATAATGAATATAAAGGAATTGGTGCTGCTCCCGGATTAGCATTTTCGAATGTATATATTTACAAAAAAGAAAACCTTGAAATTAATCAAAATCCTATTGTTAATTTTGAAGAAGCATGCAGCCAATTAATGGAAGCTTTGCAGCGCTCGAAAAAAGAATTAATGAAGATTTTTAGTCTGGCTGTTGATAAACTTGGTGAAAAACGGGCGGCCATTTTTGAAGCTCAAATAATGATTTTAGATGATCCTATTTTAATTCAAAATATTATCAATAGAATGAAACTTGAAATGTTAAATCCGGAATTTATTGTATATGATGAAATAACAAAATATCAAGAATTAATGAATTCATCCGATGAAGTTTATATGAAAGAAAGATCATTGGATATTGAAGATATTAAAAATAGAATTATACGTAACTTAAAAAATAAAAAATGGATATCTAAAATTACCGGAGATGTAGTTGTTGTAACAGATACTCTTACACCTGCGGATACTGTTGTTTTTGCACGAGCTAAAGTTAAAGCATTTGTTACCGATTTTGGCGGATTAACCTCGCATGCAGCTATTTTGGCCCGGTCTTTAAATATTCCTGCAGTTGTTGGTTTGCATGATGCAACAAAAAAAATCAATCACGGTGATGTAATTATTGTTGATGGATTTAATGGAATTGTTATTGCTAATCCTGATAAAGAGCAGGCGGAATTTTATAACGAAAAAATACTTGAATTATCGCAATATGATAAAGAATTAACAAAAATTAAAAGTCTGCCGGCAATAACCAAAGACGGGAAAAAGATTGAGGTACTTGGAAATTTAGATTTGGTAGATGAAATCGAAATGATGTTTCAAAACGGTGCTGAAGGAATTGGATTAATTAGAACCGAACAATTATTTGTTGAATCAAATGGTTTTCCCGATGAAACGGAACAATCAAATAGATATACTGATTTAGCTCAAAAAATATATCCAAACAATATTGTAATAAGGGTATTTGATATTGGCGGAGATAAAGTATTACCTGTAGATGTAAAAGAACCAAATCCGTTTTTGGGATGGCGGGGAATAAGATTTTTATTAGATAATGAAAAATTATTTAAAACACAGATAAGAAGTATTTTAATAGCTAGTAAACTAAACAATATTAGTATTCTAATTCCAATGGTTGCAGCAATTGAAGAAGTTAGAAAAGTAAAAGAATTGATTGAATTGTGCAAACAGGAATTATCAGCCGAAAACGTACAATATGATAAAAATATTAAAGTTGGCGCAATGATTGAAATTCCCTCCGCTGCTGTTATGACATCGGAGTATGCTGAAGAAATGGATTTTTTAAGTATTGGAACTAATGATTTAATTCAATTTTTACTTGCCGTAGATAGGGGAAACGATATTGTTTCAAGTCATTACCAGGAATTTCATCCTGCGGTTATTCGTACATTAAAAACAATTATTTCACAAGCAAAAGCAGCAACAAAATACACAAAGGTTAGTATGTGCGGCGAAATGGCGGCAGATATTTTAGCTGCTCCTTTATTAATTGGACTTGGTTTGGAATCATTCAGTCTTTCACCATCAACTATTCCTTACTTAAAACAAATAATATTAAATATCAATTATTGTGACGCAAAAGAGTTAGCAGATGCTTGTTTAAAATTAAAAACAGAAACTGAAATCAGTCAGATAATTCATAAATTTTATTGTGAAAAAATTTCACCAAATATTAAAAACATCTTTTAAGGATTAATATGAAAGAATTAATAAATGAATTAGATAAAACAAATCAATTTTCCGTTCTCTTCAATTCGTTTGAACAAATTGAATATGCATGGAATAATAAAATTGAATTGGTTAAAGAAAATTTTAATGATATAGATAAAATAATTATTTGCGGAATGGGTGGTTCAGCTATTGGCGGCGATTTATTAACAAACTTAATTCAAAATGAATTATCAATCCCAATCTTTGTAAATAGAAATTATACATTGCCTTCTTTTTGCAATCAAAAAACTTTAATTATAATTTCGTCTTACTCGGGAAATACTGAAGAAAGCATTTCTGCTTTTTACCAGGCAGTAAATAAAAGATGTAAAATTATTACAATGTCAACGGGGGGATTAATTAAAGAATTAAGTTTAGCACATAAATTTGCATTCATTTCGCTTAAACCTGGATTCCATCCGAGATATGCTTTATATATGCTGCTTTTTACTTTATTAAAAGTATTCCAATTGCTGCAATTAATTAAAAACCAAGACGAATTTGTAAATGATTGTATAAAATTATTAAAAGAAAAAGCGGAAACATATAATAATGATAATTCCGAACCGGAAAAATTTGCTTTGAGTTTATTAGGTTTTATACCCATTATATATGCTGTTACCGATTTTAATAATTCTATTGGATTCAGGTTTAAAGGTCAATTAAATGAAAATTCCAAATTACATGCCTTTTGTAATTTGATACCTGAAATGAACCATAATGAAATTATTGGTTGGGAAACAATTTCCGAAAATTTAATAAAAACAAAAGTTGTATATTTTGTTGATGAACAAATTCACCCGCGTATTAAATTACGATTTGAAATATTGGAAGAATTATTAAAAATCCAAAATATAGAAGTTTTGAAAATAATAAGTAAAGAGAATAGTGTTAATTTACGACTAATTGATTCATTATATTTTGCTGATTGGGTTTCTTATATTTTATCACTTTTAAGAAAAAAAGATCCCGCTGAAATAGACAATATTAACATATTAAAGGAAAAATTATCCAAAATTTAGGCATATAATTGACTATTTCGGAATATAATATAAATTAATTGTTTTTTTAATTAAATCAATTGATTTAAAATAGTACTTGAAAAAAAGCAATTAATTTATATTTTTGAGTATTCCATTAAAAAAATGAATGGTATATTTGTAATTGGGAAGTAATTAAACAAAGATTTCTTGATTATAATTGTTTTTTTTTGTATTTTATTTATTTGAGTTTTTTATAAATGATAATTAAATTTACGAATTTTAATAATGGTCTTCATCAATTAGAATTTGAGAAACGTGCTTTAGACTTAAATTTACCTCCAGAATTTAAAGGAGATGTAAAAGTTAAGTGTAAAATGGATAAATCAAGTCATCAAATTGTTTTAGATTGCGAGCTGAGTTGTTTTGCAAATTTTAAATGCGATAGATGTAATGATGAGTTTCCATTAAATATTAACAGTGAATTTAGACTTGTTTATATATTTTCGGAAAAAATAATTGAAAATGAAGAACTGAATCTTCAATACTTATCTCCTGATGCTACAAAAATTGATTTTTCAGTTGAAGTTATGGAGTACTGTTTATTATCGGTACCATTAAAAATTTTATGTAAGGAAGATTGCAAAGGTCTGTGTGTAAAGTGTGGTTTGAATCTGAATATAGATACATGTATTTGTGAAGAGGAAAAAGCAAATACAGTTTGGGAAAAATTAAATAAGCTAAAAAAATAGAATTATAAAGTAAAAGGTGGAATTATGCCAAATCCAAAACGAAGAATGTCTAAAAGTAGAAGGGACAAAAGAAGAGCTAATTACAAAGCTACTGCTCCAACTTTAGGAAAATGCTCAAATTGCGGTGAATTAAAATTAAGTCATCGTGCCTGCCCAAGTTGCGGTCAATACGCAAGCAAATCCATGTTTGTTCCCGAATCTTAAGTCTAATTAAAATCGAGGATAGTTCTGAAAAGCAGAATTGTAATTGATACAATGGGGGGTGATCATGCACCCTTCAATGAAATTATTGGTTCATTAGAAGCATTAAAATCAAACAGCAGTATTGAAATAATATTGGTTGGAAAACAAGATGCTATTAATGATGAACTAAAAAAACACCAATTCGATACATCAAGAATTTCTGTTGTTAATGCTGATGAAATCATCGGGATGGAAGATATTCCGGTTAATGCTGTAAGAACAAAAAGAAATTCCTCTTTAGTAATTGGCGCAAATCTAATTAAAGATAATAAAGCCGAAGCATTAGTCAGCGCCGGTAATACCGGAGCGGTACTTACTGCTTCTACATTAATTATTGGAAGATTAAAAGGCTGCGGAAGACCAACAATTGGAGCTTCTTTTCCAACTAGTGTTGGAAAAGTATGCCAAGTATTTGATGTTGGTGCAAGTGTCGATTCAAAGCCTAATCATTTATTTGAATATGCCCTAATGGGAATTGTATTTGCTAAGGAAATGTATGGTATTTCTAATCCGACTGTTGGATTATTAAGCGTTGGCGAAGAAAAATCAAAAGGAAATGAAGTTACATTAGCGGCTAACAAATTACTGCAAAATTCAAGATTAAACTTTATTGGTAATGTTGAAGGACGTGATATTTTAAACGGTAAAGTTGATATTGTTGTATGTGATGGTTTTGTTGGTAATATTGTTCTTAAGTTTGGGGAAAGTTTTATCAGTTTTTTAAAAGCAAGATTAAAAGCAGTTGCAGAAGAAAGCCTGCTAAACAAATTAAAAATTGGTTTAGTAAAAGGATTAATCAAAATTGCTTTAAAAGATGTTGATTATCAAACTCATGGCGGTGTTCCATTATTAGGTATTAATGGAGTAAGCATTATTGGTCATGGATCATCATCTCCGCTTGCAATTAAAAACATGATATTGAGAGCAAAAGAAATGCTCGATAAAAATCTTATATCAAAATTTGAGGAATCATTTCAAGAATATGGAAATAAAGAATAGATTAAAAGCTGAAATTACAGCTGTTGGAAAATTTTTGCCTGATAAAGTATTTGATAATAGTTACTTTGAAAGTATTGTTGATACTTCTGATGAATGGATTATGACCCGTACCGGTATTAAAGAAAGAAGAATTTTAGAAAATGGTGGTACAAGTGTTTTAGCCATTGGAGCTGTAAAAGATTTAATTAGTGCACATAATATTGATCCTTTGGATATTGAAGTTATTATTGTTGCAAGTGTTACACCTGACATGTTTTTTCCTGCTACTGCTTGTTTAGTACAAGACGCAATTGGGGCTAAAAACGCTTGGGGATTTGATTTATCTGCTGCTTGTTCAGGATTTTTGTTTGCTCTTGAAACCGGTGCAAGATTGGTTGAAAGTGGAAGATATAAAAAAGTTTTAGTAGTTGGTGCCGATAAAATGTCATCAATTACAGATTATACAGATAGAAATAATTGTATTTTGTTTGGTGACGCCGGTTCTGCTGTATTATTAGAGCCTACAACTGACGAAAATGTTGGATTTATGGATTCAATTTTACATGTTGATGGTACCGGTCAAGAATCATTATATATGAAAGGCGGCGGAAGTTTAAATCCTCCAACTCATGAAACAGTTGATAAAAAGATGCATTTCATTTATCAAGATGGAAAATCTGTTTTCCGTGCAGCTGTTAAAGGAATGGCTGATATTTCAGCCGAAATTATGGAAAAAAATAATCTTAAATCTGAAGATATTGCATATTTAGTACCACATCAAGCTAATTTAAGAATTATTGATGCTACTGCTCAAAGAATGGGCATTACAAAAGATAAAGTGATGATTAATATTCATAAATACGGAAATACAACCGCTGCAACAATCCCAATGTGTTTAGTTGATTGGTATCGTGAAGGAAAGCTAAAAAAAGGCGATAACCTTATTCTTGCATCTTTTGGTGCCGGATACACTTGGGGTGCCATTTATTTAAAATGGAGCCTCGAATAAAATGGGTAAAAAAGCGTTTTTATTTCCTGGCCAAGGTTCACAATATGTAGGAATGGCAAAAGATCTTTACGACAATTCAGTTGAAGTAAAAGAGATGATTAAAACAGCGGATGATGCTGTTGGAGTTTCATTATCAAACATTATGTTTAATGGGCCCGAAGAAGCATTAAAGCAGACTGATGTTACACAACCTTCAATTTTTCTTCATAGCGTAGTTGCTTACAGCTTGGTAAGAATATTAGAACCTGATGTTGTTGCAGGACACTCTTTAGGAGAATATTCGGCACTTGTAGCTGCTAAAGTATTACAATTTTATGATGCTGTAAAGCTTGTTCGTGTTCGTGGTGAAGCAATGCTTCAGTCCGGCATTGAAGAACCTGGTACAATGGCAGCTATTATTGGCTTATCGGCAGATAAATTAGACGAAGTTTGTTTAACGGCATCAGAAAGAGGTATTGTTCAGGCAGCAAATTATAATTCGCCGGGACAGATTGTTATTTCAGGTTCTGTTGACGGTGTAAAATACGCAATGGAATTATGCAAAGCTGCAGGAGCAAAATTAGTTAAAGAATTGGTCGTTAGCGGAGCATTTCATTCACCATTAATGAGAAGTGCAAAAGAACGATTATTAAATCAAATTTCTAATACACCATTTTATGAAGCTAAAATTCCTGTTTACGCAAACGTTACTGCATTACCAACTACAAATATTAATGATATTAAAAACTTGTTAGTTGATCAGTTAACAAAACCGGTAAGATGGGAAGAAACTATACAAAACATGGTTAAAGACGGTGTTGATGAATTTTATGAAATTGGCCCCGGAAAAGTTTTACAAGGTCTGGTAAAAAGAATTACGCCGGATTCTAAGATTTTTGGAATAGACAAATATTCAGACTTAGAAAAATATATTTAATTTGTACTTTGCAATGAAAATATTTTATAAGTATTTTATAGATATGCATATTTTTGATTTTAGCAGTATAAGGTTGTAACATTAATAATTGTTTTGTAAATTCTGAAGTCTTAAATATTTATTGATTGAGAAAAATATAACGAAATAGTTGAATACAGAAATGAATATTGTAATTCAATAAAAACGGAGTAAAATTGATACTTAAAGATAAACGAGCTATTGTTACAGGTGGAAGAAGAGGAATTGGAAAAGCTATTGTAAAAGAATTACTTTTACAAGGTTGCAATGTTGTTTTTACGGATATTGTATTCCAAGATGATAATCCGGAACTTGAAGCTACAAACATGCTTGAAGAGTTTGGATTAAGCGAAGTTAAATTATTTGGATTTAAAGCTGATGCTTCATCATTAAATGATGCTCAGGCAACTGTAGATTTTGCAGTTGAAAAATTAGGCGGTTTAGACTTTTTAGTTAACAATGCAGGTATTACAAGAGATAATCTTTTAATAAGAATGCCTGAAGAAGATTTTGATAAAGTTATTAGTGCAAATTTAAAAAGTGTTTTTAATTACACAAAATGCGCAGTTCGTCCCATGATGAACCAAAGATTTGGAAAAATTGTTAATATTGCTTCCGTAGTAGGAATGATGGGAAATGCCGGACAAGCAAATTATTGTGCTTCAAAAGCAGGTGTAATTGGAATTACAAAATCTAATGCTAAAGAGTTTTCATCAAGAAATATTAATGTTAATGCAGTTGCCCCCGGTTTTATTGAAACCGAGATGACAAAAAAATTAAATGAAAAACAAAAAGAAGCTATGTTGAGTGTTATCCCTTTAAAAAGAATGGGACAACCCGAAGATGTAGCAAATATAGTAAAATTTTTGCTTGGTCCGGATTCGGACTATTTAACCGGACAAGTTATTCCGGTTGACGGCGGAATGGTAATGTAGTAAACAAATAAATCAACAAAATAATAAAAGGTGATAAAATGGACGTTGAATCCAAAGTAAAACAAATCATAATTGACAAATTAGGTGTAGAAGAATCACAAGTTACATCTGAAGCTTCATTCACAAACGATTTAGGTGCTGACTCATTAGACACCGTTGAATTAATTATGGGATTTGAACAAGGTTTTAACATTCAGATTCCTGACAGTGAAGCTGAAAAAATTGCTACAGTTGGCGATGCTGTAAGACTACTAACTGATAAATTAGGCAACGCTTAATTATTGAATTAATTTGAGTAATATAGACCACGATATTATGTCGTGGTCAATTTTATTATCCAAACGGAGAAATTTGTTATGAACAAACGTAGGGTTCTTATTACTGGCTTAGGCACAGTGAATCCAATAGGAAATAATGTTACTGAATTTTGGGAAGGATTAAAAACCGGACGAAATGGTGCCGGATTAATAACAAAATTTGATACTACTGAATTTGAGACCAAATTTGCTTTTGAAGTAAAAAATTTTGATCCTTCTATATTTATTGATAAAAAAAGTATTAAAAGAATGGATCCTTATACCATTTTAGCAGTTTGTAGTGCAAAAATGGCTGTTGATGATGCAAATATTAACTTAGAAACAATAAATAAAGAACGTGTTGGTGTTGTTTTTGGAAGCGGTATTGGCGGTATGGATACTTTTGAAAAACAACATGATGCTTTTGTAGAAGGGGGAGTTCGTAGAATTAGCCCATTTTTTGTACCAATGATGATTTCTGATATAGCTGCAGGGCAAATATCAATTCAATTTGGTTTCAAAGGTCCTAACTATGCAACAACTTCAGCTTGTGCTACATCATCACATGCAATTGCTGATGCTTTTATGTTAATTCAAAGAGGTTCTGCTGATATGATGTTATGCGGTGGTTCTGAATCTTCACTTACCAAAATGGCAATTGGAGGATTTAATGCACTAAAGGCATTATCAACATGGAATGATAGATATATGGAAGCATCCAGGCCATTTGACAAAGACAGAAATGGTTTTGTTATGGCTGAAGGCGGTGGAACGCTTATTTTAGAAGATTATGACCATGCAATGGCACGTGGTGCTAAAGTATATGCAGAAATAATTGGCTGCGGATTAACAGGTGATGCCTATCATTTAACCGCTCCCGCTCCAGGTGGTGAAGGTGCAGTTAGATCAATGCGCGAAGCTTTACGTGATGGTGGTATTAATCCTGAACAAGTTGATTATATTAATGCTCATGGTACTTCAACTGAATTAAATGATTTAAATGAAACTTTAGCTATTAAAACAGTTTTTGGCGATCATGCATATAAATTGGCTGTTAGTTCAACAAAATCTATGACCGGACATTTATTAGGTGCTGCGGGTGCTGTTGAAGCTATTGCATGTATTTTTGCTATTCAAAATCAATTAGTTCCTCCAACAATAAATTTAGATGAACCAAGTCCAGAACTAGACCTAAATTATACTCCTAAAGTTGCTGTTGGAAGAAAAATTGAATATGTTTTAAGCAATACATTTGGATTTGGTGGACATAATGCTACCTTGCTCTTCAAAAAGTTTTAATCCATTAATATTATGTTTTTAATAGATTTAGTTAAGAATTTATTCTTAAAACAAAGCTCTTATAATAATTTACCAGACTATTATAAGAGTTTTGATTTTAAATCACTAGAAAGCATTTTGGGTTATAAAATTATTCATCCAGCATTATATTTAAAGGCGTTTTCGCATAAATCTTTTGCCGAATTTTTCAGTGATCATTTAAAATCAAATGAACGATTAGAGTTTTTAGGTGATTCTGTATTAAATTTAATTGTTTCCGAAGTGTTGTTTAAAAAACTTATAAATGAAGAAGAGGGGATTTTAACAAAAATACGCTCTAATCTTGTAAAAAAAGAATCATTAACAGAAGTTGCCGAAAAACTTAATCTTATTAGATTTATGTTTTATGACAAAAAACTCATTAATGAATCGGATGAAGGTAAAAAAACAATTATTTCTGATGCTGTTGAAGCCTTTATTGGAGCAATATATTTAGACCAAGGTTTAGATGCAGCAAAACGTTTTATAAATACTTGGATAATTGAACCAAACTTTGAAAACAATGTTTCGTTTATTGATACAAACTATAAAGGACAGTTGTTAGAGTTTGTACATTCTAAAAAATTACCGATTCCAGCTTATAAAGTGGTAAAAGAAGAAGGACCAGAACATGATAAACGATTTACTATTGAAGTGTATCTAAAAGATACTTCTTTAGGGTTAGGTTATGGCAAAACAAAAAAAAGTGCCGAACAAATTGCCGCAAAAATTGCTCTCGAAACTCTTCAACATGATGAAAGTTTAATATTAATTGAGAATAATTAATTCATTGTTTTTTATAAAAAATAATTAGTATATTTGGATATATTGTTATTTTTAGTTATTCGTAATTCTTAATTTCGGAACGTAGCGCAGCCCGGTAGCGTACTTGAATGGGGTTCAAGTGGTCGTGGGTTCAAATCCCACCGTTCCGACTAAAAAGGTACCATGTGTACCTTTTTTAATATTTAAACTGTTACTAAATTGTGGAAACACCTTGAAAAAGATTGATAAACCGACTTGTCATTGTGGGATATTTGGAATTTTTAATTCATCAGACGCCGCTATAAATACTTATTATGGGTTACATGCCTTGCAACACAGAGGCCAGGAAGCATCAGGTATTGTCAGTTCAACTATTAATACCAAGGGTAATGTTGTTTTTAATATTCACAAAGGCTTTGGGCTTGTTTCCGAAGTTTTTGGTGATACGGGTATTTTTGAGGATGCTTTAAAAGGTTCATGTGCTATTGGACACAATAGATATTCAACTTCAGGTTCGTCCGATTCAAAAAAAAATATTCAGCCATTTATTGTAAATTACCGCAACGGTAATTTAGCAGTTGCTCATAATGGAAATTTAACCAATGCTAAAGAATTACGCGAAAAATTAGTTGATGAAGGTTCAATTTTTCAAACAACTAGCGATACCGAAGTAATTTTACACTTAATTGCTAAAAGTAAATTAAAGGATCAAACCGAACAAGTAAAAGAAGCTCTTTCCTTTATTGAGGGAGCTTATTGTGTTGTAATTTTGACCGATGATAAATTAATAGCTGCCAGAGATCCGTTTGGATTTAGACCTTTATGCATTGGAAGTTTAAATGATTCTTTTATTATTGCATCCGAAACTTGCGCTTTAGATATACTTGGGGCTAAATATATTAGAGACGTTTTACCCGGTGAAATTGTTGTTATTGATAACGAAGCAATTAACAACAACAAACCTAAAAGTTACTCAATTGATAATGTTAATGCTAATATTAAACATTGTATATTTGAATACATTTATTTCAGCAGGCCTGATAGTAAAATTTTTGGTGCTAATGTTGACAAAGTAAGAAGAAAATTAGGTAAAGTTTTGGCAAGCAAATATCCTGTTGCTGATAAGGACGGTGAAAAAGTAATTGTTATCAGCGTTCCCGATAGTTCTAATACAGCCGCAATAGGTTATCAAAACCAATTGGATAAAATGGGAATTCCTTCAAAATTGGAAATTGGTTTAATAAGAAGTCATTATATTGGCAGAACTTTTATTTTACCCGGTCAACAAAAACGTGAATTAGGAGTTAGAATTAAATTTAATACTGTTAAGGGCGTTTTAGAAAACAAAACTGTTGTTGTTATTGATGACAGTGTTGTACGAGGTACAACGTCAAGACAGCTCATCTGTTTAATTAGAGAAGCTAATCCAAAAGAAATACATTTTAGAGTTTCATCTGCCCCAATTTTGTACCCATGTTATTACGGAATGGATTTTCCTTCAAAAGAAGAATTAATAGCAAATATTTGCAATCAGGAGACTGATAAAATTGCCGAGTATTTGGGTGTTGATTCTCTTGCTTATATGTCAATTGAAGATATGCTTTCGGCAATGGTTGACCATAAACCATGTGAATTTTGCACCGCATGTTTTTCCGGTAAATATCCAACAAATATAGATTTGCATTTTAACAAATTAGAATATGATCAATAATATGATAAAAAAAATTTTTATATTTTTATTTGTAGTATCGTGTGTTCAGGCACAAAATAGTTTTTTAGTTAAATACAAAAGTCAAATAGATAATTATTCTATTGAAAAATCAATTCAAAACATAACAGAAAAAACAAAATTATTATCAAAATCAAATCTTTCTAATTCGCCAAACGAACAATTTATAAAACCCTTAAATCCTTATTTTTACAGTAAAAATGAGGCTATTGGTAAGTTATTTATAGTTAACTTTAAAAGCAGCGAAGATAATAATACCGCAAGGAATTTGTTTGATACAGACAACAATATTGAATATACTGAAATAAATAATACTCTTAAAATAGATTACGTACCTAACGATTCCTTAATAAATCAACAATGGGCGTTGGAAAAAATAGGTGCTTTTAATGCCTGGGAGACCACAAAAGGCTCCAAGGATATCTTAATTGCAATTATTGATACCGGAATTGATTATCTGCACCCTGATTTGGCTCCCAATTTATTTGTTAATAATCAAGAAGACCTTAATCGCAATGGAATTTTGGATGCAGGAGATATCAATAATATTGATGATGACGGCAATGGTTTTACTGATGATGTTATTGGATGGGATTTTACAGACCGCATAGGTTTCCCTTTTTCATCTTCCGGTGGTGATTATTTAGGTTGGGATAATGATCCAAATGATGAATATGGGCATGGTACTTGGGTTGCCGGTGTTATTGGAGCTGTTTCTAATAATAAAACCGGAGTAAGCGGAATTGTACCAAATGCATTGATGTTAAATGTAAGAACTTTTGATCCAACCGGTTATGGTGAAGAAGACGATGCAGCTGCCGGAATTTTGTACGCTGTACAAATGGGTGCTAAAGTTATTAATATGAGTTTTGGCGATAAAAACTTCTCAATGGTTTTAAGGGATGTAATTCAATTTGCATACCAGCAGGGAATTGTGTTAGTAGGCAGCGCAGGTAATAGTACTTCAAATTTACCGCATTATCCTTCAAGTTATCAAGGTGTAATTAGCACCGGTGCAACCGATTACAGAGATTATTTGGGTTCATTTTCCAATACCGGATCGACAATTGATTTGGTTGCTCCCGGAGTAAATCTTGTAACTACTGACAGAGATGATAGTTACAGACAATTTAGCGGAACATCCGCTTCAGCACCCGTTGTTACCGGTTCAGCAGCTTTATTGTTAAGTATAGATAATTTTTCACCCGATGAAATTTGTCAAATATTAAAATCTACTTCTGATGATTTAGGTTCATCCGGCTGGGATGAAAGTTTTGGAACCGGACGAATTAACTTAAGTACAGCGGTTACTGTTAAAGCACCTGCCGATATTCGAATTATTAGCCCTCGTCAAGATTTTGCAACTGATTCGGATTCAATTGATGTTAGAGCAACTATATTATCAGGTTACTTTCAAAAATATGAACTTTATTTTGGTGAAGGTTTAAATCCAACCACTTGGAAGTCATTAATTGACAATGGACAATATCAATTTTCAGATAAAATTATTTATACGTTAAAAACTAAAACATTAAAAGATTCTGTTTATTGTATGCGTTTAGTTGTTTATCTTCAAAATGGAAGAACAATTGAAGAAAGAACAAATTTTTATATTGATAGAACACCTCCTGAAATTCAACTTGTAAATCTTGCAGATGCATTTTATGGATCCACACCAACTGTTTTAGGAAGTATTTATACAAATGAAATTTGTACTTCATTTATGCATTACAGAATAAAAGGGGAGTCGGAATTTAAGATTATTGCTTTGGATGGATTTTCAACAAATAATTTATTCTTTAAACAGATGCATTATGGTTTTATTCCTATTCCAATTGCTTTACCCAATACAACTTATGAAATATTTTTTGAAGCTAAAAATTTAACAGGAAAAGTGAGCTATTTATATAACCAGAATACTTACTTTGAGATTACTACTGATAAATCAATATTTAATACTTCAGTTAGTGAAAAAAATTATCAACTGCCGTTAGGCAGAATTTATGATAATTCTATTGGATTATTGGGCGCTAATACCAAATCCGTATTAATCAATGAGGTTGCAAATTCCGCAGATTTACAAATATATAAATTTAATGGAATAAATTTTGATAAAATTGATTCATTAAAGAATAGACTAATTCCAAAATCGGCAGGTGATTTTAATAACAACGGGAAAATGGATTTTTTAAGTTATTTTTACCCAAAAGCTTCTATAGATGAACAAACCACAATTAATGGAACAAAATTTATTACTAAATTTGCCGATTCAACAGCAATATTTAGACCCATTTTAGCAAATGATATTGATGGTGATTCAAAAACCGAATTGTTGGTTTTTACTAACGATACTACCCTAACAATTTATGAAATTACAACTGATTTGAAACTAAATGTAGAAAAAAAATTAACTAATTTTTCAGCTGTTTCTGAAGTCCTAAATTATAAAAATGCATTTGGATCTCCTAATGCAGTAATTACAACAGGTGTTGCAGGAACAAACTCAAAAGAAATTTGGGTTGTTGATACTGAAGGTGACCTTATTAGTTATAATATTGATGGTCAAAACAGTTATAACAACGGAATTTTCATAAGCACTTCGTTTTATGGAGTAAAAAATATATTATCGGCAGGGGATTTTGATGGAGACGGTCAAAATGATTTAGCCGTTCTTTTAGAATCATCGGAAGATGTTGACATTGCACCATTTAAATTATTATTGGTCTTAAATATTAAAAATAACCAACTAAATGTTGTTTTTCAAAAAGTGTTAATTGATCCGTCAATACAATTTTCTTCACTTGGAATAAAACCAAAATCTTCTATTAAATTTGCTGACTTGACCGGTAACTCAAATGATGAATTAATAGTTATGACATATCCGTATTCATACATTTTTGCAAATCAAAATAATATAAACAAATCATTATTTTTTGCCGAAAACAGTAACATTAAGGCTAATGAAGTATATTATAACATTTTTACTGATGATTTAAACAATAATGGTGTTTTGGAATTTTGTTTGCCGGTTAATAATTATCTCAAATTTTATGAAATAACTAATTCACAAGCAGCTGTTCCAGTTAATTTTACCGGATATAGTATTGATACAAATTCAGTATATCTTAAGTGGAATTCATCAGGGAGTAAAACGTATATTTATAAAGGGTTATCTGCTGATAATATTGTATTGTTAGATTCCACAACATCGCAATATTATTATGATAATAATATTATCAATAATAAAAATTATTATTACGTTTTAAAATCATTGGATGTTTCTAAAGAAGTCAGTTTATCTGATTTTAGCAGCTCAATTAATGTTTTAGTTCACAAGCCTATTAAATTGACTAGTATTGATTCAAACAATGGCGAAAGTATAATATTAAATTATTCGGGTAAAATAAATACGGCTATTTTGGATTTACATTCATTTATCCTTAATAATAATGTAAAACCTTCATCAATAAGTATTAATTCGGAAACATCGTATATTCTTAATTTTAATCCGGTTCTTTCCGATGGAAACTATAAGTTATATACAAATTCTTTAACCGATTTTTATGGTTCACCAATTAAAAACGATTCAATAATTTTTAACGTTATTAACCAGCCAACATATCAAGAGTTTTACATTGAATCGTATGAAATTTTAAATGCCAATAATATTAGAATAAGTTTTAATTTGCCGTTAAATGAATCCAGCGCAATTGAAAAACAAAATTATTACTTTTCACCTGATAATGTGATAAACAATATTTCATTTGTCAGCGGCAGCAGTAATAAATCAATTATTATCTCAGTTGCTAATCCGGTTCAAAGTACAGGTATTACACAAACCGTACAATTGGAAAATATTTATTCTTCTGCTGCTTCAGGTGGTATAAAGATTAATGAAGGTGCCGGAAGTTATGTGGTTTTTTCTACATTTGCTTCTAATTTATCCGATGTTTATGTTTATCCAAATCCTTACACAGCAGCTAATAATGAACTAATTTATTTTGCAAATTTGACTGAAAAGGCAAATATTATTATTTTTGACATTCGCGGTAATAAAATTAATGAATTAACCGAAAATGACGGCAATGGGGGAGTTTCGTGGAATTTAACCGATATGAACGGAAATAAAATACCGTCCGGAATATATATTTACAGAGCGGCTTCCGTAGATAATAACAACAATGAAAAAGAAGTTAAACTTGGCAAATTTGCCGTTACTAGATAAATGAGGAAATAATGAGTTTTTTTAAGAATCTTAATTTTGATAAATTAAAAGATGGTCTAAACAAAACACGTGACAAAATATTTACCAAAATTACTGAAACTATAACCGGAAAAGCAAAAATTGATGAAAGTACTTTAGATGAATTGGAAGAAATTTTAGTTACTTGCGACATCGGTTATGATACTGCATCCAAAATTATTGAACAAGCTAGAATTGAATTTAAGAAAGATAAAGAACGTACAAAAGAAACTTTATTGCAAATTATCCGTACAGAATTAAAAAATGTACTTGTACAAAAAACCGATGCTAAAACGGAATACGAATTAGTGAGCAAATTTAAACCGTTTGTAATACTTGTAGTAGGCGTTAATGGGGCCGGCAAAACAACCACTATTGGTAAACTGGCACATAATTATAAAAAAGCCGGATTAAACGTTGTAATAGGCTCTGCAGACACTTTTAGAGCTGCTGCAAACGAACAGCTTGAAATTTGGGCTCAACGGGCCGGTGTTGAAATATTAATGAAAGAATCGGGAGCAGATCCTTCATCGGTGGCTTTTGATACATTAACTTTGGCAAAAAAAACAAATGCCGATATTGTAATAATTGATACTGCCGGAAGATTGCATACAAAACATAATCTTATGGAAGAATTAAGAAAAATTAAAAAAGTAATGAGTAAAGTACTTGATTATGCTCCTAACGAGATTTTTTTGGTGGTTGATGGGAACACAGGTCAAAACGCTTTAATACAAGCCGACGAGTTTTCGAAATATACCGATTTAACTGGTTTAATTGTTACTAAATTAGATGGAACTGCTAAAGGTGGTGTTATTTTTCAAATTTCAGCTCAACAAAATATTCCTGTTCGTTACATTGGAGTTGGCGAGGGAATTGAAGATTTACAAACTTTTGACGCCGATAATTTTGTAAACGCTTTATTCGATTTATAAAATATAATTTTTGGCTTTTATATGTTAATGAAAAAATTGAAACATAAAACATTTAATTATGAGCCAAGATTTTATAAACCTGAAAACGATCCTGAATTAAAAAGAAGACATAATATTAAATTTGCATATAACAGCAAACTAAAATCAAAAAAAAAAATTCCAATTGGTCTGCTTATAATATTTATTATTATTGTTTTAGTATATCTAAAATTGGCAGGGTAGCAGACGTTATTTCAAATCATTTCACCGACATTCATAATTTTCTAAACATAATTTCAATTGCATTTTGAATAAACATTATTTATTTTATAAATATGAATAAATAATCTCTCATACTTAAAGTAAACAACAGTATAGTAAGAGTTTGTTGTTGTGGAGTTTGAGCGGCAGAGAATTCTACTAATAATGTTAAATAACATTGTTTAAAATTATCAAATACAACAACAAATTTAATTATTTATGATTACGATAATTACTTCTTTGGTACTATTAATTTGTCTCATTATATGTATAATTTTATCAATCAGGGTTTGGTTGAAAAAAAAAGAATATACAAGGCAAAAGTTTGCTTTTTATTCCACAACAATTATTTTTGCGTTTTTAGGCACTACTGTTGCAAGTGTTTTTAATGGGGAAGCACCTTGGCAAAGCGCAATTTATGTTGTATATAGAATTTTAGGTATTAATTATGTACCTCATATTACTGGACCAATAGAGTATCTTTTTATTTTTGGATTGTTCTATTTAGCAATTAATACTATTAAGCAGTTTTATAATAATTGGGATGGGCAAATTTCAGTAGAATCGATGAACCTTATTAGAAGAAACGTGCCTATTGGTTTAAGAATTGAGAGTATGATGGAATTTAAAAGAATTATTAATAGATTACCTGTACCCGAAATATATAGTCCAACAGATACTTCAAAACTGATTAACACACTTCAATCACCAAAAGATACTCTTTCATGGCATTTTCAGGCGCGTGAATTAATAATGTTAAAAAGTAATAGTTATCATTTTGATTTAAATAATTGGCATGACCAAAAATTTTGTTGGGTAGGGGAAAATAAAAAAACAAAAGATATTGTATTTTTGATGTGCGTTTCCAAATCACCTACACTCACAGAATTTCAAAACTATACTGAGTATGTACAAACATATTTAATTAAAAATGATAAGTTGGATCAAAATGTAATATTATTATGTGCAATAAAAGAAGATTATCCAAATGAAAATATTGAGTTAAACGGTTTTACAATAGATATCCATTGCGAAAAAACGTTATTAGATGACCTAATTGATTTTACAGAATATATTGATGATGTAAAATATCGTGTTGAAAAAGAGAAATTACCTGATTCATCTTTTTGTTTGGCTGATATTTATACAATTTCTAATTTTACTACTGAAGATAGTTCTATTGTACAAAATGATATTGAAGCTTATCTAAAATGTTGGTTGGATGATTCTAGACAAAGGCAGTTAGCACTCCTTGGAGAATATGGACAAGGGAAAAGTACTTGTTCATTACTCTTTACTTATCACCTCATGTTCAATAGTACATATAATAAAAAAAGATTTCCAATTATTTTAGAATTGCGTGGAAAAAGTCCGCGTGATATGTCTACAATAGATTTGATAGCAACCTGGGCCGCAAGATATAATATAAATCCAAATGCACTTATGAAACTTCTTATTGCAGGTAGATTACTTTTAATACTTGAAGGTTTTGATGAAATGGCTCTTATTGGAAATATGGAAATGCGATTAAATCACTTCCGAACGTTGTGGCAATTTTGTTTTCCAAATTCTAAAATATTAATTACTGGTAGACCAAATTTTTTTCTGGACGATATGGAAATGAAAGCTGCTTTAGGGATTAAGAAATCCTCAACAGGGCACCCTTTTTGCCAAGCATTACTGTTAGCTCCGTTTAATATTCCACAAATAGAATATTCATTAAGATATTTATCTGATAAAGTACGTAAAGAAATAATTTCGCTCGCTAAAAGAGATATAAAATTCTTTGAAATTGTCAGCAGACCATCTTTACTGTTTATTGTTGGTTTATTATGGGAAAAAGAAAATCTTTCAAAGTATAAGGATAATATTAATTCTGCTTTTGTAATTAGTCTATTTATAAAAAATAGTTATAGAAGACAAGGTGTAAAAATTTCTGATGGTATAGATTTTATGGCACTTAATACAAGCGAAAGAGAATATTTTATGAGTGGTATAGCAACTTATATTGCTGTTAATTCATTGCCAAATCAAATATCTAAAGAGCAATTATATGATGTTATTGAAAGACTATTTAAGAATATTCCAGAGAGTGTTTCTGAGATGGATGCAATATCTGGAGAAGTAACTAGACCTTTAAAATCTAGAATGTCTGGTGATGAAAATGCAATTGAACATATTAATACAGATGTACGGGCATGCGGATTGTTAATATCAGATCCTACAAAATCTGGTTCGTTCAGATTTGCACACAAATCTTTTATGGAATATTTATTTGCAGAAGTTGTTGCCATACATATGACAAAAGATTTTCATACTGAAAAAATTATTGAGTTAAATTGTGCAATTATTAAATCGACTGATACAATCATAAATAAATTTTTTGAAAATACTGAATTTCATCCAATATTTTCGGAGCTGTTATCAAGTTTTTTAACTAAAGATAAATTATTATCAGAACTTGAATTATGTAGAAATTTATTTAATTTTTTTGTGATGAACAATCCTAAATCAATTGTAATGAAACTAATTAAAAAATATGAGATTATCGTATTAAAGTATCATTTAATAATTGAGACCTATTCAAATAATTTTTGGATGAGACAAAGTTTAGGTTTCATTCCAATAATTATTTTCTCATTTATATATTATTCTATGGGAAATTATATAATAGATAATTTTATTAAAGAGGGGTACGCTAAACGATTATTCATGGTTTTATTCAACTTGTTCTTCGTATTTTTACCTTTATCAACTAGCTTGACTACTACAAAAAGGCTAAAAATTAAATCGTGGTATCATTGTTGTAAAGATATTGGAATTGATGATGAAATAATTAGAAATGTTATTGGATTAAAACCAACACAATATTTAAAAACCAAAAATGAATACTATCAATAAAATAGATATTATAAGCTAATAATTTTGGAATTTTAACTTAGTTTACATAATATACATTATAGGACTTTAAAATATTAAACACTTATAACATAATAAGTTACATCTCAATATCTTTTGGGCCCATTAGCAGCCATTTTTGATATCTGTTTAAAATGTCTATTCTATATACTATTCCAATTAATTTATTATCAACTGAACTAATAACCGGTAAATATTCCAAATCGCTTGCTTCAAGAATTTTTAACGCTTGATCTGCCGTATGATCTTCTTTAACCGAAATTACATTTTGAGTCATTAAATCACGTGCTACTAAAAATTGTGAGATTAGCTGAGTTTCTTCATTTAACACTGCGTCTCTTAAATCCTTAAACATAATTTGTCCAACCAAATTTTCATTGTCATCGGTAACTAATAACGAGTTTAATCTAATACCTTTTATCTTATTTATTACGGTATAATAAGCAGTATTATTATGAACTACATCATATTCTTTTGATAACATGTCGCGAACAAACATTTTTTGCAAAATTGAGACCTTACGTCCGTATATGTCAATTTCTCTGCCTTCGCGTATAAATTTAAGAGTATATAAAGATCCTTTTAAAATTGATTTGGAAACTGTTGTTGAGATAATAATTGTTAACATTAAAGGTAAAATAATTTGATAATTATTTGTCATTTCAAAAGTCATTATTAAAGCAGTTAATGAGGCGTTTGTTGTACCGGCAACAACTCCGGCCATTCCAACCATTGCATAAGCACCGGCAGGTGCAGCTATTGACGGAAACAAATGATTTACTAATAACCCAAACAAACCACCTAACATTGCTCCTGTAACTAAACTTGGTGCAAATGTACCGCCATTGCCGCCGGATCCGATTGTTGCGGCTGTTGCAATTGGCTTTAGAAATAAAACTCCCACTAAAATATAAACTGCTACATGGCTTTCTGCGGGGTCAATAATAACATAGCTAAATCCGTACAACTGTGGCAAATAAATAGCTATAATGCCTACAATTAAGCCTCCAATTGCAGGTTTAATTATAGGATGAACCTGTTTTAATTTTTTAAAAATATCGGTTATCCAATAAAACACTTTTACAAAATAAACCGATATTAACCCCGATAATAAACCTAATACAATATAAAAAATAAGTTCATAATTAGATAACAATTCGTATGGCGGAATTTTGAATGCCGGTTCATTTCCAATATAACTTCTTGAAAGTGCCGTTGCAAAAACCGAAGCAATTATAATAGGACTAAATGTCTGCGCTCTAAAAGAACGCAAAATAATTTCCATAGCAAATAATGCTCCGCCTAAAGGTGCATTAAAAGCCGCTGCTAACCCTGCAGCCGCACCGCAACCTACAAGAATTTTTAATCTGTCAGTTGAAAGATGTAAAAATTGCCCAAAAGCTGAACCTATTGAAGCTCCAATTTGAACAATCGGTCCTTCTTTACCCCCTGCTCCCCCGCTGCCAATACTAATTGCTGTACCAATAATCTTTTTTACTGCTATTGACCACTTAATAATGCCCGATTTTGTTGCAACGGCATCCATTACACTTGGAATCCCTTCTCCCGTCTCCCCTTTTTCAAAATAATATGCAAATATACCAACTAGCAAACCGCCAATTGCAGGTAAAGATATAACAATTAAAATAACAGGTATACTTTTTATATTTAATAACGAGTCAGAGTTAAAAAATGCGGCAGGATAATCATAAAATAGATGTTTAATAAAAATAATAGTCTCATGAAAAATAATTGCTCCTATACCTGCTAAAATTCCTGTTGCCCCACCCAAAATCAGCAGATACGATTCTTGTGAAAATGATATTTTCGAAAAGAAAATATCAATTAAGAATCTTAAATCCTGTAGTTTTTTATTTTTAGAATTAAACAATAAATTTAACCTGATTTAGTATTTATAAAATCCTTCACCGGATTTTTTACCTAATTTTTTTGCGGCAACCATCTTTTTTAATAAAGGACAAGGTCTGTATTTAGGATCATTAAATCCTGTGTACAATACATTCATAATATTTAAACAGATATCCAAACCGATAAAATCGGCTAATTCCAATGGTCCCATTGGTAAATTTGCACCTAATTTCATAACCGAATCAATATCTTTTATCGAAGCAACACCTTCATAAACTGCAAAAATGGCTTCATTTATCATTGGAATCAAAATTCTATTTGCAATAAAACCCGGATAATCATTTACAACAACCGGAACTTTATTAATACTTTTAACAATTTCAATAACTTTTTCATAGGTTTCTGTGCTGGTTGCATGACCTTTAATAACTTCAACTAATTTCATAATTGTTACAGGATTCATAAAATGCATTCCAATAAATAATTCGGGACGAATATTTACCTGTAATTCGGTTATTGAGATTGAAGAAGTATTGGTTGCAAATATGCATTCGGGTTTAACTAATTGGTGTATAGTTTTATATAATAATAACTTAGCATCTTTATCTTCATAAATAGCTTCAATTACTAAATCGGTGTTATATAAAATACTTTCAATTTTTGTATTGGGTATTATTTTTTTTAAAGCCGTTTCTTTTGCTTCTAAATTAATTAATCCTCTTCTTATTTGTTTATCCAAATCTTTATCAATCATACTTAAAGATTTATTTAATATTTCTTTATTAACATCAAATAATTCAATTGAATAACCAAACTGAGCAAAAACTAAAGCAATACCCCGCCCCATTGTACCACAACCTATAACAGCAATGTTTTGAATCATAGTTTACCAATTTAATTGTAATTTTTAACAATCAAGGATGAGGCTTCACCACCACCAATACATAAAGAAGCAACACCATATTCTACATTTTTTCTTTTCATTTGGTGTATTAAAGAAACCAAAATACGTGCTCCACTGGCCCCTATTGGATGTCCTAATGCAATTGCACCGCCGTTAACATTAACAATATCGGTCGATAAATTTAGGATTTTGTTAACTGCAAGTAAAACAACGGCAAATGCTTCATTTATTTCGAATAATCCTATTTTTTCAATAGGTAAATTTGCTTTTTTTAATACTTTTTGAATTGCATCGGCAGGAGCTGTGGTAAATTCGATAGGAGCTTTTGATGCTGATGCTTGAGCAACAATTTCAACTAAAGGAGTAAGTCCAAGTTTTAAGGCAGTTTTTTCGCTCATAATTAAAACGGCAGCAGCTCCATCGTTAAGTTTTGACGCATTTGCAGCCGTCACTACGCCATTTTTATCAAAGGCAGGTCTCAATACAGGTATTTTATCAAAATTAACGTTCTTAGGCTCTTCATCTTCGTTTATAATAAAATCGCCTTGTTTGGTTTTTACAGCAATCGGAACAATCTCATCCTTAAATTTACCTTCACTAATAGCATTTAAAGCTCTGTTATACGATAAAATGGCATATTCATCAAGGGCAGCTCTTGTTAAAGAATAATCTTTAGCACAAACTTCGGCACAATTTCCCATATGCATATCATTAAAAACATCCCATAAACCATCTAATATAATAGAATCGGTAATTTTCCCATTGCCAAGACGTAATCCTTGTCGAGCCTCGGATAATAAATATGGAGCATTACTCATACTTTCCATACCCCCGGCAATTATGATATCAGCATCTCCTGTTTGAATGGCTTGATGTGCTAACATAACAGCTTTTAACCCGCTTCCACACATTTTATTAATAGTTAATGATTCTGTTTTGTTAGATAATCCGGAATAAATTGTAGCCTGTCTTGCCGGAGCTTGTCCTTGGCCGGAGGAAAGTACATTGCCCATTATGACTTCATCTATTTTTAAGCTATCCAGTTTACCGTCAGATAGAATTGCTTTAATTACAACTGCTCCTAATTTGGATGCCGATAGCGAGGATAAACTTCCTAAAAAAGAACCGATTGGTGTCCTTTTTGCAGTTGTAATTACAACCTTTTGCATTAAAACCTTTAAGTAATTTTAATAATTTTTATTCGCCTTCAAAAGATAAACAACACTTTAATTTACCACAAGGACCACTTAACTTTGACATATTTGAAGACAAATTTTGTTCATTTGCCAGTTGAGTAGTAATTTTTTTAAAATTAAATAAAAATATCGAACAGCAATACTCTCTTCCGCAAGTACCAAGACCACCTATTCTTTTAGCTTCATCACGAACACCAATTTGGCGTAATTCAATTCGTGTTTTAAATTCAGCAGCTAAATCTTTTGCCAATTCTCTAAAATCAACACGACCGTCAGATGTGTAAAAGAAAAATAATTTTTTTCTGTCATACTGAAAATGGATATCAACCAATTTCATGTTAAGATTGTATTTTTCAACTCTATTTCTAAAAATGGGTTTTGCGTTTGCTTCATCAATTTTGTTTTGATCTATTTTTATATAATCTTCTTCATTCAATTTTCTAATTGCTTTAGGAAGTTTATCGTCAACAATACCATGTTTAAACATCTTTAATTTTGCAATATTGCCAATTTCAATTACTTTTGTAACTTCAACAGCATCCTCGCATTCAACTAATACAAAGTCACCCTCTATTATTTGATCCGAAATTTCTGCCGGACAATCACAAAAGTGATTACCAAGAAGACCCTGACACTCTGCTTCAATTATATTTCTATCTTTTAATTTATCATTAATAATAAAATCTATTTCATCATCCATATGATGACAATCTTTTTTGCAGTCTTCGCATAACGAGTTAATTAGCTTATCTTTATATGCATTATATGAATGTAAATCCACATCAAGACTAACTAAATTTTTTATATCTATTTCTTTTTCTAATATTTCCACCATTAAACCTTTTCATTAATTGTTATCATTGAAAGTTCTAAGATTATATTTACTGCTACAATATTCAAATTCACATTTTTATCCAAATATTGATTTAATGTATCCATTTGAACGATTAAATCATCAAAACTGACATCTGAATATTTTGAATTAAATTTTGATATTGAATCCAAAAATTGTCCGTAACAACTCCCCGATTCATTATTCCTAAATTTAATCAAATTATTTATCCAAGTGAATATTAATTTAATAATTATTCTCATTAAATCATAATCTGAATTTTTTAAAATTTCCTTAAATTCGGCCAGTGCAGAGCTATACCATCCTGCAAATGAAAACCGTAAAATATTAATTGTTTTGTTAATAATTGAATTTAAGTCATTTTCTAATAAGTATATTGTATTTTGAACGGAACCATTACCAAAGTATTTAATTTTATCAATTTCTTCTTTTTTATATGAATAGTGCTTTTCTAAAATATAAAGTAAGTCATTATCATTTAATGGTTCAAATTGTACTTTCCAACAACGCGATTTTATTGTAGGTAATAAAAAATTATCATCAGTTGTAAAAAGTATAAATATTATCCCTTCCGGTGGTTCTTCAAGATTCTTCAACAAGGCATTTTGCGATTCAGTGCTCATTAAGTGTGCATCTAAAATGGCAATAAGTCGATATTTTAAATCATCAAACATCAAAGCAGTAAACTGATTTATTTCCCTAATACTGCTAATTTTAATACTTTCGGCACCGGCAAGTGAAATTTTATGGTAGGGATTTGCTTTTTTTTTCCTTATTTGTTCCTTTACGTCATTTAACTGTTGATCTGTTAATCCTTGAAAAGAATTATCATCAGCTTCATTTTTTCCGCGAGGTAAAGGATATATTAATTTAAGATATGGTTCGGCAATTGAGGAAATACGTTTTAAATTAACTTCGTTTAATAATTCATCATCAGTAGAATTAATAAGCTTAAGAAATTGAATAGCCGTAAAATATCTACCAACACCCTCAGGTCCTACAAATAGCATTGCCTGAGGGATTTTATTTGATAAAAAAATATTATTAAGAGATTCTTTGACTCTTTGTTGACCGTGAACCTCTTGAAGAAATTGTTGCATATTTTGACCGATTATGAATTGTATTCATCATCTTCATCGGAAAAGAAGTAATCTTCATCCGTTGGGAAATCAGGCCATATATCTTCAATGGATTCATAATATTCGTCAGAATCTTCTAATTCCTGTAAATTTTCTATTACCTCTAAAGGTGAACCTATTCGCTCTGCGTAATCTAAAAGTTCTTCTTTTGTCGCAGGCCAAGGTGCATCATCTAAATACGATGCTAATTCGACTGTCCAAATCATAATTCTATCTCCGGAGTTTATTCAATCTTTTCTTTTTTTAAATCAAAAACTGTTATGTTATCAAACATAAAATTTAATGGATTTAATGCAATTCCATCATGTCGTACTTCATAATGAACGTGAGGACCCGAGGTTAAATTACCGGAATTCCCTGATAAAGCAACAAAATCACCTCTGTTCACTTTTTGACCTTCCTTAACTTCAATCTCGCTCAAATGTCCAAATAACGTTCTATAACCAAAACCATTATTAATTTCACAAGTTAGGCCGTAACCTTCCCTATATCCGCAAAATTCCACAACACCTGCACCTGTTGAATATACTTTAGTGCCAATATCTGTTAAAATATCCATCCCGTTATGCATACGCATAAAATGCAGCACAGGATGCATTCTCATTCCAAAATCGTCCGAATAGGTACCTTCAGTAGTGGGACGAATTGCCGGCAATGCAGCATATAATAATTTATTTGAACTTAGTGTTTTTTGAATTTCTTTAAAATTACTTTTTTCAAAACTAATTTTTACTTTTAACTGATCAACATAACTGTTTAAAGTACCAATAAGACGATTAACATCTGAAGAATTATTTGCTAAATAATCATCAAATAACTTACCGCCTGAACCAATTTCAGAATATTCATCCGAATTGTTAGATAAATTAGCAGCCAATCTAAGCTCGGTGTTAGTTTTTGCTAATGAATCTAAGTTTTCACCTACTTTTTTATATTGAGATAACAAATAATTAATATTTTTAATTAGTTCTTTGTTCTCTGATTTTAACGATTCCAATTTTGAATCGGGATTAATAACATCATTAATTAAAATATATGTCCCGAATACAAAGAATGTTAAAATAAATGAAACAAAAACCACCATAAAAGTAAACTTTTTTTGGAAGTTTGTTATCTCAATAAATTTCAGTTTATGTTTTGAGAAATAAAATAAATTTTTCATAGTAAATCGGGTGCAAATTAATAAAATAAAACTTTTAAAGCAAGATAAATTGAAATTGATTTTTATTCAAAATCATGTTCAAAATAATTAATGGTACGGTCAATTTCAGAAGTATTCTTTCTAATCTTTTCATTTAATCGCTCGCGAAATACCTTGGAAGCATCGTAACCATAATGCTTTAACAAATAATTAAGAGCAATAACTTCTGATATTACTGTTATGTTTTTACCCGGAATAATAGGTAATTTAATATAAGGAATTTCAGTATCTAAAATATTAATTGTTGGGTTTTCTAAACCTAATCGTGTATATTCCGATTGATCATCCCATAATTCTAGTTCAATGACAACTTCAAGACGTTTTTGGAACCTTATTGCACGTACACCAAACATACTTCTTATGTCAATTAAACCAACACCTCTAATTTCCATAAAATGTCCGACTAAATCTGTGCCGGAACCCATTAATATGCCTTCTCCTTTTTTTGTAAATATTATTACATCGTCTGCAACCAAACGGTGTCCTCGTTCTACTAAATCAAGAGCAACTTCACTTTTTCCAATTCCACTCTTTCCAACAAACAATATACCTGCTCCATAAACATCAGCAAAGGCTCCATGCACTGTAACTTGAGGCGAAAATTGATCATCTAAAAAGTCACTAACCAGATATGCCAACTTTGTTGTTAAATACGGAGATGTAAAAACCGGAATATCATATTTTGTTGCTGTTTCAATTACGTTATTAGGAACTTTATTATTATTTGTAATAATAACACATGGTATATTAAATTTAAATATTTTTTCTAAAGATTTTATTCTTTCATCTTCCGAAAGATTATTTAGATATTTAACTTCTGTATTTCCAAATATTTGAACACGAGAATGAGTGAATAATTCCACAAACCCGGCTAATGCTAAACCGGGTCTGTGCATATTTTGATCTGTTATCAATCTATTTAAACTAACTTCCTCATTTTTAAATGATAATTTAAATTTATCTTTTATGCTTTTATAAAAATATTCAACTGTAATATTTTCCTTGCGAACAATATTTGTTTGAATTAAATTCATTATCTAATACTTGAAAGTTTTTTAGTTTTTACTTTTTGTAATTGTTTTACCAGTTTTTCAACAGCTAATGAAACTGATTTTTCAAATTCTTCAGATGTATCGGAAACAGATAAAGTTTTTCCGGGAATTTTAACTACAATTTCTGCAGTCTTTTCACTTTCTTTTAAATGTGTAAAACTAAGAATAACATTTGATTCAAGAATTTCGTCATTATACTTTTCTAACGTAGAAAGTTCTGCCTTAATAAAGTCTTTTAGGGATTCTTTTGCCCTAAATTTTCTGCATGTAATTTGGATGTTCATAACGACTCCTTAAGATTTTGGATGGGCTGTCTTATATGTGTTTTTTAATCTTTCTATGCTCACATGAGTATAGATTTGTGTTGTGGATAAATTCTCGTGACCTAATATTTCTTTAACTGCAAGCAAATCTGCTCCTAAATCTAACATATGTGTTGCAGCGGCATGTCTTAACACATGCGGACTCTTTTTTTCAATATCGGTCACTTTGCTTAAATATTTATTTATTATTCTATATACAAACTTTGGATAAATTTCGTTTCCGTTTTTAGTAAAAAATATTTTATTATTAGGATTATTATTTTCGCTAAATGTCAAATATTTTTTAATATTTAATAATGTTTTATCACCAATTGGAACAATTCTTAATTTTGAACCTTTTCCTAAAATTCTTACAGTTTTCTTTTCAAGATCTATATCTTTAATTTTAATATTACTAGCTTCACTCACACGTAAAGCGCAACTATAAATTAAATCGAACAATGCAATAGTTAAAGCTTTTTCTTTTTCGTCAGTTTCTTCTTCAGCTTTTTCAAATACAGCCAAAATCGTATTGTAATCAACCGTTTCGGGAAGTTTTCTGTGCAATTTTGGGTTTTTAATATATATTAAAGGATTATCCTTAATAATTTCGTTTTTTAATGCATATTCAAAAAGTCCACGCAAAGTAGCTAATTTTCGTGAAATTGAAGTAGTTTTATTTGCATTATTGCTAAGGTTCATAACAAACAATCTTATTGTTTTTTCATTTACTGCCGTTAAATCAAACAATTTCCTTTCATTACAAAACTCTTCAAATTGTAATAAATCAGTTTTGTATGAAATAACAGTATTTAAAGATGATCTTTTAATACCTGTTAAATCGTTAATATAACTTTCAATAATTGAATTAATTTTCACCATAACAAAAGCATTTATTTAATCCGCAAATTACAAAGTTTTCAATTAAAGTCAACTGTTTTCATCAACTTCTTTTGTTTTTATTGCAGGATTTTGCCAGCTTGCATAATCACAATCGGGATATTTATTACAGCCGTAAAATGTTTTGCCCCGTTTTGATCTTCGAGGAATTACTTCACCTTTACCGCATTTTGGACAAGGAATACCGGTTTTTATTTGATCTGTAAAATCACAATCGGGATATTTTTCACAGCCAATAAATTTTCCAAATTTTCCAACCCTATAAATTGTTTTGGAACCACATTTTGGACAATTATCACCAGTATATTCAACTTGCTTGGGTTCTTTATTTGTTTCCTTTAAGGATTTAATATTTTTACATGCAGGATAATTTGTACAAGCCAGATATTTACCAAAACGGCCTATTTTTATATCCATATCAGATCCGCATTTTTCACATTTTACTTTTTCAATTTCATTTTCAACTTTTTGTAATGCTTTTGAAAATGGAATATAAAAATCATTTAAAACTTGAGTATAACCAATTTCACCACCGGCAATAGAATCCAACTCATCTTCCATTTGCGCTGTAAAATTTACATTTAAAATATGCGGAAAATTTTTGACTAAAATACCGTTTACAAGTTTTCCTAAATCTGTAGGGGCATATTTTCTGTTGTCATTAACTACATATTCCCTATCCTGTATTGTACTTAAAATCATTGAGTAAGTACTAGGTCTTCCAATACCTTTATCCTCAAGTTCTTTAATTAATGAACTTTCGGTAAATCTTGCTGGTGGTTTTGTAAAATGCTGCAACTTATCTAAAGTATTCAGTAATAAACTATTCCCCTTTTCCAGCCCAATTGGTATTGGAAATTCTTCCTTTTCAGGATTAAACTCCAATTCTTCTATACTTTCATCATACAAACGTAAAAATCCGTCAAATTTAGTAGCCGAACCAGTTGTTCGGAATAAAAATTCATCAGCTTTAATATTTACTGTTGTAGTTTCCATAACAGCCGATTCCATCTGGGAAGCAATAAATCTTTTCCAAATCAAATCGTACAAAGCAAACTGATCGGGAGATAAAAATTGTTTTATTTCCTCAGGTGAATAATCTGTTGTGGTAGGCCGTATTGCCTCATGAGCATCTTGCACATTTTTTTTGTTCTTTTTTTCATAATTACGAGCTTTTTCAGGTAAATATTCTTTTCCATATTTATCTAAAATAAATGATCTTGCAGCATCAAGACTTTCTTCACTCAATCTTGTTGAATCGGTTCTCATATACGAAATTAAACCAACGTAACCTTCTTTTCCCAAACTAATACCTTCGTAAAGTTCCTGAGCTATCTGCATAGTCTTTTTACTTCTAAATCTTAATACTCTAGATGCTTCCACTTGAAGAGTACTTGTAATAAATGGCGGATAAGGATTACGTTTGTTGTCTTTTTTCGAAATATCATTTATCTTAAAATTATCTTTTAAAGATATTTTTGATGCAAGTTCATTTGCTATTATTTCATTATCTATTACAAAATTTTTCTTTTTAAATTCTTCTTTTTTTGCATCAGATAAATCTTTTAATAAAATCTTAATTGGCTTATTATCAACTTCAATTAATTTTGCCTTAAAAAGATCATTTGATTTTGTTTCAAAATTACCCCATAACGACCAGTATTCACTTGAAACAAATTTTTCTATTTCTTCTTCTCTTTCACAAATTAATCTTAATGCAACAGATTGAACGCGTCCGGCTGATAAACTAGAAGAAGTGTGATCTATTATTGCACGCCATAAAAACGGACTAATTTTGTAACCAATTATTCTATCCATTACTCGGCGTGCTCTTTGCGAGTCAACAAGAGCGATATTAATTTTTTCAGTTGAAGTAATAGCCTTTTTTACCGAAGATTTAGTAATTTCGTTAAATAATACTCTATATACATCAGCAGTTGTACTTCCTTCAATAATATCTGCAATATCTTGTGCTATAGCCTCGCCTTCACGGTCAGGATCGGTTGCAATCAAAATTTTTTCGCTTGTAGAAGCAAGTTTTTTAATTTTTTTAATTAAATCACCTTTCCCGCGAATGTTTAAAAAATTCGGTTTAAAGCCGTTTTCTATATCAACACCAAGCTGCGTTTTAGGAAGGTTTCTTAAATGTCCAATTGAGGCTTCAACAATATAGTTTTTGCCTAAATATTTATTAATTGTTTTTGCCTTGGAAGGTGATTCCACTATGACAAGGGTTTTACTCATAAAGTTTCCTTTTAGTTTATTGTATCAGAAGAATATAGGAGTACTCTGCTACCCGGGAGTAACCCCGCATCAAGATCAATTAACGAAAGAAAGATAATCCAATTGATATCTTCTTTAGTTATTATTCGTTCGGAAAACCCTGAAATATGTTCTAATATAATTTCTATATCAGTACTGTCAATTAATCCAACATTTGATAAATTTATAATGTAATTATAGTTTTCAAGTCCAATTAATTCAATTTCTTTATTGTCAAGTATTCTAAAATTCTTTGATCTTACGGTGTTCTCGCTTTTCTTCATAATTTTGCTGCTAAGTACTTTATCAAAAATCAAACTGAATGCAGCACTAACAGTTTGCTGATCATATTCTTTTAGAGTTGTCAATTTTTGACTAACTTCTTCTAAAGAATAATTTTTATTTAAATTTTCTAAGATTATTGCAATAACTTCAACAATTTTCGTAATCATAATATTTTATTTTAATATAACTATATTTTCAAAAAGTTTTACAAGCTGGTTTTCTTTTCGTTTCATTTTTTTTCTGTCTTCAACGTTCATATCATCAAAACCACTCATATGTAATATCCCATGAATAATTAATCTTACAAGTTCGGAATTTAAAGAACATTTAAATCTATCGGCATTTTCAATTGCCATTTCATAAGAAATTAATAACTCACCATTCAAGATATCAATTTTATCTGAATAATTAAAGGTAATAATATCAGTATCGTAATTATGTCCTAAATAATCGACATTAACTTTTAATAATTTTTTTGAATTTATAATATTAATATCGAGTGATTCTACTAAAAAGTTTAGTGAATTGGCGAGATTTTTTACTAAATCATGAATATTTTTTTTATCAACTAGATATTTTTTGTCGGCATAAACACATAAATTTTTCAAATAATAAATTCTCCATAGCTAAATTTCTATCTCTAATAATTCTTTAGAGGCTATGCAATTTACGGAAGAATTTAAATTCTTCAAAAAAATTTGAGTGTTATTTAATAACTTTTCTACCATTGTATCCGAATAATCAGGATCATAATGGAAAAGAATTAGGTTTTTTACTTTTGCAATGATGCTAAAATATGAAAGTGAAACATTATTTGAATGGCCCCATCCTATTTTCTTTTCAAAATCTTCTAACGTATATTGACAATCATGAATCAAATAATCCGCATTTAGGCAAAAATCTATTTGTTCCTTATTTAACTCGTAAATGATCTCTTCATCAGGAATATGTGAAGACGCATTATAATAAATTTCATTATCAGTCATATAAACTAAACTTTTACCATCTTCAGTTATCTTAAAAGCTAAAGTACCTTTGGAGTGGTGTACTTTTGAAGTTTCAATTGTTAAACCATCAAATGAATAACTTTCATTTGGTCTAATTTTACAATAGTGGATATCAGATTTAAAAACTTCTTCTTTATTAACAGGAAAATAAAATGGATGCATTTGTGAATCTATTATATGAGCAACATCCATATCGTTTGAAGTATTTGAAAAAATATTAATTTTAAAATCTTTATTAAAAAAAGGAATAAAAAAAGGAATTCCTTGAATATGATCCCAATGAGAATGAGAAATAAAAATATTCAGTTCTTTGGAATGATCTTTATTTAACAGCTCAATTCCTAGATTTCTAATACCGGTACCGGCATCAATTATTATTGAAGACCCGTTTTTAGATATTACTTGAATACACGGTGTATTACCACCATAAATTACTGTTCTTTCGCCAGGCACTGGAATTGAACCACGAGTTCCCCAAAATTTAACCTTCATTTTAACTTCTATTTAGTTTTCAATGAGTTAATAGTAATTTCTGTATATTTTTTATATCTTAATGCAGAAGCATCCAAATCTAATATTTCTTCATCAGTTAAAGATCTGACAACTTTTGCGGGCACTCCGGCAACTAATTTCCCGCTTGGCACAATAAATCCAGGTTTAACTACTGCACCTGCAGCTATCATTGAATTTGTTTCCACAATTGCTCCATCTAAAACAATTGCACCAATTCCAACAAGAACCAAATCATTAATAGTACAGCCATGTAATTTAACACTATGACCTATAGTAACTTTATTCCCAATATTTAAGGGATATTTTTTATTAGTAACATGAAGCATACTTAAATCTTGAATATTGGTATATTCGCCAATATTTATATAATTTACATCACCCCTTATTACACTATTATACCAAACACTAGCATATTTCCCAATATTTACTTCCCCAATAATTTTAACTCCGTCAGCTAAAAAAACTGTTTTATCAATATTTGGATATTTACCTTCATACGGATATATTTTATTAAAATTATTTATTTGTATCTCGGTGGTTTCCAACCTTGTTTTCTCCAACTTATCAATTCAACTGTAATATTGCCTATTATAACACTAAGCTTTGCTAGAACAGGCACTTTATAAACATCATTTGTAAACCACCCTTCAAAATCTCCACTTAATCCAAATACTCCTTTAAACTCAGCATTACCATTTAATTTAACGCAACTTATTCCGTAGTCAACTGCGTCAATTTTAACATTTTCTACATCATCATTAAAATTAATTATTGCTTTAACTTTTTTTTCATTAATAAAGCAATATACCGGATCTTGATGTTTGTAACCCGACATAATCCGAGCATAATAAAATAATGATAATCCATCATTAAAGCTATGACGTAGATCACAAGTTGAGTCAGTTTCAACAAAATATGGCTTTAAAGTACCTTTTTTTACACGAATTTTTTTATTTTCATAGTCAAAATCGTGTTCACTAAAACGATAGTACTCTTTAGTACGATGTGTTGCTTTAAATAAATCCGAAAAATTTCCAATATTATAATAACTTTCATATATTTCGTGCAAATCAACAAACGGTATTGATTCATCCGAATTTATATAGACCATCGTTCTATAATAAGTTTTTCCATTTACAGTTTTCTTTTCCAAAACTTTAAATCGTAATTCGCCAACTTTAATAAAGGTATATTTAACCGAATATACTAATTCCTCTCCTACTTCAAATTCATTTTGCTGTTTATTATTTTTATCTTCAGCAAAACTAATATTGGAAAAGAAGAAAAATAAACACAAGACTGCAATAACTAATAATTTATTCATTAACTTTTAAATAATTATTATTTGTGTCAAATAATTTAATTGCTTTTTGTACTTGGTTATCAACTTTTAACATTTCAGTATACCAGCCTTGTTTGTACCAAAATTCTTTTGCAATTTCGGCTTTTAATTTTGCATATATTAAAGTTTTATCTTTATTAACTTCATTATAATTAGTTTTCACTTTATTAGCAATGGCAAAACTAATAAATTCATTAAACATACCTTCCGATATTTGAAATTCCTTTGCAAATTTTCCATAATCTTTTCCATACCTGCTTTGAAGTTCTTTTCTATTTGCAACAAGATATTTTTGTATAAATTGAATAAACATATTTTCTTTTAACAACAATATATACGACATTGTATATTCATTTTGTTTAAGAATAAAATCAGGAGTTATTCCGCCATTAGCATAAACTTTTCTGCCGCCTTTTGTATAATATACTTTTGATAATGAATCTTTGCGGTCTGCAATATGATCATAATTTAGTTTATCTTCCCTTATTAAGGTTGTATCTTTAGTATAATAATTGCTGCGTTTTTGATATGATTTTTGAATCAATCTGTTTGAAGGTGTATAATATTTTGCTAATGTAATTCTTGCTTCACTATTATCATTCAACACAAAAGATTGTTGTACTAATCCTTTACCAAAAGAGGTTTCTCCAACAATTAACCCCCTATCCCAATCCTGAATTGCTCCGGCAACAATTTCACTAGCGGATGCACTTCCATAATTGATTAATATAACTAAAGGTAATTTATCTGTTACAAAGGTTCTACCACTATAAAAACTCTCGTTATAATCACTTATTCTGCTTTTTGTGGACACAATTAGCTTTTTACCGCTTAAAAATAAATCTGTTATTTTTACTGCCTGGTCTAAATATCCACCCGGATTGTTTCGTAAATCCAAAACGTATTTTTTTGCTCCTCTTTCAGAAAGTTTTTTTATAGCTTTTTGCATTTCATCAAAAGCATTTTCCGAAAAGCGTAATAATTTAATATAGCCTATGCTATCACTTAACATAAGCGAAACATCAACTGCTTCCAGAGTAATTTCATCGCGATAAACATTAAAATTTATTAAATCTTTTTTGGAAGGTCGGCATATCGTAATTGATACTTTACTTCCGCTATCTCCACGTAATAAAGATATTACTTTATCGTTTTTATAGCCCAAAATATTTTTATTATTAACTTTTATTATTTTGTCACCCGATTGAATTCCAACTTTATCGCATGGACCTCCCGGAATAACAGAAATAATATTTAAAGTATCGTTAATTATTGCAAACTCAATTCCAATTCCAAAAAATTTACCATCCATCTCTTCTGCGTATGCTAAATGTTCTTGCGGAGGAAGGTAAATTGTATGCGGATCCAAACTTGAAAATATTCCTGAAAGTGCATTTTCGGTTAAACTATCTACATCAATATCGTCAACATAATATTTTTCAGTTAAATATAAAATTTTTTTTACTTTCTCAGATGCTGCATCAATTTTGGAGGGGAAAAAAGTTAAAACAATCTCTTTTAAATAATAACCCAACAATAAAGCAAATATGAACAATACAAATTTATTTCTTAAAATTTTCATATTTATACTAAATTTTTAGTTTCAAATTAAATACAGAATTTACTTCTGAAGTATTTTTATTATTTACATTCAGTTTAACATAATTAACGCTAAAATCGATAAAATAATTTCTAATAAACTCGTAATTAACCGAAGCTGCAAACAATTCTCTTTTTTCCATTACACCGTCTAAAAACTTAATTTTTTCGCTGTCATTTACTCTATGGCCGTATTTAATATTTCCGCCATAATTTTTAACTAAATTTCCTTCACTATCATATTCGTTTTCGCCATGTTTACCATAAGTATATCTAAAAGAGACCGATGTTCTGTTAAATGGGAAATAATCGCATTTTATAGTAAAATTTTCACTATTTGGCTGTGTAAAAGAACTTAAACTATAACCAAGGCTTGAAAAATTATTGTATTGAATTCTATGAGTGTAAAAATATGGTTCAATGTGTGTATACTGAACTGTAACTAATGAAGAGAACTCTTTATAAAATGGTACAAATGTAACTCCGGCATCTAATAAAACTTGATTTCCATACCACGAACTGCCGATTTTACCAAAATCAATATCATCAATTAATAATGTAAAATATGGTTTTATACCTTTAAAGCTGTTATTGGAAAAATCAAAAAACAACATCGAATTATCTCTATCCTGATTAATATGTTCAACACTTTTGTAAAAATTAAAAGGATTTAAGTATGAAAAATCAAAACCTCTATTTCCATAAATAATTATTTCTCCAAAACCAATTTTTGCATGTTTGGATAAATTTAGTTCAAATCTATGGTAAACCATAAATTTTTCATTCAATTGATTTATTTCTCCTGCTAATGAATCACCAATTAACTTAGGATAAGATAATAATTTTGAGTGAATATAAGAAAATGAAAAAATTGAATATTTAATATTAAACATAAAATAATCCAATAGTGGCGGATTATCACCTAATATACATTTATCAATTCCATAACCTAATAATAATCTATCGCGACCAATTTTTATCTTTGCATTTGTAAATTCAGCAGCTATATATCCTTCGGTTTCATCAAAATAAGTGTTTGCCCCGGCATAATTTTGATTCATATTAACTTTATAGTTATACCGCAATCCTTTTTGAGATAATGCAAGCGCTCTATCCCCTTTATATGAACCGTTGGTAGCTTTTATGGAAAATCCGTAATTATTGGCTATAGTACCTCTAAATATCCCGCCAAATTGATAAATAACAGAGTTTTTAGTATCACTATTATTATCATTTTTTTGAACTAAAAAAGAACTTTCACCAATTAGATTTACAAAAAAATTTGCCTTTGAAGAATCGGAATAAGAATATAAATACTTTTCTTTTTCAAAAAAATTGGTTGAATTATTAGTTATAACCGAAGTATAATTATCCATTTTCCCAGTTAATTCAAATTCAAATTCGTACAATAAATCTTCTAATACTTTATTATCAATGGAATTTAATTCGGTACGGTTTTGTTTTAGATTTTCTAAAAAATGTGATACTTCAATACGTGTTTTGGGATTTTCGAAAGAATTGTAATTTTCAATTAAACCAAGTGTTTCCATTCTATCTAAATAACTATAAACTTTATGATCAATTGGAACGTAACCTACTTGCGAAAAACATATTAGTAGTGGAACAAAAAAAAACAAAAGAAATTTTTTCATTTATCTAACCTCACGCCATTCTTTTGAAAGAGATTTTTTTGCTAATACAACAAATATACTGTTAATCAACCAAGTTAGCAATAACTTAAAATGTCCCACTTCTCTATATCTCCTTGGCGATTCGTATATAAATATGTCTCTTGCAAAATATATTTTACCTTTCTGCCTAACTCTTTTGAAAAAATCGAAATCTTCGCCAGCTATAAGATTTTCATTATAACCATTTAACAAATCAAATATTTCGCTTTTTACTACATTGCATTCACCGCGACCCATTCCCACTCCAATTATATTTAACGAATGGAAATAATTGTTATAAAAAGTCTGAAATACCCTGTCAATAAACTTTGTTTCATTAGGAAATACTTTAACTGCACAAGTAAATGCTACATATTTATCATTTTTTACTTTACTGATAATTCTAGAAAACAAACTTTCCGGATCAGAAATAATCGAATCGCCGCTTAAAAATACTAAAATATTGCTTTTGGCAAATTCTCTTCCTTTGTTTCTGCCCATCGCAATATTTTGTCTAAACTTTTCTTTATGAACAAATACTTTATCGGCATATTTTTCGGCAATAACAATTGTATTGTCTTTGCTTCCGCCATCACTCACAATAATTTCATAATTAAATTTATTTCTTAATTGAGGTGAACTTAACTGAGCAAGAAGGTTCGGTAATAATTTTTCTTCATTTAATGTTGGTATAACAATACTAAAATCCACATAACACCTAAAAACAAAATACTAAAAATGTTGTTTTGGGAGATATTCTAACTCCCGGCATTGGCAGGTGAAAATAATTTAATGAGTTTTTTACAAATTGTCCAAATCTTCCCGGAATTGGAATAGCCTGCCAATCTAAATCGAAACCAATATATAGTTCTCTAATTCCACCGCCACGACCATCTAAATCCTTAACTCCCATTCCGACTGAAAGCATTAAATATGAAGGCCAATATTTAGCTAAATCTTTTGGCAACAGTTCTTTCATACGCATACTAAGCCAATATTTTTGTCCTTCATAGTCATCAATAATATTTCCATCCTTGTGTTCGCCGTTAAGATATTTTTCAGAAGGGTAATAACTTACACGCGGCTGGAAATTACTAATAAAAGGGAAATAATATTTGGATAAGTGATACCCTGCACCTAAAATATCCGCGTAAAAATCACCTGGACTGAATCCCCATTGCGCACCATACCCGTCTTCAATTTCCACATAAGTCTGGAATAATAATGCTCCGACTGAAGAATAAATTGCGTTTTTTTCAGGCGAAAAATTTGCGGCGTCCAACGCAGAAGATAATCCATGAGCAATAATGGTGGTAGCATAAAAATGCCCAATTTTATCAATCCATAAAGCATATTCCCAATCGTCAATAACTCTAAAAGTTGCAGATCTTTTATCTTTCCACCAGGCATTATATTCATACAAATAAACAGTTATACCTGTACCAAGTGCCGCTGCGCTTAAACCTAAAACTATTGGCGTACTAATATCATAGTTATACGGCTCAAATTTAGTTTTAAGTTTTAATTCATTTAATGATTCATCTGTTGAGTTTGATGAATCAAAAGAATTATTGCTTATTAGTGTATCCCGCATGTTATAAGTTTGGGCATAAACAAAGTTTATACCCAATACTATAATAATAACTAATAATTTTAATTTCATATTAACTTATTTTTCTGGACGCATTAATGGGAATAAGAGTACATCGCGAATTGAAGATTGATTTGTTAATAACATAGTAAGTCTATCAATACCAATTCCTAATCCGGCAGTTGGAGGCATTCCAAATTCTAAGGAACGGATAAAGTCTTCATCTATTTGATGAGCTTCATCGTCACCTTCTGATCTTGCAACTGCCTGTGATTCAAATCTTTCTCTTTGATCGATAGGATCGTTTAATTCACTAAAGGCATTACATATTTCCCGACCTAAAACAAATCCTTCAAACCTTTCAACAATGTTTTCTTTTTCCCTATGTTTTTTAGCCAAAGGAGATATTTCAATTGGATAATCAATAACAAAAGTAGGCTGGATTAATTCGGGCTGTATTGTAACTTCAAATAACTCATCAATCAGTTTGCCTTTACTTTCTTTACCGGTTAATTTAACATCATACTTTTTAATAACAGCTAATAAATCTTCTTTTGAACATGTTAAAATATCAAGACCAGTTCTATTTTTTAATTCATCAACCATCGAAACTCGTTTCCATGGACCTTTAAAATCTATTTCTTTATCGTCAATAATAAATTTAGTTGAATTTTTAATTTTAATACAAACATTTTCAACCATATCTTCAACTAAAGTCATCATCCATTCATAATCATGATAAGCCACATATAATTCAAGCATTGTAAATTCAGGATTGTGTGTTTTATCCATACCTTCATTTCTAAAATCTTTAGATATTTCATAAACACCGGTAAATCCGCCAACAATTAACCTTTTAAGATATAATTCATCGGCAATGCGCATATACAAATCCATATCTAAAGTATTATGATGAGTTACAAATGGTCTAGCTGCAGCACCACCATACATTGGTTGTAATATTGGTGTTTCAACTTCCAAATATCCTTTTTCATCTAAAAAGCTGCGTATAGAAGTAATAATTTTACTTCTTTTAACAAATACGTCTCTAATTTCGCTATTTACAAAAAGGTCAACATAACGTTGTCTATATCTTAATTCTTTATCAGTAAACTGATCAAAAACAGTTTTATTTCCATTTTCGTCTGTTACTTCTTTTGCAATTGGAATTGGTTTAAGTGTTTTGGCAAGGAGTTCTAAGTTTTTAGTATGTACAGAAATTTCTCCGGTTTTTGTTCTAAATACAAAACCCGAAACACCAATAATATCACCAATATCCAAAAGTTTGAACATATCGTATTTTTCATTAATTTCATCTTTTTTAAGATATATTTGAATTTTTCCACAATCATCCAATATGGTAGCAAATGAAGCTTTACCCATTCTTCTAATTGCCATAATTCTTCCGGCAATACTTACATCCTTGCCTTCGTAGTTTTCAAAATTTTCTTTAATTTCCGTGCTTTTTGAATTAACATCAAAACTGTATGCAAAAGGGTTAATACCCATTTTTTTTATTTCCTCTAATTCTTCAAATCTTCTTTTAATTAGAGTATTCATATCTTCCGGTTGAACAAAATTTTCCACTTTTTCTCCTGCTACTGTTTTCTTGAAAAATTAACTAATCGAACACAAACCATATCCTGCAAATATTGCGCTAAAGATGAGGGAACTAAAGCATTATTAACTATCATTGAAAAAACCAATGGTTCATCATCCATTGTGTTAAGATATCCTGAAAGGGCTGTAACACCCGATAAATATCCGGTTTTTCCACGTACATTATTTTCTGCTGCAGTATTTTTCATTCTTTCGGCAAGTGTTCCGTCTCTACCGGCAATTGGCAGAGAATTATAAAAAGCCTTAAATTGATTACTTTTATACATATAACTTAAAAGATTTACTATTTGTTTTGGTGTCACCCAATCAAGCCGCGATAACCCCGATCCGTCAGAGATCGATAAATTATCAATATTTATTCCCATTGCTTCAAATATTTCGCGCATAGCTTTTACACCGTTTTCAACCGTTCCATAATTAAGCATTTCATAACCAATTGTTTTTAACAATTGTTCGGCATAAAAATTATTACTGTTTTTATTGGTTTCTTTAACTATATCCGAAAGTTTTACTGATGTATGTTCAAATAATTGGAACATATCATCATAATTTAATTTATGAGTCTCTTTATCTGCATCAGTAGCGTATCCATCTAAAACAATACCGCTTTTTTCTAAAACGTCCGCAAACGAATTTACAGTAAAATCCGTAGGGTCATCAACTGCTATATATTCAACAATTGGATCTGAGCCTGCTTTAATTGTTCCCTTTACTGTAACAATGTCGTTTCTTCTACTGCGTAACAATTGAATATCTTTATTATTATTATCTTCAGCAGGTACTGTATTTACTTTATTAACAAAATAATATGTTTTAATATTAGGTTGAATTTCAATTTCTGCCGGAAAATTGTTTGATCCGGGAATAATATTAACATTAATACAGTTATTATTAAAACTTAAAGCACCTGAAGGCGGAGCAAACCAAGAATATTCATAATCTCTTGACCACCCATAACCATAACCTTTTTCATCAAAAATATCATCATCACCAATAACATCGCCGGAAATTCTTAATATATTTTTGCTTTTTAATGAATCAATCCATTTCCATAACACAGCGTTAATATCACCTTCAGTAAATCTGTTCGAAATGGTGGGGTCACCGGAACCACTAATCACTAAATCCCCGTCTAAAACTCCATTCTTAATTTCACCATCAGCAAATATTTTGGTTTTATATCTGTATTTATCACCCAATAGCAGTAAAGCCGCAGATGTTGTAAATAATTTCATGTTTGAAGCAGGTATAAATAATTTATCAGCGTTACGTTTGTAAATTATTTCACCAGTCTTAAGGGATTTAATTAAAACTCCCCAAAATGCATTTAAAAAATTAGTATCATTAAAAATATCATCCAACTGGTTACGCAGCTCTTGAACAGAAATACCATTGTTCTTCTGCTGAACAGCAATACTGTCTTTATATTCGTATGAATATACTGCACTAGTGAATAATATTATTAATAATAAGGTCTTATTTAGCATGGGTCTCAATAAACATTTCAATAATTTTTTTATCTAATTTAATATAAGTACCAAGTTTAATGTTTTGTAGTTCAAAACTTCCAAATCTAATTCTATGCAGCGATTCAACTTTATAACCTAAGGCGTTAAACATTTTTTTTACAAAATGATACCTTCCTTCCATTGTTACAACATTGTAATATTTGGTGGATTTTTTTGAAACAGTATAAAGTCTTTCAAATGTACTTTTTTTCCTATCCAAATATACACCTGCTAAAAACTTTTCTTGATCTTTTTCCAAAATTTCTCTATCCAATTTTACAACATATTCTCTTTCAATATTATTTTTGGGATGCATCAATAAGTTAGCAAAATCACCATCGTTTGTTAACAAAAGCAATCCGGTTGTATCTCTGTCTAATCTACCAATAGGAAAAATCCTTTTAGTTGTTTTTATCAGATCCATTACTATAGGTCTATTTTTTTCATCATCCGTAGTGGTGATATAACCTTTAGGTTTATTCAAAATATAATATACTTTTTCGGGAATACGAACTTTTTCACCGTCAACAGAAATAATATCTTTAACAGGATCAACTTTTACAGCAAGTTCTGCAACTGTTTTGCCGTTTACATCAACCCTTCCTGTAACAATTAACTCTTCTACTTTTCTTCTGGAATCCATTCCGCAATCGGCTAAATATTTATTCAGCCTCACCAGATTGGTCGTTTTCTTCAATGTTTTCATTTTCTGCCATCTCTTCAATTTGATTCATTAATAATTTTCTTTTTTGTTCTTGAAAATCTGCATCCTGCATAATTTCTTCTATTTCCCTTGGTTTTGGCAAATCAGAAAGTTTATTCAAACCAAAATAAATTAAGAATGTATCGGTTGTAACATATAACAAAGGGCGTCCAATTGTTTCAGCTCTCCCCTTTATTGTAATCAGATTTTTTTCCAGAAGAGTATTTATCATATAATCGGAATTAACTCCGCGTATCGATTCGATTTCTGGTTTTGTAATCGGTTGTTTATACGCAATAATTGCCAATGTTTCAAGTGCCGCTTGACTAAGTCTTCTACTGCTTTTTTCAGAGGATAAATAACCAACATATTTGGCATATTCAGGTCGGGTTGCAAATAGATAACCGTTAGAAACACGTAAAATATTAACCGCTATTTCGCTTGTTTTATATTTTTCATTTAATTCGTCAACTACCGTATCAATATCAGCAACATTTAGATCAACATCATCGCCATCAATTTCTTTAACTGCTTTTACTATTTCTGTTGCCGCAAGTGGTTCTTCTGCCGCAAAAATTAGTGCTTCAACAACAGTTGTGTAGATTTTATCCATTATCGTTACCGTATATTATAAAATCATTAAAATTCGGCGATTCTTTTAATCCAATTGATCCGGCTTTAATTAGTTCAAGCAATGCAATAAATGTAACAATTATCCTTATTTTTTCTGACATTTCTTTAACTAACTCAATAAAATTTAGTTCTTTTTTTTCTTTTAACTTTTTCAAAATATAATTAATCTGTTCGTCAATTGACACATTTAATTTTTTAATTTGATGAACAAATTCTTTAGGTTTTTCCATCAAAGCGTTCTTAAATGCTTTCATCAAATCGTACAAAGTAATATTTTTTAATAGTTTTTGAACATCAGTAAATGTTTCCCGTTCATCGTAATCAAAATTTCCGCGATATGTAAGCTTGCGTTGATCCGATTCAAAAAAAGATAACTCTTCCGACATTTCTTTGTATCGTTTATATTCTAAAAGCGCATTTACTAAATCGGAACGAGGGTCAATTTCTTCACCAACTTCATTTTTTTCTCTTGGCAATAACATTTTAACTTTAATCTGCATTAAAGTTGAAGCCATAAGAATAAAATCACCTGCAATTTCAAGGTCTAATTTTTCAATTAAAATCATATAATCCATAAAATCATTTGTTATTTTTGAAATTGGAATATCATAAATATCCAATTCATCACGTTTTATAAAAAACAACAAAAGATCTAACGGCCCTTCAAAAGTAGGTAACACAATTTTATACAACTATCCTATCCTCATCTTTGATCTAACATCATTCATGGTAAAATTTGCAACTTCTTTAGCTCGTTTTTCACCATCAAAAAGAATATTTTTAACTATATCGATGTTATTTTCGTAATAATTTCTTTTTTCAATAATTGGCTCCAAAAATTCATTAATTTTTGCAGCGCATTTTAATTTACAATCAACACAACCTAAAGCTCCGGTACGGCATCCGTTTTCAATTTCTGAAACTGAATCAGAATTAAATTTTTTATGATAATTAAAAATCAAACAAACTTCGGGATGACCCGGGTCATTTTTACGAAGTTTTAGCGGATCTGTTTTTGCTTTTTTTAATTTGTTAATTACTTCATCAGCTTTATCACTTAATAAAATTGTATTATTAAGCGATTTACTCATTTTAGCATTTCCATCCAATCCAACTAAACGCGAAAATTGAGTTAATAAAGGTTCAGGTTCCGGAAAAGTTAATCCGTATTGATTATTAAATCTTCTTGCAATTTCTCTCGAAATTTCAACATGCGGAACTTGATCATCACCAACAGGAACAGCATCCCCTTTGTAAAGTAATATATCAGCTGCTTGTAATACAGGATATCCTAAGTAGCCATAAGAAATATTTTCCATATTTAAATCTCTTACTTGATCTTTAAGTGTCGGATTTCTTTCTAATCTAGCTGATGTAATTAACATACTAAAAATTAAAAATAATTCTGTATGTTCTTTTATAGCTGACTGTCTAAAAAATGGACATTTTTCAGGATTTAATCCAACAGCAAGCCAATCAATTACCATTTGAATAGTATTATCATAAACATCATCACAATTTAATGATGTAGTCAAAACATGATAATCTGCAACCAGATGAAAACTTTCATATTCATTTTGCAGTTTTATCCAATTTTCTAAAGCACCAACATAATGCCCAATATGCAATTTCCCGGTTGGGCGCATTCCGCTAAGTATTCGTTTTTTATTCATATCTCGCAAAGTTAATTTTTAAACAAACTTAAAAATAATAAATTTTTAAGACTGTTGTAAGGGAAATAAAGGATTAATTTTAATTTTGACAAGTTTTTATAAATAGATTTATTATAAAACATTATTTATTAAACAGATAAGGTTTCCACAGTTCGTTTATTCTTCCAAAATTGTTCATTATAAACATAATATGATTTGGGCGGTAAGGATTAATTTTTAAAATTAAATTTGCTTCGTGTAATGTCCTATCCCCTTTTTTATTGTTACAAGGCAAACAGGCAGTTACCATATTTTCCCAAACATCTTCTCCGCCCTTCGATTTTGGTACTATATGATCAATAGTTAAAGGCAAATCCGATCTGCCGCAATAAGCACATTTATAACCATCCCTCCGCAAAATATTTTTTCTTGAAAGAATAACTTTTTTGTATGGTCTTGTAATATAGTTATTTAAACGAATTACACTTGGGAAAGGGAAATTTTTATTTATTGTGTTTACAACTTTTTGAGTATTTACAACAATAATTTGAGCTTTTTCGCGTATAATAAGGATAATTGCCTTTTTTACAGTACAAATTGACAGAGGTTCGTAGTTTTGATTTAACATCAAAACTTTTGCGTTAAGCAAATTCCCGGAATTCACTTTGCTTTCGAAATTCTGCCTCTCTAAATTTATATAAAATTATAAACTGTAATTTACAACTAAATAATGTAAATTGAAATAATTTATTTGCTTTTACTTATAATACCACCCGCCAATACAAATCCATCTTTATCATAAATAACTAATGATTGTCCCGGTGTGATGGATAATTTAGGGTTTTCAAATTTTAGACTTAATCTATTATTATCAACTGCTGTAATTTCAGCACCAGCCGGAATGTCCATATATCTAATTTTAGCAAATACTTTTTCACCAATAAAAAATGAATTTGTGCTCACATAATTTATATCGTCAGCTTCTAATTCATATTTTAATAATTCTTCTTTATCACCAACAAATATTTTGTTCCCCTCGTAATCTATATTTGTAACATAAGCTGGTTTACCAAAAGCCATTCCTAGTCCCTTTCTTTGACCTATAGTATAAAATGGAATACCTTTATGACTGCCAACTTTTTTACCCTTGTATATTAAATCCCCTCCTGTAATTTTTTCAATTAAATCAGGTGATTTTTCTCTCAAAAATCTTTCATAATTGTTATCAGCCACAAAACATATTTCCTGGCTATCCGGTTTTTTGGCTGTCTTTAATTCAAAATCTGTTGCTAATTGCCTAACTTCTTCTTTTGTATAATTAGCTAATGGAAAAATTGTACGACTTAAACTATTTTGCGTTAAACCCCATAAAGCGTATGATTGATCTTTTTTTGTATCTTTACCGGTTTTTAACTTATATCTGTTTATTTTTTCATCATAAACAACGTTTGCATAATGGCCGGTTGCAATGTATTTTGCCTCAAGGCTATCCGCTTTTTTTATTAATTCATCCCATTTAATTTTACGGTTGCAAATTACACAAGGATTAGGAGTACGCCCATGTAAATATTCGTCAACAAAATTATTTATAACTTCATTTTCAAAGCTTTCGGTAAAATCAAAAGTATAATGAGGGGAATTTAATTTGGAAGCAACACTTTTTGCATCAAAAACAGCATCAAGCGAACAACAACCCGATTCATGTTTGGGTGCACCGCCAACTTCCATAAAACCCCATGTTTTCATGGTAACACCAATAATTTCATAACCCTGTTGTACCAATAAGGCAGCTGCTACAGATGAATCAACTCCCCCGCTCATGGCTACTATTACTCTATTTTCGTTCAATTTATTTCCTTTCTTTTATAAACAACTAATATATAATTAGTTTTGTAAATTTCAAATATTATTTCAACTACAATAATGTCATCCCTTCGGGATTATTTAATGTATACAATAATTTATATATGCAATTTCAACACTGCATGTTAAAAGCTGTGGTTATTAACAAAACGACCAATACACAGCATTTACATTGAACAACACTGTAAATAATTCAACCCCGCAAAAGGGGTTGAATTATATGTATAAACAATATTTGTTAATTTAATGTTTAATAACGCATTAATTTTAGTTGGATTTATAAAATAAAACTGCATTACTTACAACATAATTATCGGAATGACTTAATGAAATCAGAATATCTTTATCATCACCTAAATACTCCTGCATTTTACCATAAGTATTAACTTTAGGAGTTCCATCCGGTTCATTATAAACTTCCATATCCTGCCAATTAAAAGAAGGCAATTTGCTTGAAGAAAACGCTTTAATTATTGCTTCTTTTGCAGCAAAACGTGCTGCATAATGCTGATATTTATTTTTTTTACTATTGCAATAATTTATTTCAACACTAGTAAAAATTTTATTTACAAAATGATCACCGTAAGAATCGATGCTTTTTTTTATTCTGTCAATTTCAATTATATCTATTCCAATTCCAATTATCATAAATTAATATCCAACAGCTTTTCCGTAACCGCGAGGATCACTTGCTCCCCAAAATAATTTATTTTCCGAATCATAAATAATACCTTCCGCTCTGCCTAATTCGGTCTTTTTACCAAAAATATATCCCTGTTTTACCAAAGCATCATAAACGTCCTTTACGGGAGAATAATTTTCGCTGACAATTTCGTCAGGATACCATTGATGGTGTATTCGCGGAGCATCTATTGCTTCCTGAATATCCATATTAAAATCTATACAATTTAATATCACTTGTAAAACAACTGTAATAATTGTAGAACCACCTGGCGAACCAATTACAACCCATGGTTTGTTATCTTTTAATATAATTGTCGGTGACATTGCACTTAACATCCTTTTACCCGGTTGAATTGAATTTGCTTCACTTCCAAGTAATCCAAAATGATTTGGTGCGCCTTCTTTTGCACTAAAATCATCCATCTCGTTATTCATTAAAAAACCCGCACCATCAACAACAATTTTATTTCCAAAAGAAGTATTTATTGTAGTTGTTACACTTACTGCCATACCGCTTTTATCCATAACACTATAATGTGTTGTTTCTTTACTTTCTTTATCATCATATATACCGGGCAAAATATCTTTAGAAGGAACAACCACATCCGTAATTTTATCACTTATACTTTTTGCATATTCCTTTGATATTAACCAATCCTGCGGAACCGGATAAAAATCCGCATCTCCTAAATGTTTTGATCTATCCGCAAATACATATTTTAATGTTTCTACTAATTTATGATAATAACTGCTGCTTCCCCACATATCGGGCTTAATATCTAAATTTTCCAAAATATTTAAGGCTTGAATTATTGCAATACCACCTGAAGAAGGAGGTCCCATGGTTATTAATTTATAACCTTTGTAATTTCCCAAAACCGGTTTTCTTTCAACAGGATTATAATTTTCCAAATCCTTCAAAGTAATGTATCCGTTAAGTACATCGGATTGTTTTACAATTAAATCAGCAACTTTCCCTTTATAAAAACCATCCCGACCTTTTAATTTAATTTCTTTTAATGTTGAAGCAAGATCTTTTTGGACCAATAAATAATCTTCCGGTACTTTTTCGCCATCAATGGTAAAAACTTTTTTTGATGATGGATATTTATTAAAAGTTTCGTTATAACTATTAATTGAATTTGCCATACGATAACCAACAACAAAGCCATTTTCAGCTAAGTCTATTGCCGGTTGAATAACTTCAGCAAGACTTAGTTTTCCGTATTTTTCTAATGCATAAATTAATCCGGCAACAGCACCCGGTACGCCTGAGGATGTCATACCGCTTTGACTTAATTCCGGCACAAAATTTCCGTTTTTATCTAAAAATACATCTTTATGCGTACTAAAAGGTGCTTTTTCTCTAAAATCAATAGTTGTAGATTCACCATTTGGTAAATAGATTACAAAAAAGCCGCCGCCGCCAATATTTCCTGCAGCCGGATAGGTTACCGCTAAGGCAAATCCAACTCCAACAGCGGCATCAACAGCATTTCCCCCTTTTTGCATAATTTCAACACCTACTTTTGATGCTAACTCGGAAGCTGAAACAACCATTCCATTTTTTCCTCTTACTGGATCGGTTGAAGCACAAAATAACAAAGTTGGAATTAAAATAAAACAAACAATTAACCTAAAACATCTTAACATATAAATCATCTCCATTTAACTGTTCATATAACACTATTATCATTTAATTCAAGTTATCACTTGCTGTAAAATCACATAAACCAATTAAAATGCATTTACATTAACACCATCACCATTTAACTGCTCATTTAGTACTTTAATTAATGCATTTAATTTATCAATTGTATCAACTAATTTATAATATATATTTTCATCGTATAATAATTTGCCCACATTATTTTTTTTGTTTTTAGTTTCTTCTGCAAGCTTATCAAATTTAACTATTAAGGAATCCGAACTTTTTAGCAGAGTATTTAGATTATTTAAAGTTAATTTTACTTGAGGTTCACTATTATCAATAAATGTATTTGCTTTTGTAACAAACGTATTACCATTTTTAAGTAGTGAATTAATTTCTGTTTTATTTTCATCTACTAAAACGTTAACCTTTGAAATTAAATCATGCATAGATTTGATAGTCGACTTGATATCACCTTTCATATCTTCGTCTGTCAAGTACGAGTTAATTGAATTAAGAGAAACCTTAACATCCTTAATTATAGACACTAATTCATCTTGAACAGACCCCAATACAGCCATAGTAGTTGAAATATCACCAGCAAATTTACCGGTTTGAACTTCTTTAAAATTAATTGGCTCATTTGAAACACCGGGATTAACTTCAACTTTTTTACCGCCCATTAAATCCAACATCATTACGGAAAATGAGGCATCTTTTCTAAGATCTAATTTTTCAGTAAAACTAACATCAACTAAAATATTATTTTTATCTAAATTAATAGCTTCAACCATTCCCTTTTTTAAACCATTAATATAAACACCATCACCAATACTTAAACCGGCAACTGAATCAAATCTAATTGTTAATACTTTTGTTTCTGTAAAATAACTTGCATTTTTTGCCCAGCCTAAAATCCATAAAAGAACAATTAAGGCTAAAAATACAGTAACACCAACTTTTAATTCAGTTTTTTTATCATCTCTCATAATATTATCCGTCGTTTTGTTTTTCAGCTAATTTTTCAATTAGGACTTTATTAATTCTATTATTCTCAACTTCTTTTACAATAAAAACAATACCGGACTGCTCAAAAGTAAAACCTACTTCAGGAATGGAACCGGATTGCGTAAAAATAAAACCGGCAATTGTATCATAATCATCATTGTCGGATGAAAAGTCAACTTCTAATAATTCTGTTAATTCATCAATTTGTACTTTACCTAAAACAAGAAATGAATTTTCCGATACTTTTGTAATCTGATTTTCTTCTTTATCATATTCATCGCGTATTTCACCAACAATCTCTTCTAAAATATCTTCAAGAGAAACCAATCCGGCTGTTCCTCCGTATTCATCCACAACTATTCCCATATGCATATTTTTATTTTGAAATTCATGCATCAAGTCACTAATAAGTTTTGATTCCGGAATGAACATTACTTTACGGGCAATTTTTCGTAATGAAATATTATCGCGTAAATTTGCATCACTTATATATGGAAGTAGGTCTTTTGCATAGATTACACCAACAATATTGTCTAAATTGTTTTCATATAAAGGTATTCTGCTATGTCCCGAATTGGTAATTTGTGTAATTAATTCATCAAATGTTGTATCAGTTGCCACAGCAGCTAAATCAACCCGAGGGGTCATTACTTCGCGAACTGTAACAGTTTTAAATGAAACAATACCATCAATTAACTCTTGTTCATCCTCTTCAATTGTCCCTTTTTCAACTCCAAGACTAGCGAGTTCGGTAAATTCACTTGATAACATGGCAGTTGAGGATTTATCAATCTTTAATTTTGAAACAAAATATTTAATTACATCAGTCAAAGTTTTTGATATTGGGTAAACTAAAATGCTTACCCAATATAAAGGAATAGCTACAATTCGAGAAATTTGAAGCGGATATTTAGCAGCCCAAACTTTAGGAGTAATTTCGCCAAATAGCAATATTAATATTGTTAATGAAATAATTTGTGTTATCACAGCAATCTCAACATTCCATCCGTATATTTTAGCCATCTCTAAAACAACCGAAACCGATAAAATTGACGCACCAACATTAACCAAAGTATTACCAATTAAAATTGTTACAAGCAGACGCCGAGGAAATTCTATCAATATTGAAATATAACTCCCAATAAGTTTATTCTCTTTTTTTAATTCTTTAATCTTTTTTTGATCCAGAGAAAATAAAGCAACTTCTGAACCGGAAAAAAAACCGGATAGAATTAATAATACCAATAAAAATGCTAACTTAAAATACCAGCCTATTTCCAAATATATTTAAAAACTCCAATTATTATACATACTAATTAAAACGGTAAATCACCTTCGTGAGAAGTATCAATACTATTTGATTCATGATATTCTTCAGATACACTGTGACCGCCTCTTTCTTCTCCCATTGATTCTTTTGCATCAAGAGGAATTAACTTTTCAGCAACCACTTCTGTAAAATATTTCTTTACACCTTCTTTGTCTGTGTATTCTCGTATTGATAATCTTCCTTCAACATAGAATTTTTTGCCTCTGCGTAAAGAATCTTTTAAAAATTCAGGCAGATTATATGTTACAACATTAATCCATGTTGTTTCATTTGTCCAATTGCCGTCTTTATTTTTAAAGCTTCTGTTTGTTGCTATAGAAAAAGTAGTTACAGCTAAATTTGAGGGTGTAAAACGATGCTCTGCATCTTTACCCAAATTTCCTATTAACATTATTTTGTTCAATGAATATGCCAAAAGTTCACCTTTATTTAATTAAACATAATTTATGAGTGTAAAATTTATTATTTATTTTGAAACTTGCAATATAAATTCCTGAAGAGAGACTATTATTTTCAAATTTGTAAGAATATTTACCGTAATTTAACTTACCGTCAAATAAAATTTGTATTTCTTCACCTAAAATATTATATATACTGATTTTTACATCCGAAGTATTTGCAATCTGCAAAGTTAATGTTGTAGATGCATTAAACGGATTTGGGTAACTATTGTACAATATAAATGAAGATGGATTTTGCTCATCCTCAATACCTGATTCCGTATTTTCAAAAAAAGTAACGGTGTTTCTTATTATTTTATTAAAACATGTATCATCAGCTGTTGTTTCCAAAGGAAAAGATAAATAAACAACTTTACCAATTTTTTCCGAGCTGCCAAATTTGCCTTCGTATAAAATTCCGGCCCCTTTATTATTTTCATATCGCATGGCGGCAATTGAACCATTAATTGGGTTAATAACATCAGGAAAATCTTCAACATAAGTTTGTCCAATTTTCATTCTTAAGGAATCGAATATTGTTCCTGTAACGGGAATAACTATTGTTGAACCCGAATTATCTTCTATATAATCAGCTTTAAAATAATTGGCATAAAAATCTTTTTCAGTTGTTGTTCCAAGACTTTCCAAATCATAACCAATTTCACTTCCGCACACAAATAATTTACCACCGTTTTCTAAATATAATTTAATTATATCCTGCTCTGCGGAATTAAATGATTCGTCTCCTGAACTTTCATCGCCTACAAACCAAAATACACCCTCGTAATTATTAAAATCGGTAAATGTCCAATCCAAAGCAATATTTTTAATATTATCAAATGAAACTTTTTTTGTCTTTAATCCAAAACCATAAGCAATAGAAAATGGATCGTTTGGACCCTGAAAGCTTGCAGATCCAATATTTCTATTAAAACCGTCAACAATAAGATAATTTTTTGCTCCGGTAACATTAGATATGCCAAGAGGATTTGACCAATTTGATTCCATAACTCCTGTGCTAACATTTTTAATTGCACTAACTCTATAAAATGTTGGTTCCGAAGGAATGTTTATTTCAACATCTTTACCTGTTAAAGTAGTTTCATCTAAGGCTAAAACCCAACTTTTTCCATTGGTTGAACTATATAATCTATACCCTTTTAGAGAAGTTGTATCCGATTGCCAAACTAACTGAACCTTATTATTCTTTTTAACACAACTTTTTAGTATTACGTTCATCTCATAAAAGTCTGATTCTATTGTATTTAATTTATTAGGTGTATAACTTCCCAAATCGGAAATTGCATACGACCAAAATGATACGGCCCAATCACGTCCTGAAGCTTCAGCAATTCTTAAAGCACCATTTTGGGCTCTATTTACATATAATCTAACATGTCCGCTTTTTAATACAGCATCACCCGGTTTTATCAAAGTCCAACTTGAAAGCTGTGTTGTTATATTTGGCATATATGCAGTTGATGCATGATAACTCAACTGCCAGCATCTGCTTACAAAACCGGAACAGTCAACTCCTACCGAATATGATGAAACTCCGGCTGTATTAATATCACCAGCATACATATTTGAACTTGAAAGCCCGCTTGTAAATTGGGCTAAAGTACTAAAACCACCCCACATATAAGGTAATTTAGCATTCCATCCAACAACTAACCAACTTGGTGTTTTAACAATATCCCCATCAGGTGCAGTTACACCGCTTGGAGCCAAATTTTGGCTTTTACAAATATATTTATGATTAACATACATTTCAGCCGTTTTTAGTGCCATATTTCTTGTAACAACTACTTCAGTATTCATTAAATTAGCATCTGCAGCGTTATATTCATCAGTTGTAACAAAATCATTGTAATGAATATAATGATTAAATTCTTGTGGATAACTAATTTTTGAATTGGAAGGAATACTCAAACCTGAAATTTTAATTATATTAATTTTTTCTGGAGTTGAAATAAAATGGTAAAAATTGCCATCATTATCAATCATAAACTCTTTATAAATTGTAATATACTTTAATATAGGTACTTCAATCCGATTTATTATATTACTTTTATTATCAACAATTAATAATTCTCTTTTTACTTGTACCGGAATATCATTTTCAAGCAACTCAATTATAATAAAATAGTTTCCGTTTTTATCAATACCAACTAAATCGGCATAATTAATATTATTAAAATATTTTTCAAAATAAAAATTTTCATTTTGATTAATTACTTTTAACTCTTTATTAGGATCAACAATTACATCAATAGTAAAATTGTTATTTGAATATCTTCCGTCTTTACCAATAAACTTTTCATCATCTTTGGAGTAATTATCTATTTTTTTTATTTCTTCATTTTGTAACGAAACCGGTTTTTTATCGGTATTTAGGTAAAAATCACCTTTATTGTTATCAACAAATGAATTTAATAATTTTTCATTTGCATATTCATAAATTTTGTTATCATTTTGATTTTTAAGATATGTTTTATTACCATCAATACAAAAATATGAAATGGAATAAATTCCTGAATTCTCAATTCTATTTTTAAAAGGGGCTTTGTTATAATTTAACTCAAAAACTTTATCAAATGTAATCTGTGCATATAACGAACAAGTTACAAACATCAACATTATTATCTTTTTCATATTACCTTATATTTAAATGAGAATCGAAGCGGAGTTAATACTCCGCTATTTTTTATTTAATAAGTATCATTTTTTTACTTAAACACGAACTACCTTGAACTAAACTATAAAAATAAACTCCTGAGCCCAACTTAGAACCATCAAAATTGATTTGATATAAATTGCCTTTTTCTGCATTTTGGTTAAAAAGTTCGGTTACTTTTTGACCTAAAGCATTATACACACTTAAGTTAGTTAATCCATTATCAGCAACTGAAAATTTAATAACAGTGCTTGGATTAAATGGATTTGGATAATTTTGGGATAATTCAAATTGAACCGGCATTGATTCTATATTTACTTCAATACAATTACTATATTTAAATGAACCATCAAAATCAATTTGTTTTAAGCGATAATAATATTTTCCTGATAAAAGATTTTCATCAACAAATTGGTAACTTTTTATTTCGCTTGAATTTCCGTTACCTGATATTGTTCCGATTGATGCAAAACTAATGTTGTTTGTACTTCTTTCAATTGTAAAACCATAATTGTTAAGTTCAGTAGCAGTTTTCCAATTTAATGTTACGTTTTTACCGTTATTTACCGCTGAAAACGAGATCAACTCCACCGGAATGATTAATGTACTCATGTGAAATGGACCACCCTGTAATGTTGAAAAATTAGGGCTGAATCCCAAATTGCCTGTAACAATTGTTCCTGGAACCGTAACATCACTAAAATAAGCTGTGCTTGATACTATAGCAGTAAACATCTGAAGTTCATCATAATTGGTTGGATTTCCAATTTGAGTTAACGGAATTTTCATTTCCCAACCGCGTCTTACATCGTGTGTATTATAAAATGCAAACTTTATGCTTTTATTTGTAAATATACCATCAACATCAGGACCTTCTCCAAGCGCACCGGCTTGTGTAGTAGTTCCTATATATTGTGCTGCTTTTGTATTATTTGTATATTTTACAGCGTCTATATACACTGCTGTTGAGCCTGAACCGGGATTAATAACAAAACCAAAATGTGTTTCAAAATCATTAGCAAAATTTGGATTAGTAACATCCCCAAATAAATGACCACCGGAAGGAACATTACCTAAAGGAGAACCTGCAGCCACACCAGTTCCGGCAAGTTTTGAATTCCCTAAAAAGAGAACAATTCCATCTGAACTTGTAGTATTTAAATAACAATCGGAGGCCAAATACAAATTTTCGGAATCCATATGTGCATAAATACCATCGATATTAATATCCGGTCCAAAACCGGAATTAACATCAAGATCGGGATGATAATTTGCATAATTTTCGTTCATTCTTCCATTAATTAAAAATGGATACGAGATTTTATAAGCACCAAGACCATTATTTGTACTTAAAACAAAAATAGTTTGTGTACCGTCTGCATTAAATCTAATGTCAACATCACCGGTTCCATTAGGATTATTATTTTGAAACATTGAATTGGTTGATACATAAGTTAATGCTTTTTCAAAACTGTTTCCAACAATAACAACTCTTGCATTTTCGGTAGTTGCTCCATGCTGAAAAGTAGCAATATAAGGAACATCATTTACCCGATAATAAATAATTGCGTTGGAACCAGTACCAACCTGAGAACCTGGAATTGTTCCTAACAAAGTTCCATTCATATCCCATTTGGTTACGTTTTTTCCATTTCCGTTCATAACAAAACTTTGTGCATCAATTGGATAAACAGAAGGCATATTATCAATTGAGTTTGCAGGTAATGTTACAGTATTTTCAATAACAAATGTGTTTGCACCGTCAGTTGTGCCAAGAACATAAACTTTTTTGTTAGTTTGGTCAGCAAACCATATTTTTAAACTATTGTCACTTGCTTTTCCAACAACCTTAAAATTATCACCAATTCTTTTTGCAACACCGCCAAAATTATTTTCATATACAACAACAGGTGCAGTTTGTTCATCTGTCCATTTGTATATTTTAGCAATTCCTGATGCATCGGTAGTTAAATTCATAGCCAAAATAACACCGTCATCCGAAACTTCAAGATCATTTAAAGTAAAAGCACCACCACTAATTCCTGATGTATTTAAACTTCCAACTTCTGTTCCATCATCAGCATTTAATATTTTAACGCTTAAGCTGCCATTTCGGGTTACAACATAAACTCTTTCATTTCCTGCAACATTTCCATAAGCAAATCCACGTTCAGTATTTCCTGTACCCGAAAACCATGAAGGATTGTTGGTTTGTAAAAATGATTTTTCCCATACTCTTTCAATTTGTCCAAAAATCGTAATGGCAAAAAATAATAAAATAATTGTACTTTTTACTTTCATATTTACCTCAATATTTTTATAAGATCATCTTACGAAATAAATTAATATACAAACTATTGGTATAAAAATATTATCCAAATCTTTTGGACTTATTGCTTCAACAAATGTGGTAATAACACAACAAAATAAAATTAAACTTAAATCAATTTTCATTTGTAATACAAACAACAATATTAAAACCCCTAAAAAACCAAAAATAAAAAAGCTCAAACTCCCTTGTAAAGATTTTTCAACAAACACTTTGTATTTTATTGTACCATATTTTTTACCAATAACAGGAGCCAAACCATCTCCCCATCCAAGAATTCCCATCGAAATAACCGCAATTTCCTGTCTGTAAAAAAAAGTACCCATAATACACATTACAACCGTAAAATATAACGGTCCTTTTAAAAGTTCTTTTCTATCACCGGTTCTTGTCATGGTTTTTACGGCTTCATCATTTTCGTCAGCCCAAAAACCTTTTATTATTAAAAGAACCAACCAAACAAAACCGGGAAGAATATTTAGATATTTTGTCCAAACGCTATTATCAAAAAAGAGCCAAAAAACCAGCCACGATCCTGCTGCAATATGTACAATTTTACGCGAAATATCTTGGGGAAAACCCTTTTTAACAAATTTATCCATAACAGAAACAACACCAAAAACATAAACCAAACTTAAAACAGCAATAAAAATGTTAAAAAGATGAGTATTCATATAATTATTTTATATCCTCGCGTATCCAGGCATCCTTAAATGCTTTAATCTTCCACAATTCGTCTCTTACACTTTGAGCTTCCTCCTTAGTTGTGTAAGGACTTAACTGCACAATATAAAAACCTTTTGCTTGATCGTATTGGATATCCATTTTATTTGTAATTTTTTTTTGATTTTCTTTTATGAACTTTTCTGCTTTTTCTCTTGTGCTATATGCACCAACTTGAACAAAATATAAATATTCATTTTGAACTGGAGTTTCTTCGTTTATTACAACTGTATTTTTTGGTTCTTCGGTTGTAGCTTCATTTACTTTTGGCGGAGTTTGATTTTCATCATCAAAAACATATACTTCTTCTTTTTTCTGTTCTTTTTGATCTGTAGTTTGCTCTGTCTCTTTACTTCCGGAACAACCCACTAACAGCGAAAAAAACACTAACAATAATAAATACTTTTTCATAGTTCCTTCTGTTAAATTTAAAATAAAAAAGGGACGGAAATATCCGTCCCTTAAATATAAAAAAATAATAATATATTACAAAGAGTAACTAAAATTAATTCCAAATAAATGAGCTACAGGTTTGTAAGTACCATTAAATGTTCCATAAGCAGGTTTGCCTGGAACCGTATAAACTAACGAGTTTGTAATTTCACGTTCTGCAAAATATAAGAACATATAAGCTACATCAACTCCAAATTTAGGTGTAAATTTATATCCAAAACCAACGTTAAAACCAATTCTGTCAGCGTCAGTTAAAGTAGGTTCAACCAATTCGTCTTTTACAGGATTTTTATCATAAAAAATTCCACCGCGTAAAGTACTTGTTTGGTTTAATACATACTCACAACCTAAACGACCTATAAAACTGTTTTCATAATCTCGTACAGCTGTTGATTTAGTAGCTCCGCCATATAAAGGGGTTTTAAAAGTTACTTCTAATTTATCGTAACTTTCCCATCCAACATACTGGAAATCAGCAACTAAAGTAAGATTTTCATTAGGCATAAAAGCTAAACCTAAAACAATATTTTGTGGTGTTGTTAAAGGAGCTGTAATATCGCCGTGAGGTAATGGAATAGACATTGCACCTGCAACCGGATGATTAAAATCTAAAGTTGCCGGTTTAGTTTCTGCTGTTCCTTCAAAATCGAATTTATTTTCACTTCTATAATCTAATCCAACTGAAAATTCTTTAACAGGTTTCCATAATAAACCTATATTAAATCCCCAAGAAGTTCCGTTGCCTTCTAAAGTTGTAACTCCGTCATTTCTGGGTGCACCCGTTACAGGATCTGCTAAAGGAATGTTTTTAACTATTTTTACGTTTCCATAACCAAATGTTACGCCGCCGCCAATTGAAAATTGGTCATTTATTTTATATGCAAAAACAGGTGAAAAATAAAATGTCTGAATCTCTGTATCCATAGCTAAATATCTACCGGCCCACTTATTATCACTCCATTCGGTTCCAAGACCATAAGGATTGTTAATACTTAAGCCAATAAACATATCACTTGATAACTGATGTGTAAAGTACACATTAAATGGAGTATATATTTTATCTTTTAATTTATACTCTGTAGTACTTGGAGTTGGCCCTGTAAATGTTGCTGTAGGAGCTATTAATGAAACACCTGCTAAAAATTGAGTTCCATTTAATTGTGTAATTCCAGCGGGATTTAAGAAAGCTGCTGACGGATCATTTGCCAAACCGGTAAATGCACCACCCATTGCCATTGCTCTTGCACCGGTTTCATTTATCTGAAAACCACTTGCAAAACTAATTGATGAAATTATAAAAAAAGTACAAAAAGCAGAAAGTAATAACTTTCGCATTATTCCTCCATAATAAATAATTATTTGAATGCCAAATATCTGTTTTATTTTGAATAAAAACAAATTTAATTCATTTATTATACAAAATAATTGGCATTTTTTGCATAATTTTTACAAAATTGTTATTATATTGTTAAAAGAATAAACAAAATATCTTATTCTTTTAGTTCAACAACGGTATACATTCATCGCCAAGCTTTATATTTGCATAAGAATACTTATTAACACCATAAGGTCGTTTTAATATTTCTCATACAATTTTTTTGTGCACCTATCTCCTTACCATTAATACAGTTATCGTCCCGCAATGCCAAAGCCCGCCTTTAGCAGATAAATATATAAACTTAAGGATTATCTATTCTTCATTCTTACAATACAACCCACTTATGGTGGATGTCGCATAAGTAAGATGTGAATGACTGATGGAGATAGTAATCTTATTCAATGACTAAATCGTCTAATTGAAAACTATGAAATAATATATTTTTGAATCAGGGCTAAAGTCCGAATTGTTGTGCTTGCACCATACACCACCATAATTGGCAATGTTGTCAACTTAAGCAAATTACTCCATTTTATGCAACCCCACTTTCGGGGGTTGAAACAGGTATTAATGGTTCCGAGGTCTAATGATATGTAACGCTTTCAGCGTTATTACGCAATAAATTGATTTTCAGTATTTAAATTTCTATTTGGATTAAAGGATTATATTAAAAAACCCCGAATGGGGTTTCATATCAGTAGCCTGAACGCTAAAAAAAGAACCACAACCCCGTAAGTGGGTAACATTGTAAGAATGAAGAATAGATAATCCTTAAGTTGACAACATTGCCATAATTGGTGGTGTTATAAACTAACCAAATATTTTGTATACCGTTACAGACATATATTCCCCCTCAATTTTTAAGAGAGGGCGGTGTACTCAGCAGGGTTTGCTGAGTCGATGGGTGAGTTCCGATGTGCAATACTATTACTTTTGATACAACCTCGACATTATTGTAACATCAGCGGAAAAATACCAATTGAACCCTGAAGAGGTGACATTGTTTTTTGTATCAAAATAGCAATAATTATATATTTATCCCCATTTTTAACATAGTTAGTAAAGTTCGCTTAATTGGTTTCATTAGAATTATTATTACACAAGAACATAAAACCCCGCAAGCTGAAAGATGCTTTACTTCACATATCCAACCAATTTTTCAAATAAATTAAAAAGTAGTGACAAGGCAAAATGCTATGTTATTATTTTACAATATATTAGCAAAAAAAGTGACAAAGTTAGGACAATAACAAATGTTTATTCATAGTTCTTTCTGTTATATTTAAAATAAAAAAGGGACAGAAATATCCGTCCCTTAAATATAAAAAGTAAAAATATATTACAAAGAATAATTAAAATTAATTCCTAATAAATGTACAATAGGAGCATATGTTCCGTTAAAAGCAATAGTTTGATGATTTAAAGTAGTATAAACTTCCGAGTTAGTAATTTCGCGTTCAAAGAAATGTAAGTACATATAAGCAACATCAACACTAAATTTAGGCGTAAATTTATATCCAAATCCAATGTTAAAACCAAGCCTGTCTGCATCGGTTAAAGTTGGTTCTTCCAATTCGTCTCTAACAGGGTTTTTATCGTAAAATAATCCACAGCGTAATGCAACATCTTTATTTAACAAATATTCACAACCAACACGTGCAATAAAACTGTTCATATAATCTCTTTTGCCTGTACTTTTATAACTTCCATCAGGTAAAGCTTCTTTAAAATTTACCTCTAATTTATCAAAACTTTTCCATCCTACAAACTGAAAATCACCAACAAATGTTAAATTTTCGTTTGGCATATAGGCTAAACCTAAAGTAATATTTTGCGGAGTTGTTAATGGTGCTGTAATATCACCATGAGGTAATTTTATTGACATTGGGCCATATGAAGGATGATTAAAATCTAATGTTGAAGGATTAGTAGTTGCTGTTCCTTCAAAATCAAATTTATTTCCACTTCTGTAATCAAAACCAACTGAAAATTCTTTAACCGGTTTCCAAAACAAACCTACATTAAATCCCCATGAAGTTCCGTCTCCTTCCAAAGTTGTAACTCCGTCATCTTTTGCTGCATGGGTTACAGGGTCGGCTAATGCAACATTACGTACTATTTCTACATTTCCATAAGCAAATGAAACGCCGCCGCCAATAGATAATTGTTCGTTTATTTTATAGGCAAATACAGGAGTAAAGAAAAATGATTGTATTTCCGTATCCATTGCTAAATACCTGCCGGGCCATTTGGAATCTTTCCAATCGGTACCATTACCCCAAGGAGTAGCAACGCTAAAACCAATAAACCAATCTTTTGATAATTGATGTGTTACATAAAAATTAACAGGCGTATATACTTTATCTTTTAATTTATATTCGCTTTTACTTGGTGAAGGTCCTGTAAAAGTTGATTGTGGAACAATTAATGTTACACCGGCCGAAAATTGAGTTCCTAATAATTGTGTTATACCAGCCGGATTAACAAAAGCTGTTGATGGATCGTTTGCTAAACCTGTGAATGCACCACCCATAGCCATTGCTCGTGCTCCGGTTTCATTAATCTGAAATCCGCTTGCAAAACTAATTGATGAAAATATAAAAAAAGTACAAAAGGCAGAAAGTAATAACTTTCGCATTATTCCTCCATAATAAATAATTATTTGAATGCCAAATATCCGTTTAATTTTGAATAAAACAAATTTAATTCATTTTTTATACAAAAAAATTGGCCTTTTTTGCATAATTTTTACAAAATAGTTTTAATATTGTTAAAAAAAACAAAATATTTTATTCCTTTAATTCAACAACGGTTATTCCTTCACCGCCATGTTCAATATTTGCGTAATAATATTTATTAACACCGTGGTGTCTTTTTAATATATCCCATACAACTTTTTTTAGTGCGCCGGTCCCCTTACCATGAAGTATTTCTACTCTATTAGTTCCGTTACTATAACTAATATCCAAAAATTTAATTACTTTTAATTCAATTTCGTTGGCTCTTTCACCTCTAATATCCAAAGTAAGGTTTTGATAATTAACACTTATTTTAGAAATTTTACTTTCTTCTTTTTTTTGCTCTTTTTTAGATAAAGGATCAAGTTCTGTCAATTTTACTTTTAATTTCATGTTCCCGGAAGTTATTATAACGTTTTCATCATCCAAAACAGTTTCTATATTTCCGGAAGTTGAAGTGTTTTTAATTTTAACCAAATCCCCTACTGCAAAAATGTTTTTTTCTTCTTTAATTCGTACATTTTCAGTTATAAATGATTTGGCGTTAACTTTTAATTTTTCAACCTTTTGTTTTTCCTGTTTAATAACATCTTTATTTGCGCTTGATTCTTTTATGTTTTTTATTGTAAGTTCAATTTGCCTGTTAACACTTGATAAATACAAATCCGCTTTTTGTTTAGCCTGATTAATTATTTCCTTTTTTTCTTTTTCAATTTTATCAATATTTGTTTGATATAAACTGGTTAAACCTGCTAATCTTGCATTTTCTAATTCGGAAGTTTTTAATTTTTCGCTCAATTTTTTTGATTTGTTTTCCAGTTCAATTAAAAATGTTTCAACTTTTGTCTTATCATCATCAATCGATTCTTTTGCTTCTTCAATAAATGATTTAGAAAAACCTATTCTTTCAGCAACTTCAAACGCATATGAAGAACCGGGAACTCCCTGCCTAAACAAATAAGTTGGAGCAAGATTTTCCGAATCATATTCCATTGAAGCATTTTGAAAGCCATCCAAATCATTAGCTAAAATTTTTAGCTTTCCTAAATGGGTTGTTGCTAAAGTTTTGGTACCAACATTTTTTAGTCTTTGTAATATTGTAGCAGCAATTGCACCACCTTCCTCAGGATCTGTTCCTGTACCAATTTCATCTAATAGTACTAGTGTATCTGCATCGGCAAAATCTAAAATCTTTTTATAATTTGCTAAATGAGAACTGAATGTACTTAAATCACTTTCTATTGATTGTTCATCACCAATATCAATTATCATATTTTCAAAATAATGCAGATTGGAATCAGGATGAATAGGAACATGGAAACCGGATAAAACCAATAGTTCCAATAAACCAACCGTTTTTAATACAACCGTTTTTCCACCGGCGTTTGGACCGGTGATAAGTGTAATAATATTTTTGTCAATTTTAAAATTTAACGGAATTGTTTTGTTTTTGCCATATTTTTTTAATAAAATAGGATGACGAGCATCTATAAAATGCAAAGGATTTTCATTTAATATTGTAGGAAAACAACCGTCAATATCAATTGAATATCTGGCTTTTGCAAATAGTGTATCAATTTTAGCAATTAAATAAAGCGTATTTTTTAATTCAAAACTCACTTCACCAATTTTTTTTGTCAGATTAGCTAAAATACGGTCAATTTCACGTTTTTCAGCAAACGAAAGAGATAAAATTTCATTATTCAAATCAAGGGTTTCAGCAGGTTCTATGTATACTGTCTGCCCGCTTGCCGATTCCGAATGAATAAAACCCTTTACGTGTCTTTTATGTTCTGCTTTAATTGGCAAAACAATTCGACCTTCGCTTATTGTTACATATTCTTCCTGCACATAAGCCGCATCACTAAGTTGTTTTAATATCTTATTTACAACTTTTTGCAACCTGTCATTTTTTTCTCTTATTTCCGATCGTATTTCGCGTAATTTGGGACTTGCATTATCACTTATTTCTTTATTTTCATTAAAAATGCTACGAATTGAATGTTCCAAAACCTTATTAAAATACAGGAACTCGGTAAAGTTTTTATTAATATTTTCTGCATTCGGTTTTGATTTTAGGAATGAAACTAAATTCCTTGAAATTTCAATTAAATTTAGAATATCTAAAACTTGTGTTATGTTTAACCTAACACCATCAATTTTCGATTTAATAATAGCATCAGTTAAATTGGGTAAATAATTTATTGGAGGAATATCATTATGAATTAAAATTTCTTTAGCTTCGGTTACATAACTTCCCTCTAACTGAGCTTGATTAATTTTTCCAAACGGGAAAGAGTTTAATAACAATTCTTTTCCATTTTCAGTACTTACAAATTTTAAATTATATTCAAGTACTTTAACAAACTCTAATTTGTTTAAGATTAATTTTTCTATCATATTTAATGTAATTTTATTTTTTCTTTGAGTTGGTATTATCGTTATTTTGGATGAATTTTTGAATGAAAGTTTGTGCCCCCGAGCTTTCACCAAATAAAAAACTTATTGTTGAAGGAACCACGAAATAGACTTTTTGATACATAAAAGAGGAGTCTTTATCTTTTTTATTAGGAACATTAAAAACTTTTAATAACACAAAAACTGCACTAATAAAAAATACAACCTGTAAAGTACCTGCTAATCCGCCAAGTAATTGATTCAGCAGTTTGTTGACTTTATCAAGCGGATGTATTATTCGTTTAAGCACAGAAAACAACAATACAATCAACAGAAATAAAATTATTCCCGCAAAAATATCGGCTAAATTTTTATCATCATTAAAAATTGGCAATAGTATACTTCCAAAAAAATCAGAAAACCGATAAGCAATATAAATTCCAACAAATAAACCGATTAATCCAATTATTTTTCTAATCAGACCATCTTTGAAACCTAATAAAAAGCCAACAGCTACAACAATTAATATTATTATATCAAGGTAGTTCAATGCTATCCCAATATTTTTTCAATAATAGATTTAATTACTTTACCATCTGCTTTTCCTTTAAATGTTTTTGCAGCCAACTGCATTAATTTAGGAAAATCCGCTTTTGAAGATGCGTTAATTTCAGCTGCTAATTTTTTTATTTCATCTGCAAGTTCTTCTTCAGTTAACTGTTTAGGAAGATAAGTTAATATAATTTCTAACTCAGCTTTTTCCTTGGCAGCTAATTCAGGTCTATTTCCTTTTTCAAATTGCTCAATCGATTCTTTCCTTTTTTTGGCAACTGAATTTAATAAATTTATTTCATCTTCATTTGTCATTTCGGTTTTTGCACCGCTTTTTTCATATTCTAAAATCAAGGCACGTATTGAACGGACTGTTTCAAGTTTTAATTTATCGCCCGATTTCATTGCCTGTTTTAAGTCTTCACTAATTTTTTCTTTTAAACTCATAACATCTCCAAATAAAGAAAATATTTATTTCCTTTTTATTTATTAAATATTTTACGGTTTTAATAATGTCGAATAATTTATTCTTCTTGCATCGGCCATTCTTAACTGCTGCTGTATATCCGTTACTATACCCATATCCGAATTTTTATCTATTCTTAATGAAACTATAACATTTGGCATTAAAACACGTTTATTAAACATTACGCTTTGAATTTCATCCATTTTTACTATAGCATCATTAATTTGAATTTGTTTATTACTGCCAACCCACAAATATGAAACAAGTCTTTTGTTTTCTATTTTTTCAATAGCTTTTGCTTCAGGAAGCTTAAATTTAACTAAAATATTAAATTCCCGCAAAGTGGTTGTAACCATAAAGAACAATAATAAAATAAATATAATATCAGATAACGATGCAGTAGGAATTTCTGATTTTAATTTAGCTCTTTTTTTTATAAATTTCATTAATAATTTCTCAAATTACTTTTTTATTTGTTCCGGTTCAGCAATAGAAATAATTATCGGAATTTCCTCTTTTATGTCTTCAAGCTCGGTTTTATTTAACAGATATACTCTTTTACCATATTTATTTCTTGAATAAACCTCTCGGACATTAAAATAAGCTGCTTTTACTTCATCCAAAACACTAATATATAAGCTATAACTTGTGTTTCTATCAGTTTTTACCGAAACAACAATCTTTTTGTTTTTTGGCTGTCCAATTTTAGAGTTTATTTTAACCATAAGTCTTTCTTTAATTTGCGGTAAAGAAATAACTTCATGATTAAATAATATACTGCCGTTTTGATTAATCAAAATAGCAGCCAATCTATCGCGCGAAAAAGGTACCGAATGTACGTCTTCTTTGGGATTATATTCCGGTAAAGTTAAACCAATACCCGTATCAATGTCAATTACAGTTGATACCAAGAAAAATAATAACAACAAAAAAGAAATATCGGACATTGATGTAGTTGGTATTTCTGCAGATACTGTTCTTCTTTTTTTAATCTTAATCATTTTAATTTAATGCTTATTTCTTTTTGCTAAGAATATATAAAGCATCAATCAATTCAATTGAACTTTCTTCCATATCAACTACTATTTTATCAATTCTTGAAATAAAATAGTTGTAAAAAACCTGCAAAATCATAGCTACTACTAATCCAAACAAAGTTGTAAGCAAAGCAACAGATATTCCTATTGCAACAATTGAAGGAGAAATTTGAGCTGCTTCCGCAATTGCATCAAAAGCAATAATCATACCTTGTACTGTTCCAGTAAAACCGAGCAAAGGTGCTAAACTGATAAAAGTAGTAATCCAAATTAATCCTTTTTCCAAAAACGACATTTCTATTGAACCATAAGCCATAATTGCTTTTTCAGCCGCATCAATACCTTCGTCTGCACGTAATAATCCTGCATGAAATACTGAAGCAATTGAACCGCGTGTATTTTGACAAAGCATAATTGCTTTTTCAACTCCTCCGGTTTCCAAAGCTTCTTTTACTTTAACAATAAATTTTCTTGCATCAATATTGGCTCTGGTTAAGGTCCAAAATCTTTCAAAACAAAATCCCAATCCAAAAACCAAACATAATAAAATGGGCCACATAAAAAAACCGCCGGCAATAAATTTTTGCTGTAAAACTGTCAATACTCCCGGTTCTTCAACTTGTACAAATAAAAATACAAAAACTCCAATTACTGCTTTAAATGTCATAAAAATATCCAATGTGTAAAATAAAAGTAAATCTAAATTTTAATAAAAATCATTTATTTTGTTTTTAACTTAAAAGCAAATTTAGCTCCAACCGGAAAATGATCGCTATAACCAGCCAAATAAGATTTGCCGCCAAATGTGGGAATCGGTGAATCTTTATATTTCCCTTCCTTTGTTATCATATAATCCGGTTTAATCACTTCAAATGAATTGTCAACATAATCGAGCCCTTTATTATTGACTAAAGGTTGTGAAATTATCATTTGGTCAAGCATATTCCATTCTTGTTTGTACATAAAACTGCCAAGTTTATTAGCTTTAATATCCCAGGCAAGGTTAAACAAATCGTTTTTTTTCAATTTATTCTGTTGAACTAATTGTTTAGCTTTTAGAACTTCAGTAATAGATTTATTAATCGGTTCATCGTTAAAATCACCAATAATAACAATATTTTTTACTGATTTTTTATTAATTACTGCAATATCTTTTAATAAAGTATTTGCAGCATCCATTCTAAAAACTTCCGATTGATCTTCTCCGCCTCTGCGCGAAGGCCAATGATTTACATATACATACAAATCGTTATCCTTAACATTACCCAAAATTTTAAGATGTATTCTTAAAATGTAACGAGTATCAAATTTTTCTTTTGAAAATTCTACTTTTAAAGGAACTAATTCCTTAAATTGAAATAATGATTGGTTAAAAAACAAAGCATTATCTATACCTCTTTCATCAAGGCTTTCAACATGTACAATTTCGTATTTTTTTGTTGAACTTTTTTGAATTTCATTTTTAAGATCGTCTAACACACTTCTGTTTTCAATTTCAACTAAACCTAAAATATCGGGACCTGTATTTTCATTCATGCCGTTAATAACTTTGGCAAGATTTTCAAGTTTTGTTTGGTACTTAGCCTGATCCCATTTTTTATCACTACCGGGTAAAAATTCCTGGTCATCTTTTTGAGGATCATCATAAATATCAAACAGATTTTCAACATTCCATGATGCTAAATAAAAATTTTGCGTATTTTGAGCAAAAATTGTGGTGCAAAGCACAAGAGTTAAAAAAACTAATTTTTTTAACATAAGTTTTCCTTATATTTTTATTTATAAAATTACTAAAAAGTTCATAATTATAAAACACAATAATTTTTAATTTGGCAATTTATGAAAAAACTTGTTCTAATAGATGGAATGGCATTAATATTCAAAGCCTACTTTGCATTTATTCGTAATCCATTATCCTCTTCTAAGGGCGAACCTACATCGGCAATTTACGGATTTATTAATCAACTGCTTAAAATTTATGAAGATACCAAACCCGATTATATAGGTATTGCATTAGATTCAAAGGAAAAAACCTTTAGGCATTTAAAGTATGACCAATACAAAGCCAACAGAGATGATATCCCCGAAGATTTAATTCCGCAGATAGGCCGCATTAGAGAGATTATTGATCTTTTTAACATTCCTGCATTTATCTTACCGGGATATGAAGCTGATGATATTATTGGTACAATATTAAAGAAAACCGCAAAAATGGATATCCAATCGTTTGCAATAACACCCGATAAAGATTTTATGCAAATTATTGATGATAACTTATTTGTTGTTAAACCGGGTAAAAGTGCTGATGAACTATTAACTTATGATATTGCTAAAGTTAAAGAAGAATATGGATTTGATCCTATTCAAATGATTGATTATCTTGCTTTAATTGGTGATGCTTCCGATAATATACCAGGGGTAAAAGGCATTGGTGGAAAAACAGCAGTCCCATTAATTCAAAAATATGGTTCAATAGAAAAGATTTATGACCAAATTGATACTATTGATAAAAATAGTGTTAAAGAAAAACTTTTACTAAACAGAGATAACGCATTTCTTTCAAAAGACTTAGCCACTATTTGTTTAGACGTTCCAATTGAATTTAATCTTAAAGATTTAGAGATTACTCCTCCAAATTTTGAGGGATTAAAACAAATTTTTAATGAATTGGACTTAAAATCTTTCGATCAAAAACTGAATAAGTTGTTTAATAGTGATAACTTAGCCACATCCGGTTCAGAAACAACCGGTTCGACCTATAAAGCCTTTGATACAGTAGATGTTAATTACAAATTGATAACAAATTATGAAGATGCAGCAAATTTAGCCGAAAAACTTTCAAAAACGGATTTGTTTGTATTTGATACTGAAACAGACGGTCTTGATGTGTTTAAGGTTAATCTGGCAGGTGTTTCCTTTTGTATAAAATCCAAAGAAGCCTATTTTATTGTTATTGATCCGGAAATTTCATCGGATGATTTGTTTGCTGAAAAACTAACGGATAGATTAAACATAGATGATTTTATTGCGTTATTTAAGCCAATTTTTGAAAATGATAAAATTAAAAAAGTCTGCCAAAACGCTAAATACGATATTGGAGTTTTAAGAAAATATAATATTTGTGTTAAAAATCTTTATTTTGATACTATGCTTGCAAGTTATATTCTTGACCCGGACCAAAAACACAATATGGATGATCTTTCAAAAGTATATCTTAATTATTCGCCAATTCCCCTTTCGGATATTTTAGGGACAAAAAAAGATGCTGAAAAGATTTTTTCAGTTGATAAAAATTTATTATCAAACTATTCTTGTGAAGACTCCGACATTACATTTCAATTATTTAAAAGATTAGATTCAGATTTAAAAAAGGAAAGATTGGATAAACTCGCATTTGAAGTAGAATTTCCACTTGTGGAAGTTTTATTGGAGATGGAAAAAAACGGTGTTAATATTGATGTTGGCATGTTAAATCAACTAAGCATTTCAATGGGTGCTGATTTAGTTGAGCTTACAAAAACAATACATGAATTGGCAGGTGAGGAATTTAATATTAATTCAACACAGCAATTACAGCAAATACTTTTTACTAAATTAAACCTTGCTCCGTTGCGTAAAACTAAAACCGGGTTTTCCACCGATGCTCAATCGTTGGAACAACTTAAAGGTGAACATCAAATTATTGATTTGTTGATAGATTACAGAGAACTTGCTAAATTAAAGTCTACTTATGTTGATGCTCTCCCCCGTTTATTAAATCCGGTTACAAAACGCCTTCATACAACATTTAATCAAACTGTTGCCTCAACAGGCCGACTTTCAAGCTTAAATCCAAATTTGCAGAACATACCGGTTCGTGCAGCATTGGGTAAAGATATTAGACGGGCTTTTATACCGCGCGATAATAACCACATTTTTTTATGTGCCGATTACAATCAAATTGAATTACGCATTATGGCAAGTATTTGTAACGATCCATATTTGACCGATGCTTTTACAAATAACATCGATATTCATACAAGAACTGCAGAACTTGTTTTTGGTGTAAATGCAGCAACAGTAACTCCGGATATGCGTAGAAAAGCAAAGGAAGTTAATTTTGGTATTTTATATGGAATTGGTGCATTTGGATTAAAAAACAGACTCCAAATAACTCAATATCATGCAAAAGAAATTATTGACAATTATTTTGCAACATTCAAAAATGTAAAACAATTTATGGATGATGCCATTGTTAAAGCTCAGGAAAAGGGTTATGCTGAAACATTATTAGGCAGAAGACGATATTTGAAAAATATTAACAGCAAAAATAGAGTATTAAGACAATTTGAGGAACGTGTTGCAATTAATATGCCTATTCAAGGTACAGCTGCCGACATGATAAAAATTGCAATGATTAATATTCATAATGAAATGAAAAAACTAAACCTAAAAAGTAAAATGGTTTTACAAGTACACGATGAACTTATTTTTGATACTGAATTAAATGAATTGGAGATATTAAGACCCATTGTTAAACAATTAATGGAAACGGCATTACCATTAAATATTCCGGTAATTGCCTCGTTAGGAACCGGAAATAATTGGCTTGATGCCCATTAATTATTTTTTTTGAATTGTTTATTTTAAAATAAAATAATAACTTATGTATTATTATTTAGTACAATTAATTAACCTTAACAGGAGGATATATGTTTAAAAAAACCTTATTTATTGTATTTTTATTAGTTCTTGTTACTTTTTTCCAAGGTTGCGGACCTTCAAGAACAGTTAGTAGAATTGGTACAGACGAAGTGATTGATTTAAGCGGAAGATGGAATGATACAGATTCAAGATTAACCGCTGAACAAATGGTAAAAGGATTATTAGAAAGACCTTGGGATGATGAATTTCAAACCACAAATGGCAGAAAACCTGCTGTTATTGTTGGAACTGTAAGAAATTTAAGTTCAGAACATATTGAAACAGGTATTTTTATTAAAGACATTGAACGAGAATTGGTTAACTGCGGAAGAGTAAAATTTGTTGCTACAAAAGAAGAAAGACAAGAAATTAGAGACGAACGAACAGATCAACAAAGTTTTTCAACTGAAGAAACTGCAAAAGGATTAGCTAATGAAACAGGTGCCGATTTTATGTTAAAAGGAAGCATCAAAAGTCAAACAGACGCAGTTGACGGTCAGGAACTAAAATATTATCAGGTTGACTTAGAATTAATAAATTTAGAAAATAATGAAAAAGTTTGGATTGATACAAAAAAGATCAAGAAAAACGTTGAAAAATCAAGTACATCTTGGTAAAACTTTAAATTATTTTTTAAATTATTGTTCGAGGGGAAAATGAAGAAATTATTACGGGAATTATTCTTTTTCGTTTTGTTGTTTTCTGTTTTTACCGGCTGCGGCAGTATGCGGACTAATAAAGATCATTATAAAGTAATTGATGATTTTTTTAGTAAAAGAAATTTTGATAGTGCCGCTACGGTTTTAGTTGCTTCAAAGCTTGAAAATTATGGGGAAAAAGATAGAGTTTTATATTGGTTAGACCTTGGTTTGTTATATCATTATCAAGGTGATTTTGTTCAAAGTAATTTAATGCTTGAAAATGCCGAAAAAGGGATTGAAGAATTATATACATCCAGCATCTCAAAGGGTGCGACTTCAATGCTGTTAAATGATAACGCTTTGGATTATTCAGGTGAAGATTATGAAGACATTTATCTTAATGTAATCAAATCGTTAAATTACCTAAAATTGGATAAATTTGATGAGGCTTTTGTTGAAGTTAGAAGAATTGATAACAAACTAAGATTATTAGAAGATAAGTATAAAAAAGTTGCCGAAAGTTATAATTCTTCGGAAGATGCAAAAGCTGAATTTAAGGCCGGTGATAACAAATTTCATAATTCAGCACTGGGTAGGTATCTAAGTGCTGTTTTATATCGAGCTGAAGGTGATATTGATGGTTCCAGAATAGATTTAGAACAATTTGCTGAAGCTTTTCAATCGCAAACAGATATTTATGATTTTCCGCAACCGGTTATTGACAGTAACTTTGTTATCCCCGATTCTGCAAAAATGAATTTTATCTGTTTTACAGGAAAAGGACCCGAAAAATTTGCTAATGAATTAATTGTTCATACTGATGATAATTTAATAATTATTTACACTTCCGATGGTAAAGAAGAAAAGCAGCTGGATGCAATTGCATGGCCGGGAGTTGAAAAAGGAATACATTTTAAATTGTCACTTCCGTATATGGAAAAAACTCCAACCATTGTTAGCAATATTATAATTGAGGTTGACGGCAAAGATGTAAAAAATTTGGATAAAGTTGAAAGTATTGAAAATACTGCAAAAGAAACTTATAAACTAAAAGAACCTATTATTTATTTAAAAACCATCACGCGTACAATTATCAAAGCAATTCTTAACGAAGCTGCCAACAAAGAACTTGATAAATCGACTGGTGGAGGGCTTTTTGGTTCTTTAACACGTGCGGTAACCGGAGCAGCCATGGATGCTACTGAAAACGCAGATTTAAGATTATCAAGATATTTTCCATCCACTGCATCAGTTGGTGAAATTAAGTTGGCACCAGGTGATCATTCAATACGCATTAAATACGTTAGTAATGATGGAACAATTATGTTCATTGATGATTTAGGCACTAAAAATATTAAACTTAGCGGACTAAATCTTTTTGAATCGTTTTATTTAAAATAATTTAAATGGATCTAACCTAGATCCATTTTTTATGGAGTTTTTATGAAAATTAAGTTATTAGCTATTTTTTTTATTATTTATTTTGTTCCTTTATTTGTAAATGCGCAAGAAGATAGACCAAGTTGGATTGATAACCCAAACGGTAAATATTCGGATGCTGCTTACTTAGTTGCAGTTGGTGAAGGCGATAACAGAAAATCGGCAGAAAATAACGCAACAAGTAATCTTGCATTAATTTTTAAATCCGATATTAAAGTTGATAATTCGCAAATTGATAGATATAATGAATTAATGGGTGATCAAGAAGCATTTCAACATGAATCAAATGTAACAAAAAAAGTAAATGTATCGTCAAGTCAAACCTTATATAATGTTAAGTTTGGCGAAAGTTACACAAGCAATACCGGCAGAGTTTTTGTTTTAGCCTATATTGATAAGATGGAAACAGCCGATATTTACAATGAAAAAATAAGCAACAACACTGAAAAAATTAAATTTTTTATTTCTACCGCTTCAAATTCTTCTGACAAAATAATTAATTATTCGGCACTAAATGCTGCAAGTTTATTTAGTTTGGATAATGAAATGTTAAAAGATCAATTAAAAATTATTAGTCCTGAATTTGGCAATACAGAAAATTTGGGTTATGATCATAACGATATTGTAAAACAAAGTATTGATGCAGCAAAAGAAATTTCATTTTCTGTTAATATTCAAAACGACTCGGACGGAAAAACCACTGCTTTTATTAAAGATTTTTTGAATTCCAAGGGTTTTATAATAAACACTAATCCACTTCTAAAAATTGAAGGTAATGTTACCTACGAAAAGTTGGATTTGGCCAGATCTGAAAAATTTGTTACTTGGAATTTATATCTAAACATGAATGATTTGGAAGATAACACCTTACTTTCTACTACAGCTAAAGGTCGTGAAGGAAGCATTTCGTATGATGCAGCACTTTCAAGATGTGTAAATGAAATTGGTAAAAAAATTAAATCCGATTTTGGGAAAAAATTTGTAGCCTACTTTGATAGTTTAGTAAAAAAATAATTTCGCCATAAGCTCTCATTTCCTAAAATGAGAGCTTCTTATACCTTAAAACTCAAATGAAAAAAATAATATTAATAGCAAAATGGGAATTAAAAGAAAAATTTCTGCATAAATCCTTTATTATCTACTTTTTAATAACACAGCTATTATTATTTTTAACTTTATCAATCACAAAAAGTATTCCAAACCCACAAAATAGTCCGTCTCCAATAGCAATTGTTAATAATTCCAATTATAATTTGTCGCCATTATTAAAACAGCTTAATTCGGCGGTTGATTCCAATAATACTCCGGAATTTTTAATAATTAACTACTCAAAAAAATATCAAAGATTAAATTTTACCAAAAATGACCTCGAAAGATTATTATTTGAAGATAATTTTAGTGCCTGTTTAAGTATTGATTCAAATAAAATAAATTTTTATCATTCCTCTTTTTTACAACCTGATAAGATATTGCGTTTTAACGAATATTTACTTGCTTTTACAACTAACAACTTTTTAAGTAAAAGTAATTCAAATGATTTTTCATTTAAGTTTACTTTACTTACTAACAAACATTCATTTAATATTTCAAGTCTTTTAAACAATTTGAGCCTAAACTTAATATTTGTTTTTGTGATTTTGATTTCCGGCAATTTGTTTTTACGCAGCTTTGCTGTTGAAAAAGCTAATAAATTGATTGAGATGATTTTATCAAGTACTGACGCTAAAACAATTATTATTGGAAAATCGTTAGGTCTTTTGAGTTTTGTATTATTTCAAACATTAATTTGGATAATTACAAGCTTATTTACAGGAAATAATTTCTTTTCTTTTTCAATTAGTACAATATGGATAGTTTTATTTTTCGTTTTTGGACTTATCCTTTATGTATCTATTTTTACAGGTTTTGGCTCACTGATTAATAACGAAAGCGATTCAAACATGATAATGGGAATTATATCTTTCTTTTTAGTACTTCCCCTATTATTTATTCAGGAATTATTTTATAATCCGTATTCGGGAATTTCCACATTTCTTACTTATTTTCCTTTAACATCTCCTTCTGCTATTTTTATAAGAAGTAGTATTTCCGCAATTAATACTCAGCAATATGTTTTGTCTTTATGTTTATTAATTATTTTTATATCTTTAGCAATTAAATCTATTTCTTATTTTTTCGAATTAAGTATTCAAAATTTAGGACATAAATCCGGCTTTTTTAATTTATTTAAATCAAAAAAATAATCAAAATCAGTTTTTAGCTGCGAGGTATTTTTGAAACAAATTGCCCTTATGGGAGGAACATTTGATCCCATACATATTGGTCATTTATTAACTGCTTTATATATTTTGGAAGAAAAAAAATTTGACGAAATTCTTTTTATGCCATGTTATATTTCTCCTTTAAAAACCGATGTTAAAAGTTCTTCTTCAGTACACAGATTAAATATGCTTAAGCTGGCTATTAATAAATATAAAGGCTTTAGTTTTTCGGATATGGAGATAAATAAAGAAGAAATTTCGTACACTTATAATACACTTGTTGAATTAAAAAATTCTGATGTTGAAATAAATTTAATAATTGGCTACGATAATTATGCTGTTTTTGATAAATGGTATAAACCGGAATCTATTTTTGAAATTGCAAATGTTCTTGTATTAAACCGTGTTTCCAAATTTGATAATTTTGAAATTAAACATAATTTTAAAGACAGATTTGAGTTTCTAAATAACCCAATTATTGAAATATCTTCAACAGATATAAGAAATAGAGTTAAATTGAATAAAAATATCGATTTTTTTGTTACAAGCGAAGTAAAAGACTATATTAATAAAAATAATTTATACAAGTAAAATTTACACTCATCAATTTTAATTTTAATACAAATCTTAGGAATAAGAATCATTAATAAATTTATTTTCGTTTTAATTATTATTTTTTCGTTTTTTTTTGAAACAAAAACAATATTTGGACAATTTGTTTCCCCTTCTCTTTCGGAAGGAATTAATTATATTTCAAGTTATATAACTTCAAAAGAATTTGATTCATTAAAAGTAAAAAATAATGACCTAATGCTTGTCGATTCAATATATGTTCACGCCTTAACATATTATAAATATGATCATTCCGAAGCATTATTAGCCATTACAATTACCTGCCTGCCAGTTACTACATTTGATATTCAATTACCAATTATTAATATACCTTTATCGCTTAAACTTCCAGCTCCTGAAAAAAAGTATTTGGAAAAGAAAAAAAGAAATCTCCCCAGATATTTTATTGATTCAAATAAAACTAACGATATAGATAAATTGTCACATTTTTTTGGTAATGCATTTTGGAGTTATAATTTGAGAAATTCCAAATTTTCCACTATATTAGGATATGTTGTAGAATATTTTGAATCAATATTCAAAGTAAGCGGAGCACTTGATAAACGAGATTTGTACGCTAATAAACTTGGTGAAAATTTTGGTGTTTCGCTTTTATTTGATAAAAATATTATGCCTTCAAGTTATTTAGGTAAATTAATAAATTATACCGAGGATAGTAAATGAATACTGTTTTTATAGTTGATGATGAAGTTGAAATATGCGAAAGTATAAAAATGATTTTGGAATATGAAAATTATGAAGTCGATTATACTACAAATTCGGAAAATTCATTAAGTATTATTTCCAAAAACGATTTTGACTGCATACTGCTTGATATTCAAATGCCGGGTAAAAACGGATTTGAAATATTAGATTATATTTATAAAAACAATATTAATTCAACCGTAGTTATGATTTCCGCCTTCAGTAGTTTGGAAAACGCCATTAAATCGACCAAACTTGGAGCTTTTGATTTTATTGAAAAACCGATAGACCGGGATAAATTAATTATTAGTGTTAGGAATGCTGTAGAAAAATCAACCTTACGGAAAGAAAATGATAACTTAAAATCAAGTATTTTTGGTACAAGTAAAATAATTGGTGTAAGTAAATCAATAAAATCAATACTAAGTACAATTGAACGAGTTGCAAAAACCGAAGCAAGAATATTAATAACAGGTGAAAACGGAACCGGAAAGGAGTTAGCCGCTCAAGAAATTCACAAACAAAGCAGCCGGGCTAATGCCGAATTTGTTGAAGTAAATTGTGCAGCAATTCCAAACGAATTAATTGAATCGGAACTTTTTGGTCATGAAAAAGGATCCTTTACCGGGGCATTTAAACAAAGAATTGGTAAATTTCAACAGGCGCACAACGGTACATTGTTTTTAGATGAAATTGGCGACATGAGTTTACAGGCTCAGGCAAAAGTACTTAAAGCAATTGAAGAAGGAAAAATTGAACGTGTTGGCGGAGAACAAAAAATTGAAGTTAATGTGCGTTTGGTTACAGCCACTAATAAAAATTTGTTAGAAGAAATTGAAAAAGGAAATTTTAGAGAAGATTTATATCATCGTATTAATGTTATCCCGCTTCATATTTCCCCTCTTCGCGAAAGAAAAGAAGATATTCCATTGTTAATTGAATCATTTAATAAGGATATTAGCCAAAAATATCATCAAACACCTAAAATCTTTTCACCTGAATTATTAAAACATCTTTCAAATCAGGAATGGAAAGGTAATATTAGAGAATTACGCAATTTTATTGAAAGAATAATTATAATGATTCCGCATGACTACTTAAACGTTGGTGATGTTGTTTCGTTTACCCCTTATCAAAACTCCAAAGAAGAGGATTTATTTGATATTACAAATTCTTTTCAGGAATTTAAGGAAAAAACAGAAAAAATATTTATTTTACGCCAGCTTGAGGCAAATAATTGGAATATTAGCAAAACCGCAGAAATTTTAGATATTCAAAGAAGTCATTTATATACTAAAATTAAAAAATTCGGAATTGAAAAAGACTTTGATTAGTTTTGAATTACCGGGTTTCGCATAGCTAATAATTTTACCATTCTACCTCGGTATTCATTCATAATATTAAGGGCTTCAAATTTTATTACACTTCCGTTTCTGTCTTTAATTTTAACTTCAAACAACCCGGAAAAATTTAATTGAATTCTTTTTAAGTATTCATTCCGGTTTTCATTATCAAAAATTTCAAACAATGTTTTTTTTGTTAACGGATTTATTGTAATATTTGTTATGTTTTGAAATTCCGTATTTGCATCTAAAATAACACCGCTATCGTGATAAACTTGAAACGGGAATGTCCATAAAATTACCTTTTGATAATTATCAAGGGCCTCTTTTAATTCCAATTTATTTGAATAATTAGCCTTTAAGGTTGTAAGATCCATTGGAGTTGCTCGTCTGGATTCATCATCTTTAATTTTTTCAAAATCATCTTCAATTTTTTTAATTTTGGTAATATCTTCAGCAAATCCTTGTATATATTGAATAAACCGTCCGCTTTCATCAAATTGAGGCAGCATATAATCACGAATCCAAACATTTTCACCGTTTTTATCTATTATTTTATATTCACCCCAAGTAATTTCATTTGGGCTAAGTTTAAGACGTAATTTATGAAACACCCCAATATCGGTTGGATTAATTATAGCACTCCATCCCCCTAAATCTTCAACATCTCTAAGTTCATATCCTGTAAGTTTTTTAAAAGTTTTGCTTGTTTCTACTAATTGAAAACGAGAAGTAGAAATAACCCTGATTGTATAAAAAAACGAGTCTTTAAGATTTGTAATTAAATTTATTTTTGATAATGCCGAATTTAATTTAGTTTCTGCTAATTTCCGTTTTTCTATTTCCTTCTCTAATTGTTGTCTTGTAACATTATTTTCTTTAACAAATTCATTTTTAATTGTTTCTTTTGCAAAATCCCACGCTTCTAAATTTAACACTTCAATTAAAGTGTACAATTTATTACCAATTTTTATTGGTGATAACGCAACTTCAAACAATTTTTGTTCACCGGCAGAAGTCATAAATCGTTCGTAAACCAAATTTACTTTTTTGTTTAGAAAATCATTTTTAATATTAGTAATTTCTTTTACTAAAAATGGATCTATGGAATCTAATTTTGATTTAATAATCAAATTGATATCAATTGAATATAATAACGCGGCTTGTTTATTAGCAATTAATATATTATCAGTTGATATATCATACAATAATAAAGGATTTTTACAGTTGTCAAAAATAAATCGGTTAATAATTCTTAAATTATTTAACGATTTTACTTTTTCTTCTAAATCAATTATTTCTTGTTTTTCCAAATTTTCATTTTGATCATTTTCAAAATTATCAGTGTCATTCATATTAAACCTTTAGATTAAAATTCTTGATTTCGCATGCCTATATGACATAATGCAAAATCATATTTAATTGGATCATTTTCATCAAATATTTTTAAATTTTTAGTAATTTCTTCAGCCATTGACCAATTTACAATTTTTTTATTTGTCAATTTTAATTCTTTTGAAATTTTCGCAATATGAGTATCCAATGGTATAGTCAACTTAGATGTAGGAATTTCTTCCCATAACCCAAAATCAAGTTCATCTTTGCGCACCATCCAGCGTAAAAACAGATTTAGTCGTTTACAAGCACTTCCTTTTGCCGGATCAGGAAACATAAATTTAGTTCCGGTTGTTGGATTGCTGTATTTGTTAATAACTGAAGTAATATTTCTGTTAAAAAAGTATATCGAATTTTTTAAATCTTCGTCTTTTTCAAAATAATAAAGTAAAAACAAATATTTTAAAGACCCGTAATTTATAAGTATTTCCTTTAATGCCAAAAACAACGATATAATATCTTCGGAACTATAAAATCGATGGTATAAATTTTCAAATTTTTTAAGTTGTTTTTCTTTATTAAAATTTATAATAAAATCGTAAGGATGTTTACCCATCAACTTGTGAATTTTTTCCAATATCAACATAATTTGTTTAATATTTCCAAATGCAAATAGAGCTGATAAAATTCCGGATATTTCAATATCGTTAGAATTATTATATCTGTGTAAAAACTCCAAAGGATCAGGTGATATTTTACTTTTATCAAATGCTTTATAATGATATTCTAATTTTTGCTTCAATAAATTATTATTTTTTTTCATTGTTTCCAAGTGTTTATAAAAGCATTTAATTTAGTATCACAAGTTTAAACTTCACGTATTCAGCTTATTTTCTATGGTTAGAAATAATATTTTTTAATTCTCTAATTGCCTGTTCTAATCCAACATAAATAGCGCGGGCAATTACAGCTTGTCCAATACTAACTTCATCAATATCCTCAAGAAAAACAAAATCATGCATGTTTGTATAATTTAAACCATGTCCGGCATTAACACCAAGCGAAAGTTTTTTTGCATATTTTGAAGCATGCCTAATTCTATCCAGTTCTTCAAAGGCGTCGTCTTCGTTTATTGAATTAGCAAATTTACCTGTATGTATTTCAATAAAATCGGCATCAATATCTTTGGAAGCATTTATCTGGTCAATATCAGGCTCAATAAATAACGAAACCTTAATATCAGCCGCATGAAGTTTTTCAATCGTCTCGCTCATCAATTCAATATTATCAACCACATTAACTCCTCCCTCCGTAGTAAGCTCCATACGTTTTTCGGGAACAAGGGTGACCAGATCCGGTTGAACATCACATGCAATATCAATAATTTCAGGTACAGCAGCCATTTCCAAATCTAATTTAGTTTTTAACAGTTCTCTTAATAATCTAACATCCCTTTCGTTAATATGCCTTCTATCTTCCCGTAAGTGCACAACAATTCCATCAACACCATACAACTCCGCTAATAACGCAAATGTTACAGGATCAGGTTCTTTTTCACCTCTTGCATTACGCAAAGTTGCCACATGATCTACATTTAAACTAAATTTCATATTCTAATACCTTATATTAATTAAAACCTATAATTTTTAATAAAGAATTAAGATCTATTCCATATTCATAATTTTTAAATCTTAATACTGTAATTAAATCAATTCCAAACATAATTGCAAAATGTACAAAAAATCCATATAAAAAAGAACGTGTTCGTAATGCTAATATTCCAAGCGCAATACCTCCTAAAATGGCACTAAACGTCTCCAGAGCAGGTTTACCGTTATGAAGTATAACAAATGGTATTAATTGTATTAAAACGGAATAATAGCCAAATTTGGGGTATAAACCAAAAAGTAAAAAACCCCTAAATACAAATTCCCAGGCATATAAATAAAACAACATTCCAATTTCGTAATAAATAAAAATACGATAATCGGTTTTTGCCATGGATAAATGCGGATATTTTTCCACAAAAGCCGGAAATGAAGATACTACCCATAATATTGGGATCATAAAAGAGATAAATATTAATGTATAAAACAAACCCGATTTATAATCCCCAAAAGTAAGTCCGTAATCTTTTGTTTTTTCTTTTAGAATTAGCTTAATAATAACAACGGTTAATATTCCATAAACAAAAAAATCGCAAATAAACCAATACAAAAACTCGTAAAGATCCGAATAAGGATTATCTATAAAATAATTTGGCAAAATATTTAGAATAAAAAACTTACGCGAAGAATAATACCATGATATTGTTTGTAATATCGCAAAAGATAAAAATATAATTATTACCTTTTTTTCAAGTCCGCCAATAATTTTAACCAGATTTGATAATTCATTTTTAATTTTATTCATATAACTTTTTGTTTATTTTATTCCGTTATCATCCAAAATTTTTATTTTTGGGTTAAAACCCGAATTCTTTTGTTTTACAATCCCCAGCTTAAAGAGACTGTATTAAAACTGGGGATAATTATATTAGGATTGCTGTTTATATACAACACATAATGTCACCCTTTCAGGGTTCAACTGCTATTTTTCTACTTTTGCTACAATTATGTCATCCCTTCAGGATTATTTAGTGACATACTACATATTATGATACAATCAATTACCGTTTTTTTTGCTCACTCAGGAGTACGGCATAACCGTGCCAGGTTTGTAACCGTGAGTAACTCAACCAAAAAGTGGAACCCCGGCGGAGTTCCACTTTTGAATCTGTTTTTTCAACCTATAACCTAAATATCAAACTTAATTCCTTGTGCTAAAGGCAAAGTTTTTCCATAGTTAATGGTATTGGTTTGTCTTCGCATATAAGCTTTCCAAGCATCGGAACCTGATTCTCTTCCACCGCCGGTTTCTTTTTCACCGCCAAAAGCACCGCCAATTTCTGCTCCCGAAGTTCCAATATTAACATTTGCAATTCCGCAATCCGAACCGGCAGCAGATAAAAACTCTTCTGCTTCACGCATGTTTAAAGTAAATATTGCAGATGATAAACCTTGTACAACATCATTTTGAATTGCTATAGCATTAGAAACATCACCTGAATATTTAATTAAATATAAAATAGGAGCAAAAGTTTCTTCCTGAACAATTGAATATTTGTTGTCGGCTTCAACAATAGCAGGCTGCACATAACATCCCGATTCATATCCTTCACCGGTTAAAACTTCTCCGCCGTATAAAATATTTCCGCCTTCTTCTTTGGCTTTTATTAAAGCATTGCTAAATAATTTTACGGCCATTTTATCAATCAAAGGCCCAACATGATTTTTTGAATCTAACGGAGAACCAATTTTTAATGATTTATATGCTTTAACAAGAGATTCTTTTACTCTGTCAAAAATGTCTTCGTGAATAATCAATCGTCTTGTGGATGTACATCTTTGACCGGCAGTACCAACAGCACCAAAAACAATAGCAGGAACTGCCATTTGTAAATCGGTATCTTTAGTCATAATAATAGCATTATTACCACCAAGCTCTAATATTGATCTTCCGAATCTTTTTGCAATAACCTGGGCGGCGTGTCTGCCAACTTCAGTAGAACCCGTAATGGAAACCATTGGAATTCGTTTATCATTTAATAATTTTTCACCAATAGTAGCACCTTTGCCAATTACCAAAGAGAATAACCCTTCAGGTAAATTTTGTTCTTTAATTACTGTGCCAAGTATGTTTTGAACTGCAATAGCTGTTAATGGAACTTTTGATGACGGTTTCCACAAATTTGTGTCACCGCATACTGTAGCAAGCATCGCATTCCATGACCATACTGCAACCGGAAAATTAAAAGCACTTATTGTTCCAACTACCCCTAATGGATGATACTGATCATACATTCTATGGCTGGGTCGTTCCGAATGCATTGTAAATCCATATAACTGGCGCGAAAGGCCTACTGCAAAATCGCAGATATCAATCATTTCTTGAACTTCACCTAATCCTTCCTGTAACGATTTACCCATTTCATACGATACTAATGTGCCAAGAGGTTCTTTAAATTCGCGTAATTTTAATCCTATTAATCTTACTATTTCCCCACGTTTAGGCGCGGGAAATAATCTCCACTCTAAAAAAGCCTGATGCGCTTTTTCTACAACATTTTCATAATCTGCTTCTGAGGCTTGATATACTGATGCAATAAATTTTCCGTCAACCGGCGAATAAATATTTAACTCTCCGCTTTCGGTCGAGCTGTTCCAATTTAAACCTGTTGATGAACCAAAATTCTTTTCTTTAATACCTAATTTCTCTAAAAATTCCATAAATTTTCCCTTCAATTTTAGTTTTTAATAAACTGAATTTTTGTAGTTTTTAATTAAGCATTTCATAATCAAATTAAAATCTAAATAATACGTTAAGAATATAAACCCATAAAAGCAAGCTATTTTTTATTAAAATTTTAATGATAATTAGTATTTAAAACAAAAAAAGCTGCCCGTTAAAGACAGCCTTTTTTAGAAAAATATTATATTTTATTATAACAAATTTTTATAACTATTTAATGCTTTCATATAGTTTGCACGTTCAAAAGCAGCCGGTTCTTCAACTGATTTTTGGCTCATGCTTCCTTTCATAAAATCAACAGACGGATATTCATTTATTTCCATCCATTTTGTCATATCAGCAAGAATTTCTGTAATTCTGCCATGTCCGTTTCTTAATAATTCGGAACATAACATAGCTACATCACTGCCTGCCATTAACACTTTAATAACATCTTCAGCAGTCTGAATTCCACTTGTAGCAGCTAATCCGGCTTTAATTTTTCCATAAAGAATAGAAATCCATCTTAATGGTAATCTCATTTCAAAATTATTGCTTAATACTAAATTAGGAACTACTGATAATGTATTTAAATCAAAATCGGGCTGGTAAAATCTGTTAAATAATACTAATGCATCTGCACCGGCATGGTCTAACTGACTTGCCATATTAGCAAGTGATGTAAAATATGGACTAAGTTTTATTGATACAGGAATTTTTGTATTACTTTTTACTGCTTTTAAAGTATCAATATACATAGTTTCAATTTCTGAACCTGTCAATTGCAAATTTGTTGGAATGTAATAAATATTTAATTCAAGAGCATCTGCACCGGCTTCTTCTATATTTTTTGCATATTTTACCCAACCGCCTGTACTAACACCATTTAAACTTCCAATAATAGGAATATCAACAGATTTTTTTAATTTTGCAATATGATCCAAATATTCATAAGGTCCTGAACGAAATTCACTAGGTTGAGGGAAATATGAAACAGCTTCGGAATAACTATCGGCACCATAAGTTAAATAATGATCTAATTCACCTGATTCATGACTAATCTGTTCTTCAAATAACGAGTAAACAACTACTGCACCGGCACCAGCATCTTCTAATGCTTTTACACTATCAACACCTTCAGATAAAGGAGAGGCTGATGGCACAATTGGATTTTTTAATTTTAAACCCATATATGTTGTTGTTAAATCCATTTTAACTCCAAAAATTATTTTTAATTTTTTTTTCAATAAAAATATACCCCGGCAATGCCGGGGATTGAATATTAATTTTCTTTCTTTAATTCGCTAAAATCTAAAGCGGCTAACTGTTCGTAATATCTCCAGCCGTTATTAACTTCAGCCTGTGCTAAAGCTAATAATTCTTTAGCAATTTCAGGATGTGATTTAGTTAACATCTTATAGCGAGTTTCGTTGTAAATATAATCTTCCAATTTAATCTTTGGTGCTTTGGAATCTAATTTTAATGGATTCTTTCCTTCATCTTTTAATGTAGGATTATATCTGAATAATGGCCAATGTCCACTATCAACAGCTAATTTTTGACATTCAAATCCTTTTGACATGTTAATACCATGAGCAATACAATGTGAATATGCAATAATTAATGATGGTCCATCATAAGCTTCAGCTTCAACAAAAGCACGAATAGTATGTAAATCGTTGGAGCCCATAGCAACTTTAGCAACATAAACGTTACCATACGACATTGCCATCATACCAAGATCTTTTTTACCCATTCTTTTACCGGCTGCTGCAAATTTTGCAACTGCACCAATACTGGTTGATTTTGACATCTGTCCACCGGTATTTGAATAAACTTCTGTATCAAGTACTAATATATTAACATTTTTTCCTGAAGCTATAACATGGTCTAATCCACCGTAACCAATATCATAAGCCCAACCGTCACCACCAATTATCCAAAGCGATTTTTTAACTAAATAATCTGCTAAGTCTAATAAGCGTTTTGCATCCGGTTCATCAATTGTTTTAACTATTTCTTTAAGCTTTTCAACTCTTACTCTTTGTTCGGAAATACCGGCTTCATCTTTTTGATTTGATGTTAGGATACTGTCAACTAATTCAACACCAATTTTTCCAACATATTTAGTAACTAATTCTTTAGCTTGTTCTTCATGTTTATCTAAAGCAACGCGCATACCAAATCCGAATTCAGCATTATCTTCAAATAATGAATTTGCCCAAGCCGGTCCGCGACCATCTTTGTTAGTTGTCCAAGGAGTAGTTGGTAAATTTGCGCCATAAATTGATGAGCAGCCTGTTGCATTTGCAATAACAGCTCTATCACCAAACAATTGTGATACTAATTTTACGTAAGGTGTTTCACCGCAGCCTGAACAAGCACCGGAGAATTCGAATAATGGTTCTAATAATTGCGAACCCTGAACTGAAGTTAAATTTAATTTTGATCTGTCATATTCAGGAATATTTAGGAAAAATTCAAAATTTTCTCTTTCTTGAACACGGATAGGAATTTGATTAACCATGTTAAGTGATTTGAATTTAGGTTCTTTTTTATTTTTAGCAGGACATACTTCAAAACATAATGCGCAACCTGTACAATCTTCAACTGCAACTTGAATTGTATATACTTGATCTTTAAAATCTTTTCCTTTTGCATCAACATATTTAAATGTAGCAGGAGCATTTTTTAATATTTCTTTGTCATATACTTTTATTCTAATTGCTGCATGAGGACATGCTAAAGAACATTTACCGCATTGAATACAAACTTCAGAATCCCAAGCAGGAACTTCTAAAGCAATATTTCTTTTTTCCCATTTTGTAGTACCGCATGGATAAACACCATCAATTGGCATATCACTAACAGGAATTTCATCGCCTTTGCCAGCCATCATTTTTGCTAATACGTTTTTAACAAAATCAGGAGCTTTGTCTGAAACTACAGGAGGAAGTTCAATTGAACTTGTTGCTGTAGCAGGAACTTCAAATTGATGTAAGTTTGCAAGTGTTTGATCAACTGCTTCAAAATTTTGAAGTACAACACTTTCACCCTTTGCACCATAAGATTTTTTAATGGCTTTTTTAATCTGTTCAATTGCTTCATCTTTTGGTAAAACACCGGAAATAGCAAAGAAACATGTTTGCATAATTGTATTTATTCTACCGCCCATACCTGTTTTATTTGCTACAGAATAAGCATCAATAACGTAAAACTTTAATTTTTTATCAATAATTTGTTGTTGAACAACTTTTGGTAACTGATTCCATGTTTCTTCTAATGTAGGGAATGGAGTATTTAACAGGAATGTTCCGCCATCAATAAGATTGTTTAACACATCAAATTTTTCCATTAACCCAAACTGATGACAAGCAATAAAATTAGCAGCTTGAATTAAATATGTCGAGCGAATCGGTTTTTTACCAAATCTTAAGTGTGAAATAGTTGTTGAACCTGATTTTTTTGAATCGTAAACAAAATAACCTTGTGCATAGTTATCTGTCTCTTCACCAATAATTTTAATTGAGTTTTTATTTGCGCCAACTGTACCATCAGCACCTAATCCATAGAACATAGCTCTTTTAACATCATCGCCTTCAGTTGTAAAACTTGCATCGTATGTTAAACTTGAGTTAGATAAATTATCATTGATACCAATTGTAAAATGATTTTTTGGTTTTACTTTATCTAATTCTTTAAATATTGCAACAACCATAGCTGGTGTAAATTCTTTTGATGCTAATCCGTATCTTCCGGCTACTACTGTTGGTGTTTTTAAGAATGGAGCATCATCTGAAGCCATCATTTCGGAAATTGCTGTTACAACGTCCAAATATAACGGATCACCTAATGAACCTGGTTCTTTTGTTCTATCTAAAACAGCAATTTTTTCAACTGTTTTTGGTAATGCAGCTATAAAATGTTTAACAGAAAATGGTCTGAATAATCTTACTTTAATTATACCAACTTTTTCTTCTTTATTTGTTAAATATTCAACAGTTTCCAATGCAGCCTCTGCACCGCTACCCATTAATACTATTACTTTGGTTGCATCAGGTGCACCGCAATAATCAAATAAATTATATTGTCTTCCTGTTAATTCAGCAAATTGACTCATTGCGTTTTCAACAACATCAACACATTCTGTATAAAGATTGTTAGCTGTTTCACGTCCCTGGAAATATACATCAGGATTATGAGCAGTTCCTCTAATTGAAGGACTTTCAGGTTTTAAAGCTCTGTCTCTTATTGCTGCAATAGTTTTTTCATCAACCATTGAGCGTAAATCATCATCACTTAACATTTCAATTTTATTTACTTCGTGTGAAGATCTGAAACCGTCAAAGAAGTGTAAAAAAGGAATTCTGGATTCTAATGTAGATTTATGAGCTATTGCGGATAAATCCATAATTTCTTGTACTGAACCAGATGCCAACATTGCAAATCCGGTTTGACGAGTTGCCATTACATCACTATGATCGCCAAAAATTGATAATCCTTGTGCAGTAATTGCACGAGCACTAACATGAAAAACTGTAGGAGTAAGTTCGCCTGCAATTTTAAACATATTAGGTATCATTAATAATAAACCTTGCGAAGCTGTAAATGTGGTTGTTAATGCACCACTTTGTAATGCTCCGTGTACTGCACCTACAGCACCGCCTTCACTTTGCAATTCAGAAACTGATGGAATTGTACCCCAAATGTTTTTGATACCTTTAGCTGCCCATTCATCAGATAATTCTCCCATACCTGAAGATGGTGTAATAGGATATATAGCTATTACTTCGCTATTGCGGTAAGCAACATAGGCTGCGGCTTCATTTCCATCAATCGTTTTTTTCTTTCTTTCCATTAATGTACCCCAACTTTATTTAAAATAAGTATTTAATCTTTTTACATCTAACATCTATTCAAAAATCAAGCCAATATTAAGAGCTTTTAATTTGTTTATATGCCGTTTTTTTAATACCTTTTCTCTTTTTATTATTTAAGTTCTATTAAATATTAGAAAATAAGGTTCTTTTATCTTAATTTTAAGAATAAATTTAAAATGACTTTCTTTTTTCAGCATAAAAAACAACATACATTTAATCTAATCATATCAAAATGCTACATTCAAAGATAAGGAAATTTCTAATAATCTAAAACCAGATATTCATAAATTTCAGTTAGATTTATAAAGTTTTTTTACGGAAACAGCTTAAATACATTTTTTGTTTCTTGTTTATTATTATGCACAGTTGTTTTTAAACTGCCCCTTGCTGTAATAGTATGTACGGTATCACGCAATACTCCCAATGCCCTTTGACTTAATAAATCAATTTTAACTAAACCAAAATCCTCAACCGAATACATATCGGGCTGTGTAACAATTAGTCCAAGTCCTTTATTTTTAGCGTATTCCAATGCCAAATAATTTGTCATACCCTCGCGTGTAATCACTATTCCGCTTGGATGAATACTTAAATGATGCGGGTATCCCCCTAATTTTGAGGCTATATTAATTACAGTCTGCCATGGTTCGCCCTTAAAATTTAGTGACTTTGATTCCGGAAATTTTTCAGCTAAATCGGGCAAATTTGAGGCACTTGTCCACGGAATGAACTTGCTGAATTTAGAAATTTCCGAATCCGGAATTCCAAATACTTTAGCTGTTTCTCTAAAAGCGGATCTTGCTCTAAAAGTTACTGTTGTAGATATCATTGCTACTTTATCGTAACCATATTTTTCAAAAACATATTTAATTAGTGAATCACGCTCGCGCCACGAAAAATCCAAATCAACATCCGGTGGTGATATTCTTCCCCTATTTAAAAACCTTTCAAAATACAAATTATGCTTAATGGGATCAACTTGTGTAAACCCCAAACAATAAGCCACTAAACTGTTTGCCGCGGAACCGCGTCCAATATTCATCATTTTCCGGGTTCTGGCCTCTCTTATTATATCCCACACAATTAAAAAGTAATCACTAAAACCCAATTCATCTATTACTTCCAATTCGTATTGCAATCGTTTAACTGCTTTTTCAGTTATCGGCTGATACCTTTCGGCAAGTCCCTTAAAACTAATTTTCCATAAATAAGAAAAAGCAGTCTCCTCGGGATTCAACTTAAAATATGGAAATTTATATTTATTAAATTCCATGTTTACATTACAATTTTGTGCAATATAATCAGTATTCCATACTGCCTCGGGAATCGACTTCCAAACGGTCCATAGTTCTTCGGGAGATTTTAAATAAAATTCCTCATCAACAATATCATTTTCCGTCAAGTTTTCTATGGTCTTATTTAATCTTATTGCAGTAACTGCTTTATGTAAAAGAAAATCATTTGGAGTTAAAAAATAAGCAGGATGAGAAGCAACAATTGGCAGATTTTTTAATTTGGCAAAATTGTATAATTCGCGTGTGTTTTTTTTCCATTTTTCTGTTACAATCAGTTCAACATATAAATTTGCAGGAATAATATTATTTTCGGCTAATTCGGTTAATAATAAAAGCGAACTTGTAATTAAAAACACATTATCTAAAGACTGACTAAAAATACTTAATACAGAAAAATTTTCTTTAAGTTTTTTAGCCGTAATAATTTTACAGATATCACTATATCCCGTAAAATTTTTTGCAAGCAATAAAATACTATGTTTATCGTCTTCAATTAAAGTTCCAAGTATTGGTTTAATATTTTCTTCCTGGGCAACTTTGGCAAATTTAATTAATCCATACATCGAATTAGTATCTGTTAACGATACATAATTGCTGCCGCTTTTTTTTGCAAAAGAAATTAATGATTCAACCGGAATTGTACCATTAAGTAATGAATAATTAGAATGTGCATGAAGCGTAAACATAATTAAAACTTGCCGATATTAATTGAATCAAAACCAAATTTGTCGCGTATTTTAGAAACAGCACGATACAATTTTTTACGTGTAACTTCCTTATCTTCAAATAATAAATCCTGATCGGCATATTCGCTTAAATTTGATAGATGAATTCCTATAAGCCTTACACCAACACGACGCGTATATGCATTACGAAACAATTTTAACACAGTATTATAAATTATATTATCCGAATCCGTGGGTTTAATAGTTTTTGCGCGGGTAATAGTCACAAAATCGGAATACCTGAGTTTAAGCCCTATTGTAGAAGCTTCCCAATCTTCATCACGTAAATATTGACACACTTTTTCGCTTAATTCAAACAAGGTTTTTTCAAGTAAAACACTATCAATAATATCGGTTTCATAGGTATGTTCTTTAGAAATACTTTTTCGCGAGTGTGAAGTTGTTAAATACTCAGTTCCATGTCCGTTGGCTTTATTCCATATATCAATACCTGCTTTGCCAAACGTTACAGCAAAATAATCGGACGGAAGTTTTGTAATATCACCAATAGTATAAAATCCTTTATTATTAAACTGCTGCAGTGATACTTTACCAACTCCCGGTATAGTCTGTAAAAGCATTGGACGCAAAAATTCCTTTTCCATACCGGGTAAAATATAAGTTATCCCTTTTGGCTTTAAACAATCCGACCCTATTTTTGCAATAGTTTTATTTGTTCCTATACCAATTGAACAAGGCAGCCCAAGTGTATCCCAAACCTCTTTTTGAATTTGAGAAGCAAACATAAACAGATTGCCGTAAATTTTGGTGCAGCCCGTAAAATCTATATAAAACTCATCCACAGATGCTTGTTCAATAACCGGAGCATATTTTTTTAACAGGTTTTCTACCGCTTCCGAATAACGTACATATTCTTTATAATGCCCGTGCAAATAAATACCGTTTGGGCATAATTTAAAAGCCTGCCTGATAGGCATGGCAGAATGCAGACCATATTCGCGTGCTTCGTACGAACATGCGGAAATAACTCCTCTCCCGTGCGGATCGGCTCCTACAATTACAGGTTTCCCTTCTAAACTTGGATCAATAATCCGTTCTACGGACACAAAAAACGCATCCAAATCCAAATGAAATATAGTTCTCATTTTAATTTACTGCTATTTTTGCTAACCTTGTAAATGTTTTTACCGTAATTTCCGGTATGTTTATTTTAATTCTATCTTTAAGCAAATACATCAATTCAAAAGCGTTTGCAACCGCATAACCAAAAGGATGATTGTTCATAATAATAAAAACTTGTCTTATTTTATCATAAACTTCTCTAATCTGCCTTTCAATTTCAACCAATTCGCCGGGTGAATAAAAATATTTATACCGTTCGTTTTGTTCGTTATAAGTTTGAGTATTTCCATAATTTTTTATTGAATTAACCCACGCTTGTTCATTTCGGCCATGACAACGAATGTATAATGTATCGGTTGTCAGGTCGGTATTAAAAGTAATGGCACTTCCAATTTTTGGCTGGTCAATAGTACATAACGAAACGTTACTTTCCTTTAAAAACTGAATTGCCTCTTTGTTATTCCAAGTACTATGCCTTACTTCCAAACATTTGGTATATCCTTCAAAAACTTCAAACAACTTATTAAGATACTCCATATTTGCACTTGTAAATCCAAAGGAATATGGAAACTGCATCAGCAATCCGCCAAATCTTTCTGCCCGTCTTAATAAATCCAAGTTATATTCAAAAAAAACAGCTTGTTCTTTAGTATATATTCGTCTATGTGTAAAATCCTGATGTAATTTTACAGTAAATAAAAAATCTTTATTATCCGCAACTTTATTAATCCAATTTTTAACTATATCGGCTTTAACATAACTGTAATAAGTAGAATTAACTTCTACAGTATTAAAATAACCGGCATAAAATGTAAGCCAGTCAAACTCTTTTGATTGCGCTTTGGAATAAAACCCTGGAATCCAATCTTTGTATGACCATCCGGCCGTACCTATATTTAAACTTACTTCACTCATAATTATATTAAAGGCTTTAATTGTTGTTTTAATATTTAACTTATAATTGTAATTACTATTTTTCTGCTTCCGCCATAATTTCTATGTTCACCCAAATAAATACCCTGCCATGTACCCAAATTAAGTCTTCCGTCAGTAACAGGAATTGAAACCGAGCTGCCAAACATAGATGCTTTAACATGCGCCGGCATATCATCGGCTCCTTCGCAGGTATGTATAAAATATGGTGCGTTTTCGGGAACAACTTTGTTAAAATACGTTTCCATATCTACCCTAACATCCGGATCGGCATTTTCATTTATTGTTAACGATGCGGAAGTATGTTTAATAAAAATATGCATTAATCCCGCTTTAATATTTTTAATTTCAGGTATTTGATTTAATATTTCATTTGTTATTAAGTGAAATCCCCTTTTTTTAGATTGTAACGTAATTTCTTTTTGTATAGTCATAATTAATCAATTCCATTAATTTACAATTAAAATCCGCCATGGGCGGATAAACAGCTAGTAAGTATATAAGAACCAGCAAGATAAATAATCAGAAACAAATTACTTAATCTTTTAATCCCGAAGATATTATGTTTAAAAGCAGAAAAAGAAAGAGTATCCTTTCTGCAAATTAGTTTTAATTTATTTATAATAATATCTAATTAGTTAATTACTTTTAAACAAATAATAACAACAGTAAAGGATACTCAAATGCAAACACAAAATAACGAAAAAAAAGTGGATTATACAAATCAAAATATTTGGTAGCGTACTAGTTATCGGTTGCTTTTTTGGGTAAAATTAAAGAATTTTTTAACCAATCATTGGATTTCAATTTTACCGAACAAAGTTCTAAAGGAGATAATCCATTGCACTTCCTTCTATTACCTCTACAATCAGTATATGCTCTAAATCTTATATAATTAATATACAAAATTAAATAATTAAAAGCTGTGTTGGCTGTCTGGAAGCCTTCAATGGTTTTTAATCTTCTTTCAATCTGTTTGTTTAGATTTTCAGCTCTATTATTTGTTTTTTGTATCGTGCTATCTTTTTGATGAGTTAATAAGTTTTTAATATGCCTGTCAATAAATTCTATTAACTTAGGATACTTTTGCCCATACCCCTCCTTTATATTTAACATAATTAATTCGCTGTCCTTTGAATTTGTAGAATAAAACAAGCTTTTAACTATATCACGGGTCTTTTTTTTCTCCGTGTATGATTCTATTAATTCTTTATTCTGCTGAACTAAATCACCTAATGCTTTTTTTTGCTTAAAATATTCCCTAATTACAGGCCTATATTCTATTATTACTTCCACAGCAGCTAATGCATGTTTAATACATTTTTGGTACAATACTTTTTCACCATATACTTTTGCTACTGATTTTATAAGCATTATATCAAGATCAGTGGTTATTGATTTTGCCGGATACTTTAGAACTTCTTTTATAAATAAGAAAAAGTCATCATATTTGTTTTGTCCGGCTTCTCCCCAAATTAATTCGTAATGGACAACATCTCCACTGCTATCAATGGCTACTAAAGTTAAACATTTCTTACCATGTATGCTTATATATTTATCATCTATCGTTAAGTTTCCTTCCCAACTTGGTGAAAAATCTGATTTTATTCCCAAACTTGATTTCGCCTGTTCGGCTATTTCATTTACAATTTCACATACTTTACTTGGAGTAGTATTTATAGAGAATTTTTCTCTGATCCGTTTTGAAATCACTCGACAACTCATTCGTTCTTCAAAATGCATTCGGGCTATTTCGATTTTTACCTGAAAACTATATCTTTGTTTTTTTTCATCTCTTTTGCTGAATGTTTTCCCACATTCATTGCACTTGTACCGTTTTACCTTGCGTACCGTTTTTCTATGGAAGTTTATTGGTACAATTTCCCTATGACCGTTCTTTTTTGTACTCAAACTATTACAATAAATACAACGCATTTTTCGCCTTTTTTCTGGTTGCATTCCCCGTTTTCTCGAATTTAGTGAGTGCGCAAACTTACTAAATTCTGTATCTTATTGCTACATAATATTTTATAGCTGTTTTAGCAACCGATAAGTAGTACGCTTAGAAATATTTATGTGGGGTTAGATACACACAAAGCGACTTGGAAAGTTACAATAAATCTTGAGGATAGGTGGCTGACAACTTATTGCATGGAGCCAAAACCTCAACAACTTGTAACACACTTAAAAAAGAATTATCCAAATGGAAACTACTATTCTGCCTATGAGGCAAGCTATAGTGGCTTTTGGATACATAGAGATCTAATAAACGGAGGTATTAAAAACATTGTTGTTAATGCTGCCGATATTCCAACTACCCATAAGGAAAAAGATCAAAAAAATGATCGCAGAGATTCAAAGAAATTAGCAAGAGAACTTGCTAATAAAAGTTTAACCGGAATCAGAATACCAACAGAAGCAGAAGAATCGTTAAGGTCGTTACGCCGATTAAGAGATCAACTAATTGCTGATCGAACAAGAAAGAAGAATCAAATTAAATCACTCTTAAATTATAACGGGATAATATTCCCTGAGGATATTAAAGGGAAATACTGGAGTAAAAAATTTATTGATTATTTAAGAACTATTAAATTCAATTATCCTGAGACACAAATAACCTTGAATATGCTCATTGATAATTTAGTATACTTAGAAGAACAAATAGCTAAGGTGGTGGAAGAATTAGCGAAATACACGGAAGAAGATAAAAAAGCACAAAAAATAGTACCATTATTGATGACAATACCCGGGATTGGATTTATAACGGCTATATCTTTTTATACCGAAATAATGGATATCAACCGCTTTAAGAAACTGGATGAATTTTGTTCTTTTGTAGGATTGGTACCATCGACTCGTTCTTCAGGGGCAAAGGAAGTTGTATGCGGGATAACAAATAGACAGAATGGATATTTAAGAAATCTTTTAATAGAAGCATCTTGGATAGCATCGAGAATGGATCCTGCATTAGCTTTAAGATTTGCACAACTCAAAGTTCGCATGAAATCACAAGCTGCAATAATAAAAATAGCAAAGAAGCTTCTTAATAGAATAATGACTGTTTGGAAAAATGAAATACCATACTCGTTATCAGTTGTTGAATAATGTAGTAAAAAGAATAAAAAAACGAATTTATAATTAATCGAGGAATAATATATTTTCTTTATTAAATAATTGTTAGTATTGACCGTTGTTCATCCCTTGCAAAACTCAGTTTTGTTGCCCGAAGATTGCGGCGATACATTTTTGATTTAATTATATATCTTGCAGCTCCTTTTAGAAATAATAATTAAGGATGACTGTTTATAACAGGTTGATTTATTATAAAGAAATTAAATTATTATTCTCGAAATAATTGTGAGATAATTATGCAACTATAAAAGCAAATGAAAAAACTCTTTTTGTTATACAATGGTATTCACTAGTATCTTACATAACCTTTGGATAATTACCTATAAGGAGAAATATAAATTTACCCTCACCCTCCTTAATCCATAAGCTATGCAAACAAAGAATAAAATATCGTATTTTAATAAAAAAAAGAGTGGGAAATACTATTACAAATTTAACTTTTTTGCGAAAAGAATAAAAATATTATTATGGACTATTGACTTTTAACATAACAGGGATGGAATTATTATAGATTAAATTTTGCTCGTCATATTAAAACCCTGAAGGGGTGATATAATAATATTATTTAGATACTAAGTCCCCTAATCTCCTCATTTTCAAGCAGCTTCTCTTTCCGCCATACACCGCCGGCATAACCCGAAAGTTTGCCGTTATGACCTATAACACGATGACACGGGATAACAATAGGAATTTTATTTTTGCTGTTTGTTGTACCAACCGCACGTACTGCTTTATCATGCTTAATTGCAATTGCTATATCTTTATACGAAACTGTTTTGCCATAAGGAATATTTATTAACTCGGTCCATACTTCTTTTTGGAATTTTGTGCCTTCAAAATATAACGGCAAATTAAATATTTTACGTTTTCCGTTAAAATATTCATCCAATTGTTTAATAACTTCATCAACCAAAGGATAACTATCCGCGGTTAAACACTCATCCACAAAATTAATTGCAGTTAGTCCTTTTTCCGTACAAACAACCTCTAACCATCCTACATTGGATTTATAATATCCTTTATACTCCTGCATATTTATATCTCCTAAAAATTAACAAGCTTTTTTATCCATACTTCGGTAAATACCTACAACCACTCCTACAATTTTAAATCGGGGATAACTTTTATCCACTATAATTGGAGCATATTCGGCATTTTCGGAATGTAATTCAATTCCGTCATTAGTTTTTATAAACCTTTTTACTACGGCGGCATCATCTAAAATTGCCGTAACTATATGTCCGTTTGACGGCTCTATATTGGGATTAACTATAACAATATCACCGCTGAATATATACGCATCTTTTAAGCTGTCCCCTTTTACTTTTAATAAAAAAGAATCCTTAGGCATTTTTACTATTGTCGGCAAATCTATTGTATCAATAGAATCGGGATATATAGTTAGCGGATTACCTGCGGCAACCTCACCAAGTATAGGACGAGGCACAAAAAATTTGTCTTCAACAGTCACCTCAATACCTCTTGAAAGGCGTGCGTTGCGTTTAATGTATCCTTTTTTTTCTAACGACTCCAGCTGCTCGCGAACAGATGATCTGTTTTTATAGCCAAAATAATTTGCAATTTCGGCAAGCGTTGGTATATTACCCAGTTTAACGCGGCTGTCTATTATAAAATCTAATATTTCTTTTTGCTTTTGTGTTATTTCTTTTGACATTTTCGTCTGTTATGTTTATTTACAAAATACCATACATTTGTATGGTAAAATATGAATTTTATATGAGATTGTCAATAGAAGGAACTAAATGGATGATCCACAATAATTTAACATAAAGGATTATCTTGTCTAACACAATATTTGTATTATTACAATTTTGATTTTGTCAGTATTTTGAAATTTTAAATATAACTTAGGAAATATAGGTTATTTCAATACTCATAATTTAATTGTTAAAAATTAATAATTTTCATATTTTATAATTGTTATTTAATAAATAATATTTTAATTAACACAACTTATTAAATATTAAGGTTTAGTTTTCATAATTTACATAAAATTTAGTTAAGCTAATGTTGATGAAGCCAAAATTAACAAAAGAAATTGCATATGAAGAAATAAGAGATTTTTTCAATAAAAATACTAACCCGATGATAATTTTTGGTAGCGGAATGTCATGTGCTATTGATCGTGACTTTGGAATGAGCAAATTAAAAGAAGTCCTAAAAACCAATAAACGTTTAAATAATTTGATAGAACCAGCACAACAAAAACAATGGGATAACGTAATAAAGGAATTAGATTCTAATAATGATTTGGAATCCGCATTAAATAACGCAAGTGATGAAAAACTTATTAAGATAATAAAAAAAGTTACAGCAGGTTTTATTTCCCAAATAGATTATCAATACGCTCTTAAAATATTAAACAGAAAACTTGAATGGCCGGCAATAAAAATAGTAAAACGTGTTTTAGATAAACTAAGTCCAAGTGATGTGTCGTTAAGTATTGCAACAACAAATTATGATATGTTAGCGGAGTATTCTTTTGAAATTGAAGCTCTCCCATATATCAATGGCTTTGTCGGTAGTTTGTTAAAAAAAATAAATTGGAAAGAAGCCCGTAAATCAATGGAACACCAAGTTATAAGAACTTCAAAGCAAAACAAGAAACCTAAAACTACTAAACAAAAACAACATATCGAGTTTTTTAAAGTTCATGGTTCATTAAATACATTTTTATTTAATGATGAAATCGTAGAAATGAATTCATTATTACATAAGTTACCAAAAAATATTGAAAGATTTATTATAACACCTGGAATTAGTAAGTACAAAAACGCCATGGTATATAGAGATGAATTATTTCATCAATTCGATGAAGTGGTTAAAAAGAAAAATGCATTTATTTTTTTAGGTTATGGGTTTCACGATTCGCACTTTGAAAAAAATATTATGGATAAAATTTTGCTAAATAATTCCTCTGCAATTTGTATAACACAAGATATTAACCCCCAAATAATGAATATTTGTACTAAATCCGAAAATTTTTGGGTTATTTGTAAAAACGACTCGTTAAATAAAAGCAAAATATTTAATAAAAAATACAGTAATTGGTTATATTTGGATAATGATATTTGGAATATTAATAAATTTTGCGAAGAAATATTAGGAGATAAGGCATGAACATTTTCAATTTTATTGAAAACGATCATTTGTTAGGCATAGTACAACAAGTTGATACGAGAAAGGTTTCTATTTTTGTAGAAAAAAATGAGAACTTAAGAAAAGCGCAAGTAAGCCAGCTTGTATCAATTAAATTGCCTGGGGCTACCGGACAATGGTTAATAGGAATAATTGCAAAAGTTATTAAATCTGTTTCTAGGAATAACGAAAAGAAATTAGAAGCTGAAATAAATGAAGATGAAAATGATTCTCAAACAACAGATGAGGAAGTAGATTATAATATAGTAAAAGTGACTTTATTGGGTTCATTAAATACTGAGATGATTTTTTCACGTTCTTTACAACAGGTTCCAGATATTGAATCAAAATGTTATATCATTAATGGAAATAATTTAGTCTCCTTTATGGGAATTATAGCGAAAAGCAGTAAAATTGAAAATTCGTTTATAATAGGCAAATATATTATCGACAAAAAAGCAGAAGCTTATATTGACGGGAATAAATTTTTTCAAAGACATGCTGCTTTATTAGGGAGTACCGGTTCTGGGAAATCATATACCGTCGCAACAATTCTTGAAAAAGCAGCTAAACTTCCCTCATCAAACTTGATTGTATTCGATTTACATGGCGAATATAACGAAATGAGTTATGCTAAACATCTAAGAATTCCAGGTCCTGAAGAATTAGGAAAAACTAATGACAGTTTATTATTCCTTCCATATTGGTTATTAAATGCAGAAGAAATGCAGGCTATGTTTATTGATAGAACCGAATTTACGGCACACAACCAAGTAATGGTTTTTCAAGATTCAGTAATAGAAGGGAAAAAAAATGTTTTGTCGAAATTTGGCAAAAATAAAGTTCTGGATGCATTTACAATCGATAGCCCTGTCCCCTTTTTATTGGAGGAAGTCATAAATCGATTAACGGATTTAAATGAAGAAATGATAGAAGGATCTCGAGGATTAAAGCAAGGAAATTTTTATGGACAATTTAGTCGTTTATTAACTAGGATAAAAAGTAAGCTTAGTGATAAGCGTTATGGCTTTTTATTTAAGGCTCCGAAAGAATCGCAAGATTATGATTACATGTCGAAAATTTCAGAGAAATTGATGGATTTTTCTGAAACAAAATCACAAGTAAAGATAATTGATTTTAGCGAAGTGCCAAGCGATATTTTACCAATTATAGTTGGTTTAGTTGCTCGTATTATTTATCAGATTCAATTTTGGACAGATATTAACAAACGACATCCCTTAGTTTTTGTGTGTGATGAAGCACATTTATACATACCCAAAAAAGATGGACAATCTCCAATAGAAAAAAGAGCTATTGAAAACTTTGAAAAAATAGCAAAAGAAGGAAGGAAGTATGGTGTTGCTCTATTTATTATCAGCCAACGTCCTTCAGATGTTTCTGAAACTATATTAAGCCAATGTAATAATATTATATCCTTAAGACTTATGAATACGGAAGATCAGAATACTGTAAGAAAATTATTGCCGGAAAGTTTAGAAAGCATATTAGATATTTTACCAATTATGGATATTGGGGAAGGAATGGTTATAGGTGATTCTGTATTGCTACCAAGCAGAATTAAAATTAACGAACCAATGGAAAAACCTAAAAGTGCCACAATTGATATATGGAGTGAATGGACAAAAAAAGTTGAAAAACCTGATTTTGTAAAAATAATTGAAAACTTTAGACGACAAAGTAGAGACAATGTATGATAAGAAATAAATATGGGTCAAATTTAGATTTGGGAGTTCCATTAGATGATGAATTTGAACTTGAAAAACTTTTTATACCAATCAATAATGACTGTTTTGACATACTTAAGGATTGGGTTTTATCTAAAAATGAGCCTATTTATATAGGTGGACAGATCGGTATTGGCAAATCCACTTTTATTAACAAATATTTTCGTGATAATTCTTTTATACCTGATATAATCCTACATTTCGATACAAATGGTAATAATCTTTCCTCGGGAGATTTTTTACAAATTCTTTTAACAGAAATAATAAATTATGCTATTTTAAATAATTATGATATTTCCTCTTTTATTACACCTGAGGCCTTTACTAATGGGAAAATCAATAGATGGGAGGAGTATGTTAAAATTTTTAATACTGACCATATAGATTTAAGTATATTTAATTTTAAAGAATCAGTAATAGCTAATTTAATAAAAAATCGGAAATATATATCTGAGGTTTTATGTAAAATTGTTTTATATTATGAAAAGATATTAGAAAGGCCCTTAATATTTTTTGCAAGCGGAATTGATAAATTTGAAAATAATAGTGCAGCTTTGTTGATGCTTCAAGACAGTATAGAATTTTTAGCGAATTTTAAAACGATATTTGAAGTAAATGCTATTCATTTTTTTAGTGATTTTATTCCCGAATCTTCTCTTCGTATTTTTTTATTACCTTTTAGAGCCGATCGAATTATTGAACTCTTAGATAAAAGGATGGGTGTTTATTCTAATAGAATTTCAGATGTCATTACTGAAATAGGAGAAAACTCGGGTGGAAATCCTAGACAGGCTATTCGATTATTGACAAATTATTTAAATTTTAAAAGTTTAGGAGTAGAATCTAAAAATGCAGTTAAGTTAAGTAAAGAAACAACACAAAATGATTTCTTTTTATTTGCAAAACGACCTTCAGATGTATTATTAAAATATGTCAAAAAGAATAAAAGTCTTTCAACAACTACTTTTAAACTCCCTGGTGATAACGAAACTGCTCTTAGAGCATTATATAGCAATTGGATTTTTATAAACAATAATTCTATTGAGGAAAGTAAATGGTCTGTTGAAGTTAATCCACTCGTCACTCAATTAATCGATACTAAGGGCGTTAAAGAATACGATCAAATTATCTTAGATAATTATTTAGTAAATAATCAGATTTCTCCCTCTGGATCTAATATACCAATTAAAGATGAGAATGCTAATAACAATAATTATTATTATGCAAGTTTTAGAAATGAAATTGAAAAAGAAAAAGACTATTCTTTTTATATTTCAAAAACACTTGATCTTATTTCCTATTCTTTACTTTCAAAGGATAGAGAGGAAAGAATAATTATTGCTTATAAGGATAAATCAATTATCAAACCAATTAGATATTATCTTTTTGCTAAAGCCAATACTTTTGAATATCAGTCTTTTTCACATTACGATTTAGAAAAAAATAATTTGCCTTTATCAATGCAAATTTTAGATATTATGAACAAAGGAAATGCTGATATATATTCATTTGATTTTAATGCAATAAATAAGGAACAAATGGTAGAAATCGATGCAAAACGAGATACGTTTCTAAAAAAACAAATGATTTGGTGGATTCCTTTTGAAAAATTGATTGATTTTTTAAATAACTTGACTCAATTACGCCAATTATTTCAAGTATTTGTATTAGATAATAATATAATGAAAAATATTAAGAAAAACGAGATAGAAGCAGATTTGAATTATTACAAAGAATTAAAAGCTGAACTAAAAACAAAAGAATCATTATTATTAATAAATTTAAGTAAAATATTGGAATGGATAGAGGCTAACGAGAGACAATATGGCGAGTGATGAACAATTACACTATTATTCAAACTGCTTTCTCTTGAAAGCTTTTAATCCAGCAAGTACTATCGATAAAAATAGTTGGATTAGTTGTTACATAAAACATATATTAAAAATAAATGAATTTGACTCTAATTTTCCTAAAAGAAATAAATTGGATATAGCCATTTATTTTCCAGCCATTAATATTACCTTGCAGTTTAATCTTGCTCAAAAAATTCTTTCTTTTAAGTTTTATAAAGGTGAAAACACCAAAAATGAAAATCTAATCTGGTCTCATGATAAAGATGATAATTATTATTATCCTTGTTTAGAAAGTCAAATTAGTAAAACACTTCCTATTTCCGAAGATGATACAAAAAGAATCTTAGATGGATTGATTTTTCATCCAGCAGTACATCAACATTTAGGAAATGTTGTTAAACAAAAGGATCAAGCATTGTTAGACCCGCACGAAATAAGAATTGGAGGAGGTATAAATAATCCATTCCTTTTCCTTTTTCAAATTCAATATCAGTTTTGTTTAATTGAAGAAATTAGAACTTCTGAAAGACAACGAATAATCGATTTATTCATTGAAACCATTAACGATAAAGAAAAAAGCATTCCACCAGGTAAATTATTTATACAATAAAAAAGGGAGCTTTTAGCTCCCTTTTAAATTACAATTTTTTATTTTTATTACACAAATATCTTCTTCAAAACATCTACTAATTTATCGCGCATAACAGGTTTTGAAATAAAATCACTAAATCCAGCAGCAATAAATTTTTCTCTGTCACCCGGTAAAACATAAGCAGTTACAGCAATAACCGGAACAGATTTATTACTAGGCATACGTTGAATAATTCTTAAAGCATCAAGACCGTTGTATTCACCTTGTAAATTCATATCCATAACAATAAAATCAAATTTATTTTTTTCAAGTATCGGAATCGCATCTTCAAAAGATGTTGCAAATTGAACTGATTTTAAATCACGCATTTGAGATTTAAATAAAACTTGCGAATCACTTTGATCCTCTACATATATACAGCTATATTTAGCCAGTTCAAAAGCCTGAGACGAAGACATTTGAGGTTTATGAGAAAGTGTCATTGGAGTTTGATTAATTTCAATTACCTCATGAGGTCTAGTTTCAACAACTTGCGGTTTTACCTCAACAATTTGTGGTTTTGCTTCAACAACTTGTGGTTTTGCCTCATAAACTTGAGATGTAGAACCATAAAAACCAACCGATTCTTTTTGTACATTAATTTCAGGTAAAATTGGCATTTTTTCAGTTATTTGTATTTCCGGTTCAATTATCCGACTTCTTTCTGCAATACTTTCATTTTGTGGAAATATTTCTTCTTTTTCATTAAATCTAGCATTATCAATAAAAACTTCCTTAAACTTCAACGGAAATCTAATTCCAAGTTCAATAACTTTTCCTGCTTTTGAAATCTCTTCAACCTTTGCAGATAATAAAAACATTAACTTGCGCAATAACCGCAATGTAAAACGCGAAATACCGTAATTGCGGCGGACAATTTCTTCATCGGCAACTAATATTTCTTTCATTTTTTTAATTAATACAGGTGTTATGCCTGCATTATTATCTTTAATACTGATTATTCCTTCATCGGAATTAAATGAATAAGCCGATAAATATATTTTATCTTCTTTTGTGGTATTAATTGCAAAAGTAAAAAACAAATTTAATAACGTTAGTAATTTATGTTTATCGGTTTGCAAAAACAACGAAGATGATATTTTTCCAAAAGTAAATGATTTATTTTTTGTTTCGGTTAATTCTCGTAAATTATTTTGCAAATCTTCAATTAATTCAACAAAAACAACCTTTTCAGGATTTAATTCAATTTTCTTTGATTCAAGTGATACATATTCGGATGCGTTATCCATTATTTTCATCAATAATTTTTGATTTTCCGAGATAATATCAGCAGCTTCCTGTTGTTCTTCACTTGGGTTAATAATACTTTCCGATAATTCTTGAGCAAAACCAATAATAACATTAATAGGAGTTAAAATTTCATGAAATAAGTGAGCTAAAAAGGAAGGATCCAAAGCCGGACTATTATCCTTTTCAACAATTTTTTCAACTCGTTGTACTTGAACAACGGGTTCAGCAACAACACTTATAACTAAAATAAAAGCTTCATTATCGCCATTATGATTTTTTATTGGGGTTGCAACCATTTTTGCAGGAATTCTTTCATTAGAATTATTTTTTAAGTCTAAATCAAGTCTTTGGTTAGATCCTGTGGATGAATTCAAAACCATTGAATTAAATCTTGATCTATAATCATCGGCAACCAAACTAATTACCGGCCTCTTTTCCAATTCATCTTTACTATATCCAATGCAATTTGTAACGGCCGCATTAGTAAAAACAATAAATCCATCTTGATCAACAATTATTACTAAATCGCTAGTGTTTTCAAATACTGCTTTATAATAAATACTTTGCTTTTCAGTTTCAATTCTGTTGGTAATATCTCTAATAAAATTAATATGTGCTCTTTTACCATTAAAATCGATAACACTTTTACTCAATTCAACAATAACTGATTTCCCGTCTCTCCTTTTTTGTCTCCATGGTCCGGTAAATTCATTGTCTCTACTTTTTTTATTTGCAGACTCAATTAAAGTCTGGATGTCTTCCGGTGCATATAAATCAGTTAAATCCATCTGCAAAAATTCATCTCTACTATATCCATATAACGCAAGTGCAGCTTCATTAACATTTAAAAATTTCAAGTTGTCTATTTCATAAACAAACATTGGTTGTGGAATTAGTTGTAGAATTGAATCGTACATAATACCCTGGTCTTTATTGTTTGAATTATTTTTGTTTAGTTTAAAATTAATTGATATACCTGCAACAATACTACCTGAAAATATTTTTTGCAACGAAATATTAAATTCATTTATTACACTGCTGTTTTGCCTTAATAAATAAATAAATTGATGACTTTTTCTTTCTCTAAAATTATTCCTATATCTTTCAATTTCAGAAACAAAATCTTCATCAAATAGTGTTTCAACATTTTTATAATAAAGATTTTCATTACGATTAATATTTAAGAAATCAAATATTTCATCCTTAAATGATATTATTTTATTATTTTCATCAATATTTAATAAATTTAAATATTCTTCTTTTGATTCTTCGGTTGTTACTGCCGATCTGTTTATAATTATATCTTCTGCTATGCTTATCACTCCTGTTACAGAGTTATTTACATATATCGGTACTTTTATTGTCCTAAATGGTTTTTTATCTAAATAAGCCACTTCCATAACAATATTAGTATTGGAAAATGAGTCCAACATAAAAGAATCAATCTCGCCATTAAATTCCGACCCTGTTATTTTGGTGATATCACTTTCATCAACCCCTTCAATATCTTCTTTAGTATAACCTATTTTTTTTGCATAAGCAGAGTTAACAATAATTATTTTGTTATCTTTATCTTTAATCCAAATTTTGTACGAATAGTTTTCCAATTCGTTGGAAAACTTGGCTTTACTAATTAACGAAAACGGATACTCGCCAACAATTCGTTTAATTAATAAACCCAGATCGTTTTTTAGCGGTAATTTTTCTACATCACAATCAGACGGAATAAATCGATTATTAGCCGAATTTGCAGGATTAAATGTACATAATATATAAGTTTGCAATTCAAATGTAAATTTGGATGCTAAAACTTCAATTGGAGCTTCTTCTGAAAAAATAAAAGATTTTTTTTGAAAAATAATGGAATCGTATTTTTTTACCGCTTCAACAATATCATCAAAAAAAACAGAATCTTCCTCAATAAAAAAAGCCGATAGTTTAATATTTTTTTTTAATTCGGGAATAATTTTTGTACTTTCCTGATTAAAATATATTAATACTCCCGAAAAATCCATTATAAAAGTTGGATTTTTATTTTCTTTTAAGATATAATCGAAAAAACTTTCTTTTACCATCATTAATACGGAATACTTATTTGAATTATTTCTGAATATTCAGATGTAGTAATATCACTTGCAGCCCTAATTCTATATTCGTAATTTGAACCTCTCCACAAACCTGAAGTATTATCGGAAAATTGAGTTACGTTTGCACCAACTAATCCAATTCGTGTAAAATTTAGTGATCCAGTCAACCTTCTTTCTATTTCAAAACGAGTTTCATTTACCGAATTGTCTTTCCATGTTAAATCTACTTGTACAACACCTGTTGGTACTGTTCCAGCAAAATTAGTTGGTTTTTGCAACGGAGAAATAACTTCATTCGAAAATTCGGAGTACAAGGTTCCTCTATACGCTCTAACTTTAAAATAATATGTAATCGAAGGATTTAAATCAGTTAGCGTAATTGAACTGCCTGTAATAGTTTTATATAGTTCATAAGTACCATTAGTTTGAGCTTTTCGCCATATTTGGAAGGCTGTTTCGTCATTGGAATTATCATCCCATTCTAGGAAAAAGGAAACACCTGCAACTACTTCGGTAATTGTTAAGTTTGTAGGTGCTTTGGGTGATAAAATAGGTACAAATGCTGTATCTTCATTGGAATAAGGAGTATAAAAACCTTCTGTTGTCAAATGTCTGGCCCTATAATAATATGTAACACCACCCGTATAAGTGGAATCGTTAAAAGTAGTTACATCCGAATTAACAGTCCCTACCTCAATGTAGGATCCTAAGGCTGTTTTTCGTTCTATTTTGGTACCAATCTCTTGAGTTGTGTTATCATTCCATTTTACAGCAACTTTACGTGTAGAATAATTAAAATTTGCCGTCAAACTTGAAGGCGCAGGAATATCTACATTAGCAGTAGTAACAGTTATTGTGTTTGAATAAGCAATACTGCTTGTTAAAAGCGCACCCACCCTATAACTATAAGTTGTTCTTGAAGTTAATCCTTGATCAGTAAATTCGGTATAATTTGGAGATACAACACCTGCTTGCTCCCATGTTGAACTTCCTAAACTAACATCCTTACGTTCAATTTTAAAACCGTTTTCATTGTTTGAGTTATCATTCCATGTTAGATAAACTTTTGTGGCACCTAAAACATTTCCGGTCAAATTACTTGGAGAATCCCCTGATGTACCTCCGGAAGTACTAGCTTGATTACTATAAGTTGAATTTCCGTAACTATTTTTTGCCCGTATTTTATAAAAATATGTAACGTATGTCATCAAACCATAGTCGCTGTAATTTGTACTATTTTTGGGCAGCGTTTTATATGGTTGTGTTCCATATGCGGTTTCAGTTCCAGCACTTCTCCATATTTCATAATATTCTTCTGTTGTCGAATTATCATCCCATAATAATACAACAGAGGTTTCATTAAATTTTGTAACAGTTAAGTTTGTAGGCGGATCCGGTGGATCTGTATTTTCTTTAACGTACAAATTAGATACAACACTACTGGTTTTATATACGTTACTTTTATTATATACTGTTACATACAAAGATACTTTTGCGTGAAGATTTACTGAATCAATATTATAATATAAATCCGGGTTTGTACCATCATCTTTAATTTGATAAACACCGTTAGAAGTACCATTAACAAATACTTCAAATTGTTGTAATCCGGTTCCACCGGTAACATCGGAAGCCTGATATGTTATTTTATTTTTCCCAACTCTTACAGAATCGCCACTTACCGGGCTTGTAATAGTAATGGTAGGAGTACCGCTATTAGTACTAACAACATTATCAACACACGAATAAGCCAAGATAACAACTAAAAATAAAGATACAACTAAAAATAATTCTTTCTTTTTCATTTCACATATTCTATTTATAATTCTGATAATCAATCAAAAACGATCTAGATTCCCCTGCTTTTAATTTATCTACAAAAAGATATAAAGTTTGGGCAGAAGGATCGTATTTTGATTGCGGTAATGTAGTATTAATAATATCTGATGATATTTTGATATCACGAACATCTTTATTTACATAAACTTCAACAACATAGCTATCTTCCCTATTTGTAACGGGATTTGATACTTCCACAGCCATTCTTCTTTTGCTTCTTGTATCAAATTTAATTTCTATACCGCCTCTTTTTAACCACCAATCTTTTAACTGCGATATTGTAGTAACCCACATATTTTTAGTTTTCATATAACTAAACAAGGCAGGAATAACTTGTGCATATTCAGGCCTTAATTGATAATCCGAATGCACTTTAAGTACATACAAACCACCTTCAAAAGCTACTCTGTCAATATCTTCTTCGTAAGTATATTTTTGAAATTCAATATCTGTGAGGCCATATTCCCTAATTATCTCATAATCATCTCTTGCTGTTTTAGTTATCAATAAAATCGGTTTTTCATTTCTAACTATTACTTTTGGCACAGATCGATCAGTTAGTGAATCGGTGATTATATAGTCATAATTATATTTACTCATTGCCTGCAAAGTATTTTCATCATAAAAGCCAAATAAGGGCATAATTCCTTTAACCGATGATTTGGTAACGTTATTAAAATTATATTGCGATGACTTAAACACTTTATATTGAGTATTTTTATCATAAAGTTTATTTACAGTATCATTAACAGATTCAAGATAACCAACATCAATTATAGCACCAACCTCACCATAAGAATTTGCAGTTTTGGCAACCGAACTATTATCAAGAATTTTGTCTGCATCAATAAAAATTGTCGGTTTTACACCAATGCTGTTAATTACTTGTTTTAAATTTCCAAGATTTTCTCCATTTTCCGTTATAGTAGGTACAAAAATAGCAGCCGAACTATATGGCGAAGGCCAATCTTTTACAAATGCAGTAGGAGCATAACTTAACCAGTTAATACTATTTCTAAATAATCTGTCAAAATATATATAATCTTCCTGCTTTCCTATAATGGAATTAAGCTCAAATCCATACCATACATAACGACCTCTTCCATACGTACCAAAGGCAATACCTGCACTTTTTCTAACCTCTTCACGAACAAGACCGGCTTCACGTCTAAAGTCGTACCAAAAACTAGCTTGTGTTGTTCGAGGTTCAAATATTTCCGCATATATTGGTCTATCCCATGTAGCTATCTTTAACGTATATCCGGTTGGAATGCCGGCAGTAAGCGGTAAATTTCCGCGTAAAGTATGAACCTGATAATATTCTTCGGGATTTATTTCTTTTGAAAACTTCAAACCATATACTTCAGTAAAGAAATCCCAGCCGCGCCATTTTCCTGAATTATCGTATGAAGAAGTACCGCCGGTTGCAAAAACGCTGCCGCCTCTATCTAAATATTTTTTTAATTCCGAGTTTTCTTTATCACTTAATGCTTTACAGCCTGGTAATACAATAATATCAAAATCGTAATGTTTTCCTAATTCAATAGTTTGATCAGTTATCATTGTATAAGAAATATGTCCCGATTTTAGAAATGTTTCCCATGTCGAAACGTTATCATTCAACCAGGTATTTCCTTCCGGAACAAGCATGTTTTCGGTATACTTTGAGTACAATACACCTACGTTAATTGCCGTTGGTGACTTAGTTGAAAGATTTTCCGGAGTTGGAGCAATCTCCATCAATTTAAAATCCCCATAAACACCCTGTATAACTAACAAGAAGATTAAAATTGAGGCAATTACTAATACTGTTCCACCAACAAAAATAATCAAATAATTCGCCTTTAGGCCGGGTACATCTCCTACCGCCACCTTAAGTTTTCCTCATTTTTATTTTCATCTTTTTTTGCACTAACAGGTTCTTCGTTTGTATAACGCATAAATTTACGTTTATTAGCCGTTTTTTCTGCATCAGGTTTTTGATATTTTGATTCACCATAAGAACTTGAAACAAAAGTTGGTCTCATTTGAGGACCGGCCGAATTGCCTCTTTCCGATGTATCAGCCATAGACGATCTTTTTTCAAACTCACCAATTGAGTCGCGAGTTGAGTATTGGTCTTCGGTATACGTTCTGCGCATACCGGTTGATTTTTGTTCACCAACCAAAGGAGAAGGTGTAATCAATTCTGCTTGTATTGTTGCAGGTGCAACCGCTTTTCTTAATCTTCCTTTTCGTTCTCTTACTTTATATAATACATATGCTCCAACCGCCAATATAAAAGTCGAAATTGTTGCAAATAATATTATTAATGAAAGTATTGGAATAAGTTCCATATTATACTCCTTATTATTTCTATTTTTTAACCGGTTGACCTAAGCCTAACCTATCTAATTTACCCCAGTTCATTTCTATTCCTAAAAATTCCTCTATGGTAGCCATAAATTTTGTAACATCAATTACTAAAATGAATACTAATCTATAAATTAATGAATATGGAATAAGTCTTACTTCTTCCTTCTCAACAGCAATACAATATAATGCTGCCATAATATCCAAAATTGTTATACCCATCCACCAAAATGAAATTAAACTTGTTAATCCATAAAATATACCAACAAAAATAAAAAATAAATTACCAAATATATTCATAACAGGCCAAATTAACGCTTCAAATGCCATTGACCATAAAATGATTGTATTATTAAAATTTAATGTTGGATTAACAATATGTTTTTTGTGTTTTCTGATAGCTTGTAAAATTCCGCGTGTCCATCTGTATCTTTGTTTTAACAACTGATGCAACTTAATTGGAGCTTCAGTATATGAAATAGCAGCAGGTTCATATCCTATTTTCCAGCCTTTTGCTAAAACTTTTAATGTTAAATCTGCATCTTCGGCAAAAGTATCACTTGAATAATATCCCGCATCATGTAAAGCTCTTTTACGGAAAAACCCAATTGGACCGGGAATAATGTTTACCATTTTTAAAAATCCCTGTGCGCTTCTAGCTAAGTTTAATCCTTCAATATATTCAAGCGCTTGTAAATCGGATAATAATTTTTTCCTATTCATTACTTTTACATAACCGGCAACTGCACCAATAGCGGGATTTACAAAATGCCTTATTCCCATCCTTAACGATTCGGGCGATAATTGCGAATCACCGTCAACACATAAAACAAATTCTGCTTCAGAATACTGTATTCCTGCATTTAAAGCTTTAGATTTTCCACCGTTTGGTTTATTTATTAATGAAACCTTAACAAGTGAACTTAACCCTTGCTTATACCCAACTAAAGGTTCAGCAACTTCCAATGTATTATCGGTTGAGCCATCATTAACAATAATAATTTCATAATTAGGATAATCTAAGTTTACAATAGATTCAACCGAATCCCTTAGCACAATTCCCTCATTATATACAGGCATAATAATGGATATAAACGGAAAATATGGTTCAGGTTCCTCTACAGTATACTTAGTTATATATAGGTATGCTAAAATCATAATTGAAAAATAGCGGAATAATAACTGAAAAAGAAATAACATCAACGCTACAATTGAAGCATAAACTACTAAACCGCTAAAAGATAAAACTGTATATGGTAAAGTCATCAAAATTATTACCAAAAATATAACAGTTAACGATCCTGTTATAACCATAGCCCTAATCTTTTCTTTCTCTTCATTTCTTTCAGGTGGTTCAACTTCCTGATTGTCTAATAAAATTTGATGTCTTTCGTTTACCGAGTTTGTTGTTGTTTCCATATTTGTCAAATTTAATTCAAATAATGTTAAAATAACAATTTATAATAATTAATTAAAGTAATTTAATAAAAATATTAGTTAAAATGTTGCAAAATAACAAATAATTATCATAAAATGGTCCAAAATGCACTAATTACAAAGGCATAAGAGTTATAACCATCACCTTCCCTAATTGTACTGCCTACAAAACCATAAGCATTTATTTTTAACCGTTCGTATACCAAATAATCTGCCTTTACAAATAATTCGCGTAATATATAATCACTTTTAGGCACGTAACCTAATTTAGCACCTAACATTGCATTCCATTCTTTATCTTTATAAAATGTCCATTCTCCCCATAAACTGTGACTATCGATATTTTGAGGTGAGTAATATAATGAATACGAACGGACATATTTAAAATCCGAAAAGAAATATTCATATCCAAAAATCACTTCAGGTGTAAAATACCTTCCAAGTCGCAATTGAAAAGTATTACCTAAGTTGTCGCCAACATATTCAGTAGTATTAGCTAATTGTATTGTAGATGAAGCGGCATACAATAATTGATAATAACTGCTGATTTTTAAGCCGCTTTTAAATTCATACGAGCCGTCTAATCTTAAACTTTGAGCCATCAATCTTGTGCCGACTAAATATGGAGAATATAAAACAACAGCACCATCGGATTTTATATAATTTGCAGAAAGACTAAATTTTTTCTTTTCATTTTTATATTGTATTGTTGCTTCAAGTGTAGGCACATTAAAAGAATATTCACTTTTCATTCGGCCTATACTAACACCCAATAAAAGGTTCTCAATTGGTGTTAAATATATGTTTGCTTTTAGTGTTGTATAATTTACTTTTGCGTAATCTGCAGAAAACGAACCTCTTATCCAGCTTACTCCACCGTGTAAAAACTTTGTAAAACTGGTTTCTAATGCAAAACCGCCATAATAATATTCAAAATTCAAATTATCTGTAAAATAATATGTAACAGGTGATAATAATAGATACGAAAATGTGTATGAGGTAATTGATTTCAGTGAAGTCCATATCCCCGGTCTTTCGGGATCTTCGGGCAGCCAGCTTAATCGTTTTTCAAGAAAATAAGACTCCGGGGCATTGTTATTTTGCAAATTTTCATATACAACTCTTGCGGAATCATATTGATGCATCCCTAAGTACGAATCACCCAAATATAATTGTATTTCTTGATCTTGCGGAAATTCATTGTGCAGCCTGACAAATTCTTCCAAGGCTCTAACTGTATCCTTACTCCAAAAAACCACTTTGGCTCGTAATATGTCCAAGGTTGAATCATATTCGGCGGTAATAACTTGATCGTAAATAGCAATTGCATCACCAAATCGTTCCGCACACATATAAGTATCCGCCATATCTAATAATGTTTGGGTATCTGGTTTTCTTTTAGCCGTATATTGCAAATATAATTCTATCGCCTGATCACATTCCTTATTCCTTGACAAAGCATTGGCTTGATTTAAAAGTGCAAGATCTTTTTCTTCTTCAACCCTTAATTCATATAAATCTATTATACTTTTTAAATCCTGGGCTTCAACATTATCGGGTTGCATTTGTAACGCTTTTGCCGAATATTCTTTTGCACAATCATAATTTTCCATTTGAAAACATAAAGTCCCCATACTGATAACAGCAATAATATTATTGGGTTCTTTCCCTAATACATATTCAATATGAGTTTTAGCTTCATCTAACGAAACATTTGTCCAAATTAATAATTGACCTGCTAATAAATGATATTTACTTGAATCTGCATTAGTTTCTAAAACTTGATTAATTTGAGCAATAGCCTCTTCAAATTGTCTATCGTAAGATAGATACTTTGAATAATAAAATCGCATTTCATAATCGTCTGGTTTTAAATCTAAATATTCTTTTAATATTTCTTCAGCATCGGTATAGTTTTCGGTACTTGCATAATTTTGCGCTAAAACCAATACAGCAGCCCTATTTTCGGGATTTTCTTTTACCAACGCATAATTTTTTTCTATTTCAGTTGTATAATAATTTTCTCTTATTTTATCAACTTCGGTTTTTAATTTAATAAATCTTTCTTTCCCATCTTCTTTTTGTGCTAATAGTTCTAATTGTTCACCGGCCTCTTCAAACCTATCTTGTTTTAATAACTCTTCAATTAAACTATATCGGGAATTCACATCATCAGGATTTTTTTTAACAAGTCTATAATATTTGTCAATTGGGTATTCTTTTTCAAAAGATCTTGGACGATATTGGGTTAAATACGCTTCATTATTCACTAAATCCAACCCATCTTCCGCTTCTTTAAAAAATGGTTTAAAACTCAATGCATTTTCAAAAGCCATTTTAGCAATTTTGTTTTTACCCAGCCATAATGTAAAATATCCATACCTGCTCCATAAACGCCAGTCGGATGGATATCTTTCCACATATATTTTTAATACTCTTTCGCCTTTTACAATATTTTTTGTGTGGGAATTAATTTCGGTATATCTAATTATTTCATCCGGTGATGCATTATCATCCATTTTTAAATATTTATCGTACCAATCTTCAGCCGTTTGCCATTCTTCCAGCCAACGATATGATTTACCAATTTCTAAAAAATTAACAGGATTTTTAGGATCTCTGGCTATTTCTCGTTTATGCCCTTCAATTTTATCGTATAATATTACTTTCCAATCTTTCCAGGCTCTACTAAGATCATTTGCAATTTCTTTATTTTTTGAATCTAATTTTGATGCCCTTCGATAATCTAAAACAGCATATTGATATTCTTTTCTTTTTTCATAACATTGACCTCTTAAATGATAACCTTCAGCCATCCGCGGGTTGGCAGTTACATATTTATTCAACAAACTTATTGCTTCGCCATATCTGCCGGCATGGATATGAACAAGTGCTTGTCGTTTATATATTTGAGTATCTTTTTGAGAGAAAATTGGAGATACAAAAATTAATAAAATTAAAATATGTAAAGTAATTATTTTCATTTAAGAATACTATTTAGTGGAATAAAACTGTTTGCGGTTTGTTCAGCATTAGAAATATATTTTACCATCATATCAGCGCTTTCCATGTTATCACTTACTTCTAAATAGAATAAATAAATTAAATCCATTATAACATTTAAGTAATTTGAGTCGGAACTAGGTAAATTATCTCTTAAACTTGTTAATAAATTAGAAACTTTAGTTTTGGAACTTCTAACCAGCAGCACAATTATTTTATTATCAATTACGCATATTTTATCTTTTTTATCGGTAGTAGCAACTATTGCATTTTGTAATTGATTAATTGTTAATAAATTACGCAGTTGGGCCGAAGGATCCAATCTAAATGTTAAAAGTGTAAATAACTGTCCGGTACTTTTAAATAGAGCAATTTGATTATTCAAAATCAATGAAAAATCATTATAATTATAAAGATTCATTACAGTATAAGGTTCAGTTGCAACTTCAAATTTATTTTTATTACTTGTATGATGTTCATCAAATTTCGAAAAATTAATTTCAAAATTTTTCGCATTCTTATTATCATTTTCTGTTGGTTGATTTTGTTCACCCAGTGATTCAATATTAATTTCAGGTAAAGTATTCTTTAGTACCGGAATATCTGATTCACCTAAATCAACGGTCAATCCTATTTGAGGTTGAATTGTATATTCTGCCGAAAATTGTCCTTCAGTATGTCCAACGTTTGGAGTTATTACAATTGTTCCGCCATGGAACTGATTAATTTTATGCTGACTCTTCTTAAGATAAATTATTCCTGTTACGTTGCTTGCAATAACATCAACAATCGCTTCTGCTCTTTTTGCGGCAGGTTCGGAAACAATAAAGAAACTTGAAATATTTTTATCCTCAATTTCTTCTAATGTTTGTAAAAAAACAGATTGTAATATATCTAAATCATTAAACCCCAAATACTGAGTTAATTCGTCAAATACTATTCTTTTTGGCATAAATGATTTATATTCGCTAACAACTTGAACTATATCATGCAAATATTCGGAAAGCATTTCGTCCGGGTTTTTGTACTCATAAGCTTCACTAGGCGGTGCAACACGAACAACAATAATCAAATTTTTATTCATGTAAGCTTGCAAATCAAAATTTATTGACGCAGCTTGAATCATCAAATCCTTTGGGCGCATATTTGTAAAATACAAGCATACCTCATTAGATTTTGCTGATTCCATTGCAAATTGCAGAGATAATAGTGTTCGTCCCGATTTTCGAGGTCCTACTAACAAATAGCTGCCACCTTTATATATCCCACCCCATTTTTTATCAATAAATCGAAATCCGGATGGTATTAAATTAATTATTCCACTCATAAGTTCACCATATTTTTACTTACTAAATCAAAATATATGCCAATATTTTAATTTAACAAAATTAAATTTATTTTAGATCCCTAACTATTTATTCAGGTTGAAATGCTTTCAAATGTCAATAATGAAAATAAATTGAATCAAAATCATCATTATTTAACAAATAATATTTAAAACACCTAAACTCTTTTTTATTTATTACGATAATTATTAAATGTACTTTTTTAAAATTGTATCAATTTGATAAATATCTCAAATTGACACATAATTATTCATCATCAAATCGGCATCATCTTTGTGAATAATAACCAAATACAAATAATGCAGTAGCATTTGATGTTATTGTTGGTTCATTAGTTATATAATCGTGTCTGTCATCTCTGTAATATGCAAAATCAGTTTGAAAACTTTTATATTTGTCATAACTGTCATATTCAATTTTGTAGTTCTTCATAAATTCTTTAGTCACTGGTCCTGCTGCTAATGCCCCTGGCAAATATCCTTTATTAAAATATCCAATTTGATGATGGAAGTTTTTTGTATATGTTGTACCAACTTTAGAAATAAAACTAACACCCCATTGATTTCTTCCCAAAATATAATCACGCTCCAATACTGCCAACGAATCAAATTGAGTACTATTGGATAAATCTTTATATAGTATTGCTTGTAGACTTATCCCTAAAAGAGTGTTTGTTGTACCCCAGCTATATGCAGCACCTTCCGAAAATAATTTACTATTTTTGGTAGTATTAAATGCTACTAAATTGTTGTATATGTAATCCTTAAATCTTGGATATATTTTTGCCAATTTATAATCTGCCAGCGAGTTAATATCACCCCAGCTCCACCAATAATCGGAACCTGCCTGGTCAGCATAATTAACCGCATCAGCTAATGCATCTTCTCTGTTAGTTGCCAAATAAAACTCAACAGATCCCAAAGCCATTTTCCCAAGATAGTTTTTATCCTGATACATTCCTGTTCCGCTGCTGTCAACATTAGGAATTTTATCCTTTATGGAATATAAATTTTCGGCTTTTGTCAAACAAATTTCCGCAAATTCATCGTAATGCAATCTTTCGCGCCAAATTCTTGAAGCAATTGACATTGAAGCTACATACATTCCAAGTAGATTTTTACCCATACCAACAAATCCGGGACGGTCATACTCTAAAGGATCCTTTTCAGGCATTCTCCAGCCTACTTGCTGATCTCTCCAGTCTTGAACCTGAGTAACAAATTTATCCATTTCAAAATTGCTTCGTATCAGCCAGTCTAATCCAATTTTAGCTTCTTCCAAAATATCCGGCACACCCGATTTATCATTATCAAATTCAAATTTTTCGGGTGCAAACTCGTAAGCAAATAATAAAGTATAAGTTGTATAAGCTATTGTGTTTACAAATTTTGTGTAATCACCGGCATCATGCCATCCACCGGTTAAATCAATAGGAGTATTTAATGTATCTTTATTATTTATTAATTTCGTTACATCAGCTTTGTGGCACACCTGATGAAGGTATGGATTTGTATAACCACACCTTTGTACCTTGTAAAACTGCAACAAGGAATCTACAACATGATTATAAATATTATTCGATATTTCAAATTTATACGATTTGTTATTCTCAAACTCTAAAAAATATTTCCCTTTTTCTTTTACTCTCGTAAAATCAAAGGTATATGAATATTTAAAATCGCCGTAAGGACCAATGGAAGTTCCTAAAATTATCGATAATACTTCGTCGTTTTGTTCTTCATTTATGAATTTTATCTTTTTACTGCTTAAATTTGTATTCGAAAGGATTACTCCGCTTTTCAAATCACCGGGTAAATATCCAATCTGATTAATTCTAATATAAATATCTTTTAAAGCAACTCCCTCACTTATAGAATTACAAGTGAATAAAATTACTGGCAACAAAAAAAATATATATTTAATATGTTTATTCATAAGTATTTCCGGTAATTCATATTGATTTATTGAAGTATAATAATTTTGTTATACAAAACCCGGTGATTATAAATATCCCCTATTGCAGCCAATAAGGGATATTAAATAAACTTAATAAAAATAAGAACATCTTATTAACTAAAAAATACAGTTAATAATTATTTTTTTACTATACCAATTCCCGGTCTATCAGTAAGTATAATTCTTCCGTTTTCAACCTTAGTACCATCGTAAGGATCATTCGAAATTAAAAGATTTCCGTCTAAATCAGCCCACTCAACTAAAGGAGAAAGCTGTGCAGCAGCAGCAATTGCGCATGACGTTTCTGTCATACAACCAATCATTAATTTCATACCAAGAGCTTTTGCTAAATTAAACATTTTGTGAGCTTCACGCATACCGGTACATTTCATTAACTTTACGTTTATACCTGAATATACACCATAAGCTTTTCGAACATCTGCAAGTCTTTGAACCGATTCATCACCAAAAGTTGGTAATGGACTGTTCTGTGTCAACCATGCATTATCATCAATTAGTTCCTTAGGCATTGGTTGTTCAATAAATTTAACGCCTTTTTCATCTAACCAATGAATCATATCAAGTGCAAAATGTTTATCTTTCCAGCCTTGGTTTATGTCAACAACTAAAGGTTTATCAGTTACCAAACGAATTGTTTCAATCATTTCTTTATCAGTATCTCTGCCAAGCTTTACTTTTAATACATTAAATTCATCTGCTTCTTTTACTTTTTGTCTAACTACTTCAGGTGTATCAATACCAATTGTAAAAGTAGTATTTGGAGTTTTATTTTTATCAAAGCCCCAAATTTTATAAAATGGCTGATTCATTATTTTACCAATTAAATCATGTAAAGCAATGTCAACAGAAGCTTTTGCTGCACAATTTTTTTCAGCTATTGAATCAACATAAGCCAAGATGTTATCCAAATCAAACGGATCGTTAAATTGTGATAAATCTAATTTTGATAAAAAGTTAGCAACTGTTTCGTGCGATTCGCCAAGATAAGGAGGCATTGAAGCTTCTCCGTACCCTATAACACCTTCCCACTCAATTTGTGTTAGCATAACAGGTGTAGTTGAACGTGAACTTGTAGCAATAGTAAATACATGTTTTAAGTCTAATGTGTAAGGTAAATAAGTCAGTTTCATTTTTGAACTTCCAAAATTTTTTGCAAATAGTTTTGAGTTTGTTAATGGTATCAATAAAGCCCCGGCAGCTAACCCGGCACTTGTCATAAAGTTTCGCCTATTCATTTTCATTAAATTTTTCTCCCTTATATATATCAATATTCTTTAGCCTATAAATTTCATTTTTATCAAGAGAAGTTAATATTCGTCTTGCACGAATAAATGCATCTAATCTGTATTCGTTATAATTAGGTTTATTTTTGTCAAAACTATCAATAGATATTATACCTGCCGAATGAATAAAATCTAAATTGCCTAAATAAATACCAACATGAGTAATTTTTTCGGGTCCTTTTTCTGAAGCATGTCTGCCAAAAAACAATAAATCACCTGGCTGGCAATTGCCAAATCCATCTTTAGTATCTACTTCAATACCTGTATTCACTTGCTGTGATGCATCACGTTTTAATAAAACTCCGTTCATATAATAAACAGTTTTTGAAAATCCGCTGCAATCCAATCCTTTAATAGAAGTACCACCCCATAAATAAGGAATTCCATTAAACTTTTTTGCTGTAAAAATAATCTTTTCTTGTGTGGGTTCCGTGGTATTTAACCATTCAGCTAAATCTTTACAATTTTCACTTTCAATATAACCAATTCTTCCGTCAGCATATTCTACTTTTGTAAAAACACCTTCAGTGCCCAAATACTTTAATATGTTTCCTAATACAATATCCGATACCCGTAATGATTGTTTATCTGTTTCAGAATACACAAAACCATAGTCATTTGTGTATATTATTTTTTTTGCAGTAATCCATTCATTAACTTCATCCAATGTTTTTAATGCAACTCCATCATTATCAACCCAGGCAATATAGTTATCAGGTGTTTGAATTAAATACCAGCCATCACTTTTTTTAAAAACTTTAACCGCAGTACCTAATAACGATTGAGTAGCCATTTCTGCCGAATGTTCATTATTCACTCTTAAATTTGCAACAGATAAATTAATCACTCCATAATGTTTTTCACCTAAATCGGATGATGGCAAAACAGTTATTTCACTTTGTATTGTATTATCAATCTCCTTAAGAGAATTTAATAATTCCGCTTTTGCATTTTTTAAGTTTGTTTCACCTGCAACTACTAATCTGCCTTCTTTTTCCTTTACTTCTACATTAAAAAGAGCAACCCGCTTATCAGGAGCATATTTACTTTTAATTTCAGAAATTATTTGTTTCATTTTTTCCATATTTTTTTTATCCTGTCCATAAATAATACTACTAATAAATACCGTACCTACTAACATAACATACAAAAATCTTTTCATAGTATCTCGTCTCATTTGATTATAATAAAATATAATTAAAAAATAAATTTAATAAAATTAATACAGATTAACATATATTTTTTGCATAATTTATCATTAAATGGTGAAAAAAAAATCACTTATAAAAATTAATACTTGTTAAAACTTTACAATAATAATATATTTTGTTTGATTATTTCTTAAACTGTAATTTCAAACGTTTTGGTATTTATTTTTTATTAATCATAAATTAAAACTAAAAAGATAGGTTAAAATGGCGTTACAAAACGAAAGAGAAAACTGGGGCAGCAGAATTGGATTAATTCTTGCCGTAGCCGGAAATGCAGTTGGACTTGGAAACTTTTTACGATTCCCTGTTCAAGCCGCTCAAAATGGCGGAGGTACGTTTATGATTCCGTATTTTATCTTTTTCCTCATTCTCGGTATTCCATTAATGTGGATTGAATGGGGTATTGGGCGTTATGGTGGGAAATTTAAACACGGTAGTGCACCCGGTATGTTTGACGCCCTATGGAAACAAAAAATTTCCAAATATTTTGGCGCATTAGGAATTTTTATCTCTTTTACAATTATGGTTTATTATACCTATATTACTTCTTGGACATTAGGTTTTAGTTTTTTTTCAATTACAAAAATGTATTTTGGTTTGGAAAGTTTCACTTCAATGAAATCATTTTTATATAGTTATCAAGGTCGCGAAATAAGTTCAAGTTTTAGCAATATTTGGCCGGCATATAGCTTTATGCTGCTTACTTTTATTGCAAATTTTTATATTTTGTACAGGGGAATAACCAGAGGTATTGAAAAACTTGCAAAAATTGCAATGCCGGCGTTATTTATTTTTGCAATAATAATTGTTGTCCGAGTTTTAACTTTAGGAACTCCCAATCCGGCAATACCTGAAAACTCTGTTTCCAGTGGATTTGCTTTTATCTGGAATCCTGATCTTTCAATGCTGGGAGACCCAAAAGTTTGGCTGGCAGCAGCAGGACAAATTTTCTTTACTCTTTCATTAGGTATGGGTTCAATTCAAGCGTATGCAAGTTATTTAAAACCAAAGGATGATATTGTTCTTTCCGGTTTAACAACCGCTGCTACAAATGAATTTGCAGAGGTTATTCTTGGTGGATCTATTGCTATTCCTATTGCAGTAGCATTTTTTGGGGTTACAATTACAACACAAATGGCTGCCGGTGGAGCATTTGACCTTGGATTTGCATCTTTGCCGTTAGTATTTGAACAAGTTCCATTTGGCGAAATATTTGGATTTTTATGGTTCCTTTTATTGTTTTTTGCCGGTATTACCTCTTCCGTTGCAATGGGACAACCAATAGTTGCATTTCTTGAAGATGAGTTTGGAATAACTAAAAAGAAAGCCGTTGCAATGGTTGCATTAATTACTTTTATATGTATGCAATTTGTTATATTTTATTTAAAATATGGTGTATTGGATGAGATGGATTATTGGGCAGGCACATTTGGATTAGTTGTTTTTGCTTTTTTTGAAATAATAATTTTTATGTGGCTTTTTGGCAGTGAAAAAGCATTTACTGAGATGAATAGTGGCGGAGATATTAAAATTCCCCGATTTTTTATTTATGTAATGAAATATGTTACCCCGTTAGCTTTATTGTTTATAATTTCGTGGTGGTTTATACAGGATGCCATACCAATCTTTTTATTAAAAAATGTTTCGCCCCAAAATGTTCCTTTTGTGCTTGGAACACGTGTTGTAATGTTTTTGATTATGATTGGAATGTTTTATTTAGTTCATTTAGCATGGAAAAGAAAGGAGAAAAAACATGGAATTTAAACCGGAAGGTTATTTGTTTTTGATTGTTTCCTGGTCAATAATTATTGTTTTAATGATTTATTGTTATAAAAAAGTTTTATTTGACAAAAAGGATGAACCAAAATAAAAAAGGGGTTAAAAACCCCCTTTTTTTTCTATAAATGTTTTATATATCAACCAAAAAAAGTAGCTGCAACATTATAAAGATCATCCGAAACGAGTTTTAATTCACCTGTTGCATCAGCAAGAGAAACAGCAACAATATCGGTACCGCGTAACGATGACATTTTACCAAATTCGCCTTTATTTACTAATTCGGCTGCAAAAACACCAAATCTTGTTCCAAGAACTCTATCATAAGCAGTAGGTGTACCACCTCTTTGTATATGACCTAATACGGTAGCTCTTGTTTCAAAACCTGTTCTTTGTTCAATTTCTTCGGCAACAATATTACCAATACCGCCAAGAGTAACATGACCAAAAGAATCTTTTTTCATACTTGTTAAAATAAATGAACCGTCTTTATCAGTTTCATCTTCTGTTTGAAATTTTGCGCCTTCTGCAACAACAACAATACTAAAAGATTTACCTCTAGCATGTCTTTTCTTTAATGTTTCGCAAACTTCTTCCAAATTAAATTTTTTCTCGGGAATTAATATAATATCTGCACCACCTGCCATACCGGAATGTAATGCAATCCAGCCAGCGTGTCTTCCCATTACTTCAACTACCATAACACGGTTGTGCGATTCTGCGGTTGTATGAAGTCTGTCAATTGCTTCTGTGGCAACATTAACAGCAGTATCAAATCCAAATGTATAATCTGTTGCATTTAAATCATTATCAATAGTTTTGGGAACGCCAACAACATTAACACCTGCTTTGTATAATTTTGCAGCAATTCCTAATGTATCTTCGCCGCCAATTGCAACTAAAGCATCTAAACCTAATTCTTTCATACTGTTAATTGCTGTTTGTTCGCCGTCTGGTATTTTATATACGTTTGTACGTGATGAACCAAGTATTGTACCGCCACGATGTAAAATTCCGGAAATTGCATCTAAACCAAGTGGTTCAGCATTTTTTTCTAATAATCCTTTCCAGCCATTTCTTAAACCAACGCATTCATGTCCTAATTGGATTGATTTGCGAACAACTGCACGGATAACTGCATTTAACCCGGGGCAATCTCCACCGCCGGTTAATATCCCGATCTTCATTTTTACTCCTAAAGATTTATTTATTTAAATAATCTATAATAATTTTAAATTTGCTAATCTTACTAACAGCTGTTTAATACCCATATCTTCAAAAGCTACGGTAACTTTTTGCATATCGCCTGTTCCTGTAATAGCTTGAATTTTTCCAACTCCAAAGTTTTCATGAGTTACTCGGCTGCCAACGCGTAAATTTCTTCTTTCTTGATCAAAATCATCAAATCCTTCCTGATAAAACTCATCAAAATAAGTTTTACGTCTTCTTCCTGCTTTTCTACCCGGACCACCATTCATATCAGCAATAGTTTCGGGATCAATTTCTTCTAAAAATCTGGATTTGTTTTGATAAGCTACTTCGCCAAATCTATATCTCGATCTTGCATAAGTTAAATAAACTTTCTTTTCAGCTCTGGTAATTGCTACATAAAACAATCGTCTTTCTTCTTCTGCTTTTGCGTCCGAATCGAATTTTTGATTTAACGGGAAAATATCTTCTTCCAAACCTGAAATAAATACTATCGGAAATTCAAGTCCTTTGGCAGAATGAACTGTCATAAAAGTAACTGAATTATTTTGCTGGTCAAACTGATCAACACCGGCTATTAATGAAACATCAGCCAAAAACTCTTCAATAGTTGCTTTTGGTTTTTGTTTAGCAAAGTCACTTATTGCAGAAAGCAATTCTTGAACGTTATCATATCTTGCCATCGATTCGGGTGAGTTTTCATCCTTAAATATCTTTAATACACCAAGTTCATCAACAAGAGCATGTATTAATTCAGGAAGAGCTAACTTATTTTTAAGTTCTATATATTTATCTAATAATAACTTAAATTGTTTAACATTTTTTTGAATACGTTCTTTTACTTCAATAACTTCAAATACACGCGACATTGTTGTAAACAAATTGATATTCAATTTTCTTGCAAATGCAATCATTTTGCTTATTGAAGTACTTCCTATACCTCTTTGAGGGAAATTCATAACTCTTAATAAACTTTCTTCATCCTGCTGATTGCTTAATACACGTAAATAAGCAACAATATCTTTTACTTCTTTACGGCGGTAAAATTCAACGCCGCCAATAATTTTATAGGGTATTTTTGCACGTCTAAATGCATCTTCTAATGCACGCGATTGCGAATTTAACCGATATAAAATTGCAATATCATTTAATGATAGTTTGCGTGTTGTAATTTCTTTTTTTATCTGTTTAGCAATTTGTATTGCTTCATCTTTTTCATCCGAACAGCGAATTAAAGTTATTAATTCACCTTCTTTATTTTCAGTCCATAAAGTTTTTGGAATTTGCTGTGTATTATTTCTAATTACAGAATCAGCAGCTCGCAAAATTACTTTTGTTGAACGGTAATTTTGTTCTAATTTAAACGTTTTTGCTTTTGGAAAATCTTTATCAAATTCCAAAATGTTTCTAATTTCAGCACCGCGCCAACCGTAAATACTTTGGGCATCATCGCCAACAACACAAATTTTGCCTCTATTGGCATTTAATAATTTTAATAGTTCATATTGTGCTTTGTTGGTATCTTGATATTCATCAACCAAAATATATTTAAACTGTTTTGCGTATTTTTGCAATACTTTTGGGTTTGTATTAAACAATTCAATTGGTTTTAATAATAAATCATCAAAATCCATCGAATTATTTTCAACTAACCTTTTATTATATTCAACATAAATTTCGGCAATCTTTTTTTCAAGAGGAGTTTTAGCTATGTTTGTAATATAATTATCAGGCATTATCATCTGATTTTTTAAATTACTAATTCTATGCTGAACTGCCGATGAAGTCAAACCTTCAACATTATTATAGTTTAGTAATTCAATTAAAAATGATATCTGTGAAACTGAATCTTCCCTGTCATAAATACAAAAATTCGATTCGTAGTTAATTTTTTTTGCTTCTGTTCTTAATATTCTAGCAAAAATCGAGTGGAACGTTCCTGTCCATAATTTCTCAGCATCGTCCCCAATTAATAAAACAATTCGGTCTTTCATTTCCCGAGCTGCTTTATTTGTAAATGTAAGTGATAAAATGGATTCCGGTTCATATCCATTTTGTAGAAGGTAGGCAATTTTGTAGGTTAATACTCTTGTTTTGCCTGACCCTGCTCCGGCAACTATCATTTGCGGACCACCGGTATATTCAACTGCTTTACGTTGTTCGGGGTTTAAATTATCGAGTTCTCTCATAGCACCTTATTTTTAGACGTGCAAATATAACCAAAAATTTGCTTAAATTCAAAAATTTAGCCATATTTATTATTTAAATTCTTTTTGATCGTCAAGACAAAATATTGCTATTACTCAAAAATTTGTATCTATAATACCCCAAATTTATTTACATATAGATTGTTATTTAAACTAAAAAAGGAGCTTATTCAGCTCCTTTTTTTATAATAATTCTTTCAAGTAAAAATTACTTTTTATTCATTTCTTCGTCTAACTCTTTAAAAGTTTGTGAAGATCTAAATCTTGTATATAATTCTTCTTGTTTTTGTAACTGCTGCATTAATGCAGTGTTAGCGGCACCAACAGGATATTCTAAAAGAATATAAGCTCTCCAGTTTTTCCCGTCTTGATAAAGTTTTTTCTCTTTTACTTTGCTGCCTGTTAAACTGGTGTTAACAACAGTTTTGGTGGCTTGTGTAAATTGTTGTAAAATAGTAGTGTTTTCGCCTGTTCCAACTTCTTCATCAAATTTCTTTTGTAAACCTTGAATCTTAATTTCAACTTGTTGAGCTACTTTTGCACGTGCATCGGTTGTAGCTTTATCAATTGCCAATTGCATATCTTTAGAAGTAGATGTAGCTACACCATAAAAATAATTTGGATCTTCAGGTGGAGTTAAAAACCAATCCGGAATTTCGATTTTATCGGTTTCTGGTAATGGCTGGCTGCCGCCGCATTTCCACATTAATAAACTAATTGCCAACAAAGTGAATAAAAATGAGTATTTTTTCATAGTTCCTCCAATTAATTAAGTTATAATAATTTTTAATATTTCAAAAAAGTAATAGTCAAAATTCTTATGACTAAGATATAATTTTATTTATTAATTTCACAATCTTTAAATCACAAATTTTCCACACTATGACGCAGAACACATTACTTTAAAAATATTCCTATATTGCTAAAAATAATGCCTCTTTTAATAACTCGCCTGTTATATGCTTTCGGTATATATTATTTGATCTTATATCAGTTATTGGACTAACTTCATTTTTAATTTCTTCAACAGCTTTATAAATTAATTCTTCAGTCAAGGAAATATTTCTTAAAATATTTTCAGTATTTATCTCTCTTTTAATTACGGCATTTACACTACCGGTACTTATTTTAATATCTTCAATAACATCATCATTTTTCCATATCATAACAGAAAGTGATACTTTACTAATAGCCATTGAATATCTTTGTCCAACTTTACGAAAATACCAATAATCCGGTTTTCTTTCAGTAATTGGAATTTGAATAAAGGCTATATACTGATTTTCCTGTAAAATAGATTTTTTGAAACCTGTAAAAAAATCGGCTAATTTAACTACCTTAAAATTACCATTTATTTTTGGACCGATTAATAATTCAGCATCTAAAGCATTAAGAGATGGCAGAGAGTCACCCGCCGGTGAAGCATTGCCAATATTCCCGCCAAGACTTCCCCTGTTTTGTATTTGAACCGAACCTATCATACTGCAGCATTTAGATAAAATGGGAATGTTATCTGCAACAATATCGGAATTAATTATCTCGGTCAAAGGAACAGCAGCACCAATAATTATATTATTATCTTGGATTTTAATAGTATTAAATATTTCGCCAACACTGGATAAATCAATCATATTATTAAATGTATCCCATTTGGCATTTTGCACCATTAAATCAGTACAGCCGGAAACAAATTCAAATTTTTCTTTTGAATTTATTAACAAATCATCCAATTCGTTAATATTATGGGGTTGTTTTACGCATAAATCAAATTTATTATTCATTACTGAATCCCTCCTTAATTTTTGCGGCAAAATTATCATCTTCCGTAAAGGAATAAATTGCTTCAACTATTTTTGAATATCCGGTACATCTGCAAATATTTCCGCCAAGCCCTTCTTCAATTGCATTTTTTGTCAAATTACCTGAGGTTTCGTTAAAAAGTGAAATAGTAGACATAATAAAACCCGGAATACAAAATCCGCATTGAACCGCACCTTTTTCAATAAATGAGTTTTCTAATAATTTATAAGCATCCCATTCTTTTATTTTTTCAAGTGTTATAACTTGTTTGTTATTTAGTTGAAAAGCAGGAATTAAACAGGAATTAACTCGTTTACCTTCAAAAAATACTGTACAGGCTCCACATTCGCCTTTTCCGCATCCTTCTTTAATGCTTAACATTAAAAAATCTTCCCTTAAAAGGTCAAGTAGTCTTTTTTTAGGATTAACATCTATTTCAACGTCTTTATAATTTAGATTAAATTTAATTAGCATATATCACTCTTCCTTTTCTAAAAGTTTAGTAAGAATCTCTTCCGGCAAAATTGGAATTTTATTAAATTCCTTACCAAATACCATCCAAAATGCCGAAGCAACTGCGGGACTTGCACCAACTAAAGGTAATTCGCCCAAACCTTTTGCGCCAAAAGGACCAAAAGGATAAGGATTTTCAATTACATTTACATAAAAATTTGGTGATTCAGTTAAAGTTGGAATAATGTAATCATTAAATCCCGACACATCAAATTTTCCGTTTTTAATTTCTGTCCTTTCATAAAGAGCATATCCAATTCCTTGTAAACAACCGCCTTGTATTTGAGCAACAACCTGATCGTGATTTATTGCCTTTCCTATATCATGCGATGTATAAAAATTTATTACTTTTGATTCAAATGTAATTGGATCAATTTCTAATTCGGCAATTGAAGCTGCCCACGAAAATACCGGATAAGCATCGCCGACATAATTAACATCGTCAAATTTAATTAGCGGTGGATGTGAATATTCTTTTAATATTATTTTACCGCTAATTGTTTTAGCCATTTCTTTAAATGAAATTATATCTTCGCCGTCACTAAAATAACCTTCTTTATAATCGTAAACTTTACCCTTCATTGTTTTTACTTTTTCAGATAATTCATCTAACAAATCTTTTGCAACGTCAGTTAATAAACTACCTATAACCATTGTGGAACGTGATGCAACTGTAGGACCTGAATTAGGAACCAAATCGGTATTAACTTCGGATAATATAACATCTTTCATGTTAATTTTTAGGGCATCTGCCAGTATTTTGCGAAAAGTAGTTTTTAAACCTTGTCCCATTTCTGTTTGTGCGGTAAATATTTCTATTCTTCCATCTTCTAACACTTCACATTTCATTTTACCGTGGATCTTATTTTCTCCGGTACCGGTAAATCCTGCACCATGAACTGATAATGCCAACCCAATTCCCTTTAATTTGTCATCATTATCTTTTTTAGGATATATTCCTGATTTTAATTTTTCAAGAATTGATTTATTGTTTTTCTTAAAATCTTCATACTTTTTAACGTAACCGCTCATTTGTAAAACATCGGCCAATGTTTCTTTGGAAGAAACACTATATTTTAATAATTGTTTTGTTATGGTATCCAATCCGGCTTGAATTAGGTTTCTTTGTCTCACCTCAAGCGGATTAATATTTAACTCAAGTGCTATTTTTTCAATAAGCATTTCAACGGCAAATACAGCTTGGGGACCGCCAAAACCTCTAAAAGCACCACTTGGAACCGTATTGGTTGCCACTGCTTTGGCTATTACCGATGCATTTGGAATATAATATGAACCGGCTGATGTTAAAGCACCTCTTGAAAGCACAACTGAAGATAAAGTTGAATATGCACCGCCGTCAAAATAAATTTTTGTATCTAAACCTAAAATTTTTCCAAATTCATCAACATAAGCAGTATAAAAACATTTGGAAGGATGTCTTTTAGTTGTGAATAAAATATCTTCTTCTCTATCATAAAACATTGCCACAGGTTTATTGGCTTTAATAGCTAACAAAGCAGCATGTCCGCCTAATAATGAAGGGAAATCTTCTTTACCGCCAAAAGCCCCGCCTGTTATCGATTGTATAACAGTAACCTGATAGTTTTCACCAAGCATTTTTTCCAAAGCATTTTTAATATAATAAGGGCATTGCATTGAACCTTTTATAATTACCCTGCCATCTTCAGGTATAGCTACTAAACCCTGCGGCTCCAAATATAAATGTTCTTGAAAACCGGTTTCGGTTTCAATTTTAATAACATGTTTGGCTTCCTGTTTTGCCTGGTTTAAATCACCTTTTTCAATTTTTATTTCTTTAAATATATTATTGTTTTTATATAATTTTATATCCGAATTTTCAGATAACATTAAATCAATAATACATGGCAATTCTTCGTAAACAATTTTTATATGTTTTTTTGCTTCAGCTAATTTTTCTTTATCATCCGAAGCTAATAATACTATGGGTTCACCTACATAACGAACAACATTTTCGGCTAAAAACGGCATATCAAATTCCAAAAATGCAACCTGATTGTAAAAAACGTCCTTAGCTGTTACAACTGTAATGTTATCCCAATCAAAATCGGGTAAAAATATTATATCCTTAATATTTCCATTTGAAATTGCACTTCTAACAGTTGTGCCGTAAATCATATTTTCAAATTTTTCATCTCTAATATATTTGGCTTCACCATTAAGTTTTTCGCGTGCATCAACTCGTAATTCCGACCTTTTTATACTCATTATTAAGCCTAATTATTTTTATTAAATACTATTGACTGTATTTGTGCGCAAATTGAAAGTGCTATTTCACTTGCTGTATCTCCGCCAATATTAAGTCCAATTGGCGAATAAATGCTGCTTAAATCTATATCATTTCCAATATCTTCCTTTAACATTTCTTTTAATTTTGCTGCTTTTATACTTGAGGCAATTATTCCAATATATTTTGTTTCTATTTTCCTTTCAACAATTTTTTTAGCAGCAATATAATCAAAGGCATGGCCGTGTGTTAAAATTACAAAAAAAGAATTTGCCGGTGGATTAAAAGTTGAACAATACTCTTCATATTCAGCAAATATTATTTCATCAAAATAAGGATTTGCCTCTTTTGTTGCCATTTCTTTTCTATTATCCACTAATACTGTTTTGTAGTTTAATGGCTTTAAATAATATCCAACTTCCTTACCTACATGTCCGCCGCCAATAACGTAAACAACTTTTTCAGCTAAATAAACTTCATAATAAACCCAAATTTTACCGCTGCACATCATTTTAACAACTTCTGCTCCTTCGGATTCAAAGTTTTCTGCATCCGTCAAAATATATTCTTTTAATATAGATTCATTTTTTTTTATTCTGTGCAAACATTCATCAAATACTTTTGTTTCAATTGCACCGCCGCCAATTGTTCCAAATTTATTGCCATTATCTACAATTATATATTTAAAACCTACTTTACCGGGTGTTGATCCCTGCGTTTTTACTATTGTTGCCACACAAAAATTTTGATTATTTTCTTTTAACTCATTTATTTTTTTTATTATATCCATTTCTAAACCTCATCTATTTTTTTATAATCATCGGGAGTATCAAAATCTTTTAATATCTGCGGAAACGTAGACTCCCAATATTTTTTCTTTAAATCTGTTTTCCAAATTTCATCACGTAAATTTGAAGTAATATCGGAATTTAATAAATGTTTTACAAATTTGAAATTAAATAGTAACGGATGCCCTTTTTTTGTATTAAAAGTTGGTTGAATAAACTCAAATTCTTCATCAATTTGGTTAACAAATTGCTTGTAAAATTCATCGGGTATTATTGGCTGGTCTATAAAATGATACAAAACCCAGTTATTTTTTTTTACTTCTTTTAAACCGGTTTGTAATGATAAAAACATTGGTTCGTTAAACCGGGAATTAAAAATAATTTTAATTTGAGTATTAAAACTATATTTCTCTAAAATTAGATTTTTAATCTCTTCATGTCTATAGCCCGTAACAATAATAACTTGATTGGACACAAGAAGTGTTTTGTTTATTATATTTTCCAAAAAAGTAATATTATTAAATTTAAGCAACGGTTTAAAATCTACCATTCGGGTAGATAATCCCGCAGTTAAAATTAAACTACTAATTTCGGATTTCAAGTATTTATACCAAAATGATTAAATATTTCATCTTTATTAAATACTTTATCAATATTTGCAAATTTTTCAAAGGACTTTGTATCCTTTAAACCATTCCCTGTCAACATCAATAAAACATTATCTTTTGCAGAGACTAAACCGGATTCAATTAAATAATCGGCACAGGCAAAAGTAATAGCTGCAGCCGGTTCAACCAAAAAGCCAAATTTACTGCTTAATTCACGTTGAAATTTTAATGTATCATAATCATCAATACGAACACCAAAACCGCCGGATTTTTTTAATGCTTCATTTGCCATAAATAAATTTCGTGGTGCACCGGCACTTAAACTGTCAGCAATTGTTTCCGAACTTTTATATTCAAAAACACCTTTTTCAAAATAATCAACAATTGCGCAGCCGTTTTTTGGCTGGGCTGCTATAAACTTAGGCAAACAGTCAATTAATCCAAGATTTAATAAATTTAGAAATCCGGTATATAAACCGCCCAAAATAACACCATCTCCGGCCGGAACAATTATATAATCCGGAAGATTATTTCCGTATTCTTTATAAATATCAAAAGCTGAAGTTTTTTTACCTTCAATTGTTAAAGGATTGTAGGCTGTATTTCTATTATATAAATTTAGGGCATTACTGACTTCTAAACTTAAATCAAATGCTAAATCATAATCACCGGCAACTTTAATTAATTCTGCGCCATACATTTCAATTTGCAGCTTTTTTGGTACCGGTATTTTTTCGGGTACAAATATTATGGATTTTAATCCAAGTCGTGAACATATACCTGCAATTGATGATCCGGCGTTCCCTGTTGAAGCACAAATAACTGATTCCTTTTTTAGCTGCATTGCTTTAAATGCCACTAAAACAGAAGCCCTGTCTTTGTATGAAAAGGTGGGATTTCTTGTGTCATCAATTAGTTTTAAGTCCATTCCTTTATAGTTAATTTCAGAAAAAAATGAGGACAATTGAACACGTTTAAATTTATCCGGTAATATTCCGGGAAAAGAAATTTTTGAATTATTGTTTGAAAACTCCAAAGGATATAATTCGGGAATAGAGCTAAACTCGGCTGATATTGTAGTAGCAATTTTCTCTTTTCCATATTTAGCAATAATATTTTTATAATCGTAAACAACACTTAAAACTCCTTCAAGCGGAGCATTCTTTTCTAGTGCTCCGCAATCAGGACATAAGTAAATATTGTTTTCTTCAATATAATTTGCATTATATTCTTTATTACATTTTGTACATTTATATTGATAGTGCATATAATTACTTTTTAGTTTAAAAATTACATTGTTAATGCCATAATAGATTTCGCTGTATGAAGTCTGTTTTCTGCTTCATCAAAAACAATTGAAATATCAGGATTATCTAAAATTTCGTCTGTAACTTCATTTCCTCTATCAGCCGGCAAAGCATGCATTAATTTAACATTTTTATCGGCTAATTTAATTTTCTTATCGTCACAAATCCAATTATGATATTTTTCCAAATTAGATTTCATTTCTTTTTTACATTCATTTTCATTCTGTAAATAATGGTCAACATCATAATAACCAAAACCGCCCCAGTTTTTAGGAATAACAATATGTGCTCCTTCAAAAGCTTCATCCATATCGTTTGTAAATGAAAGTTTACTTCCTGCAGCAGCGGCGTTTAATTTTGCTTTTTCAACAATATTTTTAGATAATGGGAATTCTTTTGGATGAGCTATTGTAACATCAATACCATATCGCGGGAAAAGCAACATTTGTGTTTGAGGTACTGAAAGTGGTTTTGAATGTGTATCGGCATAAGCCCAAGAAACAGTTACTTTTAAGCCTTTTGTGTTATTGCCAAAATGTTCAAATATTGTCATTAAGTCAGCTAATCCCTGGAATGGATGATAAACATCATCCTGCAATGACATAACCGGACGTTTTGAATATTTTGCCATTTCATTCAAGTAAGCGTTTCCAACTCCATAAAAACAGTTTCTTGAAGCAATTCCATGACCCATGCTTGATAAAATAATAGCAGTATCTTTTGGAGCTTCGCCATGTGATATTTGCATCTTATCAGCTGTTAAATCATGTGCATGTCCGCCTAATTGAGTCATACCGGCTTCCATTGAATTTCTTGTACGTGTTGACTGTTCAAAAAAGATCATAAATAATGTCTTAAATGGGAGCAGATTTGTAAGTTCTTCACGGGCAAATTTTTTCTTTAAGTCAAAAGCAGTTTCAAAAACTGTATCTAATTCTTGCTTGCTCCAAGTGTCGCATGTAAGAAAATGTTTTCCTTTTAAGTTAGTAACCATAATAGTCTCCTATATTAAATTATTTTAAGTTCTTGGTTAATATAAATGGGAATAAAACATAAAAAACAACTGCTTTGAATAAATCTTCCAAAACAATATATTCTTTTGATGAATGAGCTAAACTTTCATCTCCCGGAGCAAATCCTATTGTTGGAATTCCTTTAGTTCCTGCTGTTGCCACACCATTGGTTGAAAAACTCCAGAAACTGCTTTTTGCTTCTTTTTCCAATGCAATTGAAGCTGCTTCCAAACCTGATTTAACAATAGCGTGATCCTCATCAAAATACCATGTTGGGAAATATGCTTTGTTAGTAAATTCGTAACCTGTCCATCCTTTACCGGAATAAATTGGAACATTTACATCTGCTTCAACATTTACTTTTTTAGCAATTTCTTTTAATTCGTTAATAACCGATTCTTCATTTTCGCCAACAGTCATTCTTCTATCAATATGGATTTGTGATCTGTCAGGAACCGAACACATTGACGGAGCATTTGAAATAATATTAGATACAGTAATTGAACCTTTACCAAGTGGTTGTTGAACAGGTAATTCTTTATCTAATTTTTCAATCTCTGAAATTATTTTAGTCATTTTGTAAACGGCATTAATACCTTTACTATTATGTGCTCCATGAGCTGATTTGCCATAAGTTGTTACTTTAATTTCCATTCTGCCTCTTTGTCCGCGAAATACTGTCATATCAGTCGGTTCGCCCAAAACAACAAAATCAGGAACAATGTTTTCTTTTTCCATAATGTGCATTAATGGAAATCCATCAACATCTTCTTCCAAACATGATCCCACTGTATATAAAGTAAATGGAAGTTCTTCGTTACCAAATAATTCTTTAATAATTTTTCCGGCAACTAAATAACCAGCCATAGCCGGTTTTTCATCAACTGCTCCCCTTCCATAAATTTTACCATCAACTATTTTACCTTCAAATGGTGGATATTCCCAATCTTCAGATTCAGTAACATGTACAGTATCTATGTGTGCATCATACATAATTTTTACTTTACCTTCGCCAATTCTTCCAATAGCTGATCCTAATGAATCATTTTTATATTCATCAAAATTATATTCTTTCATACGACTAACTAAATAGTCAACAACTTCTTTTTCGTCACCGCTATAACTTTTAATGCTAATTATTTTTTGAATTTCTTTTGCAATTAATTCTTTGTTTGCAAGTACTTTTTCTTTTACTTTTTGAATATCAATTTCATATTCCATCTTACTTCCTCTTTTTATATAGTTTCTAATAGTTCCATTTTTAACGAATCATGCGGACATGTTGTTGTACATAATCCACACGAAACACATTTATTGTAATCAATTAACAATTCTTTTTTAGTAAATGAAATAGCTTCATGTGTACATACTGTTGCACAACTTTTGCATAAATTGCATGAAGTTTTATCCCAAACAGGTTTAAATTCAGGTTTTTCATTCAAATATTTAACTTCTTGATTTAATTTACTATTAATAACGTTTTTAATTTGATCGATATTTGAGTATCCTTTTTTCTCAAGCCATTTTTCTACGTTTTTATTCAATCGCGAATAAACAGTAGGACCTTGTAAAATTGCATGGGAGCATACTTGTACAGCACTTGCTCCTGCCATAAAATACTTAATAATATCTTCAGCGTTTCTAATTCCGCCAACACCTAAAATAGGTTTATCTGTTGCTTGAGCAATTGCTGCCACAAAATGTAACCCTATGGGTAAAATTGCCCGACCCGAAAGCCAGCCGCGTCCATCATTGCTCCCCATATAAGGCTGCAATGTTTCAATGTCAAAATCCAATGTAGGGCCAACACTATTTATAGCTGCAAAACCGTCAACAACCGGATCCAATGTTTTTACCATTGCATGAATATCTTGTATTGCAGGGCTAAATTTAGCAAACACAGGAACATCTAGATTTGATTTTAATGCTTCGGCTATAACTCTAATGTTTTCAACATCTTTACTAACATAATGTATAGAAAATTCTACCGCATCAAAATTCTTATTTCCTTTAAGATATTTTGTCATTTCAATCATATCATCAGGAGTATATCCCAATGATAATACTACCGGAACACCCAAATCGTGTATCTTCGGAAGTTCAATATCAATAAATTCTTTGTAGTCACATTCCGACCATAATTCGGCATTCATTAAACTACCTGGGGCAGGAGAATATATGTTTGGCACAGGAACACGAGCTGGTTTAACACTAATGGTTTTGGTTACAATACCACCTGCTCCGCCATCAACTGCACTTTTTAATAATTCATAATTTGCTGAGGTTGGTCCAGCAGCTGTCATAATAGGATTTTTAAAACTCATCCCCAAAATGTTTATGTCAGTAACACTCATTTAGTCACCATTAATAGTTGAATGAATAGCTTTAATTATTGGTTTATATCCGGTACATCTGCAAAGATTTCCTGAAATAGCTTCTTTTATTTCTTCAATTGAAGCATGTTTATTTTTCAAAAAAAGCGCATACGATGAAATTAACATACCGGGGGTACAAAATCCGCATTGAACCGCACCGTGCTCCAAAAAGTTTTTTTGGAATCTCTTAAAATCAGAATTGTCGTTAAGTCCTTCAACCGTAAATATTTCTGCTCCTTCTGCCTGTGGTGCTAACATTAAACACGAATTTACTGCAATGTTATTAACCAAGACAGTACATACACCACATTCTCCAACTCCACAGCCTTCTTTTAAGCTGCTTAATCCAAAATCATCACGCAAAAAATCTAATAATCTTTTATTTTGCTCAATTGATTTTGTTACCATTGAACCATTTAACTTAAATGAAATTTTTATACTCATAATATTAGTTTCTTTATTTCACAAAATAATAATTGTTGAAACACCGGTAATTTATAGGGATAAGACCACCTTATTCCGGTTTTAGATAATATTTCGCTTGCAACTGCGTGTGTAAATTCTTTTATTTCAGAATCATTAAATTCTTTGCCAACAAATTTTTGTTCTATCTCATAAAATCTTGATGCTATAGGTGTAATTGCTCCGCTTGCAAATTTTATTGTTTGTAACACTTTACCATTTGTTTTTAATAGTATAGCCAATGAAATTCTGCTTATTGCAACACCTCTTCGTTTACCAAGTTTTACAAAAGTACCATTTAATTTTTCATTGTTTTTAGGAATTTTAATATAACATAATACTTCGTTTGATTTTAATTTGGTTTTATATGGACAAATTAAAAAATCCGAAAGCAGTAGTTCTTTTTCTTCATCCTTAGATTTTATAATTACTTTAGCATCGTAAACCAATAAAGGAGGAACACTATCAGCACACGGAGCACAGTTTACAATATTTCCGCCAATTGTGGCACGGTTCCTTACCTGTAAATTACCTATTCTTTTAACAGCATCAATTAATAAAGGATATTCGTTTTTTATTTTTTCATTATCAATTATCTGGCTGAATGTAACAAATGCACCAATTAAATAGAAATTTTCATATTCTTCAATATTATGAACCTCAGGTATATTTTTAAGATCAAGAATGTAATCCAGTTTACTAAAACGGTTTGATTCATTTCTTATACCGGTTATTACATCCGTTCCGCCTGCAATAATGCAGCATTTCAAAGATTCGTTTTCAATATACTCAAATACACTCTGTAAGCTCGTACAATCAACGTAATTTATATTTTTGAACATATTATACACTCCCCCGTACTAAAGAGTTTGGAGACAATTTTTCACGTATTTTTACTTCTTCAATATTTAATGGTAAATCCATATATCTATTGCCGGTAGCATTTTTAACAGCGTTGGATATAGCAGCGGAAGTTAATTCCAATGTTGGTTCGCCAAGTGATTTAGCACCCCATGCTCCATAAGGATCTTTTCCTTCTAAAAATATTGCTTCTATATCACCAATTTCCAAACTGGTAGGAATTAAATAATTATCATAGTTTAATTCTTTAATATACCCATCAACAGTAGAAATGTGCTCCCAAAGACCATAACCGGCTCCTTGAGTAACACCACCATATATTTGGCCTTCTGCTCCAATCTTATTTATTACTGTACCGCAATTATGTATTGCCGTTATTTTATCAATAAATACTTCCCCCGTAATAGTGCTCACTGTAACTTCAGCAACGTGGCAGCCATATACATAAGTAAAATAAGCTTCCCCTTGACCACTATGTTCATCCCATCCAACATGCGGACCTTTATACCAGCCAAGAGCTGCAAGGCTTAAACCTTTTGAATAAGCTAATCGGCATAAATCTTTGAATAATATATATTTATCATTTTTTTCATCATAAATAACTTTATTATTCTTAAATATTATTTCCGCATTTTCATCTAACGATTTTTCAACTTTTAAAAAGTCAATAAATCTTTTTTTCAATATTTCAGCTGCTTGTTTAACTGCTCCGCCACCCATCAATGTACTACGTGATGCAACCGTAGGACCGCTGTCAGGTATTACAACCGTATCGTGATCCAAATAATAAATCACCGATGGATCAACTCCAAAAACTTCAGCAGCTATTATTTGAAAAGTTGTACGCATTCCTTGTCCATTTTCAGCTAAACCGCAGGAAAGATACATGCTCCCATCATTTTGAATAGAAATATATGACGCAGCTGCATCAACACCTTCAGCTCCCAGGGAGCATCCTCTATAACTTATTGAAAGACCAATACCTTTTTTAAATTCATCTTCAGGTAAAATAAACTCATCCGATTTTAATAATATTGATTCAATATTTTTTTTATTTTCTAATACAAATGGAATTTTTTTAGATTGATTATTATTTTTCCATTTTGAAGTAAATTCTGTTTTATTAGCAGCTAATTCAAGTATTTCCAATAAGTTAACATCATGGTCTTTAAGTACTTGTCCGCTTGCTGTTACAGAATTTTGTTTTAATGCATTAATTTTTCGTACTTCATAAGGTGATATTTTTAATATTTCAGCAATTTCATCCATTAACGATTCTTGGGCAAAAATCGGTTGGGGTGAACCAAATCCTCTAAATGCTCCCGTGTAAGGATTGTTTGTATAAACAGCTTTTACATCAGTCCACACATTTTCCACTTCATAAGGACCTGTAGCTTGAACAACAGATCGCCAGGTTACAAAAGGAGACATTGAAGCGTATGCTCCGCCATCCGCAAGAATGTCAATTTTCATGGCTTTTAATTTACCATCTTTATTAAAGCCAACCTTATAATTTAAAATATACGGATGCCGCTTATACGACTCTAAAATCGATTCTTCACGCGAATATTTTATCTTTATCGGTTTTCTTAATTTTAATGCCGCAATAGCTGCCCGTGCAGATAATACATTCATTGTATCATCCTTACCACCAAAAGATCCGCCTAATGTTGCTTGTTTTATTCTAACATTAGATAACGAAGTGCCTACTACAGCTGCAACAACGTTTCTTGCTGTAAATGGATTTTGTATGCTCCCAACAACTTCAACATCGTGCTCCCGTGTTCCCGGAATTGCAATAACACATTCCGGCTCTAAATATGCGTGCTCCTGATATCCGGTCTTATATTTTTGTTCAATTACATAATCACTTTCTTCAAAACCTTTATCTATATTCCCTCTTCTTAAAGGATAATGAATTATTAAATTAGTATTTAGCTCGGGATGTAAAAGAAAAGCATCTTTTTCTAACGCTTTTTCCGGATCTGTTAAACAGTCCAATTTTTCGTATTTTACATCAACTAATTTTGCCAATTTATGTAATTCTTCTTCATCGGGGCCAACAAGCATGGCTAAAACATCACCGCATGTTAAAACTGTTTTATCACAAAAAATTGGTTGATCTTTAACAATTGCACCAACATTTTTTACTCCCTTAATATCATCCGCAGTAATAATTGTTTCAAGAAATTCTGATCCAATTATTTTTGAAAAATCTATACTTAAAATTTTAGCATGTGTAACAGGTATCCTAACCATTACCCCATATAACATGCCGGGAAAAGAATAATCATCAGCAAACTTAACATAACTTGTAACTTTGCTGTAACCGTCTTCCCTAATTATTTGTTTTCCTACATATTGAAATTCATTCATTTACCACCTAAAGATGCAATTTTTGAATATAATTTTGTCCCCTGTTCCCTAGCTTCAAATAATACTTGTTTTTCATTTATGGTTGTTAACTGTTTATCTTTCATAATAAACTTTCCTGCACTAATAAAATCATTAGCTGTAGATTCGGTTAATCCATAAATAATATGACCCCAAACATTTTCTTCGTTAACTATTGTAGGAGGTACATAATCCCAAATAACTATATCAGCCGAATTATTTATTTGCAATTTACAGTTATTTTGGAAAAATTTATCTAAATAATTTAATTGATTAGCAAATATTTTAGTAATTAATTCAAATGATTCGCCAAAACTAAATCCTTGATATCTAGTTAATAGGAACACATTTTTTAAACTTTTTAACATATTGGAGTGCATTCCATCACTGCCAAAAAGCAACTTTTGATCTTTTATTTTATTAAAATCAATTAAACCAACGTAGTTATTTAAATTGGAATCCGGATTTAACGCAATATTTGCACCAATTGATTTTATTGTATTTAATTCTTCTAAATTTAAGTCAACACCATGCGAAAGTATGCTTTTTTTGTTAACCAAATTATATTTAAGCAGTCTTTCTAGCGGCGAATTGTTATATTTTCTTATTGATTCAGTTCTATCTGCTTTATCTTCGCAAATATGTATATGTATTCCGGAATCTAAACCTTCTAATTTTGATGCTATTGTTTGTAGGGTAGAATCATCAATTGTAAATGAAGCATGCATTCCAAACAATCCTTTTGAATAATCAGTTTGATGATTTTTAATAAACGACAGGTTTTCTTCAATAGATTCGAAACTTTTTTCCACGCCGTTTCTATCCGTAACTTCATAACATAATACATTTTTAAGACTAAGAGTATTTAATGCTTTTGCAATGGTATTTAAGCTGCCAAAGGTAAAATCAGGTGAAGAATGATGATCGAAAATAACTCCAATACCGTTTTTAATGGAATCTATACCGGTTAAAAGAGCACTATAATGAACCATTTCTTCATCTAATGCTTTATCAACAAGCCACCAATAATCAGCAAGAATTTCATTAAAATTTGATAAAGGAGAAAATAATTTTAATCCTTTTGCCAGCTTGGAATAAATATGTTCATGAAAATTTGTAAATGGAACAGTAACAAATTTACCCTGTAAATCAATAATTTCGGTACAGCATTCACTTAAACTATCTGTTAATAATGATTCATTTTCATTAAAAAACTTTTTAATTTTCCCATCTTCTATTTTTAATGAACCATAAAACGGAACAATTTTATTGTTAATTATTTGGCAAAACCAGCCATTTTTTAATAATATTTTTTCCATTTATGATACCACACTTAAAAACTTGCCGTTTTTCTCTTTTATTTCATTCTTTTTATTATTTTTATCAAAAATAACTTCACCGCGTAAAATAGTACTTAAAACAATTGAATTAAACTCAACACCTTCAAACGGTGTGTATTTACCTTTGTTTAACATATTGGCATAAGTAGTTTTTTCACTATTCCACAAATCAATTAATGCAAAATCGGCATCAAAATCTTTTGCAAGTGCTCCTTTTGAATCAAACATAAAAAATGAATACGGATTTAATAAATCGATTGTTTTGCTTAAAGAAAGTTTTCCTGTTTTAAAACCAAACGAAAATAAAAAAGGCACTCTATGCTGAACACCGGGAATACCACCATAAACATTCCAAAAATTTGATGACATTTTATCAATCATCGGGTTACATCCGGCATGGTCTGTTGTAACATAATCAATAGTACCGTCAATTAATCCTTCCCATAAAGCTTCTTTATCTTCCTCAAATTTTACAGGAGGTGCAGTTTTTAAAAAATTACTTATTAATTTGTTTTCAAAATCTTTTTGAGTAAAATACAAATAATGAGGACATGTTTCGGTTGAAATTTTTATTCCTTTTTTCTTTGCATCTCTTATTAGATCAACTGCACGTTTGGAACTTAAATGAACTATATGAAATCTTGCGCCTGTTTTACCTGCTATTTGAATAATATTTTCAACAGCTTTTACTTCGGCTTCAACACTGCGTGTTTCACAATATGCTTTCCAATCATTTTGATTTTTAAACTGAAATTCAGCCATTTTCGATTTAATCATTACCTTATCTTCTGCATGTACGGCCATAAAACTTTTAGTTTTTTTCATAATTTCGGCAATATGCAAAATGTCGTTATAACTTAAATCCTTAAATGTTGTCATACCGGAAATAGTATAAACCTTAAAACCCGGTACGCCTTCGTCAATCAAATGTTCAATATTTTTTTTAATCGTATTATTAATATCAGCGTTTCCGCTGTTAATACCACCCCAAAAACCGTAATCTATCCTGCTTCTTCCTTTTAAGGCTTCTTTTTTCAAAAGAAGATTTTTTACGGTAGTAACAGGCGGAATTGAAGTACACGGCATATCAATAACAGTAGTTACTCCGCCTGCTGCAGCGGAGTAACTTGCATGTTCAATATCTTCTTTACTTTCAAAACCGGGAGTATCAAAATGTACGTGAGCATCCAACGAGCCATATATAAGTAAATTATGGCCGCCATCAATAACTATCGGTTCTTCAAATTGAATATCCGATTTAATTTGCTGCATTACACTATTTTTTTTGTCTAACGTATCAATTTCAGACCAATCAATTTCCGTATCGGAAACATAATGTATATCTGCAATTTTTTCATCAAACCTAATAAACGCCGGTTTAAATTTATTATTTTTAGTATTTAAAAGTACATTTTTTATTATTTTCATATAACCGATAATTAAATTGAAAGTCCTACTTCAGCATTAAATTTTTCAATTAAGGCATCCCATTTTTCAACAATGTTATATCTTTCTTTCCAATAGTTTTCATCATACCACTGGGCATTTAATTCTTCAGCGGTTTTACCTTGTTGTTCAACCCAAGTAAAATATTTTAAGTTATGAACAGCTTTTTTGTCCGTATAACTTAATTCTTTAAAATTATCAATTCCCTGTTTAATTATTGAAACTTTCCAGTCAATTTCGGCTTGTTTTAACGAATAAGCTCCAAATTGTTCATTAAGTTCTTCTAATCTTGATTGATACATAACCATTGAATCGGTAAAAACAGTAAATATTATATCATTTTCATTATATTCATAATATTTTGCCATTTTAATAGCCGAAAGCATATTCGAAACACCTGAAATTCCAAGTAAACTTAATTTTTCTATTTGTTCAGCTGTTACGCCAAGTGATGCTAAATATTTTTTACCTTCCGGTTCATTAAACAATCTAATAATTGCTAATGGATCATTATCATCAATTGCTACTGCGGAATCTAAACTTTTTACATTGTGTACCCAAGGAATATGTTTATCGCCAATTCCTTCAATTCTATGAGCACCAAAGCCGTTATTTAGAATTGTAGGACATTGTAAGGCCTCAGAAGCGGTTACTTTTGTATACTTGAACTTCTCTATCAAATAGTCGCCTGCGGCTATTGTACCGGCCGAGCCGGTTGCACTTACATAAGCACTTAATCTTTGATCGCCTTCTTTAATATTATGATAAAGTTCTTCAATCATTGCACCGGTTACAGTATAATGCCAAATTGAATTACCAAATTGGTCAAATTGATTAAAGATATAATATTCATCACTTTTTGCTTCTAATTCATGACATTTATCATAAATTTCTTTTACGTTGCTTTCGCATCCGGTTGTTGCGTAAATTTCAGCACCCATATTTCTTAACCAGTCAAAACGTTCTTTGCTCATTTCTTCAGGTAATATTGCTACTGCTTCAACTGCTAATAAAGCTGAATTAAAAACACCGCCGCGGCAATAATTTCCGGTTGACGGCCATACAGCTTTGTGGTATTCCGGATTAAATCTGCCGGTAACCAAATAAGGAGCTAAACAACCATAAGTTGCGCCTACTTTATGAGCACCGGTTGGGAAAGCACTTCCTACAAGTCCAACTATTCTGGCTTTTATTCCGGTAATTTCTTTAGGAATTTCAAAATAATTAATATCTCCAATTCCGCCGGTTTTATAATCGTTTTTCCAATTTATTCTAAACAAATTTAATGGATGTAGTTCTTCTTTTTGAATGTCCTTTAACTTTGTTTTGATGCTTTCTTTAATTGTTGAAGGATCTTTTAATTCACTAAATTTAGGGAGAACTATCCCTTTTTCCTTACATCTTTTGATGGTTTTTTGAAGGTACTCTTCGTTTTGAATTTCCCATGTCCAATTATTCATAATAATTCCTTAATAGTATCAAAATATCTTATTAATATATCATTATTTATATTAATAGTAAATTGGGACTATTTATTTTTTGTGATAATTTATAATTCATTACAGTTATCTATTACTCTAAAATCAGCCGAAATCAGTCCATATTTTTGTATAAATCTATCAACTAATTTCTCTCGAACTACAATAATAAAATCTATATTTTTTTGTTTATATTGTGACATAATATAGGTTATCGACTGGTGCATTCCTTCATTATTTTCTTCAATATATCCCCACTCGTCAATAATAATTATTCCCTCATTTAATGAATCAATAATAGATATTATTTCTTTATTGACTCTGTTAAATGTATCTTTAATAAATGTAAAAGCACATAATTTTACAATGTTATTTTCACCAAGATCTTCATTAGTTGTAAGAGGAATATCCTCTTTTGTTTCGATATTGGTTAAAAACCGATCTTCACCTTGTTTAGTTTGAAGAAATCCTTTAACACCTTTTTGACCCGAAGACCAGTTTAATAAAGATGTTGTTTTTCCTGAATTTATTTTTCCCGTATAAATAACAATTGACATAATTATTTTTAATTATTAATAAATAATGAAGTTAATAATAGCTTTATGTACAAAAGTAAAATACTTAAAAAATCCTTTCGTATCTTTTAATTCATTCCAAACATCGTAACTTATTTTTTTTATATGCGGAAAAGCATTAATAATTTCACCAACTTCACCGTTATATTTTTTTTGTTTTTTTGTAAGGTATTTGCCTACAATTTTTGATAACAAAGGAGAAACAAAAAATAACCAAATAACAATAATTGATACAAACCGTATAACTGTTATTAAATAACTGTAAAATCCTTTTTCAACATCTAACAAATACGATAATCCTATAAAAGCAGCTAATATTCCTAAAGTGGCTATTTTTTTAATAAATTTATTTTTCGATTTCTTTTTTATAGGTGCAAAACTGCCGTTTCCATCATTTATAAATACATTGTTATCTGAACTATAATTAATCGATTTTAAATCGTTAATAAGTTTTACACTCAAAAAACTAAAAATCAAACCCGAAATTATGTGCAATGAAATATAAATTGTTATTAATACGGCACTTATTTTAATATCAGTTAATCCAAATTGTTTAGCAATAAATGCCGAAAAAGCATCTATCGATTCCCACAACGAATTTCCGAATAATATTTGTAAAGTCAATAATTTTTGAAGCGAAAAAAAAGTTAATGATGCTAAAGCGAATAAATAAATGCCAATACTTTTTTTACCAAACAACACGCTAAATATATAACAAAATAATCCTTCAACAGATACAGAAACAAATGCCATTATAGGAGTATAAGGACTTATTACAAACTTAATAATTAACACAATTAATGTAGCTTTAAGAATTGATGATTTATTTGAACTTTGATAAGCTATTAAACTTAAAAAAACTACCGCAAGTCCGCCAACCACTAAACCTGTCAGTGGTATCTTTAAAAGATGCAGCATACCGCCTAAAACTGATTCACTAAATGCCCAAAGAGCAATAATTCTTTTATTTTTATAATTATCTTCGTAATTATTCAAAAATTTTTCCTTTATTTATAATATAGTTTATTTTTATGCTATTAAGCAGTATTTTTGGTAATTAATTTCACAAAGTGTTATGATTATAAATCTTATTTACTTTTTTCTAATCTTTTATATACTGCTAAATGCATTAATAATTTATTTTTCTCCCAAAATCGAAAATAGATCCGGCAAAGATAAATTATCTAATCTAAAATTTTCGATTATCATTTCTTTAAAAAATGAGGAGTACAATATAAAGAATCTAATTGATTCATTAAAGAACTTAAATTATAATATTAATAATTATGAAATTATTTTTGTCGATGACAATTCGTCAGATAAAACTTTTGAATTATTACATAGTTTTTCTGCATACTTATCCAATTCGAAAATTTTAACGGCAAAAGTCAAAAAATTCCCTGCAAAAAAGGGTGCTTTGGATATCGGTATTCAGGAAGCAAAAAATGATTATATATTAATCACTGATGCGGATTGTATTATCCCCCCAAACTGGCTAAATGAATATGATATAAGTTTTAAGAATAACTACGATTTAGTTTTTGGTGCCGCTCCGTTTATTCAAAAAGATTCTTTTGTAAACAAATTTTCGTGTTTTGAAAACTTACGAACGTTAATAATTACATTTTTCGCTTCAAATATAAATCTGCCCTATTCTGCAGCCGCAAGAAATATAGGATTTAGAAAATCGTTTTATGTAAATATAGATGGATTTAGCAGTATGCTTAAAACATATAGCGGTGATGATGATTTATTAATAAGAGAAGCTGTAAAAAATAAAGCTAAAATCGGGTCAATTTTGCAGCCGGAAAATTTTGTAATTTCAACTACTAAAAACACAATTAAGGACTTTTTGAAGCAGAAATTTCGTCATACGTCAACATCCTATCATTATTCATTTAAGCAGGCGGTTTTTCCCTTCTTTTGGCACTTAATTAATTTGTTATTTTTGCTTTCTTTACTTTTAATTCCATTAAACAAATTATTTTTAATTCCGTTTTTATTTAAGTTAGTAATTGATATTTTTGTAAATAAAGTTTTTCAAAAAATATTTAATTATAGTTTTAGTTTTGTCGAATTAATATTTTATCAAACGGTTTACGAAATTTTTATTATACTTAAATTTCCAATTTCGTATTTTTATAAAAACAAATGGTAATATTATGGATTATAATGAATTAGCCCAAAAGGCCGTTGAAGCAAAATCAAAAGCGTTTGCAACTTATTCCAATTTTCATGTTGGTGCAGCTTTAGTTACTGAAGATGAGAAATTGTATTTAGGTGCAAATATTGAAAATTCTTCATACAGTCTTACAATTTGTGCAGAAAGAACAGCTGTTTTTCAGGCTATTTTGGATGGACATAGAAAATTTAAAGCAATAGCAATTGCCAGCGATTTTGAAGATTATTGCCCTCCCTGCGGTGCATGCCGCCAAGTGTTGATGGATTTATGCGGACCTAAACTTGATGTAATAATGATTAACGGTAAAAACGAAATAGTAACTTATAAACTTCAAGAACTTTTACCCCATAGTTTTGGCGAGGACTTTTTAAAATAATATGATATTACACGGGCCACACTCAACTCCACATGATATCGGCTGGATAGAAGTTATTGCCGGTTGTATGTTCAGTGGAAAAACTGAAGAATTAATAAGACGACTTAGAAGAGCTCAAATTGCAAAATTTGATGTTAAAATTTTTAAGCCTCATATTGATATTAGATATTCATCGGATGAGATTGTTTCTCATTCAGCTCAATCACTTCCATCTGTGCTGGTTAAAACGCCAAAGGACATTTTAGAACAGTCCGAAGATGCTCATGTTATCGGCATAGATGAAGCTCAATTTTTTTCAAATGATTTAGTGCAGGTTTGTGAAGAGCTTGCCAATAAAGGAAAAAGAGTTATTGTAGCCGGCCTTGACCAGGATTACAAAGGAATCCCTTTTGAACCAATACCGCAATTACTTGCCGTTGCCGAATATATTACAAAAACTTTGGCAATTTGCGTTGAATGCGGAAATCCGGCAGATAGAACACAACGAAAAATAGTTTCAAACGAAAGAGTACTTGTTGGAGCTTCTGACCAATACGAAGCCAGATGTAGAAAATGTCACTATATTCCAGAATAATAATAGAGTAAAAAATGGACTTTTTATCAATAGGACGCGGAATTTTTGGATTAGTTGTTTTAATTGGAATTGCTTTTTTATTTTCAAACAATAAAAAAAAGATAAACTGGAAATTAGTCGGCTCAGGAATAACGTTGCAATTTGTTTTTGCTATACTTATTATTAAAGGTGATGCACTTGGTAACTTTTTTGCTCCTTTTGCTTATCCTATTATGTTTTTTAGATGGGTTAGCGGTTTGTTTGTTTTATTATTAAGTTTTACAACCGAAGGAGCAACTTTTGTATTTGGCAGTTTGGCTAAATCACCCGGTAGCGAAGGTTCGCTGGGTGTATTTTTTGCCTTCCAGGTGCTGCCTACAATAATATTTTTTGCAAGTATTACTTCTATACTTTATTATCTGGGAGTTATGCAAAAAATTGTACAAGCAATGGCTTGGGTAATGTTACGTTTAATGGGTACAAGTGGTGCCGAATCACTTTCCTGTACAGCTAATATTTTTGTCGGTCAAACCGAAGCTCCGCTAATGGTTAAACCATACATTAAAAATATGACAAATTCCGAACTATTGACAATTATGGTTGGCGGAATGGCAACAATTGCAGGTGGCGTAATGGCTGCTTATATTCAAATATTAGGTCATTCTTATGCAGAATTACATAACGTTCCACTACAACAAGCTCAATTATTATTTGCAACACATTTGCTTGGTGCAAGTTTTATGGCTGCACCTGCTGCATTATTAATTTCTAAAATAATTTATCCCGAAACCGGAGCTCCGGAAACAAAAGGAAATGTTAAACTTAAAGTAGAAAAAAACTCTTCCAACATTATTGAAGCAGCTGCAACCGGGGCAAGTGACGGCTTACAGCTGGCAATAAATGTTGCTGGAATGTTATTAGCATTTATTGCTTTAATTGCTCTTATTAATTATTTGCTTCAAGGGATTGGTTATTATACCGGATTAAATGGAACTTTAGTACATAACTATGGGCAGCCGTTAAATTTACAATTAATTTTAGGATTTGTTTTTCAATTAATTGCAATGGCTATTGGTGTACCAATTGAAGCTTGTTTACAATTTGGCAGTTTATTTGGTACTAAGATTGTTCTTAATGAATTTGTGGCTTATGTGGATTTGGGTAATATGATTTCTTTAAATAAAATTATTAGTCAAAAAGCAATATATATGGCAACTTACGCTTTATGCGGTTTTGCAAATTTTAGTTCCATTGCAATACAGATTGGAGGTCTTTCACCAATGGCTCCCAATAGACGTTCGGATATTGCCAGATTAGGACTCAAAGCCGTTTTGGGCGGCGCATTATCAACTTTAATGACTGCAACTTTAGCAGGGATACTTTTTTAATTATGATTAAATACAATGAAAAATATAATATTTTGTTAAAACAAATAAAAAATCTTGCTCCTTTTAAACCTGAAATTGCTTTAATTTTAGGCAGCGGTTTGGGAGATTTTGCCGATTCATTAAATCCGGTATTATCTATTCCAACAGATTCGTTGGAAAATTACCCTGTTTCTACTGTACAGGGACATAAAGGATTTATTCATTTTGTGCAGTATCAAGGTAAAAATCTTCTTGTATTCCAAGGTAGAATTCATTTTTACGAAGGATATTCAATTGAACAATGTCTTCTTCCTGTTTTAATTACAGCAAATTTAAATTGTAAATTTTTATTACTTACAAATGCAGCCGGCGGAGTAAATCCAAGTTTTGTTCCCGGCGATTTAATGCTTATCAATGAATATTACACTTTAAACCTCTACCCTGAACTTAGTGAATTTCTAAAAACATTATCAGTTGAACAAAAGAATTTATTATTAAATCTCCCGTCAAAATATGTTAATAATAAAATAAAAGAAGCAGCAATTGATACTCAAATTTTTATGAAAGAAGGTTCTTACTGGTACGGAAAAGGCCCTGCTTATGAAACGCCCAGCGAAATTAGAATGGTGGCTAATTTAGGATTTGATGCAGTTGGTATGTCAACAGCTCATGAAGCTCTTTTTGCTGCTATTAATGGTATTGAAGTTGGAGCCATTTCGTGTATAACAAATCATGCAGCCGGAATTAAACCTCAAAAACTTTCACATCAGGAAGTTATTGAAACAGCAGATATGGTAAAACCTAAATTTGAAAAATTAATTAAAAAGATTATAGAAAAATTATAAATTAATTTTCATAAATTTTATTTAACAAGCCTGCGCTAACAATGCAGGCTGTTTCACTGCGTAATCTGTTTTGTGATAACTGTAGTTTATCAAACCCGGTAAATTTTTCATATTCCCTGTTCGAAAAACCGCCTTCAGGCCCAATTATTAAATTATAATCTTCGTTATTATTATTTGTCTGTTTTTCATAAAAAAAGTCAAACAAACTTAGTTTACTATTTTGATCTAATAATGCGGTTTTTGTTGTTTGTTTATAATTATTAAGGGAATCTAAAAAATCAATTTTGGGAAGAAATGATCGTAACGATTGTTTCATTGCGGCAAGAATAATTTTTTCCCATCTCTCCTTTTTAAACCCTTTGGAAAATGTTCTATCCGAACAATATATAACAAAATTAGTAATTCCTAATTCCACACATTTTTCAATTGCAAATTCAAATCGGTCACTATTTTTTAAATTTGGAATATATAAAGTTAAGTTTGCAAGAGTGTTAATATATTTTTTTGTTTCCAAAATTTCTAATTCAGCAGATGTTTTATTTACTAAATCAATTTTCGATTGGTAAATACTTCCTTCGCCATCGGTTAAAAAAAGTTCGTCACCCACGTTATTTCGCATTACTTTAAATGCATGATTAAATTCGTCACCGCTAAAAATAATTCTATTGTTTATTATACACTTAAGCGGAGTATAATATAATTCAATGTTAGAAAGAAAATCCTGTTCCAAGTATAAACTCGCCTTTTTTATATTCATTAAACGCATATTCAAATCTAACCGCATTAAATGGTAAAATTAATACAGTCATACCAAAGCCATAACCGGCATCAAAATTCGGTATTTTAATTTTATCACCGTTATTATAAACAACTCCTGCATCAGCAAATCCGCTAATATATATTTCAACACGTGCAGATGTTAATTTTTTTGGCAACACCGGTAAATCCAAACTTATATTCCAGTTTTTAACTAACGGATGAACTATTTCAAACGAGGACAAAATATAATTATTTCCTTCTCTCAAATCATTTTTATGCCCACGTACATACTCGGAACTTCCTAAATATGATTGATCATAAAACGGAATGTTTTCTCCAAAAGTATGCCTGTACGAACCTCGCCATTTAAATATAAGTTTTGAAACAATATTTTGATATTGACGATAATCGAGATATAACATATTATAACTTACATTTTTAACGCCAAAACCAAAATGAGTTAATGTTGCTGCACCATAGGTGCCCGATTGGGCATATTGTTTTAAATCTCTAGTATCAAGAACATAACTTAAACCGGCCGAAAAAACTCTGTCAATAGAAGTATTACTTGCTAAAATATTTTTATTTATGTCAGCGGGAGCATCCAAATACTTAAATCCAAATATTGTGTATAAAGTATTAAACGGATTAAGTCTTTTACCAAAAATAAAATCTATTTTGCGGTATTTATACGAAAACTCTTTACCATACATTGCTTCAGCTATTTTACTTTTATTTACTATAGTTTGGTAAGTTAAAGCGGTACTAAAACTAATATCAAAAGATTCAATTATTAACGGATTATAATATTCAACATAATATGTGGGATCATAACCAAGTTCAATTTTTGATTTTATCTCTTCATTCCTTCCCCTGAAATTTTTATATGTCACATATAAACCGTACGAAGACTTAGATAAATCTTTATCGCGTAAACGAACAAAAGGTATTGGATAAATATACCAGCTTTCTTCAACATGGATAACCAGATTGTTTCTTTCCGGGTTTTGCTGTTGATTAAAATATAATATTACTTTATTAAATAAACCTAAGCTAAATACTCTTTCCGAGTTATAATCAACCGTAGCACCTGAAACTACATCTCCGGGCTTAATTGTCAACTCACGTAAAATAACAAAATCTTTTGTTATTTTATTACCTTCTATTAATATTGAATCAACTTTTAAAACTGCGCTTTTGGAAAGAATTAGTGAATCCGTTTGGGCAAAATTGTTAATATGTATAAATCCCAAAATTATAATAAAAATGATCTTTTTTGTCATTTAATCCTATTTGAAGAATGAAAAATTATTTTAATACCTTACACAAATTATAATATACAGCAATACACATATCCTGATATACTTTAATTCCTTTTTCAATAACCGGCTTAACGGCCTTGTCGTTTTTTATCCCCTGTTGAAGCCAGAGCACAGTAGGTTCAACTTTTAATACATCGTCAATTATTTCATCAATGTCTTCGGATTTGCGAAATACATCAACAATGTCAATTTGAACAGGAATATCAGTTAATTTAGGAAAAACTTCAATACCATTAATAACGACCTCTCCTAAATTTGGATTTACTCCATAAACCATATAACCATTGGAAACCAAAAAATCGGCAATTTGTCTGCTTGTTTTATCCGGATCCTTAGAAAAACCAAGAACCGCTATTGTTTTAGCGGTTCTCAAAAATTCATTAATTTCTACCAATTCTTCTTTCATAAATACCGTTATTTATATTCATCTGTAGGAACACAACTGCAAACTAAATTTCTATCTCCAAATGCGTTGTTAATTTTGGCTACAGTAGGCCAAAATTTATTTTGTTTAACAAAATTTAGCGGGAAAGCAGCTTTTTGACGTGAATAAGAATGTTCCCAATTGTCCGAAGTTACTTCCAATACCGTATGTGGTGCATTCTTAAATACATTATCATCTTTAGGATAAACATTGTTGGCAATTTCATCAATTTCCAACCGGATGTTAATCATTGCATCACAGAATCTATCCAATTCTGCTTTAGATTCACTTTCGGTAGGTTCAACCATCAATGTGCCATGAACAGGGAAAGAAACAGTTGGTGCATGGAAAGAATAATCCATCAACCTTTTAGCAATATCTTCTACTTCAACATTTGTAGTCTGTTTAAACTCTCTCATATCAAATATTAATTCATGGGCAACAAATCCATTTTTCCCTGTATATAATACTTTATAATGGTTTTCTAAACGAGCACGAATATAATTTGCATTTAATATTGCATAAATTGTAGCTTCCTGCAAACCTTTGTCCCCCATCATCTTAACATACGAATGAGAAATCGGCAATATCGAAGCACTTCCAAATGGAGCTGAAGAAACAGCACTAATTCCGCTTTCAGTTGTTTTAACTAACTTATGTTTTGGTAAAAATGGAACTAAATGTTCTGCAACTGCAATAGGGCCCATTCCCGGTCCGCCGCCGCCATGTGGTATACTAAATGTTTTATGTAGATTAATATGACAAACATCGGCACCAATAAATGCAGGACTTGTTAAACCAACCTGAGCATTCATATTAGCACCATCCATGTATACTAATCCGCCATTTTGGTGTATAATATTACAAATATCTTTAATTCCTTCCTCAAAAACACCGTGGGTTGAAGGATATGTAACCATTAATGCAGCTAAATTATCTTTATGCAATTCTGCTTTTTCTTTTAAATCTTTAATATCAATATTGCCGTTATCATCGCAATTAACAATAACTACTTTTCCACCTGCCATTACAGCACTAGCGGGATTTGTTCCATGAGCCGACGAAGGAATTAATATTACTGTTCTATGACCTTCTCCTTTACTGCAATGATATGAGCGAATTACCATTAATCCTGCATATTCCCCTTGAGCACCGGAATTTGGCTGCAATGAAACTGCCTTAAACCCGGTTAATCGGCATAAAGCTGCATTTAATTCGTCAAATATTTGTTTGTATCCTTCTGCTTGGTCTAAAGGAACAAAAGGATGAATATTTGCAAACTCAGGTAATGTTATTGCAAACATTTCAGTAGCCGCATTTAATTTCATTGTACATGAACCCAATGGAATCATTGATGTTGTTAGAGATAAATCTTGTTTTTCGAGATTTTTTATATATCTCATAAATTCAGTTTCGGAATAATAAGAATTAAATACTGGATGACTTAAATAACCGCTCTTTCTATTTAATTCCTCAGGAAACGAATTGTTCTCAATTTCGAACTCTAAATTTTTTACATCAATAGATTTTGCAACAGCAAATACCGAAATAATGTCATTTAAATCATTTTCTAAAACTGTTTCATCTAAAGAAATTAAAATATTATTATCTTCATACCAAAAATTAATTTCTTTTGACAAAGCTAATGTTTTAATATTATTTAATAAGTTAGTATCGTCAATATTAATGCAAAGAGTATCAAAGAAACTATTATTAGTTTGTTTGTATCCTAGTTTTTTAAGATATGAGTTAAGATATTTGGTCATTTCGTTAATTCTATTGGCAATAGCTTTTAACCCTTTTGGACCATGATAAACAGCATATGCTCCGGCCATTATTGCAAGTAAAGCCTGGGCTGTACAAATATTACTTGTAGCTTTTTCGCGTTTAATATGTTGTTCTCTTGTCTGCAAAGCCATTCTTAAAGCTCTATTTCCTTTTGCGTCAACGGAAATACCTATAATTCTACCCGGCATTGTGCGTTTAAATTCATCTTTTGTAGCAAAATAAGCAGCATGCGGCCCGCCATAACCTACCGGAACCCCAAATCGTTGAGTTGAACCTAATACAACATCAGCACCAAATTCTCCAGGAGGAGTTAACAACACTAAACTCATTAAATCGGCTGCAACTGCGGTAAAAATATTATTTTCTGCGGCTTTTTTAAATAATTCAGTATAATTAATAATTTCGCCTTTATAATTGGGGTACTGAACTAAAACAGCATAAATATCACTTCTCATTTCCAGCGAATTGATATTGCCGACTTCTAAATTAATCCCTAAAGGTAAAGCTCTTGTTTTAATTACATCTATTGTCTGTGGAAAACAATCATCGGAAACCCAAAAAGTATGTGCTTCTTTTTTGTTTGATTTTCGTGATGAATGCAGCATTATCATTGCTTCTGCGGCTGCTGTGCCTTCATCTAATAATGAGGCATTAGCAATAGGCATTCCAGTTAAGTCAACAATCATTGTCTGAAAATTTAACAAAGCTTCCAAACGACCCTGAGATATTTCAGCCTGATAAGGAGTATATTGTGTATACCAACCCGGATTTTCTAAAATATTTCTTTTAATTGCCGATGGAGTAATTGTTGAATAATAACCTAATCCGATATATGATCGGAAAAGTTTATTCCTTTTTGCTATTTTTGTTATTTCCGTCAGATATTCAAATTCGCTTAATCCATCAACATTGTTTAATAAATCAGTGTTTCTAATTTTTTCAGGTATAGTTTTTTCAATTAATTCATCTAAAGATTTAATTCCCATTAATTCTAACATTACATTTACATCATCATTTTTAGAGCCGATATGACGATCTACGAACTTATCAGTAATTTTGAAAGTTTCCATGTCTTTATCTCTTTTATTTTTCAAATTTTGTAAATTTTTATACAATAATTATTTTTTAGTATTCTAAATTTTGGTTTTTATTTAGCGATTCTGCTGCTATTGTTTCTTTATAGTTTTTTAATTTTTTTGTCAAACCTTCATCATTAAGTGCTAAAATTTTTACAGCAAGTAAACCTGCATTTTTAGCTTGTCCTATTCCAACAGTTGCAACCGGAACTCCGGCGGGCATTTGAACAATGGATAAAAGCGAATCCAGCCCGTTTAAGGCTTTACTTTGGACAGGGACACCAATTACAGGCAAAATTGTGTAAGCTGCCGTCATACCTGGTAAATGAGCTGCACCGCCCGCACCTGCAATAATTACTTTAATTCCTTTATATAAAGCGGTTTTAGCATATTCAGCCATATAATCAGGGGTTCTATGTGCCGATACTATTTTTACTTCAAATGGTACTTCAAATTCTTTGCAAACATCAATTGCTCCTTTCATTGTTGAAAGGTCGGAATCACTTCCCATTATTATTCCAACTAACGCTCTATCCATTTTTATGAATTCCTTATATCATTGCTATTTTTTCAATTTTTTCAGCACGATTCAGTATATCTTCCAAATCATTTCCGGTAATTGTAATATGTCCCATTTTTCTTCCCAATCTGGAATCTGCTTTTGCATAAATGTGTAAATGTAAATCGGGTTCTTTCAGCACTTCCGAATAATTTTCTAAATTCCCTTTTCCATTTTTTTTGCCCAACAAATTTATCATAACCGCATAAGGATATATTAACGATGTATCACCCAGCGGCAAATCTAATACCGCTCTTATGTGGTTTTCAAATTGTGAAGTCACACAAGCATCCATTGTATAATGGCCCGAGTTATGAGGCCTTGGAGCTAATTCATTAATTAATATTTGTTTATCGTTTGTTAAAAACATCTCTACGGCAAAAATACCATGTCCTTCAACAGCATTTATTGATTCAATGGCTATTTTTTTTGCTTCATTCATTATTTCAACATCAATATTGGCAGGAGCAATAACCTTTTTGCAAATATTATTTTCCTGTATTGTTTCAACAACCGGATATGTTAATGTTTGGAATGAATTTTTAACTACTAAAACAGCTAATTCTTTTGTAAAATTTACAAACTTTTCGGCATATAACGAATTATGTCGTTTAATTAGTATGTTATAACTTTCTTTAAATTCCGATTCATTACGAATTACTGCATTTCCGTATCCATCATAACCAAGTTTTTTTGATTTTAATACAAAAGGAAGTCCTAATCTTTCGACAGTATTTGAATATTCATCTATTGAAATTACTTCCGTAAAATCAGGTAAAGGCAAATTTGCTTTTTTTAATACACTTTTTTGAATGTATTTATCTTGTATTAACGAAATAGTTTTAGATGTAGGTAATACAATTTTACCAAGTTTTTCTAAAAACAACAAACGGTTCGAATCAATAAATTCACTCTCAAGTGTAATTATATCACAACTTGCAGCAAATTCAGTCATTATTTTATCATCATTTACCCAACCCTCAAAATCGTTTTTTGTCATCATTCCGGCTGGAGAATTTAAACTTTTTTCCAAAATACTTATATCAAGCCCTAATCTAAACGCATAATAAGCCGACATTTTGGCTAATTGTCCACCGCCTAATATTCCAATCCTGCTAAATTCCTTTTCCATAAGCTCCAAAAAATTTAATATTAAATTTAACAATAATTGTTGTTATTATAAAGGTGGGCAGTAATAAAAAAAGCGAAGATGAGAAATTAATTAAAAAAACTCAGCTTCGCTTTTGGTAGTCGCGTATATTAATAGTTTATTTTTTCTTGATTGATCCTACACCGGATATTTGCGGAGTAACTTTTGACGGGTTACCATAATAGGTGATGTTTCCAACTCCTGATACATTAGCATCAAGTGATTCTTTTGCATACACCTCAGCATCAGAAGCTCCACTTATGTTAACAGAAACTTTATTAGCAATTAATTCTTTCGCATATAAATTCGCAGCACCCGAAATTTCAACCTGCAGCTCATCGGTTTCGCCCTCAACATTTACGGAACCGGCACCACTTAAATTTACGAAAAATTCTTCATTTTTCAAATTTTTTACAACTAAATCATTCGCTCCGGACACAGAAATTGCATTTAATTCCGGAGTTGTGATATTAATCACAATTTTATTCTTAGGTCTTAAGTCTTTTTTTGTCGAGATACTAAGGGTATTACCATCAACTTCAGTTTTAATATATTTTAACAAGTTCTCATCACCTTTAATCTCTAAAGTGGTTTTATCATCAATTGTCAAATTTACATCAAAAGCACCTGACAATTCAATTTCAGAAAAATCTTCTATATTTCTTTTTTCAGTTTTGTAATTTCCGTTACCCTTAACACCGTGGAAATGACATGCCGAAACTGATAAAAACACTAAAGCTAAAACTAAAAAATTTCTTAATTTCATATTATTTCCATTTTTATATTAAGACGATTTAAATAAATATTTGTTTCATCAAAATTATAATTTAAATTACAATTTTCTTTTTTTATATTTAGACTTACGTATTGGTAAAAAGGTTGCATTTATCTTAGTATTCGATATAACGAGGTAATTTTGAAAGATAACGAGCTAAATCATATTCAGGCAGAAGCATTTGAACATCTTTGGAACGGAAGATTTAGGATGGCATTGCCATTAGCAAAAAAAGCTTGTGATGAGAGACCCGATGACAGTGAAGCTGCAATAATTTATGCTTGGGCATTATTAGAAAATGGTCACCCTCAAAAAGCTATGGATTATATTAACTTAGCTGTTGATTTAAAAGGTGATACAATTAAATCACATCTTTATCGAGGTTATCTGCTTTCAAGAATGAGCATTTATGAAGGTGCCCTTTCCGATCTAAATTCAACTGTTGCAAATCAAAAAGAGATGCTTGCCTGGACTTATGTAAATACAGCCAGAACCCTTGCCGGATTAAATAGATTTGAAGAGGCTTCTCAATCTTTAAATTTAGCGTTGATGATTGATTCAGGAAAAAATCCGCATTGGGATAAATTACGAAAGTTTTATGATACTGCTAATGAATTGCAGACAAGTAAATCGAAATTAAAACAAAAACATGCCGAAAAACTTTTAGAAGATGGTTCGGAAGCAATTAAACTAAAAGAATACTGGTTCAGTTTATTTGCAGCTTCAAAAATTTTAAGCGAGGAAATGATTAATCCCAAAATACAGGGTGACGCTGAGTTGTTGGAACTTGAATCATTAATATTTTTATTCCAATACAAACCAGCTTGGGATAAAGCTAAAAAATTGCAGCCAAAATTTTCGGGCGATGCAAAATTTAAAAATATATTTTCTGCTTTAGAAAAATTCAGAAAAACAGAATTTGATACTAATGCTGAAGATGAAAAGATCAATATTCCTAAAATTCCCAACATCGAAATTAAACCGCCAATACCTGATAAAAAAATTAGTGAAGTTCCTAAAACTACTCAAATAATAGAATACAAACCGGTTTTTAAATTCAATAAATTTATTGAAATATTTTCGTTAAAACTTTTTGATGTTATTGAGGAAGAGAAAAAAGGGCAGCGTGTTTTTTACCAACAATTTGATGTTTCGAATATCCGTATTGTAGGTGCTGAGGTTATTTTTAATAACTTATGTTATCAAATTCAAGATAAGGTTTATATAGGCATTGCCCGCTGGTACTTAAATCAAGTGCTTATTGGTGAAAATAAATTTAATTTACATGTTAAAAAAGATTGGGATTCAGTAATTTTTGTTCAAACATGGGGCGGCACTGATAAAAGATATTGGGCTATGGGAGATACACATGTTGAATTTTTAATTGATAACCAACTTGTATGTTCAAGAGATTTTTTAATTGGTGATGAACCAATTTTTGAAATTGATAGACCTGAGGTTGAAGAAGAGGAAGAAGTAGAGATTGTAAAATCCCAAAAAGATACCGTTTCCGATGTGAATAGACCAAATACAGATAAAACATCCGGTAAAGAAGAAACTAAACCTGAGGTTAAAAAGAAAACAGAAGTTGATGAACCTCTGGATTTAGAGCAGTTGTTACTTGAGTTTGAAAAATTTACCGGTTTAGATTCTGTAAAAAAAGCATTGCGCAGTTTTACAGATTACCTGGAATTTATTAAAGATAGAAAACGTTTAGGATTAAAATCGGAAGATGATTTATCAATTAATGCCGTATTTTTAGGAAACCCCGGAACAGGAAAAACTACTGTTGCAAGATTACTTGGTAAAATTTTTAAAGCAATGGGTATTTTACCAGACGGACATTTAATTGAAGTTGACCGGGCCGGTTTAGTAGGTCAATATGTGGGCGAAACTGCTCCCAAAACTGAAAAAGCAATTCAAGATGCTATTGGCGGAGTTTTATTTATTGATGAAGCTTATACTTTGGTAAAAAAAGGGGGCGGCGGACAAGATTTTGGCCAAGAAGCAATTGATACTTTATTAAAAAGAATGGAAGATCTTAAAGGCAAATTTGCAGTTATTGCCGCCGGTTACACCGATGAAATGGAAAGTTTTTTACTTTCTAACCCCGGATTAAAATCAAGGTTTAATCATTCCTTTACTTTTGAGGATTACTCCCCTGACGAACTTACTACTATTTTACTTAAGATGTTTACTAAAGAAGAATATGTAGTAACCGAAGAAGCAATTGAACTAATGAAAAAGTATTTTACCAAGATGTATAGATTGCGTGATAAAACATTTGGCAATGCAAGAATGGCAAGAAAATATTTTGAAGAACTTAAAATGACTTTAAGTAAACGGTATAGATTTTTGCCTGATGAAGAACGCACAAAAGAAAACGCAACTACAATTTTGCCTGAAGATGTATTAAATGTATTTGGACAAGAAAAGTTAAAAGAAGTATCAATTCCTATTAATGAAGAAAGTTTAAAAGAGGAACTTGAAAATTTAAATAATTTAATAGGATTAAGCCAGCTGAAAAAAGATGTGGCTGATATGGTTAAACTTGCCCGTTATTTTATTCAGCAAGGTACGGATATTAAATCAAGTTTTTCCGATCATATTTTATTTTATGGTAATCCCGGTACAGGTAAAACTACCGTTGCCCGAATCATCAGCAAAATATACTCAGCTTTGGGTATTTTACCGCGAGGACACTTAACCGAAACAGACAGACAAGGTTTAGTTGCTCCACACGTTGGCGGAACGAGTGAAAAAACAACCGAATTGATAAATAAATCAATTGGCGGAACTCTATTTATTGATGAGGCTTACACTCTTGCCAAAGGTGGTGAAAATGATTTTGGAAAAGAAGCAATTGATACATTATTAAAAAGAATGGAAGATGACCGCGGAAAGTTTATTGTAATTGCCGCAGGATATACCGATGAAATGAAACAATTTCTTGATTCTAATCCCGGTATGAAATCGCGTTTTACCAAGATTTTTATTTTTGAAGATTATACTCCTGACGAAATGATAGCGTTAATTAAAATTCACGCTTCCAAAAAAGAAGTAATTTTAAATGATGACGTAATTGAAGAATTAAATAAACATTTTACTGAATTATACAGAAATAGAGATAAAAATTTTGGTAATGCAAGAATTGTTAGAAATCTTTTTGATAAGGCATACCAAAATTATTTATTGCGAGTTTCCGATATTCAGGATGAAAGCAAACAAGATACAAATGAAAAAGAATTAATTAGTGCTGATTTTTTTGAAACTGACGATAAAAACAATAAAAAAACTTACGAAATAAAAATAAATCAAAAAGATCTGGATTTATTAATAAATCAGTTATATCAGCTAAAAGGTCTGGAATCCGTAAAACGCGGAGTTGATAAACTGGTTAACGGAATTAAAGTAGCTCAGGTTCGTAAACAACGTGGATTGCAAGTTATTGAAAAAAGCCTGCATTCGGTATTTATTGGAAATCCGGGTACCGGAAAAACCACTGTTGCTCGTTTAATGAGTAAAATTTACAAAGAACTAGGTTTGCTCGAAAAAGGTCATTTGGTTGAAGTAGATAGAGCCGATTTAGTTGCCGGTTATTCGGGACAAACCGCAATAAAAACGGATAAAGTAATTCAACAAGCTTTGGGCGGTACATTGTTTATTGATGAAGCTTATACTCTTGCTCGTGGAAGCGGTGATTTTGGACAGGAAGCTATTGATACTCTGCTTAAACGAATGGAAGATTTTAAAGGACAACTGATTGTAATTGTTGCCGGATATACCGATGAAATGAAACAATTTATTGAATCAAATCCTGGAATGAAATCCAGATTTATTAATACATTTGTATTTGAAGATTATAATCCTCGTCAACTGCTGGAAATTTCAGCCGATATTGCGGATTCCAATGGTTATAAATTGGATGAAGGAGCATTACAGCTTCTATTAGAAATGTTTCATAATCTATATAATAACAGAGACAAAAATTTTGGCAATGCTCGTACTGCCCGAAACATATTGTATAAGGCAATAAGTTATCAGGAAGAAAGAATCAGTAAAATGTACAATTATGATGATGAAGATTTAGTTTTTATCACTTACGAAGATGTAGAAAATATAACCGAAGCGGATTATTAGTTTATTCTACACTTTCGGAAAATGTTAAAACATATCCATTAATATCTTTGCACGAAAACTCTTTTGTGCCATAAAATGTATTGTGCATATCATTTAAAATTTCACAGGTGCCTTTTATTTTGTTGTACAATTCATCAATATCTTCAACATCAATATATAAAGCAAATGTTCCACCAATAACAGAATCGCACAAATGAGGAAGTTCACTAACAAAACTTTCTCTTTTCTGAATCATAAGTTCAATTCCATCCTTCGATAAAATGGCAAAATCAAACGATCCTGTATCAGGAACACTAATAACCATTTTAAAATCCAACATGTTCTCATAAAATTCAATTGTTTTGTTAACATCTTTAACCATCAAATTTGGAGTTAATTTTGTGATTGTCATTTTTTTATCCTTTTTACTTTTTACAGAAATATAATTTACAGCTATTCCCCACATCAACCCCACCATTAAAAAAACTATCAGCAGAAATATAATGCTTTTATAATTATTTTTCATATTAGTTTATTAATTTTTTAAAAATATTCCCGTTTATAATTACCATTTGTTTTCTTGTAAATACATTTATTATAAATATAATTATTTTATTAATAATACCATCAATAACAGAGGGTTTTTTGCCTAAATGTTTTAATGCGGTATCAACAACTTGCTCGGGTGATCTACATATTGTATTTTGTTTAAGTCCTGCCTTTTTATGGAATTCTGTTTTTGTGGTACCGGGATTAACACATAATACATCAATGTTATAATTTTTTAATTCGTACCATAATCCACAGGCAAAAGATTCAATAAAAGCTTTAGAAGCTGAATATACAGCATTAAAAGGTGTAGGAATAAATGCTAAAGTAGAACCGATAAATATTATTGCACCTGTTTTCTTTTTTTTCATTTTATTGGTAACTATTTTTGTTAAATATAACGGTGCGGCACAATTTAAGTCCATCATGTTAATATATTTATCAATATCATTATCAACAAATTCACCCTTAAATCCAAACCCAGCATTATTAATTAATAAACTAATTTCCTTATCAAAAATTTTAGTTTCAATTAATTGAAAACAATTTTTATCGCTTAAATCAATGGAAATTATTTCAATATCAATTTTGTATAGCTTCAACAATAATTCTTTAAGTTCGGTTAATTTTTCTTCATTTCTTGCAATTAAAACCAAATTATAGCCATATTGAGCTAATTTTTCCGCAAAAGCTTTTCCAATACCGGATGAAGCACCAGTAACCAAAGCCCATTCTTTATACTTAATATTTTTTTTCATATTTATTTTTGTTAAATTTTCCACACCTTTATTGAATATTTTTATTATTTATTCATTTATATTGATAATCTACGGACCAAAAATCAAAATATATTTCCAAAAAACATAAAATTTGATTAAATTTATAATTCAATTAAATCGGAACTTAAATGTTTGTAGAAAAATCAAATAAAATCGCTATCTGCTTCAACAATACTACATATACTTACGAAGAAACAGTTATAAATATAAACAAATTCGCGTCTTTATATAAAGAGGCCGATGCAAAAAAAGTTGTAGTTTTTGCCGAAAACAGACCCGAATGGGCATTTGCATTTTATTCGGCATGGAAAAACAACACAATTGCGGTTACAATTGATCACATGTCAACAACTGATGAAGTTAAATATATATTAAATGACTGCAAACCTGAAATTATTTTTTGTTCATTAGAATCAAAAAAAGTAATTGATAAAGTGTTGGATAAATTAGATTATGCACCCAAATTGCTTGTTTTTGAAGATATTAATTTAGACAAAATAAAATCTGATGATTCCGCATTAAAAATTGAAAATGTAATGGAAACTGCTCTTATAATTTATACTTCCGGTACAACTGCATTTCCAAAAGGAGTTATGCTTTCATTTGATAATTTATTAGCAAATGTTGAGGCAGTAGTTGACGCAAAAATTTATACTGATAAAATACGCGCAATGATTTTACTTCCGCTTCATCATGCTCTGCCGCTTATGGGAAGTCTTATTATCCCCCTATCAGTACAGGGTATGGTTGCCTTTTGCCCTTCATTAAATTCCGAAGATATTGTTGCAACTTTGAAGAAATTTAAAATTACTTTAATTATTGGAGTACCCCGTTTTTATTCTCTTTTACGCCGAAAAATACGAGATAAAATTAATCAAAAGGCTGCAACCAGATTAATATTCAAATTATGCGAAAAAATTGATTCAAAACCTTTATCTAAAAAAATCTTTGCAAAAGTTCATGAAGGATTCGGAGGATATCTTGAATTTCTTGTTTGTGGAGGTGCAGCTTTAGATTACGAAGTTGAACGAGATTACAGAACTTTAGGATTTGAGGTTCTTGTAGGTTATGGAATGACTGAATGCGCTCCGATGATAAGTTTTCCGCGTCCCGGAAAAGCAAAAATTGGTGCTTCCGGCCAATCTTTATCCTGCAATGAAATCAAAGAAGTTGAAAATGAAATTGTTACACGCGGTAGAAATGTTATGCAGGGTTATTATAATAAACCCGAAGAAACTGCCGAAATAATGAAAGATGGCTGGCTTTATACAGGCGATTTGGGTCATCTGGATTCAGAGGGTTATGTTGTTATTACGGGCCGAAAAAAAGAACTTATTGTTTTATCTAACGGTAAAAACATAAGTCCGGTTGAAATTGAAGAAAAAATAAGTTCAATTTCGGATATTGTTTTTGAAAATGCTGTTTTTCTTAAAGGTGATTCTTTAAATATCATTATTTGTCCTGATCCAAAAAAAGTATCGGAATTGGTTACCGGTGATTTGGAAGAATATGTAAAATGGAATATTATTGACAAATATAATCAGTCAGCTGCACCCTATAAAAAAATAACAAGATTTTTTGTCGTTAATCAGGAGCTCCCCCGCACCCGACTTGGAAAAGTTAAAAGATATGAATTAGATAAGTTATTAAGTTCTCCCGAAGTTGTAAAAACAACTCATCCCGAACCTACATTTAAAGAATACATAATGATTAAAAATTATCTTAAAGAATTAAAATCTCAAGAAGTTTATTGTAATGATCACCTTGAACTTGATCTTGGAATTGATTCATTAGATAAAGTAAGTTTTCAGTTATTTTTAAAAACCTCATTTGGATTAGATTTTTCTAACGAAGAACTTGGTAAATTTAGCAGTGTTCAGGCACTTGCCGAATATGTTGAAGAAAAGAAAGTAAAATCGGAAAGCGAATCTATAAACTGGGGTGCAATATTTAAAGAAAGGGTTGATATTTCCCTTCCTAAAAGCTGGTTTACTCATCAAATATTAAAAAATGTTTCAAAATATTTTTTGAAAGTGTATTTTAGAATTAAAGGTGAAGGAATGGAAAACATTCCCGACGGTCCTTTTATTATTGCACCAAATCATCAAAGTTTTATTGACGGGTTGTTTGTATCAATGTTTTTGAAAACTAAACAACTTAAAAAAACATATTATTATGCAAAAGAAAAACACGTTAATACTAAATTAATTAAATTTGTAGCCGCTAAACATAATGTAATTGTGATGGATTTAAATAACGATTTAATGCTTTCTTTACAAAAATTAGCCGAAGTATTAAAACGCGGTAAAAGTATAATGATATTCCCTGAAGGTACTCGCACAAAAGATGGAGATTTAGGTTCCTTTAAACGTACTTTTGCAATTTTGTCAACCGAACTTAATGTACCTATTGTTCCGGTTGCAATAACAGGAGCTTTTGAAGCTCTGCCAAGCGGTTCACTTTTTCCAAAACCTTTTAAAGAGATAAGTGTTAAATTCTTAAAACCAATTTATCCCGAAGGTCAATCATACGATAGCTTAAAAAGTTCTGTTTTTGAAACCTTATCCAAAGCATTAAAAAAGAAATAACCCCAAATTTTTATGGGGATAATATTTTAATATCTTTCACTTTAAGTGACGCAAGCTAACCGATTATAATATAACACGTTACCAGCCTCGTAACGTGTTGTTTACGCCCTATAACTCTTTACTTTTTAAGTATACTAATTTTCATTTATTTAAATTCTAACCTCACAAAAACGCATTAAGTTGTAATATGTGCAGATAAAGATATATCAGCCACAGAGTGGCGAAAAGTGTATAGCAACATTGGCCCCAGATATAAATGAAGCCCCATAGGGGCGACACCTAAATAATTTAAAATAACGTGTTATAGGCGTATAAATGTCACTCCGCCGGATCAAAATCCAATTGTTTGCGGGTCTTGTTTTTTAAATACAATTCGCTTTTGCCTTGTGGGACAGATACGCGTAAACATGTAATATTTTTTTATACATACCCCAGCCTTATACCTTATTATTCCGAATTCTTCATCTCTAAGGGCTTTTTTTTATATCATTTCACTTAAAAGTTCCGGTCTGGGCGATGGTATTACCACTTTATTAACTAATAAACCCCGCTGCCCTATAATATAAGCTCCTGCTTCAACCGCGCTGGTAACTGCAGCAACTTCACCTGTTAATGTACAAAAAGCTTTTCCGCCCAATGCCATAGCTAATCTTATTTCAATCAACTGCACATTTGATGCTTTTACTGCCGCATCGGCACCTTCAATTAATGAAGCGACTGAATATGCTTCTAAAATTCCGAGTGCTTCCAAATGATCTACTTTATTATGACCCGAAATGGCCGGAAAAATATCTTCGTGCACATTTGGAATTACAAAAGAATCTATTACTGCGTAATCTACATTTTTAATTCCGGCATCAACACTTGTTTGAACTGCGGCAACATCACCACCAATGAGCACCATAAATTTACCGGAACAGATTGACCTTGATAAAATTAAAGTAACTTCCGATGTTTTTAACATTATATCAGCAGCCTGCATTCCTGCTGCTATACTTGATAACTCTATTAAACCGATTGAATTCATTTCCATTTGTTATTCCTTAGATATAACTACATAATTACTTGTAATTTCTTTAATTACACCATCAATAGAAGCATGAATGTTAGCTCCCATTTTACCATCTTCATTTTTTGCAAGAAGTTCGCCTTTTGCAACTGAAGAATATAATTCCTTAACAACAACCGAAGGAGCACCAACGTGTTGTTTAGTATAAATTTTTACTTCGTTAATTATAGGTTTTTCAGAAGTATACGGAGTTTTTGTTTCATATTTTTCAATATCCAAACGTTTTAATAACTGCTTAATTGGTACTCTTCTTCCTTCTTTAATTGGATGTACCTTAACAGGTTTAGTCTGCTGGTATTTAAAATTATTTGCACGCATTTCTTCTTTGCTTTGAACACATGCTTCACGGGGATACAAGTCTTCCGGACATGAATACAGCGAACATAATCCGCATGCGCAGCATAAATCGGCATATTTATTCCATAATTCTTTGCCTGTAGTTGTAAATACTAAACTTCGCATAACTTTATGCGGCTGAACATCGTAACCAAGTAAATAACGGGGACAAAACTCGGTACAATAACTGCATTGATCACATGCCGATTTTCCTATTTTATTCATGCTTTCTTTTGGTCTTGCCATTCTATTAACCAAATAATGATCTTTTGGCAATATAATTATTCCGGCAGTGGTTTTTGTAACAACCTCATCCAAATCGAATGAAAGTTTACCCATTAATATACCGCTTATATATATTGCAAAATCTTTTGTTAACGCACCGCCGGCAAATTTAATTAAATCACTAAATTTTGTACCAATTGGAGCAAAAAACGAACATGGTTTTTTTACCAATCCGGTAACACTTAAAAACTTTTCCGTAACCGGAATTCCGTTAATTGCATTATTTATATTAAAAAAAGTTTCTACATTATTTACAACACAACCAACATTTAATGGAATACCAAAAGGCGGAATTAACCTGTTTGTAGCCGCATAAACTAATTCGTATTCATCTCCGGCCGGATAAAAATCACCTAATTGACACATTTCAATTTGTGTATCAAGTACTTTTGAAATTGAACTGACCGCTTTTACATTTTTTGCTTTAATTCCAAAATAACCTTTTTTGGCTCCGGTACTGGCAATCATTGCTTCCATTCCGGCAACAACTTCTTTTGGAAAATTAACCATTAATTCGTAGTCTTTATGAATAAGCGGCTCACATTCGGCACCGTTTGCAAGTACAAATTCAACTTTTGAATTTGCTTTGATATGCGTAGGGAAACCTGCACCCCCGGCACCAACAACTCCGGCATTATATATACTTTGCGATAAATCCATTTTATTCATTCCTTCTTATCACTACTAACGTTTTATCATCTTGATATTTACTATCTTTAGTGGAAAATTTTTGAACATCATCTAAAATTGCATAACATATTTCGCGTGGTGATAAATTTATACTTTTCCTTATTATGTTTTCCAATCTTTTTTCTTCATAAAGTTCAAATTTTTCATTTGCCGATTCAACAATACCGTCAGTATAAATAACTAAAATATCACCTTTTGAAAAATTAATACTGTCGGTATCATATTTTGAGTGTGGTGCAGGACCTAATAAAGGACCTGTGGCATCAAGATATGTAATTTCTTTATTTTTACTTTTTATAAACATTGGCGGGTTGTGTCCCCCATTGGCATACAAACACAATCCTTTTTTATCATTGGATATTTCCGCATAAAATAAAGAGGTAAATCTATCATCGGCAAATATTTTGTTAACTAATTCATTCATTCTATAAAAAAGCGGAGATATTTTTATTTGAAATGTACTTGCCATACGAACAGCCCCTGAAATATACATAGCTTCAGCTGCTGCAGCCAAACCTTTGGAGGCGGCATCACCCACTGTTATTCCAAGTCGCGATTCATCATCACCTATTTTTAAATAATCAAAAAAATCACCGCCAAGTGTTTCGGCAGGTATTGTTACGCCAAACAATTCATAATCGTGAAATTTTAACTCGTGATCGGGCAATATACTTCTTTGCAATTCTTTAGCTTTATCAATATCTTCCATCAAACTTTTACGCGATGAATATAACCTGCGTTCGTTTATTTTTTGTGTTAATACTGTTGCTACAATGTTTAATGTATATCTTAATTCATCATCTATACTTTCGCAATTTACCGCAAGTAAATATTTGTAATACGATTTACCGTTAATTTTTAATCTTTGGCCAACACCCGATGCGGAATATTTGAATATTCCCTTTTTAATTAAAATTTTATTTGTTTCGTTGGCTAAAACAGTACGTTCAATGCTTATCAATTCAAAAACAGGATAATCTTTTATCTCCAAATAAAAATCGGGATTAATACGCTGTACATTTCCTGTTTGATATAATAAACCATAAGCTTTTTTATCAACATCTAACTCCCAAATCCTTCCGCCGGTAATATGAATTTCTTCATTTTTTAATAATTGTTCAACAACTTCAATTAATAATTCTTTATCACTATCAAATTTTTTAGACGCAACGGTTTCAATGGTTCTGTATAGTCTTTTTTGTTTCATTTATTCTTTTCTTTTTAATTTTTTAAATAATCAACAAAAAATATAATTAAAATATTCATCAAAATCTAAAAAAAATGTCTAAACCATCATTTATAGGATTTTAGAAATAACGTGATTTTTCCGCATTTATCATTAAAAAGATTTATTAATAAATAAATATCCTTATAATTTTTGGTTTGGAATAATAATTTTAATTTAATAACTTAATTAGTATTTGAAAACTATTTAGTTTATTAAATGAGAATATGTAAAATGAAAACAAAAATGTTTATTTTTTTAGTTTTAATTATCTTTATTTCATGTAGTGAAAAAGAGGTTATTAATAATCCCGATTTTATTAAATCGGAGTACGAAATAGCTGTTAATCAAAGTTTTCAAATTAATTTAGTTTCAAATCCAACAACCGGTTACAGTTGGAAATGGACAAATAAACAGTCTGTTACTGTTGTTGATACTTTTAATTTTGGTTATATTCCCGATAAGCCAATGTTAGATGGCAGCGGCGGTAAGGAAGTTTGGAATTTTAGAGGTATTAAGACCGGAACTGATACAATTAAATTGGAATATAACCGTTCTTGGGACCCAAATTCGACTGTTGATACAAAAAAAATATTGGTAATTGTGAAATAAAACATTGATTAAAGGATTGTCTGAACCAGGATTAAAAAGAAATTGTGAATTATGAATTATGAATGGTGAATTAAAAGATTGTCTGAACCAAGATTTAAAGATTGTCATGCTTTTTAATTCCAGAATAGATTTTTATAAAATGAATTATGATGTGAATAATCTTAACAGCAGCGGAGCTGCGAAACGTTAATAGCACCAATTATAAATATAGAATTACGAGCTGCGTAGCTGCGGCACAAATTGCGTATAAAATTAAACGATAATTATATAATCACCTGTTATTGTTGATTTTATTAACGTTTTGAACCGATAATGATGATTAATTCAATTTTATGAATCCAATTGTTATATAATCATCATTCTAATTATAATTATCAATCAAACAATTTTATCAGCAGCGGAGCTGCGAAACGTTAATAGCACCAATTATAAATATAGAATTACGAGCTGCGTAGCTGCGACACATTTTTATATTTTTTACGTTTAATTCTCAAAATTAATTGTGTTGAACATATTATATTTGCAGAATTTTAGAATAATAATTAAATTAATAAAAAACAATTTTCTAAAATGGCTAATACATATACGCGATTATATTTTCATGTCATTTTTGCGGTCAAAGGTAGGGAGAACGATCTTTCTATCAACTGGAAGGAACGATTATTCCAATATATTTCCGGGATTATTACAAATAAAAACCAGAAATTGATGATTGTTAACGGAACAACCAATCATATTCACTTACTAATAGGAACCCAACCCGATTGTAATCTTTCTGAACTAATCCGTGACATAAAATCCAATTCGTCAAAATTTATAAATGAAAACAAATTTGTATTTGGTAAATTCGAATGGCAAAGAGGATATGGAGCATTTACAATTGGATACTCACAATTAGAAAAAATTATTGATTATATCAAATTTCAAGAAGAACATCATAAAACGAAATCATTTAAAGATGAGTATATTGGTTTTTTAAAATTGTATAATATTGAATTTTCAAACGATTATATTTTTGAGGATAATTAGTGTCGCCCCCATGGGGCTTTATTTTTGGGCTTTTTATTTTTGTTATTAACGTTTCGCACCGATGGTGCTGATTAATTCAATTTTATCAGCAGCGGAACTGCGAAACGTTAATAGCATAAATTGTAAACAGAGAATTGGGAGCTGCGTAGCTGCGACACAAATTGCGTATAAAATTAAACGATGATTATATAATCACCTATTATTGTTGATTTTATTAACGTTTTGAACCGATAATGCTGATTAATTCAATATTATCAGCAGCGGAGCTGCGAAACGTTAATAGCACGAATTGTAAATAGAGAATTGGGAGCTGCGTAGCTGCGACACAAATTGCGTATAAAATTAAACGATAATTATATAATCACCTATTATTGTTGAATTTTATTAACGTTTTGAACCGATAATAATCATTAATTAAATTTTATCAATCCAATTGATATTTAACCAATACAAACATCATTACAATCATAACCATTTTTATCAGCAGCGGAGCTACGAAACGTTAATAGCACGAATTGTAAATAAAGAATTAGGAGCTGCGTAGCTGCGGCACAAATTGCGTATAAAATTAAACGATAATTATATAATTACCAATTATTGTTGAATTTTATTAACGTTTTGAACCGATAATGCTGAAAAATTCTATATTGTCAATTATCTAATTAATTATTCAAATTATATAGTCATCATACAAATCATAATAATCAAACAAATCACAGTTCAGACAATGTTTTACCTACAATAAAACTCAACTACCTTTTTTAATGCCATTTCGGAAGGTAAATTAAACGATTCGGCTGCTAACGTAATCATAATACTGTCAAAAGTTGGTCTATAAACACCTTTTGCTTTATAACCGCCCCCTTCAAAAACACCTAATCCGTTTTTATATTTAGGGTCATTAGGAGTTGGAATCGGTGTAGAAGGATCCATCAAATTTTTCCATTTACTTTCAAAATTAACCAAAGTAGTTAAATTGGCTTCCCAAGGTTCAACATCCAACGGATAAAAATCTTCATAAGCAACATCACTTGTATAATATTCATCACCCAATCCGGCTAAAGCATGGCCAAATTCATGAATAAATATTTTTTCGGCGTTTTTGTTTTTACCGGCAATAGTTAAATAATAATTGTAAATTCCCCCGCCGCCATATTTATCGGTATTAACAATTATTACAATTTGTTCGTGAGGTGCATTTGCAGCAACATCACAAACCGATTTGTAATCACCTGTCATTAAATAACGTTCGCTATCAAAAGTATAAAAAGTGGAATTTACAACAGTATTTTTCCAAATATTTTTACCAGGAATATCCGTTCCGCTTTCTTTGGAATATGATTCAACACCCCAGATATTAATTTTATCCTTTAAGTTTGTAAATGGAGCATATTTAAACAATGTATTGGCAAAAGTTTCGCAATCTTTTTTAAAACTGTCCATTTCATCCTTGGTGTAACCTTCGGCAATAAAAACAATATCTAACTTTTCATTAGGGTTACCGGAATAATGAACCTTAAAATTATCAAATTTTTGTTTTTGTTCTTTTTTAATAAAGTAGTTATTAGGAGACGAACTATATTCGTATTGTTTAATAAAATTATTTTTTTTATCTCTTTTGGAAATTTCAACCTTGAACGAATCTTTGGGAAATGGAATTGTCATCGATTCGTTATAAGTTTTGAAAGTTTTTTTTGCTTCGTCTGTTGTCTGCCACTCGCCAAACAATGTACAATAACCTCTTGAATAAATCAAAGTATTGGTTTTTGCATCAAACACTTTAATAAAATAATTTCCATATTCTAAATTATCAATTAAATTTGTTTTGGAACCGTTCCATACTCCAGCATCAATCATTTCATCAAAACTGTAACTTTCAGAATTAAAATTACCTGTGTGAAAATAATCAAACCGAAGGGCGTTTTCGGTAAAATATTTATTGTACTCAATTTGTGCCTGCATTAACGATGCGGCAAATAAAAAAAGCATAAAAGATTTAGTTTTCATAATAATACCATTTATTATTTAATTATTTTTCTTGAACCCGGTTTTACTAATTCCAAATTTTGTTTGCACAAAGGACATTCTTCCGGCATGTACGAAACAACTTCAAGCTGTATTGAACTTACCTGAGGCACACCAAATTTAACTTTTCCATTACTTCGGTCTACAATCATTCCAACACCAACAAGATTAGCTTTGGTTTGTTTAACAATTTCAATCAATTCAAAAACCGAGCCGCCTGTTGTAACAACATCTTCACATATTAATACATTTTCATTCTCGTTCAAATTAAAACCTCTGCGCAAAGTTAATTTTGAATCTTCACGTTCGGCAAAAATTGACCTTTTATTAAGCTGCCTTGCAACTTCCTGTCCAACAATTATACCGCCTAGTGCAGGTGATAAAACAGTATCAATTTTGTATTCCTTAAAAAAATTGGAAATTGTTTTGCAGACAATTTCGGTTTTATCGGGAAACTGCAAAACTTTAGCACATTGGAAATATTGATTACTGTGTCTGCCGGAAGTTAATAAAAAATGCCCTTCCAAAAGGGCACTTGTTTCAATAAAAATTTCATAATTAGTTTTAGTTTTCATCAAATAACCTAAATTTTATCAATTTGAGTAATTAATTCAATATCCTTAATTGTAATACCGCCAACCTGATGAGTGAAAGTTTTTATACTTACCTGATTATACGAAAACAAAGAAATATCCGGATGATGCTCCACTTTTTCAGCAAGCATTCCAACTTTTACAACAAAACTTAAGGCTTCAAAAAAATTCACAAATTTAAATTTCTTTTCCAATGCAAATCCGTGAAATACCCACTCTTGATGAGTACTAGTCAGATCGAATATTTCAGCATCCGAAAGTTTTTTCATATAATCCTTTCTTTAATTATTATCCGATATTTTTATTCCTTTATCGCTGCCATCAGTCAGTTTTAACGGATCTTCATTTATTGGTTCATCTAATAATTTTTGTTCGGGATATTCAACAAAATAAATTTCTTCAGTACCCGCCTTATGTTTAATTAATATTTTAGCTCCTTCCTTAAAAGTACCTAAAATAATTTCTTCTGCAAGCGGATCTTCAAGATATCTTTGAATTGCCCGTTTTAATGGACGTGCACCAAATTTTGGATCAAATCCTTTGTCCGCCAAAAATTCTTCAGCCGATTCATCAAGGAATAAATCCATTTTGTTTTCATGTATATTTTTAATTAATTCATTTAACTCAATTTTGATTATTTTTTTGATGTCAGTTTTTTCTAAATTTCTGAACACAATAGTATCATCAACCCTGTTTAAAAATTCAGGATTAAATAATCTTTTCATGGCATCTTGTACTGTATTTTTAAGACTTTCATATTTATCATGCTCATTATCCGAACCAAAACCAAAAGCACCTGTCGATTTGATTTCCCTGGTTCCAACATTAGAAGTCATAATAATAATAGTGTTCTTAAAATCAACTTTTCGGCCTAAACTATCGGTTAATAAACCATCGTCCAATACTTGTAACAGTATATTAAAAACATCAGGATGAGCTTTTTCAATTTCATCAAGAAGCACAACCGAATACGGTTTTCTTCTAACTTTTTCAGTTAACTGTCCGCCTTCTTCATAACCAACATATCCCGGAGGGGCACCAACCAAACGCGAAACCGAATATTTTTCCATATATTCGCTCATATCTATTCTAACCAAAGATTCTTCACTATCAAATAAATATCTCGATAAAACTTTGGCAAGTTCTGTTTTACCAACACCTGTTGGACCTAAAAAGATAAAACTTCCTATTGGTCTATGCGGATTTTTTAATCCTGCTCTTGCTCTTCTAATAGCTTTTGTTAATTTTTTAACTGCTTCTTCCTGACCGATAATTTTGGAAGATAAAAATTCTTCCATTTTCATTAATTTATCGGATTCAGCTTGAACAACTCGTGTAACAGGAATACCTGTCATCATAGAAACTACAACACCAATATCCTCTTCGGTTACATCATAAACCAATTCTCTTGTTTTAGCTTCCCAATCTTTTTTTGCATTTTCCAAATCGGATTGAATGTTTCGTTCTCTGTCACGCAATCGTGCAGCTTCTTCATAATCTTGCTGTTTAACAACTAATATTTTTAGTTGTCTAACTTTTTCCAGTTCTTCTTCAAGTTTAACAATATCATCAGAAACTGTCAAATGTCCCATATGAACACGTGATCCTGCTTCATCCAAAACGTCAATAGCTTTATCAGGAAAATGTCTATCGGTAATATATCTATCACTCAATCTTACGCACGATAGTATTGCTTCGTGTGAATATTTTACATGATGATGTTCTTCATATTTGAATTTAATACTATCCAAAATTTGAATTGTTTCATCAACCGAAGGAGGATCCACCATCACTTTTTGGAATCTTCTATCTAAAGCACCATCTGTTTCAATAAATTTGCGGTATTCATCAAGTGTAGTTGCTCCTATACATTGTATATCACCACGAGCTAAAGCCGGTTTAAACATGTTTGAAGCATCCAAAGAACCGGAAGCACCGCCGGCACCAACAATTGTATGTAATTCGTCAATAAATAAAATCACATCTTCGGCTTTTTCCAATTCATTCATTAATGCTTTCATTCGTTCTTCAAATTGTCCGCGGTATTTTGTGCCGGCAACCAAACCGGCTAAATCCAACGTTACAACTCGTTTATCTTGTAATATTCTTGGAACCTTTCTTAGAACAATTTTAAGAGCTAATCCTTCGGCTATTGCTGTTTTTCCAACACCGGGTTCGCCAATTAAAACAGGATTATTTTTTTTCCTTCTGCTTAAAACTTGGGCAACTCTTTCAATTTCTTTTTCACGTCCAATAACTGGATCCAACTTATCTTCAATTGCAAGTTTTGTTAAATCACGTCCAAAATTATCTAAAACCGGTGTCTTAGTTTTTTCTACTTTTTTTGCAGCTCCAAATGCAGGTATGCTGCCGGCTTTTTCTGCCGATTTGCTATTTAGAATATTAAACAATTCAGCTTTAGTATTTTCATAAGTAACATTAAATTGGTTTAACACTTGAGTTGCTATATTTTCTTCATCACGTAAAAGAGATAATAAAACATGCTCTGTCCCTATTATATCCGATTTAAATAATTTAGCTTCATTTTGCGTAATGCGCAAAACTTTTTCAGCTTGTTTTGTTAAAGGAATATTACCAATTGTTAAAGTTCCGCCTGCCGTACGCACTAAATCTTCAACTGCTTTTTTAAGTTTTATAATATCACAATCTAAATTTTTTAATATTTTAATGGCTACACCCTGCCCTTCTCTTATCATACCTAAAAGCAGGTGTTCAGTTCCTATGTAATCGTGACCTAGTCTTAAGGCTTCTTCACGACTTAATCTTATTACGTCCTGAACTCTGTCCGAAAAATTTCCATCCATAGTTTGTTTACCTCTGTTTTTCAATATCTAACACAATAATAACGCAAATTGTTTCAAAAAGTTAAAATAGATTTATTATTACCCTTATTAATTAACAAACTTAATATTATGCTTTGAAATTAATAAAAAATCAGTTAAATTTTTGTACATTATATAATATAATTTTACAAATTTGTATTATTTATAATAACAATATAGCAAATCAAAAAATTAAATATTAATTTTTTTTATAACAAAGGATAGAAATTAAGGAGCCATTATGGAAGCAGTACAAGGTGTTTCAATATTAATTATTTTTGGCGTTCTGTTATTTTTAATAATGTTTACATATTATGTGCCAATTGGTTTATTCATTACCGCATATTTTTCGGGTGTACAAGTAAAAATATTCAAGGATTTAGTTGGAATGAGATTAAGAAAAGTTCCTCCAACAGTAATTATCAGAAGTCAAATTACAGCTACAAAAGCAGGAATTCAACTTGAACTTGGAAAACTTGAAGCTCATTATCTTGCCGGCGGAAATGTTAATAATGTAATTAACGCATTAATTTCAGCGCATAAGGCAAATTTGGATTTATCATTTGAACGTGCAGCAGCTATTGACTTGGCAGGCCGTGATGTATTGGATGCTGTTAAGATGTCAGTAATTCCTAAAGTTATTGAAACTCCCCTAGTTTCAGGTGTTGCTAAAGATGGTATTCAGTTAAAAGCAGTTGCAAGAATTACAGTTCGTGCAAATCTGGAAAGATTAGTTGGCGGTGCCGGCGAAGCAACCATTTTAGCCCGTGTAGGCGAAGGAATTGTTTCAACTATTGGTGCTTCCGCTTCGCATAAAGAAGTTTTGGAAAACCCTGATAATATATCAAAAAGCGTTTTAGCTAAAGGACTTGATGCCGGAACAGCTTTTGAAATTCTTTCAATTGATATTGCAGATGTTGATGTTGGTAACAATATTGGTGCTATTTTACAAGCCGATCAAGCAGAAGCAGATTTAAAAGTAGCTCGTGCAAAAGCAGAAGAAAGAAGAGCTGCAGCAGTTGCACTTGAACAGGAAATGGTTGCTGAAGTTGCAAAAATGCGCGCAAAAGTTGTTGAAGCCGAATCGGAAGTTCCTCATGCAATAGCAGAAGCATTTAGAACCGGAAATCTTGGTATTATGGATTATTATCAATTGCGTAATGTACAAGCAGATACGGACATGCGTAATTCAATAGCTAAACCTGATTCAGTAAAAGGCAAAGATAAAAATGGATAATATTATTGAATATTTAGTTGCAATAATTTTTATTATCAGTTTTTTAAGTGAGATTTTTAAGAAGAAAAAAGGAGGAACCACTGTTCCTCCTTCCAATTCAAAGAAATCGCAAGACCAGGATACATATTCAATTCCCGATCGCCTTGATGATGCGTTTAGAATCAAAGTACAAAAGGGAAAACCTGTGCAAAAGAAAATGGATAGTTATGTTTCTGCAACTATTGGTAAAACGAACCCTTATCAAACTCAATATTCGTATGATACGTCAATTTCAGCTAAAGATGCAATAATAACTTCGGAAGATAGTTTAATTCAACGATATGAAAAAAGGAAAAACAGCGAAAGTACTATTCCCTCTTTTGTAAATCAAAACACAGCATATTCTACTGAACAGATGCAAGATTTTAAAGATAACATTAATGATATAAAAAAAGAGCTTTTTAACTATTCATCGTTGCGCGATTTTGTTGTAGTCAGCGAAGTTTTAGGTAAACCTTTAGCATTACGAAAAAAATGCCAAAGAACATTTTAATAAAAAAACTCAAGAATATTAATTCAATTGAAAAGGTTCCTATACATAAATCTTTTTCAATTGATTATGAAAATTTATTAAATCCGGCTCAATTGGATGCTGTAAAATCAATTGACGGTGAATATTTATTAATTGCGGGTGCCGGAACAGGTAAAACCAGAACATTAGTCTATCGCGTTGCCCGCTTAATTGAATTAGGCAATGACCCCAAAAGTATATTACTTTTAACCTTCACACGCAAAGCAGCACAAGAGATGTTAAGCCGGGCTTCTTTGCTTTTGGATGCAAGATGTTCTAAAATTAACGGCGGTACATTTCATTCATTTGCTAACATTACTTTACGCAAATATGCCAAGTCAATGGGAATTGACCCTTCTTTTACAATTTTGGATCAAGGTGATTGCCAGGATATTATTAATCTAATCAGAGCACAGTTAAAATTAAATGTCACCGATAAACGATTCCCTAAAAAAGAAACAATTTACAAGGTATTTAGCCTAAGCTTAAACACTTATAAACCAATTGAAGAAATAATTGCCAAAGAGTATCCCCATTTTAAAGATCATACAAACCAATTATTAAATATTTTTGAATTATTCAAGCAGTATAAACAGAAAAACAGTTTGCTGGACTACGATGATTTATTAATTCAACTTAATAGATTTTTAGAAGCCGATGACTTTGTAAGCCGTGCTTTTTTAAGCGAAATTAAATACGTTATGGTTGATGAATATCAGGATACAAATTATTTGCAGGCAAAAATTGTACAAAATTTAGCCCGGTCAAATAACAATATTATGGTAGTTGGCGACGATTCCCAATCTATTTATTCTTTTAGAGGGGCTGATGTTTCAAATATTCTAAATTTCCCACAATTGTTTAATAATGTAAAAATAATTAAACTTGAAGAAAATTACAGAAGTACTCAGTCTATTTTAGATTTTACCAACTATATAATTAAACAGGCATTTATTAAGTTTGATAAAGAATTATATACAAAAAAAAATACCGGCGAACTTCCTGTAATAATTGCAGCTAAAAACGAAAATATTCAATCACGTTTTATTGTAAACCAAATTTTGGAAATTAGAGAAAGTGGTGTGCAATTAAATGATATAGCTGTTTTATTCAGATCCTCTTATTTTTCATTTGATTTGGAGCTTGAACTTGCAAAAGCCGGAATTCCTTTTATTAAAATTGGCGGGATAAAGTTTATTGAAACTGCTCATATTAAAGATGTTTTAGCTTTTTTACGTATTTCGGCAAACATTAAGGATTTTGTAAGCTGGTATAGAGTATTGTTATTACACGAAGGAATTGGCCCTAAAAAAGCAGAAGCAATAATGAATGATATTACTTCTTTATCAATTAATTTTAATGCTCATCCCGAAAAAATTACAAGCAAAAATATTAATGATAAAATTTATAACCTATTTAATTTATTTTATACATTAAATTCTAAAAAATACTCCCCTACAGAAAAGTTACAGCTGATTGTAAGTTATTATACTCCTATATTTGAAGCAAAATATGATGATTTTCATAAACGCCGAAAAGATTTGGAAATTTTAAGTTCAATTTCGGAAAGATACAGAAGCACTGACAGCTTTTTATCTGATATGGTATTAGAACCTCCTCGCGACAGCATTATTGATGTTGACGGTGAAAGTAAGGATGATGAATTATTAACACTTTCTACAATTCATTCGGCAAAAGGACTTGAGTGGCATTCGGTATTTATCATCCATGCGCTTGAAGGATTTTTCCCTTCCGCTATGTCATTGGAAAAAGAAGATCAATTGGAAGAAGAAAGAAGATTAATGTATGTAGCCGCTACACGAGCAAAACAAAATCTTTATATTTCTTATCCTAATTACGTTTTCGATCGGTTCTCGGGTGTTTCATTCTCAAAACCATCCCGTTTTATTGCCGATGTAAGTGAAAATCTGATTGAAAATTGGATAATAGCCGAAGAAATGGAATAATTAGCAAATTTATCTTTTCTCCATCTTTTATGCTAATTTATTTATTTTTATTACATTTATTATTTTTAACATAACAACCTCCTTATTTTTTTTCTTCAAAAACAATAATATTTATTAAATAAGATATTTATGTTGAATTTAACATTATTATTCCAGAAATTTCTTTGTTAATTAAAAATTATTATGTGGTTTTATTATGAAAAAACTTTTCGTACTGTTTTCCCTATTATTTACACAATTTTTGTTTGCTCAATATACTGCACAAAGTTATCTACAAACCAAAGGTGAAGTTTATTTTAAGTTTGCAATTAATGATTTAAATGAATTAAAAAATATTACTTCTGTTATATCAATTGATGATGTTAAGGGTAAAGATGTTTATGCTTATGCTAATCAAAAAGGATACGATACATTTTTAAAATACGGATATAATATTGAAGTTTTAAAACATCCCGGTGATGTTGGTAAAGTTGATATGAGCAGTAATTTTATTGAAGCCGCTAAAGGCTGGAATACATATCCAACTTATGATGCTTATCTTCAAATGATGTATGCTTTCCAGGAAAACTATGGCAGTTTATGCCAGATTGTTGATGCCGGAACAACAGTTAGCGGACGTAAAATTTTATTTGCTAAACTAAGTAAAAATGTTACTCAAAAAGAAGCTGAACCTAAATTTATGTATAGTTCCTCTATACATGGTGATGAAACTACGGGTTATGTATTAATGCTTCGTTTAATCGATTCACTTCTTTCAACATATAATTCCAATGCTCGAATTAAAAACTTATTAGACAACTGCGAAATCTGGATTAATCCACTTGCAAATCCTGACGGTACTTACAAATCAGGTAATAGTACTGTTAATGGTGCTGTTCGTTATAATTCAAATTATGTTGATATTAATAGAAATTTCCCTGACCCTGCTGACGGTCCCCATCCTGATGGTGAAGTATGGCAGCCTGAAACAATAATTATGATGAATTTAGCTACAAACAATTATTTCTCTATGTCAGCTAATTTTCACGGCGGTACTGAAGTTGCAAATTATCCTTGGGATACATGGGTTCGCCGTCATACGGATGATGCCTGGTTCCAATATATCTCTCGCGAATATGCAGACACCTGCCATAAAGTTAGCACAAGTTATATGAGTGGTTATGTTAACGGAATTACAAACGGTTACGATTGGTATAGAGTTGCCGGTGGAAGACAAGATTATTTTACATTTTTCAAAAAAGGACGTGAAATTACTTTTGAAATTTCAAATACTAAACTTGTAGCTGCGTCAACACTTCCTACTTATTGGAATTATAATAAAAGATCTTTACTTAATTATATGGAACAATCATTATATGGAATAAAGGGTATTGTAACTGATTCTACAACAGGCGCAAAAGTATCCGCAAAAATAGAAATACTTTCACATGATTTAAATGCTGACAGCTCTTTTACATATTCAGATTCGGAAACAGGATTTTATTCACGTCTAATTGCAGCCGGAACTTATTCTGTAAAAATTTCCGCAAATAAATATTTTCCAAAAACTATTACCGGTGTTACAGTTGCAAACCGCAGCACAAAATTGTTGAATGTTCAACTGGTTCCAACTGATCCTATTCCTGTAGAATTAACTTCTTTTACTGCAAAAACTACAGATAATGGTACAAATTTAAATTGGTCAACTGCAACCGAAACCAATAATAAAGGATTTGAAATTTACAAAAAATCCAGAAACCAAGATTGGCAAAAAATCGGGTTTGTTTCCGGCAACGGCACAACTACCGAATTAAATAACTATAGTTATTTTGATAATTTAAACACAAATGGAACATATAACTATAAGTTAAAACAAATTGATTTTGATGGTTCATACAATTTTTCGCAAAGTTGCGAAGTGAGTTTTACTGCAAATTATGATTATAAATTATTTGCAAACTATCCTAATCCGTTTAACCCATCCACAGTAATTTCTTTTTCATTACCTGTTGAATCAAAAGTAACAATTACACTTTACAATTTAATTGGTCAAAAAGTTAAAGATATTACAAATCAAGTTTATCAATCAGGCAGACATGAAATAAATTTTAATGCCGAAAGTTTATCCGCTGGTGTATATATTTATAAATTAAATGCCGATGGAAATAACAACACACATTTTACCGCAAGTAATAAAATGATTTTAGTAAAATAATAAAATGTTTTACATGGAAATAAAAAAGGCTGCTAATTGCAGCCTTTTTTATTTAAGTATAACTAATATTATTTCTTCCACTATAAGTTCAAATTCAACACTCCTCAAATGTGCTCCTGTAGGAATAATAATGCGATAATAGACATTATTACAATATGTTATGCGAATTTAAATAACCCCAGCATTTATGCTGGGGGTTAAACTAAACCAAATTTTGGGCTTTAGCCCTGATTGTTTTATCACATTCATTTGCAGTTTACAATAGAACATCTCTTGTTTTTGTTTCTATTGCAAAATCCGGAATCTAAATCTCTTTTGTTGTTTCAACAAATTTAATATTCATTTTTTCCAGCTCATCCATTACAGGTAAATAAATTTCTGGTAAAACCGGTATATGAACACCTGTCAGATTAATTTTATTTTCCAACATTAATTTAACAGCAATAGCGGCCGGTAAACTAACCGTACGTGCCATTGCGGAATCCCCGTCTTTAATTCCAAAATCCAACAATAATGAAGTAACTGCTTCTTTTTTGTTTGGATATTCTGCAATAAAATCGTGTTGTAAAACAATCATGTCAACTTCGCCTTTTTTATACGGCATTAACTCTAACATTCTGTTAGCCAATATATCAAGATATGTTGGATCTCCTTCAACAACTACATTGCTAAAAAATCCGAGCCATTCGAATTTTGAAATAATTTCCGAATCGCTTGCTAATTCCAATTTTTTACATAAACTTTCCTTAACCTTATTAGGATCATTTTCACCAATTAAGCAGCCAACAACTTCAACAAATGGTTTATTTTTTAATTCCGGTCTAATTGTATCATCCAAAAATCCTAATTTAGAAATATTAAAAATCGTATCACACCATCCAATATTTCTAAATGTGCCGCGGAAAATTGTTTTAGAATCCTGAAGCCCGTATAATTCCTTATACAGCATCGAATCTCTGTTAGGATAAACTTCCAATTCCCCTATTCCATTAACTTCTTTCAGCCAATGGTTTTTAAACAAATTTTTTCCTTCTATACTAACTTCTTCACCATTTTTTAAGAAATGGGAATTATTCCGGCCCGCTAAAACTACTCCACGAGGACTCCAAGAGAACTTATAACCAAATGGATTATCATTACAATCAGGTGCTGGTAATCCTCCGCATATCGATTCAAAGGAGATAACTTTTCCGCCTTTGTTTTTAATTTCGTCAATTATTTTCATAGCACTCATGTGGTCAATACCGGGATCAAGGCCAATTTCATTTAAAAATAATAAACCTTTTGCTTTTGCTTCTTCATCCAATGCTTTCATTGCAGGACTTACGTAAGACGTTGTAACCAAGTGTTTATTATGTTTAAGGCAAAATCCTGCTACTTTAACATGATAAATATACGGTAATAGACTAATTGCAATATCGGTTTCTTTAATAATATTTTCTAATTTTAATTCATCTTTAACATCAAGCTCAACAGCAACACCATTTACATGATTATCAATTAATACAGCCGCTTTACTTACCGTACGGCTTGCTACAGTAACTTTAATATCATTTTGATCTAACAAATAACGAACAATAGGTTTAGTAACCAAACCGGCTCCTAACACTAAAACATTTTTCATAACTTACTCCTTATCTTTTTAAAATAGATGTAATTTTATAAATATTTTTCCATATATCTGTAATTTGGGGTAAACTCCCCATTTAATAATATTATTGCATTTTTAATTTCCGAACAAATTTTAAGATTTTCAAATGTTTCCGCAAAATCATTATCGGCAATTGCTCCAATAAAAGGGAGCAAAGAGTCACTAAAAGTATTTGAAGCATCACGCGGTAATTCGCATGGCAGGTTATCAACAGCCATGTTAACTACACCTTTTCCTTCGTAACCCATAATAAATGAATCAGATTCAGGATTATAAACATAAGCCGGTTCATCCGGTTTTGTAGATTGATTTGTAATTTCAATTGCTCCGTCAATATCACAGCTGATATCACTTATCAGCACTAAATTGTTTGGAGTATTTTTTAAAAACTCTTTTGTAACTAATCGCGGATATCTATCATCCCAATAAATTGCATTAATTAATATAGTTATATCCGGTAAATATTTTTCAAATTTCGATTTGTATTTAGTCGGATTTTTAAAATAATCTTGTAATTCAAATTGGTTGTTATTGTCAATCGGTTCAACCAAATCCTTTTCGGCAAAGATGACTTTGTAAACAAAATTATTTGCGTTTTCCAAAGGAATATTTTTTATTTCATCAGCACTAATTTGTTTAAAAGGTAATAAATCAAAAACCTCCTGTGCTCCTTTTGAAACGTTTCCGTAACCGGCAAAACCAAAAATAAGCGGTTTATTTAAATGGTCAATACCATCTCTGGTAATTTCTTCACCTATTTCTTTAATAGCTTTTTTGGCTTCATCCAAATCCCTATACTCATAAGCAGGTTTAATTTTTAAGAATATAGTCTCTTTTCCTAAATGTTTTAATCTTTGTCCAAGACCATGAAATGCATCAATCATTCCCGCCAGACCGGCAAATCGGCCAAAAAAGACAAGTCTACGTCCCGACTGATCTTTAATACACTCATAATCAATTAATGTACATTTTAGGTCCATTAATTTTTTTAATAAAGGCATATTGTATTTTTGCCCTTTAATAGTATGCGAAAAAAACATATAAGTTTTTTTCGGTAATAATAAATTAACAGGTATTTCTTTTACAGCAATAATAGTTTTACATTCACTTAAATCATCGTTAATCTTAGCACCGTCCAAAACATATTCTTCATCTGAATATGCCCTTTTTGGAAAGGGCTGCACAATAACATCAATTCCCCATTCGTTTTTAATTTTTTTTACTGCTTCTGGAATAATAGGTACACGGACTTCCCATTTGTTTTTGTCTTCCCTTCTAATACCAATAATTTTATTCATAAGCACCCGCAATTAAGATTGATTAATCATGTTTGTTTAATTTCGTCAAATTCGCAACAACTATCAAGAAAAGATTTATCAAATTGATTATTTTTGCTTAAATTTATGTTGAATATTTTGGAATTAATTATGAATGATTTGGGTAAACTTTATATTGTATCAACTCCAATTGGAAATCTGGGAGATATTACTCTACGTGCCATTGAAACGCTAAAACAAGTTGATTTTGTAATTTGTGAAGATACAAGAGTAAGCGGTATTTTATTAAAAAAATATGAAATTGAAAATCAATTATATGTTCTAAATGCAGGTAATGAAGAACGTAAAATAGATAATTATATAAAACATATATTAGAAGGTAAAAGTGCGGCTTTAATTTCCGATGCCGGAACTCCTACTATTTCCGATCCGGGATGTAGATTAGTTAGCAAAGCAAAAAAAGCCGGAATTAATATTGTGGGCGTTCCCGGGGCAAATGCCGCTATTTTAGCAATGAGTATAAGTGGTATTCCATCCGATTCGTTTATATACGAAGGATTTTTACCTCAAAAAAAAGGACGCCAAACTAAAATAAAACAACTGGCTGAAGAAGAAAGAACTATAATTCTTTATGAATCGATGTACCGTATTGAAAAATTGATTAATGAACTTAACGAATATATGCCGGCAAGAATTATATTGGTTTATAGAGAACTTACAAAAATGTTTGAAGAATGTTGGGAAGGTACACCTCAAGAAATATTAACCGATTTTGACCTAAAAACCGTTAAGGGTGAATTTGTTGTAATAATTGCCCCTAAAAAATGGCGAGTTGAATAAATTAATTATGTTATAAACTGATTGTTTTAAAATTAGGGAACTAATGATTAAGCGGAGAGAAACAAACCGACTTCATAGAAGTCGAACGTTTGTAATCCAATAAATACCCAAGCACTTCATAGAAGGGCCATGTTTGTAATCTGAATCAACACAACAAAACCCTGGACTCAAGACGAGTTCCGCTTATACTCTATTCCTTTACCACTTTTCATAAATTCCTCAATTTCCACACAGATGGTATTTGTTTGTGTTTTAATTTATAATTTATAATTTGTTTTAATTCCCCCACTATGCCCATAAACCTAATTTAATTTATTCGCTATCGTATTCAATTAACGAATGAACATCATATTTTTCTAATTTTTTACCACCGTTTAAAAAGGTCAGATCAATCAAAAAAGAAATTTGAACTATTTCGGCACCAAGTTTTTCTACCAATTTACAAGCAGCTTCCATTGTACCACCGGTTGCAAGTAAATCATCGTGCAATAAAACTTTGTCACCTGCGTTTATTGCATCTTTATGAATTTCAATTGAATCACTGCCATATTCCAAAAAATAAGTTTCACTTATTGTAACCGATGGTAATTTACCGGGTTTACGAATAGGCACAAATCCGGCTCCAAGTTTAACTGCAAGTGCCCCGCCTAAAATAAACCCGCGCGATTCGATTCCAACAACTTTAGTAATTCCTTTGTCTTTTGCCAAATCATAAAGCTTATTTAATGCTTCTTCAATTCCGGCAGGATTGCTTAACAAAGTTGTAATATCTCTAAATACAATTCCTTCTTTGGGAAAATTAGGAATACTTCTAATTAATTCTTTCAATTCCATATAACCTCCTGTTAAATTTTCTCGAAACTTTTCTATTAATATAAAGAATAAAATCATCCACATCCAAACAATTTATCACTTCATTTAACTGGATACCCCCTTTTCGGGCAATTTTAACACCATATTGCAGCACTTGTATTTCAGATGTTGCATGAGCGTCAGGATTTATGCAAAATTTACAACCTTTATCTCTTGCATAATAAATATTCCTCCAATCAAGATCCAATCGTGAAGGAGCGGAATTAATTTCAATTGCCACATCATTTTGCACGCATGCATCTAATATTTTAAATATATCTAGTTCGTATGATTTTCTTCTTAACAATACTCTCCCGGTAACGTGCCCAATTACATCAGTATAAGGATTTTCAATGGCTTTAATTATTCTATTTGTCATTTCCTCTTTGCTCATATCAAAGCGTGAATGAACTGAGGCAATAACATAATCAAGTTCCTTTAGAATACTATTATCATAATCCAAATTACCATCAGGTAAAATGTCACTTTCAATTCCATGGAATAAATATGTACCGTCTATTTTTGTTAATCTATTAACATGTTCTCTTTGTTTTAATAGTCTTTCTTCGTTTAGACCATTTGCATAAAACGCAGATTTACTGTGATCGGAAATAACATTGTATATTAATCCATTATTGGCACTTTCAGCAAGCATCTCTTCAGGAGATGCTAACCCATCTGAATATGTTGTATGAAAATGGATTAATCCTTTAATATCCTTTAATAATAAATTACTATTTAGTTCAAGTTCATTTATATAAGGGATAACTTCAATTTCTCTTACTTCGTTATTTAAATATTTTAAGTTGTTTGATTTAAATAAATCATTTTCATTATTAAAATCTTTAATATCAAAATTGCCAAAATAATTTTTAATAAATTCCGATGATCCGGTTTTAATAAATTTTACGTAATTATATTTCTTTTCGGAATTACATAAATAAACAGTAATATGATTATTATTTCCAATTAAAAGTTCATATTCGCAATAGTTCTCAAAATTTTGGTAGGAATTGATAACATATTTATCTTTTACGGCTTCAATAAAATCGGAATTGTTATTTAATAACACAATAACTTCCGATTTTGAAATAACTTCCATATTTCTGGTTAGCTCGCCAACAACTTCAACTTTAATAATTAGAGGATTGGTTAATAAAAAATTAATTAAATTATTAACCATTATTGAAGCTTTGCTAAGCAGAAGTTTATATCTATCCTTTTTAATTCTTTTGATTTCTAATAGCATCTCGCTTGCAAATTTTTCAGTAATTCCTTTTACCTCAAGAATTTTACCGGAAATACAATCCTGTTCCAATTCGTCAAGTGTTTGAACATTAAGAGTATCATAAATACTTTTTATCTTTTTTAATCCCAAGCCCTTAATTTTTAACATATCAAAAATACCGACCGGAGCTTTATTTAACAACTCTTCGTAAATTGATACACTATTAGTATCAGCAAATTCCTTTATAAAGTCCTGCAATCCTTTTCCAATTCCCTTTACATTTGTATAGGCACCTGAATTGTATAATTCAAAAAATTTACCATCATACGATTCAACAATTTCCGCACCTTTTGAGTAGGCCAAAATCTTAAATTTATTTTCATCATTAAATTCAAGCAGTTTAGCTGTTTTGTTTAATAGCTCAATAAGTCTTTCTTCATCTATCATAATGGATTAGAACCAAATATTATTAATTGTAATAAAGTTAATAAAAAACCAAATAAAAATCCTGCTACAATTTGTGCAACTGTGTGCATTTTTAATCTTAAACGTGCCCAAGCAAGAATAATGGCTATTGGAATTAAGTAATATGCAAAAATACTGTTAAAATAAAACAAGGCAGCCATTGGAGCCGAAATTCCAATCATATGTGCACTTATTTTCCATTGTTTATTTATTTGAATTAATAAAGTAGTATTTATTACATAAATAACCCATATAGATGTAAATTGTGTAGAATAAAGCATTAGTTTTGAAAACACAAAACCAACCAAACATAAAATAATTCCAATATTATATAAAGTTGTTCTTTCTTCCTTTATTGAAGCATCATAATCCTGAACTTTTCCAAACTTTTTAAATAAAATAAATATGGCTATTGGAATAATTAATGTTAACAGCAAAGATAATACTATTGGTATACTTTTCTCTTTTTCATAATTTAACGCTGTCCAAACAAATAATAACAACGTAAAAGTTGGAGGTACAAATAAATATGAAGCATATTGGGCAATTTTATTTTTAATCAAAATAACATCCTTAATAAATTAAATCATTTCGTTTTCTAAATTATTTATTTCATCTAAAAACCCTAACAATACATTTTCAACGCCTTGGTAAGTTTCATGTTTCATTATTTCCTGACGTATTTTAGAACTGTTACGCAGGCCTTTTAGATAACCGCTATAATACTTTCTAAATGGGATAACAGCTCTTTTTTCTTCTTTAAGTTCAAGTTCATATCTTAAATGCCTTAATGCGGTCTGAATTCTTAATTCGGGATCAATTATAGTAGAAACTTTCCCCGTTTCCAGTATTTCTTTAGCTTCCTTAAATATCCAAGGATGATTTATAGCTCCCCGCGCTATCATCACACCGTCGGGCCGATAGTTATTAACGACGTTTAAAACATCCTCGGCAGTAAAAATACCGCCATTAACAATAACCGGAATTGAAACCACTTCTTTAATTTTTGGAATCCAACTATAGTCAGCATCGCCGGAATGTCCCTGCACTCGTGTTCTGCAATGAACAGTTAAAGCTTTTACGCCAACATCTTCCAATCGTTTTGCAACTTCCAGTATAACAAGATTATCCTCATCCCAACCTATGCGAGTTTTAACTGTTACAGGCAATTTAACGGCCTTTACAATCTCTTCAGCCATCTTTTGCATATATTCAGGGTCACGCAATAAACCGGCTCCTGCACCTCTGTTACAGACCTTCTTAACCCAACAACCCGCATTAATATCTATTAAATCAGGATTAGCTTCTTCGGCTAATATTGCAGCTTTAATCATTGAATCTATATTTTCACCATAAATTTGAATACCAATTGGTCTTTCAAAATCTTCAATCAATAATTTTTCGTGAGTTTTTTTATTTTTTCTAATCAAACCTTCGGAATTTACAAACTCAGTATATACAATATCGGCACCTAATTCTTTACATAATCGTCTGAAAGCTAAATTTGTTACATCCTCCATTGGAGCAAGCAACAATCCGTTTTTACATATTATTTTATTATCAATATTTAACATATATTATTTTTTGTCTAATTTATTTAACATTCCGGCACCTAATAATAAAGCAATAAAACTAATTATACAACCGGTTAAAAATGGTGCTTGGTACCCTATAAAACTATAAGAAAATCCACCCCATAAAGGCCCTAATACACGCCCCAAAGCCGATATAGACTGACTGAAACCAAGTGTTGCTCCTTGATTATGCTCAGGAGAATATTTGGAAATCATACTTACTACAACTGGTTGTAAAATCCCATTGCCAACTGATAAAATTACAATTGCCACAACCACACCGGTAAAGTTCACTCCGTACGGTATAAGGCCAAGCCCAATAGTCAAACATATCATTCCAAATATAACTAATCTGCTGTCACTTATCCGTTTGGATAAAACTTTCATCAATCCGCCTTGAATTAAAGCTCCAATTAACCCCATAATTACATATAAATATATGATATCTCTATTGGTAAAATTATACAGCTTACTTCCAATTAATGGAAATGTACCATAAATATTTGCCATTGAAAATACCAACAAAAAGAAAACAAATATTAACAATCCAATTATTGGATGTTTTAGTGTCTCTTTTGCAAATCTCAAATCAATAATTTTGTAATTAATTTCAGTTTTTTCGGAAGTAATCTTTTTGGATTCAGGTAAAAAGAAAAAAGCAAAAATAAAAGCGATAAATGAAAATGCTGCACTTCCATAAGCGGCATATTCATAACCAAAATGCGAAAGAAATCCGCCTAACATTGGTCCAAACAGAAAACCGAGACCAAAAGCAGCTCCAATCATACCCATTCCCTTTGCTCTTTCTTCTTTTGTGGTTATATCGGCAATATATGCCTGAGCAACCCCAATATTACTTCCGCCAAAACCGGCTAACATTCTTGACAAAAATAATAACAAAAAAGAATGGGCAAAACTAAAAAGGATATAAGAAGACGCTGTAATTAATAATGTTGTTACTATAATCGGCCGTCTTCCTATTTTATCCGATACTTTTCCAAGTATTGGATTAAATAAAAACTGAATGAGCGAAAAAATTGCTACAATCATTCCAATTTCAAAATCTGATATATGTAATTGTTTGCTTGCAAATATTGGCAAAATGGGAATAAGAATTCCAAATCCCAACAGGTCAATAAATACAGTCGCAAAAATTATACTTAACGATGCTTTTTTATTCATTTATATTTTTTTACCTTACTATCAATTGCTGTTTATTGTTATATTTATTAATTATTATTTCGGTATCCAAAAAAGATTGTTTCATTTTAATTTTATCGCTGTCAGGTAAAAACAAATAATTGTTATTAGCTTCAATATTATTATTTGGTAATACTATATATTCGTCTTTCCCGTCATATTTCCCTTTGTAAACCCAAGTTGGCAAATATTCAACTCCCCCAAGAAAAACTTTATTTTTACTTTTAGCTATCGTAAATTTTAATATCAAACCGCTATCCTTATATCTATCGCGCTGATTTGAAATAAAATTACCTAAAGAATATATTACAAAACCTGTATCTAATTTATTATTTCCTTTAAAATAATCTATCGGTTCAAGCACATGCGGATGACTTCCAATTATTATATCAGCCCCGTACCCAACTGTTTTTTTAACAATTTCCTTTTGAAACGAAGATGGATCTTGTTTATATTCGTCACCAAAATGGAAATAGGTTAATATTATATCCGGATTTAACTTTTTAGCCTCACCAATATCTTTTTTAATTAAATTTGTATCTATTATGTTTACTAAATATTTTTCACCCTTAGGGATATTATTTCCATTAACACCATACGAAAAAGCCAATAAGGCAATATTAATACCGTTTACATTAACTATTCTAATAGAATCTCTATCAGCAGTTGAATTAAATGTTCCGGTATAATTTAATCCCAGGCTGTTTATTTTTTCAATTGTTTTTAATACTCCTTTTTTTCCTCTGTCATAAGAATGATTATTTGAAGTCATTAAAAAATCAAAACCCGCATTTTTAACCTCTTTTAAATAATCAAAAGGAGTATTAAAAGCCGGATAACCTGAATAAACCGATTCTTTACCTGTTAAAGTAGTTTCCAGATTTCCAATTGCAAAATCCGCACGACTTATAAATTGTTTTACGAATAAGTAATTTTTAGAAAAATCAAAACTGTCAATTGCACCCGGTACTTTTGCAAATTCATACTGCGGCGCATGACACATTAAATCACCAACAAAAACAATTGTTGCTATTTCTAATTTATCTTTTTTAATGCTTTTGTTCTCACCTTTAAAATTAAACATCATCAACAAGATGAAAATAAAGACATTAAAGTAATTTGTTAAACTAAATATGTGCATAAAATTAATAATTATTATAAAAACATTTTACTATTTGAAGACATAAAAAAGAAACCGGCAAGAAAAATAGTATGTTAATATTACATAATCTATTTAAAAATAGTTCCCCTTCCTGAAACAATAACAGGAAGGGGCTAAAAATTATTCAAGAATAAATATTTGTGCTTAAAACTATTTTTCGGATTTTTTTTGAGCTTTAATTTCTTGAATTTCGTCACGCATTTCTTTAGTCATAAATTTCAACTGATTTAATCCTTTTCTCAATCTTGTTCCTGCCATTGCATTTCCTTTAACATAAAATCTTTCAACATCTTCTTCCAGATTTTTAATCAATTCAACAATACCATTATACTTCTCGCTCATTATACGTCTCCAACATATTTAAGGATTATTTGTTATTTTAAATTTTCCAAAACTATTTCAGCAATATCTTTTACTTCAATTTCTTCATTTTTATCTAATGTTTTTAATCCATCGGTTAACATTGTCATACAAAACGGACATGCGGAAGCAATAGTTGAAGCACCTGTACTTACTGCTTCTTTTGTTCTGTTAACATTTATTCTTTCACCTTCAAGCTCTTCTAAAAACATTCTGCCGCCGCCTGCACCACAGCAAAAACCTTTATCTTTATTTCTTTCCATTTCAACTAAATTAATACCGTTAACAGCTGTTAAAGTATTTCGTGGATCAGAATATATATCATTATATCTTCCAAGATAACAGCTATCATGATATGTAACTTTTTGTTGAACCGAATCAGTTTTTAATTCAATTTTTTTATCATTAATTAATTGATTAATTAATTCGGAATGATGAATAACTTCAAAGTTACCGCCAAAATCGGGATATTCATTTTTTAATGAATTATAACAATGAGGACAAGCAGTAACAATTTTTTTAACATTATAATTGTTTAATGTTTCAACGTTTTCCTGCATCATCATTTGAGCTAAATATTCATTTCCTAATCTTCTTGCCGTATCGCCGTTACATTTTTCTTCTTCACCTAAAATTCTAAAATCAACGTTTGCTTTTTGAAGAATTTTTGTGAACGCAACTGATACTTTTTGGTAACGCGCATCAAACGAACCTGAGCAGCCCACCCAAAATAAATATTCCGTATTTTTGTCTTCAGCCATTGTTTTTACATTTAACCCTTCAGCCCAGTTAGCCCTGTCCTGCGGATTAAAAGCCCAAGGTGAAAAATTATTTTCTAAATTTTTGAATAACGAATTCATTTCATTTGGAAATTCCGATTCACTTAAAACTAAATTTCTTCTTAAATCAACAATAGCATCAACATGTTCTATCATAACCGGACATTCTTGAACACAGGCACCGCATGTTGTACAAGCCCAAAGTTCTTCATCTTTAATGTAATTATGAATTAACGTATTATTTGCTATTTCTTCATTTTCAATTTTATTTAAGAATAGTGGTGCTTTTTCTTCAGTTCTATGCCGTATATCAACAATAATTTTGCGTGGTGAAAGCATTTTTCCTGTTCCGTTAGCAGGACAAGCTGCCATACATCTTCCGCATTCAGTACACGAATAACCGTCCAACAAATGTTTCCACGAAAACTGGTCAATATCAGCAACTCCAAAAATATCAGTTTCAGCTTCAAGATCTAATTTTGATAATGCATATTTTCTATTACCTGTTTTGCCAAGATAAACATTAGGAATTGATGTAATTACGTGAAAATGTTTAGAATATGGTAAAAAGTTCATAAATGAAAATATTATTAAGATATGACCCCACCAAAAAACTTGATTTAATGTTGCCGCAATATCTAACGAATTAGGACAATAAAACATAGTACTTAAAAATTGAGATACAGGTCTAAATTCACCATCAGCAAATTGAAAGTTATTTAATGCAATTGCCGAACTGTTTTGACCAAACATTGTAATTACTACAAAAAGAATTAAAATTAAAATTGTTGCCGCATCTATTTTCCCGGCGCCGCTTACTTCTAATCTTTTAATTTTTAATACAAATCTTCTAAATAACGAAATTAAAATTGCTGCAAAAACCAAAACACCAAAAATATCTTGTGTAAATGTCATAAGTGTAAAAACGGGACCTAAAAAGCTTAACGAAAACGCGCTATAAAATCCTTGAAATATAGATTCTAACACCGCAAAAACAAACAACATAAATCCCCAGAATATAAAAAAATGAATAGTACCTGCAATTTTATATCGTAATAATTTTGATTGTCCGAAAGCAACTAAAAGTACATTTTTTATCCTTTCCGGAATGTTATCAAACCTATTTTCAGGTTTCCCAATTTTTAATGTTTTAATTCGTAACATTAAACTGTATGCCAAAAAGCCAAATGCCGCAATAAAAACCAATACAAAAATGATATTTTTTAATTCCATTACTAACCTGTTTAGTGAATAATAAATTTATAAGTTTTTTCTAATAATTCTTCAAATTTGTCATTTGTACCAGCAAACGGATGCTGAATATCAAAAGTATGACTCGCTTTTTCTATTTTAACAAAACTTGCAAGTTCTTTATTTGACCATTCAAACAGCTGCTCGCCTTCCTCAATTGGAACCGTAAGATCGTTTGTGCCATGAGCAATTAACAATGGTTTTTGTAAATTGCAAAGCGCTTTTTGCATCGAAAGTGATCCGTCTTTATTATTTTCAACATCATCTAATAAAGTCGAGTTAAGTTTCATAACTTGATTAGTTCTAGTATTTAATATTTCAACAAAACCGTCTTTTTTCCAAACCTGTTTTTGTCTGTCGGTATACCTATCTAATTTTGCAATTGCAGACCATAGTGCTATTTTATTAACATTAACGTTATTGGAACACAAAGCTGCTATTGCTCCGCCGCGGCTATGGCCAATAAGTGAAACCTTTTTTGGATTACTGCAAAACAATCCTGCTTTATAATTATTAATAACTTCATTTAATTCAAAAATTTCCCTTGAAAAAGTATTTGCCGCAAACTTTTCCATTTCGGTAAATTCATCAAATTTATCACCAATTCCATTTAGTGAAAAATTAAAAGTAATTAAATAAATTCCTTTTTTTTCGAAGTATTCACCCAGGTACGGAACAAAACCCCAATCTTTAAAACCTTTAAAACCATGCACATAAATAACATGATATTTATAATCGTCTGGAGTTGAGCCGTATGTTGTAATTCGAATTTTTTCGGAATCGTACAGTTTTATTTCAAAATTATTTGTCATTATGCTCAAAAAAACTAATTTTACATGCAAAAATAACATTTTTTTTTGGAATTTTAAACACATTATATTTTTAATGGAATAATGATTTTTATTTAATAATCAATTTATTTATCTTACAAATTCAAATAGAGGAAAATTATATAAAATGAATTTTGATTTTACTGAAGTGGATAACGATTTAAGAAAGGCTGTACGAAATTTTACTGATAAGGAGATTAGACCTTTAGCACGACAAATTGATGAACAGGAAGAAATACCCGATACACTTATTAAAAAAATGGCAGAAATGGGATTGATGGGAACTTCATTCCCTGAAGAATATGGCGGCGGCGGATATGGAGAAGTTGGTTTTTGTATTGCTCAGGAAGAAATTACAAAAGGATGCGGTTCTTCCGCAACCTTTATTGGAGCACATCAATCGATAGGAACTAATGCAATTTATTTAGGCGGTACAGAAGATTTAAAACAAAAATATATGCCCCATTTGACAGCCGGAGATAAAATTGCATCATTTGCATTAACAGAAGCCGGGGCTGGATCAGATACATTTAATTTACGCACATCTGCCAATTTTGATGGTAATAAATGGATTATTAACGGTGAAAAAATTTGGATAACAAATGCCGGAATTGCAGATGTTTTTTCTGTTTTTGCAAGAACTTCCCGCGGTATAACCGGATTTGTTGTAGAAAAAGACTTCCCTGGTGTTTCAATTGGAGTTAAAGAAAAAAAACTGGGTTTAAGAGGAAGTGTAACCAATACTGTTAGTTTTGATAATGTTGAAGTTCCCAAAGAAAATATGATTGGCGATGATGGACGCGGATTTTTAATTGCAATGCGTGCATTGGATGCAGGACGTTTGGGAGTTGGAGCTTGTTCACTTGGAGCCTCCAAAGAAATGTTAAGATTATCGGTTGAATATGCAAAAAACAGAAGTCAGTTTGGACAAAATATTATTAAGTTTCAAGCTATCCAATTTATGATATCCGAGATGACTTCCAAAATATATGCTATGGAAAGTATGTTATACAGAGCTGCAAAAAATTATGAATTGCATAAAGATATAGCGCAAGAAGCTGCAATAGTTAAATTATTCTGTTCCGAAGCTGTATCCGAAGTTGTTGATTTGGCTTTACAAATTCATGGCGGAATGGGCTTTTCCAGGGAAATTCCTATTGAAAGATATTATAGAGATGCCAGAGTATTACGAATATTTGAAGGAACAAGCGAAATACAAAAATTAATAATTTCCCGAAAAACGATTAAAAAAAATGGGGTAGTTGATTTTTAATGAACAAAATTTTAGTTATACCCTCAATTGATATTCACAACGGGAAAACCGTTAGAGTGGTTCAAGGTATTCCTGAACTAAATGTTAAGGAATATGATAACGACCCTGTAGAAATGGCCATGATTTGGCGTGCTGAAAATTCCAAATGTATTCATATTGTTGATTTTGATGCAATACATGAAAACAGCCACATGAACGATTCAGTTATTCAGGAGATTTGTGAATCAGTTGTTATTCCTGTTGAATTGGGCGGTGGAATTAAAGATTTGGATGATGCTAAAAGAGCTTTTGACCTTGGAATTTTTCGTTTGGTTATTGGTTCATTAACTTTTGTGAATCCGGCAGAATTTATTAAAATTTTGGAATATTTTGGAAAACAAAAAATTGCCGCAGCTATTGATGTTGTTGATAACAATGTTATCGTTAGAGGAAGAAAAATATCAACAGGTTTGGATCCCCTGACTTGCGCTAAAAAGTTCAAAGAATATGGTGTTGAACGCATAGTAATTACCGATGTTAAAACTAATGGTATGTTAGGCGGACCAAATGTTGGACTTTCCCGATTAATTGCTTCCGAAACAGGACTTAAAGTAACCCATTCGGGTGGAGTTGCTAATTATGCCGATTTAATGTCTGTTCAAAAATATGTTTGCGAGGGAATAGATTCGGTTATTATTGGCAGAGCTTTGTATGAAAATAAATTTCCATGTCAAAAAATTTGGCGTGTAGCAGAATCAGGAATTTTTTATTAGGTTAATATGGAAAATAATATAATTCGTAAAAGTAGTTTTTGGACAAATTTTTTCAAAACTCCACAGCAAAAAGATACTTTAAGCAAAGTATTTTTGTCTAATCCTATTTTTAGTAATCTTAAACAAAAAGATATCGACTCGTTAATTAAACTGATGCACAGCAGAGTATATCAATCCGGCGAATATATATTTTTACAGGGTGATCCCGGGATAGGACTTTATTTTGTTATTGAAGGTGAAGTTAAAATTATTACTAATCTTGGTAATAAAAAAAAATATACATTGGTTGAATTAACCCAGGGCGATTTTTTTGGCGAACTGGCGTTATTAAATGATGAAAACAGATCGGCTTCGGCATTAGCCGCAACTGACGCAAAAATAGCTGTAATATTTAAACCCGATTTAGATGAATTTATTGATAGATTCCCGCAAAAAGGCATATCTATTCTTCGTGGAATTAGTCAGGTTTTAGCTACTAGACTAAAAAACATGAATGAGGATTTTTTTAATCTTTATATTAAAACTTATGAATTAAATAAAGAGGATAAAAATGGAAATGATAAAGAAAATACTGGTACCAATTGATTTTTCGGATTATTCGAAAAACGCATTAAAATATGCAGTTCAATTTTCTAAGTTTTTTGAAGCAAAAATTTATCTAATTTATGTTATAGAACCAATGGTTTATCCTTCCGATTTCAGTTTGGGTCAGGTTTCAATTCCTTCAACAGAATATGATATGCAAGACAGAGCAAAATCGGAATTAGAATTGTTAGTTAAAAATGAAATTACGGAAGAACTTTGTACCGAAGTAATAATTAAGGCCGGGAAACCGTTTGTTGAAATTATTGATACTGCTTCGGAATTAGATATTGATTTAATTATTATTGCCACACACGGCCATACGGGAATGGAACATTTATTGTTTGGCAGCACTGCCGAAAAAGTAGTAAGAAAAGCCCCCTGTCCTGTTTTAACACTACGCGAACCGATAAAAGGATTTAAATTTAAGGGAAATATTTAATTAATAATGTAACCCAGTTTATTTTAATACGTCTTAAGCTATGGGAATTTCCCAAGAATAATTATTTAAAATTTAAAGGATTAACATGAAACGGATTGTGTTTTTATTTTCTGCTATATTTTTATTTGGATTAACTATCAATGCTCAACAAACTTTTCCTAACTATTATTTTGGAAGCATAAAAATAATGCAGCAGGAATTACAGATTGAATTAGACTTTAGCATTAAATCCGATACTTTGGTTGGTACTATCAATATTCCTATTCAAAGTATTAAAAATTTGAAATTAAACAAAATTAATTGGAATAAAAATAATTTAACTTTTGAAATATTAAAAGAACCGCAGCAAGGGGTATTTAACGGTAAAATATCTGCCGATTCAATTTATGGAAGTTTTGAACAAATGGGCTTTAAAGGTACATTTTGTGTTGTAAAAACCGAAAAACCCGTTGAAGATACTGCTGTTGTAATAAAACCTTATATTGAAGAAGAAGTGACCTTTAACAATGGTGAAGTTAAATTAGCAGGAACTTTATCTTATCCCTCAAAAGAAGGATCTTTTCCCGCAGTAATATTGATTACCGGCAGCGGTGCTCAAAATCGTGATTCTGATATTTTTGGGTTTAAACTATTTTCAAAAGCTGCCGATTATTTTACGCGTAATGGCATAGCAGTTTTAAGATATGATGATCGTGGTGTTGGCGGATCTACCGGAAATGTATCACAATCAACTACCGAAGATTTTGCCAACGATGTGATTGCAGGTTTTGAGTTATTAAAAACAAAAAGTTTTATCAATCCTAAAAAGATTGGTTTATACGGACATAGTGAAGGCGGAATTGTTGCTCCTATTGCCGCATCGCAGCTAAACGATGTAGCTTTTGCGGTGCTTGTATCAGGACCCGGCGTTCCAGGTGACCAGATTATTTTACGACAACTTGCTAAAATAATGCAGGCCGAAAAAAATACGGATTCGTTAATTGCGGTTCAAGTAGCAAATTATAAAGAAGCTTTTGATTTATTAAAATCAGGCAGCCCTGAAGATTCATTAAAAAACCTCCTTTATAGACAAACAAAAAAAGAAATGGATCAATTGTCGAAAGCAGATAAAAAAAGCATAAAAAATATGGAAGAAACAATTAATATGACTGTAAGCCAAAAGCTTGTGCAATATAACAGCGTATGGTTTAAATTCTTTATTAATTACGATCCGGCTCCTATGCTTCAAAATGTTAAATGCCCTGTTCTTTTAACATTCGGTGGAAAAGATACTCAAGTTGATATTGAACAAAATAAAAAAGTAATGGAAGATAATTTAATGTTTGGCGGAAATAAAAATACCGAAACTATAGTATTCGCAAACGCAAATCATTTATATCAGGAAGCAGTTACAGGAAGTCCAAGCGAATATGCAAAACTCAAAAAAGATTATTTACCCGGATTTTTAGAACAAGTGACTAACTGGATTCTAAAAACAACCAACAAATAGAATTAAATGAAAGCAGGAGAATTTTTACAATAAATTTTCCTGCTTTTACAATAAAACTTTCCTCTTCAAATATAAGTATTTTCAGTATTTTATTATAATATAACACTTTAATCATTTTATCTAATATTTGTTATTGGGTCAACGCTTTAAATTATTATATTAAAAACACTTCATTGAAATACCAAATTTTTAATCACATGCATATTCACCTATTTTTTATGTTTTAATTCATAATTAATAATTCATAATTGATAATTGCTTACTTGACTGCTACAACACTAATGCTTAACTTATGCCTATAAATTCTATTTTTTGTTAACAAACAACGTGCTATTATGGATTCTTTGCAAAATTATTTTTCTAAATTTCGGAACAATATAATTGGGATAGAACAAAATTTTTCAACCCCTTTTGGTACAAAAAAATTATTATATGCCGACTGGGTAGCTAGCGGCAGATTATACAATCCCATTGAACAAAGAATGTTAAACGATTTTGCACCCTTTGCGGGTAATACTCATTCCGAAACAAGTATTACCGGAACGTTAATGACCCATTCGTATCACAAAGCGCAATCAATAATTAAAGCCCATTGCAACGCCGATATGAATGATGTGATAATTAATGCCGGTTTTGGCATGACAACCGCTGTAAACAAGTTCCAGAGGCTTTTAGGGCTAAAAATTTGCGAACAGTTGAATAAATATACTGTTATTCCAAAAGAAGAAAGACCGGTTGTTTTTATAACACACATGGAACATCACTCCAATCATACTTCGTGGCTTGAATCGATTGCAGATGTTGAAGTTATTGAACCGGATGAAAATGGATTAGTAAATTATGATCATTTAGACCAATTACTTGAAAAATATAAAACTCGTAAATTAAAAATCGGTTCATTTACCGCGGCTTCAAATGTAACGGGAATTTGTCCTGATTATTACAGAATGGCAAAAAAGATGCATCAAAACGGTGGTTATTGTTTTGTTGATTTTGCGGCATCCGCCCCTTATGTTAAAATTGATATGCACCCGGAAGATCCTGAAGCAAAACTTGATGCCATTTTCTTTTCTCCTCATAAATTTTTAGGTGGTCCCGGCACATCGGGTGTTTTAATTTTTGATAAAAAACTTTACAACCGAAATATCCCCGATCATCCCGGCGGCGGAACAGTTGAATGGACAAATCCATGGGGCGGCTACAAATACGTAAACAGTATTGAAGTACGCGAAGACGGCGGAACACCCGGCTTTTTACAGGCTATTAAAGCAGCTTTATGTATTAATCTTAAAAATGAGATGGGCGTTGATAACATACTTGCCCGCGAAAAAGAATTATTGGAAATTGCTTTACCAAATTTGCGTAAAATCCCCAAATTACACATTTTAGCTAATAATATGGATGAACGGCTTGGAATAATATCTTTTTATGTTGAGGACTTACATTACAATTTAATCTGCAAGCATCTAAATGACAGGTTTGGAATTCAAATGCGAGGCGGTTGTTCCTGCGCCGGTACATACGGTCATTACCTGCTTCATGTAGATCCCAATCGCTCCAAAAGAATTACCGATAAAATTAATGCAGGCGACCTTTCCGAAAAACCGGGCTGGGTTCGTCTTTCTTTACATCCCACAATGACAAATGAAGAAATATATTACATTATTGACGCATTAAACCAAATAATTAAGTTTGGTAAAGCTTGGAGTAATGATTACGCTTATTCTCTTCACACAAATGAATTTTATCATTTTAACGAAGCGGACTTAGACGCAAAATATATTAATGAGTGGTTTAGATAATTTTAATTATGAATTATGAATTATTAATGGTAAATTGTGCCCGTCTAAAGCCGGGTAGCCGGTGGCTAAATTAAAAGATTGTTTTGAACTGTGATTAGTATGATTATTATGATTGATATGATTTTGATTAAAAATTGAAAATTAAGAATTCTCCTATGTGTTCTATTTTTTAGTTCCGGTTAAGCAAGTTTTGACAAAGTACCAACCACCTAATATCTGAATACTTTTAATTGTAGTGCAAGATTTATCTCGCTTAATTATCTTTTAGTATTTTCATCAGCTTGCGAGCTGAAGCTCGCGCTACAATTAAGGATCAATGCAAAATTGGGGATACATTTTCTTAATCATTTTTTGTTTGAAATAATGTATGATTATTTTTGTATGTTTTAATCCCGACGGGATGACATAATTGTAGAAAAGCAACAAAACAAAAAGACCATAACCCCGAAGATGGTGACATTGCCTTTTATAAAATCATAGAATGCAGATTTAACGGATTTTTGCAAATTGCACTTTTTTAATTGTCTGAACTATGATTTGTTTGATTTTAAAAATTATTATGATTCTGTTTTGCGTGGGTTTTAATCCCGAAAAGATGGCGTTTTTGTAAAAATGTGGTTTGTTTGTAATCCAACGATCCCCCAACGCATTCCAATTTTATTTAATATTAAACCGTTTCATTTTTCTCCACAGAGTAGATTTATCAATTCCCAATTCCTCTGCTGCTTTATTTTTGTTATAATTAAACTTTTTTAGTACTTTTAAAAGTGTATCAACTTCTGCATTTTTAAGAGGTGATATTTGTAATGTTAAGTTTGTGGCATCTGCCTTTGTTAGCAACCTTTCCGGCAAATGGTTAATTTCAATAATTTTTCCGGTACATAATATAAAACAATGTTCCAGCACATTTTCCAGCTCGCGAATATTGCCGGGCCAGCTATATTCCAAAAACACTTTATATGCACCGGCTGATATTCCTTCAATTCTTTTGCCAAATTTAATATTAAATAAACTCAAAAAATGCTCAATTAATAACGGCATATCCTCTATTCTTTCGCGCAACGGAGGAAGTATTATATTCATCACATTAATTCTATAATATAAATCTTCTCTAAATCTGCCGCTTTCAATTTCAATTTGCAAATTTTTGTTGGTTGCTGCAATTATTCTAACATCCATGTTAATTGTTTTTGTACCCCCTACATGTTCAAATTGTTTTGTTTCTAAAACACGTAATAACTTTGTTTGAATTGCAAGTGAAATATCACCTATTTCATCCAAAAAGAGGGTTCCCCCGTGCGCCATTTCAAATCTCCCTGTTTTTGCTTTTACTGCTCCTGTAAAAGCTCCTTCTTCGTGACCAAATAATTCACTTTCTATCAACGATTCCGCAAACGCACTGCAATTTAATGCAATAAATGGGGAATTTTTTTCTGCACTGCTTAAATGAATTGCGCGCGCAACCAACTCTTTTCCGGTTCCACTTTCCCCTGTTATCAACACCGAACTACGGGTTTGTGAAACACTTGTACATAAGCTAAAAATTTTTTCCATTTTTTTGCTTTTGCCTATAATATTTTCCAGCTTAAACTTTTCAAGAATATGTTCCGAAAGATTTTTAATTTCGGATATATCAATAAATGTTTCTACAGCCCCAATTTTTGTATTTTTATTATCTAATAATATTCCCGAATTTACACGAATAGGAATACTTTTATTTTTTTTATTATATATTGTTAATTCGTTTCCTATTGTCGGTTTACCTTTAGTAATAGTCTGTTCCATGTGACAGCCATTTTGACACATATTAGACCTAAAAATTGTCCAGCATTTTTTTCCAACTGCTTCTTCTTTTTTATATCCTGTAATATTTTCAGCGGATTTATTAAAAGAAGTAATAAGCCAGTTATTATCAATTGTAAAAGTCCCTTCAATATTACTATTAAAAATAGCTTCCAGTTTATTTCGTTCATTTATCAGCTGCGATGTTTTTCTTTCAAGCTCTTTTGCCAAAATAACCATCTCTTTAGTATCTCTAAATACAAAAACAATACCAATAATATTGTCATTCCCTTTATGAACAGGTGTAATTGATGCCAAAACACTTTTTGTTTCTCCGTCTTTACATTTAATGTAAATTGCAAGATTAGAATATGTTTGTCCATTTTCCAATGCATCATACACCAATTCTTTATTTTCTTCTTCTTTTAACAAAACGTTGCATTTATTGTTTATTAGATCCTCTTCTTTAAATCCGGTAATTCTTTCTACCGCTTCATTTGAAGATACAATAATACAATCATTGCTAATTACAACAATTCCATCAGGAATAATAAGCTTTTCTAAATTGTTATCAATTTCTAAATTAATGGTTTTCATTAATCACCCAAATTATATAAAACAATTATACATAAAATTGTGCAATAATGCAATTATATTGCATTTGTATTGCAATATTGCAGCTCTTGCACAATTTGAATTTTTGTTAAACAATTTCAAATCAATCACTTACGCTTTGGTATAGATATTGTTCTATCTCGTTTATTGAAACAACAGGAGATTACCATAATTAAAACTTTATTTAACAAATCGAAAATTAATTTCAAAAGCATAAAAAATGCTTTTAGTAATCAAGTGATACAATTTTCAATTAAACTTGAAAAAAGTATCCTTGATAATCCGGAATGCAGGAATAAGATCATTTTTGGTCCAATTCCTTCACGTCGATTTGGAAGTGTTTTAATTATTAACAATGTTTTATGTAAAACTTGCACTTACAATTGTATTTATTGTCAAGCAGGGGGTGCCAATTGTTGTTCAACAAATCGGGATTCTTGCTTTAGTCCTTATCAGCTCTACTTTTTTGTTAAAAATAAAATTGAGCAATTAGAAAAAGCAAATATTAAAGTTGATTATATAGGTTTTATCCCAAACGGTGAGGCTACGCTTGATGTTAATCTTTCGAAAGAAATAGAATTATTAAGGGAATTTGGTTATAAAATAATTGTTTTTACAAATTCTTCGCTTTTATGGAACGATAATGTAAAAGAAAATTTAATGTTTGCCGATATCGTTTCGTTAAAGATTGATACAGTTGATGAACAATTATGGAATGAAATTAACAGACCCCATAAAAGATTAAGATTTGAGGTAATCTTAAAAGGAATTACAGATTTTTCGAAGCAGTATGATGGTAAATTATTTACGGAAACAATGTTGATTAACAACATGAACGACAGCATTGAAGAAGTTAGCCAATTATGTGAATTTTTAAAGGAACTTAAACGAGATACTTCCTATTTTTCGGTTCCAATCCGTCCAACCGTTAAAGATTATGCATTAGCTCCAAACTGCACGGTACTTGAAAAAATTAAAGAATATACTGAACAAAACTTAAAAAACGTAAAAATGTTATGCTGCCCTAATACACCCTGTTTTCCAATGGTTGGTGATACTACCGAACAATTGTTAGGAATACTTTCCATGCACCCAATGAAGGAAGAGGAAGTTTTAGATCTTGTATCGGCCAAAGGATGGGGAATTCAGCAGATTACTGAATTAGAAAATAAGGGTTTGTTATTAAAAAAATCATATTGCGGCCAAAATTTTTACTCGCATAACAATTAAAAGGAGAAATTATTTTATAATGTTAAATTCGCCGGGATGTATTCCATGTATTATACGCCAATCCTTTACTTTAAGTAATTTACTTGGTATTAAAGATAAAGATACGCAAAACAAAATAATTTTTGAAACAATGGAGTTGATGTTACAAAACAAAAATATTTCTTCAGCCCCTCATTTTTCGCTAATTATGTTAGATGTATTAAAAAAATATACAAATGTAAACGACTTGTTTTCCGCTTTTAAGGAAAAAAATAGACCCCACGTTGAAAAATATGTTAAATACTTATCAATACTTATTGATGGTGCTGAAGATAAATTAGAAATGGCAATCAAAATTTCTATTATGGGAAATACAATTGATTTGGCTGCTAATCCAAATTATGATTTGGAAAAAGAAATTAATTTAATTACATCAAACAATTTTAATTTAACGGATTACCAAAAATTTAAAAAAGAATTAAAAACTGCTAAGCAAATTTTATTTATTGCTGATAATTATGAAGAAGCTATTTTTGATAAACTTTTAATAGAACAACTATTACCAATAAATATTGTATTTGCCGTACGAAGTAACGAAGTATATAATGATATAACTCTTAAAGATTCAAAAACTTTAGAGATTGATAAACTTTGCAGAGTAATTGAAAGTGGAAGTTTAATTGCCGGAACCGCACTTGAGCAGTGTACACAGGAATTTATAGACCTTTATAATTCAAGTGATATTGTTATTTCAAAAGGACAAGGCAACTACGAAACCCTATTTAATGCCAATAGACCAATTTATTTTTTATTTAAAGTTAAATGCCAAACTATAGCAGAAATATGCGGCAATAAAGTTGGAACAAGTGTTATGTATTATAAGAACTGAAAGTAAAATTAACAGAATAATTATAAATAAATTAAGGTAAAAATGAAATCATACGATATTGTAATTATTGGTGGTGGGCCAGCTGGTTTAGCATGTGCGCTTTCTGCTAAAACCACATATTCAAACAAAAAAATTGCGCTTATTAGAAAAGAAACAAAACCAATGATTCCTTGCGGAATTCCTTATGTTATACATACACTTAAAGATGTTGATGATAATATATTGCCCGATGCGCCCCTAATTACAAACGGAATTAAAATTATTTGCGCTGCTGTTGTGGGACGTGAAAATAACGTTTTAATTTTAGACGATAATGAAAAAATAGAATTCGAAAAACTTGTAATAGCTACCGGTTCAACCGCAGTATTGCCCAACATACAGGGTATTGATAAACAGGGTGTTTTTTTAATAAAAAAAGATAGAGATTATCTTGTAAATCTAAAAACTGAAATTGAAAAAGTTGAAAATATTATTGTACTTGGCGGTGGTTATATTGGAATTGAAGTAACCGATGAATTATTAAAAGCTAACAAAAAAGTTATTTTAGTTGAAATGCAAGATACCCTTTTGCCTACAATGGATGACGAATTTGGAAATAAGGTTAAAGAAATATTAATTAATAATGATGGGCAAATAATTACAAGTAAAAGTATTAAAAAAGTACTTGGTAATGATAAAATTACAGGGGTTGAATTAAGCGATGGAAGTATAATTGATGGCAACATGTTAATAGTTTCCTGCGGTTATAAACCAAATTTAATTTTGGCTAAAAATATTGATATTTCCTATAAAGAAGGATTGGGTGTAGTTGTTGATGATTATTTAAGGACTTCTGAAAAAGATATTTTTGCAATTGGTGACTGTGCAGCAAAATACGATTATTTTACCGGAGAATACTCAAATATAATGCTTGCTTCAACAGCTGTGGCGGAAGGAAGATTAGTTGGTTCCAATTTATATTCAATAAAGGTAATAAGGCAATATCAAGGAGTTTTGGGTACATTTTCCACAAAAATTGGCAATACCGCGTTTGCTGTAAGCGGTATAACCGAAAAACGAGCAAAAAAAAGAAATTTAGATTATGTTATTGGAATGGTTAAATCCATTGATAGACATCCGGGCAAACTTCCCGGAGTTTCGGAAGTGACGGTAAAACTTATTTTTTCAACCTACTCGCATACTTTAATGGGCTGCCAAATAATGGGTGGCGATTCAATTGGCGAAATGATTAATATGATGTCAGTAATAATACTTAACAAAATGACAGATATTGATATAAGCACCTTACAAATTGGAACTCATCCCCTGCTGACCGCTTCGCCGGTTGTATATCCGGTAATTAATGCAGCTATTGAAGCTATTAAACAAAGACATAATAATTAAACATATAGGAAACGATGATGGAAAGTTGTGATTCTCAAAATCAAACAGAAGAAGATTTAAAAGTTCAAAATACTATTTCGAAAATTAAACACCGTATTGCTGTTTTTAGTGGGAAAGGCGGTGTTGGTAAAACTACAGTTAGTGTAAATTTAGCCTACGCATTGCAGTTAGAGGGTTTTCAGGTTGGAATTTTAGATGCAGATATTACAGGACCAAATGTTCCTAAAATGCTTGGAATTGATCAAGATGCTATAGTGATGAATGAATCAATTTATCCGTATGAAAAATTTGGGGTAAAGATGATTTCGGTTGCCGGACTAATTAAGCCCGGTCAGCCTTTAATTTGGCGCGGCCCAATGAGATCCAAAATAATCACTCAATTTCTAGCTGATGTTGACTGGGAAGAATTAGATTATTTAATTGCAGACTTACCTCCCGGAACTGGGGATGAAATACTTACCATTTCTCAACAAATGAAACCCGATTATGCGGTTATTGTAACTACTCCTCAAGAAGTTTCTTTAATTGACGCTGAAAGAGCAATTAATATGGCAAAAAAACTTGAAATTCCAAATATTGGTGTAGTTGAAAATATGGCCGGGTATATTTGTCCATCATGTAATGCCAAAATAGACTTATTCGGATCCGGTGGCGGACAAAAACTTGCAAAAGAAACAAATGTAACATTTCTTGGCTCAATACCTATTGATATTGATGCACGTATTTTTGGTGATTTGGGTACTCCTATTGTTCTTCAATCCCCAAATTCGTCTGTTTCGTTAGCCTTTACTGTTATATCAAAAAAAGTTGAACTTAAACTAAGTAATTTTTAACTAAAATAATTTTACGGAACGGTAATGAAAGCAACAAAAATTGGTATAATAATTTGTAGTAGATACAAAAACTGCGCCGGAGGGAAATGTTTTAGAGCATTAAAAAACCGCGAAGGTGCTTTTGAAATGTATTTAGATAATGATGTTGAATTGGTTGGTTATACCGGATGTGATGGGTGTCCGGGTGGTAATATTGAATATACTCCGGAAGAAATGATAAAAAATGGTGCGGAGGTTATTCATTTAGCTACAGGATTTGTAGTTGGTTATCCTCCCTGTCCGTTTATTAATAATTTTATTGAATTTATAGAAACTAAATACAAATTAAAAGTTGTTGTTGGAACTCATCCTATTCCAGAAAAGTATTACAAAACCCATACGGAACTTGGTACCTATAATAATCCGGAGTTTAAAGAATTGATTAAGCACGTTGTTACAAATGAACAAATTAGACTAAACTATAATTAACGAGTAAAATATGATTGTTTATGGTCCCGTACCGTCAAGAAGACTTGGCAGAAGTCTTGGAGTCAACAATATCCCGTTAAAAAATTGCAGTTATTCTTGTATCTATTGTCAAGTTGGTTTAACCACTAATTTAACAACTGAACGGAAAGAATTTTTTAAACCTGAAGATATTTATTCGCAAGTCGAATCAAAAATTAATCAATTAAAAGAAAATGACGAGAAAGTAGATTATATTTCATTTGTGCCCGATGGCGAGCCAACACTAGACATCAATTTAGGAAAAACAATATCTAGATTAAAAGATTTTGGAATAAAAATAGCCGTAATTACAAATTCAACATTAATTAATAAAAAAGATGTACAAGAAGATTTATTTTTAGCCGATTTAGTGTCAGTTAAAATCGATTCAGTTTGTAAAGATGTTTGGCAAAAAATTAATCGGCCTCACAAAAATATAAGTTTTGATGTTATGTTGGGTGGAATTATTGAATTTTCCAAAAACTACAAAGGAATACTTTTTACAGAGACAATGCTTTCCGGCGGTTATAATGACAGTATCGAATCGTTATATAAGACTGCATTATTTATCAATAACATAAATCCTCAGAAAGTATTTATGTTAGTCCCAATACGGCCACCGGCTGTTGATTTAAAAAATACCGCCAATGAAAATTTAATAAACGCGCGTCACATATTTGAAATAATTAATAGCAAGTTTGAACTAATTGATTATAACGAGGGTGATAATTTTGTATTTTGTAATAATCCCGAAGAAGAGCTTTTAAGTATAATTGCTGTACATCCAATGCGAAAAGATGCAGTTGAAGCTTTTCTTTATAAAGCAAAAATAAACTGGGATGTAATAGAAAATTTAAAATCGAATAAAAGAATTATCGAAGTAAATTTTAACGGTAATTCATATTTCAAAAATAATAATAAAGAGGTAATATAATGCCAAATAAAGATGGAACAGGTCCAAACGGACAAGGTTCTTTAACCGGAAGAAAAAGAGGAAATTGCGGAACAAGCAAAACCGAAAAAGAAACTGCCAAAAACAACACTATATTTGGTGTTGGACGAGGCGGAAAACCGCGTGGTGGTGGAAAAGGTAAAGGTTTTAGCGGTGGCAGAAATAACAATAACTCAACCGAGAATAAATAAACACATGAAAATTGCGTTTGCTACAGTAAATAACAACATTGATTCAATGTTAAGCGAAATTTTTGGACGAACAAATTATTTTATTTTATACGATTCAAATACAAAAACGCTAAACATTCATCCTAATTGCAACAAAAACGTAATTGGTGCGGCCGGAATACAAGCCGCCCAATTTTTAATATCGCAAGATGTTGATATTGTTGTTACAGGATATATTGGTGATAATGCCATTCGATTTTTATCCTTGGCAAAAATCAAAATCGAATCAAATGTAACAGGTACAGTAAGCGAATTACTTAAACAAGTTAAAGATAATTTAAATTTTGATGATTTTAGAAATAATAAAATTAGTATAAATAAAAACTTTGGTAACAAAAACAAATGGTGTTTGGATAATGTAACACCTCAAAAACAAGAAATAACAAAGAAGAAAAAAATGGAGAATAATTAAAATGATTTTAGCAATAGCAGTTGAAGCAGCAAATACGACAGAAACAAAAATAGCAGAACATTTTGGTAGATGTGTTGGATTTAATCTTTTACATATCAACGAAAAAAAAGAAATTATTAAACAAGAATTTGCCGGTAATCCACTTGATGGTACATCAGGCGGAACATGTCAATTACCGCATTTTGTAAACCAGCTTAAAGCAAATGTTATTATTGCCGGCGGAATGGGTCCAAAAGCAGTTCAACTTTTCCAATCGTATGGAATTGAAGTTATTACTGCACCGGGAATGTTGGTTGACCAAGTTTTACCATTGTTTTTGCAAGGTGAAATTAGTGGATATGAAGAATGTAAAAATCACGCTCACGAGTGTTAGGAATATTTTATGATTATTTCAGTTGCTTCCGGAAAAGGCGGCACAGGAAAAACAACTATTGCAGCAAGTTTAGCATCTGTTATTGATAAAAGCGTTTATATAGATTGTGATGTTGAGGAACCTAACGGACATTTGCTGCTTAAACCGGAATTTATTTCGGAAGAGAGTGTAGATAAATTTCTTCCCCTCATTGATCAAGAGAAATGTGCATTCTGCGGCAAGTGTGTTGATGTTTGTGAATTCAACGCATTGATAAATCTTAAATTCGAAATAGCTCTTTTCGACGAGATGTGTCACGGCTGTGGTGCTTGCAAATATTTTTGTCCTTCAAAAATCATTACCGATTTTGTGAAAGAGATTGGTGTTGTAAGATTTGGGAATACAAAGGAAAAAATTCTTTTTGCAGACGGACTATTAAACATTGGTGAAGTTGCTGCGGCTCCATTAATTAAGGAAGTAAAGAAAAAAATCAGTAAGGATAGGATTAACATTCTTGATTCCCCTCCCGGAACTTCGTGTTCGATGGTGGAAACGGTAAAAAATTCCGATATATGTGTTCTTGTTACGGAATCAACTCCATTTGGGTTAAATGATCTGAAACTTGCTATTGAAGTATTAAAAACAATAAATATTCCTATTGGTGTTGTTATCAATAAATACGATTCTTCTTTTTTAGAAATGGAAAATTTTCTAAATGAAAAAAACATTCAAATCTTTCTTAAAATTCCGTTCGATAGAAAATATGCCGAATCATATTCGGAGGGAACGTTACCTTTAATTAAATACCCCGAGTTAAAAAATGATTTTATAACTCTTTATCAAAAGATTATCCAAAAAGCGGGAAATGTAAATGCCGGATAAACTGTATAAACAAATTGTAATATTAAGCGGCAAAGGCGGAACCGGCAAAACAACTTTGTCCGCTGCATTTGCAAGTATAATAAATAAAAAAATAATTATCGATTGTGATGTTGACGCCGCAAACCTTCATCTCATTCTTAAACCGGGAGTGATTAACAGCTTTAATTTTTCCGGTGGTAAAAAAGCAATAATAGACCAAGAGAAGTGTGAAGAGTGCGGTTTATGCCAAACCGTTTGCAAATTTGAAGCAATTTCAAATTATGAGATTGACCAATTAAGTTGTGAGGGTTGCGGATTTTGTTTTAGAATATGCCCTTATGAAGCCATTAAATTTAGTACAACAGAATCCGGGAAATACTTTGAATGCAAATTGCCTGACGAATCAAAATTTTATTACGCAAAACTTTTCCCGGGTGAAGGGAATTCCGGTAAACTTGTAAGTGAAATAAAAAGAAAAGCCTTAGAAAATATTCAACCGGATGTTGAATGGGTTATAGTTGACGGGCCTCCGGGAATAGGATGCCCTGTAAATGCAAGTATATCTTCAGCCGACTACGTTGTTATTGTTACCGAACCGACTTTATCAGGAATTCATGACCTAAAAAGATTAGTTTCATTGCTAAACACTTTTAAAATTAGCACCGGAATAATAATTAACAAATATGATTTGAATGAAGATATTACTAATCAAATTTTTCAATATGCAAAAAGTGAAGAGATTCCAATTAGCGGTTTACTTCCATTTGATTCGGCATTTATGAAAGCACTTATTAATGGTAAAAACATAGTTGAAATTAATAAAAATATCCGGCACAAAATTCTTGATATTTTTGAACAAATAGAATATCACATCAATTATCAAACATTAAAAAAACAGGTATAATATGAAAATAGCTATAACATCAACAGGCGGCTCAATGGATTCACTAATTAGTGAACAATTTGGTCGGTGCCAATATTTTTTAATTGTGGATTCCGAAACAATGAAGTTTGAAGCCATATCTAACCAAGCCGAACAAATGCAAAGCGGTGCCGGACCAAAAGCCGCTGAATTGATTATTAAGAATGGAGCTGAAGTTTTGTTAACCGGACATGTTGGCGACAAAGCCGAAGAAGCACTTAAAAAAGGAAAGATAAAAATTGTTGTTGGATTAAAAGGCAACTTAAAAATTAATGATGCCCTAAATAATTATTTAGCAAAATAAAATAGATATTTATAATTTCACTTTACGGCGTAATTAATTTACTTCTAACTTAGTGCGGATTAATACATAATGTTAACAAAAAATCCCCCTTTTGATATTTTTATATAGGAAATTATATAGTGCAGGAAATAAAAAACGTAAAAAAAATCGAAACTCCAAATTTAATTATTAAGATTATTTACGATAACAATTTAATGGAAGGAAATTTTCAAACTGATTGGGGATTTTCATGTTTGATTGAATTTGATAATATTAATATACTGTTTGATACCGGAGAGAATGGTCAAATACTTTTAGATAATATGAAAAAACTTAACGTTGATCCTAAAGATTTAAATATTATTTTTTTGTCTCATTACCATCACGACCATACCGGCGGGTTAAAAGAATTATTAAAAATCAATCCCAATGTAAAAATTTATTATCCGGAATCATTTCCTAAAGAATTAACTGAAATTATAAATAATTCCGGTGCGTCATTTATCCCCATTTCCAATTTTTTGGAACTATCTACAAATATATATTCTCTTGGCGTAATTGACGGAATAATTCCCGAACAATCCCTTGCCTTACGTACACCCAAAGGAATAATAATTATTACCGGCTGTGCTCATCCCGGTATTATTCAAATTGTAGAAAGAACAAAAAATATGTTTCCCGATGAATTAATTTATCTTGTATTAGGCGGTTTCCATTTACATCGTTTAGATAAAAATGAAATAATTGGAATAATTACTAAAATGATTAAAATTGGAGTACAAACAGTTGCTCCCGCACATTGTACGGGTAATAAAGCATCCCAAATGTTCAAAGAGTTATTTAAAACTGATTATATTGAAATAGGTATTGGAAAAATAATTCAATTAGATTAATAAATATGAACAATATTAAATTTTTTTTAGGACCAACAACTAATGTTTTGGAGAATTAATGTCTGATTTAGAATCCATACCAAAATCCGAGAGTGATTACCTTCTTAATGAATGGGGCTACAATTTAATGGAAGAGTATTTAACATCTATAACGGCAGCAAACTTTCCCCCTAATTGTGTTGTATTAGATATTGCAACAGGAACCGGAAGAGCGGCTTCAACTTTAACACGGCTTGGTTATAATGTGATGACCGGCGATTTTAATTTTGATTTAAAGTGCGAAAGTGATAAAAGAATTTCCGAAAAATATTTCCATAAAGTAAAATATATTAAACTGGATTTGGAAAAGATTCCTTTTGCAAATGATTTTATAGAAAATATTGTTTGCATAAATACTATTCACGAGCTTGGTAATCCCCTTTTGTGTTTAAATGAAATTTTCCGTATCCATAAACCAAACGGGAAACTGGTTATTGCCGATTTTAATTTGGAAGGATATGATATAATGGATAAACTTCATAAAAAAAGATATAATAGATTGCACCCAAGGGGTAAAATGCCTTTAGAAGAATTAAATAATATTCTAATTAATAATTATTCTTCTATAAATGAAATTAACACAAAACTAAATAAAATATTTATTGCAAGCGGAAAACGATATGTTAACTAACACATTAAGCAAATTTAATATTGCTGAACAAGTACCAACTGAAATTTTATTAACTGTGAACACATACGATATAGATGTTGCCGGCCATGTAAATAATATAGTTTATATCCGCTGGCTTGAAGATTTACGTAACAATTTTTTTTCAAAAACACATCCAATGGAGCTGATTCTTAAAGCAAATCATTATTTATTTGTTGTTTCGTGCGATGTAAAATATAAAAAACAAATTAAACTTTTTGATAAACCAGTGGGCAAAATGTTTTTACAAAACCATTCGCATGGTTTATTTACTTTAAAAGCAGAAATAATTATTAATAATCATATTGCTTTTAGTGCTATTCAAAAATGTGTGTTCGTAAATTTAAGTAATAATAAAATGTTCACGGGAAACGTTAATGAACTTATTACCAATCTTTAAACTATACAATTTACACTTTAATTTATACTCAAATAAGGAATAAAATATGAATACTAGAAACATGGGATTTAATACTAAACTGATTCACGGTGGAGAATTTGAAGATCAATATGGAAGTGCTACTGTACCTATTTATCAAACTTCTACATTTAAGTTTAAAAACGCTAAACACGGGGCTGAGTGTTTTTCGGGTCAAGCAGATGGATACATTTATACTCGAATTGCAAATCCAACTATACGTGCACTTGAAATTAATATTGCAGAGATGGAAAACGGTTACGATGGAATTGCAACCAGTTCCGGAATGGCTGCTATAACAAGTGTTTATATGGCTCTATTAGGTGCAGGAAGTCACATCATCAGTACTGCTTCGGTATATGGACCTGCCCGCGGTGTACTGGAAAAAGACTTTTCCCGCTTTGGAGTTGAAGCAAGTTTTATAAGTACTTCTGACATAAAAAATATTGAACTAGTAATTAAGGGAAATAGCAAAGTTCTTTATGTTGAAACGCCATCTAATCCTACAATGGAAATTACCGATATTAAATTATGTGCAGAAATAGCAAAAAAATACAATTTGATTTTAGTTGTGGATAATACTTTTGCAACACCGTATTTACAAAAGCCGCTTGATTTAGGAGCCGATGTAGTTTTACATTCCGTCACAAAATTTATAAATGGCCATGCCGATATTGTTGGTGGTATTGTTGTAACTAAGAATAAAAATTTATTCGATAAAATTCGTCATTCAATGGTTTATATGGGTTGTAACATGGATCCGCATCAGGCTTATATGGTATTACGCGGATTAAAAACTTTAGCTTTACGAGTTGAAAGAAATCAAGAAAATGCTCTAAAAGTTGCCCATTTTCTTGAAAATCATCCCAAAATTGCATGGGTAAAATATCCGGGCCTTGAATCACATCCACAATACGAATTGGCAAAAACACAAATGAGTGGTTTTGGATCAATGATTAGTTTTGGAGTAAAAGGTGGATTGGAAGCCGGTAGTAAACTAATGGATAACGTACATTTAGCATTATTAGCAGTATCTTTAGGCGGGGTAGAAACTTTAATTCAGCACCCAGCATCAATGACTCATGCTGCTGTAAGTAAAGCAGATAAACTTAATGCCGGAATTACAGATGATTTAGTTCGTTTATCCGTTGGAATTGAGGATATTCAAGATATTATTGCAGATTTAGAACAAGCACTCGAAAAGGTCTAATAAGTAAATTTACATTTTTTCATCAGAGACATAACAAAAAATTTATAATTGAAATTTATTACATTATCCGAACATTTTGAAGTAATTAGTTGTTAGTGTTAAGTGTAAGTGAAATAATTAAATACCATAACTTAAACAAAATAGGGAGAATTAAAATGGATAACAACAATCAAGCATCTTTACCAAGAATTGGCGAACCTGCACCGGAATTTAAGGCTGTTACCACACAAGGCAATATAAATTTTCCGGCAGATTACAAAGGAAGCTGGGTAATATTATTTAGCCACCCCGCCGATTTTACTCCGGTTTGCACATCGGAATTTATGACATTTGCAAGTATGGAAGATCAATTTGAAAAAGCCAATTGTAAATTAGTTGGGCTATCTGTTGATGGTCTTTATAGTCACATAGCTTGGCTGCGTACAATTAAAGAAAAAATAGAATACAAGGGAATGAAAAATGTTGAAGTTAAATTCCCTCTTATTGAAGATATTACAATGGAAGTAGCTAAAAAATACGGCATGATCCAACCGGGTGAAAGTAATACAAAAGCTGTTCGCGCAGTATTTGTTATTGATACAGCCGGAATTATTAGAACTATAATTTATTATCCGTTAAGCTTGGGAAGAAATTTTGACGAATTATATCGTGTCATACTTGCACTTCAAACTGCTGACGCTTTTTCTGTAGCAACACCGGCGGATTGGCGACCGGGTGATGAGGTAATTGTTCCTACGGCCGGTTCATGTGGTGTTGCAAAGGAAAGAATGGAAGCAAAAGAAGATATGAAATGTTACGACTGGTTCTTCTGTACAAAAGAAATCAGCAAAGAAAAAATATTGAGTACAATTTTAAAGAAATAAAAGCTAAGGGCTTCAATCATTAATAACGGTTGAAGCCTTTTTAAAATTTAAATACCCTTAACACCTATTTATCCACAGCAACAATTACGCGCATACCTTCAACTTTAACAACAACAATTTTGCTGTCATGTTTAATGTATTCATTATCGGCAACAACATCATATCTTTTATTATTAAACATTGCTGTACCCGAGGGACGTAAATCGGTAATTGCGTATCCTTTTGCACCTTCAAGATTTATTGAGGTAGATAATGTAGCGGTATAATCCGATTTAACATCAATACTGTCATGTAATATTAGGTTATTAAGCATTGTGGTTTTAGGTAAGTATTTAATTAGAATAGCAATAACTATTCCCGTTATTAAAAAAGTAAAAGCAAGTTGTATAATTGCATACGAAAGCATCTGCGAATCCACAGTTGGGAAATCGGAAATCAACCCCAAAAATAAACTTGATATAATCATAATTATACCAATAACGCCAACAAATCCAAAACCGGGTATAATAAATATTTCAAGTATTAATAAAACAACTCCCACAATAAATAGAATTATTTCAAATCCGCTTGCAAGTTCTAAAATGTAACCGGAACCAAAAAATAAAGCCAACGCAATTACAGCGGCAGTTCCGGGTAAACCCCATCCGGGAGTTTTAATTTCGGTAAACATTCCAACCAACCCAATCATTATTAACAATGACGAAACAATAGGATTGTTTAAAAATCGTACAAAATCTTCTGCCCAATTACTTCGGGCATCAATAATTTTAATATTGTTAAGATTTAAATAATCAATAACTGCGGAAATGGATGATAAAGATGTATCGGCAATACCAACTTTAATTGCTTCATCAGTTGTTAAAGTAACTAAAGTTGTGCTGTCGTCGGCCAAATCTTTTACAATTACTCTTTCATCAACCATAGCCTGCGCTATATCGGTTCTTCTGCCTGTTTTTTCAGCGGTAGAACGCATTTCGGCACGCATATATGACTGATATTTTTCGGATTGTTTTTGGCCGGCTTCGTTTACTACGGTAGATGCGCCAATTGAAGCACCCTGCACCATAATAATTCTGGTACAGGATAACGTAATTAATGCCCCGGCAGAAATGGCGCGTTTATTAACAAATGCAATTGTTGGTATTTTACTATCAAGAATAGCATCTTTAATTTGTGTTGCTGCGTCAACTCTTCCGCCAAAAGTATTAATTTCAAAAATAATATATTTGGCTTTGTTTTTTTCAGCTTCGTTAATAATTCGTTTAACGTATGGAGCTAAGCCCAAGTCTATTTCTTTATCTATTTTGGCAACATAAACCAAATTTTGCGGAAAAACATATCCGCATAAAAGCAGAAATAAAACAATTATTTTTTTCATTTTAATTAGCTTATTTATTTGTAAAAGCGTAATTTAATAATTTGTACGTTAATTTAGCCGCTGTAAAACTTGATAACGGTAATTTTTCATCCGGAGCAAGTTCAACAACATCAATTCCAACAATATTTTTATTTTTACCTATTAATGCAAATAAATTCATTACTTCGTCCCACATTAAACCACCCGGTTCAGGTGTTCCGGTAGCAGGTAAAAAAGATGGGTCAAAACCATCAACGTCAAAACTAATATAAACATTTTCATTTAAACCCGATAAAACTTTTTCCTGCCAATTTTCATACTTGCCAAGTCTTATATCGCGCATATAAAAAGTTTTAATGCCATTTTCTTTAATAAATTTAGCTTCTTCAATACATTGTGCCCTAATACCAATCTGCGTAATATCCTTAGTTAATTCCGCAACACGCGCCATTACTGAAGCATGTGAATATTTTGAACCTTGATAAGAATCTCGCAAATCCGAATGAGCATCAATTTGAATAATGGAAAGGTTTTCAAATTTTTCCAAATGTGCTTTTATTGGAGCGAAAGAAATTGAATGTTCTCCGCCAAGTGTTACTACAAATTTATCCTTATTTAATAGTGCAAGTGTTGTGTTATAAATTAAATCCAATGCTTTTTTTGCACTAAGTTTACCTAATTTTAAAGGTTCTAATGTACAAATTCCTTTATCATAACATAACTGCCTATCCATTTCCTCATCATAAAACTCCACATAATGAGATGCGCTAATTATTTCCTTTGGACCTTTTTTTGTCCCTTTTCCATAACTAACTGTTTTTTCAAAAGGAGCAGATAAAACTACAATTTTTGAATCCTTAAAATTTGAAATTTCTTTTTCAATTGCTAAAAAGTTATGATCAATTCCTAACTCTTTCATTATAAATTCCCGGTTTTGTTTTCGTTTAAAATCAAATGACCTAATTTATCACGTTTTGTAAGCAAATATTTTTTATTACTTTTTGTGGGTGGAATTTCAATAGGCACACGTTCAACTATCTCAATACCGTAACCCTTTAGTCCTATTATTTTTTTAGGATTATTGGTTAATAACTTAATTTTTTCAATACCCAAATCGTTTAATATTTGAGCACCTATACCATAATCTCTTAAATCTGCTTTAAAACCAAGCTCTAAATTTGCTTCAACAGTATCTCTTCCGTTATCCTGCAAGTGGTACGCCTTAATTTTATTTGAAAGACCAATACCCCGGCCTTCCTGACGCATGTATAAAAGTGCTCCGCGTCCTTCTTTTTCAATCAGCTGTATTGAATGGATCAACTGGTCATGACAATCACATCTTAATGAATGAAACACATCACCGGTTAAACATTCGGAATGAACTCTTACTAAAACCGGTTCTCCTGTAGCAATATCCCCTTTTACCAAAACAACATGTTCTTTATTATCTTGAATAGAACGATATATTCTAAGTTCAAAATCACCAAAATTGGTCGGGAAATTAATTGCCGATATTTTTTCAATAAGACGATCTTTTTTAATTCTGTATTTAATTAAATCGGTAACGGTTAATATCTTAAGATCAAATTTTTCTGCAATAATTTTCAGATTATCCAATCTTGCCATACTGCCGTCTTCATTTAAAATTTCGCATAACACGCCAACAGGATTTAAACCTGCTAGTTTACATAAATCCGTTACAGCTTCGGTATGTCCGGTTCTTTTTAATACACCGCCTTCCGCAGCTTTTAAAGGGAATATGTGTCCCGGTCGCGCAAAATCTTTAGATTCCGATTTGGGATCAGCTAGTTTTTTAATAGTTACCGCTCTATCGGCAGCAGAAATTCCGGTAGTTGTACCTTCAATTGCATCAACTGTAATAGTAAATTGAGTACCATGTAAAGCAGTATTTGTATTAACCATCAACTCCAATTGCAGCCGGTCTAAACACGAACCGAACATTGGAACACAAATCATCCCGCGTCCGTGTTTAGCCATAAAATTTACTATATCAGGGGTGATATGTTCGGCTGCGCAAACAAAATCACCTTCATTCTCTCTATCTTCCTCATCAATAATTATTAAAACTTTGCCTTCTTTAATAATTTTAATGGCTTCTTCAACATTACAAAACATTATTTTCCTTCTTTAACAACTGTAGTAATTGCACTTCTTTCAATTTTAATTTTTACATTATTTCCAAGGTCTAATAAAACGGTTTTATCTTCCAAACCAGCTATTACTCCATGAACACCGCCGCTTGTAATAACTTTATCGCCTTTTTGAATTGCGGATAATAAAGCTTCGCGTTCTTTAGCACGTTTTTGCTGAGGTCTGATAATCATAAAATAAAAAATCGCAAAAATTGCTCCAAACATAATTAAAGTCTGTACCATACTTCCACCGCCGCCTTGACCTGGTGTTCCCATTGCTATTAGATAATTCATTTTTCCTCCGAGTTAGTTTTAATGTTATTTGTTAATTTTTTAATTGTATCATTTTTCCAAATACTAAAATCGTTTGCTTTTATATGTTCTCTTGCTTCTCTTACTAAATTTAAATAAAATTTAAGATTATGAATTGAGGCTAATTCTAATGCCAAAATTTCTTTGGCAATAAATAAATGCCTTAAATATGAACGAGTAAAATTTTTACAAGTATAACAGTCACAAGTTTCATCTATTGGCCTAAAATCCGATTTATAAGTAGCATTACGAATAGTTAAATAACCATTTTTAGTAAATAAATACGCGTTTCGTGCATTTCGTGTAGGCATTACACAATCAAACATGTCTACACCACGTTCAATACTTTCTAAAATATTTTCCGGTCGACCTACTCCCATTAAATATCTGGGTTTATTTACAGGCATCATATCTGTTGTAAAATTTACCAAGTCGTACATAGTTTCCATTGGTTCGCCTACGGCTAATCCGCCAATAGCGTAACCGTTAAAATCCAAATCCACTAATTCGCGTGCGCTTTCTTCACGTAATTCCTTGTATACCGATCCTTGAATTATCCCAAACAATGCCTGCGATTTACCATAAAGAGGATTCGTTTTTTCAAACGCTTCCTTATTTAATATAGCCCATCTTGAAGTTAAATCTTTAGATTTTTTTGCATATTCATAATCACATGGATAAGGGGTACATTCATCCAAAACCATCATTATATCACTGCCAATTGAACGCTGTATTCCAATAACTTTTTCAGGGGTAAAATAATGTTTAGAACCGTCAATATGAGATGAAAACTCAACTCCGTCACGTTTTAATTTACGTAATTCATTCAAACTAAATATTTGGAACCCGCCGCTATCAGTTAATATAGGTTTATCCCAATTCATAAATTGGTGCAAACCACCGGCAGATTCTAATATTTCCGTACCGGGACGTAAATATAAATGGTATGTATTAGAAAGGATAATTTCGGCTTTAATATCTTCTTTTAAAAATATATTAGGTACAGCTTTAACTGTTCCCTGTGTACCAACCGGCATAAATATGGGTGTGTTAATAATTCCGTGATCAGTTTCGAGTTCACCTAATCTTGCTTTTGAATTCTGATCATTATGTAATACTTTAAATTTCACTTGTTTATCTTAAATTATTCAAAACTTAAAGATAACCTTATTTATTAAAATCTTCCACTTATTTTTTAGTCCCATCCATAAATGATAATTATAAATAATTTTTATAAATATTTTGTCCATTTGGATTTAGTGATTGTTGGCTGAATAAAATCTATTTGTTTATATTATTTTGTCCCATCCATAAATGGATGGGCTAATAAAAAAATATAAACTATTTTGCTGTTCAGATAAAAGATTTTATAAGAACATTTGTTGCAATAATTAGTGTTAAATATTTATATTTTCTTATTATAACATCTGTTATCATTATTTTACAAAAATCAAATATCGTTTAACAACCCAGTCACTTATGGCTGGGGAAGGGTGAATTAAAAACTATAAATATTTTGTCCAATTGGATTTAGTGATTGTTAGCTGAATAATGTATAATTTGGTGTTAATTCAAAATTAAGAATTAAAAATTAAGAATTTATTCCGTCGGTCCATCCCATCTGGAGATACCGCCTGCCAAGTTATAAATTTTGGTTATTCCCAATTTGCTCATTTCATTTGCAGCATTTATACTTCTGCCGCCACTTCTGCAATAAATATAATAACTGCCGTTAATATCTAATTTGGCTATTTCTTTAATAAAATTTGGTGAATATATATCAATAAGTTTAGATTTTGGTATCTTTATCTGATTATGTTCATCTTTTGTACGTACATCAATTAATACACCGCTTTTATCGTTATTATAACGCTCCCAAAATTCTTTAGAAGTTAATGATATTACTTTTGAGTTTGAACCGAATAATTTTGAAAATAGTCCTGACATATTTAATCCTTTGTTTTTTTAATATTTAACAACTGAAAGCCCAAAATAATTCAAATGCCGCTAAATATTTTAATCAAATCAGCTAAATTTTAAAAACTGCCTAAACCAAACAATAAGGAATATTATTATTAAAGAAGTACAACATTACATTTTGTTTACACAAACCGATTGACTTTAATTGATTACTATAATTTAATATAAGCAATAACTATAGATTGTTGTAATATAACAATTTACTGAACTCTTATCTAAACACCTTATCTTTTTACAAAGACAATACAAAAAACAAATTATTCTGTCGGCCCATCCCAAGTGGTCATACCTTCAGCTAAATTATAAATTTTAGTAATTCCAATTTCACTCATTTCTTTAGCTGCTTTTAAACTTCTAATACCCTTTTTACAATAAACATAATAACTTTTGTTAATATCCAGTTTGGAAATTTTTTCAAAAAAATCGGGGAGATAAATATCAATTAAAATTGAATCAGGGATTCTGATTTGTTCATTTTCTTCTTGAGTCCTAACATCAAGTAAAACAGCATTTTTATCGGCTAAATATTTTTCCCAAAATTCTTTTGAATTTAATGTAACAATATTTGATTCCGGATTTGACATAATCGCTCCCATTTTAAAATAGAACTATTATACATAAAAATGTATTTAATAAAAGAATTAATCGGTTTCTTCTAATTCAACAAACAGTTTAATTAAAATAATTTTTGTTTGATCGGCATTCAAAATTTGAAATTTAAAATTATCAATATGTATCACTTCCCCTTTATTAGGAATTCTAAATATATTTTTAATAATAAATCCGGCAATTGTTTCATAATCGCCTTCCGGTATATTTAATTCATGTTTTTCATTTAAAAAATCAACTTCTGCTTTTCCGCTTAAAACAAATGTAGTATCGTTAACTTTACGGCAAAATACATCTTCATCAAAATCATATTCATCCCTTATTTCACCTAAAACTTCCTCTAAAATATCTTCAACGGTAACAAGTCCGGCAGTGCCTCCAAATTCATCAACAACCACGGCAATAGATACTCTTTTTTCCAAAAACTCGTTTAACATTTCCAAACTTTTTTTTGTCTCGGGAACATGTATAATATTCCGCATAATATCTTTTATACATTTTGGATTTTTGAATAAATCGTAAGCAATTAAAACACCTTTAATATTATCCACTGTTTCTTCATAAACGGGCAGCTTTGAATAACCCGATTCGATAAAAGTTTTAGAGACTAATTCAATAGGACTATCAATTTCAACCCCAACAATATCAGTTCTGGGTTTCATAGCTTCATAAACCCGCTGGTTGCCAAAATCAATTACATTTCTTAAAATATTGGATTGGACTTCATCAACTACTCCGGCGTCCGAACTTTCATCAATTAAACTATGTATGTCATCCCTGTCAAATAAATGAACAATATTTTCATTTTTTTTATTTCTAATAAGTAAAGCCGATAAAGAACCGATAATTTTAATAAGCGGATATAAAATTAAAGATAAAACTCGTACAGGAGTAATAAACAATAAAATCGTTTTATCTGCCATTTCGCGCGCTAGATATTTTGGAATAAGTTCACCAAACAACAAAATTAAAGAAGTAGATAAAACCAAAATATAAAATTCTTCTAAATGAAACATTTTAGTTGCAAGGTAGGCAAAAATAGATGCAAAGGAAATATTTACAATGTTATTTCCAATTAATATAGTAGAATAAAAGTTATTAGGTTCTTTAATAAAATAATGTACCATTTTAGCGGCAAAATTATTTTTTCTTGCTCTAATTTCAATCTTAATTTTATTAGCTACCACATAAGATATTTCAGTGGCAGAAAAAAAAGCACTAAATAACAATAATATCGCAAGACCTGTAATTTCCCAAAACATATTAATATGTCTTTTCTATTTTAATATTTTTAATATAATATCTATATTGTTGGTCACTTTGCTGAAATATCAACTCGATATCAATAAGTTTATTAATATCAAATTCTTCTTCAATTACTAATCCTTCCATTAAAGAGAGTAATAAATTTTTTTTATTCTTTTTAGTATAAGTTGGATTTTCTTTTAACAATGGTTTTACAATATAAAATAATGTTGTATCCTGTATAATATTTATCTTACCAAGTACTAATTTTGTAAAGTCATAATTTACTGACGATTTAAGTATAAAATCACCACTTAATCTTAACAATCCATTAGCTTTACTGCCTGGCATATAATCAACCCAAGCATAAAATTTATTAATCTCAAGTTCTGCAAGTTTTTGTTGTCCGTCTAATATTACTTCATTTTGAACAATTTCTTTTTTCCCACAGCCTGTTAAAACAAATAAAACCACAATCAGTAAAAGTTTTTTCATAATTTAAAAATAAATTAAATAAACAACTGTTAAGACATAACAAATAATATTAATTATCATTCCGCTATCTTTAATTATAGCATCAGTAGGATTTTCACCTTTATTTTTATTATGCATTAAATACATATATCTAAACACTCCATATAACACAAAAATTATTGTAAAAATAAAATTTTCAGTGTGGAAGTTTTGAATAGTACGTTCGGATACGGAATACAATGCATAACAAACTATTAATCCGGTTGCGGAAATTGTAGTTAATTGGTCTAAATAATTAAGTGAATATTGTTTTAATACTTTCCTGGTTTTATCGCTATCTGCCACAATTGCTAATTCACTTCTGCGTTTTATTACTGCTAAAAATATTGACACAAAAAGGGTTGATAAAATTAACCAATTTGAAATAGTAACAGAAATAACTAATGCTCCGGCAACTATACGTATTACAAATCCTGAAGCCAAAGTAAGAATATCTAAAATAACAATATGTTTTAATTCTAAGGAATAAGCGATATTTAAGACAATATAAAAGATTAAGAGACTGATATAATAAAAATTAAAGAAAAATAAGCCGGGAATAAAAAGAATGCTAAAAAAAACCGCAATTATATAAGCATTGCGTATTGATATTTTTCCTGATGCAATTGGTCTGTTTTGTTTAACCGGATGAATTCTGTCAGCTTCAACATCAATTATATCATTAATTACATAGATGATACTAGAAGCAAGGCAAAATTGCAGAAATGCAGCTACAACAATAATAAAATCCAAATTAAAAAATAATTTTTTTGCAAATAACAAAGGGACAAAAATAAATAAGTTTTTAATCCACTGTGTAACACGTATAAGTTTAAAGTATTCTTTTATCATCAATAAGTCAATTTTTATGCAATTTCAATAACATGTTAATTATCAATTGTTTAGGTTCTTCCAAATCGTTTATCAAATTCGGCAAGAGGTATTTTTATTACTATTGGTCTGCCATGAGGACACACATAGGGCATACTTGTTGCAAAAAGCTTATCAACCAATTCCCTCATTTCAATTTCACCAAGTTTATCGCCTGCTTTAATAGCAGCTTTACAGCTAAAAGATTTTGCAATATTATCAACAACTTCCAAACCTTCAATTCTTTCATTATTTCTGTATTCATCAATAATTTCAAGCAATATCTGTTTTTCCGAACCGGCTTTTATTTCAAAAGGCACACCCAAAATTGTTACTTTATAATCCGGATGAAATTTAAGCTCAAATCCAAGACCGTATAACTGTTCTTTTAATTCTTTAATCAATTCATAATCGGCAGCTTCAAGTATTAAAGTTTGATGAAATAACAACTGCTGCGAAAATGGTAGTTGAGTAGAAATAGATTTCAAAGCTTTTTCGTATAAAATACGTTCATGCGCAACATGCTGATCGATGATCATCAATCCGCTTTTAATTTGCGATAAAATGTATTTATTATGAAGCGAAACTATAAATGGAGAATAAACATCATTTGTCTGCGTGCCTGTACCCGAAAAATCAAGCTGCTGATGATAAATTTCTTTTGGATTATTTTCGGCAAATGGTTCAGAAAGAACATTTTCAGGAGGATTATTTTTAATTTCTTTATTAATTGTTCCAAAAATTCTGTCAATTTCATCTTCGCTGAAAATCCCTTTGTTTTTATTGTCCGAATAAACCGGTCTATCCGAATAATCGTGTTTATCGGTTCTAACAAATTGATTAAATCCCATTATTTCATTATCATTTTTCGCATCAATAAATTTCATAGTCGGAACGAGGTCGTAACTGCCAATACACTTTTTCATTACCGCGTTAACAAATACATATACATCTTTGTCATCATCAAATTTAACTTCAAGTTTTGACGGATGAACATTTATATCAATTTTGGCCGGATCTAATTCCAAAAATAATACAAAAAATGGATAATCACCTTTTTCAAGTATATTTTCAAATGCAGAAAATACTGCATGATTTACTACTTTGCTGACTACAAATCTTTTATTAATAAATAAATATTGATCGGCTTTACTTCTTTTTAGATAAGTAGGTTTTGCTATATAACCGCTTAAAGAAAGATAATCGGTTATTTCTTTTACTTCAATCAACGAGTCCAATATATTTTCTGAAAATAAACTTTTAAGTCTTTCACCTAAGTTGTTTTTAGGTAAATGGTATAAAAGATCATCATCATTCCATAATTTAAACTCAATATGCGGATAACTCATTGTTATCTTCTTAAAAGTTTCGGTCAGATGTTTTAATTCAGTCGAATTGCTTTTCAAAAAATTTCTGCGTGCGGGAGTATTATAAAAAAGATTTTTAACAGCTATATTTGTACCAATAGGAAACGAATCTTTTTCGATAGTTATATTATTATCCTCTCCGACACGTAAAAAAACACCAATTTCATCATAAGGAGTTCTGGTTTTAATTTCCAATATACTTACGGCTGCAATAGAACTTAATGCTTCACCCCTAAAACCAAACGTCCTTAATTCTTCCAAATCCTCGTACGATTTAATTTTACTTGTAGCATGCCTCTGAATACTTAAAACAACATCCCCTTCATTCATGCCTTCGCCATTATCAATAATTTGTACTAATGTTTTTCCGGCATTTTTAATTATCACTTCAACGGAGGTGGCACCCGCATCAATAGAATTTTCCATCAATTCCTTTAATACGGATTCAGGTCTTTGAACAACTTCTCCGGCAGCAATTTTATTAGCAATATATTCAGGTAAAATGTTTATTTTCATAGGTTATTATTTTCTTTCATAAATTTCGATGTTAAATTTTTCTCTTTTTTCTACGCTTTCTTCAACCCAAATATTTTCATCAATCACAGGAAAATACTTATCCCCTTTATAATTACCATTTATTCTTGAAATAATTAATTTATCTGCAATTAAAATAGCTTCCTTAAATACTTCAGACCCGCCAATTATAAAAACCTGCTCAAATTTATCTTTATTAATTAATTGGCAGGCATAAGTAAACGAATTAACTAAACAATATCCATTATATGCAACAAAGGGTTCTTTATTTCGCGATAAAACATAATTTATTCTGTTTGATAACGGTTTTCCTATTGATAAAAACGTATTTTTACCCATAATAATTGGATTGTCACTAGTTAATTCCTTAAAAAAAGCTAATTCTTCAGGAATATTCCAAGGAAGTTTACCATTATTACCAATAACATTATTTTCCGATATTGCTGCAACTATAATTAATTCCATATAACTTAAATATTTTTAAACATCCTTATGTAATCATTATTAAAATATAATAATTAATATATCATTTTTTACCAAACTACCAAGGAATTTTAATTCCCATATTGGTCAATTTACTTTCAAATTCAGCACGTTCAATATTCGATTTTAATCCCTTTTCATTTCTTTCAAGCCAGCCGGCTTTTTCTGCCGCTTCAATAGCTTTTTGTGCATCCGAATTCATTAATCCGGTTATTACTTCTAATTCAAATTTGCTGAAAGTTTTTGATTGAAGCACATAATCATTAAAAGCATCCCACGCAATTGGGCACCATTTTTTAACTATTTCGTTGCCTATAATTGTTGCGTATTCTCTAATTTCGGCTTGAGCGTGTTTATCCATTCTTAGTTCAAGAAAATGCAAAAGATTATGAAGGTCAATTTTCCAATAAGCTTCGGTATAAGTTGAAAGCGGTAAATCTTTTCGGGCCTGCTCGCGGGCAACACCAAGTTCAATTCGTTTATCATACACATCACGCATAGTTTTATGCAATAAAGCTTCGTCTTCACTTAATTGTGAACCAGTTTCCACATCTATAAAACCTTCGCTTCCCTGTTTATTCCATTGTGCTTGACCTCGCCATCCGTCTTCTGTGGTGTTCTGCATGCTGTCTATGGCTATTGAATAACGGGTTGAGTATTCATTAACACTTGCGGTTCTATGTCTTATCCACTGTCTCCATGTGTCCATAGGCACGCGGATGTGAAATTTAATTTCACACATTTCAAATGGAGTTGTGTGTCTATGCCTTAATAAATATCTAATTAATGATTTATCTTCGTTTAATTTTTTTGTGCCTTTTCCGTACGATACTCTTGCTGCCTGTACAATTGATTCATCATTTCCCATATAATCAACAACGCGTATAAATCCGTCATTTAATACGGCAAATGGTTTTCCTAATATCTCATCCAATCCTTCAGAGGTCTTCTTTTCTATTTGTTCAAACTTGTTATCCATTTTTTTCCTTAATTAAAATTTCATCTATTATTTTTTTACTTGCAAACTCAATCCCTATTTTTATGTTTTTAATAGACTCTTCAATATTATCAAAATAATCTTCCAGATATATGATATTTACTTTGCTAATATCAGCAGCACCTTCTTTTTTACCGCTAATTACAAAAATATCACTTATTATTGAATTAAAAAAGCCAATTAAAATATATGCCCCCTTATTCAAACTGCTTTGGTAGTCAAAACACCCTTCACCGGTAATCAAATAATCAGCTCTTAAATTTTTAATTCCTAAATCATTTAAAATAAAATCTTCTGCTGTTTTAACTTTTGCATCAAAAAATAACATCAATCCTGCTGCTAATCCACCGCCGGCTCCGCTTAATAACTGTTTTTGTTTTTCTTCTAACCCAAAAACACTTAAAATATTTTCAAATCCGGCTTCAAAGGATATTATATCTTCTTTTTTAATTCCTTTTTGAACACCAAAACAGTTAATTGCACCGTCTTTTCCTAATAACACATTATTTACATCTGCAACTAGTTCTATATTAAAACTTAACTTTGGTTTTTCCCATTTTACTTTTGTAATATTTGCATAATCAACAGGATAAAGGGCAATTTCTTTGTTATTATGGTTATAAATCTTTAAACCAAAATATTCACAAGCACCTAATCCTAAATCACATATACAAGTTCCGCCAATACCAATAATTACTTTATCAAACAAATAATTATTTTTTATATTAAATTCATTTAATTTAAAAAGTAATTCACCAAGTCCATACGAATTAAAGGTATACGGATTGTTAACAGAAATTGGACTAATTTTTAATCCTACTACATCAGCACTTTCAATAAAACAGGTCTTTTTAACTAAATCAATTCCAACTGAAACATTTATTAACAACGACTTATTAGGAGCAGTCACTTCAAACGAATATTTTATTAATTCAAAGTAATTATCACAAACAGATAAAAAACCATCTCCCCCGTCGGATATTGGAGCTAAAATTGTATTTATTAAAATGTTATTATTTTTTAACGAAACGGCTTTTAAATTTTTATCAATTAATTTTGCTAAATCAACAGAACTGATACACTCTTTAAAACTATTGGGTGCAATTAGTATGGAACACATAACAAACTATTTAGTTAAGTCGTTAAATGCTTTAATTAAAAGTTTTTTTGTATCCAATAAATCGTTGGAAATAACTTTAACTTCGCCAATTACCGGCATAAAATTTACATCCCCAATCCAGCGAGGAACTACGTGGTAATGCAAATGAGTATCTATACCTGCCCCGGCGGCCTTTCCTAAATTTGCGCCAACATTAAAACCCTGCGGTTTCATAATAATATCTAAAGCTTTTATGCACAATTTAGTAAGTTTCATTATTTCAACTTCTTCTTCATCGGTTATTAAATGTATATCACATAAATGACGTTTTGGTATAATTAACAAATGTCCGCTATTATAAGGAAACAGATTTAACATTATAAAACATTTATCACCATTAAAAACAACCTGCGATTCATCAGTTAGATAATTTTCGAAATCGTTATTACAAAAAACACAACTTTGATTTTCTTTTTTATCCTTAAATGAATTAATATATAAACTTCGCCAAGGTGAGTATAAACTATCCATATTTTATCCTATATAAAAAAAAGGCGGTTTCCAAGAAACCGCCTTAACAACAGTTTATTGTTCTTCTTCTTTCATTTTTTTGTATTCTTCAATTATTTTTGCTTCAACTTCTTTAGGTACATCTTCATAATGTGAAAATTCACTATGGTGTGTTCCTTTACCTGAAGTTAAACTTCTTAATAATGTAGAATATTTATATAATTCCGAAAGAGGTACTAACGCTTTAATTATTTGATAAGAACCGGCTGATTCCATTCCAAGGATTTTACCTCTTCTGGATGAAATATCACCCATTACATCACCCATAAATTCTTCAGGAACTTTAATTGTTACATTTTCAATAGGTTCCAAAATTACAGGTTTTGCATCTAAAAATCCTTTTTTAAAGGCTTGAGCAGCAGCAATTCTAAACGATACTTCGTCAGAATCTACATCGTGGTATGATCCGAAAAACAATGTAGCTCTAACATCTATTACTTTGCTTCCTGTTAAAATACCTTTTACCATTGTCTCTTTTAATCCTTTTTCAACAGCCGGAATAAAACGACCGGGTACAACACCGCCAACAATAGCATCAACAAATTCAAACCCTTCACCGCGAGGTTTTGGTTCAAGTTTTAATATTACGTGACCATATTGTCCACGTCCGCCTGATTGTTTTTTATGTTTGTATTCAGCGTTTTCGCATGTACCTTTAATTGTTTCACGGTAAGGAATTCTTGGTTCTACTAAATCAACTTCTACTTTATATCTTTCTCTTAATAATTTTGTAGCTAAAGCAAGTTGAAGTTCGCCTTGTCCTAAAATAATTGTCTGGCTTAATTCAGGATCAAATTGTACTTGTAATGTAGGATCTTCTTCATGAGCAGTATGTAAACCGCTTGATATTTTATCTTCATCCCCTTTTGCTTTTGGTTTAACAGCAGCTCTAAGAACAGCTTCAGGGAAATTAATTTGTGGTAAAACAACTGCAAAGTTTTTAGAAGTTAATGTATTACCGGCATGTGTATCTTTTAATTTAACAACTGCGCCAATATCACCTGCATATAATTTAGCAACATCTTTTCTTGTTTTACCGTTTGTTACAAATAATTGTCCCATACGTTCTGCTTTGTTTTTGGATGTATTTTCTAAATCCAATCCAACAGTAACTGTACCGGAAAAAACTTTAAAGAATGCAAGTTCACCAACATGTTGTTCGGAAAGTGATTTAAATACAAACAAACAAGGTTCACCTTTCGAATCGCAAGGAATTTTTACAATTTGATCTTTATCTTTAAGTTTTCCTTCTTTTGGTTCAACATCAGCCGGTGAAGGGAAATATTTAATAACAAAATTTAAGAAGTTAACTAAACCAACACCTTTAGTTGCTGAAGCAGCAAAGGCCGGAGTTAAACTACGTGTTGCGATTGCTTTTTTTAATCCTTTTGTAAAACTTTCATCATCTAATGTGCCTTCTTCTAAAAACTTATCCAAAAGCTCTTCATCCGATTCAGCAATTTTTTCAATTAATTCTGTTCTTAAACTTTCAGCTTTTTCTTTTAGATTGGCAGGAATTTCAAGTTCAGTAAATTTTCTTGAAGCAGCATCTTCATATTTATAAAGTTTCATTGTTGTTAAATCAACAACAGAATGAAAATTTGGACCTTCAACTTCAGGAAAAGTAATAACTGTTACATCGTTGCTTAATTTATTTTTACATTTTTCAATAGTTTCATCAAATTTTGAGTGTTCATTATCAACCTTATTAACAAGTATTGCAGATGATAACTTATTTTTGCCTACTAATTCCCAATTAGTTTCTGTTCCAACTTCAACACCTTCAGCACTTTTTACTACAGCTACTGCAGTTTCAACAACATGCAGACTTGATATTACTTGACCTACTAAATCAGCGTATCCGGGTGTATCAAATAAATTAACCTTTGAATTATTCCATTCTACATTTAAAGGTGTTGCAACAATAGAAAATTGCTTTTCAATTTCATTTGTAGTATAATCGGAAGTGGTATTTCCTTCTTCAACTCTTCCTATTCTGTTTAGTTCTCCGGAAAAATACAATAAATACTCAGAAATGGAAGTTTTACCGCTTCCGCCGTGACCAATTAAAGCAATATTCCTTATTGCATCAGTTTGATATTCTTTCAATTTTCCTCCACTATATAATTCTATCTTTAATTAATTTTCTTTTAGTTTAATCCAAAAAGCCGATAACCCTTTTTGTATTGCTGATAAATTTTTTATCATCTTAAATATTGGGTTTTTGGGCATAACATCATCTTTGAAGTTAACTAAGGTATTAAATCTTTCCTTAACAGTATTAGCAAAATTTTCAACTTGATAAATTTTTCTTTCAAATTCTGTTGTCATACTATTAATTTTATCAACCGCCTGATCTAAATTTTCAAGAACAGGAAGTGTTTTGTCAACAAGTATATGAAGATCTGCTTGCATGCTACTTAATGTTTCTGTAAGTTTTTTTAATGCAAGAATAGCATAAAAACATAAAACAGCAGCCATTAGAATTAATAGAACTAAAGCATAATTTACAAGTTCCATAAATTTTTAAGCTTCCTGTTCATTTTTATATGTTTCTAATCCTGCTTTTACTGCATTTTTAATTTTTTCTGTTTCTTTTCCAAATCTGGTTTTGCTGTTATCAACATAACCTGTTGCTTTTTCTTTTGCATCAGCAAGAATCTGTTCAGCTTCACCTGTCAGTTTTCCAACTTTTTCTTTAACTTCAGCAACTAATTCTTCAGATTTTTTTTTACCGTCATTAATTATTGTAGTTGCTTTATCTTTTGCTGTTTCTAAAAATTCTTCAGCATCTTCCATAAATTCTTGTGAACGATTTTTAATGTCGCTTCTAAGTTCTTTTCCGGTTTTTGGAGCAAATAATAATGCTATTATTGAACCAACTGCAGCACCGGTTAAAAACCCGATTATTAGTCCTTTTCCTAAACCATTATCGTCAGCCATGTTATCCTCTACTTGTTTTAAATGTTATAGCAAAATAATAATAGGTACAACTAAAATCAAGCTATAACTTATTTGAATACTTTATTATTTAGTTTATTTATTACATATTATCAACAATTGCTTGTGCAAATTCCGAACATTTTACTTCTTTTGCACCTTCTAATAATCTTGCAAAATCATATGTTACAATTTTTTGTTCAATAGTTTTTTGCATTGCTTCTTCTATTAATTTTGCGGCTTCTTTCCATCCTAAATATTCAAGCATCATTACACCGCTTAATATTACCGAACCGGGATTAATTTTATCCAATCCTGCGTATTTTGGTGCTGTTCCGTGTGTTGCTTCAAATATTGCATAATGGTAACTAATATTTGCACCCGGCGCTATTCCCAAACCGCCAACCTGTGCGGCACATGCGTCCGAAAGATAATCGCCATTTAAATTTGGAGTAGCAATAACTTCATATTCATTTGGTCTTAATAATACTTGTTGGAACATGCTGTCTGCAATTCTATCTTTAATTACAATTTTACCAGCAGGTTGTTTACCATCATATATTTTGTATAATTCATCTTCTATAATAGTTACTTCACCAAAATATTTTTTTGCTGTTTCGTATCCCCAATCTTTAAAGCTGCCTTCGGTAAATTTCATTATGTTCCCCTTATGAACAAGGGTTACACTTTTTTTATTATTTTCAATTGCATATTCAATGGCTTTTTTAACTAATCTTTCAGTTCCAAACAAACTCATCGGTTTAATACCAATACCCGAATCAATACGAATTGTTTTATTAAAATTTGTATTAATAAACTCAATCAATTTAACGGCATCATCACTATTTGCCTTAAATTCAATGCCCGAATAAAGATCTTCCGTATTTTCCCGGAATATAATTACATTCAAATCTTGCGGTCTTTTAACCGGACTTGGAGTACCATTATAATACTTAACCGGTCTTACACATGTAAACAAATCCAATATTTGACGTAAAGCAACATTAAGGCTTCTTATACCTCCGCCAACCGGAGTAGTTAAAGGTCCTTTAATTGCAACTACGTATTCTTTTATGGCTTCAATCGTTTCATCCGGCAGCCATTGGTTATTACCGTATTCTTTAACGGCTTTTTCACCTGCATAAATTTCCATCCAAACAATCTGTTTGGTGCCATTATACGCTTTTTTAACAGCTGAATCAAAAACAAGTTTGGAAGCAGCCCAAATATCTGGACCTGTTCCGTCCCCTTCAATAAAAGGAATAATGGGATTATTTGGGATCACTAACTTATCATCTATAATTTCAATTTTTTTGCCAAATTCAGGCACTTTTATTTTGTTGTATGTTGACATATAAATTACTCCTGTTTATCTTCTTTTATTTCGCCATATTTTTTTTGATATCTAAACAAATGAATTACTCCAATAAGTAAAGCAAACCAAAGTGTAACAGTACGTATAATAAATGTTGAAGCTAAAGCAGCCTCTTTAGAAAATCCATTATTTGCTAAAAGTAAAGTTAACGAACCTTCTGTAACTCCAAGACCACCCGGCAGCATTGATACTGAGCCAATTATAGTTGAAAATGAATATACAAATATTGGAAATAATAATGAAACGAAATTTTTGAAATTATATAACACAAAATAAAAACCTATACATTCAAACATCCATGCAACCAAACTAAATAAAACCATTAAAACTAAAGGTTTTAGTTTTAACAAATTATACGAACTTTCGTAGGCTTGATGCAGTTTTTGAGCTTGATTGCCAATAAATTTAATCTTACTTAAAATATCAATTATCCATAACGATAATTTTTTACTGCTTAATATTAATACTACCGAAATAAAAAACAGCCCAACTAAAATTGTAGGTAAAACCCCATAATTGTAAGTTACTGCTCCAATTATTGCTAAAAATACTAACGAAAGAAAATCCGTTACTCTTTCAACAAATATTATTGGGGCGGTTTTACTTATTGGAATGCCGGTGATTTTTTTTAACATGTAGGCTTTTAATACTTCACCCATTTTACCTGGGGTTAAACTCATAGCTAATCCGGACATAAATATTTCAAACGAAACTTTTAGGCTGATATTTATTTTTAATTGCCTTACATAATAATGCCATTTAAAAAAACGGGATACATAGTTTAGATATGAGAATAAAAGTAGAAGAGGTAAAAACAACCAGTTAAATGATTTTAAGGTTTTAAATAAAAATCCAATGTCGGTAAATATGGCCAAAACAAGATAAATTAGAACTGCAATTCCAAGAACAATAAACAGGTTTTTTTTTATCTTGTTAATCACCTTATATAACTTCCTTTAATTTTTGATAAACCTTTTGAAGTGGAAGGCCGACCACGTTGTAGTAGCAGCCGTTAATTTTTTCTATAAATACAGCCCCGTAATCATCTTGTATTCCGTAGGCTCCGGCTTTATCCATTGGACTACCAGTTTTAATATAATCTAAAATTTCCGACTTGGTTAATTTTCTAAAAGTAACTTCAGTTGTTTCGTAGTCAAGAATTGTTTTATTGTTTTTACTGTTAAATATTGCAAATCCCGTAAAAACCGTATGAGTATTACCGCTTAATTTTTTTAATATTTTTTCAGCGTCTTTTTCGTCTTTGGGTTTATTAATTATTTCACCGTTTAATACAACTATGGTATCGGCAGTTATAATAATTCCGTTTTTAACACGTTCTTTTGCTTTATTTAATTTTTGTTCGGAAAGACGTAATACAGTATTAAGGGGTGTTTCATTGGGTAAAAGAGATTCGTCAACATCAACTGAAAATGTTTTAAACTTTAAATTAAGAATTTTAAGTAATTTTTTTCTACGGGGTGATTGTGAAGCTAAAAATAGGGGTATGTCCTTTAACATAATAAACAAGAACTCAAAATAAAGAGGTAAGTAATTAATTATCTAAATAAAGCTTTAATACTACCCCAAGTTCTTTTTACACTTGAAACTCCGCCATGAGTTACAGTAACTTCATTTGAATATGAATTACTGCCGTCATTATCAACAAGTTTTAACCTGTAAATATAAACTGCATCATTTGTTTTATAGGCATTATCATCTGCAAAGGAATAATACGAATTATTGCCTTTACAATTAATGGTTGTTACTTCTACAAAACTGCTTATTGGTGTTTTACGCTCAACAACAAAATTCTTTAAATTGCTTTCCTGTCCGGTCTGCCAATCTAAAACTATGTTTTCACCATTGCTGCGTCCGTGGAAATACGAAATAAACGCACCTGCAAATAAAACCGATATTTGCGTAAAGATTACTAAAGCTATTATATATTTTATTATTTTTATTTTCATGTTGATAAATATATCACTTATGGTAAAAAATGTCAAGTTTATTTTATTTAAAAATTGATATTGTGACGCAGGATACATTAAAAATCAGTTAAATTTGTTATTTCAGTATATTATTATAATAAAATACTTTAACACAATTATAATCCTTCTGTAAATATTAAATTTCAGTTCTTATTATGGTAACTTAAATACAATTGGAATGCTTACTTTAAATTTTGAAAATTTTCCCATTCTTCTTTCTCCCGGTTTCATATTTGGCAGTAATTTTACAATACGAACAGCCTCCTGATCACATCCATATCCCACCCCATGTAAAACAGATACATTAGTAATTTCGCCATTTGGTTCAACAACAAATTGAACTAATACTTTACCTTCAACTCTAACCAATTTAGCAAAATTGGGATAAACCAAATTTGAACTAATAAGATTCTTTAATCTATCACTACCTTGAGGAAAACTCGTGAGCACTTCATAAAAAGTATAACCACCATCATTAATTTCAGATATTGGTGTTTCATCAATATCCGATTTATCAACTCGCAATAATGTAACATTTTCTATTTTTGTTTTATTAGCTTCAATAATAATCTTTTTAGTAACTGTATTATAAAGGTCTTTTGTAACTAATAATTCATATTCCCCAACCTGTAAACTATCCAATATTTTTGGTCCATTCCATGTTTGAACAATTTTACTATTTTGGCTTAAAACAACTTGCGCATCCGCTTGTAAAACCCAAAATTCTAAAGTACCAACTCTTGTGGTATCATTATCATCTTGTAACAGAGTAATTACATTATAATTTAATTCAGATAGCTGTTTTTCCCCTCTTACTAATTCATGCGTAAAATTAAATGCCAATAAAGGAGTTATTGCAAAAACAACCATTAAAAACAATAAATATTTTTTCATAAACACCAATAATTTTTGTTTATTCAATTTTATTGATACTTTAATATTTCACCCTTTCAGGGCTTTGATTTCTATCTTTTATTTATCCTACAATCCTTACGCCCTGTTGGGGCTAAAACGTTTAATTTAATTTTAACAAGTAAAAATTGCAAAAAAAATAACAAAATAATTATTTATCTGTTAAACAATCTTTAATAAAATAATCATATTAATCAAACAAATCATAAAAATCACAGTTCAGACAATCTTATAATCCTTAAATCAAGTTAATCAAGTTAATCAAGTTAATCATGGTTCAGACAATTTTATAATTCTTTAATCAGGTTAATCATTGTTAGGATATTATTTTTCTAATTTATTCAAATTAAAATTAGAAAGTTTAATTAATGCCGTTTCATTCCATTCCTGAGGCTGCCACGAACGGACATAAATTTGGGGTTGTTCGTTGTTAAAATCAACCAATAAAAACAAATAACCTTCATCGGAGTAAGAAGTTGCCTGATAAAATTGACGCATACTTAATCCATAAACATTATCCTGTTTATTTTTTTTCATAATTTTAAATGAATTGTAACCAACAAAAATATCTTTTTGGTTTTTGAATACGTTTGCCTGGTTTTTTAAGTATTCGTCTTTTGTATACTGAGTATAACGAATATCCGGCTGATCTTCGTTTAGCTTAGTGTACTTGTATATATCTTTCATTTTAGTCTTTTTTAGTACACGTCCAACAATAATTACCGCTTCGTCTGCAAACAACGAATCGAGCATTTTAATATTTCTGCTTAAAAACGCGGTTCTGTATTTTTCAACAAACTTAATAATAACCTGCCTGTTTCCCCAATCGTTGCCGTACGTACCCTGCTCCACAAATTTATCGTACAAATTATCCATAATTCCAAAATTCACATCGTACAAATTACCATTGTCATCAAAATCCAAAACCATATATTCGGGACTTTGTTTGTTAAGCGAGGAATATTTATTAACAATCTTTATTTTGCGTAATTCCCATCCAGTAAAGGTTTTATTAACATCTGCGGTAATAGATCCTGCGGTTATATTAATTTTGTTATATTTCATCATATCGGTAATTTTATTGCGTATAAAATCATCGTTTGGAAACATACTATTTACAGATTTTGAGCTGCCTCTTTCAAAAATGGAAATAAGTTTTTCTGTTTGATCGCTAATTTTATTCAACACTTTACAGCTGTCTTTGTTAATTAACAAAAGTTCTCTTGTTCCTTTAAATAAAACAGGTTTATTTTCTTTTTCCACAAATGTGGTTTTGCTATTGTTAACTTTGTTTTCGTCTTTGCTGCTTATTATTTCTTTTTTTATTTCAGTTATTTGTTCTTTTTTTTCTGTAACTTTTAAGGGAACCTGTTTTGTGTTTTTAAATGAGGGTCTGTTAACAACATTCCACAATTCGTTAACAACAGATATTTCATTTCGGCATTCATAATAGCTGTATTTAATATTTACATCTAATTTATCAAATTGCGAGCTTGTTCCAATTAAATTAAAAATCGCATCTCCATCCATCACCTGTACATTTACTTGATTTAATCCATCCCAAAAACTAAAATCAAGCTGGTTGGCTTTTTTATCAAACACTTCAACCAAAAACTCTAATTCGCGTTCATTATCACTAATTTTAGTATCTTTTACCAAATAAAATTTTGTATTGGTAATTATAGTATTAATACGGTAAGGAATTTCGGTTGTAAGGCTTTTATCATTAAACATTATATTTTGTTCAGGAATAGAATTCATTAATAAAAGAGCAAAATAATAACTTTTTAACGCTCCCGCATAATTTTGATCCTGTTCAAAATCAACAGCATTTGAATATATATTATTAATTAATTTTTTTCGTTCAGCAAAAATTTCATTAACTTCGCTTTTTGCAATATATAAAAATACGTTTACCATTCCACCCGAAGAATTACGAATAGATTGTACATTTTTTAATGTTGCGGACGAATACGTTTTCAAAATATCTTGAACAGTCTCTTGTAAATTTTCATTTGTTTCCTGCATAGTCCGTTCAAAAGTAGAAGAAATTGTTACGGATATTTGTTTTGTTAAACGCGAAAGTGCGGCATCCTCCGCTTCTTTATCATTTTCCGAGGAAGATTCGCCCCAATAATAATCTTTTGAATTTTTGATTGTTTCTTTACTTTCGGTTTGTGCAAATAAGGTTGAGGTAATTAAAATAATAAATAAACAATATAAATATTTTCTCATTGTATTTTTTCTAAATATTAATAAAATTTTTACTAATTTTTTAATTTAAGCTAATTCTTATAAATTTAAATATCATATACTTAATTATTTCTCTTTTGAAATAATTTTTAATAAATTGTATTATAATATATCTTTTACTATTCTAAATCCGTTTATACCCACAGGCTTATCAATAATACCATTGAAGCGACAAGTAGAACGACAATAAAACGAAGTACTAACAGTTGAACCACCTCTCATTACACGAAACTTTCCATCATTAGGCCCGGTTGGGTTATTTAAGGTAGTAATTTTATAATAATCCTCATCATACCAATCACTGCACCATTCCCACAAATTTCCCCCCATGTCAAATATACCTAATTCATTAGCTGACTTTTCTCCTACTTCATGAATTGAGAGTTGTTGATTATTATCATTATACCAGGAAACTTCGTTTATCTTATCACTACCACAATATGAATACCCCTTTGATATATTTCCTCCTTTTGCGGCATATTCCCATTCAGCTTCAGTAGGCAATCTACCTCCTGCCCACACAGCATACGCATTTGCATCGTTCCAAGTAATATATGCTACAGGATATTTATTAGCATCTTGTTGTCTTATTTTTCCATAAATATCGCACCGCCAATTAGCACCTGTTTTTATTTCCCAACCTTTACCATTCCAAATATAACCGATTCCACTTTTTTCCGAATCGCTTTTATATCCTGTTTCGCTTACAAATTTCTCAAACTCTTCAATTGTAACTTCATATTTGCCCATATAAAAACTATTAATTAATACTTCATGGACAGGTTTTTCGTTAGCGCCATTACTTTTACTTCCCATATTAAATCTACCACCATCAATAAAAACCATTCCATCACCATATTGATTTCTATTAATAATTGGGTTAAAATTAATATTTGACTCTTCTTCAATATTTGAAGTAGAATTTTCAACATCAAGAACAAGTCGAAACCCTATATTATTTCTTTGAATTGTATAACTACTAGTGTATGACTCCCTAAAAGTATTATTACAATTACTCTCATCTTCTTTATATGAACCTCCCCTTATAACACGTTCCTTCCAAACACCAGTTGCGGAAGGAGGACCTGAAGGATTTATCGATTTTGACTGTTTATAATAATCTTTGTCATACCAATCATTGCAAATTTCCCAAACATTTCCACTCATGTCATAAATCCCAAGTTGATTTGGTTTTTGTGTACCAACCTGTTTTGTTCCTTCAGCATTATAATTATACCAAGCAACATCAGCAATAAAATTACTACCGCTGAATCTTGTATCTTCACTTTTATTGCCACCGCAAGCTGCATACTCCCACTCTGCCTCTGTTGGCAGTCTAAATTTTTTACCAGTTTTTTTATTTAATTTTTCTAAATACTTTTGGATATCGTCAAAACTTACATTTTCAACAGGTAAGTTTTCACCTTTATTATCACTTGGGTTATTTGCCATAATCCCTTCCCATTCCTTTTGTGTTACTTCATATTTACCAATATAAAAACTGTTTAAAGTAACTGAATGAACGGGCTTTTCGTTACTTTCACCTTCGAGGTTACCCATTTGGAATGTACCTCCTTCAACATAAACCATATTTTCAGGAACACTTGCATTATTAACAATTTGTAAATTTTGATTAATATAGATTGAGGGATCTTTAATAAGCGAAATATCTTCAATAGTATTTTTATCGTTTTCTATAATAATTTTTTTTGTTACAATTCTATATCCACAATTCATTACATATAAATCGTATTCACCAATCTGTAAATCTTTAATAATTTTAATCCCTTGCCATAGTTGCACAATTGAACCATTTTTACTTAATACAGCAGTAGCTTCGGTCGGGGTTACTGTAAATTGGAATATTCCAGTTTTTGAATTTAAGTTATATTCTTTGTTTATGGTTTGATTTTGTTTTATTTCAATAATTTCTTCAACCGAAGAATATCCTTCCTTAATAATTTCAATTTTATATTTGCCGGGGCTTAATTCAATATCGGTATTACCAGTATATTTTTCTTTATTTATTAAAACATCAGCATCACTTGGAATAAGAGTTAATAAAAGTTTACCAGCATTTTTTACCATGTTATAATTTAATAAATTGTTCTTTCCTTCAATAATATTTATTTTTTCTTCGATATCCAAACAGCCGGATTTTGATAATTTCAAATTATAACTACCGGGGTATAAGAATACACCTTTATTTGTTTCTCCTTTTTCAATATTATCAATAATTATTTTAGCGCCAGAGGGATTTGAATTAATCTGAACTGCAACAAGTTCTATCGGTTTGAGCGTGAAAGAAAACAAAATATTTGTAACTGAAACATAAATTTCTTGTTGTAAAGTTTTAAATCCTTCTTTTTCTATTCTTAATTGATGTTTACCTATTGTTGTTTGTAAAGATGAAGAATTTCCTTTGGGTTTATCATCTAAAAAAATATTTACATCGTTTGGTTTAACAACAATACTAATAGGAATTAAGTCACTAGTTTTATCTCCTGTAATTTTTAGCTGCCAAACATCACCGCTGCGCAATTTTATTCCATAATCACTTAAAATAATTTTTAAAGAAGCATATCCTGTACAAAATACTTCAACAACCCGTTCATCCGGTGAAAGGAATATTAAATCTTTCCCGGGTTTTTTATTTATATCAACTACTCCATTATATGAAGTATAAGTTGTTCCGGTTAAATCTGTTATTATCATCAAACCTGCACAAATATCTCCGTTTGCATCGCGTATCATTTTATCAATCAATTCGGAAGGTTGTATTTCACCTTTACCAACAACTCTCATCTCATTTTGAGCATATATGACGTTTATCGAAATCATCATAATCAAAACCAGTATTTTTCTATTCATAACTAACCCCAACATAAATACTAAATATTTAATAATAAACACTTATAAGAATAGTATTATTTTATAAAAAAAATAGCCACAGTTATAATACTTTATAATATTTCATAATAACATATTTGGATTAATATATCTTATTATAAGTTTAATAAAATTTAAATAATGTATGAAAAAGACTTTTAATTACCCAATAAAATAAATATTAACACCCCAGCATATTTTGTACTATTAAAAAAGGAAAACAAATACTATAAAATAAAATAACACTTCAAGATTAGTATGAAGTGTTATTTTGTAATAATAAAATCTTTAAAAATAATTTATACTTTTTGAACCAACTTTATTCTGTTCATAGCACGTTGTAATGAAGCTTCTGCACGGGCTGTATCAACCTTTTCTTTATTAGTAATTGAAAGTCTGTTTTTTGCTCTTTCCAAAGATTGTTTAGCACGATCTAAATTAATATCTTCCGGCTTTTCAAATGATTCAGCAAGTAATATTATTTTATTTTTTAGAACTTCAATAGTTCCGCCACTAGTTGAAAACTTCAGGGTTTTACCTTCGGTATCATCTATTTGAACAACACCAACTTCCAAAGTACTGATAATTGGTGCATGATTAAATAATACCTGAAAGCTGCCAAGAGTTCCAGGAACAGTTATAGATTTAATTGTTCCATTAAAAACTAATTTAGACGGTGTTACGACCTCTAAAGTCATCTCTTTCATCTATTATCTCATTCCTTTAGCTTTTTCAACAGCTTCTTCAATTGTTCCAACATACATAAATGCTTGTTCAGGCAAATTATCATGTTTACCGTCAATAATTTCTTTAAAACTTCTAATTGTATCTTCTAACTTAACATATTTACCTTTGTAGCCAAGGAATTGTTCGGCTACATGGAATGGCTGGCTTAAGAAACGCTGAATTCTTCTTGCACGGCGTACAATAATTTTATCATTTTCCGAAAGTTCATCCATACCAAGAATATTAATAATATCCTGTAAATCTTTATAACTTTGCAAAATTTCTTTTACAAGTTTAGCAGTCTGATAATGTTCATGTCCCAAAATACCCGGTTCAAGTATTCTTGAAGTTGAATCCAACGGATCTACGGCAGGATAAATACCAAGCTCGGAAATTTGTCTGCTTAATACTGTTGTAGCATCTAAGTGACTGAATGCAGTAGCAGGAGCAGGATCTGTTAAGTCATCCGCCGGTACGTAAATAGCCTGTACAGATGTAATAGAACCTTTATCAGTTGAAGTAATACGTTCCTGTAATTCACCCATTTCAGAAGCTAAGTTTGGCTGATAACCAACTGCCGAAGGCATACGGCCTAATAAAGCAGAAACTTCAGATCCGGCTTGAGTAAAACGAAATATATTATCAATAAATAATAACACATCTCTTTCTTCTTCGTCACGGAAATATTCAGCAATAGCCAATCCGGTTAAACCTACTCGTAGTCTTGCTCCCGGAGGTTCATTCATCTGGCCAAACACAAGTGCGGTTTTATTTATAACACCTGTTTCATTCATTTCAAGCCACAAATCGTTTCCTTCGCGGGTTCTTTCGCCTACACCTGCAAATACAGAAAAACCACCGTGCTGTTTTGCTATATTGTGGATTAATTCCATAATAACTACAGTTTTACCAACACCGGCACCACCAAACAAACCAATTTTACCGCCGCGAGCATAAGGTTCAAGTAAATCAATAACCTTAATACCGGTTTCAAACATTTCCTGATTCGTAGTTAAACTTGTAAATTTAGGTGAGTGTCTGTGGATTGGATATCTTTTTTCTGCCTTAATTGCACCCATTCCGTCAATAGGATCTCCAATTACATTAATAAGCCTTCCTAATGTACCTTGACCAACCGGCACAGTTATGGGCTCTCCTGTATCAATAGCTTTCATCCCGCGTACCAAACCATCGGTCGAGTCCATTGCTACTGCGCGTACTCTATTTTCGCCAAGGTGCTGCTGAACTTCAACAACTAAATTTTCTTCTTTTCCTTCGGTATTTATTCTAGGAATTTTTATCGCATTATAAATTTTAGGCAAAGAACCTTCTTCAAAATCTATATCGACTACCGGTCCAATTACTTGAACAATTATTCCTTCGTTGCTTGCCATTTTACTCCTATAATAAAATTAAACAATTTGTAAAATTAATTATTATATTAATTATTATCAAATAAAACTTAACATTTACTTCAATAGAACTAATTTTTTACTTAAAATTTTGTTTTCCGAGCGTAATTGGTATATATATACGCCGCTAGCAAAATTAGATGCGTTAAAATCAAACACATTTAGACCTGCTTTTGCAGTACCATTAAATATTTCTTTAACTTTTTCGCCAATTGCATTATAAATACAAAGACTTAATTTTTGCTCAAAAGGAACAAAAAAAGTAATAGTTGTAACCGGATTAAACGGGTTAGGATAATTTTGGTTTAATTCCAAAGTTTTTGGATATTGATAATTTTGATCATTTACACCTGAAACAACTGGAACAACAAAATCAACTACACCGCCCAAATCATTATAACGTTTTTTAAATTCCTGCATATATTTATTTGCAATATATACATCATGAATAATTAAAGTATTTTCATCATTTACCTGATTGGCTGCATCAGTCCAGTTATGACTACCAGTGATAACTGTCGGATCCGATGTAGGATATGAAGCATCAATAACACCATATTTATGATGAAGTACATTACTTAAATTATAATCAAACATTTCACCAAGCGACTGCATTTTTACAAAATTGGAACCACTTGCCTCGATGTCATCAATAACTCCTCTAATATCTCGTAAACCTGATGAATAATCGGTGTTAATTGCATTATAAATAGGTTCACTTGTAAATAATAATAAAGCAAAATACAACGAAGAATCAGCAGTCAAAATAGTATTTGATATTTTAGAACCGGTATTATCCGAGGGACTAAAATATGATTCAACAGGTATGTTATTCACAACCAAATTGTGTATTGTATTATCAGTTTTATGTGATCCGAATTTTGCATTAGCCGAGTTGGGTTCATCAGTATTACTACCCCACATTTCCTCAAACTCAGTCATATAATTTAATGCTAAATTTTTGTCGTTAATTTCAATTACGTTATTTCTCCAATACAATTCAGTTGAGGTCCAATTCCATGAACCGGTCCAAACCCAATCATTTTCCGCATTAAAATCGCGCGCGTCAAATATTGCAAACTTGTTATGCATAATACCATCAATTGTAGTTGGTCTTTTGCTTATTGGTATTCCGGCATTTAATAATAATTTCATTGAACTTTGTGTTGTTCTGCTATCATAAACAATTCGAACTTTAACACCTCTATTTTTTGCAGCTATTATAGCAGTTGCAATATCATCCATTCCAAAAAAACTATACAAGGCAATATCAATAGAAGATGATGCATTATTTATTCTTTGTAATAATTTGGCCTTAAAATCTACACTGCCTTCGGCTAAATTACCGGGTATTGCAACACTATTATCAACCGGACTATTAAAATAAACATTCATTTTACCGGATGAAGTAGTAGAAATTGTTAAAGTTATTGTCTGTAAAACACTTTCACTTACACCATATTCATTTCGGGAATAAACTTTATAATAATACTTTGCATCTTTTTCAAGACCTAAAACAGAAATACTATGTGATGTAGTCAAATCAGCATTCACTAATGTACCTAATTCCAATGATGTTGTTTTGCCATAGGCAATTTCAGTATTACCTAATCTAACAGTATTAAAAGCTACTGTAAAAGAATTTTCTGTCATATTAGTAACAACCAGCGAATTAATAACCGGTACATATAAAGTAACAATATCCGAAATTGAACGAGGCATTAACTGATAACCGGAATTATAAGGGGCACTCGATTTGTACTGCCCTACTATTCCAATAATATCAATTTTTGATTGAGGAATAACAGTACCTACTATAGAAGAAACATCACTATCAATTCTTAAATCCATAGTATTAACCGAATCGGTGATAGTATAAGTAGTATTACCGGCAAAATTTCCGGTTTGATTAACTTTTACATCACTTAATCTAACTAGCCGGCCTTCAAATTCCTCAACTCCATTCCAACTTTGATTTTTTATTTGATCAATAGTTATTATCATAGGCTCAACAATATTTCCAGTCGAGTGTCTTGTAAATGTACCGGTCGAAAAATCAAACTGAGTTAAACCATTATAGTTAACAATTTTTGATGTTAAAGTGATAGAATCGCCAACAGCAACATAATTAGTAAAGCGGGTTCCGTAAACCGAAACTCCGCCTGTATTATCCTGTATAAACGCAGGTCCGCTTGTACCAAAATTTTTTGCAGTTGTTAAAACTCCGGTAACTTTAACAGTCTGACCGTTATATATCGAAACTCCGGTTGAATCATTTGAATGAAGATTACTTATTGATATTTCATCTTGTCCAAACACAATCAAACTAATACAAAAAAAACAAATGTAAAAAAGGACCTGTTTATTCATCATAAACTCTAATTAAGATCAGTTGAAAGAACAAACCTTAAGATTCTGTTATTATCTGTATCAACAACATATAATGTTTTATTAAAATATTCAACTGCATGAGGATGATTAAATACTGAACTTCCTCCAAATGATTGAAGCTCTTCACCAAATGAATCAAACTTAAATATACTGTCCTTAGCTGCATCAGCAATAAATATATTATTGGAATTATCTAAAGCAGCATCTTCAGGTTCAGTAAACCTGTTAATATCCATTAAAGGTGTGGTAAATGGTTCAATTTTACTTCTGTAACCTGTAAAATCGGATGTTTGCACATATTGAAGCCATTGAGTCCTAAAACTGTTATTACCTAACATAGTAACAATTACATCACGTGTTGAATTTTTAAATGATGTTAATGAACTTATTTTATTAGCTGAAAGTAAACCGGTTCCTTCAGGTTCTAATGAAGGTACCCTTCCCGTTAATGAATCGTACTTGGTACCGTTATTTCCAGTAATTTTCGAAAATACAAGAATAGAATTATCCGGGTCAATCAGGTTTGAATTAGCAGGACCTGTTCTTGAAACAAGGAAAGAATTATTAGAAAACACACAAATACCGGTATATTTACGCTGTGGTTTCAAATAATCAAAACTTGTTTTTGGTAATAACGTATCAATAGGAGCAATTGCAATATTATGCTGAACGGCAACCAAATTTAGTTTGAATACTGCACTAAAAACAGTTCCCTGATTATCAACAAGTTCACCGCAAACAATTAAATTTAACTGGTAATCTTGTGCTAATGCAGTTGGTCTTTGGATTGCTCTATACCCCATTACACGGCCTGCTATATCAAGCATTACGATTCTATTGTTTTCAGTATCCGCTACATATATAAACGGTTCGCGGCCAATCAGCATATCCTGAGGTTTATTAAAACCTTCCCAAACAGGATTCTGTTGAATATATAATGTATCACCAATATTAGTTTGTTCTTCATTTCCTGTTTGAACTGAATTGATATCAAATTTGCTTGTGCAAGAAATGATTAGCGAAACAAATATAAAAGCAAAAAGAATTTTATTTTTTAATCTCATAATAATTAAAATCCTAAAATTAACGAAAAGCGATGAGCACTGCCTAATCTTTCAAAATTAGCATATGCATAATCAACTGTTACATCAGCTATTGATACAGGAACTGTAACGCCTGCACCAAATGTAAAATCTTGTTCATCAACATTTATTTTATACCCACCACGCAAACTTAAAATGTTTTTCCAGCAATATTCAACACCTGTCGAAACATTTTCGCTGTTATCATTTGGGTGATTTAATTGTATTGATGTTGTTACTCTATGTTCTTCAGTTTGATATGGTTCAAAAGCAAAACCAATTCTAAACATAGTTGGAGGCGAAAATGACTGCCAATTTGATTTTTCACGTTTTCCAAATAAAACAACCTTGCCGTCAGGTGAAAGTTCATTACCAAAATTCGAAATTGTAACTGCAAATCTGGTAGTTCCCAACCCTGTCCAGTATAATGTACCTAAATCAATCATCATACCGCGCATTTTTAAGTTGGCAAGTGTTTCTTCAATATAACGTATGGTTCCGCCAAAACTGAACTGTTCTGTCATTTTACGGGAATATGTTAATGCTATAGCAACATCGCTATATTGGAAATATTCACCTGTTCCCAAAGGTTGTAATTCTGTTGTAACCGGCATATCCTCAGTATGTAAAGCTGTAAACGATACACCAACAGCATCCATAGGAGAAAAGTGATATACTGCTCCTAAAAATTCATGTTTAATATCAACAACCCATTCGTTATGCGAAAATATTACCTGGTCATTTTTAATTGCAGCTAAACCGGCCGGATTCCAATATAATGCAGAAGCATCATCGGATATTGCAACAAATGCATCTCCCATTGCCGAAGCTCTGCCGCCGACACCAATTTTCAAAAATTGTGCTGTGGATATACCCGCACGCTGTCCGCCCAAAACAGGAAACAATTGAGCAAAGTTACTACATAAAGGTAATAATAATATAATTATAATTAGTTTTTTCATATTAGAATCTCAAGCTTAGTCCGAATTTCATGTTTCGTCTGGTTAAATATCTAGCAGGATTATATGGATATGCATTTACCGGAGCTTGTAAGTCCGGATATAATGGGTCATTCCAAGTAGATGGAGTTGCATCACCATATTCATATGCTTTTCCTGTAGCCGGATTAATAATTGCTGAGTTATCTGTATCAAATATGTTATTTACTTCAACAAAGACTGAAAATTTAAGATTGCCAATTTTAAAGTATTTTTCAAAATTAGCATCAACATAAAACCAGTTATCTGCAATTTCACCATATCTATTACTTTTATCCGATTCATATTCCGGTCTTCCTTCCGAATCAAAACTACCGGTAAATATATATGGAGTATAACGTTTACCTGACTGGAAAAAAGCTCTTAAATATAAATTGTAATCATCTAAGATACCTTCACCAAAATCAAATAATGGTTTTCCTTTTTCTACGTAAAAGTTTAAATTTGCTGCAATAGTCATTGGTCTATCCCAAGATACGTATTCTTCTTTTACGCTTTCATCCAAATCTCCTTGGAGAACAAGAACACCTTCATCAGCCGATGAACTTTTTCCTGTAACAATTGCATATGTGAAAGAAAACATTCCCGAAAACCATTTGCCTATTCTTTTCTTATATTCTAATTCAAGACCTCTTGAACGTGCATAATCCATATTTGCATAGGTAATAAATGATTGAGTTGCAAAACGGGCTGATGTAATTTTTGCAGTTCTTGTGCGGATATAATCAAAAATATCTTTATAATAAGCTGTAATTGTTAATACATCATCCTGCGAAAATTGTGTTTTTAATCCTAGTTCATAAGCAACCGTAGTTTCAGGGTTCAAATTTGGATTACCAAATTTTTGGAATGAAGACTGAGCGCTTGAAGGACTTAATTTAGCATAAACAAATTGAGGATTAGGCCATTTACTAAAGTGTCCATACGAGAAAAATAAAATCTGATTATCAGTAACAGGATGCGATATACCTAAACGAGGACTTAATCTTGCTTTAAATCTTCTATTACCAAACCATCCGTAAGTATCATCCATATATGCTTGACGAGTTTCATCTGGTATTGTTATTACATCTTTGTTACCTACGGCATCATCAACATATTTACCCGGGAACCAATAATCCAAACGTAAACCGAAGTTTAATATCATACCGCTGAAATTAATGTTATCCTGAGCATAAAATGATCCTTTTGCAGGGTGAACTTTATAAATATCATTATTTAGTCCAAGTGTACCAATCCATGGTTTATAAATATCTATAACCTGCATTTCTTGGAATATTGCGTTAAAACCAGCTTTAAATTTATTTTTTTCATCAAAAAAGCTTGTCAAATCACCTTTAACAGAAAATTCGTTTAGATAATGATCTCTCCATGTAAAAGGATTGCCAACATCCCAAAAACCATCACCAGGAATTACACCAACTGTATCACGTCCAAGATTATAATATTCAATTGGAAATGTTACAATATCCTTTGGCTCTTCATATTGGTACCAATATTTACCATTAGCATCTGCACGCATTGTTGAAAAGAAATGGTTAAATTTCAATTCATAAAACGTTTTTGAATTTAATGTATGTGTAATACTAATTGTATTGTACTTATTATTATGAGTAAATGTATTAGCATTATCCAAAATATTTTGGAATTCATACTGATAACCAGGACTTGGTTCAACATACTCTAAATTTGATTGAAGAGATTGTGAGTTTTGGTTTATGTTTACAGATTGATTATAAGAATATTGTACTTTAAATGTAGAACTAAATTTATAAGTCAATTTAAATAACCAAAACCAGCTATTTTCGGCCCTAGGTGCAAACTTAGTACCATAAAAAGTTGATGAGTTCAACTGTGTTGCGGTAGATTTATTATAACCTTGAGTAATACCATCGGTAATACCCATATAAAAACTGCCGAAAAATGTTAAATCACCTGGAATTTTTAATCCAAGTTCAGGTAAAATATATTTAGTTAATGGTTCAGGTCCACTGAAGTTACTTTCAAGTACATCAGTATTAAAAACATGATTCGATTCTTTTGAACCGAAGTTATCACGTTTGTATGACAATGAACCCGTATATTTTTCGCCGCCTTCTCTTGTTTTAACGTTAACAACACCGCTAGTTGCATCACCATATTCAGCATTGTAACCACCGGTTATAACGTCTACTTCTTCAATAGAGTTTGAACTTAATTGAAGACCAAATCCGGTTCCGGCTAATGGATCTTGAATAGAAACACCATCTAATAAAAATGCGTTTTCGTAAGATCTGCCACCACGAATATGTATCGAGTTATCCGATTTTACTACACCGGATTGTTGTGTAACCAAATCGTTAATGTTTTCTATAACTGCAACTTCAATATCCTGTTTTGTTATAGTTCTTTTACTTTGTGTTTCGTCAACTTCAACTAATGGTTTGTCACCAACAATTATAATATCTTGTTCCATTGTTAAAGCCGTTTCACTCATATCAACGTCAAGTTTAGTTGTTTTATCGGCTTGTATTTTAATACCGGTAAACTGCATTATTTTGTAACCGATAAACGAAACTTCAACTGTATAGGTACCCGGATTAACTCTTTCAATTGCAAACTTTCCATCATAATTGGAAGCAGCACCATAATAAGTACCTTTTAATGTAACATTCACACCAGGCAACATTTCTTTTGTAACTGCATCGCGAATAAGACCTTCGATACGGCCTTTTTCTTGAGCAATTAAAGACATTTGCAGGATGAGAATAAATAGTATTATAAAATTCTTTCTCATAAGCTTAAGCCAAATTCATCAAAGAATACTTTTTCTATTAATTGCGATACTGTTCCGGCATTACCATCACAAAGATGCAGCGGCAGACCAATAAAGAACAGTGTTTTTGTTCTATCCATAAAAGCTATATTGCCATTAAGCTGACTGCTTGAAACATCATATACTTTATAAGCAGAAGAAACATTTGGTGCGTAAGTACGAACCCAGGAAATTGTAGTTGATGTTTTTAATGTCGGATAACCTGCAATACCGATTGAAGGTAATAAAGATGCGCCTAACAATAAAAAGCTTAATGGTTTCTTTTGACCTAAAGAATCAATTGGTAAAAAGTTTTGTAAGTACGACTGGTCAAATGGGAATGTATCACTTGAATCCTGAAATACCATTGAAAAAGCGATTTTTCCGCCTGTTTGAATAAATTTTTGTGTTGATATTGCAGCCAAATCCATTGATGGACTATTATCAGTATACCAATAAATATATTTAAATAATTTCATTGTTTCTAAAAATGTAATACTTTGATATGGAAGTTTAGTGGTTTCAACATTAAACTCGTCATATTTATCAACCAACATTCCGCCGCGTAAGCCATTAAATAATGTGCTGTAAAAACTGGAAGCATTAGTTCCTGTATAATCATCAATAACTAAAAGTTTGCCTTTTGGTTTTTTTACATACCATGAAGTAGCTAAATCGGGTAAAAATGCAAAGTTCGATTTTGCACCGCTTATGTCAACAGCTTGAATAAAAATTCGGTTATTATCATCTAACTTTAGACCACTAAGTTTTTCAGTTTGAATACCTGATTCAGAGCCGTCTAATAAAATTTCCATAGTTGGATTTGATTGATTATAATTTTTACAACGTAAAGTTACTAATCGAGCACTCCCTTTAATAGTAACAAAGCTAGTTGTATCATTTAACGCAATGTTAATACCTACTATCGATTCATCCCCGTCCAAATCGGAAGCTTCCCAACCAACTGTAATTACCGGGTAAGAAACAGAAGGTAAAACAGAAACTTTATTCCATTTAATAACAGGGGCTGTATTTTTAATAGGGAATTTTAATTCAGCCGGAGTTGGATCGATATTTCCCCAATCTGTAAATTTTTCGCCCGAATTATAAACTCCGTCATTATTAGCATCAACAAAAGGTTCGCCTCCAATATCAACAGTATTTAAAATAACATGTGCATCATAAACACCATTACCCATATTATCTATTGCTGAAACTTTAAATACATAATTTGTATCAACTGTTCCAATTGGTAATGAGAATGTGCTGTCGTTACTTGTTGTGTAATGCCATTGGGTGTCTATACCTTCCCACTTGAAAATATAACCTATAACCAAACCATCGGTATCATCACTCCACCAATGGACAGTCAGTTTGCTTTTTTGTTGATTTAAATCTGCACCCTGGTTAGGATACAAAAATAAAAAAGTATCAGGTGATTTATCACCTTTTTTCGAATCTGTTATATCATCACTACAGCTGATTAAAAACAGAAACGACATTAAAATCAAAATGTAATATTTAGTCATAAAATTACTGCTTAAATTTAGAAATAAGGGGGGTATAATTCTACCCCCCACATAATTATTTCATCAAAATCATTTTTTTAATTGAACTGAAATTTCCTGCTTCTACTCTATAGAAATATACACCGCTTGATAAATTAGCTGCATTAAATACAACTTGATGATTACCGCGATTTAAATTACTATTAACTAATGTTCTAATTTCTTGTCCTAATGAATTGTATACTTTTAATGTTACAAATGCATTTTCAGGTATTGAAAATTGAATTTTAGTTGAAGGGTTAAATGGATTTGGATAGTTTTGGCTAACAACAAATGAATTAGGTAATGTATTTATTTCTTCATCAACACCAACCGAAACATGATCAACAAAATCTTCATTTTTCCTAGGAATTAATTTATAATTGCTATAAGAGAAATATAAAATACCGGTCAATGATCCAAACTTATCATTTGTTCTAACTCGATATGATGAATTTTCTAATGAAGCATCCCAGAAGTTATTATAATCATTTCCGCCATCCTGTAATTCAACTCTGGTTTGGATATTGCTTGCATCAGCAACCAAAATTTCTCCAAAGTTATTTGCTACCGGGCCTGAATCGCCATCAGCATTATCATCAATTACAGTTAAAGTATCATATTTTACTAAAACACCTTCGTACGATTCAGCAGGTAAAGTACTGCCAACACTTGTTCCAATTAATTGGGTCGAGATATTAGTAGCTTCAGGAACTGCTACACCTGTAGCGGTAACTACTGCAACAGTAGCATCATCTAAACCTTTAATTTCAGTTACGTTATAATTTTCGTAAACTGCACCTGTTACGGTAACAGCATCACCTCTGTGTAATTTTAATACTTCGGTACCATATAATTTTATACCGCTCCAAGGACCTGTTCCATCCTGTAAATAAACTTGGGCTGAACTGAATGTACCATCAACTAAATCAGTTGTATCGCAAGTAATAACACCGCTGACAGTTACGTTATAACCATTATAACCACTATAACCGCTGCCAAAAGGACTATATTGAATATCTTTAATTGTTAATGCTCTATTTAATACATGATAAAAATATAAACCTGTTGTTGTATTTGTAGGATTTGTAGAAACCGCATTATTATTATCTTTTGCTTCTAAATAATAAGCAATTAAAGATTCTGCTGCCTGACCCGGAACTGTGCAGGAATAAATAGAATCACCTACAGTTGCTGCAGCCATATCTAAACTTTGGTAATTACCTGTTTCAGAAGTTTTGTAATATAATTTTGCACTTGCAATAGTTCCGTCCGGATCTTTAATTTTTGCGGAAACAACTACCGGTTCGTTTAAAGCTGCATAAACTTTATTTCTTGTTACGTTTGAAATACGTGGAGGTATTACGTTTCCAAGTTTAATATCATCATAATAACATGGGTTGATAATAAACCAACCGTTTGCTAAATTATTTCTTGTTTCAACATAACCTCTAACATATTCCAATTTTGTTCCTGCTATTGGGGCTGCTGCAGAGTTAATCCATGTTGAGGCACGTCCAATTACAACTTGGGTACCGTTTTCATCAAATACCGTAAAACTTCCGCCGCCTGTTGTACCAGGATCGGATGTAGTTACATTACGGAGTTCAACATACATTCCTTCCCATTTTTCAGCTTTATAAACAGGAGCAAATGTTCCAACTTGAGCTAATGAATCTAATGTTAATACTACCGGTTTTGGACGATTGGTAAATCCAATTAAATCCGCAGCTGTAAACTCAATTACGTTAAATTGTGTTGTTGTGTAGTACTCTTTTACATAACCTTTTAATTTAACAACAGCACCTGTATCAAGTAATTTAAAATCGGATGCGTCAGTACCCATGTATTTAACTACCAAACCTGAATATTCTCTGTCAAATTCATCTTGTAATAATAAACCTGAACCACCTACTCTCATAATATAATTACTATCAGGATTTGCGCCATAATATGGAGCAACTTGAACAACACCGGTTACAATTACTGTATCACCTTCGTAAGGTGAAAAATAATCGTGTGGAGCCGTATTAAGCGAATCCAAACTAATATATTGAATATTTCTAATTGTCACTTCAGGATAAGTTTGTGCAAACATCTGTCCGCATACCAAAATTATCATCGCTGCAAAAAATAATTTTAACTTCATATTACACCTTTATTTGATTACTAAAAATTTTCCTGTTTTAATTTCACCGTTTGCTTTATCTTTAACGGTAAATAAATATAATCCGGTTGCAACTGCCTGGTCATCATCAGTAACCAAATCCCAAGGATGTTCACCTCCGGTCATTGTTTGTGTTCCGTCTTTTGCATATATTTCAAACCATCTTACATCCGAACCATTGCTGGCTGAATTATGATCAATTACTTTTACAATATCACCTGATAAAGTATAAATAGTAATTTCACATTCAGCCGGAAGATTATAAAAATATATTTTTCTTAATCTTTCTGACGATCCATCCCAATAAGCTTCGCCGTAATATGGATTTGGATAAACTCCAATTTTTACGTTAGCATCACTTGTTGGTAAAGTTCCCGGTAAAACACGTTGAGCGTTTGATAATAAAGATGATTCGAGACTGCCTAAATTATTTTCTTTATCACCTTCATCAAATGCAGTAACTGCAAAAGTATATTGCCAGCCGTTTAACAAGTTATCAATTTCAAATTTATATCTGTATTGAGTGTCATCATTAGGAAAAATTACCGGTTCTGAAAGTTCACCATAACCAAAACCCGTATTATATCCAATGTCATTTCCCATTGAATCAAATTCGGCAAGCTGAACCAAAGAATTAGTAATATTTTGAGATTCTGTTAAATCATAACCTGCGTTTGTTCTGTATAAACGGTAACCTTCAAAATCTTTTTTACCTGATATTGGGTCAATTGAATCTTCTGCACGTTTATCCCAATAAATAGTAATTTTTTGATTACCCGGAACAACTTTTACTTTAGGAGAAGTTGGAGGTGCAGGTAATATATAACGAGTGATAACACCGTTTGCATCGGAATCTTCACCCGGATCTAAAATACCGTTTCCGTTTCTATCTTCACCGTTATATGCACGAATTGCCCAAGTAGCATTGGCATATAAATTAAATTTTTGTTGTTCTGAATCTAAACTTGCCAAATCAGAACCAAATTTTTTAGCCGCAACAAAAGCAAAAGTAACATTTATTGAATCTCCCGGAGCAATACTTTTAAAAGGTCCTGCTGCAAGCATTAATGAACGGTTACTTGATTGTTTAAGAATAGCAGGATCGATTCCTTGTCCATAACGGTTGCTTCCGCCAAAATAACCGGCTAATTTTCTGTATCTTTCAATATCGGTTGTGGGAGCAAAAAAGTTAGGATTTGAAGTATTACGATATTGCCAAGTTACAAAATTAACACTATCGTAAGGTATATTTGCACCTAAAAATTGAACACCAATATAACTATCAGTAAAACCAACATCACCGGTTGCATCAAATTCGTAAGCAATGTCTAACGAGTCATTAAATCCATCGCCTCCTTTATTAAAAAATGTTCCGCCTGTTCTTGGTGAAGTTATATTTGTATTTCTAACTACTGCATCAGTCCACAAACCTACATAAACACTATCAATATATTTTGCTGTAGTATTTTTTATCCAATAATTCATTATCACAAAAAAGTTGGCAAATGGAAAGTTCCATGCATACGATTCATGACGGACTGCAACACCAATTGGTTCATGATCCGTAATTATTTCACCGTTGCTTAGATACTTATTAGTATCTGAATATTCCATAAAAAAATCTTGATGTGATATTGCTGCCGGACTAAAAAATTTAGAATCAAGTAAACTTGATCTTTCAATTACTTTTTGCCCGCTTGAGTTGGTAAATTCTTGACCACCACCTCTTACAGAAACTGATGATGCATCAACTACACCGGTACTTACCCATGGACCTGTTACTCTTCCTTGTCCGTTTGCACCGGTACTTTTGTAATAAGCACCTATCCATAAACCTCCATCGTATATATGCTCAATTCCGCTTCCTAAAGGGAATTCGCAAGATGGCTGGGTAGGCCATTTTGAAAAACCATGACCATAAGTACCAAAATTGGTTATTGTTAATCCAATATTACCAATATTAGTATATTTCGAGTTATCGTCATCAAGTATTTTGTTAAATTTGCCCTTCTGATCATCATCAAACCTAAAAGCAACCAACAACAAAAATGATAACACTACAATAATTTTGTATTTCATACGCCAAATATTTGATTAAAAATTCTTTATTTAAAAAAGTTTAATTAACTTGACAATATACGAATATAAATTAAATTTTTATAAAAATATTTTTAGAAATTAAAAATATTTTGTCTACTCAAATTGTGTGAAATATTTTTAGAAATCAATTCAAAAATATTGCCCCAATTAATACAGTTGCTTAAGTAAACTATTTGTTTTTGTGTAATTTTGGAAACGATAATGATTCTAAATATTTTTTTTAATTCCTCATTTTTGGCAGCATAATATATTATATATTACAATTTTATAGATTTTGCGCCTTTATATTATTTAGATAAATTTTTCTTTCCGGATTTATTTTTATAAAACACAAAAAGGGTTCATATTCAATTTTTGTTTATTTCATTTAGTGTAAATAATCAAAACACAGATAAATAAAACGGGGATTATTAAACCGAAAAACGTTAATAGCGAATAACCATTCATCAATATGAATAGATATGTATTTTGGCAAATATTGGGTATTGTTTTTTGCTCTAAAACTCAATAAGAAAGTAAAAAAATAAAAATGAAGTAAATTTGGTTTTTATCTTTGCTCAATTAATTTTAATACAAAAATTAGTTAGAAACGATTTTATTTTTGTTTACCGACTTATGAAATTATTTATTTGGGGATCTTTTGTATATTCTATTCCGGGATGACACCAAACCGTAAATAATTTTTACTTATTTACGGTTTTATTTGAATCTTATAATTGAAAGGTTAGAATTAAAAATCAAATTAATTTGTATGTATCATCTGCAACCTGATATTGCAAATTATAATTCATAATTATTTTAAAAGCACCATTTTCTTCAAATCATTAAATACAGGAATTTTCCCCGCTCCGGTTACTTCTAACCTGTATAAATATATCCCGCTGCTGTAGCAGCTTAAATCTATTTGTGTTTCGTTATATCCTTTGCTTTTGGCTCCTTCTAAAAGTGTTTTTATAAGTTCGCCTGTTATAGTATATAATTTTATTCTAACTTCACCCGGTTCCTTTAAACTGTAACTTATTGTTGTATTTGGGTTAAAAGGATTAGGGTAATTTTGATATAATTCGTAACTGTAATTTTCGGTTATTAAAGCATCTTCATTATTGGTTATGTTTACATTAACTTCGGTTGAAGCAAAACTTTCATTTTCCGAACTATCAACAGCAGTTATTTTATAATAAATGGTTAAAGTTCCTTTATTTAAAGTATCATAAAATATCGGTTCAGTTGTTATTACTATTTTTTTTGTGCTATCCAAAACAAAATTTGGGTTAATATCTTTATAAACATAATATGTCTTAAAATCCGCTTCCGTGTTTTTATCCCATGTAAGTTTTACCCTGTTTTTTTCCTGTTCGTAAAACGCAGCAACATTTTTTACCGGTTTTGGAGCTAAATCTTTATATACATAACTTTCACCTAATGGTCCGCCATACATTCCAATATCACTTCTTGAACCGTTTATATCAAAAATGTTTGGGATACCTTTATCTATTGCAGGTGAATACTTTTGTAGTCTATAATCAAAAGTACCCCCAACAATTGGCAAAGTATCGTTTACAAACATTGGGTCGGCTTTAATATCATGTGCACCGGCAGGTATATTTTGGTACATTAAATAAGTATTATTAAAAAACAAATTATAATCCACATCCCCTTGATTGCCGTAACTGTAAACACCTTTATAATTATTTGTAAAAATGTTATTTTTTATTTTATAATGTTTTGGCAGGTTGCCAATTTCTATTCCGTATATATAACTTTTTGCTATTACGTTGTTTAATATAAATGTAGTATCTGCTGCACCCGACATTGCAAAAGAACCAATACCGTATCTAAAACCATATATTAAATTATTTTTTATTATTACTTTTTTATTTGCTGTTATTTCTATTCCATAATAATTTATATCTGATGGAGTTGTTAACAATATATTGTTTGTAATTGTAAAACTACCTCCATAATCTAAGTTATAGATCCCTTTGGGAGGTGCAGCACCGCCGCTTCCAGGTAAAATACGAAAAATATTATTATTAAATATATACGAATATTCATCGTCAGTTACCACACCTATTCCGGTATTTGAATTTTTAATAATGGTATTACTTATCACTCCTCCTTTTTGTAATGATATACCCCGCCATGTGGAATCTATAATGCAGTTATTTACAAGGCAATAACTATTATCGAAGTACATTGCAAAATAATTTACCGATTCTTCAATTTTTTTCTTTTTTAAAGTAAGATTTTTTACTGTGATACTTGAATTCGAAAATTCGCATAAAGTAAATTTATCATATTTACCATTTACACCAGTCCCATCAATAATACATTCATCAGTATCAATACCAATGATAGTAATATTTTTGTTTTGAACCCAAATGGTTTCCCTAAATATACCTCTATCTATATATATCGTATCACCGCTTGCACAATAATTAAAACATTTTTGTAAACTGTCGCATGCAGTTTGCCATGATGTATAGGGAGCAATACTGCTCCCCGTTTTACTTATATATCTTGTTTCACTTAATAAGTGTGAAGTTATAAAAAACAAATAGATATAAAATAATTGAATCCAAAGTCGTTTTAACATATAATTGAATTTAGATAAAAAAGACAATAAACAAAAAAATTAAATATTTTCAATTTTCCCTCTGATAAAAAATATTATTCCAAATAATTTCCAGATATAAAACTTTTCATTTTATATAAATAGTTATTCAATAATCCCAACTGCTCTTGTAGGTGAACCATCACAATTTTTAATTCTTAGCGGTAAACAGGAAAAATAGAATTCTTTTCCAATTAGTTTTTCCAAATTATTAAGATTTTCAATAATTATTTTGTTACTTCCTAACACATGATAATGGTTTACATAATCGGTTGAACCAACCGGATCTATTGAGATATAGTCAAATCCAAAACCTTTAATATTTGTTTGCACTAATTTTTTTACAAAATCTTTGTCCAATACAGGGAAATTGTAAAAATATTCCTCTTTCCCCCACAATTTACTCCAGCCCGCACAAAATAATAAAAAATCATATTTGGTTAAATCCAAAAAATCAAAGTTAATATCACTTTCCTCAATCACCTTTTTATTAGATTTGCCAATATCAATAACAATTCCTTTACCATAAAATTGTTCAACATTAAAATCATCTAAACCGTTTGCTCCGGCAATCATATGCGCGGGTGCGTCAATATGGGTTCCGGTATGCGAAAACATTGTAATTAGTTTTTCAGCAAAACCATTTTTTTCAATTGTACACTCATCTATCAATTTTGGTTTTTCAGTACCCGGATAAACAGGCATATCGGACGTAATAAAATGTGTTAAATCTATAATTTGCATTGTTTTAACCTAAAATTTGTAAAATATAATCCACATCTCGAATAAAAAAGATGGTAAAAACCAATCTTGGTTTGTTCCCATCACCGACATAAACAGACCATATAAAAATTGGGGATCAATTAAGAATTTCTATCTTAATACAACAAACAATGTCACCCATTCAGGGTTCTTTTGTTATTTTTCTCCTTTTGCTACAATTATGTCATCCCTTCGGGATTAATTAATACCATACAGCATATTACAATAAAATGAGTTACTGCTAATTTGCTCACTCAGGAGCACTCCGGCGGAGTGCCATGTTTGTAACCACACGAAACACCGCAAACAACCAGCACGGCAGAGCCGTGCCACATTTGAATATATTATTCCCCATCCTAAACACATTCCGCAAAAGCTGGGTTATTAACAAAACGAATAGATAGTATAACGATTCAGCAATACATTCCCCTTCTCTTTTTAAGAGAAGGGGTTAGGGGATGAGTTCTCAAATGTATTATACTTTTATAATATCCTTGTCTGAATAATAACATTACTAATTAATTAATTAATTAAAGCCATACCTTTACGTAAAGCTTCTTCATTAATAGGTAATAAATTATGATATCTTTCAGGAAGAACTTTTTTAACTCCTTCAAGAATATTTTCGATTTTAATAATTGGTTTTTTCTTTAAAAAAGCACCAAGCATAATCATATTTAACACTTTAGTGTTTTTCATTTTTGCTGCTTCATTACTTGCATCAATTGCATAGATGTTAATATCGGTACGGGTTGGCGGATTAATAACATTAGTGCTGTCATAAATTAATAAACCACCCGGCTTTACTGCTTTTTCAAATTTATCAATTGAAGGTTGATTTAATGCTAATACCGTATCAAATTTAGCAATAATGGGCGAGCTGATTTTTGAATCGCTAACTATAGTAATACAATTTGCGGTTCCGCCTCTCATTTCAGGACCGTATGAGGGCATCCAGCTGACTTCTTTATTTTCCATCATACCTGAATAACACAAAATCATACCCATTGAAAGCACACCTTGTCCGCCAAATCCGGCAATTATTATTTCTTCGTTCATCTTATTTCTCCTCGCCTTTTGGGGTTTTAATATCACCTAACGGATAATACGGAAGCATATTTTCTTCTAACCATTTATTCGACTGTACAGGTGTCATTTTCCAATTTGATGGACAGTTAGATACTATTTCAACAAAACAAGTTCCTTTGTTTAATTTTTGGTATTCAAATCCTTTTTTAATAGCTGCTTTAGCTTTTCTAACATTTGCAGGTTTATGTACCGATTGTCGTGTAACATAATAAGTCCCGGGTAAAGTAGCAATTATTTCCGTAATTTTTAATGGATATCCCATTGTTAAAACATCTCTGCCGTAAGGTGAAGTTGTTGATTTCATGTTTGGTAATGTAGTTGGGGCCATTTGTCCGCCTGTCATACCATAAATTCCATTATTAATAAAGATAATCAATATATTTTCACCTCTGTTACAGGTATGAATTGTTTCACCTGTACCAATTGCAGCCAAATCACCATCACCCTGATATGAGAAAACATATTTATCAGGAAGCACTCTTTTAATTCCTGTTGCGGCAGCTGAAGCTCTTCCATGAGGAGCTTGTGACATATCTACATTTAAATAGTTATATGCAAATACCGAACAACCTACCGGGGCTACTCCAATTGTATCTTCTTGAATTCCGAGTTCTTCAATTACTTCGGCAAGAATTCTGTGTGCAACACCATGCCCGCAGCCGGGACAATAATGCATTGGTGTTTCAGTTAATGTTTCAGGTTTTTCATATATTAAATTTTCTTTAACACATATTCCTTCTTCTGCTAAAATTTGTTCGAAATGTTCATCAGTCATAGTTCTTTCGTTCATTTCAAACCTCCAATAAAAATTTTTTCAAAATGCTCTAAAATCTCTTCGGGTGTTGGTACAACTCCTCCCATTCTTCCATAAAACTCAACCGGAGTTTTACCATTTACACCAAGTCTTATATCTTCAACCATTTGTCCGGCGTTCATCTCAACATCAAGTATACCTTTTAATCTGCCTGCCATATCATTAATAATTTTATAAGGGAACGGATATAAAGTAATTGGTCTAATAACTCCAACTTTAATACCTTTAGCACGTGCTAATTGTGCGGCTTTTGAGCATATTCTTGCGCATAATCCAAATGCAGTTATAACATAGTCAGCATCATCACAATCAATTAATTCGCAGCGAATTTCATTTTCTTCCATCAATTTATATTTTTTTTGCAAATGAAGATTTACATCTTCCATTTTATCAGCTTGAATATGAAGAGAAGTAATAAAATTCCTTTCCCGTGTTTTTGGTTTGCCTACAGTAGCCCAATCGGGTACATCTGTGGTTCGCGGCATCTGTTCAAATAATTCAACTTTTTCCATCATTTGGCCTAAAGCACCATCCGAAAGAATCATAATTGGATTTTTGTATTTAAATGCTAATTCGAATGACAATTTAACAAAATCGGATAATTCCTGTACTGTTGAAGGTGCAAGTACTATCATTTTGTAGTCACCATGACCGCCGCCTTTTACAGCTTGAAAATAATCACCTTGTGAAGGTTGTATTGTACCTAAACCGGGGCCTCCCCTAACTACATTTATTAAAAGACAAGGAAGTTCGGCACAAGCAATATACGAAATTCCTTCCTGCATTAAACTCATTCCCGGACTTGAAGAAGATGTCATAACTTTTTTTCCGGTTCCTGCTGCTCCATAAACCATATTAATAGAAGCAACTTCACTTTCGGCCTGTAATACAACCATACCTGTTCTTTTTTCAGCTTCTTTAGCCAAATACTCTAAAACTTCCGATTGAGGAGTAATTGGATAGCCAAAATAAGCATCGCAGCCTGCTCTAATAGCAGCTTCTGCCATTGCTTCATTCCCTTTCATTAACTTAATTTCACTCATTCTTTCACCGTAATAGTTATATCATTAGTTACATTTGATATTGTTGCAATTGGTTCTTTTTTCTTTTCTACCTGTCTGTATACTTTTATTGCACCTTCAGGACATACTAACGCACAACTAACACAGCCTGTACAGGTATCATCAACTTTTACAATATACAAATATCCTTTGTTATTTACTGTTCTCGATTTCTCCAATGCTTCTTGCGGACACGCTTCAACACATAATTCACAGCCTTTACATTTTTCAATATCAATAATGATATCGCCTTTAACTTTCGCCATAATAATTCCTCATATATTTTGGTATTGCTTATTTCAATTAGTTTATTAATTGAGAGTTTTTAACGTAAAAAGGAAACTTTAATATTGGACTTATTAAAAAATTTTATAAACTCTGTCTTATCTAAAATTAAGTAAAATTTAAGTATTTTCAAACTATTTTTTAATTTTAATGATGTTTGAAAATACTTCTGTACAATTGGATAAATATTAGGTATTTGTGTATATCCACATATCTATATGCATTTAACTGGATTAAATTCTATTATAATCTTTATTTTAAGATAAAAGCCCAAAAATTATTTTTTATATTTTTAAACTTTTTCACTTAAATTTATATTTTATTCAGTCAAACCTCATTTTCTTTCTAAAATTGTGATCTATATCACATATTATTAAAACCTGAACAGAAAACTAAAATATTTATTAAAATTCTTTTAAACCATGACTTAAATGCAGGTGTCCAAATGAATGCTATAACACATATTCAGATATTAATATACTTTGATGGAGACTCAGAAATGAAACGAGTAACAATTCCTTTTTTAATATTCATATTTTTATCAATAAATATTTATTCCCAAAATCCGGGGGATAATGTATTTTCCGGAATACAGGTTCATACAATAAAAATCAATTTCTCACAACCTAATTATTGGGACACTCTTACTTATTATTATAACCTTGGAGATGAGCAATATATACCAGCTACCGTAACAGTTGACGGTACGGTTTTGGAAAATTGCGGTGTCCGTTTTAAGGGTAATTCTTCATTTAGTCATCCTAATAATAAAAAATCTTTCCGCATCGGTTTTGATGAATATGTCAGCGGTCAAAAATGGGATGGGTTAAAAGGAGTTCATTTAAATAATGTTTATGGCGATCCTACATTTATGCGAGAAAAAGTCTATTTGGATTTTTGTAAAGAAGCTGGTATTGCAGCTCCCCGTGCCAATTATGTTACTTTATACATTAATGATACATTATTTGCTTTTTATTCATTAATAGAACATGTTGATAAAAAATTCCTTGCAACCCATTATGGTGTAAGCAGCGGTGATTTATTTAAAGCAGTTGACGGGTTTGATAACAATTCTTTGGTCTCTGATTTTAAGTGGATAACTGCGGTAGCGGATTCTTATTATACACGTTACGAATTAAAAACAGACGGGTCAACAACCGCATGGCCAAGTTTAATTGGGTTGTTGGATTCTATCAATAACAGCTCAACTATTATAAACGCATTAGATTCCAAAATAAATTTATCAGCATTATACAATTCAATTGCAGCGGATATGATTTTTGCCAATTTAGATTCTTATCTTAGCAGCGGAAGAAATTTTTATTTCTATTTTAATCCTACTACAACAAAAATGGAATGGATTAAATGGGATGTTGGGTTAAGTTTTGGTGATTTTAGCGGAGGTGTTTCAAACTACGAAAATTTAAGTTTAACCTATCTAATTAATTCGGCAAATAGACCGTTAATTGGTAAAATTTTTGGTAATGCTGCATTAAAAAATAATTATTTACACAGTTTATGCAACTTAAACAACACTTATTTTATAAAAGCCAATTTATATGCAAAAATAGATAGTATTGCCAATGTAATTAGGCCTTATGTTTATAACGATGCACGTAAACAATATACAAATGCCCAATTTGAACAGAATATTTCAGCCGATCTATCAATAACAAGTGTAGGTGGCGGAACACGTATTCCCGGATTAAAATCTTTTATAAATTTGCGCAAAAATAGTATTACATCACAATTAACAACACTTGGTATTAACTGCCAAATTACAGTTGAACCGGGAGATGTTGTAATAAATGAATTTATGGCTCAAAACGATACTATTTTAGATCCGGCCGGCGAAAAAGATGATTGGGTTGAGTTATATAATAATACAACCGGCACTATCAATTTAAGCGGTATGTATTTATCAGATAGTTATTCAACTCCAACCAAGTGGCAATTCCCTGCTAATACAGAAATTGAACCAAATGGTTACTTAATTGTTTGGGCGGATGAAGATTCCGGACAAACAGGGTTCCATGCATCATTCAAAATTTCTGCCGGAGGTGAACAATTGATACTTTCTAATATAGATAGTTCTGTTTTAGACAGCATTAGTTTTGGTGCGCAGACAATAAATTTAACAATGGCCCGCAATCCAAACGGTACAGGTATTTTTATTCAAAGTGAACCAACTTTTAATTCTAATAATGATAGTACTACCTCAGTTGAAGAAACTGAAACTGCTTTGCCGGAAGAATATAAATTATTGCAAAATTATCCTAATCCGTTTAATCCTTCAACAATTATTGAATATCAAATTACAAATCCGGAATTCGTATCGTTAAAGATTTATGATATTTTAGGTAAAGAAATTGCTATACCTGTAAACGAATTTCAATCTGCAGGTTATTATAAAATCAGTTTTAATGCAAATACAGTAGGCAGCAGATTAGCCAGCGGAATCTATTTTTACAAATTGACTGCCGGTAATTTTTCAAAAATTAAACAAATGCTTTTATTAAAATAAACTATGGGGAAAATGATGAAAAAGTTAATTATTGCTTTAGCAATTATATTAACAATTGTACAAACCGGTTACACGCAGGAATGGGTTTGGCAAAATCCATTACCGCAAGGGAATACTCTTAATACGGTAAAATATTTAAATTCAAATGCAATTTTTTGTGCAGGTAAATATGGTACAATACTTAAGTCCACTAATGATGGTACTACTTGGAATACCTTAAGTATTGATTCAAAAGAGGATTTAACTTCGCTTTATATGTTAAATGAACAATCCGGATATGTTGCAGCCACTTCCGGTTTAATTTATAAAACCAACAATGGCGGAACAAGTTGGCAATTAGTGTATTCAAATGCAGATATAAATATTTATTCTATCCATTTTTATGATGCAAATTTTGGATGCGCAGTTGGCGAAAATGTATCTTCACTAAGCGGTGTAATACTTTATACTTCCGATGGAGGTGCCAACTGGATTGATAGAACTAATGTATCATGTTCTACGCTTTATGATGCAAAAATGATATCCTCCTCAATAATAATTGCCGCAGGTTCTGTTGGTACAATAATTAAATCTACTGATAATGGTCTAAGTTGGGTTACTCAAACAACCAATAACTTTAATGAACTGCGATCAATTTATTTTTTAAGTGAAAGTAATGGTTATGTTTCGGGTGGAAGCGGAACAATTCTTCACACTGCCAATGGCGGAACAACATGGACAGCGCAAACCAGTGATTCATTTAATACATTATATTCAATTTCTTTTGTAAATTCAAATACCGGTTTTACGGTTGGTTATTATGGTACTTTATTAAAAACCACTAATGCCGGACAAACTTGGTCAACAATTCAACTCGATTTTACCACGGGTTTGTTATCAATTTCGTTTGCTGACGAAAATAAAGGTATTGCCGTAGGCGAAAACGGTGTTATTATTAAAACCGATGATGCTGCCGTAAATGGATTTACAATTTCGAGCGGTGTTACAACATGGTTACAGCAAGTTGTATTTTATAACAACCAAATCGGTTACGCTGTTGGTGATTTTGGTACAATATTAAAAACAACAAATGCAGGCACAAACTGGATAACTCAAAATAGCGGCACAAGTTCCCTATTACAATCTATTAATTTTATTGATGAAAACACTGCTTACATAGCCGGCGACGGTGGTACAATTCTAAAAACTACTGATGGTGGAAATACTTGGAATAGTTTAAATACCGGTGTTACCGATTGGTTAATTGCTATAAAATTTATAAATGCTACAACCGGATTTGCTTCGGGTTATTATGGAGCCTTATTAAAAACAACCGATAGCGGAATTAACTGGAGTGTAGTTAACAGCGGAACAACAAGCCAATTGAATTCTATTTATTTTCTAAATGAAAATACCGGATTTATTTCCGGTGGTGATAGTTATGGCGGTGCAGGTATAATTTTAAAAACAACCGATAGCGGCAATAATTGGGTGGTGCAATATACTGAATCTGAACAAATGATTTGGTCATTGGATTTCACTTCAAATGAAGTCGGTTATGCGGTTGGCGGAATGAATACCGGCAGCGGCAGCAAAATTCTTAAAACTACAGATAATGGCAATACTTGGTTAAATATTGAAAACGGGACCGAAAATAATCTATATTCAGTTCATTTCCCTACTGCAACTGTTGGATATGCTGTTGGGTTTAATGGTACAATATTAAAAACCACAAATTCCGGCAATTCTTGGCAATTACTTTCAACTATTACAAGTAATAGACTAAATTCAGTATTTTTTACATCTGAAAATATTGGTTATATAACCGGAGAAGCAGGTACAATAATTAAGACCACTTCCGGCGGAACAACCAATATTCAAAATGAAGTAACAGCTATACCTGATAATTTTAATTTATCACAAAACTATCCAAACCCTTTTAATCCTTCAACAACAATTCAATTTCAATTGCCTGTTGCAGGAAATGTGAATTTAAAAATTTACGATTTATTAGGCCGCGAAATATTCACATTAATTAACGATGACTTAAACGCCGGAGTTCATTTGGTTTCGTTTGACGCTTCATCTGTAGCAGGCGGATTAGCTAGTGGAATTTATTTTTATAGATTATCAGCTGGAACATTCAGCCAAACTAAACAAATGTTATTATTAAAATAGGAGAATAATATTGAAAAACGAGCATAATTCCCCAGCTGCCCGTTACTTAAAAGTTGGGTACATAAATAAAAACGGTAAGCTGCTTAAGTTGTTAGTTTTATGTTTTGTGATTTTATTTTCGGTTATATCGAATTTGTCATCTCAAACATACGATGGTTACACATTGTATAGCTCCAATAATTCAAGATATACATATTTAATTGATATGAATAAAACTGTTGTGCATACATGGACACATACAAAAACCGGTGGTTATTCATGTTATCTGTTAGAAGACGGTTCTTTAATGCGTTCGGCTAATTCATCTAATTCGCAATTAAATGGTGGAGGTGCAACCGGAGTTATCCAAAAAGTTGCATGGAATGGATCACTTTTATGGGAATATACATATAGTAGTTCAACTTATCGCGCCCATCACGATTTTGCACCAATGCCAAATGGAAATGTTCTTATTATAGCATGGGAAGTAAAAACCGCCGCTCAAGCTGTACAAGCAGGATTAAATAAAAGTATGTCTATTTGGCCAGACCATATAATTGAAGTGCAGCCAAGCGGAACCACCGGCGGAACTATTGTTTGGCAGTGGCATGCCTGGGATCATCTAGTTCAAAATTTTAATTCATTAAAAGATAATTATGGCGTAATTTCTGAACATCCCGAATTATTAAACATTAATGTAGGCAGTACTGCTATGGGTGATTGGATGCATGTAAATGGTATCAGCTACAATGCCGATTTGGATCAAATTGTATTTTCCTCGCACAATTTGGATGAAGTTTATGTTATTGATCATAGTACTACAACAGCCGAAGCAGCTTCGCACAGCGGAGGTGCGCGTGGAAAGGGAGGTGATTTTCTTTATCGCTGGGGTTGTCCTTCAAATTATGGAATTTCCGGCACTCAAGTATTTAATGTTGTTCATTGTGCAACATGGATTCCAAATGGAAATCCCGGGGCCGGAAACATTATGGCATTTAATAATCGCGAAAATCAAGGAACTTCAATGGTTGTGGAATTGGTTCCCCCAAGTGATGGAAATGGAAACTATACATATGCTACTGGTACGGCTTTTGGTCCGGCTTCTCCAACATGGAGTTACACCGCGGCCGGGTTTTATTCACAACATCTTGGCGGCTGCCAAAGATTACCAAATGGAAATACATTAATGGTTGAATCAACTTCCGGTGTATTTTGGGAAGTAAATTCTGCCGGAACTGTAGTTTGGAGTTATAATAAAGGAGGCGAAATTGTGCGGGCTTTGCGTTATGCTGCATCTTACCCCGGGTTGTCAGTACTTAGTGATACACAAGAAACAGATCCAATAACACCAACTGAATTTTCAATAAGTCAAAACTACCCTAATCCTTTTAATCCTAACACAACTATTCAATTTATTCTTCCTGAAGTTAGTTATGTTAATATTTCAGTTTATAATGCGTTAGGTCAATTAGTAACAACATTAATTAATAATGAAGTTTCTGCCGGAGTACAAAGTGTAGTTTTTGATGCTTCAGCCATTAACGGAGGTTTGTCTTCCGGTGTGTATTTTTATCGGATTAATTCGAAATCATTAAATAGCGGAAAAGAATTTATTCAAACAAAAAAAATGATTTTATTGCAATAACACGACACGGTTCCCTCAACAAAAAATCGGACTACAATTTCTCTATTACTCGTAGCCCGATTTTTTTGATTTTTTATTCAATAACAGTTACAAAGTCTTCTTTATTTTTTCTAACTTTTTTTAAATTAACCAGCCAGTCTTTTTCTGCATCTCTATAACCTAATGGTAATAACAAACAACTCCTTAACCCTTTTTCTTTTAATTTTAATATCTCATCCAAAGCAACAGGATCAAATCCTTCCATTGGAGTGCTGTCAACACCTAAAAAGGCTGCTGCTGCAATAGCTTGCGAAAAAGCAATATAAGCTTGTTTGGCGGCATGATTAAAATTAACTTCTGCATCGCGTTGCGGATAAAAACTTAATAATCTCTGACGATAATTTTCCCAGCCTTCATTTACAAATCCACGAACAGAATTAGTTAAATCAAACATCTTATTTATTCTTTCCGGAGTATAAGTATCCCAAGCAGCAAACACTAAAAGATGCGAACAATCCGAAACAACTGATTGATTCCATGCAATTTCTTTAATTTTTTCTTTCATATCTAAATTTGTTACAACAATAATTTCAAACGGTTGTAACCCGCTTGAAGTTGGAGCCAACCATGCAGCTTCAATTATTTGGTTTATCTTATCCTGCGATACTTTTTGACCATTCATTGCTTTTGTAGCATAACGCCAATTGAGTTTTTCTAATAATTCCATTTTATACTTCCTATATTAATGAATATTCATTTTTTTTATTTAAAAATTTTTTAAACTTTTATGCCGTCCCAAGCTACTTGAAATGCTTGATTTAATAAATTATCATCTATTTTGTAATTAGAACAGTTTTGATTCATATTTAATAAAAAAGCCATAGGATAAATTGTAAATGTATAAAGCAGATATGGTGATATATTTTTAATAATACCTTCTTGCTGTCCCCTGATCCACAGATCAAACAACGGCTGCAAATATTTAAGGCTTTCTTTTCTTGTTGTTTCATCAATCATTGGAGTGTTATCGCATTGGGCCAAAAATGAAGCTTCCTCTGCTTGATTAATTTTGTATTCAGCTATATTTAACCATATTTTTTTAAAACTTATTTTTACCGGCTGGTTATTGTCATACTCCTTAAAAGCATGAAGACAAAAAGATTCTTTTACTTCCAAGTACAATTTATTTATTAAATCTTGTTTGCTTTCATAATACAAATAAATTGTAGCCGGCGATATATTAGCTAATTTAGCAATATTTGCCATTGAAGCTCCTTGAATACCACCTTGATTAACAAGCTGTAAAGTAGCTTTTAATAATGCGTCACATTTATCTTTACTTTTTTGAAGCTTTAACATTTTATCTAATTCAGTTTTTATTAATTACAAAAGTAAATATAATAAAAAAGAATGAATATTCATATTTATTTATTATTATTTTAATAAAATATGAATGTAAAAAGAAATTAAGGATAGGGAAAAATATGGTTTAATGTATAAACAGAATATTACATATTAAGGTTATCAGCCCACTTGTTGGGTGAAAATAGAAAAAACACATCGCCCAAAATCGGTTTTAGGATGTCGCATAAGTAAGATGTGAATGATTGTTGGGGATAGTAATTTTATTCAATGACTTAATCGTCTAATTTATAACTATGAAATAATATATTTTTGAATCAGGGCAAAAGCCCTAACTTCTGTCCTTGCATCATACCCCAACATAATTGGTGGGGTTTTTTAAACCCATAACATGCGATAATATAATTATATACAGGCAGTATATATGTTTAAATAACCCCAGCCTGTAGAGACTGTGTTAAAATTGGGGAATGGCACGTTTTCTGTTAATTTTCATTATCGTTCACTATTATTATGCTTGGGTTAAAACCCAATATTTTCTTTTTCCAGATCCCCAGCTTAAAAGCTGGGGTTATTTAAATACCTTCTAACTTATTGTAATAACTTTAGTTATAGCTTTACTATTCCCATTCAAGCACTTCGGAGAAGTGCCATATTTGTAATAACGCGCACCCCACCAACCACCAGCACGGCAGAGCCGTGCCACCTTTGGATATATTATCCCCAATTTTCACACAACCTGTTTAGGCTGGGGATTTCGAGGAAAGAGATTTCGGGCTTTAGCCCTGATTCTTACGATGTTTGATTTTATTCGATTTCATCTATGGTTATACTGCTCATTTAACCCCAATTGATTTATGCGACATCCACCAGCGGGGAGATATTAATATACCTGGATAATGTTGTTTTACAATGCATTGTGTGTCGCCCGATGGGACTTCTTATGCGTCTTCTTACTGTTTTTGTTATATACTTTTTGCTCCCGCAAAACGGGACTGATATTTAATGCTCAGCATATACCCCGTTTTTGTGTGACTTTGATAAAATTGTATTTAACTAACCTGAGTTCGATGAAAAATCAAATTATCTCATTAAGCAAAAGCCCATTATTAAATTTAACTGAAGGTTTAACCTCCTTAAAATTATAAGCAAGTAAACAAGCTAAAAGATTAGCAATAAAATTTATAGGGCTTCTATGTCTTGAGTGCTCCAAGACAAAAATATTTTTTAATTGATCATTTATACTTTCAATTATTGCTCTTTTCCTTAGCAATAATTTATCTGAGATTTGCATTAGCTTGTTTTTCATATTCTTTTTGATTTTTGTAATAAGATGTAGCCCTTGATGGAAAAGGGTTTCAAATAAAGGATGAGAAATGTACCCTCTATCTCCAAACAGTTTACCTGCTAATCCTTTGCACAATGTTGTTACAATACCAATATTCTGATCACTTTTTGCTCCATTTGAAAGCATAAATGACATTATTTGCCCTTTTTCATTACAAACCAAATGCAACTTAAATCCAAAAAACCAACCCATTGAACTTTTTCCTCTCTTGGCTAATCCTTTGAATACTTTATGCGAATGTATTCTGTGATTATCGCATACTTTTAATGTGGTAGAATCAATAAAATAAATTCCTGTTTTTTCGTTTTCATTATACTTTTGAAGATAATAAAACATAGGCAAAATAGCTCTTGGTATTAATTCTACAAATCTGTTATACGATACTAAATTTGGGAACTCTTTCCTTAAAAATACACTAACATGCTTTATATAATAATCCTTAAAATCTTTGTAGCTAGATATTTGAAAATATATTAGGATTGTAATTATTTCACTTAAAGATAATCTGCTATTTCTTTTTATTTTTCCAATTGTTTTTGGTGATATTTCGTTTAAAAATGATTGAGTTGCATCATCTATGCGGCAAAATAATTCTGTTATTTCCATTATTAATACTCCTTTTCCGAGTATTAACAATCTTTACCAATTTTAAATTCCCTATCTTATTATTTTATTTATACTTACCGCCGAACTCAGGTTAACTAAAGCGCAAATAACGAAACCTTAAAGATGTATGGTTTAAACGCAAAAGTTACATCTAACAAATCAGAAACATATTATCTTGTAATTGTTTAGCTTCCTTTTTAAATCATAAGAAAATAATTCTATTTCTAATGGCTTATTTGGGATTACTAATTTCTCCCCAGCAACCTGTACAAAAAAAAAGACCATCCTTTTGGGGACAGTCTTTTTTTATAACTCTATAATAATTATTTATTTTACAGTTTTTAATGCTTCTATTGCTTGAACGTTAGTTGGGTCTAAAACAAGCACTTTGTTCCAGTTGGTTTTAAACGCTTCATTCCAAGTTGTTGCGTAAGCCGGATCTTCTTTTTTCAAATAATAGAAATATCCCAAATATGAATAAGATTCAATTAGATCGGGTTTATATTTTTCAGGTGTAGCAGAAGCTTCGGCAAGTTGAATAAATTTTTCGTAAAATGGTTTAGCAAGTCCAAGTTCACTTGTTGTATCAATGCTCGATTTTGCTCTTGCACGCATTAAATAACCTAAAGCCAAATCATTTTTAGCTTCAATTACTCTACCGTAAACAGAATCTGCAAGTGTATATTCTTTTGTAATCATATAACATCTGCCAAAATCGAAATATTCTTTTATGGATAGTTTACCAACTTTTTGTAATTTCAAATTAAAATATTTTGCAGCTTCATTCCAATTTTTTTGTTTAAAGTATAATCCTGCAATATCACCATATAATGAAGCTTTTGAAGAATCCAGTTCAATACATTTTACATAGTTAACAACAACTTCAGAATCATTATTAGCTAATACATACAATTTTCCTAAAAATTCATAATCAGCAGCTGCAATATCTTTAACGTCAACTTTAGTAAAATATTCGTTAAAAGCAGGTATACCATCAGTAAAGTTATTTAAAAAATAATAACAATAAGCTAAAATATGGCTCAATTGTTTATCAAAAACAGGTGTATTTTTAATTTTGTTAATTTCTGCAACCGATCCTTCGTAATTTTGAGCTAAAAATAATAAAGTTGCATATTTAGCCTGTTTATCTAATGTAATTTCCGAAAGATCCATATATTTTTTATAGGAATTAACTGCTTTATCGTATTGTTTACCATTTGCATAAAATTCCGAATACTCTAATTGAAGAGGCGCAAATGTACTATCAATTTTATTAGCTTCGTTTAAATTTGCTTCGGCATCATCTTTATTACGTATCTTTTGATAGATATTAGCTATATATATATAAGGACTAATTAGCTTATTATCAATATAAGTGGCATTTTTGAAGTATTCCATTGCAGTGGAGGCACTATAACCATTTAGATTTAATAAACCAAGTTTAACTAAAACATTAGCATTCTTTTTATAATTTTTGCTGTTTTTATATTTTGTTAATAACCAGATAGGATAACTGTTATCACCTGTGTTAGCAATAAAATACGAATCTGCAATCTCTAACAGTAAACCGGGTGTATCAAAATCATCTTCTTCAACCACTTTATTAAAAATGTCACGTGCATTTGTAGTGTCTTTTTTAAGTAAAGCAACAAATCCTAAACCAACTTGATTATAGAGATTTTCTTTATCAACTGTTAATCCTGATTTAAATAAATTCTCTGCTTCTTCGGTTTTATTCAAAATTGCAGAAATTTTACCTGCATAATAGTAATTTATAGCTGTTTTATTTGTTTCTAATAACTTTGTAAAAACTTCTGCGGCAGCATTAAATTTATGATTTTCAATAAACTTAATTCCTGTTTCAATTGACTGAGCAAAAGAATTATTAGAAAACAAAAATAACAAGACAAAAAAGGTTGCAGTTATTTTGATTTTATTTAGGTTCATATCAGTACACTCGCTATATAATTAAAGTTTTTCATTATAAGTTTCAATCAATCTAATAGGCATAGTAGCTGGTACTAAACCCGATTTTAAAAATATTCTTTGTCCTTTATCGCTGGCAATAAAAGCTGTTAATCCGGTTGCTAATCCGGTTCTTGCTTCCCTGCTGAGAAGATAGACTTCGCGGCAAAGAGGATAATGCTTTAAAGCAATATAGGCTTGAAAAGGTTTGTAAAACATTTGGGGGTCGGAGTTTGGAACATCAGATTTGATACCAACAACATTTATATTATCTCTAAAATGTACAACCGTAGTATCGTTAAAATCGCTAATCCAATTTACACCAATTATGCCCAAAGCACCTTTATTTTTAGTTACATATTCAATTACTTGTTCATTATCTTTAACAGCAAAAAGCTTTTTGGAAACTGCATTCGAAAATCGTTCCTTCAAATAACTATAAGTACTTGAATTACCATTATCAAATATAGTTTGTAAGGTACCCAAATTTGATTTTGGGTTAATTTGATTCCAAGTAGTAATCTCGCCGCTAACAATTTTTTTAAGCTGATCCATAGTAAAACATGTATCAGCATTTTGCTTATTAACTATAACAGCAACAGCATCATAACAAATTTTTACTACATGCGGAATAATTTCCAATTTGGCAAAATAATCAAGTTCTTCTTTATTTAATGGTCTGGTAACAATAATAGCACGACTGCTGTCACCCATTAAATCTTCAAAAGCTTTAATTTGATTGGTATACTTTACATTAATTTTAGCATCGGGGTAAAGCTTTTCAAATGTGTCAATTTGTGATTTGATTATTGGGGCAAATGTTTCATCAACACTTATTGTAATTTTACCTGAAGTAGGAGTATCAAGAACTTCTTCTTTTTTAGAATTACAACTTATAAGCAATAATAAAACAAATAAACTAAGAATCTTCTTCATCTTCTTCCACCTTTTTATTGTCGATTTTTATAGCTTTATACAGCCTAAAAAAAACCATAAATAAATAATAGAACAGCAAATAAAATACGAACTGCAGGAGAAATATTACTAACAAGTTTATCAGTAGAAATAATTATTACTCCTACAGATTCGTATATCAAAAACATTATTAAACCTGTAACTACACGTAAGTTAAAGTTTAAATTTTTAAACATATTATTGCAATTTAAATACTATAGGTACAACCATACGAACACGAACTGGTTTACCATTTTGTTTACCCGGTTTCCAACCTGGCATTAACTTAACTACGCGAACAGCTTCTTCATCGCAGCCTGCACCAATACCACGTAATACAGTTACATCGGAAATATCACCGGTTTTTTCAACTACGTATTGAACTAATACTTTTCCGGCAACACCGGCACGTTTAGCTATTTCGGGATAAACGATATTAGATACAATAAAACGCATTAATTCATCATTTCCTGAAGGGAAACTCGGCATTTCTTCTACAAATGTATAAGCTTCTTCCTTTTTCTCTTCAACAATTTTTTCTTCTTTTGTTTCTTCAACTTCAATTAAGCTGTAATCAACACCACCTTCTTGACCTTCCTGAGTTTTTGCACCCGGATCAACTTTTTGGAGTTCATCAACAGTAGGAATATATTCCTCTGTTACTTCGGCATCAGGTTTTACAACAGGTGGAAGAAATTTAATTGTCGATTTTAATGGAGGAGGAGCTTCAACATTTTGAATTTCCTTTTTCTCTCCAATAGAAGGAGGTTCAGCAAGCTCAGTAATCTGAATTACTTTTTTTCTATTAAGCTTTAGCTCTTCTTTTGGCGTTAATTTAGCTATAATAATAGGTGCTGAAACACCTAAAACAAAGGCAAGAACCGCAATCCATAACGATAAAGACATATAAAATTTATATGTTTTACGTAATATGTACGAGCCATATTCTTTGTTTTTATATTTGTACATTAACTCCAACAAATCAACTTTATTGTTTGGCATATTATTCTTCATTTAATTTTTAAAGATCTTTTATTAAATCTAAATCAAAACTTGCAACATCAACTAATGCATATCTTTTAATGTCAGAAATATTCATTTCATCTAACATATCAACCATATTTTTATAGTTGGATTCATCAGTTGGTTTAATTAAAACAACTAAATCTTTAACAGTTCTATTTTTTTCAAGCAAAACCTTTCTAATTCCTTCTGCAGAATAATCTGTTTTTTCCGGCGGATTTGCTTTGTCGGGCACACCGGAATAATAGAATATTTTATTATCAGCACCCAGAATAATTGTTAATGCTTTTGAAGCCTTTACAGCATTCTGATTGTCTTCCACAACTTCATTCCCCTTGGGCTTAACAGGCATGTTAATTTCCATTGTCTGTGGCTTGCTGAAAGTTGTAGTTAACATAAAAAAGGTAACTAATAAAAATCCAAGGTCAACCATAGGTGTAAGGTCAACTCTTGTTGACATCTTTTTAGCTTTTTTCTTGCCACCTTTTTTGGCATGCCCTTCACTGGTGTTCATTTCAGCCATTTAATGGTCTCCTTATATTTTATTAGGGTTAGCTTCTAAATCGGTAATTAAATTAAATTTATTTACATTTTTATCTTGTAAAGTATTCATTACCTTTTTAATTGTAGGATAAGTACAAGCACCATCCCCTGAAATTGCTATACGTATATTAGGATTGGATAACCTTGCTTGAATAATCCAAATACCTAATTCGTTATTTGTTGAATCGACCGGAATTCCGGGCTGCTTAAATGAATCGCGATCAAACTGATCGAGTGCCAGCCAGCCTTTAAGCTGATTTATGGGTAGCCCGAAACTTGAAGTCAACTCAAAAGCTTTTTGTTCTTCGGCAGTAAATTCAATACCATACTTTTGACTAATTCTCTCAATTAATAATTGACGAGAAAAGTTTTTATTATCAATACCAAAATAAACTTCGCCATCTCTTGTTACCGTAATATTCATAATATCGGTATCTGGCAGTTTAATATCGGATATTGAAGACGGTGTATCCACAACTACAGATGTATCCTGCTTAAATTGCGTAGTTAACATAAAAAATGTTAACAGCAAAAAAGACACGTCACACATAGCAGTCATATCTACACTTGTACTTTTTCTTTTAATTTTTACTTTTGGCATAATTTTATATTCTCAATAAAATGATTATTTATGGTGAGCTACAAAATTTTGGATTATAGAAACGCCTGTTTCGTCAATATTATAAGTAATTTTGTCAATTTTTGTAGTGAAATAACTATAAAAAATAATTGCAAGAGCTGATGAACCGATACCTAAAGCTGTATTAATAAGAGCTTCAGAGATACCATTTGAAAGAGCTGCTGCGTCTGTTGCGCCTGCATTTGCTAAAGCTGAAAAAGCTTTAATCATACCAGTTACTGTTCCAAGCAAACCTAATAAAGTTGCTAAAGGAGCGATTGTTGCAAGAATAACTAAATTTTGTTCAAGAACCGGCAATTCTAGTGATGTTGCTTCTTCAATTTCTTGTTTAATAGCAACAATTTTTTGATCAGTTGTAACTTCTGACTTGCCAATTACATCTTTGTATTTAAGTAAACCTGATTTAATAACGTTAGCTACTGAACCGCGTTGTTTATCACATTCATCAACAGCTGCGTCAATTTGTTGTTTGCTTAAAAATGAATGAATTTTTGCTACAAATACTGCTACTGAACCTTTACCTTTTGATCTGGTAATAGCAATAAATCTTTCAATTGAAAAAGTAATTACCATCATTAATACAGAAAGTAATATTGGCACAATAATACCGCCTTTGTATACGATACCTAAAATGTTGCCCGGTTTTGGATGGTTTGCAGTATTGTTACCCTGGAAGTTTGAAGGGTCGCCTAATACAAAAATGAATAATAATATACCGGTTGCAAATATTATAGGAATTGCTATTGCGGCAAAACCAGCAAATGATGATTTGAGTTTTTTAGTTTCCACGTTTTCTCCTAATTAAATATAGTTTATTATTTGGTTAAGTTTGTTTAATAATTAGTATTAGTTAAATATTTTTCTTTGTACGTTTCCATACTTTCAAGAATTATTTTATATGCTTCTTGTTTACCTAAAAACTGCTCTACAAAAACTCTTTTATGTTCAAGTTTTTTATAATCTTCAAAAAATCTTTTTAATTCTGTTGTTGTATGAGGCGGTAATTCGTGAACATCGGAAATGTAATTAACAGACATATCGTTTTTAGCTACTGCTATTATTTTATCATCTCTTTCTTCTTCATCAATCATCGTCATCAAGCCAATTATTTTAGCTTCAACTATACATAATGGAACTACTTCAGCTGAAGATATAACCAAGATATCCAAAGGATCGTTATCATCGGATAATGTTTGCGGAATAAAACCATAATTAGCGGGATAATGAACAGATGAAAAAAGAACTCTATCTAATCTTAATAATCCGCTTTCTTTATCCAGTTCGTATTTGGATTTTGAACCACTTGGAATTTCTATTATCGCGTTTACAAACTCAGGAACATTATTTCCTGTTGATACTATGTGCCAAGGATTTGTTGTCATATTTTCTCTTTTTACGTTTTAAATATAATGACAATGATTATGCCAAACAAATAATATTTTCCGTTTTTTATGGTACAATGCAACTTTTTTTTGATAGAAACGTCTTATTTATTTAAAAGTTAACTTATTTATGCATTGAATTTTATTAAAATTTTTTATTCACAATTTTTAGTTTTTTAATTGAGGTTTTTATATTTATTTATTTTTCAAATTTAAGCCTGCATAAATAAAGACATTTTATCTTAGATTTCATTTTGAAATCACTTTTAGCTAACTTATTATATTTCAATATGTTAACTAAATTTCATTTTGAAATGGGCCATTATATTTGAAATTGTTTCCTCTTACGCCACAATGTTGTTTCCGAAATACCCAATATTTTGGACGCCTCTTTAGGATTACTGGTTATTTGAAGTATACTTATAATATGTTGTTTTTCCATTTCCTGTAAATTAGGAATAACAGAGATAAACTTTTTATTCTCTTGAGTTTGTATTTCTATTGGCAGCAGTTCTGAGGAAATAATGTTATTTTTTGCCAAAACTTTTACACGCTTAACCACATTTTCAAATTCTCTAATATTCCCCGGCCATTCATATTTGGAAAGTAGTTGTAATGTATCGGGCATAACTTCATATTCAATTTCAGGATTATTTTTTTTCAAAAAATTAAATAGTAATAATGGAATGTCTTCTTTGCGTTCCCGCAAAGGAGGTAATTTAAGCCTTACCGCACTTATTCTATAAAAGAAATCATCCCGCAAATCGCCGGTGGCTAAATCCTTTTCAATATCTCTATTTGTAGCGCTAATTATTCTAACTTGAATTTTTCTTGTTATACTTTCACCAACTCGTTCAAATTCCATATTTTGTAAAAAGCGTAATAACTTAACCTGTAAGGGTTTAGGAAGTTCTGCAACTTCATCAAAAAATATGGTTCCATTATCGGCCATCTCCAGTCTGCCTATTCTATCTTTAATAGCACCTGTAAAAGCCCCTTTAGCATGTCCAAATAATTCACTTTCAAATAAATTTTCGGGTATTGCAGCACAATTTATTGCAATAAAAGGAAAATCCTTACGCGGACTGTTTTGATGAACGTATCGGGCAAGCAATTCTTTACCGGTTCCACTCTCTCCTTCTATTAATACAGGTATATCACTGGCCGAAATATCTTTACCAATTTGAATAATATCGCGCATTTTAATATTTTGTGTAATAATATCATTTGCAGAATACTGTTCTTTTACTTGAAGTTTTAAACCGCGCAATTCTTTCTCTAAGATCAAATGGCTATAAACTCTATCAACTAAATACAGAAACTCCTTATGATTAAATGGTTTAGCTATATAATCGTATGCACCTTTTTTGATAGCTTCAACCGCAGTTTCAATTGAACTATATGCTGTCATAATAACGGCTGTTGTTTCTGCCGATACTTTTTTTAATTCGGCTAAAACTTCCAATCCATTAATGGGCTGCATTTTTAAGTCAATAAAAGCTATATCAAAATAAATTTCTCTAATTCTTTTAATTGCTTCTGTTGGTTTACTAAAACCTTCAACAATAAAATTGTGTGAAGTTAATGATAATTCAATCATTTTTAAAATATTAATTTCATCATCAATTACAATAACTCTTCCTTTATGCATATCTTCCCCCCTTTACAAGTTTGATAATAAAATTGCATCCTTCTCCGGGGCTGCTGATAACAGATATTTCACCTTTATGCATTTCAATAATTTCCTTAGTAATGGATAATCCTAAACCTATACTTCCTGGAATATCATCCTTGAATTGAACAAATTTATCAAATATCTTATCAATATTTTCAGGATATATTCCTATTCCGGTATCTTTAATGGTAATATAATCATATTCATTATCATTGTATGCATTTAATGATATTTTACCACCCGATTGTGTAAATTTTATTGAATTCGAAATTATGTTTTCAAAAGCTTTAAGTAAATAGTCATAATCGGCATTTATATAAACCGAACCCGGATCGATTGTATATGTTAATTCAATTTTCTTTTCATCAGCTTGAAAATGAAAGGTTTTTAATAATTTTTCAAATAATTCTTTAATTTTTACTTCAGTAATCTGCAACGAAAAATTTCCGGCTTCAAGTTTTGTTAATTCCAAAATCTCATGTACCAACTTATTCAGCCTATCGTAATCCTCTTTAATCGATTCTACAATACTATTCTGTTTTTCAGTTAACTTTCCTACAATACCGTCTTCAAGAATTCCAAGTGCCATACCCATTGAAGTTAGAGGTGTCTTTAATTCGTGTGATACCTTACCAACAAACTCCGATTTCATTTTGTCAATTTCTTGAAATTTAGTAATATCATGAAACACAAAAACATAACCTAATAAAGTACTATCGGGAATAGAAACCAAGGCGTGAATTAATTTGTAATATTTAATGGTTCTATTGGATTCGTGCACAATTATGTTGTCAAATGAATCGTCATCTTTTTTTAAACTGCCGTTTAATATCTTTTCAAAAATTGCATTTTCTTTAAATATTAAATTAACACTTTTATTTTCTATACCGTCAGATGAAAATCGATTAATAAATTCCGTATTTGCTTTGAAAATATTTAAATTTTCATCAGTAATAACCACAGGTTCATTTAAACTTTCAATTATCGTTTCCGCTTTCCGTTTTTCATATAACATCTTTTCCAAATTCATTTTTTCATAGTTTTCTAATTTTTCGCTCATAATATTAAATTCCATAGCCAAGGTGCCAAGCTCATCTAAACTTTTAACTTCCAACCTATCACCAAAGTTTCCATCGGAAATATGTTTAATTTTACCTATTAATTTTTGTAGCGGATTAATTAAATAATTTGAAAACTTTATACTAAAAACCAAACTGAATACAATTCCGGACAATAAAAAAACATACAAAAATAAAGTAGTTGAATTTGTTATATTATCCGAATCACGAATAATGCCCTTTAAAATATCGTTATTAATATTATAAATTCCATAACATTGCGATTTTAATCCATGTATTGAAGTTAAAAACTGATAACCGCCTTCCGATTTACCCGATAAATCAATACGTCCCGATTTATGAATATACTTTGTTAAATATAGTGTTTCCACAAACTCCAAATAATTTATATTTAAGCTGTCAAGCAATACTTGTTCTCTTTTGGTAAAAGCTGTTTTGCGTGCCCGGTTATACCAGTAAGTAAAATCATTTTTGGCCTCTGTAAATAAAATTTCACCATTTACGGTATCACTGCTGTAAATCCAGCCAATAGCCATTATTTGTTTATCTATTGCTTTTCCCATATTATCAGCGGCTACAATACCGGCATGTTTTTGGGCTATTGTTTGTTTAAGGGATTGATTTATTCTATAAAAATTATAGATACCCCACAATGCAATTATAAACATAATTACAATTACTATAAAAAAACCGACTAAAATTTTCTTTTTAAGCGTTAATGTCGACCAATCGTACATAAATTTCTCAAAATTATTTATTCTGCAAATTATAAAGCAAATATTAAGCCATATAAACAATATATTTTACCGTATATACTAAGATATAAAAATTTTGAGTAATTGTTGGGGTTATTTTACTTTAATATCATTTTTGGCATGAAAATATTTTTGATGATTGTTAGTAATCATTTGCGGAGCTTAAGAATCAAACTCCGCCATAAAAATTCGGATACAAATAAAAATTGACCTGTTTTATTATTTACTAATAGCAAGCTTAATGTCAAACCAATATTCTAATTGCTGTGCAGCATCTTTCATATTATCCATTGGAGGACGACCTCCTCCCATACCACCCATACCACCCATACCACCACCGCTGGGTGGTTCCATTCCGCCGCCACCCATTCCGCCACCGCTTGGAGGTTCCATTCCGTCACCTCCACCCATATTATCAGGACGTTCCGGCATCTCAAATTTTTCGGTCAAAAAACCTATATTTAATAAATTATCGGTATTATTTTCCAACATGTTAATTAGTTTATTATCATTAAGTTTTATTTCAATTTCATAAACAAACTGGTAATTTTGATACCCTGCTTTTAATTTTAGGTTATCCTGAGTATTAATTTGATATGAATATAGCGGATAATTATCCTGATTTACAATTGAATATTCGGTTTGTGTTTCAAGAAGTTTGTTTGTCATCTCTTCAATATTTTCGTTTCCCATTTCTTTTTTATCCATCATGTTCGATTTTTTCATATCAAACATGTTTGGTTTAATAGGATATTTAATTCCAATAGATTTGTCGCTTCCATCAGGTTCTATCCAAACTGTTAGCCCTTGTCTTAATATTTTCATAATTTTAGCGCGATCTGTAGTAATCAAACAGATATAAAGTTTGTCATTATCATTTTTAAAACCAACAGCTACTCCTTCCCCGCTAATCGGTTTTAATTGTCCCTGCCAATCCGATTGATTACCATCAATTTTAATGCTGCCATCGCTAAATGAACTTGATATTTTTGTAGCCGAAGAACAAGAGATTAAAAAATTTGAGCCACATATTAAAACCAAATAAAAGATGAATTTTTTATACATTGTTTTCCTCTATTAATTAAAAGCACGTATGTTATATGTAAAAGAAAGTAAATAATATCTACCTAAAACGTTAGATTTTGTATCTTGATAATACGAATCTGCCGTAGTTCGCTGAATATTTGTATTTTGATTTAATAAATCGTTTACTAAAAATCGTATTTCGCCGGAATTATCCGAAAATATTTTTTTACCCAAACTTAAGTTCAAATTTATTGTATTTCTATTGTAACTTGATGAAAGCCCGGAATCGTATTGATGATTAACCTCTGTTTGAATTAAAAATCCTTTCCAAAACATCCAATACAACTTAAATCTTGAATCCTGATTAAAATATGAACTGGTGTAATTTTTATTTTTACTGTTTTTAGTATCTGTATAACTGCTGTTACTTCCAATTCTAAAATCAAAATCTTCGCTAATATTGCTGCTAATAAATAACCCGCCGCTATATACTGTTGATTTTGAAAAGTTTTTAACATTATTTAATACACTTGGCGTTTTGGAATAAGTAAGTGATAAGTTTAAATTAATATTTGATTTTATCAAATCGAACATATATCCGTATGATAAAAACGAACGTATGTTAAAATATCCATCCATGTTTTCAGGTTTGGATAACTGCACACCCTGCGCCAATTCAATATTATTTATTGTTGTATCTTTTTGAGCAATATATATGTTATTTCCTATATAATTGTTTGTAATTGTACCGCTCAGCATTACAAAAAATGACTGCATTGTTTTTAAATCAACATTCGAATATCTTAAATTTATATTATGCCTATAATCCTGTTTTAAATTTGGATTTCCAATACTTAATTGTGATGTATTGGAATTGTTTAACACATTTTGAAGTTGATCAATTGTCGGTTCATTGTTATTAGTCCTATAATTTAAATCAATATTCATATCGCGCGACATGCCATATCTAAACATAACCGATGGCAAGATGGAGGAAAATGATTTTTCCATATAATAATTATATGGGAATGTTTCTTTGCTTATTAATTTGGTTAAATTGTAATTTAGACCCATGTTAAGTCTTATTTTATTTTTTTGATACCTATAACCAAGTCCCATATTATTTGTATAATATTTTTTATTATATACATTCGAAAGCAAAGTATCAAGTTCCGAATATGAAAGAGTATTTACCACATAATTGTCAGTATATTGTTTGCTGTCATCCGAAGAAATACCGCTTTGGTAACTAACCAATAAGTTATTATTTTCACTTATTGGTTCGGTATATTGAATACTAACAGAATAACTGACTCCTTTTTTATCCAAATTAGATGTTTGATTGGAAGTATCATTATAAATGGCATAATTTGTATAATTTGTACCTGAATAAAGATAATTATCACCATCATTTTTTTTATACCCGCCGTTAAGTCCTACCGAAACGGTTCTGCCTTTAGTTAAAAATTTATGCCTGAATAAAAATTCAACTGAAGTATTTAATGCATTTAAATTGGAATTATAATTACTATTAGCATCGTATAATGATAAAGCATCCAAAAGAGTAGTTCCAAAAGAGTTAGTAAATCCATCATTCTTTTGATATGAAACAGTTGGACGAAACATAATAGAGTTTAATGAATCAATAATAAAATCCAACTTCATATTAAATCTATGGTTAATATTATTACTATTCGAATTGTTTGTTTCGTTATAGGTTTGATTAACACCTTCCGTTTCATAATAATGCCTGTCAATAAATGATTCGGCTTGAGTTTTTGTATTATTGTAAAAATAACTGCTTGATATAGTCAATTTATCGCCAAATTTATTGGAGTAGTTAAATCCGGCAGCAATTGTTTTGGTTATTCCGTTTTGCGTTTGAACAAGAAAATCACTGGGATTTCCACCACCAAAGTTACCACCTCCCCCGGTATTACCACCGCCATCTCCAGGTCTTCCTCCCGGAGGCGGGCCGCCTCTAAAACCACCTCCTTGTCTCCCCCCTCCGTGTTCAGAAGAAGCCATTACTCCCAATAAATCTTCCGGTGTAAAATTCTGTTCGTTTAAATTATTAAGTTGCGCCAAAACTGAAATTCTTTGGTCATTTTGAAAAATATTATAATTTCCGCTTAATTTGTATTTTTTATTATCACTTAATCCACTAAATATTTTACCAAATGTACCTTCCTTTATTCCAACTCGCGTAATAACATTTAACGTTTTTGTTGTGTTTCCGTCATTAAACCCAGTAAACTGACTTTGTTCACTTTGCTGGTCAAATACTTGAATTTTTTCTACAATTTCGGCAGGAATATTTTTTAATACTGCACTGGGATCATCACCAAAAAATGTTTTACCATCAACAAGTACTTTTTTTACTTGTTCGCCTAATACTTTAACAGTACCATCTTGAACAGTTACACCCGGCATTTTTGTTAATAAATTTTCAGTATCCGAATCTTTGTTAATTTTAAATGCTTTTGCATTAAATTCAGTAGTATCCGCATTTTGAACTACAGGTAAAACAGTAGCTACAACTTCAACATCAATAGTTTTAACACTCCCTTTTTCCATGTATAATTCATCTAAATTTACAGACTTATTTTTTACTGTAATTTCCTGGATTAACTTATTGTAACCCATATAACTGATATGTAATAAATAGTTACCCGATCTTACATTTTCAAAATAAAATTTACCTTTGTTATTAGTTTTTGTGCCCTGTTCTGTCGAATCCGGCAAGTGTATTAATAAACAGTTTGTTTCACTTAAACTTTTTTTTGTTTCCAAATCGAATACTTGTCCACTTATTACATAATTTTGTGCTAATAAAGTACCAAATAACAGTAAATTAATAACAACAATTAATAAACTTTTCATAAAAATCCTTTTTTAATCATATCACTTGGACACGATTTTTTATTTAATGGTTTAAATTTAATTCAAATTTTACAATTGGAATAATGATAAAATTAAATTTCTTTTTTAGACCGAATATCAAATAGGACGAAATGAAATTAGTATTGAAATTTTTCAAGGAGCTGATTAATAATATAATCGGATTATCTATAACAAGATATAAGGATTTTAAATAACTACATCATTTATATACTGTGTTAAAATTGGGGATTGATATGCTGCCAATGCTATTATACTTGGGTTAAAACCCAATTTTAGCCCTCTTCCGTCACCGGCATAAATGCCGATGTTATATAAAAGCCGATAACTTATTGTAACAACGCATATTACTGCATTGTTATTCCCGTATAAGCACCTCGTAGAAGTGCAATGTTTGTAATCACATACACCACCACCAATCAGCACGGCATAGCCGTGCCACCCAATGTTGTCAACTTAAGGATTATCTATTCTTCATTCTTACAATGCAACTTACTTACGGGGTTGTGGTTCTTTTTTTATCGTTCATGATACTGTTACGAAACCCCATTCGTGGTTTTTTAATATAATCCTTTAATCCAAATAGAAATATAAATACTGAAAATCAATTTATTGCGTAATAACGCTGAAAGCGTTACATATCATTAGACCGCGGAACCATTAATACCGGTTTCAACCCCCGAATAAAATGGAGTAATTTGCTTAAGTTGACAACATTGCCGTGCCGCCTTGGAACCTTTATTCCAATATTTTAACACGGTTTATTTAAGTTACAAGGAATAATAACTGCTAACTGCGGCCATTAGGCCTGATTTGAAAAATATTATTATTAATTTTTATTGCCAAAAATAATTTTATTTACATGAATATAATAATATCTACAGCAAAATTAGAATTTAATTACAGTTTATCTTAAATCATCAATCATTCCCCGCTTGACACTTTTGGGTTCAGGATCAATTTTTACTCTTTTATAATAAGGGATTTCCAGAGAAAAAATAATATTATTGTACCCATCTTTATTAACTTTGATATCAAAGTCATTAATTTTAACCAGCTGATTTACCAGCAAATAATTTATTCCTATTTCATTGCGAAAATCGTCTAAAAGCTCATAACTATCAGTGGATGACATAATATTAGAGTATTTTTCATCGTACTCCATTCCAACACATGTTAATCCAATAACTAAATTATTTCTTTCATTTTTTATTAAATTAATAATAATTTGTGATGTTTTTGCGTACACAACAGCATTATCTATTATAATGGAAATTATCTGTTTAAGTGATTTTTCATCCGAGAATAAAAAAACCGAATCACAATGCTCAAAAATTGTAAATTGAATTTGACTATTAAAATTGCTCTCAAATACATTATTAACTAATTGTTTAATATTTATTTCATCGCAAAATAAATTCAACTTATTTTTAGATAAATCAGAAAAAAGTGAAATTTTTTCAATTTTGTTTTTTAATTGAAAAACATCTTTTTCAATTGAATCAAAATTAGTTGATAATTCAGATTCCGCTGTTATTTTTTTTAAATTATTAAGTTCAGAAACAATATTTTCTATTGTAATTTTAATATCGTGCGAAATTATTTCTGTTAAAACATCGTTTATTACTTTTTTGTCTTTCTCTTTTTTTGTAATTTCCTCTAATCTTGCTTCTGCAAGTTTTCTATCCGTAATATTTCGCGATAAACTTTGAATATAAACCACCTTATTAGTTTCATCTAAAATTGGTTTAACTACGGTATCAAACCATATATATTCGCCATTATTTTTTCTAATTCTATATTCAACACGATCAAACAATTTATCAATTGATACTTTTTTTCTTGATGGATTAAGTATTTTTTGAATATCATCGGGATGAAAATAATTAGATGGATATTGGCCAATCATTTCTTCCTGAGTATACCCCAATATAGAAACAACTGATGGTGAAATCCAAACATATTTTGAATCAGCTTCGTGCAGACAAACCAGATCCGTACTGTTTGCAGATATTATTTCGTATAACTTTTTAATTTCAATTGCAGATTCTAAAGCAATTGATTGCTGTGTTATGTCTCTTATAACCGATAAAACAGAAATAACATTTTTTGATTCATCAAACTCGGGAATCATTCTAATATTTAAAACAGTCTTTAAATTATTTACAAAATATTCAATATCTTCCTCTAAAAGTATTTTTATCTGTAATACTTCGGCAATTTTATTTTCCCAAAACGAAATAATTTTTTCATTAAAGGCCAGGTCTTTTATGCTTTTACCAAGAATTTCATCAGGTGATTTTTGAAAAAGTGACCGTATATTATTATTAAAGTAAAGAATGCGTCCATTGTTTGTAAACCGAATAATAACATCGGGTGTACTTTCGGTTATTGAAAGCAGTTCTGTTTCTTTACTTATTAAATCAAGTGTTTGCTCTTCAACTAAATATTGAAGATGATTTTTATGCCGGATTAAATCTTCTTCCTGCTCAAGCCGTTCAATCAAAATTGCCAATATTTGACACGAATTTGAAAGCAGATCAAATGTTTCCTCTGAAATAATACTTAAATTGGAAATATTTATATAACCGTAACCATTATTTCTGGTGCACACTTCAACAAATCGACTCGATTCATTATCAATTTTATTCACCCATTCAAAATCAATAAATGGGAAAAGTTCATGAAGTTCTTCAATAAATAATTGCTTTAGTTTGTCTTTGTCTTTAATTTGAGATAAATTTGTTATTAATAACAACATATCATGCGAAAGATTTACCATTTATTATCCTTTATTTTTAAACTCAGGGGCATTTGCTTCCAACCACTCATCGGGATGAATATAATAAGGGTTTTTTGTAATAACCCCGCAATTTATTGTATATGGATGGGTTCTTAAAACATTCATTATCATTGAACCCGAAAATTTTTGAACATTATATAAGCAGATACTAATCCATGGTTTATTAGCTATAAAATAATTTAATCTTGATTCATAAACAAATAAATTTTTTACTCCTTTTATGGCCTGTAATGCCCAGACCATTTCGGCAGTTGCTCTAATATTCCTTCTTCCGTTTAATTGCGATTTAGCAAAAAAGTTATTCAAAGCTGTATCCATATACAATGGATCAAATTCATCGTTTGGATAATATAATTCTTTAGATGTTAACATTTTAAATTTCGATTCATCAAACAACTGATCTTTGCATTCAGGACACGAACACAAAAAATTTTCATTAAAATTTTGTGGTGTTCTTTCCGATGGACAATATAAGTCCAAATCACCATCAATTAAACCCTGTTTTAAAAACCCAAAAATTATTTCATCTCTTTCTTGTTCGCTTTGATACAAACCGCACATATGCACACCCCAGTTACATGAATAATTACCAAAACCCAAGGTAAGCTCCTCCATATCCGATGTTTTAAGAAACATACTATTTCTCCCTGCTTAAATTAGTAAGTTTTTCCAATTACTTAAATAATGGTAAAGTAAAATAAATTACTGTTCCGCTGCCTACTTTGCTTTCCACCCAAATTTCCCCCTTTTGTTTATCAACAAAATCTTTACATAATATTAAACCTAATCCACTGCTTGGTTCACCCTCGGTACCTTTTGTTTTTATTTTTTCATCAATTTTAAATATTTTGGGTAAATCTTCCGGTTTAATTCCAATTCCATTATCCTGCACGGCTATGCGGGCAAAATCTTTCCCAATCTTACAAAAATTAATTCTAATTACCCCTCCTCTTCTTGTAAATTTTAACGCATTGGAAAGTAAATTTCTAAGAATACCATCAAGCATATTTTCATCAGCAACAACTTGAATGCTTTCATCTCCAATCACATTAATTGAAATTTCTTTTTCGCGCAATTTTTGTTTTATAGATAATATATTTAATTGAATTTTTTCTGAAAGTAAAAATATCTTTGGTGTATATGTTAAAAGTCCTCTTTGATTTTTGGACCAGATCAGCAAATTTTCAAGTAATTTATTCAAATTTAATGCAGAGCTATACATGTTTTTACTGATTTCATTAAATTCTTCTTTATTTAACACATCGTATTCTTCACATAACATTTTGGTAATCCCCAATAATCCATGTAAAGGACTTCGCAAGTCGTGTGATATAATTGAAAAAAATTTGTCTTTTTCACTATTCAATTTAAGCAATTCTTCGTTTTGACTAATTATTTTTTGTTCATTTTGCTTTTTATCAGTAATATCAATTGAAACTCCAATACAAGATATTATTTCACCATCGGCAGCTTTAACCGGATTGATTATTGTTTCTAAATAAGTATCTTCAAACAGATTAACAAATTTTTGCGTTTCTCCATTTAGTGCTCGTTTAAATTTTTCACAAATATCGGGATAAAATTTAAAAACATCTAAAAATGAAAGACCTAAAACTTCTTCAGTACTAAAAATAGAATCTTTTATACCCGAACCCTCAAATAATTGGAAATAACCATTTTGGTCTATTTCAAATGTAATTATTGGAGTATTTTCCACTACGTTTTTTAATTTTTTTCATTTGACCTTAACTTTGATTCTATTTCTTTTAATTCCGTAATATCTATTAACGAAATTAAACCGGCGTTTTTATTGTTTATTTTAATTGAATTTCCATTAACATAAACCCATTTAGTATCATTTTGTTTTGTATTTACTAAAAGTTCATAAGCATGTGGTGCCAATTCACCATTTTGCCTTAATTTACCAATTTTTATAATTTCACCTTTTTTTTCATCGGCAACCAATTCCCAATAATTCATCTTAAATAATTCATCTTTTGTATAACCAAATATTTTTTCTGCTGCCGAATTTGCATAAATCCACTTATCATCTTGGTACATTAAAATTGCATACGGTCCAAATTCAGCTAATTTTTTGAATTTTTCTTCACTTTCAATTAATTTTCTCTCAGCTCTTTTATTTTCAGTAATATCAATTAATATAATCACCACAGCTTCCGAATCCGAATAAATGCTGCCTGAAGTCCTTACTAATACTTCTTTAATTTCCCCGCTTTTTGTATTTATTTTTAATTCATACCCATTAATCAGTTCCCCTCTTTTCCTTTTTTTAATATTCTCAACTATCAAGGTTCGGTGTTCTTCATTCACAAATTCAAGAACATGAGCACCAATAAATTCATCATGCGTATAACCGGTTAACTCGGTAGCCGCATTATTTGAATACACAATAACACCGTTAATATGTATTAATACAACATCCGGCAGCACCGAAAGTAAACTTTCAAATTCGCTTTGCAGGGTAAAATATTTTGAGGGCGGGATAGGATTAAATTCTATAATATTATTAGGCTTGGAGGAATCATTTCCAGGTAAAAATATTTTTTTTTGTATAATTTTTTTTAATTCATCGTTTTCATCTTTTAATTTAACTAATTCTTCTGTTATTTTCTTTATTTCAAGCGAAAAATCCATAGCTACCTCAAAAACACTTTAATTTACGGAACAAAAGCTTGCTTAGTGTACTAATGCCAAAATTTTATTGTTGCCTACCTAAATAAATATTCAAAGTATTATATTGAACTAAAAAAAACAACAGGTCTATTAGTTTATAATTGATGAAAATACAAAATAACTTTTGTTTATGCAATTAATATTTTTAATTTTACTTATTCATTCTTTCATTAATTTACACATAAGTATTTATTTGCTAAATTTGTTTAATTATTACGGAAATCTATTTTTATGAAACAATTAATTATTTTTTCTATTTTAATTCTTTTAACCTCAAATTTATTTGGACAAGACCTACCTAATAATTTAACTACAAAAGAAATTGAGCTTTTAAAAGGTTATAAACCCCCTATCTTTTCAAAAGGGTATGTAAATCCCCCGCTGCAGCCTGTTAGAACAATGGCTGAATGGGAAGAACTTGACGGAGTTCTTATTACATGGACGTCATACACCTCAATTTTACGGCAAATTGTAAATTATGTACAAGATGAATGTAAAGTTTATATTGTTTGTACCGATTCGAATACCGTAAAATCGTATTTAACTAACGGCGGGGTTCCGCTTAATAATTTATATTTTATATATGCTAATTACAATTCTATATGGTGCCGCGATTACGGTCCATGGTCAGTTTATTCAAATGATGTTGATAGCTTATATATAATAGATTGGATTTATAACCGCCCAAGACCGGCAGACGATTTAATTCCCGGAATATTTGCAGTTAATCAATCACTTCCATTATACCAAACTACGGTTTCACCTTACAATCTGATTAATACAGGTGGAAATTTTATGACCGACGGTTTTGGTACCGGCTTTGCGTCTAAATTGATACTTAATGAAAACCCGACAAAAACAGAAGCCGAAGTTAATTCAATTATGTCTCAGTTTATGGGGATAAAAAGATTCATCAAAATGGAAACATTACCTTATGATGAAATTCATCATATTGATATGCACATGAAATTATTGGATGAAGAAACATTACTTGTAGGTCAATATCCTGCCGGGGTTGCCGATGGTCCGCAAATAGAAGCAAATTTACAATACATTCAAAACAATTTTGTAAGCTGTTATGGTAAACCATATAAAATTGTACGAATTCCAATGCCACCGCAAAACGGAGCTTATCCAAATTCCGGTGGTGATTACCGCACATATACAAATTCATTAATTGTAAATAAAACAGTTATTATTCCAACTTACGAACTTAAATACGATACAACCGCTTTTAGAATTTACCGCGAAGCTATGCCCGGTTATAATGTTGTTGGAATAAACAGCAACGAAATAATCCCCTCGTTAGGAACTATTCATTGTATTACTAAAGAAATTGGCAGCAGAGAACCGGTCTTAATTTCACACATTCCAATTAATGAAAATGTTTTAACATCCAACGGATATTTAATAAAAGCATCAATTAAAACTAAAAGCGGAATTAATAATGCGCAAGTATTTTGGACAACCGATTTAACTTCACCCTTTAACAGTATTTCGATGTTTAATTCAAATACGGATTCCTTTTACGTATTTTTACCTCAGCAGCAAGCCGGTAAAAAAGTATATTATTATATATCCGCAAGTACCAACAGCGGTAAAACTATAACCAAACCTTTAACTGCCCCGTTAGGTTATTATAAATTTGATGTAAATATTGAACTGCCGGTTGAGTTGACTTCATTTAACTATAACATTTCCGGTTCAAACATTATTTTAAATTGGAAACCGCCACCGAATTAAACAATAAAGGATTTGAAATACGCGCAAAAAAAACAAATACCGATGAAACAGTTATTGGATGGGTTAACGGAAACGGCACTACTACGGGAATTAACAATTATTCATTTAAGGTTAATATTAATGATTATTCCAAATACGAATATTTATTATATCAGTTTGATTATTCGGGCCAAATAAAGTTAATTGGCAAATTATTTGTGGATTTAACAAATAATGTAAGCGATTACAATTTAGCACAAAATTATCCTAATCCGTTTAATCCTTCAACAACAATTAAATATTCAATTCCGCATAAGGAAAATGTAAATCTTTCGGTTTTTAATTTAATAGGCCAAAAAGTGTGTACATTGGTAAATGAGGAAAAAGAAGCAGGATCTTATTCGGTTGAATTTAACCCCGTTTTGTACAAAAATGATTTTGCGTCAGGAATTTATTTTTATTCAATTTCGGCAGGTAATTTTTACGATACTAAAAAGTTTGTTTATATAAAATAGCATTAAACACATAACTGGGTAAGTTAATATTTTACCCCGTTATTTTATATATATCAAAATAGGTAAAATATTAAAAGTTTTATTTATTTAATACCTATGCAATATTTTTTTATCATGGCATAGGAATCTATATCTCCTAATTCTCCTGCTTTGCTCCAATCTTCATAAGCACCCTGTTTATCATTTATTGCGTTTTTCGCCAGTCCGCGATTATAATAAGCCAACGCATAATTCGGATTTAATTCTATTGCTTTGTTATAATCTTTTATTGCCCCTTGATAATCCTGTAAATTATGCTTCGAAATCCCACGATTGATATAAGCATCAGCATAATTCGGATTTAATTCTATTGCTTTGTTATAATCTTTTATAGCCCCTTGATAATCTTTTAAATTATGCTTTGAAAGCCCGCGATTGTTATATGCTATAGCATAATTTGGATTTAATTCTATTGCTTTGTCATAATCTTTTTTTGCCCCTTGAAAATCTTGTAAATTATGCTTTGAAATCCCGCGATTGATATATGCATCAGCATAATTCGGATTTAAATCAATCGCTTTGTTATAATCTTTTATTGCACCTTGATAATCTTGCAAATTATTTTTGGCAACTCCTCGATTGATACAAGCATTGGCATAATTCGGATTTAATTCTATCGCTTTGTTATAATCTTTTATTGCCCCTTGATAATCTTGCAGGTCTTTCTTTGAAATCCCTCGAATAATATAAGCATCAACATCATTC
>CAXXGC010000014.1:0-10448 GCA_963667875.2 Melioribacteraceae bacterium
TTCACAATTCGAATTATTTTTTATTATGCTTGGGTTAAAACCTCAAATATTAAATTTTCTTTTTCCAGATCACCAGCTTAAAAGCCTGGGGTTATTTAAAAACCTTCTAACTTATTGTAACAACTTTAGTTATAGCTTTACTATTCCCATACAAGCACTTCGGAGAAGTGCCATGTTTGTAATAACGCGCACCCCACCAACCACCAGCACGGCAGAGCCGTGCCACCTTTGGATATATTATCCCCAATTTTCACACAACCTGTTAAAGCTGGGTTATAAACTAAGCGAATATTTAGTATATCATTACGTTTTTATATTCCCCCTCTATTTTTAAGAGAGGGCGGTGTACTCAGCGGGTTTGCTGAGTCGATGGGTGAGTTCCGAAGTGCAATATTTGACAACTACTCCGCATTTGAGCTTATTACTCCTCAATTTAGCACCGTTTGTAAAGCAAACATCCACTTTTTGCTAATTTTACCTACGGATTAATAAACCTTTGGTACAAATGTTTGATCACTCATAGGTGGTCTAACATATCCGGTATTTTTTTTGTCTTTCAGGTAAAACAATTTTAGGAGTTTTAATTTCCTCATAAGGGATAAGCGATAACAAATGAGTAAATCAAATTTAACCTTGCCGGGCGTTTGTCATCGGAATCCACAACAACCATGGAGCTTGTTTAATATCGGTATAAGCAAACATCTCATCTTTGGCTTTGGAATATTCTACCCACTTTGAACGTGCTTCAATATCCATAGGACTTAGCTTCCATTGTTTTGTAGGACTATTAATCCTATCCTGAAATCTTTTTTTCCTGCTCTTCATCACTAACCGAGAACCAGTATTTTTATTACAATAATGTCTGAACGGTAAGCATTCTTTCAAATTCGGGACAGCTGCGTAAAAACTCCTGATATTCCGAGTCAGTACAAAATCCCATAACTCTTTCCACACCGGCCTGTTATACCAGCTTCTATCAAATAAAACAATTTCTCCGGCTGCAGGTAAATGCGAAACATATCTTTGAAAATACCATTGGGTTCTTTCTCTTTCTGTTGGTTTTGCCAATGCTACAACTCTGCATGCTCTAGGATTGTAGCGTTTGAGTAATTGCTTTAACTGCACCCCCCTTACCGGGCCGCATCACGTCCTTCAAAAACGACTACAACTTTTAGCTCCTTATATTTTATCCACTCCTGCAGCTTTACTAATTCAATTTGGAGTTTTTCAAGTTCTTCTTCATAATCTTTTTTACTCATTTTTTCTTTTTTAGGGTGATCTTTCACCTTTTCTTTTTAGGTTCATCTTCCTTTTTTTCTTCTACTTCAAGTTCAAATTCGTCTTCCTTGTGCCCTTTCTTTTTGTGCTTTTTTTTATTAGACATTTTTTACCTCGCTTTTTTATAAATCAGTACTTATTGCTGCATTTATAAGTTAAATATTTTTTTTATTATTGTAAACTATTATTTGGAATATATACAAATTATTTTTGATAATTCTTAATTCTTGTGATAGTTGTCACTATTATTTAACATTATACGCTTTCTATATTTATTTTTTTTATTTAGTTGCAAAATCTCATTATATTAGTTGTTCGATTATTATTTATTTGCATTTGTAAACATTTTTGTTACAAAAATCAAATAAGCTTAAACTGTAATTATGATGAAAAAAATATTATTATTTTTACTAATATCATCTTCTCTTATTTTTGCACAAAAAGTATCTTTTATTGATTCGATAAGCGGCAGCGGGATTGATAAAAATAAAGCTAAAGCTATTGATAAAATTATCGATTCTGCTCAGGCAAATATTAATAATTCTGTTACTACTGCTATTAGCTTGCTGAAAAGTCTTTAGATTTATCAAAAGAAATTAATTATTATAAAGGCATTTCAAATTCCTTGCGGCTGCTTGGTTTAGCCTATAGAAACTTGATACTTACGATCATGCTTTGTCCTATTTTGTAGAAGCACTTCAAATAGATTTGAAATTCGGTAATCCTCAAACAATCTCAACTTCATATAATAATATCGGCATCATATATATTCAAATTGAGGAATATAACGTTGCATTAAAATATTTTCAAAAAGCGTTAGATTATTGTAATGAAGCCAAGGGATAATAAACTACTTCCCAATATATATAATAATTTGGGAACAGTTTATAATGCACTTAACAATTACAATAAAGCTAACGAATATTATTCTAAAGCACTTGTTATATTCGAAAAAACCAATAACCTTTCAGGTATTTCAAAATTATTAAATAATATTGGATATTTAAAAGAAACAACAGGCGATTATAAAACCGCACTTATTTACTACGAAAAGTCATAACATAATAAAAAGACATTAGGGAAACAAGCGACATTATTAACACACTTGAAAATATTGCCAGCGTTAATTTACATATGGGCAATGCTGATAAAGCTATTGAATGTTAAACCGAAGTATTGAACTTGCATTACAAATTAAACACCACAAATTACTAGAGACGGTTATTTATTATCTTACAAACGGCCTATTATTATAAACATGATGTAGTTAAAAGCTCGCTATATAAAAAATTATTTTTTAAAGGCAAACGAGCAGTTAAGAAATGAGGAAAGACTGCAAAAAATGGCAGAACTGCGTATTAAATACGAGACCGATCAAAAAAGAAACGAAAACGATTATTTAGTTGGGACTAACAAACTTCAGCGAAATTATTTAATAATCCTCATTACAGTTTTTGCCGTTGTATTATTTTTAATTTCAAACCGATATCGACTAAAAAGAAAATCAAATAAAATATTAACCGAAACAGCTTCACAATTACGAAACCGCGTTAAGTTTATTGAATTTTTGAGTGCGGCTTCCTCAAAACTTATTAACCTTAGTGTTGAACAAATTGACCGCGAAATAAACAACACTTTAAGGTTTATTACCATTTTTGCTGAAAATAAATCAAGTTTTGTTTTCACTTTATCAAGTGAATCACAAAAATCTTCTTTTAAAACATTTTTGGTCTGAAAATTATATTATTTCCAATAATATTTCCGATATCAAAGTTGAAGAGTTTAAACAATATCTTTGGATATTTTAATAATGATGAACCCGTAATTATTTAATAACCTTGAAACCCCTGAAAATAATTCATTTTACTGTTTTTAAAGATAATTTATGCAGTAAGGATACTCAATCAATAATATTTATTCCTATTAAACTAGAAAATGTATTTTTGGGGAATTATTGGATTTTGCAAAGAGGAAAAATTAACTGAAATTGATGAAGACAGTACTTGGTGTTTATAAATTAACCGCACAAATAATTGCAAACGCCAACAAACGTAAAACTAAAGAAGAAGATTTAATTTGTCTACTCAAAAGAATTGGAAGAAATTAACAAAAGCAAAGATAAATTCTATTCGATGATATCCCATGATTTAAAAAAGTCCTTTTCAGGGATTATTAGGATTTACTTCGTTTATTCTTAACGAGCTTGATTCTCTTTCTAAAGAAGAAATAAAAGAATATGTTGGCACAATTGAAACTTCCGCTCAAAATTTATTTAACTTAATTGAAAACTTGTTAAATTGGACAAGATTTGAAACAGGACGTATTCAGTTTATTCCCGAAAATTTTAGTTTAAATGATTTACAAGTTGATGTATTTAATCTGCTAAAGGGGATTTGCTTTCAAAAAAATATATCACCCTTAATTCAAAGATTGAAGACAACTTTAAAATTTTTGCCGACAGAAAAATGATAAGTTCAATTTTGGTTAATTTAATTGCTAACGGTATTAAATTTACAAAAAATCAGGGAACGGTTAATCTTGAAGCTTACTTTAAAGATTCGAACATTGTAATTACTATTTCCGACACCGGTGTTGGTATGGATGAAAATAAAATTCGCAGTTTATTTAAAATCACAACCACAAATTCAACTCCTGGTACAAATAACGAAAAAGGTACAGGGCTCGGGTTGTTATTATGTAAAGAAATGACTGAAAGGCATAATGGAACAATTATTGTTGAAAGTAAACCCGGCTTTGGCACTAAATTTATTATTATTTTTACCCCAAACAAGTATTAATACGGAAGTGTAAAATAAAATTCCGACCCTTGGTTTAGTTCACTTTTTACCCATATTTTGCCGCCATGTTTTTCTATAAACTCCTTGCACAAAATTAGTCCCAGTCCGGTACCATGTTCATTTTCAGTACCCAATTTTGTCTTTTGTTTAGCTATATCAAATAATTCATTAATTTCCTCATTCGTCATACCAATCCCGTAGTCTTTAATAACAAATTCCACTTCATTATTTTTTTTACTTGCACTTACAATTATTTTACCGCCTCTATTAGTAAATTTAATGGCGTTGGTTAATAAGTTATTAATAATCGATCTAAACATTTGAAAATCGGCCTTAAGAAAAATATCTTCAGTCATTATATTTTTTTAATTCAATTTCTTTATTTCCAATATTTAATTTTAGAATTTCTATTACATCATTAATTGTGTTTTTAGTATTAATTAATTCAACAAAAAATCTAGATTTACCTCGCTGCAAATTTGCCCAGTCTAATAATTTTTCCAACAAATTATATTGGCAGTTAAGCATTTTATTTATATCATCTATTATTGGTCTTATTTCATTTTTATCCAACACTTCAAAATCTCTTGATAAAAGATCTACATAACCCAGCAAACCCTGATAGGGACTGCGCAAGTCGTGCGATTATTATTGAAAATAATTTATCTTTTGCTGCATTCATTTCTCTAAGTTGTTTTTCGGATTGTAATAGATTCTCTTCCGATTCTTTACGTTGAAATGCTATTGCTGCTTGATGAATAAAAGTTTCGATTATATTTTTATCTTTAATAACATTTCCTTTTTTTAGAACAATAACAACGCTTGCAATTAACTCATCCTCCTTATTTATCCCAACAACATTAACATCACCTATATCAAGTAGTTTTTTCAATTGAATAACTTATGGCGTGCGGAACTGAATTAAGCATCAAATCGATAATTCCATTTGACAGAACAATCAACTCTCCATCCTTAAGTTTTTGGTAAGCTTCTTCCGATAGTGGTATCTTAAGTCCAATTATTTTTTTATTGATAATTTTATTAATAATCTCAATGTGATTATTTAATCCAAACACAGCTTCGGTTGTATTTGTTTTATTTTTAATTGAGTTGATTATTATATATGCATCATTAATAAGCAGAGTTAAATTTTGTCCAATTAAATTGTATATATTTTCATCAATCTTATATTTCATAAACGACATTGCCGTTTTAGATAAAATTTCCATTTTGTTTTGATAATTCTTTTTATTTTCTTCAGCAATTCGTCTTAAGGTTACATCCCTTGTAACACCTATTATTGTAAGTACATTTTCAGGTTCTTCCAAGGTAAGTTTTTGCATTAATTTCCCCATGTACTATCTTTTTATTTTTGCTTATAAATTCAAGCTCAATATTTTCCGTATTCGAAATATAGTTTATTCCTTTTGAGTAATAGTCCTCAATTGCTTTTGCAAAAACCTTTTGTGTATATTCAAACGAGTGTTTTGTTAAGTATTTATCAGTAGATAGTTGTAAAAAATCTTCAACTGAATAACCCAAAAAATTTTTTATTGATGGGCTTACATATATAGTTTTGAACTGTAAATCCAATGCCCATATTACGTCCGAACTGTTTTTTGTTAAAAATTTATACTTTTGTTTACTTCGTTCTATTTCCAGTTCTGCCTTTTTCCTTTCAGTAATATCTAAACACGATCCAATAAATCCAATAAATTTATTCGACAAGTCATAATGGGGCGCTCCTTTTTCAACTATACATATATATTCCCCGTTACCGCCCTTTAACCGATATTCAATATTATAAAATTCTTTATTTTTATATGCTTTAATATATGTTGTATTTACAAGGGCTTTATCATTTTCATGAATAAACCCCATCCAATCTTTACCTTCTATCTCCTCAATTGTTTTACCAACAAATTTTAACCAGCGTTTATTAAAATATATTGCTTTTCCGGTTTTATCAGCCATCCAAATGAACATTGGAGCATTATCGGCAAGTAATTTAAAGTTTTGGTCGCTTTCTTTAACTGCACTTTCAAGTTTTTTTCTTTCAATAGCATATAAAATACTTCTGTTTAATATTATTTCATCAATTTTCCCTTTTACTAAATAATCTTGAGCCCCCTTTTGAACTGCTATTAGTGCGGTTTCTTCCGAGTCATAACCCGAAAGAACAATCAATGGTTTATAACCATACAGTTCTTTAACTTTAATAAATGTATTTATTCCTTTACTGTCAGGTAAAGAAAGATCAATTAATAACACATCCGGATCAGTTTTTGAATAATTGACCTCAATTTCTTTTAGTGATTCAAATATTTCTATTTGATTATAAACCCCTTCGCAGCTGTTCAACATTTCTTTAATTAAAAGAGCATCACCCGGATTATCTTCAATTAATAACACACTAAATTTATGATTGTCCATAAAACTCCTCTTTTTTTTTGTTTATTCAATAGGAAGTTTTACAATAGTCAGCCAAAAATTCTCAATTGATTTTATTATTTCAAAAAATTGCAATAAATCCAATGGTTTTGTTATATAACAATTAGCGTGCAGGTCATATGATCTTAAAATATCTTCCTCGGCTTTTGAGGATGTTAAAACTACTATTGGAATTCTTTTAAAGTTATCATCACTTTTTAATTCTTTCAACACCTCTCGTCCATCTTTTTTAGGCAAATTTAAGTCCAATAAAATTATGTCAGGGCGGGGCGCATCTTTATACTGTCCGTTTTGATAAATATAATCAATTGCATCAACTCCGTTTGTTACAACATTTAGATTATTATGCACTCTTATTTCGGATAATGCAAGCTGAGTTAACTTTACATCACCCGGATTATCTTCAATTAATAATATCTCAATTGGATACACTTTTCCCGAATTCTTCATATATTATTCCTCGTGTTTTTTAAGCGTAAAACAAAATGCGGCTCCATCCTGTATTGTTGTGTCCAGCCAAATATCACCTCCATGCCTTTCAATAATTCTTTTGCATATCGATAGTCCTATTCCCGTTCCCTGATCTTCTTTATTATAATTAAGTCGTTCAAACAATTTGAATATTTTTTCTTTATATTCCTCATTTATTCCAATTCCGTTATCTTTTACTGTTATTACATACTTATCTCCTTGTTCAGCAGATGATATATATATACCGGGAGATTCTTTATCCTTAGTGTATTTTAATGAATTATCTATTAAGTTTTGAAAAACTCTTATAAGCTGCACCTCATCACCCCAAACATTTGGCAAAAATCCGTTTGCAATAATAGCGTTTTTTTCACTAATTTTGTTGTATAAATTAATCATTACTCGTCCTAATACCATCGACAAATTCACTTTTGTAAAGTCTTTGCCTTTACTAGTTATCCTCGAATAATCAAGCAGATCATTTATCAATTTTTGCATCCGTCTGGCACCGTCAACAGCATAAAAAATATACTCATTTGCAGCATCATCCAATTTATCCTTATATTTCTTTTCTAATAGCTGTGCATAGCTGGAAACCATTCGTAACGGCTCCTGTAAATCGTGCGAAGCCACATAAGCAAACTGCTCTAATTCTTTATTCGATCTTTCTAATTTAATTAATGTCTCTTTTAATTCTCCTTCGGTTTTTCTTTTTTCCGTAATATCTTCGTAAACGCCAAGCACTGCAAATATATTACCCGTTTTTATCAAACAAAGGGATTTTGCTTGTTTTAATCCAATAATAACCATCACTTTTTTGTAGTCCCTCATCAAAATTTAATTTAATTATTCCTGAATTCATTACTTCATTATCATCTTTAATATATTTTTGAGCGTCATTAGCCCAAATACAATCGTAGTCTGTTTTGCCAATAATTTCTTCTGCAGAGCTAAAACCGGCATCATCGGCAAAATTTTTATTACAACCCAAATATTTATTATTTTTGTCTTTCCAAAACACACGCTGCGGTATTGTGTTAATTACTAATTGCAGCATTTCCCTTGTTCTATCTAAGTTTTCACGCATTATTTTTTTATCCGTCACATCACGCGCAACTCCAAGAATTGCTGTAACTAGATTGTTTTTATCAACTATTGGAACCAAATTGGTTTCCAAATAAATTGTCCTTTTATTTATTTCTATATAAGTTTCAATCTGTTTTACAATATTATTCTTAAAAACTTCAACAAAATCATCAATGGGTATATTTAATAAATTTTGTAATTTATTTGTTAATAAAAGTTGTTCCGGTTTTTGATTACCATTCCCAATAAATCCTGACGCATAATTATTAACAAATAAAAGTTCCATTTCTTTATTAATTAAAATTATTCCCTCATGTGCGGCTTCAGCAAGAAGTTTATATTTTTCCTCGCTTTCCACTAATGCTGCTTTAATCATCTGTTCTTCGGTTACATCAATAATGTCCGTAATAAAATATTGAGGTGTTCCCAATTCATCCATTTGTAATTTTGTGCTTATTTCAACATAAACAATACTGCCGTTTTTATGTACATATCTTTTGAAATATTTTTTTTCATTTATTTTATTTTTTAGAAATTCATTATAACGTAATTCACTATCTTTAATATCTTCTGCATGTGTTAAATCTGTAAATTTAAATGTTAATAATTCTTCGCGGTTATACCCCACCATTTCACAAAAAGCTTTATTTACATTTATAAAATCTCCATCCAACGAAATAATAGATTTCCCTATTATTGCATTTTCAAAAGCATGTTTAAATGTTTTTTCATTTTCTCTTACTTTTTCTAGTGCACTTTTCTTTTCTGTAATATCACTTATAAACCCTTCCAAAAACAATAAATTACCAAAATCATCTGTAATGCCTTGCCCTTTTTCAGAAACCCATCTTATAGTATTATTTTTAGTGTTTATTTTATATTCATATTCAAAAGGGACTTTGTTTTTTAAGGCTTCCTGAGTTTTTTATCCATACTTTGTCTCTATCATCTTTAATTATTAAATCGGAATATGAAAGATCTTTATTGCCCAGCAACTGTTCCCTGTCATATCCTGTTAATTTTTTGCACCCTTCGCTAATAAAATCCATCGTCCAATTAGCGTCATTTTTACATCTATATGCTATTCCCGGCAAATTATTTAACAATGTTGATAAAACCCGTTCACTTTCCTTTGCTTTTTCCAAAGTTTCTTTTGTTTCAGTAATATCTTTAATTGAACACTGAATATATTTTTGCCCTTCAATTTCTATTATACTGTTTTTAATGTTTGCTAAAAAAACTGTTCCATCTTTTTTTTGTTGCTCTACTTCATAATTTATTTCATTTACTGAGGATAGTTTATCCAGATTGGTTTGAATTTTTTGTAAAGATTCTTTTTTCGTCAAATCGAACAAACTATTCCTTAATATTTCGTCCTCCGTATATCCATATTTTTCACAAGCGCTATTGTTTACTTTTATTACATTTCCTTTAAGGTCCATCAGCAGAATTATATCGTTTGAATATTTCAAAATATCATTTAAATATTTTTCATTCGTTTGTATTTCTTCATCGAATTTAGATAAATATTCCAACGAGTTATTTATCCTTTTTTTGTTAATAATTATAATTATTGATATAAAAATTAATATTAATAATAACCCAAAACATACTATTAATAATTCATTAATTTGGTTAGTTTTTATTTCCGATATTTTGTTTAAGTCGTTTAGATATGATAATATTAAGCCGTCTTTATAAAAATCATAAAAATATAAAGCGACTATTATGCTTGTTGTAACAATAAACATAATAATAATATTTGCCCCATATTGCGTAACCCGTTTTTTCTTTTCAGGCGGCATATATTTTCCCTTTTTGTATTATATTATTAATTTACAAGATTTATTGTTAATACACCATAAAAAAGTGAAAAACACTAAAATAATTTTGCAAATAGTAAAGTAATAAAAAGACCATATTTGAAATTAAAACAAAATATTTATTTTAATTTCATTTATAACCCTTATCAGTGTTCGGGCCTGTTTGAAACCACAAAATATTTAATTCAAAAACGGTAGATCAATCGGTGGGTTTTCTTTAATGTTATATACGTTTAGGGATAATTTATTTTGAACTGAATTTAATAATTCGTTTTTATCAACGTATTCAGTAACAAAATAGTGGTCTATTGGTTTGGGGTAAAAAGGATTAACGGTTACAGCCTGCAATATTGGCTTGTTAAAAAAACTAATACTGTTTCCGCGTTTAATAAAGTCTTTAATTTTATTTGCCGTTTGTATAGGGTTTCCGCTTAACATAAATGTTATGGGGAATCGGCAACTAAATTTATTTTAATTTCAGATGATAAATTATTAAAATAAATAAGTGCTTCATCGGCAATAATTTTAGGAATTGAAACAA